>NZ_JAZGPX010000002.1:0-4908647 GCF_052217105.1 Yersinia sp. 2553 StPb PI | reverse complement strand
ACCTGCATTACAAGTAGCGAGTTGTTCTTGATAGCGGCTATTTGACAAAAACGTGATTTGCGAAGGCTCGGCGGAATGCATAGAAGCGATGCCGGTGATGACGAGATCGCCATCACCGTACACCTGTGCATCCAACTGCTGAGCTAAATCAGCCAGTCGAATTGAAGGCATGTTTTATTTAACCTGTTTCAGCACGTCAGCAGTGATATCTTTAGAAGGGTCTGCATATGCAACAGCATTTGCATCAATCACCACATCATAACCACCTTTGCTAGCAACAGATTTAACAGCATCCTGAATACGGCTCAGAATTTTGTTACGCTCTTCCATCTGACGACGGCGATTATCTTGCTCAAAAGCCTGGGCTTTAGTAGAGAAAGTTTCACGCTGTTTCATTACGTCGCTTTCCAGCTTGGTACGATCACTGGCTTTCATGGTAGAACCGTCACGTTGCAGCTTCTGCATTTTAGTTTGCAGGTCGCGCTCCATTCCTTGCAGTTCGGTTGCACGGCCTTTGAATTCATTCTCCAGCTGCTTAGCTACGGTTTCACGCGCAGGTAATTGTTGGAAAATGCTGGAAACGTTAACAATAGCAATCTTGTCAGCGGCTTGAACGCTGGCAGAAGCTGCCAATGCTAAACCAAGACCTGCGGCACACAACCACTTTTTCACTATAAACTCCTTACCATTACCCGTTTGTGTCAGAGACACCTTGAAGTGCACTTAATACTGAATAGTGCCTAAAATAGCGCCAAACTCACTAGCGCTACCTTAGGTTATTTCAACTACCAGTGCTGTCTTTAAAATTCAGAACTACTTTGCCAATCAATTACCAAGTCTTACCAATGTTAAACTGGAATTGCTCTGACTTATCACCTTCGTAATCTTTAACCGGTTTAGCATATGAGAACACTAATGGACCCAATGGCGACATCCATTGTAATGACACACCGGCAGACACACGAATATTACTCGCCTTACTGTAATCAGGTACACCAGCAGCACGCGTCAGTGCGGTATTTTCCCAGTTAGTATCCCATACAGTACCTGAGTCAATGAAGAAGGAGGTCCGTACAGAGTTTGAGTATTTTTCACTGATAAACGGCGTCGGTGTAATCAGTTCTAAACTGGCCACCGCCATCGCGTTACCACCAACCGCATCGGTTGAATCTCTGATGGTCCCATTAGCATTATAGTATGCCGCTTTAGGACCGATATTATTTGATCGGAAACCACGGACAGTGCTGGAACCACCGGCATAGAAGTTCTCATAGAATGGCATCTCTTTCGAACCGATACCGTCGCCATAACCCAAGCGACCACGGCCTAAGAGCACCCATGAATGATCTTCATCTAACGGTTGGTAAGCAGATGTATCGAAAGTGATTTTATAGAACTCGTTATCAGAGCCAGGTACCGTCACTTTGGTATTAACTGATGATTTAACCCCTGACGTTGGGAAGAAACCACGGTCAAGGTTGTTATAAGTCCAACCCAGATTCAGTGTGAAGTCATCCGCTGTGAAGCTGGCACGATCAGTCAGATTAGGATCTTGACCAACAGAGTCAAGATATCGCCACATCGCGACTTGTGGTTCCATGTCAGACAGGGAGTTATGGACGTAACCTAAACCAACCCGTAATGAGTTATTCTCATTAATTGGGAAGCCTAAAGTACCGTCAATACCATAACTGCTGTTGGTATAGCCAGACAGGTCTGCGTTATCTGCTTTAAAATCATTATAGAAGATACGCCCGCCCAGACTTACACCATCAACGGTGAAGTAAGGGTCAGTTAAGGTAAATTCAGCATAAGTCTGATAGTCGTTCTTCGTACCATTAATACCGACGGTATTACCAGTACCCAACCAGTTATCTTGCTGAACCCCAACCTGGAAGCTGACACCACTTTCTGTGCCGTAACCAATACCAAAGTTTAAACTACCGGTATTGCGTTCCTTGACTTTATAAGTGACATCGACCTGATCAGCAGTTCCTGGAACACGTTGAGTTTCAACATCAACGGTTTCGAAATAGCCCAGACGGTTTAAACGTTCTTTGCCCGCTTCGACCTGATCATTACCCAACCATGCACCTTCCATCTGGCGCATTTCACGGCGCAATACGGAGTCTTTACTGGTGTCATTACCTTCGAAACGAACATTGCGGACATAGAAACGGTTACCCGCATCTACGTTGATATGCAGTTTGACTGTTTTATCAGCATCGTTAATTTCTGGTTGAGAGACCACACGCGGATAAGCATAGCCATAGCGGCCCAACATCTTCTTGATGTCTTCTTCAATGCGTGTGACTTTACTGCCGTTAAACAATTCACCCGGTTCAATCGCTGCCAGCTTATCCGCTTCAGATTGATGCCCTGCAAGATTACCGCTCACAACAACGCTATTAAGCTTGTATTGATCGCCTTCGGTAATGTTGATGGTGATATAGATGCCTTTTTTATCTGGCGTCAAACTCACCTGAGTAGAATCGATATTAAATCGGGCGTAACCGCGATCTAAGTAGAAGCTGCGCAAGATTTCGAGATCACCGGCTAGCTT
Organism: Yersinia sp. 2553 StPb PI; assembly: GCF_052217105.1. Taxonomy (NCBI): domain Bacteria; kingdom Pseudomonadati; phylum Pseudomonadota; class Gammaproteobacteria; order Enterobacterales; family Yersiniaceae; genus Yersinia; species Yersinia sp. 2553 StPb PI. The sequence goes on along the minus strand of NZ_JAZGPX010000002.1, from coordinate 4,906,084 downwards.
CTGCTTCTGATATTTACGATCACCAACCACGTTCCACCATGGCACTTCATCACGCAATTGGAAGCGTGAGATAAGCTCATCAGTTGTGAAACTGTGGTTACCTACGATGTTAATCTGCTGAATTTTTGCAGAGACACCTTCGGTAAAGACCAGTTTGATATCAACACGATTACGCGGTAGCGGTGTAACAACAGCCTTCACTGAAGCGCTGTATTTACCCACACTGTAGTAGAAGTCTTCGAGTCCTTTTTCAATGCTGGATATAGTGGTACGGTCCAGGGCTTCGCCAACCCGGACGCCAGAGGCTTCCAGATTCTGCTTAAGCATGTCATCTTTCACCGCTTTGTTACCGGAGAAAGTGATGCTGGCAATCGTTGGGCGTTCTTTGACTTGAACAATCAGCGTATCACCATCGCGCAGGACACGAACGTCCTCGAAGTTGCCTGTAGCAAACAACGCACGGATAGTTTTACCGATGTCATCATCACTGACGGTATCGCCTACGCGAACCGGCATATTAAGTAACGCCGCACCGACGGCGACCCGTTGCAGGCCTTCGAAATGAATATCTTTCACTACGAACCCGTCTGCACCGTATACGGTGGCGCTGCCAAACAGCAGCGACGCTATGAGCAACTTTTTCATCGCCATCGTTGTTATGCGTTCTTCCTAACCTATCCCCAGCCGTTAAAGACGGGAGAAATCATTGAAAAGTGCAAGCCCCATTAATAACACCAGCAAAATCGAGCCGATGCGATAACTGAAGTCCTGTACTCGCTCAGAAACCGGCCCACCCTTCAGCTTTTCTATCGCCAGGAAGAGCAGATGTCCACCATCTAATACCGGTAACGGGAACAAATTGATAATGCCCAAGTTGACACTGATTAGTGCCAAAAACATCAGGTAATACACCAATCCGTACTCAGCTGAAACCCCAGCGCCTTGTGCAATAGATATCGGGCCACTCAAGTTATTCAGTTTAACATCACCAGTAATCAGTTTACCCAACATGCCTACCGTCAACCGCATCAACTGCCAGGTTTTATCCCCAGCTTGGTAGAGTGCCGTGAACGGGCCATATTGGCGAATCGTTCTATATTCATCCGGAAGCGGTATAACTTTCGGCACTACACCCGCAAAACCTTCATTGCGGTTTTCTCCAACCGATTTTGTATCTGGTATTAAGGTTAAAGACAAGGGGGTACCACCCCTTTCAATATCTAACACCAGTGGCTTACCGGGGTTATCACGAACCTGTAAAACAAATGTTTGCCAACGATCCAGTGGCTGACCACCAACTTTAACTATCCTATCCCCTGCTTGTAAACCTGCCTTTTGTGCCGCAGACCCGGTTTGAACTTCAGCCAAGACAGATTCAATCTGCGGGCCTCGTGGAATAATACCCAACGCCACGACAGGATCTTGCTTATCAGGCTCGAACTGCCACTGTTGCAGATCCAGTGTCTTTTGCACCACATTAGCAGAACCAAATGGTGCCACACCCACCTGTGTTTGTTTATCACCGATTTTGCCGACGAGGGCCAAACGAACAGAATCCCAGTCAGGCGTTTCGATACCATCTACAGACTTAAGTTCCATTCCTGGAGAAATATTGGCTTGTGCAGCAATGGATTGTGGCGAAATGTCACCCACTACCGGGCGCACACTTGGCACACCAATGATAAACACCAGCCAGTAAGCAATGACAGCAAAAAGGAAGTTGGCAATAGGGCCCGCGCTGACGATTGCCGCGCGTTGCAAAACAGTTTTATTATTAAAAGATTGATGACGAAGCTCAGGAGCAACAGCTTCAACACGCTCATCTAGCATCTTAACATAGCCGCCCAGCGGGATAAGGGCGATAACATACTCGGTACCTTGACGATCCGTCCGACGCCACAGCGCTTTACCGAAACCAATCGAAAAGCGTTCGACACGGACACCACAGCGCCGCGCCACCCAAAAGTGACCGAACTCATGCACTGTAATTAAGATCCCCAGTGCGATAATAAACGCGGCCAGGCTCCAGAGTATGCTCATCATATTCCCTAAACTCCCCGTCAGTGACGGATTAAAACACTAACAGCATTAAGCAGGCAAATACCGGCACAGCTGCGGTCAGGCTATCGATACGATCCAGTATCCCACCATGACCAGGAATCAGATGACCACTGTCTTTGATTCCCGCTTCACGTTTAAACATACTTTCGGTCAAATCGCCAAGTACTGAGGCCAATGCAGCCACCACGGAACAGATTAACAGTTTTTCCGGGATGATATCCAACGGAGCATAACGACCGAACAACCATGATATCAGAGCTGATGTCAGTAAACCGCCAATTAATCCTTCCCAGGTTTTACCTGGTGATACTTTAGGCGCTAATTTATGTTTACCGAATAATTTACCAAACATGTAAGCGCCAGAATCCGCACCCCATACCAAAAGCATCACATACAGCAGCCACCAGGCGCCGATATGGTGGTTCTGCTCATAACCATACTGACGTAATGCCACCATGCCCCAGAAAAAGGGAACAATAGTCAGAACGCCGAAAATTATACGTAACAGACGTGAATCGCGCCACAACGCCGCAGAGCGTGGGTAAGTAAGCACCAACAGCAATGCTGCGACCCACCAGCCCATAGAGAGCCAGAGAGGGACACTCACTTGTGGTAGATGAGCAGAATGCTGATAGGCAGGAAGGCTAAGCAGCATTGAGATCAGTAGAAAACCACAAAGTATGGCTAACCAAATACGCTGAGAACGACTGGCGAACCCAGCTAATTGCCCCCACTCCCAGGCTGCAAGCATACAGACAAAGAGAGTAACAATAGCAAAACCAACCGGCGGAAGCAGGAACAGGGCACCAATGACAACCGGAATCAAAATCAAAGCAGTTATGAGACGATACTTCAGCAAAAGTTCCCCCTAGGATGCAGTGGCATCGATAGGTGTAGTTCCCCCGAAGCGACGCTCGCGTTGTGCAAATGCATTCAGCGCACCTTCAAAGACATGTTCATCAAAATCAGGCCAGAGTACATCAGTAAAGTAAAGTTCAGCATAGGCAATTTGCCATAACAAAAAATTACTGATGCGATGTTCACCACCGGTTCTGATCACTAAATCCACCTCAGATTGCTCATGCAGGCAGATATGCGAGTTTAGCGATTCTTCACTGATATCTGTGGGCTGCAACTCACCTTGCTGTACTTGCTCAGCTAGATGGCGCACACCCTGAATAATATCCCAACGGCCACCATAATTGGCAGCGATGTTGAGTTTCAGACCGTCATTGTCGGCAGTTAGCGCTTCTGAGCGACGGATCCGTTGTTGTAAACGTTCACTAAATCGACTGATATCACCAATAACAGATAAACGAACATTATGTTTATGCAGACTTTTTACTTCACTGTCCAGCGCACGAACAAAAAGCTCCATCAGAGCGGTGACTTCCTGAGCAGGGCGATTCCAGTTTTCACTACTGAAAGCATAAAGCGTGAGCGCATCCAAATGATGATTGGCAGCAAAACTTACTGCACGACGAACTGATTTCACTCCCGCTTTATGACCGAAGACCCTTAATTTACCCCGATTTTTAGCCCAACGCCCATTACCATCCATAATGATAGCGACATGACGCGGAATCAGGGGGCACAAGTTAGCCCTATCTTCATTTACAGACGACATAATGCGAACTCATTTCCTCAATAAATCAATTGTTCGTCCCGAACATTAGGCAGTAAGCCCACAAAAAAAGCCGTGTACCAAGTCACGGCTTCTTAAGTGACAGCCAAAATAGACGGTTTAAATACCTATTGGGCCACTAATCAACAGTCTATCTATCTATTGACGGTGCAGACTATACCATCTCAGCCTTGCCCTAACAAATTCCCAAAACAGCCAATACAACTTAATGATTCAATTTTTCTATTGCTTGAGCTGCCGTATCACGGGCTTGACGATCAATGATCAGCACCTCATCCACACTAGTGGGTTCAGCCAATGATAACTGTTCCACAACCCTAAGGTTGATGGCTGCAATATCAGTGAAACGAATGCGTGAAGCTAAAAATGCCATAACGGATATTTCGTTCGCGGCATTCAGTGCCGTCGTTGCTGCCTGGCCTGCATTAGAAGCATCGATTGCCAATTTTAGGCAAGGATAACGCTGATAATCCGGCGCAGCGAACGTCAGTTCGCGTATCTGGCAAAAATCGAGTGGTGCAACACCAGAATTAACCCGCATTGGGTACGCCATCGCATGTGCAATCGGGGTACGCATGTCTGGGGTCCCCATCTGGGCCAGTACACTACCATCGTGATAACGCACCATCGAGTGAATGACAGATTGAGGATGTAAAATAACCTCTACCTGCTCTGCGCTGGCATTAAATAACCAACGGGCCTCGATATATTCAAGCCCTTTATTCATCATAGTCGCAGAGTCGACTGAAATTTTGCGCCCCATAGACCAGTTTGGATGAGCACAAGCCTGATCTGGTGTGACATCGGCAAATTGCGATAAAGGTATTTCACGTAGTGGGCCACCCGAGCCAGTTAAAATAATGCGCGAGACGCCATTCTCACTTAGTGAAGAGTAGCCTAGTTTACGCTGAATTTTCTCAGGTAAACTCTGAAAAATCGCATTATGTTCGCTGTCGATTGGCAGCAGTTGTGCATGGCTGTGTTTCACTTCATCCATGAAAAGCTTGCCGCAGGTAATCAGTGACTCTTTGTTAGCCAGTAATACCTGTTTACCTGCACGAATAGCCGCCAGCGTTGAAGACAGGCCTGCCACACCGACAATTGCCGCCATCACTTGATCAATATCGTCTAACGCAGCCAGTTCACCGGCCGCTTTTTCACCATGAAAAACTTCGGTTTTCGAACCGTGCTCAGCCAATAACTGGCGCAACGCTTTGGCCGATATTTCATCTGACATCGCGGCATAGCGAGGAGAAAACTCGAGGCATTGCATTGCCATCTGCTCGACATTGCGACCAGCCACAAGTGCAGTAACGTTGAATAATTCGGGATTAGCGCGGACAACACCCAAAGTGCTGTTACCGATGGAGCCAGTAGAACCAAGAATAGTCAGTTGCTTCATGAGAGTGCTCTGAATAACTGTTTTTATGATAGGCGAGAGCGCAACCGACCCGAATAACAGGTGGTCTAATAAATATCCTCGGCCCAATTTTATAGCGTATTACTGCCGATATCGCATGACTCTACTAACCTAGTGAATCGGCAAAATAGTGATCCTGCTAAAAACAAAGCGCCACCTAAGCGACGCTCTGTTTTTTGTCAGTCAGAATTAGAAATCCATCAACTCAGCTTCTTTAGCCGCTAATGCAGTATCAACTTTCTTGATAAAAGCATCGGTCAGTTTTTGGATATCATCCTGAGAACGGCGGTCTTCATCTTCACTGATCTCTTTATCTTTCAGCAAAGCTTTCACTTTTTCGTTAGCATCACGGCGCACGTTACGAATCGATACACGGCCCTGCTCTGCTTCTGCACGAACAACTTTGATCAAGTCTTTACGGCGCTCTTCTGTCAATGCTGGCAGTGGAACACGAATAACGGTACCCGCGGAAGAAGGATTCAGCCCTAAATCGGAGGTCATGATCGCTTTCTCAACCGCGGCGCTAAGGCTGCGGTCAAACACGGTCAATGCCAGAGTACGGGAGTCTTCAACCACAATGTTAGCCAACTGGCGCAATGGCGTAGCAGTGCCATAATACTCAACCTGAATGCCATCAAGAATACTTGGAGAAGCACGACCGGTACGGATCTTACTGATATGGTTTTGGAAAGCTTCAAAGCATTTTTCCATACGCACTTCAGTATCTTTTCTAATTTCGTTAATCACGTTGTGAACCCTTGGAAACTGGTTACTTGGCAGGCCATAGCATGAGTATAGCCGGTGAATATACAAACCAACAGTTGCAGGCATTGGGGGCATATCTGAAAGCCGCATGCCCCTGACAATACAGGCTGCCGCTTATTTAGCGATCGCTGTCACTTCTTTAGTGATCAACGTCCCTTCATTCTCACCCATCACCACGCGACGCAGAGCGCCAGGTTTGTTCATATTGAAAACACGAATTGGCAAGTTATGATCACGGGCCAAAGTGAAGGCCGCCAGATCCATAACTTTTAGCTCGCGCTCCAGAACATCCTGATAGGTTAGCTGCTCAAACAGTGTTGCGTCAGGGTTTTTAACCGGATCTGCGGAGTAAACTCCATCAACTTTCGTCGCTTTCAGCACCACATCAGCTTCGATCTCGATACCACGCAGACAGGCCGCGGAATCGGTGGTGAAGAAAGGGTTACCTGTACCTGCGGCAAAAATCACCACACGGTTATGACGCAGCAAGCTGATAGCTTCAGCCCAACTGTAATTATCACACACACCATTAAGTGGAATAGCAGACATCAGGCGGGCGTTCACATAGGCACGGTGCAGTGCATCTCGCATTGCCAGGCCGTTCATTACGGTAGCCAGCATTCCCATGTGGTCGCCCACTACGCGGTTCATCCCAGCCTGTGCCAAACCGGCACCGCGGAATAGGTTACCACCGCCAATGACCACACCGACCTGAATGCCCAATTCGACCAGCTCTTTAACTTCTTGAGCCATGCGATCCAAAACGCTTGCGTCGATACCAAAACCTTCCGCGCCTTGCAGGGCTTCGCCGCTAAGCTTAAGCAGGATACGCTGATATACGGGTTTTGCATTGGTTGCCATGGTGTTCTGTCCTAAGCAGCAGTAATAAATATTGGGAACTTGACCGTCAAATGTTCAAAGCAATACCGTGCGCTGAAAACTGACAGGACTAAGCTTATACCCTAAATAATTCGAGTTGCAGGAAGACGACAACTGAGCGAATCCTCAGAAGCTTACATAAGTAAGTGACTGAAGTGAACGAAAGCAGTCAACGCACCTGTAATTTGAAGTATGACGGGTATCGAGTGGATAAAATGGAACCGCCGATTGGCGGCCCCATTTTTAGCATTAAGACTGTTTGCTCATTGCTGCAACTTCAGCAGCAAAGTCAGTCTCAACTTTCTCAATGCCTTCGCCCACTTCGAAGCGGATGAAGTTTGTTACGTCAGCTTTGTTCTCTTTCAACAAATCACCAACGGTTTTGCTTGGGTCCATAACGAAGTTCTGACCAGTCAGAGAAACTTCGCCGGTGAACTTACGCATACGGCCTTCAACCATCTTCTCAGCAATTTCACGTGGTTTGCCGGATTCGATAGCAATGTCCAACTGGATTTGGTGCTCGCGAGCAACAACTTCAGCAGGAACATCGTCTGGCTTAACATATTCTGGTTTGCTTGCAGCAATGTGCATAGCAATGTGCTTAACCAGCTCTTCATCAGCGCCAGTTGCTGCAACCATAACGCCGATACGAGCGCCGTGCAGATAAGTACCCAGAACATCGCCTTCCAGAGCAGCAATACGACGAATATTGATGTTCTCGCCGATTTTAGCTACCAGATTGGCGCGTTGCTCTTCAAACTTAGCTTTCAGAACGTCGATATTAGTGATTTTGTCAGCCAGAGCTGCGTTGATAACTTCTTCGCCAAATGCTTTGAAGCCAGCATCTTTAGCAACAAAGTCAGTTTCGCAGTTCAGTTCCAGAATCACACCGAACTTACCGTCGGCTGAAAGTTGAGCCAGGATGATGCCTTCAGCAGCGATACGGCCTGCTTTCTTAGCAGCTTTAGCCTGACCAGATTTACGCATATTGTCGATGGCAAGCTCGATGTCGCCGTTAGCTTCAACCAACGCCTTTTTACATTCCATCATGCCTGCGGCAGTACGCTCACGCAGTTCTTTTACCAAAGCAGCGGTAATAGCAACCATTTAAATTTCCTCGGTTCTCTTGTGAAAACAAGATCTCACATTAGATACGCAAAGGGGGCCTATAAAGGCCCCCTAACCAACATATTTCAATACCTGGTTAATAAGGGCTCCAACGAGCCTGACTTATTATTCAGCTTCTACGAAGCTTTCTTCCGCTTGAACGGCCAGATCTTGAGAACGACCTTCAGTGACGGCAGTAGCAACGGCGTTCAGGTACAGTTTAACTGCACGGATCGCGTCATCGTTACCTGGGATGATGAAGTCAACGCCATCTGGATCGGAGTTAGTATCAACGATAGAGAATACCGGGATACCCAGGTTGTTAGCTTCTTTGATAGCGATGTGTTCGTGATCAGCATCAACAACAAACAGAGCGTCTGGTAAACCGCCCATGTCTTTGATACCGCCCAGGCTGTTTTCCAGCTTGTTCAGTTCACGAGTACGCATCAGCGCTTCTTTTTTGGTCAGCTTGTCAAAGGTGCCGTCTTGAGACTGGATTTCCAAATCTTTCAAACGTTTGATGGACTGACGAACAGTTTTCCAGTTAGTCAGCATCCCGCCCAACCAGCGATGGTTCACGAAGAACTGGTCGCAGTTGTTGGCAGCGTCTTTTACCGCTTCGCTTGCTGCGCGTTTAGTACCAACGAACAAGATCTTACCTTTACGGGAAGAGATCTTTTTCAATTCAGCCAGAGCTTCGTTGAACATTGGTACGGTCTTTTCCAGGTTGATGATGTGAACTTTGTTACGTGCGCCGAAGATGAAAGGCTTCATTTTCGGGTTCCAGTAACGGGTCTGGTGACCGAAGTGAACACCGGCCTGGAGCATGTCGCGCATGGAAACAGTTGCCATGATTAAAACCTCTATAGTATCAGTTGGGGTTATGCCTCCACGTGCCCCATAACGCCGACCCCATAAGAAATTGATAATCATCAAAAACTTTAGGGCACCCCGGCGTATGTGTCGACACGTGTGTGTTATTTACACATATGAGTGCGATTGGTATTACTCAGCTAAACAGCTACCTGCCATCAGGACATGCCCTGAAATCGGACCTGAAACGACAACATAATAGTGCGGTTTGCCGGCGCGCTTTATACCATAAACAGCCGCAACACACCAACTTTTGTTGCATTTAGTGTCGTCACTGCAAACGAAAGTTTGGCAGCTAATTGCAGGGCTGGTACCATTAGCGACAGGTTATTTAGGGTATATGATATTTATTACCTGCTTATTCATATTACGGCGGCTGGTTGGTATTCACAGCCCCTACGGACACTTTTGCATGGCAATCTCAATAAAAACACCTGAAGATATTCAAAAAATGCGCGTTGCTGGCCGCCTGGCTGCTGAAGTGCTGGAGATCATTGAACCTCACGTAAAACCGGGGGTAACCACTGGTGAACTCGATCGTATCTGCCACGATCATATCACCAACCATCAGCAGGCTATCTCTGCTTGTCTGGGTTACCACGGCTTTCCTAAATCGGTTTGTATTTCCATTAATGAAGTTATTTGTCACGGCATTCCAAGTGATGAGAAAGTGTTGAAAGACGGTGACATCGTCAATATCGACGTGACTGTTATTAAAGACGGTTTCCATGGCGATACATCAAAAATGTTTATCGTCGGCAAACCGACCATTTTAGGTGAGCGCCTGTGCCGCGTCACTCAAGAGAGCCTGTACCTGGCAATCAAAATGGTCAAACCGGGTATCCGCCTGCGCACTCTGGGTAAAGAGATCCAAAAATTTGTGGAAGCAGAGAACTTTTCTGTGGTGCGTGAATATTGTGGCCACGGTATTGGCGAAGGTTTCCATGAAGAACCACAAGTGCTGCACTACGATGCAGACGACGGTGGCGTAATCCTACAAACTGGTATGGCTTTCACCATTGAGCCTATGGTCAACGCAGGGGATTACCGAATTCGTACCATGAAAGATGGCTGGACGGTAAAAACTAAAGATCGCAGCTTGTCGGCACAGTATGAGCATACTATTGTGGTAACCGATAACGGCTGCGAAATAATGACGTTGCGAAAGGATGACACCATCCCCAACATCATAACGCACGAGTAATAATGACAAGCCGGCAGCCGCCGGCTTTTTTATGGGCTGCGTCTTTTTATCAGGTCGCATTTATCGGGTAAACATATGTCTGACAATCACACCGAGCACTCTGTATCCCCTGCGGTACCGAAGGTCATTCCTGAGCAGCCCGCACCACCGAGCACTTATCTCGATAGTGACCTTAATTGCCCGATTCTCAAACAGCGGCTTGAGACTTTCCAACTTTGGCAGGCGGAAGCATTCAATGGCGGAATCAGTGCCGAGATATTAATTGCTGCGCGCAGTGATTACATTGACCGCCTGTTACGGCGGCTGTGGACCTTCTATGGCTTTGATGATGTGGCTGAAACCGCGCTGGTTGCTGTGGGCGGCTATGGCCGTGGTGAACTACACCCCTTATCAGATATTGATGTATTGGTTCTCAGCAGGCAGCGTCTAAGCGATGAAGATGCGCAACGCGTCGGCCAGTTGATCACTTTGCTATGGGACCTGAAACTGGAAGTCGGCCACAGCGTGCGCACACTGGAAGAGTGTTTGCTCGAGGGGTTAGCCGACCTCACTGTCGCCACCAATATGATTGAGTCACGCTTGATTTGCGGTGATGTAGCCCTGTTTTTACAGATGCAGAAGCACATTTTCAGCGACAATTTCTGGCCCTCTCCGCAATTTTTCCATGCCAAAATCACCGAACAACAAGAACGGCATAAACGCTACCATGGCACCAGTTATAACCTAGAGCCTGATATTAAAAGTAGCCCTGGTGGGTTACGGGATATCCACACCCTACAATGGGTAGCCCGCCGCCATTTTGGTGCCACATCCTTAAGTGAGATGGTTGATTTCGGTTTTCTGACCAAAGCTGAGCGCAATGAGCTGATTGAAAGCCAGAGTTTTCTGTGGCGCATCCGTTTCGCGCTGCATTTGGTATTAACTCGCTACGATAACCGCCTGCTGTTTGACCGCCAACTGAGTGTGGCTCAGCTTTTGCAATATCAGGGCGAAGGCAATGAACCGGTCGAACGGATGATGAAAGATTTTTATCGTATGACGCGCCGGGTCAGCGAACTGAACAACATGCTGCTACAACTGTTTGACGAAGCCATATTGGCGCTGGGTACCAATGAAAAACCACGTCCACTGGATGATGAATTTCAGTTACGCGGGGATTTGATAGATCTGCGTGATGAGAACTTATTTATCCAGCAGCCTGAAGCTATTATGCGCATGTTCTATCTGATGGTGCGCAATCAGGATATCAAAGGCATATATTCCACCACAGTACGCCGCTTACGCCATGCCCGGCGGCATCTGAAACAGCCTTTATGTAACATTCCTGAAGCCCGCAAGCTATTCATGGCCATTTTGCGCCACCCAGGTGCGGTTTCCCGAGCATTATTACCGATGCATCGCCACAGCGTGCTGTGGGCCTATATGCCACAATGGGGCAGTATCGTTGGCCAGATGCAGTTTGACCTGTTTCACGCCTACACCGTAGATGAGCACACTATCCGCGTGTTACTTAAACTCGAAAGCTTTGCCGATGAAAAAACCCGGCCACGCCATCCTCTCTGCGTCGAGCTTTACCCACGCCTGCCTCAACCTGAATTATTGTTGCTAGCAGCGCTGTTCCACGATATTGCCAAAGGGCGTGGGGGCGACCATTCAATACTGGGCGCTCACGACGTATTGGAATTTGCCGAGCAGCACGGCCTTAACTCGCGCGAAGCTCAACTTGTGGCTTGGTTAGTTCGTTGCCATCTCTTGATGTCAGTGACAGCTCAGCGTCGGGATATTCAGGACCCTGCGGTTATTCAGCAATTCTCCGCCGAAGTACAAAGCGAAACTCGCTTGCGCTATTTAGTCAGTCTGACGGTGGCTGATATTTGCGCCACCAATGAAAATTTGTGGAATAGCTGGAAACAGAGCCTGTTACGCGAACTTTATTTCGCTACAGAAAAACAGTTACGCCGTGGTATGCAAAACAGCCCGGATTTGCGCGAACGTGTCCGTCACCACCGGCTACAAGCTCTGGCGCTGCTGCGGATGGATAATATCGATGAAGAAGCATTGCACCGCATCTGGAGCCGCTGCCGGGCTGATTATTTCCTGCGTCATTCACCCAATCAATTAGCCTGGCATGCCCGCCACTTATTAGAGCATGACTCAACCAAGCCACTGGTGTTAGTTAGCCGTCAGGCAACACGGGGGGGAACCGAAATATTCATCTGGAGCCCTGACCGCCCATCACTGTTTGCTGCGGTGGTCGGTGAGCTGGATCGCCGCAATCTGAGTGTTCATGATGCACAGATTTTCACCAACCGTGATGGTATGGCGATGGATACCTTTATCGTATTGGAGCCAGATGGCAGTCCACTGGCTCAAGATAGACATCCCATCATTAGTCATGCCTTAGAACAAGCGATGACCCAGCCGAATTATCAACATCCGCGCGTCAGGCGGTTATCACCTAAATTACGGCATTTCAGTGTACCGACTGAAACCAATTTCTTGCCAACCCATAACGAGCGCCGTACTTATCTGGAGCTAATTGCACTGGACCAGCCGGGCTTACTGGCTCGGGTAGGTGGGATATTTGCAGATTTAGGGTTATCGCTGCATAGCGCACGTATCACAACTATTGGCGAGCGGGTGGAGGATTTATTTGTATTAGCAGACAAAGATCGCCGCGCTTTAAGTATTGAAACCCGCCGCGAATTAGCACAACGGTTGACAGATACCCTCAATCCGAACGATAAACTGTGATACAAATAACTTTTTAGTCATTAATTTTTCTTACAACCCATTTTGAAGGGAACAGGATGCAGCAACTACAGAACGTTATTGAAACCGCCTTCGAACGCCGTGCAGATATCACGCCGGCCAACGTTGATACCGTAACCCGCGAAGCGATTAACCACGTGATTGATCTGCTTGATACCGGTGCACTACGGGTGGCAGAAAAGATTGACGGCCAGTGGGTTACCCATCAATGGCTGAAGAAAGCGGTACTGCTGTCTTTCCGTATCAATGATAATCAGGTCATGGAAGGCGCAGAAACGCGTTACTACGACAAAGTACCAATGAAATTCGCCGGTTACGATGAAGCGCGGTTCCAACGTGAAGGCTTCCGTGTCGTACCACCAGCAACCGTACGTAAAGGCGCATTTATCGCTCGTAATACCGTACTGATGCCTTCTTATGTGAATATTGGCGCTTTCGTTGATGAAGGCACCATGGTCGATACCTGGGCAACTGTCGGTTCTTGCGCGCAAATTGGTAAGAATGTGCACTTGTCCGGTGGTGTCGGCATTGGTGGCGTGCTTGAGCCACTGCAAGCCAACCCAACCATCATTGAAGATAACTGCTTTGTCGGTGCGCGTTCAGAAGTGGTTGAAGGGGTTATCGTCGAAGAAGGTTCCGTTATCTCTATGGGCGTATTTATTGGGCAAAGCACCCGTATTTACGATCGTGAAACTGGTGAAATTCACTATGGCCGCGTTCCGGCCGGGTCTGTTGTCGTTTCCGGTAACCTGCCCTCGAAAGACGGTAGCTACAGCCTGTACTGTGCAGTTATCGTGAAGAAAGTTGACGCGAAAACCCGTGGAAAAGTCGGTATTAATGAGTTATTACGCACCATCGACTAAGATGAATATAGCGGGCTAATCACCCGCTATTTTTTTGCTTTGTGAAGTTATCGCCTGCAATCACATACTTTGGCGAAATTTACCGTCATAATCATAAACTGTGGAATATAAAATCAAAAAGGTGGCGCTATGTATGACAATCTGAAAAGCTTAGGAATCACACAACCAGAAGATGTCGATCGCTATAGCCTGCGTCAGGAGGCCAATAACGACATTCTGAAAATTTATTTCCGCAAAGATAAAGGCGAGTTTTTTGCTAAGAGTGTGAAATTCAAATATCCACGCCAACGCAAAACTGTAGTGGCGGATAACGCTGGACATGGTTACAAAGAAATCAATGAAATCAATCCTAATCTCCGTTACGTCATTGATGAGTTGGATCAACTGTGTAAGCGCGATCAGATTGAAGTGGATTTGAAACGCAAAATCCTGGATGACTTACGCCATTTAGAAAGCGTTGTCGCCAATAAGATTTCAGAAATTGAATCAGATTTAGAAAAGCTGACCAACGGCCGCTAAATCTAGCTGAACACGTATTGTGGCAGCACACTGCACGCCACAATACGTCATTGAGCAGAAGCTATGTTACTTAAGCAAGCGGCCCCATTTTTCTACCCACAACGCTGAAACCACTTCTGGCTCAGGGTGTTCCATCGCGTCAATATCCAGTCGTTCACCAATCCGGGTCGCCCCTTGCTCTTGCAGCAGTTCATCAAATGCTCGCCCTGCGCCGCAGAAATTATCATAACTGCTGTCACCTAGTGCAATGACGCCATAACGTAGCTCTGGCTGAAACCCTACCTGATCACGAACAGCGACGAACAGTGCTGCTATGCTGTCAGGGAAGTCGCCTTGTCCGGTAGTAGATGTGATAACCAGTGCATAATGTTGACGATAATACTGCCAGGCTTCTAAAGTCCCCTCTTCAAACAGTGTTACCTCATGCCCCTGCTCTTTCAGTATGTTTTCAGCTTCTTCCGCCACTAACAACGCATTACCGTAGACAGTGCCGACAAAAATCCCGACCTGAGCCATAAAAGATATTCCCTTTTAACCAGAAAAAATTATTCACTATCCTGACCTTCGGTCGCCGGAAACTCAACCCTTTCAAGATAAGGGGTAATACCCAACCAGCCAAAGTGTGACATCAAGCCTTGCCAGGATTCATCCCAACGCGCCGTAAGCGAAAGCACCTCACCAGTAACTGGATGATTCAATTGTAAATGGCTAGCGTGCAACATGAGCCGTGAGCAATCAAAGTGTTGGGCAATGCCTCTATTCTGACGCAAATCACCGTGGGCACTATCACCAATAATTGGGTGGCGTATATGTGCCATATGTCGCCGTAACTGATGCTTACGCCCTGTTTCCGGTTTCAGCTCCAATAAACTGAAGCGTGATGTGTCATAGCGCCCAATAGCAACAGGAACTTCCACTTGAGCCAAAGGCTGATAGTGGGTAACTGACGGTTGTGGTGCTTTATCTTGTTTGGAATGTTTATCCGCGATTTTATCCAGTTCTTCGCTCATCGCGTAATCAACCGTACCACCTTCCAGCACATAGCCACGAACCACCGCATGGTATATTTTCTGAATCTGGTGCTGTTCAAACTGCGCCGAAAGAGCACGGGCAACATCACTGGATAACGCCATCAGCAGCACACCTGATGTTGGGCGATCCAGACGGTGGACGGTATAAACATGCTGGCCAATCTGGTCGCGCACCGTTTGCATCACAAATACGGTTTCATTACTGTCCAACCAACTACGGTGAACCAGCCAACCGGCGGGTTTATTCACCGCAACTATATATTCATCTTGGTAAATTATTTCCAGCATTAGTTACTTTCTTTATTCAACAGATCATCGAGACACTGTAATTGTGCCAGCAGTATGGTGCAATCTGGCCGACTATCACCACTTAATGCCTCTTCAAAGTATGGCGTAATGGCGAAACGTGTCGGAAGTGGGTTATTCGATTCCAGCAATGCATACATTCGGGGAATCAGTACCCATTGCAACCACTGCTCGGCATCCATGGTATCGATACTGAAAGGCTCATTACTTTCGAAGGCTGCCGCTGGCGGTGGAACAACTTGCCAAAGATCAATTGCTCGCATGGCAAGCTCAATATCCCGTAAGTTCTGACGCACCTGATTTTCTATACTCATGATTATGCTCTCAACCAAAAAACAGCCATTCGCCGGGCTGGTCCAACGGCGGCCAAGCATACCATTGAAGAAGGCGATGCCCAAACTCACGCCATAGACAACAGAAGGATATTGGGCAAAATAAGCATAAAAAAAGGGGTACTGTTTTACCAGTACCCCTCAATTCGTTTCATAGCTATCCCGCTAAAAGTGATGCTCCCTGCTCAATCCATGAAAACTTTTCCGTGTGGTTATCCTAACCAGCAATCCGTCGCAGTGTCCTACACCATCCCGATGCTAATCCTGAGGTTATCCTAACCCACCATTCATCCTGAACCGGCTCTCAATCTCCATCCTGGAGGTGTCCTTTGTTCCATCCTGAAACATCCCTTCACTCGTCCTAAGCAGTCCCAGTGTTCTTCATCCTGAAGTGGTAGCATCCAGATACCGTCCTTCTCCGCCAGATCCTATCCGGCGATTAGAAGGATCGCTTAATCGACAAAGGGTGGCAAGGCACTGTAAGAATAATGATGCTGATACTTTTACATATAAAAAATGAACGTTTATAACAAAATGATTTTATTGAAGATAAATTTGACACAAAAACTTTACAGTTAAAGAATAGAAGTTATGTCTCACAGCCGGTGTGAGAGATCTCGCACACCGACTTGACTAGAATAAACAATAACCACTCGCTTATTCAGGTAATACTGGACGCAATGCATCAAGAAAATGTATGAGAGTCGATGCCAGCAGGGTGCGCTTACTACTACCAAATTGCTCTAACACCACATTACCTGTGACATTGCACAATGAAGCCATTGTCATCTCTGACTCGGTGGTTGCTAAAAACAGCGTTGGCGAGAGTTTCAGCCTTTTTTGCGTGACCAGATGACCAATTAGATTCTCCTGTAAACGGATAAAATCATCTTCGCTCCACACTTGTAGCAGCGTAAAACGGTGATCACCTAAATCAGCCATCATGTCGCCAGCATATTGGCAGGTGTAAAACGCATGAATATCCGGGTGAAGCTGAATCTCCAACGCCCGTTCAATATTAGCCAATGTGGCATCGGCAACCGCTGGCTGTGGCAACCAAAATACCTGGCTGTCCTGAGTTTCCACGATGCAAGGTGAAGGAACACCATAAAGTTCTTCACTGGCGGGCAGATGCCCGGTCTGCTGCTGCCATAGATTGATATAACGTTGGGTAAAGCTATTCAGTGCCGTTGAAACATTCTGGTCCATTCTCGATTCTCAGTATCGCGGCGGCTTGCGCTGCATTTCTGAGTGTTACCCCCACTCAGAAATGCAGTTAAACGCGGCATAAATTGATAAACTAAAGCTATTGTACCTTTCTCTCATCATGGGAACAGCATGTCTTCATATCAAGACCATAAGGCTCTGGCGGAACTGACGCTGGGCAAACCAACCGCTTATCGCGATCACTATGACGTCACCTTGTTGCAAGCTGTGCCACGCAGCATGAACCGTGAACCTCTCGGTTTATATCCAGATAACCTGCCCTTTCATGGTGCAGATATCTGGACGCTCTATGAATTGTCTTGGCTAAACAGTAATGGCCTGCCACAAGTTGCCGTGGGTGAAATCAGCCTGAATGCGGATAGTACTAATCTGATTGAATCCAAAAGCTTTAAACTCTATCTCAACAGTTTTAACCAAACCGTGTTTGCTGATTGGGAAAGTGTTCGCGCCACATTGCAACGCGATTTGGCGGCCTGCGCTCAAGGTGATGTCAGTGTCACGCTATATCAACTCAATGAAATAACACATCAACCCATTGCCGATTTCTCGGGCGAATGTCTCGACCAACAGGATATTCGTATCAATAGCTATGAATTTAGCGCCGATTATCTGCAAGGGGCTACCACGGCCAACAGAGTAGAAGAGAGCCTGGTTAGCCATCTGCTCAAATCCAACTGCCTGATTACCCACCAGCCAGATTGGGGATCAGTACAAATCAGCTACAGTGGCCCACAGATTAACCGAGAGGCACTGCTACGCTATCTGGTCTCTTTCCGGCACCATAATGAATTTCACGAACAGTGTGTAGAGCGTATCTTCAACGACATAATGCGTTTTTGTCAGCCTGAAACACTGTCGGTCTATGCTCGTTATACCCGCCGTGGCGGACTGGATATCAACCCTTGGCGCTCCAATACTGATTTTGTTCCATCAACTGGCCGTATGGCCCGGCAATAAATATATGCGTACATGTACGCAACATTTAAACACAACGCACGTTAGTATTGGCAAAAACCGAGGGACAACGTTAAGGTTAATTACCGTATCTTCACGCTATTTTTCAGTAGAGAAATCAGGGATAGATACTTAAATATCTCTATGATATTCCACGGCAAAATAGAAAGCAGCATTCTGATATACCCAAAGTAATTGGTGTTGCTGGTAGGCAGCCAACACCCAGCAACGTTAAGTACGAAGGGTATACACGGACACTACCACCCTCCGGGGTGTAAAGGAGTAACTTTGATTACACATGTCAGCCCACTCGGCTCAATGGATCTGTTATCACAGCTCGAAGTGGATATGCTCAAACGTACAGCCAGCAGTGATCTGTACCGTTTATTCCGTAACTGCTCCTTGGCAGTTCTCAATTCAGGCAGCCTAACCGATAACAGCAAAGAGCTTTTATCGCGTTATGAAACTTTTGATATCAATGTATTGCGCCGTGAACGAGGTGTAAAACTCGAACTGGTAAATCCACCAGAACATGCTTTTGTTGATGGCAAAATTATTCGTTCATTACAGGCAAATCTGTTTGCGGTGTTACGCGATATTTTGTTTGTGAATGGTCAAATTGTTAGCGCTGGGCGTTTTCAACATCTCGATATGGAAAGCTCCAGCCATTTGACCAATCTGGTCTTTTCTATTTTACGTAATGCCCGAGCCCTCCATCTTGATGAAGACCCCAATATGATTGTGTGCTGGGGCGGCCATTCAATCAATGAAACTGAATACTTGTATGCCCGTAAAGTGGGGAGCCAACTGGGTTTACGAGAGTTAAATATTTGCACTGGCTGTGGGCCAGGAGCGATGGAAGCACCGATGAAGGGTGCCGCCGTTGGCCATGCCCAACAACGTTACAGAAATGGCCGTTTTATTGGTATGACTGAGCCTTCCATCATTGCAGCAGAGCCACCTAATCCGCTGGTCAATGAATTGATTATCATGCCGGATATTGAGAAACGGCTTGAAGCGTTCGTCCGCATCGCGCATGGCATCATTATTTTCCCAGGTGGCGTAGGGACAGCGGAAGAGTTGCTCTATCTGCTAGGCATATTAATGGATCCAGAGAACAGTGAGCAGGTACTGCCACTTATCTTAACCGGGCCAAAAGAGAGCGCGGATTATTTCCGAGTGGTGGATGAGTTCATCATGAACACTCTGGGTGATGGCGCGCGCAAATACTACAAGATAATTATCGATGACCCGGCTGAAGTCGCCCGTCAAATGAAGAAAGCGATGCCACTGGTGAAAGAAAACCGCCGTAATACGGGGGATGCTTATAGCTTCAACTGGTCTATCCGTATCAAGCCAGATTTACAGCATCCGTTTGAACCGAGTCATGAAAATATGGCGAATCTCAATCTGTCTCATAACCAGCCCCCTGAAGAACTGGCTGCGGCACTACGCCGTGCATTCTCAGGCATCGTTGCGGGTAACGTAAAAGAAGTGGGAATTCATGCCATCGAAGCCTATGGGCCTTATAAATTGCATGGCGATCCACAATTGATGAAACAAATGGATAGCTTACTGCAAGGATTTATTGCACAGCATCGAATGAAACTGCCTGGCACTGCTTATACCCCTTGCTACGAAATTTGCAGCTAAGCCTTAAATAGTAATACCTCACCGGGCAGCGCCAGCACTTAGTCGTGTGGCTGCCCGACATTAATCTGGCTTAATGACTATATAAGACAGGCTATGCAAATCCATCTTCTTATCGTTGATGCACTTAATCTGATTCGTCGCATCCATGCAGTACAAGGTTCACCTTGCATTAATGCCTGCCAGCATGCGTTGCAACAGCTTATTTCACATAGTTTACCCACCCACGCTGTCGCCGTGTTTGATGAGGATGATCGTTCCGATAGTTGGCGTCATCAATGCTTGCCTGATTACAAAGCTGGCCGCTCACCGATGCCGGACAACCTGCAACAAGAAATGCCGCAGATCCGTGAGGCGTTTAGTTCACTCGGGGTCGCTTGCTGGCATTCTCCTGGCAATGAAGCCGATGATCTGGCGGCAACTTTGGCGACCAAAATTGGTGGAGCCGGCCATCAAGTGACGATCGTTTCCACCGACAAAGGTTACTGCCAACTGTTAGCGCCAAATGTACAGATTCGCGATTACTTCCAAAAACGCTGGCTGGATATGCCATTTGTAAAACAAGAGTTTGGTGTATTGCCACACCAACTGCCTGACTATTGGGGGCTTGCGGGCATCAGCAGCAGCAAAATTCCAGGCGTCGCGGGGATAGGTGCCAAAACTGCCGCACTGCTATTGCAGCATGCCAGCAACCTTGAAGTGCTTTATCAAGATCTGGAATCAGTGCCGGAGAAATGGCGGAAGAAATTGCAGCAACACCAAGATATGGCATTTATCTGTAAGCAAATCGCTACACTGAAAACCGATTTGACATTAAGCGGTAATTTGCAACAACTTAGGTTACCTTAAAATTAAGGGGCCAAATGGCCCCTTGCGGATAACACGATACTCATATTCCAGTAATTGGAGCCACCGCTAAACCACTGCGGCTGCAAGTACCAAATATATATGACTATTGACGCTCATCCCGACGCCCCGGAACACCGGACCAAATACGACGCACATGCACCGTCACTTCTTCACGGTCATGATAGAGCTGTTTAGCTTGAATATGGGCATTGATACCGTTTTCTTTCAACTGTTCATCCATCATTTCCATATTTTCCAAAACGATTTCAAAACGTTTTTTCATCGGTAATTTCAAGTTGAAAATTGCCTCACGACACCAACCGTTTACCAACCACTTGATGATAAGTTGCGTCACTTTAGCCGGCTTTTCTACCATATCGCATACTAACCAATAGATATTGCTACGCGTTGGCTCATATTTAAAACCATCGACGCGATGATGGGTTACCTGTCCGGTATCCATCAGGCTTTGTGCCATCGCACCATTATCAATAGCCTGAACCATCATGCTGCGCTGCACTAATTGGTAGGTCCAACCACCGGGGCAAGCACCTAGATCAACTGCATGCATACCACTGGCCAAACGCTCCTCCCATTCATCCGCAGGGATAAACACATGAAAAGCTTCTTCCAGTTTTAAGGTTGAACGGCTTGGTGCGTCAGATGGGAACTTAAGACGGGGGATACCCATATAGAACGGCGAGTTATTATTGCTGTAAGAGTAGCCAACATAACAGCAGCCAGACGCGATAAAGAACACGTGTACTACTGGCCGATGAGGATTTTCACGGGCAGAAAGAATTTTTTGTTCCCGCATTGCGCTGCGTAAAGGTACCGTTAACTTACGGCAAAACTTAAGCAACTCTTTGCTTTCATTGGTATCAGGAACTTCAACACGTAACTCACCGGCTTTTTCAATAACACCGACTAACATCCCCACAATCGGTGAAACACGGTCTTCCGGCGGCAAATCTTTTAATAACTCACCCACCACCATCATCTGGCGGGCAAAAATCAACTCACGAAAAGGCACTTCACGAATCAAGCGATCGGCATCTTCCAACTGATAGCACTCAAACAGCACATAACCGCTGTTTTCTTTTACTCGAGCGAAACCAAAGATTTCAAGCTGTGCCGCTTTCGCGGTAATTTCTGCCGCACACTCTTTCTCAAAGCCAGAGCGGCAATATAAAGCAATTTTATTATTCATGGCGTTCTGCCCTTTTTCTTAGACGCAGCGCGCCAATCAACATCAAAATCCATCCCGCCAGAAAACATACGCCGCCGATTGGCGTGATATATACCCACAGTTTCAGGTGCGATAGAGCCAGGCAATATAAACTGCCGCTAAAGAGTAGCGTTCCGAGCGCTAACAAGGCACCACTCCAGTAAAACCAAATACTTACTTGCCGTTGCATCGCAACAGCTAACGCCAGAATCGCCAGCGTATGGAACCCTTGGTACTCCAGCCCAGTACGAACCCAGGCCATCTCATTCGGCCCCAGTGAGGCGCTCAATACATGAGCACCAAAGGCACCAAAAGCGACATAGAAAAAACCGCTCAGTGCGGCAAATATCAGCATTAAACGACCATTCATCGTCATTAACCTTAAATTAGATAGAGTTATACCCTTCGTACTCGACATTGCAGAAGTGCTAGCTGCGATTCCAATGACGTGGGTATATCGTTATATCGCCCGACAATAGCCCATTTTATCGTAGCGGGTTACCATCGTGAATGGGTTGTCATTACTACGCAGAATAGGGTGATTAATCAGTTCTCATAGCGAAAGCGTAACTTTTCTTGCTCGCTGGCAGCTCTTGCCAATATCCACTGACGAAAGGCGGCTATTTTACCTAGTTCTGCCTGACTGTCATGACAAACCAGATAAAAAGCATTTTTACTCACCAAAACATCATTAAACGGGCACACCAAGCGCCCTGCTTCAATCTCTGCCTGAGCCATGACGTTATTCACTAACGCAATACCTTGGCCGTGAACGGCAGCCTGAACCACCATCGCACTATGGCTGAATATCGGACCTTGTTGCACATTAATTTGAGGAACACCCAGTTGACGGGTATAGGCCATCCAATCCCGGCGGGAAGTATCATGCAACAACGTATGATTAGCCAGATCTGCCGGTACTTTTAATCCATGCTCACCCGTTAATAAAGTAGGCGCACAAACAGGAAGTAAGAATTCTGCATACAAACGCTCAGTACGCAAACCAGTCCAATTACCCCGGCCATAGAAAATAGCCACATCAACGTCATCAGCAAGTTTGTCCTCCTCCCGATCTACCGCCTGAATCCTGACATCGATCCCCGGATAAGCCGCATTAAATCCAGATAGACGAGGGACCAGCCATTGAATAGCAAAGCTAGGAGGGAGGCTTACAGTGAGCGCGCCTTTCGCGCTACGCGCCTGCAATTTACGAGTTGCTTCATTGATGGAGGTAAAAATCTCTTTAATATCGAGGTAGTAGCTTTGCCCCTCCTCAGTCAGTAACAGCGAGCGGTTACGACGGCGGAACAGTTTTAGCCCGAGAAAATCCTCCAGGGACTTTATCTGGTGACTAACAGCCGCTTGCGTGACAAATAATTCATCAGCAGCTTTAGTAAAACTCAAGTGGCGTGCGGCCGCATCGAAAACCCGCAAGGCGTTCAGGGGTGGTAATCGTTTTGACATGAATTGGATACTTTTTTTATAACGGCTCATCCTTAGATGAAACCCTTTGTTTACTTATTAGTTTTTATAATCCGAGACATTATAAATTGTCCGTTGATGATGCGCCAGCAAATACCTATAGTGGCGGCACTTCCCAAGCCGGAACGAAAAGTAGGTTTAGTATCCAGGTACTGAAATGCTTTTGGCTTTGTGGTTGTGATGTTGTGTTTGCAAATGGTCTGGTAGTCCAGACATAGTAGCTAAGCTACTGTTTTTTTTCACTTCCTGTACATTTACCCTGTCTGTCCATAGTGATTTTATGCAGCACCGCTATTTTAGCGGTGCTTTTTTTTACCCTATTTTCAGCGCTTAAATTTAAACGCGACTTTGCATTGCACATAGTCAGAGCTTAAATTTAAGTTGTTGCAGAGGGTTTGATTGCCGTATTAGGCATCTTTTGAACGGTGACTTCGCGTTAAACTACTTACCCTCAGCCATTTCTTTTACTTCTGAACGGTTAATTTGCTGCTCGGTGCCGTTGGCATCGGTGTAGCTTATCATCCCAGTTTCATCATCTACTTTAGGTTTACCATCAGCAACGATAGTGCGACCATCATTGGTATGCATAACATAGTTGCTTGAACAGGCTGCTAAGGTAAAAGTGAGCATAAGTGCAGAAATTACGGCAGCTGTCTTTTTCATGGGTGACTCCTTGCAGATTAAAATGCTAAAAAACTCATTTTCATTACCAGACAAATGGTTATGTCCGTTACTATTTAGCATAACTCACTTATGACATATTTCCAGTGAACCGAGCCATTAGCGGGCAAATTATGAACAAAATGAGTCAAAATGAGACAGTTCCGAAGTAACCCAAAGGATGAGAACAACAGTATGAAAGCTTTTAATCCCACGGATTTTCGTCAGGAATTCCCGGCTATTAGTGATGAGATAACCTATCTGGACAGTGCGGCAACTGCGCTGAAACCCCGCGCCATGATTGAGGCGACACAACAGTTTTATCAGCAGGACTCCGCAACAGTACATCGCAGCCAACATCAATCAGCATTGTCATTGACGGTTCGTTTTGAGGAAACCCGCCAACAAGTGGCTGACTTTATCAATGCACCCGCAGCAGAAAATATCATTTGGACCAAAGGCACTACCGAAGCCATTAATTTAGTAGCACAAAGCTATGCCCGCCCTCGTCTGCAAACGGGTGATGAAATTATTGTCAGTGAAGCTGAACATCATGCCAACTTAATCCCCTGGCTTATGGTTGCAGAGCAGACAGGGGCCAGAATGGTTAAATTACCCATCGGCCTTGATCATCTCCCCGATTTACAGCAATTACCGCAATTGCTTAATGATAAAACACGCATATTGGCGCTGGGCCAAATGTCTAACGTCACGGGTGGTAGCCCCGAGTTAGCTCAGGCAATCGAACTTGCCCATCAATATAACTGTGTAGTGATGGTAGATGGGGCGCAAGGTGTTGTGCATAACCCGGCAGACGTTCAAGTGCTAGATATTGATTTTTACGCTTTCTCAGCCCACAAGCTTTATGGGCCGACCGGCATAGGCGTGCTGTACGGCAAGTCTGAATTACTCGACGAGATGCCAGCCTGGCACGGTGGCGGTAAAATGCTCACTCATGCTTCCTTCGGTGGATTTACGTCCCATGAGGTGCCATACCGTTTTGAGGCTGGTACGCCAAATATTGCTGGCGTCATTGGTTTCTCTGCCGTTCTTAGTTGGCTCGAACATATTGATCTGACAGAAGCAGAAACCTATAGCCAAGATTTAGCCACATTGGCAGAGAATAAACTGGCTAAATTACCGGGTTTTCGCAGCTTCCGTTGCCAGCAATCCAGTTTATTGGCGTTTACTTTCGATGGTGTGCACCATAGCGATTTAGTAACGTTATTGGCCGAACAGGGCATCGCACTGCGCGCCGGGCAACATTGCGCACAACCACTCATGGCAGCATTAGGGGTGAGTGGCAGCCTGCGTGCCTCATTCGCACCGTACAATACCGCGAACGATGTTGATATATTGTGTAACGCGATAGCTAAGGCTCTGGAACTATTGCAAGATTAAGAACTAACAGATAATAATTTCGCCCAATAACCACCGGTCTAATTGAGAAGATGATGATTGCCCCACACCCTTTTGGTCACGATATTACTGCTGCTAAACTGCTGGAGACATTCAGCGTTCATAAACAGTGGGAAGATCGTTATCGTCAGTTGATTTTGCTGGCAAAACAGCTTCCGTCATTACCGGAGCCACTAAAACAGAATGAACTGGAGCTAACTGGATGTGAAAATCGAGTGTGGCTGGGGCATCAACGCCTGCCGGATGGTAGCTTACATTTTTATGGTGATAGCGAAGGCCGCATTGTTCGTGGATTACTGGCGGTTATTTTAACTGCGGTGGAGGGGAAAACCCCACAGCAGGTATTAGCAGAAGACCCATTGGCGCTGTTTGAGCAGTTAGGGCTACGCCAGCAGCTAAGCACCTCGCGCGCCAGCGGTTTACTGGCGCTGGCACAAGGTGTAAAGGCTATCGCCGCCCAATATATAGAGTAGGGGTTATTTCACCTGACGGGCTGCTTTCGCCATCATTTTTTTCAATGCATGGGACACAGCAACAAAACCAAAGGTCGCAGTAACCATGGTTACCGAGCCAAAACCTGAAGTACAGTCCATTTTTTTAGGTCCTTCCGCTGTACTGCGCGAAGCACAAACTGATCCATCAGCCTGGGGATAAACCAGTGGTTCGCTGGAAAAAACACAATCGATCCCCAGTTTACCTTTGCTGTTTTTCACCACATTAAAGTCACTTTTCAACCTTTCACGTAGCTTAGCCGCCAGCGGATCCTGAATGGTTTTTGCCAGATCTACTACCTCAATACGTGTTGGATCGAACTGCCCACCTGCACCACCGGTGGTGACTACTGGGATTTTATAGCGGCGACAATAAGAGAGTAGTGCCGCCTTAGGCCGTACACTATCAATTGCATCAATGACATAGCTAAAATTGTTATTTAAAAGCTCCGCGACATTATCCGCAGTAATAAAATCATCAATACACGTCACGCGGCATTCAGGATTGATAGCCAGAATACGTTCCGCCATCACTTCGGTTTTAGCTTGGCCGACATTGTGCCGTAAGGCATGGATCTGACGATTAGTATTGGTTACGCAAACATCATCCATATCAATCAACGTAATCGCGCCGATACCAGTGCGCGCCAGCGCTTCCGCTGCCCATGAGCCGACACCGCCAATACCAATGACACAGATATGCGCCTGCGAAAACAGTTCCAGCGCCTGCTGACCATATAGACGCGCTATGCCACCAAACCGCTGTTGGTAAGCTTCGGAAAAGGCTGTGTTCATCAATGTGTTACCTTAATTGCTTCGAAATGACGTTAATAATATCGATGATATGAAGACAAAAGCGGCCAATTGGCCGCCTGATAAAGAGTGAAACCGACCGTATACCGGCAATTGCAGGTAATAAGGAAACTTACTGACCCTGATTATTTACCAGTAATGATGAACCATTACCCGCTGGCGCGACTGTTTTGCCACCTTGATAAGCGGTAAATAGCGGTCCGCTGCTTTGGGCATTTTTCAGTACCCAAACCCGACCATAATGATTGTAGTACCCAGCAGCCTGCCCAGCTTCATGGCCAATCCCCTGATAGATATCAAAGTGCTGACCTTTAATCGCACCACCAACATCCAATGCCACCATCAGGCGCATCTGATATTGACCCGTGAATTTGCCCTGATTATCCAGCAAAGGCACTTCAGCTAGTAATGTGGTGCCTGGCGGAATCAAGGAACGATCAGATGCAACTGACGCTTTGGCAATCAATGGAACCGCACTGGCCCCTTTCACCGGCGCGTACATTTCTGGTTTAAAGAACACAAAGGACGGATTCTGCTCTAAAAGCTCTCTGACCTCAGCTTCACTATGGGTTTCAGCCCAGTGGCGGATGGCTTGCATCGACATATCTGCTTTAGCGACTTCGCCACGATCAATCAGCACTTTGCCAATACTACGGTAAGCATGGCCATTTTTACCTGCATAACCGAAGAAGGTCAGTGGTCGCCCATCGCCATAATCAACATAGCCGCTGCCCTGCACTTCCATCATAAAGTTATCCACCAGCGAATTGGTGTATGCGATAACTAAACTGCGGTTATCCAATGCACCTGCATAGATAGCAGCGCGATCGGGTAAACGGCGCTTTCCTTTAGCAGGCATCCGATAAAGTGGGTGGCGGAATTCACCTTGTGGCGTATAACGGGCCTGAAGCACCGGAGTGTAGTAGCCAGTAAACTGTACGTTACCGAAATTATCGACCCCCTCCATCTGATAGGCATTCAAACCAAATAAACTTAGCTTGCTGGTATCGGCCCCTGCCAACATCCAGTTTTCGACCGCATTGAATGTATTACTATTGCGGTTATAGAGACCCGGTGAAGATTGGTTAATCACTTTCACCTGATCAGAATAATCTTTTGCGTTAACTGGCTTACCTGTTGCATTTGGTTCATTCACCAGTTCCAGTGATTGCTCCAGACGCCCATCCTTATATTGCTGCCCACGATCGGTTGGCCGCGATTGGCACCCCGCCAGAACAGCAATCATTATTCCACTTAGTAGGTATTTGCCCCAACGACTTGTCATTTCACGCCTTCTTTTACTCATTTTATCTACTGGCGAACGATAACAAACGCCTATAGATAAAGGAATCGGCAGGTGGAAAAAAATCCTCCTGACCCCGTTATGGGGAAAAAGGAAACAGATAGTTGATAAATTAATCGAAAAAACCTATTTACCCTAATTAAGTGGCAAAAATACTTGCAACAGATCTCATCCAGAGTATAGTGCGCTCAATCGGACGCGGGGTGGAGCAGCCTGGTAGCTCGTCGGGCTCATAACCCGAAGGTCGTCGGTTCAAATCCGGCCCCCGCAACCAACCGATACTGGCTACCAGCAGTATCAAATGTCGTTCGATAGTCTTGAAAGTTAAGACGAATTAGGTAGAATAGTAGTGAGAAGCAAATAAAGTGTAGTGACGGACGCGGGGTGGAGCAGCCTGGTAGCTCGTCGGGCTCATAACCCGAAGGTCGTCGGTTCAAATCCGGCCCCCGCAACCAATTACACGACTAAGTAGTAAGATAGAAAATAGTATTAAGACGGACGCGGGGTGGAGCAGCCTGGTAGCTCGTCGGGCTCATAACCCGAAGGTCGTCGGTTCAAATCCGGCCCCCGCAACCAATTCTTAATCATTTTCATATCAACATCAGACACCCTCAAGGGTGTTTTTTTGTTTCTGGCTTTATACCCGTCATACTTCAAACCGCATGTGTGTTGGTTGCTTTCGTTCACCCGAATAATTGACTAACGTCAACTCAGCGGGATTATCTCAGTTGCCGCCTTCCTGCAACTCGAATTATTTAGGGTATATATCTCAATCAATAACAATGCCCTACGCGTTAAAGTCGGGCCATCGCCCCACCATTAGCAAAATAGGCTTTGATGCCAGCAAAAATAGATTCTGCGACTTGTTGCTGAAAACGGCTGGTACGTAGTTTGCGCTCTTCTTCCAGATTACTGATAAATGCTGTTTCAACCAAAATTGAAGGAATATCAGGTGCTTTCAATACAGCAAACCCCGCCTGATCGACACGGTTCTTATGCAGCGTATTAATCTTCCCCATGCGATTCAGCACTTCTTTACCAAACTTCAGGCTGTCATTAATCGTCGCCGTTTGCAGTAAATCAATCATGGTATGGTCCAGATAGCGATCACCACTTTTGCTAACCCCCCCAATCTGGTCGGCCTCATTCTGTGTCTGGGCCAGGAAACGCGCGGCGGTACTGGTTGCGCCCTTGGTTGATAGCGCAAAAACGGAGGAACCTCTGGCCGCCTGACTGGTAAATGCATCCGCATGAATTGAAATGAATAAATCTGCTCGCAGTTTGCGCGCCTTCGCTACCCGCACTTTCAACGGGATAAAAACATCTTCATTACGGGTCATAAACACCCGCATATTGGCTTCTTTTTGAATTAACGCCCGTAACCGACGGGCAATTTGTAGCACGATGTCTTTTTCACGGGTTTTATTTCTACCAATAGCACCGGGATCTTCTCCGCCGTGACCAGGATCCAGCATGATAACTATCGGTCTATCGCGCCCTGCTTTGCCTGCTTTTGGTGTCTCTGCGGGTAAGCTACGCTCCACGTCGCCTTTATTATAATCTTCCAATAATGCCAACAATGGATCGTCCTCAGCAGAGTTGTTGCCCTGAGCGGGATATAAATCCACCACTAAACGATTTCGAAATTCAGCAAAAGGTTTTAGAGTAAATAGCTGGGGGCTGATGCTCTGCTTCAACTCCAAAACCAAACGGACGGTATTTTTATCAAAATGCCCTACTCGGGCTTGCTTCAGATAAGGGTCACCGGACTGAACCTGATTAGTTATCTGTTTCAGGACGCTATTTAAATGTACCCCTTCAATATCAACCACAATACGATCAGGATTGGTAAGAGCGAACTGACGATACTTCAGCGGAGTATTGGATTCCAGCGTGACTCGGGTATAGGTTGAAGAGGGCCAAACCCGGACTGCAATAATATGTGAGGAAGCAGCAAATCCAACTCGACTAACACTCAGCATCCAGGCGCTCGCAGCACCTTGCAACAGACGACGACGCCCAGGATTATGATTTGAATCTGCCATGTAACTCCAAAGTAACTACCAAAATATGAATAAAAAGCGCACAAAAAAATTTATGTGCAAAAACTTTAACGAATCAATCCCACGCTGTCATTAGAAAAACATTTTTATGTTATTCAATTTATTAATACAGATACGCCATACATATGCATTTGATAGTAATTTGGTGCTTGCCATCTTGGTCAAAAAAGAATAAAAATACAAAAATACCGAATAAAAATTCAAAGAGGGTCTGCCGTGAAGGAACGTAGTACTGAACTGGTCCAGGGATTTCGCCACTCAGTTCCCTATATCAACGCGCACCGTGGCAAGACATTCGTTGTCATGTTGGGTGGCGAGGCGATTGAGCATGAAAACTTCGCGAATATCGTCAATGATATCGGTTTGTTGCATAGCCTTGGGATCAGGTTGGTCGTGGTATACGGTGCGCGCCCACAGATCGACAGCAATTTGGCACAGCATCATTACGAACCTATTTATCACAAGCATACCAGGGTAACAGATGCCCGAACTCTGGAAATGGTGAAACAAGCAGCCGGCCTATTGCAGTTGGATATCACTGCAAGACTATCAATGAGTCTCAATAATACCCCGCTACAAGGCGCGCATATTAATGTAGTCAGTGGCAACTTCATTATTGCTCAGCCGCTGGGGGTGGATGATGGTGTGGATTATTGTCATAGCGGGCGTATTCGTCGTATCGATGAAGAGGCAATTCACCGTCAATTAGATAATGGCGCAATCGTGTTACTAGGCCCGGTTGCTGTATCGGTGACCGGCGAGAGCTTTAATCTCACATCAGAAGAAGTTGCCACCCAGTTAGCTATCAAACTGAAAGCAGAAAAGATGATCGGTTTCTGTTCATCCCAAGGGGTGACTGACAGTGAAGGTGACATTATTTCAGAGCTGTTCCCAAATGATGCTCAAAAACGGATTGAAGATCTGGAACAAGAGGGTGATTACAACTCCGGTACGGTACGCTTCCTACGTGGTGCAGTGAAAGCTTGCCGTAGCGGTGTGCGCCGGAGCCATTTACTGAGTTATCAGGAGGATGGAGCGCTAGTCCAAGAGCTATTCTCCCGCGATGGTATCGGTACACAGATTGTTATGGAGAGTGCTGAACAAGTGCGCCGCGCTACCATCAATGATATTGGTGGCATACTTGAATTGATTCGCCCGCTGGAACAACAAGGCATTCTGGTGCGTCGTTCGCGGGAACAGCTTGAAATGGAAATCGACAAATTCACGATTATTGAACGGGATAATTTGACGATTGCCTGTGCAGCGCTCTATCCGTTCCCTGAAGAACAAATAGGTGAGATGGCCTGCGTGGCAGTACATCCTGACTATCGCAGCTCTTCTCGGGGAGAAATGCTATTAAAGCGCGTTGCTAATCAAGCGCGACAGATGGGGCTTAAAAAATTGTTTGTACTCACCACCCGCAGTATTCACTGGTTCCAAGAACGCGGTTTTACACCTGCCGAAGTAGAGGTTTTACCGATTCAGAAGCAGGAACTGTATAACTATCAGCGGCGCTCAAAGATTCTGTTGGCTGATTTGTAGCCGTATTGATTATAAATATTGCGACCAAATGCTTTATCAGGGTTTTATTTAATTTATTCCCAACATAATTAGCGTTATAGGGAGGCCGCAAGCAGCGGCCCCCCTTGCCAGACCAAGGAATGGTCCGTGTAACGTGTTCCTTGTGGCTTCAAGCAGCAGCGTATAACTCACGTCAATGCATTCAAACGATCCACTAACCCACTCAGACGAAGAGTCGGTGTGCGTATCGCATTGCCCAATATCGTATCGCTACAATACAGAGTTAAACGCTGGCGGGCGCGAGTGATCGCGGTATAAACCAATTCGCGCGTTAATACCGGCATAAAAGTATTCGGTAATACCAGGGCGGTATGTTCAAACTCTGATCCTTGCGACTTATGAACTGTCATGGCATAAGCCGTTTCATGGCTGGGAAGACGGCTGGGTTGCACCGATTTTATGTTGCCATCCGGCAACTGGAAATGCACCCGTAGCTCTCCTTCATCGTCATATAACGCGATACCAATATCGCCATTAAAGAGACCTAACGCACTGTCATTAAGCCCGATCATCACCGGCCGACCGGCATACCAACGCCCAGATGGGCTAGGTGCACGCTCAATTAACCTCTTGCGATGCAACAACTGCTCAATCCGTTCATTCAAGCCACTGACACCAAATGGCCCACTTCGCAATGCACACAACAATTGATAACGACCAAATGCCGCCAGCACATCCACAGCATGCGCACCTGTAGCTGCCAATTGGAGGTAATGCTGATAGCCCGCAACGCAATCCTCCAGCAACCGTTGGTAGTCATCTGAATCCGTCAGAGAAAAATGTTCAACATCTGAATAGGCCCCCTTTAATACTGATAATGCATCCCGATACTTGCCTGCATTAACCGCTAAAGCGAGCTGCCCGATACCCGATTTCTCATCAAACCGATAGCTCTTACGCAATAAACACAGGCTATCACGCACATTGACCGTATCCGTAGAGACTGATCCAATCGGTATATTTCCGGCCAATGTGCATCCTGTCAGCCGTGCTAACTGTTCTGCACGAGCCTTGCTATAACCCAACTCAGCAAAGCGACAAATATCCCCTAATACCGCCCCGGCCTCAACCGAAGCTAACTGATCTCGGTCCCCGAGGAAAATGACTTGAGCTTTAGCGGGCAAAGCGGCAATTAGCCGCGCCATCATGGGTAAATCCACCATAGACGCTTCATCTACCACCAGCACATCAAGATTTAGTGGATTACCTCGGTGATAACGCAAACGTTGACTATTTGGTTGAGCACCTAATAAACGGTGCAGAGTGGATGCTTGATCTGGGAATAACTTGCGCTCGGCGTCTGTAAGTGTGAGTTGGCGGATGGCATTCCCCAATGACTCAGTCAGCCGCGCAGCGGCTTTACCCGTTGGGGCAGCAAGCTGGATACGTAAACGCTGCCCTTGGCTAAGCTGTATCAGCGCAGTTAATAGCTTGGCTACTGTGGTGGTTTTCCCCGTTCCCGGCCCACCAGAAATCACCGAGATACGGCGAGTAGCGGCTACTGCGGCGGCCACCTTTTGCCAGTCAATCTCCGTGTCTGATCGACCAAATAGGCGGTCCAGTGTCTCTGTTAATAGGCTTTCGTTAATCCCCCTGGCCTCATTAACGAATAAAGCGGTATTGTCACTGGCAATAAACCGCACCACATCACCCTCGTACTGCCACATCCGTTGGAGATACAAACGTTCATTTTGCAACACCAACGGCGTTGGTAATGAGCCATCACTGACCGCTGGGGAATTATTTAATCCTTGTATCCAACGCGACAGCTCTGGAGCACCAGCAGCCAGCCATAATGCTTGAGATAACCCAGCCTGCCGCCCACCAAACAGTTGTTCTGGTTGCAGATAACTTAATGGCAGGCACACATGCCCGGCTCCCGCCTCGGCGCTGAGAATAGCCGCCGCCAATTGCAGCATAGGCTCATCATCCCCTGCAATCATGCGAGAAAATTGAACATCCAGAGGGCGTAGTAAGTGGTCACGAACCGCTTGGTCCAGTAGAACCATCATCTTGATGAATCCTCATCTGCCTGAGCTGTACCACTTTCATGACCTGAAAGTAGAACGACCTCATTGCCACTGAATAAACAATCCATTCCTTCAATCAGCTCCTGTTCAGGGCGACAACTAAAGATACCATTACCCGGATGTTGTTTATCGACACCACGCAAGAAGAGATAAATGACACCCCCGAAGTCCCGTTGATAGTCATAATCGCCCAAGCGATGACGTAAATAACGGTGTAAAGCCAAGGTATAAAGCTGATATTGCAGATCATAACGATGCTCAGCCATCGCTTGGGCCATCAATTGTACGGTATAAGCACTACTGTCTTCTCCCAGCCAGTTAGATTTGTAATCTAATAAGTAATACTTACCCTGCCAGCAGAAAACCAAGTCAATAAAGCCCTTAAGCATCCCTCTGACTTGCTGAAAATCTAACACCGGACACTGACGTGAGAGCGGGTCATAATGCTTGATTAAGGCATCTAATTGATTAGCGCGTAACAAAGTATCGATAGGCAAATAAAACTGTAGTTCCGCCTGCTTACTCTCCGGCGTCAATCCCGCCAGAGTTACGCCCGCATCGTTAAGGGGGACTTGCATAATGTCACTTAGCCATTGATACAACATTGGCGACCATTGTTCACCAAAGCCCTGTTGCTGTAGTTGCTGCGCCAGCCAGTCTGGCTCAATAGGTTGGCTAAAATCTAATGGCTCAAGTAAATCATGCAGGAAAGTCCCCGGTGCAGCCCCCCGCGGGAAGGTATGGGGCGTTAAATCAGCTGCGGTGATGAGTGCCTGCTCACCGACGGCATCACTATCTAGCCGTGGCAATAGCTCCTGTAAAGGGAGATTCAGAACCTGCGATTTGGCACCATGCTGCTGTAGGCCGGAATAACTGGTAACCCGCCAAAAGTCGTGCATTTGTCGGTTAAACTGGCGCGCGGCGAGTTCTGGCAAAACTTCAGGCCGTGGCTGCCAAGCTGTAGCGTCAGGACGTTCCGCCAGTGAGACCGAAATATCACCGCCCGAAAATGTGGTTAGCTCCGCCAACTTATCCGCCAGATATTGCGCGTCGCCAGCTTGTCCATGTTGAACCAAATAGCCTAAAGCGCTAAGGTGCATGTCGCTTTCGCCCTGTTTTTTCCGCCCGCCTTTAATCAGCGGCGCAATACCGATACTGCAATGATAAACCGCGCGGGTCAGCGCAACGTAGAGTAACCGTAAGTCTTCTGCCAACCGCTCTTCTTCCGCCAAAGCCTGGCTCTCTTCATCAGCATTCAGATCAAGCAGAGCCTCAAAGCTATGACGATCGTGATATAGCACGTCCTGCTGCTGACGGAAATTGCCGACAAAAGGGAGCCAAACCAACGGATACTCCAACCCTTTTGATTTATGAATTGTAATCACCTGAACCAAATGGCGATCACTTTCCAAACGCAATTGTTGATTATCTGACTGATGATTTGGTTGTGCTATTTGTTGTGCCAGCCAACGGATTAGTGCGTGCTCACTATCAAGCTGTGATGCGGCCTCTTGTAATAACTCTCCCAAATGCAGTAAGTCTGTCAGCCGACGCTCCCCACCAGGGGTCGCCAACAAGTTTTCAGCTAAATGACGCTGTGCCATTATTTCTCGCAGCATAGGAAGCACACCACGGCGCTGCCAATGTTGGCGATAGCCATCGAATTCATCGACCAGAGAATCCCAAGCCCGTTCATCGTGATTCAATGCATCCAGCATCTGTGCATCCAACCCTAGCATCCCGGTAGCCATCGCACTGCGTAAGGCTCTTTCCTGCTCAGGGGCCAATGCAGCTTGCAATAACCACAATAGATCTTTGGCTTCTGCAGTATCAAAAACACTGTCGCGATTGGATAAGTAAACCGATGGAATAGCTAAGGCACTCAGTGCATCTCGAACCAGCGCAGCCTCTGCCCGGCTACGAACCAAAATAGTAATATCAGATGCCTGAACCGGCCTTGAGCCTGTCGTTGTCACTAATTGCGCCAGCCCATTCTGCCCATCCACCAGCCAGTCACGGATTTGACTGGCGCACTGCCTGGCCATCAATTGCTGGTATTCACTAACCCCAACCCCTTCACCCGGTTGCAGCCAAAAAGAGATGGCTGGCTGTTTTTTCCCTTTAATTTCAAAAGATAGACAGCTATTTTTTTCAGCCGCCGCCACCTTGATAAAAGGGATTTGTTCAAACAGAAAGGGAACCTCAACCGAACTAAAAAGCCTGTTTACTGATTGAACCATCGGGAAAGAGGAACGCCAATTGGTCTCTAACGTGTAGTGGGCACTTACTTCTGAACGAGCACGAATATAGGTAAAGATATCTGCGCCACGGAAAGCATAAATAGCCTGTTTAGGGTCGCCAATCAGTAATAAACCACACTCACCTTGGTTACCATAAAGCGTGTGGAAAATACGGTATTGCTGAGGATCGGTATCCTGAAACTCATCAATCATTGCAACTGGATAACGGGTACGAATAGATTGAGCTAACAACTCACCACCTGGCTGCTGTAATGCCACATCCAATTTACTGAGCAAGTCATCAAAACCCAATTCTGCCCGCTGCCGTTTCTCCTGCTGGACGGAAGTTCGTATCTCGCTAATTGCGCGGGCTAAAATCAAATCTCTTAGTGTCAAAGGTTGTTCGAAGATGCGGTCTATCGCACTGAACACCGAGTGTTGGGGGATCGCACCTTTTTTGGTTTTCTCAGATAATATCGATTGGCGAAACTTTTCTAGCTCTTTAGGTAACTGATAATCACCGGTTTCCTGCTCTGCCCATATAGCGACCTTTTCTAGCCAGTTAGGTAAATATCGGCTGCTATAGCTGCGCTTATCAACGCCAGATGCACTAATTAAAGCTTCCAACTCATGAGCCACCGCACGCCATTGCGCTTTGACAGCATCAATTTGCACAACTATTTGCTGATGCCGGCTGAGTATCGTTTCATCATCACCTGGTGCTTGCCGAAATTTTGGTGTTTCACCTTGTAAATAAGCAGCAAGGTCTTTGAGCAATGCCTCCGGCCCGCTCCATTCCTGGCTGACTGCGCGTGCAACAGCCAACGGAAGCGGATAGCAATGACGCCGCCAAAAATCGGCACAAGCCTGTCTGCGTAAGGGCTGTTCATCCTGAACCAATGTTTGTTCAAACAAGATGCCAGATTCAAAAGCATTGTTCGTCAGCATTCTCTGACAAAAACCGTGAATAGTATAAATTGCGGCTTCATCCATCTGACGCTCAGCAGTAAGTAACTGTGCTGCGGCCTCGCCCAGATCACTAATTTCAGTTAATAAAGCCTTATGCATTAGGTCATCACTGACTCCCCGTACGCAAGCAATACGCAACCCATGGATATTGTCGCGAATTCGCCCCCTCAACTCTTCAGTTGCCGCCTCAGTAAAGGTCACCACCAGGATTTCCTCTACTGTCAGGGGACGACTGAATGCTGCCTCCCCTCCCAAACCAAGCAGCAATCGCAGATAAAGAACCCCAATGGTAAAAGTCTTACCAGTACCGGCAGAGGCTTCAATCAGCCTCTCACCGTATAAGGGGAGCGTCAGCGGCTCCAGCCGCTGGGGAGTCATTGATGTCATGGAGCTAATACCTTCTGCGGCAGGGTAGCCTGCAAGGCAGATGTTGTCGGATAGGTCGTCCATCCTTTAAGCACCGCATATCCGCCAGCCGTTTGCCCCTGACCTTTAACTTGAGAAAGCAGTGCCAGACCTTGCGGTTTAATAACCGCTTGCTGGAAGAAATCAGCTAATACAGTGCTATTAAGTTGCTTCACCTGAGCAATCATTTTTTCGCGACTATCAAACGCAAAATTATTACGATTGAAATCATTACTGTAACGACTAGCCTCTTCATCCAGAGTTTGTGGTCGTTGCAGTAATTGGTTAATTAGCCCTTGTTTATATTGTTCAAAATCAGCAGGTTTCATTTCACGCAGGCGCTTTTCTGCCTGTGGATAGAAGGCAAGATAGCGTTGATAAAGGTAATCAGGTTGCTTGCTGTTACTTTGCAGCAAGAACCCCAAGCCCCACTGTCGGCCAACCGACATCGGGAAGGCAAATACTGCATAGCCGAGTTGCTCTTCGGTTCGTAATTGATCATAGAACCACGGTTGAACAATTTGCCCCAGCAAAGCACTACGCGCCATACCATCAATTTCCGTATAACCGGTTGGAACATAGACTGCCGCCAGCGCAGCATCAGAACTGCTGCCAAGCCGCTCCATATTGGCCAGTTGTGCCTTATCAACAACAACATCCTCGCCGGTCCACCAAGTAGTTCCCGTCAAAGCCAATTGTTTTTTCAACGATTCCGCCAGAGTGGTAACTTGCTGGGTAGTCATATTACCCACTGCCAATACTTCCAGCGCAGATTGCTTCAGCAAGCTATCACGATAAGTCAGCACATCTTGCACGCTGATAGTATCAAGCAATTTGCGCCGTTCGCTGCGTTCAGAATAAGGAACATGAGACAGCAATTTCGCTGGCTGAATCGCCAGTTCATAAGCTTTGCCTTTCTCAGCCACGTCCAACTGCTCGCGATACCAAGATTTAGCCTGCACTAATTGATCTTCTGTTGGCGTAAAACTGGAATAACCTTCAACCAGCGTGGTTAGCAATTGTGGCATCCGCTGTGTGAAGCCATTAGCACTGACATATAAACCGTTGTTAGGGGCGGTTGAGAAGCTGATTCCGCCGATCGAAGCCTGATAGCTCAGTTCATCCAGTGAAAGGCCGGCCAGATAATCAGTCAGGGCGAATAGTACCTGATGGCGGGCGGTATCCAACGCATGAGGATTGCGGAAAGCCAGCGCGATATCGGCTTTCGGTTCATCAGCAAAATACTGACTTGGCATGTAAAACACCCGTAACCCCGGTTGTTCCGCAACATTCTGTGGCCGGGTGATATTTTTATCTGCTTTGATCAGCGTAAAGTCATCTGGGATATAGGGGTTAAGTGCCGGTAGGCTCAGAGTGATATTCTCCCCAAGTTGTTGCCAGTCTTTCATCTCTTGTGGGCTAATTTTATTGACCTGATAAGGGGCATCAACAAAATAGGCCACTTTATTGTGAGGCTCTTCAGGGCTGACAAACCAGATCCGCGCATTCTCTGGCGTCATTTCAGCCAACCGGGCAGCAATGGCCTTGGGATCATAATGATCCGCCAGATAGGGCGCATCAAGCACATGTGCGACAGGTACTCGCAACATCATATCCACCAGCCACTCGATGTAATCCATATCTCGCGTGATTGAGGGATAACGGAAATCCAGATTTAAAACATGGGCTATCTCATCGAAATAGCTCTGTTTAATGCCGTCTTTTTGCAACATTTTGATGTAATCAAAGATAGCGGCCACCACGACGTCACGTTTGGCCAAACCTTTATCCGTAAGTGATACCGAAATAGAGAACACCCCACCATTACGGTCTACCATTGGATCGGCACCAGCATTAATAGCATCTGCCAGCCCCTGTTTTTGTAGCCAGTCGGACAACGTATCTTTACTGCGATTACCAATCAAATAGCTAACATAGGTATCTGTTTTTCTGCGAAATTCTTCGCTATTGTTCTCAATGCGAAAGTCTATTTTTAACTGTTTACGCGGTTGGGCTGGAACATAATGAATAATAATACCGGTTTGGTCCGGTGTTACAGCAGGTACCGTAATTGGAGGGACTTTTGCCTCCCGATTCGGAATCTGGCCAAAGGTATCAGCCGCTAATTGTGCCAACTGCTCCAGAGACTGATTGCTATACAGCACCCCCACCATCAAATTGGCAGAATAGTAACGATGATAAAAACTCAGCAGCTCATCATGTAATTTGCCATCAGGCTTGTCTTTCAGCGTATCAAGATTACCCCCCGAAAAACGCGCACTAGGGTGTGCTGGATTAAGCGTTTCAGCATTAACCTGCGCCATGCGCATCCCATCGCGCGAGCGGGCCATCGTCAATTCAGCATTGACCGCATTACGTTCACGATCAGCATTGATAGGGTCTAACAAAGGCTGTGCAATAGCATCGGCTAAACGCTCAACTGCCGGAGCTAATGCATCATTTTCAATTTCAAAATAAAAAGCGGTTCGATAAGAAGCCGTACTCGCATTATGGCTACCGCCATGCTTTTTCAGAAACTCGGCAAAACTGCCTGGTTCAGGAAAACGCGTAGAACCCATCAATAACATGTGTTCCAGATAATGAGCTAAACCCAACTGGTTATTGGGATCTTCCAATGATCCGACAGGCAACGCCAGTGCTGCCAAGGATTTAGGTGCTTGCGCATCAGAAACTAGCAATACCGTCATACCATTAGGCAACTTTATTGCCTGGTATTTACGCAGGTCATGTTCACTTTTGTGAATGGCTTCTGCCAGAGGTTGCCACGCAGGCGCAGCAGCCCAACTGAGAGGTGCCAGCAAACCTAATAAGAAAAATATACCCATGATGCGAGCAAACTGTTTATGCATTCCGTTTCTCCCCTAACCCCTTAAAAATTACCGCTTAAAGCCGCAGCCAACTTTCTGGTATTGATATGTATGAAAGCCTGGTTTGGCCATCAGCAGTTCTCACGCCTTATTATGGCGGGCAATCGGTAATAAATAACGTTCCGTTTCATGTAATATCTTGTCGAGATGTGGATTATCCATCAGGCGGAACACCCTTTGCACATAGCTATCCTCACCTTCACCTGCAACTCGCTGATCACCCTGCCAAACTTGTAAAAGTTTCAT
Source organism: Yersinia sp. 2553 StPb PI (assembly GCF_052217105.1). Lineage (NCBI taxonomy): Bacteria > Pseudomonadati > Pseudomonadota > Gammaproteobacteria > Enterobacterales > Yersiniaceae > Yersinia > Yersinia sp. 2553 StPb PI. The sequence continues at coordinate 4,865,809 of NZ_JAZGPX010000002.1, read as the reverse complement.
GCGGGCTTTAGTTTGTGTTTCTTCATCCCACAAAATCTGACCTGACTCGCGTTCAAAGCACTGGCTCAGCCATGCCCAACCACTTTTGCTCAGCAATAACAGTGGTTCACACATTCCTTGCTGATACCCACTGATTAACTGTTGTAAATAGTGATGAGCCTCATCACGGCCCAAAGAATCATAGCGCCATGCAGTTCCTTTGCGACCATACATCCGGCTTTGCCCATCACCTCCACCAGCACAATAGACCAGATGTTCAATCCATAATAAAAGCCCGTCTATCGCCGTTAATGCCGCGGGACGCCAACGAATTAATCCATCTTCCTGAACCTGATGAATCCAACCTGTAAGGGTGATGTCACCCAATTCGATATTTAGCTCAATGCTATGATGCTCAAGGCGCTCGCTACGAATCTGTTCAGCTAATGGCACCATTTCCTCTTGCTGGCTTTCCCAATAAAGCTCACCGAACGATCCATAAGGCAGGCTACCGGCCGCTCGAGCTCGGGTAAACACGCTATTGATGTCTCCCTCATCTATCAATGCATTCAGTAACTGAGTATTAAACTGATAGCGGTTGAGGTTATCTAAAGTAAATGGCTCTTCATCAGGTAATTCTGTTTCTTCAATAACAAAATTCACTCCTAGCCGGAGTTGGAAGAATGCCCTCACAGGGTGGCGATAGAAGCGGATTAACTCATCCAATGTAATTTCAGATAAAGGTTCAGGCGATAATGGCTGATTAAACTCTGGATGCGGTCGCCCTTTGGACTCAGCAGAGGGTAGCCATTCAGCAGCGTAACTCTGTAACTCGCTATGCTGAATAAAATTTTCTGCCGCAAACGGCATCCGCGCATGCCAGCAGAGTAAGTGCTGAATCACCCGCTGAGCGCTCTCATCAGCATTGAGCATTTCGTCACCCGGTAAATGATAACTTTGTGAGATATATTCAATCAGTTCACTGACCAACACTGATGGATAACGCTTACTGTTATCCTGGATAGAGCGCCCGATATAGCTGATATAGAGCTGTTGCTGAGCCGAAAGTAGCGCTTCGAGGAACAGATAGCGGTCATCGTCACGGCGGCTACGGTCACCACGGCGAACCTGCTTTGCCATCAAATCAAATCCCAGCGGCGGCAGCGTTCGTGGGTAAACGCCATCGTTCATCCCCAATAAGCAAACAACTTTAAATGGGATCGAGCGCATAGGCATTAGAGTACAGAAGTTGATTGGCCCGGCAAGGAAACGCTGGCTGATGCGCTCATTATCCAAGCGCGAAGCCAGTTCATCCCGTAACAGATTAAGTGGCACCACATCGGGATATTGGGCAGCAATACCATAGCTGATAACCTTCTGCCACTGTTGTTCAATCAGCACCAACACCGCTTCAGTGTCATTATCGGGTTCAAAGAAGGTATCCAATAATTGGCGGCACAGGGGTAACCATTCGCTGAGTGCTCGGGGTTCACTTAATTGCTGCCGCCATTGGCTTAGTTGCATCAACATATCTGCCAATTGCCCAGCGAGTTCAGCAGCTAAGCCACTCGACTCATCATATGGCAGAACACCCTGCCAATCTCCGGCGGTGCTATCCATGGCATAACCCAGCAACATGCGGGTGATACCAAAGTGCCAGGTATGCTGACCCGTTGCGGGTAAGGAGAGTTCCCGTACATTGTCATCATCCAGCCCCCAACGAATACCCGATTCCCCCACCCATTGCCGTAAGCGGCGCAAGCCATCTTCAGTAATACCAAACTTACTGGCTAAAGCAGGTACCTCCAACAGCGCCAACACTTGTTCAGAGGTGAAACGGCTTTGGGGGAGATCAAGTAAGGTAATAAAAGCCTGTAGCGCCGGATGGGCCTGACTGGCTTTACGGTCAGAAATCGCAAACGGCAGATAGCGGTCCCCTGTCGCATTACCAAATGTGGCCTGAATATAAGGGGTATAGCTGTCAATATCGGCAACCATCACAATGACATCGCGTGGAGTAAGTTCAGGATTAGTTGAGAATAAATTCAATAGGTTATCTTGCAAAACCTCAACTTCTCGCTGAGGACTATGGCAAACATGCAGGCTAAGAGATCGATCACTGAGATCTAATCGACGCTTTTGGTCGCTACGCGCTAAGGATTCCGCCGTGATGCCAATAATTGCGTGGTCTTCCAGCTCCAACATATCGTGCTGAATACCATGTAGTAGATTGTCAGGGTCAATATCAACAAAAGCGTGGACCTCTTGAATATCATCAACCTGAGATAATAAATACATATGATCCCGCCCGAGCCGCCCCCACGAGGCTAATAATGGGTTACTGAGTTCTTGTTCACCATTCGCATTAAAGAGCTGTTCAGCCTGCTCTGGCTGGCGGAACAGATTGACTTCAATTGATTCGCGATAATGTCTACGTTTGCGGCTTTGCAATTTAGCCAAAAAAGCATAATCCTGAATATCGCCCCAAAAATAGCGGCAAGGATTCGTAAACATCAGATGAATATCAATATGTTTACCCAGCGCTTGTAGAGCTTGTAAATAGATAGGAGGTAATGCCGATATGCCGCAAATAAATACCCGCTTGGGTAACCCAACGGGGCAGACATTCGCTTCAAGCAGGGTGCGGATAAACCGCTGGTAGAGATTGGCACGGTGCCATTCGGGCTGTTCCAATTGGCGGGTATAATTGGTCAGTTCCACCCACAACTTGGCTTGCCACAGTTGAGCATCGTCCAGATTGTCAATGAGTTGGCCCCGTTCCCAACTGGCAAGCCATTCAGGACGATACACTAAATATTGGTCGAAAAGGTCAGCAACCCGTGCTGCAAGTTGATGGATTTTGCGCTTATCATTATCGTCACTTAAATAGCGTTTCATGGGAGAAAATACCGGGCTTTCCAGTAAATCTGGCAGCAACCACATAAGTTTCCATGTCATGGCGTCTTTGCTAAATGCGCTTTCTTTTGGGATTCCGGGCAAAACACGGGTAAACATATCCCAGATAAAGGTTGCGGGCAGCGGAAACTCAATATTAGCTGCAATACTAAATTGTTGTGCCAGTTGCATTTGTAACCATTGTGCCATTCCTGGGCTTTGAACTAGCACCACTTCTTGCTGGAAAGGGTTATCCAACGGCTCTCGTTCTATCAGCGCAGTCGTTAGCGCTTTGAGTAAATCTAATTGATTAGAATGATAAACCGTGAACATGATTACTCCCTTAAGGCACTATGGAAAATAGCCATAAGTGATTAAACCAGTTTATTATCACTTGTGGGTAAATCCTGAGGCTTAATACTCTAACTTGATAATGAATGAGCGCAATAGGTTATCTCTATTATAAGACCGATATAGTCGCTCATCTGTATACCTCGGCGGTTCATCAATCAGGATCCCCTTGTTTGCCGCCTCAGCAACGTCGTATCTATGGGGGATAACTATGCCGTTAGCCACTTCCATTCGTAGAGCAAAACCAACGGGTTAACTCTGCTGACAGGTTTTTCCGTACCGCAAGAGTGAAATTAAGCTCGGCGCATTCCCCTTCAATTCGGCTAATGGACTGACGATATAACCAGTTAGGTTTCATTCCCGATATGAATCCCCTATCAGGTCTAGCCTCCCCTGCACTGTCAATATGTTGATGAAGCAGAAACCAAGCCTGACGCTGTTGCCACACAGAAGAGAAACCCTGTAAAAGAGTCTGATGGTATTGCAACAACCCCAGTAACGAGACAGAGAAAAACAGTGCCGCAATTAAGGCTTCAGGCAGGCTAAACCCTCGTTGGTTGCGAGGATCGCATTGGTCACTCCGTTTCATCAACAAGCACCTATTGCAGCATTTTAGTAATCGCAAAACTGTGCATCCTTATCAGGACAGAAATCCAACCAGCCATGAGCTGCCTTAACCAGTTGATAGTGACCCACAGACCCTTTGCCAATATTCAGCATGACCCGTTGATATAGCATCAAGGGTGGCTGTGAACCGAGGAGGTAACTCTCCCCTCTGAGAATAAAAAAACCGCTTAGTGATGCTGGTTTAACACAGGCCTTTAAGCCATATTGCTGCTGCTGAATGCAATACCATGTTGAACCTGTCCGCCATGGCAAACTGAACGACCAATCCTGACGTATCCCCCAGTTCAGTGATGATGTTGCCTGATTAAAAGCACGTAAATAGTGCTGTTCTTCAGATGTAATCTGTTGAATATTATCCAATTGACGGTGTAGTGCTGACAGCAGAAATAAACCAAGAGCGAAAAGTGTAGCGACGGCTGCCAATGTACTGGTCCCCCGTTGATGATTCAGCTTCATAGATTGTTCCCGCGTATCGTATAAGTAAGCTGATGATGGATTACCGGATTACCTGTTTTTTGCCCCGCTAATTGCACCCGATAAACCTGATTTGATGTTTGCTGAGGTAACCGACTAATAGAAAAATGGGTTATCGTTATCTCTTGTGGATCAAGCAGCTTTTCCCACCCACTGCCAGCGCAATTCAGTTCACCACGTTGGACCTCTAATGCTTTATTACGCAGGCGGTAGCCAAAGTATTCGGACTCCTGATGTTTCTCCCCTTCCCATCGACCATTTCGATTGAGATCGTAAGCAACTATCAGACACGAATTTGTCGCTTCTGCGGGATAATGATGGGTTGTAACCGCTTTTCCCTGACACTCGCCATGGCAAAATCCTGCACGCCGCAGATCTTTTTCTAGCACAACCATAACCTGACTCAGTGCCAACTCCAGATAATAGCGCTGCTGCAAAATTGATATTTGTTTGCGTAGCTTAGGGAAAACCTCTGCGGCACCAAGCATAATCAAACTACCAATGCTCAATGCCAACATCATTTCCGGTAGCGTAAAACCTGTTATACGTTTCCGCCCAGAACAGACCGATGCTGGCATATTTTTGACCATTATTAGCATATATGAATACCTGACATTGGCTGGCCCTCACTACACAGTCTTAAGCGCCCTCGACTGGAAATAACTAACCGGATAGACCCTGCCGGGTTACTGAGCATGATATTTCCTGCCTGTGCCGTATTCCTCACACCAAAGAAGCCCATCTCTTTTTGCAATGAAGTCGCAATAGCGACATCTGGGTAAGGTGGAATAAACACGCCGTCGGTAAGTGCCGAACAGCGAGCCGTAGGTTTATCACCACTTCCCAGGCACCCCTGGCCATTCTGCTGTATCCACAGCAATTCTGTGTCATTGCGACGATTAGCCTGTGCTTGTAAGTGTGTTAAGAAGGCGAGTAACTGACGAGCACTGTCTGCGAGCCGTTCCCGCTGCCGGTAATGATGCCAACTTTGCGCCCCCCAAAGTGCTGTTATACCCACTAATACAATCACCAGCAGCAATTCAATCAGGCTGATACCTTTTTGTTTTTTAAGAGAATTCCTACGAGTCAGGTAAGTTTTCGTTAATCTTATATTGGTGTCCATGGCGTAAGTTTACGTGGCTGAAATTTGAGGTCGAGTGACGAATTATCAGGGCTGGAAACGGTGCGCAAAATTTTATCTACGACGACATAAATGCAGAAAAGAGTGCGGCGCAGCTCGCATTTTTATTGCAGGAAGGATGCTGGTAGCAAAGAAAAGGGTTTGACGAAAATATACCCAATAGCTTTCCAGATGCAGGGAGGCAACAAGCAGAGGCAAGAGCTGGATATGGGAATGGGAATGGGAATGGACCGAGTAAACAGGAGCAGCCCCCTGAAACTTGAAAGGTGACGGGTATAAAACCGGAGCCATTGCGGCTCCGGTCTAAAGATTAGATAGCAATCGGCGCTTTAATTCCTGGGTGAGGATCGTACCCCTCAATTTCAAAATCCTCAAAACGGTAATCAAACAAAGAGTCAGGTTTCCGTTTGATAATCAGTTTCGGCAATGCACGTGGCTCACGGCTTAATTGCAGATTTGTCTGCTCAATATGGTTGCTGTACAAGTGTGTATCCCCCCCTGTCCAGACAAAATCACCCACTTCCAAATCGCATTGCTGCGCCATCATATGTACCAGTAAAGCATAGCTGGCAATGTTAAATGGCAAGCCGAGGAATACATCACAAGAGCGCTGATACAGTTGACAAGAAAGCTTGCCATCTGCCACGTAGAACTGGAAGAAAGCATGGCACGGCGCCAGTGCCATTTGCTCCAGTTCACCCACATTCCATGCTGAGACGATGATACGGCGTGAATCGGGATCCTGCTTAAGCTGTTTTACCACGTTGCTGAGTTGGTCAATCTTACGACCATCTGCAGCCCCCCAAGCCCGCCATTGCTTGCCGTAAACCGGGCCAAGGTCGCCGTTTTCGTCAGCCCATTCATCCCAGATTGAGACATTATTTTCCTTCAAATAGCCAATATTAGTATCGCCATTGAGGAACCATAACAGCTCATGGATGATGGAGCGCAAATGGCAGCGCTTAGTGGTTACCAGTGGGAAACCGTCTTGTAAATTGAAACGCATCTGATGCCCGAAAATCGACACAGTACCGGTACCGGTACGGTCAGCTTTTGGAGTGCCTTCTTCCAGCACTTTTTTCATCAAATCCAGATACTGTTTCATGTTACCTCACGAAAGTTGTTGCGCAGGACGGCGATACGCCCAAATCATCATAATGATACCGGCCAGAATCATAGGTACAGAGAGTATCTGCCCCATGCTGATCACGCCATCGAACAAGCCGAGTTGAGCATCTGGCTGGCGGAAACACTCCACAATAATACGGAACGCACCATAACCAATCAGGAATAGGCCAGAAACACTGCCCATAGGACGCGGCTTACGGATAAATAGGTTCAGGATGATAAATAACACCACCCCTTCAAGAATCATTTCATACAGTTGCGAAGGATGACGCGGCAGTACACCGTATTGATTGAATATCGCCTGCCATTTCGCCGGGTCAGCAGCAACGATGGCGATATCTTCGCCACGAGAGGTTGGGAATAACATCGCCCACGGGGTATCGGTAGTCACACGGCCCCACAACTCGCCGTTGATAAAATTACCGAGCCGGCCCGCGCCTAAACCAAATGGAATAAGGGGAGCAATAAAGTCAGCGACCTGGAAGAAATTGCGTTTAGTGCGGCGGGCAAACCACAACATCACGCAGATGACACCAATCAAACCGCCATGGAATGACATACCGCCATCCCATACCTTAAACAGGTACAGTGGATTATCGAGGAACATCGGCAGGTTATAAAACAGCACATAACCGACACGGCCACCGACAAATACCCCGAGGAACCCCGCATACAGCAGGTTTTCGACTTCTTCTTTGGTCCAGCCACTACCCGGTTTATTTGCCCGACGAACCGCCAACCACATGGCGAAGACAAAACCCACCAGATACATTAAACCGTACCAATGAAGGGAAACCGGGCCAATGGAAAAAATGACCGGATCAAATTTAGGAAACGCCAGATAGCTATTGCTCATCTATCACCACGAAATGTCTCATATTTTGAGAAAATTAATGTTCTTGCCCGGTTAGGGCTACAGGTTGCGCATAATAGCATAGGCTTAGGCCGGTCTGGGCTGCACCAAACAGAAAAGTTCTGTAAACAACACAACCCCAGAAAGTGAATGTCACTCGCAAACAAACCAAAAAGCCTTGGAATAGTCGCCAGTGACTGGCACTAACAACGCTATAGCGCCAAGGGCCAAGAGCCAACGGGATACGCTTACTTCCCGCCGCGGATCAAGCCGCCTAAGCCCCTGCGTTCCATAAACGCTGCTGTTAAATGACGCACATCAGTGGTCATTTGGGCGCTCAATACTCGTTCGGCCAATGCTGCCGCATCTGCTAAATCGATATTGCGCAGCAGGTATTTAATTCGTGCCACACTGCGACCGTTCATACTGAGATTGCGATAACCCAGCCCGACCAGCAACAATGCGCCCATCGGGTCACCCGCCATTTCACCACAAAGGCTCACCTGCAAACCCGCTTGTGTCGCCTGCGTCAAAATATGGCTAAGCACCTGTAGCATCGCCGGATGCAGGCTGTCATACAGCGACGCAACGCGAGTATTATTGCGATCTACTGCCAGCAAATATTGGGTCAGATCATTGGTGCCAACTGAGATAAAATCTACTCGCGACTTGAGGTAGGGCAGCATAAAGATCATCGCGGGTACTTCTATCATTACCCCCAATTTAGGCTGTGGCAATTTATAGCCCAAGACTTCTTGAACCTCACGCCCAGCACGATCGATCAGGCGTTTAGCTTCATCGACTTCTTCCAGGCTGGTGATCATTGGCAATAGAATACCCAAATTACCGGTTCCGGCATTGGCACGCAGCATCGCTCGAACCTGGATCAAGAAGATCTCTGGCTGATCGAGCGTTACACGGATCCCGCGCCAACCCAGGCATGGGTTTTCTTCGCTGATGGGCATGTAGGGCAACTGTTTATCGGCACCGATATCCAAGGTACGTAACGTGACGGGTTTGTTGGGATAAAGCTGTAACATGCCTTGATATTGCGCAACTTGTTCCTCTTCCGATGGGAAGCCGCTTTGCAACATAAAAGGGATTTCAGTGCGGTATAGACCAACACCATCAACCCGCCCACCCAGCAATTGCTCATGTTCCGGGCTAAGACCCGCATTCAGCATCACCTGAATCCGCTCACCACTTTTCAGGGCCGCAGGTTGTTCGACATCGTCTTCAGCCAGCTTGCTGAGCTCAATCTCTTCAGTAACCAGCCGCTGATACTCTTTGACCAGTACCGGTTCGGGATCAACCAGCACCTCACCACGGTAGCCATCAACAATCAATAGCCGCTGGTTCAGCAAAGCAGGCTGGATATCAGCGCCCATCACCGTTGGGATGCCCATGGCGCGCACTAAAATCGCGGCATGCGAGTTAGCGGCACCATCACGCACCACCACCCCCGCCAGACGATCTTGTGGCACCTCGGCTAATAGAGTGGCGGTTAACTCATCGGCAACCAGGATAAAACGCTCAGGCCATTGGCTGGCCCCAGAGGTGCTATCATCGAGGTGGAACAACAAGCGCTGACCTAATGCCCGCAGGTCACTGGCTCGCTCACGCATATAGGTGTCTTGCAGGCTGGCAAATTGGGCGGCAAATTGTTCAACCACTTGTTTAACGGCCCATTCAGCCACCGAACCGGCGTCAATTTGCGCGAAAAGCTCACGCTTCAGGCGAGCATCATTTAACAGGTGCGAATAGAGATCGAAAATTGCCGCGCTCTCTTTTTGTGAGCTGGCAGCAAAACGCTTACTGAAGCGACGGAATTCTGCCGCAGCCTCTTCCAATGCCTGAGTCAGGCGTTCACGCTCCTGAACAGTATCGAGCGTTGAGGCCTCATAAACCAAATCAAGGGACGGTTGTGAAGTATCCTGCCAACCTTCCGCCACTGCCACGCCAGGAGCCGCCGCCAGCGCGCGGATTCGTGTTTGACGATATTGGCCAAAAATCGCATTCAGTTGCGATTGGGAGAGGATCCCCGCCAGTTGTGTGGCCAGCGTAACCATGAACGACTCTTCGCTCTCATCAAACTGGCGATGCTCGCGCTGCTGTACCACCAATACACCCAGCAACTGTCGACGATAAATAATAGGTACCCCGAGAAACGCCCGGAAGCGATCCTCTTTAACTTGTGGTACATATTTAAAACTGGGATGACTCTGAGCATCGGCCAGGTTAATGGGTTCGGCCAAACGCCCCACCAGCCCGACGATACCTTCGTCAAAAGCCAGCGTAATGGTGCGACCACGGGGCTTTTTCAAACCCCGTGTCGCCATCAGGTAGTAACAACGGCGGTCATTATCTGCCAGATATATCGAGCAGACTTCCGTGTCCATCGCCAGACAGGTTTCATTGACCAACAGCTCTAACGCATCCGTCAGGCTGGTTGCCATCGCCACTTTCTCAACTATTTCTCGCAAACGCATGAGCATGATCGGCTTAACTTAACCTCTTTTACGGCGATAAGCGGGCGGTACCCGTGGTGGAATAACCTCCTGCACAGGCATTACGGTTGCAGCAAATTCTTTCATCACACGACGATAAACATCACGTTTAAAAGAGACCACCTGACGCACCGGATACCAATAACTGACCCAGCGCCAGCCATCAAACTCCGGGGTACTGCTACGTTGCATGTTGATATCGGCTTCATTACACATTAACTGTAGTAGAAACCATCGTTGTTTTTGGCCGATGCACACCGGCTTTGTATCCCAACGCACCAAACGCTTTGGTAATTTGTAACGTAACCAGTTACGGGTTGAAGCCAGAATTCGGACATCCTTTTTGTTAAGTCCTACCTCTTCAAAAAGTTCGCGATACATTGCCTGCTCTGGTGTTTCACCGGGGTTTATTCCCCCTTGTGGGAACTGCCAAGAGTGCTGACCGTAACGCCTGGCCCACAACACTTCTCCCTGCCGATTACAAATTACGATACCCACGTTCGGGCGGTAGCCATCATCATCGATCACCGGACTACCTCGATAAGCTTAAAACTCAAAGATGCTCTGATTGTTTCACACTAGCAACAGGCGGTAAACCACTGCTTATCAGCCAGCTAAACCTGATAACTCGGGGATAACTCACAGATATAAGCAAAGTTATGAACACCCTCAGGGCTACGCACGACATTTTATTCACTTTTTCTGTGGATATAGGTGTGTAGAACTCTAGGGAAAAGTAGGTACAACTCATTTTAACGCAATTATACGACAAAAATATCTAAAAAAATAAATGATTAATTTCAACAAAATAACAGGTTTCCCACAGGTTTTCACGGCAGTAATATGTGATCTATCTCCGTTTTGGATCTGTAGCTGGCTAAAGATCCATCAATGTAGTTTTTATCCACAGATAATGCGTCAAAGTTATGCAAAAAAGAGTAAAACTCGCAAAAAAAGCCGTCGTCAAGGCTGTAAATTGAACCAGTGATCGGGATTTATTGGGGTTATCCCATAAATCTGTGGATAAATAGGTGTAAGATCCTGTTCATTATCGCTGTCAGTAGGTGCACAAGATAATTAGAATAAAAGTATTTCATCCATGAGAGGAAAGAAAACTTCCGTTAAATCATGCTATTATTCATTCCATCCACAATGCATAACAATACATCTAGCGTCACTTTTAATTCAGCTTGTTTTTTAACCGACTTTAGCAGGTTTATCCCCATGTCTGTTTATTCACTGCCACCGGCACCACCCACTGATGAACATCAACTTTTTCAACGTGCTCAAGCTTTGTCAGGTTTTACCCTTGGCGAATTGGCAGCGCGTGCTCAATGGGTTATTCCGGCGGACTTAAAGCGGGTAAAAGGTTGGGTTGGTATGTTGCTGGAGTTTTATTTGGGGGCCAGTGCTGGCAGTAAACCTGAACAGGACTTTGCCGACATCGGCATTGAGCTGAAAACCATACCTATCAGCGCTCAGGGCAAACCATTGGAGACCACCTTTGTTTGTGTCGCCCCCCTGACCGGCAACAGTGGCATCACTTGGGAAAGCAGTCATGTGCGGCATAAACTGGCCCGAGTATTGTGGGTACCCGTAGAAGGAGAGCGGCAGATCCCGCTCGCGGAACGTAGAGTCGGCGCGCCTTTATTATGGAGCCCGAATGCGCAAGAAGAAGAACTACTGCGGCGTGACTGGGAAGAGTTAATGGACCTTATCGTTCTTGGCAAAGTAGAAACCATCACCGCTCGCCACGGTGAGGTACTCCAATTGCGCCCGAAGGCCGCCAATAGCCGTGCGTTAACTGAAGCCATCGGTGAAAAAGGGCAACCGATCATGACACTACCCCGTGGTTTTTATCTGAAAAAGACCTTTACTGGCCCGATGCTGGCCCGTCATTTCTTGTTGTAACCAGTGCGCTAGACTCCCTACTGCAACACCAATTACTTTGACTCTGTTCCGATTAATAAATAAAAGCGTATAATTGTATTTTTGTGTTTCCGTAAGGTGTATAGGCGCAATGTTTGAATGGGTTGCCGATCCAAATGCCTGGTTGGCGCTAGGCACGCTGACTATCCTGGAGATTGTTCTTGGGATAGACAATATTATTTTCCTCTCTTTGGTGGTCGCAAAATTACCTAAAGCGCAACAAAACAGAGCCCGCCGTATTGGCTTGGCTGGGGCCATGTTAATGCGTCTCGCATTACTTGCTTCTATTGCCTGGGTTATCCGCCTGACCGAACCTCTGTTTACAGTGGCAGGCCACGGTGTCTCTATGCGGGACTTGATCCTGTTGTTAGGGGGGCTGTTCCTTATCTGGAAAGCCAGCAAGGAAATTCATGAAACCATTGAGGGGAGCGATACTGAACACACCAGTAATGTCAGCTCTTTCTTTGCGGCTATCGTGCAAATTATGCTGTTGGATATCATCTTTAGTCTGGATTCAGTGATAACAGCAGTTGGGCTGTCAGATCATCTGTTTATTATGATGGCTGCCGTGGTTATTTCTGTTGGCGTGATGATGTTTGCTGCCAGACCAATTGGTGAGTTTGTTAATCGCCATCCATCAGTCAAAATGCTGGCGCTCTCTTTCCTGATATTGGTCGGCTTCACGCTGATGTTGGAAAGTTTCCAGATCCACATTCCAAAAGGCTACATTTACTTCGCTATGTTCTTCTCAATGGGGGTTGAAACCCTGAATTTGATGCGCGGAAAAAAGAGTAAGCCAACTGATAAAAAAACATCTACTCAATAGATTTAAAGGTGCGAGAAGGCTGCTTGCAATAGAGAGGCCCAAGGATGGGCCGAGCAATACACTTGCAAGATAGCGGGTTCAACACCTTCCAGGAGCAGTTCACGGCCCCGTTTCCCACTTTTTTCTGTACTTTTCCCTTACACGCTTCCCCCAACTGCGGTGCTTCGATATAGTCGAATAAGGCAAGTTTTACTTATACCCAAAAAATTGGTGTTTCAGTAAGGCCAAACGAACACATCCTGAAGCAGTTATTCAAATAGAAAATTCGGGTGCGTGGGCGTAGCTAACGACGCTGCAATACCAACTACCAAAGGTATGGCCTGATAATTTCAGACATTAAGGAAGGTCGGCAATGCAATATCATCGTATCCCCCACAGTTCATTAGAAGTCAGCCTGCTGGGTCTGGGCACCATGACATTTGGTGAACAAAATAGTGAAGCCGATGCCCATGCGCAACTGGATTACGCCGTTGCGGCCGGTATTAACTTGATCGATACCGCAGAAATGTACCCAGTGCCCCCAAGGCCAGCAACCCAAGGGTTAACTGAGCAATACATTGGTAACTGGATAAAAGCACGCGGTGAGCGTGACAAAATCATTTTAGCCAGTAAAGTCTCCGGGCCATCACGCGGCAGCGATCAACCGATTCGCCCCAATATGGCACTGGACCGGAAAAATATCCGCATCGCGTTGGAAGATAGCCTTAGACGCCTCAATACTGATTATCTCGATATTTATCAGTTACATTGGCCACAACGTGAAACCAACTGTTTTGGTAAATTGAATTATCGCTACAGCGAACATACTGCAGTGGTCACCTTGCTTGAAACACTGGAAGCCCTGAACGAGCAGGTGCGGGCAGGGAAAATCCGTTATATCGGTGTATCAAATGAGACCCCATGGGGGGTGATGCGCTATCTGCAACTGGCAGAAAAACATGATTTACCGCGTATTGTCTCAATACAGAACCCCTACAGCCTGCTTAACCGCAGCTTTGAAGTTGGTTTGGCCGAGATAAGCCAACATGAAGGCATTGAGCTATTGGCTTATTCCAGCCTGGCCTTCGGCACCCTGAGCGGCAAATACCTTAATGGCGCAAAACCTACCGGCGCACGGAATACATTGTTCAGCCGTTTTACACGTTATACCGGGCCACAATCCGAGTTAGCGGTAGCGGAATATGTGGCACTGGCAAAACGTCATGGGCTGGACCCCGCACAGATGGCGCTGGCTTTCGTTCGCCAGCAACCGTTTGTGGCCAGTACACTGTTAGGTGCAACCACACTGGAACAACTGAAAAGTAATATTGATAGCCAGAATGTCGTTCTGGAGCAGGAGGTGCTTAATGCATTGGAAGAAATCCACACCCGCTTTACCTTCCCTGCACCTTAAATTCAGTTGAGTTCAAATAGCAAAAAGGCCGCTAATGCGGCCTTAGACTACTGACAATAAATAATGCCGCACTCGGTGGCATTGATATTGACTATTATTCCATCATTTAGCCGCTTTACGGCGCAGTTGCTGCCACTGCCAGCCCCATAGCAACGCAATCGCCAGCGCGAAGAGCACACCGAAACCAACGCCAACCGCGACGACCGGCGCACCCAGCTTTACTACCACCGAGTACAGCCCCAGCATCAACAACATTGCGGTATTCTCACCCAGATTTTGCACTGCAATGGCATTCCCGGCGCCCACACTTTGTTTGCCGCGCTCTTGTAACAAGGCATTGAGCGGTACGACAAAGAAACCGCCTAAGATCCCGATAATAATCAACAGTAAATAGGCCATTGGCATACTGTGTTGCAGTGAGAATGCCGCCACCACCACACCAATTAATACCCCCGCCGGTAAACAGCGTTTTACTGTTTTAAGTGTCACGAAACGTGCCGCAGCACCCGCGCCAATCACAATCCCAATCGCCACCATGGCATTTAACAGCGTCGGGGTGCCGTTATCGGCAATCCCCAATGCTACCGGCACCCATAGCACCAGCAGGAAGCGCAACGTGACCCCTGCGCCCCAGAACAGGCTGGTCCCCGCCAGTGAGAAGCGAGTTTCGCCATCCCGCCACAGAATGCGGCATGCGGCAAAAAAACTGCCGGTCATGGCCCGTGGCCGCCATGAGCTGCCGGTTCGGGCAGCAGCCAGATGTGGGATAAATAGATTAGCCACCACCGCAATGGCATACACCAGCGCACAGACACTCAATGCCGCGATCAGATGCCAATCAGCCAGCACCCCACCGGCGACTGAACCGAGTAAAATAGCCGCAATAGTTGATGCCTCCATCATACCGTTGGCTTTAACCAACTGCTCGCCGGAAGTGATTTCTCCCAAGATGCCATATTTAGCTGGTGAATAAGCCGCGGCCCCGACGCCAACCAGGCTGTAACCAAGAAATGGATTCAGACCAAAACAGATAACTAATGCACCAGCCAACTTCAGGCCATTCGCGACCATCATCACACGCCCTTTGGCAAAGCTATCAGCCACTTGCCCGACAAACGGAGCCAGGATGATATAAGTGGCCACAAAGGCCATTTGCAAGATAGGCTGGCTCCAGTCGGGATATAACTGCTGCTTAATTAATGCCAAGGTGGCAAAAAGCAGTGCATTATCACCAAAAGCTGAGAAAAACTGAGCGCCAAGTACAGCGATCATTCCTCTGGAGAGCAAAGGCTTATCTGACAATGCTTGCTGACTCATTCGCTCATCTCCGCATCTTGTGCCATTTTAGTTAACGTAACAAAGTCAGGTTTACCACTCCCCAGTAGGGGTAATGCTTTCACCACTCTGATATCACGTGGAACTGCCAGTTCTGGCACCCCACCCTCACGTGCGGCTTTAATCAGCCGTTCGCGGGTAATTTCACTGTCAGTGGTAAACAGCACCAGTGCTTCTCCTTTGGCGCTGTCGGTTTTAGCCGCTGCGGCATGTTGCCCCTCGGGCGAGATACGTAATGCCAGTTGTTCGACACTCTCCAGTGATACCATTTCACCAGCTAATTTGGCAAAACGCTTCACCCGCCCGCGAATGGCGCAGAACCCCCGCTCATCGAGGGTGACAATATCACCGGTATCGTACCAACCCTCCTCACGCTCACCCTGAGCATTCTCCGCCGCCGGTTGTTCCAACACCCCCGGATGCTCTACGCGCAGATAACCGCGCATAATATTGGGGCCGCGCAATTGCAAACGCCCACCTTGCTCGATTCCCGGCACAGTTATCAAGCGCGCCTCCATACCAGGAAGAATGCGCCCAACGGTATTCACTTTCGCTGCCATCGGCACGTTAATCGCCACTACCGGCGCACATTCGGTGACGCCATACCCTTCCAGAATACGAATACCGAATTTGTCCTGCCAAATCTGTTTGGTGCTATCAGCCAGTTTTTCAGCCCCAGCCACCACATAACGCAACCGAGCAAAATCATAAGGATGAGCAAAGCGAGCATAGTTGCCCAAGAAAGTTGACGTGCCAAACAGCACGGTGCAGTTACGGTCATACACCAATTCTGGCACCACCCGATAATGCAGCGGGCTGGGATAAAGGAATACTCGGCTACCGGTCATCAGCGGAGTGAATAACCCCACCGTCAGGCCGAAAGCATGGAACAGCGGCAGCGAAGACATAAAGCGATCACGCGGGGTGAAATCAGCAATGGTGCGGATCTGCTCAACGTTAGCCAATATACTTGCATGAGAATGTACTACGCCTTTTGGGTTCCCCTCCGAGCCGGAAGTGAACAAAATCAGTGCGCTATCATCCGCCTGTTGTGGCAACATCGCCCGGCGCGGACAACATAAATGGAATAAAATCCACAATTTGTCGGTCAGCGTAACCGTGTCTTTTAAATCTTCCAGATAGACCCAATTTGCCTCAGTAACCTGTTCGGGCAAATGTGTCAGTTTGCCTTTTTCCAAAAACTGGCGCGAGGTGACGATGGTTTTCAACGACGCCGCAGTAATTGCACTCTTCAACCCTTTGGCACCCGAAGTGTAATTAAGCATTGCCGGAATACGGCCACGCAGAGAAGCACCAAAGATCGCCGCCGCAGTAATCGTCGCATTCGGTAATAACATCCCAACATGCTCGCCCTGCGCGGTGAAGCGTTGCAGGATACGGCTGACACCGAGGATTTTTTTCAGTAGCGTTTGATAACTGTCTTCTTTAAATGAAACATCCTCAATACAGGGTTTAAAACGCCCATAACGAGTTTGTGCCGATAACAACGCTTCAAACAGCGTTTCCCGTGGCACGATAGCCATACGCGCGGCCATCATAATGGCGTGTAAGTGTTCACCCGCCAACACCCGACGGTCACGGGCACGCGGCGCTTGCGGCATGGGTAACGTGGTCGCAGGCAAAACATGAATGCTGATTTTTGGGAACCAGCGGAGTTTGAGCACATCACCCAAACGCCCAAAATGAGTAAATTCTGGCCCTTCCAAACGGATTGGGACGACCGTAGCGCCTGATTTGGCGGCAATAAATGCAGCACCATCATAGATTTTCATCAATGAGCCGGTCACGGTAATACGCCCTTCAGGGAACACCACGACTGGCCTGCCTTGTTCCACCATCCTGACCAAATGTTTGATAGCCATTGGCTTGGTAGGATCAAGTGCGACAAAATCGATATAAGGTTTTAGCCAGCGCATATACCAGCTCTCAGAAACACTGGTATAGACCGCAAAAACCGGCTTGATCGGCAGAAATAATGCGAGCAAAGCCCCATCAAGGAAAGAGACATGATTCGGCGTAATTATCAGTTTTTGATGAGTAAACTGATCCGTCACACCATCAATGGTGACACGAAATAATCGACGAAAAAGAGCACGCAATAAGCGATAACCCATGTTTATTTCCCTATAAGACAATGAATATGAAAAAGAGAGAATACTATAATAGTGGCTAAAATATTGCTAAGAGGGGGCTGATAATCGCAACAGCAGGAAGAAATAAAAAAAAACCTACGCATCTGCGTAGGTTGGTGCAAATAAAAAACTGGCTTTTAACACACAGCGTATGTTGATTACTCACCAATTAATACCTCTGGGATGAACACTGTATCCGTTTCAGTGAAGCCACAGCCAGCAAGCAATCGCAACATTTACGTGCAAAGTGTAACCAGTAGTGAACATTGTCAGAAAGACGAAATAGGTTTGTAATTCATTGAGGTGCATTGCCAAAATAATGGGTGCTGCCGCTATCCCACCGGCAACACCCTAAGCCTGGCTAAGATAAAATTAGTACCGCGCCACCTCAACCAGACAACTCATTGCATTCGGGCCTTGAGTTAAACGCGAGGTACCAATGTCTAGCGTCAGAACGTTGGGGTTACCTGATTGTTCAACTTTATGCTGCTTGCCGCCGAAACCGGGATCAAACCAGGCCCCTGTTGCCATTAACACTACCCCTTGAGTAACACCATCAGTAATACGCACTCCCGCCAGACAATGACCCCGTAAGTTGCTGACCTGAACCTGACTGCCCTCAGTAATGTCACGTTTGGCTGCATCTTGTGGGTGCATATACAGCGTTTCACGGCCGGCAGTTTTATTCCCTTGCGCCAATGGTGCAGGATCAAGTTGGCTATGCAGACGATCCTCGGGTTGAATAGAGATCAGATGCAGCGGCCACTGCTCAGCTTGTGGTGCCCCTAACCACTCAACCGGTGGTTGCCACTCGGCATGAGGCGCAAAATCCTCATAGTGATAGCTGGCGATTTTCTCACTGAACAGCTCAATTTTGCCACTTGGCGTTTGCAGCGGATTAGTCTGTGGGTTTTCGCGAAAAGCATCAAAGAACACGAACTCCTTTGGCGGAGCAGGTAAATCAACATGGCCCCGTTGCCAGAAAGATTCAAAATCAGGCCATTCCACCCCGTGTGGCTGTTGTGCCACTCCGCACTCCTGGTAGATATGCCGAATCCAGGCCATTTCATCTCTATTTTCGGTAAATTCACTGCGATAACCCAGTCGTTCGGCCAGATCAGCGAAAATATCAAAATCGTTACGGGCCTGATGTTGTGGCGCAATCGCCTGATGCATCGCCAATACATAGCGATCCCGTGACGAGCCACCAATATCATTACGTTCCAGCGAACTGGTCACTGGCAGCACGATATCGGCCATTTTAGCCGCAGGTGTCCACCAGATATCCTGCACAATCACGGTGTCCGGCTTTTGCCACCCCTCCACCAGCCGATTCAATTGCTGATGATGGTGGAATGGATTGCCGCCAGCCCAATGCACTAAATGAATATCGGGGTAGGTATGGGTTTCCCCTTGGAACTGATACGGCTGCCCCGGTTGCAGCAACATGTCACAAATGCGGGCCACTGGAATAGCCAATCCAGAGGGGTTCTTACCCACTGGCATGCTTGGCCCCGGCGTGTCTATCCGCGGGTTACCCACACCGTTCATCGATCCATGACCAAATGAGAAGCCACCGCCGGGCAGCCCCACTTGCCCCAGCATGGCTGATAAGGCAATCACCATCCAGTAAGGTTGCTCACCACGGTGCGCGCGCTGTACTGAATAGGAACAGGTCATAAAGCTGCGAACACCGATAAGTTGCTGGGCTAACAGGGTAATTCTTGGTGCGGGAATACCGGTAATCTCGCTGGCCCACTCAGGGGTTTTAGCAATACCGTCATTCACCCCACGAATGTAATCAGCTAATTGCTCATAGCCCACGCAATGAGTAGCCAGAAAAGCCTCATCCTGCCCGTCAACACGTTGGATTTCATAAGCCAGCGCCAGCATCAGTGCTACATCTGTATTGGGACGAATCGGTATCCATTCGGCATTCACAAATGCCGGGCAATCATCCCGCATCGGGCTGATGTTAATCACTGGCGTGCCTTTTTGTGCCAGTTTTTCCAACCAGGGTTTTAATGAATGTTCCGCCGAGCCACCGGAAGAGACCTGAGCGTTTTTCAGTGCCAACCCGCCGAACGCAATAAACAGTTCACAATGCTCAACCACACTCGGCCATGATGTCACCCTGCCGGTCAACGGGCTAAAAGTACCAATCACATAAGGCAGAAAAAACTGTGCCGAGCCCCAACTGTAGTTGCCCAGTTGATCAACCCCGCCGCCGCCGCTGAAATAGAAACGCCGGACTAATGAACGCGCGTGATGTAAACGCCCGGCAGAAGACCAACCATAGGAGCCGGTAAATATCCCTGACGGGCCATAACGGTCCCTGACCCGGCGATTCTCTTGCGCCACTAAATCCAGCGCGACATCCCACTCCACCTCAACAAAGTCTTCCCGACCACGCAAAGTTCGATCACTTTTCTCTCGCTGCTGTAACCACGATCGGCGTATCGCCGGTTTGCGAATACGTTTATCGGAATAAACCATGGGTGTAATGGATTCCAACAACCGAGAAGGGTTGGGATCATTGGCAAATGGCTCGCAACGGATCAGTTTGCCATCTTCAACAACAGCGGTAAAAGCGCCCCAGTGGGCAAGCTGGGGGTAACGGATGATGGACATGGCTATCTCAGGCAATTAAATAGATCATAAAAATAACATTCAGCGGGCAGTAAGACCAAAGCACAATTTAGACTAAACATAATCGTTTTGTACTAACCGTTTCATTTGATGCGCTGGGTTAACCAAGGCAAGTCAAATCGAAACCTGTGGCTTGCGAAAACCACAGGTAATCGTGCTAATTGCTGTTTCTGTGATTTTTTCTCACCAAGTTGCGATCTTCCCCCCTTGCGGGCAACACCGTTTTCCGCAAAACTGAGGGATGTAAGCGATTACCCTGAAAATCTCTGGAAGAAAAATGGCCACTATTAAGGATGTTGCCAAGCTGGCGGGTGTTTCCGTCGCGACGGTATCTCGTGTTATCAATAATTCTCCCAAGGCCAGTGAGACATCACGTATGGCGGTCTGTAACGCCATGGAACAACTGCAATATCACCCAAACGCCAATGCGCGGGCGCTGGCCCAGCAATCAACTGAAACGGTAGGCATGATTGTTTCTGATGTGTCAGATCCATTCTTTGGATCGATGGTCAAAGCTGTCGAACAAGTGGCCTATGCCACCGGAAAT
This sequence comes from Yersinia sp. 2553 StPb PI, assembly GCF_052217105.1. NCBI lineage: Bacteria > Pseudomonadati > Pseudomonadota > Gammaproteobacteria > Enterobacterales > Yersiniaceae > Yersinia > Yersinia sp. 2553 StPb PI. The sequence continues at coordinate 4,845,022 of NZ_JAZGPX010000002.1, read as the reverse complement.
TTCTTGCTGATTGGTAACGGTTACCATGACGAAGAGAAAGAGCGTCAGGCCATCGAACAACTGATTCGCCATCGTTGTGCCGCCCTGGTGGTTCATGCCAAAAAACTGTCCGATGAAGAATTGACATCATTAATGGAACAGATCCCCGGTATGGTGTTGATTAACCGCACATTACCGGGTTTCGAAACCCGCTGTGTCGCATTAGATGACCGTTATGGTGCCTGGTTGGCAACCCGCCATCTGATTCAGCAAGGGCATAAACGCATCGCTATTATTTGCTCTAATCACCAAATTTCCGATGCCATTGATCGCCTACAAGGCTATTTGGACGCACTAAAAGAGTTTGAGATTCCGGTTGATGACCGCTTAATATCCTACGGTACGCCAGATGAGATTGGCGGCGAACAGGCCATGACCGACCTGCTCGGCCGTGGTAGACACTTCACGGCAGTTACCTGTTATAACGACTCCATGGCTGCTGGCGCATTGTCTGTTCTCAGCGACAACAGCATCGAAGTGCCGCAAGAGATCTCACTGATTGGTTTTGATGATGTATTAATTTCTCGTTATCTGCGCCCCCGGCTGACCACCATCCGCTACCCGGTCGTTGCGATGGCGACACAGGCCGCAGAATTGGCGCTGGCGCTGGCCAACCATACCCCGTTGCCAGAAATCACCAATATGTTCAGCCCAACGCTGGTCCGCCGCCATTCTGTCGCCAGCCCGCAAACGCCCGCAGATGACTGAGAACTGTCGATAACAAAGAGCTGCAACCCGCCTGCGCTATGCTAAACTGCCGCGATATCCGGCAGTTATGCCACAAAAATCGCCCACTACGCCGCACCCAACGAGAGTGCCACGCCCGGCAGTTATCGTGTTATGACACGGGCCGACTGGGGCAATAGCTACCCAGCCAAGAGGTTTACGATTGATGATTACCATGTTGGATGTCTCTTTGCGCGCCGGTGTTTCCAAGGCCACTGTCTCCCGGGTATTAAACGGCACCGGGCAGGTGAAGGAAAGCACCCGTGAGGCGGTGTTTAAGGCGATGGACGAACTGGGTTACCGCCCTAATTTTCTAGCACAATCACTGGCCAACAGAAGCTCCAACAGCATCGGGTTAGTGGTTTCGAACTTTGAAGGCCCCTACTTTGGCCGTTTACTCCAGCAGGCTGCGAAACTGATTGAAGCCAGTGGTAAGCATTTGATCGTGACAGATGGCCACGATACGCCACAAGGCGAACAGCAGGCAGTTCAGTTACTGGCTGACCGTTGCTGTGATGCCATTATTCTTTACACTCGCTCAATGTCTGAAGCTGATTTAATGCAATTGCTTGCCAACGTTGCCGCCCCCTTGATGGTTATTAATCGTGATTTACCCCAGGCCCGTGAGCGCTGTGTGTTCTTCGAACAGCAACAAGCTGCATTTAATGCGGTTAATTATCTGATACAGCAAGGGCATCGTGATATTGCCTATATTACCGGGCCAATCACCACCTCCACGGCCCAATCCCGCCTTGCCGGTTATCAGCAAGCGCTGGAGGCGCACGGAATCGCGCTGAATGAAGATCTGATTATCCATGGCGATAGTGGCGTACCTGACGGTTATCAAGGATGTCAGGCGCTATTGGCACGCGATATTAGCTTCAGCGCGCTGTTTATCTACAATGATGATATGACTATCGGGGCGATGAAAGCCCTTAATCAGGCGGGGAAAAAGCTACCACAAGATGTTTCGTTATTTGGTTTTGATGACGAACCTACCGCACCTTACCTGCAACCGGCACTCTCAACTGTGTATCTGCCGATTGATGCGATGATTGAAGCCGCCATTACTCAGGCGTTGAAGCTGATTGCGGGCAAACCGGTGCTACCGCTGCCCCCTTTCATCGGTGAGTTAAAATTACGTGATTCGGTGGTACCAGGGCCCTATTACCGCTGAGGACGTTTGTATCAAATGCAAATAGGATCAAATCCAGGTAACCGATAGCCTTGAGTTATGTCTCTGGCTATCGGCTGAGGACTTTTTTGTATAAGCTAATTCAACCTATCCTTTTGATAACAAAGTCGTTAAATCTGCTCTAATGCAATAAGTTCTTCAATGGTTTGCCGACGGCGAATTAAGCGTGGCTGCCCCTGTTCGAACAGCACTTCCGGCAATAATGGGCGGCTGTTGTAGTTCGAAGACATCGACGCACCATAAGCCCCGGTATCGTGGAATACCAAATAATCACCAATTTTAGCGGCTGGCAATGCGCGAGTTTCCAATCCACCACCCGCTTCCTGGGTGAATACATCACCTGACTCGCACAGCGGGCCGCCAACTACCGTATCAATCAACGGTGCCGATGTGAGGTCGCGCTCATCAGCAGGCAGCAACGAAATATGGTGATAACTGCCATACATTGCTGGCCGCATCAAATCGTTAAATCCGGCATCCACCAACACATAGTGGCGACGGCCCATATTTTTAACAGCCCGCACCTGCGCCACCAAAACACCTGACTCTGCCACCAGAAAGCGGCCGGGCTCAATTTCCAGACTAACCGGATGACCGAGATAGGCAGCAATTTGCTCTCTGGCTTTATTCCATAAGCCATAATAATGTTCGGTATCAATCTCATCATCACCAAATTGATAAGGGATCGATAACCCACCACCGGCAGAGATAGCGCTGATATCCTGCCCCAGTGCAATCACCTGCTGAACCATGGCATCACAAACTTGCTCCAGATGTTGATAATCAACACCAGAACCAATATGCATATGAACACCCACCAGCGTTAAACCATATTTTTTAATTTTCTCAATAGCTTGTGGTAAATCTTGATGCCAGATACCGTGTTTGCTGTTCTCACCGCCAGTATTGGTTTTTTGGCTATGACCATGGCCAAAACCCGGATTTATCCGCAACCAAACGGGGTGCCCTGGGGCATGTTGCCCCAGTTGATCTAGCATGTCGATTGAACCGGCATTGACCGGAATGTTTAATTCAGTCACCCGTAATAACGTGGCCTGATCCAGCAGATCTGCGGTAAATACGATCTCGGCCGGTTCCTGCCCCGGCTGGAAGCCAGCATGTATCGCACGTTCTATCTCACCCAACGAGACTGAATCGACTTTGACACCCTGCTCACGCATCAAACCGAGAATATGAATATTCGAACAGGCTTTCTGGGCAAAACGAATAACATCAAAGTTTCGTAATTGGTTGATTCGCTTAACAATAATCTCACCATCATACGCCCACACCGGGCAGCCAAATTGCTCAGGCAGAGCCAGCAGATTGTGGGCAGTCAGTGCCGAAGTGGTGTCATAAAGTGTGCGCGGCATAGGTTTTTCCTAATAATTGTTCATCAATATGTTGGGCGAAAAAAATGATTTCGCTGATACCTCATTATTAGCAACTGAATACCTGTTAGGAAAATATCTATTTACCGTGAGTCTATTCATTTATGATATGGCTTTCAGTAAACCGTCGCCACTTCAGGAGTGTTGTGATGCCCACCATTTCCCTACGACAAATCGAGATTTTTCATGGTGTCATGACCACCGGTAACCTGACTGAAGCCGCCTTATTACTCCAGACATCCCAACCCACCGTTAGCCGTGAACTGGCCCGCTTTGAGCAATTAGTCCAATTAACACTCTTCGAGCGTGTACGTGGCCGCCTCTATCCCACAGTACAAGGCTTGCGGCTATTTGAAGAGGTACAACGCTCTTATTACGGTCTTGATCGCATCCGACAAGCTGCTGAGGGTATTCGTCAATTCCAACAGGCGCAGCTTTCTATTGCCTGCCTACCGGTCTTTTCTCAATCGCTGCTACCCGCCGTGTGCAAACCCTTTATTGACCGCTACCCGGAAGTCAGTCTGAGCATCATCCCGCAGGAATCGCCCCTACTGGAAGAGTGGCTTTCAGCTCAGCGTCATGACCTTGGTCTGACAGAAAACACCCAGACTCCTGCCGGTACGTTGCGCCATCCTCTGATGACCGTGAATGAGATTTGCGTATTGCCCAGTGACCATCCGTTGCGGGATAAATCACTACTGACACCACAAGACTTCCAGGGTGAAAACTTTATCAGCTTGTCCGTTACCGACAGTTATCGCCAATTATTGGATAAACTATTTATTGAACAAAGCGTTAGCCGAAGGTTAGTGCTGGAAACCCACAGTGCTGCATCGGTCTGCGCCATGGTACGGGAAGGGGTGGGGGTATCGATTGTCAATCCACTCACGGCATTAGACTATATTAGCAAAGGGGGCGCTGAAGGTGTGTGCGTGCGGCCATTCAGCGTCGAAATCCCTTTTACTATCAGTTTGATACAACCGAAACATCGCCCATCATCTACTTTGGTAGATACGTTTATCGAGCATTTAAAGCAGCAGGCCATCACTTTCCAGCAGCGCCTAACCCAAGTGATTACCCAACAATATTAAGTTTTCGCAACGGGCCTAAACAGCTTTCACCTTACCGGCCCGCGCCCGGGAGAAGGTAAACAGACACAGTAGCAGCCCCATCACCGCCAGTGCTGCGGCGGCAAAGGGCACTGCGGTTAAACCTAACCCACGAGCAATCACCACACCACCAACCCATGCCCCTAAAGCATTGCCGACATTAAAGGCGGCAATATTCAGGGTCGACACCAGATTAGGTGCTTTTTTACCATAGGTAACCACATTGATTTGTAGTGCAGGTACTGCTGAGAAAGCTGCCGCTGACCATAGAAACAGCGTCACTTCTGCTGCCAATAATGAATAGCTGGTCCAACTGAACAAGGCAGAAAACAGCGCGATTAACAGGAAAGTCATCGTCAGACTGACGGAAAGGTGCCAATCGGCCAGCCGCCCCCCGACAATATTGCCCAATGTCAGACCAACCCCCATCAGCAACAATGTCCAACTGACACCATGTTCTGAAACCTGCGTCACTTCTGTCAGAATGGGGGCGATGTAAGTAAAGAGAGCAAACATAGCGGCGGCAAAAAAGACCGTCATCAATAAAGATAGCCAGATTCCCCCTCCGCGCAATGCGGCTATCTCTTTACGCAGTTCGGTCGGGGCCTCCTCCTGAGAAGAAGGTAATTTGCTGTAAAGGGCGGCCAGTGAGAATAAACCGATGACTGAAACCACCCAGAATGTTGAGCGCCAACCGAAGGCCTGCCCCAGCGCGGTCCCTAGGGGCACGCCCAACACATTGGCCAGCGTCAGGCCAGTAAACATCAGTGCCACCGCCGAAGCTCGTCGATTCGGCGCCACCAGATTGGCGGCAACCACGGCACCAATCCCAAAGAAAGCACCATGACACAGCGCCGTTATCACTCTGGCCAGCATCAGGAAATCATAGTTGTATGCCAGAGCACACATCAGGTTACCGATAATAAAGATCACCATTAATAGTAATAATGTCTTTTTACGAGGCAACTTTGCGGTCAGAACTGCCATGATAGGTGCGCCAATTGCCACTCCCAGCGCATAACCACTGATTAACCAACCGGCAGTTGGAATCGAGATATGTAAGTCACCCGCCACCTGAGGTAGCAGCCCCATAATGACAAATTCGGTGGTACCAATAGCAAAAGCACTCAGTGCCAATGCCAGCAGCGCAACAGGCATAATACCAGCTCCCAGTCAGACAATATCAGCTCGCAGTAGATAGCGGGCAAAACAAATTGTTGCCGATAATGGTTAATTAACCGGCACCATGTAGTGAGTCACAGAAGAGGCGAAACCGTGAGCATCGCCAAAAAGGCAGTAATAACCTTATAAATTATAATTGTTTATTTTCTTAACTAACTAAATAGAAATAGCATGAGTTGAGGAATACTGACTAGTAGTGAACAAGGTTATAAATAGCGGAGTAACTAAAAAGGCAGCATTTGCTACGTATAATGCTATGAAATAAAAAGTAATTTATAGGCATCACCGATCACAAAAATATGTTTGAGAATGTAACTCACCGCTATAGCGTCAAGAAAGCAGAGTTAAGCCAATGGCGATTGGTTGCAAACCACTCCACGAGAAAATCTAGCATTGTCCTTAATGTTGCTGGCATGTGCCGCCGTGAAGTATAGATACCGTAAATACCCATTGCTTGCGGCTGATAACCCGGTAATAAGCTGACCAAATCGCCTCGGGCGATATAGGGGGCGGCAGAATAACTGGGTTGCAGAGTAATCCCGGCCCCTTCCAACGCACCACTTAGCAAAACTACTGACTCATTGGCACTCAAATTGCCACTGACTGCAACGGCTGATTTTTCGCCCTGTAAATCAAAATGCCACAAACTTTTGCCAAAATATGAGTATGTCAGGCAGTTATGTACTGCCAAATCATAGGGTGTTTTGGGTATTCCGTTGGCTGACAGGTAGGCCGGAGAGGCACAGACAACGGAATGGCACATGGAAAGTGGCCGTGCAATTAAATTCGGGTCTAACTCATTGGTTATACGCAATGCTAAATCAATGCGTTCTTCTACCAGATTGACTGCCCGGTTATTGATTTGTAAATCAACCGCGACCTGGGGATAACGGCGTAAATAGTCAGTGACAGCAATCACCAAAGCACTCTGCCCAAGAGACTGAGAACAACTGATTCGCAATAAACCGCGCAATTCATCACTGCCTTGCCCTGCAATCACATCCATCTCTTGGGCAAACTCAAGCATACGTCGGCAACGTTCAAGGGTGGTTTCGCCAGCATGGGTCAGGCTCAGTTTTCGTGTTGTCCGATGTAACAGCCGCGCCCCCGCCCACTGCTCCATCTCAGCCAGATAGCGTGTCACCATCGCCCGTGACATCTCTAATGCTTCGGCGGCAGCAATCATACTGCCACGCTCGACAATCGCGACAAAAACCTCAGCAGCAGTGATCCTATCCATTATTAGCTCGATTTAAGCAACAAACAGTTGCTCATTATCAGGTTTTTCTATCGAACGATGCAATCTATTATCTAACCCATACCCCAGTCATCCTCAGGAAAACCGATATGTTTAACAAAACGCTATTACAAATGACCTTTGCCGGCCTGGCAACCTTCGCAGCCGTAGCAAACGCAAGTGCTGTCGAACAACTCAAAATGGAAGTCTATAATCCAGGCGAAAAGAGCATCTTCCCAGTCTCTTCTGAGATTATCAGCGGCAAAACCGAAGTGGTTCTGATTGATGCGCAATTTCAGCGCAATGACGCCGAAGCACTGGTGAAGAAAATCCAGCAAAGTGGCAAAAAACTGACCACCATTTATATCAGCCAAGCCGATCCTGATTTCTATTTCGGTCTGGATGTCATCACAAAAGCATTCCCACAAGCCAAGGTACTAGCCACACCCCAGACCATTGAAGAAATAGAAGCGACCAAAGACGGCAAAATGGCCTATTGGGGACCGATTCTAAAAGAAAATGCGCCTACCCGGATAATTGTTCCGCAAGCACTACAGGGCAAGAGTTTCACTATCGATGGGCAAAACATTGATGTTGAAGGGCTAGACGGCCCATCACCTGAAAAGACATTTGTCTGGATCCCATCCTTGAAAGCTGTTGTTGGCGGTGTCGCTGTCTCCGGTAATATCCATTTATGGGTCGCGGATACTCAAACCGCAGAATCACGCCAGCACTGGCTAACAACATTGGAAAAGATTAAAGCACTCAAACCAGTGACCGTGGTTCCTGGGCATTATCTCGATAACGCGCCACAAACATTGGCATCAGTGACCTTTACTCAGAACTATTTAACCACACTGAATACAGAGATTCCTAAGGCGAAGGATTCCGCAGCACTGATTGCGGCGATGAAAAAACACTATCCAGAGTTGAAAGATGAATCTAGCTTGGAGTTAAGTGCTAAGGTACTGAAAAACGAGATGAAATGGCCGCAATAAGCGGCGCTTAAAATGAATCAGTACGGCATTACCCTGTCATCAACCAAAGTGCCAGAAGGCGGTAACTTGAATGGTGACGGGGACTAAGAGGAGAACATAATGACCCCGCTAACTTTACATTACATTTTCGACCCTTTATGCGGTTGGTGCTATGGCGCAGCGCCATTGGTGCAAGCCGCACAAAGCATTCCTGATCTGACACTGGTACTGCACGGTGGTGGGATGATGTCTGGACCGAATCGTCGCCAGATAGATAGCCAATGGCGTGGTTATGTGATGCCTCATGACAAACGTATTGCCGAACTCACCGGACAAACGTTTGGTAAGGCTTATTTTAATCACTTGCTGAATGATACTTCAGCGATTATGGATTCCACGCCACCTATTGCCGCCATTTTAGCGGCTGAACAATTGGCCGGACAAGGCGCGGATATGCTCCATCACATCCAGCAAGCTCATTACGTAGAGGGCCGCCGTATCGCCGACACCTCGGTATTAATTGAACTTGCCACTGATATTGGGTTAAGCCGGACAGCATTTATCAACGCATTCAGTTCCGCCCAGACAGCATCGACTCAGCATATTGCTGATAGTCGCGCCTTACTGGCGAGGGTGCATAGACACGGCTTCCCAACCTTTGTACTACAAGATAGGCAGGGAAAACTGTCCGCCCTACCCGCAAATGAATATTACGGTGATCCAATTGGATGGACCAAGATGCTGAAAAGCATGCTGGTGCACTAAAAGTTGGCAGGGGCCGCTTCATAACAACCTTGAGCCGACCGCCCAGTAGTCGGTAAACAAAAACGAGCAACAGATTGATTGAGCTGGAATGCTTGTTTTTGTAATACCTCCGATGCACCGGTGGATTGCTGGGCTAACTCAGCATTCAATTTTGTCACTTCATTAATCATCCCCACTTGTGTGGTTATCCCCTCAATACCTTGACTCTGATCGTGTGATGCAGCAGATATTTCCGCCATCAAATCAGTCACCTTTTTAACTGCATCAATAATAGCCCGTAAGTTATCACCTGACCGCGCTACCAAACCGCTCCCTGTGGAGATAGAGCTGGATGAATTATGAATAAGCCGCTTAATATTCAGCGCGGAATTGCCACTTTGATGTGCCAACAAGCCAACCTCTCGTGCTACAACGGAGAAACCGCGCCCATGCTCACCGGCGTGCGCTGCTTCAATGGCAGCATTTAATGCTAAAATATTGGTCTGAAAAGCCACCGATTCGATGAGCGTAATAATTGCCGTTATTTCCTGCGAACCGGCAGAAATATCAGCCATTGATACCACGACGCTAGACATCATTTCCCCGCCTTCACGGGCGATAACGCCGGTTTCATTAGCCAGAAGATTGGCTTGATCGGCACTCATCGTGTTCTGTTTTACCCGGGTAGTGAGCTGATACATGCTTTGTGTTGTTGCGGCCAGTGATTGTGCTTGCGACTGTGTTTGCTCAGCAAGACGATGGCTATCTGCGGCGATTTGATTAACACCTGTCAGGATGATTTCTGCACCTGCGCGAACCTGACTCACCAAGACAATTAAGCCTTGTTGCATTTGGCATATGCTATCAGCCAATTGACGAGCCTCGCGGCTGGTAAACGATGAATATGTAATCTGGCGTGATAAATCACCGGCGGCAATAATGTTAATATGGGAAATAAGGTCATTAAGTGGCCGGATAATTAAGCGTGTAACACCGAGCCAAACCGAAAAGGCAAGGCACAGCAATACCGCCAATGCTGTAATAACCCCCTGCTTTGCTGACGATAAGGACGATAATAGCTGGCTATCCATTACAGCCCGATTACTCTCACTTTGCTGCAAATAGTGGTAATACTTTTCGGTAAAATCACTTTGAAAGCCTTGTATCGGGACTTCAAAAAACCGATCAATATTACTGTTCTTTGACAACCCCTGCCCAAGCTCAGTCAAACCTTGATATAACTGCTGATAACTTTCCTTTAATGCAATGAATTCTGGTCGTTTATCGTGAACAGAAAGAAGTAATAACTCACGATAATTTTGCTGTGACTGCTGCATAGATTGCAGTGCTTCATTCAAAAGACTATGCCAGCTCCCCTCAGAACCGGTCTCTTTGTCCTCCATATAATAGATACCGGCCCGATTGAATTTGTCGCTAGCAATTAATAGCTCCATTCTGGCGCGATCCATCAACACTTCTTGCTGATGGCTATAGTGCGTTTTTTCAACATTAACGGTGGTACTATCCAATATATGAGATAAATACCCGATGGAAAATAACTGCAATAAGGAGAAAAGGCTAATAACGAGTATTAGACCAAACAATATACCGATTTTTCCATCGGAGATTGGGCCTAATCCTTTAACATGCGAGAGAAGCCTTATAACAAACAACCTGATGTGATATAACATTATTTTTACACCGACGATAATTAATATACCAACATTACTCGCCAAATATTACAAGTATATTTCAGGAGATTACATCATGTATCACTGCGTGTTAATAAGCGAAAATTATGAATAGGATGCCCCTGGGATTGTTCAATCAAAATAGTATTTTCATCTAATTTATAGAAAACAGGGTAACTTATTGCATAGGGTGTATTAAGGAAATCATATAAACAATTATCGTCATTATTATATATTGATAGAGATAACACATCACCGATAAAAACTCCTTTACTCGCATCAACCACACGAAAGACAATATTACGCCGTGCTTTCAAATCATGATTTTCACCATACACATCGGCAGATGAGTTTATCTCTCTTCCCATAATATTAACTCTGGAGTAAACATGATAAGTGTTAGGTGAATGATTAAAACAATAGTTAACCTCCCAATAGCCTTCAATCTCTTTCATTGGGTGAATATAAGAATATATACGCCCAGCGCCATACCCTAGCCCTATTGATATAAAAACACTAAAGATCAAAATAAATATTATTTTCGCTCGCATATCAGCTCCCCAGTTTGATATTTACAAGCAATATACTCCCCCTGTTTTGTTTTCTTTAAGTAAACGTAGGGTGCCTTGCGGTATGTGGATAAGAAAACTTCATCTAGCGTGTTATCCAAACCTATCAATATAGGCATGATTGTAGGATGTAATATCTTAATTGTATGGGAATTTAATGTCACATATAACGAAGTAAAAAAACAACTTATAAACACTGCCAGTAAAACAACTTTATAACGAAAACCAACGCCGGATAAAATATATTTATTATTTTTAACAACATCAAGACAATCTACTCCTCCCCCACCACCTCTTTCTTTTTCTTTTTCTTTTTCTTTTTCTTTACTTGAAATAAAAATCGGTTTAATACCAATGCAATATCCTTTTTTGGGGATAGTCGTCACTAATTCATGTGCTTTATCATCTAATGCATTACGCAAGTTACTAATTGTTTGTGTTAGTGTGTTATCTGTTACATAGCTACCTCCCCATATCTCCTTCTCAATATCATCGCGGGTGAGAGAGTCTGGATAATTATGGCATAATAAAAATAACACTTCAGACTCTTTATTCCTCATTTTTATGAAAGAACCCCCTTTATTGATTATTCTCTTTTGTGGAGTAAAGAGAATATCTCCAATCATTATTTCATCCATTTCCTTCCCCACATGGTAGTCATCACTAAATAAAATAGCAGAAATAGTGTTACCTGACAGTCTCCTTCAAACATTAATAAAGTTAAATTCGTTAGTTTTAAGCGAAAAATGATAGAGAACATAAGAATCAATAGCAAAGGTGAAAGTCTATCAATAAATATTGATAACCAACAAAAAATATCCACCATGAAAATTACATTTTTGAGATATTATTAGTAACAATGAAAAATCAAGAAGGTGAATGATCATAATGAAACTCAGGGTGATTTTATTTTTCACACCAATTATTTTTGGATGCCAAACACACAAAAATGAAAATTTAACTCAAAAAGTAAAAATAGAACAATTAACTGCATTAACGGCTGGGATGCGTTATCTAAAAGAAATATGTGGTATGGAAAAGTTACCAAGTGAAGAGAAAATAGTGAATAGTGCCATAACTATGATGAATTCTGATAACTCTCTCAGTTTACAGCAGAGTAGTCATTCGCGGTCAGAACTAACAGAGGTAAGATATGAAAAATTAAAAAATGACGGTATGAATAACGATTACAAATGTAAAGAGTTGAGCGAAATATTAAATAAATTCATTATTAAAATAAGCTAATAACCTCCCCTAGAAATAGATGAGCCACACTAGCCAGACAAATATAAGGGCCAAAGGCGATGTGTTTTACTTTCTTCTTTGACAAGAGAGAAATCACCATAGAGATAATGATACCTAAACTAGAGGATAACAATATCAACATGGGTATTGCTGATACACCAAACCAAGCTCCCATAGCTGCCATTAATTTAAAATCACCATATCCCATTCCCTCGACACCCTTAAATAACTTAAATAACCAATAGGGTAACCACAAAAAAACATAACCCACTACAGCACCTAGCACTGCAGATGACAGAGAACAAAAAACATTATTTATATTAAAAACAAGTCCTATCCATAATAATGGCAATGTAATACAGTCTGGAAGTAAGTAACAATCAAGATCGATAAAAGACAACGTAATCAGCGACCAAATTAAAAGTAAACAGGCAACTGTTGAATAATCGCTTTCAGCCCAAAAGGCAACAAGTAAGGTTAAAATAGCCGTCAATAACTCTACAATTAGATAACGAGGATTAATTCTCTGATGGCAGCACCGGGATCTACCACATAATAATAACCAACTGACTACGGGGATATTGTACCTAATAAGTAACTGGCTATTGCAATTTGGGCAAAATGATTTTGGAAAACATAAATTAATGTTGTCTTTGAGGCTATCATCCTTAATTCGTCGACTGACGACCCTATGTTTGGGTGCAGTAGCAGAAAGCATAATTGGTAGCCGATAGATAACAACATTCAAAAAACTCCCTATGCATAGCCCAACAACAGTATAAAATAAAAAACCGACCAGACTATAAGTATCAATCATAATTTAATTATATTCCTTTTGATTCTCGCTTTACAAAATAAATATTCCCCATTACATACTCACCACTTTCACTGTCATTACGATAAATATTCACATCACTAATATAAATATTATAGTAGTGAGACATAAAATGAATCACATCTAGTACGTTAGAAAATTTAACCCCATCAAATTTTATAGCAGCAGTTCCATCGGATAATGTCGATATCTGCAAGATGTTATTCCCGCCGTTAAAAATATTAATAATCTCTTTATCAAATTTGTCATGTGAATAATAATCATGCCATACCTTATACTGCCGACGTAGATTTAGATTTGTAGATTCTGTAGAATAATGAAGAATTTCATCCCTTAATAGCACCTGTTTCTGCCGTAATATATTACAATCCACCAAAATTTTAATTGTATAAAGTACCACAATAACCATCAATAAGAATGATAGGATGGTTCTTAATTGCCAAAAATAGTATAGAATAGAATGTGAATTTAACTTCATGGTGTATTATTAAAAATAATATCATGCGTACTATGGCCATTGGCTATTTTATTTAAAATCACTCCTTTAAGACTTTCATTTCCTTCGTTTAATTCAATTGCTATAGCATCAGGTTCACTTGTGGAGATATTATATGACATCATTTGTGTATCTCTATTAAAATTAACACTATTTACATGCAAATTAAACCTATCAATAACAACACCTGATTTGTGCATTAAATCAAGAAAGCTGGTTTTTGATAACATATCTCTATGATGACCGATGTAATCATTAAAATGACTTATATCATCAATGTCACTTTCATTAACTGGAAAAAAATTAGTATAAAAATATGTAGATTCTACATTTAGCATATCAATATCCTTCATTATTTTATATCTATCAACCCCATAATTTAGGCATACAAAAATAGATAGAAGCAAACACAGAAAAATAGGTTTAAAAATAGGTTGGCACTTAATAATTCTTTTAAAGAAATTATTATACTTACCGCAGAGAAGATTAACATCAGTATGAGCGACATTTTCAGCCATAACTCGGAGCACATCGCAATATTGTGTTGATTGCCAATTGATAGCTTTACTGCTAGCCGGATAAAAGGTATTTTTATGAACAGATGACAACCTTGAAGCATATATTTTTTCTAATATTTCACTACAAATTGAAAAGCCTGACATTTCACTATCTCTGATCAACCATTCATGGTCTAATTTTACCGCAAACCATTGTCCAAGACTAAATGGTAGAGCCAATACATCAGGCACAATAGTTTTTGCAGTGATATCAGCATCCTTTAACCATCCTATCCAGCGATTCATTAATTGATGTTCGACAGCGGCTACATAACAGAAATCATCATCACATTTTAAATTAATAGTATGAAATTTATCTATATCATCCACAATTGATTCCTCAAGTAAAAAAGAAATAACTTTCATATTTTTACTTGTTGCCACTCCTTTGATATCAATTCGTCTGAATATTATACAACTTGCTGGAACTAATATTTTAACGGTATATTTAGGATCTAATTTTAGATTTTTAATTTCAGTATGACTCTTGAGTTTACCATAACTACTCTTTTTACCATCATGCGTTTTGATATACCAATAAACAGAATCGTGCTCATAATTCCCGAGTCTAATCAGTAGAGTAGCCCGAAAGGCAACACTATTCATTATATGGTTCGCCAATACCATACATCCGCTGCAATACCGTAACTTGTTTCTTTTTAATATGAAGGAAGTTACTTAATTGATAATATTCATCCTTACCATCAAGACCAAATGATAATGAGATAAAATACTCATCTGTTGCAAAGTTTGACATGGAAATATCTCTTATCTTTTGTCTATCATTGATTGCCACCACTGAATTATTTAACATCGAATCAAAGAAACTTTCAACATTACCCCAGCCAGTTGCTGGTTTGGATAATATAACCCTGACAATATCTTCTTCACTAAGAGTATTCATGAGCATTGCCTGAACGAGCTTGGCATGTTGTATTTCAAGCGTATTTATATTAACTAATAATACGTTGTCATTTCTAGTACAGATCAGTGGTGTCAGTTGTAAAAGTAACTTATTACTATAATCGGGTAAAAAAACAGCTAAATCATCATTGGAATTAGTATACTTTGGCCTAAGTATTGAACCAGTATAGATATTATATTTGTTATTTTCGCAACAATCACGGTTAATAAAACCAGAGATATATTCCATAATATTATTTATTTCTTCTTTTCCTCCCCCTGAATTAATTAACATGTTTTTAAAAACCGTCCTGGCATAAGATTCCACTGTATTATTGCATGACTTATATTTAATAGAGTAAATATTTAAGCAGTTAGTTCTATCAACCAAATTATAATATATATCATTCTCGTTTATTTTAATGGTTTTGGGATGGGTCAAACTGTGACCTAACTCATCACCTATATATTTAGAATTTAATAGAGGCCCAATGATTCTGTTTAACATCTCACCTTCAATTTCTAATAATATCCATTTCTGTGACTTTCTTATTTCACTTATCTTAAATAGATTATATAAATCAGACCAGTGATAAAGTGACGTGAAAGCCATTGCGCTAATCAATAATAGAATAGATAATACTAGCAATAGTGCAGCACCATGCTGTGTCTCTAAACTATCCACAATTATAAAACTCCACTATTCAATAAAATAATAACTCGTCTTACCATGCCAATACCTCCCAATTCTATGGTAAATTCAACGGCGTGAGGTAAGACAACGTCGCTCCGCCACTCATTTAGCCATTTTCTTTCATGATATATCTGCATTCTAAATGCTGAGACTCCATCTATAGCATCTAAAATCTTGTATTCCGGATCTTCTATGCAACCAATTTTAGTATAAGATAATTTTTGTAAAACTTTATTTTTCAACCTATAGCCTATACTTTCTGGCATATAGTCAAAATCGTATTTTAAATTATCATTATTATTTAGTAAGAAATAAACCCCAAAATCATCACTTCCCAAAAGCCCCTTCCCTATTTGGAAGGAAACGCCTTGGTAATCATTTGAAATAAAATTTTGATATGTTATCGCGTGAGATATATCATCTTGAAGTTTTTCTATTACTTGGTATATTCTATATAATATTTTTGCCTTACTACTCGCGGCGGCACTTCCTTTCGCAATAACAATAACAGCCTGATAGATAGTTAAACTCATCATGGTAAAAATAATAACAGCAAGTAGTACCTCTAACAATGTAAAGCCATAAGATAAACGTTTAGTCATTAGTAATCCGGTGTCTTTGTACTATATAATTAGGATGTTCGCTATTTTCCTGACTACGAATTTCAACGATAACTTCATGATATCCTTTACTATGATTATATACTTCCTTCGTTTGCCAATACCAAAATTGGTTAAGCATAAAATGACGTCCCTTCGCCAAATCTCCGCTTTGTGTAACATTCATTATTTTAATTTCAGCTAAAACGTTATCTGCAACCCAAGAAGATGCCATCTTATCTTCTAACGCTTTGGTCAAAATTAATTGTTCACTAATATTTTTCATAATGCTGATACCCGCAATAGCAAAAATAGCTAATGAGATCATAACCTCTAACAATGTAAAACCTGTATAATATCGCAAGTAATTACCTATGCGTTGTCGGGACTCAAGTTACTACGTATATCTGTTTTAATTATGATGATACACTCCAGTTGCCAATATCATCTTCACTACCTATTTCTCTATCCGGTCCTGCAGAAAATATATCTATCTCTCCATTCTTTCCGGGATTACTCATTTGGTAAGCGTTTCCCCACGGATCTTGCGGTAATCGCCGAATATAACCATATTGAGGATAAATTCTCGGGATGGGTACCTCTGTTGGTTTGACAACCAATGAATGAATACCTTGTAACTCTGTAGGGTAATGGCCATTATCCAACTTATACATGTCCAATGCATTTTCTAAAGCAACAATATCGCTTAATGTCTTTTGCCGGTCAGCTCGGTTTTTATTAGACATCAGACTGGGTATCGTTAAGCTAGCCAAAACACCCAAAATCATGATAACCACCATAATTTCCAGCAATGTAAATCCATCCGATTTCGTCTCCTTCATCATCCATCCTCGATATATATTATGAAATTAGGCTGTTAATCTGCAATATTGGTTGAAATATTGACAAAACAATAAAAAAGATAAATGCAGCCATGAAAATCATTATTGCTGGCTCTAGTATTGTTATAAATATATTTATCTTAACCATCAGTTCATCTTCTTGGACAGCAGTCACTTTTTCCAACATAACATCCAATGTCCCAGTTCGTTCACCTGATGCAATCATATGTATTATCATAGGTGAGAATACTCGGCTAATAGTTAAAGAAGACGATAGACTACTGCCTTCGTTAATTAACTTAGCGGTGCTTTTTAACTGTTCTTTAATATATTCATTTGTCAATGCAGAGTTGCTTATTTTTATTGCCTGGATTAAATCAACGTTATTGCCGTTTAAAATAGTTAATGTTCTTAAATAACGGGATATGTTCAACCTAATAATCACCTCTCCAACCAGAGGGATCTTCAAATAATAATATTCAAAGAGTTTATTTACCTTCTTTATTTTCAATATTCTATTAATTACAATTAACACAGAAGAAATTAACATTAAAATAGTCAATATGTTATTTTTTATCACGTTGCTAACTGTCATGAGAACTTGTGTAGAAAAAGGCAATGCATTACTCTCTAAGTAAAACTGCTCTACTATATTAGGGACAACTACCGATAAAAGGATAATAATCACACTGAGAGACATTAAAATTAGAATAATCGGATATATAAGTGTTTGTCCAAGTTTTCGTTTCACTTTCTGCGCTTGTTCTATATGGTCTGCAAGTCGAGACAACACCATACCTAAATGCCCCGATAGTTCACCAGCAGTGATCATTGACCTATATAATGGATTAAAAACATTTGAAAAATTTGAAAGTGAATCTGAAAATGAATAGCCTTCTATAATCTTCATCCTTATGTCATATATTATACTATTCATTACATTCATTTTATTTTGCTTCTCGATAATTGCCAATACTTCGTCTAATGGTATTGCTGCATTCACTAATGTCGACATTTGTCGAGTAACTAACACAAGATCATCATTATTAACAGTGTTAAAGTACTTCATTACTCTTGTAAAATAATTTAATTTTATGATATTAATCTTTAATAAATACCATCTTCTTTGATAGATAATATTCCTGGCAGCCAACATACTTTCGGCATCAATATTACCTTTTATTTTCACTCCGTTATTATTGATAGCGACATATTTAAATACAGGCATGCTTGTCCTCTAAGCTTATCCTGACCACTTCTTCAATTGTTGTTAAGCCAGTCATAACTTTATCCACCCCATCTTGTTCAATGCTGCGTATAGTTTGCTGCGCCAACTGGACAAGATCATGCTCACTATAGCCTTTATAAATACCTTCCCGTAAGCGATTATCAACAACTAAGAGCTCATGCAAAGCTATTCGCCCGCGATAACCGGCCGCATTACATTTGTCGCAACCTATCGCACGATGCGTATTTCCTGCTATGGTCATTCCATAATTTATGCCCAAGCTGTTTAGTTGCTCCGGCATAAATGTATACTCTTGCCGACACTCGATACATAGTCGGCGCACCAAACGTTGAGATAATACTGCCAATAATGAGCTTGATAGCATAAAGGGTTCGATCCCCATATCTCTCAGCCTGGTTACAGCACCAACAGCACTGTTAGCATGTAACGTTGATAAAACTAAATGGCCGGTTAAAGAGGCTTGTACTGCTATTTGTGCAGTTTCCACATCTCGTATTTCGCCAATAAGAATAACATCAGGGTCCTGTCGCAGTATTGCTCTTAGGCTTCGAGAGAAAGTCATGCCAATTTTTGAATGAACCTGTGTCTGAGATATACCATCAATATCAAACTCGATGGGATCCTCGACAGTCATAATGTTCCTTTCACCTGAATCTATTCCCATTAGAGCTGCATAGAGTGTAGTACTTTTGCCTGCACCCGTAGGGCCAACAATCAATATAATACCATGAGGCTTGAGCACCAGTTTTTTCATCAAGCCATAGTTTTTTGCTGACATATCTAAAGATTGTAAGTCCAACTTAATACTGCTTTTGTCCAGTAAGCGCATAACTACGCGCTCACCATGATTTGACGGTAGAACAGACACGCGAACATCTAAAACTCGCCCGGCCAAGTTCAGTGCAATACGTCCATCTTGGGGAATACGCTTCTCTGCAATATCTAATTTCGCCATAACTTTAATCCGAGAAACTAATAATAGTGCTACACTGTGTTTCAGTTCTAATATATTTTTTAATACTCCATCAATACGAAATCTGATAGCCAGTTTTTTTTCGAAAGATTCTATATGGATATCTGACGCTAAATTTTTAATTGCTTCTGTTAAAATGGTATTGATTAGTCTTATTACTGGAGCCTCATTATCTGAGTCCAATAGGTCTTCACTGTCAGACAATTCACTAGCAAATGAATAAATCGCGATCTCATCACTTATTGCATTCATTATTTTATGTGACTGCATTGAACTATTTTGATACGTGGCCGTCAGAGTATTATTAAACTCATCATCAGTAACAAAATCAAGGCCCATAGGTTGATAGGCGACTCTATTCCCTTCAAGTATTGCCTCAAGCGAAGCTGAATGGCGGCATATAATTTGATATCCATTTTCTACTGGGAGTAAGATAACACCATTATCTTTAGACCAATTCAATGTTAATGGTACTAACTTCTTCTCATCTTGGTTCATAACTCAATCCCTACGTCACGGTAAAATGCCCTTATATCCTTTTTAAGTTTATTGAAATCATCATGATTTCTTTTTTCTCCCCCCTCTCCTTATAATACTTTAGAGCACTATTTATAAAAGGCTTATTTGTATTCCCATGATTATATTCAGTGTATTTCTCTGCGGTCACCAAGTTATAGTCATTTGTTTCCCTGAGTATTGTTGGCTTAATGAATAAGATAAGGTTACTTTTTTCAATTTTCTCTTTTTTCTGCCTAAAAAAACCACCAATAAAAGGAATATCCCCCAAGATAGGAACTTTATTTACTGTTTTATTTATCTTTTTATCTAATAGCCCACCCACAACAACCGTCTCACCACTTTTTACCAGAACTGCATTATTAACGACTCTCTTGTTAAAAATAGAGCCTAAATTATTAGCAGTGACGTCAGAACCGTCAGCAATACTTGATACCTCCTGTCGGATTTCAAGAAGAACCGAATCACCTTTGTTTATCTGTGGTTTCACTTTCAACATGACACCAACATTTTGCCTTGAGATTGAGTTATAGACCCTATCTGTAGATGTTGTTTGTGTCGATGTCAGTACAGGAACCTCTTGACCTACATTAAACTCAGCCTCCATATTATCCAACGTGACAATACTCGGTGTTGCCAGAATATTATTATTTGAATTAGTTGCCAGGGTAGTAAATAAACCACTCCAGTTACCTTTATAAAAGCCTGCAGTTAATCCTGTAATTGCCATGGGCAGTAGACCGTCACTATTATTTCTTGTCCTTCCTGAGTTTGGGATAAAGTTGACCCCACCAGAAAATTTATTTTCCCATTGTATGCCAAGGTTTAATCCCTCTCCATTTTGGGTCTCAACTATGATGGCCTCGACCAAGACTTGAGCTCGTCTGATATCTAACTTTTCGATAACCAAGTCTAACTCTCTCATCATTTTCGGTTCAGCTGTAATGACCAAAGCATTTGTTTGATCATATGCCTTAATGGCAATATTTCCACTCTGTTTCTTGCCTGTCGAGTTTGTTTTTTTGTTACTGAGAAAACCTTGGCTAATGCCAGTTAGCACCTCCAAAAGTTTCGATGCTTGAGCATATTTCATATATATAACTTTTGTGTTTCCATAACTATTCTGTTGATGGTCAAGCTCCTTTATCATTTTAATGGCTTTTTTTCTGATATGGCTATCACCACTCACCAATACAGAGTTAGTCCTATCATCAGCAATCATTCTTCCTAAATTGAATGGCTCTTGTTTGTTGGAAGTTGTTTGATTTATGATTTCATTGACTAGTTTAGTCACATCAACAGCATTAGCATGTTTCAATTTATAGTATTCAACATCTATATCTCCGGCTTGGTCGAATGTATTGATTATCGAGTACAAGCGGTTTACTACAGCAGCGCGTCCCGTAATTAATATAGTATTTGATGGCTCATAGTGAATAATATTACCAGATTCAGAATTATCATTTAATTGGCGCAATAGTGGGGCAAGACTCTTGGCAGAGATATGTTTAAGTGGGAATATTCTATTGATAAGTTCATCCCCATAAGTTTCCCCCGATTCTCTTAGTGTAGGAACAACTGAACCTTTAGCTCGTTTTGATGGTATTACCTTCAAGATATTATTAGGCATTTCCACTACGGTATATCCGTAAACATCGAGTACATTAAGAAAGAATTGATAGTATTTATCTTGATCTAATAGTTCATAACTACGGACGCTAACCAAACCTTGAACTTTAGGATCTATTATTATAGTTTTATTGATATTCTTGCTTACTGTATTAATAAACTCTTTTATATCTGCATCTTTGAACAGCGCAGAGAAACTTTCACTATTTACACCTAGTGGTAAGAAAACTAGCACTATAGTTATTTTTGATAGTGTCAGTGATGTGATTTTAATAAAATAACAAAATATACGACCATATGCCAAGAAGACATTATTGATATGCATTCACACTCCCCTTACATTTTAATTCAGGGCGTACTCACTCCAATATAACCAGTGAATAATAAACCTCATCATCACTAATAATTACTTTATCCTTAAGTATTTTTACAATAATAACACTATTAGTACCGGCTACTCTATCATGAGTAAAGTAGGTTTCTTGTGCCACGCCAGAGTCTATTATGGCGATAGATTTTGACTCGTCTGCATGTTCGAGTATACCAACCAGTTTCAGCCTCCCCATATACAAAGGAGCATTAGCTATATCGTTAGTAACATTGTTTTTTTGTATGTTATCTTTAATGCCCTTGCTAAATAACTTTAACCTTTTGATCTCTTTTATCATTATTTCTTTATTTTTTACCTTATCATTCTCACCATTGTAACCTTTATATAATATTGGAACTGGCATTTCATTTTGACTTGACACTGCATTAATAAGCATTCCGAGGCAATATAAAATAAGTAAGATTAAGAGCACATCTAGCAAATTTATTTTATTACTAAACAGAGTTTGGCTGGGTGTTATAACTATCTTCTTAAAAAATGATAACACCCTAACCTCTCATTTATAATGAGGAAAACACAGATGTGACAAGTCTATTTTAGTAGCCAATAAACCTATCATTCATTTTGTTTGATACCATATTTTTTAATATCCCTGCATCTAATCTAAGACCGTATCTGTTTATGGTTTTAACAATGCCATCAGGTATCCCTGCACTTTTTAAATGTGCTCTAAACTTATGTATTAATTGATGATAATTATTATCTGAAATACTTTTATGATTTTCATACCATACTACTTTTATGATATCTTGCTTACGGTTGACATCACTAAATAAACACATTACCAATCTCTTTTGTTTTTCATTAATATCAATTGTTAGCTTTTTAGTATGAAAATGAATCTTGTTCATACAGCAATCCAGTGATATCTCTTTTTCATAATCAATCACTCCTTTCCCATTGACATCAATAAATTTACTGCCAGAGACAACAGAGACTGTATCGACATACATAAATAACCCCTCAAATACATTCACTCGGTTAATAAAGACCAATCACATACAACATTGATGTGATAAGAAAACAAGTGATTATTATTACTTTTGTTTAATGAATAAAACAAATTAAATTATATATTATAATTATATTTTATATTAAACGATAATTTAATACATATATATAATTCTTAACGAATAAAGTCACCAGATAATAATTGATCAAGTCAATAATTAGACAAAAACCATTAGTCATGAAAATGCATTATTCATAGTAATAAGATAATACAGCATCATGATGGTATCATTCTTATTGAAAATGTTTGAAACTTGTTTTATTCATCCCAAAAGAAACATGCAACCACAGAGGTTAAAATACAATAAAGGCGAAAAACTTCAAGAGATAAATACCATTTAACAATATGAAAGCAAGTTATTTACTTAAAAACAAAATTATAACAATTATATGCTTTGCCTTTACAAATATTCATATACTTATTTTATGCACCCGCGATTCAATTTAAAAAATAATCTTTACTAGACACTCTGCTATCAGCCGTTGATTATAACACCGTCTCATTTATATAAGCATAAATACTATTCTTAGCCAAGCAGGTGTGTGTAATAAAAAAAATAACAGGATATCTAATTTAATACCCTATCAGAAGTAATTATTATTCCCCTTGACGTTTATCAAGGGGAATGGGATAGAATTAAAGCAAACATATTACATAATGAACTCGACCACACCACCATTTAAGTTGTACATGCTACCTACTATTTTTACTTTCCCTTCTTTTTCTAAGTTTCTAATTATTTCGCTATTTTTACGTATCTCATCTATGGTGTGTTTGACATTATTCTTCGCTACAGCATCGACGTATTTTTCATTTTTACTGCTTTTCTCTCCATCAAATTGCGTCGACTCAATTGCTGGCTTAATCTTATTAAGCAGACCAGTCAGGTTGCCAAGTTCAACGTTATCAATAGCTCCCTTGATTGCACCACAAGCCGTGTGCCCCATAACCAGGATGACTTTAGCTCCCGCAGCAGCACAAGCAAATTCCAGGCTACCTAATAAATCATCATTAGAGATGTTACCGGCAATTCTGGCATTAAAGGTTTCACCGATCCCCGTATCCAGCACTATCTCTGCTGGTGCGCGGGAATCAATACAACTCAAAATGACAGTGGTAGGGAACTGCCCTTCTGCACTACTGCGTTTTTGTGCAAGATAATCATGTTGTTGCATTTTACCAGAAACAAACCGCTTATTGCCCTGTTTTAAACTCTCAACTATTTGATCTGGCGTTAACTTATCACGTTCTTCTCTGGTCATAGCCGCTGCATATGATATTTGGGGTAGCCCCAAACCAATCCCACCGATGACGCTCGCAGCAGTGATACCCAATGCAGCTTTTAGTACATTCCGTCGGCTATTCGGGTGGTTATCTTCTGAACAACAACTTGGTATTTTACTCATACTCTCTCCTTGAAACTATTGTTGCCATTTTTGTTACTGCCGAATTAGTGAGCAGTCTTTTAAATGTAGTACATACAACTTGTATTACGCGACTGCCAATAGCGGAATTGAGAAAAAATAGGATCTTCTTGGCACGACAATAATCCTAGTCACTCCTTGCCCTTGAGGGCTTGATGATGGTCTCTCATCCATTGGGCCAACGAATCCAATGTTGGCTGTAATGTTTTGCCCAATGACGTAATTTCATATTCAACACGTGGGGGAACTTCGGCATAGATCTTGCGATAGACCAAACCGCGTTGTTCAAAAGCACGTAATTGCCGGGTAAGCTCTTTTTGGGTGATAGGCGCAATTGCCCGCTGCAACTCACCAAATCGGATAGGAGCCGCAGTGACGATCAAACGATAAAGAATTGGGATAGCCCACTTCCCCGCGATAAGTTCGACAAATTGCACCATCGGACACTTTTCTTCCACAATCGAATTGCCCGGCTCTAATTTATTTTTTGCTGTCAGCGGCTGATAGGTTGTCATTGCTTTCCTGTTGCATCATTAGTATCCAATTGGTACCTACTATACTTTAGATACTTTTGTATTAAAAATGGTCTTCCATTGTTATTAATGAGAAGACTCACCATGAATCGTTTAAATGATAAATATGCACTAATTACAGGAGGAACCAGTGGCATCGGGCTGGAAACTGCTCGTCAATTTCTGGCTGAAGGTGCAACCGTAGCAATCACGGGTAGAAATAGCGCAGCCTTGCAGGCCGCATATGAAGAGCTTGGCGACCAAGTTTTGCTGCTAAATAGTGATGCCAGTAATATTGCCGATCAATATCAGCTAGCGACAAAACTTACCCTGGTTTGGCCACGTCTCGATATCGTCTATATCAACGCAGGCGATGTTACTCATCGTTCGATAGAAGAGTGGGATGAAGAAAGTTTTGAGCGAGTATTATCAACTAATCTGAAAGGCCCTTTCTTCCTGTTACAAGCACTGTTGCCACTGCTGGCTAACCCTGCCTCGGTGATTCTTTGTGGCTCCGCCAGTGTTCATATCGGTTTACCGCAAAGCAACGTTTATGCCGCCAGCAAGGCGGGGTTACTCTCTCTTGCGCGAACCTTGTCAGGCGAGTGGGCAGACAGAGGAATCCGGGTCAATGGCTTGAGTCCTGGGCCGACACAGACGCCGGCACTGCAAAAACTGGGATTATCCGGCAGTGAACAAGAGCACCTTGCTGAACAAATCCGCCAACTGGTACCGATTAAGAGAATGGGAACATCTAGTGAGATTGCCCATGCTGCGGTCTTTCTCGCCTCAGATGAATCCAGTTTTATCGTCGGAACAGAATTACGGGTAGATGGAGGCGTCAGCAGCCTTTAAATACCTTATCTAACAAGAAAATTAGTCACTTACTGGGCATATTGTCTTCATAATAAATTGGGTGCAGATTGGTGACTATTGCTAAATAGCACACTAATGTGAGGTGACACGATGAAGGCTGCAATAGTAGAGGCATTGGGTGAAGCGCCGGTTGTGGGGCAGTTTGTGGAGCCAACACCGCTGCACGGTGAAACGGTGATAAATGTTGCGGTTGCTGGTATCAAACAACTTGATCGCGGTATCGTTAAAGGCACCCATTATTCCAGCCCGAAAACATTACCTATCGTTCCTGGTACTGATGGTATCGGGCATTTACCTGATGGTTCACGTGTTTATTTTGCTTCATTTCGCCAACCTTTTGGTGCCATGGCCGAACGCACAGTAGCATCCTGGTATGTTCCGGTTCCGCCAGAAGTTGACAATGCGACTGCGGCAGCCTTGATTAACCCGGCATTGGCTGCCTGGTTACCGCTTTCCTGGCGGGCCAAGATCCAACCGGGTGAATCCGTGCTTATCCTTGGTGCGACGGGCACCTCAGGCAAACTGGCCATCGCAGCAGCACGTCATTTAGGGGCGGGCAGAGTCATCGCCGCCGGGAGGCGTCAGGATGTATTGGCAACACTGGGGGCCGATGCCACAGTAGACCTGACATTGCAGGGTGCGGAATTGACGCAGGCATTTACTCAAGCGGCGGGTCCCGCTGGGTATAACGTGATTGTGGATTATATCTGGGGGCCTGCTACCGAGGCTCTCTTCGCCGCACTGACCCATCATGACCTTGCCTCTCATGCTGGTGGCTCTGATCAAGGCATACGTTTAGTCAATGTTGGTTCCATGGCATCTCCAACACTACAACTCCCCGCCGCGGTGTTACGCAGCGCAAATTTGCACATACTGGGTAGTGGTACAGGTAATTTCCCAGCGATCCCTGAATTAAAACAAATTGTTTCAGATATTTTCGTTCTGGCGGCACAACAAAAGCTCGCTATTGAGACCCAGCTTCATTCACTGGATGATGTCACGGCAGTCTGGGATATCAATAAAAACAGCGATATCCGCTCGGTGCTATCCATCGGATAATATCTGAGATAGAAAGAGCAAAATACGGGTTGGCCGAAATGGGCACAACCCGTGCTATCGCATTAAGATATCTGCAAGAAACGATCGAGCTGCCTGCGCAGTTGGTCATTTTCTTTCTTTAGCTGCTCAACCCTTTCCAGCAATGTTAGGGTCATTGCTACACCAGACCAGTCCAGATCCAACTCATTTTGTAGCCGCTGGGCGCGTTGAAGGCAACTCAGTGCATCAGCGTCAAAAATCCAGACGCTGTCAGCAGGCTCAAGTGGCACAATCACACCCAACCCGACCACCTCGACCAGTTCATCCTGCATTATTCCTGTTGACTGACATAATTCAGTCACGGTATAGGTGATTTCTATTTCAGCCATAATCTGTTACTCCCACCCGGTGCGAGGATTAAACGATGCCTGATCTGACAGTTGTTGCCAGAGCGCTCGCATTTTCTCGTCCGGTTTTGGCGGCATCACTACCTTGAGGATCGCGTACAGATCGCCGGTGCCTTTTTTGCTGACTAGCCCCTTGCCTTTGATACGCAATTTCTGACCACTTTGGCTACCTGCCGGGACCGTTAACGTTATTTTGCCCGTCAGTGTTGGCATCTCGACATTGGCACCTAATGCTGCTTCCCATGGGGCTAACGGCACCACTATTTGCAAATTCTGACCATCAACATCAAACAATGGATGCGGCGCAATACGAATAACCAGGAATAAATCGCCATTGGCTCCCCCGGCAAAACCCGGTGCACCCTGCCCTTTAAGACGAATACGCTCGCCATCTCCCACACCCGCAGGAATTTTCACTTTTAGCGTTTTGGCGGTCTCCGCTCCCGGATACCCCGAAGCATCAACTGTCGGTATTTTATAAGAAATAGAACGCGTCTGTTCCGCTAAAGTCTCTTCTAAAAAGATGGGTAACTCCATCTCAAGATCCTGGCCGCGTACACCGCGAGGTGATCGCTGAGAGGTGTGATGAGCGGAAGCACCACGGTTGGCAAAGAAAGATTCAAAAAAGTCTGAGAAATCTTGGGAACCGGCACCCGCACTGCTGTGCCATTGTTGATTACCTGAATTATAGGCAGCCTGTTGCTGTGTAAAACGCGGGTCATTACGGTGTAGCCTTAACTCGTCGTATTCGGCGCGCCGTTCAGTATCTTTTAATACCTCATAGGCCTCAGCGACCTCTTTGAACTTACTTTCAGCATCGGGTTCAGAGCTGACATCCGGGTGGTATTTACGCGCTAACTTGCGATAGGCCGTTTTAATATCTTTCAGGGAAGCGGTTGGTTCTACTCCCATCACGGCATAATAGTCTTTAAATTCCATGCGGTAATATCCTTAAATTCAATGTGCTATACCCAATAGATTTCAAGGTGCAGGAAGGCGGCAAGAAAAAGACAAATCGGTGGTGAACCGATTTGAACAACGTTGATACTCGCCCCGTCAGGTGAGCCTTAATCAGGCTCACTAATCCCGATCATGCTCACTCACGACAACTCAGTGATTAGGGGGACAAATCTGTCGGGAGCAGATTTGAACGCTGCTTGCAGCGGCCCAGAGGCAAGCCCATGAATGGGCCAAGTAACGGGAACAGCCAACCCACCTGCATTCTGAAAGATGACGGGTAAGATATAAGATATCCCCATCTGACTTATATAAAACTCATTTATGCATATTTCTCTCTTTGCCCGCCGTAAACAGTGCAAAGCTAACTGTAAACTATAGCGGTAATTGCTATTTTATGAGATAGACATTGATGATTTTCCATACTAAGAATTACAAATCATATAACTGATCCAATGGCTTATTTGCCGTAGACATCACTCTTTTCTGATTGACCTGCTTGACCGAAGCACGAGCCACTAATTTGCCCTGCAATAAGGTATTACTGAAGGGCGCATCTGGGCGTAATAAGCGTCGTTGCAATAACTGTATAGCTTCAGCCCCCAACTCATCTCGGGGAACATGCACCGCCGTCAGTGGAACATCATGAATCTCTGCCAGATTAAAACCATCCATACTCATAACGGATACGTTATCAGGCACGTTCATGTTCAGTTTATTCAATGCATTAACCGCACCAACCGCCATATAGTCCCCCCCGGCTAAAATGGCTGTCGGCAGTTGGCTCTTATCTTCACAACCTATGATAAAAGCGGTTAACGCTTGCTCAGCCTCTTCCGCGCCAAAGCCATGAGTGGTAATCAGATGCTGCCCATCATCAAAGCGCATATTGTTATCGGCGAAAGCCTCTTTTATTCCCACCAAGCGCAGTTC
This sequence comes from Yersinia sp. 2553 StPb PI, assembly GCF_052217105.1. Lineage (NCBI taxonomy): Bacteria > Pseudomonadati > Pseudomonadota > Gammaproteobacteria > Enterobacterales > Yersiniaceae > Yersinia > Yersinia sp. 2553 StPb PI. The sequence continues at coordinate 4,816,074 of NZ_JAZGPX010000002.1, read as the reverse complement.
CATTGTGTTGCGGCGTAAACATTGCAGGGTCAGAATGCGCCGATGCCCTTGCTGTATCAAGTAGTTGGCAGAAAACTCACCAATCAGTTGGTGGTCTGGCGACACACTATCCAATGACATTTCTTGGTCACGGCAATTAATTAACACCGACGGCTTATGCACCCCAGCTGCTAATGTATGAATGCGTGGATCGTCGATACCAATAATGATTGCTGCTTCGGTTTGAGGATGGGTTATTTTTTCCAAAAATAACCCAATATCACAGTGAGTTTCGGATAATCCACAGTAGCGAATCATGACTTCATGTTGGCTGACCGCCTCAATAATCCCCTGAATAACTTTGTAGTAAAAAATATCGGTACGTACATCAAAGGCGCGATGAGGAGCAAATACCATAATATTATTTAGCATCAACCGCCCGCTGGACAAATTCTGCAATATCCCCTGCGACTGCGCATACGCCATTACCTGCTGTTTTGCTTTCGCACTGGTATTGGCTTTACCGGCTAATACTCTCGATACCGTGCTAATTGAAAGGCCAGTCTGATTAGCAATTTCTTGTATTTTTAGCTTTCCATTCATTTTGTGATCTCTCTCAAATTAGCAAATGAAAAAATTCTCATAGCCGGTGAATAGCTTATTCAGGCCGTTATTCAATATAAATGCTGAAATATTGCCCAGCTTATGAAAATCCTTTCAAAAAAATGCGTATTAAAGCCAATTTAAGCTAGCTACCTTGTTTTGGTAAACCAATTTTAAAAACTTATCAGTCCGGTTAACTTTGATTAAACATACAAAAAACAAATATTATCAATAAGTTGAGTTTTTTAAATCGAGTTTAATGTGAACGGAGTCACATTAAAACTCAGCGTAATCTTAATAACCGAGAATAGATCATACCAAAACAATAAGTTGGTCCGGTTAATTTACTGCCGACTAACATCAGGAGGCTGGGATGAGTGTTGAGATTAATCAATCCGCTAAAGTTGTCGAGCGGCGAAAAATAAAATCATTACGCTGGTGGATGCTGGCACTATTTCTACTCGGGGTCACCGTTAACTATATTACCCGTAACTCTCTAGGTATTCTGGCCCCTGAGTTAAAAACCAGCCTGAATATGACCACTGAACAATACTCGTGGATTGTGGCGTCTTTTCAGTTGGCTTACACCGTCTTCCAGCCACTCTGCGGTTGGCTGATTGATGTCATCGGCTTGAAAATGGGGTTCCTGATCTGCGCCAGTGTCTGGGCGGTGGTATGCATGATGCACGCAGGGGCTGGTACCTGGTTTCAATTGGCGGTGCTGCGCTTCTTTATGGGTAGTGCTGAAGCGGCGGCAACACCGGCAAACGCCAAAGCGATTTCTGACTGGTTCCCGAAAAAGGAACGCCCCATTGCTGCTGGCTGGGCGGGGGTGGGGTTCTCTATTGGTGCGATGTTAGCCCCACCAATTATCGTATTGGCTCATGTGGCTTTCGGCTGGCAAGGTGCATTCTTATTCTCCGGTGCTTTGGCTATGGTTTGGGTTGTGCTGTGGTGGCGTTTTTATCATTCACCTGACACCCATCCAAACCTGAGTAAGGAAGAGTTTGAACTGATTCACCAAGACAATGAACCGGTACTCCCTCGACTGCCTTTCCTTAAATCATTGGCTATTCTGAGTAAGAATAAGAAATTTTACGGTATCGCTATCCCGGCATTTTTAGCCGAGCCAGCATGGGCAGTATTTAGCTTCTGGGTTCCACTTTATTTGGCAACCGAGCGGGGCATGGACCTGAAACAGATTGCCATGTTCGCCTGGCTCCCCTTCCTGGCGGCAGATATCGGCAGTGTTGCCAGTGGCTATTTAACCAAACTCTACCAAAAATGGTTCGGTTGCAGTCGTATCAACTCAGTGGTTGCCAGCTCCGTAACCGGTGCCTTTATGATGGTTTCACTGGCCTTTGTTGCCATCACCAAAGACCCTTATCTGGCTATTGCTTTAATCTCTATTGGTGGCTTCGGTCATCAGGTTATCTCTTGCATGCTCAGTGCGTTAGTAGTTGATTCTTTTGATAAAAACCAAGTGGCCACCGTCAATGGTCTGCGCGGCTCTTCCGCCTGGATTGCCAGCTTCCTGTTTACTTTATTGATTGGGGCCGTATCCGACACCATTGGCTTTAACCCGCTGTTTATTGCTATGGGTTTCTTCGATTTGATTGGTGCTGTGTTCCTGGTTGCCCTGTTTGCTGAGCGCCGCAATAAAACACAACCGGTTGCCTGATGCTATTAACCCGGCAACGGTGCACCCGTACTGTTGCCAGAAAAAAGATGAGCTGTGATGAAAACATTAAAAAACTGGCAGTTAATAAATCAATATCCCGACCATTTGGAATTACTGGTCGATGATCATCATATATTTTGTCTGTATATATTAGAGCAAAACCTCTGCCGTGTGCTGATTAAAAAGAATGGTGAACTGGCCTTAAACCGCACCTGGAGCATTGCCCCACAAGGCGATGTGCCATGGTCTGGCCGTGACCGACTTAGCCTGGACGGTTTCTCCATCCCAGGTTATCAATTGGAACACCATGAACAACAGTTGATAGTCACCACTGAATGTTTGCGAGTGACCATTTATCAACCGCTATATCTGGCATGGGAATATAAAAATCAGCACGGCGAGTGGCAGCCACTGGCGGCGGATCGGCCCACCAGCGCTTATTTACTCAGCCCCCATGGAGAAGCTATTGCTCACTATCAGCGGCGATATCCCAATGAGCAATATTACGGATTAGGTGAAAAGGCCGGTGATCTTAACCGTGCGGGTCGCCGCTTTGAAATGCGCAATTTAGATGCTATGGGTTACAACGCCGCCAGTACTGACCCACTCTACAAGCATATCCCGTTTACCATCACTCGCCGTGATGATGTCAGCTTTGGTCTTTTTTATGACAATTTAAGCAGTTGCTGGTTAGATTTAGGGAATGAGATTGATAACTACCATCTGGCCTATCGCCGCTATCAGGCTGAAGCTGGCGATCTCGATTACTATATGTTCCTCGGCCCGAAAGTGTTGGATGTCACCAAGGCATTTGTCCGCCTGACCGGCAAAACCAAATTTGGCCCCAAATGGAGCCTTGGGTACAGCGGTTCAACCATGCACTACACCGATGCTCCCGATGCACAGGTGCAATTGCAAAAATTCATTACACTCTGTCAGCAGCATGATATTCCTTGCGACTCTTTCCAGCTCTCATCGGGCTATACCTCAATCAACAACAAGCGTTATGTTTTTAACTGGAATTACGACAAAGTGCCGCAGCCCAAGGTGATGAGTCAGGCTTTCCTGCAAGCGGGCATTAAGTTAGCCGCCAATATTAAACCGTGTCTATTACAAGATCACCCACAATATCAGCACGTTGCCGAACGCGGATTATTTATTCGTGATGGCGAAAGCGGGTTGCCAGAGCGCTCTTCATTCTGGGATGATGAAGGCTCCCACCTTGATTTTACCAATCCGGCAACCGTGGATTGGTGGCAGGAGAATGTGACCAAACAACTGCTGGAGATGGGGATCGGTTCTACCTGGAATGATAATAATGAATATGAAGTGTGGGATGGTGAAGCGCGCTGCAATGGATTCGGTGAATCTATCGCTATCAAACATATCAGACCGGTAATGCCTTTGCTGATGATGCGTGCCTCAATGGAGGCTCAACAAGCATTTGCACCAGATATACGCCCGTATTTAATATCACGCTCTGGTTGTGCCGGTATGCAACGCTACGCCCAGACCTGGAGTGGTGACAACCGTACCAGTTGGCAAACGCTGCGCTATAACATCCGCATGGGGCTGGGGATGAGCCTGTCAGGGTTATACAACCTCGGCCACGACGTCGGTGGTTTTTCGGGTGACAAACCCGAAGCCGAGCTATTTATTCGCTGGGTACAAAATGGCGTGATGCATCCACGATTTACTATTCACTCATGGAATGACGACCACACGGTAAACGAGCCCTGGATGTACCCTGCTGCCACGCCGATGATTCGTGATGCTATGGCGCTGCGTTATCGGTTACTGCCCTATTTTTACACCTTACAGTGGCAGGCCACCCATGATGATGAGCCTATGTTGCGCCCTACTTTCCTCGATCATGAGCACGATAGTGGCACGTTTACAGAAAATGACGACTTTATGCTGGGTCGCGACTTGTTAGTTGCCAGTGTGGTAGAAGCCGGACAACGCCTGCGGGAAGTGTACTTACCTGATAATAGCCAGCCTGATAATAATGGCGGCTGGTATTGTTTCCACACCGGCCAATGGTATGGCGGCGGGCAAAAGATCATCCTTGATGCGCCACTGGAGCGTTTGCCACTATTGGTACGAGCCGGCGCAGCGCTGCCGCTGTCACGCCGCATCGCCTTTGTTAATGCCAAGTTGGACTCACAACGCGAGTTGGCACTCTACCCCACCAAGGGCGCGGGGCGATCGAGTGGAATGCTGTTTGAAGATGATGGCGAAAGCCACCGCTGGCAGCAGGGCCATGCATTGTGGCTGAGTTGGCAGGTGACTACCGATAATCACCGTATTGATATCACCTTTGCGCGCACCGGCAGCTATCAACCGGCGTGGCGTGAATTATCCGTTAGCCTGCCCGCAAATGAATATCGCAAGTTGTATATCAATGGTGTCGCCGGTAACGTATTGCAATTAAGCCAGTTAACTTAACCCACTGATAGCCAATAAAGAAACGGGTTCCATGCCAGAACCCGTTTTTTTTCCATTGATAACCGACCTGACTAGCGCAGCAGTTTTAACGCGCCAGTCAATGATCGAATCCATTTTTCTGGCCCGACCAATCCCAAACCATCGAGCTGTTCATCACAGAGAGAGTGTTGCGGGAACGCATCTGCATAATCCTGAAAGCTGTGCATTGCACGCGCAAATGCCGGGAAAGGCACAATTGCCCGTTCATTGGTCGCCGCCAATGCTTTCAACAACACCTCTCTCATCTGCGAAGCATTTGCCTGTAAAATAGGTACCGGTAATTTTGAGCTAACATCAATTTCTTTCCCCCCTGAATCGGACAACATTGTCCCCGCCAGTTGCGGAAATTTTGCTGCTAAACCAATCCCTACCGCGCTGGTGGTATTGGCAATTAAACCAACAGGGAGTTCAGGGTTAACCATAATCGCGATCCGCATTTGCTCTGCCATAGCCACTGTCCTTTTACCGATAATATATGCTCATAATCATATCCCTCGCTGGTAGATAAGTGCTTTCTTTTATCACCTAAATTCAGCTAATATTGGTAATACATTCCCAAATAAAATAACAATCAGGTAGAAAATGCCATCATCACTCATAACACCGGCAGATATTAAAATACTGAAACAGTTACAGCATGCTGGCCGTATGACGAACCAGGAGCTGGCCGATAAAGTCGGGATGGCAACCTCCCCCTGCTGGCGGCGGGTAAAGCAATTAGAAGAGAGCGGAATTATTACCGGTTATCAAGCCAATATCGATCGACGAAAAATTGGTTTGGGAATCTTGGCATTTATTCGGGTGAAAATTGACAGCCACAGTGAAGAAGAAGCCAAGCTATTTGAAATGCAGGTAGGGGAGTTAACGCCGGTTATCGCTTGCTATGCTGTCGCTGGAGATGCTGACTTCCTGCTGCAAGTGGTCGCGGAAGACCTCGATAGTTTCTCCACTTTCGCCATGTCAGTTATCCGCCGATTATCGGGCATTAAAGAGATGCAAACCACCTTCGTCCTGCGCGAGGTAAAACCACTCGATCATTTGCCGCTGGAATAGATAAATGCTACGACCAGGCTATGGTGTTCGTATAGCGGCTAGTTATCGGTAAAGAGAGGTCAGCTAATCCCCCACTTATCGGCCTATGCCGCCAGCACCCTATTTCGCCCTGCCGCTTTTGCACGGTAAAGAGCCTCATCCATGCGTTTGAATAAGCTATCAGTATCTTCGCCAGCCTGATGTTGTGCTACACCAATGCTTACAGTGAGTCGCGGCATATTGGGTTGACAGACTAACTGAACAGCCTCACGAATAGACTCCGCCACTTGTAATGCGCCCGCTAAATTGGTTGAAGGAAGCAGAATGGCAAACTCTTCGCCTCCCCAGCGGAAAATCATGTCACTTTCACGAATGCGAGATTCCAGGGTTCTTGCCAGTAATATCAAGACTTCATCACCCTTATGATGCCCGTGCAAATCATTTACTTGCTTGAAATGGTCTGCATCAACCAACATCAAGCTGAAGCCTTGTGCATAACGTTGGCTTTGCGCATTAGCATGTTCAACAAGATTAAAGAATTGCCGCCGATTCCCCAAGCCAGTCAGTGGATCCCGTAAGGCCGCATCTTCTAATGCCTGTTCAAGGCGTTTTTGTTCAGTAATGTCATGAATGATACAAAGCATTAACCGCATACCATCCAACTCAACGGGGCCGGCGTAAGTTTGCACGTGGCGGGTATTTCCATCGGCTAATTTATGGATGAAGTTGAGAGGCTTGTGCCCACCAGGTAGCTTGGCCACTTCACGCATTACGGGCAAAACATCCTTACCCATGGTATTAATTTCCCAAGTATGTTTCATACACATCTCATCCCGGGAATAACCATAGAAACGGGTTGCTGCTTGATTAGCATCCACAATTTGGCCATCGTCCGATGGATCAATCAATAACATCGGGGCGGTGTTGGTGTCGAAAAATTGCTCATAAAAACCCCGTTCGTCGCGACAGTAGGGTTTAGAGCACAATCGACCGACATTGGGGCGAGTAACCTCCGCACCTGCAATATAAAGCCCTTCGAAAACAATAACGTCTCCGTGCGGTTCCAATTGTGTCAAAGAGAGCCGACAACTCAGGGGAAAGCTATTGCCTGCTGTTTGAATAGTCCAGATTTCAACGATTTGATCTTCTTCTGCCAAAGCCGGCAGGTATGCATCCAAATGCTGCTGTGCATGTGCTGAAAACCGGCCATTGCGCAGTAACTGGAGTGGGCTATCACCTGCAATTGTTCGGGCTTCCTTGTTAGCAAAAAGTATTTCCTGATTTTTGGGTAAAACGACCCAAACAGGCGTGCTCAAAATATTTAACGCATCTAAGTAGGCTATCAACATAGGGAATACCGATAGATATTTGGCATAAGAACAGAATACAGTTAATTACTTTGGTTTCACTACTTTTTAACGGCCGGCAAACAAACAGATCAGAGAGAATCACACTTCCTTCTTTTGTAGGTTATTCAGCGTAAAAACAATCACCTTCTAGCCGTAAATAGCGAGTGAATGTGATCTTTAAGCGATCTGATTCGTCACAGGCTATTACCAACAGAACTGAACGTATCGGGTGTTTTATCGTTCCTAGTGTTTTGGCTGGTTTTGAAGTGAGGAGCATAAAGAATCGCTCCTTTCAGTATGGCGATATCTGCGTTAACGTGCTCACGGTATCGAGCGTAATTTCATATTCCGAGAAGAGGTTTATAAAATAAAACAATAAGTTAAAAAGAAAAAATACAATCGAATCAGATTAATAATGCGTTTTCTCTCACATCTTTTCCAGAAAGTGCTCGCGTAGGCCCCTCTCCGTTGCCAAACTCGCTGAATATCCCAACAACTAGGGAGGGAATTCTCATGGGTGTGCCACAAACCAAATTAGAACTCCTATTAGCAATAGACAAAAACTTTAATAAATTGTCAGGTTATCTCGCATCAATTCCGCCCGAATCAGCATCAGATGAATCAATGGAAGGACATGCGAAAGACACTGTAATGAGCGTTTGCAATCTTGTCTCCTACTTACTTGGCTGGAACAATTTAGTTATCAAATGGATAACGCTTGATGAAAAGGGAAAGCCTGTTGATTTCCCGGAAACGGGTTATAAATGGAACCAACTGGGTCTTCTCGCCCAACGGTTTTATCGCGACTATAGCTATTTGGATTTACGCTCGCTAAGCAGCCAACTACAGAACGCTAAAAGCGAAATCGTTGAATTGATCAATAAGCGATCTGACGATGACCTGTATGGAAAAGCTTGGTATGGCAAATGGACCATGGGAAGAATGATTTCTTTCAATACATCTTCCCCCTACTCCAACGCCTGCGGCAGGTTAAGAAAATGGGCAAAGGAAAACAGCCTCAAGCTATGAGGGAAGCTGCCGGGAAAGTGGGGCGCGGGAAGTGGTTCTTCTGGGTTTGGTACCTCCTCTCAGGTATAGCGTTCAAAAACTGCGACGACGTCCTTATCTCTGCACGACAAACTGGTTACCAGACTCAACCAGATGGCTATGTGCACTTTGACTGGCGCGGTAAACCTATGGAAGGGGAGTTTTACCGGTATGAGTCGTTTGGCGCTGAAATTGATCCTAAACTTGGATATGTCCGGCCATTTGGTAAAGCGTTCAGACAGCAACTGGTTGATAATTTGCAGGTAACTCAGAGATAGCCTTAACTCCACACCATGACTTTTCATTACCCGGAATTAAAAACGTGCCAGGGAGGCTCCCGGCGGCGTTTGGTGCATGTTATGGTTTATGTCTGCAACGTGCATTGACGATAGCTGGTATGAAACAACCGGGCGAACCAATGGCGAGTTGAAACTGCGGGTAACTTTTGGGTGGTACAATTTGATACCCCCATATATACCCCCCGCTATAAGTAGATTTAAATAGACGAACATGTATATAGGAATAACTAGATTAGCCTGAGAAGTGCGAATTTACTGGGTTTGATGTACTTCGGGAGATACTGCAAGACGTTAGATTGGAGCGGGTGAAGGGAATCGAACCCTCGTATAGAGCTCGCTGTAGCTCTCGTTCACTCTATCTCACCAGTGTAACTAAATGAAGTACCTGATTGCGGCATCTTAGAGGATTAATATGATGTCGATCAAGAACAATATGTACCTTTTCCAGAGAAATGATGGAATCTATGTTTTTCAGGTATTTGTGCCAAAGTATATGAGACACCTTACTGAGGGGAAGAGGGTTTTTAGGCGTTCATCTGGAGAACGAGAGCTACAGCGAGCACAGAACTTTCGTGACCATATGATTATTGAATTTAATAAAATTAAGAACCAGCTTAAACCCGATACTCATCAAATCAAGATACAAAGGGGCATTACTGCATTACATGCCCTGATAAATAAAGAATCTGAAAAACAGAATAATAGTAGATTGTGTATTAACAATATTAGTAATAATCACAGTGATAATAGTAAGTACATCACACCTGTAATCTGTCCCACACTCTCACAGATAAGAGATGAGTATCTATCTGAGTATAAAGATAAAAGAAAGCTATCAACGTTATCTAAAACACTTTTAGCAGTTAACTTATATTTGGACTCATCGAACATTATTGACGTGCCAATGGACAGCATAAAGCGGACTCAAGTTGCTGCATTTATCAGAGAACAAAAGAAAGACAAGTCACCACAAACAATACAGAACTATTTATCTTCCTTATCAGCCATTTATACTTATGCAAGACAGGTATATGACTGCATACCTTCAGATTGCCCTTTCATAGGGTACACACTGGAAGCAAAAGCAACGGTAATCAGCTATGAACCATTTGAATCACATCAGATTGATAGTCTATTGCAGGAAGCAGAAGAAGAAATAAGGGACGTGATACTTATCGGATTATATTCAGGAATGAGATTAGACGAGATTTGTAGTTTAAAAAGAACTGAAATCATTACTATCGAGGGTATCACCTGCTTTAACATCACCAAGGGCAAGACCAAATCCTCTGTAAGATATGTTCCTATCCATACAAAACTTATTGACATAGTGGATAAGTATCTTTCTATGGCTAATGGCGAATATCTATTAACCCATGCAAATCTGGTCAAACGTAAAGATGGCAAAACAGGCCCATATTACAGTCAGAAATTTACAAGACTCAGGAATAGTGTGTTACCTCTAGCTTCTGATAGGCAAGTTTTCCACAGTTTAAGGGGGATGTTCATCACGGAATTAGATAGGCTAGGAGTGCCGGAGCAACGGATAGGAGCTATAACAGGCCATGCAGAGCAAAAGGCAAAGACAGAGGCTTTCAGGACGTATAGCAGAGGTGCGATTATGAAGGAGTTAGCGGGATATATTGAAATGGTAAATTATAAATTAGAAGACAACCTTTGTTAGATAAAAGGCGGGGATTAACCCGCCCTCTGTTCGTTCTGTTTAATCAGTACGCAGGATATGAAGTCATGAGGTCGTTGATCTGACGGTCGTTGTAGCTTGCAATCTTGTTATCCGCTAGTACAGAAAAAACCCCCTCTAAACGCCCTACGTCTGTACTAATATGCACGTCCGCAGGTTTAACAGTTATATGGTTTACTGGTGCTTGGTATTGACTACTAGCTTGATACGGTGTTGGCTGTAGACTGCTTGCTGTAGGAATCATTGCCTGTGGAGATAGTGAGTTAGCATAGGGTTGGTAGGCTTTCATCCCATCACGTCCAACTTCTGCAATCCATTGACGGATGCCACCTTTAGTTAGATTTTCTTGATGATTTTTTATGCTATCCGCTCTAATCTCTTCCTGCGAGCGCAAGAAGGGCAGTTTAGAGACAATCCAAGAAATCAAGAGAGTCAACTTGCCTACGGCAGTTCCAAGGGCTTCAATTAGTGGGGTGAGGTCTTTCAGGCTCTTACCTACTCCCTCACTACCGCCGATGGCCTCTGATAAGGCTATGCTGAACCTATCCCCTAGTGTTTGCCCTGCGGCCCCTACGGCCTGCCCGAACTCTCTAAGCTTTACTAGCTGCTCAATCTCAGAAGAAGTTAGTAGCTGTCCCTTTCGATCCATATCTTCCCAAGTATTAACCAATTGTTTTCCTTGGTCTTTAAAGGCATCCATGAATAATGAGGCATCATCAACTCCTTCGAGGAAGTAGGTCATTTCTGCGTTGGTTTTCTTCAATTGCTTGCCTGACTCGACAACCTGAACCATAAATTCTGTTGGACTCATGGCTTTAATATCATCCATGGATATACCGGTTTTCTTCAGTAACCGTTCGTATAAATCAGAGAATTCCCCACCATTTTGAATTTCACCAGTCTTAGGATTCACTTTCCCCATCTCGGTTAATTCTGCCTTCTTCTCATTGATATCTTTCAACAGATCGATAGGGTCTTTTGTAATGTTGTTCTTCGATGCATAGCGGATAAGTGATTGAGCCTCAAAGCTTTCAACGTTCTGTTTCTGAATCTGTTTGATAAGCATGGCACGGCCTGTACTGCTTTCTGCTGCCGAATATGCGGCGAAACCGCCTGCCATGGCAGCTATGCCAGCCATACCAGTACCAGCGGCTAGCCCAAATCTACCACCCTTAGCACCTGCTGATAGACGTGCTTGGGCTTCACTACGAGATATGGCCCTCGTTGTTTGTAATAATCGTTTAGCTTCAAAATTTAGCTCTTTCATGTCTAAACGTTGTTCTCGGTACTGTTGGCTTAAAGCTTTGGCGGCTTGTACCGCTTTCAACTTCTCCCCAGCGCTCAGTTTATCCATTCTTCCAATATCTAAAGCCATATTTTTTAGCTTCATCGTGGCTGTGATATCTCTGTCAGTGGCTTCCTTCAGGGCTTTGCGATATACCAATCTCTTTTTCTCAGCCTGTGCTGCCTCTCTAGTTGCCTGAGTTTGTGCTTTGCCTGTCTGTTCCATTGCTCTAGTCTGCAATAAGCTTGTCTGTAGCCAGTCTTTTGACGGTTTGCCCAGCATCCCAGTACCCAAGCCACCCTTTACGCCTGCGCTGCCGTACACCTGCCGGACAGCTTTGATTTGTGCCTTTGCTGATTGCTTAGCCATCTTGACACTATTAGCTGCACTTCTTGGAGAGACGGCATTATCTAGAACACCAGCCGCCTCTTTTTTAATGCGTTTCATGTCGTCCCTGACCTTCTTCATGCTCTGTACGTCTGATTTCCATTTCACCATGTTGGTGAGGACTGCTGCTTGAATATTTACACTCATATGTTTATCTTCCTCTTGTTTTTATTATTTCCGTTCGCTCTATTTAGATAAAAAAATAGCCAGCGGTTTAAGGCTGGCTTTATTACTTGGTCAGGACTGGAGTCGTCAGAGCCGCTTCCAATGTCATATTCTGCTCACGCATTCTCCAATGAACGGTTGACTCTGAAATGTTGAATAACTTTGAAAGCTGTCTGATGTTTAATACATTAAGTACATCATTGCCAGATATGCGTCGGATGACTCGGTGCGAGCTACTACCCTCTAAAGTTAATACCATTTTTTATTCCTCTATATAATTCAAATAGCAACAAAAATAGAACGGGACTTATGTAAACCCCGCTCCAGATAAGAATAAGCAGGCATGTAAAGAGGGTAAGCATAAATACCCTCACACCTAACTTAAGCTTTAATAGACAAGCTGAATGTAGCCTGAGGCAGGTTATTTACAGCTAACATGCTGAATTCACTTACAACAGTTGGGAAGCCCCATTCATTAACAGGCAACATATATTGCAAGAACTCACCTTGCTCACCAATCATGGATGTTGACTTGATTGCTGGCCCTGCGTGGTGAACGTGGACTTTAGAGTTTCGGTTAAATTTCGTAATCATATAGCCGCCAGAATCGGCCACACCGTACTGTGCGTTTTGCCCAGTCACGTCAATAAACACGATATTTTTGAATACCCACATCTGATATGCTGGCAAGAGTTCTTTATACTGAGTCAGGAAATTATCAGCTGAAAGTGTGCTAAGATTGTAAATCATAGTCTCTGTAATTGACGGATGATAGCGGAGCTGGTTTGCAAGTTCACCTGAACAGATAATGAAGCGCTGCTCGACGTCACCATTCTTACCTTGGCATTCAATCTGTGATTTCTGAATCAAACTATCTAGTTGCATGGGGACAGAAGCAGATGCAGCGAAATCAAATTCAATATTAGTCTGAGTAGTCCCAGCAAACTCTGTGAAATAGTTCAAATCTCCTTGTCCGGCGAATTGTGATTGGCTCACACCTCTTAATACTGAATCAGCCAGAATCTTATCTTTTGTGTTGTAATATTGAATTACCTGTTTTTCTACCAATTCCAGTTTTGCTTGCTGTAACGATTGGTCATTATCAGTACCAGCACGACGGAAGCGCTCAAGGTCTCGTGAAGTTAATTCATCGATAGAAGCATAATAGGGGAGCTGGTATAAATAGTTTGAGAATTGACTACGTTGGATCGTGTTAAAATTGCTTGAAAAAGGTACATTCTCATTAAATACCTGTTCTGCACGGTCTAATAAACGGTCTAGACTAACATTCAATGTATCATGAGTTTCAACACCAAAGAGGTCGAGGGCGTTAAATAGACGATTTGGTACTTTAATTTTGGTATACAAATCACCAAGGGAAACAATCTCGTTAGATGGGTTATTTGGGGCACGATTAAAAGCCATATTATTTATCTTCCTTATTATTGTTATTATTGTTTGCTCTGCAAATGCTAAAAGTTCTGTTAACTGTTAGCACTCACGTTAGTGAGCATTTTTATTTTTATATTTTATTTTTAGAATCTATTGTGACTGTCTGTTACTGAAGACGGAAGCCATCAGCAATAAGTAATGTTTTTGCTTTCGTCAGACCTGCGATATCTGCTGCCTGCAATACAGCCTCGCGCAATACCACTCCGAAAGGATTTGCGGCGCGAATTGTCTGTACTTCACCTGCTGGATAATCCTCAAGGAGAACGTAGACCTTTATACTTGATGAGGTTGCTAGTGCACCGCTGGTAGCATCAATTACTGAACCTGCATAGGTGACAGTTGGGAGCGTCATTTTGACAAGCTTTTGGCAGAAAATGTGGTCTGCTGCATAAGCGAGGATGTCATTCTGCGAGAGGGGACTTGTTCCGGTCTTACCGTATTGTTGTAGTGACATATTATTATTTCCTTTTATTGTTGTTTGTATTTTTTAGATAAAGAGTCTTCGAAAGATTTTCGAATATCGTTATTACTTTCTTCTTCTTTTACTTCTACTTCTTCAAGCGTAATACCTGCAATTTCCAGAGCTTTAAGTAGTTCCTCTGTAATATCAGCGCCGTGCGCCTTGAATAAGAGCGCCTTATTATGGCCCGAAGCTGCACCACCCTGTTCTGCCAGTGTGTAGGCCAAGTGAGGCCCAAGGGGAGCTTTTTCATCTTTATCAAAATCAAAGGTGACATCTTTTAATAGTGTTTTGGGTTTCATTTAACCTCAATATTGTTTAATGTTGTTGTTTACAGGAACTTTGTTTAAGTTCACTTTGATAGTTCAAAATGATAAGTTATAACTTACTGAATTTCCTTGACTACAGTTTATTGTAGTGCAGAGCCGAAATAAAAGCCCTACTGCAATCCATGCAATAGAGCCATTATCAAGGAGCACAAACAAAAACAATAACAAGGAAGTAAACAAGAAATCAGATTATCAGAGGAAATGCACGTGAGTACATTTATTAAAGTCTCTTTTATGAAAAGAATTTAAGAAATGCATCTGTAGCAGTGCGGGTGCCACAAGGATTTGTCTACAGATAAACATTGATATGTAATTAAAGTTCGATGGCTATTTCGACTTTGATTAATTTTTAATAATTTAAGGAGAGGAATTCTTATGGCTATAAAGTACGTGGTGTGAACTTTAGTTTTAAATCATTCCCCTATATATCTATTATAACATTTTTTCGTGTAGACTACAATATATTGTGGTGATTTTCCTTGACTATTTCTTATTTATTTTAATATTCTTCTTATGCAAGAACACCCCCACATTCTAATAACTCTTTTTCAAATTCTTTTACAGCCTGTTCACCACACTTCAATGCGATATGTTGAACACGGTTAGCTCGTTCTATTAAATCCTGATGATGTTCAGTGAGATATTGTTCATTACTTAAAATAACGGTAGCTAATTGGTCTAATTTATCGTTTGTGTATTCGATTAACGAGAATAGATTGATATCGTCCTTATCAAAATAATTCAGGTCTAGATAGATACTTTCAAGTTCATTCAAAATCTTATTTGTCTTCTTCACTGCTTTCTTCTGTTTCTGTTTTTTCAAAAAGTACATCATAAGTAGTTTCCTTTTATTGTTTGCTCTGCAAATGCTAATAACTATTAGCACTCACATTAGTGAGCATTTTTATTATTGTTATTGTTAACACCGCATTCTGACGTGATAAACACGATGCTCACTAAGTGAGTGCTAATAACTATTAGCATTCGCGGAGCGAACACGGTGTTTTAGATGAGTACACCATAAGGCATAGGGTAGCTTAGGTTTTCTATTTAAACAGCTCACAGCTTGCAAAATCCCACGAGGAATCACATCATAGGAGTGCTATTGCAGTTATTACCATCGTTGCGGCTGGTAGATGTGGAATAATCAATGCTGGGGCAACAAGTGGTAAAGCTACAACCGTCAAAGTAAGCAGGAAAAACAAAGTCAGTATCTTCAATTAACCCCCTGTTCAATTCTCTTTGATTCCTGTTGGGCTATCCAAATCAGATATCCTGCAATTGACCACCCACGAGCATTACATTCTTTTAGTAGTAGTTGATATTGATAACTTTCCAATTCTATAATTAATTTCTTCTTCATTTAGTAATCCCTCTATTCGTGAACTGGAACCCACATACCAGCCTGATGCTCGTTTAACTCGTACTGGTCGCGCTTATTGAAATATAACCAACCCATATGAGGTATATTGGCAAAATCTCGTTGATAGTAACCACCCTCAATATAATCCACAGAGTCTTGAGTGATTTTTAAAGGTTTCTTTCTTTTATTCTTTATGTGCTTTATCTCTAAACTGGTCAGTGCATAGTACAAGGAGTTTGGTTGTTTTATTTGGTTATTTACACAATCAATATATTTCTGTTTGCGTTCAATGCTTACAGTTCTACTAATAACACCCCCTATGAGATAATATAGTTATAATCTACGCTGCTATACTTTCTTGTAAATACTCTTGATTTAATTTATCAATGTAAGCTTTTATTTCTTTTGTTTTTCCTGTTAATGCCAAGTTGCGTATATGCTCTTTCTCTTCTTCTGTAAAGACAACTCCAATCAATGGGTTTACTTTAGCTGGCTCTTGCATAGAGTAAGTTAAGGAGCCATGAGTTTTAGTGTATACCTCTGATAAATCCGGAGCACTCCACTTAATACTCAAAATATGTAGCTTATGCATTTCATCATCAGAGGCTTTAACAGAAGAACTTACTGACTGTTGCATAGCAATCTCTGGTGGTGTAATAGCTTGTTGTTCAAGACGAGAACCACGGCTTCCCCCAAACTTACTGTTATTTGGATTCAGTTTGTGATGTGCTATAGCATCTGATGCGGTTCTTAGTATTTTTGTGTAGTACTCAATAGTCCTTTTGCTGAGTGGCTTATCACCAAAAAACTCTTTCTTTTTATTAAGATAACTTCCAACAATTAGTGTATCAATTTCATCAAGTGTCTGTAATGCCCTGAAAAATCTAATGGGAGATAATCGTGTATCCTTCCCTGCTTGCCCTAATGCACCACAAATACAATCATCAATCCAATTTGGTAATTCTTCATATTCCCAAAAGGAAGAAATATACTCTTTGGTGAATCTATTATCTGTTGCTTTTCTCACTGCTCCTTTAGTTCTTGCCAATCTTCCTCCTATTTATTGTTATTGTTTGTCTTCCTTTAGTAATAAAAGTTTTAATTCTTGTTCTAGAATGTAAATGTCGTACATTTTAAGAGCCAGTTTATACATATGCTTTCTTTTTTCAGTGTACTGTTTGCAATGATTGCCCCTTAGATACACGGCATTCCTGCAAATAGTTCCATCTTTTAATGCTTCTACAACTGCTTGTACATCTGGAAAACGAACTCGTTTATCTGCTTTATCTACTTTAATATTATTTTTGTTAATACTGCCTCCTGATTTTTTAGATAAAAAAAAGACCGGATGCCTTTAGGCTTTCCAGTCTCATATAATGTTCTTCTGTATTATAGAGTAATTTTACTTACCCTATATCTCTAGTATATATGTTTTCCATAAACATTGCAATAGGGTTGAGGTATTTATTTTTACCCTATTCAATACTTCTCATGATAGCAGTTTTCTTATACAAAAGTCCAGATTCTTTACAATTAAAATTAAGGTTCCTTTCCCTTGTAATTCTCCTGCGTTTTAGCCCTTCATGTAGATAGGCTGTAGGTCACAGTGGATTATTGATTTAAACGGCTCACAGCTTGCAAAATCACACGAGACTCGTGCCTCTATCCTTGCATATTAGATAAACCATCTGTAAGACTGTCTGTAAGGTTATCTATAAGGTTGTAGCCTGTCTCTCTGTCATTTAATAAAACGATCTACTATAAGAGATAAGAATAAATCGACATCCCGACTGTCTTTCTGACACTCTGACTATCGATTCCTTCTAACATTCGTTTACTGAGTTAATCACTCTAAGCTTATCGCTTCTCATGCTAACCTCAGACTCATGTTATAAAACGATCTACTATATAGGGTCTTCTTTCGCTACGCTCACACCGAACACCCTACTAACTGTAACCGTATAATTAAATGATTAATGAACACGATAACCCATGTCCCTTACTCTTTTAATGATAAGGTAACACTCGATAACCAAACCATCACATATGTAATATCTTTATCATTACACATGCAATGTTCTTGGTCTCGTGTCTCTTCTATTCACTGTGCAAGCTTTTTAGCTAACCGTAGGTTGCACATATATGTATTTTATTAAAATCTTGCATGGTTTAGGTTTGTTAGTACATAGGCTTAAGATTATTGTTCTTTCTTCTTATTATTAAAAACGTTCTTCTAAAAGCCTATTAGATTATCCCTTTCCAGTTAGATTGGGTGTATAGCTGGTACAGCGTTACTGGAACACATTTATCTGTTATGGCTGTGAACACTCTAACCGAGTGAGTATCACTCTTTCAGCCATTACTCTTATAGTAGTGCGTTTTATTCCTGACTCTGTAAGAGTCTATAGTAGATCGTTTTATCGGTGTAAGAATGGGATGTTTAAGGAGTGAGTAACGACACACCGATAAGTACTATAAGTATGTCGTTTTATTATTTTATAATCTAATCTTTGCCTTTATAGGCTCTATAATATGTAAATATCGCACTGTCTTATTTGATTGTTTATACTGATCAAAAACAACAGTTAATCTAGGGTTTATATAGCCTTAAATAACCGGTAATGATGATGTAATGATTTGCCTGGTTAAAGTGTGATTACACAGTTCGTATAAGGCTGTATACCTCTGTAAGCCCCGCCCTACCTGACCTACATAATATAGGAGTGCCTAGTCTCCTTAACAGGATTACCTCTTAACTCCCAAATCCATGCAAAACTGAAACTGCGACAACATTTTTTTATTTGATTATCATTATTGTTTGTTGTTGATATGCATTCTCATATGTAACACCTAACAAAGAGGTGTTTAGATGTTATTTCTAAGTCACACATTAGTATTCTGTGATATAGAAAACATGCGTAATCATTGACTATCCCATCATTTAGATTAAACTGACTTCATACTAAACATTCTGTGACTTAGAAAACCCAGTAAACAAAAGGAAGTGGCTAGATGAACCTCGTTGATGCAGTAAAAACCAGCGAACAATCTGAACAGATAGGCGAACTACTCCTAAAGCATGGTAATCAAACCTATGCTGACATCTGGAACTTTGGCCTACAGGTAGCCTTACGTATCTCTGACCTGCTATCTCTGACTTATGCAGACGTACAAGGGGACAGGTTGGTTATCATTGAAGGGAAGACCAGCAAGCCTCGTCACATCGTGCTAAACACCAAGGCTAAAGCCATCGTAGAGCGCCGCAAAGCTGATAACCCTACTCATGTATATCTATTTGAAGTCTCTACTAATAGAGCCAAAGGGAAGCCTATAAGTAGGGAGAGCGTATCTAGAAAATTCAAAGAGATAGGTGAGATTATAGGTATTGTTTTAGGCACTCACAGCATGAGGAAAACGAGGGGATGGGTAATGTACAACTCAGGGATAAATATAGAAACCATCGCCAAGGTGCTTAACCACACCAGTCCAGCTACCACTATGCGTTATATCGGTTTAGACCAACAAACAGTTGATAATACCTACACTTCCTTCATCATCTAATCTCACCATGCTAGCGCCCTGCTAACCATTGCATTAAGCCCCGCAAGGGGCATTAGGCATACACACCCACATCTAAACACCAACTCTTCTCTACGGGCTTCCTACGCGCTGGTAGCCAGTGGCACCACACCGAAACAGCACACATATCATTGTGAATATTTCAATAAGTCTATGAGAATGATTCTCGTCTGTGGTGAACTGTCAAGCAGTGCGGACACTGAGCTAACAAATCTAGAACATGCCTGTGATATTTTAAGATAGGAAATAGAGAGAAAGGGGGTGGCATTTGTACCACCTCAAAATAGGGGGGGAAGTAGAACTATGGACAACGTTGCTTACTAACGGACAATAGAAGCCATAAAGCCCCGTTGGTGATACAACAACCATAAGCGGAGCGTAGCGACTTCATCAGTATTCTCATTACACAATAACTTATCAGGATGCCTTGTGTACCATTTGGAGCGTGGGCGAGACGCAGACAGAGCTTGCGTGAGGTGGCAAGTGACCATCACCATAAACCTGTTTTGGCTATCATAGACAGCACATCGGGCTTAAATGCTTATTGTGTAGTGTTTTTGGATAAAGTTTAGAGCCTGCATGGTTTGTGCGGCATAGATTTCTTGTTGTGCTATCGCGGTAAGACTCTGGAAGAACCGCCAGTGTATTGATATGCTACCCAATTAACCACACACCAAAACGCGACAGGTGTTCGTGTAGTTCAATGGCAACAATTAGAGAGACTATGGATTTCTAACTTGTTGATTTAGCTGCGTAGTGTAGCTAAATGAGACAGTGGAGCGGGTGAAGGGAATCGAACCCTCGTATAGAGCTTGGGAAGCTCTCGTTCTACCATTGAACTACACCCGCTTCGGTGTGCGGTTTGCATTATAACCGGTTCTTTCTCGTGGGCAAGCGAAGATATGGTCTAAGCGCCGGTATTTTAAGCGATTAGATTAAACCAAGTATAACTATGGCGGTTTTTGCTTAGTAAAAAGGGTGCCGTAGCACCCTTATAGATTACCGCTACCACAATAAACTTATTTAACCGGACGCATCGCTGGGAACAGGATAACGTCACGGATGGTGTGGCTGTTGGTAAACAACATCACCATACGGTCGATGCCGATGCCCAAACCAGCAGTGGGCGGTAAACCATGTTCCAGCGCGGTGACGTAGTCTTCATCGTAGAACATCGCTTCATCATCGCCAGCTTCTTTAGCACTAACCTGATCAGCAAAACGCTGAGCCTGATCTTCAGCATCATTCAACTCTGAGAAACCGTTACCAATCTCACGGCCACCGATAAAGAACTCAAAGCGGTCAGTGATAAACGGATTATCATCATTACGACGTGCCAGCGGAGAAACCTCTGCTGGATATTCAGTAATGAAAGTAGGCTGAATCAGGTGGCTTTCTGCGGTCTCTTCGAAGATCTCGCATTGAACGCGGCCTAGGCCCCAGCTCTTCTCAACTTTAATGCCTAATGACTCGGCGATAGCCAAAGCTTTGTCCATATCGTCCAAATCTGCCACATTGGTTTCAGGGCGATATTTGCAAATGGCTTCTTTCATGGTCAGTTTGGCAAAAGGCTTACCGAAATCGAATGTCTGCTCACCATACTGCACCACACTGCTACCCAATACGGTTTCAGTCAGAGTGCGGAACAGCTCTTCAGTCAGCACGATCAGATCTTTGTAATCCGCATACGCCATATAGAGTTCCATCATGGTGAACTCTGGGTTATGACGCGGGGAAACGCCCTCATTACGGAAGTTACGGTTGATTTCGAATACACGTTCAAAACCACCCACAACCAGGCGTTTCAGATACAGTTCTGGCGCGATGCGCAAGTACATATCGATATCCAGCGCATTGTGATGAGTCACAAACGGACGCGCTGAAGCACCACCTGGGATCACTTGCATCATAGGGGTTTCGACTTCCATGAAGCCTTTTTCCACCATGAAGCTACGAATACCAGACATCACCTGCGAACGAACTTTGAAAGTATGGCGAGATTCATCGTTAGCGATCAGATCCAAATAACGCTGACGGTAACGGGTTTCCTGATCAGCCAAGCCGTGGAATTTATCCGGCAGCGGACGCAGCGCTTTAGTCAACAGGCGCAGTTCGCTACAGTGGATAGACAACTCACCGGTTTTAGTTTTAAACAGCTTGCCACGAGCACCCAGAATATCGCCCAGATCCCACTTTTTGAATTCTTCGTTATAAACGCCTTCCGGCAGATCATCGCGGGAAACGTACAACTGAATACGGCCACCGACATCTTGTAGTGTGACGAATGATGCTTTACCCATAATACGGCGAGTCATCATACGGCCAGCCACGGTGACTTCGATATTCAGCGCTTCTAACTCTTCATTCTCTTTACTGCCGTACTCAGCATGTAGCTGGTCAGAGAGGTGCTCACGACGGAAATCATTAGGGAACGCAATTCCCTTTTCCCGCAGCAAGGCCAGCTTTTCCCGACGAGCTTGTAACTCACTATTGAGTTCTGGTTCTTGCGCTTGCTCAGCGACTTGTGGTTTTTGCTCTGACATCTCAGTTCCTCATAGCCCGGCTTTCAAACTTGCTTCAATGAATTTGTCCAGATCACCATCCAGTACCGCTTGCGTGTTACGTGTTTCCACGCCGGTACGCAAATCTTTGATACGGGAGTCATCCAGTACATAAGAACGGATCTGGCTACCCCAACCGATATCAGACTTATTGTCTTCCAGAACCTGTTTATCAGCATTTTTCTTTTGCATCTCAAACTCATACAGCTTCGCCTTCAACTGTTTCATCGCTTGATCTTTGTTCTTATGCTGAGAACGGTCATTCTGACACTGAGTCACGATATTGGTCGGAAGGTGGGTAATACGTACCGCAGATTCCGTTTTGTTGACGTGCTGACCACCCGCACCGGATGCGCGGTAAACGTCAATACGCAGATCTGCCGGGTTGATTTCGATATCAATATCGTCATCAACTTCTGGATAGACAAAAGCAGAACTGAAAGAGGTATGACGACGGCCACCGGAGTCAAACGGGCTTTTACGAACTAGGCGATGAACGCCAGTTTCAGTACGTAACCAGCCAAAGGCGTAATCGCCGATGATCTTAATGGTGGCAGACTTCAGGCCTGCAACATCACCATCAGATTCTTCGATGATTTCAGTTTTGAAGCCTTTTGATTCAGCCCAGCGCAGGTACATACGCAGCAGCATGCTGGCCCAGTCTTGGGCTTCAGTACCGCCAGAACCCGCTTGTAAATCCAGGTAGCAGTTGGCGCTATCATATTCACCAGAAAACATGCGGCGGAATTCGAGCTGGCCCAGCTTGCCGTCAAGGATCTCTAACTCGGCAATGGCTTCGTTAAAAGTCTCTTCATCGTCAGCTTCAATCGCCAATTCCAGCAAGCCGGAAACGTCTTCCATACCTTGATCCAATTGATCAATGGTCGAGACAATCTCTTCTAGCGCAGAACGTTCTTTACCCAGCGCTTGCGCACGCTCAGGTTCATTCCAGACGTCGGGCTGTTCCAGCTCGGCGTTTACTTCTTCCAGTCGCTCTTTCTTGGCATCATAGTCAAAGATACCCCCTGAGAACGTCTGTCCGATCAGACAGGTCCTGAATTCGGTTTTTTACCGGGTTTATTTCAAACATGGTTTTGAGTCTTACGTTGAGTCGTAGATGACGGAATGTCATTATACCCGTCATACTTCAAGCTGCATGGGTGTTGGCTGTCTTCGTTCACCCGGATCATTGACTGACGTCAACTCATCGGAATTTACTCAGTTGCCGCCTTCCTGCAACTCGAATTATTTAGGGCACAGAATTGGTAATTCTAACGGATCTGTCCGGCGGTTTATAGCTCGTTGACTATATTTCCTGCTTACTTGAAATCACAGTGGCGTTAACGCGACTTATTCACCCGAATCACTGGCCTGAGCCAGCTCATCGGGCTTCATTGGAATGTTGCCTAATAAGGCCACAAATGCTGGACCAACAACTGGACACTACGATTACCACGATATTCATTGATATCGAGTTTGTAAGCCAGCTTAACCTCACGCACACTGCTGTCCGGCCATAAGGTGGTATCGATATTAAACGCAATACCATCGAGTAGCGGACCGCCATTTAGCGGCTCAATCATCAGTTTTAGATGACGCTCCCCCACCAGCCGTTGCTGCAAAATACGGAATTTGCCATCAAATGTCGGTTCTGGGAAAGACTGCCCCCAGGGGCCACCATCACGCAACAACTCCGCCGTTTCCAGCGATAATTCGTTGCCTTTCAGTTCACCATCGGACCAAATAACGCCTTCCAATTGTGAGGCATCCATCCATTCACCGACTAAATCGGCAAAACGCTGACGGAACTCATCGAATTTATCTTGTTCCAATGATAATCCCGCCGCCATTGCATGGCCGCCAAACTTCAGCATCAATCCTGGGTTCAATGTATCCAGTCGCTCAAGAGCATCGCGCATATGTAACCCAGCCACACTGCGCCCCGACCCCTTCAGTAACCCCTCACCCGCTGGGGCAAAAGCAATGACTGGCCGATGAAAACGTTCTTTGATGCGCGAGGCTAAAATCCCTACCACACCCTGATGCCATTCTGGATGGTACATCGCAATGCCGTAGGGCAATGTCGTGCTGGTACGTTCCAGTTGGTCGCACAGTTGCAGCGCCTCAACCTGCATCCCCTGCTCTATCTCTCGGCGCGCCTGATTAAGGGCATCCAAATCGATTGCTAAAGCTCTGGCCTGAGCGATATCGTCAGTGAGAAGAAGTGCAACCCCAATAGACATGTCATCGAGACGACCAGCAGCATTAAGCCGTGGGCCAAGGGAGAAGCCGAGATCATTGGCAGCCAATTGACGGGCATCACGGTTGGCGACTTCCAATAGTGCACGGACCCCTGGACGGCATTTCCCCGCACGAATACGGCTTAATCCCTGATGGACCAGAATCCGATTATTGGCATCCAGTGGCACCACATCCGCAACCGTCCCCAGCGCCACTAAATCCAATAGTTCAGCCAGATTGGGCACGGCTAAAGCTCGTTGCTCAAACCAACCACTCTCTCGCAAACGGGCGCGCAATGCCAACATCAGATAGAAGGTAACACCCACCCCAGCCAGTGATTTGGAGAGAAAATCACAACCAACCAGATTCGGATTAATGATAGCTTCAGCCGCTGGCAAGGTTTCACCCGGCAGATGGTGGTCGGTAACCAGCACCTGAATGCCCAAGGCATGGGCCAAATCCACCCCGGCATGAGAAGAAATACCGTTATCAACCGTGACGATCAATTCCGCACCACGGGCAGCGACCTGTTCAACCACTTCCGGGCTAAGCCCGTAGCCATCGTCAAAGCGATTGGGCACCAGGTAATCAACATTACTGCCACCCATGCTGCGCAAAGCCAGTACTGCCAGTGCAGTGCTGGTGGCACCATCGGCATCAAAATCGCCGACAATCACGATACGCCGTTTGTCAGCCAGTGCTTGCTGTAACAGGGTAACCCCGGCATCAATGCCATCGAGTTGCTGCCAGGGCAATAGACCTTTTACGCCTCGTTCCAGTTCTGTCGCAGTTTTAACCCCACGACTGGCATAGAGGCGGCGCAGCAACGGATGCAATTGCGCCGGTAAATGGTTGTCATCCGTCGCCTCACGACGACGAAGTTGAGTTTTGAGTGTCACGGGTGATTAACCCGCCGCTTTTAAGGAAGCCTGATGCTTATTCAGCATTGCCAACATCTCTTTCGGCTCCAGATAACCGGGAACGATAGTGCCGTTTTGCAGCACAATCGCAGGCGTGCCCTGAATACCAAACTGCACGCCGAGCTGGTAATGCTTGCTAATGTCTGTTTTACAGGTAGCCGGTGATATCTCGGTACCTTTCATTGCTTCATCGAACGCTTTATTACGATCAGCCATACACCAGATGGATCGCATATCTTTTTCTGCCTGAGAACTTAAGCCCTGACGTGGGAACGCCAGATAACGCACAGTAATGCCCAGCGCGTTATAGTCTTTCATCTGCTCATGCAACTTATGGCAGTAACCACAGGTGATATCGGTAAACACCGTAACAACATGTTTTTCCTGCGGTGCTTTATACACAATCATTTCACTGCTTAATGCTTCAAGTTTTTTCACCAACATCTGATTGGTCACATTGACTGGCTGGCTACCGCTCACATCATACAGTGGCCCTTGCAACAGATGCTGACCGTCGGCTGAGATATAAAGCACTCCGTTTTCGGTCATCACCGTGCTCAAACCTGGGATCGGCGAAGGCTGGACATCAGCTTGCTGAATATCTAATTTTTTTAGCGTCTGTTGGATAGCGGCATCATCTGCGTTAACCGGGCCGGCGAATGCGGCGATGAACACCGGCAGTAACAATAAACTTTTTCTCATTTATGAATCCTATCTCTTTCCACACAACATCGTTTTTCTACAAAACAATCATGCACGTGGATGATGCTGTTGATGTAGCTGTTTCAAACGTTCCGTAGCTACATGAGTATAAATCTGGGTTGTCGACAAATCGCTGTGGCCCAGTAACATTTGTACCACACGCAGGTCAGCACCGTGATTCAGTAGGTGCGTGGCAAAAGCGTGCCGTAATACATGGGGTGAAAGCCGTTCACTATCAATACCTGCAAGGATCGCATAGTGTTTGATGCGATGCCAGAAAGTCTGTCGGGTCATTTGCTGGCTACGATTGCTGGGGAACAGCACATCTAGTGACTGGCCATTAATCAACCATGGACGCCCATGCTCCATGTAGTTTTCAATCCAGTACACCGCTTCTTCGCCCAATGGCACCAGCCGCTCTTTATTTCCTTTACCAATAACCCGCACCACCCCCTGACGCAGGCTGACATCACTGATGGTCAACCCCACCAGCTCCGATACCCGCAAGCCCGTGGCATAAAGCACTTCCAGCATGGCTTTATCGCGCAATTCTAGCGGAATATCAACATTGGGTGAGTTGAGCAGCCTATCAACCTGTGCCTCACTTAAATCTTTAGGTAAGCGTTGCGGCAATTTAGGTGATGAGAGCAGAGCCGTCGGATCATCTTCACGCAGCTTTTCGCGGTATAAATATTGGAACAGACGACGCATCGCACTGAGTAAGCGTGCCGAACTGGTCGCTTTATAGCCGCCTTCAATGCGCTCAGCAAGAAAGGATTGCAAGTCCTGCGAACCTGCACGCAATAAATCACTGCCGTGATGTTCTAACCATCCGGTTAATGCATGTAAATCCAGACGATATGACGCTAGTGTATTCTCAGCCAGGTTTCTTTCCAGCCATAAGGCATCAAGAAACTGTTCAATCAGCGGGTTATTTTGCTGTTGCATTGTTGTTTCTCTCTTTGATTGAACTCAAGCGCCATTATGCCTGATGACGAGACAAATCTGGTACACTCGATGCTATTCCTTATTAGTAATGCTATGGCTATACATCATGAAGATTGGTCTCTTTTACGGCTCCAGCACCTGCTATACCGAAATGGTGGCAGAAAAAATCCGCGATATTCTTGGCGAAGATTTGGTTGATTTGCACAACCTGAAGGATGCCAGCCCCCAGTTAATGGAAGCCTATTCCATCCTGATTTTAGGTATCCCTACCTGGGATTTCGGCGAATTACAGGAAGACTGGGAAGCCATCTGGCCACAGTTAACGCAGCTTAATCTGAAGGGAAAGATTGTCGCCATGTATGGCATGGGCGATCAATTCGGATATAGCGAATGGTTTCTGGATGCTCTTGGTATGCTGCACGATCATATCGCCCCACTGGGAGTGGAGTTTATCGGTTTTTGGCCGACGGAAGGGTTTGAATTTACTAGCCCAAAACCACTCAGCGCCGATGGTAAACACTTTGTTGGTTTAGCATTGGATGAGGTCAATCAATACGATTTGAGCGAAGAGCGCATCGAGCAATGGTGTGATCAAATTCTCTTAGAGATGGACGCGCTGCTGTAGTCAGCCAAACGGGCACCTGATGTGCCCGCTTCTGTATCCCTTGCGTTATATCAATCCCATAAGCGAAACGCGTCGGTACTGCTGCCCTCTACTGCTACCGGTTTATTCACCGTCTTATCGGTATTGGCTTCGGTCGATTTCTGCCCGGTCAATAGCTGTGGGTTAGCCACTTGATACCAATCTAAATGCCGGGTTAACACCATCACTGCGGCCAGAATAATAAATAGCAACCCTGCGCCGAGTAACAATGCATTGTCTTCCGATTGCAGCAAGCCAAACAAAACCCCGTACAACAGCAATAAACCACCAGCAAACAATCCGCCTCGCCGCCACCCGCCCAGCACCGCACTCAGGTAGATAGCGATCAACAAGCTGCAACTCAAACTGGCGATAGTATAAGCCAGCGTGAAGCCAAGATGTTCAGAGAACGCCAGCAACATTAGGTAGAACAGCACCAGGGCGGCCCCCACCAGCAGATATTGAATTGGATGCACACGCAGTGAGGTTAGACTTTCAAACAGGAAGAAGCTGAAGAAAGTGAGGCCAATAAACAAAATGGCATACTTAATGGCTCGTTCGGTTAACTGGTAGTGATCGACCGGTTCAATCAAGCTGGTGCTAAAAGCGGGTAACTCATTGAAGTCGACATGTGGGTCATCACCCGCAAAGTTGATATTTATGTTGTTGGCCAGCCAGTTAGTGCTCCAATGGGCACGAAAGCCTTTTTCGTCCACCTTGCGCTGCAACGGTAAAAACTCGCCGACAAAATTAGGATGCGGCCAATTGCTTTGTAAGGTTAGCTCACTGCTACGCCCGATAGGGACTACCGACAGACTATTGGTGCCAGTCAGCGTCAGTGTAAAGCTAATATCAAATTTTTTCTGTTGAATTTGCGCTAATGAAAGCTCTGCATGAACACCTTGCGCAGTCCGCCCCAGGAAAGCACCGGGTTCGAAGTTAATTTTTTGGCTGCCCACCGTGAGTGGCGAAATTTGCTGTATACCCCGCGAATCGCTCAGCGCCACCACCAGTGACGGTCTACCGATAGTGACGCCGTCATGTATCAAGTCGTCCAATGCCGTAGCGTCAAATTGCGCGTTGAAATTAAGCGCCCCCTGATAGACTTGCGCTTTATAAATACCCAATCGCCGCACATCAACATCCGGCGCACCGCTAACGGTCATGACCTCCGGCAGTATGTAGCGACTGCGATTAACCCACTCTCTCTTTTTTTTGCCATCAACTTCGCTTTCTACCCATTCGCTATAAGGCACCACAATTAGCGGACCAAGGATCTTCTGCGATCGGCTGGTGCTGTCACTGACTTTATCGATAACACTTTGCCGATAACCACTGCGTTCAGAGATAACGTTCAGTAACATCTCTTTCGGGATCATCATCAATAGAATTAAGCCCAGCAATGTGGCTATTTTCCAAAACAGTACGGACTTGAACATGACTTGCGCTCCTTTTAAGGTCAGGAGAGCAGCTTAAGTCAGTGAAGTGAAAGCAGAATGAGGCTATGTGAAGTGAAGGTGAAGTCAGCCAATCATGTGGCATCCAGCGGCAACGTTAAATAGGCACTCACCCCTTGTGGCAAGCGGTTCTCCAGCGAAATCCGCCCGCGATGAATAGCGGCCACCTCGCGCACAAAATTCAGCCCCAAGCCAGTACTTTTCGGGCTATCGGCCCTTGGTAATGAATAAAAACGGTCGAAAATTCTCTCTTGAGCGTAATCGGGAATACCGCTGCCATTATCTTCAACCGTTATCAGATACTCCCCCTCATGCCGATCGCCACTGAGTATCACGGCCCCGCCCAAAGGCGTGAAATCCAGTGCATTATCAATCAGATTGGTCAGCGCCTGACTGAGTAATAACCCATCCCCGGTTAATATTGCGCTATCGGCGCTTTTTAGTTGCAGGCAAATACCGCGGCTGACAGCTTGTGCCTCTTTCGCACTGAAGGTTTGCTTGAGTATGTGACTGATATCCAATGGAGAAAATTGTAAATCAACCCGGCTCTCGAGCCGTGCCTGCACCAACATTTTATCTACTAGTTGCCGGATGCGTGCACTTTGCTGCTCAATATTAACAATAAACCGCTGGGCGGTGGCTGGCGGGGGCGACTCACGTAGCAGTTCAGCTGCACCGGTAATGGCGGCTAATGGGCTTTTCAGCTCATGAGTCATGGTGTGAACATATTGTTCGATGTAGGCTTTGCCATC
Source organism: Yersinia sp. 2553 StPb PI (assembly GCF_052217105.1). Lineage (NCBI taxonomy): Bacteria > Pseudomonadati > Pseudomonadota > Gammaproteobacteria > Enterobacterales > Yersiniaceae > Yersinia > Yersinia sp. 2553 StPb PI. Next base: position 4,786,651 of record NZ_JAZGPX010000002.1, on the reverse strand, counting down.
CAATTTAAGACGCATACTTTCCAGTGCGCGGGCCAAATCATTCAACTCGCTACTGCCGATCGCTGGCAGCGCCACAACCTGCCCCTCGGCCACCCGCTCAGCGTAATCTACCAATTTGCCGATAGCGCGGTTTATCCACCATACGAAGCCCAAGCCAATCAGCAGAGCAATACCGAGCAAGACACCACCAGCCAACAAGATCTTACGCTCACTGCGTTTGATAACGGGCGCCATGGAAATATTGGGTTTACCCACACTGAGCACCCCAATGATTTTGTTTTCAGCAATGACCGGTGCCGCCACATACATTACCGAACTTTGTTCATCTGCGGGATTGGTACGGGTGCTGCGTGCGCCATATTCACCGCGTAGCGTCAGCCAAACATCATTCCAGCGCGAATAATCTTGCCCTACCGCTTTACCCGATGAATCAAAAATCACCCGTCCGTCGGTATCCGTCAGATAAACGCGATATTCGTTACGATCCTTGCGAATACCTTCAATATTGGCACCTATTGGCCGCAAATTTAGCGAAGCAAACGCTTGTGCCAATTGACCACTGGCAACGTTATCCAGCAGCATATCTTGCCGGGCAAACTGTGCCAGTAGTGTGGCGGTATCCACTAATGTGCCTTCGGTGGCGCGCCGGACGCCAGGTTTCACCTCTTGTACGAAAATACGAATAACAAAATAACCGGCAATGGCCACTATCAGAAAGTAACCTAGCAGTAAGCGCACGCCGATTTTCATCGCTGACTCTTCATCATCGGTAACTCAGACTATAGCCCAACCCACGATGAGTGCGGATTGGTGACTCCTCATCGTAAGCCATACGCAATTTTGAGCGCAGGGTTTTAATGTGGGTATCGACAGTACGGTCCTGACTCTCTTCTGCCTGCGCCCAAACAATATCCATCAGTTGCTGACGTGAAAATATGCGCTCGGGGGCCAGTAATAAGGTTTTCAGTAACAGATATTCATAGCGGGTGAGCCAGAGAGGCTGCTGATGATAGGTCACCCGCGCGCCGGCCTCATCCAGGGTGAAATCACCGAATTGATGCACCATAGCAGAGGCGGCCAGAATTTGTGATTTTTGTAAGCGCCGCAATACCGTGCGCACGCGGGCACTCACTTCACGGGGTGAGAAGGGCTTAGCAATATAATCATCGGCACCAATCTCCAGCCCGACAATGCGATCCAGTTCTTCACTACGGGCGGTAAGAAATACCACCGGCAGCGCGGGTTCGCGCGCCAATAGACGGCGGCACAGGTCAAAACCATTGATATCAGGTAAGCCAACATCCACTATCGCTAAAGCGGGCCGGCCATCCGCCAGTGCTGCCAGCGCCGGTTCCCCCCGGTCAAACCACCGGAGGGTAAAACCTTCGCTTTCTAAGGTATAAATCAGCGTATCAGCGATACTTGGTTCATCCTCTACCAGCCAGATTAAGGGTTTCATTGATTCATCCCCTCATCTGAGCCAAATGAATGCCGCAATAGCTGACATAATTGCCGCCACTCATCTTCTGACATACTGTCGGCGGCCAGCCACAACCGCTTACGGGCTGAACGGCTGCTCGACTGCTGTAGATTTAATAACACGCCATAACGGGTAATCCATGGCTGTTTGGCCACGATCCATTCGAGCCTTTTCCATAGTACCAAATTGCCGGGTTTCAACCGGATCTCGCCTTGACAGGACGTAATATTTTTCTGGCTGCGGATACACTCAAACACTACCAGCGTCAGCAATACCAACCACAATGCGGTATACCCTTGAGGCCAAGGCGCAACCAAGGTAAGTATCACTAAAACACCATGAGACAATAAAGAGAAGAGTTGAGTGTGCCAGGATACCCGCAAATCACATCGCCACTGGGCCACGGGCTTTATTTCGTGTTTGAATCAGTTTGACCATCTGACGCAGCTCGCTATCCTGCGGCTCCCCGTGATTCATCAGCCAGTTGAATAAGTCTGGGTCATCGCACTCAAGTAAGCGAATAAATGCCTGCTTCTCGTTATTACTCAAACCATCATACTCATGTTCAAAAAACGGCATGATAGAGATATCAAGTTCACGCATACCACGACGGCACGCCCAGTGAATACGGGCCTTATTATCGATTTCCATGTCCTGATTGACTCCTCAGTGAAGGATATTATCCGAACCCGGCCGCCAATAAGCGCCTGATTCGGTGCGTTGCTAGAGTAACAATTTGATACATCCAACGGGAAGATTATCACCGTTGAATTGTCATTTTAAGATGCTAAATGCTCAGCAAATGCTGTTTTTTTCAAACACCTTTAACATGCTGTTGCAGAATCTGCGGTCATTGTACCTCAGATGTCGGTTAATTTAGATATTGGATAATAATGACCAATCCGTGGAATAACTGCTTGCAAAGCTACTCCGCTATTTTACCATTGGGACATAAGCTCACGGCACCGCCTTGGCAGGTGCTATTCATTGGCAGATACTTTTCATTTGCAGGTAAGCATGGCACATAACACTCCGTTCTCTGCACAACCACCGGTCGCCTCTTCCGGGCTGCCATTAACACTCATCTCGCTCGATGACTGGGCGCTCATTACCTTAACTGGCGCTGACCGAGTGAAATATCTGCAAGGGCAAGTTACTGCGGATATCGATGCTCTGTCCACCGACCAGCATATCCTGTGCGCCCATTGTGATGCTAAAGGGAAAATGTGGAGCAACCTGCGGCTATTTTATCGTGGCGAGGGGTTGGCATTTATTGAGCGCCGCAGCCTGCTGGATAACCAGTTAAGCGAACTCAAGAAATATGCCGTGTTCTCTAAAGTGGCTATTGCTGCACAGCCTGACGCCGTTCTGTTAGGCATTGCAGGGGCAGAGGCGAAAACTGCGCTGGCTGAGGTTTTTGCCGAATTACCGAGTGCCGAGCATCCGGTGACCCAGCAAGGTAATAACACACTGTTGCATTTCTCACTCCCCGCCGAGCGTTTTTTGCTGGTAACTGATGCCGCGCAAGCCCAGCAACTAGTAGAAACACTGGCCGACCGCGCGCAGTTTAACAACAGTAAACAGTGGCTGGCGCTGGATATTGAAGCAGGCTTGCCAATTATTGATACTGACAGCAGCGCGCAGTTTATTCCTCAAGCCACCAATATTCAGGCGTTGAATGGCATTAGCTTCAGTAAAGGTTGTTACACCGGGCAGGAGATGGTGGCCAGAGCCAAATACCGCGGAGCCAACAAACGCGCGCTGTACTGGTTAGCGGGTGCTGCCAGCCGTGTACCGGCAGCCGGTGAAGATTTAGAGTGGCAATTAGGTGAGAACTGGCGTCGTACCGGTTCCGTGTTAGCCGCAATTCAACTCAGTGATGGCACTGTGTGGGTGCAGGCGGTGTTGAACAACGATCTGGCGGCAGACAGTGTGCTACGAGTGCGCGATGATGTTGGCAGTGTGCTGACTATTCAGCCGTTGCCCTACTCACTGAATGATGAGAAGTAGTCTTACTCGAACCAGAGGCCGGTTATCCGGCCTCAATTTATGCATGTGGCTACAGCATCAAACGTACAAATAGATCGCCATAAAGTGGCAGACACTGCCACCCAACACAAAACCATGCCAGATAGCATGACCGAAACGGATACGCTTAGAGGCGTAGAAAACCACCCCTAAAGTGTAAAGCAAGCCGCCAATAGTCAGTAATGCCAACCCGCCAATTTCAAGTTTCACCGCCAGCTGATAAATCACAATCAGTGATAACCAGCCCATCGTTAGGTAAGTCACGAGCGACAACACCTCAAATCGATGAGCAAAAGCCAGCTTAAATATCACACCGAACAGCGCCAGCCCCCAAATGACCGCCATTAACCCTCTGGCCAGTGGCGAATCCAATCCCACCAGCAGAAAGGGGGTATAAGTGCCGGCAATCAAAATATAAATGGCACAGTGGTCAAACTTCTGTAGCCAGAGCTTCGCCTTACGGTGTGGCACGGCGTGATACAGTGTTGATGCCAGAAAAAGCAAAATAATACTGCAGCCATACAAGCTATAGCTGGTTAGCGCTTTGGTATCAGCACCACTGTCTACTGCCTGCACCAAAAGCAACACCAGCCCGATAATTCCAAACACCACACCAATACCATGGCTAATGCTATTAGCTATCTCTTCTGCCCATGGATAGGCTGGGGTCGTTGTGGCCGGTGACAATATCGAGGGGGCCGCAGAAGTAGGTGGTGTAACTGTAGCAGAGGGTGTAACTGATTTATTATTCAATACTTATTATCCTGAATATTAGCTGTTGTATACCCAAAGACATTGGCGTTGCAGTCAAGCTGCAAGGTAATCAATCCCGATGAGCGGCACGGTAGGTAGCCAATTGCGCAAATATACTGCACTCAGGTTAACTGAGAATGATTCCAGTGTACACGTGTAAGCTTAAATATTCTGTCAATACATGTAACTCGCCATGTCTATCGCCAGATGAAGCAAAAAGAACAGAGTAATTGCAGATAATCAGGTAACGTATTACCGGTCTACCTTTATCTGATTTGAGGGTTGTTTGTTATGTCATTAACACTGCCAGTTCTGGATTTTGGCCCCCTGACCGAGACTGTCCAGTTTCTGATGGAAGTTGATAAGCTAAAAGATATACAGCGCCGCACCAAAGTGATTGCCAGCTTACGGCAGGAAAACTCCGCTGAGCACAGTTGGCATTTTGCGGTGGCGGCAATGAGTCTGGCCCCCTATGCAGGCCCGGATGTTGATATCAACCGCGTAATTCAAATGGCACTGCTGCACGATATTGTTGAAATCGATGCCGGTGATGTCATCGTTTATGATTTGGCCGCCAGAGCCGCCATTCATGAACAAGAAGTGGCCGCGGCTAAACGGTTATTCGGTATGCTCCCTCCCGCTTTAAACGCGCAATTTACCGCGCTGTGGGACGAATATGAAGCAGAAGAAACCGCCGATGCGTGCTTTGCGACCGTGCTGGACCGCATTTTGCCAATGCTGATTAACCTGCATACCGAAGGGCAAAGCTGGATAGAAAATGGTATCCGTTTGCAACAAGTGCTGGATCGCAACCAACGAGTCGCTGAGCGCTATCCTCAGATCTGGCAATATTTACTGCCCCAGTTACAGGCTGCGCAGCAAAAGGGCTGGCTGAAATAATCATGTTGAAGTACATGCGGTTAGGCCAGCTATGTCAATCGACTGGCAAACCGCATCTGTTTTATTTTCCGCCCGCCAGGTCCAATACACTGCCGGTGACATAAGAGGCACAGTCTGACAGCAACCAAACAATCGCCTCAGCAACTTCATGTGGGTGACCACCCCGTTTCATGGGTAACAAGCTTTGGATCCGGTCAACCCGCCCGGGTTCACCACCACTGGCATGGATATCGGTATAGATAACACCTGGCCGTACCCCGTTAACCCTAATCCCCTCAGCCGCCACCTCCAGCGACAAACCGATGGTCAGTGTATCAATAGCCCCTTTGGAGGCCGCATAATCCAAATATTCCCCCGGCGCACCAAGGCGGGACGCGGCAGAAGAAACATTAACAATTGCCCCACCATGGCCACCATGGCGCATAGCCATGCGTTTAACCGCCTCGCGACTGCATAAGAAATACCCTGTCACATTGGTCGTTAGCACTCGGTTAATACGTTCGGCGGTCAAGCCTTCAATACTGGTTTGTGGGAACAGAATACCGGCATTATTCACTAATGCACTGATTGGCCCCAGTTGCGCCTCAAGTTGTTCAAACAGCGCCACAACCTGTGATTCATCAGCAATATCCGCCTGTAACGCAATCGCCAACCCTCCCGCAGCCGCTATCTCCGCCACCACCTGCCGCGCGGCCTGCTGGTCATTGATATAATTGACCGCCACCCGATAACCATGTTTTGCCAACAGCAATGCGGTCGCACGACCAATTCCCCGGCTGCCGCCCGTCACTAATGCAACTTTCTTATTCATATCCCGGTTCCCTATGCTGCGATAAAGAGTTGCCAAACTAGCATGCCAATACTGGCGAGATAATCAACATAGCAAAAGGGCCGCATACGCGACCCTCAGATTCATGCACAACTTATCTCTATTTTAAATTACTCATAATCAGCAATTGGGACACATGAGCAGAACAGATTACGGTCGCCGTACACATCATCCAAACGTTTCACCGCTGGCCAGTATTTGTTCTCCATCACACCTGCAACCGGGAACACAGCCAGCTCACGGCTGTAAGGGTGCTGCCAGTCCCCCACCAGCTCCGCCTGAGTATGAGGCGCATTCACCAGCGGGTTGTCTTCCAGCGGCCATTCGCCTTGGGCCACTTTGTCAATCTCGCTACGAATCGCTAACATCGCATCGATAAAGCGGTCCAGTTCCACTTTGCTTTCTGATTCTGTCGGCTCCACCATCAGTGTTCCGGCAACCGGGAACGACATGGTCGGCGCGTGAAAACCGAAATCGATCAGGCGTTTAGCGATATCCATTTCACTGATACCGGTCGCCTCTTTTAGCGGACGAATATCCAGAATACACTCATGTGCCACACGGCCATCGTGACCGGTATACAACACCGGATAGGCGGCTTTCAGGCGGGTAGCGATGTAGTTGGCATTCAAAATAGCCACCTGACTGGCTTGCTTCAAGCCATCAGCGCCCATCATGCGAATATACATCCAACTGATAGGTAAAATTGATGCACTACCAAATGGCGCGGCTGAAACGGCACCTTGCTGAGTGGTCATACCGTCGATTTGCACCACACTGTGACCGGGCACAAAAGGTGCCAAATGGGCTTTGACGCCAATTGGCCCCATGCCTGGTCCGCCACCGCCATGTGGGATACAGAAAGTTTTGTGCAAGTTAAGATGCGATACATCAGCCCCGATATAACCCGGCGTAGTGATGCCAACCTGCGCATTCATGTTCGCGCCATCCAGATAAACTTGCCCGCCAAACTGATGAACGATTTGGCAAACTTCACGGATGGTTTCTTCATACACGCCGTGGGTTGACGGGTAGGTCACCATAATGCAAGACAACTCATCACCCGCGTCTTCTGCCTTTTGGCGCAAGTCATGTAAATCGATATTGCCTTGCTTATCACAGGCTACCACCACCACCGACATACCGGCCATTTGTGCTGACGCGGGGTTAGTGCCGTGGGCTGAGCTTGGTATTAAGCAGATATGGCGACTCGCCTGATTGCGACTTTCGTGGTAACGGCGGATAGCCAGCAAACCGGCATACTCTCCCTGCGCACCTGAGTTTGGTTGCATACACACTGCGTCATAACCCGTCAGTTGCACCAACCATTGTGACAGTTGACCAATCATCTGCTGATAACCGGCCGCTTGCTCCGGCGGGCAGAATGGGTGTAACTCAGCGAATTCCGGCCAGGTAATCGGGATCATCTCGGCGGCAGCGTTCAACTTCATGGTACAAGAACCCAACGGGATCATCGCCTGATTCAGCGCCAAATCTTTGCGCTCTAAACGATGCATATAACGCATCATTTCGGTTTCGCTGTGGTAACGATTGAATACCGGATGGGTCAGAATCGGCTCTTGGCGCAGCATCGTAGCCTGTATCGACTGGCTGCTCTGGCTGACTTTTGCGTCAAGCTGGTCAATATCCAGGCCGTGGCTATCACCGGCTAACAGGGCAAAAAGGGCCTGAATATCTTCGCGGGAGGTGGTTTCATCCAGCGTGATACCCACAGCGCCATGAATGTCAGTGCGCAGGTTAATACCAAAACTCAATGCACGAGCCAATACCGTAGCTTTGTCTTTGACTTCAACTGTCAGGGTATCGAACCAGTGCTGGAAACGGAGACTCAGGCCTACTTGTTGCAAACCCGCAGCCAGGATATCGGTCATCCGGTGAATACGGCCAGCGATACGCTGCAAGCCCTGCGGGCCATGATAAACCGCATACAGGCTGGCAATATTGGCCAGTAGCACCTGTGAGGTACAGATGTTGGAGTTAGCTTTCTCGCGGCGAATATGTTGCTCACGGGTCTGCATCGCCATACGCAACGCAGTATTACCGGCAGCGTCGCGTGATACCCCAATAATGCGGCCCGGCATCGAGCGTTTAAATTCGTCACGGCAGGCAAAGAATGCAGCATGTGGGCCGCCATACCCCATCGGCACACCAAAGCGCTGAGCGGAGCCAAATACCACATCGGCACCTTGTGTCCCCGGCGCAGTCAACAGCACCAGCGCCATAATATCGGCAGCCACGCTGGTAATGATTTTACGTTTTTTCAGTTCAGACAGCAGCGCGCTGTAGTCATGCAGTTCACCAGTGGTGCCTACTTGTTGCAGCAACACACCAAAAACACCATCCAGCTCCAGCACTTTTGCAGCGCGGTCGACAATCACTTCAAAACCAAAAGTTTCAGCGCGAGTTCGCACCACATCCAGCGTTTGTGGATGAACATCATCAGCCACAAAGAAGCGATTAGCGTCCTTCAGCTTACTGGCTCGCTTGGCTAATGCCATCGATTCTGCCGCAGCAGTAGCCTCATCCAGCAAAGAGGCAGAAGCCAGATCCAACCCCGTCAGGTCTTGTGTCAATTGCTGGAAATTCAACAGCGCTTCAAGGCGGCCCTGAGAAACTTCTGGCTGATAAGGTGTGTAAGCGGTGTACCAGCCTGGGTTCTCCAGCATATTACGCAGGATAACCGGCGGGGTCAGTACCGGGCTGTAGCCCATGCCGATGTAGGATTTATAGCGCTGATTCTGGCTGGCAATCCCTTTAAGTTCCGCCAGCGCCTGGTGTTCAGTGGCGGCATCACCCACTTGTGGTGGGCTTGGCAATTGGATATCTGCCGGAACAATCTGCTGGATCAATGTACTTAACGAGTTGGCACCAATGGCGGCCAACATCTGTTGCTGTTGTTCAGCAGAGGAGCCGATATGGCGCTGAATAAAAGCATCGTTATGTTCAAGCTGGCTGAGATTCTGAGTCATTTGCTACACATTCCTGAATAGGGCATGGGACGGGAGATATTTGAGATTAACCGCGCCTTGGAGAGGTATTAGAAATACTCACAAAGCCGAACTAAGGGGAAACACGTCGTTCGGGTCGTAGTGGCGTAAGCCACCGGAACGCCCGTAGACGTGGTCAACCCTTAGCTCATTGCACTTCACTCACCTCAGGCTTTTTTTCATTTATTCTTCAATGGTCGCCAAATACGCCTCGGCATCTAACAAACCTGCCAGCTCACCTTCATCAGAGGCTTTGATGCTGAACAGCCAACCATCGGTATAAGGTGCGCTGTTGACCAGTTCTGGTGAGCTTTCCAGCTCAGTATTAACCGCAACAATTTCGCCGCTGATCGGGGCATAAATGTCGGAAGCCGCTTTAACTGATTCGGCAACAGCACAATCACTACCAGCTGAAACTTCACTGCCCACTTCAGGCAAATCAACAAACACCATGTCGCCCAGTAGCTCTTGCGCATGCTCAGTGATACCGATGCTATAGATGCCATCGCCATCGGCACGAACCCACTCATGAGATGACGCATATTTTAACTCTGCTGGTACATTGCTCATTGCTGCTCCTTAAAAAGAGATAGAGCCAAAAGTTTAGGCTCTTATAATTCGGAAGACTTACAGCGCGACCGGCTTACCCGCCCGCACAAAACCGGGTTTTGTGACCCGCACTGGCATTTCACGGTTGCGGATTTGAACCACCGCACTCTCACCAATTCCCGCAGGCACACGGGCCAGCGCAATGCTGAAACCCAATGTAGGCGAGAATGAACCACTGGTTATCACACCGACATGTGAGTTACCCAGCGCATCAGAAAAATGCACGGGCAACTCATTACGTAATACGCCTTTTTCGGTCATGATCAAGCCGACCAGTTGCTCAGTTCCGTCCGCACGTTGCTTTTCCAGTGCTTCGCGGCCGATAAACTGACGGTCTTCTGGCAACCAGGCTACCGTCCAGCCCATATTGGCGGCTAACGGAGAAACACCTTCATCCATTTCCTGACCGTAAAGGTTCATACCCGCTTCCAGACGCAAAGTATCACGCGCACCAAGACCCGCAGGCTTCACCCCAGCGGCGAGCAATTGCTGCCAAAATTCAACAACTTGCTCTTTTGGCAGTGCGATTTCATACCCTGATTCACCGGTATAACCGGTAGTCGCGATAAAGAAATCACCCGTTTGAATACCAAAGAATGGTTTCATGCCCGCGATCGCCTGCTGCTGCTCAGGAGTCAGTAAAGTAGCCACTTTCTGTTGAGCCGTTGGGCCTTGTACCGCCACCAGGGCAAGATCGTCACGCACCGTCACTTCAACCTGGTAAGGTTCAGCATGCTGGATTATCCAGGCCAGATCTTTGTCACGGGTAGCGGAGTTAACCACTAAGCGGAAATAGTCTTCTTGCAGGAAATAGACAATCAAGTCATCGATAACACCGCCGGACGCATTCAGCATCCCGGTGTAAAGGGCTTTGCCCGGTTGGGTTAGTTTAGCAACGTCGTTGGCTAACAGGTAACGCAGGAACTCACGGGTACGGGCACCGTGCAGATCAACGATAGTCATATGAGAGACATCGAACATACCGGCATCTTGACGCACGATATGGTGCTCGTCGATTTGGGAACCATAATGCAATGGCATCATCCAGCCATGAAAATCTACCATGCGCGCACCGCACGCTACGTGCTGATCATACAGCGGGGTCTGCTTAGCCATCTACTCTCCCTCAATATACCCTTCGCACTTGAAGCCGTAGGGGCGTTGGCTACGTTCATTCACCCGAATCACTTACTGGTGTAAGCTCATCGGGAATTCATTCGCTTGCCGCCTACCTACAACTCCAATTGCTTTGGCTATAACATGTCATGAGTGTTTTATACCGGCTTCATCCCCCCTAATAAACAGGCATGAATACCGTTACGCAAACGATACCTTTTGCCCAACGTTATCACCGAACTCATCAGGTAACCATAAGCTAAAATAGGCAATAGCACGCCCTAAGAGGACAAAAGGCAGGGGTATTGTGCAGAGTTTTCCACTGAAAAAATGCGCACAGAGGCACATTATTAACAATTAATCAGTAAAAATTGCGATGTTATATAACCAAATAACCAAAACCCTGTCAGTTTCAACTTTTCAGGCTTTGGTTATCAGTGAGAAAAACTAATGCGAAAATAGGGCTGAAATTAGATTATTTCAACTGAGGGAGGTTTAGTGACTCACAAGACTACTCATCTAGCCAATCGGGTAAATCATGTAATCCCATGGCCTGCCGCACTAACGGTGGTTTTACCCCCGGCAAGTTATCAGCCAGCGTTAAGCCAATATCACGCAAGAGCTTTTTGGCAGGGTTACTGCCCGCAAACAGGGAGCGGAAACCCTGCATACTGGCAAGCATCACCGCAGCACTGTGCTTGCGGCGACGTTCATAACGCCGCAGATAGAGATGCTGACCGATATCTTTGCCTTGGCGCTGTAAACGGCGCAGCTCAGAGACTAACTCAGCGGCATCCATAAAGCCCAGATTGACGCCCTGCCCGGCCAACGGATGCACAGTATGGGCAGCATCCCCCACCAGCGCCAACCGGTGTGCCGCGAAGCTACGTGCATAGCGCCCCATCAGCGGGAAGGTCTGGCGCTCACTCTCAAGCTGGCATTGCCCCAAACGCATATCAAACGCCATGCCCAGTTCGCGGTTGAATTGCTCGGCAGGTAGCGCAGCTAACTCGGCAGCACGCTCAGGAGGAAGTGACCAGACTATCGAACTCAAGTGTGGGGAGCTAAACGGCAGGAAAGCCAGAATACCATCACCATGAAATACCTGACGCGCCGTTGCCTGATGTGCTTCTTCCGTGCGGATGGTCGCTACCAGCGCATGGTGGGCATAGTCCCAAAAAGTCAGTGGGATATCCGCATGCTGGCGCAACCATGAGTTAGCGCCATCGGCCCCAACCACCAGCCGCGCACTGAGCATACGGTCATCAGTTAGCGTGATAAAAGCTTCGCTTTCACCCCATGCCACCTGTTTGAGGCTGGCCGGTGCCAACAGCGTAACCTCAGCTAATTGGCTGGCACGCTGCCATAGCGCCTGCTGAATCACTCGGTTCTCAATGATATGACCGAGATGGCTGAAGCCATATTCATCAGCATGAAACGCTATTTTGCCAAAACTGTCTTGGTCCCACACTTCCATGCCGCCATAGGGGCTGGCCCGTAGCGCCAAAATGCTGTCCCATACCCCTATTTTTTTCAATAAGCGCTCACTGGCAGCATTGATCGCCGAGACACGTAGCGCCAACTCATCAGTCAGCGGTGCAGTGAGAGGTTCTGGTGCGGGCTGATGCTCCAGAATAGCGATGCGCAAGCCACTGCCCTGTAAGCCACAGGCCAGCGCCAGACCGACCATTCCGCCACCGGCGATTACCACGTCATATGATTGCATGCCAATATATTCCCATTAAATACTAACGCTCTACCCATCCCAATGTCTGCCGGGCGAAAGTATCACGTATTGCAGGCATCAGCTCCATTGACATCAGAGCAAGGTTACGCCCAACCACCAGTGGCCCATAGCGATTGGCAAACAGACGAATTAAACCATCAGTGACACCAATAGTCGCCTGTTGATCCCCTTGTCGCCGCTGCTGATATTGGCTGAGAACCGCATACTCACCGGGGTCGCCCTCCGCCTGCGCGATAGTTTCAGCCAGCGACATCACATCACGCAGCCCTAGATTGAAACCCTGCCCGGCAATGGGATGCAGTGTTTGCGCCGCATTACCCACTAACGCCAGACGGTGACTGATATGGCGCGAAGCCGTCAATAATTGCAGCGGGTAGCTGTAGCGCTTACCCGCATGGAGAATTTTACCCAACCGCCAACCAAAAACTTGCTGCAATTGCGCCACAAAACGGGCGTCATCCCAACTATCGACCTGCTGCTTTTCGTGTTTAGCGTGACACCAGACCAGCGAGCTACGCCCTTCAGACATCGGTAATAATGCCAGCGGCCCATTGCGGGTAAAACGCTCAAAAGCCCGACCTGCCGGTAGTTCGGAAGTCGTAATATTGGCAATCACGGCGATCTGTTGATAGTCCTGCTGCTGCCACTGAATATTACAAGCCCGCGCCAGTGCCGAATGAGATCCGTCGGCTGCCACTAGCAGCTTTGCACTCAGTTGTTGGCCGTTATCCAGCGTCACACCGGCTGATGCAACAGTACGAACCACATCTACCACTTTAGCCGGGCAATGCAGCGTCACTCCCGGCGCTTTCTGCAATAAGGCAAACAGCCTTTTACCGGCATCATGTAGCTCAATAACATTACCCAGTGCCGCAACACCATAATCAGCGGCGCGTAAGTTAACAAAACCCGAATGACCGCTATCACTAACATGAACATGTTCAATGGCGGTGGCACAATCAACCAGATGCGCCCAGATACCAATGCGCTCCAGTTGTTGGCAGGTGCCTTGTGCCAAGGCAATCGCTCTGGCATCAAAACCCGGATGCTGCCTGCTATCAGGAAGTTGTGCTTCAACCAAAGCAACCGGTACCCGCCCTTTGGTGAGGGATGAAATAGCCAGCGCCAGAGTTGCTCCGGCCATACCACCACCAACAATGATTACGCTCATCAGTTATCTCGCTGCCGCCATCAGGGCTTCAATGGCATCGGGATCTTTCACCACACCGGCGGTCAGATTTTCATTGCCGTCAGCAGTAATCACGATGTCATCTTCGATACGAATACCAATACCACGGTATTCTGGCGGTACATCAGCATCTGGGGCGATATAGAGACCCGGCTCAATGGTCAGCACCATTCCCGGTTCCAAAATGCGGCCACGGTCACTATTGGTATAATCACCGACATCATGCACATCCAATCCTAACCAGTGGCTTAAACCATGCATAAAGAAGGGGCGATGCGCTTTTTCAGCGATCAATTGCTCGATATCACCTTTTAGAATGCCCAAACCAACCAGACCCGTAATCATAATGCGCGCCACCTCCTCGGTGACTTCGCGGATACTGGTACCCGGGCGGAACAATTCTATTGATTTATTAATCGAGGCCAGAACGATGTCATAAATCTCACGTTGTGCTGGCGTGAATTTGCCGTTAACCGGGAAGGTGCGGGTGATATCACCGGCATAGCCACGGTATTCACAACCTGCATCAATCAGCACTAACTCACCATCCTGCAATTCACTCTCATTTTCGGTGTAATGCAAAATGCAGCCATTCTCACCACCGCCAACGATAGTGTTATATGCCGGGTAACGCGCGCCATGGCGGGTGAACTCATGCAGAATCTCCCCTTCCAACTGATACTCAAACATACCTGGGCGACATTTTTCCATCGCGCGAGTATGGGCTAGCGCACTGATTTCACCGGCGCGGCGCATCACAGTAATTTCTTCAACTGACTTAAACAGGCGCATTTCATGCAACCATGGACGCCAGTCAGTTAGCGTGGCCGGTGCACGTAAATTTTTACGAAAACCGTTACGTAATCTTTCCAGCGCGGCAAAAACAATTTTATCTGCATAAGCATATTGCCCCTGCGCGTGATAAATCACATCAAGGCGATTGAGCAACAAATAGAGCTGTTCGTCGATTTCATCGAAGGATAATGCGCGGTCAACACCTAACTTGAGGGGGGCCGCATCTTGCCCTAAACGGCGGCCAAACCAGATCTCGGCGGTTAAGTCCCGCACCCGGTTAAACAACACGCTGTGGTTATGGGTCTCATCGCTTTTTACCAGAATCAACACCGCCTCCGGTTCATTGAACCCCGTCAGGTAGCTAAAATCGCTATTCTGACGATAAGGGTATTCGGAATCCGCACTGCGCGTAGCCTCCGGTGCGGCGAAAAACAGTGCTGCACTGCCCGGGGCCATCTTCGCCAACAGCGCCTGACGGCGGTTCTGGTATTCTTGCTGAATCATCACACCCTCCTGGAACATCCGATTTAATCGACTTAATTCAACATATTACACCATATCATTTAATGTAGTGTTGGCTTACGCATCTCTGGTGCAGTCGGCTTCTGTTGAGTAAATTCGATATGGCACAAAATAGCCGCCACACGCACATACTCAATAACTTCTTCTAATGATTGAGCCAGCTCTTCTTGATCTTCATCTTCGTCGTAGCCTAATTGGGCAATATTACGTAAATCATCAATGGCTTCACCCACTTCATCTTTCACCTGCGCCAATTTCGGTTGCAACATACCCAAACCTAACAGGAAATGGTTGACCCAACCTGATAATGCGTCAGCACGGTCAAAAACCGAGATATCGTCCCCTTCAGGGATAAGCAACTGGAACATAAAACCTTCGTTCTCCAGCGCTTCTTGTGTTGCTTCATGTAACTGTTGTAACGGCAATCCCAACGCTTGTGAAAAGGCAACGCCCTCATTGGTCAGGTCATGTACCAGCGTGCGCCAGCCATTGTCTTTACTGCCACCACAGAGCATGCCGCTGATCAGGCCATGCATTTCTGCGGGGGTTAATGCTACCGCTTGCTGGCTTAACGCCAAGGCAAGTGATTGGTAAGTTGGTAATGTATTCTCTATAGACATGCGTATTGGTCATCGTTGGCAGGATAAGTTCGTGTTATGCTACCACCAAGAAAGGTCGCTATACCAGAAAACGCAACGCGCTAGACCCTAATACCCAACGGGTATTAGGGGTTGAATCTTGGTATCGAGATATATATAGTGACGCCCGCTTTGCAACTACGAGCATTTTGCCTCTGGTTTACAAGGTTGGCGCGAAAATTAGTCAGGAAGGTGGCATGTCTGCACAACCGGTAGATATTCAAATTTTTGGTCGCTCGTTAAGAGTCAATTGTCCGCCAGAACAACAAGACGCGTTGAACATGGCAGCAGAAGATCTTAACCAACGGTTGCAAGATCTCAAAGTTCGCACTAGAGTCACAAATACTGAGCAGTTAGTTTTTATCGCAGCATTGAATGTCTGTCACGAATTAGCTCAGGAAAGGTTGAAAACCCGTGACTATGCATCCAATATGGAGCAACGTATTCGGATGTTACAACAGACCATTGAACAGGCGTTGCTTGAACAAGGTCGCATCTCTGAACGTCAGGATGCACAGTTTGAATAAATCTCTGTTGAATGATAGATTCAGCAGTGAGTAAAAAATTTCTCTGAGGTGTTTGCCAGCGGGCCAGTCCCCTGAGCCGATATTTAATACCAACAGAATGTAGTGACTCCGTAACTGGTGCGCATGCTCGGTCCGCCGAGAAGCCTTAAGGTTGCGACGCTGCGTTCACCTTGAACCATGGGTTCAAGGGTTACAGCCTGCGGCGGCATCTCGGAGATCCCCTCTTTATCGATTAACCAGCATTTGGGGTTATCACGTTCGTTTTACATTGGCTGTCTACTGGCATCAGCAATATATCTTCCGAATCAATAAAATGTCTTTTTAATCAAAAAATTATCCTTTAAATTAACAACATATTTTTGAATAAATAATATGCCTTTGACTGCGCAATATGCCCTTGAGCGACAAAAGATTCGTAGTGAGATTCGTGAACGTCGGCGTCTGTTGACTGCGGAACAACAGCATCAGTCAGCGCATCTGGCGGCAAAGCATATCGCTGAGCATGACAGAATCCGTCAGGCTAACACCATTGCCGTGTTCCTCTCCTTCGATGGTGAACTCAATACCCGCCCCATTATTGAGCTGCTATGGCAGCAACAAAAACAGGTTTATCTGCCGGTTTTGCACCCTTTCAGCCCCGGTAATTTATTATTTCTGCGTTATCGCCCTGATAGCACGCTTATCCGTAATCGCCTGAAAATCCTTGAACCACAATTAGATGTGCGAGAAGTTCTGCCACTAAACCAATTGGATATAGTAATAACCCCGTTAGTGGCGTTTGATAGCCTCGGGCAACGTTTAGGTATGGGTGGTGGCTTTTATGACCGTACGCTGCAACACTGGCAGCAAGGGCGCCCTTATCCTATTGGCCTGGCCCATGATTGCCAATGGGTAGAGCACTTGCCCTGTGAGCTTTGGGATGTACCATTGCCAGAGATAGTGACACCAACAAAAGTGTGGCAGTGGTAAGAGATAATCCTGCAAAATAAAAAAACACCCGATATTTTATAGATAGCGGGTGTTTAGTCATTCAATACAAATAGTTATTAGTAAAGCAAACGAGCACGGATAGTTCCCGGGATCGCCTTCATCGCCTGCAATGCTTTTTCTGCATTTTCCGCATCATCAGTCTCAACATCAATGACGACATAACCGATTTCAGCACTGGTTTGCAGATACTGTGCCGCAATGTTGACATTCTGTTCGGCAAAGATTTTGTTAATGCTGGTCAGGATGCCTGGGCGGTTCTCATGGATATGCAACAGACGGCGAGTATTATCGCCGTGAGCAGGCAGAGAAACCTCAGGGAAGTTGACCGCAGACAGCGTTGAGCCGTTGTCGGAATACTTCGCCAGCTTACCTGCCACTTCATCACCGATATTTTCCTGCGCTTCCTGAGTGGAACCACCAATATGTGGTGTTAGCAACACATTATCAAACTCGCACAAGGGTGAATTGAACGGGTCCTTATTAGTTGCAGGCTCTTCAGGGAATACGTCGATTGCCGCGCCTGCCAAATGATTGCTGGCCAACGCATCACATAAGGCCGGGATATCGACCACGGTACCGCGTGAGGCGTTAATCAGCATCGCACCCGGCTTCATCAGAGCCAACTGTTCAGGGCCAATCATGTTTTTAGTGGAGTGGTTTTCCGGCACATGCAGGCTAATCACATCACTCATATTCAGTAGATCAGACAGGTGACGCACCTGCTGTGCATTCCCTAACGACAGTTTATTTTCGATATCGTAGAAAAATACTTTCATCCCGACACTCTCTGCCAGAATCCCGAGTTGGGTACCGATATGACCATAACCGATAATGCCCAGCTTCTTGCCACGGGCTTCATAGGAACCCACCGCCAGCTTGTTCCACTCACCACGGTGAGCTTTGGCGTTAGCCGATGGAATGCCTCGGAACATCAGCAGTAACTCGCCCAGTACCATTTCAGCTACCGAACGGGTATTGGAGAAAGGTGCATTGAATACCGGCACACCGCGTTTGGTAGCCGCTTTTAAATCAACCTGATTGGTACCGATACAGAAACAACCTACCGCGACTAATTTTTCTGCTGCCGCAAAAACTTCTTCAGACAGATGCGTACGCGATCGAATGCCGATGAAGTGAGCATCTTTGATCGATGCTTTCAGTGATTCGGTGTCTAAGGCACCTTTATGATATTCAATATTGCTATATCCGGCAGCACGCAGATTATCAACCGTGCTCTGGTGCACCCCTTCCACTAACAGAAACTTAATTCTGTCTTTCTCCAGTGATACTTTTGCCATGTCCCCGACCCTATTTTCAGACTTCAGATGTGGCTGCCGCTATCGAATGAATCCGGTCAGCACCCTGTCAACATAACAAATATTACGCGGGCAGCAATACAAACGATTGCCTGCCGGCTAGCATAACAATCAGTGTCAATGTTCATTTATGGAATAAAAAACTGGCGTGAAGAGGGTTAATGGCAGGTTAATAAAACGAAATGAAGAAATGTGATATATATCACCAAATTTAGCGATTTTAAGAAAAGATATTTAAAGGCAAAAAAACTTTCAGGATGAAGTAGCGAACCTCATCCTGAGAGCGAGTTAACCGATCACTTTAATTTTATGGTCTTAACGCCGTCGGCGGTGCCAATCAGTGCCACATCAGCCCCCCGATTAGCAAATAGGCCGACCGTAACGACACCGGCAATACCATTGATTTTATTTTCTAACGCAATGGCATCCAAAATACTCAGATTGTGGACATCCAAAATAACGTTGCCGTTATCAGTCAGGACGTTCTGACGATACTCCGGTAAGCCACCCAGCTTAACCAGTTCACGAGCCACATAAGAGCGGGCCATTGGGATAACTTCAACCGGCAGCGGGAACTTACCCAGTATAGCAACCTGCTTGGACGCATCCGCGATGCAGATAAACTGACGAGCAATAGCAGCAATGATTTTCTCGCGGGTCAGCGCAGCACCACCGCCTTTGATCATCTGCATCTGGTCGTTAATTTCATCAGCGCCATCAACATAGATATCCAATACATCCACTTCATTACAATCGAATACGTGGATGCCGTAACTTTTCAGTTTGGCAGTAGAGGCATCAGAGCTGGAAACCGCCCCCTCTATCTGGCCTTTGATGGAGCCAAGTGCGTCAATAAAATGTGCTGCGGTCGAGCCAGTGCCGACCCCAACGATGGTACCAGGTTTTACATAATCTAATGCTGCCCAGCCCACTGCTTTTTTAAGTTCATCCTGAGTCATGGTAAGTTCACGCCTTGATGTGAAAGAAAACCTGAGGTCATTATAGAGCATCCGCAGTGGTGATTGTGTGAATAAAGCCAACTCGCGTGGTAGTTAATTCTAGCCGGATCACAGTTATGCCGGTTTATTTGTGGCTGACACCTTGGCATCCTGTCATAACAAACTGGCTAAAATGTGGCATAGTGCTGTATCGACTTAATATTTGGAGAGATGACTCCGATGAAACGCCCAGACTACCGTACGCTACAAGCGCTGGACGCGGTGATCCGTGAACGCGGTTTTGAACGCGCTGCACAAAAACTTTGCATCACCCAATCGGCGGTATCTCAACGCATCAAGCAGTTGGAGAATCTGTTTGGACAACCGCTGCTGGTGCGCACCGTGCCACCACGGCCTACCGAACAAGGGCAGAAACTGCTCGCGTTACTGCATCAGGTTGAGTTACTGGAAGAAGAGTGGCTGGGCAATGATAATGGCGGAGATACACCACTGTTATTGTCGCTGGCAGTGAACGCCGACAGTTTGGCGACCTGGTTGCTACCGGCATTGAAACCGGTGCTGGCTGATTCCCCTATCCGGCTGAATTTACAAGTCGAGGATGAGACTCGAACTCAGGAACGGTTACGTCGCGGCGAGGTTGTGGGTGCTGTCAGTATCCAACCTCAACCGCTCCCCAGTTGTCTGGTTGATCAACTCGGTGCGTTGGATTACCTGTTTGTCGCCTCCAAACCTTTCGCTGAGCGTTATTTCCCTAATGGCGTAACCCGCTCGGCATTGTTGAAAGCGCCAGCGGTGGCGTTTGACCATCTGGATGATATGCATCAGGCGTTTTTACAGCAGAACTTTGATTTATCACCGGGCAGCGTGCCCTGCCATATTGTTAACTCTTCCGAAGCTTTTGTGCAGTTAGCGCGACAAGGAACCACCTGTTGTATGATCCCGCATCTGCAAATCGAGAAAGAGCTAGCTTCAGGCGAATTAATCAATCTGACGCCAGGATTACTGCAACGACGAATGCTGTTCTGGCACCGGTTTGCACCGGAAAGCAGAACCATGAGAAAGGTGACTGACGCCCTGTTGTCTTATGGGCGTCAGGTATTACGGCAGGATTGATTTATTTAGCGGTACTGGTCGCAGTTTGGAGTTCAAACACGACATCAACCTGATCATCAAAATGGATGGTCTGCTGTTCGTAAGTTTGTGCGGCATCGGTGGCTGGTGCCGCTTCAGCGCTTTTAAACATGCGTGCTACCGGCATAGGCTGGTAGTTAGCGACGTGGTAACGAATGCTGTAGACCGGCCCAAGTTTAACTTTGAATCCATCAGCCAATGATCCTGCCTGGCTGATAGCATTTTCAATGGCTTTTTTACGCGCCTGCTCACGGTATGTGTCCGGGTTTGCTACCCCGAGTTCCACCGCACGGATCTCGTTTAGACCAGACTTCAGCGCACCATCTAGCAGCTCATTCAACTTATCCAGTTGGCGTAATGTTACCTGAACCTGGCGCACGGCACGGTATCCCTTCAAGACCGCTTCACCGCTTTTCTGGTAATCGTATTCAGGTTGAGTACGAATATTGGCAGCATTGATATCTTTCTTTTCAATGCCACTTTTACGTAAGAAATCAAAATATTGCGCGACCCTGGTATCCGCCTGTTTTTTGGCATCTGCCGCATCTTTGGCAGATACACTGACTTCAATAGCGATAGTGGCAATATCCGGTGTCGCATCAACACTGGCGGTACCGGAGGTGACAACATGCGGCCCTTCTGGCACTTCGGCTGCCTGAACTTGTAGCGCCAAAGGTAACGTCCCTAATCCCATCATTGCGGCCAAAGCCAATGTCTTCAACTTCACAGTGCCTCCTAAGATATACATGGCAAATTATTTATGACAACTCAGTCGACCTCAGCTAGATAACCAGTGAATTCAATCAGCGACAAATACATTTGCAGTTAATTACACTCACTCGAATCTCATTGGCGGCGTGATTAATTTGCTGTCGGTAACCGGATTAACACATCAACCGTAGCATATCTTATGAATCATGGGATTCGGATTAATGATAAAAACTCACAGATTTAGTGCTTGTTGCGCTAGCTGAAAAGCAATAAACCACATTACCCCTCCGACCAACAGATTAATCACCCGCTGCGACGTTGGGCGGTTAAGCCACGGTGATAACCACGCAGCCAATAGCGCGAGGGCAAAAAACCAGGCAATAGAGGCACTCACGGCTCCCAAAGCGAACCAAGGCCGGGAGTCGGGTAATAACTGGCTGCCAAGGCTACCGAGCACCACAAAGGTATCGAGATAGACATGCGGATTGAGCCAGGTTACCGCCAGTAGGGTTATAACTATTGGCCAACGCCCTTGCGCGCCGGTTGCGGCTGCAGATGAGGAGCCCCCCCCACGCCAGGCTGCCATCAATGCGCCCCAACCGTACCACAGCAGGAAAGCCACGCCGCCCCATGTGACCAGTGCCAGTAACAATGGCGAACGACTCAGCAAGGCACTGCCGCCAAAGATCCCCGCACAAATCAAGATAATGTCACTCAGCGCACAAAGTGAGGCACTCATCAAATGGTGCTGACGCTTAATCCCCTGGTTCATCACAAAGGCATTTTGTGGCCCGAGGGGTAAAATCATCGCAGCACTGAGGGCGAAGCCCTGTAAATAGACAGCTAACATACTGTTACCTTTAAATAATACTCAAAACGGGCCGAGAGAATTGGAGAGGAACTAGCAGCATATTACGGGGAGAGCGGCATCAGAGGAAATTGATATTTCTTATCAATAATAAGTAAAACTAATAATGGCTAAGCAAGAGGGAAAACAAGGATGGAAAAAGGAAAAAACGGGCCGATAACGACCCGATTTGACATGGCTATAGCCAAATTGTAAACAACACTACAGCTTCAGGTACGCAGACTAATCTGCCTCAGTTTTTGCTACCTGATGCAAATGCACGTCCATCTGCGGGTAAGGAATGCCAATTTTGTTAGCATCCAACGCACGCTTAAAGTTTTCCATCAGATCCCAATACACATCCATCGCATCGCCATTGGTAGTCCAGACGCGCACCGTGAAGTTAAGGGAAGAGGCAGCCATCTCATTCAAACGCACGGTAACCCCTTTGTCATGCATGATACGTTTATCTGCGGCAATGATGTCACCCAGCACTTTCTTTACCACATCAATATCAGCATCATAGGCAACACCGATGACCATATCGGTACGGCGATTCGGTTCACGGCTGGTATTGATGATGTTATTAGCAATAATTTTGCCGTTGGGTACCACGATGATTTTGTCGTCGACCGTCCGTAGGGTCGTTGAGAAAATTTGCACCTGAACCACAGTACCGGCTACACCGCCCAGATCGACATATTCACCTGCCTTAAATGGACGGAAGGCCACCAGCAGCACTCCGGCGGCAAAGTTTGATAGCGAGCCTTGTAGCGCCAAACCAACAGCTAAACCCGCGGCACCGATAACGGCAATCACCGATGCAGTCTGCACACCCAAACGTCCCAGCACCGCAACGATAGTGAAAGCCAGAATGCTGTAACGCGCCATTGCTGCCAGGAAGTCTGCGACGGTGACATCAATGCCACGTAACTTCATGACCCGACCAAGCATCCGTGACGCAATTTTGGCGATGATTGAACCGACGGTTAAGATAAGTAATGCTGCGACCAGATTAACCGCGTATTGAATCAGCAAATCTTGGTTATTCACCAACCAGGTACTCGCTTCATTGATACCATCAACTACGTTTAATTCTTCCATTTGAATCATCCTACAAAAAGCTCCCTGCGGGAGAGATTACGCAAAAAATCACCGCAAAATGCTGACGGCTACAACTGACAGCCTGTTTAGGGTAACTAACAATGAGCCTGTTGCCAATTTTGGCAGAGAAATTTACGCTGAAATATCAGACTACTCAGTCAATCAAGGCGGCGGAAATGAGGTTAGATTCGTTTTTTGCAAAGAAAAAAGGCCCCAAGGGGCCTTTTAAGTCGGTCAAAGCAGTATCGAATTACAGAACGTCTTTGGCGTTCAGTTCTTCAAAGGCTTTTTCCAGACGAGCAACCATAGTCACCTGTGCAGCACGCAGCCACGCACGTGGGTCGTAGAATTTCTTGTTCGGCTTGTCAGCACCTTCTGGGTTACCCAGCTGGCCTTGCAGATAAGCTTCGTTCTTTTTGTAGTAGCCCAGAATACCTTCCCACGTTGCCCATTGGGTATCGGTGTCGATATTCATTTTAACTACGCCATAGCTAACCGCTTCTTTGATTTCAGCAGCAGTAGAACCTGAACCACCGTGGAATACGAAGTTCAAGCTGTTGTGCGGCAGATTGTGTTTCTTGGAAACATAATCCTGAGAATCACGCAGAATAGTTGGGGTCAGTTTCACGTTACCTGGCTTGTAAACACCGTGTACGTTACCGAAAGAGGCAGCGATGGTGAAACGTGGGCTGATAGCGTTCAGTTTTTCGTAAGCGTAATCAACATCTTGTGGCTGAGTATACAGAGAAGATGCGTCCATATGGCTGTTGTCCACGCCATCTTCTTCACCACCGGTGCAACCCAGTTCGATTTCCAGCGTCATACCCAGTTTCGCCATGCGAGTCAGGTATTTGCTACAAATTTCGATATTTTCTTCCAGGGACTCTTCAGACAGGTCGATCATGTGAGAAGAGAACAGTGGTTTGCCGGTAGCCGCAAAGTGTTTCTCACCTGCGTCCAACAAGCCGTCTAACCATGGCAGCAATTTCTTGGCGCAATGGTCGGTGTGCAGAATAACAGGAACACCATAGTGTTCAGCCATCTGATGGACATGATGTGCACCAGAGATAGCGCCCAGGATTGCAGCACCCTGACCTTCTGCTTTAACGCCTTTACCTGCGATAAATGCTGCACCACCGTTAGAGAACTGAACGATAACTGGCGCACGCACTTTGGCTGCTGTTTCCAGCACTGCGTTAATAGAGTCGGTGCCGACACAGTTAACTGCTGGCAGAGCAAAGTTGTTCTCTTTGGCTACTGCGAACACTTTCTGAACGTCATCACCTGTGATGACACCTGGTTTTACGAAATCAAAAATTTTAGACATGTACGTTGTCCTGTTTCGTCGACTGAAGATAGCAGCTATCCGGTGAGGATAGGCCCTAAATGTAAATCGCCTATACCCGTCATACTTCAAACTGCATGTGCGTTGGCTGCCATCATTCACTCAAGTCATTGAGTTATCTCAACTCCTTGAGTTCATTTCGTTGCCGCCTTCCTGCAACTCGAATTATTTAGGGTATAAAGCCCGCGAGCTTCATTAGCTAAAAGCGAAACGGGCGGCTTTCGCCCCCCGTTATCTAAATTACTGCTTAGCGCGCTCTTCCAGCATCACCACCGCTGGCAGTTTTTTCCCTTCTACGAACTCAAGGAATGCACCACCGCCGGTAGAAATGTAAGAGATTTGGTCAGCAATACCGAACAGATCGATTGCTGCCAGAGTGTCACCACCGCCCGCGATAGAGAATGCGTCACTCTCTGCGATGGCACGAGCGACTATCTCGGTCCCTTTACGGAAATTAGGGAACTCGAATACACCAACCGGGCCATTCCACAGAATGGTTTTGGCATTTTTCAGGATCTCAGCCAGACGTTGTGCAGACTCGTCGCCCAGATCAAGAATTTGTTCGTCATCTTTGATTTGGTTAGCTGGTTTCAGTGTCGCAACAGCAGTTTCAGAGAATTCGGTTGCAACACGCACATCGGTAGGAACCGGGATATCACAGGTTTCCAGCAGGCGCTTGGCTTCTGGAATCAGGTCTGCTTCGTACAGAGATTTACCCACATTGTTGCCTTGAGCTGCAACGAAGGTATTGGCGATACCACCACCAACAATCAGTTGATCGGCGATTTTAGACAGTGCGCCAAGCACGGTCAGTTTGGTTGATACTTTAGAACCACCCACAATGGCAACCATTGGGCGTGCTGGGTTACCCAGCGCTTTACCCAGTGCTTCCAGTTCTGCTGACAACAGCGGGCCGGCACAGGCGATAGGGGCAAATTTACCCACACCGTGAGTAGAAGCTTGTGCACGGTGAGCAGTACCAAACGCATCCATCACATAGACGTCACACAGTGCCGCATATTTCTTAGACAGCGTTTCGTCGTCTTTCTTCTCGCCTTTGTTAAAGCGAACGTTTTCCAGCACAACCAACTCGCCTGCTGCAATTTCAACGCCGTCCAGATAGTCTTTCGCCAGACGTACCGGAGAAGACAGTTTGTCTTTCAGGTAGTTAACTACTGGCAGCAAGGAGAACTCTTCGTTGTACTCGCCTTCGGTCGGGCGACCCAAGTGAGAGGTAACCATTACTTTAGCGCCTTGCTTCAGTGCCGCTTCAATCGTCGGCAGAGATGCACGGATACGCGCATCAGAAGTCACTTTGCCATCTTTTATCGGAACATTGAGGTCCGCACGGATCAGCACGCGTTTGCCAGCCAGATCCAGATCGGTCATCTTAATTACAGACATGGTGAATCCTCTTGTTGATTCTCTTTAAAGTTGCATAAGCTGCACATCAACGCTGATATAACCGCAGTAAAACTGCGGAAAAACAAGACGTTAGCATGCCATACTAGAAACCACTTCGGGCCATCGCCAATGTCGTATCCAACATTCTATTGGCGAAACCCCATTCGTTATCGCACCATACCAAGGTCTTAATCAGGTGCTGCCCACTGACCCGAGTCTGCGTGCAATCGACAATTGCACTGTGCGGATCATGGTTAAAATCGGTCGACACCAAGGGTAATTCCGTATAGTCAACTATACCACGAAATGAACCTCTTGCTGCCTTTTGAAAAAGCTGGTTAACCTCAGCGACACCAACCGGGTTTGTCACGCTAACGCTTAAATCGATAGCGGTTACGTTGATGGTTGGCACCCGTACCGAGATAGCTTCAAACCTGTCACAAAACTTCGGAAAAATACGGGTAATCCCTGCCGCCAGTTTAGTATCAACCGGGATAATTGACTGACTTGCTGCCCGGGTACGGCGTAAATCCTGATGATAAGCATCGATAACGGGTTGATCATTCATTGATGAATGAATGGTGGTCACAGTGCCAGACTCGATGCCATAAGCGATATCCAACAACTGAATAATAGGAATAATGCAGTTCGTGGTACAGGAAGCGTTGGAAACAATCCGGTGCTCCGCCAGTAAATCTTGATGGTTTACACCATAGACTACTGTTGCGTCTAAATCATTGCCGCCAGGATGGGCAAACAGTACCTTTTTGGCACCGGAGGCAATATGAGCCTCGCCATCGGCACGGCTGCCATACACGCCGCTACAATCTAGAACAACATCAATTCCTAACTCACCCCAAGGTAACTGCTCTATTTCTGGCTGATGTATCAGCCGGATGATATCGTCACCGACGTACAAATTGTCACATTCCTGACGAACATCCCAGGCAAACCGGCCATGGCTGGAGTCATACTTCAGTAAATGGGCCATCCCTTGTGCATTAGCCAACTCATTAATAGCAACTACTGAAATTTCTGCCCGGCGACCCGATTCATACAATGCGCGTAAAACGCTACGGCCAATACGGCCAAAGCCATTTATCGCTATGCGGATTGTCATGTTACTCCCTGTTTCTGGTTATTATCATGCAACCCCATAGCGTACTGCACCGTACCCTAAGATGTTAATCGTCTTATCACAATTCAGCCAGAATACTTCCGGCTTTTTCCTCAGCTAATTTTACTGAAACTGAAAATCAATCATGACTGAAACGCTTCAGCCAGAATAAACCAAACTAATCATAAAAGGAATATCTGCCTGATAAAGGGCACAATACATCCATCAATTGGCGAAAAAAAAGACCGCAGAAGCGGTCTTTTAACAGGTGTATTACCGGGATTGTCATCACCGTTTACACCCGGTATACCCTTTGGCTTGGAACTGCTGGAATGCTAGCGGCACCACCAAGTTTTTTGGGCATATTTCATAGTAACGCAGTCTCTTATTTCAATAGCGCCTGAGCTTTCGCTACCACGTTTTCAACAGTGAAACCAAATTCTTTAAACAGCAATTCTGCTGGTGCAGATTCACCGAAGGTGGTCATACCAACCACCGCGCCATTCAGGCCAACGTATTTGTACCAGTAATCGGCAATACCGGCTTCAACGGCAACGCGCGCGCTAACCGCTGCTGGCAATACAGATTCACGGTAAGCGGCGTCTTGTTTGTCGAATGCATCAGTTGATGGCATAGAAACAACACGCACTTTGTGGCCTGCGCCGGTCAGTTGATCTGCTGCTGCCACTGCCAGTTCAACTTCAGAACCGGTAGCAATGAAGATCAGTTCAGGCTGGCCTGCACAATCTTTCAGTACATATGCGCCTTTAGCGATATTGGCTAACTGCTCAGCAGTACGTGGCTGTTGTGCCAGATTCTGACGGGAGAAGATCAGTGCACTCGGGCCATCTTTGCGTTCCAGCGCATACTGCCATGCCACCGCAGACTCAACCTGGTCACAAGGACGCCAGGTGCTCATGTTTGGTGTTACACGCAGGCTGGCCATCTGCTCAACCGGCTGATGGGTTGGGCCATCTTCGCCCAGACCAATAGAGTCATGGGTGTATACGAATATGCTGCGGATTTTCATCAGAGCAGCCATACGCACCGCGTTACGGGCATATTCCACAAACATCAGGAAGGTTGCGCCGTAAGGAATGAAACCACCGTGCAGAGCAATACCGTTCATGATGGCAGACATACCAAATTCACGGACACCGTAGTGAATGTAGTTGCCCGCCAGATCATCGCTCAGTGATTTAGAACCAGACCAGATAGTCAGGTTACTCGGTGCCAGGTCAGCAGAGCCGCCCAAGAATTCAGGTAATACTTTACCGAAGGCTTCCAGCGCATTTTGTGATGCTTTGCGGCTGGCAATCTTGGCAGGATTAGCTTGCAATTGTTCGATGAAATTCTTGGATTCAGTCGCCCAGTTAGCAGGCAATTCACCGCTGACACGACGTTTGAATTCAGCAGCCAGTTCTGGATAAGCTTTGGCATAAGCTGCGAACTTCTCGTTCCAGGCAGCTTCTTTTGCCTGACCGGCTTCTTTAGCATCCCACGCAGCATAGATATTTTGTGGGATTTCAAATGCAGGGTATTTCCACCCCAATGCTTCACGGGTAGCAGCAACTTCATCAGCACCTAATGGTGCACCGTGTGAGTCATGCGTACCGGCTTTCTTCGGTGAGCCAAAACCGATAATGGTTTTGCACATCAGCAGTGAAGGTTTGTCGCTAACTTTGTGAGCTTCTTCGATAGCCGCTTTGATTGAATCAGCATTATGGCCATCAACACCACGAACCACATGCCAACCGTAAGCTTCGAAACGAGCCGCCGTGTCGTCAGTGAACCAGCCTTCAACGTGACCATCGATAGAGATACCGTTGTCGTCATAGAAAGCGGTCAGTTTGCCCAGCTTCATGGTGCCAGCCAGAGAGCACACCTCGTGGGAGATACCTTCCATCATGCAGCCATCACCCATAAATGCGTAGGTGTGATGATCAACAACGTCATGGCTTGGGCGGTTAAACTGTGCGGCCAGCGTGCGTTCTGCAATGGCGAAACCAACAGCATTCGCAATGCCCTGACCCAGCGGGCCAGTGGTAGTTTCTACGCCAGCGGTATAGCCATATTCAGGGTGACCAGGCGTTTTAGAGTGTAACTGACGGAAGTTTTTCAGCTCTTCCATCGGCAAATCATAGCCAGTGAGATGCAGCAAGCTATAGATCAACATGGAGCCGTGACCATTCGATAACACGAAACGGTCGCGATCAGCCCAGTGTGGGTTGGTTGGGTTATGGTTCAAATAGTCACGCCACAAAACTTCGGCGATATCTGCCATACCCATAGGGGCGCCGGGGTGGCCGGAATTCGCTTTCTGCACTGCGTCCATGCTTAGTGCGCGGATCGCGTTGGCAAGCTCTTTACGAGAGGACATGTTTTACTCCAGGTCGGATTAAAAAAAAGCGTTCAAGTTTACCATTTTCTCAGACTCAGCATTGAAACGGCAATCACTAAAACTAAATGAGCTAAAACTTCCATATTTTCAGAATAAAGCTATAGCTGTAACGATTGAGTCGCGTTACCCTCGCTGCGTTTTTAGCCACACAATGAGTGTATTAACCACTCTGTCGGCTGGCAGTGTTCGTTTTTGCAAACAAACCGATATAAACCATACGTTGCCACGAATATTTCGGGCAAGACCTATTGCCGACAGAGTAGAACAACCGTCGTCGATTCAACAGCGATTAATGCAATAGTTAATAAGAATGCAACAGTGACTGTTGGCGAATAATGATGGATAGATAACGCAACTGATACGTTATCATCACGAAGAGAACGGTCCTCTCCAATAATAAAATGGCATAACCACAGGAAGAAAGTGTTATGAAAATTCGTACCTCAATGATTGCACTGAGCCTTACAGCGCTGCTTAGCGGCTGCCAGAATATGAATACTGATGGCTTAATGCAGTCAGGCGCACAGGCATTTCAAGCGGCAACCTTGAATGATGCTGATGTAAAAATGCTCAGCGAAAAATCTTGCGCTGAAATGGATCAGAAAGCGCAGATAGCGCCAACAGACAGTACCTATGCCAAACGGTTGGTGAAAATTTCAGCCGCATTAGGCGATAACATTAATGGTACGCCAGCTAACTATAAGGTGTATGTCACAAAGGATGTGAATGCCTGGGCCATGGCAAATGGTTGTATTCGTGTCTATAGCGGCCTGATGGACATGATGACCGACAATGAAGTGGAAGGTGTACTCGGTCATGAGATGGGCCATGTGGCATTGGGGCATACCCGTAAAGCGATGCAAGTGGCCTATGGCACGACAGCCCTGCGTACCGCAGCCAGTTCCGCGGGCGGGATTGCCGGGCAGTTATCTCAGTCTCAGTTAGCAGATATTGGCGAGAAATTGGTTAACGCTCAATTTTCACAGAAACAAGAAAGCGAAGCGGATGATTACTCATTCGATTTGTTGAAAAAACGCGGTATCGATCCAAATGGTTTAGTCACTAGCTTTGAAAAATTGGCAACCATGGAAGCAGGCCGTACTAGCAGCATGTTTGACGATCATCCGTCATCACAAGCGCGGGCTGATCATATTCGCCAACGTATTGCTGCTGAGAAGTAAACCCCGTCAATTATCACTGTATAACGCCCGTGATTTTTGCGGGCGTTACTCTCTTATTACTAAATATTACCCGCCACTATCTACGTCCAGATTTACCTCAATCTGATCACCTTTAATGCGCACTGGATAGGTTGCTAAATCCCTATCGCCTGGCTCACGCAAGCACTGGCCGGTCCGCACATCAAACAATGCACCGTGTAATGGGCACTCAACGGTTTCTCCATCCATAAAGCCCTGACTTAACAATGCATTGGCATGAGGGCAAATGTCTTCCATCGCAAAATACTCACCATCAATGACATAGACGCCAATCCTTTTATCATCAATCTGCGCTGAGAAAGGAAAATCGGGCTTGACGTAATTTACCTTACAAACACTGACCCATCCCATTCAAGCACCTCTCAGATAAGCATCATAAATGACCAATATTAGTGTGGTTGATATTTGGACAATCACCAGTAACAGGGGCAAACAAAAAGGGCAAACCTGAGTTTGCCCTTAATATAGAGAGACTTCTTGCGTTGAAAAAGCAGCCGTTAGCCGTTATTCATCTTCGAGATAAGTATAACCGTACAGACCTGCTTCGAACTCTTCCATAAACTGCGCCTGCAACTCGGTATCCAGATCAGTTTCTTTCACCTGATCACGGAATTGGTTCAACAATTTCTCTGGGTTCAACTGAACATATTCCAGCATATCTGCGACGGTATCACCTTCGTCAGTCTGCTCAACTTCAACCGTGCCGTCTGGGAATACATACACATCAACCGCGGCAGTATCACCAAACAAGTTATGCATATTGCCCAGAATCTCTTGATAGGCACCAACCATAAAGAAGCCCAACAATGGCGGGTTTTCAGCATCATATGGCGGCATCGGCATGGTGGTTGCTACCCCATCGCCGTCAATATAATGGTCGATAGTACCGTCTGAGTCACAAGTAATATCCAGCAATACCGCGCGGCGTTCTGGTGGCTTATCTAACCCTTCCAGTGGCAACACTGGGAATAACTGATCGATACCCCAGGCATCCGGCATAGATTGGAACAGCGAGAAATTCACGTACAGCTTGTCGGCCATACGCTCTTGCAGCTCATCAATGATTGGCCGGTGTGCACGGTTGCTTGGGTCCAGTTGCTTCTGGATATCATTGCAGATACTCAGGTACATCTGTTCCGCCCAGGCACGTTGTGTCAGGTCCAGTATCCCATGGGCATATTGACTATGCACATCATGTAAATCCATTTGACTGTCGTGCAGCCATTCGCGCAGAGAGCGGCGGTTTTCCGGCTCTTGCATTTCCAGCCAGGTATCCCACAGGCTTATCAGCGCACGAGGTGCATCTTCTTCCGGTGGCTGTGGCTCATTAAATTCATTGCGTTCTACGCCGATCACATTGGAAACCAGCACGGTATGGTGCGCGGTGACTGCGCGGCCCGATTCCGTAATCACGGTAGGATGCGGCAGGCCATGTTCATTACAAGCATCACCAATACCCCAGATAACGTTGTTGGCATATTCATTCAGGCCATAGTTTACTGAGCAATCGGACTGAGAACGCGTCCCTTCGTAATCCACCCCCAAACCACCACCCACATCGAAGCACTGGATATTGACACCCAGCTTGTGTAATTCCACATAGAAACGTGCAGACTCACGAACCCCGGTGGAGATATCACGGATGTTGGATAGCTGAGATCCCAAATGAAAATGCAGTAATTGCAGGCTTTCGAGACTATTGGCGTCACGCAGCATATCAACCAATTGCAGCACTTGGGTGGCAGACAAACCAAATTTAGATTTCTCACCACCGCTGGCCTGCCATTTACCGGAACCTTGTGATGCCAGGCGCGCACGAACACCCAGGCGCGGAACCACATTCAAGCGTTCGGCTTCTTCCAATACCATTTTGATTTCTGACATCTTTTCGATGACCAGATAAACCTTATGGCCCAGTTTTTCGCCGATTAATGCCAGACGAATATATTCACGATCTTTATAGCCGTTACAAACGATAACCGAACGGGTCATACCTGCATGGGCCAAAACCGCCATCATTTCAGCTTTAGAGCCAGCTTCCAGCCCCAACGGCTCACCAGAATTGACTAAAGACTCAATAACCCGGCGATGCTGGTTTACTTTAATCGGGTAAACCAGGAAGTAGTCGCCTTCATAGCCAAATGAATCACGCGCACGTTTAAATGCACCGTTAATTGAGCGTAGGCGATGTTGTAAAATTTGTGGGAAACAGAATAATGCAGGCAGACGTTGCCCCTGCTCGAGCTGCATTCCTTTGACCAGTTGCGCCAGATCGACACGCGCCTCACGAACATCTGGATCAGGGCAAACGCTGATATGACCCAACTCGTTGACGTCATAATAGTTGCCACCCCAATAGGCGACGTTATACGTGCTCAGCATCTTGCTGGCATTACGGTCATTCATGGCAACCTCCTGCATAGAGCGTAAAGAAACATGTGCGCCCGCTGCTGACGGACGGCCAATCAAGTTATCATCAGACATAATTCGCCTCTATTGCGATACTGACGATAAAGTCAGCCACTATCGCAGCTACAACCAGCAAGGACAACCCACGTGGACGCCGAATCGGCAGAATATTACGCTGCAAAGCGCTATCCACAAGTGGTTTATCACTCAGCTATTCATTACCCAAAAGGGTAAAACACGTTTAAATGGAAAATACGTTCGACTGTAAATACGTATTGAGATTTTGTGAATCGGATTAGCCGCAAAGTGGTCAGGCTAGCCGAATTCAGTGCTTCAGGCGGCTGTTAACCTGCCCGCGAATCCTGAGACGCACCCATGTGGGTGTAACATCGCCTTGATGGAGTACAAGAAAGGAAGGTTGCAAAGGGGGATTGAACGTCAGAACGACGTAGCTGTTGATGTGCAGCAACCAGTTGACAACGGATCATTAATCCAACCACCTCCACGCATGCCGCTCAGATTGAACGGACAAGACTTTAAATAAACCCGTCATCTTTCAAGTTACAGGGGAAATAGCTGCATATTGAAATCTATTGGGTATAGACAGATTAAGTAACAGTTTGATGACGCCGCTATTTTCATGCCCATTCACGGTTAAACACCTGAGTGCAAAACTCTGAAAATGTAACAATGAGCTAATGTCATCCTCTGCCATCTTCATCATTGCATATCAAATAAGCTGCGCGCGCAGTTTATACCTATAACGCGAGCAAAATGCAAAATGAAAATAGCGTGTATACCCTAAATAATTCGAGTTGCAGGAAGGCGGCAAGCGAGATAATCCCGATGAACTTACTGTCGCAAGTGATTCGGGTTATTGAGTGTAGCCAACGCACATGCAGCTTGAAGTATGACGGGTATAACTGTATCAAGCGGTAAATAAACACCATGACAACCAAAGCAAGAAATATCTTGATGCAAAAAGGGCTGGCATTAAGAGTAAAAGCTGACCTAAAATAGACGTCCAGATGTTAATACATCCAAACATTTTAATTGCTAGAATGCTACGTGTGCGACAAATCATGCAAGGCTTCTAAATTTATACGCCCAAAAAACTTGGCGTTGCGGGTGGGCAGCAGACGAACCAGCCCGATGAGCTTACTCAAATGAGTGGTTCGGAGGACTGCGTGCAGCTAACAACCAGGCAGCTTCAAGTACGAATGGGATCGACTGCTAAAGGCTTTGCCTAAAGAGGCGTTGTAAAACGTCAACGTATCAGAAGACCTAACCAAACGTAGGCTTCTGTTGCCTGGCACCCAACGCTATGCAGTGACTTTTCACTTGTATTCAAGGTAAAGAAAATAATGGCTAAACACTTATTTACGTCGGAATCTGTTTCTGAAGGGCATCCAGACAAAATTGCTGATCAGATTTCAGATGCGGTACTGGACGCAATTCTTGAGCAAGACCCAAAAGCGCGTGTTGCCTGCGAGACCTATGTCAAAACGGGTATGGTATTAGTTGGCGGTGAAGTTACCACTAACGCATGGGTAGATATCGAAGAGATCACCCGTAAAACCGTGCGCGAAATCGGTTATGTTAATTCTGAGATGGGTTTTGATGCTAACTCTTGCGCCGTTTTAAGTGCGATTGGGAAGCAGTCACCTGATATTAATCAGGGTGTTGACCGTTCAGACCCCTTAGAACAAGGCGCGGGTGATCAGGGCCTGATGTTCGGCTATGCCACTAACGAAACCGACGTTTTAATGCCTGCACCTATTACCTATGCACACCGTTTGGTAAAGCGTCAGGCTGAAGTGCGTAAAAATGGCACCTTGCCATGGCTGCGCCCGGATGCAAAAAGCCAGATTACCTTCCAGTATGATAACGGCAAGATTGTCGGTATTGATGCGGTTGTTCTGTCGACGCAGCATTCAGAAGATATCAGTCTGAAAGATTTACAAGAAGCGGTGATGGAAGAGATTATCAAGCCGGTTCTACCTGTTGAGTGGCTCACCGCAGCTACCAAATATCATATCAACCCGACAGGCCGTTTCGTTATCGGTGGCCCAATGGGCGACTGTGGTCTGACTGGGCGTAAAATCATTGTTGATACCTACGGCGGCATGGCTCGTCATGGGGGCGGTGCATTCTCCGGTAAAGATCCATCCAAAGTTGACCGCTCAGCAGCATATGCTGCCCGTTATGTAGCGAAAAATATTGTTGCGGCTGGCCTGGCTGACCGTTGCGAGATTCAGGTTTCATACGCCATTGGTGTGGCAGAACCTACCTCCATCATGGTGGAAACATTCGGCACGGGTAAGGTCTCTGAGGATCAATTGATTACCTTGGTACGTGAATTCTTCGAACTGCGCCCTTATGGCTTGATTCAGATGCTGGATCTGTTGCATCCGATCTATCAAGCAACCGCAGCTTATGGTCACTTTGGTCGTGAAGAATTCCCTTGGGAAAAAACCGACAAAGCCGCCTTGCTGCGTGAGGCTGCTGGCTTGAAATAAGTTTCAACCGTTAAGCGCTGAACAGCAAAAACCCCGCCTGGCGGGGTTTTTTATATCTAACGAGCACGCTCTAGTAGGCTAAATATTGCCATTCCCGCCACCATCGCGGCGACAAAGATAACCCCTTTGAACATCCCTGCGCCCAGCAATACCAGTGCCGGCCCAGGGCATATCCCCGCCAATCCCCAACCGACGCCAAACAACAGGCTACCGCCAATTAACCGCCGATCAATACGATTAGAGGTTGGCAATTGCAAGGGTTGCCCCAGCAAACTGACTTTACGTTTTTTGGCCCAGGTAAAACCGAGTAGCGCGATAGCCACTGCGGCTGCCATCACCAATGCCAATGACGGGTCCCATAAACCTCTAATGTCGAGAAAACCTAAGACCTTGGCAGGGTTGGCCATACCTGCAACTATCAGGCCCAAACCAAATATCAGCCCGGCCAACAGCGAGAAAAATAGATTCATATTCTGTTCCTAAGCAAATAGATGGCGAACCAGCCCCACAGTGATAAAGCCGGTAAACATAAAGCTCAATGTCGCCACCAGTGAACGTGGCGAGAAACGAGCTAGCCCACAGACGCCATGCCCACTGGTACATCCGGCACCATAGCGCGTCCCAATTCCTACCAGCAATCCGGCTAAAATCAGAGTGGGCAAAGCTGCATCAATTTGGATAACCGGTAACACGGTAAACAGCGAATAAACCAAAGGTGAAATAACCAAACCAATGATGAATGCCATACGCCAGCCGCGATCCCCTGCTTTTGGCGAAAGTAAGCCCCCCAAAATGCCACTAATACCAGCAATCCGGCCAGTGGCTAACAATAGAAACGTTACTGCAACGCCCAATACTGCCCCTCCGGCCAGTGCACTGTAAGGGGTAAAGTTAATCCAATCGATAGTCATATTGCCTCCTTCTCTTGTGGGCAATAAAGCTGATAGAGCAGCTCCAACAGTGCCAAAACTTTACTATCGGCGATTGAGTAAAATATCCGCTTACCGTCGCGGCGAGTGTTCACTAGCCCATCACTACGCAGCACACCAAGCTGTTGTGATAACGTTGGTTGATGAATCCCCAATGCGGCTTCTAATTCACCTACTGCTTTTTCTCCCTGGCTCAATTGACACAGTAAGAGCAAACGATCCTCATTTGACAGCACCCGTAATACATCACCAGCCGCTGCTGCCGCTTGCCTCATAAGATCCATGCTGATCATTTGATGGTTATTCATAAGCCCTTCGGATAACTAGATTTCATTATATATTTTTATATTATATGTTTTTATATAATAATCTACTCAAAATAGTCCTGCCTACTGGCTTGCATCTGCTTATCGACCGTTTTATTCTTCGGCGATATGAGTACACAACGAATCCCAATCGCGTTACAGCAAGCCGTTATGCGCTGCCTGCGCCACAAATTGCAGTTAGCGAATCAACATCTTGGCACCGCCTACTCGGAGCCGAAAATCAATTATCATCAACGCGGCACTAGCGCGGGTAGTGCCTATCTGCAATCCTTCGAGATTCGTCTTAACCCTGTATTGTTACTGGAAAATCAGCAGGACTTTATCGAGGAAGTGGTGCCGCACGAACTGGCTCACTTGCTGGTTTATCGCCAATTTGGCCGAGTTGCTCCCCATGGTAAAGAGTGGCGCTGGATGATGGAGCAGGTATTGCAAGTCCCCGCCAGCCGCACCCACCAGTTTGAAGTCGCCTCGGTGCGCAGTAAGACCTTCAATTATCAGTGCAAATGCCAGCAACATGCATTAACCATTCGTCGCCACAATAAAGTACAGCGCGGCGAGAGCGAATATCGCTGCCGCCACTGTGGTGAAAAGCTGCAATTTAACGCGCTAAAAAGCTGTTAGGAATTGGTGTTACTTGTTATAAAACAGCATGTTAATTTGCTATCCATCAGTATTATCTATAACCTGCCTGCTTTTCATCATCGGGCTGTTTTGAGATATGTTACGCAATATTCTATTCTTGCTGGTTTTATCCTCCTCGTTGCTTCCTCTGGTCAGTCACAGTCAAAGCATTAATAACTTTTCTCAGGCCAAAGCGGTCGCTGTAAAAATTAATCAGGATGCCCCCGGCAGTTTTTACTGCGGATGCAAAATTGATTGGCAAGGTAAGAAAGGTATTCCTGACCTGAAAAGTTGTGGCTATCAACCAAGAAAAAACGCCCAGCGAGCAGCAAGGATCGAGTGGGAGCATGTGGTTCCGGCTTGGCAATTTGGCCACCAGCGCCAATGCTGGCAACAAGGTGGCCGCAAAAACTGCACTAAAGATCCCATCTATCGCCAAATAGAAACTGATCTGCATAATCTGCAACCGGCTATTGGCGAAGTGAATGGTGACCGCAATAACTTCATGTATTCCCAATGGAATGGCGGCCAGGGCCAATACGGTCAATGTGATATGAAAATTGATTTTAAAAATAAACTGGCAGAGCCGCCAGCGCGTGCTCGCGGAGCAATTGCCCGCACCTATTTTTATATGCGCGATCAATATCAACTGCGACTTTCCAGCCAACAAAGCAAGCTGTTTGAGGTCTGGAACCGCCAGTACCCTGTCACCAACTGGGAATGCCAACGTGATGAGCGGATAGCGAAAGCTCAGGGTAATCATAACCCTTATGTACAACGGGCTTGCCAGCAGCAAAAAGGCTAATCTAGTATATGGGTTGATACTTCCCTGCCTCTGGTCTCCTTAGGCACTTATTTATTTCGCGTGGCACCACTCGCTGCGCGGTATGTTTTCGTTTCAGGACTTAGAGCAACCCATGCGCATACCCCGCATTTATCATCCACAGCCTTTGCAGGCGAATACCGAACTGGCGTTGAGCGATGAGGCAGCCAATCATGTAGGCCGCGTGCTCCGTATGGTTGAGGGGCAAAGCCTGCAACTATTTGATGGTAGCAATCAGGTCTTCGCTGCCGAAATTGTCCGCTCAGATAAAAAAAATCTGCGGGTTCGGCTTGGTGAAGGGCAATTGGAAGACCGTGAATCACCACTGAGCTTACATTTGGGTCAGGTGATCTCCCGGGGCGAGAAAATGGAATTTACCGTGCAGAAATCGATTGAGCTGGGTGTCAATGTGATTACTCCGCTGTTTTCTGAACGTTGTGGGGTTAAGCTCGATGGCGAGCGTTTAGTGAAGAAACTCCAGCAGTGGCAGAAAATTGCTATCGCTGCCTGCGAGCAGTGTGGCCGCAATAGGATCCCGGAAATCCGCAACGCCATGCAACTATCAGACTGGTGTGCTGAGCAGGATGATAGCCTGAAACTGAATCTGCATCCGCGCGCCAGCAACAGCATCAATACCCTTCCCCCTACACTCAACAACGTGCGTTTGTTGATTGGCCCGGAGGGCGGCCTCTCTGCCGATGAAATTGCCATGACCTCGCGCCTTGGATTTACTGATATCCTGCTAGGTCCACGAGTTCTACGTACCGAAACTACAGCTCTTACCGCAATCACTGCTTTACAGGTGCGGTTTGGTGATCTGGGATAAAATTCGTTCCCATTAGGAGAGAAGAATGATCAAGCTCGGCATCGTAATGGACCCAATCTCGTCCATTAATATCAAGAAAGACTCCAGCTTCGCCATGCTGTTGGAAGCACAGCGCCGCGGTTGGGAACTGCATTACATGGAGATGGGTGACCTGTACTTACAGGGTGGTGAAGGCCGAGCCAGTACCCGTCTACTCAGCGTAAAACAGGATAAAGAGAGTTGGTTCAGTTTCGGCGCTGAACAGGATATTCCCCTGCACGACCTTGATGTCATCCTGATGCGCAAAGATCCGCCGTTTGATACTGAATTCATCTACGCCACCTATATTCTGGAGCGCGCAGAAGATAAGGGCACACTGGTAGTGAACAAGCCGCAGAGCCTGCGTGACTGTAATGAGAAGCTGTTTACCGCCTGGTTCCCTGAATTAACGCCGGATACTCTGGTCAGCCGCAATAAAGACCGCATTCGTAAATTCCATCAAAAACACGGTGATATCATTCTGAAACCGCTGGATGGTATGGGGGGGACCTCAATCTTCCGTGTGAAACAAGATGACCCTAACTTGTCGGTGATTATTGAAACTCTGACCGAATTGGGCAACCGATTCTGCATGGCACAGAACTTCCTGCCAGCCATCAAAGAAGGCGATAAACGGGTCTTGGTGGTTGACGGCGAGCCGGTGCCTTACTGCCTGGCACGTATCCCGGCGCAAGGTGAAACTCGGGGTAATCTGGCAGCTGGCGGCCGAGGCGAAGCCCGTCCACTCAGTGAGAGCGACTGGGCGATTGCCCGCGCTGTCGCGCCGGTACTGAAGCAAAAAGGCTTAATTTTCGTCGGGTTAGATATTATCGGCGATCGCCTGACTGAAATTAACGTCACCAGTCCGACCTGCATCCGTGAAATTGAAGCTGCCTTCCCGGATGTGTCCATTACCAAAATGCTGATGGATGCAATCGAAGCGCGGTTAGCTAATAAATAAACCAGATACCCTCCCCAAAGTCATGGGTGTTGCAGGCAGGCGGCAAGAGAGTAACAAATCGGTCAGGAACCGATTTGAACAGCATTTATGCTAGCCCGCAGGGTGAGCCTCAAGGATGAGGCTCATTAATCCCGATGAGCTTACGCAGTCAAGTGATTCGGGTGCGTGAACGCAGCCAACACCCCTGCGGCTTCAAGGACGAAGGATCCCCCCCAAAGTCATTGGAGTTGCAGGTAGGCTGCAAGAGAGTAAATCCCGATGAGCTTACTCAAGTAAGTGATTCGGGTGCGTGAACGCAGCCAACACCCCTGCGGCTTCAAGGACGAAGGATCCCCCCAAAGTCATTGGAGTTGCAGGTAGGCGGCAAGAGAGTAAATCCCGATGAGCTTACTCAAGTAAGTGATTCGGGTGCGTGAACGCAGCCAACACCCCTGCGGCTTCAAGGACGAAGGGGATCCGTGACTT
Source organism: Yersinia sp. 2553 StPb PI (assembly GCF_052217105.1). Lineage (NCBI taxonomy): Bacteria > Pseudomonadati > Pseudomonadota > Gammaproteobacteria > Enterobacterales > Yersiniaceae > Yersinia > Yersinia sp. 2553 StPb PI. The sequence goes on along the minus strand of NZ_JAZGPX010000002.1, from coordinate 4,746,068 downwards.
TATTGGCATTTATCCGCATACTGACAAAAGTTCACCCCTTAACTCAGCGAATCCCCTATATAACATAATGAATTTACAGCATCATTTTCTTATCGCTATGCCTTCACTCCAAGACCCCCTATTTATGCGCTCGGTTATTTACATCTGCGAGCATAACCAAGAGGGCGCAATGGGCTTAGTGATAAACAAACCTATGGAACAGTTCACGGTAGAAACTGTGCTGGAAAAACTGAAAATCAGCCCTTCACCGCGAGACCCGGCGATACGTCTGGATAAACCGGTATTAACCGGTGGGCCACTGGCAGAGGATCGGGGGTTTATCCTGCATTCACCACGGGAGGGATTCGGCTCCAGTATTCCTATCTCAGCCGATACGATGATAACCACCTCCAAAGATGTATTGGAGACCCTAGGGACGCCAGAACAACCTAAAAATCTACTGGTGGCATTGGGTTATGCAGGCTGGCAAAAGGGGCAACTAGAGCAGGAATTGCTGGATAACACCTGGTTGACGATTGAGGCTGATACCAACATTCTGTTCCACACGCCAATTGCAGAACGTTGGCAAGCTGCGGCCAACAAGTTGGGTATCAATATCTTTAATATTGCTCCGCAAGCAGGACACGCCTAATGGCTAATCGCACGATTGTTGCCTTTGATTTTGGGACTAAAAGTATCGGCGTAGCTATTGGCCAAGAAGTGACCGGCACTGCCCGCGCACTAACGTCATTTAAAGCGCAGGATGGCACGCCAGACTGGCAGAAAGTCGAAAAACTGCTGAAAGAGTGGCAACCTGATTTAGTCGTTGTCGGACTGCCGCTGAATATGGATGGCACCGAGCAACCCCTAACTACCCGCGCGCGCAGGTTTGCCAACCGCTTACATGGCCGCTTTGGTGTACAAATAGCCTTACAGGATGAACGCCTCAGCACCGTAGAAGCCCGCGCCAACTTATTTGACAGTGGCGGCTACCGTGCTTTGGATAAAGGCAGTGTCGATGCTGCATCTGCGGTCATTATTCTGGAAAGTTGGTTTGATGAACAGGCTGGCTGAATAGGTTTTTATTCAGCTTCAGATACGGTTACCCAGATTATGTTTCCACCGTCTGGTTTGGCAATCCCCCGCATATCGTGACACCTGTACCCACAGGATTGTATACTGAACCTATGCCAATCAGCGGCTCAAATATTGCACACCCCATGCGGGTGTTTTTTACATTTATTGAGGTTTTCTCATGACAAAAGTGACTGTTGCTGCGACCCAAATGGCTTGCTCTTGGGACCTACCTAAGAACATTGAAAATGCCGAGAAACTGGTACGTCAAGCGCATGCCAAAGGTGCACAGATCATCCTGATTCAGGAGCTGTTTGCCGCACCTTATTTCTGTATTGATCAAAGCCCGGAACACTATGCACTGGCCCAAGAGCTGGATAGTAGCCCGTTAATTAAGCACTTCGCCAAGTTGGCAGCCGAGCTGGAAGTAGTGTTACCGCTGAGCTTCTTTGAGAAAGCCAACAATGCTTATTATAACTCGCTGGTTATGATTGATGCTGATGGCTCGGTGTTAGATGTATACCGTAAGACCCATATTCCTAACGGCCCGGCTTATCAGGAAAAACAATTCTTTATTCCGGGCGATACCGGTTTTAAAGTCTGGCAAACTCGTTATGCCAAAGTAGGCGTTGGCATCTGTTGGGATCAGTGGTTCCCGGAAACGGCCCGTAGCCTGGCACTGCTTGGTGCGGAAATCATCTTCTACCCGACCGCGATTGGTTCTGAACCTGCCTATCCTGAAATCGATAGCCAACCACACTGGACCCGCGTACAGCAGGGCCACGCCGCTGCAAACCTGGTGCCCGTAATTGCATCTAACCGTATCGGTACCGAGAAAAGTAAATTTATAGCGGGCCTGGAAATGACCTTCTACGGATCTTCGTTCATTGCTGACCAGACTGGCGCTCTGCTGGCTCAGGCCAACAAAACGGATGAGGCTGTTTTGGTACATGAATTTGATTTACAAGAAATCGCTGCCCAGCGCGCTTCATGGGGCTTGTTCCGCGATCGCCGCCCAGAAATGTATCAAGCTTTAGCCACTTCTGACGGCAAGACCCGGAGATAATTTATGTCTGCACAAGATGCGATTTTACAAGCTTCAGCTTCACAAGCCCTACCCGGCACACCACAGCAGGATGGCTTCTTTATGCCTGCCGAGTGGGCAAAGCAGGATGCGGTCTGGATGCTGTGGCCATACCGTCAAGATAACTGGCGTGGCAAGGGGGCTCCCGCTCAGCAGACGTTTGCCAAAGTTGCTGAGGCCATCAGCGGTACAACCCCCGTATTTATGGGCGTGCCAGCTGAATTTATGGCTCAGGCTAAAGCAACCCTGCCTGCTAACGTAACATTGGTCGAAATGGCCAGTGATGATGCCTGGATGCGTGACACCGGCCCGACGATGGTGATTAACGGTAGCGGTGAACGCCGCGCTGTGGATTGGCAGTTCAACGCATGGGGCGGCCTTAACGGTGGCCTGTATGCCAACTGGCAACAAGATGAGAAAGTTGCCGTTCAAGTGAGTGACTTCCTGCATAACGCCTATTACAGCGCCCCACTGGTATTAGAAGGTGGTTCGATTCATACCGATGGTGAAGGCACTTTGCTAACCACCGCTGAATGTTTGCTGAATCCAAACCGCAATCCGCATCTGAATCAAGCACAGATTGAACAGTTATTGCGTGAATACCTGGGTGTTACACACTTCATCTGGTTGCAAGATGGCGTCTATAACGATGAAACTGATGGTCATATCGACAATATGTGCTGTTTTGTTCGCCCGGGTGAAGTTGCCCTACATTGGACCGACGATCAACAAGATCCACAGTACGCACGATCAGTTGCTGCTTTTGATGTGTTATCCAATGCGGTTGATGCCAAAGGCCGCAAGCTAAAAATCTGGAAACTACCGGCTCCCGGCCCACTGTATAACACCGAAGAAGAGACTTTCGATGTGCTATCCAGCGATGCGGTTCCCCGTACCGCTGGTGAACGACTGGCTGGCTCTTACGTCAACTTTTTGATCAGTAACCAACAAATCATTTACCCGTTGTTAGATTACCGTACCGATGGCGTGGCGCAAGATCTGTTGCAGCAGATGTTCCCAGACTTTGTGATTACCGGTGTTCCCGCCCGAGAGATCCTGCTCGGTGGGGGGAATATTCACTGTATTACTCAGCAGATCCCGTCAGCATAATTACCCTTCTTACTTGGAGCCGTGGCAGTGTTAGCGGCTCTCATTCACCCGAATCACTTACAGATCGTAAGCTCATCGGGGTTTATTCGTTTGCTGCCTTGCCACAACCCCAATTACTTTGGGTAACTTCTTCCTACCTGGAGCCGTGGCAGTGTTAGCGGCTCTCATTCACCCGAATCACTTACTGTTGGTTAGCGGCGCTATGTTAATTGGCTAACATTATTCTCTGCCAATATCCCCTGCCTCTCCCGCCGCACCATCCCTTGCTCAAAGGTTTGCATCCCCCATTGCGCGCCAGCTTGTATCACATTCGGGAGCTGATAGGATTTACCTTCACGAATCAAATGGCTGACGGCAGTGGTTTGTATCAGAATTTCAAAAACGGCAATGCGCCCACCGGCTGTTTTATTACATAACTTTTGTGCGATAACCGCACGTAAGCTCGCTGCCAATTGTGCCTGAATAGTGGCTTTCTCTGCCGCAGGGAAAACATCTACCAGCCGATCAATTGCCTGTGTTGCTGTACGAGTATGTAGCGTAGCCAGCACCAAATGCCCCGTTTCAGCGGCAGTCAGAGCTAAACGAATCGTATCCAGATCACGTAACTCACCCAACAAAATGATATCGGGATCCTGACGCAATGCTCCAGTTAAGGCATGACTAAAAGATTGGGTATGGCTCCCCAGCTCCCGTTGCTGGATCAAACATGAAAGACTGCTATGAACAAACTCAATCGGATCTTCAAGCGTAATGATATGACGAGCCTGATGCTGATTGATGGCACTGATCATCGCGCTTAATGTCGTGGACTTACCACTGCCTGTCGCACCAGTAACCAGAATCAACCCATTATCTTGCTCAACGAGTTGGTGAATAATCGGTGGGACATCCAACTCTTCCAGTGATGGGCATGCCGCAGAGATAATACGAAAAGCTACCGATTGCCCCTGCTGTTGCTGAAAAATATTAGCCCGTAGCCGTTGTCCACTAATTGTCGTATAAGCACAATCCACCTGCCCCATTTCCCGCAATCGGCGATACTGCGCCTCGCTTAATAAGTGCCGACTGAGCTTATTGAGCCAGTTGACACTCACCCGTGGCCAGTGAGTGAAGGTTTTCAGTACGCCATCAATACGTAATACCGGGTGATAACCGGTACAAAGGTGCAGATCCGATGCGTTATGATTTACACTAGCCGCCACCTTATTCGCGAAGTCCTGTTCATCAAAGCCATCATCGGTATGTTCGGGGCTTTCTAAGTCAATGCATTTAGCTGTGCCATCGCTAAATACAGGGTTATCCTGGTCTGTGTTTTTATCATCCAGACTGGTGAAATCCATATCAAACTCCTGGGTCCATATGAGCACAATTGAGCAGAATCTACAGGATGTCAGAGCGCGGATCGCAACAGTTGCACACAATTGCGCACGCTCTCCAGAAGAAGTGACATTGCTTGCAGTTAGTAAAACCAAACCTGTGAGCGCTATCGAAGAGGCCATCGTGGCAGGGCAATATGCTTTTGGCGAAAACTATGTGCAGGAAGGGGTAGATAAAATCCACTACTTTGCCAATAGCGCCGATCTTGAATGGCACTTTATTGGCCCGCTGCAATCCAATAAAAGCCGGTTAGTGGCAGAAAATTTTGCCTGGTGTCATACCGTTGATCGGCTGAAGATAGCGCAGCGCCTAAGCACTCAGCGCCCAGCAGCAATGCCCGCACTGAACGTACTGATTCAGGTCAATATCAGTGATGAGCAAAGTAAATCTGGGGTTGCCTTAACAGAGCTACCCGCATTAGCAGCCAGTATTAGTGAGCTGCCTAACCTGAATTTACGCGGATTGATGGCTATTCCGGCACCGGAAAGCGATTACCCGCGACAACTGGCGGTATTTGAGCAAATGCATCAGGCTTTCTTGACTTTAAAAGCCAGCTACCCTCAGATGGATACGCTTTCTATGGGCATGACAGATGATATGGCAGCCGCTATTAGTGCCGGAAGTACATTAGTGCGTATTGGTACCGCCATTTTTGGTACCCGCGCTTAACCCCCAAAGTCAGTAGCGTCAGAGCCGCTAATGTTAATTAACACCTTCGGGCTGCGGCTTTAAGTACCAAGGGCATAGGAGAAATTGATGCAACATCGCAACATAACATTCATTGGCGCTGGCAATATGGCTCGCGCAATTATTGCAGGGTTGGTTGCCGGTGGTTATCCCGCTAAAATGATCAGCGTTTGCGCACCTTCAGCTAAAAATCGTGATGCTCTGGCCGCTGAATTTGGTGTCATCAGTAGTGATGATAATAACACTCAAGCACAAAAGGCTGGGGTGATCGTCTTAGCGGTTAAACCTCAATTAATGGCCGATGTATGTCAGGCATTGCGAGATAATGTCGATTTCACCGGCAAACTAGTGCTTTCCATTGCTGCAGGTGTTCAGGTTGCACGTTTCTATGCGCTATTGGGGGATAAACTCAATTTGGTGCGTATTATGCCTAATACCCCATCTCTGGTGGGTAAAGGGATGAGCGGCCTATATGCACCAGAGCAGGTTTCACAGGACGATCGTAACTTTACCGCCTCGCTGATGAGCTCGGTAGGAAAAGTCTGTTGGGTGAATGATGAAAACGGCATCAACAACGTTATTGCCGCAGCAGGCAGTGCACCGGCCTATTTCTTCCTGTTTATGGAAGCAATGCAACAAGAAGCCGAACGGTTAGGTTTTGATAGTGAAACCGCACGCCTACTGGTGCAACAAGCCGCCTCTGGAGCGACTGCACTCGTGGAAGCTAACCCGCAATTGCCACTTTCGACACTACGTAAACAGGTGACCTCGAAAGGAGGGACGACGGCCGAGGCAATTAGGGTATTTAACGAGCAGCATTTACCAGAAACTGTTGCCAGCGCCATGCAAGCCGCTATCAAACGGGCGAAAGAAATGGAAAAGCTGTTCTAACTACGACAAAATTTACAAAATCCGACACTACCCTTATTGCTTTCTCGTTAAGATAGGGGCTTATAAAGTACGCTGATAGATTCTCTATTTGTGTATATCCAATATTAAGGATAAGGACTAAAGCAACTCATGCTAACGCTGACTTTTTTGGCCAAAACGGTCATTGACCTGTATGTGATGGTACTGCTGTTGCGTATCTGGATGCAGTGGGTTCACAGCGATTTCTACAACCCATTCTCACAATTTGTGGTGAAAATTACCCAGCCGATTATTGGTCCATTGCGTCGGATCATTCCTTCCATGGGGCCAATCGACAGCGCATCACTGCTGCTGGCATACCTGCTGATGACCATTAAGTTCCCACTGTTGCTGCTGATTGGTAGCGGTGCTATCTCACTCAACCCTTATAATCTGCTGTTTGGTGTTATTGCACTGTTTAAAGCTGCCGGTTACCTGATTTTCTGGGTAATGATTATCCGTGCATTGATGAGTTGGGTAAGCCAAGGCCGTAGTCCGATGGACTATCTGCTGTATCAGTTGACTGAGCCTTTAATGGCTCCGATTCGCCGCATCTTGCCTGCCATGGGCGGTATCGATTTTTCGGCGATGATCGTTATTCTTATCCTGTATCTGATCAACTTCTTAGGTATGGATATGTTAGGCGAGCTTTGGGTTATGCTGTGAGTGCAGTAACACCCTTGCTGGACGGGCTGGTTCTGAGGCTATATATTCAGCCCAAAGCCAGCCGTGATCAGATAGTCGGTTTACATGGCGATGAACTGAAAATCGCCATTACCGCCCCACCGGTAGATGGCCAAGCTAATACCCACTTGATCAAGTTTATCGCTAAACAATTTCGGGTAGCGAAAAGCCAGGTAGTTATCGAAAAAGGTGAACAGGGGCGGCACAAACAGATCAAAATTGTTAATCCGCAACAGATCCCGCCAGAAGTTGCGGCACTGCTCGAGTGATAGAGACTTCCGCAAGAATAACTGTCAGCTCTAATAAAATTCAGGATCCCTCCATGCAAAAAATAGTATTAGCCACCGGTAACCCCGGCAAAGTGCGTGAGTTGGCAAATTTGCTGGCCGATTTTGGTTTGGATGTGGTCGCACAAACCGAACTAGGCGTAGAATCCGCCGATGAAACTGGCTTAACTTTTATCGAAAATGCCATATTAAAAGCGCGCCATGCCGCACAAATTACCGGTTTGCCTGCTATCGCCGATGACTCGGGCCTTGCTGTTGATGCGCTAGGTGGCGCACCAGGGATTTACTCCGCACGCTTCGCGGGTACTGATGCCAGTGATCAAGATAACCTCGAAAAACTGCTAGTGGCGTTGAAAGATACCCCTGATGTACAACGTGGTGCCCAATTCCACTGCGTGCTGGTTTACATGCGCCATGCAGAAGACCCAACACCTTTAGTATTTCACGGCCAATGGCCGGGTGTGATTGCCCATCAACCTGCTGGTGCGGCTGGATTTGGTTATGATCCTATTTTCTACATCCCGGCGTTGGGTAAAACCGCCGCAGAATTAACTCGTGAAGAGAAGCATGCAGTATCACACCGTGGTCAGGCGCTGAAACTGATGTTGGATGCGCTGCGTAATGCTTAAGTTACCGCCGCTCAGTCTCTATATTCATATTCCCTGGTGTGTGCAGAAGTGCCCTTACTGTGACTTTAACTCTCATGCACTGAAAGGTGATGTTCCTCATCAGGAATATGTAGAGCACTTATTAGCGGATCTTGATGCCGACGTACCACTGGCCAGTGGTCGTGAAATTAGCACTATTTTTATTGGTGGTGGCACCCCGAGTTTACTCAGTGCCGCAGCGATGCAACAACTGCTTGATGGTGTGCGTGGCAGATTACCCCTTACAGCCGGTGCTGAAATCACCATGGAAGCAAACCCAGGCGCTGTCGAAGCTGACCGCTTCAGCGGCTATCAACGCGCCGGTATTAACCGTATCTCCATCGGCGTACAAAGCTTTAGCGCACAGAAATTAACGCGTCTTGGGCGGATTCATGGGCCAGATGAAGCTAAACGAGCCGCAGAGCTGGCAACCTCACTGAACTTACGTAGCTTTAATCTGGATTTAATGCACGGCTTGCCTGATCAAACACTGGAAGAGGCGCTGGATGATTTGCGCCAAGCTATCGCACTGGATCCGCCACATTTATCTTGGTATCAACTGACGATTGAGCCTAATACTGGTTTCAGTTCACGCCCGCCGGTTTTGCCAGATGACGATGCACTGTGGGATATTTTCCAGCAAGGACATCAATTACTTAGTGATGCCGGATATCAGCAGTATGAAACCTCGGCCTATGCCAAACCGGGCTACCAATGCCAACATAACCTCAATTACTGGCGCTTTGGTGATTATCTGGGAATTGGCTGCGGGGCGCACGGTAAAGTCACGTTTAGCGATGGCCGCATCCTACGGACGATAAAGACCAAACATCCCCGTGGCTTCATGCAGGGTAAATATCTGGATAAACAGTATGAAGTGGAAACGGCTGACCGGCCTTTTGAGTTCTTTATGAACCGTTTCCGGTTATTAGAAGCCGCACCACGGGCAGATTTCTACCACTTCACTGGTCTGGCTGAAAGCACTATTCGCCCACAGTTAGACGAGGCATTGGCCAAAGGGTATTTAATCGAAACAGAGGAGTACTGGCAAATTACCGAGAAAGGAAAATTATTCCTTAATTCACTGCTAGAACTGTTTTTGTAAATCTATGCGTAAAAAAGCAGGTTCAGGCGAAGCCTACAACCTAAACCTGCTTTAGCTAACCCACAATGGATTGAATATCAAGGGGATTTAGTTCAGCGCCTTAAGTAAATCCTTACGCTGCTGCTCCAGTGTCGTCACCCGCCCACAGACTTCATGGCCAAACTGCTGGAACTCCTGTTCCTGATTATTCCATTCGTTCTGAATAGCCTGTTGTAACCCACCCAGATTGCCCATAATGGCTTGCAACGGATTATTACCACCACTACCACTAGTCGCCTGCTTAACCCCCATCTCGTTCAAGCTATCTTGCAACACACCGCCCATACTTTGCTGCACCAACTGGCGACCATCTTTTTCTACCTGATCGATGGCCTGATGATGGAAGGTTAAACCATCGCTACGTTTCTCAATGATACGGTTCATCTGTTGCTTTAGTTGATCATTCAATGTGGTGAGTCGGTTGCGCACATTACTGCTGCTCCCCAGTTGTTGAATAATCACTTTATCCAAAGAAACTCGTGCTTTTTCAAGATGCTGTTGCGCGCCCTGATCTATCCACGGCAAATCTTTGCGCAACGCAGTCTGGTAGCGGAACGCCTGTTGGCGCTGCGCATCGGTCAGCGTCAGTGTTTTACCATTACGGGTAACATCGCCATCAGGCGAAATCTGCAAATTACCGCTGGCTCCCACTATCTGCACAGATTGCGGGCTGATAATCACATCATCCTGCGGTTTTACACTGCACTGATATTCAGCTTGCACCTGTCCGGCAGTCAGCATCAATACCGTCAGGGCTGCCGTTCGTAATGCTTTCATTTTATGTAACATAAGACTCCTGAAGCGCTGTTTTAAAAAATGGAGCGGCCAATCCGCTGTGCCAATAGCTCTAAGGCAGCAGTTCCGGCAAGAGAGTTCCCCGCATGGTCCAATTCTGGTGACCACACCGCAATACACAACTCATCCGGCACAATGGCGATAATGCCACCACCTACCCCGGATTTGCCCGGCATACCAACGCGGAAGGCAAATTCACCCGCCCCATCGTACATGCCACTGGTAATCATCAAGGCATTAATTTGCCGCGCCTGTATCGGCGTAATCAGCGGGCTATGCCTACCAATACTGCGCCCCTGATTCGCCAGATAGACAAAACAGCGAGCCAGTTCGACACAGCTCATGCGCAGGGCGCAGTAGTGGAAATAGGTCTGCAGTACCGTCAGCACATCGTTATCAAAATTATCAAAAGACTTCATCAGATATGCGATAGCCGCGTTACGATCTGAATGTTCAAACTCAGAACGAGCCACTCGAGGATCGTAGCTGATGCTATCATCGCTCACGAGCTGGCGCACCACTTCCAACATCCGCTGTTTCGGCGCACTCAAGCGGCTTTGTAACATATCGCATACCACTAGCGCCCCTGGATTAATAAAAGGATTGCGTGGTTTACCTTTCTCTAATTCTAGCTGAACCAGTGAGTTAAAGGGCTGGCCGGAGGGCTCTTTGCCTACCCGCTGCCACACCTCTTGCTCGCCGTAACGGGATAATGCCAGAGTCAGACTTAACACTTTCGAAATCGATTGGATAGAGAAGCGTTCATCAGCATCTCCGGCTTGAAAAATCTCGCCATCCAGAGTACACACAGCAATGCCCAGCTTATCTGCCGAGACCTCCGCTAATGCGGGAATATAATCAGCAACCTTCCCCTGACCAATCAGCGGGCGAACCTGCTGTAAGATATCTGCCAGTAAGGCATTATTTAAGATTGTTGCTACCTCTAAAATTTTTGCCAAAAAAATGCTCCCAATAGAACTTAGTAACAGCTTCCACTAGCCATGCCTGATAAAAACAAAGGCGCCTGCTTAGGCGCCCTTATTAATTATCTGCCGTTAAACCGGAAGATCAATCCCACCAGATATCAAATAACTCACTGGTTTCTACATTTTTCAACTTGCGAGCTTCCAGCCATTTAGTAACCAATGCACGGTGCTCATCAGTGCAATGACCGATCTCTTGCAGGCAAATCAAACCTTCCCACTGCAAGTAGCCACTACCATCAAATGCCAGACCATTGGCTTCAATGACTTCATCGATAAAAGCATCGACACTTTTATCAATTACATCAACACCAGTCCCTTCAGGGAAGGTCCACTGTACGGAAAAACCCAATTCCTGAAACTCGTCGATATGCATCTTCTTGCGTAAACGACGACTACGATTGTTAGCCATTATTCTTTCCTATTTGATTTTAATGGTATTTTTAAGCGCGTAGAGTAAAATCTTAATTTCAACCTACACTTTAATAACCATCTGATTTTCAGTAGCTTATCAATATCACGAGTTTAGCAGATACTAGCAGCATGCGCCTAGCTTACCCTCACTCACTTGAGGTTGCCACTGTCACCAAGCCTTGATTCCATTGGAATCAATTTTAATCGACCTCTAAGGCTTTATGGCAACACCACCTGTTAATATCTACCCAAGGACCTCACTCACCCCGATTTCTGCGTGCTCATCGCGTTACACACTGCAGTTCAGGATAAATTTGTCACATCCCCAATGGCGGAACACCCTTTTCACATCCACTGGTTGGTTGACGGGGGATTTCGAGCATGAAGGAACCCATATCACTCATAGAGAGCGGCATCTATTCCAAGGGACAGGTCAGTCATATTTGGAGCGATGCATCGCACTCATCAGTTTTGTGATCATAACTACTAATAAATTTTCTTTTTATGCATAATTGAGCGGTTTTAGTTAAGAACTCTCACTAAAATTAAATAGGCAATATTAAATATAGTGTTTTTGTTAAGAATTAAAAGGAGAATATCTCTATTAAAAAGAGACATATATTATTTATCCTTGCCGATAAATGCCTATAATTGATTACGTTTTAAAATAAAAAACAAGACTAATTTACATAAGACTTTCATATCATTATGAGATTATTCCTATCCAAGAAATTAAATTAATCTATTGATATATAAACCTTAATTGTTAGCTCCTCGTCCGCCGCGGGATTATTCCTACAAGAGTAGTCTTTCTCTCCTATATATATGTATAACCCCGTACGTTTACTATAAGTACCAATAATGCAACATCAGATTTAAAGCATTCACCAGTGGCAGTTCACCAACACACTTACTTTTTGGTTAAGTGAAAAATGTTGCTCGTTAATTATAACCCAAAATAAATAGAGAAAATTGAGCGTTTTATGAATCGAGTATTTAAAGTCATTTGGAATAGTGCCTTAGGTCGCTACGATGTTGCATCTGAGTTTTCTAAATCAGGAAAAAAGATTAAGTCATTTTGCTCAGGTGCAGAAACTGTCGATACAACTTTAGGTTTAACGACACCCTCTCGCCTGAACCAGATTGCCATTACCTTGATGTTTACATTAGGGACGAACTCTGCTTTTGCTGCAGATATAAGTGTTCCCGGATTTACACCTGAAGTTCAATTTGAACAGATCTCCACAGGTTCAGGTAATACCTTGTCGGGGAGCTTTGCGAACATAGCTAAAGGCCAAAACGGTTATATAAGCACGACCTTAGGGGCACTTGATCGGTCTCTGATTACATCTGGTGCGGAATTGATCGATTTCAATCGACTCATTATTGGTGCGCAAACAACAGCTATTGAATATGTTGACCCGATCACCGGCAAAAAAGTGAGTGTCAATGTTTACGATAGCAGTAAAATGCAAAGTGCCCCTGCTTCAGCGATTAATGTTACTACTTCACTTCCAGTCGGTGTTGATGGGCAATATGTCGATCGCCGATTCTTCGTGCTGCAACCTAATAGTGATATGACTGTAAATGTGGGTAGCACCGGCTCTAACTGGACATCAGACACTGCCAACTATTTTAATGCTATCTTAAAAGGTACGCAGAAGAAAACTGACACACAACAAGCAGCAACAACAACGTCAGTGTTCCATGTTGTCTCTGATAATACTTCGGTAAGTGATACGGTTCTTAACTATGATGGGAAAACTATTGTTAGCTTAGGCAATCGTAATAACAATATTTCCGATAGTTCAAGCTATGCGGCTTCATTTGTCATTGACGATTACACAGGCGAATTCACGAGTGTTATCGGTCAGCAAAACGTCACTAATTTTGCAGAATTAAAAGCCTATAATGAAGCGCTTATTCAGGCGATTAAAGATAACAAAGTAACATTGACTGACAAAGAGTATGCAGCTCAGTTGGCACTTGCTTTAAAAAATAATAATACCGCACAAAAAGTTATCTTAGATCCTAAAATCAGTGTTGATGACGCAGTTAATTATTTAGTTAATAAAGACCAGGTTGCCTTTATTCATGGCGAGGGTAAGCACTCTATTGTTAACGTAGGCACTGACGCAAATATTCAGGCATTCTACACTGATGCATCGTTAATCCGTTTAACCAACGGCGCAACATTGAACAATAATGGGACTATTGGCTCTGCTGCAGCTACCATTTCAGGTACCTATATTGTTTTCGCAACAAACAGCACGGTCAATAATAGTGTGACCGGGATTATAGATGCGGGTACCAATGACGAAATCAAAGACTTCGCTGCAACTCAAAAACGTGATGTGACAATCGGTGATCATACTGCGATTTTAGCCAATGGTAGCTCTGTGGTCACCAATGACGGCATTATTAACGTAGCCTCCCGTACCAGCAGTGCGAGCACTGCAGTGGCACTATTAAGTGATACCACCCAATTTACCAACAACGGTACTATTAATATGGCTTCCACAGCTGAGATTGGTGATGCGGCTGGTGGCTATTATAATCGTGGTATCGTTACTCAAGGTACTTCAACGTCTAATAATAATGGCCTGATTTATATTGGTCGTGAAGCACAGCGTCAAATTGGTCAGGTGGCAGATGATCTACTGATTAAAATGCGTTCCTATGCAGTATATCTTTCTGGCAACGGTACATTTAATAATAATGCCAGCGGACATATTATTATTGGAAGCAAGACAAGTAACAGCGTTGGTATCGATGCTCGCGGTGCTAATACTACTGTAAATCAGGCTGGTACTATTACTATCAATGGTGCAAGCAGCGATCCGACTGGTATTAACATTGGTATTTCCTCTACCGAGAAGACCCGTAACGTCAATAATACCGGTAAAATTATCCTCAATGGCACCAACTCAGTCGGTATCAAGGTATTTTCTGATGCCACAAAAGTGAATGATAGTGCTTCTGCCTCAAGCTCTGGTGAGATTGATATCAATGGTGGTGTCGATGCTTCAGGTCGGGCTAATTACGGTATCTGGGCCGAAGGTAATAATGCTGTAGCGAATCTGACAGGTAACGTTAACCTATATGGCGACGGCACCATCGGCGTCCATGCCCGTAATAATGGAACAATCAATGTCAGTGCTAATGGGCAGGTAGAATTTAAAAGTGGTAAAAACCAGATTGGTTACTATGCATTTGGCGCTGGTTCAACCATTAATAATAGCGCCGTGGGTAATGAAAAAGTCTCCACTGAAGGTTCGATATTATATCGTATTGATACCGGAGCCAGTTTCGCGGGGAGCAATGCTTCTACATTAGATGCTGACGGTATCAATTCAACACTTATCCAGGTTACCGGGGAGAACAGTACTTTTAATTCGGGTGCTTTGACAATGAACATCCTGGGCGAGGGCTCTACTGGGGTAAAAGTCGAGGGTGGCGCCAGCGGCACCATCACGGCAGATGCCAGCCTGGAATTGAGCGGTGATGGGGCTACTGCCGGTATCGTCGATGGCAACTACTACGGCCTGGATGGTATTGCCACCGGTGCTACCGGAAAATCTGTCTTAACCAGTTCGGCGGTATTGACCACCGGTAACACCGCGTCTGGTGCCTATGGCTATATCGCCCGTAATGGCGGTGAGCTTATCCACAATGGCTCCATTGATTTTACACAAGCAGGCAGTACTGGCGTGCTGGTAGACGGCGGGATTCTGACCAACCAAAACCTCATCACAGTCAATGGGACTGCGGTCAATATTCAGGGTGCTAACTCTACCGTGAATAACAGCGGTACCGTCAACGCAACCGACGGCACCGCCGCTTATCTGCTGGGTGCGGGGGCGAGCCTGACCTTATCCGGTAACGGTGAAACCAAAGCGGGCGGCACTGCCCATGGCGTACTGCTTGATACCGGTGCCACAGCACTGACCGTGGATGGCGCAACCATCACCATGACCGCGGGCGGCACAGGTAATGCGATTGAAAACAAAGCGGAAATTACCGGTATTCAGTTAAAAGACACCACGCTGACGGTGGGTAATGGTGCAGGTATTCGTACCGGTGCCTCCCTGGCGGCAACCAACTCTGGCACGATCAATGTCAACGGCAGCGGTACCGGTATTCTGTTTGCCAACACCGGCGACACCATCACCGATAATACGCTGGACATGTCCGACTCGGCCGGTCTGGTGATTAACGTCAATTCAGCCGCGGGCAAAGGGATTGTCACCAACTCCCGTCAGGATCTGAAAACCGGTGCCAGCGTAAACGTCAATGATGCCGCAGGCGGTGCAGCCCTGATTGTCAAAGGCACTACCGGCCGTGTCGAGCAGTCCGGTAACCTGATATCAACATCACTCACCAGCCCGGTGGTGGACATCAATAACGGTTATGTCACCAGCTTCGTCAACAGCGGTACCATTCAAGCCAACAGCGCCACGCAGCAGGCTGTCGTAACCAATACTGGGACGGGTCTGGCATTTACCAACGCCACGGGTGGCACAATTGTTGGCAAGGTGGATCTGTTAGCGGGCAACAACACCGTGACCCTGATGCAAGGCAGTAAAGGCACTGACTTCACCACCGGCAGCGGCGATGATGCCTTCATTCTGAAAGGGCTGACATTAGCCGATACCGGCGTGTTTAGCTCACTGAACGGCGGTACCGGCAGCGATACGCTGACGCTGGACAGTTCGCTGTATACCCTGAGTGATGCTGATGCTATCCAGAATATGGAATACATCAACCTGATCAATAACTCAACGCTGACACTGGACAATGTGCTGCTGGCGCTGGGTGACAGTCAGGATGACAATGCCAACACCGGTTTTAATCTGGGTGACGGCAGTCTGTTGCAGGTTAATAACCTGAATGCCGTGAGCTTTAACAGCAAGTTGAACGGCCTCGGCACGATGGCCGTTAATACCGCCGGTAATGCCTTTGATTTTACGGCTAATGCGGCACAGAACGCCTTTAACGGGGTACTGGCATTAGGTCACGCCACCTTTGAGCTGGCGGCGGATAACACGGCAGCATTAGTGAATGCCACTCTGAAACTGGGCGCGGACAGTATCACCACCGTCGGTGACGGTGTGCAAACTATCGGTGGGTTGGCCTTTGACGGCGGTACGGTGAAATTTGACACCGGCACCCCGGGTGAGACGGTGGCGAAAAGCACTATCCATACCACCAAAGAGATGAACCTGCTGGGCACCGGGACGGTGGTGGTGGACATCGACAGCGTCGACAACAGCCAGACGCCGGTCAATCCTGCGCTGCCCATCATGGAGCAGGATGATGCCAACACCGTGCTGCAACTGGCGGTGAGTGATGTGGCCGTGCAAGGCGATGGCGGCAATCTGGTGCTGAAAGACCAGGATGGCAATGTCATTACCGATGCCACCACGGCCGATATTGCACAAAATGGCACCACGGTCGCCAAAGGCACTTACGATTATCGCCTGAGCAGCGGTACGGGTAACGACGGTTTGTATATCGGTTACGGCCTGACCGAAGTTGAACTGCTGGGCAGCGGTGCAGATGCACTGGCGCTGTATGCCACCAATAAAACCGGTCCTGCGGCGGATTTGAGTGCCAAAGTGACGGGCAGTGGTGAGTTGGCGATTGATACCGGTGCAGGAAATACGGTAACACTGTCCAATCTGGACAATGATTACACCGGTTCTACCGATGTACGCAGCGGCACCTTGCAGATGCTGAATGATAATGTGTTGGGGAATACCTCGCTGTTATCACTGGCAGCAGATACCGCCTTTGACATGAAGGGTCACAGCCAAACCGTGGGCGAACTGAACAGTACTGCGGGCTCAACGGTTGATCTCAATGGTGGCAGCTTAACCTTGAGCCAGGGCGGTGTGTCTGAGGGTGAACTGACCGGCAGTGGCGCGCTGACAATTGCCGCCAATGTGCTGAGCGTTAAGGGTGCCAATACTGGCCTGAGCGCGGTGACCACCCTTGCCAGTGGCGCACAAGCGTTACTGAACAATGCAGCGGGTCTGGGCGATGGCAATATCGTTAACGCCGGTCTGCTGACACTGAAAGGGGCTGCGGGCCAGTTAGCAAATGCTATCAGTGATGCCGGCAGTGTGGTGCTGGAAGATAACAGCGATATCACATTGAGCGGTGATAACCGCCTGTTCAGCGGCCTGTTTGCTATCACGAACGGCAGCCAGTTAACCGCTTCTCAGGCAGAACATCTGGGGACGGCAGCGGTCACTAACGACGGTTCATTGGTGCTCAATAGCGATAATAACTGGTTGCTGGCAAACAGCATTAGCGGCAGTGGTAGTCTGACTAAAAACGGTGACGGTACCCTGTCATTGACTCAAACGGCGGCCTATACCGGCCAGACAGATATCAATGCGGGTGGCCTGATGTTAGGCAGCAGTGCTGACCCCATGACGCTGGCAAGCCAGCAGGTGAATATAGCCAGCGGTGCCTTTATGGGCGGTTTTGGTGGTGTAGCGGGCGCGGTTGATAACCAGGGCGTGCTGTTTGTGGGCAACCCAACGGCACCGGTGGTACCGGCGATGGGCCGTCTGGCTCGCCTGGCGCCGGCCAGTAATATCTTTACCGTTGGCACTGACTTAACCAACAGCGGCACGGTATTTATCGGTAACAAGACCAGTGACGGTACGGGCACCACCGGTAACCAATTAGTGGTCAACGGCAACTATATTGGCAACAACGGTCTGCTGCACTTCAACACCGCGCTGGGCGACGACAGCTCTGCCACCGACAGCATGATTGTGAACGGTAACACCAGCGGCACCACTAACGTAAGCGTAGATAATGCGGGCGGTACGGGCGCTAAAACCTTAAACGGTATTGAGCTCATTCAGGTGAATGGTCAATCCGACGGTGAGTTTGTGAACCCTGGCCGTATCGTAGCGGGTGCATATGATTACTCACTCGTACGTGGGGTGGGTTCAAACGCCAGTAACTGGTATTTGACCAGCCTGAGTAATTTGCCGATTGATCCAGAGAACCCGGTCGACCCGGAAAACCCGGCGAGTCCAGGCGAGGAAACTAAACGTCCTGAAGCCGGCAGCTACACCGCGAACCTGGCCGCAGCCAACACTATGTTTGTGACGCGTCTGCACGATCGTTTGGGCGAAACACAGTATATCGACGCCCTGACTGGCGAGCAGAAAGTGACCAGCATGTGGCTGCGTAACGAAGGCGGACATAACCGTTCACGTGACACCAGTGGTCAGTTGAAAACCCAAAGCAACCGCTATGTGATGCAATTGGGTGGCGATATTGCCCAGTGGAGCAACGATGGTCTGGACCGTTTACACCTGGGTGTAATGGCCGGTTACGGTAATAGCAAGAGCGACACCCACGCGAAATCGGGCTATAAGTCGAGTGGTTCGGTTGATGGATACACCGCCGGGGTGTACAGCACCTGGTATGCCAACGACGAAGACAAGTCGGGCTTGTATGTTGACGGTTGGGCGCAGTACAGCTGGTTTAACAATAGCGTGCAGGGCGACGGTCTGGCGACGGAAGAGTATAAATCGAAAGGGATCACCGCGTCGGTCGAGAGCGGCTACACCTTTAAGATCGGTGAAAATCAGTCTAAAAACGAAACGTACTTTATCCAGCCGAAAGCCCAAATCACCTGGATGGGTGTGAAAGCTGACGAGCACCGTGAAGCAAACGGTACTCAGGTGAGTGGTCAAGGCGACGGTAATATCCAGACCCGTCTGGGGCTGCGTTCTTATATGAAAGGCCACCACGAAAGTGATAATGGCAAGGATCGCGAGTTCCAACCGTTTGTGGAAGCCAACTGGATCCACAACACCAAAGATTTTGGCACCAATATGAACGCGGTTGAAGTGAAACAAGCTGGCGCGAAGAATATCGGTGAACTGAAAGTGGGTGTTGAGGGGCAATTGAACAAGCAACTGAATGTCTGGGGTAACGTTGGCCAGCAATTGGGCGACAAAGGTTACAGCGATACTGCAGTGATGTTAGGGGTGAAATACAACTTCTAATAAGAGTGACACAAGCTGAATAGTGGCACTTCGGTGCCACTATTCATCCACCGAAAATAAGTTATAGTCCATTTTTAATATAGATAGAATAGTAGAGAAAGGATGCGTCGTATTATGCGGGTTATTATTTCAGGCTATTGTAGTTTGACACGCTTTTCACTAGAGATAATCCTTAAAGAAATAATGTCAATCCAAAAAAAACAAATAAGTATTAATGCAGATAAATATGTATTGATAGATAACAAATATATAAAAAAAGATGAGAGAGATATATATATCCTGGATGTAGATAATAGCTCTCTTTTTGATTCATTTAAAACCATTGAAAAAATAAGGAAGTCAAGTCCCCTTTCTTTTATTATAGTGCTTGGTAGAAAAA
Source organism: Yersinia sp. 2553 StPb PI (assembly GCF_052217105.1). Taxonomy (NCBI): domain Bacteria; kingdom Pseudomonadati; phylum Pseudomonadota; class Gammaproteobacteria; order Enterobacterales; family Yersiniaceae; genus Yersinia; species Yersinia sp. 2553 StPb PI. Next base: position 4,726,476 of record NZ_JAZGPX010000002.1, on the reverse strand, counting down.
ATGAAAAGATGGGAGGCTATAGCTATTTGTCCGTTGTGGCTGATTGTATACTTTGTAAGACAGCATCTATAAAAACATGTTAATTGTTTTTTTAACTTCAAGTGAACCTCCTAAAAAATTTCATCGAACAAAATTAGTCAAAAAGTTAATTAGTTACTAAATCCAATACGGCACTATTGCAAAAATAAGATGATGGTAAGATAAATCTCCATTTTGGCCGAAGGAGTAAAGCACGACCCCATTCACAGGTCGGCATTTTCAGAGTGCTATTATTCTCTGGTCTGTACGCTGGTACTAAAACTGTGCTTAGTTGTTAATTCTGATTTGGGAGTCATGACAATTAAATGAGCATTACAAAGCCATGCGAAGTAAATAAGTTAAGTTCTCGCTGGATTTGAAAGTTATCTTTTAAATTTACAGGGAATGTTTTGCGCGGGTATAGAAAATATAAATAATAAAAACAATGCATTTTTAATAAATATATTGTTTGAGGCGAGGTCAATGAAACCTAATAATCTACGTAAAGAAGAAGTCATGGGCATATTGGAAGAAACTTGTAATGTTCTGAAAGAACAGTTTGGTGGATCTGTCCCCCCAGTGGGCAGTTGGCCAAAAACCAGAGAGTTGGCTGATAAAGCGCATTTGGATATTTATACTGCAAGATTAGTATTAATGAAGTTGGTTGATGAGAACAGAGCCAAGATGTCTGAAACTAAAGTGTTGAATTCATTACGCTGGTTTATTACTCAGACAGCAGAAGAATAGAGGCGACGATCCCATGGGCTTGTTGCAAATAATGAGAGCCGGTGACTCTCCTCATCGATGGGTGGGATAATTGGCCCTGTCGCATTAACAGATCGAGGTCGGCAAAATAGCACTGCCTATTTTTTTATAGCGGCCAACAGATAAAATTGTTCTGCCGGTGACAATCCGTCGCCAGCAGGATGATGAAGTTGTCCTTTGCGTATCATCTGTACCAGCTCAATACCCGCCAACAAGGTCTGTGCCCGTCGAAAGGAGTTGAATCCCAGCATCGTGCGTATCCGACGTTTGATATTCCGGTGATCTTGCTCGACAAGGTTGTTCAGGATCTTACTTTGCCTGACGGTAATCGCTTCCTCATCGGGTTTGTCGGCATTGAGCGTGGGCAAAGCTGCGGTGTTAGCACCACTTTTATCGATAGTGACTACCTAGGGTTTATCCTGGTGACGAATGGCCTTGCCGAAGAAACGCAGGGCTGCGGGGGCATCACGTTTGGCGGTCAATAGAGCGTCGATAGTCTGGCCATTGGAGTCCACAGCATGACACAGGTATTTCCACTGGCCGTAAACACCGACGTCCCACGCTGCGCTTGTGCCGACTGAAAGCCTTATATAGCAAAGGGGTTCCCAGCGATACAGGGTAGAATGGCCAACGATAATACCGCGTTCTGCCATCATCTCTTCTAGGTTGCGTAGACTCAGGGCGTAAGCGAGATACCAGCGAACACATTGGGCGATGATATCAACGGGTAGTGCAGACGTTTGAAGGCTTTTCTTATCAGAGACATTTCAAATAACACCTTAAAACTGTATGTTAACCGACGACAGCTTCATGCAACAGAGCCACTTAGCTTCCACTGGGCTAACCAGCAGAGCCAAAACAGTTTAAAAACATAACTTCACTTAGTCATTCATCCACAGTTCGTGGGGAAAATAAGAATACGTCGATCTTAAATATAGCTATTTATACGGGACGTATAAAAGTTTAACTAGTGCTTAGTGCAGAGATTGGAATTGTCTGAATTATTATCTAATAGCCATTATACTATCAATAAGTGAAATTATTTCATGTTGAGTGTAGTGCTTAACTTTCCAATGGAGGGTAATATACGACTGAAATTTAGCTTTGTAATTTAAACTCTAGTTTTAAATTAGTCGCGTTCTTTTTGGTTTTTATATTTTACAATTTAATTGGATGAAAAAGAGGCAAGGATGAGAGGGTTTTTATTATCACTTTTAGTATCTGGTGTAATTATGGGGACAATGGCTCCAGTTTTTGCTCAGAACGTTCCTTTTGATAGTAGCGGGAAAATGGGGAAAACTGGCTGGACGTCCTGGAAAAGAGTGGTTTTATCGAAAAACATGCCACTTATGAGATATTGTAGTCGCGACTATTACAAAAATGGCCGTTACGTTACGTCACAAAATAAAATAGTACGCATGTATCAATTTTGTTGAGCAACGAACAGTTGAACGAAGTTAACCATTATTTATTATGGCATCATAAGTAGATATATTAATTAAGGATGATTTTTAATGAAAAATAAACTGTTATCCATTTTAATTTCTGGGATGATTTTTGGCATCGCTGCATCTGGCCCTGCCTACGCACAAAATGTTCCGTTCAATGCTGGAGGCGGTGGTAAAACCATCTATGGTCCTTGGAAAAAGGTCCAGAATGGGTTTATATCAATTACGTGCTATCGAACAGTATATTATAAAAATGGTAATACTGCTCAGCAAAGTAAATGGATTCCATTTGGTACAAAATGCTAATCAAATTTAGTATTCACTGATGTTTTATAGAAAAATTTAATTTCAGGCCATCGTTCAATGACGAAGGCCTTTACTCCATTGAATTTTGGTACTTTTATATAAAGTCCCCAATCACGGTATTTCAAATAGCTTTCCAGTATCACATCTCTTTTTATCTGCTTTCAGATTGTCAGAATTTGCTTACCTGAGCGGCTGTTGTGTCGTTGAAGGGGTCCGCTTGATGGTTAGGAAGTTGGATCCATTTTTTTCCCTTAGGTCAGAATCAAAAGAGGGGGACTGGGCCATGAGTTTCATCAGATCAGGTAGCGTGAGGTTGACGATTGATTTAAATAAACACCATTTTGATAACCAATCCAAATTTCAGGCAGATCTTCCCTATGCTGCCTATCGTAATCATCGCTCTGTTTTGAACTCCAGCCGACGTCGGGGCAACAACTCTTCTGCCCGGATACCGGCCCACGCACTGTTAAAAACCATCCGGCTATCACACAGTACACACTGGTACGGATCTACATTCGTAAATTGTTTCATCAGCGACACAAAGCCCAGCTTCTGCGGTTTTTCCCTTCATTTCAATCCCCAGTGCAGTATAGGGTTGTGCCGTATTAACGTAGGCTAGTCAGCAAAAGTTGCGCTGCCGTGTTGGTGCCACTTTTATCAATGGTCACTACTTCCGGTTCGCCGTGATGTCTAATGGCCTTGCGAAAGAAACGTAATGCGGCTGCGGCGTCTCGCCTGGCGGTCAGCAGGAAGTCAATGGTTTGACCCGCAGTATCGACCGCACGGTACATATATTTCCACTGACCTTTGATTTTTATGTAGGTTTCGTCCATGCGCCACCGACGGTCCACTGTGCGCTTATGCCGACGAAACGCCTTATCCAACAACGGCACCAGGCGGATAACCCAGCTAACCCAGCGGTGAAATGTGGAAATGGTCAACGATAATGCCGCGCTCTGCCATCATCTCTTCGAGATTGCGCAGGATCAGGGTATAAGCGAGATACCAGCGAACACACTGAGCGATAACATCAGCGGGGTAATGCAGTCGACGGAAGGCGTTTCGGATTAGAGACATGGGCAGGTAACATCACAAAAAAAAACAGCATGTTACCGGACTGCACCTTAATGCGACACAATCGTTTATCACCACTGGATATTTGCAACAGTGCCCAATGGTTCAACAACTAGAATAGGTAGCCATAAAAGTAATGGCTACCTATTCTAATTAGGTTAAATCACTTTAAGTTAAATGAATAGCTAATTTTTATCACTAAGTAAGTTACGATAAATAAGGCCGCCTATAATGCCGCCTAATATAGGCATTATCCAGAACAACCATAATTGCTGTAATGCCCAACCGCCCTGGAAAATAGCCACTGCCGTACTACGTGCAGGGTTAACGGATGTATTAGTAACTGGAATACTAATTAAATGAATAAGTGTCAACGTTAGGCCAATTGCCAATGGAGCAAATCCAACCGGAGCTCGTTTATCGGTCACTCCGTGAATAACGATAAGGAAAAATGCCGTCAATACTACCTCAGCAACAATGGCTGCCTGCATAGAGAAGCTACCGGGAGAATATGCGCCGTAGCCGTTTGAGGCGAAACCATTTACTGATGCATCAAAACCAGTTTTACCATTGGCTATAAAAAATAGAATAGAGGCCCCAATGATACCACCAATGACCTGAGCAAAAATATAAGGGGCTATATCTTTAGTTTTAAATCGGCCTCCAGCCCATAAACCTAAAGTAACGGCTGGATTAAAATGCGCTCCGGAAATATGCCCTACGGCGTAAGCCATGGTTAAAACAGACAAACCAAATGCCAGTGCTACACCAGTAAAGCCGATACCTAACTCAGGGTACGAGGCCGCCAATACAGCACTACCGCACCCACCAAATACTAACCAAAAAGTACCAAAAAACTCAGCAGCTAACCTTTTAGACATGACTACCTCATAATATCAACGACATTGAAATAAATACAAAAAGTATCAGTAATTACATACCTCTATATTGTGTTTTTACTAACATAGAGCAATGATTAATACGTCATCTAAAAACAATCTATTTAGACGAGGAATTAAATTATTAATTTTCATAAAATGGAATAACTTACAATATGAACATTGTATAATATTCATATTGATTGTCTTTAAGGATTCTCCTATAATTAACATGATATATCATGTTAATTAATATTCAGAAAAATTTAAGCGTTTCATAAGCTTTATTAACTTATAAGGTAGTAGCCTTAACAAGGCAGTCTAGGAAAATGTCAGTATTGCTGAATTTTTCATCAATCATCTTTGATCTGGAGGCTCAAAACACCACTATTCTGATCAGTTATGTCGCATTAACAGATCGAGGTCCGCAAAATAGCACTGCCTATTTTTTTATAGCGGCCAACAGATAAAATTGTTCTGCCGGTAACAATCCGTCGCTAGCAGGATGATGAAGTTATCCTTTGTGTATCATCTGTACCCGCCAACAACTGTATCTGGCAGAATATTTAAGGCACTGTTGCAAATAGCCCGTTAGGGTCAACACTCCCTTAGGCTAAAAAACATTAGAGGCTGAAAACGTAGTTCACCAGACGCACTTCGCCCTGAGGATGACCATAATACCAAGGTTCAGCCTGACCTTTACGCAACGCATTCATCACTTCTATACCCTTGATCGTGGCATAAGCCGTTTTCATGGATTTGAAGCCTAACATCGGATTGATTATCCGCTTCAGCTTACCGTGATCACATTCAATCACGTTGTTGAGGTATTTCACCTGACGGTGCACCACGTTTGGCGGGCATTTGCCTTCCCGTTTCAATAACGCGAGCGCTCTGCCATAGGTGGGTGCTTTATCTGTAATAATGCGTCGTGGCTGTTCCCAATCCCGTAAGTTACCTAATATCTACTTCAAAAATCGATAAGCCGCTTGGGTATTACGTCGAGACGAAAGATAAAAATCAATCGTTCTACCGTGGCTGTCTACGGCCCGGTACAGATAAGCCCATTTGCCACCAATTTTGACGTAGGTTTCATCCAGATGCCAGGGACGAAGGTCGGTCGGATGACGCCAGTACCATCGCAGGCGCTTTTCCATTTCAGGTGCATAGCGCTGAACCCAACGATAAATCGTGGTGTGGTCAACATTGATGCCCCGTTCAGCCAGCATTTCCTGGAGTTCGCGATAGCTGATGCCGTATTTACAATACCAGCGAACGGCCCAGAGGATAATGGCACTCTGAAAATGCCGACCTTTGAATGGGGCCATACGCTACTCCTTCAGCCGAAATGGTGCTTTAGCTTATCATCACAAGATTTTTGCAACAGTCCATATAGATAGCCTCAGACTGGCGTTGGAAGAGACTTTTGAGAGAAAAGAGGTTTTTTTTAAAAATCGGCATAACAGAAAGAAAAAATTACCGCTTTCCTTAACAGAATATTGACAGGTGCGCTGAAAAACTGTCAATTTCCTCCGCCTTAAGACACAATAAAACCGAAGTTTGTCATCGACATTCTCCGGTTTATTGTTCCCCTATGTTCAACCAAGGTGTAGCAGTTACAGCCTACTTTCACGATGATGATTCGGGTACTTTGTCATGCCTGTTAAAAATCTTAGTTCTTAACAAGCAGGTTATGAATTTGGTGCCCGGACTCGGAATCGAACCAAGGACACGGGGATTTTCAATCCCCTGCTCTACCGACTGAGCTATCCGGGCAACGGGGCGCATTAAACCGTATTGGCGGCAAGTCGTCAATGAGTTTCTCTTATAAAGGCGATCGGTTGCTCTCTTTTCATGCAAAAATAGCGAGAAAACTGTTGGGAAGTTAATTTTTATGGTGCATCTACATATTTCATCTACTTGATTTATAGATTTTTTATTTTTTAGTGTGTTAAATAACAATGGCTTAGATATTCACTAAAAGTGCATTTTTATTGGCCTGAAAGGTTGAACCTACCGGCAAAACATGCAATTATTGCGAAAATTTAGCGTTACTATTCATCCCTCTAATCCATATCATTTCGATTAAGTAAGCAGGAGGCGGTTATGACAGTAGTAGACTATTCAATGCATAATGAGCGCTTCTCATGCTATTTCTCCTGTTTATCTGCTGTTAAGTTCCTTGTTACTTCCATGCGGTAAGGCTATCTGTCGTTCACTGTTAGGCATTATTAAAAATAGAGCTGGATCTCTGATTTTACTGATGTCTATTGGTCGATGCGAAGACCAGTTAACTCACTATTCTAGCTTCTATTTGAGCGAGTGATCGTGTGCGTAATAGATATCAATTTGCCGGCATTGCATAAAATCTTCACCTTATGCGATGTCATATACATGCCAAAATGGCAGCCTCATACCTGACCGTTTGAGAGTAAGTGACATGACACTATTAAAAATAGCAACAAGTGCTCGTTTGGCTTCTTATATAGAAAGCCAGCGGGGAATGGTATACCTCAATCAAACTGATTTTACTGATGTTGCCGCTGTGGTGATGTCGGTTGAAGATGCCAATGCCGGTATATTGTCAAAGTTGCATGATCTGGGTTTTGCTATTCCTACTTTTGTTGCTGTCACGGCACAACAGACGGTTTCTGCCGATTATTTGCCTCTGATTAAGGGGATTATTACGCTCGGCGAAGCAAACAAAGCTTTTTACAATGCTCAGGTAGAAGCTGCCGCCAGTGAATATCAAAAAAATCTATTACCGCCATTTTTCTCAACATTGAAAAAATATGTCGAGATGAATAATTCAACTTTTGCTTGCCCAGGGCATCAGGGTGGCGAGTTTTTCCGTAAGCATCCTGCCGGTCGCCAGTTTTTTGAGTTTTATGGCGAGACCATTTTCCGTTCAGATATGTGCAACGCAGACGTCAAACTGGGTGACTTGCTGATCCATGAAGGTGCAGCTAAAGATGCACAAAAATATGCAGCTAAGGTCTTCAATGCGGATAAAACCTATTTTGTTTTGAATGGTACATCGGCTGCAAATAAGGTCGTGACTAATGCCTTATTGACCCGTGGTGATTTGGTATTGTTCGATCGTAATAACCATAAATCCAACCATCATGGTGCGCTGATTCAGGCTGGGGCGACACCAATCTATTTGGAAACGGCCCGCAACCCGTTCGGTTTTATTGGTGGTATTGATGCTCATTGTTTCGACGAGCGTTATTTACGTCAGCAATTGCGGGAGGTTGCCCCAGAAAGAGCAGAAGAGGCGCGGCCATTCAGATTGGCGATCATTCAGTTGGGTACCTACGATGGCACGGTGTATAACGCACGTCAGGTGGTTGATACTATTGGTCATTTGTGTGATTACATTCTATTTGATTCTGCGTGGGTAGGTTACGAACAGTTTATTCCGATGATGAAGGATTTCTCACCGCTATTGCTGGATTTAAATGAAAATGACCCTGGGATTATTGTGACTCAGTCAGTGCACAAGCAGCAGGCTGGTTTCTCCCAAACCTCGCAGGTACATAAAAAAGATAATCATATCAAAGGGCAAAAACGGCACTGTAATCATAAACGTTTTAATAATGCATTTATGTTGCATGCCTCAACCAGCCCGTTCTACCCATTATTTGCTGCACTGGATATTAACGCCAAAATTCATTCTGGTGACAGTGGCCGCCGCATGTGGATGGATTGTGTCAAGTTGGGCATCGATACGCGTAAACTATTATTAGAACGCTGCTCAATGTTGCGGCCATTTATTCCTCCCACTGTCAGTGGTAAAAATTGGCAAGATTACGATACGGACGTTATTGCCAATGACACACGTTTCTTTAATTTTGTGCCTAATGAACGTTGGCATGGATTTGAAGGGTATAACCAAGACCAATATCTGGTTGATCCTTGTAAGTTATTACTGACGACACCGGGTATCGATGCTAACAGCGGCCAATATACCCAATTTGGTGTTCCGGCAGCGATACTGGCTACCTTCTTGCGTGAAAATGGTATTGTGCCGGAAAAATGCGATCTGAATTCAATTTTGTTCCTGCTAACACCGGCAGAAAATCCAGCAAAAATGGCACATCTGGTTGATATGCTGGTTCAGTTTGAGCGCTACGTGGAGCAAGATGCTTTATTGTGTGATGTATTACCGACGATATACCGTAAGAATGAAGAGCGCTATCGCGGCTACACTCTACGCCAGTTATGCCAAGAAATGCATGATCTCTATGTCAGCTATGATGTTAAACAACTGCAAAAGGATATGTTCCGCAAAGCCAGCTTACCGCCGGTATTAATGAACCCGCAAGATGCCAATATCCAGTTTATTCGCGATAATATCGAGCTAATCCCTATTGCCGAGGCTGAAGGGCGCATTGCTGCTGAAGGCGCACTCCCTTATCCACCAGGCGTATTGTGCGTGGTGCCGGGTGAAATGTGGGGCGGGGCGGTACAGCGTTATTTCCTGGCGTTGGAAGAGGGGATTAATTTATTGCCCGGCTTCTCGCCTGAATTGCAGGGCGTTTATATCGAAAAAGGTGATGTAGAGTGGCGGCGTATCTTTGGTTATGTCATTACGCCGTAAACTGAGGTACTGATAGACAGCCGATGAGAGCATCGGCTGTCTCACAATAAGTTATTACAAATTAGGCTTATCAATAACCTAAATAGCGTGCGACTAAAACTGTGCCGGAAATCAGCAATAAGATATTTATTAATCGGATAAGCTGGTCGCGACTTATCCCCAAACTGATTTTATTGGCGATAACCAAACCAACTAACATCCCCGGTACCAACAGTAGTACCATCCATAAAATAGATAGGTCCATGTAGACCCCTGCTAGCGTAAACAAAATAACTCGCGTGAGGGTACTCAGGCCGATAAGCGTGGTCTGGGTAATCCGCAAATTATCTTTGCTGGCTATTCTGCCGGATAAATAAATAGCATAAATAAACCCGCCGCTGCCAAATAGCGCGCTGAAAATACCGCCAATCAAGCCAAAAGGAATGGCGGCAACAGGTTTGAATTGTCCTTGTGGTTTACGCCGGCTAAGGGCGTAAATGGCATATAAAATGACAAATATGCCGAGCGCCAGTAGCAAAATATCAGGGCGAGTACGTAGCAGTAACGTCGCGCCGATCAGACTACCAATAATCATTAGTGGGACTAATCGCTTAAGTTCAGCAAGGTCGGCATGACGGCTATGGCGAGCTACATTGGTAATGGCTGCAAACATATCGACAATTGCCAATAATGGGACAATCTTAGCGACAGGAATAAATAGCGCTAATATCGGACTGGCAATTAATGCAGAACCAAATCCTGTAATACCAAAGATGATATAAGCGATGACCATAGTGGAGAAGATTACCACCATTTCAAACAGGGTAAGTCCAAAGTCCATTTGTTCAATCTGCCGATAGTAGGGATAGGATGATTAGCGATACTATAAACATTTTATTGAGAATGGTTGTTATTCAAATGTGCACTTTTGTCGGGCAATCACACTTTAGACATAAAAAATGACACTGTGGGTGGAGCCTGTCATTTCAGTTTTCCCTTGGTTGGCGTTGCAGGGGGGGATTAGCCACCTGCAACGCCAATTTCTTGGGCTATAAAATCCGCTATAAATAAAACTAGTGGCGGCGATAACTCTTCTGCGCGCTGTTCACTTTCACCAGATAACGGCGAGATTCGCCTGAAGGGTGTTTAGTGGTCAGCGTTTGGAATACATCACCAGGAGCCATATTGTTGATAATATTAACAGCCTGGTTCTTATCGCTGGAGAATACCCGCAATACGCTACCAGCTCCGCCGTTATAAGAGGTAATAACAGCATAACGCCGTGAGGTGGCATTCTGAATTCCGCCTAGATAAGTATTTTGCAGAATTGACAGATATGCCGTACCAGCATCAATATTATTTTCTGGATCAAACAGATAGCTACGGCTTGGCTGGCCACTTTTACCCTTCATTTTGAACACATCTCGCCCGGCAGTATGCTGTACAACTTGCATCAGGCCCAACGCATCAGAGCCACTGACCGCATATGGGTTGAAGCTAGATTCTGTTTGCATAATTGCCAGGATCAATGACTCTTCGACGCCATAACGCTCCGCTGACTGGCGCACCAGTGGCAGGTATTTATGGGCACGTTGATCCAGATGGTTAGGGACTAATTGCAAGGTGACCGACCAGATAACATGCAGGCCGGAAGTGCGTTTTTGCATTCTGGTTTGTAGCAGATAATCAGCAAAATGGGCCGCGCGCCATTCCCAACGGATCGGCTGGCCATTGTTATCTAGCACCTGCCCATAGAGGAAGGGCTCTTTACTGATCTGAATATCGTTAACATCCGAATAGAGGTCGATAGAGCCAGGATCATCACCCATTAAAAGTGTGGTAATAATCGCCTGACGCAAGTGAGCCGCCGGATCTGTCGTGGCAATGGTTTCAACCGTAATCGTACCGGCATCGAAGTTGATATGGCTGCGGGTTTGATATTGATCCGTATACTTAACGTAATCTTTTGGACCCGCGATTAAGACTTCTTTTAATCCCCAAATATTTTCAATGTTATGGGCAAATTGGCCCATTAAAATCTCAAAACCGTTGGTATCTTTGACATAGGCTTCGTTTTCTGTTTGATTCTTATTGCCTGAGCAAGACACTAACAATGGTGCAACTATCAGCAAAGCTAAAATTTTCTTCATCTTACAAGCCATATCTTGATGAGGAATAACAACGGGGCCAGCGCAGACCCCGTGTGGTTACTTACTCGGTGGAGTATAACCTTCAATATGAACATCCTGCCCTTCGAACAGGAAGTTAACCATCTCCTGCTCTAACAGTTTGCGGTCTTCGACATTCATCATGCTCAGTTTTTTCTCGTTAATCAGCATGGTTTGCTTGGTTATCCATTGTGACCAAGCTTCTTTTGATATTTCGTTATAGATACGTTTGCCAATCTCACCTGGATAGAGCTGAAAATCTTGCCCCTCAGCATCATGTTTTAAAAATGTGCAAAAAATTGTTCTGCTCATGCTAAATCCTCTTCTATGGCGCTATACCCTTCATACTTGAAGTTGCAGGGGGTTAGCTATGTTGGTCACTCGGCTGTTTTGCCAACTGATGTAATAGGCGTTCAACTGGGGCCGCCAATCCTACCGCGGGTGGTTGTGCTAAGTTATACCAGAGACCTGCACCATCATCCATGCATCCACGGGATGACGCCGTATTCAGCCACATGGGGACAATATCCAGATGGAAGTGGCTGAAGGTATGACGAAAAGCAGTTAACTGCTGCAAACTGCTGCTGGCAATACTTTGTTGCTGCAACCAACGCTCCAGTTCGGCTTGTTCAGAAAATTGCGGGAAGCAAAATAGCCCCCCCCATAGACCTACTGGCGGGCGCTGTTCGAGCCATACCTGCGATCCGTTTTGCATCAACAAAAAGTAAGCTGTTTTTTCCGGTAATGTCTGTTTGGGTTTTTTACCGGGGTAGCGTGCCCAACTGTGATTAGCATAAGCCATACAACCGGTATTCAGTGGGCAAAGCTCACACTTGGGCTTAGAACGGGTGCACACCGTGGCACCTAAATCCATCATCGCCTGATTAAACTGACCTACGCCTTTGGCTGGCGTAACATCTTCACTGCTTTGCCACAGGCGGCCTTCGACTTCCTTTTTACCGGGCCATCCCTCAACAGCGTAACAACGGGCCAGCACTCGTTTGACGTTACCATCTAAAATAGGAAAATGTTTCCCTAACGAGAGCGACAAAATAGCGCCCGCAGTTGAGCGCCCAATCCCTGGCAGTGCGAGAATCTCGTCAAAAGTAGTAGGGAACTCGCCTTGATGGCGTTCAACAACCGTTTGGGCGGCTTTATGCAGATTTCTGGCACGGGCGTAGTAACCCAGCCCGGTCCATAAATGCAGAACTTCATCCAACGGTGCCGCAGCCAGCGCACTGATATCAGGGAAGCGCAACATAAAACGTTGGAAATAGGGAATGACGGTCGCAACCTGAGTCTGTTGCAACATCACTTCTGACAACCATACCTGATAAGGTGTTTTATCCAATTGCCACGGCAAGGTTTTGCGACCAAAGCGTTGGTACCACTCAAGTACCTCGTGCGCGAACTGTTGCGCTTGCATCATAAGTTGGTATCAATATCCGGCAGGTAATAAATTAGAGCTGGATTGCAGCATAGAGTTCTCACCCTGTAAACCCCCTTCGTACTTGAAGCTACAACTGTGTTAGCCGCACTCACGCACCCGAATCACTGACTTTAATCGGCCACTTTGGTTATATCTACGTTATTTACTGCTTAATTTTGTACTTATGACGCCCAGAGTTGATAAACTACCGTATCTTTGCATAATGCGCGTTCACATACGCAATCAACAGACAGAAAGTACCATGATAAATGACGTCATATCCCCGGAATTTGATGAAAACGGCCGAGCCATACGCCGTATTCGTAGTTTTGTCCGTCGTCAGGGGCGGCTGACCAAAGGTCAACAACTGGCGCTAGATAGCTACTGGCCGGTGATGGGCGTGGAATATCAAGCAACGCCAGTTGATGTAAACGCCTTGTTTGGCCGCGAAGCTCCGGTGGTACTGGAAATCGGTTTCGGCATGGGGACTTCACTGGTGACCATGGCTGCCAGTAATCCGCAGCAGAATTTTCTGGGGATAGAAGTGCATTCTCCGGGGGTTGGTGCTTGTTTGGGGGCTGCTCACGAGGCGGGACTAAGCAACTTGCGGATTATGTGTCATGACGCGGTTGAAGTGCTGGAAAATATGATTCCAGATGCTTCACTGGATATGGTACAGCTATTCTTCCCTGACCCATGGCACAAAGCGCGCCATAATAAGCGTCGTATCGTCCAGATACCTTTTGTTGAATTGGTGAGAAGTAAATTAAAAGTGGGTGGCGTGTTCCATATGGCGACCGACTGGCAACATTATGCGGAACATATGTTGGAAGTGATGTCAGGTGTAAACGGATACCGCAACCTTTCAGAACAAAATGATTATGTTCCTCGTCCGGACTCGCGTCCGCTGACAAAATTTGAATTACGTGGCCAGCGTCTGGGACATGGCGTTTGGGATCTGATGTTTGAGAGGAAAGAATAATGGCTAATTATAGTTTCCAATTTGATTATTCGTGATGAAATTAACAGTAAGTTTATTTTATTTTGTTGATTAATAAGTGATTTAGTGGGGTTTCTTGTTATCTCATCAAATCACACTAAAAACCACGATATCCTACATTTTACTGTAGATTAGAATGTAGCTCGTTAATCCACCTGTGGTGTAATGGATGTCATATAACAGTGACACTCATGGCGCTAATAGGTGGATAAACCAGAAAAAAAACCACTATCAACTAAAGCCATCGACGCGATGAAACCCGGTGATAAGGCCAGTTGATACCGGCGAAAATCGCCATTACGGATCACTTGTGCGCTAGCGGCATTAAAGCTTTCTTCTACCGCTATACCAGCCCCATAACTCACAAACTCACCCAAGTTAAGATCGGTCACTTCCCTAATATCTCGCTAGCGCAGGCTGGTGCTGAACTGCAAACACTTAAGTAGGCAAAGAATGAAAGCCGCCATTGGCAACAGTACCGCTTATATAATGCTGAATTTCTTTGAGCAGTTATTGTATCTGCATGAATCAATAACGGTGCCGAAGCACCGTTATTGATGAGAGCTAATAACGATTAGAAGTTGTATTTCACCCCTAACATCACTGCAGTATCGCTGTAACCTTTGTCGCCCAATTGCTGGCCAACGTTACCCCAGACATTCAGTTGCTTGTTCAATTGCCCCTCAACACCCACTTTCAGTTCACCGATATTCTTCGCGCCAGCTTGTTTCACTTCAACCGCGTTCATATTGGTGCCAAAATCTTTGGTGTTGTGGATCCAGTTGGCTTCCACAAACGGTTGGAACTCGCGATCCTTGCCATTATCACTTTCGTGGTGGCCTTTCATATAAGAACGCAGCCCCAGACGGGTCTGGATATTACCGTCGCCTTGACCACTCACCTGAGTACCGTTTGCTTCACGGTGCTCGTCAGCTTTCACACCCATCCAGGTGATTTGGGCTTTCGGCTGGATAAAGTACGTTTCGTTTTTAGACTGATTTTCACCGATCTTAAAGGTGTAGCCGCTCTCGACCGACGCGGTGATCCCTTTCGATTTATACTCTTCCGTCGCCAGACCGTCGCCCTGCACGCTATTGTTAAACCAGCTGTACTGCGCCCAACCGTCAACATACAAGCCCGACTTGTCTTCGTCGTTGGCATACCAGGTGCTGTACACCCCGGCGGTGTATCCATCAACCGAACCACTCGACTTATAGCCCGATTTCGCGTGGGTGTCGCTCTTGCTATTACCGTAACCGGCCATTACACCCAGGTGTAAACGGTCCAGACCATCGTTGCTCCACTGGGCAATATCGCCACCCAATTGCATCACATAGCGGTTGCTTTGGGTTTTCAACTGACCACTGGTGTCACGTGAACGGTTATGTCCGCCTTCGTTACGCAGCCACATGCTGGTCACTTTCTGCTCGCCAGTCAGGGCGTCGATATACTGTGTTTCGCCCAAACGATCGTGCAGACGCGTCACAAACATAGTGTTGGCTGCGGCCAGGTTCGCGGTGTAGCTGCCGGCTTCAGGACGTTTAGTTTCCTCGCCTGGACTCGCCGGGTTTTCCGGGTCGACCGGGTTCTCTGGATCAATCGGCAAATTACTCAGGCTGGTCAAATACCAGTTACTGGCGTTTGAACCCACCCCACGTACGAGTGAGTAATCATATGCACCCGCTACGATACGGCCAGGGTTCACAAACTCACCGTCGGATTGACCATTCACCTGAATGAGCTCAATACCGTTTAAGGTTTTAGCGCCCGTACCGCCCGCATTATCTACGCTTACGTTAGTGGTGCCGCTGGTGTTACCGTTCACAATCATGCTGTCGGTGGCAGAGCTGTCGTCGCCCAGCGCGGTGTTGAAGTGCAGCAGACCGTTGTTGCCAATATAGTTGCCGTTGACCACTAATTGGTTACCGGTGGTGCCCGTACCGTCACTGGTCTTGTTACCGATAAATACCGTGCCGCTGTTGGTTAAGTCAGTGCCAACGGTAAAGATATTACTGGCCGGCGCCAGGCGAGCCAGACGGCCCATCGCCGGTACCACCGGTGCCGTTGGGTTGCCCACAAACAGCACGCCCTGGTTATCAACCGCGCCCGCTACACCACCAAAACCGCCCATAAAGGCACCGCTGGCTATATTCACCTGCTGGCTTGCCAGCGTCATGGGGTCAGCACTGCTGCCTAACATCAGGCCACCCGCATTGATATCTGTCTGGCCGGTATAGGCCGCCGTTTGAGTCAATGACAGGGTACCGTCACCGTTTTTAGTCAGACTACCACTGCCGCTAATGCTGTTTGCCAGCAACCAGTTATTATCGCTATTGAGCACCAATGAACCGTCGTTAGTGACCGCTGCCGTCCCCAGATGTTCTGCCTGAGAAGCGGTTAACTGGCTGCCGTTCGTGATAGCAAACAGGCCGCTGAACAGGCGGTTATCACCGCTCAATGTGATATCGCTGTTATCTTCCAGCACCACACTGCCGGCATCACTGATAGCATTTGCTAACTGGCCCGCAGCCCCTTTCAGTGTCAGCAGACCGGCGTTAACGATATTGCCATCGCCCAGACCCGCTGCATTGTTCAGTAACGCTTGTGCGCCACTGGCAAGGGTGGTCACCGCGCTCAGGCCAGTATTGGCACCCTTAACGCTCAGCACATTGGCGGCAATTGTCAGCGCGCCACTGCCGGTCAGTTCACCCTCAGACACACCGCCCTGGCTCAAGGTTAAGCTGCCACCATTGAGATCAACCGTTGAGCCCGCAGTACTGTTCAGTTCGCCCACGGTTTGGCTGTGACCCTTCATGTCAAAGGCGGTATCTGCTGCCAGTGATAACAGCGAGGTATTCCCCAACACATTATCATTCAGCATCTGCAAGGTGCCGCTGCGTACATCGGTAGAACCGGTGTAATCATTGTCCAGATTGGACAGTGTTACCGTATTTCCTGCACCGGTATCAATCGCCAACTCACCACTGCCCGTCACTTTGGCACTCAAATCCGCCGCAGGACCGGTTTTATTGGTGGCATACAGCGCCAGTGCATCTGCACCGCTGCCCAGCAGTTCAACTTCGGTCAGGCCGTAACCGATATACAAACCGTCGTTACCCGTACCGCTGCTCAGGCGATAATCGTAAGTGCCTTTGGCGACCGTGGTGCCATTTTGTGCAATATCGGCCGTGGTGGCATCGGTAATGACATTGCCATCCTGGTCTTTCAGCACCAGATTGCCGCCATCGCCTTGCACGGCCACATCACTCACCGCCAGTTGCAGCACGGTGTTGGCATCATCCTGCTCCATGATGGGCAGCGCAGGATTGACCGGCGTCTGGCTGTTGTCGACGCTGTCGATGTCCACCACCACCGTCCCGGTGCCCAGCAGGTTCATCTCTTTGGTGGTATGGATAGTGCTTTTCGCCACCGTCTCACCCGGGGTGCCGGTGTCAAATTTCACCGTACCGCCGTCAAAGGCCAACCCACCGATAGTTTGCACACCGTCACCGACGGTGGTGATACTGTCCGCGCCCAGTTTCAGAGTGGCATTCACTAATGCTGCCGTGTTATCCGCCGCCAGCTCAAAGGTGGCGTGACCTAATGCCAGTACCCCGTTAAAGGCGTTCTGTGCCGCATTAGCCGTAAAATCAAAGGCATTACCGGCGGTATTAACGGCCATCGTGCCGAGGCCGTTCAACTTGCTGTTAAAGCTCACGGCATTCAGGTTATTAACCTGCAACAGACTGCCGTCACCCAGATTAAAACCGGTGTTGGCATTGTCATCCTGACTGTCACCCAGCGCCAGCAGCACATTGTCCAGTGTCAGCGTTGAGTTATTGATCAGGTTGATGTATTCCATATTCTGGATAGCATCAGCATCACTCAGGGTATACAGCGAACTGTCCAGCGTCAGCGTATCGCTGCCGGTACCGCCGTTCAGTGAGCTAAACACGCCGGTATCGGCTAATGTCAGCCCTTTCAGAATGAAGGCATCATCGCCGCTGCCGGTGGTGAAGTCAGTGCCTTTACTGCCTTGCATCAGGGTCACGGTGTTGTTGCCCGCTAACAGATCCACCTTGCCAACAATTGTGCCACCCGTGGCGTTGGTAAATGCCAGACCCGTCCCAGTATTGGTTACGACAGCCTGCTGCGTGGCGCTGTTGGCTTGAATGGTACCGCTGTTGACGAAGCTGGTGACATAACCGTTATTGATGTCCACCACCGGGCTGGTGAGTGATGTTGATATCAGGTTACCGGACTGCTCGACACGGCCGGTAGTGCCTTTGACAATCAGGGCTGCACCGCCTGCGGCATCATTGACGTTTACGCTGGCACCGGTTTTCAGATCCTGACGGGAGTTGGTGACAATCCCTTTGCCCGCGGCTGAATTGACGTTAATCACCAGACCGGCCGAGTCGGACATGTCCAGCGTATTATCGGTGATGGTGTCGCCGGTGTTGGCAAACAGAATACCGGTACCGCTGCCGTTGACATTGATCGTGCCAGAGTTGGTTGCCGCCAGGGAGGCACCGGTACGAATACCTGCACCATTACCCACCGTCAGCGTGGTGTCTTTTAACTGAATACCGGTAATTTCCGCTTTGTTTTCAATCGCATTACCTGTGCCGCCCGCGGTCATGGTGATGGTTGCGCCATCCACGGTCAGTGCTGTGGCACCGGTATCAAGCAGTACGCCATGGGCAGTGCCGCCCGCTTTGGTTTCACCGTTACCGGATAAGGTCAGGCTCGCCCCCGCACCCAGCAGATAAGCGGCGGTGCCGTCGGTTGCGTTGACGGTACCGCTGTTATTCACGGTAGAGTTAGCACCCTGAATATTGACCGCAGTCCCATTGACTGTGATGAGGTTTTGGTTGGTCAGAATCCCGCCGTCTACCAGCACGCCAGTACTGCCTGCTTGTGTAAAATCAATGGAGCCATTGTGGATAAGCTCACCGCCATTACGGGCGATATAGCCATAGGCACCAGACGCGGTGTTACCGGTGGTCAATACCGCCGAACTGGTTAAGACAGATTTTCCGGTAGCACCGGTGGCAATACCATCCAGGCCGTAGTAGTTGCCATCGACGATACCGGCAGTAGCCCCATCACCGCTCAATTCCAGGCTGGCATCTGCCGTGATGGTGCCGCTGGCGCCACCCTCGACTTTTACCCCAGTAGAGCCCTCGCCAGAAAGGACCATATCTAACGCGCCGGAGTTAAATGTACTGCCAACACCGGTGACTTGAATAAGAGAAGAATCTTTACCGGTGGCATTCATGGTTGAGGCTGTGGTCCCGATAAAGCTGGCACCCTTATCAACGCGATACAGTGTAGAGCCTTCGGTTGAAACCGTTTCATCACCCGTGGCAATGTTATTGACGCTAGAGCCCGTACCGTAAATCAGGTAGCCCACCTGTTTTTTACCTGAAACAAACTCAACCTGACCGGTACCGGAGACATTAATGGTACCTTTATCTTCAGCAACCACCCCAATAGCACCATCGCCCGCCAGCTTTACCTCACCAGAGAGATTAGCCACCGCGCCCGCACCAACCGCCTGAATACCGTAGTTCGCCAGTTTAGTGGCAGCATCAAGCCCGTTATTTACATAAACGTTACCGGCGTTAGTGGCTGAACTGTTGGTCAGTACTTTGATACCGACGGTATTGATACCATTTATAACGATATCACCATTATTGAAGATATTCGTGGCGTTAGCGCTGGAAGAGATACCGATATTCTGCCCTGCATTTTGTCCGGATACAGCACCAGCACCGTTGAGCTCAATAGTGCCGTTTTGATTGACTACTGTTCTCGCTCCTTGTGCAGCAATAGCTGTAGAGTTTTCAGTTTTGCTGCCAATCACGATTTTACCGGTCGCACTATTGGTAAAGGTAGCGATATTGCTCAAGTTAACGGTATCTTGCAGTAATCTAACTGCATAAGACTGAGTCTTAATGGCCAGGTCAGTGACTACATCAGTTAACGAACGTTGTGATTGACGGCCCACATAGACGGTACCGTTATTTTCAAAGGTAGAGCCTTTCTGAACACTCACCCCCTCATTCAAATAACCTGCTGCAGGAGACAAATCGATAGTTGAAGCAATATTGATCGCGCCGTTATTGACGAAGGTCGAGTTGCCATCGATCACCGCCGCGCGAGTATAAGCGCTTGCCCCACGAGAAGCGGTATTAATCACACCATTGTTGGTAACTGACGAAACTCCATTAGCTAAAATAGCGGTATGACTGCCGTTAGCTATGTACAACGGCAATGTTGAGGTAGGTGTGGGCTTGAAGTCCAGCATCTCAGGATTAGTCCCTGCATCCAGTACCCCAGTAGTGTCAATAATAACCGTACTGTCAGTGGCAAAAATAATATTGGTACCACGAACTGTTGCAGAAGTTGACCCCAAAGTCCCGGCGTTATTCAGGGTTGCACCGTCTTCCAGCCGCACCAGTGAAATATCCGTATTGAACGCCTGAATATTGGCATCAGCACCAATATTCACAATGGCATGCTGACCATCACCATGAATAAAGGCAACACGGTCAGAATCGACAATGTGATTTACGGCATCATTAGCATCAATCCCCATATCAAGATAGATCGGGGTGACTTTTGGTGAAGTATTGGAACCGTTAGTGAAATAGGCCCGCGCCAGCTCGGCTTGATAACCTTTGCTGTCCAGCACGATCGCACCACTTTTAATACCTGCAATCAAGTCATTGTTGTATTTTTGGAAATCAGCAAAATTTTGAACATTTTGGGCCCCTAAATAGGGACTGGTGAAGGTACCGACGAAGTCATCAAGCACCGAATTGGCCACCGCGGTACTACTATCGCGAATGTTATTATTGTTATTACCCAGGTTGACTACAGTTTTGGCGTTATAATTTAAGACTGTATTCTGGGCCGATGTAGTAGAGTCAACATAGAATCCTGAAGAAGTTGTTGTCGCCGCTTCACTTTTCAGGCTGCCTTTAAGAATGGCGTTAAAATAGTTATTGCTGTCATTAACCCAACCTGCGGCCGTGCTACCGACAGCCACGGTCAGATCACTGCTATCCTGCACATGGAATAAGTTGCGATTCACATACTGGCCATTTTCACCAACCGCATAAGAAACAGGTACCACAAAATCGGCAAGCGGTTTAATTGACATCGCAGTACTGCTATACACATTAATAGTAATTAATGCGCCAGTGCCTTTCGGGTCAAGGAAAGTTTCAGTAACCATCTCACCTAAGTTGAAAATGTTTTTACTGATCAGATTCTCAGCACCATAGAGGAAGTTCCCCGGGGGAATATCACCCAGTTTACTGTTTTTAAAACCAATATCTCCCTTAGCGATATTGCTAAAACTGCCTACTAAGGTATTGCCAGTCCCTGTGAAGGTCTGTTCAAATTCTACATCAGGCGTAAATACCGGTACGCTAATATCTGCGGCAAAGACAGAACTCGCCCCTAATGTAAACATCAAGGTCATTGCAATCTGGCTCAGGCGAGAGGGGGTTGTTAAACCTAAGGTTGTATCGACAATTCCTGAGCAAAGTGACTTAGTTTTTTTTCCTGATTTAGAGATTTCAGATGCAACGTCATAGCGGCCTAAGGCACTATTCCAAATGACTTTAAATACTTTATTCATGGTGTACTCTCATTAGATTTAGGCCTGACAATTAGTCATACCTATAAATAGGTATGACTTAATATTCACAGGAAAAATTAGAATATCTCATTACTGCTTTTAAGCTATTCGATATCCTGAATCTACTTAATACATATAGATATTAATATAGGCGAAAAGGATGAATTTAGTAGGAAATTTCCCACAAGATGTATTTTTTTTTCAAATAAATTATTAATTTATTTGGAGTTTTTGTAATAACTCTGCATTAGTTCTCACCCCAATTTTTTTCATTACCGATCTCTTTTGAGCACTTACTGTTTTTTCACTCTTGTTTAGTATTTTTGCTACAGCATGTCCGGGTAAACCACACTTAAAATAAGTGATTATAATAACCTCTTGTTTTGTTAGATTTATTTTTTTATGTAATTACTTAATGTTAAATCACCAAGTGAAAAACTTAACTGATTGGTATACTTTTTCTTTCGCTTAAGGACTGACATGATTTTTTTTCTAAAATAGATAATGGATCATCAAAACAGAGAAGTGTAACCTTTCCTTTTGTTTCCATCTCAATGAAAAAACGATTAAAATCATAATCATACCTAGATGTTATGATGAATACTTTATCAAATAAAATACTATTAGCTGCACTACTCAATACATTAAATCGGTCAATGTTACTGACATCTATGAATAAAAAGTCATTTTCAGAGTAAAATTGAGGTTCTACATTAACAGCACCTTCATAGCCAGATTTTTGTAATACATGATTTAACAATTCGAATAGACCTAACTCTAAGTATTTATTATTAACGACAATAGAAAAATTCTGCATACATACACCTTACCTCCTCCCTCAGATAGCAAGGAAAGAAGCTGAATTAAAACATTCAGACCAGAGATTGGTTTTTAAAAATAGTTAAGCACTATAAAACATTGTTTAAAAAAGAGATACACCGACAACTTTTTAACTTAAAAAATTAAATCCCGAACCAATCAAAAAAAATGAATTATATAACTTTCATTTTATTCTAGAGCAGGATTTAAAACCAAAAGCAAAGCCTTTAATATTGCAATTGAACTGTTAGGCATTATGGAGTGGGAATGTTCTTAAAAATCATTGGGCACTGAAAAAGAATGGCTGCATTTGGTGATTATATTAATAAAAAATATAGTTATTATGCAAATAGAGATAAGTATATCTTATGTATAGAAATACAGAATGATTCTTATAAATCAAGTTTTTTGCATTTTATTCAGGGTATTAATACATAATACTTTAGGTGTACCGACTATGTAGAAACCATTTTATGAAACTTTATTCTGGCAGTTTCTGGAGCCTGCTTGCATCCCCTATGACCTACTCCCCGTTGATTAGTACACCCCGATGTTAGTAATGTCTTCATTTTGACCCGCTATCTCTTGAGCCAGCGATTACAACAGGAAGGTACCATTCGCGCGATGACTGCCTCCCCGAATGACTCGCGTCTCATGGAGGAGGTACTGGATACCCGCAAAGTGTGTGACAAGACGACGTGGACACTGGCGAGCAGAACGGATGGCAGTGTGCAAGTGATCTATCAGTGCTATATGCCTGTGGCCTGGTTCCAAACGATGTTCGCGCAGCAACTGGAAATTGGAAGGAACAAGGACGGCGAACGCTTGCTGACATAGTGACCAGAAATAAAGTACTGAAAGCAACTGTGCGGGAGAAGAAAAAGCGGGAACCGCTATTGCTTGCAGAAGCCAACGCATTGTTTGAGCAACTTCAGGTCCGTGGCGACCTGGACCGCTATAAATCACTGGTCAAATATGCTTCGATGGGTAATCAGAGTCTGGGAACAGTGAAGGCCTTCTTTGACAGCGAAAATGGGCAGGCGTAGCTGGATACGTATCCCAGGGCCGAGGCGGCGCTGGGCCACCACTGCCACGGAACACAGCTCTTTCGGCATTACCGGCCAATGGCAAAACATTGGCCGCCGGTTGGTTAATTCGAAGGATTTCAAACAAGTGCGGTCACATATTGTGATCTATGAGCAGGGCAGTGGCACTGCATTTAAATCCTTCCAACACGCAGACCATAGCCCTGAACGTGCGTGTCAGCTGCGCGCGGGGCAAAACCGAACTCTTCCACCTCACAATCGCTCAGCGAATGCACAGTCAAATTGGCCACAGCTCCCGCGACATCATTCAATGGGTTGCTCAGTTCAGCACCGAGATTTCTGCTATCTCCGCGAGCTTTCCACCACCACAGTTGATAACAACTCGCGTCAGGTCACGACTCATGTCAGGTACTTCAGTCTTTACCGAATGGGGTGTAATCATCTGCGATACCATCGCGTCGGCGGGCGGCGGGACGACCTTCAGTTCCATCATTACGATAGCTGGATTGAGACCAGCCCCGCCACGCTCAAGCATGACCTCATATCCACCGGTAGAAGTTTCAACCTCGCCTGACACTATAAGCCTGGGCGGCTGCGCATATACAGATGCCTTCCACTCGCCGGATGACTGGATCCGGCATCCCGCCGGTATTTCAGCCGCGACTGTCACAGCCGATGGTATATTCTGTTCAATCGCCGTGGTCGGCAAGACCGCCTGCTCGCGGGATTGTATATTTCCAACCGCAGCAGTGCTGGCACCGGAATTCTGGTTACAGGCAACCAGCATCAAGGATGCCGTCAGCGCGCTAACGCGTAATAATGCAGACTTGTCCAACATAGTCGATGTCTCCCGTGCAATCGCGAGTGATTAATTTTGCAAACATATCATGATTGAACCAAATTTATTGCAAAAAAATGGCTTTGTAATGAAAACTTAGGCTATTCATCTATTATTCAGTGATCCCCATGAAACTCGCTACAGACATGTATCCCCCAAATGGGGAGCTGCGTCCAGATGGGGAAAAATTGCTTGGCTGGGTCTGATTGTGGGTTTATATCACATTGATAACTCACCAGTCTGGGACGTGTAAAAGTCATGTCCCCCTAACCGAACCTTCAAAAAGGGATAATCTCGTGACCAAAAGCATTAGGCTCACTGTCGCAATAACACTGCTTACTGCGACACTGCCCATATTAGCTAAAATGCCAGAAAATTTTGTCTATACCAGCTCTGGCGACCTCGAAGCGGCATCAGTCATTATCGCACGTAGCGATATTGGCGGTGCGCAGATCGTTTACAATTGGCGTTCACTCGAACCTGAGAAGAACAAATACAACTTCTCGCAGATTGAGAAGGACTTGGCTCGTCTTAAGGTAGCCAATAAAAAACTTTTCATCCAGATCCAGGATCGGTTTTTCGAACAGAATGCCCGGTACGTTCCTGATTATCTGATGAATGATGCCAGATACGGTGGGGGGATATCGCCACAATTTGATAATCCTGGCGAAGGAAAGCCGAGTGGTTCGGGTTGGGTGGCACAGCAATGGGATCCTGCTGTGCGCCAACGTTATCAGGCTCTGTTGGCAGCGATTGCAGAGCGTTTCGATGGTCGAGTCTATGGTGTGAACCTACCCGAAACAGCCATTGATCTTGACGAGAAAAAGCTACCCAAGGGATTTTCCTGCGATAACTATTTTGCAGGCGAAATGGAAAATCTCACCTTTGCGCGAAAGGTGTTCACCAAATCCCATGTGGTGCAATATGTCAATTTCTGGCCGTGCGAATGGAACAACGACCACAATTACATGGGCCGGCTGTTTGAGTTCGCGAGTGCCAATAATATTGGACTTGGCGGCCCAGATATTGTTCCCAACCGCAAAGCGCAAATGAAGAACTCATATCCGTTCTTCAACAAATACAAAAGTAAGCTAGCACTCATTGCCATGGCAGTGCAGGAGCCGACCTTGACCTACAAGAACCCCAATACGGGTAAGCCATTTAGCAAGGATGAGTTTGTACAATTTGCCGACAATTATCTTGGCGCAGATATCATCTTCTGGAGCACTACATCTCCCTGGCTGACTAAGAAATAGGTATTAATCGCTAGGGACAGAAAGCCTCACTGCGAGATCATGTATAGGTTCTTTTTCCGGATAAAATCGCGCCAGCCGTCGGACAACAGCACTGATAACCCGCGTAAGTAATGGTGCAGACTGGTTCGAATGTTGGCGCATTTACACAGCGGAAATTTCTGGGGTTCCAGCTTAGGCCCCCTCCTCGGGAACTGATTGCAACATTCAGTTGGGTTCAGTATGAAAGCACCAAGGTATAAATTTAAAACCCATTTTCAGCCCTAAAAATGCCCCAAATATTTAGGGCATTGAGTTCAGTTCGTTGCGGATTTTCTTTGTTAGCTAAACGCGTTGCCCACGCATCCAGGCCACGAGCTGGTATCCGGTTCATTACCAACTGATAGGATGATGCGAACTCTTACAAATATAGTCATACAGACGTTGAGTATCTTCCAATGAACAAAGGCGAGTGCCAAGATTAAGTGTTGCCGCGCTACCTGCTGCAACACCAAAACGTACAATCTCAAACAGGTCTGCACCCTTTGCCAGTTTCAGCGTCATTGCGCCAACCATACTGTCCCCTGCCCCAACGGTACTCATCTTCTTCACCGGCGGGGGAACGATTTGTACCCAGTTATCACGATCGACTGCCAATGCTCCCTGTGGCCCAAGCGACACCACGACTCGCTCGGCAGCGCCACGGTTAACCAACTCCTTAGCAGCATGGCGTACATCATCAGGATGCTTCAACTCCCGCCCTATAAGGGCCGATAGCTCATTCTGATTAGGTTTTACCAAGGCAAGCCCCCCCAAATCTAAGCTCGCTTTTAATGCATCGCCAGAGCTATCAATGATGCACTGCAATCCCATAGCTTTAGCCTGCTGAATCAGGTGAACTAATTTTTCAATACCAGTACCTGGCGGCAAACTACCGCTAATAACCAAAATCGATCCTGAAGGGATGTTTTGCACTTGTAGTACCAGTAGATCAAACTCAGCATCACTCAATCGTGCCCCTGGCATAACAAAACGATACTGTTCACCACTGTTGTCTACGTGGACATGCATGTTCTGCCGTGTCCAATCCTGCGTTTTCAGCGTTTTCGTCTCAATACCTTCCCGATCAAGCAATTCTTTCAAGTGCTCCCCTGTAGGGCCAGCAATAGGAAAAATTGCATGAGCTTGACCACCAAGATAAACAACAGCACGAGCGACATTAATACCGCCACCACCCGGCTCAAAAATAGGTGCTGTGCAACGTAGTTTTCCTTCAGGGTAGATTTTGGGCGTCGTTGTTGCGCTGTCTAGCGAAGGGGATAATGTTAAAGTGAAAATCTGAGTCATGATAATACAACCTTCCTTTTTGGTTTTTATTTCGCAGATTCGGCAAATAAAAATAGAAATTGTGTATTGATGACAGACTTAGAACAGCCACATTAGCGACCCAAAAGCCCGATAAATAACTGACTGTAACCTCAGTAAATACAATGACTACTCTAAGTAAAGCACATAATTCAGTACGTCGTAGTATTAAGATTCAATTGAATAATAGGCTTTATTTATCATTTTATCTGACCATAACGGGGGCTATCGCTGATAAACGATGAAATTAATCGCGATGTTAACATCAGTGAAATTGAGATAATGTTATACGCTATTGAGAATAACAAACGCTCTCATCGAGATTCGTCATCGTTGTTATTTACGCGACAGGATCAATCACAACACCATGGCGAAAATATTAATAAATTGAATCGCTCCTTTCATCGTTAAATCTCCTCTTCACATACTTTACTCGATGAATTATTGCACCCAACAACAGAACGTTAGCTTTTCTTTTCAAAAAACAGTGTCACTTTGGCGACTTCAACACCAAATTTGCGCAGTGATGTCTGGTTGAACAAATGGATATCATCCTGGCGATATAGCCAGTCATCAAAGTGTAGTTTTATGCTGCCGTTCTCTGTTTTCACGTCCATATCATAACGCCAGTTGAAAGCATTACCTGCGGTATAACCATGGGCTACGCCAATGATATCCCCTGCCGTCCCCTGATAGCTGCCATCAGCGTTTCTGATGATGCGCCAGATTCGGGTCTGGCGCTCGCCATCAGCAAAAACAAACTTCTCATTGAGCGTCAGGGTATTGCCGACAACATCGCCCTGGATAACCACCTCAAAACGGCGAGTCTGTTTATTCTGATAATTCTGCAACATTCCCCAGGCGCGGGTTTCACCGCTGAAGTAGCCGAACAAATCGAAAGTAGGTTTATTGTTTTGATAGTCATTGATATCTGCACTGCATCCAGCCAGTACAAACAGGAAAGCCAGTAACAGGCTTTTGATATTCATCAGATACCTCCAGTCAATTGTTGCCGCAAGTCAGGATATTGTGTCGTCGGTGACAACCAGATAGCGAGAAATGCATCTCGGAAAGCACGGTCGAAACGATCACCAATCGGCTTAATATATGGATTAGATGGCGCGCGATAATAAAATTGTCCGCCAGTATTATCACCCACGAAAGTGAGTTGGCTGCCAGAGGTTACTGCCGGCCATATCGTCGCTATCTGCTTGAGCCAACGCTGCTGCTGTGCTGCAGACACGCTGATTTTCATGGCTTGCCATTGTTCTTGTGTAGCGTTCACCAGCTCTTCTTGGGTAATAGAACGCTGATAGTTAATACTCAGTGCCTGCGGCCATCCCCCCTCCTCATAGCGTCCGCTCGGTGTACGCAATACTGAAAAATAAATATCAAAGGGCCCCCAACGTAGCGTGGCACTGCCTACCGTCGGCCACGTGCTCCAATCGCTGGCCTGTGCCACCTGAGTACTCAGACAAAGAAGAAAAGTTAACAGCATCTTCATTCAATTCTCCTGCGTAGTATTGGCCAACTGACAACTGGCAGATAAATAGCCCACCCTAAAGATAGGGTGAGGATCATCATTTCAGGTGCGATTTGTGGGGTCATCGCATTCAATTTCCAGCCGATGACATAGGCTAGTGGGCCGGTAAGCGCACCTAACAACACAACTGTTTTCACCGTCGGGATAATCCGTCTCAGTAGCCAATAAAACCAGCTAGTGAAAGTAAGCCACAATGCGCACATCCATATGGGAACACCGCCCCCGCCAGCAAATTTAAAGATATCGAGATAGCACCAAAACGCATCCATGGTAATACCCAGTAGCGCCGCTAACAGGACCCATATACGCTGTTGCCGCGGGGTAAATATCAGTGCCAGCGCAGCGCCCAGAAGTAGAAAAAGCATTACTTGTTCACGCCAAATAATGGCCAGCGTCCAATAGGCATCAAAACCGAGCGTAGTTAGCCAAAATCCGGTGCCCAATCTCATCGACGCTCAGCACTCAGTTGTACGGTGCTGATGGATCGCGCCAGAAAACCAGCTTCGCAATAGCACAGGTAAAATCGCCACTGGCGCTGAAAACGTTCGTCAAATCCCTGATTCTGTAATAAAGGCCAATTCTGCTCAAAACGCTCACGCCATTGTTGCAGCGTGCGGGCATAGTCACGGCCAATATCGAATAGGTCACACATCACCAGATCGCTATGGCGTGTGAGGGTATCGCACAGCGCGGTTATCGATGGCAAGAAGCCTCCGGGGAAGACGTAACGCTGGATAAAATCCACATTGCTGCTGTATTGCTGATAACGCTGGTCAGTAATGGTGATCACCTGTAACACCATTTTGCCTTTAGGTTTCAGTAACTGCTGGCAACATTTGATAAATAGAGGCAGAAAACGTTTGCCTACGGCTTCGATCATTTCGACCGAGACCAGTTTGTCATATTGCCCCGTCAGCTCACGGTAATCCTCAAACAACAGAGTAACGCGATCCTCTAATCCAGCTTGCTTAATACGCTGTTGGGCATAAACGTACTGTTCCTGCGAGATAGTCGTGGTGGTGACGCGGCAGCCATACTCACGCGCGGCAAATTCCGCCAGCGCTCCCCACCCAGTACCGATCTCCAACAGATGATCTTGTGGTTGCAGATCTAACTGTTGGCACAAGCGACGCATTTTAGCCTGTTGCGCCTGTTCCAATGTCATCTCCGTTTCACTGTACAACGCGCTGGAATAAAGCATTTCACTGTCGAGAAACTGCTGATAGAAGCGGTTACCCAGATCGTAATGTGCGGCAATATTGCGCCGTGCCTGCCGCCGACTATTATCACGTAGCAGGTGCACCAGCCGATGCCAAGGGGCGGTCAGCCAACTTAAACGGGCCTCCATCTTATCGACCAACTGCATGTTACTGGCCAGCAACTGAAGCAGGCGAGTTAGATCAGGACTGCTCCAATAACCGTCAATGTAGCTTTCT
Source organism: Yersinia sp. 2553 StPb PI (assembly GCF_052217105.1). Classification (NCBI taxonomy): domain Bacteria; kingdom Pseudomonadati; phylum Pseudomonadota; class Gammaproteobacteria; order Enterobacterales; family Yersiniaceae; genus Yersinia; species Yersinia sp. 2553 StPb PI. The sequence goes on along the minus strand of NZ_JAZGPX010000002.1, from coordinate 4,696,875 downwards.
CCACCAGCAATGCTGCCACCCAACAGTATTCGGCGGTAAACTCGGGGATCATAAACCTCGATTTCAGCCTGTAGCGGGGCTTGGGTATCACCAAACTGGATTTCACCGACACCTGCTTCACGCAGCAATAATCCGCCCCCTTGCAACTGCTGTAGCAAGGTAAAAATAATGCGACGAGCACCTTTATTGTGACCCGAAAAAGGGGTGCTATCGGCGAGGGTGTATTCTGAGGAACTCATCGTTCATCCTTGCCGCCGGCGGCGGGGTGAGGGTAAATAGGGGTGCGTTTCAGCCATAACTTCAGTGCTTGCCAGTAAATGGCGGTGGCAGTTTTCAGTGTCATTAGAGGCAGAAGCCATAACTGTCGGCGCAACGTTGCCCGCGTTAGAGGGTGTCGATAAAGCAGTAATGTCGCGTCAAATTCGCGGCTGACACGGTGATTTTCGATATGAATGCGCAGTCGCTGTGCGGGGGCAGAGAGCCGCCAGTGGTAGGTCATGTCCATCGGGTTAAACGGTGATACATGAAAAACTTTATCTATGGTTGAGGTACCTTCTGGATTTACGGCATAGGTATGGCGTTCATTCCACGGGGTATTACGAACTTCGGCCAACAACCAACACAGTTTGTCATCATCGTTATACAAATAGTAAAAGTTGACGGGATTGAAGTAACATCCCAGATAGCGCAACTGGCACAACAGCATAACGCGGCCATTCAACTTTTCGCCGGTCAATTGTGCAATACGTTGCTGCGCTTTGTGTTTAATATCGCCACCACCCAGATAATCGCCACGATAAAACGACGCTGGGGCAAAGCGTTCCAACGCAATACCCAGCGCGGGCAATTGTGTCAGTTCATCAAGATCAATCAACGGCATGAAGATTTGGTAATCAAAGCTGTGTTGGACCGGGCTGAAGCGACGATGGCGCACATGTCCTACATAAAGGGCGCTATTCATGCGGCGTTCTCCTGCAACAAAACCTGCGTGACGTCCAGCGCACTGCGTACCCCATCCTCGTGGAATCCGTTATACCAGTAAGCGCCGCAGAACCAGGTATTGTGCTGCCCGTTTATCAGCGAACGCTGCTGTTGTGCCAGTACAGTAGTCTGATTGAATACCGGGTGGTGATAACTAAACTGGCGCAGAATTAGCGCCGGTTCAATCGGTTGCTGTGGGTTGAGTGTGATACAAAAGGTCTGTGGCGCATCCAAGCCTTGCAGAATATTCATGTTGTAAGTCACGCTGGCGAGTTGATTCTCTGCATGCTCGTCGCTGGCTGGTAAGCGATAATTCCAACTGGCCCAGGCACGGCGTTGGCGTGGCAGCAGACGAATATCGGTATGCAGGATGACTTCATTCGCTTGATAGCCCAACTGAGCTAAAACACGTTGCTCCTGCGGGCTGGCATCGGCCAGAAGACGCAGTGCCTGATCGGCATGGCAGGCAAAAATCACCTGATCAAAATGTTGTTGCCCCAAGGCGCTATGAAGTATCACCCCTTGTGGTTGGCGTTCAACCCGCAGGACTGGCATATTCAGGTGCAATGTCAGGTTGTCTGCCATTATGGCCAACATGCGGCGCACATATTCACGCGAGCCGCCTGGCACTACAAACCATTGTGGGCGGTTGGTGATGTCTAACAGACCGTGGTGATCGAAAAAGCGCAAAAACAGTGCTAATGGAAACTGGCGCATATCAGTCATTGAAGAAGACCAAATAGCGGCCCCCATCGGTAACAAATAATGCTGGGCAAAATAGGGGGAAAAACCTTCCTGTTGCAGAAAATCGTCCACCGTTTGAGCCGCAATACCACCATTCGCCAGGTTTTTCTTACATTGGCGATTGAAACGCATAATCTCTGCCAGTAGGCGATAAAAGCGTGGATTCAGCAGGTTACGGCGTTGGGCAAATAGAGTATTGAGCGTATGGCCGTTGTACTCCAGTCCACTGCGAGGATGCGTAACCGAGAAGCTCATCTCCGTGGCTTGCCCACTGATGCCCAATTCAGCCAACAGAGCAATAAATTGCGGATAGGTCCGCTCGTTATAGACGATAAATCCGGTATCGATAGCGTAGCTGCGCCCTTCCAGCGTGACGTCCACGGTCGCGGTATGCCCACCGGGATAATCATTGGCTTCAAACAGTGTAACCTGATGTTTTTTAGCTAACTTCCATGCACAGGTTAAACCGGAAATCCCGCTGCCGATAATGGCAATTCTCATTGGATTACCTCACCAAACGCTTGGCAAGCCAGCGTTGTAGAGCTTGTGGAAGTAGAGCTGTTAGTCGTAACAGCGCGGCGAACAGTGGGGGAAAAGCAATTTCAGCGGCCCCTTTTGCCAGACCACGGCGAATATAGTGCGAAGCCTGCTTAGGGGTGATTATCATCGGCATGGCAAAATCGTTGCGGTCAGTCAGCGGTGTGGCAACAAAACCGGGTAATATCAGCGAAACATTAATACCGGATTTTGCCAAATCCACGGCCAGGCTGCGGGCAAAATAGGCAAGTGCAGCTTTTGAGGCACCATAAGCTTCTGCGCGCGACATGGGGATGATGCTGGCTGTTGACCCCACCAATGCGATCCTGCTCCCGGACGACAGTTGTGGTAACAGGGCATCTAAGCAATTGATCGGACCAAGAAAATTAGTATTAAGCACCCGTGCAACCCGTTCAGCCTCGACGACACCGTTATCAAGGTATTCACAGGTTCCAGCACACAAAATAACCAGATCGGCCGGACATTGCGCCAACGCGCTACGCGTAGCAGACAAATCGGTTATGTCGAAATGATGCGCCGTAATTGCCGAATTATGCGCGCCAAGTGCCATCAACCGGGCTTCATCACGTCCACAGGCGGTCACCTGCCAGCCCTCGGCGGCATAATCGAGCGCCAATTGCTGCCCAATACCGGAACTGGCTCCGGTGATCACCACGTGTTTCATGCTTGTAGCCTCTTCTTCAATTTGACAACAATCCCGCCGAGCAGCGGTATATGTTCATACAGCATGGCACCCAGATCGTAGTAATCACGCTGATAGATAACCCGCTGTTCAGCAAAGCGTAACTGGCTGATACCCTCTAAACTGAGCAAGCTGCCACGGCGCAGACGGGGATGGGCATAAGTCATATGCCAGCACACAGAGGCTTGTTGGTCATGGTGCTGAATGTCAGTGAGGGTAAAGCTACAAGTGCTTAAGTTACTGAGCAGCAATTGAAAATAAACTTCAAGTGAACTCAATCCCTGATGTTCTCCGACGGGATCGATAAAGTGGATATCGCGATGATAAACATCAGATAGCTCGACCAGACGTGCTGTATCCAACGTGGTATAGAATTGTGAAAAACGTGCCAGCAGTGCTTCAGCGTTACTCATGGTAGTGCTCCGAAGCAAGGATTAGCAGAGCATGGTTATCGATAAGCGTAATATTCAAGCCTGCATCGCACCAAGCTGCTAATTGCCGCCGCTTGGCAGTATTGAGTACGCCATCGGTGCAGAGAAAGTAGCGTTCGGCCTTAAACATAGCCAATTGCGGAGCTTCCAGCGATCCCGGCAAAATATCGATATGCATATTGTTTTTCGCCAGAACGATGGCGGCCATCCACAACTCGGTAGGATCGATGTTTCCCCATCCCAGTAGTAATACATTCTCGCCTGGCTTCTTGCGTGCACCCAGCATACAAAAAGTCGCGTATTCAATGATCACGCCATCCAGCAGACGACTCAGCATGTGCAGCAATTGATGTTCATTCTTAAGCTGTGAACGTAATGGTCTTAGCACATATTCAATCAGGGCCTGAGGTGGATATTCGCGCCCTAATTCAAAGATACGACTACGGAGTTTATGCGGTGCGGGAGCCTGAATCAGCGCCAGTAACTGTTGTTGCAGTGTTACCCAGTTAGTGCTGTCGCCAGGTGCTGTGCCACCGTCGAGTAAAGGTTTGATCTGGCTAACTGGGACGCCGCGTTCTATCCAGCGCACAATAGTGCGGATACGGACAATATCGTCGTCATTGAACTGCCGATGGCCACCTTCAGTACGTTGTGGTTTTAACAAGCCATAACGCCGTTGCCAGGCACGCAGTGTTACTGGATTAATACCACAAAGTTGCGCCACCTCACTGATACTGTATGTCGCCATGCCATTTACCTTGCCGAAAACACCTATAGATTAACCATAGCGGGTTAATACAAACTTGTACAAGAAAATAATAATTGTACAAGTTTGAGCAAGAAACGAAGAAAGGGATTACGGTGGTGAAATTAGGCTGATGCAGCTTTCTACATGTTAAGCCAATTCGCAGCAGAGAAAGATGTATCTGTTACCCAATAGCTCTTTTAACTAGCTGAAATGAAACGTTCTATTATCAGGATTACTTGTCAGATCCGCCCTATTCTGATTTCAGCTTGTGACTGAACCAAATAGCATGCCAACCCCCGATGATACCCCCATCGCAAGCGCACTCCAGAAGGTAATTCGAATAATACCTGGCCATATTGGCGCTCCGCCTGCTTTCGCGGCAATCCCCCCCAGAATAGCCAGAGAAGCCAATGCTGACAGGCTAATGGCTGGAATTGCCCAGTCAGCCGTGACAATAAACGCCACCAACAAGGGCAGTATTGCGCCCGCTGAGAAGCTCATCGCAGAAGCCCAGGCCGCTTGTAATGGGCGAGCGGTAGTGATTTCAGATATCCCCAATTCATCACGGGCGTGAGCACCTAACGCATCATGGCTCATCAGTTTTTCAGCCACTTGCTTGGCCAGTGCTACATCAAGGCCGCGATGAACATAAATCGAGGTTAACTCACGATATTCACCTTGAAAATCGGCGTTCAGTTCTGCTTGCTCTTCCGCCAATGCGGCCTTTTCTGTATCTGACTGAGAAGATACCGAGACATATTCCCCTGTTGCCATCGACATCGCACCCGCAACCAGACCTGCAATGCCGGTCAAAAGAATACTTTGATGTGTGGCATTGGCTGACGCGACACCCAATAACAAACTTGCGGTAGAGACAATCCCATCATTAGCACCAAGAACTGCGGCCCGCAGCCAGCCTATCTTTTCTATACTATGCCGTTCTCTGTGCATCGTGGCGCTACCTTTTAGAGTGAAACTTCAGAGTTTATCAAGTCGCTGTTGAATGTCCTGATGACGGCCTTTATCTGCCAATTCTCGGCCTGAACGTGCTGGGGCCGCCAGTGCTTTTTGTAAATAGCCTTTTGCATCCGCTTTGCGCCCTTGCTCCAACAGGAAATCACCATAGAAATAGTTGGGATCTATGCCGGTTGGATTCACCTGTAACGCTTTTTTTAACAACAGTTCGGCTTGTTTTTTATCGCCAAAACCAATAGGCCAACCAGGAACCTGATAATAGAGGGTTCCGAGGCTGGTATAAGCAGAGCCATCCAACGCATTAGCATCGAGTTTTATTGCCAGCTCCAGCTTAACTTTCGCGTCCTTAACCAAATCCAACGCTCCCAGCCCCCCCTTCTCTCCTGCCCAACTGCTTTTAACGATAGCAGACCAAATTAATAGATCAGCACGTGATCCGTTGGCTGAACTGGCCTTATCTGCAATCGTACTGAGTTTTTCCAAACAGGACTCTTTCTGTTTTGCCACCACCTGATATTGGCAAACAGCCCATTGATTTTGGATATCGACCAACTCACTTTGGGCATAAACAGCGGTACTGCCAAAAACGGTAAGTAATAATACTAACGTCTTCATGGTGAATCCTTCTTATCACTGGAAGCCTGAGCATAGCGGGCAATAATAGCGTGTTGCTTCGCGAGAGCTTTATCAACAATGCTGGGGAAAATTGCATTTAATTTGACAAAGAACCGCTCAGGCCAGCCAAGCCAGCGCCGTGTTACTTCTTGATTCAGCGCAATAACTACCTGTTTAGCCACAAACTCGGCACTGTCACTTTTTGTCCCCAATTCTGCATTCATGGCATAAACAGCCGTTGAATTAAGTGTGGTTTGTGTGGCTCGGGGTGCAAAATAGAGAACATTGATGGCCGAACCGCTTAATTCCCGGGCCAGTGCCTCACTAAAGCCACGAAGGGCGAATTTACTGGCGCAATACACGCTATATCCGGCATAACCAATACTGCCAAAGCTGGAACCAATATTCATAATAATGCCGGGATTACTGATATAGGGTAGTAAAGCTCGAGTCAGTAATATCGGCGCCTGAATATTCAGTGATAACTGCTGTACTATCTGTTGCTCACTTTGATCCTCAAGCCACGCAAAGTGATTGGTGCCAGCATTATTGATTAAAATATCAATGCTGGGTTGATCCCTAAGCACTTCAACCTGTTTTGCCAATGCCGCCGAGTCACAAAGGTCGGCTACCCATACTTGATGATCCTCGGGATTAGGTAATGCATTCAAAAGCTGTGTAAGGGCAATTTCATTGCGCCCGTGCAATATCAAACACGCGCCCTGTTTCGCCAATGCATGGGCCAGTGCCCGGCCAATACCGCCACTGGCCCCGGTCAGTAGAACTCGGCTATTATTGAGTTTCATTGCGGTTGATCCATCAGGCCACGCAGCATGTCCCCATAAAGCTGGTAAACCACCTTGGCAGAATGAATAATCGCCGCACGATCTTCGACTTTTTCAACCTGGTTCATTAATGATTCAAAAAAAGTCAGATGTTCTTTATCCAGTTCACCGTGTGAACTGAGGTAGCTCGTGGCTTTTTCCGGTAACCCCAGCCCTTGTTTGAGCTGTTGGGCAACCGTTGTTGCGATAGCAACACTGGTCCCTTCCAGGACGTGCACCATACCAAAAATACCCATCGGGTTAAGGCGGGAGGCATGATCGTAGAGAAACGCTATCATTAACTCTATCGCCAATACTGGCTGACCATGACGAACGGCCTGCGCATCACCGCCACAAGTGCGAATATCATTTAATATCCATTCCTGGTGCCCATATTCTTCATCAATATATTCGGCGATAGCCCCACGAACCCACTCATACTCTGAGCTCATCCGGCCACCCGCCGTCATCAGTAAAGGGACGGTATGGCTAACGTGATAGAAAGCCTGGGTCAAAAAGGCGATATACATTTCGGCGTTAATATTCCCACTACGACAAGCCTCTATAACCGGAGCAGAAAGGAGTTTCTCTCTATCCGCCGCAGTATCATGCTGTAATTGTTGATAGAAATTCATACCCTACCCCCTGCAATTAATTGATCGATACGGAGGTGATACTCGGACAGAATTTGCTGCCTTTTCGGACGCCCGTTATTGGTTAATAACCCGTTTTCTACACTTAGCTGGGCCAGAAGATAATGGTGAACCTGTGCGTAATCAGGCAGCCGTCTATTAAGTTGAGCTATTTGATCTGCAAGACTATTTTCATAACCGGGTGTCGGTTGGATCAAGGCGACATTGGCGGTTAACCCATCACCAAAGATGACAATACGAGATATCGCCGGAAAAACTTGGGCTTCGGCTTCAACCCATTCTGGGGAAAAATTCCGACCAAATGCTGTAATCTGAACATTCTTTTTACGGCCAGTAATATGCAGAAAACCTTGGTTATCAAAATGCCCAAGATCACCAGTCGTCACAGCTTGTGCCGGTGCCGACTCGCCCAAATAGCCAAGCATTGTTGAACCAGAAATCAGAATTTCCCCATCTTGCGCGATGCTTATCTGACAATGCGCTAATGGTTTACCCACTGAGCCGGGCAACATATCCCCCTGCGTATTTAGGGCAACCACCGAACCACATTCTGATAACCCATATCCTTCATAAACCGGCAATCCTAATTGATGTGATTTAGCCACTAAATCCGTGGCAACCTTGCCCCCGCCAACAGCAACAAAACGTAAACTCTGTGTCAGATCTGGATTTATGGCACATAACATCACCAACAAGCGTAATAGCTCGGGTACCAGTACCAAGCTGTGCGGGCGCCACTGTTGAATTGCTTGGGCAAGGATCTGATAGGAGAATTGGCTGGAGCCGGTAAAACCCACTTCAGCAAGCGGCGGTATACGGCTACATGCCCCGCTTAACAGCGGAACATACAGTCCGGTAATGTTTTCAAGTAATGTTGAAAGGGGCAGCAATGTCAGATGCTGTTCAACATTGGCAGGAGCCACTCTGTCGATAAGCGATAGACTGACTTGCATCTGATGATCCCAACTCAGGCATACCCCTTTGGGATGGCTCGTGGTCCCCGATGTATAAGTGATTTTTGCGGTATGCGGTGGTAACTCGGGCACCGCTATCGGTTGGCGGCGTTGCAGAGCGTATTCAAATGATGTGGTAGTTATCCAATCCGCGCGTGCAGGGCCAATCAAAGCATCCGCACCGCTACTATCCAGTAGCCAATTCTGCTGTTCATTACTGAAAAAAACCGGCACCGGTATCATAACAATATTGGCTAATGCGCAAGCCAAATCGATAATGGCCCAGTCAATGCCGTTATCCAGCAAGAGTGCCAGTCGCGCTATTTTCTGGTGGCGGAACCTCTCTGCCAATGCCGCTATTTTGGGCAGTAATTCACCGTAGTTAATCACCTGATAACTATCGCACAATGCAGGGCGCAGAGGGTCTTGCGCCGCCATTTTCGCCAACTGTTCAAAAAGGATCATCGTTGTGTCCTCCTTTGAAAAGTAAAAATGCTGGGCATTGGCGCAAACAAGGAAAGTAATAAGCTGGTTTTACTCAGCACTTGGCGGCCCTGATTTAAGTCCCCCACCATCACACAGGGTTGGCTCTGGTAGTATTCCCCCCATGCAAAAGCCTCTTCACCGAGACGATTTGCCAGCGCAGGGGCCAGTTCCAGTGGTTTTAAATTCAATCGGTGAAAAATATTGCGTAATTTTCGGGTACCGGTAAACACCACGTAATCAAGCTGGTTCTCACATAACAACCGGCAAATAGCCGCAAACATAATTCGTGCATTTCCCGATTCCGAACAAGCAAAATTACCTATTTCAACCAAACGATTACGTAAAACTGAATGCCCTGTTTGCGTTGCAATGACCACCTCAATAGGTGCGTCCAAATAGTGCTCAAGATAAAGTGCCCCGAAATCACCACGATTCAAGCCACAGGCACCAATAAGGACACCATCGGCACGATACAGTCCTAATAAATGAGGTAAAAAATGTGGGATAGTGGCATTGAACTCACGGCTATACTCCCGCTGAATATATTGTTGCAGTTCGTTTTCTTCTTGCTCATTCTGAGCAAATAACAACTGGTAAGGTGCCTGAATATTCATGCTCATAATCGCTCCTTTTACTGATAATAAGGAGTGTAATGATGGATACTTAAGAAAAACTTAAATTGATAACAATATTGGGTTTAGCCGTTAAATGCCTTTATATCCCCAACCCGCACACGTGGGTTTTTCTCCTTAACTCATTGATACTCATACCACAAGAAATATCTGGAAATGCTCACTATTGAGCAATAGCAAGCTACATTCATAAGCACTATTCAGCTATTCCATATAGTGTCTAAATGAAAATGTACCAAAAATCATATTTGAGGAGATAAACATGTCACAACCCCCAATCAATCAGATATTAAACATTCCAAACAACGGCGCTCACTATTAAAAACTGCGGTAGGAATGTCGGTGCTTGGTATCGCCAGTGGATTAACTCTAGCCACACCAGGGATATCTTACGCAGCAGCATTAACGCGTGAAGAGCGAGATAAACTCACTCCGGAGCAAATTATTGCTGGCATGAAAGAAGGGAATATCCGCTTTAGAGCAGGCAAGATGCAACAGCATGATTATTTGGCTCAAAAACGGGCCAGTGCTGAAGGTCAATTCCCCGCGGCGGTTATTCTCAGTTGTATTGACTCACGGGCTCCGGCGGAAATTCTTTTTGATACCGGGATTGGTGAAACGTTTAATGCCCGTATTGCCGGTAACATTGCCAATAACGATTTGTTGGGCAGTATGGAGTTTGCCTGTGCGGCCGCGGGAGCAAAAGTAGTTCTGGTCTTGGGGCATACTTCGTGTGGCGCAGTTCGGGGGGCAATCGACGGCGTAGAACTCGGTAATCTGACCGGCTTGTTAAATCAAATTAAGCCAGCAATTGACGCAACCCAATTTAACGGAGAAAGAACCGGTAAAAATGATCAGTTTGTCGATGCCGTTGCTAAAACCAATGTTCAGCATACGATCAATGAAATACGGAGCCGGAGTAGTATTCTCAATGGATTAGAGAAAGAGGGGAAAATTAAAATAGTTGGCGCAATGTATAATCTCAATGGCGGGGCCGTTGAGTTTATTAGCTAATAGATTACAAGCTCCGGGCTTTATCGCTCGGAGCAAATTCATAATGATATCGAGCCGCTATTTTCTGTGGTGGTAGGCAACTAATAAGTGATGCCAGATTCCATTATCTATTGTTTAAACAACATGTTATACAGAAAAGCATCACCAAAGACACAGGATAAAAGAAAGTCGTGCTACGCTTTAATTAAGCGATAACGTTAATTTAGCTATTCTTTATGCTAATAGAATTCCTACACGAAAAAGTTCCTTAGCCTCACCGTTATCAGGAGCGTCACCATGAATCCTCCAATATATGTTTGTTAGCCCTATTTAAAAAACTTAAATAACAGATCACTATTTTACCTGTGTGGGGCCTCGATATGTTTCACTTTGATGCTTATGGTACGCTCGTTGCTGCAACGCTGGTGCTATTGCTAGGAAGGCAATGTGTCCAGAATATTCCTCTACTACAAAAATATGCTATCCCGGAACCTATTGCGGGTGGTTTGCTGTTCGCATTACTGTTTCTGCTTATTCATCAGACAACCGGTTGGGAAGCCAGCTTTGATACATCACTACGTGATCCGCTAATGCTGACTTTTTTTGCCTCAATTGGCCTTAATGCGAATCTGGCAAGCTTAAGGGCTGGCGGTAAGGTATTGATAAAGTTTTTTGTGGTCGTTATTGGTTTGCTGTTACTGCAAAATATGGTTGGCATCGGTATGGCCAAAATTCTGGGGCTGGAGCCACTGATGGGGCTGCTGGTGGGAACCATAACACTTTCTGGTGGGCATGGCACCGGTGCGGCTTGGAGTGCCGTATTTGCGGAGAATTATGGCTTAAGTAATGCTACGGAAGTTGCCATGGCCTGCGCAACTTTCGGTTTGGTATTAGGTGGCTTGATCGCCGGCCCTATTGCCCTTTATCTCATTAAACATTCCGCCACTCCCAATGGCAGAGCCGAAGATGCCTTGCAACCCACAACCTTCGAGAAACCTCAGTCAGGGCGGATGATCACTGCGCTGGTATTAGTAGAAACTATCGCCATGATTGCCATTTGTTTGATGGCTGGTCGCTATATCTCGGGGTTACTGGCGGGATCTCTATTTGAATTACCGATCTTCGTCTATGTCTTATTTGTCGGGGTTATTCTTAGTAATCTACTCACTTATACCGGGTTTTATCAGGTTTTTGACCGTGCAGTCTCCGTAGTTGGTAACGTAAGCCTCTCCCTTTTTCTGGCAATAGCGCTGATGAGCCTGAGATTGTGGGAATTGGCGTCTCTGGCATTACCGATGTTGGCGATTTTATTGGTGCAGACGCTAACCATGGCTCTGTATGCCATATTTGTCACTTATCGGATTATGGGAAAGAATTATGATGCGGCCGTTCTTGCTGCTGGGCATTGTGGTTTAGGTTTGGGGGCAACTCCAACAGCAATTGCGAATATGCAAGCGATTACCGAGCGTTTCGGACCATCTCACGTTGCGTTTCTGATTGTACCGATGGTCGGTGCTTTCTTCCTGGATATCGCCAATGCAGTAGTGATCAAACTGTCTTTGTTATTACCGATGTTTACGCAACTTGGCTAAAAGCCAGTATTCATGGTGGCATCAACCGGCCAGAAGACGGAAACCCAGTATAAGCCGGCACATACCCTATAGTATGTGCCGGTGTTTATTCACCACGCACCTCTAACGCGCTAAATCCCCTCCCCCCTCGCGCCATGCTCTTCTTAAGTGATAACTGTTGATCTAGCATTGATTTCATAAGGTATTGCCGGTATAACTAACAGCCATTTAGAGATATAGACGTCTAAACGGATAAAATATCATGCACTCACCTGTTCCCGTCGAAGGGCAGTTCAAACGTACAATGAAGGCCCGGCATCTGGTGATGCTCTCTCTCGGGGGCGTGATTGGCACCGGCTTATTCTTCAACACCGGCTATATAATATCCACCACGGGTGCCCTCGGCACACTGTTGGCCTATATGATAGGTGCTGTGGTGGTCTATCTGGTAATGCTCTGCCTGGGTGAACTGTCGGTAGCAATGCCAGAAACCGGGGCTTTTCACGTGTATGCTTCCCGCTATCTTGGCCCAGCCACTGGCTATACCGTTGCCTGGTTATACTGGCTGACCTGGACAGTAGCCCTCGGTTCCAGTCTGACCGCCGCTGGGTTCTGTATGCAGTATTGGTTCCCTCAATCACCGGTGTGGTTATGGTGCCTTATCTTTTGTCTGGCTATTTTTCTGCTCAATGTGGTCACTACCCGCTTCTTTGCCGAAAGCGAATTCTGGTTCTCACTGATCAAGGTCGTCACCATTTTGGCGTTTATCATTTTGGGCGGTGCGGCGATGTTCGGCCTATTACCGATGAAGGACGGCACACCTGCCCCCTTCCTGCACAATCTGACCCAATCTGACTGGCTGCCAAACGGCACCTTACCGATCCTGATGACCATGGTGGCGGTCAATTTCGCTTTCTCCGGCACCGAGTTAATCGGTATCGCTGCGGGCGAAACAGAGAAACCAGAAAAAGCGATTCCGTGGGCAATCCGCACCACAGTGATCCGCCTGAGTGTTTTCTTTATCGGTACGGTATTTATTCTGGCTGCGTTGATCCCGATGGATCAGGCCGAGGTTGTCAAAAGCCCGTTTGTACTGGTATTTGAACGTATCGGTGTACCCTATGCCGCCGATATCTTCAATTTCGTGATCCTGACTGCCATCCTGTCAGCCGCTAACTCTGGTCTTTACGCCTCTGGCCGCATGCTGTGGTCATTGGCCAATCAGCGAACACTGCCTGCTTATTTTTCCCACATCAATAAACGCGGCATTCCTATTAATGCGCTGATCTTTAGCATGCTCGGCGGCTTGTTGGCACTGTTGACCAGTGTTATCGCGCCAGATACGGTGTTTGTCGCACTATCAGCGATTTCTGGTTTTGCCGTCGTCGCAGTCTGGCTGAGTATCTGCGCAGCCCACTATGTTTTTCGCCGCAACTACCTACGCAGTGGGCTGCCAATCGAGGGACTGAAGTACCGCGCGCCGGGTTACCCGCTGACGCCGATCGCAGGCTTCAGCCTGTGCCTGTTAGCCTGTATCGGTCTGGCCTTCGATCCTGAGCAACGTATCGCCCTATACTGCGGGCTACCCTTTGTTGCCTTGTGCTATATCACCTATTACCTGACCCATCGTGCCGGGAAAAACCAACCATTGGGAGAGAGTCATGCCGGTTAACAACCCTATCTCTGCGCTCTTAAGCGCTGATCGCACATTGATTTTGGATGGCGCATTAGCCACTGAACTGGAGGCGCGAGGTTGCTCTCTTAGTGATCCGCTGTGGTCCGCTAAGGTGCTAATTGAGAATCCTGAACTAATTTATCAGGTTCACTTGGACTATTTTAACGCAGGGGCACAATGTGCCATCACCGCCAGTTACCAGGCGACCCCACAGGGTTTCCTGCGCCGTGGCCTCGACCAGCAACAATCGTTGGAACTCATTGCCAAAAGCGTTCAGTTGGCACAGCAGGCACGCAACGACTTTTTGAATCAGCACCCGCAAGCTGAGCCGCTGCTGATTGCCGGTTCCGTTGGCCCATACGGCGCTTATCTCGCAGATGGATCTGAGTATCGAGGCGATTACCGGCTGCCACAGGATGAGATGATCGCCTTCCACCGGCCACGTATCGCGGCACTGGCTGAGGCTGGGGTTGACCTGCTGGCCTGTGAAACACTGCCATCGTTCGATGAGTTGCAAGCGTTACTAACACTACTGCAACAATTCCCTACTTTGGGTGGCTGGTTCGCATTCACGCTACGCGACAGCCAACACCTGAGTGACGGTACCCCCCTGACCGAAGTTCTGGCGCTACTGCGCGGCAATCAGCAAGTACTGGCCATCGGCATAAACTGCATTGCGCTGGAAAACGTGACCCCGGCGCTACAGCAGTTTGCTGCATTGGCTGACAAGCCACTGTTGGTGTATCCAAACTCAGGGGAACATTACGATGCTGTAAGCAAAACCTGGCATGCCTGTGGTGGCGGACACAACCACCTGATTTATCTGGTTGGGGAATGGCAGCGCCTGGGAGCACGACTGATTGGCGGTTGCTGTCGTACCACACCAAAAGATATTCGCATCATCGCTGAGCACTGTAAGCCGTAATCCCCCAGTGATATTGTAGCTAAGCGCCAACAGTATCACTGGATAAGCTTTGCCGCCTGATGAACTGCGGCAAAGCCTCTAAATATGCTGCTTCACCTGAGCGGCATTATTTAGTCGCCTAATTGCCGGCGTCAGGCTAGCGGCGATAGTCGCTATCACGACAGCAACGGCTGAAGCCAGCAAAACGGCCCGGCTGCCATAATGCATAGCGAGAGGCCCCGCAGCAAGTTCCCCGATAGGAATTGCCACAAATGACCCCATCGCATCATAGGCATAAACACGCGCGAGTTTCTCGGGTGGAATATGGGTTTGTAGAGAATGTGCCCACACAACACCGAATTGCCCAAAACCGACGCCGGCAATAAAAAATGCCCCCATAAGGATGGCAGTCGAAGACACCATACTAAGGAGAGTGATAGGGACTGCACAAAGTGCAACCAGAAGGACACCAATAAACAGATCGCGTCGTGGCCGCCAGCGGAGTGCAATAAAAGAACCGGCAATCAGGCCAATACTTTGTGCGGCAACAATAATCCCCCAACTGGCACGCCCAAATGAAGCATCAGCCACTATCGGGCCAAGGATCATCACTACGCCGCTAAAAGCGGCATTAACAATAGTGAACTGGGCAACAATAGTCCACACCCACGCACGAGCAATAAACTCCTGCCAGCCATCCCGTAGATCCTGCAAGATATTGGTTTGCGATGTGAGGAGCTGTGCCGAGGCGGTTCGAATCAAGAGATAAAGCGGTGCTGAAGCGGCAAACCCCAAGGCATCGACGGCCAATCCCCAGCCAGGCCCAATGGCAGCCGTCAGAACCCCGCCCAGTGAGGCGCCAATCACCGTCCCGCCATAGATGCCCAACTGGATAAAAGCGTTTGCTTCCCTGAGGTTACGTGCTGGTACTGTTTGTGGAACCATTGCTGAAGAAGCAGGAAGGGCAATACCCGCTGCCGCGCCGTTAATCGTCCCAAGGACCGCTAACCACATAATTGTGGCTGTTCCATCCAGCACCAACCAGGCAACAATCCCTTGAGATAAGGCGGCAATAACAGATGAAGACAGCAGAACCTTACTTCGCGAGTAACGATCCGCAAGTACTCCACCAATCAATAAGAAGGCAACATTGAAAACAGAACGTGCAGCTACCACCAGACCTAAATCTGCTGCGGAACCGCCGATATCCAACACCGCGAAAGCCAGTGCAATCGGTGCGATTCCATTACCTAATACCGTGAGGAGGCGGGCAAAAAACAAGTTTCGAAACGGGGCATAGTGAAATACATGTCGGGAAGATGGGACCGTGGCGTTCGCGTTCACTCACTTTTCTCCGCACTGATTTCAATACCTTGCAGGCTCTCACTGCTATCTTTCAATGGGGCTATTTCATACTTTTTTTGTTTATTCATTTTGGGCAACTTTTCATCACATGACGCGCTTGTAGCAGGGGGGCCGCCGTGACATCCTCTGCCTTCACAAATACCATTGCCAAATATGTGTCTTTATCTGTATGAATGCCAAGATTAATTGATTTGAATGTATAAAATTATTCAAATCATCTGATGAAAACCCTAACTTTGTCAGGTAGCAGATTTATTACACCGTTACCCCTAAGTTGCTATAGGGATAACGGCGGTCTCAGCTACGGGTGCTGTTCCGTATTGGGTAACGCCAGCAACGCATAGCGGTTCAGCAGTTGACTAAACCGACTGTCAATCTGTTGGCGCAGTGCCGATGACGGAGTCTGCCCTGACTCGGACTGTACCTGATACTGACGCAACAACTCTTCCAGCGGTAAGGTTTTTGCCAGCGGCTGTTGTATCGCAAACACCACCGTTTTCAGCTCCGAAACCGTCATATAGCGTCCCTTCTTTTCATCCAATCCATTCAGTCGCTCTGCCAGTTGCCGCAAACGCTCTTGTGCCAATGCATAGTGTTTCAACTCCACCAATGGCGCAGCACCGGCTTCTCGTTGTTGTTGCCATAATGCACTCAGTCGGTTGACTTCTTGACTGGCGGGCCACAGTTGCTGCGCTTGTGATAACACCCCATCCCCCCGCATTTGTGCCCATAACGGCGGTAACTGTGTCAGTTGTTCCAACTGTGTGCCACTGCCTTGCAATACCGGGCCAGCCAATCGTACCAACTCAGCATCTGAGGTTTGTTTTCTCAGTTCATCGATTGATTTGGCTGCCAGTGGCGCAGGTAATGGCGCGACGCTGGTCAGCAATGCCTCGCGCAATGGATTAGATGACAGCGACTGCCAGATAAAGAAACTGCCCACCATCAAAACGGCCATCAGCGATAGCCCGGCGACAAACCCCTGCCCCGCTTTCCAACGTGGTGGGGGCGGCAAAGGCGGCGACAACTCCACCTCAACACGCGCCGGGGCCGGTTCGTTGACAAGATAAACCAGTGGTTCGCTGACCGCAGCCGACGAGAATGTCGGTTGTGGCTGTCGTTGTGGTTCAGAGACACCGGCATGCCGTACTGGAATACTTAATCGGTCTGGCGTATCAGCGGCGGCCTCGGCGCTCTCCAGACGTAGTGCTGCGTTATGCAACATCAGGCGCACCCCATCCAATTTACTCAGATGTTTGAGCTCTAGCGTTTGCAACTGCGTGCACAACTGTTCCAACGCACGCTCTGCCCGGTACACCTGAGCCAGGTCACCGTAGCATAACGTCATGGTGCGCCAAACTTGCTGCAACCGGTCACTCAACCAGGCCAATAACGCCACCCGGGCATGTGTTTGCGGCGGCCATAATGCACTCCACTGATGAGACAGCAAGCCCGCCAACAGCTCCAACCCTTCACACAACCCGGCAAGACCGGCAATGTGCGTACGTGCCAAGGTAAAATCTACCGTGGTCTGCAACTCAACCCCGTTCTGGCGAAACAGCGCCAAACAAAGCTGCTCGACCCGCCCCCAGTCAACATCCGGGCGAGCTGGATGATGTAATTTGCCGATTTCGTCACGTAAGGCACTAAATTCAGCAAAATGGCGGGGGTCACCGCCGGTTTTAACCGTGCGCTCAGTATTCGATATCATGTGTTTGTCTTCCCTGAATAGGCGTTAAGATGACTCACCCGGATTGAGATAATGTTGTTGTTTAAGATGACGTATCAGCACCCGGCCTTCCGGCATAAATGCCGTGCCGTAACGCACCAGTCCTAGCCCTTTCAGTTCCGCCTCAATGGCATACTCCAGATGGCCAGGAGCGGATTGTGGCAGTAGCAGCACGTTGATACTTTTCAACCGTGGCTCATATTTTAGCAACGTGGCTGAGAGCGTAGTCAGCAGCGCGTGCGCACTGCCCGGCAATCCCTGTAGGATCTCGCTCATATCCGGCAGACCATAATCGGGCAGATGACTGAGTGTACCGGCGCGGCAGTTGAGAATGCGCTGCATATTGTCGAGCACCGAGAGAATGACCTGGTTAGCTTCACTGACCTGATGTAGTTCAAGCCCGCCAGTGAAATTGCCCAGCAATTGCTCATACAGTGACGGCGAGGAGGCGTCCGGCATTACTTTGTCTCCGCCCGCAATGTCAGGCTGTTATTACCCAATTCAAGGGTCCGAGGCTTATCGGGATGCAGGTCGTCCAGCGTCAGAATCAGACGCCAGTGATCTTTGGCCATATCTGGATGGCGGAACAGCGCTACCACCGCCACAAACCGGGTATCTTTTTCCATCGGCATATCCAATGTTACCGCACCGCCCGGTTTCACTATCACGCTGCGGCTGGCCAGCAGGTCATCTTTAAGTGCCGCCTCCCCGTCGCTCGCCAGTTGTTGATACACCGTTTTTAAGAAGGTTTTATCATCACGTAACTGATAAACCCGCACCATCACCGGCTCCGATGACGAGTTCGCTTCGTGCTCATCGGTATTCAGAGCCTCACGGGCGGTAAAATCCAAATGCAGTACCTTTATCTGCTTATAAAACAGTGATTTTGTGGCCGATACGGTGCCATCAGTCACTGCTTGCGTCAGCCCACAGCCACTGAGCAATAAAACCAATGCTGAGATGCAGATTTTATTTTTCCAGGCGGCCCAAGTTTTATTTTTCGAAGTACAGATTTTATTTTTCGAAGTAATAGCTAACACGTCGGTTTCCTTCTTGGTATTTCTGTGGAGTCAGTCCACTGTAGTGTCCCAGCTCCACGGTATAGTATTCAGGTATATCGTCTGACAGCGTATCGTCATCCATCCCCAGCACCCCGGTCAGTCCCAATCTTACCGGCGTCTCATCCAACACCAACGCCGGCAGCAACCGTGTTGCGACAGTCAGTTGAATACAGGCTCGATAGCGCCAGCCCAGATACACCCGCAACAGCACCAGAAAATCGGTATACAGCGGGCCATCCGGTAACCAGTCACCGGCCTCGTCGCGGTCTGCCGTCTGCAGAGAAATCAGTAACTGACTGTTGGCATCGATGGCCTCATCGCCCAGTACGGTGTAACCGTCCAGCCAGTTGCCCCCTTCGTCGGCAAATGTCATCTGTGAGGTCAGACGAACCGTACGCAGGCAATGGGGCGTCACATCAGCCTGCGTAAAGGGGGCCAGCAGTCGGACCAGTGCCTGTACCCCTTCGGCAGTTCGCCCCGGTTGACGCATCACCCCCAGCAGGGCCAGAAAGCGTGATGTCGGGGTGGCAAAATGCTGCTGCGAACCTGGAATACCCATGCCAATCAGCCCCAACAGGCTTTGGGAGGTGCTATCTTTGCCGCCCGACTCAAAAGTGGCCGGATAGGAATATTTGCGCCAAATGCGATAAAACTGCGTCATAAAACGATGGTTGAAAATATCGAGGAACCCTTCCAGCGCCTGATGCCCTTCGCGCTGCTGGGTGATATCGTCGATATAGGCTGTCGGCAGTGGCGAATCCACACCGTACAACCCCATAAAGGTGGTGCGCGCCGTCAGCGGGGCATCAGGCTGCGCCGGATCAGTTTCCAGCGCCTTCAGCTCACTGACCGGGAACCCCATGCCCGGATGCGGACGAAAGCGCACCGGATCATCCGCTGGGCTATTGGTACTCCCCAGCGGCAAGGTTCCCGGTTGTTGCTCCAGCAACTGACAGAAGCGGTAAAAATTGATCTGTCCGATATCCCGCTTAAGCCGAGTGATCAGCCGGGAATGCGGGTCGTGTGATTCTCTTCCCATTCCAAACGTTCTCCTGTCGGTTGCAGTATCAGAGTCAGACGATTAAACAGATGAATATCGGTATACAGGGAAAAGAAGCGACTGAGCATTTCCCCGAACAGACAAATATCCCCGGTACCGGTAAAGCCGTTGCTGTCGAGAGTGATTTCAATGTGCACCCCGCGCAACAGATAGCCCCGCTCAAAGCGTTCAATCTCGCTATGTTTAACCTCGGCGATAGCCTCCAGTCGACGTCGGTTCATTTCGTTGTCCGTCCAGTCATACAGCGCCAGCGTTCCGCGCAGCACTTCAGCGTTATCCATCATCCACAAAAAACTGCTACCCAGATGGCTCAGTACCCGCCAATGAAAACGGTCACGGTTGGGCGGATAGCACGGCAACGAAGGCGCCGACAGATTACGCACCCGAACCTGGGCACCGGTAGACTTCACCACAGTATCCAGTACCGTGCTTTGTAGCGCTTTACGCGGTAACTGCCCATTGGTGCCGGTCAGGCTCAGTGACAAGTTTTCATTATCCGGTACGCTGTGGTTATCAAACGCCTCCCCCCCCAGCACCAACCAGGTATCGTGTAATCCCGAAGGCCCGCGTTTGACCCGCGTATGGTAGTAATACTCAGGCGCATCATGGCGCAACATTCCGCCCTTGTGGCGGAAACTGGTGAAAGGGACATAGACCTGATGCCCACTATGGCGGGAAGAAATCACTGAATCTACCGAATAAATTTCGGTATAGCCGTCCTGAATGCGCATCGGGCGCAGCTGATATTCAGTCTGTAATGAAGAGAGCGACAGTGGGTCAGATTCCAGCGGGAACAGGTTAATCACCGGCACACAATGCAGGCGCAGATTCTTTTCGGAGAATGAAAAATCATGTTCCCAGCGTTTTTCCAGCACCACATCAATCTCAAACCAGGGCAGTTCCGCTGGTAGTTCGACCCCCTCCAACCCCTTCAACGCAACAAACATAAACTTTTCGCGGAAGGTGAAATACTCCAGCAGGAGCTGATAACCACTGAACGCGCTGTCTGCCTTCGGCCACAAGGTATCCTTCTCACCGAACCCCAGCGGGGCAAAATAGCCGTCCAGCGGCTGGCGATCAGCCTGCCCCGGCAGACGGATCCAGAGTTTGGCGGTATTCAGGGTCAGCGCCTCATGCAGGGCGCAAGCCAGTGGCGCATCGGCATCAAAATAGAGCGGCAGGCGGCTCAGGTTGATACGGCTCCAGTCGGCCAGTGCGCTGCAATCAAAGCGCAGCCGGATAACCGATCGGCCATCTGGTTCGCTGTCCAATTCGGCACGGCGTAGTGTCAGCGGGAGTAAGTCCATATCCTGCGTGGTGGTGTAGCGACAGCGGGTTTCACGCTCCCCAATGGGGCGGGAAAGCACTTCAAAACCTTTGCTCACCCCCATACGCTCTTTCATCCCCTGCCATTGTGGGGTGAACTCCACAATAGAAAGCGACGGAATGGTACGCAGGTAGTGCGGCCACAGCAGGCTGACCAACCCTTCAGTCAGCTCCGGCAGGTCGTCATCCAGTTTTTCCCGCAGTCGGCCCATCAGGAAGGCAAAGCCTTCAAACAGACGTTCCACATAGGGGTCATGCGCCCCGACTTTATCCAGATTTAATCCGGCAGCCCGATCAGGGTGCGCACGAGCAAACTCTTCGCCCGCTTCGCGTAGGTAGCGCATTTCGGCGTCAAAATAACGCAGGGTTAAGTCATCCATAATGATATTTTTCATTGTGCTAATGGAAAGGGTGAAATACAGGAAAACAGTGTTTCAGAAATGGCGTGGAGCAAGGAAAAACACGTTTTTTATGCAATATTTTTCTTTTCGGTTATCCGCATAATACGGCCGCACGGGCCGGGTCAAGGGCAATAAGCCCACTGAGCAGGCTTTCCATTTCGACATGCAGGCGGGTTTTGTCACTGTCGCTGCGTTGTGCTTTCATCCGCAGCAGCTTCAGACTTCGGGCTTTGACTTCAAACGCCAGCCCCGGCTCCCACTGCGGCAAGGTTAGCAATGCGCCGCTGCTATCAAGGTCAATCAACAGATGCAGTGCCATATCGTTCTTGCCGTACTGCTCCGCCACGCGGGCCATCACCAAACGCAGCAGCCACTGATGGCGGGCAGTGGTAATACCCGGACGGGATTGCAACCAGTTAAGTGCGGCTTCAATCCCTTCACTGTCCGCCTGAGCCAGAGCTTCTGGCTCCAGCAACAGAATGCCATCTTCACCGGATGACACCACGGCAGCAGGCTCGCTGCCCCAGCCCGACACCGACTCCAGCACCTGCTGGTTTATCCACCCCAGCGTCACCTCATCAGCAAACGGCGTGCCGTCACTCCAGCATAGCCCTTCCAGCCCTGGTAGCCGGGTCAGTAACAGACGTAAATCCTGGGTGATACAAGCTGCCCAGCCATCGAATGGGGCTCCCGCTTTACTGAGTGCCTGATGCAGATACCACTGCACATCGAGCCAGAAATGGTTGACCCCTTCGGCAAATATCGATTCCGCCTGTTCCAACAACTCCAGCCAGTTTTGTTGCAGATAAAGACGCTTGAGCAGCGCGCGATATTCCGGGCGCGGCGGTACCAGTCTGGTTCGTCCACTCACATCCAACGGCGGTGACTGGTGTACCGTATCCCAGCGCACGCTCTTGATAAGATGATGCCCAGAGAGCCATCCCTGCGGCTGGTTACGCAGGTATTTTGCTAACGTTTTAGCCTGGTCGAGCAGGTCACGCCCCGACTGGACTGGCCGCAACTCCGGTGAAACCATAGCAGTCTGGCCCTGACTCCCTGCCGATGATGACCCGCTGCTGTTTTGTGGCACCACCGCATTCGGTCCACCGGACTGCGCCAGACGATGTTCCAAGGCAAGATACAATCCACCAAACTGCGGACGGGATGCGTCATCCCAGCAGCTAAGGCTCTGTTCGATTAACGCCAGTGCGCCAACGATGCGTGCAAAATCCGCATTATCCACTTCAGGATAGAGCGACAAACTGTCCAGCACGCGAGAACTCGATAGCCATTCCAGCGCAGTTTTCCGACTGGCTGCGCGCAACGGATGCAGGGTTTCACCAAAACGGCTGATAAGCCCGGCCAGCAGTGCCAGTCCATCCGCCAGCCCAGCCTCGCCATCACGGTGTAAACGCGCCCAAATGTAATAGGTTGCCACCCGCACATCTTTGCCATGCAGGGTTAACAGTTTTTCTGCCAGCTCGCTGGCTAACGTGGTATCAGCACCTGAGAGTTTATTGACCTCTTCACGCATCTGCTGGAAGTCGTCATTGTAACTGAGGTCTTCTCCACTGTGCTGGTCAGTCGTCACCGGCTGCAACCAGCGCTCCCAAAGTGTAACCTGTTGTTCTGCCTTTAATAACAGTGAATCAGGGGCCGCGGCACAGGCAGTGATCAGGGTATTTAACGTCGCCATCATGGCTCCTGTTGGTCAATATCAGGGGGTGACAAAAGAGATTAATCCTCTGCCATATCCTCATCATCGGTCCGATCAGATGCCGCTGGAGGGGCGTTCTGTATCAGAAAAATTTGCGCAGGCAGGGTGAAGTTACGCAGTTGCAGCAGACCTAATGGGCCTTTGCCCAGCTCGGTGCGTAATATCCATTGCAGTGATTGGTTATCCATGGTGGTGAAGGTCAGTTGATAACGCCCTTCATCCAGCTTTTTCTGTTTTGCCTGTTCCAGCCAGCGGATCAATCCCCATGTCCCCTGATAATCACCGTATAAACGGGCCCCGGAATTCACGCCAGTCCAGGTCAATAGCGTGCCGGGTTTGTAGGTATCACCCGGCCAGCGGAAACTCTGCCAACTTTCCATCTGGTTGAAATAATGCAATTTCTGTCCATCAATCGCTAAATTGGTTTCCACCACATTCGGAACTGGACGTGCCAGTAGCTCAAAGCGCAGCCCCTGACTGCCGTCAGTGAACAGAATATCGGAGACTTGACTCAGTTGATTAATGGCCGCCAGAAAGTCCGGGTTAAACGTTAGCCCCTGGCTGTTCACTTTACTCGGAACCCAGCGTGTCCCTTCTTTATGCAGCACGCCACCCAGCTCACGGGTCAGGAAGCTGTCGATACGCCCGCTATCCTTACGAATAAATTCGGCCAGCATCGGCAGTGAAGCATCGCTTTTACTGGCGGCAAACGGGTAACGCCCGTCAAAGGCTGATTTCCAATTGGCCACCACCGCGTTTTTCCACTGGTCGTTAAGGCTGGCCGACGAAGGTTGCAACACGGTCTCCCACGCCTGAGTCAGCGGCTGAACAAACATCGTCTGCCCAAAACTGCTCCATTCCTCTCCCAGACTGGCGGCAATCAGGCTGCCGTACTCCTGCGTGTCCGTCAGGTCGACACTTTTCCCTTGGAAAACGGTCTGGGCCAGTACCTGAGTCATCTCTTGTGGGTTCGAGGCATTAACCACTTGCTGGAGCTTAAGCCGTACCCTAGTCACGCGGGTGAGTAACGTTTGCAGGCTCAGCGAGCTGTCGGACGACATCCTGTTTTGTGCATCACCTTTGCCCATCAATGCCAACAGCGGGCCAAAAGTCTCGTCCAGCGGGCCTACTGGCCCATCGGCACTCTGGTCAATGGCCGGGGTCTGATCTTTATGCATCAGCGCCTTGGCGGACTTCACCAGAGAATCCGATAACGCCTGATTCTGCTGCCCAGTCTGTCCTTGCCACGCCAGCGTGTTCATCAGCGCAATCAGCGGCGACTGGCGTACATCACTCATCAGCGTCAGTTGGTCAATCACATCCGACAAGTTATGCGCCTCATTCCAGTGCAAACTGTTGAGAAAACTCAGCCAACTCCCAGCAAAATCGGTGAAATAACGTTCCGTCAGCCGCTTTTTCAACGCTTCCGGTGAAATGTCTTCTGATACCGCACGGCGGTTATCACTCAATACCCAGTCAATTTCTTCGCGACGGGAGGCCACCGTTTTATCTATTGCCTGCTGAATTTGCTCATCCCAGGCCTTGCGGGTAAACATACCGGGCACAGATTCCGAGGTCTGGAACAGACGCTGAGCATCAGTGTCGCCGGTCATGTCCGTCAGCGTCATGTCGGCATAGTTGCGACGCACCGATAGCAGCATGTTTTCATACAGCGTACTTTCTGCATTGCGCTGACCAATCTGCCCCAGCAAGACCTGCCGTACCTGGCTTACCAACCCGGTATCCGGTTTAATTTTCCAGTCCGGCTGAGCAGGCAGATTTTGCGCATAAAATTGCCATAAGTCTGGGGCCAGACTCTGCCACAGACCAGGAGACACACCGGCACGCGCAGGCTCGGTGGTCTGCATCACCTGTGCATAAAATGCAGCATCGGCTTTTTCCGGGCGTGACATCATCAAATAGGCCTTTAACTGGTCATAGCCTGTTTTTGCCAGTGCCGCACGTTGCGGGCTGTTAGCCGGCAGTTCCGCCAGTTCACTGAGTTTCTGATGCAGGCTTTGCGCGGTGGCATCCCTAAGAATGCGGTTGTTGGCCTGGCCATACCACGGCATCAGGACCTCAAGCAGCGGCGCATTATGATCCAGGCCAAAGCGCTGATACCAAGGTGCCCCCTGCGCCACGCGAGATTGTAAGCGCCCGATATCATTGCGCAGGGCTTGTAGGGCCATGAGTTGCTGGTCAGAGACCGCTTGCGACTGCGCCAGTTGCTGTGCCTGCTGCGCGGCAGAGACCATTTGGTGACGGTTGACCGCAAATGACACCACACTGCCCACGCCCCACAGCACTATCAGTGCCAGCAAGCTGTAGCACAATGTCTGCTCCCACGGCAGCCCGACACGGCGTCCACGGGCAGAACGACAGTCATCCAGTACCCCCTGCCAGCGGTCAGATGCAGTCCAGTTTTTCTCGTGCACACGCGCCGCCGATGTTGATACCGCCGGCAAACTGAACATCAACCCACGCAGGGGAATACGCGTCGCATACTCGGTAAACCACGGTGTCAGGCGCTGCCGCCAGCGGGTGGCGTCACCCTGCTCCAGCGACTGCGCCAGGCGCAACAAAAAATCGTGGTGTGGTTCGACAGAGAGCTGCTGCATCCCCTGCTCACGTAACTGAGGCAACAGAGAGCGCAGTTGAAGCTCAACCGCCTCTGGCGTGGCTTTCGCTGGGAACACCACCCCGACTGGCTGCTCCACCCGCGTATCCTGAGCCCACTCGCTGTCGCAGACCTGCCACAGATATACCGGTGGTTGATAACGCAAGGTTGCACCCATTTTTTCCAGGGTTCGCAGGCCGTTGTCCATCCACTGTGGAGTGCCACTCTGCGCGGCGGTTATCGCCCAAACAATGCCATCAAACGGGCGGCCACGGCGCAGTTTACGCCACTCACTCAGCCCCGCTTCATCAGCCGAATTTTGCACGCTACCACCGTGGATCAGCACCGTACGCTGCCCTTCCAACCAGCCCTGTTCCGCCAGTTGCGGTGCCAATGCGGCGATTTCGTCAGGTTCACCCACCACCATCAGCAGCCGGACTTTGTAGCGCCAGAACAGACCGTAACGGCGGCGCAGACGGGTTTTTAGCTTAATGGATTCAGAGTAGGGTGTTTTCTGTCGAGTGGCTTTAAGGGTACGTTTGGGGCCCTGAACTTTATCTTTGATGAGCTGACGGGCGGCAATAAAACCTAATGTCAGTACGCTCAGCGAGATAATCCAGATAAAGAGACATATCATCACCAGATTGCGCACTACATTCCAGTCGGTAGATTTTTGCTCCCCCCAGAACCACCATGCCAGCCCTCCCAGAAAGATGACCAGCGTCAGCGTAGTGATAAAGATAACAACGGTAAGGGCCACTGATATTTCAGTAGGCTTATTTTCCTGATCCATAGGGTTTAACAATTCCAAGCGCGAGTGTGTGATTAGGATCGCGAGCCAGCCAGCCACAAGGCATTGCATGGTGTTCCGCGAAGAAGGCGGCAAGCGTTTGAGCCACCATCGATTCAATCTCAGCAAGCTCACCCCAGTTGAGATCCTGAACATGCTGAGTCACATTCCACCCCGTTTCGTTCAGGTCAGGAATAGGGGGTTGTGAAAATAAAAAGCTGGTATCGGGGGGCTGAGTTAATTCACTTTGATCTAATGCTCGCTGGGCAACAGCGACGATACTCTCATCAGGGGAAGGGTTATAAACCTCTCCACGCGAGAATTGCACTTTACCTGTCTGGCCCAGTAGCCACAAAACAGCGGCTTCCCCAGCCGGTAATCGGCTTTCATGTGAAGCCGGGAGTGAGCAGCATCCCGCACAGAGAAAGAAAGACTCAGGTGCCGAATGCGTAAGCTCATCAATGATTTCTGTCATGCTTTCCTCACCTCGCCACACGACAGGGTGCGCGGGTAACACGACGTCGGGAAAGGACAAGGCCATTTGTGTGGAAAAAACTAACCAGGACGCCACTGAACCTGACCAGTAACAACGCAGCGGCGTTATTGCCAGTGGCCCCTGATGCTGCTCGCGCCATTGTAATACCAGGGTTTTCGCCAGATGCTTTTCTCTTTCCGTGATATCGACGGCAAACGAGTGCAGTAAGCGCAGTGCCTTGCCACCGGACTCAATACGGACGTCCGGTTGACGGTGATCGCGGTTAATCAGCCGTTGCCACTGGGTTAACGTTGTTCCGGCCGGCCCGATTAAGACCGCCTCGGTCAACGCGATATGCTGGCAGTGCCGCGCCCACCATTGCTGCTGAACCTGTTTCACTTCATGGTGATATAACTGCGCGTTATGCGTCGCCATGCGATAAAACAGGACGCGTAGCCCCCAGACCAACGCACTTAGCACGGTAATAAAGCCAATCACCATGACCACCTGGCCGTACCCTGCTTCCGGGTGACGTAGCAGTGCAGCGATACCGCCGGTCAGCAATAACACGGTTGCCCCGGTAGCCAGCCAGCGTTTACCTGTCGGTGGTCGGGCATGACGGTAAGCGGGAAAGGTTGGCTGGGGTCTCATTGCTCTATCCCAACATCGGGGAAAGAACTCACCAGCGTGCAGCCACAGGCGCAGCGGTGCCCGTGTAACGCGACAGGCTGCCCGTCAACCTCTGAGATGGCACTGCCTTCCACAATGCGGGTCATACCATGGCGGTGACACAGGGCTGCATCTCCTTTGCAGGCGATACCTTTACCAAAGCACTGGTAATGCCCCCCCAACACTTTGCCACCGTATTCCCGCAGGCTATCGCCCTGTCGTATGATATTTTTCATGGTTTAACTCCTGACTACGACGTCAGTAATGACTCCGCCTGTGCCCAGCGCGAGGCAATCATTGTTTTTGCCTGTTCGAGCTGTTGTTCACCGAGGAGCTCTTTCTGCAGACTGGCCACGGCACCAGGTACCTGCGTGAATGCCGTCAACAGATCGGCTTCCGGCAGCATGGGAAGTGGCTCTCCGGTAATTAAATCCAGCGCTTTGGCTTCCAGAGCCATCACACTCGCGGTACCTGCCAGTCCTGACAATTTTCCCGCCAGTTTTTTCTGTTTAAAGCTAAAGATGACTCCGCCAACCAACGTGGCCACACCCACCACATTGCCCGCAATGGTCAGCAGTGACAGTTCTTTATTGCAGTTGTCGCCGAAGTAGACCATTCGGTCGCGGAAATAGCCGCCCCAGGGCTCGCGGCTACCAAAGGTGGCGTGCAGGAACCACGCACGGGAGTCATGAACTTGGTCGTCATATAAGTCACGAAGTAAACCACTGGGTTGCTCGGCATTGCTCGCTTCCCCCTGCGGCGGGAACAGCACCTTGACATGCGCGTCGCCATCGGCTTTCATCCGTTTGAATTCTGCCCGCTCGTCATCGGTAT
The DNA here is from genome assembly GCF_052217105.1 of Yersinia sp. 2553 StPb PI. Taxonomy (NCBI): domain Bacteria; kingdom Pseudomonadati; phylum Pseudomonadota; class Gammaproteobacteria; order Enterobacterales; family Yersiniaceae; genus Yersinia; species Yersinia sp. 2553 StPb PI. Next base: position 4,668,406 of record NZ_JAZGPX010000002.1, on the reverse strand, counting down.
TGATCAGGAAAATGGCCGTTTGTGGGATTTTATCCAGCACCAACTGCCAGGTACTGGTCAGGCTGCGTGATTCGCCACGATAGTCATGACCAAACTCCTGAGCGGCTTCAGCCAATTGTGTCTGGGCGATATCCGGGTCAAAATCCTTCACCCCCGGTGGCAGGGGTTTGGACGGTTCACCCTCTCGCTGTTTTGCCAACTGGTCTTTGCGTTCTCTTTCTATCTTGGCTTGATCGGCATCCCGTTTCGCTTGGGAAGCCTTACGGTCTGCCGGGTACTTATCTTTATCGGTTGCATCTAGATAGAAACGGGTCTTTTTCAGCGTATCACCGGCATAACGGTTAATACGCCAGGCAGTGATCCACCCCATCTGGTTATTCACCGCTTTTTCAAGCGTGACGCTGGCACGCACCGGTTCAAACTGTGCAGCCTGTTCAGCGGTTAACTCTTGTGTGGCTGGTGGCAGATTTAGCGTGACCTCACGCCAGGCGTTGAAGCGATTGATGAGGTCTGGGGCAACGACAAATTGTTTACCTAGATCAAAAGGCATTCCTCGCCAATCATCTTGAGATAAATTTTTAGGCACAGCCTCTTTTGGAACCTTTAATGGCGCTCCCACAGCGAAAGCTGCAGCATACATTTCATGTAACGCAATCTGTGATAATAAAATCCCATCATGTTTTTCATTTGCCTTGCCCTGATCGCCGGGAGGATAACCACCACCTAAATCGGAATGCATACCTGGATAAACCACTTCCACGCTGTTGGATGGGTATTTGCCGTCGGTATGGCGGATAGAGTCCAGCGGGAAGCATAACCGCTGTTCATTAGACGAAATCAGATGCACACAACGTTTGATAAATCCGCCATAGGTGGCCTCATCGGGCAGTTCCTGAGTACCGTCGGCCCAGGCCATATGCCCTTCGGCAACCGGTGCCACATGGGCAATACCCACCGATGCTACCGTATCCAATAGACCAAGGAACTCGACACTCAGTGGGATTTTTAAATCATTTATCGCCAGACATTGTTCCGGCTGCAGGCCTTCGGCTTCTGGTTTTGGCAACAACTCACTCAGCCAGCGGACAAATGCGCGCGCCTCGGCGGCGCCACGGGAAAAACCGTATACATAGAGTTTAATACCCAGCAGTTTCGGCTTGCCCGGCTCCGCCGGTGCCAACGCAGTGCGCAGCTTCGATTCAAGCTGTTTGAGCTGCTTACTGAACTCTTCGTAGCGGTTATGTGACCCACCGAACCCAAGGGACGCCCAGGAGGTATTCATTCCTTTTATCGCCAACAGGCAAGCGCTGTCATCCAGCTTGCCCATACCCATGGTCCGCATCAGGGCATCAATCAGCCGCAACAACCCCCAGTTGATCCGGTCTTCTCCGTAGCGTGCCCCCGCCAGCCCGGTCATACTGTATTCAAGGTCATTAATCTCGGGGAATGGGGTACCAACGCCGGGAATATAGTATTTGAAATATTTTTTGCTGATGCTGTCGCTGCTATCCAGCGGTTCTTTTTCTGCACCCCCGGCATAGCCGGTGCCGATGGTGGCACGGAACAGCCGGGCAATATTGGTCGGGTGTTTAGGGTCGGACAAATACTGGTCGTTGTTAAGGTTATTGCCGGTACCGTCGAAGAACAGGCTGATATGCAAGGTGTTACAGCATGGCGGTTCGACCCGCCGGTCTGCGGCCAGGCACAGCTCCTGCCGATAGGCACGCTCCTGACTGTCCTGCTGATGGCAGTTTTTCCCCACCAGTGCCGCCTGGGTCGGTAACCGCCCTTGAGCCGGAAATTGCGCCGGATACCAGGCAATATCCTTTTCTGTGCTTATTTCGGACATACTTTAGGCTCCGGCATCTTCAACGGTTCTTTAATCGGGTAATTAGGGCTGTTGTAGGTGGCACAGGAGGTGGTGACTTTTACCTCATCACAAGGCATAAAGTGCACCGTGATACCGCAGGTTTTTTGCCCAGTATAATCGGGTACAGGCACAACCTTGCTATGCTGACGGTTTTGAGACGTCATTTTTTTTTCCCATTCCAGATACTTATCCCACTTGTCATAACCTGGAAACCCGTCCATATCACCCACCCCTGTTTCCCAATCAACTCTGACCGTCATTCCCGGTCGCCATGGCCCAGAGACGCCATAACAGCAACCGCCGCCACCGCCCTGATAAGGGCCGATAATGTCGATGCCCGACTGGCCATCGACGCTGAAGTTATTAATAGCCCAATGAGTGTGATTGATGGCTTCGATGGTGCCGCCCCCGCCGCCCTGTGCTTCAGCGCCGGGCTGGGTACATGCTGAGAGCAGAAAAAGCCCCGCCAGCAGGCTGAATTTGTTGAGTTTCATGTCACTGTTCCTTCCGTTGAGGTAAGACTGATGAATACACGTGGCTTAGGATTTACCGCTCGCCAAGAAATCAGGAAATCATAAACGCTGTTTTATCAATTAGTTAAGGGATAAGTCGTTAACCGAGAGACTTATTTCGGACATACTTTAGGCTCCGGCATCTTCAGCGGTTCTTTAATCGGGTAATTAGGACTGTTGTAGGTGGCACAGGAAGTGGTAACTTTTACCTCGTCACAAGGCATAAAATGTACTGTGATACCGCAGGTTTCTTGCCCGGTATAGTCGGGCACAGGTACCACTTTGCTATGCTGCCGGTTATTGGCACTCATTTTTTTTCCCATGCCAAATACTTAGCATCATCACCGAACCCTGGAAATCCCTTCATACTGCTTTCACCACTTTCCCAGTCAATTCTGACTGTCATTCCCGGTCGCCATGGCCCCGGTACACCATAGCAGCAACCGCCGCCCCCTCCCTGATAAGGGCCGATGGCATCAATGCCGGACTGACCATCAACACTGAAGTTGTTGATGGCCCAATGGGTGTGGTTGATGGCTTCGATGGTACCGCCCCCGCCGCCCTGTGCTTCAGCGCCGGGCTGGGTACATGCTGAGAGCAGAAAAAGCCCTGCCAGCAGGCTGAATTTGTCGAGTTTCATGTCACTGTTCCTTCCGTTGAGGTAAGACTGATGAACAACACGTGGCTTAGGATTTACCGCTCACCAAGAAATCAGGAAATCATAAGCACCGTTTTATCAGTAGGTTAATAGGATGAAGAGTCCTCTGGGATACTTATTTCGGACATACTTTTGGCTCCGGCATCTTCAGCGGTTCTTTAATTGGGTGATTAGGGCTGTTGTAGATGTAACAGGAGGTGGTAACTTTTACCTCATCACAAGGGATAAAATGTACTGTGATACCGCAGGTTTCTTGCCCGGTATAGTCCGGCACAGGTACCACTTTGCTATGCTGCCGGTTATTGGCACTCATTTTTTTTTCCAGGCTTTATATTTAACTCTGTCAGCAAACCCTGGAAATCCGTCCATTTCACCGACACCACTCTCCCAATCAACTCTGACGGTCATCCCCGGGCGCCATACCCCCGAGACGCCATAGCAGCAACCGCCGCCGCCGCCCTGATAAGGGCCGATAATGTCGATGCCCGACTGGCCATCGACGCTGAAGTTGTTGATGGCCCAGTGGGTGTGGTTGATGGCTTTGATGACACCCCCGCCGCCCTGTGCTTCTGCGCCGGACTGGGTACATGCTGAGAGCAGAAAAAGCCCTGCTAGCAGGCTGAATTTGTCGAGTTTCATGTCACTGTTCCTTCCGTTGAGGTAAGACTGATGAACAACACGTGGCTTAGGATTTACCGCTCGCCAAGAAATCAGGAAATCATAAGCACTTTTTTATCAGTAGGTTAATAGGATGAAGAGTCCTCTGGGATGCTTATTTCGGACATACTTTTGGCTCCGGCATCTTCAGCGGTTCTTTAATCGGGTAATTAGGACTGTTGTAGGTGGCACAGGAGGTGGTGACTTTTACCTCGTCACAAGGCATAAAGTGTACCGTGATACCGCAGGTTTTTTGCCCGGTGTAATCAGGTACGGGTACCACTTTGCTATGCTGCCGCTTTTGAGCGTTTATTTCTTTTTTCCAGGCTTTATATTTAACTCTGTCAGCAAACCCTGGAAATCCGTCCATTTCACCGACACCACTCTCCCAATCAACTCTGACGGTCATCCCCGGGCGCCATACCCCCGAGACGCCATAGCAGCAACCGCCGCCGCCGCCCTGATAAGGGCCGATAATGTCGATGCCCGACTGGCCATCGACGCTGAAGTTATTGATAGCCCAATGAGTGTGGTTGATGGCTTCGATGGTACCGCCCCCGCCGCCCTGTGCTTCAGCTCCGGGCTGGGTACATGCTGAGAGCAGAAAAAGCCCCGCCAGCAGGCTGAATTGGTTGAGTTTCATGTCACTGTTCCTTCCGTTGAGGTAAGACTGATGAATAACACGTGGCTTAGGATTTACCGCTCGCCAAGAAATCAGGAAATCATAAGCACCTTTTTATCAATGAGTTAAGCGTTCAGAAGTCAACCGAGATACTTATTTCGGACAGTCTTTTGGCTCCGGCATCTTCAGCGGCTCTTTAATTGGGTAGTTAGGGCTGTTGTAGGTGGCACAGGAAGTGGTGACTTTTACCTCGTCACAAGGCATAAAGTGTACCGTGATACCGCAGGTTTTTTGCCCGGTGTAATCAGGTACGGGTACGATTTTGCTATGCTGACGATTATGGGCTTTCATTTTTTTTTCCCATTCTAAATACTTATCCCATTCGTCAAAACCTGGAGCACCTTTTGAGCCACCCATCCCGGTCTCCCAGTCAACTCTGACCGTCATTCCCGGTCGCCACTGCCCCGGTACACCATAGCAACACCCGCCACCGCCTCCCTGATAAGGGCCGATAATATCGATGCCCGACTGACCGTCGACACTGAAGTTATTGATAGCCCAATGGGTGTGGTTGATGGCTTCGATGGTACCGCCCCCGCCGCCCTGTGCTTCAGCTCCGGGCTGGGTACATGCTGAGAGCAGAAAAAGCCCCGCCAGCAGGCTGAATTTGTTGAGTTTCATGTCACTGTTCCCAAGAGGCGTTGCTTGACGAAATCCTCCCTTTCGTCATCCATCAATAACCCTGCCTCCGTGGCCGCCATCATTCCCTCGTAACAAACAGAGAACAATGTTTCCTGCCCCATTGTTAAGGTATCTGGAACAGTGAGGTGTCTGAGTAATAGGTTCACGTCACAGACACACATTAAATTTTCCAGTTGCCTGTCGTCGAGGATCAGCATAGATATCTCCTCCTCACGTTTGAGCAATGCGCCATTCCCTGCGATTTGACGGGGTTGGCTATCTCTGTCCAGCCAGCTCCAAAAAATAGCCGGGCGCAGAAGATGAGCTTGCTGGTTGGCATCGAGAATATGCGAAAATAGCAAAGGAAAAATCCGGGAGTCATAGAACCGAAAAATCCCCTCCTGGCTGCCACAGACCACGTTAGTACAGCGAGTTAAGTAATCAGCGAGACTGGCGAAGGGCCAGACCGAACAGAGCATTAATAATTGCCCTGTCCCGGCTAACTGCATGGCCAATTCAATCATCCATTGCCGCTGTAGCGTATTGTCGAGATCGATACGGATCAACAACGGCGCATCCTCCAAAAGTATTTCTTCAGGAAGGTCTTTAAACAGAGAGTCCCATTGAATGGCAGTTTCAAAGTTTGTGAGTGTCGGGAGCAACGAAAAGTCACTTCCCGCCTGATCGATAATCATATCGATGTGTTTTATTTTTAAATCGCTACAGGATGACTCAATTAATTCAACCCACTTAATAACCTGCTCGTTATTCATTGTTATGCGCTCCTTGGCACAAAGCCTTGCGCGAGTGCCTGTGCCTTTTTAAGGCACTCTTTACACACCGAATTGGGTAATTCTGGCAATGGGAAATCCTGGCTCGCCGGGGACTCCATTTTATGCATCCCTTTGAGGCTTAATAGTCCTGGCCCGTGGATTTCAATTTCACCCTGTGGTGTTAAACGGATATATGCCCCACCGCACCCCAGTGTAATGCCGTTCTTGGCGGTCAATTGCAGATGCCCTTGAGTTGACTGGACAGTGACATCTTTTAATGCTGTCAGGGAAAGTACATCGCCGTGTGACTCAACTTCTAATGGCCCTTTGCCTGAGACCAGCCGCATCCCTTCCTGTTGTGAAAGCAGAGAAACCGCTTGGGAGGCATTTGCCGAAAATCGCTGAGAGCTGGTCAGGTTTATTTCCCCCTGACTTTGCAGATACATTGCTTTGCCACTTTGCAGCAACAGACTTTCTGGCGTAACCGCGCCAATACCTTGTGGCGCACTCATCAGCAAGACAGGACCTTTAAGCTGGGTTGAGTCAGTCAAAAGCTGCTTCAAACTGCTGTTCTCTGGCGGGAAATTATGATGCGTCTGAGTAATGCTTCCCCATTCCGTCATCTGGTTTAGTGCACCTTTCATCAGACTGATAGGTTGCGCCATCTCCAGCACCTGCCCCTGAGCTTTGGCCTGACCGTCGGCACTGATAAAGAGGCCCTTTTCTGCACGCAATGCACCAAAACTGTCGGTACGCAGCTCAAAACCTTCACCCCGTGGCTGTTTCTCGTTATCAACCAAATGCCCCAGATTCAGTTGGCTTTTGCCGCCGTATTCGGTGCTGAGCTTGATGTGCTCTTTACCCCGTTCATCCTCAAGGCGCAGTTTGTTATTCGACGGAGTACGCAGTACGTTGCGTTTGTAATTGCTGATGGTGACATGGTCGCCGTGCGCCGAGTCGTGCAACACAGAGGCAATATACGGCCGGTCCGGGTTGCCATCCTCAAACGCAATCGCCACTTCGGTGCCCGCCAGCAGCGGCAGGTGCAGACCGTAGGTGTCACCCGCATACGGTCGAGCCTGACGAACCCACAAGCTTTCGTAACCCGACTCCCAACTGTCACGGTCGAACATCAGGTTGACACGGTAGCGCCCGTCTTTGTCGATATGACCATAAGTGTCGTTCGCCGTGGTACTGGTCACCCGCGCCGGCAAGGTCCCGGCCATGGTCGGCTTGCGGATAAGTGCTGGACGGAAGCAATAATCTTCGGAGTAAGGGATGGCCTCAAAATGCACTTCATAGCTGCGGTCACGGCGGGCATAGCTGGTGATGCGGGTGATTATCACCCCTTTACCAAACTGTGCCGGCACATCGTTTCCGGTGACTTTCAGTTCCTGACCCGGCCCCAGTGTCGCCGCATTGGCTACCCCCGAAAAGCGCGCCTGATTGTTCAGGTAACGTTCATGGCGCAGGCGGGCATAAAACGCCCCACTTTCACTTTCCGGCTCACGCCCTTCGCTGCCTGCGGTCAGGTAGTTATCGGCGTAATGATAAGCTTCGCCGTAGGTGGTGGTATCACCCCGAGTGATATCGGCCCCGGCCGTCATATCGGCAGTGGCGGTGCGGTAGTTGTAATCGCCGGTACTGACCGATTTTTCAACCACCTGATGAGCACTGGACAAGTCCCAGACCGACTCCACGCCGCTGTCGTGCATTCCCGAAGGTGGCACCGCTTGTAGCGTCAGCCCTGGCGGGTAAAAACGTTGGTCGTCGTAAAACTCCACCACATCAATATTAAGCTTGGGGTCAGCGGTAAAACGAAACCAGATCCCCACTTCCGCCAGCAGGCGGCTGATAAAGGTCAGGTCATCTTCGCCGTATTGCATCACCTGCTCGCGGCGCGGATATTCACGGGCCAGCGTGAAGACAAAATCCTGACCGCGCATGTCATGGCGCTCACGCAGAATTTTTTCCACAATCTGCGGCACCGACATGTCCTGATAAATCCCGTTCTGATGGCTGCGCGACAACAAAGCCAACCGCGGTTGCAGACTCAGTTCGTAACGGCATTCATCTTTTGAAGCAGACAGGCGTTTAAATCCGGTCACCACGCCGTGGATCACCCGCTGGGTCTGCTGAACCGTCACGCCAAAGGCTTCGGCCACCGGGGCCGCCAATGTCAGTGACGCGTCCTGCATCAGCATCGTGGCCGGGTCAATCGCCTTGTCTGCGCTGGTGAATTGAATGTCGTAACAGAACGGCTGGCTTAAACTTTCGTGACCTTCAAAGCCCAGTACATCAACAGAGGCCGTGCTGTCGCGGACCACCAGTTTGTGGTGGCTATGGTCAAACCGAATAGCAGGGAGAGAGGTATTCATTTTTCGCCTCCTTCAAATTCAAGGGTAATGCCGTCGGCTTCATCCCAGCCCAAGGTCAGCGAGGTGGTGCGCTGTTGCTCACTCATGCGGCTTAACAGTTGTTGGCTCAGCACCGGTAAAATCTGCTGATTGAGCAGGCTATCGATGTTGCGCGCGCCAGTGTCCGGCAGCAGGCAGGCGGCGACTAGCGTGTCGTACAGGCTTTCTTCAATCGAGCAGTGCAAGCCGTAATGTTTGTTCAGGCGTTTAGCGACCTGTGCCAGTTTCATCTCGACGATGGTACGCAACGCGGTGGCATCCAGTGGGCGGTAGATCAGGGTCTGGAAGCGGGCCAGCAAGGCGGGCTGGAAGTGGTCACGTAGGATCGGGCGCAGCAGTTCATGCAGATCGCTATGGGTCGCTTCCGGTTGTTCATCCAGTAACTGCATCAGATGATCACTGCCCAGATTGGCGGTCATCAGGATCACGGTGTTACGAAAATCAATTTCGCGCCCTTCACCGTCGCGCATAAAGCCACGGTCAAATACCTGATAGAACAGGTTAATGACATCAGCGTGCGCTTTCTCAACTTCGTCAAGCAGCACCACGCTGTACGGGCGCTTGCGCACCGCCTCGGTCAGAATGCCGCCCTGACCGTAACCGACATAGCCCGGTGGCGAACCTTTCAACTGAGAAACGGTGTGCGCCTCCTGATATTCAGACATGTTGATGGTGATCAGCGATTTCTCGCCACCGAACAGTGTGTCGGCCAGTGCCAGCGCAGTCTCGGTTTTGCCCACCCCACTGGGGCCAACCAGCAGGAACACCCCCAGCGGGCCATTTTCGGACGTCAGGCCGGTTTTGGCGGCGCGCAGGCGTTGTGCCATCTCAACCAGCGCCGCATCCTGACCGACCACGCGGGTCGCGAGGTGGTTTTCCAGTTGCAATAAATCGGTCTGTTCGTCTTTCAGCAGGCTGCTCAACGGCACGCCGGTCCAATCGGCGATAACCGTTGCCACCGTGCGCACATCAACATCCAGCGACAGCAGCGGCGCATTACCCTGAATCTGACTTAACTCTTCCTGCAACCTGGCCAGATGTGCCGCGTTGGCGATATCCTGACGCGCGTCGATAATCAGGGCGGTGAGGCGTTTCTCTGCTGCATATTGCTGTTCAAGCGTTTGCTGCCCAACCAGCAGTTCTGCGCGGCGTTGCTCAATCTCAGATAAGCGGGTTGAACCGATACTCGGCAGCAGGAGCAAATCCTGTTCGATGGCCTGTTGCTCCATCGCCAATGCAGCCAGTTCGGCGTTAATTTCCATCAGCGCTTCGGGTAGCGTGTCGATGCTCATGCGCACGCGGGCACCGGCAGTATCGAGCAGGTCCACCGCTTTATCCGGCAGTTGGCGACCGGTCAGGAAGCGCCGCGACAGGGTAACCGCAGCGGTAATAGCAGAATCCAGAATATGCACGCCGTGGTGCTGGGCGTAGCGGCCCTTTAAGCCGCGCAGCATCAGGCTGGCTTTGGCGTCGTCCGGCTCGTCAACTTTCACCATCTGGAAGCGGCGTTCTAATGCGGCATCACGCTCAAAATACTGTTTGTACTCCGACCAGGTGGTGGCAGCGATGGTGCGCAACTCGCCACGCGCCAGTGCCGGTTTCAGCAGGTTGGCGGCATCTGCGCCACCGGCCTGATTACCGGCACCGATGATGGTGTGGGCTTCGTCGATAAACAGCAACACCGGTGTTGGCGATTGTTGTACCGCCTCGATAACATTTTTCAGCCGCTGCTCGAACTCACCTTTGACCCCAGCCCCGGCTTGCAACAGGCCCAAGTCCAGGGTGCGCAGGCTGACGGTTTTCAGGCTATCCGGCACGTTACCTTCGGCAATGCGCAGCGCCAGCCCTTCAACCAAGGCGGTTTTACCCACACCCGGTTCACCGACCAGAATCGGGTTGTTTTTACGGCGGCGCGACAGGATGTCGACCATCTGGCGGATCTCGCTGTCGCGACCAAAAATCGGGTCAATCTGCCCGGTTTTCGCTTTAGCAGTAACATCGAGGGTAAATTTATCCAGCGCCGCTTGCAGGGCGTCATTGAGTTGCGGCTGGCCACTGATAGAGGTAGTAGTCGCTGCCTCATTGGTCAGATTGACCGGGCTGTCTGCCAGTGCCGCAGCCTGCTGAACCTCGGGACGTTCGTCGGATTGGCTGTCCAGCAAAGGTAACAGGCGGTGTAACTGGGTGGTGCTCAGGCTGAGCAACGGCCAGGCGGTATCGGCGGCCAATAATGATGGCGAATTTATCAGAGCAGATAACAGATGGGCGGAACGCACCGCATCAGCATTTTCCTGCAACGAGGCATCCAGCCAGGCACTTTTGATCAGTTGCTGTAACGCGGCTGACAACTGAGGTTTGCCCTGCACCGTGCGCGGCAAAGTATCCAGATGGGCCAGCAACCCCTGCCACAGGCTGTCCATGTCCCACTCATAACGACGGGCAATCACCGTAATATCGCCTTCACCCTGTTCCAGCAGTTTCAACAACCAATGTTCAACGGTTATCTCGGCATGGGCACGGGTCTGACACAGGGTTGCAGCACCGGCCAGTGCCTGCGCGCAATAGGGATTTAACCGACGTAATAAGTGTGCTGAATGCGTTGTCATAAATTCTCTTCCTTGTATGCGAAACCTGATACGTTAGCCGGTTTCACTGGCGTTATTGTCGCCGTCAGTTTGAACACGGACAGCGCGCAAGGCCCGGAGCGTACACGCAGTACGTGATGGCCCGAGCACTGCCCAGGTGCAAAATGGCAAGTAAAATAGCCAGATGAAGCTGGCGTCGGGCACGCTACCGCCCATAGCCATAAACCAAGGCCCATAAGGTCATCTGATAAAATGTGTGTGCGTTTGGCTGAATACCGATACCCCGATACTGAGCTAAAAACACAAAAAGCAGACGGCGAACCGCCTGCTGTAAGATCTTACGCAGTGGTACGTTCGTTCCAGGAATCGGAATGAATGATGTTGCCGTCTTTGTAAGTCCAGGTGATTTTTTCGTAACGCAGCTCAATGGCTTCGAGGTGATTGTGTTTCTCTTTGGCCGGATCCTTGATGTCGTGCATCTTCGGTGCCACTTTCACCAGTTTCACGTTCTCAAGCTTGGTATTGAAATATTCCACTTCCTGGCCCGCATCGTTAATGCGATACCATTTGAACTCAGCGGATTTCAGGGTCTGGCCGGTGGTTACCGCTTTGTACAGGTACGGGCTGGAAGAATCGATTTCCTTGGTGAACAGGAACGGGGTATGGATACGGGTGCCGGTCAGCTTGCCCGTGTTGTTGTCTGTCGGGATATACAGGTTATGTTCCTGTGCCACGATCTCAATACTGCCTTCGCGATCTTTAACATCTACGGAACCTTTAATGTCCGCGCCGCCATCATCTTTCAGCCACAGATAGACTGGAATTGCCATGGGTTACTTCTCCATTTCTAGGTTAATCACTCATCAATCATTTGATGAGTCTTGGGGGCTGGTGCTTTGCAGGCATCAACCTGCGGCACCAAACTAATATCGACACGACGGTTGAGCGCACGGCCTTCCGCAGTGTCATTTGTTGCAATCGGGCGTGTCGCCCCGTAGCCCTGAACCGCAAAGCAGGTGGGTGAGACGTCACTGGTTGAGAGCATCCAGTCACGCAGTGCTTCTGCGCGTTTAAGTGACAGCGTCTGATTAGCGTCGGCATCACCCGTAATATCGGTATGCCCTGCAACCACTATCAGCCAGCCCGGTTTGGCTTTAATGTCGATAAGCGCGTTGACCAGCATTTTGGTACTGCCCGGTTTGAGCTGGAACTTGCCCGTATCAAATAACGACAGCGCGTCGAGGCGCACCGTTGTTGCTACACCCACTTCCTCTATCGCTGGCGGTGGGATATAGGCTTGAACAGCATCGAGTAGAGGCTGGTGCAGACGTTCCCCCTGATACAGCCCCAATCCCATACGCAGTGGTTCACCATTACGGAACCACTCATTGAGCTGTGCAGCATCATGGCGTAATACCTCAACAGCTTTTGCTTTTGGGCCATAATCCGTCATGGCTATGCTGTGGTAATGGCGAATATCAAAACTCACACGGTGCAACAATTGTCGGTTTTGCCAGGCACTGCTGTACAAAGCCACTATTGCCGCCAGGGTCAGTAAAGTGACGCCATGGCGCAGCACCCGGCGACGTGACGACACACCACTGCCGAGGGGAAGTGTTGAAAAGACAAAATCTGGCAAAGGCAAGACGTCATGCGCAGCCGTCGACGGTGGATGCCAACCGGACACCTGTCTCAGCGAGGTATGGGCGGTTAGCCAATGTTGCCAGAGGGAGCTTTGCTCTATATCTGGCAGACCAGCAACCTGCTGCTGAATAATCTGCTGTACAGAGACCGGTGCCACATCCTCATTGCGCGCCTGCAACACCGGGAGCACTTGTGCTTTCAGCCAGTCATGATGGCAGCTGAACAACACCGTCTGTTTCAGTCGTTCCGCCTGTACAACATTGCTTTGTGCGCGCTGCCAGTCGGCCAGAGATCCCGGCGTCGAGATGGTTGACCAGAGCGTCAGCGGCGGAGTTTGCTGTTGTGACAACCAAACCGCATCATGGGCCATCAGTGTGGCCACCGTGCTACTCACCAGCAAGGGAATGTGATGGCGGCTATCGCTACGCAGTTGCATCAGTTGCCAGCGCAGCTCTTGCAGATCGGTGGCCAGCAGGCGCTCATCGCTGCGTTGCTGTGGATTCACCACCACCATCACCGCCAACTGAGAGGCCCATTCAGGCCGCTGCCACAGAAGCTGTCGGGTAAACAGTTGTAGGCTGTTTATCTCATCCACTCGCAGCCAGCAGCCTTGCGCAGTCTGCAGCATCCTCTCGGTGCCAAATAATGATGCCAGACCATCACCACAGACCAGCACCACCGGTAAACGGTGGTTTTCAGGTGGAAGCGGATTTTCGGATGGTAGGGAGAATAGCGGTTCAGAGAATGCCATGTTCGGTTGACGTCTAGCCCGCCCTATTCCCACCAAGCAAATAAGGGCAACCAGCAACAGCATAAGCCAGCCGACTAACAGAGAGAAAGGCAGGAACGCCAGACACAATATGACCGCCAGAAGACCCGCCCATAGCCATAACCCATATCGCCACAGCGGACTCATCACATTGGCCCCGGTAACAATGTCGGTAACAAACCAGATAGCCAGTGGTCAAGACCCCACCACAGCAGCGCGACCATCAGCGCAGCCAACCCCAGTCGCACTGGCCAGTAACGCAGCCAGACCCCAAGACGGTTACGGGATGAGGCAGTTGCCAAGATCCCACGTGATGGTGAAAAGCTGAACGCCGGTACCCGTGCGGTCAGTTGGCTGACCAGTTGTTCCCGTTCAGGTACCGCAATAGAGCGATATCCCCCGAGGAACCCCAACATCAACACCCGGTGAAAACAGGTCAGTACTGCACTATCTGGTGCGGGCTCACGCAACACGGTGCGCATCTGCTCATAAAGCTGGTTACCGGCATCTAGAGTGTTGAAAAAATGCGCCTGCAAGGGCGAGTGACACCACACAAAGTAGGCATCATCCTGTACACCGCGGCCTTTCACAGTTTCATCCAGCAGAGCACATTGTGCGTACCTGATGTGCTGGCAACTTTGTTCGCTGTGGCCGGCGTCTTTCAGCGCCTGATGGACACGTTCAATGTCTGCAACACAGCGTTGCCAAAATGCCTGCCCTTCACCTTCGGAGCAGGCCATTCCCTGACGCAGGCTGATCACCTGCAGCCAGGTATCCTGTAGTAATGCATCAATATTCCCCGTAGGGGAGTGTTCAGTTATTTGATGGTTCATGCGCGCAACACCGCAAACAATTCCAGTTGGATCTCACCCAGCGTACCAGGCACATAGAACACACAAGCCCCTGCCTCCATCATCTGCTTCGCAGCAGGGTGGCTGAGATCAAGGGAGAAATACTGATTTTCCAGGCGCAAGGGGATGGCGGCAGGGACATGGCTCAGGGGACGCAATGGGATCCCGCTCAGTGCAACATTCACCACATTACCGACATCATCCGGCGCTCCGGCTTTACACAACTGCGGGAACTGGGTTTGTAACTGCGCTGAAGACAGAGTGGAACGTACCGACAGATAGAAATCGGCCCCCTCACGCAAGCGAGGATCACGCAGGGTCGCTCGCCACTGATTGATACGCGGTTCATGCTCCAGCTCAATCGCCACCACCCGAGAAGGGAGGCTGGCTTCCAGCAGAATATTCAGCAAAGCAAATAAGGGAGGAAAGACGCGGGTCAGGTGTTCATGCTGATAGGCTGGGATCGCTGTCACCTCGTGTTCAAGGGAAAACGTTAGCAAACTGCCCGCCAGTCTTGCCAGTTCCTGATACAGCCGTTCTGGGTGGATCTGTGGATAACGCTGAAAATTCCCCAGCACCGGTTCAGCGCTGTTAAGGGCATTGAGCAGCCAGAACAGCGACACATCCGCGACAGCAAAATCGGCCATTCGTGCATTGCTTTCCCGGCGCATGCCCATCAGTCGCTGTAAACGCGCCCGAAGCTGCACCATCAGTAATTCCAACTGTTCGCCACACCAGGCACTGGCCTGCAGGCTCAGCATAGGCGGGATAAAACGTGGGTCCAGTGTCCAGCGACCTTGCGCATCCCGCAGCAAACGCGCCACCGGGCAGACCTGATAATCGCCGTTTTCCTGACTGTCCAACCGCAGGGTCAGTTGGTGGTACATCACCGCGACCTGCTTTTTATCATCCCCATACTGATTTTGTACATCGCGCCAGGCCTGACGATGGCGCACGGGCCGTTCGCCCCGCTCATCGGGTTGCAGACAGTTCCCCCCGTTGGCATACAGTTGTGGCATCGCCAGCATAACCGTGGCTTCGGTGGCCTCCGGCGGCAGATTGGCGGCCAGTGTCAGTGTCGGGGGCAACACATCAGCACAATCGGTGTCCACCAGGACACCGTCCTGAAAACGAAGGTGCAAACGTTCTGCTTTCAGGCGGCCCTGAGCCAATGCATCTAATGCAAAAGTGGCCTGAAGGACTCCCCAGGGATGCATGACGCCCATTTGTGCGATGCATTCATTGGTCCAGGCCTCCCAAGAAGCCTGTTGTTGAAATTGCTGCGGGGAAATCAAAACTCCGCGAGTCCACAGAGGACGTTCAATCTTCATGGGTACTTCCTTGCGTACAATCATGCCCGATAAATTTCAAATTACGGCAAGGGCATTCACCCCGGTCATTGACTGGGGTGAATGGGCGTAGCCAACAATGCTGCAGTTTGAAAAATGATGACAATCAGGCTTTCGCCTTCGGCATCTGGGAAACCAATGACAGATTCACGTCCATACCTTCAACCTGGAAGTGCGGCACGGCATACAGCTTCACGCGGAAGAAACCGGGGTTGTCTTCGATATCTTCCACCGTGACTTTTGCATCACGCAGCGGATGGGAAGCCTGCAAGTCATCACCCGGATCAGTCATTTCCGTCACCAACCCACGGATCCAGTTATTCAGCTCCAGCTCCAACAGACGGCGGTCTTTGGTGGTGCCGATGTTCTCGCGCTGAATAAGCTTCAGGTAATGGGCAATGCGTGACAGCAAGAAGATGTATGGCAAGCGGGCATTAATACGGCTGTTGGCAGTGGCATCAGCGGTGTCATACAGCGCAGGCTTCTGGGCAGAGTTGGCCGAGAAGAAGCACGAGTAATCACGGTTTTTGTAGTACGACAGCGGAATAAAGCCCAGATTGGCAAACTCAAATTCGCGCGTTTCCGGGATCATCACTTCTGACGGGATTTTGACCTGATTACCGGTACCCAAATCGTACAGGTGAATAGGCAGGTTGGTCACCGCGCCACCGGCCTGCGGGCCACGGATCTGCACACACCAGCCGTTTTTGATGAAGCTTTTCACCATATTGGCGGCAAAGGCAAACGAGGCGTTGGTCCACAGATAACGGTCATGGTCCGGCCCTTTCACCTGCTCTACGTAGTTAAAGCTGCGTACCGGCACCGTGTCCGGGCCGTAAGGTAAGCGCCCCAGCACGCGCGGCATGGTCAGGCCGATATAGCGGGAATCATCTGAGTCGCGGAAGGCTTTCCACTTGATGTATTCGGCACGGTCAAAGTAGTTACCGATATCTTTGATGGCGGCCACTTCTTCCATGTTCTCTTTACCAAAGAACTCTGGACCCACTGAGCCAATAAACGGCATATGGGCTGCCGCGGCGACCTTGGAGATATTGCGCAATAGCGCGATATCTTGCGGGCTACGGTCGAACTCGTAGTTGGAGATAGCGGCGGCAATCGGTTCGCCACCGGGGGTGTCGTATTCCTGAATGTAAGTCTGGGTGTAGAGACCGCTTTGCACGATTTCAGGGGCGTCTTCAAAATCCTGCACCAGATGATCTTTACTGATATCCAGCAGTTCGATACGCACGTTTTGACGGAAATCGGTTTGATCGATAAGGGATTTCACGCCACGCCAGGTCGACTCCACCCGTTGGAAATCAGGGTGATGCATCACCGCATCCAACTGGCGACTGATTTGATCATCCAGCGCCGCAATGTGGCCATCCAGCAGGGTTTTATCCAGCTTTTCCACTTTTTTCGACGACTGCTTCAGCAGGTCTAAAAAGACACTGACGGCGGCAGTGACACGCTCATCAGTAGTGGCATCCGCCATGGTATCGTTGTTCTGGAAAGCATCCAGACCCGTCAATGAGGAGACTGGGCTCAGGTTGATTTTTTCAAATAAAGAGGCATAAACCCCCTGGGCTACGGGACGGTTTTTCTCTAATACGGTCGTCGCAGTACTCTGCGCACTGTTTTCCTGTACAGACATCAGCATGTTCCTTTTCTTCTTTCTACAAGCAGCCAATCCGGCGATTAACAGTCTTTGGGGGCCAATGCCGCCAGTTCAGCACGCAGCTCATCACTCAATGCTTCGTCTTTGAGGATGTTTTCCAGCTCACGGCGGAAGGTGGCGTTGTCCAGCAAATTGGACTTGAGATCACGCAGCAGATTGCGCATTGCCAGCAAGGCACGCAGTTGTGGGATTTGACGGGCGACACTTTCCGGCTCGAAATCTTTCATGTCGTTGAAGGTCAGAGATACGGCGGTATCGGTATTATCCCCTGCCAAAGTATCAGGCACCGTTAATTTCAGGCTCGGTTGGAACTCGGCCAACACGCTGTTGAAATTATTTTTATTGATATTAAGCTTTTCACGTTCGGACAGCGGACGCTGTTCCTGACCGTTGCTGTAATCGCCCATCACCAGAAGTTTTAAAGGTAGTTCGACTTTCTTCTGGGCACCGCCGGTGTGGAGGTCTAATTTAATATTAATACGCGCTTTGGGTATCTCATTTTGGAAGCTTGACGAGGCCATTGACTTTCCTTGTTAGAGGACGGGAATTTAGGAAATCCACCCCTGAAAAGATGCGTAAAAATAATCGGCATCACCTGGAACAATAGCCATCGCTCACCAATAAACCGTGGCAATGAAATTAAGGAAAATAATTGTTCGTAGATAACCTTCGCATTCGCAGGATGGCATAACACAGTATCTGACAGGTATTTTTCACACACATAAGTATATCGATTAAATACCCAGTGGCGGCAGTGTAAAAACATTAGCCAGGTAACACCAATGGGTTAAATGTTACAAAATGTAACTATTAGCATTTCAGAAAAAATGCAACATCACATTGAAGAATAAGAAGTTTCTTGTTAGGTAAGAAAAAATCCTTGTGCCTTAGCACGTTAAAAATCATCATGAAATTTAAACCAAGACTGCACGAAATGCATTGTAGGAATGGTCCTACATTTTATTTTTTTAAGAGTGTGATCTGGCGCCAGAGTATTTCACAACAAAGAGGGATAAAGAGGAACCTAACGGTTATCACAATGAATCAGTTAACTGTTAATAACGTAAAAATAACTTATCGATATATAATTTCATTGAATGATACATGCAGTACCAGAAAATAGAGGTATGTGGCAGATTTATACCGATGAGAAACTGCTGTGCAGCGAAAAATACGATTATCAACGCAGTTGGTAATACAAGTAAAAAATGATATCCGAGAACAATCCGGTTTCGGTTGTACGGAGTTGACTCTCTCCAGCGTCAGCCACGCTAAGTGTATAGCTAGGTGATAAATGTATAAAATCAATTACATAGGTCAATAAGTTGATATTGATCACTTAATCAGCTCGCCTCAGCAAGACTAATCCTATGAAAATCATCACTGGGCGATCATTTTTAATACAGCCAAACCTGGCATTTGCCAGAAAAATCCGCCCCTCCCTACTCCGATAACCATCAATTTACCTCGTCAGCATAATGCTGTACGGTCCGGGTGGATTCAGAACGAAGGTTAAAAGAGAGCTGTACCATCGTAGCGACAAGTCCCAAATTATCGACAAAAAAACTCTCTTGATTTTGGCACCATCTAGATTACGCCAAACACGCCTCATTAATATGAAAACGATACGATTGTATTCTTTTTCCATTTTTATCTTTTTCATTATTGAGTTATTATGTGCATTAACCGTTTTGATGCTGAGCTTGATTATCTGGGCTATAGTCACTGGGTTAATACCTAACTTTAAATAACACATAACGGTGCGTTCCTTGCCCATGAGTGCGTTCTCACTGGCCGGGTAACTCATTGCATTACTTTCAGCTTGTAACTCTTTTCCCTCCAGTAAACCAATAGTACTCTGGATTATATCGTCAATTATATTATTACTATAATTACCATATATAATGCCTGGGTTATTATCAGGTAATTTACCGTCGGCAGCTAAACCCTGACTATCATTCAAGAACACAATAAATAATGTATGTTTTTGTTACCCTGAGCATCCCAAACATGGCGTTCACAATAGCGTTGTGTATCCTGCTTTGAAACCAGATTTAATACTTGTGTTTTTTTAGCCAGAATAATAGATGAATCATTAAGTATTAATTCAGTTATCTTATCTAAATGCTTGGATAGTTCAAATTGCAATGCTAAAGAGAAAAAGATATTTTTTTATGAATAACCACCATAACGCATTTGTTCATAAACCCTCTTGGGAGATCTGCTGGTATCTCGGTAATTCTCAACATAAAAATTTAAATCGTATCGATGACACCTAAACACACCTAATGACAACTACAACAAACACCCTAAAAACAGCATTTATTCTATTTCAAGATCAACAATGCGGCAACATACGCCACAAATTAGCAGATATATAGTTTTTTACTCCAAAAATTAAATAAAGGAAGATGCTATACATCTTAAAATATAGCCAATAGTAGCTTGTACATTTTTTAATATCGGAATTCAAAAAAAACTTAAACCGCACTCAGCCATTCCCTAAAAATACAAATTGACAATAAATTATTTAAAGTTTAAATATGCGCTCACTATAACTACATTCAAAATTTATTATAACTCGCTGAGATCATCATTAATAAGAAAAGCCATGTACTTGCCGGTAGAATTGGGAAATGCATGTTGTATGTTAAGAACAACTCCACCTATCCTGCCACTGAGCAGCTAATCAACCACGTTAAAAACGATTTACATTAAGATGAAATAGACTGCAAAAATGATAATAACGAGATTTTTTATCTAAAAGGAAGTAATTATTATAAATTTAATCAACTTACCTTTATTGGTATCTGTGCAAAAAAAGAAGACAGTGATTACCCTTCTTGCAGAACGATCAGGATTAACTCGGGAGAAGCACGATGAAAAAAAGGTTACCTTACCGTGGTTTACCTGACGATATTAGCTGCCGTCGCCATTTTCTGGGTCTATCAACTATTGCCTAAAGTTGTTTTACAGTGCGATTCTGAGCTATACCTGAAAAAAACATTAATACCTATGATTCTGTTTCATTACTGGCAGATATGAGTATCTTTTTATCCCGCAATGGTGATGGTTTTATAAAACTCACCGGAACGGCGCAGGATAAAACATCATCATATATATTAAATCGCGCTCTGCCATTCAACTACACCACCTTGGATAATAACGGTGTTTATACAGTCAACTTCACCACTCAAATTATAAGAGCTATTGATGATGTTCCAGATAATGTCTGGTCGAAATTCATTCAGACAACACGTGATGATGTACAGTATTTTGTCAGTGTAAAAAATATAGATAAAAACCTCTATGTCATTAATGGGTTATCATCTCCTGTGTTAATTTGTGCAACCCCCTGAATGACATCCCCTATCGCCAAAAGAAAGCCCCTTTATTTCTATGATTAATGAAGCAACTCAAGAGGTTGTGAGGTATTTGTCATTTTACCCATCACAAAAGCCAGATTGGCAGCGGCGACCAGCGAAGCGGCGTGGGCATCGGTACTCATCTGTTGTGCATTCAACAAGCCATTGGCCGCTTCGTTAGCGACCGTGATGGTACCTACACCATTACGATAAGATTCCAGTGCAGCGTCATAGGTGATAAATGACGTTTTCACCAGATTGAGTGCCGCCTGATTAGACTCAAGTGCCGAGTGCAAAGTATCCGCCGCCACCACGATTTCACGCACCGCCAACTCCTGAGTTTTCTTAAATCCTTCCGCTGCAACTGCCGCACGAGACTCCGCCTCTTTGACCCGCGCCGCCCGTATCCCGCCATCGTAAAGAGGAACACTGACCCCCACCAAAATGCTAGAGGATGAAGTCTGCTGGCTAATCCCAGGTAGACCCTGAATATCAAAGCGCCCATCACCGCCTGCGACTGCTCCGGCAAGATAGACTTTTGGCAAAAAGTCGGCCTCAGTGGCTTTGATACCTGCCTTGGCAGCTTCTACCGCCGCATAGCTGGCTAACACATCAGGCCGCTGGGAAAGGGCCAGACGAATCATATTTTCGGTCGGCGTGCTGGCAACATCTGGCAAAGCGCGGTCTTCGGCATAAGCGATGTTGATATCTAATGAGGGAGAAACCCCCATCGCCCCCAGTAATGCCTGATAAGCATCACGTTCCGTACCTTTTGTCATCACGCGGCGCAGTTCAGACTGTGCCACCTGTTGGCGCGCCAACGCCACTTCGACGGTGGTGGCAATACCATTTTTTTGACGTTGTTCGGCAGCATCTTGAATCTTTAAGCTATTTTTCAGCGTTTGCTCTGCTATCTGCCTCTGGGTCTGCGCGGCACCATATTGGAAATAAGTCCGTGTGACATCGTAGATTAGCTTCTGATGCATCCCATTAAAGCTAACATTGGCGGCATAAGAGGTTTGTTTAGCTGCGTCAAGTAATGCACTACGCTGCCCGAAATCAAAGATAAGCCACTGTAATGCCAGCGCCGGAACAACTGCGCTCCCAGAGGTATTGACATCCTTATGGCTGCCAATCGCGTAAGGTAACGGTGTGCTGGTACTCTGGTAGCCACCAATAACACTGGCTGAAATGATCGGTAAAAATACCGCCTCCCCCATGCCGACAGCCAATGCAGCCTGTCGCGCTTGCTGCCAGGCAATGCGGGTATCTGGATTCTGATTCTGGGCAATATCAATCAGCTCAGGTAATGAGTAAAGATGTCCGCTCTTTATTGCCGGTGGCTGAGGAAGTTCTGCCACCAGCGGATTAGCTGGCACAGAGAAATTACCCGCGCCCGCAGCACTGCCCGTATTGGCATCCGCGACCCAAGGTTCGGAATAGGAGGCTGGCGCGAGGTCAAGTCGCTCAGTGGCACACCCCGTAATCAATATGCATAAGCCAGCCGCCGTGCAAATAAGGCCCATTTTGGCTATCCTGGCCATCAGTACCGCGTGAGTCGTCATGTCATCAAGTTCCCAGAAGTTCCCCGAGTCTTTTTATACGTTGCCCAATAGTCAGTTCAACTGGCGATAACCCCTGCCATGAAGATTCTCTCTCTGGCACGTGCTCGCCTTGTTGCGCGGTAATGTCACCGACAAGCGAGAGCTGACGCAGTTGTTCCACATCAGACGCCGACTTTTCAGTCGGTAGAAACAGCACTGGGCACAATTTACTCATTTCTGCCAGTATCGCGTACAAGCGTGCGCACTCTTCTCGTGAAGGGCGTAATTGTGCTGGCTCAAAGGGAACCAGTGCCAGTTCTTCTCGCGCTTGGGTAATCTCCGCCTCAATGGTTGTCGCTTCTCTTAGTGCCGCAGGCCGTGCATCAGGCGACAGCGCTGCCAAATTTGTCAGTCCCGTCAACGTGTTACTAATATGTATGCGCACCGCATCTACAATAGCCACCGGCCACAACCGGGTAAAAATCAAATACACCACCAGATTACCCAGCAAGATCCCAAGCACCCTATCGAGGGCCACCCCCAGATCTGTACTTGGCCCGAAGCCTTGCAACACCGTCAGCAGGAATGCCAGCCCAACCTGCACACCGGCATAAGCGATACGCTCGCTGCCACAGGAAACCCAAGCGGCCAATAGAATGCAGCCAAACACCAGCGCCATCAATTGACCAATATCACTCAGGTAGGGAATAATGAAAATGATCGCCAGAACCCCCATTAACGCGCCGATCAAGCACCCGATAATCCGCAGTACCAGTTTATGCACTGTCTCACCGGTGGTACCTAACGCCGCGACATAGCAGGTGATCATGGCAGTATGGATATCCTGCCAATCCAATGCGGTATAGACCAGATAGCAAATTAGGGCGGCGGCAGTGGTCTTTAGCGCAAAACGCTGATGAGCAGGATTGGTCAGTGCATCTGCGGCAAAGAATGAGGATTTCGGGGCAGCCAAATCTTGCCCATTATCCGCATTCGCCAGTGCTAGCAGTGCGTTTCTGATTTCATTGATCTCATCACCCGCATTCTCAATAGCAAAGTGAGGGGTAACAGCAAGATTGCCCGCCGCTATCGCCTGTGCCGCATCGCAACAGTAGCCCGCGAGTTCAATACGCTCATTCTCTGGTGAGCCAGCAGATAAAGCTGACGTTGCCAATAGCAGGCGATAACTGCTTTTTACGGCACTTTCCAACCAGGCTGCTTCAGACGAGGGGCGTAGATGGAAGATACGTACAAAAAGCGCCCGCTGTTGATGCTCATTTTGCCCTTCCTGTAGTAGCTCAGTTAGCTTAGCCATATTGGTGGCATCGGGTTGGCGCAATGTCTCGGCTACGGTGAAAAGTCGCTCGGCTAAACTGGCCCGCAATAACGTCTGGGGTGCCCGGCCAAAGAAAAGGTTAAAGCCAATAATCAGCAACATCGGGGAAACCGCCATTAACCAGGCATACAACAGCCCCCGCGTTGCTACCTCACCCATGGGTATATCACTGAGCAGCGTCATCACAAACGCAATAACCAGCGCAATAATACTCCCCACAGGGCCGAGCTTACTGGCTGAGCCAAGATAGAGAAACAAAAATGAACTGACAATCAAGGCTGCCATGCGCAGTGGCGCGGCTTCCAACGTGAAATGAATAAGCAGAAACACCAGACCAACCACCAGCGACACCAGAATGGTGATAGCAATCGCCATCACCATGCTTTCTACGCCATCCGGTTTCATGACGAAAATAATCAGATAGCAACTGATCGCGGATTCCGGGATGCCATACACCATGGCAACCATAGCCATCAATGCACAGAGTGCAGCAACCCGCCAGGCCATCGCCACTCGCCCAGGGAAATAGGCTAAATCCGCTTTTGCCTGACGGATTATGCCACCGAGCGTACCGTCAGCAACCGTCGTCATTGCGCACAACAACCACAGCAGTCGCCCCGATTCGCATCAGGTCCTCCGGCGGTTTTTCCAGACTGATTCTCACTGGGAAACGCTGAACAACACGTACCCAATTTAATGATTTCGGGACATAAGGCAGACCACGTGGAATATTCAGCATATCCTCAGAGCTGACACCCCAACCAATCCCCTCAACTCGCCCCTGAATCGCACGCTGTCTGTCCGCCATGACATACACGGTAGCGCAATCCCCCACGTTGATATGCTTCAATTCCGTTTCACGGAAAAAGGCCGAGGCATGCCAATGTTCAGTATTGATAAGGGTAAAAATGGCCTGATCCGGGACGATAAACTCCCCGGCCGAGACCGTCAGCCCCACCACCCGACCATCATGGGGGGCACGTACTTGTGTATTCGCCAGCTCCCGTTCAGCAATAGCCAGCGCCGCGCGCCGCGCGACTACCAACGCTTCAGCGGCCGCAGTCGTGCTGACTAAAGCCTCCGCAGCAAATGACTGTTTTAATGCCTGTTTCAGGCTGACCTCGGCGTCGTGTTTCGCCGTCGCCGCATCATCGACCTGCTGGGCGGTGACATAACCTTTAGGGAGCAGAGGTTGTAGCCGGGCCAATGTCTGAGTCGCTAACTTGAGATTGGCTTGCGCCCGTACAATTTGTTCATTGGTAATCGCGGCATTGGATTGTTCAGCGACCACCGTCCGTTGCTGGGTATCGCGAGCAGCCTCTGCCATTTGCAATTCAGCTTGCGCCTGTGCGACTTGCAGCCGATAGAGATCCGGCTCGATGGTAAACAGCAGGTCACCCCGCCGAACTTTGCTGTTTTCCACGACATTAATCGAGATAATACGGCCAGGTACCGAACTGGCAACATGCACCACACTGGCCCCTAATTCTGCATCTTCAGATAATGGATTCAGTGTAGTCTGCCGCACGGAAAGCCAGCCTGATATCACTGCCGCGACGATGATAACGCCGGCGACGATAAGCGCCAGTTGCCGCTTACGCCCACTCCCTGATAGTTTATTCATATTCATCATTCATCGTGTAAACAGTAATAGGGAACTGATAAATGCCACAGCAAGCGCCAGGCAGACATACACCAACAGCCGCCATGGCAGCACCTCATCAATACCCATCCGAATAAACAGAATGCGAGCCATCACCGCCACAACTATTCCGATAAAAGCGCACGCCATCCAGGAAGGAAAGTAAGAGCCCACCAATGAAAATGAAGGCGCCGCTACGCCGGTGCAGCCGCTCAGAGCAATAACCGATAACAGAACTAACGACCCGCGCCATAAGTTCAGGTTGGTACTCGCTAACCCCCTGAAAAAAAACCACTCTGGCTTCCTAAGGGAAGTCATATCATTCATTATTCGGCCTCAGTTAATGTGGCGTTAACAGGCAGAAAAACAGCTATTCGATCATAAAAAGTCACTACAGATCGCTGCCCAACGTATTTTTGAAGATTTGCCCATCTTTCATAATGAGCCTGAATGCTTTCTCTGGCCGAGCAATGAGTTGAATATCACTCAGTGGATCACCATCAACCAGAATCAAGTCAGCCAGTGCGTCATTCTCTACCACACCCAACTTACCGGGATACGGGTTTCTTGGACCGGAGAAGGCACAGAGTTCAGCATTAACGCTGGTGGCCATCTTGAGAATTTCAAGCGGTGAGTACCAGCGAGTCAGCTTGGCCAATTGAGCACCCTGTCGGGTTGCCAGTCGGGCATCGAATAATGTATCGGTGCCCCACGCTGTCTTGATGTTATATTTTTTCGCCAACCTATAGGCCGTATCAGTACCGGCAACCATCTCAAGCTGCTTGGCACGTGATGCCGGACTGGCCATTGGCACCGCATCCTCGTCATCAAGGAAGGGTTGCAAGCTCCACCAAATGCCTTTTTCTGCCATTAACTGGACGGTCTCCTCATCCACCAACTGGCCGTGTTCGATACATTTAACCCCACCTTTAATCGCCATGGTGACCGCCCGTGCCGTATAAGCATGGACGGTGACATAGGTACCCCAATTCTCAGCCGCCGTAACTGCCGCTTGAATCTCTGGTACCGATCCCTCGGTCACACTGATAGAGTCATACATAGAGGCTACACCACCCCCTGCCATGTATTTGAGTTGCGACGCGCCTCGCATCAATTGTTCTCTGGCACGCAGTAACACCTGATCGGCACCATCGGCAATCGCCGTCATACCTACGCGTTCGGCATAACTCAAGGGGTCTGATGGCGTATGCGGTAATTCACCAATCAGACGGAAATCGCCGTGCCCACCAGTTTGAGTGATAAATGCGCCGGAAGGATAGATGCGTGGCCCGACCGTCACCTGCTCATCAATGGCGCGTTTCAAGCCAAAAACCGGCCCGCCCATATCACGCACCGTGGTGAAACCACGCATTATAGTCGCCTGCGCCTCTGCAATTGCCAGCGCCTGGATATAATTAAAATCTGCTGTCATCGCCGTCATCATTGATGGCCGAGCCATAATGGCGTGCCAGTGTGCGTCGATCAGCCCTGGCATCAATACACCGCCACCACCGTCTATCCGTTCCACATCCGGTGGCAATGCTTTATCAGCCGGCTCTACCGACTTGATCCTGTTACCTTCCACTAATACTTGCAATCCATCGCGCAAATGGTCTGAAACACCATCAAAAAGGCGAATATTAACAAAGGCCATCACACGCACAGTATTGGCCGCGACATCTCTTCTTTGCTGAGTCGCGCCTGGGATCGCCGCAGCAACGGTTGCCGCTGTTATAGGGGCAGAATGAGCAGCTTTCTGAGCAAACACCGTATTGATACGAACGAACGCCGGACTATGGCAAAGACAACAATCAGAATGAGTGTGGGGAAGCGCTATCAAAGGCATATGAGGCATTGTGTTCTCCTTATATGAACTCTCCCTCCATCAATAACTAGAGGGCCGGTTCTCAATCATAGAACAAATTTATTACGTAACGACTTATTTTAATGGAAAAAATCAACCAGAAATCGTGACAATGCTCTGATCCTGACATGATAAAGCGGATGTTGCCGTGAAGAACCGACCTAAGCACGCCCTGCAAGTAGAACGTGCTTTTTACTCATTTCTGCTGTGCCGCCCACCAGGATAATAAGCGTAAACAAGAGGAGTAATAGTCTTCTTCTGGTTGTAATACTGCCGTTAATTGAGCAGCATCACCTAAGGTAAGATCCCGTATCGCCAGCATCCCAGGTGTCAGTGCATATTCCGCGGTAGCCCCCGTAACAACATTGACCCATGCCGGTGTTTTTAAACGCGAAAAACCTTGCCAATAGCCAATAAAAGGCGCCAATGTACTGCCATTATGTCCTCCCCAACTGAGATATAATGGAATACGCACCGCATCAAAACTAAAACGTGCAGGCCAACCATTGGCTGGTGCGAAACTACCATCCGACTGCAATGACACCCAATCAGTCGGCAAATTGACTTTGCCAAGCTTCATCGCTGATAACTGCTGGATAGCATCGTCATTCAAGTCTTTCCATATTTTCAAATGACTGTATTGGTAGAATGCATTCCAGGCTGGAAATATGTAATAAGACGGGTTGATCACAACATAACTGGTATGATTAAAACTTGCAGAGCCTGGCAATAATACATGATAACCGGCAAAGTTAATGACCGTGTGCTTAATAATAGCATTCTGTATCTGATTAGATTGACTCGTATAGTCGCGATTGTGCCATTTATCCCCAGCCAGTAATAATGCCCAAGCAATCAATATATCGCCATCTGTAGCATTATTTTTATCCGCAACTTTTACTTTAGCATTCGGCTCATAACGCCATGAAAATAATCCGGTATCTGCATTGTATAATGTCTTTTGAGTCCAACCCAATAATGAATCAAAGGTAGGCCGGTCATCATTGAATACGGCAAGTAGCATACCAAAACCTTGCCCTTCGGTATGGCTGATATCATGGTTACCCGTATCAACAATTCGGCCATCGGGCTTAAGAAACCGGCTTTTAAATTGTTCCCAGCCGGGCTGATAAGCCTGTACCCCGGTGGAAAACAGTAGGCCAAATAGCACACCGGCGGTAACAACAACACGCATGACCTTCATAATTAGCATAATATGCCTCAAATGCCGTTTTTATAACGGAACACTAATGGACCTTCGGTTTTATTATCCAGCCAACGGACATTCACTTCTGACTGCCCTCCCTGCTGCCTGAGCCACTCCTTATAAATACCTTCCAAAAATGTTGCAAATGCAGTTTTCCACTGCGACTGTTCAGTCAGATTGTCCGTGTCCGGCCATGCACAGTGACTTAACTGCATTTCCTGTTCATTCGCGGTAATGCGCAAAAATCCCCAATGATATCTGGACCATAGATGATTAATTTGATCTTCAAACTCACCCACGGTCTGACTTATCGGTAAGGGGTTATGCTGTGCCAGTTGAGTCCCCATGTTGCGGATAAAAGCCCTGCCATCCGCACTGTCAGCATTAGCCTGAATACCTGAAAAAAGCACTTGCACCACATTTTGCCATCCCGGCTGATGCTGCTGCTGACGGTAATAATCCTGTTGTTCCGAAAGATAGTTATTCTCTTGCATGATTATTTCCCATCCAACAAATATCTGAAGTAGACCAAGGCGGTAGTTTCGGAGTAGTCGCCAAAAGTATCATAGCCAACCTGTCCGCCGATCTGCATATTCTTCTGTAAGTTGTAACTGCCATCAGCCTTGAAGTTATATCCGATGCCATTTTTACTTTGCGCAGCATAACGGGATTCAGTGCTATAACCATCGCGCACCAATTGCTCCAGTTGAGCCTGCAACTCTGGATTATTCGGGAAATATTTACTCTCATCCTGCGAATAGGATTGATAGCCTACCGCCCCACCCAATTTATAATTCCAGTTACCATAACGTTGGCTATACTCAACCGGGAAAGAGACACTGACATAATCTTGCGGGCTGAAATAGCCCCCTTGACCGTAACTGAAATAACTGAGATTTTTAGAGAAATTCATATAACTGATATTGATGCCCGTTTTTAATTCACGGTCATCATAGCGGTAAGGACGAATATACGCGCCGACTGAAGAGTTAATTGAACCATTACTCGGAACATTATCACCGATATAATTGTAATAATTTAATCCTGCATAAAGGCCGGCATCGCCATCGTCATAGCTCAGGTTTAAGCCACCCCCATTCTTAGTGACTGCCCCCCATCGCGATCCGCTGATCTTATCGGTTGCACCCACGTATGAAAGCAAGCTATCCGTCACTGGCCGACGTTCTACTGTCATCGCCAGTTTAGCGAATTCGCCAAGCTTAGGTGCCCATTGCACGCCGCCAATAAGGGCACTCATATCTTGCCCTAACGGCGTGGTACCAATGTCGGCTTTATAATCTTCCCCCGCCAAGGCCAGTGCCAGCTCTACCCCTGACTCACTTTGTGAGCCTGGGGAGTCGGCGGTGAAATCATTTGGACTAAAGGTTTGGGCTGTGACCAGATTATTAGCCGCCAGTTGTTTAGCACTGTTGGCATCATTTTCCACTACCCTGGCATCAACACAACCTTGCGTTCCAGCACCTGCGCCATTACACGCACTTTCTCTATCCGCCTGAGCCTGCAATTGAGCAGTTGTCGCCGCCGCTAATACCGCCGCTGAGTTAGTTGCGGCAAGTGCTGATGTCTCTGTCGCATTTTTAACTTCCAAACCCTGCTGCAATGCCCCGGTACCAAAACGATTACTGCCCGTACCTGAGGTTGAACCTGCATTGAGGGATACCGGCGTGACGGTAAAACTCAGGCGGGAGGTATCAAAAGGCACACCGGAAAAGGTGAGCGGGGCTTTGGCTTCAGTCAATTGACTCAGGCCCGATTCACCATCGCGACTGCGAATACTGATATTGGCCTGCGCCCAACTGGCAGTTTTATCCTGTAAAGTATCCAGCATCTGATCAACTTGCTTCAGGGTGCCGTTTTGCGCAACGTTAGCGGTAGGTGCCAGATTATTGACGCCCCCCATGGCAGCGCCTTCTGTGCCCGCATTTTGCCACGGCAACACCGCGCCATAGCTTGAATTGGTCCGCGGCTGCGTGCGGGTGGTCTGGTTAATAAACGGATTGTCGCTAAGTTGTAAACCAGCAATATTCGCGCCACCAACACTGTCTGCCCCTTCCAGCCCAATCATTTTACCTTTGGCGGAACGTAACAAAGCCAAAGCCTGCTCATGATCCCCTTCAGCTTCCGCGACCCGGGCAGCAAGCAATAAGCGCTCAGGGGTTCTTGGCCCGCGCATGCCCAACATCAATTGTCTGGCGCTCTGGACATCACCATTAGCCAGTGCCACGTTTACCGCCCCTACCCGCGCCCCTTCATTAGTAGGATCACGTTTTAATAAATAAGCATAAACTTTACCGGCTTCATCATTCATTTTACCGGATTGGTAAAGACGCCCCATCGCCAGCATCAGGTCAATATTTTGCGGATCACTTTGTAGCGCAACAATCAACTTGTCATACGCCGCAGCATACTGGCCTTGCTCACGCAATGCATCGGCCTGATTGATAGTGGTCCCTAGTCGTAATCGACTGATCTCTATCGGCGAACTGCCACTTTGAATCGCGGGATTACTCAATAAGGCTTCCGCTTCTTGCGTCAGGCCAGATTGCGTCAAGACACTGATTTGTGCCGCATAATCGCCCGCCTTGCCATGAATGCCGTTATTGATATTTTTACGCACTAAACTAACCGCCGTGGTGCTGTCACCGGCAGCCATCAAATCTTTAGCCAGATTACCGACATCGGCAGGGGCGGTAGGCGGATTTTGTGCCAGTCCGCGCAATATTACCGCAGCACTGGCTGAATCACCCTTTGCCAGAGCCGTTTCTGCTGTCGCTATTTTTTGATTGAACTCCACACGGTCAGCGAGCGCACGGACCTCTTTAGTTTGGCGGGCTGGCGGGATCTGATTGAGTAAAGCATTACTGGTTGCCCAATCTTTGTTTTCAGCGGCAAACAAAGCGGCAGCATATAGATTATCCGCCGGTGCGCCGGGAGCCGAAGCTTCAGCCATCAGACTTTGCGCCTGGGCTGTATTTCCTTGTTGTTGCAGTATTCTCGCCATATCCAGACGAACCCAGATATTCGATGGCTGCTTAGTTAGCGCCTGTTGTAACAGATTTAATGCCGCCGTAGGATCATTACGTTGCAGCGCTAATGCAGCCTCACGGCGAATCGGATCAACATTGATCCCAGCGGGCGCGGCGGCGGGTTTGAGATTGTTTGGCACGGTTTGTAGCACTTGCTGTGCCTCGGCATCATTCTTTTGCTGCCGCAATACATAATACAGCCCCAATTTCGCATCATTATTTTGCTGTTGCTGCGCCAGGATATTGCGGTAAGCCTGTTCAGCAGCACTCAAATCACCTTTGCGCCGCAACAAATCAGCCCGGAACAGCGCCACCGCAGTGCCTTTGTCCCCTGTGGCCTGTGCCAATGGGGCGCTCAATGCCAGCGCACCGTCAATATTCCCGCTGGCAAAGGCTTTTTTAGCTTTATCCAACTCGCCGTAGAAATGGGCATCTTGCGCTTGCGCCGCCAGTTGTGCGCTGTTTGCCCCACCTTGTTTGGCCGCCTGAGTCAGGTAGTTTTCTGCATTGGCGAAATCACCACTGCGCAAAGCGATAAATCCCAAACCCGCTAATGCATCGCCATCGTTAGGGTTGATCGCCAGCACTGACTCAAACTGGCTTTTCGCATTGGTTAAATCACCGCGATTAAGTTCACTGTAACCCTGGCCTTTTGCTGCTCCACCGATATTCTTTTTATAGTAATCGGCGACAACCTGATCATCGGGATGGCGTTGTTGATAGGCCTGATAAAGCCCTTCATCTGCCGGTTGCGGTGTTATCCACATCAGTGCCTGGCGCAAAGCAGCATCAGCTTCGCGGTTAGTCGCCGCCAGACTATTAAGCATGGCAATACCATCACGGCGGGTTGTCTGTTGGTAGGTCAGCACTTTACCCAGCGCCACGCGGGCTGCAACATCATTTGGGGACTGTGCTACACGTTGCTGTAATTCGGCGATAGCTGTTGGTAACGTCGCCGCATCCCCCGCCATGGTCAAATAATATTCTACCGCTAAATTATCTAACGGTTTATTACCGTTAAATAAATTCTGATAACTCTCAATCGCCTTGGGAATATTGCCCTGGCTGGCAAACTGGCGCGCTGCCGCTAATTGGCTCGGCGAAATGGACTGCATGACTTTGGCATTATCTAACGACTGCAAACGTGGGTCATCCGGGGAGGCCGCATTTAATTTTTTACGCCATTCAAGCGACTCGGCTTTATCCCCTTTTTCAGAGGCATAAAGGGACATTAGATATAAAGCATCAACGTTGGTAGGATCGACCATCAGGATCTTTTGCAGCGCGTTAGTCGCCAGATCATTATGGGCTTTCTCATGCCAGTAGGTGGCCTGATCTAACAATGCCTTTATCGCTGGCGTATTCTCTGCCGCCTGTCCCCAGACAGGGATTGCAGCAAATCCGACCATCCCAGTAAGCAACAGGGCATTAATCAATGGTGACTTTACATGACTTGATTTCATATCAACCCCGCTCCATACAATAGGCCCACATCATCAACAGTTTTATTATCATTCTTCAGGATCTTTGCCTAAGCGTATTGCTGCACGGCGTTTTAATAACCCAAACATGCTCACACCAATGATGACTGAGATCAGTAAAGCAAGTAACGCCAAAATCACGATATGCTGACTGGCATACCAGATAACCATTTGATACCAAGGCAGCTCACCACGAGGGAATTGCTCCCCAACACTAAAACTGCGCACACCATTTTCATTGGTAATAATTGCCAGATCGCCACGCACGCCGGCATTAACCGTCGATAACTTCAAATCGCCGTGAATACTCGCTAATTGATCATCACCTGTTGCGGTTGCCAGCACCACGACTTTCTGCGGATTCCAACCAGAACGGAAACTCAGGAAGCCGCGCCAGTTATCGGTCGATGAAAGGTAGCGATCGGCCTCAACTTGCTGGCGGAACCAAACCCCAGTGAGGTAATCCGCCAACTTTTCTAACGTCGACGGTTCTTTCACTGATAGCACACCATTTTCCAGGCCAAATGATGTCGCGGTTAATAGTGTTTGGCTGAAATCAGCATGGTCTAATGTCGACACCACCAAAATATCGTTATCAGCAAACAGTGAAATATCTTTTTCATTTGCGGACACGCCCAGCTTCACCTTGACGTGGATAACTGGCTTTCCGGTTGAATTACCGGCACGAGCCGCAAGACCAAGTAATGTACGAACTTCTGTTTTGCTTGGTTTTTCGGGCAATAATACCAAGGTTTGTGAGAAATCAGCCAAGCGGGTGAAAGGGAAGGATGCGCCGACAAAATACGAAAGATTAGGCAACAGGGTAAAGTGATGGGTGTGACTCAAGTCAATATAAGAATCAGGTTCGATACGGCTCTTAATATTATTGTTGTTTAGTAGATTACAGGGGGTTCCGGCTTTCGGATTAATCGCGAAATAGAACTCTAACTGGTTATCACCATAAATCAGATAAGGAGCCAAACGCAGGGTATAACTCTCCTGACGAGTATCGCCACCAACCGCCCGCCACAGGGACTCAATCAACCCCTTCTTATTTACCGGCAGGTTATACAAGAAAATATTGTTAATCGATACGTTAAGTTGGGAGCTATTTTCATCAATCCAGTCTTCAATCGGGAAACGGTAGCCGATATGGATGGGTATAGTTTCTCCATCCCACATAAATAGATCGGGTGCCGCCCGGAAATCAACATGAATACCGTCATGATAAATACCATTAGCAGTCAAAGCATCGAGATTTGGCACTAAAGATTTAAGTAATACGGGATGTTCAGTATTAATCCAGCGTGGAGCGTCATAGGGAATGCTACGCGGGATAGCTTGCGCTTTAACACTTAGGCTATTCGCCTCTGGCGGTAATGGCCCGGAAGTTAAACGCCATGCAGCCTGACGCAACTCCTCCTCATTATTGCCAATAACCAAGAGTAATTTAGCCACCGGATTGTGCGGGTTATCAATCAATTGCAGACTTGGGCCGGTGCTTTGCGGTAACACAAAATCACCGATATGCTCACCCGGCTTACCAAATAAAATACCATTACCTTCGGGTAGTGAATCAAATTGTACCGGGAAATCAATATCACGGTAATTAGCCTGATAACCAAACCATGAAGCAACACCGGCGGCAGCACCAATCACATCAGCACGAATATTAGCCGGGAATGCCATAACCACTTTGGTCTCTTTCATCTGCATAGCATCAAAGAATGGCCGGGGGAATAGTCCCAAATTCTTACCAATATTCAGTTGTTGCCCTTCTAATTGAATACTTGAGGTCGGTAAAATACTGACCCAAAATTTATTCAATTGATCTGTTTCACACTGCAATACCGTGTTGTCACCAGTAATACTCATACTCAGATTATTGGTCGCGACCACCATCGCCGCAGGGACATCAACTTGGTATATCGCGCTGTTTTCACTTGACGGCGTTAGTGGCAATGTCCCTAACGGCTGCCCGTTCAGCATTAACTGTAAGCTGTAATTCTTACCAGCCAGCTCTGATGATAATTTTAGCGCCAGAGATAGTTTTGCATTGGTAATCACCAAATCATTGGGTAACGTGAAGACAATGCCTGATTGCAATTGACCGCCACTTAACAGCAACCCATTGGGCTGCCCCATATCTTTAATGGTAATCGTGGTATTCACTATCGCGTTGTATGAGGCCGGGCGGGTCACCACTACCGTGTTATCAACTACGGGTGTCGGTAGAGTTGAATCATACAAAGGGCGGTTTTCAGGGGCGCTGGCGATTTGCGGGTAATTATCAACCGCAGGAGCCACTGCCCCAGCGGTTGAGTCATCACTGTTCGGCCGAGGTAATAAAGGGAAATCTCCCGCGGTGGCTGCATCTTCAGTTTGCTGTTCCTGGCCCGCGATACGATTAGTGTCTACAGCAAACCCATTGATGGGAAAAAATGCCAGAGAGCACGCGGCCACCACACCTGTAAACCACAATGACGGCAATATCTTGCTCAATATCCCTTTCATGCCGCATTTCCTTTTTTCTGGAGGGCCAGCTTTCTTTTTCTAGCCCGACGTTGCTTCCACGGCAGATAAAAGAGTTCAAACGCACAACGAATAATGCTGAGTAATGAATGTAATGGTCGATCCTGAGGATAAGGCTCGGTAATCCAGGCATCTGCACGGGCCAACACAATACGAACCAGTTCCCGACGTTTAACCAGTGGAATATCACCAAACATCAACCGCACAGCACCGAGTTCAACATCAATAAGCGTGACAGGTAGACTGACAGCACCGCGTTGTAACATCAGCTCCACCTCTTCAATACCCTCAGTTGGGAAATGTTGGTCTTTAATCGCCAGACGAACCCCGCCCATTGACAAGTCCAGGGTGTGAGTACGCAGTGATATGCCATTACTATAATGAATAATGGCCGGTAACTGGACGTCAATGCGGATCGTTTTACGTGTCTGACGAGTCTCGCGCGCAACAGAAATAGCCGCAAATAATAGAATGACACTGAAAGTAGCCCAGGCGATATTAAGTGCAATTACATTCGGATTAACACCAAAATAATCTGGCAATGCTACGCGCACTAATCCCCATATAATGCCGAGCAACATCAGAACAACTGCAATAATATGCGGTCGAACAATATTGAAATCGAAATAACTCTTATCCAGTAGGTCGCCTTTATCCGTCACGTTAAACTTGCCACGTTTTGGTGAAATCATCGTAACGATGGTTGGAATAACCAAATGGAATGCCATTACGGTTTCATAAACTTCACCCCAGAAAGAGTAGCGGAAGCGGCCATTACTGCGTGAGTTGATGGCAATAGACATAATTAAATGGGGCAAAACATAGGCGAAAATCAATTCGGCTGACGAGGCAATAATACTCTGGTTAAAGAGAAGATAGCCCAGTGGCGCGAGTAAAAAGACCACGCGTGGCAAACCAAATTGGTAATAAATCATGGCGTTGAGATAACACAAACGCTGAGGAAGGCTCAGCCCACGCCCTAACAAGGGATTATCCACACGGAAAATTTGTGTCATCCCCCGCGCCCAACGGGTCCGTTGGATCACATGTAACGCCAAACGTTCAGTCGCCAGCCCCGCGGCGAGTGGGATGGAAATAAAGGCTGAGTTCCAACCTAAACGCTGTAATTTCAGCGCAGTATGGGAGTCTTCGGTGACTGTTTCTACCGCAAAACCACCAATTTCATCTAATGCCTT
This sequence comes from Yersinia sp. 2553 StPb PI, assembly GCF_052217105.1. Classification (NCBI taxonomy): domain Bacteria; kingdom Pseudomonadati; phylum Pseudomonadota; class Gammaproteobacteria; order Enterobacterales; family Yersiniaceae; genus Yersinia; species Yersinia sp. 2553 StPb PI. Next base: position 4,632,126 of record NZ_JAZGPX010000002.1, on the reverse strand, counting down.
ACGGCGAATAACAGCACAAGAACCGCAGAAAAATGCCGCATTCCAGTTATCGTTCCCTTGCTGAATAGGGCCATAAAAAAGGGCCCCTTCATTAGGAACAGAACGGCCTGTTGATAGATTGCGCTCAAACGGATCGGGGGAGTAAAAGTAGTGTGGCGTCTGGAGCAACGCCAACCGCTTATCAACCAGGAACCCACCCACCGTGGCCTGTAAAAAACCGCGGGTAGCTACGTGGTCACAATCAAAAACGCAGATTAACTCCCCCTGCGTAATCTTCATCGCATGGTTAAGGTTACCGGCTTTAGCATGACGGTTATCATTTCGAGTGATATAACCAACCCCTACATCCGCAGCAAATACAGCGAACTCAGTTCGTTTTCCGTCATCCAATACATATATTTTTATTTTTTCTTTTGGGTAATCAATACATTGGGCTGCCAGAATCGTATCTCTAACCACATCCAGACTTTCATTATAGGTAGGAATGTAAACATCAACCGTTGGCCATAAATCGGTATTCTCAGGCAGCGGTTCAATCGTTCGTTTTAATGGCCAAATAGTCTGTAAATAACTAAGACTTAGAATAATCCAGATGTAAAGTTCTGCACTATAAAGAAGTATGCCTAATATTGTCTCGGTTACAGAACCAAAATGAAGCGTTTCAGTCGTGCGCCAATAAATATATCGGGATGACATCAAAAATGACAATACTGTCATTACTATTGTTACTTTTCTGCTTTTACTTATGCCAAGTAAAAAGAACGCAGCAATGCTGAATAATGCAAAAATGTACTGCTTCTCACTGTCCATTGGTGTAACAACAACCAAGATAGCGATTGGCAATAACAGTAACAACAGAAGATAAAATTGAATTTTCTTCATCTTGAATTCAGCCAGTATTTAATAGAAGTCATGTTTAGGCGTAGAGTAAACCTCCCCCCCGCCGATCTTTATTCCCAAAATAGCTGCAACTTTTTTACTAATAAGCTCAATATCAAATGCGGCAGCTGACACGGGGCTGAAATCAATAATTGAACGTTGAGAAGCATTCGCTTCTGGCACACATTCATCCCGATGAATCATTCCTAACAATTTATCGCCCAGACGTTGCTCAAAGAATTGTGAGACATCATGGCTGAGTTGACGACGATTATCACTTTGATTAACAACAAAATAGGTTCCCATTTTGTTATCTAAAGGGGCGCCGATAAGTTTGCCTTTCTCTATTTGAGGTAATAAAGATAAAGATGCCGTGTCTGCCAACATCACCACCAAATGCATATCCGCAATCCCTTGCATCGCTTTTAACGCCGGGCTTGGTCCCGGAGGAAAATCAGCGATAACCACTAATCCAGGATAATTGAGGACTGAATGTAGCCCCCGTTGTAAAAAATGTGGATCAGCCGTTAATTCATGCTCGAAAGCCAGACGTTTCGCTTCATCCACCTCGCCATAAGGCAAGACAAAGGTATTCGTTCCCGCTTTAAGGATAAATTGGCTCCAGTCAGATGCATTACCTGACTCAGAAACATAACCACGTTCATCCGACAAAGGGACACCAAAGTGCAAGCGCAGAGCATTTTGTACATCGAAATCAATAAGTAGAACCTTGCTACCACTACGTGCCAGTGAGTGCGCCAAATTGGCTGCAAAAGTAGTTTTACCGACACCACCTTTCGGTGAACATACACAAACTAACGGCATAAGGCGATGCTCTCTAACAACGTTTGTAAAGGAATATCCCGCGATGACTCGGCAAAAACAACCTGCTCTTTTGGTGGTTCTTTTTGTGAAAAAATGTTTTTAAATTCAGTTTTTTTACCTGATTCCAACGGGCCAGTTGGTGAGGATGAAAATTGTGTCGTAAGTATAGGTTTAGAAACCGCTTGCGGTATAGCAGGTTCGTTTAAATTGACTGGCTGCGGAGCTAGAGTATGGGCAACCGGTGGCGCAGGAAACAGTGATCGCATTGCGGCTGGCCGGTTTGTTACCTCGGTATTTAGCAGAGGATCACTATTTATAGCGTGAGGTTCACTCATCACGTTTAACACATCAGGCTCGGCGAACTCAGTGGCTGAAACAAGCTGAGGTGTCGGCTGTATAGTTCGACCATTTTCTAAAAATGAATCATTGTCTTGTGAAGCCAACTGTTTAATAAGCGGCCATGAAAAAGCATCCGCTTGAACTTCTTTTTCAGAAATTTCTTTATAATCAATATCGTGCATGTCTATTTTATCTTTGAACTGCTTAATATCATCATATTTATTCATAAATAACACACCTATTTTGATACAAAGCTCTGCAAATAAATTTGCATCATGGGTTTATTTTTTAAGGGTCGCCCACTAAAAAACTCCCCTGAATAATCTTGTTGACTCTGGAACTGATGATTGGTATCGGTTTAATACTGACATTAGCATAATGTCAGTATTTATATAGGTTATTAATACATTACGCAGTTCGTAACATCGGTGTTTGCGAGGGGAGAGGGAAAGATATTTGAAATTGTCACTGCCCCGCCATTTTTATGACGGGGATTGAATAACTGGCCCAGAGGGGCTAATTTTGCAGGGGCATTTGATATAGCAAATTGATTAACACCAGTACGCCATAAAGTTCACGCAAGTACGACCCAGACAGCGTTCACCAATCAGATAGCGGCGCAAAGCTTTCACTGTTGAGGATTCAGCCGCCACCCAGGCATAGAAACTACTGGCACCTTCGGCTCGCTCCCATAACACATCACCACCCAGACTATTCTCTGCTAATGATTGTGCCGCGACTTGCGCCGCAGCCGGAATTTGTACCCATTGACGTACCGCGTCAACTAACAAGCTGCCATGGGCGGGGTGATGCGGCGTATCACGTGGCAACCAGTAAACCTGCGCAAACGGAAATCGCTTAAGATTGATGCAATCACCCACCAGCGGTACCTCAAAAAAAGCTTGAACATGTGGAGGGTTAGCTTGTAATGCCAGCTGTTCCAAAATAGCCACCGCCGCCGGTAATGCTGTTTCGTCGGCAATCAGTAACGCCTGCATCATCTGCGCTGGCGGGATCCACTCATAACCGCCACTGTCAGATTGATACTCGGCATTCGGCGCAACAACCTGAATAGCATCGCCTGGTTTGGCATGTGTTGCCCAAGCCGATGCTGGGCCGGTCACGCCGTGCAAAACAAATTCCACGTCCATCTCGTTCTGCTCAGCACGCAATGCACGCAGTGTATAAGTGCGCATTATCGGTCGCTGCTCTTTCGGGATAGTCAGGTAATTACGATACCAATCGTCGCCTTTTGATACCTGAGTAATCAGACCGTTGTCTGCGGGCAATAGCAGCTTAATACGCTGATCTGGCGCTTCAAGTTTCATACGATTGACTTCTGGCCCTTCAAATACGCAACGTAACAGTGACGGTGAGATATTTTCTTTTACTTTCAATTTGATATCGAAAACTCGGTAGCTTGATGCGCCGGACATGACAGTTACTCTCCCGCAGAATGTGCTGTGACCCGATGCTGGCACCACAGCCAGCCACTTATCCCGCCCAACAGAACGGCCATCATCAGAGCCGCAGCAATCAACTGCGACTCACCGTAAAATTTTGCTACTAACGGCACCATCAACGCACTCATGCCATAACCCAATGTATGGCTGGTCGCTATCACCCCGGAACCTTTGCCCGTGGATAATTTATCGTTCAGCATCAATTGGTAACCCGGCGTTGCCATCGCCGCACCGAAAGAAGCTAGCGCACACCCCGCATAGAATAATACCAATGGCTGGGTACACATCAATCCTAAACCACCTACCATGAATAACGCTGCCACCAACAGAAGCTGAGAGGGGCTGAAACGTTGGGGGCGTACCACCAAAAACTGAGCCAACAAGGTACAACCTGCGGCCACGCTAAGCAAAATTGCCACATGGTGGCTCACCATGGTGGCTGAATGCCTGAATAATTGGTTTAAATGCGGTGCCAGACCAAGCTGCATCAGGCTGACAACTGCCGCCAGCAGCAGTGCACAGAGTAAATAGGGTAGCATGCTGAAACGTAAATGATTTTGTTGATGTGCAACCGGCGGCAATGGCGGATCATTGTATTGGCAACAGACCACCAACAGTGCGATCAATGGTGCTATTGCCATCAACCACAGCGGTGCCATTGGGTGTATTGAGAGGGCAAGAGCGGCACAAAGTGGGCCAAGAAGACGACCACAACTCAAGCCTGAACTGATGGTAGCTAATGCAGCCATGCGCTGCTCATACACTGCGCGCTGCAAGGCCCAGGTCTGGCAGGCGGGCACCATGCCTGAGACTGTCAGGCCATAGATAATACGTGCCACAATCAGCCCACCCAGCCCGACCATCTCCGGTAACCATCCCGCTGCTAAGCCCCATACCGCCAGCGTCAACAACACAAAACTTAGCAAGTAGCCAGCCAGCGCCATGATGACCACAAATTTACACCCACGAACCTCCGATTGCCGTCCCCACCACGGTGATCCGATCAAAAACAGCATGGATCCGAGGGTAAGTAAACCGGCCCACACCGACAGTGACAGATGTGTTCTGCTAACCAATACCGGTAACATGACCAATAAACCGTTCTGCCCAATCCCCAGCAAGCCGGCACAAAAGGCTAACGGCCAATTAGAAGAAGGTATATGCCCGCTTGAACGTGTTTCAGACTGTGATGAAATTTGCATTAAAAGTGAATTAACCGTTAATAACATAGGGGATTTATGCATATTTAATAGAAAAACTGTATCATAAGTTAATTGATAATGATAAATATTATTGATATAAGAATGATTCTCAATTGAATCAAGAGTGGCATGGAATAATGACTATCCAGTTAGAAACCGCGACAACCGATGTGGCTGCGCAATGTTTCCTCAACGCATTGATGCGTGAAACCCGGGACTGGCAAATCCTTCCGACAGCAAACAATCAACCCTATCCACAGCTCCATATCCCTCTTTCATCGTCACAAGCTATTCGTATTGCTTTACGCCATATATCCCCAACACAACATCATCACTATCTGTTCCCAGCCTATCTATATCAGCAGGACGATGGGGCGGGTACGGCACTTGGCATGGAACAGTTGGTGACCTTGTTGTTGGATAAACCCGCAGTAAAAGGTGACCTGTCAGATGAGGTGGTTACACGTTTCCGCCAGCGGGTTCTGGAAAGTCATGACAACACCCAACAGGCTATCAATATTCGTCTGGATTGGCCGTCACTGCGTGATAAGCCACTCAATTTTGCTCAGGCTGAGCAAGGCTTATTGGTCGGTCATGCCTTCCATCCAGCGCCAAAATCCCATGAACCCTTCAATGAAAAAGAGGCCCATCGCTATCTGCCAGACTTTGCCGCTCGTTTTCCACTACGCTGGTTTGCCGTGGATAAACGCTTTTTGCGCGGTGAGAGTCTCACCCTGACACTGCAACAACGTCTGCAACGTTTTGCCAGCGAGAGTGCACCACAGCTACTGGCACACTTTACCGATGATATTTGGCTGCTGCCGATGCACCCCTGGCAGGCTGATCACCTGTTGTCCCAAGAGTGGTGTCAGCAGTTGGTACAACTGAAAGCACTGCAAGACTTGGGTGAAGCAGGTGAACGCTGGCTGCCGACCAGTTCCTCGCGTTCGCTGTATAGCCCATCAAATCGCGACATGATCAAGTTTTCCCTCAGTGTCCGCCTGACCAACTCGGTACGTACGCTATCGGTAAAAGAAGCTAAACGTGGAATTCGCTTGGCCCGCTTGGCTCAAACCCCGCGCTGGCAAGCACTACAAACGCGCTATCCAACCTTCAGGGTCATGCAGGAGGACGGTTGGGCCGGTTTATGTTCCGCTGATGGCACGGTGCAAGAGGAGAGTCTGATGGTGCTACGCGACAACCTGTTGTTCAGCCAGCCAGATGCTCAAACCAATGTGCTGGTCACCTTAACTCAGGCCGCGCCAGATGGAGGCGACAGTTTGCTGGTTGCCGCAGTGCGCCGTTTGGCGGCGCGTCTAAATCTTCCGTTACGCCAGGCCACCCACTGCTGGCTGGATGCCTATTGCCAACAGGTCTTATTACCACTGTTCAGCACCGAAGCTGATTACGGTTTGGTGCTATTAGCCCATCAGCAAAACATTCTGGTAGAAATGCAACAAGACTTGCCGATCGGTATGTTGTATCGCGACTGTCAGGGCAGCGGCTTTACCCAAGATGCCACACCGTGGCTGGAAGAAATTGGCGAAGCCGGAGCGGAAAACCGCTTCACTGAACAACAACTACTGCGCTATTTCCCCTATTACTTGCTAGTCAACTCCAGTCTGGCAGTAACCGCCGCATTAGCGGCTGCCGGTTTCGACAGCGAAGAGAATCTGATGATGCGGGTGCGCGACGCACTCCATAACCTGCGGGCTACGGCTAAAAATACCCTTTGTTTAGATTACGTACTCGATAGCACGCATTGGAACTGCAAGGGTAATTTCTTCTGTTATCTGCATGACCACAATGAAAATACCATCGTTGATCCGGCAGTTATCTACTTTGATTTCGCAAACCCATTTCGTTTCCCTCACCAAGAGCGCCTGGGAGTTGCCCAATGATGCCACAAGCTAAGTTGATGCACTCCGCAGGCAGTTTTCGCTGTGAACAGTTGGAAAAAAATCTGACCCTCAGCTTAGGGTTGGACGGCAGCGCGGTATTGCACTCACCCGGACCATTGCCACCAGGCTGGCTGGTACCGGCATTGGATCAGTTGTTCGTTGCTGCACCGCAATTAACCGGTATTGCGTTGCCCTATGCAGAGTGGCGGGAAGAGCCGCAAGCACAGGCCGTGTTTGCCTTGAGCTATGGCGACTATCTGGCACGGGATCTATTTTATCAACTACCACTGTGGCTGGGAGCGGAACGCCATCGGGCGACTGATCAGATGCAGTATGACGCCGAGCGAGATATCTGGTTCCCACAACGTGCTGCGCGCCCTAACGGCGAAGTTTATCGCCGTTTCGATCCGCACATTAAACATACCCTGAGCTTCCGCTTACCGGAAATTGATCGCGACACAGAGCAGTTTACCCGCTGGATGAACTCGCCGCGCGTAGATGCTTTTTGGGAAATGAGTGGCCCGCTTGAGGTTCAGGCAGCGTATCTGCAACGTCAGTTGGATTCGCATTATTGCTATCCGCTCTTGGGTTGCTTTGACGATCAACCTTTTGGTTATTTCGAAGTTTATTGGGCAGCAGAAGACCGGATTGGTCGCCATTACCGTTGGCAGCCTTTTGATCGTGGACTACACATGCTGGTAGGTGAAGAGCGCTGGCGAGGAGCGCAATACATCCGCAGTTGGTTACGTGGCCTGACACACTATCTGTATCTGGATGAACCACGCACAACCCGGGTAGTAGCTGAGCCACGCGCCGATAACCAGCGCCTGTTCCGCCACCTGCCTGCCGCGGGCTACCACACCTTGAAAGAGTTTGATTTCCCGCATAAACGCTCGCGGCTGATAGTGAATCAGCGCGCAGATTTCTTCCAAGAGGGTACGGTATGACCACTGACAATTACGCCAACTGGCAGCGCGTTAACCGTCAGATGATCGCCAAGATCCTGGCTGAACTGGAATATGAACGCACCCTGCGTGCCGCGCCAGCAGGCCAGGCATGGATCATCACCTTACCGGGCGCGGTTTATCGCTTTAGTGCCGAACGGGGTATCTGGGGCTGGTTGCATATTGACCCCGCCTCATTGCACTGCGAAGGAGTGCCGCTGACCGCTGACCATATGCTACGCCAACTGGCGCAAGTGTTGCAGATGGACGATGCACAGGTTGCTGAACACCTGGAAGACCTCTATGCCACGCTGCGCTCAGACATGCAGTTACTCTCTGCCCGTCAGGGCATGAGTGCCGAAGATCTGATTGCCCTTGATGCTGATGCACTACAATGTCTGCTGGCTGGCCACCCAAAATTTATCTTCAACAAAGGCCGCCGTGGCTGGGGTCTAACCGCCCTGCATCACTACGCGCCAGAATATCAAGGGCAGTTCCGCCTGCATTGGGTCGCCGCCAAACGTGGCAGTTTTGTCTGGTGCGCGGATGCACAATTCCCGTTGGACAGGCTGCTCGACAGTGCGATGGATAGCTCGGAACGCCAGCGATTTGAGCGCCACTGGCAGCAGCTCGCGTTGAATGACGACTGGGTACCGGTGCCCTTACACCCATGGCAGTGGCAGCAAAAAATCGCCCTGCACTTCCTGCCACAATTAGCCGAAGGTGAATTGATCGAACTGGGTGAGTTTGGTGACCACTATCTGGCGCAACAATCATTACGTACCTTAACGAATGTCAGTCGCTGCGTACCATTTGATATCAAATTGCCACTGACCATCTACAACACCTCTTGTTATCGCGGCATCCCCGGTAAATATATCAGCGCAGGTCCTGCGGCTTCGCATTGGTTACAGCAAGTCTTTGCACAAGACCCTACGCTACGAGCAAGCGGTGCTGAGATCCTCGGAGAACCCGCTGCCGGTTATATGATGCACCAGACCTATGCCACCTTGAGTAAAGCGCCCTATCGCTATCAGGAAATGCTTGGCGTGATTTGGCGAGAAAATCCGTCCTGCTATTTACAACCGGGCGAACAGGCAATTTTGATGGCCACACTGATGGAAACCGATAATCAGGGGCATCCGTTGATTGCCGCCTATATTGCACGTTCGGGGCTGAGTGCCGAAGCCTGGTTAGCACAGATGTTTCGGGTGGTCGTGGTGCCAATGTACCACCTGATGTGTTGTTACGGTGTGGCACTGATCGCCCACGGCCAAAACATCACTTTGGTGATGAAAGACCACATTCCACAACGTGTGCTATTGAAAGACTTCCAGGGCGATATGCGCCTGGTTGATAAAGAGTTCCCGCAAGCGGCCTCACTGCCCAGTGTCGTGAAAGCCGTCACCGCACGCTTATCTGCCGACTACCTGATACATGACCTACAGACCGGGCATTTCGTCACCGTGCTGAGATTTATCTCACCACTGATGCATGTGTGTGGCATCAATGAACACCAATTCTATCAACTGCTGGCACAGGTACTGCAGCGCTACATGGCACAGCATCCAGACATGGTAGAGCGTTTCTCCCTATTTGATTTGTTTAAACCACAAATTATTCGTGTAGTCCTCAACCCGGTGAAACTCACCTATTCAGAGCAGGATGGTGGCAGTCGAATGTTGCCAAATTACTTGCAGGATCTGGATAACCCTCTTTATTTGGTCACCAAGGAGCTAGCCCAATGAATCAAACTTTAGATTTCATCGGCATTGGCATAGGCCCATTTAACCTCAGTATTGCCGCCCTCGGCAGCGAAGTTTCCGGCTTTAACAGCAAATTCTTTGAGCGTAAATCGCACTTTACCTGGCATCCCGGCATGATGGTGCCTGATTGCCACATGCAGACCAGCTTTTTGAAAGATTTGGTCAGTGCGGTGTCGCCAACCAATCCCTATAGCTTCCTTAACTACTTAGTCCAAAGGAAGAAATTCTACCGATTCCTGACGACTGAACACCGAACGGTTTCACGGGAAGAGTTTGCAGACTACCTCAGTTGGGCTGCCCATGGGTTGAGTTCGCTAGAGTTCAGCCAGGATATTCAGAGTGTGGATTTTGACGACCAGCAGCGCCATTTTGTCGTGACCACAACACGCAATGTCTACCATGCACGCCATGTTTGTCTGGGGATCGGCAAACGTATCAAGTTGCCGGAATGTGTCGGCGAGCAAAACGATCGCTGTTTCCATGCCAGTGAAATGGCACTGCGCAATCCCGATCTGGCTGGTAAACGTGTCACCATCGTCGGTGGTGGTCAGAGTGGAGCTGACCTGTTCCTCAACATCTTCCGCGCAGAGTGGGGCCAACCGAAACAGTTAGATTGGATTTCACGCCGGAATAATTACAACGCACTGGATGAAGCCGCTTTTGCCAATGAGTACTTCACCCCGGAATACGTTGACGGTTTCTATACTCTGAACGACAACGCCAAGCAACATATGCTGGCTGAACAGAAGATGACGTCTGACGGCATTACCAGTGAGTCGCTACTGGCTATTTACCGTGCTATGTACCATCAGTTTGAGGTGTTACGTGAAAAGCCTTGGGCGCGCCTGCTCCCTAGCCGCTCACTGACAGCGATGCATCCGCAAGGTAACGGTTACCAATTAGTCACCCATCACCATCTCGATCAGGGCAAAGAAACCTTTGACAGCGACGTGACTATCTTCGCGACCGGTTATCAACAGGAACGTCCGGCATTCCTTAAACCACTGGCCAGCCGCCTGATGACCACTGCCGATTATCAATACCGCGTGGCTCCCGACTTCACCCTCGATTGGCGCGGCCCACACGATAACTGCTTATTTGCAGTCAACGCCGGTATGCATAGCCACGGCATTGCAGAACCGCAGCTCAGCCTGATGGCTTGGCGATCGGCGCGTATTCTCAACCGGGTTTTAGGTCGTGAACAGTTCGATTTAACATCCACCCCGGCGGTGATCCAATGGCGCAGCCAGCCGCCGGCCGTTATTCCCCGCACAGATCCCCTCGTCCTTGAAACCGCAGGGGGGTTAGCTGCACGTGCGCGCGCAAATCACTTACTTGAGTAAGCTCATCGGGATGTGTTTGCAGGCTGCCTACCTGCAACTCCAATGAGTTTGGGTTTAAAACAATCGTTAAACCAACTTTAATTTTTAACATAACCTCCAATATGGGAAAAAGAGAATAACAATGAAACGCAGACACCTCTGGGTATTAAATCCGTGCCTGTTAGCTATGCTCGCGCCCGCAGCATGGGCAGAAGATCAAATGGTGGTTTCTGCCAGCCGCTCACACCGCAGCGTGGCCGAAATGGCACAAACCACCTGGGTGATTGAAGGTCAGGAACTCGAACAACAAGTTCAAGCTGGCAAGGAAATCAAAGATATTTTGGCGCAATTGATTCCTGGCATGGATGTTAGCAGTCAGGGCCGGACCAACTACGGCATGAATATGCGTGGCCGCTCAATGATGGTGATGATCGATGGCGTGCGCCTGAACTCTTCACGCAGCGACAGCCGTCAGCTTGACTCCATAGATCCGTTTAATATTGGGCATATAGAAGTTATCTCCGGTGCCACTTCGCTTTACGGTGGGGGTAGCACTGGTGGCTTGATCAATATTGTGACCAAAAAAGGTCAGGCAGAAAAACAGGTCGAACTACAAGTTGGCGGCAAAACCGGTTTTAACAGCCATAACGATCACGATGAGAATATCGGGGCTGCGGTGAGCGGCGGGAATGAGCAAGCATTCGGTCGTTTTTCTGTTTCCTATCAACGTTATGGCGGCTGGTATGACGGTAAAGGCGATGAGGTGTTGATCGATAATACCCAGACCGGCCTGCAATATTCCGGTCGCCTTGATGTGATGGGCACAGGTACCTTCAACATTGATGACCATCAGCAATTGCAGTTAACCACCCAGTATTTCAACAGCGAATCCGATGGCAAACACGGATTATATCTGGGGGAAAACTTCTCGGCAGTGACGGGTACCGGCCAGGCATCTAACAGCGGCAATCTGAACTCAGATCGTATTCCGGGCACTGAGCGCCATCTCATCAACCTGCAATACTCCAATACCGACTTCTGGGGTCAGGATTTGGTGGCACAGGTGTTTTACCGTGATGAATCATTGACCTTTTATCCGTTCCCAACCCTGAACAAAACAGGTACTGCGGTAACCAGTATTGGTGCATCACAGCAGAAAACCGACTTTTACGGCGGTAAACTGACGCTAAACAGTAAACCCATCGACAGCCTCACGCTGACTTATGGTGTCGACGCGGAGCATGAAAGCTTCAACGCCAACCAGCAGTTCTTCAATCTGGCACTGGCACAGCAGTCTGGCGGGATGACCTTACAAAATGCCTACAATGTTGGCCGTTACCCAAGTTACACCACCACCAATCTCGCGCCGTTCCTGCAAACCAGCTATGACATCAACCCCATCTTTACCCTGAGTGGTGGCGTGCGTTATCAATACACCGAGAACAAGGTCGATGATTTCGTCGGCTATGCGCAACAACAAGCTATTGCTAACGGCAGCGCGACCTCCGCAGATGCAGTGCCAGGCGGGAAAACGGATTACAACAACGTCCTGTTCAATGCCGGTTTGCTGGCGCATCTGGCACAAAACCAGCAGACGTGGTTCAACTTCTCTCAAGGGTTTGAGATCCCCGATCTGGCGAAATATTACGGCTCCGGGACCTATCAGTTGGTCAACGGCCACTACCAACTGCAAAAAAGCGTCAACGTAAATGACTCCAAGCTGGAGGGTATTAAGGTTAATGCTTATGAATTGGGCTGGCGCTATACGGGTGATAACCTGCGCACTCAAATCGCAGGTTACTACTCACTGTCTGACCAAACTATTGCCATCAACAAAACAGACATGACCATCAGTGTGTTGCCGGACAAACGCCGGATCTACGGGGTTGAAGGCGCAGCGGATTATTTCTTCGAAGACAGCGAATGGAGTACCGGAGCAACATTTAACCTGATTAAATCTGAGACCAAAACTGACGGCAAGTGGCAGAAACTCACTGTTGATACCGCCAGTCCGTCAAAAGCCACCGCTTATGTTGGTTGGGCTCCGGGTGATTGGAACCTGCGGGTACAATCCCAGCAGACCTTCGATGTGTCAGACAGTAAAGGCCGTAAACTTGATGGTTATAACACGATTGATTTCCTGAGCAGCTACACCTTGCCAGTGGGTAAAATCAGCTTCAGCATCGAAAACCTGCTGGATAAAGAGTACACCACCGTTTGGGGCCAGCGCGCACCAATTCTGTATAGCCCCACCTACGGAGCACCTGATCTCTATACCTATAAAGGACGTGGCCGTACCTTTGGTGTGAACTACTCTGTGTTGTTCTAATCACGGGATAAAAACGGGCGTAAATATATAGTTACGCCCGTTTTTCACCTTAACGATAATAGACCGCGATATGCTGATCTTGTACTTTTTCGATACGGATTTTTATATCGAAAATCTCTTCAAGAATATCGGGCTGCATAATCTCTGCGGGTGCCCCTCGATAAATAACCTCACCATTCTTCATCGCAATAATGTGGTCAGAATACGCAGAAGCAAAATTGATATCGTGGATAACGAGAATAATGGTTTTGTGCAATTCATCTGCGGCACGCCGCAATTGTTTCATCATCGCAACGCAATGTTTCATATCTAAATTATTTAATGGCTCATCCAGCAGGATATATTTTGTATCCTGACAAAGCACCATTGCTACATAGGCGCGTTGCCGTTGCCCCCCCGAAAGCTCATCAAGATAGCGATCCTTCAGCGGCACCAGATTAAGAAACTCCATCGCAGCATCAATATACTGACGGTCATTTTCGTTGAGCCGCCCTTTTGAATAGGGATAGCGCCCGAAGCCAACCAAATCTGCTACAGTCAGGCGGCTGGTGAAGTGATTTTCCTGACGTAAGACTGACAAAATAGTCGCCAGTTTATCGCCAGAGGTTTTCGCCACATCCAAGCCATTAAACAGCACACTACCAATATCAGGCGCCAGCAATCGGCTCATAATCGACAATAACGTAGATTTGCCAGCACCGTTTGGTCCAATGATTGAAGTAACACCACCAGAAGGAATGCTCTCATTTATATTATTGAGAACCGCTGTATCCTGGTATTTTTTATTAATGTCATTAATTTCAATCATACCGGAGCCTTTTTTATTAAAAGATAAATAAACAGCGCACCACCGACAAACTCAATAACCACCGATAATGTCCCAGACATATTCAGTAAGCGCTCCAAAATCAATTGCCCACCAACCAATGTAATGGTTCCCAGCAGAAAAACACCGGGTAGCAAATATTGATGGCGGAATGAACCAACAATTGGATAAGCCAAATTAGCGATAAGCAAACCTAAAAATGTCAGCGGCCCCACCAGTGCTGTAGAGATGGCGACCAACAGCGAGACCAGCAGCAAAATAGTGGTTATCTTTTTCTGATAGGCAACGCCGAGATTAATTGCGGTATTTCGACCAAGGGCGATAATATCGAGACAATGGCGCATGCGCCAAACAATAAGGCCCACAATTACAACTATCCCCGTAGAAACGGCAATAATCTCTGCTGGCGCTCGGGTAAAGGTGGCAAACACCCTCCCCTGCAATATGGCAAACTCCCCCGGCGAAAGAAGACGTTGCATCAGGCTCGATAGACTGCGGAACAACGTGCCACAAACCAAGCCAACCAGCAGCACCTTATGCAGATTGATCCCCACACCGGTCAGTAACCAACGGTAAAGAAACACCGAGAACAATAACAGCAGTGCCGACTCACAGAGAAATTTCCCCGTAATACCTAGCACTCTGAAACCATTGGCATCAACAAAAAACACCAACATGGTCTGGATGAGAATAAACAGTGCTTCTAATCCCATCACTGATGGCGTCAAAATACGGTTATTGGTTACTGTTTGGAATAAGACAGTAGCAACTCCCGCAGCAAAGGCCACCAACAGCATGGTGGCTAGAATAAGACCGCGATGCACCAGAATATACTGGATGTTGCTTCCCAGATTAATTGTCATGAAGATGACAATCGCAGCGACTGCAATAATGCTCAACAGTAACAACCGCTTTGCCGGTATGCTTAATGCCCGATTTGCGCCCTGAAGCCAATTCCCTTTTGATGAATACTCATTAACCTGCATGGCGTTTTGTCCTAACAATTAATAATAGGAAAACCAGTGCACCAATCGCGCCCAGAATAACGCTGGCAGGGATTTCAAATGGGTAGCTAATTAATCGACCAATAATATCGCATAACACGACCAGACCACCGCCACAAAGACTCACCCAAGGTATGGTTCGGCGCAGGTTATCTCCCATCGCCATACTGACAATATTGGGTACAATCAAACCGAGAAAAGGAAGCACGCCAATCACGACCACAACCACGCCGCTGATGATGGCTATAATAGACATTCCCGTCAGCATAACGCGTTGATAATTTAGCCCAACATTGACCGAGAAATCCCGCCCCATGCCTGCCACGGTAAAACGATCAGCGATTAGGCAGGCAATCAGCGTTAAGGCTCCCACTATCCACAACAACTCATAGCGACCCTGCAAGACACCCGAGAAATCACCAGACTCCCAACTGCCCAACGATTGCAGGAGATCAAACTCCATCGCCACAAAGGTTGTTACTGCACTAAATACCGCCCCCAGCATAATGCCGGTCAGCGGCACCATCAGCGCTGATTTCATCCGCATTCGCGCCAACAACATCATAAAAAGTGCCGTCCCCCCCATCGCGAATACCGTAGCCACCAACATTTTCACCATCACCGGAGCTGATGGACTGAAAACCATGACCAACAATAAACCAAGGCTGGCGGACTGGGTCGTACCCGCAATAGAAGGTTCGACAAAACGGTTCTGCGTCAGCATCTGCATGATGAGGCCAGCAACACTCATGGCGCTGCCAGCAAGGACTAATGCCAACGTTCGTGGCACCCGGCTAAGTATAAAGATGTCGCGCATATCGGGATCCGACCAGACATCGGCAAAAGTGACATGGCCGGCACCGATAAACAGGCTACAGATCATCAGGCCCAGTAAAATAACCAGGCCAACTAGAAAGCTAAGATTCTTCATCAGTGAGAATTACTGCGCTGGCGCTGATTTATCCAACACAGCACTGACCTTATCCATCAGTTTTGTATAACTCTGTACGCCACCGGCAATATAGAGCGAGGAAGAGTCGAGATAGATAACCTGATCATTCTGCCATGCTTTGGTTTTATGGATCAGTGGGTTATCAAGAATCTGTTGTGCCGATTGGCCTTCAGTACGCCCAATGGCATTGTCTCTATCCAGTACAAACAACCACTCAGGATTAGCATTGAGAATGAATTCAGAGGTCACTACATTCCCATGACTACCCGTTTGTTCGAAAGTGGCCGCAGGGGTGAAACCTAACTCATCAAACACAAAACCGAAACGGGAACCCGGCGTGTAGGCCGACATTTTCCCGCCGCTGACCATCACTACCATGGCTGATCCGGCATTAGCTGATTTTTGCTTTATCTCGTTTATCTGAGATGAGAATTTGCCCAGCAGTGCCTTCGCTTCTTCTTCTTTACCAAAGATAGAGGCCAGTTGCTCAGTACGCTGAGTCAGACTCTGGGTAAAGTGCTTGGTATCGACATCAAGTGCGATAGTCGGTGCGATAGCGCTAAGTTTGTCATAAGCATCATGAGCACGGCCACCGGCAATGATCAGGTCAGGTTTAGCCTGACTTAACGCCTCGTAATCGGGTTCGAATAATGTGCCAGCATTCAGGTATTCAGTGCCGCTGTATTTGGATAAAAATGCGGGTAGATGAGTACTGGTTTGCGGGACACCTGCCACCTTAATGTTCAGGGCATCGGCAGTATCGAGCACGGATGGGTTCAGTATGATGACTTTTTGCGGGTTTAGTGGAACCTGAGTAGTTCCTTGCGCATGTTCAATACTGATTTTGGCTGATTCTTCTGGCGCGGCAGATGAATCATCACACCCTGTCATCGCAACAGTTGCGGCCAGTAATGACGAAAATAAAGCTAGACGTAATTGCATTTTCTCTCCTGAAAAGTGGGGATGTAAATATCCTTGAGTGCTAACGCTAATGATTTGCATTACTAATGTCGGAATGATACCCATCTATGCATACGATGAACAGGTTCCGTCATCAAGCTTCTGATAAATTGACAGGATTAATAGATCGCTTAGATACATTTGGCAGAATTAATACACAGAAGAAAAAATCGTAAGATATTGTATTTACTTAATATAGTTACCAAATTAAATATGTTTATCATGACCTGATTATATTATGGAGAAATTATGAATTTTCTACGCCAATGCCACCAGTTCTCTTGCCCAAGGTAGATAGAGCTGCTCATCCGCCTATTCTTATCAGCACTAAAAATGGGCGAATGTCAGGCTTATAGGTCTATATTCAACGCGCAACAGCCTCTATTATCGATACGTAACTGCCGGTATTTATGATGCAGTTTAGTTTCAGATCGGCTCCGGCGAGTATCACTTTCAGCTCAGCTTCGGGGCGTTCTCTCCCACCGTCAAAGCTCCCCATCAAGAGCAGATCCATATTTTTCCCGAAGTGAGGGATATTACCTTCAGGAATAATGGTATCCATAATGAGGACTTTTCCATTAGGAAGCATGGCCTTACGACAATTATGGAGTATTAGTGTTGTCTTTTCATCCGGCCAGTCATGAGTGATATATTTTAATAAGTAAAAATCTGCCGGAGGACATGATTCGAAGAAACTGCCAGGCTGGAGCCTCCATCTTGAGTCATCCCCCAGTTCACCAAGACGATGTCTTTCCAGCACCGGAGCTTGATCGAACAAAATACCGTGCAGTGTCGTATTAGCCTGTAATACTTTTAGCAGCAATCCGCCTAACCCTCCCGCAATATCAACAACGGTGGCATGGTCTGGGAAATGATAGCTACGTACCAGAGCCAGGTTTTCCACCGCCGACATCCCGGTGTGAAAATCATATTCAGGAGAGCGAGTCTGTGGTTGCGACCAGTATTCGAAAAACGACACACCATACAGTTGTTTAAAAGCAGAGTGGCCGCAAACGCTTTCAACGATATTCCCCTGCGGGCCCCAAAATGTCTCATCGGTTAACATCAGTACAGCAGAACGAAGCGAATGCGAGGTCGCTGCACACAAAAACTTAGCCGCTGCCCGCAGTGATGAGTTGAAAAAGATGGAAAAGCTGACAGAGGTAATCATTATAGATTAAAATTTTTTCTCTATTTATCGCGTAAAAACTAATGTTCACATGCGATTATCTGGCAGATTGAGTCATCTCACCCAATAATAATCTCTGTAGGAATATGATGGCAAAGATTGTTATGGTGATGTTTATAAATGGTTATCTTATGTTTCGCTTAGTATACTTATTGGCATGTTATTCATAATTCTGGTGTGAGCAATATGTCGACTTATGCTGTGCGTAGTGTCATTTGGGTTGGGATATACCTTTTTTTTATTCTGGCCCCTCTGTTGGCATTATTAACCGGTACATTACCCCCAGCTCGAGATTTCTGGACGGAGTTTTCGATTGCCCTTGGTTATGCCGGATTGGCAATAATGGGGCTACAATTTGGTCTGACTGCCCGTTTTCGTTATGTCACCGAACCTTGGGGTGAGGATATTATCTATCACTTCCACCGCCGAATCTCTTTGATTGCAGTCGGGCTGGTTATCGCACATCCCTTAATCCTGTTTGTTGTTCGTCCAGAGTTATTGGCACTACTAAACTCCTTCGACGCGCCGTGGCGAGCCCGTTTTGCCGCCCTATCAACCTATGCATTAATTGCTTTGGTTATTACCGCATTGTGGCGAGTTCAACTAAAAATACGCTATGAAATCTGGCATTTATCTCACATTATTCTGGCCGTAGTGGCGGTTGTTGCCGGGGTCATGCATATGGTCGGCTGGGGGTTTTACCTCGACGACCCATTAAAAAGAGCACTTTGGGTTGGCCTGATTCTATTTTGGTTTGGTTTGCTACTGTATGTGCGGATAGTCAAACCGCTGTTTATATTGCGACGCCCCTATCGCGTGGTAGCAGTACGGCAGGAACGGGGTGATACCGCCACCTTAGTAATGATGCCCGATGGCCATGACGGTTTTCGTTTCACTCCCGGACAGTTCGGTTGGTTAACCATTTGGGGTAGCCCGTTTAACATTACCGCCCATCCGTTCTCTTTTTCATCCAGCGCACAGGTGAGTGACGGGCGCGTGGAAATGTCGATCCGCAATCTGGGGGATTTTACCTCTAACATACCTAAAGTCCCCATCGGGCAACGGGTCTATTTGGATGGTCCCTATGGAGCATTCACATTAGGAAATCCGGCAGACATGCATGTTCTGGTCGCCGGTGGTGTGGGGATAACGCCAATGATGAGTATGTTGCGAACACTGGCTGATCGCGGTGACCAACGGCCAGCCCTGCTACTTTATGGCAGCAAAGATTGGGAATCGATCACCTTTCGTGAAGAGTTAGAAGCATTAAAATCACGGCTTAATTTGGTCGTGGTTCATGTGTTGTCGAACCCCGCGCCAGACTGGACAGGGGAAAAAGGATTCATTGATGCCGAGGTGTTCAAACGGCACTTGCCCCCTCCCTATGCCAGTCACGAGTATTTTATATGTGGCCCCAATGTCATGATGGATGCTATCGAGTCTGCACTGAATGAAATCGGTGTTCCTATGTCGAAGTATCATTCAGAACGCTACAGTTTTGCCTGAGGAGTTTACCGATGCGACGTCTATTTGCTGAACGTTTAGTGATTGCCACGGCTGTGGTTGTGATTATGGTGGCGCTGCTATTTGCCTGGCTGCGGGTGGCTGGGTAACAGCATAAAAGCGGTCAAGAGAGCGCACGCCACCAGATGGCAAACCGCACCTTGGCCGCACTGTATTGTTACCAAAACCCACAACTGACGTCATTGGCAGCAAAAATTGCTATAATGGGGCATGTTTAGTGTCGATATCGTCTTGCAAGTCCCCTTTATCTGGGGAATGACCTTACATCTACCCCTAACTCACCCGCGTGTAGATGTCGGTCGCCCTGCACCACAAGGTAACCCTGTTAAAACACTGCAACATCCATCAACGGGCCGTTTTATCGTCAAATGGCCGTAACCTCAAACTGTACAGACTTAAATAGGATCTAACTTACACAGAGCCAGGCCCACCCGCCTTTTCAGGTGTGTTCAACCGTCGTTGAGGCAGTTCAACGATATGGGTCTTGCCACAACTGAGATTAACTATGCTGACTCTGCTTCATCTGCTTTCTTCTGTCGCCCTGCTGGTGTGGGGAACACACATTGTTCGCACCGGTATCATGCGTGTTTATGGTGCCGATCTGCGCCGGGTTCTGAGCGCCAGTATTCAGAAAAAACCCACGGCTTTTATCGCCGGTATTGGTGTCACGGCGCTAGTACAGAGCAGTAATGCTACCGCGTTACTGGTTATCTCATTTGTATCGCAGGGGCTTATCTCCTTGTCGCCGGCCTTAGTAATTATGTTAGGGGCAGATGTCGGGACGGCGCTGATGGCGCGGGTGCTGACATTTGATCTCTCCTGGCTCTCACCGTTGCTAATCCTGGGTGGGGTTATTGTTTTCCTCGGTCAGCGCAAAAGTCGGATTGGTCAGATGGGGCGGGTAGGCATCGGTCTCGGGTTGATTATTCTGGCACTGCAACTGATTGTCACTGCCGCCGGGCCGATTACGCAAGCAACCGCCGTGCAAGCCATTTTTTCATCTCTGACCGGTGATACCATTCTGGCATTATTGATTGGCGCACTGTTCGCCATGATCAGTTATTCCAGTCTGGCCGCAGTATTGCTGACCGCCACACTGGCCGCTACCGGTTTAGTTCCACTAAATATCGCTCTCTGTATTGTGATTGGCTCTAATCTGGGCAGTGGTTTGCTGGCACTGATCAGCAGCCGTGGGCAGAATGCCATCTCCCGACAAGTGGTGCTGGGCAGCCTACTGTTTAAAGTGATCGGCTGTATTTTAGTCCTCCCTTGGGTCAATATGTTAGGGCAATGGCTCATTAGCCGTAATTTGCCCGCCGCCGAAGTCGTCATTTACTTCCACGTATTCTATAACCTGCTGCGCTGCTTGTTGATGCTGCCATTTGTTGGAGTGATGACTCGTATCTGTAGCCGATTAGTCAGCGATGACCAAACTACCCTACAACCCTCGGCCCCGCGCTACCTTGATATTACCGCCATCGATACTCCTTCGTTAGCCTTAGCAAACGCAGTGCGGGAAACCCTGCGAATGGGTGATGTGCTGGAGCAGATGCTCGTGCGGTTTAAAGAAGTACTGGAGGGGAATAAACAGCAAAAGCATGAAGTCAGTTTGTTGGAAGATGAAGTCGACATGCTGTATAGCGCCATTAAACTCTATTTAGCGCAAATCCAGCAGGATGAGTTGGGTGAGATTGATTCCCGTCGTTGGGCTGAAATTATTGATACGGCGGTTAATCTGCAACAAGCCGGCGATATTATTGGCCGCATGACTGCTGATGTGGCAGCCAAGTCACTCAATGCTCGTAAGCCATTTTCGGCCGAGGGGTTTGAAGAGTTAAATACCCTGCACACCCGTCTGGTAGCCAATCTGGATTTAGGAATGTCGGTGTTTTTATCCCGCGATATCAATAACGCCAAACGCCTACGTCGTGCCAAGCATCGTTTCCGTTTATTAAATCGCCGCTATTCTCACTCTCACGTTGAACGCCTGCATCAACAAAATGTGCAGAGTATTGAAACCAGCAGTCTGCACATGGGGCTATTAGGTGATATGAAACGTTTGAATTCACTGTTCTGCTCAACCGCATACCATGTGTTAGAAGTGCAGGAAGAGGCATTAGATTAAGGTAATAGCGGAGTTTACATTGAGGAAGGGGGCTATATACCCCCTCCCCTGATAAGCTATTTAGCGGCAAACAAGCAGATAGTTCGGGTTAACTCATACGATTTTACAAAGGAGCTAATTGGCAAAAATTCAAACGGTGAATGGAAGTTATGGGCTCCGGTGAAATAGTTTGGTGTCAATAACCCCTGAGTCGATAACGCTGCACCATCGGTGCCGCCACGCATTGGGATCACCTTAGGTTCAATATCCAACGCGGCCATGGCAGAGAAAATCAAATCAATCGCCTGGGTATCTTCACCTATCGAGTTGCTGATATTGCTGTAAACGTCGGTGACTGAATGGCTGATTTTCGCTCGTGGATACTTCGCTGCAATCTGTGTAACCACCTCACCAATTCGCTGTTTGCGTGCCTCGAATAACGCATTATCAAAATCGCGAATCGCAATCTTCAGTTTGGCGTGATTGGGGTTGGCAACCACATCAGTAAACCAGACATACCCTTCCCGCCCTTCAGTATGTTCCGGTGTTTCCTGTGGGTCGAACTGACTGATAATGTCATAAGCTACGCGGATAGGGTTGATCAGCACATTTTTGGCAGACATAGGATGAGCCGTTACCCCAACAATATCAATTTCGGCTGAGGCGGCGTTAAAGTTCTCAAATACCACCTCCCCCAGTTCGCAACAATCAATCGTGTAGGCGAAATCAACATCAAACCGTGCCAGATCCAACGCTTTGGCACCGCGCAAACCAATCTCCTCATCCGGCACAAATGCCACCACGATATCCCCATGGCAATCATCGGCACTCAGGTTCTCCAACAGCGTCATCACCACCGTGACCGCCGCTTTATTATCCGCCCCCAACACGCTGGTGCCATCACCAAAAATAATTTCTTCATCTTGGTAACGAAGGATTTCCGGGTGCTCTGATGTGCGCAGATAGATACCCTGTTCAGGATTCAGGCAGAGATCACTGCCGGTAAAGCGCAACCGCTGCGGGTGGATATCAGGCGATAAACCAACATCAACGGTATCAATGTGCGTAATGAAACCAATTCGTGGTGCGGCGGGTTGGTTGCCGGGTTTACGGGCAGTTACCGTCGCATAGGCATCAATGACGATATCTTCCAATCCTAACTGGCGCAGTTCTTCTGCTAACATTTGCGCCATCTTATGCTGCCCGACCGTGCTGGGTAGCGTCATTGACGCGCCATCACTCTGGCTGCTCACCGCCAGATAACGGAAGAAGCGTTGGGTCAGTTGTTCTGAGAGTGCCATTGTCATTTCTTATTCCTTATAGACTTAATTCATATCATCAGCATTGCAGGTAAACAGGGGATTAACTGCCAGCCGGATAGGTATACCCACTCTGGAATCCTAGCGGGATACCCAACCCCCAGAACAGATATAGCATCAGGGTTAATACAATGGTCAGCCCAAGAGTATAAGGCAACATCATGGCACAAAGCGTCCCAACCCCGGTTTTAGAGCAATACTGACGGCAATACATAATGATCAACGGATAGAAGGCAAACATCGGTGTCGAGATATTCACCGTTGAGCTAACACGGAAACTGGCCTGGGTCAGTTCAGGGGAGATACCAACTGCCATCAACATCGGGACTAATACCGGTGCCAGAATCGACCATTTGGATGAAGCCGATGTGATAATAATATCTAAGGCGCAAGACAGCAGAATCACCCCAAGAATAGTGAAACCGGCTGGCATTGCCAGGGTGCGCAGGAAATCCGCCCCAGAGATTGCCAACAACGTGCCGATATTGGAATGGCTGAATGAATAAAGAAACTGGGCGCAGAAGAAGCTGAACACTAAAAACGAAACCAATGAACGGGTAATATTTTCCATGCTGCTGGTAACGTCTTTGGTGCTTTTGAAGGTACCGGCACTAAAGCCATAAATCAGCCCGGGAATGGCAAACATAAAGAACAACAAGGGTACTATCGCCTGCATAATCGGTGCATCAGGGCGGGTCAGGCTGCCCTCGGGCGAGCGCAATAAGGAATTTTCCGGGTAAAGCGCAGCCGCCAGGCCAATCAGCATCAACAACATGGTCAACCCGGCTTTTTTAAACGCTTTACTCTCTTGAGCTGTCACTTTTTGCAGTTCATCACTGTTGTGGAGCACGCTGAGATCGTCATTTAATGGCATCGACTTAACCAGACGTGGCTCAACAATTTTCTCGGTAATAAACCAACACACCAAAATCACCGCAAAGGTACTGCCAAAGCTCAGGAAATAGTTACACAACACATTGACGTTATAACTCGGGTCAATTATATGTGCCGCACCTTGGGTGAAGCCCTGCATGATCGGATCGATAATCGATGGCGTGTAACTGGCAGAAAATCCGCCGGCCAAACCCGCGAAAGCGGCGGCGATGCCCGCCAACGGATGGCGACCACTGGCATAGAACATCATGGCAGACACTGGCATCAAAATAACATACGCCGAGTCAGATGCGACGTGACTCACCACCCCGATAAATATTACTGCGGGTGTCAAAATTCGTTGTGGCGTGACGTTAAGCATCTTTTTCAGCATCACCTGAATAAAGCCACTGCCCTCAGCAACCCCGATCCCTAACGTTGCCACAATAGTGATAGCCAGTGGTGGGAAGTTGATAAAATTTTTGACCATAGTGGTAATAAAGGTCACCAACTCAACGGGTGCCAACATATTAGTCACTTTAATCTGATCACCCGTCAGAGGGTGGTAATAGTCGAAATTGATAAATGACAATGCAAAGGAGAGCGCCCAGCACACACCCAATGCATAAATAAATAACATAGTGATATCTGGCATCGCATTACCGATACGCTCGATGGTATTCAGTATTCCGGTCTGCCGGTTTTCCTGCGGTTCTATAGCTGACATATCCTGTCCTTTCCCTGTAAAGCGGCCGAGGCCAAAACGGACAAGAAATACGCGTGACTTCCTGTCGCGAGAGAGTGATTGCGGGGTGTGGGAGAAAACAAAGCCAATATCTAACGGGGTGAAAAACTGATAAACCCTGTCAATACAAAACCAAGAGATCAAACTAACTTAATGAATAATATAATATTTTTATATTCAATTTTTTATAACAAAAATCTTAAATCGTCAATTTAATTTCATTACACATTTAATTTAATGCAATATTAAATACCATAATTTAAATAATGATATTGATTTAGCATCGTACAATACAGGAAACTCAGCTTAATAAGCTGCCAACAAAATAAATTCAAAATATAAAACCAAAAGAATCAACTACAGCCACCACTGTCATTAATATTTTTCAGTACAGCTTTAACCATAAAAAAACGGCACATACCTGATGATATGTGCCGTTAATGGCTTATAACGGCTGGTTTCAGTTAGAAATTATATTTAACCCCTAACGTGATACTGCTGTCGCTGTAGCCATTATTACCCACTTGCTGGCCGACATTACCCCACAGATTCAGCTTGTTATTGATCTGGCCTTCGACACCCAATTTCAACTCAGCAATATTGGCTGCACCCGCTTGCTTCACGGTTATACCATCGAGGGTGGTGCCAAAATCTTTGGTGTTATGGACCCAATTGGCCTCAACATATGGCTTAAATGCCGGAACGTTGGCTTTTTCAGCGGTAGGTATTGGGCTGATAAAGGCCTTCACACCCAAGCGGGTTTGAATGTTGTTATTCCCCTCGCCGGAGACTACTGTGCCATTAGTTTCTGTATGAGAATCGGCTTTCACTCCCATCCACACCACTTGAGCTTTTGGCTGAATAAAGTAATTTTGGTTAACGCTCTGGCCCACTTTGAAGGCATAGCCACTCTCGACCGCAGCAGTGAACCCTTTCGAGTCATATTTCTCGGTGGTGAGATCTTGTCCATCAACCTGATTATTAAACCAACTGTATTGCAGCCAGGTGTCAACATAAGCACCGGTATTATCCTGACTATCAGCAAACCATGTGCCATATACCCCCACACTGTAGCCATCTACCGAACCGTTGGACCGATAACCGGTTTCCTGTGCCACAGAAGAGCTGCTGCTATTGGCATAACCCGCCATAACCCCGACGCGCCACAGATCTTGTGTGTTGCGGCTCCATTGCGCCACATCACCCCCCAACTGCATCACATATCGGTTATCTTGCGTTTTCAATTCGCCACTGTCATCACGGGAACGGTTATGGCTGCCTTCATTGCGTAACCACAGGCTGGTCGTTTTCTCTTCACCCGTAAAGACATCGGTATACACTGTTTCACCGGAGCGATCAGCCAAACTGGTTACAAACATTGAGTTGGCCGCGGCCAGGTTCGCGGTATAACTTGCCGGTTCAGGGCGGCGCTCATCTGCTTGAGTGCGCAGATACCAGTCACCATCGGTCGGCGAGCTAACACCACCTTGATACAAGAAGTACTCATAGGCACCCGCCACAGCACGACCATTCAGGGTAAACTGCCCGGCAGAATCGCCACCGACATCAATGATTTTGATGCCCTCAGAGGTCCGCGCACCATTACCACCAATATTGTTCACGGTGACAAAACTTTGCCCTGCGGTATTGCCAGTAATCAACAGCCGATCGGTTACTGATGAATCACCGGCCAGAATAGTATTGAAGACCACAGTGCCGTTATCACCGGTATAATTGCCATCAATAATGAAGGTCCCGAAATCGCCGCCGGTTAAGGCATTTGGC
Source organism: Yersinia sp. 2553 StPb PI (assembly GCF_052217105.1). Taxonomy (NCBI): domain Bacteria; kingdom Pseudomonadati; phylum Pseudomonadota; class Gammaproteobacteria; order Enterobacterales; family Yersiniaceae; genus Yersinia; species Yersinia sp. 2553 StPb PI. Next base: position 4,605,875 of record NZ_JAZGPX010000002.1, on the reverse strand, counting down.
ATAATCAGGTTGCCACGGTTTTCCACATTCCCTGTCACCTGGCCGTATCCACCTAATGAGCCGGTGTTAGTAATCAACACGTCACTGACCAGATTGACGACATTGGATGCCAGTGTGGCCACCAATGTACGGGCCAATGGTGACTCATTCACCGTCAGGGTCGAGGTGGCTGTTGAACTGCCCAGTTGCAGCAAACCGTTTTCAATCGTCGTCAAACTGGCACTGACTGTACCACTATCAATTTTTACCGTGCCGCTGCCACGTTTAACCAATGTACCGCTACCGCTGATCGCGTTGGATAAATTCCAGACTGACGCCGTATCCAAGATTAGCTCACCGTTGTTTGCAACACTGCTGCTCCCCAGATTGCCTGCATTATTGGCGGTCAACACCGTCCCTGCGTCAGTGGTAAATAAGCCCGAATAGCCACTATTGTCTGCGGCCAGTTGGACATTGGCACTGTTGGAAAGTTGGACGTTGCCGCTACCCGCCAACGCGTTCAGCAGCTCCCCGCTGGTATTATCCAGATTAAGCAGGCCGTTATTGTTAATCGCTCCCGAGCCTAGCCCTTGGACCTGATACAGATGTGCTGTCGCGCCACTGGCAATGTCAGTGCTGCCAGTAAAACCACTATTAGCTTGAGTGATACTCAGTAAACCGCCGGCCAGATCCAGCTCACCAACGCCCGTCAATACGCCATCAACCTGCCCGCCATTAGTGACGGTTAACTTGCCGCTATTGAAGTCCAATGTACTGCCGGTTTCAGTGGCTAACTGACCCACCGTCTGCTGAGTCCCGTTGAGATCCACATTCGTCGCCGTGCTCATCGCCAGCAGAGAAGTTTGCCCCAGTGCTGAATCCGCAGCCAGACGGACATTGCCTGCACGCACCCATGTCGCGCCGGTATAGCTGTTGGTCGAATTCGATAACGATGCAATGCTGCCGTCATTAGCGGAAACAAAGGCCAGGTCGCCACTGCCCGTCACCTGAGCGGAGAGATCATTAGCCTGTGTACCATTGTTTGCCAAGGTTGCCGTTAATATCAGCGCGTCATTACCTGTGCTCTGCAACTCCAACGCCTTCAGCCCATAATTGACGTACAACCCATCAAAACCGGTCCCGGTGGTCATGCCGTAATTAAACGAACCCAGTGCCGCCGGTGAGAGTGCACCAGGGTTAGAAATAGACTGATAAACGGTCGCACTTAACGGGTCACCAAGTGCATCAGATAACGTCAGCTCATGCCCGGTTCCGGTCGCAGCGCCGGAGGCCAAGGTCACAATGATCTCCCCTTCATCCAGTTGCATCACCGACAAACCGCCAAGATCTGGTGTGACATTCGCTGGTAAATTAACCCGAACCTCACCGCCACCGGTGGTATCGATATTATTCGCCGTGAGGGTTCCTAAGGAGCTGATGATACCTGAGTTATCCACCAGATTATTAAACAGCAACGTACCGCCATTGAGCGCCAGCCCACCGATATTCTGTACACCGTCGGCCACGGAGGCCAGACTGCCGCTGGATAATTTCAGTGTGGAATTCGTCAACGCTGTTGTATTCAAACCATCGATATTGAAAATGGTATTTTGCAAATTCACAATGCCGCTGAATGCGCCGCCCACTGAAGAGCCGAAATCAAATGCCGTGCTGGCATCATTCTTCGCCACATTCAGTGTGCCGCTGCCGGTCAGTACATGGTCAAACAGCGCGATATCAGCCAGATTCAAGGTGGCATCCGTGATATCCACCGTGACCGCATTGTCCACACTGTTGGTGTTATTCAGGGTCACATCACTGCTGTCGGTGACCTGCAAGATACCGCTGCCGGTGACCGTATTACCAAAGATGCCGTTAAAGCCGCTCAGCGCCAGAATATCCTGTGCGCCCGCCAGGGCCACAGAGGAAGCAGCCCCCAAATTATTGGTTGAGGCCACCGTCAATTTACTGCTGTCCGCCAGCGCATACTGACCGAGGAAGCCACTGTTATTGCCGGTCAGCGACACATTCGCACCATTGTTGATATCAACAGTCGAATCCGCCACGCCGCTGAGAGCATTGGCAACCGCGCCGCTAAGACCGTTTAGCACCAGATTGGAGGTGGCGGTATCCAGATTCACAGTAGCGGTTGAAGCACCGAGATTACTGGCTTGACCGACGCTCAACGTACCGGCAGCACCGATATGGTGTGCGCCGCTAAAGCTGTTAGTGCCGGTCAGGGTCACCGCAGCGTTGGTATTGATGTCGCCCGTGCCGCTCAGCACATTGGCCAGTGCCGCATTGGCCCCGTTCAGGTTTAAATCACCCAGCACATTAATGGCACTGCTGCCCAGCGTACCGGCCCCGTTCAGGGTTGCCGACGCGCCCGACGCAATCAGGGTCTGGCCGCTTAAGCCGCTGTTAGCACCACTGACTGCCAAGTCACCGCCGTTGATGTTCAGAGTACCCGCACCAGTCAAACCGCCGGTCGCGGTTGATACTCCGCCCGCCGCCAGGTTCAGTGTCCCGCCCGCAATATTCAGGCTACTGCTGTTGGACAGCGCCCCTGTACTACTCAGTACGCCGCCCGTACCCAACGTTACCGTACCAGCATTGGTCAGTGCGCCCACGGTTTGAGTGTGACCGTTGATGTTGGCGCTGGCACCGCTGGCGATATCCAGTAATGACGTCTGACCAAAGGCACCGTTAGCCCCCAGGATCAGCTCACCGGCATTGACCGTGGTCGTGCCCTGATAGCTGTTACTGCCGTTGGCCAGCGTCAGCGCCCCATTGGTGGCATCCACCTGCAAACCACCCACCCCTGATACCAGTGCATTCAGCTCTTTATTCGAGGTCGCGCTGCTGTCTGTTGCCAGCAACAAGGCATCGGCACCGTCCGTTAACAGTTCCAGCGCGCTCAGGCTGTAATTGACATACAAACCATTACCACCGCTGCCGTTGCTGCTGGTCAGACCGTAATTATGGGTGGCATTCGCTACCGTTGTCCCGCCCTGCAAGATGGCAGAGACCACGCCTTGCGCGGTGTCGGTGACCGTCGTACCGTTGATCATCAGATTAAGACCGCTGGCCGCCCCACTCACCGTACCGGCATTAATCAGCGCCAGCATAATATCGCCCCGATCCTGATCGAGGATCGACAGATTCGGTGCCAGCACCGGATTCTGGTTAGTCCAACTGTCAGTGCCCGTCACGCTGATGGTGCCGCTGTTCAGCGCCAGATCAGTGACCGTCACCACACCGCTGGCCTGTGACTGCGGCGCTGCCCCGTCAAAAATCAGGGTGCCGCCACTCAGATCCAAGCCGTGCAACGTGCGATCATCCGTACCAACGGTGGTCACGTTATTGGCTGAGAGTTTCAGTGTGGCATTTGCCAGCGCGGCTGTGTTGCCCGCGTTTAACGCAAAGGTAGAGTTCGTCAGGTTCACAATGCCGCTGAACGCACCGCCCACTGAAGAGCCGAAATCAAATGCCGTGCTGGCATCATTCTTCGCCACATTCAGTGTGCCGCTGCCGGTCAGTACATGGTCAAACAGCGCGATATCAGCCAGATTCAAGGTGGCATCCGTGATATCCACCGTGACCGCATTGTCCACACTGTTGGTGTTATTCAGGGTCACATCACTGCTGTCGGTGACCTGCAAGATACCGCTGCCGGTGACCGTATTACCAAAGATGCCGTTAAAGCCGCTCAGCGCCAGAATATCCTGTGCGCCCGCCAGGGCCACAGAGGAAGCAGCCCCCAAATTATTGGTTGAGGCCACCGTCAATTTACTGCTGTCCGCCAGCGCATACTGACCGAGGAAGCCACTGTTATTGCCGGTCAGCGACACATTCGCACCATTGTTGATATCAACAGTCGAATCCGCCACGCCGCTGAGAGCATTGGCAACCGCGCCGCTAAGGCCGTTCAGCACCAGATGGGAAGTGGCGGTATCCAGATTCACAGTAGCCGTCGAGGCTCCCAGATTACCGGCCTGCGTTACCGTTAATGCCCCTGTGGCACCGATATGGTGTGCGCCGCTAAAGCTGTTAGTGCCGGTCAGGGTCACCGCAGCGTTGGTATTGATGTCGCCCGTGCCGCTCAGCACATTGGCCAGTGCCGCATTGGCCCCGTTCAGGTTTAAATCACCCAGCACATTAATGGCACTGCTGCCCAGTGTACCGGCCCCGTTCAGGGTTGCCGACGCGCCCGACGCAATCAGGGTCTGGCCGCTTAAGCCGCTGTTGGCACCACTGACCGCCAAGTCACCGCCGTTGATGTTCAGAGTACCCGCACCAGTCAAACCGCCGGTCGCGGTTGATACTCCGCCCGCCGCCAGATTCAGTGTCCCGCCAGTGATATCAAGGATACTGCTGTTGGACAGCACGCCGCTGTTCAGCACCCCACCCGTGCCCAACGTTACCGTACCAGCATTGGTCAGTGCGCCCACGGTTTGAGTGCGACCGTTGATGTTGGCGCTGGCACCGCTGGCGATATCCAGTAATGACGTCTGACCAAAGGCACCGTTAGCCCCCAGGATCAGCTCACCGGCATTGACCGTGGTCGTGCCCTGATAGCTGTTACTGCCGTTGGCCAGCGTCAGCGCCCCATTGGTGGCATCCACCTGCAAACCACCCACCCCTGATACCAGTGCATTCAGCTCTTTATTCGAGGTCGCGCTGCTGTCTGTTGCCAGCAACAAGGCATCGGCACCGTCCGTTAACAGTTCCAGCGCGCTCAGGCTGTAATTGACATACAAACCATTACTACCGCTGCCGTTGCTGCTGGTCAGACCGTAATTATGGGTGGCATTCGCTACCGTCGTCCCGCCCTGCAAGATGGCAGAGACCACGCCTTGCGCGGTGTCGGTGACCGTCGTGCCGTTGATCATCAGATTAAGACCGCTGGCCGCCCCACTCACCGTACCGGCATTAATCAGCGCCAGCATAATATCGCCCCGATCCTGATCGAGGATCGACAGATTCGGTGCCAGCACCGGATTCTGGTTAGTCCAACTGTCAGTGCCCGTCACGCTGATGGTGCCGCTGTTCAGCGCCAGATCAGTGACCGTCACCACACCGCTGGCCTGTGACTGCGGCGCTGCCCCGTCAAAAATCAGGGTGCCGCCACTCAGATCCAAGCCGTGCAACGTGCGATCATCCGTACCAACGGTGGTCACGTTATTGGCTGAGAGTTTCAGTGTGGCATTTGCCAGCGCGGCTGTGTTGCCCGCGTTTAACGCAAAGGTAGAGTTCGTCAGGTTCACAATGCCGCTGAACGCACCGCCCACTGAAGAGCCGAAATCAAATGCCGTGCTGGCATCATTCTTCGCCACATTCAGTGTGCCGCTGCCGGTCAGTACATGGTCAAACAGCGCGATATCAGCCAGATTCAAGGTGGCATCCGTGATATCCACCGTGACCGCATTGTCCACACTGTTGGTGTTATTCAGGGTCGCATCGCTGCTATCGGTGACCTGCAAGATACCGCTGCCGGTGACCGTATTACCAAAGATGCCGTTAAAGCCGCTCAGCGCCAGAATATCCTGTGCGCCCGCCAGGGCCACAGAGGAAACAGCCCCCAAATTATTGGTTGAGGCCACCGTCAATTTACTGCTGTCCGCCAGCGCATACTGACCGAGGAAGCCACTGTTATTGCCGGTCAGCGACACATTCGCACCATTGTTGATATCAACAGTCGAATCCGCCACGCCGCTGAGAGCATTGGCAACCGCGCCGCTAAGGCCGTTCAGCACCAGATGGGAAGTGGCGGTATCCAGATTCACAGTAGCGGTTGAAGCGCCGAGATTACTGGCTTGACCGACGCTCAACGTACCGGCAGCACCGATATGGTGTGCGCCGCTAAAGCTATTCGTGCCAGTCAGGGTGATGGCAGCGTTGGTATTGATGTCGCCCGTGCCGCTCAACACATTGGCCAGTGCCGCATTGGCCCCGTTCAGGTTTAAATCACCCAGCACATTAATGGCACTGCTGCCCAGCGTATCGGCCCCGTTCAGGGTTGCCGACGCGCCCGACGCAATCAGGGTCTGGCCGCTTAAGCCGCTGTTAGCACCACTGACCGCCAAGTCACCGCCGTTGATGTTCAGAGTACCCGCACCAGTCAAACCGCCGGTCGCCGTTGATACTCCGCCCGCCGCCAGATTCAGTGTCCCGCCAGTGATATCAAGGATACTGCTGTTGGACAGCACGCCGCTGTTCAGCACCCCACCCGTGCCCAACGTTACCGTACCAGCATTGGTCAGTGCGCCGACAGTCTGGCTGTGACCATTGATATTAGTATTAGTACCCGCCGCGGTTGTTAATCCAGAGGTCTGTCCCAGCGCATTATCGCTGCCCAGATTCAAGATACCGCCATTCACCAATGTGCTACCGGTGTAATCGTTCGTGGCATTGTTCAGCGTCATTTCGCTGTTATCCGCGCCAATAGCTAAATTACCCGTACCAGTCACTTTCGCCAGCAAGGTGTGATCAGCATTCACCGCGCCCTGTGACGTCAGCGTCAAACTTTGGCCGGAAAGTAACGTCAACTGAGTCAGACTTGACGTCACACTTAAGCCACCGCCATTGCCCGATAATCCGTAGTTATAAAGTGCCTCAGCAACTATATTGCTCCCCTGAGTAATATCTTCAGTTGTGCCATTACCCAGGCTATTACCCAAACTGTCTTGTAATGTCAGGAGCGCCAACTCAGGTGTAGAGAGCGTATTATTACTGCTGATTAATTGGGCTGAACTGCCAGTGTCCTGATCAAGTAAATTCCCGCCAGTGGTGAGAGCCGGATCAACTTGGATGGTACTGCTATTCGTCACCGCCAACGTGTCAGTGACGATTAAGCTGCCAGAGCCAAATACTGTCGTCGCACCATTTAGGGTAAAGTTACCCAGTATCTGATTGCCACTGCCTACGGTCATCAACGTACCGCCAGAGGCCACAAACAACGCATTGCCCAATGTGCTGGTATTATCGCCACTCAGGGCAAAAACAGTGTTTTCCATATCAATCGTACCGGCGAATGCCGTGCCAGTATTAACACCAAAATTGAAAATGTTATTGGCAGTATCAATGTTCAGCGTGCCAGTGCCGGTCAGTACATGGTCAAACAGCGCGATATCAGCCAGATTCAAGGTGGCATCCGTGATATCCACCGTGACCGCATTGTCCACACTGTTGGTGTTATTCAGGGTCACATCACTGCTGTCGGTGACCTGCAAGATACCGCTGCCGGTGACCGTATTGCCAAAGATGCCGTTAAAGCCGCTCAGCGCCAGAATATCCTGTGCGCCCGCCAGGGCCACAGAGGAAGCAGCCCCCAAATTATTGGTTGAGGCCACCGTCAATTTACTGCTGTCCGCCAGCGCATACTGACCGAGGAAGCCACTGTTATTGCCGGTCAGCGACACATTCGCACCATTGTTGATATCAACAGTTGAATCCGCCACGCCGCTGAGGGCATTGGCAACCGCGCCGCTAAGGCCGTTCAGCACCAGATTGGAGGTGGCGGTATCCAGATTCACAGTAGCGGTTGAAGCACCGAGATTACCGGCCTGCGTTACCGTTAATGCCCCTGTGGCACCGATATGGTGTGCGCCGCTAAAGCTGTTAGTGCCGGTCAGGGTCACCGCAGCGTTGGTATTGATGTCGCCCGTGCCGCTCAGCACATTGGCCAGTGCCGCATTGGCCCCGTTCAGGTTTAAATCACCCAGCACATTAATGGCACTGCTGCCCAGCGTACCGGCCCCGTTCAGGGTTGCCGACGCGCCCGACGCAATCAGGGTCTGGCCGCTTAAGCCGCTGTTGGCACCACTGACCGCCAAGTCACCGCCGTTGATGTTCAGAGTACCCGCACCAGTCAAACCGCCGGTCGCGGTTGATACTCCGCCCGCCGCCAGATTCAGTGTCCCGCCAGTGATATCAAGGATACTGCTGTTGGACAGCACGCCGCTGTTCAGCACCCCACCCGTGCCCAACGTTACCGTACCAGCATTGGTCAGTGCGCCGACAGTCTGGCTGTGACCATTGATATTAGTATTAGTACCCGCCGCGGTTGTTAATCCAGAGGTCTGTCCCAGCGCATTATCGCTGCCCAGATTCAAGATGCCGCCATTCACCAATGTGCTACCGGTGTAATCGTTCGTGGCATTGTTCAGCGTCATTTCGCTGTTATCAGCGCCAATAGCTAAATTACCGCTACCAGTCAGTTGAGCAGTCAGCAGTTTATTGGTATCCAATGCGCCCTGTGACGTCAGCGTTAATGTCTGCCCGGAGATTATTGCCAACCGAGTCAGCACAGAGGTTATGCTCAAGCCGCTACCGACGCCGGATAAGGTATAGTTATAAAGGGCTTGTGCTACCGTACTCGCCCCCTGAATAACACTCATTGAAGTATCAGGACCTAAACTCGCACCCGACAAATCCATGAGTGTCAGTCGCGCCAAATCTGTTGCTGATAGGGTATTGCTACTGTCAATTAATTTGACTGAGCTGCCAGTGTCTTGATCGAGTATGTTTCCGGCGGTACTCATGGCCGGATCGACTCTGATATTGCTGTCGTTTGTTACCGCCAACGTGTCGGCAGTAATTAAACTGCCATTAGAAAATGCAGAGGTACCGCCGTTGAGAATAAAATTACCTATCGCCTGATTGCTATTATCCACCGCAACCAGAGCCCCTGCAGACGCAATAAAGGAGGCATTGCTCAATGCGGCTGTATTATCACCACTCAGGGTGAAAACAGTGTTTTTCATATCAATCGTACCGGCGAATCCCGTGCCTGTATTAGCACCAAAATTGAAGGTGTTATTCGCGGTATCAATATTTAATAAACCGGTTCCCAACAGGGAGTTGTTATACGTAGCCACACCATTCAAATTCAGTGTGCCATCCAGTGAAAGGTTACTCGTCCCCAACTGATTGCTGTTGCTGACTGTTAGAGTACCGCTCTGATTCACTTGCCAATCGCCAGCAAAAGTACTGGCCTGGCTCAACGAAACATTAGCACCGTTATCAACAATGGCTAAACCATCCCCGCCGGCAACATGGCCTAATGAGGCGTTCAGTGTGCTATTGAATGTGCTGCCAAAAAGTAACTCGCTACTCGCGCTGATATTAATTGCCCCGCTACCGACGTTATCGTCAGAATTCAGGGTAATTTGGCTATCGATAAGATTGATATTAGTAAAGCCCTGTAACGACGTACCACTCGCCAGAGAATCAAATGAGTTATTGAAGTTCAGGGTATTTGAGCCACTACCGGCATTTAGAGCACCTAAATAAGTGCTCCCCAGCGTCATATTATTAAGAGTAAAAGTATCGTCGCCTGTGCCTGTTGTAATGGAGGATACCTGTGCGCCATTCTCGATAGTGACATTGTTATTCCCGTCACCCAGATTAATCGCACCATTACTTTGCGATGTGCTACCAAGAGCTAATGTATCGCTGCCGGAACCTGTGGTTAATGATCCATTCAATATCGAGTTATTATTGATTATATTTGCCGCTGTTCCGGCAAATGTCACCGCACCATTAATCGTCCCGTTATTATTCAATGTCTTTGCTGTGGTGCCTGCGAAATTAATCGCCGTTGCACCCGTTGCATTGATCAGGGTATTCGCACCAATAGTGGTCGCCGTTACTGCACCATCGGCTACTTGCAGCCCGGTGCCAGCACTGTCGGTCACATTAATGTCCAAATACGCATTACTGAGATCGACCCCACCAACAGAATTTATCCCGGTCCCCGCACCTGTCACATTAATAATATTATTGCCATTAACACTGTTGGCAAATGTCAGACCGGCCAGGCTATTTAGCGCAGTGCCCGTCACCGTGTTGAAGATGATATGGTTTAATGCCAGATTAACACCCGCCGCCTTTGAGAAAGCGGCACCGGTACCATTCAGATTAAGAATCAAGTCAGTCAAAACATGGCTATTGCTAGTGCCAGCAAAAGTTAAAGCATTCGCCGCACCCGTCGTGGTAATCGCCCCACCGACCATATTTAGCAACGCATTGGTTAGAACATTAATACCTGTTCCAGCACTGGCACTCACTGTGCCACCAGTATTATCAATATTGATTGTTTGTGCCGTGGCAGCTGAAACTGCAATCCCCGCCGTGGTGCTAGTAATCGAACCACTGTTGGTCAAACTAGCCGTGCCACTGCCATTATGGGTAAGGACTATCCCGGCAGTAGTACTGTTGATCGTGCCCGCGTTAGTGACATTAACCGTCCCACTACCGGTATCAGTGACACTGATACCGGTTGCTTTTCTGATAGTACCCTCAGCCTCATTACGAACGACCACATTGCCCGATGAGGCAGCACTGATATTAATCCCAGTACCCGCGGTGGTATTTTGCGTGCCATCAGAGATGGTCGCCGCTGAACGGATATAAATATTCCCCGTCCCTGCAAGGGTTTTGCTGGCAATAATCCCATCATTGGCCGCTCCGGCAGCAACAACAAGATTTGAACCCGCGGCCAGATTGTAGATAACATCATTAGGCGAGGCCGGACCATTGTAAATATATGAAGTTGTTGTCGTACTGGGGGCATTACTGATGACATCACCCGCCAAGTTATTCATGTTAATCACTGCACCGGAACCAAATAATCCGGTAACCGGATTATAAGAACCTATCTGTACACCATAGTTAGCCACCCCTAACGGGTTTTGGCTATCGATAGTCAGGGTTAATTTGGCACCATCATCAATCATATAGTTATACGAGGCCACGCCAACACCAACAACACCGGGTCCATTAGTGAGCCGCGTGCCCGTAATATTAACATCGGCACCATTGGCAAAATGAAGCACGCTATTCGCTGCTGTATCATTACTCCAGAATACCGCCGGATAATCAGGGCTTGTTATCCCTGTTAAGTTGAAATGTCCCGTAAATGTAATATTACTGCCTAAAACTGATTGTCTATAAGTGCCAAAATTTAAGGTAATAGGCTGGGTAATATTGCCGAATATCACTCTACCGATCTTATTGGGTGCGACCGCAGCGCTATCAACACCCATCGCAACCAGTTTTCCATTGGGTACTGACTTGATGTTATCCAAAGTGACGTCTAACCGAGTCGTGTCGTCTTGTACATACACCAGTCGGGAAACTATGCCGCTTGTGATCGCAAGCGTTGACGTAATGTCGCCAAAGTTGACGAGTTGGAACGTTGCATTTTGCGAACTCCAGGCGGCATTGTTTGTGGTTCCTGCCGCCATGAGGAAAGCATAGTTCGCGTAGTTTAAGTTATAGCCACCACCATCAATCACCAGATTTTGCCGGGCATTTGCGGCTTGGTTTACTGTGATCCCCCCAGCATATGCAGTTGCAAGATTGATATCTGCTGTCAATAGGATCGTGGTGGCAGTACTTCCCGCCCCCGCACTACTTAATGCAGCGACTAAACCTGCCGCGGTTGATACCGTCACGCAGTTTGTGCCCATAGCAGCACAATCGCCGACACTGATAGCAAAAGCAGGTTGAATACCAAACACCCCCATCACGGCGGCGGCTACAATAGCTATTTTAGGAGAAAGATGTTTACCTGATTTCTCAAGTAAAGGTGTGGCTGTGGAGCCTCGCTGGGTAGTTTTTGATTTTTTTTTTCCCTTGGCAAACTCACCGACCGCAACCCATATACTCAAGGATATATTCCAAATAACTTTAAAAATTGCGTTCATATATATCCTTAAAAGATTAAAATCTTATTGAAAGTGTATTGATGGCATCGCACCTTACAAATCAGACGAAAGAGGAAAACGTCATAAACTAATGATTCAATAAGTAAGCGATTTTCGTTTAGAGGAGAGAGAGTCCCAGGCTATCAGTCGGCGAACACACCCAAGGTGCTTCGTTTTAAATCCAGCCATCTAAAGACTAAAATAAAGTTAACATCCAACATACCTTATCTATATGTCTTTATTTATACGTATATTTAAAAAATAGAACAAGATTTGTCCCATAAGAAAATATATTGAAATGGTTATTTTTATCGGAATAAAAAACTACAAATAAAGAAAAAGTCAGCATTTAAATCCAACTTAAGAAAAATATCAAAATCAATCACCAACTAGACTTCAATTTACAGATGTATATTTTTTATTGATTATCATCAAAAAAAGATTTATCACACAAAGAAAGAGAATAATCCTACAAGGAATTAGGAATTACATTACTTTAATTACAATGCATAGTCCCATAAATCTTATATAAAATACGCCATTCGTGTTCTATGAACACAAGATTAATTCTTGATATTTCTCTATTTTAAAGATAAAAAAACATGGATGGGTGATAAGAGAAAAGAATAATATCAGCGAACCTTACCAAATCATCAGTACCGTAGACGTAATCTGGATGGTGTTTACTTATTCCTACTCATCATTTTTATCTAGTGTATCGCATCAGACTATGGGCACACATCACCTAATAAAATAGTGCTAAGCGAGTATGCCCAGAGGAATTTAATCCAGCCAGTCAGCGAGAATCTGCTGCGTCGTTTTTACTGTGATACGGTTCCCCGGAATGGACAGCTCAGACCAAACCTCATTATGTTGCGCGATAAGCTGCTGAGCCGTGGCATATTTCCGGTCCGCAGTGGTATGGGCATCAGAAGCGATGGTCAGAGCATACCCTTTACTGGCGGCAATTTTGATGGTGGTATCAACACAGTAATCCGTGGCACAACCACAAATAGTCAGATGAGTAGCCCCTAGCTGGGCAATAATAGTGTCGAGCGAGGTAAGATAAAACGAATCACACGCTGTTTTGGTAACAGAAATAGCATTCTGCGGGTAATGTAATTCCGGTAGCAGTTGCCACAATTCACTCCCTTGTGTCATTTCATCTTCTGCATGCTGTATGAAAATGACTTGGTCAGCATGGTCGATCAACTGATTAATACGAACGACGCGACCTTCACGATCAAAACGTGGATTAGCAAAAACCCCATTTTGCATATCAATGACAATAACAACATGTTCTCTGGTCACCGCCAACCTCTACAATGTATGTGGACCCGCTGTTAAGCTACAAAGGCCTTAGGGGAAAAGCCTATGCTAAGTTAAAGATCCTGACTTACACAATGGCCTAATCATACAAAACCTAATGAAAAACAACTTGATCTCGACCACCATTCTTCGCTCGGTAGAGTGCTTTGTCGGCTGACTTAATCGCATCATCAAATGAGGTGTCTTTAACATATAAAGCTGCACCGATAGATATCGTAATGTTGAGAGAGTGGTTGTCCGGTGTAATAAACAGCGTATCGCGGATATGTGTAGTTATCCGCACCAAGATCTCACTGGCAATTCTGTTATCTGCGGTATGTATTAACAGCAAAAATTCTTCACCGCCATACCGCGCCAGAAAATCATTTCCTCTAATCACTGACGTTAGTTCCTGGGCGATATCATATAAAATTTTATCACCGGCAGAATGTCCATGATTATCATTAACCCTTTTAAAAAAATCTATATCAATCAAAGCAATAAAGCAGTCCTTATGCGTTTCTCTAAAATTATCCAAATGGTGATTAATACTGAATCTATTAGGTAATTTAGTCAGTTGATCCGTCGAGGATTGGAATTGCAAAATAGAGAATTTACTAAACGTTTTTTGAAAGCGGCTAAAAATAAAATAGAGTATCGAGAGTAAAATAATGCTCATCGCGGATTTAAATATTGAACGGGGAAGGTATCCTAAAGAGATTAGCCGTTCAAAATTCAAAGCAATATTTATACATTGTGGAATGAAAACCGAAAGGAAAAAAGTAGCATATCTTTTATTATCCCAAATTTTTAGCGCTATAGATAAAAACATGAAAGACATAATGAAAATATCATAAAATGGCGATAATCCAAATACAAATACCGCATGGATAGCATAGCTTATCAATAAGGGGATTGGGCCAAAAATTAATGCTGTCAGGACAATAGGACTAATGATTAACCCATAGAGTGTCGCACTGGTTTGGTTATGAAAATCAGCAAGATAGGTTGCAGTAAAACCGGCAATCACGCCCATTAGAATTTTATAATGTAACTGATTAGGTTTTTGTCTGGTAATAATATAAAGATAAGGTAATGATATGCAAAGATAGATAATACAGACCGCATTAAAGGAACTTGTCAAAACACTCTGCATCAATTGAAACATAATATAATCTTCTACACTTAATGAACTCGGCTATAGAGACAGGTAACCAAGTAAACAGAAAAAGGAAAGTTATAACGTATGCGGATAGGTTTCCTTTAATTTTGCGTATTTTCACCATAAAGGAGCGAACTATATCGTAAAAATAATAATTTATAAATAATTATATTTCTCTTAGTCATTTCATTTAGCATAACGTAAACTTAATATCACTTACGCCAGATATTATCCCTCGTCATAAGGAGTATAAACAGGATTTAATAATTTAAAAAATACTCGAGAGTGGCAAGAAAAACATCTATTATTACAGCCACGAGGAAATAAAAAACCAGCCGCTAAGCTGGTTATTATTATTCTATCGATTGTTAAGATTTGCCGTTAAGTCGTTTATTTTTTTAGTTGCAATGTTGTCATGCAGGTTTGGCTTTCAGCTTGGGTCGCAAAAGGTGATACAGCTTTGAGGCCTTGATAACTCACTTCGATAGTCCCTTCAGTATTGCGTGGCAACCACACACCAATAAAACCATTCTGATAGCTGGTCAGTGTATCTTGCAGGATAACTTTCCCGGCTTTATCGGTAATTTTCACATCAAATGCGGTATTCGCCAATTCACCACGACAGCCAGACAAACTGTGATTGAAGCATGGGTGAGTTTGGTTTACATAGGGGGCGAATGAGAGATAGAACTTATCACCCAAGGGAAAAGAATACCGCTGTTGTTCATCGGATAAGGTGAGTTCCGCACTCGTTACCGAAGCTGAATATGCCAAAGGGCGTTCTTGTTTGGATTGATCGATGGTCTCAATCATTTGCTCAGTAGTTTTTCCCGCTAAGCCATGTTGAGTCAAAAATTCCGTTTGTGTCGTCGCCGCGGCGAAATGGCTAAAAGTGACTGCAGCTAAAGCAACAATAGCCAGTCGGGCTGTTGTTGCAAATGTCTTTTTCACTGTCATGGTATCCTTCCAGTAAGAGGAAATGTTCTAGATAAGTTGGAATAATGACTGATAATCTAAACCCTCCCCTTGGGGGAGGGTCAAAGACAGATTTGAATAGAAAGGTAAACCATTGTATAGAAATGAATTTTATTGATATAAATCAAATTAACACTCTGACGTACCCCTCAAAACTGATTAATTAATATCAGGATGTTGAGCGATAAGATTCTTTCTCTTTTTCTCAAGTTCGGCTATTTCTTGATCAATATCATCAATGTTGTGTTCGATATGATCATGGTGTTCCTGCAATATCTCTCTGGCCTCCGCCCGATCAGACGCGGCTGGCGTCGCCCCTTTCAGTGGCATATTGGCAGTCTCTTTCATAAATATTCCAGTAACCAAACCAATAACCGCCACCACCATTAAGTAATAAGCGGGCATAAACAGATTTTGCGTTGTTTCAACCAACCACGCTGCGGCCGTTGGTGTCAGCCCTGCAACCAACACCGACACATTAAATGCGATAGCTAATGCGCTGTAGCGGATATGGGTTGGGAACATTGCGGGTAATATTGAGGCCATCCCCCCCGTAAAACAGTTAAGCAAAATAGCCAGGATCAACAAACCACAAAATATCAAACCGATGATGCCGCTATTAATCAAAATAAAGCTGGGAATAGCGAGAATAAACAGCCCAATACTGCCACAAATAACAAAAGGTCTACGGCCGAATTTATCGCTCATTAATCCCATCACAGGCTGAACGAATAACATACCCAGCATGATTGCAATGATAATCAATACACCATGATCTTCAGAATAATGCAGACTATGGGATAGGTAGCTTGGCATGTAGGTCAGTAGCATGTAATAAGTGACGTTGGTGGCAATAACCATCCCGACACAGATAATCAGGCTTTTCCATTGTTTGGTTAAAATCTCACGGAAAGAAACCTTAGGTGGCTCGGCAATATTGTGGCGTGAATCATTATCAATTTTATCGACGTGCTGTTGAAAGGTCGGTGTCTCTTCAAGTGCATGACGCAAATAGATACCGATTAATCCTAATGGCGCAGCAACGAAGAACGGAATACGCCATCCCCACTCAAGGAAACTGGCTTCACCCACAATGCTGGAAATAAGCAGAACGACTCCAGCGCCTAATACGAAACCTGCAATGGAACCAAAATCCAACCAACTACCAAGAAAACCACGTTTTCTATCGGGTGAATATTCAGCCACAAAAATAGCGGCTCCGGTATATTCGCCACCAACCGAAAAACCCTGTGCCAGTTTTGCCAATAACAATAATATCGGTGCCCAAATACCTATCGAGGCATAAGAGGGAATCAGACCAATACAGAAGGTACTGACCGACATAATAATGATGGTGACGGACAGGACTTTTTGCCGCCCATATTTATCACCTAACGCACCAAAGAATAAGCCACCAAGGGGCCGAACCAAGAAAGGAACGGAAAAAGTCGCCAGCGCAGCAATCATCTGAATACCGGGATCAGCACCGGGGAAAAATACCTGACCAAGTGCAAAAGCGACAAAACCATACACCCCGAAATCGAACCACTCCATGGCGTTGCCCAACGCCGCTGCGGTGATTGCCTTCTTCAGTTTGGCATCATCAATGATTGTAATATCATTGAGTTGCATAGGTTTAACACTCTTTCTTCGTAGTCCCATTGTTTCTTCCTTATGTTCCCAATAGCTCCACTGCATAAAGCATGAAAATGATGACGCGGAGTAATACCTGTTAAAAATTCAAATTTAGTGAGATATTTATAAGAATAGTTGTAAAGCGAGGCGATGTGTAGGATAGAGCGGCCTGCAACATTTAGATAGAATAACTTAACATTATCCAAAATACATGTTAAAAGGCGAATTAAAAGCACAAAAAATAGCAATTTCCGCCATTAAATCGTAAACATCCAGACACATATACTACTCATGTTATCAGTGGGTAAATTGGCCTTACCCGCCCGTGCAAGGCCGAGTTATCGCTTTCATCCTTAAGCTGCACCCCCGATAAATGCCGTTGGAAAGATTGCTCCAACAACCAGGCTAACTTAAAAGCCGCCTGAGGATAATCCAAACCCTCTGGCCGGATATTAGAAATACAATTGCGCTCGGACTCCAACCGCCGCGTGTTCGGCCCCCAAGTCATATAAACCCCCAAACTATCCGGGGAAGAAAGCCCCGGCCTTTCACCAATCAACATGACAACCGCTTTGGCTTGTAAACACTCCCCTGCATCATCCCCTAATGCTACCCGTGATTGATGAGCCAACACTATCGGGGCCAGTGATAAGCCGAGCGTTTGCAAATAAGGTCGTAAGGCCATCACCAAAGGAATTGCCTGCCGGTGTACCGCTTTCGATGACAGACCGTCACCAATAACTAACAGAATATCGGCTTGCTTATCAGGCCATGCACACAACTGTTCACGGCTTTGCGACGATAGCTTTCGGCCAAGATCCGGGCGGCGCAGATAAGTTGCACGATCCGGCGCGGCACTGTTGACGGTAAGTGTCTGTAATCCTGAATCTGCCAGTTGATTAGCAAGATCCTCGCTGATAAAAGGCTGGTGCACGGCATCCCGTGCCTGCGCATGTGCCAAACCAAATTTCAACAGCTCTTCAGTAGGTAAGCTTGCTCCTGTACGGCCAAGAGCAATACGCGCCGCCGTGAACTGGCGCAAAACCGCCCACGAATTGCGATGTAACACCCCGTTTATTATCTCATTTCCGCTCATCAGAATGCCCCCATAGGTGGCAACTGTGCTAATAACGGATGATTGGCCGCGGTATCACGCAAGCGCCCCTGAGCATCCATAATATTCATTTTCTCTAGCCACAGACCAAACTCTGGTGCATGTTTCAGACCGAGCAATTGCCGGATATACAACGCATCATGAAACGACGTACTTTGATAATTAAGCATGATGTCATCAGCTCCCGGCACCCCCATCATAAAGGTCAGTCCAGCGGTCCCCAGTAAGGTCAGCAAGGTATCCATATCATCCTGATCCGCCTCAGCATGGTTGGTATAGCAGACATCACAACCGAGTGGGACACCCAGTAACTTGCCACAGAAATGGTCTTCCAAACCGGCACGGATAATCTGCTTACCATCATAAAGATATTCTGGCCCGATAAACCCGACGACAGTATTAGTCAGTAACGGTGAGAAGCGGCGAGCAATCGCATAAGCACGCGCTTCGCAGGTTTGTTGATCAACCCCGAAATGAGCATTACCGGAGAGACAACTGCCCTGCCCAGTTTCAAAATACATCACATTGTCACCGACAGTGCCTCGCTTGAGGCTCAATGCCGCACAGTGTGCTTCTTCCAACAAAGCCAGATTGATGCCAAAACCGGCATTTGCAGCTTCACTGCCCGCGATAGACTGGAACACTAAATCAACCGGTGCTCCGCGTTCAATCAACTTAATCGTGTTAGTAACATGCGTTAATACGCAGGATTGAGTGGGGATCTCAAAGCGACTTATCACGTCATCCAGCATATAATTAAGTTTTTCTAACAATGGCAAGCTGTCACTGGCGGGATTGATGCCAATCACAGCATCACCGCTGCCATACAGCAGGCCGTCAAGCATGCTGGCGGCGATACCCGGCAAACTGTCCGTGGGGTGATTGGGCTGTAGCCGCACACTTAAGTGGCCGGCAAGGCCAATAGTGTTACGGAATCGGGTAATAACACGGCATTTTTTCGCCACCAGAATCAAATCCTGATTACGCATTATTTTACTTACCGCGGCGGCCATTTCTGGGGTGATACCAGCACTGACTTGCGCTAGCGTCACACTGTCGGCCTGCTCGCTGAGTAACCAGTCACGAAAATCGCCGACGGTCAGATGCGCTATTGGCGCAAAAGCCTGCGGGTCGTGGCTATCAATAATCAGCCGTGTGACTTCATCCTGCTCATAAGGAATCAGCATTTGCTGTAAAAACGTTTTTAGCGGCAGATCTGCCAGCGTCATACGGGCAGCCATGCGTTCTTCAGCACTTTCTGCCGCAACGCCCGCCAGATAATCGCCCGAACGTGCCGGTGAAGCTTTAGCCATCAAATCGCGTAAATCGCCAAAGTGGTAACTACGATGGCTCAGTGTTGTCTGGTACATACTGCGTCCCTTAGTTGTTCAGGCTGCATAAACAGCCTGAACAATGATGACATTAATAGCAAGAATGGATCACTCGGCAGCACTGAGCTGTGGATCAAATGCGGCAGTAGCGCGTGAACGGTGGGTAAGACGAAAATAAATATAACCGACCAACATCATTCCAGCGAATATCAGAGCCAGCAGCGGGTTGTAATAGATCATCGCAATCAGACAGACAACCGCCAAAACTAACGCCAATGCTGGCGCAAACGGATAGAACGGCGCGGAGAATGGGCGAGTCAGGCGTGGCTCTGTTTGTCGCAGTTTGAATAATGACAACATTGAGATGATATACATCACGATGGCACCAAACACCGACATAGTGACAATATTTGCCGTCAGTGGCATGCCGCCAATAATAATCAACGAGTCAGAAAAAATAGCACCAATCCCGACAACACCACCAGCCAAAATAGCCAGGTGTGGGGTACGGAAACGGCGCGGGCCAAGGCAAAAATCTGGCGGGAATAGCCCATAATGATGCCATGGAACGAGGCTATCAGACCAAACAGCCCAAGCCATACCAGCATGTGTAACCAACCGCTGTCGCTGCCAACGATAATTTTCATTGCTTGTGGCAGTGGGTCGTTGATATTAGATAGCTTAGTCCAGTCGCCCACCCCACCGGCAAATACCATCACACCTAATGCCAGTAGCACTAAGGTCAAAATACCGCCAATAAAGGCGCGCGGAATGGTACGTTGTGGCTCTTTTGCTTCCTCTGCAGCCATCGAAGCCCCTTCAATCGCCAAAAAGAACCAGATAGCAAAGGGAATAGCGGCAAAAATCCCCGATAATGACCCGATACTGAATGTATCCGCGCCAGCCCAACCGCCTCTGACAAAGTTACTGATTTCAAAGCCTGGTGCGACCACGCCCATAAATACCAGCAACTCAAAAATGGCCAATATCGTCACCAACAGTTCGAAGGTTGCAGCAATACTGACACCCAGAATATTCAATGACATAAATATCAGATAGGCCCCAACCGCCACCCACTTTGGGTCAACTGCTGGGAATTGAACATTAATATAGGCACCAATTGCCATGGCAATGGCGGGAGGAGCAAATACAAACTCAATCAACGTCGCAAGACCAGCAATAAAGCCACCCGTTGGGCCAAAAGCGCGGTGAGCGTAAGCAAACGGCCCTCCGGCATGAGGAATAGCGGTGGTTAATTCGGTAAAACTAAAAATAAATGCCGTGTACATCGCGGCCACACCCAGAGCAGTAAACAGGAACCCTAAGGTCCCCGCTTGCGCCCATCCGTAGCTCCAACCAAAATATTCGCCGGAAATCACCAACCCGACGGCAATACCCCATAATTGAAAACTGCCCAACGTACGTTTTAATTCCGGTGCTTGTTTCGCCTGTGACATACCTTATCCCTATCAAAGAAATTTAATGGTAATAGTGCGGTCTATGGCTAAAGCAATGTTTGTACCAAATGCTAGATAACCGCTGAACAACGGAAATACCCGCACTTTAAGTAATGGGAAAAGGAGATGTAACGGGAGATAGCACTGTATGTGCGCTTTTCCCGCACTTTTTAGAGGCAAATGCACGAAGATGCAGCACCGCGAGGAAGGTACGCCTCATCCAGTCAAAAAAAACATCGTTTTGCTGCTGGGAGTACAGCACTCACTTTAATTTTCATAAATAATGCATTACGCAATGCCATAAACAAGACATAAATCACAAAATAAATAATTTATTAAAATTAAATATTCGTGATGCACTGCAAATTTAGGCTATTGCATTTTTATACAAATACTAATTTATATAAAATAATTGTGATCACAGTTACTGTTTTTCAGTGTTTGCATTTCATTAGTATCACAGATCACATTTTTTCATCGATTTGATTAAGCGCGTCGTCAAGAATAAGCTCAATTTCAGTTAATGCCCACGAGAATGAATTAATGGGTCGCCAAGATAAAATAATAATATAAGGACTCCCTATGCAGGCGCTTATCGATTTCTTTCCTGAAAATAGTATTGCGATATATCCTTCCGCCGAGCATTGGGAACACGCTATTGATTTATCAATGGCAAGCCTAATCGATAATCATGCGGTTAAACCTGAATATAGTCAGGCGATCAAAGATGCCACCCGTGAGATAGGGCCTTATTATATTTTGGCACCAGAAATAGCTATGCCGCATGCCCGCCCTGAAAATGGCGTGAACCACACCGCACTCAGCCTGACATTGCTGCGTAAAGGCGTGATTTTCGACGCTGACAGTGAACCGGTAAAATTACTAATAGGCCTGGCAGCAAAAGATGCGGACTCCCATATTTATGCTATTCAGGCATTAAGTGAAATGTTCTGTGACGATGAATCTATTACATCATTACTGAATGCTGCCAACACCGAAAATATAAAAGATATCCTTAAGCGTTATTAACCTATTCCGATAATACAATAACAAGGAATTAATATGGCTAATAAATCAATACGCGCCAAAGTACAATCCTTTGGCGGTTTTCTAACAGCAATGGTAATACCTAATATTGGGGCTTTTATTGCATGGGGGTTTATCACTGCATTATTTATCCCGACTGGATGGACGCCGAACGAACACTTCGGCAAGTTGGTCGGCCCGATGATTACCTACCTGCTACCGTTAATGATTGGTTCTACCGGTGGGCATTTGATTGGGGGTAAACGCGGGGCCGTGATGGGCGGTATTGGCACTATGGGGGTTATTGTTGGTGCTGATATTCCGATGTTTATCGGCGCGATGGTGATGGGGCCACTAGGGGGTTATTTAATTAAACATATCGATAAGCGATTGGAGAAACACATTCCAGCCGGTTTCGAGATGGTAATTAATAATTTCTCCCTCGGTATCAGCGGCATGTTGCTCTGCCTGCTGGCCTATGAAGTGATCGGCCCGGCGGTGATGGAGGCGAATAATCTGGTCAAACAAGGCATCGAAGCACTGGTGTCTACTGGCTTCTTACCCCTACTGGCGGTGATTAATGAACCTGCCAAAGTGCTGTTCCTGAATAATGCCATCGACCAGGGAATCTATTACCCACTGGGAATGCAGGAAACTGCTATCCACGGCAAATCAATTTACTTTATGGTCGCCTCAAATCCAGGGCCAGGGTTAGGTATTCTGCTGGCTTTCTCACTATTTGGCAAAGGTATGAGTAAGAAGTCAGCACCCGGCGCGATGATTATTCATTTCCTCGGCGGTATCCACGAGCTCTATTTCCCTTATGTTCTTATGAAACCACTGATGATCATTGCCATGATCACCGGTGCCATGAGTGGCATATATGTCTTTGAATTATTAGGTGCTGGCCTGGTTGCAGGTCCGAGTCCTGGTTCTATCTTCGCGTATCTGGCATTAACCCCTCGCGGTGGTTTCCTAGCTACCTGTGCGGGTGTCTTTACCGGTACTGCAGTTTCGTTCTTGGTGGGTTCCATCATCTTGAAAATGGACAAAGCCACCAGCGAAGAGAGCTTTGAAGAGTCGCAAACCGCCATGAAGAATCTAAAAGCCGAGGGCATATTGGCCAATCACCTCAACAATGATCATCCGGTACGGTTGATAGCCTTTGTCTGCGATGCCGGGATGGGGTCCAGCGCCATGGGAGCAACCACGTTTAGAAAAAAACTGGAGAAAGCCGGTTACCCGATTGCGGTAAAACATTACGCCATCGAAAACATTCCAACCGATGCTGACATCATTGTTACCCACGCCAGCCTTGAAGGCAGAGCACAGGGCGTGACGGACAAGCCATTGATTCTAATTAAAAATTATCTTGGCGACCAGGCTCTGGATATTTTATTCGAGCAATTGACTACAAGTGATAAGCCAAAGGAATCAGTATGAAAACGAAAGTGGCTGCAATATACGGTAAGCAAGATGTCCGCCTACGTGAGTTTGAATTACCCCCGATCAGCGATGACGAATTACTGGTTAGCGTCATTTCCGACAGCGTCTGCCTGTCGACTTACAAAGCAGCTTTGCTGGGTAGTGAGCACAAACGAGTACCGGGTGATGTGGCGCAACACCCTGCCATTACTGGCCATGAATGTGCGGGGGTCATTGTTGAAGTCGGTAAGAATTTAGCCACCCGCTATCGTGCTGGTGAACGTTTTGTGTTGCAACCTGCGATGGGGCTACCCAGTGGCTATTCAGCAGGTTACAGCTACGAATATTTTGGCGGTAACGCCACCTACATGATTATTCCCAAGCTGGCTATTGATCTCGGCTGTGTACTGCCTTATCACGGCAACTATTTTGCCGCCGCATCGCTGGCTGAACCGATGTGTTGCATTATTGGAGCCTATCACGCCAGTTATCACACCACACAATATGTTTATGAACACCGCATGGGCATTAAGCCCGGCGGTAATCTGGCCCTATTGGCTTGTGCCGGGCCAATGGGAATGGGGGCTATCGATTATGCCATCAACGGTGATATCAAACCGGCCCGCGTGGTGGTGGTAGATATAGATGAAGTCCGTCTGGCTCGTGCTGAGCAACTACTACCAAGAAAACAGGCAGCAGATAAAGGTATCGAACTGATTTACATCAACAGCAGCAAGCTGGATAACCCCATCGATACATTACGTCAACTCACGGGGAATCAGGGTTTTGATGATGTATTTGTCTACGCAGCTGTGCCAGCAGTCATTGAATTGGGTGATGATTTGCTGGCAGAAGATGGTTGCCTGAACTTCTTTGCCGGCCCGACAGATAAGCACTTTAAAGTGCCGTTTAACTTCTATCACGTCCACTACTCCAGTACGCATATTGTCGGTACTTCTGGTGGCTCTACCGGTGACATGGAAGAGGCACTTACGCTTTCTGCCCAGCGACGCATACAACCCTCTTTTATGATTACTCATATTGGCGGTCTGGATGCTGTACCTGAAACGGTGCTCAACCTCCCCCATATACCGGGTGGCAAGAAACTGATTTATAACGGCATTACCATGCCCCTCACCGCCATTGACGATTTTGCCGAACGAGGTAAAACGGATCCATTATTTGCGCAATTAGCCGAACTGGTCGCCGAAACTCATGGGGTCTGGAATGAAAAAGCAGAACACTATCTGTTAGCGCACTTTAACGTGGATATCGGAGTCGAGAGTGAAAACACTGGCATATGATATTTTCCGCACCACCGAACAAGCAGCAATGGCGGCCTGGCCACTGCTCGGCTGCGGTAACAAAAACCTTATTGATGGCGTTGCCGTCAGCGCCATGCGCGAGGCCTTAAATCAGATGACGATGCAAGGAAGCATTGTTATCGGAGAAGGCGAAATTGACCATGCGCCGATGCTGTATATTGGCGAACAACTCGGCGCCGGTGGACCACCTGTTGATATTGCTGTTGATCCTATTGAAGGTACCCGCATGGTCGCGATGGGGCAAGCCAATGCGCTGGCTGTGATTGCTTTTGCCCCACGAGGGATGTTGTTACATGCGCCTGATATGTATATGCGAAAATTAGTGGTAGGTGCACAAGCCAAAGGTTCCATTGACTTGCGCCGTTCACTGGCAGAAAACCTGCGCTGTGTGGCGGCTAAGTTAAACAAACCTTTAAATACGTTACGCATGATTACCCTCGACAAACCGCGCCATCAGCAGGCTATCGAACAGGCCAATGCACTCGGTGTTAAAGTTTATGCTATTGCGGACGGCGATGTGGCCGCCAGCCTGATGACCTGCTTATCCAACGGGCAGGCCGATGTGATGTATTGCATCGGCGGCGCACCTGAAGGCGTTATCTCGGCCTGTGCCATTCGTGCTTTGGGCGGCGATATGCAAGCTGAATTGATCGACTTTTGTCAGGCCAAAGGGGAAAGCGTGACAAATCGGGATATTGCCCTCACGGAGCACCAACGCTGCCAGCAAATGGGAGTTAACCTTAATCAGGTCTATTCTCTGACCGAATTGGTGCGCTCCGGGCAGATTATTTTTTCCGCAACCGGCATAACTCAGGGTGATATCGTCACCGGTATTAAGGAAAAAAATGGGGGCCAACTTCAAACCCAAACACTTTTGATTAACGGGCTGGATAACACCTGTAATATCATCAACTCCCTCCACTATCGATAATGGTGTTAAGGGTAGGATGACTGCATTAACTGAAGATGACGTACTCGAAAGGCTCGCCAGCCCTGAAAATCTCAATGATTTTCTGCTGAATGCCAATGAGATCTTATTTCAGGGTATTAAAAGCCTTCTGCCCTATTTATTTATCAATAATGATGAAGATATTCAGGAATACGCCGTCAAGCCTTTATTAGCCAAGTCAGGCCCACTGGACAGTCTGGATGTTTCTTTGCGCTTAATTTATGCGTTGGGGCAAATAACAAAAGCGGTTTATGCCGATATTTTGTTATTTTCTCAGCTCAGTGAGCATTTGCAGGAAACCGGAGATATTACTGAGTTTCATGACGATATCGTTTATGAATTTATGGGTAATCTCAATGCCGTGACCCAGAATAAAACCTTATTTCAAATGATTGAAAAGATGAAGTTTTCTGACTTCACCATTTTTAATCAGACCCGCTACGGGAATATGGTGAAAACCGGGCTGACGTTGGCAGTGACGTCATTATTACAGGAACTGACTTATGAGAGTGGAACTTAACATTAATGGGCTACAGAACAGCGCGCATTTTCCCGACCGCGATATTACTCATCTGCATCTGCCACTATTAGCCTCACTGTCTCAGCAACAACAGCAGCTTCAGCGCCGCATGGTGGTTTTTTTATGCGCGCCACCCGGTACCGGTAAATCCACCCTCGCCACATTTTGGCAATGGCTTTCCCAACGTGACACCACTCTAACACCGGTACAATGTCTGCCTATGGACGGCTTTCACCACTACAATCACTACCTTGATGCCCACCAGTTACGCAGTAAAAAGGGAGCACCAGAAACCTTTGATTTGCCTAAGCTACGTCAGGCTATCCACAGCTTGCAGCAACCTGGAGCGACCTGGCCTGCCTATGACCGCCGGTTACATGACCCGGTTGAAGATGCCATTATTGTCGACGCACCGATTATCGTGCTGGAGGGCAATTGGTTATTACTGCAACAACCCGGTTGGCAGCAGTTGAAAGCACTGGCTGATTACACTATTTATATTAATGCCGCCCCAGAATTACTGCGGGATCGCCTGATTGAGCGCAAGATCCGTGGCGGTTTATCGCCACAACAGGCCGAGGATTTTTACCTCGCCACTGACGGCCCTAATGTGTTCAAGGTATTGCAGTTCAGCCAGCCCGCCGACTGTCATTTAGTGATGGATAGCGATATGAGTTACCACAAAGCCTGAGCCACAATAAGGAAAAACCCGCCAGCGGCGGGTTTTCACTTTTACACATCGGCTCAAGGTTGCGGGTCGCTGCCAGAATCCTCTTTGCGGGTTTTCACCCATTCTCGCAGTCGCTGAATATGCAGATACAGTGCGGGAATAAACAGTATCCCCACCGCAGTGGCCATCAACATGCCACCAAACACGGTGATACCGATAATTTGACGGCTCATCGCCCCGGCTCCACTGGCAAAAACCAGTGGCATCACCCCGAGGATAAACGAAATAGCAGTCATCATAACCGCACGAAAACGCTGCTTAGCACCTTCCTGTGCCGCATCACGGATACTCGCGCCCTCTTCTCTGCGGGCTTTAGAGAATTCGACGATCAAAATCGCATTCTTAGCTGCCAGCCCTATCAGCAACACTAAGCCGATTTGCGCGTACACATCGTTGGCAAACCCCATTGCCGCCAGCCCTGCTACCGCCCCGCCTACGGCAAACACCACCGAGAGGATAACCACCAGCGGAATACTCCAACTCTCATATTGGGCGACTAAAAACAGATAGGCAAAGACCAATGCAGCAAGATAGATAAACACCACTTGCCCGCCGGTTTGCTGCTCCTGCCACGACATTCCGCTCCAGCTATAGCTGTAACCTGACGGTAAATTCTGTGCCAATAACGACTCCATAGCCGCCATTGCCTGACCAGAGCTGGCACCATCAGCCGCAGAACCGCTGATGGCTACCGAAGGGAACTGGTTGAAATTACTGATAAAGGGCGCACCCACCGAGGGGGTTAACGTCACCAGATTTGCCAGACTGACCAATGCACCATTGTCACTGCGCACATTCAGACTATTTATCTGAGCGGTGCGCTGGCGGAAATCCATATCATTTTGTAATTGCACCCGGAACATACGGTTATTCAGGGTGAAATCTCCCGCATTCATTCCCCCAAGTGACGTTTGCAAGGTTTGGAAGATTCGGCTGACCGGTACCTGTAGCAGCGCGGCGCGGTCACGATCGATACTCAGATTAGTTTCAGGCACCGAAGCGCTGAAGGTGGTAAATACCCGGCTGAGTTTCGGGTCCTGATTAGCGGCAAAAATAATTCCCTGGCTCACCTGCGCCAACTCTTGCGGTGACTGGCCTAACAGCGCCTGAATACGTAAATCAAATCCAGAAGCACTGCCCAACCCGGCAATAGCCGGTGGGTTTACTGCCATGATCATCGCCGAAGGGATAGCGGCCAAATTGGTCTGAATACTGGCCAGCACGCGATCAATATGAGGCCGTTGCCCCCAAGGTTTTAGCATCACAATGGCAAATCCGGCATTGGGCGAGTTGTTGCCGCTAAGCAAACTGAAGCCAGTGATTTTTATCACATCCTCGACGGCATCATTATCAGTAACCACTTGATACATCTGGTCCATCACCGTCTGAGTCCGATTAAGCGAAGCCCCATCTGGTAGTTGTAAACTGACAAAGAAGTACCCCTGATCTTCCTCCGGCAGGAACGAGGTGGGTAAACGCGTGTAACCCCACCAGGTTGCCAGCCCCACCAGCAGTAGCGCGGCGATACTGAATACCGCTCGGCTACTGATACGGCTGGTCAATGAAACATAACCGTCGCGGGCGCGATCAAGCCCACGATTAATACCGCCGAACAGACCGGTATCTGCCAATGTGCGCCGTTTCAGCAATACCGCACACAGCGCCGGACTTAAGGTTAATGCATTGATACTGGATAAAATCACCGCCGCCGACAGTGTTACCGCAAACTGCCGGTATAGCTCACCGATAATCCCTGGCAAAATGGCAATCGGCACGAATACCGCCATCAGTACCAGGGTGGTTGCGATAATCGGCCCGGCAATTTGAGTCATTGCCTGTCTGGTTGCTTGCGCCGGTGACAGATCAGGGTCATTCGATAATAAGCGCTCGACGTTTTCCACCACCACAATAGCGTCATCAACCACAATGGTTAGCGCCAGAATAATGGCAAACAGGCTCAGGGTATTGGCCGAATAACCAAAGATATACAGTACAGCGAAGGTGCCGAGCAGGGAGACCGGAATGGTAAGCGCGACGATAAAAGTCGCCCGCATACTTTGCAAAAACAGATACACCACCGCCAATACCACAATTAAGGTTAACGTCAGTGACACTGCGATTTCATGCAATGTTGCGGTAACCGGCAGGGTGGAGTCGTAATTGATTTCATACGTCAGGTCTGGCGGGAAAGAGGCTGATAGCCGAGCCATTTCATCCCGTACCCCATTAGCCACATTTAACGCGTTGGCACCCGGTACCGGATAAACTACTAAAAATGCCGATTCAGTCTGGTTTTGCGCAGCACTGACCTGATAGTTCTGCGCCCCCAGCGCCACGCGAGCAACATCACCTAACCGAATCATGCCGCCCTGAGGATTGCTACGAATAATCACATTAGCAAACTGTTGTGGGTCCGTTAGCCGCCCTTGTCCACTGATGGTCAGGGTTTGCTGCTGACCGGGCACCGACGGTGATGAGCCAATCTGCCCGGCAGCCGCCTGTACGTTCTGCTGTTGTAATGCTGCGACAATATCCTGCACGCTGACATTCAGTGATTCCATCCGTTGCGGATTGAGCCAAACCCGCATGCTGTAATCACGCGCGCCAAATACCTGCACATCGCCGACACCATTGATACGCGCAATGGCATCACGCAACTGAATACTGGTGTAATTGCTGACAAACAGCGCATCATGGGTTTGTTTCGGTGAAAAAACACTGACTCCCAGCAACAAGTTAGAGGCCCGTTTGCGCACGGAAATACCGTTTTCATTCACCTCCGCCGGCAGCTGAGCACTCACCTGAGAAATGCGGTTTTGCACCTCAACCGCCGCCATATCGGGGTCGGTACCACTGGCAAAGGTAATACTTAACTGATAACTGCCGTTATTAGCACTGGTCGATTCCATATACAGCATATTGCTGACACCGTTGACCTGCGCTTCCAGTGGTGAGGCCACAGCTTGTGCAACATCGCGGGCACTGGCTCCGGGGTAGACGGCACTCACGGAAACCACCGGTGGCGTAATATCAGGATATTGTTCCACCGGAATCACATACAACGACACCCAGCCAACAATGGTTATCACCAGTGCAATAACAATGGCAAACTTGGGCCGACGGATAAAGAAATGCAGCATCTGGCCTTCCCCTTAATTTACTGTCAGTGGTGTAGCAACGCTGGCGCTAACCGTCATCCCTGGCCGGACATGTTGTAGCCCTGCCACAATCACTCGTTCGCCCACTTTCAGCCCGTCAGTCACTTCATATTGTTGTTCAAACTGCTCACCCAACGTCACTTGCCGCACATCGACCTGATCTTTATCGTTCACCACCAAAACAAAGTGTCCCTGCTTATTCTGCTGCAATGCGGCAATCGGTATGACAGTAACCGGTTTTGCCATTTCTGCTGCCAGCGACACATTCACCACCCCACCGGGCAGTAATAAATGCCGTGGATTGGCAAAACGGGTACGCAGGGTAACGGTACCGGTCTGTTTATCAATTTGATTATCAACGGACTCAAAAACGCCGCGTTCCGGGTACTGCTTACCATTCGCCAGTTGAATACGAGGAGTAAAGTTGCCAAACGGCAATGTACTGCTGTCCGCAGAGGGACCTGCAACCGACAACTGATAGGTTGCTGTAATGTAATCTCGTTCATTCACTGCGATAGCTACCCGAATCGGATCAAGTTGGACAATATTGACCAACGTGCCGCTGGCAGGATTAATTAGGCTACCGACATTAAAACGGCTGTGACCAATCTGACCGGTTATCGGCGCGTAAATACGGGTAAAACTGAGCTGTAATTGCTGGATTTGCAGGTTCGCCTGCGCCTGAGCTACCGCCGCGCGGCTGATATCGCGCTGCGCTTGTGCTTCGTCAACTTCCGCCTGGCTGACCGAGCGATTACTTCCCAAACGCTGTAAGCGGGTGAGGTTCACCTGAGCATGATTAGCACTGGCAGTCGCACTGTCTAACTGCGCCTGGGCCTGCGTTACTGCGGCCTGATGCAACGCGGGATCAATTTCATACAATAGAGAGCCCTGCTTGACCATCTGCCCTTCGGTAAACAACCGCGCAGCAATAAACCCTTCGGTGCGGGTCGTCACATCCACCGACTGAATCGCCTCCACGCGCCCCAAATACTGTAACGCAGTATCCGGTGTGATTGAGGTTACGACCGAAACAGTAACCGCAGGCAGCGGTGCTGCTGCAAAAACCTGATGTGTCACAAGACTCAACAGCAAGAGCAAATTCAGCCGAGTCCGTAGGATTCGTGGCACGTAATTGATTAGCGTGGACCAAACCAAATTCAGTGTAACCATGGTCATTCCTTACTCTCGGCAAAAAGTGATAATTTCATAAAGAGCGCGCAACCTTTTGCGGGCCAAAGAGAAGGTAACGTATTACACCTATAATGATAAGAGACTAAGATTATATTCATGTTAGTTTATATTTCTTCTGAGTCTTCACTTCCTGCTGATTAAATGGATGTTTTATCCTATTTAGGATCAGCCTAAATTTTGTAAGTGCCAAGGGAACTCACTATGACGGACTCCAGCCAGCCAGAATCACCATCACGGGCAAAAGGAGATAATGTTTTCTTTGCAAAACAAACTTTACAGGCTATGGCCTTGCTGGTTGGGGCAACCATCATTATTGCAGCGGTAGGCATTATCTATATCGCCTCGCAATTAAATGAACGAGCGACATCTCAAAGTCGTTTTCTGGTAGAAAAAGCCTGGAAAATGCGGCAAGACTCAATAAAAACCCGAATAAAAGACAATGCTTTCTGGGGTGATGCTTATGAACATTTGCATGTAAAAGTCGATCCTGACTGGGCTTTTGTCAGCCAAAATCTGGGGCCTTCACTGTATAGCGACTTTAATTATGAGGGAGTGTTTGTTGTTGATGGGCTAGGAAAAACCCGTTATTCGGTCATCAATGGGCAACTGAAAGATATTAGCCTGCCCGATTGGCTCAACAAAGATATAACCCCGTTGATTGACGCCGCCCGAGCGCGGGCAGACAAACAATATATTGCAACTGAAACCATCGACGTGGCTGGGCAACCGGCCATTGTTGCGGCTGCGGCCTTAACTACTGGTAGTGATCCACGCGTTAAAACAGTGGCTGGAGCACCCTCTGTTCTGGTGTTTATCGATTTACTGACACAGCCCGAGCTAAATACCTTGGGCGAAGATTATGGTATTCATCAACTGCGTACCCCTGAGGATGAAAAAGACGCGGCATCCAGCCCGTCAGTTCTATTATCTGCCAGTGATAACAGCGCATTGACGCTGCATTGGAATCAGGATATGCCCGGCGCGCAACTGCTCAACATATTACTCCCACTACTGACGCTGGTTGCATTGATTCTTGGGCTGACCGGCTGGTTAGTTCTGCGGCGGGCGATGTCAGAAGCACGGGTAGCGGATGAAAACAAATCTGCTTTAATCGCCAGCGAAGAACGCTTTCGTCATGTCGCCGAAGCTGCTACCGACTGGTTATGGGAAACCGATGCCGATTTACGCATCACCTACCTGTCGCAACGGTTTTTGACCATTACCGGATTAAGTGTGGAGCGCTGGCTGGGGCGTAATCTTGATTCACTGTTAAATTGCGATATTATCCCGCTGCGCTCTTGGTTACAGCACACCCATCTGACTGAATCTCGCAATGAGTTGCAATGCACTTATTTCTCCGCCAAAGGCGATAAACGCATTTGCCGTATTTATGCCAAACCTATCATCCAAAACAACGAAACCATTGGGTTCCGTGGCACCGCATCGGATATCACCCGTGAAATAGAAGCACAGGAACGGATTCAGCACCTCTCTCTACATGATGCATTGACCGGTTTACCCAACCGTCTGCGAATGAAAGAATTCCTGGAAAATAAGTTACGCCATTTAGCTGCGGCCCCCCACCCGCTGGTTATCCTCAATGTTGACTTGGATAAGTTTAAACCTGTTAACGACACTTTTGGTCATGTTACCGGTGATCTGGTACTGCATCAGGTATCTGAACGCCTAAGAAGTTGTTTGCGTGATCAAGATTTAGTCGCGCGTCAGGGGGGAGATGAATTTGTTCTAATTATCACAGGTCTTGCGTCACGCAAAGAAATTGAACAGCTTTGTACGCGCGTTATCACCCGAATCGAAAGTCCTTACGTGATAAATGATCAGGATATTTATATCGGGGCCAGCATTGGTATTGCACTGGCACCTCAAGACTCAATGCAAGCCGAAGAGCTATTACGATTTGCAGATATTGCCATGTATGAAGCTAAAAACAGTGGCCGTAACCGTTGGAGCTTCTACTCCAGTGAAATGAATGAGCGCCTGATGCAACGCAGTGAGCTAGAGCGTTTTTTACGTCAGGCCGTTAAGCACAACGAATTTAACCTTTATTACCAGCCACGCTACCGTATTGAGGGAACACAACTGACGGGTGCTGAAGCCTTGGTGCGCTGGAACCACCCGATTTTGGGGCTGCTGATGCCGGATCAATTTATTGCGCTGGCCGAAGAGACGGGGCTTATCACCTCAATTAGCGACTGGACCATGCTACAGGCATGTCAGGATGCATCGACATGGCCCTCGTCACTGATTGTTTCCGTTAATATTTCTGCGGTTGAATTCAGGAACCAGCGCCTGATAGAACGAGTGCGCCAAGTCCTGCTGCTCACTGGGCTACCTAGCCATCGATTGGAGCTGGAAATCACCGAGCGGATAATGATTGAAGATGCCGATGGTGCCTTTAAAACCATGACAGCATTGAAAACCCTGGGTGTGCGCTTATCGATGGATGACTTTGGTACTGGATATTCCTCACTGAATTATCTGCGCCGCTTCCCGTTCGATGGATTGAAAATTGATAAGAGCTTTACCGATGAACTGGCCGAGTCACATGAAGGCCAATCAATTGTCGAAGGAATCATTAACCTCGGCCATGCGCTGTCCATGACGGTGACCGCCGAAGGGGTAGAAACCGCCGAGCAGCTCGGGCAGTTACAGACTCTGATGTGTGATGAAGTTCAGGGTTATTTCTTGGGTAAGCCAATGAAACTGGATGATTTATTAGTTCTTATCCGTAATACACATTATGATTGAGGGCCGTTCAGCCGCTGGCGCTCAAGGCGATAGGGCTGAGCGGTAACGCTATTTTTAAGAGGTTAACCGGGGAGAGGCTATACCAGATCGCTTATTTTCAGTTGATAAAGGCCATCTAGAAAAGCTGGAATAAAGCTACCAGGGCCTGCCACCTGCTGAGATACCTGCCCGCCGACTTGTGACATCACCCGGCAAGCCGTTGCCACATGATGTAAACGGTCGCCTTCCAGTGCGCAAAATGCCGCTACCACGGCAGAAAGTGCGCACCCCGTCCCCACTACCCGGGTCATCAGTTTATCGCCACCGGTCACGGCAAAATCACGCAGGCCGTCGGTGATATAATCCACCTCACCGGTAACCGCAACCACAGTCTGCACCTGTAGTGCCAATTGGCGAGCAGCAGGCAGTGCACTCACCGAAGAATCGACACTATCCACCCCACGCCCCATAGTCGCCATACCGCTTAATGCCATGATTTCCGAGGCGTTACCCCGTATTGCCGCCGGTTTTAGCGCTAATAATTGATGGGCAAAATCAGTACGATAGACAAGCCCGCCGACCGCAACGGGGTCCAGCACCCAAGGGGTAGAGGATTGATTTGCCGCCTGGATTGCCGCCAGCATGGATTCGGCCTGAGCGCGGTGTAACGTGCCGATATTGATAAGTAAACTGTTCGCCATTGTACTAAATTGTGCGGCCTCTTCAGCTTCAACCACCATGGCAGGAAAAGCCCCTAATGCCAGTAACACATTGGCAGTGAAGGACTGTACTACCTCATTAGTCAGGCAATGGACTAATGGCGGTGTAGTTTGGAATTGTTGCAAACAGGCCGCCGCCAGTGCATCAGGGTACGGGAGAGGAGCGATTGAAAAGTCAGAGCGAATAGTATTCATGATATCCCCCACCGGCGAAGAAGAAGGGGGACCGTTGTTTATGGACTCAACAACGATACCGCGACTTCCCTCCGCTGGTATAATCCAGATCAGGTAATACGGGTAAAATCTCAGCCATTACGCATTTAGCGGCAGGCACCCCGAGTCAACGAGCTTTATTATTAACACAATTAGCGGTAATCAAACACCATTAGCCATAATCATCACTTATGGCATTTTGACGCAGCGGCAATCAGTGCTTGCCCTAGAGACAGCCCACCATCACCGGCAGGCAGACGCTGGGGCAGCAACAGTTGGAAATCATGCAGTTGTGCGCTAAGTAACTCACGCAGTAACCGGTTATGTAGCACCCCACCTGAAAAGACAATAGTATCAATACGATAATACTGGGCCGCCTGCCGCGCCAAAGTAGCAAATCCCTGGGCCAGAGCAAAATGGAACGCATAGGCCCGCTCAGCCGGAGTGGCATTATAAGCCAACCATTGCTGCCAGAAAGTGGCTAAGTCCAGTTGGTTATCGCACAGCGGCATCGTCACTGGCGGTACTGAAACCGCACTTTGTCGCGCCAGTGCTTCCAACTGGCAGGCGGCTTCGCCCTCCCAACTTATCGATAGCGGGGCAAGATTGAGTGCAGCCGCTACTGCATCAAATAAGCGCCCAGTTGAAGAGGCCAACGGCGCATTAATCCCCCGCTCAATCGCCCGCGCCAATACCCTACCCTCCGGCTGAGGAATCACCGCACTCTCAGGCAAATGTTGCCAATTGGGGACATAGCGCTGTAACTGGGCCAGCAGGTTACGCCACGGTTGACGCGAGGCCAGATCGCCACCGGGTAGTGCCACTGCGGGCAAGCCACCAATATATTCACAGCTCGTATAATCTACTCGTAGGCATTCACCGCCCCACAATTGACCATCAGCGCCATAACCCAGCCCATCCAATGCCACACCAATCACCGCCCCACCCTCGCGAGGCCAGCCATGCTCTGCCAGACAAGCCACCAGATGGGCATGATGATGTAGCACGTCAACACAAGGGATATTCCACTGTGCTGCCAGGGTTTTCCCTAATTGGTGGCTGACGTATCCGGGGTGAGCATCCACCGCTATCACCTGTGGTGTGAAATGGTAAATATCACAAAACAGCGCCACTAACTGCTGCTGTTGCTGTGCGATATCGCGGTCTTCCAGATCCCCCAGATGTTGACTCAACACTGCATTACCATCACGCAGCAGGCAAAACGTGTTTTTCATATCCGCACCCAGCGCCAGAACTGCTGGCTGCTGGCTAAATCCCGGAGGTAACTCGAAAGCATCTGGCACATACCCTCTGGCTCGGCGTAGCATTTCAGCACTGCTGCCGGTGAGTCGCACTAATGAGTCATCGGCCCGCTGCACAATTTGCCTATCGTGCAATAACCAGTGGTCAGCAATATCTCTCAGGGCACCTAGCGCCTGCTCATTACTCAATGCCGGGGGTTTACCACGGCCATTACCGGAGGTTATCACCAGAGGCCGTCCGACCTGTTGCAGCAGCAAATGTTGTAACGGATTGGCGGGTAGCATCACGCCAATTTCAGGTAAGCCCGGTGCCAGCGCCGTACACAGCGGGCTATCAGCCCGCGACGAAACCAACACAATCGGAGCCGCAGGGCTACGTAACACGCGTAATAACGCGGCGCTATCGTTACTTTGCACGCAGCGTGATAACCAGTCGGCGTGCGGTAACATCACCGCCAGCGGCTTGGAAGGCCGTTGCTTGCGCTGCCGTAAACGGGCCACCGCAGCAGCATTGGTGGCATCTACCGCCAGATGGAATCCTCCCAGCCCTTTGACGGCAACAATATCTCCTGCCAACAGGGCGGCTGCGGCTTGCTCTAGCGCCGCAAAGTTGTGCGCAATCGATTGTCCCTCTCGCCCCGTTAGCCACAATTGCGGGCCACAATCGGCACAGGCATTGGGTTGGGCGTGAAAACGGCGATCGGCCGGATGGTCATATTCTGCCTGACAGGCGGCACATAGTGGGAATTCGCGCATGGCGGTATAAGGCCGGTCATAGGGCATGCGGTGAATAATAGTAAAACGTGGGCCACAATGGGTGCAGTTGATAAACGGGTAGCGGTAGCGACGATTGGCAGGATGGTTCATTTCAGCCAAACAGGCGTCGCAGGTTGCAGCATCCGGTACAATTTGCGTATCCATCTGCCCGGCACCGCTGTGATGAATCACAAAATCCAGTGGCGGCTGCGCCCAATGGTAGGGCGAGGTGGTGACACTATCAATTTGTGCCAATGGCGGGCAATGACGCGGCAGTGCCTGTAAGAAATCCGCCAGCGCCGGTGATTGCCACAAGTGAATCGTCACGCCCGCACTGTCGTTACTGACATCGCCCCTTAGCGCAAAGCGGTGGGCAAGCTGCCAGATATAAGGGCGGAACCCCACGCCTTGCACCTTACCTTTTACCCGCAGGCAGAGGCCATTTTTATCCACAGAAACTCCTTCACAAGGCTGCCAGCAACCTGTTTTATAGCTCGGAGATTGCGGGGCGACTGCACCGATGGGCGCTTCGACGGCTCACGCCGTTACGACCCATTCGGCACATTTCCCCACTTATCAAATAGTTAATCGCCTGTCACTTCAAGTGCGAATGGGTTCCCAAAAGTCATTGGAGTTACAGGTAGGCAGCAAGTAAGCAAATCCCGATGAGCTGACATCAGTCAGTGATTCGGGTGAGCGAACGCAGCTAACACCCCTGCGGCTTCAAGGACGAATGGGTTCCCAAAAGTCATTGGAGTTGCAGGTAGGCAGCAAGTAAGCAAATCCCGATGAGCTGACATCAGTCAGTGATTCGGGTGAGCGAACGCAGCTAACACCCCTGCGGCTTCAAGGACGAATGGGATCAGCAAATACGGGGCAATGGCTCATCCAGAGGCAAATCCAATCTACGCGAAACACCATACGCACCGCATAAGCGCACTTGTTTATTCTCAGTCACCTGCCCGATAACGGCGGCATCCTGGCCGAGTGGATGGTTATGGAGCGCTGTTAATACCACTTCTTGTGCCTCTGGTGACACCACCAGCACCAGCTTACCTTCGTTGGCAAAGTTGAGTGCATCCAGCCCCAGCAATTCGCAAATACCCCGCACCGCCGGTTTCAGGGGGAGATCTGATTCGTTGATCTCCATGCCGCAACCGCTGGCGGCCGCAAATTCATGTAGGATCGCCGTCACGCCGCCACGGGTAGCATCACGTAACGCCCGCACTCCGGGAATAGATCGCAGCGGAGCGATCAACGGTGCCAATAGTGCACAATCGCTCACCAGCTCTGCTTCCAGCCCCAGCCCTTCACGCAGGTTCAGAATGGTCGCGCCATGATCACCTAAAGTGCCACTGACAACGATCCGATCACCAGCACGGATCATCGCGGTTCCCCAGTGAATATCTGCGGGGATCACGCCTATGCCGGTGGTATTGATAAAGATCTTATCCGCCGCGCCACGCTGCACGACTTTGGTATCACCTGTAACTATCTGAATCCCCGCCTGCCGCGCGGTAGCCGCCATTGATTGCACAATGCGCGTGAGAACATCCATCGGCAAACCTTCTTCCAGAATAAAACCGCAGGAGAGATAGCGTGGTGTTGCGCCACTGACTGCCACATCATTTGCTGTGCCGCACACGGCCAACTTGCCGATATCGCCGCCGGGGAAAAAGATCGGATCAATAACATAGCTGTCGGTGGATACCGCCAGCCGATCGCCCTGTACAGTTAGATCCGCCAGCGCGATACGCGCCTGATCTTCCCGTTCATTCAGCGCCGGATTGGAAAATTCCGCCAGAAACAGTGATTCGATCAAGCTCTGCATTGCCCGACCACCGCTGCCGTGGGCCAGAGTAATCTCTTTCTTATTCATTTAGTTGTGACCTTATTAATAACCCAAAGTCATTGAAGTTGCAGGTAGGTGCGGCAAGCGAACGCAGCTCCCCCCAGCAGCTTCAAGTACCAAGGGTTATCGATACTGATAATAAGCGGCGCAGGCCCCTTCGGATGACACCATCAGCGCGCCAAAGGCATTGTCTGGCGTACACTCACCGCCGAACAGTGAGCATTGATCAGGCTTGCAACGCCCAGTCAGCACATCACCACAGCGAGATCGTGGAGAGTCTGCCACCTGCTGCTGCTGTGGTTTGAAACGTAATTCGGCATCAAATTCGGTATAGTCAGGGCTGAGTTGTACGCCGGAATCCGCGATTTCGCCCAAACCACGCCATTCGCTGCTGGCTTTAGCAACAAAAACCTCTGTCATTGCCTGTTGTGCCAGTAAGTTGCCGCTGTCCGGCACGATACGCCGATACTGGTTCTCTACCACACAACGCCCGCTGACCATCTGTTCAAGCAGCATTACTAGCCCCTGCAAGATATCCAGCGGCTCAAAACCGGTAACCACCAATGGCTTGTGGAATTGGTCACAAATAAAGCCATAGGGCGTGGTGCCAATCACCATACTGACATGACCGGGAGCCAGAAAAGCGTCGATACGCACATCCGGTTGTTGCAGCAAGCTACGCAAGGTAGGAATGATGGTGATGTGCTGGCAGAACACAGTGAAATTGGTCAACCCGAGCCGTTTGGCTTGTTGCAGGGTTAAGGCACTGGCAGGCATGGTGGTTTCAAAGCCGAGGCCAAAAAACACCACTTGGCGATCAGGATTATGCTGTGCCAGCGTCAGTGCATCCAACGGCGAATAGACCACGCGAATATCCGCGCCGCGCCGTTTGGCATCCAGCATCGAACCATTGCGCCCTGGCACACGCATCGCATCACCGTAAGTGCAAAAAATCACCTCAGGATGCGTGGCGATTTCCAAACAGCTATCAATGCGGCCCATCGGCAACACACACACCGGGCAGCCCGGTCCATGGACAAACTCCAACCCCTCAGGCAGCAGTTGATCAAGGCCGAATTTGAAGATCGCATAAGTGTGCCCACCGCAGACTTCCATAATTTGTAGTGGCAAGCGCTGTTGATCCGCGATCTGCGGCAATAACTGTTCGATCCGTTGCAATAATGCGCTCACTAATGCGGGATCACGAAACTCATCAACGTAACGCATCGCGTGCCTCGCTTGCAGCGCTGGCATCCCAATCCAGCCCAACTGCCTGCATATGTTCCAGCGCGGCCAGTGTCTGTTGTGCCTCTTCTTCGTCAAGCAGGCTCATGGCAAACCCAACATGCACCAACACCCACTGACCTAGCAATGCCGCCGGGGTATCGTCGCATACCAGTGCGATATTGATTTCACGCTTCACTCCGCTCACTTCCACCCATGCCAGTTGGTGAATGTCTTCACCCACCGCCACAATTTTGCCGGGAACGCCTATGCACATCGCTGTGTCTCCAGCCATTCCAGCCACAAATCCATCCCCTCTCCGCTACTGGCAGACAGCGCAATCACCTGAATATCAGGATTCACCTGACGGGCATAGGCAATGCACTGTTCAATATCAAAATCCAGATAGGGCAGCAGATCGATTTTATTGATAATCATCAGGGTGGAAGCTGCAAACATATGGGGGTATTTCAGCGGCTTATCTTCGCCTTCAGTAACTGACAATACCGCCACTTTATGGCGTTCGCCCAGATCAAAGCTAGCCGGACACACCAAGTTGCCGACGTTTTCAATAAACAGCAGGCTATCATCAGCCAGAGCTAAACGGTGTGCCGCATCGTGCACCATCTGCGCATCCAGATGGCAGCCTTTACCGGTATTGACCTGAATCGCGGGTACGCCTGTGGCGCGAATACGTTCGGCATCATGGGTGGTTTGCTGATCACATTCAATTACCGCGCAAGGCACTTGCCCGGCCAGCAGTTGCAAGGTCGAGGTCAGTAGCGTGGTTTTGCCAGAACCGGGGCTGGAAACCAAATTCAGCGCCAGAATATGTTGTTCGACAAAATGCTCACGATTATGGTGAGCTAACTGGTTATTTTTGCTCAGCACGTCTTGCTCGATTTGCAGCAAGCGGCGCTGACCCATGCCCGGTGCGTGGCTGCCAGCCTCGCCCTGTCCGTAATGCAGCCCTTGTTGATCGGCATGCACTTGTGGCGCAAAGGTTTCAGCTTCCGGCTGAGCTGATTCCGGTATCGCTACCGGTTCAGGCGTTTTACCGTGGTAGTGATGATGAACATCGCCCTGATGGTAATAATAGTGATGATGGACAATGACCGGCTGCGTGCCTTTGGCAACATATTTATGTTTATGCTGAGTTTTTTGCGGCTGGGCATCGTTGGGGTGGTCATGATGGTGATCATCATGGTGGTGGCCATCGTGATGATGGTGGCCGTGACCATCATCATGATGGTCGTGGTCATGATGGTGACTGTCGTCGCCTTCGATCTTTGTTTCGCCGCTGGCGCAACCACAAGTCGTGCACATAGGAATTCACTCCTTCAGGATTATTCCACTTCTATCTGTTTTACCTGCAAACTGTCACCACTCTCCACTTGCAGAGCATGGCTGCCACAATGCGGGCACCCGGCATCGTGCCGTTCAATCTGAACACTGGCGCTACACTCCCAACACCAGGCTTGTGCGGGTAAATAATTGATATGCAATTGGCAATTAGCTGCCAATGTCTCACGGCTGGCCGCGTCAAAACTAAAACGCAATGCGCTCTCCTCAATACAAGAGAGCGCACCAATCTCCAGCCATACCGCCGTTATTCGTTTGGCCCCGTTAAGCCTGGCCTGTGTTTCAATCAGCTCCAGCGTACTGAGGCATAAACTGATTTCATGCATGCTGATTCGTCATTTGACTAAACAACGCCCGCCGCCGTGGATTAGCCGGTGCATCAGCATTGCTAATGGGCAGTGAAAGCACCATGCGAGCGCTCTGTTCTGCCAGCAGCAGCGCCTGTTCCGCTTGCAGCGTAGTGTCCAATGGCGACATCAGCGAGCGGCTCAGGTACTGGCCGCAACCGGCTATTTCGCCGAGCGTAAAACTGATGGTGCCGCATGGCAGTGCCAGCATCAAGCGCTCACCCACCACCCGACGCGGCCAGCTTTGCTGCGGCCCCGGTAATACCACTAAACTCAGCATCCACGGGGTTAATAACGCGCCCACCCATTGCTGCTCAAATAACTGAAAGCCACAGGCGCGTAGCGGTATGTGGTCACGGTAGAATGGCAAGCCGCGCATCTCATCCGCGGCAATCTGGCTGAAAACCTGCTCCAGTAAAGGAGCCGGGTTTTGCGTCAGCCCGATAATGCCAGTGTCGTCGAAGGAGTCAGACATGGTTTTGCTCCCGTGCGTTGAGCGTAATTCCGCTTAAGCGCAATGCGACCAGAATCTGTTCCAGCGCGGGTTCCATCGCCTGTATCACCGTCGGTGTCAGGCCAATTCCTGGCGCCAGAGATTCTGGCACCACGCCCACCAATGTCAGTTGGCGCGGGGATTCACCGGTCAGTTGCAGTGCCATCAACACATCGCATAGCCCCAACTGGTGGGGCGAGACTTTGCGGCTGAACATAGCCGGTATCTCTTTATCATGCAGCACCGCGACACTGCCCGGAGGCTGGCCGGTGAATACCGCATCAGCAACAATCAAATGTTCGCGGTTTGCCATCGCTTCCATCAGCTCTAAACCGGCGGTACCGCCGTCCAACACCTCAACACCTGGGGGTATCTCAAAGCGTTGTTCCAATGCTTCAACCAGACGTACCCCCACCGCTTCATCGCTGAGTAATAAGTTACCTATACCTAATACCAAAATCCCCATCACAGCACCTTGACTTTGGTCACTTCGTTGCCCGTTGTATCAACAATATGTACGGCACAAGACATACACGGGTCGAATGAGTGAATGGTCCGCACCACTTCGAGCGGTTTGGCCGGATCAGCAACCGGTGTACCCACCAGCGCTTGTTCGTATGGCCCGGGTTCGTCATTGTAGTTACGCGGGCCGGCGTTCCAGGTGGAGGGCACCACCGCCTGATAGTTGGCGATTTTGCCGTCTTTGATGACCACCCAGTGCGACAACATGCCGCGTGGCGCTTCTTCAAAGCCAACACCGCGGATTTCGCCAGTTAACGGAATATTCGGTTTGATAAAGGTTTCTACGTCGCCGGTACCGATATTGGCCACCAGCGCCGTCCATTGCTGAGCCAGCGTTTCATGCAGCACGCAACAATGCACTGCGCGGCCAATGATGCGACCCAGCGTCGATGGCAGTTGATCTTGAGTGATAGCCTGCCCGCTCAATTTCTGATAGGCCGCGCCAATATCGCTGAAATGCTGTTTAGTCGGCGCGTGGTCAGCCGCCAGACCGCACATCAACCATGCCAGCGGCCCAACTTCTACCGTTTTGCCGTAGAAAGTTGGCGCTTTTACCCACGAGTATTTGCCCTCTTCCTGCCAGCCGGTGTAGTTCGGGTTGGTTTTGCCCTCCCACGGTGCCAGCGGCTCGTCATCTTGATACCAGGCATGTTTGCCGCTCTCGGCAATCCCTTTGATCAGATAAGGATCGTTATGGTTGGCAATCGGCCGGAAAGTACCCTTATCCAGATAGCCGCCCGGCAGCAGGAAAGTCTCCCCTTTGCGATCGGTCGGTAGCTCCGGCACGCTGAGATAGTAATCCGCCCCTTTACCCAGATTGAGCCAACCTGGATAGTGGGCAGCGATCACCGCCGTGTCCACTTTATAAACTTGCTCGATAAAACTGCCCAGTCGGTCGATGAAGGATTTCACCAACATCAAGCGCTCCAGATTAAGCACACTTGGCATATCTAGATTGATTGGATTGGCAACGCCCCCTACAGCCAGATTCTGAATGTGCGGTGTTTTGCCCCCCAATACCGCCACAATGCGGTTGGCATCGCGCTGGCACTCCAGTGCTTGCAAATAGTGCGCTACCGCAATCAGGTTCACTTCTGGTGGCAACGCCATTGCCGGATGGCCCCAGTAGCCGTTGGCAAAAATGCCTAACTGCCCACTGGCCACCAGGTCTTTGATTTTCTGCTGTACACGGCTGAACTCTTCCGCGCTGTTCAGTGGCCAGCTCGATAAGCCACTCAACATGGCGGCCGCCTTCTGTGGCGAGGCTTGCAGCGCTGAGGTGACATCCACCCAATCCAGTGCCGACAGTTGGTAGAAGTGCACGATATGGTCATGGATGCTATGCGCCGCCAGAATCAAATTGCGGATATGTTGCGCATTGACTGGGACTTCCATCCCCAATGCATTTTCCACGGCGCGCACCGAGGCGATAGCGTGGATGGTGGTACATACGCCACAAATACGCTGCACAATCATCCAGGCATCGCGGGGATCATTGCCTTGTAAAATCTCTTCCATGCCACGCCACATGGTGCCGGAGGACCAAGCTTTAATGACCTTGCCGTCCTCAATTTCGCAGTCGATCCGCAGGTGTCCCTCAATGCGGGTGACGGGATCAATGGTGATGCGTTGGCTCATGCTTTACCTCTGTCTGATTATTCTTATGTAATTGCCCGTGAGCAGGCAGCACCGGCAATAGCCGAATCAATAAAATGTAGGCGCAGACCTCAATGGCGACAAAGCCAATTGAGATCAGGATTTCACTGGTGGTTGGGAAGTAGTTGTAGCCACCGCCGGGGCTAAAGGCCAGTAGCGAGTAGTTGAGCCGCCATAGCGCCGCGCCCGCAATCATGCACAGCGCACCGATAAACAGTAAGCGGCTATCTTCTCTGGCCCGCCGGATACGGAAGATGATGAGCGGCAAAGTCATCAGTCCGATTTCAGCCCAAAAGGCGATAGCGTAGCGGTCGAAATGCAGCAGATAATCTATTTTGTGCCGCACTACCACTTCACCCAAGCGCAGCAAGACAAATAGCAGCAGGAATAGGTCGATAATGGTGGTCAGCCGGG
The DNA here is from genome assembly GCF_052217105.1 of Yersinia sp. 2553 StPb PI. Lineage (NCBI taxonomy): Bacteria > Pseudomonadati > Pseudomonadota > Gammaproteobacteria > Enterobacterales > Yersiniaceae > Yersinia > Yersinia sp. 2553 StPb PI. Next base: position 4,561,308 of record NZ_JAZGPX010000002.1, on the reverse strand, counting down.
TAAACAGCGGTGCTTCATTGGCACCTCGCCCACGCAGTCCGGCCTGCACCAAAGAGCCTTCAAAGATGACAATAGAGAAGCCCAGAATGGCGGCGGTGAGCAATGAAAATAGCGGTAACATTTCATAGCTTTGCCACAGCGGATGAATCTTCGCACCTGCGGCAATCATCAATGAACCCATTGAGGACTGATGCATAGTCGGCAGCAGCGCACCCAATGCAATGACGAAAAACATCACTTTGTTCAGCCGCTTGAGCGAAACCTTCCAACCGAGGCGTTCAAACAGTGCGGGGGCAAACTCCAGCGCCATTACACCGATATAAATGGTCATACAGACGGCGGTTTCGAATAATACCGAATTGACGTTAAAGTAACCGGGGATAAAGAAGTAAGGCAGGTTCCAATAGCGGCCAACATCAATGGTGATCGACAATCCCCCCAGCGCATAGCCAAATAAACTGGCTAACAGCGCCGGGCGTACCAGCGGGTGATATTCGCCCCGGTTAAAGACATAAACCGCCCAGGCCAACGCCCAGCCGCCACAGGCCAAACCGGTTCCCACCAATAAGTCGAAAGCGATCCAGATCCCCCACGGGAAGCCGCCGTTCAAATCACTGACTGAACCCAGCCCGAGCACCAAACGTTTAACTATCAGCAGCGCGCATAACACAACAAAAGGCGCTAGCAGCATCACCGGCCAACTGACCAGCCGCCCACCCAATGGACTGGATTTATGCATCGTCATCTGGACCGTCCTTTTTATCGTGCGTGTCGGCATCACTGTCTTTGCGCTCATCGCGGGTATTGCGATGCACCAGCGCCGTCACACCGGCCAGTACCGCCAGCGGCAGGATCATGCCTTTGTACAGGGTGTGCTGAACATGCTCCGAACGCGCACCGGTTGCCAGTTCTGCCAACGGTGGCAAATCAAGTTTCTCGGTCGGAATACCCGCCAGTACCAACACCTGCGTACCACCGCCCTCTTTTTCGCCGTATACGTGCGGATCATAATGGGCAACCGGATGCTCGTATGTGTCGTTGGCACTGAGTGTCTGACGTGGGAAACGATAGTTCTCACCCGGTGTTAACGTCAGCCGCCGTTTGGCTTCTGACAGCAACGCTTCACGGGTACCAAATATCACCGCCCCGGTCGGACACACCTCAACACAACCAGGCAAACCGCCTTTGTCGAGCCGCTCCACCCCTTTCTGATTACACAACTCACATTTATGGATCTTGCCAAAGGGATTATCGTAATCGTATTTCGGCACATTGAACGGGCAGCCAACCATGCAGTAGCGACAGCCGGTACAGATATCCGGGTCATAGTGAACGATGCCGGTTTTGGCATCTTTGCGCAGTGCGCTGACCGGGCAGACGGAAACACAGTTGGGATCAACGCAGTGCATACACTGCTTTTTGATATAGGCGTAACCATCTTCCAACTGATCTTTATGGATACCTGCACCACTGGTCCACACCTGAATAATGTTGTTGGTATAGGGGCTAAGTTTGTCGTTATTTGACCAGATAGCATCACCACCGGCGTAGGTTTCACCGTGCGCGGCAAACTCGCTGTGATTAATCTCTTGGCATTTACTGACACACGCCTGACAACCGACGCATAACGTCGAGTCATACAACATGCCAAGCGCACCGGGGATCGGTGGTCGGTTTTGGACCTCAGCTTTACTGCTGGGGGAAAGTCCCGCCAGCAAGACACCGCCCGAGGCTAATTTGAAAAAGTGACGTCGGTTCACGGCTATTCCTCCCGCGATGAGTGATCGTCATCTTTACGGCGCTGCTTCTGTTGCCGCCCCAGCTCACGCACCGTCATCAGGCTGACACCGGCAACCAATCCCACCACCCCACCCAGCAACGCGGTGGCGGTGGTAGAAACCTTGCCACCTTCCACATTATGGATCTGTGGTTTTTCAGCGCGTGGTGTTGGGTTTTCGACATTGGCTAATTGAGCAATGCTTTTGGTAAAACCAATCCCCTCTTCGTTACAGCCGTAGCACGGATGACCGATGCCGACCGGCCAGATGCCACCACCAACATCGCAGAACTCTAGGGTTGGACAGTTACCGTAGGTCTCCGGCCCCTTGCAACCAAGGTGATAGAGGCACCAGCCCTGACGATGCCCTTCATCACCAAACTGACGGGCAAAACGACCGGCATCAAAGTGCGGGCGACGCTCGCAGTTTTCATGGATCAGACGGCCATAGGCAAAGGTAGGACGGTTCTTGGCATCCAACGCCGGCGGCCGCCCAAAGGTAATGATATGAGCGACGGTTGCCAGGAAGTTATGCGGATTCGGCGGGCAGCCGGGAATATTAATCACGGTTTTCCCCGGTAGCGCCGCTTGCAAACTGACCGCGCCGGTTGGGTTGCCACCAGTGGCTGGCACGCCCCCCCAGGCAGAACAGGAGCCAATGGCAATAATAGCTGCCGCATGTTCCGCCGCTTCGCGAATATGCTCGACAATAGGTTTGCCCGCCACCATGCAGTAAATCCCACCATCTTTCAGTGGGATAGAACCATCCACCACCAGTATGTACTTCCCTTTATGCTGTTCAATAGCGCGGTGCTTATTCTCTTCCGCCTGCTCACCAAATGCTGCTGACAGCACTTCGTGATACTCCATTGATATAACACTGAGCAGCAAATTCTCCAGGGTGGGATGCGTTGAGCGCAACAGTGACTCGGTACAGCCGGTGCACTCCTGAGCACCAATCCAGATGACCGGCGGCCGTTGTGGTGAACCGACCATATTGGCAATTTCTGCGGCAGCCTTACTGCTGAGCCCCATGGTGGCAGCCAGCGCTGCACAAAGCTTCATAAAATCACGACGGTTAACGCCATGCTGGGAAAGCATGTTTTTTCCCCTGTCATTATTATTATATTGTTCACATACCCGATACTAATGATGGGTATATCCCTATAAAAAGCATGGTCTTATATCCAATAGATTTCGAAATGCTGGGCGGCCGCAAACGAAAGAACCCCGATGAACTTACATAAGTAAGTGATTAGAGTAAGTGAGAGCAGCCAACACACCTGCACTTTGAAAAAAGATGAAGGATATTCTGTTAATAGTTTGTAACTCTGCAAATATAATTAAGTTGATCTTTATCAATGGATAATTGATTGAGTCTGAAAGGGGTAAATATCTGTGAACTAAAACCGTTTCAGCAAAACATTTCATTTGCCAGAAAATAAAAAGTCTGTCAGGAAGATATGCGGTAGATGCAGATGGCATTCAATATCATTAACCCAAAAGAGTGGATTAATGCAATAACTTTAATTATATATTACTTACTTTAGTTATTTAACTGGAAATGAAAATTCCATCCAACTTAAAGATGAAATGCATCATTTACCTTTTTTAAGTGAATTTAATTGATCATCAGAATGTAATTTGCCATTGAAAACGTTGAATTAACACACTTTGAAATACGGTCAAAATGCGACAAACCCTTGCGGGGCCTGACGCTTGTCGATACTCACCACCAGCGGTAAAAATCTGTACGAAAAACAATCTTTAGGTCGCCATGTTGGTATCAATTATTAACTAAAACTGATTTTTTTAACATTTCATTAGGTCATTATTCTACCTAAAAAGTGTTAAGCATTAGCCCTTCCCTGAACATTTTATAAAAAATGAAACCAACCAGACCTGCGGATATAAATCATACAAGATGATTAGTTATTAATTTAATCATTATTCCTAGTGCGAATTGTTAAATCAGCCAGAAAATCGGATTCTTATCAATTTCATTCAGTTTGAGAACTCTAACAGACTGTTTTGTCATTTTTAATGATAAATCTTAATGTTACAAAATGGATCATGGCGATGACAGTGATAGCGAATACTTGCCAGAGGGACAATCTGTTATAGGTGTATTGGGTTATAAATTTCACTTAACGCAGAGTTAAATCTGTTTCCACTGCCGTGATTTTACTTTCGCCGGTAAATTGTCGGCCAGAGAGACGATAACATGCCCTCTGATTGGGGCTAATCGTCCTATAAAATTTGAGTTAACTCTACTTTTTATCTATCTATCAATTAATAAGCAAATAAGTCGTGCTATGATTATTTTACCGGTCAATATTCAATCGGTTATAAGTTAGCAACTTCAAGTAGGAAGGGTCTTTATGATAAAACCATTCATTGTTGTAACCCTCGCCATCGCCACTCTCAGTGGTTGCGCCAATAATAATACCCTTTCGGGCGATACTTTTAGCAGTTCTCAGGCCGGGCAGGCTCAAGCTGTAACTTACGGAACCTTGGTTTCTGTCCGTCCAGTCACTATTCAGGGCGGAGATGGGAATAATGTTGCGGGTGCGGTCGGTGGGGCTGTGGTGGGTGGTTTTCTGGGTAACACCATTGGCGGCGGTACTGGTCGCCGTCTCGGAACCGCAGCAGGTGCCGTTGCCGGTGGCGTAGTCGGCCAACAAGTCCAGAGTATGATGAATCGCAGTAGTGGTGTTGAACTGGAAGTGCGCCGCGATAACGGTACCACCTTCCTGGTGGTTCAAGCTCAGGGCGTTACCCAATTCCAACCGGGGCAACGTGTCACCATTGCTACCCATGGGAATACCGTCACTATCACACCACGTTAGGTTTTGCCGCCTGAACTCAGCGTGTAGGTATGGCAACTTAAGTTAAGTCATTGTATTAAAAAGCACCGCCCAGTCCTGAAGGTTCGAGGGTAGACTGGGTGGTGAAAAGATGAACATAACTATCCGGCTTTTTTCGCTGCCGGTTTCACTACATTCTCTCCGTGGTTGCCAAAGAACTGATATAAGGTGTCTGAAGCCGTTTTGGTTAAGACCATAATTTCAATACGGCGGTTTTTAGCCGCAAGAGGTTCGACTGAGTCCAATAGCATCTGATCAGCCATCGCATTGATTTGTAATACCCGACCGTCATCCAGCCCGCCTTTTACTAGCGCTTTATGCGCCATCAAGGCCCGCTCGCCAGACAAGTTCCAGTTGTTGTACAACACCTGATCACGGTAGCGGGAAGCATCGGTATGGCCGGTAATAATGATTTTATTGTCCATCTCATTAAATGCCGGAGCCAACTCAGCCAGTAGACGGCTGAAGAACGGCGTCAGTACAGCGCTACTGCGCTGGAACATATCGCGCTGCTTATCATCCTGAATCAAAATACGTAGCCCTTGTGGCACCACTTCCATTTGCAGGTTGGATTGCGCATCGTAGGCAGAAGTAATTTGCATAATGATGCGTGATAACTCTTCCATTTCTTTACGTGATTTATCCACCACCTCTTCCAGAGATTGCTCCGGTTCCGGCACCTCAACTGCCAGATTACTTTTGGTCTCTTTCGCTTGCTCCTTACCATCAATGCTGTCAGAGAACTTGCCGCCGCCACTTTTGCTTTTAGAGGGAATTGAAATAAAGGATTGCTGCGAAAAGATGGTTTGCCCATTCAGTTGCGCCACAATCTCTTGCCGCTCCTCTTCTGATACCACCCCGACAATCAACTTTGTGGTGGTAACCAAGGGTGCTGAGCGAATTTCTGAAGTGTCGGCCCGCTTTACCTTGGATGCACTGCCGGGTAAACAGATGGCGATTGATGCCGACCTTAATGCCGGGTTAATCAATCAGGAGCAAGCGCGCTTGCGCCGTAAAGAAGTGGCCAGCGAAGCTGACTTCTACGGTGCGATGGATGGAGCATCCAAGTTTGTTCGCGGTGACGCCATCGCCGGTATTATGATTCTGGTGATCAACGTGATCGGCGGTATCTGTATCGGTATCTTTAAATACGATCTCAGCGCCAGCCAGTCGTTTCAACAATATGTATTGTTGACCATTGGTGACGGTCTGGTGGCACAAATTCCGTCCCTGTTATTAGCAACCGCGGCGGCAATTATTGTCACTCGGGTGAGTGATGGCGGTGACATGACTGATGAAATTAAAGATCAGTTGTTGGCAAAACCGACTATCTTGTATGCTGCGGCATTCGTGATGTTCATACTCGCCATTGTGCCGGGGATGCCCCATCTTGCCTTTCTCAGCTTCACCGGATTACTCCTGTTCGCCGCTTGGCAGCAAAGTAAAAAAATTCAGCAAGCGGATGCTGAGCCCGATCTTACAATCCTCGACCAAGCCATTTCTGAAGATAATGCCCTGAACCTCAACTGGGAAAATATTCCGATAGTTGAACCTATCGGCCTGAATTTGGGCTATAAGCTGGTCACACTGGTCGATGAATCAAAAGGCCGACCGCTGATTCAGCGGCTGCGAGGGGTGCGGCAAATCATCTCCAAAACCTGCGGAATTCTATTACCGGAAGTCAAAGTACGGGAAAACTTCCGCTTAAAACCGTCCCAATACACCATCAATATTAATGGTGTCAAAGTCGCCGGTGGCGATGTTTATATTGATAGACTGATGGCGATTCCAACAGCGGAACAATACGGCGAGGTTGATGGTGTACTGGCAATCGATCCGACTTACGGCCTGGCCGTGGTATGGGTAGCACCGGAAGATAAGCCCACGGCACTAAACTTCGGTTATCAGGTGGTGGATTGTGCCAGTGTGGTCGCGACCCATGTGAATAAAGTGGTACGTGACCATTTATCTGAACTGTTTAATTATGATGATATAACCCTATTACACCAACGGCTTGAGTCGCTGTCGCCACGTTTGGCTGAAGATTTGGCTGGCGGATTGAATTTTAGCCAATTGCTGAAGGTGTATCGTCAGCTATTAACCGAAAATGTGTCGCTGAAAGATATTGTCACCATCGCCACCACCTTAGTAGAAAGTGCCACTATCACCAAAGATTCACTGCTCCTCACCTCAGATGTGCGTTACGCATTACGTACCGGTATCGTCAATGGTATCAATGGCGATGACAAAAACCTGGCGGTTTATACCATTAATAACGAATTAGAAAATATGTTGCTTGGCTCGTTGAATCAGGCGCAGCAAGCGGGGAAAGTGGTATTGGATAACTTCCCAGTCGACCCAAATATCCTGACCCAGTTGCAGCAGAATATGCCGATCATTAAAGAGCAGATGAAAGCAGAGAATCACCAACCTATTTTATTGGTAACCCCGCAATTGCGGCCATTAATTGCACGCTATGCACGACTATTCTGCAATGGGTTGAATGTGTTGTCTTATAACGAAGTGCCTGATGATATGGCGCTGAATGTGATTGGTACCTTAGAGTAAAAGTAGATGAGCCTCAAGAATGAGGCTCATTAATTCCTACCGCTTCAAAGGCAAAGGGGATAATTAGTTATCCATAAAGGTCTGCTGCCATTCAACAATCGTTTTGGGTCTTTTATCTTTATCTTCAGGCACATTGGTAAAATAGTGAACCCGCAGCGTGCCATTTTTTTCAGGCGCAACATACGCGGCCCACATCAAACCGGCACGGTTATACATAATGATTGATGCACGCTTATTGGCTGCACCTCGCACCCAGGTGGATAATACTTTTGCCCCCCGGTTATCCCGGTCATTGCTATAAATATAGACGTTGGCTGAGGCGACAAACTGGGCGTAATGGTCGCCGACTAACTCACGGAAAAGTTTATCGTTGTTGGTATCAGTAAAAATACCGACCGAGAGTAAGCTCGGAGTCTCACGCGGATCTTTTTCAGCCCGAATATACTGCCCGTCAATAAAGACATCTTTAGGCATCGAAATTCGGCAACCCCAACTGCCATTGCTGTGCACCTGAATTGAACCATCTTTTATCGGGATCAGTAATAACCGGCAGCTTGCTGTATTTTCAATAAGATCAACAACCGCCAACCCTTCAATTTTACGCGCTTCAGCTCTAAAATTACCGGTATTCTCACCGGACCAGGCGCGGCTATCGATACTAAATCCCCACTCAGCAACCCGGGTTATTTTGATAACGCCCCCCCGGTCATTCCCTTTGGTGACATTCCACCACTGCCCAGCCCAGTCAAATTTTTTGTCAATATCAGACATGGAGGCAATGCCCTGAAAATAGGCGCGCTGAATACAGCTATCACTGGTACAACTGTTAAGGGATTTTTCCCATATTTGTCGTTGCTGATACACTGTTTCTGTATCATATTTAACCAACATGGACTGATAGATATCGCTAAATGTCTGATCCAGCCAGTGTAAATCCTCATTACCACATACAGTATATTCAACCGGTGTCGCTGCACGCTGGCAGTTAATGGCAAAAGATGACGATGAAATAATCATCGCCAGTAAAAATAAAATGCTGCGAAAGTAAGCAATTCTCATTGTTTAACCCGATTAAAACATGAATTTTTTTATTATTGAAAGCTAATAACAACCTAGCTCACTATATCGTTTTTGTGGCTAAATACCTAAAACTGGTAATAGAAAACCACCAGACGGCGCTGACTCTTAGCGCAATCCGGTGGCTGTTCTCTACTATTTATTACGACAATAATTGTTATTTATTAAATTGAATCAAAGCGTAACTAAGAATGAGTGGCTTGCATATTATCTGATAAATTAAAAACAGAGACCGCTTCTGTCAGTTGCCGTGCCTGTTCTTCTAACGAGGCAGCCGCAGCGGCAGACTCTTGTACCAGGGAGGCATTTTGTTGTGTGACGCCGTCCATCTCGGCGACAGCTTGCCCAATTTGACCAATACCGCGGCTTTGCTCATCAGAAGCAGAGGCAATCTCGCCCATAATGTCGGTTACATTGGTCACCGCCTGCACGATGCTATTCATCGTCTCCCCTGCTTCAGATACTTGCTGTGAGCCAATATTCACTCGGGATACCGATTCACTGATCAACCCTTCGATTTCTTTCGCCGCTTGTGCACTACGTTGGGCCAAATTACGAACTTCACTTGCTACTACCGCAAAACCGCGCCCCTGCTCACCAGCCCGGGCCGCTTCAACTGCTGCGTTCAGTGCCAGAATATTGGTTTGGAAGGCGATACTGTTTATCACACCGATAATATCCGCAATACGGCGTGAGCTTTCCGTAATACTGCTCATAGTGGCAACGACATCGTTGACAATCCGCCCGCCATTTTTCGCTGTTGCAGAGGCATTCTCAGCCAACTTACTGGCTTGATGGGCGTTTTCAGCGTTCTGTTTCACCGTTGCATTCAGTTGTTCCATACTGGCCGCGGTTTCTTCCAGTGCCGCCGCTTGTTGCTCGGTACGGGAAGAGAGATCCGCATTTCCTGCTGCAATTTCACCGGCTCCGGTATAAATCGCATCGGTACTGTTGCGAATGGTTGATACCGTATTCACCAAACTATTTTGCATTTCACGTAAGTAAGGGATCAGTTGCCCGACGCAGTTACGGCCAAACTCAGGCATTGGCCGGCCTAACTGCCCTTCAGCTAAGCGTTTAAAGTGCACCTTGATCGACTCCAGCGGACGCACCAAATAACTGACGATATAGCGATCGGTTAAGAACAGAATGATAACACCGGCAATTAATGCAGCAAAAAGCGCCCGTTGACACCAGTCGACTAATGTCTCCACCCGCAAACTGGCAGCCTCTGTTGCAGTATCAACCGCAGAATTGTACTTCTCGACGGTAGCGCCAAACTCTCGGCTTAATGGTGGATAATCTTTGTTAAACAAATTGTTATAATCTTCGAAGCGATTCTCGGCCACCGCTTTAGCCATCGGTTCAATCCCATTACTCAATAATGTTGACCAGCTTTGAATAGTTTTATCTGTCAGTAATGGATCCATCGACTCATGAGATTGCAGTTTAAATTTCGCCAAACTCTCTTGGGTATTTTTTAGTGCTACACCGGCTGAAGCCAATTCACGATCAGCATCGGCAGTTGCCCCGCTTTGACGATATGCCGCGGCACGACTTAAACGAGTAACCACACGAAAATATTGGTCATTACCCCGATTAATAATATTAATGTTTTTTTGTTGGTTAGAACTCAGATGTAATGAATGCGTCAATTGGTTAAGTGAAAATAATGTAAAGGTCGAGACACCTCCCCAAAGCAACAAAAATATAACAAGAATAGATAATAACGCCATCCTGATGGTGATATGTTTTAGAAAATTCACGGGAATACCCCTGTGTCTTATTTTTTTAGTTTATTTCCTTGAGATTTCAAGGTGTTTATCGCTGATAATCCCCGCAGGGAAAAAGGTTAATTATCAGGACTCATCACCAAAATAGCATGAAACCAACACAAAAGATCAAGATAACCGATCAATATTAAACAACCGATTGATTTCACCTATTAAAATGTAAATAACGTTCGATAATCTTGATCGAAAACTGATTAACAACGTTCAGTAGTTTCCACATTATATGTATTTATTCTGAATATAAATACAGCGCCCCATTACCTATTAACTCTTAGAATAGTTAGCCAATCAATTAATTTACTTACAGATAGAGAATTACCTGTTTTTGCAATTGCAGAATTAAATATCTTATTAAATGCGATTGGGCGAGATAAATAAAATAATAACAAAAATCCATATCAAACCATCAGGCACGCGATACAGCAAAATTTAACTATTTATTTGCTATGGTTGATTCTGTATTTTTTTAGCAAGGAAACCAGGCTGGGGAAATAACAATTTTATTCATTGCAATATAGGCATGTGCTTAGCACGGCGACGGTGATACTAAAAGAAGAGCGGCCAACGATCACTGGCCGGTATTACACCTTAATTCGCGCTAGCCGCAGCCCCCAGAGGCCGGCTGAATTGGCTTAAACCATGCTAATGAGTCATGGCCAGCATGCGACTGATCGTCCTCTAAATGGTTTGACTGGTGCGATATTTCGCTAGGTTTCCTGTCTTGGAGATGAGAACGCCAATCCTCCCTTTCACTCACCACATTGCAAATAGTAATAGGAATAATAATTACTACCATTCATTTTATGGCATGATAAATTACGACCTAGCACCGTTAAATAGAAAGAGAAAACGCCGTTATGTCCCACTATATGCCTGCCTGTAAAACATCCCGTTCTCTGCCTGCCCTACTGGGCTTGCTGTGTCTGACATTTTGGTTATCCGGCTGCAAACCCGCGGAGGAGAACAACGCATCAGCGGCAGACGACAACTCACCAGCATGGTCCCGGACGGTGGAAACGGCTAAAGGCCCGGTCACATTAACTCAGCAACCTACACGGATTGTTTCCACCAGCATCACCATCACTGGCACCTTATTGGCGATCAATGCGCCGGTGATTGCCAGTGGAGCGACCGCGCCCAGCTCCACCGTCGCAGATCATCAAGGGTTCTTTACTCAATGGTCGGCTGTCGCACAGGCAAAAAAACTGGTACCGATATATCAGACTGAGCCAAACGCCGAAGCTGTTGCCGGCATGAACCCTGACTTAATTATTATTTCTGCCACCGGGGGGGATTCGGCAGTGAAATTGTATGAGCAGTTATCTGCTATCGCGCCAACCTTAGTGATTAATTACGATGATAAAAGCTGGCAAGAGTTAGCAATGATATTGGGGCAGGCAACTGGCCATGAAACCGATGCGAAAGATGTGATTGATAAATTTGCCAACCGGCTCAATGAGGTGAAACAGAGTATTACCTTACCACCGCAGCCAACGTCGGCTTTTGTCTATCAAGCCGCCGGTAGCACCGCGAACTTGTGGACTGAAGACTCGGCACAGGGCAAATTGTTGCAGGAGCTGGGCTTTAGGCTCGCTGAAATACCTGAAGCCGTGAAAGGTAACACCAGTATGGGACATCGTAAGGATATTATTCAGTTAGGTGGCGAGAAGCTGGCTGAAGGTCTGAACGGTGAGACTATTTTACTCTTCTCCGGTGATCAACCGTCAGTTGATGCATTGAAAAGTAATAAATTTTTAGCTCATATTCCAGCGATTGAGCACAACCGTGTTTATGCCGTGGGTTATGACACTTTCCGCTTGGATTATTACAGTGCGAGTAATCTGTTAGCCCGAATTGAAGGGATGTTTAAACCTGCTCATTGATTGGGTAAGTCCCGCTTCTGACGTTGAGCGCATTCAGGAATGTGACCGAGCACGCTAAATTTCCCCCTGCGTTACCACAGCGATGCATTCTAACAATAATGCGTGCTAACATATCTCACCCAAATAATAATGATAATCAAATCGATAACAATAATCATTTGTTAAAGAAGAGTTACAATGCCTGCTGATTATTCTCCAGATCAATATTCAATAAAACCGCTGACACTGGTGTCGACGTCAGAGGTACCAACAGCGCGCCGACGCGGGCTGTTGCTGCTGTTCAGCATTGTTGTGTTGCTATTGGTCATGGCTGCCAGCCTGATGCTCGGTGCCAAAGCCATCCCTTTCTCCGTGGTCTGGCAGAGTTTGCTCGGCACAGAGCACAGCGCCGATAGCATTTTGATCGTTGAATCACGTCTGCCGCGAACCTTGATTGGTGTACTCGCCGGTGCAGCGCTGGGGCTATCGGGTGCAGTCATGCAAGCCCTAACCCGTAACCCACTGGCTGACCCCGGTATTCTTGGCGTCAATGCCGGAGCCAGTTTTGCCGTCGCCGTCGGGATCATTTTTTTCGGCGTTAATGCCATCCAGGGCTATATTATTTCCGCTTTTATCGGTGCGATGTTAACCACACTGGTGGTGTATTGGGTCGGTGCTCAGGGCGGCGGGCGCGTTAATCCCCTGCGCCTAACACTTTCCGGTGTCGCGATTGGCGCTGTGTTAATGGGGATTTCCTCTGGCATATCACTGACACATCCACTGGTCTTTGATCGGGTGCGCTTCTGGCAGGCAGGGTCATTGGATATCCGCAGTATGTCAGTGGTATTGGCCGTCACTCCGGCAATCCTGCTCGGCGGTGTGATCTCCCTGTTGCTGGCTCGGCCACTCAATGCGATGCATATGGGAGAGGATCTGGCGGCCGCGATTGGGGCCAGAATTATCCAAACCCAATTTTGGGCGGTCATCGCCGTCACCTTGTTGTGCGGTGCCGCTACCGCAGCCGTTGGCCCTATCGCCTTTGTTGGCCTGATGGTCCCCCATATCGCCCGTTGGATTGTTGGGCCGAATCAATGTTGGATTCTCCCATTCACATTAGTGATGACACCTATCCTGTTGCTGGTATCTGACATTATTGGCCGCTTCTTGGTGCCGGGCGAGTTACGGGTTTCCGTCGTAACGGCATTTATTGGCGCGCCTTTGCTAATCTGGCTAGTTCGACGTAACAAAAGGATGACCGCGCTATGAAGTCTGTCACCTCGCCGTGGCTATTTGGTCGCCCCGATGGCGCGATAAATTTACGCATCCGACCACGCAGTTTAGTTGTTTGCAGCCTGCTGCTACTGGCCTGTTTGTTGGGCGCACTGCTGGCATTAATGGCGGGGACTCTGGCATTAATGCCTCAACAGGTACTTAATGCCTTGTTCGGGCAAACCCGCGGTGCAGTGGATATTATCGTCAATCAATGGCGCTTACCCCGCGCAGTGATGGCGCTTATTTTTGGTGCCGCACTGGGTATCAGTGGCGCAATATTTCAGTCATTAGTACGTAACCCACTTGGCAGCCCTGACATCATCGGCTTTAATATGGGTGCCTATACCGGTGCGTTAGTGGCAATTACGCTGTTCAATGGTAACTATTTCGAGATTGCCAGCAGCGCCTTGGTTGGCGGCTTACTGGCAGCTATTGCGGTGTATCTGCTGGCATATCGACAAGGGATTCAAGGTTTTCGGCTAATTATTGTCGGCATTGCCATTGGCGCGATGCTCACTGCATTCAATACCTGGCTGACAATCACGGCATCACTGGAGTCAGCGATGACTGCCGCGGCTTGGGGGGCGGGGTCATTGAATGGTCTGAGCTGGGCTAAGGGCCTGCCATCACTGATGTTTATCTTTGCCGCGACGATAGCCGCAATGCTGCTTAGCCGCCGCATGCCACTGCTGGAAATGGGCGATGATGCCGCTGGTGCCTTAGGGGTTCCCGTTGAGAAAACTCGCCTGAGCCTGATGGCGATTGGCGTCATTCTAATGGCCGCCGTCACCGCCGCCGCCGGGCCTATCTCCTTTATTGCATTAGCCGCCCCACAAATAGCACGGCGTCTGGCGGGCACATCTTCAGTGACGTTAACCACATCGGCACTGATGGGCGCCTTATTACTGGTTGCCGCCGATCTCTGCGCCCAACACCTATTTCCACCTAATCAATTGCCGGTCGGCGTGGTTACCACCAGCATCGGCGGCCTGTATCTTATTTGGCTTTTAATCCGGGAGTCCGGGCGATCATGAGTATTGTTACCCCTGCAGCCACCCTACACCACAGCGTTTTTTCCTCCCGCTTACAAGCCGACGCCCTAACACTGGGCTACGACGGTAAGATAATCAGCCAGAACCTGAGCATCTCCATTCCTGATGGTGAATTTACGGTGATTGTCGGCCCCAATGCCTGTGGTAAATCAACGCTGCTACGCGCACTGAGCCGTTTGCTGAAACCGCAAGCAGGTCAGGTAATTTTAGACGGCAAGAATATCGCCAGCATTGATACCCGGCAGGTGGCACGTCATTTGGGTTTGTTGCCACAAAGTTCGCAAGTACCCGACGGTATCAGCGTGTTAGATTTGGTGGCGCGTGGCCGTTATCCCCATCAGAAGTTATTACAGCAATGGACACAGGCCGATAAACTGGCGGTCAATAATGCTATGCAAGCCACCGGTGTCAGTGAACTGGCTGACCGATCAGTGGACGCATTATCTGGCGGGCAACGCCAGCGAGTATGGATAGCTATGGTATTGGCACAGCAGACGCCGCTGCTGCTGCTGGATGAACCCACCACCTATTTAGATATCGCCCATCAGATTGATTTATTGGAGTTATTCAGTAACCTTAATCAGCAACATAACCATACCTTGGTTGCTGTTCTGCATGATCTTAATCATGCCTGTCGTTACGCTACCCATATTATCGCCATGCGCGACGGGCAGGTAGTTACACAAGGTCACCCGCGCGAGGTGATCACAGCAGATTTGGTCGAGCAGGTATTTGGTATGCCGTGTTTGATCATTGATGATCCGGTTTCACATACACCATTGGTGATACCGAAGGGGCGATTTAAAATTTAATCCACAAGCGAGCAGAGAGCGAGTCTGCCCTCTGCTCGCCGAAGGCGGTTAAAACTCAGTCGATCAGGTTAACAGACAGCGTAATCCATCAATCAAGCCCCCCCGCCAGCATAGAGCATCATGCCCACCCGCATAGACTCGATACTGCAACCGATGCCCTGCCTGACGAAGCGCTGCACTCATGGCTTGATTGACCTGATAAATCACATCTTCACGGCGACCTGCTTCCATAAAGATATTCAATGGCTGACTCGCCCCCAATCCCTGATACACCTGCTCGGTCAGCCAGCCCTGACGTTCAGCAGTCCCCGCCGTCAGTGCCTTGAAATTATCAACATCAGGCCACCAGAACGAACCGGACTGACTCAACACACAACCAAAACGCTGTGGCCAATGTAATCCAGCGTACAACGATGCCAACCCGCCAAAACTCTGCCCGGCCACTACAGTACGAGACGCTTGTTCCGTAAAAGCCTGTTGCAATGCAATCTGCGGCAGTAATTCTGTTTGCAATGCCTGCCAGAAATCCTGATTACAAGGCAGCTCTTGCGAACGATGAGTCTGGTCAATGATGTCGATCAACACATAGACGCTAGCAGGTAAATGCCCTGCGGCGGTTTCACTATCCAATATGCCAAACACCGGCTGCCTGAGTGCCCAATATTGGCCATCCAGCAAGATAGCCAATGGGCGTTCGGCTTTATCTTCAGCACCGGTTGTCGTTGAGTAAATCCACACATTGCGACTATTGCCCAATAACTGGCTGTGCCAACTAATCAGTTGTAAACGTTGCGGTTCGGCGGGCAGAATTTTACCCGCATCGATTGGCTGCCAGGCCGTTTGCGGCAAAGCATCGGCTAAATGAACCGCAGAAAGTGGCATTCCGCGATAACTGCAATGCGCGGCGATCGGGTTTAACGGATCGTTCTCAGCGAGATCCATCAATGAGATCCACCAATCGCGCTGTGCCTGACGCTGTTCTTGCGGATTACCGGCCGGCAAATTCAAACATTTCTCTGCTGAGACGGGAATAAAGCTGTAACTGCCACGAAAATCAGACTCTACCTCTGCCTGCCAATACCAAACATCCGTCTGGCCCAGCCGAGTGAGCGATTCAGGATTAACACTGTGATGATCTGTCACGCCGTTAACATCGATATACACGCAGCTATATACCGAATCACGCGCCTTTCCTTGTCGGTCGCGCCACAGGAAAGTCAGCTTTACTTTGCCAGCTGCTGCCGGTTCAGTCAGGGGCGTTCCCCATTGTGCGATGCGCTGCCACCATGATTCACTGCCCGCCGAAGGATCCTGTAATAACTGCTGACTCTCTGGATATTCGCTCGCCACTCTCACACGCTGCCCTCTTTATGTCATCACACCGGTCACGGTCTATTTATGATTACGTCTTTATTCATTGATAGCGCAGCGACTGTGCGCCATCACAAATGGATATAAGACTTAATATATATAAGGTTATTACCTAAATACAAATAATATTGAGAAGTATTATTATTTGCAATAACATAGTAAGCATTCTCTCCAGTGTGCCAGCCTATCATCGTAATTTAGATATGGCCGATGTGCTATGCGACGGTTATTGGATTGGAATATAACGTTTTTTTGTAACAACCAAGCTAAATAGAGGCAAATAAAGCCCGGTTGGCATCAAGAACCTGACGTATGAGGTTCAAATACTTTCCATTATTGTACTTCCAGGTAGGGATAAATCATGTTTGATATTTCTGGCAAGAAGATACCAACAACATTGCCATTTCGCGCAGGCTGCACAGCAAAGACCTTATTATTCACCACCACCTTGATACTGATACCGTCACTCAACGCATTAGCGGCCACTGCGGCTAAAGAAGATAAATTAGTGGTTGTCGCCAAACCGGGCAGCGGCCAACAAGATGATGGTTTCGTCGCTAAAAACAGCGCCACCGCGACTAAAACTGACACACCACTGATCCGCACCCCACAATCAGTTTCAGTTATTACCCGCCAGCAAATGCAAGATCAAGGAGCGGCTTCTGTGGCACAGGCCCTGCGCTATACCGCCGGTGTCGTGCCGGAATACCGTGGCGGCTCGAATATGAATGACGAAGTGATCATTCGTGGTTTTGGCTATGCCCCGCGTTTTCTCGATGGCTTAAGCTACAACTCATTAGGTGGTGCACGCCGTGGAGGCCAGATAGACCCCTGGCTGCTGGAACGAATTGAAGTAATCCGCGGCCCAGCATCAGTGCTTTACGGCCAGGTGAACCCCGGCGGCCTGATCAATATGGTCAGTAAACGCCCAACAGCGGAAAGTATTCATAAAGTGCAGGTGGGTGCAGGCAATAATAGCCTGGCTGAAGCAGCATTCGACTTCGGTGGCGTGTTGGATGATGAAGGTAAAGTACTCTATCGTTTGAACGGGCTTGGCAGAACACAAGATGATGCCGTAAATACCTTTAAACAGGAGCGTTTTGCTATCGCCCCGGCATTAACCTTTATCCCGAACGAAGACACCACCTTTACCTTACTGACCAGTTATCAGAAAGAACCCAAAGCCGGTTCACGTAACTTCTTGCCAGCCACTGGAACCGTGTTTGGTACTGCATACGGCCATATACCTTACGATTTTAACGTTAGCGACCCGTCATTTGATCAGTCTGAACGCGAGCAGACCTCTGTCGGTTATGCCCTTGAGCATTATATCAATGACACCTTTAAATTCCGCCAGAACCTGCGCTACAGCTATAACAAGCAAGATTACAAGTATCTGGTCTTTATGAATTTGCTGCCAGATAACCGCACCATGACTCGCCGCCCGCAAATCGAGCGCCAGACCATGGCTGAGTTTGCCGTTGATAACCAACTGCAAGCTGATTTCTGGACCGGGCAGTTAAACCATACGGTGCTGACTGGGCTGGATTACAAACGTAGCCGTATTGATAGTCAGTTCTTTATGGGCACCGTGCAGACAAAATACAATCTGGATTGGGTATCACCTGTCTATGGTCTGAATATTAAAGAGAGTGACTTGTCACTCAATAGCAGTGATCTGACCAAACTCGATCAGGTGGGGGTCTATTTACAAGATCAAATTGAACTGGATAAGTGGAATTTCCTCTTATCCGGGCGCTATGACTGGTCACAGTTAAAAACGCTAAGCCGCAAAACCGCCACTCAGGATCAACAAGACGACCATGCCTTTACCGGCCGTGCTGGTGTGTTGTATGCCTTTGATTCAGGTATCTCGCCGTATATCAGTTACAGTACTTCATTTGAACCTAGCACCGCCAAAGGCGCGCCGGGGACTGGGGCATTGGACCCGGTTACCGCGCGTCAAGTTGAGCTTGGCCTCAAATACCAGATACCGGGCAGCAGCACCTTGTTGACGACCGCATTGTACGATTTACGCCAGAAAAATATCAGCCAATACGACCAGGCACTGGCCTACAACGTCCCAATTGGTGAAGTGCAATCTCAGGGGATCGAAACGCAGTTAAACAGTGAGATTAACGACAATATCAACCTGATTGCTGCCTATACCTACACCAAAGGGAAAGTGCGTGAAACCAAAACACTGGCTGAATTAGGCAAAATGCCAGCCCGCACACCAAGCCATTCCGCCTCACTGTGGGGAATGTATACCTTTGATAAAGGAGTAGTCGATGGCTTATCCACCGGTGTTGGTGTCCGCTATATTGGCACCAGTTGGGGTGATGCCAAGAACAGCTTTAAAGTCCCGGCGGTGACATTGTATGACTGGATGATGCGTTATGAACTGGGACAAGCTCTGCCAGCGATGAAAGGCATCAGTTTGCAGGTTAACGTCAACAATGTGTTCAACAAAGAATATGTTGCCAGTTGTGCACAGATGGCAGCTTGCTTCTATGGCAGTGGCCGTGTTGCCACCGCTACTGTCAGTTATGCCTGGTAAGGCTTAGGCTTATTCAGCCCACGCCGATTGATGCATAGCGGTGTGGGCTAATAACTCAGCGGGCGTTGGATAATAACTTAAAGAAAAGTAAATATTTCTTCTAATCAACCCCCATTGCGACTTCAGATATCGAAATAAATAGAATAAATTCAGCATACTAACGTTTTGGTAACCTTTCATTTCACTCAGTGCAACCCGATAAAACCATTCTAAAAACAGGGAGATGGTCCTATACTCGCTGGCAGCATTATTTAATATCACCACACATTCAGGTTAAACATGCCAGCATTTAGGGGAGTACCACAGCTTATGCACCGGATGCGCGCCAGTAAAATGCGCATGTGCGGTATGCTGCTGGTTGCCTGCTGGCTAATTCTCAACGCACAGTTGGCCATCGCCAGCCATCAGTGTGATATTGCCCCTTCTGCCTCGCCGGTATTTACCCAGCATCAAGGGCATATACAGCCTGACCCTTTAGCAACAGAAAACCAAATGCACGACATGCCATCAATGATGGATATGTCTCATGGTCAGGCGCAAGACTCCTTATGTGAAAAACACTGCATCCCTGACTCTGTCCAGTCTGACAGCGGCATGTTGGTGCTGGCAGCCTTACCCACCAATACGGAGCTAGTATTGGCTGATAGGCAACAAACACCACGCGTCCAGCGCGTTGACTGGCATACCCCCCCCATTGTCGGCCCCCCCACTGAAATCGCTTTCTGCCGCTTTAGAGAATAGATCCAGACATAAATAACCGTTTTCTTCAGGCCACTTAATCGTGGTGTGTTGTGCTTATTCTATGTTTTGGAGTTATTGCTATGCGTATCTTATTTAGCGCTGTATCTGCTGTATTACTGTTTTCTTCTCCGCTGTTCGCCGCCAGCCCGGCCATGAGTGAAAATAGCCCGATGTCTCATGATAGTCATACAATAATGGCGGATTCTGCGCCAGCAGAGAGCTATCACTCCCAGGGCCAGATAAAAACCTGGCATGCCACCCGCGTATCTATTGCTCATAGCGCCATTCCGGCATTGAACTGGCCACCGATGACCATGACATTTGACCTGCCGGAGAGCCTGGCCGCACAGCCATTACCCGCAGGTACATCCGTGACATTCAGTTTCCGCCAGACCGAACAAGGTTATCAGCTAACTGCCATTTCAGCACAGCGGCCATAAGGCGGGATAATGATGACCCCTTTACTGAATCACCCACAGCAGGTGCGCCCCACGGCTGCGCTGCCATTCGGATTTACCGCACTGTTAATGGCGGCACTTTTCACTCTGCCAGCGGTGAGCTACGCGGCAGATATCACACTGGAACAGGCGCTGAGCTCCGCTGAACGCTACTCGGCTGAGCTGTCAGCTAATCAGCATCAGGTCAATGCACTGGAAAATATGGCCAGTTCAGCCACGCAACTGCCCGATCCAAAATTGAAGTTTGGTATTGAAAACCTCCCCGTCGGCGGCAGTAATGCCCGCCGCTTCACCCGCGAGGGCATGACCATGCAGCGGGTCGGTATCATGCAGGACTATATCAGTAGTGATAAGCGACAAAGAAAGGCTGATACCCTGAGTGCTGAAGCGCGCAAAACGGCAGCAGGCAGTGAAACTATCCGCACCAGGCTGCAAAAAGAGACGGCTCAGGCGTGGCTTGATCTCGCCCTGACCGAACAGGCGGTGGGCGCAGCGCAAGTGCTGGTAAAAGAAAGCGAAAAACAGGTCGCATTGCAACGGGCCGGTGTTGCCAGTGGTGGTGCATTACCCAGCAGTGTATTGGATGCGCGCCTGACGTTATCTGCCATGCAGGATAGATTGACCACCGCACAACGTGATGTTGCCTTGGCACAAACCCAATTGACGCAGTTAACCGGTGTAGAGGTCAAGCATATCAGCGGCCCGTTGCC
Organism: Yersinia sp. 2553 StPb PI; assembly: GCF_052217105.1. Classification (NCBI taxonomy): domain Bacteria; kingdom Pseudomonadati; phylum Pseudomonadota; class Gammaproteobacteria; order Enterobacterales; family Yersiniaceae; genus Yersinia; species Yersinia sp. 2553 StPb PI. The sequence continues at coordinate 4,540,388 of NZ_JAZGPX010000002.1, read as the reverse complement.
TCCTTTCGCCCGCCTACCGGCGGATATCACCGTGTTGCGTGATGCCATCCAACAGCACCCTGAAGTATTGCTTGCCAGCCGTGAAGCTGACGTTGCCAAAGCCCGCTCCGCACAATCAGCCATTGCCGCCACACCGGACGTTGGGATCGAAGTCTATTACGCTAAACGAGCTGACGAGTATGACGATATGGCGGGCGTCATGATCACTGTTGATTTGCCACTATTCCGCTCACAACGTCAGGATAAAGACTATGCCGCCGATGTGTCGCGCTCAATGGAAGCCAACGACCAGCTTACATTACTCACCCGCGACCACCGGGCGCAACTCGATACTCTGCTGGCGCAATATCAGGCCACACAGCAATTATGGCAGCGTCAGACTGATGAAGTTATACCACTGCAAAAACAACGGGTTAAATTGGTTATGGCGCAGTATCAGGCCAATAAAAGCGATTTAAGCAGTGTGCTGGAAGCACGGCGCTCCCTGCTCGATAGCCAGCTCAATACCAGTAATGCCGCCAGAGAGTTAGCCCGTACCTGGGCTGCCATCCGTTATCTGACCCCGCAGGAGAGCATGCGATGAAAAAGCTATCTAGTTTGACGCTGGTGGCCGTCGCCGTGATCAGTGGCGTTGCCGGTTATCTGTTGGCTAAACCCACCTCAGAGCACTCCACCACGGCAGCCATAGTGGTTGAAAAAACACCAGCAGAAAATAGCCGTAAGGTGCTGTATTGGTATGATCCTATGTCCCCCAGCCAGCGTTTCGACCAACCTGGCAAATCGCCATTTATGGATATGGAGTTGGTGCTGCGCTATGCCGATGAAGCCGTAGCGCAGGGCGGCGTTAGCATCAGCCCCCGCCAACAGCAGAATTTAGGCGTGCGCACTGCCGCGGTGGAAATGCGATCACTCAACTATCGTCTTGCCGGTTACGGCACAGTGGCAACCGATGAGCGCAGCGTGCAGGTTATCGCGGCGCGGGCTAACGGCATTATTGAACAATTGTATGTACGCGCCAATCAACAACCGGTCAGTAAAAATCAGCCATTGGCGCAATTATGGGTTCCCGATTGGAGTGCCGCGCAACAAGAGTATCTGGCAATCCGCACCTTGGGTGATAGCCAATTAACGGCCGCCGCTCGCCAACGGCTACAACTGCAATTTATGCCAGAAGAGGTGATTCGCAGTGTCGAAAAAAGCGGCCAGCCGCAAACGCGGGTCACATTACGATCTCCGTCTGAGGGTTATGTGAGTAAGTTGGATATTCGGGCCGGTTCACAAGTGACTGCGACACAATCACTGTTTGAGTTAGCCAGCCTTGATCCGGTATGGATAGTGGTGGACTATCCGCAATCACAAGCCAGTTTAGTCACTATCGGCAGTACGATTGCCGCCACGACCGCCAGTTGGCCGGGTGAAACCTTCCACGGCACCGTCAGCGAGCTATTACCTAATATGGATCTCGCTACCCGCACCTTAAAAGCGCGCATCGTCCTGGAAAACCCGCAACAAAAGCTGAAACCGGGCATGTACCTGAATGTACAATCCGCGCCAGCAGATAATCTAAAACCGGTATTGGCTATTCCACAAGAAGCCTTGCTGATGTCAGGCAATAGTAACCGGGTGCTGCTGGCTGAAGCTAATGGCTACTTTAAGCCGGTGGATGTCAGTACCGGGCAAACTCAGGACGGCTGGACAGAGATAAAATCCGGGCTAAACGCCGGTCAGTTGGTGGTGACCTCAGGCCAATTCCTGATTGATTCAGAAGCCAGTCTGCAAAGCGCTCTGCCACAAATGGAGGATACCCCCGCCTTAACTGAGAATACCACGCCAACAGCGAATAACACTGCCGTAGCACCTGTTGATATCTACTCGGTGCAAGGAACAGTCACCGCTATCAACGGCTCAACAATCACCTTATCCCATGGCCCGATCGCGGCGTTGAAATGGGGGGCGATGACGATGGACTTCCAACTACCGGCAGAGCCGTTATCACCGGAAATCGTTGCTGGTAGTCAGGTTAATTTCACTTTCACTCTCAATGAACAAGGGGCACAAATCCGCCAAATCCAGCCGGTAACAAGCAATAGCAGCACCGATACCCACAGGAGCCACCTATGATTGCCGCCATTATCCGCTGGTCACTGCGCAATCGGCTGTTGGTACTGCTTGGCGCGGTGATGATGGCCGCGTGGGGAATTTGGTCACTGCAACAAACCCCGCTGGATGCGCTGCCAGACTTGTCAGACACCCAAGTGATCATCCGTGTCAGTTATCCTGGTAAAGCACCACAAGTGGTCGAGGATCAGGTGACTTATCCACTGACAACCACCATGTTATCAGTACCTGGTGCTAAAACCGTACGCGGTTTCTCGATGTTCGGCGACGCCTATGTCTATGTGCTGTTTGATGATGGCACTGATCCTTATTGGGCACGTTCACGGGTGCTGGAGTATCTCAGTCAGGTGCAGGCTACCTTGCCGGCTGAAGCCAAAGCCTCGTTGGGACCGGATGCCACGGGGGTGGGTTGGATCTATGAATATGCCTTAATCGACAGAACTGGCAAACACAGTCTGGCCGATCTGCGTGCCTTGCAGGATTGGACACTAAAATTTGAGTTGAAAACAGTACCCAATGTCTCTGAAGTGGCCAGTGTCGGGGGCATGGTGCGCCAATATCAAGTCGTTCTCGACCCGGAACGGATGCGGGCGCTGAATCTATCCCATCAACAAATTGCCAGCGCCATTACTGATAGTAATCAGGAAGGCGGTGGCTCGGTGCTGGAAATGGGGGCGGCAGAATATATGGTGCGCGCCAGCGGTTACCTGAAAACGCTGGATGATTTCAGGAATATCGTGATCACTGCTCGTGCAGGTATTCCCATTTTACTGTCCGATGTCGCTACCGTGCGGATGGGGCCAGAAATGCGCCGTGGCGTGGCGGAGCTTAATGGTGAAGGGGAAGTTGCCGGTGGCATCATTGTGATGCGCTATGGCAAAAATGCACTGGAAACCATTAACGGCGTGAAGGAGAAGCTGCAACAGATTCAGCGCAGCTTACCGGCTGGGGTAGAAATCGTACCGGTATATGATCGCTCACACCTGATTACTCAGGCCATCGACAGCTTATCATTCAAATTGCTGGAAGAGTTTTTAGTGGTGGCGGTGATCTGTTCACTGTTTTTGTTCCACTTCCGCTCAGCATTGGTGGCTATCATCACCCTGCCCCTGGGGATTCTTGGCGCGTTTATCGTCATGCACTATCAGGGGGTCAATGCCAATATTATGTCGCTGGGTGGGATAGCCATCGCCATCGGGGCTATGGTGGATGCCGCGATCGTGATGATCGAAAATATGCACAAAGTGTTGGAGCAATGGCGGCGAGATAACCCGGGGAAAACACCGGTCAGTCAGGATTACTGGCGCATTTCAGAGCAGGCGGCCATTGAAGTCGGTCCGGCGCTGTTTTGCAGTTTACTGATCATCACCTTATCGTTTATTCCGGTATTTACATTACAGGCGCAAGAGGGGCGGATGTTCTCTCCGCTGGCTTTTACCAAAACCTATGCCATGGCTGTTTCGGCGGGGTTAGCCATTACGTTAGTACCGGTATTAATGGGCTATTTTATTCGCGGCAAAATCCCTGATGAGAATGCCAACCCCATTAACCGTGGGCTAATCGCCCTTTATCATCCGGTGTTAACCGCCGTACTGGCGCGACCAAAAACTACATTGGCTATCGCGGGTATATTACTGCTGGCAACCCTGTATCCATTAAGCCGTCTGGGGAGCGAGTTTATGCCCGCGTTGGATGAAGGTGATTTACTGTATATGCCTTCTACACTGCCGGGGATTTCGGTACGCGAAGCCAGCCATTTACTGCAACAAACCGATCGTTTGATAAAAACCATACCGGAAGTAGCGACAGTATTTGGTAAAGCCGGGAGAGCAGAGACGGCAACAGATCCGGCCCCTCTGACCATGATCGAAACCACCATTCGTTTTAAACCCAAGGATCAATGGCGGCCTGGCATGACCATGGACAAATTGATCGAAGAACTGGACGCCACCGTCAAGGTGCCCGGTATCGCCAATCTGTGGGTGCCTCCGATCCGCAATCGGCTGGATATGCTCTCTACCGGCATCAAAAGCCCGGTTGGGATCAAAGTGAATGGCAAAAATGTGCACCAAATTGAGCAGGTGGCACAGCAAATCGAACAAGTGGTGCGCAAAGTACCAGGTGTGACTTCGGCCCTTTCGGAACGACTGGCAGGTGGCCGCTATGTGGATATCAACATTGACCGTCAACGGGCCGCTCGCTATGGCGTTTCAGTAAAAGAACTGCAATCACTGGTGGCAACCGTGATTGGCGGGCAAAACATCGGTGAAACCATTGAAGGGCGTGAACGTTATCCAATCAACCTGCGCTACCCACGGGAAATACGTGATTCACTGCAAAAATTGCGTGATTTGCCGGTAGTGACTGCCGGTGGCGGGCAAGTCGCACTGGCGGAACTGGCCGATATCAAGGTGACAGAAGGCCCACCGATGCTGAAAAGTGAAAATGCGCGCTTATCTGACTGGGTCTATGTTGATCTGCGCGGGCGAGATTTGAAATCAGCCGTTACTGAAATGCAGCAAGCGGTGGCACAACAAGTGGAACTGCCGGAAGGCGTCTCCCTTAGCTGGTCTGGGCAGTTTGAATACCTGGAACGGGCAACAGCAAAACTGAAAATTGTGTTACCGGTTACCCTGATGATCATTTTTGTCTTGTTGTATGTCACGTTCAGCAGTGTCCGCGATGCCGCATTAATCATGGCGACGCTTCCCTTCGCACTGATTGGCGGGGTGTGGCTGCTGTATGGCTTGGGGTATAACTTTTCCGTTGCCGCCGCGGTGGGCTTTATCGCCCTGGCCGGTGTGGCCGCTGAATTTGGTGTAATAATGGTGCTGTATCTCAATCAGGCGGTGAAAAAACATCAGCAACCCGGCATTGCTATGACGGCCAGCCAGATGAGTGCAGCTATTCATGAAGGCGCGGTGCTGCGGGTGCGACCAAAAGCCATGACTGTCGCCACTATTATGGCCGGCTTGCTTCCCATTATGTGGGGCGGCGGGGCAGGGTCAGAGGTCATGCAACGTATTGCCGCACCGATGATTGGCGGGATGGTGAGTGCACCACTGCTTTCGATGCTGGTTATTCCTGCGGTGTATATGTTGCTGCATAAAAAAGATAGTCAACAGCAATAAAACTCTCATCGCCCTTACTCTTGCCAGATAAGATTGAGGGCATTCTCACACTTTCTTATAACCTCTCAAATCAGCGAGTGCGACGGAAGGTTAAGTTAATTCGATAAGCGCCGGTCGTAGCGGAAAAACCGGCTTTCAATGGCAGTACACCGTGATAGTTCAAACGGGAAGGCCCACCCCAGACCACAACATCCCCTTCCGTTAATAAGACTCTCTGGCATTTAGCCTCACGCGTCAGCCCACCAAATTGAAATACCGCAGCTAGCCCCAGCGATACCGAAACTATTGGCTGACGCAGATCCAGCTCATCTTTATCCTGATGTAATGATAATTTAGCCCCTGCCTCGTAGCGATTTATCAGGCAGGCATCTGGCTCAAATTGAGAGAAACCCGCTTGTTGCGCGGCATCAACAGCTAATGTCATAAAACTTGCCGGAATGGCAGGCCAGCTTTTCTCAGTCAAAGGATCAACCGGGCTATAGCGATAACCTTGCATATCACTCACCCAACCAACCTGACCACAATTACTCATGGCAACCGACATCCGGTAACCACCGGGGGTGATGAGATGGCGAAAAGGCGCGGCAGTGGTGATAGCAATAACATCAGCAAATAATAATGCGGCCTGCTGCCGTGCATAATGATGTAAAACAACCGCACCGGGCGCTAACGTTTCAATCCAGGGATCATGAGGCAACTGATCAAATAAATCCATGGTCATAAAGGTACCTACTGTAGTTATCACTGTTTAGCGATTAAGACTTTAACAGTTTACTCTTCACCCCACACACTATCACTTGCGATCAATTCATATCGGTTAGCCCAGTTGTTATCGCCCTGCCAGAGAAATTTATCCTGCCAAATTATCGTCTATTAACTTTCGCCACCAATAAAAACAAATATTATATTTAATAGAGTAAAATTATAAAAATGAAAGACTAAAAGCAAAAACAGAAGAATAATAGCAAACTAAATTTATTTAACTCTTTAAATAAAAGGAAAAGAGAAATTCAGGTAAGAATATGTAATGAAACATAATAAACAACACCACAACAAAATTAATTAACTTCTTGTTAAGAATAATTATCAAATGCAAAAATACACACAAATAGCCTTTAAAGAAGATTGAGAATTAGAATAGAGACAAAGCATGGCACTCTTAATAATCTTAAATTACTGAAAGAACACATAACGTCTTATATAGGATAGGTAACCATCAGTATGGAGACAAATGAGATTATGTTTAAATTAGAAGGAACGGTGCTATTTTCCCCTACGCAACGTTGCTTAAATGGTCCTGACGGTTCGGTGGTAATATTAACTGAAAATAACCTTAGATTTTTACAACTGCTACTTAGTGGTGTAACAGAAAAAGAGCAGATTATTAATCAGGTATGGAAAGAACAGCGCGGAGCTGTAAGTGAAAGTAGCTACTATGGGCAGATCTATATGTTGCGAAAAGCATTTCTTCAGGTCGGGCTGAAAGAATCACTTATACATACCATCCCACGTAAAGGTGTCCGCTATACCGGTTCTGTTAGTCAGATTGTCATCAATGATGAAGCTGAACAACAAATGCACGCAGACCCCCTTATCACTGCTGCATCTAATAAGGAGCAGCTTGCGCCAGTAACCCAACCATTCAAGCCAGGGGCTAGCGTAATATCACCTATCGCGACACAACAAAGTTTTTTACACAGTTACCGTTGGAAGAAACTTATTTCTCTGTTGGCCTTTTTCTCTTTCTGCTGGCTCTCATTTCTCTCAACGCTAATTATTATTATCTTATTTAGTGGGGATAAACCGCACTTCTGATAGTGATAATAAGATGAGGGTGATTTAAAAAGATTAAATGATGGTAATAAAAAGGCCAGCAAGCGAAAAAAAACGTTAAATAGGTGTCACTACCAGCAAGGCTGATTATATCAAGTCGGATAGTAGCTAAATAAAGAGCAGTGACTCTTTACATTTAAAACTTAAAAATGGGGAATACTCCCCTACCATTTAACAGGAAAACGAACATGATGGATTTAATCAATAAAGGTTGTGTTGCTACTCGACTTAAAACCCGAGGATTTCTGAAAGATACCCGTGGTTCTATTATTGAGTACGTTATGGTGATTGCATTAGCGGGCGTATTTATTACGTTAGCAAGGCCAACCCTAATCGAGTTAGTAAATGGGGCCGTTGCTAGTGCTAGAACAGCAGTATCAGCGCCAGGGGGCTAATAGGGGTAACAGCGTCGCACCGTCATTCTAATATTTATCAGGATTTTCACATGGCAACTTATCGTTGCCATGTTTTTGTTTTAGGAAAAATGATGGATATAATAAAATCATCCTTAATACTACTGCTAGCATTACAGCTACTGTTCGTTTGTTATAGCGATATATGTAATCGAATTATCAGTAATAAATTTATCATTTCTATTATATTCAGTTCCATAGCATTGGGGTATACAACAAACAGCACGGTTAACATCACCATTCCACTTTTTTCCTTACTAATGGGCTATATAATATTTCATTTTAAACTTATCGGTGGTGGCGATGTAAAACTCATTACTGCATTGCTGCTGGCACTCACCGCAGAACAATCACTAGATTTCATTATCTATACCGCCATTATGGGCGGTGTGGTAATGATAATAGGTTTATTGATTAACAAACACGATATTCAACAACGAGGGGTTCCCTATGCTGCTGCAATTACCTCGGGTTTTACATTGTCGCTATTCACCTAAAATATCAAGCCACATTAACTTAATAATGACACAAGGTTATTTTAATGAATCGTAAGTTTCTTTTATTATTTTCAATTTTGATTGTCGCCATCGGGGCTGCCGGCATTATGATCAATACCAAGCCTGATGTGCATACACCCTATAATTTCGTCGATTTAAATAAAGAAAAAGAAGTTGAGATTGTCCTGGCACAGTCAACACATGATCTCTCTTCAGGTACCCTACTCACTCAAAACGATTATGCACTAAAAGCCATCATGGTACCTGAATCAAGTGAATTAATAAAAAGCAACATATCAGGAAAAACAGATATCAACAGTCATTTATTGAAAGTAAACCTTGTAGCGGGTTCTTATATTACACCCGTAGTTTTGGCTTCACCCGATAGTAATGAATTCAATTACCTTAATTTAAAGAAAGGTGAAATTATTTATAAATTCACTATTAGTCAGAAAAATGGGTATTTGTTAGATACATTGCAAGTAGGTGATTCCCTCTCATTTCAATTAAGAGTGCTTGAGACAGATAAAAATAAAGGCATGAGTAGTGGCACAGTCATTAACACGAAAGAATTGAGTGATAAAAAAAGTCAAACCTTTTCGTTGAATGAAATCATACCCGCCATGAGAATAATAAGAATAAAAAAGAATTCGACAGACGAATTACCAGAAAAAAACAACAAAAATCAAAAGACCGGAGAAGTCGTAACTGGTTATATATCCGTCATAATTAAAAGAGAGGAACTTGACATCATTCATATCGCAGAAAAGTCGGGAGATATCGTTCTGGCGCCGAGTATAGTTACTGGCAATAATCAATCAACAAATATATATGACATCATACCTAAACTACGCATAACAAGAGAGCTAAGAGGATGAGAACACCCAGGCCAGAATATATCAGTTGGAATAAACTGTTTTTACTCTTCGCCATTGCAACCTGCCAAATAGTTGTCAATCATGCATATGCCAAGCCTGTTTATTTATCATCAGGCGAGTCATATATAATAAAAACAGATGAGGCGATTGATACTGTTTTTGTCTCTGCCGCTGCTATTGCTGATTATGAACTGGTTGGTAAAAATAGCATTATTGTTTATGCAAAAAAAGAAGGAATAGCAGAGTTTATCTTATTTAATAAAGATAATAATCCAATGATAAAAACTGCCGTCATGGTAAATGACATCATTACTTCAGCATATCAGAGAATAAAAATTGAATATCCTGATAGCAACATAGAAATCAATAAAATTGGTAATGGCTATCTGCTGACGGGTAAGGCAGAGTCAGAAGAGGCGAAAGACACTATTGCAGCTATTGTCGGTGAAGCAATAAACAAGAAAAGAGAGAAAAATCGCGAAGACCAACATTTTAATAACCCTGATTACTTAGGGGTAATTAATAAGATTAAACTCCCTGAATCTAACCAAGTAAATGTGAAATTAACCATTGCTGAGGTGACTAAAGACTTTAGTGAGAATATAGGGGTAGATTGGAGCAGTATCAACGAAGCATCCGTTGGCTCCTTTCAATTTTTAAAGTTCAATGCCACCGGAATTAGTACATTAGTTCATGCCATTAATGATGACTCAATTGCACGTATTCTGGCCGAACCCAATCTATCGGTACTGTCCGGTGAAAGTGCCTCATTTTTAGTTGGTGGCGAAATACCACTTTTTAATACCACCCAAAGCAGCACCGTAATTAAATACAAAACTTATGGTATCAAGCTAAACATTGCGGCCAAGGTAAATGAGAAAAATCGTATCCGCATTAGTATGGAAGAAGAAGTCAGTAGTGTAGATAAAGTCTTTAGCGTCGAAGGGGGTAATGCTTATCCTTCATTACGCACACGTAAGGCAGCGACCACATTAGAACTTGGTGATGGCGAAAGCTTTATTCTAGGTGGATTGATCAGTAAATCAGAGCGGGAATCCCTTAAAAAGATCCCCTTCATAGGTGATATTCCTATTTTAGGGGCATTCTTTCGCAATGCACAAACGCAAAAAAATCAAACTGAACTGGTGGTCGTCGCCACCGTCAGCCTGGTGAAGCCGGTTGCCGGAAAGGATGTGGAATTACCTGATTTTATGCACACATCAACATTGGAACGCTTATTTAATTTCACTCATATAATGGAAATAAAAAGGAAAAAAGTGGCTAAGGAATTCCTACGAAAAGGAGGTTTCATAAAATGAAACTATGGATAGTTAGCAGTGTTATTTTTTTCTCTAGCGTTGTGCATGCCTCATTTATTATCGAGCCAAATGAGAATGACCAAGCCTGTTCATTAGCTAAAAGAGACTTGTTAGCAACAGATAAAAACCAGTCATTATCTACACCTGTTTTGCAAAGAGATAACGAGCGACGATGCAAATATCAACGCAATGATTATCGGATGTCCCGGGATAGCGAAGTAGGATGCGCAGTAAATAAAAATAGAATTCTTTCAAAATAACGCAATCAAAGTAATTTCCTTTAATGGTGACATATGCAATTAATTCTTAACAAAGATGCAATAAACAAAAAAAATAATAAGATAAAAAACACCATTGCTATTATTTCCAGCAGGGAATGGCTGCGCGAAGAAACCGCAGAGAAAGTCAGGCTTGCCGATATTAAGGATATTAAATCATTTGATGAGAGTATTTTTCTCGTGCCAAAAATAAATTTATCCGATAAAACCATTGGTGCTATTATTGACATCGGGAGTAATGATAATATTGAAAAAACATTGGATTTAATAAAAATTCTTATCCCGCGTGACTGTTGGTGTGTTTTAGTTGGCGATATTGATTCAATTGGTATCGCCCAACAATTCATTCAGCGTGGCATATTATACTTAAATATAAAGTCGCAGTTGTCTGAATTGACGCAACATTTACTCAAAGGCATCCCTATCGAGTCTGAAAGGAAAGCCTTTTTTATCAGTATATTGGGCTGTAAGGGAGGCATCGGAACCACCCTGATCAGTTATCACTTAGCAACCGCGATCACACAGATAAAGCAATCACCAACTCTATTATTACAGGGCAATAATGGATCTCAGGATCTTGATCTTGTTACAGAAAAAAAGATGGTTACAGAAATAACCGAATATCAAAATAATTTATCTCTTATGTTTGGTAAAGGGCAAGATATAGCTGAAATTGATGGACACAGAGATATAAAGCACAATTTTATTGTATTTGATCAACCGATTCATAACGTACCGAAAGAAAAACTCACTGATTATATAGAACACGCTAATTGCATTATCGTATTGCTTGATAATAGTATGATGTCAGTCCGTGTCGCTAAAACGTTTATTGTTATTTATGAAAAATTTAAACGAGACAACAGGCAAGCAACCCGACTATTAGTCTGTTTAAATGAAAGCAGACCAATAACAAGAGATATGCTGGATACTTCAGATATCCCGTCATTACTTGGGCGTAAGATAGATATACGAATCCCTTTAATACATAAAACAACGGAATCATTAAGTGATAAAAATTACTTTGGCCGAAAGAAAACCATAATAACCGAATTGGCTAAATACACATTAGGCATAACCATTGATTTATCAAACAAGAGAAAATCATGGTTAAGAAAGCTTCTAAAAGGTAAAAATTAAAAATGAACATATCATTAATCATCCAAGAAGAAATACGAGAAAAAATGCTGGCTAACATTGATATCGATAAAGTAGAACATCTGGTTGATGATTATGACAAACTTTTTGGTTTACTTTCAATAACCTACGATGATTTATTTAATGACAATGAATATAGATTAAATACTCAGCAGCAAAAAGATATTATTGCAACGATCGCCGATGAGATTACCGGTTTTGGCCCGTTAAGAGAACTGATGGAAGATGAGTCTATTAGCGATATTATGGTCAATGGCCCTGAAAAGATATTTGTTGAACGTTATGGGTTGCTAACCTTAACCAACCGCCGTTTTATTAATAACAGTCAACTGACTGATATTGCCAAACGCCTGATGCAAAGAGTCAATCGCCGTATTGATGAAGGTAGACCGTTAGCAGATGCACGCCTAATTGATGGTAGCCGAATCAATGTGGCAATCGGTCCAATCACATTGGATGGCACAGCACTTTCAATTCGAAAATTCAGTACCAACAAACGAAAACTAGAAGATCTGGTTAATATGGGTGCTATGAGCAGTGATATGGCTAATTTCTTGATAATTGCAGCCAGTTGCCGGGTCAATATTATTATCTCTGGTGGCACAGGCTCAGGAAAAACAACACTGCTCAACGCATTATCAAAATATATTTCTGAAAACGAAAGAGTTATCACCTTAGAAGATGCTGCCGAGTTAAATCTTGAACAACCCCATGTGGTACGGATGGAGACACGACTCGCCGGGCTAGAGAATACTGGGCAAATCACGATGCGGGACTTAGTAATAAACTCACTGCGTATGCGCCCCGACAGGATCATTATCGGGGAGTGCCGTGGTGAGGAAACATTTGAAATGCTTCAGGCAATGAATACCGGCCATAATGGCTCTATGTCCACCTTACATGCTAATTCTCCCCGCGATGCTATTGCCCGACTCGAAAGCATGATCATGATGGGTCCAGTTAATATGCCCATATTTACTATTCGCCGAAATATTGCCTCCGCCATCAATCTTATTGTGCAAGTTTCACGCATGAATGATGGTTCACGAAAGGTACGCCATATTAGTGAAATTATGGGAATGGAGGGGGACAATGTCGTATTACAAAACATATTCTCATTTGAACCGTCCAAAGAGCGTGACGAACAGGGAAAAATCCAAGGAGAATTTATTAATCATGGTTTATTCAGCCGATCTGCTGTGAGGGTGAATGCTGATATATACAGCTTATCAAATGAACTAAGTAGTATTTTTTCCACGGTGAAATAATGATTTACAACATAATACTTTTATCTGGGATTCTATTACTTTTACTCATTAACTTAAAATGGATAAAAATAAAGAAGACCATAATTAAAAACCCAAAAAAAACCACTACCAATGATTTTTTCCTTACGTCATTACTAAAAAAAACAGCCAATGAATGGGTGAACTATTTATTAAGCATTGATATAAACAAAAATAAAATGCATATAGCCATACCTATCGGTTATGCAATATGCATTTACATTATAAATAAAACATGGGTTGGGATAAATACTTTGGTGGTATTGACATTTATTTTGTTCAGTATCATATTTTTTCAAATACACTTTTCGCGTAAAAATAATCACACGCTATTTAAAAGAGATTTCCCAGAGGTTTTGTTGATGATTAATATGGCTGCCAGTAGCGGTGCCAGCATTAACCAAGTATTAGAACGTTGTGGGAAAGAGGTAGGTGGGCCATTAGGGAATGAATTAAGCCTTATTTGCCGCCGATTGAATGTAGGTGAGTCTCCTGAAACTGTTTTTTATGATGCCTATCAACGCTTTCGTTACCCCGAGTTTTACTTTCTTATCACCATCATTTTGCTTAACTTGCAACAAGGTGGGCAATTAAGAGAACTGACCAGTCGTTTGTCCCAAGTGATCACAAAAAGCAAAACATCCGAACAGAAGAAAGCCGTTATGACGGCACAAACACGGATGTCAGTAAATATTCTCTCTATCATACCTTTTGTATTCTCTCTTTTTCTTTACTTTATGGATCCAACGATTATTGAGTCAATGTGGAACCATCCTACTGGTAGGATTATTTTTTATTATATTATCTCCAGCGAGATAATTGGGATAGCACTGATAAGGTCAATGCTTAGGAAAGCACTATGAATATAATTTTTATTGCCATGGTACTATTTGGTTTTATCTCATTACTCATTAGCAAGAAAAAATACAATAAGAAAGAAATATATAATAAAATTAACAATGACCATATTTTATCCTCTAAACGTGAAATAAAAAAGTCAAAAAATAAAAAAGAAATAGCGCTATCTTCTTTTATAAAATTACCTTATATACTTCATAAGGTGACTTATTTAAAGATATTGATTATTTCGCTATTTCTGATAGTGATGATTATATTGGTAAAAACTAGTTTCATAGCGACTAGTAGCATGAGTTTCCTTATGATTTGTTTGCTTATGCTGATAACAACTATATATCTACCAAAAGTTATTACCATAAATATGGTGAATAAAAAAATAAAAAAAATGTTAAATTCGCTACCCTTTTTTATCGATATTACCGCTGCCTGTGTCCAATCAGGAATGACTATAGATAGCGCACTAAGCTATACGGCTAAAAGATTCAAATTAATAAATATCGATTTAAGTTTAATCGTAGAAAAAATAACTAAGCGCGCAGAAATTAATGGGCTAGAGAGTGCGATTAAAGAATTTCAACAACTATCAACCGAAACAGAAATAAAAATGTTTTGCAGTGCATTACAATATAGCATCAGTTTCGGCTCAACCGTTTATGAACAACTAATAAAACTCTCTCAAGATATGAGAGAAATGCAATTGTTAATTACAGAAGAAAAAAACAGTAAGCTATCAACAAAACTGACTTTCCCTATGTTTCTTTTTATTCTTATTCCTTTTGTTGTGTTAGTTATATCACCTAGCGTTTTGGAGTTACTCAAATATGTACAAACAATGTAAAAAAACTATTACCGTTTCACTTTTAATTTTTATGATAAGTGGTTGCTCCACGAATAGTGGCATAAGTAATAAAGAGTTTCTATATCGTGAGAGTATCTTGCTAAAGGCAAATAATCATGCCGGATTGGTCACTTTATACCGAACCAGATTAAAACAAAAAGAAGATGATGCGATAAGATTAAAACTGGCTAACGCCTACTATCTTACCGGCGACACCAAGTCATCTTTATATTATTTACAACCGATGATTAACAAACCGAGTGAGCCTGTATATATTTTGCAAGCCAAAAACTTGATTAACAATAATGACTCGACAAATGCTATAACAGTTATAAATAAATTATTAACTATTTCTCCTAATAATGCAGAAGCTCACAACTTACACGGCATTGTATTGGCTAATAGTGGTGAAGTGCATAAAGCAGAAGTGGCTATTGAAAAGTCGCGAGCCTTATTTATTTCTGATGGGACGGCAATGAATAATCTTGCTGTAGTAGCAATGCTTGATAACCGTTATAGCGATGCAGTGAGAATATTATTACCTGATTATTTGTCGGGTAAAAAAAACTCGTTAAGGTTACATAACCTGGTCTTTTCACTGATTCAACTCGGTGATACAACCTATGCAAAAAAAATCATTATTGCTGAAAAAATGGCTAAAGACCCGGATGAGTTAATACTCGCCCTAAGTCAAGTTCAGAGCCTTCAGCAAGAGAGATTAAGTGATAAAGGTGCGTAAATGAGTAAAATAAGAGAGCAATTCTCCCGTTCGAATGAGGGGTCGGTCACTATTGATTTTACGGTAGTCTTTGTTCTATTTTTATTGACGTTACTCTCTTGTGCAGAGATAGGCCGTTTGCTCTATATCTCTGCCAGTTTAGATCTGGCGGTTTCAGAAGCGGTAAAATCGACTAAGAATAGAGAGGGCAGTAATAGTGCCATATTGAGGCAAAGTTTAAATGCTCAGAATGGTATTTTAGGTGTTTTCATAACAAATAATAATGCGATTAATACTACTGTAGAATTTAGCAATAGTATATCTGACCTCATTAGTCAGATATATTCAGGCTCAGAAACGTCGCCACTGGCCAAATACACAGTAACTTACATCTATCAACCTCTTTTTTTTCCTATCCCCTCACGCTGGGCTAATATCCAACTATCTCGCGAGGTGATTTTTGTACAAGAAAATAAATAACATAGACTTTATTGGAAATAATAATGGTTCAGCTATTATTGAGTTTTCATTTGTCATTTTCATAATAATGCTATTAATAAAACTATTTATTTCAGTGACTGAATATCAATCAACCGTAGGTAAACTAGACCGGATATCATATTCGCTTGCCGGAATAATTCGGGAAAGGAACAGGTTATATTCTGATGATGAAATACTAACTCAAAATAATGTTAATGATTTAACAACTCTGGCGAGCAATATGCTATTAACTTCGGGTATATTCAGTGATAATTTCGCGATAAAAGTTGAAACATTACATTTTAATCCCGCTGAATCGGCAGCACCTGGTAATAAGATTATTAATGATACTAAGAGTGAAGAGTTTATCGTCGGTACTTGTCACCCCATTAGGTCATTGCGTGAAATGGCCGATTTATCACCTTACAGTAATCGTGGCCGATGGGTGCCACTGTACCAGGTAACCTTATGTTTACCTGCCCCCACAGGGTATCAAGCGTTGTTTAGCCAGATAGAACCCATCCCTATATTAAGGTCATCAGCGGTAACTATCGAGCGTTAATCCTAGCGAGGATGAACTTATTTATAAAAAAGGCTATTTATGATAAAAAATAGATTTACTCACATTAAAGTACGACTATTGGTGCCATTGATAAAGAATGAGCAAGGGGCTATCTTATTTCCCTTTATTATATTTTTGCCCTTGGTTATTGGGCTAATATTTTTTTCTTTTGAGCTCACTCATTTTTTACAGAAAAAAGCCAAACTCTCAGATGCAATGGAGCAAGCAACATTAGCACTGACAGTAGAAAATAACCATAGTACTCCGAGTTTAACTCAAATAGCGCAGAATAAAGCCATAGTGAGTTCTTATGCTCATGCTTATCTGCCAGCAGAAATATTTTCAACACCGACTATAGATATAATCAATAATAATGGCAGAATTGAGTATGCGGCTGAGATCAACATGAGCTACTCAGCTAGATTTTTAACTAACAATCCAGTAACCAATTTTAGTGCGATGATAAATGCAACAGATAGAGGAGCAGCAAGAAAAAATATAATCAGTGCACCGATAGAGAATATAGATGTAGTATTTGTCGCAGATTACTCTGGTTCAATGGATGATCATTTTAATCATAATGAATCCGAGCCAAAAAAAATAGATGCGTTGAGAGACATATTTAACCGCCTCAATAATAACATCTTAAAAAATGAGAATATACATACCATAGGGTTTATACCATTTTCATGGGGGACTAAACAGCGTATTGGGAACGGTGCACAAACGAAGGAGTATTGCCATTTACCTTTTGTGCCAAAGCAACATAGCCCAAATGGTGATTACCTTCGTAAATATACATTATCTGGGTTAAAAAAATTCCCTGGATTGGAGGGATTAGAAAATATTGACCATATCGCATATGGGAAAGTAACCAGCGAGATATATAATGACACTAAAAATAAAATTGATGAATTAAATATTGAAGATGCAGAGTCTGCTTATACATTCCTTTCCCGCTCACAAAAGATCCTCCAACAATTATATCAACTTGAAATAATAGGAGAGAGTATTGATTACGTTGCAACGATAAACTCAATACCACGCAACAGCGCAGTGATACCACCGAAAGTAATTAACTTTCCAGTTGATGACATATTCAATAGCTACGTTTGTTTAAATCGAGCAAACTCCTACTCATTAAATGAACATGATAGTAATGAGATTATCGATGATATGATTAATATGTCCCCTTTAGGCGGTACACTAATAAGTTCAGGGATATTATCTGCTAATAATTTGTTTAATGAAAGCAGCTCTAATACCAATAAAAATCTGATGATAATTCTTTCTGATGGTAATGATAGCTTTGAAAGTGCGCATAAAGAAAATAAAGGGTTTTATGTCACACAAAGCCTTATCAAAAAAGGTATGTGCGAAAAAATAAAAGAGAATGGGATCACCATGGTTTTCATCGCTATTGGATATAAACCTTTATATAACACCCGTTCGCCAAGATATATCGATTGGAAAGAGTGCGTAGGTGAGGAGAATTACTACGAAGCACAAAATACTCATGAACTGGAAGGCGACCTTCTACAAGCGTTGGGGGCGGTAGATACCAGTGAAGTGGGCCGTAATACGCCGAAAGATTAATGTCAGGCGCGGCAACCGTAACCGCGCCTGCGTTGCAGGCTATTTTGCCATGCCCGCTTCCATACCGACTAAGCCAACCTTGAGATAACCTGATTTGCGTAGCGCATCCATCACGCTCATCAGAGTTTCATAATCCACCACTTTATCCGCCTGGAAGAAGATAGTGGTTTCTTTATTGGATTGCGTCATTTTATCCAACGCCGCGGCCAGAGTGTCGCGGTCAACCTGCTGGTCACCGACATAAAGCTGATTATCGGCTTTAACTGTCAGGAATACCGGTTTTTCCGGCCGCGGCTGTGGTACCGCTGAAGACGCTGGTAAATCCACTTTAATATCGACTGTTGCCAATGGTGCTGCCACCATAAAGATTATCAGCAGTACCAACATTACATCGATAAAGGGTGTCACGTTGATTTCGTGTAATTCACCGCTTTCATCAAGATTGTCATTCATACGCATGGCCATAAATCACCCCGCACGCAATTGGTGAGGATGCTTAGATGACTTTGCCTCAGCGCTGCTCGCCAGATCAAGATCGCGGCTTAATAGCAGCAATACTTGGGCGGCAACGTCACCCACCTGTGCACGGTAACTACCAATTAAGCGAGCAAATATATTGTAGATAACTACCGCAGGGATTGCTGCGACCAGACCTAACGCCGTTGCCAGCAAGGCTTCTGCGATACCCGGTGCAACAACAGCCAGATTGGTGGTTTGCGAATGAGCAATACCAATAAAGCTGTTCATAATGCCCCACACGGTGCCAAACAACCCGACAAACGGTGAGATTGCACCGATAGTAGCCAGGAATCCATTGCCTTTACCCATTTGGCGACCAATGGCTGCTACACGGCGTTCCAACCGGAAAGCCGTACGCTCTTTAATGCCATTGTTATCATTGGATTCTGTCGACAATAGGCGCTCGTTTTGCGCTTCTCGTAGCAGTAAGGCACTAATGCTATCGGTGCTAAAAGCCTCCGCCCGCTCAGACGCGGTATCCATATCAGTCACAGCCCCGATAACTTCATGTTCTTGCTGCAAACGGCGGCGAGCACGGAATAATTCAGTACCTTTGGAGAACAAAATAGTCCAGGTTACGATTGAGGCTAACACCAGACCAATCATCACCCCTTTAACGACGACGTCTGCATGCTGATACATGCCCCAGACAGATAAGTCCATTGCCAACCCTTGTGGCACAGGTGCCGCCAGAGGCTGGACCATAGGTGCTGGGTTTGCAGGTGCAACAGCTTGTGCATTTGCAGCGACCGGTGTGATTTCCGGTGTAGGTAGTGGGGTTGACGTTGCAGTTGTTGGTGTAGCAACAGATGCAGCGACTGCACTGCTGTTGCCTGGCGCGGCCTGTGCATGACCTGCCAAACCGGCCACCAGCAATAATGCCATTACGCCTGCTATCATCCGGCCTTGCACGAATGATTTATCTTTAATCTCTTTGCCAGCTATTTTCACGCTGTGCCTCCACCCAATATGCATATCAATTTAAGGACGAAATCAGGTGCCGATCATATCAAACAAATCGGGAATTGATAGTAATTATCATTAGTATTTGAGACGATTTTTTAAGAATGAAAGAGAATTATTCTGATTGAAACAATTATGTAAATTAATAGAAATGATAGCGACCTTAATTATTCCATGCCGATAACATTAGATATAAAGATAAGAAGTGATTGATTGAACTAAAGAACTCTCACCAAGACTCCTTAATAAATCCCTTGTTTTGCCACTTACACAGAATTTCTCCATTACAAACCGTCAGAAAACAGCGCGTCACTCTCTTTAGTTTTTTTCATGGTGAAAGCTGCCCCCACATAACAATCATCATGCTAACGTAAGGAATATATCTCTAAAATGAATGCTGGCTCTGGAACTACAGCATATCCTATATAAAGGTGACGACACGATCATGTCTGCAAACAAAGAAACGACAGAAAAACTGGAAACAGCCTTAGTCAGTGCGGGCAGAAGTAAACGATTTACTCAAGGCTCAGTGAATACGGTGATCCAGCGAGCTTCATCGCTGGTTTTCGACTCGGTAAAAGCGAAGAAGCATGCCACTATCAATCGGGGAAAAGGCGAATTATTCTATGGCCGCCGAGGCACCCTGACTCACTTCTCGCTGCAAGAGGCGATGACAGAGCTGGAAGGTGGCGCAGGTTGCGTCCTTTATCCTTGCGGTGCCGCGGCTATCAGCAACGCAATTTTGTCATTTGTCGCAACGGGTGACCATGTGCTAATGACCGGTTCTGCTTATGAGCCGGCCCAAAGTTTTTGCGATAAAATTTTATCACGCATGAATATCACCACGACCTATTTTGATCCGATGATAGGTGCCGGGATCGACTCATTAATTACCCCAAAAACCAAAGTGGTATTCCTTGAGTCACCCGGTTCCATCACCATGGAAGTACAAGATATTCCGGCAATGGTACAAGCCATCCGGGCCGTTTCACCAGACATCATTATTATGATGGATAACACCTGGGCTGCGGGTGTGCTGTTTAAAGCACTGGATTTTGGTATTGATATCTCTATCCAATCAGGAACTAAATACATCATTGGTCATTCTGATGCGATGCTGGGGATTGCCGTTGCCAACGCGCGTTGTTGGGAGCAACTGCGGGAAGACTCTTATCTGATGGGGCAAATGGTTGATGCTGACACAGCTTATCTTGCTAGCCGTGGATTGCGCACACTGGGCGTGCGTTTAAAACAACACGAGAAAAGCAGTATTGAAATTGCTAACTGGCTGGCTCAGCGCCCGGAAGTTGCCACTGTCTATCACCCTGCCCTGCCAAGCTGCAAAGGCCATGAATTCTATAAACGAGACTTCACTGGCTGTAATGGCTTGTTCTCTTTTGAATTAAAAGAAGAGTTAAGTCAGCAACAGTTAGAGGCTTATCTCGACCATTTCACCCACTTCAGTATGGCCTTTTCATGGGGCGGTTTTGAATCCTTGATTCTGGGTTATCAACCGGAGAATATCCGTGCCATTCGTCAGTATGAAGGGGACGGGATAAAAGGCACACTGTTCCGTCTGCATATTGGTCTGGAGAATGTGCAAGATTTGCAGGACGATTTGGCCGCAGGATTTGAGCGCATCAAAACAGTGCAGTAAGGGTTTCTGAACGATTGATTTGTTAATGCGCGGTAACAATATCCGCGCATTAATCCTCTCTTACACAAATAGTCTCATCGACACGTATATATCCCTCAAAAATTCGATTATTGAGGATAAGATCAATGTGGATCCGCGCCATTACGGATACACTAGACCAGTCCTTACAACAATATCCTCACACGCTAGGCAAACAGGAACAGAAATGGATGTATTACGCGAAATCCTTCATGCCTTATGGCAGCAGGATTTTAGTAAACTTGCCGATCCGAATGTGATTTGGGTCATTTACGGCATTCTCTTTACCACCCTATTTTTAGAAAACGGTTTGCTACCGGCTTCTTTCCTCCCCGGTGATAGTTTGTTGCTATTGGCGGGTGCATTAATTGCCAAGGGAGTCATGGGGTTCTTACCGACCATGATAATTTTAACCACTGCTGCCAGCTTGGGTTGTTGGCTCAGTTACCTGCAAGGGCTGTGGTTAGGCGATACTAAAATAGTTAAAAGGTGGCTGTTACAGCTACCGGTTCATTATCGGCAACGCGCCCATACTCTGTTTGTACGCCATGGTTTGGCGGCCCTGATAATTGGCCGTTTTCTCGCTTTTGTACGGACTTTACTGCCAACGCTGGCGGGTATTTCTGGCCTGAACAGTGCACGTTTTCAGTTCTTTAATTGGTTAAGCGGGCTGCTATGGGTGGGGAGTGTCGTTGGGTTAGGTTTCGCGCTAAGTCATATCCCATTCGTTAAGCACTATGAAAACCAGGTGATGACAGCACTGATGATTTTACCAATAGTGTTGTTGCTGATTGGTTTGGTCGGCACACTGGTGTTGGTGTGGTGTAAACGTAAAAGTGTCACTGAGTAACCCTGTGTTTGCCTCGTGACTCAAGCAGTTAAACGGCGCTCACTGCGCCGTTTTTTATTGCCATTATTAGCTGGGCCGTAAAATCAGTTAGTCCGCAGTTTAGCGACCTCTTCACTGGGTGTGAGGCCAAAATAGCGTTTAAACTCACGGCTGAACTGTGAAGCACTCTCATACCCTACTTTGTTGGCTGCGGTACTGGCTTTTAGCCCATCGTGCAACATCATCATTCGTGCGCGATGCAACCGGTAAGATTTGAGATATTGCAGTGGCGAGGTATTAGTGACGGCTTTGAAGTTATGATGAAACGCCGAAACACTCATGTTCACATCTGCCGCTAATTGCTCAACATTCAGATTATCTGCAAATTGATTTTCAATACGCCGCAAGGTTTTGGTAATTTGATTAAAGTGCCCATGGCGGTTAACCAGCGCCTGCAAGGCTCCTCCGCATTGACCACACAGTACATAGTAGAGAATTTCCCGCACAATTTGTGGGCCGAGCACTCTGGCATCACGGGGATTGGACATCACATCCAATAAGCGCTCGGTGGCACACAGCATCTCTTCGGTCAGCGCCGATGAATTGACGCCAGAGGTATTACCGAACGGTTTATCCAGCTCATCATCACCTATATCTATCAGCAGATC
Source organism: Yersinia sp. 2553 StPb PI (assembly GCF_052217105.1). Lineage (NCBI taxonomy): Bacteria > Pseudomonadati > Pseudomonadota > Gammaproteobacteria > Enterobacterales > Yersiniaceae > Yersinia > Yersinia sp. 2553 StPb PI. The sequence continues at coordinate 4,517,771 of NZ_JAZGPX010000002.1, read as the reverse complement.
CTGTAGCATCTGGCTGTCTATATGAATCGATATTCCCGCCAGAGGTATTTCAGGGCTGGCAAAAGTTTCACATTCAAACGGCAGTGGAACCGTCAGAATAAGGTAATTTTTCGGATCATACTGAAACACTTTACTGCCCAGATAACCCACTTTGTGCCCCTGGAATATGATGACTACACTGGGGGTGTACATTACCGGAGTGCGCGGCTGGTGCACTGTGGAGTACAAAATTTTCACCCGTGGCACAGCAGAGGGCGTTAAGCCATTCCCCTTAGCCAAACGTGTAATTTTTTCGGCCATCTGTACCTGAATATCATTAACCTCAACCATATACTCTCACTTACTGGAGTTATCTGAGATAATCTAGCAACTAAAACGATCAGATATAAATTGTGCAATATTTACCGCATTTTCTACAGTGCTTTGGAGAAATAGGCAAGAGCAAGGCAGAAATGTGCATTGAGGTATCGCGCTAAGTTGCCGACAATGGCTGCCAATGGTACGGCAATAAACAATCATTGCATCACCGGCTAATACGTCGCGTTTTGATTACCATAATTGTTCATCACCCATAAGCTGGAAGACAAATAATGCAAAACTTTACCCTCCATACCCCCACTAAAGTGCTGTTCGGTACTGGTCAAATAGCACAATTGAGTAAAGAAATTCCTGCTGATGCCCGCATCTTGATTACCTATGGCGGCGGCAGCATCAAACAAAATGGTGTGCTGGATCAAGTCCATCAGGCACTGAAAGGCTTTGATTTCCTGGAGTTTGGCGGTATTGAGCCGAATCCAACCTATGAAACCCTGATGAAAGCTGTTGCGCTTTGCCGGGCGGAGAAAATCGACTTCCTGCTAGCGGTGGGAGGGGGATCAGTATTAGATGGCACCAAATTCATCGCCGCTGCCGTCAATTACCCACAAGAACCATGGCATATTCTGCAAACCACTGGCAGCGATATTAAAGAAGCACTGCCAATGGGTTCAGTACTGACTCTGCCTGCTACCGGTTCTGAAGCTAACAATGGCGCAGTTATCAGCCGCCGTGAAACTGGTGATAAGCAGCACTTCTTCTCACCCTTTGTCCAGCCACTGTTTGCCGTGCTGGACCCGGTTGTCACTTATACTTTGCCACCGCGCCAAGTCGCGAACGGTGTTGTCGATGCTTTTGTACATACCATTGAGCAATATCTGACTTACCCGGTTGATGCAAAAGTGCAGGATCGCTTTGCTGAAGGGCTGTTGTTAACCCTGATTGAGGAAGGTCCGAAAGCATTGGCGGAGCCAGAAAACTACAATGTGCGCGCCAATATTATGTGGAGTGCCACTATGGCATTAAACGGCCTGATTGGGGCCGGTGTGCCACAAGACTGGGCGACACACATGTTAGGCCACGAACTGACCGCCCGCCATGGTCTGGACCATGCTCAGACGCTGGCGGTAGTACTGCCCGCTCTGTTAGTGGCGAAGAAGCAACAAAAGCGCGCCAAACTGCTGCAATACGCGGAGCGTGTCTGGGGCCTACGTGACGGTAGCGAAGAGCACCGCATCGATGCCGCAATTGAAGCTACCCGTCATTTCTTTGAAAGCATGGGCGTTGCTACTCGCCTGTCGGCCTACAAACTGGATGGCAGTTCTATTCCTGATTTGATTAAAAAACTGGAAGAGCACGGTATGACTCAGCTTGGCGAACACAGTGATATCACTTTAGCTGATAGTAAACGTATCTACGAAGCTGCGGTCTAATAATAGCATCAGCCCAGTTTACAGTTTTCAACACAGAAGGCATCGTTGAACAGGATGCCTTCTGTTCAACATCTACTTACTCTTTTCACTTACCGTTAAAAGGGTGCTATCGTTATTAACTGCTAGGCTTTAGCTTATTACCACGCATTTTGCTGTTCATCTCTCAGTGGCAGATCGCCGATAGATCTGTGCACATTTTGATACTTCTCACACATGATTAATCGCTAGCAAGATCATAAATAGAATGATCACGACTAAACTTACATTACGGGTAAACAGGGCAAACACAGCCCAATCAGTCAGCGAAGGAGATAGACATGGCAACACAACCCATTATCAAATTGCACGATGGCAACCTGATGCCACAACTTGGCCTTGGCGTTTGGCAAGCAACGATTGAAGAAACACAGCTTGCTGTCAGCAAAGCACTCGAGGTGGGCTATCGCTCTGTCGATACTGCGGCAATTTATAAAAATGAACAGGGTGTCGGCTCGGCACTGAAGGCGGCGGGTGTGGCTCGTGATGAGCTATTTATTACCACTAAACTGTGGAATGACAGCCAGCAGGATCCGAAAAAAGCACTAGAAGAGAGCCTGAGCAAACTTCAGCTCGATTATGTCGATCTCTATCTGATCCATTGGCCCAACCCAACACAGGATCACTACGTTAGTGCCTGGCGTGAACTGATCAAATTGAAAGAACAAGGTTTAATTCGCAGCATTGGTGTCTGTAACTTCCAGATTCCTCATCTGCAACGGCTGATTGATGAAACGGGTGTGGCGCCAACCGTCAATCAGATTGAGCTACATCCACTGCTACAGCAGCGCCAGCTCCATTCGTGGAATGCCACCCATCATATTGCAACCGAATCCTGGAGCCCGCTGGCCCAAGGTGGTGAGGGCGTTTTCGATCAAACCGTTATTCGCCAGTTAGCGCAAAAATACAATAAAACACCTGCACAGGTCGTGATCCGCTGGCATCTCGATTGTGGGTTGATCGTTATCCCGAAATCGGTAACACCGGCGCGTATCAAGGAAAACTTTGAAGTGTTTGATTTTAAATTGCATAAAGATGAACTGACGGCAATTTCGAAGTTAGACAGCAATAAACGCCTCGGGCCAGACCCGGATGTTTTCGGGTCTGACAACTGAGTTCAAGGCGATGTATTCAGTTTAATGATGCTTAGCTTTGCCCTTTGCGCCGGCAGCCGTCTGATTTGCCGGGGATTTTCTCGCCCCAGTTTTGCTTACTGACGGTTTTGCCACTGGCGTGCTACTGGCAACCTGCGGTTTTTTGCTGATAGCAGACGTTGTGCTTCGGCTACCTGGCTGACGCTGGCGGGTGATAGCAGTGTGCTTCGTCAGGGCCGGAGTATGGTGGCGCAGCGCCCGACGAGCTTCACGTTGTTCCTCGATTGTCGCTGCCGGAACCAGGCATTCCCGGCGGCCGCCAATCAGATGTTGCAACCCCATCTCCTCTAATGCAGTACGGATCATTGGCCAGTTAGCCGGATCATGATAACGCAGCAAGGCCTTATGTAACCGCCGCTGGCGATCCCCTTTCGGTACAACGACGTATTCACTTTTATAATCCACTTTCGCCAGCGGATTTTTACCGGTGTAATACATGGTCGTAGAGTTAGCCAGTGGCGACGGGTAGAAGTTCTGTACCTGATCCAGACGGAAACGGTTTTTCTTCAGCCATAGCGCCAAATTGACCATATCTTTATCCTCAGTGCCCGGATGGGCAGAGATGAAATAAGGGATCAAATACTGCTCTTTACCTGCCTGCTTGGAATAGGTATCAAACAACTCTTTAAAGCGTTGATAGCTGCCCATTCCCGGTTTCATCATTTTGGAAAGTGGCCCTTCCTCGGTGTGTTCCGGTGCAATTTTCAAATATCCACCCACATGATGGCTGGCTAATTCTTTGATATAGCGCGGATCTTCTACTGCTAAGTCATAGCGGACCCCCGAGGCGATCAGGATCTTTTTAATCCCTTTAAGATCACGCGCCCGGCGGTACAAAGAGATAGTCGGCTGATGGTTAGTATCCATATGCGGGCAAATCTCAGGATAAACACAGGATGCACGCCGACAGGTCTGTTCTGCCCTCGGCGACTGGCAGCGCAGCATATACATGTTAGCCGTTGGGCCACCAAGATCAGAGATAATACCGGTAAAACCAGGGACTTTGTCGCGAATCTCTTCGATTTCACGAATAATAGAATCTTCAGAGCGGCTTTGAATAATACGCCCTTCATGCTCAGTGATAGAGCAGAATGAACAGCCGCCATAGCAACCACGCATAATGTTGATCGAGAAGCGAATCATGTCATAGGCGGGGATCGGCGATTTGCCATAGGCTGGGTGCGGCACACGCTGGTAGGGTAGCGCAAACACGCTGTCCATCTCTTCCGTACTCAGTGGAATAGCCGGTGGGTTAATCCAAATATAGCGATCACCATGTTTTTGCATCAAGGCCCGTGCACAACCGGGGTTGGTTTCATGATGCAAAATCCGCGAGGTGTGGGCATATAACACTTTGTCTGCCTTCACTTTTTCATAAGAAGGCAGCAAGACGTAGGTCTTTTCCCATGGTTTGGGTTTGGCGGCACGAACAGTAACCGGTTTAGCTTCGGATTCAGGAATGCTATCAGTGGCGCACGGCAGATCTTCACCGTACGGATTGGGAATGGCTTCAATACGCCCCGGTTTGTCCAGGCGAGTAGAATCAACCCCACTCCAGCCCGGTAATGCAGTTTTGCGCATCACAACCGTGTTGCGAACATCCTGAATATCGGCAATTTTCTCACCCGCCGCCAGGCGATGAGCCACTTCAACCAAAGGCCGTTCGCCATTGCCGTAGACCAACATGTCCGCTTTGGCATCCACGATAACCGAACGGCGCACAGTATCAGACCAATAGTCATAATGAGCAATGCGGCGCAAGCTGGCCTCAATACCGCCGAGCAATACCGGCACATGGCTATACGCTTCTTTGCAGCGCTGGCTATAGACTAAAGTGGCCCGATCAGGTCGCTTACCGCTTTGATTATCCGGCGTATAGGCATCATCGTGGCGCAACTTACGATCGGCTGTATAACGGTTGATCATCGAGTCCATGTTGCCAGCCGTAACGCCGAAGAACAGATTGGGTTCACCCAACCGCATGAAATCGTTTTTATTGGTCCAGTCCGGCTGAGCAATAATTCCAACCCGGAAGCCTTGCGCCTCCAGCATACGACCAATGATCGCCATGCCAAAGCTGGGGTGATCCACATAGGCATCGCCGGTGACAACAATAATGTCGCAACTGTCCCAGCCCAATATATCCATTTCCTCCCGTGACATGGGTAAGAATGGCGCGGTGCCATAACATTCAGCCCAATAAGGCTGATAGGAAAACAGGTCACGTTCTGGTTGGATCAAGCTGGTACTCATGGCAACACTCTTTGAATTGAGGAAAGTTGAGGTGGTTCGGGTTAAGAAATCATCACCGGGCGGCGATTATACGCATTTCTCCACGTAAAGAGGAAGGATATATCTTTTGATTACCAGGCTCACACCATCAAGTGAGTGAATGTAGAGTGGATTAGGTTGCGGTTGATATTCGCTCTTTGCTCATCTGAGGCCAAGTAAGCACTAATCTTATATCAACCGAACCCGGTAACCCTTAACCTAACGCCTTACCCAAGTGTTGGTGCGGCCTGTGTCACTAACTGCCCCGCAGAGCCACGATCCGCCATCTCAAGTGTCTGGCTGTAGTACAAGAACGGGAAGTGCTCAGAGGAAACCTGATTGAAATACACCAGTAGCTCTACATCACCATCAACCCAAACAGTATCCTTCCAGCCGCGATCCTCGGCCATCGCCGGCGCGCCGTTGACATTCTTCACCAGGAAGGAGACCCCTTGAATATGGAATGCCTGTGGCATGTCGGCATACAGAGTCCAGCGCTCCCAAGTCCCTTGCTGGGCCTGAGCATCCACACGGCTCATATCCCAAATAGCACCGTTAATGCCCGGTAAATCATCACCCAAACGGAACTCACGGGAACGAATCACGTTGCCGTCCAAAATCTGGTCGGCTAATAAACGCATCGGCAGATTATCGGTCACCAGCGGCAATAAACCGGTTGGTTTTAATGTTAGCACTAGCGTAGAAATCAAAATACTTGAGGGTTCGAACAGCCCACGGAGCCTATCCATGATACCGGCAGATTCACCCGCCGTGATGGAGACTTCATTGCCTTGTGACATATCAATCACCACTTCGCGCCGCTCACCGGGAGCCAGCGAAAGCTGCTGTACGGCCACGGGCGCAGGCAAGAAACCCTGATCACTGGCAACAACATGCAAAGGGCGGCCATCACTGAGTTGCAAGATGTAGCGACGAGCGTTAGAGGCATTTAATAGACGTAATCGAACCCAACCACGAGAGACTTCGACAAACGGGCTTTGCACCCCATTGACCAGCAATGTATCGCCAACAAAGCCACCTTTGGCTGGCGGGTCATATTCAGGCACGCCAAAATTATCAAGCCGCTTGTCCTGAATAATAATCGGGAAATCATCGACACCATAATGACTCGGCAATGGCATCGCTTTACTGACTTCATCTTCCACCAGCCACATCCCTGCCAGCCCGTTATATACATGAGGTGCCATACGGTTAGGGGTATTGGCGTGGTACCAACAGGTTGCGGCCGCTTGCCGTACCGGCAATACCGGCGACCAGTCAACACCAGGGGAGATCATACGTGCCGCGCCACCCATTAGAGTACCAGGAACCTGCAACCCACTGATTGTCATGGATACCGGTTCAGCCAGACGGTTGCTATAAATCAGCTTCACATCATCGCCGCTGAAAACCCTGACTGTCGGCCCCAGATACATGCCGTTAATCCCCCAGACTGCGGCTTTTTGACCGCCACTGAATGCCCAATGTGCACGCTGTAGCGTCAAAAACAGCGGTTGCCCACGACGAGACTCCAATAAGGGTGGAACCGGTAATGGGGGTTGCTGGGTACTATTAGCCTGTGCCCTCAATGGCAGCGAACCTGCGCCTAGCGCTAAGCTCGTAGCCTGAATGAACTGGCGACGACTGAGTGACATATCTTCTCCGTGAAAACCACAATCAAACCTACTGCAAAATTTTGCCTGACTGCGAATAACGCTGAAGGACGGCAAAACGCTCACGACCAGAGTCGTTTAAATGGAAATCCAAAATTTACTTTAAGCAAAACAAGCCGCGCAATAACCTATCAATAAAAGCCAATAGTATTATTTTCCCGCCGCTTGCTGCTCTGCCTGTTGGGCAATTTCGGCATCGAGCTGCTCAATTTTAGCCAGCATCAGGTTGCGGCAATGTTCCGATAATTCACGCACGCGCTCTTTGCCATAGCCACTGGTATCAACGGGCGGCATTATCTCTACAATGACTTTGCCATTTGACCAGCGGTTTAAATTGATATTATTGGTGCTGGACACGCAAATAGGCACAATAGGCACACCAGCAGCTATAGCGGCATGGAAAGCACCAGTCTTAAATGGCAATAACCCACGGCCACGGCTACGTGTACCTTCTGGGAACATCCAGATAGAAACATTTCTTTTTTTGACCTGCTCAACCACCTGAGCAATAGTGCCATGCGCCTTGGCGCGGTTATCACGATCAATCAGCAAGTTACCAGTCAGCCAATATAGCGGGCCAAACAGAGGCACCCATAGCAGGCTCTTTTTACCTACCGTGACCGTACCGGACTGAACCACATTCGACATGGTGACCATATCGTAATTATTTTGATGGTTGGCGATATAAATACAGGTACCGTAGTCCGCCGCTTCCTTGGGGATACGTTGTTCAACTGTAATCCCGAACAATACCGACATCCGACCGAACAGATGCGCAAACGTCGCAAGATTACGTGGGTTTCGCGGCCTAAACAGGCAATAAATCGAACCAAACACACACACCAGAATACAATATAAAACTGCCAGCACCGTGCGCAAAATTAATAGCATAACAACCTCTTAAACACTCACTCTTAGACATGCGATCGACGCTAGTATAACGGCTTACCCACAAAATACCGCGCAGATTCATCGCCATAATTATGTAACGCGACAACGCACGCAAATTGCGCCTGCCATCGATTACATTCACGGGGTGATGCCTGACTAACAATATAATAATGACCACCACAGCAACTCAAGCCGGGTGGTCATTCATTTCTAGCGACGATTACTCTTCGGTATTGGTTGGTACTGGCGGCGCATCAACATCAACCCGATCAATACGCTGCAAGCCACGTGGTAACGGCGAACCTTTCCGACCCCGCTCTGCCCGGAATTTCTGTAAGTCTTCTGGGCGCAAGGTGAGCTTACGTTTACCAAAATGAAGAGTGATGGAGGTCTGAGGTGGCAGGACAAACAACCATGCCAGACGATCTTCACCCGCAGCCGCTTGTGCCGATGGGATGGAGACTATCTTATTACCCTTACCTTTTGATAACTCAGGCAGATCCGCGACCGGGAACATCAACATACGACCGGCGGCAGTAATAGATAACAACATGTCATCCGGCCCATGAATTTCTAACGGCGTCAACGCTTTGGCATTTTCCGGCAAGGTTATCATGGTCTTACCTGCACGGTTTTTAGCAACTAAATCATTAAAGGTACAGACGAAGCCATAACCGGCATCCGATGCCATCAATAATTTCTGGTCATCCGGTGCCATCAATACCTGTTCAATGGTTGCTCCCGGCGGCGGAGTCAGCTTACCGGTCAGTGGCTCCCCTTGCCCACGCGCAGAAGGCAAGGTCAGCGGATCCAATGCATAACTACGGCCAGTTGAGTCAATAAACACCACCGGTTGGTTACTCATACCGCGAGCCGCAGCACGGAAACTATCACCCGCTTTATAACTCAATCCACTCGGATCAATATCATGGCCTTTGGCACTGCGCACCCAACCCATTTCAGACAGTACAATGGTAACCGGCTCTGAAGGGACAATGTCATGTTCGCTCATCGCTTTGGCTTCACCACGTTCGGTCAATGGTGAACGGCGATCATCACCGTAAGCGGCCGCGTCAGCTTGAATCTCTTTCTTAATCAGCGTGTTGAGTTTACGTTCTGATGCTAACAATGCCTGTAGTTGATCACGCTCTTTGGCTAATTCATCCTGCTCGCCACGAATCTTCACCTCTTCCAATTTGGCTAAATGGCGAAGTTTCAATTCGAGGATAGCTTCAGCCTGCGTTTCCGAAATGGCAAAATGCTGCATCAGCAGTGGCTTTGGCTCATCTTCGGTGCGGATGATATGAATAACTTCATCAATATTAAGGAAGGCAATCAATAAACCTTCTAAAATATGCAGCCGTTTCAGTACCTTTTCCAAGCGGTAATTCAGGCGGTTACGTACCGTTTGGCGGCGGAATACCAGCCACTCAGTCAGGATCTCTAATAGCCCTTTCACTGATGGGCGATGATCCAGACCGATCATATTCATATTGATACGATAACTTCTTTCCAGATCAGTGGTAGCGAACAGGTGGTTCATCACTTGATCCAGATCGACCCGGTTGGTACGTGGAACTATTACCAGACGTGTAGGGTTTTCATGGTCAGATTCATCGCGTAAATCCTCAACCATTGGCAATTTCTTGGCGCGCATCTGGCTGGCGATCTGTTCCAGCACTTTGGCACCAGAAACCTGATGCGGTAACGCAGTAATTACCGCGCTGCCGTCTTCTTTCTTCCACAATGCCCGCATACGGACTGAACCACGGCCATTCTGGTAAATTTTACGAATTTCATCACGCGGCGTGATAATTTCGGCTTCAGTTGGGAAATCCGGCCCTTGTACAAACTCCAGCAACTCTTCCAGTGAAGCCGTGGGTTTATCAATCAGTGCCAGTACCGCCTGTGCAATCTCACGCACGTTATGTGGCGGAATATCGGTTGCCATACCGACGGCGATGCCCGTAGTACCATTTAGCAGAATATTAGGCAGGCGCGCAGGCAGCATTTTCGGCTCCTGCATGGTGCCGTCGAAGTTTGGCACCCAGTCAACCGTCCCCTGCCCCAGTTCGCCCAGTAAAACTTCAGCGTATTTGGATAAACGAGATTCGGTGTAACGCATGGCGGCAAAGGATTTAGGGTCATCCGGTGCCCCCCAGTTCCCTTGCCCATCCACCAGCGGATAGCGATAGGAGAAAGGCTGCGCCATCAATACCATCGCTTCATAGCAAGCACTGTCACCATGTGGATGGTATTTACCTAACACGTCACCCACGGTACGAGCTGATTTCTTGAATTTGGCGCTATTGTTTAGCCCCAGCTCGGACATCGCATAGACAATACGCCGTTGTACCGGTTTCAAACCATCGCCGATAAACGGCAACGCCCGATCCATGATGACGTACATGGAATAGTTCAGATAGGCGTTTTCAGTAAAGGTGTGCAGCGGTAAGCGTTCTGCACCGTCATGAGTCAAATCACTCATTACTCAATTATCCTCAGACTCTGGGATGGCGATCACTGGCTTCAGCGGATCGGCACCGCAAGTTCATTGTCGATTTCTGCCCGCGATAGTACCTCATCTGCGGGGTTACTGTCACAACCCACAGATAAACTCAATCTTTCAGCTTTACAGCATTATCTTTCAAGCTTGCAACATCTGCCGCCCTTTCTATCAACGGGGTAACAAAACGATATCATCATGTAGCCTACCGCTTCTCTTCCCTTCATATACTGGCTATGCGCTGGACTTCCTTCCACTCTTACTTGCTCCCCCGATAACGGTGGTTGGGACGACGGCGTGCAAATCAACACACAGCGACAATGTCGTTTTTGCTTGCAGTCAATGTCGTTTCGCTTGCAATAGAAGTAGGAGAATACCCATGGCATCACCCAACATTCTGCTGTTACGCATCGATAACCGGTTAGTTCACGGTCAGGTCGGCGTGGCGTGGTCCTCATCTCTTGGGGCAAACCTGTTATTAGTTGCCGACGACGGTGTCGCGCAGGACAAACTCCAACAGCAAATTATGTCGATGACCGCCGAGTCCATGGGGTTAGGGATCCGTTTCTTCTCCATCCAGAAAACCATTGATGTTATTGGTAAAGCCTCTGCTGAACAGAAGATTTTTATCGTCTGTCGCACACCGGATGAAGCTCGCCGCTTGGTTGAGGGCGGGGTACCTATCCGCGACGTGAACGTCGGGAATATGCATTTTTCGGAAGGCAAACGTCCGCTAACCAAAAAAGTGTATGTCGATGATAACGATCTGGCCAACCTGCACGCAATTCAACAGCATAACGTAAATGTCTTTATTCAGGACACACCGAGTGACGGCAAAGATAAAGTCCAGTAAAAAGCCGCCGCATCAGGGTATAGCAATCTGAGAGTCTCGGACTTAATCCGATAATACCCTGCCCTACAACGCCTTTGGTGACGGAATTATTTATGCATGAAATAACAATGATGCAAGGTATTGGGCTGGCAATCATGGCACTGATTGTCGGGATCGATTTTTGGTTGGAAGCGTTGTATATCTTCCGCCCGCTAATCGTTTGTACCTTAACGGGTGCCATTCTCGGTGATATCCAAACGGGTTTGATTACCGGTGCATTGACCGAACTGGCCTTTACTGGCCTGACCCCGATTGGCGGTACCCAACCACCAAACCCAGTGTTGGCAGGTATTATGACGACCGTGATTGCCCACAGCACCGGTGTCGACGCGAAAACGGCCATCGGACTGGGCCTGCCCTTTAGCTTCTTAATGCAATACATCATTTTGTTCTATTACTCAGCATTTTCCTTCTTTATGCAGAAGGCTGACCGTTATGCAGAAGAAGCTGATGGCGCAGCTCTCGGGCGGCTGAACTTGTTGTTAACCGCCATTGTTGCTGTGACTTATGCCGCCGTGACATTCTTGTGCGCTTACGTTTCACAGGGCGCGATGCAAAGCCTGGTACGATCAATGCCAGTCTGGTTGACTCATGGCTTTGAGGTTGCCGGTGGTATCTTGCCTGCGGTTGGTTTCGGCTTACTGTTGAAAGTTATGATGAAAACCCCGTTCACCCCTTTCTTTATTATTGGTTTCCTGTTTGTCACCTTTATACCGGTACAGAATCTGTTGCCTGTTGCGCTACTGGGAACGGCTTTCGCTATCTACGAATATTACAACCAACAGAAAAAAGCCGCCCATGCTGCTGCCGCTCCTGAGGAGATGAATGATGGAATCTAATACCTTGCCAACAACGACAGATACCAACACTGAACCAACCACCAAGTTGACGCGCCGGGATATCACCAAATTGGGTTTTCGGTCAGCACTGTTACAGTCCGGTTTTAACTACGAACGTATGCAGGCGACTGGTTTTGCTAGTGCACAAGCCCCGTTGCTGAAGAAGATTTATGGCAATGACAAAGCCGCTCTGTCTGCCGCCATGAAAGATAATCTGGAGTTTATTAATACCAACACCAATGCGGTTGGTTTCCTGATGGGGTTACTGATCTCTCTGGAGGAACGCCACGAAAGTCGAGACCTGATCAAAGGGTTGAAAGTGGCGTTGTTCGGGCCACTGGCGGGAATTGGTGATGCTATTTTCTGGTTCACTTTATTGCCGATTGTCGCGGGGGTTTGTGCCTCTTTTGCCAGTCAGGGCAGTATTTTGGGGCCAATCATCTTCTTCGTGGTTTATCTGGCGCTATTTTTACTGCGCGTGGTATGGACCCATCTGGGCTACACCTTGGGGGTAAGAGCCATCGATAAACTGCGTGCCAGTTCGGGGGCTATTTCCAGAGCAGCGACCATCCTTGGTGTGACAGTCGTTGGTGGGCTGATTGCTTCGTATGTCCATATTACCGTGGCGGCAAAAGTCGCGGTGACCGCGGGCCACGAGGTCTCTATTCAGGAAGCCTTCTTTGACAAAGTCTTCCCAAATCTGCTGCCCATGGTCTACACCTTGCTGATGTATTACCTGTTGCGCGCCAAGAAAGTCAGCCCGGTTACGCTCATTCTGGTGACTTTTGTATTGTCTATCGCACTGTCATGGCTCGGTGTGTTGTAGCACCTCAATCAGTCTCAATCTTTAATGCGCTGGCTAACGGCCAGCGCCCAAGGACCTTTTATGGTAAGCATTATCATCACCGGCCATGGGCGTTTTGCCAGTGGATTGTATAACGCGGTGGAACAAGTCATTGGCCCACAACCGCAAATCATTGCGGTCGACTTTCCGGTGGGTATGAGTACTCAACAGCTAGACCATGCGTTACAGCAGGCACTGGATACATTACCTGTTGAGCACGGTGTGGTGTTCTTCACCGACTTGCTCGGGGGCTCCCCATTTCGCAGTGCAGTCCAATTGAGTGTGCATCAACCTCAATTTGAAGTGATTACTGGTACCAATATGCAGATGCTGGCGGAAACAGTGCTAGACCGAGATGAAATCCCTACAGCCCGCGAATTGGTTCAACAGGCACTGGCGGCGGGAAAGCGGGGAATCGTTCATTTTGTCGTTGACAGTGAAACACCCAACAATGAGGAAAATGACGAGCCGGAGGGAATTTAATAATCCCATAATTCAAAATAGATCAGGGGGCTGAAACTCAAGCGACGGATTATCTTAAGACCCTGATGATCACCCGGTTGGCTTCAGACACCAGATAATGGCGGCGCTAAATGGTTAACCATTTAGTTCGCGGATAAAATCAATAAACGCTTTGAGTGGTGAAGGGATAAGACGACGGTCGGGATAGTACAGATATGGGCCTGAAAACTGCTGCCACCAGGGGGTTAGAATTGCTTCAAGTTCGCCACGTTCAATCGCGGGTCGCAGCCACTCTTCAAATAGATAGATTATCCCACCGCCAGCAATCGCCGTTGCCACCGCAAGGTCAACGGCAGCACCAATGCTAACCATTAGCGGGCCATTTGGCTTAACTCGCACCACCTCGCCGTCTCGCTCAAACTCCCATTCAGGCACTATGCCGCTGGCATAACGGCCACGAATACAGAGGTGGTTAAGGAGTTCGCTCGGATGTTCCGGCCGACCATGCAGGTCGAGATACTCAGGAGCTGCGGCAACAGCAAAGCGCTGCTGACGTTTTCCTATCGGAAGCGCAATTACATCCTGCTCGAGACATTCATCATAGCGGATACCCGCATCGCAGCCATCACGGAATACGTCCTGCACGTTGCTTTCGGCCACCACTTCTAACTGAATGTCTGGATAACGTTTCAAAAAAGTAGGAACAATGGCAGGCAACACCAGCCGCGCAGCACTAACAGGGACATTTAGACGTAATGTGCCCGACGGGGTATCACGAAAGCGATTAACAATATCCAGTGCAGCATCAACTTCGCTCATCGCAGGCATTAACCGCTCCATCAGTGCTCTACCTACCTCAGTCAATGCCACCGTTCGAGTGGTTCGATGAAATAGCCGGACACCCAGTTGCTGTTCCACCCGCCGCACCGCATCGCTGAGATACGAAGGATTACTGCCTATCATGCGTGCAGCCTCACGAAATCCGCCAGCTTTTGCCACCGCGACCACCGCATGAAGCAGTGCAATATCAATTTGCATTGTCCGCCACTCCGTACAACTTGTCTTCATTTAGCCAGATAGTTGCACAGCTATAAGCCAGCTACAATCATTGCGTTACTTACTCAGGAGATATCCCATGTCACAACGTACTCTTACTTATCGACTTGGCGATCGGCAGATTAATCGCCTCGGCTATGGCGCGATGCAACTGGCTGGCCCAGGTGTATTTGGCCCACCCTCGAATGAATCTCAGGCGATTCAGGTGTTGCGCGACGCTATCAAATCAGGGGTCCAACATATTGATACCAGTGATTTTTATGGGCCGCATATTACTAACCAATTAATTAAACGAGCCCTCCATCCTTATCCTAATGATCTGTGTATTGTTACCAAGGTGGGCGCACTACGCGATAAGACGGGGAACTGGCTACCGGCATTCAGCGCCGATGAACTCACCCGCGCGGTCGAAGATAATCTACGTCACCTTGGGCTTGATGTGTTGGAAGTCGTGAATTTGCGTAGCATGTTTGCTGTCCACCAACCGGCAGAAGGTTCCTTGGCCGCCCCCCTTGAGACACTGGTCAAACTGCAAGCGCGAGGGCTGATTCGCCATATTGGATTGAGTAACGTGACAGCAAAACAGGTCACCGATGCCCAAAAAATCGCCCCCATTGTCTGCGTACAGAACTTGTATAATCTGGCAAATCGCAATGACGACCTACTTGTCGACGAGCTTGCTGCACAGAATATCGCCTGGGTTCCTTTTTTCCCGCTCGGTGGCTTCACACCATTGCAGTCGACACAACTCAGTGAAGTCGCACAGTCACTGGGGGCCACGCCAATGCAGGTTGCGCTTGCCTGGCTGCTGCAACGCTCTCCAAATATCATGCTCATCCCTGGCACGTCATCACCGCAACATT
The DNA here is from genome assembly GCF_052217105.1 of Yersinia sp. 2553 StPb PI. NCBI lineage: Bacteria > Pseudomonadati > Pseudomonadota > Gammaproteobacteria > Enterobacterales > Yersiniaceae > Yersinia > Yersinia sp. 2553 StPb PI. The sequence continues at coordinate 4,502,536 of NZ_JAZGPX010000002.1, read as the reverse complement.
TACAGGAGAACCTGGCCAGTGCTGAATTGATACTCTCCGCTGAGGTGGTGGAAAAGCTAAATAGCATTGGCTAACATTGCTAACGGTCTAATTATTTTCGCACTCTCTAATTTTGCGCGTACTGCTTTGACGCCTTGAACTTAAGATTTTACCGCGATTAAGGCAGTATTGAGCTGCTGCACAGCCTGCTGCGGAGTCTGCTCTGGATGGATAAAAAAGGAGTTCAGTACGTGGAAGAAGATCTCTTTGGTTTGTGCATCTGTCGCCATCGAATGCGCCATACTCGGCAGCAATTTACCCGAGGCCTCCGCCTGACGGAACGCCTTGCCTGACTGCTGCGCGCAGGAGTCAAAATCCTGCAAAGAAACATCCATTCGGGCGGGGATCGAGCCTTTTAGTTTATTAAACGTAACCTGAAACTGCTTATCCATCAGTACATCAGCCAAATGGCGCTGGCCCGATACCACGACTGGATTACCGTTTTGCTGCAAAATAGCAAAGCTGTCCGTGTTATAAATAAAATAGCCCTGAGTACCGGGAGCCAGCGCACACAAAAACGCTTGGCCGGGATTATCACCATCCTGCATCATCTCGCCTTTGGCCCAGTCGCCCATAATCATCATGGCAGCTTTACCACTGCGCAGCATTTCTACCGACTCATGCCACGGACGATTGGCGGCATCGGGGTCGATATAACCTTTAAGCTTGCGAAACTTTTCCAGCACTCGCACCATCTTCTCGCTGGTAATGGCACTACTGCGCTGTTCCATAAACACCTGGCGGTAGAATTCCCCGCCTTCCATGCCTAACAGCAGATTCTCAAACACCGTGGCGTCCTGCCATGCCTGCCCGCCATGTGCCAATGGAATGTACCCGGCAGCTTGTAACTTATCGGCTACGGCAAAAAACTCATCCCATGTGGTAGGTACGGCTAATTTCAATTTGGCGAAAGGTTTCGGGTTAATCCACATCCAATTGATACGATGTATGTTTACCGGTACGGCAACATACTCACCACGATATTTAATGTTGGCTTTGATGGCGAGAGGCAAAGCCTGATCCCACTCAACGGTTTGCTCCGGCGTATAAGGGCTAGAGAGAAAACCCAGTCTGGCCCACTCCTCAATAGCCTTACCTTCTAGTAACGCCGCCCCGGGAGGGTTACCGGCAATAGCACGCGTTTGCAATACACTGTATGCACTCTCTCCTGCACCACCAGCAACAGCAAAATCTTGCCAGTTATCCCCTTTTTCGGCCAGCGCCTGTTTTACCGATAACAGTGCCGCCTGCTCACTGGATGAAGTCCAATAATGCAGGACTTCAACGTTAACGGCAGTGGCATTGGTCGCGACCAACAGCAGAAAAATAAGAGATAGTGTCTTTAACATGCGTATTAGACTCAGTTATAGCGTTGTAAACGGACTTCAACTATCAGCCCACTGGCGGGATGATTACGTAATGTCACTTCACCACCATGTGCTCTGGCAATGCTACGTGAGATAGCAAGCCCCAACCCACTGCCACGGTTATCCTGTTGCAAACGATAGTAAGGCTTAAATACTTTCTCCCACTGCTCCTCGAGAATTCCGGGGCCAAAATCACGGATAAACAGCATGATGTAATCTCGGTGATCTGACAGGATTATTTCTACTCGCTGCCCATAGTTCAGCCCATTCTCCACGATGTTATTAAGTAGGCGCTTAATCGCCAGAGGGCGGCCAAAGATCGGGCTGGCTTTACCGGAAACAGTAACATTGAGATAGGCGTCCATCGTTTGCCTTAGCAAATTCATGATATCTATGGACTCCATATTTTCATGTAAATCAGTATCCTTCATACTTTGCAGTGCGCCTTTGACCATCATTTCCAAGTCAGCGACATCCCGTTCAAATTTTTTCCCCAAAGTCTCATCTTCTAGCATTTCTACCCGCAACCGTAGGCGGGTTAGCGGGGTTTTCAAGTCATGACTGATAGCGGTAAATAGCATTTCACGATTATGCAGGTAAGCGCGCAGACGGCTTTGCATTTGATTGAAAGAACGGGTCGCGGTAACCAATTCTGCACTGCCTTCCTCTGGCAATGGTTCACTGTCCAGTGAACTATTGAGTTCAAGTGCGCCATGGGCTAGCCGTGCTAATGGTTTCAGTTCACGCCGAATCAGCCACCAGGTAAAAAGTAAAACCAGAAGCAAACTACACAGGGTAAAGCCGACCTGACGCAGGCTAAACAACGGGCTTTCTAACTGATCATAAGGCGGTGGCAGTGGTGCTGCCAGAAACAGCCATTCATTGGAATTCAGTTGTAACTGAATGACTAATACTGGCGCATCTTTATGGGATGTAGTGATACCAAAACGTACCCAGGCAGGGGGGAGATTATCAACCAGAACTCCAGCGTTAAAAACTTTCAGTTGATCTGCGGGTGTCAGGGAGATAATCGCCGCCTGCCGTTCCCCTAATTGTGTTCGCAGTTCTTGTTTTGCCTGCGAGACCACGGTTCTGGCGGCCTGACTGTTCAGCAATTGCACTTCATCCAATACATGGTTATTGATCGAAATAAAAAACTGCGAGCCACCTAACGCCAATTGTTGTTGCAACACTAAATGGCGATAGTTATACGGCAGAGATGACATAAAGTTGTAGCTAGTCAGCATCCCTTGCACCAGCCCTTTGATAGTACTTTCCAGACTGGCCTGATTGCGCAGACTAAACTGACGGTACCAAATTGAACCAGAGATACTTTCTGCCAGCAGCAGGGCAATCACCAGCATGCACAGCATGCGGCTCAAAAGTGAACGCGGCCAGAGTGGCCGGAACATATCCTGTAGCCAACGGACATAACGGCCCGAATCAATATTCACGGGTAACATCACAACACAGCATGTAACCCTGATTACGCAGGGTACGCAGTAGTAAGCGCTGGCTATCTTGTAGACGCTGACGTAAGCGGCTGATTTGCACATCAATCCCCCGCTCCAAAGGGTTATTTTCCCGTCGGCGGGTTATCTCAGAGATTTGATCCCGGTCGAGGATCTGATTGGGATGACGTAAAAATAACGAGAGCAACGTAAATTCAATCCCCGACAACGGCTCACTCTGCTTTTGCGGATCAATAAGCTCCCGCCGGACTAAATCCAGTTTCCAGCCGTTAAAACACAAAAATCGTGCCTCAATGCCAGGGCTTTGCACAATTTGATTACGGCGTAATAACGCCTTAACTCGCGCCAGCAACTCGCGGGCACTGAACGGTTTAGCCAGATAATCATCTGCGCCTAGCTCTAACCCAATCACTTTGTCACTTTCATCAGATGCCGCCGTCAACATGATGATCGGCACTGCCGATACTTGCCGTGCTTTGCGGCAAAGGGTGAAGCCGTCATCACCAGGCAACATGACATCCAAAATGACTAAATCCACGGACTCCTGCTTCAATGTTGTCAGCAAATGTTCGCCATCAGGTAGCGAAAGCACACGAAAATTCGCTTTAGTGAAGTATTCCGTCAGCAAGCTGCGGATCTCTTCATCATCATCAATCACGAGCAAAGTATGAGGGGACATAATGGCGCTGACCTGAGTAAACGAGTGTCGCTAAAAGACAAGCAGTGTACCGCTATAACTTGGTACGCAGCTATATGCTACCAGGTATTAACTTCGTTCTGAGAGCTGCCTCAAAACTGTTGTTCTGCTGTTTCTGTCATATGAAATCCAATGCGGGGAGCTTCGCACATTTACAGCTTAAAAGGTTTAAATAGAGGGTTTTGTTGCTTATTTAGCAATAGTGTTGTGCATTATTGTCCATTTTTCTCTCGCGTAAAAACCATTAGCATACTCAGCATTCCGGGTAGGCCGCTGTTTTGGGTTATTAGCCCACCGTTTCACAAGGATTATATCAATGAGTAATGTATTAATTATTAACGCCATGAAAGCGTTTGCGCACTCCAAAGGGGCGCTTAACCTCACGCTCACGAATGTCGCTGCCGACTTTCTACGTGAAAACGGCCATCAGGTGAAAATCACCACGGTTGATGAAGGCTATGATATTGAAAGTGAAATTGAAAAATATCTGTGGGCCGATACCGTTATTTATCAAATGCCCGGTTGGTGGATGGGTGAGCCGTGGATCCTGAAAAAATATATTGATGACGTCTTTACCGCAGGTCACGGCAAACTGTATGCCAGTGATGGCCGTACCCGTTCTGATGCCACTAAAGGCTATGGTTCTGGCGGTTTGATTCAGGGTAAAACTTACATGCTGTCAGTCACCTGGAACGCACCACTTGCAGCGTTCAATGACCCGAAACAGTTCTTCCATGGGGTGGGCGTTGACGGTGTTTATCTGCATTTCCATAAAGCGAACCAATTCCTTGGTATGGAACCTCTGCCAACATTTATGTGTAATGATGTGATTAAACAACCAGACATTGAAGGTGACATCAGCCGTTATCGTCAGCATTTAGCCGAAAACTTTAACTATCAGGCCGTTTGATTTCCTATCAGAGATAAATAGAGGCAGTAATGATTACCGTTTTTGCAGAAATCAAAGTCAAACCAGGGCGCCGTCAGGCAGTATTACAGGCAATTGAGAAGCTTATTCCGGCGGTACTGGCCGAGGAAGGTTGTGGCGGTTATGTGCCGATGGTTGACGTTCCCACCCAGCTTGACTGGCAAAAGAACTCGCCGGACTCTATTTTCATGCTGGAGAAGTGGCAAAGTGTGCATCATCTGGAGTTACATTTGCAGATGGAACATATGCATCAACACCGTGAAGTGATTAAGGATGATGTGTTGGATGTGAACATTCACATTTTATCTTAGCCTTCTTACTTGAAGCTGCAGCGGTGTTAGCCGCTCTCACTCACCCGAATCACTTACTTGAGTAAGCTCATCGGGATTCATTCGTTTGCTGCCTTGCTGCAACTCCAATTACTTTGGCTAATACCCTTCTGGCTTGAAGCTGCAGCGGTGTTAGCCGCTCTCACTCACCCGAATCACTTACTTGAGTAAGCTTCATCGGGATTCATTCGTTTGCTGCCTTGCTGCAACTCAAATTACTTTGGCTAATACCCTTCTGGCTTGAAGTTGCAGCGGTGTTAGCCGCTCTCACTCACCCGAATCACTTACTTGAGTAAGCTTCATCGGGATTCATTCGTTTGCTGCCTTGCTGCAACTCCAATTACTTTGGCTAATACCCTTCTGGCTTGAAGTTGCAGCGGTGTTAGCCGCTAATATCTGAGCCAATGGCTCCCCTGCAACTGAATCTGCTCACTCACATAATCGAGAAAACAGGTAATCCGCGCGGCAAGTTGTGTATTGCGATAATACACCGCATTGATCGGTTGCCAGGTTTCCAGAGTTTGATCCGCCATAACTTCAACCAAATGCCCCGCCAGTTGATCTTTACGCGTCATAAAATCAGAGAGTTCGACGATCCCTTCACCCTGTAAAGCCAATAAACGTAGCGTTTCGCCGCTGGAAGCCGCTAAATTCGGGATAATCGACGAATGCCCGCCTGGCAAATGAGGTAGCGACCATTGATTAAGGAATTCAGGCTGAGTGAAACCGAGCAGACTGTGATTTGCGAGGTCATCAATAGTGTGCGGGGTACCGTGACATTGCAGATAGTCGGGGCTGGCAAGAATACGCACCCTGCTGGCACCCAGCAAACGTGCATGAATAGTGGAGTCGCGCAAAGCACCAATGCGGATCGCGATATCAGTACGTTGCTCCAACAGATCGATATTAAGATCGTCGGTATTCAGTTCAAGAATGATTTGCGGATATAAGGCGCGAAAGCCGCTGATCATCGGCACGATAACGTGCTGCATAAAGGGGGCTGCTGCATTCACTCGCAACCGACCAGCAGGCTTCAACCGCCGCAGAGCAATCTGTTCCTCAGCATCATCCACCGCGCCAAGAATCTGGCGTGCATGGCTGAGAAACAGCTCGCCCTCTTCGGTCAATTCCAACCGGCGGGTGGTGCGGCGTAGCAAAGTGGTCGCTAGCTTTTGCTCCAATCGGCTCAATGCACGGCTGATACCCGATGTGGTCTGGCTACGTTGCTCTGCCGCCGCGGTAATCGAGCCGCAGTCAACTACCGAGGTAAATGCCTGCAACTCTTCTAACGTCACTTTCATCTATTAAACCCTGCCATCGATCAAACTTCGATTTCAGCGGTATCCCCTTTCTCTTGCAGCCAATTGCGCCGATCTTCGGAACGCTTTTTCGCTAACAACATGTCCATCATTGCTAGCGTTTTATCAATATCATCATCACCAATGGTCAATTGCACCAGACGACGGGTATTCGGATCGAGAGTCGTTTCACGTAACTGCAACGGGTTCATTTCACCCAGCCCTTTAAAGCGCTGAACGTTGGGTTTCCCGCGTTTGCGTTTCAGTTGTTCCAGAACACCAGCTTTCTCTTCTTCATCCAAGGCATAAAACACTTCTTTGCCTAAATCGATGCGATACAGTGGCGGCATCGCCACATAAACGTGACCGTTGCGCACCAACGCCCGGAAGTGACGCACAAACAGGGCGCACAGCAGGGTGGCAATATGCAAACCATCGGAGTCCGCATCCGCCAGGATACAAACTTTACCGTAACGCAGTTGGCTCAAATCTTCGCTGTCTGGATCGATACCAATGGCTACCGAGATGTCGTGTACTTCCTGCGAGGCCAGCACTTCATCTGACGAAACTTCCCAGGTATTTAGGATCTTGCCTTTCAGCGGCATGATCGCCTGATATTCACGATCACGTGCCTGTTTAGCCGAACCACCGGCGGAATCCCCTTCCACCAAGAATAATTCGGTCATGCTCAGATCCTGCGAAGTACAATCCGCCAATTTACCGGGCAATGCCGGGCCGCTGGTCAGCTTCTTACGCACCACTTTTTTTGCCGCACGCATACGGCGCTGAGCACTGGAAATGGCCAATTCAGCCAGTTGTTCTGCCGCTTGTATATTCTGATTCAACCATAGGCTGAAGGCATCTTTTACCACACCGGACACAAAAGCAGCACACTGACGTGAGGAGAGCCGCTCTTTCGTCTGGCCGGCAAATTGTGGGTCCTGCATTTTTACTGACAACACATAAGCACAGCGTTCCCAGATATCATCGGCCGAAAGTTTGACACCACGGGGCAAAATATTGCGGTATTCGCAGAAATCGCGCATGGCATCCAGCAAACCCTGACGCAAACCGTTGACGTGAGTTCCGCCCTGCATGGTGGGGATCAGGTTGACGTAGCTTTCTGTCAACAGTTCACCGCCTTCTGGCAACCACAACAGCGCCCAATCAATCGCTTCAGTATCACCGGCAAAAGAGCCGACAAACGGTGCTTCTGGCAGGGTAATCAAGCCATCAACAGCTTCCATCAGATAATCGGTCAGGCCATCGGCATAGCACCAACGCTGCTCGGTATTATTCACCAGATCTTTAAAGACGATTTCTACGCCGGGGCACAACACGGCTTTCGCTTTCAGCAAATGGGATAAACGCGAAACCGAGAAACGTGGGCTATCGAAGAATGAGACATCCGGCCAGAAATGCACGCTGGTACCGGTATTGCGCTTACCGCATGTCCCGATAACTTGTAGTTCCTGCACTTTATCGCCATTTTCAAAGGCGATACTGTAGATTTGGCTATCACGGCGCACCGTGACCTCTACTCGCTTGGATAAAGCATTCACAACTGAAATGCCTACACCGTGCAAACCACCAGAGAACTGATAGTTTTTATTCGAGAATTTGCCGCCTGCGTGTAACCGACACATAATCAGTTCAACGGCGGGAACACCTTCTTCTGGATGGATATCAACAGGCATACCACGGCCATCATCAGTCACTTCCAGCGATTGATCGGCGTGCAGAATAACGTCAATACGCCGGGCATGGCCCGCCAGCGCCTCATCGACGCTGTTATCAATCACCTCTTGACCAAGGTGGTTTGGCCGCGTGGTATCCGTATACATGCCCGGACGACGACGCACTGGTTCTAAACCGCTGAGTACTTCAATGGCATCAGCGTTATAGCTGGATTCAGTCATGGTTGATTAATATTCGGCTAATGGTTGGAAGGCTGGCGGTGACATGCCTGGTGGGCCATCTCGGCCCCAGTGCAATACCCACTGTAGTAACGATACCCAACGGTAGTAATACCAAAATTGTAGTAATACCAAACCTGCTGTATCGGTGGCACATATACGGCCTGTTATCAGGCAGTCGCTAGCCCTAAAAAAGTTACAATCGGGGAGAAATAGTGATCAAAGCCAACAAAGGTATGATTTCCACCTGATTCTACTGTTTGCCGGCAAGGGGTGTAATAAGCAACCGCTTGACGGTAATCGAGGATCTCATCCCCGGTTTGTTGCAATAACCAGAGTAAATCTGGGGATTCCAACTTTTCAATTTGCATGACCTTCAGGTCGTAAATATGTCGAGACTCTAACACATATTGTTGACCTGTGTAGGGGTTCTCATTCTCGCCCAGATAATCACTGAGCAGCTCAAAAGGCCGCACTGCCGGGTTAACAACCACCGCAGGAATGCTGAAACGCTGGGAAAGCCAGGTAGCAAAATAGCCGCCCAAGGAAGAACCAACAATACCAATAGATTGCCCCGCTTTATCCATCACAATGTTTTCCAACATTTCTGCTGCTTGTGCCGGATACGGCGGTAATTGCGGTGTCAGCATCTCAATATGAGGATGGTGCTGCTGCAACCAACTTTTAAAGGTGGTTGCTTTGAGCGAACTGGGGGAGCTATTAAAGCCGTGAATATAAAGAAGCGTACTCATCAATAACCATCCGAGTCCATGTCCGGGCAGAACTCATCACTGGCTAACCGACGAACCTCAGTTTCAAGTATTCCATCAGGCAGTAAGTCGAGGTAGCGCCATCCCGGGGCCACAGTATCAAGCGTAAAATTAGTACAGTGCGGTTTGAACTGCACACAAGTAGAAGGGCTGGCCAGCAGCCGTTTACCATACCAATCGAGATCCAAATCTTGATGGATATGGCCACACAATAAGGTGGTAACACGCGGATAACGAACCAGCACTGCCGCCAACATATGCGCATTACGCAGACTGTGTTGGTCAAGCCAAGTGCAGCCGGATGGCATTGGGTGATGATGCAATAAAATCAGCGTATAGCGTTCTGGGTAAGCCACCAGACAACGCTCCATCCACTCCAACTGATAATCGCTCAGTTCACCATAAGGAACACCGAATACCTGACTGTCCAATAACAGAATTTGCCAGTTATCACCAACCAGAACCTGCTTCGAAGGCGCAATGCCTGAATCCGCCAGTGCATCTACCATCGCCGGTTGAAAATCGTGATTACCGGGTAGCCATACGCAAGGCGCCGGCAAACGGGAAATACCCTTCGCAAAATTTTGATAGGCAGCAACCGAATGGTCCTGCGCCAAATCACCGGTTGCAACAATCAGATCAAATGGATGTTGCTCAGCAATAATCGCATCCAACACAGCGCGATAACTGCGGGACGTATTCACACCCAGCAAGGTCTCATGTTCACCTGCGAAGAGGTGGGTATCTGTTATTTGTAAAATTCTGACTTTGGCCCCACTCGCCATAGGCAGTTTAAACAGGCTTTCCAAATGGTGTCCTTGTTTTTGCACCCTTCCCAACCAGAATTATCACGATTCTTCACTCTCTGTAGGCAAGGTTATAAGTCTGTCTAACAAACCGGAACTGCCACCGCTCCATGCGCCAAACAATAGCGCAACCAGTCAGCAAGAAACTGGTTAATTTGATGCTTTTCGTCCCGCTGATGCAACTTTTTATTCGGATAATCATAACTTGCTTTGAAGCGGTAGATCTGCTGACTGGCACACACTTCCGCGACCTGTGCATCATGATAAAGCCGCACCACCATCGATGGCAGGCTCCAGTGACTCACCGCAGGCTCGGTTTGCACAATCTCTACTACCGAAGTGTAGCGGGTTGACTCAATAATTGTCAGCCTATAACTGCCGCCATTAACCTGATAAGCCACGTTTTCGCCCACTTCATCGACGCGAGGTATCAAACGACGCAATTGTGCGAAGTTAGTTTCACATATCCGCATCATCTCAGGGAAATCAGGTGTATAGCGCTTACTCATTATTTTTTCTCTTTATGACTGCCATTCTGCTCTCAGCGATTGATGGTGCAACGCCAACCATTGTAATGCAATGATTGAGGCTGCGTTATCAATAGCACCTTCTTCAACCCAACGACAAGCTTGTTCACGACTAACAACATGCACTCGAATATCTTCATTTTCGTCGGCCAAGCCATGAATGCCCTTCGCCGTTGTCGCATCAACTTCGCCCACCATAATAGACAAACGTTCGCTGGTGCCCCCGGGGCTGGCTAAATAGCTGAGCACCGGCTTACAGCGGCCAATGTCAATTCCGGCTTCCTCCTGCGCCTCGCGACGGGCGACCGCCTCAACGGTTTCACCCTCTTCAATCATTCCGGCTACCATTTCTAATAACCAAGGTGACGGGCTACTGTCAATGGCGGCAATCCGTAATTGCTCAACCAATACCACTTCATCACGCACCGGATCATAGGGTAACAACACCGCGGCATGGCCACGCTCGAAAATTTCACGCTTAACTTCACCACTCATTTCACCGTTAAACAGGCGGTGGCGGAATCGGTATAAATTCAGTGAAAAAAAACCACTGTAAAGTGTTTCACGTGCAATAATTTCCACATCATTCTTGTCAAAGGTCACCGGTGAAGATTGTACTGACGTCATTAACTGTTCTCCTTACTTAAGTATCCAAGCTTAATTGTGATTTTTGATGACAGCCAAACTACACAGGCTATACCCTAAATAATTAGAGTTGCAGGAAGGCGGCAATTGAGCGACAAATTGGTTGTAAACCATTTTGCACAGCGCCTGCGCTGGCCCGTAGGGTGAGGCTCATAATCCCCATAAGCTTACATAAGTAAGTGACTGGGGTTAACGAAAGCAGCTAACGCACATGCAGCTTGCAGTATGACGGGTATACAGGATTTTAAAATAGCAGGCATAGAGTTAGCCGATAGAAATGATTTTGATAAAGATTATTTGACCAAGATAGCTCGATACAGATGAGTTGTCTGAATACTCATTTAGCTTTGTGATAGATTTAAGTAAATTAAGGCGAGATGGCACAATCAGCCACCTTATCCCATTGGCAGACTCTGATAGAATCGGCAACAATATCGTCTATCGACAGCTACCATAGTAAAATTGCCGCACAAATGCTGCACAACAAGGACTGCAAATGAAGAAACTGCTCCCCCTTCTTATCGGGCTGAGTCTGGCTGGTTTCAGTACCATGAGCCAGGCAGAGAACTTGCTGCAAGTTTATAAGCAAGCCAGGGATAGTAACCCGGATTTACGCAAATCGGCTGCTGACCGCGATGCTGCATATGAAAAAATTAATCAAGCTCGCAGCCCGCTGTTACCACAGCTCGGTTTGGGTGCAGGTTACAGCCATACTAATGGTTTCCGTGATGCATCCGATAGCCCGGATAGCAACGCGACATCAGGCTCCCTGCAACTGACTCAAACTATTTTTGATATGTCTAAATGGCGCGCCCTGACCTTACAGGAAAAGGCGGCGGGTATTCAGGATGTCACATTCCAGACCGACGAACAGGCACTGATCCTGAACACAGCAACAGCCTATTTCAACGTACTCAGAGCGATTGATAGCCTGTCTTACACCGAAGCACAGAAGCAATCGGTCTATCGCCAGTTGGACCAAACGACCCAGCGGTTTAATGTAGGTTTAGTCGCAATTACCGATGTGCAAAACGCCCGTGCCAGCTACGATACCGTGTTAGCAGCAGAAGTGACTGCCCGTAACAATTTGGATAACGCGTTGGAAAACCTGCGCCAGATCACCGGTGTTTATTATCCTGAATTGGCATCACTGAATGTGAGTCGCTTGAAGACTGAGCGCCCACAAGCAGTTACTAACTTATTGAAAGAAGCTGAAAAACGTAACCTTGCCTTGCTTTCTGCCCGTTTGAGCCAAGATTTGGCTCGTGAGCAAATTAAGTCAGCAGAAACCGGTTATATGCCGACGGTCGATTTGACCGCCTCATCTTCTGTAACCAATACACGTTACAGTGGGGGGTCACCAACCAGCCAGCAAGTGAATAATGATGCTGGGCAAAACCAAATTGGTGTGCAACTGAGTTTGCCACTGTATAGCGGCGGGGCCACCAATTCTGCGGTGAAACAAGCACAGTACAATTTCGTCGGTGCCAGTGAACAGCTAGAAAGTGCGCACCGTAGTGTGGTGCAAACTGTACGCTCCTCATTCAATAATATTTCAGCCTCCATCAGTAGTATCAAGGCTTATGAGCAGGTGGTCATTTCCAACCAAAGTTCATTAGATGCCATGGAAGCCGGATACCAGGTGGGTACCCGTACTATTCTGGATGTATTGACTGCAACGACTAACTTGTATCAATCCAAACAGCAATTAGCTGACGCGCGTTATAACTATCTGATTAATCAGTTAAACATCCAATCCGCGTTGGGGACATTGAATATGGACGATCTGATGCAACTGAATGGCGTATTGGACAAGCCAGTGCCAACTTCAGCCACCAGTCTCGCACCGGACAATGCCAACCAGAATGCTTATGCTGATGGCGAAAGTGCTCAATCAGCACCGCGTGCTACTTCTGTAAGCCAACCAGCTACCGCAGCACCAGCAGCGGCGCGTAGTGGCAATCCATTCCGTAACTGATTTTTACGGACTCGGACTCTCCGGGTGCAGCATCAGGCTGTGCCCGGTTTCTATGCCCTACGTCTTCGCTGCCAAGCACTTTTTGCCAATGAAAAAAGCGAAGCTACTCGCAGCATTTCGTATAGCTTTGTAAAGTCTGCCGCTGGCAAGCCCCCACGCTTTAATTTCGTACATCTTTCCCCTATTCTAGAGCGTACTTACTGGGAAAGGGCACAAAAGCCCTGAAATGAGATAAATAATGATGAAACGGACTCAAAACATCAATCAAGAGACTTTCCGTAAATCCTGGCGCAATTACCGTCTTGCGCCCGTAGCTTTAGCTGTCAGTGCTGTATTTATGCTGGCTGGCTGTGAAAAAACCGATGAAACCGTCTCTTTGTATCAAAATGCTGATGATTGCTCTCAGGCGAATCCGTCCAAGAGCGCGGAATGTACCACCGCTTACAACACGGCATTACAAGAAGCGGCTAAAACTGCACCAAAATATGCGACCCGCGAAGACTGTGTGGCAGAGTTTGGTGAATCTCAGTGTACTCAGGCTCCTGCTCAAGCTGGCATGGTACCAACATCTTCATCATCTTCTGGCGAAACCACGGCGGCCGCACCACAACAAAGTGGCAGTATGTGGATGCCATTAATGGCCGGTTATATGATGGGCCGGATGATGGGCGGTGGTGCAAGCCAGCCACTATTCACATCGAAAGCGCCAAATAGCCCAGCGAATGGCAAGTTTGTTGATGCGACAGGTAAAAACTTTGGTTCAGCCACCACTGGCCGCACCATGAACGTGCCAAGAACCGCCATGGCACCCAAGCCTGCGGTAACCAACACTATCACTCGTGGTGGCTTTGGTGAGTCCGTGGCTAAGCAGTCTTCTATGCAACGTAGTGCCGCGACATCATCTAAAACCAGCACACGCAGCATGGGTGGTTAAGGTCTGATTAATGAAACGTTTAGCGATTAGCGAACGCCCAGACTGGCGCGAGAAAGCCACTGAATTCGGTTTCCGTTTCCACACCATGTATGGCGAGCCGTACTGGTGTGAGGATGCGTATTACGAATTCACACTGGCACAGATTGAAGAGCTGGAAGAAACTACCGCAGAATTGCATCAGATGTGTCTGCAAGTGGTTGAGAAAGTGGTGAATAGCGATCAACTGATGGCAAAATTCCGCATTCCAAAACACTGCTGGGATTTTGTTCGTAGCTCATGGAAAACTCATCAGCCATCGCTCTATTCTCGCCTTGATCTGGCCTATGACGGCATCAATCCAGCAAAACTGCTGGAAAACAATGCGGACACCCCAACGTCATTGTATGAAGCCGCCTTTTTCCAATGGTTATGGTTGGAAGATCAGATCAACGCAGGCAATTTGAGTCAGGATTCTGATCAATACAACAGCATGCAAGAGAAGTTGATTGAGCGCTTTGTCGACCTGCGTGATAACCATGGTTTTAGCTTACTGCATCTGGCCTGCTGTCAGGACAGTGAAGAAGATCGTGGCACGGTTCAATATTTGCAAGATTGCGCGCTGGAAGCAGGTCTGCCAACTGAATTCATGTTTATGGAAGAGATCGGCTTAGGAGAGAAAGGCCAATTTACTGACCTGGATAATCAGGTTATCAGTAATTTGTTCAAACTCTATCCGTGGGAGTTTATGTTCCGTGAAATGTTCTCAACCAAGTTGGAAGATGCTGGCGTGCGCTGGCTGGAACCTGCGTGGAAGAGCATAATCTCTAATAAAGCCTTATTGCCGCTGCTGTGGGAGATGTTCCCAAATCACCCTAACCTGTTGCCTGCTTACTTTGCCGAAGATGACCATCCGAAGATGGACCATTATGTCACCAAGCCGCTGTTCTCACGGGAAGGTGCCAATATCCAGATAGTGGAAAACGGTAAAGAAGTTGCCCGAGTTGACGGGCCATACGGGGAAGAAGGCATGATTGTGCAGCAATTCCATCCGCTGCCTAAGTTCGGCGACAGCTATACCCTGATAGGTAGCTGGCTAGTGAATGATCAACCCTGTGGCATTGGTTTGCGTGAAGACAGAGAACTGATTACCCAAGATCTGTCGCGTTTTTACCCGCATATTATTTTGGGCTAAGGCTGCGCATAATTTAAGGGAAAGCACTCGCTTTCCCTCAGACTGCTGACAAGGTCAAATGAAGGGGAAACACTCCGTTGGGGCTACTTTTAGTTTCAAATACAAGTGTGTAAACCGCCTGAACGCCCGTAGGAGTGGTCACCCCCTGGCTCGCTGACTTTATCAGTTCAAACCTTTCTTTTTATAACGTCGAACTATCCAATTCTTACCGACAACATACTGAGCGATCCCATCTCAATTCCATCAGTGGGAATCGAAATCGGCTCGACGCCGTCCCAGCTCCCCAACACATACAAAAGTGGTAGATAATGCTCTGGTGACGGATTAGATAGCGCAGCCCCTTCATGTTGCATAAAGTTCACTAAAGGATGGTTATCACCTTGATAGTTAAGGTTGTCTCGCACAAATTGATTGAAAGATTCAGCCCAAGGATAAGGACTGCTATCACCCTGCCATCTAACCATACGCAAGTTATGCACGACGTTTCCGCTGGCGACAATCATCACGCCCTGCTCCCGCAGCACTGCCAGCTTGCGACCTAACTCATAGTGATAAGCCGCCGGTTGCGTACCATCAATACTCAATTGCACCACCGGAATATCAGCCTCAGGGTACATTTTAATCAATACCCCCCAGCTACCGTGGTCCAATCCCCATTCACTGGTATCAGCCCGCACAACGATAGGTGCCAATAATTGCTGAACTTGTGCTGCCAGATCCGGTGAACCCGGCGCTGGATATTCGGTATCAAATAACGCCTGAGGGAATCCACCAAAATCATGGATAGTCCGAGGTTGCTCCATTGCCGTCACTGCGGTACCACGGGTATACCAGTGGGCGGAGACGGCCAGAATCGCCTTAGGACGCGGTAAAGTCTCACCCAACGTACGCCATGCCTGAGTGTGACTGTTTTCTTCCAGCACGTTCATCGGGCTACCGTGGCCGAGAAACAGTGCAGGCATACGAGAGCTGTTCATAAGAAATCCTTACTGTTAAGAGAGAAAATGGCGCTTGAAATCATAAGAAATACATTACGCGCTTTTTTTTCATTGCACAGCCAGATAACAGTGATGAAGATATTCAATAAAATTGAATGGGGAAAGTCAGAGAAGGGTTAACTTAGGGGTCAAGACATGATAGGAAATAACCGGGCCGCACTCTATTCAGGAAAATAGAGGCAACCCGGTGTTTAAACCAACACCATCAGCAGGCAATATCCATTGATATCGCCACTCTATTAGCTGGCTTTTCTTGCCTGAGACTGGAGGTAATCAGCCAGGTCATCAATTGTCACTACCGGCATATCATGCAATTTAGCGAACTCAATAACCTCTGGCGCATGGGCCATGCTGCCATCGTCATTAGTCAGTTCACACAACACACCTGCTGGCTTGTAGCCCGCCAGTGTTGCCAAATCGATAGAGGCTTCGGTATGACCACGACGCGATAATACGCCGCCTACCTGACCACGCAGCGGGAATACATGGCCCGGGCGGTTAAGATCAGCAGGTTTAGCGTTGTCAGCAATGGCCGCACGAATAGTCGTCAAACGGTCAGCCGCAGAAACGCCGGTCGTAACACCTTTAGCCGCTTCAATTGTCACGGTAAATGCCGTCTGGAACTGGCTGGAGTTATTGGTCACCATCATCGGCAAATCAAGCTGCTGGCGGCGTTCGTCAGTGATACACAGACACACAATGCCACTACCGTGGCGGATGGTCAGTGCCATTTGTTCAACAGTCATTGCTTCAGCTGCAAAGACGATATCACCTTCGTTTTCTCGACTTTCGTCGTCTAACACCATAACGCCACGGCCATTACGCAGCGCGTCGACAGCACGTTCTACACGCTCAACAGGCGTGCCAAAATCTGATAGAAGGGTCTGATTCATGGTAAAAAACCTCATTAAAATTATGGATTACCAGAATCAGGGCGGTCTTGAGGAGTAAAAGGCCACTCTTTCATATATAACATTGCTTCATATATAAATAGAAATAGCCGAAATAACGCAAGCGAGCTATAAGCCCGGCAGATACCGTTACTCTCTCCCATCCGGACTATAACCGTCGGCCCCGGAATCACACCGGGTCTGCTGACCTCTACCTTGCCCTCTTTAACAAGAGAAACAACGTGAGCGCTCGCGGGCTTTTGCACCACGACACAGATATGCCGCACCACAATTTACCGCCGGTGGGGACTTGCACCCCGCCCTGAGAATAAGCCCTATGACTATAGCGCTATTGATTCGTCTGGGCAATTACCAAAATGTAGATGTTTGGAGGTTTATACAATCAACGTGAGGCATTACACTAATAAGCAGTAATCCATCTCATTAGGGAAATATCATGATTGACCCGAAAAAAATTGAACAAATCGCCCGCCAGGTGCATGAGTCTATGCCGAAAGGAATTCGCGAATTCGGGGAAGACGTCGAAAAGAAAATTCGTCTGGTGCTGCAATCGCAATTAACACGACTGGATTTGGTTAATCGTGAAGAGTTCGACGTACAAACTCAAGTGTTACTACGCACCAGAGAAAAACTGGCGTTACTGGAACAACGCGTGACAGAGCTGGAAGCCAAATTCAACAACGTCCCAGCCGTTATTGATGATAACAGCGGTGATGACAAAACCGGCGAGTAACGCTTGGTCGCATGTCAGTAGTGATAATCAGGGCGCAGTTCGATATCGCGCCCTGAGTTTACGAGGATATCGCCGCTGGCCGCATTCTGGAAAGCAGCACCCACAATAGGAAAAACATCAGTAAAGCGTATAAGCTTTTCCAACCTATCATCACCAGCAATACACAACACAGAATACTGCCAATCACCGACATCACCCGCGAGCGCCCGCTCAATAAGCGAATCCCCGCCAGCATACATAGCAAATAAATCAGCACAAAAATGCCATTGGCATAAACAATCAGCAGGTCCAGTGGCAGCGATAGCCAATAAATCAGTAACGCAAATACCAGGCAACTCCCCACCACGGCAGTAAGTGCGTTAACCGGCGTTTGCCCGGCAGAAAGCTGCGCAAGTTTGCTTTCAGGCCGAACCTGCGCCTGCGACCACACCATGCGGGCAAAACTCTGGGTATAGATATTGACGCTGGCAAAACAGGCCAGATAGCCAATAATGCACGCTATCCACAGTGCATGCTGACCAAAAAGTTGCACTACAATGCCCGGCAACGACGCCGCAGCCGCCTGTTGTTCGCCATAAGCATGGAAATGCAACACCGCCACGGTACAGCCCCAATACACCGCACCAGCAACGAGTAAGCCAACGATCAGTGCGCGTGGGAAATCACGTTCGGGATGGCGGAATTCTGTCGCCAAATGTGCAAAGGCTTCTAATCCGACAAAACACCAGAACATTACGGCCAACGCGTTGAACATATTCGGCGGAGAAATATCTTGTAGCTTTGGCCAAGGTATCTGTGATGGATGAATCTCACCCTGCCACCAAATAGCCACCACCAGCGCAATGACCAGTAATGCTATCAATGTTTGCACATTGGCGCTGGAACCTGCACTGCGCGTGCCAAGCAACCAAATAACCAGCAAAGTGACCAGTTGCACCATCAGCAACCCAGTATCGCTCCAGCCGAATGTTGCCTGCCAGAAACCGGCAGCAATTTGCAAGGCGGCGGGTAAACCAACAGGAATAACAGACAAGAATAGCCAACCAGTGACATTCCCCAACTTCGGGCCAAAGGCCATTGTCACAAAGTGGGCCGCCCCTGCGGCACTAGGGAAATGGCGGCCTAGCGCAGCAAACGCGATAGCAATCGGGAAAACCAGTATAATTAATATCGGCCAGGCCCATAGACTGTCGTCTCCGGCCAGCATCGCCGCCAATGCAGGAACGGCAAAAACGCCCGTTCCCAGCAGTGAAGTGGACAGCAACCCGACTCCCTGTGCCAGACTCAACTCCTGTTTTAGTCCACCCACCTACTAGCCTCGGCCATTCTTGATTGACTGAATAATATTGGTGGTGGAAACTCCATCTTCAAAATTCAGTACTTTAACCTCACCGCCTGCGGCCCAAACCTCGGCACTGCCCGCGATCTCATCCGGCTTATAATCACCACCTTTTACCAGCAAATCCGGCAGAATATCGGCAATTAAGCGCTGCGGCGTATCTTCTTCAAACGGCACCACCCAATCCACAGCTTCCAACGCACCTAATACAATCATGCGCTGATCAAGTGGGTTAACTGGCCGTTTTTCGCCTTTCAAGCGTTTGGTAGAGGCATCGCTGTTCACTGCCACAATCAGGCGGTCACCCAGCTTACGGGCGTTAGCCAAATAAGAGACATGACCCGCATGGAGAATGTCAAAAATGCCATTGGTCATGACCACTTTTTCACCACGCTGACGGGCCTGCGCAACGGCTTTTTTCAGTTGTTGCTCATCCATCACCCCAAAACCGGTTTCCGCACGACCACGGATGGCATTTTCCAGCTCAATCGGTGAAACCGTTGAGGTACCTAACTTACCAACAACGACACCGGCGGCAGCATTAGCCAGGAAGCATGACTCTTCAAGCGTATTACCCGCAGCCAGTGCCGCAGCCAATACCCCAATCACCGTATCACCCGCACCGGTCACATCGAACACTTCCTGCGCCTGAGTGGGTAGATGTAATGGGGGTTTCCCCGGTTGTAGCAGTGTCATCCCTTGTTCGGAGCGAGTCACCAACAGAGCTGAAAGCTCAAAGTCAGCCACCAGCTTCATGCCACGGCTGACCAGTTCTTCTTCATTTTTACAGTGACCGACGACGGCTTCAAATTCAGATAAGTTAGGGGTTAACAGTGTTGCGCCGCGATAACGCTCAAAATCGCTGCCTTTAGGATCGATAAGTACTGGAACTTTCGCATTACGTGCCAGTTGGATCATCGGCTGCACACTGTTCAATGCACCTTTGGCATAATCGGATAACACCAGTGCGCCAATCTGTGGCAGCGCCTGCTGGATGCGATCAAAGATAGGTTGCGGATCAACACCGTCAAAACCTTCTTCAAAATCCAGACGGATCAACTGCTGATTACGGGAAAGTACCCGCAATTTGGTAATCGTTGGATGGGTAGGCACCGAAACAAAGTCGCAGCGCACCTGTACTTCATTCAGCTTGTTGGTCAGCGCCCGCGCAGCATCGTCGATGCCGGTCAACCCAACTAAACGAGAGATAGCGCCAAGGGATGCGATGTTCATCGCCACGTTTGCAGCACCACCGGGGCGCTCTTCGATGGTATCAACTTTAACAACTGGCACCGGTGCTTCTGGTGAGATCCGGCTGGTTGGCCCATACCAATAGCGGTCTAACATGACATCACCAACGACTAATACACCGGCGCGGCGAAAATCAGGCAGCGTGACTTTCATACGTTAGCCCCCCAAAGTGAGCTGTTATTAACCCCGAAAACACACATCTCTTCGCTCCAATTTTGTGTTTGTTATACTCTAAATAATTCGAGTTGCAGGAAGGCGGCAAGCGAGTGAATCCCGACGAGCTTACTTATTTCTTAAGGTCAAGACCAGTAAGTGATTCGGGCGATTGAGCGCGGCCAACACACATGCAGCTTGAAGTATGACGAATATATGTGGTGCCGGATAATATCACAGACACCTTGCATACTATTAATAACCGACGTACCCAGTCATAACGGGCACTGCTGCACTTTATCTTATTCGCTGGCAACAATATCTGACGTCACCAGCCATTTTCGCCAACTGGCAGCAACTTGCTCTCTTTCGGTGATAAAACTGTCAGCAGAAACCTTACTGGATAGCTCCTGCAATGCCAGGTGATGAATCTCATCACGCATGGTGACATAAGCACGGGTCAGTGCTGCTGCCTCTTGCGGTGCCATGATGTCGTAATTAGCCATCAACTCAAAAATGCGTACATTATCTGACCAACGGGTCAACCGTGGCTCGCTGGCCGCATAGCGCAACACCAGATATTGCGCGATAAACTCAATATCGGTAATCCCCCCCTCATCAGCCTTAATATCAAAGATACCACGCTGTTTGCTGCCCAGATGGTTGCGCATTTTCTCTCGCATTTCGCGCACTTCCTGCTGCAATTGTGGGTCTTCTCGGTGGCGGCACAGAATTTGCTGGCGGATGGTATCAAACTGTTGATGCAATTGAGGATCACCATAAACGATGCGGGCGCGAACCAGTGCCTGATGCTCCCAAGTCCAAGCCTCATGCTGTTGGTAATCGGCGAAAGCTTCAACGGTGCTGACCAGCATGCCCGCCTCACCTGATGGCCGTAGGCGAGCATCCACTTCATATAAAATGCCTGACGAGGTGCGGGTGCTGAACAAATGCATCACCCGCTGAGCCAAACGCAGGTAGAACTGACGGCCGTCGATGCTACGCTCGCCATCAGTCATCACATCCAGCGGGCAATCGAGCAAGAACACCAGATCCAAATCTGAGCTGTAACCTAGCTCCCAGCCCCCCAACTTGCCATAACCAATCACGGCGAAACCACGGCCTTCTCGCTGCTGTAGATGGCTCGGCTGGCCATAGCGAGCCACCATCTGCCCCCAGGCTTGCTGAATAACCGCATCAATCATGGCCTCTGCCAGATAAGTTAAGTGATCGCTCACTTTCATTACCGGCAGTGCCTCGGTGATATCACCAGCAGCAATACGCAATTGCTGGGCTTGCTTAAATTGACGCAACGCCTCGAGTTGCTGCTCTTCGTCATCCTCCGGCACCCGCAATAAGTATTGGCGCAATTCATCGCGATAAGCACCGGGTTCCAGTGGTTGATAGAACGATTGCGGATCAAGCAACTCATCCAATAACAGCGGGTAGCGGGCCAATTGACTGGCCACCATCGGCGAGGCAGAACACAGGCGAATAACATGTTTTAGTGCCGCATGATATTCCACCAGTAATTCGAGATAAGTGGTGCGGGTAAGGATACTGAGCAGCAACTGAATCAAGCGGCTGAGGGCGACATTGGCGTCCGGGCGCGAGCAAACCTCGGAGAACAAGCGCGGCATCAGTTGATCCAGCACCTCACGGCCCCGAGGACCAATGGTGCGTTTATCAACGTCATGGCGGAAATCATTAATCGTCGTCAACAACTGCCGGCGGGCTGGTTCGTCTAAATGTGGCGTCAAAGGGGCTAAATCACTCTCTTCGAGCACATCCTGCCATAAGCTTTTATACAAACCATGACGAGGATCTTCACCGATATCGGGAGTATCATCGCCAATCAGGTCGTCAAATACCAACCGTACCGCCTGCATATGGTGTTCCAGTGCAGCACTCATTTCTATCCAGTCGGTATACCCCATGCCCCAAGCCAATCGGGCCTGATTCAGTGCATCACCGGGTAACGTTTGGGTTTGCTCATCAGCAATAGCTTGCAGCAGATTTTCCAAACGGCGCAAAAACAGATAACTGCTGCTGAGGTCGTTCACTTGTTGTGGTGGCAATAAACCCAGCTCGGCGACTGCCTGCAACGTCGGCAGTAAAGCCCGCTCTTGCAGGCGCGGTTCACGGCCGCCACGAATAAGCTGAAATACCTGCGTGATAAATTCGATTTCACGAATACCGCCGGCCCCCAGCTTAATGTTGTCTTTCAGGCCACGCCGCCGGACCTCACGGGCAATCATCCCTTTCATGTTACGTAGCGATTGGATCACGCTGAAATCGATATAGCGGCGGAAGACGAAGGGCCGCAGCATCTGGCGCAGCTCTTTACTGTAGTGGTCTTCAGCCCCGCCCATCAAACGTGCCTTAACCATCGCATAGCGTTCCCAGTCGCGCCCTTGCTCTTGGTAATAATCCTCCAGCGCGGCAAAACTCAGTACCAGCGGGCCACTGTCACCAAACGGGCGTAGACGCATATCCACCCGATAGACAAAACCATCAATGGTTTGCTGATCCAACGCTTTAATCAGCCGTTGCCCCAAGCGGGTAAAGAACTGGGCATTATCCAACTGGCGACGCCCACCCTGGGTCTGGCCGTTTTCTGGGTAGGCAAAAATCAGATCGATATCAGAGGAGAAATTTAGTTCACCGCCGCCTAACTTACCCATGCCCAAAATCAGCAGCGGCTGCGGTACCCCCTCGGCATTAGAGGGGGTACCGAACTCACGGCAACAAGCCTGGTACAGCCAATCGCGCGCCGCCAAAATCAGGCTTTCAGCCAACCCGCTCAGTTGTTGCAAGGTCTCAGTAGTCACACTGGTTTGCTGTGTTTGTGACCAGGCGATGCGCACCATCATCCGGCGGCGAAACAGCCGCAATGCGGCTAATAATGCCGCTTCGTCATGTACCTCGGCCAACGCCAGATTTAACCATTGTGGATAAAATTGCCACTCCTGCGGTTGCGGGGGTTGCTGATGCAACTCCTCCAGCCACTCAGGGTGAATCAGTAACATATCACTGACAAAATCACTCAACGCCAGCACAGAGATATCTTCCTCGTGTAAATCTGGCGGAGCCGGTAACTCATAAAAGCGCTGTCGTATATTCTGCGCCTGAATCTGTAAATCCGAAGAGAGTGGCAACATAAAGCATTCCTCAAGCTGCTATCTATTAACTAGCAGCACCGTTCAACCAAAAGGCTGCCTGCGCAAGCGCTTCCTTACGGGCGGTATCACGCCAGTGACCCTGACGGTGCATAATCTCCTGCTGTAAACCAAACCAGCCATCGATATACGGCAACCATTCACTCTGCGGATAGAAGCCTGAGAGCAATTGGAAAGACATGATCTGCCGGTTCAAGCGAGGGAGTTGCGCCAAATAACCATCGTCATCCAGATGCTGGCCAAAAGCGTCTTTCAGATCAGCAGCGCTGCGGCTCAACATGATGTCGCAGAAGCGTTTGAATGACCCTTCAAACTTGGTCTGTGCTTTGGCATCCATAAATGGCCGCCAGCCAGAGGTAACCAGCCAAGATGTGAGCGCTAACTTACATTTTAGGTAATCACTGCTATAGCAAAGCTGCTCAGCATCGACATTCTTCGGTTCTAACTGCGGTTCAAGCGCCAGCAGCCCGGCACGCAATTCAGTACTGGCTTTGCGCGGGACCAAACCACCAAAAATAGCTAATGACTGACGCACCATTGCCAATGCTTCAATGATCATAGCTTTAGCGGCCGGTTCGCCACGTAACCACAGCTCTTCATGGTATTGCCAATGGTCCAGGGCCATCTCCAGCCCTGCGACCATACCTTGCTCAACGGTGGATTTGGCCGCTGGCTGCAACACCAGTAACGGGCGCAATTCACGAGGTGGATTGCCTTGTGCTAAATGATAGCCACGGGCTGCTTTACTCAGATTGCCCTGCCGTAAACCGCCAATTTGTGCCAGTTCTGCGGCCAATGCCAGCAAATCTGCCTGATTGCCTTTTTTCAGTTCCAGCTCAATTTCGTGCAAGGGTTCCGACAGCTCACCGGCACTGATAGTGCCTTGATCAACAGCAAGCTCTATCTCGCTCTCGCCGTAAGTAATTACCCACTTCTCTCGAGTAAAATCCGTACGGAATAGCGGCTGTAGTTCTGCTTGTAATGTCTCAATCACCCAACCGTTCGGCCAGATATCGGCAGGGAAACGCGCCAAATCCAATTGGTCACTATCAATATCAACATTGTATTCAGGGCGTTGATGTAAACCACCGACCACTTTACCGCCGGTCTTAACCGTCATTTCGTAACGGCCATCATAACCACGGATACGTAAGCCAATATCATGTTGGCGCAGCCGCTTATCGGCAGTTTCAAAATAGATATTGGTCAGCGTCTGCGGCGCAGAATGCTGGCTTCGCCAGGATGTAAGCCGCTCGGGCAAAGCGGCAATGGCCGCAGGAGTAGCAATAAATTTTAATTCTATTTCAACGGTCATAATTTCATTCACACCGGTATGTTGCGAGTTTACGGGCATTATGCCTCTTTCGCGGCGGTTTGCCTGTTTTACACAGACTTCGCTATTTTACACAAAAAAACCGCGTGGCTACCCCGAGTCAGCCTCTATTTTAACAGGTCTGCCATAAGGCTTCATAAGACAAATTTTCAGCGTGGTTAAAATGAACAACAAAGTGGCTAAAGCCGCGCTGGCTATGAGAGTAAGATAGTTCTCATTCCGGTTTATGCGTTGCGTCGGCAAACTGAACACACTACTATCGTTCCATAAATTCACTCATAAATGACTCTCTAATGCTGAAAATACGCCTAATTTGCCTCGCGATGCTAAGTCTCAGTATCTCCTGGGGCGCGCACGCTGAAGAAAAACGCTACATCTCTGATGAGCTGGATACCTACGTTCATAGCGGTCCCGGTAACCAATACCGTATTGTTGGCACGTTAAAAGGCGGAGATGAAGTCGCCCTGATAAGTGTTGATGACAGCACAAATTACGGTCAAATCCGCGACAGTAAAGGGAAAACCACCTGGATCGCGCTGAATCAATTGAGTGAAACGCCAAGTCTGCGTATTCGGGTACCGGACCTTGAACAACAAGTCAAAATCCTGACAGATAAGCTGGCTAATATTGATAATAGCTGGAATCAGCGCACTGCTGAAATGCAACAGAAGGTCGCGGCCAGCGACAGCGTAATTTCCGAGCTGCAAAAAGAAAACGAGTCACTAAAGAATCAGTTAGTGGTTGCTCAGAAGAAAGTCAGCGCTGTGAATCTGCAATTAGATGACAAACAGCGTACCATTATCCTGCAATGGTTTATGTACGGCGGCGGTGTTGCCGGTATCGGCCTGCTCCTTGGTCTGGTACTGCCACATCTGATCCCAAGCCGTAAAAAGAACAATCGCTGGATGAACTGATAGCCGTTTAATAAGACTGTAAAATCGACGCGTTTGGCTGCCCGCCAGGGTGGCCTGGTTGTTTAATCTATTCTCATCCCCAACTATACTGAAACAAGCCTTTGTCGCCAGGCGGTAAAGTGTGATTCAAGTGAGCAGCTAACAACGCTGCAACGTCAAGAACGAAGGATTTATATGAAAATCTATCTGGTCGGCGGCGCGGTACGCGACAGCTTATTAAATCTGCCGGTCACCGAACAGGATTGGGTCGTGGTGGGATCCACCCCGGAACAGTTACTCACACAGGGCTATCAGCAGGTTGGTAAAGACTTCCCCGTGTTTCTGCACCCTGTCAGCCATGAAGAATACGCACTAGCTCGTACCGAGCGTAAATCCGGCGCAGGTTACACCGGTTTTACCTGCTATGCCGCGCCAGATGTCACGCTGGAAGAGGATTTGTTGCGTCGCGATTTGACCATCAATGCCATTGCCCGTAGCGCCGAGGGGGAATTGATTGACCCCTACCACGGCCAACAAGATTTGGAAAACAGAGTACTGCGTCATGTCTCCGACGCCTTTGGCGAAGATCCACTACGTGTGCTGCGGGTTGCCCGTTTCGCTGCCCGTTTTGCCCATTTAGGTTTTAGCGTCGCCGCTGAGACTCAATCATTGATGGCAGCAATGGCACAAAGTGGCGAGCTATCGGCTCTGACGCCAGAGCGAGTATGGAAAGAGACCGAGAAAGCGCTGAAAACACAAAGCCCGCAGATCTATTTTCAAGTGTTACGTGATTGCGGTGCGCTGGCGGTGCTATTTCCAGAAATTGAACGTTTATTTGGCGTACCAGCTCCCGAAAAGTGGCATCCAGAAATTGATACCGGTATCCATACGCTGATGACATTAGCCATTGCGGCTCAACTTAGCCCTGAGGTTGATGTCCGCTTTGCCGCTCTCTGCCATGATTTGGGTAAAGGTCTGACACCAAAAGAATTCTGGCCACACCATCACGGCCACGGCCCAGCTGGAGTTAAATTGGTTGAGCAGTTATGTCAGCGCTTACGGGTACCTAATCCGATACGTGACTTGGCGAAACTGGTGGCGGAATACCATGACCTTATCCATACAGTGAATAAGCTTCGCCCCGAAACTCTACTCAAACTGTTTGATGCCATTGATGTGTGGCGCAAACCGGAACGTCTTGAGCAGATGATTATGACCAGTGAGGCTGATGCCCGAGGCCGTACCGGATTTGAAGAAAATCCTTATCCGCAGGGCGATTATTTGCGCGCCGCATTCCATATTGCCAGCAGCGTATCAGTGCAGGAAGTAGTCGCCAGCGGGTTACAAGGATTGGCCATTCGCGACGAACTTAAACGTCGCCGCCAACAAGCATTAGTCCAATGGAAACAAACTCAAGTAATTGCGTCAGAATAAAGCCATTCATAACGAAAAAGCCCTGATTAATCAGGGCTTTTTTTATATTTCGCTGCACTTTTTATACCCTAAATAATTCGAGTTGCAGGAAGGCGGCAAGCGAGAGAACCCGATGAGCTTACATGAGTAAGTGATTCGGGTGATGAACGTAGCCAACGCACATGCAGCTTGAAGTATAACGGGTATGTTACATAAACACCCAATACACGGCTGCCGCGACCACAAAGCGATAGATGGCGAAAGGTACAAAAGAGATACGTTTAATCAGTGAAAGGAAGGTTTTGATAGCAATCAGAGCCACGATAAATGCCGTGATAAATCCGACGGCAAACATCGGTAAATCACCCAGCGTCAGGAAGTGCAGGCTCTTATAAAGATCCAGTCCACTGGCCCCGATCATCATCGGCACTGCGAGAATGAAGGAGAACTCAGACGCGGCATAACGGTTAACACCGACCAACATACCGCCGGAAATGGTGGCACCAGAACGGGAGAACCCCGGCCACAACGCCAGACACTGGAAGCAGCCAATCGCGAAAGCCTGACGGTAAGTAATATCATCCAAACCAACAGATTTAGGATTTTTAGGTTTGAACCATTCTGCGACTAGCAAAAGCACCCCACCCGCAACCAAGGCATACATGACATTTCTCGGATCAAACAGCGATTTGATGAGGTCATGGAATACCAACCCCAGCCCCACGGCGGGGATCATTGCCAGTAAAATATGGCCCAAAGTCAGGTGACCGCTGGTTTTCCCCTCATGAGGTACCGCGCCGAAATGGATACCAATCAGGCCAAATAACCGCCGCCAGAACACCACGACAACCGCCAGAATCGACCCTAACTGAATGATAACTTCAAAGGTTTTTGCCTTGTCGCCGGTAAAGCCCAATAGCTCACCGACGATAATCATATGCCCAGTGGATGACACGGGTAAAAACTCAGTCAATCCCTCTACCACACCTAAAACAACAGCCACAAACAGCGAATACATATCCGTCATCTACGATACCCAATGCCATGTAATAGAAAACACAAAAAACGGCAATGTTACAAAGCATAGGATTAACAAAACCATATGCTAAAAAAACAATGCCGTTCAAACTCGATAATTATCACACCAACCAATCAGACTACATTATCTATTCAGGGTTGCACTTTTATGTCATCACAACACACAAAAAATCAGTTAGGTCGTTGACCACGTTCAATGAGCACTCCGACATTACGGGCTTGTGCCACCGCCCCTGGTTTACTGACTTTAATCCGCACCCACGGCGATTGGAAACGGACTAATAGCAGCTCGGCTATCTCTTCTGCCACCCGCTCAACCAAGGCAAAACGCTGTGACTCTACATGTTGTATCACCGCATCACTGATATCTGCATAGCTCAAGCAATCATTCACATCATCGCTGGCAGCAGCTTTACGATTATCCCAACCCATTTCGATATCGAACACCAGCTTCTGCTGGATGGTCTGCTCCCAGTCATAAACACCGATGGTGGTTATGACACTAAGTTCTTCAATAAATACGATGTCCATCACGTCATTCTCTGTTTTTGCGCCTGCCGGATACCACTTCCAGCGGAATATGCGTATTATCCACTGATGTTGCGATTAAAACGATCATTATTCAACAGGGCGGTGTTATGAGTGCTATCGCGCTTGGCATGATTATCTTCGCGTATTTGTGTGGCTCTATTTCCAGTGCAATCCTGGTGTGTCGGGTTGCTAAGCTACCAGATCCGCGTGAACATGGCTCCGGTAATCCCGGTGCGACCAACGTGCTGCGTATCGGTGGTCGAGCAGCCGCAGCAACAGTGCTGATTTTCGATGTGCTGAAAGGCATGTTACCCGTTTGGATTGCTTACCTGCTGCACGTTTCCCCGCTGTATCTTGGCTTGACCGCTATCGCTGCTTGTCTTGGTCACATCTATCCGGTCTTTTTCCATTTTAAAGGTGGCAAGGGCGTTGCTACTGCTTTTGGCGCCATCGCCCCTATCGGCTGGGATCTAACCGGTCTGATGACCGGTACTTGGTTGTTGACGGTGTTATTGAGTGGGTATTCATCTTTAGGCGCAATTATCAGTGCGCTAATTGCGCCCTTCTACGTCTGGTGGTTTAAACCTCAATTCACCTTCCCAGTCGCCATGCTCTCTTGCCTGATTTTGATGCGCCACCACGATAACATTCAACGTTTATGGCGCGGCAAGGAAAGTAAAATCTGGGATAAACTCAGAAAGAAAAAGCAGAAAACCCCGGCCGAAGAAGCCGCAGAGTTGGAAGAGAAAGAAGATTGATTCTCCTCAAAACGAGAATGACTGAACGGGAGCGAGGCAAGGCGCAAGGAATGAAAAAACGGCGTGGACTCTCATCCATGAGCATTTTGAATGACTGCGGCAACAGCGCCGCAGCCTCGCTCAGACTTTCGGCACCAATCTTAGAATGGCTGAGCGGGAGCGAGGCAAGGCGCAAGGAATTGAGAGAGCGGAGCATACATCAGTATGTGAGCATCACGAGATGACGCGGCAACACCGCCACAGCCCCACTCAGACTTTCGGCAACTCGGCTAACGGCCAGCGCGGCCTAACCGAAACACTCAACTCACTGCTCACACCACTTTTCAGCCTGATCAACCCAGCATAGGCGATCATTGCACCATTATCAGTACAAAACTCTGGCCGAGCATAGAATACTTCACCGCCCCGTTTTTGCATCATCTCCGCCAATTTTGAACGTAAAGTGCGGTTTGCACTGACACCACCGGCAATGACCAAACGTTTGAAGCCGGTCTTATCCAGCGCTCGTTTGGATTTAATCGCCAACGTATCAACCACTGCATCTTCAAATGCACGGGCAATATCAGCACGGGTCTGATCATCGGTACCGTTAGCACGGATAGTATTTGCGGCGAACGTTTTCAAACCAGAAAAACTGAAATCCAGTCCAGGGCGATCGGTCATTGGCCGCGGGAAAGTAAAACGACCCGCCGTACCCTGTTGTGCCATACGCGACAGCATCGGCCCCCCAGGATAGTCCAGGCCTAATAATTTTGCAGTTTTATCAAAGGCTTCACCTGCCGCATCATCGACAGATTCCCCTAATAGCAGATACTCACCAATACCGGTCACGCTGATTAGCTGAGTGTGACCACCAGAGACCAGCAGAGCGACAAACGGGAACTCTGGTGCGTTCTCTTCCAACATCGGTGCCAGTAGGTGGCCTTCCATATGGTGGACCGGCACCGCCGGAACCCCCCACGCAAATGCCAATGCGCGGCCGACTGTCGCCCCGACCAGCAATGCGCCAACCAAACCCGGGCCTGCGGTATACGCCACACCATCGATGTCTTTAGCGCTCAGATTGGCTTCTTTCAATGCTGCCTGAATCAGCGGTACAGTCTTGCGCACATGATCACGGGAAGCCAGCTCAGGCACTACACCGCCATAATCAGCATGCAATTTAACCTGACTGTACAGTTGGTTAGCTAACAGACCGGCTTTATCGTCATATACTGCAATACCGGTTTCATCGCAGGACGTTTCTATACCCAAAACTCGCATTACATTTCCCATCATTCACGTGCGGCCGATAGTTTAGCATAACAGCGCCGCCAGTCATGATCTCTGACGGTAAAGACGGCATTTTCACGCTTTGAGCACCTAAATGTTGTTGATAGTGGTCATATTTGAAAAGAGTGTTGATTAATTCGATCAACAGCCTTGTTTAGTATATAATCAGCGGCCGTCGCACTCTCGGCACCAACTTTCTTGTAAAGAACGAGGGCGACATCACAGGGGCGTGCCTGTTTCAATTTGCTGTGGTGCTTTACAAAGCAGCATCCATTGAAGTAAAATTCCGCACCATTTTGAGAAGGCTGGCGATTGGCCAGCAGCAAACCGATTTCTATTGAGGTGAGAGGCACATGCCGGTAATTAAAGTACGTGAAAACGAGCCATTCGACGTAGCTCTTCGTCGTTTCAAACGCTCTTGTGAAAAAGCGGGTGTTTTAGCTGAAGTTCGTCGTCGTGAGTTCTATGAAAAACCGACTACCGAACGTAAACGCGCTAAAGCTTCTGCTGTAAAACGTCACGCGAAGAAATTGGCTCGCGAAAACGCACGCCGCACTCGTCTGTATTAATTCTTCGGGGGTAACCCCACCGCGTAGTTTTTTATGTTCTAAGAACGCGCAGATCGAGTAGTTGCATACGAAGGCCGTGCTTTCCGAAAGGAATGCGCGGCTTGTTCTCGTTTATGGACTGACCGAATAGGGGCTTATGGCTGGACGAATTCCACGCGTATTTATCAATGACTTGCTAGCGCGCACCGACATCGTTGATCTTATCGACGCACGGGTAAAGCTGAAGAAGCAAGGCAAAAATTACCATGCGTGCTGTCCGTTCCATCATGAGAAAACACCCTCATTCACTGTTAACGGCGAAAAACAGTTTTATCACTGTTTCGGCTGTGGCGCACATGGTAACGCTGTTGATTTCCTGATGAATTACGACAGACTCGAATTTGTCGAAAGTATTGAGGAATTAGCCACCATGCATGGGCTGGAAGTGCCTTACGAGGCAGGAACCGGCACCACCCAGATCGAACGTCATCAACGACAAAGTCTCTATCAACTGATGGAAAGCCTTAGCGGATTCTATCAACAGTCACTCAACGGCTCGAATGCCAATCAGGCACGCGAATATCTTAAGCATCGCGGTTTGAGTGAAGAAATCATCCAACATTTTGCTATTGGTTTTGCCCCCCCAGGTTGGGACAATGCCTTAAAACGTTTTGGCCGTGATGGTGAGAGCCGTACTGCGCTGAACGATGCAGGAATGCTGGTGACTAATGATACAGGGCGGACTTACGATCGTTTTCGTGAGCGCGTCATGTTCCCTATCCGCGATAAACGTGGGCGGGTTATCGCTTTTGGCGGGCGAATTCTGGGTGACGGAGTGCCAAAGTATCTAAACTCCCCAGAAACAGAAATTTTTCATAAGGGCCGCCAGCTTTACGGCTTGTATGAAGCGCAAGTGAATCATCCCAATCCAACGCGTTTACTCGTGGTGGAAGGTTATATGGATGTGGTAGCACTCGCGCAATTTGGTATTGACTATGCCGTTGCCTCGTTGGGGACCGCGACCACTGCGGAGCATATTCAATTATTATTCCGTGCCACCGATAACGTAATTTGTTGTTACGACGGTGATCGGGCGGGCAGAGATGCGGCATGGCGAGCATTAGAAACGGCGCTGCCCTATCTAAATGATGGCCGTCAGCTACGCTTTATGTTTTTGCCCGATGGCGAAGACCCAGACACTCTGGTACGTAAAGAAGGGAAAGACGCATTTGAACAGCGGATGGAAGGGGCACAGCCACTCTCAACCTTTTTGTTTGAAACGTTGATGCCACAGGTGGATTTGAGCAGCCCCGACGGGCGCGCCAAGTTAAGCACTCTGGCACTACCTTTAATCAGTCAGGTACCCGGTGAGACATTACGTCTTTATCTGCGCCAGCAGCTCGGTAATAAGTTGGGCCTGCTCGATGATAGCCAGCTCGATAAGCTGATGCCAAAACAGGCTGAAAACACGAATACCTACCAACCGCCCCAGCTAAAACGCACAACCATGCGTATACTTATAGGGCTACTGGTACAAAACCCACAACTGGCTACACTTATTCCCTCACTACAGGGCGTCGAGCAAGCCAAGTTAGCCGGTTTACCGTTATTTATTGAGTTGGTTGAGACTTGTCTGGCTCAGCCAGGGCTGACAACCGGGCAGTTATTGGAACTGTATCGGGATAATAAATTCAGCCAACAGCTTGAAACTCTCGCAACATGGAACCACATGATTGTTGAGGACATGGTCGAACCGACTTTTGTCGACACGCTAACGAGCCTGTATGACTCCATCTTGGAGCAACGTCAGGAAACCCTGATAGCGCGTGACCGGACACATGGATTAAACGCCGAAGAACGTAAAGAGCTTTGGTCTTTGAATCTGGCATTAGCCAGAAAAAAATGAAACACCCAACGGCTTAATTGCCGATAAATGTGGGGGCGACTCCCTACAATATGCCGCCATAGCGGGCAGCGGCGACAAAAAAAGGCCCCAAATGCTATTGTTGGCGGTTTCGCCGACCGACACCAACCCAAATACTCTGAAGTGTGGATACCGTCTTATGGAGCAAAACCCGCAGTCACAGCTGAAGCTACTTGTCACCCGTGGTAAGGAGCAAGGCTATCTGACCTATGCTGAGGTCAATGACCATCTGCCGGAAGATATCGTCGATTCCGATCAGATCGAAGACATCATCCAGATGATTAATGACATGGGCATCCAAGTGCTGGAAGAAGCACCTGATGCCGATGATTTGATGCTGGCCGAGAACACCACTGATACCGACGATGACGCGGCAGAAGCTGCTGCGCAGGTGTTATCCAGTGTTGAATCCGAAATCGGGCGTACTACCGACCCGGTGCGTATGTACATGCGCGAAATGGGTACCGTTGAGCTATTAACACGTGAAGGCGAGATTGATATCGCCAAACGTATTGAAGACGGTATCAATCAGGTTCAGTGTTCAGTTGCTGAATACCCTGAAGCGATTACTTATCTGTTAGAACAATATGATCGCGTTGAAGCGGGTGAAGCCCGTTTATCTGACCTGATCAACGGCTTTGTTGATCCAAACGCCGAAGAAGATATTGCGCCGACGGCGACTCACGTTGGTTCTGAATTATCCACCGCAGAGATGGATGACGACGACGACGAAGATGAAGACGAAGACGAAGAAGAAGACGACAACAGCATCGATCCAGAGCTGGCACGCCAGAAATTCAGCGATTTGCGCGAGCAGTACGAAAACGCACGCATGGAAATCAAGAAAAATGGTCGTAGCCACGCCAATGCTGCTGCTGAAATTCTGAAGTTGTCTGAAGTGTTCAAACAGTTCCGCCTGGTACCGAAGCAATTCGACTATCTGGTCAACAACATGCGTACCATGATGGATCGCGTTCGTACTCAAGAACGTATCATCATGAAACTGTGTGTTGAGCAGTGCAAAATGCCGAAGAAAAACTTCGTTACTCTGTTTGCCAGCAATGAAACCAGTGATACCTGGTTTGCCGCAGCAATTGCGATGGGTAAACCCTGGTCTGAAAAACTGAAAGATGTCTCGGACGATGTTCAACGTAGCTTGCAGAAACTGCGCCAGATCGAAGAAGAAACCGGTCTGACAATTGAGCAAGTGAAAGACATCAACCGCCGTATGTCTATTGGTGAAGCGAAAGCGCGTCGTGCCAAGAAAGAAATGGTTGAGGCTAACCTGCGTTTGGTTATCTCTATTGCGAAAAAATACACCAACCGTGGTCTGCAATTCCTTGATTTAATTCAGGAAGGCAATATCGGTCTGATGAAAGCAGTAGATAAGTTCGAATACCGCCGTGGTTATAAGTTCTCAACTTACGCCACGTGGTGGATTCGTCAGGCCATTACCCGCTCTATCGCGGATCAGGCGCGTACCATCCGTATTCCGGTACATATGATTGAGACCATTAACAAACTCAACCGTATCTCACGCCAGATGCTGCAAGAGATGGGCCGTGAGCCAACACCGGAAGAACTGGCTGAACGCATGCTGATGCCGGAAGACAAGATCCGTAAAGTGCTGAAGATTGCCAAAGAGCCAATCTCAATGGAAACCCCGATCGGTGATGATGAAGATTCACATCTGGGCGATTTCATTGAAGATACCACTCTGGAACTGCCGCTGGACTCTGCAACATCAGAGAGCCTGCGCTCTGCCACCCACGATGTGTTAGCTGGCCTGACCGCTCGTGAAGCGAAAGTTCTGCGTATGCGTTTCGGTATCGATATGAACACTGACCACACCCTGGAAGAAGTGGGCAAACAGTTCGACGTAACCCGTGAACGTATTCGTCAGATTGAAGCCAAGGCATTGCGTAAATTGCGTCATCCAAGCCGCTCTGAAGTATTGCGCAGCTTCCTGGACGATTAATCGTTAGCGACAGCAGCAAACACACAAAA
This sequence comes from Yersinia sp. 2553 StPb PI, assembly GCF_052217105.1. Lineage (NCBI taxonomy): Bacteria > Pseudomonadati > Pseudomonadota > Gammaproteobacteria > Enterobacterales > Yersiniaceae > Yersinia > Yersinia sp. 2553 StPb PI. The sequence goes on along the minus strand of NZ_JAZGPX010000002.1, from coordinate 4,467,378 downwards.
ACCCCGGCGTGCCGGGGTTTTTCTTTTTGGTCCCAAACCACCGATTCTCAAGCCTGCATCCGCACGTAATTACCTGCTATGTGCGTAAAAAACCTTAATTTTGTGCATAAAACAGCCATCTGATTTATCAGCTCTAGACCGCAGTATAAAAACTACCGTATAATCAGCGCCCAAGTCTGGCCCCTTAGCTCAGTTGGTTAGAGCACGCGACTCATAATCGCTTGGTCACTGGTTCAAGTCCAGTAGGGGCCACCAAATTTTAGCTGTTAAATCAGTACATTAAGCCAACTTTCGAGTTGGCTTTTTTGTATCTGGTAACCTGTGTCGCAGCATTTTCTAGGGTGGGTTGCCATTCATGTACTAAAAATTTTATATCTTAGGCTTTGTTAGATTCACGCCATTCAGTAACCATTTCCTTGGTAACTTCTTTTTTATAGCAAATGGGGGAATAACCACCTGCCCGACTCCACGCGCTACGTTTTCCACAACTACTTCCATTGCTGGCAGAGTTAAAAGGACATGGGCAGTTGCCAGGGTACGACTCTATAGACTCGTTGATAATCATCTGTTTTACATGGTCATCAGATGAATTAGTCACTTTGGCGGAAGTAGGGAAAGAGAATAAAACAAACGCTAATGCCAGAATTGATATTGAATATTTCTTAGGGAAAAACATTATTTTGTACTTCCTTGTGAAAAGGAGAGTATTTGACTATCAGTAGAAATCCTTATTGATTTAGATTAATAAATCATCAATTTGATTATAAAATCCTTGGTTACACAAACATTAAAGTGACGCCGCGCTATATTTGCTCAACTCAATGAAGCATAACTGCACAATCTTGAATAGAGACTGTTGAATGGAATCTCACGGATACAATTACACTTTATCTGATTTTATCTGTCTCAGTGGCTAGCCAATTTAAACGAAAATTGTTCAATGCGGATTGGCTGGATATTCTAGTAGAAGAAGAGAAAAGCACCTTGAAATGGCGATAATGTCATCGATTCAGGTTATAGCAATTTACTCATCCCCCAAGCCTCTCGCTTTACCTAATTATCTTAAGATATATAGGTCATTGCTATTTTCTTGCCGAATATTCAATAGACAGTCCCTTCGTTGATGAAATGTTTTAGTCGGCTAAAATTCAACGCTACTTAACGACCTACAATAATTCTCGTACTATAAAATAGCCATCTAACTCTCCGCTATCGCCAATGTTGATACCGCGGCTTATAAAGATAAACGTCATCTTATGATTCGCCTGATGAATCATATTTATGTAGTTGATCAAATATTTATCGCCAATATTCAGGGAGTTCCCCACCGTTATACTGCGCTGAATACGGTTGAAACACCGCCTCTAGAGGTGCTGAATAACGCCTTTGCTATCAGTGATAATCGCTATCTCGAGTATCTTCACTCTCTGGTTGAACAACAATTGGATGAAATGATTAACTTCAAATTTGTCGATGGGGGAAAAGGGGCAATGAGTAGAAAAGAGATGTTTTCCCATGTTGAGCATCATGGTGCTTATCACCGAGGCGCGGTGGGGTGGCTGCTGTCTGAATGTGAGGTGACACCACCAAAAGATGTGCTAACCCTTTTCTTACGCGACACTTATCAGGCAGAGCAATAATCAATCCCAGAGGCAATTAAATACGTTATCAGTTGATAACGTATTCAGTATAAGAATGCTATGAATTGACCAATTACGTTCTTAAAGCATCAATGGCGGCAGTTGGCATCGATATTACGGATTTGAGACTATTTTCAATACGTTCAACAATTGCCACCCGCGGGCCAGCAAGCCAGCCGTCACTGCTGTAAAAACGTGCCTCAGCATTCACTAATGCCTCTTGACTGTCAAAGGCACGCATCAGGTAATAAGCATCTGGGTCGTGCAGCGATTGACCATAAGCGACGACGTCCATCCCCTCCCTGGCGTGCAAGGGAATGCTGATCTCTTGCATAATTCGGTGGAATTCCACACCACTACCTGGCTTCAATGTGTATTGCAGTATTTCCAGTATCCGAGAATCCATTTTGCCTTTCCTGTCATTAATATCCATTGAGATTATGTTTCCCGCCGCAGATACCTTCCTTACCGCTTAATCACTTTTCCCCGATGGCATTCGCTGGCATCCAATACCTTACCTTTTTGTGAGGATACTGTCAGCTTACTGATGGGATGCCCACTCTGATTATCAACTAAAATAGAGTGCTTTTCGCCAACAGCAAACAAGTGATCTTCGCCCCATTGGCGCAAGCTGACCACAATAGGGAATAATTGGCGGCCTTTATCCGTCAACACATATTCATGGTAAGCACTGCCATCAGAGGCCGGGACTATCATCAGAATGCCGTGTTCAACCAACTCACGCAGGCGACCCGCCAAGATATTTTTTGCCAAGCCAAGGTTATTCCGAAATTCACCAAAACGGCGGATCCCATCAAAAGCATCACGAATTATCATGAGTGACCAGCGATCCCCCAAAACCTTAAGCGCTCTGGCAACCGGGCATTCTTCTGCCCCTATCTGGCCTTCACTCGTTTTAGTCATTCTTTTACTCCGATCATTTGCTGGATAAACTGGTTGCATATTAAAACCACCTCTGTTAAAAATCAATTAAGTGGTTTCAAATAAAAACCAGAAAGGCATCAGGTATTTTTATGTCCATCAGAAAAGAATCAGCAAAGAGTCGCACCCGGCGATTACCACAAACAGCTCTGGCACCACACCTCACATCAATAGTGGTGCCACTCTTGGCGATGGTATCCGCCATGGCGGTCGCCAATGTCTATTTTGCTCAGCCCCTACTCGATACAATGGCAACGGATCTTAACGTTAGTCCGTCGGCGATCGGTCTGGTGGTTACTCTGACGCAGGCAGGGTATGCCTTGGGGCTGATATTCATTGTGCCTTTGGGTGATCTGTGGGATCGCCGAAAATTAATTATCGGGCAGTTATTGTTATCTGCTGTGGCATTGATTTCGGTTAGCCTTGCCCCCACTTTTTCACTACTTTTGGTGGCGATGCTGATTATCGGCCTGATGGCTGTCGTGGTACAGGTGATTGTGGCTTTTGCTGCGGCACTGGCTCCAGAGCAACAAAGAGGCAAAATAGTGGGTAAAATCACCAGCGGTATCGTGTTGGGGATTCTACTCGCGCGCTTTATCTCAGGTACGATGGCCGACTTTGCCGGTTGGCGTTCCGTCTATTTTTGCTCCGCAGCAGTGATGCTATTGATGGTTATTATGCTTTATCGCATTATCCCACCCGTTGCCAAACCGGCTGTATCGTCATATCGGCAGCTACTGCTGTCGCTGTGGGGGTTATTTACCCGTGAGCGCGAGTTGCGTGTACGGTCTACTCTGGCCTTACTGATATTTATGGCTTTTAGTGTGCTGTGGACCGCAATGGTGTTACCACTCAGCAGCCCGCCATACGTATTATCGCCTAGTCAGGTAGGTTTATTTGGGCTGGCAGGTATCGCTGGCGCATTCGCCGCCGCTCATGCGGGGCAGTTGGCAGATCGAGGGTTGGGAGTGAAAACAACGCAAGTCGCCTTGGCGTTACTACTGCTCTCCTGGCTGCCGATCGCTTTTTTGCCTCATTCACTCTGGTGGCTGGTTATCGGTGTCGTGATATTAGATTTTGCCGTTCAGGCGGTGCATGTAACCAATCAGACCATCATATTGGCGCTACGTCCTGATGCCCAAAGCCGCCTGGTTGCTGGCTATATGTTGTTCTATTCCATCGGTAGCGCCATCGGAGCTATCAGTGCAACGATGGTATATGCGAATGCGGGATGGTCAGGTGTTTGTATTCTGGGGGGGATGATAAGTGCCACTGCAATGCTATTTGCACATCTGGCGTACAGGAAATATTCCACAGTATAATTAGTTGAATATCATTGATTTTATTTATACATCTATTGTTCGACCTATACTCATGATAGTTATCGATAACCTAGTTCAGACTATACAGGAGTCATCGTCATGCTGAATATAGATCGGAAATACCTTATGAGCCTTGATGAAAGTACCTTAAAAAAACAACGGATTATCATGCGGGTCATCGCAATCCTGCTATTACTGGGCGGGATCTTTTGCCTTATTAACCCACTGGCCTCCAGCGTTGTTCTCAGCAAAATTATTGGTGCCCTACTGCTACTCAGTGGGATTGCAATGATCGTGGGTATGGTAACCAACCGTTCCCATAATCTTTGGCCAATGGTGACCGGTATTTTACTCGGCATCGCATATATTGTGATGGGTTATGTATTTATTACCAATCCAGCAATAGGGATGATAAGTCTGGCAGTGGTGCTGGCGGTGCTGTTTGCCTTTGGTGGAGTGATGCGGTTGATAACCGGTTTTAGAACATGGGGAATGCCGGGGGCATGGCTACAAATCTTGCTCGGCGTCTTGGATCTGATTATTACCTATCTATTGGTGAGTGCTGGCCCACTGATGTCGATCACCATGGTTACGACTCTGGTCGGGATTGAGATGCTATTTAGTTCATTTAGCTGCTTTATGGTCGCTGGTTTATATAAACAGAATTAATAACACATTATTCGCAGCGGTATCCTGAATTGCGATACCGCTGTCCTGGAAATATTCTCATGTTCGCTACTGATTATCACTACTCAGTTTGTGAACTGCCACTGTGAAATAACAACAACCGACTAATTCTCTCACCCTAGGTAGGCTGCGTGAAACTAACTGATTTTTTAATTGCTCTATGCATTACCGCAATTTGGGGGGCTAATTTTTCGGTAATAAAACTTGGCCTGATTGCCGCAGACCCGCTTATTTTAGCCGGGATTCGCTTCACGCTCTGCGCCCTACCCGCAGTCCTTTTTATCAAAAAGCCTGATACTTCATGGCGATACATAATAGGTTACGGCCTACTGTTTGGTATCGGTTTATGGGGTATCGTCAATCTGGGTATTAAAGCGGGTGTCTCAGCGGGAATCGCTTCGTTAGTGCTGCAATTCGGCGCGTTCTTCACCATGATCCTTGGCGCATTGCTGTTTCGCGAAAAACTCTCAAGATATCAATGTATTGGTATCGCCGTTGCGCTCTTAGGGCTTATCAGTATTATTTTCATCAGTGATGGTTCTGTCACGCCTACTGGCCTGATATTGGTATTGTGCGGTGCAGTGGTATGGGGGCTGGTGAGTATTATAATTAAAAAAGCCAATACCAAACAGGTTTTTGCCTTTCTAGTTTGGTCGAGCCTATTTTCCCCTATCCCACTATTTCTACTGAGCTATTTATTTAATGGCTCCAGCGGTTTTACTGAGTTAGCCACCCAGTTCGATGTAACCACGCTGTTCTCTATTCTATTTCAGGTCTATCCCAATACGCTGTTTGCCTATTGGATTTGGAATTCATTACTGACCAAATACCCGGTTTCCGTTGTCGCGCCATTATCGCTGCTAGTCCCGATTTTTGGCCTGCTAGGTTCCGTGATGATTTTTAGTGAAAGCATTCCCGCCGCGAAAATTGTCGCGATGATACTGATTATCAGTGGGCTGATTATCGGCCTCTACGGTAGGCGGCTTATCGGCTTGCTACAGAGGAAATTCTCAATGGCTCCCTAGTTTTGCTGCCACCCAGTAAAATGGCCTGACTGAAGGTGCTATAGTCAGCTTTTATACTCCGACGAGAGCTATTATGTCCCGCAGCCAGCGTCTGCTTGACCTGATTCAAGTGCTACGCCGCCATCGCTATCCCGTAACAGGTGCTGCGTTGGCGGAGGAACTGGCTATCAGTGTGCGGACACTTTATCGCGATATTGCCACCCTACAACAGCAAGGCGCTGATATTGCAGGCGAACCCGGTCTGGGCTATGTGCTGCGCCCAGGTTTTATGCTGCCGCCCTTGATGTTCTCCGAAGAAGAGATAGAAGCACTGGTATTAGGGTCGCGCTGGGTCAGCCATCGTGGAGATACCCATCTGAGTGCCGCTGCCCGTAATGCTTTGGCGAAAATCGCAGCGGTTTTACCTACAGATTTACGTGACGAATTAGATGCCTCGACACTGCTCATCGGCCCTGTCGGCCATATGCCTGACTGTGAACTGGCGCTACCGGTATTGCGCCGCGCAATCCGTGCCGAGCGCAAAGTGGATATTACCTATCAAGACCTGAAAGGGGCTAACTCATGTCGCCGCATCTGGCCTTTTGCTATCGGTTTTTTTGAACAGGTGCGCGTAGTGGTGGCCTGGTGTGAGCTACGCCAAACCATCCGTAACTTTCGCGCGGATCGAATAAGCGCTATTTCTCTTACGGATCAACGCTATCCTCAGCGCCGACAGCTGTTGCTAAAACAGTGGCGGGAAGCGGAAGGCATCGATGATCAGTCGCTGCTGTCGACACCACCAAAACCGTAGTTTTTTATTGTCACTACAAATCAATAATCACTACTGACAGAAACTGTCAGTATGCCCCGCTAGGATAGAACCCAGTTAAGCGATATTCGGTTAACAAAAAAACTATCCATTTGATTAGATACCTAAAGTATTTGGAATTTCAGGTAGGCCGGTCGAGCACCGATTTGGGCGCTGCAATTTCAAGTACCAAAGGGATAAGGGGAAAAACCATGGCAGATCCGAATTTCATTATTCTTTATGTTGATAGCCCGGCCAACAGCGCGACGTTTTATGGTGACTTGCTGGCAAAGGCACCGGTAGAACTTCACCCAACCTTTGCCATGTTTGCACTGGATTCAGGGGTAATGCTGGGCTTATGGTCAAAACATACGGTTGAACCGGCGGCGACAGCCACGGGCGGTGGCGGTGAAGTGGCTTTTGCTCTGGCCGATAAAGCGGCGGTGCAATCGTTATATAATGACTGGCAACAACGCGGCTTACCTATTTTGCAACAACCATTACAGATGGATTTCGGCTATACCTTTGTGGCTTTAGATCCTGATGGTCATCGTTTGCGGGTTTTTGGTGACTGATTAATAGCCAAGTTATAAATAGCCATCGCGAGAAACGAAGGGGATATACTTTATAGGTATAATTCCTTCGTTTAATACTTCATGTTACTGCCCCTTCCCTGATGTCATATTCATGACGGCTATCACAATCAGCACACTGCGATTTCCCAAGTTGCACAGCACCGTCTAAATTTGAATAAAAAATCTCATCCGACCACTTGCTGCATTCGGCCAGAGCGGCAGAGACATAACAATAACGGTTTGGTGATATTGCGCAGATTTACGTTGCTGCAATATAGCCAGAGTGCACCCGATGGAGACTGCAATGTTAGCTTACCCTCACCTGCTCGCGCCCCTTGATCTTGGCTTTACTACCCTGAAAAATCGCGTATTAATGGGTTCGATGCATACCGGGCTAGAGGAATTACCCGATGGACCTCAACGTTTGGCCGCATTCTATGCTGAGCGGGCCGCCGGTGGTGTCGCCCTGATTGTCACCGGGGGTATCGCCCCCAATAAGCAAGGCGTGGTGTATCAGGGGGCCTCAGTATTAAATGATGCGGCGCAAGTCCCCCATCATCAAATCGTGACGGATGCAGTACATCAGGCGGGCGGTAAGATCGCGCTGCAAATCCTACATGCCGGCCGTTACAGCTATCAGAAACACCCCGTGGCTCCTTCCGCATTGCAAGCGCCGATTAACCCCTTTACCCCACAGGCATTGAGTAGTGATGAAGTACGGCAAACTATTGCCGACTTTGCCAACTGTGCACAGCTTGCCAAACAAGCGGGTTACGATGGTGTCGAGGTGATGGGATCTGAGGGCTATTTGATTAACCAGTTCCTCGCCGCCAGAACTAATCAGCGCGATGATGACTGGGGCGGGGACTTTACTCGCAGAATGCGCTTTGCCGTAGAAATTGTGCGGGCAGTCCGTGAGGCGACCGGAACTGATTTTATACTGATTTACCGCCTTTCGATGCTTGACCTGGTGGAAGAAGGTTCCAGTTGGCAAGAAATTGAACAATTGGCGCAGGCGGTTGAACAGGCCGGTGCCACCCTGATTAATACTGGCATTGGTTGGCATGAAGCACGTATTCCCACTATCGCTACCATGGTGCCACGGGCCGGATTCAGTTGGGTGACGCGCAAATTGATGGGGGCAGTGGCTATTCCGCTGATCACCACTAACCGCATTAATGACCCTGCTGTTGCTGAGCAGGTACTGGTTGATGGTTGCGCGGATATGGTGTCAATGGCGCGCCCGTTCCTCGCTGATGCGGCGTTTGTCCAAAAAGCAGCACAACATCGGGCCGACGAAATTAACACCTGTATCGGCTGCAATCAGGCCTGTCTGGACCAGATTTTCGAAGGCAAACTCACTTCATGCTTAGTCAACCCTCGCGCGTGCCGTGAAAGCGAAATGCCCATACTCCCCACAGAAACACCAAAACGGTTAGCCGTCGTCGGTTCCGGGCCGGCCGGACTGGCTTTCGCCGTTACCGCTGCCAGCCGTGGTCATCAAGTGACGCTATTTGATGCTGCAACAGATATCGGTGGCCAATTCAACATTGCCAAGCAGATCCCAGGTAAGGAAGAATTTTATGAAACGCTGCGCTATTTCCGCCGTCAGTTGGTGCTCCATGGTGTTATTCAGCAGCTAAATACCTCGGTACAGCCACAGCAGTTGGCTGATTTTGATGAAATTATCCTCGCCTGTGGTATCCAGCCACGCCTGCCAGCTATCAAGGGGATTGAGCATCCGAAAGTCCTTACTTATCTGGATGTATTGCGCGATAAAAAACCGGTCGGTGAGCGCGTGGCCATTATTGGTGCGGGGGGAATTGGTTTTGATACCGCCGAATACCTCAGCCAATCCGGTGATTCCAGCAGTCTGGACAGTGCTGCATTCAGTCGCGAATGGGGCATCGATCAACATTTGGCACATCGTGGCGGATTATCCCCGACGGGGTCCAAAGTGCATCCGTCACCTCGACAGATTTTCTTGTTACAACGGAAAACCAGTAAAGTGGGTGAAGGCTTGGGTAAAACCACCGGTTGGATCCACCGTACCAGCCTGGCGATGCGTGGGGTGAAAATGCTTAACAGTGTGAGTTACGACAGCATTGATGATGAAGGTTTGCATATCACCCGTGCAGAACAGGCGAGCTGTTTACCCGTCGATACCATCATTATCTGTGCGGGCCAGGAACCGCGTAGGGAATTACATCAGCCCTTGCTGGATATGGGAAAAACCGTGCATTTGATTGGTGGCGCGGATATCGCCGCTGAGCTGGATGCACGCCGGGCAATTGATCAAGGGACGCGTCTGGCGCTGGTTATATAAGCAGGAATAAGCAAAACAGGGGGTGGCATGACCCCCCTGCGGCTTCAAGCAGGGAATACCCAAAGTAAGTGGAGTCGCAGGTAGGCAGCAAGTGAACAAACCCCGATGAGCTTACATAAGTAAGTGATTCGAGTGAGTGAACATAGCTAACACCCCTGCGGCTTCAAGTACGAAGGGTATTTAGAAATCGCTATACGACATATCAAGACTGCCGCTACCACCACCCTCGGAACGGGATGATGCCGTTTTCACTGCTTTCAGCACCATAAATTTCTGGTTTGAATCTAATGTTTCGCAGTTACCGAACAAACGTTTAAGTTTGTGGAAATAGTCCAGATGGCGATTACCCACAATCATCAGTTCCCCCTCCACCTTCAGACAACGTTTAGCATCACAGAACATCTGCCAGGCCACATGGTCACTGACCGCATGCTGTTGGTGGAACGGAGGGTTACATAGCACCAGTTGCAGGCTCTCACGCTCAACACCGGCCAAACCATGGCTTACCATGAATTCACAGCGTGGTAAGTCTTGTGGGCGGTTATAGGTGATATTCAGCTCACTGGATGCAACGGCCATATAGGACTCATCGACAAACAGCATTTCTGCCAATGGATTTTGTTCCAATGCAATTAAACCGACGACACCATTACCACAACCCAGATCCGCGATTTTGCCCGCCACATCATACGGCAGGATCTCCATAAAGAAGCGCGCACCGATATCCAAATTATTGCGAGAGAAAACGTTAGCATGGTTATGGATGACATATTCGGTATTCGCCAGCGGCCAATCGGTGGTTTCCGGCGCATCTGCCAGTGGAATATCTGCCACTTCGCAGTGAATCAGGCGGGATTTCTTCCACGCCAGCGTGGTTTTGGTCGGGCCAAGAATTTTTTCGAACAATTGCAAAGTTGAATTATGCACATCGCGGGATTTCGCCCCAGCAATAATCACCGTATCTGGGGCTACGACCAGGCGCAATGCGCGTAATTGCTGCTCCAACAGCGCCAAAGCTTTAGGGATCTTAATCACCACCAGCTTAGGAGCGGCGGGTAACGCATCAATACTGCTTAATAGGGTAACGGCATTTTCATCTAACTGATTTAACTGCACGTTATGCGTCGTCGCCAACTGGCTCATATAAGAGTCACTGACACTGAATGGACGATAAGCATGTAAAGCGCAGGCCAGCGTTCCAAACTGATCATTAAATACCAGCACCGGGCGGCCATCAATTTGGCTTAAGTCAATGTTTTGTAGCAGATATTCATCTGCTGCTTCCCACGCCTGTAGGGTATTGGAATTTTCTTGTGGTGGAAAACGCTCAAGCTCAAGGCTTTGCGTTCCCAGTAAGAGTTGGCTCATCACCGCTCCTGAATAATAAATTTGGGCTGTTTATCCCCTAAAACGGGCGATCAGTAAAATGTTTTTTTGCTTAAATGACATTTTAGCAAGGCCAAAGCTAGCTAAAAGGCAGAAATGCCAGAGGCATGACCTGATAAGCAATCTGACCAATAGCTCAACATAGCTTAATCAATGGCGTATTTTACCCTGATACCAATCATTACCAAAGCTTACTTTCATGTTAACTCATTATCAAATGACTCAAATTCTTTTGGCTCAATATAAAATACCCAACCAGACGAACTTAAACAGTTTATTAATTATATATTATTATTTATTCACATAACAAATTAAATAATTAATATATCATTATTTAATTAAATCGCATCAAAAATTATATTTATTTTAACCAAATTCAAATGCAACACATTGAGAGGAAACCAATGTTTGTCGTTGGAAAATAATATATCTCGTCATTGATAAATTTTTAACATTAATTACCAGGAAGGTAAATAAAAAATGTATATGTCAAATATTACTCAGCCCGATAGTGGCAAAGAAACACTGCAACCTACTGACGCCCATTTATCACCTTATCGTATAACGCCTTGTGCTAAAGCTATTGGCGCTCTGTTATTAGTATTGGGTAGCACAACTGCCTGGGCTGATAGTAAAGATAGTTTACTCGATGAAGTAGGTGCTGTATTTACTGAAGCCAGCGATCTCTTCCAGGCGATAAAACCCGTTGCTGCTAAAGTGCTCTCCCCAGAGCCTATTGCTCAAAAACAACAGCAGCTACAAGAGAGAAAAAAACCGAAAGCAGGCATCAATATCCCACGAGCGGATATCGTAGACAATATAGCTAAATCAACACTTGTCATTGGCCACAATCCGCAAGCCGGTAGCTATCTTGCCAACCAAATGGCTGCACAACAGATGTTTATTACTGACGACCTACAGCATCGCCAAGGAGAAACTCCCTACATTGACCCAATGACGGGCGAGCAAAAAGTTACCGGCATGTGGTTAAACACCAATGGGGCGATAACCCGCTTTAGCTCCGGTCAGGACCAACTCCACACCAAAGGCACCCGCTATTCAACTCAATTAGGGGGCGAAATAAGCCAATGGAGCAGCGGTGAACATGATCTAGGAATTCTGGGAATAACTGCCGGTATCGGTAAAGCCAGCAGTCGTAGCAATTCCACCACATCTCAGCATCAAGCTAATGGGTCTGTAGTTGGCTATAACTTAGGGTTATATAGCGTCTGGCATGCCAACAACATCAGTCAACTTGGGCCTTATATTGGTTTACTTGCACAATACGGAATGTTTAATAATCAGGTTAAGGCACCAGAAGTCGTCACCGGTGCGAATTATAAGTCTTATATATTCACCTCGGCGTTAGAAACAGGTTACAAAATTCAATTAATCGAAAAAGAGAAGGCTAAGTTATTTGTACAACCGCAGGCGAAAGTATTGTTGCAACGTAGCAGTGGGCTGCAACATAAAGAACTCACCGGGCCACAGATAAAGATAGAAGAGCACAATACGGTTACGACCAAATTAGGATTACTTACAACGCTAGAACTTGGCACTGATACTTTATCTACTACTAACACCTTAAAAATCAAACCGTTCATTGAAACTAATTGGATAAATAGCAACGGGAATAAAGGGCTATTACTGGATGATGCCCATATTACACCGCAAGGAATTAACAACATTGCTGAGTTGAAACTAGGTGTTGAGGGCAAGTTCAATAACAACCTTAAGCTATGGAGCCACCTTGGTCAGCAGTTAGGTAAGCACAATTACTCAGATACCCAAGCGACTTTGGGTATCAATTACCAATTTTAAATTAGTTAGATACTAATTTCTTAACGAAAAACCAGTACCAGCAAAGTGTAACGTGATGCTGGTACTGATACTTTTTATTTAAGTCATTAGATTTGGCCCAACTGCACAATAGGATTTTGTCTAAACGATGGGAAAACGTTATTATCGGCCCATATCAGCCATCAATTGATTGACTAACTTAGCCAGAGCAAATACATATGCAGGAACTGACTTATCTGCAAGGTTATTCCGAAAACTTACAGTCTCAGGTACGCCAACTCATCACCGAGCAGCGTCTGGGGAATGTATTACGTCAGCGCTATCCACAATCCCATGATTACAATACGGATAAGATGTTGTATCAATACACGGTTGATTTAAAAAACCAGTATCTACGCAACGCTCAGCCGTTAAGTAAAGTGGCCTACGACAGTAAAATTCAGGTGATGAAGCATGCTCTCGGCCTGCATACCGCAATTTCCAGGGTGCAAGGTGGCAAATTGAAAGCAAAAGCAGAGATTCGGGTCGCCACTGTGTTTAAAAACGCGCCAGAAGCCTTCCTAAAAATGATAGTGGTTCATGAATTGGCGCATTTGAAAGAGAAAGATCACAACAAAGCATTCTATAGTTTGTGCTGCCATATGGAGCCGCAATATCATCAGTTAGAGTTTGACACTCGCCTCTATCTGACTCATTTGGATCTGTTTGGTGCGATTTATTAGTATTTGATTTACAAAGCCATACCGAATAGATTTCAAGGGGCAGACAGGCGGCAAGCAAGTGAACATAGCGCCCCCTGTAACGTCAAGTACGAAGGGAATTCGCCAAGAAAATCTCCCTGTGGGTGTAACCATCTGGCGGTTCAACGTGTTTTTCTTCTGTAGTAACGGAGTTCACTATGATTCGCTTCGCTGTTATTGGCACTAATTGGATCACCGCACGCTTTGTTGATGCCGCCCACGAAAGTGGCAAGATGAAACTGGTTGCCGTTTACTCCCGTAAGCTGGAACAGGCCCAAGAGTTTGGCGATGATTACAACGTTACTGACTGCTTTGATAATCTGGAAGCCTTGGCGACGAGTGACCAGATTGATGCGGTGTATATTGCCAGCCCGAACTCCCTACATTATCCCCAGGCAAGATTGTTCCTCAGCCATAAAAAACACGTTATTTGCGAGAAATCGCTGGCATCAAATCTGGCTGAAGTCGAAGCGCTGGTTGCCTGTGCCCGCGAACATCAGGTCGTGCTATTTGAAGCTTTTAAAACTGCCTATCTGCCTAACTTTATTCAGTTAAAGCAGGCACTGCCCAAGGTGGGAAAATTACGTAAAGTCACCATTAACTTCTGCCAATATTCATCACGTTACCAGCGCTACCTGAACGGCGAAAATCCCAACACCTTTAACCCGGCCTTTTCTAATGGCTCAATCATGGATATTGGTTACTACTGTTTGGCTAGCGCACTGGCATTATGGGGCGAGCCGAAATCAGTACTGGCCAGCGCCAGTTTGCTCCCCAGTGGGGTCGATGCCCACGGCACCGTCTGTATGAATTATGGCGATTTTGATGTGGTTCTCATCCATTCAAAAGTCAGCCAATCAGATATCCCCAGTGAAATTCAGGGGGAGGATGGTTCGCTGATTATTGAAAGTATCTCTGAATGTCTGTCTATCGCCTTTACCCCAAGAGGGGGCCATTCGGTGGATCTGACGCTGCCACAGCATATTAATACTATGCTGTATGAAGCTGAGGTTTTTGCCAATTTGGTGGAAAATGCGCAGGTAGAACACGCTGGTTTGCAGTTGTCGTTGCTCACCTCGCGTATTCAAACAGATATTCGCCGCCAGACTGGGGTTATTTTCCCAGCCGATACCCAGCCACCGGCTGTAAGTTAATTTACTTTCAATGATTGACCAGCAGCCCATTTTCCATTATTTTTGCGCGGCAAAGGGGAGTAACTTCATTGCCGGTCAGCCGTCATTACGGTGCGAAAGCACCCGGTTACCGGGCAACCTCATTATGTACTAGCACCTATGGGTGTTGTTACATTATCGGTGTTGTAAGTGAGACCTTGCCGGAAGGCGAGGTTTGCTTGCAGCTCAGACATAGCGGCTAGCGTCTTCCGACGTTGGCCGTTTTTGTTTTTAAGAGGTTTATGAATGATGAATACCGTGGGTACTCCCTTATTGTGGGGTGGTTTTGCTGTTATCGTGACGATTATGCTTGCCATCGATTTACTCCTACAGGGGCGTCGTGGTGCACAAACCATGACACTGCGTCAGGCTGCCTGCTGGTCTCTAGTGTGGATTAGTTTGTCTTTACTGTTTAATGCTGGTTTTTGGTGGTATCTGGCCGAAACAGTGGGGCGTGATATCGCCGACAAGCAAGCACTTGCCTTCCTGACTGGCTATCTGATCGAGAAAGCACTCGCCGTAGATAACGTCTTCGTTTGGTTAATGCTGTTTAGCTATTTTGCTGTTCCTGCCAATTTGCAGCGCCGGGTACTGATTTACGGTGTGCTGGGTGCGATTGTACTGCGTACTATTATGATCTTCGCCGGCAGTTGGCTGGTGTCGCAATTCAGTTGGATCCTGTATCTGTTTGGTGCTTTCCTGCTGTTTACCGGTATCAAAATGGCATTGGCAAAAGAAGACGATACTCCCATCGGTGAGAAACCACTGGTTCGCTGGATTCGTAATCACTTACGCATGACGGATGAGTTACATGGCGACCGCTTTACTGTGCGTAAAAATGGCCTGCTCTATGCAACACCACTAGTGCTGGTATTAATTCTGGTTGAGCTAAGTGATGTGATTTTTGCCGTTGACAGCATCCCAGCTATCTTCGCGGTGACCACCGATCCCTTTATTGTGTTGACCTCTAATCTGTTCGCTATTTTAGGTCTGCGTGCCATGTATTTCTTACTCGCAAACGTGGCCGAACGCTTCTCAATGTTGAAGTATGGTTTATCCGTCATTCTGGTGTTTATCGGTATCAAAATGATGATTATTGACCTGTTCCATATCCCTATTGGCATTTCATTAGGTGTGGTAGCCGGTATTCTGGCACTGACATTGTTAATTAATGTCTGGGTAAATCATCGTGCAGACCGCCGTTTAGCAGCAGATAAGACTATCCACAAGTAAGCTGCCTGACGCTACAATCTATTATGCGGGGGAGTAATAACCCCGCATTTATCCCGTATATTTCGCCACTCACCAAATGTTATTACGATCACATAAATGTAAACGAAATGTTATGCAATATTGATCCGTATTGGATTTTGCTGATTGTCTTTTTCCTCGCCAATAGATTCCCTTATACTGTCAAAGCAAACACACCCAGTTACAAATAATATTAAGTTACAGGTGTGAACATAAGCGCTCAGTCCCGTTCCGGTTTGAGTGCTAAATGGGTAAAAAAATAAAACAAGTTTAACTTGGGAAGAGGCATCACTGGAAAACTATGGAAAAGACACCATCTGGATTTATCGGGTTTATCGCCCGTGGTAGTTTAGTTAAACAAATACTGGTCGGTTTGGTGGCGGGTATCATTTTGGCCGTGGTCTCTACCCCTGCAGCTACAGCCGTTGGTCTGCTCGGTACATTATTCGTTGGTGCATTGAAAGCTGTTGCACCGATATTGGTTTTGATGCTGGTCATGGCCTCCATTGCCAACCATAAACAGGGGCAAAAAACCAGTATCCGCCCTATTCTGTTTTTGTATCTATTGGGTACCTTTTCAGCCGCATTGATTGCTGTGGTGGTTAGCTTTATGTTCCCATCCACCCTTATTCTGGCGACCAATACTGCTGAAATCACCCCTCCCGGTGGGATTGTAGAAGTACTGAAAGGCTTGCTGAACAGCATAATTGCTAACCCGATTCATGCGCTGCTCAATGCCAACTATATCGGCATTCTGGCCTGGGCCGTGGGCTTGGGTATTGCCTTGCGTCATGCTGCGGATACCACTAAAGCCTTAATTAATGATATGTCTGATGCGGTGACCAAAGTGGTACGAGTGGTTATCCGTTTTGCGCCGCTGGGTATTTTTGGCTTGGTTGCCTCCACCATGGCAGAAACGGGTTTTGGCGTGTTACTGGGTTACGCACAGCTACTCATCGTATTAATTGGCTGTATGTTACTGGTGGCATTAGTAATAAACCCACTGATTGTGTATTGGAAAATTCGCCGTAACCCATATCCACTGGTCTTTGCCTGCTTGCGTGAAAGTGGTGTAACCGCCTTCTTTACCCGCAGTTCAGCGGCTAACATTCCCGTAAATATGGAAATGTGTAAGAAGATGAACCTGAATGAAGACACTTACTCAGTCTCCATTCCATTGGGTGCCACCATTAACATGGCCGGCGCGGCAATTACTATCACCGTGCTGACACTGGCGGCGGTACATACGCTGGGTATTCCGGTTGATTTACCCACAGCGCTGTTGCTGAGTGTAGTGGCTGCGGTCTGTGCCTGTGGTGCATCCGGGGTTGCCGGTGGCTCGCTGTTGCTGATCCCATTGGCTTGCGGCATGTTTGGTATTCCAAACGAAATAGCAATGCAAGTGGTCGCAGTTGGTTTCATTATCGGTGTGTTACAGGATTCAGCCGAAACCGCCCTGAACTCCTCCACCGATGTGCTGTTCACTGCCGCAGCCTGCCAGGCAGACGATGCCAGATTGGCTAATCCAGATCCACTGGCGAACCGTAAAAGCATCTGAATCAGGATAGTGTCATAACCCGTGGGGGCGATTACAGCCCCCAGTTTTATTGGGCGGCGTCTTCTTTTACCGCTTTCTTCTCACCCCGGAAAGGGTCTATTCCTTTAAGTTGCAGGCGGCGGAAACGGATAATATTAAAACCGTTTAGCAGTAAGAAACTGCCTTCAATTAATGAGCCACCAATAGAGCCCAACCATACGTTATGGATAACCCAGCAGACGGTGGAGACCCACATCACACAACGGGTGGTCAGCCCATGGGTGCGAAACAGTGCCCAAGTACTAATTACCGTGCCAAAAATGGGCAATATTTCCACCGCATGTTGCATACGCCAAATACCAAAAGTCAGCGTCAGGATGATAAAGACCATCATCGCAATATTACTGCGCGTTTTAGCGGCTACCAGATTACGTAATGCGTTAAGCATGGCACTACTGCCGGCAGCACTGGCTCCCATCAGGAAGAAGTGGCAACCAATAATGGCACTGTATGCGGAAAGTTGAAGTTTGAAACGCCGTTCATCACGGTTGAAAAACATGGTGATACCGACAAAAAATGCCAGTACACCAATGGATTGAGCAAACCAATAGAAGGTCATGGTGGGGAGTCCTGAAGTGCAGTTACCCGCACTGAGTCTGACTGTTAATAATGAACCCCCTTCGTGCTTGAAGCCACAGGATTGTTAGCTGCCCTTTACTCGGCCCATCCATGGGCTTTATCTCGTTCAGGCCACTGCAAGCAGTGTTCAAATCAGCTCGGCAGATTTGTCACCCGAATCACTTACTTGAGTAAGCTCATCGGGGTTTATTCGCGGGCGGCCTACCTGTGACGCCAATTACTTTGGGTATCGGAGCTTATTTATAAAAAATAAAACACCGTTTCATATTATTCGAAAGACATACTATTTACAAGGTTACACCACTTTTAAAGATCGCCAGTTCGCGGAAATCATTCACTTCATTGCGCGCCGGTTTACCATTGGCAATGTCGACAATCAACTCGACAAACTCAGTCAACAAGGTATCCATTGAGGTGCCGTGAATCAACTTACCAGCATCAAAATCAATCCAATGTGGCTTTTTCGCTGCCAATTCACTGTTGGTTGCCAGTTTCACCGTCGGTACAAAACCACCGTAAGGTGTGCCACGACCAGTACTGAACAGCACCATATGGCAGCCAGCACCCGCCAAAGCACTGGTTGCCACCGCATCATTGCCCGGTGCGCTGAGCAGGTTCAAGCCGGGACGTTGCAAGCGCTCGCCATATTTCAGTACATCGACCACTTTGCTCTGACCCGCTTTCTGGGTGCAACCAAGGGATTTCTCTTCCAATGTGGTGATACCGCCCGCTTTATTACCCGGTGATGGGTTTTCATAAATCGGTTGGTTGTGAGCGATAAAGTACTGTTTGAAATCATTGACCATACTGACCGTCTTTTCAAAAGTCGCTTCATCGCGGCAACGGCTCATCAGAATACGTTCCGCACCGAACATCTCCGGTACTTCGGTCAGTACAGAAGTTCCGCCATTCGCAATAACATAGTCAGAGAAGCGCCCCAGCAGAGGGTTAGCCGTAATACCGGACAAACCATCAGAGCCGCCACATTCCAGACCAAATTTCAGTTCACTCAGTTTGCCCGGCACCCGTTGGTCATTACGCATCACCTGATAGAGCGCATGTAAATGCTCTAAACCGGCTTCAACTTCATCATCCTGCTGCTGGCAGACCATAAAGTGCACGCGATCTTCATCAACCTTGCCCAGCGTAGTTTGGAAAACATCTACCTGATTGTTTTCACAACCCAGGCCAATCACCAGCACCGCACCCGCGTTAGGGTGACGTACCATGTTTTGCAGCATGGTACGGGTATTTTCATGATCCTGACCCAGTTGTGAACAACCGAATGGGTGGCTGAACAGATAAACACCATCAATACCTTCTGCATCCTGAGTCTCTTTCAGGAAACGCTGCTGGATTTGGCGGGCGATGCCATTCACGCAACCAACAGTCGGCACTATCCACAATTCGTTGCGAATCCCCACATTACCGTTAGCACGACGGTAGATTTGTACCTCACGATCTGCCATTTGTGGTGGCAGGTCACTGAATTCCGGCTGATATTGATACTCATCCAGATCACTGAGGTTAGTCTTGGCATTTTGCGAATGAATATGTTCGCCCGGTTGGATGAGAATTAATGCATGGCCAATAGGCAAACCATACTTAACGATCATCTGACCCGGTTCGATCGCTGTTAAAGCAAACTTATGGCCACGGGCCACCGGCTGAGCCAGCTTAACGCTGAGCTCACCGGTTTCAATGACTTCATCTGCGGCCAGGTCTTGCAGTGCGACAGCAACATTATCCAGCGGGTGAATTTTTATAATACTTTGCATAGTTAAACCTTTAGCTATAGGCCGCTACCGCAGCTCTCATGCCACGATCAATGATTGTTTGCAGTTGCTCTGTCACCTGGTTGGCCAGTTGTGGAACGGCGGTCAAATCCTGCCCCCAATGGGTCGCATCAGACAGTACGCTGTTAACTAACTCAGCCAGAGTGATATCACTGTGTTTTACACCACTCCACAAGGTGGAAAAGCGTTCCAGCCAGTGAGCATCATCCTGCAACGGGTAAGTTTGACCCTCACGCTCACCACGGTAAAAGGCGATAAGGGCTGCCAGAGCAAAGGTCAGACGCGGTGGTAACTTACCTTGCTGCTGCTGGTAGGTTAGCAACTGTGGCAAAATACGCGTACGGAATTTAGTCATACCATTCAAGGCGATAGACAGCAGTTGATGCTGAATGAACGGGTTGCGGAACCGGCTTAATACCGCTTGCGAGAACGACAATAATTCGTCTTCTGGTAAATCCAATACCGGTACAATCTCTTCGGTAATGGTTTTCTCTACAAAGCTGCTGATTTGTGCGTCATCCATCGTCTGGCCGACAGTGTCCAGCCCAGAGAGGTATGCCACGGGTACCAGCGCGGTGTGTGCACCGTTCAGAATGGCAACTTTGCGTTCTTTATAGGGTTTGATGTCATCAACGATACGCACGTTCAGCTCAAGCTGATCGAGGCGCAGTTCCTGAGCCAGTTCTTTTGGCCCTTGAATAACAAACAGATAGAAGTATTCTGCGGTATCCAGGAAGCTGTCCTGATAACCCAGTTCGGTCTGTAAGGCAGCCACTTCATCACTCGGATAGCCTGTAACGATGCGGTCAACCAGCGTTGAACAGAAAGTATTGTTTTCCGTTAACCACTGGGTGAAAGCGGCAGGTAACTGCCAGTGACTGGCATAACGCAACACCAGTTCGCGCAGTGCTTCACCATTGTAATCAATCAGTTCGCAAGGCAGTAACACCCAACCTTTATCTGCGGCACCGGCAAAATGCTCGAAACGTTCAAACAGTAAACGGGTCAATTTAGCCGGGAAAGAGCTTGGGGGTGCGTCACTGAATTGGTCGGCTTCATTCCAGGCAATACCCGCTTCGGTGGTATTTGAGAACATAAAGCGGATATTGGCATCGCGGGCCAGCGCCAAATATTCATCGAACTGACGGTAAATATTGATCTCACGGTTAACTGAGCGGATCAGGCGGGATTCACGCACCGCTGCGCCCTGCTCATTCAAACCACGGATCACCGCAGTGTACAGACCATCCTGAGTACTGAGTGACGGTGGAAAATCAGTATCGATCGGGCGGATCACCACGATCCCGGCATTCAGATCGGTGTGTTCATTGAGTAAATCAATCTGCCAGTCAACAAAAGCACGCAGGAAGTTACCTTCGCCAAATTGAATGATCTTGTCAGGGTGGCTACGGCCGGGAAAGTCACGACGGTTTAGAGTTTGCATCAGGGTTCACCTCATAACGCATACAGCCATGGACCGGCATTACTGACAGTCCGTGCTTTGCAGGCAATCCTTTCTTTGTAGAGAAGGTCTTTACCGCAGTGCAGCCGGGCGTTAAATAAATAATGAGTTAGAGTTATACAGAGCCGCTAACCGGCCCTGTTATTTGTTATTCAAAGCGATTACAGCTCGATGGCAAAATATTGCTTCGCGTTATCGAAACAGATGTTTTTCACCATTGAACCCAGCAGTTCAATATCTGCCGGAGCTTCGCCATCTTCCACCCAGCGACCAATCATCTGGCACAGGATGCGACGGAAGTATTCATGGCGCGTATAAGACAAGAAGCTGCGGCTATCCGTCAGCATGCCAACGAAGCGGCTTAGCAAACCAAGTTGTGCCAGTTGGGTCATTTGGCGTTGCATGCCATCTTTCTGGTCGTTAAACCACCAGCCGGAACCGAACTGCATTTTCCCCGCAGCACCTTCGCCCTGGAAGTTGCCAACCATCGTGCCGATAACTTCGTTATCACGTGGGTTCAGGCAGTAAAGGATGGTTTTTGGTAATGCATTACGCAGGCCCTGAGCATCCAACAGACGGGACAGTGGCTGCGCCAGTGGTTGGTCATTGATGGAATCAAAACCGATATCCGGCCCCACCAGGTTAAACATGCGGCTGTTATTGTTACGCAGAGCGCCGATGTGGTATTGCTGCACCCATTCACGGCGGTGATATTCGCCAGACAGGAATAGCAACACTGCGGTTTTAAACTGGGCGATCTCTTCAGTAGTGGGCTGATTACCGGCCAGACGGCGCGCCAGAATCGCATCCAACGTGGTTTCATCTGCTTCACCGTAGACCACGACGTCCAAGGCATGATCCGATACTTTACAGCCGTGCGCAGCAAAGTGGTCCATCCGTTTGTTCAGTGCCGTGCACAGATCGGCAAAGCGGCTGATAGAGGTATCAGCGGCAGCTTCCAAGCGTTGCATGTAGTCATTAAAACCAGCGGCTTCAATGTTGAAGGCCTTATCTGGACGCCAGCTTGGCAACACTTTGATGTTGAAACTGCCATCAGCAGCAATAGCTTTATGGTGGCGTAGGTCATCAATCGGGTCATCAGTGGTACCGACCATTTTTACATTCATCTGCTGCATAATGCCGCGCGCAGAGAAACTGTCCTGAGCCAGTAATTCGTTACCGCGTTGCCAGATCTCTTCTGACGTTGCAGGAGATAATAATTTACCTGTAATACCAAATGGACGGCGCAATTCAAGATGAGTCCAGTGATACAGCGGGTTACCAATAGTATGTGGAACCGTGGCAGCCCAAGCTTCGAACTTCTCACGATCACTGGCATCGCCGGTACACAAACGTTCTGCTACACCATTAGTCCGCATAGCACGCCATTTATAGTGGTCACCTTTCAACCAGATGTCATACAGATTCTTAAAGCGGTAGTTTTCTGCGATCTGTTCAGGGGGTAAATGGCAATGATAATCAAAGATCGGCTGATCTTTTGCGTAGTCATGATACAGACGACGGGCGAATTCGGTGTCCAGCAAAAAGTCTTCGGTCAAAAACTGCGACATATTAGGTTCCTCACTTGAGTACATCTTAGAGCACTGCTCTCTGTTATCGCGAAGTTATCACACCAATTTCATCTATCGTCCAGCATTTTTTTATCGATAGAGATCGCAAAAACCTAACAAAAAGAACAAATACTCAACATTTATAATCTATTTAGCCCCTTGCGGCACTAAGTCTGTCGGGTTCTATTATTCCCTAATTGAAAAGTGGTTTTTGTGATATCACTCAACTTTTAAATCTGTATGACAAGTTATTGTTGCGTCGCCCTCTGTCATCTCATCCGCATTGCTCTATCAAATGCGCTGATTTGACCCAAGCGGGAAGACACAAGCAAGAATGAGAGCAGCTACAGCACAGTTGCTCTCAATAGGAAGGGATACCCAAAGCAGTTGAAGCTCGTGACAGCACGTAGCCTCAACGCCAATAAGAAGGTATGACCCAACGTAATTGGTGTTACAGGTCGGCGGCAAACGAGTGAATCCGGCAAAACTGATTCCAGTCAGTGATGCGGGGGAATGAGAGCAGCTAACACCGCTGTAACGTCAATTAAGCAGGGTCGGGTACCACCACATGCACAGCGATGTAGGTTGGACCAAATTGCGCCATGAGACGCCGCTACAGGTCGCGCTTCATAGCAGTAATCTTAGACTGGGAGAAAGTTATAAATGATGCGTAAAATTAAAGGCTTACGCTGGTACATGATCGCTTTGGTCACCGTCGGCACCATATTGGGTTACTTAACACGTAATGCTATTGCGGTTGCCGCACCGACGTTGCAAGAGCAGTTACATATCACGACACAGCAATACTCTTACATCATTGCCGCTTATTCTGCTGCTTACACCCTGATGCAACCGGTAGCCGGTTATGTTCTGGATGTGATGGGCACCAAAGTGGGCTATGCCATGTTTGCCATTATGTGGGCCATCTTCTGTATGAGTACCGCGTTAGCCAGCAGTTGGGGCGGTTTAGCTATCGCTCGTGGTGCGGTAGGTATGGCAGAGGCTGCTATGATCCCAGCGGGCCTGAAGGCTAGTAGCGAATGGTTCCCGGCAAAAGAACGCTCCATTGCTGTAGGTTATTTTAACGTCGGTTCCTCTATCGGCGGCATGATTGCACCACCACTAGTGGTGTGGGCTATCGTGATGCACAGTTGGCAGATGGCATTTATCATCACCGGTGTGCTCAGTCTGATTTGGGCTATTGCCTGGTTAATCCTCTACAAACACCCGAAAGACCAGAAAAAACTGACTGATGAAGAACGTGAATACATCCTCAGTGGTCAGGAAGCACAGCACTCCACTGCTAACGCGAAAAAGATGTCTGCATTGCAGATTATCCGTAACCGTCAGTTCTGGGGCATTGCGATCCCGCGTTTCTTGGCAGAACCAGCTTGGGGAACATTTAACGCTTGGATCCCGCTATTCATGTTTAAAGCCTATGGCTTTAACCTGAAAGAAATCGCCATGTTCGCCTGGATGCCAATGCTGTTTGCCGATCTAGGCTGTATTTTGGGTGGCTACCTGCCGCCGTTGTTCCAGAAACACTTCAAAGTTAACCTGATTGTTTCCCGTAAGTTGGTGGTAACAATGGGTGGTCTGTTAATGATTGCACCGGGGACTATCGGCCTGTTCACTAGCCCTTATGCCGCTATCGCACTGCTGTGTGTTGGGGGCTTTGCTCACCAATCACTGTCCGGCGCACTGATTACGCTATCTTCCGACGTATTTGGTCGTAACGAAGTGGCCACCGCCAACGGGTTAACCGGTATGGCGGCCTGGACTGCCAGTACCATGTTCGCTCTGGTGGTGGGTGCGTTGGCAGACACCATGGGCTTCAGCCCGCTGTTTGCTGCACTGGCGGTATTTGATGTGTTAGCAGTAGTGGTTATCTGGACGGTACTGCAAAACCGCCCGGCGGTTGAACCTGCAATCGATCCGATACAACAGGCACCTGCCGGACAGAACTAATCTGACTAGTCATTATTGAGCCATTGGTTCGACTCCAGCCCGGTAATCATTTACCGGGCTTTTTACTTCTTCTTTGCCCTGAGTTTAGGGCGTATTTTCCATCACAACTGTGATAGCAATGACTAGAACCCAATAGGGATAAGTGGTATAACAAGTCCAATTGTATCTCGTTCGGGATATCATGCCTTCCAGACAAAATGAGCCGCAAAATTTGCTGCCTCAATTGATCCCAAGAGCCTTAATCATGGAATTCACAGAAACCAGACGGTTGTACCAGCAGTTAGCCGCAGAGTTAAAGCAGCGCATCGAAGCGGGTGTTTATCCGGTGGGGGATAAATTGCCGGCAGAACGCTACATTTCAGAAGAGATGAATGTCAGCCGCACCGTGGTCCGTGAAGCGATTATCATGCTGGAAGTAGAGGGTTACGTCGAAGTGCGTAAAGGCTCCGGCATCCACGTGATGTCGAATCAGCAAAAGCACCTCGTGATGCCCAACCACAGCATTGAATTCGCCACCGCAGGCCCCTTTGAGCTATTACAGGCCCGCCAGTTGATCGAAAGTAATATTGCTGAATTTGCCGCCACTCAGGTTACGCGGCAAGATATCGTGCAATTAATCGAGATCCAAAAGCATGCGCGCCAGGAAGATCGCTTCCGTGATTCACAATGGGATCTGAAATTCCACGTGCAGGTTGCTCTGGCCACCCAAAATACCGCCATGGCAACGATTGTCGAAAAAATGTGGAGCCAGCGGGTACATAACCCTTACTGGATCAAATTGCATGAGCATATCGATGATAAATCGATCGAGAGCTGGTGCGAAGATCACGACAGGATCCTTGAGGCACTGATGCGTAAAGATCCTTACGCCAGTAAACTTGCTATGTGGCAACATCTGGAAAATACCAAGCAGATGCTGTTTCGTGCTACTACCGATGATTTTGAATTTAATGTGGATCGTTATTTATTCACAGAAAACCCCGTTGTTCATCTCGATAATCTGATGATGAATAACAATATGGTCGCGAATAGTAAAAGCTGATCCTTGCCCGGATTGTTGCAGGCCATGGGAAGAGAAACTGATTCTTTTCTTTCTCTTCCCGGTCTGATTATGCTGCTTTGTAGTCAGTAAATGTCGACTTCTGTCAACAAACGTCAGTATCAAGCCTATTTTTAAACCATTGCTTAATAAACACCCAGTAGGTCTCTATATTTCCCTGTTTCATATCCCGCTATTTTGCTAAAGTGGCAGCACTTTTTTACTTGGGTGCTTTGGGAGCGAAACGCAAAAACATGCGCTGGTTGTTTGCTCTATTTATTGCAGTGTCTGGCTGGGCCGGTTCGGTCTCCGGCAACCTGCTATCGCCCACTCATTCTACCCCATCCGGCATGGCGCTCTCAGCGCTGAGTTCTGTTTATCATGACCACCACGATGTTAGCGACACGCCATCATCTGTAAGTGCATTCCCACCTTACCTGCACCTGCAAAATAAGGTCATCTCCTCCCAATTACGTCTGATGGGTTTGCCGGTCAAAAAAACGGCCATAAAGAATCGGCTGGGTGCCACCAAGTTTACTGGCTCAGCCAATCCGTCGTTGGCCAATAACTCATGGTCTGGGGCATATCTGCCGATGTCTCGCAACAGTCGGGCGGATGAAATATATAAACAGCCGAGGCAATCACTGCCACTGCTTAACTACTCCAACTGGATGTTCCATGTATCGACACAGCAAAATCGTGTGGGTGGCTGGAAAGAGAGTAATATTCAATATAGCGGGATGCTTACCTACCACCATGATGGTCAGTTGTCGTAGCTGTCCAGGCAGTTACAGCGAGAAGTATATTTACCTATTGATATCAGCGAATTGGTTTGTTTTTAACACATTTATCAAAACCATCGCTTAAACACGAAAAGCCATCCGTTATTTTTGCGAGTCGTGTTTATAAACTAACGAATATACCCAAAGTAATTGGTATTGCAGTCAGGCAAAACGAACGAATCCCGCCCATTGATTAGCATCTCAGTGATTCGGGTAAGAAAGCGCCGCTGCAACGTCAGGTAAGAAGGGTATACAACAATGACGTTTTAGGAATACCAGATGGATATCATTAAAGAACTCTTACATGCTCTATGGGCACAAGACTATGAGACACTCGCGAACCCGTCTCTGGTATGGGCCATTTATATCCTGCTGTTTGTCATACTTTTCCTGGAGAATGGCTTGCTGCCAGCAGCCTTTTTACCGGGCGATAGTCTGCTGATTCTGGTTGGTGTACTGATTGCAAAAGGTGCAATGAGTTTCCCTGTGACCCTCGTGGTATTGACTACTGCCGCCAGCCTTGGATGCTGGGTCAGTTATATTCAGGGTCGATGGCTGGGGAATACGAAAGTAGTACAGGGCTGGTTGTCTCATCTACCCGCTCATTACCACCAGCGCGCCCATAATTTGTTCCATCGCCATGGTTTATCAGCCCTACTGGTAGGCCGTTTCTTGGCATTTGTGCGTACCTTGTTGCCAACTATTGCCGGACTTTCAGGCCTGAACAACGCCCGTTTTCAGTTCTTCAACTGGATGAGCGGTTTCCTGTGGGTATTGATCCTGACAACCATGGGCTTTGCCTTTGGTAAAACCCCCGTATTCCTAAAATATGAAGACGAAGTGATGTTCGTCCTGATGTTATTGCCACTGGCACTATTGGTGATTGGCTTGTTTGGTTCTTTATATGTGCTTTGGCGCAAAAAAAATACGCCGCCGGTTGCCGATAGCAATGACAATAATAAAGGTAAGCCAGAGTGATCAACCTCAGGGGCCGTTTCGGCCGCCCGGTCTGGCACTATCTTATCCTGCCAGTTACAGCGTTGTTGCTGGCAGCCCTGTTGTTTACGCCGATCATTTTGCGCACAGAAAGTGCGTTGAAAATTCGACCTAACCAACAGGGGTTGTCCTTGCCTGATGGGTTTTATCTGTATCAACATCTCGATCAACGTGGAATTCGGATAAAAAGCATCACTCCAGAGGATGATAGCCTGGTGGTGAGCCTGGAATCCCCAGAACAGCAGAAAGAAGCCATTGTCGTTTTACAGGATATCTTGCCGAGTGGTTATGTGATTGTCTCGAGCGAGTCCAAGAAACGTCAGCGTCTGTTGCCTGCATTCAGAAATACCCCACAGAAAATGGGATAATTATTGCTGCGGGGAGCGAAATCCCCGTAGTCATCTCTTGTTTTTCGTCCATTTATTCCGCTGATATCTGATTAATCTATAAAAAATCCTGTGGTAAACTTGGGTATCACATAATTCAGCGCTATGCTTAAACATTCACGGCAACCTGTTTCGTCCCTGACTCTTGCTGTAAAAGGAAGCAATACTATGTTGTTACGTCACTCTCTCCTGTTGGTTTTACCCATTGTCGTGTTTTGTAATGTTGCTCAGGCAGTGGTAGACAATGAATGCGATATAAAAGCCAAAGAAATCCAACAACAGATAGATTATGCCAAACAACATGGCAATACCCGCCGCGCTGCTGGTCTGGCAACAGCCTTAAAAGAAGTAAAGAGCAATTGCACGGCGGAGAGCCTAAAGGCCGAACGACAACAAAAAATCAGACAAAAGCAGCACAAAGTCACTGAGCGTCAGCAAGAGTTAAAAGAGGCTCAGCAAAAAGGTGATGCTAGCAAAATTACCAAGCAGCAGAAGAAGTTAGTGGAAGCACAAGCTGAGTTAAAGCAAGCTCAGGCACAAAAGTAGCAACTCCGGTTTTAAATACGAGAATGGCGACTCATCAGGGTTATTTAAGATTATTAACCTTTTAACCTTGTAAAATATTCGCTACGTTATGTATTCACCTCAGTTATGTTAAGGAGCTATTACATGCCACAAGATAAAACCTCTGAACATTTACGCGCTGAACTTAAGTCACTGGCAGATACTTTGGAAGAAGTGCTGCAAACTTCGACCGATAAGCCGAAAGCTGAGTTAGAAAAGCTGCGAGCCAAAGCGGAAAGCGCGTTGAAAGATACTCGCGAGCGTCTGAGCGAAACCGGCGATAAAATCGCAGCCCAAACTAAAGAAATTGCTGATAAAGCAGATACCTATGTTCACGACAATCCTTGGACTGGCGTAGGCATCGGTGCTGCTGTCGGCGTGGTGTTAGGCGTTCTGTTGTCTCGCCGCTGATTATGGCTGAGCTTCCTCACACTCAGGGCCCCGGTAAAGGGGTCCTCGATACTGTTCATCGTATCGCTACCATTGTGGTAGGCATGGTTGAAACCCGTGTACGTCTGGCTGCTATTGAGCTGGAAGAGGAAAAAGCAACACTGGTTCAGTTGCTGATGATGGCAGGGATTACCTTGCTGTTTACCGCTTTCGGGTTGATGAGTCTGCTGGTATTAGTCATATGGGGTATTGATCCTGCCTATCGTTTAATGGCGCTTGGCACTACCACTGCCGTGCTATTAGCACTAGCGATAATCGGTATTATCTGGACTCTCACCAAGGCGCGCCGCTCCACACTGCTGGGTTCTACCCGTAAGCAACTGGAAACGGATCGCGAGTTATTGGAGAAAGAGCGTTGAGCCGCCGTAAATTAGCACAGGAAAAGGCCGCATTGTTACATGAGATCCAGCAGCAACGTCTGGATCTCGCCAACAGCGCCGCACATTGGCTTGAGGTCACTGCACCTTATGATCGCGGTTGGGCACAAATCGTCGGTATGCGAAAATATTTGATGATTGGCTCCAGCCTGGTCGCGCTATACGGTATCCGCCACCCGAGTAAATTCATCCGCTGGTCGCGTCGGGCGGTTGGGTTATGGGGAACTATCCGATTGTTTCGTAACACTTTTCTCTTACGTTAACCTGCCGTTACTTCACTTGGTGGCATATCGGTATCTCATGCGGGCTACTGACTGCCCTTCCCCATTTCTTATGCCTAAACAGACCGTTTTTCGGCTTTAATCTGCTTACACTTCAGTTTTTTTGATAAAAACAGACAGTTTTACTTGCTAACAACTTCTCAACTTCTCAACTAACATTCTCTCATCAACTCAGGGAGTTTGCGGGATAACACCGGCAAGCGACCACACACAAGCACCTTTGATTAACCATTAACGCCCGCAGATGCCAGGCATTAATAGAACAACTTTTTGGAGAAGTCGTCGATGAACAAATTACAAGATACTGGCCTGTTGGTAGCACGCATTCTGATGCCGATTCTGTTTATTGTAGCCGGTTACGGCAAAATGGGTGATGCCTATGCTGGCACGCAACAATATATGCAAGCGATGGGTGTCCCAGGCTTCTTCCTACCATTGACCATTTTGCTGGAATTTGGCGGCGGTCTGGCAATTTTGTTTGGTTTCCTGACCCGTACCACTGCACTGTTCACCGCGGGTTTCACTATTCTGACGGCACTTATCTTCCACACTAACTTTGCGGAAGGGGTTAACCAGTTGATGTTCATGAAAAACCTAACCATCGCTGGCGGTTTCATTGTGTTGGCGGTTGCCGGCCCGGGTGGTTTCAGTATTGACCGCCTGCTGGGTAAGAAGTGGTAAGGCTATACTATAAAATGCAATCCCCAAAGTAATTGGAGTTGCAGTCAGGCAGCAAGCGAATGACAAATTGGTTTCCAATTTGAACAGCATTTATAGGCTAGCCGTAGGGTGAGCCTCAAGGATGAGGCTCATTAATCCCGATGAACTTACTCAGGTAAGTGATTCGGGTGAATAAGAGCAGCTAACAACGCTACAATTTCAAGAACACGGGGGATTGGATGGGACAGCTCGTAGACGGCATGTGGAAAGACATCTGGTACGACACAAAATCTACCGGTGGCCATTTCAAACGCAGTACCTCACAGTTCCGCAATTGGGTGACTGCTGATGGGCAGGCGGGCCCACAAGGTAAAGCTGGCTTTAAAGCCGAAGCACACCGTTACCATCTGTATGTTTCTCTTGCCTGCCCATGGGCACACCGCACTTTACTCATGCGCACACTGAAAGGCTTAGAGTCACTGATTTCAGTTTCTGTGGTACATCCACTGATGCTGGAGAATGGCTGGACCTTCGCTAATGATTTCCCTGCCGCCACCGGCGACGAACTCTATCATCTTGACTATCTCTATCAGCTTTATCTGCGCGCCGATGCAAATTATAGCGGGCGGGTAACCGTTCCGGTGTTATGGGATAAGCAGCAACAGACAGTCGTTAGCAATGAATCTGCCGATATCATTCGTATGTTCAATACTGCTTTTGATGGCGTCGGCGCCAAGGCGGGGGATTATTACCCTACAGCGTTACGCAGTAATATTGATGATATCAACGGGTGGGTTTACGATCAGGTCAATAATGGGGTGTATAAGGCGGGATTCGCCACTACACAGGAAGCCTATGACGAGGCAGTTAATACCTTATTTGATGCATTGGCCAAGCTGGAACAGATTCTGGCGAAACAGCGATATCTGACTGGAGGCCAACTGACGGAAGCGGATTTGCGTTTATGGACCACATTGGTGCGTTTTGATCCGGTATATGTCACTCATTTCAAATGTGATAAGCGCCGTATCAGCGATTATCTCAGCTTATATGGCTTTTTACGCGATATTTATCAAATTCAAGGCGTCGCTGAAACAGTAGATTTTGCCCATATCCGCAATCACTACTATCGCAGCCACGGCACTATAAACCCTTACGGGATTATCTCCATCGGCCCACAGCAAGACCTGCTGGAGCCACATGGACGAGATACACGTTTCACTTTATTAACAGATTAACGCGCAGTAGCCATAACAGCTTAAGGCGTAGCGAGCTAAGTCAGACTAAGTGCGTACAGCGCGGAAAAACCGGAGCGTACACGTAGTACGTGAGGATTGTGAGCACTGCACAATCTCAGTATGACGACGCGCAGTAGCCGTTTACTTATTAGCGAACAATCTAGGGATTTCTCGCAGGAACCACGACTTAGCCTCCCCCATACTGTCGCGCCGCCATGCCATAATAATATCGGCCTCACGGCTGAACTCTGGCCCGACAACCCGTAAACGGCCCGCTTCAATGTCTTTTTCTACCATTTCATAGGGCATGGTCGCCACACCCAAACCAGCTAATAAGGCCCGCCGCTTATCTTCGATGGTGCTGACCGTCAAACGTTGCTGTTTATCCAGCAATTGCACCGTGATAACTGGCCGCTCACGAGCGGTATCCGCTACAGCGACACCACGGTATTTCACTCGGGTCAGTTCTGACAGAGGTTCTGGTTCCAAATGAATGGGGTGGTCTGGGCTGGCAACATAGACACTGGTCACTTTGTACAGTTTACGGCTGTTAATCTCTGAAGATGCACGGAAATGCATATCGGGCGCAATGACGATATCAGCCCGCCCTTGCTCCAACCGTTCCCATGCCCCGGCCAATACTTCGGTAAATATGGAGACCTGAGTATTAGCTTTGAGCGCCAGTTTGTCGATCAACGGGAACAGTTTCCATGCCGGAGACAATGCCTCACTGACAATCGTGATATGTGTTTCCCAGCCGCGCGCCAGTGCCTCAGCATCGGTAGTCAGTTTGTCTGCGGCCTCCAGTAACACCCGCCCGCGATCCAGTAGCATCCGCCCAACATTGGTAAATTTGGTGCGATGCCCGGAGCGGTCGAACAACACCACATCAAGCTCATCTTCAAGTTTCTGCATGGTATAGCTCAGCGCAGAAGGTACCCGTCCCAATTCATCAGCCGCCGCGGCAAAACTACCACGGCGGTCAATAGCATCCATTACTCTCAATGCTTCTAACGTTAGCGCCCGATCTTTGGCCATCATTTTCTCAATCAGGAAATTTGAATATAGCGACCAGATTAACTGGCTAACAATCCGTCGTCCAGACGCTTACCATCTCTTTATCAATTAATATCAGGATAGGGCAATCATTGTCATGATCACATGCAGAACAGCAAAACAGTGCGGGCAAGCTGACTATGGTTGGCTCCAAGCCCGTTATACTTTCTCATTCGGCCACTATTTTGACCCGAAGCTATTGGGTTATGCCTCACTGCGCGTTTTGAATCAGGAAGTGTTAGCACCGGGATCCTCATTTCAACCACGAACTTATCCGCAGGTTGATATTTTAAACCTGATTTTACAAGGTGAGGCTGAGTATCGAAATAGTCTGGGTAACTATGTGCGCGGTAAAACTGGCGATGTGTTGCTCTTTTCTGCTCAATCAGGTGTCAGCTATAGCGAGCATAATTTGAGTACTGATAAGCCATTAACTCGCATTCAGTTATGGCTCAATGCCTGCCCTGAGCAGGAAAGCAATCCCGCCCAGCACCTGTCATTATGCACGCAGCCACTAAGGCTACTAGCGTCTCCTGACGGTGAGCAGGGCAGCCTAAAACTGCGTCAGCAAGTATGGATTCATCATCTGGATTTAGCCGCGGGCGAACAGTACACCATTGACCTACACGGCCCAAGGGCTTATCTGCAATCCATTCACGGAACAGTAACGGTGGATGGGCCGCAAGCCAGTGAAACTCAGCGCCTGACCTGCGGTGATGGTGCTTTTGTACAAGAAGAACGGCATCTGGTGATTAAAGCTGAAACGCCGCTGCGTGCCCTGCTCATCGATTTGCCTGCGTGAATATGGGCGAGCACGCCAGCTAAGATTTAATGGGAAAAGTGCGAGGTTCCCCCCGCGTGACTCCCAGTATAATTACGGTTTTAACGACGCCATATCGATCACGAAACGGTATTTCACATCGCTTTTCAGCATCCGCTCATAGGCGTCGTTGATATCCTGAATCTTGATCATCTCTATATCTGAAGCAATGCCGTGTTCAGCACAGAAATCGAGCATTTCCTGTGTTTCAGCAATGCCGCCAATACATGAACCGGCCACCGAACGCCGTGCCAGAATCAATGGCATGGTGTTTATCATTGGGCTAAGATCACCAAGAAAACCAACAAATACCAGGGTGCCATCCACATTCAGTGTCGGCATGTACGGGTTGATATCATGGACATAAGGCACGGTATCGATAATCAGATCGAATTGCCCTTTGGTCGCGTCCATTTGTGCATCATCGGTGGATAACACAATATGATGTGCACCTAAACGACGAGCATCAGCCTCTTTACTCGGTGAACGGGTAAAGAGCGTCACTTCAGCCCCTAATGCATTCGCCAGCTTTAATGCCATATGACCCAAGCCACCCAAGCCAACTACCGCGACTTTACTGCCTTTACCCACTTTCCAATGGCGCAGCGGCGACCAGGTGGTAATACCGGCGCACAGTAGTGGCGCGGCAGCTTGCAAATCCAAACCAGCAGGCATTTTCAGCACAAAATCTTCAGAAGCTACAATGGATTGTGAGTAGCCACCATAGGTTGGTGTATGGTCGTGACGATCAACACCATTGTAAGTTTGCACATTGCCCTCTGCACAATACTGCTCCAGACCCTGTTGACAGGGTTGGCACACTCGGCAGGAGTCCACCATGCAGCCAATTCCGGCAAAATCACCCACCTTGAATTTCGTGACACTTTTACCCACGGCGGTGACTTGCCCAACCACTTCATGCCCGGGTACCAGCGGATAGCTGCTGAACCCCCAGTCGTTACGCGCCTGATGCAGGTCTGAGTGACAGACACCGCAATAGAGCACATCCATCACCACATCATCAGGACGCGGATCGCGACGGGTAAACTCGAGTGGGGCAAGGGGAACTTGTGCGGATTTGGCTGCATAACCGAGAACTTTTATCGTCATGATGTATCTCCGGTATCATAAACACTGTGATTTGAAGCTCGATAAACCTTAAAAAACGTCGAGGGTAAACGGTTTGAGTATAGGGAAAGTTAGTTTCAAGGAAATTGCTACCTAGAGAGTATAGGCCTGTAAAGTAGCAATCCTGCCTCTATTTCTGCTCTGATATTAAGCGAACAAATTACAATCCAGTAAGCTTCTCCAATGTTTCGGGATAGCGATCACCCATTATCGTTACTTGTGCAGCCGCGTTATTAATCTGTTGCAGATCAGCAGTGGTCAACTCTACATTCACCGCACCAATATTTTCTTCTAACCGATTCAGTCTGCGCGTACCGGGGATCGGTACAATCCAGGGTTTCTGCGCCAGCAACCAGGCAAGAGCGATTTGCGCAGGCGAGCTACCCTTTTGGTGAGCGACCTGCTGAATCAAGGTGATTAACGCCTGATTAGCGGCCAAGGCTTCGGGAGTAAATCGTGGTAACGTGCTACGAAAATCATCACTGGCAAACTGGGTTGATTGATTCATGTTACCCGTCAGATAACCTTTACCCAGTGGGCTATAAGGCACCAAACCAATGCCAAGTTCTTCCAGCGTTGGTATGATTTCTTGCTCCGGCTTACGCCACCATAATGAGTATTCACTTTGCAGGGCGGTTACCGGCTGAACAGCGTGAGCTCGGCGAATGGTCGCCGCCCCAGCTTCAGATAAACCAAAGTGTTTT
The DNA here is from genome assembly GCF_052217105.1 of Yersinia sp. 2553 StPb PI. Taxonomy (NCBI): domain Bacteria; kingdom Pseudomonadati; phylum Pseudomonadota; class Gammaproteobacteria; order Enterobacterales; family Yersiniaceae; genus Yersinia; species Yersinia sp. 2553 StPb PI. Next base: position 4,432,271 of record NZ_JAZGPX010000002.1, on the reverse strand, counting down.
ACTTTACCCTCTTTGATTAAATCCTGTACTGCACCGGCCACATCTTCAATGGGTACATTGGGATCGACGCGATGTTGATAAAACAGATCAATAACATCCGTTTTCAGCCGTTTGAGTGAGGCTTCCGCCACTTTTTTAATATGCTCTGGTCGGCTGTTTAAACCGATCCATTTTGGCCCGCCGTTCGGATCAGCCTGAAAACCAAATTTGGTCGCAATCACCACTTTATCGCGCAGAGGTGCCAGCGCCTCACCCAATAATACTTCATTGGTGTAAGGCCCGTAGACCTCTGCGGTATCGAAGAATGTCACGCCAAGGTCCACCGCTTTGTGCAACAAAGAGATCATCTCCTGTTTATCGGCGGCCGGACCATAACTGAAACTCATCCCCATGCAGCCTAAGCCCATGGCGGACACGTCGAGATTACTGCGACCCAATGTGCGCTTTTGCATTTCTTTTACTCCTACTTGTAATTTATTTGTCATTACGAGGCATTCATTAAATAAATGTCGGTAGCAAAAAAGGTAGCAAATGTCCGAGCAGAGGATTAGATGGATAAATGCGCATGTGTATATGAATTTAACTCATAAATTTATTTATACTGGAACACACAGGCAGATAAACAGGTATAGAGACTGATGTTAAAAGAGAATTTTAACGATTTAATTTCCTTTCTTATGGTTGCCAAGGAGCGAAGCTTCACCAAAGCGGCGGCAAAACTGGGGGTTTCACAATCGGCCTTAAGTCATTCCATTCGTGGGTTGGAGGAACGACTTGAGCTTCGCTTATTGACCCGCACGACTCGCAGCGTTGCCCCGACAGAAGCGGGCGAAAGACTGGCAAATAGTCTGGGACCACGTTTTGCAGAAATTGAGAGTGAGCTGGATGCCTTAAGCGAAATGCGCGAGCGGCCTGCGGGGAATATTCGCGTTACTGCTGGCGAGCATGCCGTGGACTCGACCCTCTGGCCGGTACTGAAATCATTTCTCGCCGATTACCCGGACATTAATGTGGAAATCACGGTCGATAACACCTTAACTGACATTGTCAGCGGGCGGTTTGATGCCGGCATCCGCCTTGGAGAACAGGTAGCAAAAGATATGATTGCGGTACGGATTGGGCCGGATATGAGTATGGCTGTCGTTGGCTCACCTTCATATTTGGCTAAATATGGCATACCCACCACTCCGGCAGATCTGCAAAATCATCGTTGCATCAATATGCGCCTGCCGACAATGGGGGGCCTTTATGCGTGGGAATTCGAAAAAGAGGGGCATGAATTAAGAGTTCGTGTTGATGGGCAACTGACCTTTAACAGTTTGCGACAACGCATTGATGCCGCCGTCATGGGTTTTGGTCTGGCATTCGTACCAGAGGATGCGGTAAAAGCTAAAATTACCAGTGGCAATCTAATCAGGGTGCTGAAAGAGTGGTGTGAGCCTTTCCCCGGTTATTACCTCTACTATCCGAGCCGCAGACAGCATACCACCGCATTTTCGTTGTTCGTGGATGCCTTACGCTATAAGCGTTAAGACCAAACAAAAACCCCGCCGAAGCGGGGTCTTGTAGAATGAGTGGAGTTGACCGGTAAGCCGGGTTCTGTCGTGGACAGTCATTCCTCTAGGCCAGCAATCGCTCACTGGCTCAAGCAGCCTACCCGGGTTCAGTACGGGCCGTACCATGTGAACCCCTATTTGGCCTTGCTCCGGGTGGAGTTTACCCTGCCACGAACTGTTACCAGCCGTGCGGTGCGCTCTTACCGCACCCTTTCACCCTTACCTGATCCCACTTACGCGGGCCATCGGCGGTTTGCTCTCTGTTGCACTTGTCGTAGGCTTGCGCCTCCCAGGCGTTACCTGGCACCCTGCCCTATGGAGCCCGGACTTTCCTCCCCTTCACCTGTCTCCCCCGAAAGGGACGGCAGCGAAGCGGCGACTGTCTGGTCAACTCCGCGGCGGATTATAATCACATTACTGTTGAATGTCATCTTCCGCTTGCTCTTGAGCACCATCTTGCAGCTCAAGTGCGTACTTATAGAGCGCATTCTTTTTCACGCCATGAATCTCTGCCGCCAACGCTGCGGCTTTTTTCAGCGGCAACTCTTTTTGCAATAATGCCAGAGTACGTAACGCAACGGCCGGTAAAGCATCATCGGCTTGTACTTTATGTCCTTCGACAATCAAGACCATTTCGCCTTTGCGGCGGTTTTCATCTTCCTGAACCCAAGCCAACAACTCGCCAACCGGTGCGCCGTGGATAGACTCCCAAGTTTTGGTTAATTCTCTGGCGAGTACCACATAGCGTTGTGGGCCAAGTACGGTTACCATGTCCTGTAAACTTTCCAACAAGCGATGCGTTGATTCGTAGAAGATCAGTGTTCGAGGTTCCTCAATCAGCGCTTGCAGAGTATCCTTACGTCCTTTGGTTTTCGCAGGCAGGAAGCCTTCGTAGCAAAAACGATCCGAGGCAATACCGGCGGCAGAAAGTGCTGTAATCGCCGCACAAGCGCCCGGGAGTGGCACCACCCTGATGCCCGCTTCACGACAACGGCGCACTAAGTGGTAGCCCGGATCGTTGATAAGTGGCGTACCTGCATCTGAAACCAGTGCAATACTCTGGCCTGCTTGCAGTTTCGCCAGCAAATGATCGGCTTTTTGTTGTTCGTTATGGTCATGAAGTGCAAACAGGCGGGCGTTGATCGCAAAATGCTGTAATAACAACCCTGTATGGCGTGTATCTTCTGCCGCAATCAAATCAACGCCTTTCAGTACCTCTAACGCCCGGTGGGTAATATCCCCTAAATTACCGATTGGGGTGGGTACCACATAAAGCGTAGATGCAGAAATCACTGCTCGATCGTGTTGATTCATTGTTTCATCCGAATTACCGATTTAATATTGAGCATCTTGAAAAAAACATCACTGGATACAGTATGCTTTCCTCAACATTCGTTCGTTCCAAAGCAGGGCTTGTCCCTGTAGTTCTGGCCGCACTGATTCTGGCAGCCTGTTCAGGCAGAGCGCCACAGACGCCGCCACCCGCAAATATACAGGACGAAGCAAGCGCGAACTCTGATTATTATCTGCAACAGTTGCAACAGAGTGGTGATGATAACAAGGCTGACTGGCAATTACTCGCCATTCGTGCCCTGTTACGTGAAGGGAAAACGCCTCAGGCGGCAGAACAGCTCGGTACACTACCGGCTAATCTGAGCGATACGCAACGTCAGGAACAGCAATTACTGACCGCAGAACTGCTGATTGCGCAGAAAAATAACCCTGCTGCTGCTGATATTCTTGGTAAGTTGGATGCGACCCAACTCTCGGCTAACCAGCAAGTTCGTTTCTATCAGGCGCAAATTGCCGCCAATCAAGGTAAAGCCACTCTGCCACTGATTCGTGCGTTTATCGCTCAGGAACCGTTACTGAAAGATAAAGCCCATCAGGACAATATTGATGGCACCTGGCAATCGCTGGCACAACTGACACCACAAGAATTGAACAATATTGTGATTAATGCAGATGAAAACGTGCTGCAAGGTTGGCTGGATTTACTGCGTGTGTATCAGGATAACAAACAAGATCCCGAGCTACTGAAAGCCGCTATTAAAGACTGGCAGAACCGTTATCCTCAAAACCCGGCAGCGAAAACCCTGCCAACGGGATTAACGCAGATCAGTAACTTCAGCCAGGCCTCGACGGCGAAAATTGCACTGTTGCTGCCACTCAGTGGCCCGGCACAGGTATTTGCCGATGCTATCCAGCAAGGTTTCACTGCCGCTCAAAATGGGTTACCGGTAGCCGCACCTGCTGCTGCGCCCCCCGATACAGCAGCAACCACGCCAACTGATACCGCCGCTGCAACACCTGCTGAGGTAGCACCGATTACCACACCGGCGCCGGTAGCTGCTCCTGTTGCCGCCAACAATGCACAGGTAAAGGTCTACGACACAACAACGCAGCCTATTGCGGCATTACTGGCACAAGCCCAGCAGGATGGCGCGACTTTGGTTGTCGGCCCACTGCTTAAACCTGAAGTTGAACAACTGAAGGCCACAACAAGTACATTGAATATTTTGGCATTAAATCAGCCGGAAGCCAGTACTAACAGTCCCAACATCTGTTACTTCGCCTTATCGCCAGAAGATGAAGCCCGCGATGCCGCGCATCATTTATGGGGACAGGAGAAAAGAATGCCATTGTTGCTGACCCCGCGCGGTACTTTTGGCGATCGTATCGCCAAAGCCTTCGCTGAAGAGTGGCAGAAGCAGGGTGGGCAAACAGTATTGCAGCAAAACTTCGGTTCAACTGCTGAACTGAAACAAGCTATCAACAGTGGTGCGGGTATCCGGCTAACTGGCCAGCCAGTTGCCGTTTCAGGCACGCCTGCTGCGGCACCGGCATCTGTCACCATTGCAGGCCTGACAATCCCGGCACCACCAGTAGATGCGCCCGTCGTTTCCACTTCCGCTGGTGGTAACATTGATGCAGTTTATATCATTGCGACTCCGGCTGAACTGACACTGATTAAACCAATGATTGATATGGCCACCAGCTCGCGTAGCAAACCGGCGCTATTTGCCAGTTCACGTAGCTATCAGGCCGGTGCTGGCCCGGATTACCGTTTGGAGATGGAAGGCATTCAGTTTAGTGATATTCCATTGATGGCCGGTGCTAATCCAGCACTAATGCAGCAGGCGTCGGCTAAATATGCCAACGACTATTCGCTGGTGCGTCTGTACGCCATGGGGATCGATGCGTGGACATTATCGAATCATTTTGCGCAAATGCGCCAAATTCCTGGTTTCCAGGTCAGCGGTACAACCGGTGATTTAACGGCATCAGCCGATTGTGTTATTACCCGTAAGCTGCCTTGGTTGCAATACCGTCAAGGTATGGTAGTACCGGCGGCGTAAAGTAATTCGGGTGACAAATCTGTCTGGAACAGATTTGAACGCTGCTTGCAGCGGCCTCGCAGAGGCGAGGCCCATGGACGGGCTGAGTAACGAATGTAGCTAACACCCCTGCAACTTCAATTATAAAGAGTATTCCCAAAGTCATTGGAGTTGCAGGTAGGCAGCAAATGAGCGAGTCCCGATGAACTTACTCAGGTAAGTGATTCGGGTGACAAATCTGTCTGGAACAGATTTGAACGCTGCTTGCAGCGGCCTCGCAGAGGCGAGGCCCATGGACGGGCTGAGTAACGAATGTAGCTAACACCCCTGCAACTTCAAGGACGAAGGGAATATGAGCCAACGGAACACTGGCACACATTACGAAAATCAGGCCCGCAGCTATCTGGAGCGGGTTGGTTTAATTTTTCAGGCGGCTAATGTCACCTACCAATGTGGTGAGATTGACCTTATTATGCGCGACGGGGAAACTTGGGTGTTTGTTGAGGTTCGCTTTAGGCGTAATGCCCTATTTGGTGGCGCTGCTGCCAGCGTCACTCACAGCAAACAACAGCGGTTACTCCGGGCTGCCACCATTTGGCTGGCACAGCGAGGCGCCAGTTTTGCCACAACATCGTGCCGTTTTGATGTTTTTGCCATCACGGGTAGCCAAGTAGAGTGGCTGCCTAATGCTTTCAATACGGATTAACAATTTTTCCGGTTTACTACCGGGCTATGCCCTAAGACGTTGGAGTCGCTGGTTGCCGGCAAGAGAATGACAAATTGGTTGTAAACCATTTTTAACGTCACTTGCATTGCTCCACTGGCTGAGTCGAGTAACGAACGTAGCCAACACCCCTGCGGCTTCAAGTACCAAGGGCATATTAATTTTACTGAGTGGATTAAATCAACGTGCTGGATAGAATCAAAGGCTGCTTTACAGAAAGTATTCAAACCCAGATTGCCGCGGCTGAGGCTTTGCCTGATGCCATATCCCGTGCAGCAATGACGTTGGTTCAGTCACTGCTCAACGGCAATAAAATTCTCTGCTGCGGCAATGGGACTTCAGCGGCTAACGCGCAGCACTTTGCCGCCAGCATGATAAACCGTTTTGAAACAGAACGACCAAGTCTGCCTGCAATTGCGTTAAATGCTGATAATGTTGTTCTGACCGCTATTGCCAACGACCGTTTACATGATGAGGTCTATGCCAAGCAGGTACGAGCACTCGGCCATGCTGGTGATGTTTTGCTCGCTATTTCCACTCGTGGCAATAGCCGTGATATTGTGAAAGCGGTCGAAGCAGCTGTAACCCGTGATATGACCATCGTTGCCCTTACCGGTTACGATGGCGGTGAGCTGGCTGGCCTGTTGGGTCAGCAGGATGTTGAAATCCGTATACCTTCGCACCGCAGTGCACGCGTTCAAGAATTGCACATGCTCACAGTGAATTGCTTGTGTGACTTAATTGATAACACTCTATTTCCTCATCAGGACGATTAAAGGAGCACGAATGAAGGTTGGTTATATTTTTGCCATGCTATTCAGCGCCCTGCTATTGCAAGGCTGTGTCGGTGCCGTGGTTGTCGGCAGCGCAGCCGTTGCGACTAAATCTGCCACAGACCCACGCTCTGTCGGCACTCAGGTAGACGATGGCACACTTGAGGCCAGAGTCGTCAATGCGCTGAGCAAAGATCAGCAGATAAAAAGCCAAACACGCTTTGTGGTGACCGCTTATCAAGGGAAAGTTTTGCTGACCGGGCAGTCGCCAACCGCAGAGCTGTCTAACCGCGCCAAACAAATTGCCGCAGGTGTCGATGGCGCAACGGAAGTGTATAACGAGATGCGCTTAGGCAAGCCGGTTGATCTGACTACCGCCTCAATGGATACCTGGATCACCACCAAAGTTCGTTCACAGTTACTGACCGCAGATTCAGTTAAATCTTCAAATGTGAAAGTCACCACCGAGAACGGCGAAGTGTTCTTGTTGGGTCTGGTGACTCAGCAGGAAGGGCAATCAGCGGCACAGATTGCCAGCCAGGTTAGTGGCGTTAAGCACGTCACCACTGCGTTTACTATTGTAAAATAATCAATTAGTTAGAAAGAGCAATCCTATTATGGGCCGGGAGAAATCCAGGCCCATTTTTAGCTATCCAAAACATCAAGCCATTAATCTAAATCATTCGCCTGTATGAAGTCTTTCCCACCCAACTGCCGCATCTGGCGTAAAATCCACTGCTGGCGGGAAATAACATAACCTGATGGCGCATTAACCTTAAAACGCAGTGGATTAGGCAGGACCGCTGCCAGCAAGGCGGCTTCTGAAGCACTCAATTTACTGGCGGGTTTATTAAAGAAATGGCGTGCAGCGGCTTCCACACCAAAAATGCCCTCACCAAACTCGGCAATATTGAGATACACCGTCAGAATACGGCGCTTGGTCCATATCAGTTCGATACCGGCGGTCAATCCCACTTCCAACCCTTTTCGCACCCAGCTACGCCCGTCCCAAAGAAACAGATTTTTCGCTGTTTGCTGTGACAAAGTCGAGGCACCTCGGATACGATTTTGATTGCGCTGATTATGGGAGAGTGCCGATTCGATAGCACCCACATCAAATCCCCAATGCTCGGGGAATTTTTGATCCTCAGCCGCCATCACTGCTAGCGCCATGTAAGGCGAAATTTCATCCATCGGCACCCAGTCAGAGTGCGCTACATAGGAAAAATCACCGGTCAACCAGGCGCCCAGTTGCCTTTCGATCATCACCATGGAAAAAGGGACCGGCAAAAAAGCGAAAATCAAAATGCCCGCCAACCACAGTGTGACGATGCCGATCACGCCCCGTTTTCCCCAATACCATAGCTGGTTTAATCTGCGTCTGGCTAACGTCATTCGGTTAAATCCAGTACCTTAGTTACCAACTTATCAATCCCTTTAGCCGCTTCAGAAATTGATGTTGCCAACATATAGGCAGGTGTGGTGACCACTTTATTCTCAGCATCGACCACCACGTCATCGGCAGGGCAAATAACATGCTCTCCACCCATAACTTCAATTGCATCAATAGTATCGGGATCGTTACCAATTGTCAGACGGATCGGTTTACCCAACAGTTTTGGCAACATCACTGGCGCAATACACATAAAACCAATTGGTTTACCTGACTTATGCATTGATTGAATAAGTTTATATAAATCTGGGTCAATAACACATTCAGAACCTTGAGTTGCAAAATCGCAGAGGTTCTTTGCGGCACCAAAACCACCGGGTACAATCAAGGCATCCAATTGCTCTGAATTGGCTAAAGAAAGAGGCTTAATCTGGCCGCGAGTAATGCGCGCCGACTCCACTAACACATTCCGTTTCTCGACCATTTCTTCGCCGGTAACATGATTAATAACATGCAGTTGTGGTTTATCGGGGGCGAAGAACAAAACACTTGCGCCCGCACGATCTAATGCCAGGATTGTTAAGACAGACTCATGTATCTCAGCACCGTCAAATACCCCACATCCACTAAGCACTACACCGACCGTTTTCATCACACCTCTCCTTTTCTTACTCTGTCAATCGCTTAACCCGTTCTAGTGACAAAGACGAATCTCTATCACAAATTTTAATGAATCTTGTAACAAGAGCGCTTACATTTGCTATGTTGTTGCTTGTATGATGTATGGAAGAATCCTTACAACCTGCGAATCCACTCGAAATCGAAATAATATACCCTAAGTATTTCGAATTACTGGAAGGCGGTAACTGAGCGAATCCCCAGCGGCTTACATAAGTAAGTGACTGGGGTGAATGAAATCAGCCAACGCACATGTAACTTGAAGTATGACGAGTATCGCAGGTTGACGATTTCCCTGGTGTTGGCGCAGTATTCGCGCACCCCGGCCTCGGTCGGGGTTATTTTTTTTCAGCTTCCGCCGCCCACTCACGTAACACCTGCACATCATTGCGCCATTCTAATTTTAATTCATCGACCCAATCTTGCACGTTATCCCACCATGCTGGCAGTGTCGGGGTTTGGATCTGCTGTGCAAGCTGCTGGATATGACGCAAACCGACAGAACCGGCAGCACCTTTAATCTTATGCGCCTCTTCGGTAATACCCTTTTGGTCCCGTGCCGTCATGTTTGAGTCCAACACCGACAAATAGCTGGGCATCATCTGTTCAAACATTTCCAGGCTTTGATGAATTAATTGTGGGCCAACCAAATCGATGTATTGCTCCAGCATTGCAGTATCAAGTAACGATTCATGGGTTTGCATCACTTTATGCTCCTGTTTTTTCGCCGAGGTTGAGGGCTTATGATCCCAAAATTGCTTAATCATCGCCGTGAGCGCAGGAACTGACAACGGCTTGCTCAGCACGTCATCCATCCCAGCATCTAAATACTCTTTTTTGTCTTTAAGTACGTTGGCGGTCAATGCCACCAGTGGTGGTAATGACTCTGCCACATATTCCGCCCGAATTTGGCGCGCAATGTCCAACCCGCTCATATCCGGCAACTGGATATCCAACAGCACTAAATCAAAATCATCAGGTTTAAACATCGCCAGTGCATCATGGCCATTCATTGCCACCTCAACGCTGTTGCCTAATTTCTCCAATACCGAGCGCGCGACAATGACGTTCAGCTCGATATCTTCCACCAGCAATACATGCAACGCAGGCAGAGGTATGTCATCGCCTGATGGCACACTCGCGGCTTGCTGCACCGCAGGTGCTTTAATGGTCAAGGTAAAGCATGAACCGGCCCCTTGGGTACTTTTCACCGTAATATCGCCCCCCATGCTTTGTGCCAAGCGTTTAGATACCGCCAGACCAATGCCAGTACCGGTTGCCGGGCGGCCACCATTGCGATCTTTCACCTGATAATACATGGCGAAAATCTTATCCTGTTCATCTTCGGGGATGCCCATACCTGAATCTTCTACTTCAAAGATCAAACGGTCACTCCCCTCACGCCGTACCCGCACCACAATTTTACCTTGCTGAGTAAATTTCACGGCATTGCCGATTAAGTTCCACAGAATCTGGCGCAAGCGGGTGCCATCGGTAATCACTTTCTCCGGCAGCGGCAATTGCGGTTCCATAATGAACTTCAACCCTTTTGGCTGAACCAACAGGCCCGAAAGGTTCTCAAGATCTGCCATAAAACCTGTAAAATCAATTGGCTGATTATCAAGCTGGACTTTACGCCTTTCCAATTTATCCATCTCAATAATATCGTTGAAGATATTCCCAAGAGTAATAGCACTGACATGAATGGTTTTCAGATACTTTAGCTGTTCGCTGTCTAATTCGGTATCAAGCAGGATACGGCTTAGGCCAACAATGCCATTAAGCGGCGTACGCAGCTCGTGGCTGATTGTTGAGATGAAGGTAGTCTTATCCCTACTGGCGTTCTCCAGCGCATCCTGATAGCGCTTACGCTCGGTTATATCACGCCCAAACCCCATCAATCCGTGCCGTTTACCAACACGATCATAAAAGGGCACTTTACGCAGTTCAAAGCAGGCTTTGCGGCCATCGGGATAAACCAGCCACTGCTCATAGGTAAGAGAGACGTTATGGCGGAAGACTTTCTCGTCGGTTTCCATCACTTTTTCGGCGATATCCGGCGCATAGACATCTTTGGGCGTCAGCCCAACCAGCTGTTTCTCACTCTTGCCCGTCAACAGCTCCATCGCCCGGTTGCAGCCAGAGAACTCATTATCTTCATTGCGGTAATAAACCAGATCTGGCGACGCATCCAAAAAGGATCGCAATAACGCCGACTGCTGCCCCAGCTCAACCTGCGCCTGCTCACGGTGCCCCATCTCTTCTTTTAGTTTATCAACCACTTGTAGGTGCGCTTTTTCCGCTTTTTCACGCTCAACAATTTCCTGATTGAGTTGAGCAATATTTTCGGTCAGTTGTTTATTCAGCTCTAAATCGCGATAACGCATCACTTCAAGCTTTTCAACCAGACGCGATAAGCGCTGGCGCGACTCTTCCAATTGCTCAACCACTACCGACAAGAAATAGACTGCCCAAGGCGTAATCAACAAACCAAAGAAAATGGAACGTACCAGATCGAGGGTTTCAACAGAGCCACTCAGCACCAACGTCACCGCCATCTGCACCACCATGGCCAGTAACACCAGCACAGAGGCCAGTAGCAGTGAGAAGCGAACCAGTCCTAACTTAACCATTAAATCAACGTAGTACTGGGCTAATACCCTGATTTGCTTCATAGCAACCCCTGTCAGTGTTTCTGAATATGCCTTGGAATCTACACCCAAAGTCATTGGAGTTGCAGGTAGGCAGCCAGCAAGCGAATCCCGATAAGCTTTTTCATGTAGGGTCAACTACAAGTAAGTGATTCGGGTGAGCGAGCGCAGCTAACAACTCTGTAGCTTCAAGGACGAAGGGTATAAATCATACCGTAAAACCGCCAAGAGATAAGATGGCTTGCTTAGAAGTGTGGAAAAGATTGCAAATCACGGTGAGAGATTGGGAAACAAACTGATTATCTACCAATAAACGGTAGGCATAGCCAAAATAAGGCGGGGGTCAAAACTTACGGCGTAGCGAGCTAAGCCAGACTGAGTGCGTACAGCGCGGAAAAACCGGAGCGTACACGCAGTACGTGAGGATTTTGAGCACTGCACAATCTCAGTATGGCGACGCGCAGTAGCCGGTCATAAAGCAGAGGCCTGCCCGCCATGGGCAAGCATATAATTATTCAGCTCATTCATACCGGTCCAGCGATTCTCGCACCACAACGGGGCCAACAACGTGGGTCTGCGCGCACTGGCAGAGATCCGATGATAGACAATCTGCGCTGGAGTATGGCGGATCATTTCACCCGCAGTCACAACATATTGTTCCAACGCCAGTTCCGCCAACCGCCCTGCCCGCCATGCTTTTCCCATCGTGCTACCTTCCACGATATGGAGCGGATGCAGTTTTAACCCATCAACACCGGTTGCCACCACTTGTTCTAGCGTTGCCATATTCTGTGGCTTATCTTCGCTGGGTAAGCCGACAATCAAATGACAGCATACTTTCAGCCCACGGGCACGGGCGCGGCGGGCTGTTTGCTGATAACAGGCGAAATCATGCCCACGGTTAATACGCTTGAGCGTTTTATCATTAGCGGTCTGTAGCCCCAACTCTAGCCAGACTTCATAACCTTGCTGGTGATAACCACTCAATAAATCCAATACCGCATCCGGGACACAATCGGGCCGGGTTCCCACACACAAACCGACAATGTCAGCTTCGGCTAAAGCCTGTTCATACATCACAGCTAAAGCATTAACCTCTGCATAAGTACTGGTATAGGCCTGGAAGTAGGCCAGGTAACGTTTTGCCCGATTAGTTTTTTTTGCCTGCGCCGCTAGCTGCTGCGCAATACTCTGTTGCTGCATGTTCTCATCGGCAAATGAAGCCACCTGACAAAAGGTACAGCCCCCTCGACCGAGTGTTCCATCACGATTAGGGCAACTAAACCCGCCGTGCAACGTGAGTTTATGCACTTTTTCACCGTAACGGCGCTGTAAATCCGCACCAAACATATTGACTAATTTCTGCAACTGCATAATCTTGGCACTGCCTGTCAAAAAGAGCTTAAGGCTACCCGCTAGCGATGCAATTCGCGATGACAGAGATCAACTCCCACGCCCTTGGGTGCAACCTCGCATAACCATTCATTATAAATGCAAATAAAATCACTTGACCAATGATTAAATTTTCTTATTTCCACCAACCTGTTAGCGCTTCTATTACAATTCAGTGAAAAATAGTTTAATAAACCAATAAATATTTAAATAGCAGAGTTTAATTCTAACATCCCCGCCAGCACTAGCATGGTGCAGAGATTTGTCGATTGCACTATAGTGAGACAGCTCACAATTTCACGCCTATCTCATTGAGTATGAGATGGGTTAAAAGTACCAATAAATATATATTTTTCATTGTGATAACCCCATTTATTACCTTAAAGATATATCTTAAGCCTATATTTGACCTGAGTATTCTTTCTCGCTAAGTTGGAGGTCCGCTGGAAGCTTTCTAGACGGGCAAACGTCTAGTCATAATTATGCAGTAATTTAAGACTCCCTCTTAAAACAAGTCTTATACCACTTGTGAGAACCGTCACAAGAGGCCATTGGCAGAGGGCGGAAAAGCAGATTTGTCGCGAAATACGCGGCTCTCAGCCCACCCCGCCTGATGTAACCATGTCCTTCTGGAGTCGGTTTGTGAGAGTCTCGCAGAGCCTGGGGAGGTTCACTGATATGTTGTACGATAAATCCCTTGAGAGGGACAACTGTGGTTTCGGCCTAATCGCCCACATAGAAGGCGAACCTAGCCATAAGGTAGTGCGTACCGCTATACACGCACTGGCCCGCATGCAACACCGTGGCGCGATACTTGCTGATGGCAAGACCGGCGACGGTTGTGGCTTGTTGTTACAAAAACCGGATCGTTTTTTCCGGATGGTCGCTGAAGAACGCGGATGGCGTTTGGCCAAAAACTATGCCGTAGGCATGATGTTTCTCAGTCAGGACGAAGAACTCGCCAAGGCAAGCCGCCGCATTGTAGAAGAAGAATTGCAAAACGAAACGCTGTCGATTATCGGCTGGCGTGAAGTGCCGACCAACCCGGATGTTCTCGGTGAAATTGCCCTCTCCTCCCTGCCTCGGATTGAACAAATTTTTGTGAACGCCCCTGCTGGCTGGCGTCCACGTGATATGGAACGCCGCCTGTTTGTGGCGCGTCGCCGTATCGAAAAGCGTATTTCAGAAGATAAAGATTTCTACGTATGTAGTTTCTCTAATCTGGTGACGATCTATAAAGGCTTGTGCATGCCTGCGGATCTACCGCGCTTCTATCTTGATTTGGCTGATTTGCGCATGGAGTCGGCAATCTGCCTGTTCCACCAGCGCTTCTCAACCAATACCGTGCCACGCTGGCCACTGGCTCAGCCGTTCCGTTATCTGGCCCACAACGGCGAAATCAATACCATCGCCGGTAACCGCCAATGGGCGCGTGCACGTGCTTATAAATTCAAAACGCCATTAATCCCGGATTTGCAGGATGCGGCTCCTTTCGTCAATGAGACCGGTTCTGACTCCAGTTCACTGGATAACATGTTGGAACTGTTCCTCAGTGGCGGTATGGACTTGATTCGTGCCATGCGTCTGTTAGTGCCACCGGCCTGGCAGAACAACCCAGATATGGATACCGACCTGCGCGCCTTCTTTGACTTCAACTCCATGCATATGGAGCCGTGGGATGGCCCGGCCGGGATTGTGATGTCAGATGGCCGTTATGCCGCTTGTAACCTTGATCGTAATGGCTTGCGCCCTGCGCGCTACGTTATCACCAAAGATAAGCTGATCACTTGTGCTTCTGAAGTGGGCATCTGGGATTATCAGCCCGATGAAGTGATTGAAAAAGGTCGCGTCGGCCCCGGTGAACTGATGGTGATCGATACCCGCAGCGGTAAGATCCTCCATTCAGCCGAAACGGATAACGATCTGAAAAGCCGCCACCCGTATAAAGAGTGGATGGAGAAGAACGTTAAGCGTCTGGTGCCGTTCGAAGATCTGCCAGAAGATCAGGTGGGCAGCCGTCAGTTAGATGATTCGACACTGGAAACCTACCAGAAGCAATTTGGTTACAGCAGTGAAGAGCTGGACCAAGTCATCCGTGTGCTGGGTGAAATTGGTCAGGAAGCCACCGGCTCAATGGGCGATGATACCCCATTTGCGGTGCTATCCAGCGGCCCACGTATTATTTACGATTACTTCCGCCAGCAATTTGCGCAGGTCACCAACCCGCCCATCGATCCACTGCGTGAAGCACACGTTATGTCACTGGCGACCAGTATCGGTCGTGAAATGAACGTGTTCTGCGAAGCAGAAGGTCAGGCGCACCGGCTGAGCTTTAAATCGCCGATCCTGTTGTTCTCTGATTTCCAACAGTTAACCACGTTGGAAGGGGAACATTATCGTGCTGATCGTGTGGATTTGACCTTTGACCCTGCCGAAACTGACCTGGAACAAGCAGTTCTGAGATTATGTGAAGAAGCAGAGCGCAAAGTCCGTGACGGTGCCGTGATGCTGGTACTGTCTGATCGTGCCATCGCCCCTAACCGCCTGCCGGTACCCGCACCAATGGCTGTCGGCGCTATCCAGACCCGCCTGGTTGAGAAAAATCTACGCTGCGACGCCAACATTATTGTTGAAACTGCCAGTGCCCGCGACCCGCATCACTTCGCCGTGCTGCTCGGTTTTGGTGCGACTGCGATTTACCCTTATTTAGCTTATGAATCATTGGCTAAATTGGTTGATAGCCAAGCGATTGATAAGAAGTATCGCGATGTGATGCTTAACTATCGTAATGGGATCAACAAGGGCCTATACAAAATTATGTCCAAAATGGGCATTTCAACTGTGGCCTCTTACCGCTGTGCCAAGCTGTTTGAAGCGGTTGGCCTGCATCGTGATTTGTCTAATCTCTGTTTCCAGGGCGTGGTCAGTCGTATCGGTGGAGCTAGCTTCAGTGATTTCCAACAGGATCTGCAAAATCTGTCTAAACGTGCCTGGCTGAAACGCAAGCCGTTGGATCAGGGCGGTTTATTGAAGTTTGTTCACAACGGCGAATACCATGCGTATAACCCGGATGTGGTCAGCACCTTACAAAAAGCGGTTCACAGTGGTGAATACAGCGATTATCAGGTTTATGCCAAGCTGGTTAATGAGCGCCCGATTGCCACACTGCGTGATCTGTTAGCCATTAAACCGCAAGGCACCCCGATCCCGGTGGATCAAGTGGAACCGGCTGAATCACTGTTTACTCGCTTTGATACGGCGGCAATGTCTATCGGCGCACTTAGCCCGGAGGCCCATGAATCATTGGCTATCGCCATGAACAGTCTGGGTGGCTTCTCTAACTCCGGTGAAGGTGGCGAAGATCCGGCCCGTTACGGTACGAATAAAGTTTCTCGTATTAAGCAGGTGGCCTCTGGTCGTTTCGGTGTGACACCGGCGTATCTGGTAAATGCCGATGTTATCCAGATCAAAGTGGCACAAGGTGCAAAACCGGGTGAAGGCGGCCAGTTACCAGGTGATAAAGTCACACCCTATATCGCCAAACTGCGCTATTCCGTACCGGGAGTAACATTGATCTCCCCACCACCGCACCATGATATTTACTCAATCGAAGACCTGGCACAGCTCATTTTCGACTTGAAACAGGTCAATCCGAAAGCTTTGATTTCGGTGAAACTGGTATCTGAGCCGGGCGTGGGTACCATTGCTACCGGTGTAGCGAAAGCTTATGCCGACCTGATTACCATTGCTGGGTACGACGGTGGTACCGGTGCCAGCCCGCTCTCTTCAGTGAAATATGCCGGTTGCCCGTGGGAGCTGGGATTAGTTGAAACGCAACAAGCGCTGGTTGCCAACGGCCTGCGCCATAAAATCCGTCTACAAGTGGATGGTGGCTTGAAAACCGGCGTCGATATTGTTAAAGCCGCGATTCTGGGTGCAGAAAGCTTCGGCTTCGGTACCGGGCCTATGGTGGCACTCGGTTGTAAATACTTACGTATTTGCCACCTGAATAACTGCGCCACCGGTGTAGCAACTCAGGATGAAAAACTGCGTCGTGACCATTATCACGGCTTGCCTGAAAGGGTGGTTAACTACTTCCAGTTTATCGCGCGGGAAACCCGTGAAATCATGGCTGAGTTGGGTGTAAGCCAACTGGTTGATTTAATTGGTCGTACTGACATGCTGCTGGAGCTGGATGGCATCTCAGCCAAACAGAATAAACTGGACCTGTCGCCGATGCTGAAAACCGCTACGCCACATCCGGGTAAGGCACTATATTGTACCGAAAGTAACCCTCCGTTCGATAAAGGCATACTGAACAAAGAGTTACTGTCGCAAGCTGAACCGCACATTGAAGCGAAACACAGCAAGACGTTCTACTTCGATATCCGTAATACTGACCGTTCCGTAGGTGCCGCGCTGTCGGGCGCGATTGCCACTAAACATGGTGATCAAGGTCTGGCAACCGACCCCATCAAAGCTTATTTCTCCGGTACTGCCGGTCAAAGCTTTGGTGTCTGGAATGCCGGTGGCGTTGAGTTAACCCTGACCGGTGATGCCAACGACTATGTCGGTAAAGGGATGGCCGGTGGCCGTATTGCAGTGCGCCCTCCTGTCGGCTCTAACTTCCGCAGCCATGAGGCCAGCATTGTCGGCAACACCTGTCTCTATGGCGCGACTGGCGGCAAATTATTCGCCGCAGGCCGTGCAGGTGAGCGTTTCGCCGTGCGTAACTCTGGGGCTATCACCGTTGTTGAAGGTATCGGTGATAACGGTTGTGAATACATGACTGGTGGTATTGTCTGCGTACTGGGTCGCACTGGGATTAACTTCGGTGCTGGTATGACCGGCGGTTTTGCTTATGTTCTTGATGAAGATGGTGAATTCCGTAAACGTGTTAACCCTGAGCTGGTGGAAGTCCTGGATGTTGATCAATTGGCAATCCATGAAGAGCATCTGCGTGGGCTGATCACTGAGCATGTTCAGTTGACCGGTTCTAGCCGTGGCGAAGAAATTCTGGCTAACTGGCCAGAGTGGGTGACCAAATTTGCTTTGGTTAAACCGAAATCCAGCGACGTGAAAGCACTGTTGGGCCACCGTAGCCGTTCCGCAGCCGAGCTGCGGGTTCAAGCGCAGTAAGGGGTTGAAATGAGTCAGAATGTTTATCAGTTTATCGACCTACAGCGCGTAGATCCGCCAAAAAAGCCGCTGAAGATCCGTAAAATTGAATTTGTTGAGATTTACGAGCCGTTTTCGGAAACCCAGGCCAAAGCACAGGCAGACCGCTGCCTGTCTTGTGGTAACCCTTATTGCGAATGGAAGTGCCCGGTTCATAACTACATTCCTAATTGGCTGAAACTGGCCAACGAAGGACGCATCATGGAAGCGGCGGATCTGGCCCACCAGACCAACAGCTTACCGGAAGTGTGTGGCCGTGTGTGCCCACAGGACCGTCTGTGCGAAGGGTCTTGTACCCTGAACGACGAATTCGGTGCGGTGACTATCGGCAACATCGAGCGCTACATCAGCGATAAAGCCATTGAGATGGGCTGGAAGCCTGATATGTCGCATGTTCACCCGACCGGTAAACGTGTCGCGGTGATCGGTGCTGGCCCTGCCGGGCTGGCCTGTGCCGACGTATTAGCACGCAACGGCGTACAAGCCGTGGTATTTGACCGCCATCCAGAGATTGGCGGCTTGCTGACCTTCGGTATTCCAGCCTTTAAGCTGGAAAAAGAAGTGATGATTAAGCGCCGTAAAATCTTCTCCGAGATGGGTATCGAATTCCAACTCAATACTGAAATCGGTAAAGATATCACCATGGATGCGCTGCTGAAGGAGTATGACGCGGTGTTCCTCGGTGTGGGTACTTACCAATCGATGCGCGGTGGTCTGGCAAATGAAGATGCCTCGGGTGTCTATGATGCGCTGCCATACCTGATTGCCAATACCAAGCAGTTGATGGGCTTTGATGCGACCGTCCACGAGCCATATATCAATATGGAAGGTAAGCGTGTCGTGGTGTTGGGCGGCGGTGATACCGCAATGGACTGTGTGCGTTCATCGATTCGCCAAGGGGCAACAGATGTGGTGTGCGCCTATCGTCGTGATGAGGTCAACATGCCAGGTTCCAAGCGGGAAGTGAAAAACGCCCGTGAGGAAGGAGTTGAGTTTAAATTCAACTTGCAACCATTAAGCATCGAAGTTAACAACAACGGCAACGTCTGTGGTGTGAAGATGGTTCGTACCCAACTGGGCGCACCTGATGCACAAGGCCGCAGCGTGGCTGAGCAGATCCCAGGGTCTGAACATGTGCTGCCAGCAGATGCAGTCATAATGGCATTTGGCTTCCGTCCACACAGCATGGAGTGGTTGGCGGCGCATGACGTGGCATTGGATAAGCAGGGCCGCGTAGTGGCCCCTGATAGCACTGATAATGCGTTTCAGACTAGTAACCCGAAAATCTTTGCCGGTGGCGATATCGTCCGTGGCTCTGATCTGGTGGTGACAGCCATCGCCGAAGGCCGCAAAGCCGCAGATGGCATCATGAATTATCTGGAAGTCTGACAGTAAAAGTATCCTGCCATAGACTTAACACTAGAGGGCTGGTTATCCAGCCCTTTTTACTGCTTTTTTTCCACGCACATCCACTTCAACTCAAGATTTTGTAACAATCTCAACCACCTTATTTGCAGCAATTTATAGCTGAAGCGCTATAGTAAAGGCCGAGCTCCGATAGGTTTATGCTTTCCGTACTTATACTTTCTGTATCTATGTTTTTTGGCCTGACCCCATGGCTAGCCTTATTATTACGCCTTGTTTTAAATAAAGGATTATCTGTTATGAAATCTCACTTACTTTTTATTGCTGGCGGCTTGCTGGCGATCAGCAGCAGCGCATTGGCTATGTCTTTGAATTATCAAGAAGTTGGTTATAATATTGAGGCGCGTGGCGCGCGCGCTGTGGTAGCCGAGCTGGCAAAAGCGGGGCAACTGCCTGCGGTAGAAAATAATATTAAGCTGGGTGATGACAACTGGATTGCCATGGCCCCTAAACTGGTCGATGCCGGTAATGCGAATTTCACTGCTGGGGTGAAATCGGCACTCTCTTCTGCACTGATTTATAACCCGGCCGCAGTACTAAAAGCGGTGAGCGACAGTAAAACACTGACAGTATCAGATATTTGTACCGCACCGGCAGATGTCAAAGACAGTGCCGCCAAAGCCAGCTTCCAACAGCGCGCATCTCATACCTTATCGACTATCAGAAATAGCGATATGATGAGTCAACGTGATAGTTGTCTGGCTGAGTTGAAAAAACTGTCTTAATTATTGGTTATTTGGCAGAAATAATAAGGGCGGCTAATGCCGCCCTTATTGGGTATGGTAACGCTTGGTGCAAGAGAACAGTGTTGTTCGTTACTTAACAACCCGTAATGCTGGGCGACCACCGCTACGTGGCGGTTTTGGTGGCTCATCATCCGGGGAATGACTATCGTCCTGTGATACCTGAGTATCACCAGTGACTAATGTCAGGTTCTCAGCCGGTGCCGTCTCGCTGCCTTCCTCTGTGAAAGCCTCAAAATTGCCATCAGCATCAGAATCGTAAGCTTCTTCAGGCTCAAACATAGTGCCAGAGCCGTTTTCACGCGCATAGATAGCCATTACCGCAGCCATCGGCACGGTAACTTGACGAGGAACGCCACCGAAACGGGCATTGAAACTTACACCCTCGTTACCCAGCTCCAAATTACCCACGGCACGCGGTGCTACATTCAATACAATCTGCCCATCACGGGCAAATTCCATCGGCACCGAAACACCCGGCCGGGTGACATCCACAACCAGATGCGGAGTCAGTTGATTATCAATCAACCACTCGTAAAATGCGCGCAACAGATAGGGACGGCGCGGAGACATATCCGACATCTCCATAACAGTTAACCTCGGGTTTTCAGGTGCATTTCACGTTCAGCTTCAGTCAGGGAAGCCAGGAACGCATCACGCTCAAACACACGTGTCATATAACCCTTCAACTCTTTAGAGCCAGCACCGGTTAACTCGATACCTAAGACAGGTAAACGCCACAGCAGCGGAGCCAGATAGCAATCAACCAGGCTGAATTCTTCGCTCATAAAGAAAGGCATTTCATTAAATACCGGCGCGATAGACAACAGAGCTTCACGTAGCTGCTTGCGGGCTGCTTCAGCTTCCTGAGCATTACCTTGTTCGATCTTATGCATCAGGGAATACCAGTCTTTCTCGATGCGATTCATCATCAAACGACTGCTACCACGTGCAACAGGGTATACCGGCATCAATGGAGGATGAGGGAAACGCTCATCCAAATACTCCATGATGATACGGGATTCATACAATGTTAACTCGCGATCAACCAAAGTAGGAACGGTCTGGTAGGGATTGAGGTCAATCAGGTCCTGCGGCAGATTACCAGCTTCAACCTGCTCAATCTCAACACTGACACCTTTCTCCGCCAGTACGATACGTACTTGATGGCTAAAAATGTCGGTCGGGCCGGAAAACAGCGTCATTACCGAACGTTTGTTGGCAGCGACAGCCATGAAAACCTCCAAGATTATCTAGAAAACAGTGCGAATAGCCCACGGTTAGGTTGCTATCCTGAGTCGTTTTACCGCCGGTTCGTCATCTCGACAGCTGTTGCCGTAAATAAGCCTTGGTCGAGATAGTTATTCAGCCAGGGAGATACACGGACGCCAACAGTTCGCCGAACAGGCACAAAAGTGGGTGATAGTTTACCAGATTTTGCATGTTTTGTGGGGATGGTGCTGCGATTTCGTGATTAATTGTTTATCAGACAACGGTTTAGCAACGAAAATATAATATGTGATGCTATGGAAAGTGGTTTTTCAGGCATAAAAAAACCCGGTGAGACACCGGGTTTTTGCCATTAATCTGATGCCATAAAGGCAAAAAATTAACGTTTGGAGAACTGTGGACGGCGACGTGCTTTACGCAGACCCACTTTCTTACGCTCAACTTCACGCGCATCACGCGTTACGAAGCCAGCTTTACGCAGTTCTGGGCGCAGAGTCTCGTCATATTCCATCAGTGCACGGGTAATACCGTGACGGATAGCACCAGCTTGACCAGAAATACCACCACCTTTAACAGTGATGTACATGTCAAACTTGCTAACCATATCTAGCAGTACGAGCGGTTGCATAACAACCATACGGCCAGTTTCACGACCGAAGTACTCTTCGATGCTACGTTGGTTAATAACGATATTACCGCTACCCGGCTTAAGAAAAACGCGTGCAGCAGAACTTTTGCGGCGACCAGTGCCGTAGTATTGATTTTCAGCCATTGCCATAATCCCGATTAAATGTCCAGAACTTGCGGTTGCTGCGCCGCATGATTGTGCTCAGTACCTGCGTAAACTTTAAGTTTACGAAACATTGCACGGCCCAGCGGACCCTTCGGCAGCATGCCTTTAACCGCGATTTCAATCACACGCTCAGGACTGCGGGCAATCATCTCTTCAAAGGTCGCTTGTTTGATACCACCGACGTAGCCGGTATGACGGTAATAAATCTTGTCTGTACGCTTGTTACCGGTTACAGCAACTTTTTCTGCGTTCAGAACGATGATGTAATCACCAGTATCAACGTGCGGGGTGTATTCCGCCTTGTGCTTGCCGCGTAGGCGACTAGCCAGTTCAGTAGCGAGGCGACCTAAGGTCTTACCGTTCGCGTCAACAACATACCAGTCACGTTTTACAGTTTCTGGTTTCGCTGTGAAAGTTTTCATTATAAAAGCTTACCCAATTAATAAGTTACACGTTGGTGAACACCCAAACGTTCAAAAACAGTTGAGGCTCACACGACCATCAGTCCAGCAAACCTACCCCTTCGAATAGCCAATGCCGGCACTATCAAAGTTTTTGGGAAAAAAACTTTGTTGTAACGTGGGGTCGCAAGATTATAGAGAAGTCGACGTTAAAAATCGAACTGTTTTTGACGAGAAAGGTATAAATTAAACATGTTAAGTTAGGGCGAAGGAAAATCGCCCACCACAGAATAGCATTTTAGCGGGTCAGAAGTGAATAACGGTCGTGCAGATTATCCCTATGGCAGATGCGGTAAAGAGAGATACTCTTCACTTTGCATCTCTTGTAACCGCGATAAACAGCGTTGATATTCGAATTTAAGGCGCTCACCGCAATAAATATCGAACATTGATACTTCTGCCGCAATAATCAATTTTACCCGCCGTTCATAAAACTCATCCACGAGTGCCAGAAAACGCCTGGCCGTATTCTCATCTCGCGTCTCCATGCGGTGGACGTTGTGCAGTAATACCGTGTGATAGAGTTTGGATAGCGCAATGTAATCCAACTGGCTGCGGGCTTCTTCACACAATGTATGGAAATCTACCGCCAGAACACCCTGTGCTGAACAAATAGCAGGCAATGGCCGATGATTTACTTCCAGTATCGGCGCTTGGTCCCCCTCTTTACCGGCCAGTTTGACAAAAATATCGTCCATCGCCTGTTCAGTTTGTGGATTCAAGGGCGTCAGATAAAGATTTGCCTGAGTCAGGGTCCGCAGGCGGTAATCAATCCCCGCATCGACATTCATCACATCACAATACTGTTTAATCAATTCAATGGCTGGCAAGAAGCGGGCACGCTGTAAACCGTTATGATACAAATTATCCGGTGGAATATTGGAGGTGGTAACCAACGTGATACCTCTGGCAAAGAGTGCCTCCAGCAATGTCGCCAGTAACATGGCATCAGTAATATCCGAGACAAAAAACTCATCAAAGCACAGCACATCAGTCTGCGCTTTGAAACCGTCGGCAATAATCTCCAGCGGATTTTCATGACCTTGCAGCTCAGTCAGTTCTTGATGTACCCGTAGCATACAACGATGGAAATGCAGTCGCAGCTTGCGCTCACCCGGCAAGCTGTGGAAAAACAGATCCATCAGCCAGGTTTTACCCCGCCCAACACCGCCCCACATATATAGCCCCTGGGCGGGTCGTATGGGGGTCCGGGGTACAGCTCGCCCAATCAAACGGTTCAGCCGCCCGCGCAGACTCGTGCTGGTCGGCGCTATACTCTGGCGTTGATTTAGTTCCTGATAAAGCCTATCCAACCGTGCTACAGCACGCCGTTGTACCTCATCAGGTTGGTAGTCGCCAGCATCAAGTGCCTGCTGGTAAAGTGCTGTAGGTGTACTTGGTTGCATGTTTATCAACAATCCCTGATAAAATAGTTATCTACTTTTTGCGCGACTTTGTTGCTGATTTATCGGGCAATCGCCGCATTTACCGACACTGCCACTGCGAAGAAAGCCTGATAACCATAAGCAAAGTTGCATCAGGATTCCACTCCGACAAGGTTAACGGTTATAGTGGGTATTATTAAGTGAAAAAGTCCTGCTGAACAATGAAGTCAAAAAAGGAGTCATCATGACCTGGGAGTATGCGCTTATTGGGTTGGTTGTTGGTATCGTGATTGGCGCGGTGGCTATGCGCTTTGGCAACCGCAAATTGCGTCAGCAGCAAGTGCTGCAAAATGAGCTGGAGAAAAGCAAAACTGATTTGGAAGAATACCGTCAGGAACTGGTTGGGCATTTTGCCCGCAGTGCTGAGTTGTTGGATAATATGGCTCGCGACTATCGCCAGCTCTACCAACATATGGCGAAAAGCTCCAATAACTTATTACCGGACTTGCCACTGCAAGATAACCCGTTCCGCTACCGTCTGACTGAATCTGAAGCAGATAATGATCAGGCACCGGTAAAAATGCCACCTCGGGATTACTCTGAAGGCGCATCGGGGTTATTACGCCCGGAGCATCAGACCCGCGATTAAGCACACGTTTAGCTATCATACTGACTACGGTGGGGTGTATCTCACATTACCGTGGTCAGTACATTTACACTTCTATACTTACCTCTCCTTGAATTGCTTCATAGCGAGCCTTATATCAAGCCATATCTTAGGATGCTTATATTTAGGACAGCAGTAGCCTTTTGAAATAAGTGAATTTTTTAGCTAATCCAGAGTCTTAATTTACAACGGGCCTGTAACAGCCATCCATCCTATTCATTCACCGTTAGGTATTGAGAGAGTTTAAATCAATGAAGAAAAAGTCATTATTTCTTAGTGCGCTGGCATTGAGTGTCGGCTTAGGTCTCGCGTCTGTTCCAATGGTGAACGCAGCAGCTCTCCCAGCGGCAGTAGCAGGGCAGGCAGTCCCTAGCCTGGCACCGATGTTGGAAAAAGTTTTGCCCGCGGTAGTCAGTGTTCATGTGTCAGGAACACAGGCACAACAGCAACGTTTGCCAGAAGAATTCAAATTCTTCTTTGGCCCGAATGCACCCGCCGGTAAAGAAAGCAGCCGTCCATTCGAGGGGTTAGGGTCGGGTGTTATCATTAATGCCGAAAAAGGCTATGTGCTGACAAACAACCACGTTATCAATAATGCGGATAAAATTCGCGTTCAGCTCAATGATGGTCGTGAATATGATGCGAAGCTGCTAGGACGTGATGAACAAACCGATATCGCGTTATTGCAGTTAACCGATGCCAAAAATCTGACCGCGATTAAAATGGCCGATTCCGATAACCTGCGAGTGGGTGATTTTGCCGTTGCTGTCGGTAATCCATTTGGTCTGGGGCAAACAGCAACATCGGGGATTATTTCAGCCTTGGGTCGTAGTGGCTTGAATTTGGAAGGGTTGGAAAACTTTATCCAGACCGACGCCTCCATCAACCGTGGTAACTCTGGCGGCGCGCTAGTTAACCTCAATGGTGAATTGATTGGGATTAACACCGCAATTCTGGCCCCAGGTGGCGGCAACATCGGTATCGGCTTTGCTATTCCAAGTAACATGGCGCAAAACCTCAGCCAACAATTGATTGAGTTTGGCGAAGTGAAGCGCGGGCTATTGGGCATTCGTGGCAGCGAAATGACCGCTGACATGGCCAAAGCCTTTAATATTGATGCTCAGCGTGGTGCTTTTGTCAGTGAAGTGCTACCAAAATCAGCCGCATCTAAAGCAGGCATCAAAGCCGGTGATGTGTTGGTTTCTGTTGATGGGAAACCCATCAGTAGCTTTGCTGAGTTGCGGGCCAAAGTGGGCACCACGGGGCCAGGTAAAGCCATTAAAGTTGGCATGCTGCGCGATGGGAAACCGCTTGAAGTCACCGTAACCCTGGAAAACAGCAGCCCAACGTCAACTAGCGCAGAAACCTTATCGCCATCATTGCAGGGTGCATCCCTGAGCAATGGGGAAATAAAAGGGGGCAGTAAGGGCATCAAAGTTGAGAGCGTGACCAAAGGCTCACCTGCAGCGCAATCTGGTTTGCAGAAAGATGATGTGATTATTGCTGTAAACCGTGTCCGGGTTCAGGATATTACTCAGTTGCGCAAAGCCCTTGATGCGAAACCGGCGGTAATTGCACTGAATATTGTGCGCGGTGAAGAGAATATTTACCTGTTAATACGCTAATTTGCAGAAAAATCGGACACAGCACAATGCTGTGTCCGCCAAACTCATGCTATCCTCCTGTCATCCATTCATTTACGCCTTAAACCTCATGTTTCTTAAGCTATTGCGTTCTATTATTTTGGGGCTAATTATTGCCGGTGTCTTGCTGGTCGCAATACCTATGCTCCGTAGTCCGGGCCATATCTTTTCCGGCAAGAGCAATAGCATAGATGAAGAGGCTCCAGCCAGTTATAACCAGGCGGTACGCAGAGCTGCCCCTGCGGTGGTTAATGTCTATAACCGTAGCCTAAGCTCGACACAAGATGGACTGGCTATTCGTACATTGGGTTCTGGCGTAATCATGAGTGATAAGGGATATATCCTTACCAACAAGCACGTTATCAATAATGCTGAACAGATAATTGTGGCACTACAAAATGGCCGAGTATCCGAGGCATTACTCGTGGGTTCCGATGGCTTAACTGATTTAGCGGTACTAAAAATTGATGCGGTGAACCTACCAGTAATTCCAATCAATATTAATCGTGCCCCCCATATCGGTGATGTCGTGCTGGCAATTGGTAACCCTTATAACCTTGGCCAAACCGTCACCCAAGGGATTATCAGCGCCACTGGGCGTATTGGTTTAAGTGATTCCGGGCGACAAAACTTCCTTCAGACCGATGCTTCAATCAATCAGGGGAATTCTGGCGGTGCGCTGGTGAATACCTTGGGCGAACTGATGGGAATTAACACTCTGTCCTTTGATAAGAGCAGTAACGGCGAAACACCGGAAGGGATTGGTTTTGCGATTCCGACAGCACTTGCGACCAAAGTGATGGAGAAACTTATCCGTGACGGTCGAGTGATACGTGGCTATATCGGAGTTACCGGCGAGGAATATCCGCCCTTCAATGCCAGCGGCAATAGTACGGATCGGGTGCATGGGATTAAGGTCAATGACATATCAGCTCATGGCCCCGCAGTAGATGCAGGTCTGCAAATTGGCGATATCATCCTTAGTGTTAATAATAAACCGGCGACATCCGTTATCGAAACTATGGATCAGGTAGCAGAAATCCGCCCCGGCACCACCATCCCTATCTTATTGTTACGTAACGGCCAACAGATGACGGCACAAATCACTATCAGCGAGTTAGATCAAAATGCCGTGCTAGGTCATCAGACAACCCCACAACCGTAATAGTCATCTTGAAATTCGGGTAAAAAAGCAGCCAACTGCACTTACGTCGTGATAGAAGAAGAGTTTAGCCATAAAAAATGCCAGCGCGATATCATCGGCTGGCATCTGTTTTTCTTGCGTTTTAGCGGGTTTATTCGCCTTTTATACGCTCAATCTTGGCACCCAAGGCACGCAATTTATCTTCGATACGCTCGTAGCCACGGTCGATATGATAAATACGATCAACGATAGTTACCCCGTCAGCAATACAGCCCGCTAATACCAAACTGGCTGAAGCACGCAAATCAGTGGCCATCACCTGGGCACCTGATAGTTGCTCAACACCATAACAAATCACGGTATTGCTCTCGATTTCTGCATGTGCGCCCATCCGAATAAGCTCAGGCACATGCATGAAGCGGTTCTCAAAAATGGTCTCAGTGATAACACCGGTTCCTTCCGCCACCAAATTCAATAAGCTGAATTGAGCCTGCATATCGGTTGGAAAACCAGGGTGCGGCGCAGTGCGTAGCGTAACCGCTTTCGGACGCTGCCCGTGCATATCAAGGCTTATCCAGTCGTCGCCAATCTCAATATCAGCACCCGCTTCACGCAGTTTAGCCAATACCGCATCCAGCGTATCAGGCCGAGTTTGACGGCACACAACCTTACCACCAGAGATGGCCGCAGCAACCAGGAAAGTACCGGTTTCAATGCGATCAGGCAGCACACGATAAACACCACCACCCAAGCGAGCAACGCCCTCGATGGTAATTCTGTCAGTACCTGCACCACTGATTTTCGCACCCAGCGTATTGAGGAAATTAGCCGTATCGACAATTTCTGGCTCACGGGCCGCATTCTCAATTACGGTGGTGCCTTCAGCTAATGTGGCAGCACTCATAATGGTAACAGTCGCGCCAACGCTGACTTTATCCATGACGATATGCGCGCCTTTCAGGCGGCCATCGACGGACGCTTTAACATAGCCCTCTTCCAGCTTGATTTCAGCACCCAGTTGTTCCAAACCGGAAATATGCAAATCAACCGGACGCGCACCGATAGCGCAGCCGCCGGGTAAAGAAACCTGGCCTTTGCCAAAACGGGCAACCAGTGGCCCCAACGCCCAAATAGAGGCACGCATGGTTTTGACTAAATCATAAGGAGCGCAAAACTCATCCACGCCGCTGGCATCAACAAAAACTGAACCAGAGTCATTACGCTCAATTTTTGTGCCTAATTGGCTGAGCAGCTTAATGGTGGTATCAATGTCTTTTAGCTGTGGGACATTTTGCAACTCTACTGGTTCTTCAGCCAGCAATGCAGCAAACATTATTGGCAATGCGGCGTTTTTCGCTCCTGAAATAGTGACTTCACCGCTTAGGCGAGTCCGCCCCTGCACACGAAATTTATCCATTGTGACCACTCTCTGTTGTCAATTCGAATTTACTGCCCGCCTTAGAACTGTCGACGCTTCGTTAAACAGCTCCCGGGCCAACAGCATTAAAAGCCGTTTAGTTTGCGATCCCGTTGCCACTCTTGCGGCGTATAGGCCTTAATTGATAAGGCATGAATACGGTTATCAGCGATATATTCCATCAAAGGCGCATACACAGCCTGCTGTTTTTTCACCCGGCTCATATCGGCAAATAACTCACCGACAGCAATCACCTGAAAGTGGCTGCCATCACCGGTAACATGCGCTTCTTGTAATGCTAATGCTTGCATCAGCACGTCTTTAATTTCGTTAGTATCCATAAGATTCATTCTATTTTAAGAGGATCGTTATTTTTAAGTGAAGCATAGCCAGCCAAACATATTAGTGGAATACGGCGAGCTCCGAAACTAAAGAAAAGCCCCTGTTTCGTTGTTACGCACAGGGGCCTTTGAATATCTTTGGCTTTTATACCCTTCTTACCTGGGTATAGCTTTTGGTATAGACGACACAGAAAGCCGCGAACTTAACTAACGAGCCATTTCTACCGGAATGATGTGCTGGAGGTTGTACAGCTCAATTAGAGTAGACAACCGATCACTGACACCAGTAATCGTTAATGAGACACTTTGTTTGCCTGCCGGTTCATGAAGAGAATGCAGTTCGCGAAAGTGCACCAGCAATGCCAGACCGGATGAGTCGACACGCTGTAATTGGCTGACATCAATATGAGTCTTACCCGCCAATAACGCCTCACGCTGCTGCCAAAGTGGTAACAGTGTTTCACGATCTAATTCACCTCGCAGCGCCAGCGTTTCTTGCTGTGACTGCCAGCTCAATTTATCTACCATAATTATTGCTTATCTAACGTAATTGGCTGTTTCGCGGCGATCAACAACTGCTTAGTCAGGCCATCAACCCCTTGCTGACGCAGGATAGAAGCCCACTCATTTTGCTTAGTACTAATCATGCTAACCCCTTCGGCTATCATGTCATACGCCTGCCAGTTACCGGTTTGGCTATTTTTACGCCATTGAAAATCTAAACGCACAGGTGGTCGGCCATTTGGATCAAGAATAGTCACGCGAATAGCAACAATATTGGCATCACCCAGTGGTTGGTCTGGTGCAACATCGTAAGTTTGGCCGTGGTACAGCGCCAATGCCTGACCGTAAGCCTGTTCCAGATATTGACTGAACGCATTGAAGTACGCTTCGCGCTGCGCAGGGGTCGCCGCTTTATAATAGCTACCCAGGACTAACGCACCGGCGTATTTGATCTGGACAAATGGCAACAGTTCTCCACGTACGATGGTGCGCAAATAGTCTGGGTTCTGTTTGATCTTAGGTTGTTCGGTTTTTAAGCGCGTGAATGTTCTTTGCGCGGCTTCATCCATCATTCGGTATGGATTAGTTTGATCGACAGCATTCGCCAGTGGTGCTACCACCAGCAACGCAACCATAAGTAAACGTTTAAACATTCAGAGACCCTCTTAAGGATGTTGAGTTGCAGGTAAGCTGCCGTTATCTGTCGGAGTGGGCGCCGCTGCCGTTGGGGCTACTGGCTCACTTGCTGGCGCATCAGAATTACCATCCCCGCCACTCTTGTACAAGAACTGGCCGATAAGATCTTCCAACACCAGTGCAGATTTGGTGTCTTGAATTATACCGCCATCTTTCAAAATAGTGGTGCCCATATCCGGGTCTTCAAAACCGACATTTAGTGCCAGGAACTGTTCACCCAATAAGCCAGAAGTGCGTACCGCCAAAGAGCTGGTATCCGGGATATGGTTATAACGTTGCTGAATATCTATCGCCACACGTGGGCTGTAGTTTTTGGTATCCAGCGTGATGTCAGCCACCCGCCCCACCACAACACCGCCAATTTTGACCGGCGAATTGGTTTTCAGACCACCCACATTGTCAAACGTTGCATAAATTCGATAAGTCGGCTGGTTGCCTACTGATTTGATATCCGCAACCTTCAGGCAGAGAAATACGACCGCCAGAATAGCAATCAGTATAAACAAACCTACCCAGACTTCACTTTTCTTCGTTTGCATCGACTCAATTCCCAAACATCAGTGCTGTCAGCACAAAATCCAATCCCAATACCGCCAGCGATGAATGCACTACGGTACGGGTCGTTGCCCGGCTAATCCCTTCAGATGTTGGGATCGCATCATAACCATTGAACAGCGCAATCCAGGTCACAGTAATAGCAAATACCAGACTCTTAATTAGGCAATTCAGTAAATCGGTACGCCACTCCACAGCATTTTGCATCGCCGACCAGAAGAAACCGCCATCGATCCCTTTCCAGTCAACCCCCACCACAGAGCCACCCCAGATACCGACGGCAACAAAAATAGCGGTTAATAATGGCATACTGATAAGACCTGCCCAGAACCGGGGAGCCACCACTCGACGCAGCGGGTCGATTGCCATCATTTCCAAACTGGAAATCTGTTCAGTGGCTTTCATCAAGCCAATCTCCGCGGTTAGAGCAGAACCGGCGCGACCGGCGAACAACAGTGCGGTTACCACTGGCCCCAACTCACGTAGCAGTGATAAAGACACCATCATCCCAAGACTGGCTTCAGCACTGTATGTGGTGAGGATCAAAAAGCCCTGTAACCCCAGAACCATGCCGATAAACAGACCGGAAACCACGATAATCAGTAGCGATTGCACACCGACGCTATAGAGCTGTTTAACCAATAATGGCCATTGTTTTCGCGGTTCAGGCCGCCCGACAAGGGCATTGAATAACATTAAACCCGCGCGACCAAAGGATGCGCTGACATTAATGCCCCTACGCCCTAAAGACGCTAACGCCTGTACTAACATGAATACTCCATCAGCCTATCTCCTTCGTATTTAAAGCTACAGGGGGTTAGCTACGATAACTCCCGAACCACTTAACCGAGTAAGTTCATCGGGGATAGCTCGCTTACTGCCTACCTGCAACTCCAATTACTTTGGGTATAACAGCTCAGTTTTATAATCACCGGCTGGGAAACGGAAAGGCACCGGCCCGTCGGCAATACCATCAAGGAACTGGCGCACCCGCATATCGCTATTGGCTTGCAACTGTTCCGGTGTTCCTTCGGCAATAACATGCTGATCGGCAACAATATAGGCATAATCAGCAATACTAAGGACTTCAGGCACATCGTGGGAAACCACCACACAAGTCACGCCTAATGCATGATTCAGCTCATCAATCAGTTTTACCAGCACCCCCATAGTTATAGGGTCCTGACCCACAAATGGCTCATCAAACATAATCAATTCAGGATCAAGGGCAATGGCCCTTGCCAGTGCAGCACGCCGCGCCATACCGCCGGAAAGTTCGGCAGGCATCAGATTAGCCGCCCCACGCAGCCCCACGGCTTCCAACTTCATCATCACCGTACTGTGCAGCAATTCCTCCGGCAAACGGCTATGTTCGCGTAATGGGAAAGCCACATTCTCAAACACGGTCAAATCAGTGAATAACGCACCAGATTGAAACAGCATGCTCATTTTCTTACGCACATCATACAAACGCTGACGTGAAAGCGCCGGAATATTATCACCATCAAACCAGATTTCACCTGCATCCGGTACAAGTTGCCCACCGATCAGGCGCAACAATGTGGTTTTACCAATTCCTGATGGCCCCATAATCGCAGTCACTTTGCCGCGGGGGACCGTCATGTTGATATCGGCGAATATCGGACGCTCACCACGGGTAAAACTCATCCCGCGGATCTCTATCAAATTCGACGACAATTGCTTCATTATCATTCGTCCCTTTAGGCCTTTAATTACTCATCCGAGCGCCAATGCTACATCAAATGGCGGCAACGAGCACAATGGGAAGTATTTTGGCAACTTATTGTCACTTTTTCGTAGCCAAAGTTGCCATAAGTTTTACTTTTCTGGCACTCACAGTCAAAATTAGGGTTAACTCAAAAAAGAGCGTAAAACGCTGTTAGTGGTTTTTACCCATGGGCTAGCTGTTTTCCACCGAAAATGGGTTACCAACAGTCAGCTTCTACCAACGGATCGGGATTATACCTAATAAAGGACTCTGCATGCCTCTTGCGATAACACTATTAATCATCGGCTTGGTCTTATTAGTGTATGGCGCTGATCGATTAGTTTATGGCGCCGCTGTGTTATCCCGTTCTTTCGGCATCCCCCCCCTTATTATTGGGATGACCATCGTCGGTATCGGCACATCGCTACCTGAGTTGATCGTTTCGGTGACTGCAGCACTGAATAATCAAACCGATATGGCGGTTGGGAATGTGCTTGGCTCTAATATTACCAATTTACTGCTGATTGTCGGTGGTGCAGCCCTTATACGCCCATTAACAGTACGATCAGAGATTTTACGCCGTGAATTACCGTTGATGCTGGTAGTGACGGTGCTATGTGGTTTCCTGCTGGCTGATAACCATCTCAGCCGTGGAGATGGTATTATTTTGCTGGTAGCAGCAGCGGCGTTTATTATTCTGATGCTGAAAATTGCCCGTCTGGCCCATGTGGAAGGCAATGACATCCTGACTCGCGAACAGTTGGCTGAATTGCCTCAAGACAGTAGCAATACCGTCGCTCTTTTGTGGTTAGTGTTAGCTTTCATTATCTTGCCACTCTCGGCCAAAATGATTATCGATAATGCCACGGTCATTGCCCGGGTCGCAGGTGTCAGTGAACTGGTTATAGGGCTGACTGTTATTGCCATTGGCACCAGTTTGCCTGAACTGGCTACTTTTATCGCTGGCGCGCTGAAAGGGGAAGATGATATGGCGGTCGGCAATATCATCGGTTCGAACATTTTTAATATTGTGATTGTGTTAGGTGTACCTGCTCTGCTCTCCCCTGGCGATATTAATCCAGAAGCTTTCCAGCGCGACTATTGGGTGATGCTCGGTGTCAGTGTGATATTTACCCTTCTTTGCCTGGGGCGTAAACATCGCATCGGTCATATGGCAGGTGCTCTGTTATTATGTGGGTTTATCGCTTATCTAGCGGTGCTGTTTTTTGCACCCTTTAATGTGGCATAACCATGTTCATTCAATGGGAACCAAGTATGTCTTCTTATGATTTACAGCCAGCAACTGATTCACCGTCGGGTATTAACTCATTGCCAAGAGTGGATTTTCAACAGGCGGGAAAACAGGTGCTGCAGATTGAGCGCGAAGGACTGGCACAACTCGATCAATATATTAATGACGATTTTGCCAAAGCCTGCGATGCAATATTTAACTGCCATGGCAAAGTTGTGGTTATGGGGATGGGCAAATCTGGCCATATTGGTTGCAAAATTGCCGCCACCTTCGCCAGCACGGGAACACCTGCCTTTTTCGTCCACCCCGGTGAAGCCAGTCATGGCGATCTCGGCATGGTCACGCCACAAGATATTGTGCTCGCCATCTCTAATTCAGGGGAATCTAACGAGATCCTCGCTCTCATCCCGGTTCTAAAGCGCCAAAAAATTCCGCTAATCTGCATGAGCAATAATCCTGAAAGTAGCATGGGTAAAGCGGCCGATATTCATTTGTGCATCAAGGTCCCACAAGAGGCCTGCCCATTAGGGTTGGCGCCGACCACCAGTACCACAGCCACCTTGGTGATGGGGGACGCGCTTGCAGTTGCATTGTTACAGGCCCGAGGCTTCACTCAAGAAGATTTTGCTCTCTCCCATCCAGGCGGAGCACTGGGGCGCAAGTTACTGTTGCGAATCAGCGATATCATGCACACTGGTGCAGAGCTCCCGCACATCAGTCCCGATGCGTCATTACGCGATGCGTTACTGGAGATTACTCGGAAGAATCTGGGTTTAACTGTCATCTGTGACGATTTGATGATGATTAAAGGTATCTTTACCGACGGTGACTTGCGCCGAATATTTGATTTGGGTGTCGATCTGAATAACGCGAAAATTGCAGATGTAATGACCAGTGGCGGTATTCGAGTCCCTCCAACCATGTTGGCTGTGGATGCACTCAACCTGATGGAGTTGCGCCATATTACCGCCGTATTGGTCGCAGATGGCGATCAGTTGCTGGGTGTGGTGCATATGCATGACATGCTGAGAGCCGGCGTGGTCTAACCGTGGACTGTCTGGTGAATAAAACAGCTAACAACGCCGCAACGTCAAGTAAGAAGAGTTTCCCAAATTAATTGGGGTTGCAGCTAGGCTGCAAACGAATGCATCCCGATGAGCTTGCATAGTCAAGTGATTCGGGTGAGAGAGAGCAGCTAACAACGCTGCAACGTCAAGTAAGAAGGGAAAAATGAGCGACACCGTATATCAGGACACATGCTATGGACCAGTAGCCGACACTGTGATGTCACGTGCGGCGAAAATTCGCCTACTGATTTGTGATGTCGATGGTGTGATGTCCGACGGCCTGATTTATATGGGTAATCAGGGCGAAGAGCTGAAAGCTTTCAACGTGCGTGATGGCTATGGTATCCGCTGCCTGATAACCTCAGGTATTGAAGTAGCCATTATTACTGGCCGTCGCGCAAAATTACTGGAAGACCGCGCCAACACCTTAGGCATTACCCACCTTTATCAAGGGCAATCTGATAAGCTGGTGGCCTATAACGAATTGTTGGTAGCATTAGCATGCCAGCCTGAGCAGGTTGCTTATATTGGGGATGACCTGATTGATTGGCCGGTCATGGCACAAGTTGGGTTATCTGTTGCAGTCGCGGATGCCCATCCGTTACTTCTTCCCAAGGCACATTATGTGACGCGAATCCATGGCGGGCGCGGTGCAGTACGCGAGATATGTGATTTGATATTATTAGCTCAAGATAAACTTGAAGGTGCCAAAGGATTGTCGATATGAGTAAAACAAGACTATGGATAACATTATCCTTGGCACTGATTGCTTTGGCATTGATTGGCTGGAATATATCCGGCTTTAATCAGCAGGACACACAAACCGTGGCCACTGATAATGAGCCTTCTTCGCAGAGCCAGCATACTGTGACCGTGGTATTCAATCCGGTCGGGCAATTGAATTATAAATTGGTGGCAGAAGACGTACAAAACTTCAGCACTCAAGAGTTAACCTGGTTTACCAAACCGGTCATGACTCTGTTTGCGGAGAATGCAGTCGCTACTTGGACAGTGCGCGCCGACCGCGCCAAACTGACCAATGATAAGATGCTGTATTTGTATGGTCATGTTGAAGTTGATAGCCTGACACCAGACGCACAGTTACAAAAAATTAAAACCGATAACGCCCAGGTTAATTTGATCACTCAGGATGTATCCTCAGACGATGAAGTTACCCTCTTTGGTGTTGGATTCACATCTAACGGCATGAAAATGCGTGGGAACTTGCGGGACAAAACCGCTGAGCTGAT
Organism: Yersinia sp. 2553 StPb PI; assembly: GCF_052217105.1. NCBI lineage: Bacteria > Pseudomonadati > Pseudomonadota > Gammaproteobacteria > Enterobacterales > Yersiniaceae > Yersinia > Yersinia sp. 2553 StPb PI. The sequence continues at coordinate 4,396,286 of NZ_JAZGPX010000002.1, read as the reverse complement.
TGAAAAGGTTAAAACCTCTTATGAAATCCAAAAATAAACTTCGTCATTTTTTGCTTGCCAGTTCACTTTTGGCCGCAAGCCTGCCCGCTCTGGCGTTAACGGGTGATACTGATCAGCCCGTCACGGTTGACTCCGTTAAACAAGCGTTAGATATGGAGGCCAATACTGTCACATTTACCGACAATGTGGTTATCAAGCAAGGTACCATTGAGATTAAAGCTGATAAAGTCGTGGTTACGCGCCCAGGCGGTGATCAAAGCAAAATGGTCATTGAAGGTTATGGTAATCCAGTCACTTTCTACCAGATGCAAGACAGTGGCAAACCCGTAAAAGGCCATGGGCAGAAACTGCGTTATGAAGTCGCAAATGATTTTGTGGTGTTGACTGGCAATGCTTATCTGGAGCAACTTGATAGTAATATCAAAGGTGATCGCATCACTTATCTGGTGAAAAAACAGCAGATGGAAGCCTTCAGTGATAAAGGCAACCGCGTCACCACCGTGTTATTACCGTCCCAATTACAAGACAAAGGGCCAGCAGCTTCAGGCCAAAAGAAGAGTAAGTAATCATTTATGGCAACATTAATCGCAGAAAAGCTGGCTAAGGCGTACAAAGGCCGTAAAGTGGTCGAAGACGTAAGCCTCAATGTGAAATCCGGTGAGATAGTGGGCCTGCTTGGGCCGAACGGCGCAGGGAAAACTACCACTTTTTATATGGTCGTCGGCATTGTCCAGCGTGACGCCGGGCGTATTGTGATTGATGACGAAGATATCAGCCTCTTGCCTCTCCATGAACGCGCTCGTCGCGGTATTGGTTATTTACCGCAAGAAGCCTCTATTTTCCGCCGCCTGAGTGTATTTAACAACTTAATGGCGGTGCTGGAGATCCGTAAAGACCTCTCTGTTGAGCAGCGTGAGGAACGGGCTGATGAATTAATGGAAGAGTTCCATATCACCCATTTACGTGACAACTTGGGGCAATCGCTTTCCGGTGGTGAACGCCGCCGTGTTGAAATAGCCCGTGCACTGGCGGCAAATCCTAAGTTTATTCTGCTGGATGAGCCTTTTGCCGGGGTTGATCCGATTTCCGTTATCGATATTAAAAAAATTATTGAACATCTACGCGACAGTGGTCTTGGCGTTCTTATTACCGACCATAACGTGCGTGAAACGTTAGACGTCTGTGAGCGGGCTTATATCGTAAGCCAGGGTCATTTAATCGCTCACGGTACGCCACAGGAAATCCTGGCTGACGAACAAGTTAAGCGTGTTTACCTCGGTGAAGAATTCCGTCTCTGACCTTTTTCCAATACCCAATAGATTTCAAGGTGCAGGAAGGCGGCAAACAATAAAATCGGTCATAAATCGATTTAAACAGCATTTATGCTAGCCCGCAGGTGCGGCCAGGTAACCGGCAGCCAATACCCCTGCAATTTGAAAGATGACGGATATTCCTTCATCTATAAAGGAAAATTGATACCGCATTATGAAGCAAGGTTTGCAACTCAAGTTCAGCCAACAACTGGCTATGACTCCGCAGCTTCAACAGGCTATTCGCTTGTTGCAGCTTTCTACACTTGAACTCCAGCAGGAGATTCAGTTAGCGCTGGAGAGTAACCCCCTGCTTGAGCAAACTGATCTTCATGAAGAGATAGATGCAAAAGAGACCGTAGACAGTGAATCGCTTGATACCCGCGAGGCGCTGGAACAAAAAGATATGCCCGAAGAGTTGCCACTTGATGCCACCTGGGATGAGATCTACACCGCAGGCACGCCATCAGGAATGGGCAATGATTATAGCGATGATGAGTTGCCGGTTTATCAAGGGGAAACGACCCAAACGCTACAAGACTACCTGATGTGGCAAGTGGATTTAACCCCATTCTCTGATACTGATGTTGCCATTGCGACCTCTATCGTGGATGCGGTCGATGAAACCGGTTACCTTACGGTGCCACTGGAAGATATTCTGGAAAGCATGGGGGACGAGAACGTCGCACTGGATGAAGTAGAAGCGGTGCTTAAGCGGATACAACACTTTGATCCTATTGGTGTCGCGGCACGTAACCTGCGTGAATGTCTGTTGGTACAGTTGTCACAATATGACAAAGATACCCCCTATCTTGCCGAAGCACGTCTGGTGGTTAGCGATTATCTGGATTTGCTGGGTAACCATGATTTCCGTACGATGATCCGCTTGAGTCGGCTAAAAGAAGATACACTTAAAGAAGCGATCGGCCTGATTCAGTCTCTGGATCCGCGTCCGGGTCAATCCATCAATACCGGGGAGTCCGAGTACGTCATTCCCGATGTTTTGGTGCGTAAAGACAAAGATCAATGGACGGTCGAGCTGAATGCCGATAGCATTCCACGCCTAAAAATCAACCAGCAGTATGCGGCGATGGGTAGCAGTACCCGCAATGACAGTGACGGGCAGTTTATCCGTAGCAATTTGCAAGAAGCAAAATGGTTGATAAAAAGTCTTGAAAGCCGCAATGAAACACTGCTGAAGGTGGCGCGTTGTATTGTAGAGCAGCAAGTAGCGTTTTTTGAGAATGGGCCTGAATTTATGAAACCCATGGTACTGGCCGATATCGCCCAGGCTGTGGATATGCATGAGTCGACAATCTCTCGCGTGACCACGCAGAAGTTCCTGCACAGTCCACGGGGTATTTTCGAGCTAAAATATTTCTTCTCCAGCCACGTCAATACCGATAGCGGAGGTGAAGCTTCTTCCACTGCAATTCGTGCACTGGTGAAAAAATTGGTTGCAGCAGAAAATCCTGCTAAACCTCTTAGTGACAGTAAACTGACCACATTATTATGTGAACAAGGCATCATGGTGGCACGGCGTACCGTCGCGAAGTACCGAGAGTCGTTATCCATCCCGCCGTCAAATCAGCGTAAACAGTTGGTTTGACCTGAACTGAGAAGGAAGACACTATGCAGCTCAATATTACCGGACATCATGTCGAAATAACCGAAGCATTACGCGAGTTTGTTACCACTAAATTTGCCAAACTTGAGCAATATTTTGATCGCATTAACCAGGTATATGTGGTTTTAAGTGTTGAGAAAGTAAAACAAATTGCAGAAGCAACGGTACATGTGAATGGAGGCGAGTTGCACGCAAGCTCAGAGCAGGAGGATATGTACGCCGCAATTGATATTTTGGTTGATAAACTGGCCCGCCAGTTGAACAAACATAAAGACAAATTGAAACAACACTAAGAATCCTTGCGACTGTTATACCCAAAGAACATGGCGTTGCAGGTAGGCAGCAAACGAATGACAAATTGGCCAGAAACCGATTTTAATCGTATTTCTGCAAGCAGGCTTATTCATCTCGATGAACTGACTAAAGTCAGTGATTCGGGTAAGTAAACATAGCGAACAACCCTGTAGCTTCAAGTACAAAGGGTATATTCACCCATAAAGGTTCTACACTCGCTACATAACCGTTTCCAGCGTCGGGAGTGAATCCCCGCCGGAAACGGTTTAAAACAGCGCTTAAGTGAAAGATGAGATGATCAACGATCCAGCATTGCAATTAAGCTCGGTATTAAATATCGAGTGCACCAAAAGCTCCGTACATTGCTCAAGTAAAAAACGGGCTTTGGAAATTATCAGCGAGTTGGCTGCCAAGCAACTTAACCTACCTTCACAGGTGGTTTTCGATGCTGTCTTAACCCGCGAACGTATGGGCAGCACCGGTATTGGTAGTGGTATCGCGATACCTCATGGCAAGTTGGAAGAAGACACACTGCGTGCAGTGGGTGTATTTATCCGTCTGGAACAACCTATTGCCTTCGATGCTATTGATAACCAACCGGTTGATCTGTTATTTGCCTTGTTGGTTCCGGCAGATCAATGTAAAACTCACTTACACACTTTGTCTTTAGTGGCCAAGCGATTAGCTGATAAAACAGTGTGTCGGCGTCTGCGTGCAGCACAAAGTGATGATGAGCTTTATCAAATCATTACTGAATTACCACCGGAAACGGCGTAATTGGGAAAGTGGAAACTATTTTATCCGTTATGCCCGGATCTTGTAGCCGGAATATAGGGTTCTAATGTATACCCAATAAATTTCAAGATGTGGGCAAGCGCTCAACACGCCTACAACTTGAAAGATGACGGGGATAAATACCAAGGGGAGTTACTCACATGGTGCTGATGATTGTCAGCGGCCGTTCCGGTTCAGGGAAGTCTGTTGCTTTGCGCGCATTGGAAGATATGGGCTTTTATTGTGTCGATAACTTGCCTGTGGTTCTGCTGCCGCAATTGGCGAGTACACTTGCCGATAGGAATATCTCTGCCGCAGTGAGCATAGACGTACGTAATATGCCTGAATCACCTGAGGTATTTGAACATGCCATGACTCAACTGCCGGACAGCTTTTCACCACAGTTGCTGTTTTTGGATGCCGATCGCAATACCCTGATTCGTCGCTATAGCGATACCCGTCGCTTGCATCCGTTATCGACCAAAAACCTGTCATTAGAAAGTGCTATTGATGAAGAAAGTGACCTGTTGGAGCCTCTGCGCTCACGGGCTGATCTGATCATTGATACCTCTGAAATGTCAGTGCATGAATTGGCTGAGATGCTGCGTACCCGCCTGTTGGGTAAACGTGAACGCGAATTGACGATGGTGTTTGAGTCTTTTGGCTTTAAACACGGTATCCCCATCGATGCCGATTATGTTTTCGATGTGCGTTTCTTGCCAAACCCGCACTGGGACCCTAAATTACGCCCAATGACAGGTTTGGATAAGCCAGTAATCTCTTTCCTGGATCGCCATACCGAAGTACATAACTTTGTGTATCAGACCCGCAGCTATCTGGAACAGTGGCTGCCGATGCTGGAAACCAATAACCGCAGTTATTTGACGGTTGCCATTGGTTGTACTGGTGGTAAACACCGCTCGGTTTATGTCGCTGAACAGTTGGCCGATTATTTCCGCGCTCGCGGCAAAAATGTCCAATCACGCCACCGTACTCTGGAAAAGCGTAAATAATGACAATCAAGCAGACCGTTGAGATCAAAAACAAGTTGGGGATGCACGCCAGACCCGCAATGAAATTGTTCGAACTGGTTCAGAGTTTTGATGCTGAAGTAATGTTACGCAACGATAGCGGTACCGAAGCTGAGGCCAGCAGTGTTATTGCACTGCTGATGCTGGATTCAGCCAAAGGCCGTCAGATTGAGGTTGAAGCGACCGGCCCTGATGAAATTCAGGCGCTGGCGGCAGTGATTGAGTTATTTAATTCCGGCTTTGATGAAGATTGATTTTCACCGCTCAGGTGAGCGGTGCCCAAACAATCACTAATGGCTGAAGCACACCACCTTTGCTATTCAACATTTTCACACCTATCCCCCTTAACCATCGTTCACGCTGACCGATTCACGTGATTATCGCCTTTTGGTGCTATCCCGGTCCTTTCAATTAAATACAGCGCCCACCCCTTTTCACTGCCAGAAAACCCATGATGCTAACTGATGGCCACCACCAACAGCATGACGCCCATACCAGCACAGATACTCCTCCCTTTCAGCGGCATCGATAAATCGTGGTGTTCTTGTCTGTTGGCCGATACAACCGAGTTTCCTGTTACATCAGTGCCGGTCACACCTGTTGCCCTCTATTCCCTATTGTTCCTCCATTTATAACTCGCTCTAGCTGGATTGATGTTTATTTTTGTGAAAATTTGAATTTTAAATCCACTTTAAATCAAAGCATTACATTACCTCCTTTACCTATTGTTAACAATTGTGAGTTTAATCGCATTTACTTGCTGAAAAAACCCTTACTTTTAACTTTATTAAACATTAAATAACTAAAATTAACATCCTCTATTTCTGTACAACGCCAGCGCGATAACCAAACGGATTTTCGCTGAACCTTGTTCCCCTGCAAATAACTAAAATAAGAGGCTCCATCATGTCTGAATCACCCACTGAACAATTAGTGATACCTAACGTGGTCCCCGCAGAGAACCATGCCTATCGCAAGGCTGCGTGGCATATTTTACCCTTACTGATGCTGTGCTATGTCGTCGCTTATTTAGATCGGGTTAACGTTGGCTTCGCCAAATTGCAGATGGCGGATGACTTACAATTTTCAGAGGCGGTGTATGGATTCGGCGCCGGGATCTTTTTTATTGCCTACTTCTTTCTGGAAATCCCCAGTAACCTGATGCTGCACCGCGTAGGGGCACGGTTGTGGATTGCGCGTATTATGATCACCTGGGGCATCATCTCGGCAGGGATGGCTTTTGTCACCACACCGATGTCATTTTACGTAATGCGTTGCTTGCTGGGAATTGCAGAGGCTGGATTCTATCCCGGCGTCATTCTTTATCTTTCTTATTGGTTCCCAACTAACCGCCGTGGCCGCATGTACGCCTTATTCGCCACCGCCGTTCCATTATCCGGCGTGATAGGCGCACCGTTATCGGGTTGGATCATGGGCGCATTTAATGGATTCCATGGCTTTGCAGGTTGGCAATGGATGTTTATCCTGGAAGGTATCCCATCCGTTTTAATCGGTATTTTGGTGATTTTTAAACTGACTGACCGTATCAGTCATGCCAAATGGCTAACCGACGAAGAGAAAAAGATCTTACAGACCAACATTGATAACGACACACAACATCATGTCCACAGCAGCCTGAAAGAGATTTTCCTGCAACCCCGAGTCTGGTTGCTCACGCTTATCTATTTCTGCCTGATTGCAGGTTTCTACACTATCGGCTTCTGGTTACCGACACTGATCAAAGAGAGTGGGGTAAAAGACGTACTGAGCATTGGTTTGTTAAGTGCCATTCCTTACGGTGCCGCCGCTCTGACCATGATCGTAGTATCACGTAGTGCTGACCGTTTGCGCGAACGGCGCTGGCATCTGGCTTTAACCGCGACATTGGGCGGGATCGGGATGATTATTTCCGCCAGTTTCAGTGACAACATCGTTATTGCCATGATGGGCTTAACTCTGGGTGCCATGGGGGCATTGAGTACCTTGCCACTATTTTGGAGCCTGCCAACTGCGTTCCTCGGTGGAACCGCAGCCGCAGCCGGCATCGCTCTGATTAACTCCTGGGGCAACCTGGCAGGCTTTGTCGCACCTTATATGATGGGCTACCTGAAAGACCTGACCCAAAGCACCACTACCGGAATGCTGATTATTTCCACCATGCTATTTATTGGTGCGGCGCTCGTATTTTTAGTCCCGGCCAAGACAGTAAACCGCTAACAATGCAGATAAAGGATAAGACGATGAACATAATGGTAACAGGAGCTGCGGGCTTTCTTGGTCGTCGGTTGATTGAACATTTACTGACACAGGATTATCTAACCGACCAGCAAGGTCAGCAGCGTCGGATCAGTAAAATTATAGCCTGTGATGTGGTGCCTCTGGAGGCGATTACAGATGAACGGGTACAGGTTTTTTGCGGTGATATCGCTGATCCGCACTGGCTTGCCAGCGTTTTTAATCAACACGTTGACACCGTTTTCCACCTGGCAGCGATTGTCTCCAGTCAGGCAGAAGAAGATTTTGATTTGGGTATGCGGATCAATTTTGATGCTACCCGCAGTTTACTCGAGCGCGCTCGTCAGCTTGGACACTGCCCTAAAGTGATTATCACCAGTTCAGTAGCGGTATTTGGCGGTGAGTTACCGGCTGTCGTGCCGGATGAACAGGTATGGTCGCCTCAGAGTTCCTATGGTACGCAAAAAGCATTAAACGATTTATTGTTAGCAGACTATAGCCGCCGGGGATTTGTTGATGGTCGTAGCCTGCGTATGCCAACCATTGTGGTACGCCCAGGAAAACCAAACCGCGCGGCCTCCAGTTTTGCCAGCGGCATTATCCGTGAGCCGTTGCAAGGTATTGACGTGGTTTGCCCTGTTAGCCTGCAAACACCGTTATGGCTGCTATCGCCGAAGATGGCAATTAATAATCTTATCCATGGTCACCAATTGGATACCAGTCAACTTAAGGGTGGGCGGGTGATTAATTTGCCTGGGCTATCTATTACCGTACAGCAAATGATTGATGCATTGCGGCGTATTGCAGGTGACGCTGTCGCTGATCACATTAAGATTCAGCAAGATCCCTTAATTGAGAAAATCGTAAGCTCTTGGCCTGGGGATTTCGCAGCACATTATGCCAAAGCATTAGGCTTTAAGAGCGATAAGGATTTTGACAGTATCATCAATGATTTCATCCTCGGTAATTTACCTGGCAAGCTAGTCAAATCACTTGAATAGCGGGCGACAAAATCAGGTTGTATTCCCTCCGGTGATAATGCCATCCAGAGGGCGGCCATTGGCGTTAATCATCAGATAATTGAAACCAATCCTGATGAGTAATCGTTTGCTAATCGCAAAAATGCGGCTTTTACCCCTTGCAGAGAAACCACACGCGAGTATAATTCGCCACAATTTGCCGGGAGATATGATGGAAAGCCAAGTGCGTTTTGTTGAAAATGACCCTCTCGATGGTCGACAAAATTGCCTGCCAACAGGCAGCCAACTGCCGTTCTTTCTCCCGTTGCTAAACCGATCCCGTAAGGCCCCTCGTTGAGGGGCTTTTTTTTGTCTGCTGATCGGTGCCGAATTAAGCATTATCACCAATTAAAATATATACCCTAAATAATTCGAGTTGCAGGAAGGCGGCAATTGAGTAAATCCCCAGGAGCTTATTTATTTTAAGGTCAACGACAAGTAAGTCACCGGGGTGAGCGAAAGCAGCCAACACACATGCAGCTGGAAGTATAACGGGTCATAGAGGAGAGCGAAAAATGGCCAACACGTTGTATCACAAACATATCATCTCAATTAACGATTTATGTCGCGACGAACTGGAGTTGGTGCTGCGTACCGCCGCCAGCCTGAAAAGTAGTCCGCAACCTGAGTTGCTAAAACACAAAGTGATCGCCAGTTGCTTTTTCGAAGCCTCGACCCGCACTCGTTTGTCATTTGAAACCTCCATACACCGTTTAGGTGCCTCAGTGGTCGGTTTTTCTGATAGCAGTAATACCTCCCTTGGCAAAAAAGGCGAGACACTGGCAGATACTATGTCAGTCATCAGTACCTATGTGGATGCCATTGTCATGCGTCACCCACAAGAAGGGGCCGCCCGTCTGGCCGCTCAGTTCTCGGGGAATGTACCGGTAGTTAATGCCGGTGACGGTGCAAACCAGCACCCGACGCAAACGCTGCTCGATCTGTTCACCATCCAGGAAACCCAAGGCCGGCTGGATAACATCAATATCGCCATGGTCGGCGACCTGAAATATGGCCGTACCGTGCACTCACTCACGCAGGCGCTAGCCAAATTCACCGGCAACCGCTTCTTCTTTATCGCCCCGGATGCTCTGGCAATGCCTGCTTATATTCTGCAAATGCTGGCAGAAAAAGGTATCGAATACAGCCTGCACGAAAGCATTGAAGAAGTGGTGCCAGAACTGGATATTCTCTACATGACCCGGGTGCAAAAAGAGCGCCTTGACCCGTCAGAGTATGCCAATGTCAAAGCACAGTTTATCTTGCGGGCGGCTGATTTGAATGGCGCGAAAGAGAATCTCAAAGTGCTACACCCGCTGCCAAGAATTGATGAAATAACCACCGATGTCGATAAGACCCCTTATGCCTACTATTTCCAACAGGCAGGTAACGGGATTTTCGCACGTCAGGCACTGCTGGCACTGGTTTTAAACGCAGAATTGGCTCTTTAAGGGGGATTGAACATGACTCAGGATTACAAACTACAGGTTGAAGCGATTAAATGTGGCACTGTGATTGACCATATTCCGGCACAAATCGGCTTTAAATTGTTGTCGCTGTTCAAACTGACCGCCACTGATCAACGTATTACTATTGGATTGAATCTACCGTCTAAACGGTCAGGTCGTAAGGATTTGATTAAAATAGAAAATACCTTCCTGACAGAGCAACAAGCCAACCAACTGGCGATGTATGCACCGGATGCTACCGTTAACCGCATCGATAACTACGAAGTGGTGAAGAAACTGACCCTAAGCCTGCCAGAGCAGATCGATGGCGTTCTCACTTGCCCAAACAGTAACTGCATCAGCCACAATGAGCCAGTCGACTCCAGCTTTAAAGTAAAAGCACAACAAGGTGAAATCCACCTTAAATGTAAATATTGCGAGAAAGAGTTTGATCACCAGGTAGTGCTGCAAGCGGATTAAGTGCTGCAAGCGGATTAATGCTCGGCTTAAGCGAATATTGCTGCCCGTTAATATTTACAATAGTGGCAATATTCGCAGCAATGCAACATCGCAAATTTGATTCGCGTGGGTTGCCGTAACCCACCCCATCTTTATAATATAGAAATAATTAAACCCAATAGATTTCATGGTGCAGGAAAGCGGCAAACGCTGGCCCGTAGGATGAGGCTTATAGTCCCGATGAGCGCAGCCAATATACCAGCAACATGAAAGATGACGGGTTCCTTCCGCATTACGTAACCAGGAGTCAACATGTCACGCAATATCAGCACTGAGCTCGCCCCTGCCGCCATCGGCCCTTATGTTCAAGGTGTCGATCTGGGTAGTATGATCCTCACGTCAGGCCAGATCCCTGTTGATCCAAAAACAGGTTTGGTCGCCGATGATGTATCAGCACAGACGCGTCAGTCACTGGAGAATGTAAAAGCTATCGTTGAAGCAGCGGGTTTGAAAGTTGCCGATATCGTGAAAACCACTGTATTTGTGAAAGATCTGAATGACTTCACCACAGTTAATGCCACTTACGAAGCTTTCTTTACTGAACACAATGCGCCATTCCCTGCGCGTTCATGTGTTGAAGTTGCGCGTCTGCCAAAAGATGTGAAGATCGAAATCGAAGCTATCGCGGTACGTCGTTAATTCTGATGTCATTGCGTCTACGGCTGGTGATTACCAGCCGTTTTTTATTGTTATCCTGCTAATATTTTCTCTGTGCCTTTCACAATGCGCTATTGCAGATCATCATGATCATGATGTGGCAACTTTCTGCTCGGTAATAATGCACTACACTCACTAATTGCACCCTAATAGGGCTGAAATCGCTCTAATCCCCTTTATTTTGCCTGTTTTACGAGCTGGCACAGTTTATGCGTGATCACCAATACAGCCTGTTCTGTTAGCGAGGTGATAATGCTGAACATCGACCTTTCCGTATCACGATTTTTCGATGAAATGTTACTGGCTGAGGGCCAACACCGAGGCCATTACGATGCCTATTGGCAATGGTTACAACAGGCCGATCAGCTAACCATTGCGCGTAAGCGTGAAGAAGCTGCACTGCTATTTCACCGGGTAGGCATTACCTTTAATGTGTATGGTGACGATGATGGCGCAGAGCGATTAATACCGTTCGATAGCGTGCCACGCATTATTCCCGCCAGCGAATGGCAAATGCTGGATCGCGGCATTCGCCAGCGCGTACAAGCGTTGAATGCGTTCTTACATGATATTTACCATGAACAACATATCCTGAAAGCGGGCATTATTCCGGCCGAACAAGTGCTGGCGAATGACCAATATCAGCCCTGTATGCAAGGGGTTAACCTGCACCGTGATACTTATGCACATATCATCGGTGTGGATATGGTCCGCAACAACGATGGTCTCTATTACGTGCTGGAAGATAACCTGCGTACCCCGTCCGGCGTCTCGTATATGCTGGAAAACCGTAAAATGATGATGCGGCTCTACCCGGAGTTGTTTGCACAACAACGCATCGCACCTGTTGAGCGCTACCCTTCTCACCTGTTACAAACGCTGCGCGAAAGCACACCGGTCAACGACCCCACCGTCGTGGTGCTAACCCCGGGGCGCTTTAACAGTGCCTATTTTGAACACAGTTTTTTGGCTCAACAGATGGGGGTTGAACTGGTTGAAAGTGCTGACTTATTTGTCAAAGAAGGGGCAGTATTTATGCGAACTACCGCAGGCCCCTGCAAAGTCGATGTTGTCTACCGGCGGGTGGATGATGCCTTCCTCGATCCGCTGGCTTTCCGCCCTGACTCCATGCTCGGTGTCCCCGGACTACTGTCGGTATATCGCGCAGGTGGGGTGGTATTGGCTAATGCGATTGGTACTGGCGTCGCCGATGATAAATCCATCTATCCTTATGTCCCTGAAATGATTCGTTTTTATCTTTCCGAAGAACCTATTCTGGCGAATGTTCCCACCTGGCAATGCCGTCAACCCACTGATCTTTCATATGTATTAGCTAATCTGGATCAGATGGTAGTGAAAGAAGTTCATGGCGCCGGGGGATATGGCATGTTGATTGGCCCTGCGGCGACACAAGCTGAAATAGCCCAATTCCGCCAATTACTCTTGGCGCGACCACAAAATTACATCGCACAAGAAACCCTCGCCCTTTCTACCTGCCCGACCTTTGTGAATAGCGGACTTGCACCGCGCCATATTGATTTACGTCCTTTTGCCCTGTGTGGTGCAGAAATTCGTTTAGTGCCTGGGGGCTTAACCCGAGTCGCACTGGCAGAAGGGTCGTTGGTCGTTAACTCTTCGCAAGGTGGCGGAACCAAGGATACCTGGGTATTGGAGGACGATGCATGCTAAGCCGAACAGCCAGTGAGCTTTATTGGATGGCCCGCTATCTGGAGCGGGCAGAAAACATCACCAGGGTGCTGGATGTCACCAACCGGTTATCGATGATGCCAACCAGCAATCGGGTGAATTTTGATCTACTGGTGCCACTCAGCCTGAGCAACACCCAGACACTGTTTATCGAGCACTATCCGCAGGTCTCGATGACCCACCTGTTGAATTTCTTCGTGCTCGACAGCAACAACCCCAGCAGTATTTTTAGTTGTTTGCAGATGGCGTGGAACAATGCCCATGCAGTACGCGGCAGCTTATCGTCCGAGGTTTGGGAAAGTATCAATGCCACCTGGATTGAGATGAAACAGCTACGCCGCCAAGGTATCAGCGCTACCGGAATTGATGCCTTTTTTGATTGGGTTAAGGAGCGCTCACATCTATTTCGCGGTGCGGTATATGGCACCTTGCTGCGCAGTGATGCACTGTATTTTATTCGATTGGGTACCTTGATTGAACGGGCTGACAGCACCGCGCGCCTATTGGATGTGAAAAACCAATTACTGGATAGCGACGATGACCCGGTACGCGAATACTACCGGATGGACACCTTATTACGCGCCGTCAGTGCTCGGGAGGCATACCACAGTTTATATAAGCAGCAACTGAGTCGGGAGGCGATTGCTGAGTTACTGATTTTACGCAATGAGATCCCGCGTTCGCTGCTGGCTTGCATTAACGATATGGAACAGCAGTTGGCGTTGATTGGTGGCAATCGTAGCAACCAACCTCGGCGGCTGGTCAATATTTTGCTTGCTGAGCTGCGATTTAGCAGCATTACGGATGTGATGGCCGACGGATTACACAGCTATCTGATGGATTTTTTAGGCAAGATCAACGCTATCGCTGACAGCATCCGCCAAACCTATCTGGAGGTCCAATGAGACTGAATGTCGATCACAGTACCCATTACACCTATGCACAACAGGTGCAACACAGCACCCAGTATCTGCGCCTGACCCCACAGGATTCGGCCCACCAGCGCATTTTATCCTGGCAACTGACCTTACCGGAAGAGGCCATTTGTACCACGGATGCCTTTGGTAATGTGCTACATGTACTCACATTGGATAAACCTCATCAGGCCATCACCATTCAAGCTCAGGGCGTGGTAGAAATTGCGGACAATGTAGAAGATGACAGCGGCGACCACCTCTCTCCACTGGTCTTTCTTCGCCACAGCCCATTGACTCAGCCGGATGCCGCCATTCGCCAGTTTGCTTCAAGTTATTGTCAGGGGGTTACCCATGCCGATGCACAATTAGACTGCCTGACGCAAATGATGGGAGAATTGCTGGCAAAAATGCCCTATAGCCCCGGCACCACCACGGTGCAGGACAGTGCAGCACAAGCTTTTGCCGCCGAACAAGGGGTGTGTCAGGATCACACCCACGTCTTTCTCGCCTGTTGCCGGAGTTTAAATATTCCGGCACGCTATGTGAGCGGCTATCTTTATACAGAATCCTCCAGTCATGTCGCGACCCATGCATGGGCAGAAGTGTGGCTGAATGGGTATTGGCAGAGTTTTGATGTCACCAATAATACCTGCCAACCGAACCAGCATTTGAAACTGGCGGTAGGCATTGATTATCTGGATGCCTGCCCAGTGCGGGGTATTCGCCGTGGTGGTGGTTATGAAGATATGCAGACCATCGCAGCCGTGCATATGTTATCTAATCCGCACCGCGATATGTCGCAATAACCCGCGTTTCTGACAAATAAAATAGCCCTAATGAGATAAGGCTCTAAGGATACTGTGTTATGACCTACTGTGTGGCCATGCGGCTGTCATCCGGGTTAGTGTTTGCCTCTGACTCCCGTACCAATGCCGGGGTGGATCATATTTCCACTTTTCGCAAATTACACCTGTTTCAGCAAGAGGGTGAACGAACGCTGGTGGTGCAAAGTGCGGGGAATCTGGCAACCACACAGAGTATTGTCAGTTTGCTGCAACGCCGCTGTCTGGACCCGGAACAAACTAACCTGCTGAATGTGCGCTCGATGTATGAGGCCGCAACACTTCTGGGTGAGACGGTGCGCGAGGTGATTAACCGAGACAGCGGTGCGCAGCAAAACAGCGGCGGAACCGATTTTAACTGTAACCTGTTGTTAGGCGGGCAAATTAAAGGTGAAGGACTGCGGCTGTTTCATATTTATCCGCAGGGTAACTTTATTGAAGCCACGCAGGACACGCCCTATTTTCAAATTGGCGAAAGTAAGTACGGCAAACCGATTATTGATCGGGTGTTGAATTACCACACCACGTTGGATCAGGCCATGCAGTGCGCGTTGATCTCGATGGACTCAACCTTGCGCAGTAATTTATCCGTCGGTTTACCGCTAGATGTGATGATCTATTCACTCGATAGTTTCAGTACCGAACAGCAATATCGCATCACCGAAGATCACCCCTACTTTATGATGATCCGTAAGGGCTGGGGCGAGGGGCTAGTGAGTATTTTTGCGCAGTTACCCGCGCTAAAGCTGGGAGAGTGATTTAGTTTTGGTGATGGATAGGCTCTGGTTTCGGTTGATATGCATTCAGTGTTCACCTAACCATTGCGGCCTCCATCCTCGTCGGCAATATTCCTGATTACGCTCAACGTCAAAAGAGATTCAGAATCAAAACCATAGCGTTTTGTTTTGAATTGGCCTTTGAAGTTAAAAGCACATTTGAGCTGCCGAGCAAGGAGAGAAGCCACTGATCTGAACTAAATCATTCCCTCACCCAATAAATCCCCTCATATGCCCGCAACACCATCTCCTGCGGCTGGAAAGCACTTTCGCCGTAGCTGCTCATCAACAATTGCCAGTTACCGTCCAGCGCAATCTCCTCTGGCTGCCACTGTTGCGGTTCACCGCTCAGGTTAGCCACCACCAACAACTGTTTACCCTGCCAGTGGCGCAAGTAGCACCACAACTCTGGATGTTGCGGGCAGAGATCACGATAGTCACCAAAAGTGAACACATCATGTTGTTTACGCAGGGCTATCAAATATTGATAGGCATAAAACACCGAGTCAGCATCAGCCAGCGCGCTATCAACATTAATTTCAGCATAGTTACTGCAGGGTTCGATCCATGGGGTTCCCTGACTGAAACCGGCATTACGGCTGCGATCCCATTGCATCGGGGTACGACTATTATCACGAGATTTGGCTGCCAGAATCGCTAATAACTCGTCAGGATCGCGATCTTGTGCACTCAGCTCAGCAAACATATTCAGACTTTCGACATCACGGTATTGATTAATCGAGGTAAAATTAGGATTGGTCATGCCAATCTCTTCGCCTTGGTAGATATATGGCGTACCTTGCATACCATGCAGCACCATTGCCAGCATCTTGGCCGCTGGCACGCGCAGTGCACCTTCGTCACCAAAGCGCGATACAATGCGCGGCTGGTCGTGATTACACCAGAACAACGCGTTCCACGCACGGTTATGCATCCCCTGCTGCCACTGGTTAAATATCTGTTTGAGTTCCACCCGATCCGGCGGCATTAGCGACCATTTGGCCCCATTAAGATAATCCACTTTTAGATGATGGAAATTAAAGGTCATCGACAGCTCATCCCCGCCCAATGCGGCATAACGCTGGCAATGCTCAAGGCGGGTGGACGACATCTCGCCAACTGTCATCAGGCCGCGCGGTTGAAACACATCACGGCTCATTTCTTGTAAAAATTCGTGGATACGGGGGCCATCGGTATAGAAACGGCGGCCATCACCCGCAAAATCATCCGGGAAGTCTTGCTGTTTGGATACCAGATTAATTACATCCAGGCGCAAACCATCCACACCAATATCAGCCCAAAACTCGCACACTTTCTTCAGTTCATCACGTACCGGCTGGTGCTCCCAATTAAGATCCGCCTGCTCGGTAGCGAACAGGTGCAGATAATATTGGCCGCTTTCAGCATGCCATTGCCAGGCATTACCACCAAATTTCGAGCGCCAGTTATTCGGTAAATTATCACCCTCACCATCACGCCAAATATAGAACTGACGGTACGGGCTGTTGCGCTCCGCTGATGCTTTAAACCAGGCATGTTCAGTCGAGGTATGATTGAACACCATATCCATTACGATACGAATACCCCGCTGATGAGCAGCCGCAACCAAAGTTTTGAAATCATCTAAGCTGCCGTAAGCAGGGTCAATGGCACAGTAGTCGGCAACGTCATAGCCGTTATCCACTTGTGGCGAGACATAAACCGGTGTCAACCAGAGGGCATCAACGCCGAGTTTGTGCAGATAATCCAACCGTTGCGTCACGCCAGCCAGGTCACCATAGCCATTACCGGTGCTATCCTGAAAACTCTTCGGGTAAATCTGATAAATGACGCCGTTTTGCCACCAAGGGATAGGATTATTCATAGCAGACTCTTATTCGTAGTAAAAACAGAGAAAATTAAAGAAACAGCTCCGCCACAGGATAACCTTTGGCGGAGAAATACGATTTAGACCGGTAATTCGCCACGACTCTCTTTACGTTTGTAAACCAGTATAGTCAGCACCAATGGCACCACGATCGCCACTAACATTGCCACAGCATAAATCGCCCAGAACTGTGGTTTGATGGATAAAATACCAGGCAGGCCACCGACACCAATACCGTTCGCCATCACCCCAGTCAGACCACAAATGAGGCCCGCCAACGCAGAACCAATCATGGCGCACAACATCGGGAAGCGATATTTGAGGTTGATACCGTACATTGCCGGTTCTGTGACACCCAGATAGGCTGAAATTGCCGCAGGTACCGATATTTCGCGCTCATTGATCTTGCGGCTAATGATAATAATGCCCAATACCGCAGATGCCTGTGCGATGTTAGACAGCGCAATCAGCGGCCATACCGGTGTACCGCCCATGCTCTGAATCATCTGCATATCAATGGCTAACGTGGTCTGATGCACACCGGTAATGACTAGCGGCGCATACAAGAAGCCAAACAGTGCGGCACCAATCGGCGCGAAGCTGCCTGTCATAACAGCTTTCACTCCCCAGGCCACACCATCACCAATCATGCGACCAAATGGCCCGATAAGCGTATGGGCGAGGAATACCGCCAGCAACAGGGAAACTACCGGCACCACCACCAAATAAAGATAGGCTGGAATGATTTTCTTCAGATTAGTTTCAATCCAACCCAGCGCCAAACCCGCCAAAATTGATGGAATGACCTGTGCCTGATAACCTACTTTCTCAATGGTAAACCAGCCAAAGTTCCAAACTTCGGGGATCTGTTGCCCCAGCAGGTAGGAATTCATCAGTTGTGGTGATACCAAGGTGATACCCAACACAATCCCCAATACCGGGGTGCCCCCCATTTTCTTCACTGTCGACCAGCAGATAGCCACCGGTAGGTAGAAGAAGATGGCTTCGCCCAGCAACCAGAGAAAGTCGTAAATGGTTTTCCATGCCGGATACATCTGTGCCAGCGTTTTGCCATCAGACATCGGAATATCGCCAATCACATTACGGAAGCCAAGAATCAAGCCTCCGCTGATCAGCGCTGGCAGCAACGGGAAGAAAATCTCGGCAAAGTGAGAAATACCACGTTCAAACCAAGTCATGTTCTGCCGTGCAGCCAGTTTGGTCTGCTCTTTATCCACTTCATTCAGGCCAATTTTAGCAATCAGCGCTTGATAGTAATCGTCAACTTCAGGCCCGATAACCACTTGAAATTGCCCGGCATTAGTAAAGCAACCTTTAACCATCGACAGATTTTCAATTTCTTTAGGTGAAGCTTTAGAGGGGTCATTCAACACAAAGCGTAGCCGGGTAATGCAGTGGCTGACGGTGGCAATATTATCTCTGCCTCCCACCAGTACGATCAATTGATCGATATCTTGTTGTTTTACTTTGCTCATTTCAACGTACCTTTCGTAAAGGTGAGATAACGTGCGACTTATTCGTTTTTCTTAATAAAAGCAGTAGGGTCAGTCTTAAAGAAAAAATACATCGATAGCCTGTTAAATATACAGCTCATTAAAGATTAGCTATGTATTGATTTTTATGGAATGGGAACGTTCCCAACTTGCGTTAGAGATCACAATTTGACAACTTTTTATGATGTTATTGGCCGTAAACCATGGGTTCGCCCATCACGCACTCCCACCACACAGGGTGGGATTTCAGATAGCATCACGTCGAGAAAAGAAGAATCAGGCCAGTTGACCAGGAATGATAATTTGTTGAATTGATTGACTATGATTAAGTTGATCAAGTAATTGTTGGGCGGCTTTCACTCCTGCGGTGCCATAACCCAGCTCGACTGACAGGGTATTTGGGAACAAAAAGTGCAACAGCGGTGTATTACCAATGCCGCAGACCTGAATGTGTTGCAGGCTCTGCTGTTGTAAATACTTACTCACCCCCATAGCGATAGTGTCAGAGGCACACACCAGCGCCGAGGTATCGGGTTTTATCACCTGAGGTGCGAGCTGGAAGCCACTTTGATAACTCAGTTCACCCAGTGCAACTGTCGGTAGCAGGCCATGTTGTTGGCTGTAATCAAGATAAGATTGATGACGACGCATACCGGTAGTGGCATCCGACGGCTGCACGCCAATATAGCTAATATGCCGATGCCCCGCGTGACGTAATTTATCCATTAACAAGCGCACTGCCCCGTCGTCGTCGTAGCATACGGAAGAAAAACCCGCATACTCGCGCGCCAGCACCACCATTCGTTCCTGCCATGGCGAGAGCATTTCTGCGGTTAACCCAGTGAAACCAAACAAAATGACGCCATCTACATGGCGCTGTTGCAACACATGTAAATGTTCACTGACTAATTCAGGATCAAACTGGCTCTCCATCAGGATAGGGTCATAACCTTGCTGATAGAACAGTGGCAGCATCGTGCGCACCGCCTGATTTTCAGATGGCGAATCCAGACGCGAGACAATAATACCCACAACTTTATCACTCTGACCCCGCATGGCTCGGGCTGATTTGGACGGGGTAAATCCCTGCTGACGGATGACAGCTTCCACTCGTTCACGAGTTTGTGGACTGACGCTACCTTCGTTATTCAATACCCGTGAAACCGTGGATTTTCCAACTCCACTCATGCGGGCAATGTCCTTTATGGTCAAACGGTTTTGCATGGTTTACCTAATGTTTAGGTTTGGAAACATATAATAAACTGATTATTTATATTACCGAAGTTGTGGGAAGTCTAGCATGCGCAGAATCAGACTCAGCGCATGATATCCCAATGACTCGCAGCATATTACTGCCCTAACGGCATATCTTACCGTCGGGGTGGTCTTTGGCGTGGCGAGAACAGTGATGCGGTTTAATGTCTGTTTAGCTGTTAGACAGCCGCTAACAATCTTTAAATAAAACCGGAGGTTAATTACCCAGTGGACCCTGTTCCCTCGACCTACACCTTTTGGTGTGTCCGGTAAGGTAATTCCCCATTCAGGGTGGCTGCTTTATCGGATAACAATCTGATAAGCGGTCACTACGCACGTCCTTGCGTTAGTTTCTGCTGATGATGTTTTTGCTCTCTCTACGGCAGATTTGCCGTGGGCGCAACATAAAGACCGTCCGACAAACGGCTTTGTGACATGACAGTAAGGCTCAAACCATGCAAGTTAAAAATTTCACCCGGCAGTTGCTCAATGTGTTGAGCCGTAACCTGCCTCGCCGCCTAATTCGCCGGGAAACCATGTTAGATGGCTTGCCGCAGGGAAGTGCGACAAAAGATTTGCCCGCAGCGCTGACTCAACAACGTTTGCAGTGCGCGAATGAAACGCCACCACAACTTTATCTGCGTTTTCAGAGCCACCCCGAAGGGTTAACGGAACAAGAAGCAGCAGCCATTCGCCTGCAAAATGGCAGTAATCTCATTGAAAATCAGCAAGCTACCAGTTGGTGGGTCCACTTATGGCACTGCTATCGCAACCCGTTTAACTTGCTGCTCACCATTCTGGCTCTGATTTCCTACGCCACCGAAGACCTGACCGCCGCATTGGTGATTGGTGCCATGGTGTTAATTTCCACCCTGATGCATTTTATCCAGGAAGCACGTTCTAACCGCGCTGCGGATGCTTTAAAAGCCATGGTCAGCAATACCGCAACCGTGGTGCGCAGTGATGCCCATACGGGCAAGAGCGAGCATCGTGAGCTACCGATCTCTCAGTTAGTGCCTGGCGATATCATCAAACTATCTGCGGGCGATATGATCCCGGCGGATTTACGTATTCTGGTGGCCAAAGATCTGTTTATCAGTCAGGCCGCCTTAACCGGTGAGTCACTGCCGGTTGAGAAAGTGGCGCAATGCCGTGAGTGTGAGGAACAAAATCCACTCGAACGAGACACGCTGTGCTTTATGGGCACCAATGTCGTTAGCGGTTCGGCACTGGCTATCGTGGTGGGCACCGGTAACCAAACCTATTTCGGTCTGCTGGCAGAGCGTGTAACGCATCAGGATGAGCAACCTAATGCCTTCCAGAGTGGCATCAGTAAAGTCAGTTGGTTGCTGATTCGCTTTATGTTAGTCATGACACCTATCGTGTTGTTGATAAACGGCTTTACCAAAGGTGACTGGTGGGAAGCCGCGCTGTTCGCGCTCTCGGTTGCTGTGGGTTTAACCCCGGAAATGCTGCCGATGATCGTCACGTCGACGTTGGCAAAAGGGGCGGTGAAACTGTCCAGGCAGAAAGTGATCGTCAAGCGCTTAGATGCTATTCAGAACTTTGGCGCGATGGATATTCTGTGTACCGATAAGACCGGCACCCTGACGCAAGATAAAATTGTGTTGGAAAGCCACACCGATGTGTTTGGGGCCAATTGTGAGCGGGTGCTGCACTACGCCTGGCTCAACAGTTATTACCAAACGGGATTGAAAAATCTGCTGGATGTCGCGGTGTTATCTTCCATGGTTGAGTCAAAAGACTCAGAATCTCGGGCAGCCGATACGCTGGCGGGTTACCGCAAAATCGATGAAATCCCATTCGATTTTGAACGCCGTCGCATGTCAGTGGTGGTCAGCGATAAAGCAGATTATCACGAACTTATCTGTAAAGGCGCGCTGGAAGAGATGTTGTCCATTTGCCGTCATGTCCGCCAAGGGAGTGAAATTATCCCATTGACCGACGCGCTGTTGGCAAGCATCCGCCGCATTACCGATGAACAGAACCAGCAAGGACTGCGAGTGGTGGCGGTTGCCACCCGTATCATGCCAGCTTATCAGCAGGATTATGCTGTTATTGATGAATATGACCTGATCTTGGAAGGGTATATCGCCTTTCTCGATCCGCCGAAAGAGAGCACAGCGCCGGCGCTGCTGGCACTAAAACTCAATGGCGTTAACGTTAAAATTCTTACCGGTGACAACGAGTTAGTTGCGCGTAAGGTATGTAAAGATGTTGGATTATCTGTCGAGCATGTCTTGCGTGGCAGTGATATCGAACAGATGACGGAGACACAACTGACGGAGGCCACCCGCACCACCACGGTGTTCGCCAAGCTGACACCAATACACAAAGAACGTATCGTACAGAACCTGCGTAATGCCGGTCATGTGGTCGGTTTTATGGGGGATGGCATCAATGATGCACCGGCACTGCGTGCTGCTGATATTGGGATCTCGGTGGATTCAGCAGTAGATATTGCTAAAGAAGCCGCCGATATCATCTTGTTGGAAAAGAGCCTGATGGTGCTGGAGCAAGGGGTAATTGAAGGCCGCCGCACATTTGCCAACATGCTGAAATACATCAAGATGACTGCCAGCTCTAACTTTGGTAACGTCTTCAGCGTCCTGATTGCTAGCGCATTTTTGCCCTTCCTACCCATGCTGCCACTCCATCTGTTAATCCAGAATCTGCTGTACGATATTTCGCAGATTGCTATTCCATTCGATAACGTTGATGAAGAGCAACTGGCAAAGCCACAACGCTGGAACGCCGGCGATTTGGGGCGATTTATGGTGTTTTTTGGTCCGATAAGTTCTATTTTTGACGTACTGACTTTTTGCCTGATGTGGTGGGTATTTAAAGCCAATACGCCAGAAATGCAGACATTATTCCAATCCGGTTGGTTTGTTGAAGGACTGCTGTCCCAGACCTTAATTGTGCATATGATCCGTACCCGTAAAATTCCCTTCATCCAGAGCCGTGCCTCTTGGCCGCTGTGTCTAATGACACTGGCGGTGGTGGTTATTGGTATCGGGCTAACCTTCTCTCCACTGGCTGGGTTCCTGCAATTACAAGCGCTGCCACTTTCTTACTTCCCATGGCTGATAGTGATCCTAACCGGCTATATGGTGACAACGCAGTTGGTTAAAGGGTGGTTTGTGAGGAGATATGGCTGGCAGTGATTTGATTATTAACCGCGTGAGTGTTGCGCCATCCACGGTGCAGCGGCTTGTCTCCTGTCACTCCGCGCTTTCACCGGAAATGGCTGTGAAACTGACGGCAGTTCTGGGAAGCACTCCGGCAATGTGGCTCCGCCTCCAGGCGGCTTACGATCTAGGGAAAGCAGAAGAGAGCATCGATATTTCAAATCTGACTAAATTGTACAAACCAGAACCCGTATCACTACATAGCTGATACGCCCCAACGCCCCTCGGTTTTTCAACGGCTGTCTACCACTCACGGATAGCCTTTTCTATTCCATCGCTAGAAATTTGCTTTGGCATAACTCAAATTCGACTCAAACAATCAATCGCTATCGCCTTGAAGCTATCAAAATGCTGACTGCTCAATAAACGGCTCATTGAACGCTCTCGCACAAAAGTAACGAACAAGTCGTAAATCGCCATCGCTTCTTCATAGTCAGTTTTACTGATAGCTAACAGGAAAATGACATGGGCTACCTCACCATCACCCCAGGCAATGCCATTGGGAGCCAACAGGGTAACCACCACGGTCTTTTTGGCTAACAGGCCGAGTGAGTGTGGCAGTGCAATCCCCTCCCCCAGCATAGTGGAGACAATCGCCTCACGCTCCACCACCGATGGGTAAAAGTCCGCATCAACGAACCCTTCCTCTTCCAACTGACTGCACACTTTTTTAAATAACTGCTCTTGTGTCATCGGCTGGTCGATAATCATAAAATGATTACTGTCGAAAAACTTTTCCAACATATAAGGGCGAGTGCGATCCACTAGCACCAACTTACCCAGTTGTTCTAACTGATATTCAGTCGGAAACGGTGACATTACTACCACCGGCTTATTCTTTTCCGCCAGACGTGAATTAGAAATAATAAAATCTTCGTCGATATGGTCGAGATTTTCGTAATCACGCAGGGAAATGGTTTGTGTCATCACGATCTGCGGATACTTACGAACAATCTGTGCCTGAATCATTCGGGTAGTGGAGTTACCGGTATCACACACTAACATCACCTGTGGGTGACGTTGATAACCAATATTGTAATGGCGTTCCAACCCAACACCAATGTGCAGTACCAGATAGCCTATCTCATTCTCACTCAAGCTATAAGGCGTATATTTGCCCCAACTGGATACCGCCGCCAGTGTTACGTCATAAGCCATCGGATAGTGCTGTTTTATATTGGATAACAATGGATTAGGGATAGTTATCTGATACTTCACCCGCGTAATCATGGTCTTGATATGGGTGAGTAAATCAATTCGTAACTGCTTATCGCCCTGCAAATTGTAGTTATAGTGGGCGTTGATATAAGAGAGGATGTAATCCACCAATGTCTCTTCATCATCGGCGTTGATTTCACTGGGGCGACTGGTACCAGGCTGACTGACTTGCACTCGGCGGGCGGCAATATTGACCCGCAAATACGCTTCTTCTGCTGCCGAAATGTCTTTGCCCGATAATAGTTTCAACTCATTTGCCAAACGGCCGGAGGCGAGTTTGACCGCCTCATCCACATCTTCGGCATCAAAATCTGATAACGGATAACCGTCGGCGATGCGTTTTATCGCCACAGCACAGTAGAAAATAAGGTAGTGCTCACCCTCATCAGTTAGCCGTACCGCATATTGCGCCAATAGCTCATGCAGCAATCCCGTTAATTCGGGGATAGTCTGAATGTTAAGAAACTCATTTTTTAATAATGGGTTATCAGCATCTTGCAGATGTAGCTGAAACAAAAGGTCGGTCAAACACGTGCGGACAGCCAACTCGGCACCAAACAATTTCATGCCGTAGCGTGGCTTGGTTTCAATCGTCAGATGGTATCGGTTTAGCCTTTCTCTCACCTCAGCCATATCATTTTGCAATGTGCCACGGCTAACGAACCATTCATCAGCTAAATCTTCCAGCTTCAATGAAAAAGCAGAGGTCAGAAAACGGATTAACAGGTAATGCACTCGCTCATTGGCAGTTCGCGGGGTTAGGTGCATTTTGCGGTTTTGCTGCTGTAGAGCACGAAAGCGTTCAGCATCATCGATCATCAATCGGTAGCCAAAGCCACGGTTATGGATAAAGTGCGCACCATAATGTTCAAGGATCTCATTCAACGCCGTAATATCTGCCCGCACGGTACGTGTCGAAACCGCAAAACGTTTCGCCAGCTCATCCTGAGGCAGCGTTTCCGATTGCAATGCATCGAACATGTAGGCCAGACGTTGATAGGGAAATCTCACTGCTCCACTCCGTTATTCAGGGTGTATGGGCATCCCCCCGCCACCATGGGCAGAGGGGGAGCGTTATCTCACACGGCAACACAGGCCTTCACCGCTAGTGATTTTATATAAGGTAAATCAAATAATTACGGTACTATTTTTTTCACGATAGCTAATAAGGTTCGCACATCTTCTGGGCGAGTATTGCCCGTTTTGCTGTCGATTATCGAACTGTAGATATGCGGGATAATTTTCGTTACCCCAGCATCCAGTGCAATTTGTACGATTTGTTCAAAATTATCCAGACTGATGCCGCCGGTGGGTTCCAACCAGAAGCCGGTAGCAGCACAAGCCTCAGCCACAAAACGGTATTCATCGATAGAGTCCAGCCCGTTCATTGGGAAAAACTTTAGCGAACTGCCGCCCATATCTTTCAACATAGCAATGGCGGTGGTCACTGGAACAATCGCTTCCTTTTGCTGTGAACTGAGTGGCCCGGTGGAGATATTTACGTAACCCACTTTGCCGGTCGGTGAAATCAAGCCATTCACCACAGTATCATGCTGCCCCAATAAAGCACGACTTGGGCCAACACCAGTAAATACCTGATTCACATGTTGCGGTTGCACCTGCTGTGAAATCTGGCTGACCATTGTTGATTGCTTCGGATCCCCCGCGCCCAACCCTACCGACAGGGCATTATCGATAACAGCCGCGTATTCGCGCATATCTTTGACTGCGCTGTCGACATCAGAATAGTTCTTCGATAGCACCCCCACCAGGACATGGCCTTCAGCGGCTTGATAAATCTCGCGTGCATTCTCTTTTGAACCGGCTAACACATTCAGGCACACCCGGTCACGGTAATAATTCGGGGTCAGTTTCATTGGTCAGGCTCCCTTAGCCAGGCGGTTAATGCAGGTATAAATTATCTCGAGTTGTGATGGCGTGACACTGCGCACATCCACTTCAATTTTGCCTTCATTAGCTTTATAGGCGCGGAAGTAGATAGCAATATCGCCATTTTTCAGCGCATCCACCAGATCCGGTGTCGAGCGCCCCATTTTAGCTTCATCAAAACTGATTTCAGTACGGGCAATATCACGCCCGGCAGCATCCCAAACCACTTTCGCAGACACGCCGTCAATGGTATTTAACTGACTGATAAATGGTGTCATTTTTTCTACCATTTGCTGGCCGGTCTCTTTTTCCAGCGTCATATAGCTTTCAATAGCACGGGTCAGGCCGAGAATACCCTCTTTACCCACTTTCATCGCCCGGCCAATACCACTTGATTGCAACTTCACCCAATCAATATAGGTTTTCTTGCCTAACACCAGCCCGCTGGTTGGCCCTTCAATAGCTTTGGCACCGCTGTAAATCACCAAATCTGCACCCATCTGGTAATAACATTGCAAGTCTTCTTCTGCGGCCGCATCAACAATTAATGGCAATTGATGCTTGCGCGCAATCACTACCGCTTGCTCAACGGATAGAATGCTTTTTTGCACACAATGGTGGGATTTTATATACAAGATCGCCGCAGTATTTGGCGTGATCGCCGCTTCCAACTGTTCCGGTAAACATTCGTTGGCATAACCGGCTTCCACCACTTTGCCTCCCCCCAGCGTCACCATGGTATCGACCGGCGCACCGAAGTTAACGTTATGGCCCTTCGGCAGAACAATTTCGTGTGGCACTGCGCGCGGGGCAGCATGTAGATTAACCAGTAAATTGGCATCATCTTTCACGATCACCGCAGCGACCGACTGAGCAATACCGGCAGAAGCACAGGAGACAACCACCGCGCTCTCAACATTCAGCAAATCAGCAATGTAAGCACCGGTCTTATTGACCAAATCTTTCATTTCGAAGTAATGGTTTAGGCCCAAATCTACCGCCTCAACCACATCCTGCCGTGGCGTTGAAACGCCCAACATCGTCATGCGACCAGAAGCATTAATTACATGTTTTAACTGGTATTTTTCATAGACTGAAGACATCTTTTGACTTCCCTTCGTCAGTTAATACTACGTCACCAGCAACGACCGCCGCCAGTGGCACCAGATATGTCTCACCGGTAAGCGATTTACCTTCTGAATCACTGAATAGCTGAGGTTGCTGTTTCAGCTCAAAAATCGTCAGGTCAGCGTCATAGCCCGTTGCCAGCATCCCTTTGTGAGTCAAATTCAGGGCTTGCGCGGCATTTTCTGTCACACAAGCAATAACCTGTTTAAGGCTCAAACCGAGGGTGAAAAATTTGGACATCACCGTCGCCAGGCTGTGCACTGGCCCATTAATACGGTTGCGACAATAGATGTCGGAGCTGATGGTGTGCGGGTAAATACCTTGCTTGATGGCCAGTTCGGCAACATCAAAGCTGAAACTGGCACTGCCATGCCCAACATCCAGTAATACACCGCGTTTCAATGCGCGTTGAATAGAATCACGCAAGGTCCCGGCAGGGGTCAGAATACGATTGGGCTTACCGTTATAGCAGTGAGTAATAATATCGCCTTGCGTTAACAAGTCGGCAATCTCATCCAAGTCCGGCGGGTTATTGCCAATATGTACCATCAAGGGTAGCTGATTATTTTCTTGTTGAATCTCTTTGGCTCGCACCAACGGTTTAATGCCGTTTTTACCGACCACGCTGCTGCTCATGCGGGCTTTAATACCGATAATAAAACCAGGATTACGGGCAATAGCCTGACTGACACTTTGCTTATCAATCTGCGCCATATCCGCTAATTCGTTTTGCGTCACGATGCCGGTTTTCGCAATATTCAGAAAAGCATAAACATGGGTTTTGGCGGTACGGGTTAGGCGGTAAAAATCATCCACATCATTGGCACCAGTGCTGCCGGCATCCACCACCGTCGTCACGCCACTGGCGACTCCGACCAAATCAGCTTCGTCATGATAAATAGGAGATGCGGGGTAACAATGCACATGGGAATCAATCCAGCCAGCACTGATGTAATATTTCCCGGCCAAATCCAACATTTTTTTAGCGCAAGAAACTGAAGGCTCGGCTTGATTATTATCTTCAGTGGTAATAGCCGCATCGACGGCCACAATTTTTCCATCATTAATTACGATATTAACCTGACGGCCGTCAACTAATAGTGCGCGTGTGATAATAAAGTCATACATTATCTTTATTCTCCATTATGTCCTTCTTACTTGACGTTGCAGCAGTGTTAGCAGGGTAAATATCCGGTAATTTGAATATTTACCCCTGACATCATGAAATAGCGACTGGGAAAATAGACCCTAAAATCATGGCACCCAAAATCGCCCCGCCGGTAATTGGTTTATTCCACAGATAAAACAGTAAAGCGCCACCTAAAGAACCAATCCCAATTGGAATTGATGCTGTTATGGCTGACAGGATAATCAATGGCCCGAGGAAACGGCCAGAGGAGTTACCGGCCCCCATCATAACGTCGGCACCATAAGTAGAATTACTTTGGTTAATCGTAAATTTACGCGCCAAAATAATCAGATAGCCGATAGCTAAACCAATAATCAGGCCGGTTACCAGTGAGGCGGCAAAATTAGCCACCGGGAAGACAAATCCGGCGCCCAGTAATAATGCTGGCACACCCAGACCAACACCGGTTTGAATCGCGCCACCAATATCTAAAATACCGACAAGCGAACCTTCAATAATACGGGCGAATAAGAAGCTGGCACCAAATGCCGCCACCGCACCATAAACACCGGTATCCATACCAGCACGTA
The DNA here is from genome assembly GCF_052217105.1 of Yersinia sp. 2553 StPb PI. NCBI lineage: Bacteria > Pseudomonadati > Pseudomonadota > Gammaproteobacteria > Enterobacterales > Yersiniaceae > Yersinia > Yersinia sp. 2553 StPb PI. The sequence goes on along the minus strand of NZ_JAZGPX010000002.1, from coordinate 4,367,328 downwards.
GCATTGAAACAAATGCCACTTCGTTAAATGCACCGATACCATATAAATAATACATATGAGTACCCGCAAATACGCCGGAGGATAATAATCCTACAAAGATCGGAAATGACCAGTCGGCATACCAGAAATTATTCTTGGTTTGTTCATCCATCATCAAGCTCCTCTCGTTGTATTATTTTCCGCTCAATGCGTTATGAATGGTATCGAGCCAAACCGGCGCGCTCAGGCTAAATGACTCCAGGAATTTCAGATCGAATCCGCGGAAGAAACCACTGAGCACAAATAACAGAACAATCACTGTCATCATGATCTTAGTCACTTTATTCCAGCCGCTTTCCTCAACACCTTTACCAATTAAAATACCCAACACTAGACCAGGTACAGCGTTACCCATAATTAGCTGAGCCAACCCGCCAAAAATAGTGGCCCAGAAACCAGAGCGACGCCCGGCATCAATAGCCGCCAGCCAGAAAATAACCGGCATCACGGTGTTAACCAGAATATTTGCTGCTGGTACCAATACTTTAATGGCCGTAACCTGTAATGCTGCTGGTACCGCAGAAGCAGTGGTGTTTAGGAAACTGACAACAATAACCCCGATAATCCCGCAGGCAATTGCCATCTTTTTCGGGTTATGCATGGTTTCCGCTACATTACGATTTTTAATCATTAATGCGGCGGCACCCCAGTTAGGAATGATGCGGTGGTCGACGTCCTGAGTAAAGGCACCTGCTGCCACCGAAGAGGCCCAGGCGTTGAAGAAGAAACCTAATCCAAAGGAGAAGTGCGATGCAGGATCTCCCTCGCATGAGTTCAGTTCGCCCAGGGTACGAAATGCCCCCATCCCCTGTATTGTCGGTGCATGAAACATACGGGCGGCCCCAACACCTACCCCCACACCGACCAGTCCGCCGATAATAATCGACTTAAAAAGAATGATTAGAAACATCAGTATATCCTTTTCATTTAGATATGAAGACGACCTTATCCGTATTAATAATTGTCACGTTCACGGTAATATCTAATTCAACGCTATATGTCTTTCTTTCACGCGGCAGGAAAAAGAATAAAAACTTCTCATTTTTAACTGATAATTCTGCGTTTAATACTTTTACGTCTTGTGGCTCAATCCGTAACAGAATATTTTGTGTCGATTTCAACACCGTATTCTGGACATTACCGAGTGCATTAGCGAAAGCTTTTTCCTTAGTATCGCCTTTACCTTTCACTTGCACCTGAGTGGTATATTGCTCTTTCATTACGGTTGACCGTATTTCTTGATATAAGCGTCGACTAATCTCTGGCCTAATTCTTCTTTATCCATAAATCCGAAGCCCAGCACTTTGCAGCCTTCATTTATTGCCGTCACGCCTTCTTCAACAGAACGCATGCCGTATTTTGCTTTGTAACCATATTTATTTTGCGCCGTAATAGCGCCCGCACCGCCACTGCCGCAGAATGAAATGCCAAAGTCAGCTTTTTCACTGTTCATCACATCACCCAATTTCATGTCTGCGGCAACACCGGGAATAACCACTACGCGGCCACCAGCCAATTCAACACCCTGGCCCACTTTTTGGCCTTTACCTAAACGGTCGCCAATCACAACGGTAATTTGACTCATAGTCACTTCTCCAGATCACTGTTTTATGGGTTATTGTCTTTCGCTACTTCAAAATGCACCGACAACAAATAGGCTTCTTCAATGGGCAAATTGGCAAATTTATCGACCACTTGCTGGGCCATTTGCATCGAATGTGCTGAAATCTCATCAAATAATGATTTATCCACTTCAGGTAATGGCTCACCAGTTATGGAACGCAATACCATGGCACGGATATGTGATGTCAACATTTGTTGCTGAACTTTATTGGTAAAAATATTTTCACTATTTAACATTGCGGTAATTTCAGCTAATACCCGCTCAGTAATAATCATTACCTCTTCTTTTCCAGGTTCCTCGGCGGCATTTAATGCGGCTACATCATTCACGCTGGCAATCCCCTATTTTTGCTATATCCGTCATACTTCAGGTTGTAGGGCCGTTGGCTACGTTTTCTCGCCCTAGTGATTTACTTCAGGGACTCACTCCTTTGCCGCCTACCCACAACTCGAATTATTTAAGGTCTGTAACAACTTTCTGATGATAAAGATAAGTTCAGTTATCTTCTCTCTGCGCTGTAACATCACCCTACCTGCAAGCGGAATAGCTGTGTAGCGGCTTTTTTTCCAGTTCAAAGTGGAAATGTAATGTACCGGTGGGATCACTTTCGCAAAAAACGCCTGTTAGATAGTTAACTTAATCATTAACAACAAAATAACTTTTATATAAATACGTCAGTGCGGTTTGTAGTGGAAAAAAGTTCGTGATCCTGATCTCTTTCTTTTCTAGTCAGAAGCGCCTAATATCAGATCAATATTAAGCTATTTTCTAACACCCCCTCTCCTATGGCGTGGGGGTGTTGTTTTTATGTTTTGCTGAAATTGAATTGGAGAGTGGTATGACCAAGCCAACCATCACGATTAACGAGCTGGATGCTGAACGTTTGGATGCGTTACTGGCGCAACCGGCTTTTGCCGGTACAGTGGTCGCTCAAGCGCTCAATGAAGAACTGGATCGTGCAGAAATTCTGCCACCAAACGCCATTCCGGCAGATGTGGTGACCATGAATAGCCGTGTGCGTTTTCGCGATCTGAATAACCAGGAAGAGCATATCCGCACGCTGGTGTATCCGGCATCGCTACAAGACAGTAACGAACAACTTTCCGTGATGGCTCCGCTGGGCGCGGCATTGCTGGGGCTGCACGTCAATGATGAAATTAGTTGGAAGCTACCAGGTGGGGATGAAGCCCGCATTACTGTGTTAGAACTGCTGTACCAGCCAGAAGCAGCCGGTGAATATCACCGCTAACACTATTACCAAAGCCATTGGCGTTACCGCCAGGCGGTAAATGGACAAGCCCCGAATCACTGACTCAAGTCAGTGATTCGGGTGAAAGGGATTATTAACGATACTTTTTATGGTAGGTATCGCGGGTCGGTTTAAAGTCTTGCGCTGCTTTTTTAGCTTCATCGAGCTTGCCTTGATTCGCTAATGCCAGCGCACCATCAATCTGCCCGATAAATAAGTCCAAACCATGACGGAAATCCTTCACCTCCGCGCTACCCTCGCCTTTACTCTTCAACTTGGTAGGTATGCCCTTTTGTGCATCCTGCGCCGCTGCACGCATCGCCTGCAAGCCTTGCTTCATCACATCAGTAGAGTCAGCCTTCAACACTTTGCCGTAATTATCAGCAATGGTTTCCATGTTATCAGCCACGCTGGCAGCCATCGCTAAAGTGCTGGCGCTGAGTAACACCGCCGCCATTAACGCCATCATTTTCTTACCCATGCTCACATTCCTTCTATACCCTTCTAACGTGGTGTTGCAGCAGGGTTTCGCAGCAAGACCAAATTGGGGATGGGATTATTGTTATTGAAATACTGATCATTAGTACATTGCTCACACTTAACATAGGCAATAGACACTGAAACTGACAATGATTTCTTGTAATCAATTAAGAAATGAGATGAGGGCTGAATAAAAATCAAAAAAAAAGCCAGCAACCAATGCCAGCTTTAGGTGTGAAGCTACACGATGTTATTCGCCCGCAATCTTCATCGCAGGTAATAAAACAGAGCCACACTGAATGTTACTGCGGGTTTCGATATCACTGCCTACGCTGACAATATTACGCAGCATATCTTTCAGATTACCGGCAATCGTTATCTCACTGACTGGATACTGAATCTCACCGTTTTCAACCCAAAAACCTGCCGCGCCGCGGGAATAGTCACCGGTTACGGTACTGACTCCCTGGCCCATCAGTTCAGTTACCACCAAACCTTTGTCCAATTGCTTCAGCATCCCGGCGAAATCCTGCCCCTGACCGGCAATACGCCAGTTATGGATACCACCAGCATGACCGGTACTTTGCAGCCCCAGTTTACGGGCTGAATAGCTGGTCAACAGATAGGTTTGCAGTACCCCATCTTTAACGATTTCCCGTTGTAAAGTACGCACACCTTCACTATCGAACGGGGTCGAAGCCAGACCACGCAGTAAATGTGGGTGCTCTTCAATAGTTAACCACTCAGGTAAAATCTGTTTACCCAAATGATCGAGCAAGAAGGTCGATTTACGGTAGATATTGCCGCCGCTGATCGCCGAAACCAAGTGACCAAACAAGCCGGTCGCCACTTCAGCGGCAAACAGCACCGGTGATTGCATGGTCGGCAGTTTACGTGGCGATAAGCGGGATAAAGTACGACGAGCGCACTCCTCACCAACCCATTCCGGGCTGGCTAAATCTTCCATCCGTCGGCCAATGGTATAAGCGTAATCTCGCTCCATATCACCATTATGTTCAGCGATAACGCTGCTGGAAAGCGAATGGCGACTTGAGCAATAGCTCTGTAACATGCCGTGGCTGTTACCAAACACCTTGATGCCATAATGGCTGTTAAAACTGCCACCTTCGGTATTGGTAATCCGCTTATCGGCCTGCAATGCAGCCTGCTCCGCCCGGGCGGCCAGCAAGATACCTTGTTCTGCATCCAAATCGCTCGGATGGAACAGGTCCAAATCAGGCGCCTCAAAAGCCAGCAGCGATTTATCTGCCGCGCCAGCGTAGGGATCAGGTGAAGTGTAACGAGCAATATCCAGCGCAGCCTGCACCGTGCGGGCGACTGCATCTGGATTTAAATCGGTGGTAGACGCGCTACCTTTACGCTGCTGGTGATAAACAGTAATTCCCAGCGCACCATCGCTGTTGAACTCCACATTTTCCACTTCACCAAAGCGAGTGCTGACACTAATTCCGGTGGTTTTACTTACAGCGACTTCGGCCGCATCAGAACCCACACGGGCCAATTCCAAAGCCTGTGCAACCGCTTGTTCCAGCGTTTTACGCTGTTCTGCAACTTGAGTGACTACTTTCATCAGTCTGCCATAATTAATGAGATAATCGTTCAGGAAAGAGTCGTAACACGACGACTTACACGGATACAATATAGAACGCCATGGTTCTGAGTCTATCAGAGATCTTTGTACTATTTCGCAGAAAGCCAACAACCTGCTACGATTAGCCTCTTTTTAAGGAATTTGACCATGAACAAACAGCCCGAAGATTGGCTAGATGAAGTCCCAGAAGATAAAGACGAAGATGACGATGAAATTATCTGGGTCAGTAAAAGTGAAATTAAACGTGATGCCGAAGCGCTGAAAGAACTCGGCACCGAGCTGGTTGAGCTGGGTAAAAATGCGCTGGAGAAAATCCAACTGGATGAAGATCTGCTGGCAGCCGTTGAACTGGCACAGAAAATCAAGAAAGAAGGCCGCCGCCGCCAGATCCAGTTAATTGGTAAAATGCTACGTGCCCGTGATGTAGAACCTATCCAAACCGCATTGGATAAGCTGAAAAATCGCCATAACCAACAAATCTCGCTGTTCCACAAGCTGGAAATGCTGCGTGACCGTTTGGTTGAAGAAGGTGATGTCGCGATCCCTACGGTGTTGGATCTATATCCAGATGCGGATCGCCAACAACTGCGTAGCCTGATACGTAATGCCCAGAAAGAGAAAGCCACTAACAAGCCACCGAAATCATTCCGTCAGATCTTCCAATATCTGCGTGAACTGTCTGAAAAGCAGCAATAATCGGGCGGGGCCGGGTCTGACTCGGCTCCCGACTCAAGAAGGCTAATTCACACTATATTGAAACGCAGGCTGCCTGCTAACTCCTCTTCCGCTTCCTCAAGCAGCAGCACAATCGCACCGAAGCGGCGTTTGTGGCGGTGATTGAAATGAATAAATTCAATCTCTACCGGTAAGGCTATCTCACCTGTGACCACATCCCACAGAGCATCCAGATTGGCGCCAAAATCTTCGCTCAGCGCAAATTTTTGGCAAAATGCGCGGTAAAATGCAGGAAGATCGGATATATGGTCAAAATCAAATACCACTTTTACCATCTTCTCACTCCATCCGAATGAAACGCTTGTAGTGATCCTGAGTTAGATAAATCAGGCCATCATTGGAGTACAGCAAACGATCGCTACCGCGATGCCCACAACGATAATTAACATCGGCTTCACGCCAGTTACGGCCTTTCGCCTCAGGCAGTTGGCGTTCACGGTTAGAAAAACGATCGCCGCCAATCGCTCTGCCTGGCAATACTTTACACAGATTGCCGTCTTTGGGATCCCAGCCCTGCGCACGCGCCTGCTGCTTGGTAAGGTAAAAATCCGGCAGGCGATGATGCACTTGTAGGTATTTAGCCACCTGCTGGTGCTGGGTCAATTGTTCAATCGATGCAGATGCCGATAAAGGTGGGCGTTCCAGATCCGCCGATTGACCGATATCACGCGCCGTAACACCGCCAATCCCCTGCAATGCCGCCACTGCCAGCAACAGTATTGCGCCCAGAATGGCCATAAGTCGTTTATTCATGGTTCTCCTTAACCCTCAGGCTGCCAATAGCTGTTGTGCTGCTCATTGCGATAACCCATGCCCACGTTTTATTCACCAATCCAATTTATAAATTACCCAAATGCAGGGTTTTGACTTCCATAAACTCATCTAACCCCAGCACTGACCCTTCACGGCCAAGGCCAGACTCTTTAACACCACCGAAAGGTGCCAGCTCAGTAGAAACTGAACTTTCATTGACACCAATCATACCGCTTTCCAACGCATCTGAAACCCGGAATACACGTTGCAGATTCTGAGTATAGAAGTAAGCTGCCAGCCCGAACGGCGTGTCATTAGCTCGTTTGATAACTTCCTCTTCGGTTTTGAAGCGGAAGCAGGCAGCCAGTGGGCCAAATGTCTCTTCAGAGGCGACTTTCATCTGCTCATTAGCATCGGCAATAACTGTAGGCTGGAAGAAATTTCCCCCCAGTTGATGACGACTGCCCCCCGCCAGCAGGCGACCGCCCTTTTCAAGCGCATCTTTGACGTGATCCTCAACTTTCTCCAGCCCGGCGAGATTAATCAATGGCCCCATATTGACGTCTTTATCCATACCATTACCAACATTCAGTTTTTTAACCTCAGTGGCTAAACGGCTGACAAACTCGTCATACACACCATCCTGAATGTAAAAACGATTGACGCACACGCACACCTGCCCGGCATTGCGGAATTTACACGCCATCGCACCAGCAACTGCGGCATCCAAATCAGCATCATCAAACACGATATACGGCGCGTTACCGCCCAGTTCCATGGAAATTTTCTTCATGGTGGCTGCGGCATTACGCATTAAGGTTTTGCCAACTTCGGTTGAGCCGGTAAAGGAGATTTTACGCACTTCCGGGCTGGCCATGATGGCATCACTGATGGCATGCGTATCGCCCGCAACACCATTGAGCACGCCAGCAGGCACACCGGCTTGCTCTGCCAATGCCAGTAAAGCAAAAGCGGATAACGGCGTGTTATTGGCCGGTTTAATCAATCCGGTACAACCGGCAGCCAATGCTGGCCCCAGTTTGCGGGTTAACATTGCCAGCGGGAAATTCCACGGCGTGATGGCCGCCACCACACCAACCGGTTCGCGAGTAGCCAGAATGCGTGCCCCCTCTTTGGCTGGCGGAATAATCTCACCATTGGCACGTTTGGCCTGCTCACTAAACCATTGAATAAAGCTGGCGGCATAGGCGACCTCGCCTAAGGCTTCTTTCAATGGTTTACCTTGCTCAGAAACCATTATCTCAGCCAATGATTGCTGATGTTCCATAATCAACAAATACCAACGCTGAAGAATTTCCGCCCGCTGCTTGGCGGGTGTTTTTCGCCAAGCGGGGAAAGCCGCACTGGCGGCCTTAATCGCGGCTTCAGTTTCTTGGGTACCCGATTTAGCCACTTTCGCCACCAACTGGCCGGTAGCAGGGTTATGTACGTCGAAAGTGTCCTGCGCCTGATGCCATTTACCACCAACAAAATAGCCGATATGGTACACACCGTCGCTGTGTCGTTGGTTTTGTAATGGATTGTGCAATGGATCGCGTAATAGATTTTGTGCTGACATCTTGTCGACCTCCTGAGGGAAAGGATGCCCCCATCAATGGAGGGCGAGGAAGGTTGCTTCACTATGAAGTATATACCCAAAGAACTTGGAGTTGCAGGTAGGCTGCCAGTGAACGCATCCCGATGAGCTGACTCAGGTCAGTGATTCGGGTCAGTGAGCGCCGCTAACAACCCTGTGGTTTCACTCTAAAGGGGATACTCAAAGTCATTGGAATCACAGGTAGGCTGCCAGTGAATGCATCCCGATGAGCTGGCTCAAGTCAGTGATTCGGGTAAGTGAGCGCCGCTAACAACCCTGTGGTTTCACTCTAAAGGGGATACTCAAAGTCATTGGAATCACAGGTAGGCTGCCAGTGAATGCATCCCGATGAGCTGACTCAGGTCAGTGATTCGGGTAAGTGAGCGCCGCTAACAACCCTGTGGTTTCACTCTAAAGGGGATACTCAAAGTCATTGGAATCACAGGTAGGCTGCCAGTGAATGCATCCCGATGAGCTGACTCAGGTCAGTGATTCGGGTAAGTGAGCGCCGCTAACAACCCTGTGGTTTCACTCTAAAGGGGATACTCAAAGTCATTGGAATCACAGGTAGGCTGCCAGTGAATGCATCCCGATGAGCTGACTCAGGTCAGTGATTCGGGTAAGTGAGCGCCGCTAACAACCCTGTGGTTTCAAGGACGAAGAGTATCGCTAGATAAGCGCACTCTGATAACGATGCAACATATCCGCCAACCGCTTTACCGGGCGGATAACAGAATCAGGCGATTGATAATCGACTAATTTTTGCTGATATTGATCTAATTCCTGTAGTAAACGGGCGAAGTAATAGCGCCGCTTCTGGTCATTTTTGGCATTAATAACCCGATCGGCGGTATAGCGGATCTGTTTGTGAAAAGCACTCAATTCAGCATTAACTGGGATCTCGGTGTTATTGAGCCGCTGATGGGCGATGATCAGCGTCAATGCCAGTCGATACTTATCAATATCACCGGGGAACATCATCAATAATTGATTCAGTTGTTGATACAACGCCGGTAGATGGTTTTCGCTGCGGCGGACTTTATTGGTGGTCAATGCCGATACCGCACTGTAAACAAAGCGGTTTAGCAAGGTTCTGCCGGTTCGGTCCTTGGCATTATCGCGGATCAACAACAGCACAATCAGAGAAACGAAACAGCCGACAATCTGCCCCAACGCACTGTCGAGGAACATACTGACATTAAACTCCATCGGGTTGCTCAACACCATGATATTGATAGTACTGGCCAATGTTCCCAGCGAGCCAAGACGGCGCTTTTGCACTTCGATACCAATAATAAATGCCAGTAATCCCAGACTGATGCACAGCAACAGCATACTTTGCTGGGTCGCAGGGATAATAAACATGAAATAGAGCGCCCCAATAGGCAGCGCCATAATCACCCCTAGCAGGAAGTCGATCGCCACCATCCGTGGATTGGGGGTGCGCATTGCCAGTGAGGTCACCACCGCAATCATGACCATACAGCCCGCCCCAGATGTCCAGCCAGTCCACAGCCAGAATAGGCCGCCGATCGCCGTAGCAATACCGGTACGCAAGCCATTGATCATCGCATGATGACCTTCGGCTGAAACATGTTTGATTGGCTCATCGCCGTCCAGAATACCCTCTTCCACCCGGCTGATACTGCTGTTGGTATGAATCCCTTTTGATAGCAATAAATAACGTGTCGCCGCCCCCACCCAACTGCTGATGGTCGCAGGGATCGCCGCACTGTGACTGCCGCCAATATATTGACGCAATTTCTTCATCTGCTGATGAATTTCAGCCGGCGTCTCTGCCGGTTCACTCAGCATCGCCTTCAGCTCGGCACTGAGTAAGTCGGGATGATTGATCAATACCAGATAGGTTTCGCAGGCTTGAGTGATCAGGGCTAATGACGCCGTGTGCAATACCCGTAAGCGGCGGTTACAGCGCTGCCAGCGGGAAGATTCCATCATCAGATAACTACGCATCCCATTCAGTGCCGTGGTATTTTTAACCAGATCATTCCAGGCCCGATCGATATCGTTTTTTTCTGCCGGACGAATACATAACTGCAATAATTTATATTGATCTACCAGCACCTTATCGACCAGACGATCAATATCCTGCTTGATCGATCGTGGTGAAAACAGCAGATCCGCCATCACCGCGCAGACGATCCCCAGCACAATCTCGCTACAGCGCTCGACAGCAAACTGCGGTGTCAGTAATGGCGTTTCACCGGTGGTGACAATGATAATCAGCGCAGTGTAACCCGCCAGCCCGAATGCGTAAGAGTTCTCAACCCGAACCAGTGAGGAGATCCAAGTACAAACGCCAGCCCACAAACAGCAAAGCATCAGGGTTAATACTGGTGCTCTGATAGTCAGAACGATGATAACCAAACCACCAATACAGCCGATGAATGTCCCGATAATACGTAACCAGCCTCGATGACGAATCGCACCAGAGAATGGCTCACCGCCCGCAGCAAATGCCGGGCCAGCAGCAACAATGGCCGCCGTCAGCACCGACCAACGTGGTGTTTCCAATTGCAGATGAAAGCCCAGAAACAGCGCGGCCACAATGGCAAAACTGAGTTTGAACGCAAAGCGCAGGCGAATAAATGTCGGGCTGTTCATCTTAACCAAACTCACGCAGGCGATGCATCAACTTAACAATCGGTGAAGCCTGATTAGGATTGCGATCAGTCGCCCCGGTTATCACCACGGTAGCCGTCGTCCCTGCGGGATAGGGATGCTGTTGATCTTCACTGTCCAAACGGATCTTCACCGGTACTCGTTGCGCCAACCGCACCCATTCCAGATTATTGTCAATCGTCGCCAACCCTTTGCTATCGACACTGCTGCTGCTGTTGGTGACACCGGCGGAGACACTGTCGACAGTACCGTGCAAAATACGGTTGCTGCCCAGTGGGGTGATTTCCGCCCGATACCCGGCTTTAACCCCCTCCAGCTTGGTCTCTTCCAAATAGGCCAAAATATAGAAAGTATCTTTTTTCACCAGTGCAACAGCGGTAGCGCCACGGTTAATAAACTCCCCGGCATGAACATTCAGATTCGTCACCCAGCCTTGTGCAGGCGCGCGCACGGTGGTGCGTTCCAGATCAAGTTTGGCTAAATCTCGTACCGCGATAGCTTTTGCCAACTGATGCCTGGCGGTTTGTAATCCGTTGTTGGACTGGTCAATTTCTTCTTGTGACATCGCCTGAATCCCCAAACGTTGCCGCCGGCCGGATTCACGTTGTTTCTCCGCCGCCAGTGTTTGGTAATAGGCCACATCGGCCTCGGCTTCAGCCAACGCCTGCTGGTAGCGCGGTTGGTCAATAACAAACAAAATCTGCCCTTTCTGCACCAGTTGATTGTCTTTTACCGGCACATCGGTGATCAAGCCACTGACATCCGGTGCGATAGCCACCACATCGGCAGTAAATTTAGCATCACGGGTCCAGGGTGATTCAGTATAAAAAGCCCAAACTTTGAAAATAGCGATAACCGCCAGTAAAACCACCAATAAGGTGATGCCGATACGGATTATTTTTAATGAAAAAGTACTCACGGCGACCTCAGGAAAAAAGACGGGATATTAAATAGAAAAGGCAACAATACAGCGCGGTATTAAAGAGTGCCGGATGCCAGACAAACTCATAAATACCAGTAGGTTGCAGTACGCGGCGCAAAACAAAAAACAGCGCCAGCGAAAGGAGCAACTCAAAAAATATTGGCGGAAAAGAGAGGCCAAATATCACCATCACCGGAAGCAACGTCATTCTGTAGATCCTTTCTATTATAGGGTGCCGGTGAACCAGCCATAAGACTAACTTATAGGTTAAACTTAACTAAGCAACATGACTGTAACCTTAGCGAGGCGAGATAACACTTCAACTGCGTGGCTTGCAAACCTAAAACGATTCTCCCGACAGCAGTATATTAGCCTGCTTATTATCACCTTATCTACGATGTGTGATCTAAATCACTTTTAAGCTACAGTTAACAATCAAGCGTTAGCAATCAACTCAGGGTGAACCATGGAAAGACTAAAACGGATGTCAGTATTTGCCAAGGTGGTTGAGTGTGGGTCTTTTACTGGCGCCGCACGGCAGTTAGAAATGAGTGTGTCGTCGATTAGCCAAACAGTGTCAAAACTGGAAACCGAGCTGAATGTTAAGCTGCTTAACCGCAGTACTCGCCGCATTGGTTTAACTGAGGCAGGCCGAATTTACTATCAGGGTTGTCGGCGCATGTTGCAGGAAGTACAGGAAGTCCATGAACAACTCTATGCCTTTAACAACACCCCAACCGGAACCTTACGCATCGGCTGCTCATCGACGATGGCACAAAATGTACTGGCAACGATGACAGCAGAGATGTTGAAAGAGTATCCCGGCCTATCCGTTAATCTGGTCACCGGCATTCCGGCACCGGATTTAATTGCTGATGGTTTAGATGTGGTGGTCCGCGTTGGTGCATTACAGGATTCGGGGCTATTTTCACGCCGCCTTGGTTCCATGCCGATGGTGGTCTGCGCCGCCAAAAGTTATTTAGCACAACATGGTACACCAGAAAAACCCAGTGATATGACCAATTTCTCCTGGCTGGAATATAGCGTGCGACCAGACAGTAACTTTGAGCTAATCGCGCCAGAAGGTATTACCACGCAAATATCGCCACAGGGCCGCTTTGTCACCAATGACTCACAAACCATGATCCGTTGGCTTAAAGCGGGGGCGGGTATTGCTTACGCACCGTTAATGTGGGTAATAGAGGAAATTAAACGCGGCGAGGTGGAAATACTGTTTAAAAAATACCATTCAGATCCGCGCCCAGTATATGCGCTCTATACCGAGAAAGATAAAATGCCACTTAAAGTTCAGGTCTGTATCGACTATTTGACCGAGTACTTTAAACGAGTGGCTGAGGTATATCAGGGATATCGCTGAATATACTATAGCTATTGGATGCCCAGTTGAGAACTAAACTGAGCATCCAACTATCAACCCCTACGCCGTGCCACCCACCGTCAGATTGTCTAACTTCAAAGTAGGTTGGCCGACGCCAACTGGCAGGCTTTGCCCCTCTTTGCCGCAAACGCCGACACCTTTATCCAGCGCCAGATCGTTGCCGACCATCGAAATCTGCTGCATGGCTTCGATGCCAGAACCAATCAAAGTGGCCCCTTTCACCGCACGGGTGATTTTACCTTTTTCGATTAAGTAAGCTTCGGAGGTTGAGAACACAAACTTGCCGGATGTAATATCCACCTGACCGCCGCCAAAGTTAGGCGCGTACAGGCCATATTCCACACTGGCGATAATCTCTTCCGGTGTCGATTTACCGGCCAGCATATAGGTATTGGTCATCCGTGGCATTGGCAAGTGCGCGTAGGATTCACGGCGGCCATTACCGGTCGGTGCAACGCCCATCAGGCGCGCGTTCAACTTATCCTGCATGTAACCTTTCAAAATACCGTTCTCAATCAGCACGTTGTATTGGCCCGGCACCCCTTCATCGTCGATGGCCAAAGAGCCACGGCGACCTTGCATGGTGCCATCGTCCACCACGGTACACAGTTCTGAAGCCACCAACTTACCCATTTGGCCGCTGAAGACTGAGCTGCCACGGCGGTTGAAATCACCTTCCAAACCATGACCGACCGCTTCGTGCAACAATACACCCGGCCAACCTGCACCTAAGACTACTGGCATAGCGCCAGCAGGGGCGGCAACAGCCGACAGATTTACCAGTGCCATTCTGACCGCTTCATTGGCAAAGTTATCAGCTCGCACTTCGCCATCCACAGTTTCGAGGAAGTAGTCATAACCAAAACGACCACCACCACCACTGGCACCGCGTTCGCGTTTGCCGTTGTCTTCCACCAATACGCTGACCGACAGCCGCACTAATGGGCGCACATCTGCCGCCAGCGTGCCGTCGGTGGCCGCGACCAGGATTTGCTCATAGACACCGGTCAAACTGGCACTGACTTCCTGCACCCGCTTATCAGCAGCACGGGCCACTTTATCGACCCGATGGAGCAGCGCAATTTTATCTTCGCGCGACAAGCTTTGTAGCGGGTCTAGCAAGGGATAAAGCGCCTGATAGTGAATCTCACCCAAGGTATGCACTTTACCGTTACCGTTATCACGCACAATACTGCGTGCGGCATGAGCACTTTGTTGTAAAGCATTCAGGGTGATTTGGTCGGCATAAGCAAAACCAGTCTTTTCACCGCTGACCGCGCGCACCCCCACACCCTGATCAATATTGTACGAGCCATCTTTGATGATGCTGTCTTCCAACACCCAGGCCTCGTGGTAGCTGGACTGGAAATACAGGTCAGCATAATCGAGGCGGCGTTCAGACAACTGCCCCAACACTGAGAACAAGTCCTGATGGTTCAGCTTGTTAGCAGCGAGTAACTGCTCACTGACAAACGAGAGGCTCATAGTTTTCACTCTTTAATTAGATGATGGTTTATGCGATGACGGCAACGGAGACGGCAGGAAGCGATTGTGCTGCAATACCGGCATCTGATTACGGATAATGTTCAAACCTGTGGTTTCAATTTTTACTTTTAAGGCAGCCACCGCATCTGGGTTCTGCCCTAATATTTTACCCCAGGCATCAACCGCCATAGTGTGGCCCCAGGTGCGGCGGGTGGCGCCATGACGCCCTACCTGTGCTGCGGCCAGTATCACGCACTGGTTTTCAATCGCCCGTGCGCGCAATAAAATCTCCCAGTGAGCTTCACCGGTCATTTTGGTAAAGGCCGCCGGCACCGAAATAATCTCAGCCCCCTGCGCCCGCAAAGCTTGGAATAAGCCTGGAAAACGTAAATCATAACAAACCGTCATGCCCAAGCGGCCTACCGGTGTATCAACCACCGTCAGTTGTTCACCCGGCTGATAAGTATCAGATTCACGATAGCGGCCATGAATATCGTTAATATCCACATCAAACATGTGAATTTTGTCGTAACGAGCTTTAAGTTCGCCCTGGTCATCAAACAGCAAGCTACTGGTAGTGATAAGCTCCGGTGACTCGCGGCTTATCATCGGCATGGAGCCCACTTGAATCCACACTCCGTAATGGCGTGCCATCTCGCGAATTTGCTGTTGCAGCGGCCCGTCATTATGTTGCTCGGCATGGTGTCGATAAGAGGCAGCATTGGCAAATAACAGTGCATTTTCCGGCGTCATAACCAGTTTAATACCAGAGTTTAACTGTTTGATCTGCTGCTCAATTTGAGCCAGATTGTCACGGGTATTTTCACCGCTGCATAACTGCAATAATGCAACATTGGCATTTTTCATGGCGCCTTACTCTCCTTTAGCTGGCGTAATACTTCATGGATGGTTGGTTGATCCAAGCTACCGGTAATCTGGTAACGAATCAGCGAAACCTTGCTCCATAATGGCCCTAATATCTTCGAGGCAGCAAATACCGCAGCCCCAACCACTGGGTTGATCGCAAAGGCTGTTGCGACGCCGACAGTGGCAGAAATCTCTGGTGTAATAACCGCTTCCATGGCTATCTGGCGTTTAACCAAGTCCACATTACCACTCATGGCAATATCGGCCGCCAATCCATCCACCACTAAATCATTGGTGTGCATTACACCATTTTTAATATTGGCCGTGCCCCGAATAGAATCAAACGCAAAGTCACGACTAAACGTATCACTAAAATCAAGCTGGAGCTTACGTAATAGTGCGTCAAAGCTGACCAAACGCAGTAACTGACCGGCGCGCCCACCACCGAGATCGCTCAGTTGGCCTCTGCCCAATCTACTCTTTAATGTCCCATTCAGGGTATTAATCTGTGGCTGCCACGGAACTCCACGCCAGTTAACATCGGCATTGATATCAAAAGAGGCATCTTTTATCGGTGTTGTCAGGCCGAAGAATGAAATGGTTTCATCGATCTTCGGCCCGCTCAGCGCGATATTAAGCGCGGTTTTATCGCCATTGCTGTCTTGCTGCCATTGGCCGGAAACTTTAGCCCGCCCATTGCCAGCCTCAATCAAGCCGTTAGTTAACGTCAGCACCGAGCCTTTCGGCGTCAGATCTGCGTTAATACGCCCAACATTTTGCCCCAGAATCCAACAAGATTTGCAGCGTAATTGCAGCGCAGGCCAATCACGGAACGAAATTTTACTGGCAGTTTGTGGCTCCTGCAACGCAGCTTGCGCCAGGGGATCTTGTGCTTCGTGCGTGGTCCATTGCGGGTTGTAATAAAGATAATCGATATCAGCATGCCATGGCCCATGTTCGGCCATCAGCAGGCTACCATCCACTTCCTGACCTTTTGCCGTGACGTGAGTACCGGTTAATAATGGCTCAACCAGCACTGTCAGTTGGTGCCAAGCCTGCCCACCAACCAAAAGCTGTGGCGTCTGTAAAGTCAGCCGGGTAGGAAGTATCACATTGGATTTATTGCCTTTTATTTTTGCTGGTACTGATGCGCTAAAAGGTGTGCTGACACTGGTAAACTGCGGTGCCAGCAACGCCAACCAACTCTCACCATCCAGTGCCGGTAGTTTAAGGATCAAACCTTTATCCTCCGGCAGTGACGGGACTTTTTTGCTGTCGGATTGCCAGATAGCCCGCGCCAGCTCTACTTGTTCTTTTTGCAACAACCATTGGCTGTTGAATGTATTGTTGCTGCCAGCACTGCCGGAGAGGGTAAACGCCTCCAGCCCCCCCACCACCTGTACATGCATGGGTAATGCCTGACCAATTGTTTTATCTAGTGGAGCAGGTAAGTGACTGCTTACTTTCTTCAGGTCAGCCGTCAGATCAATTTTATAGTCTGGCTTGCCATTTTTCGGTAATTGTACGGCGACTTTGCCTTGCCAATTGGCGCTACCACTGAGCAATTTCGCGACATCAGCGGGAACGCCGGGCAACTTGGCCGGTAACCAGTCACCACGCAACCCAACATTCACCAAAAAGTTTTTTGGCTGCTCTTGCGTAGTGAAATCAACCGTCAATGGCTGCCCAAACCAGTTAGCGGATAAGGTATCGCTATCAAGATTGCCATCGTTGAAGCGGAACTTGCCACTGATGTTTTCCAGTTGGCTTTGCAATGGCTTCACCAACAAGCTGTTGTTATTGAGCGTCACTTCGCCGCTGGCGTGGGTAATACGGTCTTCTTCCAACGGAATATCCAAATGTAAGCGCCCACTAACTTTACCGCCGACTTGCAGCTCTTCCAGAGTTTCCGCCACAGAATCATGCAGTGGTGTCTCCGTAAAGTAGTCATGAATATCACGCCCTTCGCCAACCACTTCGGCGTCGACATACAGCTTTTCTTTCAGATAGTCAGGGATAATCGCGCTGATATTACTGCCAGTGACCTTACCCAACATCGCGTGAGGGGCATCCATCCACAAACCTTCGTTGAGGAAATTGAGGTCGATTGCCAAATTCTCTAACGCAGGCCAATCTGGTTGGAATTGGAAGGTGGCGTTACGCAGTGGCACATAAACCTGGAACTGGCCCTCTTTATGTTTATAAGGAAAATCATGAGGATTGCCGTTATAAATAAGTGTTGCGTTGTCTACCTGCCCACCCTGTAACGCCTCGGTCAGATAATCTGCCAACTTCTTACCCATCAGCGGTTCAGGGAAATAGCGCCATGCATCGGCCGCATCATACAGGCGGATGCCGGCCAGGATTTTCAGCCATGGCTGCCCAATATCGGGTTGCTGATAGTGGAAGCTGCCGTTGCCCCACAGCGATTTAGCTCGGACATCGAGCTGGTCACTCCACAGTTCCCAGCCTTTATCATCAATCTGCCAATTGACTGCACCACTGGCCTGACTAACTTCCAGCGGCGCGCGGAACATATCACCATAAGGTAATAGGCTGTCTTTGAGATTGATATCCAACCGCCCACGCGCTGCGGAACCACTCAGCGCACCGGCAAAATTATTAACCCCCGGCAACAAATCCCATTGTTGCCAACTGATATTGTGCCATTTAGCCTGAAAACGGGTTTTTTCTGGTTGGCTGATAGGAATGTCCAATGCCAGTGCATCAATATTCCCTTGTGGCCGCAAATCCGCCCAACGATTCATCAGCTCAGGGGTAAAAAGTGACAAGGTCGGTAACAGTGGCCCCACCCGCTCCAATTGAATATTGGCGGCGCGAATGCGTAACTCCTGGGATTGGTCTGGGCCAATAAACTGCGTGTTTTCCGGTAACCACAGGGCAGATAAATGCCCTTTAGGCCATGCCTGACCATCGGTTTTCAGTCTTAGCTCCGGCGCATCAACCTGCCAGCCATTACCCTGACGGCGACCTTCCAACACAAAATTATCTACCGCCAACTGATGTGATTTGCCCGCGACAGTCCAATTGGCCTGCCCCTCACTGAGTAACACATTGCCACTGTAAATAGTGCCACTCTCGATACTCAGCCAGGCCGCCAGACTAAATTCCGCATTGTCCAGCCCGGTATTGGTGTGCAGCCAGCGGCTGATCCACGGTTTCAGGTCGATCTTGTCGGCCTGCATATAGACCATGCCATTATTGAGGATGCCCTGATTATCGTGTAGATCCATCCGCACCTGCACCACACCGTGCTGACCATTAATGGTCGACAGGCTGATCTGCCCCTCGGCGCGATGCCGGTTCCGGGAGTTAAGCCAAGTGAGTTGTGGAATCTCTAATTCAGCGCGCGGGCCAGATGGGGTGAGGAATGAGACACGACTGTTACGCAGATCAAAGTGATCTAATTGACGCAGGAAGATATCAGTCAGATTACTCGCTTCAAGATTGCGGCTGCTGTTTTGCTGCATATCCAGTGTGGTGTTCAAATCTAACTGTAACTGATAGAAGGTCATATCGCGGAACTGCCAGCGCCAGTGCAACAGTGACTGCCACACATCAAGCGCAAGGGTCACCCGCTGCACCTGCCAATCGGCTTTCGGCAATTTAGCGCGAATATCGCGCAATTCCAACGTTGGGCCGAACGGTTCCCACGATCCCTGCATGAACCCCACTTCCAGTGGAATACCGCTGATGGACTGAACCTTGGCCACGATTTGCAGACGATAGTCGTTGATGAGAGGCAGCATCATGCGTAGCCCACTGACCAACAGTGCCACCACAACAATCATTGTGGCGCCTGTCGCAAATATTATCCTGGGCAGTCGCCTCACACATCTCTCCTTGCTATCCGCTGCAAGTGTGGCAGCGGGAAATCTTACATCATCACCACATCAAACTGTTCTTGGTTATACAGTGGTTCAATCTGCACTTTGACCTGCTTGCCGACGAAGATCTCCACTTCAGCCAGAGCATGCGACTCCTCACCTTTCAGTGCTTCTCCTACCGCTGGAGACGCATAGACCAGGAAGCGATCAGAATCGTAAGCGTGGTGCACTCGGACAATTTCACGCAATATCTCATAGCACACGGTTTCTACCGATTTAACGGTGCCACGGCCACGGCAGGTTGGACATTCGTTGCATAAAACATGCTCGATGCTCTCCCGCGTGCGTTTGCGGGTCATTTCGACTAAGCCTAGCTGAGAGAAACCATTAATACTGGTTTTTACCCGATCTTTACTCAATGCCTGTTCTAATGAATGCAATACACGACGACGATGCTCTTCATTACTCATATCAATGAAATCAATAATGATAATCCCCCCCAAATTACGCATGCGTAGCTGGCGGGCAATGGCCTGAGTGGCTTCAATATTGGTATTGAAAATAGTCTCGTCGAGATTACGATGCCCCACAAAAGCACCGGTGTTGATATCCACGGTGGTCATGGCTTCAGTTTGATCAATAATCAGGTAACCACCTGATTTTAGCTCAACTTTACGTTCCAATGAGCGCTGGATTTCATTTTCAACATCGTAAAGATCGAAAATTGGCTGTTTGCCCGAGTACAAATCCAGCTTTGCAGTCATTTCAGGAATGTATTCGCTGGTAAATTCCACCAGCAGGTCATAAGTCAGCTTGGAGTCGATTCGGATTTTATCCAGTGCCGCACCGGCAAAATCACGTAGTACGCGTTGCGCCAGTGCCATCTCGCCATACAACTTATATTTGGTGATATTGCGTTTCTTCCGCTCCTGGACTTTAGTCCACAGGCGCTTGAGGAAGGCAGCATCGGCTGATAGCTCTTCTTCGCCAATTCCTTCAGCGGCAGTACGGATAATAAAACCGCCCTGTTCATCGCAGTAAGCCGCCACGGTTTTTTTCAGACGTTCGCGTTCGACTTCACTTTCAATTCGCTGCGACACCCCAACATGGGCCGCTCCTGGCATGAGTACCAGATAACGAGAGGGTAGAGTGATATCCGTGGTCAAACGTGCGCCTTTGGTGCCGAGGGGGTCTTTCACCACCTGCACCATTAAATCCTGTCCCTGGCGCACCAGTTCAGCGATATCGCGCACATTGAAATTTTTCTGTTCATCCCCGGCCACGCATTCGGTGTGGGGCATGATATCGGAGGCATGGAGGAAGGCGGCCTTATCCAGACCAATATCGACAAACGCCGCTTGCATGCCCGGTAAAACCCGGCTGACACGACCTTTGTAGATATTACCGACGATCCCTCTTTTCGCTTCTCGCTCAATATGTATTTCTTGCAAGATGCCACCATCAATGTAGGCAACTCGCGTTTCAGACGGTGTGATATTGACCAGTAATTCAGCTGTCATGTATTCCTCTCACATTACGTAGCGCAATGAAATTACTTAGTAATTCATGGGTTTCTACCAACGGCAGCCCCACTACGGCATGGTAACTGCCGGTAATGGTTCTGACGAAACAACCACCTTTCCCCTGAATACCGTAAGCGCCCGCTTTGTCCATGGGTTCACCGGTAGCAATATAGTCACTGATTTCCAACTGGGATAACACACGAAATGTCACATCTGTCACCACCATGGCAGATAATACATCTTGCCGATCAGCCAGAGACACCGCAGTAATCACCTGATGTTGCTGACCGGACAGCGCATTCAATATTCGCTGCGCATCGGTTTTATCCCGTGGTTTTTCTAAAACTTGCCCATTTAACACCACGATGGTATCGGCCCCTAATACCGGCAGATCCTGTGGTGCGACCTTCACCCCAGCCTGAGCTTTCTCCAACGCTAAGCGCCGGACATACTCTTGCGCACTTTCATCTGGACGGCGTTGCTCTTCGACCTCGGTTTTCAGTACCTCAAAAGGGACATTAAGCAGGGCCAGTAATTCACGGCGACGCGGAGAGCCAGAGGCAAGATACAGGGCAGTCATGGGTCTTAAGTCCTTATTGCACCGCAAATTGGCGGCGAATTTTACGCATTAACAAGAATAGCCAAGGCCACAAAATACCGTTAATTACACTACTCCAGAATACTTCTGGGCGGAATGAAACATTAATCACTAAAAACTCAGACCAGAACACCACGACATCCATGGTGAGTGAAAGCAGCATCACGATGAGCGCCTGCTGCCACAGTGCCATATTGCGGAATAGTTGAAACTTAAAAGCGACCAGATAAGCAATAATACTGAGTGCCAGCGCTCGAACCCCAAGTGTTGAACCCAAAATAAGATCCATAATCAGCCCGAGAACAAAGCCGGTGCCAACATTCACACGGTGGGGTAATGCCATCACCCAATAAATTAATACCAATGCCAGCCATGACGGTCGGAACATATAAATCTGTTCCGGCCACGGCATAATTTGCAGCACCATGGCAATCAGGAAGGATAACCAGATAACCCAACGGCCATTGCTGCTGTAACGGTTCATGGCGATACTCCCGGCGCAGTCACTGCTGTTGGTGTGGCGGTTGTAGCGGCCGATGGTGCAGGTGGCCCCATAGCATCTGCGGCAGGCAGCACTTGTGACATCATCGGAGCCAGTCGTTCATTGGCTACGCGGCGAACTTCAGTTGGCGGCAATGGCATCTCGCCATTACGGTCGGCCCCCCACAATAACAACAAGTAGCGTAGGCGCTGTAAATCAGCGGTTGGTCGAGCCTGAATCACGGTATAAGCCCGCTGATTATCAACTTTGACAGAAGAGACCACCGCGACCGGATAACCTTCAGGGAAACGTCCACCTAACCCGGATGTCACTAATACATCACCAACGCGAATATCTGTATTACTGGGTAAGTGCTCTAGTAATAAATCATCGGTACAGCCACTCCCTGCGGCAATCACACGAATATCATTACGCAGCACCTGAATCGGTAGCGCATGGGAGGCATCACAAATTAATAATACACGGCTGGTTAGTTTACTCACCGCGACAACCTGGCCGACGACACCACGGTCACTGATAACCGGCTGGCCTTCGTATACCCCGTTGTTAGAACCTTTATCGATAACCACCTGATCACTGTAAGGATCTGTCCCGCTGGACATCACCTGCGTGACCATTTTTTGTTCATCCTGACGCAAAGGAGAACCCAGCAATTCACGTAAGCGGTTATTTTCCTGCTTAAATTGCCCGAGCAACTGAAGATCAGTATTTTTAAGCAACAACTCTTGGCGTAATGCACGGTTTTCCAACTCTAGCTGTTCACGGGTAGCCAGAGTTTCAGAAACGTTGTCGAGAACTTTGCGTGGCCCATTGGCCAGAAAATAGAAAGGGCTAACGGCAGTGTCCATATAGGTACGTATTTTGACAAACGTGCCCAATCGGCTATCAGCGATAACCAAAACAATGGCTGCAAGAACGGCAAAGAACAGTCGCAATTGCAGGGATGGACCCCGGCTAAAAATCGGCTTCATAAATTATGCGTATTCCTCGACGACAAAAGGAGGCGCTAAATCGGGCGAATTTATCCTTCTTACGTTGAGTAAGCTGGATATCGATTCATCTGATCTAGTTCTCCTCCTTTTTGGCTGACTATTATTCTTCGCTGAACAAATCGCCGCCATGCATGTCGATCATTTCCAACGCTTTGCCACCGCCGCGAGCGACGCAGGTCAATGGATCTTCTGCCACCACTACCGGAATACCGGTCTCTTCCATCAGCAGGCGGTCCAGGTTACGCAGCAATGCACCACCACCGGTCAGCACCATACCGCGTTCAGAGATGTCAGAGGCCAATTCTGGCGGACACTGTTCCAGCGCAACCATTACCGCGCTAACGATACCCGTTAGCGGCTCTTGCAGCGCTTCAAGGATCTCATTGGAGTTCAGTGTAAAGCCACGAGGTACACCTTCAGCAAGGTTACGACCGCGCACTTCAATTTCCAGAACTTCATCACCCGGGTAAGCAGAACCGATGCTGTGCTTGATACGTTCGGCAGTCGCTTCACCAATCAATGAACCGTAGTTACGGCGCACATAATTAATGATCGCTTCATCAAAGCGGTCGCCACCGATACGGACAGAAGAAGAGTAAACTACGCCGTTCAGAGAGATAACGGCCACTTCTGTGGTACCGCCACCAATATCCACAACCATCGAACCGGTTGCTTCAGAAACCGGCAGCCCGGCACCAATAGCCGCAGCCATAGGCTCTTCAATCAAAAACACTTCACGAGCGCCAGCGCCCTGAGCGGATTCACGGATCGCACGGCGCTCAACCTGAGTAGCCCCGACCGGTACGCACACCAATACACGCGGACTTGGGCGCATAAAGCTGTTGCTGTGAACCTGCTTGATAAAGTGTTGCAGCATTTTCTCGGTAACAAAGAAATCGGCAATAACGCCGTCTTTCATTGGGCGAATAGCTGCGATATTGCCGGGGGTACGCCCAAGCATCTGTTTGGCATCATGGCCCACAGCCGCAACGCTCTTCGGTGAACCGGCACGATCCTGGCGAATAGCAACCACTGAAGGTTCATTCAGTACAATGCCTTGTCCTTTAACATAAATAAGGGTATTGGCGGTACCCAAGTCGATGGACAAGTCGTTGGAAAACATGCCACGAAATTTCTTAAACATAACGAAAGGATAATCCTGCAAGCTGGGGGCGGAAAATAAAATCCGCCTACTTTACCAACCACACGAAGCAGCGACAAGGCGCAAAAACGTCCTGATTCGGTGAAAAAGTAGCTGCGTTGTTGACATCTCGTTCCATCACGAACCCATATCGCTTGAAAAGGTTGAATAAACCCTCGGCACAACACAGATTCTGCGTAACGACCGGCGTAACACAGCACATAAAATCTAACATTTAACCTGATTCTCGTCGGAAGTAAGCGCCCACCAACGATTTACGGAAATGACTGGCACATTCTACGTTAATTTTTGCTCAACGATCAGGCTAAACATAGCCCTAATACGAATATTTTTTCTTTCCGGGGTTCAAAAGTGTTGGCGGAGCAAAAAAATTGCCCTGTCCACCATAAATCCCCTTATCCTTCAGCGTTTGCCATTCTTCACGGGTAAGCACTCCTGCGGCAAAAACTTTTGTATCCGTCCCCGCACAGGCACCGGTCAGACTTTCCACAAACAACTGATTTTCATAACGTAAATTAATGCTTCTTACTAACCCAGGATGAAGTTTAATCATTTCAACCCGCAGTGATTTGATGTAAGAGGTGCTAACAACCGTTAATCCGGCCTGCGACACCATCACCTTGCAGCCCACGCCAAGCAATAAACGCATCATCGGACGGATTTGGTCGATATGTTGACACACATCTGCCTCTGCAAGTTCAAAGATAAT
The DNA here is from genome assembly GCF_052217105.1 of Yersinia sp. 2553 StPb PI. Classification (NCBI taxonomy): domain Bacteria; kingdom Pseudomonadati; phylum Pseudomonadota; class Gammaproteobacteria; order Enterobacterales; family Yersiniaceae; genus Yersinia; species Yersinia sp. 2553 StPb PI. The sequence continues at coordinate 4,342,589 of NZ_JAZGPX010000002.1, read as the reverse complement.
TCGCTTTCTATCAGACTTTCTGCATTGTAAGAGCGTATCACGCAGCCAACGCTGGAAAGAACGCTGCAATAATGAATCAACGCAGATAGAAAATGCCAGAGTTTCGTCCGGCCATAAAGCTAATAAAGGAATTATCCGATCAATTTTTTGACGGTCATAACGCTCAGCCAGACCGAGCAACTGCACTAATGGTGTAAATTCAGCAGCCAACAACTCTTGCTCACCATCATATATACGGCTGATTATTTCACGGTGATGAATTTTACCGTCAACAGTAATCACCGGCTTCTGATAAAGCCTTGGCCCGCCGTTAGCCAGCGTCTGCTCCAGCAAAGTACGCCATTTGACACTACCACGCCCTTTTTCTGACACTTGAGTATCGAATACATACCAGCCATTCCCCCCATACATCGCCGCATTTTTAGTCGCTTGTCCAGCATTATCCATAATCTGTTCAACGGAATCACCACTGCGATACGCCACAATCCCCATATGCAGCAATGATTCGCGGTCAATAACATGGGGTTCAGGTAACGCCCCGACCGCATGAACCAATTGGGCAGCCATAACATCGGCATCTTTCAGCGTCTTATGGGGCAGCAAAATCGCGATATCACTCTGATGGTAACGCGCTAATAGTGCAGAGGGATGACGAGCAACAAAAGAAGAAAGCAAGTTAATCAACGAATGCATCAGTTCTTGTACCTGCTGATGGTCATCCGTATCATTTAAACTATCAAAATCAGGCAACTGCACCATGATTACTACCCCATGGGCGCCCTCTTCCTCCAATTGGGTAGTGAGTTGATTATCAAAAAACTGGCGATTACTGAGACCGGTTTTGGCATCTCGGGCGGCAAAAGCGCGAATCAGTGTATCAACACGGTTACGCTCCTCCCTCACCTCTATCAATTCGGCCAATAGCCGATCAATGGCACGACTGGCGCAAGGCGGCCATTCATGTCCGTCGCTACTGATAGCATATTCACGTTCGCCGTTAAGAATACGCCTCGCTCGGCGCTCCAGTTTTTCCTGGCCTGCGGTCTGATCACGCAACCAACGAAAACTTAGCAGTAGCATCATGGCAATCACCACAACCACCAGCGATAAAACAGCCGCAGCGTACAGAGAGCGGGCGTAGCTGCTCAAAGGGTCAATATAGGTGAAATGCATCGAAGCCCCGGGTTGATGCAGCATCGGTACCACCAGGTTGCGGTGCCTGCTTTCGCTATTCCAGGGTGTATAAATTGCAGGGAGCTTGAGATGATATAGCGTGTTGGCTTGATCCTGAATGCTAAGCTCCACCACACCAACTGTTCGCATCATAATAGGCAGCCACTCTCGCGCTTTATCCGCCGGTTGCAGCAGAAGCGACTGATCATAAGCTGTCACGATACTTTGGAGACGATGCTCCATTTTTTTCTGGCACAAATAGAAGAAACTTACCGTGCTACCCAGTAGCACTAAGCACATAGCCGAGACGACCAGTAGCGTCATAAACGCAGAAAGTTTGGTTGTAAATCGCATCCCTTAGCCTTGCGAAGCGCAATTAAGTGAAGAAAAGTCCTCATTTCCCTTGAGGAGCACACTATATGACAAAAATAGGCTATAAAACTGACTTTTTACTTCATAATGCGACAATAACACAATATTTTCGCCCCTTTCCCTGATGTTCGATTAATCCCTCTTCAAAGGATAGCCATGATAAAAATCAATGAATTGATTTTTGTTCTTGATCAGGCTCGAAGGTTGCTGTTACCGCTATATTAGCTCACTCTTAACCCATCCCTTTTTTGAATTATCCACACTATTTATACCCAACGTTATTGGCGTTGCAGAAAAATATATCGGGAGAGTGATACATGCGAGCACTTGTACTTGAGCAAATTGAAGGCCGTACTGTCGCCGAAGTGCGTGAAATATCGCCCTCGCAATTGCCAGCCGGTAATGTCACGGTTGATGTCAATTGGTCCAGCCTGAATTATAAAGACGCGCTAGCCATCACCGGTAAAGGGAAGATTATCCGCGAATTCCCTATGGTTCCAGGCATTGATTTTGCTGGCACTGTTCACAGCAGTGAAGACCCACGTTTTCATATCGGTCAGTCAGTGTTACTGACCGGCTGGGGGGTGGGCGAAAATCATTGGGGCGGTTTAGCCGAGCAAGCGCGTGTTAATGGCGACTGGCTGGTCCCCATGCCTGAAGGATTGGAACCCCGAAAAGCCATGATTATCGGTACCGCAGGGTTCACCGCCATGTTGTGCGTCATGGCTTTGGAAGACGGTGGTGTCACCCCTGAAAGTGGCGAAGTGGTGGTCACCGGGGCCAGTGGTGGCGTAGGTAGCACTGCAATTGCCTTACTGTCGGCGCTCGGTTACCAGATTGCGGCGATCTCGGGTCGTGACAGCAACAGTGACTACCTGAAAAGTCTCGGTGCGCATCGGGTGCTCTCCCGCAATGATTATCTTGATGCGTCGCGCCCACTGGAAAAACAGTTGTGGGCTGGTGCAATCGATACTGTCGGCGACAAATTGCTGGCCAAAGTGCTGGCACAGATGAATTACAACAGCACCGTTGCCGCCTGTGGCTTGGCGGGTGGCTATACTCTGCCCACCACCGTGATGCCATTTATTCTGCGCAACGTGCGCTTGCAGGGCGTGGATTCGGTGATGACACCTCAACCGCGCCGCCAGCAAGCCTGGCAGCGGCTGCTGAAAATCTTACCTGACAGCTTCTATCAGCAGGCATCACAGTCCATCACGCTGGCAGATGCGCCAACTATCGCCGCACGCCTGCTGGCGAATGAAGTCACTGGCCGGACGTTGGTTAAAGTTCGCTAATTATTGATTTTACAAAAGTCACCGGGTGGATATTGCTACCACCCGGCCCTATCACTCCGCTCTCAGAAATTTCATATTTTTCCCAGCAGCCTCGCACTTGTGTCCATAAGCCGCCATGATTAATACCATAATGGTCAGTATGACTCCCCTGCCCGATGGAGTAGGTCTATGCACAACTTGTTCTCTCATTCAAAAAATAGTCTCCGTGGTAGCAGTACCAAACCACGCAAGCTGACCGAAGCTGACGTCACGCCGGAAAGTATTTTCTATCAGCGCCGCAAGGTGTTGCAGGCGTTGGGGATCACGGCGGCGTCACTGGCCTTGCCCACCGCGGCACAGGCCGACTTGTTGGCATGGTTTAAAGGCAATGATCGCCCTAAAGCGCCCTCAGGTAAGCCACTGGAGTTTACCAAATCAACGGTGTACCACCCGGATCTGGCGATGACGCCGGAAGAGAAAGTGACTGGTTACAATAACTTCTACGAATTTGGTCTGGATAAAGCTGATCCCGCCGCCAATGCTGGCACGCTAAAAACTGAGGGTTGGCAGATACGTATCGACGGTGATGTGGCTAAACCAATGACACTGGATATCGATGACCTGATAAAACGCTTCCCGCTGGAAGAACGCATTTATCGTATGCGCTGCGTCGAGGCCTGGTCCATGGTGGTGCCATGGATTGGTTTTGAGTTAGGGAAACTGCTCAAGCTGGTTGAACCGACCAGTAATGCCCGCTATGTCGCATTTCAAACGCTGTATGCACCGGATCAGATGCCGGGACAGGAAGACCGTTTTATTGGTGGCGGGCTAAAATATCCGTATGTCGAAGGCTTACGACTGGATGAAGCTATGCATCCACTCGCCTTTATGACTCTGGGGGTGTATGGCAAAGCCCTGCCACCGCAAAATGGTGCCCCGCTGCGGCTTATCACACCGTGGAAATATGGTTTTAAAGGGATAAAATCTATCGTTCATATTCGCCTGACCCATGATCAGCCGCCCACCACTTGGAACCTCAGTGCGCCTAACGAATATGGTTTTTATGCCAATGTGAATCCCCATGTCGATCATCCGCGTTGGTCGCAAGCTACTGAGCGTTTTATCGGCGCCGGCGGTATCCTTGATGTGCAGCGCCAACCTACTCTGCTGTTCAACGGTTATGCGGACCAAGTTGCATCCCTCTACCGTGGCTTGGATCTGCGGGAGAATTTCTGATGCGCCTGAGTCTACGGCAGATTAAAGGGTTAAAAGTGGCTATCTGGCTGGCAGCAGCGCTGCCTTTGCTGTGGCTTATTTTATCGGTTAATCAGGGTTGGCTCAGTGCCGACCCCGCCAAAGATATTCAGCATTTTACCGGCCGCATGACACTGAAACTATTGCTAGCTACTTTAGTGGTCACGCCGCTGGCGCGTTATGGTAAACAGCCCCTGTTGATCCGCTGCCGCCGGTTATTAGGCTTATGGTGTTTTGCCTGGGGAACCCTGCATTTAGTCAGCTACTCTTTGCTGGAACTGGGCCTGAGTAATATTGGCCTGCTGGGGCGCGAGCTGGTCACCCGCCCCTATCTGACATTGGGAATTATCAGTTGGTTATTGTTACTGTCACTGGCAGTCACCTCCACCTTGTGGGCGCAACGAAAAATGGGACCCAACTGGCAAAAACTGCATAATTTGGTGTATGTTGTCGCCATCCTTGCGCCAATTCATTATCTTTGGTCGGTGAAAACGCTTTCGCCACTGCCGATTATCTACGCCGTGGCGGCGGTTATATTGCTGGCACTACGCTATAAAAAATTTCGGCAATGGTGCCGTTAGTGGCCGGAACTTATCATGATTCTCCCCGTCATAAATAATGCTGAACGCACAGTTCGCACTCTTTTCTATTGAATATCTTCGCTGATAAGACCAGTATTTAGCTGCTAATTGCTACGATATCATTATAATGCCCGACCTTAGTGCCGATCGCAGTGTCAAATTCGTCGTAAAAAGGTGACAAATCGGTGACATCAGGTTATTTTTTACGATGATGGACTAATTGCCGGAGATACCAGCACAATGTCGGATAAGTTGCACATTTTGCTTCTGAATGGCCCTAACCTGAATCTGCTTGGAACGCGTGAACCGGAAAAGTACGATTACACTACATTGGCTGAGATTGTCAGTCAGTTAGAGGCTCAAGCTCAGGGATTGGATGTGGCGCTGTCTCATTTGCAGTCAAATGCAGAACACGCGCTGATCGATAGAATTCATCAGGCACGGGGTAATACCGATTTTATCCTGATCAACCCAGCAGCGTTTACGCATACCAGCGTGGCACTGCGTGATGCATTGTTAGGTGTACAGATCCCGTTTATCGAGATCCATTTATCTAACGTGCATGCCCGGGAGCCTTTCCGTCATCATTCATATCTCTCTGATATTGCAGTTGGCGTAATCTGTGGACTTGGCGCAGATGGCTACAACTTTGCTTTACAGGCAGCGGTAAATCGCTTGTCAAAATCCAACTAATGCAACACACAAAGAGTACGGAATCACACTCATGGATATTCGTAAGATTAAGAAACTGATCGAACTGGTTGAAGAGTCCGGCATTTCAGAGCTGGAAATCTCAGAAGGCGAAGAGTCAGTACGTATCAGTCGTGCTCCCGCCGCACCAAACTACCCAATGATGCAACAGCCATATGCTTTTGCTGCACCACAGCAACAGCCCGCACTGGCTGCCGCCGTTGCACCAGCACCTGCTGAAGCGGCTGCACCAGCAGCAATCAGTGGCCATATCGTGCGCTCCCCAATGGTCGGTACTTTCTACCGCACCCCGAGCCCGGATGCTAAAGCCTTCATTGAAGTAGGTCAGAAAGTTTCTGCTGGTGACACTCTTTGCATCGTTGAAGCGATGAAAATGATGAACCAAATCGAAGCAGATAAATCCGGTACTGTAAAAGCCATTCTGGTTGAAAACGGTCAGCCGGTTGAATTCGACGAGCCTCTTGTCGTCATCGAGTAACGAGGCGTTCCATGCTTGATAAAATCGTAATCGCTAACCGTGGTGAGATTGCGCTGCGTATCCTGCGAGCTTGTAAAGAGCTGGGGATCAAAACTGTGGCAGTTCACTCTACTGCGGATCGTGATCTTAAACATGTGTTATTGGCTGACGAGACTGTTTGTATTGGTCCCGCGCCTTCTGTTAAAAGCTATCTGAACATCCCGGCAATCATTTCTGCGGCTGAGATCACCGGCGCGGTGGCTATTCACCCCGGCTATGGCTTCCTGTCTGAAAATGCTGATTTTGCCGAACAGGTAGAACGTTCAGGTTTCATCTTTATCGGCCCACGTGCCGAAACTATTCGCCTGATGGGTGATAAAGTTTCAGCAATAAGCGCGATGAAGAAAGCTGGTGTACCTTGCGTACCTGGCTCTGACGGCCCATTGACTGACGACACTACCAAGAATAAAGCCTTTGCCAAACGTATCGGTTACCCGGTCATTATCAAGGCATCAGGTGGTGGTGGTGGTCGTGGCATGCGTGTGGTTCGTCATGATAAAGATCTCGAGCAGTCCATCAACATGACCCGTGCGGAAGCCAAAGCGGCTTTCAATAACGACATGGTTTATATGGAAAAATACCTTGAGAACCCACGCCATATCGAAGTTCAGATTTTGGCTGACGGTCAGGGTAATGCTATCTATCTGGCTGAGCGTGACTGTTCTATGCAGCGCCGCCACCAGAAAGTGGTTGAAGAGGCACCAGCACCGGGCATCACCAGCGAATTGCGCCGTTATATCGGTGAGCGCTGCGCGAAAGCCTGTGTAGAGATCGGCTATCGTGGTGCGGGGACTTTCGAGTTCCTGTATGAAAACGGCGAGTTCTATTTCATTGAAATGAACACCCGTATTCAGGTTGAACATCCGGTTACCGAAATGATCACCGGTGTGGATTTGATCAAAGAACAACTGCGTATCGCTGCGGGCCAACCTCTCTCCATCAAACAAGATGAAGTGAAGGTACACGGCCACGCCGTGGAATGCCGTATCAACGCCGAAGACCCGAATACCTTCCTGCCAAGTCCGGGTAAAATTACCCGTTTCCATGCGCCGGGCGGTTTTGGTGTGCGTTGGGAGTCTCATATTTACGCCGGTTATACTGTGCCACCATATTATGACTCCATGATCGGCAAGCTGATCACTTACGGTGAAAACCGTGACGTGGCGATTGCTCGCATGAAAAATGCGCTGGCGGAACTCATTATCGACGGTATCAAAACCAACGTTGAGTTACAGCTGCGCATCATGAACGACGAAAACTTCCAGCACGGTGGCACCAATATCCACTATCTGGAGAAGAAACTCGGGTTACAAGAAACCTGATATTTCGCCCTCCATGCTGTTAGTCTTTTATATCAAGGCCGGTTAATCACCGGTCTTTTTTCTTTTGAGACTTTATTTCGACTTATCTATCTGAAGTTATTGGTGTTGTAGTCAAGCGGCAATCTAATGAAATCCGATAAGTAAATTCGGGTGGGTGAGAGCGGCTAACAATGCTGTCGCGCCAAGTACAAAGATATTATTACCCACAGTAATGGGCGTGGCAGCCAGGCAGCAAACGAACACATCCCGATGAGCTGACTCACGTCAGTGATTCGGGTGGGTGAGAGCGGCTAACAACGCTGTCGCGCCAAGTACAAAGATATTATTACCCACAGTAATTGGTGTGACAGCCAGGCAGCAAACGAACACATCCCGATGAGCTGACTCACGTCAGTGATTCGGGTGGGTGAGAGCGGCTAACAACGCTGTCGCGCCAAGTACAAAGGGTATGGGGAGAACAATGGAAACAAGATTCATACAAGCCCACAAAGAAGCGCGCTGGGCCTTTGGTTTAACATTGGCTTATCTGGCTGGCTGGATATTGACTGCGTATTTACCCGGTAATATCCCCGGCATGACTGGCCTCCCGGCTTGGTTTGAAGCCGCCTGTATTGCGCTGCCACTGGTGTTTATTGTGTTGTGCGCTCTGATGGTGCGTTTCGTCTTCCGCGATATTCCGTTGGAGGATGAGAATGCAAACTGATGTTGTCCTGCCATTAGTGGGCTATCTGGCAATGGTATTTGGCTTATCAATTTATGCCTATACCCGCCAAAAAACCGGAAGTTTTCTAAACGAATACTTTATCGGCAATCGCTCGATGGGAGGATTCGTACTGGCAATGACCCTGACCGCCACTTATATCAGTGCCAGTTCATTTATTGGCGGGCCGGGTGCTGCCTATAAGTATGGCCTTGGCTGGGTGTTATTGGCGATGATCCAGTTACCTGCGGTCTGGCTGTCGCTGGGTGTTCTGGGCAAGAAGTTTGCCATTCTGGCGCGCCGCTATAACGCTGTAACCCTCAACGATATGCTGTATGCCCGCTATCAGAGCCGATTGCTGGTGTGGCTGGCCAGTATCAGTTTGTTGGTGGCGTTTGTCGGTGCCATGACCGTGCAATTTATTGGTGGTGCACGTTTACTGGAAACTGCGGCAGGCATTCCTTACGATACCGGCTTATTAATATTTGGTATCAGTATCGCGTTATATACCTCTTTTGGTGGTTTCCGCGCCAGTGTATTGAACGATGCCTTGCAAGGGCTGGTGATGTTGATCGGCACTATTTTGCTATTGGTTGCAGTGATCCATGCCGCAGGCGGGTTGCATAAAGCCGTCGATACACTACAACATATTGATCCAGCGCTAGTTTCACCGCAAGGTGGTGACAAGATCCTTGATTTGCCGTTTATGGCCTCGTTCTGGATCCTGGTGTGCTTTGGCGTGATTGGCCTGCCACATACTGCCGTGCGCTGTATTTCGTATCGTGATAGCAAAGCGGTACATCGTGGCATTATCATCGGCACCATTGTGGTCGCCATCCTGATGTTCGGCATGCATTTGGCTGGCGCATTGGGCCGGGCTATCCTGCCGGACCTGAAGATCCCCGATCAGGTGATCCCGACACTGATGATCACCGTGTTGCCGCCCTTTGCTGCCGGGATCTTTCTGGCGGCACCCATGGCGGCGATTATGTCGACCATCAATGCCCAGTTGCTGCAATCTTCTGCAACCATCGTGAAAGATTTATATCTCAATCTGTGGCCAGAAGAGTTGAAGAATGAACGCAAGTTGGCGCGTATTTCCAGCTTATCGACGCTTATTCTGGGACTGTTACTGTTACTTGCTGCCTGGCGGCCGCCAGAAATGATTATCTGGCTGAATCTGTTGGCCTTTGGTGGTCTGGAAGCGGTATTCCTCTGGCCATTGGTGCTGGGGCTGTACTGGGAGCGCGCCAATGCTCACGGAGCCCTTAGCTCTATGATTGTCGGTGCGGTATGCTATACGGTATTGGCCAGTTTCAATATTAAGATAGCCGGCCTACACCCGATAGTGCCGTCACTGGTGCTTAATCTGCTGGCGTTTTATATCGGTAATCAGTTTGGCGACAGGGCTAGAGCGCGGCAGCCCGTGGTAGTTAGCGCTGATTAGAAACGATTAATTTATATCAGCTCAATTATATACCCAATAGATTTCAAGATGCAGGAAGGCGGCAAGCGAGGGCATCCCGATGAGCTTACACAGTCAAGTGATTCGGGTGGCGTGAGCACAGCCAACACCCCTGCGACTTGAAAGATGAAGGGGATTGAGCTTTTGAGAGAAAAGTCATGCCTTGGATTCAACTAAAATTAAACACCACCGGCAATCAGGCCGAATCCCTTGGGGACGCATTGATTGAAAGTGGCGCGGTGTCAGTTACGTTTCAGGATACCCACGATAATCCGGTGTTTGAGCCGCTACCAGGCGAAACTCGACTGTGGGGCGATACTGATGTGATTGGCCTGTATGATGCTGAAACGGAGATGGCCGCAGTGATCGCCATGCTGGAATACAACCCGCAACTCGGTAAAGGCTTTATCCATAAGATTGAGCAGTTGGAAGATAAGGATTGGGAACGTGAATGGATGGATAATTTCCATCCGATGCGTTTCGGTGAGCGCCTGTGGATCTGCCCGAGCTGGCGTGATGTGCCGGACCCAACCGCGGTCAACGTGATGCTGGACCCCGGTTTGGCATTTGGTACCGGTACCCATCCAACCACCGCATTGTGTCTGCAATGGCTCGATGGCCTCAGCCTGGACGGTAAAACTGTTATCGACTTCGGTTGTGGCTCTGGCATCCTGGCAATTGCAGCGCTAAAACTCGGTGCAACGCGCGCTATTGGCATCGATATCGATCCGCAGGCCATTCAGGCCAGTCGTGATAACGCACAGCGTAACGGCGTTTCAGAGCGTCTGGAGCTGTATCTCGCCAAAGACCAGCCAGCAGACTTATCTGCTGATGTGGTGGTCGCCAATATTCTGGCAGGCCCCTTGCGCGAACTGGCGCCACTGATTAGTGTACTACCGGTAACCGGCGGTCATTTGGGTCTGTCTGGGGTACTGGCGACCCAGGCTGTGGGCGTCGCACAGGCTTACGAGGATAAGTTCACCCTCGACCCAGTGGCAGAGAAAGAAGAGTGGTGCCGTATTACCGGTATCAAGCAGTAAACGCGCAAAAACCGACTCCCCTGCCAGGGCTGTTAAACCTTAGCAGGGGCCATCACATCCCTTGCTGAGTTAGCATTTCTGGCAATCCACCACACTCTCTTTTTAATCAAAATGGGAGGTCTGACTCATTTCCATCTGTGCTTTATCATTGATTTGATGAATAAATCAGCACTTTCGACCAGACAGATGTAGCATAACTAGTCGATAATTGTGATGTTTAGGAGAAAATCCTGAAGCGCACAAATTAATCAATTTTAGTTAACACCATGTTATATATGAATAAATAATTAATTAGCACAGCTTGGCGGGTATTTTATCGCTCTTTTTTCATCAATTGGTCAAAGTTTGGCCTTTCATCTGGGCGCAAAAATGCGTAATATACGCGCCCTTACGGACACAGTGTGGTCATTCTTTGTCTATGCGTATTGGACACTTCCAGCTTACAAATTGCCTGATTGCCGCCCCGATGGCTGGTATAACAGACCGCCCCTTCAGAGCGCTATGTCATGGCATGGGGGCTGGGATGACGGTATCTGAAATGCTCTCCTCGAATCCCGAGGTCTGGCGGACGGATAAGTCACGTTTGCGTATGGTTCATAGCGATGAGCCTGGGATTCGTACCGTGCAAATTGCCGGTAACGACCCGGATGAGATGGCAGCAGCAGCCAGAATCAATGTGGCTAATGGTGCACAAATCATCGATATCAATATGGGATGTCCGGCCAAGAAAGTGAATCGCAAGCTGGCAGGTTCTGCATTATTGCAACATCCTGATTTGGTTAAACAAATCCTCTCCGCGGTGGTTAATGCGGTAGATGCGCCAGTAACGCTGAAGATCAGGACGGGTTGGTCGACCGAACACCGTAATTGTATAGAAATTGCCCAACTGGCCGAAAATTGTGGTATACAAGCCCTGACGATTCATGGCCGAACCCGTTCTTGCCTGTTTAATGGTGAGGCGGAATACGACAGCATTCGGGCAGTTAAGCAGATTGTTTCCATTCCCGTTATCGCGAATGGCGACATCACTGACCCGCATAAAGCCAGAGCGGTGCTCGACTACACTGGGGCTGATGCTCTGATGATAGGACGTGCCGCTCAGGGAAGACCTTGGATCTTCCGGGAAATCCAGCATTATCTGGACACTGGGGAGCTGCTGCCACCGATGCCACTTGGCGAAGTGCAGCGCTTGTTAAACGGGCATATACGGGAATTGCACGACTTTTATGGTCCAGGCAAGGGATTTCGTATTGCACGTAAGCACGTCTCTTGGTATCTCCAGGAGCACGCCCCTAACGACCAGTTTCGGCGCACATTCAACGCCATTGAGGATGCCAGCGAACAGCTGGAGGCGTTGGAGGCATATTTCGAAAATCTTGCGTAAACAGAAAAAAGAGCTGACAGAACTATGTTCGAACAACGCGTAAATTCTGACGTACTGACCGTTGCAACCGTAAATTCACAAGATCAGGTGACTCAAAAGCCTTTGCGTGACTCGGTTAAACAAGCACTGAAGAACTATTTTGCTCAACTGAATGGTCAGGATGTGAGTGACCTGTATGAGTTGGTACTGGCTGAAGTTGAACAGCCATTGTTGGACATGGTGATGCAATACACCCGTGGCAACCAAACCCGCGCTGCCCTGATGATGGGCATCAACCGTGGCACGCTACGTAAGAAATTGAAAAAATACGGCATGAACTGATACTAGTCAGTTAAGTTGTTGTTTAAAAAGGCGTACTCCACACGGAGCGCGCCTTTTTTATTACGCAATCTCTACCCGATTGCGCCCTTGCTGTTTCGCTCGATATAGGGCTTCATCCGCCAGTTTGAGCGAATCTTCCAGCATACCCTCGCCATTCCAGTACGCCACGCCTAGCGAAATCGTAATAGGATGAATGTCCGATATCACCATCCTTTCTACATTTTGACGCAGCCGGTTGGCGACCTGTGTGGCCACATCCAACGTAGTACCCGGCAGCAACATCAGGAACTCCTCCCCTCCGCTACGACACAAGATATCCGTGTCACGGGAGCTATCGCGGATTTGGACTGCCAATTGCTTAATAACCTCATCACCAACGTCGTGGCCGTAAGCGTCATTAATCGACTTAAAGTGGTCAATATCCAGTGCAATAACCGAAAAATGCTGCCCAAGCTGTGAGATAGGCTCGAGGGTGATGGCCAATCCACGCCGGTTAAACAGGCCAGTCATGGGATCAGTTTGTGCCTCAAACTTCAATTTACCGATTTTCTTTTGCAACAAACTGATGCCAATCAATAGCGCCCGTTTGAGTTGGGTCGATTCGAAATACCAGGAAGGAATTTCCTTGATGCTGCTGGCAATATCGGGCTTATCCATATGGTTGGCACTGCCGGCGAGCAACCACAGCGGGCGGGCAATTAACCGGGATAACAGCCAAACACCCAGCAAAGTGAGTAGCGCCAATGGCGTGATATGACCAAGCCCTTTTAGCATTAAACCTTCCAGTGGCTTCAACGTTGACGCTTCGGGCCGCAAGGTAATGATTTCCCAACCGGAGGGTTCGACAATGGCATAGCCCGCTAGCATTGATTCGCCGCTAGTACTGGTAACCATCAAGCTGCCGTTAGTGGAGGTTTTTATCGCTTCCGTGATGGGTTTAGGTTCAAGTATTTCCCCGATACGGCTGGTATCTTGGTGATAAAGGATGCGCCGATCGCTGTCGAGCACCACGATATAGGAGCCATCACGATAATAATGCTCACCCAATAGCTCATTTAAAATACTTTGCTTGCGCAGGTAAATAGTACCGCCGATATAACCGCGATAACGTCCATCCGGCGTAAAGATGGGGGTCGAGATATTGATAACCAGATTATTTGCTGCCGATACATAAGGCTTACTAATTACCGGGCGACGTAGTTTTAACGCCTCCACTGACCCTGGTGATGTCAATACGTGACCTAATAACTGGAGATTGTCCGGGGATGTTGCGCGGATAACACCATGCGCATCCGTTATTACCACCGAGTTAAAACTATCGGTTTGGTATTTTAGCCGTGCGGTTTCCGCTTGCAGCGCCTCATGATCATCAAAATTCTTGGCGACAATCATACTGCTGTAATGCAGTTGCTTTTGCGCGCTTCTCAGGAAAATATCCGTACTGGATGCCAGTTTAGTCGCATAGACACGATTGGCTTCGAGTGTGTTATCAATCAGTAGCTGCCGCTGTACCCGATAACTGGCATAGAAACTGTTCGCTAGCGTCACAAAAGCGCTCATTACAGCTAGAATAAGGATTAGTCGACCTAAGTCGAGGCGGAAAATTTTGGCGGCAAGAATAGAGCGTAGCAAGACAGCCTTCCTGAGTCGATAAATGACTATGTTTAGCATGACGGTAACATGAAAATAAGGCGAGAATCCGCCTATATGTACACTGCTATCATATTTATCTCCTCAGATTAAGAGTTCTCACGCTATAGTCATTGTTAACAATTATCTATACTCAAAGTAATTGCCGTTACAGTAAGGTAACAAGCGAATCTCGTTGAGCTGACCAAGGTTCAGAGTGAAAACAGCTAACACTGCTGCAACGTCAAGTAGGAAGGGTATTGCTGACGAAGTCTGATTTGTACCGATAATAGGGGTTTGATTATGAATAAGCTGGTCATTGCCGTAGCACTTACAGCGACAGTATTAAGTGGATGTGCCAACAACAGAACTGCGTCTGGTGATACTTTCACCGCCTCTCAGGCACGACAAGTACAGACCGTAACCTACGGCACCGTTATCTCTGCACGGCCAGTCACCATTCAGGGCGGCAGTGAAAATAATGTGGCCGGTGCCATTGGCGGTGCTGTAGTCGGGGGCTTCTTGGGTAACACTATAGGTGGTGGCCGTGGTAATAGCCTGGCAACGGCAGGTGGTGCGGTAGCCGGTGGTATGGCAGGTCAAGGCGTGCAAAGCGCCATGAACCGTAGTGAAGGTGTACAACTGGAAATTCGCCGAGATGATGGCAGCAGTATCGTCGTCGTACAGGCACAAGGGCCAACGCGTTTCAGTGCAGGTCAACGCGTCATGATTGCCAGTGACCGTAGCGGCACAGTAACAGTTTCTCCCCGCTAAATTAACCAGCCGGGGGGATCCCCCTCCGGCTATGAGCGCATTAACACAAAATATTACCCCACAATTTAGCAACAACTTTTATCGGTGTAATAGGCTGTTTAGTAACATAAAAGGCATTACGTCGCACCCCATTCCAGATGAAAAAACCATTGATACTGATTATGATAGTCAAATATTGTGTTGCCACGAGGAATGTGTTGTGGTTAAATAGCCTCATCGGTTTGGAACACAGACCTTATGAAAGCAGTTTTAGTAAAGCAGTCCTCAGTTCAAGCGTTATCCATAGATATCCCTTCTCCGTGAGTCTCCTCCTAAGTGCCCAAATAAGTAATCCGCTGAAAAACAGACCACGTTCGCCGCACTATTGTGGCAAAAAATAATTGAAGGAAGTATCCCTATGTCTAATAAAATGACTGGTTTAGTAAAATGGTTTGACGCTGGTAAAGGTTTTGGTTTCATCACCCCTGCTGATGGTAGCAAAGATGTGTTCGTACACTTCTCTGCCATCCAGAGCAATGATTTCAAAACGTTAGATGAAGGTCAAAAAGTTGAGTTCTCTATTGAGAACGGCGCTAAAGGCCCATCAGCGGTAAACGTAGTCGCTCTGTAATACAGCGTGATTAGGGGAGCAGGTTGCCGATAGCGATGACGGCCAGACCCGAGCAGTGTAACCCGCTCTCCAAATAAAGTAATAAGCAGTACCCGGTTGACAGTAACATTTATGCAAGCAGTTTTAGTAAAGCAGTTCTCCGTATTAGCGTTATCAGACAGATACCTCTTCTTCGCGAAATTCCTTCTAAGTGCCCCATAAGTTGTACCCAAGCCTATCCGTTCGCCTATGGCGGCAATCAAAAATAATTGAAGGAAGTATCTCTATGTCTAATAAAATGACTGGTTTAGTAAAATGGTTTAACGCTGATAAAGGTTTTGGTTTTATCTCTCCTGCTGATGGTAGCAAAGATGTGTTCGTTCACTTCTCTGCCATCCAGAGTAATGATTTTAAAACCTTAGATGAAGGCCAAAACGTGGAGTTCTCTATTGAGAACGGCGCTAAAGGCCCAGCAGCGGTAAATGTTATTGCGCTGTAACAGCCAATAATAGATACCAAAACTATTGGAATAACGTACGATAGATGAAGGTGATAGCTCTGAGCAGTTACGTTATTCTGAATAAAAAGAACCCGCCTTGGTGCGGGTTTTTTTGTTGCCAAAAATAGAGCTACACTCAGAATAATATTCAATTGTCAGTAGGCAAAAAGTAATAAATCCAATAAGCAACGTTTATGTATTAATCTTTACCAATAGATTTAATCTGTCCGACGTTCCTCTACTCAGATTTACCCTGGCTTTACCTTCTCGTCTATTAATGCAAAATCACGTTGTTTTAACAGATAAAATCCCGCATAGGATAATTAATAAAGTAGAGTAACCGCTAAATTTCGTCTGAATTGTTCTCGCCAGGATAATATATATCTCCCGCTACGCATCCCCACCACTAACAATATAAGAATGACTTTGATCAAAATGACTACGTTATTTTGTCTATACAGTTATTTCATATAACCATCACCTTAATCATCTCATTATTACCGTTTTTTTCACTGGCGATGATTAACACTGCACATAAAATAGCATCAGGGTAAATAATCATGTCGATATTCAAAACACGTATAGGAAGGATGTTACTTATCCTATTTATTGGGATAGGTATCTGGTTTAGCCCCGTCCCGGAATCGGTAGACCCGCGCGCCTGGCACCTCATGGCGGTTTTTGCAGCGACGGTTATCGGCCTGATCTTGTCGCCATATCCGTTAGGCGCAATGGCGATATTCAGCCTGACAGTCGTTGCGGCTACAGGCTTGCTGAGTATCAAAGAAGTGTTAGCCGGTTTTGCTGACCCGACAATCTGGATGATCGCTTGCGCCTTCTTTATCTCACGCGGCTTTATTAAAACAGGTTTTGGCCGCCGGGTCGGTTATCTGTTTATCAGTAAGTTGGGCCACAGCTCGCTAGGTCTGGCTTATGGTTTGGTGCTGACCGATTTGCTATTCGCACCGGCGATGCCGTCTACCTCCGCCCGATGTGGTGGCATCATTACGCCGCTGTTTCGCTCAATTTCTGAAGCCTATGAATCGACACCAGAACGCGGTACCGAACGCAAAATCGGGGCATTTCTGGTGCAATGTATCTTCCAGTGTAATGCCATTACCTGTGCGATGTTCCTGACCTCAATGGCCGGCAACCCAATGATTGGCAAACTGGCCGGTGAAATGGGGATTACCATTACCTGGACCAGTTGGGCATTGGCCGCCATCGTCCCTGGTTTAATCTCTTTGGCAGTAATCCCGTTGTTGCTGTATCGCTTCTACCCGCCAGAAATAAAGAAAACCCCGGAAATGCGCGCCTTGGCAATGGTGAAATTGAAAGAAATGGGGCCAATGAGCCGCAACGAATGGATTGTATTATCTGTCTTCGTCGGGCTGGTGACGCTGTGGGTATGTGGCGCAGCACTGAATATTGATGCCACCATGACCGCCTTTATTGGACTGGCAATTCTATTACTGAGTGGCGCGCTGACCTGGGATGATGTGATTGCCGAGAAAGAAGCCTGGCATACGGTGATTTGGTTTGCGGTACTGCTAACACTCGCCAGCCAACTGAATAAGCTGGGTTTTATTACCTGGTTTGGCTCATCAATTGCCGGTTCAGTGCAGGGGATGAACTGGGTGCCAATGATGGGAATCCTGCTGCTGGCGTACTATTACAGCCACTATATGATGGCCAGTGCCATCGCCCATATCAGTGCCATGTATGCCATTTTTGTCTCCATTGCTATTGCAGCAGGTGCTCCGCCAATGCTGACAGTATTGGTATTTGGTATGTTCAGTAACCTGTATATGGCAACTACCCACTACTCTGGCGGCCCGGCCCCTATCCTGTTTGGTTGTAACTTTATCCCACTGGCGACCTGGTGGAAGATTGGTTTCCTGATCAGTCTGGTGGTTATCCCTATCTGGCTGATCATCGGTAGCGCCTGGTGGAAAGTGCTGGGTTTCTGGTAATACATTGAAATATTGAGAATAAAAAACACCGCGCGATGACACTGGCGCAGTGTTTTTTATCGGTTAATTACTGCTGTTTACGTAATTCGATACCCACATCTCCACCAGGGTGCACCGCCAGTAGGGCCTGTTTAGTAAAACCTCTGCGTGCCATCAGGCAGGCACAGATAGCATCGAACAGGGCTAATACCAGAACAATAGATGTGGTTGCTAACATATTCAGCGGGTCTATCTCTTGCTTCACATGTGTTTTCAGCACCAAGGCAGATACCTGCGCGATAGCCGACTGCTCGTTTTCCGTTACACTGATAATCTGCACTTGCTTGCGTTGCAGCGTTGGCAGCAACCGGGTCAGCTCATCGGAATTCCCGCCACGAGAGATCAAAATGATGATGTCCTGTGACCCGAGGAAACCCAAATCGCCGTGCGCTGCATCAGTGGCATTCAGGTAAATCGCCGGTTGCTCTACGCAAGCCAGCATATGAGCAACCTTTCGTGCGGCAATACCTGATGTGCCCACCCCAGTTACCGCGATTTTGCCACGGCACCCAGCCAACATCTCCAGCACCTGCAACCACACCTGCGGATCGACATTATCCTTTAACGCCGCCAACTCGCGGCTATAAGTCATCCATGCGTCACTGGCTATTTGCCATTCATCACTCTGGCTCATCCTTCCTCCTGCATCAGTTCCTGATAACGCATATGGTCGTGATACATCTGGTGGAACACGCGGTATTTACGGTCGTAATAGGCTTTGATTTTGTTAGTTTGCGGTGTGACCGTTTTACCAATGCGGCTCATGGCAGCCATCGCCTCCGGCAGCGACTCAAACACACCTGCTGCGACCGTGCCCATCATGGCGCTGCCGAGCAACATGGCTTCACTCTCTTCCGGCAGTAGCATGGCACAACCCGTCGCATTAGCGTGTTCTTGTACAAAGATCGGGTTTTTAGTTCCGCCGCCGCTGGCCATCATAGTGTCAATGCAATAGCCGTTCTTATTCATGGTTTCGATGATATGCCGCGTTCCCAGCGCCAGCGCCTGAATGGTCGCCAAATAGCGTAACGCCATATCTTCAAAGGTGGTAGACAGCTTCAAGCCGGTAATAATGCCCGTCAGATTCGGATTCGCGCGCGGTGAACGATTACCGTGGAAGTACGGCAAAATGTGAATATCTTTGGTGAGGAAGGCGATATTCTCCGGTTCACCGGCAAGCTGGCGCAGAATATGATTTAGCGCCTCGTAAATAGTCTCACCTTTGCTTTTGGCCTGTGCCAACAGCTCTGGGTAACACGGATGTGTTTGAATAATATGGTCAATTAATGCTCCCGTCGCCGACTGTCCGCCCTCATTTAGCCAGTACTCCGGTAGAATAGCCGAATAATAGGGTCCCCAGATGCCGCCAATAAAATGCGCGGAACGTGACATCGCCATATGTGCCGTTGAGGTACCACCAATCAGCGCAATGCGCCGATCAAAATTGGCATTTTCGCCAGTCACACCACTGGCACCGAGGATGCCAATAGTGCCAGCATGGGCATCAATAATAGAAACACTGACCGCAGTACCAGGGATCAATCCCATTTCTGATGCCGCCCGTTGGCTAAGTCCACGGCCCAACGGCTCGCCCATCGGTTTAACGCTAGCACCGATTTTCGCCGCATTGTTGTCCAGCAAATCAGCCAGCCCGACCAATTTAAAATAGGACGGATCCCAGCGATCCTCATGGCCCAGATAAGTCCATTTACACACCGTAGAACAAAGCGAACGGGTTTCGTCTTTGGTCGCTCGCCAGGTGAGAAAATCCGGTAAATCAAACAGATGACCGACATTGCTCCACGTGGTTGGCATATGCTGTTTCAACCACAGCAGTTTTGGAGTTTGCATTTCAGGTGAAATCACGCCGCCAACAAACTCCAATACCGGATGTTTGGTGGCATTAATTCTTTCAGCCTGGGTAATGGCACGATGATCCATCCAGACAATTACATTCTGTTCGCTGCGCCCCGACGGGCTAACGGTCAACGGGTTGCCTTCTTTATCCAGCACCACCAGCGAACAGGTGGCATCGAACCCCAGCCCTTTCACTTGGATCGGGTTGATATCAGCCTGATTCACCGCATCTCGTACCGCATTACACACCGCCTGCCAGATATTATCGGAAGACTGCTCAACAAAATCCGCCTTGGGCTTAAACATGGTAATTTCACGGCTGGCCTGCCCGACCATGCGGCCCTGCAAATCGAATACTCCGGCCCTTGCGCTGCCGGTCCCTACATCTACGCCGATAAAGTAACTTGCCATTGTTGTATCCCTCAATTCTTAAGCCTTA
This sequence comes from Yersinia sp. 2553 StPb PI, assembly GCF_052217105.1. Taxonomy (NCBI): domain Bacteria; kingdom Pseudomonadati; phylum Pseudomonadota; class Gammaproteobacteria; order Enterobacterales; family Yersiniaceae; genus Yersinia; species Yersinia sp. 2553 StPb PI. The sequence goes on along the minus strand of NZ_JAZGPX010000002.1, from coordinate 4,322,676 downwards.
CGATTCTGTAATGCGATAAAGAGGATCAGCACCCCACCCCATAACGCCATGGTCAGGTAGCTACTCACCCCCAGCAAATTCAGGCCACTTTCCAATAGTTGCAGTACCACCAGCGCCAGGATCAAGCCGATGATGCGACCAAAGCCGCCATCCGGGTTAATGCCACCCAATACCGATGCCAGAATGGTGACTAATAGATAGGATTCGCCGTAACCGGCTTTGGCCGAGTTAAATTTCGCCATCATCAGGATAGCCGCCCCCCATCCTAATATGGCTGACAGGATATAGACCGCGACCTGTACCCGATGGGTATTCACGCCACTAAAACGGGTGGCCTGCTCATTGGAGCCGACCAGATAGATGCTACGCCCCAAGGTCGTGTGTTCCAAAAGCACCCACAGCCCAGTGGAGACCAGTAAAAACAAGATCATCGCGACTGGAATACCGGCGATATCACCACTGCCAATGTATTGAATCACCGGTGGGAAATCAGAGATCACGTCACCGTTGGACAATAAAATATTCAGGCCGGTAATCAATGTCATGGTGCCCAACGTCGCCAGAATTGGCGACACCCCGACCACTGAAATCAGTAAGCCATTCAACGCACCAATCACCACCGCCACCAGCAAGCCAGCAACTAATGCCAGTAACAGGAACAGCGGCTGATCAGGGTGGCTGACAATGATGGCAGCCATGACTAATGAGCAAGCGTTCGCTCCGGCAATAATGGATAAGTTAATACCGCCGGTCAGCATGGTCAGCCCCATCCCCAGCGCCAGCATGCCTAAAATCGGCAACTGCGAGGAAATAGACTGGAAGTTACCCAAGCTGAAGAAGCGTTGGCCCAAGGTCAATGAGAAGGCCAACATCACTGCCACCAGAATCAATAATTGCAGGCGGATAATGCGGTCGTTAGGAATAATTCGGTTTAGCCAGGTCATATCAGTGCTCCCTCAGCAATTTGCGTTTTTCATTCCATGCGGTGGTACTGATACTCACCAAAATGATTGCGCCGCTGAAAACCGTATGCCAGTAAGAGGAGACACTCAGCAGCGTCAGACCGTTTTGCAAAAATGCCAGCAACATCACGCCGAGCACGGTGCCACTGAGGGATCCACGGCCCCCCGTCATACTGGTGCCACCCAAGACCACGGCGGCCAGCACGGTCAGCTCAAACCCCATCAATGAGTTAGGTGCCACTGACTGGGAAATCTGCGCCTGTACCACCGCCGCCACCCCTGCCAGCATGCCCATGTAGCCATAGACGTAGAGATGCAAACGCAGAATATTAATGCCCAGGCGGGAAGCCGCATCCTTATTGCTGCCCATGGCAAAGATCTGCCGCCCAAGACGGGTGTAGTTCATCAATACACCTGTGAAAATGATGGTCGCCGCCAGGCAGAACAGCGGTAGTGTCAAGCCATAGTCATAGCCGTCACTGCCGGTAAACGAGAACCAGTTAATCCCGGTCATAAACCAGTCAGGGAAACCGTACAACCAGGTACCGTTGGTGAAATAAACCAGCAGGCCATAGAACAGATTCAGTGTGGCAATGGTGATAATTATCGCTGGGACTTTCAACCAATACACCAGCAACCCATTGATCAGCCCCAGCACTAAACCAACTGACATGGCCAGAACAAACGCTAGCGCGAAGCTGCCGCCATGGGTAATCACCCACGACGCCATGACATATTGCGCAATAGCCGTTACCGCCGGAAAGGAGATATCAATACCACCGGCAATCAGCACCACAAACAGGCCACAGGCCAGAATACCCAAAATGGCATAACTGGTGGCGACATCGGTCAGATTCCCTAAGGTCAGGAACTCCGGGCTTTTTACACTCAGTCCGATGACTAACAGTAATACCAATAGCCCAAGATAAAACTCATGTCGCCCCGTCAGTTGCCGCAGTTTTAGCTTATCCATTGACCACCTCGGCTACCTGTTGTTCGGTGCACTGATGCGGGTAAAACTCGGCCACCAGTTCACCTTTGCGCATCACTAATATCCGGTGACTGTTGTAGTAAGCCTCCGGGATCTCGTCACAAATCATCAATACCGCCATCCCCTGCTCTGCCAAGGCTTTGGCAATATGGTAAATCCCTTCTTTGTTGGCGATATCTACGCCGACGGTCGGAGAATCGAGGATCAAAATACGCGGTTGCGTCGCTACCCATTTAGCAATAGCGATGCGCTGTGCATTACCGCCCGATAACGTTTTGACCGGCAGGGCGGTATCGGACACTTTGATGTTCAGATCTTGCACCAGTTTTTTCACCAGCGCTGCGGCTTTGGCATGATCCAACAACCCACTGCGGGTATGTAATTTGTCAAAAACGGACACGATGGTGTTGTCATAGATCGATTGCTCCATGATCAATCCCTGTGTCAGGCGATCTTCAGAGACATAACCGATCCCGTGGCGGATCGCATCACGGTTGTTACGGAAATGCACTTGTTCACCGGCGACCCACACCTCGCCACTATCGGGTTGGGTCATGCCAAACAGGCTCAGACACAGTTCAGTACGCCCCGCCCCCAGTAACCCGGTGATCGACACAATTTCGCCCTGATGTAGGGTCAAATCGATGTTACGAAACTGCTCGCCACGACTCAGTTTTTTGATTTCCAGCAACGGCGTGGCTTCTGCCGCCAGTGGCGGTAACTGGCTGTAGGTAAAGCGCTGGCCGGTCATTAGGAACGCCAGCTCATGGCTGTCCAGTTCGCTGGCCGGCCAGGTACCAATTAGTTGGCCATCGCGCATGACACTGATTCTGTCGGCCACTTCCATCACTTCATCCAGCCGGTGGCTAACAAACACCACGCAGATACCTTGTGATTTGAGATCACGTACCACGTCCAGCAAGCCTTTCACTTCCTGACTGGTTAGCGAGGCAGTAGGTTCATCCATAATCACCAAGCGGGCATCGGCAGCGATAGCGCGGCAAATCGCCACTAACTGGCGGTCAGCAATAGAGAGCTGTTCAACTTTTTTATCAGGATCAAGGGTGACACCCACTCGCTGCATGGCGGCTAACGCACGCTCACGCATACTTTTACGCTTCACCCAAAAATCACCACCTGGTAGATAACGGTGGACGGCAATATTTTCCGAAACGGTGAGATTAGGAAATAGCGACAAGTCTTGATATATCACCTGCACGCCATAGAAGAATGAGAGTTGCGGCGTAAACTGATGGAACAGCTTGCCGTCTATCAGGATACTTGCGCCTTTCTCTGGCTGATAAACTCCTGAAATCACTTTGATAATGGTGCTCTTGCCGCAGCCGTTCTGGCCTGCCAGACAGTGCACTTCTCCTTTATTCAGTGTGAGATTCACCTGATCCAGCGCCAGCACGCCGGGGAATCGCTTACTGATATTTTCAAGAGTGATAAATGCGTTGGCCTGAGTCATGACAATACCTTCCCTAACGCCATAAGCATGGCGCTATTTTTACAGCAATTCGGTGATGATGGTGAGGGCAACGGGGATGCTCTCCCGCTGCCTGATTTACTGCCAAGCACGGCTCGTTAGCCGGTAATTCCCTGGTGTGGCGTCTGAAAATCAGAAACCTAATGTTTTCGCATTATCTTTAGTGACTTCAAGGATCTTGTTGAAACGGATCACGCCTTTCTCGCTATCCACATCGGCTTTACCCAAGCCTTCGATGGTCAAGTCTGGCGTGATTTTTTGGCCTTTCAGTAATTGATCTGCAATCTGCACCACAGCAAAACCGGCGTCTTTTGGATCCCACAACAGGGCTTTTTTGATATCACCACGCATCAGGTATGGCGCTGCCTGTGCAGGCATAGCGATACCCACTACCGCGATTTGATCTTTCGCGCGTTTCTTAGCCACTGCTTGACCGGCACCAATTGGCCCCAGTGAACCAAAACCAATGATCCCTTTCATTTTCGGATAGGTTTTCATCAGATCCAGAGTGGTGGAGTAAGATTTATCAATGTTCTCAGCCACTGGCAGGCGTGGAGTGACTTCGAACATATCGGGGTATTTTTCTTTCTGGTATTTGATAGCATAATCCGCCCAAGCGTTATGCAATGGCACAGTCAGGGAACCCACATAAATCGCATAACCCCCTTTGCCCCCCATGGCTTTCGCCAGTTCGTCCATGTTGGCCTGAGCATATTTTTCACTATCGATGGTCTCAACATCCCACTGCCCGATACGTTGATCAGGAGATTCGTGAGTTAACACCACAATGCCTTTCTCTTGCGCTTTTTTCAGTACTGGTTCCAGCACTTTGGCATCGTTCGGCACCACAATGATGGCATCTACATTTTTGGCAATAAGGTCTTCAATGACTTTAACTTGTTGCGCCGGGTCTGGCGTGGCAGGCCCAACCTGATAAGCATTAACATCCAGTTTTTTTGCTGCTTCATTTACGCCAACTTCCATACGGGTAAACCAAGGAATACCGGTAACCTTCGCGACAACAGCAATTTCATATTTTTTCTCTGCCATCGTTTGCGTAGTGAACAGCATGCATGCGGAAACGACACATGCATTCAGTAATGCGAGATTAAGTTTCATAGCAATACCTTCTTGTTTTCTTTCAGATAACGGGTTGGTTGCGAGGTGAGAAGCCCGTAGTGTGACACCGTGACTGTTTTATTTTCATGTGACTGCTTTTCACACACATGAGATTAACAAAGGAACACAATAGGCTGCGCGACGAGTCAGAGTGAATTGTGATGAAAGCCCAAAAAAGTAAAATTTAATGATTTATTATGTTAATAATTGGTTAATTAAATATAAGAAAGAATAAATGTGATCAAATACAAAGATAATAAACACAAATAAACATCAAATTAATAACATTAAAAACACAAATTGAATTTATAACTCCCTCTGTGGCACGTCAATAACCCAAAAATAGAACAACGGTAACAATAATTAATCGAAATTGAGATGAGTCTCCCATTTTCCAGCCAGTTGACTTATTTTTCCTCGATTCTAAGGCACCATTTTCTGCGATATGCCGAACAGTAACGCAGTTTATATCGCGATAATTCCGCCAGCACATCTAGCGTTGATCTTTTTCTTTCATTTATCGCGAATATGGTATAATCCTCTGAAAGCCCCCATCGCTTATAGATAGCCTGCCTTCATGACCATCCCCTACGCGACCCCGCTTTTAATGTAAAAATTATGTCAATTGTCGTATTCACCAAAACGATAGTTGACCACCGGTGTCTGAAGAAATGTATCGCTATCGAGTTACATCCATATGCGTTACAAACCCGCACTTAACGCATAACGATAGAGTTCATATGATAAAGCCGCAGAAATTCCATATCTCACTGCTCCACCCGCGCTACTGGCTGACCTGGTTTGGCCTGGGGGTATTATTTCTGTTAGTCCAACTCCCCTACCCGCTGTTAAACAAGTTAGGAATTTGGTTGGGGCGTACCTCAATGCGCTTCCTGAAACGGCGGGTATCTATCGCCCGGCGCAATCTGGAACTTTGTTTCCCTGATATGGATAAGCAGACTCTTGAACGGACTATCGTCGGTAATTTTGAATCCTTAGGCATGGGGTTGCTGGAAACCGGCATGGCCTGGTTTTGGCCCGATGCGCGCATTAAGCGCTGGTTTACCGTGACGGGTCTGGATAACCTGAAAAAAGCGCAGCAAGGACAGCGCGGCGTACTGGTGATTGGCGTCCATTTTATGTCGCTGGAACTTGGCGGCCGCGTAATGGGGCAATGTCAGCCAATGATGGCGATGTACCGCCCGCATAACAATAAAGTGATGGAATTGGTGCAGACCTGGGGCCGTATGCGCTCGAATAAGGCCATGCTGGACCGTAAAGATCTTCGTGGCATGGTGCAGGCATTGAAAAAAGGTGAGGCTGTGTGGTTTGCACCGGATCAGGATTACGGCCCACGTGGCAGTGTGTTTGCACCACTGTTCGCCGTCAATCAGGCCGCGACCACCAGTGGCACTTTTATGTTGGCCCGGCTAGCCAAACCGGCACTGTTGCCATTGGTTTTACTGCGTAAAACAGATGGTAGCGGCTATGACTTGCTGATCCAGCCAGCATTAGAAGACTATCCGCTTGATGATGAGATAGCGGCCGCCAGCTATATGAACAAAGTTATCGAAAAAGAGATCATGCGCGCACCTGAGCAATATCTGTGGCTACACCGCCGCTTTAAAACCCGCCCAGCCGGTGCGCCATCGCTGTATTAAGCATCAACAAGATCTGTCATAAAAACCCGGCCTATGTCGGGTTTTTTATTAGCTAAAATCCACTCAATATCGCGGAGCTATAACTGCGCTTCAGCTTCATCGGGATCATCTATCGCATCGTCTGGTGTGATAAGCGCACGCCCTGGCAACGTTTTGCATGCAGGCCCACCGGTAGGAGGGGCTGTAGTGGGATAACTCTCCTGCGGCGAGACATAAACTGGCGTGGTTGCCACGAAGCCATCATTGAATGTGGCCTCGATAAAGGTCGCCTGCCAACCGGTAGCTGGCGTGCTAAGTGCAACTTCAAGGGTATTACCCGGGGCCACAGCCAACGGAAATGCGCTATATCTTACATCGCACGCATAGCGGAAATCGCGAGCATCGGTGTGGCTTGCCGTAAACGGTTAACAAAGGTGATCAACGACTGTTCGCTAAATGCTTTAATACCGGAGTGACTAGAGTTAGGTGCCACCCGCAACGTTTTATCACCGGGTAATTTGTCATAATAAAAATGCGTATTATCAGGCACGTAGAAATCATCACCACTGGCATTAATAATGTATTTCGCAATACTGAGCCGGGGTTGATACTCGCTCGTCAGGTACTGTAGGGGATCCATAATCTGCATCAGTTTGGCGAAGCCGGGGGTACTCAGTTTCTTATCAATCTCTTCCTGATAGTAGGGGGTGAAGGCTATAGGCCAGTTGCCACCATAAGATTGATACATATGTTCCAATGCGGCGCGGGTATCCAGCAGATCAATCACAAAAGGCACAATAGCCTCCACACGTGAATCCGCAATTGCCGTCAGCCAACTAGTCCAGCCACGCTTGGATAAACCAGTGACAATAAAACTGTCTAAGGCTTTTTCCGGCAAGGCTTGTTGCGCCATGGTCATCGCCTGAGAAATCGCCGCCACCATCGGGACATGTAGCGGTAATATTGAACGGGCTTCTGGGGCATCTATAAATAAAGTCCAACTACGTGCAACACTATAATCTTCCTTACGCGGATTCCCATCTTGTTGATATTCAAGGTACTGATTGGGAATGGTGCTAATGGCAATCACCACCGTGTCAGTCGAGCGGGCAATATTTTGCAAGGTCTCGATAGCAAAATCGCTAGGACCGGAGGGAGGAATGGTTTCAGTACCATAGTTGGTACCATTATTGATGACCACCAGCGCCTTGGTGGACGTGCTATTTTCGGGAATAAAGATCTCCACTTCATGCTGCCATGCAGCAGGGGAGACCAAGCTCTCCGGCGACCAATTCTGCGAGGTCAGTTGGTAACGGCGCCACTCCAACCCCGGCAGGTTTTCCTGACTGAGCAAGTTATAGATAAGTGGCTCTGCGGCCAGCTTTTCTCTGTAACAAGACAGAACCTGAGTAAAATCGGTATCACTGCATTTTGCAGTTTCAATATTCACCTGTGCCAGACAACTGGCGGTAAACAGCAATGGCAGCCCGCACATCAGGGCGGTTAAATAACGAGGCATAATCCTTATCCTTCTCTCTAATGTGTTTACGTTAAAACACTCCCAAGAGGATTAGATAACGGATCAGAGATTTAAAAAATCCGAATTTCACCTGTCTATGCCGCTTTTTATGTTATTACATTGACGAAATGTATACCTCAGTCTGGTTCAATTACTCTTACCTCTCGTTCATCGCTGTATATAAGAATTTTCTGCACTAAAAAGTATCAATCCGCCGTTAAATGCGCCATTTAAGTGCATCCTACCCGGTCAGAAATTACCTACAAAGAGTTAACGCTAAGTAATTACTCATATCATCAATGAAATGCAACTCTGGCATCCCATTTGCTAATACCAAACTGGCTACACGCCAACAGACAGCGACGGTGCATCACTGGTGCGCTACAAAATTAAAATAGGCTCGACTTTGCCTCACAGGACGCTTTCATGAAGAAAATAATGATTTCAACACTGGTTGCCGCCGCCTCATTAGTGGCATTAGCAGGTCAGGCCCACGCGGGCACTACTTTGGATGCGGTGAAGAAAAAAGGTTTTGTACAATGTGGTATCAGTGATGGATTGCCCGGCTTCTCCTATGCAGATGCCAGCGGCAAGTTCTCTGGTCTGGATGTCGATGTCTGCCGTGGCGTAGCTGCTGCCATCTTTGGTGATGCAGAAAAAGTAAAATACACCCCGCTGACCGCAAAAGAGCGTTTTACCGCCCTGCAATCGGGTGAAGTTGATATTTTGTCACGTAACACCACCTGGACTTCATCCCGTGATGCTGGCATGGGGATGTTATTTACCGGAGTGAACTATTACGACGGTATCGGCTTTCTGACCCACAATAAAGCGGGGCTGAAAAGCGCCAAAGAGCTGGACGGGGCGACGGTGTGTATTCAAGCCGGTACAGATACTGAGTTGAACGTCGCTGATTACTTTAAAGCCAATAAAATGCAATACACTCCAGTTACCTTCGACCGTTCTGACGAAAGTGCCAAGGCATTGGATTCCGGCCGCTGTGACACATTGGCCTCTGACCAATCACAACTGTACGCACTGCGTATCAAGTTAGGTAAACCAGACGAATTTATCGTATTACCGGAAGTTATCTCTAAAGAACCACTGGGGCCGGTTGTGCGCCGGGGTGATGAGGACTGGTTCGCCATCGTGCGCTGGACACTGTTTGCCATGTTAAATGCTGAAGAGATGGGTGTGACGTCGAAAAACGTCGAAGCACTGGCAGCAAAACCAACCACACCGGATATGGCACATCTGTTAGGTCAGGAAGGCAACTATGGTAAAGATCTGAAAGTGCCTAACGATTGGGTGGTTAAAATCGTGAAACAAGTGGGTAACTACGGCGAAAGCTTCGACCGTAACGTCGGTTTGGGCAGTGAGCTGAAAATAAAACGCGGCCAGAATGCGCTGTGGAACAATGGCGGTCTCCAGTACGCGCCTCCGGTTCGCTGATTACTGATTACCTCTCCGGCAGGCCCGCCCTGCCGGATGTATTATCCAGACCGAGGCCCACACTATGTCACAACGCCCAACCGTCAAAGGTGTCTTTTCGCTGACCAATCCAGCGGTACGCGCCTGGTTGTATCAAATTATCGCGCTATTGATACTGATCGGATGCGGTGCGTATCTTTTCCATAACACCATTACCAACCTGTCGACCCGGGGCATCACCTCCGGCTTTGCTTTCCTGAATAACAGCGCCGGTTTTGGTATTGTTCAGCATCTTATCGATTATGAGCAAGGTGATACCTACGGCCGGGTGTTTTTGGTCGGGTTATTCAATACCTTGCTGGTATCAGTATTATGTATTTTCTTTGCGTCGATCCTCGGGTTCTTCCTTGGGCTGGCGCGTTTATCTGATAACTGGCTGTTACGCAAACTGTCCACTATCTATATCGAGACATTCCGTAATATCCCGCCCTTGCTGCAAATCTTCTTCTGGTATTTCGCGGTATTACGCAATCTACCAGGGCCACGACAGAGTCTGGATGCCTTCGGTGTGGCTTTTCTCAGCAACCGTGGCTTGTATCTACCATCACCGGAGTTTGCTGCCGGTTTTATACCCGCCATACTCGCTGTGCTGCTGGCCGTTGTTATCACCGTGGCGCTGTATCGCTATAACCATTTCCGTCAGTTACATACCGGTCAGTTTCACCGCACCTGGCCGATTGCCTTACTACTGTTGATAGCCCTACCAGCAGCGGCCCATTTTCTGTATGGCTCGGCACTGCATTGGGATCTACCGCAGTTACGCGGCTTTAACTTTAAAGGTGGCCTGGTTCTTATCCCTGAATTGGCGGCCTTGACCTTGGCACTGTCGGTTTATACCTCGACCTTTATTGCTGAGGTGATTCGTTCAGGCATTCAGTCCGTGCCCTATGGTCAGCATGAAGCAGCCCGTTCACTGGCGCTGCCCAACACCGTCACCTTGCGCCAAGTTATTCTGCCACAGGCGTTACGAGTCATCATTCCGCCACTCACCAGTCAATACCTGAACATCGTCAAAAACTCCTCACTGGCAGCCGCTATCGGCTATCCAGATATGGTGTCGTTGTTTGCCGGCACAGTGCTGAACCAGACTGGTCAGGCGATAGAAACTATCGCCATTACCATGTCAGTCTATTTGGTTATCAGCCTATCCATTTCATTTTTAATGAATCTCTACAACCGGCGGATCGCGCTGGTAGAGCGCTAAGGGAAGCGAATGACGATGACACTAACCCGTGAACCACCCAGCACAGTACGGCCGGGCAACCCGTTAAGCCGGATGGTGTTTTGGGCGAGAAAGAATTTGTTTTCCAGTTGGACTAATAGTCTGCTGACGCTGCTGTGCCTGTGGCTGATGTGGCAATTGATCCCGCCATTACTGAATTGGACTATTTTTAACGCCAACTGGCTAGGTACATCGCGCACTGATTGTACCCGTGAGGGTGCCTGCTGGGTGTTTATTCATGCGCGCTTTGGCCAATTTATGTATGGCCTTTATCCTATTGAGCAGCGTTGGCGCATCAACACCACCTTGATCATCGGATTGCTGACGCTCATTCCATTGTTCTGGCGCGCTATGCCACATCGAGGCCGCTATTTGGCGGTGTGGATGGTAGCGTACCCACTGCTGGTATGGTTGATGTTATATGGCGGTTTCCTCGGGTTAACCCGGGTTGAAACCCGCCAGTGGGGCGGCCTGACACTGACGCTGATCATCGCCGCAGTAGGTATTGCCGGTGCGCTACCGCTGGGGATTTTATTGGCCTTGGCCCGCCGTTCGAGTATGCCAGTGGTGCGTATTCTGTCAGTGGTATTTATTGAGTTCTGGCGCGGGGTGCCGCTAATCACCGTGCTGTTTATGTCCTCGGTGATGTTGCCACTGTTTATGACCGAAGGCACCAGCATCGACAAACTGATCCGTGCCTTGGTCGGGGTGGTGTTGTTCCAATCAGCCTATGTGGCAGAAGTGGTGCGTGGCGGGTTACAGGCCTTGCCCAGAGGACAGACCGAAGCCGCCGAGTCACTGGGGCTGGGCTATTGGAAAACCCAAGGGCTGGTTATTTTGCCACAAGCCCTGAAGATGGTGATCCCCGGGTTGGTAAACACCATTATCGCCCTGTTTAAAGATACCAGTCTGGTTATCATCATTGGTCTGTTTGATTTGTTCAGCAGCGTGCAGCAAGCCACCGTCGACCCTGCCTGGTTGGGGATGTCGACCGAAGGCTATGTCTTTGCCGCCGCTGTCTATTGGGTTTTCTGTTTCAGCATGTCGCGCTACAGCCAGCATCTGGAAAAGCGCTTTCACACCGGACGTTCCACACATTGAGGCATAACATGAGCGACAATCAGCCAACTCCAGGCGATAAAATGATGATTACGCTGGAAAACGTCAATAAGTGGTACGGGCAGTTCCACGTATTGAAAGATATCAATTTACATGTGCGCCCTGGCGAACGCATCGTACTTTGCGGTCCTTCTGGCTCAGGTAAATCTACCACTATCCGCTGCATCAACCATCTGGAAGAGCATCAGCAGGGGAAAATCATGGTGGATGGCATCGAACTTAACGATGACCTGCGCAATATTGAACGGGTACGTACCGAGGTCGGCATGGTGTTCCAACACTTCAATCTGTTCCCGCACTTAACGGTGATGCAAAACTGCACGCTGGCACCAAGCTGGGTACGTAAGATGCCCAAGAAAGAGGCCGACGAATTGGCAATGCATTATTTAGAACGGGTGCGGATTGCAGAGCACGCCCATAAGTTCCCCGGCCAACTTTCCGGTGGCCAGCAGCAGCGGGTGGCAATCGCCCGTTCGCTGTGTATGAAACCCAAAATCATGCTATTTGATGAACCAACCTCGGCGCTGGACCCTGAGATGGTGAAAGAAGTGCTGGATACCATGATCAGTCTGGCAAATGAAGGCATGACCATGTTGTGTGTAACCCACGAGATGGGTTTTGCCCGTACCGTTGCCGATCGGGTTATTTTTATGGACCGTGGGGAGATAGTGGAACAAGCACCACCCGCCGAATTTTTCTCTAACCCGAAATCAGAGCGCACCCAGGCGTTTCTGGCGCAGGTTATTCATTAACTAATTCATTACGTTGGGTTTTCCATTGAGTACTTGCGGGTGAGGGTATCCTCACCCTTTTTTTGCCTTACTCTGCCACAATATCGTCAAACAGGATTCGGTCACGAGTGATATGCGATTGCGGACACAAGAATATGAACTCGACGTCGGTTTTCGCTGCCAGTTGATGCGCGGTATTAGGGTAGATGCAAAATACAGAACCTTTAGCAAAAACATCTACACGCTTATTTTTTAATTCTCCATCAATGACATCCGCAGTCCAGATAGCACCTTCACCCGAGAGAATAATATACCACTCCTCATCTTGAGCATGACTATGGCAACTCACGCGCTTGCCTTGCTCAACGCGAGTTCCATAAGCCTGCAAACCTTCTTTCTTAAACATTTCTGCAATTGAGATCCCAACGACGGGATCTTCTATAGCATTATCATAATTAAAACCGGATATATTGATCATGTAACACTTCCTTGTGGAAAATAGAGTAAATAATAAACTAGACTGCAAAGGGTAATCGTTATTTAATAACTTAACAACCCCCATTAATACTAAAACATTACCAATCATTAAATAGTAAATTAATTAAATGGTGAAATAATGAAAACTAACTTATTAGAGTCACTTAACGTTTTAATTCGCTTTTGGGCACAGAGTTCAGAGCCTTGGGGAGCGAAAGATAATAATTCAATATTTATTTATGCAAATAAAAAATACCATGAATTATTATCCTTACCGGATAAATTCAACGTAGAAGGACGACTCGATGGCGAACTCCCGGCATCAACATCGGAGTTTCAAAATGAATTTCAACAACATGACCGTAAGGTAGAGTTATCGCAAGATCGTATAACGTCAGTTGAAATACATGCATTTGAGGGGCACCCCTATTTTCAACCTTGGTTTTTTGATAAATATCCATTAATTGATGAAAATGGCGTATCTGTAGGAACTATTTTTCATGGTCGAGCGGTAGATAATATGATATTAACTCATTTAAATAAAATAAAAACACCCACATCTCTTGTATTCACACCACCATCTGACTTATTTTCCAGAAGAGAGTGGGAAGTGTTATTTTATCTTCTACATTCATTTTCCCATGTGGATATCGCCAGAAAAATTCATCTATCACCCAGAACCATCAGTAATACCATCCAAAGTCTCTATAGAAAAACAGGGGTTTCCAGCAAACGACAAATCATAGAATACTGCCATGAGAAAAATATCAATAATTATATTCCTCAGAGTTTCTTTGAATACACAGGTTCCTTCCCATTAACATAAAACCAATATCGAGTGACTCGTCCTTAAGGGTTGCTATTACCATAATAGAATATTCTATTGATTAGTGCGGGCCGCAAAGTTGATTCCGTTAGATAAACCGGCCACCGAACGGCAGCCGGATTTAAGAAGCATTAACCCTCTTTTTCGATCAGTAACGCTTCCAGCAAATCCAAATCGTGCAGCAGTTTTTGCAGCGTTTCATTGCTGATTTTCTGCGTCGCACGCAGGTGATACAGTTCCCCACGCTCGGCTCGTAATGCGGTTAAACGAAAACGCCGCTCCAGATTCTCAACCAGCAAGGTGTTCTCAATTTCATCCTTACTGCCGGTACGCCGTCGCAATGTTCCGATAACTCGTGAACTGATCTCTTTTAGCAACTCCGGGTCAATATTCTCCTCGCTGCTGGCTGCCAGCCGCTCTTCCATTTTATTCAGGCTAACAATTGCCACCTCGGCAGTCGCCGCCCGAGCGAAACGCACTTCTTCACGGCTGGCACTTTTATCTGCTACCACCACACCACGCAGCAATGGCGGCAAAGCAATCACCCCGATAATAACCGACAGCAGAATCACGCCGGTGGCGATAAATACCAACTGGTAACGGGATGGGAAGGCTGAACCATCGCTGAGGAATAACGGAATAGAGAGGACACCGGCAAGAGTAATCGCTCCCCGTACCCCTGCAAACGATGCCACCCACAGTTCACGTGTGGTGTAATTGCCAAACTCCAGTGGCCGTTTGGTCAGGATGCGTTTACTGATTTTCTTCATCGACCATAGCCAGCTAAAGCGCAGTACCAACAACGCACCATAAATAATGGCAACATCCGCGAAGAGGTTCCAGGTTTGAATGGTTGGGTCCAGTTCAGCCTGTATGATTGATGTTTCCAAAATCCCCGGTAATTGCAGCCCCAACAGGATGAACACCATGCCGTTAAACACAAACTCCAGCATCGACCACACGCTGTCGGCACGTAACCGCATCGTCAATGGTGCGTTTCGGATAACCCCGGACTGACTGATGGTCATCCCTGCCGCCACTGCGGCCAGAATGCCGGAGACGCCAATATGCTCAGCAATCAGATAAGAAGCGAATGGCAACAGCAGCAGTAAGACAATTTGTGTTGCCGGATCATCACCACTCCAGCGGCTCATCAGGCGCAGTGACTTACTGTATAGCCAGGTTACCGCCACACCAGCCAGCAGGCCACCAATCGCCACTTTTAGGAACTCAAGTGTGGCACCAGACACGGTAAAGACCATCGTCCCCATTGCCACCGCAATGGCAAACTTTAGCGCAACCAGACCAGAGGCATCATTCATCAACGCCTCCCCTTCTAATACGCCCATAATCGATTTAGGTATGCGCCCTTTCCCCACAATGCCGGATAATGCCACAGCATCGGTTGGCGACAATACCGCCGCCAGTGCAAACGCGGCTACCAGCGGAATACCCGGCACCATCCAGTAAATCAGATAGCCGATACCCACCACGGTGACCAGCACCAATGCCAGCGCCAGACCAAATATCTCCCGCCCATGGTGAATAAACTCTCGTGTCGGTGTTTTCCAGCCGTCGGCAAAGAGCAGCGGTGGAATAAACAGCACCAGGAATAATTCCGGGTCAAAATCGACATGCAAACCAAAGTGGGGAAAGGCCAACAAGGCACCACAGACAATCTGCATCAGAGGAAGGGGGATTTGAAACGGCAACATCCGAGTGACAACGCCGGAAAGCGACACCACCAGAATCAGGATGAGGATTGTAAAAAAAATTTCCATGCTTTCCTTAGACTCAACTCAACACAACTCAATATAAGATTTAACCTCACCCGCCCGTAGACAGGGCCGGAGTTTAGCTTTTGATAGTAGATCACTTTTTTGTTAAACGGGGAAAAAACCTGTAACTGATGGCAGGAAAAAACAAAGAAAATAGGGTTATTAAAAACCGCTGTGGCATCGGGACAGCGTCACCCCGATGCCAGCAAAAACTCATCGCTTAGATTGCCCAGCCACCCGCATAGAATGCCACTAACGCGATAGCGATAATCACGGTACCGATATTCAGTTTACGCCATTCACCGGAACAGATACGGCCAATAACCAGCGAGCTGAAGCCCAACATAATACCGGTGACGATATTACAAGTCAGCACGATAAACACGGCACAAAGCAGGCCAGACATCGCATCAACAAAGTCTTCGAAATCCAGTTTGGAGACGTTGCTCAACATCAGCAACCCTACATACATCAGAGCCGGTGCCGTCGCATAAGCCGGAACCAAATAGGATAGTGGCGACAGGAACAGCATCAGCAGGAACAAAATACCTACCACGGTGGCGGTCAAACCGGTTTTACCACCAGCGGCAGTACCGGCGGCAGATTCGATATAAACCGCAGCAGGCGCAGCGCCCACCAAACCAGCAAAAATGCTGCTAACGGAGTCAGATGTCAGAGCTTTACCGCCGCTAATGATCTGGCCGTCTTTATCCAACAAATTAGCCTGACCCGCTACCGCGCGGATAGTCCCGGTGGCATCAAATACAGCAGTCATCACTAATGCCAATACACTTGGCAGCACCACAGGTTTCAATGCACCCATGATATCAAGGCTGAAAATCAATGAATTACCGTTAGCATCCGCCAGGCTAGGCATCGCAAACAGCCCTTGATAGGTCACACTCGGATCAAAAATCAGGCCGATAACCGAGATGGCGATGATCACCAGCAGAATGCCACCCGGCACTCGCAGTTTTTCCAGACCGAAAATCACCGCCAGCCCTAGCAAAGTCATTATGACCGGGAAAGAGGTAAATGCACCCAGTGCAACCGGTAAACCTTCAATCGGGTTTTTGATAACCAGGCCGACACCGTTTGCTGCAATCAGCAACAGGAACAAGCCGATACCGATACCGGTACCATGTGCCACGCCCATCGGCAAATTACGCAATATCCATGAACGGATACCGGTCACAGAGATAATAGTGAACAGCACCCCCATCAGGAATACTGCCCCCAATGCCACAGGAATACTGATGTGTTGCCCCAGCACCAAGCTGAATGCCGTAAACGCTGTCAGTGATATGGCGCAACCAATCGCCATCGGCAAGTTGGCCCACAACCCCATCAACAAAGAACCAAGACCGGCAACCAGACAGGTTGCCACAAACACCGCTGTTGGTGGGAAACCCGCTTTGCCAAGCATACTTGGTACAACAATGACCGAGTAGACCATGGCGAGAAAGGTTGTCAGGCCAGCCAGCACTTCCTGGCGTACATTACTGCCGCGTTCACTAAGCTTGAAAAATGCATCAAGCGAACCTTTTGGCGTTACTGCCCGGTTCACTTGAGGGTTGGTGCTAGACATGGTTATGTCCCCTGTGTGTCATTTTAAAGTAGTCAGCAAGTCAGGCGCCCTTCCCTACGTAATCGTTTCCGTTTTTGCCGATTAACTCGACAACGCCTCCAACATCTTCATGGTGGAGAAAATAGCAAACGATTAGCTGGAAGCACGCATGACTGAAAAAAATCGAAGAAAAACTACAATAAGCGTCATTGTTGCAGGCAGTTTGGACGCGGCCAGCGCGCAAAAACCGGAGCGTACACTCGGTACGTGAGGATTTTTAGCACTGCCCAAGTTCAAAATGGCAAATAAAATAGCCTTATTGTAAGGCAAACGATTATCTAGCTATTCGTAGCGACTAATCAACACCAGATAGCGACATTTATTGCATTTTTTTACATTAATTTGTCGGGGGAGCATTAATTTGACGGGAAACAAAAGTGTGAGTAGCCTCACACTCATTTACTTTGCGTGGCAATGATGCCGAATCATCGGTTATCAGCCTTCCAGTTTGTAGGCTCCGCCCTTCTCAATCGCCTGTTGGTAGGCTGGGCGCTGATGAATGCGCACTAAGAAATCTTGCAGTTTCGGGAACCCCTCAAGACCACCACGGGTGTTGATTGCCTCGATAGGAAAACTCATCTGAATATCCGCCGCGCTGAAATCACTGCCAGCAAACCACTGATTATTCGTCAAATGCTGTTCCAGATAATCGCGGTGAGTAGCAATTTGCTTATTCAGATAACTTTTCTGTACGCCATCACCCAGAGCCTTGGCAACCGGGCGAATAATCCACGGCACAGGCGGCCCACCCAATCGGCTAAAGATAAGTTTCATCACCAGCAATGGCATCAATGAACCTTCGGCATAATGCATCCAGTAACGGAACTGTTGACGATCATAGTGACCGGTGGGTTTAAATAGCCCCTGTGCATCATAGGTTTCCTGTAAATACTCAATAATGGCACCAGACTCCGCCAAGGTGAGATCACCGTCAGTAATCACTGGTGATTTTCCCAATGGATGGATTTTTTTCAATTCTGGTGGTGCCAGTAAGCTGCCGGGGTCGCGCTGATAGCGCTTCAACTCATAAGGAACTTGCAGTTCCTCCAGCATCCACAAGATACGTTGTGAACGTGAATTATTCAGATGGTGAACCGTGACCATGACCAAGCTCCATATGATGAACATAAGAGTATTGATTATAGTGATAAAAGAATTTTTTGGTTTGCAAAGCTGCCAATACCAATTTTAAGAAAGCAAAACAGATATATCGAGGTATAAAAATCTCATCCCTCAGGCGCGGCTTAAAACCAACAAAAAGCCCCGCCAAGGCAGGGCTTTATTTTCCTAATCAGCACTGTTGTGCTTAAAAAACAGCGCAATCAGAACGGGATATCATCATCGAAATCCATTGGTGGCTCATTGCCGCCTTGTGGTTGTGCTGCTGGTGCAGACTGGGCCGGACGTGAAGTCTGACCGCCGCTGAACTGGTTACCACCTTGTGGCTGCTGAGGTTGACCCCAACCACCTTGCGCCCCGCCGTCTTGTGGTGCACCACCACCTGCCGGAGCAGCGCCGCCCTGACGGCCACCCAGCATTTGCATGGTGCCGCCCACATTAACCACAACTTCTGTGGTGTATTTCTCAACACCAGCCTGATCTGTCCATTTACGAGTTTGCAGTGCGCCTTCAATATAAACCTGAGAGCCTTTACGCAGATATTCACCCGCCACTTCTGCCAGTTTGCCGAACAACACCACACGGTGCCATTCAGTTTTTTCTTTCTGCTCGCCGGTGGCTTTATCACGCCAGCTTTCGGAAGTGGCCAGGGTGATATTGGCAACAGCTCCGCCGTTTGGCATGTAGCGGACTTCCGGGTCTTGGCCCAAATTCCCGACCAAAATCACTTTGTTTACGCCTCTGCTGGCCATGTGAACTCTCCTGATGAAGTAAATTTTGTACAGTATAAACGAGTAAGTTTAACACGCTAACTGCTAAACGGCACAGTAGATCATAACTGCGAAATGTGTTGCAGTTTTATCATGACATCTGCCTTAATTGCACTCGAATACTGGATATCCATTCAGGTTTTTTTGTGTCATAATTATCCGTTTCGTACTGGCTGTGTCCTTTTTTGACGTTGCAAAATGCGTCTATACATTACTCAAAGTAATTGGAGTTGCAGGTAGGCGGCAAGCGAGCGAGTCCCTATGAGCTTACAGCCAGTAAGTGATTAGGGTGAGTGAACGCAGCCAACAACCCTACGGCTTCAAGTACGAAGAGTAAAAAAGGGCGCGGGAGAGGCTCAGTTTACATCCGGGAAGTGTTTGAATGGATAATATAGAAGTTCGGGGCGCTCGCACCCATAATCTTAAGAATATCAACCTGATTATCCCGCGCGACAAACTGATCGTGGTCACCGGTCTATCGGGTTCAGGCAAATCCTCACTGGCTTTTGATACCTTGTATGCCGAGGGGCAACGCCGTTATGTTGAGTCTCTTTCCGCCTATGCGCGCCAATTTCTATCGCTGATGGAAAAACCGGATGTCGACCATATTGAAGGTCTGTCACCGGCAATCTCCATTGAGCAAAAATCAACTTCGCATAACCCACGCTCGACTGTGGGTACCATCACTGAAATCCATGATTATCTGCGTTTGCTGTTCGCCCGTGTCGGTGAACCACGCTGCCCAGATCACGATGTTACGCTAGCCGCGCAAACCGTCAGTCAGATGGTGGATAACGTCATCAGTCAGCCGGAAGGCCGCCGCTTGATGTTACTGGCTCCGGTGGTAAAAGATCGCAAAGGCGAACATACCAAAACGCTGGAAGGTCTGGCTATGCAGGGCTATATCCGGGCGCGGATCGATGGCGAGGTGTGTGATCTGTCTGATCCACCGAAATTAGAACTGCAAAAAAAACATACCATTGAAGTGGTGGTCGATCGCTTCAAAGTGCGTGAAGATCTGGCTCAGCGTCTGGCTGAATCATTTGAAACGGCACTGGAGCTTTCTGGTGGTACTGCCGTCGTTGCCGATATGGACGACCCTCACGCCGAAGAGTTGCTGTTCTCCGCCAACTTTGCCTGCCCGATTTGCGGCTACAGTATGAGTGAGTTGGAACCACGCCTGTTCTCCTTTAACAACCCGGCGGGGGCCTGCCCAACTTGTGACGGCTTAGGGGTACAGCAGTTCTTTGATCCAGACCGTGTATTACAGAATCCAGAGCTGTCGCTGGCGGGTGGTGCCATCCGTGGTTGGGATCGCCGCAACTTCTATTACTTCCAGATGCTGCGTTCACTGGCAGATCATTATAAGTTTGATATCGAAACGCCATTTAACTCGCTCGATAGCGCGATACAGCACGCCGTTTTATACGGTTCTGGCAAAGATACCATTGAATTCAAATACATTAACGATCGGGGTGATACCACCGTTCGCCGCCACCCATTTGAAGGGGTGTTGCACAATATGGAACGTCGCTATAAAGAGACGGAGTCCAGTGCAGTACGTGAGGAACTGGCCAAATATATTAGCAATCGCTCCTGTGCTTCATGCCACGGTACTCGCTTGCGCCGCGAAGCGCGTTATGTGTTTGTCGAAAACACCACTCTGCCCGAGATTTCTGAACTGAGCATCGGCCACGCACTGACCTTCTTCCAAAACATGAAACTAAGTGGTCAGCGGGCGCAAATTGCTGAGAAAGTGCTGAAAGAGATTGGCGATCGGCTGAAGTTCTTGGTTAACGTCGGGCTGAATTATCTGTCGTTGTCCCGTTCGGCGGAAACACTGTCTGGTGGTGAAGCGCAACGTATCCGTTTGGCCAGTCAAATTGGCGCCGGCTTGGTGGGTGTCATGTATGTACTGGATGAACCGTCCATCGGTTTGCACCAACGTGATAATGAACGGTTGCTGGAAACATTGATTCATCTGCGCAATCTGGGTAACACCGTGATTGTAGTGGAACATGATGAAGACGCTATCCGCGCAGCCGACCATGTGATTGATATTGGCCCGGGTGCGGGTGTGCATGGTGGTGAGGTGGTGGCCGAAGGGACCGTTGAGGCCATCATGGCTGAACCTAAGTCACTGACCGGTCAGTTCCTTAGCGGCAAACGAGAAATCGCCATACCTGCGCAACGCGTGCCGGGGGACCCAACCAAAGTGTTAAAACTGATTGGCGCCAGCGGCAATAACCTGAAAGATGTCACGCTGACACTGCCGGTCGGGCTGTTTAGTTGTATTACCGGGGTTTCTGGCTCAGGTAAGTCAACGCTGATCAACGACACCTTATATTGTATCGCCCAGCGCCAGTTGAACGGCGCGACCAGCAACGAACCGGCGCCATTCCGTGAAATTCAAGGCTTGGAGCATTTCGATAAAGTCATCGATATTGACCAAAGCCCGATTGGCCGGACGCCGCGCTCTAACCCGGCGACTTATACCGGTATCTTTACCCCCATTCGTGAGCTGTTTGCCGGTGTTCCTGAATCACGTACCCGTGGTTATACGCCAGGCCGCTTCAGCTTTAACGTCAAAGGGGGCCGTTGTGAGGCCTGCCAGGGCGACGGGGTGATTAAAGTCGAAATGCACTTCCTGCCCGATATCTATGTGCCATGCGACCAGTGTAAAGGTAAGCGTTATAACCGTGAAACGCTGGAAGTAAAATACAAAGGTAAAAGTATCCACGAAGTGCTGGCGATGACTATCGAAGAGGCTCGCGAGTTCTTTGATGCGGTTCCGGCACTGGCGCGTAAGCTGCAAACACTGATGGATGTGGGCCTGTCCTATATCTGTCTGGGGCAATCTGCGACTACGCTGTCGGGTGGTGAAGCGCAACGGGTGAAACTGTCGCGTGAATTATCAAAACGCGGCACCGGTCAGACGCTCTATATTCTGGACGAGCCGACTACCGGCCTGCATTTTGCTGATATTCAGCAACTGCTGGCGGTGTTGCATCAGCTGCGCGATCAGGGCAATACCATTGTGGTCATTGAGCACAATCTGGATGTGATTAAGACTGCTGATTGGATTGTCGATCTGGGGCCAGAAGGCGGTAGTGGCGGTGGCGAGATTCTGGTCGCCGGTACACCAGAGACTGTTGCAGAATGCGCCGCGTCACATACTGCACGCTTCCTCAAGCCAATGCTGCAACGTAAGTAGAGCATCAATTAATCTATCAGCATCCAAAATCATTGGAGCTGCAGGTTGGCAACCCGTGAACAACAAATCAGCCAGGCCCAAGGATGGGCCAAATAATGAACCAGGCTAACAACCCTGCAACTCCAAGTACCAAGGGGGTATCAAACAGCCAGCTCCTGTCGCCTATGTTCCGGTAACCCCTGCAATACCAATTGATAAGAGCGGTCAATTAACGAGTAAAATTGTGAGTTCGGTAATTGTCCATCCAGAAACACCGTGTTCCAGTGCGCTTTATTCAAGTGTTCACTCGGCACGATCTCCGGATGTTGCTCTCGCAAACTCTCCGCCAACTCAGGGCTGGTTTTTACCGAAATAGAGGGCCGCCCACCAATTTCACCCACCATCGCAAACATCACATCGGCTACTTTAATCTGATTGGTCTGCCATTCCTCATGATCACTCTGCTCTGCCCCCGGTTTAGACATGCAGTATTCCAATAATGCTGAATTATTCATTGGGTTATCTCCTGTAATGGGCCAGTGCCGTCTAGCGAAAGGGCCTCATAGCGTATTCATTCCATCGGATACAGCAACATGCTGAAGTATTAGCTTGCACTTATAACAGAAGATTTACTGTGAGCGATGAATGATCATTGGGCATGGGTCTGCCACCTTATTTAGTATATTCTTTAATCGATTTACAGCCATTGGCGAAGAGCTAACCAGACAGGTTATGTAGATAAGTGACGGAAAGATGGTGGAAAAAATAAAGCAAAAAGGCGATATTTCTATCGCCTTAAACAGTTCGTCGTGTTAGATAACGCGATAACTAATTACTGTACTGCCGCAAACGCAGCCGCTACTCGCTGAACATTACTGTGGTTGACACCTGCCATACACATCCTGCCGCTGGCAATCAGATACACGCCAAACTCGTCACGCAGACGATCCACTTGTGCAGCACTAAAACCGGTATAGCTGAACATGCCACGCTGTTGCATTAAGTAATCAAAATTGCGATTGGGTAGTGCCGCCTTCAAGGCTTCCACCAACGTGCTGCGCATTTCAATAATACGCCGACGCATCTGCTCCACTTCAGCCTGCCATTGCGCCCGTAACTCGCTGTCATGCAGTACTTTTGAAACAACCTGTGCACCAAAGTTTGGCGGGCTGGAATAGTTACGCCGCACCGTGGCTTTCAGTTGCCCCAATACCCGACCAGCAGCTTCTTCACTTTCACATACCACGGAAAGGCCACCGACCCGTTCGTTATACAGAGAGAAGATTTTAGAGAAGGAGTTACTGACCAGACAGGGTAATTCCGCTGCCGCCATGGCTCGAATCGCATAAGCATCTTCATTCAGCCCAGCACCAAAACCCTGATAGGCAATATCCAGGAACGGGATCAGATCCCGGTCTTTAGCCACGCCAATAACCTGATCCCACTGTGCATTCGTCAGATCAGATCCAGTTGGGTTATGGCAGCAAGGATGGAGCAAAACAATGCTTCTGGCCGGTAACTGCTGCAACGTTGCCAGCATTTGATCGAATTTTACGCCCAGCTTGTCATTATCAAAGTACGGGTAGGTATTCACCTTAAACCCTGCGCCACTGAAAATAGCGACATGGTTTTCCCACGTAGGGTCACTGACCCACACCTGAGAATCTGGGAAATAGGAATGAAGGAAATCAGCACCCACTTTCAATGCACCGGAGCCACCAACAGTTTGGATAGTCGCTACTCGTTGCTGAGCCAGCATAGGGTGATCGCTGCCGAATAGTAGCTGCTGAATAGCAGTACGATAAGATTGCAGACCTTCCATCGGCAAGTAAACCGGTGTCCCATGTGGCTGAGCATTCAATTGGGTTTCAGCGGTATCCACTGCCTGCATTTGCGGGATCTCACCCTGCTCATTGTAATAAAGCCCGATACTCAGATTCACTTTATGTGCTCGGCTATCGGCTTTAAAACTCTCCATCAATGACAGGATCGGGTCACCTGCATAGGCATCAACATTTTGGAACACGGCGCTGCTCTCCTAGATTGATAATAATTGTCTATACCTTGATTAGTCAGCTTACCTTATTCCCCTAAATATTCCATCGCTACACGGGAGGTCAGCTTGGTGATCAATTCATAGGCACTGATACCGGTGTAAGCTGCGATCTTCTCAACCGGTAAATCCGCCCCCCACAACAGCACTTCATCACCGACTTTTTCGCTGCTATCTGGCCCAAGATCAACTGAAATCATGTCCATCGATACCCGCCCCACAATGTGCACTTCGCGGCCATTGACCCACATCGGCGTACCCGATGGTGCGCTGCGCGGATAACCGTCACCGTAGCCAATCGCCACCACACCCAGGCGCGTATCACGTTCACTGACCCAAGTTCCGCCGTAGCCCACGGGCTCACCGGCTTTATGTTCACGTACAGCAATCAGGCTGGATTTTAATGCCATCGCTGGCAGTAGACCAAAATGGCTGGCATAAGGTTCATCCAGCGGCGAAACGCCATACAGTATGATACCGGGACGAACCCAATCACGATGCGCTTGCGGCCACAGCAAAATACCGCCAGATGCAGCAATAGACTGTTTACCCGGTTTGCCAATAGCAAAGGCGTCAAAACACGCCAGTTGCTGGCGGGTAGTATCCACTTCAGGTTCGTCGGCACGACTGAAGTGGCTCATAATATTAACTGGCTGACTAACGTTGCCACAAGCACATAGCCGCTGGTAGAAGGCTTCGGCCTGCTCAGGACGGACGCCTAAACGATGCATACCGGTATCGAGCTTCATCCAGACATTGATCGGAGCAGGGAGATTGGCCGCTTCCAGCGCTTCTAATTGTTCAATACTGTGTACTGCGGTTTCAATCCGGTTAGCCACCAGAATAGGCAAGTCCTCTGCGGTAAAAAACCCTTCCAGCAGTAGAATAGGTTTTACAATTCCGCCAGAACGTAGCATCAGAGCTTCGCCGATGCGCGCGACGCCATAGCAATCGGCATCCTGCAAAGTATGTGCTGTTTCTAATAACCCGTGGCCATAAGCGTTTGCTTTCACAACAGCAATCAGGCGGCTTTGTGGCGCCATGCGCCGTACCTGATGCAAGTTATGTCGCAGAGCGCGGCGGTCGATTACTGCTGTTGCCGCTTTCATTTCTTATCCTTAATAATTGATGTTATACCCAAAGAACCTGGTGTTGCAGGTCGCCGGCCAGCGAGGGTTCCGCGTGAGTCATCGCCGCTAACAACCCTGCAGCGTCAAGGACTAAGGGGAAACTATTCGTCGTCGTACTGTGGACCGGCATAGTTATCAAAGCGCGACCATTGACCGTTAAATTTCAGCCGGACAGATCCGATCGGACCGTTACGCTGTTTACCCAAAATAATCTGCGCGATCCCTTTCTCATCACTGTTCTCGTGATACACCTCGTCACGATAGATAAACATGATTAAGTCCGCATCTTGTTCGATAGAGCCGGATTCACGTAAGTCGGAGTTAACGGGCCGTTTATCAGCACGTTGCTCCAAACTACGGTTAAGCTGTGATAACGCCACTACCGGGACTTGCAACTCTTTCGCCAGAGCTTTGAGTGAGCGCGAAATCTCGGCGATTTCCAACGTTCGGTTATCAGAAAGAGACGGCACCCGCATCAATTGCAGGTAGTCGATCATAATCAGACTCAAACCACCATGTTCGCGGAAAATACGCCGCGCGCGGGAGCGCACTTCTGTCGGTGTCAGACCGGATGAGTCATCGATGTACATATTGCGTTTTTCCATCAATATGCCCATGGTGCTGGAAATACGCGCCCAATCCTCATCATCGAGTTGGCCGGTTCGGATACGGGTCTGGTCAACATGTGACAGCGACGCCAGCATACGCATCATGATCTGATCGCCGGGCATCTCCAAACTGAAGATCAATACCGGTTTTTCCTGCATCATCGCGGCGTTTTCACACAAGTTCATCGCAAACGTGGTTTTACCCATTGATGGACGCGCGGCGACAATGATCAAATCTGATTTCTGTAAACCGGCGGTTTTTTTATCAAGGTCGGTAAAGCCGGTTGAAACACCGGTCACCCCATCATGGGGCCGCTGATAAAGTTGCTCAATTCGCGCGACCGTGGCTTCGAGGATTTGATCGACACTTTTCGGCCCTTCATCTTTACTGGCGCGGCTTTCAGCTATCTGAAACACTTTGGATTCAGCCAAATCCAGCAGATCTTCACTGCTACGCCCTTGGGGATCATAACCGGCGTCAGCTATCTCATTGGCGACCGAGATCATTTCACGAACTACCGCACGTTCGCGCACAATATCAGCATAGGCACCAATATTCGCTGCACTTGGGGTGTTTTTCGATAACTCTGCCAGATAGGCAAATCCCCCCACCGAATCCAGATCGCCTTTTTGCTCTAGCGACTCAGACAAGGTGATCAAATCGATAGGTTTGCTGTTTTCCAGCAAACGCTGCATTTCAGTAAAGATTCGGCGATGCGGGCGGCTGAAGAAGTCATTGCTGGCAACGCGTTCTGACACATTATCCCAGCGTTCATTATCCAGCATCAAACCGCCCAACACGGACTGCTCTGCCTCCAGCGAATGAGGCGGGAGTTTCAGCCCTTCCATCTGGCGGTCTCGTGGCTCTGTCATATTGTTGGTTGGTTTTTTTGCGGCCATGAAGAGTGTTCTTTACCTTTGTTGCGATAGGAAAATATCGAATAGAAAATATAACGGCCTAGTATATACACAAAGTAATTGGAGTTGCAGGTAGACCGCAAATGAATGGAGCTGATGAGTTCAGAAAGTTCGCTGATGAGGAAAAAAAAAACCGCCCACATTGCCGCACCGTCTTATTCGCAGAGGTAATAATATTCCCTATTACATATCGGTATTAGCCAGATCTTGGCACTCCGTGCAGAACCCTGTAGGGTGAAAATACACCTATCTATAGGAGCTACCATGGCAAAGCATATCCAATTCAGTACCACTGGCGGGCCGGAAGTGTTGCAATACCTTGACTTTACCCCTTCTGACCCTGCAGCACATGAAGTTCAGGTAGAAAACAAAGCGATCGGTATTAACTATATCGATACTTATGTTCGCAGTGGGCTTTATTCACCATCACAGTTTCCCAGTGGGTTGGGAACAGAGGCGGCGGGAATTGTCACTAAAGTTGGTTCGTCGGTTAACACAATCAATGTCGGTGACCGGGTGGTATATGCCCAATCAGCTCTCGGGGCTTACAGCGAAGTGCATAATGTTGCGGCAGAGAAGATTGCCATACTTCCTGACAACATCTCTTTCGAGCAGGCCGCAGCATCATTCCTCAAAGGGCTGACCGTCCACTATCTGTTGCGCCAAACCCACGAGATAAAACCGGGTGAGGTATTCCTATTCCATGCGGCGGCGGGTGGTGTCGGACTAATTGCTTGCCAGTGGGCGAAAGCGCTTGGTGCTAAGCTTATCGGCAGTGTTGGCTCTGATGAAAAGGCCGAATTGGCAAAAGCCTCTGGCGCCTGGGCCACGATTAACTATCGTACAGAAAATATCGCCGAGCGGGTGGCAGAGCTGACTAATGGCGAGAAAGTGGGTGTGGTGTATGACTCGGTTGGGAAAAGTACCTGGCTGGATTCGCTTAATAGCCTTAAGCGCAGAGGCTTGATGGTGAGTTTCGGTAATGCCTCCGGCCCAGTGACAGGAGTAGATCTTGCCATCCTGAACCAAAAAGGCGGGCTATATGTTACTCGCCCCTCCCTCAACACTTATGTCACCAATCGGCAAGAGTTAGCAAGTGCCAGCCACGAACTGTTTTCACTGATTGCTGGCGGAGCCATTAATGTCGATGTGGCAAAAGCACAGCAATTCCCGTTGCGTGATGCTCACCGTGCCCATCAAATCCTAGAAAGCCGCCAGACCACAGGATCCAGCTTGCTGATACCCTGAGTTGTTTGGCCATTCCTAAGGTAATATTGTTGAAAAAACAAAGGGCTCCGATTAGGGAGCCCTTCTTTACAACGCTTTCTTTGATGCACATGTAGGGGTACAGCAGCGTATTCTGTCAGAGCTAACTGCCGTTTATACGGCTATTTTTACCTCTGGCAGGGATGAAAATGCGATACCAAATCGTATCGGTTAGCATCCTAGCAAGCACGCCCGAGAAAAAATACGTTTTCCCTCTGATTCGCCCCACTAATCTTTCAGGCTGTGATCGCTACCGCAAGAAAGGGAAATTTTAGTAACGCCGGACTATCGGTTTCTGCATCGAACGCCATATCCAGACGGCCACAACCGCCAGAATCAACCAAGGTAGCAGCTTAATCATCATGACGAATAAGCCCCCTACCATCATAAAAGCAGCAGCCACCAGTAATGCAGCGAAGATCCCTAACAGGGAAATACCGGTTACCATCAGCATGATAAAAAAGCCGATAACAAAGAGAATTTCAAACATGGCTGGCTCCTTAATAATTGTGTATGTCCCACAACCACATCATTAAATATAACGAACAAATCGGGGATTTTATAAGAAGTATTACAAGAAGCATGCCAACTTTAACATATCAGCTAATTCATTGAATTTAATGATTAAGTAATATTAATACCTACCAGAAAAATGGATAGGCATGGTCAATTTGACTAACTTATAGCTAATTTACTATTCTATTATACTCAAAGTAATTGGCGTCGCAGGTAGGCAGCAAGTGAACGCATCCCGATGAGCTTACACAGTCAAGTGATTTGGGTGACAAATCTGCCGGGAGCAGATTTGAACGCTGCAAGCAGCGGCCTCGCCTTGCGAGGCCCACCGGATGGGCCGAGTAACTAGCGTAGCTAACAACCCTGCGACTTCAAGGACGAAGGGTATAAGGCCGAGTGACCAGCGCTAAGGCTTGCTCTACTACAACAACGCCAGCACCAGGCTTATGGGCATTTTCGCTTAGATGGCGACGCCATTGACGCGCACCAGGAATTCCCTGAAAAATCCCAAGAATATGCCGGGTGATGTGGCCCAAATAAGCGCCGCGAGACAACTCCTGTTCGATATAAGGATAAAGCGCTTCAATCGCCTTAATGCTATCGACCACTGGGGCATTTACATCAAATAGTTCGCGATCCACTTGGGTCAAAATGCTTGGATTTTGGTAGGCTTCACGGCCCATCATTACCCCATCAAGATGTTTAAGATGCTCTTTGGCTTCAGCCAGCGTTTTCACACCACCATTAATGGCAATAGTCAGTGTTGGGAAATCACGCTTGAGCTGATAAACCCGCTCATAATCCAGCGGTGGCACTTCACGGTTCTCTTTCGGGCTAAGCCCTGAGAGCCAGGCTTTGCGAGCATGAATGGTAAAGATATCGCATTCGCCACGGTCCGCCACCGTTTGCACAAACTCGCATAAGAACTCATAGCTATCCAGTTGGTCAATGCCGATACGAGTTTTAACGGTGACAGGAATAGAAACCACATCGCGCATAGCTTTAATGCAGTCAGCGACCAGTTCAGCCTCATCCATCAGGCAAGCGCCAAAACGACCATTTTGTACCCGATCAGACGGGCAACCCACATTTAGGTTTATTTCATTGTAGCCGCGTTGTTCAGCCAATTTGGCACAATGGGCCAGCGCCTGCGGGTCACTGCCTCCAAGTTGCAGTGCCACCGGATGATCCTGTTCGCTATAAGCCAGATAGTCAGCTTTACCATGAATAATGGCACCGGTGGTGACCATTTCGGTATATAACAAGGTCTGCTTGGTTAACAAACGATGAAAATAACGGCAATGACGATCGGTCCAATCGAGCATCGGCGCGACGGAAAAACGTTGTAGAGGGTAGTGTGGCTTATTGGCCGGGGTGCTGGAAAAAGTCTGGGCTGCGTGCATTTACGGTGATTTCATCGGTTATTATTTCATCAAATACCCTTTAAAGTTGCCCGCCGAGCGAACCCTACAAAGGGATGGAATGAGTAATTATACCATAGAAGCTGACCATAGCTGCCTGTGTGATAATTGAACTCTACGACTGATCGTTCTGTCATCGAATCCTGTGAATTAACAAAAGTGTGATACCCACCTTCCCCTCGTTTTTTCACCTATCGGCGATTAACGCTAAATATGGTAAAATCATTTCAATTCAAATGCTGCGGGATGGATATCATGAAACCTATCGATGAGGAAAAGCTGCTGGCTCAGGCTGAAAGTCTGTGTCAACAACGTAACGTCCGGCTGACACCGCAACGTCTTGAAGTACTACGCTTAATGGCACAACAACCTGGCGCAATCAGTGCCTATGACCTGTTGGATTTGTTGCGTGTGTCTGAGCCACAAGCCAAGCCTCCAACTGTTTATCGCGCATTGGATTTTTTGCTGGAGCAAGGGTTTATTCACCGCGTCGAGTCAGCTAATAGTTATGTGCTATGTCATCATTTTGAAGAGCCAACCCATACTTCAGCGCTATTTATCTGTGATCGGTGCAAAATAGTCACTGAACGCACCACCGTGGGCATTGAAGAGGCATTGTCACAGTTAGCAAAACAATCAGGTTTTGTGCTGCGTCACAGTGTGGTTGAAGCGCACGGTTTATGTGCTGAATGCGGGGAAGTTGAAGCATGCGAAAGCCATGAGCATTGTGACCATGACCACTCTATTGTTACTAAAAAGAAATAGCTGCGTACCTAATTGAAGTTGCAGCAATGTTAGCTGCTCTCCAATTACTTTTGCCTTATACCCGTCATACTTCAAGCTGCATGTGTGTTGGCTGCTCTCAATAACCCGAATCACTTACTCATGTAAGCTCATCGGGATTAATGAGCCTCATCCTTGAGGCTCACCCAGCGGGCTAGCATAAATGCTGTACAAATCGGTTACCGCCTTCCTGCAACTCGAATTATTTAGGGTATAGATAGAGATCCCTGGTGGGTATATATCGGTTAGCAAAAAGTAGACTGCCGCGAGCAATGCGACAGGGTAATAATTAATAATAAGGCACGTCCTTGTGCAGATGTAGATATAAATACAGGTGAGCTAGAATAGCTTTTATTAAAATAACCTCACCGCTTCAATATAATTGGAGTTGATACACCAATAACTAGACGGGGTTGATTAACAATGCATATTCTATGAAACGAGAGACCCGATTAATTTATATCAATATCAGTTTAATTCCATTTAATGCTGTTACCAGCGATATTTGCTGTGGTCTTCCCAGGCTTTGACTTCTTTCTCGGCTTGCTCTTTCTGATAGCCGTATTTCTCCTGGATTTTACCCACTAGCTGGTCACGCTTACCTTCGATTACCGTTAAGTCATCGTCAGTCAGCTTGCCCCATTTTTCTTTCACTTTACCTTTAAACTGCTTCCAGTTACCGTCGGCTTGATCTTTATTCATAATATCTCCGTTACCTTGGGATTAGTCAGTTTATTTAATTCAATACGATAAACGTTCTCTATTGATAAAAACAACCACATTTAAATTAGTCACTCACAGTCATAATTTAAAATTAAACTTCGTTGTTTCGCTTACCGTACGAATAATTATAGCAGAGGATACTAGCAATTAAAGTCAGGATAATATTAATCACTGAGATTATAGCTATAAAGTAAAAATAAGCACTGATATTATTCAGTTAAAACAGTAGGTAATAACTTATTGTCGGAATCGTCTCAATCTAAATAACTTTTCCATACTTGGAGCTGTAGCAGGCTAGCTGTACTTGTTACTTGGCCCCTTCCCAGACATCACCTCTGAGAGGCCGCAGCAAGCAGCATTCAAATTTTCTCCCCGCAGATTTGTCATCCAAATCATCTACTTGTCGTTAGCATTGATCGGAATTAGCGAGCTTCTTTGCGGCTGCCTGCCTGCAACGTCAATTAATTTGGGCGTCTGAATCGTTTAATGGGGTCATTAATAATAAAAAGCCGCTCCTGAGCAGGAACGGCTTATCAGTTCAATATAAAACGCTAATGTTAGATCCAGTCACCATTACGGATAACACCGACGGCCAATCCTTCAATGGTGAAGCTTTGTTCGCGCAGATCGACAATAATCGGTTGGAACTCACTATTTTCTGGCAAAAGCTGTACGATATTACCTTGTTTTTTCAAGCGTTTTACCGTCACTTCATCATCAATTCGTGCCACTACAACTTGCCCGTTACGCACATCTTGCGTTTTATGCACCGCTAATAGGTCGCCATCCAGAATACCGATATCTCTCATCGACATCCCATTAACCCGCAACAGAAAATCTGCACTCGGTTTAAACATTGATGGGTCTACTTTGTAGTGCCCTTCGATATGCTGCTGTGCCAGCAAAGGTTCACCTGCGGCAACCCGACCAATCAGTGGCAGGCCATCTTCTTCTTCCATCAGCAAACGAATGCCACGGGAAGCGCCAGAAACAATCTCAATGACGCCTTTACGGGCCAGTGCTTTTAAATGCTCTTCAGCGGCGTTAGGAGAGCGAAACCCCAGACGCTGCGCAATTTCGGCACGGGTCGGTGGCATGCCGGTTTGCGCTAAGTGATCGCGAACCAGGTCATAAACCTCTTGCTGTCTGGTAGTAAGTGCTTTCATTCCGCCCCCTGTTTGTTTATACAGTCTTGCTGTGAGTATATACAGGTAAGCGGGTGTTGGGAACCAAAGAGTGAATAAAAACAGGGATTAATCACAGCTTATTTCTGCGGCATTGTTCGTCATAACATTAACCGGCATGCTGCCAAAGTACGGTTATCCAAACAAATAACGCTAACAAGATAGCGAGGAATACCGCCGCGGACCCCATATCTTTGGCGCGGCCCGATAGCTCATGGAACTCACTGCCAATCCTGTCCACTACCGCCTCAATCGCACTGTTAATGACTTCGATAATTATCACTAAAACCACGCTACCAATTAATAAAAGGCGTGCGATAGCATCTACATCCAGCCAGAAGGCCAGTATGATAGCGATTATGGCAGCAACAGCTTCCTGACGAAATGCCGCTTCGTTTTTCCAGGCAGCCGTTAAGCCTTTCACAGAATAACCGGCCGCTTTATAGACTCGGGCCAGCCCTGTTGATTGATTCGCCATGTTTTATTGCCTTTATCTTAAGTTAATGATGATTTTTGCCGCTTTCTGTTGTCTTATCACCACAGATCTCAAAACCAGTTTCTGGTATCCTTGCGACGAATTGCTAACAAGAGGCTTCATGTAGTTATGTCAGGTTGGCGTAAAATATATTATAAGTTATTGAATTTACCACTTAAAATGTTGGTAAAAAGCAAGGTTATTCCGGCAGACCCTGTGACTGAGTTAGGGCTAGACCCCTCTCGTCCTATTCTGTACGTTTTGCCTTACAATTCTAAGGCTGATTTGCTGACTTTGCGAGCGCAGTGTCAAGCACAAGACCTGCCCGACCCATTGATTCCATTGGAAATCGATGGAGTGCAACTGCCCAGCCATGTGTTTATCGATAATGGCCCGCGGGTCTTTCGCTACTACGCGCCTAAACAGGAATCGGTAAAGCTGTTCCACGACTATCTGGATTTGCACCGCAATAATCCCGAGTTAGATATCCAGATGTTACCGGTTTCCGTGATGTTTGGTCGTTCGCCGGGGCGTGAAGGCCACGGAACACCCCATCTGCGCGTGCTTAACGGAGTGCAAAAATTCTTCGCGGTATTGTGGCTGGGTCGCGATAGTTTTGTGCGTTTCTCTACCACAGTTTCACTGCGCAGGATGGCCAGCGAGCACGGTACCGATAAAACTATCGCCCACAAACTGGCTCGCGTAGCGCGGATGCACTTCTCCCGTCAACGCCTGGCAGCGGTTGGCCCTAGTCTGCCTGCCCGGCAGGATCTGTTCAAAAAGTTGCTGACATCAAAGGCGATTGAAAAGGCCGTCGCCGATGAAGCGCGGACCAAGAAAATCTCCCATGAGAAAGCACAGCAAAATGCCATTACGCTGATGGAAGAGATCGCAGCCGACTTCTCATATGAAGCCGTGCGCCTGTCTGACAGAGTATTGAGCTGGACGTGGAACCGTTTGTATCAAGGTATTAACGTCCATAATGCAGAACGGGTGCGGCAGTTGGCGCAAGATGGCCATGAAATCGTCTATGTGCCTTGTCATCGCAGCCATATGGATTATCTGCTGCTCTCCTACGTGCTTTATCATCAAGGGCTGGTGCCGCCGCATATTGCCGCTGGGATTAACCTTAACTTCTGGCCTGCCGGGCCTATCTTCCGCCGTTTGGGCGCGTTCTTTATTCGTCGCACCTTTAAAGGCAACAAACTCTATTCAACGGTTTTCCGCGAGTATTTAGGTGAACTGTTCACCCGTGGTTATTCAGTTGAATACTTTGTTGAAGGAGGCCGCTCACGTACCGGCCGCCTGCTGGAGCCAAAAACTGGCACACTGTCGATGACCATTCAGGCGATGTTGCGTGGTGGCTCACGTCCAATCACTTTGGTGCCGATTTATATCGGTTACGAACATGTGATGGAAGTGGGTACCTATGCCAAAGAGCTGCGTGGTGCGACCAAAGAGAAAGAGAGCCTGTTGCAGATGCTGCGGGGCTTGCGTAAGTTGCGTAACCTCGGTCAGGGCTATGTCAACTTTGGTGAACCGATCCCGTTGACCACCTATCTGAACACCAATGTACCGCAATGGCGTGATGCCATTGATCCGATTGAAGCTCAGCGCCCAAGCTGGCTGACACCGGCGGTAAATGATTTGGCCGGTAAGATCATGGTGAGAATAAATAATGCGGCAGCAGCGAATGCCATGAACTTGTGTTCTACCGCATTGTTAGCCTCACGTCAGCGTTCACTCACCCGCGAGCAGTTGCTTGAGCAACTTGATTGCTATCTGCAACTGATGCGTAATGTGCCTTATGCGAAAGATGTCACTGTGCCGGATAAAACACCGGAAGAGTTACTTAATCACGCCTTGAATATGAATAAGTTTGAGGTGGAGAAAGACAACATTGGTGACATTATCATCCTGCCACGGGAACAAGCCGTGCTGATGACCTATTATCGCAATAATATCCAGCACTTACTGATGCTACCGTCACTGATAGCCAGCATGGTGATGTACCACCGCCGCATTACCCGTGACGAATTGTTGCGCCAAATCAGTATGATTTATCCGATGTTGAAAGCTGAACTGTTCCTGCATTACAGCAAAGAGCAGTTACCACAGACGCTGGACACGCTGATAGATGAACTGGCCCGCCAGCAGTTGATTTGTGACAAAGGGACCGAACTAGTGCTTAATCCGGCCCGAATTCGCCCACTGCAATTACTGGCCGCCGGTGTGCGGGAAACCCTGCAACGATACGCGATTACCCTGTCGCTGCTCAGTGCCAATCCGAGTATTAACCGTGGAGCGCTGGAGAAAGAGAGCCGTATCATGGCGCAGCGATTGTCTGTTCTGCACGGGATTAACGCACCAGAATTCTTCGATAAAGCGGTATTTTCAACACTGGTCGGTACCTTGCGTGAAGAGGGATATATCAGTGACAGTGGTGACGCGGTTCAGGAACATACGTTGGAAGTTTACAATATGCTGAGTGCGTTGATGACGCCGGAAGTGAAACTGACTATCGAGAGTGTCAGTATGCCAGCCGAAACCAGCAATCAACGGCCAGAATCCGAGGCAGAGGATAAATCGGAAGATTGATTCCTCAAGCCGCTAAACAAAAATGGCCGGATTCATCATCTGGCCATTTTTTTGACTGTTTTCCAGAAACGTATTTACTGCCAATAACTAATCAGAATCCCTAAAAACAACACCAGCCCTACGTAATTATTATTCAAAAACGCACGGAAGCAGGCGTCGCGGTCACGCTGCACAATCATCTTTTGTTGGTGGATAAACAAGGCACCCGCCAGCAGGATTGACCAATAGAATGCGCCGCCCAACCCCATCAGCCAGCCGATAGCAACCATCAACACCAGTGTAGCCAGTTGCAGTAAACCTATAATCAGCTTGTCATGTTGACCAAATAAAATCGCCGTGGACTTAACTCCAATTTTCAGGTCATCGTCGCGATCAACCATTGCGTATTGCGTGTCATAAGCGACGGTCCAGCAGATGTTCGCCAGCAATAACAGCCAACAAACCAAGGGTAAGCTCTCACTCACCGCAGCGAATCCCATCGGAATTGACCAACCAAAAGCTGCGCCTAATACCACTTGGGGTAGATGAGTGACCCGCTTCATAAACGGATAAATCCAGGCTAACGCCAGTGCTGCCAATGATAACCAAATGGTCATGCTATTAAGGGTTAACACCAGACCAAACGAGAGCAGTACCAAAACGACAAACAGGATTTTGCTCTCTCGTTCACTGATAATGCCACTGGGTAACGGGCGGGATGCGGTGCGTTTTACAAAGCCATCAATATTTCGGTCAGCATAATCATTGACGACACAACCAGCCGCACGCATAAAAAACACACCCAACACAAACACAATCAGTATTTTGGTTTCTGGGATACCCTGCCCTGCCAGCCATAATGCCCACAGCGTCGGCCACAATAGCAATAACGAGCCAATAGGCTTATCAATCCGCATTAAACGGCAATAAGCCTGCCATTTGGTCTGAACAGTACTTCCCTTCAATTTATCCATCTCCAAAATCTTACTACGGCTTAAACCGAATACAGTGGCGAGGCCGGTAAAAAAACTTCCGTCAGTAACAGGGGTTTGCCTGACAGACGCAGCAACGAGCGGCGCGCCCAAAGTTCATTCTGCCGCCCTACTTGAATATAATCACGGCTTAAATTGTCCCCACCAAATAAATAGCGCCCGAGTGGGAGGGTGCCCAAATCCACCAGCGCCCTATCCGGCCCAGACAGTGTCTGCTCGGGGATAACCGTGCGACCAAGCAGCCAAGGCTCATTATCACCACACAAAATGATTTCCCGCAGCCAATAGCGTTCGCTTACAGGTAAGTGCTCCGCATCTTCCCCTAACTCATTACGCGTAATAAAGCATTCTCGCTGGGGTTCGACATGAACCCGTTGGCAATGCTGCTCAAAACGCCGGGTCATCGACCCCAACTCCATCAACCAATCAGCGATAGCAGTTGGTAAATTCGGCTGCTCAATGGCACACCATTGGATAGGTTTTATAATTGATGCATCGCCGGTAGACATGCAGTTTGCTCCCTGCTGGGAAGAAAATATCGCCCCCCGCTAATTCGTAGATAAGGGGGCATTGTAGCGCAGATTAGCTCCCCAGCGACATCAGGTTGCTTTTTTTAATACGGCTAACAAACTAAACTCTTCAATATGTTCAAAGATAAATCCAGCCCGCATTTTTATACCCCGATCTGGCTTGCCACTGTTCGGTTCACTTAGTGAATAATACCCATCCTCAGCATCACCGAAATCGATAGGGTAGAAAGTGTTGGTTTTTTCATCATATAAAACATTATTAAAATTCAAGTCATTATGGATGATATTGCAATAGCCTAAATTGTCCAGCATACGTAAAAAGCTTTCCTTCGCACCTGGCGGGAAAACTTTAGTATTAATCTCTGCCAACGTTTTGCCTGGCACTCGGTACATTCTTATATAATGTATATCACCCTTGCTAATTAACTCCGCAGCGCCTTCGCCGTAGTATCGATTAAAAAACTCAACTTCTTTCTTGAATACCTTATCTATAAGGTATGGATCTTTCGTACCTATTTTCTTGAGAAGAAAACCGGGGTTATTGGCATCAAGATAGATTTCAGCTGTCAATCCGCTGCCAATTTTCTTGCCTAATTTAATGGCAGGATTAAATTCAGGATTAGTCGCTTTTGATAGCGTTGGCCCGCCCCCTGGTAACCTGCCCTGCCGGCTAAATTCAGGGCCTTGTTTCAAGACAACACCCACGTCCTTACCGGTGGTTAAGTCGACTTCCCAATAGGTCGCGCCGCCCCCCTGTCTGACCCAAGCTTCACGCATTCCACCAGAGACGAGTGGATCTTTTAGCTCAACCCATTGCACTTCAACTGGCTTTCCAGGCGGGCTTGGTATCGTCTGACGCGTTGGTATCACTTCGCCTTCCGCAACCGGCAAACGGGAAGGTATAACAGGCCGTGACGGAGGAGCCAAA
This sequence comes from Yersinia sp. 2553 StPb PI, assembly GCF_052217105.1. Lineage (NCBI taxonomy): Bacteria > Pseudomonadati > Pseudomonadota > Gammaproteobacteria > Enterobacterales > Yersiniaceae > Yersinia > Yersinia sp. 2553 StPb PI. The sequence goes on along the minus strand of NZ_JAZGPX010000002.1, from coordinate 4,284,499 downwards.
GGACCCGATGGCTTTACGCCCAGTGGCGAATTTTCAATCAATTTCACCCCGCGTTCCATTCCCCTGAGCTGACCCGCCTCCATCACCATAGCCACCATACCCGCTGCCATATTTTCATTTTCGTTACGGGAACGCGGACCTTCGACTCTGGCGATAGTACACATCGGGTTAGGTAGTGGGAGTTTACACACCCAACTCTCTTCTAACGATGTCCAGGCCGTGCGCCAAAAACGCGAATTTTCAGTTTCTGGCCGATAGTCCTTGGCAAGGGCATTGATTTTATCTTGTAGCGCACCACTCTCTGGCCGCTGACCTTTCTCAATTAATGTTTTGATTGCCTGAGAGCGAACTGCCGGATGCGATTTTATCCACTCATGATATTCAGTTTTTTTCGCATCTAGCGTCTTATAAACATCAATCGACCTACCGTTCTTACCAGGCATCGACATATTGGCGACAAAGCGATTGCTTGCATCCCGACGCCGTTTAAATTCATTAACAGGTGAATCATTTTGCTTATGCGGGTCGCTATAACGGTAATAATAAGCTCTGGAATCATCGACTTTTTCCACCCCAGCCTCTGTCAGGATCTCTCTTATCGCCTGATCGTCATCAAAAGCGGCGGGAAGATGGCGATAGGCTAGACGCATATCGAGATAAGCGAGTTGTCGCTCTATTTTTTCTTGCGCTGTTTTATAAAGTCGATAATGCGCCAAAATATATAAGGGGTGGCTTTGCTCAGTAAGTTGAGCCAGCGATTTAAGGTCCGATACAAATCTTTCATGTTCCACGTCAATGGCTGTACCGGCAACGACGTTGTCTACCATTAGATTTATTCTATTAAAGGTGACTTGAGCTGACTCAGACAAATGGGACACATCGATTGATCCGGCTATTCTTTTGATGACACCAGCCGTTTGCTCTACGGTCAGAGGCTCGACTTCATTAGATTGGCTGAAGTGAGATAAGAAGATTGCCGTCGGACTGTAGCGCGCTCCACCGCTCTTATGTAATTGCTCTTCTTCCTGAAGTAATAATGTATACAGTTGCTCGGTATTCTTATCTACCAACTCATCAAAAGCCCTACCTTGCAATTGATAATGTAACTTAAGTGTAGTTTTGAGCGAAAACGCCAAACTGCCTACTGCGTGTTCGAAATCGATAAATTGAGTGAAATCCTGTTGGCTACAGGCATCAAATCCAATCTGTCCGCATCCGGTTAAAATCATTTCCCCCAATTCCAGCGACTCCTTTTTCAGATAGCTGCCCTGGGCATTTTTCGGTGCAAATCCATTAGCAAGATAGGCCTCTGGTGCTTGCAATATCGTAGGCTGAGCATCCATCCCTTCATGGATAACCCTTAACACCCTGGCCGCTCTGGAAACCGCTAGTTCCGGCGAATCTAGATGCTCCAGCCCCCAATCGTTTAAATCCGCAGTGGAAATTCCTGCTGTTTCACCATAGCGATTGCCATAATGGGAATGGTTATAAAGTATCGCCGCCTGAAGCTTGGTCTCTTTATTTTCAGGCCGATAAACTGCCATGGATAATTCAGCCAGCGTGGGCTGATACTCTTGATTCAACCACCAGGCAAGACTCAGGGCGGCGAGTGGCGTCAGTTTTTCTGCTGTGGATAGTGTCAGGCTCTTTTGGCATAACTTAAACAGGATATCCCGCTCCAGGCTGATAACACGAGCTTTTTCATACCCTTGAGCCGCGGTTAACCCAGGCCTTAAATGTGATAAATCATCTAAACTATTTGCAGACTCCAATCCCTCTACAGCATGGAGTTGTAGATAAAAATCCACAATTCGCCCGACTCGGGCGTCACTGATTGCTGGAAATTGTTGCGTCCACGTTTTCTGATCCAGGACTCTGGTACTATCAATTAACTGCATCGCCTGACTGAAAACAGGATCCGACGTCGAACTTACATTGGGCAGCTCTTGTGCCATCTTTTCTAATAACTCATGGTCTCTTGCCGTCACCTTTAATGGCAATATCTTCTCTTCCTGAAGGGATGTAAACTGAGCCATGATAGAACTCATAGTTAACAATGAAAGATTATCTTCTGTGATCGGCGGGGCCCACGGTTGCGCCATAAATGGAATCGGCCACGACTGTAGCGTGGCCGATAGGCAGAGTTGGTTTTCCTTCGGCATCAATAGCACCTTAATTTGAATGGATAAACAATAAACCGTCATTCAATTTATGATATCGGCGCAAGCTCAATCGCATGCCTTTTAAATTCTCATTTAATCTTTTTCTTTCTAGCAAAAAACTAAATAAGTGAGTTTGAGATTTAAAGCAGAATTAACCAAAACAAGGTGTCGCGAAGATAACCAATAGCAAAACGAGGCGTTGCGAGCGGCAGTAGCTGTATATAAGACCCAACGAAAAAAGGTGCGCCAAAGCGCACCAACCATCTAGCCATATTCGGCAGTGCCGGGATTTAACCCTTGCCTTTTACACTACCAATAAAGGTTTTTCGGGCTGAAGTTGAGCCCAAATGTTCCGCCTCGTTCAACAATTTCAGCGCCTTATCGACATCACCGGCTTTCACCGCATCTTTAATCGCCTGGTTGAAGTAGTTTTCAGTGTCGCTCAGCATTGGCTCCGCAGGTTTTATCGGTGCGGGTACTGCGGCTGGCGTAGGTTGAACCGCACTGCCGACCACGACTGGAGCCGAAGCCGGTGCTGACTGTATTAAGCCAATCATAACGTTGCCCATCCCCTGCTCAGCAGTTGCCTTGATTTTCAGGTTGCCTGTCGGGGTGTGTTTCGCAATAGGATCTGGGATATCCGGTACCGCATTGCCGACACCCATGGCATAAGCTTTAGCCGGATCAAGTAACTTGGTGGTTTTTGCTAAATCGTCACGGGTGGTATAAACCAGCAGATAAATTTGTTTCTGGCCCAGTGCCGGGGTCAGTTTCATCACCCCTTGCAGACGATCACTGGTCATAATGCCCGCTTTTTCATAAGTGAAATAGCTGGATGGATAGTAAGCCGCTGGGCGCATTTGCTCGTCCAGCACTAAAACGCTAGGGGAAAAGAGCTGATTATCAGTCACTAAACTGCTAAGTGTAATCTCCATCGATCCACGATCGGCGGGTAAAGCAAAAGCGGCAACAGCCCCTTCAATATTCCCTTGAGAGATTTGTGGACTCGCCGCAGTCAGTTTGATGTCCTGCGTAGTCGGTGGCACTAATGGCTGCCATGGTAACTGCTGTAAGGTGGCGGTACTGATCGTCGGCGCGATAGAAACATTCGCCGGAGAAATAGTTGACTCTGCTTGCACCGCCAGAGGTGCTGTAACCCCTAAAGCCAATGCCAGACAAAGTGACAGTAGATTCTTTTTCATTGTTATTACCCTCATACATTGAGCGTCAGCGCTAACTGTGCACAGGCAAGGTCGGCAGAGTTAACCAAATCCCCGTCATACTTCAAGCTGCATGGGCGTTGGCTGCAACTCGAATTATTTAGGGCATCTCACTTTTCTTGTTTAAACAATCAAACAGCCGCCCCAAAGGGCGGCTGCATCATGCTGTTACCACCAAGCTTCGAATTGCGCACCAAAGGTGACTTCGTTGCTCTTACCGCGGCTATCAGTACCGATAGTCCCGTTTTGTGCCAGACCGTTGTCCGCGCTACCGCTGACATCGTTATAGCCCCACTTCTCATCCCAGTTGGCATAAGTTGCGAAGACACGAATTGCCGGGCGTGACCAGATGCTATCGCCTGCCTGCCACTGTTGTGCCAGAGTCAGTTTGTACTGGCCGTTACGGTCACCGGTACGTTGTGACTTAACATTGTCGTAGCCCGCTTCCAGCAAGGTACTCATGATTGGGGTCCATTTGTACATCGGACGCACCCCCACGCTGTACCAAGTGGTGCCGTTTTGGTTGTCCCAGTCAGTGTCCTGATACAACGCGACGTACATCATGTCCCACTTCTCAGCCAGGTTGATGGCACCGTGGTCGATAACACGTAATCTGTTACCGTTGTTATTAACGTTTGCACCTTCAGAGTGACCTGATTGTGATGATGTCATTGAATCTGTTGCGTATTGCACCACGAACTTGTTAAAGCCACCCATCATGCTTTGGGTATGTTCAACCGTCAGCATGACACCATCTTTAGAGGCATCAGGAGCTAACGCGTAGTCGTCCTGAGTATTGGCGCGGCCATAATCCACACCAAACTCCAAAGTGCCGCCTGGGTTAGTTTCTAAACCGGCTAAACGCACATCGAACACATCATTAGCAGTGTGGTCAGCATCTTTACGGGCATTATCGATCCAGGCACTTGAACCACCCGCTTCTGAGTTACGGGTTGCTGCCAGAGATAACTTACCGAAGCCCAGATCAATAGCTTCTACACCTGCACCTGGACCTGAGATATCCCAGTAGTAGAAGTCAATCATATGGACGTCATGACGTTGATAGAAGCGTTTACCGGCCCACATGGTGGAACCCGGTAACCATTCGATCAGGTTTTTACCCTGCACGTTAGCCTCACGGAATGCAGGAGATGTTGACTCCCAGTCATTCTGTTGTGAAACGGAATACGCCACGTTGGTATCGAAGTAGAAGCTCTTGTCGCCTTCTTTCCACAATTCCTGGCCTAATTTAATTTCCGCATACGTTTCACACTCGTTACCCAGACGGTATTTACTTTGGGCGCCAGTGGCTTTGAAACATTGCTGTTCGCCACCGCTTCCTGTCCAACCGATACCGGAACGTGCATACCCGTGGAAATCAACAGCCATAGCTTGAGTAGAAAGAACACCAGCGGCAACAGCCAGTGCTATCGGTAACTTGCGCAGAGTAGTCATCAGTAATCTCCTGTTATATTTGCCTGTCGGCATGCGTGCTTTACATTCTGCTTTGGCTAGACGCCCAGTTCCTGGTACAACCGCTTACACGCAGTGCCGTCCTCACGGAACAGATGACAGCGTTGCGGCGGCAGGCCAATAGCGAATGTTGCACCTTCTTCTACCAGCACCACGTCGTTCTGGCGGTAGACCAGGTTCTGACGTATTGCCGGGATTTGGATGTGAATTTGAGTTTCATTACCCAGTTGCTCTACCACCTGAATCTCACCTTCCAGCGTGACTTCAGAGGCACTGCTTGGCAGCAGATGTTCCGGGCGAATACCCAAAGACATATTTGCACCGACCTGAACCTGAGTACCTTCCACCGGCAGCCACACTAACTGGCCATTTGGATTTGGCAGTTCAATCTGTACCTGACGAGGTTCAACGGCGGTCACTTTAACCGGTAAAAAATTCATTTTTGGCGAGCCAATAAAGCCCGCGACAAAGCGATTAGCTGGGTAGTGATACAGCTCCAGCGGCTTGCCGACCTGCGCAACATTGCCGGCATCCAGCACCACAATCTTGTCTGCCAGCGTCATCGCTTCCACTTGGTCATGGGTGACGTAAATCATGGTGCGTTGCAGGCGCTTGTGGAGGCGCGAGATCTCAATGCGCATCTGCACCCGCAGTGCCGCATCTAGGTTGGACAGGGGTTCATCGAGCAGGAATACATCCGGCTCAGCGACCAGTGTCCGGCCAATTGCCACACGCTGGCGTTGACCACCGGATAGCGCTTTTGGCCGCCGGTCCAGCAGGTGAGCCAGTTGCAGCACTTCGGCTACCTGATTCACCCGTTGGTTAATTTCGGCTTTCTTCGCACCCGCCAATTTCAGACCGAACGACATGTTCTCTGCTACCGACAGATGGGGATAAAGTGCATATGACTGAAACACCATGCCAATACCGCGTTCAGATGGCGGCACTTCGTTCATCCGTTTGCCACCAATCAGCAGCTCACCCGAGGTTATGTCCTCAAGACCGGCAATCATCCGCAGCAGCGTTGACTTTCCACACCCTGATGGGCCAACAAACACCACAAACTCACCGTCATCGATTTCCAGATTGATATCTCTGGAGATCACCGCCTCACCAAAGGCCTTATAAACGCCGCTCAGCGTTACATTAGCCATCTGTTACTCCTTTGCTTACGCAAACAACTTTTCATATGAACCTGAATGAAGAAAAATGGCGGAAGCAAACCCCGGCATAACCCATCGATTACTCCCAGCCCCTGATGACTCTCGCACTACGCGTCGTACCGCCATGCTTAGAGCAGGTTGCCTCGGACGACGTCGCGGCCTGAGTATAGGGCTGCACATTGCTTAACGCTTCAAGGTGCTGATCTGTCTGGGTGATAATTAACCGAACAACCACATTTTGTTGGCGACGGTGTTTCAATGCTGCCGATAGTGCGCGAGTGGCACTATTTGGTAATCATCCGTAACAAAGTTTTTCATGGGGGAGGAGATGGGAGGATGAGGGAACGACCCGCGTGGGCAGAAGTTCCACTGGAAAGACAAATACGTGATCTGGCTTGCAAATTTCGACCTGCATTAATGTGTCTGACACCACAGAATAGGCAGCAGTGTTAACTGGGTCACAATAACCTGCTGGGGGGCGTAGAGGGGGGGAGGATGATGGTATATCCGGTTGTGACTCAATATGTCGGCGTAGTGTTTTGGTCAGTGTAATAAATAATTTGCAGCCCAACATTTTTTGCAGCGCTGCCACACCCTCCTCACTTAGTGATTCACGGCTACACCAGCCTGAAAATGGGCTACAGAATTCGCAGCTAATGATTCACAAGAAAGTCGATACCCACAAAATTGGATAAAAGGATTGGATTATGACTCGCAGCTTCACAAAATCCGGCATTGGTAAGACCGCACGTGTTTTGGCTCTTTCAGCATTAGCCACGCTGGTGCTCTCTTCCTCTGCTTTTGCCAAGATTGAAGAAGGTAAACTGGTTATCTGGATCAATGGCGATAAAGGTTATAACGGGTTGGCGGAAGTCGGTAAGAAGTTCGAGAAAGATACCGGCATCAAAGTCACTATCGAGCATCCAGATAAATTGGAAGAAAAATACCCGCAAGTGGCTGCCACTGGCGATGGCCCGGACATTATCTTCTGGGCTCATGACCGCTTTGGCGGTTACGCACAATCCGGTTTACTGGCTGAGCTACACCCTTCTAAAGCCTTCCAAGATAAACTGTTCCCATTCACTTGGGACGCCGTTCGCTTTAATGGCAAACTGATTGGTTACCCGGTCGCGGTTGAAGCACTGTCTCTGATTTACAATAAAGACTTAGTGAAAGAAGCACCAAAAACGTGGGAAGAAATCCCAGCGCTGGATAAAACCCTGCGTGCCAATGGCAAGAGCGCCATCATGTGGAACCTACAAGAACCGTACTTCACCTGGCCGGTTATCGCCGCTGACGGTGGCTATGCCTTCAAACTCGAAAACGGTGTATATGATGTGAAAAACGTTGGCGTGAACAATGCTGGCGCGAAAGCGGGTCTACAATTTATTGTCGATCTGGTGAAGAACAAGCACATCAATGCCGATACAGATTACTCCATTGCAGAAGCGGCCTTCAACAAAGGCGAAACAGCAATGACCATCAATGGCCCATGGGCATGGTCCAACATTGATAAGAGCAAAATCAATTACGGTGTGACCTTGCTGCCAACCTTCCACGGCCAGCCATCCAAACCGTTCGTCGGCGTGTTGACTGCCGGTATTAACGCCGCCAGCCCGAATAAAGAACTGGCAACTGAATTCCTGGAGAACTACCTGTTAACTGATCAGGGTCTGGCTGAAGTGAATAAAGACAAACCTCTGGGCGCAGTGGCACTGAAATCATTCCAGGAACAACTGGCAAAAGATCCACGCATTGCTGCAACCATGGATAACGCCACCAAGGGTGAAATCATGCCAAATATTCCACAAATGGCGGCTTTCTGGTATGCCACCCGCAGTGCGGTACTGAACGCCATCAGCGGGCGTCAGACAGTTGAAGCGGCATTGAACGACGCAGCAACGCGTATTACCAAATAACAGTTTCACCTGCAAAAGGGCACGATTCGTCGTGCCCAGCACCACTTGCTGTAACACTATAACAATACTCAAAGTACGAAGGGAATATTATGCAGTTATCCCACACCGAGTTCGAAAGTCGTAAAAAGAAAACCGCCTGGTGGCAGAGTGATGTGCTTAAATGGCTGATTATCGGCACATTAAGTCTATTCACCTGCTACTTGATCGTCTTGATGTATGCTCAGGGTGAATATCTTTTTGCCATCGTGACGCTAATTTTGGTGAGTCTGGGGCTGTATGTCTTTGCCAATCGTCGCGCCTATGCCTGGCGCTATGTTTATCCCGGCGTGGCAGGTATGGGGCTGTTTGTGCTGTTCCCACTGATTTGCACTATCGCTATCGCTTTTACCAACTACAGCAGTACCAACCAATTAACCTTTGAGCGTGCCCAATCAGTATTAATGGATCGGCAGTTTCAGACCGGTAAAACCTTTACCTTTGGCCTTTATCCCAGTGATAACCAATGGCGTTTGCAGCTTACCAACCCTGATGACAGCTCTGTTCTGATTTCCGCACCTTTCAGCCTTGATACGACGGGTGAGAAAAAAATCACAGTCGCCCCCACCAGCACTGAACAGACCGGCGAACGCGCGTCACTGCGTATCATTACTCAGAATCGCCAGGCACTCGCTGAGTTGGTGGCACTGCTGCCCAGTGGTGGCGAACTGCGCATGAGTTCACTGCGCCAGTTTTCAGCGACCAGCCCGCTCTATAAACTGGGCGCTGACGGTAAAGAGCTGCTCAATCAGCAAACCGGGGTTATCTATCGGCCAAACCCTGATGTCGGTTTTTACCAAGCCATTAACGCCGACGGCCAGTGGCAAAACGAAAAACTCAGTCCCGGCTTTACTGTCACTATCGGCTGGAAAAACTTCCTGCGGGTGCTGCATGATGAAGGGATACAGAAGCCTTTTATCTCCATCTTTATCTGGACCATTATTTTCTCGCTACTGACCGTGGTACTGACCGTTGCCGTCGGTATGGTTTTAGCCTGCGTGGTGCAATGGGACTCGTTGAAAGGCAAAGCGGTTTATCGCGTGCTGTTAATACTGCCCTATGCGGTACCGTCGTTTATTTCAATCTTGATTTTCAAAGGGTTATTTAACCAAAGCTTTGGTGAAATCAACCTGATGCTAAGTAGCCTGTTTGGCATCAAGCCCGCCTGGTTCAGTGACCCTATTACCGCGAAAAGCATGATTTTGATCGTCAACACCTGGCTCGGCTATCCCTACATGATGATTCTGTGCATGGGGCTACTCAAAGCGATTCCCGAGGACTTATATGAAGCCTCGGCAATGGATGGCGCAGGCCCGTTCCAGAACTTCTTCCGTATCACGTTGCCACTGCTGATTAAGCCGCTGACACCGCTGATGATTGCCAGCTTCGCCTTTAACTTTAACAACTTTGTGTTGATTCAGTTATTGACCAATGGCGGCCCGGATATGATTGGCACCACCACGCCAGCAGGCTATACCGACTTGCTGGTCAGCTACACCTACCGTATTGCCTTTGAAGGGGGCGGCGGCCAGGACTTTGGCTTGGCGGCAGCGATTGCCACCCTGATTTTCATTCTGGTCGGCGCGCTCGCGATACTGAATCTGAAAGCCAGCAAAATGAACTTTGACTAAGGAGGAGATGCAAATGGCAATGGTTCAACCTAAATCCCAGCGTTTGCGTCTATGGGGCACTCATTTTCTGATGTTGTGCTTTATCGCGCTGATTATGTTCCCGTTACTGATGGTAATTACCATCTCGCTGCGGCCCGGCAACTTTGCGACCGGTAGCCTGATCCCAGATCAGATTTCATGGGAACACTGGAAACTGGCGCTGGGTATGAGTGTGACTCACGCTGATGGTAGCGTAACCCCACCGCCGTTCCCGGTGATGTTGTGGTTATGGAACTCCATCAAGATTGCGGTCATTACCGCCATTGGGATTGTCACGCTCTCCACTACCTGCGCTTACGCCTTTGCCCGCATGCGTTTTCGCGGTAAAAGCACCCTGCTGAAAGGCATGTTGATCTTCCAGATGTTCCCAGCAGTGCTGTCACTGGTGGCGTTATATGCTTTATTCGACCGTATCGGACAGTATCTGCCATTTATCGGGCTGAATACCCACGGCGGGGTGATTTTTGCTTATATGGGCGGCATCGCCCTGCACGTCTGGACCATCAAAGGCTATTTCGAAACCATTGATAACTCACTGGAAGAAGCCGCGGCACTGGATGGCGCAACCCCATGGCAAGCTTTCCGACTGGTGCTGTTACCCCTGTCGGTACCGATTTTAGCCGTGGTGTTTATTCTGTCGTTTATCGCTGCTATCACCGAAGTCCCGGTGGCATCACTGCTATTGCGTGATGTGAACAGCTACACGCTGGCGGTGGGTATGCAGCAATATCTGAATCCGCAAAACTATCTGTGGGGCGATTTCGCCGCTGCTGCGGTACTGTCTGCCATTCCCATCACCGCAGTCTTCCTGCTGGCACAACGCTGGCTGGTAGGTGGCTTAACGGCCGGTGGGGTGAAGGGTTAACGATATCATCATTCTAAATTTCATCACCCAATACCCAAAGTAATTGGAATTGTAGCAAGGCAACAAACGAGTGAAGCCCGATGAGCTGACTTAGGTCAGTGATTCGGGTGAGAGAGTGCAGTAAACAAAGCTACAATTTCAAGTAAGAAGGGTATTTTTTCCCTCTGGTACTGTGTCTTTAGGGCGGCCGTAATGGCCGCCATTTTTATTCTCTTTTTAATCTTTCGGTATTCGCCAAATACAACGTCACCACCAGCAACAATATCGAACCAGAATAAATTAATGTATCGATTGGGTTTTCATGATCAACGATGATCAAGCGGATAATCGCGGTGATGCCGATATAGATAAAATAGCGCAACGGGAAGTGATAACCCGACTCAAAATACTTAACAATCAAAGCAATAAACTCAAAGTACAGGAAATAAATTACAATCCCTTCAATCAGCATGTAAGAAGATGCATCCTGATTATTGACGAATAAGACCTTACCAAGATGGAAGGTTTCTTTTATCAAAAAGACCACCAAAATAGCGGCCAATGCAATCAACCCCACATTCAGTAAACGCTGTAGATTTTTGGCTATCCATTGAGAACGCGAATTTTTGGCCATAAATACTCCCATTGAAAGTAGGTGAAATAATCCGGGCCGAAAAAAAGCCCCTTACTGGGTAAGGGGCTAATAAGCACGGATCAAAGAGCTTAAGCCCGCAAGCTTAACGCCAGTTCTTGAAACGGTTAATCAACGCATTGGTAGAACTGTCATGACTGGTTACGTTTTTATCATCTGTCAGTTCTGGCAAGATGCGATTAGCCAGTTGTTTACCCAGCTCAACACCCCATTGGTCGAAGGTATAGATATTCAGGATAATCCCTTGGGTGAAGATTTTGTGTTCATACAGCGCAATCAATGCACCCAGGCTGAACGGCGTAATTTCACGCAGCAGGATGGAGTTGGTTGGGCGATTGCCTTCAAACACTTTAAATGGCGCGACATGAGCCACTTGCTCAGGGGTTTTGCCTGCCGCAGCAAATTCAGCTTCAACTTCAACTAGTGATTTGCCAAATGCCAGTGCTTCGGTCTGGGCAAAGAAGTTCGACAGCAGCTTCGCGTGATGATCACTCAGTGGGTTATGACTGATAGCCGGTGCAATAAAGTCACAAGGAACCAATTTGGTGCCCTGATGGATCAACTGATAGAACGCATGTTGGCCGTTAGTACCTGGTTCACCCCAGATAATAGGGCCGGTCTGGTAATCCACTGGGGTACCGTTACGATCCACATACTTACCATTAGATTCCATATTGCCCTGCTGGAAGTAAGCTGGGAAACGGTGCATGTACTGATCGTAAGGCAGGATAGCTTCGGTTTCTGCACCGAAGAAATTGTTATACCAGATGCCGATCAATGCCAGCAGGATAGGCAGGTTGTGCTCCGCAGACGTTTCGGCGAAGTGTTTATCCATGGCATGCGCACCACTCAGCAGTTGTTCGAAGTGTTCGAAACCAACCGACAGCGCGATAGACAAACCAATGGCGGACCACAGCGAGTAACGGCCACCAACCCAATCCCAGAATTCAAACATATTGTTGGTATCAATGCCAAACTCACCCACAGCTTTGGCATTGGTCGACAATGCAGCAAAGTGTTTGGCGACATGTTCCACAGAAACCGCAGTAGACAGGAACCAGTCACGCGCACTGTGGGCGTTGGTCATGGTTTCTTGGGTAGTGAAGGTTTTTGATGCCACCAGGAACAGCGTGGTTTCTGGGTTCAACGGTTTCAACGTTTCAGCAATATGGGTGCCGTCAACGTTTGAAACGAAATGCATATTCAGATGATTTTTGTACGGGCGCAGTGCTTCAGTCACCATGTAAGGGCCGAGATCTGAGCCGCCGATACCGATGTTCACCACATCAGTAATCGCCTTGCCGGTATAACCTTTCCAGTCACCGCCAATCACGCGGTCACAGAACTGTTTCATTTTAGCCAGCACCGCATTCACTTCTGGCATCACATCCTTGCCATCCACCACAATCGGGGTGTTAGTGCGGTTACGCAAAGCAATATGCAGTACTGCGCGGTCTTCAGTGCGGTTTATTTTTTCACCGGAAAACATGGAGTTAATCGCACCGGCCAGATCAGTCTCCTTCGCCAGAGCTTGCAGCTTTTCCATGGTTTCGCTGGTAATGCGGTTTTTGGAGAAATCCACCAGCATTTGATCATCAAAAGTGGCTGAAAACTTGCTAAAACGCTGGTCGTCCTCGGCAAACAGACTGCTGATGGTGACATCTTTCATCTGCTCAAAGTGTTGCTGTAACGCTTTCCAGGCAGCGGTTTGACTAGGATTAATATTTTTCATAGCGGCGCTCTTCTAGGCTTAAGGATAATGAAACGAATGGGTTAATTGTATCCTGTTCGGGTGTGATTGAGATCTCTTTTCTTGCGATAGGTGCTATCTCTCGAAACAACACTTGATCTCATCCCTGTTTTCGCAGTGTGTCATTGTCTAACAGTATCTATTGCCAAAGTAATGGTAGTGGCAGGTAGGCAGCAAGCAAACGCATCCCGATGAGCTTACTCGGGTAAGTGAACGTAGCTAACACTCCAGCAGCTTCAAGTACCAAGGGAATAGTCAATTTAGTGATATCACAGCGCATATTATTAAAGATGAAAATACCTCATAGCCATTTCATTGACAGAAAGTCGATAACCCGTTATTTCCTTGTACAGAGATAAATACTGATGCCCTCCAAGATGGCATCCCTGATACGAGGTTTTTTTAGATGATTCAAGCAGCACCCCAGCAGAGCCGCAGCGCCCCTTCTGCGACCGTGGTTGCCAAATTTGGTGGCACCAGCGTGGCAGATTTTGCTGCCATGAGTCGCAGCGCCGATGTGGTTTTATCGAACCCGGACGTTCGTTTGGTTATCTTGTCAGCTTCGGCTGGAATTACCAATCTGTTGGTCGCCCTTGCCGATGGCTGTGAGCCTGAAAAGCGTGAACTTCATTTAGCAGAAATTAGTCGAATTCAATCCGATATTCTAGCCAAACTCGGCAATCCGGTGGTTATCCGCGATGAAATTGAACGCATGCTGGAAAACATCGCCATGCTGTCTGAAGCGGCCAGTCTGGCAACGTCTGCGGCGTTAACCGATGAACTGGTGAGTCACGGCGAATTGATGTCTACACTGCTGTTTGTCGAGCTAATACGCCAGCGTCAGGTGGCAGTGGAATGGTTTGATGTACGTAAAATCATGCGAACCAATGACCGTTTTGGTCGTGCTGAACCGGATACCCAATTGCTGTCTGAATTAGCTCAAACGCAATTGGCCCCGCGTATCGCGCAGGCCATTGTTGTCACACAAGGCTTTATCGGCAGTGAAAGCAAAGGGCGCACCACTACCCTTGGCCGTGGCGGTAGCGATTACACCGCCGCGTTACTGGGTGAAGCACTGAATGTTGGCCGCATTGATATCTGGACAGATGTCCCTGGGATTTATACCACCGATCCACGGGTGGTTCCGGCAGCAAAACGCATCGATAAAATTGCTTTCGAAGAAGCGGCTGAAATGGCGACATTTGGTGCCAAAGTCTTGCATCCGGCCACCCTGCTGCCAGCCGTGCGCAGTGATATTCCAGTGTTTGTCGGCTCAAGCAAAGACCCAGCGGCTGGCGGCACCTTAGTCTGTAATGAAACCGAGAGTCCACCACTGTTCCGTGCCTTGGCATTGCGCCGCAAACAGACGCTGCTGACCTTACATAGCCTGAATATGTTGCATGCACGTGGTTTTCTGGCGGAAGTATTTAATATTCTGGCGCGCCACAATATTTCAGTTGATTTGATAACCACCTCTGAGGTGAGTGTCGCACTAACTCTCGATACTACAGGCTCGACATCAACGGCAGGCAGTCTGCTGACTACCTCACTGCTGACTGAACTCTCCTCACTATGTCGGGTTGAAGTGGAAGAGAATCTGGCGTTGGTAGCGATTATCGGCAATAACCTGTCACAAGCTTGTGGCGTCGGTAAGGAAGTATTCGGTGTCCTTGACCCATTCAATATCCGCATGATTTGCTATGGCGCCAGCAGCCATAACCTGTGCTTCCTAGTGCCAGGGAATGATGCTGAAAAAGTGGTGCAAACCCTGCATCACAATCTGTTTGAGTAACAATTTATTTGAATAATACGCTGTTTGAATAACACGGCTTGAGTCAGAGTAAAAACTAACTATACACTGCTAACAACAACAAGCTGATAACACTGACCGGGCGATTTCGTCCGGTTTTCTTATATCTGACACTGACGACTAAGGACTTTCGCTTCATGTTAGTAAAAATCACCCGGCTGTTCCCGCTGTGGGCGCTGCTGCTGTCAGTCGCGGCCTATTTCCGCCCGACCACCTTTATCGGTATCGGGCCTTATGTCGCCCCGTTACTAATGTTGATCATGTTTGCTATGGGGGTCACTCTGCGGCTGGATGATTTCAAGCGTGTACTCTCGCGCCCAGCACCGGTAGCCGCGGCAACTTTCCTGCATTATCTGATTATGCCGCTCACTGCCTGGATTCTGGCGATACTATTCCGTATGCCACCGGACTTGTCTGCCGGTATGGTACTGGTAGGCAGCGTTGCCAGTGGGACAGCATCTAATGTGATGATTTATCTGGCCAAAGGAGATGTCGCGTTATCAGTGACCATCTCTGCGGTTTCTACCCTGGTGGGGGTTTTTGCCACGCCATTACTGACCCGTTTATATGTCGACGCCACCATCAGTGTTGACGTCGTGGGAATGCTGAAAAGTATTCTGCAAATCGTGGTCATCCCTATTAGCGCAGGGCTGATTATCCATCACACCTTTACTAAAACGGTGAAACGCATTGAGCCTTATCTACCGGCGATGTCGATGGTCTGTATTGTCGCTATCATTAGTGGCGTGGTCGCCGGTAGCCAGAGTCATATCGCTTCAGTGGGTTTCGTGGTGATTATTGCGGTTATCCTGCATAACGGTATTGGCCTGTTAAGTGGTTACTGGGGCGGGAAACTGTTCGGCTTTGATGAATCTACCTGCCGCACACTGGCCATTGAAGTCGGTATGCAAAACTCAGGACTCGCGGCTACGTTGGGTAAAATTTACTTCTCGCCACTGGCTGCCCTACCCGGCGCATTGTTCTCGGTCTGGCATAACCTCTCCGGTTCACTACTGGCGGGCTACTGGTCAGGTAAACCAGTAGAGAAAGATAAAAAGTAATACCAAAGAGTATAAATGCCCGAACCATTCGGGCATTTTCAATTTTTCTGTTTCTTTTTATTCCCCGCTTTAGACAGAAAAACAACATCAATAACACCCAGCATTACCCTGATAATATTTAAAATAATTCTGAAAACAGTCACTCAATAACCGCTTAATATTAAAAAATTATTATCTTTCCCTTCTCTCTGAATATTCCTTAATTATTATCCTCAATCCGCCGTCTCTACTCTTTAGGGACGGTAATAGTGCTGCCCGTAAATTTGACTCAAGGACGGAAAGTACTGGGTCCACTCATCGCGTTATACCCAGGAAATTCCCCCCACAAACATCATGATAAAAAAACGTACCGCATTATGTTTTTTATTGAGCACGGGCGCTCACGCTAACATGACTCCGGGGGTAGATATTCCCTCTCCGATCAATGAATCACGCCAGAACTTACAGAACAGCAGCACTGAAATTAATCACTTAATAGAAGAGCGTCGTCTGCCTCATGTTAAACAGCCTGAGGCAGAGATAGAAACGCCCGAAAATAGTGCACCTGAATTAGATGATAACGCGCAATGTCTTCCCATTAGCGGCGTCTATATTCAGGGTATTACCTTATTGACTGAGGCGGATTTAGAGACTTTAAGCCCAATACCGGAGCAATGTATTGGTAGCGAAAACATTAATCTGTTGGCGCGTGAACTCACTCAACTTTATCTTAACAAAGGTTATATTACCGCCCGCGTCCAGTTTATTCCTCCCGATAACGAGGGCGAATTGGGTTTCGATGTAACTGAAGGTTTTATTGAGAGCATCGAAAGTGTTGACCCAGAATTAAACGGTGAAAATGTTTTCCCCAATATGATCGGGGAACCATTAAATATTAAACAACTCGACCAAGGGCTCGATCAAGCTAACCGTTTACCCTCCAATAAAATAACTGTTGATATTTTACCAGGAAAAGAGGCGGGCGGCTCAATTCTCAGATTGAGTAATATCCGGTCAAAACCCTGGCATCTGACAACATCCCTGGATAATTATGGTAATAAAAGTACCGGTAAATGGTTAAGCCGCAATGCATTTTCTTTCGATAACCCCCCTGGGTTATCAGATTCTCTCAGCTTAAATATCAGCAGTACCACCGATAATCCACAGAAAAACCATAGCCGCGCCTATTCACTGTTTTATTCCGTTCCTTATGGCGCATTGACCTTTAGTGGGTTTGGCAGTTATTCCGAATACCTTTATCCGGTGCAGTTACAATTCAATACCATCGAACTACAAGGTAAAACCCAGCAGCATGGCTTACGCACCGATTATGTTTTCTATCGCGACCAAGACCAAATTAATGGCTTAAGCGCACAACTAACCTATAAACAGGCTGAAAACTACTTTAACGAACAGAAAATCGCCGTCAGCAGCCCGACACTGACGGTATTTGAATTAGGTATTAATCATCTGCACATCCTGCCCACCGGCATATTCAATGTGAATGTCAGCATTGAACAGGGATTATCCTTATTGGGTGCAGATCAAAACATATCAGCCAGCTATCAAGACAGCCAATTCACCAAAGCTAAAGCCGCTGTGACTTCCAATCAATATTTCAAACTGTTTGATGATTTCTATCTGTTTAGCAATCAGTTCTATGGCCAATACACCCGTGACCGATTACCGGGCGTTGAATGGTTGAGCGTCACCGACAGCAACGCTATTCGTGGCTTTAGTCGCAATACCTTATCGGCGGATCGAGGCTGGTATCTCCAGAATACCTTGTCGCGCAACTTTACACTCGGCAACACCACCCTAACCCCGCGGTTAGGGGCAGATGTGGGTCGTATACAACAATCATCGCCAGGCTGGAGCAGTGCTATGGGGTTAAGTGCCGGCATCAATCTCAGTTACCGCGATATCAAACTGGATATTGAAGCCAGCCGTGGCCACTTATTGTCCGGTAAAACAGAGAATAAAGACCCTACTCAGATTCTGGCGCGCTTCTCTTATTCCTTTTAATTAATCCGCTGCCAGCGAAAGCCAATTTTTATCAATACCAAACTATATGACAAAAATGGAGAAGTAAAAATGAAACAAAATAAGTTCAAGCTCTCCCCGGCAGGAAAGCTGGCGGCAGCCGTTGCTATTATTTCAGTATCAGTGGCCACCTGTTATGCTGCTGGGATTGTCGGTGCCGGTGATCCTGCCCACAATCCAGCAATTAATACGGTAAATGGCGTCCCAGTCATCGATATCGTAAAACCCTCAGCATCGGGGTTATCACATAACCAATATAATGAATTTAACGTTAACAAAGCGGGAGCCGTGCTTAATAACTCTCTCAGTACCGGTCAATCACAACTTGTCGGGCAATTATCTGCCAACCAGAACTTAAATGGTCAAGCAGCCAGTATTATTTTGAATGAGGTTATCAGCCGTAACCCTTCATTATTATTAGGTAAGCAGGAAGTCTTTGGCATGGCAGCTGACTATATTCTGGCTAACCCTAATGGAATTACCTGTAATAGCTGTGGTTTTATTAATACCAATCGAAACTCACTGGCAGTCGGTAATCCGCTAGTAGATCAAGGTAATTTACAAGGCTTTGATACTCGCAATAACACCAATTTATTAAATATAACAGGTTATATATCAACAGTTGGGCCAATAGACTTAATTGCGCCACGTATTAATATGCTGGGAGCTGTAGACTCCAGAGAGAGCATTAACATCATCCTCGGGAAAAATAAAGTTAGCGTTGACGGGGAGATATTAGAATCACAAAAATATGTGGATTCAGCATACGACAGTAAAATATTTGGTGGTATGCAGGCCAATAGAATTCGTATTGTTAACACCGCAGAAGGTAATGGGGTAAATATGTCAAGTGGGTATTCTGCCCGTGACTCGATAGAAATTTTAACACCGGGAAGATTGAATCTTGATGTTGATTCCGATCCAAATTTGAATTATAACCCGACCCCCGCCAACTTAAGCGGTAAAGATATCACAGTCAGCGCCGGTGATATCTTTACTTCAGGCGATATTATTGAATCATCTTCTGGCGGTTCGACAACACAGACACTCAAACGCACCAAAATTAAAGGCGCAAATATTTCAATTATTGCCAAGAAAAAAAATCATCTTAGTGCCGCCATCATTGATGGTAAAAACATCACTATTCAAGGTGGGGATATTAAACTGGATACAGAGAAACTCACTAATACACAGGCCAATGGCTATTCAGAAAAGGGTGGGTGGGGGCTACATAACTGGAGCAAATCTGAAGATAATAAAAACCAACAACAAACAGTTATTGGAACCACTATTATTGCGGAGAATAACATCTTTCTTAAATCAACCAAAGGGGATATAAAATTATCAAGCTCTTCTGTAAGGGCAGGCGATAATCTTTCAGTCAAAGCGGAAAAAGATTTACAACTCAAAGGCCAGATTGAACAAAGCTCAAAGCATGAAAAAGGCCATAACTATGTGCAAATGAGAGAGGATAAATCTTGGGACAATAAAGAAAACACTCAAACACTCAATAAAACCATGCTACAAGCCGATGGGAATTTGGGTTTAACGGCAGAAGGAAAAATTACCGGCAATGGTGTTAAGGCATCAGCTGGCGGCGATTTATTAATCAATGCCAATGAAGTCAAGATTGATGTGGAAAAGACCAAAAATCAGAAAACAACAAATGGTAAAAATGAACAAAATTTAGGGCTAGGGGGTATCGATCATAATAACAACAATAAGAATGCAGAAACCAATCACCGTTCTGAAATAATCGCTGATGGAACAATTCTAGTTATAGGTAATAAAGGTGTTTCCATTACCGGCAGTCAAGTCAAAGGTACCAAAGATGGTTATATTCAGGCAGATCAAGGCGGCATTAAGATTGATAACGCCATTAGTACCACCACCACTAAAATTGATGAGCGTACCGGTGTCGCCTTTAATATTACTGGCAGTTCCCATAAAGCCAATAATAGCGATGAAAAAGTTATCGGCAGCGAATTAGCGTCAGATGCTAATCTCAAAATAATCAGTAAAGATAATGTTGATGTTATTGGCAGTATGGTAGCAAGTGCCGGTGAACTGGGTATTGAAACGCTAGGTGAAGTTAATGTTAAAGCCGCTCAAGCCCAACAGAAAATTGATGAGCAGAAAAGCAAACTTACTATCTCGGGCTTTACCAGCGATGATGGTAACAACCAATACCAGGCAGGTTTGAAACTGAATCACAGCAGTGAGAGCGAAAAAACTGACAGCATCAAAAATCACGCTGCGTCACTGCAAGGTGGCACAGTCAAACTGGACGCCCAAAAAGACATCACATTTATCGGCTCTAACATCACTGCCACCAAAGGCGATGCAGAAATTAAAGGCGAAAATGTTTCATTTGTCGCTACGCAAGACACTCTCTCCAGCAATAAAACCAAAGAAACCGTTGGGGTTGATTTCCACTACACCGGCGGCATGGATAAAGCCGGCAGTGGTGTAAACGTAGGCTACGAAGATACCCAAACCAGCACTGACAAATCAACCTCCGTGGTCTCGGGTTCACAGGTAGCGGGTAATCTGAATATCACCGCAACACAAGACGTCACCAATCAGGGAACGGACCATAACGTCGGTGGCGCTTATCAGGCTCAGGGCAATAATATCCATAATCTGGCCGCTGAGAATAGTGAAAAAACGCATACCAAAACCACCAAGGTTGATGTCGGTTATGAGGCCAATATTGCTTATGGCGAAGTGACCCGCCCGGTTGAAAAAGTGATAGCCGATGGGCAAAAACTGGATATTGGCGGCATGGTTGAAGCGGTAGGCGAAGTGGGCGCGCCTAACGCTGGGATAGATCTTGCGGCTAAAGGTGGAACCAAAGAGACCCACCTCAACAGTAACCAATCTGTCGTAACATCAATCAAAGGCGGTAACATCGCGCTCAATGCCAACGGCGAAGTCAAAGATCAAGGCACAAAATATCAAGCGGACAAAGGAGCCATTACGCTGGATGCATCGCGTCATACCTTTGAAGCTACCGTTAATCGTGTTGACCAACATGTTACAGAAACCTTCGGCGAAGCAGATATTCGAGTTTACACCTCTACAGGCAAAGACATTACCCTTGATGGTAAGGGCAAAGGGGGATCGACAGATCAGCATATAAAAGGTGAAATTGCGCAAGTTGGTAGCATGAACGCAGCAAATGGCGTCAATATCAATGTGAAACAGGATGCGAGCTATCAAGGCACAAATATCAATGCAGGTAGTGGCAAAACTACGGTTAGCGCAGGCGGTAATATTGTTTTTGATCAAGTCACTAACCACACCAGTGAAAACCATAATAACGTTGAGGCTAATGCCAAAGCGAACCTTGGTACTAACGTCGGCAGTAAAAACTTCGGTGCCGGTTTAGGTGGCGGTAACAGTAAGGGGCAAAGCAGTACCTCCGTTGCCCAAGTCAGTCATCTGCAAGGCCAGCAAGGTATTGAGCTGAATGCAGGGAAAGATTTGACACTCACCGGCACCTCGTTCGACAGTAAAGAACAAGCTACCGGTGATATTCTGCTGGCAGCCGGTGGCAAAGTCGATATTCTGGCCGCGCAATCACAGGGGTCGAAGCAGGATATGACCTGGTCAGCCAGTGCCAATGCGGGTATGAGTACAAGCAGTGGTACCGATAAAAATGGTAAAGGGATAAAGGCAGGCGCAGAAGTTAACGTTGCTAATAAAGACGAGTCAGCCACCAAACATCAAGGCAGTGTGATTAACAGCAATGGCGCAGTCAACATTAAAGCTGGCGGTCACGATAACCAAGCCATCCATATGCAAAATGCCAATATCACCAGCCAGCAAACCACACTGACGGCAGATAATGGCGGCATCATGCTGGAGTCAGCACAAGACCAGGAACACAAAAACAACTGGAACTTCACAGCCGGCGCCAATGGCAACCAAAATAGCTCTTTCAATAAAGATGATAAAGGGGTGGTCGACAAGCAAAGTAGCGAAAAACTCCATAATATCAGCGCTAAATTGGATGTCGGTGTTGAAAAACTGAATGCTGTAATGCAACAAAACACCCATATCAATAGCAACAATATCGCCCTGAATAGCGCCAAAGACACTGCTCTGGCGGGTGCTATGCTCAAAGCTAATGATATTACTGGCACTATCGGCGGTAACTTGAAAGTGCAAAGCCGTGAAGATGTCCGACAGGAAGTTAATGTCAACACTGGCTTGAGTTTCAATCACAGTAACGAGAAACAAGACAGTATGATTAATCAGGTAGCCGATGCGACCCCAATCGGCTCGGATAAAGTGAAAAAAACCCTGACCACTAAATCCAATAAGTTATTCGATAAAGTTAAAAAGCAATATGACCAAGTTTCAAGCTACTTTGGTTCTAAAGAAGAAGATAACGTACAACCCCTCAGCTATACCAAAAAGGGGAGCAATGAAACGCTAACCGAGTCTAAGGAAGAAGCAGAAACCGAAGATAAATGGTGGCAGAAAGGTGCCAAAGCAGCAGGCAAAAAAATCAAAAGTAATGTTCAGGATGAACAAGTCAAAGGTGGCAGCGGCAAAGCTAAAGTTGAAGTGGAAGTCGTTGAAAATAAAGCGGTTGAAGAACAATCAGCCATTAGCGGCACACAGTCAGTTAATTTGAACGTAGCCGGTAAAACTGAACTAATCGGTGGAAAAATAACCAATAGAGACAGCGATGTAAACTTACAAACCAATGGTCTGGAATTACAGGATATCAACGGCAAACACACCCAGGGCGGAGCGAGAGTAAATGCATCGTCTAAAGTTACCGAGATAATTGGTGGTGGCGTCAGTGAAATGATGGAAGGCAAAACACCGCTGCTAGGCGCTCATGGTGGCTCCGAACAGAAAAATGCCGTAGCCGGTGTGACGCGAGGCTAAAGCGCGCAAACCACTTGGTTAAAGAGCATTAAAAAAGGAGATAGTCATCACGGCTATCTCCTTTCATTTTACTTAACAACTAACTTAACTATCAGTCGGCATCATAACCCAAGTTCGGGGCTAACCAGCGCTCAACCTCCGCTACCGGCATCCCCTTACGGGCGGCATAATCTTCCACCTGATCACGCTGAATCTGTGCCACCGCAAAGTATTTACTGTCTGGATGGCTGAAATACCAGCCTGATACCGAGGCACCCGGCCACATGGCGTAGGATTCGGTCAACTTCATGCCAGTGTGAGTTTCTACATCCAGCAACTGCCAGATTTGGCCTTTTTCAGTATGTTCCGGGCAAGCCGGATACCCCGGTGCTGGGCGAATCCCTTGGTAGTTCTCGCGCACCAATTCCTCGTTGCTCAGGTTTTCATTCGGTGCAAAGCCCCAATACACCTTACGTACCCGCTCATGCAGATATTCTGCAAAAGCTTCTGCCAGACGGTCTGACAAGGCCTTAATCATGATTTTATTGTAATCATCATGCTGAGCATCATAAGCCTCGGCCAAGGCATCTTCTTCCAAGCCACCAGTGACAGCAAATGCTCCGTAGTAATCAATCTTGCCACTAGATTTAGGTGCAACATAATCTGCCAGGCAATAGTTCGGGAAGTCGGTCTTCTCGGTTTGTTGGCGCAGATGATGGCTGACCACCAGCACATCCTCACGCCGCTCATCGCGATAAACTTCGATATCATCGCCGACGCTGTTAGCTGGGAATATCCCCACCACGCCTTTCGGATGCAGCAAGTTTTCTGCCGACAATTTATCCAGCAGTTCATTGGCATCGGCAAATAGGCGTTTAGCCTCTTCGCCGACCACCTCATCTTCCAAAATACGTGGGTATTTACCCGCCAACGACCAGGTCATAAAGAATGGCGTCCAGTCGATATAATTGCGCAGAGTTTCGATACTGGCCTCGACAGGCTGCACACCTAATTTATGGGCGACTGGCGGCGTATAACTTTCCCAATCGATTACGGTTTGGTTATCCCGCGCGATTTGTAAACTGACCGGCGGAGTTCGCGGTTTTTTACGTGCATGCTGAATACGGACGGTTTCATATTCTTTGCGCGTTTTTGCTACGAAATCATCACGCTGCGTGTCAGATAACAACGCTGAAACCACGCCAACGCTGCGTGAGGCATTGGAGACGTAAGTGGTGGAACCACTGTAGTTCTGTTCGATTTTAACCGCGGTATGGGCTTTCGAGGTGGTCGCGCCGCCAATCAATAACGGCAAGGTAAAACCCTGTCGCTCCATCTCTTTGGCAACGTTAACCATTTCATCCAGCGACGGGGTTATCAGGCCGGACAAGCCGATGATATCGACCTTTTCCTCCCGCGCCGTGCGCAGGATTTTTTCGGTCGGCACCATCACACCCAGATCGATGATCTCATAGTTATTACACTGTAAAACCACACCCACAATGTTTTTGCCGATATCGTGCACATCACCTTTAACCGTTGCCAGCAGGATTTTGCCCGCGGTAGTGCCTTTCTGCTTACTGGCTTCAATATAAGGTTCGAGATAGGCTACTGCCTGTTTCATCACTCGGGCAGATTTTACCACTTGTGGCAGGAACATTTTCCCTTCACCGAACAGGTCACCAACCACATTCATCCCGGCCATCAATGGCCCTTCGATAACCTCGATTGGCCGCTCAGCCTGCTGACGGGCTTCTTCGGTATCCAGCTCGATAAACTCAGTGATGCCTTTAACCAGTGAATATTCCAGCCGTTTTTTTACATCCCAGCCACGCCACTCCGCTTGTTGAATTGCCACTTCACCACTTTTGCTGCTGCGATATTTTTCGGCCAGATCCAACAACCGCTCAGTGCTGTCGCTACGGTGATTAAGGATCACATCTTCCACCGCATCACGCAGCTCATCCGACAGATCATCATAGATCGCCAGTTGGCCAGCGTTGACGATCCCCATATCCATGCCATTACGGATAGCGTAATAGAGGAAAACAGCATGGATCGCCTCACGTACCGGATCATTACCGCGGAATGAGAAGGAGACGTTGGAGACACCACCTGAAATCATGGCATGAGGGAGCTCAGCTTTGATATCGGCGCATGCTTCAATAAAGTCGACCGCATAGTTGTTATGCTCTTCAATCCCCGTCGCCACGGCGAAAATATTGGGATCGAAGATGATGTCTTCCGGCGGGAAGCCGACAGTTTCGGTCAATATCTTATAAGCGCGGCGGCAGATTTCGATTTTACGCGCACGGGTATCCGCCTGCCCGGTTTCATCAAATGCCATCACAACCATGGCAGCACCATAACGGCGCACCAGCTTAGCGTGATGGATAAAGGCAGCTTCGCCCTCTTTCATCGAAATAGAGTTAACAATTCCTTTGCCTTGAATACATTTCAGGCCTTTTTCGATCACATCCCACTTAGAGGAGTCGATCATGATTGGCACCCGGGCGATATCTGGTTCACCGGCAATCAGATTGAGGAAGCGCACCATCGCGGCTTCTGCGTCCAACATCCCCTCATCCATATTGATATCGATGATCTGCGCGCCGCTTTCAACCTGTTGGCGGGCTACATCCAGCGCTTCATCATATTTATCTTCTTTTATCAGCCGCTTAAAACGAGCCGAACCGGTGACGTTGGTGCGCTCGCCGACGTTAACAAATAGCGAGTTGGCATCGATAGTCAGCGGTTCCAGACCAGCCAGACGGCAAGCCACTGCAATATCCGGCAACGGGCGCGGAGTGACGCCAGCGACGGCTTTAACCATCGCCGCAATATGTCGTGGTGTGGTACCACAACAACCACCGACAATATTCAAAAATCCAGCCCGTGCCCACTCACCAATCTGTTCGGCCATCTCTTTGGCTTCCAGATCGTATTCACCAAAAGCATTAGGCAAACCGGCATTCGGGTGCGCACTGACATAATATTCAGAGATACGGGATAACTCCGCCACATATTGACGTAATTCATCCGGCCCCAACGCGCAGTTCAGGCCAAAAGAGAGCGGTTTAACGTGGCGCAGCGAGTTATAAAAAGCTTCTGTGGTTTGGCCTGATAATGTCCGGCCCGAGGCATCGGTAATAGTGCCGGAAATCATCACCGGCAACAGCACACCCATGGCTTCAAATTCAGACTCAACAGCAAAGGTAGCCGCTTTCGCATTAAGGGTATCGAAGACCGTCTCGATCATAATCAGATCAACACCACCTTCAATCAAGGCGCGGGTAGACTCCCGATAAGCCTCAACCAACTGATCAAAACTGACATTACGGAACGCCGGATCATTAACTTTAGGCGAGATCGACGCGGTACGGTTGGTTGGGCCAAGAACCCCGGCAACATAGCGCGGCTTTTCTGGGGTACGGGCGGTCCATTCATCAGCGCAAATCCGAGCCAACCGAGCAGCTTCATAGTTAATTTCGGCTGACAGCGACTCCATCTGATAATCCGCCATCGCAATGGTGGTGGAGTTAAATGTATTGGTTTCGAGAATATCAGCGCCCGCTTCAAGGTAGGCATTGTGAATGGCGATAATGACTTCCGGTTTAGATAGCACCAATAAGTCGTTGTTGCCTTTCAGATCACTTGGCCAATCAGCAAAGCGCGCTCCACGATAATCAGCCTCTTCCAGCCGATAGCTCTGGATCATCGTGCCCATACCACCGTCCAGCACCAGGATCCGTTGTGCCAGTTGCTGATGCAATTGCTTAACCTTATTGTTTAATACTGTGTCCACCACTGTCTGTCGCCTCTTTACCCTGTTGCTTTGCCATTACCCGACGCATCTTGGTTGTTTATTTGTATCAGACATGCTGAAAAATTCATCCCTATATACCCAATAGATTTCGAGTTGCAGGTCGGCGGCAACGAAATGAACCCAAGGAGTTGAGATAACTCAATGACTTGGGTGAGTGACGGCAGCCAACAACCCTGCATCTTGAAAGATGACGGGTATAAACCCGTCTGTCATCCTAGCACAAGTTATCAATGTAATGAGTCCGCTAGCAGTTGAGACTTTTTCAGGTAGAGAAACCGACTCATCGGATGAGCGTTTTCTATCGTTTGCATGCATAATTGAAAAACGAAAATGAATTCCATAAAAATAGATGAGAGGTGGATTTATGGCGTTACCGATTCCGATTAAACGGGGGAAAAAACCCAAGGCAGCTGCACAAACCACCCCGACAGCAACCGGTCAGGTTCAGTCATTAACGCGCGGGCTTAAATTACTGGAATATATTTCCGAATCACAAGGCAGTGTCGCCCTGACGGATTTAGCACAACAGGCGGGGTTGCCGAATTCTACCACTCATCGCCTGCTGACAACCATGCAACAGCAAGGTTTTGTCCGTCAGGTGGGGGATTTAGGGCTTTGGACCATGGGGGCTCACGCCTTTATTGTCGGCAGTAGCTTCCTGCAAAGCCGCAATTTGCTGGCCATGGTGCATCCGATGCTACGCCGTTTGATGGATGAATCAGGCGAAACCGTCAACCTGGCGGTACTCGACCATAGCGACTACCAGGCCATTATTATCGATCAAGTACAATGTACTGCGCTAATGCGCATGTCAGCCCCCATTGGTGGCAAACTGCCAATGCATGCTTCCGGTGCGGGTAAAGCCTTTCTCTCTACCCTGACAGATGATCAATTAGTGCAGTTGTTACATAAGAAAGGGCTGCACGCATATACCCAACATACCCGTACCAATCCAGCCAGCCTGAAAGAGAATCTGGCACTGACTCGCAAGCAAGGTTATTCATTTGATGATGAAGAACATGCCCTCGGCTTGCGTTGTATCGCCGCTTGTCTGTTCGATGAACACCATGAAGCCTTTGCCGCAATCTCTATCTCCGGCCCGGTATCACGCATTACCGACGACCGCGTCACCGAACTTGGCGCACTGGTTATTCATGCTGCGAAAGAAATCACTCAATCCTATGGTGGCGGGAATCGTAATTAGTTAAAAAATCGAATGCATAAAAACTTTTTCGTTCGGTGAGAACAGGCAGATGGTAAAGACGCCGTAGATTAAGCGCAATGATCAACGGGTTTACCGCGCCTCGGGGCGCTCCGGTCGCTTACGCGCTTGTATTCAATCAAGGCGTAGCGAGCGAAAGGAGTTTGGGTACGCCCTGCGCGCAGAACCCGGAGCGTATATGTAATACGTGAGGAGTTCGAGCACAGCGCAAACCCAAAATCCGCACGCGCAGTAGCCGTTAATTTAACGTCCGCTGTGAGAAGCGCTGCTTACGGCGATAGGCAAAAACATCCTCCACATGCCCGTCCTTAATACGCTGCTGCAACCCACGCCAATAGCTGGCGTGAAACAGGTCGCTGTGCATCTCCTCAAAAAAATGCCGTATTTTCAGATCAGTGCATAAGAAATGACGAAACTCTTCAGGGAATACATCATTGGGCGATACGCTATACCACGGCTCGCTGGCCATCTCATCTTCCGGGTAGCGCGCTGGCGGAATATCGCGGAAATTCACCTCTGTCATATAGCAAATTTCATCGTAATCATAGAACACCACGCGACCATGGCGGGTCACACCAAAGTTCTTAAATAACATATCACCGGGGAAGATATTTGCCGCAGCCAACTGCTTAATGGCATTACCATACTCCTCGATAGCATCCTTTAGTTGCTGATCATTGGCCTGCTCCATATAAAGGTTCAATGGCGTCATCCGCCGCTCCATATAGAGATGCTTAATAATGATTTGGTCGCCTAAATCTTCTAACTTTTCCGGCACTTCCCGTTGTAGTTCGGCCAGTAACTCCGGGCTTATCCGCTGCTTATCAATAACAAAATTCTCATACTCTTGAGTATCCGCCATGCGCCCGACGCGGTCATGCTCTTTAACCAATTGATAGCACTCTAAAACTCGTGCCTGGCTGACCTCTTTTTGCGGCGCAAACTGATCCTTAATGACCTTAAATACCCGATCAAATGACGGTAGGGTAAACACCAGCATCACCATGCCTTTAACCCCTGGGGCGATAATAAACTGTTCACTGGATTGATGAACAAAGGTGAGGTATTCACGATAACTTTCAGTTTTGCCGTGTTTCTGGCAACCAATTGCCATATACAGCTCAGCTGTCGATTTACCCGGTAATATTTCCCGTAGCCATTCCACCATTGCCGCTGGCAGCGGGGCATAAACCATAAAGTAAGAGCGAGCAAAACCGAACACAATGCTGGCCTCCGCTTTACCGGTGAGGCAAGTATCAATAAATAGGGCTCCAGATTCATTGTGATGGATGGGGAGCAGGAAGGGATAAACCCCTTCAGCCAACCGCAACTTACCGACTAACCAAGCCGCTTTATTGCGATAAAACAGTTCATTAGCGATTTGAAACCGTGCGCCTATCAGTTGCTCATCAGGGAATGCTTGCCGAAGAGCCTCTGTGATATAGCCGATATCACGCGGCAGATCTTCCCACGGCAAACGTAGCGGCAAATCACTAAGAACCATCTGCAACATGCCACTCAGATCCCCTTTTGGGGAAAAATCGCGCGCTAACGGGCGGGGGATCTCACGAAAGCGCCGCTCCGGTTGCGAGCTGAAAACAAACAGCTTATCCGGCGTTAAATCACGGTGCTTAAACAAGCGGCAGTAAACAGAATTAAAAAAACTCTCCGCAATTTCAAAACGCGGGTAATCCGGCAACAACTCGGTGTAGATCTCTTTTACCCGTGCCAGAAATTCTGCATCAAAACAGCGCTGATCGGTGATGTGCTTTAGTTGCTCAACCACCAGACCGACATGGTGGTCATAGAGGTGAATACGCTTCTTCATCGCCTGCTGAACGGCATGCCAGTCCGCCTGCTCAAAACGGTGTTGAGCGCTGGCAGTAACCTCTAGAAAGCGACCATATTGTGCATCGAAGCCCTGCAAGATTGTCTGAGCGATTAATCGTTCCAGTTTTACCGCCATACTCACCCCCGCCATACGGAACAGAGCCTGCATATGCAGGCTCCTGAAAGACACGCGTTCAATCAAACCGCATTTAGAATTGCTGTTCTTCCGTCGAGCCAGTCAATGCCGTCACCGATGATTCGCCACCCTGAATGATATTGGTGACTTTATCAAAGTAGCCCGTACCCACTTCTTGCTGATGGGATGCAAAGGTATAACCGCGCTCAGCTGATGCAAATTCTGGCTGCTGCACTTTCTCAACATAGTGCTTCATGCCTTCGCCCTGCGCATAAGCATGGGCTAAATCAAACATGTTGAACCACATGCTGTGGATGCCTGCCAGGGTAATAAACTGGTATTTGTAACCCATCGCCGACAGATCATCCTGGAAGCTGGCAATCTGCTGGTCGGTCAGATTCTTTTTCCAGTTAAATGATGGCGAGCAGTTATAAGCCAATAATTTACCAGGGAATTTCGCATGAATCGCCTGCGCGAAGCGTTTAGCCAGTTCCAGGTCCGGCGTAGAGGTTTCACACCAGACCAAATCAGCATAAGGGGCATAGGCCAAACCACGGCTGATCGCTTGCTCAATACCGGCATGTGTGCGGAAGAAGCCTTCGGCTGTGCGCTCGCCGGTCACGAATTCACTGTCATATGGGTCGCAATCAGAAGTCAGTAAATCAGCCGCATCAGCATCAGTACGGGCAATCAACAAGGTTGGCACACCCAGAACATCGGCGGCTAAACGGGCAGCAACCAATTTTTGAATCGCTTCTTGAGTCGGCACCAACACCTTACCGCCCATATGACCACATTTCTTCACCGCAGCCAGTTGGTCTTCAAAATGCACCCCCGCCGCGCCAGCTTCAATCATAGCTTTCATCAATTCAAAAGCATTCAGCACACCACCAAAACCGGCTTCAGCATCAGCCACAATCGGCAGGAAATAGTCGGTATACCCTTTGCTACCCGGTTCAATATTATTCGACCACTGAATCTGATCCGCGCGGCGGAAGCTATTATTAATTCTTTTAACCACCGCAGGGACCGAGTCTACTGGATATAACGACTGATCGGGATACATGCTAGAGGCGGTATTCGCATCGGCGGCAACCTGCCAGCCCGACAGATAAATTGCCTCAACACCGGCTTTCGCTTGTTGCAGAGCCTGACCACCGGTTAACGCACCGAGACAGTTGATATACCCTTTGCGCGCACCACCATGCAGTAATTCCCACAGTTTATGTGCTCCGTGCTGCGCCAGCGTGCATTCAGGATTTACTGAACCGCGCAGTTTAATCACCTCTTCTGCGCTATATGGTCGGGTGATACCTTTCCAGCGCGGCGATGTCCATTCCTGTTCCAACTGCTGAATTTGTTGAGTACGAGAGGTAGTCATGGCGATATTCCTTATTATTCAATTTTGTAGGGTTAAATAGGGTGTGATACCCAAAGTCATTGGAGTTGCAGGTAGGCAGCAAGCGAACGAATCCCGATGAGCTGACACAAGTCAGTGATTCGGGTGAACGAACGTAGCTAACACCGCTGCGGCTTCAAGGACGAAGAGTGTTTTAGGCCAGTAATGCATAGCCTGGTAGCGTCAGGAAGTCGATAAGCTCGTCTTGTGTTGTAATTCGCTCCATCAGACGCGCGGCTTCTTCAAACCGCCCGCCATCAAAGCGCTCTGCGCCAAGCTCAAGCTTCACTACCTGCATTTCTTCACTCAACATGCTGCGGAACAGTTCTTTGGTCACCGTCTGGCCATTACTCAAGCTTTTCTGGTGATGGATCCATTGCCAAATAGAAGTACGCGAAATCTCTGCTGTTGCGGCATCTTCCATCAGGCCATAAATTGGTACGCACCCATTGCCAGAGATCCATGCCTCAATATATTGCACTGCCACCCGAATATTGGCTCGCATCCCTTCTTCAGTACGATCGCCAGTGCAAGGCTCCAATAACTCAGCAGCCGTGATCGGTTTATCCTGCTCACGCGTGACCTCTAACTGATTTGGCCGTGAACCTAATACCCGATTGAAGACCTCCATCACGGTATCTGCCAGCCCTGGGTGCGCAACCCAAGTACCGTCATGGCCATTGCTGGCTTCCAACTCTTTGTCAGCACGAACTTTATCCAGTACCAGAGCATTCTTTTCTGCATCTTTATTCGGGATAAAGGCCGCCATGCCGCCCATCGCCAACGCACCACGCTTATGACATGTCTTGATCAGCAGGCGAGAGTAGGCACTGAGGAAAGGTTTCGTCATCGTCACTGACTGGCGATCCGGTAATACACGATCACTGTGATTCTTCAGCGTTTTGATATAACTAAAGATATAGTCCCAACGGCCACAATTGAGAGCAACAATATGATGGCGCAGGTGGTAGAGGATCTCGTCCATCTGGAATACTGCGGGTAATGTTTCAATTAATACCGTGGCTTTGATGGTGCCTTGTGGTAAATCGAAACGTTGCTCAGTAAAGTTGAAAACATCACTCCACCAGGCGGCTTCCTGATAGGATTGCATTTTTGGTAAATAAAAATAAGGGCCGCTACCTTTGGCCAGTAATTGCTTATAGTTATGGTAGAAATACAATGCGAAATCGAATAAGCCTCCGGGGATTGCTTCCCCTTGCCATTTAACATGTTTCTCTGGCAAGTGCAGGCCGCGAACCCGGGCAATCAATACGGCAGGATTAGGTTTTAACTGATAAATTTTGCCAGATTCATTTGCATAAGAAATTGTGCCTTTTACCGCATCACGCAGGTTAATTTGACCCTCGATAACCTTATCCCAGCTCGGTGCTAATGAATCTTCAAAATCGGCCATAAAGACTTTCACATTGGCATTGAGGGCATTAATCACCATCTTGCGCTCAACCGGCCCGGTGATTTCCACTCTGCGGTCACGTAAGTCTGTAGGAATACCTTGAATCTTCCAGTCACCATCACGAATGGAATTGGTTTCCGAAATAAAATCAGGTAAAGCACCCTGATCAATGGTCTGTTGCCACGATGCCCGTGCAGCAAGGAGTTTGTTCCTCGGCTCAGCAAACTTCACCACCAATTCGGTCAAAAATTCGATGGTCTCATCTGGCAAAACTTGCCGCTCAGCAGCATTAAAATGCGGTGTGAAAACTAACTCCGTGCCAACTAACTGTTGTGTCATTACCCTTCCCCTTACCAATCTCACTTCATTCACATCAACGCTAACGTAGCGTCACTCTTGGATTCTTATCGGGTAATGCCTTCCGGCTGGAAATTTAAGGCTGGATTTCATGGTTATTTTTCACCCCGACAGGACTAAGAATAATCAATTAATCATTAAAATCAAAAACGATTTCCATTTTTATTTAAAATATTTTTTTAATCTTTATTTATCATATTGTTAACATAGGTATGTGTTATAGACAGATAGGAATAGGCTTCCATTACTAGCGTTTTTCGAAGATAACTCATTGTTTAGCAAAGAGATCAGACCAGTTTATCGAAGGGGAATAAGCTTTTTTACTGGGGAATAATAGACAGGCGGCATCGATTCAGCCGCCTTTATTAACATTTGAGGTGATAAAAAGTCAGTCGAGCGTAGGATTCATATGGCGCAAATCAAATGGGGTGATTTGGTACACGTAGTAGTTCAGCCAGTTCGCAAACAGCAGATGACCGTGGCTACGCCACGATGCTTTTGGTGGTAAAGAAGCATCGTCATCAGGGAAGTAATTGAGTGGAACTTGTGGGTTAAGACCGGCGGCCACATCACGCTGATATTCACCCGCTAGCGTGTCGACGTCGTATTCAGGATGACCGGTAACAAAAGCCACTCGCTTATCTTTACTGGCAAACAAATAAGCTCCAGCCTCTTCTGATGAGACCAGGATATCCAAATCTGTATATTGCTTAAGCACCTCAAGTGGGAAATCGGCATAGCGAGAATGAGGTGCCAGGAATGTTTCATCAAACCCTCGGGTGAGCAGTGCCAGTGGCTCTCGAGTTTGGTGCTGGTAAATACCAGAGAGTTTGGCCTCGCGAGTCATCTTAGGAATGCCATACAGGATATTTAAGGCCGCCTGTACCGCCCAGCATACGAACAAGGTTGAGGTCACGTGGTCCTTTGCCCAAGCAATAATACGCTCGATCTGTGGCCAGTATGCGACGTCACAAAAATCAACTAAACCGAGAGGTGCGCCAGTCACGATCAACCCATCAAAATTCTGATCCTGGATATCTTCAAAGTCACAGTAGAAGTTATTCAGATGCTCTGCGGGCGTATTTTTTGACTCACGGCTATCAATGCGCAGCAATTGGATATCAATCTGTAAGGGTGAGTTAGAGAGTAAACGTAGGAATTGATTCTCCGTCTCAATTTTTTTAGGCATTAGATTCAGAACCAACACCTTCAGGGGACGAATTTCCTGAGTTTTCGCGCGCGATGAGGTCATCACAAAGACATTCTCATTGCGTAAGAAACTCACTGCGGGTAATTCATCAGGAACCCTAATTGGCATGCCTATATCCTCAATATATCCGTTTATACGTTTAGACTTCTAGATGCCTGAAGATAGCGGGTTTTCAGTAAAAAGTCGAGTGATCTGCCACAACCTGAAAATGTTTCATTACCACCATCTCAATAGCACTTAGTGCAGTGAACAGTCGGCATATATTTTCGATACTGCCAAAATGCAAAAACCCTCTACAAATGCAGAGGGTTATCATTTTCTATGACTCTATTTTTGAGGGCTATCTGTGATTTAGCTACATTTTCAGCATACAACAAACTCGTCACTAACATCTATTTTCGGATAGCACAAAAGCAAAAACCCCACGCTTTTGGCATGGGGTCTTTACTTGATTTGATACCTGGCAGTGTCCTACTCTCGCATGGGGAGACCCCACACTACCATCGGCGCTACGGCGTTTCACTTCTGAGTTCGGCATGGGGTCAGGTGGGACCACCGCGCTATTGCCGCCAGGTAAATTCTTTTCTACTACTACCGAACTTTAACCCATGTAACTGGTGCTGATACCCAGAGTCGAACTGGGGACCTCACCCTTACCAAGGGTGCGCTCTACCAACTGAGCCATATCAGCACAACTAAATTTGATGCCTGGCAGTGTCCTACTCTCGCATGGGGAGACCCCACACTACCATCGGCGCTACGGCGTTTCACTTCTGAGTTCGGCATGGGATCAGGTGGGACCACCGCGCTAAGGCCGCCAGGCAAATTCTGTCTAAACTAACCCGCTATATGTCTCCACACAGCCAGCCAGCCCAATCTCGGAACTTCGCTGAAAATTTCTATCTCTCAAATCTAAAACACCTTTGGTGTTGTAAGGTTAAGCCTCACGGATCATTAGTACTGGTTAGCTCAATGCATCGCTGCACTTACACACCCAGCCTATCAACGTCATAGTCTTTAACGTTCCTTCAGGGGGCTTAAAGCCCCAGGGAAGACTCATCTCGAGGCAAGTTTCCCGCTTAGATGCTTTCAGCGGTTATCTCTTCCGAATTTAGCTACCGGGCAATGCCATTGGCATGACAACCCGAACACCAGTGATTCGTCCACTCCGGTCCTCTCGTACTAGGAGCAGCCCCTCTCAATCTTCCAACGCCCACGGCAGATAGGGACCGAACTGTCTCACGACGTTCTAAACCCAGCTCGCGTACCACTTTAAATGGCGAACAGCCATACCCTTGGGACCTACTTCAGCCCCAGGATGTGATGAGCCGACATCGAGGTGCCAAACACCGCCGTCGATATGAACTCTTGGGCGGTATCAGCCTGTTATCCCCGGAGTACCTTTTATCCGTTGAGCGATGGCCCTTCCATTCAGAACCACCGGATCACTAAGACCTACTTTCGTACCTGCTCGAGCCGTCACTCTCGCAGTCAAGCTAGCTTATGCCTTTGCACTAACCTCACGATGTCCGACCGTGATTAGCTAACCTTCGTGCTCCTCCGTTACTCTTTGGGAGGAGACCGCCCCAGTCAAACTACCCACCAGACACTGTCCTCACCCCGGATCACGGGGCCGAGTTAGAACATCAAACATTAAAGGGTGGTATTTCAAGGTTGGCTCCATGCAGACTGGCGTCCACACTTCGATGCCTCCCACCTATCCTACACATCAAGGCTCAATGTTCAGTGTCAAGCTATAGTAAAGGTTCACGGGGTCTTTCCGTCTTGCCGCGGGTACACTGCATCTTCACAGCGAGTTCAATTTCACTGAGTCTCGGGTGGAGACAGCCTGGCCATCATTACGCCATTCGTGCAGGTCGGAACTTACCCGACAAGGAATTTCGCTACCTTAGGACCGTTATAGTTACGGCCGCCGTTTACTGGGGCTTCGATCAAGAGCTTCGCCTTGCGGCTGACCCCATCAATTAACCTTCCAGCACCGGGCAGGCGTCACACCGTATACGTCCACTTTCGTGTTTGCACAGTGCTGTGTTTTTATTAA
Source organism: Yersinia sp. 2553 StPb PI (assembly GCF_052217105.1). Taxonomy (NCBI): domain Bacteria; kingdom Pseudomonadati; phylum Pseudomonadota; class Gammaproteobacteria; order Enterobacterales; family Yersiniaceae; genus Yersinia; species Yersinia sp. 2553 StPb PI. Next base: position 4,248,377 of record NZ_JAZGPX010000002.1, on the reverse strand, counting down.
ACAGTTGCAGCCAGCTGGTATCTGCGACTGGCTTCGGCGCCGGGAGCAAGTCCCATTACCTAATGCCAGCGTGCCTTCTCCCGAAGTTACGGCACCATTTTGCCTAGTTCCTTCACCCGAGTTCTCTCAAGCGCCTGAGTATTCTCTACCTGACCACCTGTGTCGGTTTGGGGTACGATTTAATGTTACCTGATGCTTAGAGGCTTTTCCTGGAAGCTTGGCATCAACTACTTCACCACCGTAGTGGCTCGTCATCACACCTCAGCGTTGATAAGCAACCGGATTTACCAAGTCACTCCGCCTACATGCTTAAACCGGGACAACCGTCGCCCGGCTAGCCTAGCCTTCTCCGTCCCCCCTTCGCAGTAACACCAAGTACAGGAATATTAACCTGTTTCCCATCGACTACGCTTTTCAGCCTCGCCTTAGGGGTCGACTCACCCTGCCCCGATTAACGTTGGACAGGAACCCTTGGTCTTCCGGCGTGCGGGTTTTTCACCCGCATTATCGTTACTTATGTCAGCATTCGCACTTCTGATACCTCCAGCAACCCTCACAGGTCACCTTCAACGGCTTACAGAACGCTCCCCTACCCAACAACGCCTAAGCGTCGCTGCCGCAGCTTCGGTGCATGGTTTAGCCCCGTTACATCTTCCGCGCAGGCCGACTCGACCAGTGAGCTATTACGCTTTCTTTAAATGATGGCTGCTTCTAAGCCAACATCCTGGCTGTCTATGCCTTCCCACATCGTTTCCCACTTAACCATGACTTTGGGACCTTAGCTGGCGGTCTGGGTTGTTTCCCTCTTCACGACGGACGTTAGCACCCGCCGTGTGTCTCCCGTGATAACATTCTTCGGTATTCGGAGTTTGCATCGGTTTGGTAAGTCGGGATGACCCCCTAGCCGAAACAGTGCTCTACCCCCGAAGATGAGTTCACGAGGCGCTACCTAAATAGCTTTCGGGGAGAACCAGCTATCTCCCGGTTTGATTGGCCTTTCACCCCCAGCCACAAGTCATCCGCTAATTTTTCAACATTAGTCGGTTCGGTCCTCCAGTTAGTGTTACCCAACCTTCAACCTGCCCATGGCTAGATCACCGGGTTTCGGGTCTATACCTTGCAACTAGACGCCCAGTTAAGACTCGGTTTCCCTACGGCTCCCCTATTCGGTTAACCTTGCTACAAAATATAAGTCGCTGACCCATTATACAAAAGGTACGCAGTCACCCAACAAAGTAGGCTCCCACTGCTTGTACGTACACGGTTTCAGGTTCTATTTCACTCCCCTCGCCGGGGTTCTTTTCGCCTTTCCCTCACGGTACTGGTTCACTATCGGTCAGTCAGGAGTATTTAGCCTTGGAGGATGGTCCCCCCATATTCAGACAGGATGTCACGTGTCCCGCCCTACTCATCGAGTTCACAGCAAGTGTGTTTTGGTGTACGGGACTATCACCCTGTACCGTGCGACTTTCCAGACGCTTCCACTAACACACAAACTGATTCAGACTCTGGGCTCTTCCCCGTTCGCTCGCCGCTACTGGGGGAATCTCGGTTGATTTCTTTTCCTCGGGGTACTTAGATGTTTCAGTTCCCCCGGTTCGCCTTGCATGGCTATGTATTCACCATGCAATAGTGCAACGAATTGCACTGGGTTTCCCCATTCGGGTATCGTCGGTTATAACGCTTCATATCAGCTTACCGACGCTTTTCGCAGATTAGCACGCCCTTCATCGCCTCTGACTGCCTAGGCATCCACCGTGTACGCTTAGTCGCTTAACCTCACAACCCAAAGGTGTTTTTCGTTATTGGTGTGGCTGTGAACACACTCTGCTATGTTGTGCAGTGCGCGCAATCCTCATGAACGTTAAGTTCACTCCGGTTGCTGTGCGCTGTACGCCTTGCTGAGTGTCTTCTCGCTCACACTGCAACAATGATTACCCATTGGCATTGCGATTATTTGAGAGACTCTATTACAGGTTACTCTTTATCTCAGTACATCTACGGAGAGATAAATTTCGGCTGTAATGTTTCAATTTTCAGCTTGTTCCAGATTGTTAAAGAGCAATATCTTAAACACGACTCGTTAAAGTCATCTTTAAGATATTCAGTTGATAATGTCTTTCACACATTATCGGAGTGGCGTCCCCAAGGGGATTCGAACCCCTGTTACAGCCGTGAAAGGGCAGTGTCCTAGGCCTCTAGACGATGGGGACACAAAAATTTCTACTGAATCACTGATTCAGTATTTTTGTGTAAAGGTGAAAATGTGGTGACACATTCGAACGACTGATGCAGTAAAAACTCGATACCGAGGTCTTATTACACAATCATCACCCTCATCAACAGGTGCTCTTGCTCATTTACATTCATCAGACAATCTGTGTGGACACTACGCAATGCGTATCGTTAGGTAAGGAGGTGATCCAACCGCAGGTTCCCCTACGGTTACCTTGTTACGACTTCACCCCAGTCATGAATCACAAAGTGGTAAGCGCCCTCCCGAAGGTTAAGCTACCTACTTCTTTTGCAACCCACTCCCATGGTGTGACGGGCGGTGTGTACAAGGCCCGGGAACGTATTCACCGTAGCATTCTGATCTACGATTACTAGCGATTCCGACTTCATGGAGTCGAGTTGCAGACTCCAATCCGGACTACGACAGACTTTATGTGGTCCGCTTGCTCTCGCGAGTTCGCTTCACTTTGTATCTGCCATTGTAGCACGTGTGTAGCCCTACTCGTAAGGGCCATGATGACTTGACGTCATCCCCACCTTCCTCCGGTTTATCACCGGCAGTCTCCCTTGAGTTCCCACCATTACGTGCTGGCAACAAAGGATAAGGGTTGCGCTCGTTGCGGGACTTAACCCAACATTTCACAACACGAGCTGACGACAGCCATGCAGCACCTGTCTCACAGTTCCCGAAGGCACCGAAGCATCTCTGCTAAGTTCTGTGGATGTCAAGAGTAGGTAAGGTTCTTCGCGTTGCATCGAATTAAACCACATGCTCCACCGCTTGTGCGGGCCCCCGTCAATTCATTTGAGTTTTAACCTTGCGGCCGTACTCCCCAGGCGGTCGACTTAACGCGTTAGCTCCGGAAGCCACGCCTCAAGGGCACAACCTCCAAGTCGACATCGTTTACAGCGTGGACTACCAGGGTATCTAATCCTGTTTGCTCCCCACGCTTTCGCACCTGAGCGTCAGTCTTTGTCCAGGGGGCCGCCTTCGCCACCGGTATTCCTCCAGATCTCTACGCATTTCACCGCTACACCTGGAATTCTACCCCCCTCTACAAGACTCTAGCTTGCCAGTTTCAAATGCAGTTCCCACGTTAAGCGCGGGGATTTCACATCTGACTTAACAAACCGCCTGCGTGCGCTTTACGCCCAGTAATTCCGATTAACGCTTGCACCCTCCGTATTACCGCGGCTGCTGGCACGGAGTTAGCCGGTGCTTCTTCTGCGAGTAACGTCAATCAACCGTGCTATTAACACGACTGCCTTCCTCCTCGCTGAAAGTGCTTTACAACCCGAAGGCCTTCTTCACACACGCGGCATGGCTGCATCAGGCTTGCGCCCATTGTGCAATATTCCCCACTGCTGCCTCCCGTAGGAGTCTGGACCGTGTCTCAGTTCCAGTGTGGCTGGTCATCCTCTCAGACCAGCTAGGGATCGTCGCCTAGGTGAGCCATTACCCCACCTACTAGCTAATCCCATCTGGGCACATCCGATGGCGTGAGGCCCGAAGGTCCCCCACTTTGCTCTTGCGAGGTCATGCGGTATTAGCTACCGTTTCCAGTAGTTATCCCCCTCCATCAGGCAGTTTCCCAGACATTACTCACCCGTCCGCCGCTCGCCGGCAAAGTAGTAAACTACTTCCCGCTGCCGCTCGACTTGCATGTGTTAGGCCTGCCGCCAGCGTTCAATCTGAGCCATGATCAAACTCTTCAATTTAAGATTTGTTTGATTTGCTGCTAATAAAAGCAGCGATGCTCAAAGATTACTTTCTGCAAATAAGCATTCGAACCGAAGTTCAAATGTGTACTGCTTTGGTCACTCTTCAAGACTTTGATATTTCTTCTGCCTGTCGAAACAGGCTTCGATATCGTCTTGCGAGTGCCCACACAGATTGTCTGATAAATTGTTAAAGAGCAGTGCGTTAGCAACAGGTGGTTGGTAACGCGAGGTGCGCATATTACGCTTTCCTCATTCAGAGTCAACTACTAATTTTGTTGAATTTCTCTGTTCTCTTTGCCGGTCACTTAACTACTTGATTCGTTGTGTGCCGTCTCGATGGATGCGCATTATAGGGAGTTCCGCGCCGCCCGCAACCGCTAATTTCAATAAAAATGACTGTTTGCTGCATTCCACAGCAAAACCCCGCTTTATACCCAGTTGTGCACAAACTTATCCACAGATTGAATCTGCACTCAAAATTGACGAGCATCACGCAATCGTTTTCGCTACAATTCCCCGCGGCGAAAAAGAGTGACCTTGTCGGCAAAATATCGATGACATGATGTGATTTTTTATAAAACTGGGGAATACCACTCAGGATAAAGCGTATTTTATTGTGGTAGAGGATGAATCGCCCTGCTGAAAGCAGCAAAGAGTGGCATTGCTCCCTATTTGGGACGTTATCTGAGTTTGTTCCTCTCTATATAGTTATCTATATAAGAAGGTAGGATTCAGATAACGCTCTATTGAATGATTGCGAAGAATAACTGCGACTCCAAAGCCAAGGGATAAAACCATGCAACAACGCCGCCCAATCCGCCGTGCTCTACTCAGTGTGTCTGACAAAGCCGGTATCATCGAATTCGCCGCCGCACTTTCTCAGCGTGGCATCGAGTTACTTTCCACCGGTGGAACTGCCCGCCTGCTGGCCGATGCGGGTCTGCCCGTCACTGAGGTTTCTGACTATACCGGTTTCCCGGAAATGATGGACGGACGCGTTAAAACGTTGCATCCAAAAGTGCATGGCGGCATCTTGGGGCGCCGTGGTCAGGATGATGGCATCATGGCTCAACATGGCATTCAGCCGATTGATATTGTTGTCGTGAATCTATATCCGTTCGCTCAGACAGTTGCTCGCCCGGATTGCTCACTGGAAGATGCAGTTGAGAATATCGATATCGGTGGTCCTACCATGGTGCGCTCCGCTGCCAAGAACCATAAAGATGTCGCTATCGTGGTCAAGAGTAGTGACTACCCCGCCATTATTACTGAGCTAGATAATAATGAGGGTTCGTTGACGTATCCAACCCGCTTTGATCTGGCTATCAAGGCGTTTGAACATACCGCCGCCTACGACAGCATGATCGCCAACTACTTCGGCGCGCTGGTGCCAGCTTATCATGGTGACACAGAGCAACCATCAGGCCACTTCCCACGCACCCTGAATCTTAACTATATAAAGAAACAAGATATGCGCTATGGTGAAAACAGCCACCAGCAAGCGGCCTTCTATATAGAAGAAGAGGTTAAAGAGGCATCTGTGGCTACCGCACAGCAATTACAGGGTAAAGCGCTCTCCTATAACAACATCGCAGATACCGATGCGGCGTTAGAATGTGTGAAAGAGTTCAGTGAGCCTGCCTGTGTGATCGTCAAACATGCCAACCCATGCGGCGTGGCGATTGCTGATTCTCTGCTCGCCGCTTATGAAAAAGCCTATAAAACTGACCCAACCTCTGCTTTCGGCGGCATTATTGCCTTTAACCGTGAATTGGATGCCGAAACCGCCAGCGCCATTATCAGCCGCCAGTTTGTTGAAGTCATTATTGCACCCGCGGTCAGCGCTGAAGCACTGGCATTGCTCGCCGCCAAACAAAATGTCCGTGTTCTGACCTGTGGCCAGTGGCAGGAGCGTGCTACCGGTCTGGACTTCAAACGCGTCAATGGTGGTTTGCTGGTCCAAGACCGCGATTTAGGTATGGTGACTGCAGCCGATCTGCGTGTGGTGTCCAAGCGCCAGCCGACGGAGCAAGAACTGCGTGATGCACTGTTCTGCTGGAAAGTAGCCAAGTTCGTAAAATCCAATGCCATTGTCTATGCGCGCGACAATATGACTATCGGTATAGGCGCAGGCCAAATGAGCCGTGTCTATTCTGCCAAAATCGCTGGTATCAAAGCAGCGGATGAAGGATTAGAAGTGGCCGGTTCTGCCATGGCCTCCGATGCTTTCTTCCCGTTCCGTGACGGTATCGATGCTGCTGCATCTGTCGGGATCAGTTGTGTTATCCAACCGGGCGGTTCAATCCGTGACGATGAAGTCATTGCTGCGGCTGATGAGCATGGCATCGCTATGATCTTTACCGACATGCGCCATTTCCGCCATTAATTAACCCGCTTAACGGAGTCATCTGATGAATATTTTGATTATTGGTAATGGCGGGCGTGAACATGCGCTGGGCTGGAAAGCAGCACAGTCGCCTTTAGCGGGCAAAATTTATGTCGCACCGGGCAATGCCGGCACAGCGCTAGAATCTGGTTTAGAAAATGTCGATATCGCGGCAACGGATATTGCGGGTCTGTTGGCCTTTGCCCAGAACCATGATATTGGCCTGACCATTGTCGGCCCGGAAGCACCGTTAGTTATTGGTGTGGTTGATGCTTTCCGCGCAGCCGGTTTGACCATTTTTGGGCCAACGCAAGCCGCGGCTCAGTTGGAAGGATCTAAAGCTTTCACGAAAGACTTCCTGGCGCGCCACAATATCCCAACTGCGTTTTACCAGAACTTCACCGAGGTGGAGCCTGCTTTAGCCTATGTTCGTGAAATCGGTGCACCGATCGTGATTAAGGCAGATGGGCTGGCCGCCGGTAAAGGCGTGATTGTTGCGATGACGTTGGAAGAAGCAGAAACCGCCGTTCATGACATGCTGGCAGGCAATGCCTTTGGTGATGCAGGCCACCGTATCGTGGTGGAAGAGTTTCTCGACGGCGAAGAAGCCAGCTTTATCGTGATGGTTGATGGTGAAAATGTATTACCAATGGCCACCAGCCAGGACCATAAGCGGGTTGGCGATGGTGATACCGGCCCGAATACCGGTGGTATGGGGGCATATTCCCCGGCACCGGTAGTCACTGATGAAGTTCATCAGCGAGTGATGGAAAGTGTTATCTGGCCGACAGTGCGCGGTATGGCGGCAGAAGGTAATGTCTATACCGGCTTCCTCTATGCCGGTCTGATGATTTCCGCTGACGGGCAACCAAAAGTGATTGAGTTCAACTGTCGCTTTGGTGACCCGGAAACTCAACCCATCATGCTACGCATGCGTTCAGACTTGGTTGAATTGTGCTTAGCCGGTGCGCAAGGCAAATTGAATGAGAAGACCTCTGACTGGGATGAGCGTCCATCGCTGGGTGTGGTGTTGGCCGCTGGCGGTTATCCGGCAGATTATCGCCACGGTGATGTCATTCATGGATTACCACAGCAGGAGGTAGCTGACGGTAAAGTGTTCCACGCCGGAACCAAACTGAATGGCAATAATGAAGTCGTCACTAGCGGCGGTCGCGTATTGTGTGTAACTGCGCTGGGTGCCACCGTCGCCCAGGCACAGCAAAACGCGTATCGGTTAGCTGAAAATATTCAGTGGGAAGGGGCTTTCTACCGTAAAGACATTGGTTATCGGGCGATTGCTCGCGGTAAATAAATCTACCCTTGTATTCTACGGGCGCAGCTTGCTGTGCCCTGCTTCTTATCAGGTCTCACAAACTACCGGCTGTCGGCTCCCAGCGGCAGAAGTCCTGATTGGCAACCAACAGCAATTGCTGACCCTCCGACGAATCCAACCACGCGACGCCCAGAGGTTGCGCACTGCCCTCTCCCCGTTTGCTCAGCCATGCCTGTGAGTTATCGTCAACTTTCAATCGCAACGTCTTCTTATCACAGGTGGTAACCACACCATCTCGCCACTGTCCCTGAATTAACCTGACATTTCCGGCGCGCAGTGCACTGCTCTGTTCGAGAATTCGTTTCGCTTCCAACTGATAGACCGCGATATTATCCGCAGAGAGCTGCTCACGCCGTTCGGCCAACTGGCGCTGCATAAAACTCACCTGTCCTTGTTCATCAAAACGCAGCTCGACGCTCTGCGGGTTATGACCCAAATCGTTGCGCCGAATTTCCCGCAAAATGCCATTTTGATATTCGTAGAAGGTTACGCGAGTGTTGTCCCCGGAATAGGGGCTGTAGACGCTCATCAGCACTTGTGGCTGCTGCTGCGCATTATCCTGACGCCATAAACGAACGACACCGCTATCGGCGATATATCCGCTGGCACTAAATTGAGGGGAACCTGACTGACTGCTACAGGCGCTGAGACCAAAGGCTAAACCGAGGGTCATCAGCACCCGCTGCATAAACAAAAGGGGCTTTGCCACCCCCCTGCTTATTATTTTCACTGACACACTATTAAGATTTAACAGAATCTTTCAGTGCTTTACCAGAAACAAACGCTGGCACATTAGCTGCAGCAATTTTGATTTCTTTACCAGTCTGTGGGTTGCGGCCAGTGCGCTCATTACGATGGTTTACCTTGAAAGTACCAAAACCAACCAATTGTACTGGATCACCGTCTTTCAGAGATTCGGTAATTGCAGCCAGTGTGGATTCCAAAGCAGCTTTAGCTTGTGCTTTAGAAAGGTCCGCTTTGTCCGCGATTACGTCAATCAGTTGAGTCTTATTCATAAGTTATCCTTACAGTGTGTTTATCGTTTGCAAAGCATCGAGTGCGACGGATATGCCGATGGACAGCACTCTCCTGCATACACGCACCGATAGCCACTTTTTTTCGCCCCCCAAATGTAGAACAGACAGGGGGCAGATGTGAAGCCTTAAGACGTGACAAATCAGGCGTTAAATCACGTTTTCTTGCCTTATTGCGTTAAATTTATGCCAATGTTGCTAACAGCCGCTTCCCGCAGGTCAGATCGTAGCCCTTTTATCAGATCTAAGTCGCGCTCTTCACAGTCAGCTAACAGACGGAAAATCTCCCATTGGATATCCCATTCTTCTTCAATCGCAGGCAAAATTTTCAGTTCTTCATCGGTCATTTCTTTACCGGCCAACGTCATTTCCAACATTGCAACGGTACGAATTGATGCTTCGCTGATAGCGACAGCATGTTCCAGTGTTTCACCACTCAAACGCGAATGGATGGCCTCGCCCAATGCAATACAGGCATCGATGGCAGGATAAACACCGTAGATAGCATAGTCATCGGCTGAAGGAATTGCCTCTTCCAGCTTCTCTAACTGGCTATCAAAGTTAACTTTTGCGTCTTTTACGACCAAAGTTTCCCAGATCAGGTCCAGAATGCGCCGGTAAACAGCCGGGTCGCCAAATTCAGTTTCCAGACAAAATTGCTGATAGTTGGGATACATCCGCTCGCATAAGCAAGCCATGAAAGTCAGGTGTTGCCAACTTTCTAGCTTCTCGAGACGTAGATGAATCGGATTACGTATCATTATAAGTTCTCATTATTCATTATCTGCGCGGCAGTGTACCCGAAATTAAATCATATCCCTATGGTTGCCAAGTAAATCAGGATTTTTCCGCACCCAACGCTGAAATTGCGGGCGGTTTGAGGCGATAGCATCAGCCCAACGGGTTGGCTCAGGCAAACGGTAGCCCGCCATGCAAGCCTGTACCCACGCCAAAGCACTGCTAACACTGACCCGATGACCGGGCGAGATAAACAGTGGATTGCAACGGACTTTGCTGCGCCACACCCAGCCAAGTTGCTCATCACCATCAATGAGTGGTTGTAATGCGCCGTTATCGCTCTCTAGCGGCAGAGAGTGCCCACACAGGCGACTTTTGGCGACACCAATGGTCGGGACATCAACCAACAGCCCAAAATGGCTGGCAACGCCTAAACGACGCGGATGTGCGATACCTTGCCCATCAACAAACACCAGTTGAGGCCGTTGCTGCAACTGCTCCCAGGCGGCTAATAATGCAGGATATTCACGGAAAGAGAGTAAACCGGGGATATACGGCAGTGAAGTTGCCACGCGGGCAACCTGATATTCCACCAGTTCTAGCGAGGGATAACGCAAAATCGCGATAGCAGCACGGGTAATCTCCCCCTGCTGCTCAAAACCAACATCCGCACCGGCAATAAAGTGCACTGACCCACTATCAAAATCATCGTGAAGAATAATTTCAGATGCTCGTTGTAACTGTTCTGCCCGTAACGCTTTGGTATCTATCATCGGCCAACCTCCCTCGAGCTTGAAGCTACAGTACGGTTACCTGCCGCCCCAATGACTTTGGGTATAAGCGATTAGTTTTGATGATAAGGCTTTGATAATGTATGCACTGCATCAACAAAAGCCCCTGCATGTTCTGGCGGGACATCCTGATGAATGCCGTGCCCCAGATTAAACACATGCCCTTCACCCTGGCCAAAACTTGCGAGAATAGTACTCACTTCCTGCTCAATACGGGCAGGTGGTGCGTATAGCACAGAGGGGTCCATATTGCCTTGCAGAGCGACCTTATCACCCACCCGACGGCGCGCATCGCCGATATCCGTGGTCCAATCCAACCCTAATGCATCACAACCGGTAGCAGCCATTGCTTCCAGCCATTGCCCGCCACCTTTGGTGAACAAGGTCACCGGCACCCGACGCCCGTCGTTTTCGCGGATCAGGCCATCGACGATTTTATGCATGTAGTTCAAGGAGAATTCAAGATAATCACGCCCTGTCAGTACCCCGCCCCAAGTATCAAACACCATCACAGATTGAGCGCCAGCTTTGATTTGCGCATTGAGATACAAGATGACGCTATCGGCCAGTTTATCCAGTAGCAGATGCAGGGTTTGCGGCTCGGCATACATCATTTTCTTCAGTTTGGTAAACGCTTTGCTACTACCACCTTCAACCATATAGGTTGCCAGCGTCCATGGGCTGCCGGAAAAACCAATTAATGGCACCGCACCTTTCAGCTCACGGCGAATGGTTCTTACCGCGTTCATCACATAACCCAATTCCTGTTCTGGGTCGGGGATGGGTAACTTTTCGACGTCGGCGCGACAAGTAATCGGGGATTGGAAGCGTGGGCCTTCACAGGTTTCAAAATAGAGCCCCAGCCCCATAGCATCGGGGATGGTCAGAATGTCTGAAAACAGAATCGCGGCGTCCAATGGATAGCGACGTAATGGCTGCATCGTCACTTCACAAGCCAGTTCCGCATTTTTGCACAGCGACATAAAATCCCCGGCAACCGCGCGGGTAGCTTTATATTCCGGCAAATAACGGCCCGCCTGACGCATCATCCATACCGGCGTTACATCTACCGGTTGACGCAATAAGGCTCGCAGATAGCGATCGTTTTTCAACTCATTCATGGTGGAGCTCCCTTAATTATCTGGCGGCCATCTTTTAGCGGACCATATTGTAGCATGTCAGATAATACTTTCCTGCTAACTGCCGCCGCTATTAAGGGCGTGATAATGACTCACTCTCGTGGGGTTTAAACTGCGTCGGCTATGAGGTTAGCGCTTCAGCACTCCCTTCTGATTAGATCAACTCACGGTGCTCGCGGCATAACACCACGGTATCTTCAATTAATCGTCGTGCTACGGTGCCTGGCGGCGGCAGTAATGGCAATTGGTCATAACGATACCAACCGGCATTTAGCAGCTCTTTAGGGTCATGTCGCAATTCACCACTGTCATACTCGGCCATAAACGCCATCATCAGTGAATGGGGGAACGGCCAAGGCTGTGATGTTACGTAGCGCAGATTTTTAATGTGAATATTACTTTCTTCTAAAACTTCACGGGAAACCGCCTGCTCCAGAGTCTCACCCACTTCGACAAAGCCTGCCAATACGGTATTAATGCCGCCACGATGCCGTACATGCTGCGCCAATAAAATTTCATCATCACGGCGAATGGCAACAATCACACAAGGGGCGACTTGTGGGTAATAGCGCTCACGGCAGTGATTACACAGACAAGCCCACTCGGAACGGCTGGCCTGCATTTGGTGACCGCAATAACCACAAAAACGGTGAGAACGATAAAACTCTGCCAGTTGCACACCACGCCCAGCCAATTGGAACAAGCCGCGATCCACATCCAGTAATTGCCGCACGGAACCCATATCAGTAGACATCATCTGACGGATCAACCATACCGCCTGCCCTTGCCATTCACCGATTTGCCTTGCCGCTGCGCCCTGCAATGACCAATTAGCGGCATTACCTTGTGGTAACTCCCCTTTCGGCAACCATAATTTGTTTTCATGACTGACAATCCACCAGCCACTTTCTTTACCTGTAAGTTGTAGTTCCATATCGTTGTTGCACAACCTCGACTTCACTGGCAATCTAGAATCCGGCTTGTTACATTTTTGTAACCCACTATTACTTTTCCTTACTCACGGAGTCGTTCATGCTCAACCGACTAGAAAGCCTGACTCAACGCGTTGGCGGCAGTAATGAATTAATTGATCAATGGCTTCATGCGCGTAAAGAACTGTTAGTTTCATATTGCACAGTGATCGGTATTAAGCCGCAAAAAGAAAAGCATACCCCGCTTAACGAAAAAGCGCTGGAGAACTTTTGCCATAATTTAGTGGATTATCTCTCTTCCGGGCATTTTCATATCTATGACAGAATTATCAAACAGGTGGAAGGCGCGTCTAGCCCAAAAATGGCGCTGACGACCAAAGTGTATCCTGCGTTAAAAAATAATACTCAAACGATCATGACATTCCATGATCGTTATACCAACATTGAGATCGATCAGGACAGTTGTATCGAGTTTCAACAAGCATTATCTGATATCGGCGAAGCCCTTGATGCCCGTTTCCGCTTGGAAGATCAATTGATTCAATGGGCAGCCGAGTCATGGCAAGCCGCCCAGCCAGTTATTCAAACAGGGCCGGTAAAATAGCCCGCTGAACAGCACGGGCTTGTAGTTTTAATTCAACCTCATATACTGGGGTTTCTTGTCGGAGTGCCTAGCACCTGTTTTCTTAGGAAAGCAAACGCAGGCTGAGACCGTTAATTCGGGATCCGCGGAACCTGATCGGGTTAATACCCGCGAAGGGAACAAGAGTAATTTATCGCTACAGGCCCGGTCTTTATCCTTACAGGTAGCTGCCGGTTACTGGCCAACATCGTTACTCCCGCCAAGCTCCAGACAAGCAATTTTCCCTATAAACCACACTGGTAGGAATTGCTATGTCTAATAATACAACCACTAAAAGTTCATCACGCCCACGTAAACCTATTCCACGTAAACCTATTCCACGTAAACAACTTCCACGTAAACAACAACGTGAACAAGCTCAACAGTTTATTGATACTTTGCAAGGTGTCACTTTCCCCAACTCCCAACGTATTTACCTACAAGGCTCACGGCTAGATATTCTGGTACCGATGCGCGAAATCCAGCTCAGTCCGACACTGATTGGCGGTGGCAAAGACGCACCACGCTATGAAGATAACGAAGCCATCCCGGTGTATGACACTTCCGGCCCATATGGTGACTCAAATGCCAAACTGGATGTTCACAGCGGGTTACCCAAATTACGCGATAGCTGGATAGCTGAACGCCAGGATAGCGCCGCACTGACCTCTGTCAGCTCTGGCTTCACCCAACAACGTTTGGCCGACGAAGGCTTGGATCATTTGCGTTTTGAGCATCTGCCACACCCGAAGAAAGCCATCACAGGCAAATGCGTCACCCAACTGCATTACGCCCGTCAGGGTATCATCACGCCAGAGATGGAGTTTATCGCGCTGCGAGAAAATATGGGCCGTGAACGTATTCGTGGTGAGGTACTACGCCAGCAGCATCCAGGACAGGCTTTTGGCGCTAACCTGCCAGAAAATATCACTGCCGAATTTGTACGTCAGGAAGTGGCGGCGGGCCGAGCTATCATTCCCGCCAATATAAACCATCCAGAATCTGAGCCGATGATTATTGGTCGTAACTTTTTAGTGAAAGTGAATGCCAATATCGGTAACTCTGCGGTGACCTCCTCCATCGAAGAGGAAGTAGAAAAACTGGTGTGGTCAACCCGCTGGGGTGCAGATACCGTAATGGATTTGTCCACGGGACGCTATATCCATGAAACCCGCGAATGGATCCTGCGCAATAGCCCGGTCCCTATTGGTACCGTTCCTATCTATCAGGCATTAGAAAAAGTAAATGGTGTGGCTGAGAACCTAACCTGGGAAATGTTCCGTGACACACTGTTAGAGCAGGCCGAGCAAGGGGTGGATTACTTTACTATCCATGCCGGTGTGTTGTTGCGCTATGTACCGATGACCGCCAAACGCTTGACCGGTATCGTCTCCCGTGGTGGTTCAATTATGGCGAAGTGGTGCCTTTCCCATCATCAGGAAAACTTCCTGTATCAGCATTTTCGCGAAATCTGCCAGATCTGTGCGGCCTATGATGTCTCACTGTCACTGGGTGATGGCCTACGCCCTGGTTCCATTCAGGATGCCAATGATGAAGCCCAGTTCGCTGAGCTGCATACCTTGGGTGAATTGACCAAAATCGCCTGGGAATATGATGTGCAGGTGATGATTGAAGGCCCCGGTCATGTGCCGATGCAGATGATTCGCCGCAATATGACGGAAGAGTTGGAACACTGCCATGAAGCGCCATTCTATACCTTAGGCCCGCTAACTACGGATATTGCGCCGGGTTATGATCATTTCACTTCAGGTATTGGGGCCGCCATGATTGGTTGGTTCGGTTGCGCCATGTTGTGTTACGTCACACCGAAAGAACATCTTGGCCTGCCTAATAAAGAGGATGTGAAACAAGGTCTTATTACTTATAAAATCGCCGCCCATGCCGCAGACTTGGCCAAAGGCCACCCCGGTGCGCAGATCCGCGATAACGCCATGTCGAAAGCGCGCTTTGAATTCCGCTGGGAAGATCAGTTCAATCTGGCGCTTGATCCAGAAACCGCACGAGCCTATCACGACGAAACCCTGCCGCAGGAGTCCGGCAAAGTGGCCCACTTCTGCTCAATGTGCGGGCCGAAATTCTGCTCGATGAAAATCTCTCAGGAAGTCCGCGACTATGCCGCTACGCAAGAACAGGCTGTGGCGCAAGAGCTAGCAGCGACACAAGAAACAGCAGCCCAACCGATCGAAATTTTACAATCAGGTATGGAACAGATGTCAGCGGAGTTCCGCTCTCGCGGCAGCGAGCTGTATCACAGCCCCGTTAACCTCAAGAGCGAGGCCAATAATGAACCTGTCTAATCATGCCTCATTTTCTGCAAAGAAAGGTTTCCCTGCGACGGTACAGCGTCTTGGTCTCTATCCCGTCGTCGATAGCCTACTTTGGATAGAGCGCCTGCTTGCCGCAGGCGTAACCACAATACAACTACGTATCAAAGAGTTAGATGATGCGCAGGTAGAACAAGGCATTGCCGCTGCCATAGCGTTAGGCAAACGCTATCAGGCACGCTTATTTATCAATGATTATTGGCGGCTGGCGATTAAGCATGGTGCCTATGGTGTTCATCTGGGTCAGGAAGATCTGGAAACAGCCGACTTGGCCGCGATTCAGCAAGCTGGATTACGGCTGGGCGTATCAACCCATGATGAGCAGGAACTGGCGATAGCTAAAGCTGTCCGGCCCTCTTATATCGCCATGGGCCACATCTTCCCCACACAAACCAAGCAAATGCCGTCATCACCACAAGGGTTGACGGTACTCAAGCAGATGGTCGACAACACGCCAGACTACCCGACAGTTGCCATCGGCGGCATCAGCATTGAGCGCGTACCGGCGGTCCTGGCCACGGGTGTCGGTAGTGTAGCGGTCGTCAGTGCTATTACCCTGAGTGACGATTGGCAGCAGGCAACAGCACAATTACTGCACCTGATTGAGGGCAAGGAGCTGGCTGATGACAAACAAGCATGAGTTGAGTGACAGCGAATTCTTGCGCTACAGCCGCCAGTTATTACTGGAGGATATCGGCCCTGAGGGCCAGTTGAAGCTGAAAAATGCCTGTGTGCTGATTATCGGCCTTGGCGGCCTTGGTTCGCCTGCTGCGCTCTATTTGGCGGCAGCCGGTGTCGGTAAGCTATTACTGGCTGATGATGACCAACTGGAACTGACCAATTTACAGCGCCAAATCCTGTATCGCACCACAGATATCAGCCAAACATCCTCAGCTAATCAAAGTAAAGCACGGTTAGCCCAACGTCATTTGCAAAGCCTCAATCCGTTGATTGAGATTGTCCCATTTGATACGCGGCTGCTAGGTGCGGCATTGGCCGATGCGGTAGCTAACGCTGATTTGGTGCTGGATTGCAGCGACAACATGGAGACGCGCCATCAGGTAAATGCAGCCTGTATCACCGCACAAAAGCCATTAATCAGCGGCAGTGCCGTGGGATTCAGCGGGCAACTGCTGGTCATTGAGCCGCCTTATTCTCAAGGCTGCTACGCCTGCCTCTATCCCGATAAGGAATTGCCGCAGCGTAATTGTCGTACCGCTGGCGTATTGGGGCCGGTGGTCGGCGTCATTGGTACCTTGCAAGCACTGGAAGCCATCAAGATGTTGGCAGGACTGCCATCGGCACTGAGCGGGAAATTACGCTTATTCGATGGCAAGCAGCAGAGCTGGAGCACCCTGCAACTGACTCGGGCCAAGCATTGCCCTGCCTGCGGAGGTGCACAGTGAAAACGGGTTATATACAGATTGTGCTCAATGATCAGCCATTAGAAGTGGTGAGCAATATCACTGCGGCAATGCTGCTCAATCAGCTCAAACGCCACCAGCCGGGTACGGCTCTGGCGGTTAATCAGGTCATCGTCCCTCGTACTGACTGGGAAAAATGCCAGTTACACGCGGGTGATAACATTTTGCTATTCCAAGCGATTGCCGGGGGCTGACATGCTGAAGATCGCCGATACCACTTTTACCTCACGTTTATTTACCGGTACGGGAAAATTCTCCACCCCTGAACTAATGCTGGAAGCATTGCGCGCCTCAGGGTCACAACTGATTACTATGGCGATGAAACGGGTTGATTTACGGGCAGGGAACGATGCAATTCTTGCGCCCTTGCAACAATTAGGTGTGCGTTTGCTGCCTAATACCTCGGGGGCCAAAACTGCGCAAGAGGCTGTATTTGCCGCCCGTCTGGCGCGTGAAGCGCTGGGTACCCATTGGATAAAATTGGAAATTCATCCCGATGTGAAGTATTTACTGCCTGACCCAATAGAAACCCTGAAAGCCGCCGAAATACTGGTGAAAGAGGGATTTGTTGTTTTGCCTTACTGTGGTGCGGACCCGGTATTGTGCAAGCGGCTGGAAGAAGCAGGCTGCGCTGCCGTCATGCCATTGGGTGCACCGATTGGCTCAAATTTGGGCTTACGTACCCGCGACTTTCTGCAAATCATTATCGAGCAGGCCAAAGTGCCCGTGGTAGTCGATGCTGGAATTGGTGCGCCAAGCCATGCGCTTGAGGCAATGGAATTGGGAGCTGATGCCGTGCTGGTCAATACCGCAATTGCCGTGGCACGCTCACCCGTACACATGGCGCATGCTTTCCGTTTGGCGGTTGAATCCGGTGAATTGGCGCGTCAGGCGGGGCTTGGCAACCAACAGTTTGGCAAGGCCATTGCCACCAGCCCACTGACTGGCTTTCTCAGCCAGTTAGAGGAGGAGCATCATGTCTGAAGATTTCAGCCAACACTGGCAACAATTAGATTGGGATGATATTTCTCTGCGTATTAACAGTAAAACCGCCGCTGATGTTGAACGGGCCATTAATGCCGTCAAACCGAATCGCGACGACTTAATGGCGTTGATTTCGCCCGCAGCACTGGCTTATCTCGAACCGATGGCGCAGAAGGCTCAACAATTAACCCGCCAGCGTTTTGGTAACACGGTGAGTTTTTATGTACCGCTCTACCTTTCTAATCTGTGTGCTAATGATTGCACTTATTGTGGTTTCTCGATGAGCAATCGCATCAAGCGCAAAACCTTAGATGAAGCAGAAATCATCCGTGAGTGTGATGCTATCAAAGCGCTAGGCTTTGAACATCTGCTACTGGTCACTGGTGAACATCAGGCAAAAGTAGGAATGGATTACTTTCGTCGTCACTTCCCAGTCATCCGTAGTCGATTCAGTTCACTGATGATGGAAGTTCAACCATTGGCGCAAGAAGAGTATGCGGAGCTAAAAACGTTGGGATTAGACGGTGTGATGGTTTATCAGGAAACCTATCACCCAGCGACTTACCAGCAACATCACTTGCGCGGGCACAAGCAAGATTTTCACTGGCGACTGGCAACCCCAGATCGTCTCGGTCGGGCTGGGATCGACAAGATCGGACTAGGTGCGTTGATCGGGCTGTCTAATAGTTGGCGCACGGACTGTTATATGCTGGCGGAGCATCTGTTTTATCTGCAACAGACCTATTGGCAAAGTCGCTACTCTATTTCGTTTCCACGACTACGACCTTGTGCGGGCGGTATCGAGCCAGCATCTCTGATGAGTGAGCCGCAACTGCTGCAATTGATCTGTGCTTTTAGATTGTTTGCCCCGGATGTGGAACTGTCGCTATCTACCCGTGAATCACCTTTCTTCCGCGACAATGTCATTCCGGTCGCGATTAATAATGTCAGTGCGGGTTCCAAAACTCAGCCTGGTGGGTATGCAGATAATCATCCAGAACTTGAGCAATTTGCTCCGCATGATAATCGCACACCGGAGCAGGTAGCACTGGCATTGACACAGGCGGGGTTACAGCCGGTGTGGAAGGATTGGGATCGCCATTTAGGGCGTTCTCTGCAATAAACCGGCCGTTTAAATCCTAAAAAAAGCAAAAAAAAACCGCCCCGTAAGGAGCGGTTTTTACGTTGGTGAACAACAAAGAGATTAGTCTTTGCTGTTACCAAAACCGGCGTTAAGCAATTCAGCCAGGTTAGCCGTTGCTTCATCCGCGCTAACTTGCGGTACAACGGGAACTTCACCCAGAGCTTTACGGCGTGCACGATCCTGATGATAAGCGTAACCGGTACCGGCTGGGATCAGACGGCCCACGATTACGTTTTCTTTCAGGCCACGCAGTTCATCACGTTTACCGGCAACTGCCGCTTCAGTAAGAACGCGCGTGGTTTCTTGGAACGAAGCCGCAGAGATGAAGGACTCGGTCGCCAAGGATGCCTTGGTGATACCCAGCAGGTCACGCGTGAACGTAGCCTCGATTTTGCCTTCGGCTGCCAGCTTACGGTTAGCGATTTTAACGCGAGACATTTCTGCCTGCTCGCCTTCCAGGAAGTCAGTGCTACCTGAATCAACGATGGTGCCTTTACGCAACATCTGACGAACGATAACTTCGATGTGTTTATCGTTAATCTTAACGCCTTGCAGACGGTAAACTTCCTGCACTTCGTTGGTGATGTAACGGGTAACTGCGTGAACGCCACGCAGACGCAGAATGTCATGTGGAGATTCTGGGCCATCGGAGACCACGTCACCGCGTTCTACAATTTCACCTTCGAACACGTTGAGCTGACGCCATTTCGGAATCATCTCTTCGTATGCATCGCTACCATCCAACGGTGAGATAACCAGACGACGTTTGCCTTTGGTCTCTTTACCGAACGAGATGATCCCGCTGATTTCAGCCAGGATTGCAGGCTCTTTCGGACGACGTGCTTCGAACAAGTCAGCAACACGTGGCAGACCACCGGTAATATCCTTGGTACCGCTTGATTCCTGAGGAATACGCGCCAGGGTATCACCCGCACCGATCTGAATGCCGTCTTCCAGCTGTACAATCGTTTTACCTGGCAGGAAGTATTGAGCAGGCATATCAGTACCTGGGATCAATACATCGTCGCCTTTGGCGTCAACGATTTTCAGTGCCGGACGCAGGTCTTTACCGCTACCGGTACGCTCTGCACTATCCAGTACTACCAGAGAAGACAAACCAGTCAGTTCGTCGGTCTGGCGGGTAATGGTCTGGCCGTCAACCATGTCCGCGAAGCGAATGAAACCGCTCACTTCGGTCACAACTGGCATGATGTGCGGATCCCAGTTAGCAACGGTTTCGCCGCCCTGGACTTCTGCGCCATCGCCTTTAGCCATTACAGCACCGTAAGGCACTTTGTAGCTTTCTTTAGTACGGCCGAATTCGTCGATCAGCTTCAGCTCGGTATTACGAGAAGTAATAACCAGCTTGCCCGCTGCATTGGTAACGAACTTGACGTTGCTCAGTTTCAAGCTGCCTTTGTTCTTAACCTGAATGCTGGACTCTGCTGCCGCACGAGATGCCGCACCACCGATGTGGAACGTACGCATCGTAAGCTGGGTACCCGGCTCACCGATTGACTGCGCTGCAATAACACCAACTGCTTCACCTTTGTTGATGATGTGACCACGTGCCAGGTCGCGACCATAGCAGTTTGCACACACACCAAAGTCAGTTTCACAGCTTACTACTGAACGAACTTTAACGCTGTCGACGGAGTTTTCTTCTAACAGATCACACCATTTTTCGTCCAATAGGGTGTTACGCGGAACCAGAATATCAGCCGTACCCGGCTTGATAACTTCTTCTGCAGTCACACGACCCAGAACGCGATCGCGCAGTGGCTCTTTAACATCACCACCTTCGATAACCGGGGTCATCACGATACCGTTATGGGTACCACAATCGTCTTCGGTTACCACCAGATCCTGTGCCACGTCAACCAAACGACGGGTCAGGTAACCGGAGTTCGCAGTTTTCAATGCGGTATCCGCCAAACCTTTACGCGCACCGTGGGTTGAGATGAAGTACTGAAGTACGTTCAAACCTTCACGGAAGTTCGCAGTGATTGGCGTTTCAATGATCGAACCATCTGGCTTGGCCATCAGACCACGCATCCCTGCCAGCTGACGAATCTGTGCAGCAGAACCACGCGCACCGGAGTCGGCCATCATAAAGATGCTGTTGAATGACACTTGCTGTTCGACAACGCCGTCACGGTTGACAACATCTTCTACAGACAAGTTATCCATCATCGCCTTGGCAACACGTTCGTTAGCCGCGGCCCAGATATCGATCACTTTGTTATAACGTTCGCCTGCGGTTACCAGACCAGATTGGAACTGCTCCTGGATCTCGGCAACTTCAGTTTCAGCTTCTTCGATGATCCCTGCTTTCGCTTCTGGGATAACCATGTCATCGATACCTACAGAGGCGCCTGAGCGTGCTGCGTAAGCAAAACCGGTGTACATGATCTGGTCAGCAAAGATAACCGTTGGCTTCAAGCCCAGGATGCGGTAACAGGTGTTCAGCATCTTGGAGATAGCTTTCTTGCCCAGCGGCTGGTTCACGATAGAGTAAGGCAGGCCTTTCGGGACGATCATCCACAAAATAGCACGGCCAACTGTCGTATCGATGATGCTGGTACGCGTAATGCTTTCGCCTTCGACATTACGAATTTCTTCAGTAATACGCACTTTTACGCGAGCATGTAGCGATGCCAGGCCACCACGATAAATACGTTCAGCTTCTTTCGGGCCAGTCAGAACCATGCCTTCGCCTTTGGCGTTAACACAGTCGCGGGTCATGTAATACAGACCCAATACAACGTCCTGAGAAGGAACGATGATTGGCTCGCCGTTCGCTGGTGACAGGATGTTGTTGGTAGACATCATCAACGCACGCGCTTCTAACTGAGCTTCCAGTGTTAGCGGTACGTGAACAGCCATTTGGTCACCATCGAAGTCGGCGTTATATGCCGCACAAACCAATGGGTGCAACTGGATTGCCTTACCTTCGATCAGAACCGGTTCAAACGCCTGGATACCCAAACGGTGAAGGGTTGGTGCACGGTTCAGCAGCACTGGGTGTTCGCGGATAACTTCATCCAAGATATCCCAAACCACAGCTTCTTCACGCTCAACCATCTTCTTGGCGGCTTTAATGGTGGTAGCAAGACCACGCAATTCCAGCTTGCCGTAGATGAACGGTTTGAACAGCTCAAGAGCCATTTTCTTAGGCAGACCGCACTGATGCAGACGCAGGTATGGACCAACGGTGATAACCGAACGACCTGAGTAGTCAACACGTTTACCCAGCAAGTTCTGACGGAAACGACCTTGCTTACCTTTGATCATGTCAGCCAGTGACTTCAACGGACGCTTGTTAGAGCCGGTAATCGCACGACCGCGACGGCCGTTATCCAGCAATGCATCTACTGCTTCTTGCAGCATACGCTTTTCGTTACGTACGATGATGTCAGGAGCCGCCAAGTCCAGCAGGCGCTTCAGACGGTTGTTACGGTTGATCACGCGACGATACAAATCGTTCAGATCAGAAGTCGCAAAACGACCACCATCCAACGGAACCAATGGACGCAAATCTGGCGGCAACACAGGCAGCACGGTCAGGATCATCCACTCTGGCTTATTGCCAGACTGTACGAACGCTTCCAGCAGCTTGATACGCTTAGTCAGCTTCTTACGCTTGGTTTCAGAATTTGTTTCGTTCAATTCTTCACGCAGGATCTCGCACTCAGCTTCCAGATCCATGTTTTTCAACAGGGCCTGAATCGCCTCGGCGCCCATTTTCGCGTCGAACTCATCACCAAACTCTTCCAACGCGTCCAGATACTGCTCTTCAGTCAGGATCTGACGACGTTCCAGGTTGGTCATACCGCCTTCAACAACCACATAGGATTCGAAGTACAGTACACGTTCGATGTCACGTAATGGCATATCCAGCAGTAAACCGATGCGGGATGGCAGCGATTTCAGAAACCAGATGTGCGCAGTTGGAGAAGCCAGTTCGATGTGACCCATACGCTCACGGCGCACTTTGGTTTGAGTCACTTCAACGCCGCATTTCTCACAAATAACACCACGGTGTTTCAAACGCTTGTACTTACCGCACAGGCATTCGTAATCTTTTACTGGGCCAAAGATACGGGCACAGAAAAGGCCGTCACGTTCTGGTTTGAACGTACGGTAGTTAATGGTTTCCGGCTTTTTAACTTCACCGAACGACCATGAACGGATCATGTCTGGCGATGCCAGAGCAATTTTGATCGCATCAAACTCTTCGGTCTTAGTTTGCGCTTTCAGAAACTTTAATAAGTCTTTCACGGATTGGCTCCTGTCGGAGTTAGACCTGATAGGCGCTCAAAACGAAATTTGAGCGCCCCTGTGACCAGTGCGAACCACCAGCAGACTCCCGGCTGTAAGAGTCTGCCGTCTGGCGAAGAGTTACTCTTCTTCCAGCTCGATATTGATGCCCAGCGAGCGGATTTCTTTCAACAATACGTTGAAGGACTCCGGCATGCCTGGTTCCATACGGTGATCGCCATCCACGATGTTTTTGTACATCTTGGTACGGCCGTTTACATCGTCGGACTTGACGGTAAGCATTTCCTGCAATGTGTACGCGGCGCCATAAGCTTCCAACGCCCACACTTCCATCTCACCGAAGCGCTGACCACCGAACTGAGCCTTACCACCCAGCGGCTGCTGAGTAACCAGGCTGTAAGAACCGGTAGAACGCGCATGCATCTTGTCATCAACCAAGTGGTTCAGTTTCAGCATGTACATGTAGCCGACAGTAACCTGACGTTCAAATTGCTCGCCGGTACGGCCGTCAAACAGAGTAATCTGACCAGAAGTTGGCAGACCACCTAGCTGTAACAGTTCCTTGATCTCTTTCTCTGTCGCGCCGTCGAAGACTGGTGTTGCAATTGGCATACCTTTTTTCAGGTTCTCAGCCAGACGCAATACTTCGTCATCGGTGAAGGTGCTCAGATCAACTTTCTGACAAACGTTGTCGCCCAGATCGTAGGCTTTCTGGATGAACTCACGCAGTTTGGCAACTTCTTCCTGCTTCTTCAGCATGGCGTTGATTTTCTCGCCAATGCCTTTCGCTGCCATCCCTAAGTGGGTTTCCAAAATCTGACCGATGTTCATACGCGATGGTACGCCCAGCGGGTTCAGAACGATGTCTACCGGCGTACCGTTTTCATCGTAAGGCATATCTTCGATCGGGTTAATTTTGGAGATAACACCTTTGTTACCGTGACGACCGGCCATCTTGTCACCCGGTTGAATCTGACGTTTAACCGCCAAATACACCTTGACGATCTTCAGCACGCCTGGTGCCAAATCATCACCTTGGGTGATCTTACGACGCTTGGCATCCATCTTCTTCTCGAATTCGGATTTCATTTCGTCGTACTGCTCTGCCAACTGTTCCAGTTGGTTTTGCTTGTCTTCGTCGGTCAGGCCCAGTTCGAGCCAACGATCACGTGGTAACTTGCTCAGCTTGTCAGCTTCGATGCCACCAGAAACCAGTACTGCATGGATACGTGCAAACAGGCCCGCTTCCAGGATCTGCAACTCTTCAGTCAGGTCTTTCTTAGCCTGCTTCAGTTGCATCTCTTCGATTTCTAACGCACGTTTATCTTTTTCTACACCGTCGCGAGTAAAGACTTGTACGTCAATAACCGTACCGGAAACACCGTTTGGTACACGCAGAGAAGAGTCTTTAACATCAGACGCTTTCTCACCGAAGATCGCACGTAACAGCTTCTCTTCTGGCGTCAGTTGGGTTTCACCTTTAGGTGTTACCTTACCAACCAGAATGTCGCCGCCAGTCACTTCAGCACCGATATACACGATACCGGACTCATCCAGTTTGGACAGTGCAGCTTCACCCACGTTCGGGATATCAGCCGTTATCTCTTCTGGCCCCAGCTTGGTGTCACGGGACACACATGCCAGTTCTTGAATGTGGATGGTGGTGAAGCGATCTTCTTGTACCACGCGCTCGGAGACCAAGATGGAGTCTTCGAAGTTGTAACCGTTCCAAGGCATGAACGCTACGCGCATGTTCTGACCCAATGCCAGTTCGCCCAGATCTGTTGATGGGCCATCTGCCAGCACGTCGCCGCGCTCGATTGGCTCACCCAGATTCACACACGGCATCTGGTTGATACAGGTGTTCTGGTTTGAACGGGTGTATTTGGTCAGGTTATAAATATCAATGCCTGCTTCGCCCGGATACATTTCGTCTTCGTTAACTTTAATAACGATACGGGATGCATCTACGTATTGAACCGTACCGCCACGTTTGGCTACAGAGGTTACCCCTGAGTCAACCGCTACTGCACGTTCCATACCAGTACCCACCAGCGGCTTATCAGCACGCAGAGTAGGAACCGCCTGACGTTGCATGTTCGCACCCATCAATGCACGGTTGGCGTCATCGTGTTCCAAGAATGGAATCAGAGAAGCACCAACAGACACCACCTGTTGAGTGGAAACGTCCATATAGTCTACTTGGTCGCGGCTAAACAGGCTTGATTCGCCTTTGCTACGACAAGTGACCAAGTCTTCAATGAAGCGGCCGTCTTCGTCCAGGTTGGAGTTCGCCTGAGCGATAACGAAATTGCCTTCTTCAATAGCAGACAGGTAGTTAATTTCATCGGTCACCACACCATCGCGTACGCGACGATAAGGTGTTTCCAGGAAACCATACTCGTTGGTCTGTGCGTAGACAGACAAGGAGTTGATCAGACCGATGTTTGGACCTTCTGGCGTTTCGATTGGACATACGCGACCGTAGTGAGTCGGGTGTACGTCTCGAACTTCAAAGCCAGCACGTTCACGGGTCAAACCGCCCGGGCCCAATGCAGAGATACGGCGTTTATGCGTAATCTCAGACAACGGGTTGTTCTGGTCCATAAATTGTGACAACTGGCTGGAACCGAAGAACTCTTTCACCGCCGCCGAAATCGGCTTGGCGTTGATCATGTCCTGAGGCATCAGAGTGTCGAGGTCACCCAGAGACAAACGCTCTTTAACTGCACGCTCAACACGAACCAGACCTACACGGAACTGGTTTTCAGCCATTTCACCAACGGAACGAATACGACGGTTGCCCAAGTGGTCGATATCATCCACTTCGCCGCGACCATTACGGATATCGATGAGCTTTTTCATCACTTCGGTGATGTCTTCTTTGCTCAGGATACCGGAACCTTCGATTTCGTCACGCAGCAGGGAACGGTTGAACTTCATCCGGCCAACCGCTGACAAATCATAGCGGTCTTCAGAGAAGAACAGGTTCTCAAACAGATTTTCAGCAGCTTCACGTGTTGGTGGCTCACCAGGACGCATCATGCGGTAGATCTCAACCAAGGCGCTCAAACGATCGCTGGTTGGGTCAACACGCAGGGTCTCGGAGATATAAGCACCGTGATCCAGGTCGTTGGTGAACAATGTTTCGATATGCTTGTGGCCAGACTGGCTCAGTTTAGCCAGTAAATCCAGTGACAGCTCCATGTTGGCTGCACAGATAAGCTCACCGGTGTTCGTATCGATATAGTCTTTTGCAACCACTTTACCGGCAATGTATTCAACCGGAACTTCGATGCGATCAATGCCGTCTTTTTCAAGCTGGCGAATATGACGCGCAGTAATACGACGCGCTTTCTCGACGTAAACTTTGCCATTCGCTTCAATATCAAAGGATGCCGTTTCACCGCGCAGGCGCTCTGGAACTAATTCCATCTGCAGCTTGTTGTCACGAATCTCAAAGACCACTTTCTCGAAGAACAGATCCAAGATCTGTGCAGTGGTGAAACTCAATGCGCGCAGAATGATGGTTGCAGGCAATTTACGACGACGGTCAATACGGACAAACAGGTTGTCTTTCGGGTCAAACTCGAAATCTAACCATGAACCGCGGTAAGGGATGATACGTGCGTTGTACAGCACTTTACCCGATGAATGGGTTTTACCCTTATCACTGTCAAAGAATACGCCAGGGCTACGGTGTAGCTGAGATACGATAACCCTCTCAGTACCGTTAATGACAAAGGTACCGTTTTCGGTCATGAGTGGAATTTCACCCATGTAGACTTCTTGTTCTTTGATGTCTTTGACCGTACCTTCAGGAGCTTCGCGCTCATAGATTACCAGACGCAGCTTAACGCGTAGCGGTGCGGAATAGGTCACACCACGGATCTGGCACTCTTTAACATCAAATACAGGTTCACCAAGACGGTAGCTAACGTATTGCAGCTCCGAATTGCCACTGTAGCTCTGAATTGGAAAAACAGAACGGAATGCTGCTTCCAGACCGTGCTGCCCTTCGGGATCTTGCTCGATGAATTTCTGGAACGAGTCAAGTTGGATAGAAAGGAGATAAGGTATGTCCAGAACTTGTGGACGTTTACCAAAATCCTTACGAATACGTTTTTTCTCGGTATAGGAGTAAACCATAGGGTTCCTCAGCTCGCTGAAAAGTCGACCCACTCTGTCTG
Organism: Yersinia sp. 2553 StPb PI; assembly: GCF_052217105.1. Taxonomy (NCBI): domain Bacteria; kingdom Pseudomonadati; phylum Pseudomonadota; class Gammaproteobacteria; order Enterobacterales; family Yersiniaceae; genus Yersinia; species Yersinia sp. 2553 StPb PI. The sequence continues at coordinate 4,221,077 of NZ_JAZGPX010000002.1, read as the reverse complement.
CCCCGAACATAGGACAGTTCATGCAACACTATTATTTAGAATGAGAAGTTGAAACACTTCTCGAAATACTCTTTTCTATCACTCTTAAACCATTTCATCGCGTTACTTTGACTACCGAGCTACCCGAGTGGGTCGTAGCTGAGAACGCAGTATATTAAGTCGTAAATAGAAAGGAATATTGGGGGGTTAGTCAGCCGCTAAACAGTGTGAAATGCGACTAACGCCCTACAGCGCAAAAAGGCTGATGACTAAAAAGTCACCAGCCATCAGCCTATAAGTTAGGCTGCGAACTCAAAGCTAAACTTACTTGATCTCAACAGAAGCACCAGCTTCTTCCAGAGATTTTTTCAGAGACTCAGCTTCGTCTTTGTTCACGCCTTCTTTCAGAACTGCAGGTGCAGACTCAACCAGATCTTTAGCTTCTTTCAAGCCCAGGCCAGTTGCGCCGCGAACAGCTTTGATTACTGCAACTTTGTTGTCGCCGAATGAAGCCAGAACAACGTTGAATTCAGTTTGTTCTTCTACAGCTTCAGCAGCAGCAGCAGGACCTGCAGCAACAGCAGCAGCTGAAACGCCGAATTTCTCTTCCATAGCAGAGATCAGTTCAACGATTTCCATTACAGACAGAGCTGCAACGCCTTCCAGAATTTGGTCTTTAGTGATAGTTGACATAACAAGTGTTCCTAAAATACAGAAATAGTTTATACGTTAAAAAGCAGTGACTGACAAAAGTGAGGGCGATTAAGCCGCTTCAGCTTCTTTCTGATCACGCAGCGCAGCCAGAGTACGAACCAATTTGCCAGCAGCGGCTTCTTTCATGGTTCCCATCAGACGTGCGATTGCTTCTTCGTAGGTTGGCAGAGTTGCCAGGCGGTCGATCTGAGCCGCAGGGATTAACTCGCCTTCAAAGGCTGCTGCTTTAACCTCAAATTTTGCATTATCTTTAGCAAATGCTTTGAACAGACGAGCAGCTGCGCCCGGGTGTTCAGAAGAGAATGCGATCAAGGTTGGACCAACAAACGTGTCTTTCAGGCATTCGAATTGAGTGCCTTCAACAATGCGGCACAGCAAGGTGTTACGAACAACTTGCATGTGAACGCCAGCTTCACGACCTGCTTTACGCAGTTCAGTCATTTTGTCAACGGTAACGCCACGAGAATCCGCAACAACCGCAGACAGCGCACCTTTGGCTACTTCTTTAACTTCAGCAACAATCGCTTGTTTGCCTTGAAGATTTAGTGCCATTAGTTCTTGCTCCTGGATTAACCGGAGAGTAATTCCCCGGAACTCACGTCACCCAATCCACTACAAAATGCAATGAACGGGCGTTGAAACACGGTGAGCAGAATTCAGCAAGGACAATTCTTTATAGGAAAGAAAAAAATGCTTTAGGTTCTGTCACCGTCTACGCAGGAAATTAAGTGTCTTACGACACACCTGCGGTCTTGGACGGAGGCTTGGATAAGGCCAAGCTCCAACCGAAAATTCTGGTGTTCTGCTGATAAGTAACCCCATCAACAGAAGCATGGGCGTAAGATTCTAGACAAACCTTACGCCCACGTAAAGCGATAAAATCAATTCGTGATTAGATCACTACTGCTGACAGACCGCTTTGATCGATTGCAACGCCAGCACCCATGGTGGTGGAGAGGCTGATTTTCTTGATATAAACGCCTTTCGCTGTAGCAGGTTTAGCACGCTTCAGCGCAACAACCAGAGATTCTAAGTTTTCTCTCAACTTATCTGAGTCGAAATCAACTTTACCAATGGTAGTGTGGATAATACCGTTTTTGTCGTTGCGATAACGAACCTGACCTGCTTTAGCATTCTTAACTGCTTCAGCAACGTTAGGAGTAACAGTACCCACTTTAGGGTTAGGCATCAGGCCACGTGGACCCAAGATTTGGCCCAATTGACCTACAACGCGCATTGCATCTGGGGAAGCAATAACAACGTCGAAGTTCATTTCGCCTTTCTTGATCATATCAGCCAGATCTTCCATACCTACCAATTCAGCGCCTGCTTCTTTCGCAGCTTCAGCGTTTGCACCCTGAGCGAAAACAGCAACGCGTACTGAACGGCCAGTACCATGTGGCAACACAGTTGCACCACGAACGTTCTGGTCAGATTTACGTGCGTCGATACCGAGGTTAACGGCAACGTCTACACTTTCTACGAATTTAGCAGTAGCCAGCTCTTTCAGCAGGGCAACAGCTTCGTTGATATCGTATTGCTTAGTCACATCAACTTTGTCACGGATCACGCGCATGCGCTTGGTCAGCTTAGCCATTTATTAACCCTCCACTACCAGGCCCATGGAACGAGCAGTACCTTCGATTGAACGCATCATGTCGTCAATTGAAGCACCAGTCATATCCGCAGCTTTGGTTTCTGCGATTTCACGGACCTGAGCACCGGTCACAGTCCCTACTTTGTCTTTGTTCGGCTTGCCAGAACCAGACTTAATACCTGCCGCTTTTTTCAGCAGAACTGCTGCTGGCGGGGTTTTAGTAACGAAAGTGAAAGAGCGATCAGAATAAACAGTAATAACAACAGGGATCGGCAGGCCTTTTTCAATGCTTTCAGTCTTAGCATTGAACGCTTTACAGAATTCCATGATGTTAACACCCTGCTGACCCAAAGCTGGACCAACTGGTGGACTTGGGTTCGCCATACCAGCTGCTACTTGCAGCTTGACATAGGCTTGTACTTTCTTAGCCATTTACGATTTCCTCGATTTGGGTAGTATCGCCTCGCGTTCGAGGCTCCCCGTGTTTTGTCTCGCTATTATTTACGATGAAATAAGTTGCCACGGATGACAAAAAGCAAGACATCTAAAAACAAAAGGCGCGAAATTATATTTTAATTTCGCGCCTAAGACAAGACTCAAATTTCAATCACTGCTGAAAAATGAATCAGCCTTTTTCTACCTGACTGAAATCCAGCTCGACCGGTGTTGCACGGCCAAAGATAGAAACAGATACTTTCAGGCGGCTCTTCTCGTAGTCCACTTCTTCAACAACACCGTTAAAGTCGGCAAATGGACCATCGCTGACACGCACCAGTTCACCTGGTTCAAACAGTGTTTTAGGACGTGGTTTATCACCCACTTGTTGAAGACGATTCATAATCGCATCAACTTCTTTATCACTGATTGGTGCAGGGCGATCGGATGTACCACCGATAAAGCCCATTACACGTGGCACGCTACGCACTAAGTGCCAGCTGGCATCGTTCATCACCATCTGGACCAGTACATAGCCTGGGAAGAATTTGCGTTCACTTTTACGACGTTGACCACCACGAATTTCGACGACTTCTTCCGTTGGAACCATGACTTCGCCAAACAGCTCTTCCATGTCATGTAACTTGATATGCTCACGCAGCGATTGAGCTACGCGGCCTTCAAAACCGGAAAACGCCTGAACGACGTACCAACGCTTTTTTGGTGCTTCAGACATCTTAGAACCTCAGGCCAGTAATAAATGATACCAGGCGGACTAGGATACCATCTAGCCCCCATAGAATCAGTGACATTACAGCAGTTACCGCAGCAACGATTAACGTTGTATGCAGAGTTTCCTGACGGGTAGGCCAAATCACTTTACGCACTTCCGTGCGTGCTTCACGAGCAAACGCTACAGTGGCTTTACCTTTTGCCGTCATCAATGCAACAGCACCGGCAACAGCGATAATTACTACAACTGCCAACGCACGCAACGGCAGGCTGTAATCACGGAAATAATAGTTACCAACAATAGCTGTAACTAATAATACAGCAACGATTAGCCATTTAGCCGTTTCCAGGCCGCGTCCGCTCCCTGGAGCCTCGGTATTCGCACTCATAAACCAACCTGTCACTATGATTCAGAACAACAACTTTGCTTCGCATCGCAAAGCAAACCAAGCCGAAGGATGCTCTAGAGACTCTCTAATCGGCACCACTCGGCACTATTCGCCGTATTTCCAGAGCCCATCTCACCAGTAATTATGATGAAAAAACCACTGATGAGATAGGTTCTAGCATGACAACGTAGAAAAAGGGCATCAAATGATGCCCTTTTATCGCATGTCGCGTCAAATCTTATTCAATGACTTTAGCAACAACGCCGGCACCTACCGTACGGCCGCCTTCACGAATTGCGAAACGCAGACCATCATCCATTGCGATAGGCGCAATCAGGTTAACAATCATTTGAATGTTATCACCTGGCATCACCATCTCAACGCCGTCTGGCAATTCAATAGTACCGGTTACATCCGTTGTACGGAAGTAGAACTGAGGACGGTAACCTTTGAAGAACGGAGTATGACGGCCGCCTTCGTCTTTGCTCAGAATATAAACTTCTGATTCGAATTTAGTATGTGGCTTGATAGAACCTGGCTTAGCTAATACCTGACCACGCTGTACGTCATCACGTTTAGTACCACGCAGCAGAACACCAACGTTCTCACCCGCGCGGCCTTCGTCCAGCAGTTTGCGGAACATTTCAACGCCAGTACATGTTGTTCTAATGGTATCGATAATACCAACGATTTCAACTTCTTCACCAACTTTAACAATGCCACGCTCTACACGGCCAGTGACAACTGTACCACGGCCTGAGATAGAGAATACGTCTTCGATTGGCAGCAGGAATGGTCTATCGATTGCACGCTCAGGCTGTGGGATGTAGCTATCCAGTGCCTCAGCTAATTCAATAATTTTTGCTTCCCATTCTGGCTCGCCTTCTAACGCTTTCAGCGCTGAACCACGGATAACGGGAGTATCGTCGCCAGGGAAATCGTATTGAGACAGAAGTTCGCGGACTTCCATTTCTACCAATTCCAGCAATTCTTCATCGTCAACCATGTCACACTTGTTCAGGAAGACCAGGATATAAGGAACACCAACCTGACGACCTAACAAGATGTGCTCGCGAGTCTGTGGCATCGGGCCATCAGTTGCAGCAACAACCAAAATCGCGCCGTCCATCTGAGCAGCACCGGTTATCATGTTTTTAACGTAGTCGGCATGCCCTGGGCAGTCAACGTGCGCATAGTGGCGCGACGGGGTGTCATATTCAACATGTGACGTGTTGATGGTGATACCACGCGCTTTCTCTTCCGGAGCGTTGTCGATCTGGTCGAATGCACGAGCACTACCGCCGTAGGTTTTAGCCAGTACGGTGGTGATTGCAGCAGTTAGGGTAGTTTTACCATGGTCAACGTGGCCAATAGTACCCACATTAACGTGCGGTTTTGTACGTTCAAACTTTTCTTTAGACATCGATTGTCCCTCTAAGACACGGAATCGGTGGTTTCACCACATCAACCAAGCGCATGCTTGCTGAATCCATAACACAGAAAGAAAATCAGGGGACGAGAGAATGAGAAATGGTGCTGATAGGCAGATTCGAACTGCCGACCTCACCCTTACCAAGGGTGCGCTCTACCAACTGAGCTATATCAGCACATCTTGGAGCGGGCAGTGGGAATCGAACCCACATCATCAGCTTGGAAGGCTGAGGTAATAGCCATTATACGATGCCCGCATCTTAGAACTCGGCTACCTGACTTAATCTGCAGAAATTTGAAAGGAAGGGCTTGGCCACTTCACTCTTCATCGAGAGCGGTGCTCTCGCCTTGAGTGTGTATTAGGAGTTCGATCTTCTGAATCACCCTGAGACTCAAGGTTAAATATGGTGGTGGGGGAAGGATTATTCGTCACTTCGCTCCTCACCCTTCGGGCCGCCGCTGCGCGTCGTTGACTCGCTACGCTCGGCTCGAACCTTCGTCGAAGGTTTTCACCTTCCCCTTAAGTAACTCATTTAGATTCATGACACTGAATCGGCTTGAGACTCAAGAGTAAATATGGTGGTGGGGGAAGGATTCGAACCTTCGAAGTCGATGACGGCAGATTTACAGTCTGCTCCCTTTGGCCGCTCGGGAACCCCACCTAAATTTTAGTACTTGAATGGTGCCGGCACCAAGAGTCGAACTCGGGACCTACTGATTACAAGTCAGTTGCTCTACCAACTGAGCTATGCCGGCATCAAGTGCAGCGCATTCTAGGTAGAGCGAGCTTATGATGCAACAAAAAAATTGCATAAGTCGACCTTTCGCTCACAAAACAGCCACTTTTTAAAAGCCAGATGTATTATTAACCATAGTTAGCTCATTTCACATCCAGCACACCCGCTTTTGTAATCAACGCCATGAATGAAAAATTCCCCCTTAAATGAGTTCACCTCTCATTGTGCCACCAATTTTAGTACCACTGACTGAGTATAAATTTAGTTTTGCGCCTCAAAAAAGGGAGAGTGCCCCAATTGAGTGCATCTCGTCTAAAAAAATATTGCTCCAATGAGGGTAATCACACTACTCATATTTGGCTTGTTTATTGCTTAAACATAGACATAAGCATAGACCAGCAGCGGTTGAGGAGTTTTATCATGAAGATAGTTTTACTTAATGCGGCAACATTGCCTATATATCGCAGTGAGCTGGCAAGTTTACTGATTGATGCCGTAGCTCATGGGGCATCTGTAGGCTATGACTCCCGCTCTCTGTCGCAGAAAGAAGCTGAGAGCTATTACGATGGTCTGCGCCCGGCCATCGCCAAAGGAGCATTACTATTATGGATAGCACGCGATGAGATGGGGATTACTGGAACTATCCAATTAGACCTTTGCCAAAAGCCAAATGGTTTAAATCGAGCCGAAGTGCAGAAATTATTGGTGCATAGCCGTAGCCGTCGTACTGGTATTGGGCACAAATTGATTCTCGCGATGGAGAGTACCGCGGTTCAACTACGCCGTGGATTGCTATATCTCGATACTCAAGCAGGTTCTCCTGCTGAATCTTTTTACCGTGCACAAGGTTATCGTTGCATGGGAGAAATTCCGGATTATGCCTGCACACCCGATGGCAGCTATCATCCGACCGCAATCTATTTCAAACGTTTATTTTCAGTAAATCAATCACATACTGCCATAGCCAGTTGATGACCGTGATTGTTATCTATAAAAAGGGTAGAACCTACCATCTGTGTTCTTAATTGATTGGAATAGCAACGTACATCAAATAAATCACTCACTAAGCACAAAAATGTCTACGCCAAAAAGCAAGCTGCCTATAATATGCAGCTTGTTTCTTATCTGGAGTTGGCGTCCAGCGCCTTTCCCAACCTGCGTTAACAGGCAGAATTTGGCTTATGACAAAAAGAGATCAATCTTTAGCGACGCCTTATCTACAGTTCGATCGTACTCAGTGGGCAGCCTTGCGCGACTCAGTACCATTGACACTAACAGAAGAAGAAATCGTTAAACTCAAAGGGATTAACGAAGACCTTTCATTAGATGAAGTGGCACAGATATACCTGCCACTTTCGCGCCTGCTTAACTTTTATATTAGTTCTAATTTGCGGCGACAGGCGGTTCTGGAACAATTCCTTGGAACTGATGGCCAGCGTATTCCCTATGTCATTGGCATTGCAGGCAGTGTTGCTGTCGGTAAAAGCACCACCGCGCGCTTACTGCAAGCGTTACTGAGCCGCTGGCCGGAACATCGCAGTGTAGAACTGATTACAACAGATGGTTTTCTTTATCCCAATAAAGTCCTGAATGAGCGTGGGCTGATGAAGAAAAAAGGATTCCCACAATCCTATGATATGCATAATCTGGTGAAGTTTGTCTCAGAAGTAAAATCAGGGACAGGTTATGTTACGGCGCCGGTTTATTCTCATTTAATATATGATGTTGTCCCTGACGGTAATAAGATCATCAAGCAACCTGACATTCTCATATTAGAGGGCTTAAATGTTCTACAAAGTGGAATGGATTACCCTCATGATCCGCACCATGTATTTGTCTCTGATTTTGTAGACTTCTCTATATATGTCGATGCCCCTGAAGATTTACTTCAAAGTTGGTATATAAACAGGTTCCTTAAGTTTAGACAGGGTGCATTTTCCAATCCTGATTCTTATTTCCATAATTATGCTAAATTGCCTGAAGCAGAGGCAATCAAGATTGCCACTCAATTATGGAAAGAGATTAACGGATTGAATTTAAAGCAAAATATACTACCAACGCGTGAGCGTGCCAGTCTGATAATGACTAAAAGTGCCAACCATGCCGTTGAGAGTGTACGTTTGAGAAAATAGCCAAAGTGGGAGGTTCTAGCCTCCCATCTATTATAAGATTAAACGCCACGTAGAGATATTTCACCGCCAATATAAGGTTTTACATTGCCATTTTGCTCTAATAATAATGCACCTTGTTGGTCAATACCTCTAGCAATACCAAATATCTCTTGATTGCCAATAATCAATTTCACAGGGCGATCAAGGTAATTGTCCATTTCTCGCCAACGAGAAATAAAAGCAGATAAGCCTTCGTTTTCAAATTTAACGACTGCAAGTCGTAATTCAGATAACAGTTCAGCCGTCAGTTTATTACGATCAATATTAACACCCGCTTCCTGTAAGTTGATCCAATCCTGACTGATGACGTTAGTCGTTGATTCACGCATTGTTAAATTAATGCCGGCACCAATTACCAACTGAGCAGCATCTCCTGTTTTCCCTGTGAGTTCTACCAATATACCTGCCAGTTTTTTATCATTTAAATACAGGTCATTTGGCCATTTTACACGAACCTGCTCAGCTCCGAGTTTACGTAGAACCTCAGCCATAACAATCCCAACCACCAGGCTTAATCCCATTGCAGCAGCAGGGCCTTGCTCCAGCCGCCAGAACATAGATAAATAGAGATTCGCACCAAAGGGAGAGATCCACTGACGTCCCCGTCTTCCTCGCCCTGCATGTTGGTATTCAGCCACACAAGCATCGCCAGACTTCAATTCAGTAATGCGGTCTAATAAATATTGATTCGTCGAGTCGACGACAGGCAAGATAGCCACCTGGCCTGCGGGGAGATAATTTAATATTGTTTGTTCATTAAGCAGTTGAATAGGTGCAGGTAAACTATAGCCCTTACCAGGGACAGTAAAGACATCTAGTCCCCACTCTCTGATAGTTTGCATATGCTTGTTAATTGCGGCACGACTCATCCCAAAGGTTTCGCCTAATTGCTCTCCTGAATGGAAAGCACCATCAGCTAATATGCCAATCAACCGTAAAGGGATTTTAATATCTTTCACGACAAACACTCCACAGCATTAACCTCACCATTACTTGCGATAAATCGCACTTCTGGTTCCAACCAGATTGCAAATCTCTTAGCAACTTGCTGACGGATATAACTGGCAAGGCCTATCACATCCTGACCTGTCGCTTCTGCTAGGTTAATCAACACTAGCGCCTGCTGCTGATGCACCGCCGCACCGCCAATCTGATATCCCTTAAGCGCACATTGATCGATAAGCCAACCAGCAGCCAGCTTAACAGACCCATCGGGTTGCAGGTAATGGGGCGCATTGGGGTAGCGCTTTACAATCTCTTCAGCTACAGCGGCATCCACAACTGGATTCTTAAAAAAACTGCCTGCATTGCCGGTCACTGCGGGATCGGGTAGCTTACTACGCCGCATGGTACAAACTGAGTTGAATATCTCTTCTGCTGTAACTGTCGATGGATCCATTCGCGTTAGATCACCATAGCCCAATGTTGGGATCCATGATTTTACCAATTTAATGCCTACGGCTACGATGGCAAATCCATGACCATAGTGATGCTTAAAAATGCTGTCGCGATAGCCAAATTGACAATCTTTAGCGGAAAGGCGTAGCACTGTACCCTTATCCATATCAAGTAAATCAACGTATTCGCATACCTTTTGCAGCTCAACACCATAAGCACCAATATTCTGAATGGGTGCAGAACCGACACAACCTGGGATTAACGCCAGATTTTCTAGGCCTGGCATGTTATTTAGTAATGAATAACAAACCAATTGATGCCAATTTTCTCCAGCCCCAACATGCAGGTGCCAGGCAATATCATCCTCAGTAGAAGTGATACCCTTAATCCGATTAAGTAATACTGTTCCTGAATAGTTTTCAATAAACAGCACGTTGCTGCCTTCGCCAAGTAAAAGCACTGGCTGATGCTTAGAAACAGACTCATGCCAAGCATTAATCAATTCTTCAGGTGAGTTAACGCTAATTACTTTGCTCGCATAAGCTGCTAATGCAAAAGTATTGAGATGTTTTAGCGGGGAATGTTGATTCGACATGACATTGGATACTCATTCTAACTAGTTCTGGCGCTAGTCTAACCGATCATAATACTCATATTGTATTTTGTTTTAACTGAAGGTAAAAAAAGCCACCTATCAAGGTAGCCTTTTATTTTATTCATCGCTGTGACGGCCGGATTTGACTCACCTGCCCCTGCAATATTTGACTCGTCTGACTATGAGCCCTGCGACGCAACCACTCTAAGGTCACTATTTATACCTATTTCACTATTCTGCCCATAGCAAAAACCCCATGCTTTTGGCATGGGGTCTCGGCTTTATTTGATGCCTGGCAGTGTCCTACTCTCGCATGGGGAGACCCCACACTACCATCGGCGCTACGGCGTTTCACTTCTGAGTTCGGCATGGGATCAGGTGGGACCACCGCGCTAAGGCCGCCAGGCAAATTCTGTCTAAACTAACCCGCTATATGTCTCCACACAGCCAGCCAGCCCAATCTCGGAACTTCGCTGAAAATTTCTATCTCTCAAATCTAAAACACCTTTGGTGTTGTAAGGTTAAGCCTCACGGATCATTAGTACTGGTTAGCTCAATGCATCGCTGCACTTACACACCCAGCCTATCAACGTCATAGTCTTTAACGTTCCTTCAGGGGGCTTAAAGCCCCAGGGAAGACTCATCTCGAGGCAAGTTTCCCGCTTAGATGCTTTCAGCGGTTATCTCTTCCGAATTTAGCTACCGGGCAATGCCATTGGCATGACAACCCGAACACCAGTGATTCGTCCACTCCGGTCCTCTCGTACTAGGAGCAGCCCCTCTCAATCTTCCAACGCCCACGGCAGATAGGGACCGAACTGTCTCACGACGTTCTAAACCCAGCTCGCGTACCACTTTAAATGGCGAACAGCCATACCCTTGGGACCTACTTCAGCCCCAGGATGTGATGAGCCGACATCGAGGTGCCAAACACCGCCGTCGATATGAACTCTTGGGCGGTATCAGCCTGTTATCCCCGGAGTACCTTTTATCCGTTGAGCGATGGCCCTTCCATTCAGAACCACCGGATCACTAAGACCTACTTTCGTACCTGCTCGAGCCGTCACTCTCGCAGTCAAGCTAGCTTATGCCTTTGCACTAACCTCACGATGTCCGACCGTGATTAGCTAACCTTCGTGCTCCTCCGTTACTCTTTGGGAGGAGACCGCCCCAGTCAAACTACCCACCAGACACTGTCCTCACCCCGGATCACGGGGCCGAGTTAGAACATCAAACATTAAAGGGTGGTATTTCAAGGTTGGCTCCATGCAGACTGGCGTCCACACTTCGATGCCTCCCACCTATCCTACACATCAAGGCTCAATGTTCAGTGTCAAGCTATAGTAAAGGTTCACGGGGTCTTTCCGTCTTGCCGCGGGTACACTGCATCTTCACAGCGAGTTCAATTTCACTGAGTCTCGGGTGGAGACAGCCTGGCCATCATTACGCCATTCGTGCAGGTCGGAACTTACCCGACAAGGAATTTCGCTACCTTAGGACCGTTATAGTTACGGCCGCCGTTTACTGGGGCTTCGATCAAGAGCTTCGCCTTGCGGCTGACCCCATCAATTAACCTTCCAGCACCGGGCAGGCGTCACACCGTATACGTCCACTTTCGTGTTTGCACAGTGCTGTGTTTTTATTAAACAGTTGCAGCCAGCTGGTATCTGCGACTGGCTTCGGCGCCGGGAGCAAGTCCCATTACCTAATGCCAGCGTGCCTTCTCCCGAAGTTACGGCACCATTTTGCCTAGTTCCTTCACCCGAGTTCTCTCAAGCGCCTGAGTATTCTCTACCTGACCACCTGTGTCGGTTTGGGGTACGATTTAATGTTACCTGATGCTTAGAGGCTTTTCCTGGAAGCTTGGCATCAACTACTTCACCACCGTAGTGGCTCGTCATCACACCTCAGCGTTGATAAGCAACCGGATTTACCAAGTCACTCCGCCTACATGCTTAAACCGGGACAACCGTCGCCCGGCTAGCCTAGCCTTCTCCGTCCCCCCTTCGCAGTAACACCAAGTACAGGAATATTAACCTGTTTCCCATCGACTACGCTTTTCAGCCTCGCCTTAGGGGTCGACTCACCCTGCCCCGATTAACGTTGGACAGGAACCCTTGGTCTTCCGGCGTGCGGGTTTTTCACCCGCATTATCGTTACTTATGTCAGCATTCGCACTTCTGATACCTCCAGCAACCCTCACAGGTCACCTTCAACGGCTTACAGAACGCTCCCCTACCCAACAACGCCTAAGCGTCGCTGCCGCAGCTTCGGTGCATGGTTTAGCCCCGTTACATCTTCCGCGCAGGCCGACTCGACCAGTGAGCTATTACGCTTTCTTTAAATGATGGCTGCTTCTAAGCCAACATCCTGGCTGTCTATGCCTTCCCACATCGTTTCCCACTTAACCATGACTTTGGGACCTTAGCTGGCGGTCTGGGTTGTTTCCCTCTTCACGACGGACGTTAGCACCCGCCGTGTGTCTCCCGTGATAACATTCTTCGGTATTCGGAGTTTGCATCGGTTTGGTAAGTCGGGATGACCCCCTAGCCGAAACAGTGCTCTACCCCCGAAGATGAGTTCACGAGGCGCTACCTAAATAGCTTTCGGGGAGAACCAGCTATCTCCCGGTTTGATTGGCCTTTCACCCCCAGCCACAAGTCATCCGCTAATTTTTCAACATTAGTCGGTTCGGTCCTCCAGTTAGTGTTACCCAACCTTCAACCTGCCCATGGCTAGATCACCGGGTTTCGGGTCTATACCTTGCAACTAGACGCCCAGTTAAGACTCGGTTTCCCTACGGCTCCCCTATTCGGTTAACCTTGCTACAAAATATAAGTCGCTGACCCATTATACAAAAGGTACGCAGTCACCCAACAAAGTAGGCTCCCACTGCTTGTACGTACACGGTTTCAGGTTCTATTTCACTCCCCTCGCCGGGGTTCTTTTCGCCTTTCCCTCACGGTACTGGTTCACTATCGGTCAGTCAGGAGTATTTAGCCTTGGAGGATGGTCCCCCCATATTCAGACAGGATGTCACGTGTCCCGCCCTACTCATCGAGTTCACAGCAAGTGTGTTTTGGTGTACGGGACTATCACCCTGTACCGTGCGACTTTCCAGACGCTTCCACTAACACACAAACTGATTCAGACTCTGGGCTCTTCCCCGTTCGCTCGCCGCTACTGGGGGAATCTCGGTTGATTTCTTTTCCTCGGGGTACTTAGATGTTTCAGTTCCCCCGGTTCGCCTTGCATGGCTATGTATTCACCATGCAATAGTGCAACGAATTGCACTGGGTTTCCCCATTCGGGTATCGTCGGTTATAACGCTTCATATCAGCTTACCGACGCTTTTCGCAGATTAGCACGCCCTTCATCGCCTCTGACTGCCTAGGCATCCACCGTGTACGCTTAGTCGCTTAACCTCACAACCCAAAGGTGTTTTTCGTTATTGGTGTGGCTGTGAACACACTCTGCTATGTTGTGCAGTGCGCGCAATCCTCATGAACGTTAAGTTCACTCCGGTTGCTGTGCGCTGTACGCCTTGCTGAGTGTCTTCTCGCTCACACTGCAACAATGATTACCCATTGGCATTGCGATTATTTGAGAGACTCTATTACAGGTTACTCTTTATCTCAGTACATCTACGGAGAGATAAATTTCGGCTGTAATGTTTCAATTTTCAGCTTGTTCCAGATTGTTAAAGAGCAATATCTTAAACACGACTCGTTAAAGTCATCTTTAAGATATTCAGTTGATAATGTCTTTCACACATTATCGGAGTGGCGTCCCCAAGGGGATTCGAACCCCTGTTACAGCCGTGAAAGGGCAGTGTCCTAGGCCTCTAGACGATGGGGACACAAAAATTTCTACTGAATCACTGATTCAGTATTTTTGTGTAAAGGTGAAAATGTGGTGACACATTCGAACGACTGATGCAGTAAAAACTCGATACCGAGGTCTTATTACACAATCATCACCCTCATCAACAGGTGCTCTTGCTCATTTACATTCATCAGACAATCTGTGTGGACACTACGCAATGCGTATCGTTAGGTAAGGAGGTGATCCAACCGCAGGTTCCCCTACGGTTACCTTGTTACGACTTCACCCCAGTCATGAATCACAAAGTGGTAAGCGCCCTCCCGAAGGTTAAGCTACCTACTTCTTTTGCAACCCACTCCCATGGTGTGACGGGCGGTGTGTACAAGGCCCGGGAACGTATTCACCGTAGCATTCTGATCTACGATTACTAGCGATTCCGACTTCATGGAGTCGAGTTGCAGACTCCAATCCGGACTACGACAGACTTTATGTGGTCCGCTTGCTCTCGCGAGTTCGCTTCACTTTGTATCTGCCATTGTAGCACGTGTGTAGCCCTACTCGTAAGGGCCATGATGACTTGACGTCATCCCCACCTTCCTCCGGTTTATCACCGGCAGTCTCCCTTGAGTTCCCACCATTACGTGCTGGCAACAAAGGATAAGGGTTGCGCTCGTTGCGGGACTTAACCCAACATTTCACAACACGAGCTGACGACAGCCATGCAGCACCTGTCTCACAGTTCCCGAAGGCACCGAAGCATCTCTGCTAAGTTCTGTGGATGTCAAGAGTAGGTAAGGTTCTTCGCGTTGCATCGAATTAAACCACATGCTCCACCGCTTGTGCGGGCCCCCGTCAATTCATTTGAGTTTTAACCTTGCGGCCGTACTCCCCAGGCGGTCGACTTAACGCGTTAGCTCCGGAAGCCACGCCTCAAGGGCACAACCTCCAAGTCGACATCGTTTACAGCGTGGACTACCAGGGTATCTAATCCTGTTTGCTCCCCACGCTTTCGCACCTGAGCGTCAGTCTTTGTCCAGGGGGCCGCCTTCGCCACCGGTATTCCTCCAGATCTCTACGCATTTCACCGCTACACCTGGAATTCTACCCCCCTCTACAAGACTCTAGCTTGCCAGTTTCAAATGCAGTTCCCACGTTAAGCGCGGGGATTTCACATCTGACTTAACAAACCGCCTGCGTGCGCTTTACGCCCAGTAATTCCGATTAACGCTTGCACCCTCCGTATTACCGCGGCTGCTGGCACGGAGTTAGCCGGTGCTTCTTCTGCGAGTAACGTCAATCAACCGTGCTATTAACACGACTGCCTTCCTCCTCGCTGAAAGTGCTTTACAACCCGAAGGCCTTCTTCACACACGCGGCATGGCTGCATCAGGCTTGCGCCCATTGTGCAATATTCCCCACTGCTGCCTCCCGTAGGAGTCTGGACCGTGTCTCAGTTCCAGTGTGGCTGGTCATCCTCTCAGACCAGCTAGGGATCGTCGCCTAGGTGAGCCATTACCCCACCTACTAGCTAATCCCATCTGGGCACATCCGATGGCGTGAGGCCCGAAGGTCCCCCACTTTGCTCTTGCGAGGTCATGCGGTATTAGCTACCGTTTCCAGTAGTTATCCCCCTCCATCAGGCAGTTTCCCAGACATTACTCACCCGTCCGCCGCTCGCCGGCAAAGTAGTAAACTACTTCCCGCTGCCGCTCGACTTGCATGTGTTAGGCCTGCCGCCAGCGTTCAATCTGAGCCATGATCAAACTCTTCAATTTAAGATTTGTTTGATTTGCTGCTAATAAAAGCAGCGATGCTCAAAGATTACTTTCTGCAAATAAGCATTCGAACCGAAGTTCAAATGTGTACTGCTTTGGTCACTCTTCAAGACTTTGATATTTCTTCTGCCTGTCGAAACAGGCTTCGATATCGTCTTGCGAGTGCCCACACAGATTGTCTGATAAATTGTTAAAGAGCGTTCGTTACCCGTTTGCCTTTCGGCGAATCTTACGGTAACGCGGGAGGCAGATAATACGCTTTCCCGCTGAAGAGTCAAGAGTTTCTTTGGTTTCTTTCGAAGTCAAAATCATTCTTTTCGCTTCCTGACCCGGCGAAGTCTGTTTCGTTGTTCCCAGTCAGTGGAGGCGCATTATAGGGAGTTCCTGCCAGCCTGCAACCCCTAATTTGAAAAAACTTTTCAACCGCGTTTTATTTCAACGATTTGCCGTGATAAACGGCATTATTGCTATTTTTTGTACTGTAGCGCCAAGAAATCCTGAGAAAAACTGCTTACCTGTTGCCAATCCGTATATTCAACTTCTTTACTGGTATCCGTTTCGCCGCCCGTCATACGCATAATAAGTTGAATCATCACCCGATCTATCCAGCGATAACGGGGATAACGCAAAGCGCCCGCAAATACCGTACATAGCGTTGGCTGCCACGGGGTACTGAGTAAGAACTTACGCACATAGGCATTGGTTTGCGGAGATCGATTTTCCGGCTTGCGTGCTGTCAGATTCACTGCAAAGAACGCACTCGGCATCTGATTAAGTTGTTCAACGTGTTTGTTGACGAATTTACTCAATACTGGGCTGAAGTGCCCATAACGCACCGACGCACCAATCATGACTTGCTGGTATTGATTCAGATCGATTTGCCCTACCTGCGATAAGTCCTGTATTTCACAGGTAGCTGCCGCTGATAACTGTTTAGCTATATAAGAAGCAATAGTCTGTGTTTGGCCATCTCGGCTGGAGTAAAGAATCAGAACTTTCATTGCAATGTTCCTTATGCAGAATTACTCACGCCAGAATGTTGGAGTGAATAGAACCAGCAGGGTGAAAACTTCTAACCGACCAAATAGCATGGTGATCACCAATATCCACTTAGCGGCCGGGTTCATCGACGTGAAGTTATCAGCTACCACCCCCAGACCAGGGCCAAGGTTATTCAGCGTCGCAGTCACCGCTGCGAAAGCAGAGAACTCATCAACACCGGTCGCGATAATAGCCAGCATGCTAATAATAAATACCAGAGCATACGCGGAGAAGAATCCCCAGACCGCCTCCAGGATTCGTTCCGGCAGCGCCCGCCGCCCCAATTTGATGGTATAAACCGCATTCGGGTGGACCAGTCGCTTTAACTCACGCGAACCTTGCAGGTAGAGCAACAGAATACGGATAACTTTCAGGCCGCCACCGGTTGAGCCCGCACAACCACCAATAAACGCAGAACATAATAAGAGTATCGGCAGGAACAACGGCCATTTTGAAATACTGTCAGTGGTGAAACCCGCAGTAGTAGCCATTGATACTACTTGGAAAAATGCCTGATTTATCGTCTCCAGACCGGATTTATAGACATTATGATACCAAAGCACCAAGGTACACACGGCGACCAGTGTCAATTGGACAAAGATAAACATACGGAATTCAGGGTCACGCCAATAAACTTTTAAACTGCGCCCACTCAATACCGCGAAGTGCAAACCAAAGTTACAACCAGAAATCAGCAAGAAGATAGCGATAATGGTGTTAATAGTTGGGCTGTTGAAGTAACCGATACTGGCGTCATGGGTCGAGAAGCCGCCAATCGCAATTGTCGAGAAGCTGTGGGAGATTGCATCAAATACCGACATCCCTGCCCCCCATAAAGACAGCGCGCAAGCAATGGTCAGTAAGACATAGATAAGCCACAGGGTTTTAGCCGTCTCCGCAATGCGGGGCCGCATTTTATTATCTTTCAATGGGCCAGGCATTTCCGCCCGATAGAGCTGCATTCCCCCGACCCCCAAGATAGGCAGGATAGCCACCGCTAACACGATTATCCCCATACCGCCGAGCCATTGCAGCATTTGGCGATAAAATAGAATGGCTTTCGGCAGTGAATCTAACCCTACTAATGTGGTCGCGCCAGTAGTAGTCAGCCCGGAGAATGATTCAAAGAATGCATCCGTTAATGAAAGATTAGGCCGCTCTGAGAATAAGAAAGGTAATGCCCCTACACTGCCCAGCACCGTCCAGAACAGAACCACGATGAGAAAGCCCTCACGAGGCTTTAACTCATGCTTCTGTTTTCGGTTCGGCAACCAAAGAAAGAGGCCAATTGCCAGAGCAACAAAAAAGGTTTCGCTGAAGGCACGGCCGGCACCATCACGATAGATCAATGCCACCAGTCCGGGAATAAACATTGTTCCAGAGAATAAGATGACCAGCAGACCAACAATACGGGTTATGGCACGAAAATGCATTCCGGCACGTTCCTTAGCAATTCACTTGGATGGGGATTATTGCGAAATGGGCGTCAATTGCAACGTACCACGACTGAGATCACGCAATTTGTCCCCAACCTGACTGGCTTGAGTTGCTGGCAAAGAGAGATGAAGCGTTACGAATTGTGCGTACTCACTCCGTATAATCTGGCCTTCAACCTGCTGTAACAAGGTTTCTACTATGGCAAGCTGCCCATAGTCACACTGCAAAGTATATTCTACCTGTGGGACTTTATATTTTACTTCGATCTGTTTTAACGCTTGTTGAACACCGCTACCATAAGCCCTTACTAACCCACCAGTACCGAGTTTGATGCCACCATAATAGCGCACAACTACTGCGGTTATCTCACCAATGCCACTCCCCATCAGTTGAGCCAAGATAGGTTTACCCGCAGTACCTGAGGGCTCACCATCATCAGAAAAACCTAATTGCTGCGAATCCGTCGGCTTGCCGGCAACAAAAGCCCAGCAATGATGCCGGGCGGTGGGATGCTGCTGCTTAACCTGCTGAACAAAATCTTTCGCTTCACTCACCCCACTGGTATGGGCCAGCAAGGTGATAAAACGACTTTTTTTGATCTCTTCGCTGATAGTCACCGGACTTGCAGGGATTAGATAAGGCTGCATCAGGCCAGTTTCAGGTCACGTGTCATGTTCTCAACCCGGTTATCGTGAATAACGATATTATCTTCTATACGAATACCGCCATAAGGCTTCAGCGCATCAATACGTTCCCAATTGAAATACTTGCTGAACTCACCGTTACGCCAAGGTGCCAGCAGAGATTCGATGAAGTACAGACCCGGCTCAATAGTCAGTACCATACGCGGTTGTAAAATACGCGTACAACGCAAGTAAGGATATTTGGATGGTGCGCCAAGATGGGTGCCTTTATCATCTTGCATAAAACCAGCAGTATCATGCACTTGTAGCCCAAGAGGATGGCCTAACCCGTGCGGCAGGAATGGGCAGGTAATGCCTTGTTCGACCATGGCCTCTTCACTGATACCGGTAACCAGATGATGCGTACGCAATAACTTCGCAATGCGCTGGTGCATCTGGATATGGTAATCGGTATAGCGCTCACCACTTTTAATGGTTTTGATCAGTTCAAGCTGCTCGGTATTAAGGTCATTAACCAACGCGGCAAAATCGCTATCACTGTTTGCGGCGTAAGTGCGAGTCAGATCTGCGGCATAACCGTTATATTCCGCACCGGCATCCATCAAGAAACTACGCATTTCTGCCGGAGGCTGATGTTCGAACGTGGTGTAATGAAGTACCGCCGAGTGTTCATTCAGCGCAACAATATTATCGTAAGGGACATCAGTATCACGATGACCGGTAGCCATCAGATAGGCCAGATTGATATCGAACTCACTCATACCGGACTGGAATGCTTCATGTGCTGCACGATGGCCGACAACTGCCGTCTTTTGTGCTTCACGCATACAAGCCAGTTCATAATCCGTTTTATAAGAACGATAGAAATGCAGGTAATCCAATACTGGTTGCGGGTTAATGTTTTCAGCACTAAACCCCAGCGCCTGCGCACGTTGTTGGGCATAACCGATATAGGCCACACGCTCCCGTTGCACCGGTAATTGCTGGGCAATATCATCTGCATTGGCTAATGGCTGGATATCGATAGCCTTGGTCCAGAAGCTATCTGGTAATGGCTCAACACTGTGCCAATAATCAACTGGGGAATAAAACCATAATTTTGGTGTATTAACCCCATCGACCCATAACCAACAGTTTGGTACTTGAGTGACCGGCACCCAAGCTTTGAACTGCGCATTGGCTTTAAAAGGATAGTCACGGTCATCGAGAAAAATACGTTGTAACTCACCGGAATGAATCAGTAAAGCGTCTAACTGATGGCGTTCCAGCACATCGCGGGTGCGCTGTTGTAGAGTGGATAAATGTTCGTTATATAAAGAAGCCAGCGTTTCCATCACAGTACCCTTTGCTATTAGAACTTAATTTTTTTCATCTTATCATAGTCGCCAGAATCATGTTTTAGCGACCGCTTATCTGCCTATCAAATACATTACCCGCCCCCCAAAACTGAATATTTCCCCCTCTAATCCACTGCGAATAAATATGATAGAAATCAATTACCCCATCTGAATGACTGTGATCTTCACTGCAAAAAATCAATCTCTTATTTGCAATTCGTTAACAAAATATCCACACTTCCTGAATATCTGGTCATACCAGATCACATGCGCTTATTCAGGAGATAGATATGCTCTACCAAAGCGAAACACTACAGCTTCACTGGTTGGAAAACGGCATTGCCGAGTTGGTGTTTGATGCACCGGGTTCAGTAAATAAGCTGGATACTAAAACTGTAGCCAATCTGGGTGAAGCCCTAACGGTGTTAGAGAAACAAAGCGAACTCAAAGGGTTGCTGTTGCGCTCCGCCAAAGCGGCCTTTATCGTCGGTGCCGATATCACCGAATTTTTATCCCTGTTTAATGCCCCACCAGAAAAGCTGCACCAGTGGTTGGTTTTTGCTAATGATATTTTCAACCGTCTGGAAGATTTACCGGTTCCGACCATTTCTGCGATCAATGGATATGCATTAGGTGGTGGCTGTGAATGTATTCTGGCCACAGATTTCCGTGTTGCCTCGCCAGAAACACGGATCGGTCTGCCGGAAACCAAGTTGGGCATCATGCCAGGCTTTGGCGGTTCTGTGCGGTTACCACGTTTGTTAGGTGCGGACAGTGCATTAGAAATTATTGCCGCAGGCAAAGATGTGAATGCCGCTGAAGCATTAAAAATTGGTTTGGTTGATGCCGTTGTCACCCCCGAAAAACTGGCCGATGCCGCCCTAATCATGCTGAAACAGGCGATTGACGGCAAGCTGAACTGGAAAGCCGCGCGTCAGCCGAAACTTGACCCACTGAAACTCAATTCAACTGAAGCGGCCATGTGCTTTACCATTGCTAAAGGCATGGTGATGCAAGTCGCCGGGAAGCACTACCCAGCACCACTGGTTGCAGTAAAAACCATCGAAGCTGCCGCTAAACTTGGCCGAGCTGAAGCATTGAAACTGGAAACCAACAGTTTTGTCCCGTTGGCAGGTTCCAATGAAGCACGCGCGTTAGTTGGGATATTCCTCAACGACCAATTTGTGAAAGGGCAGGCGAAAAAACTGTCGAAAGGTGTTAGTGCACCGAAACAAGCAGCAGTTTTGGGCGCCGGGATTATGGGGGGTGGGATTGCCTATCAGTCAGCACTGAAAGGTGTGCCAGTCATTATGAAAGATATTAATGACAAATCCCTGATTCTGGGGATGAACGAAGCGGCCAAATTACTGAATAAACAGTTGGAACGCGGCAAAGTGGATGGCCTGAAAATGGCAAACATTTTAGCGACTATCCAACCCACTCTGGATTACACCGGCATTGAGCGTGCTCAGGTCATTGTGGAAGCGGTAGTGGAAAATCCCAAAATCAAAGCTGCGGTGCTGGCAGAGGCTGAAGCACTGATCGGCGAAGATACGGTACTTGCTTCTAATACCTCTACAATCCCTATCGACCAACTCGCAAAATCACTTAAACGCCCTGAGAATTTCTGCGGTATGCACTTCTTCAACCCCGTGCACCGCATGCCGTTGGTTGAAATCATTCGTGGCAGCAAAACCTCAGATAAAACCATCGCTGCGGTGGTGGCATACGCCACACAAATGGGTAAAACACCAATAGTGGTTAATGATTGCCCAGGCTTCTTCGTTAACCGCGTGTTATTCCCTTATCTGGCTGGCTTTGGCATGTTGGTTAGAGACGGTGCTGACTTCCGCCAAATTGATAAAGTGATGGAAAAACAGTTTGGCTGGCCGATGGGACCAGCCTATCTGCTAGATGTCGTGGGTATTGATACCGCACACCATGCACAAGCCGTGATGGCCGTTGGCTTCCCTGATCGGATGAACAAAGATTATCGCGATGCGGTTGACGTGATGTTCGATAACCAACGATTTGGCCAAAAAAATGGCCAAGGCTTCTACCGCTATACCCAAGATGCAAAAGGTAAGCCGCGTAAAGAAAATGACGAAATTGTGGATAACTTGCTGGCAACAGTTAGCCAACCGATTCAGAAATTCAGTGACGACGATATTATTGCCCGCACCATGATACCGATGATCAATGAAGTGGTGCGATGCCTGGAAGAAGGCATTATTGCCAGCCCAGCCGAAGGTGATATGGCGTTGGTATATGGTCTTGGCTTCCCTCCTTTCCACGGGGGCGTGTTCCGTTATCTCGATACTATCGGCAGTACAAACTATGTCGAAATGGCCCAGCGCTATGCTCACCTTGGCGCGCTGTATCAAGTCCCCGCAGGGCTGAGAGCCAAAGCTGAACACAACGAAAGCTATTATCCTGTGGCAGCAGCGCTGCTTGATGTTTCTACCAGTCAACCGGCATGAGGTCTGAAAATATGGAAAATGTAGTCATTATTGATGCCGTCCGTACACCTATGGGCCGCTCCAAAGGGGGCGCATTCCGTCAGGTTCGGGCTGAAGATCTCTCCGCTCACTTAATGCGTGAGGTTCTGAGCCGTAATCCTGGGCTAAACGCGGCCGAAATTGACGATATCTATTGGGGTTGTGTGCAGCAGACATTGGAGCAGGGTTTTAACATCGCTCGCAATGCTTCTTTACTGGCAGAAATCCCCCATAGCGTACCAGCCGTTACTGTTAATCGCCTGTGTGGTTCATCAATGCAAGCTTTACATGATGGTGCCAGAGCCATCATGGTGGGTGATGCACAAATCAGTTTGATTGGTGGCGTAGAGCATATGGGTCATGTGCCAATGAATCACGGTGTGGACTTCCATCCTGGTATGGGCCGAACTGTGGCTAAAGCCGCCGGAATGATGGGATTAACTGCTGAAATGCTGGCAAAAATCTACAATATCAGCCGCCAATCTCAAGATGAATTTGCTGTTCGCTCTCACCAACGCGCTTATGCCGCGACTCAGACGGGCCATTTTGCCAGTGAGATTGTCGCCACCAATGGGCATGATGCTGATGGTATCCTGAAACGTTTTGATTTCGATGAAGTTATTCGCCCGGAAACTAATCTCGCAGGTTTGGCAGCATTGCGCCCAGCCTTTGATCCGGTCAATGGCACGGTGACTGCCGGAACATCATCTGCATTATCCGACGGCGCTTCTGCCATGCTTATCATGAGTGAATCCCGAGCTAAATCATTAGGTTTAAAACCGCGAGCCCGTATTCGCTCAATGGCCGTGGTGGGTTGCGATCCGTCAACCATGGGTTATGGCCCCGTGCCCGCTAGCCAATTGGCATTAAAACGTGCCGGGCTAACCTTGGAAGATATTGGTTTATTTGAATTAAACGAAGCGTTTGCAGCTCAGTCGCTGGCTTGCATGAAAGGGTTGGGTCTGCTGGAAAGCATGGATGACAAAGTGAACCTGAATGGGGGCGCTATTGCATTAGGCCATCCACTGGGTTGTTCAGGTGCTCGTATCTCTACCACCTTACTTAATCTGATGGAACGCCGTGACGTGCAGTTCGGTTTGGCAACCATGTGTATCGGTTTAGGCCAAGGCATTGCTACCATTTTTGAACGCGTATAACCTCCAAACGAATTAATCTGAAAAATATTAAGGGCCTGAATACAGGCCCTTATAACCGCTGTACCTGGTGTTTAGTTGCCGTTTTCCCGCCTGTCAGGGGCGGGCTTTTTTTATCCGCGATACAAACAACAATATGGATAAAATTTTAATATACCCAAAATAATTGAAGTTGCACTAAGGCAGCTAACACCGATGCAGCTTCAAATATGACTGGTATATTAGATAAAGGCGAAAGCATCACCATAGATATGCGCTTCCTGAGCGCCGCGCTCAGCACAAAAACGCTCACGAGCAATTTTAGCCATTTCAAAACGGCCAGCGATATAGATATCTTGCTCAGCAAGAGAGCCATAGTCTTGTAATACAGCACTCAATACCGTTCCTGTGCGGCCACGCCACCCATCTTCCGGCTGCTCTACCACTGGGATAACTTTCAACTGTGGATACTTAATTGACAGCGCTTCCAGCTCGTTTAGATCATATAAATGCACGGCTTCGCGCCCACCCCAATAGATAGATACTTCACGGTCAGGTTGCTCGGCTAATGCCGCCAATAAAATTGAACGCACATAGGAAAAACCAGTGCCGCCAGCAATCAGGACCAATGGACGTTCACTGCCCTCACGGAACCATGCTTCTCCGTGAGGAATATCCACATCCAGCGTTTTCTCTTTCAGAATACGGTCCATCACTGCCATGGCGTACAGATTCAGTTCCGACGCCCCGATATGCAGCTCGATAAAGTCTTGCTGCAACGGCGTGGATGCCATAGAGAATGGGCGCTTATCACGCTCGTCCATTACTACCATCAAATACTGCCCAGCACGGAAAGAAAACGCAGATGCAGGCACCAATTGCACCCGGTACACCGTATCGGTAATGGCCTCTACGGAGGTTACTTTACAGCTTAAAGTTGTCATGCCTTCCCTCTGTCGGGTCATCAAATGCAAAACCAAGGACAAAATCGACGCCGGTTAGCGTTTCGTCTCTTTGTCACTGAAAATGGCGAGCTCATCCCAAATAGCATCAATACGGGCGCGAACGTCTTCATCCATTTTAATTGGACGCCCCCATTCACGCGAAGTCTCAGCAGGCCACTTATTGGTGGCATCCAGCCCCATTTTCGATCCTAAACCGGAAACCGGTGAAGCGAAATCCAAATAATCTATTGGTGTATTTTCAATCAACACCGTATCGCGGGATGGGTCCATTCGGGTCGTAATTGCCCAAATGACATCATTCCAATCACGAGCATTAATATCATCATCACAAACAATAACAAATTTTGTATACATAAACTGACGTAAAAACGACCAAACCCCCATCATTACGCGTTTAGCATGCCCTGCATATTGTTTCTTGATGGTTACAACAGCCAGCCGGTATGAGCACCCCTCGGGCGGAAGATAGAAATCAACAATTTCCGGGAATTGCTTTTGTAAAATAGGAACAAACACTTCATTCAGCGCAACCCCCATCACCGCAGGTTCATCCGGTGGACGACCCGTATAAGTGGAATGGTAAATTGCATCTTTGCGCTGAGTAATATGTGTGACCGTAAAAACAGGGAAGCTATCTATCTCATTATAATAACCCGTATGATCACCATAAGGGCCTTCTGGCGCCATATCACCCTGCTCAATATATCCTTCCAATACAATTTCTGCACTCGCAGGAACTTCAAGTGAGTTGGAAAGGCACTTTACGACCTCTGTTTTATGCCCGCGCAACAAACCAGCAAAAGCATATTCAGACAGCGTATCGGGAACCGGGGTTACCGCAGCCAGAATAGTCGCAGGATCTGCGCCCAAGGCGACGGCGACGGGGAAACGTTCACCGGGGTGTGCTTCACACCACTCTTGATAGTCCAAAGCGCCGCCACGATGGGATAACCAGCGCATAATTAATCTGTTTTTACCCAACACTTGTTGGCGGTAGATACCCAGGTTTTGCCGTTCTTTATGCGGGCCACGCGTAATAGTCAGCCCCCACGATACTAACGGAGCTGCATCCTCAGGCCAGCAATGCATAACTGGAATGCGGCTAAGATCGACATCATCGCCCTGCCAAACTTGCTCCTGACAAGGAGCCGAACTCAAGCATTTCGTTGGCATATTCAACACTTGCTTAAATTTCGGCAGTTTATCGAATAAATCACGGAAACCTTTCGGCGGATCCGGCTCTTTCAGGAAAGCCAACAACTTGCCAACATCTCGCAGTGCGCTGACATCTTCTTGCCCCATGCCCATGGCAACCCGTTTGGCCGTACCAAACAAGTTACACAATACGGGCATTGTGTAACCCTTAGGGTTTTCAAACAGTAATGCAGGCCCACCGGCGCGTAAGGTACGGTCGGCAATTTCTGTCATTTCCAGATAGGGATCAATGGGCTGGCTAATACGTTTAAGTTCACCCCTCTGTTCCAGCAACGAGAGGAAGTCACGTAAGTCACGGTATTTCATGCTGATCATTTCGGCGGCTATGTGATGCGCCATTATAGGCTGTCTTTATAGCAGTTGCTGTCTTTTTGTTAAAAATGAATACAGGCTCACTCAAAAAAATATCATGCTGCAATTTATCGCTAATTATCATCAGTACAAATATGATTTTGTCGATATAAAATAGACTAAATCTTTGTATAACAAACTATATATCCTGACTGATGTATTCTTCCTCTCTATATATATCCTTCTACTTTTGTTATGCTGCCAAGTAGTACTTAAAGGCATGTGAAATTATGAAACACTGGCATTTATTATATTGTAAACGTGGTCAGCTTTTGCGCGCCAAAGAACATTTAGAGCGGCAAACTGTGGATTGCTGGACACCGATAGTGACTATCGAAAAGATAGTGCGAGGGAAACGCATTGAGGCGACTGAGCCCTTATTCCCTAACTATCTGTTTGTGGAGTTCGATCCTGAACATATTCACACCACAACAATCAGCGCAACACGTGGTGTAAGCCACTTCGTCCGTTTTGGCGCACAACCCGCGGTGATCCCAGCAATTGTTATTGCCGAGATGCAATCTCATACAACGGATAAAATCATTGCTCCAGAGGTGCCGGTTCCAGGCGATATCGTGACGATCACTGAGGGTGTTTTTGCTGGGTTACAGGCGATTTATACTGAACCAGACGGTGAAGCGCGCTCAATGTTGTTACTGAACATGCTTAATAGCCAAGTGATGCAAAGTTTGGATAATCGTCAATTCGAAAAGCAATAATATATCTGCCAAGGTAGGCACGCTCGGTACCTACCTTATCAACAACCATCCCCATGGCTTAACGTTGCATATGATCGTCATGTAACCATTGTGCGACTTGCTTGGCGAAATAAGTTAATACCCCATCAGCACCGGCACGCTTAAAGCACAACAGAGACTCCATAACGGTTGGTTTCTCTTGCAGCCAGCCATTCTGGAAGGCAGCCATATGCATAGCATATTCGCCTGACACCTGATAGGCGAAGGTCGGCACACCAAAGGTATCTTTCACCCTACGTACCACATCCAAATATGGCATCCCCGGCTTAACCATTACCATATCAGCACCTTCCTGCAAGTCCTGAGCAATCTCTTGTAAAGCCTCATCACTGTTGGCCGGGTCCATCTGATAGGTTTTCTTATTCCCACCTTTCAGATTACTGCTAGAGCCAATGGCATCACGGAATGGGCCATAGTAGCAAGACGCATATTTCGCTGAATAGGCCATAATTTGCGTATTCACCAACCCTTGTAGCTCTAGTTGATCGCGCACTGCACCGATGCGTCCATCCATCATGTCGCTTGGCGCGACAATCTCGGCACCAGCCTCGGCGTGTGATAACGCCTGACGGACTAAAATCTCTTTAGTTATGTCATTAATGACATAACCATCGGTATCAATTACCCCATCTTGCCCGTGGGTTGTATAAGGATCGAGAGCAACATCAGTAAGGATACCTAACTCTGGTACTGCGTCCTTTAACGCACGCACGGTTCTTTGTACTAAGCCATTCGGATTATAGGCTTCTTCGGCATGTAATGATTTCAAGCTAGATTCAATAACTGGAAACAGCGATATGACCGGCACACCTAGCTTAGCTATGGCCTCAGCTTCTTTCACTAGCAGATCGATCGTCATACGTGAAACACCCGGCATTGACGGGACGGCTTGCTGCTGGTTGGTCCCCTCCATAACAAACACCGGATAGATCAGATCATTGACTGTCAGCTGATTCTCTGCGACCAGACGACGACTGAAATCATGACGGCGCACACGGCGCATACGGCGACCAGGGAAGGTGCCCGGAAATGCATAGCTCATCTTGTTCTCCTAACTCAAACCAACCGGAAAATCCGGCGGGCGTTTTCATCAGTTTTCTGCCCCAGCCATTTAGGGTCTTCTTGTCGCCAGACAGCAACCTGCTGTACGATATGGGGTAGAAAGCAGGGTTCATTGCGGCGGGATGCCGGCTTAGGATGTAAATCCCTTGGCAATAAATAGGGGGCATCTGTTTCTAGCAACAATTGCTGAACAGGAATACGTGGCAGTAACGCCCGCAGCTCAAGACCACGACGCTCATCGCACACCCAACCGGTAATACCAATAGATAAGCCTAATGCCAGACAAGAGTCCAACTCATCAGCCGTGCCAGTAAAACAATGCACAACCGCAGCGGGGAGCTTATCTAGCCAAGGCGCAAGCAAGGCAATGAAACGTTCGTGGGCATCGCGGCAATGTAAAAATACCGGCAGTTCGAGTTCGGCAGCCAGCGCCAGCTGTGCTGTAAATGCGACTTCTTGTGCTACTGGAGTAGAAAAATTGCGGTTAAAATCCAGTCCGCATTCACCAATAGCGACTACTGCCGCATTCGCTGCTAATAATCTGATTTGCTGTTCAACATCTATTTGCCAACAACTCGCCTGATGGGGATGAACACCCGCAGTTGACCAGCAGTAGCCGGGATAGGCAAGGGTAAGCTCCAGTGCTGCCTGGCTTTCTTCAGCATCAGTACCAGTAATAAGCATACCGGTAACTGCAGCATTTTTGGCTCTGTTGACCACTTGATCGTAATCTTTGGCAAATTGCGCGCTGGTTAAATTCACACCAATATCAAACATGAACGTTCCAAAACAGAAGCCGCCTCAAAGGGCGGCTAAAATATCCAGGCATATACCCACAGATTTAAGGCACTTTCGGATGGCTATCCGCTTCTTCATCCTCTTCGTCAATATCTACCCGGCGTTGCTTACCCGTATAAAAACGAGCAAAGAACACCCCAACCTCAAATAGCAGATACATCGGGATCGCCAATAATGTCTGAGACAGCACATCTGGCGGGGTGAGAAGCATGCCGACAACAAAAGCGCCGACAAATACATAAGGGCGTTTTTTCTTCAATGCCTCGGGCGTTGTAACCCCTGCCCAGCACAGTAGAATTATCGCAATTGGGACTTCAAAAGAAATACCAAAAGCCATAAAGAGCGCCATAACAAAATCAAGGTATTTAGTGATATCCGTGGCAATCAGCACGCTTTCCGGTGCTGTTTTGGCAAAAAAACCAAAAGCTAACGGGAAAACCACAAAGTAAGCAAATGCCATACCCAGATAAAACAATAGGCTGCTGGAGATAAGCAGCGGCACCATCAGACGGCGTTCATGCTTATATAACGCTGGGGCAATGAAAGCCCACACCTGATAAAGGATCATCGGTGCGGAAACAAATACCGAGACCATCATGGTCAATTTAATCGGGGTAAAGAAAGGCGATGCAACATCTGTTGCGATCATACTGGCACCGGCGGGCAACTGTTTGATTAACGGTGCTGATACCAAGTGATAAATATCATTGGCAAAAAATACCAATACCAGAAAAACCACCAAAATAGTGATTATGCAATTCAATAGCCGCTTACGCAGTTCTATCAAATGAGTGATTAAGGGTTGGGTATCATCAACAGCCATGTTTACCGATCGCCGCCAGGTTGGTGAGTTCGAGATTGTTCAGTACTGAATGAATCAGTGCTATGGGAGTCAGTTGCGGTAGTTTGGACCTTGGTTACGGATGGATTCGTAACAGTCACAAGATCCCCGGCTACAGTAGGAATAGGCTTAACAGATTCCTCAACCTGAACTACGGGTTTCTCAACGCCAGCAGGCACAGTTTCAACAGTTGGTTTAATTGTCACCAACGCGCCCGCATTATCGACATCAGGAATTTGCGGTGATGCCGAAACTTGAGTTGCGGACTCCGCAGGCGTAACACCATCATGAATCGCTTCCGGCTCAGTCACCAGTGGATTATGGATAGTATGCGGTGCCTGGGAGCTAACGTCTGAGTGATAAGAACGTTTCAGCGCTTCTGCGGCTTCCTTAAGTTCATCCATCGAAGCTTTCAACTCCGGTGTCAGATTCTGCAAGCCAGCCTGTTCTGCTTTTTTCAGGCTGTCTTGCAACTCTTGAATCTTAAGTTCTTGTGCCAACTCGTTTTGTACGGTTGCCGCCAGTGAACGTAGTGTACGAATCCAACCGGCAACCGTTCTTACAGCAACCGGTAATCTTTCCGGCCCAAGCACGACTAGGCCGATCACAAGTACCAGCAGCAGTTCACTAAACCCGATGTCGAACACAGCTTATCCCTGCTCTTTGTCGTGACTCTTAGACTCTTCAGCTTTAACTACCGGCTGCTGTTTTTCAGTAATCGATTTTGCAAAATCAGCATCATTGCTGGTTTTATCAGTGTTAGTTGGAGGAGTCTGTGGATCATCACCAATTGCCTTTTTAAAGCCTTTGATGGATGCACCCAGGTCTGACCCCAAAGTCCGCAGTTTGTTCGTGCCAAACAGCAGAACGACAATCACGGCAATGATTAACAACTGCCAAATACTTATACCGCCCATCACATTCACCTCTATATTACAGGGGTTATTCCACAGAGGGCCGCATTATACGTCATACTGCCTCTTTGGATACTAATCTAACTTACCGCATTTTGAACTCGCGCATAGCGTTTTTAACTGATGAATGACTTCTTGAACAACTTTTACATAACACTCATACATAACGCCCAAGCTATGCTCTCGCCCATTAACCGGCACTCTTAGCAATAAACAAATTAACTGGTTCGTCGCCAACCGATAAACCAAGCCAATGCGCCTGCGATAATACATCCCGTAGAGATTTCTACCGCATCCGCCAAAAATAAAATGGTACCACTGACTAATAGTGTAGCGCCAACACCGAACAAATACCGTGACTGACCCTGACGTTGTTGCTGACCTTGCATCTGGGTGGTTAGTTTATCAACACTTTGCTGTAATAATTTATGTTGCTGCAAGCTGTCGTAAACCAATTCCGGCAACTCAGGAAATTTTTCTGCCCAAAAAGGTGCCTTTTCTTTCAATGCCCGGATAACAGCAGGCAGACCGACTTGATCCCGTAGCCAGCTTTCCAGGAACGGTTTCGCTGTTGTCCAGAGATCAAGCTGAGGATACAACTGACGACCCAAGCCTTCGACATACAATAAGGTTTTTTGTAGCAGAACCAACTGTGGCTGCACTTCCATATTAAAGCGGCGCGCAGTGTTAAAGAGATTCAACAACACATGTCCAAACGATATTTCGGCCAGTGGTTTTTCAAAAATGGGTTCACAAACAGTGCGAATAGCGAACTCAAAATCCTCAACATTGGTATCACGGGGAACCCAGCCTGAATCAACGTGCAGTTCCGCAACCCGCCGATAATCCCTATTAAAGAAAGCAATAAAGTTTTCAGCCAGATAGCGCTTATCTGCTTTGTTCAGTGAGCCTACAATACCGCAGTCAATACCGATGTAAAGTGGATCATGAGGATGCTCATAGCTGACAAAAATATTCCCCGGATGCATATCTGCATGGAAAAAACTGTCACGAAAAACTTGGGTGAAGAAGACTTGAACCCCACGTTCGGCCAGCAACTTCATATTGGTACCTTGGCTTTCTAAAGCCGTAATATCAGATACCGGAATGCCGTAAATACGCTCCATCACCAATACACTTTCCCGGCAATAATCGGAAT
This sequence comes from Yersinia sp. 2553 StPb PI, assembly GCF_052217105.1. Taxonomy (NCBI): domain Bacteria; kingdom Pseudomonadati; phylum Pseudomonadota; class Gammaproteobacteria; order Enterobacterales; family Yersiniaceae; genus Yersinia; species Yersinia sp. 2553 StPb PI. The sequence continues at coordinate 4,189,146 of NZ_JAZGPX010000002.1, read as the reverse complement.
AGACTTCGGGAATATAGAGCATTGGGCTGTTTTCAAAATTACGACGTAATTGGATAGCATTAGCTGCCTCACGCAGCAGGTTCAGCTCATCAAGCAGGGTTTTTTCGTATTCACGCACCACTTCGCGTGGCCGTAATCTACGTCCATCAGGCAACAACTTAGGTACCCAGCCAGCCAGCCGGTACATCAAGCGCACATCTGCTTTGATAATCGGCAAGATATCAGGGCGAATCACTTTCAGGACCACTTCCTGACCGTTCTCTTTTAAACGCGCCGTATGTACCTGAGCAATTGAGGCGGAGGCCAAAGCTTGCTGATCAAAATCGTCAAACCAGGTTTCTAATGGCCCACCCATTGCTATTTCAATATACTTTCGTGCGAGTGCGCCATCAAATGAAGCAACCCGGTCTTGTAATAGGGCAAGTTGATCGGCAATTTCCGGTGGGAAGAGATCACGGCGAGTAGACATCATCTGACCAAATTTGATCCAGACTGGTCCTAATTCTTGTAAGGCAAGGCGTAAACGCTCACCCAATGGCTTATCTTTATGTCGATTCGGCAACCAGAAAAACAGATGACGGCCAATACGTAGTGGTAACGTCAAACGGATATTCGGGATTAACTCATCTAACCCGTAGCTCAAGAAAACCCGAATAATTAGATACAGGCGCCGAAGTTCTCCTGGCGTCATTATTTTTTCTCCATGGTTGCCAATCTGGCATTCAATGCCTCAGTTGCACGGGCTGTGGCATCAACCTCTTCGTTAAACCACACCACTTCCAGCGGTGCTGGAGCCACTTTCCATTCTTCGGTTATTGCTTCAGCCAGATAGTGTTGTTGCTGCTGCAATTGCCCACTCAGAAAATAGCTACTTTTATGCACAACCTGCCCGATGGTTTCCGCGGCAATATCACCGATATAGGGCGCCAGCCACTCAGCCGGATCCCACTCAGCAAGATCCAAAAGCGCGACAACTTGCTGAACCACTTGTATATCGCCTTCAACAATCAGTTTACCGCTACGCATCAAAGGTGAAAGTTGCTGGCGATCCCGCAATTTTGCCAACACAGCAACTTCCGTTTTAACTATGCAATCAGCATCACCATCCCATTGACTTAACACGTCAACCTGCCGTTCACTAAATACCAACAGCAAAGGAAAATTGATCTCACGTAACTCGATCCGCAGGACTTTCCCTACCAAGCGTAAACGTGCAGCCTTCATGCTTTTATCGCGAAACAGCACACTGTTTAATGATGTTTCTATCGCAGCAGTAATGAGTTGCGACAGCAACATAGGTTTCAGTGAGAAGGATTTAGATATCAGTGATTTTAGCGGCATAGCCATATTCCTGTTAAAACTTAAAGCCCCGATGTAACGCAACAATGCCACCGGTTAAATTGGAATAGGTTACGTTTTCAAACCCGGCATCTACCATCATGCCTTTCAGCGTTTCTTGATCGGGGTGCATCCGAATAGACTCCGCTAAATAACGGTAACTTTCAGAGTCCTGGGCCACAAGTTCGCCAATCTTGGGCAAAATATGGAAGGAATAAGCATCGTAGGCTTTGCTCAAAGGTTCCAGAAGTGGTTTGGAGAATTCGAGAACCAACAAACGACCACCGGGCTTTAATACCCGAAACATAGAGCGTAAGGCTTTTTCTTTTTCGGTTACATTTCGCAGGCCAAATGAAATGGTAATACAATCAAAGTAATTATCAGGGAAAGGTAAAGCCTCAGCATTAGCCTGCACATAACTGACATTACCTACAATACCTTTGTCACGTAGCTTTTCTCTACCCATACGCAACATCGATTCATTGATATCAGCCAGAACCACTTCACCCTGCTCACCCACAAGGCGAGAGAACTTGGCCGTTAAATCTCCGGTGCCACCCGCCAGATCTAATACCCGTTGACCGCGCCGAACACCACTACAGTCAATGGTAAAACGCTTCCAAATACGGTGAACACCGAACGACATCAGGTCATTCATCAGATCGTATTTGGCGGCTACGGAATGAAAAACTTCTGCCACCATGCCTTCTTTCTGTTCTTTGGCTACGGTGCGGAAACCAAAATGAGTGGTTTCCTTCTCCTGATCTACCATTTTCTGTGCCTGCTTTTCAGTCAATCTTTCGAGGAAGTGTACCAGAACTCCGATGAAAGCCCCACCTCACCTGGTATTAAGGTAACTACTTATTCGCAGTATTCTCAACATCATACAGAAGAGGACCATGCAACTAACCCTGATACTTCAGCGGTGCCGAATCATTTATATCCTTCTTACACAAAACTACAGCGGCATTAGTAGCTCTCATCCGCGTCACTGATTATAAGCTAACTCAGCGGTGCCACTCATGTTGCCTTACTGCAATCCTGATTGCTTTGGATATGTCTCTGACTCAGCATCATCAGATAGCGCTAAATCGCCTTCTGGTTGATGCTCAGCGCTGGCTCTTTCTGCCAGTAATGGGCTAATAGGCCGTTTTACCTCGACCCCCAGAGTGCGAAAACTTTCTACTTGCCCAATCAGGTTACCACGGCCTTGCGACAGTTTGTTCATTGCCTGACGATAACTTAGGTGCGCTTTATCGAGGCTTTGCCCCAACGACTCCATATCATCAACAAATAAGCGCAACTTGTCATAGAGTTTGGCTGCCCTATCGGCAATACGCTGTGCATTCTGGCTTTGATGCTCGTAACGCCATAAATTAGTAATCGTCCGCAAAGCCACCAGCAATGTTGTCGGGCTAACCAACATAATATTGTGCTGTAGTGCTTCACTTATCAACTCTGGCTGGCGATCAATGGCCACCAGAAATGCAGGTTCCACCGGAATAAACATCAATACATAATCAAGCGACCGCAACCCCGGAAGTTGTTGGTAATCCTTACGGCCTAACATTCTAATATGGGCGCGCAGCGATGATAAATGCTCATTGAGTGCTACTTCTCGCTCAGCGTCATCTTCGCTATTAAAATAGCGCTCATATGCAACCAACGACATTTTAGCGTCAATCACCACATCTTTACCCTGTGGTAAGCGCACAATGACATCTGGCTGCATACGACTGTTGCTATCAAGCTTTACACTTACCTGAGTTTGATACTCATAACCTTCACGCAGCCCAGAAGCTTCAAGCACTTTAGCCAGAACGACTTCCCCCCAGTTCCCCTGCGTTTTATTATCACCTTTCAGTGCTTTAGTCAGGTTTAGTGCTTCTCGCGCCATTTGAGCATTCAATTGTTGCAGACTGCGTATTTCATGGGTCAGCGTGTGGCGCTCTCTGGCTTCTTGTCCAAAGCTATCCTGAACCTGACGGCGGAAACCATCCAACTGTTCCCGTAAAGGCAGTAATAAGCGGTCCAGACTTTGTTTATTTTGTTCGTCCGCACGACGGCCAGTTTGTTCAAAGATGCGGTTCGCCAGATTTTCGAATTGTGTGGTCAGCCGCTGTTCACTGTTAATGAGAAGTCGCTGTTTTTCCTCGCCAGTCAGACGTGTTTCTTCCAAACGGATAGTGACTTCGCGCAGTTCCGCCTCTTGGGCGCTATTCACTTCTCTTTGAGCACGGAGTTCTTGATTGAGTTGATCACATTCATTACGCCAATGAGCTAACTGTTGCAGTTTTTCAGCATTTGCTGCCAATTGGCTGTGCAAACTACGTTGTTCCAATTCATCTTGCCGTAATTGCTGCTCATTGCGCTGTAAAGCAGTTTGTAGCTCGACAATATTCTGCTGCGCCTGCTGTAAGGACTGCTCTAGTAATCGCCGTTCTATATCCTGTTGCGCTTTATTCCGTTGCTGGTACAAGCTGGCAATTAGCCAACCAATAAGTCCACCGATAAGGCAGCCTGCCAGTCCATAAAATAAACTGATATCCACGGTTATCTCCCCATTAACCTATTGTCAGTCAAGGTAAGGGGATACTGTATGGATGTCCAGAGTGTTTTTCCGTTACATGCTATCTTGCGAAGCTGTGCGCATAAATAACACACAGTCCAAAAAACGCTCACCTTGCGACCCCAAATAGGTTAAAACAGCTATCCATTGACGAACGGCGTGCCACTTACGTACTTAATCTATCCAGTGAGATAGCCATTGAATGCCGAACGCGCCCGGAGCCAGAATACCGAAGGCCCAAATTAGAGCGGAAGTGATGTTGGCTAACTGAAAGTAGAACTTTGGCATAGCACAGATCCCGGCAACCAAAGGAACAACTGCGCGTAGTGGGCCAAAGAAGCGGCCAATAAACGCGCCAAAGAATCCCCAACGCTCAAAGAATGCATGGCCACGAACGAGTAACTGAGGATTGCGAGAAAGTGGCCACAAAGTGCCTACTCGGTCTTTGTAATGGACACCAACCCAATAGGAGAGCCAGTCGCCAAAGAAAGCACCTGCCGCAGCAGCGGCCCAAATGGGCCAGAAAGAGATACCACTTTCACCGATTAGCGCCCCCAATCCGAGCAAGATAACCGTTGCAGGTAGCAGTAAAGAAAGAAAGGCGAGCGACTCACCAAAAGCCAGAATAAAGACGATAGGAATCGCCCATGCTTCGTGTTCACGAACAAAATCGATAACGATAGTAATGACATCATTCAGGGTCACATGCATTTTCCTGTTAGCAACATAGTTGCTATTAGCATACCCAATGTGTCGTGATCTTTGTTTAACAAAAAATAAACGGCCGGAAGATTCCGACCGTTTATAGACTCAAGATCATTGCCGTTACAGCAAGGCTGCCAACGAACGAATCCTAATAATCTGACTCAAATCAGTGATTCGTTTAAGCCGGAGCCACTAGCCACACTGCAACTTCAAGTAAGAAAGAGTGCAGGTTAATACAATGAATCAAAGATATCAGGCGTTAGCCGTCACTACTTTATTGCCAGCCATTTCAGCAGAGCGGCGGATCCACAATTCACGCCATTTTTTCAGTGCTGATATCAGGATAATGACGCCCAGTGTCATCATAATAATCGAGATGATGCCATTGAACAGATTGTAGCCCTTAGCTGCTGAGTTGAAATACACGTGAGTGATCATCCAGTAACCAGCATAGTTTACGGTTACAAACAGATAGGCCAGTGGAATAACACAGGTCAGCATGTAAATACGTTTGGTTGCCAACCGCAGAATAATAGTGGCACCAATGATTAAACCAACAGAAGCCATTAATTGGTTTGATACGCCGAATAACGCCCAGACAGAGTTGATATCACCTGAGTTAAGCAGGTAACCCCACAGTGCGCAGGCAATAACACTGCATGCCAATGTACCTGGTAACCAATCAGTACGTTTCAGTGGTGCCCAAATATCACCTAAGAAGTCTTGCAGCAGATAACGAGCAACACGCGTGCCGGAGTCAACAGCAGTCAGAATAAATACCGCTTCAAACATAACAACAAATTGGAAGAAGTAAGCCGCCAGACTGCTGAACCATGGCACACGAATGAAGATATCCGTCATACCAACAGCTAAGGTTACCGCACCACCGGTACGACCATAGAGATCCAGGCCAATTTCCTGACTCAGTTTTGGCAAGTTCACCACTTCCATACCGAGCATGCTCCAGGCTTCAGCGGAAGAGTTAATCGCAAAGTAGTCAGCAGGATGCAAGGAGGTTGCCGCGATCAAGGCCATAACCCCAACCATACATTCGGCCAGCATCGCACCAAAGCCGACGGGTAAGATATCACTCCATTTGTCGATCTGTTTTGGTGTTGTCCCTGAGCCGATAAAGGCATGGAAACCAGAAATGGCACCACAGGCAATGGTAATAGAGATAAACGGCCAGACTGGGCCTGCCAACACCGGGCCTCCACCATGAATAAACTGGGTCAATGCCGGGAATTGAATTTCAGGGTTAATAAATACAACTCCAACAATCAACGCACCGAATACACCGATCTTCATAAAGCTGGAAAGATAACCACGAGGGGTTAATAGCATCCACACAGGGAGGGCGGTCGCAAAGAAAGCATACATTGGCAGGATGATACTGACGGTATCCGCTTTCAGCATTAACCAATCGCCCAGCCAGGTTCCTTCAATATAAGGGCCGACAAATACGCACACCATGATAGCAGCGATACCGACATAAGAAGCGCCCTTCATGCTGCCAGTCATGCGCTCCCATAAGCCAACGCAGATAGCGATAGGGATTGTCATGAACACGGCGAAAGTACCCCAAGGGTTACGTTCCAGTGCATGTACCACCACCATCGACAACCCGGCCATGGTAATAGTAATGATGAACAACATTGCCAGACCGGTACACCAGCCAGCAACCGGACCAAGCTCTGATTTTGCCACTTCCGACAGGGATTTCCCCTGATGTTTCATGGAAGCAAACAGCACAACCGTATCGTGAACCGCGCCGCCGATCACACAACCGATCAGCAACCACAGAAAACCAGGTAAATAACCATATTGGGCTGCCAGCACAGGGCCGACCAATGGACCAGCCGCAGCGATTGCCGCAAAGTGGCTACCAAAGTTCACCCATTTTTTAGTTGGAACGTAATCTTTACCATCTTCGAAGGTGTGGGAAGGTGTTACTTCACTGTCATCGACGCGCAAAACCTTACGAACAAAAAAGATACCGTATAAACGGTAGCAGATCATAAGGATACACGCTGAAGCGATAACAAAGGTAATCGCATGTTGCATGAGCATTCTCTCCAGGGAATTTGTCAGGCGTTAACATACGCCTGACCCCTAAGAGAAATATCAGCGATCTGGTTAAGCGGTAGTTTGTATCATTAAGCGGTTAAAAAGAGCCACCCAGTGGTGACTCAATATCATAAAGATCAGAAAGAGTGCGGGTAGATAAACCACTACTCTAAAAAATAGGACTGTAACTTTTTGCGCTCAGCGCTACCCAGGCCGAACTCCTGTTGCAACCACTGTTCACGACTACCATAACGCTGTTGAATACTACGCAGAGCAGTTTGAATAAACTCTTCTTTGGCCGATAAGACAAAAGCGAATTGCCCTAACGCTTGGTCATTCAGTTTGAGTGCCAACTCTGCCAGCATATGCTCACGGAAAGGGGCCAGAGTGGTTTCAGTCAACAGATAATCTTCCAATACCGTCGATTCATCGGCACCCAAGGCAAATAACACCAGTGCAGAACCAATACCAGTACGGTCTTTCCCGACAGCACAATGTTGTACCACACCCGCAGCAGCATGCTCCGAAGATGCGCAATTTTGCAACAATCCAACCAGTTGTTTATAGGCTTGATTATTAAAAGGCAGCCGGCGATAAAGCTCTAACATAAAACCACGGGCATCAAATGCCGCTAATGTCTCGTTAGTCAGTTTTTCCAAATTGGCATTGACTTCACTGCTCAGCGGGTTGGCCGGAATATTGTGATAACTGGCGCCAGTCCACACCACATCTGGTTTAGCCTGAACTTCATCGGCATCGCGATAATCAAGAATTTGAGCGACGGAGCCACTACTGAGGAAATCACAATCTCTGGTACTTAAGCGGTCGAGTGAACCTGAGCGGAACAGCAATCCGCGCTTGATACGCCGCCCATCAGCAGCCTGATTACCGCCAAGGTCACGAAAATTAATACCGCCATCAAGTGCGATTAGGGAGGGATGGGATAGAGCAGTTTTCGTCATATTTTCCTCTTATTATTGTTCTTTATAAGAGTGATGACCTTAGCAGATAAACCGGAAAAATAAAAAACGGGCCAGAAGACTGACCCGATAACAGACAGTTTGTTGACTCGCCAATCGTCGCTATTAGCTCAGACGGCGGGCCTAGATCAAATGACGAGCTGCTTCTACCACAATTTTCACCGCGTCACTTTCAGTCGCTTTCATAGTTTCTTCGTTTGGGATCTCTTGCTGGGTGCGATTTACAATTACCCCTGCGACCATGCCGGCACGCAAGCCCTGGCTGGCACACATGGTGAGCAAGGTTGCAGATTCCATTTCATAATTCATCACGCCCATAGATTGCCATTCTTCCATGGAGCCTTTAAAACGGCTGACAACACGACCAGAGAAGGTGTCATAACGCTCCTGCCCCGGATAGAAGGTATCGGAAGAGGCGGTCACACCAATATGAGTAGTCGCCCCCACTGATTTGGCAGCATTAACTAATGCAGTGGTGCAGGTAAAGTCAGCCACTGCTGGGAACTCCATCGGCGCAAAGTGCAGGCTGGCTCCGTCTAAACGTACAGCGGCGGTGGTAACCAACACATCACCAACATTAATATGTGGCTGAATAGCACCAGTGGTACCAATACGTAGGAAAGTCCGTACACCAAGCTGTGCCAGCTCTTCAACCGCAATAGAAGTCGATGGGCCACCGATACCCGTTGAGCAGACGATCACTGCTTTGCCATCCAATTCGGCGCGCCACGAAGTAAATTCACGATGAGAGGCCAAATGTACTGGGTTATCCATCAATTTAGCGATTTTCTCAACACGCTGTGGATCACCCGGAACGATAGCCAGAGTCGCCCCTTGCAGATCATTTTTAGTCAGGCCCAAGTGAAAAACGTCAGATTTAGCCATGTGTGAGAGTCCTCTTTCATGAGAGATGTTGTAGGGAGGTGCAAAGAAATACTTTACTCAAAATTATCACTTTATTTCGTGATGACAGTCACCTTGCCAAAAGAAATGAATTACACGATACATTTTAAATGTGACAAAAATCACATTTAATGGCAGTTAAGACTATTTTTTAGACAAAGCTGGCGAGAAATGACAATTATACCCAAGCTGATTACAGTTGCAGCTAACACCACTGCAACGCCAAGTACGAAAGGTATATTTCTCTATAAGCAGGAATGATAGACCAATATCCTGCTATCAATTGCTAACTGCTATCAATTGTTAAACTCTATCAACTATTAGTCTGAGTTATAAAATTCAAGATATGAATCACCAAAAATTATAATTACAAAAAACCTGATCTCATTAATCTCAAAGATTACCTATAGTTAAACTCGGCAATAGCAAAAATCGGGGAGTAATGGGTAATTCAACTCGGTAATTTTTTCTCATATCGCAAGGAGACTACAGTGAAAACTGATCAACTTATGACTCCCAGGCAGGCGGCAGACGGTTTCACCTCTGCGGTAGGCCCACTGGCCTCGACGACCCGCCATACCGATCAACAAGGTATTCACTGCACAGAAACCACCATTCCGTCTCAGGGCGATGAATTACCGGCCTATATTGCCAAACCGGCCCAGCAAAACGGGTCATATCCGGTGGTTATTGTCGTGCAAGAAATCTTTGGCGTACATGAGCATATTCAGGATATCTGCCGCAGACTAGCTAAACAGGGGTATCTGGCCATTGCACCTGAGCTGTTCTTCCGCCAAGGCGATGCCAAAGAATATGATGACATCAATGCATTAGTGAAAAATCTGGTGGGTAAAGTGCCAGACCGTCAGGTTATGGTGGATCTTGATCATGCAGCGCATTGGGCATCACGCCATGGTGGGGATACCAGTAAACTGGCCATTACCGGATTTTGCTGGGGTGGACGGATTGCGTGGTTGTATGCGGCCCATAACCCACAGTTAAAAGCGGCAGTGGCTTGGTATGGCAAACTGGTCGGTGAAAAAACCTTACTGTTACCCAAATCTCCGGTTGATGTCGCGATTGATCTCAATGCTCCGGTGCTAGGGTTGTATGGCGGCAAAGATGGCAGTATTACGCAAGAACATATCGATACTATGCGTCAGGCATTACGTGCAGCAAATGCCGATGCAGAAATCATTGTTTATCCAGATGCTGGGCATGCTTTTAATGCTGACTACCGCCCAAGTTATCACGCCGAATCCGCACTGGATGGCTGGCAGCGGATGCTCGATTGGTTTGATCAACATGGTGTTGCCGCCAATCCCATATCTGAATAAGTGAAATAACGGCAATAAAAAGGGCGCGAGATGCGCCCAGAATTTAACGATTAGACTGAGATAGCATCAGAGTTGTTCTGCACGCAAACGCTGCGCAGCCAGTACCATGTTTGCCAGTGCCTGACGGGTTTCTGGCCAGCCACGCGTTTTCAAACCACAATCCGGGTTAACCCACAAACGTTCTGCCGGGATACGTTGAGCGGCTTTACGTAGTAATGCTTCAATCCACTCCACACTTGGCACATTCGGCGAGTGAATATCATAAACGCCGGGCCCAATTTCATTCGGGTAAGCAAAATCTTCGAATGATTCGAGCAATTCCATATCTGAACGAGAGGTTTCGATGGTAATCACATCAGCATCTAGCGCAGCAATGGAATCCATGATGTCATTAAACTCGCAATAACACATATGAGTATGAATCTGGGTGTCATTCTGCGCGACAGCCGCATTCAGTTTAAAGGCATCGACGGCCCATTGTAGATACGCTTGCCAATCGGCACGGCGCAGGGGTAAGCCTTCACGCAGCGCAGGCTCATCAATCTGGATGATACCAATACCGGCTTTCTCCAGATCTTCCACTTCATCACGCAGCGCCAGTGCAATTTGTTTGGCGATGGTTTCACGGCTAACATCTTCGCGCGGGAATGACCAACACAGGATAGTGACCGGGCCGGTCAACATGCCTTTTACTGGTTTGTCCGTCAGCGATTGAGCATATTTGGCCCATTCAACCGTGATAGCTTGCGGGCGGCTGATGTCACCAATAATCACTGGCGGCTTAACACAACGGGAACCGTAGCTCTGCACCCAACCATTTTGGGTAAAAACGAATCCATCCAGATGTTCGCCAAAATATTCAACCATATCATTACGTTCTGCTTCACCATGAACCAATACGTCCAGACCTAAACGCTCCTGTTCAGCAATGGCTTGCTTGATATGTTCGCTGATACCGGTGCGGTAGTTTTTCCCATCCAAACGGCCTTGCTTGAAGTCCAGACGCAGGCCACGGATCTCAGTAGTTTGCGGGAATGAACCGATAGTGGTGGTTGGCCAGGCCGGTAAGTTAAAGCGCTTACGCTGCGCTTCAGCGCGGCCTTCATAAGGCAGTTGGCGTTCAATATCCTGTGCAGTAATGGCCGCCAGACGTTGCTCCACCTGCGTATTATGAACACGACTGGAGGATTGACGGGCACGGATCGGCGCACTGTACGCAGCTAACTCGGCCAGTTTGGCTTCGCTCGGCGCGTTTAATGCTTGTGTTAATAATGCCAGTTCAGCGCATTTTTGCAGCGCAAAGGCAAACCAGCTTTTCACTTCTGCATCAAGACGTGTTTCTTCACTTAAATCAATCGGGCTGTGTAATAAGGAGCAAGAGCTACCCAACCATAATGGGCGACCATTAACCTGTGGTTGCAGGCGCTCGAACCAGTTGCTAAGGTCAGCACGCCACACGTTACGGCCATTAATCACCCCCAGCGAGAGCAGCCACCCTTTTGGCAATTTTGTATCCAGAACAGCAATATCATCTTTGCCTGCAACCACATCAACATGCAGACCTTGCACTGGCAACTCACGGATAACGTCAAGGTTATGGCCGATGCTGTCGAAATAGGTGGTCAGCAACAATTTAACCTTGCCTTCCAGCACCTGATAAGCCGACTGATAAGCGTCCAGCCACTCTGGTGGTAACTCCAGTACCAGTGCAGGTTCGTCAATCTGTACCCACTCAATGCCACGTTTCGCTAATTCAGCCAGCACTTGTTGGTACACCGGGAGGATATCTTGCAGCAGAGAGAGACGGTCAAACTGCTCGCCTTTAACTTTACCCAGCCACAGATACGTTACCGGGCCCAGCAATACTGGTTTGATTTTGTGACCTAATGCCAGCGCTTCGTCCACCTCATCCAGCAGTTGAGTCCAGCCCAGTTTGAACTGCTGACCTAGTTGGAACTCTGGCACCATGTAGTGATAATTGGTGTTAAACCATTTAGTCATTTCCGCCGCTGCCGCAGGCTTACCGGTTGGTGCACGGCCACGGCCAATACGGAAGAGCGTATCCAAATCAATAGAACCATCCGTATTTTGATGGCGCTCTGGGACGTTGCCCAACAGCAGGCTGGTGGTCAATACATGGTCATACCACGCGAAGTCACCGACCGGCACCAAATCAATACCTGCTTGCTGCTGCTGTTGCCAATGGCGGGCGCGCAATTCACGACCCACATTGAGCAGTTCTTCTTGCGTGGAGTTGCCTGCCCAGTAACTTTCTTGTGCTTTTTTCAGTTCACGTTTCAGACCTACACGCGGAAAACCCAGTGTGTGATTTAAAATTGTCATCGTCATATTTCCCATTTAGCCATCCAGATGTTTACACATCCATAATCAGCAGGTACTGTATAATCCACAAGCGCATTTTGTTCACTGTCACTGTGAAGGACTCTCATGATCGAACTGAAACACTTACGCACCCTGCAAGCTTTGCGTAATACCGGCTCGCTGGCGGCGGCGGCAACGCAACTTCATCAGACACAATCGGCCTTGTCTCATCAATTCAGCGATCTGGAACAACGTCTGGGCTACCGTCTGTTTGTGCGTAAAAGCCAGCCGCTACGTTTCACTACGCAGGGAGAGATCTTGTTACAACTCGCAGAACAAGTGCTGCCACAAATTAAACAGGCACTGCAAACCTGCAATGAGCCGCACCAAACTGCGCTGCGCATCGCCATCGAATGCCATAGCTGTATTCAGTGGCTGGCACCTGCCTTGGATAACTTCCACAAAAACTGGCCGCAAGTGGCGATGGACTTCCAATCAGGCGTGACTTTCGATCCTCAACCCGCCTTGCAGCAAGGGGAGCTGGATCTGGTGCTGACATCAGATATCTTGCCGCGCAGTGGTCTGCACTATTCGCCAATGTTTGATTTTGAGGTGCGTCTGGTGCTGGCACCAGACCACCCATTAGCCAATAAGGCCCGCATCGAGCCGGAAGATTTAGCGCAAGAAGTGTTAATGATTTATCCGGTACAGCGGCAACGGTTAGATGTCTGGCGGCATTTCCTGCAACCCGCGGGGGTAAATCCGCCGCTGAAGAATGTGGATAATACTTTGCTACTGATTCAAATGGTGTCAGCACGCATGGGGATCGCCGCCCTACCACATTGGGTGGTAGAGAGTTTCGAACGTCAGGGATTGGTCGTCACTAAAACGCTGGGAAATGGTTTATGGAGCCGGTTATACGCGGCCGTCCGTGATGGAGAGCAGCGCCAACCGGTTACTGAAGCTTTTATTCGTTCGGCCCGGCAACACGCTTGCGAGAGTCTGCCGTTTGTAAAGAATGCGGAGCGACCCAACGCCGGTGTACCCATAGCGAAGCCATTATCACAATGGCCCCAATGATAAAACTGGGCCAATGGGGCTTTTCTTGCCAAATCGCCAGATTCACCAGCAGCCCAGCCGGAACATGCACGTTATTCATGATCCCCAAGGTGCCAGCATCGACTTGTGTCGCGCCATAGTTCCACATGAAATAACCTAGCGCAGAAGCCCCGACGCCCAGCCACACCAACACGCCCCACTGCAATTGCGTCGTGGGTAGTTTTTGTGGGTTACCAAAGGCAAACCAGGCAACAACCGCGACGGCGAAAGCACCAATATAGAACCATGAGAATGCCACATGCTGTGGGATCGGGTGGACTTCCATCAAGCGTTTGTAGCCCACTTGTCCGATGGCAAAACAGAGGTTTGCCGCCTGAACCAGCAGTAGCCCCCACCAAAAATGCTCGCTCAAATGGTCGTAGCGAATGATAGCCGCCCCGACTACTGCCAGTAACGCACTCAGAGCATAGCCCCAGCGCAGACGCTGGCGGCGCAGTAAATCATAGATCAAAGTGACATACAGCGGGGTCATCACCGTGAACAGCAAGAATTCCGGTACCGTCAGGTAGAGATAGGCACGGAAGCTGAACAAGTACATGATACCTAACTGAATTGAGCCCACGGCCATGTACAGCAGAATCACCCGCCAGTGGATGTTTTTCCAGCGCAAGAACGGCAAAAAGACCAGCGCGGCTAGCCCAACCCGCATTAGCACAGAGAACCAACTATCCACCTGTCCTGCCAGATATTCGCCAATCAGGCTAAATGAAAATGCCCATAAAATGGTGGTAACGACCAGTAACAACACGATAGTTTGGCTCATTGAGAATGATAAAGTGCAATTGTAGCGGAAGCCACAACGCAACTTTGCACAAACTAGGTTTACATCTGCTCGTATTTAACCCAGTCGAACTATCTTCATCTCAGGTACTATTCCAATAATCACCTAAGAGTTACATTCCCACGCCGATAATGGTCAGGATTAACGGTGTTGTGACCGCGGCAAGCACTGTAGACATCACCAAACTGGCGGCGGCTGGGCCAGTCAGTACATTAAACTGGCGTGACATCAGATACACATTCACGCCGGTAGCCATTGACCCCAGTAATACCACCACCTGCGTTTCCAGCGCTGGCAGGCCCATCGCCCATGCCAATGCCCAGATCACCATCGGCTGAACAATCAATTTGAGAAAACAGATCGCACTGCTGATTTGCCAGCCTTCCGTGACGCGATATTCCGCCAGCCCCATTCCCAATACAATCAGCGACAACGGCGGTGCTACCTGCCCTAACATGGTTACAGGTTGATCAATAAACTGCGGTAATTGCAGACCAGTCAGGCTGAATAAAGTGCCGGAAATAATTCCTATAATCAGAGGGTTAGTCAGCACGCTACGAGCAGTTTTCGCAAAGCCCTCCAGTGTTGGCGAGCCATTGCGCGCCCACTCCACCGAGATGGTGACTAATGTCCAGAGGATCAGGCCGTTAAACACCAAAACCAGCGCCACTGCTGGGATAGATTTCTCCCCCAACATAATGGTGGCAATAGGCAGGCCCAGCATCACGTTATTAGAGAAAATGCCGCCGAGGGCAAAAACGGAACCGGACACGCCATCCAGATGAAATATCCGGCTGGCAACAATCCGCCCGATAACAAACACCACTAGACAACTACCAAAAAAGGCAATCAGCAGGCGTGCATCCACCGCTGGGCGCTCAGAGAAATCGCACATCATACGAAACAGCATAGCGGGCAATGCGAGGGAGAAAACAAAGCGGGTCAGGCCATCAGTTATGGCAGAGGGCCACTTACCAAATCGTACCAAACAGTAACCCAGCGCAAGCAGCACAAATAACGGTGAAGACAACACAATCTGGTGCCAGAGCGAAATAACAAAGGCGGGCATGGTTCACTTCCTGTCAAGCCGGGCCAGGTCAGCCCGTAAATGTAAGAATGACTGACCTACTCTGTTTCCTGTTTTATTTATATCAAAGTCATTGGAGTTACAGGTAGGTATGCAGCAAGCTAACCCCCTGTAGCTTCAAGGACGAGGGCATATCAAATCTATACGGTCAGTACAGATACAGTCAACGCCCCACTTTAACAATTCCTGCGCGCGCGCTGGTTGGTTGACGGTATAGACCAAAATACGCAGCCCGGCGGCTTTGAGTAACGCTACTCGCTCCGCGGTCAACTGTTTGTAGTTAATGTGCAAAGAGACACAATCCAACTGACGGGTCATCGCCTGCCAGTTGTCATCCCATTTATCCAACAATAAACCACGTGGCAGCTCAGGTGCGGCCTGCTGGGCTGCAGCTAATGCATCAAACGAAAAAGAGGACAATAACGGCGGTATCGCCTGACCTTGCCACAACAAGCGGGCAGCCAGTGCAATAGCTCGGCCAGTGGCTATTTCAGTGCCAGTGGTGGGTTTAATCTCGATATTAGCAGCCATATCATGCTGTGCACAGCGAACTGCCACTTCGGATAAAAGAGGCAGGCGCTCACCACGAAATGCTGTGCTATACCAGTCTCCGGCATCTAATTGAAAAAGTTTTTCCCATGACAAATCACCGGCAACTCCCCAGCCATTACTGGTGCGTTCCAGCGTATCGTCATGCAATAGAAATATCTGGCCGTCGTGCGATAATTTTACGTCAAACTCAATCATCTTGTGGCCATAACGAGCGCCAACATCAATGGCTGCTAAGGTGTTTTCCGGTGCCAGTGAACCACCACCGCGGTGAGCGACGATCGAAGGGTAAGGCCAGTTTTTACTCATGATTCCATCCGTAGTCCGCTATCTGAATCAAAAAAGTGCAGCGCCGTTGGTGGTAAATATAAATGTAATGTACTGCCCACCACAGGCATTTCCTCGTGGGATAGGCGGGCAATAACACTCTGTCCACCCCACTGACCATGTGCCAGATTATCTGCACCCAACAATTCCAGCGTCAATAGTGGCATCGGTATACCCTGCGCCGAAGTTACCTGCTGAATATGCTCCGGACGAATGCCGAGGGTCAAGCGCCGATCCGCCCATTGTGGCCGAGGCTGTTCCAACGGCAGAGTTAGGCTATCAGATAAAATAAAGGCGTGCCCATCTGGGCTGACAGTGCCAGCTAACAGGTTCATCGCCGGTGAACCGATAAAACTGGCCACAAACAGTGTCGCTGGCCGTTGGTAAACCTCGCTTGGCGTACCAATTTGTTCGGCAACCCCTTTATTCATCACAATCACCCGCTGAGCCAATGTCATCGCCTCAACCTGATCATGGGTCACATATAGACTGGTGGTTTTTAGTCGGCGGTGCAACTGTTGCAGCTCAAGGCGCATCTGCACCCGCAGTTTGGCATCCAGATTGGAAAGTGGCTCATCAAACAAGAAAACCGCCGGTTCACGCACAATGGCCCGCCCCATTGCCACCCGCTGCCGCTGGCCGCCAGATAGTTCACGCGGTTTACGTTTTAGTAGCGGTTGCAGTTCCAGAATACGTGCGGCTTCATCCACTCGCTGGCGGATCTGCTCTTTGCCAAAACCACGAATTTTTAGGCCATAAGCCATGTTGTCAAACACACTCATGTGGGGATACAGCGCGTAGTTCTGAAACACCATCGCGATGCCACGATCTTTGGGTTCCATATGGGTAACCCGCTGATTATCAATATAGATATCACCACTGGTGGTGCGCTCCAATCCAGCAACCATACGCAGCAGCGTCGATTTACCACAGCCAGAAGGGCCAACCATTACGATGAATTCACCGTCGGCGACATCTAAATCAATTTGTTTAATCACTGGCGTGACGCCGTCATAAGATTTGGTTACTGCCTGAAGTTTTAAACATGCCATATCAGATTACTTCTCACTGTCTACCAGGCCGCGTACAAACCAACGCTGCATCAGAAGGACCACCGCGACCGGTGGAATTAAAGTCAGGATCATCGCTGCCATCACCTGATTCCATTGGGTTGGCGCACCTGAGCTAGAGATCATGCTCCTTATCCCAGCCACCGCGGTGCCCATAGAGGTATCGCTGGTAATCAAAATTGGCCAAAGATATTGGTTCCAACCATAGATAAAAGTGATCACAAACAGCGCGGCCAAATTAGTTTTAGATAGTGGCAATACGATATCCCAAAAAAAGCGCATCGCCCCGGCACCGTCAATGCGCGCCGCTTCCAATAGCTCATCGGGCAGGGTCATAAAGAACTGGCGGAATAAGAACGTTGCAGTGGCTGACGCCATCAGCGGCAGGGTCAACCCGGTATAACTGTCGAGCATATTCAGGTTCGCAATCACCTGAATTGTTGGGAAAATACGCACTTCCACCGGCAGCATCAGGGTCAGGAAAATCAACCAAAAAAACAGGTTACGTAGCGGGAAGCGAAAGTAAACGATGGCATAAGCAGACAACATCGACACGGTGATTTTGCCAACAGTAATCGCAAACGCCATCACGAAACTGTTAAACAGCATCAACCCGAAAGGCGCACTGTTATTCCCCACCCCGACATGCCAGATGTGGCTAATGTTCTGCCACAAATAGGGCCCGGGGATCAGGGTCATCGGTACCTGAAACACTTGAGTGTCATCCAGCGACGCGGCAACAAAAGCCACATACAGTGGGAACAGGATCAGTAACACGCCGATAATCAGCATGACGTGACAAAAAATGTCCAGCCCACGACGATTCTCAATCATTGGTAACGCACCTTACGTTCAACAAAACGGAACTGGATAACCGTCAGGCCAATCACCAGTAACATCAGCACCACCGACTGAGCGGCAGAGCTAGATAAGTCCAGGCCAGCAAAGCCTTCGCGATAAATTTTATAAATCAGGGTCGTCGTGGCTTGCATCGGCCCACCGCCCGTCGCCGCATCGATAACGGGGAAAGTATCGAAGAAGGCATAGACCAGATTCACCACCAGCAGGAAGAAACTGACCGGTGAAATCAGCGGCAGCACCAGATTAAAGAAGCGGCGTACTGGTCCGGCGCCGTCAATTGCAGCGGCTTCAACCAATGAGCGCGGAATGGATTGCAGCGCGGCAAGGAAAAACAGGAAGTTATAACTGATTTGCTTCCATACTGAAGCCAACACCACCAAGAACATGGCCTGCCCGCTGTTTTGCGCGTGGTTCCAGTTGTAACCCAATGTGGCAAGGAAATGTGTTATCAACCCCAGCCCCGGATTAAACAGGAAAATCCACAATACAGCAGCGATAGCAGGGGCCACCGCATACGGCAGAATCATTAAGGTTTGATAGATACGGCTGCCGCGCAGAACGTAATCCACCATGGCGGCCAGAAACAGCGAAACAATCAAACCAATACCAGCCACCAACGAGCTAAAAATCAGCGTGGTATAAAACGAAGCCAAATAGTATTCATCCTGAAAAAGCTGAATAAAGTTACTCAGCCCGACAAATTTATTGGAGAGGCCAAAAGGGTCCAACATTTGTACCGAGTACCACAGCGCCTCCCCGGCAGGCCACAGGAAGAAAACAGCGGTAATGGCCAGTTGGGGCAATACCAACAGGTAAGGCAACCAACTACAGGAGAAACCGGGACGGGAAGGTGACATAAAATTAACCGTTTCTCAGATGTGATATTGATTACACCAGCGTGCTAATTGAAAACGTGACGCCCTAATTTAATACCGCACAGCACTATTTGTTGGCGTTATTGGCGCAGGCAGTTTGGGTGCGAACAGTGCACCCAAACTGGCAAGTAGAGTAGCCAAATAACCTTATTGATTAGCTTGTTCAAAGCGGCGTAGTAACACATCACCACGTTTAACGGCGCTATCCAACGCTTCTTGAGCTGTCTTCTTACCGGTCCACACCCCTTCCAACTCTTCATCTACCACGGTACGGATCTGTGGCATGTTGCCCAGACGCAAGCCTTTGGTGTACGGCAATGGCGGTTTGTTCAACATCTGGCGAGTCGCCACGTCAGCACCTGGGTTCTTATCATAGAAACCTTGCTGTTTAGTCAGCTCATAGGCTGCCGTCGTAATCGGTAGGTAACCTGTCTTCTGATGCCATTCAGCAGCAATTTCCGGTTGAGCCAAGTATTGCAGGAATTCAGCGACACCTTTGTAAGTATCTTTATCTTTGCCATCCATCACCCACAGACTGGCACCGCCGATAATGGCGTTTTGTGGTACATTTTTCTCGTCAGAATCGTAAGGCATCATGCCAACGCCATAGTTAAATTTGGCGTAATGGCGAATATCCGCAAGGGAACCTGAAGAAGCAGTGGTAATGGCACAATCACCGTTATAGAACTTGGCAGTGGACTCATCTTTGCGGCCAAAATAGGTGAAATCGCCTTTTTTATTCATATCTGACAGCAACTGGATGTGCTTAATCTGTACTGGCTTATTGAATTCCAGTACCGCATCGGTGCCATCAAAGCCATTGTTACGGCTGGCAATAGGTTGGCCGTGCCAGGCACTGAAGTTTTCAATTTGAATCCAACCCTGCCAGCCGCTGGCGTACCCACAGCTTGAACCCGCAGCGCGCAGTTTTGCAGTATCGGCCGCCAATTCCTGCCATGTTTTTGGCGGTTGATCCGGGTTCAGCCCTGCTTTCTTAAAGGCATCTTTGTTGTAGTACAACACGGGAGTGGAACTGTTAAATGGTTGAGATAATAAGTGACCGGTTTTGGCATCGGTGTAATAACCGGCCACTGTTGGCACAAACACCGATTCATCAAATTTGATATTGGCATCTTTAAATACTTGGAATACCGGCTTAATCGCCTTGCTGGCCATCATGGTGGCAGTGCCCACTTCATACACCTGCAAGATTGCGGGGGCTTTACCCGAGCGAAACGCGGCTATCCCTGCCGCCAGGCTCTGTTCGTAGTTCCCTTTATATACAGGTACGATTTTATAGTCGCTATGGGACTGGTTAAATCGGTCAGCTAATGAATTAACCTCGACACCTAACTCCCCTTCCATCGAATGCCAAAAAGGAATTTCAGTCACTGCCATCGTATTGGCACTAAATGCCAATGTCAGCGCAATACCAAGCGATGTCTTACGAATGATTTTATTAAACATATTGGCCCCTGAATAAATCCGTATAGCTCACATCAATGAATTACTGTGGACAAGTGAGCGAAATAAATCAGTTTTTGTTCGCAAGCAAACATGACACCCTTTCATGACGGAAATATAACAATTACATGACATAAAAATGACATAAAAATAAACAAGACATGTCAACATCATTAATTACCCCAATAACACAAACCATTATAAAAATAAAATTACCACCATTTAAAAAACAATATTAAATTAAAAAAACTTAAAAACCCACACGTAAACACTAAAAATTCCATCAAGAATAAATATTAATAATATTACACCAGCCATCCATAACAATATTAAATGCAATATAATCAGCACAATAAAATAGGACTAACTCTTACTTGAAAAAATACCATTTAAAATGTTAGTGTTCTTTCCGGCTTATGTGGAAGTGTATTAACATGACTTTTAACACCCTCATTATCATCACCATAAAAGCCACAAGCATCATTAATCCCTTTCCAGTTGGATAAGGATTTTATATATAACGGACTATCAGGTATTTAATAATGAAAAAGACGCTACTTTCTATTATTACTATGGCGATATTAACCACCAGTGTTAGCGCCAATGCGAATGTAATGGCAAGTTTACAATCTGGTATAAATAACGCTCAAATTCAAGGTATTCAGAGTATGAATCAGTCTGATCAGAGTGTATATTTCAAACCTGCATTAACGAAAGAGATTACGGTTGAATTAGAAGTACCTCAAATAGTCAAATTTTCCAAATCAAATGGTGACGAACTGAGTTTAATTAAACTTAGCATGAACTCATACAAGGCGACAGAGAACATCCGAGTAGAATCTAATGGCGACAGTAAAGTTCGTATTGGCCTTGGAAAACCATTTGATTTAGTGTCTAACAATGGTTCAAGAATACAATCTACCCCTACCGTAATGATAGGTAATACGATGCTGAGTAGAGCTGCTAATGTTGGGCTTGGTGGTCATATGGCAACATTCCCCTTAACTAACTCAGTACTCGATACCACTCTAGACATTAGCGTAAACGGCAACGGACTTAAGTCTGCCGAAGTATACACTGGCACACTTAATCTAGTTATTGAAACGGCTGCATAACTCAGTAAAACATTATAATTTCCTTATTATTAACACATACAGTCAGGGGGTAAACTCCTGGCTGCATGCTCCTTTGAACCAAAAACATAACGTAATGGTGTAACCAGAACCATTACCATAGAAATATATTATTCAAAGGGAGAAGGCATATCGCAATAGTAGTTAACAGTGGAATGGAATCCTATGACAAACAATCTAATAATTAATAAGGCCACTTTACTTGTTTTATTACTTGCTACAATTATTCCAGCACAGGCAGAAGAGATAACAATCGAACAATTAATACCTGTTGGTTTTTCCGCTGTGGAAGAAAATAATACACTACAATTACTGGGTATATTAGAGGGCAAAACATTACCCAGTCCATTTTTTTTCTCGGAAAAAAAACAGCAGTTAAGTTTTGATCAACAACAATATCGCAACAACCATATTGATGAACAATCAATTATTCTATTAGAAAATATTTTACCCCAAATACCTTATTTGCAATGCCAGAATGGCTGCGATTATATCTTATCTAATCATCGCGTCACCGTAGATAAGGTCAATAATGTAGTAACGGTAACCAATAACAGCAACCGTTATTTAATGCCTGTCACCACTTGGGGATTGGTCCATAATCAATCCTTTGACCTGCGTATGACTACAGAAAATTACCGCGCTATTTCAGGCCGAGGGCAAGGATATATTGGTCTACCCTTGCAATCTTTTGGCTTCGCTAATTGGTTTTATAACACTAGCCGTTCAAAAAACAGTTATCACGCCACACACCAGCCCCAATATCAACAGCAAACTCAAATAGGTATCGATAGTTGGTATTTGCAAAATAACTTCCAAGCACACTACCTACGGGCAGGTAAACAAAATAATCTGGATAACAGTGCTGGCAGCATTCATACCCTGATTAACCCTGCTTTAGACCAATTCGTGACGCTGGGTAGCCAAAGTTACTTAACTATTAATAAGCCCTCCGCGGGCAGCTTAGTGCTATATGCCACCAGCGATGGCGATTTCGAAATCTATCGCGATAACCAACTTATCCGCCGAATCCCTGCCCAACTGGGCCGTAATGAAATTGATTACAACCAACTTCCCGGCGGCTATTACAACGTTGAGGTCCGGTTAGTCGACCGTACAGGGAAAGTCGTCAGCCAGGAAAGCCAAACCATCAGTAATATTAACACTCAAACCAATAATGGCTGGTTCCTGACTATGGGTAAAGGAATGGCGCGTAGCCATAGCTCTCCCCACCTGATGCAGTTTGGCCGCAGTATGAACCTGCAAAGCGTGCAAGCTAATATCACGCTACTCAAAGATAGCGCCAGCCACTGGGCAGCAGAAGGGAATATTTCGCGCCCCTTTATTTTTTCTGATCTCGACCTTACCCCTACTCTGGGCGTGATGTCTGGCGAAAAACGTGATGGCGGATATCTGCGCATAACCGGTGGAAGCACCGTACTAGGATATGCCTCTGTATCCCGTTATCAAACACCAGGTGTGTCTATATACGCACCAAATGCGGGTAGCACATCAGCTTCTTATAGTCGCCAATTGGGGCCAATCCAACTGAGCTATCAATTCAATCAATTTAGCACCAGCCAGCAGCACCGTATCCAAAGCCGCTGGGACTGGCGACGGCCGCAATATAACCTTGCGCTGTCCCTTGGTGTACAAAAAGGCAGGCAATGGAACAACCAGAATAATTACGGTGTATTTCTTAATACCACACTCTCCTTTCTCAAAAGCAGCGCCAGCATCAACAGTGCCTATGATCAGCAGCAGTTGGTTACCAGTGCCAGTTATCAAAAAGAATTTAACGATAACTATGGCAACAGCACCTTGGGTATTGATGGCAGTGCCAGTGGGAAAACATCCAGCATCGGCAGCTTTGCTCATCGCAGTGGCAGCCGTGGTGATGTATCGGCACGAATGGGAGTTGATAACAAGATAGCCAATGGCAGCATCAGTTATAGCGGCATGCTGGCTATCAGCCCGCAAGGCATGGCATTAGGCCGCAGCAGCTACAGCGGAACCGCATTACTGATAGAGACACCGGACTTAGCTGGCACGCCATATAGCTTCAATGCGGAAGGCCATCCGATAACCGGCGCGGGTACTTACGCTATACCGATTCCACGGTATCAGGACCGTTTCTTTGTGCAAACACATATCGAACGCAATGACCTGGATATGAATATTCAGTTACCCGTCAATATTGCTCGCGCCCATCCTGGGCAAGTTTTTTCCAGTAAGGCCGATATCACATTGAACCTGCTTTACAGCGGTTTTCTCAAGGATGAGCACGGGCAACCTGTTAGCGGGGTTATTCAGGAAACTGGAGATACCGTCCACCCCAATGGACTATTTTCTATTCACTCTCGTGCCAAGCTGAAAAATATTCAGGTTCAAAACCACTTAGCCCGTTACCGCTGCAATATGAGCCAGCAACGCGATCATATTTATCTTTGTCACTTAGATTAATACCAACAGGAATTGTTATGAAATATGCCTATTTACTCTCCACTATCGCCTTCTTGTTGGTACCGATTACCGCCACTTATGCGCAGTTAGTGGCTATCCCTACCCGTACCACAGTGGAATCACTGGACCAACACCGGACAATCCAAGTCTATAACAGCGGTGATAAGCCACTGTATCTGGATATCACACTACAACGAGTAGACAACCCCGGGGTGCATCCTGAACAGAAAACACTGATAAGTGATATCTCGCAGCCTGAAATGATTTTTAACCCCAACCGGATTACTTTAGGACCGAAACAGAAGCGTAATATTAGACTATTGCCCTTAAAATCTCCGACGCAGGAAACGCTGTATCGGCTGTATATCAACCCGGTAGTCGATATCAAAGCTGTCGGTCAGCATGAGGACAAAAGCAAAATCCATGCTCCCATGACCATCAGTATTGGTTATGGTGTGTTGATTCATCATGTACCCCCCTTAACTGCACAGACTCGTCACTGGCAGCATCAATGCTTGCCGGGCGGTCATCTCATGCTTACCTCCAGCGGCACGGTTCATAGCAAATTTGAGCAACTGAACTCCGGCGACAAGACAGATAGCCTGAATCTATATCCCGGAACCCCCATCACCCTGTCAACCAAACGACTCAGCGGTAAGGTAGATAATGAAACGTTTACTGTTCATTGCGGCTAGCCTCCTGCCGCCCTCGGTTTTCAGTGCCATAGATATTCAGCCACATGTGCTGGAAATAGAGCAGGAAAGTACGGTGGTGACAGTAACTAATTACGGTTTAGACCCTGAGTACGTGACAGTTCAACTGTACCAGCTTAATAACCCAGGTGAGTCGCCAGAACAAGAATCACTAACCTCGGTAGGCGAACAGCGACATCCCGCACTATTTGCATTCCCAGCAAAACTGACTCTGGGACCAAAGCAGAGTGGGAGAATATTTCTTAAAGCACTTAGCACGCCGGATAAAGAGCAGGTATATCGACTCGCAGTAGTACCGGTTAATAACTTGCAAGTTACCGGTGGCCATACTGCCGTGTTGGGGGTGCAGTTAAGTTATATGGGATTGGTCAGGCATCTGGCGGCATCACCGCAACCCCAGTGGGCACACCGCTGTCTTGACGGGGGGATGGTGTTGGAGAATACCGGTAACACCCGCCTACAGTGGCGTCAGTTGAAAACCCAGGAACAGGATATAGAGGACTTTAATCTCTATCCCGACCAACATCGGCAGCTGGCGGTCAGTGATGTACGAGGAATGATCGAGGATAAGCCCTTCAACTTGCGATGTATCGCAGGGTAAAGATAAGGAACATTATGAATATCATAAAAATCATCGCCCTATCCCTATTACTCCCCTCACAGGCAAGGGCAGATTCAATTCCTCTGGGGAATATCGATGTCAGGTTAGAAGTGACAGCACACCCCAGGATCGAGGTTGAAAAGCCACAAGGGGGTTGGTATAGCAGTATAAAACTGGAAAGTAGCCCCGAAAATCACTTGCTGTATCAAAAGGAACTCCCAGTAGTCGTCAAGCTACGCAGGCAAGAAGGATTTCGAATTTCGGTGAAAAATCCACTGATACTGACTCGTCACTCTACTGTATTGACGGGAGCAGATCAGGCATTCTCCCCCGCGCAAGTGCGCTGGGGCACGGATCGCGCCAACCTGCGCGTGTTATCAGCCATCCCTGAGACATTCAACATAACCCAGGGTAGAACCCGCCAAACCAGTACCGACTATATATTACATATTTCAGCATTAGCGCCCAGTGGGCCAAATTCCGCAGGGAAATATCATGGGCAGCTAACATTAATATTTGAAACGAATAGCTGAAATAAATAACTGATAGTCATGGAGAGATAATCAAGTGAATGTTAAATACAGACTATTCCTTATGGGGCTATTATTGCTAATAATTCAGCCTATAGCTATGGCAAACCTCTATTTTTATCCCTACACCCAACAATACTCTAATTGCAAAATCAAACTAAACGCTGATGACAGCGTGGAGGTTTATTTTCGGGCGATGCTGAAAGATTTATATTCCTCATCAGGAACAATGGTAAATGGAAAGCATATATTAGCCTGGGGAAAATTACTAAATATCCCAACTGATGAGATGAGAAATATCGGGTTACCTAACCGGCGTGCGCTCCTGTCACTTTATTTCTATAAAGCTGATGGTTCACGAGATTTCAGTATTCAATTTAATGATATCACTAATCTTTCGCTCAATGGCGAAGCGCCCTCAGATTCGAATGATAATACTCAGGAAATACTGTTCAACCGTGATCTCAAATCATCACCCTTTGACAAGAAGTATTACTATGTTTCATTCAAGGTTGCCGCACATGTCCTCAAGGATATCAGAATCGGTGCAACTGTAGGAGGTGCGATCCATTACAAAGGGCAATATCACTCATTAATGTCATCTACTGGCGTTTCCTTTGGTCAGAATGGCAAACAATGCACACTCTTTAATCCTCAGGCAGACGTGGCACCAGAAGCCCTTAAAATTGATCCTAAATTCCGTATGGACGCAAAAACATGGCAATTGAAGTCTTTCGATTTAGATGAATTACTTGAGAAAATTGAGCGCGGCGCTAAAGGGAAAAGCGTACACGCGCCATTGATTAATCCAGTAGGTAACCGTTTTTGTATCCGCTATCGCGCCACCGGGATTCAACGGACGCGTTATATGATTAGCGCCACCAACCGAAATGGATTAGCAGCAAACACTGTACATTTTCAGTTAAAGGAAGCTGAGAGTGATAAGACCATCGGTTATACCGTGGAATTTCAAAGCCAAGCAGGTAATACGAAAAACTTTTTACTGCCAAAAGAGAAAAAGTTTATTCAGTTGAGAAATGATAATAACGGTGAAATGTGCTGGTCACCACGCATACGGCTTTATAATACCAAGACAACCGATAAAGGAAGTTATAGCGATACACTCAATTTCACTATTACACCACAGGCATGATGCCGAACAGCTAGAAGATAGCTTTATGATTAGCTAATAACTAAGGCCCGGAAACGGGCCTTCATAGATAATGAAAAACGACGATTTAACCGCCCAGATAAGCTGAACGCACGGCTTCATTAGCTAACAACGCAGCCCCCGTGTCCTCCAGAACAATACGACCATTCTCTAGTACATAGCCACGATCTGCTAACTTCAAAGCCTGATTCGCATTCTGCTCAACGAGGAAAATAGTCATCCCTTCTTCTCGTAATTGTTGAATAGTATCAAATATTTGCAGAATAATTATCGGTGCTAATCCTAATGAAGGTTCATCCAGTAACAGTAATTTTGGCTGGCTCATCAAGGCACGGCCTATCGCCAACATCTGTTGCTCGCCACCAGACATGGTTCCTGCTCGCTGAGCCCGACGTTCAAATAATCGCGGGAACAAGTCGTAAACCCGTTCAATACGTTGCTGATATTGCTGACGATCAGCGAAAAATCCCCCCATCGCCAGATTTTCTTCAACCGTCATCCGGGAAAATACCCGTCGGCCTTCAGGAACAATCGCAATCGCCTCACGCATAATGCGTGCGGTCTGCCAATCCGTAATATTCTGCTCACCAAAAACAATACTGCCCTCGGTCGCACGAGGCTCACCACACAATGTCCCCAACAGTGTGGTTTTACCCGCACCGTTAGCACCAATCAGTGTAACGATCTCACCTTGTTGAATATGCAGGCTAACCTGATGCAATGCCTGAATTTTGCCGTAATGGGCTGAAACGTTATTAAATGACAACATGTTATGTTTATGCCTCGCCCACTTTTTATTTACCCAAAAATACTTCTACTTAAAAATAAGTTATTCGCCCAAATAGGCCCGGATCACATCCGGGTTATTACGGATTTCGCTGGGTGTGCCTTGTGCTAACGGCGTTCCCTGATTGACCACATAAATGCGATCAGAAATTCCCATCACCAGTTTCATATCATGTTCGATTAACAATACCGAGACTTGGTGTTGGTCACGTAACTCCATAATCAACTGATTCAGTTCATCAGTCTCTTTGGGGTTCAATCCCGCAGCGGGCTCATCTAACATCAATAGCTCAGGGCGAGTCACCATGCAGCGGGCAATTTCCAGACGACGCTGCTGACCATAGGCCAAATTCCCCGCCTGTCGGTTTGCCAGCTCTAATAGG
The DNA here is from genome assembly GCF_052217105.1 of Yersinia sp. 2553 StPb PI. Taxonomy (NCBI): domain Bacteria; kingdom Pseudomonadati; phylum Pseudomonadota; class Gammaproteobacteria; order Enterobacterales; family Yersiniaceae; genus Yersinia; species Yersinia sp. 2553 StPb PI. The sequence continues at coordinate 4,161,012 of NZ_JAZGPX010000002.1, read as the reverse complement.
CCGACACGCTCCAACCAAGTGGCTGCACGCTCCAACGCGTCGGCCTCTGCTCGCCGAAAACCGGGGGTTTTCAGCAAACCGGCAAAAACCCCACTTTTAAGGTGCTGATGCTGAGCCACCAGCAGGTTCTCCACCACCGTCATTTCACGGAACAGACGCACATGCTGGAAAGTACGAATCACCCCCATTCGGGCAATCATCTGGCCGGGCAGCCCTTCAAGATGACGATCACGTAACTTAATCGTGCCGCCAGTCGGGCGGTAAAAACCGGTTAGGCAGTTAAAAATTGTGGTCTTACCTGCCCCATTAGGGCCAATCAGCGAGACAATCTCACCCTGATTGAGGGTCAGACCCACATTGTTCACCGCCAGTAACCCACCAAAACGCATGGACAGCCCTTCAACTGCTAACAAAGGTTGCGTATTCATACCTGCTCCCCTTTTTTAGCTTTTATCTCTGCGACTTTTAGCTTTAGCTGTGGCCGTTTCATTGGCAGCAACCCTTGTGGACGCCAAATCATCATCAGTACCATCAATGCACCTAACAGCAACATACTGTAAGCATTGAGGTCACGCATTAATTCCCGCGAAACCACCAGCAATACCGCCGCCAGGATGACCGCGAACTGCGACCCCATGCCACCTAACACCACAATCGCTAGCACGAAAGCCGATTCAACAAAGGTGAAGGATTCAGGACTAACGAAACCCTGTCGGGCGGCAAACAAAGTACCGGCAAAACCAGCAAACGCGGCACTGATAGTAAATGCGGTCAGTTTGATTTTGGTTGGGCTAAGGCCCAATGAGCGGCAGGCGATTTCATCTTCACGCAATGCTTCCCATGCTCGGCCCAGCGGCATACGCAGCAGTCGATTGATCACAAACAAGGTCAGGATCACTAATAACAACGCCACCATATACAAGAAAATGATACGGTCACTAGGATCATAAGTCAGGCCAAAGAAGTTGTGGAAAGTATCCCAACCGCCATCCTTCGCAGTGCGGCTGAACTCTAAACCAAATAGTGTTGGTTTTGGAATTTGGCTAATCCCATTCGGGCCACCGGTGATTTCCGTATTATTGAGCAGCAAAATACGTACAATTTCACCAAAACCCAAAGTGACAATCGCCAGGTAATCCCCCCGCAAACGTAATACTGGGAAGCCCAACAAGAAGCCAGACAGTGCTGCGACTATGCCAGCCAGCGGTAAACTCTCCCAAAAACCTAAACCGTAATAGTGATTCAACAGCGCATAGGTATAGGCACCAATGGCATAAAATCCACCGTAGCCTAGTACCAGCAGGCCAGATAGCCCCACGACAACGTTCAATCCCAACCCCAACATGACATAAATCAACGTCAGGGTCGCAATATCCACTGAACCTCTGGAGACCAGGAACGGCCAGGCGATTGCGGCGATAATAATTGCTGCGGCTAATAGTTTTTGACGGGGGCTGGTGCCATCAAAACTAGGCAATACCCATGCCGGACCAGAGACTTTTTTAATACCTTGCTGGATGTACGGGCGCACCAGTTGGAAGAAAAACACCACGATACAACCCGCGCCAATCCACAGCCAGCGGACTTCTGCCGCCCCTTGCACAATGAGTTTGGTGCCGTCTAACTGCAACTGCAAACCCATTACAAACGAGGCAAGGACGAAGAGCACAAAACTGGAAATAATGGCATTAACAAAGTTGAGTTGTTTCATACTTTTTCAACCTCTGGACGGCCTAAGATCCCAGTAGGCATAACAAGCAGCACCACAATCAGCAATGCGAATGAAACTGCATCTTTGTATTCAGTGCTTAGATAAGCAGAAGTTAATGCTTCAGCCACACCCAGAATCAAGCCACCGATCATCGCGCCAGGAATACTACCAATGCCACCCAATACGGCTGCGGTGAAGGCTTTCATACCGGCCATAAAACCAATATATGGGTTGATAACCCCATAGAACTGGCCAAGTAATACCCCTGCCACGGCGGCCATCAATGCCCCGATAACAAAGGTCAGCGAGATAACCCGGTCAGTATTAATACCCAGCAGGCTCGCCATTTTTAAGTCTTCAGCACAGGCACGGCAGGCACGCCCCATACGGGAATAGCGGATAAATAAGGTTAATGCCAGCATCGCCAAGAAAGTGACTACCCAGATGGTCAGTTGCATGGTGCTGATGGTCGCGGCAAACCCATTGGTTTCTGCCAAAGTCCATTGCCCAGTAACCAAACTCGGTAGTGCTAAATCCCGTGAGCCTTGCGTCAGGCTGACGTAGTTTTGCAGGAAGATTGACATCCCAATCGCCGAGATCAGTGCAATCAAACGCTTGGAGCTACGAACCGGCTTATAGGCCACCCGTTCAATACTCCAACCATAAGCACTGGCGATCACGATAGAGACGAGAAAAGCAGAGCCGATCAATAACCAGCTAGCGTCGATCCCCATCATCATCAATGCGGCGATCACGATAAACGAAACGTAGCTGCCGATCATATACACTTCGCCGTGAGCAAAGTTGATCATGCCGATAATGCCGTACACCATGGTATAACCAATGGCGATCAGCGCATACGTGCTGCCCAACGTAACACCGTTGAACATCTGTTGCAGAAAATAAAGAAACTGCTCTGACATACCCTAACCCTTTGATTCACTTGCCTGGCTGCCCTAGCCAACTGCGCCAAATCTACTGTGTGCAGAGAGGAAAATCCCCCCGAAACATGGGGGGATGCAGTTGGTAAAAGGGGCCGGGTTGCTGCGAGAGCAACCCTACAACTTAATGATTCTAATATTATTGTTATTTGACCGCAGTTGAAGAACCATCTGCGTGCCATTCAAAAATACCGAATTCAAACCCTTTCAAATCGCCTTTTTCATCCCAACTCAATGGCCCCATCACTGTTTCAACCGGCTTACCGGTTTTCAGATCTTTGACCAAATCAGCCGGCTCTTGGCTGCCGCTACGTTCCATTGCTGTGGTTAGCGATTGCAATGCAGCATAGGTTGTCCAAACAAACGGACCGGTTGGGTCAAGTTTCTTCGCTTTCAGCGCATCAACAATAGGCTGGTTAGTTGGCACCTGATCATAACGTTTCGGTAATGTCACCAGCATGCCTTCAGAAGCGTCACCAGCGATATTAGATAGTGAGGAGTTACCAACACCCTCTGGCCCCATAAAGCGAGCTGTCAGACCTGCTTGCTTCGCCTGACGCAGGATCTGCCCCATCTCTGGGTAGTAACCACCAAAGTAGACGAAATCGACATTCTCTTTCTTCAGACGAGCCACCAACGTAGAGAAATCTTTATCACCCGCGGTCACGCCTTCAAACAGCACCACTTCGGTACCTTGCTTTTTCAAGCTGTCACGTACAGAACGCGCCAAGCCTTCACCGTACTGCTGCTTATCGTGTACCACTGCAATACGTTTAGGCTTAATAGTCTCAATGATATATTTGGCAGCGGTTGGGCCTTGATCAGAATCCAAACCGGTGGTGCGCATGATCATTTTGTAACCACGCGTGGTCAGATCGGCATTGGTTGCAGCAGGAGTGATCATAATCACACCTTCATCTTCATAAATGTCTGAAGCAGGCTGAGTTGAAGAAGAGCACAGATGGCCGATAACATAACGAATACCGTCGTTAATGACTTTGTTGGCAACGGCGACAGCTTGTTTCGGGTCGCAGGCATCATCGTACTCCACGCCAACCAGTTTATCGCCTTTGATTCCACCTTTGGCATTGATATCAGCAATAGCCTGACGTGCGCCGGTAAATTCCATGTCACCATATTGGGCAACCGGGCCTGACATCGCGCCAACAATGGCGACTTTAATGTCTTTAGCCAGTACAGAGTGGCTCATCGCCATTGCTATACACCCAGCCAGCAACACTTTACCTTTTGTTAATTTCATCCGCGAATTCCCCATCTGTCATTGTGAACGTGCTTGTTGTGTCGGTCTTAACGTTTTATCGAATGTAACGTTTTATTCATAAGTAATAATGATTTAGTCTCAAAAGTAATAGATTTCTCTAATAAGACTTTATTTTTCATGTCATTAAACAGGAGTTTTATGCTGCAAATCAACTAGGACAAGCAGAAACAAGCGGTGTAAACAGCATAAAATTAGGATTAAATTGAATGGGTTTTACTCAAATGATAGTGGGTTGTGCTGGTTATGTGATCTTTTACTCCGGTAAAACTCGGAAAATGCAGTAGCGAAAAAACATTTTCCGCCGTGAACGTACAGAAAAACTTACACAACGCTCTAGTCTGTGATCTAGTACAATAAACCACAGCCCCATTACCCTTACTTTTTTGTGGTCTCTCGACGATGAAACTGACTATTGAACGATTAACAACCCTTACTCATCAGGATCTTATCGATTTAGCGAAGATCTGGCCTGAACAACAGCCAACACTCTGGCAGCAGTGGATTAACGATGGTAAGCCGCTGTTTGGCGCGCGTTTTAACGAGCGTCTATTAGGTGCAGTCAAAATCACGGTGAATGGTCAGCAGGCTGAGTTTCAGGATTTGTATGTCAGAGAGGTGACTCGTCGCCGTGGCGTGGGATTATATTTGATCGAAGAAACGCAGCGTCAGTTACCGACAGTACAGCACTGGCAACTTAAGGATGAGCAGGTTATAGCCGAACAACATGAGGCGATGGATGGTTTTATGCACGCCTGTGGTTTTAGCCGTGGCACACAAGGCTGGCACAAATAGCCAGTATCAATAAAATAGCGATCTCAGCTCATTTGGTTTTGCTAGATAAAGCGGGTTTTGCTAAATAAATTTTGTTGATGGAGAGTGCCAAAAAAGCAAAAGGGCGACATTAATAAATAATATCGCCCTTCATGTTACGTCATATCCCGTTGTAACCTAACATCACAGTTGTGTTTAGCTGCAATGCTAATGGTTTTGGGTATGTGTATTAGGCTTCAATCGCCATGCGTAATTTTTTCATCGCGTTCTTTTCAAGCTGACGCACACGTTCAGCAGATACACCGTACTGATCGGCCAGTTCCTGCAACGTTGACTTGTTGTCATCGTCCAACCAACGGGCGCGAATAATATGCTGGCTCCGCTCGTCCAATCCTTCCAACGCATAAGACAATTTATCTGCCGCATGGTTATCCCAGTTATCCTCTTCAATGCCATCAGCAAAATCAGAGGTTTTATCCTGTAAATACAGGACCGGCGCCATGGATTGGCCATCACGTGCTTCGTCATCTGGAGATGGATCAAATGTCATATCCTGTGCGGACATGCGTGATTCCATCTCGCGAACATCTTTACTGGTCACACCCAGTTCTTTGGCAACCAGCTCGACTTCATCCTGATTAAACCAACCCAGACGCTGCTTGGTTTTACGCAGGTTGAAGAACAATTTACGCTGAGCTTTGGTGGTTGCGACTTTGACAATTCGCCAGTTACGCAGAACATATTCGTGAATTTCTGCTTTGATCCAATGTACCGCAAAGGACACCAGACGTACCCCGACTTCAGGGTTAAAACGGCGAACTGCTTTCATCAAGCCAATATTACCTTCCTGAATAAGGTCAGCCTGTGGCAAACCATACCCGGAATAGTTGCGGGCAACATGAGCGACAAAGCGCAGGTGAGACAGGATAAGCTGTTTAGCCGCTCCCAGATCGCCCTGGTAATGCAGCCGTTCAGCCAGCTCCCGTTCTTCCTCTGCGGTCAGCATCGGATAGGCGTTGGCGGCCCGAATATAGGCTTCCAGACTACCTTGGGGTACTAAGGCTAAAGTTTGCATTTCTTTGGTCATTCAAAACCCTCTCATTGCATGTTTAGTGCAGTTTTGTCTCAGCGCAGATATTTTAGCATCTGCTTAAACAGATTCAAGCGCTGGGCACATTATCATTTCACTGTGTTATTGGACTGGTTATTGCCGTAAAAGTTCATACTAGATCACACTTTTTGACTCTGGATCTTAGCAGATAACCGGTCAAGCGGATCAGGGAGTATAGATGGAATTCACTACAGCAAATACCTCTTTCCCTGCTTTAGTTCAACACCGCAGGGAAAGAGTATAACAAACATTCTTTACTGCGGTGTAAATCGACGTAAATGTTGGACCGTTGCCAGCCACGCTGCAATCCAGCCGATCATGGCAGAGATCAACACCAGCAACAGGCACTCATCCCAGCTCAAGCCATGTAAGGTAAATTGGGTACCGAACACCGCTGCCACCTGCGTAACCACCGAGCCAAGCTTCCATACCAGCCCTTCTGATAGGATCAGAGATAACACCGCACCACCAAATCCCAGCATTGCCCCACCGTTCAGGAACGGCCGCAGAATGAACCCATCCGTTGCACCAATCAACTTCATAACATTGATAGTATCGCGGCGGCTAAAGATACTCAGACGCACACTGTTACCAATTACCAGGAACACGGCAACCACCATCAAAACACCAATCATGGCCGCGACCTGCCCGACCAGGCCTGTCAGCGCGGCCAAACGGGCAAACCAGCTATCATCCATGCGGACTTCAGCCACCCCTTCCACCTTACTAACCCGATCACGCAGGGTATCCAGCGTCCCTGAGCTCTGGAAATCCAATTTAGGGGTGATGATGGCAACAGCGGGCAGCGGATTTTCTTCCAGCATATCCAGCGCTCCACCAAAACCGGACCAGTTGCGGAACTCACCCATCGCTTCTTCCCGCGACAGATAATTAACCTTCTCCACACCTGCTTCCGCTTTCAGCGTAGTCACCACGTTCTCAGCTGCGTTATCGTCCAGTGCTTTATCTAAATAGACCGTCAGTTGTGGGGTTGGATACCATTGATCTGCCGCCTGACTGACGTTCTTCCACACGATATAGCATACGCTTGGCAGTGTTAACGAAATGGCAATCACCATCACCGTTAACAGTGTCGCCAATGGCTGGCGCATCATATCGGCAATGGCATTAACCCACGAATAGCGCCACTGTTCACGCCAACCGCCTTTTAGCGCTTTGGTTTTTGCTTTCTGTGCGTTATTCGCCATGATGCGCTCCTAACATCCGCCCCTGACTCAATGTCAGAATCGGGTAGCGCCGCCGGGCAATCAACGACGTATCGTGGGTTGCCATCAACACGGTAACGCCCACACGGTTAAATTCTTCAAACAAACGCAAAATACCTTCGGATAATGCATCGTCTAAGTTACCCGTCGGTTCATCAGCCAGTAATACTGCCGGTTTATTCACTACCGCCCGAGCAATGCCTACACGCTGTTGCTCACCGCCGGAAAGTTGAATTGGGAAGTTTTTCGCCTTATCCAGCAACCCTACTTTATCCAGTGCTGCGGATACTCTGCGGCGAATATCTTCAGTGCTGGCACCAGCAATAATCAATGGCATAGCGACATTGTCATATACCGTTCTGTCCAACAACAGGTGATGATCCTGGAAGATCATCCCGATCTGGCGACGCAGGAAAGGTACTTCTCGGTTTTTCAAGCGACTTATATCGTGACCACCAAACCATATATGACCGGCACTGGGGCGCTCGATACCACAAATCAGTTTCAGCAGGGTGCTTTTCCCTGCACCGGAATGGCCGGTCAGAAACGCCATTTCCGCTGGGCGCAGATGAAAATCGACCCCTTGGAGCGCCTGTCGTCCGCCCAGATAAGCTTTACTGACCTGTTCAAAGCGAATCATCCGTATTAGTCCTCTCGGGCAAAAAGAGCCTCAATAAAATCGTCAGCCTTAAATGGCCGCAAATCTTCTATACCTTCCCCAACACCGATATAACGGATTGGGATTCCGAACTGATCTGCGATGGCAAAAATCACCCCGCCCTTGGCGGTACCATCCAGTTTAGTTAGGGTAATTCCGGTCAGACCGACTGCTTCATTAAACAGTTTCGCCTGACTCACCGCATTTTGTCCGGTACTGGCATCTAATGTCAGCATAACCTCATGGGGGGCGTCGCCGTCCAGCTTTTTCATCACTCGGACAATCTTCTTCAACTCTTCCATCAGGTGGGCTTTATTTTGTAAACGCCCGGCAGTGTCCGCCAGCAGCACATCAATACCTCGGGCTTTCGCTGCCTGAATAGCATCGAAAATCACCGAAGCAGAGTCTGCACCGGTATGCTGTGCCACCACGGCAATCTTGTTACGATCCCCCCAAACTTGCAGTTGTTCTACCGCAGCCGCGCGGAAAGTATCACCCGCCGCCAGCATGACAGATTTACCTTCAGCCTGGAATTGACGCGCCAGTTTCCCGATGGTGGTAGTTTTCCCCACACCATTAACGCCAACCATTAAGATAACAAAGGGATTTTTGCCACTGACATCCAATGGCTTGTCTACTTTAGACAGAATTTCAGACATTTCCTCTTTAAGCTTGCCATATAACGCTTCGGCATCTTTTAGCTGCTTACGACTGGCATGTTCGGTTAGAGAGGTAATAATTTTACGGGTAGTTTCGACGCCAACGTCGGCGATCAGGAGCTGTTCTTCTAACTCTTCAAACAGATCGTCGTCGATTTTCTTACCACTAAACAGCCCCATAAAACCGGAGCCAAGATTCTGCTTGGTTTTAAGTAAGCTGCGTTTTAAACGAGCAAAAAAACCTTCTTTGGTTGGGCGTTCTTGTTCCTGAACCGCTACCGGCACAATTTCGTTTACCGCTTCAAGCTCTGTTTGTGACTCAAATTCTTCTTCAATTACTGCTGTTTCGCCGCTAACCTCGACCCACGGCTCTTCCACAATAGCTTGTGGCGTAGAGACATCGAGAACCAGGTTATCTTCTGTCAATGGCAGTTCTGGCGCACTGACGGTGCCTTCATCCCATTGAGCAACATTATCGTCTTCATTCTCATGTTGTGAGAAATGATGTTGTAAATACTGAGGATCAGAAGAGAAATCTATCGGTTCTTCAACCCCCTGCGCTGTAGGGTCTACATCCAGCTCAGGCAGAATTTCAGCCGCGGCTTCACTGACAACGGCGCTATCCCATTCACCCGGTGCGGCAGTGACATGCTCTTCTACCTCAACAGGTGGATGCTCAGATGCTATCTCAATCTGTTTCTCACTGATGGCTTGCTCTTCAGCATGCTCAGCAACACCTTCTTTTTCAGTAGCCAATGGCTCTGTTGGTTGTTCTTCATTCTGACGGCCAAGGCCCAGCCAGGAAAAAAAACCACGTTTTTTTTCTTTTGCCATTTGCGACTACACTCCTCGCGGTTTAATCATGGCTTTACCCTTATGACTTCGGGTTTGCATAAAATAAGATAATAGTTTGCAAGTCTATCACTTTCCCCTGAACAGCAACACGCGCACGATGCTGGTTTCTATTGTGAATTCAGTCAACAAAGGTTTAACGTTTCCCCCACACAGCAGTCGTAGGTAGAATAGCGATTAACTCTTTTATTCAGCGCTGCAATACTGACCAACTTTCAAGCAAAGCAATCTATGGCAAAACGACCTACAACACGATCGACAACCCAACGATCTAGCGCAAAACCGGCGGTACATCAGGCAGCGGGGCAGATCCGCATCATTGGTGGCAAATGGCGAGGCCGTAAATTGCCCGTGCCTGATAGCCCAGGGCTACGCCCAACCACTGACCGGGTCAGAGAGACACTGTTTAACTGGCTGGCACCGATGATTCAGGGTGCCCGGTGTCTGGATTGCTTTGCTGGCAGCGGCGCATTGGGGCTGGAAGCGCTATCCCGTTATGCCGGTGAAGCCATATTATTAGAAGCCGATCGGCATGTCGCCAAGCAACTTGGCAGCAATCTGGCATTATTGAGTGCCGAGAATGGTCAAGTAGTGAATACCAATTCTTTACAGTGGCTGGCTCAACCGGGGCAGCCTTTTGATCTGGTATTCCTTGATCCCCCTTTCCGTAAAGGCTTGTTAGCTGAAACCATCACACTGCTGGAGCAATATAACTGGCTGGCAGAACAGGCTTGGATTTACGTTGAAGCTGAGGCTGAAAGTGCCGCTGCGGATGTTCCCGGCAGTTGGCAGTTACATCGCGAGAAAATTGCCGGTCAAGTGGCCTATCGTCTCTATATTCGTAATGAACAGACTCACCAACACGCTGTATCAGCGGAAGAACTGGAGCAACACCATGTGGATTAATCTCGGCCGGTTATTGATGTTAGGGGTATGGTTTTTCTTACTGCTAAATCTGTTCCAACCCTTCCCTAAACCATTGAGATACTTTATTAATGTTGCCATGATATTTATGGTTTTGATGCATGGTTTACAACTGGTTCTACTCAAATCTACACAACCTAAAGATCAACCGATCAGTGGCTTGCAGCAACTTAAAATCTTTGTGTTCGGTGTCTTTGAATTACTGGCCTGGCAAAAGAAGCAACCATCACTGCCTAAAAAATAAACTTATCTGCCGCCTGCAACTTCAAGTCTATTGGATATACCTTGGTTGTAGCGGCAAATTGTTGATTGCAGGCTGACTTATTTGGCGACAGATTTAGTCGGGGACTGACGTCGGGGTAAAACCAATATAGCGGGAGCCTTGTAAACGTAACGTTCCCTGTGCGCCTTGTACAATACTATTATACGCCTGCTGTGGCAGTATCACTTTGATTTCACGGTTAATTTTAACCTCAATACTACTGATAAGTGGCTGGAAAGTAACTTCATAGCGTTTTTCTTCTGCGACAATTTCTTCGCGCTGCCGTGAGCGACGATTGGGCGCTAATACTTCTCGTTTATTAATGACTTCAACTTGTAAACTGCGCACCAGCGCTCGGTCATTTTCTGTATCCTGCCGTTTTTTTTGCCAATACTGACGGGTCGCCAATACGGCTATCAGTACCACCACAGCAATCAATAATAACGGAGGTTTATTCATACACTACCCATCAGGACTTATTGCCCGGCAGATAGGGGAAACTCATCACATTACTGCCCAATTCAGAGATCCGAGCGCTGCCCTTTTCCGTCACGGCATCGATACGAATCACCGAATGAAGAGGAATATAGCTGCGGTTAACACCTGAAAATTCTGTTTTCAGTTTTTCAGTTGAAGGGTCCACCAGCAATGTTGATTGACTATCAAAGACAAAATCAGCAATTTCAATAAACCCAAACAAGTTACTCGGGCCTACCTCACGGACATAGAGCTGATAATTCTTACCGTTATTTATAAATTGAATACGATAAAGCAATTGTTCATTGGCCATGGCGCTACTGCCTCTATCCCTTGATTTAGCGAAAGGAAATCGGCCTTAACATAACATGTGGGCCAAACAACACCAAGATCTCCGCTGGCGGATGGTGCCGCTAAATCTGATTATGCGGACTGTTACGCATTAAGTGGCACAAATCATGCAAATCACAATAGCGTCGCTATCGCTCTTGGCTTCCATCCCTTACACTTGATGAATGTATACTCGGAGTCATTAGCATTACGGATTATCATTACAACACAGGTACTTTCACTAAAACCTGCATAGAAAAAAGGATAAATAATGAGCTGGCCATTCCTTGCCGTATTTTTTTCTGGTTGGTTGTTTGTTGATGCAACTTACCGAGGCCCACGCTGGCAGCGTTGGGTATTCAAACCTGTCACCCTGTTACTTTTACTGTTACTTGCCTGGCAAGCACCTATTCTTGGTCCTGTCGGCTATCTCATTGTCTTGGGCTTACTTGCGACTCTGGTAGCTGATGCATTATTACTGCTACCCAGTGAGCGCTTACTTTATGCTCTGGGCGCATTCTTCCTTTCCCATTTACTCTATACCATCAGTTTTGCCAGCCAGATGACATTCACGCTGTTCTGGCCTCTTCCATTGGTTTTGATCGTGATTGGCGCATTACTGATAGCCACTATCTGGACACGGCTGGAAGATATGCGCTGGCCAGTGATCGCTTTCGTTGGCATGACGTTACTGATGGTCTGGATGGCGGGCGAACAATACTTTGCCCGCAGCACAGATTTAAGCTTCTCTCTGCTGGCAGGTACCGTGTTACTGCTGGTTTCGCATAGCATTTGGCTACTGAATCGCTATCGTTTTTCATTCCGGGCTTCAGATGCAATTGTCGCTGGTTGCTACTTTGTCGGGCATTTCCTGATTGTCCGGTCGCTGTATTTGTAACTAAATCAGTACCGCAATACGTTTTTAGCCGTTTGAGCTGCGTGCTCCACCAAAGGGGCGCGCATTTCAATGCGCTGGATACGCTCACTTTAGTCATACCCTGCCAGGTAGCAAAAATCCCATTTAGCAATTACTCTCATTTCCCTCTTGACTCTGGAGTTGACTCCAAGGTGTAGAGTGCTGCAATACCTGTTACATGCTTTCCAGGAGGCACCATGCATTCACATTCTGAACATCAGCATCCAACGGATACACACAACAACTGTGGCTGTGGTCACACTCATGCCAAACAACAAACCGGTTGCAGCAGCCAGAAAACAACCAGTGCCAGCAATGACAGCTCAGACTCAGTGAGTGAACACTCACATAATGATGGGGGTTGCTGTAGTCAGGGCCAAAGCGATGAGGGTGATGACGAAAGCGACATACTCGCGCCAGCGATATCTGCAGATAACCAGCGCTTCAGTTGGCAGGTCAAAGGGATGGACTGCCCAAGCTGTGCCCGAAAAATTGAAAATGCCGTCAGTAATCTGGTCGGGATTGAAAATGTAAAAGTCCTCTTTGCCACAGAAAAATTAGTGGTTGATGCACGCACAGATATCCGCCCTCAAGTCGTGAATGCAGTCACTCAGGCTGGATTCACTCTGGTCGATACCCAATCAAGCGCAGGAAGTAAAGCCGCTGCGCCAGAATCACGCCTGCGCGAATACTTACCTATCGCATTATTAACCACACTGATGCTTATCAGTTGGGGGATCTCGTTATTCAGCCTTGAACTAAGTGAGTTTGCCTTCACTGCAACCACCATTGTCGGTCTGATCCCGATCACCGCCAAAGCCTGGAAGCTTATCCGCTCTGGGACTCCCTTCGCCATTGAAACCTTGATGAGCGTGGCAGCTATCGGGGCGATGTTTATTGGCGCAACCGCTGAAGCGGCCATGGTATTACTGCTGTTTATGGTCGGCGAACTGCTCGAATCTTATGCCGCAAACCGTGCACGCAGTGGGGTAACTGCCCTGATGGCATTGGTGCCAGAAGAGGCACTGTTGTTAAAAGACGGTGAGCGTAGGTGGGTTCCTGTCGCCAGTTTGCGCCCCGGCGATATCATCGAAATCTCGCCCGGTGGCCGCTTACCCGCAGATGCCGAATTAATGACCCCTTTTGCCAGTTTCGATGAAAGCGCCCTCACCGGAGAATCTATCCCTGTTGAGCGTCAGCAAGGCGAAAAAGTTGCGGCCGGGAGCTTATCGGTCGATCGCGCCACTGAAATGCGAGTTATCTCAGAACCCGGCAATAATGCTATTGACCGTATTCTGCAACTAATTGAATTAGCAGAAGAACGCCGAGCACCCATTGAGCGTTTCATTGACCGCTTCAGTCGTATTTATACGCCAGCGATCATGCTGCTTTCAGCGCTGGTCATGTTAGTACCGCCTTTGGCTTTCGCCGAACCTTGGGAAACCTGGCTGTACCGCGGCCTGACACTATTACTGATAGGTTGCCCATGTGCGTTGGTTATCTCCACACCTGCGGCAATTACATCTGCATTAGCGGCGGCAACCCGCCGTGGGGCATTGATCAAAGGGGGAGCAGCACTGGAGCAGTTGGGCCGAATTCAAACGGTTGCCTTTGACAAAACCGGCACCCTGACCGAGGGCAAACCTAAAGTTACCGATATTCTGCCTATAGCCGGTGTGAGTGAAACCCGCCTGTTAGCGTTGGCCGCCGCCGTTGAAGCTGGCTCCCACCATCCGTTAGCGATCGCTATTATGCAACGCGCACAGCAAAACACCCCAATATTGCCACTGGCGAGTGAGCGTCGAGCTCTGGCGGGGGTGGGTGTTGAAGGTGTGGTTAATGGTCTGACGGTGCGCGTCAGCGCCCCCAGTAAGTTGCCCCCACAGTTATTGACTGCTGAGTGGCAAACACAGCTCGACCAGTTGGAAAGCAGCGGTAAAACAGCCGTCGCCGTGCTGGAAGATGAAACGCTAATTGGTTTATTGGCATTACGTGACACGTTACGAACTGATGCCAGGCAAGCCATTGATGCGCTGAAGAAGTTAGGTATTCAGGGGGTGATGCTCACTGGCGATAATCCACGAGCCGCAGCGGCAATTGCCGGTGAATTGGGGATTGATTACCGCGCCGGATTACTGCCCGCCGATAAAGTGCAAGCGGTTATGGCATTGAATGCGGCACAACCTACGGTGATGGTCGGTGATGGCATCAATGATGCTCCGGCGATGAAAGCAGCCAGTATTGGTATTGCCATGGGTAGTGGCACCGATGTGGCATTGGAAACAGCCGATGCCGCGTTGACCCACAACCGGTTAACCGGATTAGCAGAAATTATTCTGTTATCACGGGCGGCCAACGCCAATATCCGCCAGAACATTACTATCGCACTGGGCCTAAAGGGAATCTTCCTGGTTACCACACTACTGGGCTTAACCGGTCTCTGGTTGGCAGTATTAGCAGATTCCGGTGCTACCGCCTTAGTAACAGCCAATGCGTTACGGCTACTGCGCAAGCGGGATGTTTGAATCAAGCATCGGTTCTGATAATTGGGGCAGAGGCGGGTGTTACTGCGCTTTTGCCCCTTTCTTGACTAAATACCGATACGGCGTCTGCCCGATATCTTGTGCCAACAACTGATGGTCCATAAAACGGCAAAAACCGGGAATATCGCGGGTGGTGGCAGGGTCGTCAGCAATAATTAGTAGAGTTTGGCCATCTTCCATGTGCCGGACCGTTTTTCGCACCATCATCACCGGCTCAGGGCAGCGCAGGCCCAGTGCATCAAGTGTTTTGTCTGGATTGGCAAAAATATCGGTCATGGTGAGTCTCTTGTTGGTCGTTATGGGTTTGCTAGCAGTATAAAGATAAAATATAAGCCCGTGTGCGAAGGCGGATAGTTTACCCCGTCGATTTTTAGGCGCAAGCGACGCTAACGTTTGCGTTAAAATTAGCCATTGCATTCGTTGCGCAAACGCGTATTATGCCGCCGCGTCGCAGAAATTGCGGCACATTCTGTTTGGGTTCCCTCACCCCAATAACCAAAAAGGTCACATTTATGTTTTCGTTTACTGCCCAACAGCGGATGACCGCTTTGGTATGGCTGTCGCTATTCCATATTGTCATCATTACCTCCAGCAACTACCTGGTGCAATTACCGATCGCTATCTTCGGTTTTCATACCACTTGGGGCGCTTTTACTTTTCCGTTTATCTTCCTTGCCACTGACCTGACTGTACGGATTTTTGGTGCTCCTTTGGCGCGCCGGATCATTCTGTCGGTTATGGTGCCAGCGTTGCTGATTTCATATCTGATTTCAGCCCTGTTTTATCAGGGGAGTTGGCAGGGGTTACCGGCATTAACCAGCTTTAACTTGGTGGTAGCCCGTATCGCGATTGCCAGCTTTATGGCCTATGTACTCGGCCAGATTCTGGATGTTCAGGTATTTAACCGCCTGCGTCAGCGCAGTGCCTGGTGGGTTGCCCCTACTGCTGCCATGTTCTTTGGCAATATCAGTGACACCATGGCGTTCTTCTTTATTGCGTTCTATCGCAGTACTGACCCATTTATGGCCGCAAACTGGGTAGAAATCGCTTTGGTGGATTATAGCTTTAAGCTGCTGATCTGCATGTTGTTCTTCCTACCCGCCTATGGCGTGATGCTCAATGTATTGCTGAAATATTTTGCCCGACAGACCGAACAGCAAGCACTAAAGCAGGCTACTGCCACTGAACAATAGATTGCTTTTAGCGTCTGAATAAGGTGCGATAAGGCTATACCCAGATTAGTTGGCGTTGCAGGGGTGTCACTAACCCCCTGTAAGTTCAAGTAACAAGGGGATATTAATCATCAATAAAGGGATTCCCATGCATAAAATAACCAAATTTCTTGCTGTCGGTCTGTTGGTTGCAGGATTAAGTGCTTGTGATGGCAACAGCAATAGTAACGTGGGCCAACCGGTCAGCCTGCTGGAAGGCAAAGTGGCCTTCAGCTTGCCGGCAGACTTGTCTGATCAAAGCGGAAAGATGGGCAATCAAGCGAATAACATGCACGTTTACGCCAATAAAACCGGCGATAAAGCAGTTATCGTGATTTTAGGTGATAACACCAATGAAGAACTGGAAGTACTGACAACGCGTTTAGCAGACCAGCAACGCGCCCGTGATGCTAACCTGCAAGTCGTCACCAATAAAGCCATTAAAATTGACGGACAACCGTTCCAGCAGTTAGATAGCATTATTACCAGTGGCGGCCAGAAAGCCTATTCGTCTGTGTTGATGGGTAAAGTCGATAACCATTTGATGACAATACAAATTACGCTGCCCGCAGATAATCAGCAGCAAGCTCAGACTGAAGCCGAATCGATTATTAGCACGCTCAAGCTAAAATAGTATTCCTTAACAGAGCGCGGCTCATCAGCGCTCTGCCTGCATTATCCTTTTCCAAAATTAAGCTAAAGCCAGTGCCAATAAAGTGATGGGATGTTCGCATTTTTTGCTGGTCGACATTTCAATCTGCCACTTACAGGTTTCACAATCGGTAATCACCAAATCAACCCCACTCTCCTCGATTTGCTGGAACAGTGAGGCACCAATCCCTTGCGATGTTGCGTAGTTCTCTGATTTAAAACCGTAAGTTCCGGCAATCCCGCAACACTGCGAATCCAATACCACCAGCTCAATACCGGGGATACGCTGTAGCAAAGCTAGGGTATAGGCCGTCCAGCCCATTTTCTCCATATGGCAAGGTGTGTGATAGGCAATACGCAACGGCGTATTGTTTGCCGAGAACAGCGCTTTCAACGGTAAGTCGCGCCCCTGATCCAATAAGCGGTAGAGATAGCGTGTCGCCAACTCCACTTTGTCGCGCACGGGTGCAGTATCAACATCTAACAAGTGCGGATACTCATCACGCAAGGTAAAGGTGCAACTTGATGAAGTTGCTACTACCGGGATATCCCGCCCGATAACCGCATCAGTCAGGGATTCCAGATTCACCCGTGCCTGTTTTTCCGCCTGCTCAATAAATCCATTAGCAATCAGGGGTACGCCACAGCATTTTTCCCGTTTAAGTAATTGAACGCCAATGTTCATCGCATTGAATACACTGACTAAATCTTTACCTAACTGGGGATGATTGTAATTTACGAAGCAGCCATGGAAAAATGCCACCTGTTCGCTATATTGCTGCTGTTTTTCAGCTTGTTTACGATACCAGCGGCGAAAGGTACCAAACGAGTATTTTGGTAATTCACGCCGATGATCAATTTTCAGCGCTTTATCCAACAAGGCACGCACCGGTTTCAAACCGGTGACCGCATTCACTACCGGTGCAAACGGTGTTGAGAGGGTGCCCATGATATCGGTATGACTGAGGATCGCATCGCGCAGTTTGGGTTTATTGCTGCTGTAACTGGCTTTAGCACGTTGGATGATGTCGCCGATTTTAACATCGGACGGGCATGCCACTTCGCAACGTTTGCAGTTCGTGCAATATTTCAATGCATCGTCATACAGTGCCGGATCTTTCAAACGTAAGCGCTCACCATCAGGGCCAGCCTGCTTCGGCCCCGGATAAAGCGGGTTAACCTTGGCGACCGGGCAATAAGTGGTGCACACCGTACACTTAATACAACTTTCAAAACTGTTATCCCGTGCCAAGTGTTTATCCTGCGGCAAATGTTGATTCTGAGAAAAAGTGTTGCTGTCTCCGTTCTGCGGTAACCACGTCATAATGTCACCTCCATTGCGTTGACAATCTGCTCTGCAACAAACAGTGCGCTGGTTAGTGAAACCCCTGCGCCACAGCCTTGTTGCAACGGATCGTATCCCCCCAGTACCGCACCGATAACATGTAGATTATCCAGTGCAATACCCCCACGTAGCGCCCGTAACCGGTTATCAGTGTTAACCCCAAATTGCAGATAAGGCTGGGGCGCAAACATATTGCTGCGGCTCCAGTCGGCACGGTTCGGTAGCGATAAAATATCCAGATCCAGTATCGGTTCGTAAACATGCTCAAAAGTGGCCACTAACCCATTGCTAAAGAAGCTACCGCTGGCCAGCACCATCTGGGCGGCACGCAACGGAATATCGCCATGGTTACGGCTATAAAGCCCAGTAATCCGGTCCCCCACCAGCTCAGCACGTAATACCGCATCACCGGGCATGACAATGCCCCCCAATTGCTGGAAGCGATGGCGCAGAGCCTGATGTAATCGCATACCAAGTAACGACGGTGGTAGCGTCGGCAGCAGTTGAATGGGTTTCCCGACTGCGGCTCGCAATGCTTCCAGTGGCGCAGACACATCCAGCCCGATACAAGCTGGCAGCAAAATCATTTCTGCTGCTGATGACAGACGGGATAACTCATCCGCCAGCGGTTGCAGGTTTTCTGGTAAATCCAGCACACGAGCAATATTGACCGCACGAAATTCGCTAGGGTTATCCCGCAGACGATCAAGCGCCGGTAAATGCAGATAATCTGGCGTCGCATCAACACCTTGCTCTTGTAAGGCGCTGGCAACCATTTGTGGTTGGAAATCGAGGAAACCTTCAATACCAATTACCGCGACTTTTTGCCACGGCAGCGGGCCTTCCAATGGTGCAATCGGGATATCCGCCGGGCTGAGCCAGGTTGGCCGGCAACTGCCCAACGGCGTAAGCCGCAGGTGGTTCTTCGCCGCGCTGCCCACCAATTTCAGGCCGCACCGCTGTAAAAGAGATTCAGCTTCTTGTGCTAATTCACCCACTTGTGCCACTTGCCCCATCTTGCTATAGGGGTGTTCAGGCGCTAATTCAGCCAAGGTCGCGAGTGCGGATAACGGCTGGCTGACTGCCTGCCCATCCGGTAATTTTGCCAATAGATCCAAAGAGCCGGAGGAAAAGTGCAGCGCATTTTGCCCGGCGCTGACAATCGCACAATATTTGCCTTGCTCAGCCAGGCGGATACCGCACGCCAGACCAGCCAAGCCACCACCGATGATAATGACATCAAATTTCATCTGGTTTCTCCTGAACGTTGGCCGCAGACGGGGTGTCATCCAGACCACACAGCCCTTGATAGACCCAGTGCGTAAATTCACTCTCCCGCAAAGCATCGCCCCAAGCTATCGGGCGCACACCTTTCCAACGCTCATTAAGAAATTGCACCAGCTGTTCACGGGATTGCTGCGGCGTGGTCACTTTAAAGCGGCTGAGTAAACCCGCGGCCCGGCAGGCACAGAGTTCACCCTGACAGGTCCCCATGCCAACACGGGTACGACGACGTAAATCCAGTAGGTTATTGACCGATAGCGATTCAATCGCATAGCGCACTTCGCCGGCAGTCACTGCCTCGCATTCGCACACCAGGCTATTATCCAGCCGGTTTCCGGCCAATAGTTGTGTCGCGCGATCCCCATGGCGATAAACCGCTGAGCCACGAATACTGGCAGGCAGAGAAATGACTTTGCTGAGAGTTTGCTCCGCTGATTGCTGTGAACCGGGTAGTGGCGCTTGGGCGGTGGTACAGGCTGCGGTAATACCTAATTTTTCACACACTTTATCTGTTGCCCACTCCGCCATCAGACGGTAGGTCATCAGCTTGCCACCGGTAATGGTGATAAAACCTTCCAGACCATCGCGGTTAGCATGATCCAGTAACACAATGCCACGGCTGACATTGCGCCCCGACGGGTCATCATCACTGGCAACCAGCGGCCTGACACCGGCGTAAGCACGTAAGATGCGCGTTTGCGCCAACTGGGGTGAAAGTTTTGATCCTTCGCGGATTAAGGTATCCACCTCTTGTGCCGTTACTACCATATTATCGATTTGATCGTATTCAATATGGGTTGAGGTCGTCCCGATCAATGAGATGGTGTCGCCCGGAACCAAAATATCAGCATCAGCCGGTTTACGACAGCGGTTGATCACCATGTTGTTGATCCGATGACCCAAGATCAACAGAGCACCTTTTGCCGGAAACATGCGGATACGAAGATCAGCATATTCAGCAATATGTTGCCCCCAGATCCCCGCAGCGTTGACCACTATTTGTGCATGAATATCATACTGGCGCTGATTCTTATGATCGAAAACGCGCACGCCGCTCACCCTATCACCGTGGCGTAGCAAGCCAATAACTTCGTGATAAGTCAGTACATTCGCACCGTGCTCACGCGCATCCAGCATATTCGCGGCAGTTAAACGGAAGGGATCGACGGTACCATCTGGCACGCGGACGGCAGCAATCAATGTCGGATTAGCAGCAGGCTCCAGCCGTAAGGCCAGCTTTGGATCAATGGCTTCGGCCTCGATACCGGCGTCCTGGCAGCGCGCGATAAATTGCTGCTGATATTCCAGCGAGTCTTCCGGCAACGTGATAAACAGGCCATCCGTTTGCTCAATACAATGGCGTGCAATACGTTTCAGAATACGGTTTTCTTCAATACATTCGCGGGCAGATTCGCCATCAGTTACCGCATAGCGTGCGCCGCTGTGTAGCAAGCCATGGTTACGGCCAGTCGCACCAGTGGCAATGTCATGCCTCTCCAAGAGCGTACAGGCTAAACCACGGCGAGCGCAGTCACGGGCAATCCCGGCACCGGTCGCACCACCACCAATGATGATGACATCCGTTTCTGTGTAAGGAGAACTGTTCGTCATGAAGGACCCCACATTATCAGACAGCCGCCTGGCGGCTAATTATGCGTCTATTGAGCCACAATCTTTAAGGTTATTGTTTGATAAGGAACAAAAACGAACGAAAAACGAAAGCAATGTGGTGTTTAAAAACCATGATTGTGATCAAAGTCACAGGTAATTTGTCATTGTGGGTTTCAAAATGTTAACCAATCGCTCAAAATTGCCGCCGCTTTCATATAACTGTAACAAATGAGCCATCACTCACAGATAAGTTATGCGAATTTATCTAGCATGGCGCTCGTTATGGAACATAAACGACAGCAAGTTAGCCGTTTAACTACCGGGTAGATACCAGGCTATACCGGGGTCAAAAACTACAAAAAAGCCATCGGAGGCACTCATGTTGAGTATTTTTAAGCCCGCGCCGCATCAGGCCCGGCTTCCAGCAGAACAGATTGATCCCACCTACCGCCGCCTACGCTGGCAAATCTTTATGGGCATCTTTTTCGGTTACGCCGCCTACTATCTGGTGCGTAAAAACTTTACTCTCGCCATGCCGTATTTGATCGAACAAGGGTTCTCTCGCGGGGATCTGGGCTTCGCGTTATCGGGTATTTCTATTGCCTACGGTTTCTCAAAATTCATCATGGGTTCGGTTTCTGACCGGTCTAACCCACGGATATTCCTCTCTGCCGGTTTGATTCTCGCCGCCGCCGTGATGCTGTTTATGGGCTTTGTGCCTTGGGCAACATCTAGTATCGCCGTGATGTTCGTGCTGCTGTTCTTATGTGGCTGGTTCCAGGGTATGGGTTGGCCGCCATGTGGCCGTACTATGGTGCACTGGTGGTCGAAGAAGGAACGCGGCAGTATCGTGTCAGTCTGGAACTGCGCCCATAACGTCGGTGGTGGCTTACCACCATTACTGTTCCTGCTGGGGATGGCGTGGTTTAACGACTGGAAAGCCGCACTCTACATGCCTGCTTTTGGTGCCATTCTGGTGGCATTGATTGTCTTTGGTCTGATGCGTGATACCCCTCAATCCGTGGGCTTGCCGCCGATTGAAGAGTACAAAAACGACTATCCAGATGACTACAGTGAAGAAGCAGAAGAAGAACTGACAGCTAAACAGATCTTCATGCAATACATATTGCCCAACAAACTGTTGTGGTACATCGCGATTGCTAACGTTTTTGTTTATTTACTGCGTTACGGCATCCTCGACTGGTCACCGACCTACCTGAAAGAAGTGAAACACTTCGCACTGGATAAATCCTCATGGGCTTATTTCCTGTATGAATACGCTGGTATTCCAGGGACGCTGTTGTGCGGTTGGATGTCCGACAAAGTGTTTAGAGGTAACCGCGGGGCCACCGGTGTGTTCTTTATGACTCTGGTGACTATCGCTACCATCATTTACTGGCTGAACCCGGTCGGTAACCCAGGTATCGATATGGCCTGTATGATCACCATCGGCTTCCTGATCTATGGCCCGGTAATGTTGATTGGCTTACATGCGCTTGAATTAGCACCGAAAAAAGCAGCAGGGACCGCAGCGGGCTTCACCGGCTTGTTCGGTTATCTGGGCGGCTCGGTAGCAGCGAGTGCCATCGTCGGTTATACCGTGGACTACTTCGGTTGGGACGGCGGCTTTATGGTCATGATCGGCGGCAGTATCTTGGCTGTTCTGTTACTGATCGTTGTGATGTTTAGTGAGAAAAAGCATCACGCAGAGCTGGCTAGAAAACAGGGCTTATAAGTTCATCTAGTTACGTTTTTTCAGGCTGTGTCGTTATTGATGGATTTATAGCGACATAGCCTTTTTCATACCCTGAGATTGATAAATGGAGCACTATCAATGCAAACCCACATCAAAACCCTGTTGGCGAGTATTATTCTGGCATCCTCAGTTACCGGTATGGCTCAGGCCACCGAGCAGTCATCAGTAGTCACCAAACCGTCGGCAAGCAAAGTTGTCATCGCACATCGTGGTGCCAGTGGTTATCTGCCGGAGCATTCACTGCCCGCTAAAGCCATGGCCTACGCACAAGGTGCGGATTATCTTGAACAAGATTTGGTGATGACCAAAGATAATGAGTTGGTGGTTCTGCACGACCATTATCTGGATCGCGTGACCGATGTGGCTGAGCGCTTCCCCGATCGCGCACGCAAAGATGGCCGCTATTACGCCATTGATTTTACGCTACCAGAAATTAAATCACTGAAATTTACCGAAGGCTTTGATATTGATAAAGACGGTAAGAAAGTGCAGAGCTATCCGGGCCGTTTCCCGATGGGCAAATCTGACTTCCGTGTACATACCTTCCAGGAAGAGATTGAATTTGTTCAAGGTTTGAATCATTCGACCGGTAAAAACGTTGGGATTTACCCAGAAATAAAAGCACCGTGGTTCCATAAACAAGAAGGGAAAGACATCTCAACCAAGGTGTTGGAAGTACTGAAACAGTACGGTTACACCACCAAGGGCGATAAAGTTTATCTGCAATGCTTTGATGCCAATGAATTAAAACGCATCAAAAACGAGCTGGAACCGAAGATGGGTATGGACCTGAAACTGGTCCAACTGGTGGCTTATACCGACTGGAATGAAACCTACGAACAGAAACCTGATGGCAAATGGGTCAATTACAGTTACGACTGGATGTTCAAGCCAGGAGCGATGAAGCAAGTAGCACAGTATGCCGATGGCATCGGCCCTGACTACCATATGCTGGTGGTTGAAACCTCTACGCCGGATAACATCAAGCTGACCAATATGGTCAAAGATGCGCATGCCAACAATATGATGGTTCACCCGTACACCATCCGTGCGGATAAGCTGCCGAAATACGCGACTAACGTCAATCAGCTATTCGATATTATCTACAATCAAGCGCAGGTTGACGGGGTGTTTACTGACTTCCCGGATCAAGGTGTGCAGTTCCTGCAAAAACAGGGGCAACACCAGTAAGTTGATGCTCTGAGATAACGGAATAAACCAGTGGCGCAATTATGTTTAATGCGCCACTTTTTCGTTTACGAAAAGTTTAATTTACTTCGTTAAATCAGTTAGTTATCTGTTCCTAAAAACATCTTACGCAAATAGTGTGGTACTGCATCATCGGCGTTTGAACCTATCACTTCCAGATTCGGTAACATGTCTTTTAGCCGTTGATGCGCATCACGCATGATGCAGCCTTTGCCAGACATCGACAGCATTTCCAGGTCATTCATACCATCACCAAAAGCGATACATTCTTTCAGTGAATAACCGATAATTTTGGCAACTTGATCAAGCGCATGCCCCTTAGAGACACCGCCGCCCATCACTTCCAGACAGGTTGGGAAAGAAAAACTGACATTAACTCGATCGCCCCAACGTGCATTGATGGCTTCTTCTAAAATCAACAACTTGTCATGATCTTCACAGGTGAAGTAAACCTTACACACACCATCGGTTGGCAGTAATGCAGGTTCAAATACCTGATAATTAAATACCGACTCACGGAAAAATTCTTTCTGTGCCGGGCTTTCACGGTTCATAAACCATTCGTCGTTCAGGTAGACGTTGGTCAGGATATCCGGGTTATTGTGCTCAATATTGTACAAATCACGCGCAATATCTGCATCAAGGTTATGACTAAAAATCAGCTCTCCCGCCGTGTTGTGCACCCGTGCGCCGTTGGAGGTAATCATGAAGGCACTGATTTCCAAGCTATCGCGGATTTGTGCCACATCGATATGATGGCGACCAGTGGCAAACACAAAATGCACGTCGCGCTGCGTCAGCAACTTGAGTGTTTCTTTAGTATATGGCGTTAAAAGATGATCAGGTGATAGCAGGGTGCCATCTAAATCGGAAGCAACAACATGATACATAGCGGTATGTTCTAACCTCTGGTGGCGTCGGAGCCATAATGGCCGACTGATGATTGATGTTGCGCGAAAAAGCGCAATATGGCGCTCAGCGCCTCGGCACGAAGCTGGTCCCGCTCGAACAGGATCTCATGGCGTGCACCTTGAACTCTCTTAGGTTGTCCCCCTTCGCAAGGGTGTCCTGCCAAAGTCATTGCCTGAGAAAAAGCATCATGAGCCGGGTTATGTACTACCCGATCCTCACTGGCTTGTAATAATAGAACCGGCGTGGTTATCTTTTCTGCTTGCGCGATAATTTGCTCGCCCACCAGCAGACTTTCTCGGATCCAATGATAGGTTGGCCCACCAAGACGTATTTCCGGTGTATCCGCATATTGGCGTAAATAGCGGCGATATCGCTCACGGCTATGGGTTAACACATTGACCAGATAGGGCAGTGGCCGCCACTGGCCGGTACCAATAGCATAATAGTCGCGCAGCGTTTGATGCCTTTCGGCCCAGTCGACAATGCGGTGAGCCAGCCAGCCGGGCATCGGTAAGTGGATACCAAACATCGGAGCACATAATGCTACCGCATTAAACACATCCGGTTCTCTGGCCAGAAAACGCGTTAGAATTGCACCCCCCATTGAATGAGCCAGGGCAAATCGCTGCTGATAATGGCTATCAGTTATTTCGCGCTGCACTAACTGCGCAAAATCCTCAATATAATCATCAAACTTAATCACATGACCACGGTTACCATCCTCAAGCAAGCGACCCGACCGCCCTTGCCCACGATGATCCAGCACTATCACATCATAGCCTTGCTGAAACAGATCATAAGCCACTTCAGGATATTTAACGTAACTTTCAATGCGACCGGGCACCACCACCACCACTCGAGTGTGTTGTGGTGCACGAAAGCGGACATAGCGAATCGGAATATCATCGACGCCGATAAACTCATCCTCATCTCGCTGTTGCCAAAAATCTAACAGCGGCCCGTTAACAAAAGCAGCAAACTGCTCTTCACGCGTTAACCAGCTATTGTCTAACGGCATAGCGTGGCTCGATATAGCATGACCTTGTAAATCATGACTGATGACATCCTTTGACCGGAATTGCTCAATGTTCAATACACCTGATATTCTGGTAAACCCAGTCGTTCTGTGAGCCATAGCACAACTATTAGCAATAGAGTATTGTGGCATAAATTTATGCATTCAGGGAGCTTTGCCGATGACCTTAGACTGGTGGTTAACCTATCTACTGACCACATTGATCCTCAGCCTGTCCCCTGGTTCTGGGGCCATTAACACCATGAGCACCGCCATCAGCCACGGTACGCGCGGGGTTGTGGCCTCAATTTGCGGGCTGCAATTGGGATTAGCCGTGCACATTGTATTAGTTGGCGTGGGGTTGGGTGCACTGATTTCACAATCCTTGCTGGCATTTGAAATACTAAAATGGCTTGGTGCGGCTTACTTAATCTGGCTTGGGATTCAGCAATGGCGCGCTGCCGGTGCGCTGGATCTGCATGCGCTAGCCAACAGTATGCCGCGGCGAAAACTGTTTAAACGCGCGGTGTTTGTTAACCTTACCAACCCAAAAAGCATCGTTTTTCTAGCGGCATTATTCCCACAATTTGTGCTGCCACACCAACCGCAAGTGGCGCAATATCTGATTCTCGGCACCACCAGCGTGGTGGTTGATATTATTGTGATGATTGGTTACGCCACCCTCGCTACCCGAATTGCTGGCTGGATTAAATCACCACAACAAATGAAATTACTGAACCGGATATTTGGTGGCTTATTTATGCTGGTAGGCGCGTTATTGGCAACCGCCAGAAAAGTGTAATGCTAATTCAAACAAATGATTACCCAACCGGCATCATCTGCCAGTTGGGGCATTAATTAGCGCGATAAGATCAAATGGATACCAAAACCGGCAAACAGTACCCCCGCCAGTCCATCAATCCATTTTGATAAACGCTGATAGCCACGGCGCATCACCGGCAAGGCAAATACGCAGGCGACAATAGTGAACCAAACGAAGGTTTCACCAACAATCAGCACAAACAAGCCCCAGCGCGCACCCGCACTGACGTCATCGCCAACAAATAGTGAGAACACACTGCCGAAATAGATAACGGCTTTCGGGTTCGACAGATTAGTCAGGAAGCCGCGCAGGAAGGTCCGACCACGGGCGGGTAATGCAACTTGAACCACCCCCTCGCTACCATGACGTTTGGCTCGGGCAGATTTCAGCAGTTGCCACCCCATCCAGCACAGATATAGCCCACCACCGACCATAATAATCTGATGTAACCACGCCATTTTCTGCAAGATAAGGTTCAACCCCATCAGCGCCACACCAGCCCAGATAACAATTCCCAGCGAGATCCCGACCACCCCCATCATCGCCTCACGGCGCGAACGGCTGGCTGCAGTTTGCGAGACAAAAAAGAAATCCGGCCCTGGGCTCATTAATGCAACCAGATGGACCAGCGCAACGGTAAGGAATAGCATCAACATGATAGATTCTCATATACCCTGCGAACCGAAAATCGCAGCGGCGTTAGCGAAAGGCGACCGGTTAGTCGTCGTTGTTGTCTACATGGTCGCGGATCATCGCCATAAACGGCGCGCCAAAACGCTCCAGTTTGCGTTGCCCAACACCATTGACGCTCAACAGCTCGCTGGCAGTAATCGGCATCTGTTCCGCCATCTCCAGCAAGGTAGCATCGTTAAACACCACATAAGGCGGAATATTGCCTTCGTCAGCGATAGATTTACGCAACTTGCGCAATTTGGCGAACAACTTGCGATCATAATTGCCGCCATAAGATTTTTGATTAGCGCTACTGCGCACTTTCAGGCTCTGAATACGCGGCACTGCCAATTGTAACGGCAATTCAGCACGCAGAATCGGGCGAGCGGCCTCAGTCAGTTGTAACGCTGAAAACATTGCGATATTTTGGCTCAGCAACCCGAGATGGATAAGCTGGCGCAATATACTGACCCAGTGTTCGTGGCTTTGTTCGCGGCCAATCCCATACACTGATAACTTGTCATGACCCATTTCACGGATACGCTGGTTATTCGCCCCGCGCAGCACCTCGACAATATACCCCAGACCAAACCGCTGTCCGACACGATAAACACACGAGAGGGCTTTTTGTGCATCAGCCAGCCCATCGTAGCGCTTCGGCGGATCGAGGCAAATATCACAGTTACCACACGACTGCTGTTTACCCTCACCAAAATAGTTGAGCAGCACCAGACGACGACAAGTCTGCGCCTCCGCAAAAGCGCCCATAGCATTTAATTTATGCCGTTCAATATCTTGCTGTGCCCCTGCTGGTTTCTCTTCCAGACAGCGACGCAACCACGCCATATCCGCCGGATCGTACAGCAACATGGCTTCAGCAGGCAGGCCATCACGCCCGGCACGGCCGGTTTCCTGATAATAAGACTCGATAGTGCGCGGGATATCAAAATGCACCACAAAGCGGACGTTGGGTTTGTTAATCCCCATACCAAAGGCCACGGTCGCGACCACCACTTGCAGATCATCGCGCTGGAATGCTTCCTGCACCTGTCCCCGACGCTCGTTATCCAGCCCGGCATGGTAGGCCGCCACACTTAAGCCACGGCTCTGCAAACGGGCGGTGGTGTCTTCCACTTTTGCCCGGCTGTTACAATAGATAATGCCACTTTTGCCGCGTTGGTCTTGCACAAAACGCCATAATTGATCGAGCGGTTTGAACTTCTCTACCAAGGTGTAACGGATATTGGGGCGGTCAAAACTGCTGACTTGAATCAGTGGCTGATCCAGATTAAGCAGACGAACAATATCCCCCCGCGTCGCGTCATCCGCCGTGGCAGTGAGCGCAATAACCGGTAAATCAGGGAAACGTTGCTTTAACTGGCCTAGAGCACGATATTCCGGGCGGAAATCATGACCCCATTGAGAAATACAGTGCGCCTCATCCACCGCCAATAAAGCTGGCCGCCACTGATACAATTGATCGAGGAAACTCTCCATGACCAAGCGTTCTGGAGCAATATACAGCAGCTTAATCTGACCGCTACGGCAACCGTCCATCACGGCTAACTGTTGTTCACGCGTTTGCGACGAGTTTAAGCACCCCGCACCAACGCCGTAGGCCAGCAGTTGGTCGACCTGATCCTTCATGAGCGAGATCAACGGAGAGACTACCAGCGTCAACCCATCCGTCACCAGTGCCGGAATCTGATAACACAAGGACTTACCACCACCGGTAGGCATCACTACCAGACAGTCTTGCCCTGATAGGGTGGCGTTGATAATTTCCTGTTGTCCGGGCCGGAATTGCTGATAGCCGAAAGTATCTCGCAATACCTGCACTGCCAGTAATTCCCTATTTATCACTGCTGCGGTCGACACACTCTTCCCCAACTATAAGATCTGCACAGGCCGGTTAACCGGCCTGTGTCTGAAACTTTTCTAACGCCGGATGACGTTAAAGGACATCGTTTAACATGATACCCACACCCACCCGTGTTTGCCTAAAGTTATAGTCAATCATTGACTCACCATAGCCACTGAACACTTGGGTATAGAAACGAACATGCTTGGTGATAGGATAGCTCCAGCCCATTTCTGCGCCGCCGTAACCGGTATTCCAGTTATAATGGCCATCCACGCTGAATACACTGTCACCCAAGGCATAACCGACTTTCAGACGATAATAACCCATGTATTTATTGATATCCGGGTTGTCATCTTTCTCGTCGCTTTCTGGCAGACGATACCAAGGCTTCAAGTCAATTTCTAAATTGCCACGCTGTGCCATCACACGGGTGTATACACGATCCCAGCTACGTGAGGTTGGATCCGCTTTACCGTTAGACTGGTGGTTATAACCAAACTCTACTTCACGGAAAGTCCAGCCCGCCAACTCGTAATCAGTTGCCCATGCCAGGAACAGTTGCGGTTCATAGTTTGTTTCGCGGAATGGCGAGGACTCATCACTATTGGATGCCTGCCACCAAGAACGTTGCGTATAAGAAGCACCCAGTAATGAGTTATCACCGGCAATACCACGCCAAATAGGGAAACCTAAACTCAGTTGGAATTTAACTTCATCCCTCTTGGCATTTTCAGCCCAATCATAAGAGCTGATAGCATCTTTATTGATATTACTGGTATAGGTATATAACAGATAGTTTGTTTCATATGGATAAAGCAGAAACGGATTATCGTGATCCTGCAACATTGCCGCAATAATACTACCACGCACCTCAGGTGCATCATGAATCTTCTCAACCGTTGCAGCTTCTGCCTGTGCCAACGTTGGCACCAGTAACAGCGCTATCAGTATCCGCCAAAATCTTCCCATTATTCCCCCATCACCTTACGGATTATTTCTATTTGTAATGAAAACAGCTCATTCTACACACAAATGTTATCTGATATTAGTGTTGTTTATATTTATGGCTTAACGGCTGGAAAACAACAAAACAGAAGCATAAAATAAACAATTCGTTAACTTACACTATGATTGCTTATCGGCAACCAAGAAGAGAATAGGGAAAAATGCCAGTAACAACTTTAACGTTAGAGGATGCTCGCCGCATGATTGGCGAAGTATTTGTGTATCACATGCCATTTAACCGTGAGCTTGGTCTGCGATTAACCCGTTTCGAGCAAGATTACGCCGAGATTGCTTTCGATAATAATGACAAGTTAGTTGGCAATATTGCACAACGAATTTTGCATGGTGGCGTTATTGCCGCAGTGCTGGATGTTGCTGCCGGACTGGTGTGCGTTGGGAATAGCCTGGTACGCCATGAACCGCTCATTAAAGAACAATTGCAAATGAAGCTGGCTAAAATGGGCACTATCGATCTGCGTGTTGACTATCTACGCCCCGGCCGAGGCGAGCATTTTATTGCCAGCAGCAGTATTTTACGCAGTGGCAATAAAGTGTCGGTTGCCCGGGTTGAGCTGCATAATGAAAGCCAAATGCATATCGCTAGCGCAACGGCAACTTATCTGGTTGGCTGATTTGCCCGTCAGCGGTGATGATTCGTAACGCGAAGTTAAGTACACTCACCGCATCTCCTTTCTTGTCCCGAGCTACACCATGGATAAACAACGAACCCGTCAGGGCATTTTATTTGCTCTGGCAGCCTATTTTATTTGGGGTATTGCCCCAGCTTATTTCAAGCTCATCCAGCAGGTGCCGGCTGATGAAATTTTGACTCATCGGATTATCTGGTCATTTTTCTTTATGTTGATTCTGCTAACTGTTAGCCGCAATTGGCCACAGGTACGCAGTGCCTGTAGAAACGGCAAACGCCTGTTATTGCTAGCAGTTACTGCTGTGTTGATTGCCAGTAACTGGCTGTTGTTTATCTGGGCGGTAAACCACAATCATATGCTGGAAGCCAGTTTGGGCTATTTCATTAACCCGCTAGTAAATGTGTTATTCGGCATGTTGTTTCTGGGTGAGCGCTTTCGTCGCATGCAGTGGGTTGCGGTGGCATTAGCGTTCGGCGGGGTATTGATTCAATTATGGCAGTTTGGCTCGCTACCGATAATCGCCCTGGGACTCGCGATAAGCTTTGCTTTATACGGTCTGATTCGTAAAAAACTCGGGATAGATGCCCAAACCGGCATGCTGGTGGAAACTATGTGGCTATTGCCGATAGCAGCGGTGTATCTGTTCTTTATTGCCGATAGCCCAACCAGCCACATGAGCACCAATGCGTGGTCGCTTAACCTGTTATTGGCAGCAGCCGGGGTGATTACCACTATCCCGCTACTGTTCTTCACCGCCGCCGCCACTCGCTTAAAACTATCGACATTGGGCTTTTTCCAATACCTCGGGCCAACGTTGATGTTTATTCTGGCGGTAACCTTCTACGGCGAAACCATTGGCAACGATAAAATGGTGACTTTCGCCTTTATCTGGGCGGCACTGTTGCTGTTCACATTGGATGCGCTCTACACCCAACGTAAGCGCCGCGCCTAGATAGCAAGCCGACAAAAATGCCCGGTTACTCATCGAGTTATGATATTGGTAACCAAAGAACTTGAAGTTGCAGGTAGGCTGCCAGTGAACTCATCCCGATGAGCTTACACAGTCCAAGTGATTCGGGTGCGTGAACGCAGCTAACATCCCTGCAGCTTCAAGGGCGAAGGTTAGGTTAGAGCCAGTTCTTGCGTTTGAAATACAAGTACGGTGCTAAACCCGCGATAATCATCAAACTGATCGCGCCCGGATAGCCAAATGACCAGCGCAATTCCGGCATAAACTCAAAGTTCATCCCGTAGCTGGATGCCACCAGTGTTGGCGGCAGGAACACCACCGATACCACCGAGAAGATCTTTATAATCCGGTTCTGCTCGATATTGATAAAGCCCATTGCTGCCTGCATCAGGAAGTTAACCTTCTGGAACAGGGATTCATTGTGTGGCAATAGGGATTCAATATCGCGCAATACCTCACGGGCTTGCTCCAGTTGACCACTCGGCAAGCGGGCTTTACGTACTAAGAAATTCAGTGCTCGCTG
This sequence comes from Yersinia sp. 2553 StPb PI, assembly GCF_052217105.1. NCBI lineage: Bacteria > Pseudomonadati > Pseudomonadota > Gammaproteobacteria > Enterobacterales > Yersiniaceae > Yersinia > Yersinia sp. 2553 StPb PI. The sequence goes on along the minus strand of NZ_JAZGPX010000002.1, from coordinate 4,128,848 downwards.
GGTATCCATCAGACACAAGCGCACTTTCCAGCCGATATCTTCCTGTTCCGCTAAGGTAGACAACGCGGCGTCATATTCATCACCTTGCTGCCCTTCCATAATGACGCGACTTAAGGCTTCCAAATCGCTATAAATGTTTTCGATTTCATCGGCTAGCTGCTCAATTTTGGTTTCGAACAGATCCAACAACAGCTCATAGGCATTGCCATCAACCAGTGTTTGGTTACGCGCCCGCATCCGATATAAACGAAAAGCCGGTAACTCGCGCTCACGCAGGGTATACAGGCGACCATCACGGATGGTAAATGCCACGGTTGAGTTACCCGCATGGTCTTCAGCATCTTCATAATAGAAGAAGGAGTGGATATGTAGGCCATCCTCATCTTCAAAGAAGCGGGCGGAAGCCTCGATGTCGTCCAACTCTGGCCGGGTCGCCAGGCTTTGCCCTAACTCAGACTGGACGCGTTCGCGCTCCCCTTCTTCCGGTTCAACTAAGTCGACCCAAATTGATGAGGTCAGATCATCTGACTCATCTGATTCATCCAGCTCCAAACGGGATAAGCGATTGTTACTTAATTTAAATGCGCTCAGCATGTGCCAAAACTCCCTTGCGGTGATGGATAGGGATAACGCATTGAAGCACAGAAACAGCGAGGTATTGATAAATACTCTATGTTTCAGACCATAAGGAGATCTGACTCACAGCGACGGCTTAGCGGGGCCGCTGACAACCACGAAGGCTATCAGCAAATATGAGGATAGCCTTAGAAGTTGCACCATATGAACAGGTTATTGAGCCAGTATCTACTGGGTGTGTCCAAGGCGAATGTCCTCATCAAGAATAGTGCGCGCATGTTACGCCGAGAAGAAAAAGACTGTCAACCGGTTAAAAGTAGTTAATAGGTGAGCTTTATTTTTAGTTGTTACGGACACAACAGGCGATAACACATCTTGGCGGCAGCTATCTGGCATGAACTGGCTAAAAAGCAAAAAAAAACCGAAGCCAACATCGACTTCGGTTTTGTGTATCCTGCATCTTCATTTAGCCAAAAACCGGCAAAATTCACAAAACAGGCTTTCCCTTTGGTATTGGCAAAATATCAACGCTTTATATTTTTAAACTGTTTGGTGGTGTCCGTTAGTGCAATTTCAGTCGGCAGACGTTCCATCGAACTGGCACCATAAAAACCGTCACATTGCGGGCAGTTATCCATAATGTATTGGGCATCTTCTGGTGAGGAAATTGGCCCACCGTGACACAGCACAATGATACCTTCACGTACCGCTTTTGCCGCCGCAGCCCAGTCATTAATTAGAGGCACACAGTCCGCCAGTTTCAGTGCCGTGTCCGCACCGATGTTACCGCCAGTCGTCAGCCCCATATGTGGCACAATAATGTCAGCACCCGCTTGTGTCATGGCAACCGCATCGGCGGCACTGAAAACATATGGGGTGGTCAGTAAATCTTTTTCGTGAGCCAGGCGGATCATATCCACTTCCAAGCCATACCCCATGCCAGTCTCTTCCAGATTGGCACGGAAGTTACCGTCAATTAACCCAACGGTTGGGAAGTTCTGCACGCCAGAAAAACCCAATGCTTTCAATTGGTCCAAAAAGTGATCGAACTGACAGAATGGGTCAGTACCATTCACTCCCGCCAGCACTGGCGTATTTTTGACTACCGGCAGCACTTCTTTGGCCATATCGACCACGATTTCATTGGCATTCCCGTAGGCCAGCAAACCTGCCAGCGACCCACGCCCCGCCATACGATAGCGGCCTGAGTTATAGATAACGATAAGATCAATTCCACCAGCCTCTTCACATTTAGCTGACAGCCCTGTGCCCGCACCGCCACCGATAATCGGCTCACGGCGGGCAATCATTTCCCGAAATTTGGCTAAAATGGCCTGGCGTTGAAATTTTGGCATATATCTCTCCACGAATAAAATGGCCCTAATGGGATGGGCTCTTTGTTATTTCTTTAAAGTTTTCTACTGCGGCCTGGGCAAATTCTGGGTCATTGATGTTGAACGGATAGTGCACTAAGCGGCGTTTATCAGTTTGAATGACGGTCTCTTCCAGCGTATCAATAAAGGCTTTCAACGCTTTTTCATCCCAGAATGGCTGGCCCGGCGCATCCAATGCTGAGAATCCGCCGGCTGGAATTAAGAAGCGCACTTCACCCTGACAACGATTGAGCTTTTCACCAATCCAGCGTGCCATTTGAATATTCTCTTGCTCGGTGGTGCGCATCAGTGTCACTTGGGCGTTATGTTTATAGAACAAGCGATCGGCATATTTAGCCGGAATAGTTGCCGGGCTGCCGAAGTTGACCATATCCAATGCACCGCAAGAGCCGACATACGGGATGTTGCTGTGAGCAATAGCATCGAAGCGTTCCGGCCCACAGGCCAATACCCCGTCAAATAACAGGTCGCAGACCTCGGTGGTGGTCAGATCAAGTGCCCCCGCCAGCAAGCCACTTTCGGCCAGTTTTTCCATAGCTTTGCCGCCGCTACCTGTGGCGTGGAACACCAAACAGTCATATTCGTCTGATAATGCGGCACTGACGGCCTGAATACAGGGAGTTGTCACACCAAACATGGTCAAGCCCAGCGCCGGTTTATCATCAACCAGTAACTCTTCTTTGGCGAAATAGACTGCTCCGGCAATCTGGTGAGCGGCATTACTCAGTACACGACGAGAAATGCGGTTAAGCCCGGCAATATCGGTGACGGAATACATCATGGCGATATCACTGGCACCGATGTAACCTGAAACATCACCAGAAGCCATGGTAGATACCATCAGTTTAGGAATACCAATCGGTAAGCTTTGCATCGCCGGTGTAATCAGCGCGGTGCCGCCGGAACCTCCCAGACCTAATAACGCGGCCACATCATCACGGCTGGCAATAAAACGCTCAAAAGCGACGGCCATTGCACTTATCGCCCGCCCCCTATCACCACAGAACACCGCCTGACGCCCATCGGGGTGATGGCCCGCTACTGTCTCGGCAGAGATATCTGCGCCACTGGCTCGTTGGCCTTCTTTAGTCGATAAATCCACCGTGACCGTTGTTAGCCCGGTTGCTTTAATCAATTCACTGACATATGTCAGCTCTTCGCCTTTGGTATCTGTGGTAGTCGCGATAAAAATATGACGAGGCATCTGAACATCCTTCTATGAATGCGCGTGTAGCTCACTTCTTTTTATTGGAAGTTTATTTTCTACTTACAGCCGAACAACGAAGCGAGTTGGTTAAGATAGAATCATATTGAGACTAGAGTATCATTTTCGCAAAGGATACTACTGATTTTTGAGACTAGAGTCTCAAAATTAGTTTGCAGGTGAAATGCATTCATGGCGATTTGTGCGGTCGGTTTGTTATAGTGAGCGCAGATACTCGTTATTGACCATGGAGTGACCGTGCATAATCAGGATAAACAGGAGCGCGTCTCTCCATCACTGACCACCATCAAAGCCAGAACCCGACGGTTACTGATCGATACGGCGATGTCGATGTATGAACAAGGGACATTTCCGTCGATAACAGACGTAGCAAATGCGGCGCAACTCTCGCGCGCTACGGCTTATCGTTATTTCCCGACGCAAAGTGCGTTGGTTTCTGCCATGGTCGATGAAAGCCTTGGGCCGATATTGGCATGGCAGCCTACCCAACCAGATGCCCGGCAACGCATTGCAGAACTGCTCTCTTTTGCTTATCCACGCATGTTGCAACACGAAGGTGTACTTCGTGCCGCGCTGCATCTGTCATTGCAACAATGGGCGGCTGACCGCAGCAATCCTAACAGTGAAGAAAAGTTGGTGCGTGGTAACCGTAAGCGGTTATTGAAGCTGGCTGTCGAGCCGCTGGAAGGGAAGTTGTCACCGGAGGCCTTGCAACGGGTGATCTATGCTTTCTCGTTAATCTATGGCTCAGAAGTGTTTATGGTGCTGAAAGATATTTGGCATTTGGATGATGCGGGTATTCAGGATGTGACGCAGTGGATGGGGAAAGCGATTTTGTTGCAGGCTGAAACCGATGCCAAGCAAGCGCCTCAGGATGAGAGCCGCTAATGCCGCGGCTACATTAATTACCCAAAGTTATTGGCGTTGCAGCAAGACAGCAAATGAACGCATCCCGATGAGCTTACACAGTCAAGTGAGAGCCGCTAACACCCCTGCGGCGTCAAGACCGCAGGGTAAATTTATACGGCTTCTAATCGGGCGTAAGCCGCGACCAACCACTTAATCCCCTCTCCGGGGAAAGCAATTTGCAACCGGCTGTGTTCGCCGCTACCTTCCAGATTAACCACGGTACCTTCACCAAATTTAGGATGACGCACCCGCTGACCCAGTGAGAAACCACTGTCATTTTCATTCATCGGCGTCCCCATATTGCGGTGGTTAACCGGGCGAGAAACCGTTGCACGTAGCCGTACTTCTTCGACGCATTCCTGCGGCAGTTCGCCGATAAAGCGGGATGGCCGATGATTCACTTCTTTGCCGTACAGACGGCGGCTCTCAGCATAGCAAAGTGTCAGTTTCTGCATCGCGCGGGTGACCCCGACATAGGCCAGTCGGCGCTCTTCTTCCAAGCGGCCACCTTCATCCAGTGACATCTGGCTCGGGAACATCCCCTCTTCCATACCCACAATGAACACCTGTGGGAACTCTAAGCCTTTCGCGGAATGGAGAGTCATTAATTGCACTGCATCCTGATAAGCATCGGCCTGCCCCTCTCCCGCTTCCAGCGCTGCATGAGACAAAAATGCTTGTAGTGGCATCAGGTCCTGATCTTCATCCTGATAACTGTATTGGCGGGTCGCATTGACCAGCTCTTCAAGATTCTCAACGCGCGCCTGACCTTTTTCACCTTTTTCCTGTTCGTACATCGACCACAAACCGGAATCACGAATTACTCGGTCACTTTGGACATGCAACGGCATATCCGCCGTTTCATGAGCCAGGGAGTCGACCAGCTCAACAAACCGTTGCAGCGCAGAGGCTGCACGGCCTGCCAGCACTTTTTCCTGCAACATGGCACGGGTTGATTGCCACAGCGTTAGCTGACGGTCACGGGCGGTTTGGCGCACCACATCTAAGGTGCGATCGCCAATACCGCGAGTAGGTGTATTGACCACTCGCTCAAAAGCCGCATCATCATTGCGGTTGGAAATTAGCCGCAGATAAGCCAGTGCATCTTTAATCTCTTGACGTTCGAAGAAGCGCTGACCGCCATAAATACGGTACGGCATCGCGGTCTGCAATAGTGCTTCTTCCAAAACACGCGATTGGGCGTTGCTACGATACAAGATGGCACAATCATTCAGAGCACCACCGTTGTCCTGCCAGGCTTTGATGCGGTTAACCACAAAGCGCGCTTCATCCAGCTCGTTAAAGGCGCAATAGAGTGAGATCGGTTCGCCTTCGGCACCGTCCGTCCACAGGTTTTTCCCCATGCGGCCATCATTATTGGCAATCAGAGTATTTGCTGCCGTCAAAATATTGCTGGTAGAACGGTAATTCTGCTCCAACCGGATGGTTTCAGCGCCGGGGAAATCTTTCAAGAAGCGCTGGATATTTTCCACCTGCGCCCCACGCCAGCCATAGATTGATTGGTCATCGTCACCGACAATCATCACATTAGAACGGTCACCTGCCAGCAGACGGATCCAGGCGTATTGGATATTGTTGGTATCCTGAAACTCATCCACCAAAATGTTGGTGAAGCGTTCACGATAATGATTAAGAATATGGGGTTTGTTTAGCCACAATTCGTGTGCTCGCAGCAACAGCTCGGCAAAATCTACCAGACCGGCGCGGTCACAAGCTTCCTGATACGCCTGATAGATACGCAGCCAGGTGGCTTCAACCGGATTGCCATAGCTCTCAATATGCTGTGGCCGTAATCCTTCGTCTTTTTTGCCGTTGATGTACCACATCGCCTGACGCGGTGGCCATTGTTTATCATCTAAATTCAGTGTTTTAACCAAACGTTTTAATAACCGTAGCTGGTCGTCGCTGTCGAGAATCTGAAAATCCTGCGGCAAGTTAGCATCCATATGGTGAGCGCGCAGCAAGCGGTGCGCCAACCCATGGAAAGTCCCAATCCACATTCCGCCCTGACTGGTGCCAATCAAGTGTTCAATACGGTGGCGCATTTCGGCCGCCGCTTTATTGGTGAACGTCACTGCGATAATTGAGTACGGAGACGCATTTTCTACTGATAACAACCAGGCAATGCGATGAACCAGCACCCGGGTTTTGCCACTGCCTGCACCGGCCAGGACCAACAGGTTGCAGCGTGGCGCAGCCACGGCTTCGCGTTGTTTTTCATTCAGGCTGTCGAGCAGATCAGAAACGTCCATAGGCACCGTTTATCGGGTAAGGGAAAATAGCTAAATCGCCGAGTATGCGGGTATTTTGCCACCATTCCACTGTGAATTTATACAGATTTATTGCAGGGGATTATAGCAATGCTGTCAGGGAAGCCAACTGAGAAATCTCAATATGTGGCAATAAGCGGCTATCACTGGCCGTCATCAGGTTCTGTTGACGGTCATTAATCCAGCAAGCCTGCATACCGCAACGTAGCGCACCAGCGACATCGGTGGTCAAATCATCACCCACATGCAGAATCTGTTTGAGTGGGATATCCAGATGGTTTGCCGCTTTATGGTACATATCGCGGAAAGGCTTGGCACGGCCATGGGGGCCGGAGCGCAGCACAAACTGGAAGTATCGATCCAGACCACAGGCTTTAGGGTCGGCATTACCATTGGTGATAGCCACCAGCGGATAATGCTCCGCCAGCGCGCTCAAAGTGTCATGGGTGGCCGCTGGCACATAAATACGGCTACGCCATAGGGCAAAGTTCTCCATGGCTGCATCAGCGCCACATTGCGCCTCAGACTTACTTAAGCCATGACGTATCAAGCCCAGTTCAATCGCATGCCAACGCCACTGGGTAACATCGTGATAGATGCCCGGGTCCTGCGCCAGCAATTCAGCGCGAAAACGGTGAAAATCAGCAGCCTGTAACTGCGCCAGATTGGGATGATACTGCTGTAAGAATGCCACCGACTCTTGTTCAGTGCGGGTAATCACTGGCCGATTATCATACAGGGTGTCATCCAAATCGAAGCTAATGGCGGAAATACTCTCGAGTGGGCGATAAAAATGCATCAGGATTTGCCTCGTTTGGCGCGTGGATGAGCAGCATCATACACTGTCGCCAGATGTTGAAAGTCGAGATGAGTATAAATTTGTGTGGTCGTCAGATTGGCGTGGCCCAGTAGCTCCTGCACCGCACGCAAATCACCACTGGATTCCAACATGTGAGTGGCGAAAGAGTGGCGCAATTTGTGTGGGTGAATATGGCTGCTGACACCTTGCTTTACACCCCATTCGGCAAAGCGTTTTTGCACATTGCGCGCTGAAATTCGCTTACCGGTATTGGCTAAAAAGATAGCATCGTCACCAGGTTCAAATAACTCGCGCAGTTCCAGCCAATGCTCTAACCAGGTCACTGCGGTCCTGCCAATCGGCACTTTACGCTCTTTACTGCCTTTCCCCATCACCCAGACTTCACCGCTGGCTAAATCTACGTGTTTGCAGTTCATGCCAACCAGTTCGGATAGACGCAAACCCGCGCCATACATCACTTCCAGCATCGCCCGATCACGGACTGCCAAGGGATCATTGAGGTCGATATCCAACAGTTTATCGACCTCATCGACATCAATATTTTTTGGCAGATGGCGGCCTGAACGTGGTGTACTCACCCCTTTTGCGGGGTTGGCCTGCAATACGCCCTGACTCACCAGCCAATCAAGAAAGCTGCGCAAAGCTGAGAGGCGCAGCGCAAGGCTTGAGGAATGTAAACCGGCACGTTTACTGCGAGAAACCAGTGACCGCACCTGAGCCGCGTCAAGCTGCTGCCAGTGCACCAGGCCCATTTGCTCGCCCATTTCCATCAGTGCCTGTAGCTGGCGTCGATAACTGGTAATAGTCAATGGACTGAGCTGACGCTCAACTTTGAGATAACGCAAGAAAGCCTCTACCTGCTGGGCAAGTGAGGCACTGAATTCGGTCATACCGGCTCTATCCAACGCTCCAGCAGGCTCGGCAATAACGTTGATAACTGATTCAGCATCACGGTACCCATGCCCTGCTGATAATGTTGCGTATCACGGCTGCTGAAGATAATGACACCTAGATCGCCATCTTTGCCCAGTAACGAGAGTGCGACCGACCCTACCTGCTTGGCCTGAGGCAATAACAACAGCAGTTCCGGCCCGTTCAAACCGCCCAGATAATGGTTATCGCTCCCCAAACGCTGAATGCGTAGTGGCTCGAAGGCGTGACGGGCAAGTGCCAAATGGGTGAAATCAGACGGCGCACCAATATGCCAGCGGTCACTGAATAAGCGCACATTAGCACCTGCCAAGCCGAAGTCGCGTGCCCAGCGCTGCAAGCGATTAAGCATATCTTGCAAGCTGCTGGCCGCAGCCAAATTGCTTTGTAGTTGCAGCAAGCGATTAAACAACACTTCATTCAAGCCCGCCTGCTCCATTAGCAAGGTGATCTCTTCTTCCAACTGACCAATCTGATTACGTTGTCGCCCTAGCTGCCACTCCACCAGCGAGACACTGCCGCGAACAGGATGAGGAATATGCATCTGTTCGACCAGACGGGCATTGCGGATAAAAAAGTCAGGGTTTTGCAATAAGTACTGCATGACAGCATCGTCGTCCAACTCGATGCCAGCTAACGCCTGCTCCTCATAACTTTTCATTTAACACCCGTTCCTATAGCCAACGTAATTGGAATTGCAGGTAGGCAGCCAGCAAGCGAATCCCGATGAACTTACTTAAGTAAGTGATTCGGGTGAGTGCGCGCAGCGAACAACCCTGCAGTTTCAAGTACGCAGGATATTATAAATGAATGAAGCCATCATATACATGTGTTGCCGGCCCGGTCATATACAGTGGGTGGCCCGGCCCTTTCCAACTGATATGCAAACTGCCGCCTGGCAGTTCAACATGAACCTCTTCAGCCAACAACTCTTGCTGGATCCCCACCGCCACTGCTGCACAAGCACCGCTACCACAGGCTTGCGTTTCGCCAGCACTACGCTCATACACCCGTAAGCGAATATGCTCGCGGCTAACCACCTGCATAAAACCAATATTAGCCCGTTCGGGGAAGCGTTCATGGCTTTCCAATACTGGACCCAGCAAGGCAACATTAGCAACCGAAACATCATCAACCTGCATCACACAGTGAGGATTGCCCATTGATACCACGCCGCACAACACCGTATGTTCCGCCGCGCGTAAAATGTAGGTTTTCTCTGCTTTAGTTGCTCTGAAAGGCACCGTTTGCGGGTCAAAATTGGGCTCGCCCATATTGACACAAACCAGCTCGTCTTCAGTAACACTCAATATCATGCGGCCAGTTTGGGTACTCACACTGATATCACGTTTATTGGTCAACCCTTTCAACCGAACAAACCGAGCAAAACAACGTGCACCATTGCCACACTGAGAAACTTCGCTGCCATCGGCATTAAAAATACGGTAGTGAAAATCCAGCTCAGGATCATAAGGCGGTTCAACCACCAGCATCTGATCAAAGCCCACGCCAGTGTGCCGGTCTGCTAATCGACGAATTAACTCCGGCGAAAAGTAAACATTTTGGGTAACTGCATCGACAACCATAAAGTCGTTGCCAAGACCGTGCATTTTGGAGAACTGCATTTCATACTCCGCTGACTTTCATTTACCGGCTAAATTTGGCACGGGCAAATTAAATACTGACTCAATCTGGCTGCGATAAAAATAATTACTGCGGCCCGGCAATAGATTTTGTCTGGTTGGTACCTGACAGGTCCTGCTGGTTTCGCTCTACCTGACCACTATCCGGTTGCGCGGTTTCTACTTTTGGTTTGTCAGCGGGTGGAAAATATAACGGGCCTTTCAAGCCACAACCCGCCAGTGCGAATACCATCATCGCCGCCAGCGGCCAACATAATTCTTTTTTCATTTTTAACGCCTGTAAATTGTTTTAGCACCTATTATACCCAAAGAATCTGGCGTTGCAGGTTGGCCGCAAACGAATCCCAATGCACTTACATCGGTAATTGATTCGGGTGAGTGCACACTGCTAACCCCTGCGGCTTCAAGTATGAAGGGTATAATCGCATTAATACTTGTGATTCATGCGTCCATGCTCTCTATAATCGCAGGTGGATCATGAAAAGCAATAGGAATTGAATATGAACGATAGCGAGTTTCATCAGTTAGCCGATCAATTGATGCTTTACATTGAAGAGACACTGGATGGTTTTAGCGGCGATAGTGATGTCGATTATGAAACTAATGGCGGAGTGATGACCCTGACATTCGAAAATGGCAGTAAGATTGTTATCAACCGCCAAGAGCCACTGCATCAGGTATGGTTGGCGACTAAAGCGGGTGGTTACCATTTCAATTATCGTGAAGGCCACTGGTATTGCTCACGCAGCGGCGAAGAATTCTTCGCCAAATTATCGCAAGCGGCTAGTGCGCAGGCGGGTGAAGAGGTGAGTTTTATCTAGGCGCATGCGGCTTCAAGGACACAGGTCATTCCCCAAAGTCATTGGAGTTGCAGGTAGGCAGCCAGCAAACGCATCCCGATGAGCTGACTCAAGTCAGTGCTTCGGGGGACAAATCTGTCGGGAGCAGATTTGAACGCTGCTTGCAGCGGCCTCAACGAGGCGAGGACCACGGATGGGCCGAGTAACTAGCGCAGCTAACACCCCTGCGGCTTCAAGGACACAGGGGAAATTAATGTAACTGCAACTGCTGCGCAGGCTGGCTTGGCTCTTTGTCGACGATATATAGATGGGATAACGTGTTGCTGCGAAAAGGGATCACTTGGGTACGGCCATCTAATTGCACAATTTGGTAGAACTGCGGCAGGTTGAAGTTAATAAAGCTGGAGCCGTAGGTAAAACGGTCGTGAGACGATGAATAAAAACGGCTGACATCTCGCACCAACTCCTCTTTACTGCCCTCACAGTGGTGATAAACCTCAACGCGGTTTGATTCATCCAAAATATAAATGTTAAAGCCTTTTTCATCTGCGGTGCCTTCGAAGAAGAACTGAATGATCCCTTCGCTGGCAAAACCGTCCACCACTGGCGGCAGATGAATTTGATCGGTTTCTACCTGAATCGATAACCCATGCAGTTTGTTATTAGAAATCGCACCGTAAAATTCGACCGCATTTTCCAATTTTTGAACGGAAACACTCAGGCGTTCAAAGAACAAACCCCAGGTCTGGCCGGAAACTCGTACCGCTTTAAAACGGCCCGGTTCCTGACGGGTACTGGATAAGCGCAACTCAATACACTCGGAAACCAACTGCTGAATGCGGGTACGAATCAAACCACGCAAATGCTGGCTGTAACAGAACACATCCACTGACTCCGGCGGAGCCGCATCCTGATGCATTTTGCCTAAAATGGTTTTCAATGCTTCCAACACTGCCTGCTCACCACTGAAATGCAAGGTTCGAACTTCATTCCAGGAGTTGCGATACAGCAAATCGATACTGCCCACTAGACACTGCTGCTGCTCGCCAAAACTGAATACATCCAGTTTACGGAAATCAAAATGCACCACCTGATTGCGGAAAGCCGCTGTCGGGTCATGCTCTAAATTGACGATAATCGCCAAATGGCGAATCTCACACGGGCTATAGAGTGCTTTAGGTGTCGGTGCAGGCAAGCGCAACGGGAAGTGGTGAGAGATATCCGTCACCAATTCTTGCAATTTCACCGTATCGCACAGATTGGCGCTTTTAATATGTAGCCGTGTCTTGCTGGTCAACAGGCCGTTGAAATAGGCCCAGGACACCAGTTTGTTCAGGTAACGGTTATATTCCAGCGGCTGGTGACTCACAATCGCATCCATAGAGGGCGCTTGATTATATAAGTACCAACCCGCGCGGTTAGCACGACCTGCCGGAACATGAATGAAAGTCAGATGTTCTTCCGATAAATCCGGTGAAATTTGCGGGTTAACCAGCGTCACTTTGCCAGGTAAAGCTTCAAATGCCGCGTACAGTTTACGGGTCAAAACGCCGATATCCTGCGGACTGGCACTGACACTCAGATTGTTGCGCCGCGCGAAACGGATCAAATTGCGATAACTCTGCATCATCGCATCCAACAGCTCGTTATGCGCTTCACGTACCCGCTCAATCTTCCAGTTAGCACGGTTATCCAGCACCGCCAAACTCTCGTCACTCCAACCCCATTCACTGACCAGTTGGCTGAGGATTTCACGCCGCCAGCCGACACTCGCCGGGCTACGGGACAGTTTTTCGCACACTTTCAGATAGAAACAACGCCGCACCAAATTCAGACGGGTAGTGTCATTGATTTGGGTCAGATAGCGAGTGACGCGATCAAGCATCATGCAATAAGCATCAAGACCGAAGGCCACAATTTCACCGGCATGCAGGCGCTGTTTGATCTCCATCGCCAGCAATTGAGAATTGGGGTATTCCCACGAATACGCTTCCAGCAATAAGGTTTTTAGCACCGCCTTATAGGGCGAATCGATACTTTTATACAATTGCCACAAACTGGCACCGAAATACTCTTCGGCTGACAGGGTGCTCAAACCGCCCAAATCCAGCCACTCATTCGGTGTTAATACGCCCTGCGCATAGAGCGACAGTACGTAATCGTCATAATTATTTTCTTCTTCAACCGGAACCATATTCCACAGAATACGTTTCCCTGCCAGACGAACCGCGCTGCGGTAAAACTCATCCAGCAATAATATGTGTTGGGTTGAACCGCAATCTTCGCCCCCCAAGCTGCCACTGGCATTATGGCGGAAACGGTTTTCATCTATCAGGAAGAAGCTGACTTCAACACCCATTGATGCAGCCCATTTTTCCAGCAAACTGCATTTTTGTTGCAAGCGGTTACGCTCTTCAGAATCGAGCCAGGCCTGATGGCACACCCAAACATCAAGATCTGAAGTATGGCATTGCCCAATAGAGGAAGTGCTACCCATAGAATAGACGCCGGTAATCGGCAGTTCGCCGCCGACACTCTGTTGCAAAGGTTCGCCCCACTTGGCTTCAACCTCAGACAGATAATCCTGTTGCGTTTCATTGGACGTAAAAAGGCAGACGCCATGGGGAACGTTACCATCAAGGTAACCCGGCATCAGTGGATGATGATGATGTAGTAGGGTCGGTAGCAGACTGTAGACCTTTTGGAAGGCTGGCCCCATAGCCGCCAAGGCGCGATCGACTCGTAATTGGTTGATCGCATCCAGTCGCTGTTTCAGTGTCTCGATGTAGAGGTACAAGACGTCTCGCCTGGTTATTCCGGTGCTTAGAATTGTTCCGGTGCTTAGAAAAAAACCCGCGTCCCAGATTCGTTTATTACTTTTTTTGACTTTCAGCGAAAAATGTACTTTTTGTTGTACTGACCAAAAAACATTTTGTTTGAAGACATTTTGTTTGAATAACAATTAACGAATTATTGCTGGAAACGTGATCAATCTAACACCTTGCCGATTGACCGTAAAGCTATCCCTACAATTGTAATGTCTATCTATCCCTTTCTTAGCTGACATTCACAGGTAGCTTGGCTGATAACGACGCCGTGGTATTAAGGAAGAAGTTATCCCGCCATGTATTTGTTACAATAGCTGCTTTCTTGTGCTCTTATCCGTCGTCTTTATGTGGCTATCGCACTGACAGCATTCACTGGTCAATGATAGGATGGGCCGCAAAATATAAAACGGTAACAAGCAATGTTAGACAAAATTATTCGAATTGCCACGCGACAAAGCCCGCTCGCCTTATGGCAAGCACATTATGTTCAACATTTACTGCAAGCCAATCACCCCGGCTTGCAGGTTGAGTTGGTCCCAATGGTTACCCGTGGGGACATCATTCTGGATACCCCACTGGCAAAAGTCGGTGGTAAAGGCTTGTTCGTCAAAGAGTTAGAGCTGGCCCTACTGGAAGACCGTGCGGATATCGCCGTCCACTCCATGAAAGATGTGCCTATCGCCTTCCCTGAGGGCTTGGGTCTGGTCACCATTTGTGAACGCGATGATCCGCGTGATGCTTTTGTATCGCCACATTTTGCTCATCTCGATGATTTACCTGCGGGCAGCATCGTCGGCACCTCCAGCTTGCGTCGCCAGTGCCAATTGCGCGAGCGTCGCCCGGACCTGATTATCCGCGACCTGCGGGGTAATGTAGGCACTCGCCTTGCCAAGCTTGATAACGGCGATTACCACGCGATTATACTGGCGGTTGCGGGCCTCAATCGCCTGGGATTGGCATCGCGGATTCGCTACGCCATGCCCGCCGAGGAGTCGTTACCGGCTGTCGGTCAGGGTGCAGTCGGCATTGAATGCCGCCTGGATGACGATTTTACCCGCCAACTGCTGGCACCACTCAATCATCGTGCAACCGAGCTGCGAGTGTGTGCCGAGCGAGCCATGAACACCCGTCTCGAAGGAGGCTGTCAGGTGCCGATCGGCAGCTATGCTGAGTTAGAAGGCAACACGCTGTGGCTCCGTGGATTAGTCGGTGCGCCGGATGGTAGTGAGATCATTCGCGGTGAGCGCCGTGGCCCTGCTGAGAATGCAGAGCAAATGGGGATTGAGCTGGCCGATGAGTTACTATCACGTGGTGCGCGCGCAATATTGGCCGATGTTTATCAGGATAACCCCCCACTATGACCATTTTGGTAACCCGTCCATCTCCTGCTGGAGAGCAGTTAGTCAGTCGCCTGCGTGCGCTGGGCCGGGTTGCCTATCATGCGCCATTGATTGATTTCTCTCCGGGGATAGACCTGCCTAAACTACCGGCATTGCTCCAAGATATGCAAGCTGGCGATCTGGTATTTGCGTTATCACAGAATGCTATCCGCTACGCTAACCCACTGTTAAAAAGAAATAACCTGTTATGGCCAGCACAGTTATCTTATTATGCTATTGGCCGTACCACCGCATTGGCATTGCATACTGCCAGCCGTTTGCATGTCACCTTCCCCCCGATGGGGGAGACCAGCGAGATGCTGTTATCATTACCAGACCTGCAAACACTGTCCGGTAAAAAGGTGCTGTTACTGCGCGGTAACGGCGGGCGGGAACTGCTAGGCGAAAGCCTGGCACAGCGAGGAGCGGCAATTACCTACTGTGAATGTTATCAACGCAGCCCCATCTTTTATGATGGCAGTGAGCAAAGTGCGCATTGGCAACGTGCGGGGGTCAATATTCTGGTAGTGACTAGCGGCGAAATGTTACAACAGATCTATACTTTAGTTCCTGATTACTATCGTTCTTCGTGGCTGCTACGCTGCCGCCTGGTTGTAGTGAGTGAGCGTTTGGCTGCCCTGGCCGCCCAAATGGGCTGGCGTGATACCCGGGTGGCAGAAAATGCGGATAATGACGCGCTGATCCGCGCGCTACAAGACTTTCAATAAACCTGAAACCTGACTATGGGATGCCCAATATGACGGAACAAAATACCCCATCCGCACCAGTGGAAGAGACAACCACTGCGGTTGAGAGGCACCAACAGCCAGAACCTGAAGGCCGCCGGGAGAAACGAACCGGCCCAATTCTGGGTGCCATTGCTATTGCATTGGCTATCGCGCTGGGTGCCGGGCTTTATTATCACGGACAGCAGCAGGCTCAGTTACAAGATGTGGCGAATATCGCGCTACAAGAACAGTTGGCTGAACTAAAACAGAGCCAATTGCAGGAAAAACAGCAGCTTGAGTCATTACTACAACAGCAAGGCAAAGCGCTGGAAGCAGCAGATCGTCAGCAAACCTCGCTGATCCGCCAACTTAATGAATTACAGGAAAAAGTCGCTACTATTTCGGGTAGCGATGCCAAAACATGGCTACTGGCCCAGGCGGATTTTCTGGTGAAAATGGCGGGGCGCAAACTGTGGAGTGATCAGGATGTCGCCACCGCAGCGACTTTACTGAAAAGTGCCGATGCCAGTCTGGCTGACATGAATGACCCAAGTCTTATCGACGTACGCCGCGCACTCACCGAGGACATCAGTACCCTTTCGGCGGTAAGCCAGGTGGATTTTGACGGCATTATCCTCAAACTGAATCAGCTGTCGAATCAGGTGGATAATCTACGTTTGGCTGATAATAATACCGATGATTCGCCGATGGATGCCGATAGCGATGAGCTGTCCAGTTCATTAGCCGAATGGCGTCAGAATCTGACCAAAAGCTGGCACAGTTTTATGTCTGATTTTATTACTATCCGCCGCCGTGATAGTAGCGCAGAGCCACTGCTGGCACCGAATCAGGATGTTTATTTACGCGAGAATATTCGCTCCCGCTTGCTGGTCGCGGCTCAGGCAGTCCCTCGCCATCAAGACGAAGTGTACAAACAGTCACTGGAGACTATCTCCACTTGGGTTCGCGCTTATTTCGATGTGAATGACCCGAGCACCAAAGCTTTTCTGGATGAGTTAGAGAGCCTGAGTCAACAGTCAATCTCAATGGACGTACCTGATCAATTGAAGAGCCAGCCAATGCTGGAAAAATTGATGCAAACCCGGGTTCGTAACTTACTGGCACAACCGCCAGTTGCCGCTCAGGGGGAATAAGTATGCTGCGAGTTTTACTGTTATTCCTTATCCTGACCGCTGGCATCGTCCTCGGCCCCATGTTGGCTGGGCACCAAGGCTATGTATTGATTCAAACTGACAACTATAACGTTGAGACCAGCGTGACCGGTCTGGTGATTATATTGGTGCTGGTATTGGTCGCGTTCCTTATCATTGAATGGATACTGCGCCGTATTTTCCGCACCGGTGCCCGTACCCGTGGTTGGTTTATGGGCCGCAAACGCACCCGCGCTCGTAAGCAAACCAAAGCTGCATTGATCAAACTAGCCGAAGGGGATTTCAAGCAGGTTGAAAAGTTGCTCACTCGTAATGCCGATCATGCTGAACAACCGATGGTAAACTACCTGCTGGCTGCGGAAGCTGCCCAACAGCGTGGCGATGAATTCCGTACCAATCAATATCTGGAACGAGCAGCAGAAGTTGCTGATACAGATCAGTTGCCGGTAGATATCACCCGAGTGCGCATTCAACTGGCGCAAGGCCACGTTCATGCGGCCCGCCATGGGGTGGATCGTTTATTGGATCAAGCTCCACGTCACCCAGAAGTGCTGCGTCTGGCTGAACAGGCTTTCCTGCGTACCGGTGCTTACAGTTCATTGCTGGAAATTTTACCCGCGATGAGCAAAGTGCAGGTCCATACGCCAGAAGAAATCGCCGCATTGGAGCAGCAAGCTTATATTGGCATGATGAATCAATGTATGGCGGAAGAAGGCAGTGATGGTCTGAAACGCTGGTGGAAAGATCAAAGCCGTAAAGTCCGCAATGAGATCCCGCTGCAAGTCGCACTGGCAGAACATCTAATTGAGTGTGACGATCATGATGTCGCCCAGCAAATCATTCTGGATGGCCTGAAGCGTCAGTATGATGAGCGCTTAGTACTCCTGATCCCACGCTTAAAATCAGGTAACCCAGAGCCGCTGGAGAAAGCATTGCGCCAGCACATCAAGCAGCATGGCGCGACCCCGCTACTTAATAGCACCTTGGGCCAACTCATGCTAAAACACGGTGAATGGGAGAAGGCCCACGAAGCCTTTAAAGCAGCGCTTGAGCAGCGTCCAGACGGTTATGACTATGCATGGCTAGCTGATGCCCTGGATAAACTGCATCGCCCTGAAGATGCAGCGCAGGCGCGTCGTGAGGGGTTACTGTTGACCTTGCGGCAGAATGGTGAATCGCTCTGACCATTAGCAAAACAGCAATCTAAAGGCTCCTACGGGGCCTTTTTTCTGCTCCTGATTCGGGGGAAAAATCTGTCGGGAGTAGATTTGAACGCTGCTTGCAGCGGCCTCAACGAGGCGAGGCCCACGGATGGGCCGAGTAACTAGCGCAGCTAACAACCCCGCGGCTTCAAGTAGCAAAGAATACCCAAAGTAATTGGAGTTGCAGGTAGGCAGCCAGCAAACGCATCCCGATGAGCTTACTCAGGTAAGTGATTCGGGTAAGTATGCGCAGCTAACAACCCTGCAGCTTCAAGTACGAAGGGTATGCAAAAAAAAACGCTTGCCGGAAAGGCAAGCGTCTAAAATTTTCAGGTCTACAGACAACAATGTCGGCGCCTCACTCAACGTTATGCCCGGTATGTGATGAAGATATTCGACATCGTTTACATGGACAATAGGCACCCTAAAATCGGCTCTGCATCATCTCTGGGTTTATGAAGCTAATTTGGCTATAAACACCACGCTATCATAATAAGTGAGATGAGCATCTACAGGGTAGATATTGCACTTAGCGTGCCAACTCCATCTAACCGAGAGCAATTTCATCTAATTACCCGCAAGTAAGCGTTTAATTGACTGATAAATAATAAATTTATTTTCATCCTAATAGATGATGCGATACAACGCACCAGCCATCGCGCGACCAATACTGTCTAAGTGATCTGTCGCTACAAAACGACGTTATAACTCATCATTGTTTTTCTTTATGTTTATCATAATCTTATATGTCTCTGTTTGGAGACAAAGCCTCTGCCTTTTGTCGCAAAAAACCAACACCTATTCTTTTACCTGATAAATCACCAGTCTGGTCACCCTATAGGACTAATTTGATCAAAGGGTGCCAACAAAGGTTCTAATACAAGGAGGACAGACTGTGAGGTCGGATTAGCGACCGTCAATACAACAGGATGAAAAGAGAGGGCTATGATGGGGAATCGATATTATACCGACGAAAAAAAACCCCGCATTGCGGGGTTTCTTCTGAAATTGGTCGGCGAGAGAGGATTCGAACCTCCGACCCACTGGTCCCAAACCAGTTGCGCTACCAAGCTGCGCTACTCGCCGATTTCTTACTGTTGACTCTACATGGTCTTTCGACCTATGTCCATGTAAATATTAATGAATATCTACATGTTTGTGTGGTGCGAAGGGAGGGACTTGAACCCTCACGTCCGTAAGGACACTAACACCTGAAGCTAGCGCGTCTACCAATTCCGCCACCATCGCATGTTCCACAAAATTTGGGGTGGCTAATGGGGCTCGAACCCACGACAACTGGAATCACAATCCAGGGCTCTACCAACTGAGCTATAGCCACCATAACTTCTTTACAGCTTACTTCGTCGTACGCGGCAATCTTACCACCGCAGCTCTTGCACACAAAATTAATGGTGCGCCCGACAGGATTCGAACCTGAGACCTCTGCCTCCGGAGGGCAGCGCTCTATCCAGCTGAGCTACGGGCGCTTAGCGCCGTTGCGGGTGAGGATACTACGGTTTTAATACTTGGCTGTCTAGTGCTTTTTTAGAAGAAATGGTGTGTTTGCTTACGCTTTGCACACTCTGCCGCAAAAGTTAGCCATTAATAGCCCCCCCTTGCCTTGTTCGCTGGTTTTATAGACGTTTTATCCCCTTCATACTTGAAGCCGCAAGGATGTTCACTGCTCTCGGTACCCGACCCTTCCATGGACCGGGCCTCTACAAGACTACTTACTGCAAACAGCATTCAAATCGGTTCCCAGCAGATTCGTCATTCGCTTGCGGCCTACCTACAACGCCAATTACTTTGGAGATGTTTCAGCAACGTTGTGTTTATGCATTCTCAGTCCGAAATAACATGCCGACACCAATCCAAGGAAAATCACCCCGACTAACAAAGATAAACGGGTATCAGGGTTAATCCCCATCCCGACCAGTACACATATCAAGAAAGCGATAGTTAGATAGTTTACATACGGGAACATGATGGATTTAAACGGATGCTGCTTTAACGCTTCTTTATGTACCTGGCGGAAACGCAGCTGGCTAACGAGGACCACAAACCACGGCACCATGCCCGGTAATACACTGGCACTGTAAACATAGACAAACACCTGCTGTGGATTTGGAATAATGTAATTAAGGCTTGACCCCACCAGCAGACACAGAATCGTCACCGCAATACAGTAAACTGGCACACCGCTGGCCGACAGCTTAGTCAGGCAGGCCGGTAACTGGCGGTTTTTCGCCAGTGCATACAACATACGCCCGCCGCTATACATACCACTGTTACAGCCTGACAGTGCCGCAGTCAGCACCACGAAGTTAATAATACCCGCAGCTGAAACTATCCCAATCTTGGCAAATGTCAGGACAAACGGGCTGCCTTCCGTGCCGATACCATTCCACGGGAAGATAGTGACAATGACAAATATCGCGCCAACATAGAAAATCAGGATGCGCCATAAAATATTATTAATGGCTCGCTTTAATGTCACTTGCGGGTTTTTAGCCTCACCGGCGGTGATACCCACCAGCTCAACCCCCTGATAGGACGCCACCACAATACACAAAGCAAACATGAATCCTTTCCACCCGCCGGCAAAAAAGCCGCCATGGGCTGTCAGGTTATCAAAACCAATCGCTTGTCCGTGATTACCAAAACCGAAGAAGATAACCCCCAACCCCACCAGAATCATCACAATGATGGTGGTAACCTTGATCATCGCGAACCAGAACTCCAGCTCACCATATAATCTGACCGCCGCCAGATTAGCCAGCGCCACTATGGCCACCCCGGCAATCGCAGGTAGCCATTGTGGAATTTCTGGGAACCAAAACTGAACGTATACCCCAATCGCGGTAATTTCTGATATCCCTACCGCTATCCACATAAACCAATAACCCCAAGCCGTTAGATAGCCGAAATAGGGGCTAAGATACTTATGGGCATAGACGGCAAAGGAGCCGGCAACCGGCTCCAGATAAAGCATTTCGCCCATGGCCCGCATAATAAAGAATACAAATAAGCCAGCAATGATATAAGCCAGCAATACCGAAGGCCCGGCCCATTTTAGGGTGCTGGCGGACCCCATAAACAACCCGACGCCAATTGTCCCACCTAACGCTATCAGTTCGATATGCCGGGCTTCCAACCCACGGTGTAATCCTTTTTTCTCTTCGTTATCTGCCATATATCCTCTGTGAACTGATGATGTGTCTGCTCCGGCTTTCCCGGTTGTTTTTATTAATTAATCTATTGTTTTTATTAAAAATAGACGTTTTTCACACAAAAAAATCTAACGACTGCACCAACGTGTTCAGCCTAATGATGACTACTTTAATTTATGCAAGTTAACGAATAGGGAAACCACCCACAATAAAAGGCGATTATGAGCACATAACCCTAACCGGCCGGTATCCTTCCGTATCTGGGTCAGATTAGCAAACAGGAAACTAAAACTTTATGGAATAAAAATTAAAGAATCGATTCCAAAATGGAATTAAGGCGTGATGATATTGGTAGAAGGAATAAATGCGAGAGGTTTTATAACAGCAGGGTTGGTGAAACCCTGCCCAAAAGACAATATTACAGACGGCCGCTGTAATAATAACCAACAAACTTAAGCAACTTGAACTGACGCCGGATACGACTTGGTTGCGCCAGCAGGCGATAAAGCCACTCCAGCCCCATGTTCTGCCATATCTTAGGTGCACGTTTGACATGACCGGTAAAGACGTCATAGGTGCCACCAACGCCCATATACAGTGCATCGGGATAGAACTTACGGCAGTCACGCATAAACATTTCCTGTTTAGGCGATCCCATGGCGACAGTCACTATCGCCGCGCCACTAGCCGCTATTCTCGCAAACAGGGCTTCGCGCTGCTCTGGTGTAAAATAGCCATCCTGGCTACCCACCAGATTCACATTCCATTGCGCGCGTAATTTAGCTTCAGTTTCTGCCAACACGTCAGGTTTACCGCCCACCAAAAAGACCGGCGTCCCTTGCTGCCCGGCACGCTGCATGAGTGCTTCCCACAAATCTGCACCCGCTACCCGTGACAGCTTCGCCTGTGGGTATTTACGACGAATCGCACGCACCATACTGATACCGTCGGCATACAGATATTCAGCCTCGGTGATCAACTCACGCAACGCCGCATCATCCTCAGCTTTGAGCAGTTTCTCTGCGTTCATTGCCACCAGCGTTCCGGTCTTCACCGGGCCGCTGCTTAGCAAATGATCCAGCGTTTGAGCCATATCACGAAAGCCCCAAATCTCGAAACCACGGACATTATATTTTGGAATAACAGTATTCGGTTCCATTACGATCCTTACAGTTGGCGGCCCGTTTCAGGAGTGGATGAACGCTTCGGCTTGTTAACCCGACGCTGTAACTGTTGCGTTATCAAACCCGCGGTATCGAACAACCAATACAACAATTTTGCCAGTACCAGACAGGCACCAAAAATCACGCAGAAAAACACCACGCGTGACACAAACGAATCTAATCCTTCCCGTGCCAATACAATGATGTTAAATACCGCACCAAAACAGAAACTTTGCAGAATTGCCGCTTTATAACGGTTGTTTTCTGCTTTGCCTTGTTCGTAGAGCCAATCGAACCATTTAATGATTAATCCTACGACAATAGCACCCAGTGGAATAAACAGCACCCCGCCCATTACCACCAAAGAACCGATCAGGGTTGGAGAGATAGCCAGCCCGGAGTGATTATCCAGCACATCCCAAGTAAAGTAATTGGCGGTATTAAGTACCAAGTCTGGACGCTCCGGCCAAAGCGAACTGGGAATAAAGACATAAAAATCACGAATAATCGGTGCCAGCCCTTGGAAATCTATTTTGTCGTAGTTTTGTAGCAGCAGCCCTAGGTTTTCCCACGGCGAGAAGGTATCCCGTGTCAGGTAGAGGAAAGTGTAAAACGCCTCTGCGCCGTTCACATCCAAACCATAGCGTTTCAGGGCCAGCCAGAACATACCAACAATCCCAAAGACACCTGCCGCAGCCAACATCCACAAGGTTATCCAACCGCGAACGATACCGATAAACAGGAATAATGAGAACGCGATAATGATATTAGCGCGGGTACCGCCGACGATAACATAGGTCAGGATGCCAAACGCCACCGTGCTTGCCAGGAAGAAAAACCAGGCGCGCATATCTTGTTTCAAGAAATAGACCACCAACATCGCCGGGATAAAGAAGTAGAAAAAGCGCTTCAGTGCCACACCCGAAACATCACTGGAGAAGATTTTGCTGTAGGAATCGAGCTTAAACAACAGGAAACCATTTTGCATAAAGAAGATGCCGACAGTGCCAATAGCCACCAGTGCCAACAGTATCCAGGTCAGATTAGTTTCCACCCGATTCATGGTGAATACCGGCGCCCGTGGCTGGCTGCGCGGCTTAGTCAGGCGAGTTTTGTAACTCACATAATAAATGCCATAAAAGGCCGTGGCCGACAGCATTGCATACAATAAGTACTCAACCGGCACCACCGCGACCCCGAACTGAAACACCAGCATACAAGTCAATGGGAAGCCAAAATAGAAAGTCAGCAGGTAAAGCATTGAAAACAGCACATTGAAGTTAAAACGAACCCGCCGAAACTCCTGATAGGTTAATGTCAGGATAAAAATAACTGCCATCAGATAGACGCAGAAAAGACCACCAAATTGCCCCAGCGTCATGGGTGTTCTCCTGCGGCCAACGCCAGCGCCTGCTGCCAACCTTCGATATAATTTGGATTAAAGAAAGCGATAGATTGCTTATCCAGCCCGGCTAATTGGCGTTGTGCCTCACGGATCAACGGCTCATCCAATGAGTCACCATAGAAAAGTACCGGAATATGCTGCTCAGCCAAGTCTTGCCAGAAAGGGTTTTTGCGACTCAAGACAAAAGGCACACCAAATTGCGTTAATAAACATAAGGTGCCGATACCTTGCTGCCGATTAAAAATAAAATAGCCCAAATCGCATTCACGCAGGATATTCAGATAATCATCGAACGGGATCTGTTCTGTCAGGAGACGCAGATTTTCTGCGGCAAACAGCGCCAGCCCAGCTTGCCTGACCTGCTCGATATACAGCTCATTATTAGCCGGATACCCCATCGGCAGAATAACCCGGGCATCAGGGCCAAATTGCTGATGAATGGCCTGCAACGCCTCGATATGACGATTGGTGGTATCACCAGAGTTCCCCACCAGAATAGTCATCGGGCCAGCTAACGACTTTTCGATGTTAACCCCCGTCAATGCCGGATCCATACGGGTTGGGAAATAGAGCAACGATGCGGGCACCCGAGGATGACGCTGCTGAAAATGGATTAAGTCGCCACGGGTCGCAAAAACATGACCAACCCGCCCTTGAGCAATACGGCGCAACAGGTAAAACAGGCGAAACTTCCAGCTTTTGGCATCTTCATATAAATCAGCGCCCCAAATATGCCAGTAAACCTGGCGTGGCTTGATTTTGCCACTCAGTAGGGCCAGCCACAGGGTGGCATTAAACTGACCATGCCAGAAGAAGCGCGTGCTGCGATCAGCTTGTGCACGGGCGATAACCGCCTCAGCCAAAGCTTTCTTGCTGCTGTGCGTTTCGATATCCAACTGAGGGAATGACGAAAAAGGTGCTGTCTCTTTTGCCGCGACCATAAAATGCCGCACCTGTTCTATCGGCGCACGCGTTGCCAGCACGTCATTAAAGAAGCGCAGCACAGTCAGATTATGGTGCGGGATATCAGATCCCAGTACATGAATCAGGGTTGTCATTTTTTTCTACTGTAAAGAGTGTCTACGGTGATGAATGTCTACGATACATAATGAATACGCAGCTACAGAGCGCAAAATAGACGATATAAGTTGCCATATAGGCCTGTGCTGCACCTAAAGAGCCATTCATTGGAATTAACCAATGGGCAAACCCGGTCAACAGTAAGAACTGACTCACTTCCGTCAGAATGTAAAAGCGCAAAGAGGCTTTGGCAATCACCAGATAGCCAAACACATACGACCCGACTTTCAACACATCGCCCACCAACTGCCAGGCAAAAAGGTCACGCATGGCGGTAAACTGGTGCGAAAACAGCAGCCAGATAGCAAAATCACGTAACAGCCACACCATCAAACTGGCGGTCGCCACTGCCGGTAAGACAAACTTCAGTGAGCGCAGGATTTCACGAGAGATATCCGCTTTAGCTTTGAGCCTTGAGAGTGTGGGTAGCAAATAGACCGTAAATGACGCCGTAATAAATTGTAGATAAGCATCTGAAATACTGCTTACCCCCTGCCAGATCCCGACGGCATCCCAACCATACTGATCTGCCAGCAAGTTACGCATCATCACATAGGCGACTGGCAAGGTCACTGAGGTAATCAGTGCCATGATGGTAAACTTACCTAAATGGCTGGCTAATGCCTTGTCCCAGCTAAGTTTAAGATAACTTAGGGGGATAGTCTTGCGGCGAATCAGCATGGCTGCCGCAGGTATCACCACCAGCGCGGGGACTAATGCCAACCCCACTAATGCGCCGGGATAACCGCCGATACGAAAGCAAAGATAATACGCCACGACACCAATCAGACTGCCGCCTATCACCGCCAGCGCATTACCCATGGCGTCGCGATAGCCTTTGAGGATCGCCAGAAACAGGTTGGCGTAGGCAATACCCATCTGGATAAGCACCACTGCGCGCACCACATTCTGGTAATCCCCATGGCCGAATAACGCAAAACTAACAGGTTTAGCTGCCAGCAAAAAAATTAACGCCAGCAGAGTGGAGAACCCCAACACTATCGCTGAAGAGGTACCCAGCACCGCACGTAAACGTTCAGGTTGTTGATGATATTCAGCAACATACTTAGTAATACCGTTAAAGATACCCGCGCCGGAGAGCACGCCTAATACCGTAATTAGCTGGCGAAAATTACCTGCCTGCCCAACGCCGCTGGGACCAAAGGTCACCGCCAGCAGCTTAACCACTAACAACCCTACGCCGATTTTAATCAGCGTAGAGCCAGCAGTCCAAATCGATGCTTTTGCCAGAGACATATCAGGCGAAGAAACTCAGAACAGTATTAATGACCGTTTTCTGATTCACATCAGTCAGGTTAAAGAAGATAGGCAAGCGAACCAGACGCTCACTCTCCTTAGTGGTAAAGCGGTCTTCACCCGCCATACGGCCAAATGCCTCACCTGCCGGGCAACCATGCAACGGAATATAATGGAATACCGCCATAATCTCAGCTTCTTTTAAGTAGCTGATAAAATCAGAACGATCGTCAATATCGCGTAGTTTGATATAAAACATATGCGCATTTTGCGCCACATCACCGGGGATCACTGGCAAATCAATGCGCCCAGCATCAGCCAACGGTTTGAAAGCATCATAATAGGTTTGCCACAGCGCCAAACGGCGTTGGTTAATCTGTTCTGCGGCTTCCAACTGGCCCCACAGATACGCGGCCTGTAAGTCAGACATCAGATAGCTAGAGCCGATATCACGCCAGGTATATTTATCGACCTGCCCACGGAAGAACTGGCTACGGTTGGTACCTTTTTCGCGAATGATTTCAGCGCGATCTATCAGTAACGGGTCATTAATGAGCGTCGCGCCACCTTCACCGCCAGCCGTGTAATTCTTGGTTTCATGGAAACTAAAGCAGCCGATATGGCCAATAGTCCCCAACGCTTTGCCTTTGTAGGTGGACATCACGCCCTGAGCGGCATCTTCTACCACAAACAAATTATACTTTTTCGCCAACGCCATAATGGTATCCATCTCACAGGCAACACCGGCATAATGGACTGGCACGATAACCTTGGTTTTATCGGTAATCGCTGCTTCAATCTTGGTTTCATCGATATTCATGGTATCTGGGCGGATATCGACAAACACCATTTTTGCCCCACGCAGCACAAAGGCATTCGCGGTGGAAACAAAGGTGAAACTCGGCATGATCACTTCGTCGCCGGGTTTGATATCCAGTAACAACGCAGCCATTTCCAGTGAGGCGGTGCAAGAAGGTGTCAGTAAAACTTTCGGACAACCGAAACGCTGCTCCATCCACTGCTGACAGCGACGGGTAAACCCACCATCACCGCATAATTTACCGCTAGCCATCGCGGCCTGCATATAACCAAGTTCGGTGCCTACTACCGGTGGAGCGTTAAATGGAATCATCTCATCCCCTGCATAACCAATACGCGGTGCTCTCAATAGCAGCACCACTGCGAATATAAAGACGTAAAGCAGCAATATTGCTCATCTGTGTGGCTACCCGTAATCGCTGTAACCCATGACTCTGGCACCACTGCTTTGCCGCCGACATTAACGATGAACCAACACCTTTACCCTGTGCCTCGGGGAATACCGCCAACAAGCCAATACGCGCACTGCCATCTTGCAAGTCTCGTAGCGTCACAAACCCCGCTGGCTGGCCCAACGTATCAGTCACCAATAAACATTGATGGTCGAACGTGCCCAATACGGCTTTTTCTGCCCACAATGCATAAAATCGGCCACTGTCCTGCGGGTCATACCACGGCGCACGGAAACGACTTAATGCAAAGGCATTGGTGGCGACGCTGCGCAATTGCGGGATATCCGCCGCCGTTGCAACTCGGTGTCTGGATACAGTGACATCTGCCTCAGATAAAGCATTTTCCGTGCCAATTACATTTTTTACATCAATGGCTAACGAGAGATCGACTTCTCCTTCAACCAGATGGAAATCAAGTTGACCAAGAGAGTCAATGAGATCAAGGCGATGGGTAGGTACTTTAGCTTGGGTAAGCGTAAAAGTGTCCAACTCAGCCGGATTAAGCTGCGGGGCTGAGTCGGAGAAAATCAGTTTTGCACTGTGGCGCTGGAAAAATTCACTTTCCCAGTCCAAGGGCTCAATACTGGCGTGGACGGGCATGTAACAGATCCAATAGATATTTGCCGTAACCGGTTTTGGCTAGTGCAGTCGCCGCACGCCTGACACCGTCATCATCCAACCAGCCATTACGCCAGGAGATCTCTTCCAGACAGGCAATTTTGAAACCTTGACGTTTTTCAACGGTTTGTACAAAGGTACTGGCCTCAATCAGGCTGTCATGCGTTCCTGTGTCCAGCCAGGCAAAACCACGGCCTAAGAGCTCAACGGTTAATTCATCACGTTCCAGATACATCTGGTTGATACTGGTAATTTCCAGTTCACCACGCGACGATGGTTTAACTTTTTTGGCAAAATCAACAACTTGGTTATCATAAAAATAAAGCCCGGTCACCGCCCATTTGGATTTAGGCTGACTTGGTTTCTCTTCGATAGACAACGCGCGGAAATTGTCATCAAACTCCACCACACCAAAACGCTCGGGATCCATCACCTGATAACCGAAAACGGTTGCCCCTTTGGTCCTTTCCGCCACATGTTTCAGTTTCGGGCTAAAACCTTGACCAAAGAAGATATTATCGCCAAGAACCAAGCAGCAAGGTTCATTGCCGATAAATTCTTCCCCGATAATAAATGCCTGTGCCAATCCGTCGGGACTCGGTTGTGCGGCATAACTCAGATGAATACCAAACTCATCACCATTACCCAGCAAGCGCTGAAACGACGGCAAATCTTCTGGGGTGGAAATAATCAAGACGTCACGGATCCCTGCCAGCATCAGCACTGACAGCGGATAGTAAATCATCGGTTTATCATAGACGGGAAGCAGTTGCTTAGAAACGCCACGGGTGATGGGGTGCAAACGGGTACCAGAACCACCAGCCAGAATTATGCCTTTCATACGATCTCCTGAAACATACAATCTCCTGAAACCATCAGGCAGACGTTATACACAGGCAAAACATCATGCAAACTACTGGATGACGTCATCCCAGTGATTAATAGACTACGAACCTATCGTCAGTCACTTAAGCCCAAACGCTCACCCGCGTAAGAACCATCCTGAACCCGCCGCCACCACGATTCATTATTCAAATACCACAATACGGTTTTGCGGATGCCACTTTCGAAGGTTTCCTGTGGCCGCCAGCCTAATTCCCGCTCAATTTTGCCGGCATCGATGGCATAGCGCATATCATGGCCTGGACGGTCTTTGACATAAGTAATCAGGTCACGGTAATGCACAATTCCGGCCGGTTTGGCGGGGATAAGTTCATCCAGAAGTGTACAAATGGTCTCAACCACCTCAATATTTTTGCGCTCATTATGGCCGCCAATATTGTATGTTTCGCCCACCACACCTTCGGTAACCACCTGATACAAGGCCCGCGCGTGGTCTTCGACATACAACCAGTCGCGTACCTGTGCGCCATTGCCATACACCGGCAACGGTTTACCCGCCAGTGCATTCAGAATAACCAGTGGTATCAACTTCTCAGGGAAATGATATGGACCATAGTTATTTGAGCAATTAGTTACCAGCGTCGGTAGGCCATAAGTCCGCAACCAGGCACGAACTAAATGGTCACTGGACGCCTTAGACGCTGAATAAGGGCTGCTTGGCGCATAAGGTGTGGTTTCAGTAAACAGATCATCAGTACCGTGCAGATCGCCATATACCTCATC
Source organism: Yersinia sp. 2553 StPb PI (assembly GCF_052217105.1). Taxonomy (NCBI): domain Bacteria; kingdom Pseudomonadati; phylum Pseudomonadota; class Gammaproteobacteria; order Enterobacterales; family Yersiniaceae; genus Yersinia; species Yersinia sp. 2553 StPb PI. The sequence continues at coordinate 4,099,361 of NZ_JAZGPX010000002.1, read as the reverse complement.
GGTCGAGATATGGTGGAAGCGAAACGCCTGCTTCGCCTCAGCACTCAGTTGCTGCCAGTAATGACGCGCCGCCTCTAACAGGGTGTAAGTGCCCACCACGTTAGTTTCGATAAAGGCCGCAGGGCCATCAATCGAGCGGTCCACATGGCTTTCTGCCGCCAGATGCATCACCACATCCGGCTGATAGTGCGCAAAAACCCGATCCAATTCGGCGCGATCGCAGATATCTACCTGCTCAAAAGCATAACGTTCGTTCTGGGCGACAACAGCTAGTGACTCCAGATTACCGGCGTAAGTGAGCTTATCCACCACCACTACGCTGTCTGAAGTGCCATCGATAATATGTCTTACCACCGCAGAGCCGATAAAACCGGCCCCGCCTGTGACTAGAATACGTCTCAACGCCATACTCCTTTGGTGTCAACAATCCACGATTGCTTCACATCTTCAGGTTTAATTGCTTTGAATTGGCGGTGATCGACCAACATCACCAGCACATCCGCTTGCTGCAACGCAGTCGCGGTGTCTTTCAGTGTCACGTGACCTGCCAGTGATTTTGGCAGTTGCTCAACATTAGGTTCAACTACCAATGTTTCGCCGATATGCCATTCGGCGATCAAATGGGCAATTTCGACTGCCGGGCTTTCACGCAGGTCATCAATATTGGGTTTAAATGCCAAGCCAAAGCAGGCAATTTTTACTTCAGAGGCGCGCTTATTGGTGGCAGCCAAACAATCAGCAACGGCGGCTTTAACCCGATCCACCACCCACAATGGTTTGCCGTCATTCACCAAACGTGCCGTGTGGATCAAGCGTGCCAATTGTGGATTCTGTGAAACGATAAACCATGGATCAACCGCGATACAGTGACCGCCCACACCTGGACCTGGCTGCAAAATATTTACGCGTGGGTGACGGTTCGCCAGGCGAATCAGTTCCCACACATTGATGCCCTGCTCATCACAAATCAGTGACAACTCATTGGCAAAAGCAATGTTAACGTCGCGGAAGCTGTTTTCCGTCAGCTTACACATCTCAGCGGTGCGGGAGTTAGTCACCACACATTCGCCTTCGAGGAAGATTTTATACAACTCACTGGCACGGGCGGAGCATTTCGGCGTCATACCACCGATAACGCGGTCATTCTGAATCAGTTCAACCATGACCTGACCGGGTAACACACGTTCAGGGCAGTAGGCGATGTTGATATCAGCATCTTCACCGGCTTGCTGTGGGAAGCTCAGATCCGGGCGCACTTCAGCCAGCCATTGGGCCATTTGTTCAGTCGCACCAACTGGAGAGGTGGATTCCAGAATGACCAGATCACCTTTTTTCAATACTGGGGCGATAGATTTAGCGGCTGATTCAACATAAACCATATCCGGTTCGTGATCGCCTTTAAACGGTGTCGGTACGGCAATAAGAAACGCATCAGCTGCCAGCGGTTTGGTCACCGCTTGCAGGTAACCGCCTTCAACAGCAATCTTCACCACTTTATCTAAATCCGGCTCCACGATATGGATAGCACCGCGATTAATGGTTTCAACAGCATGGGCGTTGACATCAACCCCAATCACTTTCTTCTTGCGCGACGCGAAAGCAGCAGCAGTTGGCAGACCAATGTACCCAAGACCGATAACAGAAATAGTTTCAAAACTCATAACGTCACCTGATGATTCTTTAAAGCTTCAAGGATGCGTTGACAGGCATGCCCGTCACCGTAAGGATTATGCGCCCGTGTCATTTGATGATAGGCAGTTTCATCAGTGAGCAAGCGGGTCACTGCATCGACAATTTTATTAATATTAGTGCCAACCAACAGAACCGTACCGGAATCGACTGCTTCCGGGCGTTCGGTGGTATCACGCATCACCAGCACCGGCTTACCTAATGAAGGCGCTTCTTCCTGAATACCGCCAGAATCGGTCAGGATCAGGTAAGCGTGGTTCATCAGATAAACGAATGGCAAGTAATCTTGCGGGTCAATCAGAATGATATTATCAATACCCTTCAAGATACGATTGACCGGCTCACTGACATTCGGGTTGAGATGCACCGGATAAACCACCTGCACCTCGGGGTGCTTAAGGGCAATTTCAGCTAACGCACTGCAAATCCGCTCAAAACCACCACCAAAGCTCTCACGACGGTGACCCGTGACCAAAATCATCTTCTTACTGGTATCAAGGAACGGGTAGCGTTGCGCCAGGCTGGAGCGTAACTCCGGGTTATTCATCACCCGATCCCGCACCCAGAACAGCGCATCGATCACCGTATTGCCGGTGACAAAAATGCGGTTCGCCGGCACCATCTCACGGAGCAGGTTTTGGCGGGAATTCTCGGTCGGCGCGAAATGGTACATAGCAAGATGCCCCGTCAGTTGACGGTTGGCCTCTTCCGGCCACGGAGAATAGAGATTCCCTGTGCGCAATCCAGCCTCGACGTGGCCGACAGGAATACGGTGATAAAATGCTGCCAGGCTGGTTGATAGTGTCGTGGTCGTATCGCCATGAACCAAAATAACGTCTGGCTTAAATTCTGCTAGAACAGGCTTTAACCCTTCCAAAATACGGCAGGTTATTTCCGTCAATCCCTGTCCCGGTTTCATGATATTTAAATCATAGTCCGGTTGAATCTCAAATAAGCGTAACACTTGATCCAGCATCTCGCGATGCTGGGCCGTCACGCAGACTCTCGATTCAAAGGCTTCATCCTGAGCCAAGGCATGCACCAGAGGAGCCATCTTAATGGCTTCAGGCCGGGTGCCAAAAACAGTCAACACTTTCACAGTGAATCTCTTTAAGGTCAGTTAGCCGCAGACAACGCCTGCAAGTTGGGCGCACAATGCGCCCATTAACGATTTATACTCTTTTTACCTGGCGCTGCTACATGGCCGTTTTACCCGACGGCAACGCCAATGAATTACGCTGGTATACTGGTACGACGAACCAACACCACCCCAGCCCCAACCAGTGCACCAATCGCACCCCACATAATCAGCAGGAAAATACGGCGCGGACTATCACGGGTAACTGGATCTTCCGGTGTACGTAAGTAGCGATATGTCTGGAACGTTTTATCCAACGTTGGACCGACGTTCAATGTTGCCAGCATGGCACGGTTCTGATCGTAATCAATATCAAAACTTGGTCCGGTAGCCTGTAATGTTTCCAAACGGGCTTCAAGCATCGGTTTACCCAGCATAAACATCTTGGAATCTGGTAACTGCTCTGCCGGAGTATCTGTTTGGTTTCGGTTAATTCCTTGCTGACCTGCGACTTTCAATGCTTGCTTAACTGCCGTCACTTCACGATCAAACACCGCTTGAGCGACCGCTTCTTGCCGTTTAACTTGTGCTTTCATCGATTGAGTACGAGCCGCCCATGCCCCTTGAATCTCATCATTCAAATGGCTAGCTGCACGCTGACTGGCAAAATCAATATAACCACGGAGTAATTTATTGGAATCACTGGCCGTTTCTGCCGTCAATTTAATGCTGTCATTCAGCATTTTCTTGTCATCGCGTGGGGTGAAAACAATATTGTTTATCAGCTCATCCAGTAATGCGGCATCAGCCTTGGCATCACCTTCCAGACGCTGTTTGTAGTAATCACTTTGCAGCCAGAAATCACGACGGGTATCGTAAGCCGCAAGTTGGGTAATAAACTCACCATAAGCTTCGTCAGAGATACCGGGTTGCTCACTGGCAACTCCGCTATTGATGCGAGTATCCAGATTACGTAAAAACTGCTGCTGAGAATAAAAACCACCCAAATTATTGACTGTTGGCCGGTCAGTAATGGCTGTTGCACTCCACTGTTGTTTCACCAGATAGGAAACACCCAGCGCGATTGCAGCAAAAAGAATTGCCATACCGATAATCCACACCTTACCGCGCCAAAGAGTACGGAACAGGCTGCGGATATCTAATTCGTTATCCACAGTAGGCTCATTATGGGTAGACCCTGTTTTATCAGTCGACATCGATTCTGGTTTCATCACTGCCTAAAAGCCTCAGGTTAAGATTCATGCTTATTTTGCGATGCACGACGCATCCGACGCTTCATCCGTTTGATAAAACGTGCCACACGCCATGCTCGTTTAATGCAGTAGCCATACAACAGAAATGCAAGCAAGAATAATGCCAACATCACCCATTCAGGGACAAATGTCAGCCTTTCGCCAATAACACCAATCGCCGCTAACAACGCTGCCGCCAGTGTAATTAAGACAAATGCCTGCCGTGAGGTAAAACCGGCACGCATAATCAAGTGGTGGATATGTTGACGGTCTGGTGAGAAAGGACTCATTCCTTTACGTAAACGTCGGTACATGATGGCAATCATATCCATCAATGGAATTGCAATAATCCATAATGCAGTCACCGGGTTAATCGGATGGGAATTCCCTTGTGTGGTTTGCAGCAACATCCAAATAGCGGTGAAGCCAATTAGCGTACTGCCCGCATCACCCATAAAGACTTTATAGCGACGCCCTAATAACCCAAGGTTTAACAGAATATAAGGCAAGATAGCGGCTATCATGGCAAAGCACCATAATGCCAATGCCATCAGCCCGCTTTGATACAATAGAATACCCATGGCACCGAAGGAGACACAAGACAACCCCCCCAGTAAACCATCAATACCATCCACCATATTGAAAGCATTTATCGCTGCCCACACCGCGAACAGTGTGACGACATAGCCAAATGGCCCTAATGACATCTCCCACGGACCAAAAGCATGTCCCAGGCTCCGCAAATAGAGCCCTGCGACTACCATCATGGCGATACCCACCAATGCCTGAACAAAGGCACGGATTTTTACACTGATATCAAAGCGATCATCTAAAGCACCAATGAACACCAATAAACCGGCGCAACCGAGATAGAGTCGGAAATGAGGGATCTGCTGATTGGTTATCAGAAAGGTAAAACAAATACCCGCAAACACGGATATTCCGCCCACTAATGGAATCAACCCTTGGTGACGTTTGCGATAATTAGGTTTATCAACAAGTCCGATTTTCTTGGCAACTTTGCGAGCAACAAATAAAAATGCCAGAGAAAACAGGAATATAACAAATATCTCAGTACTCATAGTGAGTAAGTTCACGTTTAACCGCTCTCTGCAAAAATGATACGACAGCTTAGCATGCGGCTTGGCACATACCATGCCTTCCCCACGCTTTCAGTTATTTCCGAATATGATGACAGCCTTGCTTGTTATTCCCAACTCTATTTTTTGCTATTTTCTCATTGGTAATGAGAATAACTACCAAAATAGCCATAAATTATGGAATGCCCATCACTTAATGGATAACAAACCCAACTATCGTATATTCCAAAAGCAAAAAACGCCACGACTGTGCGTGGCGTTTTGACTGATTTTACTCGACTTACGAACGTCTCATATTATCGAAGAACTGATCGTTAGTTTTCGCTGTTGCCAGTTTACTGATGAGGAACTCCATCGCATCGATTTCACCCATTGGATGAAGAATACGGCGCAAGATCCACATTTTTTGCAGCTCTTCAGTGGTGGTCAGCAGCTCTTCTTTACGTGTACCAGAGCGGTTGAAATCGATGGCTGGGAACACACGTTTTTCGGCAATTTTGCGCGATAAATGCAGTTCCATGTTGCCGGTACCTTTAAATTCTTCATAGATAACTTCATCCATTTTAGAACCGGTATCAACCAATGCCGTGGCAATGATGGTCAGGCTACCGCCCTCTTCAACATTACGTGCAGCACCAAAGAAACGCTTAGGACGATGCAAGGCGTTAGCATCCACACCACCTGTCAGCACTTTGCCTGAAGCAGGAACTACGGTGTTGTATGCTCGGGCCAGACGAGTAATGGAGTCCAGCAAGATGATAACGTCTTTTTTGTGCTCAACCAGACGTTTCGCTTTCTCGATAACCATTTCAGCTACCTGAACGTGACGGGATGCTGGCTCATCAAAAGTGGAAGCAATAACTTCACCCTTAACCAGACGTTGCATCTCAGTCACTTCTTCAGGACGTTCGTCAATCAGCAATACCATCAAGACGCAATCAGGGTGATTGTAAGCAATGCTGGTAGCGATGTTCTGCAACAGCATAGTTTTACCCGCTTTAGGCGGTGCCACAATCAGACCACGTTGACCGCGACCGATTGGCGAGGCCAAATCAAGTACACGGGCAGTTAAATCTTCCGTCGAACCATTACCACGTTCCATGCGCAGACGAGAGTTGGCATGTAATGGGGTTAAGTTTTCGAACAGGATTTTGTTACGGGCGTTTTCCGGTTTGTCGTAGTTAACTTCGTTAACTTTTAACAATGCAAAATAACGCTCACCCTCTTTCGGCGGACGAATCTTACCGGCAACGGTATCACCAGTGCGAAGGTTGAAACGGCGAATTTGGCTTGGGGATACATAGATGTCGTCGGGACCGGCGAGGTAGGAGCTGTCTGCAGAGCGGAGGAAACCAAATCCATCCTGCAATATCTCCAATACACCGTCACCGAAGATATCTTCTCCACTTTTCGCGTGCTGCTTAAGAATAGAGAAAATAATATCTTGTTTACGCATCCGGGCCAGGTTTTCCAGCCCCATATTTTCGCCAAGTGTTATCAGATCAGAAACCGGCGTGTTCTTTAATTCGGTAAGATTCATAATGGTGGGTTCTTAAACTCGGGGTATGTCTCGAACTATGGTCGTGAATGGTATGGCAGCGTCATCCGTGCCTGTTTAATGGGACATTCAATCACCGGCCTTGAACAAACTACGCAAGTAATGACTTACGCGGGATTTGCGCGACACAACGGTCAAAAGATTGAAGGTACCTTAGACTGATTTGTAAAACCGTTAGACTGTCAAAAAACTGATTGAGTTCATAATCATTCTCAACACACATTATTTCGACATAGAGTAAAGCTTTAGATTCAAACTATTTAGGTGCTACAGACTATTTATTAGATGCTAAAGAGTAAATTAGATACTAAAGAATAAGCTAGATGCTATAAACCCGGACTCGATACACAGGAATGTTCTATATGCAGTAGAGTAAACTTAACACGCTTCTTTGCAGGCGTCTAGCGGTCAGTGTGAGAAATCACAACTGCCGCTAAACATACCCTACAGCCTTGCAGCCACAGCCGTGTTAGCCGCTATTACAACTCAGCCCATCCATGAACCTCACCTCGTTGAGCCCGCTGCAAACAGTGCTCAAATCTGCTTCTGACAGATTTGTCGCCCGAATCACTAACCTTAGTCAGATCATCGAAGTTCACTTGCTGCAACGCCAACGACTTTGGGTATTGACGGCTAATACCGCTTACAGATTTGCATCCAAGAAGGCTTTAAGCTGGCCTTTAGACAAGGCACCCACTTTGGTGGCCACTACTTCACCGTCACGGAATAACAACAGTGTAGGGATACCACGGATACCGTATTTCGGTGCCGTGCCCTGATTATCATCAATATTCAATTTAGTGATGGTCAGTCTGCCTTCATACTCTTCAGCAATTTCATCCAAAATCGGAGCAATCATCTTGCACGGACCACACCATTCAGCCCAGAAATCGACCAGAACCAGGCCGCTGGCTTTCAGCACGTCAGTGTCGAAGCTGTCGTCACTCAGGTGAATAATTTTATCGCTCATGTTCTACTCCAAAGGATTGTGTCTACCTCGTTGGTGTAGCATTAACCAACAATAGGATGACTTTATTTCACCGGATACGCTTTCGTAAAGCAATAGTTAGCTGATATTCTACCACACTATGAGCAAAACACACTTGACCGAACTGAAGTTTTCCGACTTCGCCCTGCACCCGCTAGTTATAGAAGCTCTTGAAAACAAAGGGTTTCATAACTGTACGCCGATCCAGGCGTTAGCATTGCCACTCACCCTCTCTGGGCGTGATGTAGCGGGTCAGGCGCAAACAGGTACCGGCAAGACGCTGGCATTCTTAGCGTCTACTTTCCATTATTTGCTTTCTCACCCGGCTGAAGAGGGTCGCCAGACTAATCAACCACGCGCATTGATTATGGCACCAACGCGTGAATTAGCAGTACAAATTCACTCCGATGCGGAATCACTTTCCCAGATGACTGGCCTGAAATTAGGCTTGGCTTATGGTGGTGACGGCTACGATAAACAGCTTAAAGTGCTGGAAAGTGGCGTTGACATTCTGATCGGTACTACTGGCCGTTTAATCGACTACGCGAAACAAAATTATATTAACCTCGGTGCGATTCAGGTTGTGGTTCTGGATGAAGCTGATCGGATGTACGATCTGGGCTTTATTAAAGATATCCGCTGGCTGTTCCGCCGTATGCCTTCCGTTGATAAACGTTTAAACATGTTGTTCTCTGCCACACTCTCGTACCGGGTACGTGAATTGGCATTCGAACAAATGAATAACGCTGAATATGTTGAAGTGGAACCGTTACAAAAAACCGGCCACCGCATTCAGGAAGAGCTGTTCTACCCTTCAAATGAAGAAAAAATGCGTCTGCTTCAGACGTTGATAGAAGAAGAGTGGCCAGACCGCTGTATTATTTTTGCCAATACCAAACATCGTTGTGAAGAGATCTGGGGTCACCTGGCTGCTGATGGTCATCGTGTTGGTTTACTGACCGGTGATGTGGCACAGAAAAAACGCCTTCGTATTTTGGAAGATTTTACCAAAGGTGATTTGGATATTCTGGTTGCTACCGATGTTGCCGCCCGTGGCTTGCACATTCCACTGGTCACCCATGTGTTCAACTATGACCTACCTGACGACTGTGAAGACTATGTTCACCGCATTGGCCGTACCGGTCGTGCTGGCGAAAGTGGTCATTCTATCAGCCTGGCATGTGAAGAGTACGCGTTAAACTTACCGGCTATCGAGACCTACACCGGTCATAGCATTCCGGTAAGCAAATATAATAGCGATGCGCTATTAACTGATTTGCCGGCGCCAAAACGTCTGGCCCGTACCCGTACCGGGAATGGTCCACGCCGTAACTCTGCCCCACGTCGCAGTGGTGCACCACGGAATAACCGTAAGCGACCGAGCTGATAAATGATGCTAAGTTCCACCTCACTTTATGCTGCCATCGATCTTGGCTCCAACAGTTTCCATATGTTGGTAGTACGTGAGGTGGCAGGCAGTATCCAGACGTTGGCCCGAATCAAGCGGAAAGTCCGTCTGGCTGCGGGTCTGGATAGTCAAAACCATTTATCACAAGAAGCGATGGAACGCGGCTGGCAATGTCTGAAGCTCTTTTCAGAACGTTTGCAGGACATTCCTTTGGACCAGATCCGGGTGGTTGCAACTGCAACCCTGCGTCTTGCCTCAAATGCTGAAGAGTTCCTGCAAACTGCAATCGACATTCTTGGTTGTCCGATTCAGGTCATCAGTGGCGAAGAAGAAGCTCGTCTGATTTATCATGGTGTGGCACATACCACCGGTGGGCCGGAGCAGCGGCTGGTGGTGGATATCGGCGGTGGTAGCACCGAACTGGTCACCGGCAATGGTGCTCAAGCGAACATTCTCGTCAGTTTATCAATGGGTTGCGTCACCTGGCTGGAACGTTATTTTAGCGATCGCAATCTGGCAAAAGACAATTTTGAGCGTGCGGAACTGGCTGCTCGTGAGATGATCAAACCGGTCGCGAAACGTTTTCGTGACCATGGCTGGCAAATTTGTGTTGGAGCATCGGGTACGGTTCAGGCCCTACAAGAAATTATGGTTGCTCAGGGCATGGATGAACTGATCACGCTGGCCAAATTACAACAGCTCAAGCAGAGAGCCATTCAGTGCGGCAAGTTGGAAGAACTGGAGATTCCCGGTTTAACACTAGAGCGAGCGCTGGTTTTCCCCAGTGGTTTGTCTATCTTGATTGCGATATTTCAGGAACTGGCAATTGACAGTATGACACTGGCTGGCGGCGCGCTGCGCGAAGGGCTAGTCTACGGCATGCTTCATTTACCGGTCGAGCAAGATATTCGTAGCCGGACAGTGCGCAATTTGCAGCGCCGTTATTTACTCGATATCGAACAAGCCAAGCGCGTGAGCAAGTTGGCCGATAATTTTTTGCTACAGGTAGAAAAAGAGTGGCAACTCGATAGTCGATGTCGGGAGTTATTGCAAAATGCCTGTTTGATTCATGAAATTGGTCTAAGTGTCGATTTTAAACATGCTCCCCAACATGCTGCTTATCTGATCCGCAATCTAGACCTACCCGGTTTTACCCCCGCGCAAAAGCTATTACTGTCCGCATTGTTGCAAAACCAGAGTGATACTCTCGATTTGTCCCTGTTGAATCAGCAGAATGCATTGCCGGTGAATATGGCACAGCATCTGTGTCGAATCCTGCGTCTGTCGATTATTTTCTCCAGCCGTCGGCGGGATGATACCTTACCAGCCGTCAGGCTTCGGGCCACGGGCGAGGCTCTTTATGTGCTGCTACCCCATGGCTGGTTACAACAGCACCCTTATCGAGCAGAGGCGCTGGAACAGGAAAGCCATTGGCAAAGCTATGTCCAATGGCCACTGTCATTAGAAGAACTTAATTAAATTCTTTGCTGTTGGGCGGCCTGGGTCGCCCTATCCCCTTATCCTTCACACTGAAATCTCTACAAAACCATCAGATTGTGATCATCCTCAGCTTAAAAAAGAAACATTGTGTGTATTTTTATAAAACGACGTTTCTTTTTTGGAAGAGGTAACAATGCGAGCACAGCTTCAACGTCCACATAGCTTGGCTATGTTGGTAATGATGTCCAGTCTGATAGCCAGCACCCCAACGGCAATTGCAGCTAAAACAAGTGCCCACGATGCCCCCCAACAGCTTCAGGTTCCTACTCTCGCTTATGATGAGAGCACTATTGTATTAGTGTGGAAAGCACCAGAAGACACAGGTAAAATTGTCGATTATCAAATTTATTCTGCTGGAAAGCTGCTGGGTAAAGCCAGTGATAACAATAATAAATTCTCTCCCGCCAAGCCCTATATCGATCACTTTTATGCCAATGATAAAGATAATTTCCAGCATAAGATTGTGCTACAAAACTTCACCGTTGATGGCCTGAAACCCGATACCCGCTATCAATTCACGGTAAAAGCCCAATATGCTGATGGCTCGTTATCCGCTGCCAGTAATCTTGTTACGGCAAAAACCAGCGCCAAACCACAAATCGTCAACGTGCGCGACTTCGGCGCAGTTGATGATGGCAAGACATTGAATACCAAGGCGATCCAACAGGCAATCGATAGTTGTAAGCCAGGCTGCCGGGTTGAAATCCCCGCGGGTACTTTCAAAAGTGGCGCGCTGTGGCTAAAAAGTGATATGACCCTCAACCTGCAAGCAGGTGCAACACTATTAGGCTCAGAGAACCCTGATGATTATCCAGCGGGTTACCGTTTATATCCCTATTCCACCATTGAGCGCCCAGCCTCACTGATCAATGCCATTGACCCGAATAAAAGCACACCAGGGACTTTCCGCAACATCCGTATTACCGGTCCGGGGGTGATTGATGGTAATGGCTGGCAACGGGCAAAAACGGCTGAAGTGACCGATGAGCTAGGTCATCCATTGCCACAATATGTGGCGAGCAAAAACAGCAAAGTGCATGAAGATGGGATTCTGGCTAAAAATCAGGTTGAGAAGGCTGTTTCTGATGGTATGGATTTGAAAAATGCCTATGGTCAACGTCGCTCCAGCCTGATGACATTGCGCGGTGTAGAGAACGTCTATCTGGCAGGTTTTACCGTACGTAACCCCGCATTCCACGGCATTATGAATCTGGAAAACCACAACGTGGTCGCCAACGGTTTAATTCATCAAACCTATGATGCAAACAACGGTGATGGTATCGAGTTTGGTAATAGCCAAAATGTAATGGTGTTTAATAACTTCTTTGATACTGGCGACGACTGCATCAATTTTGCTGCCGGTACTGGAGAAAAAGCACAGCAGCAAGAGCCGATGAAAGGTGCATGGCTGTTTAATAACTATTTCCGTATGGGCCACGGTGCCATTGTAACCGGTAGCCATACCGGTGCCTGGATTGAGGATATTCTGGCGGAAAACAACGTGATGTATCTGACCGATATTGGCCTGCGTGCCAAGAGCACCAGCACCATTGGTGGTGGCGCCCGTAACGTGACATTCCGTAATAATGCCATGCGCGATTTGGCCAAACAGGCGGTAGTGATGACGCTGGACTATGCCGACAGTAATGCCAATATCGACTATCCACCAGCTAAAATACCGGCTCAATTCTATGATTTCACAGTAAACAATGTGACATTAGATAATATAACCGGCAAAAACGCTGCGATTGAAATCAAAGGCGATACGGCAAACCAAGCCTGGCACCGTTTGGTACATGTCAACAATGTGCAATTGAAACAGGTAAACCCAACCGCTATCAGTGATTTACGTGACAGTGAATTTAATAACGTGGTCTTTACTGAGTTACGGGGTGATACCCCTTGGCACTTCAGCGACGTGAAAAACGTGACTGTCGATGGCAAACCCGTAACGCCTTAGCGGGGTAAAAACGGGCAGACCAAGACACTGCCCGTTACTGTTTTCGCCTTCGTGGCAATTCTTAGCTTTCACTACTGTTTCTTCGCATTCGCTAATTGCGCACGAATATTGGCCAGATGACTCTGGCCTTTCTGCATCCGCTCTTCCGGGCTAACAGCTTTGCGCTCATCTTCCCATTTCAAGTCGTCTTGCGGTAACTCCATCAGAAAGCGACTGGGTTCCGGCCGAATCAGCTCACCATACTGCCGCCGCTCTTTGCACAAGGTAAAGAACAACTCACGCTGGGCGCGGGTGATACCCACATAGGCCAAGCGCCGCTCTTCATCTACATTATCTTCATCGATACTGCTTTGATGCGGCAGCAAGCCCTCCTCCATGCCAACCAAAAACACATAAGGGAACTCCAGCCCTTTGGAGGCATGCAAGGTCATTAATTGCACTTGATCCACTTCTTCATCACTTTCTCCCCGCTCCATCATGTCGCGTAGGGTAAAACGTGTAACGACCTGAGTGAGTGTCATCGGCTCATTCAGCTCAGAGCCTTCCAGCATTTCAGTCATCCAACTGAATAAGAGATTAACGTTCTTCATCCGCATTTCTGCTGCTTTTGGGCTGGGAGAAGTTTCGAACAACCAACTTTCATAATCGATGCCGTGAATCAGATCGCGTACTGCCGCCACTGGCTCACGTTCTACCAACCGAATAATACTATCTATCCAGTGCGTGAAACGCTGCAATGACTCCAGACCACGGCCTTTCAGATGCTCGCCTAATCCCAAATCAAAACTGGCTCGAAACAGGCTTTTATTACGTAAATTGGCCCATTCCCCCAGTTTTTGCACGGTCGTTGAACCAATCTCACGCTTGGGTGTATTCACGATACGTAAAAATGCACTGTCATCGTCCTGATTGGTCAATACCCGCAAATACGCCAATAGGTCTTTGATCTCTGGCCGCGAGAAAAATGAATCGCCTCCCGAAATACGATAAGGGATACGGTTTTGCATCAGTAGCTTTTCGAACAACCGCGACTGATGGTTACCGCGATACAAAATGGCGTAATCACTGTATTGAGTCTTTTTGACAAAGTGATGGGCGATAAGCTCACCGATCACTCTTTCCGCCTCATGATCTTCATTATTGGCAGTGATCACTTTCAGCTCATCGCCATAACCCAGCTCAGAAAAGAGTCTCTTTTCAAAAACATGGGGGTTATTGGCAATCAGAATATTTGCCGCCTTTAGAATACGGCCCGAGGAGCGGTAATTTTGCTCCAGCTTGATCACCTGCAATTGCGGGAAATCTTCATTCAATAAGACTAAGTTCTGTGGTCGCGCTCCGCGCCATGAATAGATAGATTGGTCATCATCACCGACTACGGTAAAACGCGCCCGGTTGCCCACCAGTAATTTAACCATTTGATATTGGCTGGTATTGGTATCTTGGTATTCATCGACCAGTAGGTATCGCAGACGATTTTGCCAGCGTTCGCGCACGTCCAGATTGTTTTGCAGCAGCAGTGTCGGCAGGGTGATAAGGTCGTCGAAATCCAACACATTGCAGGCTTTCAAATGGGCGTCATATAAGCCGTAGCAATGCACAAACAGCTTATCACGCTCGGATCGCGCCAGTGCCGCAGCCGCCGCTGGCGAGAGCAGATCATTCTTCCAGTTGGAGATCTGGGATATCAATTGTTGCAGTAACGTTTTATCGTCTTCCAACCACTTGTGGGTCAGATCTTTCAATAGCCCCAATTGGTCTTGTGCATCAAACAGCGAGAAGTTGGATTTCATCCCCAACGCCACATACTCTTTTTTGATAATCTCTAATCCCAGAGTATGGAAGGTTGCTATCATCAAGCCACGTGCTTCTTTACGCCCCAATGTTTGCGCCACACGTTCTTTCATTTCACGCGCCGCTTTATTGGTAAAAGTCACCGCCGCAATATGTTTCGGTTGATAGCCACACTGGCGGATCAAATGGGCAATCTTGTTAGTGATAACTCTGGTTTTGCCCGATCCCGCACCGGCCAACACCAGGCAGGGGCCAGTAACGAATTCGACGGCTTGTTGTTGGCTGGGATTTAATCGCATGGCACTCGGAAGCTCAGTGGGTTAACGGGGGAACAGGATTGTAGCAGAAAGCGGTCGGCGAAAAAAAACCACCTGCTGTTTTTGATTTGTAAAACGCTCGCCGCAGTGGCCCCATTACGACCAAAATACGCTACACTGGCGCGCTTCAAGCCCTATTGAAGATAACCTTCGTTCAAATAACTATGTAGTCTAAATAACTTAGTGGTGATTGTTACTATGGCAAACAAAGCTTCTGCACTGCACATTTTGGTTGATGATGAAAAGCAGGCAAACGATATTCTGGCGCAATTGAATAACGGTGCAAATTTCCAAGAGTTAGCGAAAAAATTCTCTAACTGCCCGTCAAAACGTAATGGCGGCGATTTGGGCGAGTTCAATAAAGGGGATATGGTCCCAGCTTTCGATAAAGCGGTATTTAGCTGCGAACTGCTGCAACCTTATGGACCGGTTAAGACCCAGTTTGGATATCACATTATTAAAGTGTTATATCGTAACTAAGTTAGTGATGCGCCACCTTTCTGGCGGCGCAATAACTCAGTTTTAGTCCAGTGGCTCTCATCTGACGTAATCCTCATGCTATAAGGTTATTTTTAATAAATAATATTATGGATATTATATCCCTCATGATTTTATCTATACTTTCTATACAAATACTCCACTAAACTTTACAAAATAACCAGTAAAATTATATTGAAAAGCTATTTTTAGGTGCTAGAAAACAGCAAAACCAAGATTTTTTAACAAAAACAACAAGAAAGATCCCATTAGTTGTTTTATTTTAAATAAAAAAACCATTTAAATACAATAAGTTGAGATATAATTTATAGACACACAGTTTTTGTAGGAATATTCCCACATAGATTGGTTCGTTTATCTGATGTGAAGTTAAGACAGCTTTCTATATTATCTCCCTCATCAAGTAACAGACGTGGCGGAATAATTACCACCGATTTACTTAAACGAAAAGAATGTGGAAAGCTGACAAGTATAATCGAATAACATTCGCACATATAGTCATTAACCCACTTCATATCTATTAAGTTAAGTATTCATTCATATTTAAATTCGAATGAATGCTCACCCACATTTAATTATTATATTGGAGTTTTAAATGAACAAGTTAACTTTGGCTATGGTGTTATTCTCAGCATCTACAACTATTGCAATGGCAGCAAGTAATAATACAATTACTTTCCAAGGTGAAGTCACAGCACAAACCTGTTCTGTTACCGTCAACGGTGTTGATGCCAACCCAATGGTATTGCTGCCAACTGTATCCAGCAGCGATTTGGATGCTTCAGGGAAAACAGCAGGTAAAACGGCCTTTACCCTGGGTGTATCTGGTTGTGCAGTTGGCCCTGATGATATTGATGTCAAAACTGTTTTCGTCGCTAACCAAGTCACAGCTTCCGGTAACTTAAAAAATACCGGCACAGCAGCAAACGTTGAGCTTCAATTGCTGAAAGACACAACAACGACTTCGGGTATCGATCTGAATAGTGGTTTGGCGCAAGATGGTATAGTGTTAAAGGCTGGTGATACAGCAGCAGAGCATGATTTTGCAGTTCAATATTTTGCAACTGGACAAGCAGGCGCTGGTTCTGTGATCGCATCAGTACAATATGCAGTTTCTTACCTGTAATACCTGCTTTGCCGAATAGGATATACTTTAACTAATTGGCGCTGCAATCAGGCAAAGTAAATGACAAATCGGTCATAGACCTTTTTGAATAGCATTTATGCTAGCCCGCAGGGTGAGCCTCAATGAGGCTCATTAATCCCGATAATCTTCACAATAGTGATTCGGGTAAAGTTCCCCGATGTGTATTCAGCAGCTTCAAGCACCAACAAAATAGCTATTCGGCCAGTTTCATTCAGAGGGTATCCCCATGATGGTTAACATACATAGCTACAGTTATCGTTATCTGTTCATCGCGTTATTAATTCTTATGGGCATCTCTTCTGCTAAAGCCAGCGTCATCATGACGGGTAGCCGAATTATATATTCGGCGGGCGAAAAAGAGCACAGCGTACAATTAACAAATAAAGACAACTTCCCCAATGCGGTTCAGGTCTGGCTAGACAGTGGTGATGCCCAATCAACACCAGAAACAGGCAAAGCACCCTTTATCGTCACACCACCGTTCTTTCGCATGGAAGCCAATGCGGGACAAACATTGCGGCTGAAATATACCGGTAGCGGCCTGCCAACAGATAGAGAATCCGTGTTCTATCTTAATTTTTTACAGGTGCCTCCCGTCAACAAAGCAGAAAAAAGTAATAAAATGTTAGTGTTGATGCGTAACCGCATTAAAGTATTTTATCGACCTGAAAGTATTACTGGCCGTGTTGATCAGGTCTCCAGCGCACTGACTTTCAGTGTGCGCCAACGTGGTAAAGATGTTGTTGTAACAGGGAAAAACCCAACAGGATTCTATGCCACCATTGCCAGTGGTGAAGTTGTTGGCAGTGGTAAAAAACTTAAAATGAAATCCGAGATGATTTCACCGATGTCTCAAGCAGAATGGGTTATCCCAAATTCATCTGTACCTTCTAATGCTATTGTTAATTTCCTGATAGTGAATGATTTCGGCGGGCAAGATACCGGAAGTTATCGTATTTAGCCGGTAAAGGAAGATTTATGAGGCTTGCACGCGCTTCTGTGAAGAGAAAATTCTTTGGACGCAAGAAAGCATTAACACTATGTATTGCTTTAATCTTACATGTTGATACGGCTTTGGCTCAGGATGAGCCACAAAACCTCGAGTTCGATGAATCTCTGTTTTTAGGGACCAATTTTGCTTCAGGTTTGAATCAACTCAATAAAGAGAATTCTGCCACAGCCGGAAATTACGATGCTGTCGATGTCTTGGTTAATAACAAACCGTTTAAACGCACTACCATTGAATTTATTAAGAACGCTGACTCATCAGAGGTTTACCCCTGCCTGAGTGATGAATTCTTAACTGCGGCTGGCGTTGTTCTTACTGGCAAAGACAGTACTGCAACCAAAGAACCTAATACGCTCAAAACAGAATCCGCCCCCTCGGATACTGCGGCTTCGTCTACAGAACAATGCAAGCCGCTGGCTGAGCGGGTAAAAGGTGCCTCTTTTCACTTTGACCAAGCCAAACTTCGTCTAGAATTGTCGATCCCACAAGCTTTGTTGCAAAACCGGCCCAGAGGTTATATCGAGCAAAGTGAATGGCAGGAAGGCGAAAAGCTCGCATTCATTAACTACAGTTCCAACTTTTATCGCAGTGAGACGCAGTCTCAGCAAAACAACACCTCTGATTACGGCTTTGTTGGGGCTTTGTTGAATAATTCGGATTTAGATAAAAGCGCCTCTCGTCACTGACTTCCTCAGGCAATCCGCACACTTTCTGGCATCCCTGCACGCGTCATTTTGTTTAAGGCACGGATCATGGCCATAGTTTCTCCAACCTGCGCATCGTAATCCCTCAACGTAAGATGCCCACCAAACAGCTGTTTTACGCGGTACATCGCCGTTTCGGCCACTGAACGCCGGTTATAAGCCGTGTGCCATTTCCAGTACGCATTGCTCCCAGTAAGCCGTTGCCTCGCCACCGCCTGATTTCTGTCGGCATACTCCACCGGCCAGTAGCCGGCGCGCGTTCGCGGCGGGATAAGCGCCTTAATTTTCTTGCGCCGCAACTCGTCGTGGCACCGCTTTGTGTCATAAGCCCCGTCGGCACAGGCGGCCCTGATTTTCCTGTGCGTCTGACGGATAAGCCCCGGGAATGCCTCTGCATCAGTCACGTTGTTTAGGGACAGGTCAGCGCAGATAATCTCATGCGTATCAGCATCCACCGCCAGGTGCAGTTTCCGCCAGACGCGGCGCTTTTCCTGGCCGTGTTTTTTCACCTTCCACTCACCCTCACCGAAGACTTTTAAGCCGGTGGAATCGATAACCAGATGGGCAATTTCACCGCGTGTTGGGTTTTTGAAAGGGATGCTGACGGATTTAGCCCGCCTGCTGACGCAGGAATAATCCGGGCAACGGAGCGGGAGCTTCATTAGGGTAAAGATGGAGTCAATGAATCCCTGCGCAGCGCGAAGTGTGAGGCGAAAAACGCGTTTGAGCATCAGAACGGTTGAAATGGCCAGCTCAGAATAACGTTGCGGACGACCGCGTAAAGACGTGTTGGGCTCGTCATACCATGCCTGAATGGCCGACTCATCAAGCCAGAATGTCAGTGAGCCCCGATTGACAAGCGCCTTGTTGTAGGTGGCCCAGTTGGTGATTTTGAACTTTTGTTTTGCCACGTGATATCGCTGCAGGATCAGGAGTGTGGTGATCTGATCCTAACTACGGCCAAAAGTTCGATTTATTCAACAACGCCTGTCATGATTCTTAGGTTTTCAATATTGTAAACCTCTCCTCCGTTATTTATAAACTTAACATGATGAATTTCATATTTTTTCCTATCACCAATTTGCTCTATGGAAGGTGGGTATGGGGCTCGTTGATTTAGCATTTCGACGTAGTTAGTTTTATTAAACTGCCCAGATAGCTCAGGATCATTCGCAACCTCCTGCCAAAACGCTGCCCTAAATCTATCAAAACTACTGAACTTCCTGCCACGTAATTTATCGGCAATCTGTACTGGGATGGGTGCTCCCAGCCCCTTACCCGCCTCTGCCAACCAAACGCCTGCAACTTGCTGCCCACGACCGGTTACTTCACCCGGCTCATCCCGTGGCGTTTTAAGATAAATATACACCGGTTCCAGCCCCGACTCTGCTGGGAACCAAATGACGTAATCGTGGAAATCAATCTCCTCATGTGCAAGGAACGTCAGTGCTCGCTTTGTCGCCAGAAAAGTGATATCAGCCCCAGTATGCGACGGAACAACCGGCGCACTGGCAGGTTGTGGTAATACCGAGCTGATATCCATGCTGGGCGGTTGTACTGGAGTAAAAGTAAAGGTGCGTGGCGGCTGGCTGTCGGTGGTAAATGTATAAACACCATTTGACCTATCAAGCTGTGCTTGCCCGACCTTCACCTTAGCAGCAACATTTGCAGCTTGGGTTTTTACCGCATAAACACCGGTCCAATCATCCTTTTGGGCCATCAAAATTCGGACCGGAGAATCTACGTCACCTTGATGTAGTAACGGCGCGCCAAGGGATAATCCTATGTCCCTGAGAGAGAAACTACCGACTAATGGCGGCTGATTCGCTCCTTCCCTATCATTATCCGAATAGAAGCCCGTACCAATAATGACAGCCATTGGATCGGCCAACGAACTTGTGTCTATGCTGCGAAATCGCTCCGATACCTGCCGTAATGAGGTACCTAAATGATTAGCAACCTGAGGACTTAATGTTATAGCACCCGCACCGCCTGCGGCAAAACTGGGAGAATGTGCGCCCCCTGGCGGATGAGCAGATAAGGAGAAGGTATTTTGGGGAGTGACAGCCTGCTGTCTGGCGAGGTAGGCTGCCGCCAGTCGCTCACGTTCAACACGCTGTCTGGCGGGTGCTTCTACAATCCACCGGGCTTCGGCCTCAACCAGTTGCGCCCTGACTACCTGTATATGCTGATCAGCATTGTTGACTTCATTCTTGGCCGTATTTAACTCATGCTGGGCCTGATTTATATTGTCTCGCGCCGTCGTTAAACGCCGATATATCCGTTCTAATGTCGCAATATTTGTATCACGGGCATGTTGCTCACCCTGACTTTCTGACTGAAAGGTATACAAAAGAGGGTACATGACCATCGGCCCCTTTTGTAAAAAATAGTCTCGCGCAACCGCTGAATTAATCGATATATCCATCTTAATGGTTGTTTTTGAGTATTCAAACCAAGCTATAAGGTATTCCTCCATCGGAAATTTTTCCGGGTTTAAGAATGATTTACCCTCAGCCGTCTCCTTGACTGCATGCAATATTGCCTCTTTTTCAGCCACAGTCTGAATGGCACGTTGTTTTTCAAATAGAGCCTGTTGCACTTGTGGATACTTCGCATCCCATTGTGCTTGTTTTTGCCGATTTTCCTCCTCCACCTGTTTAATCTGCTCTGGTATTAGCACTGTCGTGACTGAAATATAGACAGGGTCAGTGTTCGCTTCTGCGGGGAAGTAGACAATCGCGTCATGGCTGTTACTTCCCAGTGGAGAAAATACCGGTGTTACAGGGCTATCCCTCACCTCACTGACACCGCTTGGTTGCGTTGCCGTGGGAGGGGAAGAACTCGTATCAATATGGATGTGGATAGGTGGCATCCCATTGAGGATCTGAGCGGTAAATACCCCTGTCCGATCAGTGGGTTTAGCCTGTACTACTGGCACCGTAATCGGCACATGTTTGGATTTCACTATCGCGATTTTCTGCACACCATCCTGTACCACATCATGCAGCCGGACATTAGCCACTACTGCTGATTGTGTGGGTAATTGTGCCAATGGCACGCTGATGATGCGCTCGGCAGGCAGGGTGACGACCGTGCGCCGGGTCACTGACATATCATCTTTCGCGATTTCAGAGGGTGCCAGCAACATGCCAACAACCCCGGCGAACCGCCCGATATAAGGCGCCGCGTCCACAGCAAACATCGCCATCCGCGTAAGAGCCAGATCAAGTGCCGCAGCAACTACCTTTGGTTTAAGCAGCGTAAACCCCCATTCACCAGCAACCAGTGATAGGGGAACGGCAACACCGGGGACTATTGCTACTTGTAGCTCTGGCCTTTGTGCCAGATTAGGGGGACTTGGAGGATTGCCGCGATGACGTGAACGGTTATTGCCACCTCGATTACCGCCAGAACGGCTACCGAACTTGCTTGGATTATAATTGCGAATAGCCCCATAGGGGGTTTGCGATACTCCCCACCCTCTACCTTTATTAGGATTTCCAGCACTAAGCCCTCTCGGCACGCCCTTGACGCCATCAGTTGAGCCACGGCGGCCCTGACCCATTACATTACTGTGTCCTTTTCCCATACTTTATTTCCTTATTTAAGTTTTTATAATTAACGAGAATATTGACTGCTAAACCTATTTATCTTTTTCACCTCCTTAACATTATTTAAATGTCATGAGTTTTATTCTTTAGCTTTGCCAGACCCACAAATAAAAACACCCCGCTAATTAGCGAGGTGCGTTATTACCTTCATAAGAATATTATGATTAATAGCGTTTAATACTGAGTTTGTCTGCGATGTGTTAAACCACGATTAACACCTTACTGGATTTTTTTCGGGCCGGGATAGCATTAATTTAATAAATTTTCGCCTGTAAGATATGGCTTAAATTTGAGATAAAAAAAAGCCGCTACCATTATTTAATGGCAGCGGCCTGTTTCACGCAGAGTTAAACGCCGCTAAAAACCTGACGGCGTCAAAGACAAAAGGGACTTAGCCCGCAACTGCAATACGCTTCATATCGGTCATATAGCCACGCAGTTTGTGACCTACGGCTTCAATTGGGTGGTTACGAATGGCTTCATTCACATCACGCAGTTGCGCGTTATCAACCGCAGTACCGGCAACGCTCTTACCCAAATCCCCTGCTTGCAGTGAATCCATGAATTTGCCTTTCAGCAACGGAACCGCCGCGTTCGCGAACAGATAGTTACCGTATTCAGCCGTATCAGAAATAACCACGTTCATTTCATACAAGCGCTTACGGGCAATGGTGTTGGCGATCAATGGCAGCTCATGCAGTGATTCATAATATGCAGACTCTTCGATGATACCGGAGTCAACCATAGTTTCGAATGCCAACTCAACACCGGCTTTCACCATGGCAATCATCAATACGCCGTGGTCGAAATATTCTTGCTCAGAGATTTTGCCTTCAAACTGTGGCGCATTCTCGAATGCTGTTCTGCCGGTCTCTTCACGCCAGCCCAGCAATTTAACATCGTCTTGCGCCCAATCAGCCATCATACCGCTGGAGAAAGCACCGGAGATGATGTCATCCATATGCTTTTGGAACAACGGAGCCATGATTTCTTTCAACTGTTCAGACAGCGCATAAGCCCGCAGTTTAGCCGGATTGGACAGACGGTCCATCATCAGCGTAATCCCGCCTTGTTTCAGCGCTTCGGTAATGGTTTCCCAACCGAACTGAATCAGTTTCTCAGCATAAGCCGCGTCAGTACCTTCAGAAACCAGCTTATCGAAACACAGCAATGAACCGGCCTGCAACATACCACACAGGATAGTCTGCTCACCCATCAGATCAGATTTTACTTCCGCAACGAAAGAGGACTCCAACACACCCGCGCGATGGCCACCGGTTGCTGCCGCCCAAGCCTTGGCAATCGCCATGCCTTCGCCTTTAGGATCGTTTTCCGGGTGAACCGCGATCAGCGTCGGCACACCAAAACCACGTTTGTATTCTTCACGAACCTCAGTGCCAGGGCATTTCGGCGCTACCATCACAACGGTGATGTCTTTACGAACTTGCTCACCCACTTCAACGATATTGAAGCCATGAGAATAACCCAGTGCTGCACCATCTTTCATCAGTGGCTGAACTGCCTGAACCACTGCGGTGTGCTGTTTGTCTGGTGTCAGGTTAACCACCAAATCAGCCTGTGGGATCAACTCTTCGTAAGTGCCTACTTTGAAGCCATTTTCAGTCGCTTTACGCCATGAAGCACGCTTCTCGGCAATCGCTTCTTTGCGCAGAGCGTAAGCCACGTCCAGACCAGAGTCACGCATGTTCAAGCCTTGGTTCAGACCTTGTGCGCCACAACCGACGATCACCACTTTTTTACCGTTCAGGTAGCTTGCTTCATCGGCAAATTCGTCACGTGCCATAAAGCGACACTTACCTAATTGCGCCAACTGCTGACGCAGGTTCAATGTGTTGAAATAGTTAGCCATGGTATTACTCCGTTCGGGTTCTGTTTTGTGGGTGCAGCTATTTATTTTGGTTACTGCAAACGAATATTGTGTTTGTGTAGCTAATGTTGTGTGTTGCTGTTTTTCACATCCCCTGTCTGGTCCGGGGATTATCTTGGATTCACTATATGACAGGAAACACATTGCTGAAATTGATATATTAACAATGTGACGTTGCAAATTCTGCAATACAGTTTATTTCTTATGCAATACAATAGCTCTTCTCACCTAAGAGGCTGTCTGTTATGGATTTACGTGACCTGAAATTGTTTCTGCATTTGGCTGAAAGCCGCCACTTTGGCCGCACGGCTAAAGCGACACACGTCAGTCCATCCACCCTATCGCGCCAGATTCAGCGGCTGGAGGAGACGCTCGGACAGCCCCTGTTTTTACGAGACAACCGCACGGTGCAACTGACCGATGCCGGTACACAGCTCAAGGCTTTTGCTCAACAGACATTGCTACAGTACCAGCAGCTGCGCCATGCCTTGGGTCAGCACGGGCCATCACTCAGTGGCGAACTGCGGCTATTTTGTTCAGTCACCGCCGCCTATAGCCATTTACCCCCCATTCTCGATCGTTTTCGCGCACGTCATCCGTTGGTTGAAATCAAACTCACTACCGGTGATGCCGCCGATGCGGTAGATAAAGTGCAATCGAATGAGGCTGATCTCGGTATTGCTGGTCGCCCTGAAGTGCTCCCCACCAGCATCGCCTTTACCCAGATTGGCGAGATTCCGCTGGTTTTGATTGCGCCAGCCCTGCCTTGCGCAGTGCGTTCACAGGTCTCGGTGGAACAGCCCGATTGGGCCACGGTCCCCTTTATTTTGCCTGAGCATGGCCCATCACGAAAACGCATTGATTTGTGGTTCCGCCGCCAGCGCATCAGTAACCCATTGATTTATGCTACGGTTTCCGGCCATGAAGCAATTGTATCAATGGTAGCATTGGGCTGCGGTGTGGCACTGATCCCATCAGTGGTGGTGGATAACAGCCCGGAACCGGTGCGCAACCGTATTTCCTTGCTGGATGATATCTCGTTGGTCGAGCCATTTGAGCTGGGTGTGTGTGTGCCCAAAAAACGGCTCAATGAGCCGTTGATCGAAGCATTTTGGGGGCTGCTGTAGTTTACAATCGTGAAGCGTAATTCATGGCAGGAACAAGACTCCTTGCCCCCAGGCTTATAGGTCCGCTACTGGCCGCTGCCACAGAAATAGATACTTTCTCTCTAGTTGGGAAACTGTTTATCGAATCGGTCAGTTGGCAGGTGTCGCTTTGCAAGTTGTTGGTAATGTTTACGTTGGGATAGGTATCAACCAGGTTATAAGTGATTTCACCAGCAGCATTAGTTTTCTGTTCAGCGCGGTGCGTTATATTATTTTTAGCATCGAAACTTTGTTTTACTACCACTGTTTCGCTCAATTGTACTGCCTTTTTAACTGGGTCATAACTAAAACTTTCAACGACCCTCTTAGTCATATTATTGTTAGAATCAAAGTGCTCGATAGCCTGATTTATCGTATTGGTAGCTGCATCAAAGGTTTTCACTTTAACCGTTTTATTGCTTGCAGCATCGATGCGTTCTCTTGTTACAATTTGCCTAACGATCTCCCCTTTGCGACGCGTTGTTTCAATTGTTGTCGTCCCATCACGCATTGAATAAGACCGAATTGAGTTTTGCAGGGGATTCAAACGGTTACTTAGCGGCGTAGGGGGTATGTAGTCAGGCGCCGATGATTTAATTGATGCTTTAATCAAGGCTAATGTTTCACTCATATAAAAACTCCATATATTATTCAAACCATGAAAAATAATCATTCAACAACATGGTTATTAACTGCGATATTATTCATCTCAATTAATAAATCCACAGATGATATTACGCTGCACTAATACTGAATTTCATTTGGAATGCTTATTTTTGAGAATATATAAGAAGATTAAATATAACTAAGTGGAAATAAAAAACTCAGCGCTTATTAGCCCTGAGTTTTATTGTGGTTGATAGGTATTCACCGCCACTTCATCCAGCCAAAACTTAACCCGCCAAAAAGAACTTAAACGCCGGGTTGTTGGTTTCATCATGGCAATCATAGCCCAAAGCGGCCAAGTGCTCTTCAAATTGCGGCTCAGAATCTGACAACTCAAACCCTGCCAATACCCGACCAAAATCAGTGCCATGGCTACGATAGTGGAACAAAGAGATATTCCAGTGCGTACCTAATGTATGCAAGAACTTCAGCAATGCGCCCGGTGATTCAGGGAATTCAAAGCTGTACAGCCGCTCACGCAATGGTTTGGAAGGTCGACCACCCACCATATAACGCACATGCAGTTTGGCCATCTCGTCGTCAGATAGGTCCACCACCTGATAATCTTTTGCCTGTAGCTCAGCCAATATCTCTGCCCGCTCGGCATAGCCGCGCGTCAAACGTACCCCTACGAAAATGCAGGCATTATCGGCATCCGCATAACGGTAGTTGAATTCAGTGACCGAACGCCCCCCCAGCAACTCGCAGAAACGGAGAAAACTGCCTTTTTTCTCGGGGATAGTTACGGCCAGCAAAGCTTCACGCTGCTCGCCCAGCTCACAACGTTCTGACACATAGCGCAGACCGTGGAAGTTCACGTTAGCACCGGACAGCACATGGGCCAGACGTTCGCCTTTGATATTATGCTGCTGAACATACTTTTTCAGGCCCGCCAGCGCCAAAGCACCAGAAGGTTCGGCGATGGCACGCACATCTTCAAATAAATCTTTTACTGCCGCACAGATAGCATCACTGTCGACGGTTATCACCTCGTCCAAATACTCTTGGCACAGGCGGAATGGCTCATCGCCAATACGTTTAACGGCGACACCCTCGGCAAATAACCCAACACGGGCCAGGTCAACCGGCTTGCCCGCATCCAGTGCGGCACGTAAACAAGCTGAGTCTTCCGCTTCAACCCCGATCACTTTAATCTGCGGCATCAGTTGCTTGATAAGCACCGCCACACCGGCCACCAGCCCACCGCCACCGACCGGGACAAAAATCCGATCAAGGTGTGCGTCTTGCTGGAGTAACTCCATCGCCAGCGTCCCCTGCCCGGCGATAACGGCCGGATGGTCAAACGGCGGCACAAAGGTATAACCCTGCTGCTGGGATAACTCGATAGCTTTGCCTTTGGCTTCATCGAAATTGGCACCGAACAGCAGCACCTCACCACCAAAACCGCGCACGGCATCCACTTTGATGTCAGCGGTTGCTACCGGCATCACGATAAGTGCCTTGATACCCAGCTTACTGGCTGAGAGGGCGACACCTTGCGCATGATTACCGGCAGAGGCGGTTATCACACCACAGGCTTTCTGCTCTTCTGTCAGACCCGCCAGCATCGCATAAGCACCACGCAGCTTAAAACTGTGCACTGGCTGGCGATCTTCACGTTTAACCAAAATAGTATTAGCCAGGCGGGAAGAGATTTTTTCCATCACTTGCAACGGGGTGACTTGCGCCACCTCATACACCGGCGCGCGCAATATCGCCCGCAGATATTCTGCCCCGCAAGGGGCAGCAGATAAGGGTTGTGATACCGCCATGGGTATTAGCCTCCCAGCTTACTTTTGTCGCGCACAGCACCTTTGTCGGCGCTGGTTGCCAGCAGAGCATAAGCGCGCAGTGCATAAGAAACCTGACGTTCGCGGGCTTTAGGCGACCAGGCAGCATCGCCACGGGCTTCTTCAGTTTCACGACGAGCGGTCAGCTCAGATTCGCTCACATCCAACACAATGCCACGGTTCGGGATATCGATATCAATGAAATCGCCATCCTGCACCAGACCAATCAGGCCACCACTGGCCGCTTCTGGTGAAACATGACCAATCGACAAACCAGACGTCCCGCCGGAGAAACGGCCATCAGTCAGCAAAGCACAGCTCTTGCCTAATCCCATGGATTTCAAATAAGTGGTCGGATAGAGCATTTCCTGCATCCCCGGCCCACCTTTTGGCCCTTCGTAACGGATAACGACCACGTCACCCGCCACAACTTTACCGCCGAGAATCGCTGCTACCGCATCATCCTGACTCTCATACACTTTTGCCGGGCCACGGAAGGTCAGGCTCTCTTTATCCACACCGGCGGTTTTAACAATACAACCGTTCGCGGCGATATTGCCGTACAGCACAGCTAAACCGCCGTCTTGGCTGTAAGCATGTTCGCGAGTACGGATACAACCCTCTTCGCGGTCAGTATCCAGTGATGGGAAGCGGCAATCCTGCGAGAAGGCTTTAGTGGTACGAATACCCGCCGGGCCCGCGGCGTACATCTGCTTGACCCCTTCGTCACCGGTAAGCATCACGTCATAGGTTTCCAGCGTATCGGTCAGATTCAGCCCCAACACATTACGCACCTCGCGGTTAAGCAAGCCAGCCCTGTCCAGTTCGCCTAAAATACCCATAACCCCACCTGCACGGTGCACGTCTTCCATATGGTATTTCTGCGTGCTCGGCGCGACTTTACACAAATGAGGCACCTGACGAGATAAACGGTCGATATCACTAATATCGAAATCAACCTCCCCTTCCTGTGCTGCGGCCAGTAAGTGCAGCACGGTGTTGGTCGAGCCGCCCATCGCGATATCCAGCGTCATAGCGTTTTCAAATGCGGCTTTGTTCGCGATGCTGCGCGGCAAGGCACTAACATCATCCTGTTCGTAATAACGTTTAGTCAGCTCAACAATGTGCTTACCAGCATCGAGGAACAGTTGTTTACGGTCAGCATGGGTCGCCAACAGTGAACCGTTACCCGGCAGCGCCAGACCCAGCGCCTCATTTAAGCAGTTCATCGAGTTGGCAGTAAACATCCCCGAGCAGGAACCACAGGTCGGGCAGGCAGAGCGTTCAATCTGCTCACTGTCGGCATCACTGACATTCGGGTTTGCGCCCTGGATCATGGCATCCACCAGATCCAGTTTGATGATTTTATCGGACAGCTTGGTTTTACCCGCTTCCATCGGGCCGCCGGACACAAAGATCACCGGAATATTCAAACGCAGAGACGCCATCAGCATCCCTGGGGTAATTTTGTCGCAGTTAGAGATACACACCATGGCGTCCGCGCAATGAGCGTTAACCATGTATTCTACGGAGTCGGCAATCAATTCACGTGAAGGCAGTGAATAGAGCATGCCGCCGTGGCCCATCGCGATCCCATCATCCACCGCAATAGTGTTGAACTCTTTAGCCACGCCGCCAGACGCTTCAATTTGCTCCGCTACCAGCTTGCCTAAGTCGCGCAAATGAACGTGGCCCGGTACAAACTGGGTAAATGAGTTAACCACTGCAATAATCGGTTTGCCGAAGTCATCATCGGTCATACCGGTAGCGCGCCACAGTGCACGAGCGCCGGCCATATTGCGGCCATGAGTGGTGGTATGGGAACGGTACTTAGGCATTGTCTCTTCACTCCAATGTATTCTGTGTTGCAGGTGGCGAACGAACCACCTGCTGATTCTGTCTGTCAGTTTTTATTGATTATTGATTGATTGGATCCAGCCAACCGTACTTATCTTCAGTTTCACCGGTGAACAGGCCAAAGAATGCTTGTTGGATCTTGGTGGTAACCGGGCCACGTTTACCAATACCGACTTGAATACCATCCACGCTGCGTACCGGGGTAATTTCTGCCGCAGTACCGGACATAAAGACTTCATCCGCCAAATAGAGAGATTCACGTGACAACACTTGCTCACGCACTTCCAGACCCATATCTTTCGCCAGTTTGATAATCGCATCACGGGTGATACCCGGCAGGGCTGAAGAGGTAAACGGCGGCGTGAACAGGATGCCATCTTTTACTTCAAATAGGTTTTCACCCGCACCTTCAGACAAGAAGCCATGAATATCCAGCGCAATCCCTTCCTGATAGCCGTGACGGCGTGCTTCGCTGCCCACCAACAAGGAGGACAGGTAGTTACCACCGGCTTTTGCCGCAGTTGGAATGGTATTTGGTGCCACACGGTTCCATGAGGACACCATGGCATCAATGCCTTGCTCCAACGCTTCCGCACCCAGATAAGCACCCCATGGGAACGCGGCGATTATCACATCTGTTTTATAGCCATCTGGCGGGTTCACACCCATACCGACATCACCAATAAACACTAACGGGCGGATATACGCGCTGGTCAGATTGTTTTTACGCAATGTCGCACGGCAGGCTTCCATCAGCTCATCAACCGACTGGGAAACCGGCATACGATAAATTTTAGCTGAGTCATGTAAACGCTGCATATGTTCGCGGTGACGGAAAACTACCGGCCCTTTGTGGGAGTCGTAGCAACGGACACCTTCGAAGACTGACGTGCCGTAGTGTAACGCGTGAGACATCACGTGAACTTTAGCCTCTGCCCACGGAACCATGTCACCGTTAAACCAAATAAAATCAGCTTTCTTCGTCATTCTTTTCTTTCCTTGTGGCGCATCAGGCGCGTATCTGTAATGTATTAGGTTGTAGGATCTCGACGCAGGCGACATCCATAAGCTTACTTAACTGAGAAGACAGTAAATCGACAGGTCGCCCGCTGGCAACGGTCAATTCAATATTAATATTCTCAGCATTAATCATTGGCGACATATTCATAGCACAAACCTGGAAGCCACGGTGCCGCACAACCCGCAATACACGCTCTAACATTTCAGGGCGGAAGCGGGCTTGGATAGAGATTTGATGTTGGATAGAGGATTGATGGTGCATCATGAGATTTTCTCCAGCATGGTTTCATTACCTGCGCCTGGCGGCACTAACGGCCAAACGTTTTCGAGTTCGTCGATGGAAACCTGGAGCAGATAAGGGCCTTCGCTGTTAAACAGCGCATCCAGAGCGGCGTCGACTTGGTCTTTGCGGGTGATACGTTGGCCGGGGATATTAAACGCACTGGCCAGTGTGATGAAATCGGGGTTATCAGAAAGATTGGTTTCGCTATAACGTCCATCAAAAAACAGTTGCTGCCACTGTCGAACCATACCCAATCGCTGGTTATCTAATAATACGATTTTCAGCGGTAACTGTTTTCGTTTTATCGTGCCCAACTCCTGAACATTCATCATAAACGAACCGTCACCGGAGATACAGATAACCATGTCATCAGGACGGGCCATTTGTGCGCCAACCGCGGCCGGCACACCAAAACCCATCGTGCCCAAACCGCTGGATGTGATGAAATTCTCAGGTCGGGTAAAGTTCATATGCTGCGCCGTCCACATCTGGTGCTGGCCCACATCGGTAGTCACTACCGCTTGTGGTGCTTTGCGTTCAGATATCTGCTTCAGTAACAACGGAGCATAAATTGCCTGGCCAGGGTGATCGTAGCGCCAGCTATGCTGGTGTTTCAATGCCATGACCTCATCACGCCACGGCTGGATATCCAACGGTTGCTGTAATGCGGGCAGCAATACTTTCAAATCGCCCTGCAACGCGACATGCGCCTGACGCAATTTACCCAATTCAGCCGGGTCGATATCCATATGGATAACTTTTGCTTTTGCGGCGAATGTATTCAGCTTGCCGGTGACTCGGTCATCAAACCGCGCGCCAACTGCTATCAATAAATCGCAATCCTGCACCGCAAAGTTTGCGGCTTTAGTGCCATGCATCCCCAGCATACCCAGATAACACGGGTGATTAGTATCCGGTGCGCCTAAACCCTTCAGAGTGGCAACCGCAGGAATACCCGTTACCTCGATAAAAGCACGTAAAGCAGGAACGGCCTGTGCCATGCCAACCCCGCCACCGACATACAACATCGGTTTTTGCGCGGTTGCCAGCATATCCCAGGCTTGTTGTAACTCGGCAGCAGAATCAACAAGATGCTCTTCAACTGGCATCAGGTGCGGGGTTAAATCACCCACAGCTAACTGAATATCCTTCGGAATATCGATTAAAACCGGTCCAGGACGGCCACTGGTAGCAATGGCAAACGCCTCCGCCATGATACCAGGCAACGCCTCTAATGATTCAACCAGAAAACTGTGTTTGGTACAGGCAAGTGACAAACCCAATACGTCAATCTCCTGAAAAGCATCAGTACCGATTAAAGCAGACCCCACCTGACCGGTGATAGCAATGACCGGCACTGAATCCAGCAATGCATCAGCCAAACCGGTGATCAGATTAGTGGCTCCAGGTCCAGAAGTGGCAATACACACCCCGACTTTACCGGTTGCACGGGCATAGCCAATGGCAGCAATCGCAGCACCTTGCTCATGGCGGCAGAGCAAATGCTCGACACCACCATCATACAAAGCATCGTAGACAGGCATTATTGCTCCACCCGGATAGCCGAATACCGTATCAACACCCTGCGCACGCAACGCTTGAACCACCCACTGAGCACCATTCATAGTTATTTCCCCGACCTTTCGCGGGAGGCACAGGATTTTATTCTGTTGTGCATTTTATGTTCCTCGCGTCTTTAACGTACCAATAAAAAAACCCCCGGACCTTTCGGTGCGGGGGTTCTCTTGAGATTAAGGCTTGATTTTTATGCCTTTATTCGTCCAAGTGCAGCCCCGCACGGTGGGATAATAATCACCACCACGCTAATTAGGACTAGGTTAATCACTTGGACAATCGCTTTCATAATTAGGTTGTTCATCTGTCAGTGTCGAACGAATACCTACAGAGTTATCACAGTTATTGGTTATCTGACAATATTTATTTAAATTATTATTCTGTGAGCCGCTACACGATATGACACAAATATATTATTTATCAATTAGTAATACTCATATCAGTAGTTTGGCCATTTTTTGCGTACCGTATCGCAATTTTTAATTTTGATACTTCCCTTGCAGCGAAATTTCTCGCGAGCGTTCGCAAATCAATTCTTTTTCGCTGTACTCAAAAAAGACCTAGGGCACACTGCTGCGGCTACCTCATATCTCAGCCCGGTCGATTAATAAAAGTCCCGGTAGCCCTAAGGACACATCACGGCAAAGGAAAGCAGCATGTCACTGGCAACCATTCATACCCGCGCCACATTAGGCATTCAGGCCCCACCGGTTACAGTAGAAGTTCATATCAGCAATGGGCTCCCCGGATTGATTTTGGTTGGATTACCGGAAACCACCGTAAAAGAGGCTCGAGATAGGGTTCGGAGCGCATTAATCAACAGTGGATTCACCTTTCCGGCGAAACGTATCACTGTTAGTTTGGCACCGGCAGACTTGCCGAAAGAGGGTGGCCGCTATGATCTCCCTATCGCTTTAGCAATACTGGCAGCGTCAGAACAGATTCCTGCGGATAAATTAACCCACTATGAGTTCTTGGGTGAGTTAGCCCTATCAGGTGCGCTAAGGCGGGTTAGCGGCGCAATTCCGGCAGCACTCGCCAGTAGCCAAGTTCAGCGGCAATTAATTCTTCCGGTCGCGAATAATCTTGAGATAGGTCTTATTCCACAAGGTAACAGCCGGGTTGCCGATCACTTGTTAGCCGTGTGCGGTTTTTTACAGGGTGAAAATACCCTTGATCAGGGCCAGCTAGTTGAATCTACACCAGAGTGGGATAGCAGCCTCGACCTGCAAGATATCATTGGGCAGTCACAGGCTAAGCGAGCCTTAGAAATTGCTGCGGCGGGGGGCCATAACCTGCTATTACTCGGGCCACCAGGAACGGGCAAAACGATGCTGGCAAATCGGTTAACTGGATTATTGCCGCCGCTGACGGATCAAGAGGCATTAGAGGCCGCGGCCATTAACGGTCTACTGCACAGTAACGTGCTACCCGCCCAATGGCGTTGCCGGGCTTTTCGCGCCCCCCACCATAGCGCCTCAATGGCGGCACTGATTGGCGGTGGTTCTATTCCACGCCCCGGTGAAATCTCATTGGCGCACAATGGTGTACTCTTCCTGGATGAATTACCTGAATTTGAACGTCGGGTGCTGGATTCACTGCGCGAGCCACTGGAATCAGGCGAAATTATCATTTCTCGTGCAGCGGCTAAAGTGTGCTTTCCTGCCAAAGTGCAACTGATTGCCGCAATGAACCCCAGCCCCAGCGGCCATTATCAGGGTGTCCATAACCGTACACCGCCACAACAGATTCTGCGCTATCTGGCAAAATTGTCGGGGCCGTTTCTGGACAGGTTTGATTTGTCGATAGAGGTGCCATTGCTGCCATCAGGTATGCTGGGGGCTCAGAAACATCAAGGGGAAAGCAGTGAAACGGTCAGGCTACGAGTATTGCAGGCAAGGCAGAGGCAATTGGATCGAGCAGGGAAGATAAATTCTCAGCTTAATAGCCAAGAAATTGCCGAATATTGCTCCCTCACTCCTGAGAATGCGGCCTTTCTGGAGCAAGTTCTGCTGACGCTGGGTTTGTCGGTACGCGCCTGGCACCATATTTTAAAAGTAGCGCGGAGCATTGCCGATCTCGCTCAGGAGAATTACATCCAAAGAAATCATCTTTCGGAAGCACTGAGCTATCGTTGTATGGACCGGCTGCTGTTGCAGTTACACAAGAGCCTGATGTAAATAGGGGAGAAAAAAATCCACTATTATCAAACACCTCTCTGATATCCAAAGTCATTGGAATCGCAGGTAGGCAGCAAGCAAACGCATCCCGATGAGCTTACTCAAGTAAGTGATTCAGGTAAGAGCGCGCCGCTAACACCCCTGTGGTTCCACTAACGAAGAGTATTATCCAAAGTCATTGGAATCGCAGGTAGGCTGCAAGCAAACGCATCCCGATGAGCTTACTCAAGTAAGTGATTCGGGTAAGAGCGCGCCGCGAACACCCCTGCGATTTCAAGGACGAAGGATAAGAGGGGATTAATCGTCGCTATCGGTATAATCTTCCACCGCATCCATCTGCGGCTTGCCGCCTGATAGAGTATGGAATCGTTTAGGACGACGAGTTCGGGTCACATATTTGGACCAGACTTTCTCCTCGGCACTGACGGGCTCACGTTCGCCGCGACAAACAGCAACAAACAACTGTTCTTCTTCCGTTACAGGCTGGCGTTTTCCGAGATCGAGTTCGTTGAAGGCGTAGCCATGGCGCTCTAGTAATTGCGCCTCTTTAATGGTGAAATCGCCGTGGCGCGAGAACCCGCGAGGATAATGCTTATTATCAAAAAAACGATTGGTCGTGATGAAGCTATCCGCCATCTGACACGCTCCTAATTCTCTCATGGTCGTGCTGTTTATGGCGCGGAGTATTAGATAGGCTTGACAGCGTGTAAAACAAAACATTTAAATCTTAACGACAAAAAAAATTGGAGATGGGTTTGGATACCGAATTACTGAAAACCTTTTTGGAGGTCAGTAGGACTCGCCACTTTGGTCGCGCTGCTGAATCTTTGTACTTAACACAGTCGGCGGTAAGTTTTCGTATCCGTCAGTTGGAAAATCAATTAGGTGCAAATTTATTCACTCGTCATCGCAATAATATTCGTCTGACACCTGCGGGAGAACGTTTGGTGCCTTACGCAGAAACACTGATGAGTACCTGGCAACTAGCCAAAAAAGAGGTTGCTCACTCACTACAGCATACCGAGTTGTCCATTGGTGCAACCGCCTCACTGTGGGAGGCATACCTCACTCCGTGGTTGCAACAATTATATAAACAACGAGAGGCATTGCGCCTTGAGGCGCGGATTGCACTGCGGCACTCGCTGGTGAAACAGTTGCACGAGCGGCAACTGGATTTATTGATAACGACCGAACCGCCTAAAATGGATGAACTGGCAAGCCAACTGTTAGGGCATTTTTCGCTGCGACTATTTTCTTTTGAGCCGATTGATTTATCGAAAGAAACTGAGCCAGACGCCGAGCATAAAAATGCAAATGAGGCACCTTACATCAAGCTTGAGTGGGGAGCTGATTTTCATCAGCAAGAGAATAGATTGCTGGA
The DNA here is from genome assembly GCF_052217105.1 of Yersinia sp. 2553 StPb PI. Lineage (NCBI taxonomy): Bacteria > Pseudomonadati > Pseudomonadota > Gammaproteobacteria > Enterobacterales > Yersiniaceae > Yersinia > Yersinia sp. 2553 StPb PI. The sequence goes on along the minus strand of NZ_JAZGPX010000002.1, from coordinate 4,063,959 downwards.
GAGCGAGCAAATGCCGGTATTAACGACCACATCAGCACATTTGACCCGGCAGCTATTGGAAACCACCGGTGGCTGTGCTTTCCTGCCCGAACACTGGCAAAAAGAATACCCTCAATTGGCCATGAACGCTGATATGCCAGCTATTATGCGGCCACTGTATGCTGTTTGGTTGCAAAACAGTGACCAGCAAACATTGATTCGACAACTGTTAAAAACACCGATGAATAACGCAGCTCAGAGCGCTATACGGGATTAAGTGGCGGCGACTGAGGGCGAGCACGCCGGTTCAGATAAAAAGCACTCATCGCCTTCTGAATCGCAATAAAGCTAAATAATAATATTCCGATGACAATTTTGGTCCACCATGAGCTAAGTGTGCCATCGAATGTGATATAGCTCTGAATCAACCCCTGAATCAAGACGCCAAACAGCGTGCCGAAAACTGTCCCGATACCACCGGTAAGTAATGTGCCACCGATAACGACTGCGGCAATGGCATCTAGCTCAACACCACTGGCTGCTAATGCATAGCCAGCAGAGGTATAGAGTGAGAAAACGATTCCCGATAGCGCGGCTAACGTGCTCGATAACATATAAATTTTAATTGTCGTTTGCCTGACAGGAACACCCATCAGTCCAGCAGAAACGCTATTACCGCCAATGGCATAAACATTATGGCCAAAGCGGGTTCGATGAGCCAACAGAATGCCAAATGCCACAACCATTAGCATGATGAAGGCTAATAATGTGAATCGCCCGCCACCAGGAACTTTCCAGGCATAATTCGCCAGCGTGGCATAAAGTGGGTGATCAATAGGTATCGACTCTTCAGAGACGATAAAACTCATACCACGAACGAAGAACATCCCAGCCAGAGTAATAATAAACGCAGGGAGTTTCAGAGAATCAATAATCCATCCCATCAATGCACCAAACATCGCCCCCATAACTAAGACAATGGCAAAAGCATACATTGGGTGAATACCATAAGTTCCGATTAACTTAGCCAATAACACGCCAGTAAATGCAATTACCGACCCAACCGATAAATCGATGCCGCCCGATAGAATAACGAAAGTCATCCCTACGGCGACGATGCCCAGAAAAGCATTATCAGTCAGTAAATCACACCACACTCGGGTGGAGGAGAAACTGGGGAACTGACTGAGACAAAAAGCGTATCCCAGAATAAAAACGGCGATAGTAATCAGCAAAGGAATATTGCGCTTTAACATTATTTTCGCCTCGTGAAGATATGGCTAAATGAGATCATCGGTGACTGCACAATCAAGACGGCTAATACCACAATAGCTTTAAGGACTAGGTTAAATTCTGGCTGATAACCTGAAAGTAAGATCCCTGTATTCATCCCTTGAATAATCAAAGCGCCAATAACCGAAAGCAAAAGATTAAACCGCCCTCCCATTAAAGATGCACCACCAATGACTACCGCCAGAATTGCATCCAGCTCCAGCCATAAACCAGCATTGTTAGCATCGGCACCACGAATATCTGCCGTCACAATAATGCCAGCGACCGCTGCACAGATACCACAAATCACATACACGGCAATCAGCACCAAGCGAGTACTCACTCCCGCATTACGTGCTGATCGTAAGTTGATACCAACGGACTCAATGAATAGACCCAGTGCTGTTTTTCGGGTCAATAACCACACTATAATCAACATACTAAATGCGATGACTACTGACATCGGCAAATACATCAGCGTGCTGCTACCCAACTTCGCCAAGCCACCCGTATCAAATGTAACAATCTGCCCCTCAGTAATAAGCTGGGCTATCCCCCGTCCTGCCACCATTAACATTAAGGTGGCCACAATCGGTTGGATTTGTAATACCGCCACTAAGAAACCGTTCCATAAACCACATAACGCGCCAACCGCAAGGGCGGCGACTAATACCGTGGGTAAAGGATATCCAGCACTGGTCAGTGTGGCTGCAGTTGCACCGGCTATTGCCATTACCGCACCAACCGACAAATCAATGCCGCCAGTAGCAATGACCAGTGTCATACCTAATGCCAGTAAAGCAACGGGAGCACCGCGATTTAGAATATCGATGACACTGCCAAACAACCGTCCATCCTGAATATGGATCGAGAAAAAGTTCGGGGCGACTAAACTATCAATCAATAAAATGACCGCCAGAGCACCAAATTGAGTGGCACCTTTCGGCAAGACCCATTTAACTTTGCGCGGTCGTTGCGGCATTGACAGGCTCCTATTAACCATGAAGTAACTCCTTATTGCACCGCTATCGCCTGCATGATGGCAGGAACGGAAATCTCATCGTGACCGAGTTGTGCAATATGTCGACGGTCACGCAGAACAATGACGCGATCGGCATAACCTGCCAATTCCTCTAATTCGGAAGAGATAATTAACAGTGCCAGCCCTTCATCACATAGTTTCTCAATCAGCCGAATAATTTCAGCATGCGCCCCCACGTCAATACCGCGCGTTGGTTCATCTAAAATCAAAAATCGAGGTTTTGTGGCAAGCCAGCGCGCTAATAAAACTTTTTGCTGGTTTCCACCGGAGAGATACTGAATTTGTTGCTCAGGGCCAGGAGTACGAATACCAAGCTGCTGAATGAATTGCTCAGCAATTTGCGTTTGTTCCCGCATTGAAAGTGGCCTTAGCCATCCGCGCTGGGCCTGTAAGGCCAGAATAATATTCTCCCGAACTGTTGCAGCACCGACGATGCCATCAGTTTTACGATCTTCTGGGCAATAGCCAAAACCGAATTTTGATGCCGTGCGTGGTGTTCGGATCTTAACGGGCTTGCCTTGTATTTTGGCCTCCCCAGTATCCGGTGTCGTAACACCAAAAATTAATTGCGCAGTCTCGGTGCGCCCAGACCCCAATAGCCCAGCAAGTCCGACAATTTCACCAGGAGAAACAGCCAAATCGAAGTTTTCCACCACACCCCGCCGACCATAGTTTTTAAACTCAACCAGTGGGTTGCTTGCCACAATATTATGTTCACCACGTTTGAGTAATTGCTCATCAAAGCTATGACCCAACATCATCTGAACCAATTCGATACGGGGAAGTTCTGCGGTTGTTTTAGTGCCAACAAGTTTGCCATTGCGTAAGACAGTAATACGATCACTGATCCGATAAACCTGATCGAGGAAATGCGTCACGAATACCATACCGATACCCTGATCTCGTAACTGACGCAAAATATCCAGCAACATACTGACTTCTTTAGCATCTAAACTTGCCGTTGGCTCATCCAGAATAAGTACTTTTGCTGATAGATCGACCGCACGAGCAATGGCGACAATCTGTTGTATTGCAATAGAAAAGTTAGCTAACGGTTGCTGCACATCTAATGTAAGACCATAGCCCGTTAGCAGCTTTTCTGCCTGTAGATTCATTGTGCGATGGTCAATTAGCCCCCAACGTAATGGCTCACGGCCAATGAATAGATTTGCCGCAACAGATATATTGGGCAGCAAGTTGACCTCTTGATAAACAGTGCCAATCCCCAGTTTCTGGGCATCCGCAGTATCAAGGGGACAAATGGCCTTACCATCTAAATAAACTTCACCGGCGGCCCGCTTATAGACCCCAGTTAATGCTTTGATTAAAGTCGACTTTCCTGCACCATTTTCCCCTAACAATGCGACAACTTCACCGCGAAGCAGAGAAAAATCGACAGAGTCCAATGCCTTAACACCAGGAAATTCAACTGACAAGCCACGGACTTCTAGCAGTGTTTCCATCAGATGTACCCACGTTCAAAAACGACTCAGATATTGCCCAAATACAGGTGACGAAAGCAGGCGGGGCAAGCCCCGCCATTTGAATCAATAACCAAGGCTCTTCTTAGATTCGTATTCCTGTTTAGCCGTATCAGGCTGTAACAGACGAGATTCTGTCTGGATAAACTTAGGCGGTTGGGTGCCATCTTTCTTCAGCGCAATTAATGCATCGAAAGCAGGGCCTGCCATATTCGGTGTCAACTCAACAGTAGCATTAGCCTCTCCGCTACTCATCGCTTTAAAAATATCAGGAACGCCATCGATGGATACAATTTTGATCTCTGAACCTGGTTTCAACCCGGCTTCTTTAATGGCTTGAATGGCACCTATCGCCATATCATCGTTATGTGCATAGACAGCACAGATGTTCTTACCGTTTTGCTCCGCTTTAATGAAACTCTCCATTACTTCTTTGCCTTTACTCCGTGTGAAATCCCCGGACTGAGAGCGAATTATTTTTACGTTAGGTGCCGACGCTATCCCGTCAGCAAAACCTTTCTTACGGTTAATAGCCACACTCGAGCCAACAGTGCCTTGTAGTTCAACAACATTACAAGGTTTACCTGCCACATCTTTCAGTAGCCACTCACCAGCGACTTTACCTTCATATACACTGTCTGAAGCCACTGCGGCGGTGTACAGGGAGGGGTCATTCACCTCTATCATTCGGTCAAGCAGGAATACCGGGATTTTAGCTTCTTTCGCTTCCTGCAAAACCGGTGTCCAACCCGTTGCAACCACAGGAGCAATAAAAATGGCATCAACACCCTGAGCAATAAACGATCTAACAGCCTTGATTTGGTTCTCTTGTTTTTGTTGAGCATCCGCGATTTTTAATGTAATACCGCGCTTTTCAGCCTCTTGTTTAGAAACCTTAGTTTCCGCAGAGCGCCAACCGGACTCTGAACCAATTTGAGAAAAACCCACGACTAGCGGAGCCGCTTGGACTGCACTACACATTGCCGCTGTTACAGCTGCTGCTAACAGTAAACGCCTGTACATATTTCTCTCCTCACTTGTCATCGTCGAGCCGCTGACTCACTACCATTCCGAAGAACAGTTAAGGTAATCATTCAGGTCATTTACTGTCCTGAGCATCGGCCAATTTGCAAATTATGTTGTTCTAAAAGCATATGATGTTTTTTAAGGTGAGCTTCCTGATAGCTAAAATGTTAATTAGTTTTAGTACATTTTGTAAAAGTAATAATGAGCAACGTCACACCACAGAATAACAATCGTTTTGTACATAAATTCAGCTAAATAGGTATGCATTGGGAACGTTACCTTTTAAAACTTTGTCAGGTTTAAAAAAGAACTGTTGTTAATGGCAGAATATTGTTCGAACAAAAAGATCTTTTCGGAATTGGTAAAATGGATGGAAAATATGAGGGAATAGAGGCCAGAACAGAGGTCAAGATAAAAGCAGAACTATGTTAAAGAAGTAGTGTAAGTGTATCGACGTATCATAAATGTACTAATTACGATTTTTGGGCATAAAAAAACCCCTCGCTTTCGCGAAGGGCTATTTATATGGCAGGGGCGGAGAGACTCGAACTCGCGACACCCGGTTTTGGAGACCGGTGCTCTACCAACTGAGCTACGCCCCTAAATTATGCTTAACATTATGCCTGCTAAGATAAGCAGGCATAATTTAAATAAGTGGCGGAACGGACGGGGCTCGAACCCGCGACCCCCTGCGTGACAGGCAGGTATTCTAACCAACTGAACTACCGCTCCACCGATTCTTTTACGCGTATCTTCCCGATACTTACCCTTGACAGGGCCAGCGCTCCGCGCTGTGCAAAACCGCTCTAAGCGATTTTGTCAGTTACCAGATGTCACTCTGGTAACTCGTGTTTGATGCCTGGCAGTGTCCTACTCTAGCATGGGGAGACCCCACACTACCATCGGCGCTACGGCGTTTCACTTCTGAGTTCGGCATGGGATCAGGTGGGACCACCGCGCTATGGCCGCCAGGCAAATTCTGTCTAAACTAACCCGCTATGCAATCCTGCACACAGCCAGCCAGCCCAATCTCGGAACTTCGCTGAAAATTTCTATCTCTCAATCTAAAACACCTTTGGTGTTGTAAGGTTAAGCCTCACGGATCATTAGTACTGGTTAGCTCAATGCATCGCTGCACTTACACACCCAGCCTATCAACGTCATAGTCTTTAACGTTCCTTCAGGGGGCTTAAAGCCCCAGGGAAGACTCATCTCGAGGCAAGTTTCCCGCTTAGATGCTTTCAGCGGTTATCTCTTCCGAATTTAGCTACCGGGCAATGCCATTGGCATGACAACCCGAACACCAGTGATTCGTCCACTCCGGTCCTCTCGTACTAGGAGCAGCCCCTCTCAATCTTCCAACGCCCACGGCAGATAGGGACCGAACTGTCTCACGACGTTCTAAACCCAGCTCGCGTACCACTTTAAATGGCGAACAGCCATACCCTTGGGACCTACTTCAGCCCCAGGATGTGATGAGCCGACATCGAGGTGCCAAACACCGCCGTCGATATGAACTCTTGGGCGGTATCAGCCTGTTATCCCCGGAGTACCTTTTATCCGTTGAGCGATGGCCCTTCCATTCAGAACCACCGGATCACTAAGACCTACTTTCGTACCTGCTCGAGCCGTCACTCTCGCAGTCAAGCTAGCTTATGCCTTTGCACTAACCTCACGATGTCCGACCGTGATTAGCTAACCTTCGTGCTCCTCCGTTACTCTTTGGGAGGAGACCGCCCCAGTCAAACTACCCACCAGACACTGTCCTCACCCCGGATCACGGGGCCGAGTTAGAACATCAAACATTAAAGGGTGGTATTTCAAGGTTGGCTCCATGCAGACTGGCGTCCACACTTCGATGCCTCCCACCTATCCTACACATCAAGGCTCAATGTTCAGTGTCAAGCTATAGTAAAGGTTCACGGGGTCTTTCCGTCTTGCCGCGGGTACACTGCATCTTCACAGCGAGTTCAATTTCACTGAGTCTCGGGTGGAGACAGCCTGGCCATCATTACGCCATTCGTGCAGGTCGGAACTTACCCGACAAGGAATTTCGCTACCTTAGGACCGTTATAGTTACGGCCGCCGTTTACTGGGGCTTCGATCAAGAGCTTCGCCTTGCGGCTGACCCCATCAATTAACCTTCCAGCACCGGGCAGGCGTCACACCGTATACGTCCACTTTCGTGTTTGCACAGTGCTGTGTTTTTATTAAACAGTTGCAGCCAGCTGGTATCTGCGACTGGCTTCGGCGCCGAGAGCAAGTCTCTTTACCTAATGCCAGCGTGCCTTCTCCCGAAGTTACGGCACCATTTTGCCTAGTTCCTTCACCCGAGTTCTCTCAAGCGCCTGAGTATTCTCTACCTGACCACCTGTGTCGGTTTGGGGTACGATTTAATGTTACCTGATGCTTAGAGGCTTTTCCTGGAAGCTTGGCATCAACTACTTCACCACCGTAGTGGCTCGTCATCACACCTCAGCGTTGATAAGCAACCGGATTTACCAAGTCACTCCGCCTACATGCTTAAACCGGGACAACCGTCGCCCGGCTAGCCTAGCCTTCTCCGTCCCCCCTTCGCAGTAACACCAAGTACAGGAATATTAACCTGTTTCCCATCGACTACGCTTTTCAGCCTCGCCTTAGGGGTCGACTCACCCTGCCCCGATTAACGTTGGACAGGAACCCTTGGTCTTCCGGCGTGCGGGTTTTTCACCCGCATTATCGTTACTTATGTCAGCATTCGCACTTCTGATACCTCCAGCAACCCTCACAGGTCACCTTCAACGGCTTACAGAACGCTCCCCTACCCAACAACACCTAAGTGTCGCTGCCGCAGCTTCGGTGCATGGTTTAGCCCCGTTACATCTTCCGCGCAGGCCGACTCGACCAGTGAGCTATTACGCTTTCTTTAAATGATGGCTGCTTCTAAGCCAACATCCTGGCTGTCTATGCCTTCCCACATCGTTTCCCACTTAACCATGACTTTGGGACCTTAGCTGGCGGTCTGGGTTGTTTCCCTCTTCACGACGGACGTTAGCACCCGCCGTGTGTCTCCCGTGATAACATTCTTCGGTATTCGGAGTTTGCATCGGTTTGGTAAGTCGGGATGACCCCCTAGCCGAAACAGTGCTCTACCCCCGAAGATGAGTTCACGAGGCGCTACCTAAATAGCTTTCGGGGAGAACCAGCTATCTCCCGGTTTGATTGGCCTTTCACCCCCAGCCACAAGTCATCCGCTAATTTTTCAACATTAGTCGGTTCGGTCCTCCAGTTAGTGTTACCCAACCTTCAACCTGCCCATGGCTAGATCACCGGGTTTCGGGTCTATACCTTGCAACTAGACGCCCAGTTAAGACTCGGTTTCCCTACGGCTCCCCTATTCGGTTAACCTTGCTACAAAATATAAGTCGCTGACCCATTATACAAAAGGTACGCAGTCACCCAACAAAGTAGGCTCCCACTGCTTGTACGTACACGGTTTCAGGTTCTATTTCACTCCCCTCGCCGGGGTTCTTTTCGCCTTTCCCTCACGGTACTGGTTCACTATCGGTCAGTCAGGAGTATTTAGCCTTGGAGGATGGTCCCCCCATATTCAGACAGGATGTCACGTGTCCCGCCCTACTCATCGAGTTCACAGCAAGTGTGTTTTGGTGTACGGGACTATCACCCTGTACCGTGCGACTTTCCAGACGCTTCCACTAACACACAAACTGATTCAGACTCTGGGCTCTTCCCCGTTCGCTCGCCGCTACTGGGGGAATCTCGGTTGATTTCTTTTCCTCGGGGTACTTAGATGTTTCAGTTCCCCCGGTTCGCCTTGCATGGCTATGTATTCACCATGCAATAGTGCAACGAATTGCACTGGGTTTCCCCATTCGGGTATCGTCGGTTGTAACGCTTCATATCAGCTTACCGACGCTTTTCGCAGATTAGCACGCCCTTCATCGCCTCTGACTGCCTAGGCATCCACCGTGTACGCTTAGTCGCTTAACCTCACAACCCAAAGGTGTTTCTTATGTTCAAGTCGGTTGCGCGTCGTGAATACAGTGTTGTGCGGTACTCGGAATGCTCATGAACATGAAGTTCACTCCGCTTCCTCCGTGCCGTACGCCTTGCCTTCACTTAGCTCACGCGACTCTCTTCATCAGAATGCACATTGGCATTGCGATTATTTGAGAGACTCTAATACAGGTTAATCCTTACCTCAGTAATTCTACGGAGAGATAAGTTTCAGCTGTATTGTTTCAATTTTCAGCTTGTTCCAGATTGTTAAAGAGCAATATTTCACAACACACTGTGCCTTACGACCGCAGTACGTTTTGAAATAGTTTTTTATATGGTGGAGCTAAGCGGGATCGAACCGCTGACCTCCTGCGTGCAAGGCAGGCGCTCTCCCAGCTGAGCTATAGCCCCATATAAAAGCAAAATACCTTATCGGCATAACTCATTCTCAGACAAGGCGCAGTCACGCGACGTTTATGGGTATAAACGAGTGTGTCTGTAACGCACTATGAGGATGAGTTGGTGGGTCTGAGTGGACTTGAACCACCGACCTCACCCTTATCAGGGGTGCGCTCTAACCACCTGAGCTACAGACCCAACAAGGTACTAAAGCCCGACTAATCTCTCAGTCCGGCCTTATTTGCTCGTTACTTTCTATCAGACAATCTGTGTGGACACTACGCAATGCGTATCGTTAGGTAAGGAGGTGATCCAACCGCAGGTTCCCCTACGGTTACCTTGTTACGACTTCACCCCAGTCATGAATCACAAAGTGGTAAGCGCCCTCCCGAAGGTTAAGCTACCTACTTCTTTTGCAACCCACTCCCATGGTGTGACGGGCGGTGTGTACAAGGCCCGGGAACGTATTCACCGTAGCATTCTGATCTACGATTACTAGCGATTCCGACTTCATGGAGTCGAGTTGCAGACTCCAATCCGGACTACGACAGACTTTATGTGGTCCGCTTGCTCTCGCGAGTTCGCTTCACTTTGTATCTGCCATTGTAGCACGTGTGTAGCCCTACTCGTAAGGGCCATGATGACTTGACGTCATCCCCACCTTCCTCCGGTTTATCACCGGCAGTCTCCCTTGAGTTCCCACCATTACGTGCTGGCAACAAAGGATAAGGGTTGCGCTCGTTGCGGGACTTAACCCAACATTTCACAACACGAGCTGACGACAGCCATGCAGCACCTGTCTCACAGTTCCCGAAGGCACCGAAGCATCTCTGCTAAGTTCTGTGGATGTCAAGAGTAGGTAAGGTTCTTCGCGTTGCATCGAATTAAACCACATGCTCCACCGCTTGTGCGGGCCCCCGTCAATTCATTTGAGTTTTAACCTTGCGGCCGTACTCCCCAGGCGGTCGACTTAACGCGTTAGCTCCGGAAGCCACGCCTCAAGGGCACAACCTCCAAGTCGACATCGTTTACAGCGTGGACTACCAGGGTATCTAATCCTGTTTGCTCCCCACGCTTTCGCACCTGAGCGTCAGTCTTTGTCCAGGGGGCCGCCTTCGCCACCGGTATTCCTCCAGATCTCTACGCATTTCACCGCTACACCTGGAATTCTACCCCCCTCTACAAGACTCTAGCTTGCCAGTTTCAAATGCAGTTCCCACGTTAAGCGCGGGGATTTCACATCTGACTTAACAAACCGCCTGCGTGCGCTTTACGCCCAGTAATTCCGATTAACGCTTGCACCCTCCGTATTACCGCGGCTGCTGGCACGGAGTTAGCCGGTGCTTCTTCTGCGAGTAACGTCAATCAATCGTGCTATTAACACGACTGCCTTCCTCCTCGCTGAAAGTGCTTTACAACCCGAAGGCCTTCTTCACACACGCGGCATGGCTGCATCAGGCTTGCGCCCATTGTGCAATATTCCCCACTGCTGCCTCCCGTAGGAGTCTGGACCGTGTCTCAGTTCCAGTGTGGCTGGTCATCCTCTCAGACCAGCTAGGGATCGTCGCCTAGGTGAGCCATTACCCCACCTACTAGCTAATCCCATCTGGGCACATCCGATGGCGTGAGGCCCTAAGGTCCCCCACTTTGCTCTTGCGAGGTCATGCGGTATTAGCTACCGTTTCCAGTAGTTATCCCCCTCCATCAGGCAGTTTCCCAGACATTACTCACCCGTCCGCCGCTCGCCGGCAAAGTAGTAAACTACTTCCCGCTGCCGCTCGACTTGCATGTGTTAGGCCTGCCGCCAGCGTTCAATCTGAGCCATGATCAAACTCTTCAATTTAAGATTTGTTTGATTTGCTGCTAATAAAAGCAGCGATGCTCAAAGATTACTTTCTGCAAATAAGCATTCGAACCGAAGTTCAAATGTGTACTGCTTTGGTCACTCTTCAAGACTTTGATATTTCTTCTGCCTGCCGAAACAGGCTTCGATATCGTCTTGCGAGTGCCCACACAGATTGTCTGATAAATTGTTAAAGAGCGTTCGTTACCCGTTTGCCTTTCGGCGAATCTTACGGTAACGCGGGAGGCAGATAATACGCTTTCCCGCTGAAGAGTCAAGAGTTTCTTTGGTTTCTTTCGAAGTCAAAATCATTCTTTTCGCTTCCTGACCCGGCGAAGTATGTTTCGTTGTTCCCGGTCAGTGGAGGCGCATTATAGGGAGTTCCTGCCAGCCTGCAACCCCTAATTTGAAAAAACTTTTCAACCGCTGAATCTTTAGTCAAAACGCCTTTAAATTGGCAGTTTTTGCAGCACCGGGAAGCCATAACCCTGCAAAACGGGTAATAAAACGTCAGTATCTGCATTCAACGCCATGCAGTAAGCAATATTATCTTCCTGAGAAGAAACTACATTTTCTTGAGAAGAGATGAGCCAAGCAGTGCGACGAGCAATTGCGGCACCGGAATCGACCATGCGAGTACCTTCAGGCAACACTTGCGCCAACTCTTCTACTAATAGAGGGAAATGAGTGCACCCCAATACAATGGTGTCCGGCGGCTCACGCATTGCCAACCATGGGTGGAGGATTTTCTTTAATGTTTCGATAGGTACAGCACCACCATGCAACTTGGACTCTGCCAGTTCCACCAGCTCAGATGAACCCAGCAATTCAATTTTGCAATCGGTAGCAAAGCGCTCAATCAAGTCCCGTGTATAGGAAGCATGTACCGTGCCACGGGTAGCCAATAAGCCAACAACACCATTGCGGGTTAATCGCACCGCCGGTTTGATAGCAGGAACAACCCCAACCACAGGGAATGCAAAGCGTTCACGTAAAGCAGGAAGTACTACTGTGCTGGCGGTGTTACAGGCAATGACGACGATTGCCAGCGGATGGCGCTGCTGCACCGCAGTGACAATTTCCAGAACGCGTTCAACGATAAACTCACCGGACTTCTCCCCATAAGGGAAAGCGACATTGTCGAAAGCATATATATAGTGGAGATCCGGCAACAACTGCCGAATCTCTTGATAGACAGATAGCCCGCCAACACCTGAGTCAAAAATCAGTGCTGTCGGGCGAGGGGCAGTATCAGCCTTAGAAGTTATAGCTTCCGGTGAGGTAATACTCTCGTCCAGCGGTTTTATAGCCATAAGCCGTTTCGTAATCTTTATCAAACAGGTTAGCAATTCTACCACGAACTGTAAGATGAGAAGTAACCAGATAACTCGCTGAAACATCTACCGTGCTATAACTCGGTAATTCACGTTGAGTCGAGCTATAGGCTGAGGTGCTATTGTCATAGCGTTTACCGTAGTACTGATAAGAAACGTCCATATCCAGATTGAACATTGTCCAATCTAATTGATACTTGGCTTGCTGTTTAGAACGACGGGCTAAAACTTCATTATTCTTATCATTACGCGGATCCATATATTGCAATGTGATCTGGTGATTGAAAATGCCGGTATCGACGCTACCTGTCCATTCAACCCCTTTTATCGTTGCCGAATCAACATTGTAATACTGCCCTTTGTATGTATTTGGGTCGGAGAAGTAATCGATCAGGTTTTCAATTTTGTAGCGATAAGCAGACAAACGCCAATCAAGTGGGCCAGTCAATCCTTCCAGACCTGCCTCCCATTGGCGGGACTCCTCAGGTTTCAAATCACTGTTTGATATGATATCAAAGCGCTGCGAACCATACTGCTGACCCAGTGACGGGGCCAAAAATCCTGTTCCATAGGATAATGTCGCACGATAATCGGGGATAAATTCCCAACCTGCGGCGGTTTGCCAGGTCTCATGCCAGCCAAACTGCTCATCTTTATCTTCACGGCCCGAGGCTTCCAGCGTCACACTACCTATCTTCTGCTGCCCGCTAAGATACAAACCGGTATTATCCCGCTTATATGTATCAGAGATAGTGGTACTCGATGAGGTCAAACGCTGTTGCTGCCAGTCAACGCCAGCACTCAGCGTTGCACTCTCAAAACTGTATGTATTACCCCATTGCACGTTACGCTGATCCATATCGTCCAGCGTAGTCGCCTCGCCATAACGCCCATATTGGCTGCTGTAGTTATAATCTTTGTATTTCTGATAGCTACCGATTAATTGAGAGGAGAAAGCCCCCGCAGCATAACGTAGCCCTGCGTCATAAGTATGGTTATATAATCGCTCCTCATCGCCACTGTAAGCAGGGGAAGAAATACTGCCAACATCGTAATCAGTATTGTTGGTGTAACCATAACCTCTGACGAAACCGGATATATCTTGGTTGAACTGATGCTCTAGCCCTACCCAAAAATTTTTATTACGAAAACCATCCCGATCGCTATCCACTGGATTAGGTGAGTCGGGTTTAATGTTAAAACCGTTCGTGGTTTGATAGCCGCCCGCTATCGTCGCTAAAGTATCACCAAAACGTTGGCGAACGCTGCCGTCATATTGCTGGTAACCTTTAGAACCAACCCCGGCATTAATCTGCCCACCTTCCTGGTCTGACTGTGTAATCACGTTAATTACACCACCAATCGCCCCAGAGCCATATACGGCAGAGCGAGGCCCGCGAATATATTCAACACGTTGCACCAGAGAGAGAGGTATTTGATTAAAGTCGACACTATTGATGATACCGGTTCGCGCCAGAGGAATGCCATCGATCAGCACTAATACATGGCGGGCTTCGGTACCACGGATATACATAGAAGAGCCTTGGCCTAGCCCCCCGGTTTGGGCAATATCCACGCCAGGTAGCCGGCGCATCACTTCATTGAGGCTTTTTGCCTGCCAGCGGTCGATATCATCACGCGTTACTACATCGGTGGGTGCCAATACCGTGGAAACTGGCTGTTTGAAACGGTTGGCGGTAACCACCATTTCGTCTTTATTACCTGTTGTGGTGCTGTCCTGGGCCCATCCAGAAAATGCCGTCACAGAAAGGGCTGTGATCAGCGTATATTTTTTAATTGTCATGAATACAAGCATCCAAACTCAATTGGCGGATGCCGCAGTGCCATGGCCGATAGTTCGCGACGACCACGCATATTGCGACGTAATACCGGCAGGTCTTCGGGCTTGGGATCTCTGATGTCACGTCTTCTTCATTACTTAAATGAATTAATACCGTGAAATAGAGCTGGCGATGACTTCCCGCCCTTGCGGACAGTGTCTGGTTGAAACCTATCGCCGTAACTTCCCCTTACCGCTGCGCGTCAGCTCCGGATTTACACCGGATTCCCTTTTAACTCGTAGGTGTTTAAGTAACAGCATGAGGCCGGACCGCAATGCTACGATCAAGTAAAATAGATGTCTAGACTTCCATCCTCGTTATAGGGAATAAACACAACAAAACTGGACATCACTCCCACTTTCCCTACAATCCGCAGCAATACCTCTCTTTTATAATGGCCAGACGAGAAGAAACATGACTCCCGACATCCTGCCAACAGACAGTTACGACCAACAACTGGCGGAAAAATCTGCCCGTCTTCAGACGATGATGTTGCCGTTTCAGGCACCTGCTGCGGAAATATTCCGTTCTCCGGCAGAGCATTACCGCATGAGAGCCGAGTTTCGCGTTTGGCACGATGAAGATGACTTGTACCACATCATGTTTGACCAGCAGACCAAACAGCGTATCCGTGTTGAACAGTTCCCGGTGGCAAGTTTGTTGATCAATCGTCTGATGAGTGCGCTGATGACGGCCATCAGGGCCGAACCGATTTTGCGGCGTAAACTGTTCCAGATTGATTACTTATCTACCCTAAGCGGTAAATTGATCGCCTCTTTGCTGTATCACCGTCAATTAGATGAAGAGTGGCAGCAGAAGGCGCTGGAATTGCGTGAAAAGCTACGCGAACAAGGTTTTGATCTGCAACTGATTGGCCGGGCATCGAAAACTAAAATCATGCTAGATCACGACTATATCGATGAAGTGTTACCGGTTGCTGGGCGTGAAATGATTTATCGTCAGGTGGAGAATAGTTTCACCCAACCGAATGCAGCAGTGAATATTCATATGCTGGAATGGGCGATTGATGCCACTAAAAACGCCAGCGGTGATTTATTGGAGTTGTATTGCGGTAATGGTAATTTCTCGTTGGCGCTAGCACGCAATTTTGCACGGGTGTTGGCAACAGAAATCGCTAAACCCTCAGTGGCAGCAGCACAATACAATATCGCGGCAAATAATATCGATAACGTGCAAATTATCCGCATGTCGGCTGAAGAGTTTACCCAGGCAATGCAAGGTGTACGCGAGTTTAACCGTTTGAAGGGTATTGATCTGAGCAGTTATAACTGCGAGACCATTTTTGTCGATCCCCCGCGCAGCGGGCTGGATAGCGAGACAGTCAAGCTGGTACAAGGTTATCCGCGTATCCTTTATATCTCCTGTAACCCTGAAACGCTGTGCGCCAATCTGGAACAGTTACAACAGACACATAAAATCAGCCGATTAGCACTGTTCGATCAGTTCCCCTACACCCATCATATGGAGTGTGGGGTATTGCTGGAAAAGCGCGGCTGACAGGCAATAGATAAGTAAAAGGGCAACGCGATGTTGCCCTTTTTCGTTTTAAAATATGTCGTTTTAAAACATATCGCTTTCAGGTTATTGCGGCTGCTGGTTATCCGAATTATCTGGCTCAGATTCTGATTGCACCGACTTACGTGCTTTTAGCTTAAACAAGATCCAGAACACCAACACGACACTGAGAATAGAAGGAACGAAATTAGAACCAATTGCCGGATGCTCAACCCGAACAATCGCGCTATACAGCAAAATCCC
This sequence comes from Yersinia sp. 2553 StPb PI, assembly GCF_052217105.1. Taxonomy (NCBI): domain Bacteria; kingdom Pseudomonadati; phylum Pseudomonadota; class Gammaproteobacteria; order Enterobacterales; family Yersiniaceae; genus Yersinia; species Yersinia sp. 2553 StPb PI. The sequence continues at coordinate 4,047,961 of NZ_JAZGPX010000002.1, read as the reverse complement.
GAGCAAGAAACACGCGGAGGCCAGTACTGGCAAGCCATGTGGCATGGCGAAATTGAGGTAGCGCTGATGCAAACAATATACGGCTAATATTAACGTTAGCAGCGGAAAAACTGAAAAAGGCACAAACGCGCTGAATAACGTGTTAAATGAACCATTTATTGCCAGGCCAGTAATCAACGCCAGCAGCAGGGTGCCGATTTCACGGCGAGACTGTTCCATCATTTTCCTTACCTTATTAAGTGCGAGATACGGCGAGTTTTTCCTGCTCGCGGCGATACCAATAATAAGCGCCCTTGGAGATCATCCGCAGTTGTAAGACCAAGCGTTCCTCTAACTGTCGCCGTTGTTCAATATCCACGTCCAGCACTTCTGCACCAGCACTGAAGACAATTGTGACCATGGCCTCAGCCTGAGCTTCAGTGAAGCTGCGTGGCATGTGGTTTTCCAATTCGAGGTAATCTGCCAGCTCAGCAATAAAATGCTGAATTTCACGAGCCACTGCGGCACGAAATGCGGCGGACGTGCCGGAACGCTCGCGCAGCAATAAGCGAAATGCATTCGGGTTATTACCGATAAATTCCATAAATGTAGATACGGAGGTACGGATAACACTGCCGCCCTTGGCAATCCGCTGGCGAGCCTGACGCATCAGTTGGCGCAACATCAGGCCGCTTTCATCGACCATTGTCAGGCCAAGTTCGTCGACATCGCGAAAATGCCGGTAGAAAGAAGTCGGTGCGATACCAGCTTCGCGAGAGACTTCCCGCAAGCTAAGGCTGGCGAAACTCCGCTCAGCGCTCAGTTGGCTGAACGCCGCTTCGATAAGGGAACGACGAGTCCGCTCTTTTTGTTGTGCTCTGACGCCCATAATCGTGCCCAAGGGATATCCAAATTCTCAATCTAAGATATATAGTCAGCAATATACCAAACTTTATAGTAACAACCGTTATACAAACGTATCATCCCAATACTGAATTGCCGCTTTACAACACACATCACGGTGATTTACCCATGGTTGATTGATTTATACCTGTCATCTTTCAATTTACAGATGTGTTGGCTGCATCTTGAAATCTATTGGGTATCTGGTTGGGATGATGTTAATGTATCGTTGTAATTTTGTATAAGAATAGGTCTCTCCTACATGCAACAGCACTTCCATTTTGATGCCATTGTTATTGGCTCGGGTCCTGGCGGTGAAGGTGCCGCTATGGGGTTGGTCAAGCAAGGTGCCCGTGTTGCCGTAATTGAACGGTATAATAATGTGGGCGGTGGATGTACCCATTGGGGCACTATCCCTTCCAAAGCTTTGCGCCACGCCGTTAGCCGTATTATCGAATTCAACCAAAATCCACTCTACAGCGACAATGCCCGAACCATCAGTTCTTCTTTCGCTGATATTTTAAACCATGCTGATCGTGTTATTAATCAACAGACACGTATGCGTCAGGGTTTTTACGATCGCAATCACTGCCATATGTTTTCAGGCGATGCCAGCTTTATTGATGCCAATACTATCAACGTGCGTTATGCCGATGGCACCAACGATACACTACGCGCTGATAACATTGTGATTGCTACAGGTTCACGCCCCTATCGCCCGGCGAATGTTGATTTTAGCCATGAACGGATTTACGACAGCGATACCATTTTACAGCTCAGCCATGAACCTCAGCACGTCATTATCTATGGCGCAGGGGTTATTGGTTGTGAATATGCTTCAATCTTCCGTGGTTTGAGCGTCAAAGTTGATTTAATCAATACCCGCGACCGCCTACTGGCCTTCCTTGATCAGGAAATGTCAGATGCCCTCTCTTACCACTTCTGGAATAACGGTGTCGTTATCCGTCACAACGAAGAGTTTGAGCAAATTGAGGGAACCCTTGATGGGGTTATTGTCCATCTGAAATCAGGTAAAAAGGTCAAAGCAGACTGCTTGTTGTATGCCAATGGTCGTACCGGTAATACCGGCGGTTTAGGGTTGGAAAACATCGGCCTGGAAGCTGATAGCCGTGGTCTGCTGAAGGTCAATAGCATGTACCAGACAGCGCTGCCCCATGTGTATGCGGTGGGTGATGTGATTGGTTACCCGAGTCTGGCCTCTGCGGCCTATGATCAGGGGCGTATCGCGGCACAAGCAATGATCAAAGGCGAAGCCAACGTTCATTTGATCGAGGATATTCCGACGGGTATTTACACCATCCCGGAAATCAGTTCGGTTGGGAAAACCGAGCAAGATTTGACCGCGATGAAAGTGCCCTACGAGGTCGGCCGGGCGCAATTTAAACATCTGGCGCGCGCGCAAATCGTCGGGATGGATACCGGTAGCTTAAAAATCCTGTTCCATCGAGAAACCAAGCAGATCTTGGGTATTCATTGCTTTGGCGAACGTGCAGCGGAAATTATCCACATCGGACAGGCGATTATGGAACAGAAAGGAGAAGGTAATACTATCGAATATTTCGTTAATACAACCTTCAACTATCCGACGATGGCTGAAGCCTATCGTGTGGCAGCACTGAACGGTTTAAACCGCCTGTTCTAGCTTTTCCTTTATAACATCTGGATTCATACGCGGTTGCATGTGTTCACGTATCGCCTCGGCCAGTTGCTCATAGCGGCCACGCAGTGGGGAACCGGGGCGGTACACCAACGCGATAGTGCGTTTAGGCACAGGCTTGTAGCACTCCAGATAGCATACGCCATCACGCTTGCGCTCATTCGGTACCGCCAACGACGGCAGCAAAGTAATGCCGCTCCCCGCAGCCACCATATTACGCAGAGTTTCCAAACTGGTGGCGCGGAAATGGGTGTCTTCCTCTGCACCGGCCTGGAAACAGAAGCCCATCGCCTGATCGCGCAGGCAGTGGCCATCTTCCAACATCAATAATTTCTCACCCGCCAGCTCATGCATTTGCACTCTGTCACGATCGGCCCATGGATGATCGGCATAAATAGCCAGGCTCATCGGCTCATCAAATAGCGGAACTTCGATAAAAGCTTCGGTCTCTTTGACCAGTGCCAGAATGGCACAGTCCAGCTTGCCACTGTCCAACTGAGCCAGAAGATTCTGGGTTTGTGCTTCATGCAGATACATTTCCAGTTTCGGGAATGCCTTATGCAACATGGGAATGATTTGCGGCAACAAATAAGGCCCGACAGTAGGTATCAGGCCGATATGCAGTGGACCGGACATGCTTTCGCCCTGCAAGCTGGCCATCTCTTTCAGTACCTTTACTTCTCGCAATATAGTTCTGGCTTGTTCCACTAGCAACAGCCCAGCCTGCGTAAACAAGACCTTACGGCTAGTGCGCTCCAGCAACATCACGCCCAACTCATCTTCCAGCTTACGAATCTGACCACTTAATGTGGGTTGGCTGACATGGCAAGAGTCGGCAGCACGCCGGAAATGCCTGAATTCAGCCAGCGCCACCAAGTATTCTAAATCACGAATATTCATCTGTGCTCCGCTTTATGATAGCCATTGACGATAGATAAGATAGCAATCAGTGATTAGATCTATCAAGTGATAAAATGAATAATGTGCCCCAACGAAAAGATATTCATAAAAATTTAAATATTTTATTTTTTAATTAAGGAGTTACAGATGTTTACTAGCCAAGAAGGTAAAAAAATCCCACAAGTAACTTTCCATACCCGTCAGGGGGACCAGTGGGTTGATGTAACCACCGACGATTTGTTCAGCAATAAAACAGTGATTGTATTTTCACTACCGGGTGCATTTACCCCGACTTGTTCTTCCAGCCATCTGCCACGCTATAACGAACTGGCCGCTGTGTTTAAACAGCACGGTGTTGATAGCATTCTGTGCGTATCAGTCAACGATACCTTCGTGATGAATGCCTGGAAAGCTGACCAGCATGCTGAAAATATTACTTTCGTTCCAGATGGTAACGGCGAATTCACCAAGGGCATGAACATGCTGGTTGAGAAAGCTGATCTGGGCTTCGGTCCACGTTCATGGCGTTACTCGATGCTGGTGCGTAACGGTGTGGTTGAGAAAATGTTTGTGGAGCCAAATAAGCCGGGTGACCCGTTTGAAGTGTCCGATGCCGATACCATGCTGAAATATCTGGCACCCGACTTTAAAGTACAGGAGTCGGTATCTGTCTTTACCAAACCGGGCTGCCCATTCTGTGCCAAAGCGAAACAAATGCTGCAAGAACGCGGGATTCAGTATGAGGAGATCGTGCTGGGTAAAGATGCGACAACCGTCAGCTTGCGTGCTGTCACTGGTCGTGGAACTGTGCCACAAGTATTTATCGGTGGCCGTCATATTGGTGGCAGTGATGATTTGGAAAATTACTTATCTGCTTAATAATATTAATAGAGTGAAGATAATGTGAATACCCAAAGTCATTGGAGTTACAGGTAGGCGGCAAGTGAACTCATCTCGATGAGCTTACTTATTTTTAAGGTCAAGACCAGTAAGTGATTCGGGTGACAAATCTGCCGGGAGCAGATTTGAACGCTGCTGGCAGCGGCCTCGCAGAGGCGAGGCCCAAGGATGGGCCGAGTAACAAATGTAGCCAGCAACCCTGTAGCTTCAAATACGAAGGGTATACTTGGTAGGCTTCGGCCTACCCTTTTTATGTTAGGAGCAGACATGAAAACCTTAAACGTTGATGTCGCCGTAATTGGCGGCGGCACTGCCGGACTTGGCGCTTATCGCGCTGCCAAACTGTCAACCCCAAGTGTGGTGATGATTGAAGGTGGCGAATACGGTACCACCTGTGCACGCGTTGGTTGCATGCCATCCAAACTGCTGATTGCAGCAGCCGAAGCCGTACATCATATTGAAAAAGCGCCTAAATTTGGTATTCACCCGCAAGGCGATATTCTGATTAATGGCCGTGAAGTGATGAGTCGTGTTAAACGTGAGCGCGACCGGTTTGTTGGTTTTGTGCTGGAGGGTGTAGATAACATTCCAGCTGCGGACAAAATTCAAGGCTATGCCCGTTTCATTGATGATAATACGCTACAAGTTGATGATCATACGCGTATTGTTGCGCAGCGTATCGTGATTGCGACTGGCTCCCGCCCAACCTGGCCCACAGCCTGGGATGAGCTGGGTGACCGACTGATAGTTAATGATGATGTGTTTAGCTGGGATGACCTACCCGAATCTGTTGCGGTATTCGGACCTGGTGTTATTGGTCTGGAACTCGGTCAGGCACTGCACCGGCTGGGCGTTCAAGTAAAAATGTTCGGTGTCGGTGGTGGTGTTGGCCCACTGACTGACAGCATTGTACGTAATTACGCCGCGAAAGCCTTGGGTGAAGAGTTCTATCTTGACCCAGACGTGAAAGTGGAAGTCATGCAGCGTGAGGGGGATAAAGTCTTTATCCGCTATCTGGATAAAACCGGTAAACCGCAAGAGACCATGGTTGATTACGTGTTAGCTGCCACTGGTCGTCGCCCTAATGTGGATAAACTGGGTCTGGAAAATACGTCCCTCATTCTGGACGAACGAGGGGTTCCGCAAGCTGATCGACTTACCCTGCAAACCAGCGTGCCACATATCTTTATCGCCGGTGATGCCAGTAACCAATTACCATTACTGCATGAGGCTAGCGATCAAGCCCGTATCGCCGGAGTGAATGCAGGTGGATTCCCTGAAGTGGTTCCCGGCTTACGTCGCAGCCCTATCTCGGTTGTTTTCTCTGACCCACAAATTGCGATGGTAGGCTCAACCTTCCGTGAGTTATCACAAAAATTCAGTGCATGTGGTTGTTTTGAAATCGGTGAAGTCTCTTTTGAAAATCAGGGGCGCTCGCGTGTCATGCTGAAAAACAAAGGTATTTTGCGCGTTTATGGCGAACAGGGAACCGGCCGTTTCCTCGGCGCCGAGATGATGGGGCCGAGTGCCGAACATATCGCACATCTGTTAGCTTGGGCACATCAACAACAGATGACCATCAATCAAATGCTGGATATGCCATTTTATCACCCAGTCATTGAAGAAGGCTTGCGTACTGCGCTGCGTGATTTACAGTCCAAGTTAAGGTTGGGTACCGATGAGGCTGAACGCTGCCTGCGCTGCCCAGGTGACTAATTTAACTCACGGAAGTTTTTTTGTTTTCCCACACCGGGCTTTATGCCCGGTTTTTTATTCCTTATTTTGCACACTGCTTCCATGAATTGAATCATCCCGCTTGGCATCTGAAGCCGTAATGCCCACTATTTGTTCAATTCTAGTCGTTTTAAAACGGCACTAGTGGGTCTATCACTATTGATTTGATACCACTAATGATACTAAAATGGAGGTACTATGAAAGACATGGACAGTCGGGTTGCTCAGATTAAAGCTAACCCCGCTGGGGTTAAATTCCGCGAACTCGTCAAAATCTGTAATTTTTACTTTGGCTTTCCCAGGCATTACTCCAGTAGTCATCATGTCTATGGTACTCCCTGGCAAGGAGACCCTCGGATCAACATTCAAAAGGACAGCAGCGGAATGGCCAAATTTTATCAGGTAAAACAGGTGATCGCTGCATTGGCTAAACTCGAGGAAATGGATAATGGTTAACATCGAACACTATACGTATCGGATTACTTGGTCGGCAGAAGATAATGAGTTTGTTGGTTTGTGTGCGGAATTCCCTGGCTTGTCATGGCTTGCAAAAGAGCGCTTCGAAGCCTTGGCAGGTATCACTGCGTTGGTTGCCGATATTCTGCGCGACATGCAGACTCATGGTGAAATACCACCACAACCCTTGGCAGAAAAGCATTATAGCGGGAAACTGGTTCTTCGCTTACCACCGGAACAGCACCGGCGTCTGGCAATTAATGCCTCGGAGGAAGGGATTAGTCTAAACCGCTATCTGTGCGCTCGGTTGGCTATCTGAATAAGACTAAACAGGGCGAAGTTTATCCCCTGTTTAGCCAAACTACTCGCCTTATAGATTGCCGTGCTCGTTACCGCTATTACTCGCGTTTATTTTTTAAATCAAAACCAATGGGCAGAGCTAATGTTATTTGCCCATGCAATAACAACTCGGCAGGTGGTTTAGGTAATGGCTGAGCACGTTTAATAAGTGCCAATGCTTCATGATCTAAAATAGCGGCCCCACTGCTTTTTATAAGCTGAGCAGATAGAACATGCCCATCTTTATTGACCACAAAACGGATAGTGGCGATGCCTTGTTGTCGCTGTTTTCTGGCTCTGGGTGGATAGCGTTTAAACTCCACCAGATGCCCTTGCAAGCGGCTTCGCCAATTCATTTTAACCTTTTGTTTATGCACGGAATCACTATTTGCTGCGGCAGCAATTTGATGGCTCTCGCCAGATAGTGTTGTGCTGGCTACGGCTGCTGGCGGAGAAGGCTTATTGCGGTTTTCTGGTGTTTCCTCAATGACAGGTTTACGCGGTTTCATTACTTGCTGTTGTGGACGTTTTATTTTCACTGGTTCTTCTACAGGTTTTTCTTCAGTGATTTCCACCTCTTTCTCAACTAGCAGTACAGCATTAGGTTGCTCAGGTGCTGTCAGCAAATTACTCACGTCTTCTGGTTGAGCTTCCTGTTGTTCAACCTGCGGTTCGTTAAAAGTCTGTTGTATTCCCACCACCGGATTTTGTTCCACGTTTTGGGTGAACTGCGTTTCTGCCGACAAGGTAAGCATCACTGCCGCCGGGGCGTCATCAGGATGTTTAACCAGTACAGATTCGGTACTCAGCAACCAGAGCAGGTACATATGGGTGCTGCTGGTAAACATGGCACTCCCCCACCAAAGAAGAGTGCGGGTATTATTTTTTCTTATCATCATGAATTAAATCGCCATATTCCTTTATCTTCCATGAGTTACCAACAGTGACTCGCCAAAAGCGTTATTCTTCAGCAAATGCTACATGCAGGCGATCCGCTAACGGTTTAAACAGATAATTGAGTAATGATCTTTCCCCGGTTCGGATAAAGACATCAACAGACATACCGGGCCGGATGGCCAACTCGGTTTGAGACATATCAATAGCGACGGTTAAAGGGTAATAAGGCTGTGAGGTTTGCGGATGCTGTATACGGTCGGCCCCAACATGTAATACAGAACCGTATAATTTAGGGGTATTACTCTGATTAAAAGCAGAAAAATTGAGATCAACGGGTAAGCCTGCTCTGGCCTTATCAATTAGCTCTACTGGTAACTGGGCTTCAACTAATAATGGTTGCCCACTGGGGACCAGTTCCATTAATGTTTGCCCGCTACTCACCACGCCTCCCACCGTATGCTGAGCCAGAGCAATAACCGCACCACTGACTGGGGCATATATCCGGGTATTATCCAACTCATATTCTGCTATGCTCAAACGCTGCTTCAAGTCTTGGGTATTTTGCTGCGCTTTCGCTAATTGCTCACGATTCTCACTTTGATACTGTTCACGCCGTTGTGAAATATGCTGTTCGGTTTCATCAATTAGTTTATGAGCCTCTTCAATATCACTGGTATCCTGCTCTACCCGTGCATGGAGTGATATCGCCTGACGCTCCATATCCAGTAACTGATTGTTAGCAACATGACCATTTTTCGCCAACAGTTGAACACCTTGTAATTGTCGCTGGAATAAGTCCGATTGACGCTGATTATTACGCCGCATCACCTGCAAACCATTCAACCGGTCTTGATGACGCGTAATTTGTACGGATAAGCGAGCAATCTCACTCAATTGAGCCTGGCGACGGTGATGGAAAAGTTGTTGCTGCAAGACAATATTACGTTCAACCAGCGGTTGGGTTGGATGCAGGAGTAATGTTTCAGGAAAAATAATTTCACTCACACCATCCTGCTCAGCGGTTAAGCGAGCCTCCTGCGCCAAAGCACTTAAGTACTGATTTTTCAGGCTATCCCGCTGACTACGAATCACTGAATCATCCATGGTGATGAGTAATTGCCCTATGGTTACCTCTTCCCCTTCAGCAATATGTAACTGTTGGATACGCCCCCCTTGCAGGGGCTGGATAACTTTGCGATTTTCAGCAACCACAACCTGGCCAATAACCGCAATCCCTTTATCCAGTGGTGCCAGCGCAGCCCAAAGTAAAAAACCAATAAAACCACCGACAACCAGTAACCCACCAAGATTTAGATAGTAGCAACTATTTATCTGTGGCCGTAATCGGTTTTGCTGCTGATGGTTTTCATCAGTAACTGGAAAACGGCTTGATTCAGGTAGCATTGTTTTATCTCCCTCCGTGGTGTTTATTTTTGTGATGCGGTGCGAATGGGAGCAACGTCATATGACACCCCACTACCCCAGCCATTACGCGTGTTAAATGCTTTGGTCTCAGGTTCAACTGCTGCTTTATCTTTTATTTTCAATATGCTCTGAGTACGATCAAACAGCTCTATTTGCCCACTTTTTAAAAACAATAAGTAATCACTACCCGATAACAGTTCTGGTTTATGGGTGACCATCACAATCGTGCTGCCCTGCTGTTTTAGCTGGCAAATGCCAGCTAATAAGGCTTTTTCACCTTCTTTATCCAAACTGGCATTTGGCTCATCTAATACGATAAGCCTTGGTATCCCATACACAGCCCGCGCCAAGGCGATTCGCTGCCGCTGGCCGCCGGATAACCCTTCGCCTTCGTCTCCTAGCTGAGAGTCATAGCCTTGCGGCAGATGCAGAATCAAGTCATGCACATCGGCTAATTGTGCGGCAGCAATAACTTTTGCATTATCAATCGGGCCAAAACGCGCAATGTTTTCAGCAATTGAACCGCGAAATAGCTGAATATCTTGGGGTAGATAACCAATAAAGGCCCCTAAATGGCTTTTATCCCACTGAGAAATGTCTGCACTGTCTAGACGAACCGAGCCACTGAATGCAGATTGGCTTGCGACCAACAACTTCGCCAGAGTGGATTTACCACTGCCTGACGGCCCCAAAATGCCAAGCACATCACCGGGTTGCAGTTCAAAGTTGATAGATTGCAATACCGGAATATGTGTTCCCGGTTTGCAAACTGTAAGTTGTGTGACGCTTAATTTGCCCTGTGGAGGCGGCAAAATCATACCAGTAGCGGGTTGAGGCTGTTGCGCCAACAGATAAGAGAGACGTTGGTAGGCCAGTCGCGTGTGACTCCACTGTTTCCAAACCGCAATCAGTTGATCAATTGGCCCTAACACCCGACCGACCAAGATAGAGCCAGCAATCATCACACCTGCGGTAATAGCACCATCGATTACCAACAACGCGCCTAGCCCCAACATCATAGATTGCAACGCCTGACGGCTAGATTTGGATAAAGCCGTCACGCGGCTGCTTTTATCGCTGGCAACATTTTGCTGATAGAGAAATTGAGAGTGTTGCCTCAGCCAGCGTTCACGTAAGGCTTTTAACATCCCCATTGCTTGGATGGCATCTGCATTGCGCAAATTCGCATTAGCATGCTGTGTTGCTTGTGCCGTGATTATTGAGGCTTCTTTTAGCGGCTTTTTACATATCCAATGATTGAGCCAAGCCAAAAATATCAATATACAAGCGCCGGCGGCTGCCAGTGCCCCCAGCCAAGGGTGGAGGAGAAAAATCACCAGCAAATACAACGGGAACCACGGCGCATCAAAAAAGGCAAACAAAGCACTGCCCGTCGCGAACTGGCGCAGAGAAGTTAAATCATTCAATGCCTGAGCCGCAGGTGTTTTATGGCCCATAAGTTGGGAAGCAAAAGCAGCATTAAAGACTCGTTGATTAAGCTGCATATCAATACGTGTGCCCAGCCGAATAACTACCGCACTGCGAATCCATTCTAATAGTCCAATAAAGGCAAATATGCTCAATACTAGAATCGTCAGCATTAATAGCGTCATGGTATTCGCTGAAGCGAGAACACGATCATAAACTTGTAGCATGTAGATTGCGGGTGCCAACATCAGCAGATTGATTACAGCAGTAAATAGCCCTATACCCCAGAGACTTTTTTTATGATGGGCCAGAGCTGAGAATATCGTTGGCGATGCCGACGAAGAGCTAGCGTTTTTGCTTGATTCCATGGCATCAATTTCCATACAGAATGTATATTCTTCGTAATAATTCCTGCGACTGATATTAAATTAAAGTAATATATATTTATCAGAACAGATTGATGTTCAAAAGAAAGTCATTTTCAGAAAAGCAACAAAATGAACTACCGCCTATATAGTAATAAAAAGTGAATTAGAGGATATGGCGGTAGTATTATTTTTCTAACCAGAAAGTCATTTGTCGGTTGTCTTTATTACGCGGCTAATAATATGTCACTCCCGTCAGTTACACCAATAGTGTCAATAACCGGCATATCAACAATAACGTCAAACTGAGTGGCAGTCGCCATATCGTTAAGTGGTATGTTTACATCAATACCTTGGGCTTTGAGGAGTTCCAGCATAGGGGTAGCATTACCTCTCAATAAATTGTAAATGCCTTCACCCTCGCCACCTTGGTAAGGTTTTCCTGGCTCTGCATGCATCGTTCTGGACAATGAACATACCGAATAATAAAAATCACCGTCAATACTTAAACCATCTAGTCTCAACTGTACTTGATCAAGCTGCTTAGGGGTATTAGAGGTGTTATCTGCATTAGGAACAAATGAATTACCAAATTCTAAGGATTGGATGTAATTCCCCCGTTCCATGAAGCCATTATCGCCCAATAGAGTTCCACCAATAATTAGCGCGGCTGGCCCATCTGGGTTTTGAAACTCAGCCAGAGCGATTCTATTATTATTCATATCAGTGCCGCTGGAAAAAGTATAATTATCATGGATGTTGGGTATGTTAATTAAGTCACCATAAGCCGCAGCCCACTGGTGAGTATAAGAGGAAATAGTTTCATATTTAATTGATTCATTGTATTTTAGAGTTACTGTCATAATGATATCCTTTTAATTTTAAATAATATTTAATCATTGAACTATCTTTACTACTGAATAAATTATTTAATCCACTTAAATAATTTTAAAGTTAATATACGACACTAACTTTGTTAAACGTTAAGCGGCTAATAATAGCTCACTGCTATCAGCCACGGTGTCAATGACGGGTATATCAACAATAACGTCAAACTGACTGGCAAGCGCCAAGTCTTTGAGTGGCGTGTTTACATCTACACCTTGGGATTCGAGTATTTTTAGTATGGAAGCGTTATTGCCTCTCAGCAAGCCATAGACACCAAGATCCATATCACTCGGATAGCTATTATCTCTAAGCATTGCATAAAGGATCTCTAAAACAGAGATATCAATATCACTTGAGATATCTAATCCGCTGAATTTCAGTTGCACTTGCTGGAGTTGAAGCTGATGAAACTGAGGATCCTCCAAGTTAATATCAGGAATAGGAATTAAATTCGCACCAAATTGCAGACTTTCGTTTTCACCGGGGATTATGGGAGACACTTCGGATAACTTCACTCCGTGAGCTTCCATAACCATCGCCGCGTGTACTCCCTTAGATTCCATCACTATTGCAGATTTACTTTGAGGGGAGCTATTTTGAATCGCGAGTTTTATACCAACGGTGGGTGGATTTGGACCAGCCGAGTAAATACTATATCCTCCGTCACCCGATTTTTGAGCTATATCACCAAAATCAGTGGCCCACCAGTAGGTATAAGAAGAGATAGTTTCATTTTTAAATTCTTCATGATACTTAATCGTCACAGTCATATTAAAATCCCTTTAATTAAAAATATCACTCATCATTAAGTTATATTATTCTGTAGGTAAATTAATCTGCGAATTTTAATCTAATATTTAAAATATCAATATGAACCACCGCCGCAGCCAAGAAGAAACCAGATCTACCAGAGTACGGTGGTGGCGCACTTATACTCATTACAAATACACTGACACATATTACACAGCAGCGAGAATCAACCAGAAAATCCTTTCCCGGCGGTTCTATTTATTAAGCGGCTAACAACATATCGCTGCTTTCAATCACACCAACGGTATCAATCATTGGTGCATCTGACGCCATAACGTCAAATTGGCTGGCGATTGGCATATCCTTCAGTGGGGTATTCACATCAATACCCTTAGCGGCGAGGATTTCCAACAATGGTTCTGCATTGCCTCTCATCAAACCGTAGGTGGCTTTATGCATATCCCCTTGATGGTTTTCTACCATTGTTTTGGTAGGGTCATATTCACCGGTTAGATCTATGCCACTCAATTTCACTTCCACTTGGTCAAGCTGTTTACCAGTGATATCTGAGTTATCTTTCAAGTTTTTACCCAACTCCAAGTTTGCCATTTTCCCGTGGAAGGTATGGTGGGCCATATTATAGTTCAAATCACCCTCTACGATCATTGCAGTACTAGCACCACTATGAGAGCTGCCAATTGAATATTGGTTACCACTAAACCACCCCCCGCCAGAAAATTGACCAACGTCCTTGGCATAGCCTGGTGCCTGCGTGTCTTTTATATCACCATGAATGGTAGCCCACTGCTGAGTATAAGAGGTTAGAGTGTCGTTACTGAATTGGCTTTGATATTGGATCGTTACTGTCATGATAAATTTCCTTATTGTTAACAACCATTATATGACTCATCACTGAGTCAGTGTGACTACAGACGAAGTTATTATTCCATCTGAAGATTTTAAATTCATATTTAGTATGTTTATTTAAGGCTTCATATTTAACATTGATAACTAAAATTTATATTCAAAACCGCCCTGAATAGTTCGACCACGATTTGGCGCAAAAGAAAGTGAATCACCATAACTGACTATATAAGCGCGATTAGTTATATTTTCTATTGTGCTACGCAAAGTTAAATTATTAGTTACCTTATAACTAGCATAAAGATCAAATAAGGTATATTTCGGCCAATCCGCAACATAAGCGGTATTAGCGTGGCCGTAGCTATTAATAACCGATGCGTCTTGATGTCCTTTGTTATAGCGAATAATGGTGCCGAGATCTAGCTTTTTATCAAATAATCTTCCACCTAAAGTTAAACTGCCACGATCACCGGGCAAATAAGCAGAAGAACCAAATAAGTTATTCCCCGCCAAGCAATCAATCATATTGTTCATGTTATCATTTTCGAGAGGATAAATACCATCCTTATTAGATGTAAAGGTTTGCGCTCCACCTAACCAAGCCCTTTTAGAACAAAAGTTATTAACACCAATCATTCTGGTATAATTTAAACTGGTATAAAAAAAACCCATGTCATAGCTTAATTGATATTCAAGACCACGAAAACGGGCTGCCAATAAATTATTAATGTAGGTAGCATTTGCAAAGGAACCGTAACCTAGCAGTGGTTTGGTCTTGGATAATTCAAGATTAATATAATTGCTGACGCGGGTATCAAAGTAGGCCATTTTGGCCACCAGGCGGTCTTGTTCACTAAACAGATTACTGTGTTGAATATTAATGCCCGCTTCCCAGGCTTTGGAATGCTCTGCGGCCAGAAACGGATTGGGCAAAATCCAGCCGTGACCATGTGCACTGCCGGTCGCCAGCACTTCGGTAATCGCCGGTGGCCGCCAGGATTTGCCGTAATTACCAAAAAACTCCAGCCACTGCACACCAGGTTTGATACCGATAGCCAAGGTGGGCGAAAGCTGTTGTTCACGGCGATCCACATCCCAGGTCATTTTGACCGTGTTATTATAGGAACACCGCCTGTTTTCAGCGAGATGTTGCTCATGTATCTTTGTGTTGCATGGGTTTTCACGGGAATAGTTGCTAAGGAAAGATTTGCTCTGCATCCAGGTATTACCCTTTAAGCGAAATAGATCATAACGCAGGCCACCTTCCAGCCGCAGCCAGTCTGCATGTTCGTAATTCAACTGGGCAAAGGTGCTGGTCATGGTGCGCTTGCCGGGTGGGGTGACACCCAGCATTGTTTCTTGAGTTGAGTTGCCGGTGGAGCGGTCACTAAACCACTCGAGGCCATATTTGACTTGTAATTGATGGTGGTCGGCGAAGGTAAAGTAATTGGTATTTTGCAGTTGTAAACCACGGGTGTTCAAACGGGTTTGAGTCCAAAACTTTTTACAAAAAACGGCATCAGAACACAGGGTATCGGTTTCATCATTGGTATCAACGTAATAGATTTTAGCCGCCACATCCAGCCAGGCAATATGTTCAGGCTTGAGGCTATAATCCAACCCTATACTACGGTTCAGCACATCACTTACGCTGCTCTTTTTCCAGCCCATTTTAATTCTACGGTAGGGATCTGACTTATCGACAATCTGCGTTAACATACTGGCATTGGGGCTATTTATTTGCGTTTGCAAATAGCTGAGTACCAGCCGTTGGTCGGCGGGCAAATTCCAGCCCAGTTTAGCGAGCCGTGAGCTCATTTTATAGTTGGCAAATTCAACTTTGTTATTTGTAATTTCTCTGCCTAAAACTGGGGCGGCTTCTCTGCCAAAACGAAGAGCACCAATATCCCCTTTATTGCCGGGCCAATAATCTTTTAGATTGCGCTCACTGGCAGCAATTAATAGATCACCATATTCATTACCCAGCGCCAGGACACCACCACCAATAAACTGAGTGCCATTATCACCGGTCATGGCACGTATTTGCCCCCCCAGTTCTTTGCCCGGTTCGAGGAAATCACTGGCATTGACTGTATTAAAGGTGGCAACCCCACCAATGACGCCAGCACCGCCCATACCGCTGGTGGCCCCCTTTTCAATCACAACACTACTCAATATTTCTGGATCGATATACATCACACCATGGCGCTGACCATGACCGCTTTTCATAAAGTTTTGCCGCATGCCGTCAATATTCATATTGACGCGGCCGTAGTCTTGGATACCACGGATATTCACGGAAAGCGCGGGGTCTTGCTGGCTGACGCTGGAATAGACACCGGGAGTTTGTTCCAATATATCTGCCGCATGGCGGGCAGGGCGATTATCCAATTGTTCGCGAGAGATTTCACTGACTGAGTGCAGCTCATCATATACCCAGTCACCGTCCTGGGAGTTATTCGCTCCTTCTACCTTGAGTTTATCCAATAGCATATCATTTTCAGCCGAAGGGGTTACCGTTGCCTCCGCACGAACTTTGCCAGAATAGCCTTGCGCTGTTGCCAGAGCTATAAATATACCAAGGGCAATTTTATTCATTGAGGTTATTATTTTTCTTTTATCTCTCACTATATTGTCCATTTATTAGATTTCATCCTTACGATATGAATATAATTAACCTGTTAACTATTTTAGTTCTTGAATAGCAGACGTGATAATGGCCAGCAATAAATCTAATGCCGGATAACCAGAGATGTTTGAACAAAGGAAAGTCATTATCTATTAACGATATGACTGACCTTTTTCAAAATAGAAAAATCATAAAGAATTAAATCTAATAGCAGCCCAGCCACTTTATTAATGGATCAGGTAATGCAGGAATAAAATAGGTTTTCGGCTATTTTGAATTATATGTCTCTATTTTTAATCTTAGTAGAGGTTTCACTACAACGCCACTGGTTGATAATGATTATTATAATCACTAAGAGGTATAAACTCAACTGAATATTAAAATTAAAATCTTATTAGGCTGAAAATATTGGTTTTATAACGTAGATTAAATAAGAAAAATAATCGTTAGAGTAACGTCAATCAAAATAAAACAATATGAAAAATAACATGTAAATTATTTCAAATACGTTTAAATGTAAAATGGGCCACTATAAAGCGGCCCATTATCAATATTAATAGCTAACTAATTAAATTAGGCGTGCTTTCGCTTCGACAATAGCAGAAGCCACTTGCTGTGGTGAGACCCCACCTTTAGCAACACGTTTATCCAGGCAAGATTGCAATGCCAGAATCGGATAAACATCATCGCCAATCACTGCGCTGAACTTCTGCAAATCAGCCAGCAAGAGTGCTTCCAGCGCTTTACCCTGACGAATAGCTTCAACGACCGCTTCACCAACAATATGGTGCGCCTCACGGAAGGGTACGCCCTTGGCGACCAGATAATCAGCCAGTTCAGTGGCATTGGCGTAACCCTGTTCTGCCGCTTCTTTACAACGTGGCCGTTTTACCTGAATACCGTCTAATACCAGCGCCGCCATATGCAGGCAATCGAGCCAGG
Organism: Yersinia sp. 2553 StPb PI; assembly: GCF_052217105.1. Taxonomy (NCBI): domain Bacteria; kingdom Pseudomonadati; phylum Pseudomonadota; class Gammaproteobacteria; order Enterobacterales; family Yersiniaceae; genus Yersinia; species Yersinia sp. 2553 StPb PI. The sequence continues at coordinate 4,030,884 of NZ_JAZGPX010000002.1, read as the reverse complement.
TATCCAACGCATCAAACAGCCCTTCTTTGTCTTCCTGCATGTCTTTGTTATAAGCAAGAGGCAAGCCTTTCAACGTCATCATCATTCCGGTCAATGCACCTTGTACCCGGCCACATTTACCACGGATTAATTCCAACGCATCTGGGTTTTTCTTCTGTGGCATCAAGGAAGAACCGGAGGTCACACGATCCGATAAATCAACAAAAGCCGCTTCGCCACTGTTGAAGAAGATCAGATCCTCAGCAAAACGAGACAAATGCACCATGCCGATGCTGGCATCAGACAGTAGCTCTAAGACGTGGTCGCGGTCTGAAACACTGTCGAGGCTGTTGCGAGTGGCAGAGGCGAAACCTAACCAGCTAGCCAGTTGTTCGCGATCGATGTCATAGGCAGTACCTGCCAATGCCCCACAGCCCAATGGGCTGACATCCAAGCGCGTCAGGGTATCTTGCAGTCGGCTTTGGTCACGCGACAGCATTTCTGCATACGCCAGACACCAGTGAGCAAAAGTCACCGGTTGAGCACGTTGCAAGTGGGTATAACCCGGCATGACGGCATCCTGATTCGCTTCGGCTGTGGCAACCAGCGCCTGCTGCAACTGCTTAACCGCAGTTTGTAATTCAGTAATCTGGAATTTGCACCACAATTTCAGATCGGTCGCCACCTGATCATTACGGCTACGGCCGGTATGCAGTTTTTTACCTAAATCGCCAACTTTATCAATCAGTTTGGTTTCGACCCAACTGTGAATATCTTCAGCATCACTGTGCAAGATAGCCTGCGGATCGGCCTGCACTTCTTTTTGCAATGCATCAAGTGCCTGTTCCAGTTGTTGCTGTTCGGTAGCCGTTAATACCCCAACCGTCACCAGCGCTTTCGACCAGGCAACAGAACCGATAATATCCTGCTCCGCCAGCCGATAATCAAACCGCAGTGAATCGTTGAATTGCTTGAAACGCTGATCTGCCGCCTGACTGAACCGCCCGCCCCACAATGCCATAATCTTTCTTCCCTAGTTTCAGAATAAAAACTCATAATATACCCAAAGTAGTTGGAGTGGCAGCAAGGCAGCAAACGCACGAATCCCGTTGAGCTGACTCAAGTCAGTGATTCGGGTGAGTAAGAGCCGCTAACAGCGCTGCAACTTCAAATAAGAAGGGTATTTAGGCCAGAATACGTGTGCCAATTGGCTCACCATTAAACAGTGCCGGTAACTGATCCGCATGACGCCAACTGGCAATATCTACCGGGCGGCCTAGTGAGCGTGCTGCATCCAGTGCTGCGTTCACTTTAACTACCATACCATCGGTGATGATGCCTTGAGCAATGAGTTGCTCGGCCTTTTGCGCCGTCATTTCAGCAATCCGTTGGCCTTTACCATCCAGTATGCCACTAACATCAGACAACAAGATCAAATCTGCCCCAAGGGTGGCGGCTAACGCGGTGGCTGCCTGATCGGCATTCACATTCATCAGTTGGCCGTCGGCAGTAATACCAATGGAGCTGATAATGGGCATGTAATCCGCAGCCAGCAAGGTATTCACCAAAGTAGGTGATCCCGGCTGAGCATTACCCACATGCCCCAGCTCGGCATCCAGTAGCGTTACCGAGACGGTTCCACCATCGCCCAGACACAAGCCAACAGCATTAATATTATGTTTCACCGCCCAAGACAGCAGGGTTTTGTTAGCGGTGCCAGCCAGTGCGCCGGTAATGATATCAATCTGATCAGCAGGGGTGACGCGTAAGCCGTTTTTCTTCACTACTGGCAAAGCGAGTTTTTTCATCAGAATGTCAACCAGACAACCGCCACCGTGCATAATCACTAGCGGGCGCTCATGCTTTTCGCGATAAGTCACCAATGCAGTAAACAGGCGTTCCAGCGCTTCTTCGCTGTCGAGCAACACGCCACCTAATTTAATGACTAACGGATTCATCATTTTTGCGCCTTATTTAATCGGGTAAAATTTATGGGTTTACAGGCATGACCGCAACCAGCAATTTCGGCTAGTGACTTACCTTGCCCCACAACAGAGACTCGGTTTCTGTAAAACCAAAACGTATATTCATGCATTGTACAGCCTGAGCTGCCGCACCTTTCAGTAGGTTATCTTCAGTAGCGACAATAATTAAATGTTCGCCTTGCACCGAGAAACCAATATCGCAGAAAGGCAAACCAACCACCGCTTTCAACGCGGGAACACCCTGCTGATACAACCGCACCAGCGGTTTATCCTGATAAGCATGGTGATACGCGTCGGCAATATCTTGCGCCGTAATACCCGCGTTCAGACGGCAGGTAATGGTCGCCAAAATGCCCCGGGCGAAATTACCCAAGTGCGGGGTAAAAATAACTGGCGTGCCAAGGTGAGCCACAATTTCTGGATGATGACGATGATTAAACAAGCCGTAGGGCTGTAAACTCACTTCACAGAAACTGTTGCCGATACTGGCCTTACGCCCTGCGCCGCTGACGCCACTGACCGCATTAATCACCGGCCACTGTGCTTCATTCAATAATTTGCTATCAACCAACGGCTTAAGCGCTAATTGCGATGCGGTTGGATAACAGCCTGGTACCGCGATCAACTGTGCCTGCTTAATCTCTTCTGCCTGCCATTCAGCAAGCCCATAGACGGCTTTATCCAGCCAATCGGGATGTTTATGTTCAAAACCATAATACTGACGGTAAAACGCCGTATCTTTAACCCGAAACGCACCGGAGAGATCGAATACTACACAACCGGCAGCTAAAAATTGCGGCGCTAAATCATGGCTGACCTCGTGGGCGGTAGCGAGGAACACAACATCAACCCCTTTTGCCGCCTGAGCCACATCCACCAAGGGTTGCAGCGGGAGATCAATAATGCCTTTTAGCTGCGGATGCAGGTCAGAAAGTAATTTTCCTGCATCTGCACTTTGCGCTGAAACCGTTAAACCGGTTATGTTCATATGTGGGTGACGACTCAGGTAAGCCGTAAGCTCCGCTCCGGCATAACCACTGGCACCAACAATTAGCGTATTCAACATGGGTTCAGTTCACCTTACCCTACTTACTTGACGTTGCAGCAGTGCTTATTACTCACTTGCCGCCTACCTGCAACTCCAAGTACTTTGGGTATAAAAATGTAATTCGGTATAAAGACATAAGTAGTCAAAACCGGTATTTGGGTTTTCAGCAAGGTTTTGCTGTTCCCCTCGTGATTGAGCGTTGACATTTTCGTAAATTTAAGGGTGTTTTTCGGTTCCCTTACGCTCAAGCTTAATGTATTTTTATTCATAATTACTGCATGAATATTGATACTATCCTAACCAAAGGCTGTCAACAGTGAAGATGAAATTACCTCCATTTATTGAGCTGTATCGGGCGTTAATCGCGACGCCATCGATCAGCGCAACCGATAGCGCTCTCGATCAAAGTAATGAGGCGTTAATCAACTTGTTGGCCGGATGGTTTGCAGACTTGGGTTTTCGTGTCGAGATCCAACCCGTGCCCGATACACGCCACAAATTTAATCTGCTTGCCAGCATTGGAGAAGGCAATGGTGGATTATTGCTGGCGGGTCATACCGATACAGTGCCTTTTGATGAAGGGCGTTGGACGCGCTCACCGTTCACCCTGACCGAACATGACAATAAGTTGTATGGTTTGGGTACCGCCGACATGAAAGGCTTTTTCGCCTTTATTCTGGATGCGGTGCGCGATATCGATGCCAGCAAACTGAGCAAGCCGCTGTATATTCTGGCAACCGCCGATGAAGAAACCACCATGGCAGGCGCGCGCTACTTTGCCGCCTCCAGCCAGTTGCGCCCAGATTTTGCCATTATCGGTGAGCCAACCTCGCTGCAACCGGTGCGGGCGCACAAAGGGCATATTTCCAATGCTATCCGAATTACCGGTCAGTCTGGGCATTCTAGCGATCCGGCACGTGGGGTGAATGCCATTGATTTAATGCATGAATCTATCACTCAATTGATGAAGCTACGCACCAAGTTGCAAGAGCGTTATCACAATCCGGCGTTTACTATTCCGTATCCCACCATGAATTTTGGTCATATTAACGGCGGTGATGCGGCAAACCGTATCTGTGCTTGCTGCGAATTGCATATGGATATCCGCCCGTTGCCGGGCCTGACATTAAGTGATCTGAATGAGTTAATGACCGAAGCGCTGACACCGGTAAGCCAGCGCTGGCCAGGCCGTTTGAGCATTGACGAACTGCATCCACCGATCCCAGGCTATGAATGCCCAACCGATCACCATATGGTAGGGGTTATCGAGAAATTATTGGGTGAGCGTACCGCGGTGGTGAACTACTGCACCGAAGCGCCGTTTATCCAGCAAGTGTGCCCAACTCTGGTGCTGGGACCCGGTTCGATCGATCAAGCCCATCAGCCAGATGAATTTATCGATATGGCCTTTATCGAGCCAACCCGCGAGCTGATTGGTCAGTTGGTTGACCATTTCTGCCAGCAGTAATTACCTCTTATGGGGTAGGCGATCAATTTTGCCTATTAGGAAGACTGATAACCTGACCTTGGTAATTAAATTTCAGCAATATCCCTAAAATTGATGTTTTTTTGCTAAAAATAGTGTCAATTGGAGTATGGAATTGAACGTGGCGAGTGGAATTGTCCATCTCGGCCTTTTGGGTGAAATTAATTTACAAAAAGAAACCATAAAAGTTTATACCCAAAGTCATTGGCGTTGCAGGTAGGCAGCAAGTGAAAGACAAATCGGTTGAAGACCGATTTGAACAGCATTTATGCTAGCCCGCAGGGTGAGCCTCTTTGAGGCTCATTAATCCCGATAAGCTGACACCGGTCAGTGATTCAGGTGAGTAAGCGTCGCTAACCACCCTGCGGCGTCAAGGGCGAAGGGGATATGGGTCAGGGGTCATATGAACGAACAATATTCCGCAATGCGAAGTAACGTCAGTATGCTCGGTACGCTACTCGGGGACACCATCAAAGAAGCGCTTGGTGAACACATCCTTGAAAAAGTAGAAACCATCCGTAAATTATCCAAATCTTCGCGTGCTGGTAATGAAGCGAGCCGTCAGGAACTGCTGACCACGCTGCAAAATCTGTCCAACGACGAGCTGCTGCCGGTAGCCCGTGCTTTTAGCCAATTCCTCAATCTGACGAATACGGCGGAGCAATATCACAGTATTTCACCACACGGTGAAGCCGCAAGTAACCCAGAAGCTCTGGCCCAGCTTTTCACTCGCTTAAAAGATAAAAAGCTGAGTGAGAAAGATATGCGCAGCGCGGTTGATGAGTTATCCATTGAGTTGGTGTTAACCGCTCACCCAACCGAAATTACACGTCGCACCCTGATCCACAAACTGGTGGAAGTGAATACCTGCCTGAGCCAGTTGGATCACAATGACTTAGCCGATTACGAACGCAACAAGATCATGCGTCGTTTGCGCCAGTTAGTTGCACAATCGTGGCATACTGACGAAATTCGTAAAATACGCCCTTCCCCAGTAGATGAAGCCAAATGGGGCTTTGCCGTGGTTGAAAACAGCCTGTGGGAAGGTGTGCCCGCATTCCTGCGTGAGTTTAACGAGCAGTTACAAAACTCGCTCGATTACCGCTTGCCTGTAGAGGCCGTGCCAATACGCTTCACCTCTTGGATGGGGGGGGACCGTGACGGTAACCCGAACGTTACCGCTGAAATTACCCGCCATGTGCTGTTACTCAGCCGTTGGAAAGCCACCGACCTGTTCTTGCGTGATATTCAAGTGTTGGTATCAGAGCTGTCCATGTCGGAATGTACCCCGGAACTGCGTGAATTGGCCGGTGGCGAAGAGGTGGTCGAACCTTATCGCGAATTAATGAAACGCGTCCGTACCCAGTTGACCAATACTCAGGCTTATCTGGAAGACCGTCTGAAAGGCGAACGTGTCTTGCCACCGACTGATTTGCTGGTGAGTAATGACCAACTGTGGGACCCACTTTACGCCTGTTATCAGTCTCTGAAAGCCTGTGGCATGGAGATCATTGCTAACGGCCAACTGCTGGACACCCTGCGCCGCGTACGCTGTTTTGGTGTGCCATTGGTGCGTATCGATGTACGCCAGGAAAGTACCCGCCACACCGATGCCATCGCTGAACTGACCCGTTATCTGGGCCTCGGCGATTATGAAAGCTGGTCTGAGGCGGACAAACAAGCCTTCCTGATCCGCGAGCTGAACTCCAAGCGCCCACTGGTTCCGCTGAAATGGGAACCGAGTGCTAATACACAAGAAGTGCTGGAAACGTGCCGGGTGATTGCCGAAGCACCACAAGGCTCTATCGCCGCTTACGTTATCTCCATGGCTAAAGTGCCATCAGACGTGCTGGCAGTGCATTTGCTGCTGAAAGAAGCGGGTTGCCCATTCACGCTGCCCGTTGCGCCATTGTTCGAAACCCTTGATGACCTGAACAATGCCGACGAAGTGATGACCCAGTTGCTAAATATCGACTGGTATCGCGGCCTGATCCAAGGCAAGCAGATGGTGATGATTGGCTATTCCGACTCAGCAAAAGATGCTGGCGTGATGGCTGCATCCTGGGCGCAATATCGGGCGCAAGATGCGTTGATCAAAACCTGTGAGAAGGCCGGTATCTCTCTGACGCTGTTCCACGGTCGTGGCGGTTCTATCGGCCGTGGCGGTGCGCCTGCACATGCAGCTCTGCTCTCTCAGCCTCCGGGTAGCTTAAAAGGCGGCTTACGCGTCACTGAACAAGGCGAGATGATCCGCTTTAAATTTGGGCTGCCGGAAGTCACTATCAGCAGTCTGGCGCTGTATGCCGGAGCGATTCTGGAAGCCAATCTGTTACCGCCGCCAGAGCCGAAGAAAGAGTGGGTTGAGGTGATGGACATTCTATCGGACGCTTCCTGCGATATGTATCGCGGCTACGTGCGTGAGAATCCTGAGTTTGTCCCTTACTTCCGCGCCGCGACCCCAGAGCTGGAATTAGGTAAGTTGCCATTGGGTTCTCGCCCGGCAAAACGCCGTGCGGATGGCGGAGTCGAGAGCTTACGTGCCATTCCATGGATTTTCGCTTGGACACAAAACCGCCTGATGCTACCTGCCTGGCTGGGTGCGGGGGCCGGTTTGCAAAAAGCGATTGATGCCGGTAAGAAAGAAGTATTAGCCACGATGTGTCGTGACTGGCCATTCTTCTCTACCCGTATCGGGATGCTGGAAATGGTGTTCGCCAAAGCTGATTTGTGGCTGGCGGAGTATTACGACCAACGTTTAGTGGATAAATCACTGTGGCCGTTGGGTCAGCAATTACGTGACCAGTTAGCCGCGGATATTAAAGTGGTGCTGGCTATCGCCAACGATGACCACTTGATGGCTGATTTACCGTGGATTGCGGAATCGATCGCGTTGCGTAATGTGTATACCGATCCACTGAACGTGCTGCAAGCTGAGCTGTTGCACCGTTCGCGCCAGCATGAGCACCCAGATGCCCGTGTTGAGCAGGCATTGATGGTGACTATCGCCGGTGTCGCTGCGGGCATGCGCAATACAGGTTAACCATTGATTTTGGGGGAAGCGATTCCCCTGATTATCTTTTGTTTACTTGATGATTATGATGAAAAGGGGCCAGCGCCCCTTTAACAACTTACGGCCTCACCCCAAGAGTATGGCAAATCGCATAACTCAACTCTGCCCGATTCAAGGTATAGAAATGGAAATCCTTCACCCCTTCACGGCTTAAAATCTTCACCATATCCATCGCCACTGAGGCACCCACCATTTTGCGCGTCTCAGGATCATTATCCAGCCCTTCGAAAATACTGGTCATCCAGTGTGGTACCCGCACGTTGGTCATGGTGGCAAAGCGCTGAAGCTGTTTAAAATTGGATACCGGTAAAATGCCCGGCACGATTTCAACGTCGATGCCGGTAGCCACACAGCGGTCGCGAAAACGCAGATAGCTCTCAACATCAAAGAAGAACTGGGTAATTGCCCGGTTAGCACCCGCATCAATCTTACGCTTGAGGTTGATCAGGTCAGCTTGCGCGCTTTTAGCTTCAGGATGGACTTCTGGATAAGCCGCCACCGAGATATCAAAATCCCCTACGTCTTTCAGCAAGGTCACCAAATCAGATGCGTACATTTCTGGTTTACCACTATCCGGTGGCAAATCCCCTCGCAGAGCAACGATATGACGGATACCGCTGTTCCAGTAATCGGTAGCAATATCACGTAACTGAGTCGGTGAAGCATCAATGCAGGTCAGATGTGGTGCGGCTTCCAGGCCAGTGCGCTCTTTTATCCCTTTGATGATGCTGTGGGTACGATCGCGCTCGCCAGAGTTCGCGCCATAAGTCACCGAGACAAACTTGGGTTTCAGGGTGCTCAGACGATCAATCGAACTCCACAGGGTCTCTTCCATCTCGCTGGTGCGCGGCGGGAAAAACTCAAAAGAAACATTAATCTGACCCTGCAACTCTGACAGACTTTGATTCAGCGCTTCCCGCTGGTTTGCGTGGAAAAAACTCATACCCTGTTACTCCATTGTCGTTATGACGACTTATGTTATCTGTTACCGCTCATTTATGAGCGTCTATACGTTTAGACGGCTAAATAGAAAATGACGGAAGTTGGCTAAAGAGTCAACTTTTAAATAAGTTTAGGGTGATGATTAATCTTCACACGCCATACGCGGAAAATTCATGTAGACCTCTAACCCTTGAAGTTACAGGGGTTCGCGGTATTCGCTTACTGCCTGTCAGCAATATGCGCTCTTGGGGACCGGCATTAAAGAGGGGATGGGTTAAAGAGGCAGTTTCGCCTCCTCCGCTTAAGCAGAAGAGGCGAGTTAATGCAAATTACAGCAATTGAGACAGGCGGTTTAAATCAGACTGAATTGCACCAGCAGTAACATCACGCCCGGCACCTGGGCCACGAATGACCAGTGGGTTATCGCGATACCAACGGCTCTCAATGGCAAAGACGTTATCGCACGGCAGCAATGAGGCCAGCGGATGGTCAGCACGGACTGCTTCAACGCCCACTCGAGCCTTACCATTAGCATCAAAGCGTGCCACGTAACGTAACACCAACCCCATCTCATTCGCGGCTTCTAAGCGCTGAATCATTTGCTGATTCAATGCTTCGCCATTTTCAAAGAACTGATCTACCGACCCCACATCAGCACCAGCAGGCACCAGCGACTCCACCCGCACCTGATTCGGTTCAATGTCATAACCCGCTTCACGGGCCAGAATCACCAGTTTACGCATCACATCCTGGCCTGAAAGATCCACCCGTGGATCTGGCTCAGTCAGACCTTGTTGCCAGGCTTGATCTACTAATTCGGTAAAGGGTACCGTGCCGTCAAATTGCAGGAATAACCACGACAGCGTGCCGGAGAAGATACCACTGATCGCCAAGATACTGTCGCCGCTATCACGTAGATCACGCACCGTGTGGTTAACCGGTAAGCCAGCGCCCACCGTGGCGTTGTACAGCCAGTGGCGGCCGGTTTTGGCAAAAGCATCGCGAATTTGGCGGTAGTTATTGCTACTGGATGCTCCGGCCAGTTTGTTGGCGCTGATAACGTGGAAACCGTAGCTGGCGAAATCCAGATATTGTCCGGCCAGCGACTCACTAGCGGTCACATCCAGCACCACCAAATCATCAAACGGGTGTGCTCGCATCCATAAAAACAGCGACTCTTCATCCTGCTCTTTGGCTTCGTCATCATAAAATGCCAATGTCCGACTGGCATCCAGCCCATCGTAACTTAACAGGCTGCGGCGGCTATCCACCACACCTGCTAGCACAAACTCAAAACCACTGCGCGCCGAGATATTCTTCTGCTCGCGGGCGAACAGTTCCAGCCAGCGGGCACCAATATTACCTTTGCCAAACAGCATCAGACCAATGCGTTTTTCTGCACGGAACAGTGACTGGTGCAAGCCCTGAATCAGGTGTTCAGTCGGACCAAGGCGCAAAACGGCCACCATGCTGATCCCATCTTCTGCCTGCCAAATAAACTCAACTGGCTGATCTTTTAACTGTTGGTAGAACCGGTGGCTGTGCAGTGGGTTCTTGCAAACCCCCGCGCCCACCAGTGCGACCAGTGCCAGCCCTTCGCGTAGGGATAATTTACCCGGCAGCGCGGCATCTTCCAGCACTCTTAGTGCACTGTTAACTACTTCGGAGGTATAGCAGAGTTGCAACAGATTGCGATCGGGATGAATACCGGTGGCTAGCGGTTTGATTTGCGCACGTTTGAGTAGCAAATCAATCTCTTTCTGCGCCAGCGAGAAATCGTGATGACCGGCAATCTGCAATTCGATCAGGCAGACATCATCATGGCTGGTAACGATTTTCGCCCCCGAACCTGATGCCAGTACGCGCTCAATGCGGGTTGAACCCTGCTCTGGCTGATAACTACAACGCAGTTGTAAATCGATATCGCTGCCTGAAACCGGCTGTAGCGTGCGGGTATGCAGCACCGGTGCTGCCAGACGGGCCAATTCACTGGCTTCATCCAATCGTAGCAACGGTAACAGACAGGCATCTTTTACTTTGCGTGGGTCAGCACTGTATACCCCAGCAACATCACTCCAGATGGTCACGCGCTCGACACCCGCCAGCGCCCCGACTTGTGTCGCCGAGTAGTCACTGCCGTTACGCCCCAGCAGCACGGTTTCACCGGAATTACTGCGCGAGATAAACCCTGTCACCACCAAACGTTGATGTGGGTGCTGGGCCATTAATTGTTGTAACAGCGGGTAAGAACGGCCTTCATCGATTTGTGGTTGTGCCGCACGCTCTGCACGCAGGAAACTACGGGCATCCAGCCAGGTGGCGTTCATATCCTGCTTGTTCAAAACCGCCGCCATCAAACGGGCGGACCAAATCTCACCGTGCCCCACCACTTCGGCGTAAATTGCATCGTCGACTTTGTTATCCAGCAGGCCCGCCAGACGCTCCAAATCATGGATAAACTCACTAATCAGCGGTTCGGCCATTTCTGGAGACAATAAACCACTGATCAGATCATGTTGATAACGACGTAAATTTTGTTGCACCTGATGAGCAGAAAGACGATCACTTTGGCTCAGTTTCAACCAGCTAATCAGTTGGTTGGTGGTACTGCCTGCCGCAGACACCACCATCAGATCACCAGGATGACTGTAATTGGCCATAATATTGGCCACCCGCAGGTAACACTTCACATCCGCAAGGCTACTACCACCAAACTTATGCAGTTGACGGCCGGTCACCGCCGCTGCTACCGCTGTTGCATTCATGCTTACCTCGTTCCCGCCAACTGGAAAGCATTTTCCAAATCGGCAATCAAATCTTCGCTGTCTTCAATACCCACGGAAATGCGCAACAAGCTGTCAGTAATACCTGCGGCAATGCGCGCTTCTGGTGCCATACCGGCATGGGTCATGGTCGCTGCATGGGAAATCAGACTTTCCACACCGCCCAAAGACTCCGCCAGAGTAAATAACTCAAGGGCTGAGAGGAAGCGACGCAGTAGCTGTTCATCACCATCAAGCTCAAAACTGAGCATCGCACCGAAACCAGACTGCTGACGGCAGGCAATTTCGTGGCCGGGATGTTGTGGCAGAGAAGGATGATACAGCTTTTTCACCAAAGGCTGCTGCTGTAAATAACGAACAATCTCATCCGCGTTACGTTGCTGCTGAGCCATACGTGGCGACAAGGTACGCAAACCGCGTAATAACAGGTAGCTATCAAATGCTGCCCCCGTTACCCCGATATTATTCGCCCACCATGCCAGCTCAACCGCCAGCTCAGGATCTTTGGCAATTACCGCACCAGCGACCACATCAGAGTGACCATTTAGGTATTTAGTACAGGAGTGAACCACCAAATCCGCCCCTAAAGAGAGTGGCTGCTGCAAGGCAGGGCTGAGGAACGTGTTATCACAAACCGTCAGAGCACCTACTGCATGTGCCGCCTTGCAGATAGCGGCAATATCTACCACCCGTAGCAGCGGATTGCTGGGTGTTTCAATCAATATGAGCTTGGGTTTTTCCGCCAAGGCCCGGCTCAATGCCGTTTCATCACCCTGATCGACAAACAGCACCCGATAAGCACCGCGCTTGCTCAGACTATCGAATAAACGATAACTGCCGCCGTAACAGTCGTGTGGGGCGACCAGCAAGTCACCCGGTTTTAGGAATGTGGTGCAAACCAAATGAATCGCCGACATCCCGCTGCTGGTCATGACTGCACCCGCACCACCTTCCAGTTCCGCCAGTGCACGCTGTACCACATCGCGCGTCGGATTCCCGCGACGTGAATAATCATGTGCGCGCGGCTGATTAAAATCGATAAAATTATAGGTACTGGAGAGGTGAATCGGGGGGACAACGCAGCCGTATTGCTCGTCATCGTTCAACCCGCTACGGACTGCTATTGTTGCCTGTTTACGCGTCATATGGATTTCCACCAGCCGGTTATCAAGAAAATGTTACGCCAGATTAGACGCACAAATTACGGACGTCAATACATCTGGACATCTAAACTTCTTTGCGTATAGATTGAGCAATGGAATAATAACCGCTAAAATTGTAGAGGCTTTAACTATCTTAATGATGTCAGTGAGTTTTCGGTGGTGTTTTGTTTAACCGCGAGGACCGTATCGAAAGGTAACGGCTATCAATAAGTAGTAAAATGATTAAATGGGTGATGTTGCTCTAGTAAAATCGACATTTATTTAGTGAGAACAGCGAAGATCGGGCATAATTGGCCGGTTTTCAGAATTTTGTATTTTCCCGACAAATTTAAGGTGTCCCATGGCTGAGTGGAACGGCGAGTATGTCAGCCCTTACGCTGAACACGGTAAGAAAAGCGAACAGGTCAAAAAAATTACGGTATCCATTCCGCTGAAGGTGTTAAAAATCCTCACCGATGAACGGACCCGCCGTCAGGTGAACAACCTGCGCCACGCCACCAACAGTGAATTGTTGTGTGAGGCCTTTTTGCATGCATTTACCGGCCAGCCGCTACCGAATGACGAAGACCTGCGTAAAGAACGTAGCGATGAAATCCCGGAAGCCGCGAAAATTTTAATGCGTGAGTTGGGTGTTGACCCCGATACCTGGGAATACTAATCCCCAGCTACCACTCGGTTCATTAGTCATAGTGAACCTGAAATGTAGAAACAAAAAAGGCACCCGAAGGTGCCTTTTTCATCTGACGGGCAATAATTACTTCTTAGCGCCCGGCATGCTGAAACGCTTGTTAAAGCGGTCAACACGGCCACCGGTAGCAACATCACGCTGCTTGCCAGTGTAGAACGGGTGGCATTCGCCGCACACGTCCAGATTCAGGTCATGACCAACAGTAGAGTTGATCTTGATAACGTTACCGCAAGAGCAAGAAGCAGTAACTTGTTCGTATTTAGGGTGGATACCTTGTTTCATGGAAAACCTCTATATTTAGGCCGTGTCGCTATCCAGCCCTGTTCCGCCAGACACCACACGATTGATAAATAACAATTTGATTGTTAACGAACAGCTGCGGATAAAGTAAGCAACGGTTGTTAACAGGATTTGATATCGAATTATACCAAAGGCGGCGAATCATACAGAATTTGACCAAACCGCGCAATCGAATCCGCACATTGTGAAGCACGCAGTGTAAACTGTTCAATCTTTATTTAGACCCGTCATACTTCAAGTTGCATGTGCGTTGGCTGTGCTCAATAACCCGAATCACTTACTCATGTAAGCTCATCGGGATTTTCTCGCTTGCCGCCTTCCTGCAACTCGAATTATTTAGGGTATAGGCCAATTGTACTTATTTAGACCAATTTTAGTTATCAGGATGAAAACACATGTCCGTTGTTCAAGTGGCATTACCCGTACCGTTGGCCCGTAGCTTTGATTACCGTTTAGACAGCGCCATGGCCTGCCCGGTGGTCGGTGCTCGCGTTAGTGTGCCATTTGGTAAACGCAAAGCCATCGGAATTGTGGTGGGTATCAGTGATACCAGCACATTCCCCCTTGAACAACTGAAAGCCATTGACGCCGTTCTGGATGAGCGCAGCTTATTCCCACCCAGCTTGTGGCGCATTCTCTGCTGGGCAACCGAGTATTATCATTACCCGATAGGTGAAGTGCTGTTCCATGCTCTACCTATTCTGTTGCGCCAAGGGAAGCCTGCCCAATCTGCGCCGTTGTGGCAGTGGTTCGCAACCGAACAAGGGCGAGCCACACCACCGGAAAGCTTAAAACGCGCCCCGAAGCAGCAACAAGCGCTTGCCGCATTATTGCAAAAACCGGTCTATCGCCATCAAGTTAATGAAATGGCACTCACCGAAAGCGCATTGCAGGCATTACGCAGTAAAGGGCTAATTGACCTGCGGGCACAGGAAATCGCGACTACCGATTGGCGCAACGGCTTCGCCGTTCTGGGTGAGCGCCTGCGGCTGAATACCGAGCAGGCAACCGCCGTTGGGGCGATTCGCAGTGAAGATACCCAGTTTGCAGTCTGGCTGCTGGCTGGGGTGACCGGCTCCGGTAAAACAGAAGTTTATCTGAGCGTGCTGGAAAATATTCTGGCACAAGGCCGCCAGGCGTTGGTTTTAGTCCCTGAGATCGGCCTGACCCCACAGACTATCGCTCGTTTTCGCGAAAGGTTTAACGCCCCCGTTGAGGTGCTCCATTCAGGTTTAAATGACAGCGAACGTTTGTCCGTCTGGCTACGGGCACGTAACGGCGAAGCCGCAATTGTTATTGGTACCCGCTCGGCACTGTTTACGCCGTTTTCCCGCCTCGGGGTCATTATTATCGATGAAGAGCACGACAGCTCTTATAAACAGCAAGAAGGCTGGCGGTATCATGCCCGGGATTTAGCCGTATTTCGGGCCCGTGAAGAAGGCATTCCTATCGTGATGGGCACGGCGACCCCGGCGCTTGAGACCCTGCACAATGTGCAAATGGGTAAATATCGCCAGTTGACGCTATCTAAACGGGCGGGGAATGCCAAACCCGCCGTACAGCATTTGCTCGATTTAAAAGGCTTACCGCTTAAAGTTGGCCTCTCTCAGCCACTGCTAAAACGGATGAAAACCCATTTACAGGCCGATAATCAGGTAATTTTGTTCCTGAACCGCCGTGGCTATGCTCCCGCGCTACTGTGCCATGAGTGTGGCTGGATTGCTGAATGCCAGCGTTGCGACCACTATTACACCTTGCATCAAAATCACCGTCAGTTGCGCTGCCACCATTGCGACAGCCAGCGCCCGGTGCCTCAGCAATGCCCAAAATGTGGTTCAACCCATCTGGTCTCTGTCGGTGTTGGCACTGAACAGTTAGAGAACGAACTGGCTCCTCTGTTCCCGGATACTCCCATCACTCGAATTGACCGCGATACCACCAGCCGCAAAGGCTCGCTGGAACAGCATTTGGCTGATGTCCATCAAGGGGGATCGCGCATCTTGATTGGTACCCAAATGTTGGCTAAAGGGCATCACTTCCCTGATGTCACGCTAGTGGCCTTGCTGGATGTCGATGGCGCACTGTTCTCGGCAGATTTCCGTTCGGCAGAACGGTTTGCCCAGCTTTATACACAAGTTTCAGGTCGTGCCGGGCGCGCGGGTAAGCAAGGTGAAGTTATTTTACAAACACACCACCCTGAGCATCCACTGCTGCAAATTTTGCTGCAACAGGGCTACGATGCCTTTGCCAAACAGGCCCTAGAGGAACGTAAAAGCGTATTTTTACCGCCTTATACCAGCCATATCATCGTGCGCAGTGAAGATCACGATAACCAGCAATCCGCGCTGTTCCTGCAACAATTGCGTAATTTGCTGGAGGCCAGCCCACTCAAAGATGATGCATTGTGGATTATGGGGCCAGTGCCCGCATTGCAGGCCAAACGCAGTGGACGCTTCCGTTGGCAATTGCTGTTACAGCACCCTTCACGGCAATTGCTACAACGGCTGATTAAAACCTCTCAGCCGCTAATCAATACATTGCCGCAGGCACGTAAGGTTAAGTGGACGTTGGATGTTGACCCAATAGACAGCTAATTCCCCGCCTTAATTAATGCCAATAACGTTGAGTACTCTCTCTTTCACTTGGGGAATTTATTGTTTGATCTGTGCCACAAAGCAATCGATTACCCCGCTTTCTGCGAGCCAGTTCGAAAAAACCTACTTATGTCACACTTTTTATGCAAATTAGGTAACAAATTACCCCCACTATCTGTATAGAATGACGGAAAGCCTGCATTAAGCATCAGTGCTGGCTCGGAGCCAGAGCAAGGAGAAAGGCGTTGGAACATAAGAAAGAATTCACGATGGCTACCATGAAAGACGTTGCTGAAATGGCAGGTGTTTCAACTGCGACGGTGTCACGCGCACTGATGAACCCGGAAAAAGTGTCAACAGTAACCCGGCAAAAAGTGGAGCAAGCTGTTCTGGCGGTGGGTTATTCTCCTCATGCTTTGTCCCGCAATATTAAACGTAATGAATCGCGCACGATTCTGGTTATTGTACCGGATATTAGTGACCCGTTTTTTGCTGATATCATTCAAGGGATTGAGTATGCGGCAGCCCAGCAAGGTTATCTGATCTTAATTGGCGATTGCGCACAACAAACCCAGCAAGAGCGTAGCTTCGTTAACCTGATCATTACCAAGCAAATTGATGGCATGTTGTTGTTAGGTTCCAATCTGCCTTTTGATGCCAGCAAAGAAGAGCAGCGCAATTTGCCGCCAATGGTGATGGCAAACGAGTTCGCTCCTGAACTGGAACTGCCAACGGTACATATCGATAATCTGACTGCCGCTTATGAAGCGGTTAATTATCTACATGAATTGGGGCACAAACGTATTGCCTGTGTTGCCGGGCCGGAAAGTTTGCCGCTAAGTCATTATCGGCTCCAGGGCTATATTCAGGCACTGCGTCGTAATGGTATCGCTGTCGACAGTGACTATATTATGCGCGGTGACTTTAGCTATGAAGCTGGCGCAGAAACCTTTGCGGTGCTGATGGCATTACCTCATCCCCCAACAGCAATATTTTGTCACAATGATGTGATGGCGATAGGCGCGATGTGGCAGGCAAAGAGAATGGGACTACGTATCCCGCAGGATGTCTCGCTGGTAGGCTTTGACGATCTGAAGTTGTCACAGTATTGTGATCCCCCTTTGACCACCGTGGCTCAACCACGTTATCAAATTGGTCAGCAAGCCATGTTACTATTACTTGAGCAGCTACAAGGGCATTCAGTACAAAGTGGCTCCCGGTTGTTAGACACCGAGTTAATTGTCAGGGAAAGTACTGCTGCGCCTAAACGCTAGGCAAATATTCAGGGGTTCAGTAACATGACGGACTTATTCCATCATCAAGACGCAGCGAAACGATAGTGGCACAAAGAGATTATGTAAGCCGAGGGCGCTCAGGAGCGCGGCGCAAAAGCACCAGCCGGAAAAAACGCAGTGCGCCAGCAGTATCTAAAACCGTGGTGGCGCTGGCCGTCGCGCTATTAGTGGTATTTGTTGGTGGCCTCTATTTCATCACCCATAATAAGCCGGGTGAGCTTCCGTTATTGCCCAGCCATGATCCTCGTACCGGTAATGGGTTACCGCCCAAACCCGAAGAACGCTGGCGTTATATTAAAGAGCTGGAAAACCGTCAGATTGGCGTCCCAACACCTACAGAGCCCTCTGCTGGTGGCGAAGCCAATTCTAAAACGCAACTGACTAATGAGCAGCGCCAATTGCTAGAGCAGATGCAGGCAGATATGCGCCAGCAGCCAACGCAGTTATCAGAGGTTCCGTATAACCAAGGGATGACGGTGCCACGCTCTGCTGTGACCATCAAACCACCGGTCACGACCCTGCAACAGCAGCCGCTAACACCGCCGCGCCAGACTACCGCGCCGGTACAGCAGCAGACGCAGGTACAATCGCCTGTGGCTACCCCACAACGCGCGCAACCGGCAGCTCCGGTAACACCGGCCGTTACACCGCCGAAACCGGAAAAAGAGAAAGAAAAAGCACAACGTTGGATGGTGCAGTGTGGTTCATTCAAAGCCATCGATCAGGCCGAATCTATCCGCGCCCAATTGGCATTTGGCGGTATCGAAAGCCGCATTACCAGCGGTGGTGGCTGGAATCGTGTGGTCCTTGGCCCTTACAGTACCAAAGCAGCCGCTGATAGTACCTTGCAACGTTTGAAAGGCGCGGGTCAATCAGGATGCATTCCCCTCGCTGTAGGGGGTTGAAAAGTCGCAATCCTCCCCCATTTATAATCTCAATATACCCCGTGCTGTTTTTTGACAGGCAGTACGGGGACTCATTCAGTCTGCAACGAGGGTCCGCTCGTGACAACAATTGTAAGTGTACGTCGTAATGGTCATGTCGTTATTGGTGGTGATGGCCAGGTCACTCTGGGTAATACCGTAATGAAGGGTAATGCCAAAAAAGTACGCCGCCTTTATAACAATAAAGTGATTGCGGGCTTTGCTGGCGGTACTGCCGATGCCTTTACGCTGTTTGAGCTGTTTGAGCGCAAACTGGAGATGCATCAAGGCCACCTGACTAAAGCGGCTGTCGAGTTAGCCAAAGACTGGCGTACTGATCGTATGTTACGCAAGCTTGAAGCACTACTGGCTGTAGCGGATGAAACAGCATCACTCATCATTACCGGCAACGGCGATGTTGTTCAACCAGAAGACGACCTGATTGCTATCGGTTCCGGTGGGCCTTATGCCCAATCTGCCGCGCGCGCGCTGTTAGACAATACTGAATTAAGTGCCAAAGATATCGTTGAGAAGTCTCTGAGCATTGCGGGGGATATCTGTATCTATACCAACCGCTTCCAAACCATCGAAGAATTAACGTATAAAGCGTAAGGATAGAGTGACATGTCTGAAATGACCCCACGCGAAATCGTCAGCGAACTTGATAGCTACATCATCGGCCAGGATAAAGCTAAACGTGCGGTGGCAATTGCCCTGCGTAACCGCTGGCGCCGTATGCAGCTCAATGAAGAGTTGCGTCACGAAGTTACCCCTAAAAACATTCTGATGATCGGTCCAACCGGTGTCGGTAAAACTGAAATTGCTCGCCGTCTGGCAAAATTGGCCAATGCGCCATTTATCAAAGTTGAAGCGACCAAATTCACCGAAGTGGGTTATGTTGGTAAAGAAGTGGATTCTATTATCCGCGATCTGACCGATGCGGCTGTGAAAATGGTTCGCCATCAATCAATTGAGAAAATGCGTTACCGGGCTGAAGAGTTAGCCGAAGAACGTATTCTGGACGTGTTGATTCCACCGGCCAAAAATAACTGGGGCCAGCCGGATGAAACACAAGAGCCATCCGCTACCCGCCAGGCTTTCCGCAAAAAATTACGTGAAGGGCAACTGGACGACAAAGAGATTGAAATCGATCTGGCTGCTTCGCCGATGGGGGTTGAAATCATGGCACCTCCTGGCATGGAAGAGATGACTAACCAGTTACAATCTATGTTCCAGAACATCGCCGGTCAGAAACAAAAACCGCGTAAAGTCAAAATCAAAGACGCGTTCAAACTGCTGATTGAGGAAGAAGGCGCGAAACTGGTCAATCCAGAAGAGCTGAAACAGCAGGCGATTGATGCCGTTGAACAACACGGGATCGTGTTCATCGATGAAATCGATAAAATCTGTAAACGCGGTCAAACGTCAGGCCCGGATGTGTCCCGTGAAGGGGTACAGCGTGACTTGCTGCCATTGGTCGAAGGTTGCACCGTATCAACTAAACACGGCATGGTGAAAACTGACCATATCTTGTTTATTGCCTCCGGCGCATTCCAGGTGTCCAGCCCGTCAGATCTTATCCCGGAATTGCAAGGCCGCCTGCCAATCCGCGTTGAATTGCAGGCGCTGACCACCGATGATTTCGAGCGTATCCTGACCGAGCCAAGTGCCTCATTAACCGAGCAGTACAAAGCGCTGATGGCTACTGAAGGGGTTACCGTTGAATTTACTCGCGAAGGTATCCGCAAAATTGCTGAAGCAGCATGGCAAGTTAACGAGCGCACCGAGAATATCGGCGCACGCCGCTTGCATACCGTGCTGGAGCGTTTGATGGAAGATATCTCCTATGACGCTAGCGAAAGTAATGGTCAATCCATCACTATTGATGCTGTATATGTTGGTAAGCATCTTGATGAGCTGGTAGCAGATGAAGATCTGAGTCGTTTTATCCTATAATTCGCTTTATATCTTTATGCTGGATAAAATAGTCCGTCAGGACAATATCGAGTGGGAGGCATCGCCTCCCACTGTTGTTTTTTGACAGACATAATGTTTTTAACACGCCGATATGGGCGGACCAGACTCCTAATATAATAAAATGAAGCGAAACATGAGCCTATCAACCAACACCAGCCAGACCCAGGCTTGGCTGGAAAGCCTGCGACCACGAACCCTGCCACTGGCCTTTGCCTCAATCGTTACCGGTTCAGCCCTTGCTGTCTGGCTCGATAGTTTTAAACCTGCCGTAGCACTCCTCGCCTTATTAACTGCTGGCCTGCTGCAAATTCTATCTAATCTGGCTAATGATTACGGTGATGCCATCAAGGGCAGTGATACTGAAGAGCGTATCGGGCCATTGCGCGGGATGCAAAAAGGGATGATTACCCGCCAGCAGATGAAAGTGGCGCTGATTGTCACCGTTATTCTGACGATTATTTCCGGTATCGCACTCATTGCTGTGGCCTGTGAAAAACCCAGCGATGTTTTAGGCTTTTTATTGCTTGGGTTAATGGCAATTGTGGCAGCTATTACCTATACCGTCGGTAGCAAACCCTATGGTTATATGGGGCTGGGTGATATTTCAGTACTGGTCTTCTTCGGCTGGCTGAGTGTCGCGGGGACTTACTATCTCCAGGCTGGGCACTTTGACACTATCGTGATGTTACCCGCCACGGCCTGCGGTTTACTGGCAACGGCGGTTTTGAATATTAATAATTTGCGCGATATTGAAAACGACGCAGCTAATGGTAAAAACACGTTGGCAGTGCGTTTGGGGCCGGTGGTCGCACGTTATTATCATGCCATATTAATCGCGGCAGCAATTTTGTGCCTGGCAATATTCACACTTCAGAATTTGCATAGCTGGGCCGGCTGGATCTTTATTCTAGCCGTTCCGTTACTGGTCAAACATGCGCTGTTTGTACTGCGTGAGCCTACTGCTGCGGGTATGCGCCCAATGCTTGAGCATATGGTTAAAGCCGCATTACTGACCAACGTTCTGTTTGCTGTCGGTCTGGTATTCAGTTAATCCCAGCGGTTTGTTCTTCAAACCTTCTCCGGGCCACACCCCATAAAGGCCAGCCCGGATAAATTTAACAATTGATGATTTTGCCAACAGCAGCCAGAAAGGGATATACTTAATCTCCCAGCCGCAACCAGACGTTAATCCTATGAAATATGATACTTCCGAACTCTGTGATACCTATCATGAAGAGGTAAATGTGGTAGAACCACTGTTCTCCAATTTTGGGGGGCGCACTTCATTTGGTGGCAAGATTACTACTGTAAAATGTTTCGAAGATAACGGCTTGTTGTTCGACCTGCTTGAAGAAAATGGTCTGGGCCGTGTTCTGGTCGTCGATGGCGGTGGCTCAGTGCGCCGTGCATTAATCGATGCTGAGTTAGCTGAATTAGCATTGAAAAACGAGTGGGAAGGCATTGTGGTTTACGGTGCTGTGCGTCAGGTAGACGATCTGGCGGAGTTAGATATCGGTATTCAGGCAATGGCTGCAATTCCGGTAGGTGCGGCAGATGAAGGCATTGGTGAGAGCGACATCCGTGTGAACTTTGGCGGTGTAACATTCTTCTCTGGTGACCACTTGTACGCAGATAACACTGGGATCATCTTGTCAGAAGAACCACTGGATATTGAATAATATCCCTCTGATTTTCATAAGAAAGGGCGATATTGATATCGCCCTTTTTGCTACTTCGTATTTGCAGTAGCTACGTGACAAGCCGCCTTCAACAACCGATTACGGTTGCGTTAAGCCAGCTAGCACTTAGACTTCTTCCATCTTTCCCAACAGTGCCCGCAGACGATCCTGCCAAACATGCTGCTCTTGTTTTAGTTGCTCATTTTCGCGCACTAAGGCTTCACGGCCACCAGCAGCATCCTGAACTTCTTGGGACAGGGTGTTATTCTTCTCTTTCAGCTCTTCAATTTCCATCTGTAGCAAAGTGATGGTATCAATCGCCTGCTGAACTTTAACTTCCAATTTCTCAAATACTTCAAATGACATTCTTCGGTCCCCTTATGGTAGCAAGGCGTACATCTTTTGGTCGCAGTCATCATTCTTAGCCGACGTCGCCGTATTAACTAAGTCACCGTATCTACTGAGCTGACACTCGGCAGATGAAACTGCTGTGAATACTTATCGCGCTATATATCCATCGAACTAGGTGTAACAAGCGCTATGTTCTAACGCGTTCCTTTGCAGAGGCAACGCAGCTTGATAAAAACGATGCTCTTGATAAACCGATTGTATGTAGCCAGCCCCCCCCTGTCTAGCGCCATACCGGTACAAACCACACTCTGTAGCAATTTCGTGTCAGTAACTATCAGCAAAAACCGAAAAACCGCTATGACCCATCCTGTAAAATTATACATGCCTTTAACAACTGATAGCGAAACCACTGGTCTGATCACACTTTCAAAGTCCCTTAACAGCCGTGAATAACGCGAAATCGCTCATTTTTATGACACACCACACACATTTTGATTTCGCTATTTCTCGTTTGTGCTCGTTAACGATAAATTTACATCACTCCCTTCGCGGTTCGAAGGGCAAAAATAAGAAATACCCTATAAATCTCTGTCTGTAGGACATCTACTATGAGCCAAACCGCTAGTTCGACGTTGAAGGGCCAGTGTATTGCGGAGTTTCTCGGTACCGGTCTGCTGATCTTTTTTGGTGTAGGCTGCGTTGCTGCATTGAAGTTGGCTGGAGCCAGTTTTGGGCAGTGGGAAATCAGTATCATTTGGGGCCTGGGTGTTGCCATGGCCATCTATTTGACAGCAGCAATCTCAGGTGCACATCTTAATCCGGCCGTAACCATTGCATTGTGGTTATTCGCTTGTTTCGATCGCCGTAAAGTTCTCCCTTACATTGTGGCGCAGGTTGCCGGCGCATTTTGCGCTGCCGCGTTAGTGTATGGCCTCTATTACAACCTGTTTGTCGATTTCGAACAAACGCACCAAGTGGTTCGCGGTAGCGCCGAGAGCCTGAATCTAGCCGGAATCTTCTCAACTTATCCAAATCCACATATTTCTGTGTTCCAGGCCTTCCTGGTTGAAACAGTGATTACTGCCATTCTGATGTGTCTGATTCTGGCACTGACCGATGATGGTAACGGTATTCCACGCGGCCCACTGGCTCCTCTACTGATTGGTATCTTGATTGCCGTTATCGGTGCATCTATGGGTCCATTGACTGGGTTTGCATTGAATCCAGCACGTGACTTTGGTCCAAAGGTATTCGCTTATCTGGCAGGTTGGGGCGAAATTGCCTTCACTGGCGGGCGTGATATTCCTTACTTCCTGGTCCCTATTTTCGGGCCTATCGTCGGTGCATTACTCGGTGCTTTCGGTTATCGCGCCCTGATTGGCCGCCATTTACCGTGCGATGTGTGCGTGGTTGATGATGAAGAAACCACGGTAACGACCACAGAACGTAAAGCATAAATAATAGATACTACCCAATAGATTTACGGCAACTTAAAAGTAGGCTAACTATGACAACTGAAAATACTACTCAAAAGAAATACATTGTCGCGCTTGATCAGGGAACCACCAGCTCCAGAGCCGTGGTGCTGGATCATGATGCCAATATCGTGAGTGTTTCTCAGCGCGAATTCACTCAAATTTACCCTAAAGCCGGTTGGGTTGAACATGACCCGATGGAAATCTGGGCGACGCAAAGCTCAACACTGGTTGAAGTACTGGCAAAAGCCGGTATCAGTTCTGACGAAATCGCCGGTATCGGTATTACCAACCAACGTGAAACCACCATTGTTTGGGATAAAGTAACTGGGAAACCAGTGTATAACGCCATTGTTTGGCAATGCCGTCGTACTGCTGATATCTGCGAAAAACTGAAAAAAGAAGGGCTGGAAGAGTACATCCGTTACAACACCGGCCTGGTGGTCGACCCTTACTTCTCCGGCACCAAAGTGAAATGGATCCTTGATAACGTCGAGGGTGCCCGTGAGCGCGCTGAACGCGGTGAGTTACTGTTTGGTACGGTGGATACCTGGCTGGTATGGAACATGACCCAAGGCCGCGTACACGTTACGGATTACACAAACGCATCACGTACCATGATGTTTAATATCCGTACCAAAGAGTGGGATGACCGTATGCTGAAAGCGCTGAATATTCCGCGCGCTATGCTGCCTGAAGTCCGTCCATCCTCAGAAGTTTACGGCCAGACCAACATTGGTGGTAAAGGCGGGACCCGTATTCCAATCGCAGGGATCGCGGGTGACCAGCAAGCGGCCTTGTTCGGTCAGCTTTGTGTACAACCCGGCATGGCTAAAAATACCTACGGAACCGGCTGTTTCTTGTTGATGAATACCGGTACAGAAGCCGTTCAGTCTACTCATGGCCTGCTGACTACTATTGCCTGCGGCCCACGAGGTGAAGTTAACTATGCACTGGAAGGCGCGGTATTTATTGGCGGCGCATCTATCCAGTGGCTGCGTGATGAGCTAAAACTGATCAGTGATGCTACCGACTCCGAATATTTCGCCACTAAAGTGAAAGACAGCAACGGCGTATACGTAGTGCCAGCGTTCACCGGCCTCGGTGCACCTTATTGGGACCCGTATGCCCGAGGTGCGATTTTCGGCCTGACACGTGGGGTTAACAGTAACCACATTATCCGTGCAACCCTTGAATCGATTGCTTACCAGACGCGTGATGTACTGGATGCGATGCAGGCAGATGCCGGCGAACGTCTGAAATCACTGCGTGTGGACGGTGGTGCGGTGGCGAATAACTTCCTGATGCAGTTCCAGGCCGATATTCTGGGTACCCGCGTTGAACGCCCAGCGGTTCGTGAAAGTACCGCTCTCGGTGCTGCGTTCCTGGCAGGTCTTGCGACTGGCTTCTGGAGTGATCTGGATGAAGTGAAAAGCAAGGCAACGATTGAGCGCGAATTCCGCCCAGGGATTGAAACCACTGAACGTGATGTTCGCTACCGTGGCTGGAAGAAAGCCGTGGCGCGTGCCCAGGCATGGGAAGAGCACGAAGAGTAACGGCCCGCTTGTTTTACACTGTTTTTTGTAAACCAAAGGCGCCATCATTCCTGATGGTGCCTTTTTATTGTGAAAAATCTCATCCCGCCAAAAGACACCCCTACGGCTTTACTTCGCAAAGATGGTAGAATTCCTGCTTACATCCTTCTTCTATTACCCTAAATAATTCGAGTTGCAGAAAGGTGGCAAGCGAGAAAAGCCCCAAGAGCTTACATTAAGTAGGTGACTGGGATGAAAAATCTGCTTGCAGCGGTCTCGCCTTGTGAGGCCCATTGACGAGCCAAGTAACGAGCGTAGCCAACGCACATGCAGCTTGAAGTATGACGGGGATACAGGTCTAACCATGAAACGTGAACTAGCCATCGAGTTTTCCCGTGTCACCGAAGCTGCCGCGCTGGCAGGCTATAAGTGGCTGGGCCGGGGCGATAAGAATGCCGCCGACGGCGCTGCCGTACGGGCCATGCGTATTATGCTCAATCAAGTCAATATTGATGGGCAGATTGTTATCGGTGAAGGTGAAATCGATGAAGCACCGATGCTTTTTATCGGTGAAAACGTGGGGACCGGTCAAGGTGATGCGGTTGATATTGCGGTTGACCCGATTGAAGGCACCCGTATGACCGCCATGGGCCAGGCAAATGCGCTGGCGGTGCTGGCGGTGGGAGATAAAGGGACATTTTTACATGCCCCGGATATGTACATGGAAAAGCTGGTAGTTGGACCGGGAGCCAAAGGGGCTATCGACCTTAACCTACCGCTGGAACAAAACCTGCGCAATATCGCCATCAAGCTCAATAAACCCTTGAGTGATTTAACTGTTATCACACTGGCTAAACCACGCCATGACGGTATCATCGCTGAAATGCAGCAACTTGGGGTGAAAGTGTTTGCCATTCCAGATGGCGACGTGGCAGCGTCCATTTTGACCTGCATGCCAGAAAGCGAAGTCGATGTGATGTACTGCATCGGTGGTGCGCCTGAAGGTGTCATTTCTGCTGCGGTGATCCGTGCACTGGATGGCGATATGCAAGGCCGCTTGTTGCCACGCCATCAAGTTAAGGGCGATAACGAAGATAACCGCCGTATGGGTGAACAAGAATTGATTCGTTGCAAATCCATGGGTATTGAAGCAGGTAAAGTGCTGTTATTGGGGGATATGGCCCGTAATGACAATGTGATTTTCTCTGCAACCGGTATTACCAAAGGCGACTTGCTGGAAGGGATTTATCGTAAAGGCAACATGGCGACCACTGAGACACTGCTGATCCGGGGTAAATCCCGCACTATCCGCCGTATCCGTTCGACCCATTTCCTTGATCGCAAAGACTCAGCATTACACGAGTTCTTGCTGTAAACCGCCCCGTGAATCTTTTTCGTCCTCTTTGAGCAAAAAATAAAACGGGTACCGCATTAAATCAGTACCCGTTTTTATCTGCCGACTTAAGCATGATGCTCTTGTGGTTGCATCCGATGAGATAACGGCCACCAACACAGCAAAATCAGAATTGCCATGGCAAACATCAGTAGCCCCAAACTAAATTGCCCGGTTTGTGGCAGCATAGCTGACAACCAGGTAGCCAATCCTGATCCCATATTCTGCAATCCCCCCACTAATGCCCCTGCCGCACCGGCCAGGTATGGAAACGGCTCCATGGCACCGGTAGTTGCCAGTGGGAACAGCATTCCGGCGCCAAAGAAGAACAACGCTGCCGGTATCACCAGTGTCCAGATATTCATGATGCCGAACCAACCAGGGATCCACATCATCAACCCGGCCAGCAGGCAACTGATAACCGAATGCCACATCAGGCTGTGAAAGGTTTTACCTTCGCGCCCGGCATACCATGCACCGAAAAATGCGGCTGGGATCGGCAAAATAAACAGAATACTGACCATCATACCGCTCAGCCCTAGCACTCCCCCCATCAACACGCCGGCACTGGCTTCAAATACGGCAATCCCGGCCAACGCTCCAATCAACATGATTAAATAGCAACTAAAGGCCCGGTCAGCGAGTAACAGGCGGAAGCTGGCCAACATTCGCCGCTTTTCAGTTTGCTGTGGCCGAGTCTCCGGCAACCAGCGGAACATACAAAACGCCACACCACCACACAGAAATAGCAAGAACGCATAGCAAGCGCGCCAGCCAAATAGACTGGCCAGCACTCCACCGATAACCGGTGCCATTAAAGGGCTGACTAAAATACCCATATTTAACATACTGTTGGCGTAGCGTAGCGCCGTACCGGCATATAAATCCCGTGGCATGGTGCGTGCCATCACACCTGCAACTCCCGTCCCCATCCCCTGCAAAGCGCTGGCAGCAACCAACATGGTCAGGCTATCCGCCAGCCAAGCCCCAAGCGCCCCCAACATGAATATCATCATACCAACCAGAATCACCGGCCGGCGACCAACCCGGTCTGATAGCGGGCCATAAATCAATTGTGAAAAACCATAGGTCAATAGATACGCTGCCATCACGCGCTGCACCACTCCGGTGCGAACCGATAAATCACGGGCGATATCCGAGATAACCGGCACATAAATGGTTTGCGCCATCTGACCAACGGCAACCAGGAGGATCAACATAACCAGCAGGTGGAAATTTTCTATTTTTCTCATTGTCTTAACTAGTCTATTAGCCGGACTACGTGCCACATTGATATTGAAAAAGTGACACACCTCACTATTGGCGCATAAGCTAACAAATCTAGAAATTTTAGCGAGCCAGCACGACATATTGCCAAATAGCCAACTGGCAGATAAAAACACCATGGCCGTAAAGTAAACTGTCCAGATGAACCTTGATGGAGAAGAGATGTGTTTAAATATTGGAAAATAATTATACGATAAGCCTGTTTTTTGAACAGAACAGATCGTTATATTAGGGTGCTCCAGCGCAGTAAAGCATTTATGCGGCAATCGTGAATAATGGCATAACCTAAAAGCAATACATGGAGAGAGATAATTTAAAAGCGGTAATCATTGACGCTAAATAAATCTGTTGCGTATCGATAGTGGTTAAATAATGTTCTAAACGTACAATAATTTCCGTTTCCTGAGCGGACCTCAAAATTAGCAATTGTATTAATAGAGTTCTGAATAAAAATGTGACTAAAAAATACTATAAAGACCCCACAAAATAGTCTATACCAATTAATATCCCCCCGGTATCATTCAGCGAGTTTTATATTTACTGATACACTTTGTTTTTTATTAAATTATTTTTCATACAATAACATCATATTATGAGTAACAGGATTTAAAATCACCGGTTGAATAAGCCAAATCATCAATATAAGATTTATTTGCACCACTCATGGCTAATAAAGTCGATGGGTGAAATCTCAACCTAAAGAGGTGATATATGTCTAACTGGAATGATATAGCAAGTATATATAAATTAAGTATTTATATTTCCAATGGTGAGAAATCGACTTCTATCTATGCCAATGGTAATAATCAAATACCCGTAGATATAATTATTGAAGCTAGAGATAAAAAAATAACCCAGTATTTTTATCCAGCGATGAAATATACGACCATATTAATCTCGTCGATTATAAAAATACGCCTATTCCCAGCAGGATATTAACCAAATCAAAAGTGGCTGGGGAATATGTTTATCCTGTTCTCAAGCAAATATCACGAGACAATCCCGGTAACCCTTGTCACTTCTATTTATCTGTTCCTAAAGTTTCAGAGTCCCCACTCAAAGTATATGTTCAGGTTTTCATTAACGATCCCAATACTGGGACCAAAATAGAGTATACAACGGCACAAATAAACAATAATAACAATGCAATACCTGACTATATATCAATGAGAATTCTCCCGGCGAGAATATTCACTGATAATGATTTGGACATTTTGACTAAACAAGAAAACCGTGTTGACGGCTATAACAGTATCTTGAGAAAGTATTACGTCCGATTTAAATCGACAGATAATACCATTACCCATGATGCTTTATGTGATCAGAGATACTGGTTCTATTATAGACAGCAAGGCAACTATAAAGGCTGTTCTACCTCAACTGATAGCTCAATTGATATTAGCTCAGCTAACTATACTGCCAAATTTCAAGTGTCGAACTCCTGGACCATTAGCGTTACCTCGAAAAATCATGAGGAACGCGGTATCTGTTTCTGGTCTTATCGCCTATGGTACGGTGCGCTATGGTCTTATAACGATTGGTCTAAATCTCTGCATTTCTTCTTACATGACCAATACGGTAACAGAGCTGATATTGACGTAAAATCTAATGGCGACCAGGACATATCCTTCCATGTCTTGGCTTAGTTCACCTTGCATTCATCCCATTGCTTAACCGTGATTTATTATTAAAAGTAGTTTCAGTTTTACCGACTGGGCTACTTTCATTTCAATATTAAAAAAACTCAATGGAGGTCATTTATATGACTCAAGTGGCTAACTATTTCACTCAGAGTGGTAATTTCATCAGTGCAGCCTTAGGCGGCGTTGACCCGAGAACCGGTTTATATTCATTTTCTTTTCCTATTACCAGTGTGGTGGCTAATAACAATTTAGGGCCGGAAATAGATGTATCACTACATTATAATATGTTTGATAATAATAACATTGGCCTTGGCATGGGGTTTTCATTTTCTTTCTCACAGTATGATGCACTAAATAAAGTTTTGTATTTATCAACAGGTGATAAATACCATATTTATGAAAGTGCTAACGGCGTAGAAATTGAGCAAAAAAAATCAAGCTCTTTTAAATTCGAGCGTAATAATGATAACTATATTATTACTTATAAATCAGGTGTGGTCGAAATATTAGAAGGCAGGAATTCAGGTCAAAATATTAAAAATGTTATTTCAGTGATTTCTCCGTTAGGGCATGAAGTTCATTTTAACTGGATATTTAAAGGTTTCAAGCGTTTAGCCAGCATCCGAGATGCCAATAGAGAATTACTTAAAATAAATTACGACGATGCGATATTCCCTGAAATTACTATTTTTTCAGGGACGCAGGAACAGCGCACGCTACAATTTCAGTTGTTCAACAAACGATTGCAAAAAATAACCTTAGTTGATAATAAGTATCAATGGGTTATGGCCTATACTGGCGAGGGTTATATTGAACAGGTGACTTATCCATCCGGCTTAATTGAAAACGTTGATTACCAAAATAACTTGATGCGCTTTCCTGAGAATGCCGTGCCCGCGTTGCCTGCCGCCGTCAGACACACTATCACCCCCGGAACTGGGCAGCAAAAGTTGGTCACCCTCTACGAATATACCAACACGAACTATTTAGGCTTTGCCAGTGGCGTGAATTTCTTACCAAATAGCGATAATGCTTATCGGATCCTGACGGATTACCAATATGGATCAACGGAAACTCAACTCGGTGATAAGCACAATATTGTTATTACCCGTAGATACAATAATTTCCATCTGATTACGCGGGAAAGCACCCAACAAGGCAGCTGTTCATGTACTGTAGAAACTGAGTATTACGCCCAAAAAGGCACCCCTTTTGACCAACAGCCCGCACAATTTCAGCTCCCCAAACAAACCACAACGACGTTTCTTGATACCAGCAAACCGGCAACCGAACAACGCCGCGTTGAAATAACGAAAACTGAATTTGATCTCTGGGGCAACCCAACGAAGGAAGAAAATCCTGATGGTTCGGTGGTAGTGACCCGTTGGTACGCCAGCCAGGGGGAGGAAAACTGCCCAGCGGAACCCAACGGTTTTGTGCGATTTATAAAACAACAAAAACTCATCCCTGCCGAATCCGCTTATACCACGCCAATCCGGACCTGCCGTTTTACCTACCAAAGACTCGGCAATACTCCGTATGTGGTGCAAGAGAAGAAATTCTTTTATCGCGACGACCAGTTGTTGTCGCAACAGAACCTAATGTCAATAAGTGACGCTAATGACGCCGAGTTTGGGCGAATTATTGCCATTAACGAGGGCATGTATGAGCTGTCAGATAGCGGCAAGCAATTCACCAGCACTCAGCGTTTTACGACTCAAATACAAAGTGGTTTATTAACTCAAATAGCAAAATTTATCGGCTCTGACGGTGTAACCAGTACGGTAACTCACACTCGCTCCGCTTATACTGGGCTGTTGTATGCAAAAACCGATGCTCAAGGTATTACTACGCATTATCAATACGATGAAATGGGCCGTCTTACCTCCAGAGTTACCTGCCCTGGCACTCGCTATGAAAATACGACCCGTTGGGACTACCTGATCGATGG
Source organism: Yersinia sp. 2553 StPb PI (assembly GCF_052217105.1). Lineage (NCBI taxonomy): Bacteria > Pseudomonadati > Pseudomonadota > Gammaproteobacteria > Enterobacterales > Yersiniaceae > Yersinia > Yersinia sp. 2553 StPb PI. Next base: position 3,999,337 of record NZ_JAZGPX010000002.1, on the reverse strand, counting down.
CGAAGGGAAGCTTTCCACTACTGAAACAGATGCCGCAGGTAATAAGCTTCGCACCTATTTTGATGGTCTGGGTCGCACATTACGCCAACAGCAGTCGAATGCGGGAGAGACACCTTCTTGGTATGAAATTCAGTCTTATAGCTATAACCTGTTAAATGAAATCACCGCAGAGAAAAGCAGTGATTGGTGGATAGCGAAAAATCAGCGGCCTGAACAATATGCCATTAACTCGGCTCATACTTATGATAATTGGGGGGAAATAACTAAAGCCGCTGGCAGCGACGGCATTACGCGTTGGCAAGTGAATGACCCTATTCAGCTTACCCAAACTCTCCACCAGAGTGGTAACAACAATAACCGTGAGATCGACAGTGGTAGCAGCAAAATTCAATACGATATCAATCTACGCCCTCTGAGCACGACCCGTATTGACACTGCCGGAAAGCCACAGGGAGTGTGCCACTATGCTTACGATGGACTGGGCCGCTTATGCCGAGAAGAAGATGAACTTGGGCATGTCACTTTACATACCTATGATGCTTACGACCGGCTGGTCAGCCAAACTACAGCAGACGGCAGCATAGTAACCCGCACCTACCCCGGCTATTTAAAGGGCAATTATGTAGCCTCACTCACCCTTACGGGTAAGAATTCAGCAGGAGAAACCCAGCATTGGCTACTAGGTACTCAGAATTTTGATAGCCTGGGGCGGCTGATCGAAAGCTCCAGCTGTGGCCGAACTACGTCCTATCGCTATCAGGAAGCATCACCCGTTCCGTTCAGTATCATCACCCCTGAGAAGGAAGTGATTAATCTATCTTACATTCCCGAACTGAATAATTCGGTGCAATCTCTCAACGCAAACGGTGTCACCCAAGAGTTTAGCTATGACCCTATTAGTGGCCGGCAGTTGGACGCCAAAGAAACTGACAGTGTCGATACTCAATTTTCCTGGCACCCTTCCGGCAGTTTGAAAACCGAAACAGTGATCCATCACCAAGATTCCCCCCGTGCCAGTCATTATCGCTGGACGCTGCGTGGTAGCAACACCACTTTTACCGATATCACCGGCGCACAAACCCGCTATAACCGAAATACTGACGGCAGAATAATTGAAGTTGCGGATGATGATCTGAATGCACGGCTAAGTTATAACCCGTTAGGCTACCTTGCCAGCTTGCTGATTACCGATGGAACAACGCAGAACAGCCTGAAAACTCAGCTAGCTCACGATGATTTTGGCCGGGAAACATCCCGTAAGGTGACTGATAGCAAAGGCATAGAAATCATCATATTACAAACATGGCTGGCAAACGATCAGTTGGCTACTCGTATCACCAAACACAATAATATCACCATTCACACTGAAAATTACGGCTATGATAAACGTAATCGTTTGGTCAGCTATGTCGCGACCGGAAGCAACCTGTCACCCGCGCCTAATGGCATGATGTTATCTGCACAACGCTACGCTTATGATGCTCTGAATAATCTGACCCACCTGGAAACCACTTTCTCCGATGGCACTACCGACAGTGTAGTGTACCGATATCTCAATGATGACGATCCCACACAATTAACCTCAATAACTCATACGCATCCTAATTATCCCGCCAGTATTGCCCTCGACTATGATGCCAATGGGCGCATGATTAAAGATGAATCGGGCCGCACGCTCACCTACGACGTAACCGGTCGTCTTATTGGCATAAACGGAGAGAATATCGCAGGCGGTAGCTACAGTTACGATGCACTGAACCGACTGGTGGCCCAGAACGTCAGTGATGGCGATAAGCGAGTGTTGTATTACCAAGGAAATGAGTTAGCCAACGAAGTCATAACGTATCAGGCAAGTAATAATCGATTGATTAAACTGGGTCATGCCTGTCTGGGGGTAAAAGAGCTCAGCCATCTTACCCTGACGGCCACCGATAACCATGATAATTTGCTCTGGTCACGAGAGGTAGCTAACAGCAGCGGTACTCTCAACACTTGGTCACCCTACGGCTATGGCTATGGCTACACGCCTTCCCCGTTACCGGGGTTTAATGGCGAACGCCTCGATCCGGTTAGTGGAAGCTACCATTTAGGTAACGGTTATCGTGCCTACAACCCTTTACTAATGCGATTCAACTGCCCGGATAGCCTCAGCCCGTTTGGCGCTGGCGGCATTAATCCATATGCTTACTGCGCAGGAGATCCTATTAATCGCCTAGATCCAAGCGGTCACCTGAGCGGAAGCGCCATTGCTGGGATCGTGTTGGGCTCTCTGGGATTATTGGCAGCTATATTTAGCGCCGGTGCATCAATAATTGCCGCTGGCAGCGTGATGACAGCAATCAGCTCAGCTTCAGCAATATCACTGGTGGTTGGCTCGATGGGCGTTGCTTCAGATGTAATATCTATTGTGAGCAACGCTATTTCCGATAGTAATCCCGAAGCATCCTCAGTATTGGGATGGATATCACTGGGAACAGGGATTTCCGGACTGGCAGGAGGCGTGGGCCGTGGCGTTTATAAAGGTATCTCCCGCGCCACATCGGGGCTGAGAACACGAACTGCTAATATTCTGGAAAAAGGCTTATCAGGCCGTGGTAGCCCAGCTGCGGCCAGAACATGGGCTTCTGAGGATCTGATGACGTTTTATCGCGGTGACGATCGTTCACCGGAGGCCATCAGAAAAGCGGGTGGATTCTACCCCAGAAGCGGTGATTCCTCGAAAGACGTGCTTACGCGATTTAAAAAAGCCTTTGGTGAAGACGCCGCTGGGCATTCCCAGGCGCATGTACGTCAAGGCAATCCTGATTATATTTCCTTTGGTACCGATCTCGATTCAGGCGGCTATGCTGACACCCGCAGCTATTTTTATGAAGTTAAAATTCCAGGCCTGCGTCAGCAAAACATTACCGCTGAGGTGATCGGCACTCAATCGGTTAGAACCGGCCCCAAAGTCAGTGCGCCGCGATTGCTGCTTGACGGTCATTCGGTGGATACGTCTAATTTTGTTGCCATGTTACCAGCACGTACCGTCGAAGCCACTTTCGTAACACCAGTACCGATACAATTCATTAGCCGTTATCGAATGAAAGGTGGTAGTTGGATGAGTTTTTGACCTGAGATAGTAATATGATGCCCCCTATCAATTTGGATGAAACGGCAGTTCCTGCAAGACAAGGGGGGACGCGATGATAATACCAGTAGAAATCATAGCCCAGTGTCATTTTCAGAATGATGACAGAGGTCCAAGGACGAAAGGCATAACATTTTATCGATAATGTTTTTCAACCAAATGCTCTAAAATATCGCCATCGCTTTAGGCATCACTTCAGATAAGTATATGATGGGAAAGAATTATGGCTGAATGGGTTAGTGGCAAAATTACTCACATCGAACACTGGACCGACTCGTTGTTCAGTATTCGGGTCAATGCGCCAATTGACTCCTTTACCGCCGGTCAATTTGCCAAGCTGGCATTAGATATCAACGGCGAGCGGGTACAGCGGGCTTATTCTTACGTTAATGCGCCAAGTGACGACAATCTGGAGTTTTATCTGGTCACAGTACCGGAAGGCAAACTCAGTCCACGGCTGGACCAGTTGCCCGTAGGCGGTGAAGTGATGGTTACCAAGCAAGCGGCGGGCTTCTTTGTGCTAGAAGAGATCCCCGATTGCGATACCTTGTGGATGTTAGCCACCGGCACCGCGATTGGCCCCTATCTGTCAATTTTACAGGAAGGGCGTGATTTAGAACGCTTCAAAAATCTGGTGTTGGTCCATGCGGCACGTTTCGCCCGTGATCTCAGCTACCTGCCACTGATGCAACAACTTGAACAGCGCTACAACGGCAAGTTACGTATCCAAACAGTGGTGAGCCGTGAAGAGTCCCACGGTTCATTGACCGGCAGAGTTCCGGCCTTGATTGAGAATGGCTCACTGGAAGCCGCTGTCGGCCTGAAAATTGACGCGCATGACAGCCATGTAATGCTATGCGGTAACCCGCAAATGGTACGAGACACCCAGCAATTGCTGAAAGAACAGCGTGAGATGCGTAAACATTTACGCCGCAAACCGGGGCATATGACCAGCGAGCAATATTGGTAATAGACAGTATTGTCAAAGCTAACCAACTGATAGTAAAGGGCCATATGGCCCTTTTGGCTTTATCAAACCCTATTCACTGTGGTGTTTTATCAGCCAGAAACTTCACCGGTACCGCTTCTGGGCCAAAACGATTGTCACCCTCGGTACCGAGAAATGCGCCACAATCAATAAACATCATGACAATAATTAGTGTGGGAATAAACCGCCCAACACCCCATTGCCAGATGGGCGCTAGCATCTGCCAGTTACCGGCCATCAGCATCCAGGCCAGTACCACCAAAAATGCCCACCAACCGGCTTTATTACGGTCATGAAGCCGTTTAACCACCACTGCCGCCGTTGGCCACAGCAAAAAAACTATCGCAAAAGCCGCAGTCTGAATGGGTAACCAATCCTTACCTGCCAGCGTAAAAACAACCAGCATCGCCAACAGCCACAAACTAATCCAGATCCAAAAGTCCCGCCGCCCGATACGGCCTTTAAACGAGAAACACCACTGCTGTATTGTCATCAATGAACCGATCCATTTACCTGATATAACCTAAAGTTGATGTATACCCTAAATAATTCGAGTTGCAGGAAGGCGGCAACTGAGCGAGTCCCCAAGAGCTTACACAAGTAAGTGACTGGGGTGAACGAAGGCAGCCAACACACATGCAGCTTGAGGTATGACGGGTATACACAATAGAGTACCCCAATGCCGCAACTAACCTATAATCTTTGCAGTGAATTTTGACAATCACACTCAATTACCGCTTTAATCCCCTACACACACTTCTAACGACGGCATAAGTCATGAGAAAAGAGAGAGTCGCGATACTGGCAATACTGCTGCTAATAGCAACAGTTAGCCGCGCTCATGCCGACCCCGCAGACGACAGCGGTCAGCCAACGGAAGAGGCTCAGCCGACCGCGCCTTATCTACTTTCTGGCGCGCCAACTTTTGATTTAACACTGGTCAAATTTCGTGAAAGCTATAACCGCACGAATCCAACACTGCCTCTCAGTGAGTTTCATGCGATTACAGTAAAAGATGATCTGCCCCCACTGACTCGGGCTGCCAGTAAGATTAATGAGAATCTCTATGCTTCAACCGCACTGGAAAAAGGTACCGGTAAGATTAAGACCTTACAAATTACCTATTTGCCGATAAAAGGGAGTGAAGAGAAAGCGGCCCGACTAGTGGCTGTCAATTATATGGCAGCCCTGATGCGCCAGTTTGAGCCCACACTCACGCTCCAGCAAAGTCTTGATAATGTGCAGCAACTGCTGACACAAGGTAAAGGTTCGCCTTTCTATGCCCATCCGGTTGGCGCAATTCGCTATGTGGTAGCGGATAACGGCGAAAAAGGGCTAACTTTCGCTGTTGAACCGATTAAGCTGTCACTATCTGAAGCATAGTCTTGCCGCAATTAATGACGAAAAGCAAAGCCATTGCCACTAATCATCTCTATACTGTTGGACAGGTAAACTGCCTGTCGGGCAGTCATTATTATTGACCCTCGCGTCCCCTTGTTGGAGGAAGAAACATGCGTCATCCATTAGTTATGGGTAACTGGAAGCTGAACGGTAGCACTAACATGGTCAAAGAGCTTATCGCTGGCCTGCGTACAGAACTGAGCACCGTTGACGGTTGTGGTGTTGCTATTGCCCCACCGACTATCTATCTGAATCAAGCTAAGCACGAGTTGGCAGGTAGCCGCATCGCTCTGGGTGCACAGAATGTTGATGTGAACCTGTCTGGTGCATTTACCGGTGAAACCTCTGCTGACATGCTGAAAGATATCGGTGCGCAATACATCATCATCGGTCACTCTGAGCGCCGTACTTATCACAACGAAAGTGATGAATTCATCGCCAAGAAATTTGGTGTATTGAAAGAAGCCGGTCTGATCCCCGTTTTATGTATTGGTGAATCCGAAGCAGAAAACGAAGCGGGCCAAACTGAAGCAGTCTGCGCCAAACAACTGGATGCCGTGCTGACTACTTTGGGCGTAAAAGCGTTCGAAGGCGCAGTCATTGCTTATGAACCAATTTGGGCAATCGGTACTGGCAAATCAGCCACTCCGGCACAGGCTCAGGCAGTTCATAAATTCATCCGTGACCATATCGCGAAACAAGATGCCGCGGTTGCAGCACAAGTTATCATTCAGTACGGCGGTTCTGTTAACGACAAAAACGCAGCAGAGCTGTTCACCCAGCCTGATATCGATGGCGCACTGGTTGGCGGTGCATCACTGAAAGCGGATGCTTTCGCGGTTATCGTGAAAGCAGCAGCGAAAGCTAAAAAAGCCTAATTCAGGTTCTAAGTTACTGATTAAGCTGGGGCAGATGATGCTCCGGCTTTTTTATTAAAATTTTCATGAAACTCTTTTTTATATAAATCAATTCCGTCAGTGCCAATTGGGCCAAGAAATTTGCTTATCTCCGCGCTTTTTCCTGCAATATTATTAAGGTGACATTCAACATAAGTCTTTTTCTGCGCATCAAAAAAATGAATAATATTACTGCCTTTAAATTTAATCACATTACAGGCATGCCCTTGTGTCGCCCCCGGTAACATGCGCAACATAGCTGGCCGATGAATCACAAGGACACCATTTAACTCGTCAGTGGGTTGATATTGCTGTAGCTGAGTCAACAGTTCATCAACAGACTTAGCACTCTTATCTAGCAACCCCATATTCCCTTTGACATCCCCACCTCTCAGTTCGGGTATTGCAAGATAAACCGTATTCTTCTCAAATGTTTCAGCCACGGCGGTGGCACAAGAAGCACAGTTAGTTTGCCCAAAACCATGAATGCCGAAGTATGCCAGCAAAGCAGCGAGTGGTCGTAGTAACAGAGGCGGCTTACCCTTACTATTGCCTATATTTAACAAATAGCCTGTTAGATAATTCTCTTTGGTACCAAAAATGGAGTAGTTACTGGGCTTAATGCCAAAGGAGGCTTTCTCATTTGTTATGGCTAATGTTGGTGGTGTATAGCTCTCAGTGATAACTGCTGAAGCGGCATCCCATTCATCAGGTTCACATATAATTGACACGTTACTATACAGTGATTCAGTACTCCCACCCCTCGATAATGCCCTCAATGGCGGACTTAATGGGTCCAAACCTGGATTATCTATCAAGCTCGTACTTGAAACGCCACGAATGCTCATAATTCTCTCCGCATAATTTGCCACATTTATTAGACCAAATAACTCAATAGCGCATTTAACACGTGCTGGCGAATTACGCGGTTTTTATCTGTAAGAAAGAGATGAATTGTGAAAATAATCAGAGGGTTAAAATGGTTAATAAAACAAAGCGCCCGCAAGCATTAACCTACGGGCGCTGAGCCTACTACGGCTATAAAAATGTTATTATTTTATCGTTTACTTATTTCATCAAACACGCCACCAGTGGCGAAATGTGTCTGCTGTGCTTTGGTCCAGCCACCGAACACTTCATCGATAGTAAACAACTTCAATTTCGGGAACTCGTTGGCGAATTTAGCCGCCACTGCCGGATCCCGTGGCCGATAGTAATTCTTGGCAGCAATAGTCTGGCCTTCTGGCGAATAGAGGTATTTTAAGTAAGCATCCGCCACTTCCCGGGTACCACGCTTATCAACCACTTTATCCATTACAGATACCGTCGGTTCAGCTAAAATAGAGACACTTGGCGTGATGATATCAAACTTGTCTTTACCTACTTCATTCACCGCCAGCAGAGCTTCGTTCTCCCAGGCAATCAGCACATCGCCAATACCGCGTTCAACAAAGGTATTCGTGGCACCACGCGCGCCGGAGTCCAACACTTCCACATTCTTATACAGCGTTTTAACGAATTCCTGCGCTTTAGCCTGATCATTATCGTTGTGTTCTAACGCATAACCCCATGCCGCCAGATAGTTCCAACGCGCGCCACCCGAGGTTTTCGGATTAGGTGTAATGACCGAAATTCCTGGTTTCACTAAATCTGACCAGTCATGAATCTGTTTCGGGTTCCCTTTACGCACCAAGAACACGATAGTTGAGGTATACGGCGCAGAGTTATCAGGCAGGCGCTTAATCCAGTTTTTATCAATACGACCACGCTCAGCAATAGCATCGACATCATATGCCAGTGCTAATGTCACCACATCAGCTTCAATACCATTAATAACCGAGGTCGCCTGCTTACCGGAACCGCCATGTGATTGACGCACCGTCACCTTATCACCGGTTTGCTGTTGCCAATGCTTACTGAATGCCTGGTTATATTCCTGATAGAATTCACGTGTCGGATCATATGACACATTCAGTAGTTGGATATCTTTTGCCATGGCACCTGATGCCAGCAGCAGTAATGACAGACCTACACCCCATTTACGCATTGACCCGCTCCCATAAATATTGTTATTAATTAAATAGTTATTAACCTATACCCTAAATAATTCAAGTAGCAGGAAGGCGGCAAGGGAGATAATCCCGATGAGCTTACATAAGTAAGTGATTAGGGTTATTGAGTGTAGCCAACACATACGCAGCTTGAAGTATGACGGGTATAAATTGTAATCAACTAAATTGGTTGACCTGATACTGAGCGTGCCAGAAACTTCCCGCGCAATTAAAGAATAAAAAAGTTTTGATTATATCAATACGAAATATACAGGCAGCACGACCAATAAATATCAAGCAATCGACACACCGGTGGTCTGAGAAATAGCAGGCATAAATGCAAAAAGCCCCCGGCATGCGGAGGCTTTTATATTGGATAGCAGACTGTTTTAGAACAGTTTTTTAGCTGTGTCGTACCAATCTTCTTTAAATTTACTTTTCTTGTTCTCTGGCGCGATACAAACAGAGATAAGTTCATGCACCATTTTCTCGTTTTGTACGCCAACGCAGAAACCACCTTGCGTATAGTCGTGGTCTTCCAACAACAAGTCGACGGCATAAGCACCCATACGGGAAGCCAGAATGCGGTCATAGGCTACTGGTGCACCACCACGCTGAATGTGGCCTAATACAGTGCCACGGGTTTCACGGCCGGTTTCTTTCTCGATATATTTAGCCAATTCGTCGATATCATCCAGTTTTTCAGTAATAGCAACGATAGCGTGCTTTTTACCTTTCGCGATGCCAGCTTTGATTTCATCAACCAAATCATCACGTTTGAATTCGACTTCAGGAATAGCAATAAACTCACAACCACCAGCAATGGCAGCCGCCAAAGTCAGGTCACCACAATAACGACCCATCACTTCAACGATAGAGATACGTTGGTGTGAAGAGGAGGTATCACGCAGACGGTCAATCGCTTCAACCACGGTCCCCAGTGCGGTGAAGAAACCGATGGTATAGTCAGTACCGGCCACATCGTTATCGATGGTGCCCGGTAAACCTACACAGTGGATACCACCCTCTTTGGTCAGCAAGTCTGCACCGGCATAAGAACCGTCACCACCGATAACCACCAGGCCATCGATACCCCGGTCTTGCATGTTCTTCAGGGCCACTTTACGTTTTTCTGGATCACGGAACTCAGGAAAACGTGCAGAACCCAGGAAGGTACCACCACGGTTAATCATATCGGACACGCTATAGCGGTCCAGTTTTCTCATGCGATTTTCATACAAGCCCAGGTAGCCATCTTCAATACCGTAAACTTCTAATCCTGCTGACAAAGCGGCACGAACAACCCCACGAATGGCTGCGTTCATACCTGGCGCGTCACCGCCGCTTGTTAGTACACCGATTTTTTTGACCATGACTACCTCTAAACTTGTAGATGCGATTTTTAAAATTCTTTATTTGCTAATTTTGTCTTGCACAAGAGACCCGTACAGAAAACCAGCTTTATGAGATTAATATCGGATATTATAGCAAAAACACCAAGCTGAATTGATTCAAGTCATGCCATCTGGCGGTATTTTCTTCAACACTGAACCATAATGTAACCACAGTTTACCTGTCGTTAATGAAGAAATTATAACTCCCAATGCGCATGGCGCTCTTTCGGCACCACAGAGCAGGGATCTTGATGGATAAGTACATCGGCACCGGGGAATCGGTGCAACAGTGCGCGTTCAACTTCCTCAGCTAAGATATGTGCTGCCATCAATGGCATCATATCTTCCATTTCAAGATGAAGTTGAATAAAGCGTGTTGGCCCCGATTGGCGGGTACGCAGATCATGAGCACCAATCACGCCCGGCCATGACATCACAATATCAATAATCTGCTGGCGCTCGTCATCAGGCAATGCCCTGTCCAGCAAGGCTTGAACCGCTTCATATCCCATACGTAACGCACTATAGAGAATATAAACACCAATACCCAATGCAAACAACGCATCAGCCCAGTGAAAACCATACCAACTTAATGCCAATGCAATAAGAATAGCACCATTCATCATGACGTCAGATTGATAGTGCAACATGTCGGCGCGAATGGCCTGGCTGTGGGTTTTTCGTATCACCCAACGCTGAAAAGTGACTAATATCAATGTACTGAATAATGCAATTAAGGTGACCCAGATACCTATACCTGGATCTTGCACTGGTTGCGGTGACGCCAAATGCTGAAAACCCGTCAGGAACAGGAATAACGCCGAGCCGGAAATAAACATGCTTTGTGCCAGTGCGGCCAGTGACTCAGCCTTGCCATGACCAAAAGTGTGCTCTTCATCGGCGGGTTGCAGAGAGTAACGCACCACAAAAAGGTTTGTCAGAGAAGCGGCCAGATCCACCAGAGAGTCAACCAACGCCGCCAACAAACTTACCGAACCGGTATGCCACCAGGCAAAAATTTTAATAATCAGTAAGGTTGATGCCAGCCCTGTCGCACTGAGCGCGGCAGCTTTAACCAAACGCGCATATTGCGGATCCATAACTTATCCTAAATGATATTTTAGAATTATGAGTATACGGAAATGGAATAAAAAAAGCCCTCCATCATGGAGGGCGAAAGACAGGGATGGTGTCTATGGCAAGGAAAACAGGGTATTACAGGGTACTACTTACTTCTGGGCAGAAGAGGGTTGTGCTGCTGGCGCCTGCTGCATTTTCTCAATGCGCTGCTGGTGCTTTTGGTTCAAGACAGCTTTTTGCTCTGGAGTGAGCAAGTTAAACATTTGGTTACGAACTTTGGCCATTTCGACCTGACGTTCAATCTGGTCCTTGGACATTTTCTCAGCCTGCGCTCTTACCGCAGCTTCATCGAATTTATCGGCGGTAATCAGCTTGTGCATTGCGTCTCTGTCCGCCATATCAAGGCGTGGCTGGCCTTGGCGAGACTGGCGCATCAGGTCACGCATTTGCTGACGCTGTTGTTCTGTCAGATTGACGCCGTCAAACATGTTATGGTGACCGCGACCATCTTTCTTGTTCATCATCGCACTATCACCGTGGCACCAGCTATCAGTGGCCCCGGTCTTATCGGCGGCGAAGGCGGCTTGAGAGCCTAGAACTAACATTGACGCCATGATTAACGTTGTTACTTTAGTTACTTTGCGCATTATTAACTCCTGGGTTCTGTCTGCTAAGCGATTTGCTGCTATGCGATTCAATGTGAAGCAGTCTATCGCTCCTGCTGCAAACAAGCGTCAGCGCATGTAAAACTGGGGTCAGTGCATGTAAAGCTAAGTAAAGTCATGGAATACCGGCAATTGTTAACGTATTTTGCGTCAAGAGGAGAAATAACCATGCATAAAATCCTATTAGTTGATGATGATCGTGAATTGACGTCGCTGTTGAAAGAATTACTGGAAATGGAAGGCTTTAATGTTGTTGTTGCCTATGATGGCGAACAGGCGTTAAACCTGCTAGATAACTCTATCGACTTGTTATTGCTAGATATTATGATGCCGCGTAAAAACGGTATCGAAACTTTGAAAGAATTACGTCAACATCACCAGACCCCTGTCATTATGCTGACTGCTCGTGGCAGTGAATTGGATCGGGTGCTTGGCCTTGAGCTGGGCGCTGATGATTATCTGGCAAAACCGTTTAATGATCGTGAGCTTGTGGCGCGTATCCGTGCCATTTTGCGCCGCTCGAACTGGAGCGAACAACAGCAAAATGTCGATCAAGGTGCGCCAACACTGGACGTTGATTGCCTGCAATTGAACCCAGGCCGTCAAGAGGCTACCTTTGAAGGCCAATCGCTGGAATTGACCGGGACTGAATTTACCTTGCTCTACCTGCTGGCTCAGCATCTCGGTCAGGTAGTCTCGCGGGAGCATCTCAGCCAGGAAGTGCTGGGGAAACGGTTAACACCTTTTGACCGTGCTATTGATATGCACATTTCAAACCTGCGCCGTAAGCTGCCGGATCGCAAAGACGGGTTACCTTGGTTTAAAACTCTGCGTGGTCGCGGATATCTGATGGTATCAGAAACATGATTAACAGTTTAACGACGCGAATTTTTGCTATTTTTTGGTTCACCTTAGCACTGGTATTAATGCTGGTATTGATGGTGCCAAAGCTCGACTCGCGTCAACTGACTGCCTTGCTCGACAGTGAACAGCGCCAGGGAACAATGCTCGAGCAACATATCGAAGCTGAACTGGCCAGTGACCCCGCCAATGACCTGATGTGGTGGCGCAGGCTTTATCGCGCCATCGAAAAATGGGCACCACCGGGCCAACATCTCGTGTTAGTCACCACTGAGGGCCGTGTCATTGGCGCTCAACGTCACGAAATGCAAATTGTCCGTAATTTTATCGGCCAGTCTGATAACTCAGATCAGCCGAAAAAGAAGAAATATGGCCGTGTCGAGATGGTCGGCCCCTTCTCTATCCGCGATGGTGAAGATAACTATCAGCTCTATCTGATACGCCCGGCCAGTAGCCCGCAATCTGATTTTATCAATTTGATGTTTGACCGCCCGCTGCTGCTATTGATTGTCACCATGCTTATCAGTGCGCCACTGCTGCTATGGTTGGCTTGGAGTCTGGCAAAACCGGCTCGTAAGTTGAAGAATGCCGCCGATGATGTGGCGCGGGGTAATTTGAAACAGCACCCTGAGCTGGAGTCCGGCCCACAAGAGTTTTTAGCCACCGGTGCCAGTTTTAATCAGATGATCAGTGCGCTCGATAGAATGGTTGTGGCCCAACAACGGCTGATTTCTGATATCTCCCATGAGTTGCGCACGCCACTTACCCGCCTGCAACTGGCGACCGCGTTGATGCGACGTCGTCATGGTGAGGGGAAAGAGCTGGAACGTATCGAAATGGAAGCACAGCGACTGGATAGCATGATCAATGATTTACTGGTGTTATCCCGTAGCCAACATAAAAATGAGCTACATCGCGAACCCATTAAAGCGAATGATTTATGGTCTGACGTGCTGGAAAATGCCCAGTTTGAAGCAGACCAAATGGGCAAAACTCTGGAAGTCACCGCACCTCCCGGGCCATGGACCCTATTTGGCAATCCCGCAGCACTTGATAGCGCGCTGGAGAATATCGTGCGTAACGCACTGCGTTACTCTCATCATCACATTGCGGTGGCATTCAGCTCTGATAATCAGGGTATTACTATCACTGTCGATGATGATGGCCCCGGTGTTAGCCCGGAAGACCGCGAACAAATATTCCGGCCGTTCTACCGCACTGATGAAGCGCGGGATCGCGAATCAGGTGGTACGGGTTTGGGATTGGCGATTGTCGAAACAGCCGTCAATCAGCATCGCGGATGGGTGCGGGCTGAAGATAGCCCATTAGGGGGCTTGCGCTTGATACTGTGGTTGCCGCTGCATCCACTTAAGTCTTAATCTATCGTACCTCTGCCCGATCATCTGGGATCGGGCAGATCTCTGCTATCACGGTTTGCTGACCTCTTCTCCCTGCCCCTCTTTTTCCAGCAACAGCTTTTTGCGCTCAATACCCCAACGATAGCCTGACAACGTGCCATCCTGGCGAATAACCCGGTGACAAGGAATAGCAATCGCCAGCATATTGGCAGCACAGGCACCAGCTACCGCACGCACCGCTTTGGGCGAACCTATTCTGGCGGCGATATCAGCATAACTGGCGGTCTCACCTACCGGTATTTCCCGCAGTGCCTGCCACACCCGCTGCTGAAAAGCGGTGCCCTGAATATCCAGTGGCAAATCTAGCCCGAGCTGAGGAGCCTCAACCAACCCCACCACCTGCGCGAACCATTGCTCAAACTCAGCATCGCCGCCAATTAACTCTGCTTGTGGAAACTTATCCTGTAGCTGCTGCACCAACAGCGCTGGGGAGTCACCCAGCAAGATGGCGCAAATACCCAGCTCACTTTTTGCCATCAGAATCGCACCGAGAGAACTTTCTCCGACGGCAAAATGCAACGTGACATCACGCCCGCCACTGCGGTAGCGGGTCGGTGTCATCCCCAACAACTGATTCGATTGCTCATAAAATCGGCCATTAGAGTTATAACCGGCTTCAAAGATAGCGTCAGTTACCGAGCCTTGCCCCGCTAATTGTGCACGAATACGCGCACTGCGCGTTGCACTGGCATATGCCTTAGGGGTCAACCCGGTAATGGCTTTAAATAAACGATGGAAATGAAAAGCACTGAGATTCACCTGCGCCGCTAGCTCATCAAGTTTAAGTGGCGTCTCGGCCTGCTCAATTAAGCGGCATGCCCGACTGATTTTGTCTGCATGCTGCTGTGACAGTGGTAATTCAGTGGGCTGACATCGTTTACAGGGCCGATAACCGGCCTGTTCAGCAGCATGATTATCGGCAAAGAATTCAACATTCTCTGCTTTGGCCTGACGGGACGGGCAAGAGGGGCGACAATAAACACCGGTCGTTTTCACTGCATAAACGAACTGGCCATCGGCTGTTTTATCCCGATTAACGATCGCATCCCAGAATGTATCTTTCGTCCGGATCATGGTAAATACCCCGTTGGTAGTGACTGTGGTAATCAGCATATAAAACCGCCACTGCTTACACTCTCCGCTGCTTGCTTTTAAATTATTGTGCGTGCTACTGACATTAGCAACCGCTGCACAGAGGGGAGGTTTCTGATATCCTGCGCCCCTCATTATTGGGGGACATATGCTTAATATCGTTTTATTTGAACCTGAAATTCCGCCCAATACCGGTAATATCATCCGGTTATGTGCGAATACCGGCTGCCAGCTCCATCTGATTAAACCTTTAGGTTTCACCTGGGATGACAAACGCTTACGCCGTGCAGGTCTTGATTATCATGAGTTTGCCAGTATTAAGCATCACCATGATTATCAAGCCTTTTTAGATTGTGAAAATCTCGACAGTGCGCAGCCTGCCCGATTATTTGCACTAACCACCAAAGGGACGCCAGCCCACAGTGCAGTAAGCTATCAAGCTGATGATTACCTGTTGTTTGGCCCTGAAACCCGTGGCTTGCCCGCCAGTGTTTTGGATGCATTACCTGCTCAACAGAAAATCAGGATTCCGATGCAAGCCGATAGCCGTAGCATGAATCTGTCAAACGCGGTGTCAGTGGTGGTGTATGAAGCCTGGCGGCAATTAGGTTATCCGGGTGCGTTACTGAGAGAGTCGTTGTTTTAGCCAAAATGTGTCGGTGATCAGCTAGCAACCCAATAGAAAGGTGTACATCCAAGGTAATTGGAGTTGTAGCCAGGCAGCAAACGAACTCATCCCGATGAGCTGACATAAGTCAGTAATTCGGGTGAGTAAGAGCAGCTAACACCGCTACAGCTTCAAGTACGAAGGAGATGATCAGATGCCGTCGCCGTACTCAAACCCATGGGTAATCCCATTGAAATGCTGGTCCATATCCAATGACGGCTTATCACTTTCGGGTTTACCAACGATGCGGGCAGGTACCCCTGCTGCGGTGGTATGAGCGGGAACCGCCTGCAATACAACGGACCCGGCACCAATTTTCGCACCGCGTCCAACCTCGATATTCCCCAAAATTTTTGCCCCAGCCCCAATCATCACACCTTCACGGATCTTCGGATGACGATCACCGCTGGTTTTACCGGTCCCCCCTAAAGTAACCGATTGCAGGATCGATACATCATTCTCAACTACTGCCGTTTCGCCAATAACAATACCGGTCGCGTGGTCCAACATGATGCCGCAACCAATGGTAGCCGCAGGGTGGATATCAACCCCAAAAGCAACAGAGACTTGATTTTGAAGGTAAATAGCTAACGCTTTACGATCCTGCGCCCACAACCAATGACCGATACGATAAGCCTGTAAAGCGTGGAAACCTTTGAGATACAGCAGTGGTGTAGAGTATTTATCAACGGCCGGGTCACGCAGCCGCACCGCCAGAATATCCCGCGCGGCCGAAACTATCATCTGAGCATCTGCACGATAAGCATCCTCAACCACCTCACGGATGGCAATAGCAGGCATGATCGGATTAGCCAGTTTATTCGCGAGAATATAACTCAGGGCACTGCCTAAATTCTCATGCTTCAATAATGTCGCGTGAAAAAAGCTCGCCAGCATGGGTTCACACTCAGCCAGTGCTCTTGCTTCTGATTTAATGCTACTCCAGACCAGTTCTAACTCTTCTGACGACATTACCTACTCCTGCCCATAAAAAATTGCCCAAGGGAACGACCAAGGCAACTATACCCATATTCGTTGAGGTCACCGCAGTGTTAGCGGCAACACCAATGACTTTAGGTATGTAATTATTATTTTATTCCGCCAAACCCGCGTAACCGATCAAATGCCGCTTTTCTCATCTTTTTTGGTCCGACCCAATAAGGTCAATGCCGCTTCACGGGCATTTTTGTGACAATAGAGCACTTGATAGATCTGTTCAGTTATCGGCATTTCAACACCATGGCGCTGGGCTAATGCCAGAACTTCTTTGGTATTGCGGTAACCTTCAACCACCTGACCAATCTTGTCCTGCGCTTCTTGTACCCCTAACCCTTGGCCCAGCATAATACCAAACCGGCGGTTACGAGATTGGTTATCTGTGCAGGTTAGCACCAAATCACCCAAGCCTGCCATGCCCATAAAGGTGGAAGGGTCGGCACCCAATGCAGAACCCAGCCGCGTCATTTCGGCCAAACCTCGGGTTATCAGTGCAGTACGGGCATTCGCACCAAAACCAATGCCATCGGACATCCCGGCACCAATCGCAATCACGTTTTTCACCGCACCGCCAAGCTGCACCCCGATAAAATCAGCATTACTGTAAACCCGGAAGCTTTTGCCACAGTGCAATAACTGTTGCAGGTCTTCGCTAAATTGCGCATCGGTTGATGCCAGCGCAATTGCCGTCGGTAACCCTGCTGCCAACTCTTTAGCAAAGGTTGGGCCAGACACCACCGCCAGCGGGATAGTTTCACCCAACACTTCGCGCGCCACATCCGCCAGCAAGCGGCCAGTTTCGGCCTCAAGCCCTTTGGTCGCCCAAACGATACGTGCATCTTTGCGTAAATGTGGTTTCAACTGATGCAATACCGCACCGAAGACATGGCTAGGTACCACGACTAACACATCGCGGCTGGCTGCCAGCGCACGTGCCAGATCGGTTTCCAGTAATAAGGTATCTGGGAAAGGAACATCGGGTAGGAAAGCTTGGTTACAACGATCACGTTGCAAAACCTGAATATGCTTAGGGTCATGACCCCATAACACGACTTGATGGCCATTACGCGCCAGCGTAATGGCTAATGCGGTGCCGTAAGATCCGGCACCGATTACAGTCATTGAAGCATTGATGGTGTTCATCAGGCATCCTGACGTTGTTCAGCACCTTCGCCGTCAGCCTGCTGTTGCAGATAGTTCATGAACAGGGCATCAAAGTTAACCGGTGCCAAATTAAGCTGTGGGAAAGTACCACGAGAAACCAGGCTGGTGATGCATTCGCGAGCATACGGGAACAAAATGTTCGGGCAGTATGCACCTAAGCAATGCGCCAACTGGGTACCATCGATACCCGCGATGGAGAAGATACCACCCTGCTGAACTTCACACAGGAATGCAGTTTCTTCACCCAAAGAGGCGGTTACCGTCACTCGCAGTACCACTTCATACACATCTTCAGCCAGTTGACTAGAAGCAGTATCAAGATCAAGTTTAACTTCTGGTTGCCAATCCTGCTGGAAAACCTGCGGGGCATTTGGTGCTTCGAAAGAGATATCTTTGGTGTAGATACGCTGGATCTGGAAAGCCATCTCTGTGTTGTTTTGTTCGGACATGTGTATAAATACCCTAAGTTAGACGTCTGTATTAAATAGCACTGCCGCCGTGGGCTCTGTCCATCAAATTAATGGGACCCACTGACGAGTTAAAGCAGCGGATCAAGCCCACCGCGCGCATCCAGGGCGTGTAAATCATCACAGCCACCGATATGCTGCCCATCAATAAATACCTGAGGCACAGTCGTCCGCCCACTCCGAGCAATCATCTCTTCGCGTTTGGCCGGATCACTATCAATTGCGATTTCATGGAAAGCAGCACCTTTGTGGTTCAGCAGTGCTTTGGCACGATGGCAGAACGGGCAGGTTGCTTTGGTATAAATCTCAATCTTCGCCATGGATACACCTCAGTTAACATTATAATTTATTGATATAGCGAATTTTTATAACAAATACGGGTACAGCTCAATACTCATATCACTAAAACGCAGGCAATATGATTACTTGCCGCGCGCCAGTGGTAGATTCTCGCCACTCCAACCGGAGATACCTTCTTTCAAGGTAAATACGCGTTCAAAGCCTGCTTTGTTCAGCAGTTCAGCCGAAGCACGAGAGGTTGTCCCAGTAGCACAAACCACAATGATAGGCTGTGTTTTGTGTTTTTCCAATTCAGCCAAATTACCGTTTTTAATGTCGCTTGGCAGCAAATTAATAGAACTGGCGATATGGCCTTTGCGATAATCATCACGTGTGCGGATATCAACCACAACCGCATCTTCTTTGTTAATCAGACGCGTCGCTTCACCACGGGTAATCTCTTTCACTTTAGAGAGAGAGGTTTTAAAGCTGGTGAAAATTACGGCGACGAACAACGCCACCCAAGCCAGACTCAAAACCGGATGCTGGCTAATGAATTGCATAATTTCTTGCAACATGGGGGTAAAAACTCCCGTTAGTTAGGGGATAATATTCAAGGTCACAGAGTATACCTGCGCGTTGCGGCAAATACAGCCAATATGCAAGTGCTATTGCAGAAACTGCGAGCCATTTCGGAAACTTTTGTCGTCTAAATGATGACAATTACGCAAAACCCCACGCCAATGTTGATCTCTTTGGGCTATTTTTAACCGGTTTTGTAGTAAATTACCGCCTTCGTTCTGGCGGTGTAAATACGTTAACGTAAATAGCCGAGTGTACATAGCCGCGCATATCGTTGGATGTTCGCTGCTATTTGACACTTGGACTTATAAGAAAGAGGTTATGCAATGTCGAGCACTAAAAAACCACTGGTACTGACTATTCTTGATGGCTATGGTCACCGCGAAGAGCAGCAGGATAATGCCATTCTGAATGCTAAAACGCCGGTTATGGACCGTTTATGGCAGCAACAGCCTCATACTTTAATTGCCGCGTCCGGTCTGGATGTTGGCCTGCCAGATGGGCAAATGGGTAACTCTGAAGTGGGCCACGTCAACCTGGGAGCTGGTCGCATTGTTTATCAGGACTTGACCCGTCTCGACAAAGAGATCAAAGACGGCGACTTTTTCACTAACTCAACCTTAACAGCAGCGATTGATAAAGCGGTTAAAGCAGGCAAAGCGGTCCACATTATGGGTCTGTTATCTGCCGGTGGTGTACACAGCCACGAAGACCACATTCTGGCGATGGTTGAACTGGCCGCCAAACGCGGTGCGACGGCTATTTATCTGCACGCATTCCTCGATGGACGTGACACTCCGCCGCGCAGTGCGGAATCTTCACTGAAACGATTCACTGAGAAATTTGCCGCGCTGGGTAAAGGTCGCATCGCTTCTATTATTGGTCGTTACTATGCGATGGACCGTGATAACCGCTGGGATCGCGTACAACTGGCTTACGATTTGCTGACTCAGGCAAAAGGTGAATTCACCGTCGATAACGCCGTCGCAGGTTTGCAAGCAGCTTATGCCCGTGATGAAAACGATGAATTTGTCCGACCAACTGTCATTCAGGCGGCTGGCGAAGCCGATGCGGCGATGAACGATGGCGACGCGCTGATCTTCATGAACTTCCGCGCTGACCGCGCCCGTCAAATCACCCGCAGCTTTGTTAATGCCGATTTTGACGGTTTCAAACGCGATAAAGTAGTTAATTTCGGCGATTTCGTTATGCTGACCGAATATGCAGCGGATATTAAAGTGGCCTGCGCTTACCCACCAGCATCACTACAGAATACCTTCGGTGAGTGGCTGATGAAGCATGACAAAACCCAGTTACGTATTTCCGAAACTGAAAAGTATGCTCACGTCACTTTCTTCTATAACGGCGGCGTTGAAGAACCATTTAAAGGCGAAGACCGTATCCTGATCAACTCACCGAAAGTGGCCACTTATGACCTGCAACCGGAAATGAGTTCAGCAGAACTGACTGAGAAACTGGTCGGCGCTATCGGCAGTGGCAAATATGATGTGATAATTTGTAACTATCCGAACGGCGATATGGTTGGTCATACCGGTGATTACGATGCTGCGGTGAAAGCAGTAGAAACACTGGATAATTGTATTGAACAAGTGGTTGCTGCCGTAAAAGCCGCCGATGGCCAATTGCTTATCACCGCCGACCACGGCAACGCTGAGCAGATGCGCGACCCGGCAACCGGTCAGGCCCATACCGCCCATACCAGCCTGCCAGTGCCACTGATTTATGTCGGCAATAAAGGGGTTAAAGCGGTGGAAGGTGGCAAACTTTCAGATATCGCACCAACCATGTTGTCACTGATGGAAATGGAAATCCCGCAAGAGATGACTGGTAAGCCGCTGTTCATCGTGGAATAATCCTTCGTTATGAAGGAAAAGGCGTCATTTGCAAAATTAATGGTTACGGAAGATGCCATTACCACCAGCCGAGATACAGTTTCTCGGCTGTCCGGTCAGTTGGTGCGTCGCCCGTGGTCAGCACTGTACGCCAGCGTTTTTTGCGCTGGCGTATTGCTATTGCCATTATCCGGCACGGCAGCAGATGCCCCCGCTACAGCAAAAACCGCACAAAGCAAAGACCAGTTGAAGACCATTCAGCAGGATATTGCCGAAAAAGAAAAAAGTGTTCAGCAACAAAAGCAGCAACGCAGTTCATTGCTGGATCAGTTGAAACAACAGGAAAATACCATTGCTCAGGCCAGCCGCAGCCTGCGTGACACCCAAGGTACCCTGACTGAGTTAGACCAAGAAATATCCCGTCTCACCTCCTCGATTGAGAAACTCGAGAGTAAACAATCCCAGCAACAAAATATTCTGTCTAAACAACTTGATGCTGCCTTTAAACAGGGCCAACACAGTGGTTTACAGCTTATTTTAAGTGGCGAAGAGAGCCAGCGCAGTGAGCGTATTCTGGCTTATTTCAGTTACCTCAATGAAGCACGACAGCAATCTATTGAAGAGCTGAAACAGACTCGTACCCATCTCTCTGCCGAGAAAAAAACGCTGGAGCAAAAGCAAAATCAGCAAAAAACCGTGTTGAATGAGCAGAAAACTCAGCAGCAAAAACTGGAACAAGCACGTACCGCACGCAAGAAAACCCTGACCTCGCTGGAAGCTTCACTGGAAAAAGATCAGCAAGGCCTGGCTGAGTTAAAACTAAACGAAACCCGCTTGCGTGATCAAATAGCCAAAGCAGAACGAGAAGCGAAAGCTCGCGCCGAACGAGAGGCCAAAGAAGCCGCTCGGGTACGCGAACAGATAAAAGTTAAAGAACAACAAGCCAAGAAAACCGGTTCTAGCTACAAACCAAGTGAAAGTGAGCGCTCATTAATGGCACGCACTGGCGGCCTTGGTCGCCCGGATGGGCAAGCTGTCTGGCCGGTCCGTGGTAATGTAACTCATCGTTTCGGTGAAGCCTTACAAGGTGAACTACGCTGGAAAGGCATGGTTATCTCTGCACCAGAAGGCAGTGAAGTAAAAGCGATCGCCGATGGCCGTGTCTTATTGGCTGACTGGCTGCAAGGCTATGGTTTGGTTGTGGTTATCGAGCATGGTAGAGGGGATATGAGTTTGTATGGCTACAATCAGAGTGCACTAGTCAATGTGGGTGCTCAGGTGAAAGCTGGTCAACCGATCGCCCTTGTTGGTACCAGTGGCGGCCAAGGTGAGCCATCACTCTATTTCGAAATCCGCCGTCAGGGACAAGCTGTTAACCCACAACCTTGGTTAGGACGATAGCGAACAACCTTAGGGAACTTGTATTGCACTATTTCAACACACGCCGATTTATCATTGTAACCGCCCTACTCATCGCTAACGCCGCACAGGCGGGCAAACTTTCTATTGTGATTGATGACTTTGGTTATCGCCCCCAGAACGAAAACAAGATTTTACAGATGCCACTGCCTATTTCGGTGGCTATCCTACCGAATGCACCTTATGCCAGAGAGATGGCCGTCAAAGCCCATAATCAAGGGCGCGAAATACTGATTCATTTGCCGATGGCTCCCCTAAGCAAACAACCGCTGGAGCGCGACACATTACAGCCATCAATGAGCAGCGAAGAGATTCAGCGCATCATGCGCCAGGCGGTGAATAATGTCCCCTATGCCAAGGGCATGAATAACCATATGGGCAGCGCAATGACCTCCAGTTTCTCCGGCATGCAGAAAGTGATGCGGGAGCTGGACCACTATCAGCTCTATTTCCTCGATAGCGTGACCATCGGTAATAGCCAAGCGAGCCGTGCCGCAGAGGGGACTCAGGTTAAGGTCATTAAGCGCAAAGTCTTTTTGGATGACCCACAAAATGAAGCGGCGATCCGCCAACAGTTTAACCGTGCGGTAGAACTGGCTCGTCGTAATGGTTCGGCTATTGCTATCGGGCACCCCCATCCGGCCACCATTAAAGTGTTGCAACAAATGTTGCCTCAGTTACCTGCTGATATCGTATTAGTCCGGCCAAGTGCACTTCTCAATGAGCCGGTACAAAACAATACGCAAAATAACAGTGGCGGCAGGTTGTCGGGTAAAACCAAACTACCTGGCTCAACCCAAGGCGATCGCCTGAAAGCTATCAAGCAATGCAAAGCGAAAGAGGGCTATGTAGCGGAGAAAATCTACGCAGACAGGATGTTTAGCATCATAGGTGAGAGCTTGATGCAAAGCCCTGCGGTGGTCTTTGTTCAGCGGCATTGGCAGCAATACTTCCCGCCAGTAGCGCCAGTTATTCCGGTGGATAAACCAAAATCGAATAACCAAGACGGCGATAAACCGAAAGCGGATAAGCCTTAATAAAACGGGGCAATCATCACCTGACTGCCCCGCTCTCAATCCTGCAGCTTCAAGGCCGAAGGGAATTCCCAAAGTCATTGGAGGTGCAGGTAGGCGGCCAGCAAACTCATCCCGATGAGCTTATTCATGTAAGGTCAACTACAAGTAAGTGATTCGGGTAACAAATCTGTCGGGAGCAGATTTGAACGCTGCTTGCAGCGGCCTCGCAGAGGCGAGGCCCATGGATGGGCCGAGTAACGCGCGCAGCCAACACCCCTGCAACTTCAAGGCCCGAAGGGAATATTTTAGTCCCAGCTTAAAACCACCTTACCCGACTTACCCGAACGCATCGCATCAAACCCTTGCTGGAACTCATCAATAGAGAAACGATGAGTGATTATCGGGGTTAAATCCAAGCCAGATTGAATTAGTGCTGCCATTTTGTACCAGGTTTCAAACATTTCACGGCCATATATTCCTTTGATAAACAGCCCTTTGAAGATCACCTGATTCCAGTCGATAGACATATCAGAGGGAGGTATCCCCAGCATTGCGATACGCCCACCATGATTCATTGAGTTAAGTAATGAACGGAACGCCGGTGGCGCACCTGACATTTCCAGACCGACATCAAACCCTTCAGTCATGCCCAGTTCAGCCATCACATCCGTCAGATTCTCTTTACTAACGTTAACGGCACGGGTTACACCCATTTTACGCGCCAGATCCAGGCGATATTCATTCACATCAGTGATAACAACATGGCGAGCGCCAACATGCTTACACACGGCTGCGGCCATGATACCAATCGGGCCAGCACCGGAAACCAGCACATCTTCACCCACTAAATCAAAGGATAACGCGGTATGCACCGCATTACCGAAGGGGTCAAAAATAGCGGCTAGCTCATCAGAAATATTGTCTGGAATTTTGAACGCATTGAAGGCAGGAATGACCAAATACTCAGCAAAAGAACCAGGGCGGTTAACCCCAACCCCCACGGTATTACGGCACAAATGAGTACGACCACCACGGCAATTACGGCAATGACCGCAGGTAATATGACCCTCGCCAGACACCCGATCACCAATATTAAAGCCTTTCACTTCCTGACCAATGGCGACAACTTCACCAACATATTCGTGGCCAACCACCATTGGGACGGGGATCGTTTTTTGCGACCATTCATCCCAATTATAAATATGCACATCGGTACCACAGATAGCGGTTTTGCGAATTTTGATCATGATATCGTTGTGCCCCAGCTCTGGTGGCGGCACATCGGTCATCCAGATACCTTCTTCGGCCTTCAGTTTAGACAATGCTTTCATGAACATTCCTTACGCAATAACGTTAAGTTGTTTGCCGATACGCACAAAGGCTTCAATAGCCCGCTCGACTTGCTCTGTCGTATGATCCGCCGACATTTGGGTACGGATCCGCGCCTGGCCTTTCGGTACCACCGGATAGAAGAAGCCGGTAACGTAAATACCCTCTTTCAGCAAGGCATTGGCAAATTTTTGCGCAAGTGCCGCATCACCGAGCATGACAGGAATGATGGCATGATCAGCGCCAGCCAATGTGAATCCGGCGGCACTCATTTTCTCGCGGAATAAACGCGCATTCGACC
Source organism: Yersinia sp. 2553 StPb PI (assembly GCF_052217105.1). Classification (NCBI taxonomy): domain Bacteria; kingdom Pseudomonadati; phylum Pseudomonadota; class Gammaproteobacteria; order Enterobacterales; family Yersiniaceae; genus Yersinia; species Yersinia sp. 2553 StPb PI. The sequence continues at coordinate 3,974,288 of NZ_JAZGPX010000002.1, read as the reverse complement.
ATAAGCGATCACGCAGTTCAGCGCCGTCTTCCAATAGCGATAACACTTCAATAGAAGCCGCTACTATTGCTGGAGCCAATGAATTTGAGAACAAGTAAGGCCGTGAACGCTGGCGCAACCACTCAACCACTTCTTTGCGGCCAGCGGTATAACCGCCTGACGCCCCACCCAGTGCTTTACCCAAAGTACCGGTGATAATATCAACGCGATCCATTACTTCGCAGTATTCATGAGTGCCACGACCATTAGCCCCCACAAAACCCACAGCATGGGAGTCATCGACCATCACTAATGCCTGATACTCATCCGCCAAATCACAAACACCTTTCAGGTTGGCAATGACACCATCCATGGAGAACACACCGTCAGTGGCAATCATAATATGACGCGCACCATCTGCTTTGGCTTGTTTGAGTTGGACTTCCAGTTCGCTCATATCGTTATTGGCATAACGGTAGCGCTTGGCTTTACATAACCGTACACCATCAATGATTGAAGCATGATTCAGCGCATCAGAAATAATGGCATCTTCTGGCCCCAGCAGGGTTTCAAACAAACCGCCGTTAGCATCAAAACAAGAAGAGTAAAGAATGGCATCTTCCATACCGAGGAAACTGGCTAGCTTCTGCTCTAACTCTTTATGTGTGTCTTGGGTACCACAAATAAAACGAACCGACGCCATACCAAAACCATGAGTATCCATGCCTTGCTTAGCGGCTGCGATCAACCTTGGGTGGTTGGCCAGGCCCAAATAGTTATTGGCGCAGAAATTAATAACACGGCTTCCATCAGCTACAGCAATGTCTGCTTGCTGGGCGGTGGTGATAATTCGCTCGTTTTTATACAACCCTTCAGCACGGGTAGTTATGAGTTGTTGTTCTAATTGCTGATAAAAAGGGTGTCGATTAAATGGCTGGGACATTCAGTTATCTCCAAGATGGGCAATTTCACAGTACATTTTACTGATTAGTGAGTGAACTGACGAGGAACCTTGTCTTATATTATAAAAAATGCAGTACATATCACGGTGAACAATCCTAAAGCGCATAGAAACCGTGAGATTAAGCCCCTTGCGGCTGTGCGCTATCCTATGAAATGTTATGATAACGCCAACTAGAGTGTGGGGCATTGTGCCCGACCAAGAAGATTAGCAAGGGTGAACCTGATGATTATCGTCACTGGCGGCGCCGGTTTCATTGGCAGCAATATCGTTAAGGCACTGAATAATATCGGTTATAAAGATATTCTGGTTGTTGATAACCTGAAAGACGGCACTAAATTCGTCAATTTGGTTGATCTGGATATCGCTGATTACATGGATAAAGAAGATTTTGTCGCCAGTATCGTTGCCGGTGATGACATGGGTGATATTGATGCTATTTTCCATGAGGGTGCCTGTTCTTCCACCACCGAGTGGGATGGCAAGTACATGATGGATAACAACTATCAATACTCTAAAGATATCCTGCACTTCTGTCTGGATCGCGGCATTCCGTTTTTATATGCCTCTTCTGCTGCCACTTACGGTGGGCGTACCGATAATTTCATCGAAGATCGTCAGTACGAACAACCACTTAACGTTTATGGTTATTCCAAATTCTTGTTTGATCAGTATGTGCGCGAGATTCTGCCGCAAGCTGATTCGCAAATTTGTGGTTTCCGTTATTTCAACGTTTATGGCCCACGCGAAGGGCACAAAGGCAGCATGGCAAGCGTTGCCTTCCACCTGAATAACCAGATCAATGCGGGTGAGAATCCTAAACTCTTCTCCGGCAGTGAAAACTTCAAACGCGATTTCATCTATGTGGGTGATGTGGCTGACGTTAACCTGTGGTTCTGGCAAAACAATGTCTCCGGCATTTTCAACTGTGGTACCGGTCGCGCAGAATCTTTCCAGGCTGTTGCCGATGCGGTAGTAGACTTCCACCACAGTGGACCTGTGGAATACATTGAATTCCCTGAAAAACTGAAAGGTCGTTATCAGGCATACACCCAAGCTGACCTCACCAAGTTACGTGCTGCGGGTTACGACAAGCCGTTCAAAACCGTCGCTGAAGGCGTCAACGAATACCTGGCCTGGCTCAATCGCTCAGTCTAAATTACTTGCTGCAAGGAATTGATAAACGGTATGAAAATACTGGTCATCGGCCCTTCTTGGGTTGGCGATATGATGATGTCGCAAAGTCTTTACCGTACCCTGAAGGCCGAATATCCGGCAGCAGATATTGATGTGATGGCACCTGCGTGGTGCCGTCCGCTTTTGGCCAGAATGCCAGAAGTGCGTCATGCAATCCCCATGCCCTTAGGCCATGGGGCTTTTGCTTTTGATGAACGTCGTCGCTTGGGTTTAGCCTTACGTGAAACCGGCTATGACCGTGCCTATGTGCTGCCAAACTCATTTAAATCCGCCCTGATACCTTATTTTTCAGGGATTAAGCAACGCATTGGCTGGCGTGGCGAAATGCGCTACTTCTTGCTCAATGATATGCGTATCTTGGATAAACAAGCCTTCCCTATGATGGTTCAGCGCTATGTCGCACTGGCCTATGATAAAGAAAAAATCCATTCAGCCGACGATTTACCGCAACCTTTGCTATGGCCGCAATTGCAGGTTCGGGATGAAGAAATTGCCGAGATTACTGCGTCATTCAATTTGACTGATAACCGGCCAATCGTGGGTTTCTGCCCAGGCGCTGAGTTTGGTCCGGCAAAACGCTGGCCACATTATCACTATGCTACGCTGGCCCAGAAACTGATTGATACTGGCTATCAGGTCGTCTTATTAGGTTCAGCTAAAGATAACGAAGCCGGTGAAGAGATCCGCCAGACTTTGGGCGAAAATTCCCGCGAATTCTGCCTCAATCTGGCGGGGCAAACCTCGCTGGAACAAGCGGTGGTATTGATTGCAGCCTGTAGTGCGGTAGTCAGTAATGACTCCGGTTTAATGCATGTTGCTGCTGCATTAAATAAGCCATTAGTGGCCTTATATGGCCCAAGCAGCCCGGATTTCACCCCACCACTGTCCGATAAAGCTACGGTCATTCGCCTCATTACCGGCTATCACAAAGTGCGCAAAGGCGATAGCGCGCAAGGCTATCATCAGAGTTTGATTGATATCCAGCCAGAACAAGTGATGGCGGCCCTTGAGAAACAATTATCGGCTCGCCAAAGCACTGTCAGTGAGGCCGATTAATGCATGTATTGATCGTTAAAACCTCTTCAATGGGCGACGTTTTACACACGTTGCCCGCACTGACCGATGCGATGAATGCTATGCCAGAGATTCGCTTTGATTGGGTGGTAGAGGAAGGGTTCAGCCAAATACCCAGTTGGCACCCGGCGGTGGATCGAGTGATTCCGGTTGCCATCCGCCGTTGGCGTAAGAATTGGTTTGGTAGTGATACCCGGCAGGAACGCTGTGATTTTAAACGTGTTGTGCAGCAGCGCCGTTATGATGTGGTGATTGATGCTCAGGGGCTAATTAAAAGTGCCGCACTGATTACCCGTATCGCCAAAGGGGTTAGACATGGCCCAGATTGCAAAAGTGCCCGCGAACCCTTTGCCAGTTGGTTTTATAACTGCCGTCATGAGATTGATACTAAACAACATGCTGTTGAGCGCATACGCCAACTGTTTGCCAAAAGCCTTGGCTATGACAAACCTGACAGCTATGGCGATTATGCTATCGCGCAGCGCTTTTTAAGCCAATTACCCAGCGATGCTGGCCAGTATTTGGTTTTTCTGCACGCAACAACCAGAGACAGCAAGCACTGGCCTGAAAGCCATTGGCTGCAATTGATCGAGCTGGTTGCACCCACCGGTTTAAAAATCAAGTTACCATGGGGGGCGGAACATGAGTATCAACGCGCGTTACGATTAGCGGAGCATTTTCCGCATGTTGAGGTCTTGCCTAAACTCAGCCTCCAGCAGGTGGCAGAGGTTCTGGCGGGTGCAAAAGCCGTCGTTTCCGTTGATACCGGCCTCAGCCACCTAACCGCAGCGTTGGATCGCCCCAATATTACCCTGTTCGGTCCAACTGACCCTGGGTTAATTGGTGGCTACGGGAAAAACCAGATTGCGGTGATTTCCGAACAAAAAAGCATGGATACTATTACGGCTGAAACTATTATGGCGCGATTGGAAGCACTGATTTCATAAGCGACTATTGTTTGTTTTCCGTGATTTATTCATGCCAGGAATTCTATCTGCCAGTATTTATCATGTAATAACAAGCGACTCTGGTAATTATCAGATTCGCTTGTTATGGGTTGTCTGATTATCTTTCTAACCTATTATCCAACAAGAGATGGCGGCTAATACATAGCTTCAATTAACATCAACACCTGACTGTTAAGAATTTCTAATTAATTATTTAAATAATTAATAACGCGACTCACTGATATCCTCCGAATAACGGCTCACCAATTTATCGGTCACACCATTAATTACTAAATATCATTCCATCAAAGTAGAGGCTTCAATAAATAGCGATATACCGCCAAAAATAGGCATATTTCCAGATAAAAATATCACCAAATAATAACTTACTGGTATCTATGGCTATACATTTAAGCGCAACAAGAAATAATGATAATCACTCTCATCTTTAAGCACGCAAAATCAATTTTATCGCTGCCCAATTACTGAAATTTGTTAAAAATTATATTCTTTTTTATGAATAGTCTGGCCCTACTCCGGCTATCAGGCTGGCCCAGTTGAAAAGAGCCTTTCTTGCTCAAATATGGTATTATTCTTAATAATCCATATTAATGAAATTGATAGAATGTTGCTGCGTTTATATCAGGTACTGCTCTACCTTATTCAACCTTTGATTTGGCTGCGGTTGCTGTTACGTAGCCGTAAAGCCCCCGCTTATCGCAAGCGTTGGGGGGAACGCTATGGTTTTTGTGCCGGTAAAGTTGTCGCTGGCGGTATCATGCTGCATTCAGTTTCAGTCGGTGAAACACTGGCCGCGATCCCTTTAGTCAGGGCATTACGTCATCGCTACCCATCACTGCCCATTACCGTGACCACCATGACACCTACCGGTTCTGAGCGTGTCCAATCTGCGTTTGGTAAAGATGTTCACCACGTTTATCTGCCTTACGACCTCCCCGGCTCGGTGAACCGTTTTCTTGATCAGGTCAATCCTAAGCTGGTCATTATCATGGAAACAGAACTGTGGCCGAATCTTATCAATGCGCTGCATCGTCGCAAGATCCCACTGGTGATTGCCAATGCACGTCTTTCTGCCCGTTCTGCCGCTGGCTATAAGAAAATCGGTAGTTTTATCCGTAATATGTTGCAACGCATCACACTGATTGCTGCACAAAATCAAGAAGATGGCGACCGTTTCATCGAACTGGGCCTAAGACGTTCTCAGTTGACGGTAACGGGCAGCCTGAAATTTGATATTTCCGTCACCCCTGAATTAGCAGCCAGAGCCGTAACATTACGCCGCCAATGGGCACCGCATCGCCCGGTGTGGATTGCAACCAGTACTCATGACGGCGAAGAAGCCATTTTGCTGGAGGCTCACAGCCAATTGCTGCAACACTTCCCGACATTATTGTTGATTTTGGTACCTCGTCATCCCGAACGTTTCCCGACAGCGGTTGAACTGACACAGAAAGCAGGGCTGAGTTATACCTTACGTAGCAAAGGTGAAATCCCTTCTGGCAGTACACAGGTTGTGATTGGCGATACCATGGGTGAACTGATGCTGCTATATGGTATTGCCGATCTGGCCTTTGTCGGTGGAAGCCTGGTTGAACGTGGTGGTCATAATCCATTGGAAGCCGCGGCCCATGCCATTCCGGTGTTGATGGGGCCACATACATTTAACTTTAAAGACATCTGTGCCAAGCTGGAGCAGGCTGAAGGGTTGATAACCGTAACAGATACCCTATCGCTGGTAAAAGAAATCACCGTGCTGCTAACAGATGAAGATTGCCGCCTCTATTATGGTCGCCATGCAGTTGATGTGTTGCATGAAAACCAAGGTGCACTACAGCGGCTATTACACTTGCTGGAGCCTTATCTGCCGCAACGGAGCCACTAAATGAGTGCAAGAAAACGCCTGTCAGTGGTGATGATTGCCAAGAATGAAGCCTCATTGCTGGCGGATTGCCTGGCATCAGTGAGCTGGGCTGATGAAATAGTGGTATTGGATTCAGGCAGTGAAGATGAAACCATCGCGCTGGCTCAGCAATATGGCGCTAAAGTCTACTGTAACGAGCAATGGCCGGGTTATGGTAAACAGCGGCAATTAGCTCAACAGTATGCCAGTGGTGATTATATTCTGATGCTGGATGCCGATGAACGAGTAACCCCTGAGCTTAAAGCAGCTATTGAAGCGGTACTTATCGCACCGGAGGAAGGCGCGGTTTATAGCTGTGCACGGCGGAACCTGTTTTTAGGCCGTTTTATGCGCCACAGTGGCTGGTATCCAGATCGAGTAACCCGGTTATATCCGCATCATCAGTTCCAATATAACGATAATTTGGTGCATGAATCGCTCAATAGCGGCTCAGCAAAAGTTATCCCGTTGAGCGGTGATTTATTGCATCTAACTTGCCGTGATTTCTTTGCTTTTCAACGTAAACAACTGAGTTATGCAAAGGCGTGGGCCACTCAGCGCCATCAGCAAGGTAAGAGTTGCAGCTACTTCTCTATTCTCAGCCATACTCTTGGGGCTTTCTGTAAAACATGGTTATTACGTGCAGGTTTCCTCGATGGTAAACAAGGGCTATTGCTGGCAGTCGTAAACGCGCAATATACCTTTAATAAATATGCGGCTCTGTGGGCATTGAGCCACCAATATCAGAAAAGCGAGAACTCATGACCACCAAAGCCATCTATCCGGGGACATTTGATCCCATAACCAATGGGCATTTGGACTTAGTGACACGTGCCGCTGCCATGTTCAGCCATGTCATCCTGGCTATTGCCGACAGTTCCAGCAAAAAACCGATGTTTACACTGGCAGAACGCGTGGCATTGGCCAAAGAAGTGACCGCACCTTTGAAGAATGTAGAGGTTTTAGGATTCAGTGAACTGATGGCTGAGTTCGCCAGAAAACACGATGCTAATATTTTGGTACGAGGCTTACGCTCAGTATCAGACTTTGAGTATGAATGGCAACTGGCCAATATGAACCGTCACCTGATGCCAAAACTGGAAAGTGTGTTCCTGATGCCATCAGAAAAATGGTCGTTTATCTCTTCCTCATTGGTGAAGGAAGTGGCGCGCCATGGGGGAGATATCACGCCGTTCCTTCCGGTATCGGTCACCAAAGCGCTAATGAGTAAACTGGCCTGACTCTTTATTTACGCGATACCCTATATAGCCAAAGTTAATTGGCGTTACCGGTAGGTGGTAAGCGAACATAGCTCACAACCCAGCGGCTTCAAATACGAAGGGTATACGATTAATGCTGGCAGTGGCGGCAAAAAAACGTGCTGCGCTGCCCATGTTTCGCAATTTCAATCAGATGCCCACAACGGCGACATGACTCGCCTGCCCGCCCGTACACCTGCAACTCCTGCGCAAAGTAACCAGGCTTACCGTCTGACTGTAGAAAGTCGCGCAATGTAGTGCCCCCCTGCTCAATGGAATGCAGCAACACGGCTTTTATTGTGGCCACTAGCAGTACAATTTCAGCGTTGGTTAATGAACCGGCGGCACGGTCAGGCAAAAGACCCGCGGCAAACAAGGATTCACTGGCGTAAATATTGCCAACACCAACTACCACTTTATTATCCATCAGCCACTGTTTAATCACGGTGCGCTTATTACGTGATTTATCAAACAGATATTGGGCAGAAAATTCGTCGCTCAGTGGTTCTGGCCCTAAATGTGCTAATACATTGCTGGTTTCAAGGTCTTTTGCCCACAACCAGGCACCAAAGCGCCGTGGGTCGGTATAACGCAATATTTTGCCATTACTGATCACCAAATCGACATGGTCATGTTTTTCAGCTTCAGTTTCTTCAGATAATATCCGTAAGCTACCTGACATCCCCAGATGGACGATAATCCAGCCAGTTGGCAGTTCTATTAGTAAATACTTGGCCCTACGCTGAACACTGAGCACCGGCTGATCACTCAAAGCCAGAATTTCATCGGATACCGGCCAACGCAAACGGGCATTTCTAACCACCGCGTAAAGAATAGTTTGGCCGACAAGATAAGGTTCGATCCCGCGTCGGCTGGTCTCAACTTCTGGTAATTCAGGCATGTAACCTCCCTAAACGTATCTCACTGAACTTTATATAATAAAAAACCCGGCCGAAGCCGGGTTTTCATAATCCACCAAAATTAAAATTATTTAATTTTAGCTTCTTTATAGATCACGTGTTGACGGACAACTGGATCGAATTTCTTCAATTCCAATTTTTCCGGCTTAGTACGCTTGTTCTTCGTAGTGGTATAGAAGTGACCAGTACCAGCAGAAGAAACCAGCTTGATCTTCTCGCGAACACCTTTAGCCATGATTCAGTTCCTTAATACTTCTCACCGCGGGCACGAATTTCGGCCAAGACCGTTTCGATACCCTTCTTATCAATAACACGCATACCTTTAGCAGATACACGCAGAGTTACAAAGCGCTTCTCGCCCTCAACCCAAAAACGGTGAGAGTGAAGGTTCGGCAGAAAACGGCGTTTGGTCGCGTTCATTGCGTGGGAACGGTTGTTACCGCTCACCGGGCGCTTGCCAGTAACTTGGCAGACTCGGGACATGTCTATTCTCCAAAAATCAAATCAGCTCGAGCTTCGTATAGGATTTGGCCGCCTCGTCAGGCTTTAGAGCCCATCTCAGCAAATTCACTGAGAAGACTCACTGTCATCAGGTCAGAAACCCCTGCCACCAGGCTATAAACCTGCTGAGATAGGCTCTTCACGCCAAACCCAAGATTCTCAAAGGTGGCGTAGTATACGCTCTGAAGCGTAAGTGCTCAAGTCCCGAACAGCTAAAGATCCTGAAAGGATCAATTATTATTGCTCTAAAGCCATCCCCGTTCAGCAAATGAGACACATTCACCCCGGCCAACCACTAAATGATCGAGCACACGAATATCTAATAATGAGCAGGCTTTTATCACCTGCGTAGTAATCAAACGGTCGGCTTGGCTCGGTTCAGCCTTACCCGAGGGGTGATTATGCGCCAGAATCAGCGCGGCGGCATTAACCTTCAGCGCTTCACGCACAATTTCTCTCGGATGGACCTCAACGCTGCTAATGGTACCAGTAAACATCTCCTCATGGCGAATAACACGATGCTGGTTATCCAAAAACATGACTAAAAAAATCTCTCGTTCGCGGTGGGAAAGAATATTTTGTAGAAACTTTTGGGTAATTTCGGGATTTTGCAGAACACTTTCCCGCATCAGGTGGGATGAAAAACAACGGCAGGCTAGTTCTGCAATAGCTTGAATTTGGCTGTATTTAGATGCACCAATCCCTTTTTGAGCACATAACGTCTGATAATCCGCCGACATCAGCCCATGAAGTGAGCCAAACTCTTCAATCAGATATTCAGCCATCTGCATTACGTGTACTCCCGGAATACCGGTACGCAGAAAAATAGCGAGTAACTCGGCATCGGTCAGCATGGCTGCACCGTATTTCAGTAATTTCTCCCTTGGGGCTATCTGCCCATACCATTCATCCATCCTTTGGCTCCTGTAATCCCAGAACAGCACATGCAGCATGACAGAAGGCTTTCTGCCTGGCGAACTCATGATTAAGTGCATGCGAAACGCTTCGCAAATTTGATGATTGATGACATCAAGCGACAGCCCGATAGCTAATCTACTCAGTGGTTATGCTAAAATATTGCCTCTTACAGCTTTCATTCGGACAATCATGATGACGGGACTTTCCGGCAAACATATTGTGCTCGGGATTAGCGGAGGTATTGCCGCGTATAAATCTCCTGAGCTGGTACGCCGCTTGCGCGACAGGGGCGCAGAAGTGCGTGTGGTGATGACGACCGCCGCCAAAGCGTTCATTACGCCGCTCACGTTGCAGGCAGTCTCGGGCTATCCCGTCTCAGATGATTTACTCGATCCGGCGGCAGAAGCCGCCATGGGCCATATTGAGTTAGGTAAATGGGCTGATCTGGTCATCATGGCTCCGGCTACGGCTGATTTGCTGGCCCGGGTTGCTGCGGGGATGGCAAATGACCTACTGACCACGGTTTGCCTGGCCACGGCAGCCCCTATTGCGGCTGTTCCGGCCATGAATCAACAGATGTACCGTGCTACGGCCACCCAAGCGAACTTGCAGACTCTCGCTAATCGCGGAATGTTGCTGTGGGGGCCGGACAGCGGCAGCCAGGCTTGTGGTGATGTGGGGCCGGGAAGAATGCTGGACCCGCTGGAAATCGTCGCACTGGCAGACAGTCATTTTTCTGCAAAACAAGACCTGCAACATTTGAGTGTCATGATTACCGCAGGGCCAACCCGTGAAGCACTTGATCCGGTGCGCTTTATCAGTAATCAAAGTTCGGGCAAGATGGGCTTCGCAATTGCTCAGGCCGCCGCCGCGAGAGGCGCTAAAGTCACGCTGATTGCAGGCCCGGTGAATCTCTCCACGCCGACGGGTGTTAATCGCATTGATGTTGTCAGTGCTCTTGAGATGCAGCAGGTCGTGCAGAACACCGTAGCCCAGCAGAATATTTTTATTTCTTGTGCTGCGGTAGCAGATTACCGTGCAGAGCAAGTTTCTGATGAGAAAATAAAAAAACAGGGTGATGAAATCACCCTTAAGTTGTTGAAAAACCCGGATATTGTTGCTGGCGTGGCTTCGATGGCTAAAAATCGACCATTTGTGGTTGGATTTGCTGCCGAAACCCAGAATGTGGAAGAATACGCGCGACAAAAACTAGTGCGAAAGAAGCTGGATCTGATTTGCGCTAATGATGTATCGCTCGCAGAGCATGGTTTTAACAGTGATACCAATGCCTTGCACCTTTTTTGGCTGGCTGGAGAGAAACGTTTACCGCTCAGCGATAAACACCTCCTCAGTCAGCGTTTAATAGACGAGATTGTCAGCCGTTATGATGAAAAAAATCGACATTAAAATTCTGGACCCACGTGTTGGCAATGAATTTCCTTTACCAACCTATGCTACAGAAGGTTCTGCCGGGCTGGATTTACGTGCCTGTCTGGACGAGGCAGTTGATTTACTGCCGGGGCAAACCACATTGTTACCTACCGGCTTAGCCATACACATCGGTGATAGTGCTTTAGCCGCCGTCATTCTGCCGCGCTCCGGTTTGGGGCATAAGCATGGCGTGGTATTAGGTAATCTGGTGGGGCTGATTGATTCCGATTATCAAGGGCAATTGATGGTGTCAGTCTGGAACCGTGGTCAACAGGCTTTTACCATCGAACCCGGTGAACGCATCGCTCAGATGGTATTTGTTCCCGTAGTACAAGCAGAATTCAATTTGGTTGAGGATTTTGACCAAAGTGAACGTGGTACCGGTGGTTTTGGTCATTCTGGGCGCCAATAACCTACCCTAGACCTCAATATCGTAAAAAAGCTATCACATAAGCCGCCGGGGCTTGGTACCCAGTGCGGCCGATATTTGGGTTTTTGTTATTAAGTCATTTTTAGCAAGGGTCTACTCGGACATGGCAGAAAAACAGAATACGAAAAGGAACAGGCGCGAGGAAATTTTGCAGGCTTTAGCGCAGATGCTGGAATCCAGTGATGGTAGCCAACGCATTACTACCGCTAAACTTGCCGCCAATGTGGGGGTTTCTGAAGCAGCGCTTTATCGACATTTCCCCAGTAAAACGCGGATGTTCGATAGCCTGATCGAGTTTATTGAAGATAGTCTGATGTCCCGCATTAATTTGATTCTGCAAGATGAAAAAGAGACGTTTAATCGCCTCCGGCTAATCCTGCTACTGGTATTAGGGTTTGCAGAACGCAACCCCGGCCTGACCCGAATCATGACCGGGCATGCACTGATGTTTGAACAAGATCGTCTGCAAGGGCGGATTAATCAACTATTTGAACGTATTGAAGTGCAATTGCGTCAAGTTTTGCGCGAGAAAAAACTGCGTGATGGGCAAGGTTTTATACATGATGAAGCGCTATTGGCGACTCAACTACTGGCATTTTGTGAAGGGATGCTTTCGCGCTTTGTCCGTTCAGAATTCCGCTACCGGCCAACACAAGAGTTTGACGCCCGCTGGCCACTGATTGTGGCGCAGTTGCAATAAGCTCAGTCGCGGCAGTCACAAAACCTATAAAAAAAGGGCCTGATGGCCCTTTTTGCTGGCTTAGCAATAGAGTGGCTAGATACCGTATTCCTTGCGATATTCACGCACCGCGGCCAGATGATCAGCCATTTCTGGTTTTTCTTCCAGATAACTTATCACATCACTCAACGTCACAATCGCAATCACTTTGCAGTGATAATCACGTTCAACTTCCTGAATCGCTGAAATCTCACCACGGCCACGTTCCTGACGGTCCAATGAAATCATTACGCCAGCCAGGGTCGCGCCCTGTGCATTGATAATCTCCATTGATTCACGAATAGCAGTACCAGCGGTTATTACATCATCCACCAGCATGACTCGGCCTTGTAACGGGCTACCTACCAGACTGCCGCCTTCCCCGTGATTTTTCGCTTCTTTACGGTTAAAACAGTAAGGCACATCGCGTTCATGATGCTCTGCCAATGCAACAGCCGTCGTCGTCGCAATTGGGATACCTTTGTATGCTGGCCCGAACAACAGATCGAACTCCACACCACAATCTACTAAGGCAGCGGCATAAAAACGCCCGAGTTTTGCCAGATCCAGCCCGGTATTAAACAATCCGGCATTAAAGAAATAGGGGCTAATCCGCCCAGACTTCAGGGTAAATTCGCCAAACTTCAACACCTGCTTGTTAAGCGCAAACTCGATAAAATCGCGCTGATAGGCTTTCATGGGTACTTCTCCTCTCCAGATTGTGACTGTTCTTGTTAACTGCTTTATTAACTGACTCGATATCTAAATTGCAGGCAAAAAAAAGGCGACTAGCAAGTCGCCTTAATCAATTATTGTGCTAACACTGCTTTCTGCGCCTGGAAAATAGTCTCTATTCCCCCACGGGCCAGAGCCAGCAACGACAAGAGTTCTTCGTGACTGAATGGTTCGCCTTCTGCGGTGCCCTGCACCTCAATCATCCGGCCATCTTCCATCATCACCACATTCATATCCGTTTCTGCGGCAGAATCTTCTACATATTCCAGATCGCAAAGGGCCTCGCCTTTAACGATACCGACAGAAACCGCAGCAACCAGACCTTTCATTGGGTTCGCTTTCAATTTACCCGCCGCGACCAGTTTATTCAGTGCATCGGCCAGAGCCACACAAGCACCACTGATTGAAGCAGTACGGGTACCACCATCAGCCTGCAACACATCGCAGTCTAAGGTGATAGTGAACTCACCTAATTTTTTCAAATCAACCGCAGCACGTAAAGAACGGGCAATCAGGCGTTGAATCTCTAAAGTACGGCCACCTTGTTTACCTTTCGCGGCTTCACGGGCATTACGGCTATGAGTAGCACGCGGCAACATGCCATATTCAGCAGTTATCCAGCCCTGCCCTTGGCCTTTGAGAAAGCGCGGAACACCCTCTTCGACCGTGGCGGTACACAATACTTTGGTATCGCCAAACTCAACCAATACTGAACCTTCAGCGTGTTTCGTGTAATTACGGGTCAGGGTGAGTGGGCGGACTTGTTGTGCTGCTCGGTCTGCTGGACGCATGGGCTTTCTCCGGCTTTAAATCGATATTGGTCGCGCATTATACGGCCTTAGTGATGTAATGCCTATCCTGCCTGCGCCTCGGAGGCTATAATCGCTGCATCTTTTCTTTAAAACGGGTACGCAACAATGATCCGCAGCATGACCGCTTACGCTCGGCGTGACATTAAGGGTGAATGGGGTAGCGCAGCCTGGGAGCTGCGTTCCGTTAACCAACGCTATTTAGAAACCTATATTCGCTTACCTGAACAATTTCGCAGTCTGGAACCAGTTATCCGCGAACGCATCCGTGGCCGCTTAACGCGCGGCAAAATTGAGTGCAACCTGCGTTTTGAACTGGATGCTAACGCACAAAGCTCTCTGATCCTTAATGAAAAACTGGCAAAGCAGTTAGTTGAGGCCGGTAACTGGGTCAAAATGCAAAGTGATGAAGGCGAGATAAATCCGGTGGATATTCTGCGCTGGCCGGGTGTCATGGCCGCTGAAGAGCAGGATCTGGACGCAATCAGTACCGAGCTAATGCAAGCATTGGATATCGTGCTGGATGACTTTATCGTTTCCCGCGAAACAGAAGGTGCGGCACTGAAAACCCTTATCGAACAGCGCCTTGATGGTGTTAGTGCGGAAGTGATTAAAGTCCGTGCGCATATGCCAAATATCTTGCAGTGGCAACGTGAACGCTTGCTCAATAAGCTGGAAGAAGCGCAAGTCCAACTGGAAAATACCCGTCTGGAGCAGGAATTGGTGCTGATGGCGCAACGTGTCGATGTTGCCGAAGAGCTAGATCGCCTGGAAGCGCACGTTAAAGAAACGCACAATATTCTGAAGAAGAAAGAAGCGGTAGGCCGTCGCCTTGATTTTATGATGCAAGAATTTAACCGCGAATCGAATACGCTGGCATCAAAGTCTATCAATGCCGACGTGACCAACTCCGCTATCGAACTGAAAGTACTAATCGAGCAAATGCGCGAGCAGATTCAGAATATTGAGTAAGTTATCACGCTAGCACTCACTAAGTCTCACTGCCCCTCGAAGTACACCTCAAGCCCGTGTCACTACGGGCTTTTTTAGCGCTATAAATTTTTATGGTCGAATACTTTCTACAACCATATATTCCCCCTTGGGTTGATTGAATTTTCAGCAATGGAAATGTAAATTTAAGAAGTAACAACATGCGTACATATGCCTCAATCCAAGCCAGAGCCAATACTTCAGAAGTTCTGAACTCTGCAACTCACGATGAACCGATGGGAATTGCTTGCAAAGAGAGTAGCGCCGTAGTGGTGAAAAGGTTATTTAATGGTTTGTGATATACACTAACCACAGCTCATGCTTAGTATCACCCGTCCTAGGTTACTATTCAGTCTGAGTCAGGTGAATCAATGGGAAAGGTTTCCCCTCGCCATCCAATTCTGAGCGACCGATTTTTATAAATCCGCATTTTAGATAAAAAGTTAATGCCGCTGGATTTTGCTCATTCACATCCACACGCAACTTTCCCTTTAAATGCTGAGCATGAACCAGCAACGCTTTACCAATACCTTTACCGTGATAAGCGGGATCAATAAACAACGTTTCTACTTTGTTACTATCCAGGCCGATAAATCCTACGATCTCGGTACTATTTTCAAATAACCACACCTCCAGAGCAGGTAAATAGATATCCCGCACCTGTGGCAAATAAAACTGAATATCAGTTTCGGTTAAGAATAAATGTGTTTCTCTTACTGCGAGTTCCCAAACCTCAACCAAACGGGATATATCCGCAAGTGTCGCCTTTCTTATCATCTATACCTCAAATTTTCACCTCAGAGACAAGCGTAATTATCACTGACCGTAGAAGGATGAAACAAGACCGTATTTGTTCCAAACAACGCGAGGTGAGCACTTTTTTCCCTAGCCATCAGGTGTATGTTGAATAAATATAATCAGTTACTGATTAATCGCTTAACGATAGTCGCAAATAATACTCATGTCAGTGTAGAGTATGTAGGTAAGGAGAAAACATGCAGTTAACCGTATTAGTTGATAATAATACCTTGATAGATAAGTACCTTACCGCCGAACCTGGTGTCTGCTATCACTTACGAATTGACGAAAAATCATTTCTTTTTGATACCGGTTACTCCGATGTTTTTCTGAGTAATGCGGCCATTTTAGGCATTAACCTGACTGAGATAGACAGTATTGTCCTTTCTCATGGGCATAACGACCATAGCTGGGGGCTAAACCACCTTGCACAGCATCTTGATCGGGTAAACCATCAATATGCCAAGAAAATAAAGATTGTTGCTCATCCCAATGCTTTTCTGCCGAAATACTATGAAGATAAATCTATAGGGGCTAATTTACCGGCGGATGGTTATCCGATGCTTTTCGAACGGGTCGAACAGCCTGGGGTATATTACCTTACCGATAATTTACTCTTTTTAGGGGAGATTGCGCGTAACAACGATTTCGAAGGGCTAGAGCCTATTGGCGAAACTGTCGATTGCTGCGGCCATAAAGTTGAAGATTTTGTTACCGATGATAGTGCAATGGTTTATACCAGCCCTGAAGGTATCGTAATAATCACAGGCTGCTCTCACTCTGGTATCTGCAATATTATCGATTATGCTATTAAAGTTACCAACGATAAACGTGTGCGTGCAGTTATTGGCGGCTTTCATTTATTAAATGCC
Organism: Yersinia sp. 2553 StPb PI; assembly: GCF_052217105.1. Classification (NCBI taxonomy): domain Bacteria; kingdom Pseudomonadati; phylum Pseudomonadota; class Gammaproteobacteria; order Enterobacterales; family Yersiniaceae; genus Yersinia; species Yersinia sp. 2553 StPb PI. The sequence continues at coordinate 3,957,828 of NZ_JAZGPX010000002.1, read as the reverse complement.
AGTAGTGAGATTCTATCCAGAACATCTGACTATTTTAAACAACTCAATGCTAAAGCAGTTTATCCCTGCCACTGTACTGATCTTAAAGCCAAAATAGCCCTAGCTAATACAGTTAATATTGAAGAAGTCGGCGTTGGCATGATACTGAACTTTTAGTAATTAAAGTGCCCAATTTGAGCAGTAATAACGAGAATCATCTGATTATTATAATTCCATAATATTTGTAAGTGTTTGTGTATGGCAAGAGGTTTAAAGCTAATGCATAATCCCTGCTGGAATTTTAACGCTCAAATAAGAAGGATTTCGTAATGCTTAAGAATGTACTTTTTTTCGATGCTTTGCTAACACCAAAAATTCTTACTGGTTTATATTGGCTTTTACTGGTGCTCATCATTATTTCCGGCGTATTTGTAATGATAAATACCAGCGTCATCGGCGGCTTTTTTAGCATCCTTGCTGGTGGCCTTACTTCTCGAATCTGTTTTGAAATGATCATGATCGCATTCAAAAACAATGAATATCTGAAAAGAATCGCAGAAAAACCATAATTGGGATTTGGGTATTCTTACTTCATTTGAAATGGAATACCCTAATTGCTCACCATTTTGCTGTTGTAGTGATGTTAACCCGCCCAAAGTCACACTTCTCTCCCTCGAACAAGCGGCTCTTCTTCATTATTTTATCAATTAAAATATTTTGTACAAATCAATGTAACAATATAAAAAATATGATGTTTTTTTATTTTTTCCATGCTTACCTTTCTTCTTATGCCACAATTTGAGAGCAGAAAGGGCATTTAATATGTTTATGACTACTATCTAATATCAGGTATGAAGAAATTACACATATACTTTATTGGTTGGTCGGTCTAGACAGGGTCGTTTTATAAGGGCCAGAATTACCACCATCACAGGGTAAGCCAGAAATAGCGTTGCTTAAATTTTCTGGCTAAGGTAAGTAAAAGACACATATACACTTTTAGGGGATCGCGTATGTTCGAAGACCAAAACACATCGATCCTTGATACCTATTTTGGTACCCATAGCCCTTTTTGGCGACTGGCTTTTGATAGTCAAGCTTTAGAGTTGTCAGCGATTAAAGGGACTACAAATATTGCTATTCCCCTTAATTCAGTTCAAACAATGAAAATTCGGGGCTTAACCGGCATTACTGCCAGTTTAGATATTGAAATCGAGATTTATGGTAATCCACTTCATTTACATCTGGTGGGCCGTAAAGTTAATGACAAAGAATGGGGCGGAACGGCTTCCGCGTACGCGGATACTGAATCAGTAGCGCGCGATTTAGTAATGGGGCTTTCCTTTGCAGAACAAGTGGTTTCTGAAGCTAACTCAGTCATTGTGATTCTCGATAAAGATGGTTATGTACAGCGTTTCAATCACCTTAGCGAAGAATATACCGGTAAAAAAGAACAAGATGTCATTGGTAAAAATGTTTACGACTTGTTTATGACAGCCAAAGAGGGAGCCTCATCACGTAAAAATATTGAGGGCTTCTTCCAGCGCGGTGCATCTTACGAAGTTGAGCGTTGGGTTAATACCGTAAAAGGAAAACGTCTCTTTTTATTCCGCAATAAGTTTGTTCACAGTGGCAGTGGCAAAAACGAGCGTTACCTTATCTGTTCTGGTACCGATATTACTAAAGAAAGGCGTGCTCAAGAGCGTTTGCGGATTTTGGCTAATACCGACATGATTACTGGCCTGCCTAATCGCCACGCTATTCATGAACGTATTAATAGCGCGATCCTAACTCGTGGTGATTCTTCGGTGGGGATTATTTACCTCGATCTCGATAATTTTAAAAAAGTGAACGACCATTACGGTCATATGTTTGGTGATCGCTTACTGAAAGATGTCTCACTCGCCATTTTAAGTTGTTTGGGTGAAAGTGAAATGCTTGCCCGGTTAGGCGGTGATGAGTTTATTGTTCTGGTCGAGAATGCCTCGATGAGCTTATTGGAGGCAACTACACAGCGTATTCTCAACCGCATGAAATTGCCCTTCCGAGTAGGATTGATTGAAGTATATACTGGGTGCTCTATCGGGATAGCACTGTGCCCTGAACATGGCGATACACTAGAGAATATTATCCGTAGCGCAGATACTGCCATGTACACCGCAAAAGAACATGGAAAACAGACCTATTCGATTTTTTCACAAGAGATGAATAAGAAAGTATCTGAATACGTCTGGCTAGATACCAATTTACGTAAGGGTTTAGAACAACATCAATTACAAGTTTTTTACCAACCCAAGATATCTGCCAAAACGGGTAAAGTTCATAGTGTCGAAGCATTAGTCCGATGGTTATCACCTGAGCGTGGTTTAATCGCCCCACTTGAATTTATCTCCTATGCCGAAGAATCCGGGTTGATCGGACCATTGGGAAAATGGGTACTGCAAACCTCAATGCAACAAGCGGTAAATTGGAAAAAACGTGGAATTAACTTGCGGGTGGCAGTCAATGTGTCAGCCAGGCAATTAATTGATGAAGCTATCGTAACCAGTTTTATTGAGTCTCTTGAATCCAGCGAATTAGAATCAAGTTTGGTTGATGTTGAATTAACCGAAAGTTGCTTAATTGATGATGAAGATGCAGCTATCAATATCATGAAACAACTACGTCACTTGGGTGCTCAGGTTCATTTGGATGACTTCGGCACTGGCTATTCTTCACTTTCTCAATTGGCCCGTATCCCTATTGATGCCATTAAATTGGATCAAAGTTTTGTTCGTAATATTGATAATAATCCTATTTCACAATCTCTGGTTAAAGCCATTATCGTTGTCGCTGAGGCACTTAAAATGCGGGTGATTGCAGAAGGTGTGGAAACTAAAGGGGAAGAAGAATTCCTAGATTCTATTGGCATTGATGAAAAGCAGGGATTTCTTTACGCCAAACCAATGCCCGCAGATGAACTGGAGCATTGGCTGGTAACACAACACCCTCACCTTTCATTGGATTAGGTGCATAACGTTATATTGCTTTTGGCATTGCCGAAGTATGCCGGTCTTGTAACGTAACCAACCGTTCGATATAGGCAATATCTTTCGGCTCAATAGAAAATGCAGAATCAACCCAATCCTCAGTGATATCCATCAGTTCTGAACGAGTTAATTGTAAAACACGTTGCCGGACCCTAATCATCGCTCTCATACCATTTAACTTCGGCCTGATCGTATCTATAAAGGTGCGAGTAGCAAGATAAGCATCTCCCGGCTGAAATAACTTATCAACTAAGCCACGACTCTCATACCATTCCGCTGCATGAGACTCACCCGTCCAAATCAATTGTTCAGCTACCCTCATTCCTGCTTTTCTGGCAACAAGCGAATACCCCCCCATGCCAGGAAATAGATTAAATGCAATTTCTGGGAATCCCATTCTGGCTGTAGTTTGTGCCAGAACAAAATGATGGGCTAATGCTGCCTCAAAGCCGCCACCTAACGCGCTGCCCTCAATCATCGCAATAGAGATAGCACCAGTATCAAAGCCACGGGAAGCCGCATGAACACAATCTACGCATGCACGCGCATATGCCATTAACGCTTCTCGTTTGCGGTTTTTGATCATATGCGCGAAAAAGTTTAAGTCCCCCCCTACATTAAACATATTGGGCACCACCGAACCCGTCACCCAAAAATCAAAAGGTAACTTTGATTCTTTAGCAGCTTGCGCGAGTGTCATAATATTTTCAATTAACTCCAGATTAAAACAAGGGCGCGGATGAGCGCGCAACAACATCCACATGGTATTACGCTCTTCTTCGTAATAGGCCGATATTTGAGATAAGTGGCCAGCCTCAGTAAAAGGGCGGCAGCTAGGAAGATTAATCATATTCATATTCCATCCAATGAGTTAGTTAAACACAAATAGTGCTATTTCTGCCGGATCCTCCTTGAGGACGCGCTAAACTTGCCGGAGTGATGGCAACTTAAGCTGGCAGATAAATAGTGAGTCACTCAATGGATAAATGATGAGAAAAGCAGTAAAAATTTTAACAATACGCATGTTTAGAGCTGTGTTAAGGCGCTAAATAGAATATATATTGCCAAGGCGGTAGAATTTCAGATGAAAAAAGCCTGCCGTTATGGATAAAATACTGGCTGAACTTTATCCCTGACGGATTTTTTATGCTGCAAATTCTGCACTTTCTTTTAGCGTTGATGACTATTGCAATACTGGCGTTGTTAGCCAGTCGTGACCGAAAAAATATTAGACTGCGCTATATTTTTCAGTTATTGGTTTTAGAAATTGCACTGGCTTATTTCTTTTTACACTCAGAAAATGGCCTGGGTGCGATAAAGTATTTTGCTGGATTATTCGAAACACTGATGAAATTTTCCTCAGTCGGTACTAGTTTTGTTTTTGGGGGAATGAACGAACAAGGCTTAGCATTTATATTCATGAACGTTCTTTGCCCGATCATTTTCGTTTCGGCACTGATTGGGATTTTACAGCACTTTCGTATATTGCCACTCATCATACGGGTGGTGGGCACGTTGTTATCCAAAGTAAATGGCATGGGGAAACTGGAGTCTTTCAATGCCGTAAGTACATTGATTTTAGGACAATCAGAGAATTTTATTGCTTACAAAGGGATTATTGCTGATATATCACCACGTAGAATGTACACCATGGCAGCAACGGCGATGTCAACAGTGTCCATGTCGATTGTAAGCGCTTATATGACTATGCTTGAGCCAAAATTTGTAGTAACTGCATTAATATTGAATATGTTTAGTACTTTTATTGTTCTTTCTATTATTAATCCTTACCCTGTTACTGAAGAACCCGAATTAAAGCTAAACAAACTTCATGAAGACCAAAGTTTTTTTGAGATGTTGGGGGAATATATTCTGGCTGGTTTTAAAATCGCTATGATTATAGCCGCGATGTTAATCGGGTTTATTGCCATAATTTCTGCTATTAATGCTTTATTTAGTAGCTTATTCAACATCAGTTTCCAAGAAGTGCTGGGATATCTATTTTATCCGCTTGCTCTGCTGATTGGCATTCCTACTCAGGATGCGTTACAGGCGGGGAGTATTATGGCTACCAAACTGGTGGCAAATGAGTTCGTTGCCATGATTGAATTAAAGAAAGTAGCAGCCGAAATGTCTCCACGTGGCTTAGGCATTCTTTCTGTCTTTTTAGTATCTTTTGCTAACTTTGCCTCAATTGGTATTGTTGCTGGTGCCATCAAAGGGCTGAATGAGCAACAAGGGAATATCGTTTCACGATTCGGATTAAAATTAGTCTATGGTTCAACCTTGGTCAGTTTACTTTCTGCCGCCGTTGCAGGACTTATTTTGTAATAAGGCAAGCTTTCATTCTAAGCCAAAAATAGGGCTATCAGCCTTTTATCTCTCGTAAATTGGAGATAAAAGGCTTGAAATGAATGTTAGAAATCTACGCACACAGTAGTATCAACTCGCATGACAGATTCTTGTGAAAACTGCTGTTTATAGCGGGAGCGTAGAGCTTCAATGGCGTATTCTTTGCCATCTTTATGAATAAGGACTAATGCCTTACTGCTTTCTTTGGCAACTTTCCCATCATTTCCCAACCATTGCCCCTTGGCATCAATTACGGTCAAGCCTTCATCGAAGCGGCTAGTCACATCATTATCGACAAAAGACTGCCATTCAGTGATAGAAATAGCGGGGCCATGAGGCCGATTCAAACCGAAGTAGAGTGTGGTTTGTGTCATTGACTCACCTTTAATACAGGTCGGAGGTACAACTTTCACCGCTACAGTGTTTGCATGACCAGCGTTATCAACACAACCGCCCAGTAATACCCCGATAGCAACCATACCGGCAAACAATGCCCCACGATAACGCAACGGATTAACACGATTGTCCATGAACAAATCTCACTGAAATAAAAGATAAAAACTACCATCCCCTGAATGACTCTGCAATCACGCAAGAGGATCATACAAGCGTACTAATGTACTCTCACAGAGCTTTAACCTACTATTTTTACCCTACAATTATTCATGCCTAATTATTAATACATTCTTTTTTTATTTATATTTATTAGATATATAATTAATAAATTGATTAGTTAAAGTAATCTTAAATATATGACTTAGAAAATCTCAGTCGCGACAACCAGCCTTAGTCACTACTCTGCGGCCTTTACTGCCCTTAAGAAATTTGATTCATTATGCTACTCAGTGTTCTTTATATTATTGGTATTACAGCTGAAGCCATGACCGGGGCACTGGCTGCGGGCCGCCGTCAAATGGATATGTTTGGTGTCATTATTATTGCATCTGCAACGGCAATTGGTGGTGGTTCAGTCCGAGATATGCTGCTGGGCCATTATCCGCTGGGTTGGGTTAAACACCCGGAATACATTGTTATTGTCGCCGTTGCTGCAATCGTCACAACTTGGATGGCACCACTAATGAAGCATTTACGCCATTTGTTTTTGGTGCTTGATGCAATTGGGCTGATTGTTTTCTCTATTATTGGGGCACAAATCGCTCTTGATATGGGCCACAGTACGATAATTGCCGCCATTGCGGCCGTCATTACCGGCGTTTTTGGCGGCGTCCTGCGCGATATGTTCTGTAACAGTATCCCCTTGGTATTCCAGAAAGAAATCTATGCTGGTATCTCATTCGCTGCCGCCTGGATCTACATTGCTCTGCAATACACACAACTGTCACATAATTGGGTTGTTATCATTACACTCGTCACCGGGCTAAGTGCACGACTGTTAGCATTACGATTCCGGCTGGGCCTGCCAATCTTCAAATATGACCATTCAGAGCATTAAGTCAGGTACGTGAAGGTTTACTCCTCAAGTTGGAACCCGCTAATATTCTGTTGCGATAAAAAGTCAGCCATAGCTTGCACCTCTGGGTGGTGTAAGAAATGAGTAATCTGTTTTGCTCGAATCGGCCCAATACCCGGTATTAAACTCCACTCGGCGATACTGCGTTGTTGTAGTGACCGCCATTGAGAATTGACAAGTGTACCCTGCGCAAAACCCAATGCCTGTAGCCATTGGGAAAAGGGTTTTTCCCTTGTGCTTTGAAATTGCTGATAAATATTTTCAGCACGGGCTATCCCTATGCCAGGAACATCCGCTATTTGGTCTTTCGTGAGAGATAGCCACCCCACCAAATCATTGATCAGCCCATGATGGATCAGCTCTCGCCAATATCCACTACTAACACTTTGTATATCTAGTCCTTTTTGGCCACTAAGCCATGTCAAACGAGAGAGAAGTTGCGGCTCACATTCAGGAGGGATAAGGCGAAAACAGCTCAATTGATGAAATTGATCCTCTGCTGGAGGAGTGAACGTCTGCCGTTGGCTTACCCGCCAAACAACACTATCCAACCGTGGAATACCATGCCCGGCCAGTGCGATAACGATTTGATCGCCAGATGTAATATCCCACTGCCGCCAACGCGCGACCGAGCCAACATTCACTCGCCGAATCCATTTGTCATCAATTTTTACTGGTGAAACCTGTAAAACGACTGTCACTCTACCAGTGCGGCCTATCGTGAAATGTATATCTTTAATTTCAGCAAGTTGCTGCTGTGGTGGATATTTCCACGCCACAACCCAGTGCCCCGGAACGGCCTGCCAGTAGCGTCCGGCTGGCTCCTGTTCCTGACGGATAACAACGCCATCAGTTACAAAAGGCAGCGGTGTTTGCAACCAGTGTTTGCGAAAGTGTGCAACATCGCGACTTGATACTATTGGTTTGCTGTATTTAGCGGTCAAGGGGAAGCCCATCGCTTGCAATAGTGTCCCTTTCTCCACCATGCTGCTTGGTCCATCAGGCCATGCCCATATAAAAATGCCCAATTGGGGTAGTAATGCCGCTGGAGACTTACGCATAAGTGCGCCAGCAACTGTCGCCCTGGCATTGGCACCACCAGACGATGCTTGTTGATGGTCGTCCATTTGCAGGAATAGCTCCCCTTGCAGCGTTAACCAGGGAGGAGCGGTAGCAATATATTGAGGAATAGCAGTAATAAATGGTGCTTTGTCAGTCCAGTTCTGGCCTTTCAAACCATTTCCTCGACTGAGAAGTTGCATCAGTTTTCCATCCTGATACACCAGTGTTACTGCAACGCCATCTATTTTAGGCTGCACCCAGAGATTTTTCCGCCCCACCATCCAATCAGCCAGTGCAACTTCATTTTTAAGTTTTTTTAGTCCGGTATGCGCAACCGGATGAAGAAACTTCCCATTACCAGGAGTAAGTCTGTTTTCCTGTTTGTCCGGCAATAAATGGCATGACTGCCATAACTGCAATTTTTCCTGCAATTGATCGTAAACATCATCGGCATGCACGCTAATACCTTGCTGATGGTAAGCCACATTCCACTTATCCAGTTGTTTCTTGAGTGAGTTAATTTCAACCGACATTCTTTCTGGCGGCCATTCAGGGCAGATAGCTTCCGCTCTGGAGGACCAATGTATAAAACTGACTATCAACAGAACAAATATTTTTAAATTCAGCATGCTCATAAGTCCCTTTCCTTGGTGGCCGGAAGTAAAACCTGAAATGTCTTATCCGTCGAAGACCAAAAAAATTAAATGCGGGCGCTACCGAAAAATAGTTTTCTGCTTACAGCAACAAATGAAAATTACGCAATCTTCGCCGCAAAATCAGAAAATCGAGCTGTTTACAGACGAAACATTCAGGTGAAATGTGTTGTAACGCTGCATGACGCGTAGCAGCCGTGTATACTGTGCGGAGATTCACACTTCTGCTTTCTATATACACCCAAAGTAATTGGTGTTGCGGATAGGTAGCAAGCGAGCAAATCCTGATGCGCTGACTAAAGTCAGTGTTTTTGGAGAGAGGGCTGCTAGCGCCGTTGCAACGTCAAGTAAGAAGGGTATATCAACCTAATCAACTGAAACGTCATCATGGTCCAAGGCACGCTATACATCGTTTCCGCGCCCAGTGGGGCAGGGAAATCAAGCCTGATTCAGGCTTTGTTAAAAACACAACCGCTGTACGACACGCAGGTTTCTATTTCCCATACCACGCGTGCAATACGTCCGGGTGAGAATCACGGTGAACATTACTTCTTCATTTCTAAAGAAGAGTTTTGCCAGATGATTGATGACGATGCTTTCCTTGAGCATGCCAAAGTATTTGAAAATTACTATGGCACCTCACGTTTGGCGATTGAGCAGGTTCTTGCAACCGGTGTCGATGTATTTTTAGATATTGATTGGCAAGGTGCGCAGCAAATTCGCGCAAAAATGCCCACTGCACGCAGTATTTTTATTTTGCCGCCATCCAAGGAAGAATTGGATCGCCGCTTGCGAGGCCGTGGGCAAGATAGCGAAGAGGTTATCGCTAAGCGAATGGCGCAAGCTGTCGCCGAGATGACCCATTACGCTGAATATGATTATTTAATCGTAAATGATGATTTCAATCTGGCTTTATCTGATCTGAAAACCATTATTCGCGCAGAACGACTGCGTTTAGGCCGCCAGAAACAGCGGCATGACGCTTTAATCACCAAATTATTGGCAGACTGAACCGAGTTTCAGTATCATGCCCCGTCATTTCGTCACCTGTGGAGTAGCAGAATTATGGCACGCGTAACTGTTCAAGACGCTGTAGAGAAAATTGGTAACCGTTTTGACCTGGTGTTGGTCGCTGCTCGTCGGGCACGTCAAATCCAGTCCGGCGGTAAAGACGCACTGGTTCCAGAAGAAAACGATAAAGTTACTGTGATTGCGCTGCGCGAGATTGAAGAAGGCCTGATTACTAATCAGATTCTCGATGTTCGTGAACGCCAAGAACAGCAAGAGCAGGAAGCCGCAGAGATCCAAGCGGTAACCGCGATTGCTGAAGGTCGTCGTTAATTAGACAGCGAGTCTGCCTTGTACCTGTTTGAAAGCCTGAATCTGCTGATTCAACGTTACCTGCCAGAGGAGCAGATTAAGCGCCTCAAACAGGCATATCTTGTTGCACGTGATGCTCACGAGGGTCAGACACGCTCCAGTGGTGAGCCTTATATCACTCATCCTGTTGCTGTGGCCTGTATTCTCGCGGAGATGCGGCTCGATTACGAAACCTTAATGGCGGCGTTATTACATGACGTCATTGAAGATACTCCTGCTACATATCAAGATATGGAGCAGTTGTTTGGGAAAAGCGTAGCCGAGCTGGTCGAGGGTGTTTCTAAACTCGATAAACTGAATTTTCGTGACAAGAAAGAAGCTCAGGCGGAAAATTTCCGCAAAATGATCATGGCGATGGTGCAGGATATCCGCGTTATTTTGATCAAACTGGCTGACCGCACACATAACATGCGAACGCTGGGTTCCTTACGCCCAGATAAACGTCGCCGCATTGCACGTGAAACCCTTGAAATATACAGCCCACTGGCCCATCGGCTGGGTATCCATCATTTAAAAACCGAGCTGGAAGAGCTGGGTTTTGAAGCGCTCTACCCCAATCGCTATCGCGTAATTAAAGAAGTGGTGAAAGCCGCACGTGGTAACCGCAAAGAGATGATTCAGAAAATCTTGGCGGAGATTGAAGGGCGTCTGACTGAGGCCGGTATTCCTTGCCGAGTCAGTGGTCGTGAAAAGCATCTCTATTCCATTTATTGCAAAATGAACCTGAAAGAGCAGCGTTTTCACTCCATCATGGATATCTATGCTTTTCGGGTAATAGTCAAAGAAGTCGATACTTGCTACCGCGTGTTGGGTCAGGCTCACAGCCTGTATAAGCCACGCCCCGGTAGAGTGAAAGACTATATTGCCATCCCTAAGGCTAACGGCTATCAATCGTTACATACCTCATTAATCGGCCCTCATGGGGTTCCGGTCGAGGTACAGATTCGTACTGAAGATATGGATCAGATGGCCGAAATGGGGGTTGCTGCACACTGGGCTTATAAAGAGCAGGGTGAGTCTGGCACCACCGCACAAATTCGCGCTCAGCGCTGGATGCAAAGCTTGCTGGAGTTACAGCAAAGTGCAGGCAGCTCATTTGAATTTATTGAAAGCGTAAAATCTGATTTATTCCCTGATGAGATTTACGTTTTCACCCCAGAAGGGCGCATCGTTGAATTACCTGCCGGTGCGACACCTGTCGACTTTGCCTATGCCGTGCATACCGATATTGGCCATGCCTGTGTAGGTGCGCGTGTTGACCGTCAGCCCTACCCGCTTTCTCAGTCACTGAACAGTGGCCAGACCGTTGAGATTATTACCGCTCCGGGTGCTCGGCCAAATGCGGCCTGGCTGAACTTTGTTGTCAGCTCGAAAGCGCGAGCCAAAATTCGCCAGTTGCTGAAAAACCTGAAACGTGATGAATCGGTGAGCCTTGGCCGCCGGTTACTGAATCATGCGTTAGGAAATGGTCGAAAACTGTCTGATATTTCTGAAGATAATATCAAACATGAACTGGACCGTATGAAACTGGCGACGCTAGATGATTTGCTAGCAGAAATTGGCTTGGGTAATGCGATGAGTGTGGTAGTGGCCAAAAACCTGTTGGGTGACCTATCAACGCTGGCGACCTCTGGCACCCGTAATCTGGCAATCAAGGGTGCCGATGGTGTCCTAATTACCTTTGCCAAGTGCTGCCGTCCTATCCCCGGTGACCCGATTATTGCTCATATCAGCCCAGGCAAAGGTTTGGTTATCCATCATGAGTCTTGCCGTAATATCCGTGGCTACCAGAAAGAGCCTGAGAAATTTATGGCGGTTGAGTGGGATCAAGAGACTGAACAAGAGTTCATTGCTGAAATTAAAGTCGATATGTTCAATCAGCAAGGTGCTTTGGCAAATCTGACTGCGGCAATCAATGCAGCCGAATCTAATATTCAGAGCCTGAATACTGAAGAGAAAGATGGCCGGGTATACAGTGCCTTTATTCGCCTGACTACCCGTGACAGGGTCCATCTGGCTAACATAATGCGTAAGATTCGTATCATGCCAGATGTGGTTAAAGTCAGCCGTAATCGTAACTAACGCCTATGAATCCTCAACGCTATGCGCGGATTTGTGAAATGCTGGCTACCAGGCAGCCGGACCTAACGGTTTGCCTGGAGCAAGTACATAAACCTCATAATGTATCCGCTATCATTCGTACAGCTGATGCTGTCGGTATCCATCAAGTACATGCAATTTGGCCAACGACTCAGATGTATACACGACTCTCTTCCGCGGCCGGCAGCAACAGTTGGGTACAAGTCAAAACACACACTCATATTAGCGATGCCATTGCTCATCTGAAATCACAGAACATGCAAGTTCTGGCAACGCATCTGTCTGATAATGCTGTCGATTTTCGTGAAATAGACTATACCCGCCCAACCTGTATTTTGATGGGACAAGAGAAGACCGGTATATCTGAGGAAGCGTTAGCACTCGCGGACCAAGACATCATTATTCCGATGATCGGCATGGTGCAATCACTCAATGTTTCTGTCGCGTCTGCGTTGATTTTATATGAAGCCCAACGGCAGCGGCAAAATGCAGGTATGTATCAGCGAGCAAAAAGTGTCTTGCCCGAAGATGAGCAGCAACGATTACTGTTTGAGGGGGGGTATCCGGTATTGGCACAAGTCGCCAAACGGAAAGGGCTACCTCAACCACATATTGATGAGCAGGGTCAGGTTATTGCCGATGCACAATGGTGGTCTGCCATGCAAGCCACGGAGTCTTAAATGAAAGGCCGCCTGCTGGATGCAGTACCCCTCAGTACACTTTCCGGTGTTGGCTCAAGTCAGGCTGGGAAGCTGGCTAAAATGGGGTTGGAAACCATCCAAGACCTACTGCTTCACCTCCCACTGCGTTATGAAGATCGTACTCGCCTGTATCGTATTGGCGATTTAATGCCTGGCCTCTCGGTTAATGTTGAGGGCGAGGTTCTACGTTCTGATATCACCTTTGGCCGCCGCCGCATGATGACCTGCCAAATCAGCGACGGTAGTGGTATTCTCACTCTGCGTTTCTTTAACTTCAACGCTGCGATGAAAAACAGTTTGTCTCCGGGCAAGCATGTTATCGCCTACGGCGAAGTCAAACGGGGCAATACCGGGGCGGAAATCATTCACCCTGAATATCGGGTGCATGGCGAGAACATTGGCGTTGAATTACAAGAGTCCCTGACACCCGTTTATCCCACCACCGAAGGGATTCGTCAGGCGACCTTGCGCAAACTTATCGATCAAGCGCTGGCGATGCTGGATACTTGTGTTATTGCCGAATTATTGCCGATTGAGTTAAGCCGCTCACTCATTAGCTTGCCAGAAGCTATTCATACCCTGCATCGCCCACCAGCAAATATTCAGTTGACTGATTTAGATCAAGGCAAGCATCCTGCACAGCGGCGATTAATCATGGAAGAGCTAGTCGCTCATAACCTCAGTATGTTGGCTGTCCGGGCCGGCGCGCAAAGCTATCGGGCATTACCGCTATTGGCAGAGCAACAACTCAAACAACGTTTTCTGGCCGCGCTACCTTTCAGCCCCACGCATGCCCAGCAACGGGTAGTGGCGGAGATTGAGCAGGATATGACCCATAACTTCCCGATGATGCGATTGATTCAAGGGGACGTTGGCTCAGGAAAAACATTGGTTGCAGCCCTGGCCGCGCTACGGGCAATTGCTCACGGCAAGCAGGTTGCTTTGATGGCACCCACCGAATTACTGGCAGAACAACATGCCTCCACTTTTCGCCAATGGCTAGAACCGTTGGGGCTGCAAGTGGGCTGGCTGGCTGGCAAGCAAAAAGGTAAAGCCCGTATAGCACAGCAAGAAGCTGTCGCCAGCGGTCAGGTTGCAATGGTTGTTGGCACCCATGCGATGTTTCAAGAACAGGTGCAGTTCTCTGGACTGGCGCTGGTTATTATTGATGAACAACATCGTTTTGGTGTTCATCAACGGCTCGCTTTATGGGAAAAGGGCGAGGAGCAAGGTTTCCATCCACATCAACTCATTATGACCGCGACCCCAATTCCAAGAACGCTGGCCATGACTGCCTATGCAGATCTTGATACCTCAGTGATTGATGAGCTTCCGCCAGGTAGAACACCGGTGACTACAGTGGCAATCCCTGATACCCGCCGCAGTGATGTTATCCAGCGAGTTAAAAATGCCTGTCTGGAAGAGGGTCGGCAAGCTTATTGGGTCTGCACACTGATTGAGGAATCGGAAGTCCTGGAAGCGCAGGCCGCCGAAGTAACTTGTGAAGAACTGAAAATTGCTTTGCCGGAAATTAAAGTCGGTTTAGTTCATGGGCGCATGAAAGGACCAGAAAAACAGGCAGTTATGCAGGCATTTAAACAGGGTGAGTTGCAGCTATTGGTGGCAACCACAGTGATCGAGGTTGGGGTCGATGTGCCTAACGCCAGCCTGATGATAATCGATAACCCGGAACGCTTGGGGTTAGCGCAATTACATCAGTTACGAGGCCGTGTCGGCCGTGGTGCTGTCGCCTCTCATTGTGTATTACTCTATAAAACGCCGTTGAGTAAAACCGCCCAGATGCGTTTGCAAGTGTTGCGTGATAGTAATGATGGCTTTGTCATTGCCCAGCGAGATTTAGAAATCCGTGGACCGGGCGAATTGTTGGGAACACGGCAAACTGGAAGTGCGGAGTTCAAAGTGGCTGATTTACTGCGCGATCAGGCGATGATTCCCGAAGTCCAACGGGTAGCTCGCCATCTGCACCAGCAATATCCTGAACATGCACGCGCATTGATTGAGCGCTGGCTACCAGAGCGAGCGCGTTACACTAACGCTTAATAAATAAGGGGCAGGTAAACCCACCCCTAAGTGCAGTTACCCTACCACCGCTGGGAATATTGGCAGTAAAAGATACAGCTTAATCACGATCGCATTAGCGATATCAATAAAGAATGCGCCAACCATTGGTACCACTAAGAACGCCAGATGAGATGGGCCAAAACGGTCAGTAATCGCTTGCATATTGGCGATTGCAGTCGGTGTTGCACCCAGACCAAAACCACAGTGCCCCGCCGCCAGTACCGCTGCATCATAGTTTTTTCCCATGATGCGATAAGTGACAAAGATAGCGTACAACGCCATCGCCAGTGCCTGAACTGACAAAATTACCAGCATCGGTAATGCCAGTGAAGCCAGCTCCCAGAGCTTCAAACTCATCAGTGCCATTGCCAAAAACAGTGACAGACTGACATTGCCCAGCACTGATACCGCACGATCAAAGACTTTATAGAAGCCGATTGCCGACAACGTGTTACTGAGGATAACCCCGACAAACAGCACACAAACAAAGATTGGCAGTTCAAACATCGTGCCCTGCAACCAACCCGCAATCACATTGCCTGCCATCAGGCAGATAGCTATCATGGCGATGGTTTCAACTAACACCAACGAGGTGATCATGCGCCCCGCCGAAGGCTTTTCAAATGCGGAAGGGACTTCGCTGTCCTCCGGCGTACCATCGGGTGTGGAAGAGCGCTTCACCAGGTAGCGGGCTACCGGGCCACCAATCAATCCCCCCAGCACCAAACCAAATGTTGCACAAGCCATAGCAACTTCTGTTGCATTTTCAAAGCCATAGCGTTCAGAAAAGAGTTTACTCCACGCAGCACCAGTACCGTGCCCACCTGATAAGGTAATTGAGCCAGCTAGTAACCCCATCAACGGGTCTAGCCCCATCAATTTAGCAAGCGCAATACCAATTGCGTTCTGCATGAGCAACAAACCAATGACCACAAACACAAATACGCTCAAAGCTTTGCCGCCAGCACGTAAGCTAGCCAGATTGGCATTCAAACCAATAGTTGCAAAGAATGCCAGCATCAAGGGATCTTTGAGCGACATATCAAAACTGATTTCCCAGCCAAGAGTCTTTTGCATCAGCAACATCAAGAAGGCAACCAACAAACCGCCGGCTACTGGTTCAGGAATAGTGTATTTTTTCAGGAATGGGACAGTTTGTACGAGTTTTCGGCCTAATAATAAAACCAAGCAGGCCGCGACTAGCGTGCCATAGGTATCGAGATGAAACATCTTGGTACTCCATGCGATTGAAATATCGATTAAAAATATGACGTTAGACAGTTCCTTAAAAACGCCAAAACAGTTAAGGAAGGGATTAGAAGAAAAAACGCCGCCCATTACAAGTTTAGTAATAGAAAAATGCAGGTGAGCACCGAATAGAATTATTTTTAAAAACGCAGCGCAACCGATTGCTTTTGTGAGCCGGATCATTAAAATGCCCTCTTTGCCGATCCGGGAATGCCACTCCATGTCTACGCAATCCGCCGAGCTTGATACTCCACAGCAAGCAGCCACTCGCCCCAGCGAATTGATTTACCGTTTAGAAGACCGCCCCCCACTCGCCCAAACATTGTTCGCTGCTTGCCAGCATTTATTGGCGATGTTTGTCGCAGTGATAACCCCTGGCTTATTGATTTGTCAGGCGCTGGGACTACCAGCGGAAGATACCCAACGCATTATTAGCATGTCGCTATTTGCCTCCGGCTTGGCATCGTTACTGCAAATTAAAACCTGGGGGCCAGTTGGCTCTGGCCTATTATCGATTCAGGGCACCAGTTTTAACTTTGTTTCGCCATTGATTATGGGTGGCCTGGCGCTAAAAAACGGCGGCGCAGATATCCCAACCATGATGGCAGCACTGTTTGGTACGCTAATGGTGGCGTCCTGCACCGAAATTATACTTTCCCGCTTCCTGCATCTGGCGCGCCGCATTATCACCCCACTGGTATCTGGTATCGTGGTGATGATCATCGGTTTGTCATTGATTCAGGTTGGGCTGACATCAATTGGCGGCGGTTATGGTGCAATGAGTGACCATACCTTTGGCGCACCGAAAAACCTGCTATTAGCGGGTGCCGTATTAGTCGTGATTATTCTACTGAACCGCCAGCGCAACCCGTATTTGCGTGTGGCCTCTTTAGTCATTGCGATGGCCGTGGGTTACTTGCTGGCCTGGTCGTTGGGTATGTTGCCAGAGAGCCGCCCGGTGGTAGATACCGCGCTGATCACTATCCCAACACCACTCTATTATGGCCTCTCCTTTGATTGGAATCTGCTGGTACCACTGATGTTAATCTTCATGGTGACCTCACTGGAGACCATTGGTGATATCACCGCGACCTCGGATGTCTCTGAACAACCTGTTCATGGCCCGTTGTATATGAAACGCCTGAAAGGTGGTGTGCTGGCGAATGGTTTGAACTCCATGCTGTCGGCAGTGTTCAACACCTTCCCTAACTCCTGCTTCGGCCAGAACAATGGCGTGATCCAGTTGACCGGTGTTGCCAGTCGTTATGTCGGTTTCGTTGTCGCACTGATGCTGATTGTTCTGGGCTTGTTCCCGGCGGTTGCAGGTTTCGTGCAACATATTCCTGAACCAGTGCTGGGGGGCGCCACGCTGGTGATGTTCGGTACCATTGCAGCTTCCGGCGTGCGTATTGTCTCTCGTGAAACACTCAATCGGCGCGCTATTATGATTATGGCTCTGTCATTGGCAGTTGGTATGGGTGTGGCACAACAGCCATTGATTCTACAATTCGCGCCAGATTGGGTAAAAACGCTGCTTTCTTCCGGGATTGCTGCCGGTGGTATTACTGCCATTGTGCTTAACTTACTCTTCCCACAAGAAAAATAATCTTTACATCAACACGTCAATGAAATGGCCGGTCGTAAACGATCCCGGCCATTTTTTTATCGCCGGATAACTGATTGTCTATTGAGCTCATGGACAAATTACGGCATAAACAGGGTTCCGTATCACCGACAGGCGTGGAAAGACCGGATGAAATTTCTCGGGAAAGTGCTGCTAACGTTATTACTACTACTGGTGCTGTCCGTAGTGCTGTGTTACGTATTGCTCCAAACCAGTTGGGCTGCCGGTTGGCTGAGCCGTTGGGTTAGTGATAATAGTGAATATCGCCTCTCTCTGGGTAAAATAGACCACTCATGGTCCCAACCGGGACAAGTCAGTTTCAGTGATATCACTCTGGGCCGGGCCAATCAGCCTCCGTTTCTTGTTGCCCAACAAGCGCTGTTTGGCCTGAGTTGGCGGCAACTGACCGAGCCTCGTCACCTTCTCAGTCTCAATCTGCAAAATGGTCGTTTAATCCTCAGTAACAGCCCATCACCGCTGCCATTACAGGCTGATACCTTGCAGTTGACTAATATGGCCCTCGATACCACTCTTGAGGCGAAAAACTCAGCAACTCAGTGGAAGATTGCGGGTCAGCAAGTGACTGGCGGTTTGGTGCCTTGGCAGCCACAACCGGGTAATAGCCTTGGCGAAAATGCTCAATTTCAGTTTAGTGCCGGTTCTTTAACCATTAACGGTATTACCGCGCAACAACTTTATCTGCAAGGCTCGATACAGAAAAATGCCCTGACCCTAACCAATTTTGGGGCAGATATCGCGCAGGGTGAATTGACCGGTAACGCCAGCCAAGCGGCTGATGGCAGTTGGCTGGTCGATCGCCTGCGGCTCAGCAATATTCGCCTACAAACACCAGCATCGATAGATGATGTTTGGAATACATTCTTACAACTCCCGCCGATTACGCTAAAACGGTTTGATTTAATTGATGCGCGAGTAGAAGGGAAAAGTTGGGCATTTAATGACCTGGATTTGACGCTAAAAAATATCACGTTTAAACAAGGCGATTGGCAAACAGAGGATGGCGAACTGTCCTTCAATGCCGGTGATATTATCAAGGGTAATATTCATCTGATTGACCCAATAGCAACATTTGCTTTATCTCCGGCTGGCGTCGCAATTAATCAGTTCTCAACCCGCTGGCAGGATGGTCTATTAAGAACTCAGGGGAATTGGGCGCGCGATACTCATCGCCTGCAATTGGATGAACTGACACTGGTCGCGCTGGTTTACACTCTGCCTGCCGATTGGAAGCAACAATGGCAACAAACATTGCCAAACTGGCTATCCGAGGTGTACGTCGGCAAGCTTAGTGCTAATCGTAACTTGTTGATTGATATCAGCCCTGACTTCCCCTTCCAGATTACATCGCTGGACGCCGCAGGCACTAACTTACTGTTGGCAAAAAACCATCAGTGGGGTGTATGGTCTGGCTCATTAATGTTGAATGCAGGTAATGCGACATTTAATAAAAATGATATTCGCCGTCCGTCACTGGCCCTCAATGCCAATGAACAACAGATTACATTTAGTGAGTTAAGCGCATTCACCAAAGAGGGCTTACTGGAGTCCACCGCCAGTATTGACCAAACGCCTGCCCGCGCCTTATCACTGGCGCTGACCGGCCGTTCTGTCAATCTGGATATCTTGCAAAACTGGGGTTGGCCAGCATTACCGTTGCATGGCCTGGGCAACCTAAAATTACAGATAAAAGGAAGTCTGGCTGCCGATACACCATTGAAACCTACTGTTAGCGGCTCTCTACAAGCTACTGACGGCAATGGGCAACAAGTCAATCAAACTATGCAGCATGGTGAAGTGCATAGCGTAGCGGGGCAATAAGGGCGTTTTACACTGCCCTACCAGATTGCTGCTGGGTGACAACGCCGATTACATGATATTTTTCATGTAATCGGCACAGAAGTTTGTCCTACATAAGAGGGAACGAACCCGAATATTCAAAGAAACTCTGCGGCACATAATTATTAATCTTATTTTCATAACAATACTCTATAACCTGCCGTTTACTGGTTACACCGGCTTTTCTATAGATGCTTTGGATTATATTGCAGACTGACTTGGTTGATAAATGGATTTTTTTAGCAATCTCTTTACTTGAGAAAGCATGTAAAATATAAAACAATACCTCCCATTCTCTTTTGGTGAATAATGCAGATGGAGGTGTAAAGATAAGTGATATCGGAACTTTTATTTTATTTAAACGCGTTAACATTATATCTTGTACGGGCCGCCCATGACAAATAACTCCTTGGGATATGCCATGTTCATCTATTAGTGGGTATTTGTCACTAAAATAAGGTGTGAAATATGAACGGCCATCATATAGCTGAATATCAACTGATGCTACGCGGTCCTGTGATAATTCTACCTGACGATCCTGCTGCTGAAATTCGTCCTGAAAATCTGCTGATGGCGTAGGAATCTCACCATCTAACCGACCTTCAAGGTTGTATTTTTCAGGTAAATTGAATAATTTATAAACTCGTCTATTGGCATAAATAAATCTTGATTGATTATCTTTTACCGCCCAAGGTTCAGAACTGTGTTCCCAGAACCGGATTAATATCTCAAGCGATTGCTTTAGGTTTTTTTCCATTTCAATCCTCCCATTATATTTAGTTTTACTTACCCAGCCAGTGGGAAGGAACCCGAGTATTCAAAGAAGCTCTGCGGAACATAATTATTTATCTTATTTTCATAACAATACTCAACAACCTGTTTTTTACTGGTCACACTGGCCTTTCGATAGGTTTTTTGAGTTATATTACAAACTGTTCTGGTGGATAAATGGATTTTTTTAGCAATCTCTTTACTTGAGAAAGCATGTAAAATATAAAACAACACCTCCCATTCTCTTTTAGTAAATAATTCTGATGGCGGGGTAAAGATAAGTGAGGTGGGGACTTTTATTTTACCTAAATTTGTTAACAACATATCATGCACAGGTCTTACATGGAAAATAACACCTTGCGATATCCCATCGCTATCTATTAACGGATATTTGTCACAGAAATTAGGCTTAAAATAGGAAAGGCCATCCCACTCATGTATTTCAACCGCTGTTATACGATCCTGCAATAGCTCTACCTTACGGTCATGCTCTTGAAACTCAACCTCAAAATCTGATATTGGAGTGGGAAGTTCGCCATCAGACCGCCCCTCTACACAGTATTTATCCGGTAAAGCTAATAATTTATTGAATCTGTTATTTGCATAAATAAATCTTGATTGATTATCTTTAACCCCCCAAGGTTCTGAACTATGCTCCCAAAACCGTATTAATACCTCAAGCGAGTTTAGTAATGTCTTATCCATCATTACTTTCCCCTTAAATTTACGTTACCTTTCCCCGCAAGCGGAAAAGAACCTGAGTATTCAAAGAAACTTTGTGGTACATAGTTATTAATTTTCTTCTCATAACAATATTCTATAACCTGTTTTTTACTGGTCACACCGGCCTTTCGATAGATATTTTGAATTATATTGCAGACTGATCTGGTTGATAAATTAAGCTTTTTAGCAATGTCAGGGCTTGAAAAAGCATGTAAAATATAAAATAACACCTCCCACTCTCTTTTGGTAAATGACTCTGATGGCGGGGTAAAGATAAGTGAGGTGGGGACTTTTATTTTATTTAAATGCGTTAATATTATATCTTCTACTGGCCTTGCATGAAAAATAAGCCCCTGTGAAATGCCGTTTTTATCTATTAATGGATACTTATCACAAAAGTAAGGTTGAAAATAGGAACGTCGCTCAAATGCATGGATTTCAATCGTTGTCGCACGTTCTTTCGATAATATCGCCTGACGGTCATGTTCCTGAAATTCAGTCTGAAACTCTGCCGTTGGCGCAGGAAGTTCGCCATCTAATCGCCCTTCCACACTAAATTTATCAGGTAAGCCTAATAATGTACCAAACCTATTATTTGCATAAATAAACACTGACTTGTTATCCTTAACCCCCCAAGCTTCCGAACTATTTTCCCAAAATGGTATTAACATTTTAAGCGAGTTTAGTAGTTTTTTATCCATTTGAACCACCCTCTTAACGTTAGTTTTGCCTTACTCTTCGAATAATCATCCGCCCTCGATAATCGATGAACCTACTGGGCCATATCTCTCGAGGGGAAACACCGATAGCGTCTGCAATAATTACTTCTCCCTTGGGCCACGGGCGTGTTAGCGCGTTAGCTAATGTACTTGGCGAAAGCCCGCTCTCTCTTGATAATGCTGCTAGTGAGCCTTTTGCTTTCCGTATTGCAGCTAAAATATCTTGTCTATGCCAATCTCTATCCATTTTAATTCACTCCCATTAAAAAATTTATTATAAATTCCTTAATTAAATGACTCAGACTAGTTTAGATTTATCTATAGTTAGCTATTTAATAAATAATATTAAGGGTTGATTTATATTTATAAATAGCAAACAGCAGATGTTAATTTATTAAATAACGATTACGCTGTATGATCCAGTGCATTAGTTACTCTTTTTTAAAAAAACCAAATAAAACAACCCTGCATTATTTAGCTAAACATAGATTATAGATAATTTAACGATGATAAATTAAAGAAAAGGTTAAGAAAGGAGGTTTATAAAATCACACTAAAAAATATTGAAGTAAACCGATAAACAACTCGATAGCACCGTTTATCGGTTTACTATTTCAAATTACTCATTAATTAACTAATAACTAGCCATAAACCAACAAATTCATAGCCACTGAGTTGTTCAAAGAGTTCAGCTGTTGGATTACCCCAATCATTATCACGAACTCCGGTGGCGGGATCGTAATAAAGTCCGTCGGAACCACGAGCTAACATGTGAAGAGCTTGCGGGCCGGAAGCCACACAAATCAATTGTACTTGCCCATGAACCGGCTCTACATAAACAGCATCCGTATGTACATTTGGCTCCCCTACCACCGCCACACAGGCAGCTTGCTCAGCTGGATACAACGCCCCCAAGGCATATAAGCCAGCAGCGGTGATATTCACCGATACCACCCGTGCGAAATCTATCGCCACAGCAGCCATTGCCGCAGGTGAGTTATATCCGCCACCCGAAACGTTTGCCCCACCATCGGGGTTAAGTATCCCAGTCAGACCATAGATCTTATCCTTAGCGTTAATAAAATCATCGTCTTGTTGAATGACATTATTATTTTCTCCATAAGTGATAATGGTACTTTCCGGCCACAGTGCAAATGCAGCCAATGTGGCAGTTAATGCATAAGCACCACACTCATTACTGAGCGGTGGCTGAGTCAGTTGACTAACAGGATTCGGAAATTGGCCCAATAATAGATTTAGCGAAATACTGGTTGTTAGATTAGGCATATAGCCTCCTCATAGAAATAATAAATAGGGGAGTACAGGTACGGCACTGTTGATCAGGCAGGCCGTACACGCGTGTTTTTATCAAGCAGCGCTAACCGTCCAGGTGCCCTGAGGGTTATAAGTAACATTGAATGCGGTCACACCTTGGGTGGTATCACATATCGCGGACCCAACTGAAGACGTAGAGAAGTTAATAACCGTCCCCGCCTGATAGGTACCCGTTTGGACATAAAAACTCAGCACTGGCTGACAATCGATATTTTTGCTTGGTTCTGCATTGATGAAACTCGACAGTACGCTACTGCCACTGGCACTTTGCACCGCCAACCCCGCGTTAAATACATCTGTGACGGGGTTAAATGCAGGAGTGACAATACGATAAGCACCAGGTTGCACCCCCTCGGTATAAGTCGCAGGAGACAGACCAAGAGAAGGATCAACCGACATTACCGTGGTGTTTGCTGTTTGTACTCCAGCGGTAATAGAGGTCAAATCGACAGGCTGGCTTGAGGTGATATATCCTGAATCTTGCCCAACCAACAAGCTTGGTAGTTGAGATTGCGCTCCAGCATAAAATTGCATTAAACATTCAAAGGTCAGTACAGAACCCGAGCTGGCAAAAGGTGATAACACTTCCTGATAAATACTGTTGGAGTAAACTTTAGCGCCACCGGTATAAATCGCCGGTTTTTGGAAGAAAAAGAAATCCTGCGCTGTCGGGCTGTTATT
The DNA here is from genome assembly GCF_052217105.1 of Yersinia sp. 2553 StPb PI. Taxonomy (NCBI): domain Bacteria; kingdom Pseudomonadati; phylum Pseudomonadota; class Gammaproteobacteria; order Enterobacterales; family Yersiniaceae; genus Yersinia; species Yersinia sp. 2553 StPb PI. The sequence continues at coordinate 3,934,061 of NZ_JAZGPX010000002.1, read as the reverse complement.
GATTACGTTAATTGTATATAGAGTACTCATAGTGTGTTCCTTATAAATAAGAGGGAGACATCATTAGGTAGTACATCCGATATTCGCTCTACCCACAGTACAAATTGCAACCTGTGTGCCAACTAGATAATCAATTGATTTTTAATAATTAATTAAAATCTAAGGGGTTTAAAAACACCTAGGATGGACGATACTGTCCAAGTGAGAGACGGTGATTGGTCGAAAACGTCCATGCCCCAGAATGCCGCTTCACTCCGGCTTATCCAGTTCAGCCAGCAACTGAATTGCCCGGCTGACAAAAGGTGGAACATGGTGAGAGTCGATGCTTTTCAGAATGGAAGACAGCAAGGCAACCGCTTCAGCTTTTCGTCGCGATTGCCCTAACAAACGAGCCAGTTCACTGGTAGCAATAATTTGTGCGGGAATAATACCCAACGTTTGCGCACTCGCGATGGCGCAGCGAAAGCCTTGTTCAGCGCCAACAATGTCATTCAATGCCAGTCTGGCACGGGCTTTGACGACCATCAACTCACTAAGATAGGCGCGTTCTTGATACTTAAATGCCAAGTCCAATGCCTGTGACATCAGTACATCACATTGTTGCGGCTCACCTGATTGCAGCAATAACTCGCCACGTTTCCATGCCTGGAAGGAGTGAAAAAGCTTTCCTCCTTGGCACAACAGATGGCTATCATAACCCTCAATCATATGCTGTTCAGCCTGAACATAGTCATGCTGCATGAGCAAATAACACCCCTTCAGTACCTTCCCTAACCCCTGATAAAAAGTAAATCCATATTGCTGCGCCTGCACTGCTAATTCGTGGGTCAAGCGACCTAAACTGTCACGGTCTTCGAACAAGCAAGCAAGCCACGCCGCGCCCCGTAAGGAGATAACCCGATGAAAAGCAATAATGTCTTCCCCCATAGCACGTGAGGCCAGTTTTTGGGCTACCTCTCTGGATTTTTTAAATTCACCTAGTTGAAATAAAGCCAGCCCTTTCAGGGTCAGTGCCATGCCAACCAAATCCAATCCTTGTTGATCAGCATACTCGCAAGGGGTAGTCAGTAACTTACTGCGAGCTAAACATGTTAAGACTTCTTGATTATCCCCCAACCAAAATAGGGTACTGGCAAGAGCGATATGTGCTTCACTCCATATTGACGCGGTTTTTTCAGTCAGGCCCCATTGCAGTAACTCCTGAGCCAGAGTGCGGACATGCGGTAAATCAAGGGTCACCAACTGGGCCGACCAACGCCAAAAGAGTAATCCTGCCAGCTCAGACTCATCACCTGCTTTTTTACCTAGCGCGATGGCATCATTATGATATTTAAGCGCATCATGGCTTAACCAACCATAAAGTATTTGATAGCTGATACTGAGTTGGCGATAGAGCTTGTAATGAAGCTGTCGAACCTCTTCATCCAAGGTGATTCCCAGCAGTAGTTGTAACCCTTTCTGTAAATCAACGATGGCTTCATGGTAGGCGGAGCAATTCATTAACCGCATACCTTCCTGCAAGTGTTGTAATGCTATTGGCCGTTTATCCATCCGGCCATGAATTCGCCGTTCCACTGACTTACGACTAATCCCTAATAGTTGTGCCGCTGCTGTTTTATTACCGGTAGTACGCTGCAACGCTCGGTCTATCAATAACTGCTCCACCGCAACGAGCTTATCAGCCCCCGGCAATGCCAGCATGGCATCAGCAAGCAGGTCAGATGACACTTTCACTTCGAGTTGTGAGGTTGGCATAAAGGTATCCAACACCTCACGCGTAATTAAATGGCTATCAGATAATGCCGCAAGCCTGTCGACCAGATTGCGCAACTCCCGCACATTACCCGGCCAAGGATACTGCTGTAAGTAAGACATAGCCTGGGAATTGAAAACTAACGGGTGAGTTTGTAACCCTGAGAAATAGTCAATTAATGCGGGGATATCCTCCCTTCGCTGGCTGAGAGCAGGAATATCCAGAGTAATGACACCTAAGCGGTAATAAAGGTCTTCCCTAAAAACACCACTTTTTACCTGAGCAAGTAAATTTCGGTGAGTGGCAGCGACCACTCGCCCATTAAAGTGGCGAATGTCGCTGCTGCCGATAGGCCGGAAAGTACGAGTTTCCAATGCACGCAATAACTTAGGCTGTACTGACAAAGGCATTTCACCTATTTCATCTAAAAACAGCGTGCCATTACCGACCATTTCCAGATGACCACGCCGATCGCCAGAGGCACCAGTAAACGCACCTTTGACATGACCAAATAGCTCAGCTTCAACCAAATGCTCAGGGATTGCGCCACAGTTGAGATCAATAAATGGAGCTGAAGGATTTTTGCTACGTTGGTGTATCAGTTGGGCAATAACTTCTTTTCCACACCCAGTAGGGCCACAAATCAGTAAAGTTTGTTGTGATGGCGCAACCCGGTCAACTAAACGTAAAAGTTGCTTAAATGCTGCGGATGAACCAATAACATTAATTGATGTTTTCTCATTACATACCATCATAACTCCCTCCTTGACACCAAGGATGGGGAATCAAAATCGAACCATCTGGAGGTGATTGCTGTGATTCAAAAAGAAATAAGACAAGTATCTACGCATGATTTTATTTAATTATATCAATCATATTTAGTATATTGGTCAGTGGGTAACACTGAGAAAATTACTTTTTGATTCGCCTCCAAAAAATGATCAATCAGAAACATGAATATATAACTGTAAGTTATCTATTGAATATTGCACATACCACAGCAAAGAATTCGATAAATTAGTGCGAGGGGTCACAGGAAAAGAATGTATAGATAGAAAGCGGGAGGATAAAAGAAAGTTATAAATGTACACCCGCTCATCTGTTATCAGTAAAGCGGGCATAGCGGAGGGCGTGAATTAACTCACGGCATCCTCTCCAGCAGCAACTGGCAACACCATGTAAGTTCCTGAAAAAACAGCACCAGCATCTTCATCACCGAATAGATTCACGTCTAACTGCACTCTGGCACGACGGCCACGGGCCAATCTATCCAGATCACCACTCAGGGAGCTTAGCTCAGCCACTGCCCGGGGCCGACCAGTAACCGGCGCACTGTAACGAATGTGGGCATCAGCGAGAATAATCGTGCCGCCCAAATGGCGCTCACGCAATAATAGCCAAATCAAGCCCCAGCCCGTCAGGGTCGCCAACGAAAAAAGGCTACCAGCAAATAAGGTATGGTGAGGATTTTGATTACCCGCCTCTGGCATGGTAGTGACAAAACGCTGGCCGGTATATTGGCTGATGCGCACCCCCATTTTTTCACTAAGCGGAATATGGTCGTACCAGGCTTGCTGCAACTGACCGCACCAATCAGGGCGATGCAGAATATCGTCCATGGTCACAACCGGTTTTATCATTAAAAAGTGGCGCACAGGTGTGGTTTGCGGGGCGGTTATTTCCCCCTGGCTGACAAAGCCCAGCTTGGCGAAGAAATCTACCGCATCTTCACGCGCGCTACACACAACTCGCTTCACCCCCTCCTGCCGCGCAACTGACTCTAAGGTCATTGCCACCAGCGTTCCCAAACCTTTGGCGCGCACTGATGGGTCAACGGCCAAAAAACGAATCGCAGCCTCATTATCTGCATTGATATATAACCGCCCAATAGCGACAGGTTTACCCTGCTCATCCACCACCATTTGATGATGGGCCATCGCATCATAAGCATCTTTCTCTGAGCCAACCGGTTGGTGCAACGGCTTGCGTAACATTTCCCAGCGGAATTGATAATAATCTTTGAGTTCTTGTTCTGTTATGGGCACACGCAAGTGATACATAGAAGCATTCTCTCTTTAAAATTATCAATAAAATAACCCTCAGTTTTGGGCACTATTCTGCCTCTAGACCTGTAACCAGAAAGTCACTGGGCCATCGTTTACCAAACTGACTTTCATATCTGCGGCAAATAATCCCGTTTCCGTTTTTACACCACGCTCACGACACTGGGCAACAAAATACTGATAAAGCCGATCAGCTTCTGCCGGAACTGCACCACGGGAAAAGCTTGGTCTCATGCCTTTTTGCGTATCTGCCACTAGTGTAAATTGCGAGACGACTAGCACACTGCCACCAGCTTGCAGGACGTTGAGATTCATTTTATCGTTCTCATCGCCAAAAATCCGGTACCCCAAAACCTTTTCACATAGACGCTGTGCTTTTTGCTCGGTGTCCTCTTGTTCGACCCCCAGCAATATCAATAATCCAGGCCCAATCTCACCGACAATATTCCCATCTACGACAACACTGGCGCTAAGCGCCCGTTGAATCAACGCAATCATAATGCCTTACATCTCCTGACTCTGGTTTTCCTCAATGACCACTTTAGACCGCTGTGCTCGATACTCACCCAAGGTCACGGTGATTTCTGCCCCCAGTAACACGATGCACCAACTCCAGTAAACCCAAAGGAATAAGATGGGGATAACCGCCAGCACCCCGTAAATCAACTGATAAGACGGAAACAGCGTGATATACATCGTGAATCCTTTCTTACCCAATTCGAAGAGCAATGCAGCCACCAGCGCACCAATAAGTGCATCCCGGGCAGGCACCCGTACTGTCGGAACCACACTGTACAATAACCAAAAAGAAACCCAGGAAATCAAGAGAGGAAATAGCCGTAATGTCTCATCAATCATGCTGTCTACCTGGGCATTTGCCAGCCATTGCAATGAAAGCAGGTATGAGCTGATCACCATACTGGCCCCGACGAGAATTGGCCCTAATGTCAGTACCATCCAATAAACGGCAAATGAAAACACCAGTGACCGGTGAACCTTACTGCGCCAGATAATGTTAAGCACACTGTCGACGGAGTAAATCAGCAGCAGTGCTGTCACAATCAAGCCGCAGGTGCCCACCACCGTCATACGATTTGAGTTGGCAACAAACTGCTCAAGGTAGTTTTGGATAATATCGCCAGTGGCAGGCATAAAATTGGCAAATATGAAGGCTTTCAATTTTATGCTGATATCAGCAAACATGGGAAAAGCCGCGAACAGAGCAAAAATCACAGTGACCAATGGCACTAGAGAAAGTAATGACACATACGCCAGATGCCCAGCCAGCATGGTTAACCCATCTTTATCTATTCGGGTGTAAAGCATTCGCCCGAACGTAATGTAGGGTTTTAAAGATGCAGATAAGCGAAAACGCAGAAAACTCGCCATGTTTATCTCTCAGTCAATACCGGTGTTTAGGCTCGGTTATGGGTTAGCGTGATATTTAAGGCTAACCCATTAACGTCTGGAGTAAGAACTTATCAGGGAAAATAAGCAGGAATAACCTTTCGGTCTATGACATGAATTGCGGTGATACCTACAATTCTGGCTGCAACAACATTTGCTTCAACATCATCAAAGAATACCGCCTGCTCCGCCGGGATGTTTTCCGCACTCAGCACATGCTGATAAATTCTCGCTTCCGGCTTGCGCATGCCCAAATCCTGGGACAGATACATATGGTCAGCGGCAGCCACCACTTCAGGGTAATGTTGGGGCCAGTGATTACAATGCAGCCGGTTAGTATTGGATAACACCACCACCCGATGCCCTTCCTGACGCAACTTTTGCATAATGGCGATCACTTCCGGGCGCAAAGCGACAAATACCGCCTGCCAGCCTTCGGCAAACTGTTCAAAACTTAGAGATAGCCCCATCTCATCACTGAGCTGGTGAGCAAACTCTTCATCGCTAATTTCACCGCGCTCATGCTGCTGGAAGACCTCGCCCATGGTAAACCGCTCACTCAACGTCGCCAGCGGGACACTGCTTAATTTGCTCCAAACGCCCAATACGCGTTTGAAGTCGATATCGACAATCACATTACCTAGATCAAAGATATACAGCATGGCGCTCTCCCAATTAGATGGTGAGTTTCACTGTAACGGGAAAAGGGAAAACTGAACAGAGAGAGGAAGAAAAAGGAGGGGTCAGTCAGGAAAAATAATATTTTTATAACAATGGCAAAAAAATAGGATGTATCCTCAAAAACCTTGGAGTTGCAACAAGGCAGCAAGTGAACTTATCCCGATGAGCTTACTCAGGTAAGTGATTCGGGTTAGTAAGCGAAGCTAACACAGTTGCAGCTTCAAGGGTGCGGCGAATAGAACTCAGGGCGCAGCTAGCGCCCTAAGTATCAGCAGTACCAAGAAGAATTAACCTTCTTTAGGACCACGACCTGCACGCTTACGATCGTTTTCCGTCAAGTGACGCTTACGGATACGAATTGATTGCGGGGTAACTTCTACCAATTCATCGTCATCGATGAATTCCAGTGCCTGTTCAAGAGTTTTCTTCAAGAAAGGAACCAGAGTGGTTGCTTCGTCAGTACCGGATGCACGCATGTTGGTCAGTTGCTTACCGGTCAGGCAGTTTACAGTCAGGTCGTTAGAACGTGAGTGAATACCGATGATCTGGCCTTCATACACTTCAGTCGCGTGACCAATAAACAGCTTGCCGCGGTCTTGCAGTTTGTACAGTGCGAATGCCACAGCTTTACCCTGACCGTTAGAGATCAGTACGCCGTTTTGACGTTGGCCGATCTCGCCTGGACGCACATCATCGTAGTGACTGAATGTGGAGTACAGCAGACCAGTACCAGAAGTCATAGTCATGAATTCAGTACGGAAGCCAATCAGGCCACGGCTTGGGATCATATAATCCAGACGAATACGACCTTTGCCGTCTGGAACCATGTCCTTCACGTCACCCTTACGCTCACCCATGGCTTGCATTACTGCGCCCTGGTGCTGTTCTTCGATATCCAGAGTTACGCTTTCAAATGGTTCTTGATTACGGCCGTCGATAACACGGTTGATAACTTTAGGACGGGAAACAGCCAGCTCGAAACCTTCGCGGCGCATGTTTTCGATCAGAACCGACAGGTGAAGTTCACCACGGCCTGATACGCGGAATGCGTCAGCATCTTCAGTTTCTTCAACACGCAGTGCTACGTTATGAATCAGCTCTTTGTTCAAACGGTCAAGGATCTGACGTGAAGTCACGTACTTGCCTTCTTTACCACAGAACGGAGAGGTGTTAACGCAGAAATACATAGTAACAGTTGGTTCATCAACAGACAGTGCTGGCAATGCTTCAACAGCATTCACATCACAGATAGTGTCAGAGATGTTCAACTCGCCCAAACCGGTGATAGCAACGATATCACCAGCTTCAGCCATAGTTGCTTCGATACGTTCCAGACCCATATGGCCCAGTACTTTAGCGATTTTACCGTTGCGGGTCTTACCTTCGCTATCGATAACAGTAACTTGCTGGTTAGGCTTAACAACACCACGTTTGATACGGCCGATGCCGATAACACCTACGTAGTTGTTGTAGTCCAACTGGGAGATTTGCATCTGCAATGGACCAGTGCTGTCTACGTCTGGTGCAGGCACATGGTCGATGATTGCCTGATACAGCGGAGTCATGTCTGCCGACATATCATTGTGGTCTTCGCCCGCAATACCCATCAATGCTGATGCGTAAATGATAGGGAAGTCCAGTTGTTCGTCAGTGGCATCCAGGTTTACGAACAGGTCGAACACCTGATCGACAACCCAATCTGGACGCGCGCCAGGACGGTCAACTTTGTTGATAACCACGATTGGTTTCAGACCATGAGCAAAGGCTTTCTTGGTCACGAAACGGGTCTGCGGCATCGGGCCATCCATTGCATCGACGACCAGCAGCACAGAGTCAACCATAGACATTACACGCTCAACCTCACCACCGAAATCGGCGTGTCCTGGGGTATCCACGATGTTGATGCGGTAGTCTTTCCAGTTAATGGCGGTATTTTTCGCGAGGATGGTTATCCCACGCTCTTTCTCCAAATCGTTGGAGTCCATTACACGTTCAGTTGCTTCAGCACGTTCACCGAACGTACCAGATTGTTGTAGCAACTTATCAACCAGGGTAGTTTTCCCATGGTCAACGTGCGCAATAATGGCGATGTTACGCAGATTCTCGATCACAGCTTTTTTGCCTCAGGCATTTAGAAATAGCGCGCTATTGTACACGTATTAAGCGAGGGACTAAACAAGATCACAAACTTCTCTTATAAACAACCTGACGGCGGTTAGTTTGTGATCCCTTTCACGGTGCAAAAATAGCCTCTCGGCCCACCTTTGCACCAATACAGTGCCCAACGACGCAAATGAAGCACCAAAATAGTGCAATATAACTATCCTGGTGCATACTGAATATCAGCAGACCCCTATGATATGGCATAAACGGGGCGTTTGGAAAGTTGGCATAGATTTCGCAACAGACTTTATGACGCAGTTTAGCATGAATAACGGTCATGAAAAATCAGCATGAGCGTTAGCCTGAATAAAAAGATAACTGAACACCCAAACGATAATCGTTCCACGACGACTATGACAAATCCAGGAGATATAAGTATGTCCGCTGAACATGTTTTGACGATGCTGAATGAGCACGAAGTGAAATTTGTTGATTTGCGCTTCACCGATACCAAAGGGAAAGAGCAGCACATCACTATTCCGGCTCATCAGGTCAACGCTGACTTCTTCGAAGAAGGCAAAATGTTTGATGGCTCCTCGATTGGTGGCTGGAAAGGCATTAACGAATCCGACATGGTACTGATGCCAGACGCCAGCACCGCTGTTATGGATCCGTTCTTCGAAGATTCCACACTGATTATCCGTTGTGACATTCTTGAGCCAGGTACCCTGCAAGGCTATGATCGCGACCCACGTTCAATCTCAAAACGCGCAGAAGAATTCCTGAAATCTTCAGGTATTGCAGATACCGTGCTGTTTGGGCCAGAACCAGAATTCTTCCTGTTTGACGATGTTCGTTTTGGTAGCAGCATCCGTGGCTCTCATGTCGCTATCGATGACATCGAAGGCGCATGGAACTCCAGCACCAAATACGAAGGCGGCAACAAAGGCCACCGTCCGGCAGTGAAAGGCGGTTACTTCCCAGTTCCTCCGGTTGATTCTTCACAGGACCTGCGTTCTACCATGTGTCTGACCATGGAAGAAATGGGCCTGGTAGTAGAAGCGCATCACCATGAAGTGGCTACCGCAGGTCAGAACGAAGTGGCTACTCGCTTCAATACCATGACCAAGAAAGCCGATGAAATTCAGATCTACAAATATGTGGTGCACAACGTGGCACACGCATTCGGCAAAACTGCGACCTTTATGCCAAAACCAATGTTTGGTGATAATGGTTCAGGCATGCACTGCCATATGTCGTTGTCCAAGAACGGTACTAACCTGTTCGCCGGTGACAAATATGCTGGCCTGTCTGAAATGGCGCTGTTCTACATCGGCGGTATCATCAAGCACGCAAAAGCAATTAACGCCTTGGCTAACCCAACGACTAACTCCTACAAGCGTTTGGTCCCAGGCTACGAAGCTCCGGTCATGTTGGCATACTCTGCCCGTAACCGTTCAGCTTCTATCCGTATTCCAGTGGTTGCCAGCCCGAAAGCGCGTCGTATTGAAGCACGCTTCCCGGATCCAGCCGCTAACCCATACTTGTGCTTCGCAGCACTGCTGATGGCTGGCCTTGATGGCATCATCAACAAAATTCACCCAGGTGATGCGATGGACAAAAACCTGTATGACTTGCCACCGGAAGAAGAAGCAGAAATTCCAAAAGTTGCAGGTTCACTGGACGAAGCTATGGCTGCACTGAACGAAGACCGCGAGTTCCTGACCCGTGGTGGCGTGTTCACTGACGACGCTATCGATGCTTATATCGAACTGCGTAAAGAAGAAATGGACCGCGTTCGTATGACTCCGCACCCAGTTGAGTTCGAACTGTATTACAGCGTTTAATTTTAGTTTACCCAATAGATTTCAAGGTGTAGGAAGGCGGCAAGCGAGAGAATCCCGATGAGCTTACACCAGTAAGTGATTCGGGTGAGTGAGAGCAGCCAACACACCTACAACTTGAAAGATGAAGGGTTGTTGCCGTGGAAACTTTTGGCCCATCTTCGGATGGGCTTTTTTCTCCACTTTTCGTTTTCGTCATATTTCCTCTGGCTCAGTCACGACTGAACCGATTAGGATGTATTCACCAAAAGAGTGCAGGAGTCTGCGTAATGGCAACAGGCACGCTGCCCGATGCTGGGCAGATCCTTAATTCTCTCATTAATAGTATTCTGCTATTAGATGATGATTTGGCTATCCATTATGCCAATCCCGCTGCGCAGCAACTTCTGGCGCAAAGCTCTCGTAAACTTTTTGGTACACCCCTGCCCGATTTATTAGGCTATTTTTCTCTTAATATCGACCTGATGCGGGAAAGTCTGATCGCCGGTCAAGGTTTTACCGATAACGAGGTGACCGTAGTTGTTGATGGCCGCGCGCATATTTTGTCGCTGACAGCACAATCACTGCCAGAAGGTTTTATATTGCTGGAAATGGCGCCGATGGATAATCAGCGTCGGTTAAGCCAAGAACAATTACAACATGCACAGCAAGTCGCAGCCCGTGATCTGGTTCGTGGGCTGGCTCATGAGATTAAGAACCCGTTAGGTGGCTTACGGGGGGCAGCACAATTATTGTCTAAAGCATTGCCTGATCCGGCATTGTTGGAATATACCAAAGTGATCATTGAGCAGGCAGACCGCTTGCGTAACTTAGTTGATCGCTTATTAGGCCCACAACGGCCCGGTCAACACATCACACAAAGTATCCATCAGGTTGCTGAACGGGTTTGTCAGTTAGTCTCGCTGGAAAAACCAGATAATGTGACGTTAATCCGTGACTATGACCCAAGCTTGCCTGAACTGGCCCATGATCCAGACCAAATTGAACAAGTGTTGCTGAATATCACTCGCAATGCATTACAGGCTTTGGGGGGAGCTGGCGGCACTATTACGCTGCGCACCCGTACTGCGTTTCAGATAACACTGCATGGTATGCGCTATCGTTTGAGCGCTCGCATTGATATTGAAGATGACGGTCCGGGCGTTCCAACGCAATTACAAGATACCGTGTTCTATCCGATGGTAAGTGGTCGCGAGGGGGGAACTGGCCTTGGCTTGTCTATCGCCCGTAATCTTATCGATCAACATTCGGGTAAAATTGAATTCAACAGTTGGCCGGGACATACCGAATTCTCGGTTTACCTGCCTATTCGCCAGTGAGGTTTCTATGCAACGAGGGATAGTCTGGATCGTCGATGACGATAGCTCCATCCGCTGGGTGCTTGAACGTGCACTGACTGGAGCAGGTCTGAACTGTGCAACCTTCGATACCGGTAACCAGGTGTTGGATGCACTCGCGACACAAACCCCGGATGTGTTGTTATCGGATATTCGCATGCCTGGCATGGACGGGTTAGCCCTGCTGAAACAGATTAAGCAGCGCCACCCGATGCTCCCGGTCATCATAATGACGGCACATTCTGATTTAGATGCTGCGGTCAGTGCCTATCAGCAAGGGGCTTTTGATTACCTGCCTAAACCTTTTGATATTGATGAAGCCGTAGCTCTGGTTGAGCGGGCTATCAGCCATTATCAGGAGCAGCAGCAACCGGCACGCAGCCAACCAGCCAGCGGCCCAACCGCTGATATCATTGGCGAAGCACCGGCGATGCAAGACGTTTTCCGTATCATCGGCCGCTTATCTCGTTCTTCTATTAGTGTGCTGATTAACGGTGAGTCGGGTACCGGTAAAGAGTTAGTGGCCCATGCGTTACATCGCCACAGCCCACGGGCTAAAGCGCCGTTTATCGCGCTGAATATGGCGGCGATCCCGAAAGATTTAATTGAATCTGAATTATTCGGCCACGAGAAAGGTGCCTTTACCGGCGCGAATCAAGTGCGCCAAGGTCGTTTTGAACAAGCCGATGGCGGCACACTGTTTTTAGATGAAATCGGTGATATGCCATTGGATGTACAGACCCGCCTGCTACGCGTGCTGGCTGATGGTCAGTTTTATCGCGTCGGGGGTTACGCACCGGTCAAAGTAGATGTTCGTATTATTGCCGCTACCCACCAAAATCTGGAGCTGCGTGTTCAGGAAGGTAAATTCCGTGAGGATTTATTCCATCGTCTGAATGTGATTCGGGTACATCTGCCACCGCTGCGTGAACGTCGTGAAGACATTCCGCGTTTGGCTCGTTACTTCTTGCAAGTGGCGGCTAAAGAGTTAGGTGTGGAAGCCAAAAATCTGCACCCTGAGACCGAAGTGGCGCTAACCCGTCTGCCTTGGCAGGGTAACGTGCGCCAACTGGAAAACACCTGTCGCTGGCTGACGGTGATGGCTGCCGGGCAGGAAGTACTGACTCAAGATTTACCTTCTGAATTGTTTGAAACCAGCACGCCAGATGCTTCAGGTCAGCGGACGCCGGACAACTGGGCAACCCTATTGGCACAATGGGCTGAACGCGCCCTACGTTCCGGTCATCAGGATCTGTTATCTGAGGCACAGCCGGAAATGGAGCGCACGCTGTTAACCACGGCATTACGCCATACTCAAGGTCATAAGCAAGAAGCGGCACGTCTGCTGGGTTGGGGCCGCAACACCTTAACGCGGAAGTTAAAAGAGCTGGGAATGGAGTAGTTGGGAGAAAGAGAGTAATTCCTGCCTAAATTCCCCCTCAAGGTAATGTTGACCATTGAGGGGGACATCATCAGATCACGCGTGAAAACTGCTGCTTGCGCGCCTGTTTCCGTAAATAGATATCGAAACACATACAAATATTACGAATCAGTAAGCGCCCGCGCGGTGTTACCCGAATGCCTTTATCATCCCGCTCCACCAGCCCATCGTGTTCGAAAGGCGCTAGTAGCTCAAAATCTTCAGCAAAATAATCTGCAAAACGAATACCATACTGCTGCTCAATCGGCTGATAACTGATTTGGAAATTACAAATCAGCGTTTTAATCACATCACGGCGCAAGCAATCATCTTCAGTCATCGCCAAACCACGCCACAGCGCATTGCCACGCTGCTCCACGCAGGAATAGTAAGTCTTTAAATCTTTTTCATTCTGCGCATAGCTGTCACCCAACATGCTGATAGCAGAAACCCCCAAACCGAGTAAATCACTGTCGCCTTGGGTGGTATAACCTTGGAAATTACGGTGTAATTCACCTTCACGCTGCGCAATGGCTAATTCATCATCTGGCCGGGCAAAATGATCCATACCAATAAATTGATAGCCAGACTCAGTTAAGAAACTGATGGTGTGCTGCAAAATATCTAGCCGCTGTTCGGCGCTCGGCAGATCGGCATCTTTAATTTTACGTTGAGCGGCGAACAGACTCGGTAAATGTGCGTAATTGAACACACTCAGGCGATCAGGATTCAGCTCTGCCACCCGTTTGAGGGTAAAAGCAAAACTCTCTGGTGTCTGTTTTGGCAAACCATAAATCAAATCGATATTGGTTGAGTTAAAACCAAGGGCTTTAGCGCGGGCAATCAGGGCAAAGATAAAATCCTCATCCTGCTCACGATTAACCAGCCGTTGAACCTCTTTATTAAAATCTTGCACCCCCATGCTTAGGCGGTTAAACCCCTCAGCACGCAGGTGATCAAGGACATCCAGTTCAATTTCACGTGGGTCTACTTCTATTGATTGCTCAGCACCGGGCAGGAAATCAAAGTTTTCACGTAGCAGATTCATCAGGTGGGTAATTTGTATTTTATTCAGGTAAGTGGGCGTACCACCGCCCCAGTGCATCTGGCTAACCTGACGCCCAACAAATAACGCCGCACGCTGGCGGATCTCTTTTTCCAAGACCGCCAGATACTCATCAGCTTTATGCTGTTGCCGCGTCACCAGCTTATTGCAGCCGCAGAAATAACACAGCTTATGGCAAAACGGGATATGCACGTACAGCGACAAAGGCCGTTGTGGGTAACGCTTCACTGCCTGTTGAAAAGCAGATTCATTATAATCTTCACTGAATTCAAGCGCAGTGGGGTACGACGTATAGCGCGGCCCTGAATAATTATATTTTTGAATCAGGGATAAATCCCAAACTATAGCCTGCTCAGACATGTTCATTCCTTCCGATATTTGCGCCTACCGGGCCGGTTAGAGGGCAGATGTTTTCGTTGTCTGGCCGCAGTAGCACTGCGCAACCGCTTTCTTCGTTGCGACAGTAGCCATAGTTTACCCAATAACCACACTAGATAACATGTAAGCAGTAGGGCTATTATCAGGATCACCCAATTCATGGTTTAAAATGTATCTTTTGGGTTACCGCGTTTCAGCAATTGCAAAATGTCTTCCTGCTTTTCTTCTGGCGCTTCGTCATCTTCATCGTCGCCCAATTCAATACCCAATTGTTCCATTAGGGCATCAATACGATCCAACGTCAGATCAACATAAGCCTGATCTTCTTTGCTCAATACTTCATCATTATCCAGACGATCCAGCAATGCATCCAGACGCTCATCGTTTTCCAGCTTAGACAGCTCTTCTTCCGGCGTCAGACGTGGCTTAGCTTCAACTTTAGCCACCGGCTTAGTGGTTGGCTTAGCTTTAACCTTACTCTCAACCACCAGCGGCACGGGTACTTTACTGCCGATACGTGGATCTTTCTCTTGAGTCTCGGACTGGCCCTTCTTATTGCTGCCTTCTACATTGGTTCTCGCCCCTGAGCGATTGCCACTATGTTTCTTCTGACGTTTACGCTCGCGAGCTTCAATATCAAGCTCTACACGGGTCTTTCTAATACGCTTAGGCGTCGCGGTACCTTTCGGGGCCGCAATATTCGCGCGTGGTGCTTTATTTGGCTGCTTCATAACCTGTGCTCTTAAATGGGTAAATAAGTATGGGATCGGATTTAGTATAGGATTGGGCCGGAATCTAGCAGAAAGAAGAGAAAGAAAAAAGGCGGCAGATTAACCTGTCGCCCTTTTTCGCATCTTCTGCGGAAGGATATCCTTACAGCACACTCCCTGCACTGACATAACAACCGGATATCTCCCTCCTGCAATGCGCCATCCTTGCCATATCTGCGGCCCTCAAGGCAACTCAACCAGCGCGCCTGCCAGTATACCTGAACCCTGTTACTTGAAGGGTATAAAAGATAAACCCCCTTTTTTTTGCCTGATGCAGTTATAATCGCTGCATGTAAGCTATCTCTCACGGAGACGACAAATTTTGACTATTAGAAACTATAACTATCACATGACCCACTTCGTCATCAGTGCTCCGGATATCCGCCATCTGCCACGTGATGAAGGTATTGAGGTGGCATTTGCTGGCCGTTCAAATGCCGGTAAATCGAGTGCACTTAATACGTTAACTAACCAGAAAAGTCTGGCCAGAACCAGTAAAACACCCGGCCGTACTCAGCTAATTAACCTATTTGAAGTCGTTGACGGTATTCGTCTGGTTGACTTACCGGGCTATGGCTATGCTGAAGTCCCGGAAGAGATGAAACTCAAATGGCAACGCGCGCTGGGTGAGTATTTGCAAAAGCGTAACTGTCTGAAAGGATTAGTTGTGTTGATGGATATTCGCCATCCACTGAAAGATTTAGATCAGCAGATGATTACCTGGGCGGTTGCGGTTGGCACCCCGGTTCTATTATTGCTGACCAAAGCGGATAAGCTGGCTTCGGGCGCCCGTAAGACTCAATTGAACATGGTGCGAGAAGCGATTATTCCATTTATGGGTGATATTCAGGTTGAAGCTTTCTCTTCTTTGAAGAAGATTGGCGTCGAAAAACTACGGGAAAAACTGGATACCTGGTTTAGCGAGATACCACCAGAAGTTATGATTGATGATTATGACGATGAAGGTGAGTGAGTAAGCGCTAACAGCAGCCCGCAAGGGCTGTTATCCCCAAGGGTGATGTTTTATATCGCCCTGAGTTAATACCTGCCAATACCACTTCCCCCTAGAGTAAAAAAATCATCAACCCGTATTTTCACGGGTAATGCCGGGCTGTTTTCCTATCGGTTCGCGAAAAGTGCTCACAAATCCCAATAAAAAACGCCCCAGTCAATAAATGACTGGGGCGGCTAATATATAGCCAAATCCGATTACGTGAAGTAAAAGGTCTGAAAGATAGAACATCTTACCTCTGTACCCTACGTCTGTAACTCTACATCATTTTTTCGCGGGGCAAAAGAATTTTTTGTTGTATAGTTACACAAATTGGCACGATTCAGCGCACATCTTCCCCGCATAATGGCGGATAAATGTAGCTTAATTACATAAAATGCTTTATTTATCGCCACTTACCCACAAAGCTAGTGAGCCTGGTCCCAGTTATCACCAACACCGACATCCACCTTCAGTGGTACCGCCAGTTGCATACTCTGCTCCATCAGTTCACGAATCTTTTGTTCCGCGCTTTCCAATACACTTTCATGCACTTCAAACACCAATTCATCGTGTACCTGCATGATTACCCGCACCAATGGTTCTGGTTCCTGTTGTAACCAGGCATCCACTGCAATCATTGCCCGTTTGATAATATCAGCGGCGGTACCTTGCATTGGCGCATTGATAGCTTCACGTTCAGCAGCTTTACGGCGAGTTGCATTACGAGAATGAATGTCTGGCAAATAGAGGCGACGGCCATCCAGCGTGGTGACATAACCTTGATCGGCGGCTTGCTTACGTGTGCGCTCCATGTATTCCAACACACCGGGATAGCGCTCAAAATAGAGATCCATGTAGCGCTGCGCCTCTCCACGGGGAATGCTTAGCTGCCGCGCCAGACCAAAAGCGCTCATACCATAAATAAGACCAAAGTTAATCGCCTTGGCACTGCGGCGTTGTTCAGTTGTGACCTTTTCTAGTGGCATACCAAAGACTTCCGCAGCTGTCGCACGGTGGATATCTTTTCCCGCAGCAAATGCAGCTAATAGCCCTTTATCCTGCGACAAGTGCGCCATAATACGCAGCTCAATCTGTGAGTAGTCAGCCGCCATAATGCGATAGCCTTTAGGCGCAATAAAAGCCTGCCGTATACGACGCCCTTCTTCATTCCGCACTGGAATGTTTTGCAGGTTAGGATCACGTGAGGACAAACGCCCTGTCGCGGTCACCGCCTGGTGATAAGAGGTATGGACCCGGCCCGAAATTGGGTTAATCATCAACGGCAGCTTGTCGGTATAGGTACTTTTCAGCTTAGCCAGACCACGATATTCAAGGATCACCTTCGGCAACGGGTAATCTAATGCCAGCTCAGCCAACACTTCTTCATTAGTTGACGCGGCCCCGCCAGGGGTTTTCTTCAAGATGGGCAGTTTTTGTTTTTCGTACAAGATGGTCTGAAGCTGCTTAGGTGATGCCAGGTTGAACGGCTCTTCAGCCAATTCATGAGCCTGTTTTTCTAACTCATCAAGGCGGATAGTCAGCTCTTTTGAATGTGCGGCCAAGATATTCTGGTCAATCAAGACACCAGTACGCTCGATGCGAGACAGAATTGGCAATAGCGGCATCTCAATTTCCTGGAATACCCGCTTTAACCCTTCACTTTGTTGCAGTTTTGGCCACAGCACCAAATGCAACTGTAGCGTAACGTCGGCATCTTCTGCGGCATAAGGGCCTGCTTGTTCCAACGCAATTTGATTAAAGGTCAGTTGGTTTTTACCCTTACCGGCGATCTCTTCAAAGGTAATAGTTTTGTGGTTGAGATAACGTTCTGCCAGACTATCCATATCATGGCGACCAGCAACACTGTCTAAAACGTAAGATTCCAGCATAGTATCGAAAGCGATACCGCGCAGCTCAATGCCATAACGTGCCAGCATGCTTTGGTCAAACTTGAGATTCTGGCCAACTTTAAGGGCTTTATCGTCTTCCAGTAGTGGTTTTAGCGTGGCCAAAACCCAATCCCGGTCGAGCTGTACAGGAGAGTCCAAATAATCATGCGCCAAGGGTAAATAAGCGGCTTCGCCTGGTGCAACGGCAAAAGAGATACCAATTAAATTGCTGCTAAGCGTATCCAGGCCGTCAGTCTCAGTATCAAACGCGAAAACCTCTGCTTTTTTGAGGCGCTCAATCCACTCTACTAAGGATTTCTCATCCAAAATGGTCTGATAATTTTCTTGTGATAGTACTGCGGTGACCTCAACCGCATCAGCTGGCTCTACTGCCACAAAAGCTTTATTACTTGTTTGTGCCGTTGGCCGATCTTTTTTACCGTCCAGCCATTTGCCCGCTTCTACATCCACTAACCAGCGCTTAAATTCATAACGGCTGAATAACTGATGTAATTGATCATCATCTGGGGGGGAAACTTTTAGCTCATCACAAGTCACATCCAATTCAACATCTGTTTTAATGGTGGCTAATTTATAGGAGAGATAAGCAACATCTTTATTCTGCTCTAACTTGGCTGACATGGTTTTGGCACCACGGAATGTCAGTGTGGATATTTTATCCAAATTACTGAACAGCGCATCCAGCCCACCCAAACCTTGCAATAAAGCTTGTGCGGTCTTTTCGCCAACACCTGGAACCCCTGGAATATTGTCTGAGGAGTCCCCCATTAGTGCTAGAAAATCAATAATCAATTCAGGAGGTACACCATATTTTTCACAGACTTCCTGTGGCCCCAAAATAGCGTTATTCATTGTATTGATTAAAGTGATATTTGGCGTAACTAATTGCGCCATATCCTTATCACCGGTACTGATTAATACAGCATGACCTGCTTTTTCAGCTTCCTGCGCTAAAGTACCAATAACATCGTCGGCCTCAACACCGGAGACAACCAATAAAGGTAGCCCCATTGCCTTAACCATTTGGTGCAACGGCTCAATTTGAGCTCGCAAATCATCTGGCATCGGTGGCCGGTGGGATTTATAGTCAGCGAAAAGCTCATCACGGAATGTTTTACCTTTAGCATCGAATACTACCGCTACATGGCTAGGACGATATTGCAGCAATAGACTGCGCAACATGTTCAACACGCCGTACATCGCACCCGTTGGTTCACCGCTGCCGTTGGTCAGTGGTGGGAACGCATGGTAAGCACGATAGAGGTAAGAGGAACCGTCAACGAGGATCAATGGGTTTTCTGCAATCTGGGCCATAGGGTTTCTTCATCTTTATTCAGCAAGGTCTAACGCTAAGAATGCCATAGCTGGCGACAAGAGACGAATTTTAGCGTCCATTGTTGTGCGAAAGAGAGCATTTTTACGTAGTGATCCTGAAGATCCAATCTGTGGATAACTTTGTGAGTAAAAGCATGTGCAGATTATATCTGCTCTACTTATTTTTTAGAGGTAATATTTAAAATTATAATAATCATATAGTTACATTCATTGTTTTTTTATTTTACTGTCATTTTTTCTTTATCTAAATTGTGGATATTACTTATTCAGTTACAGTCTTAAGGTAAATAAATTCCACGGGTGGATAATTTAGTGTTCTCTCTTTTTTATTACCCACCATCAAGTCGTTTTCTCTTTTTAGCATCGCTAATATCCGTATTTATCCATCACTGAAATAAATAAATCTATCGAAAACAACATGGAAAAAAATATAAAATCAGTATTTAGTCGTATTACTGTCACATTAGTAAATATGATGATTCCGTGGCAGAGATAGATACAGAATTGAAGTGCTGATGACAATGTAGGTATTGGATAAGTGAAAGAGGAGCTAACAAAAGCCAGCTCCTCCTTTTGTACAATTACTTTTGGGTCAGTAGGAACTTAACGACATCCGCATACTGTTTAACATAGGTATCCATTGAGCTGGTATCCATGCCATCATTCTTAATCATATATTTGCCATTAACAAACATGGCTGGCACACCACGTAATTGTAAATCTTCAGCCGCTTTTTGTTGTTGAGCAACCAGTGATTTAACGACAAAACTATTTAATGCTGCATCATAATCTTCGCCACTCACACCCGCTTTAATAAAGACATTACGAATATCATCAGGGGTTTGAACAGTTTGTGTTTTCTGTACACCTTCAAACATCAGTGGGGTGATTTTTTCCTCAACACCCAATGCCATGGCAACAGCCCATGCCTGAGTCAATTGCTTACCTAATGGCCCAAGGAACTCAACATGGTATCGAGTCATTTTTGTCCCTTCTGGCAGTGCTTTTTTTACTGCCTGAGGGATATGATAAACTTCTTCAAACTGAAAGCAGTGCGGGCAATAGAAAGAGAAAAACTCTAAAACCTGAGGCTCACCCGTTACTGGTTTATTTAACGTCTGGTACTGGGTTCCATCTGTAAACTGTGCGGCAGATGCACTGAATGCCAACACCATGCCAACGAGAGCTAACCATACATTTTTCATACTATAACAATCTCCATTATCTTAGCTTTAGTACATTGGCATCAGCTGCAAAGGGGGTACCTGCAACAGCTTAACCTGTTCTGTAAATGATGCAGTCTGCTGTAACCAAAAATCAGACTCCGCCATCCACGGAAAACTTTTCGGAAATGCAGGGTCCTGCCAACGTCTGGCGACCCATGCAAGGTAATAAACCATGCGCATTGCGCGTAAAGGTTCAATCAATGCAAGTTCACGCTGATCAAAATCAGCAAATTCACCATAAGCTTCCAGCAAGATATCCAACTGGATCAATTGCTCTCTGCGCTCGCCGTGTAATAACATCCACAAATCCTGAACCGCCGGACCATTTCTGGCATCATCCAAATCGACGAACATTGGCCCATCACGCCACAAAATATTACCAGGATGGCAATCACCATGTAGCCGCAACGGCTGCCAATCGGTGTGCCAATACTGCTTAATGGTGGCGATCAACAGATCGGTTGCCGCCAGAAACTTGTCTTTCTGTTTTGCCGGCACTAACACACTGCTGGCCAGTAACTGACGTGGCTCGGTCAGATATTCCTCAATACCCATCGTTGGCCGGGCAACAAAAAGTCCATCGCTACCCACCTGATGAATTCTGCCGAGAAAACGGCCCACCCACTCCAGTTGATCAAGATTGTCTATTTCATATTGCCGCCCACCGACACTTGGGAACACAGCAAAGAAAAAGCCGCCATGAGTATGCAAAGTTTCGCCGTTTAGCGCTAATGGGGCGATAACCGGAATCTCAGATTCTGCCAAATCAAGCGAGAACCGATGTTCCTCGATAATTTGTTCACTGCTCCAACGCTCGGGACGATAAAACTTCACCACATACCGTTTACGATCTTCATCCATAAACTGATAGACGCGGTTCTCATAACTATTAAGCGCGGTTAACCCTGAATCCACCCGTAATCCTACAGCCTCAAGGGCGTCCATAATCAGGTCTGGAGACAAAGTCTGAAAATTAAAAGCAGAATTGTTCATAACAACATTCAGTCTGTATAAGTAACAGCGGCGCGCTGAGAATAAGAAATAGTATCATTAAAGCCCCCTCCCTACGCAGACAGGAGTGTGACTAATCTTTAATGATGCCACGAGCTCTCAATAATGCTGTTTTAAAATCCTCTTCATAATCCTTTTTCAGTCCTGGAATCACTTCCGTTGATGCCGAGCCACGCATTTTCAGATGATAAATAAGAATATCGTCTGTCAAATCTGCGAAATTACCTTCAAAACCAGCTTCCTCTGACAATTTTTGTAAAAACTGCACCAGATTTAAATCAGGTTCTTGCTGCCAGGCCGGATGTAAAAGCTCAATCAGTTCATTAACACGATGACATTTCATAGCGAAGTTATCCTATTCAAAAATATGCTGACAAAGTAGCAGGGATATTCACACAGGGAAAGAGAGCCTATTGTCAATAAAAGTAAATCCTGACCTGTTCACCTATTTGAAGATACAATCCCATAGTCAGTTTAATACCGTGGAGTGATAGAAATGCGACCTAATATTACAGGCGTTATTCTTGCTGGAGGCCTTTCGTCCAGAATGGGCGGAAATGATAAAGGATTAATCTCCCTAAATGGAAAGCCACTGTATCGACATGTGATTGATAGGTTAAGACCTCAGGTTGAGAATTTACTGATTAATGCTAATCGTAACCAAGCCCTCTATCAACAAAGTGGCGTTCACGTCATTAACGATATCATTACTGGCTTTGTAGGCCCATTGGCTGGCATGCATGCTGGATTAAGCCATTCAACTACCGAATGGGTTGTCTTTGCTCCCTGTGACGTTCCTATGCTTCCACTTAATCTGGTTTCTCAACTCTGGCAGTCAAAAGGGCAGGCTCTTGCTGCTTATGTTAGTGATAACGAGCGTGAGCATCCAACATTAGCTTTAATGCATGTTAGTCTTAAACCAACGCTAGCAACGTATCTGGCAAAAGGGGAGCGTAAGTTAATGATATTTATGACGAGTATCAACGCGCAAAGAGTGGTATTCGATGGACAACCCAATCAATTCAGTAACCTAAATACTCCCGCAGATTGCGAGTTATGGGAACAAGCTAAAAGAGAGCCATTATGAGCAGCAAGACGCCCCCGTTACTCGGTATAGCCGCGTACAGTGGTACAGGAAAAACAACCTTACTAAAACATCTGATCCCCTTACTTCAACAGCGCCAAATCCGCGTTGGCTTAATCAAACATACTCATCACAATATGGAAATTGATACGCCGGGCAAAGACAGTTATGAATTGCGTAAAGCTGGAGCCCATCAAACGTTAGTTGCCAGTGATTGCCGCTGGGCATTAATGACAGAAACACCAGAACAGCCTCCGATGGATCTTCACTATCTGGCTAGTCGATTAGATACATCAACTATCGATTTGATTTTGGTTGAGGGCTTTAAGCACGAGCCGATCAGCAAAATTGCTCTTTATAGAGCAGCTGTAGGTAAGCCTTTCGCTGGTTTGATTGATGAATACGTTATCGCTTTGGCAAGTGACGAGCCGATAGATACTGTAGTAAAGCAATTAGATATTAATCAACCAGATCAGATCGCAGAGTTTATTTATAGCTGGCTCAAGATGGATCAGTCAGAGCTATAAAAACAAAAAAAGCCACCTATCAAGGTAGCCTTTTATTTTATTCATCGCTGTGACGGCCGGATTTGACTCATCTGCCCCTGCAATATTTGACTCGTCTGACTATGAGCCCTGCGACGCAACCACTCTAAGGTCACTATTTATACCTATTTCACTATTCTGCCCATAGCAAAAACCCCACGCTTTTGGCATGGGGTCTCGGCTTTATTTGATGCCTGGCAGTGTCCTACTCTCGCATGGGGAGACCCCACACTACCATCGGCGCTACGGCGTTTCACTTCTGAGTTCGGCATGGGATCAGGTGGGACCACCGCGCTATGGCCGCCAGGCAAATTCTGTCTAAACTAACCCGCTATATGTCTCCACACAGCCAGCCAGCCCAATCTCGGAACTTCGCTGAAAATTTCTATCTCTCAAATCTAAAACACCTTTGGTGTTGTAAGGTTAAGCCTCACGGATCATTAGTACTGGTTAGCTCAATGCATCGCTGCACTTACACACCCAGCCTATCAACGTCATAGTCTTTAACGTTCCTTCAGGGGGCTTAAAGCCCCAGGGAAGACTCATCTCGAGGCAAGTTTCCCGCTTAGATGCTTTCAGCGGTTATCTCTTCCGAATTTAGCTACCGGGCAATGCCATTGGCATGACAACCCGAACACCAGTGATTCGTCCACTCCGGTCCTCTCGTACTAGGAGCAGCCCCTCTCAATCTTCCAACGCCCACGGCAGATAGGGACCGAACTGTCTCACGACGTTCTAAACCCAGCTCGCGTACCACTTTAAATGGCGAACAGCCATACCCTTGGGACCTACTTCAGCCCCAGGATGTGATGAGCCGACATCGAGGTGCCAAACACCGCCGTCGATATGAACTCTTGGGCGGTATCAGCCTGTTATCCCCGGAGTACCTTTTATCCGTTGAGCGATGGCCCTTCCATTCAGAACCACCGGATCACTAAGACCTACTTTCGTACCTGCTCGAGCCGTCACTCTCGCAGTCAAGCTAGCTTATGCCTTTGCACTAACCTCACGATGTCCGACCGTGATTAGCTAACCTTCGTGCTCCTCCGTTACTCTTTGGGAGGAGACCGCCCCAGTCAAACTACCCACCAGACACTGTCCTCACCCCGGATCACGGGGCCGAGTTAGAACATCAAACATTAAAGGGTGGTATTTCAAGGTTGGCTCCATGCAGACTGGCGTCCACACTTCGATGCCTCCCACCTATCCTACACATCAAGGCTCAATGTTCAGTGTCAAGCTATAGTAAAGGTTCACGGGGTCTTTCCGTCTTGCCGCGGGTACACTGCATCTTCACAGCGAGTTCAATTTCACTGAGTCTCGGGTGGAGACAGCCTGGCCATCATTACGCCATTCGTGCAGGTCGGAACTTACCCGACAAGGAATTTCGCTACCTTAGGACCGTTATAGTTACGGCCGCCGTTTACTGGGGCTTCGATCAAGAGCTTCGCCTTGCGGCTGACCCCATCAATTAACCTTCCAGCACCGGGCAGGCGTCACACCGTATACGTCCACTTTCGTGTTTGCACAGTGCTGTGTTTTTATTAAACAGTTGCAGCCAGCTGGTATCTGCGACTGGCTTCGGCGCCGGGAGCAAGTCCCATTACCTAATGCCAGCGTGCCTTCTCCCGAAGTTACGGCACCATTTTGCCTAGTTCCTTCACCCGAGTTCTCTCAAGCGCCTGAGTATTCTCTACCTGACCACCTGTGTCGGTTTGGGGTACGATTTAATGTTACCTGATGCTTAGAGGCTTTTCCTGGAAGCTTGGCATCAACTACTTCACCACCGTAGTGGCTCGTCATCACACCTCAGCGTTGATAAGCAACCGGATTTACCAAGTCACTCCGCCTACATGCTTAAACCGGGACAACCGTCGCCCGGCTAGCCTAGCCTTCTCCGTCCCCCCTTCGCAGTAACACCAAGTACAGGAATATTAACCTGTTTCCCATCGACTACGCTTTTCAGCCTCGCCTTAGGGGTCGACTCACCCTGCCCCGATTAACGTTGGACAGGAACCCTTGGTCTTCCGGCGTGCGGGTTTTTCACCCGCATTATCGTTACTTATGTCAGCATTCGCACTTCTGATACCTCCAGCAACCCTCACAGGTCACCTTCAACGGCTTACAGAACGCTCCCCTACCCAACAACGCCTAAGCGTCGCTGCCGCAGCTTCGGTGCATGGTTTAGCCCCGTTACATCTTCCGCGCAGGCCGACTCGACCAGTGAGCTATTACGCTTTCTTTAAATGATGGCTGCTTCTAAGCCAACATCCTGGCTGTCTATGCCTTCCCACATCGTTTCCCACTTAACCATGACTTTGGGACCTTAGCTGGCGGTCTGGGTTGTTTCCCTCTTCACGACGGACGTTAGCACCCGCCGTGTGTCTCCCGTGATAACATTCTTCGGTATTCGGAGTTTGCATCGGTTTGGTAAGTCGGGATGACCCCCTAGCCGAAACAGTGCTCTACCCCCGAAGATGAGTTCACGAGGCGCTACCTAAATAGCTTTCGGGGAGAACCAGCTATCTCCCGGTTTGATTGGCCTTTCACCCCCAGCCACAAGTCATCCGCTAATTTTTCAACATTAGTCGGTTCGGTCCTCCAGTTAGTGTTACCCAACCTTCAACCTGCCCATGGCTAGATCACCGGGTTTCGGGTCTATACCTTGCAACTAGACGCCCAGTTAAGACTCGGTTTCCCTACGGCTCCCCTATTCGGTTAACCTTGCTACAAAATATAAGTCGCTGACCCATTATACAAAAGGTACGCAGTCACCCAACAAAGTAGGCTCCCACTGCTTGTACGTACACGGTTTCAGGTTCTATTTCACTCCCCTCGCCGGGGTTCTTTTCGCCTTTCCCTCACGGTACTGGTTCACTATCGGTCAGTCAGGAGTATTTAGCCTTGGAGGATGGTCCCCCCATATTCAGACAGGATGTCACGTGTCCCGCCCTACTCATCGAGTTCACAGCAAGTGTGTTTTGGTGTACGGGACTATCACCCTGTACCGTGCGACTTTCCAGACGCTTCCACTAACACACAAACTGATTCAGACTCTGGGCTCTTCCCCGTTCGCTCGCCGCTACTGGGGGAATCTCGGTTGATTTCTTTTCCTCGGGGTACTTAGATGTTTCAGTTCCCCCGGTTCGCCTTGCATGGCTATGTATTCACCATGCAATAGTGCAACGAATTGCACTGGGTTTCCCCATTCGGGTATCGTCGGTTATAACGCTTCATATCAGCTTACCGACGCTTTTCGCAGATTAGCACGCCCTTCATCGCCTCTGACTGCCTAGGCATCCACCGTGTACGCTTAGTCGCTTAACCTCACAACCCAAAGGTGTTTTTCGTTATTGGTGTGGCTGTGAACACACTCTGCTATGTTGTGCAGTGCGCGCAATCCTCATGAACGTTAAGTTCACTCCGGTTGCTGTGCGCTGTACGCCTTGCTGAGTGTCTTCTCGCTCACACTGCAACAATGATTACCCATTGGCATTGCGATTATTTGAGAGACTCTATTACAGGTTACTCTTTATCTCAGTACATCTACGGAGAGATAAATTTCGGCTGTAATGTTTCAATTTTCAGCTTGTTCCAGATTGTTAAAGAGCAATATCTTAAACACGACTCGTTAAAGTCATCTTTAAGATATTCAGTTGATAATGTCTTTCACACATTATCGGAGTGGCGTCCCCAAGGGGATTCGAACCCCTGTTACAGCCGTGAAAGGGCAGTGTCCTAGGCCTCTAGACGATGGGGACACAAAAATTTCTACTGAATCACTGATTCAGTATTTTTGTGTAAAGGTGAAAATGTGGTGACACATTCGAACGACTGATGCAGTAAAAACTCGATACCGAGGTCTTATTACACAATCATCACCCTCATCAACAGGTGCTCTTGCTCATTTACATTCATCAGACAATCTGTGTGGACACTACGCAATGCGTATCGTTAGGTAAGGAGGTGATCCAACCGCAGGTTCCCCTACGGTTACCTTGTTACGACTTCACCCCAGTCATGAATCACAAAGTGGTAAGCGCCCTCCCGAAGGTTAAGCTACCTACTTCTTTTGCAACCCACTCCCATGGTGTGACGGGCGGTGTGTACAAGGCCCGGGAACGTATTCACCGTAGCATTCTGATCTACGATTACTAGCGATTCCGACTTCATGGAGTCGAGTTGCAGACTCCAATCCGGACTACGACAGACTTTATGTGGTCCGCTTGCTCTCGCGAGTTCGCTTCACTTTGTATCTGCCATTGTAGCACGTGTGTAGCCCTACTCGTAAGGGCCATGATGACTTGACGTCATCCCCACCTTCCTCCGGTTTATCACCGGCAGTCTCCCTTGAGTTCCCACCATTACGTGCTGGCAACAAAGGATAAGGGTTGCGCTCGTTGCGGGACTTAACCCAACATTTCACAACACGAGCTGACGACAGCCATGCAGCACCTGTCTCACAGTTCCCGAAGGCACCGAAGCATCTCTGCTAAGTTCTGTGGATGTCAAGAGTAGGTAAGGTTCTTCGCGTTGCATCGAATTAAACCACATGCTCCACCGCTTGTGCGGGCCCCCGTCAATTCATTTGAGTTTTAACCTTGCGGCCGTACTCCCCAGGCGGTCGACTTAACGCGTTAGCTCCGGAAGCCACGCCTCAAGGGCACAACCTCCAAGTCGACATCGTTTACAGCGTGGACTACCAGGGTATCTAATCCTGTTTGCTCCCCACGCTTTCGCACCTGAGCGTCAGTCTTTGTCCAGGGGGCCGCCTTCGCCACCGGTATTCCTCCAGATCTCTACGCATTTCACCGCTACACCTGGAATTCTACCCCCCTCTACAAGACTCTAGCTTGCCAGTTTCAAATGCAGTTCCCACGTTAAGCGCGGGGATTTCACATCTGACTTAACAAACCGCCTGCGTGCGCTTTACGCCCAGTAATTCCGATTAACGCTTGCACCCTCCGTATTACCGCGGCTGCTGGCACGGAGTTAGCCGGTGCTTCTTCTGCGAGTAACGTCAATCAACCGTGCTATTAACACGACTGCCTTCCTCCTCGCTGAAAGTGCTTTACAACCCGAAGGCCTTCTTCACACACGCGGCATGGCTGCATCAGGCTTGCGCCCATTGTGCAATATTCCCCACTGCTGCCTCCCGTAGGAGTCTGGACCGTGTCTCAGTTCCAGTGTGGCTGGTCATCCTCTCAGACCAGCTAGGGATCGTCGCCTAGGTGAGCCATTACCCCACCTACTAGCTAATCCCATCTGGGCACATCCGATGGCGTGAGGCCCGAAGGTCCCCCACTTTGCTCTTGCGAGGTCATGCGGTATTAGCTACCGTTTCCAGTAGTTATCCCCCT
The DNA here is from genome assembly GCF_052217105.1 of Yersinia sp. 2553 StPb PI. Taxonomy (NCBI): domain Bacteria; kingdom Pseudomonadati; phylum Pseudomonadota; class Gammaproteobacteria; order Enterobacterales; family Yersiniaceae; genus Yersinia; species Yersinia sp. 2553 StPb PI. Next base: position 3,905,774 of record NZ_JAZGPX010000002.1, on the reverse strand, counting down.
CCATCAGGCAGTTTCCCAGACATTACTCACCCGTCCGCCGCTCGCCGGCAAAGTAGTAAACTACTTCCCGCTGCCGCTCGACTTGCATGTGTTAGGCCTGCCGCCAGCGTTCAATCTGAGCCATGATCAAACTCTTCAATTTAAGATTTGTTTGATTTGCTGCTAATAAAAGCAGCGATGCTCAAAGATTACTTTCTGCAAATAAGCATTCGAACCGAAGTTCAAATGTGTACTGCTTTGGTCACTCTTCAAGACTTTGATATTTCTTCTGCCTGCCGAAACAGGCTTCGATATCGTCTTGCGAGTGCCCACACAGATTGTCTGATAAATTGTTAAAGAGCGTTCGTTACCCGTTTGCCTTTCGGCGAATCTTACGGTAACGCGGGAGGCAGATAATACGCTTTCCCGCTGAAGAGTCAAGAATTTCTTTGGTTTCTTTCGAAGTCAAAATCATTCTTTTCGCTTCCTGACCCGGCGAAGTCTGTTTCGTTGTTCCCGGTCAGTGGAGGCGCATTATAGGGAGTTCCTGACAGCCTGCAACCCCTAATTTGAAAAAACTTTTCAACCGCGTTTTATTTCAGCAAAAATAGGCTAAAAGACCAATGTTTAAACAATTATTAAGCTAAACATTCACTACCAGTGTTAAACAGTAGAGTAAAATAGATATATAAGAAGATAGATAGGACAAATCACCATGCAACTAAATACCCAACAACAGGCCGCCCAGCGAAATCTCTCTTACCTGTTGGCTGAGAAGATTGGCCAGCGAATTCTCGCCGGAGAATATGCAGCCGGCAGCATACTGCCTGGTGAGATAGAGTTGGGGGAGCAATTTGGTGTTAGTCGTACTGCCGTTCGTGAAGCAGTAAAGATGCTGGCAGCAAAAGGGATGTTATTACCCCGCCCACGCATTGGTACCCGAGTGATGCCACAAACAAATTGGAACTACCTTGATCAGGAGTTACTCACTTGGTGGCTGAACAGAGAGAATTTCGATCAAGTGATGCAACACTTCCTTATATTAAGAACCTCACTTGAGCCTCAAGCCTGTTCATTGGCAGCCATTAATGCCAATGAGCAACAGCGAGCATTGTTAGCATCACTGATTGCAGAGATGCGTGCGTTAGATACTCACTTTAATCGTGAAAAATGGATTCAAGTGGATGCTCAATTTCATCAGTTAATATATGAAGCCAGTGGTAATCCGTTTTTGACCTCTTTCGCCAATTTGTTCAGTTCGGTTTATCACAGCTATTTTCGCGCCATTACCGGCGATGAAGTGATTAAGCTGCAATACCATCAGGATATTGTTGATACAATTTTGGCAGGTGACAGTCAGGGAGCCTTGCTGGCATGTCAGGTATTATTAACAGATAAAAATTAACGGCTAGCTGTTCTATCTATATATATAAAGAAGGTGCTCACACTCACCCCTATAATCAGGACGAACAATGATAAAATCTGCACGCAGTATGGCGGGCCTTCCTTGGCTAGCTGCCATGGCCTTCTTTATGCAGGCTTTGGATGCCACCATACTGAATACGGCACTCCCATCAATTGCTGAAAGCCTTAACCGCTCACCACTGACCATGCAGTCAGCAATTATCAGCTATACCCTGACGGTCGCGATGTTGATTCCAGTGAGTGGCTGGCTAGCGGACCGTTTTGGTACCCGACGGGTATTCATTCTGGCTGTATCTCTATTTACGCTAGGGTCATTACTGTGTGCACTTTCAGATTCATTGGCTTTTCTGGTGGCCTCCCGGGTTATTCAAGGGGTGGGTGGCGCAATGATGATGCCTGTGGCCCGGCTTGCGCTGATCAGGGCTTACCCACGCAGTGAATTATTGCCGGTTCTGAATTTTGTCACTATCCCAGGGTTAGTCGGCCCGGTGATGGGGCCACTATTAGGTGGATTACTGGTGACCTATACCACTTGGCATTGGATCTTTATCCTTAATATTCCTATCGGCTTACTGGGCATCTTTTATGCCCGTAAATATATGCCGGACTTCACCATGCCTAAACGTGCCTTTGATATTATCGGTTTCCTGCTATTTGGTAGCAGTTTGGTCCTGATATCCGTAAGTCTGGAGATAATGGGCCGACCGGATATCGCCAGCTATCTGCCAGTCACGGTGTTACTGAGTGGTTTATTGATGTTGCTCTTCTATATATTCCACGCCAAAGGTCATCCAAATCCATTGATTGGTTTACCGCTATTTAAAAACCGAACATTCTCGGTTGGGATTGCCGGTAACGTGGCCTCGCGTTTAGGGACTGGCTGCGTTCCTTTCCTAATGCCACTGATGTTGCAGGTCGGATTTGGCTATTCCGCTATTATTGCCGGTTGTATGATGGCCCCAACCGCCATTGGTTCGATGATGGCAAAATCTGCCGTTACTCAAGTATTACGTTCACTGGGTTATAGGACTGTATTGGTAGGTATTACGGTTATTATCGGAGTGCTGATTGCGCTATTTGCGCTGCAATCACCGGGCATGTCACCGTGGATGATGATATTGCCGCTGTTTGTCTTGGGGATGGCAATGTCGACACAGTTCACTGCGATGAATACCATCACACTGGCTGACTTAACCGATAACAATGCCAGCTCAGGTAACAGTGTTTTGGCGGTAACCCAACAACTGGCCATTAGCTTTGGCGTTGCCATTAGTGCGGTGGTATTGCGGTTTTATGATGGGTTATCGTTTGGTGGCAATGTCGATCACTTCCACTACACCTTTATTACAATGGGAATAGTGACATTACTTTCATCCATGGTGTTCTTATTACTGAAACCAAATGATGGCGACAATCTAATTCAAGGCCGTAATAGCAAAAAAGCCACACAACCTGCGGAGAGTGAAGTTTAACAACTGACCACCGATCCCCGCTCGATTAGCTCGGGAGTGAGAATCAGAACTTGTGGTTCCGCTTCCGGGTTATTCAATCGATGAATCAGTGTATCAATAGCCAGTTCACCAAGGGAGTCTTTTGGTTGATGGATAGTGGTCAATGGCGGTGTCATATATTGTGCGATTTCAATATCATCGTAACCAATAACCGCCATATCTTGTGGTATCGATAACCCCGCCTGATGCAATGCCTGATAAACCCCAACAGCCATCGCATCATTACTGGTAAATACCGCTTCTGGCGGTTCCGGTAGCGCAAGCAACTGTTTCATGGCGACTAAACCGCCACAAAATTCAAAATCACCGGCAACTTCATAACCGGATGGAATAGGTAAACCTGCGCGATCCATAGCCTGACGGTACCCTTCCAAACGTTCTTTGGCAGGGGTTTTATCTTGTGGGCCAGCAATACAGGCAATTCGGGTATAGCCTCTGGCAATCAAATATGAGGTTGCCATTTCGCCACCCAATAATGAATTATCCTGAATCACGTCATTGACGCCCTCAAAGGGTGCCCAATCCATCATGATTATCGGTAATGACGGGTAGCAACGCAGAATATCTTGAGAAGGGCGGTGATTTTCAGTGCACATCAGTAGCAGACCATCGACGCGCTTTTGCATCAGAGTTTCAATGCTACGGCTCATGCGATCGATATCGCCTTCGGTATTGCATAGAATCAAACTGTAACCACGCTCATAGCAACTGCGCTCCACGCCACGGACTACTTCAGCATAAAATGGGTTGCTACTGGCGGTAACCAACATACCAATGGTACGGGTTTGATTGAGTTTCAAACTACGAGCCAGTGCTGAAGGGGCATAGTTGAGCTGTTTGATAGCAGCCAGCACTTTGTCGCGAATAGGATCACTGACAAAGCGGTTTTTATTAATAACATGTGAGACTGTTGACGTAGATACACCCGCCAGGCGGGCGACGTCTTTCATGGTGGCCAAAGTTATACCTGGCCTTGTAGGAAACTGTCTATCTCTGCACGCCACGGAATAGAGGGCTGCGCGCCGGGGCGAGTCACCGCGATAGCGGCTGCTGCGTGAGCAAAACGTACTGCTGAGTCCATTATCTGACCTTCCAATAACGCAGTTAATAATGCGCCATTGAATGTATCACCAGCAGCAATAGTATCTACGGCGTTAACCTTGAACCCGGCAACCAATTTCCCTTTACCTTGTTCACTAAGCCATACGCCACGGCTACCCAATGTAATGATTACGGTAGCGATGCCTTTATCATGCAGAATTTGCGCTGCTTGCGCTGCGTCATCATCCTGATCAATATGAATCCCCGTTAAACGCTCGGCTTCTGTTTCATTCGGAGTAATCATATCCACCAGCGTTAATAGCTCGTCCGGTAATTCACGAGCTGGTGCCGGATTAAGAATAACCTGTGTTTGATGCAGCTTCGCCAATTTAGCGGCAGCAATAACTGTCTCAAGTGGTGATTCCAGTTGCATCAATAATGCATCTGCATCGATAACTTGCTGCTGGTAGCGACCAAGATATTCAGGTGTAACTGCCGAGTTAGCACCGGCATTGATACCAATGACGTTTTCGCCTTCACCATTCACGAAAATCAAAGCAACACCGGTTGTGGTATCCGCTACAGCCTCGATTGGCGCAGTATCAATGTTATCGTTGGCTAATTGCTGGCGCACCCGGTCACCAATATCATCTTTACCCACACAGGCAATAAACGCGATGTTTGCTCCGCTACGGCCAGCAGCTACCGCCTGGTTAGCACCTTTGCCACCAAACGCCACTTTATACTGCTTCCCGATCACCGTTTCACCTGGGCGCGGAAACTGCTCAACATTCAGAATATGGTCGGCATTGATGCTGCCCAAGACCACCAGTTTGCCTGTTTTCATCGTATTTATTCCTTTGTGAATGACACCGCCACCCGTAACGTTTTGTTTTCCGTTTTAGGGTAGCGGCGTTATATGCCCTGCTTTTCGATATTATTTAGTCACTAATTTCAAATCAACCGGGATAACGGCCTGCACTTTCTCGCCTTTCAATACTTTATCAGCGGTTTGCACGCCAATAACACCAATCTGGTCAGGGCGTTGAGCGATAGTTGCGCCCAGTTTGCCGCCTTGAACGGCTTTAAGACCGTCGTCGGTGCCATCAAAACCAACCACTAGCACATCGGCTTTACCGGCTGTTTGCAAGGCACGCAGTGCGCCCAGTGCCATCTCGTCGTTCTGTGCGAATACAGCCTGAACATTCGGGTGGGCGGTCAGCAGGTTCTGCATCACATTCAAACCTTTAGTACGATCAAAATCAGCAGGTTGGCTGGCTAACAGTTGGAATTTATGTTGATCCATTGACTGCTTGAAGCCTTCACCACGTTCACGGGCCGCAGACGCCCCCGCAATCCCTTCCAACTGAATCACTTTGGCATCATTACCCAATTTTTTGGCAATGAAATCACCGGCCATTTTGCCACCAAAACGGTTATCGGAGGCAACGTGACTCACCACAGTGCCAGAGTTTGCCAAACGGTCGAGTGTGATAACCGGGATATTGGCCTTATTTGCCATTTTGACTGCGTTACCGACTGCATCGGAATCAGTTGGGTTAATCAGCAACAGTTTGGTGCCGCGAACCGTCAGATCCTGCACGTTAGCCAGTTCTTTCGCTGGGTTATTTTGAGAATCCAATACCACCAGGTTATAGCCGAGTTTATCCGCTTCTTTTTGCGCGCCGTCTTTCATTGAAACAAAGAACGGATTATTCAACGTGGAAACTACCAGTGCGATGGTGTCTTTTGCCAGTGCGTTAGCACTTACGGTGGCGCTCAGGGCAACAACAGAGATCAAGGTAGCTAGTTTCTTCATTTTCATGGTCGCAATTCCTGTAGGGAGTTAGGAGGTTATTTGCTGCTTTTATTGTCTACCAATACCGCCAGCAGGATAACCACTGCCTTTACGATCATTTGGTAGTAAGAGGAGACACCCAATAAATTCAAACCGTTATTTAAAAAGCCGAGGATTAACGCGCCAATCAGGGTGCCGACGATCCGCCCCTTACCCCCAGCAAGGCTGGTACCCCCAAGAACCACGGCTGCGATTGCATCCAGTTCATAGCCAGTACCGGCTGTAGGTTGTGCTGACGACAGGCGGGCCACTTCGATAATCCCAGCCAGTGCCGCTAACAATCCACATAATGAATAAACAATAATCTTAACTTTATCTACGCTAATACCAGAGAGCCGTGTTGCTGACTCATTGCCACCCAATGCGTAGATATAGCGGCCCAGGCGAGTGTGGTGCAACATGTACCACACAGCAATAAAGACGATAGCCATCAACCAGATTGGTGTTGGTATACCCAATGGGCGCCCGATACCGAACCAGCCAAAAGTATCAGCCACATCAGTAAAACCGGTATTTACTGGGCTACCATTGGTGTAAACCATAGTAACGCCACGTAATAACAGCATCATGACCAGAGTGGCAATGAACGCTTGTACCTTACCTTTAGCGACAATGACCCCGGTTATGGCACCAATAAATGCCCCTAGCGCCAATGCAGCTGCGACGGCAACCAAAGCATTCACTTCCAACCCAACAATAGATGCCGCTACTGCGCCAGTCAGTGCCAATAATGACCCGACAGACAAATCAATACCGGATGTCAGGATAACCAGCGTCATACCCACCGCCATAATGGCATTGACAGAAGTCTGCTGGAGAATGTTAAACATGTTATTTAGGGTAAAGAAGTTCGGGCTTAGTGACGAAACCACAGCAATCAGCACCAGCAGCGCAATCAGTGATTTTTGTTCTAATAACCATTCTTTACTGAACCAGCGTTTTGTCTGGATAGCTTGGGAACTCATATCTGATTACTCCTGCTCTACTCGTCATATTTCAAGCCGCATTTGCGTTGGCTTCCTGCAACTCGAATTATTTAGAGTGTAAATAAATTATTTTTCAATAAATCACGCTTGCCAACGGCTGCCGCCATCAACACTTCCTGGGTAGCCTGTTCAATAGAGAACTCGCCGCTTAGCTGGCCTTCATGCATCACAAGAATGCGGTCACTCATGCCCAGCACTTCCGGCATTTCTGAGGAAACCAGAATGATGCTCAACCCTTCTTGTTTGAATTGGTTGATTAATTGGTAAATTTCTTTTTTAGCCCCGACGTCGACACCACGGGTAGGTTCATCAAGGATCAACACTTTAGGACGGGTCATTAAACCGCGTGCAATAGCCACTTTCTGCTGGTTACCACCGGATAACAAACCAATAGGTTGTTCCATGGAAGGTGTTTTAATATTAAATAAACGAATGAAATCCGATACCGCCTGCTGCTCTTCAGCATGCTTGAGCGAACCACCTGAACGGCTAAAATAACGCAATGCAGTCAAAGACATATTCTCTTTAACTGACATTCCAAGTACCAAACCATCCCGTTTGCGGTCTTCAGAAATATAGACAATGCCATTTGCCAGACCATCTTGTGGTGAATGGGTGACAACTTCGCGGCCATCCAACATCACAAAACCTGATTTACGCGGTAGCGCGCCATAGATGATTTTCATCAGCTCGGTGCGACCAGCCCCCATGAGACCGGCAACCCCCAAAATTTCGCCACTGTATAAAGTGAAACTGACATTTTTCACGCCCGGGCCGCATAGCTGTTTGACCTGCAAACGCTTTTCACCACGGGGTATATTCAAGCGCGGGTACTGTTCTTCCAGCTTACGGCCCACCATCATCTCAATCAGTGAGTTTTCAGTCAGACTATCAACCGGTTTTTCGGCAATAAATTGCCCATCACGAAATACCGTGACGTCGTCGCAAATCTCAAAAATCTCTTTTAACCGGTGAGAGATATAAACAATTCCGCGACCTTCCGCCTTTAGCTCTTTAATCACATTAAACAGAGAGGCGGTTTCAGTATCGGTAAGCGCATCGGTTGGCTCATCCATAATGATCACTTTGGATTCAAAGCTCAGCACTTTGGCTATCTCCACCATTTGCTGATCACCAATGGAAAGCTCACCCACTAGCCGATGGCTGCTGTAACTGATATTAAGACGCGCCAGCAGTAAATCGGCTTCGGCATACATCTTTTTCCAATCGATGCTGCCAAAACGATTAACAAACTCACGCCCTAAGAAGATGTTTTCTGCGATAGTTAATTGAGGAATCAGGTTAAGTTCCTGATGAATAATGCCAATGCCCGCTTCCTGCGAGTCTTTTGGGCCATTAAACGCCACTTCCTTACCCATAAAATACTGACTGCCAGCATCTTTACTGTAGATGCCGGTCAGCACTTTCATCATGGTCGATTTTCCAGCGCCATTTTCGCCTACCAGTGCCATCACCCTGCCGGGATAGACACTCAGTGCGGCACCGGAGAGTGCTTTAACGCCGGGAAAGGCTTTATCAATCCCTTTAAGTTGCAGCAAAGGTTGCATAAATGCCTCAGAAGGTTACGCCGGAACAGAGAATGACATTAGCAAAGGGGGAACATTCCCCGCTACGGATCACTGCCCGGCTTTGTTTGGTTTGCTCTTTAAAAGCCTCATGGCTGATATAGCGCAAAACAATTTGGTTTCCCTGGTGCTGCTCAAGTTGTGATAGTTGCGCGAGTAACGCTTCATGGAGTTGCGGATTATTTTTAACGATCTCCTCCGCCAAGACTGCACTTTCAACCTGCATTTCTTGTGTTACCACCTCAAGAACCTGAAGAAATCCAGGGACGCCTCGTGTCAGTGCCAGATCGATACGTGTGGTGGTTGCCGGTATCGGCAGCCCCGCATCACCTATCACAACCTGATCGGTATGGCCCAGGCGGGAGATAACAGCGGAAATATCAGAATTAAGTAATGCGCCTTTTTTCATTTTCCACTCCAACAGCGAAACGTTTCGCTGATACTGAGTTTAGAAAAATAGCCGCAGAAGGCAAACCCAATTTGATGAAATTGTGATCGCCATCGAAACGTTTCGCTGAACAGTGGGAAAAGAAGAAGAATAGGTACAAAAAAGGCCGTTAATCATAACGGCCTTTCAGATTAAATCTCTACCTGCGTCCCAAGCTCAATCACCCTATTCGGTGGGATCTCAAACTGGTCAGCTGCACGCAGCGCATTCCGACTGAGCGCAATAAATAACTTACCGCGCAGGAACAGGTACCACGGCCGCTTGGTAAGGATTAGCGACTCATGGGACATAAAGAATGAGGTTTCCATCATCTGGCATGGCAACCCCTCCAGGCCGCAGCGATGGAAGATTTCTTCCACATTCGGTGTTTCACGCCAACCATAACTGGCCACCACTCGCCAAAACGTCGGGGAGAGTTGTTCGATGGTTACCCGGTTCACATTGTGCACATACGGCGCATCTTCAGTTCGCAATGTCAGTAGCACAACCCGTTCATGCAACACCTTATTATGTTTAAGGTTATGCAACAGCGCGAAGGGAATGACATTCATTGCGCGCGACATATACACAGCAGTACCCGTAACCCGCACTGGGGGGGATTTCTCCAATGAAGCAATCATCGCTTCCAGTGAATTACCGTGTTCATGCATACGGCGCAGCAAACCGAAACGTTCACTTTTCCAGGTCGTCATGATGATAAACATCACCAGCCCCAGAGACACTGGCAACCAACCACCGGAGAACAATTTCAACGCATTGGCAGAGAACATAGGGACATCGATAATCAGCAAAATCACCAGTAAGATGCCGACAAATACCCGATTCCAGTGCCAGTTTTTCAATGCCACGATGCAGAACAGAATACTGGTTATCACCATGGTACCGGTTACGGCGATACCGTACGCGGCCGCCAGGTTACTGGAACGTTCGAAGCCAACAATAACCAATACCACCGCCAGATAGAGAGTCCAGTTAATGACCGGGATATATATCTGGCCAGATTCCATTTCGGAGGTATGAATAATCCGCATTGGCGGTAAATAGCCTAGGCGAACCGCCTGCCGGGTGAGCGAGAATACACCGGAAATAACCGCCTGCGAGGCAATAACGGTCGCCAGGGTTGCCAGAATTAACAGCGGAATCAATGCCCAGTCAGGAGCTAATAAGAAGAAGGGGTTTTTGATGGCTTCAGGATTTTTCAGCAATAACGCGCCCTGACCAAAATAGTTCAGTACTAATGAGGGCAAAACCACGGTAAACCAGGCTAAACGAATAGGGAATTTACCAAAATGGCCCATATCTGCATATAAGGCTTCCACCCCAGTTATCGCCAGTACAACTGCGCCAAGCGCATAAAACGACACGGATTTATATTCAGTAAAGAAACCTATCGCCCATTTAGGATTCAGCGCAACCAATACTTCTGGATTCGCAATAATACTGCGCAAACCAAGTAGTGCGATCGTCAGAAACCAGACCAGCATCACGGGAGCGAATAATTTACCGACACTGCCGGTACCGTGCTTTTGAATCACAAACAGCAGGGTGAGTACCGCAATGGAGCAGGGAACAATATAAGGGTCTAATGCTGGGGCTGCTATTTCTAGCCCTTCAATGGCCGACATAACGGATATTGCCGGGGTGATGACCACCTCACCATAAAAGAAACTGCCGCCAATTAACCCGAGAATCACCAGTATTGAGGTGGCTCTGGAAGAGGTATTACGCCCTGCCAAAGACATTAACGTTAAAATGCCCCCTTCGCCGGCGTTATCGGCCCGCATGACATAGGTAAGATATTTAATCGAGACAATCAGGATAAGCATCCAGAAAATCAGCGATAAAAAGCCAAACACCACGTCCGGGCGGACATCAAAACCATAATGACCAGAAAAGCACTCTCTCAAGGTATAGAGCGGGCTGGTACCAATATCACCGTAAACTACCCCTATTGCCGCCAGGGTTACCGCCGATAAAGACTGTTTATGTTCTGTGCTCATAATTGATTTCTTTTTGCTAGAACATCCATAAGCTGATGCGTGCGTTTAAGAACCTTAATCCTCGGTTCTGTATTGTTTATACGCCCACCAAAAGGCGCACAGTATGCACGATTTCAATGGATTGCCTACTCTTAAATAGGCACCTAACAGAGCGAAAATTCATCAACTACAAATAACTGATGATATAAAAATTCTACGAATCAACGAACTATCTTATTAATAAAACCAGCGATCCCATGAAGAAAAGATGGTTTATTCCTTTTTATCAGGTAAAAATCAATCAACTAACGGAACATGTAGAACAATTATGGCGCAATCATCACAATTAGCAGAAAGAATCTCCCGCTTAAGCAGTGCCCTTGAAAGTGGTCTGTATGAAAGACAGGAAGCTATCCGCTTATGTTTGCTGGCCGCCCTCAGTGGCGAGAGTGTTTTTTTGCTCGGCCCACCGGGAATTGCCAAAAGCCTGATTGCCCGCCGCCTGAAATTTGCCTTCCGTAATGCCCGTGCATTTGAATATCTGATGACCCGTTTCTCAACACCGGAAGAGGTGTTTGGCCCCCTCTCGATTCAGGCATTGAAAGAGGAGGGACGCTATCAACGGATGACAGGCGGTTACCTGCCGGAGGCTGAAATCGTCTTTTTGGATGAGATCTGGAAAGCCGGCCCGGCAATTCTAAACACCTTGCTGACAGCGATTAATGAACGGCGCTTTAGAAATGGTGATCGGGAAGACAGCATCCCTATGCGATTACTCGTTACTGCCTCTAACGAGCTGCCTGACGCTGATAGTAGCCTGGAAGCACTTTATGACCGCATGTTGATCCGTCTATGGCTGGATCGCGTACAAGAGAAGCAGAACTTCCGCTCACTACTGCTCAGCCGACAGAATGAAAATCATAATCCGGTGGCAGAAAATCTCAGTATCAGCGATGAAGAGTTCTATCAGTGGCAACCGTTGATCGACAAAATCACCTTACCGGATCACTGTTTTGAGCTTATTTTTCAGTTACGTCAACGGCTCAGTGCGCAAGAACAAGCGCCCTATGTCTCAGATAGACGTTGGAAAAAAGCGCTACGCCTGTTACAAGCCAGTGCTTTCTTTAGTGGCCGCAGTGAAGTGACACCCATCGACTTAATCTTGCTGAAAGATTGCCTGTGGCATGACCTCAGTTCGCTTAAGCTGCTGCAACAGCAGCTTGAACAGTTATTAACCGAGCAGGGATATCAACAGCAAAGCCTGTTAATGAAACTACAGCATGTTCAGGGTCAGTGGTTGCAGCACCAACAACAGCAAAGTGACCATCAAGCGCTAACAGTCGTCAAACAAAGCGGTATGTTCAGCCGCAAATCCCAATATGCTCTACCAGACGACCTGACAGACAGCACTTTGACGCTTTTGCTGCAAAAACCGCTCAGCCTGCATGATATTCAAGTTACCCATTTGCAAATAGAAAAAGATGCCCTCGCTCAATGGTTGAACAAAGGAGGGAGCTTGCGCGCTAAATTAAATGGTGTCGGTTATGCCCAATCCATTGATGCAGAAATTGATGATAAATTGCATATCACAATACTAGATATCAGCCGCCAACCCTCCACACTTTCCCAACCGGGCACGGCAACTGTCAGTGTTCCCCCGGAATTGCTGGTGGAATTAACCACAGTAGAACATAGTCTTGCCGAACAACGGCGGCTATTCAGCCAACACCAGCCATGTTTATTCACTCCCTCCTCATGGCTTGCCAAAGTCGAGGCCAGCTTGTTGCAGGTGGCAGAACAACTTAAACAGCAACAGCAAAAAATGCGCGGACACTGACAGATGCTCAGCCTGGCAACATTGGATATGCTGCTATCGATAAGTGAGGGTGAGCTTATCGAAGAGATGGTGATCGGGCTATTGGCGTCACCTCAATTAGCACTATTTTTCGAAAAATTCCCGCGAATTAAACGGGCGCTAATGAAAGATATTCCTGGTTGGAAGCAAAACTTACAGCAGCGTATCCGCGAGGCTAAAGCTCCGGCTACTCTGGCAAATGAGTTTTCCCTATACCAACAAAGCTTGTTGGAAAGTAGCCCACTATTTTATGTGCATCTGCCAGATATTGTGGCTCAGTTACAGCAATGGCAATCGCCCTTTGCTTCACAAGCCAATACATTGCTACAAACCGCTGATTTAGCCAGAAACCCTCAACCCGGCGATAGTTTACAAACCTTATTTTTACAGCGTTGGCGTGTCAGTCTAACGCTACAAACCATCACCATTCATCACCAGTTACTTGAGCAAGAGCGGGAGCAACTTCTGGCTGAACTCCAGCAGAGATTGGCGCTCAGTGGGGCATTAGAACCTGTACTGGCAACCAATGATGGGGCAGCAGGGCGGCTTTGGGATATGAGTCAGGGCCACTTACAGCGTGGCGATTATCAATTGCTCCTGCAATACGGTGACTTTCTACAACAACAACCCGAATTACAACAACTGGCCGAGCAATTGGGTCGTAGCCGTTCAGCAAAGGCACAACCGACACCAGAGGCTCGCTTTGAACCTTATACTGTCATGGTTCGCCAGCCCGATACAGTGCCAGAGGAGGTCAGTGGCATTCATCAAAGCAATGATATTTTGCGATTGCTCCCGACGGAACTGGTGATGTTAGGGATGAGCGAGCTGGAATTTGAGTTTTATCGCCGTTTACTGGAGCGCCGCTTACTCACTTACCGTTTGCAGGGTGACAACTGGCAGGAGAAAACCTTACAGCGCCCGGTCAGTCTTAAAAGCAATGATGAACACCCTCGCGGCCCTTTTATCGTCTGTGTCGATACCTCAGGCTCCATGGGCGGATTTAACGAACAATGTGCCAAAGCATTTTGTCTGGCTCTGCTTCGAATTGCACTGGCAGATAATCGCCGCTGTTACATCATGCTATTTGCCACTGAAATAATTCACTACGAGCTATCTGCTGCCAGTGGTATTGAGCAGGCGATTCGTTTTCTTGGCCAACATTTTCGCGGAGGTACCGATCTGGCTGCTTGCTTAGCCAGCACATTAAATAAAATGGAAGATAGAGAATGGTATGACGCAGATGCAGTGATCATTTCAGATTTTATCGCCCAACGTTTACCAGACGAATTAGTCAGAAAGATTAAAATCCAGCAACAAGCCCACCAGCACCGTTTTCATGCTGTTGCCATGTCTGCGTATGGTAAGCCCGGTATCATGCGAATTTTCGATCATATCTGGCGTTTTGATACTGGGCTAAAAAGCCGCTTGATGCGCCGCTGGAAGCGCTAGTTAAGCAGGCCGGCACCAACGTTTATCGACAACCCCAATATCGTCATATTAAAGATAAATGATAACACTGACTGCAAGAGTACTACGCGGCGGATATCTGACGTGCCGGTAGAGACATCGGCAGTTTGGCAAGCCACACCAATGGTAAATGAGAAATAAAGGAAATCCCAATAGGAAGGCGTGGTTATCTCTTTGGGGAAAAGTAACGGTAGAACCGTTTCTGATTTATCGCGGCGCATATAAAACAAATGTGCGTAGTGCATAGTAAAAGCGGTGGATAATAATAACCATGAAACTAATAACGTCAGCCCTGTCAGGACCAAATGGAACGCCTTGGCAGAGCCTGAGAGCTGATTCGCCGTGCTCAATTCAAATAAAATAACCAGAATACTGGCCAGACACGCCATGCTGACAATACTCAGCACCATACTGGCACTTTCATCCTGCACCCGGGCTATTTTGCTGATTTTCGTCGAATCAGTGCGTAATAATTGCAACCATAAAAACAGTAAATAAAGCCAGGCGGAAACATTCCAACTCACCATCAGACGCAGCAATACCGAGTAATGTGTTGGCAGCAGGAAATAAGTGACAACACCCGCGCCAACCGAAAACAACAATCGTGGCCGAGCGTGTAAATAGTGCTTTATAGGATGAAAAAGGGCCATAATATCAACAACCTTGCATATAGTGATATTTAAAATATTTATATATCACTACAGCATAGATTAAAAACCCACAATTATATTGGGAATCAATAATCCCCAATATAATTGGTGTTGTAGGTAGGCAGCAAGCGCACTCCCCCCTACAACATCTAGTATTAAGGGGATTTACAGTAGGCCTTCAACCTTCTCGCTAATTTCTGGCCCCCATACGCCACATTGAACCTGACCGATATGTTGCTGTTGCAGCAATAACATCACTAAACGAGACTGGCCGATACCGCCACCGATAGTTTGCGGCATTTCACCACTCAGCAGTGATTGGTGCCATTCCAGTTTCAGACGATCTTCATCAGAAGTCAGTGCCAATTGGCGTTTAAGTGCCTCAGCATCAACACGTATCCCCATGGATGAGATTTCAAACGCGTCTTCAAGAACAGGGTTCCAGACAATAATGTCACCGTTCAAGCCCGCAAAACCTTCAGCACTCGGCGACGTCCAGTCATCATAATCTGGCGCTCGGACATCATGAGATTTACCGTCAGCCAATTTACCACCGATGCCAATCAGGAATACAGCTCCCAGCTCTTTAGCTATCGCACGTTCGCGGCCTTTAGCATCCAGGTCAGGGAAACGCGCACGCAGGCTTTCGCTGTGGATAAACTGAATATTCTCTGGCAGGAATGGCTTCACACCAAATTCAGCACTGATCGCTACTTCAGTTTCTTTAATAGCGGTATAAATCTTGTTAACAGTGGATTTCAGATAAGCCAGGTTGCGTTCACCATCTCCCATCACGCGTTCCCAATCCCACTGATCGACATACACAGAATGAATAGCACTTAGGCGATCTTCATCAGGGCGCAATGCTTTCATATGAGTATATATCCCTTGGTCAGCACCAAAATCAAAGCGACCCAAGGTTTTGCGTTTCCATTTAGCTAATGAATGAACGACTTCAAAAGTTGCATCCGGCAATGTCTTCACTTTTACCTGAACGGCTTTCTCTGAACCTGAAAGGTTATCTTGAGTACCATCACCCACACGACTCAGGATTGGTGCCTGTACTTCAATCAGACCCAGTTGTTGTTCTAATTGACGGGAAAAGAATGATTTTACGAAGCTGATTTGTTGTTGTTTTTGGATAAATTGTTTTTTCATTGCCGTTTTCTCGATTCGTTATTACTGATTATGCTAATTAGGTTATGCCACCTGGCTTGACATCGATTAAGCAACATAATGAGGGTTAAATTCAATATCCAACAAATAATATTGCCTTTTCGCTTTTAATAATTCATTTTTATGGGTCTTAAATTAAGTAATCGTTAAAAAAAGGAGGCAAATATGGGTGAAATTTATCAAATCGATAATCTCGATCGCGGCATCCTGAACGCATTAATGGAAAATGCACGCACACCTTATGCTGAATTGGCAAAAAATTTTGGCGTGAGTCCAGGAACTATCCATGTGCGAGTGGAGAAAATGCGCCAGGCGGGGATCATTACCGCGGCTTGTGTTCACGTTAATCCAAAAAAACTCGGGTATGACGTGTGTTGCTTTATCGGTATTATTTTGAAAAGTGCCAAAGACTACCCGTCGGCACTAAAAAAACTGGAAGGTTTAGAAGAAGTTGTAGAAGCCTATTACACCACCGGCCACTACAGCATTTTTATTAAAGTGATGTGTAAGTCAATAGATGCGCTCCAGCAGGTACTTATCAACAAGATCCAGACTATCGATGAGATCCAGTCAACGGAGACACTTATCTCCCTGCAAAACCCCATCATGCGTACCATTGTGCCTTGAGCACTAAATAACTATACCCACATTATCCACAGGTAGATCCCAGCTGATTCACAGCGTACAATACCGGCTCTTTACTTCGGTTGGGTTCTTTATGGCTGACATTACCTTGATCAGTGGCAGTACACTCGGCAGCGCTGAATATGTTGCTGAACATTTAGCTGAGAAATTAGAAGAAGCAGGTTTTTCTACAGAGACGCTGCATGGCCCTGAATTAGACGAGCTTACGCTTGAGGGTACGTGGCTAATAGTCACATCAACCCACGGTGCGGGTGATCTCCCAGATAACCTTCAACCATTATTAGAACAAATCGAACAACAGAAGCCTGATCTTTCTCAAGTGCACTTTGGTGCTGTTGGTTTGGGCAGTTCAGAATATGACACTTTCTGCGGTGCAGTGAGAGCATTGGATCAACAATTGATCGCACAAGGCGCCAAACGTTTGGGTGATATTTTAGAAATTGACGTCATACAACATGAAATTCCCGAGGATCCGGCAGAGGTTTGGGTCAAAAATTGGATTAATTTGCTCTAATTTGATTAAAGATCACGCGAACGAATGTGGATAAGTATGCTTAAAAGCAGGGTAAAACCGGTACATATCCACATAACAACCTTGGCACCTCAGAGTGCCTGTGCATAACATGGCATTTAGATCCCAGCTTATACGCAATAGGATCACCGATCATTCACAGCAAACGATCTTCCTTAATACTATGATCTTCCATGTGAATAATCACTTATCCACAGAGGATCATGATCCTAATAAGAGATCTAATAAAGAGATCTTTAAATAAAAAGATCTTCTTTTAATTAAGGGGGATCCTAAGCCGCTTGGTCGAAAGTCTAAACTTGAGTAGAATCCCCCACCCCAGGGCAAACACAGAAATTCGCATAACGGCGAGGTGCAGTACCATGTTTTATCCAGATCAATTTGACGTCATCATCATTGGTGGTGGCCATGCCGGCACGGAAGCTGCAATGGCAGCGGCACGCATGGGACGTCAGACCTTATTGCTGACGCACAACATCGACACACTGGGACAAATGTCTTGTAACCCAGCGATTGGCGGTATCGGTAAGGGACATTTGGTAAAAGAGATCGATGCTCTGGGTGGTCTGATGGCCATGGCGACTGACCAAGCGGGTATTCAGTTTAGGATACTAAACGCCAGCAAAGGGCCAGCGGTAAGAGCGACCCGAGCTCAGGCTGACCGTGTGCTGTATCGCCAGGCAGTACGTACCGCATTGGAAAACCAGCCAAACCTGATGATCTTTCAACAGCCAGTTGAAGATCTGATTGTTGAAAATGATCGCGTTGTGGGTGCAGTCACCCAAATGGGTCTTAAATTCCGAGCGAAAGCGGTGGTATTAACCGTTGGTACTTTCCTCGACGGAAAAATTCATATCGGTCTTCAGAACTACAGTGGTGGTCGTGCTGGTGATCCGCCATCCATCTCATTGTCACAGCGTTTGCGTGAATTACCACTGCGCGTTAATCGCCTTAAGACCGGTACTCCACCACGTATTGATGCGCGGACCATTGATTTTAGCCAATTGGCTCCTCAGTTCGGTGATACGCCTATTCCAGTATTTTCATTCTTGGGTAATGCTAGCCAGCATCCAGAACAAATGGCTTGTCATATCACCTACACCAATGAAAAAACCCATGAAGTGATCCGCAATAACTTGGATCGTAGCCCAATGTATGCCGGGATCATTGAAGGGATCGGGCCACGCTACTGTCCGTCGATCGAAGACAAAGTCATGCGTTTCGCCGATCGTAATTCACACCAGATCTTCCTTGAACCAGAAGGTCTGACCAGTAATGAGATCTATCCGAACGGTATTTCAACCAGCCTGCCTTTCGATGTACAGATGCAAATCGTCCGTTCAATGAAAGGGCTAGAAAATGCCCGTATCATTCGACCAGGTTATGCCATCGAATATGATTTCTTTGATCCACGTGATTTGAAACCTACCTTGGAAAGCAAATATATCCACGGTCTGTTCTTTGCTGGGCAAATCAATGGCACTACCGGCTATGAAGAAGCAGCGGCTCAAGGGCTGCTTGCAGGGCTTAATGCGGGCCGCTTCGCTAACGATGACGATGGATGGTCACCTCGCCGCGATGAAGCTTACCTTGGCGTGCTGGTGGACGATTTAAGCACCCTTGGCACCAAAGAACCGTATCGCATGTTTACCTCTCGCGCAGAGTATCGCTTGATGCTGCGTGAAGATAACGCGGATCTGCGCCTGACTGAGATGGGCCGTAAATTGGGGTTGGTTGACGATGCTCGTTGGGCACATTTCAGCAAGAAAATTGAGCAAATTGAAAAAGAACGTCAACGTCTGCGTGATATCTGGGTACATCCACACTCAGAAAACGTTTCTGAGATCAATGCATTACTAAAAGCGCCGTTGTCTAAAGAAGCCAATGGTGAAGAATTACTGCGTCGGCCTGAAATTGATTATCGTTTGCTGACAACCCTAACCTCTTTTGGCCCAGCATTAACAGATCCACAAGCTGCGGATCAGGTTGAAATTCAGGTTAAATATGAAGGGTATATTGCGCGTCAGCAGGAAGAAATTGAAAAACAACTGCGCAATGAGAATACTCTACTGCCGGCTGATCTGGATTATCGTCAGGTGTCTGGTTTATCGAACGAAGTCATCGCTAAACTGAACGATCACAAACCTAACTCAATCGGACAAGCCTCGCGTATTTCTGGCATTACCCCAGCAGCAATCTCTATTTTATTGGTTTGGCTGAAAAAACAGGGGTTGTTACGCCGTAGTGCCTAACAACCGACGTTTGCCTGCATTGCTAAGGGATAAGCAGTGCAGGTAAGTTCTTCTTTGCTTCAGGCCACAACTAACGGTTCAAACCACTGCCAAGCTAGATTATCATTCCTCATCCCGGCCCTTTTCATGCTGACTGAACGAGCTTAGTCAGAGGATATTGTTGTGTTAAAAAAATTAGATTCCCTGCTAAATGCCGCAGCTATTGTGTTACCTGAACAGCAAAAATTACAGTTGATAGGCTATGTAGAACTGCTGCATAAGTGGAACAAAGCTTACAATCTGACTTCTGTTCGTGACCCACAGCAAATGCTAGTGCGACATATTCTGGATAGTATTGTGGTTAACCCACATTTGCAGGGTGACCGGTTTATTGATGTGGGCACCGGCCCTGGGCTTCCTGGGATACCGCTGGCAATTGTACGGCCTACTGCGCACTTTACGTTGCTAGATAGCTTGGGTAAACGTGTACGCTTCTTGCGTCAGGTACAGCACGAACTGGGCTTAAATAATATTGAGCCAGTGCAAAGCCGAGTTGAGGACTTTGCCGCAAAACCGCCATTTGATGGTGTAATAAGCCGTGCATTTGCATCTCTACAAGATATGCTGTCTTGGTGTCACCATTTGCCAGCCAAGCCTGAAGGGCGCTTTTATGCGCTTAAAGGGGTGAGGCCGGACGATGAGTTAGCCGTACTGCCGGAGGGTATTAGCCTTGAATCGGTCGTGCGATTGCAGGTGCCAGAGTTGGAAGGTGAACGCCATCTGGTCATTCTTAAGTCAAACTAACTTTGTTATTTATCAAAAAAATGTAATAAATCCTTGGCGGATGGTAGGAAAATTATCGTATTTATTATTTTTAATATCGATAAGTATTTCTTCGCTTACTATCGTACCGGCAGATTATATTTTACGTGTTGTTTACAAAAACAGCGATAACAGATGGCATAACTATATTGAAAGCTGGCAAATAGTCACTTTAGTCATTACTTTAGCTGTGCCATCACTCTTTTTATGTAGACGAAGTGTTGCTTGATTATTATCTGAAATGTCAACGGGAAGTTTTTACTAAGTAGATAAGTTGTTCGATAATAGTTTAATTTTAACATTATGATTTATAAAACTTTTTAATGGCTCTTTTCGTTAAAGACAAACAGAAGCTTTATGGGATATAAATCAGTTTGTTTTAAGTTTTGTGATCAGTTGCACGCTTTATTGGTAATGGTTGGAATCGTCAGACAATTAAATGGGGGCTTTATTCCGAGGCTTTTCTTGTGAAAATAGTCCGAAAGAAGAAAATTTAAATAATTGTTCACCTTTTCGCTACTTATCGATTGAATTCGTTTGAGTGGCCCGTATAATTTGCTCGTTTTTTGCTGCTTGACTCAATGGGGTAAAAGGCAGTTTTATACCTCACTCAGCATACCCTTAGTGTGGTTCGGAGAGAACAAACGTCATGCCTGTATCCCTTTACAGTGGGAAAATCGCACGAAAGCTGCTGTTTTTGCAGTTAATGACTTTTGTTGTTCTCAGTGCTGCTTTTGGCTTTAAAAGCCTGGAATGGAGTGCTTCTGCTCTGGCAGGAGGATTGGCGGCTTGGTTGCCCAGCGCCATGTTTATGTTGTTTGCTTGCCGCCATCAGGCAAAAACAGCAGCTCCAGGTCGTGTTGCGTGGTCGTTTGCCATTGGCGAAGGGTTAAAAGTTATCATGACGATAATTTTGCTGATTGTGGCTTTGGGGCTGTTTAAAGCAGCGTTTGCGCCACTCGGTTTAACCTATTTGGCGGTGCTGATTGTGCAGATATTGGCACCGGCTGTGATTAGCGGCTACCGTACTTAACCGTTATCGTATTTAACTACAAAAAGGGTAAGAGGCATCATGTCTGCATCAGGAGAAATCTCTACTCCAAGGGACTACATAGGTCACCACCTGAATAACCTTCAGTTGGACCTGCGTACCTTTGAGTTGGTCAATCCCCACTCACCTGGCCCTGCAACGTTCTGGACGTTGAACATTGACTCTTTGTTCTTCTCTGTCGTGCTGGGGTTAGCTTTTCTGTTTGTGTTCCGCAAAGTCGCGGCAGGTGCCACCAGTGGCGTGCCTGGCAAATTGCAGACTGCTGTTGAGTTAATTATCGGTTTTGTCGATAACAGCGTGCGGGATATGTACCACGGCAAAAGTAAAGTCATAGCACCATTAGCCCTGACCGTGTTTGTTTGGGTTTTATTGATGAACATGATGGACTTACTGCCAATCGATTTACTGCCTTACATCGGTGAACATGTCTTTGGGTTACCTGCATTGCGCGTGGTACCTACTGCGGACGTGAGTATTACCTTGTCCATGGCATTGGGTGTCTTCATCCTGATTCTGTTCTATAGCATCAAAATGAAAGGTGTAGGCGGCTTCGTAAAAGAACTCACGATGCAGCCGTTCAATCACCCGATATTTATTCCAGTTAACTTAATTCTGGAAGGTGTCAGCCTGCTGTCCAAACCCGTTTCACTCGGTTTGCGACTGTTCGGCAACATGTATGCGGGTGAGTTGATCTTCATCCTTATTGCGGGTCTGTTGCCGTGGTGGTCACAGTGGATGCTCAGTTTACCTTGGGCTATCTTCCACATACTGATTATTACGTTACAAGCCTTTATCTTCATGGTTCTAACGATTGTCTATCTGTCGATGGCGTCCGAAGAGCACTGATTTTCTTAATATACCCTAAATAATTCGAGTTGCAGAAAGGCGGCAACTGAGCGAATCCCGAGGAGCTTACATAAGTTAAGTGACTGGGGTGAACGAAGGAAGCCAACGCACATGTAGCTTGAAGTATGAAGTGTATAACACTACTGCGTTTAACTGAAATAATTGGAGACTGTCATGGAAAACCTGAATATGGATCTGCTGTACATGGCTGCCGCTATAATGATGGGTTTAGCGGCAATCGGTGCTGCGATCGGTATCGGCATCCTGGGTGGTAAATTTTTGGAAGGCGCTGCACGTCAGCCTGACCTGATTCCTCTGCTGCGTACACAGTTCTTTATCGTCATGGGTCTGGTTGACGCCATCCCTATGATCGCTGTTGGTCTGGGTCTGTACGTGATGTTTGCTGTCGCGTAAGTAGAGTTTTCTCTACCGTGAACTACACCAAACTATTAACTTTTAAAGAGGCATTGTGCTGTGAATCTTAACGCAACAATCCTCGGCCAGGCCATCGCGTTTGTCCTGTTTGTCCTGTTTTGTATGAAGTATATATGGCCGCCAATTATGGCTGCCATCGAGAAGCGTCAAAAAGAAATTGCTGACGGTCTCTCTTCTGCAGAGCGTGCCAAAAAAGATTTGGACTTAGCGCAAGCCAATGCGACCGACCAACTGAAGAAGGCTAAAGCAGAAGCACAGGTGATCATCGAGCAGGCAAGTAAACGCAAAGCTCAGATCCTTGATGAAGCTAAAACTGAAGCCGAACAGGAACGTAACAAAATCGTGGCGCAAGCGCAGGCAGAGATCGACGCCGAACGTAAGCGTGCTCGTGAAGAGTTGCGTAAGCAAGTCGCGATGTTGGCTATAGCTGGCGCCGAGAAGATCATCGAACGTTCCGTGGATGAAGCTGCTAACAGCGACATCGTTGATAAACTGGTCGCTGAACTGTAAGGAGGGAGGGGCTGATGTCTGAATTTGTAACTGTAGCTCGCCCCTACGCCAAAGCAGCTTTTGACTTTGCTGTTGAGCACCAGGCGGTTGATCGTTGGCAGGATATGCTAGCGTTTACTGCCCAAGTGACGCGCAATGAACAGATCGCTGAATTGCTTTCCGGTGCTGTAGCACCTGAAACAATGTCTAAGACGTTTATTGCAGTCTGTGGTGATCAGCTCGATGAACCCGCACAGAACTTCATTCGAGTTATGGCGGAGAATGGCCGTTTACTGGTTCTTCCTGAGGTGCTACAGCAGTTTATTCAACTGCGTGCCTCGCTGGAGTCGACCGTCGACGTCGAAGTGAGCTCTGCGAGCCCACTGAAAGACGAACAGCTAGCTAAAATTGCTGCTGCGATGGAAAAACGTCTATCACGCAAAGTTAAGCTGAATTGCAAAATCGATAAGTCCGTAATGGCCGGCGTAGTAATACGTGCAGGCGATATGGTGATAGATGGCAGCGTTCGCGGTCGTCTAGAACGCCTGGCGGACGTCTTGCAGTCTTAAGGGGACTGGAGCATATGCAACTGAATTCCACCGAAATCAGCGAACTGATCAAGCAGCGCATTGCTCAGTTCAATGTGGTGAGCGAAGCTCACAATGAAGGTACTATTGTTTCCGTCAGTGACGGGATCATTCGCGTACACGGCTTAGCCGATGTTATGCAGGGCGAGATGATCGCACTGCCAGGCAACCGTTACGCAATCGCACTGAACCTGGAGCGCGACTCCGTAGGTGCTGTAGTTATGGGTCCGTACGCCGATCTTGCCGAAGGCATGAAGGTTAAATGTACTGGCCGTATCCTGGAAGTTCCCGTCGGTCGTGGCCTGTTGGGTCGCGTCGTCAATACTCTGGGTGAACCTATTGATGGTAAAGGTCCGGTAGAAAACGACGGCTTCTCAGCTGTTGAAGCTATCGCACCTGGCGTTATCGAACGTCAATCCGTTGATGAGCCTGTTCAGACGGGCTATAAGTCAGTGGATGCCATGATCCCAATTGGTCGTGGCCAGCGTGAATTGATCATCGGTGACCGTCAGACAGGTAAAACTGCTTTGGCGATTGATGCGATCATCAACCAACGCGATTCCGGCATCAAATGTGTGTATGTTGCTATCGGCCAGAAAGCCTCTACTGTTGCTAACGTAGTGCGTAAACTGGAAGAGCATGGCGCTTTGGCTAATACCATTGTGGTTGTAGCTACCGCCTCAGAATCTGCAGCATTGCAGTACCTGGCACCTTACTCCGGTTGTGCTATGGGTGAATATTTCCGCGACCGCGGTGAAGATGCGCTGATTATTTATGATGACCTGTCTAAACAGGCTGTTGCATATCGTCAAATCTCCTTGCTGCTCCGTCGTCCACCAGGTCGTGAAGCTTACCCTGGCGACGTATTCTACCTCCACTCCCGTTTGCTGGAGCGTGCTGCGCGTGTTAACGCCGACTACGTTGAAGCCTTTACCAAGGGTGAAGTGAAAGGTAAAACCGGTTCTTTGACCGCATTGCCAATCATTGAAACTCAAGCAGGGGACGTTTCCGCGTTCGTTCCGACTAACGTAATTTCGATTACCGATGGTCAGATCTTCCTGGAATCCAGCCTGTTTAACGCCGGTATTCGTCCTGCGGTTAACCCAGGTATCTCCGTATCTCGTGTGGGTGGTGCAGCGCAAACCAAGATCATGAAAAAACTGTCCGGTGGTATTCGTACTGCTCTGGCACAGTATCGTGAACTTGCTGCGTTCTCCCAGTTCGCATCCGATTTGGATGATGCAACACGTAAACAGCTGAGCCACGGTCAGAAAGTGACCGAGCTTCTGAAACAGAAACAATACGCACCGATGTCTGTTGCGCAGCAATCTCTGGTTCTGTTCGCAGCTGAACGTGGTTATCTGGGTGATGTTGAGTTGGCGAAGGTAGGTAGCTTTGAAGCTGCGCTGTTAGCGTTTGCTGACCGTGAGCATGCCGAGCTTCTGCAACAAATCAACCAAACTGGCGCGTACAACGATGAGATCGAGGGCAAGCTGAAAGGCATCCTTGATACATTTAAGGCAACCCAGTCCTGGTAACGCTATGCGGCCTTGCTTTTCATTAGAAAAGCAGGCCGTCTGGTAATGAGGAGAAGCAGAAATGGCCGGCGCAAAAGAGATACGTTCCAAGATCGCCAGCGTGCAAAACACGCAAAAGATCACCAAAGCCATGGAGATGGTCGCCGCCTCCAAAATGCGTAAATCGCAGGAACGCATGGCGGCCAGCCGTCCTTATGCAGAAACTATGCGTAGTGTGATTGGTCACCTTGCGTTAGGTAATCTGGAATATAAACATCCGTACCTGGAAGAGCGTGACGTTAAGCGCGTTGGGTATCTGGTGGTTTCTACAGACCGTGGCTTGTGCGGTGGTTTGAACATTAACCTGTTCAAAAGACTGTTGGCTGAGATGAAAGGTTGGTCTGAAAAAGGCGTTGAATGTGATTTAGCGCTGATTGGATCAAAAGCAGCTTCTTTCTTTGGTTCCGTGGGTGGCAAGATTGTCGCTCAGGTTACTGGCATGGGGGATAACCCTTCCTTGTCAGAGCTTATCGGGCCAGTCAAAGTGATGCTGCAAGCCTATGATGAAGGTCGTCTGGATAAGCTGTATATCGTTAATAACAAGTTTATCAATACGATGTCTCAGGAACCACGGATCATGCAGCTACTACCGCTTCCGCCTGCGGAAGATGGCGAGCTGAAGAAGAAATCCTGGGATTACCTGTATGAACCCGATCCTAAAGCATTGCTGGATACCCTCCTGCGTCGCTATGTGGAATCGCAAGTTTATCAGGGCGTCGTTGAAAACCTGGCCAGCGAGCAGGCCGCGCGAATGGTAGCGATGAAAGCCGCCACCGATAACGGCGGTAGTCTGATCAAAGAGCTGCAGTTGGTTTACAACAAGGCTCGTCAGGCCAGCATCACTCAGGAACTCACCGAGATCGTCGGGGGAGCCTCCGCGGTTTAACCAGGTTATTACCCTAAATAGTTCAGATTGCGAAACGGCGGCAACTGAGCAAATCCCCTGGCGCTTGCTAATAAAGTAAGCAACTGGGGTGAGAAAAAGCAGCCAACGCCCCAGCAATTTGAAGTATGACGGGTAAACGTATTACGTAGAGGATTCAAGATGGCTACTGGAAAGATTATCCAGGTAATCGGCGCCGTAGTGGACGTCGAATTCCCCCAAGACGCTGTACCAAAAGTGTACAACGCCCTTGAGGTTGAAGGCACTGCTGAGAAGCTGGTGCTGGAAGTTCAGCAACAGCTAGGCGGTGGTGTTGTTCGTTGTATCGCAATGGGCTCTTCCGATGGTCTGAGCCGCGGGTTGAAAGTCATCAACCTGGAACACCCAATTGAAGTGCCGGTTGGTAAATCAACTCTGGGCCGTATCATGAACGTATTGGGTGACCCAATCGACATGAAAGGTCCGATCGGTGAAGAAGAGCGTTGGGCAATCCACCGTGAAGCGCCTTCTTACGAAGAGCTTGCCAGCTCACAAGATTTGTTAGAAACCGGTATCAAAGTAATGGACTTGATTTGCCCGTTCGCTAAGGGCGGTAAAGTGGGTCTGTTTGGTGGTGCGGGTGTTGGTAAAACAGTAAACATGATGGAGCTTATTCGTAACATCGCGATCGAGCACTCAGGTTATTCTGTATTTGCCGGTGTGGGTGAGCGTACTCGTGAGGGTAACGACTTCTACCACGAGATGACGGACTCCAACGTTCTGGACAAAGTATCCTTGGTGTATGGCCAGATGAATGAGCCACCAGGTAACCGTCTGCGCGTTGCTCTGACCGGCCTGACCATGGCGGAGAAATTCCGTGATGAAGGTCGTGACGTACTGTTGTTCATCGATAACATCTATCGCTATACCTTGGCCGGTACGGAAGTATCCGCACTGCTGGGTCGTATGCCATCAGCGGTAGGCTACCAGCCAACGCTGGCAGAAGAGATGGGTGTGTTGCAGGAACGTATTACGTCCACCAAGACGGGTTCAATCACTTCTGTTCAGGCCGTTTACGTGCCTGCGGATGACTTGACTGACCCATCACCAGCAACCACCTTTGCTCACTTGGATGCAACCGTCGTTTTGAGTCGTCAAATCGCCTCTTTGGGTATTTACCCTGCGGTTGACCCACTTGACTCCACCAGCCGTCAGCTTGATCCGCTGGTTGTTGGCCAGGAGCACTACGATGTAGCGCGTGGCGTGCAGTCTATTCTGCAACGTTACCAGGAGCTGAAAGACATCATCGCAATCTTGGGTATGGACGAGTTGTCAGAAGATGACAAACTGGTTGTATCCCGTGCGCGTAAAATTCAGCGCTTCCTGTCTCAACCGTTCTTCGTGGCAGAAGTCTTTACCGGTTCACCGGGCAAGTTCGTTTCGCTGAAAGATACCATTCGTGGTTTCAAAGGCATCATGAACGGCGACTATGACCACTTGCCGGAGCAGGCGTTCTACATGGTTGGCACCATTGAAGAAGCAGTGGAAAAAGCCAAGAAACTGTAACGCTGTTGACTGGAGGGTGACATGGCTGCAATGACTTACCATCTGGATGTTGTGAGCGCAGAGAAGAAGATGTTCTCTGGCGTGGTACAAAAAATTCAGGTGACGGGTAGTGAAGGCGAACTTGGGATTTTCCCTGGTCACGCCCCACTGCTCACTGCCATTAAGCCTGGCATGATACGTATCGTGAAGCAGTTCGGTGAGGAAGAGTTTATTTATCTTTCTGGCGGCATCCTTGAGGTGCAACCGAGCGTTGTGATCGTATTGGCTGACACAGCTATTCGCGGAACTGATCTGGACGAAGCTAAAGCGCTGGAATCTAAGCGTAAAGCCGAAGATCATATCAACAACTCCCACGGCGACGTCGACTATGCTCAGGCATCCGCTGAATTGGCGAAGGCGATTGCGAAATTACGCGTAATCGAACTGACCAGGAAGGCGATGTAATTTTATACTAATGGGTTGCGTTAACTCGTTGATTTATAAAATTACTATATATACTCAGGTCATTGGGGTTGCAGGTAGGTAGCAAGCTAACGCTACTGCAACTTCCAGTACGAAGGTATAAATAAAAAATAGAATGCCAGTCAGTAAATCTGATTGGCATTTTTTTTTACCTATACATCAGATAACACAGATACTCGCCTTTGGTTTATCTCCCTTAATCCGCTTTCCTACTATTTAGTTAAGCCTCAGCTAAACTCAAAGCGTTTCTTTCTGAAAACTCTTGTTTCTTGTCGTAAAATAAGTGGTTAATAGCGTAAATATGTACATGTGTTTTGACAAAAACAGCACGGGAAGCGTCGCTGATCGCAGACACTTTTCGCCCCATTTTTTCGTTACATGACGAGTAGCAACAACCCTTTAACCATGCGGGTTGAGTACATTTTTCGTTGAGAAATATGTAGTAATTATTTCGCTAAACAGGTTTACTTCCGTCTATTAAATTGGAGTTATCAGGTTGCTTATGTCTAACAGCTCAATGAGTGTAGTCATCCTTGCCGCAGGTAAGGGAACACGCATGTATTCCGACCTTCCTAAGGTGTTACACCCATTGGCAGGTAAGCCGATGGTTCAGCATGTTATTGATGCGGCCATGAAGCTGGGTGCAAAAAACGTTCATCTGGTTTATGGGCACGGCGGCGATCTGCTGAAAAAGACGCTATCCGATCCCTCTTTGAACTGGGTATTACAAGCTGAACAGTTGGGTACCGGGCACGCGATGCAACAAGCCGCACCGCACTTTGCTGACGATGAAGATGTGCTGATGCTATACGGCGATGTGCCGTTGATCTCTGTGGATACCTTACAGCGACTGCTGGCGGCGAAGCCACAAGGCGGCATTGGCTTGTTGACCGTGAAGCTGGATAACCCAAGTGGTTATGGCCGTATCGTGCGTGAGAATGGCGACGTGGTGGGGATTGTTGAGCATAAAGATGCCAGTGATGCACAGCGCGAAATTAATGAAATCAACACCGGAATACTGGTTGCTAATGGGCGTGATCTAAAGCGCTGGCTATCACTGTTGGATAACAATAATGCTCAAGGTGAGTTTTATATCACCGATATTATTGCATTGGCACATGCTGATGGTAAGAAGGTTGCTGCGGTTCACCCCGCTCGGTTGAGTGAGGTTGAAGGGGTAAATAACCGCCTGCAACTCGCTGCTCTAGAGCGTGTATACCAGTCTGAGCAGGCTGAGAAACTGTTATTGGCCGGTGTGATGTTACTGGATCCCGCGCGCTTTGATTTGCGCGGAGAATTAACACATGGTCGTGATATTACTATCGATACCAATGTCATCATTGAAGGTCATGTGACTTTAGGTGATCGGGTTCGTATTGGTAGCGGATGCGTACTGAAAAATTGTGTGATCGGTGATGATTCTGACATTAGCCCATATAGCGTATTAGAAAACTCACGCCTGGATACTGGCTGCTCTGTTGGGCCATTTGCCCGCCTGCGCCCAGGTGCTGAATTAGCTGAAGGCGCACATGTTGGTAACTTCGTTGAAATCAAAAATACCCGCTTGGGTAAAGGCTCGAAAGCGGGTCATCTTTCCTATTTGGGCGATGCCGAGATTGGTTCGGGCGTAAATATTGGCGCAGGAACCATAACTTGCAACTATGATGGAGCTAATAAGTTTAAAACTATTATTGGCGATGATGTCTTTGTTGGGTCCGATACTCAATTGGTCGCGCCGGTCACTGTTGCAAAGGGTGCCACTATCGCTGCGGGAACTACCGTAACTCGCGATATTGCGGAAAATGAGTTAGTGCTTAGCCGTGTTAAACAAGTCCATGTTCAGGGCTGGCAGCGTCCGGTGAAGAAAAAATAAGCTATACCCGTTATATTTCAAGCTGCATGTGCGTTGGCTGCGTTCAATCACCCCAGTTACTTACTGGTCGTTGACCTTAAAATAAGTAAGCTTCTGGGGATCTGCTCAATTGCTGCCTTCCTGCAACTCGAATTATTTAGGTTATATTAAAACAGCCCCTTCAATATCGTTTATTCTTTGAAGGGATGTTTTGCCCTGTGTTTTTGGTTTATCTATTGATGCTGAAAACACAGAGCAAAACATAATAATCCCCAACTCTACAGGCTCGGGGAACCCTGAAAATCCGGAAAATCAGGTCACTGACATCGACAAGGTTCTAAAAGAACCTTACATAGGAATAAAATAGATGTGTGGAATTGTTGGCGCAGTAGCGCAACGTGATATCGCTGAGATTCTGATCGAAGGTTTACGTCGTCTTGAATACCGTGGCTATGACTCTGCTGGTTTAGCAGTGGTTGACGCTGAAGGTAATATGACGCGTTTACGTCGGGTGGGTAAAGTACAGGCGCTGTCTGATGCTGCCGAAAATCAGGCTTTACATGGTGGCACCGGGATTGCACATACCCGTTGGGCTACCCATGGTGAGCCATCGGAAGCCAATGCGCACCCTCATGTTTCTGACTATATCTCTGTGGTACACAACGGCATTATTGAGAATCACGAACCTTTACGTGAATTACTGATTGGTCGTGGTTACCGTTTCAGTTCTGAAACAGATACTGAAGTTATTGCTCACTTGGTGCACTGGGAGCTACAGCAAGGTGGATCTTTGCTGGAAGTGGTTAAGCGTGTTATCCCGCAATTACGTGGCGCTTACGGCACTGTCGTTATGGATAGTCGTGACCCAAGTCGTTTGGTGGCTGCGCGTTCCGGTAGCCCATTAGTGATTGGTTGTGGTGTAGGTGAAAACTTTATTGCCTCTGACCAACTGGCGTTATTACCCGTGACTCGCCGCTTCATCTTCCTGGAAGAAGGTGATGTGGTTGAAGTAACTCGCCGTAGCATCGCAATTTTTGATAAACAGGGTAATGCTATTGAGCGCCCTGAAATTGAATCTCAGGTGCAGTACGATGCCGGTGATAAAGGTGTTTACCGCCATTACATGCAGAAAGAGATTTATGAACAGCCAATGGCGATTAAAAATACGCTGGAAGGCCGTTTAAATCATGGTGTAATTGATTTGTCTGAACTTGGCCCTAAAGCGGATGCATTATTGGCAAATGTTCAACATATTCAAATTATTGCCTGTGGTACCTCTTATAACTCAGGCATGGTTTCGCGTTATTGGTTTGAATCATTAGCCGGTGTGCCTTGTGACGTAGAGATTGCGTCTGAGTTCCGTTACCGCAAATCCGCTGTGCGCCCAAACAGCCTGTTGATCACCTTGTCACAATCAGGTGAAACTGCCGATACCTTAGCTGCTCTGCGCTTATCAAAAGAGTTGGGGTATTTGGGGTCGCTGGCTATTTGTAACGTCGCTGGCTCATCGCTGGTGCGTGAATCAGATTTAGCGTTAATGACCAAAGCCGGTACTGAGATTGGCGTAGCATCAACGAAAGCCTTTACCACTCAGTTGACAGTATTACTGATGCTGGTGGGGCGT
Source organism: Yersinia sp. 2553 StPb PI (assembly GCF_052217105.1). Classification (NCBI taxonomy): domain Bacteria; kingdom Pseudomonadati; phylum Pseudomonadota; class Gammaproteobacteria; order Enterobacterales; family Yersiniaceae; genus Yersinia; species Yersinia sp. 2553 StPb PI. Next base: position 3,874,229 of record NZ_JAZGPX010000002.1, on the reverse strand, counting down.
ATTGGCAAGCTGAAGGGCGCTGATGCCAGTCTGGAGCAGAATATTGTTCATGCGTTACAGGCTCTACCTGCTCGTATTGAACAGATGTTGTCTCTGGATAAAACCATTGAAGCGCTGGCTGAAGGTTTCTCTGATAAACACAATGCCTTGTTCCTTGGTCGCGGTGATCAATATCCGATTGCGATGGAAGGCGCGCTGAAACTTAAAGAGATCTCTTATATTCACGCTGAAGCTTATGCTGCAGGTGAGTTGAAGCACGGTCCATTGGCATTGATTGATGCTGATATGCCGGTCATCGTGGTTGCGCCAAATAATGAATTGTTGGAAAAACTGAAATCCAACATTGAAGAAGTGCGTGCCCGTGGCGGTTTGCTGTATGTGTTTGCTGATCAAGATGCCGGTTTCACTGACAGTGAAGGGATGAAAATCATTCAGTTACCACATGTAGAAGAGATTATCGCGCCTATCTTCTATACCGTGCCACTACAGTTACTCTCTTACCATGTCGCGCTAATTAAAGGCACCGACGTGGACCAGCCACGTAACTTGGCAAAATCAGTCACGGTTGAATAAGCTGCGATAGATATAGCACAAAATATTGTGGGCGGATGAAATAGCCGTTAACTCGAAAAGTCCGGTTATGCTGTTTAAAAGCATACCGGATTTTTTTATGACCAAATTAAAACAGTCATTGTCAGGAATCGGCAAAAGTTACGTTGCCGGTTTTTTAGATAGCTGCCGCTATCATCAGTTTATATATAAAAACACAATATATTACCCAACGACACTTTAATGCCACAGCGTCGTTGGGAGAGTGTCAAGGGACATAAATAATTTCGAAGGTCGAGGTTAAATCTCTAAGCTCTTTCCTTGCCCCATCCTGGTAATGAATCTGCACATCATAATGGTAGATCAGCTTTTCTTGCGGATTAAGAATGAGTTGCAAGGCCGACACTTTCACTTCTAAGGTTTTGGTAGGCTGCTCGCTATTCAGTGCTATCGTCTGGTGGTTGATACTGATTAGTATCTGTTCTATGGGTTTCGGGCCGGTGGGATCATAAGCACCCTGGCTGCTGATAAACTTCAGCGTTTTGACAATTTCAACTGGGGTGGAATTATCGATAAACAGCTGGGGATTATTTTTATATGCAACCGGCATCCTGAGCTGTACCGGGATATTGTCAGGGCTAAAGCCTTCCTGTTTAACTTCCAGCTCGCCATTGAGCAACAGATGCTGTGCCGTGGTATCAAACAGCGCATCCCAAATTTTTGCAAACTGCGCCGATGGCAGCGTGAACGAATCAATAATACCGCTTTGCAGGTTTACTATTGCGTTGGTTTCTTCGGTTTTCCCCGCCGGTAATGACAACCGTAGTTTAAGGCTATGCGCACTGGAAAAAGGGATCAACTTACCCTGTGGCTGGGATTGGATAAAGGTAGTTTCGGCGTCGCTAATGCGTTGTCTGTCCACCTTGGGTAGCAAGAAATAGTCAAAGGTCACATTAAACTGAGCCACCTCTGTTGCCCCTTCTGGTGCAGAAAAGGAGATCGACAACATGGGTTTATTATTGTCATTGCTGTTACTGGCCAGTTGAAACGTATCGGGTAAATAATAAAGATAATCTTTACGAATATTATCCTGATAATAGTTATACCAGTATTGATGATATTCTATTGGTGTGAGAATTAATTCAAGACGTGGATTCGGTGGCGCAATGCCGCAGTAGATATAAGGATAATAATTTTCCGCAAAATAAAATATTTTAGGATCAGTAATAGTATTCAGCAGGCCGGTATCAGATTTGATGGCGATCACCAACGTGGTTTGCGCATCGTAGTTGGATAAGGCTCTTAATAACGCATCTCGCTGCTCAAGTCGGGTTAGTTTTAGTTGAGCCTGATATTGCCGTTCAGCTTTGAGTGCCACGTCCTGAAATATCATTTCATTGAATTTGCCAAACTGATTGAAATTGAGCACTACATAAGGCATTTCCTGAATGTTTTTGTTGAGAAAAAAACTCAGTACCATCGTCCAACTAATGCCATATGTTATGGTTTCAATCTGATAGCGTATTTCGCCAGAGACATTCTCGGTACTGACCTGTGCTATCAATTCATCGGATAATGGCGTTAGAGTTGTCCGTAATTTTCTGGTCAGATTAACATTGTCGGTAAACTGCTGCTGCGCGTTTTCCAGAATAATTTTGTTTAGCGTGACCAGATCATTGAGAAAGATGTTCATAGGTATCCTTCGTATCATAGAGAACAGAACAACGCCTTAGCGCTGATAAATAGGATGAGGTCCACAGATACTGCCCATCGTGACGACGATAGAGTGGTATTTCCCTAGCACTATTGGCAAGCTGCCATTTTTTTAACGGCGTAATAATGTCAGATAGTGTATCGATACCGATATTTTGGGCATATTCAAGTGTGGACAACCATTCGGCGGGATGAGCGTAGTAGGAGGTTAATTGGGTTATTCTCTGATATTCGTTTTGGCTCCAGACGACGGCTTTATTCAGCATGGTGATAATACGATAATAAGCCGGTAGGGTTGCGCATTGTTCGCCATAAAAACGATACAGTAAAATTAGCGCATTGGTATTAACACAGCAGTCGAGCTGGCTAATCTCATTATTTTGTTTCATCCAAGTGTGGAAGGTTTGACATTCAGCCCATTGATGCTGTGGTTCGGTAAGTCGGGCATCAACCTTCTGTAGCTGATAGCCATTCATCTCAATCAGCGTCAGGCGAACGGCGTCAGGCGAAATACGGCCAAATTTGTATAACATTTCGGTAATTATCGCCGTGTCATCAATATCGGCGTCAATCATCTGGCCGTTCATCCAACGGGGATGAGCGTGACGAGGCCAGAAACTGAAATGACCGGGGCGGGTTTCACAACTAGCGAGAAAATCCAGCGCGCGATCAATATAGGGAGCCGTTTGCTCGGTGTAGTCGAGCGTCCTTAATACCTGAGCAGTGACAAAAGCATTGGCATCCTGATGCCACTGGCCGTCGGGTGTTCTGACGCTGGACAGGAATGCCCCGTTTTCTGATTGCTGTTGTCGGAGGATTGCATCTGGCGACATGCCGCGCGGCGGCGGCGGGCTACGGTCTGGTAGGGCAACCTCGCGCCAAAGGTCGTTCTGCGGGCTGAAGGTACAACTGACGCCGCACCTTGCCTGTGCATCAACCGTAAAGCCGATGACATTAAACTGAAGAGGCACATTCTCCTTGAGCAACGCTTGTAGCAGCGGCATGGGCTGTGCCACGTGCTGCAATAGCTCACCAATCTTGATGGCAGCCTGCGCGTTGCCGCCTAAAAAGCGCGGCGCCATAGTAAACAGGCTAAAACTTTCCAACTGGCGTCGATGGTTATAGACCAGGCTGAAACCATAGGTGGTGGCGGGGAATTCATCTGGATTAGGCATGTTAGCTAATACCTGCCTGAGCAGCGCGGCCAGCGGAGGAAACCCACGTTCAATACCAAATAACCGCATAACGTTGGCAATGTCTGCCAGCGTTATTTCTGCGCTGTGCCACTGATAATAATATTCAGTTGGTGTGTCAGGGTTATCTGGGTAATAGCCAATCATCAACAGCGATAGTCCGGCTGCGGTTAACTGATGCAGGGGATAATCGCTATTGGCGTGATTTAGCGGGGAGGCATACAGAGCGATTAATGCTTGATTATTTGGCGGTACTTCGGAGTAAACCTTGGTTTTAATGCCGTCAGCGGTATATTTCCGCCCCAACCATGAGCCAAATTTTAGCGCTTGGGTAGGCGTATCCGGCCGTTGTATCCGGGCAATGTGTGCGAAGCAGGATGCAGACGAGTCTGACGAGGCGTGTGGGTAATTTTCCGCACTGAAGGCCCCAATATCACGAGCCTGGGTGAATAGCGGGAGAAAAGTATCAAACGTGCAAGCCACAGCCTGCGGTTTTATGCTGGATGTCGTGAACTCCAGTGGGCAACCGTTATAAGCCAATAGACTGGTATTAAATGCCGCAGACAGCAGCCCCGATGCCATCCGTTTCTGGCTAAAACGGTGAATGTCGGGTAATAGCGTGCCTGCTAAATCCGGCACATGATGGCATAAAGTGGTTACCAGGGCGTCCAATGCCGCTGGTAACACCGCAACGCGTTCAACCATGATTATTTACCGTAGCTCATGTCGGAATAACGATGGCAGGCGGATTATCTGTACCGTCGACCAACCGGGTATGCCCGCCGATCTCAAGATAGGTAATCGTATAATGAACCGTCCAGGGTTTCTCTGTCAGGCAGCGATACTTGAAGGTTTGCGCTTTGGTTTTATCGGGATTAAAGGAGAACTTCTTGGTTTTCTTTTGTTCTTTGTCATCAAGATAAGTGAGTTCAACCAGCACCTGATTGTATTTATCCCAGGAGAACTGGCGATCGAGGAAAATATCAATTTCATTGAAAGTGAGTAAATTACTCGGATCGAGACCGATGGTGGTAGAAGCGGTTTTGAATTTTGACTGATAGCTGCTGTTACCTTCCCAGCCGGAGCTGCTCGCTGATTTAAAAATAAACTCGCCTTGAATATCGAGTAATTCATTTTTGTCTTTGCTTCTGGCAATATTTTTCCGCCATTCTTTACCGTCCTCGGTAAAGGCATCACTGGTATAGACATTGTTATTGTAGCTGGCTTGAAATGCTGCCGCTTTGATACCGAACTCTTCAAAGCCATCAGGGCCGAAGATTTGCAGTTCGATTTTCTGAAAGAACGGATCATTGACGTTTACTTCAATAAAATAAGGTTTATCTTTTTGGGCTTTTAACGTGTCGGTGCCGATAAAGTTTTGTGGTACGGCGGCCTGAGTAATCGCTTTTGATGAAGTGTAGTTAAAGGATAAGGTTTTATGCTCGGTAATGTTGACCACTTTTAATTCCAATGATGCGCAGGGGAAAAGACCGCCTTTCCCTTTTTCATCTTTACTGCCAATCAATGATTCCAGAATGGAAGCGCTGGCTGATTTTGCCTGCTCATTACTTTCTGCGTTTGGTTTAATGGTTGCGTTGAAAAATATCTTTAGTAGTTCTTCTTTGACAAACTGTAATGCCCACTCTTTTTCTTTGGTCGCCTGATCGCCGGGCATACTTTCGGTCACTTTAATCACGAGTTTTTGATCTTGCTCCAGTTTCTTAATCACGCTGTCAAAGCCGAGCCAAAAACTTGCCGGTGTCTCGACCGGAATAGGAATATTAATGCCAAACTTAGCACCGAATTCCTTATAAACGCTGTCAAATTCCGCTGTAACATCCACTTTCAATGCTGGGGTGATACCGGTATAAGTGAGGTTGTAAGCCACCGCCGCTGGTGCCTGCGCTTGATTAAACGCAGCCTCCAGAATAACCGCCTGTTGTGGCGTCAGTTTGGCACTGAAAATGGCGGTGTTATTACCAAATAGGCTAGAGCTTTGTGCGCTAATCAACTGGCCGTTGGAATTTTGTGCATCCAGAACAAAAAAGTTCACAGTACCATTATTAAACGGTACTGGCGCTTTACGGGCATTTTTCGGCTTGATCTTCAGTTTATTCAGGTAATCGGTAAACGCGGTGTTGAGTTCGCCTTCATCGACGGCAGTATTGACCTCAAAGTTTATGTACCCGCCCTGTTGGTTGGCGTCATCACCGGTGTATTTAATTAATGAAAATACCGGTTTCCCATCGCGTACGGCAATATGAATATCACCGGGCAAATACCAAAATTGGTTTTCATCTGAATCATCAGAAAAAAACGTGATGTTTTTAATCGTGGCGGTTTTTTCTCTCAGTAATAACATGATATTTCCTCATGGTCAGTTAGTAATATTGATCTGTTCTTCATCGGTAATGAGTTTTTTATTTTCAACGCCGCCGTCATTATCAATAATCATGATGTCGAGATTAATAAACAGTAATGTCGGGTCGGTTTGATCTGCGCTAAATAATGCAGGTTCTGACTGGTCTTCAGAGAAATAAAATGCTTCCTTTAACGTGTTCATGGCGAATTGGTTATAGCAGTAAGTCACATTGACTAGAACCTGTGTGATTCTTTCCCAGTCAAAAGCTGGGGTGATTTTCAGCGTTCTTTGTTTATAGAGTCGTGAAGATATGCTGACATCCTGGCTGGTGGGTTGGTCTAACCTTACTGGTATATGGGGAGTGTTAGCGCTAATGCTATATTCTTTGATTACCGAAAAAGTATAGCATTCAGGATCTGGTAGCATGATGCTGTATTCTTCTGACGGTTTTTTCTCGGTGATGTGGAAGTTTTTTGATGTGCTGTTTTCTTTGTTTTCAATATGGGTACAGGTGATATTTACCAATATTGATGTATACCATGCCCAGTTGAATCTTTTTTCTGTGGCAATAACGAAATGATAACGGCTATATAACGATTCAATGTCTAAAAAAATTTCGGTTAAGGATGTGCTCATGATGGCTGAACTGACAAACATCACACCACCGACCGGATGGTTAAAATATAATGTGAACTGATACTCCACCGGCCAGGACATTTTTTTTGTTACAGGGTCGATAATGGCGGAAAAATGGAACGTTTTGGCCGCCATATTATTTCTGGAAAAAACTAACGGGGACCGCGTGTTACCATAAGTCAAATTGAGCGCCACCAATTGAATATTTTCGTCTAACTCAGATGTCAGCAGTTGAGCTTTTATGCTGCGGTAAGAGAAAAAATCATCCTGAAGCTCGTGATAGCTTACGACGTCGATGGCATCATAATGGCTCTGGCTAACCAATGTGGCAAAAAGCGCTTGAGGATAGAGAGATCGCCGTACTACCGTAGTTTCGGTGATTCGGGCACTGAGCGTGCGTTTATCAATATCTTTAACTGAGATGTTTTGTAATTGGAAACCAAATTTAGGCGCGGGGGCTGTTTTTATTTGACCAAATACTGGGGTGAAAAATTCGCAAGTCAGAATCGTGCTCAATTCAGCCGTGGCTTGTTTCATATAATGGTCGGGGTTGGTATTTCTTACCTTGATAGTAACCAGCTTATTACTGATTAAGGTTTCGGAAATATCATCAATATTAAAAGAAAAAATCAGCGCATTAAAACCGAATGAGATTTTCAGATATTCATATACCTGATCCCATTGGGCATCAAGTTCAAAGGTTGAGGGGGGTAATTGTTGCAGGTAGTCGATTTTATAACTGACGGCAATCGGTGCTGATTCCGGTTGCTGAAGCAGCGCGACGATTCGCTCAATATCATTCGTATCAGTCAGTGCGGCCATGATGTAGCAAAACTGATTATTCCCCAGCGAGGTGTGATTCAGCAGTTGAGGCATAGCTTGTGGAATACAGAGCGTGGCAGTGCTGGCAATAATTTGTAAGGGGAGCAGGGTCGCGTCCGGCGGAATATCGGGATTATCCCGCGCCGCTGCCTGTGCAGCAGCCATACTGCTGTTCAGTTGCGTCTGCAATGAGAGTATTGCGTAGTAAGTCGTCGGTTGTGCGGTGGCGCTGCTCCTGAATATTTGATAATGCACTTCGGGAATAGCCTGCTCATTTACCAAAATACTGGGTGCCAACGCGCTATAATAATAAACTTGGCTACCTGGCATTGCATTAATAAAACCGATAGTTTGTTCCGTTATTCTGTTATCCATGGGGGTGTCCATGTTGAATAAAAAACAATCAACCGAGCATCAGTCATCAATGCAATGACCGATGCTCTGCCTATCCAATAGTAATGAACACTGTTCATCACCGCCTCAACGGGAGGGCCGGTTCAGAGGCAGCACATCTGGCCGCCGCTACACCAGAAGAATGACGGGCCATTAACACTTCACCACCACCGCGACCGATGAACCGGTTACCTTGCCCTCAATTGGCTTGGGATCGCGCTCATCATTGTAAATAATGGTGCCGTTATAGGTGATTTCAGGAATGTCATCTGTGCCATCGGGTAAAAATTCGAAGGTAAGGTCGCGGCGGGTGGTGGTATCCACGAGATCTTTTTCTTCCAGATTAATCGATTTAGTCTGTTTAAACTTGTAGGTCTTATAGTTCACCATCATGTCGAAGATGATAATTAGTACATCTTTCTTCGGTGCGATGAAAAATATGGAGTAGGTCGTTTTCCTCGGTAAGGCATTCATTATTTGAATCTGGTTCGCACGGGTGCCACCATATCCGGGCAATTGCGGAGATGGTTCAATACCTGGTTCGATGTAAGTAAAATTACCACCATCCCGGGTATAATAACTGGTGGTGAAATAAATGGGATTCTCTGGCTTCATGCCTACTGGATAAATAAAAGGTTTTGGCTGCGTGGAAACATTCAATACCTGAGTATCGCTTTTTAATTCTACGCCATGCGCTGGATCGGAATATTGGGCTTTCAATAGCACCTGGTTGAATGTTTCCCATGCCTGTGTATCAAGTAACGAATCAATTTGCGCGTAGACAATACCGCATTGTGCCATGTTGATATATTGAACCAGACTATCAATTATATCTATTTTACCTGAATGATAGGGTTTTGAATGCAACCCTGAGAAATTCACCGTATATGAATAGCTGTAGGTGCGCCCCAGTTTTTTATCAATATACCATTTCTCGGTTTTTTGCGACGCGGTGTTTTTTCTGTCGAAGCGGAGTGTGCTGACATGGTTATCATCATATTTTGCGATAACAATAATATTTTCAATATCATATTTATCCAGGTCCTGACTGACATAAAATTCGGGTTGAATAAACTGAAAGAAGGGATCATCAAGATCGTATTCTTTGAAATAGTCATCGACCTTCTCAGCACCAACAATAGAGAGGATAGACGGCAACTGAGTCTGCGGCGCGATGGAAAAAGGAACAACACGGTTTTCTTCATATACGCGGGTGAAATCCTGCGTGTTTTTCAGACTTTCTTTAAATTTATCAAAACTACCCGCATCGTTCAGCAAATCCATACTCATATCCAGCCCTGTCTGGCTAGACAATATTTGTTGAAGTTGTGCTTGTCCCCAGTCCTCGAAGGTTTTTATCCAAGCGCTATATTGGTCATCTTTCATGCCCATTTCTTGCGCGCTGAGGCTGGTAATGACAGCGACCTTGGCGGCACCTTTCTCGGAAAATTCACGGGTGATTTCTTTTTCATCCGCAGACCAGGTATGCCGAGTAATGGTCTGCGTCACTTCTTTCATTTTCTCACTGTTGTAGGTGACAATAACTTTTACTGCCGGCAGAGAGGCATCCAGCGTGAAGTTATAACGAATCCCGACACTGGCGTTACTCGGCGTTCCTTTTAATACATTCTCAAACAGGGTTGCTCCCAGCCCCGTTAGCGACATGCTAAATACAGTATCGTTATTCCCCAAACCAGAGGGACTCAGTGGTGTGGGCATCTGACAGTAAAATACTTTGTTCTCATTGATGATCAATGAGGCCTGCGCTGAGGTATAGCGGGGTTGGCGCAATTCTATTTTACGCGCATTATCGGGCATCAGTTGACCAAGAAATTGATCGTCACCCGCGTCAGGGTTATAAGCGAGTATATATTTTTTTGCTTGCTCTTCGGTTAATCCAGAATTTTGAAAAGCTTTAATTTTGGCATCTTGATTGGCTTTATTGGTCGGATCGGAATTAAATAATTCTTCAGCTTTAATATACTGGACGATAAGTTTTGATTTCGCCACAAGTTGCGGTGATATCCCACTATAAAGCTGTGCTTTTATTTTGTCGGCTTCGCTTTCTGATGGCACAGGAAGTTTGACGGTAAACTGTGCGTATCCGCCTTGTTGCTCTTCTTTACGATATTTATAGAATAAGAAGTCAGGTTTATTTTCCTGACCAGAAAATACTGGAGTTTCAGGAATAACATAAAAAATATTTTTATCTTCGCTATCGCCATAGCAGGTATAGGTATATACCTTGACGCCTAAGTGTTCTTTGGTATCTATTTTAATCGAATGCTGGATGGCTGTGGTTAACATAGCTTATTCCTCTTAACTCATGGTTATTTTTTGTATTGAAGTTCAATACGGAATGAGGTCGATTGCTGTACACCTGAATCGTAATTTCTGCTTATAAATGACGACGTTTTTCCCTGCCAGTGGTATTCAATACGGCCATTCAAGCTATTTGACTGGGTATTGAGTAACCAAGTGGTTTGCCACTGCTGATCGGAAAATGAAAAATTAAAGGTAGCGCGTTTGGCCTGACCTTCTGGGACGTAATTGGCACTGCCTGAAATCGTCTTAAAATCAGATTGTAAGTGGCGGGCATCAAAGGTCACTTCATGAAACCCGATATCCTGAACGGTCAGGTTGATGTCTGCTTGCCACTGGCGCGTGATATTAATGAATGAATAGTCGGAAAAGGTGACCTTGATATTTATCTCATTCACGCGACTATCGGCGGTGACGGTGAGAGGAGGAAAGTTTGGCCACTGCATGGGTATTTTTTTATCCGCCCACGTCAGTTCAATCGACATAATCATAAATTTGCTGGCATTGAAATCCAGGCTGACTTTGCAGGTATGCTGTTTTCCCGGATCGTCAGGTTGTTTTCGTTGAGGCTCAGGCAGCGGCGAAGGGTCATAGGAAATAAGTTTATTGGCGATAAAGCCGCTAAATAGCGTCGCGATATCCTGTTCGTCGATCAGTTCATAAGATTGGGGCAGGCTGCTTTCGTAAGAAAAATCATAGTCAATTCTGGTGGGTATCTCATCAATATGCGAGATATTGGCGAGCGTATTACTGAGGATGCTGGCAGCGAGATCGACCAGATTTTTTCTCACGGTCTCTTTGGTCTGCGGCGACGGGGTATTTTTAAACTCCTCGTCCAGCACGACGATACCAGCAGTAATTTGCTTGTCGAGTAGCTGCGCAATAGCTTCTGGTGTGCGGGTTTTGGTGTTAAACGCCAGTATTAGAAACTGCCGCCAGTCGCTGTTGAGACGGGCATTAACCGTAGTGCTTACCGTGAATTGTGTGTGGGTGGCAAGAAAAACCCGCTTCGCGTTGCCCTGTATGGCCTCAGTCAACTCTATCCCTTCCGAATGGGTGGTCGACATAGAGTTTCCTTCAAACTCAACCAGATAGGGGGCGTCACCCAGCGGCTCATGAAAACGCAAGAAAATCGCCGTCTTCGCAGTACACTGCTTAAGGGTGATGTTACCGCCTGAGTGGGAGATATGTGTCTGAATATACTGTTGTATAGCTTGGGTATTGAGGGGAACTAACGGTGTAATCAGGATGACGAGGCCGCCTGCCGGACTGGTGGTAAGGTGAAAACCACTGGTTTTATTTCCCCGATCGTCATGAACTATCTCAGGCGTGAAGCAGCCGTAGGTATAGTCATTGGGCGGGCACCGCTGATCGTGAAAGACGAAAGCTCGATCAAGCAAAAAAAAGGACGCCAGATTTTTTTCAGGATTTAATGATTCAGTCTTCATTTTCAACCTCAAGTGTAATGGTTTGATTGCCCGTCACATAGTCCGACCATTGACCGTTACTGGTTTTATAACGAAACCCTGCCGCGTAAATCGATGTGACATTCCATTGATATTCATAGCAATTATCCTGCTGCGTAAACGTATGATCGCGCGTTTGCGTTTCACCCTGAGCTTGAAATCGTAACGTGACATAACGGATGCCAGTAGCAAACCGGGCGATAATGGTGGCGTGCTGCGCACCAAACTGAGGAAAACTATAAACACCGATGGTGGCTGACTGGATGATTGGCATATCGAGCACCACTGAGGCGGCGCTATCGTTATCCCAGGCGGTCAGCTTGGCATAGGCATCACGTCCCGTTATCGGATAACTGAAACAGGGCGAAGCCAGTGTGAGTTCAAAGGGTTCTGACAGGTTAGCGGAGGAGTAGTGGCCTGTGAGCATACTGTGTTGTGCGAATGTCGGATCGATATTGAGGGTCAGGAACTGACAAGGAAGGCTGGAATAATCCAGCGTCAGTATTTTGTTATTACTGGTTCGTTGCTCGCTGACGAGGGAGAGATATCCATTGGCGGTTGGGTAGCTAACGCGAATGTGGTACTGATATTCGCCATTCAAGCTGAACGTATTATTAATAAATGTGAAGGCCAAATAACTCTGACTGGGTATCAATAGCAGGGTTTGCTGTTGTCCAGCAGGATAAAGCTCGCCCGGAGGTAAAATGATTTGTATATCAATAAACGCCCCGTCTTTAAGACCCTGTGGGAAAGCGTAAAGGATGTTAATCCGCAGGCTACCGTCTGGCAGCGCAGGTGCGATTATCTGGTGGATAACCTGTTCGGGAGCCTCTTTGGCAATTTGTTGTGCCGTGGCAAAGGGATCCAATAAAAAGCAGATGGGGCGCTGGGTTAGCTCAACGCGTTTTAAATCAATTATCAGACGACGCTGTTTCTGGGGGAGCAACAGACAAATATAAGTAGTATTGGTGTTGGCGTTACCGATATAGGGCGATCCCAACGTGTTGAACAGACGATCGAGCAAAGCCTGCGCGAATAATAGCGCTTCTGCCGGGTTGGTTGAGGAGAAGGCTGGCGAGATTAGCAGCGGTAGCCGGGACAGATTTTCGTACATGTACTGAGTAAGCAACATGTAGGGAAACGCGATCCGGTTGTTGGACACCGGTTGGGCGTCTTTAATATTGGCCGCCAGTTCGGCAATTAACTGGCCGGGATCGCAATCTAGTGTGTAGTTCAGCCGTGGCGATACACCTTCGACAAAGCCATCGATACGAGCATTAAAGCCAACAATATTATCCAGCAACGTTTTTTTCATCAGTTGCGTGGTATCTGCATCAAGCGAGATCAAAAATTGAATCGACTGCGCCGAATACCAGGTCGGATCGTAATCCTGATGGGTTAATGCTGAATCATGGTCAGGTGGTGAGCGGAAACTTAGCTTATAGGGGATAACCGGCAAACCTTGGATAGCCTTCCCTGGGTGTTGGCGATTGAATGCCTCAAGTGCGCCGCCGCTGGCAAATTGTAGCTCAGCGGTAAAATCAAGGTCGCCGTAGATAATGTTGCTGCTTAGGCTGAGGATCACATCCAGTGCAAAGGCCAACGGATCACCAGCAATCAGGACGAAGGGTTCTGGATATAAATAATAGACATCAGACTGCTGACAGACGGCAACGACGCGCAGCTTGTCATCGGTGATAATTTGCTGAAAATCAGGATAACCAATAAACATATCAATCAATTACCTTATGGTTTTAATATGGTTTTGATAATCCTGACGCCATTCTTCCGGTAGCTGGTTTAGGATATTCACCGAGCGATGGTGGTAGGCCTCTTCGTAGTGATACTGCATCGTGCTATCGCCAACTAGCACGCCCGCGGCATACATGGTGCTGCTACTTTCTGTCAGATCTTTGATGGGGTCGTCAGTGGAAAGGTGCAGGTTGTACACCTCAATTTCGCCGTGTTGTTTGTTGATACGGCTGATAGCACAGTCACACTCTGGGGTTAGCAGTCGACTGGTCAGAGTCAATTCACTCGCCAGTTTCACACCGGTGGTAGTGCAAAAGGGGTGGCCCAGACTGGTGATAAGGGTTTTGAGCTGGCCGCTACTATCCCTGACTTCAATCTCAAGATAGTTTTGCTCCGTGCCGGTAATCACATCTTCGACTCTTAACGCTCGCCCATCCTGCGATTGCACCCATTCACCAATAAAGATGTCGTCAATGGCTTTTTCTTTACCATCCTGCATCAAAATGGGAGTGCCTTTACCTAAACAACCATAGGTAATCTGCATGGGTTTTAGTGTGTTGGTATTTAAAAAGCGCTGTTCAGGATCGAACGGACCGGGAGCATTGGTAATAAAACTGGCTACACTCGCTCCTTCAATTTGTAATGTCACTTTAAAGATATAATAAACCCGCTCACCGGAATCAAAATCGGGACGTTTGAATTTAAGCCAGTCTAGATCCCACGATAAAACGTTGCCATTAATTCGGGTTTTAGCGTCGTCAAAGAAATTAAAGTCATTGGCAGGGGTGATCGGATCGCCGCCCTGACGTTCGCGGACCAGATAAATTGAGTTATACGCGTTTATAGGCTTGCCATTATTTAAATCAATATTGCCGAAGTAAGTTACGCTGCCTTTTATCGGTACGGTGACATTGCCGTCAAAATTATTAAAGTAGTCACAGTCGCTTTCTTGACGGGCCAGACAGATTTTTATCAGATTATTTTTATTTAAATCAGCAGGAGAATCATTTTGAATTAATTTTGGGTAACTTTGTGTGGTAACAATTTCGGCCCCGTAAACTGTCTGGTTATTCACCGTTTGGGCGAAGGTATAGATGATATTAACCGGATAGCGGGTTTGTTTTAAACTGGCCGGGAAGGTGCCATTAGCCTGGATGGGGCAATTAGCAGTATAAATATAGTTCTTTTTACATTGTACTGTTCCCGCAGGGCTGCCTGATTCGTCAAAAATACCTAAGGTTTGCGTGATGTTTACGGCTGACACCGGCAACGAACCAATGGCATTTGCTGAGAACGTTTGCCCATCAGTAGAATCCAGGCTGACGATGCTGTGTACCTGTTGTGCGCTATCGCTATCCCCCATCGCCAGTGAGCTGACGGCATATTTAGCCAGTTTGTGGTTTGCCCAGAGCTGACTGAAATTAGGACAACGAACGAGGCTGATACCTGCCAGTCCCAGTTGAATATCATAAAATTTCACCAGCAGCGGATCGTTGGTATTAATTATAAATACACCGGTGTTTGCATATTTATTAATTACACTGCTAATAATATTATTTTCAGAAAAACTATTTTTTCCTGAGGGCATAGTTGCAGATTGCATAATATCATTTCCCAATGAGTTTACTGTGATTATCTATACGAAAATTCTCTAAAGCATCGGGCGTTTGATAGAATATAGAGACAAATATTCAGCGTAATAAAACAAGATGTTGGCTTAGTAACTCAAAAGCATTGACTGAAAATTTATATTTTCTATCTTTCGTATGCTGCCAGTTTTATGTAGGTAGCCGCGTTGGTTACTTGTTCTACCCGAGAGTCTGGCTCGGAAAGAGCCAATATGTTGTTAAGACAGAAATATTTTCTCCTGAGACGATGATTTTTTTGTGTGTAATATTGAAAATTTATTAAAATGGTGACGGTGTTCAATAGAGTAAATTAATTCAGTGTTACTCAGTATCGTAACCCTAGAAAATAATGTTAGCAGCAATGCAAAAAAAAACCACTGAGGAAATAGAGAATAGAGGGAAGCCGTCTGGGAAAATGTGCACAGCAGGATGGTGATGAGAATGAAATAATAGGCTTTATATTCGTATTTTTATTGAGTTTCCTCTCCTTATTCTTTTATCTTACGTTTACTCATCCAATTTGTTGAATATGCTCAGCGCTGAGCATAAATACAACATTATTCAATTGAATTCATTCGTTAATATAATGGATTAAACGTGATAAAAAACGACGTTATTTTATCAGAAACGATTTCGTCGTATCGAACCCACAGCGCAACGCTACTTGAAAGCGGTGACCAACCACGATCACAACTGAAGTTATTACAAATAAAAAGATAAAAAATAGTCTAATCTAATGATAAATAATGATTTTATTTTAACGCCAGCAGCTTGTCATATAACTGTAATATTTCATACATTTTTCTGTCATTAAACTGTCCTATTTTCCCTCCTGCACCATACTTAATCTGATGAAAACAATTTATACACTTGGTACTTGAGTTGCAGCGTTGTTAGCTTGGTTCATTACTCAGCCCATCCTGCAATACCAGGTTCTTTGGTATAGAGTTAATTCTAATATCCCATTAGGAGGGATTATGAAACTGATGCGTACCACCGTAGCCAGCATTGTGGCAGCGACTTTATCTATGACCACTGTGTCCGCGTTCGCTGCTGCAAGCCTGACAGGTGCAGGTGCGACATTCCCCGCGCCGGTGTATGCCAAGTGGGCAGATTCTTATCAGAAAGAAACAGGTAACAAAGTTAACTATCAAGGGATCGGCTCTTCAGGTGGCGTAAAACAAATCATTGCCAATACTGTTGATTTCGGTGCTTCTGATGCGCCATTAGCAGACGATAAGCTGGCGGCTGAAGGTTTGTTCCAATTCCCAACTGTGATTGGTGGTGTGGTGCTGGCCGTTAATATCCCTGGCATCAAATCTGGTGAACTGACTTTAGACGGTAAAACACTGGGTGATATTTATCTGGGTAATGTGAAGAAGTGGAATGACCCGGCGATTGTGAAGCTGAATCCGGGCGTTAAATTGCCAGATCAAAATATTGCAGTGGTGCGCCGTGCTGATGGTTCTGGCACTTCATTCGTATTCACCAGCTATCTAGCTAAAGTGAATGCGCAGTGGAAAGAGAAAGTGGGTGCAGGCTCAACGGTTAACTGGCCGACCGGTTTAGGTGGTAAAGGTAACGACGGTATTGCGGCATTTGTTCAGCGCTTGCCAGGTGCCATTGGTTATGTGGAATACGCTTATGCCAAACAAAATAACCTGGCTTACACCAAACTGGTTTCAGCCGATGGCAAACCAGTCAGCCCAACAGAGCAAAGCTTTAGCGCTGCGGCCAAAGGTGTAGACTGGAGCAAAACGTTTGCTCAAGACTTAACCAATCAGAAAGGTGATGATGTTTGGCCAATTACCTCTACTACTTTCATTTTGGTGCACAAAGAGCAGAAAAATGCGGCTAAAGGCACTGAAGTACTGAAGTTCTTTGATTGGGCATACAAAAACGGTGCTGAACAAGCTAATGCGCTGGATTACGCCACATTACCAAAAGAAGTGGTTGAACAGGTTCGTGCAGCTTGGAAAACCAATGTTAAAGACAGCAACGGTAAGCCAATCTTCTGATTGAAGTTAGTTTTGCCTGTAATAATTTATTTATAAGATATTGATTTAATATACCCAAAGTAATTGAAGTTGCAGGTAGGCGGCAAGTGAACGAACCCCGATGAGCTGACTCAGGTCAGTGATTCGGGTGAGCGAACATAACCAACAACCCTGCGGCTTCAAGTACGAAGGGAATTAACACCCGGATGAGAAGAGAGTCTATGGCTGATTATAAGCCGACTACCAAAGCACCGAGCAAATACGGTGACATCATTTTCAGCGCGCTGGTTAAACTGGCTGCGCTGATTACGCTATTTCTGCTGGGCGGCATTATCATTTCATTGATTGTTGCTTCTTGGCCAAGTATTCAAAAATTTGGTTGGGCTTTCCTGTGGACCAAAGAATGGGATGCCCCGGCTGAGCAGTTTGGTGCATTAGTGCCGATTTATGGCACAGTTGTCACCTCTGTTATCGCCTTACTTATTGCAGTCCCGGTCAGTTTTGGTATTGCCTTGTTCCTGACTGAGCTGGCCCCTAACTGGCTAAAACGCCCACTGGGTGTGGCTATCGAACTATTAGCGGCTATCCCTAGTATTGTTTACGGGATGTGGGGTTTGTTTGTTTTCGCTCCCTTATTTGCCCGCTATTTCCAAGAACCCGTCGGCAACGTGATGTCTGGCATCCCGATTGTGGGTGTGTTGTTCTCAGGCCCGGCATTCGGTATTGGTATTCTGGCCGCAGGTGTCATCCTGGCCATCATGATTATTCCTTACATTGCAGCGGTTATGCGCGATGTGTTTGAGCAAACCCCGGTGATGATGAAAGAGTCAGCCTATGGTATTGGCTGTACCACTTGGGAAGTTATCTGGCGCATTGTGCTGCCTTACACCAAAAACGGTGTGATTGGCGGTGTGATGCTGGGCCTGGGGCGCGCTTTGGGTGAAACCATGGCAGTGACCTTTATTATCGGTAACACCTACCAACTCGACAGTTTCTCACTCTTCATGCCAGGGAACAGTATCACCTCTGCGTTAGCGAATGAGTTTGCTGAAGCGGAGTCCGGTTTACATACTGCCGCGCTGATGGAATTGGGCCTGATATTGTTCGTGATTACCTTTATCGTGCTGGCGTTATCTAAGTTAATGATTTTGCGTCTGGCTAAGAAAGAGGGGCGCTAAGATGGCGACAATGGATATGCAAAGTGATGCGACGCTACTGGAAACCCGCCGTAAAAAGCAGGCTTGGCGTCGCCAAAAGAACCGTATAGCCTTACTGCTTTCAATGGCTACCATGGCGTTTGGTTTGTTTTGGTTGGTGTGGATTTTGTTCTCCACCGTGACCAAAGGAATTGACGGCATGTCTTTGGCGCTGTTTACCGAGATGACTCCGCCACCCAATACCGCGGGTGGTGGTTTGGCTAACGCCATTGCCGGCAGTGGTTTATTGATCTTATGGGCCACAGTCATTGGCACCCCTCTGGGTATCATGGCGGGGATTTACCTGGCTGAATATGGCCGTAAATCCTGGTTGGCGGAAATTACCCGCTTTATAAATGATATTTTGCTATCAGCACCTTCCATCGTGGTCGGTCTGTTTGTCTACACCATCGTGGTTGCCAAGATGGAGCACTTCTCCGGTTGGGCTGGGGTGATTGCATTGGCGCTGTTACAAGTGCCGATTGTTATCCGTACTACTGAGAACATGCTCAAGTTGGTACCAGATAGCCTGCGTGAAGCTGCCTATGCCCTGGGAACACCGAAATGGCGCATGATATCGGCTATTACGCTGAAAGCGTCTATCTCCGGTATTTTGACAGGCATCTTGCTCGCGGTAGCACGTATTGCCGGTGAAACAGCACCCTTGCTGTTCACATCGCTCTCCAACCAGTTCTGGAGCACTGATCTGAGCCAGCCTATCGCTAACTTGCCGGTTACTATATTTAAATTTGCCATGAGCCCATTTGCCGAATGGCAACAACTGGCTTGGGCAGGGGTGCTGCTAATTACCCTGTGTGTATTGTTACTGAATATTCTGGCTCGGGTTATTTTCGCGAAGAAAAAGTATTAATCGGCTGCGTAAGTATCAGCATTGAGTAATGAAAATACCGAATCGCCAATAAATTTCAAAATGCGGCTACGGCAGCATTGGCTAAAAGAGAGAAGTCTTGATGAGTATGGCTACTGACATCAATAACAGCAAAATCCAGGTTCGCGATCTGAACTTCTACTATGGCAAATTCCATGCGCTAAAGAATATCTCGCTGGATATTGCTAAGAACCAGGTCACAGCATTCATCGGGCCATCAGGTTGCGGTAAATCTACTCTGCTGCGTACATTCAATAAAATGTATCAGTTGTATCCTGATCAACGTGCTGAAGGCGATATTTTATTGGACGGTCAGAATATCCTGACTGACAAACAAGATATTGCGTTGTTGCGGGCTAAAGTTGGCATGGTTTTCCAAAAACCGACCCCGTTCCCGATGTCGATTTACGATAACATCGCCTTTGGTGTGAAACTGTTCGAAAACTTGTCCCGTGCTGATATGGATGAACGGGTGCAATGGGCGCTGACCAAAGCGGCATTATGGAATGAAACCAAAGATAAATTACACCAGAGTGGTTATAGCTTGTCAGGCGGGCAGCAGCAGCGTTTGTGTATTGCCCGTGGTATTGCTATCCGCCCTGATGTATTGCTGTTGGATGAGCCTTGCTCAGCGTTGGACCCTATATCCACCGGTAGAATTGAAGAGTTGATCAGCGAATTGAAGTCCGATTACACGGTAGTTATTGTGACGCATAACATGCAGCAAGCTGCACGTTGCTCAGACCACACTGCATTTATGTATCTGGGCGAGCTAATCGAATTCAGTGATACCGATACCCTGTTTACTGCGCCACAGCAGAAACAGACGGAAGATTATATTACTGGTCGCTATGGCTGATCGGCCTATCCCCGTAATACTTCAAGCTGCATGTGCGTTGGCTGCTTTCGTTCACCCCAGTCACTTACTTGAGTAAGCTCCTGGGGATTCGCTCAATTGCCGCCTTCCTGCAACTCGAATTATTTAGGGTATACATCAATTTCGCCTACTTACACGTACGGGAAGTATTATGGATAACTTGAATCTGAATAAACATATTTCCGGCCAGTTCAATGCAGAACTTGAACATATCCGCACCCAAGTATTGACCATGGGTGGACTGGTGGAACAACAATTATCTGACGCGATCACCGCAATGCATAATCAGGACGGTGAACTGGCGAAGCAAGTGATTGCAGGCGATAGAAAGGTCAATATGATGGAAGTGGCGATTGATGAAGCCTGTGTGCGCATCATTGCCAAACGTCAACCTACGGCCAGTGATTTACGCTTGGTGATGGCGATTATTAAAACTATCTCTGAGCTGGAGCGCATCGGTGACGTAGCAGATAAAATCTGCCGTACCGCGCTGGAAAAATTCTCTCATCAGCATCAGCCTTTGTTGGTTAGTCTGGAGTCTTTGGGCCGCCATACGGTGCAAATGTTGCATGATGTGCTGGATGCTTTCGCACGTATGGATTTGGACGAGGCTATTCGGATCTATCGCGAAGATAAAAAGGTTGATCAGGAATATGAGGGCATCGTGCGGCAATTGATGACTTATATGATGGAAGATCCGCGAACTATCCCAAGTGTACTGACTGCCCTGTTTTGCGCTCGCTCTATTGAGCGTATTGGCGACCGCTGTCAGAATATTTGTGAGTTTATCTTCTATTTCGTCAAAGGGCAGGATTTCCGCCACCTTGGTGGCGATGATTTAGAGAAACTGCTTTCCAGTAAGACTGAAAAATAACGATTTCCCCAATCATCCTGGCGAATTAGGCAGGTTGGGGATTGTTTTTTGTATTTGCCCTCCTTTTTTGAACAATATAAGATAACTCTATATTGTTTCATGTTTGTTTATATTCTAAATCCTAATTTGTTGACATAATAAAATAGCATTGTGCTTCTCTGTTTTTATATATTCCTGATAATTTTGTTATAGGTGGGAAATATATTTTCCTTTTGACGGAAGATGTATTTCCTATATCTAAATTGTTTTTGGTGATATTTAAATTTCAGCTTAACATGATTATTTTGGTATGTTTTTACGCGGGAGCGGGATAAGTGAACATGGGTCTGTATACACACAAAAATGTAACGCTTAGCCTATTTTGGTTGCTATGGATAGCATGTTTAGTGAGCTATATAGTCTACAATTTATTTTTTTATCTACTGCTTGCTCCTACTCTATTCCTTATCTTTATCTTGATAAAAATTATGTTTAAAAAGAAAACTAACAGTAATAATGAGGTGTTTCCTGTGACGAATATTCCCCATAAAGCCCATTCACCATTAACTGATTTGTCACCAGATACAACTAAAACAAATACCATTATCGCCGCAGGTACGCAATTAACAGGTGATGTTAGGCTTGATGGCGACATTCAAATTTATGGTGTAGTGGTCGGCGATATTATCGTTAGTGATGGCACCATAAGGCTGATGCGCAGTGGCAAGATTGAGGGTAATTTAACCGCACCACACATTACGGTGGATGGACGGATTGAAGGGATCTGTGTTTCTGATCATCTGGAAATTCTGGAAAATGGACGTTTAAACGGCATTGTGAAAGGCAGTAATTTCTCAATCAAGAAAGGTGGCGTCTTTATCGGTCAGTCTGAGATAACAGAGGAACCTGACAGCCAAAGCAAGGGTAAAGTAAAACCTGCTGTAATAGTGCCCCAGGAAAAGGCTAATACAGAAGAAGCCCGATCTGATGCCATTTCCAGTAGCAAATAATTCTGTCAGTTCACTTTTTTCTAATACATGCTAATAACACGATTGGGCTAAATTTTAGGGCTACGATCGTGTTACTTGCTCACTTTTTTGGGTGTTTTTTCATCGATTATTTTTTTATTTGCTGAATATACAGCATTTTTCAACCTACAACTTCAGAAACAGGCTTTGGGATGCACTCTAAGGCTCCCTATTCTCCTCATTTTCCTTTGCCACCGATCCCACTTTCTTTGCCAATATAATCAGACTAATTGACTGAGATTAATTAGTTATAAATATATCGTTTTATATTATTTCCTGACCTAACGCCGAATTGATAGCTTATCCACATCGCAACATCTCAATCATCTTAGGAGCTTTCAATGAAGCAATCTCTGTCCACAAAAAAAAGCGCACTGGCATTAACGCTGTTAGCGGGTCTGGCGACGCTGTCTGGTGCAGCCCACGCTGATAAACTGGATGATATCAAGCAAGCGGGTGTGGTGCGGATTGCTGTTTTTGATAGTAACCCTCCATTTGGTTATATCGACCCACAGACTAAAAAGCTGGTGGGATATGACGTGGACGTGGCGAATGCTATCGCGAAAGATCTCGGTGTAAAAGTAGAACTACGCGCCACTAACCCGGCCAACCGTATTCCATTACTGACATCGAAGAAAGTTGATCTGATTGCGGCAAACTTCACTATTACTGATGAGCGCGCTAAGGAAGTTAACTTCAGCCTGCCATATTTCGCTACGGGTCAGAAATTTATCGCGCATAAAGGTGTGCTAAAGACACCTGAAGATATCGGCAAATTACGTATTGGTGCGGATAAAGGTACGGTTCAGGAAATTACCCTGCGGGAGCATTATCCAACCGCAAAAGTGATTTCTTACGATGATACACCGCTGGCATTTACTGCTTTGCGTAATGGTAACGTTCAAGCTATCACCCAGGATGATGCGAAACTTGTCGGCCTGCTCGGTAACTTACCGGCGGCACAAAAAGCTGATTTTGAGATCTCACCGTTCAGTATTACCAAAGAGTACCAAGGGGTTGGTATTCCTAAGGGTGAAGAGCGCTTAACGGCAAGTATTAACGAAACACTGGTGAAATTGGAAAAAGATGGCGAAGCGGCGAAGATTTATGATCGTTGGTTTGGCCCAGCAACCAATGCAGCCCAGCCGCGCGGTGAGTTTAAATTTGCGCCATTGGATCAGCAACCTAAAGCCTAATATATCCTTCGTCCTTGAAGTGAGAACATTAAAGCCCTGCATTGTCACGATGTGGGGCTGCTTGCATTGTAATCCGTTAGTGATTAACACCATGGGGGATAGGTAAGATGGATTTTACAACACAGCTAATAATAACTATTGAGATGCTTTTAGCGCGATATGGGTATCAAGACCTATGAATCTACATCATCTCACTGATTGGTTGTTGGCCCCGCAATATCTTAACTGGCTGTGGCAGGGGTTTCTGCTTACGTTGTGGATTTCTGCCTGCACGGTGGTTGCTGCCACGTTATTAGGCTTTTTGCTCGCTGCCGCCAGAGATAGTGAACTTAAAGTGCTGCGGTGGTTTGCTGTTGGCTATAGCACGCTATTTCGCAATACGCCGCTGCTGATACAACTGTTCTTTTGGTATTTTGCTGCCAGTCAGTTTCTGCCTGCTTCCTGGGTTCCATGGCTCAATACGCCCCATGAAATCACCTTTATCGGACTCACGTTAAGTTGGCCTTCTTTTGAATTTTTAGCCGGGTTTATCGGGCTAACCCTCTATTCCACGGCGTTTATTGCTGAAGAATTACGTTCTGGGATCAGCGGTGTCGCTAAAGGACAAAAATACGCGGCACATGCGCTGGGGTTAACGGGCTGGCAATCGATGCGCCATGTGGTGTTGCCGCAGGCGTTGAAAATTGCCATGCCGCCATTGTTGGGCCAGTACATGAATATTATTAAAAACTCCTCTTTAGCGATGGCTATCGGGGTGGCTGAGCTTTCCTATGCTTCTCGTCAGGTTGAAACCGAAACATTGCGGACATTTCAAGCCTTTGGGGTGGCAACAGTATTGTATATCGCCATTATCGCGTTGATTGAAGCCTGGGGCATGTGGCGTCAACAGCGAACCACAATCAGGGGGCATTGAGATGGATTTTACAATTATTGCTGATAACTGGACTTATCTACTGTGGGGTACTTTCCCTGATGGCCCTCTGGGTGGGGCGGCATTAACCCTGCTGATCAGTATCATGGCTGGAGTGGCCTCCGCAATCTTAGGGACCGTGCTGGGGGTATTGCTGGCAATGTCTCGTGGTGTTTGGGCGGGCGTATTGGCGGCTTTTTTGGGCTTTTTCCGCGCCATCCCGGTGATAATGCTGATTTTTTGGACTTACTTCCTGCTGCCAATTGTATTTGGTGTGGATATCCCCGAAATCACCACGGTGGTGTGTGCACTGGCATTGATTGCTTCCGCCTATCTGGCGCACGCAGTAAAAGCGGGGATTGTGGCGATTGGTGCAGGGCAGTGGCAGGCTGGGTTGTCGCTAGGTTTTAACCGCTGGCAGGTTTTATGGTTTGTGGTCTTGCCGCAAGCATTGCGCATGATGGTGCCATCATTTATCAATCAATGGATTTCATTGATTAAGGACACATCGCTGGCTTATATAGTTGGGGTGAATGAACTGACTTTTCTGGCAACTCAGGTTAATAACCGCAGCATGGTTTATCCAATGGAAGTGTTTCTGTTTGTCGCGTTGGTCTACTTCGTTTTATGCCTGGCTTTGGATTTATTGGCAAATGGCCTTAACCGCCGTTTTAGCCCACAGCATGCTATTAAGAAACAAAGTGCCATTAAACGTTCATGGCGCTGGTTGAGTCATAAACCAGCGCCGTCGGCACACTAATGATGAGTAATCTGCCAGCCTCTTTCGCGCCACAAGTCAGGCAGTTGCTGCATATCATCAAACATGGTGACTAGCGGGTGGTGTATCGGCTGGTTGTGTGGATCAGCGCAGTAGTAAAATACCGGTATACCTGCGGCAATCCCAGCGTGGGTGCCGGCCGCGGAGTCCTCCACCAAAATGCAGTGCTCGGCGGCCACCTGCATCTCTTTTGCCGCGTGATAAATCAGCGCGGGATCAGGCTTCCAACGCTGAATGTCGTAACCGCTATAGAGGCGCGTATCAAAGAAAGACAGCAGGCCAGTCAGGCCAAGGGAGTGCTGCATTTTGCTCACTGGCCCGTTGGAGACCACGCAGACGGGCAGGGTGATTTGCTCCAATAGCGCTTTTGCCCCAGCAATAGGCTGTAATTCGGCATCAAACAGGCGTGCAACCTCAGCGCGGTAGAGTTTTTCCAGCGTTGCTATTGATTCATCCAGACCGTTTTCTTTACTCACCAGCGCGACTATTTCATTCAGTTTTACCCCTTTAAAACGCTTAATCACCTCTTCCAGCGACAGGTGAATACCGTAATGGGCAAACATCACGACGTATGCACGACAACACAGAACTTCACTGTCAACCAAGGTGCCATCGCAATCGAACATGACGCATTCAATGTTATTCACTCTACTTATCCTTAAATTGTGCAGATCTACGTTCACTTCACTTTAATCATCCTGAGTAAGAATGCGATGTTTATTGACCCTACTAGCAGAAAAACTAATAACAAGTTAATAAAATACAACGGGTTGAATAATATGCAGTCATAATGAAGGCGTTGTTGCGCAACAGTGAAGATAAAAAATAGCCAAAAAAGAGTGTGATCCCGCTCTAAACAATAGTTTTTTGTTATAGGATATCCCCCGACTATCACTCCCTTCTGTGGAACTCTTCGAATGAGTAAACCAAACCTTGATACTGAGCAGGGGCTGCTCGAACGTGTATTTAAACTGAAACAGCACGGTACCACGGCACGTACTGAGTTGATTGCCGGTATCACTACCTTTTTGACTATGGTCTATATCGTGTTCGTAAACCCCCAGATTTTAGGGGTTGCGGGTATGGATGTGCGGGCTGTTTTCGTGACAACCTGCCTGATTGCCGCCTTTGGTAGCATCTTTATGGGCTTATTGGCTAACTTACCGGTAGCACTGGCTCCGGCGATGGGGCTTAACGCTTTCTTCGCTTTTGTGGTGGTTGGCGCGATGGGTATTTCATGGCAAGTCGGCATGGGTGCTATTTTCTGGGGCGCAATCGGTTTCCTTTTACTGACCATTTTCCGCATCCGGTATTGGATGATTGCTAACATCCCACTGAGCCTACGGGTGGGGATTACCAGTGGTATTGGCCTGTTTATTGCCATGATGGGGCTGAAAAATGCCGGTATCGTGGTGGCAAACCCGGATACCTTAGTCGCGGTAGGTAATTTGACTTCTCACAGTGTGCTGTTAGGTGCGCTGGGCTTCTTTATTATTGCGGTTCTGGCCTCTCGCAATATCCACGCTGCGGTGCTGGTGTCGATTGTGGTCACCACGCTGATTGGCTGGGCGCTGGGTGATGTGCATTACTCTGGCATTTTCTCCATGCCGCCAAGTGTGACTTCGGTGGTCGGGCAGGTGGATTTAGCCGGAGCGCTGAATATAAGTATGGCGGGGATCATTTTCTCCTTCATGCTGGTTAACCTGTTCGATTCATCCGGCACATTAATCGGCGTCACGGATAAAGCGGGCTTAACCGACCACAAAGGCAAGTTCCCGCGCATGAAGCAAGCGCTGTACGTAGATAGCATCAGCTCGGTAGCCGGTGCTTTTATCGGTACCTCATCGGTGACCGCGTATATTGAAAGCTCCTCAGGGGTGTCTGTCGGGGGTCGTACTGGTTTAACGGCCGTTGTGGTTGGTATCTTGTTCCTGCTGGTGATGTTTGTGTCACCCCTGGCCGGTATGGTGCCTGCTTATGCCGCTGCCGGTGCGTTGATTTATGTTGGCGTGCTGATGACATCTAGCCTGTCACGGGTGAAGTGGGATGATTTGACTGAAGCCGTTCCTGCGTTTGTTACCGCGGTGATGATGCCGTTTAGTTTCTCTATCACTGAAGGGATCGCGCTGGGCTTTATCTCTTATTGCCTGATGAAGCTGGGCACTGGCCGTTGGCGTGAAATCAGCCCATGCGTAGTGGTTGTTGCGCTACTGTTTGTGCTGAAAATTGCCTTTGTTGATCACTGATAGCCGATCATAAAAACGCCCCCCTTTCGACACCGAGGGTGGGGGCGTTGTCGTTATAATCTTATGCTTTTAACTGAGCGCTGATTTGCTCCAGTGCCTTTGTCGCACATTGTGCGTCCAAATGCCCGCCCGGTGCACCGGCAACACCCACTGCACCGACCACCTCATCCCCTGCTTTCACTGGCACTCCACCCCCTAACAGCAAGAACCCTGGAATGTCTTTCAGGTTGTTGGCCGCAGGTGTCTTTTGGCTGTTTTCCATCACTTGCCCGCTTGGGGTTTTAGTCGATAGTGCCGTAAAGGCTTTTTGCTCGCTGGCTTTAACGGTGTGCGGACCGGCATTATCAGCACGTAATACAGTTTTGATGATCCCAGCACGGTCAACCACAGTTACCGCCACGTTGTAACCATCCGCCTGGCAAACAGCGAGGGTGCGGCTGGCCAAATCGGTGGCCAGCGCCTGAGAGATATTACGTTCAGTGTTCAGACCCGCAGCAGAGGCTTGAGCTATCAGGCCAATGAATAAGGCGGAGGTCAGGGCAATAGGCTTGATCATATAAAATCCTTATTGTTAGCGAAGTGATTTCATCACTGTGCCGCTATGTTACGGCGATAAGTGGTGAAAAAACATTCGGCTAACTACCCGTTTTACTCCGTACTTCTACCTATTCCCTTCGGACTTGGCGCCGCAGGGTTGTTATCTGCGCTCACGCATCCACATCACTTGACTGCGTAAGCTCATCGGGATTATGAGCCTCATCAGAGGCTCACCCTACGGGCCACGCAGGCGCTGTTCAAAATGGTTTACAACCAATTTGTTGTTCACTTGCTGCCTACCTGCAACACCAATTACTTTGAGTATATTATTGGTAGGATATAGGAGTAATTATGAATAAGTGATGCCAGCGAGTTGACCTCCAGCTTGGAGAATATATTCGCGCGGTGCGCTTCAACGGTTCGCGGTGAAAGTGACAACATATGGGCGATTTGCTTGCTGGTTTCCCCTTGGATAATCAGCGCGGCGACTTCCCGCTCGCGGGGTGAGAGCTGGCTAAGTAACTGTTGATAGCTCACTTGCTGCTTTTTCACTGCCAGCGCTTGCTCATGTTGCTCCAGTGCCATGCCGACCGCCTCGATCAGCACATCGGCGTCGATAGGTTTGGTCAAAAACTCCAGCGCTCCACCTTTAAATGCCCGGCGGCACAATTCAATATTACCGTGCCCAGTCATTATGATGACCGGAAGAGTGCTATCACGGCATTGAATGGCTTCTAATACTGCCATCCCACTCTTACCCGGCATTCTGATATCCAGGAGTACGCAACTTGGCTGGGTTATTGCCAATGTATCGAGGAAATGCTGGCCGTCACTGAATGCTTTTACTTCCCAGCCCAGGGTGGCGAGTAATGCGGTTAGCGCGGCGCGAACACCGTCATCGTCATCAATCAGATAAATGTGTTTTGTCATGCGTATTCTCGCCAATCAGGGGAAAGGTTAGGGTAAAACAAGCCCCGCCATATTCACTGTTTGCGGCTTTTATGTCACCTCCCATTCGCTGTACCAATGTCTCACACAGGGTTAGCCCTAATCCCAGGCCACTCTCGCGAGTGGTATAAAAAGGTGTGAACAGGTGGTCTAACTGCTGATGGCTTAGCCCCGGCCCATTATCTTCTATCTGAATTAGCCATTGCTGTGGTTGCAGGCGGGCAGTGAAATAAATTAACGGGGTCGCAGTATGTTGTACGGCATGGATAGCATTACTGAGTAAATTATGCAGAATTTGCTCCAGCCATAAAGGATCGGCCGAGAGTGGTGGTAAATTCGCTGGAATACTATTCACAACCGTTACTTTGCTGGCGGCTATCTCATTACTTAATAAAGCATTCACGCGTAACCAGATATCCGCTACCACCACCGGTTGTAAATTCACCTGCCCACGGCTGAGTAATGTGCGTAGCCGCTCCAGTAGCGCCGAAATCCGTTTGATTTGCTCAACTGACGCCCGTAGCAGTGGGGTAATTTTGTCGTCCTGTGCGGGTAATAACCGCAGAGCGGTTTGGTTATACGTCAGGGTGGCAGTGAGCGGCTGGTTCAACTCATGGGCGATACCTGTGGCAATTTCCCCCATGGCATTGAGTCTGGCTTGATCAGCAAATTTAGCCCGTTGTTCGGCGCGATTGCGGTATTGCGCCAACTGCTGCCAACGGTGCCAACCATAGAGGGTAGCTCCCCATATGAGTGAAAGCAGGAGGGCAGTTAACCAAGGCAGGTCACGCCAAAGAGGAGTTGCATAGCCAGTTAACGCAAAGGATTGAGCGCCCTCTCCCAATGGTTTTTGCCATTGCCAAAAGCTGTCTGGATTTGGCTTGCCCAGCACAGCTAACAGATGTTGCTGATAGCGCAATGTCACGCTGTCGAAATTTTCTGGTAAACCCACTACCTGTAACAGTTTTAACCCATTAATCTGCAAGCCACTGCCATTGTATGAGTTCGATAGCTGATAATCACCGCCGTGAACTTGCAGCGTTAACTGGCCTGCTTTTGATTTGTCGGCTTTAGTTTGGCTAATTGCGACTAATTGCGGGAAATGGCGCTGTAGTTGCGACAGTTGGTTTGGTTCAAGAGTCAGAAACAAAATAGCCTGTTGCTGGGCTAATTGCTGGCTCAATTCACGGTGGGTAATACGAAATTCGGCCTCACGCTCAGCTTGCTGCTCATTTAAACCATACCAACCCAGCCAGAGAGTGGATATCAGGGTCAGGATAAGCCAGACAGTGATTTTAACGGCCATTTAGCAGCATCCAACATGTGTGGGTCAAGAGAGTAACCCCCAATCACCAGCGGCCAGTGGGGGTTTTGAATCATGGGTTACTTCACGCGGACACGATCAATATAGGTCGCAAAGGCTGCTAGTTGGCTGGTAAGGAAATCCAGCGTTCCTTGATCAATCAACGCCTTGGCATGCTCATCCACTTTGCTTTGAATCACGCCACCCATAAATTCAGGCTTATTCATCACCATCGCATCAAGGAAAACCAGGATCTGACGTAAGTGATACTGGCAACGTGCTCCACCCACCGGCCCCATTGAGCTGGTTTGAATAGCAACTGGCTTGCCTGCCAGTGGTTGGTTTGGCAAGCGAGACAACCAGTCGATCGCATTCTTCAATCCACCTGGCACCGAATAGTTATATTCCGGTGTGACGATGATAACCCCATCAGCTTGACGAATCTGCTCAGCAATAGCTTGAACTGTAGCCGGGAAGCCGTCTTCCTGCTGAACATCAGCATCATAAAGCGGAATATCACGAATAGAAGGCAGTGCTTCAATGGTGACGCCTGAAGGCGCTAATTTAGGCAGTGCGCGGGCTACCATCGCATTGTAAGAACCATTACGCAGGCTACCCAGTAGGGTAACAATTTTAAGGGATTGCTGTGG
This sequence comes from Yersinia sp. 2553 StPb PI, assembly GCF_052217105.1. Classification (NCBI taxonomy): domain Bacteria; kingdom Pseudomonadati; phylum Pseudomonadota; class Gammaproteobacteria; order Enterobacterales; family Yersiniaceae; genus Yersinia; species Yersinia sp. 2553 StPb PI. The sequence continues at coordinate 3,843,985 of NZ_JAZGPX010000002.1, read as the reverse complement.
CATGACATACTCCCGTTCAGTAAATGGATGAGGCTTTATACCCGTCATCTTTCTCATTGCAGGTGTGTTGGCCTCTCACCTGCATTTTGAAATCTATTGGTTATTTGTTACCAGAGTAGGCCAAACTTATGCGACAAAACAATGACTATCTCGCGTATGACGACATTTAAACATCACTTAAATTGGTGTTAGGGGGGAATTATTACGCTGAAACTGTGACCGCAGGAGAGGAACGGAAAAATCGTTTTTATCAGTCATCAAGTCTGTGCGCAAAATGCCGTTAATAGATCTGGAGCTATCCAGCTCTCTTAATTGAGCGACACGATAATGCTAAAAACCACTCAAGCCCGCTTTACCTTACTCGTCAGTGCGTTTTTTATTTTATTACTGATAATCACCGTGGTGGTTATTCAGCTTTTTGTGACACCACAACTCAAACAATCTGAAAGTACCATTGTCGGTAATAGCGTTGACCAAATTGCGACGGCAATCACGGCGCAAATGAACAAAGTGGAAGCGCAAGCCCGCAGCATTACACAGGCTGTTGCCATTATGGACAGCAATACCATTGATCAACTATTACCGGGGCTGGTGGATCAGTACGGCGACAGTAATGTGTTTGGTGGTGGCATTTGGCCATTACCTAATAAACGTGAGCAAGGGGTGACTAAGTTCAGCACTTTCTTTGCCCGTAATGGAGAAAATAAGTTAACGGTCAACACCCATTGGAATTCACCAGAATCACAAAATTATTTTGAGCAACCATGGTACAAAGATGGCTTAAATGCGCCTAAAGGCTTCTGCGCGTGGGCTAAGGCCTACCAGGATGATGCCAGCCCACAGCCAAGAACCAACTGCGCGATGGCAATTTATAAAGGTGACGAGGCCTACGGTGTTTCAACCATTGACGTTACTTTAGGTTTCTTTAACCGTTTGGTTAAAGAAATGGAACAGAAAGTGAATGGCACTATTCTGATTGTCGAAGCTGATGGCAAGATTGTCGGCAGCAGTGCTCTGGCGGATGGCAAAGCCGAATTAAAAAATCTGTCTGACTTTGCGGCCAACTCGCCGATGGCGGCTGAAACCCAGCGGTTATTGCCGCAGTTAAAAGATCAAAAAGCACTGGAGAGTGAATTTGATGTCGACGGTACCTCTCACACCCTGTTTATTCGCCCGATCGCCAATAGCCCGTGGTATTTGGTTACTGACTTACCAACCAGTTTATTGGTGAAACAGAGCCACGCCATCCTGTTGCATCTGGGGTTAGTACAGATTCCAATTATGCTGTTATTGCTCTTGTTCCTGGTGTTTTCTATCCGCGTCTTTATGAAACGCTTAGCGGCTTTGAAAGAGAATATCACTGCATTATCGGCGGGAGGGGCTGATTTGACGCAGCGCTTACCGGAAAGCAATAGCCCAGAATTCAATGCAATTAACCAAAGTTTCAACAATTTTATCGACTATTTACAGCAAATGATGCGGCAAGTCGGTGAAAGTAGCCTAGCTATTGCCTCAGCATCGCGCCAGATAGCTAGCGGTAATCTGGACTTATCCGCCCGTACTGAAGATCAGGCCAGTTCAATTGAACAAACCGCAGCCTCAATGGATGAACTTACCAGCACGGTGAAACAAAATGCGGATAACGCCAGTCACGCCAACCAATTGGCGAGAGATGCTTCTACTGTTGCGGTGAAAGGTGGCAAGGTGGTGAAACAGGTGGTGGATACCATGGGTTCAATCAATCATTCATCGAAGAAAATAGTCGATATCATTAGTGTGATTGACAGTATCGCCTTCCAAACCAATATATTGGCACTTAATGCGGCGGTAGAAGCAGCAAGAGCGGGTGAACAAGGCCGTGGTTTTGCGGTGGTGGCATCAGAAGTGCGTAATCTGGCGCAGCGTTCAGCGACATCTGCTCGTGAGATTAAAAAACTGATCGAGGACTCGGTGGCTGATATTGCCATTGGTACTGGCTTGGTGGCTGACGCGGGAACCACTATGGATGATTTAATGAGCGGGGTGTCCAATGTGGCGGCATTAATGAATGAAATCATGTCATCCAGTCAGGAACAAAGTTTGGGTATCGAACAGGTTAATCTGGCAATCAATCAGTTGGATAATTCAACACAGCAAAATGCGGCGCTAGTGCAACAAGTTGCTGCTGCGGCTCAGGCGATGCAGGATCAAACTTTACAGTTGGAGAGTGTGATTAGCGGCTTTAAAGTTTAATTTTATACCTGTCATACTTCAAGCTGCAGGTGTGTTGGCTACGTTTAATCATCCGAATCACTTACTTATGTAAGCTCATCGGGATTATGGGCCTCTAATGAGGCTCACTCTGCGGGCCAGCGCAAGCGCTGTTCAACATGGTTTACAACCAAGTTGTTATTCACTTGCCGCCTTCCTGCAACTCGAATTATTTAGGGTATATATTGCAGTTATGCCAAAAATCTGACCCCTTTTGCTCGCCGAAAAGGGGTTTTTTTATCACTCACGGCGAATTTTACTGGCAAATAAATTACCCAGCGATTGGATGAGCTGTACCGTAATAATCAATACAATCGCGGTAGTGACAGTTACGAACGTATCAAAGCGCTGATAGCCATAGGTTATAGCCAGATCACCAATCCCACCGCCGCCGACAGTACCTGCCATGGCGGTAGCACCAATCAAGCCAATGGTGGCTGTGGTCAGTGCCAATATCAAAGATGACAGTGCTTCGGGTAATAGAAAATACCAAATCGCCTGAAGGGGCGTGGCACCCATCGATTTTGCTGCCTCGAGAATTCCGGGGTTAACATCCAATAATGAATTTTCTACTAATCGGCCAATATAAGGTGCGATAAAAATAATCAATGGCACGATGGCTCCTGGTGTTCCGATAGTGGTATTCACGATCAAGCGGGTAAGTGGGATAATCGCTACCATCAAAATAATAAAGGGCAGTGATCGGATGATATTAATCAATGGGTTAAGAATATTATAAAAAGTGCGATTGTTAATTAGCCCTCCGGGCCGGGTTACCACCAATAAGATTCCCAGTGGGATACCAATAAGAGAACCGATCACCAATGAAATACTGACCATAACCAGTGTGTCGTGTAGCGCCTGGACAAATTGGTCCAACGTAATTGCGGTTTCGATCATTAATGTATTTCCTGTATATCAATTCCTGTTCCAGCCAGGTGCGTGACGGCACTATCAATGAGGTTGTTGTCACCGCTTAACAGCAGCACCATATGACACAATGTGGTGTCTTGTATCTCCGACATGTTGGCAAATAGAATATTCACGCCCACATCATATTGCCTGATAAGTTGATTTATCACCGGTTGCGTCGCAATCGCCCCCATAAATGCTAAACGAAATTGGCGGCCAGCATGACTGCTATCTAACAGTTTTCTCACACTATCGGGCAGGCTGTCCTTGATCACGGTGCGGACGAAATTAAGGGTTGTGGGGTGAGTGGGGTGGCCAAAAACCGTTAATACCGAACCCTGCTCAATTATTTGGCCGTTTTCCATAACCGCGACCTTATTACAGATTTTTTGAATGACGGACATTTCATGGGTAATCAGCAACACTGTAATATTGTATTGCTGATTAATTTTCTTCAGTAATAATAAAATCTGGGCGGTAGTTTGTGGATCCAGTGACGATGTGGCCTCATCACACAGCAGAATTGATGGATTGGTTGCCAGAGCACGAGCAATACCTACCCGCTGCTTCTGCCCCCCCGATAATTCATTAGGAAAACTATGGCTCTTATCACCTAACCCAACAAAATCCAGCAATTCAGCGACGCGCTCCTGAATGAATTTTTTATTTTTACCTAATAAGATGAGCGGCATAGCTACATTCTTAAAAACAGTTTTTGACTCCAGTAAGTTAAAATTCTGGAATATCATTCCGATGTTTTTTTTAAGTAGCCTGAGTTGCTCATGACTAAAATCATGTAGATTATTACCATCAATAATCACATCACCGGATGTTGGACTTTCCAATGAGTTTACCATTCGTAATAAGGTGCTTTTCCCTGCACCGCTATAACCGATAATGCCAAATATATCGCCATCTTCGATGGTTAAACTAACATTATTAAGCGCTTGTAGCTTTACACCTTTACGTTCAAAGGTTTTAGAAATATGCTGAAGTTCAATCATCAGATTATTCCATTACTTAAGATAATCAGGCAGCATATAACCGGTGTATTTCTCATTTCCTAGAATGTATTTTTTGAACTCCGCCGAGTGGTATCCCGCAATAATATCCTTGGCAAATTCTGCATCTTTATTTTTACCGGCGACAGTTACCACATTCACAAACTGTGTGGTTGGTTTTTCAAGTTGCAGTGCTGAGCTGAGTTTTATACCGTTAGATACAGCAAAATTACCCTGAATAGCACCAAAGTCGACATCGGGTAATGCTCTGACTTGCTGGGCATTATCCATATCTTTGATCACCAGATGGTACGGATTTTCTGCTATGTCTTTTTGCGAGAAGGTCGCTGGATCAATTTTTTCCTTTAGCTTTATCCAGCCGATAGATTGCAACAACAGTGCTGCGCGGTACTCATTTGAGGGCTGGTTAGGGACTGAAATCAAAGTACCTTCTTTGGGTTTTTGGTCTTTTTGGCTTTGCTGATATTTATCAGAATACAGTCCCATCGGTGGCGTTGGGACCTGAACAATACCGGTATTATCAATCCGCAGACGCTCATTTATCGCTTGCAGATAAATAGGGTGTTGCATGATATTGCCATCAATCTCGCCAGTGCTAACGGCATTATTAACCTGGATGCCATCATTAAAATCTTTATATTCGATGCGATAGCCTTTGTTGATCAGATAAGGGGCTACACCTTTTTCAAATTGTTCTTTATAAGGGCCAGGATTAAATCCCAATTTGATAACTTTATTTTCTTCACTATGGGCATTTAGTGAAGTAACAATAATTAAACTAAATAAAGGTATCGTCAGTGAAGGTATTCTCATCATAATTTCCCTGTGGAATAGTGTTAATTTAGTCTCTACCAGAGGCTTTATTTATTATGTTGCCGGTTATTCTTTTAGCTAAAAGCGGGATAACTAAGAATGAAATCATTCAAACATTGCGGGGATGAAGCGTAAACGAAGAAAATGATCTTAGCTTATCTATAATAGAGATAATGGATTTAGTGTTTTTTATTAGGCGATTGGGACGAAAGGCGGATTATCAACCCGCTGCGTACAAATTGCGCAGCGGGTTCTATCGCTATAACCGGGGTTTAGCCCTGAATCAGATTAGGGATTTTTACATCAGGATTTACGTCAGCGTCATAATCCACACCGTCGACGGCAAACCCAAACAGGTTTAAGAACTCAGTCTTATAACCGGTAAAGTCGGTCAATTGGTAGATATTGTCATTGGTGACTTGATCCCACAACGCTTGTACCTGGTTTTGAATTTCTGGTGCCAGTTCTTTGTAGTCAGCACGCAAACGGCCATCGGCGTCTAGATGCGGTGCCTCACCACACAAGCTGTCTTTATACAGCGAATAAACTTGCTCGATGCAGCCTTCATGAGTGCCTTTTTCTTTCATCACCTTGAATAGTAATGACAAATACAGTGGCATCATTGGGATAGCGGAACTTGCCTGAGTCACTACCGCTTTCAACACGGATACCCGGGCATCACCGCCGCCATGGGCAGCTAAGCTATCGCGGATAGTCAGAACTTTTTGGTCCAGATCCTTTTTGGCTGCGCCAATAGAACCGTTCCAATAGATATCATGAGTGATTTTTTCACCCAGATAAGTAAAGGCGGTAGTTTGTGCCCCTTCAGCCAGCACGCCAGCTTCCAGTAGTGCATCAATCCACATCTGCCAGTCTTCGCCACCCATCACTGCTACCGTGTTGTCTATCTCGGTTTGAGTTGCGGGTTGCAGCACAACTTCTTTGATAACTTCTTTATCGGTATCCAGGCCACGGAATTTAACTTCATGGCCGATTGGCTTCAGTGTGGAGTTAAACACTTCGCCGGTTTTTGGATGAGTGCGGCGCGGCGAGGCCAGGCTATAGATAACCTGATCAACCTGACCCAGATCTTGCTTAATAGCCTCGATGGTCAGTCGTTTGATCTCATCGGAGAAAGCATCGCCATTGATGCTTTTCGCATACAGGCCTTTCTGCTCAGCAAACTTGTGGAAAGCTGCGCTGTTGTACCAGCCGGAGGTCGCCGGTTTACCTTCTTCTCCTGGGCGTTCAAAGAAAATACCCAGCGTATCGGCACCACAACCAAATGCTGCTGTGATTCGAGCTGCCAGCCCGTATCCAGTTGACGCACCAATCACTAATACTCGTTTTGGGCCGTTAGCAATTGGGCCTTCTGCTGTGACATAGTCGATTTGCTTTTTGACGTTAGCTTCACAGCCCGCCGGGTGAGCAGTCACACAGATAAAGCCGCGTACACGTGGTTTTATAATCATGGATACCTCAGTTTATGAATAAAGTTAAGTGTTCGAGCTACCGTCGGTCGAGACTCTAACAGTTCGGACTCATAGAGTCAGATTATCAAAATTAGCGATAATCTGCTCCAGCTCTATAACATCACACTCATTTTCCGATACAAAAACTGGAGAAAATGCGCCCCAGTAAGTCATCTGAGCTGAATTCGCCGGTAATTTCACTCAATGACTGTTGTGCTAAACGTAGCTCTTCCGCCAATAACTCACCGGCGTAAGCGCTTACTAACTGTTCGTGGCCTTGCACCAAATGCTGGGCAGCGGCTTCCAACGCTTGCAAATGGCGTCGGCGAGCCAGGAAGCCACCTTCGGTGTTACTGGTAAAGCCCATACTCTGCTTAAGATGGCTACGCAGCAGGTCAATACCTTCGCCGGTACGGGCCGATAAGCGAATAAGTGAGTGACCATTCACTTCGGTTAACCCCAGCGATTCACCTGTGACATCCGCTTTATTGCGCACCACGGTGATGGGCAGAGTCGATGGTAGGCGGGCCATAAACTCAGGCCAGATAGCGGCCGGTTCGGTGGCATCAGTCGTCGTACCATCAACCATAAACAGTACGCGATCTGCTTGTTCTATCTCATTCCACGCCCGTTCGATGCCAATGCGCTCAACTTCGTCACTGGCTTCACGTAAGCCAGCAGTATCGATGATATGCAATGGCATCCCATCGATATGAATATGTTCCCGTAAAACATCACGAGTTGTGCCTGCGATATCGGTTACGATTGCAGCTTCACGGCCCGCTAACGCATTGAGCAGGCTTGATTTACCGGCATTTGGGCGGCCGGCAATGACCACTTTCATCCCTTCACGCAACAAGCTGCCTTGCCGTGCTTCAGTGCGCACCTGCTCAAGATCGGCCATCACACCGTTCAACTGGCCTTCAATCTTGCCATCAGAAAGGAAGTCAATTTCCTCATCTGGGAAGTCAATGGCAGCTTCGACGTAGATTCGCAAGTGAGTAAGTGCTTCCACCAATTGATGGATTTTAACTGAAAATGCACCCTGCAATGAATTTACTGCTGAGCGGGCGGCTTGCTCCGAGCTGGCATCAATCAGGTCGGCAATCGCTTCTGCTTGAGCCAAATCCAGCTTGTCGTTTAAAAACGCGCGTTCAGAAAACTCACCCGGACGGGCAATGCGCAGCCCTGGCAGCGCCAGAATGCGTTTTAACAGTAAATCCAGTATAACCGGACCACCGTGACCTTGCAGTTCCAGCACGTCCTCGCCAGTAAAGGAATTGGGGCCGGGGAAGTAGAGAGCGATACCTTGGTCTAATGTACTGCCATCAGTATCTTTAAACGGCAGATAATCGGCATAGCGAGGCTTGGGCAATTTGCCCAAAACCGCCTGCGCCACGTCTGCGGCAGCACGACCTGAAACACGTAAAATACCAACACCACCACGGCCTGGCGGGGTTGCTTGTGCCACGATAGTATCAGTGGTGCTCATGGTTATTTCTCTCTTTAAAAGAATAAGGCGGTCATATAGCTATGACCGCCTCATATACCCTTCTTAATTGCAGTCGCAGCGTTTGTTAGCTGCTCTCCCCCAGTTACTGACGTATGCCAGTGACTGGGGTATCTATCATGTTAAGACTGTTTCTTCTTATCGCGGCTATGTAAACCACGTTTTTCCAGACCACGATAAATCAACTGCTGTTGCAGGATGGTCACCAGGTTACTGACGATATAGTACAGTACCAGACCAGCCGGGAACCACAGGAAGAACACAGTGAAGATAACTGGCATAAAGGTCATTATCTTCTGCTGCATTGGGTCCGTCACGGTAGTTGGTGACATCTTCTGAATGAAGTACATGGTGATACCCATCAGAATCGGCAGAATGTAGTACGGGTCTTGTGCTGACAGGTCATGAATCCACAGGATGAACGGCGCATGACGCAACTCAACGGAACTCATCAACATGTAGTACAACGCCAGGAAGATTGGCATCTGAATGACCAGCGGTAAGCAGCCACCCAGCGGGTTAACCTTCTCAGCTTTGTACAGCGCCATCATCTCCTGACTCATACGCTGCTTATCGTCACCGATACGCTCACGCATGGCAGCCAGTTTAGGCTGTAGCAAACGCATTTTCGCCATCGAGGTGTATTGCGCTTTTGTCAGCGGGTACATGATACCGCGCACGATAAAGGTAATCACGATGATGGAGAAGCCCCAGTTACCGACAAAGCTGTGAATGAATTTCAACAGTTTGAACAGTGGCTGAGAAATAAACCATAACCAACCATAATCAACAGTCAGGTCCAGATGTGGCGCAATGGCCGCCATTTTGTCCTGAATTTCTGGGCCAACCCATAAGGTAGCACCCAGCTGTTTCTGCTCACCCGGTTGAATAATAACTGGCGCACCTTTAAAGCCGATAGCCGCCAGACCATTACCCAAATCAGAAGAGTAGAAAGTGTTGGTTTCATTAGCTGCCGGGATCCAGGCGGTTGCAAAATACTGTTGCAACATGGCTACCCAGCCACCTTTGGTGGTGATGTCCATATTTTTGTCTTCGATATCACTAAAGCTGTATTTTTTATATTTAGTGTCATCAGAAGAGTAAGCCGCGCCACGATAGGTGTGCAGCGCAAAGTTATTGCTGCCGGTATCACGGTGTTTAGGCAAATTGATGCTTTGCTTCAACTGACCAAACAGCGTCAGCTCCAGCGGGGCAGCAGAGGCGTTTTTAACGTGATAATCCACGCCAATGGCGTAATCGTTACGTTTTAGCACAAAAGTCTTGGTGAAAACGGAGCCATCTTTGCCGGTAAAGGTCAATGGAATACGCAGTTCATCCTGACCGTCAGCCAATACAAAGCTGGTTTGAGGCGCTTCAAACAGTGGGCGCTCACCGTTAGCTGGATTATCCGGGCCGCTTTTGCCTGTCAGACCGCTTTGCGCCTGATAGACGAAAGCTGGAGTGGTTTCCAGTAATTCGAAAGTTTTATCTGAACCCAGAGCATCCGGGTAAGCCAGCAGGTTAGCCTGCTCGATGTCACCACCACGGGTATTAATGGTCAGAGACAGCACATCAGTTTTTACAGTAATCAGTTGACCCTGACCACTGCCGGGCACAGCCTGGCTTGCTTTATCACCGGTAGCAGTATTCGCAGTCTGTTGCGTGGTCTGAGCGGCTGGTTGTGGACTGTTGTCCACTTGCCAGGCTTGCCAGATCATGAAAGACACGAACAGCAGAGCGATGAGTAGAAGATTGCGTTGCGAATCCATCGTTAGTGTTCTCTGTTATCGTCGGGTTTCGGCGGCACGGGATCATCGCCACCTGGGTTCAAAGGGTGGCATTTTAATACGCGTTTCAGTGTTAACCAACTGCCTTTTATCATCCCAAACCGGCGCAATGCCTCAATTCCGTAATGAGAGCATGTCGGATGGAAACGACAACGCGGCCCCAGCAGCGGACTAATCACGAGCTGATAGCCCCTGATTAGCCCGATCAGGATGCGGGAGCCTGGCGACAGTGGCGACGCCATAATTTTTCCAAAGCTTCCGTCAACGCACGGTTATCGAGGTCAGCCACACCCTTTTTCACCAAAACGACAAAATCCATAGACGGTAACGTATGCTGATGCAAACGGAAGCTTTCGCGTGTGAGGCGCTTTATCCGGTTACGTTCGTGAGCACGTTTGACATGTTTTTTGGCGACGGTAAGACCGATGCGGGGATGCCCCAGCTCGTTCAGGCGGCCGAGGATGGTGATTTGCGGCGTGCCAGCCCGTTGTGGCTGCTGGAAGACAAAAGTGAAATGACTGGGAGTTAACAAACGTAACTCCCTAGGAAATGCTAGCTTAACCACTGAGATGGTTAGCTTTTATTACTTAGAAACAGTCAGACGAGTACGGCTTTTCGCACGACGGCGAGCCAGAACTTGACGACCATTTTTGGTGGCCATACGAGCACGGAAACCGTGGCTACGGTTGCGCTTCAATACGGACGGTTGGAAAGTGCGTTTCATAGCGATTTCTACCTAAACTTAAAATAATTACTGATTCAGTAAACGCGTTTGGCTGCTCGGAGTGAAGACACCGACGCCTCAATCGCAACATATAAAGAAGCGGGATTGTAATAATTGTACAGTCCTGAGTCAATTGACATTGCGCCCGCCCGCACAGAAGTTTTCTGTATCGGGAGTTTACCAAGAGCCTGCCCGTGTTCACCGCTGGTTTCTTTTTGGCCAAAGCCATCAAGAACACAGGCATCACACGTAGGGCTGAGGATTATACGGACTCCCAGACAAATCGCAAGGATCGCCGTGAGATCCTTTGTGGATTAATGAGGATCAGTTGTTAGAAAAGGGGAAGGTGATACCAGTATATTCTGAAATATTTTGCGATCATTGCTGATGAGGGACACGAAAAGCTGTGCACTGGGTTACACTCCTAACAGAAGTTATGTCCTGTGGATAAAAAGGATCTAATCTGTGAGGAAGGGGAGGATCTATTGCTCCTTTTGCGCTATGATCCGCCATTCCGATCGCATCCGCTACTCTGGATCACTACTCCGGGATCGTAGGGGGATGTTAGTCGTAAAAACAACCGAAAAACGGTTCGCATGTCACTTTGGCTTGCTACAGGCCATATTGGCGTGTGTCAAAAACGATGAGTTACAAAAAATCCTGATTTCTTTCTTTTATTGATCTTGTTCGAGTGGAGTCCGCCGTGTCACTTTCGCTTTGGCAGCAGTGTCTTGCCCGATTGCAGGATGAGTTACCTGCCACAGAATTTAGTATGTGGATACGCCCCCTACAGGCGGAACTGAGTGACAATACTCTGGCGCTTTACGCCCCTAATCGTTTTGTACTGGACTGGGTCCGTGATAAGTACTTAAACAATATCAATGGCTTACTTAATGACTTTTGTGGTTCCGAGGTTCCTTTACTGCGTTTTGAAGTAGGGAGTAAACCGGCGGTAAGAACACACAGCCATCCAGTAACCGCCAGTGTTAGTGCACCTGTCGCTCCGGTTACCCGCAGCGCCCCTGTACGCCCGAGTTGGGACAGTTCGCCCGCTCAACCTGAACATTCTTACCGTTCGAATGTGAACCCGAAGCACACATTTGATAACTTCGTTGAAGGTAAATCCAACCAACTGGCTCGTGCTGCGGCACGTCAGGTTGCTGATAATCCGGGTGGCGCATATAACCCGTTATTCCTCTATGGCGGTACAGGTTTGGGTAAGACTCACCTGTTACATGCAGTAGGGAATGGCATCATGGCGCGTAAAGCCAATGCCAAAGTGGTTTACATGCATTCGGAGCGTTTTGTGCAGGACATGGTTAAGGCCTTGCAGAACAACGCGATAGAAGAATTTAAACGCTATTATCGTTCCGTTGATGCATTATTAATCGATGATATTCAGTTCTTTGCCAATAAAGAGCGTTCCCAGGAAGAGTTTTTCCACACCTTTAATGCCTTGTTGGAAGGTAATCAGCAGATCATTTTGACCTCAGATCGCTATCCAAAAGAGATCAATGGCGTCGAAGATCGTTTGAAATCGCGTTTTGGCTGGGGTTTAACGGTTGCCATTGAGCCGCCGGAACTAGAAACCCGAGTCGCGATCCTGATGAAGAAAGCGGATGAAAATGATATTCGCTTGCCCGGTGAGGTTGCGTTCTTTATTGCCAAGCGTCTGCGTTCCAATGTGCGTGAGCTGGAAGGGGCATTGAACCGTGTGATAGCTAATGCCAACTTTACCGGTCGGGCAATCACCATTGATTTCGTGCGCGAAGCTCTGCGTGACTTGCTGGCATTGCAGGAAAAGCTGGTTACCATCGATAATATTCAAAAGACTGTCGCAGAATATTATAAAATTAAGGTCGCTGACCTGCTCTCCAAACGGCGTTCTCGTTCGGTGGCCCGCCCGCGCCAAATGGCGATGGCGCTGGCAAAAGAGTTAACCAACCACAGCCTGCCTGAAATCGGCGATGCGTTTGGTGGCCGCGACCATACCACGGTGTTGCATGCTTGCCGCAAGATTGAGCAATTGCGTGAAGAAAGCCACGACATCAAAGAAGATTTCTCTAACTTAATCAGAACATTATCCTCCTAGCGCTATGAAATTTATCATTGAACGTGAGCATCTGCTAAAACCGCTGCAACAGGTCAGTAGCCCGCTGGGTGGACGTCCTACGTTGCCAATTTTAGGTAACTTGTTGTTGCAAGTGACCGAAGGCTCTTTGTTGCTGACGGGGACCGATCTGGAAATGGAGATGGTCGCGCGCGTGGCGCTGTCTAATCCCCATACCCAGGGAGCAACCACCGTACCGGCCCGGAAGTTTTTTGATATCTGGCGCGGTTTGCCAGAAGGGGCAGAAATCACGGTGGCGCTGGATGGTGATCGTCTACTGGTGCGCTCTGGCCGTAGCCGCTTCTCGCTGTCTACCCTGCCCGCGGCGGACTTCCCTAATCTGGATGATTGGCAGAGTGAGGTGGAGTTCACCTTACCGCAAGCCACACTGAAACGTCTGATTGAGTCCACTCAGTTCTCGATGGCTCATCAGGATGTGCGCTATTACTTGAACGGTATGCTGTTTGAGACTGAAGGTGAAGAGCTGCGCACTGTGGCGACCGATGGCCACCGTTTGGCGGTATGTTCCATGCCAATCGGGCAGACATTACCTTCACATTCGGTGATCGTGCCGCGTAAAGGTGTGATGGAGCTGGTCAGGTTATTGGATGGGGGTGATACACCACTGCGCCTGCAAATCGGCAGCAACAACATCCGCGCGCATGTGGGGGATTTTATTTTCACCTCTAAGCTGGTTGATGGCCGTTTCCCTGATTATCGCCGGGTATTGCCGAAGAACCCTGACAAAACGCTAGAAGCGGGTTGTGACTTGCTGAAACAGGCTTTTGCCCGTGCAGCAATTTTGTCAAATGAGAAGTTCCGCGGCGTTCGGCTCTATGTCAGTCACAATCAGCTCAAAATCACCGCCAATAACCCTGAACAGGAAGAGGCGGAAGAAATCCTCGATGTTAGCTACGAGGGAACGGAAATGGAGATCGGTTTCAACGTCAGCTATGTACTTGATGTGCTGAATGCACTGAAATGCGAAGATGTGCGCCTGTTATTGACCGATTCGGTCTCCAGTGTGCAGATTGAAGACGGTGCTAGTCAGGCTGCGGCCTATGTTGTCATGCCAATGCGTCTTTGAACTATAGCGGGCTATCTTACTTGCCAGCTTGGGATTGGGCAGTGCTCACCATCCTCACGTACATTAAGTACGCTCCGGTGGTTGTGCGCTGTCCGCACCCAATCTGTCTGCGACAATTACGCCCTCTTTCAGAGGTAATGCGATAACGCCCTTGATGGTTTGATGTTCAATAATGAAGACATTTGCAGCATGGCTCTGACACGGTTGTTAATTAAAGATTTTCGTAATATCGAATCGGCAGACTTGGCGCTGGCAGCGGGGTTTAATTTTTTAGTTGGCCCCAACGGTAGCGGTAAAACCAGTGTGTTAGAAGCGATTTATACCCTTGGCCATGGTAGGGCTTTTCGTAGTTTACAAGCAGGCAGAGTGATCCGTCACGACTGTGCCGAGTTTGTGTTACATGGCCGGGTTGATGTGAATGAACGTGAATCATCTATTGGGCTAAGTAAAAGCCGGCAGGGTGATAGCAAGGTGCGGATCGATGGCACTGACGGCCACAAAGTGGCCGAATTGGCGCAAATGCTGCCCATGCAATTGATCACCCCTGAGGGGTTCACCTTATTGAATGGCGGGCCAAAATTCCGGCGCGCTTTTTTAGACTGGGGTTGCTTTCATAATGAACCCGGTTTTTTTACGGCCTGGAGCAATCTAAAAAGATTACTTAAGCAGCGCAACGCCGCGCTGCGCCAGGTTAGTCGCTATGCGCAAATCCGGCCTTGGGATCAGGAAATTATCCCACTGGCTGAACGCATTAGTGAGTGGCGGGCGGCATACAGTGATGCAATTGCGGCAGATATTTCAGCCACATGCTCCCTGTTCCTGCCAGAGTTTGCCTTGAGTTTCTCTTTCCAGCGCGGCTGGGATAAAGAGAGTGACTATGGTGAGTTGCTGGAACGCCAGTTTGAGCGTGACCGCGCGCTAACTTATACCGCCATCGGGCCACATAAAGCGGATTTCCGCATTCGGGCCGAGGGTACGCCGGTAGAAGATTTGCTATCGCGTGGTCAGTTGAAGTTGCTGATGTGCGCACTGCGGTTAGCGCAGGGTGAGTTTCTCACCCGACAGAGCGGGCGGCGTTGCCTGTATCTGCTTGACGATTTTGCTTCCGAATTGGACACCGGCCGTCGTCGATTATTGGCCGAGCGTCTCAAGGCTACCCAGGCACAGGTTTTTGTCAGCGCAGTGAGTGCTGAGCAAGTTGCCGACATGGTAGGCGAAAAGGGCAAGATGTTCCGCGTGGAACATGGCAAAATAGAGGTTCAACCACAGGATTAAAAATGAGCGAGAAACGTTGATGTCGAATACTTATGACTCCTCAAGTATCAAGGTATTAAAAGGGCTGGATGCGGTTCGTAAGCGTCCGGGCATGTATATCGGTGATACTGATGACGGTACCGGTCTGCACCACATGGTATTCGAGGTTGTGGACAACGCTATCGACGAAGCCCTCGCTGGCCACTGTAAAGAAATTATAGTCACCATCCATTCGGATAACTCTGTTTCTGTGCAGGATGATGGCCGTGGTATCCCAACCGGTATGCACGAAGAGGAAGGGGTATCAGCCGCAGAGGTCATCATGACCGTGTTGCATGCTGGCGGTAAATTTGACGATAACTCTTACAAAGTTTCCGGCGGTTTGCACGGCGTGGGCGTGTCCGTTGTTAACGCCCTGTCTGAAAAGCTGGAACTGGTCATTCGCCGTGATGGCAAAGTTCACGAGCAAACCTACAAAATGGGCGTGCCTCAGGCACCGCTGAAAATGGTGGGTGAAACCGATCTGACCGGGACGACCGTGCGTTTCTGGCCAAGTTTCCAGACCTTCACCAATAACATCGAATTCCAGTATGAAATTCTGGCTAAACGCCTGCGCGAGCTGTCGTTCCTGAACTCCGGTGTATCAATCAAACTGAAAGACAAACGTAACGACAGAGAAGACCACTTCCATTATGAAGGGGGTATTCGGGCGTTTGTTGAGTATCTGAGCAAAAACAAAAACCCGATCCACCCGAAAGTGTTCTATTTCTCCACCATGAAAGATGATATCGGTGTGGAAGTGGCATTGCAGTGGAATGATGGTTTCCAAGAAAATATCTACTGCTTCACCAATAACATTCCGCAGCGCGATGGTGGTACTCACTTGGTGGGCTTCCGCACGGCGATGACCCGTACGCTGAACAGCTATATGGACAAAGAAGGCTACAGCAAGAAAGCGAAAATCAGCGCCACTGGTGATGATGCCCGTGAAGGCCTGATTGCTGTTGTTTCTGTTAAAGTGCCGGACCCTAAATTCTCCTCACAGACTAAAGATAAATTGGTTTCTTCTGAAGTGAAAACTGCGGTCGAAACGCTGATGAACGAGAAGTTGGTTGAGTATTTGCTGGAAAACCCAACCGACGCCAAAATCGTGGTTGGCAAAATTATCGATGCTGCCCGCGCGCGCGAAGCCGCGCGTAAAGCGCGTGAAATGACACGCCGTAAAGGCGCGCTGGACCTGGCAGGTTTGCCGGGCAAACTGGCAGATTGTCAGGAACGTGACCCCGCGTTGTCCGAACTCTACTTAGTGGAAGGGGACTCTGCGGGCGGCTCTGCGAAACAAGGCCGTAACCGTAAGAATCAGGCCATTTTGCCGTTGAAAGGTAAAATCCTGAACGTTGAGAAAGCGCGCTTTGACAAAATGCTTTCTTCGCAGGAAGTCGCAACGCTGATTACTGCATTGGGTTGTGGTATTGGCCGGGATGAATATAACCCTGACAAACTGCGCTACCACAATATCATTATCATGACCGATGCCGACGTGGATGGTTCTCACATCCGCACGTTGCTATTGACCTTCTTCTACCGTCAGATGCCGGAAATTATTGAGCGTGGCCATGTGTTTATCGCTCAGCCGCCACTGTATAAAGTGAAAAAAGGCAAACAAGAGCAATACATCAAAGATGATGATGCGATGGAACAGTATCAGATGACACTGGCACTGGATGGCGCTGCATTGCACGTCAATCCTGAGGCACCACCGCTAGTGGGCGAGCATTTTGAGAAACTGGTTGCTGAGCATTATAGCGTTCAGAAGACCATTGCTCGTATGGAGCGCCGTTATCCGCGTGCTTTGCTGAATAACCTGATTTATCAGCCAACCTTGAAAGAAGAGGATTTGAGCGATAAAGCAGTGGTGACACAGTGGATTGATTCACTGGTGGTGTTACTGAATGAAAAAGAGCAGCACGGCAGCAGCTACAGTTCTGTGGTGCGCGAAAACCGTGAGCGTCAATTGTTCGAGCCAATATTGCGTATCCGTACCCACGGTGTAGATACCGATTATGATCTGGACTTTGATTTTGTCCACGGCGGTGAGTATCGCAAGATCTGCCTACTGGGCGAAAAACTGCGTGGCTTAATTGAAGAAGGCGCATTTGTTGAACGTGGCGAACGCCGAGTTCCGGTTTCAAGCTTTGAAGATGCGCTGGACTGGTTAGTGAAAGAGTCTCGCCGTGGCTTGGCAATTCAGCGCTATAAAGGCTTGGGTGAAATGAACCCAGAGCAGTTGTGGGAAACCACCATGGACCCAACCAGCCGCCGTATGCTGCGAGTGATGGTGAAAGATGCCGTTGCAGCGGATCAGTTATTCACCACCCTGATGGGTGATGCGGTTGAGCCTCGTCGTGCCTTTATCGAAGAGAATGCGTTACGCGCAGCCAATATCGATATTTAATCCGATAAGCGATTGATCGGATAGAAAAGCCCAGGGCAGTAAGCTGCCTCTGGGCTTTTTTTTGCCTATTTGCACCCCATTGAGAATTCATCGGGTTATGACATTCAAAATCAACTCAAGAGCAGCAAACCAGGTTTACGCTATGTCGGATGTGCCAATGGGGCGATGTCAGTTTTGCGTGAAGCTAGCGTGCTGTTTGCCGTGGTGATAGGTTGTGTATTTCTTGGCAAATCGCTGTCCATCAGAAAAGTGGTGGCGTGCACCGTAATTGCTATCGGTTCGATCCTCATTAGGTAACGGTTGGGGGGCATGGAATATCCCAATCAGGTTGCCGCAGGACAGCATAGGATAATCAGGAGAATGAAAGATGTCTTTGAATCCAACCATTGCGCTTATTGGTCCGGGCGCTATTGGCACCACCATCGCAGCAGTACTGCATGAGGTGGGACGTACACCGGTACTTTGCGGTCGAACTGCGCATTCGCAGCTAGAGCTACGCTATGACGGCGGCCAGATTATTGTACCCGGACCAGTGCAGATCCATCCCGCAGCGATTACCCGGCCGGTCGATCTGGTTTTTGTTGCTGTAAAATCGACTCAGGTTGACGCGGCAGCGCCATGGCTGGCGACTTTATGCAATGAGAATACCGTGGTGTGCGCACTGCAAAATGGTGTTGAGCAGATGAGCCAACTTGCGCCTTACGTATGTGGCGCCACCGTTCTGCCTTCAGTAGTGTGGTTCCCCGCACAGCGTGAACCGGATGCTTCTGTATGGCTGCGTGCTAAACCACGTCTTACCTTGCCGGATTCTCCGCCGGCGAATTTGGTGCTCACCGCGCTAAGTGGCACCCGTTGCTTAGTCGAGCTGGCGGCTGATTTCACCTCTATCGCCTGGCGCAAGCTGCTCCAGAACGCGGTGGCGGGGTTGATGGTACTGGCGAATCGCCGTGCTGGCATGTACACACGTCCCGACATCACCGAGTTGGCACTCGCTTATCTGCGGGAATGCCTCACCATCGCGCGAGCTGAAGGCGCAAAACTAAGTGATGACGTGCCGCAGGAGATTGTGGATGGCTTTCATCGCGCCCCGGCTGATTTAGGTACTTCGATCCTTGCCGACCGTCAGGCGAATCGTCCGCTGGAATGGGATATTCGTAACGGCGTGGTGCAGCGGTGCGGGCGTGCGCATAATATTCCAACACCGTTCAGTGATGTCATCGTTCCACTTCTTGCGGCAGGCAGCGACGGGCCTGGGTGATCATGCTAATTGAGGATAAAAAACGCATCATTCGTACATCCGGTTTACGCAAAGAAATCTGTCACCCCAATACAAGATATATGGCGGGAAATTGTGCTGATGCCAGTTGCAGTGCCAGTCCAAGTCGGGACTGTATATGCGTCGTTACCTGATTGATTTCTCGCGCGTACGCTTTTATTCCATTGGCTCTCATACCCCATTCACTAGCATTTGAGCGCTGAATCGCGTTAGCATGAGGCATTAGTTAAATAAATGTGAGGACCTATGGCTATTGAACTGATCGCTATCGATATGGACGGCACGTTACTGAATCCGCAGCACGAAATCACTCCACGGGTAAAGCAGGCTATTGATGCTGCCCGGGCTAAAGGGGTCTGTGTGGTATTGGCCACGGGTCGGCCCTATATTGGGGTCCAACGTTATTTACGTGAATTAAATATGCAAAACAGTGGTGATTATTGCATCAGCAATAACGGTGCATTAGTGCAAAAAGCCGCCACGGGTGAGTGTATTTTGCAGGAAACTATCAGTTTTGAGGATTACCTCTATTTCGAGGCTTTATCGCGCAAAATGGATGTTAGCTTCCAGGCTTTTGATTTTGATACCTTATATACCGCGAACAAAGACATCAGCAAATACACCCTACATGAAGTGTTATTGACCGGTATTCCATTGAAATATCGTGCAATCGAAGAGATGGACCCAACATTACGTTTTCCTAAAGTGATGATGATTGACGAGCCAGAAAAACTGGATCGTGCCTTAGCGATGATGCCAGCCGAAGCTTTTGAGCGTTTCACTATCATGAAGAGTGCACCGTTTTATCTGGAAATCCTGAGTAAGCGAGTGGATAAAGGGACTGGGGTGAAAATGCTGGCAGATCACTTAGGCATTGCGCAGGAAAATGTGATGGCTTTGGGTGATCAGGGTAATGATATTGCGATGGTTAACTATGCTGGTGTCGGTGTTGCAATGGGGAATGCTATCCCTGAATTGAAAGAGATAGCGCAGTTTGTCACGTGCACCAACAGTGAAGACGGTGTGGCGGTAGCGATAGAGAAATTTGTACTTTGATATTTAACTGATGCAGTAGCTCATTAATTTGCTGCTCGGATCAGGTTTCGGTTGATATTCAATTTGTTGCTATTGCCGACCGTTATGCCTCAACCAAGCAAGAGGGCTGGCCGGCCCTCCTGCACCTGCGGCTTGCGCGAAATATTGTGGCTTCGCCATACCCTCCGGCAGCTTACCGGCTAATCGAACCGGTGCTGACTCGCTCCCAGCTCGACAGCACCTTTCGCCGCGTCCATGCGGCTCATTCGGCCTGTAAACTTTGTCGGCAATATTCCTGATTGCGCTCAAGGTCAACAGAGAAAATCTAAAAGCCTACCCTCTCTTTTATCACCCTAGAATCCCTTTCACTATTTGCACATCCTGAATCCCTAATCCGGTTAAATCCGCCAGAGTGATCTGTTGGTCATTATCTCTAAAAGAGATACCTTGCGCTAAAACTGAACCCACCTCAGTTAAGGTGTGAGTTGCTAATAGCCCTTGCTGGAATGCCTGCGAAATCTCACCAAATTCTGAGCATTGCGCCCATGAGTCCAGCAATATTTTATCGGCTTTAGCTACCAGTTCAGGGGATAGCTCATGTTTACCTGCACTATCTGCACCGACCGCCGTAATATGGGTTCCTGGCTGAATATCCGCCGCTTGCAAGATAGGTTCTCTGCTCGGTGTGGTGGTGATAATCAACTGGCATTGACGGGCTAACTTTGCGGCATTCAGTGTAGTATTAACCGCGAAACCTTCATCTTCAGCATACTGCCGATACTCCTCTAATGCCGTTTCACTGCGACCCCAAACCCATAGCTGACGGCATGCCACCACACTTTTTAGGTACATCAGATGTAGCCGTGCCTGCATACCGGTACCGATGATACCAATAGCACTGATATGTTTTGGTGCGCAAAGCTCGGCGGCAATTCGCCCGGCCAGCGCAGTACGCAGCGCAGTTAGCCACCCCTCATCGAGCAAGATAGCTTGTGGCTCGCCAGTAAGGGCGGAAAAGGCCATCATCAGCCCTTGATTACTGGCCAATCCTTGCGCGGGATTATCATAGAAACCGCCGGAAACCTTTACCACAAACTGACTGTCACCTTGCAAATACCCACTTTTAATACAGCAATCACCGTTGGCTTGCCCAAACAGCAAATGTTGCACTGGGGGCATTTGCACTTGCTGCTGGCTATATGCAATAAAGCCCTCTTTGAGCAGCAAGGTGATGGCATCTGCATCGAACTTGTCAAGAATTTGTTGCTTACTCAAAATTAGCATTCGGCGATGGCTCCCAGATATTTTTCCAGTACGATATTTTTACCGCACAGTACCACTGCCACTTTCTTACCTTGCCAACGTGGTGCCAGTTTCAACGCTGCCGCTAATGCCACACCAGCAGCACCTTCAATCATCCAACGGTCTGTGTGGGCAATCAAGCGCATGGCATCTTTGATTTCCTGCTCACTCACCAGGACTTTCTGATCGATCAACTGTTGGCAAAGTGCGAAGGTGATGGCTCCGGGTTCAACACCTCCGGCGGTACCGTCAGACAGGGTTTCCTGCTCTGCCACTTCCTGAATTTGGCCATTTTGCAGGCAGGTATACATGCTGGTGGCATTCGCCGGCCAGCAACCAATCACCTGTGTTTTATCCGATAATTTCTTTAAAACTGTCGCAATACCAGAAATCAGGCCACCACCGCCAACGGCAATAAACACAGCATCAAGGTCTGGTTGCTGTTCCACCATCTCCATGCCACAGGTACCTTGCCCGGCAATCACTTGCGGGTCGTTATAAGGAGAGATATAGACTTTGCCCTGCTGCTCTGCGGCGATACTCGCAGCCAGTTCGGCATTTAAAGCATCTCCTGCTACCAGTTCAATATGGCCGCCCAGTGCGCGAATAACTTCCAGCTTGATAGCTGCCGCTTGCTCTGGCGCATATATGGTGGCTTTCACTCCTGCCAGTTTCCCCGCTAGCGCCATAGCTTGCCCGTGGTTACCGGTCGAGGCAGTAATAACGCCGTTCTGGCGCTGTTCATCGGTCAACAAACGCAACTTGTTACTGGCTCCACGAAATTTAAAAGAACCGGTATGTTGCAGATGCTCACACTTAAGATAGATTTCGCAGCCACTGTGCTGCGATAGCAATGGGCTATATTCCAGCGGCGTCACTCTCACTTGTGGGCGTAATACCTGATGAGCTTCTTTAATGGCATCGAATAATGTATTCATGACGGTTCCTTAAAATCCTTTAGCTGGTTTTTATATTTTTCAAATGGTTATAAACAGTCGCCCGACCAATGCCGAGGATTTTTGCCACGTAACCTGCTGCATTCTTACCGTTGAATGCGCCCTGTTGATAGAGGGTCTCAATGAGCATCCGGCGGCTAGCATTATTCAAAGCTGCTAGCGTGAGCTGCTGCTGCTGTAACCAATGATGGATATAAGTGTTGATGCGTTCCTGCCAATCATCCTGAAACAGCACATCCGGTTGTGGCTGTAGTTGTTGCCCTGACAGGAATAGCTCCAGTGCTGCTTTGGCACTTTCAAATACGGTGATATCCAGATTGATACATAACAATCCAATTGGCTGCCTATTGTCATCACGTAATACCGTGCTGATGGAACGCAGTTGACGGCCATCCCAATTACGCTTTTGGTAAGGCCCGATCACCTGTGAGTGCTGATCAAATCGCAACTCACTGAGATTGGAGTCTTCCCCTAATTCCCGCTGTGAATAGTTGTTGGCGATATAAACCAATTTTTGGCTGGTTAAGTCATGAATGACGACTTCTGCATAGGGAGAGAAAAGGGTGGCGATTGCATCGGCAATGGGCTGGTATCGATTAAGCATAGGTCATTTTATTTGGAATTAAAAATCCATATTAGACTTTTATTTCTAAATGCACAGGGGTTATGCCGTTTTTTTCATTCATTTTGTGATGGATTGCTTATTTTGCGATCCAAATTGTAGTACAAAAATAAAGTATAGCTCTACAATCTGTTTGTGTTGAATGACAAAGTTTGAAAATTGTGCGGCGTTGTGGGGACGGTTAATCAAGAGATGCGTAAAGTAAGGGAATCATTATTGGTTAACCTGAAATAACCGGAGCGAACATGACAAAAGAACAACTCAGTAAAACAGACCGCATTATTTTGGTTATTGGTCAGCAGATTGTTGAAGGCAAATATCCACCGGGCTCACCGTTGCCTGCCGAAGCGGAAATTTGTGAGGAATTTCAAACCTCTCGTAACATGATTCGTGAGGTTTTTCGGGCGCTGATGGCAAAGCGATTGATTGAAGTGAAACGTTTTCGTGGAGCGTTTGTCCGGCCCCGTAATCAGTGGAATTATCTCGATACCGATGTACTGCAATGGGCGCTGGCCAGTGATTATGACCCACGTTTAATCAGTGCGATGAGCGAAGTGCGTAATCTGGTCGAGCCAACTATCGCCCGCTGGGCTGCCGAAAGGGCAACCTCGAAAGAGCTGGCGGTGATTGAAACGGCACTCAATGAAATGATCGCCAATCATCAAGATAGAGACGAATTTAACGAAGCGGATATCCGCTATCACGAGGCGGTATTGGCTTCGGTACACAATCCGGTATTACAGCAACTCAGTGTGGCAATCAGCTCTCTGCAACGGGCGGTGTTTGAACGAACCTACATGCCTGATGAAGAAAACATGCCGCGCACATTACAAGAGCATCAGGATCTTTATGACGCTATTCGCCATCAAGATGCTGATGCGGCAGAACGGGCTGCGTTAACCATGATAGCCAGCTCCGCTAAACGGCTAAAGGATATTACATGAGTGAGCAGAGTTATGGATAAAAGCTATATCGCCATTGATTGGGGATCGACCAATCTGCGTGCTTGGCTTTATTTACGTGGTGAATGTGTAGATATGTTGCGCTCAGAAGCTGGGGTCACTCGCTTTAATGGGCAAAGTGCGCAGCAGATATTTCAGCAGGTTATCGCGCCGTGGCGCGAGCAGCAGCAACAGTATGACTTGCCAGTGCTGATGGCGGGCATGATTGGCAGCAATGCGGGTTGGATTTCAGTGCCTTATCTTGCTTGCCCAACCCGTCTTACGCAGGTATCGCGTCAATTAACTTGTGTGGCGGAGGCTGAGCCAATTCGGGCATGGATTATCCCCGGTTTATGTGTTGATAAGCCAGATAACCGCAACGTGATGCGTGGTGAAGAAACCCAACTGATCGGTGCGTATAGCGAACGGCCTTCATCAGTCTATTTAATGCCGGGAACTCACAGTAAATGGGTGCAAATGCAGGGTGACCAGGTCATGGATTTCCGCACTCTGATGACAGGTGAATTGCACTATTTGCTGCTGAATAATTCATTGGTGGGGGCAGGGCTGGAGGCTCAATTACCGGACAATACTGCGTTTATCGATGGCCTGACGCAAAGCTTTAATGACAGCAATATCATGCGTTGTCTGTTTGAGACGCGTGCTGCCCATGTGTTGGGTCGATTGAAGCGAACATCGGTCGGCGACTGGCTTTCTGGCCTGCTGATTGGCAATGAAATCGTGCAGATGCAGCAGCAATATCCGCTCGCTGCTGGTGAGTGTATTACGGTGATTGGCAATCCTAAACTGGTTGAGCGCTATACCCAAGGGTTAGAGATGGCTGGGATGCTTTATCAGGTGTTGGATGGCGATCAGGCTTTTCAAGCGGGAATCAGGAGTATTGTAAATGAAATGGAATACTAACATGCCATTGATTGGCATTTTGCGCGGCATCACACCGGCGGAAGTTCATGACCATGTGGCCGCTCTGCTTGATGCAGGCTTTGATGCGGTTGAAATTCCGCTGAATTCCCCACAATGGGAAGTGAGTATCGCGCAAACGGTCGCGGAATTTGGTCATCGTGCATTAATTGGTGCGGGCACGGTACTGAAACCCGAGCAACTGGATGTGTTGCATAGCATGGGCAGCAAGCTGGTGGTCACGCCGAACACCCAACCGGCGGTGATCCGTCGGGCTGTTGAGTTAGGCATGACGGTTTGCGCTGGGTGTGCCACCGCATCTGAAGCTTTCACGGCGCTGGATGCAGGCGCGCAAGCCCTGAAAATTTTCCCCTCGGTCTCTTTTGGTCCCGACTATATCAAAGCATTAAAAGCCGTATTGCCCCCTGAGGTGCCGGTGTTTGCCGTTGGTGGGATTACACCTGAGAATTTGTCTATTTATTTGGCTGCGGGTTGTGCTGGTGCTGGTTTGGGCGGTGACCTTTACCGCGCAGGCCAATCGGTATCTCAGACCGCACAACAAGCGGCTGCGTTTATTAAAGCCTTTAAGGATGCTACAAAATGAAAATTACCAAGCTAACCACTTACCGTTTACCCCCACGCTGGATGTTTCTGAAAATCGAAACCGATGAAGGCATTATTGGTTGGGGTGAACCGGTAATTGAAGGGCGTGCTCGTAGCGTTGAAGCTGCGGTACATGAGTTATCGGAATATGTTATCGGGCAAGACCCGGCGCGTATCAACGATATTTGGCAGACATTATATCGCGGCAGTTTCTATCGCGGTGGTCCTATTCTGATGAGTGCTATTGCCGGCATCGATCAGGCGCTATGGGATATTAAAGGTAAAGCGTTGGGAGTTCCGGTTTACCAATTATTGGGTGGATTGGTTCGCGATAAAATTAAAGCTTACAGTTGGGTTGGCGGTGATCGTCCGTCTGATGTGATTAGCGGTATTAATAAACTTACTGAGATTGGTTTTGATACGTTTAAACTCAATGGATGTGAGGAAATGGGCCTGATTGATAATGCCCGTAAAGTTGATGCCGCAGTAGCGGTCGTAGCACAAATTCGTGAAGCCTTTGGTAACCGTATTGAATTTGGTTTAGATTTTCATGGTCGGGTTAATGCGCCAATGGCAAAAATCCTGATTAAAGAATTGGAACCTTATCGCCCATTGTTTATTGAAGAACCCGTATTAGCTGAACAGGCAGAATATTATCCCCGTCTGGCGGCACAAACCCATATTCCTATCGCAGCAGGCGAGCGGATGTTCTCCCGTTTTGAATTTAAACGGGTATTGGCCGATGGCGGGCTGGCAATTATTCAACCTGACTTATCTCATGCTGGTGGCCTGACTGAGTGCTTTAAAATTGCCGCTATGGCAGAGTCTTATGATGTGGCATTAGCACCACATTGCCCACTTGGGCCAATTGCATTGGCGTCTTGTTTGCACCTTGATTTTGTCGCCCGCAATGCAGTCTTGCAGGAGCAAAGCATGGGGATTCATTACAACCAAGGTGCTGAGCTGCTGGATTATGTGATTAATAAAGACGATTTCAAAATGACCGATGGTCATTTCTATCCACTGACGAAACCCGGCTTAGGGGTAGAAATCAATGAGGAATTAGTGATTGAACGCAGCAAGAATGCCCCTGATTGGAGAAATCCGGTTTGGCGCTATCCTGATGGTGCCGTCGCCGAATGGTAAGTTGCCCTCGTTCGATTAATTAATAAATTATCTAATACAATTATCAGGGAAATAATCCTAACAAAGATAAAGCGTATATCAGCCGTTAAAAAACTATTTTCTTCCGGTTAATAATTCGGGTGGAAAAATAGAAATTATATTAAATAACAATTTATTGCGACCCTACACGCAGGAGTTCCCTTGCGCCCAAAATACGGTAATGCGACAGTGTTATCAGCAATTTGGGCAGGGAGCTTCGGCGTATATTAATCCGATTATAATTGGGATCATTACCATGGAAATGACCTTAGCTACTGCCCCAAGCAAAAGGCGCTATCTGACACTATTTATGATATTTGTCACGGTTGTCATTTGTTATGTTGATAGAGCCAACCTTGCCGTTGCTTCAGCCCATATTCAGGAAGAATTTGGTATCACCAAAACCCAGATGGGTTATATTTTCTCCGCTTTTGCCTGGACCTATACCTTATGCCAGATCCCCGGAGGCTGGTTCCTCGATCGCGTTGGCTCCAAAATGACGTATTTCATTGCTATTTTGGGGTGGTCAGTCGCGACCTTATTACAGGGATTTGCGAACGGGCTGGGCACCCTAATTGGTTTACGTGCGATTACCGGTTTATTTGAAGCGCCTGCTTTCCCAACCAATAACCGCATTGTCACCAGTTGGTTCCCAGAGCAGGAGCGAGCCTCGGCAGTTGGTTTTTATACCTCAGGTCAGTTTGTCGGCCTGGCATTTCTGACTCCATTACTTATTTGGGTACAGGAAGTCCTCAGTTGGCACTGGGTATTTATTATCACTGGGGGGATCGGCGTTATATGGGCATTGATATGGCACTTTGTTTATCAGCCACCACGTAAATCCAAAGGTATT
The DNA here is from genome assembly GCF_052217105.1 of Yersinia sp. 2553 StPb PI. Taxonomy (NCBI): domain Bacteria; kingdom Pseudomonadati; phylum Pseudomonadota; class Gammaproteobacteria; order Enterobacterales; family Yersiniaceae; genus Yersinia; species Yersinia sp. 2553 StPb PI. Next base: position 3,816,916 of record NZ_JAZGPX010000002.1, on the reverse strand, counting down.
AATCAGGCCGAACTGGATTACATTCAATCGGGTGGCGGTATTGTTGATGGTGATGCGGCGAGCGAGAAAAAAGCCCGAACCCCCATCACCGCTGCTGAGTGGAAACTGGTATTTAACCGCAAACTGGTTGGCGTCTATATTGGGCAGTTTGCCATAACCTCGACGCTGTGGTTCTTCCTGACCTGGTTCCCTAACTATCTGACCCAAGAGAAACATATCAGTGCGTTGACTGCCGGCTTTATGACCACCGTACCGTTTTTGGCGGCTTTCTTTGGTGTATTGCTCTCTGGGCTAGTGGCCGATCGCATGGTGCGCAAAGGCAAGTCCATTGGCTTTGCCCGTAAAACACCAATTATCTGCGGTTTATTGCTTTCTACCTGCATTATGGGGGCTAACTATACCAACGATCCGTTCTGGATTATGGTGTTAATGGGGTTGGCTTTCTTCGGTAACGGCTTCGCTTCTATTACCTGGTCACTGGTTTCATCATTGGCACCAGTGCGGTTGATTGGCCTGACGGGTGGCGTCTTTAACTTTGTCGGTGGGCTGGGGGGGATCACGGTTCCACTGGTGGTCGGTTATCTGGCACAGGATTATGGTTTTGCTCCTTCCCTGATTTATATCGCAGCAGTGGCATTTATGGGTGCACTCTCTTATATCTTCCTGGTCGGAGATGTAGAACGGGTGGGATAAACCCTGACTCTGCATGTCGCTGATAGTGGTGATATGCAGAGCATTTGACCAGAGACAGAGCACCGGGTGGTGATATAATTCGTATAAATGATTTAGCCTTCCGTATCACCGGAGCCAAGATGACCTGTCAGCAAGATGCCCCTTCACAAGAACAGCAACTCACCTTTGATCCTCGCGGTCATCAACTCACTAATATCAATGTCTGGACCCCTGATAGCCAATGGTTGGCCTATGATGTGCGGCCCAATGGTAGCACTTTTAGTGGCTTAACGATTGAGCGGGTTAATTGTATTACTGGTGATATTGAGGTGATTTATCGCGCTCAGCAGGGGGCGCATGTTGGTGTGGTGACGGTCAGCCCAGACTCACCCGCGCGTTATGTGTTTATCCACGGGCCAGAGCACCCGGATAGCCACTGGCACTATGATTTTCATCATCGGCGCGGTGTGATTGTGTCCGAACCGGATAGAGAGCTGGCGGTAACACTGGATGCGATGGATATCACCCCGCCCTATACCCGTGGGGCATTGCGTGGTGGTAGCCATGTCCATGTTTTCAGCCCAGACGGCAGCCGCCTTAGCTTCACCTATAACGACCATGTATTACATGAATTAGACCCGTTATTGGATTGTCGCAACGTGGGTATTGCACTGCCGCTGCATGGCGTGAATCCACCTAAACAGCATCCTCGTGAATATGATGGCAGCCATTTCTGTGTTTTGGTCAGTCACACCACGCCCATACCACAAGCGGGCAGCGACCAGATAAATCGGGCATACGAGGAGGGGTGGATTGGTACGCAGGGGTATCTTAAAACGGACGGTACCCGTCAGCGTTGGGCATTGGCCTTTATCGGCGACACCCTTTCAGCACAGGGCGAAAAAATCCCAGAAATCTTTATTGCTGATTTGCCCGAACATGACCGAGAGTATGCCCATGCCGGAACGATGCCACTTGAGGGGACGCAAAGCACGCTACCTGCGCCACCCGCAGGGGTGATTCAGCGGCGGCTAACTTACACCAGCGAGCGGCCTTTCCCTGGTCTTGCTACCAGCCCGCGTCATTGGTTGCGTTCATCGCCGGATGGCAGTGCCATTGCTTGTTTGATGAAAGATGATAGCGGTATCGTACAATTATGGCTGGTTTCCCCCAATGGTGACTCACTACGGCAACTGACATTCAGCGAGGGAGGGATTCAATCAGCATTTAGCTGGCATCCACAGGGCGGTAGTTTGGCTTTTGTCTGTGATAACAGTGTGATGCTCTGTGATAGCACCACCGGTCAACTGCGCCGTTTGACGGCTCGCAGTACGGTTGCGCCACTGGCGGATGCGGTGGTTTTTGCACCAGACGGTAATAAGGTAGCATTTATGCGGGAAATAGATGGGTGGGTGCAAATATTTACTGTGAATGTAAGCTAGGCCCCTTAGCTAATACGGTCAGGGGCTGGAGAGGCCACGAGCTGTGATTACTGTATCGGTGCACTGACAGTTTGTGTCGGTTGCTGATTTTGTGTTTCCGATTGACGGATACGCTCGCGCGGTGAGCTGGCCATTTTGTCTTCATTGTCTGAGCGCAGATAATCGTAGGGTAGGAGCAGGGTATCCATCACCGCAGAGAAGGGCAGATCTACTGCCAACAGGGGCCGTAGCGCCCAGCCGGTATTGTCATCTTTAAGCATCGCCACATTGGCTTCAGTGCCAGAGTAGTAGCCTTGACTGCTGCTGGTATGGGTCATAATGCTTGAGCAGCCACTAACGAACAGCAGAGAACAACCGGTAACAAAAGGGATAACTGTATTTCTCATTGTTGTACTCAGCTCTCATGATACCGTGATTAACTGACACGACACTATGTCAGGTTTTGTCGTAAATTGTTACACCCATTTACAGACACTTCCGATGGTCAAAGATTCAATCTTGTGGACTGATTTAACTTAAGTGTAAGTTATAACAGCTGATTTATCGAATATTAGTTTAATAAACATCCTATTGAGATTTTTCGTGTAAATTTTTTTTGATTTTACTCTTGAAAAAAACAAGACCGATACCATCTTATTATCAGGTCAGAGAGAATACGCCGATAGGGTATTCAGACCATTAGTCTGTCCATAGTGGAAGGCTTAATTAAAAATAGGATAACACCCTTGCTAATATATTTAGGAGGCAGTTTTTATGCGTAATTCCGAGCTTGCTCCATTGTACCGTTCAGCTATCGGTTTCGACCGGTTATTTAATCTATTAGAATCCGGCCAGAACCAAAGTAATGGCGGTTACCCTCCCTATAACGTCGAGTTGGTAGATGAAAACAACTACCGCATTGCTATTGCTGTGGCAGGCTTTGCAGAGCAGGAGTTGGAAATTGTTACTCAGGATAACATATTGATTATTCGAGGGTCTCATGCTGGTGAGCCTGTGGCTCGCACCTATTTATATCAAGGTATCGCTGAGCGTAACTTCGAGCGGAAATTCCAGTTGGCTGAGCACATTAAAATTAAAGGTGCCAACTTAGTGAATGGCTTACTGTATATCGATCTTGAGCGATTGGTACCAGAAAGTTTAAAACCGCGCCGTATTGAAATTAAGCAATCAGCTTAATATGTTTTTTCAATAATATGGCTAAGTCACATTATTAATAACTGAGCCAAGTCTGCCGTAATCGGGGACTGACCGGCTTTCTATTATCTCGCTTCTTAGAAGGAGTTATATTTATGCGTAATTATGATTTGTCACCTTTACTTCGTCAGTGGATTGGTTTTGATAAACTGGCCAGCTCAATGCAAGGCAGTCAGGATGCCCAAGGGTTCCCGCCATATAACATTGAGAAAACTGATGATAACCACTATCGCATCTCACTGGCATTAGCCGGATTTAAGCAGAGCGAACTGGATATCGAAGTAGAAGGCCCACGCCTGACGGTACGCGGTAAGCCCGCGCCAGTAGAAAAACAGGTTGAATACCTGCATCAAGGCTTGATACGTAAAGAGTTCTCATTGACCTTTACTCTGGCTGAGCATCTGAATGTAGATAATGCTCAGTTTGAAAATGGCCTGCTGCATATTGATCTGCTGCGCCAAGTGCCAGAAGCGCTGCAACCACAGCGTATTACCATCGGCAATGCTGCACCTGCGGAGCGTCAAGTATTAGATAGCCCGGCGGCAACCGAGCAAACTGAACAGCAGTAATTATGATGACCGGTACCTCTGCGTGAGGTGCCGGTATACCCTTCTTACTTAACGCCGCCGCTTTGTTAGCGGCGTTTTCTAACCGAGAGTTTCCCCGCTCTCCGGTGCATTTTGTGGTGTATCACACATTCAACCGTTCCCCCTTCTGACAGAATCCCTACTAATTATATGTCCGTCATTCTTCAAGCTGCATGTACGTTGGCTGCGTTCAATCACCCGAATCACTTACTCATGTAAGCTCATCGGGGTTCTCTCGCTTGCCGCCTTCCTGCAACTCGAATTATTTAGGATATAAGAATTTAAGGCTATGTATGACATTGGTGATATTTCACATGGCCGACCGGTTTTTAAACTTAGGCAAGGAAGTGATTTATGAGTGCTATCGCCCTTACCGTCAGTATGTTGGCGCTGGTCGCTGTATTGGGGTTATGGATCGGTAATTGGAAGGTCTATGGTGTTGGATTAGGTATTGGCGGGGTGCTGTTTGGCGGCATTATTGTGGGCCATTTTGCACAAACCTATGACGTTGTTCTTAATGGGGACATGCTGCACTTCATTCAGGAGTTTGGTCTGATTCTGTTTGTCTACACTATTGGTATTCAAGTCGGACCGGGGTTCTTCTCTTCACTGCGAGTATCGGGGTTACGACTTAACTGCTTTGCCATTCTGATGGTGATTGTCGGTGGGTTAGTGACTGCCATTATTCACAAACTGTTTGCCGTGCCGCTGCCGATTATTTTGGGGATATTTTCGGGGGCGGTGACTAATACACCGGCACTCGGGGCGGCACAGCAGATCCTTACTGATTTGGGGTCACCACCTCAATTGGTTAGCCAAATGGGGATGGGTTATGCCATGGCATACCCATTTGGGATTTGTGGCATTTTGCTGGTGATGTGGCTGATTCGTTTATTCTTTAAAATCAACGTCGATCGTGAGGCCAAAGAGTTTGATAGTAGCCACGGGCAGAATCGTGAATTGTTGCAAACCATGAACGTTGCGGTGCGCAACCCTAATCTGAATGGTTTGTCAGTACAGGATGTGCCGTTGCTCAATAGTGATGAGGTGGTCTGTTCCCGATTGAAACGTGGTGATTTGCTGATGGTACCGTTGCCCGCCACGGTGATTGAACTGGGGGACTATTTGCATTTGGTTGGTCAGCGTGAAGCTTTAGAAAAAGTGCGGCTGGTGGTGGGGGAAGAGGTGGACGTTACGCTTTCCACTGCGGGGACGGCGTTGCAAACCGCTCGGGTGGTAGTAACCAATGAAGCAGTATTGGGTAAGAAAATCCGTGACCTCAATCTGAAGCAGAAGTATGACGTGGCTATTACGCGCCTTAATCGTGCGGGTATCGAACTGGTGGCCAGTAACAGTGCCAGTCTGCAATTCGGTGACATTCTTAATTTAGTGGGTCGCCCAGAAGCGATTGAGGCGGTATCCGCTGTCGTGGGTAACGCGCAACAGAAGTTGCAACAAGTGCAGATGTTACCGGTATTTATCGGTGTCGGTCTGGGGGTATTGCTGGGGTCGATACCGCTGTTCATTCCTGGGTTCCCGGCAGCATTACGGCTCGGGCTGGCGGGTGGGCCACTGGTGGTGGCGTTGATTCTTGGGCGTATTGGTAGCATCGGTAAGTTGTATTGGTTTATGCCACCGAGTGCCAACCTGGCTTTGCGTGAACTGGGGATTGTGCTGTTCTTGTCAGTGGTCGGGCTGAAGTCCGGCGGTGATTTTATTAATACGCTGGTTAATGGTGATGGGCTGGCATGGATTGGTTATGGCGCGATGATTACCGGCATCCCGTTGCTGACTGTGGGGATTCTGGCACGCATGTTAGCTAAGATGAACTATCTGACGCTGTGCGGCATGTTAGCCGGGTCAATGACCGATCCTCCGGCGTTGGCATTTGCTAATGGCCTGCACCCAACCAGCGGTGCGGCAGCGCTCTCTTATGCCACGGTTTACCCACTGGCGATGTTCTTACGAATAATGTCGCCGCAGATACTCGCCGTGCTGTTCTGGACATTGTAATGGATAGCCGATTATCCTGCGTATAGGGTGTTAATACAGTGAGAACAGGCAGATCGTAAAGACGCCGTCAATCCATCCCGGGAGGCTCGAGCCGCGCCATCCCTGGCGCGGACGCTTTACTCTTCTGCCTATCCTCACCGTATAAAGACTAAGGTGATATTTTCCAAAGGAATAGCAAGTTACGCAATTTGCTGCTTAATAATCACTTCGCTTCTTGAAATGCCAGCTCAATCTCTTCGGCCAGAATTGCGACACCCTTTTCGATCTGCTCAGGCGCGGGCACATAGTTCATCCGCATGCATTGATGGGTGTGCGGCCAGTCATGTTCCAGACCTGGGAAGAAATAGTGGCCCGGTACCATTAGCACGCCACGTTTTTTCAGGCGCTGATAAAGTAGTTCGGTGCTGATCGGCAGCTCTTTAAACCATAACCAGAGGAAAATGGCACCTTCGGGTTTGTGGATCAGGCAGCGTTCGGGCGGCAGGTATTTACGCAGGATAGCGATAGTTTGCTGCACCCGTTCAAAGTAAAATGGCCGGATCACCTCATTGGATAAGCGCAACAAATCACCACGCTCAATCATTTCGGCAGCGATCGCAGGCCCCATACTGCCGGGCGATAAGCTGATAATGCCATTCATATTGGTGATGGCCGAAATCACTTTCTCATCGGCAATCACAATACCGCAGCGGGAACCTGGTAAGCCCAGCTTCGACAGGCTCATGCACAGGATGATATTCGGATTCCACAATGGCGTAGCATCAGTAAAGATGATACCGGGGAAGGGCACACCATAGGCGTTATCAATCAATAGCGGAATATCACGTTGCTGAGCTATTGCATCAAGGCGAATCAGCTCTTCATCGGTAATCACATTACCGGTAGGATTGGTTGGCCGCGATACACATATCAGGCCAATATCATCGGTAATATTGAGGTGATCGAAATCGACGTGATATTTGAATTGGCCTTCTGGCAGCAGCTCAATATTCGGCTTGGCAGACACGAACAGGTCTTCATCCAAACCTGCATCGGCATAGCCTAGATACTCCGGTGCCAGTGGGAACAGCACTCGACGGCGGCTGCCATCAGCATAGCGACCAGCGAATAAATTAAATAAGTAGAAAAATGCGCTCTGACTGCCATTTGTCAGTGCAATATTCTGTGGCTCAATTTGCCAGCCCAACTCCTCGCGCAGCATTTTTGCCAGCGCTTTCAGCAGCAAGTCTTTGCCTTGTGGCCCGTCGTAATTACACAGCGCCTCAGTCAATTGCCCGCGCTCCAGCATCTCCTGACACAGTTGTTGGAAGTAGGCATCCATCTCTGGAATATGTGCCGGATTACCGCCGCCAAGCATGATAGAACCTGGGGTTCTAAGGCCGTCGTTGAGGTCATCCATCAGTCTGGTAATACCCGCGTAGCGGGTAAATTTATCGCCGAAAAGTGAAAACTTCATAAATGAAAATTTATTGTTATCCGTAAGTGAACAAGTACCATACGCGTAGATAAAAGTGGGTGCAATGCGGAAAGATTTCTTCCTGCCGATGGAAAGTGTCGGCAGGGAGTGTTTTTGCGGGATAATATTCTTATTTACTCTTTCTTGTCTCCGACCCAAACCACCAGCACATTATCCCCCTGATACTGGCGACTAAAAGCATAATAATCATCAGTTTGTTGGGATTGTTGTACTCCGGCACCAATCGCCGGATGGCGAGCGCGGAACTGACTGACTTTTTGCCAGTGTGTCAGCAGCGCACCTTTGGCACCGGTGAGTTCATTCCAGTTCATATCTGATCGGGTGCCCTGCAACGGATCTGAACCCGTTGGGCCGAATTGCCGCCCACTTTCATCGCCATAGAAGATTTGCACCGCACCTGGAGCCAGCAGCAGCAGTGAGCCCGCCCGTTGCTGTTTCAGTAATGACTGCTGGGCATCATCTTTGAAGAATAATCGGGTATCGTGTGATGACAGGTAACTCAATACATTGAAAGCTTGCAGTTTTTCAGCCATTTGCTGATAGGTGCTATCAATAGAAGAGAAGCACGCTAGCGCTTGTTTTGCTTGATCCTGAAAATCAAAGTTAATCATCGCATCGAAGCCGTTTTGGTAGTAATCGCTCTTCATCACACCGTGGCCCCATGCCTCTCCGGCCATCCAGAACGGTAAGTTATCCAGTGCTTGAGAGGGATGGGCCGCTTTCCATTCAGCCAATGCGGCAGTGGTTTGTTGTTTAAGCTGTTGCCATGCCGGCTTCTCCACATGCTTGGCAGTATCAACCCGAAAACCGTCGATACCGTAATCGCGTACCCATTGGCTTAACCAATGAGTTAGGTAATCACGCGGCGTGGCTCCAGCAATTTCCCGCGCTGCGGTATCACGTTTATGCCGATAAAACACCGGTAAGCCGCTGGGGTGAGTCGATTCTGTTTTGATGTCCGGTAAGAAAGCTAATGACATGGTTAGGTCGTCATAACCCGGTGAGTCGTAATCGCCAATATCGGTGCGGATCCACTGCTTACCCCACCAGTTGTCCCAACTGGCTTTATCACCGAAGTTGATGTAATCATTAAAACTATGCCAAGTTTGCCCTTTGCCGGGCGTCCAGTCGGTCCATTTTTTACCCAGTGTTTTTTCCAGTTGGTCGCCTGGCAAATAGAGTGCCCCGAACTGGTAACTTTGCATATCCGCTAAAGTGGCGTATCCCACATGATTCATCACCACATCAAATAGAACACGAATACCACGTTTATGGGCCTGTTCAACCAGTTTATGTAAATCCTGTTCGGTCCCCATATTGGCATCCAGACGGGTCCAATCCAGCCCGTAATAGCCATGATAGGCATAATGCGGGAAGTCGCCTTTAGTACCGCCCCCGACCCAACCGTGAATCTGCTCCAGTGGCGAACTTATCCACAAGGCATTAACGCCAAGTTGTTGCAGATAATCAAGTTTCTCGGTTAAACCCGCCAGGTCGCCACCGTGGAATGTGCCAATTTCCTGCATACCATCGCCATGGCGGCCGTAGCTGTGGTCATTGGCGGGATTGCCATTTTTAAAACGATCCGTCAGCGCAAAATAAACAGTCGCATTTTGCCAGCTAAATGGCGCGGCATGTTGAGTTTGGGCTGATTCCAGTAGTAATAAACCACCGCTTTCGGGGGCCGGTTGTAGCGTGATTTTCCCCAGCGAGACTGTTGCCGTTTGGCCGGAATAGAAATCCCGTATCGTTTCGCCTTCAGCAAAGGTTTTGCTCACATCTACGGTAACAGGCAAGCCATTCCAGCGCTGGCAACTGTGGGTTACGACTTTTGCCACTTCCGCCACAGGTTCTGTGAGGCTTAAAGTGAGTGTCGGCGTCCCGCTGCGGATATCAATGCGCGCCTGATACTGGCCATCACGGAACAATCGCCACTGGATATCGGCTTGATTCTGACAGGGTTGCAGCGAAAACGTCTGGTTCAACTTCACCGGCCCGGTGGGCTGCCAGCACTGTTTATTCTGATAAAACTTGAGCGGATATTCCCCTTTAGTCAGAGTGCTATTACTGACAAAAATACCACTGTCCTGCTCGGTGAATACCGGGAAATGCTGGAGTGACCAGTTAGCCATCGCTGCCGGTGAGAGTAGTAGCAGCAAGGATATTTTGAGATGTTTCATGGCACATCTTCCTATTTTGGGCGCGAGGTTTATTCGGATTGAGGCTGGTTTAGTGTGCCGTTTGGTGAGGAAATAGCCTCATCCCTGAGTGGATTTTATGGGGAGGAGACGTGCGGAGGAGTGGGAATTGGCCTGCTAGCAGGCCAATGGGCGTGGTTAGGCTTTCTGCAAAACCTGCGGATTCACGCAGTTTTCCGTCACGGTACCGGTTAGCGCGGCGATCAGGTTATCCACTGCACAGGCAGCCATGTTGTAACGGGTCTCGGTGGTGGCGGAACCAATATGTGGCACGGCAACGACATTGCGCAGTGAGAGTAAGGGCGAATCTATCGGTAGCGGCTCTTGTTCAAACACATCCAACCCAGCGCCATGAATCGTGCCATCTTGTAGCGCGGCAATCAGCGCTGGCTCATCGACAACCGGCCCACGGCCCGCATTAATCAGAATTGCGCTGGATTTCATTTTAGCCAGTTGGTCACGGCCAATCATATGGTAGGTCTGCTCGGTCATCGGCAGCGTAATACAGAGAAAATCAACTTCAGCCAATAAGGTATCGAGAGAACAGCGACGGGCATTAAAGCGTTTTTCGGCTTCTTCATGTGGGCGGCGGCTGGTATACAACACCGGCATACTGAAACCGAAATGTGCCCGCTGGGCCAGTGCCATCCCAATGCGACCCATACCGAGAATGCCGATGGTTTTGTGATGGATATCAACACCATACCAATCATCGCCAATGCTACCTTGCCATTCACCGGCTTTCACCCGTTCAGCCAATTCAACCACTCGACGGGCGCAAGACAGCACCAAGGCCATCATGGTGTCGGCGACGGTTTCTGTCAGCACCGTTGGTGTGTGCATCAAGGCCACACCACGCTGGCTCAGGGCATCAACATCAAAGTTGTCATAACCGACAGAAATGGTTGAGGCAGCGCGCAAACGCGGTGCTAATTGTAGAAAGTCCTGATCGATTTTACCGCCGGAACCGATAAGCCCCTGTGCCTGTTGCAACGCAGACAATAGCTCTGGCTGATTATCAGGCGCTAAGCCATCAAAACTGTTTACGGTAAAATGTTGGGCTAAACGCTGATGCAGATCGCTGGGAATACTTTTGTACAGCACAATAGAAGGCTTCATCGCAAACTCCAATGACGTTACCCTTCATACTTGAAGTCGTAGGGGGTTAGCTTCATTCACTAATCCGAATCACTTGACTGTGTAAGTTCATCGGGGTTTGCATCACTTGATGCCTGCCCGCAACCTCAATTACTTTGGGTGGGTGAAATTTAAAGCCAGCATACCAGTGATCACTATTGTGGGATCAAGCGCTAATCACCTTCGTCATGTTACAACGCATGAAAACCAACCTGCGTTGGCAGGTCGGTGACGTCGAATTATTGTGCTTCGCTGCGGGCGGTATTTTTAGCCGTCAGGGTATGCGAACTGATGGCAGCGCAACGTAGTGCGGTAATAATCGCCAATGCGGGTGCGATGGCAAACAGAATAAACAGCCAATGGGCGGTATTTTCTGCCCCCGCTACTCCCCCTGGGGAATTAAGGCCAGAGAGGTTGGCTACCATGCCAGCCATCGCCGCACCGAGTGCGGTGGCAAACATCTGAACTGTGGTAATCGAGGCTCCGGCAATGTCTTTATCTTCTTCAGCAGCCACTTGCAGAATACGGGTCAGCAAATGTGGCCAGCCAAAACCGATACCAAAACCGACCAGTGTTAATGCAATAGCGATCGGCACCATATGTTGCCAACCACCGAGTGAACCGGCTGGCATCAAGATAGACAGTGCCACTAACCCCACTAGCACAATAATTGGGCCGCTGATAATCGCCCAGCGGACGCCTGATTTCTTCCAACCCGCGCTCATTACTTCAGAAAGGGTCCAGCCAGCCGCCATGGTGGCTGCAATATAACCTGAAATCAACGGTGACTGACCATGGAGGATTTGCAGGAAGTAAGGGACGAATATCTCACAGGTAATGCCGATCGCTAGCAGAGAAATGGTGATATAGAGTGCTGCCAGCGGTGAGTTAAGGCGCAATGCATCTTTTGGCAGTAGCCGAGAGGTGGCACGTGACTCGATGCGCAGTAACAACAGCAACAGTAAGATGGCAAACACCATACCCACCATGTTTATTAGGCCGCTACTGGCAATACTGCTGGCAGAAATAGTCAAAACAATCGCGGTTAATAACATCAATTGCGTGACGGGTAATGCCGACGCTGTCGTGGTATTGGATCGGCCCGCTGGCAGGATTCGCCAGGTAAAAATGGCATAAATAAGGGTGATGGGGAGTAGCGTCCAAAACGCAAAACGCCAGGCATTCATTTCAGCAAAGATGCCACCAATCGCAGGGCCAACCAGGGTAGCAACACCCCACATACCTGAAATCAGCGCCATTGCCCGCGGCCATAACGATTGTGGAAATACCAGATTAATCATGGCGTAAGAAAGGGCAAACAGGAAACCACCCCCTAAGCCTTGCACAGTGCGGCCCAGCAGCATCAGTGGCATATTCGGTGCCATGGCACATAACGCACTGCCGAGCATAAAGATTAGCGAGGCAAACAGGTATGCGCTACGTGGCCCGTAGCCACTGAGTAAGCGCGCAGAAAGGGCAGAGCCGAGGATCGAGGCGGTAACGAATAGCGTGGTATTCCAGGCGTACAAGCTCAGGCCGTCAATATCCAGCACCACGGACGGTAAAATGGTGGTGGCGATGTAGATATTGATGGCATGTAACACCACACCACCTGACAGGGCTATGGCAAAGGCCGCATTTTTACCGGAGAACAGGTCACTCCAACGGCTTGCATCATTTATTATCACGTTTCTATCCTGCCAGAAATCTGGTTGTTGAGTTGAGTTGATTTGGTGGTTACGATAAAATTAAACAAGTAAATTCTTGGAATAACTTAGGGCAGTTACTAATAATAAGTCAAGCATACGCTTGGAAAATGTTATGCTGGCATTGATTGATCAAAAATAAAAAACCTAGCAATGATACCGGGGAAGATATGAATATCGACCATACCACCAGTCAGCCACAATCGGTGGCGAAACGCCTACTGATGCTGCTTAAAACTCGTGGTCCGATGCAAGCGAGTGATGCCGGGATGATTTTAGGCACGACAGGTGAAGCGGCCCGGCAGCAATTCGTCAAATTGGCTAAGGAGGGGTTGGTGGTCTCCGAGGCGCAAACGCGCGGTGTGGGTCGGCCGATTCAATTATGGCAGCTAACCGAGGTGGGTAACGCGCAGTTCCCTGATACGCACAGCGAACTGACGGTACAACTCTTAGGTTTAATCCGTTCTCAATTGGGTGACAGCGCCCTTGAGTTGCTGATTGATAGCCGCGAACAGGAAACCCGCACTCAATATTGTCAGGCGATGGTGGGGGCAAATAGTGTGACCGAGCGGGTTGAGCGGCTGGTGGCCATCCGCAGCCGTGAAGGTTATATGGCACAAATGCAGCAGGAGGCTGATGGGTCACTCTTGTTGATCGAAAATCACTGCCCGATCTGTGCCGCAGCGGCCAGTTGCCAGGGTTTTTGTCGGGCGGAGTTAGCCGTGTTCCAGCAGGTGTTAGGGGTAGCGGTTGAGCGTGTTGAGCATATTCTATCCGGCTCGCGCCGTTGTACTTATCGCATTAGATTGGCGTCATTATGATGACCGATTGGCTGCTGTAATGAAAATGCGGATAAAGCCTGAGGCACTATCCGCAGAGAAAGTATTAAGAATCACAGCGGGCTTAAGGTGATTTCAACCCGGCGGTTTTGTGCTTTACCGGCGGCGGTGCTGTTGCTTGCGACCGGATTGTCCGGGCCTGCACCACTGGTGCGAATACGATTAGCGGCCACGCCCTGCACGATGAGTGCGCTACCCACGCTGTCGGCGCGTTGTTGTGAAAGGGTCATGTTATGAGCTCTGGCACCGGAGCTGTCGGTATAACCCGTCACATTGACGGCGGTTTTATCATACTCTTTCAATACCATCGCCACGCCGGTTAAGGTGTTGGCACCCGCGGGTTTCAGATTGCTGCTGTCAGTATCAAATGTGACATTATTTGGCATATTCAACACGATATTATCGCCCTGACGGGTGACACTAACACCGGTACCGTTCATTTTTTCACGCAGTTTGGCTTCCTGCACATCCATGTAATAACCGGCACCACCACCCAACGCGGCACCTGCTGCTGCGCCAATTAACGCCCCTTTGCCCCGATCGTGTTTCGATGATGACAACATACCAATGCCAGCCCCTAATGCCGCACCAATACCAGCACCGTAACCGGATTTTCCGGCTTGAGACTCGCCAGTATAAGGATTGGTAGTACAAGCGGAAAGCGTAAGCGCCACAGCAACGGCGGCCACCGTGGCCAGAATGCGTTTTTTCATTGAATTTCCCTTAAATGGCACTCTATTTTGGCGAAAAGATAGATAACGTCGCCCAATAGCAGATTAAAAAATCAGTAACCAGCATTAAGTCCTGTTGCTGGTTTTTATCTGCCATCGTTATCCGGTAAAAAGGGGGGGAATACCATTGAGAAAACTCTCATAGTGCTGTGGCGTTAGTCTAAATGCTGTGTTTGTCGGCAGAAAAAGCACAGAAAAGCGCTTTACTCGCTGCCGGGTATTTCAGGAAACCGTAAAAGTGTTAACTATCAAAACTCATCATGCTGGAAGCTGAGTTTTGTGGCTACTCGCGCAGCGGGCTGACTCGGGGTGCGAAAACGTAAAACTTTTACCCCATGTTGTTGTAGATAACGTGCCAGCCCGTGCAGTGCGGCGCTACCGGCCCCGCGAACACTTCCTTCATCATCAGGCAGCAGCACATAGTTGGGATCAGTCACAAAAAATTCGATGTAGTAGTTCTCGTGACTATTTTCAAAAGTCTCATCTCTGCGGGCTGCCAGAATGTTGACAATATCTCCTTGCAGCCGTATCGCCACGTACACATAGTTATTTTCGAAAGAGATCAATTCGCTATACAGGACGAAGTTGTTTATCCGCCCGGCTTCGATAGTGCGGTTATGTTCCGACCAGGGTTCGCTAGTTATGTGGTAATAGATGGGCGCCTCGTTATAAATGTCTGACCATGCGCCTACCGCCGCTAAGGCATCATCCATAAAGGCGGCATCGATATCTGGCCGTATCGGAATGGTGGTATCAAAAATATCGACATCAAAATATAAATCGGGGTGGGTGACCCACTGATCATTCTCAAGCACTCGTACGGTAGGCGGATCGGTGGGGTAATGATAAGAGGCTAAAGAGAGTGAATAGGTGCCTAATGGCAAGCGCTGTGCACCAGAGGGAGGGGCAGTAGCGGTAGGGTTATGTAGCAAATAACGTGCGTAATTTAATCTCGTATAATCAAAAGCCTGAGATAGTTGGCGGATGGTTTCATCTATTCCGAATTGACGAACAACTAACTGGACCTCATTCACCAGGCGACTTTCTGCTGCCGGATCACTGGCCGCATAGCCCGTGGTATCATTAGTATGGATTTGCATTAATACCCGGCGTAGAACATCCAGAGTCCAGTCGCGCAGTGAATCACCGAATAACAGCGTGAAATCGGCTAATACTCTTGCTACCCACAGTTGGCAGTTTAAATTTACGTCTCGGGGATAGCGCTCGGCGAGGATATTATCTATCGAGGTTTTACAAAATTGCGCCGCGGCGGGGAGTGTAAGAGCCTGATTATGTAGTTGGGTGTCGAGCTTGGTTAACATCAGTCCAGCGCTGTCACTATTTTCTGGGCGTTGTGGCTGTGGCTCAAGTAAGGGTGGCTTGGTGGTAATCACAACCGATTTATCTTTGTTATCATCAGAAAACCAATGTTTTACTTTACCCCACAGCGTATCGCCCTGATTGCAGCGGCTGTGAGTGACGTAATTATAAATCGCCAGCGCGGGAATAAAGGTACAACCCAATGTTCCGGCGGTATCCCGTTCGCTTCTGTGGTGCACAGGCTGAATATCTTCAGTGCTGGCAACCATCACTATTTGGTCGATGATCAGTGGCTGGCTGGCATTGTTATTAATGGTTAACCTTGCATCAAACTGGGAATTATTGAATGGGAAGGTGCCAAGTTCAATGGTGGGCGATAAGGCAATTTGTTCGGTTCCACGACTTTCCATATAATCTATCGCAATCCTGTTACTGTTCAAATGGAATGTCAGGGATAAACGATTGGCATCTGGGTGGAGATGGAAAACCAATGGTTCGTCACCAACCTGGCCAAAAATGGAAAGTTCTCTGTTAGATAACCATATGACTGGGGCTTGTGGTAAACCCACCATAAAGTCACTGGTATTATTAATATCGAAACTTAATAAAACCTGTTTGTTAGGGTGATTTATATTGTTCCAGTATGAGGCGAAAATTTTGGATAAAGGAAATTGCATTCGCTTTAAAATGATACAACGTTCACTACAGACTTTAAGGGGAGAATTAGCAACTATAACGCTGCTGATTTGATTATCCATATCCAAAGCAGCTAAATCACGCTGCCCGATTGACTCGGCTAAATTAAAGTAAGGCATATTGTAACTATCATTTTTATAGATGGTGGCGAACATGCCATTTGGAATGGAGATTGAGGATATACTGTCATTTCTAATAACCTCATCATCTTGATCGATAAAATCGATTCCTTGCTTATGAGATAAGCACATCGATTCTCCCTGAAAATCATCTTCATTATATAAACAAACCTTTGTGTTGTTTATTTGAGGGATATATCTGTTATTAGGTGATAAATGATTATGCTTAATGCAGTCGCGGTCCATTTCATGAGACATGGTCATCGGCGATAATATTATTAATGAAAGCAACATAAATTTATTAGTTATGACTTTTAATTTCATGGTTTTACCTCTATTCGTTTTCTCCGAAAAGTGGAAGGGGGGGAATATCAAAACTCATCATGTTTGAAGCCTAGTTTCATTTTTACTCGGGCAGAGGGTTGTGAAATAACGGTAGAACGTAGTGTTTTCACCCCCTTTTCTTTCAGATAACGAGCCAATTCATACACTGCTGCGGTACCTGCCCCGCGAATATTTCCCTCTGCATCTGGCGTTAGCACATTGCGCGGTGCGCTCACCGAAACATCGATATAGAACTCATCGTTAGCGTTCCCCTTCGCGGCCCCCAGCACGCTAACAATCTCGCCCTCAAGCCGCACCACCACAAACAGATAGTCATTACTGGTGTTTTCCAACTCGAGCAACAGCGAGGTACTGGTGGTGCGTGCGGCACTGATGGTGCGATCAAGGTCAGTTAGAGGATTGTCTTGCTGGTCAGTTTCTAATGGTGTGAAAAGATAAGTATTAAACCAATGGTCCATCACTGTGTGCGCACGAGTAATCGTTGATCTATCTGTGGTGCTGGCATCAATGATCTCCACCTCAAAATGTAAGTCGGGTCTGGTCACCCATGCATTACGCTGACGAATGCGGACGGTAGGTGGCTCGGCGGGATAGTGATAAGACTCCAGCGAAAGTGAATATTCCCCTAACGGAAGACTTTGTGCAGCGGCAGGTGATTGTGTGGCGTTGGGATTATGTTCGACATAATTGGCATAATTTAATTGGGCATAGCGAAATGCGCGGGTGATCTGCCGGATGGTTTCAGCCAAGCCCAATTGTTGGATAATCGCACGGACACCACTGACCAGATGACCCTCAGTGGCCTGATCGTTACCTGCATAGCCCGTCGTATATTGTTCATCAATCCGCGTGACGACATCCTGTAGTTGCTCTGGTGTCCAGTCCCGCACAGAATGACCGAATAACAGGGTAAAATCTGCCAAGACTTTTGATACCCAATGAGGGCAGTTTTCATCTGGGCTGCGGGGATAGCGCGCGGCGAGGAGATTCTCTAGCGAGGTTTTACAAAATCTTGCGCTGGCCGGTAATGTCAGGGCTTGATGATGTAATTGCGTATGAACTTTACTTAATATAAATGCGAGCGGGCTGGCTTGGTTATTGTTGTTTTCGCGGCGGGAGGATTGTGGCTCAAGTAAAGGAGTGTTGCCGGTAATCAAGACTACCTTGTCTTGATTATCATCGGAAAACCAATGTGATATCTGACGCCATAATTTATCCGCCTGATCACAATGGCTATGGGTAACATAATTATAAATCGCCAATGCGGGGATGAAGGTGCAGCCTAGCGTGCCTGCGGCATCCCGTACCTTTCTACTGCATCCACTATATTCAATGTTATCCGTTACGGCAGTATCAACTTGATATTTATCTTCAGAATATAAACAAACTTCTTTGATTTTAATGCCATCGGCAATGGCTAATTGGGAGGATGTTATTAAGAAAATTAAGGCTAATTGGATATTTAGCAATGTCCCTATCATATTAAATCCCTCACTTAATTCCCACAGGAAAATAGGCTCAGGAATAGAGTAATGCAATTATGGATTTGAACCGGTTATTAAAATTTGTCAGATGCAGGGAGAGTTAAAGCAGGGATGAGTTAAATGGGCGCTGCCAATGCAGGGTCAGGATAGTGTTTTTGGTCTCTGCATTATAGGTTTTCCCTACTACGGTAAAACCTTGTTTACGATAGAAGTGATAGGCACGCTGATTTCGTTGGTAGACCTCTAGAGTTAGCGCGCAGTAGCACTGTTGAACGTAATCCATCAACGCTTGCCCAATCCCCTTACCGTGCAAGGATTGGGTGACGAACAGCGCGCCGACCAGTTGTTCTTCGAGAATACTAATAAAGCCTGCAATGGGGTTAGCATCACCGGTAGTTTCCGCTGACAAATATAGCCAAGTGCGTGCCGCCGGGAGATAGGTATTCCGTACCAACGGGGCGCTCTCGTGCCAGTATTGTTCGGCCACAAAAGGATGCGCAGCAATGGTACTGGTCAGCCACAATTGCATCAGGTCATCGAGATCGCTTGGTTGGTAAGGTCGAATCATTTTACGGCGTTATCCGGGTGACAAAAACAGCTTGCCAGATGGTCGTTCACTAAACCGCTGGCCTGCATAAATGCGTAGCAAATGGTGGAACCGATAAATTTAAAACCTTTTTTTTTCAATGCTTTTGACATTGCATCTGATACGGGTGTGGTTGCGGGTGACTCCGCCAGACACCACCAATGGTTAATTTTTGGCTCGCCATCAACAAAACTCCAGATAAAGCGCGAAAAATCCTCACCGTTGGCTTCCATGGCCAGATAAGCCTGTGCATTGGTGATAATGGCCTGAATCTTACCGCGATGACGGATAATACCGCTGTCCAGCACCAGTTTTTCTACATCGTCTGGCCCCATTTTCGCCACACGCACCGGATCAAAATTATGGAAGCACTTGCGGTAGTGTTCACGTTTTTTCAGCACGGTTATCCATGACAGTCCGGCTTGTTGCCCTTCGAGGCAGAGCATTTCGAACAGCGCCTGACTGTCGGTCCGTGGGATACCCCATTCAGTGTCGTGATAAGCGAGATAGAGAGGATCAGAGGTGACCCAACCGCAGCGTTGTAGACTCATAACTCGTCTTCCTTTTTATTATCTGACTTAGCAGAGGATGATCGCTGTTCATTAGCTGATTAGCAACCTATCGACGGACTCTTTACCTTTGTTGGCGCAGAGCAGAATAATCAGTTGGAATACAGTGAAAGGCTCATTTTATCGACAAATCCATCTTGATTGTTGCATCTTGCCGGATTCTGGCTGTATATCTTACGGTCAACGGGTATACTGACTCATTCCATTTTAATCCACTTGTATCGCGTGCGAATCCAACATGCAAAAGTTTGATACCAAGACCTTTCAGGGCCTGATCCTGACGTTACAGGACTATTGGGCGCGCCAAGGCTGCACCATTGTTCAACCACTGGACATGGAAGTCGGCGCGGGTACCTCCCACCCAATGACCTGCCTGCGTGCACTTGGCCCAGAGCCAATCGCTGCCGCTTATGTACAACCTTCACGCCGCCCGACCGATGGTCGCTACGGTGAGAACCCAAATCGCCTGCAACACTATTATCAGTTCCAGGTGATCATTAAGCCTTCACCAGACAACATTCAGGAGCTGTATTTAGGCTCGCTGAGAGAACTGGGTCTGGACCCGACTATCCACGATATCCGCTTTGTCGAAGACAACTGGGAGAACCCGACCTTGGGTGCCTGGGGTCTGGGCTGGGAAGTGTGGTTGAACGGGATGGAAGTGACGCAGTTCACTTACTTCCAGCAAGTGGGCGGTTTGGAATGTAAACCGGTCACTGGCGAGATAACCTATGGTCTGGAACGTTTAGCGATGTACATTCAGGGTGTAGACAGCGTTTATGACCTGATTTGGTGCGACGGCCCGCTGGGCAAAACCACTTATGGCGATATTTATCATCAGAATGAAGTGGAGCAATCCACCTATAACTTCGAATACGCCGATGTGGATTTCCTGTTCTCCTGCTTTGAGCAGTATGAGAAAGAAGCTCAGTCGCTGCTGGCACTGGAAAACCCGCTGCCGCTGCCCGCTTATGAGCGCATTCTGAAAGCTGGCCATACGTTTAACCTGCTGGACGCCCGTAAAGCCATCTCGGTGACCGAGCGCCAACGCTATATTCTGCGCATTCGTACGCTGACCAAAGCTGTCGCCGAGGCTTATTATGCTTCCCGCGAGGCGTTGGGCTTCCCTATGTGCAAAAAGAATCAGAACTAAGAGGCTGTCATGACTCAACAGACTTTCCTGGTGGAAATCGGCACGGAAGAGTTGCCGCCGAAGGCTCTTCGTTCTCTGGCCGAATCTTTTGCTGCCAACTTTACTGCTGAACTGGATAACGCCAACCTGCCTCATGGTGAGGTGGTTTGGTATGCTGCGCCGCGCCGTCTGGCGGTAAAAGTGGCCGATTTAAGCGCGGCTCAGGCGGATCGTGAAGTTGAAAAACGCGGCCCTGCCATTGCGCAAGCTTTTGATGCTGAAGGTAAACCGAGCAAAGCCGCCGAAGGCTGGGCACGGGGTTGTGGTATTACTGTCGATCAGGCTGAACGCCTGGTTACTGACAAAGGCGAATGGCTGCTGTACCGCGCCCATGTCAAAGGCCAATCAGCACAATTACTGCTGGCAGATATGGTGAATAGCGCGCTGAGTAAGCTGCCTATTCCAAAACTGATGCGCTGGGGTGATAAAGAAACCCAATTCGTTCGCCCGGTTCATACTGTAACCCTGCTGTTAGGCAGCGAATTGATTCCAGGCACTGTGTTAGGTATCGATTCAGACCGCATTATTCGTGGTCACCGCTTCATGGGTGAGGCTGAGTTCACTATTGATAACGCTGACCAATACCCGCAGATTTTGCTGGAGCGCGGTAAAGTCATCGCTGATTATGAATCACGTAAAGCTATAATCAAGCGTGATGCAGAACTGGCAGCGCAGAAGATTGGCGGTATTGCTGATCTGAGTGAAAGCTTGCTGGAAGAAGTGACATCACTGGTTGAATGGCCGGTGGTGCTAACCGCCAAGTTTGAAGAGAAATTCCTAGCAGTACCTGCGGAAGCACTGGTCTACACCATGAAAGGTGACCAGAAGTACTTCCCGGTTTACGATGCTGCCGGTAGCCTACTGCCAAACTTCATTTTTGTTGCCAATATCGAATCTAAAGATCCTCAACAGATTATTTCCGGTAACGAGAAAGTGGTTCGTCCGCGCTTGGCTGATGCGGAGTTTTTCTTTAAGACTGACCGTAAAAAACGTCTGGAAGACAATTTGCCGCGTCTGGAAACCGTGCTGTTCCAACAGCAATTGGGGACGTTGCGTGACAAGACCGACCGTATTCAAGCATTGGCGGGCTGGGTTGCCGCACAGATTGGCGCGGACGTTAACCATGCTACCCGTGCAGGTCTGCTGTCCAAATGTGACCTGATGACCAATATGGTGTTTGAATTCACCGATACTCAAGGTGTGATGGGGATGCACTATGCCCGTCACGATGGTGAAGCTGAAGATGTTGCTGTAGCGCTGAATGAGCAATACCAGCCACGGTTTGCCGGTGATGATTTGCCATCTAACCCAGTTGCTTGTGCATTAGCGATTGCCGATAAGATGGACACATTGGCCGGTATTTTCGGCATTGGTCAACATCCGAAAGGTGATAAAGACCCGTTTGCGCTACGCCGTGCGGCGTTGGGAGTACTGCGCATTATCGTCGAGAAGAACTTGCCACTTGATCTGCAAACGCTGACTGAAGAGGCGGTGCGCCTGTATGGCAGCAAGCTGACCAATGGCAACGTGGTCGATGAAGTGATTGAGTTCATGCTGGGCCGTTTCCGTGCCTGGTATCAGGATGAAGGTCACAGCGTTGACACTATTCAGGCGGTACTGGCTCGTCGTCCAACCAAACCGGCTGATTTTGATGCGCGGGTGAAGGCGGTGACCTATTTCCGTACCCTGGATGCCGCAGCGACATTGGCTGCTGCTAACAAGCGTGTATCGAATATTCTGGCGAAATCCACTGATACCCTGAATGACCATGTGCATGCCTCGGTGTTAAAAGAGCCGGCAGAGCTGAAACTGGCAACACATTTAGTGGTGTTGCGTGACAAACTGGAGCCAGTCTTTGCTGCGGGCCACTATCAGGAAGCGCTGGTGGAACTGGCAGCTCTGCGAGAAACGGTCGATGAGTTCTTCGACAGTGTTATGGTTATGGCAGAGGACGATGCAGTGCGGATCAACCGTCTGACATTGCTGAGTAAATTACGCGAGCTATTCTTGCAGGTTGCTGATATTTCGTTATTACAGTAATTCTGTACTTGGCTGGTCACAGGGGAGCGTATATCGCTCCCCTTAGCTATTCTTATTACTCACGTTAGATGATAAGAATGGGATTTTGTGAAAATAAGTACTTACTACAGGAGTAGTTTCACATGACTTTTGCACTGAATACAGCCCGATATTCACGTTGGTTAGCGCCATTACTGGCGTTACTGGTGGTGTTCCAATTGACCGCCTGCGGGGATAAAGAGCCAGAACAACGTAAGGCTTTTATTGATTATCTGCAAAATACAGTGATGCGTAGCGGGATGAAACTGCCAACACTGAGCGAAGATCAAAAACAGAAATTTGGCCCTTATGTCAGTGATTATGCGATTTTAGTCACTTTTTCACAGCAGCTTACCAAATCTGTTGATGCCAGCTTGAGCCCGGCGATTGCTCAAATCAATGAGATTCGCGTGGCGCAGGATTATCTCGCCAAGCGTGATGCATTACAGCAGTCCGCAGGTGCATTGAACTTGTTAGTGCAACAGATTCGTACGGCAAAAACACAAGCCGATAGTGCGGTTGCTGCATTGAAACAGCCTGATGATTTGAAAGTGGTATTTAATAAAGCTTTCGATAATATTGTGACTCAGCCAGCCAATGTGTTGATCCCAGCAGTGCCGGTGATTTCTGCTTTTGTGCAGGATCTGGCACAAGTTGGTGATTTCTTGCAGCAGCAGGGAACGCAGGTCACTTTCAATAATGGCGGCGTTCAATTCCAGACCCCACAGCAAGCAGCGCTATATAACACGATGATGGCTAATTTAGTCGCCAAGTATCCGGCGATGATGACGGCACAGAAGAGTGTTGCGAGTGTCATGCAGTGATGGTTTTGGTTGATTTGATTTGATTTGATTTGGTGATCGGTTCGGTTGTTAGGACTGATCGAGTTATTCTTTCGGTTAGTATTTGATAAGTGAATAAGTTCGGTTGTTAAAGTAACTGAATTTACTTAACCTGCGATGAACCAACCGGCAAAGGGGCCATAAGCGTGGCCCCTTGTGCAATCCCGCGCTTGCGCGAAATATTGCCCTGCGGGTAAACCGTCCGCGTCTTTCGGGCTGACGAGCCAGCGCGATTCGCTCCTGCTCAAGCGCGCTTTTCGCGGGCGTCCATGCCCGCTCACTCTACCCTCATTCCTTGTCGGCAATATTCCTGATTGCGCTCAACGTCAAAACCATCGCTTTAGGTTTTGATTTTCTCTTTTGACTTTAAAAGCACATTTGAGCTGCCGAGTGAAGAATGAAGTCAGCGAAATCCGCCATGGACGGCGGATTTAGGCGTCATGAGCAGGGATGCGACAACACTGCGAAGCAGTTTTGAACAACGCTTGCGTTGGCCCGAAGGGTAGCCTCAAAGAGGCCATAATAAAGCCGTCCCGCCAGCGTAATGATGAGCCGCAGGCAAGCGATACGTGCGCAAGCGCGGATTGTTAAGGCCCACGCTTATGGGCCTTAACTCGGTTGAGGCGACTGAGCTAAAATGACCTCTGAGCGTTTATCAACCGAAACCTGATCCGAACCTAAGCACTAAACCCATATCAACCGAAACCCGCTCCAATAATGTGCCCCCTTCCCCCTGTTATTTTATTACACATTTCTACCGAGAGTTGAGTCTGAGAGGTTATTAGCAGGGTGAATGTCTCATCTCCTCTCTACGAGCAAAAATAACTTGTGATTAACATCACATTTTCAAAACAAACTAACCCACGCAAAATGTGATTTATATCACTCTTATCGAGCTTTTTAGCTTAAAAATTCGTCGTCGTGGTTTTCTTACAGTCATTTAGTGTGATCTGCGTCAACAAACACACCCCTATAATAGGTGGTTTGGTGTGACTTATGTCACATAAATCCAGTGAGCTACGCGTGAATAAAGGAGCATGCTAGAGTTTGTTTTGCATACAGCGTGTTTGTATTCGATAGCACCGGCGGGTTTTGCAGAACTGCCTCAACAAAACAATTATATCGCGCTCTTATTGTTAGCGCGTACCAATAGGGGTGTTTTATGTTTTCACCAGACGCAAAGGTCAGAATTCAAAATTTTGGCCGATTCCTCAGTAACATGGTTATGCCCAATATCGGGGCGTTTATTGCCTGGGGTATTATCACCGCACTGTTTATTCCAACCGGCTGGCTGCCAAATGAAACACTAGCCAAACTGGTTGGCCCAATGATCACCTACCTGTTACCACTGCTGATCGGTTTTACCGGTGGCCGTTTGGTGGGGGGTGATCGCGGTGGTGTGGTAGGTGCTATCACCACCATGGGTGTTATCGTTGGTGCGGATATGCCAATGTTCCTCGGTGCGATGATTGTGGGTCCACTGGGTGGCTGGGCAATCAAACACTTTGACCGTTGGGTTGAAGGTAAAATCAAAAGCGGCTTTGAGATGCTGGTTAACAACTTCTCAGCCGGTATCATCGGTATGCTGTTGGCGATTTTGGCCTTTATGGCGATCGGCCCATTTGTAGAAGTGTTGTCTAAAGCACTGGCTGCTGGTGTGCATATCATGGTGCAGCTTAACCTGCTGCCATTAACGTCTATCTTCGTCGAACCAGCTAAAATCCTGTTCCTGAATAACGCGATTAACCACGGTATCTTCTCACCTCTGGGTATCCAGCAGGCGACTGAAACCGGTAAGTCTATCTTCTTCCTGATCGAAGCAAACCCAGGCCCAGGTATGGGTGTGTTGATGGCTTACATGTTCTTCGGTAGAGGCAACGCTAAGCAATCTGCTGGCGGCGCGGCTATCATCCATTTCTTCGGTGGTATCCACGAAATCTATTTCCCATACGTGCTGATGAACCCGCGCTTATTGCTGGCGGTTATTCTGGGCGGTATGACCGGCGTGTTCACTCTGACTGTGCTGAACGGCGGTCTGGTATCACCTGCGTCTCCTGGTTCTATCCTGGCAGTATTGGCGATGACACCTAAAGGTGCTTATTTTGCCAACATTGCTGCAGTTGCTGCTGCGTTTGCCGTCTCCTTCGTGGTATCCGCTATCTTGCTGAAAACCTCTAAAGTCAAAGACGACGAGGAAGACAGCCTGGAAGATGCAACTCGCCGTATACAAGATATGAAAGCGCAATCTAAAGGCGCACAAGCGGCGAATGCTGCCGCTGCCGCAGGCGACCTGACCACAGTACGTAAAATCATCGTAGCTTGTGATGCTGGTATGGGTTCTAGTGCGATGGGGGCCGGTGTGCTGCGTAAGAAAGTACAAGATGCGGGCTTGAGACATATCTCGGTGACTAACTGTGCTATCAACAACTTACCAGAAGATGTGGACTTGGTTATCACCCACCGTGATTTGACTGAGCGAGCCATGCGCCATGCGCCACAGGCACAACATATCTCGTTGACCAACTTCCTTGATAGCCAGTTGTACACCAACCTGACAGCACGTTTGGTGGAGGCGGCTAACACGACAGCAAGCACTCAGAAAGTGATTGAAACGCTGGACGATAGCTTTGAAGCCTCTGAAGCCAACTTGTTCAAGCTGGGCGCGGAGAATATTTTCCTCAATCAACACGCAGCCACCAAAGAGCAAGCTATTCGCTTCGCTGGTGAGCAGTTGGTGAAGGGCGGTTATGTTGAGCCGGAATATGTTGAAGCGATGTTGGAACGTGAAAAACTGACCTCCACCTATCTGGGCGAATCTATCGCGGTACCACACGGTACCATTGAAGCGAAAGACCGTGTGTTGAAAACCGGTGTAGTATTCTGCCAATACCCTGACGGCGTGCGCTTTGGTGACGAAGAAGATGAAGTGGCGCGTTTGGTGATTGGTATCGCGGCCCGTAATAATGAGCATATTCATGTTATTACCAGCCTGACGAATGCGCTGGATGATGAGTCGGTGATTGAGCGCTTAAGTAAAACTACCAGCGTGCAGGAAGTATTGGACTTATTGGGTGGCAAAAAGTAACCCAGCAATAACTGAATAGGGCCGTTGGGAGAAACGGCCCTTCTACAGCAAAAGGTAACGAATATGAAAGCATTACATTTTGGCGCAGGTAACATTGGCCGGGGCTTCATTGGTAAACTTCTTGCTGATGCCGGTGCGCAACTGACCTTCGCAGATGTTAACCAGCCGCTGCTGGACGAACTGAATAAACGTAAAAGTTATCAGGTCAATGTGGTTGGTGAGCAGGCGCGGGTTGAAGAAGTCAAAAACGTGAGTGCAGTAAACAGTAGTAGCCCAGACGTGGTGGCGCTGATTGCTGATGCCGATATTGTCACCACCGCTGTTGGACCGCAGATTCTGGCACGTATTGCCGGCACCGTGGCACAAGGCTTAGTCGCTCGTCATCAACAAGGTAATACTCGTCCGCTGAATATTATCGCCTGTGAGAATATGGTGCGCGGTACCAGCCAGTTAAAACAGCATGTCTTCGCTGCGTTACCGGAAAGTGAACAAGCGTGGGTTGAGCAACATGTCGGTTTCGTAGATTCCGCGGTAGACCGTATTGTGCCGCCATCAGAAGCGGGCAGTACAGATATTCTGGCAGTGACGGTAGAGACCTTCAGTGAGTGGATTGTTGATGGTACCCAGTTCAAAGGGCCGCCACCGGAAATTGCAGGTATGGAGTTGACCGACAACCTAATGGCGTTTGTGGAGCGTAAACTCTTCACCCTGAACACCGGTCATGCGATAACGGCCTATCTGGGGCAACTGGCCGGCCATCAAACCATCCGTGATGCCATTCTGGACCCAGCAGTACGCCAGACAGTGAAAGGCGCGATGGAAGAGAGCGGTGCAGTGCTGATTAAACGCTATGCTTTTGATCCACAAAAACATGCCGCTTATATCAATAAAATCATCTCCCGTTTTGAGAACCCTTACCTGCATGACGATGTTGAACGTGTTGGCCGTCAGCCACTGCGTAAACTGAGTGCCGGTGATCGATTGATCAAACCGCTATTGGGTACACTTGAGTATCAACTGCCACACACCAATCTGGTAACCGGTATTGCGGCGGCCATGAGTTATCGCAGTGAGCAAGACTCACAAGCTCAGGAGTTGGTTGAATTACTGGCGAAATTGGGGCCGAAAGCTGCTTTGGCGCAAATTTCAGGCTTACCCGCTGATGGCGAGGTTGTCGAACAGGCGGTGAGTGTGTATAACGCCATGCAGGACAAGCTGACGCACTAATTTTGTGATGAACAAAATGAGTTTGCGTTAGGTGATATACCCTAAATAATTCGAGTTGCGGGAAGGCGACAAGCGAGATACAAATCGGTCGGGAACCGATTTGTACAGCATTTATGCTAGCCCGTAGGGTGAGCCTCCAGGATGAGGCTCATTAATCCCGATGAGCTTACGCAGTCAAGTGATTCGGGTTATTGAACGTAGCCAACGCACATGCGGCTTGAAGTATGACGGGGATAAATACCGTGTCAGATTGCGCGGTATTTATCTTTTCGTAGCCCGATATTCTGAAACCACCTCAGTGACAAGCGATGATTGAAAAAACACAGGCATTTGAGAATCGGGTACTTGAGCATCTGAACGCAGGCAAGACCGTTCGGAGTTTCCTGATGGCTGCTGTCGAATTATTGGCAGAAGCGCTGAATATTCTCGTGGTGCAGGTTTTTCGTAAAGATGACTATGCGGTGAAATATGCCGTGGAGCCATTGCTGGTTGGCGATGGGCCGCTTGGTGAGCTATCTGTGCGACTAAAGTTGGTTTATGCCTTGGGTGTGATCACCCGTCATGAATACGAAGATGCTGAGCTATTGATGGCGCTTCGTGAGGAGTTAAACCATGATGGCACCGAGTATCGCTTTACTGATGACGAAATCCTCGGGCCATTTGGTGAATTACATTGTGTGGCTGAATTGCCGCCAGTGCCCACTTTCCTGCGCCCGGATGAAGCAGACGCGTCGCTGATTGCCATGCAACGCCAGCGTTATCAGCAAATGGTGCGTTCCACCATGGTGCTCTCGATTACAGAATTGCTCTCCCGCATCAGCTTAAAACAGGTTTCCAAGCTGTCACCACTCGGCCATGCCTGAGTTACGGCAACACACTGAGCCATTCGTCAACTAACAGCCACAATGCTGTTATTGCCATCAAGCCCCCCATCACTCCATTGAATAATCGTAGTTTCCAGTTAACCCGTAACGCATGGCGTAACTGATCCCCCATCACCGCCCAAACGGCCACACAAGGCAGATTTAACAGAGCAAAACCACTAACAATCAGTAGGGTATGGCTCAGCGTAGCACCTTCACGTGGTGTAAATAAGATGGCGACATTCATAGCCATCAGCCAAGCCTTTGGATTAATGGCCTGGAATAAAGCCCCCTGGATAAACCCCATTGGTTGCTGGCCATCTCTTGACTTCGGGCTACCGGAATTAAAAATTTTCCACGATAACCAGAATAAATATGCACATCCCAGCGTCACCAGTGGCAAGCGAATTACCCCCAGCCAACTGAGAATTAATGCCAACAATGTGGTCATTAATGCGCATTGCAACGCGCAGCCAAAGGTAATCCCCAACATCATTGGGAAGGTACGACGTAAGCCAAAATTGACACCAGATGCAGCTAATAACAGGTTATTTGGGCCTGGAGTGATCGACATAACGGTAACGTAACTGATGAAAGCACTGTCTAGCATGGGATATCCTCCCCTTTCGTACTTGAAGCTGCACGGGTGAGTAAGCTTGTTGCCTACCTGCAACTCCAATTACTGTGGGTATTATATTATTGATGTTATCGAGAGATTCAGCATAAACAGCAATCCGCTATGGCGTCAGAAGCAGAAGTTATCTATTGTTGTGGGTACAGTTTGTATAAGATTTAACTGTACCCATTGAACCTGCGGAGAACTGTCACCATGCCCGTTGTTATGAATGAAATTCGCTACTTGCAAGTGGCTGACAATCTGGCGCAGGCCATTAAGAAAGGCAGTTTGCTGGCGGGTAGCCGCCTGCCATCAGTGCGCGGTTACGCCAAAAACCATCAGGTGAGTATCAATACGGTGGTGGCAGCTTACCGTACGCTGGAGGATCGAGGCTTGATTGAAGCGCGTCCGCAGTCAGGGTTTTATGTTTGTAGTCCGTCAACGGCGGTGGTGCCAACAGCGACAGTCGGCAAACCGGTAAATGAGGTGCTGGATTTAATTGATACGGTATTTGCCGCACAACAAAACCCTCGCTTTACCAATATCTCGCTCGCCTGTCCACAAACGGCGGATTTTTACCCCAGCGCCAAGTTGGGCCGCATCATGGCATCACTATTGCGTCGTGAGCCGCAGTTAATCAGTCAGTACGCGTTGCCACCAGGATGCCAGCGCCTGCGTCAGCAAATCGCCCGCCGCGCCATGACCCTAGGGATGCTGGCTAATCCGGCAGATATCACTATTACGCATGGTTGTATGGAGGCGTTGCAGTTAGCGTTGCGGGTCACCACCAAACCGGGTGATTGTGTCGGGCTGGAATCGCCAACCTATTTCTATCTGATGCCATTACTTGCCAGCCTTGGCCTGAAAGCCGTGGAGATTCCAACCGATCCACAGCAAGGTTTATCGTTGGATGTGTTGGAGTTACTGCTTCAGGAGGGGCGGTTGAATGCATTGATCGCTATGCCAACGGTGCAGAATCCGTTAGGTTTTACGATGCCACTGGCGGCGAAAAAGCGCCTGGCACAGTTGATGAACGATCATCAGGTGCCGCTGATAGAAGATGGCTTATATGCAGAAATACAATTCGGTTCTACTTTGTCCCCAGCGGTAAAAGCCTTTGACCGCGACGGTTGGGTGCTGTTCTGTTCCAGCTTCACCAAAACACTGGCCCCAGACTTCCGTATCGGCTGGATTGATGGTGGCCGCTTCGCTGAGGCATTACATAAGCTCAAAGCGGTGTCGTCGATGGCGGAACCGGCGTTATTATCAGAAACACTGGCACTGTTTCTGGAGTCTGGCGGTTACGACCACCACCTGCGCGGGCTACGGCGCCGTTATGCGCAACAAGTACAACAGGCGCAGCAACTCATTGCACAGTACTTCCCTCGTGGGACCAAAGTGACCCAACCAGCAGGGGGTTTTGTTTTCTGGGTCGAGTTCCCTGCCTGTGTCGATACCGTGGCGCTATTTCATCAATTGCTACAAGAACAGATATGCCTGACCCCCGGTACGCTTTACTCGCCGAGTGGCCGCTATCGTAATGCTTTTCGCCTCTCGTGCTGTTATCCGTTCAACCACCACTATACCCAAGCTTTGGTCAGGCTCGGGGAGGTTGCTTGTGAAATTAGCAGCCTACCGGCCGGCATGCAGTGGCAACCAATACAGGAGGCTGCTGCTGAAAAGCACGCATCCTGATACACTCTCTATCTTGATGCACAATCAGTGCTATCCTATCCCCAACTTTAGCGAAATATCGTGCCCATCAGTGGCATGTACGGGCCAATACTATGAAAGAACATGCAGAAATCAAACGTCTAAGCGATATGCTGGATGCGTTGAACCACAAAGACCCTACCGTGATCCAACAGGGTAATATGGATTTGATCGCGCAGCATATGAAAGAAAAAGAGAAACTGGCGGCTGAAATTCAGCGCCTGAAAGAAGTGCGGGTTAAAAACCTGAGTGCTGAAGCACAAAAGCTAGCTCAACTGCCGTTCAGCCGTGCTATTACTAAAAAAGAGCAGGCGGATATGGGCACGCTGAAGAAAGCGGTACGCGGTATTGTGGTGGTACACCCAATGACGGCATTAGGCCGTGAGATGGGCTTGAAAGAAGTGACCGGCTACGCGAAAAAAGCGTTCTAATTGCGACTTTCGAAATAACCGGGTGTGTGGCATGGCCGCTACCCGGTTTGTTGTGGGTTTTCATCTCTCTTGACATATGCTAAGCATATGCTAGTGTCTTTAGTGACACGATTATCAGGAGTAAAAATATGAGAACAGTCTCTATTTTCAAAAATGGCCAAAATCGGGCAATACGTTTACCAAAAGATATGGACTTTGCGGGTGTCACCGAACTGGAAATACTCAAAGATGGCGATAATATCATTTTAAGACCTATCCGCCCTACATGGGTATCATTCATGGATGAAGATAAAGCGGATAACGATTTTCTTACGGAAAGACAAGACGTTATCGAAGAGGGACGCTTCGAATTATGATGAAAAGAATATATATGCTCGATACGAATATTTGCTCTTTTATTATGCGGGAACGCCCTGCTGAATTAATTATAAAATTACAACAGTGTATTGAGCATCAGAATAAAATAGTCGTTTCAGCCATTACATACTCAGAAATGCGGTTTGGTGCAATTGGTAAGAAAGCATCACCGAAACATAACTATTTAGTAGATGAATTTGTGAAACGATTAGATGCTATCTTGTCGTGGGATGCAGCGGCTGTAGATGCTACCACTAATATTAAAGTTGAGCTGGCAAAGCAGGGTACGCCAATTGGCGGAAATGATGCAGCAATAGCCGGACACGCAATTTCGGCTGGAGCAATATTAGTGACTAATAACATTAGAGAGTTTGAAAGAGTTAAAAAGCTGCGAATTGAGGATTGGAGTAAATAATCATCATTTCTAATAAAATTTACAAATACAACCCAATCATATATTCAAGGTGGTGATTAAAATTACCTATTTAATTACTGCTCTTTCATATAACTTGCCGTCCTTGGCAAGATCGTGTGTTGTATTATTTGATAATTAATACATCAAGAACCTAATAACCGCCGATTGAAATCCTCGATCTTTCCTTGCGAAAGACGCGTTAGCATAGTTTTACTCCAACTGGTGGATAATCCTGATACAGCCAGCAAGCGGTGATACTGTTCTTTATCGAAAGGCATATGCCAGGCGATGGCAATCGCTTCTGCCACCGAGATATCACTGGTGCGCGCCAACAGCTCTAATGCATGGCCCTCACTAACAATACCGGTGGAAATTACGCGATACAGCCAGCCGCAATAACCGGTCTGCTGCATCAGTGCCGACATCTCCTCGATAGCGAAATGGAAGTTGAGCTTGTAACAAGGTGAACGCGGTTGAGTCACCTGAATGATTGCCCCTCCCCAGCGGTAGATATCCCCCATATAGACATTTTGTTCCGTCATGCCGAGGGTTGAGATATTTTCGCCATAGGCTGGTGCTGCGAAAATATCTTCCTGTGCAGGGAATCGCTCTATCCAGTGGGAGTAGTGTTCTCGTGGATAATGGCATAAGGCGCGGTCCGGCCCACCGTGAAAGCGGGTCTCGGCTTGTTCATCCCCTTCCAATCCCAGCGTCGTGAGCATGATGCCACCCTGAACCTGACGTTTACCAATCGCGCTCGGGGAACTGCCGTTATAAGGCTCGATTTTACCGATATAAACCTGAGGATACTTCATCTGCTCTCCTTGTCTGCGTTGGGAAGGGAGAATCAGAATACCCTGCCTGACCGCAGGGTTCCAAGGTAAAAGAGGTTATCGATAGGATTGAGCGAAACGACGAGATAGGCAGGAGTAACCGCATTGGCTACTCCTGCCGGGTAACGCGGTTTAGCGGATAATCAGAAGGTTTCCCAATTATCGTGCTGAGTGGTGCGACTGCTTTCTGTGCCAGAGCGAGGTGTTGGGGTACTTTTAGGTGCCACGGATGCACCGACGTTTTTCTGTGCCGATTCTGCCTCTGCATCGGATAGGCGGAACACGGCGACGGCCTGTGCCAGTAAAATGGCTTGTTCAGCCAGTGAGTCGGCGGCGGCGGCAGACTCTTCCACCAGGGCCGCATTCTGCTGAGTGGTGCTGTCCATTTCAGAGATAGCCTGGCTAACCTGCGTGATACCACGGCTCTGCTCATCGGATGCTGAGGCAATTTCCGCCATAATATCGCGCACATGGGTCACTGAGCGGACAATATTCTCCATCGTTTGCCCGGCATTTTGCACCAACGTGGTTCCGGCATTTACCTGAGTCACTGACTCGCCAATCAAGCCTTCAATTTCTTTCGCCGCTTGTGCACTGCGTTGTGCCAAATTGCGAACTTCGCTGGCGACAACGGCAAAACCACGGCCTTGCTCGCCGGCGCGGGCGGCTTCAACCGCAGCATTCAAGGCCAAGATATTGGTCTGGAAAGCAATACTGTTAATGACTGAAGTAATCTCAGAGATACGTTTGGAGCTACCGGAGATATCGTTCATGGTGCGCACCACATCGTTAACCAGCTTACCGCCCTGTTGTGCGGTTTGTGATGCCTCGGTTGCCAGTTGATTAGCATGGTGGGCATTATCGGCATTCTGCTTAACCGTGGCATTCAACTGCTCCATGCTGGCAGCGGTTTCCTCTACAGCCGCAGCCTGCTGTTCGGTGCGGGAAGATAAATCGGTATTACCGGCAGCAATTTCGCCGGAGGCATGAGACACCTGACTGACACCAATGCGGATCTCATCAATCATGGCGCGCAGGTTTTCATTCATCCGGGCGACGGCATTCATCAACAGGCCCAACTCATCGGTACGGTTTGATGTTGTCGCCGCAGTTAAATCACCGGTAGCAATGCGCTCTGCCATCGCCAGTGTGGTGCGCAGTGGTACCGTGATCTGGCGGGTCATGCGCCATGAAATCAATAGACCAAACAGCAGTGCGGCAATGGCAGCAATAGTTAACTGCAATTGCGCATTATTGATTTCTGCGTGGGTCCCTTGCAGCTCTTGGGTGAACAGATGGGTGGCCAGTTTATTCAATTCGTTGGCATTCGACTCCATCACTTTACCGGTCTCCAGCTCTTGCTGATAAGCCGGTAAATAGGCCAGTACGTTATCTTTATAGGTACTCAGGCTGGAGATAACCGGAGCCAGCAGCTTTTGCTGTTCGGCCGATAGCACCGGCATAAAAGCATTTCCGGCACTATTAGCGATATTGATTGAGGTAATCAGCGAGGACTCTGCATCCTGGTTGCGATCCAGCAATAAGCCGCGTGCGTTGTAGCGTACGGTCATCAACTTCTGGTTCATCTCTGCTAGCAGGATTTGGGTATTGGTATCTGCCCCTTCATTAAGTAGGCTTTGTTGCAGCTCGTTGAGGTTCTTCTGGGTTTCAGAAATATTCCAGCTTTTGCGCACATCATCTTTATGGGCTACGGCATTGACGAAGTTACTCTGCTGCTGCAGATACTCCTCTACCACATCGGAAATACTGCTAATGGTTTTGCGGTTATCTGCCGACCAACTAAGACTTTCGCTCTGGGTCAGAAGATTTTTTATATTATTGATATGTTGAGAATTTTCTTTGATGTATTGCAGAGAGTAGGTACGTTCATATAATGCGCGATTATATTTTGCCTGATTGGATTCATCGTTAACTTTGTAACTCAGGTCAACTTTATAAGCATGATCTTCAATCACGGAGAAATGATAAGCGGTGGTACCGGCGATGATCCCGACCAGCAACAACATCAGGAAAAAGCTTAATCCCAGCTTTTTACCGACTTTCATATTTTCAAAGCTGCCAAAAACGTTGCTAAATACTGCCATGTTCTTCTCCGTTATGCGGTGTCTCTGATGCAAATCAATCAGCGTAGGTGAGTTTGGGGAGGTCTAGTTATTAGAAGATTTTGGGGAGTTGGTGGTATGTGGGGTAGCCTTGGCAAGAGTACTTATCCCAAACGATATACCCGTCATACTTCAAGTTGCATGTGCGTTGGCTGCCTTCCTGCAACTCGAATTATTTAGGGTATAGTTCATGAGCTTTATATCCATGAATACCAACGCCCTTCTTGGACAATCTATCGGCAGAAATTGGCTAAACTTTAGCAATAAAAATGCCAGCAAGATGACCTTGCTGGCATGTATCCTTCGGACTTGAAGCTACAGGGTTGTTAGCTGCAACTCCACGTTCTTTGGATATGCAACATACGGTTTATGCGGCTTATTTGGCTTGAGTGAAACGCGCTGCTGCTTCGTCCCAGTTAACCACGTTCCAGAATGCTTTGATGTAGTCTGGGCGGCGGTTTTGGAATTTCAGATAGTAAGCGTGTTCCCACACATCCAGGCCAATAATTGGGAAGCCTGATGCGCCAGAAACTGCTTCGCCCATCAGTGGGCTATCTTGGTTAGCAGTAGATACAACCGCCAGCTTGCCGTCGTCTTTCAGAACCAGCCAAGCCCAGCCAGAACCGAAACGGGTTGCCGCAGCAGCTTCAAATTTCTCTTTGAAGCTATCTACGCTGCCGAAATCGCGCTCAATAGCGGCTTTCAGATCACCCTTCAGGGTTGTGTCCAGTTTCAGCCCTTTCCAGAACAGGCTGTGGTTAGCGTGGCCGCCGGCGTTGTTACGCATAAAAGTGCGTTTTTCAGTAGGAACTTTGTCCAGATCTTTGATCAGGTCTTCAACGCTGAATTTAGCCAGCTCAGGGAAGCTCTCCAACACCGTGTTTGCATTGTTAACATAGGTCTGGTGATGTTTGGTGTGATGGATTTCCATCGTCTGCTTATCGAAGTGGGGTTCCAGGGCGTCATAAGCATAAGGCAGGGATGGCAGTGAGTAACTCATAATCATCGTCTCCGTAGTGTAGGGCGGCGCAAAAAAAGTAAGCGCCGCGTAAGCATTCGGATCATTATAGTTAATTAAATGATATTGAAAATGATTATCAATGCCGTACTAATTGTATGGTCTTTCTATTCGCTAATCCGCTGCGGATGGGTGTAAACCGTTGCTCTACCGGGTTTACTGAAGCCAACCAGCGTCAGATTACAGCGCTCGGCAACTTCAACCGCTAAGGTTGTTGCAGCAGAAACAGCAAATAAAATCTCTGCACCGCACATTGCGGTTTTCTGCACCATCTCATAGCTAGCACGGCTGGAAACCAGCACAGCACCTTGCTGCCACGGCTGTTTGGCCCGAATCCCCAGCAGCTTATCCAGTGCGACATGGCGGCCCACATCTTCACAACCACCCAACAATTCACCTTTCGGATTAATCCAGGCCGCAGCATGAGTGCAACCCGTCAACTGACCCACAGTTTGTACCTGCTTGAGTTGTGCCAGTGCGTTATCGAGTTGATTCAAATTAAAGGTCTGAGTGAAAGGCAGAGGGGTGATGGGGCGAAAAATATCATCAAGCTGTTCAATACCACAGACCCCACATCCGGTGCGGCCGGCCATAGCCCGGCGGCGCTCTTTTAAACCGGAAAAGCGACGGCTGGATAACTCAATGTTAACTTCTATGCCATTACAGCCTGGTGTCACATCAATGGCGTAGATATCTTGTGGGGCGCTAATAATGCCTTCTGACAACGAAAAACCTAGCGCGAATGCTGCCAGATCTTTCGGGGTTGCCATCATCACCACATGGGAAATGCCGTTGTAGACCAGCGCTACCGGCACTTCCTCCGCCAGCCAATCCAATTGCGGCTCGGCCATTTGATGGCGCTGTAGCACGTTAAGTTGTTTTGCACCGCAGATTCCGGTGGAGAGGTCAATTGTTGAAGGTTTGATCTGGCTCACTATGCGGCCCTGAAAGTTATAACCCATAATCACAATGTGGTAACATTCACATTAAGAATGGTATGGGTATAATTCTATTTCCAGAAGAATGTATCCCACACCGATAAAGGTGATATCGCGTAAGCGATTTTAGCGCTTCCGGTTTCGTTGAGGGAAGTGTGAACTGAAATAATGTGACAATGAACGAAGGAGAGACCCATGCAGGTCAGCAGAAGGCAGTTCTTTAAGATCTGCGCTGGCGGTATGGCAGGAACCACGGTCGCGGCACTCGGCTTTACGCCGTCAGTGGCGCTGGCGGAAACGCGCAATTACAAATTGCTGCGCGCCCGTGAGACGCGGAATACCTGTACATATTGCTCCGTTGGTTGCGGGCTTTTGATGTATAGCCTCGGTGACGGCGCAAAAAACGCCAAAGAGAGTATTTTCCATATCGAAGGGGACCCGGACCATCCGGTAAACCGTGGCGCGCTGTGCCCGAAAGGTGCAGGGCTGGTGGATTTTATCCATAGCGAAAGCCGCCTGAAATATCCTGAATACCGTGCTCCGGGTTCAGATAAATGGCAGCGAATCACTTGGAATGATGCATTTGACCGCATTGCCAAGCTGATGAAAGAAGACCGGGACGCTAACTTCATTAAGACCAACGACGCCGGTGTTACCGTCAACCGTTGGCTGAGTACCGGTATGCTGTGTGCCTCGGCATCCAGTAACGAAACGGGTTATCTGACCCAGAAATTTAGTCGCGCTCTCGGCATGCTTGCCGTAGACAACCAAGCACGTGTCTGACACGGACCAACGGTAGCAAGTCTTGCTCCAACATTTGGTCGCGGTGCGATGACCAACCACTGGGTTGACATCAAGAACGCAGACTTAATTATCGTCATGGGCGGTAATGCGGCAGAAGCGCATCCGGTGGGGTTCCGCTGGGCGATGGAAGCCAAAATCCACAACAATGCTAAGTTGCTGGTGATAGACCCACGCTTTACTCGTACTGCATCGGTGGCGGACTTCTATACGCCAATCCGCTCCGGTAGCGATATCGCGTTCCTGTCCGGCGTGTTGTTGTATCTGATGACCAACAACAAAATTAACCGCGAATACGTCGAAGCTTATACCAACGCCAGCTTGCTGGTGCGGGAAGACTTTACCTTTGATGACGGCCTGTTCAGTGGCTATGACGCCGAAAATCGCAAATACGACAAAACCACCTGGAATTACCAGTTGGATGAAAACGGCTTTGCCAAACGCGATGTCACGCTGCAAGACCCGCGCTGTGTGTGGAACTTGCTGAAAGAACACGTCAGCCGTTACACGCCAGAGGTGGTCTCCAATATTTGCGGTACGCCAAAAGAAGATTTCTTGCAGGTTTGCGAATATCTCGCCGAAACCAGTGTGTCCAATAAAACCGCCACATTCCTGTATGCGCTGGGCTGGACACAACACTCGGTTGGCGCGCAGAACATCCGTACCATGGCGATGATCCAGTTGTTACTGGGCAATATGGGCATGGCGGGGGGCGGTATTAACGCCTTGCGCGGTCACTCTAATATTCAGGGTTTAACTGACCTGGGTTTGCTGTCACAAAGCTTGCCGGGCTACCTGAATCTGCCGTCAGAAAAACAGCCGGATATTGACACTTATCTGAAGGCCAACACGCCGAAAACCCTGTTGCCGGGCCAGGTTAACTACTGGAGCAATTACCCGAAATTCTTCGTCAGTTTGATGAAAAGTTTCTACGGTGATAAAGCCCAGAAAGAGAACGGCTGGGGCTACGACTGGTTGCCGAAGTGGGATAAAGGCTATGACGTATTACAATATTTCGAGATGATGTCGCAGGGTAAAGTGAATGGCTATATTTGCCAGGGCTTTAACCCGGTCGCGTCGTTCCCGAACAAAAACAAAGTAGTAGCATCACTGTCGAAACTGAAATTCCTGGTAACTATTGACCCGCTCAATACTGAAACCGCGAATTTCTGGCAAAACCACGGTGAATTTAACGATGTCAGTCCATCGAAAATTCAAACCGAGGTGTTCCGCTTGCCATCCAGTTGTTTTGCTGAAGAAAACGGTTCAATTGTTAACTCCAGCCGCTGGCTGCAATGGCACTGGAAAGGTGCTGATTCACCGGGCGAAGCATTGAACGATGGTGCCATTTTGGCAGGTATCTTTAGTCGTCTGCGTGACATGTACCATCGGGACGGTGGTGCAGTGCCAGAACAGGTGCTCAATATGACCTGGGATTATCTGACGCCAGACAATCCAGAGCCAGAAGAAGTGGCACAGGAAAGCAATGGTAAAGCACTGGCTGATATCACCGATGCTGACGGCAAAGTGCTGGTCAAAAAAGGCGAGCAGCTCAGTACCTTCGCTCATCTGCGTGATGATGGTACTACCGCCAGTGGATGCTGGATCTTTGCCGGTAGTTGGACACCGGCCGGTAACCAGATGGCACGCCGTGATAACGCTGACCCATCCGGCCTTGGCAATACACTGGGCTGGGCGTGGGCATGGCCGCTTAACCGCCGCATTCTATACAACCGTGCCTCTGCTGACCCACAAGGTAAACCGTGGGATCCGAAACGCCAGTTGCTGGAGTGGGATGGCACCAAATGGGGTGGCGTTGATATCCCAGATTACAGTGCCGCGGCACCGGGTAGCGATGTCGGGCCGTTTATCATGCAGCCAGAGGGCATGGGCCGCCTGTTTGCCATCGACAAAATGGCAGAAGGACCGTTCCCGGAACATTATGAGCCATTTGAAACGCCGTTGGGCACCAACCCGCTGCACCCGAATGTGATATCCAACCCGGCCGCGCGCGTGTTTAAAGACGATTTGGCCGCAATGGGTTCTCATGAGCAGTTCCCGTATGTCGGTACCACTTATCGTCTGACCGAGCATTTCCACTACTGGACTAAGCATGTGCTGCTCAATGCTATCGCA
This sequence comes from Yersinia sp. 2553 StPb PI, assembly GCF_052217105.1. NCBI lineage: Bacteria > Pseudomonadati > Pseudomonadota > Gammaproteobacteria > Enterobacterales > Yersiniaceae > Yersinia > Yersinia sp. 2553 StPb PI. The sequence continues at coordinate 3,777,153 of NZ_JAZGPX010000002.1, read as the reverse complement.
CAGCCAGAACAGTTTGTGGAAATTGGCGAAAAACTGGCAGCGAAAAAGGGCATTAAGCAGGGCGATACCGTGAAAGTCAGTTCCAACCGTGGCTATATCAAAGCCAAGGCGGTGGTGACCAAACGTATTCGTACGCTGAATGTTCATGGGCAGGAAGTTGACACTATTGGTATCCCGATCCACTGGGGATACGAAGGGGTGGCGAAAAAAGGCTTCCTGGCCAATACCCTGACACCGTTTGTCGGTGATGCCAATACGCAAACGCCAGAGTTCAAGGCGTTTCTGGTCAACGTGGAAAAGGTGTAACGGAGAGAACCTATGTCACTGCAAACCCAAGACATTATACGGCGCTCCGGCACCAACTCCCTTACGCCGCCGCCACAGGATCGTAACCACCAGCAAGAGGTGGCCAAGCTTATCGACGTCACCACCTGTATCGGTTGTAAAGCCTGTCAGGTGGCGTGTTCGGAGTGGAATGATATCCGTGATGAAGTCGGTCATAACGTCGGGGTGTACGATAACCCCGCAGATCTGACCGCTAAATCATGGACGGTGATGCGTTTTTCTGAAGTTGAAGAGAGCGGCAAGCTGGAGTGGCTGATCCGTAAGGATGGCTGCATGCATTGTGCTGACCCCGGCTGCCTGAAGGCATGTCCGTCGGAAGGGGCAATCATTCAGTATGCCAATGGTATCGTCGATTTCCAGTCAGAACACTGTATCGGCTGTGGTTACTGCATCGCCGGTTGCCCGTTCGATGTGCCGCGCATGAACAAAGATGACAACCGGGTGTATAAATGTACCTTGTGCGTCGATCGCGTTGGTGTTGGCCAGGAACCTGCCTGTGTGAAAACCTGCCCGACCGGAGCGATTCACTTTGGCACCAAAGAGTCGATGAAAGAAGTCGCTGCGGGCCGGGTTGCTGAGTTGAAAACTCGTGGCTTTGATAACGCAGGGTTATATGACCCCGCTGGCGTGGGGGGCACCCATGTGATGTATGTACTGCATCATGCGGATAAACCGCAGCTCTATCATGGTCTGCCGGAGAACCCGACCATCAGTCCGACAGTCACCTTCTGGAAGGGGATCTGGAAACCACTGGCAGCGGTGGGCTTCGCTGCAACCTTTGCGGCCAGTATCTTCCATTATGTGGGTGTCGGCCCGAACCGGGTTGAAGAAGAGGAGAACGAAGACGATAAGCCGGATTCAACACCTGCTGACACGTCATTGCCGCCACCGGAGCAGACCACCGCTGAGCACTCAGACGACGGGGAGACGCCCAAATGAAAAAAGAAAAACGCATCCAGCGCTACAGCGCGCCGGAGCGCATCAACCACTGGATAGTGGCCTTCTGCTTTATACTGGCCGCTATCAGTGGTTTGGGGTTCTTCTTCCCGTCATTTAACTGGCTGATGAATATTTTTGGTACGCCGCAGTTGGCACGCATCCTTCACCCCTTTGCCGGGGTGATTATGTTCGCCGCCTTCCTGATCATGTTTTTCCGTTACTGGAAACATAATCTGATCAATAAGGAAGACCTGGAATGGGCTAAAAATATCCATAAAATCGCCATGAATGAGGAAGTCGGCGACACGGGGCGCTATAATTTCGGTCAGAAGTGCGTATTCTGGGCTGCTATTATCAGTCTGGTGTTGTTGTTGGCCAGTGGTGTTGTTATCTGGCGGCCTTATTTTGCGCCTTCCTTCCCGATCCCGCTGATTCGCCTGGCACTGCTGGTGCATTCGCTGGCGGCGGTCGGGTTAATTATCGTGATTATGGTGCACGTTTATGCTGCCCTGTGGGTTAAGGGCACCATTACCGCGATGGTAGAAGGCTGGGTACCGGCGGCGTGGGCGAAAAAGCACCATCCGCGCTGGTACCGTGAGGTTAACGCCAAAAGTCAGCGTCAGAAAAAACAGGAAGAGAAACCCTGATGAGTATTCGCATTGTCCCTAAAGATCAACTAGGAAAACAAAGCGAAAAAGGCACAACGGCGGGGAATATCCCGCCGTTACTTTTCGCGAATTTAAAAAGCCTGTATACCCGGCGCACTGAACGTTTACAGCAACTTGCGCTGGATAACCCGTTGTCCGATTATCTGGATTTTGCGGCTAAAATTACCCAAGCGCAGCAAAAAGCGCTGCATGACCATCCGCTGGTGTTGGATATGCAGGCTGAGTTGGAGCAATCCGCTGCCAGCGGTAAACCGCCCCTGGATCTGAGTGTTTTTCCTCGCACTGAACATTGGCGTAAGCTCCTGTCAGCACTGATTGCTGAACTACGCCCTGATGCCCCGGATCATATTGTGGCCGTATTGGATAATCTGGATAAGGCATCGGTACATGAGCTGGAACTGTATGCTGATGCGCTGTTAAACCGCGAGTTTGCCCAAATCGGCAGTGAAAAAGCGCCATTCATCTGGGCGGCTTTATCGTTGTATTGGGCGCAGATGGCCAGCCAGATCCCCGGTAAGGCGCGAGCTGAATATGGTGAACATCGCCAGTTCTGCCCAGTCTGCGGCAGTATTCCGGTCTCCAGCGTGGTGCATATCGGTACCCAAAACGGTTTACGTTATCTGCACTGCAACTTGTGTGAAAGCGAGTGGCATGTGGTCCGAATCAAATGCAGTAACTGCGAACAGACCCGTGATTTGAATTACTGGTCACTGGACAGTGAACTGGCGGCAGTAAAAGCGGAAAGTTGTGGTGATTGCGGCACTTACCTGAAAATTCTCTATCAGGAAAAAGACCCACAAGTTGAAGCGGTTGCTGATGATCTGGCCTCGCTTATTCTTGATGCCAAAATGGAAGGTGAAGGATTCGCCCGCAGCAGTATCAATCCATTCTTGTTTCCAGGGGAATAGGTTTCCGGGTCACAAAATAGAAGTATAGTTTGTATGGTTATTATACAATGGTCGCGCTCACATGTGATGGCCATTGTAACCACTGTTGGTTTTATTGACAGGCGCTACTCCATCATCCGAGCGATACGCTAACTTAAATAAGGATATTTATTGTATGTTGAAGATAGTCGCAAAACTGACGGTAGTGATGGTGTTGGTAGGTGGTCTGGCCGCGTGTGATAACAGTAAGGAGAGCAAGGAAAGCACCAACAATGCCGCCCCTGCATCGACCCCTGCTACAACACCCGCGCCCGCTCCGGTAGCCTCTACACCCGCAGTAACTCCGCCAGCAGCAACCACGCCAGCCGCTAAACTTTCCGCTGACCAGCAGCAGGTTAGTCTATTTGATGGTAAGGTTACCTTTGTATTACCAACATCATTTGTTGACCAAACTAAATTGGCGGGTGACGTAAACAATGAGCAAAATCAAACGTTGTTATTGATTGATGCTGCCGGTAAACAAATGGCCGTCACTGCGGTGACTAACCCGCCGGGCGTTGAATTGCTTGATACCAGTGATTTGTCCCTTGATGCGTTAAACAAAGGGTTATTGCAGGGGTTCAGTGCTCAGTACCAGAATATTAAACAAACCGGACAAAAAGACATCACCGTTGATGGCCATAAGTTCCGCCTGTTTGATACCAAGCAAAAAATACAAAATTCGCCGATGGTAGCGACTACAATCTTTACTGTGTTAGATAAGAAAGTGGTATTTATTCAGATGGTCTCTGCCGCTGAAAAAACCAAGCAACACCAAACGTTAGTGAATAGCGTGGTTGATTCTATCGCGCTACACTAATTACTCAGACCGAGCGCCGTACCATTATTATGGCGCTCTTTCGACCTTATTACCTGAGTGAGTATGAGCGCAGAACCCCATCAGTTATACAGTCAGTTACCCGCAATAGATCGCCTGCTACGCGAGCCAGATGTTGCCCCTTTAGTGGCTGAATATGGCCCTGTTTTATTGACCGATATTTTGCGTCAAATGCAGGTTGAGGCTCGTGAATATATCCGCCAATTTCATTCACTGGCTGATTGGTGCAGTGACTGGCCAACAGCATTAAAGCAGCGTTTACATAGCCGCCAATCCGCGTTAAAACCCGTCTTTAACCTTTCCGGTACCGTATTGCATACCAACTTGGGCCGTGCCCCATTGGCTGAATCAGCTATTGCTGCGGTGAATGATGCGATGCGTGGCGCGGTAACACTGGAATACTCTCTGAGTGGTGCCGGGCGTGGCCATCGTGACCGGGCTATCGCCGATTTGCTGTGTGAGCTGACCGGTGCGGAAGATGCTTGTATCGTGAATAACAATGCTGCTGCGGTGTTTCTCATGCTGACGGTAATGGCGGCGGGGAAACAGGTAGTGGTTTCTCGCGGTGAGCTGGTGGAGATTGGTGGTGCTTTTCGTATCCCGGATGTGATGCGACAGGCGGGGTGTGAATTGGTCGAAGTGGGTACCACTAATCGCACGCACCTTAAAGATTACCGCCAAGCCATAAATGAACACACTGGCCTGCTGATGAAAGTGCATACCAGCAATTACAGTATTGAAGGTTTCACCGCCTCGGTTGCCGAAGCGCAACTCGCAACATTAGGCCATGAATTCTCCATCCCGACCGCCACCGATCTGGGCAGCGGTTCGTTGGTGGATATGACCCGCTATGGTTTGCCAGCAGAACCAATGCCACAGCAATTGATTGCAGCGGGTATCGATTTAGTCACCTTTTCGGGCGATAAACTGCTGGGTGGCCCACAGGCCGGGATTATTCTTGGCAAAAAACAGTGGATTGAGCAGCTACAGCAGCACCCACTTAAGCGGGTGTTACGCGCCGATAAAATGACGCTGGCCGCACTGGACGCCACCTTGCGTCTCTATCAGCAGCCAGACCGGTTGACAGAGTTGCTGCCAACCATGAGGTTACTCACCCGGCCAACACAGGTTATCGCCGAGAGTGCACAACGGGTATTGGGTGCTCTAACCGCTCGTTATGGCACCGATTTCACGCTGGCGGCAGAACCTTGCTGGTCGCAGATCGGTAGCGGTTCGCTACCGGTAGACCGTCTGGCCAGTTGGGCGGTAACGTTCGCACCAAAAGAGGGGCGTGGAAGTGCTCTGGAAGCCCTAACAGCGCGTTGGCGCGGTTTGGCTAAGCCGGTTATTGGCCGCGTGGCTGATGGGCGTTTGTGGCTCGATTTGCGTTGCCTGGAGGATGAGGCGGCGTTGCTCAGGGAATTGGCTCGATGATTATTGCAACAGCAGGCCATGTCGATCATGGCAAAACGACACTCTTACAGGCTATCACCGGGGTGAATGCGGATCGCCTGCCGGAAGAAAAACAGCGCGGCATGACCATTGATCTGGGTTATGCCTATTGGCCCCAGCCCGACGGCAGCGTTATGGGTTTTATCGATGTCCCCGGCCATGAGAAGTTTTTAGCCAATATGTTGGCGGGCGTGGGCGGTATTGATCATGCTTTGCTGGTGGTTGCCTGTGATGATGGTGTCATGGCACAAACCCGCGAGCATCTGGCGATTTTGCGCCTCAGCGGTCGCCCCACGTTGACCGTGGCACTGACCAAAGCTGATCGGGTTGATGATGAGCGTATCGAACAGGCTCGCCAGCAGGTGCTGGCAGAGCTGGCGGCACAGGGCTGGCAAGCAGAGCAAGTCACTTTGTTCGTGACGGCGGCGGCGACCGAGCGTGGCATTAACGAATTACGTGAACATCTGGCGCAATACCACCAACAAAATGCACAGCACAGCCGGTTACAGCGGCGCTTTCGTCTGGCTATCGATCGTGCATTCAGTGTGAAAGGGGCTGGCTTGGTGGTAACGGGCACGGCGTTGGCAGGTCAGGTGGAACTCGGTGATACCTTATGGCTCACCGGCGGCGACTGTCCGGTGCGGGTGCGTGGTATCCATGCCCAAAATCAAAATACATCACAGGCGCAAGCTGGCCAGCGTATCGCCCTGAATATCAGTGGCGATATCAGCAAACAACAGATCAACCGCGGTGACTGGCTATTAACGCAACAGCCGCCGCAGGCCACGGAGCGGGTACTTGTCATTGTGGATGCTGATACACCGATCCAACATTGGCAACCTTTACATCTGCATCATGCCGCCAGCCATATTACCGGGCGTTTTTCGCTGCTGACCAATCCACAACCTACCGACGAGAACCCCCAGCCGATACTTGCTGAACTGCTGTTGGATAACCCGCTATCGCTGGCTGAAAACGATCGTCTTATTCTGCGTGATATTGCGGCGAAGAAGACCTTGGGCGGTGCTCGGGTGATTCATCTGACGGCCCCCAAACGCGGCAAACGGCAACCTGCGTATTTATCTTGGTTAACCGCGCTGGCCCAGGCAGCCTCTGACCGTGAAGTGCTAGATTTACATCTGGCCCAAGGGCCGGTTTCTTTGTCTGACTTCAGTTGGGCACGCCAGCTAACTGAACGTGATATGGCGGACTTACTGGCGCAGACCGATAGCGTTGTCGCCGGTGATATCGCACTCTCGCGCCCTCATGCTCAGCAAGGGCAACAAACCTTATTACATGTCCTGTGCCTGTATCATCAACAGCATGGTGATCAGTTAGGATTAGGGCGGGCGCGCTTGCGGCGTATGGCGTTGCCAACGCTGGATGAAGGGCTGGTATTCCGTTTGATTGATGATCTGCTGGCTGAAGGGGCGCTAAAGAATACCCGTGGCTGGCTACATCTGCCAGCTCATGGCCTGGCATTTACTGCCGAGGAGCAGGTTCAGTGGCAGCAGGTCGCATCCTATTTTGCCGATGACCCTTGGTGGGTGCGCGATTTGGCGGCACAGATGCAGATTGAAGAAGGTGAGATGCGCACACTATTGCGCAAAGCGGCACAACTGGGCTATATCACAGCAATTGTTCCTGATCGCTACTATCGCAGCCAGCGTATTGAGCAATTCGCTGATTTGGTACGTGAGCTGGATGCCAGCCAGGGCAGCGCCTGTGCCTCAGATTTCCGCGATAGACTGGGTGTTGGCCGCAAACTGGCGATTCAAATCCTTGAATTCTTTGACCGCAGTGGGTTTACTCGCCGCCGAGGTAACGACCATTTGTTGCGTGACAGTGGGCTATTTCTTAATACATCTCCTAATATGTAATTTTTACGATATCCAGCGCATGAGATGTATTAATTGTTGGGTGCTGCTTTTGGCGCTAACCTAATTCGCAAGGATAGTTATATGGCGTGACAGCTTTTCAGCTTTAAAGTTACGCTAACAAAAATATTTAGCGGGAGAAAAGCGCTGCTTCTCTCCCGCTTTAAAACTACTCCGCAGTAACCGCCTCCGGCTGACGGCGAATAAATATCATCACCAAGCCCAGCCACAGCAAGCCACTGATCAGATTGAACAGGTTAAAGATACCGCTGTTGCCCCACAAGTAAGCGATTTTGGCAAACTCAATGCCGAAGGTGAATACCATCATACTGATCATCCCCATGGCGGCAGATACCGTACCTTTACTGATATCACTGGCGAACAGTGTCAACCGCACCAAACCGGCATTAGCCAAGCCAATACCAAAGGCATACAGGCTCAGTCCTGCCGTCATCCACAGATAAGCATGGGATGAATAGAGCGTTGAGCCTGCGGCAACCAGCAAGCCAATAATCATCGGACCGGCACCGTAGCGGATAAGACGTGGAATACTGGTTTTGCCGCTCAATCTCGCCAGTGTCAGATTACCAATAATCAGTGCGCCGAAAATGGGCACCTGCAAAACACCATATTCAACAGTGGATAGCTGCTCACCGCTGATCAAAATGACAGGTGATTGCGCAATCCACGCCAGCAATGGCAGGCTGGCAAAGCCTAACGCCAGGGAACCACACATGAAACGGCGGTTGGCGAGCACCAGCTTATAGTCATGCCACATCGCTGCCACTGACAGTTTCTCCCCTTTCAGAGCGGCGGTTTCCGGCATGGCGCGCCATAAGCCCACAAATGAAATGGCCCCCAGCACGGCAAATAGCACAAACATTGCCTGCCACGGAGCGACATGAATCAAGGCGGCCCCCGCCAGAGGGCCGAGTAATGGGGCAATCAAGGCGACATTGGCCATTAACGCGGTAATTTTAATACAGACCGCTTCTTCAAATGATTCCTGAATAGTGGCGTAACCGACGGCACCAATAAAGCATAAGCCGATCCCTTGCAGGAAGCGCATGGCGATGAACTGTTCGATACTATTGACCAGCAAGATGGCAAGGCATGTCACCACAAAGAATGCGACACCGAACAACATTACCGGGCGGCGCCCACGGCGGTCTGACAACGGCCCAAGTAACCATTGCAAGAACATCCCGCCAGCCAGATAGGCAGTCATAGAGGTCGGAACCCACTCAATACTGGCATTAAAATCAGCCACTACGGCGAGCATACCTGGCTGGATCATATCGTTAGCGATATAAGCGGCAAATTCGAACAATACTAAACAAAGAGGGAATAAAAGCGCCCGTCGACCTAAACGTGTCGCGGGTGAAAATGAAGTTTGCATAAATTAAGCTATTAATAATAAACGTAAAAAAGGATACGGCTCAGGCAGGGTGTGCATTCAAAGCGCGTCAGGTCGGTTATTTTGCCGTCAATAGAGGAATATGGCAATGCCAATTATTTTGGGGATACGTTAAATTTACGTTATTGTTTGCAACCTGATTATTGATGCCGTAAATAGATCAACGCTTTTAGTATGCTGACAGGTGATAGAGAGTATGCATGACCAATAAGATTGGCTGGATTGATAATTTGCGGGCGGTGGCCTGCATTATGGTGGTCATGATCCATGCCACAACCTATTACGTCACCAGTGGTGCTCAGGTGGGTGAGGCTAACTGGGATATTGCCAATCTGCTCAATTCTGCTTCTCGTGCCTGCGTGCCCCTGTTCTTTATGATCTCTGGTTATCTGTTTTTTGGTGAAAAAAGTGCACAGCAAAAGCACTTCACCCGAATTGGGCTATGCCTGCTGTTCTACAGTGTGATTGCCCTGATTTATATTTCGATCCTGACGCCGATCAACGGTTGGAGCTCACTACAGAATATCCTGCAAAAACCGGTGTTTTATCATCTGTGGTTTTTCTACGCCATTATCGTGGTTTATCTGGTATCACCACTGATTAATGTCAAACCGGTGTCAGGCCGCTATCTGGCGGTGGTGATTTTACTGCTGGCAGTGCTAGCCAATCCCCAAGCCAGCAAATATTCGATTGGCGGTTTCCATTTATTGCCAATCAACCTCTATATCTACGGTGATACTTTTTATTACTTGCTGTACGCGCTGTTGGGGCGGGCAATTGGAATGTTGGAAACCAAAGGCAGGGTGATCAGTTGGGGGGCGGCATTGCTGTTTATCACCAGCGTAATATTTATTGCCATCTCAACTGAAAAGCAGACGCGGATTAATGGCAGTTTTGCGGATACTTTCTATATGTATTGTGGCCCGCTGGTGTTCGTTGCGGCGGTATCACTGCTGGTGTGGTTTAAAAACTGCATGAACCAGCAAATTGGCTGGCTAAGCTGGCTCGCCGGGCATTCATTGGCGATTTACGGCTTCCACGCGCTCATTATTCACTTTATTCGCACCCATCATTACGATTTTACGGGTTATCCGATACTGGATATTTTCTATGTTTTCGCACTGGCTCTCGCCCTGAGCACTTTGCTATCCATGGGATTACAGCGCATTGACCGGCGGCGTCTGGTCAGTTAACCACGACCTGCCCACGCTGTTGTGCGCGCCGAAGCTGGCGGCCGGAGGAGAACCCGGCAGCCAGTGCGGCTTTCTCCAGATTAAACCCTTCTTGCAGGCGAACTTCGGCCACTGCGACTCGCAATTGTTCGTGAAATTCACGCACACTGATCCCGACATGTTCGCGGAATAATCGTGTTAAATGGCGGCTACTGACATGTGCTTTCTGCGCGACCTGAAGCAGTGACCATTCGGCTTCCGGTTCTGCCGACATCACATCCTGCGCGCGGTGTACGGCGGGATGCAGGTGATTGCGGTAACGTAACCAGGGGGAAAGCTGCGGATCATCGCCAGACCGTCGAAAATAAACCACCATTTCCCGTGCGACTTCTAATGCAGTTTGTGGGCTGCAATAGCGGCTAATCAGATGCAAAGAGAGATCAATACCCGCCGTAATTCCGGCGCTGGTATACACGCCACGGTCTTCAACAAAGATACGGTTTTCTTTGGTTTGTGCGGCGGGTGCCTGCTGACGTAATCGCTCAAGTACATTGTGATGAGTGGTGCATTGGTAGCCATCCAGTAGCCCCGCTTGTGCCGCCAGTAATGCACCGGAGCAGACACAAACCAAGATTATTTTTTGCTGTGTAATGGCTATTTTTTGCTGTTGTAACCAGTGACGGGCCACTGCGGCCGTTTCGGTTGCAAAGTAGTGGCGTGAGTCGCTCACTCCCGGCACGACCAGTAAACTGCCCTCTGGCAAGCGGTCAGGCAGTGGTTGTAACTGGCCTAGCACCATGTCGGTGGAAGCCGTCACTTGCGGCAATGGACTGATATAGAAGAGATTAAATGACCCTGCCAACCGTAAGGTTTCAGCCGGGCCAGTTAAATCCAGCGACAGCACGCCGGGAAGCAATAGGAAATAGACATTTCGTTGCATGGTTAATCCACAGTTACCGTCAGATAACGGTTCAGATAAGCCGGAATATCCGGGGTGTGCTGTAGCAAAGTAGCAACAAAAGCATCGCGTTCAAAGGCCATAACCTGCAAATCCCACACACAGAACGATTCATCCCGTGCCGCACGCCACACTCCCTGCTCTTGTACCCAGACTTTCACGCGCAATTCATTCTCATTGTCCCACCATCCAACAATCAGGTAATTCAGTGTTTTCCCCTGATGCTCAATCACAAAACCAATGCCTGGGCGGTTCACCGTTTCTGCTTCTTCAGGTAACCACTGCCCAACTAACTGATAAGCGGGGGCGTAATATGGTGTGTCACCTTGGGCCTGCGAGTAACGAATAACATAGCGCTTCAACTGCCACTGCTTAAGATATTTAACGTCAGCAGGGGTGATATCTCGTGGCAAATAAGGCTGTGGCTGCCAGTTTACTGTTTTTTCTGCAACCACCTCTGACGGCCGAGTATCCAGAGCATCCAGTGTTTTCGCAACGGTACGGATGGTGGCAAACCGATCGACTAACACGGTTTCAGTGCGCAGCTTTAATTCTTCGCTACTCAATACCACACCATTTGGCTGCATCATTGGGAAGGTTAGCGTAGCTTCAGTCACGAAGGTCACTTGATAACCTAAATCCGATGCCACACGGGCGGTGGTTTCACAGCATTGCTCAGTACGCATACCGGCAATAATTAGATGATCTATCTGCCTTTCCTTTAGCCACTGATCCAGACCTGAATCAGTCAGCGCGTTATGTACCCGCTTTTGTACGGTAACATCTGCCTGATGGGAAACCAGCGACATTGGTTTAACATAGCCTGACGCCAGTGAGAAAGGCCCTTCTGGGGCGACATGAAAAACATCGACCAGTGCCACTCCTCGCAGTTTACAGCCGGTAATTAATAGATTCAGTGCCGCCGAGAAGGCGGGTAAGTCTTGCTGCTGCCAAAAAGATTTATGTTCGAAAGATTGTTGAACATCAATAATCAGTAATGCGCTGTTAGTCATTTCCGGCCCTCCGCCGTATGGATGTAGCTCAATCATGGGCTGGTTTTAACTAGAGCGGAATGCCAAATCCGGCCATCATAGGGTGTAAAAGGGACCAGTTAACCATTTGTTTATACCCCTTATGCTTCAACTTGCTGGTGTATTAGTTGTGCTAGCCTGCATTTTGCAATCTCGGGATATATATCATTTGGTTTCCAACATCTTTTTTATCGACAAAATTTGACATTAAAAATGTATTCATTGCTTATTATATACAATTTGAATTAATTAAAAGAATAGTTCTATTGATGGCGTATGAATATATTCCTATATTTTGTAGGATTTTTCCTTCAACATTGTTGATGTCTCTGATTTGTCGAATAAACACAGATAAGATTTATTGCTGATATTATAAAAATATTTGAAGTATAACCTTGCTTAGTCAAGCCTATTTGGCATAAATAACTGGGTTTTGATCATAAACATGGCATAAAACACCAAATAAATTATATATAACGATCGATTTGGCCGATAAATTCGTATTTACTAGATAAAAAGATCGCGTATAGTCCTACCCATGTCCAGTCGGGGCGAGAACAGCCAGATAATATAAATACATGGGAGTTTATAAAGTATCGGTTACTATTTAATATAAATTACACTTTGATGATTATAATTTAAATATTGAGGATTAATTCTGGAATTTTTATTCTGGAATGCATTCCTATAATTAAATTTTAGTGTCATTTTGTGATTTCATCTTATTGCATTTTTACTTTCATGTTTTTTATTTATTTTATCGTGGTTATAGCCATCGGTAATGACGTGAGCCGTTGATGGCATTCCATCAGCGTATTCTTTAAATATGGTGTCTAAATAAAGGTTTTTTAATATGTCTAATTTTAAGAAAAGTGCATTGATTATTGCGTTGGCGTCTTCTGCTTTCATTTCCCAAGCATTTGCTGCAGATGAAGGTAATGGCCGTATTCATTTTACCGGTACTGTTATTAATGCACCATGCTCTATCGCGCCGAACTCTACTGATATCAGCGTAGATATGGGGCAGGTAGCGAATAAATTACTGGAAACCGGTAATAAATATTCTCAGAACGTTCAGTACAACATTGATCTGCAAGATTGCGATCTGACTGAACAAACCGCAGGTTCAGTAACTTACCCTGCAATGTCTAAAGTTACCGTAACTTTCGGCGGCGTTTCTGATGCAACCTCTCCAGCATTGCTGGCAAACACCGGTAGCGCAGGTGGTGCAGGTATTCGTCTGATCGACACTAACGGCGCATTGCTGAAAGTGGGTGATACCGGTGCTGATGTTAATCTGGTAACTGGCCCGAATCAGATAGTATTCGCAGCGCGCGTTGAAGCAACTGGCGCACCTGTAACAACCGGTACTATCGTGTCCCAGGCTACTTACGCGCTGAACTATAAATAAAATTACCCTTCGTACTTGGCGTTGCAGCAGCGTTAGCGGCACTTGTTTGCTGCTTTGCTGAAACACCAATTACTTTGGGTCATACCCTGCTTATTTGACGTTACAGCGGCGTATGTAGCTTCAATTTAAGGGGAGGATACTCCCCTTTATTAATACTTTGCCATAAGACAGTGATTTATTTATGCAATATAAATCTAGAAGAAAAGAAATGATCTTTCGAATGGTGCAAATATTAACATTGGCAGGTTTGAGTTTATTATTGCCTGGAATGGCTGCAGCAGTAGAGTTTAATACCAATATTATCGATGCAAAAGATCGCAGTAATATCGATCTGTCTCGTTTTGAGGTTGATGATTATACCCCTCCTGGTGATTATCTGCTTGATGTCCTGATTAATGGCCGGCTGTTACCTGAGCGCTACCTGATACCCTATTTACCTGTCGATGATGGGAAATTAACTAAATTATGCCTGTCTCCAGATTTAGTTGATCTGCTAGGGTTAGCTCCGGCTGTGCGTGAGTCGCTGACATTATGGAATGATGGCAAGTGTGTCTCTATTGATCAAAAAGAAGAAATTACGGCAAATTACGATAAAGAAAAACAATATTTAATTATCTCTATTCCACAAGCATGGTTAGCTTACAGTGATCCTAATTGGGTGCCGCCTTCTCAATGGGATGATGGCATTCCCGGCGCTATATTGGATTACAACCTGTTTGGTAATCGTTATGCGCCGAAAAGTGGTAGTAGTAGCACTAATTTTAGCAGCTACGGAACTGCGGGCGCCAATATGGGGCCATGGCGTATCCGTGCTGATTACCAATATATCAATAATGAAACAGAAGGCTCGCACTACAGTAATTTTGACTGGTCACAAGTGTATGCATTTCGGGCTATCCCAGCGATAGGGGCTAAATTTATTGGTGGTCAAACCTATCTCAGCTCCAGTATTTTCGATTCATTTCGTTTTCTGGGGGCATCACTTTCCAGTGATGAGCGGATGTTGCCACCGACACTGCGTGGCTATGCACCGCAAGTGATCGGCATTGCTCGCACCAATGCCAGAGTCATTCTGAGCCAAAATGGCCGTACCCTTTACCAAACCAACGTTGCTCCGGGGCCGTTTGTTATTCAAGATATTAGTGAGGCGGTACAGGGCAATATTGATGTCCGCGTGGAAGAGGAAGATGGTCGTGTAACCACTTTCCAAGTTAGCGCCGCAACCGTACCATTTTTAACCCGCAAAGGTGCCATCCGCTATAAAACGGCTTTGGGCCGTCCGATGCAGGGCAGCAATAACGCGGTAAGTGATCCGACTTTCTTTAATGGTGAGTTTTCATGGGGGGCATTTAATGATGTTTCCTTGTATGGCGGAGTGATTGCTACGTCACAGGACTACACCGCGATAGCCATGGGTGCTGGGCAAAATTTACATGATTTCGGTGCGCTGTCTGTCGATGTTACACATTCCCGCTCTCAGTTACCGCATGAAGGGAAGCAGAGTGGTGAAAGCTACCGGGTTAACTATTCCAAGCGTTTTGACCAGACTAATAGCCAGATTACCTTTGCCGGATACCGTTTTTCCGAAAAGAACTTTATGAGCATGAGCCAGTATTTGGATCGGCTAAATGGCAATAATTATCTACAAAATGATAAGCAAACATACACCGTGACCGCGAACCAATATTTGGCCTGGCCGGATATCACTATGTACTTATCTGCTACCCATAAAACTTACTGGAATGATGTATCCAGTAATAATTACGGTGTTTCTGTCAGCAAAATTTTTGATATTGGCTCTTTTAAAGGCATTTCGACGACAATCTCTGCCAATAAAGTGAAATACCAGTATGAAAGCGAAAATCAGGTGTTCTTCTCATTCAGCGTCCCGATTGGTGTTGGGCAGCAGGTCAGTTATGACGCGCAACGTGATAAGAACAACGGCTACTCGCAGAATATCTCCTATTTCAACAGCCAGGACCCGAGGAATATCTGGCGTGTCAGCGCCGGGGGCGCCAGCCCTGAAATACAGCAAGGAAATGGCGTGTTCCGTGGTGGCTATCAGCATAGCTCCCCTTATGGTGAGTTTGGTGTCGATGCCAGCCATAAAAATAATGAATATAACTCGTTGAATACCAACTGGTATGGCTCGATAACCGCGACTGCGAAGGGTGTTTCAGCTCACCAGAATAAATCGGGTAATGAGCCAAGAATAATGATTGATACCGGCAATGTTTCAGGTGTGTCATTGAATAATAATTCGGCGATTACCAATCGGTTTGGTGTGGCAGTGGTAAATGGCGTTACCAGTTATCAGCAGTCAGACGTTCGGGTTGATGTGCAAAGCCTGCCGGAAGATATTGAAGTCTATAGTACTGTTATTCAAAAAACCCTAACCGAAGGTGCTATTGGTTACCGTGAAATTAGGGCAGTAAAAGGTCAGCAAATTATGGCCATAATCCGCCTCAATGACGGTAGTTTCCCACCACTTGGGTCATCGGTTATTGCTGATAAAACCGGAGCCGAGGTAGGTATTTTAGGCGAAAGTGGCTTGGCCTATTTGGCTGGCTTAGAAGATGCCGGGAAACTGACGGTTCAGTGGGGCAAAAAGCAGTGCAAGATAGTATTGCCGGAAAATAACGGCATGAATTCAGGGAAAATTCTACTTCCTTGTCAGTAGGTTAGGCAGCAATATGGAAAAATATTAATTAAAATAGTTTATTGACCGAAAACTATTATTGACCGTAAATTATTTTTTACCCAAAACTGTTGCTTACTTAAAGCAGTTATTCACAGCATAACGATCTAATTTAGAGCGGAACAGAAAATGAAAGACCTTAATAACATGATGCTGGTTAGGAAGAACCAGCAGATAAATAATGCCATAGTAGGGATTGCCTTATTGCTTACCACGATGGTCAGTGAGGCGGCGATTAATCTTGACCGGACACGGATTATCTTCAACAGCAGCGATAAATCAGCCAGTGTTATTTTGCAAAATCAGAGTAAAACATCACCTTATTTAGCGCAATCATGGTTAGAAAATGCCGCTGGCCAGAAAGTAGATAACCCATTGGTTGCTTTACCGCCAATGCAGCGGATTAATGCCGGCCAAAAAAGTCAGGTGCGCATTATGAAACTGCCTGATGCTGATAAATTAGCTACAGATCGCGAGACGCTATTCTATTTCAACGTGCGGGAAGTACCACCAAAAAGTGAAATGACCAACGTGGTACAAATTGCGATTCAAAATAGAGTGAAGCTATTTTACCGCCCTACGGCGATAAAAGCAGATTATAACGAGGTCTGGCAGGAAAAATTACAGATTAGTAAGCAAGGTGAAAGTCTAAAAATTCATAACCCGACACCGTATTACATCACGTTAGGGTATTTAAGCCAGGATAATCGCGGTAATTTCCCCGGTTTCGATAGCCTAATGATCGCGCCTTTTGGTACTGAGATTGCCAAGACGCCAGGTTATAGTGGCAGTCGTTATAGCATTGGTTATATGGATGATTTTGGTGGCATGGTCATCCGTATTTTTAACTGCTCGGCTGTTGATTGCCAAATTCAACCTGCGGAAAAGAAAAAGTAATGCGCGCAGCCTGTTCCGGTACCGGTAAAGGAATGACAATGACTCATGCTATGTTAAATAAAATGGGCCGGATGGGTGGCTCGGTAGTTATTTTATTGGTGACGCTGCTGTTATCGCAGGCGGCCTATGCCCTTGATTGTGTTGAAAAGGGAACCGGTATTGTGATTAAGCCTGCGATACCTATCGGGCAATTAGCGATACCATCGAATGTTGCGGCAGGGACGAAAGTCTGGGAATCGAACGATATTACTGTTACAGCCTATTGCGATAACGTATTAGGCTCGACGGTTGACCAAGTGTGGTTCTATTTTAACCCGCTACATCAATCGTTGGGGCAGGGGTTGCAATTAGGTGTCAGTTATAATGGGCAGGATTTAGAAACTAACGCGGCCCGTTTAAATACCAATTCCTCTCCGATTGTTAAAGGGCAAAACGTTACCGTTACGGTGACTTTCCGGCTATATATTAAAGTGACCGGTAACCCACCTTCGAGCGGTTATTATGTGGGTGCAGATAACTTCACGGTATTCCAACTTGATGGTTCAACTGGGCTGAATCTGACCTCTGGGGCAAAGAACTTGCGCTATGCCTTATCAGGGTTAACGGGAGTACGGTTTATTGCCTGCGGTGCAGACTTGGTGGTATATCCAGAATCGCAAATCGTGAATTTTGGCGTATTCAATAAAGCGTTGCTACAAAATAGCGGCAATAATATTAGTCAGCCGTTTTCCATTACCGCAGTCAAACAAGGTTGCTTGTCCAATTTTTCTATTCAGGCGCAGTTCTCAACCACGAATCCGTTAGTGGGTGATAATGCCATTGATATGCAAAACGGCACGAAATTGACGATTTATAATGATGCCAGTCAGGCGATTGTATATAACCGTTATAACGAGTTCGCACAGTTGAACGATGTGAGTCAGGTGACAAAAAATTATACTGCCAGCCTGAATGCTATTGCCGGGCAATCAGTGAAATTAGGCCAATTTGATGCCACAGCCATCGTGAAAATCAACTATTACTAATACGCTCAGGGCTGAGGGGTATTACTCGCCAGCCCTGAGGTGTTATTTACTCACATAACGGCAGTAATTGCTGATAGAGCTTTTTGAAGATTGTCCGTTGAGCAGTGTAATAGTGATGGCGATCTGTATCAGGTAAATGGGTTTGTTCCAATATCAGTTCAGGTAATAAGTCCGCTAATGGCGTTTCTGGGTTCAGTGCAATTTGAGCCAACCGGGCTGCGCCCAACGCTGGGCCGATATCCCCCCCGGTACGATATTCCAGCGTTTGGCCACTGATATCAGCCAACATTTGCCGCCAATAGGCACTGCGAGCCCCCCCGCCAATCAATGTGACTGATGTCGGCTGCAATCCGCTGGCATGCACCGCATCCATCCCATCAGCTAAAGCAAATCCCACCCCTTCTAACACCGCACGGGCTAAATCTGCCCTGCCATGTTGGTGGGTAAAGCCCCAGAATGCCCCTTTAGCATTGGGGTTATTATGGGGAGTCCGTTCGCCAGAAAGGTAGGGTAAGAACCATACCGGGGTAGCCGCTGGCGGTGCTTTCTCCACTTCTGCTATCAGTGCAGGAACATTATCGACGCCGGTGAGTTGGCAAGCCCAGTCAAGACAGGATGCGGCACTTAGCATCACCGACATCAGGTGCCAGGTATGTGGTAATGCATGGCAAAAACTATGAACTGCGCTGGCGGGGTTGCTGAGAAAACCGTCACTGACGGCAAAATAGACGCCGGAGGTACCCAGCGACAACATCGCCTGTCCGGTCTGATACAGACCAACACCAATAGCACCGGCAGCATTATCACCACCTCCGGCCACTACCGGAATGGTGTTGATACCCCAGCGGTGGGCAATAGCTGTACTGACATGGCCGGTAATCTGGCTGCCTTCAAACAGTGCTGGCATGTGCTGGCGGTTTAAACCGCAGGCGGCCAACATCTCATCACTCCAGTCACGCTGCGCGACATCCAGCCACATAGTACCGGCGGCATCGGACATATCGCTGGCGAAATCACCACTGATCAGAAAACGAAGATAATCTTTTGGTAACAGTACCTTATCAATACGATTAAAAATATCTGGCTCATGCTCAGCCAGCCATTTCAGTTTTGGTGCGGTAAACCCGGGCATCATCAGATTACCTGTAATCTGGCGCGACTCGGGTACTGCTTGCTCCAGTGCCTGACATTGGGCAAAACTGCGGCCATCATTCCATAGAATGGCTGGGCGCAGCACCTGATGTTGTTTATCCAGTAAGGTTGCGCCGTGCATTTGCCCGGTTAACCCAAGGGCTTTTACCTGCTGCAAATCATGTGCTGCGGCCAGAGCCTGCATGGCCTGATCGGTTGCCTGCCACCAGTCAGCTGGGTTTTGTTCCGACCACAACGGGCGTGGGCGCGAGACGGATAAAGCGGCACTTTGGCTCGCAACTACTTGCCCGTTTTCGGCCAGTAGAATTGCTTTGACGCCGGAGGTGCCCAAGTCGATGCCAAGGTACATATACCTTCCTTATAGGTGAGATTGGGGCAGCGGGTGCCCCATCTTAAACATCAGCCGAATAAATAGCGGTTAACCAGATTTTCTAACTGCTCCTGATGACCACTCTGATGTTGCGGATTCAGGTTATGCTGTTCGGCATAGCGTGCCAGCTCTTCCAGCGACAGTTTACCTTGCAGAATTTGCTGACCCATCTCAGTATTCCAACCGGCATAGCGCTTGGCAACGCGTTGATCCAACTGACCATCTTCAATCATTTTGGCGGCAACTTTCAGTGCCAGCGCCATGGTATCCATCGCCCCAATATGGCCATAGAACAGGTCATATTTATCGGTACTTTGGCGGCGTACTTTTGCATCAAAGTTCAGCCCACCGGTAGTAAAACCACCCGCTTTGAGGATCTCAAACATCACCAACGCATTTTCTTCTACACTGTTTGGAAACTGATCGGTATCCCAGCCCAACTGTGGATCACCACGGTTAGCATCTACTGAACCGAAAATACCTAAGGCAATAGCACTGGCGATTTCGTGATGGAACGAGTGGCCCGCCAATGTGGCATGGTTGGCCTCAATATTTACTTTAATCTCTTTTTCCAGCCCAAACTGCTTGAGGAAGCCATAAACGGTAGCCACGTCATAGTCGTACTGATGCTTGGTGGGCTCCTGTGGCTTAGGTTCAATTAATAGCGTGCCCTGGAAACCGGTTTTATGTTTGTGCTCCACCACCATCTGCATAAAGCGGCCAATCTGCTCGCGTTCCTGGCGCAAATCGGTGTTTAACAGTGTTTCGTAGCCCTCACGCCCGCCCCATAACACATAGTTTTCACCGCCGAGTTTTTTGGTGGCATTCATGGCAGTAAAGACTTGAGTTGCAGCCCAACTAAAGACTTCTGGATCAGGGTTAGTGGCTGCCCCCGCGCCATAGCGTGGATGGGTAAAGCAGTTAGCTGTACCCCATAATAATTTTACGCCGCTGCTCTCTTGTTTCTCGGCCAATACCTCGGTCATAACGGCAAAATTATTAAGATACTCTTTCATTGACGCGCCTTCTGGCGAGACATCGATATCATGGAAGCAGTAATAAGGCACATTCAGTTTATGAAAGAATTCAAATGCGACATCGGCTTTGCGTTTTGCCAGAGCCAGTGCATCCCCCGGATGCTGCCACGGGCGATCAAAGGCATTGCTGCCAAACATATCGGCCCCGCCCCAGCAGAAGGTATGCCAATAACAGGCCGCAAACCGGAGGTGGTCGGCCATTCGCTTACCAAGAATAATTTCATCCGGGTTGTAATGATGAAATGCCAGCGGGTTAGCGCTCTGGCTGCCTTCGTAACGCACTTGTTCTAATTCATCAAAATAAGATTGCATGCAATACTCCTTGGAAGCTGGCCCCGCTTTTGCCGGGCTGATGAGCTTTTATCTTCGGAGTTGTTAGCGATTCTCTCAATTACGTTATTTCACACTTAAATTCAGAGAATTATTAATTGTGGTGTAGATCTCATAAATAACCGCTTAATTATAAAAATGCTTAGATATTCATTACACGGATAACATCCCGTAATGGAATTATGCATTTTATGAGGAAGAAAACATGATCGTTATCATAAAATTAACATTAAACCAAAAAACATAATTGGCGGATGAAAATCTGTAATTGCCGATGTGCAAATAAGCGTCAACAATCCCTATTGCAGTCGATGTTTACCGTTTCTCTTACCCTGCTTGCACAATAAGAAAGGTACCGAAAGATGAAATTTAAGAACATTTTACTCTCCGCATGTGCCGCTCTGGTGATGATTAGCCAGCCCGGATTTAGTAAAGAAATTAAAATCGGTATGGCGATAGATGATCTCCGCCTGGAACGTTGGCAGAAAGACCGCGACATTTTTGTTAACAAAGCTGGATCACTTGGCGCTAAAGTATTTGTGCAATCTGCAAATGGCAATGAAGAAACACAGATGTCACAAATAGAAAATATGATTAATCGTGGCGTTGATGTGTTAGTTATTATTCCCTATAACGGTCAAGTATTAAGTAACGTTATCGCCGAGGCTAAACGGGAAGGGATAAAGGTATTAGCGTATGATCGTATGATAAATAACGCTGATATTGATTTTTATATCTCATTTGATAATGAAAAAGTGGGTGAGTTGCAGGCGAAAAGCCTGGTTGAGCGGGTGCCGCAAGGCAATTACTTCCTGATGGGTGGGTCACCCGTCGACAACAATGCCAAGTTGTTCCGCCAAGGGCAAATGACAGTGCTTAATCCACTGATAAAAGAGGGGAAAATAAAAATTGTCGGTGATCAGTGGGTTGATGCCTGGTTACCAGAAAATGCCTTGAAAATTATGGAGAATGCACTCACTGCCAACAATAACAAGATTGATGCTGTGGTGGCATCCAATGATGCAACTGCTGGCGGGGCAATTCAGGCGTTAGCCGCACAAGGGTTGGCAGGGAAGGTGGCTATTTCCGGTCAGGATGCTGATTTGGCTGCAATAAAACGAATTGTTGCGGGTACGCAAACCATGACCGTATATAAACCAATCAGTAAATTAGCCAATGATGCGGCAGAAATTGCAGTCACCCTGGGTAAAGGTGAGGAACCAAAAGCCAACAGTAAATTAAATAATGGTATAAAAGATGTTCCTGCTTATTTATTAACACCGATTCAAGTTGATAAAAGCAATATTGATAGCACTATCATAGCCGACGGATTCCACAAAAAAGCAGATGTTTATTGATTGGCATATTGCTGATTGGACTTTGTAATAAACGGCCAGTTATTTAATTTATTAACATGGCCGTTATTTAATGTAGCCGCAATGCTATAAAATCAGCAGTATTAAGGAGGGGTTATGCCCTACCTGCTAGAAATGAAAAATATTACTAAGCAATTCGGTGTGGTTAAAGCCGTAGATAATATCAGCCTGACATTAGAGGCCGGACAAATATTATCGTTATGTGGTGAAAACGGTTCGGGGAAATCCACACTAATGAAAGTGTTATGTGGTATTTATTCCACCGGTTCTTATCAGGGAGAAATATTTTTTTCAGGCGAAATGTTACAGGCCAAAAATATTCGTGAAACAGAGCAAAAGGGCATTGCGATAATTCATCAGGAACTGGCGTTAGTGAAACAGATGTCGGTGCTGGAAAACATGTTCCTCGGTTCCGAATGGGGGCGCTTCGGCATTATGGATTACGATGCCATGTATTTACGCTGCCAGCGGATGTTGGCACAGGTCAAACTGGTCGTCGACCCTCACACTCCCGTCGGTGAGTTGGGCCTTGGGCAGCAACAGCTCGTTGAAATTGCGAAAGCGCTGAATAAACAAGTGCGGCTACTGGTATTAGATGAACCTACCGCCTCACTGACTGAAAGTGAAACCGCTATTTTGCTGGATATTATCCGTGACCTGCGAAACCACGGTATTGCCTGTATCTATATCTCGCATAAATTGAATGAAGTCAAAGCGATATCCGATCATATCTGTGTGATCCGCGATGGTCGTCATATTGGTACCCGCCCGGCGGCGACCATGAGCGAAGATGACATTATCGCTATGATGGTAGGCCGCGAACTGAAAGAGCTTTACCCCCATGAAGCCCACCATATTGGCGAAGAAATTCTACGGGTGGAAAATCTCTGTGCCTGGCATCCGGTCAACCGCCATATTCGCCGGGTCGATGAGGTCTCTTTCGTGTTGAAACGTGGCGAGATTCTAGGTGTTGCCGGGTTGGTAGGCTCAGGTCGAACCGAAACAGTGCAATGTCTGTTCGGCGTCTATCCGGGCCGTTGGCAGGGAGATATTTTTATTGATGGTAAACCGGTGACCATCAACACGTGTCAGCAGGCGATGAAATTGGGCATTGCGATGGTGCCAGAAGATCGCAAAAAAGACGGCATCGTACCGGTGATGGGGGTGGGCGCGAATATCACACTGGCGGCCTTGGATGATTTTACCGGTGCTTTTAGCATGCTGGATGATGCCAAAGAGCAATCCACCATTGCGCAGTCTCTGGCGCGGTTAAAGGTCAAAACCTCTTCATCAGAGCTGGCGATTGCCCGCCTTAGCGGTGGTAATCAGCAAAAAGCGATTCTGGCTAAATGCCTGTTACTGAACCCGAAAATTTTGATTCTCGATGAGCCAACTCGTGGTATAGACATCGGCGCAAAATATGAAATCTATAAACTTATCAATCAATTGGTCCAGCAGGGAATTGCGGTCATTGTGATTTCTTCTGAATTGCCGGAGGTTTTGGGATTAAGTGATCGGGTGTTGGTCATGCATCAGGGGCGCATCAAAGCTGATCTCATTAACCATAACCTGACCCAAGAAAAGGTCATGGAAGCCGCACTCAGGAGTGAAACCCATGTCGCAAGCTAATCAGTCTGAACTGAATACACCAGAAAATGGCGTTAAAAAGCCACTATTTCGGCTAAAATCAGTTAATTTGCAAGTTTTTGTCATGTTGGCCGCTATTGCCATTATTATGCTGTTTTTCACTTTTACCACTGAAGGGGCCTATCTCAGCGCCAGAAATATCTCGAATCTTCTGCGCCAAACGGCGATCACCGGCATCTTGGCGGTGGGGATGGTGTTTGTCATTATCTCAGCGGAGATTGATCTGTCGGTCGGTTCGATGATGGGGTTGCTGGGCGGTGTGGCCGCGATTTTTGATGTGTGGCTTGGCTGGCCGTTACCGCTAACCATTGTGGTTACGCTAGGCTTGGGGCTAGTACTGGGGGCATGGAACGGTTGGTGGGTTGCCTATCGCAAAGTTCCTTCATTTATTGTCACCCTTGCCGGAATGCTGGCTTTCCGTGGCATCTTAATCGGTATTACCAACGGCACCACGGTATCGCCAACCAGTAATGCGATGTCACAAATCGGCCAAAGCTACCTGCCTAATGGATTCGGTTTTGGTATCGGGGCGATTGGCCTGATGTTGTTTGTGGCCTGGCAATGGCGTCGGCGTAGTCACCGTATTCGGCTGGGTTTGCCGGTTGCGGCACCCCAGGGAGATGTTACTCGCCAATCTATTACTGCTGTAATAGTTCTTGGGGCTATATATTTATTGAATGATTATCGTGGTGTCCCTACCCCGGTATTAATTCTTACGGCGCTGATGCTGGCCGGTATATTTATGGCTACCCGGACTGCTTTTGGTCGCCGGATCTACGCCATTGGCGGCAATATCGATGCAGCCCGTTTATCTGGGGTCAATGTAGAACGCACCAAACTGGCGGTATTTGCTATCAATGGATTGATGGTGGCAATAGCCGGTCTGATTCTTAGTTCCCGCCTGGGGGCGGGTTCACCTTCTGCGGGTAATATTGCCGAATTGGATGCCATCGCAGCTTGTGTGATTGGTGGTACCAGCCTTGCAGGGGGTATCGGCAGTGTTGCTGGTGCCGTGATGGGCGCATTTATTATGGCTTCTCTCGACAATGGGATGAGCATGCTGGATGTGCCGACTTTCTGGCAGTACATTGTCAAAGGTGCGATTTTGTTGCTGGCTGTATGGATGGATTCCGCGACCAAACGCCGGGTTTAACCCTATCTTTTTGCAGAGAGATCAATGCCATACTGCGTTGATCTCTCTGCTTATTGAGTCTTGATATCCCACCTATTTCAGGAGCCATTCCCATGTTTGAGAAACGCTACCGGATAACCTTGCTGTTTAACGCTAACAAAGTATACGACCGGCAAGTGGTGGAAGGGGTCGGTGAGTATTTACAAGCTTCACAATGTGATTGGGATATTTTTATTGAAGAGGATTTTCGTTGCCGTATCGATAACATTCGAGATTGGCTGGGTGACGGTGTTATTGCCGATTTTGATGATCGGCAGATAGAGCAATTACTGGCGAATGTAGATGTCCCGATTATTGGCGTGGGTGGTTCTTATCATCAACCGGCAGATTATCCGCCGGTCGATTATATTGCGACGGATAATGCAGCGCTGGTTGAGGCTGCTTTTATGCACTTGAAAGAAAAGGGTTTAAATCGTTTTGCTTTCTACGGACTGCCTGCCAGCAGTGATAAACGCTGGGCACAGGAGCGAGAATATGCTTTCCGACAGTTAGTGGCGGCGGAGCAATACCAAGGGGTGGTTTATCAAGGAATGGCTACCGCGCCGGCTAACTGGCAATACACCCAGAACCGCCTGGCGGACTGGGTGCAGACCTTACCACACCAGACCGGGATTATTGCTGTGACGGATGCGCGAGCGCGACATTTGCTCCAAGTGTGCGAGCATCTGGATATTGCGGTACCCGAGAAGCTGAGTGTTATTGGTATTGATAATGAAGAGTTAACCCGCTATTTATCGAGGGTGGCACTCTCTTCGGTGGTGCAGGGAACCCGACAGATGGGCTATCGGGCAGCTAAGTTGTTGCATCAACGCCTTAATCAGCGTCAGAAACAACAAGAGACAGCGCCATTACAGCGCATTCTGGTGCCACCGGTTAAAGTCATGGCCCGCCGCTCAACCGATTTTCGCTCGCTACGTGATCCGGCAGTGATTCAGGCGATGCATTATATTCGCCATCATGCTTGTAAGGGGATTAAGGTTGAGCAGGTATTAGATGCGGTAGGAATGTCGCGCTCAAATCTGGAAAAACGCTTTAAGGATGACATTGGGCAGACCATTCATGGCGTAATTCATGAAGAAAAGCTTGATCGGGCGCGTAACTTATTGGCTGCCACTTCCTTGCCTATCAATGAAATATCGCAAATGTGCGGTTATCCATCGCTACAATACTTCTATTCGGTATTCAAAAAAGGCTATTCCATTACCCCGAAAGAACACCGCGATAAATATGGCGAAGTGAGCTATTAACTGATTCGGTACTCTCAATAATGTCTCATCCCACTCTTACTTGAGGGGATTATTCATCATGTTTATTGAATGGCTAGCACCATACAATAAACAAGCTATAATCACCGCCTTACACCATTCTTCCAAATGGAAGATCATCGTCCCCGGTGGGGCGGCTGGACTTCAAATCCAGATGGGGCCGCCAGCGGTCCCTGGCAGGTTCGACTCCTGTGATCTTCCGCCAAGGCCTATCTCCTGCTTTCTCTATTCGTCAATAAATCCTTTTATAATCATATGGTTATATGGAAAGTAGTCTGTCTGAATCTACCGTGGTCTACTGGTTTCTACCCTGTGCTGGGGGCATAATTGGGGGCATAAAAATACTGTCATTTTAGAGATGCCCCCAAATGAAACTCAATGCCCGCCAGGTAGAGACTGCAAAGCAGAAAGAGAAATCCTACAAGTTGACTGATGGGGGAGGGTTATATCTCGAAGTCAGTGCCAGTGGGGCGAAATACTGGCGTATGAAATACCGCTATGGCGGCAAAGAGAAGCGCATTGCTTTTGGGGTTTATCCCCATGTATCGCTGGCCGATGCACGTCAAAAACGAGAAACGGCGAAGAAGCTTTTAGCCTCCGGAACAGATCCCGGAGAGACTAAAAAAGCTGAGAAATTGGCGCAAAAAATAGCGATGGAAAATAGCTTTGAATTAATGGCGCGGGAATGGCATAAAAATAAAGCCGATCGCTGGTCATTGCGTTATCGCGAAGAAATTATCGATACCTTTGAAAAAGATATTTTCCCCTTTATTGGCCGTCGCCCAATAGCTGATATTAAACCAATGGAATTGCTGGAAACGCTCAAACGCATGGAAAAGCGTGGCGCATTGGAGAAAATGCGTAAAGTACGCCAGCGCTGCGGCGAAGTATTTCGTTATGCCATTATTACCGGGCGCGCGGAATATAATCCGGCACCGGATTTAGCCGGTGCTTTGCAAACCCATAAGAAACAGCATTTACCTTTCCTCACAGCTCAAGAGTTGCCTTATTTCTTACGAGATTTAGCGGGCTATACTGGCAGCATAATTACTAAAACTGCCACTCGGATTATTATGTTGACCGGTGTTCGCACCCAAGAACTGCGTTTTGCCCGTTGGGAGGATCTTGATCTCGATAAAGGCTTATGGCACATCCCTCCTGAGCACATGAAAATGAAACGCCCCCATGTTGTTCCTCTTTCTATTCAAGTTATTACCGCGTTTAAGCAACTCCACCCGCTGACCCATCATTATCCGCTGGTATTCATTGGCCGTAATGACCACCGCAAACCCATCAGTAAAGAGAGCATCAATCAGGTGATTGAACTGCTGGGTTATAAAGGGCGGTTAACTGGACATGGTTTTCGCCACACCATGAGCACTATCTTGCACGAGCAAGGCTATAACTCTGCATGGATTGAAACTCAGCTTGCTCATGTGGATAAAAACTCAATTCGTGGCACGTATAACCATGCTCAATATCTCGATGGGCGACAGGAGATGTTGCAGTGGTATTCAGATTATATGGATAGCCTTGAACTAGGGGGTAATGTGTTGCATGGCACTTTTGGTCAGCGACGATAAGCAGGGTTAAGATTCGGCGGCTTATAAAGAGATAACAGGAGTAATCTCATGATAAACCCAGCGGAAAAGCTCAAGGCAAAGCAGCAGGAATTTATCAGTATCAGGGAGTTGATTAAGCGAATTTCGCGTCTCCACCCCGCGATGAGTCAGGCGCAGATAGTCAACTGGCTGCTGATAGAATTGACAGATGCCAGGGCAGTTACACCGCCGTTATTGATTCAGGACGCGCTCGGCGTGATCCGTTCACCCAGCTTTGATGACCCCAAACTTTGCTATTTTGATCTGCTCTCGGCAGCGATGGCCAACCCTAAAATGGATGGAGCGCCTTATGATGGGTGGATACCTGAAAGTTATAAACCCAGCGAATTTAATCACCGGCCCGATGAGGAGGATGATCACGAACTTCCCTTCTAAGGTATTAACAGCATGAATTGTTATGATTACGTCGGATTTAACCGCACTGAAATAGAACAACTTTTGCAGATTAACCTGCGCGACAGTGACGAAGAATATCAAAATATTCTTAAAGATAAATTGCCAAAATGGTTAACGCCATTTCTATCCAGAATTAATATTACAATAAAAGAAACTGCGGCATTGATTGTTGGGGTAATGCCTTATTCTATTCAAACTGATGATATAGGAATGGTAATAATTAATTATGAGAACTCATTATGGGATGCAGTGGATTGCAACCTATTAAGTTGTCGAGATGGCTTTGTTGAATAATTCGGATTTAGATAAAAGCGCCTCTCGTCACTGACTTCCTCAGGCAATCCGCACACTTTCTGGCATCCCTGCACGCGTCATTTTGTTTAAGGCACGGATCATGGCCATAGTTTCTCCAACCTGCGCATCGTAATCCCTCAACGTAAGATGCCCACCAAACAGCTGTTTTACGCGGTACATCGCCGTTTCGGCCACTGAACGCCGGTTATAAGCCGTGTGCCATTTCCAGTACGCATTGCTCCCAGTAAGCCGTTGCCTCGCCACCGCCTGATTTCTGTCGGCATACTCCACCGGCCAGTAGCCGGCGCGCGTTCGCGGCGGGATAAGCGCCTTAATTTTCTTGCGCCGCAACTCGTCGTGGCACCGCTTTGTGTCATAAGCCCCGTCGGCACAGGCGGCCCTGATTTTCCTGTGCGTCTGACGGATAAGCCCCGGGAATGCCTCTGCATCAGTCACGTTGTTTAGGGACAGGTCAGCGCAGATAATCTCATGCGTATCAGCATCCACCGCCAGGTGCAGTTTCCGCCAGACGCGGCGCTTTTCCTGGCCGTGTTTTTTCACCTTCCACTCACCCTCACCGAAGACTTTTAAGCCGGTGGAATCGATAACCAGATGGGCAATTTCACCGCGTGTTGGGTTTTTGAAAGGGATGCTGACGGATTTAGCCCGCCTGCTGACGCAGGAATAATCCGGGCAACGGAGCGGGAGCTTCATTAGGGTAAAGATGGAGTCAATGAATCCCTGCGCAGCGCGAAGTGTGAGGCGAAAAACGCGTTTGAGCATCAGAACGGTTGAAATGGCCAGCTCAGAATAACGTTGCGGACGACCGCGTAAAGACGTGTTGGGCTCGTCATACCATGCCTGAATGGCCGACTCATCAAGCCAGAATGTCAGTGAGCCCCGATTGACAAGCGCCTTGTTGTAGGTGGCCCAGTTGGTGATTTTGAACTTTTGTTTTGCCACGTGATATCGCTGCAGGATCAGGAGTGTGGTGATCTGATCCTAACTACGGCCAAAAGTTCGATTTATTCAACAACGCCAATTTTTATCTATGGTGATTACCTCTTTACTATAGCTATTATTTTGAATAAATTCCACAACAAAATAATTATAACCAACTGATATAAAAAGATTTATCTTATCATGATTAATCGTGCATTCTGCAGGAAAAACAGAGGGTTAGGCCAAGGAAACTAAAAAAACACTTGATTTCACGGTTTCAGCCAATCACTTTTCTCGTGAGTGCATATGGTGTTCATAAAATCGTAGTTACCCTAGAGCGTAAACGGTAACTCGTTTTAATCAAGTTGTTAGAAACAGAGTAATAGCCGCACCATTTGAACTGATGGGGAAGAAATGTTTAAGAAATTCATATTATGAAAATTCGTGATAGGTGCGCCCTGCAGCCAGTCGATTGACACCATCATTTACCATGATTTGAATAGCTTCATTAGGGATGGTCTGATTATCTTCGAGTTTTGCATTACACCCACAAATGCGGCCCCTCTCGCATCTACAAAAATGTTTGTCCTAATTTACCACTGGTTAATTGAACAGTAGAGAATGGCCGGATATAGTGCCCTCGCAGCGGCAAAATCCGTTGCTGGGTTTAGCAGCCCGAGACAAAACAGAGCGCACAACCGCGCAGGCGGTTACTATGTGCGGGTACAGTTACACCTGTGAAAAACAATGGTGGGCTGGACGGGGGCATCGAAAGATGCGCCGGGTTCTCTGTTGACCGGTCTGCTAACCCCGTTCAGTCCACCACCCAAAGGGATTAGCAGCTCTTGGTGGTGGGATAAAGCCATCAACTGAGAGGTTGTCATCATGGATTCGACGACTAAAGCCCCTTGCCGTACCGCTTTTCTTCACCTGCCAGCATCACTGGCCGCCACTCTCCGGCCGGAGGTGCGCCATGTACGATAACTCGCCCCGCGTAGTGGAAGACCTCATTGATCATTGCCGTGCGCTCATTTATGCCGTTGTCGTGCTTGATCAACCCGCTGCGAAAGAAATACTCAATCTCGTCCTATGGCAGCAAATAGACCTGCTACATCAAACTTATCATCAAGCTATCAGTGAGCCTCTCGAGGCCGAATAACCCCTAAATGCAAAAAGGCATCGTGAGATGCCTTTAAAGTTTAAGAATCACTCCATCTCACTTCATTTGAGCACTTAACGTACTAATCTCTTGATAGTTAACAAGATATAGATGCTCATTTATAACTTTAATTTTTTAAAGTAACTCATTGTTTTAAATTAAAAACAATCTATAATAAGCATTGATTTACCTATGAGTACTTAAAGGAGGCAATCATGATTTTGAAGCAAAAACTGTTGCGCTCCATCGCCAACCGGAAAGGTACTGTTGTACTGCGTTCGGAGCTGGAACACTTGGGTAGCAAATCGCAAGTTAGCAAGGCATTGTCTGAACTCGTTAAAGAGGGCGTATTAATTCGAGTTAGCCTTGGCGTGTATGCAAAAACTAGATTTAACCGATTTGCGGGGAAAAGGACGGTAGCCGCACCATTTGAAACTGTTGTGGAAGAAACGTTCAAAAAACTCAACGTGAAAGTCACTCAGGGCAAGGCCTTAGAGGATTATAACGCGGGAAGAACGACACAGATCCCAATGCAGCTCCAAGTCAGAACTCCAGGAAGGAAAATATCCAGAAACATCACTGTTTCGGGTAAAAATGTAAAATATGAAAAAACTTACGGATGAGCAAATTGCTGATATTCAGGATGCGGAAGCTGCGGGCCTGCTAAATGGCCTGCCAGCATTTGTCGCTGAAAAAGATGTGCATGTAACAGATGCATTGCGTGTATTAGCTAACTTGAATGTAGTGCATGAGGCACAGTTAAAAGGATTTGACCCTAGAAGTAAAAAATTACCTGTTGAGCCAGTAAATATAGAGCTTCCTGTCCGATTAGTGTTTGCTGGCGGTACTTGCTTATCGAAAGCTTATAATTTGATTAGTCGGATGTCAGAAGATATTGATATAAAAGTCATTCTTCCAGAGGTTCCGAACACCTATAAATTAAAAAATGAATGCTCATCTGATAAAGCAAGACTGAAAGATATTCATAAAAAACTGACAACAAAGCTAGAAGAACTAGGTTTCTACCTTACTGATAAAGAAGGTGAAAACCCTGAAATTAATGATAAGCACCGTCATTATAATGTCGATTTAAGCTATCAAGGGAATTTCAGTAGCGGTGTTTCTAACCCTTTGCGTAGCTGTATAAAAGTAGAATTAATAAATCGCCCCATCAATTTACCTACTGAGAAGTTAAAGATTAATTATCTTTATCAACAATTAGTAAATGGTAAAAGCTACCCTGATTTTGATATCGAATGTATCAACATATCCGAGACTCTTGCCGAAAAGGTCTTATCTCTTCTAAGACGATTTGCAATGTATTGTGCTGGCGTGAGGCAAGCCGAATTTGATGAGGCGCTAGTACGGCATATTTATGATGTATGGCGCATATACACAATAAAACCCAAAGCGATTAATGCTGCTGCTAGTATGTTCGGGCACTCAGTAAAAACTGATATGGAAGAATATTCACAGCAATTTCAGGCATTCGTTGATGACCCGTATAGTGTCCTGAGTAAAAGTCTTGATGTCATAAAAAATACTAAAGATGGGCAGGGTAAATGGTTGAACCATTTATACATAACGAGGCTTAGCCCACTGGTTTATTCGCAGGAACCACACTCCTATGAAGAGGCGTTGGCAAGTTTTGTCGAGGTAGCTAACCACTTACTCCGGGCCTTAGCTGAAAAGTGAATATATAGATGTTCACTAGGCGTCTATCAGACGAATTAATTGGAAATACACTCAGAAAAACATTCATCAGCCATATGGTTATGGTATCAACATGAAGTAATAGCGTGTCGAAAAATACCTTAAAAATGTACCTGAAAGTTATCCTCTTACGGGCCAGCAGCAGCGGCCCGTTTCAATTCAGCGCCCTAGACATCAAGCAAAAGTATTTGGGGGCATAATTGGGGGCACATCTCAGGCGCGGGATTTTAAAATGTAGTAAATACAAAAGATTATCTTGTAATACCGACTCCTGTGATCTCCGCCAAAAATTTTTTTTGCCTATTCCTCAGCACTTACAAAATATCCCCATTTTAAGTAAATATGAAAAATAAGTAGAATCAGCTTGTTGAAGTTATGATGATTCGATACGGATGATTTTGTATGATTCTAAACCAATAAAATGCCAAGTTATTTTCAGTAGTACTGATAATAAAAACATGTTCTTAAAAACAGTATTGACATCTGGTACAGAACACGTAGATTGGAATTCAACACCGGTGCAATTAGTAACGAACTCTTTATTTAGCCGGTGTCCATGTAGTTGATTTAAAATAATGCGATAAAGGTCACGAAATATTTTTTTATGTGAGATTCGCGATGGGTTTTTAATAATGGACTCGTGCGATGATGATTTCAGGCCACGTAATAAATCTTTACGATCGCATATGTGGACCAAAACGCGATGAGTTAAGGCTTTGTTGTTAATAGTAATGTTCGCGATTTGTGTACGTAAGTATGAAGTCGAGGATATCGCGAAGAAAGTAAAGCCATGTAGTAAGAGTATATATCGCGAGGGTGATGTACTAATTTAGTCAGTGTTATCATAAGCATGGCTAAATGTAACAAACGGGAAATGTTATCATTCAGTTAATATATTGGAGGATAGAGTTAGTTGTAAGCACCAAATATTCCTGTAGAAATAGGTACATCTTTGTAAATAGTACTAAGATAAGTGTCACGTTATTAAGTTGATTAATGTTTAATTTTAAATCTGTAGTACCTTAAAAGCCCTGACTACTGTAGTCGGGGCTTTTATCATTGTGGCTTTATAAGGTTTTGTATTACTGCGTTTTATCGGGGCGATCCAATGCTGTTATCCCGATAAGAACAAAATAACCGCCATGAGGGCGCCCCAATCCCATCAATAACTGAAGCTTTTAACCCGCGCCAGCACATGCTCCCCTACCGGCATAGTAAGTGACGTACATCCTATATAATCGCCAACTAACCCCAGAAAAGACGTAAATGTCTTAAATACATTGATGGCTTCGTTTAATATTGTTTTCTTTCATTTTATCCGATGGGGTCACCGATGATCGCAGTTATCTTTGAAGTTGAACCGGCAGAGGGTGAGTACCACGCATATCTGGATTATGCCGGGGCACTGAAACCTTTATTGGAACAAATGGACGGTTTTATTTCAGTAGAACGTTTTCAGAGTTTAAGTAATCCGCAGAAGTTGTTATCGCTATCATTTTGGCGCGATGAGGCGGCCGTTAAGCAGTGGCGGAATATTGAACAGCATCGTAGCGCACAAGCCGCGGGGCGTGCGAGTGTGTTCGCCGGTTATCGCCTGCGGGTAGCGGCGGTGGTACGGGACTACGGCTTAACTGAGCGAGAGCAAGCGCCTGTTGATAGCCAGGTTCATCATAAACAATGAGTTATAGGTAACGACGGATACATTTTGTGTTTGGTAGCCCCCTAATGGTCAACCGCGGAACCGTATAGTGTATTTGGGACGATATCGCCGATTTAGTGTGTCACAATGTAAAATCCATGTGACGTATATGTGACTTCGTGCGCAAAAACACACCAATTTTATGCTGATTTCATCAGTAAAACCACGTTGAAAATCCTTCTACTCTGCCTTAACGCAGAACGAAATTAATTATAACTAATTAATTTAAAACACTATTCATAATATTATTTTTTTTGGGTACGGCAGAATATTGCCTTTTTACCAGAGCTTGATTGTACTTGTCTATACGAGTATATGTTAATAAATACTCAAGCTAAGTAATGTCGTTGATACCTGAAAAACTGGTTGAAGGAAATTGCCGTGACTGCCCCAAATAGATTCCGTGATACTGAGATTCGTGCCCCGCGTGGTACGCAACTTACGGCCAAAAGTTGGCTGACCGAAGCCCCGTTACGTATGCTAATGAACAATCTTGATCCAGACGTGGCTGAGAATCCAAAAGAATTAGTGGTTTACGGCGGTATCGGCCGCGCAGCCCGCAATTGGGAATGCTATGACAAGATTGTTGAAAGCCTGACCCATCTGAATGACGACGAGACGCTACTGATTCAGTCAGGTAAGCCCGTCGGTGTCTTCAAAACCCACAGTAACGCCCCTAGAGTATTGATTGCCAACTCGAATCTGGTGCCTCATTGGGCCAACTGGGAGCATTTTAACGAACTAGATGCCAAGGGGTTGGCGATGTACGGCCAGATGACCGCAGGCAGTTGGATTTATATCGGTAGCCAAGGCATTGTGCAGGGTACCTATGAAACCTTCGTCGAAGCCGGTCGACAGCACTTTGGTGGCAGCCTGAAAGGGCGCTGGGTATTAACGGCAGGTCTGGGTGGCATGGGCGGGGCACAGCCACTGGCGGCAACCTTGGCGGGTGCATGTTCTCTGAATATTGAGTGCCAGCAGAGCCGCATCGATTTCCGTCTTAAAACCCGTTATGTCGATGAACAAGCCACCGATCTGGATGATGCGTTAGCGCGAATCGAAAAATATACTGCGGCGGGTGAAGCTGTTTCTATTGCACTGTGTGGCAATGCGGCTGAAATTTTACCTGAGCTGGTTCGTCGTGGGGTTCGCCCAGATATGGTGACCGACCAAACCAGTGCACATGACCCGCTAAACGGTTATCTACCAAAAGGCTGGAGCTGGGAAGAGTATCGTCAGCGCGCCCAAAGCGAACCCGCATTGGTGGTTAATGCCGCTAAAACTTCCATGGCGGAACATGTTGAAGCGATGCTGGCCTTCCACAATATGGGTATTCCAACCTTTGATTACGGCAATAATATTCGCCAGATGGCACAAGATATGGGGGTCACTCATGCTTTTGATTTCCCTGGTTTTGTCCCTGCGTATATTCGCCCGCTATTCTGTCGCGGTATTGGCCCGTTCCGCTGGGCTGCGCTCTCTGGTAACGCCGACGATATTTATAAAACCGATGCCAAGGTTAAGGAACTTATCCCTGATGATGAGCACTTGCATCACTGGTTGGATATGGCCCGCGAACGTATCAGTTTCCAAGGGCTACCGGCCCGTATTTGCTGGGTAGGCTTGGGGCAGCGCGCTAAATTAGGTTTAGCTTTTAACGAGATGGTTCGCAGTGGTGAACTGTCGGCCCCGATTGTCATTGGCCGCGACCATCTGGACTCCGGTTCAGTTGCCAGTCCTAACCGAGAAACCGAAGCGATGCAGGACGGCTCTGATGCCGTATCTGACTGGCCGCTGCTCAATGCATTGCTCAATACGGCCAGTGGCGCAACGTGGGTTTCTCTGCACCACGGTGGTGGTGTCGGGATGGGCTTCTCCCAGCACTCTGGCATGGTGGTGGTCTGTGATGGCACTGATGATGCTGCTGAGCGCATCGCCCGGGTATTACATAACGATCCGGCTACTGGTGTTATGCGTCATGCAGATGCAGGTTATGACATTGCCATTAATTGTGCACAAGAGCAGGGGTTGAACCTGCCGATGGTTGCTGCAACTCAAGGTAAAAAATCATGAAAACAGTCAATAAAACAGTCAATAAAACAATGGTACTGCACCCTGGGCTGATGACGTTGGCGGATTTGCGACATATATACCAACATCCAGTCAACATATCGCTGGATGAAAGTGCTGATGCGGCTATCCAGCAGAGTGTGAAGTGCGTACAGGCAATATTGGCAGAAAAGCGTACTGCCTATGGCATTAATACTGGTTTTGGCCTGTTAGCATCGACTCGCATCGCTACCGAAGATCTGGAGAACCTGCAACGTTCGATAGTCCTTTCCCACGCAGCCGGCGTCGGAGAGCCGAATGACGACGCCATTGTGCGGCTGATTATGGTGTTGAAAATCAATAGCCTGGCGCGTGGATTTTCAGGTATCCGTCGGGAAGTCATTAATGCGTTGATTACGTTAGTTAACGCAGAGGTCTATCCGCATATTCCGCTAAAAGGATCCGTGGGTGCTTCCGGTGATTTAGCACCGTTGGCGCACATGAGCTTGCTGCTGTTGGGAGAAGGTAAAGCGCGTTATCAGGGCGAATGGCTTGATGCTCGCACGGCTCTGACGAAAGCGGGCCTGGAACCGCTCACCTTAGCGGCCAAAGAAGGGTTAGCATTACTCAATGGCACTCAGGTTTCAACAGCTTATGCACTACGTGGTTTGTTTGAAGCCGAAGATCTCTATGCTGCGGCGTCTGTCTTTGGCAGTCTCACCGTGGAAGCGGCTTTAGGCTCCCGTAGCCCGTTTGACGCACGTATTCATGCGGTGCGAGGCCAGCGTGGTCAGATTGACGCGGCCAATACTTATCGCCACCTGTTGGGCGATCGCAGTGAAATCTCTGAATCTCATAAGAATTGTGACAAAGTACAGGATCCTTACTCTCTGCGTTGTCAGCCGCAGGTGATGGGTGCCTGCCTGACTCAAATGCGTCAGGCAGCAGAGGTGCTGGCTATCGAGTCGAATGCAGTATCAGATAATCCGCTGGTGTTTGCCGAACAAGGCGATGTGCTGTCAGGCGGTAATTTCCATGCTGAGCCGGTGGCTATGGCAGCGGATAATTTGGCATTGGCACTGGCTGAAATAGGTTCATTAGCCGAGCGTCGTATTTCACTATTAATGGATAAACATATGTCGCAGTTACCACCATTCCTGGTGGAAAATGGCGGCGTAAACTCTGGTTTTATGATTGCACAGGTGACTGCTGCTGCATTAACCAGCGAAAATAAAGGGCTGGCATACCCTTCCAGTGTTGACAGTATTCCTACATCTGCCAATCAGGAAGACCATGTCTCTATGGCACCACGTGCGGGTAAACGCTTGTGGGAAATGGCCGAAAACGTGCGCGACATTCTGGCTGTTGAGTGGCTAGCGGCATGTCAGGGGTTGGATTTGCGCAAAGGTTTGAAAACCTCGGATGCATTGGAGCCTGCCCGCCAGCTATTGCGCCAACATGTAGCCTACTACGAGAAAGATCGTTTCTTTGCCCCCGATATTGAAGCGGCAAGCCAACTCATCGCGCAGCGTCATATGAATGAACTGATGCCTGCGCACCTACTACCCAGCCTTTAATAACGATTTGTCCACTAATAACCGTTCATCAACTAATAACAATTAATCTACTAATAACAACGGTCACCAGTTATTACATCAACCTATGGGTGGTCCCGATTACCGGGATCACCCTCTCTGAACCCCTGCCTGAAAAGGCACAAATTTTGCGAGAATGTACCATGAAAAATGATTCATCCACGCTCAAACGAGGCCTCAGTGCCCGGCATATCCGGTTTATGGCGTTAGGTTCCGCCATTGGGACCGGTCTGTTTTATGGCTCTGCCGAGGCGATTCGTCTGGCGGGACCAGCAGTTTTACTTGCTTACCTCATCGGCGGAGCGGCCGTGTTTATGGTGATGCGCGCGCTGGGTGAGATGGCAGTGCATGACCCGGTAGCAGGCTCTTTCGGTCACTATGCCAGCCGTTATCTTGGGCCGCTGGCCGGTTTTCTCACTGGCTGGACCTATACCTTTGAGATGATTATTGTGGCGTTGGCTGATGTCACCGCATTCGGTATCTATATGGGGTTATGGTTCCCTGATGCGCCACAGTGGGTTTGGGTGCTGAGTATTATTTTCTTTATTGGTGCGCTGAATCTCTGCTCAGTCAAAGTGTTTGGTGAAATGGAGTTCTGGCTATCGTTGCTAAAAGTGACGGCGATTATTGCCATGATTGCTGCCGGCTTGGGCATCATGATGTTTGGCTTTGGTGCAGGTCATGAGAGCACCGGTGTCAGTAATCTCTGGTCTCATCAAGGATTTATGCCGAATGGCTTGACGGGGGTGATTGCATCATTTGCCGTGGTGATGTTTGCTTTTGGGGGGATAGAAATTATCGGTGTCACGGCCAGTGAGGCAAAGAACCCAGAAAAAGTACTACCACGTGCCATTAATACCGTACCGATACGCATTCTACTGTTCTATGTTTTGACCTTGTTTGTGCTGATGGCTATTTATCCATGGAATAGTATTGGGCAAAATGGCAGTCCTTTTGTTGAGATTTTCAGTAGTTTAGGTATTAGTTCTGCTGCTAATATTTTGAATCTGGTGGTTATTACCGCGGCTATTTCCGCCATTAACAGTGATATTTACGGTGCGGGTCGCATGATGTACGGCATGGCGCAAGAAGGGCTGGCACCGAAGTGTTTTAGCCGTCTGACCCGTAATGGTGTGCCATGGATGACTATTTTGGTGATGGCAATCGCACTGTTATGTGGTGTGGTGCTGAACTATCTGATCCCGAAAAATGTATTCCTGATTATTGCCTCGATTGCCACCTTTGCGACGGTCTGGGTATGGCTGATGATCCTTATCTCGCAAGTGGCGATGCGCCGCTCTATGAGCAAAGAGAATATTGCCCGGCTGACATTCCCGGTACCGTTCTGGCCAGTGGCACCGATTCTGACCATCATCTTTATGGCATTTATTATCGCGGTTTTAGGTTACTTCCCTGATACCCGTATCGCCATGTATGTTGGGGTGGCGTGGGTAGTATTAATGACTCTCGCCTGGTGGGTCTGGTTACGCAAGGCTTCACCACGGTCTCTTCAAGAACCGATAGAGAGTTTGCAAAAACAGATAGAAAGTCGCGAGGTTTAGTCACGACTGGCCGCTGATGATCGATTCAGCGGCCATACTGTTGCTTTTTAGCTCTGTGGGGGGCGAGTCGGCACATTGATCACCAATTTTTGGTGTAATTCTAACGCCATGGTTTCAAGGCGGGTGGTTAATTGATTGGTCAGGGTGGTGAGTTCTGTATTCTGCCGCAGTAACTCCAGCATTTGTTCCGCATTTTGCGCTGCCATTCTTTGCCGCTCTTCATTCGCAATGGCTAGTGCCTCGCGATGTTGTGCATCGGCTTGTGCATTAGCCTTATCACGTTCTGCCTGGCGGGTTTGCGCCAATAAAATAAGGGGTGCTGCGTAGGCCGCCTGTAAGCTAAAAGCCAGATTTAGCAAAATAAACGGGTAAATATCAAATTTGACAATACCCATCACATTCAGACCAATCCAGATCACCACAATGAGTGTTTGTGCGCCAAGGAAGACTGGCGTGCCGAAAAAACGGGCAAAAGCTTCTGCTTTCTGGGCAAACCAACTGTTGCCGAAAGGGGTTGATAAGTGTTCATGAGCACGATGGTAGCGGAGATAATCGACTTTACGTGTCTGTAGTGGCGGCTGCTCGGTCACGGGTTCAGTTTTTTTCATAGGATGTTACCCCGGTAGATGAAGGATTCTGTTGAGGTCAGCTCACGACAAAATTAAATCAGGTTACTTAATGCTTCAGACTATTTAATTATAGAGTGGGGTCCGATGAGCAATGGATAATTACCCCGTCTAAAGATGTTGAGTTGATGGAATAATCACATATTCATTTTATTGTTATCGCACTATATACCAAGATAATGTTTTGCGTTTAAAGTAGCGGCGTGGCCAGATGGTGATAAACTGACCTCAATTGTGAAAAATTATATACATACGGAGTAGCGGCCCATGCCTGCCATAGCCATTAAGCGGTGGATTAAACGGATTGTACTGGTCTTGGTGGTAATGTCAGTTACCATACTGGCGATACGAATTTACGATACACAACGTGGCCCAAAGCTCGAGCTTTGGCATACGTTTGTTCCTCATGATATGCGCGCGGCTGAGATTGATAAAGCCAGTTGGGCGGATTACATCAAAGCTGAAAATAACCTTTTCGATGAAGTGCGGATTAATGTTACCGAGAAACTGGAACCAAGGAATGAAATTCCATTAAATCGTTATTACTCTGGTAGCTCGATTTACCCCCCACATTTCAAAAATGACTGGAATCGCTCATATATTCTTGAGCCAGAAGGTAAACCTAAAGGTGCTGTGGTCTTACTGCATGGTTTAACTGACACCCCTTATAGCCTGCGTCATATTGCTGAAAATTATCGTCAGCGTGGATATGTTGCCATTGGTATTCGTTTGCCCGCTCACGGAACAGTGCCTGCGGCTCTGACCGATGTTGAATGGCAGGACTGGCTGGCGGCAACGCGCTTAGCTGTTCGTGAAGCCAAAGCACTGAGTGGCCCTGATTTACCGCTACACGTGGTCGGCTTCTCCAATGGCGGCGCGTTGGCAATGAAATATACGTTGGATTCAATGGATGACCCAACACTGGCGAAACCGGTGCGGGTTATCTTGATATCCCCGATGATCGGTGTCACCAGTTTTGCGCGTTTTGCCGGTATTGCCGGTTGGCCCGCTATCTTCCCGGCCTTTGCTAAAGCTGCCTGGTTGGGGATTGTGCCGGAGTTTAATCCTTTCAAATATAACTCGTTCCCAGTGAATGCTGCCCGTCAGTCTTATTTACTGACGTCTGTGCTGCAACAGCAAATTGCGCGTGATGCCAGAAACAATAAGATGGAGGAGTTACCTCCGATTCTGACCTTCCAGTCGTTAATGGATTCAACGGTCAGTACTCGTGCGGTTGTTACTGCTCTTTATAACCACTTGCCGAAGAATGGTAGCGAAGTGGTGCTGTTCGATTTGAACCGTGCCGCCAGTTTCGGCCCGCTATTAAGAACTTCTTCTTATACTGCTCTGGCGCGTTTGTTGCCTCCACCACCACGTAATTATAGCGTAACGGTGATTACCAACGTTTCACCGCAAAGTAATGAAACAGTGGCGCTGACTACCTTGGCGGGTGAGACTAACGAGGTTTCAGTACCTACCGGCTTGATTTACCCACCGGACATTTTCTCGTTATCCCACGTGGCATTGCCATTCCCAATGAGTGATTCGCTGTATGGCCGCTATCCAGAACCGCGTGACCAATACGGTATCAGCTTGGGGACTTTTGCCGCTCGTGGTGAGCGGGCGGTACTGGTTGTCGGGTTAGACTCACTGATGCGTATCTCATCAAATCCATTCTATTCGTACATGTTGCAGCGGATAGATGACAAGATAGACGCACCAGCGAAATAAGATGATGTTAAAGCCTCCGAATCGGGGGCTTTTTCATAATGAGTGCCATACTTTCAAGTCGTAGCTGTTGTTCATATTTACTGACCCAGAAAGGAAAGCAAAATGTCTATTGAAAAAGTCGTATACCGTGCCAAAGCTAAAGCCACTGGCGGGCGTGATGGTCGGGCAACATCCTCAGATGGCGTATTGGATGTGAAATTGGGCGTCCCAAAAGAGATGGGTGGGGCGGGGGGCGCTGTGACTAATCCAGAACAGCTCTTTGCTGCGGGCTATTCAGCTTGTTTCCTTGGTGCGCTGAAATTTGTGGCATCAAAAGAAAAGGTGAAAGTGCCTGATGATGCCAGCATTGAAGGTACCGTGGGTATTGGTGCCATTCCAACTGGTTTTGGTATTGAAGTGCAACTGGATATCAGCTTGCCGGGTATCGAGCGTAGCGTAGCAGAAGATTTGGTGAAAAAGGCACATGTTGTCTGCCCATATTCCAATGCCACGCGTGGCAATATTGATGTGACATTGAATATCAAATAAGCCAATTTCTCATCTCAGCAGCCCATGAGAATTATCTTGTGGGCTATATGCTGCATCCCCAAATTTTCTGCTCTAACTTCAAATAAATAAGCCAATATATCCTCTAGAGACTATGCGCTAGTTCGTGGATTGACGAACTAAGAATTGTTAAGATAATTCTTGTAACTAAAATCAATAGCATGCTTATTGATCTCGCACTGAACCTGAGGGGGGGTTCACTGTCTGACTGATTCAAGCCGCAAATAGTGTCTCTGGAGACCTGGCGTTATATGGACAGAGTTAAATCTTTATCACAGCAAAGCATTTCTTTGTTGTTGGCTGTTTATATTGGTATTTTCCTGAATATATCTGTCTTTTATCGTCGTTTTGACTCCTTTAGCCAAGGTATCCAAGGCATAAAAGTCGTGTCTGCTATCATCGAAGTGATGGCCATTATTCTGTTTACCTTTTTTGTTATGAGGGTGATCTCCCTCGGTGGCCGGTGGTTTTATCGTGTTATTGCCACCCTGCTGGTCCTAATTTCTGTCGCTGCCAGCTATTACATGACTTTTTTCAATGTTGTCATTGGCTACGGCATCGTTATTTCGGTGCTGACCACCGATACAGATTTATCGAAAGAAGTCATCGGGTTACATTTTGTCATTTGGATGGTATTGGTCAGCACACTACCGTTACTACTTATCTGGAAAAACACTCTGCGGCTAACCCTGCTTGAGCAATTTTTGACACCAGGGCAGCGTATTAAGCCTGTTTTGTTGATGGCGGTTGCTGTGGCGCTGGTTTGGTTGCCGTTACGCTATCTGGATAATGTACAAGATGCTAATGAGCAACTGAAAACGGTGGATTTGCCGAGTTATGGCGGTGTGGTTGCTCACTCATATTTACCCTCTAACTGGTTGGCTGCATTGGGTTTATATGCTTATACCCAATATAACGAGCGTTATGATGCGGTAACATTGTATAACCCGACCGAACACCATACTTATATCGCGCCTGCCGGTATTGATGACACCTATGTTGTGTTTATCATTGGCGAAACAACGCGTTGGGATCATATGGGGTTGTTGGGATACCCACGTGAT
Source organism: Yersinia sp. 2553 StPb PI (assembly GCF_052217105.1). Taxonomy (NCBI): domain Bacteria; kingdom Pseudomonadati; phylum Pseudomonadota; class Gammaproteobacteria; order Enterobacterales; family Yersiniaceae; genus Yersinia; species Yersinia sp. 2553 StPb PI. The sequence goes on along the minus strand of NZ_JAZGPX010000002.1, from coordinate 3,734,132 downwards.
ACCACTCCTCGCCTGAGTAAAGAGAAGAATTTAGTCGCTTTCCGTGGCACATCTTGTGATACCTCAACCAAACTTTCACTGCGCTGCATGTTTGTGCGCGAAGGCGGCACTGAGAATAATCCACAGCGCACATTGAAAGAGCAAAATGTGTTTACGGTGATGAAATCATTGGGTTTTACCTCTGAACTGTTTGCCATGCAGAGCGAAATTTGGTTTTACAACAATGCGAATACTGATAATTACTCGTTCCGTGAATTGATTGCTTCAGAGAAGCGCAACGATGATAAGCCGGTAGATGACATGCTGCTGGTTGATGAATTGAAGGAGTCTCTGGGACGTTATCCTGTAGGCAAACATTTGGTGGTATTGCATACCAAAGGCTCACATTACCTCTATTCCCAACGCTATCCCCGCAGTTATGCCCGCTATCAGCCTGAATGTATGGGGGTCGATGATTTTTGCAGTAAGCAGCAATTGGTGAACGCTTTTGATAACAGTGTGCTGTATACCGATTCGTTTATCGCAAATGTGATTGACCAAATGCGGGATAAAAAAGCATTAGTGTTTTATGCATCGGATCATGGTGAGTCTATTGACGAGAACTCCCACTTCCATGGAACACCACGTGAAATGGCGCCCCCGGAGCAATTCCGTGTGCCATTGATGGTTTGGGCCTCGGACAAATTCCTGGCGCAACCGGATCATCTCGCGGCTTTTGAGCAACTACAGGCTGAGCAGCGGGTGGGTAAGACCCATCGTCAGGTTGAATTGTTTGATTCTATTTTGGGTTGTTTAGGTTATACCTCGCCAGATGGCGGCATTAATGCCCAGAATAACTGGTGCCAGGCACCGGGGCGGCCCGCAAAATAAACATTTAGCACAAGTATAATCCGATACGGAATGATTTTTGATTCCAATCCCATTGTCACTTTTAGGTTACGGTATACTCCAGTTCCAATCCCTACTGGCTGGAGTCTTCCATGACTTACCGTGTTGCCTTTATTGATGATCATGACATTGTGCGCTCAGGTTTTGCCCAGCTACTTTCTCTGGAAGACGATATTCAAGTGGTGGGGGAGTTTAGTTCAGCAAAACAGGCACGCCTCGGATTACCTAGCCTACAGGCGAATATCTGTATTTGTGATATCTCGATGCCTGATGAGAGTGGTTTAGATTTACTGAAAGACCTCCCTTCAGGGATGGGGGTCATTATGCTCTCGATGCACGACAGCCCGGCGCTAGTGGAAATGGCGTTGGAGCGTGGTGCGCGGGGGTTCCTATCCAAGCGTTGTAAGCCAGAAGATCTGGTTTCCGCTGTCCGTACCGTTGGCAGTGGCGGCGTCTATCTGATGCCTGAAATCGCCCAACAATTGACTCGTATTGCTGTTGACCCCTTAACCCGACGTGAGCGGGAAGTTGCCTTGTTATTAGCGCAAGGAATGGAAGTGCGCGAGATAGCCGAGTCACTTGGCCTGTCACCGAAAACCGTGCATGTTCATCGCGCTAACTTATTTTCCAAGCTCGGTGTCAGTAATAACGTTGAGTTAGCTAAGCAGGTATTGAATCTATGATGCAGCGTTTTATTATGCTGCTGGCATTGTTATTTATTTATATCACTGCAGCTTTCTGTTTATGGTCCGTTGGCACTCAATTAGTTGATCGGCCGTTACAGGCACTACTGCTGTTCCCGTTTGGCCTGCGGATGGGCATTTTATTGCAAAGCCCACGTCAATATTGGCCGGGCATTCTGTTGGGTGATGCACTGCTATGGTGGCTGCTGACCGATCAGTTTGGCTATCCTTATAGCTTGCTGTGGGCTGCGATTCCCTTACTGCTGGCGACCACGTTATTGGCGGTTATCGCTTCTCCTTGGCTGTTGCGCAATCAGAGCAGCGGCAGTGAATGGAAGTGGCCCTTGATGCAAGGTGTGGTGATTTTTGGTGCTGCATTGATACAAGCATTAGGATGGCAAATTAACAGTGGTCAGGGTGCGATGGCGCTGTTATTGGGGTTGGTGGGTGGATTTACCATCGCGCCGATTTGTCTGTTGTTGTGGCACTATCTGGCGCGTCAAATCTGGGCTCCGCTGGAGCCGGGGCTGATTCATAAACCCATTAATCTACGTTTGCGCCATATCCTGTGGTATCTGCTGCTATTCGCCTTGAGCATATGGCTACAACATCATGTCACCGAGTCAGATTTGTATTTGTTTGCACCGTTCTGTTTGGCAATCCCGATTGTATTTATGTCTTATCGCTATGGTTGGCAAGGGGCGGTGGTGGCCACATTGCTCAATGGCATGGTGTTATTGATCAATACCCCCGCAGAATTAGATTCACACCGTGATTTGTTGTTGTCGTTATTGGCGCAGAGTTTGACCGGCTTATTATTAGGTGCGGGGATCCAGCGTCAGCGCGAGTTAAATTACCAATTACAGCTACGGCTGAATGAAAATCGTGAGTTGGCTAAAGCATTGGTGGTGGCCGAAGAACATGCCCGGCGTGATGTTGCACGTGAACTGCATGATGAGGTTGGGCAGACAGTGACGGTTATCCGAACCCAAGCCAGTATTATCAAACGGTTAACTACCCAACCACAGGTATTGGCCAGTGCCGAAATGGTCGAGACGCTGGCGTTGCGGGTTTACGATGGTGTCCATGATGTTTTGGCGAAACTGTGGCCTGCGGCATTGAATAATCTGCCCTTATCGGCGGCTATTGCTGCACTAATACGTGAACTTATTCCGCAGGATCAATCAGTGACCGGTGTGCTTAACTGGCAACTCAGTGACGCTGATATAGATGAAACACTGAAAATCACCCTATACCGTATCTGTCAGGAGGGAGTAACCAATGCCTATCGCCATGGTGCTGCCAGCCGGATTGAAATTAATGCACAACAGAATGATAGACAGATAACACTGACGATTCGCGATAATGGAAAAGGTGTTGATTTGGCGACATTAACCCCAGGTTATGGGCTAAGAGGTATGCAATCACGGGTGAGTGCTTTAGGGGGGGATTTTACGCTGAGTGTCGATAACGGCACCTGTTTAAATGTGATCTTGCCCACAGTTTCTCTGCCAGCTAATGAAAACTAAGAAATATTCTCGGTTTTTGCAGGGTTTTTTCTCATTGGTTTTGTACGCACGAGGAACATGATGACTCTACTTGAAAAAATTTCTGAGGTTCACATGTGGTCTTTCCTCAAAAGCCGCGATAACGTGCCGCCCGTCACGGATCAAGCGCAAATTGATTCGTCTTATAAATATTGGCGTATTCAACTAATGTGGACGATGTATATCGGCTACGCTGCGTTCTATTTCACCCGTAAAAGCTTTAACTTCATCATGCCTGCAATGCTGAGTGATTTAGGGCTGACCATGTCTGATGTCGGGATTTTAGGCACACTCTTTTATATCACTTATGGTTGCTCTAAATTTATCTCCGGCATGATAAGTGACCGCTCAAATCCGCGCTACTTTATGGGCATTGGGTTGGTTATGACCGGGGTTATCAATATCCTGTTCGGCATGAGCTCGTCACTGCTTGTGTTTGGTTCTTTGTGGATCCTTAATGCCTTCTTCCAAGGTTGGGGTTGGCCGCCTTGTTCCAAAATCCTGACCAGTTGGTATTCGCGCTCAGAACGCGGGGGTTGGTGGGCGATGTGGAATACTTCGCATAACTTTGGTGGTGCACTGATTCCCTTGTTGGTCGGCTTTATTTCTCTGCACTTTAGCTGGCGTTACGGCATGATTATCCCTGGTATTATCGGTGTGGTGATCGGTTTACTGATGTGTTGGCGCTTGCGTGATAAGCCGAGCACGATGGGGTTGCCGAGTGTGGGTAAGTGGCGCAATGATGCGATGGAATTGGTCCAGGAATCTGAAGGCCAGGGGCTATCAAATAAAGAGATTGTGAAGCGCTATGTATTAACCAACAAATATATCTGGTTGCTGGCGGTATCTTACGTGCTGGTTTATATCGTTCGTACTGCTATCAATGACTGGGGTAACCTTTATTTGACACAAGAGAAAGGTTATTCATTGATGACGGCCAACTCGGCGATTTCACTGTTCGAGGTGGGGGGTTTTATTGGCTCGTTGGTGGCAGGTTGGGGTTCTGATAAGTGGTTCCGTGGCAACCGTGGGCCAATGAACTTGATATTTGCTATTGGAATTTTCCTCTCGGTGGCGTCGTTGTGGATTATGCCGGGTGTCAGTTACATCTTGCAGGCGAGTTGCTTCTTTGCCATTGGCTTCTTCATTTTTGGCCCGCAGATGTTAATTGGTATGGCTGCCGCTGAATGCTCACATAAGGATGCTGCGGGAGCTGCTACCGGTTTTGTTGGGTTGTTTGCCTACTTGGGTGCGGCCTTATCTGGCTACCCCATTGCCCGCGTGATGGAGGTTTGGCACTGGAATGGTTTCTTTGTGGTTATTTCCATTGCGGCCTGTTTATCTGCATTCTTCTTGCTGCCATTCCTACGGGCGCAATCGCCAGAATTAAAGCAAGCGGAAGCCTGATTTACGTGCAAATGCGTCAGTTTTAGCCGTTGGTGATGTTTTTAACAACAGTCACTCAGCGTTTGTTAAAAAGTGATTGACGGCCAAAAATCGTAGCAGTAAGATGCGCCCCGATTCGGCGAGTAGCGCAGCTTGGTAGCGCAACTGGTTTGGGACCAGTGGGTCGGAGGTTCGAATCCTCTCTCGCCGACCAAATTTAAGAACCCTGACTTTTAAGTCAGGTTTTTTTTTGTGTTTTTTCTGCCAAATTTGCCTATCCATCCCGCTATTTCCTTAATCTAAATCGCCCCCACTGACATGATTTGGTCACCGATAATATCTGTTGCGCAGTCATGCACTCATAAGGGGCACCATTAGGGTGCACTTTCGTATGAAGCCTTGCTATCTCTTGGACGGTGAGGGGGGTGGCAAGCTGACTTTGCTTTTTTAACGGCACGCAAGATGTGTGAAATTCTGGCTGGATGTGACAACGATCACGTCACTTATCGGCTGTCACGACAGCATTTCCTCCTGTTTTCTGTCGAGATTACAAAAAAATCCGACCAGATATGCATCATTTAGCAACAAAGTTTTTTCGTTTGTCACTGGATGTTGCGACTGCTTTATTCTAATTAGCCAGTCAATATCGCTGGCATATTACCGCTAGCATAATTTTTCATGCTAATAATGTTAACGAGAAGTTTTTTTTATGTTTGCATGCTGTTTCTCATTGTCTTGATAAAACCTTTCAGACCGTATTGACGTTGCCACCAACTGTTGCCAAATTGGTACCCTCAGGGGGAGTCATAGAGAGCAGTTTGGGTGATTCAATGCATTCAAAATTGCTGTCGTGATAGCTTTTATCCGACATCTCAATCCCGCATCCCTGCGGCTAATGAGCCAAAACGGTACAGTCCACGGACGAAAAAATTATAGGGTCTGGCCGTACACACAACACACATCACCATAATGGAGCACAAGCGATGACGATTTCCTTGGGAAAAACAGGGATACTGAAATTCGGTATTGGGCTGATTGCACTGACCGTGGCGGCCAGTGTACAAGCAAAAACATTAGTCTATTGTTCTGAAGGTTCACCTGAGGGTTTCAACCCGCAGCTCTTTACCTCTGGCACAACGTATGACGCCAGCTCGGTACCCATCTACAACCGTCTGGTTGAATTCAAACTCGGTACTACCGAAATTGAACCTGGTCTGGCTGAAAAGTGGGAAGTTAGCCCAGATGGCAAAAGCTATACCTTCCATCTGCGTAAAGGCGTGAAGTGGCAAGATAATAAAGACTTCAAACCGACCCGTGATCTCAATGCTGACGATGTGATCTACTCCTTCATGCGTCAGAAAGATGACAAACATCCGTACCATAAAGTGTCTGGCGGCAGCTATGAATACTTCCAGGGCATGGGTATGGGTGATTTGATCACCAATGTGGTTAAAGTTGACGACAACACCGTGCGTTTTGAATTGGCGCGTCCTGAGTCGCCATTCCTTGCCGATCTGGCGATGGACTTTGCCTCTATCCTGTCTGCTGAATATGCCGACAAGATGCTGAAAGCGGGCACCCCGGAAAAAGTCGATTTGAACCCAATCGGTACCGGCCCATTCCAGTTGCAACAATACCAAAAGGACTCCCGTATCCTGTACAAAGCCTTTGAGGGTTTCTGGGGTACTAAGCCGAAAATTGATCGTTTGGTGTTCTCTATTACACCAGATGCGTCAGTCCGTTACGCTAAATTGCAGAAAAATGAATGTCAGGTTATGCCATACCCTAACCCGGCTGACATTGCTCGCATGAAAGAAGACAAAACCATCAACCTGATGGAGCAACCTGGCTTGAACGTCGGTTACCTCTCCTTCAACGTTGAGAAAAAACCATTGGATAACGTGAAGGTTCGTCAGGCGTTGACCATGGCTGTTAACAAAGAAGCGATTATTGATGCGGTTTATCAGGGTGCTGGTCAAGCAGCCAAGAACCTGATCCCACCGACTATGTGGGGCTACAACGATGACGTGAAAGATTACGCTTACGATCCGGCTAAAGCGAAAGAGCTGTTGAAAGAAGCGGGCCTACCAGATGGATTCGCTATCGATCTGTGGGCAATGCCAGTTCAGCGTCCGTACAACCCGAATGCCCGTCGTATGGCTGAAATGATCCAGTCTGATTGGGCGAAAATTGGTGTGAAAGCCAAGATAGTGACTTACGAGTGGGGCGAATACCTCAAGCGTGCTAAAGACGGCGAGCATGAAACGGTGATGATGGGCTGGACTGGGGACAATGGGGACCCAGACAACTTCTTCGCCACCCTGTTTAGCTGTGATGCGGCCAAGCAAGGTTCCAACTACTCCAAATGGTGTTATAAGCCGTTTGAAGACGTGATTCAGCCTGCTCGTGCTGAGTCTGATCATGACAAACGTGTCGCACTTTACAAACAAGCTCAGGTTGTTATGCATGATCAAGCTCCGGCGCTGATTGTTGCTCACTCAACTGTGTATGAGCCAGTGCGTAAAGAAGTGAAGGGTTATGTTGTAGATCCGTTGGGTAAACACCATTTCGAGAACGTGTCCCTGGATTAATTTTAACCGTGCATAAGACCGGTGAGTATGTGTAAAAGCATATTCGCCGGTTTCTTATTGATACCCAAAATAATTCGAATTGCAGGAAGGCGGCAAGCGAATGAGTCCCGATGAGCTTACTGAAGTAAGTGATTCGGGTGATTGAGTGTAGCCAACGCACATGCAGTTTGAAGTATGAAGGGTATAGGTTAAAACAGATACAGATGTGAGCCATATAACCTCTCCCAATAAGTGTCATTGTCGCAGAAATTTTGAGCATGGACAGCGCGCAAGCACTGGAGCGGACACCATGACCTTGTAAATCATGGCTACGTGACGGTGGTGAGCACTACCCTAGGTCAAAATGGCAAGTAAAATAGCTTATTGGGAAGGTTTTAATAAGCTGGGTTGCCCACGAGCAGCCCGGCATTCTACACAGAGAGTTCGGGATATGTTGCAGTTCATACTCCGACGTTTGGGGTTAGTTATCCCAACGTTTATCGGCATTACTTTGCTGACCTTTGCTTTTGTCCATATGATCCCGGGTGACCCGGTGACCATCATGGCTGGGGAACGCGGCATCTCCACCGAGCGTCATGCTCAAATCATGGCGGAAATGGGGCTAGACAAGCCTCTCTATCAACAATACTTCCATTATGTGAATGGCGTATTACATGGCGACCTCGGCATCTCGCTGAAAAGCCGTATTGCTGTCTGGGAAGAGTTCGTCCCACGCTTTAAAGCGACACTGGAACTGGGGATCTGCGCGATGCTGTTTGCTATCGCGGTGGGTATTCCGGTGGGGGTGTTGGCGGCAGTTAAACGCGGTTCAATATTCGATCACACCGCTGTTGGGATCTCCCTTACCGGCTATTCGATGCCTATCTTCTGGTGGGGCATCATGCTGATTATGTTGGTCTCGGTCCAATGGAACCTGACTCCGGTTTCCGGGCGCGTCAGTGATACGGTGTTCCTTGATGACAGCCTGCCTTTGACTGGTTTTATGCTGATTGACACCTTTGTTTGGGGTGAGCCGGGTGATTTCAAAGACGCGGTGATGCATATGATTTTGCCTGCCATCGTTTTAGGGACTATCCCTCTTGCCGTCATCGTGCGTATGACGCGCTCCTCGATGCTGGAAGTCTTGGGTGAAGATTATATCCGTACTGCGCGGGCGAAAGGCCTGAGCCGGATGCGGGTGATTGTGGTCCATGCACTGCGTAATGCTTTGCTACCGGTGGTTACCGTGATTGGTTTGCAGGTTGGTACCATGCTGGCAGGCGCTATCCTGACGGAAACCATCTTCTCCTGGCCGGGGTTAGGGCGCTGGCTGATGGATGCTTTGCAACGCCGTGATTACCCAGTGGTTCAGGGTGGTGTGTTGCTGGTCGCAATCATGATTATTTTAGTTAACTTGCTGGTAGATGTGCTCTATGGCGTAGTTAACCCGCGTATTCGTCACAAGAAATAAGGGGCGCAGAATGTCTCAACTTACTGAGTCTACAGTAAAAAGTGCGCCGAAGCCGATGACTCCATTGCAGGAGTTTTGGCACTATTTCAAGCGCAATAAAGGGGCTGTTATCGGCCTGTTCTACATTATTATTATGCTATTGATTGCTGCCGGTGCTACCTGGCTTGCCCCGCACGGGCCGGCAGAGCAATTTCGTGATGCGTTACTGAAGCCGCCGGTCTGGGAAGAGGGCGGCAGTTGGAAATTCCTGCTGGGTACCGATGATGTGGGCCGTGATGTCTTATCTCGCCTGATGTACGGTGCTCGCCTCTCGCTGCTGGTGGGTTGTCTGGTGGTGGTGCTATCACTGGTGATGGGCGTGATTTTCGGTTTATTGGCCGGTTATTTTGGCGGTATCGTTGATGCCATCATCATGCGTGTTGTCGATATCATGCTGGCACTGCCAAGCCTGTTGCTGGCATTAGTGCTGGTGGCGGTATTTGGCCCCTCCATCGTTAACGCCTCGCTCGCATTGACCTTTGTTGCCTTGCCGCATTATGTGCGTTTAACCCGTGCCGCGGTGCTGGTTGAGGTTAACCGCGACTACGTAACGGCCTCAAGAGTGGCTGGGGCGGGTGCGATGCGCCAGATGTTTATCAATATCCTGCCCAACTGCCTTGCGCCGTTAATCGTGCAGGCTTCTCTCGGCTTCTCTAACGCCATTCTGGATATGGCGGCTCTCGGCTTTCTCGGCATGGGTGCGCAACCGCCAACACCGGAATGGGGCACCATGCTCTCTGACGTGTTGCAGTTCGCCCAAAGCGCCTGGTGGGTCGTGACCTTCCCCGGTGTGGCGATCCTGCTGACGGTTCTGGCGTTTAACCTGATGGGGGACGGCCTGCGTGATGCTCTCGACCCCAAACTCAAGCAGTAACAGAGGTAGAGAGAGATGGCACTTTTAAATGTAGATAAATTATCGGTGCACTTCGGTGACGAAGGTGCGCCGTTCAAGGCCGTAGACCGTATTAGCTACAGCATTGAGCAAGGGCAGGTGGTAGGGATTGTGGGTGAATCCGGTTCCGGTAAGTCGGTCAGTTCACTGGCGATTATGGGACTGATTGATTACCCCGGCAAAGTGATGGCTGACAAGTTGGAGTTTAATGGCCGTGACCTGACCAAGATTTCCGAGAAAGAGCGACGTCAGTTAGTGGGTTCGGAAGTGGCCATGATCTTCCAGGACCCGATGACCAGTTTGAACCCGTGCTATACCGTCGGTTTTCAGATTATGGAAGCGCTGAAGGTGCATCAGGGCGGCAACCGTAAAACCCGCCGTCAGCGGGCGGTGGATTTGCTGACGCTGGTGGGCATTCCTGATCCCGCGTCACGTCTGGATGTGTATCCGCATCAGCTTTCCGGCGGGATGAGCCAGCGCGTGATGATTGCGATGGCGATTGCTTGTCGGCCGAAATTGTTGATTGCTGATGAGCCAACGACTGCGCTGGACGTGACCATTCAGGCCCAGATTATTGAATTGCTGCTGGAGTTACAGCAGCGTGAAAATATGGCGCTGCTGTTGATAACCCATGATCTGGCACTGGTGGCTGAGGCGGCTCATCATATTATTGTGATGTATGCCGGTCAGGTAGTGGAAACCGGTAAAGCCTCGGAAATCTTCCGCGCGCCACGGCACCCGTACACTCAGGCATTGTTACGAGCCTTACCGGAGTTTGCTCAGGATAAAGCGCGTCTGGCGTCGTTACCGGGTGTGGTACCGGGTAAATATGACCGTCCTGACGGGTGCTTATTGAACCCACGTTGCCCGTATGCCAATGATCGTTGCCGCCGTGAAGAGCCAGAACTGCTGGGGCCAGCGGGGCGTCAGGTTAAATGTCATACACCGCTCGATGATGCGGGGAGGCCGACCTTATGAGCCAACCAACTGATATGAAAAAAGAATCACAGGTATCCAAGCCGCTATTACAGGCTATCGACCTGAAAAAATACTATCCGGTCAAAAAAGGGTTCTTTGCACCAGAGCGTCTGGTTAAAGCACTGGATGGGGTTTCTTTCACCTTGGAGCGCGGTAAAACATTGGCCGTGGTTGGCGAGTCCGGTTGTGGTAAATCCACACTGGGCCGCTTGCTGACCATGATAGAGATCCCAACTGGCGGTGAGCTTTACTACCAGGGTCAGGATTTACTTAAGCCGGATGAAAGTGCGGAAAAACTACGGCGTCAGAAGATTCAAATTGTGTTCCAGAACCCTTATGGCTCGCTGAACCCACGTAAGAAAGTGGGGCAGATTCTGGAAGAGCCACTGCAAATCAATACTAATCTCAACAGCAAAGAGCGGCGTGAGAAAACATTGGCAATGATGGCAAAGGTCGGCCTAAAAACCGAGCATTATGACCGTTATCCCCATATGTTTTCCGGCGGTCAGCGCCAGCGTATCGCCATTGCTCGTGGGCTGATGTTGAATCCCGATGTGGTGATTGCCGATGAGCCGGTTTCTGCACTGGATGTTTCGGTGCGGGCTCAGGTATTGAACCTGATGATGGATTTGCAGCAGGAACTGGGTCTGTCGTATGTCTTTATTTCCCATGATTTATCAGTGGTTGAGCACATTGCTGATGAAGTGATGGTGATGTATCTGGGGCGCTGTGTTGAGAAAGGCAGTAAAGAAGCCATTTTTAATAACCCACGCCACCCTTATACACAGGCATTGCTCTCTGCTACCCCTCGGCTGAACCCTGATATGCGCCGTGAGCGAATTAAATTGACGGGTGAGCTACCTAGCCCCATGAGCCCGCCACCGGGGTGCGCATTTAATGCCCGTTGTCGTCGGGCGTTTGGGACTTGCACCCAACTACAGCCGCAACTGAAGCAATATGGTGATCAAATGGTCGCCTGCTTTGCGGTTGATCAGGATGAAGCAGAAAAAGCCAGCTAACACGAGTTAAGGCCCCAGCGCTGTTGGTTGGGGTCCAATCGACGAGTGCGATATCAATTACAACAACGCCGATAATTCGGCGTTTTTTTATAACTGAAAATAGCCTTCCACTGACTATTTATAACTTCATTTTAAAAATAATTACTGTAAATGTGAATGTAATATTGTAAATAAATAGTTACGCAACAATTTAATATTGCTGAATGTGACTTAATAACCGAGTACTCCTGTTATTTAGGTCGAGATTAACATTCACTTAAAATGATATAGATCACATTTTTAGTTCTATCTGGCAAATGCAGTCACTATCGATGTAAACATCATTTTGTTGATATGTGAATAATAAAGGGTGCAATGAATGCACCCTTTATCAAATAGCCGAAGACAATACTATTCGGTTTTTATTGTGGGTAAGGCACCCAGTCACCGCCATTTAATCGAATATAAGGTTTTCCCTGATATTGAATCACAATGGCATTATCGTTTTCCGATATTACCGCTGTTTGCGGCAATCCTTGTGTCAGGGTCTGCCAATTGATAGTCGGCGCAGTAAATACTTTGCCATCGACCATACGTGATACTAATTCAGAAAGCGCCAGATAGCTGCTTGGCGTATTGATAATCACCGGGCTGGCGGGCTGTGGCGCTTTGATTCCCATTAACGTAATCCCAACAGGGATATGCGTGATACTTGGGCTGGGGATATCCCTCAGGCCGGACATCTGCATTTTATCGCCAACCAGCGCGGCTCCATGCTCTGGTACCACCACCACCATAACTTTGCGGCCTGATTTTTCCAACGCCGCCAAAAACGTATTCAATTGGTCAAATAGCGTTTGGGCGCGAGCGTGGTAATCAGCCGTTTTATTGGTACCAACGAAACGGTTACCATCATGTAACGGTATGATATTCAGGAAGGTTGCGCTGCGGCTATCCCCCCCTTTCTGCTGCTGTTCCAGCCAGCGGTTGAGCAGTTCCAGATCATTGTAAATTGGCTCACCATCGAAGGACGCCAATTGATTACTGATGCCTTTTTGTGACATCAGCGGCGCGCGCATATTGCCGTCATCTTGAATGTTTTGCAGATAATTACCAAATACACCTGAGTGGTCCATCATCAACTGAGATGTGAAGCCAAGTTTCGCAAGATTATCAAACAGATAACACTGCTGCTCTTGTGGCAGATAGAGGTCTTTGTGCGATGACTGGCCACAACTGGCGCGCAGTAGTCGAATAGAGGCTGGGCCACTGTAGGCGGTGGCAGAGTTGAAGTTCTTGAACAGAATATCAAACTTATTCCACAGCGGGTGCTTATCCAGTTGGATAGCTTCAATGTCTGACCAAGACAGCGAGCAGATATTAATAACTAACAAATCAAAAGGTTGCGCATCTGTTGGCAGCGATGTAGGGAATGCCGTATGGCGGGTTTTCTCCTGCTCATAAAATGCATTCAGATAAGCCGTCAGATTGGCATCGGTTGGTGGGCCATTGGCCGCCACCTGATGACTATTAGGCGTTGGCGGCTCAGCCCCCAGTGTTACTGGAGATGATGCTACCGACGTTTCAGCGGCAGGTGCCAGAGAAAATGCCGGTGCGGCGATGCTGGCAACATTCAGCCAAATCATGGCTGCAACAACAAAAACCGTCACTCGAATCCACTGTGAAATAAACAGGTAGCCCACCAGAATAACAAAGGCGGTCCCTATCATGGCCCAGTTAATAAAACGGCTAATTAATTCAATTAGATAACTGAAGCTAAAGCCCGTAATCTGCGAGCCTTGGCTCAGGATACTGTTGAGCCCCGGTAGCCAGGTGTCGTGATATAGCAAACCAATACCTATTGGTATCGCAATCCAGTGACGCCAGCGGTGGACCCTATAGGCCGGGATCGGAAATAGCAGGAAAGCAATAAACACCAAGTTGGCCAGCGGATGGAAGTTCAGGTAACCAAACCACAGCAAGGCAAACTTTAGCAGGAAATAGTAGTTCCATGCGCCAAGACCACGCCAATAGCGCCACGGGCTCGGTGATTCTTGCAGTTTATTCTTTGCATTCATGGTTGTTTCTTCGTCAGTGAAGAGGAGCCATTACGCAACCAAACCCCTTCTGATTTTAAATATCGCGCAGATAAGAACAGATGTTGTCTTTTCTCCCACCAGCGTGGAAACCAACGGTGTGCTACATAACCCAGAGGGAAAAAGATAACCGCAGCGCACAGCAGGATTTGCCAGATATCGTTGAGATTCATTGGGTTTGCTCCTTGTTCGGCCCGACATTCAGTGCCAGAGGCACGGGGACTCGTCGGCTAACTTCGGCTTGCTCAGCTGTATCCATTTGTTGCGTATAGGATTTTTTGTCACCGGTCATTTGCCATGCATCGGGGGTATTCATCCGATGAATCTCAGCGATAATTGCCTGATCCTGATACCACACCCGTTGATTACTGAAAATTTCAGCCACCGGCAAACGGAATATATACTTCAGAGCGGTATCTAAATCATTGATACGGCAGGTAGAAAGGAATAATACCACGTGGTTATCAGCTACCGTTACCACATCACCATAGCGGCGTAGATGGCACAGTGTTAGTGCTTGTCTGGCCTGTAACCCAGGGACTGTCCGCAGAGCAACCATGACACCTTTGCCGTTTTCTGGCAGCAGCGTGTTGTTCATCAGTTGCAAAACAGAGTGGCAGAACTCAGCGGGAGGTAAATAACCTTTAAGCTGAAGTGGGCGTAACGCCTCCAATAACGCATTGATATCTTGAGGAACATGCCGAGAGGAATGTTGGCCCTGAATACCTTCTAACATGGTAAGAAAGCGTGACAGCGGTGCGATGTGAGGCACGATCAGATTCGCGCCGCAGGCCAGCAATAAACGTTCATCGCTGTAACGCAGGCTGGCGTTCATTTCACGCACCACAATTTTGATAGCATCACCCCGTTGGCGGCGTATGTTATGGATCTGATGTGCTAAATCGTCAATTTGCTCACTTTGATTAAGGGCAAAAATCAATGTGGCGGCATGAGCACTTATTGCCCGCTGCGCCAATACTACATTATTATCAAGTAGTTGCCAGTTGGTAGAGAGTGGCGGAGCGCCTTCCAAAATAGTGCGCTCCGCCAAATACAGATGCTCATCATTACGTGAAAGCGGCAGTGCCTGTTGAACTTCATCCGCCATGCTCCAGCCTTGTTCATCTGCTTCCAATCGGACTAACTGATTGGCGGTAACCCCTTTTTCAGTGCTCCACCAAGAGGCAACATACTGGGCATTATCTTGCTGCCATTGCAGGCTAGCCAATCCTTGTAAATAACGGTGCTGGCTAACTAATTGATTCTTAATTTTATTAATACCAGAACTGTGGCAAATTACGATTAACGTACAGTTTTGCGCCTCCAGCCATTGCTGAATATGCTGTAGCCACTGCTGCATCTCTTCGCCAGTGAATGTTTGCCATAAACTGGCCGGTGCTAACAGAATGAACAGTCGCTGTTGCGGCCGTAATGAACGCATTAAATCTTGAGTTAAATGTAGTAATGCTTTTCTTTGTGCCGGTAAGGTAAAAAGTGGCAATTTATAGGGGCCATAACCCACAATATTTGCCAGTAATTTCTCAGGTTTTAGCCCGCAACAAATCAAGGCGGCCCGAGTATTTTCAGATTGGTTACGAATAAGTTGCTGACAGAATAAATTAGCATCAATTTGACGTTCAATATTGACCCAATAAAACCCAGGCGCCTGCATCACTGCTAATTCATCCCAGATTTTTCGAATACCTAATGTGAAAGATCGTGGCATAGATTCTTTATCTGCTTGGTTAAAATGCGATTGGGCCAATTACTGGATAAATTCAGTGAACAATTGTAACATTGCAATAATTATTAACCAATGTCTTTCCCGTGATAATAATCTAAGACTCATCTTATTGGGAGAAAGTATACTCGAATTATTGTTATAATTAATTACCATAGCCTATTTTCTAAAGGCGGATAAATGAAAACCATAATAAATCGATTTCACGCCAAAACATCGCTCGAATCTCAGGATGATCTACTAGCATTAACTCAGGCTTTCTCATTACCAACGTTAAGTTATATCGATATCGTCCGTCAGGAACGATTAACTCAGATGATGGCTCGCTGGCCATTGTTGGCTGAACTGGCACAATCCACAGGGAGTGAATAGTTTATGCCGGTACTGGCGTTACAAGGGATAAGAGGGGGGACTGGTACCACATCGGTAACCGCCGCGCTTGCTTGGGCATTGCAACAACTGAAGGAATCAGTTCTGGTGATCGATTTTTCACCGGATAATTTATTGCGGTTGCATTTCAATATGCCGTTTGATCAAACCCGTGGTTGGGCCAAAGCTGAAATTGAGGGCCAAGGTTGGCAGCAAGGGGCGATGCGCTATACCGAAGGGTTGGATTTTCTGCCATTTGGCCAACTAACTCTCATTGAAACTGAGCAACTGAACTCGTCCTTACAACAGCACCCCGGTCAATGGCGAGAAAACCTGTCTGCGTTGCAAGCCAGCGCGCCCGATTGCTGGATTCTATTGGATATCCCTGCGGGTGATAGTATATTCACGCGCCAAATTTTAGCGCTGGCTGATCTGGTGCTGGTATTGATCCATGCCGATGCCAGTTGTCATATTCGTCTACATCAGCAAAATTTGCCTGTCGACTGCCATTTCCTGCTGAACCAATTTTCTGCCAGTAGCCATCTACAACAGGATTTACATCAGCTTTGGCTACAAAGCCTAGATAACTTATTGCCTACATTTATTCATCGCGATGAAGCAATGGCTGAAGCGTTGGCGGCCAAACAACCATTGGGTGAATACAGTGAGCAAAGTTTGGCTGCTGAAGAGGTCACCACACTGGCAAATTGGTGTTTGATTACTGTGGCGAACAACAGGCTATGAACTACTTGATGCGGATGTTATTTCTGACCCCGGTTTATCAGGGGATGCGCCGTCGTTATCATCTGTATATGCAGCAAGGTTGCACCGTGCTCACCGCCTTTTTGACCACGTTGGCGCTGCCGTTGTGCTGGATTTTTCTGCGTCTGGAGTCGCCCAGTTGGCAACGTGTAATACAAAACCGCACTTACTGGTTCCCACAGATTTCACCTATTCGCCCACGGCTTGGCGATGGCCTACGGTATCTCTTGCAAGGGCTGTGGCTGCTACTGACCTATCCTGAATCGCGCAATGAAAAGAGGCACCAGCCTGCCGCAGTCGGCAAAAAGTGGGTAAAACATACCAGACAAGGTTATATCCGTTGGCTGGGGAATATGCCCGAACGTTTTGAACTCCAGCGACTGGAACAATCGCTTATCACCCGATTAACCCCGTCATCAAAGCGCACCCGCCGGGTCCTGTTTATTATTTTGGGTATTTTTACCGGCATATTAGCGTTGCTGTGTATTTCTCAGCCGTTTGGCATGATGGCGCAGTTCGTTTTTGTGCTGTTGCTTTGGGCGTTGGCGATGGTGGTGCGACGGGTGCCGGGTCGCTTACCAACCTTAATGCTTATCGTGCTGTCTTTAACCGTCTCCTGCCGCTATCTGTGGTGGCGCTATACCGAAACTCTGAACTGGGATGACCCCGTCAGTCTGGTATGCGGCTTATTGTTGCTGTTCGCTGAAACATACGCCTGGGTGGTGCTGGTGCTGGGTTACTTCCAGACCATTTGGCCGCTTAATCGCCAGCCGGTGGCAATGCCGGATGATATCAATAGTTGGCCGACCATTGATTTGATGGTGCCGACCTATAACGAAGATCTTGGCGTGGTTAAACCAACTATTTATGCCGCTCTTGGTATTGATTGGCCAAAAGACAAAATCAATATCTATATTTTGGATGATGGTAACCGACCCGCGTTTAAAGCATTCGCTGCTGAGGTCGGGGTGCACTACATTGCCCGACCCACCCACGAGCATGCTAAAGCCGGTAACATTAACCATGCACTGAAACAGGCTAACGGTGAGTTTGTCGCCATTTTTGACTGCGACCACGTGCCGACCCGTTCTTTCCTGCAACTGACGTTGGGTTGGTTCTTTAAAGATACCAAGTTGGGCATACTCCAGACGCCGCATCACTTTTTCTCTCCCGACCCCTTTGAGCGAAACCTGGGGCGTTTTCGTCAGACGCCGAATGAAGGCACACTGTTTTATGGCTTGGTGCAAGACGGTAACGATATGTGGGATGCCACCTTCTTCTGTGGCTCTTGCGCTGTGCTGCGCCGCAGTGCGTTAGATGCTATTGGCGGTATTGCGGTAGAAACAGTGACTGAAGATGCCCATACCTCGTTGCGTATGCACCGTAAAGGATACTCCTCCGCCTATATCCGCATTCCGCAGGCCGCAGGCTTGGCAACAGAGAGTTTATCGGCGCATATCGGGCAGCGTATCCGCTGGGCGCGGGGCATGGTTCAGATCTTCCGGCTGGATAATCCACTACTGGGTAAGGGGCTGAAGTTAGTCCAGCGCTTATGTTATGCCAATGCCATGCTGCACTTTTTATCCGGTATTCCACGCTTAATCTTTCTAACCGCTCCGCTGGCTTTCTTGTTGCTGCATGCTTACATCATTTTTGCTCCGGCACTGGCGATTGCACTCTATGTGTTGCCGCATATGATCCATGCCAGTCTGACCAACTCCCGCCTGCAAGGGAAATACCGCCATTCCTTCTGGAGTGAAATCTATGAAACGGTGTTGGCATGGTATATCGCCCGTCCGACCACCATGGCACTTCTCAGCCCACACAAAGGAACGTTTAATGTGACGTCGAAAGGGGGGTTGGTTGAAGAGCAGCATGTGGATTGGGTGATTACCCGCCCGTATATCGCGCTGGTTCTTCTCAACGTTGCCGGCCTGATTGCGGGTTTGTGGCGTTTGGGTCATGGCCCGTCGAATGAAATTATGACGGTGGTTATCAGCTTGGTGTGGGTGATTTATAACATGACGATTTTAGGCGGTGCCGTCGCGGTGGCAGTTGAAGCTAAACAAGTGCGCCAGTCACACCGGGTCGAGATAGCCATGCCAGCCGCAGTAGCCCGTGCTGATGGTCACTTGTTCTCCTGTACATTGCGCGACTATTCCGATGGTGGCGTGGGGATTGAAATGCGCGAAGCCGGATTACTGCAAGAGGGTGAGGCGGTTCATTTACTGCTCAAACGTGGGGCGCAGGAGTACACCTTCCCCTGTGAGGTGACCCGAGCCTTCGGCACTAAAGCCGGGATGCGAATGCATCAACTGAGCGTGGCACAACATATTGATTTTATACAGTGTACCTTTGCCCGTGCCGATACCTGGGCGCTGTGGCAGGATGGTTTTCCTGAAGATAAGCCGATTGAAAGTCTGCGCGATGTGTTGGCGCTGGGCTTTAGAGGATATGTCCGTATGGCCAGCTATGCGCCACCGGTAATGCGAAATGTATTGGTAGGATTTACTTCCCTGATTGCCTGGATAGCGTCATTTGTACCCCATGGCGTCGGTAAGAATCAGGCTCCGAGTAGCCAAGGCCAGACAGTGGCTCAACATTGATGATGGTATGGTGATGAGAAAAATAACATGGTTTACCGCATTGGCTTTGGGATTGACGTCATTCACCCATGCTGAAACTCCAACGGTACCGTCAGCTCAATCGGCGGTCATGGCCACTGACGTGGCGCAGATACCCGCAATATCGGGTGATGTACCGATGCGCGACGTAGAATATTCGTTTGCCAAAATCGCGCCGCCGCCGGGGACCTTCTCCTTGCGTGGCACTAACCCTGAAGGCCAGCTTGAGTTCGGCGTGCGCAGTGATGAGGTGGTGACTCATGCGACCTTGAATCTTGAGTTTACGCCATCACCTTCGCTGATCCCGGTGGAGTCGCAGGTGAAAATTTTGCTGAATGATGAACTGATGGGCGTCATGGCGATCACCAAAGATCAGCTTGGTAAACCCACCCACCTTCAATTACCGATCGATCCGCGTTACATCACTGATTTCAACCGCTTGCGGTTAGTTTTTGTCGGCCATTATCAAAATATCTGTGAGAACCCAGCGAGCAATACCCTGTGGTTGGATGTCAGTAAGTCCAGCTCACTGGATTTGCGCTATCAATCGCTGCTGGTTAAAAATGATTTATCCCACTTTCCTGAGCCATTTTTTGATGCCAGAGATAATCGCCCGCTGATTCTACCCGTGATATTTGCTGCTGCACCTGATGTGTCGCAGCAGCGGGCCGCCGCTATTCTGGCCTCATGGTTTGGTGATAAGGCGCAATGGCATGGGCAGAACTTCCCGGTATTGTATAACCAACTGCCTACTCAGCATGGCGTAGTATTCGCGACTAATGCTCAACGCCCTGATTTCCTAAAAGATTACCCGCTGGTGAAAGCTCCAACGGTGGAAATCATCAGTCATCCGAATAACCCGTATGTGAAGTTATTGCTGATTCTGGGGCGCGATGATAATGACCTGATTACTGCGGCACAGGGGATCGCGCAAGGCAATATTCTGTTTCGTGGTCAGAATGTAACGGTGGATAAGGTTGAGCCATTAGCACCTCGCCTGCCTTATGATGCACCAAATTGGGTGCGTACCGACCGCCCGATGACATTTGCTGAGTTGCAGCAATATCCTGAGCAACTGCAAACATCGGGATTACTGCCGCCGCCGATTTCATTAGCGATGAATCTGCCACCGGATTTGTTCTTGACTCGCAGTGCTGGTATCGATATGCGCTTGATATATCGTTACACCTCAACACGTTTGATGGATGGTTCCCGCTTAAGTATTAGCTTGAATAATCAGTTTGTGCAGGATTACCCACTGTCACCGAATATGCCCGAAGACAGTAAGATCCTGCGTCTGCCATTGCTACAAGGCTTACAGGATGCTGCCAAAAGGCTAAGCATTCCGTCCTTGAAACTGGGCGCGACTAACCAATTACGTTTTGATTTTGATTACAGCACCTTGCTGGCAAGCGGTGCCGAGGGGCGATGTGAAACCTATTCTACCGCGCCGAATCACGCGGTAATTGACGGTAACTCTACTATTGATTTCTCCGGTTACCGTCACTTTATGGAAATGCCTGATCTACGGGCATTTGCCAATGCTGGATTCCCCTTCAGCCGTATGGCTGATCTCTCCGAAACGCTAGTTCTGGTACCACCAAACCCGGCGCCAGCACAGATAACCACCCTACTCAATGCGGTGGGAAATATCGGGGCGCAGGTGGGTTACCCCGCGGTCGGTATTAACATTACCGATGATTGGTCACAGGCGGCGGAGAAAGATGCGGATGTGTTGATTATTGGCACCATTCCGCCAGAACTGCGCAATGATCGAAAGATTAACGTACTGGTGGAACAGACCCTGAGTTGGGTAAAAATGCCAAATCGGCAAACCGGCTTACCAACCATGATGGTACCGCAATCAGATTGGGTAGCAGACAGCCAGGCGACGATAAGCTCTGAAGGGGCGATGTCGGCGATTATCGGTCTACAGTCACCTCACTTCCCTCAGCGCAGTATTGTGGCGTTATTGGCCGACAGCTCGCGTGGTTATACCTTGCTGAACAATGCCATGCTCGATACTGGCAAACGCGAAGCGATATTTGGCTCAGTCGCGGTTATTCGCGAGTCGGGCGTCAACAGCCTGCGGGTTGGTGAGACCTATGATGTCGGTCATTTACCGTGGTGGGAACGTATCTGGCATACCTTATCTACCCATCCGGTACTGTTGGCAGGGGTGGCCGTATTGGTCGTGGTTATGGCTGCAATGATGGTCTGGCGTGTATTACGTCTGATCAGTCGCCGCCGGTTATCACCTGATGAGCGAGATTGACGTTGAAGGTCGTGATGTTTAAGCGACAGATCTGTGCCCTGCTGCTCGTCAGTTTTGGTAGCGCAGCAACATGTGATTGGCCAGCATGGCAGCAGTTCAAACATGACTATGTCAGCGATGGCGGGCGCATTATTGATCCCAGCAGCCCGAGGAAAGTCACCACGTCGGAAGGACAGAGTTATGGGTTGTTTTTTGCTCTGGTTGCCAATGATCGGGAAACCTTTGACCAATTATTGTCCTGGACGGAAAACAACCTGGCCGCCGGGGATTTAACCGCACGTCTGCCGGTATGGCTATGGGGACAACGCAAGGATAATAATTGGGATGTTCTGGACCCCAATTCGGCCTCTGACGCGGATTTATGGATTGCATACAGCTTGCTGGAAGCGGGGCGGTTATGGGATAGCCGCCGTTACCAGACGATGGGTACTTTGTTGCTGCAACGTATTGCTCAAGAGGAAGTGGTGAATATTCCGGGCCTTGGCGAAATGCTATTGCCGGGGAAAATTGGTTTTAATGATGATGACCGTTGGCGGCTCAACCCGAGTTATCTGCCGCCACAACTGTTGGCCCGCTTTGCCTCTTTGGCGGGGCCGTGGAAAGCGATGGTTAAAGTCAATCAGCGCTTATTGCTTGAAACGGCACCCTATGGTTTCTCCCCTGATTGGGTGGTTTGGCAAGAGGGCAAAGGCTGGCAACCTGATGAGACACGGCCCGATGTCGGTAGCTACGATGCGATACGCAGCTATTTGTGGGTTGGTATGTTGTCCAATAACAGCCCAGAAAAGGCTGTATTAATCCAGCGCTTCCAGCCGATGGCGGGGGTAACCCAACAACGTGGGGTACCACCAGAAAATACGGATACCAGCAACGGTAAAACCAGTGGTAAGGGATCGGAAGGGTTCTCGGCGGCATTACTGCCATTTTTAGCCAGTAGCCCTGAACCCTATAATCAGCAAACCTTGAGCGTGCAACAACAACGTGTGCAAGATTCGCCACCGCCCGCAGATGCCTATTACAGTGCGGTGCTAACACTGTTTGGTCAGGGATGGGCGCAGCATCGTTATAGTTTCAATCGTCAGGGTGAGCTTCAGCCCTCATGGAACAGTCAATGCGCAACATTAAAATATACTGGCTCTTAAGCTTAGCGCTGTTGTCCCAAGCCTTTACCACTCCGGCGCAGGGCGCTGAGCCTATCTCACCGACCCAGTTTTTACTGGAGCAGGTACGGCTAGGGGAAGCAACCAATAGAGACGAGTTGGTTAAGCAATCACTGTATCGCTTGAATATGATGGACTCGAATAACCCGGAAGTGGTGGCGGCAGGAATGCGCCAAGCTCTGAGACAGGGTAATTTGGCTGAAGCACAAAAACAGTTGGATAAGCTGCAACAATTGGCACCCGACTCAGAGGCTTATCAGCGGGCTAAACTGCTGTTGGCGCTGACTAAGCCGGAGGTACGCCAACAATTACAACAAGCGCGTCTGTTAGCGACCGCCGGGCGGGTGACTGAGGCCAAAGTTCAATATGATCAACTGTTGCAAGGCAAACCACCAACACTGGATCTTGCTGTGGAATACTGGCGGTTGGTCGCACGTGTACCGGGGCAGGAAGCTCTCGCCACCCAGAAATTAGCCGCGCTTGACCAACAATACCCCGGTAATGTCGCGCTGCGAATGGCCTTGGCGCGCCTGTATTTCAATCAGCAAAATGCCACGCAAGGCTATGCCACATTGGAGAAAGTGGCCGCGGACCCAGTGGGAGCTTCAGATGCCGCAGACTTGTGGATGGAGACTGTCAAAACCATGACTGTCAGTCCACAAAGCGTGGCGGCGCTGACCCATTTCCTCGACATCTTCTCGTCTGGTCCTCAGGCTAATATCGCCCGTCAAGCATTGGCCAGCCAGCAGGCCATGCTGGCTTCACCGACTTATCAAGCGCGTTTAAGTGGATTGGCAAAAGTAGACAGCGGTGGCGGGGCGGCGGCTATCCCCGCACTAAAACAGGCACTGGCTGCCGCACCTAATGACCCCGAGATACTCGGCGCGCTGGGTCTGGCATATGCCCGTAGTGGTGACCGTGCCCAAGCTCTGCGCTTGTTTGAACTGGCGCAAAAATCAGATAAAGATGGTCTGAAAAGCGACAAGTGGATCAGCCTGATAAAAACCAATCGCTACTGGCTGCTAAATGACGAGGGGGATAAAGCGCTGAAAGCCGGTAATACCGGGGTGGCACAACAGAAATACCAGCAAGCGCGCCATATTGATGGCAGCGACAGCTATGCATTGATTGGTTTGGCTGATGTTGCCGTGGCCCGTCATGATGATAAAACGGCCGAGCAGTATTATCAGCAGGCACTCCGTCTGGACCCATCAAACGGCAGTGCGGTACGAGGGCTAACCCATATCTACCAGCGCGAATCGCCGCAAAAAGCACTGAGTTATCTGAGCAGTTTACCACGCAGTCAACAAGCCAAAATGCATGACACATTAGACAGCCTGCAAGTCGATATGCTGAAACAACAAGCCGAAAATCTGGCGGCGCAGCAACAATGGCATCAAGTAGCGGAAAAATATCGCCAGGCGCTGAAGATGGCCCCGGACGATGTCTGGATAACCTACCGGCTGGCACAAGCGTTAGCGCAAGAGGGGCATTTGGTGGAAGCTGACGCACAGTTCCACCAATTAGCGAGCCGTAAGCCGAAAGATCCCGAGCAGGTATATGCCTATGCGCTGTATCTCTCCAGCACCGGGCGTGATAGTCAGGCATTGGCGCATTTGGCAACACTGCTAACCCTGCACTGGAACGATAATATCCGCGCTTTAGACCAGCGCTTGAAATTTGCTCAGCTACTGACATTAGCTCGCCAACTGCGGGCTAGTGGTGATGAAGTGGGGGCGATAACCCTATTACGTCAACAGCCAGCCAACACTGCCATTGACTTGACGCTTGCTGATTGGGCGTTGGAGCGTGGTGACTATCACACAGCGCTGGTGGGGTATCAGCGAGTTCGGGCGCGCGAGCCACAAAACCCCGATGCTATTCTGGGTGAGATTGAGGCTTATATTGCCGAAGGCCGTCTCAGTGACGCTCGCCAATATTTACAACATGAGCCACTTTCCGGTGACGGGACTAACTCAAGCGCCCAGCGGCGGATAGCCAATGCCTGGTACGGCGTGGGCGAGCCACAAAAAGCGGCAGAGATCTTCCAGCACTTGAAACCGGCGGCAGCTAAAGGGGGACCCTCACAGGATAATGCATTGATATTCCGTGATTCAGGTCGATTAGCACAAGCGCAGGGGCAACCCGCTGCGGCACAAGATGATTTCAAACATGCCATGGTAGCCAGTGGTATCACACCGACACTGGCGGCGGATAACGACAGTTATACCTTGCTGACCCGCAATCAGGCCACCGATGACTGGCTTAAGCGGGGCATTCGTTCTGATGCCGCTGACCTTTACCGCCAGCAGGAGACCCGTATCACGATTGATCACGACTACCTGCGGTCAAGCGGCACGGAAGGGATCTCTGATCTCCGGGCGCACAACACCATGTTGCAGGTAGATACCTCGCTGGCTGATGGTCGGGCTTTCTTACGAACAGATACGGTGCAGATGGATGCCGGGACCTTTGACAAGAATGCCCGATATAAAGCCGGTACCTGTTACCAGACAGAAAAGCCATGTCAGACTAATCTACATCAACAGGCAACGGGTACCAGTGTTGCCGTGGGCTGGCAAAATGACAGTTGGGAAACTGATCTTGGTACTACACCGATGGGTTTTGATGTCGTTGATGTGGTCGGTGGGCTGGCATACAGCAATAGTTGGAATCATATTGGCTGGACCGCCACGGCGTCACGTCGGCCAATATCCAGCTCGATGCTGGCCTTTGCTGGAGCCAAAGATCCGAATACCAATGTGACCTGGGGGGGCGTGCGTGCCAACGGTGTGAGCCTGGGAGCCAGTTATGACCGAGGTGAGGCTCACGGAGTGTGGAGCGATTTAAGTTATCACTATCTGACCGGGCAGAATCTGGCGGATAACCAGCGGCTGCGCTTTATGACGGGTTATTATTACAAGCTAATCAACGAAGATAACCGCCGTGTTACCGTCGGTTTGAACGGGATGTGGTGGCATTATCAAAAAGACCTCAGCGGTTATACGCTAGGCCAGGGCGGGTATTACAGCCCGCAAAAATATCTGTCACTGGCTATTCCGGTAAATTATCGGCAGCGGACGGCTAACTGGTCGTGGGAGTTGGGTGGGTCGGTGTCTGTTTCACATTCTGCAACTAGCTCACGGGCACGTTATCCACTGCAAAATCTGCTCAACCACAGTATCCAGACTATTCCAGACCGGTATGAACCCGATGATGGTGATAGCAGTAATGGGGTGGGTTATACCTTGCGCGCCTTGATCGAGCGCCGGTTGAGTTCGCATTGGACATTGGGAGCTGGGGTTGATATCCAGCAGGCGAAGGACTATACCCCAAGCCATGCGCTTATCTACTTGCGTTACTCTCTGGCTGGATGGCAAGGCTCTCTGGATATGCCACCACAGCCATTGGTGCCATACGCAGATTTTAAGTAATCATTGGGTCGTGATGATTTGCACGAAAAAACAACGTTAGAGTGAGAAATAGCACTCTGACGTTGCGATCCTGATAGGAAAAGACTGAAACCCACGGTATTCTTCCCCTCCGGTTTGGTTTCACCAGATAAAATCTGAACGCGATCGAGTATCATACACCCAAAGTAACTGACTCGCTGTGAGCGAGCCATAAGCTGATGCTGGTTAGTGCTTCGTGAGTGGAGAGCCGCTAACATCGCTGCAACTTCAAGCAAGAAGGGTATACTCAGACAGCATCGACGAGTCGCCATATCACCATGGCACTCTCTTATATTATTCAGTTGGCATTGGCGGAGAGCGAGTTTGCAGGTAAGGCGTTCATTAACGATTAAACAAATGGCGGCAGTGGCAGTTGTGGCACTGGTGACCATCTGTATTTTTATCGTCCTTCAGTTGTTCCACTTTGTGCAGCAGCGCAAAGATGACTACGCCAAGCAGTTGGAGAGCATTGCATATTCGGTTCGCCAACCGTTGTCAGAAGCCATACTAAGTGTCGATGTCCCACAAGCCAAAAAAATCCTCAATAGCTTGTTACCGATTGGTATTCTCAGCCGCGCTGAAGTGATATTACCGAATCAGATTCAGGTATTACATGCTAACTTCCCCACAGAACGGCCTGTTCCACGCTGGGCTAAGCGTATTTTTTCCCTGCCAGTACAGATAACAATACCGCTGTATGCACTGGAGCGGGTATCCGCAAATCCGCAGCCACTGGCACATTTAGTGTTGCGAGCCGACTCATTTCGTATGTATCAGTTCATTCTCAGTGCATTGTCGGCCATGCTATCGACCTATTTGTTACTGGCATTGGTACTTTCGGTCTCTATCGCCTGGTGTATTAATCGCCTGATTATTCATCCATTGCGGGCGATGGCCAAAGAGCTGGAAAAGATTGGTCAGCAAGGTGTGCTTAACCACCAACTGTCCTTACCTGCCCACCATCAGGATGATGAATTAGGCGTACTGGTACACAATTACAACCGTAACCAGCAACTATTAGCCGAAGCTTATACGGATATGACCCGTATAAATACCCGTTTCCCGGTGACTGAACTCCCCAACCGCCCGTTGTTTATGGCTCTACTTGAGCAGGAAATTGCAGCTGGCATGCATGCTGAGAAATTCCACCTGTTAGTCATTGGCATTGAAACATTGCAAGAAGTGTCCGGCGTAATGAGTGAAGAGCAGCACCGGCAGCTCTTGCTGACTATGGCACAGCAACTTGAACAATGCATTGATGAAAACAGCTTGCTGGCGCAACTGAGTAAAACTGAGTTTGCAGTACTTGCCAGAGGGATCAGCCGCCCGTTCCCGGCGATGCAGTTGGCGCGGCGGATTATGCTGCAAATTACTCAACCCTTAGTCTTTGGCAATATGCAACTGCGGCCCAGCGCCAGTATTGGGATTACTGATTACCAATACCAAGATGAAACAGCCGAGTCTCTGATGGGCAATGCCAGCACTGCGATGATGGCCGCTCACCATCAGGGGCGAAACCAGATTATCGTGTTTGAGCCGCATTTGACTGAGAAAACGCAAAAGCGACTGACTCAGGAGCATGACATTTTACAGGCAATTGAAAATCACGACTTCAGGCTGTTTTTACAACCCCAATGGAATATGCAAGATCAGCGGGTTATCGGTGCAGAAGCGTTGTTACGCTGGCCCCAACCGGATGGCAGTTATCGTTCCCCTTCAGAGTTTGTCCCCGGAGCGGAAGAGGGGGGCGTGATGATGCCACTAGGTAACTGGGTACTGGAAGAGGCATGCCGCATTCTGGCTGACTGGAAAGCACAAGGGATTACCCTATCTTTGGCAGTAAATATTTCGGGTTTGCAGGTGCAGAGTGATCAGTTTTTACCGCATCTGAAAACCATCATCGATCAGTATCAAATCGACCCGCGCCAATTATTACTGGAAATAACCGAAACCGCCCGTATTCAGAATCTGGATGAAGCTCTCGGGCTACTGCGCGAATTACAAGGGCTAGGTTTGTCGATCGCTTTGGATGATTTTGGTATGGGATATTCAAGTCTTCAATATCTCAATCATCTGAAAGGCCTACCAATCAGCATGATTAAGCTCGATAAATGCTTTGTGGAGCACCTGCCAGAAGATGATGTAATGGCGCGAATAATCGCCACTATCTCAGAAGTATTAAAGCTGCGAGTGATGGCCGAAGGTGTCGAGACCGATGAGCAACGTCAATGGTTGCTAAACCACGGCATTTACTGCGGGCAGGGTTTTTTGTTTTCGGAGCCGTTACCGCGAGAGGTGTTTGAGGCGCGCTACATCCTTCGTCCTTGACGCCGCAGCGTTGTTAGCTGCACTCGTATACTCGGCCCATCCTTGGGCCTCGCCTCGTTGAGGCCGCTGCAAGCAGCGTTCAAATCTGCTCCCGGCAGATTTGTCACCCGAATCACTGAATTGAGTCAACTCATCCTACGGGCTAGCATAAATGCTGTCCAAATAGATTCCCGACCAATTTGCCGTTTGCTGGCTGCCTGGCCGTTATTCCATTTCAGGGGTATTGCGTTGAAGCCAGCGGTAAGTTTATCACTACTGGCTATGTGCAAATTACCAAAAGATGGGCCTTGTATTTTTATAAAAAAAAGCATGATGTTAGTTTGTATTTATCGAGAATTAAGTTAAATGAATGTAGGATAAATGTACTAACACAGGCAAATAAAAAATAAAATTCTCACTCCGTTGTAGGAATTTTATTTTTTATCTGTAGGCTAAAATACTGGGTATTTGGGATTGTTTACCCCCCAAAATGGAAATGGATTATTTTATTCTTTAAAATAAAAACATAATAATCTGCTAAAATGATCTTAATCCACATTAACGATTACTTTTCTATATGTAGACGATCTAAAAATCTTCGGAAAAGACAGTATTCGGTATAATATACTGCAAACCAATATTGCTTTCAGACCATTGATCTGCAATATCGATGTTTACTAGATGAATCGATCGCGTATACTTTAATCCATAGCAAGTGAGCACAGCGACAAGGATGTTTCAGGTTTCTAAGTCGCTTAATATACAGCACGGACATTGTGAATATTAGAAACCCGCTTTACTCCCGCTCTTAAAAGATATTTAAAATATCGTTTTCGCTACCTAGTATATATATTGAGCTTCGACATTTATTGGATGGTTGAAAAAACTCATTACTGGTCTTATTGCCCAGCAGCGATAAATAAATATCTAATGGATTCTTGTGGAATAACCACCACCAAATTAACACAACAGTACTGAGTTATTTAACTCATACATCTATTATTAATTGGAAATTTAAATGAAAAAGTTAGCTATTATTGCCTCAATCGTTGCTGCATTCGCGGGTGTTAACGCTGCTCAAGCCGCTTCTACCGGTACCATCACCTTTAACGGTGAACTGACAGCGTCTACTTGTGACGTATCCGTCGACGGCCAGGGTGCAGACGCAACAGTAGTACTGCCAACTGTCGGTACCAACCAGTTGACTTCTGCTAACCAGGTTGCTGGTAGCACAGGCTTTAACATGGCGCTGAGCGATTGTGCTGGCACCCTGAAAACAGTTTCTGCTTTCTTTGAAGCAGGCCCAAGTGTCGATGTGGTTACCGGTCACCTGAAAAATGTAAGCGGTACTGCCGGTCAGGTTAGCCTGGAACTGCTGGACGCGTCTAACGCCATGACGCCAATTAAAGCCGGTAACAGCAACCAGACGACCAGCACGACTTATATTGATGCTTCTACGGGTTCTGCTTCACTGCCGTATGCGGTTCAATATTATGCTGATGGCGCAACCACTGCCGGTACAGTTATCAGCAACGTGGTTTACTCTATACAGTACAAATAAGTATTAACGCGTAACATATAAATTTTAAAGGGCAGATATCTGCCCTTTTTGACGATAAGCACTAAAATTAAAGCATGCACACATTCATTAAGTGTCGAGGTTGTTATGAACAGCACTAACCGTCTTTTATTAACTGTATTTTCAGCCTTGTTCTTGATTCTATTTGTCGGACGCTCTGTTCAGGCCAGTGTGGTTATTACCGGCACCCGGGTAATTTATCCGGAAAAACAAAAAGAAGTGACGGTAAAGGTTAATAACACCGGCACCGGCCCGGTGGTATTACAAAGCTGGATTGACAATGGGGATGTGAATGCCCGCCCGGAAACCTTGAAAGTGCCTTTTGTGCTTACACCTCCAATCAATCGCGTCGAGCCTAATAAAAGCCAGACATTACGCATCAGTTATACCGGAGCCTCTTTACCCACAGATAAAGAATCGGTGTTTTGGTTGAACGTATTGGAAATTCCCGCGAAAGTGGATTCGGGTAGCAGTCAGAATTATTTGCAGATGGCGTACCGCTCCCGTATTAAATTGTTTTTCCGTCCCGCAGGGTTAGTGGGTAATGCGAATGATGCTGCACAATCTTTAGTCTGGACCAAAGTCCCTGGCGGACTTAAAGCCACCAATCCGACACCGTTTCATGTTTCTTTGGTCACGGTGGGGATAACGGGCAGTAAAACAGCGCCGGTTGAAGGCCAAATGATTAGCCCTAATAATTCGCTGACCTTTTCGTTACCGGGAAATACCACCGGCAATAACGTTGATTTTGAATTTGTTAATGATTATGGCGCACTCAATAAACTGAGTCAGCCCATTAAACCTTAATTTAATTTATATACAGCAGTTATACACAGCGTCCGCTGGTTATCTCGTGGGGGCGGAATACGTCTGTACACTACGGAATAATTGAATAATGAAACACCCTGCAATGCCTTTTTCAGCAGAACGGCGTACCCGCAATGTTGGTTTAACACCCGTTGCGGCGGCGGTTATTACCGTTTTTTTGTCACCAACTGTTTTTGCTGTTGATAGCATTGGAAAAACAGAGAGTACTGTATCACTTGAGCCTAATAAACCTCAGGCGGTGGAGTTTGACAGTATTTACTTAAATACCGAACACGGTGGTTCCGGCATTGATTTAAGCCGCTTCTCGAAAGGGGGCAGCGTGCTACCCGGCACTTACCGGGCTGACATTTATTTAAACAATACCCTGATTGGCAATGAGAATGTGGAATTTAAGGCCCGCGACGATAAAAGTGTCCATGCCTGCTTATCCTCGTCGGTCATTGCCAGTCTTAATCTCAAGACAGAAGCATTGCCGCCTGAATCACTGGCCCCGCTGAAAAAAGAGGACGGCTGTGTTGATCTGGCGTCGCTGCTCCCCGATGCCCAGGTGGCTTTTGACAGCGGCGAACAACGGCTGGATATCGCTATTCCCCAGGCATTGTTACTCCGTACCGCCCGTGGCACCGTCAACCCCGCGTTGTGGGACAGCGGCGTGACGTCAGGGATGTTGGGCTATTCACTCAATGGCTACAGCTCCTCCGCCAACGGACAGACATTTAACTCGGCTTTTGCCGGGATTAACACCGGGGTAAACCTCGGCTCATGGTATTTCCGTCATAACGGCTCGTATAACTGGCAAGAAGACGGTGACAGCAAATACACCAGTATTAACAGTTATGTGCAGCGGGATGTCCCGGCTGCGCTGGGCCGGGTGTTGCTGGGACAATCCAATACCACCGGGCAGTTATTCGATACCGTGCCTTTCACTGGAGCACAATTCAGCACCGATGACCGCATGTTGCCAGAGTCCCTGCGTGGCTATGCGCCGGAAGTGCGCGGGATTGCCCGCACCAATGCGCTGGTGACCGTGCGCCAGAGTGGTCAGGTATTGTATGAAACCACGGTTTCGCCGGGCGAATTTATCATTGATGACCTCTATCCGACCGGTTACGGCGGCAATCTGGATGTCACGGTGCGTGAAGCCGACGGCAGCACACAGAATTTCCAGGTGCCGTTTGCGGCAGTGGCGCAATTGCTGCGCCCCGGTTCGCAGCGCTACAGCCTGACGGTGGGTAAAGTGCGCAATGATTCGCTCTCCTTTACCCCGGGTCTTTATCAGGGAACCTATCAGCGTGGTCTGAATAACAGCATTACCGGTTATACCGGGGCGCAGGCCAGTGAAGACTACTATGCCGTGCAGGTCGGGACTGCGTTCAGTACCCCGATTGGGGCGGTGGCGGTCGACGTGACCCAGGCCAATACCCGCCTGCGTAACGGCAATGAAAGTGGCCAGAGCTATCAGGTCAGTTACAGCAAGGTGATTGCTGAAACCAACAGTAACCTGAGTGTGGCGGCGCACCGCTTTTCGACTCAGGGCTATCTCGATTTCGCCACGGCGATGCAAACCCTTGATGCCGAACGTCAGGGCTATGACGCCAACAGTATCTACCGGGCAAAAAACCGCTTAACCGTGACCGCCAATCAGGGGTTACCGGACGGCTGGGGCCAGATGTATATCAGTGGTTCTTTGCAGGATTACTGGAATAAAGGTGGCAGTGACCAGCAGTATCAGGTGGGTTACAGCAACAACTATAAAAGCATGACCTACCGCGTCAGCGTGAATCGCAGCCGCTCCGGGTTTGGCGAGATGCAAAATACTTATCTGGTCAGTATGAGTTTCCCGTTGGGGCGTAATGACCAGCAGAACGTGCCGCAAATGCGACTGGAAATGAACCGCAATGGTCAGGGCAACTGGGGCGAACAGGCATCGGTTTCAGGCAGTGCTGGCGAGCAAAGCCAGTTCAGTTATGGGGCAACCGCCATGAACAGCAACGGCGGGTCGGGGGCCAGTGGCAGTGTCAATGGTCAGTACCGCGGTTCTAAAGCCACCAGTATGGCGTCTTACGGTGGCGGTCGCGACTATCAGAGTGGCTCGGTCGGCATTTCAGGCAGCATGATTGCCCACCCCGGTGGCGTGACATTAACGCCGTACAGCAGTGAGACCTTTGCGGTGGTGGAAGCGAAGGGCGCTGAAGGGGCCGAAGTGTCCGGTTACTCCGGCGTGAAAATTGACTCCCGGGGTTATGCCGTGGTGCCGTATCTGAGTGCCTATCAGATGAATGAGATAACCATCGATCCGAAGGGGACCTCTTATGACGTGGAGCTGGAATCCACCAGTCAGAAAGTGGCGCCGAATGCCGGTGCGGTGGTGATGGTGAAATATAAAAGCACCAAAGGCTATCCAATATTGGTCAATGCCACCCAGTCGGATGGCGAGCCGGTGCCGTTTGGCGCACAAGTGTTAGACACCAAAGGTCAGGTAGTGGGTTCTGTCGGTCAGGGTGGTCAGATTTATGCGCGGGTGAGCGAGGAGCGTGGCCGTTTGCAAGTCAGTTGGGGTGAAGGTACCGGCCAGCAATGTTACCTGAACTATATTCTGCCGCCGCAATTAGCCAACGGTAAAGCCAGCGCGATGATGCGGTTTACCTCGACCTGTGTGCCCCAAGGACAAGTCAGTGAGCATCGAGCCATCACAAACTGAGAAGAACGGCATACAGAACTAAAGGGGGAATAACCTGTGCGTAAAGTATATTTAAATCAATTTTGTGTTCTGTCGATGACCGCCAAAATAGTGAACGTAATGCGTAGTTGTGCCAAAGGTGAACGAATGAAAAAAATAATACAAAGTATCGCCGGGCTTGTTTTACTCATGATGACCAGCCATAGCGTTTGGGCTGAGGTGGTTTGTGCGCCGCTGAATGGGGCCCCCCGCACGGATACGGTGCAACTCACTCCTCCGGCGATTTCAGCCGGTGCAGATATTCCAGTCGGAACGGTGATTTATCAGGGGCGCTGGAATAGTGGATCCACTGGCCTTAGCGTGATGAAATGCACATCCCCAGTAGATACCACTATGTGGCTCAATATTGCATGGGGGATTGAGCAAGCCCCTTTGCCACTGGCTAATTGGACGGGTAGCCCCTTTAGCGGTGCGGTATATCAGACCAATATTCCGGGTGTCGGGATTGCCATATCCCGGAACAACAACGCTGATGCAGCTATTTTGGGCCAGGCTAACTATCAATTCCCTGCCGATGTACAAAGTCCGGTAGCGGGTGGGTCTTATGAACCTTTCCTGAATGGCAGAACCGTCTATGTCTCATTGATCAAAATCGGCACGATTACACCTGGAAATTATAGTCTTGATGCGTCAACACTGCCGTCTGCCAGTATCTCTATTGTTAACCCACTGACTCACTCTGCAACAACAGGGCTTCCGGTCAAAGCTAATGTGATCAAGTTTCAGGGGCAGTTAACGGTCTCTGCCCAGACTTGCACGACACCGAATGTGAATGTGAACATGGGGAGTTATGAGAAGCGGCAATACTTTACGGCTATTGGTGCTACGACGCCGTGGATAGATGCCTCGATTATATTGACAAATTGTCCTACTTTTTATGGCTTCTATAATGCGAACAATAGCACGCTGATGTTTGATTACAGCACCGGCACGGGTGCTGTAGCAACGTCAACCAGTAACAGTATTGGTGTGCGATTAACACCCACTAGCAATGTTATTGATTCGACAAGTGGAGTGATGGCTATCGATTCAACAGTATCAGGAGCCGCATCGGGTGTAGGCATACAAATCGGTTGGGGTGTGAGCAACCAGACGCCAACACTCTTTAACTTTGCCGCAGAACAAACGTTAACGCTGCCAAAAGATGGCAGTTCTACGATACGCGTTCCACTGGTGGCTCGCTATATTCAAACAGAAGCGAACCCCATGCCAGGTAAAGCGAATGGTAAAGCCGTATTCTTGATCAATTACTATTAACTAAATTGTTGTATCAAATTTAATTAAATTAATAACATGGCCTTTATGGGAGGCGAGGTGCCGCTGAAGATAAAGCGGCACCGTTGCAACGTTGGTTTGGTGCTTACCAAAAAACGGGTTGAGGTAACCGGTGGTATTGGCCATTCGCTGGCTGCTCCTCTTGGTCTACAGATTGTGCTGGTGTAATCACTGCAATATGGCTAGATATCAGAACTTTCATCTATGCAGGAAATATCAAGATATTATCTTTTCTTATATTAATTAACCTTAATTTTTAATAAGAAATATCCGTCACACCTTGGTTCGGCGTGTATATCCACTAATCCTTTGCCCACAAGAAAATAGCAAATATCATCTGTAGTGTAAAAGTGATTAAAACTATCAATAATACCCATATGAAAATATTGGACTAGGATGTATTTGCCTTATATTCGCTTGTACCTACAATATTATTGCCTACCACGTCAAGACTATTTATCCCTCACATTATCCTCTTTAAAATAGCGACAATCCCTTGCTATGCCTACGTTACAGCAGAATTATTACAGACGAGAGATATTGGTTAAAACTATTTACTTTGAACCATGTCACATAAATGGATATTGGTTTTATTAATTTCAAACTATCGGTCATGGATCTCGGAACTTAATATCAAAATAAATAGAATTATGTTTCATAAATGTCTTTTGTATTTATCATAATAATACTTATCTTTATTAAAATAAGGGAAATTGGAATGAAATTTAAATTACTATCTCTGGCAATGGCATCACTTATCAGCACTAGCGCAATGGCGGTAACTATTGACTATCGTCATGAAATGCAAGATCAAAGTGGTAACACCCACAAAGATCGTTTATTAATGTCACATCGTTTTGCAAATGGCTTCGGTTTGTCACTGGAAGGCAAGTGGAAAGGAGCTCAGGACAAAGATAAAGCATTTAATGAAACAGTCAGCAATGGTACTGAAGTCGTTGCCAGCTATGTATACAAAATTGATAATACATTTTCTATTGAACCAGGTTTCTCATTAGATTCAAGCTCCACAGCCAATAGTTATCGTCCTTACCTGCGAGGTAAGGCTAATATCGTTGACGACCTCTCTGTTTCCTTCCGTTATCGTCCTTATTACAAACGCACCAGCGCCAATATTAATACGCCAAAAGATACATCTGAAAATGGCTATAATCTGACGAGCGTGGTTAGCTATAAATTCTTTAAAGATTATCAATTAGACTATGAGCTGGACTACAAACAAGCCAATAAAGCTGGGGTTATACTGGCAAATAACGAGAACTACGATTGGAGCCACGATTTTAAATTGACTTACAAGTGGGATAAAAACTGGTCTCCTTATATGGCAGTGGGTAACGTTGCTGGCAGCAAAAATACCAACGAACGTCAAACCCGTTATCGCGTTGGGGTGAAATACAGCTTCTGATCCATTATTGAAATAATCAGATTCTGACCTCAGGGGGTCACACCTCACATAACGATTTTTGACAGGTAGCAAGTAATGAAAAAAAGAGCGTTATTCTTGAGTATGGCAGCGCTGGCAACGCTGTATATACCCGCTGGACAGGCAGCGGATACCGATCGTCTCACTGTCGTGAAACAGTATGTCGATAACGTGTTAAGCAAAGCTTCAGATACTTACCACGGCGATAAGCCCAGCCCGTTATTGGCGGATGGTGTTGACCCCCGTACTGGCCAACAAATGGAATGGATATTCCCCGATGGCCGTCGGGCTGTGTTATCAAACTTCTCAGCACAACAAATTCTGATGCGTGTCATGAGCGGCCTGAGCCAGCTTACTCAGGACGCCCGTTACCCAAAACGCGCTGAAGATATCGTTCGTTATCATTTCCAAAATTATCAGGACCCGAGCGGCTTACTCTATTGGGGC
The DNA here is from genome assembly GCF_052217105.1 of Yersinia sp. 2553 StPb PI. Lineage (NCBI taxonomy): Bacteria > Pseudomonadati > Pseudomonadota > Gammaproteobacteria > Enterobacterales > Yersiniaceae > Yersinia > Yersinia sp. 2553 StPb PI. Next base: position 3,697,584 of record NZ_JAZGPX010000002.1, on the reverse strand, counting down.
GGCCATCGCTTTGTCGATTTGAAAACGCTGCAACCAGAAGGGCCGAGTGAAAAAGAGATGGTGCATGAACTGAAAAATGCCTATCCCTACTATGACCTGATGTTCAGTGTTGATAGTGATGCCACTGCCCGGTTCATTCGTGGTTTCTGGAACGCCCATGTTTATGACTGGCGTATTCTCGAAACCAGCCGCCACGGCGAATATGGCAAACCAATGGGGAAATTGTGGGAAAGTAAATTCGAGCAACAGGCCCCCTTCTTTGCAACCAAAGGGCTTAGCTTCCTCAATGCAGGTAATGATCTGATTTATTCCGCCTCTCTGCTTTATAAACATCAGCAGGAGCCAGAGGCATTAGTGTGGGCTAAGCGTTTGGCCTCGCAGTATGTATTGCCACGTGATGCGAAAACCGGTCTTGGTGTTTATCAGTTTACCCAAGCTCTTAAACGGGAAGAGCCAACAGATGACGCAGATACCCACTCCAAGTTCGGTGACCGCGCCCAGCGTCAGTTTGGCCCAGAGTTTGGCCCGGCAGCATTGGAAGGCAACATGATGCTCAAAGGGCGCACCAGCACGCTTTATTCTGAAAATGCGCTGATGCAACTGCAACTGGGTAAAGATCTGGGCAATCAAGGGCAGGATTTATTGAAATGGACCGTGGATGGCCTAAAAGCATTCGCGCAATATGCTTATAACGATAAGGACAACACCTTCCGCCCAATGATTGCTGATGGGCAGGACTTATCCAATTATACACTGCCGCGTGATGGCTATTACGGCAAAAAAGGCACCGTACTCAAGCCGTACAAAGCGGGCAACGAATTCCTGATTTCATATGCCCGTGCTTATGCCATTGATAATGATCCACTGTTGTGGAAAGTGGCTCGCGGTATTGCAAACGATCAGGGGCTGGGTGATCTCGGCACAGCACCGGGTAAAGAGGTGAAGATCAAGTTGGATACCACCAACAGCGATCCTTACGCATTGTTTGCTTTGTTGGATCTCTACCATGCCAGTCAGGTGGCGGAGTATCGGTTATTAGCAGAGAAAATCGGCGATAACATCGTTAAAACCCGCTATATCGATGGTTTCTTTATGGCTTCACCGGATCGTCAATATGCAGATATAGATGCCATTGAGCCTTACGCTTTATTGGCGCTAGAGGCTTCACTACGCAATAAACCACAGGCAGTAGCCCCTTTCCTGAATGGTGCTGGTTTTACTGAAGGTGCTTACCGAATGGACGACGGTTCAGCCCGGATCTCAACCCGTGATAATGAACTGTTCTTGCTCAATGTGGGTGAGAAGCTGCAACCGAACGGCCGTAAATAGTCCCGACAGCGGCCCGTGCTGGGGCCGCTGTTGGTAAAGTGCCGGGCAGTGGCTTCCCAGGGTTGCTTGTCCCGGCGCTTTCCTCTCGGGTTTCTGTGTCGTGATAAAAAGGATAGGTTGATGAAAAAACAGGTTTTAGCCACTCTGGTGTTAGGTTCGTTGTTCTGCGCATCGGGTTATGCCGCGCAGATTGTTGCTGTCACTGCATCGGGTTATGACAGTGAGAAAGGCCATGTTCCGGCGAATATTGCCGACGGCGATGTAAAAACGCGTTGGGCAGCATCGGGAGATAGCTGGATTCAACTGGAATTGGATAAAGCGCAATCCATTGAAAATATTCTCGTGGTTCCATTTAAACCCACCGAACGCAAGCTGAAGTTCTCCATCGCCTATTCCAGTGATGGGAAGAGTTGGCAGCCGCTGGCGCAAGGGCTGGAAACCTCTACGGCGAACAAAAGCGGTGAGAAGCTGACTTTTACACCGGTGACAGCCAAATATATCAAGCTGGACACTTTTGGCACAGATATCAATAAGTGGAGTGCCATTAACGAAGTCGCCATTAACAGTGCTGCCACCGCGCCCACCCGGGCAATTAAATAAGCTTACTGGAAATGGCTAACTCGCCCCCTTGACCAATCATCCTTAAAGGGGGCTATTGCTGCAATACATCGGCTGTTCACGTCGTTCAAAAACCTTCTTTTTCCCCGACACACCATCCCGATTATTTATCTCATTTCTACCCCTTCTGCGGACTAATCATTTTGGTTAATTGTCTGGTTGATCTGTCTGTTTTTCCGTTGTTGCTCTCGCTTGAAGCGTTTCAGTTCTTAATTTCGTGTTAAGGGTGCAATCCAGTGCAACTAATAATTTCCATATTGTTATGAGGGTGTTATTTTCCGCGCAAGCACGGATAAAAAAGAAGTGTCACTCAATCATCACAAAGAGTTAAGCGACAGGCTGCCGTGTATTTACCCAAAAGGACATAGTCATGAAAGTTTCAATATTTAAAAGTCTTTATTTTCAGGTGTTAACGGCGATTACCTTGGGCGTATTGTTAGGGCACTTTTACCCTGACCTCGGCGCTCAGATGAAACCTCTGGGTGATGGATTTGTTAAACTAATTAAAATGATTATCGCACCCGTGATTTTCTGTACCGTGGTTACCGGTATCGCGGGCATGGAAAGTATGAAGGCCGTTGGCCGTACCGGTGCGATTGCACTGCTCTATTTTGAAATTGTCAGCACCATTGCACTATTGATTGGGCTGGTGATTGTTAACGTGGTGCAACCCGGTGCCGGTATGAATATCGACCCGGCAACTTTGGATGCCAAAGCAGTTGCACTTTATGCCGAACAAGCCTCGCAACAAGGGATTGTGCCATTCTTGCTGGATATCATCCCAGGCAGTGTGGTGGGCGCGTTTGCCAGCGGTAATATTCTGCAAGTATTGATGTTTGCTGTTCTGTTCGGTTTTGCCCTGCACCGTTTGGGTGAAAAAGGTCAGCTCATCTTTAATGTTATCGAGAGTTTCTCCCGCGTTATCTTCGGTATCATCAATATGATTATGCGCCTGGCGCCGATTGGTGCTTTCGGTGCGATGGCCTTTACTATCGGTAAGTATGGTGTCGGCAGCTTGGTGCAACTGGGGCAGTTGATTATTTGCTTCTACGCGACCTGTATTCTGTTTGTGGTGGTGGTGCTGGGGTCAATTGCGAGATTCAATGGCTTTAACATCTTCAAATTTATCCGCTATATAAGAGAAGAACTGCTGATCGTATTGGGGACGTCATCTTCTGAGTCCGTGCTCCCGCGCATGCTCGATAAGATGGAGAAAGCAGGGTGTAAGAAATCGGTGGTGGGGTTGGTTATCCCGACCGGTTACTCCTTTAATCTGGACGGCACCTCTATCTACCTGACCATGGCGGCAGTGTTTATTGCGCAGGCGACCAACACCCATATGGATGTTATTCATCAGGTCACATTACTGGTAGTACTGCTGCTCTCCTCAAAAGGTGCGGCCGGTGTGACAGGCAGTGGCTTTATTGTGTTGGCGGCGACCATCTCTGCGGTTGGGCATTTACCACTGGCCGGGTTGGCGCTGATTCTGGGTATCGATCGCTTTATGTCCGAAGCTCGCGCCCTGACTAACCTGATAGGTAACGGTGTGGCAACTATTGTGGTTGCCAAATGGTGTAAACAACTGGATAACGACCAGTTGCAGGCGGTGTTATCAAACAAAACACCACCTAACAGTGAGATAAAAAACGGTCTTTCTTCTTCGTAGCATCAAGTGCGAAAGATATAACCAAGATTCAGTCGATTAGTACGACCAAATCGCTACCGGTGGCTTGCTGTCACCGGTAGCACCTCTGCACTATAATCGCGAAAATAATGCCCCGCGATCCATTTTCTGGTGTTAAATACCCTTTAGCTACTATTTTTTACTCTGTTGAGTGACATCGGCAAAAGCATGCGGTCTAACAGAATGGTACACTGCCACCTCCGGTTTTCACGGTGGCGTTGACCGTTGATTTTTCGCCTAATAATGACGGCAGAGCGATCAGTTTGTGATGGCTGGACTGGGGTTATTAAAGCTGGATTGGTTTATGCATGTCTTTATGGCTGCCATATCGATGGCGCTGACAAGTTAAACATGGGCTGTTCGGGTGAAAACACGACTGGCTGGTGTAAATTTGTATCGTTTTAAAATTGGATAGTTTATTAAGTAGGGGTTCACATGCAGGGCACCAGAATTCGTCTCATAGTTGGTGGATTATTGTTGGCTGCCGCCAGCAGTAATGTGCAGGCTGAAGCACTACAACCCGATCCTGCTTGGCAGCAGGGGAAGTTAGAAAACGGGTTCTCATGGCAGTTGCTGGCTACGCCGCAACGCCCAAGCGATCGGATCGAGTTACGTCTGGTTGTTAATACTGGCTCATTATCTGAAAGCGCACAGCAAGTTGGCTTTGCCCATCTGCTACCACGCCTGGCATTAATGAGTAGCGCGAGTTTTACTCCCGCCCAACTTCAGTCGCTGTGGCAACAAGGGGTCGATAACGAGCGCCCGTTGCCACCGGCCATTACATCTTATGATTTCACGTTATACAGCTTAAGTTTGCCCAATAACCGCCCCGACCTGATGAAGGAAGCGCTGGCCTGGTTATCTGATACCAGTGGCAAGCTGGCTGTAAATGAACAAACCGTTAATGCAGCACTGAATGGTGCCACCGATCCTATTGCCACTTTCCCGCAAAATATTCAGGAACCTTGGTGGCGTTATCGGCTTAAAGGTTCTTCTTTGATTGGGCATGATCCGGGTCAACCTGTGGCGAAGCCGGTCGATGTCGAAAAGCTAAAACAGTTTTATGAACAGTGGTACACCCCGGATGCGATGACGTTGTACGTGGTCGGAAACGTGGATAGCCGCAGCATTGCCGCCCAAATTGGTAAAGCGTTCTCTGAGCTGAAAGGGAAACGCGCGACACCTGCACCGATTGCGATGTTAGCGCCATTGCCGCCAGAGCCGGTAAGCCTTATTAATGAACAAGCGGCACAAGATACGCTATCGCTGATGTGGGATACCCCATGGCATCCTATTCAGGATTCCATCGCATTGAGCCGCTACTGGCGCAGTGATTTGGCGCGCGAGGCACTGTTCTGGCATATCCAGCAAGTGTTGGATAAAAGTGATCAGAAGAACCTGAAGCTGGGCTTTGATTGCCGGGTGCAATATCAGCGTGCGCAATGTGCTATCCACTTGAATACGCCGGCTGAAAACCTGACGCCAGGGATGAGTTTTGTTGCCCGTGAACTGGCTAGCTTGCGCGCTAATGGCCTGAGTCAGGCTGAGTTTGATGCGTTGATGGCGCAGAAAAATGATCAGCTAAGTAAGTTGTTTGCAACCTATGCCCGGACTGATACCGACATTTTGATGAGCCAACGTTTGCGTTCACAGCAAAGTGGCGTAGTGGATATCGCCCCGGAACAGTACCAGAAGTTGCGCCAGGCATTCTTGTCGGGTTTGACGCTGGCTGAGCTTAATCAGGAATTGAAACAGCAGTTATCGCAAGATACCACGTTGATTCTGACGCAGCCGAAAGGCGAGCCAGAAGTGAATGTGAAGGCATTACAGGCGGCGTATAACGCAATTATGACACCCCATACGGTGGTGCCAGAGGATGCCACGCCAACAGTAGCGGCACCACCAACACCGACCACTGCGCAGTAATCAAAAAAGCCCGGGCGGTATGTGCCGGGCTTGTCGTTAATGAAATGAATTCATGACGATATGAAGCAGCAGAGGCGGACCGTAGCGACGTCAGTCACCGGCCGCCTGAACCTGTTGGCGAGTATCAAACTGCTGGCATTGCTGCCAGTGGAATGATAGCACCACGATATTGAATCACCGTGCTGGCTGTTAAATGGCCACGTACTGCTGCGTCGTGGGCGCTACCGCCCGTTAAGCGAACCGCCAGATAGCCCGCACTGAAGGAATCCCCCGCAGCAGTGGTATCCACCACTTTCTCTTTCGGCAGTTTGACCGCGGGAACATCATATTGATGGGCTTCAAAACCGTCTTTTACCCAGACGATACACGAGTCCGCACCACGCTTGATGATAATCTCGCTCACGCCCAAAGCCTGAGTGCTTGCAATCACCTGTTCCAGTGGCTTCTCGCCCCACAGCATATCTTCATCATCCAGTGTCAGGAACGCGATATCCGTACAGGCTAACATGTCACGGTAGGCTTCCTGAGTCTCTTGCTTGCTCTGCCACAGGCGTGGGCGGTAGTTGTTATCAAAGATAACTTTGCCGCCGTTGGCACGACAGGCGCGCAGCAATTGCAGCAGACGCTGGCGCGATGCGCTGTCCAGAATGGCCAAACTGATCCCACTAAGGTACAGATAATCAAATTTTTCCAGCCGCTGGCAGATTTCATCGGCTGCCGGGCTGGTCAACCAGAAACGGGCTGCGGCATCATTGCGCCAGTAATAGAAGGTTCGCTCACCGGTGTTGTCGGTTTCGATGAAGTACAGACCCGGCAACTTATTATCCATACGCTGAATAAGATCAGTGTGGATTTGTTCTTGCTGCCAGGCAGCCAGCATCTCTTCACTGAAGTTATCAGTCCCCAATGCGGTCACGTAATGTACATTCAAAGCCTGCTTTGATACCTGACGGGCAACATACACCGCAGTGTTCAGCGTATCACCGCCAAAACCCCGGCTAAGATCGGTACCTTTTTGTGACAGTTCAATCATGCATTCGCCGATAACGGCAATATTTTTGCTGGTCATGGAAAGCGGCCTATTTCTGAATGATGAGTCAGTGATGGGAATGATATTGGGTTATCCCCGGCTAACTTGACGTTGTAGCGTTGTTTGCAGCCGTGCTACAACGCCAATGACTTTGACTATAGTCTCACTGCTGGCTTGGTCGGAGTCAATAGTATTAAAACGACGTTTTAAATTTTTTATGATGTAGGTCGGGAAACTGACAAGTTTCCCGCCACTCAGAACAGAATTATGATGATTTCCGCAGTTCGGTGACGCTTTGACCACCAATACCCCAGTTATCAGTGTCCACTTCATCAATCACGACGACCGTAGTCGCGGGGTTTTTACCTAAGGTATCGACTAATAGTTGGGTGACTCCGGCAATTAGCTGTTTTTTCTGCTCCGCCGTCGCTCCTTCGCGAGTAATTTTAATATTTACATAAGGCATACAGACCTCCATTAACATTAATGGCATTATTGAGTTAACTACTGTAGATGGCTTTAATGTACCGTGCCAGCCCGCTTGGGAACGATAATCTGTCATGCCGCTATATAAAGTTCTGGTCGCTCGAGTCGATAACATCTCCAGAAAGAAAACCGTTTACCACAGGATGCAATCAGGCTGGCAGCGATATACACTGCCATTACTGTACGGTGTCTTGCAACATGGCGACTAAACTGATGATGACCAATAAAGTATCAGGTTTACTTGCGCCATCCTTTGCCGCTATTGATCGAAATAAAGGACAGAGCTTCTGGCGGCAATGTCAGCGTCGGTACACTTTTCAACCTATCTATCGTACATCTGGTGCGTTGCTGGCAATTGAACTGCTCACGGCTGTTTTTCATCCTTCATCCCCGGATACACGTTTAAATCCAGAGGATTACTTCAGTGCTATTAGTATCCGCGCTCGTTTGGATGTGGTACTAGAGCAGTTGAATATGATTAAGCAGTGGCACGCCATATTTGTTCATCACTCGGTACTGGTTTCGATCAACATTGATGGACAGGCATTGATGGCGATGCAAGATGATCTGCAAGCCAAATTGCTAATCGATGCTATGCCCTATATTCGCTTTGAATTACTCGAGCACGTTGATACCTCCCTTGATACTCCTTTTGCGCGTATTGCTGAAGCTGACCGACTCTGGTTGGATGATTTTGGCAGCGGGCTGGCGAATTTCACTTCATTTATCAGTTGGCGCTATGAGTACATCAAAGTCGCCAGAGATTTATTTATTGTGTTGCAAGAAAGTGAGGTTGGAAACCAACTGTTCTTCACCTTGGTCACCTTAATGGGGCGCTACTGCAAAGGGGTTATAGTTGAAGGGGTTGAGACCTCGCAGGAGTGGGCCATGGTGCAACGCTCTGATGCCGCTGCCGCACAGGGTTATTATCTGTCCCGGCCAACTTCATTTGATAGATTACAGACGCTGCCTATGTTGTTTTGTGGTTAACCTTCTCTGAGAAAAAGCACTTCCCTGCCGTGTTGCCTCTGCGCATCACCGGATTCAACTGCCCAAATAATGGATTCTGAACCATCATCGACTATGGTTAGTGTAGTCTTCTGAATCCGCATTATTAATCAGTTAGCTATTTTTATGGCTGATTTTTCGATTAAATTACCGCGAACTGACGTCCATTAAATACGCGCCTGGTGTCGGATTTAGCTTTATCTATTATGAGTACGGGCATGGAGCTGTTATGACAAAAACCGGAAAAGTGCTGACAGGTGTTGGTGGACTTATCGTGCTGCTACTGGCGGCGACGGTGATTTTCGTGATGACCTTTGACTGGAACCGTTTGAAGCCAACCATCAATGAAAAAGTCTCTGCTGAGTTGCAGCGGCCGTTTGCTATCCGTGGCAACTTGGGGGTGGATTGGTCACGTAAAGGGGATGAGCCGGGTTGGCGCGGCTGGATACCATGGCCACATATTCATGCTGAAGATTTGGTGTTGGGTAACCCGTCAGATTTAGTCAGTGATAAAACAGATAATAAAACTAACACGCTAGCCACAGATTTTCCGGCTGGGGAAATGGTCACGTTAAAACGGGTTGATGCCAGTATTGCGCCGTTGGCTTTATTGGCACAGAAAGTGTGGATCCCTCGTATCTGGCTAACACAACCGGATGCCAAGCTGCTTCGTCTGGCTAACGGTAAGAATAACTGGACCTTCAATCTGGCCAATAGCCCTACGCCGGGTGAAGCACCTTCTTCATCTTGGTCAGTGAATATTAACGATATTGTGTTTGATCGCGGTGAAATAACCCTCAGTGATGCCATTCTGAAAGCTGATTTGCACGCCGTGATCGACCCACTGGGTAAGCCATTGCCGTTTGCTGAGGTGACCGGTACTCGTAATGAGACAAAGGATAAACAGGTCACGGATAAGGCGCAGAGCCATACGCCAGATTATGTTTTCGGCTGGAAAATTGACGGTAAGTATCAGAGCCAGCCACTCACCGGCAGCGGAAAAATAGGCGGCATGCTGTCGATGAGTGATGCGAGCGTACCATTCCCGTTGCAGGCTGATGTGCGTTCTGGCTCTACCCGTGTGGTGGTAGCCGGTACCTTAACCGACCCTGGCAATCTGGCGGGATTAGATCTGCAATTGAAATTCTCCGGTGCCAGTCTGGACAACCTCTATCCCCTTATCGGTGTATTGCTGCCCGCGACCCCGCCTTACAATACCGATGGCCGCTTAATTGCCAGCCTAAAGCAAACTGGTGGCGCAGTTTATCGCTATGAAAACTTTAACGGTAAAATCGGTGACAGTGATATTCACGGCAGCCTGACCTATACCGCCAGCCAGCCACGGCCGAAATTAACGGGCAAAATGTCATCAGAAAAATTACGTTTTACTGATTTAGCCCCCTTGATTGGTGCTGACTCCAATCAGGAAAAGGCCAATCGTGGTGAGCGAAACCGGCAGCCTGCAAACAAGGTATTACCGACAGATAAGTTTGATACCAAAAGTTGGGGAGTGATGGATGCAGATGTTACGTATGCGGCTAAGCGTATCGAACGGGATAAATCATTACCTTTGAATAATCTGTCTACCCACGTGGTACTCAATCAGGGTGAGTTACGACTCGATCCACTGCGTTTTGGCATGGCGGGCGGTAACCTTAATGCCACTTTGCGGCTGAATGGCAACAAAGATCCGATGACCGGCAAGGTTGATTTGCATGCCCGTCGCCTGCAATTGAAAGAGCTATTGCCACAGGTACAGGCGATGCGCAACAGTCTGGGGCAGTTGAATGGCGACGCATCATTTACCGCTACCGGTAACTCAGTGGCTGCGTTGCTGGCAACCAGTAATGGTAACCTGCGCTTGCTACTGAATCAGGGGCTAATCAGCCGTAGCCTGATGGAGTTGTTGGGGCTGAATGTGGGTAACTATCTGGTGGCGAAGCTGTTTGGTGATGATGAGGTGAAAATTAACTGCGCAGTGGCCGATGTGCAGTTGCGCAATGGATTGGCAACACCGCGCCTGTTTGTTATTGATACCGAGAATGCCATTATCAACATTACCGGTAATATCAACTTTGCTACTGAGCGGTTGGACTTATCGGTCAATCCAGAAAGTAAAGGGCTGCGTATTCTGACCCTACGCTCTCCGCTGTATGTGAAAGGAACATTTAAACAGCCTGATGCTGGTGTGAAAGCGGGGCCGTTGATCGCCCGTGGTGCGGTTGCTGCTGTATTGGGTGTCGCACTCACACCTGCTGCGGCCTTGCTGGCACTGATTTCGCCCAGTGAGGCTGATGAAAACCAGTGCACCCCTTTCCTGCAAAAGATAAAGCAAAAGAAATAGAGCAATAAAAGATCTATCGCCAGGCTAATGGGAGCCGGTAAATCAATCAATTTGAACAGGGTAGCGGCTGGGCGGTGAGAGCGAGTAACTAACTGCCCGGCCGTTTTAACTCTACGAAGAAGAGAGCAGCGGCGGCGGCGGTGGAGATAGCAAATTACAGTCGTGATCCTGCAATTCTTCCACGGATGCACGGTGCAGTTTCGTCAGGCTCGCCTGGCTTGCCAGTAGTAAAAATGCCCCATCAGGCAATGCGGTCATGGCTAAACCATAGCGGCCCATACTATCTTTCGCTCCAGCCACCTCATCGGCTAACAGGCGGAATGCACCTGAGTGCTGCAATTCAGCGGCTGTTGTGCGCCGCACCAGATAGTCATGACCTAACAGACCACCTGGCAGGGGCTGCCACTGCTGACGGAAGTTTGCTTCTTGCGCCGCCAGCGCCGCTTTTACCTGTGGTTTCAGGCAAGAAATATGGATATGTAAATGATCCTGACTACGCCCGTATTTTGAATTAATGGTCAGTGAAATATCCGCATCATCAATTGGTGCGCCATATTTATCGGCCATAAAGTGACGGGCTTGCCAGGCATCAAGGAAGTAGTTTGGGCTGCTGCTCGTTAACAACTGTGGGCTTTCCATGCCGCTGATTTTAGCGGTCGGCATCAACAAATACTGCAATGGCCCAACATTCGATTTATACACCACAAAACCAGCCGGTATGTCAGCCGCGACACAAGGCTGCGGGCTATGTTCTGCGACCATATGGGGAACACATTGCTGGCTGACGATTTTCCACAGTGCATCCGCATTGCTAAAACGCAATTTATACACTGTGGCCAGCACCGCAACTGCAAGTAATATCAGTAAAAACCACGGTTTTTTTATATAACGCGACACGGATAGCCCTCTGTTTTTGATAACGGCGGCCAGTGTAGTGATAAGTCAGCGAGGTGAGCAAACGCCATAATGCTTATTTATCATTAATGGGGTATTGACCCTATCTGGTTGGGCTTATTGGGTGGCCTTGTTTCCCCCGCCTTGCGGTAAGGTTTCATCCTCATCGTAGTGGGCTGTGGCTATCCAGGCGGCACAAAATAACGTTAGCCGGGCAAAAAAGTAGAAAAACGCCATTAAACCAATAACGGAGCCAAAAGCCGCCCCGGACGGCGAACTGGCAAGGCGTGGTAGCATCATCGTCATGACAAACTTAATTATCTCAAAGCCGATAGCGGCAATCAGGGTGCCGCGCAGTAACGCTTTTTTCTTAGGTTTATGGCGCGGCAGAATCCAGAATATCCATAAAAATAACAAATAGTTAGCCGCAATAGAGATCGACAACGCAATCAATGTCATAACGGGCCGTAACCAATCAATTCCCCCCAATCCTAATGCATCAACAATGGCAGATTGTGCAGCACCGGCAATTGACGTCAGTGACAGGGTGATAATCAGTGCGATAACCAACCCGGTCAGCGAGATAAAATCGCGGGCATAACGGTAGTAGAACTTTTCCTGATCCTGTGGATTACGCTCCCACACATCCCGTGATTGAGCACGAATCGCCTCGCGTAAGTTCCCCATCCAACTGATACCGGAATACAGCGCAATCGCTAAGCCAGTCAAGCCGACGGTGGTGCGCTGCTGGATTGCGGTATTTACCGTGTTTTTAAGTGTAGCGGCCAGTGTTGGATCACTGATGGTATTGACAATTTTATTAATTAATTCAGCTAATAAGTCAGGATTAGACGCCAGGACAAAACCGACTGCGGCGAAAGAAACCATCAAAATAGGGATCAGTGACAAAAAAGAAAAATACGTAATAGCTGCACCAAACTGGCTGCCCATCCGGTCATTAAAGCGATCGGTGGCACGGATAATATGAGCAACCACTGGGTAAGCTTTGATGTGGTTACTCAGCTGGGTCATATAGGAAATGGCTTTTTTACCGGTTTCAATCCCCGCCGCCAGTGGGGCTGAATTGTCTTTCGGTGCGTTCGGCATAATTCTCCTCAGTGGCCTTAATCCATGCCTTATGCAGATGATTATTCTACAAAATATGATACAAAATGGCAGCAACCTGTTGATAATAGCAGAGTCGACGTCTATCACAACCTAACCAATAGTTATGCCAGGGTGTCGGTCGGGATTCTGTATGACCACGGATATCTCGATAGCTTATGTGTGCTCAATCATCATCACCGCAGTGGTATCCACGGCCAGTGCTTCAAAAATATGTTCCACATCAGCAGAATAGCTAATGTAGTCTCCTGCGTTTAACTCAACTGCTTGATCAACTGGGCCGATTCTGGCTTTTCCTGAACTGATAATCACATGTTCAATGGTACCGGGCATATGTGCTCGGGAGCGCCTGAGTTCACCGGGTTGAACATTAATCCGATAGATATCCCGCTGTACCCCTGTGGGGCAGGCAGCCAGCAACGTCGCGGTGTAGTTCGCCTGTTCAGAAACCGCAGTAATCCCTTCATTGGCCCTGATCACCTGAACATGCATGCGCGGCTGGGCGATAAGCCGACTGACCGGAACATCCAGTGCCATGGCTAACGACCACAGTGTTTCCAGACTGGGATTACCGGCTCCACCTTCCAATTGCGATAACGTCGATTTCGCGATACCTGCACGCTTTGCTAATTCCGTTACCGTCAGCCCTAACTTCTCACGTTCCCGGCGAATAGAGGCAGAAAGCAAGCCAATCGGGGTTGCTGCATGGTCTGAGTTATCGGGTATAAAGTGAGTCATTGTTCACCATATCATTCATTTGTTCATCTTGACGAACGACTGATTGTCGTTCACCATAATAGTCACTTGTTCATTTTAATGTATTGTCTGTTGAGTGCCAAGCACTCAAATACAAAAGCATCCTGGCAGCGATTACGGAGAGAGAATGATAAAAATGAAAGCTCGCGGGGCCATGGAAATGGTCGCAGCTATGCTTATTTCCGGTACTGTGGGCTGGCCGGTTATCGCATCAGGGCAACCTGCGGTAACGGTTGTGTTCTGGCGCTGTGTATTTGGTGCATTCGCCATGTTTATCGCTTGTGCCATGCTGGGTTTACTCAAACGCGGTGTGCTCACGCGACAGCATATCGTCATTGCAGTTATCGGTGGTATTACGCTGGTATTGAACTGGGTTCTACTGTTTGGCGCTTACTCTTATGCCTCCATTTCGATGGCAACCGTTACCTACCATACTCAACCCTTTATGCTGGTTGGGCTGGGGGTGCTGTTTTTTGGTGAGAAATTAACAGTAAATGCGCTCTGTTGGTTGCTGGTCGCTTTTGGCGGGATGCTGTTTATCATTATCGGGCAACCGGGGGCCATCACCTCAGGTTCTGACTACCTCTTCGGCATCATTATGGCGCTGGGGGCGGCATTTATGTATGCGGTAACGGCCGCGATTATCAAACGGCTAAAAGGCTTGCCACCACATCTGATTGTACTGATTCAGTTGTTGGTCGGCGCTATTTTGCTGGCACCCTTTGTGTGTTGGTCTGATTTACCGCTATCAGGCAACACATGGGGATTACTGTTCATTATCGGCGTGGTTCACACTGGGTTAATGTCCGCACTGTTGTACAGCGCGATTCAGAAAATCCCAACCAGTTTGGTTGGCACGTTATCTTTTATTTATCCGGTTGTGGCGATTATTGTCGACTGGTTGGTATTCGATCACCGCTTGAGTCTCGTGCAAATAGCTGGGGCGACCGCCATCCTATTGGCTGCTGCGGGCATGAATTTTGGCTGGAAACTACTAAGGGATCACCCGCGCGAAAGTAAGAAATATTCGCGAGGATAGAATTTAAAACAATAAAAAAGGCTATCAACCCTGCGGTCCATAGCCTTTCTGATCTTTTACCAAACCTTAACGCATGGTTACAAACTCTTCTGCGGCGGTCGGGTGGATAGCGACGGTGTTGTCGAAATCTTTCTTGGTCGCGCCCATTTTCACGGCGACAGCAAACCCTTGCAAGATTTCATCCATACCGAAACCGATACCATGGATACCAACAATCTTCTCTTCCACCCCTACGCAGACTAATTTCATCCGGCATGGCTGGCGGTGCTGAGTCACCGCGCTGTACATTGCAGTGAATGAAGATTTGTACACTTTCACCTGATCGTCGCCAAACTTCTCACGTGCTTGCGGCTCAGTCAGACCAATAGTGCCGATTGGCGGATGGCTGAATACCACGGTTGGGATATTACTGTAATCCAGATGCTCATCCGGCTTGTTATTGAACAAGCGTTCAGACAAACGGCGACCCGCAGCCACGGCTACAGGGGTCAGTTCAACCGCACCGGTGTTGTCCCCGACGGCGTAGATACCTTTGACGTTAGTGTTTTGGAACTTATCAACTTCGATATAGCCTTTGTCATTGGTTTTGACACCGCTGGCAGACAGATTGAGGTTGTCAGTTGACGGTTCACGGCCAATGGCCCAAATCAGGTGGTCAACGGTGACTTCAGTGCCATTTTCCAGTTGCAGCGTTAGGCTACCATCGGCGTTTTTAATCACCGCTTTTGGTACCGCGTCGGTATGCAGTGTTGGCCCTTCGGTGTTCATCACTTCAAGCAGAGTTTCAACAATCAGCGGATCAAAAGTACGCAATGGTGCATGTTTGCGCACAAACAGATGGGTTTCTGTACCTAACCCATTGAGCACCCCGGCGATTTCTACCGCGATATAACCTGCACCTACTACGGCAACTCGCTTTGGCATCTCGTCTAATTCGAAGAAGCCATCGGAGTTAATCCCGTATTCTGCGCCAGGGATATTCGGGTGACTTGGGCGGCCACCGGTGGCGATCAGGATGTGATCAGCAGTGATTTTTTCACCGTTCACTTCCACAGTATGCGCATCAACAAAACGCGCGAAACCATGAATAATATCCACTTTGTTATTGCCTAAACCACGCTCATAAGACTGATGGATACGATCGATGTAAGCAGTACGGTTAGCGATCAGCTTTTTCCAATCGAAATGGTTCACCGTGGTATCGAAACCGTAATCTGGGCCATACAAATGAATCGCTTCTGCAATTTGCGCAGCATGCCACATTACTTTTTTCGGCACACAACCAACGTTGACGCAGGTGCCACCAAGTTGTTTAGCTTCGATCAGCGCACACTTTTTGCCGTACATGGCTGCCCGGTTGATCGACGCGATCCCACCACTGCCACCGCCAATTGCCAGATAGTCGTAATGTTTGGTCATCAGAATCGTTCCCACGTTGTTTAAAATTTGCCTAACAGTTTAACGCTTACCCGAGTTTTGTCGCAAAGGTTGCGTCAATGGCTCTGATTCGCGTGACCAATTGATTTAGGCTGTGTTTATTCTGGCACTACCCACTTCACCAGGGTATGACCATGGCCCGATGGCACCAGCACGTTGTGCAGCCACGGCAACAAGGTATTCATCTGTTGTTCTAGCTTCCACGGCGGGTTAATCACAATCATGCCAGATGCGGTCATACCATGTTGGTCACTGTCCGGGCGCACTGCCAGCTCAATTTGCAAGATACGGCGGATGCCGGTGGCTTCCAGATCCCGTAACATACGTTTGATTTGCTGACGTAAAACCACTGGATACCATAATGCATAGGTACCCGTTGCAAAGCGTTTATAGCCTTCCTGAATACCTTTCACCACATCCTGATAATCCGTTTTCATTTCATACGGCGGATCAATCAGAACAAAACCCCGGCGTGATGATGGGGGCAATTGTGATTTAAGTTGTTGATAACCATCGGCACGTTGAACTTTAGCTCGCTCATCTTTAGCAAACTCATTGCGCAGCAACGGGTAGTCGCTTGGGTGTAGTTCAGTCAGATGAATTTTGTCATCTTCACGCAATAAATGGCGGGCGATTAATGGTGAGCCGGGGTAGTAACGCAGTTTTTCACTACGGTTAAAGTAATTGATAGCACTGATATATGGCGCTAAATCAGCAGGTAAATCATCTCGTTGCCACAGTAGGCCGATACCATCAAGGTATTCACCCGTGCGCTCGGCATGCTCGCCGCTTAACTGGTAGCGACCGGCACCGGCGTGGGTATCCAAATAAAGGAACGGTTTTTCTTTTTCCTTCAAAGACTCAATAATCAGACTTTGAACGGTATGTTTAAGAACGTCGGCATGGTTGCCGGCGTGAAAACTATGGCGATAACTTAACATTTTATTTTAACCAATTGATATTCTAATTTAAATCAAGGATTTAGCGAGAATATATGCTGTAGATTGTGGCAGTGCTTTTTATCTGTGGATGCGACAAACACCCTGGTGAGAAACCGCAGCCAGCACATTATGGCAACTAGTATAAACTGTCTGGTGGATAAAAACTGAATTGCATTAATCTGTGATGAATACCTGATCTCACCTCAATGGATATAATAATGACTAACAAGATAATTGCTGAGCACTACCCAGACGCTTTGCTCTGGTCCTTTGGCGACAGTTCTGAGATGGCAGATGAATTGGCACAATTGGTCATCAATGGCGCTAAAACAGCGACTTGTTGCTCCTATCGTGCTTATAAATCAGAAGCTTCGCCCAGTGTTGGTGATTACAATGTCATTCTCGATGGCCGAGGCACACCGGTTTGTGTCATTAGAACCATGAGCTTAACGCTGGTCCGCTATTGTGATGTCACCGCAGAAATGGCGGCCAAAGAGGGCGAGGGAGATAAAAGCTTGGTTTATTGGCAGACCGGGCATCGGGCCTTCTTTGAACGAGAGGGTGATTTCTCCCCTGAGATGCTATTGGTCTTTGAGCAATTTAAGCTGGTTGAGGTTTTTGCTACACCAGCAGTGCGAGCTTGATTGCCAAAATCGGTGGGTAATCAATAGTCGTCAGGCCGCCAGCCATTGATTTTCATGTTGATAGACCTCATGTTAATCATACATAGATAATTTATAAGTCGTCGTTGTATTCACCATCGCGGCGGTATTGAAAACGATCATTGATATTCAAAAGAATCATTGATATCCAAAACTATAATCAGGACTGCCCTATGACAAATCCGCTGTTGACCCCGTTCTCCCTGCCGCCATTTTCTGCGATTCGCCCCGAAGATATCGTGCCTGCGGTGAAATCCGCGCTGGATGAATGCCGTCAAGCGGTGGAGCGGGTAGTTGCCCAGCCAGGACCTTTCACTTGGGATAACCTGTGCCAGCCATTGGCTGAGTCTGACGATCGCTTATCGCGTATCTGGTCGCCGGTCGGGCATTTAAATTCGGTCAAAAATAGCCCGGAACTGCGCACTGCATATGAACAAAGCCTGCCATTGCTGTCGGAATACGGTACTTGGGTGGGTCAACATAAAGGTTTGTATCAGGCCTATGTCAGTCTGAAAGAAGGCCCGGGGTTTGATGCATTGACAGCCCCACAGCGCAAAGCAGTAGAGAATGCGCTGCGCGATTTCCAGTTATCCGGTATCGGTTTGCAACCCGATCAGCAGAAACGTTATGGCGAAATTGTCGCCCGTTTGTCTGAGCTAGGCTCCACTTACAGCAATAACGTGCTCGATGCCACTATGGGCTGGAGCAAGTTAATTACTGATGTTAACCAATTGCAAGGCTTGCCAGAAAGTGCCTTGGCTGCGGCTAAAGCTATGGCTGAAGCCAAACAGCAGGATGGTTGGTTGCTGACACTGGATATGCCAAGTTATCTGCCGGTTCTGACCTATGCTGATAACGCTAAATTGCGCGAAGAGATGTATCGCGCCTTTGCTACCCGCGCCTCTGATCAGGGGCCAAATGCCGGTAAGTGGGATAACAGTGAAATCATGGCGGAAATTCTGACATTGCGTCATGAATTGGCACAACTGTTAGGTTTTGGCAGCTATGCCGAGAAATCGCTGGCGACCAAAATGGCAGAAAGCCCGCAACAGGTGCTTGGTTTCCTAAACGATTTGGCGAAACGCGCCCGTCCGCAGGCTGAAGAAGAACTGGCACAATTACGTGCTTTTGCTGAAAAACACTACGGCGTCAATGAGTTGGCTGCTTGGGATATCACCTATTATTCAGAGAAGCAGAAGCAGCATCTGTTCTCCATCAGTGACGAGCAATTGCGACCTTACTTCCCGGAACAGCGGGTGGTGGAAGGGTTATTCGAAGTCGTTAAACGTATTTACGGTATTAGCGCCAAAGAGCGCCGAGATGTGGATACCTGGCATCCAGATGTGCGTTTCTTCGAACTCTTTGATGCCAGCGGTGAACTGCGCGGCAGCTTCTATCTTGACTTGTACGCCCGTGAGCACAAACGTGGCGGTGCCTGGATGGATGATTGCGTCGGTAGCCTGCGTCTGGCGAACGGTCAATTGCAAAAGCCGGTGGCTTATCTGACCTGTAACTTTAACGGGCCAGTCGGCGGTAAACCGGCGCTGTTCACCCATAACGAAGTCACCACCTTGTTCCATGAGTTCGGCCATGGTTTGCATCACATGCTGACCAAAATTGATACTGCCGGCGTCTCGGGTATCAATGGTGTCCCTTGGGATGCGGTCGAATTGCCGAGTCAGTTTATGGAAAACTGGTGCTGGGAGCCACAGGCGCTGGCGTTTATTTCCGGCCATTACGAAACCCATGAGCCACTGCCACAGGAGATGCTGGATAAACTGTTGGCGGCGAAAAACTATCAGGCGGCGCTATTTATTCTGCGTCAATTAGAGTTCGGGCTGTTCGATTTCCGCATGCATTATGAGTTCGATCCACTGACCGGTGCACAGATCCTGCCGATCCTGTATGAAGTGAAAAAGCAGGTGGCAGTGGTACCGTCACCGACATGGGGCCGCTTCCCACATGCCTTTAGCCATATCTTTGCCGGTGGCTATGCAGCGGGTTACTACAGCTATTTGTGGGCAGAAGTGCTCTCGGCAGATGCATTCTCGCGTTTCGAAGAAGAGGGGATTTTCAATGCTGCCACCGGGCAGTCCTTCCTCGATAATATTCTGTCCCGCGGTGGCTCTGAAGAGCCGATGACGCTGTTCAAGCGCTTCCGTGGCCGTGAACCGCAGTTGGATGCTATGCTGCGCCATTACGGTATTAAGGGCTAGAACGTGTCACAAGTCAGTATCTGTTTATTGTCTGAAGCAGGCGCCGCCCCCGGCGCCTTGTCTATTTTGGCTGAGCGTTGGGGTTTGGTGTCTGACGAGCAGGCCATTATGGCACTGGTGTTGACACCTGAGCGCCTTGAATTGCGCAAGAGGGATGAGCCGAAGCTCGGCGGCATTTATGTCGATTTTGTCTCCGGCACGTTGGCGCACCGCCGCAAGTTCGGTGGTGGGCGAGGGGAAGCGGTAGCCAAAGCCGTCGGGGTCAAAAAGGGTTATCTTCCCCGCGTGGTCGATGCTACCGCAGGCTTAGGGCGGGATGCGTTTGTTTTGGCGGCGCTGGGTTGCCAGGTGCAAATGCTGGAGCGCAATCCAGTGGTGGCAGCATTGCTCGATGATGGTTTGTGTCGCGGTTATCAGGATGCTGAGATTGGTCCGTGGCTGCGCGAACGGTTGACGCTGTTGCACGCCTCCAGCCTGATAGCACTGGCAGATATTGAACCCCGGCCAGAAGTGGTTTACCTCGATCCGATGTATCCGCACCGGCAGAAAAGTGCACTGGTTAAAAAGGAGATGCGGGTGTTCCAATCGCTGGTGGGTGCGGATGAAGATGCCGATGGTTTATTGGCACCGGCCCGCGCGTTAGCGACCAAACGGGTGGTGGTGAAGCGGCCAGATTATGCCGAGCCGTTGGCAGGAATAGCTGCGCAAGCGGCTGTAACCACTAAAAGTCATCGTTTTGACCTCTATATGCCACTTCCTTGATGTTATTACAGTGTCAGTTTGCCCTATGGCTGTAACACCAATGACTTTGGGTATATTGGTTTCAATCAGGCGGCTGCGCGTTATTGCAGCCACCTGAATCATCGATTCTACCTGGATAAATAGTTATGAAATAAGCGGTGAACTGACAATAAAATCATTGTGGGTGAATTGATGTTTACCGGTGAATTTTATCATCATATCGACTTTGCTTATTTTTGGATCGAAATCAATCATCAGATAGGTAATATTAGCGACATCATCATATTTCTGCATTAATTCTGTTTGACCATTCGCGCTGAATTGATTGACCATAACAATATTATTATTGCCAGCCATAATGAATGATAAATCAATTTTATCTTCACCAGAGGTAAAGTCGATGATGGTATCGGTATATTTTTTGGTGGAATCTCTGCTATTACGGTATTGGAAAATATCATGGCCCTCTCCCCCTTTCATCCGGTCAGCGCCGCGCCCGCCGAATAGCCGGTCATTGCCATTGCCACCGCTGAGCCGGTCATTACCCGCGCCGCCGGATAAGAAGTCATCACCCTTACCACCGGATAGCCTGTCATTACCACGGCCGCCAAATAGCCGGTCATTTCCCACCCGGCCCCATAATCTGTCATCACCACCCCCTCCGTTCAGGGTGTTATTTGATCGGTTACCGTTGATTTCATCATCACCGCTACCGGCGATGGCATTTTCAATCACGACTTTATTTGCAATTGAGACATTGCCTCTCAAACCACCAATATCAGAGAAACCACGCTTAGTCAGTGTGATTCTTTGGTCTTGATGATAGCCCGAGAAATCAAACGTATCGTTACCACCGGCATCCCACACGCAGAATACCAACTTGTCGTTAGCGTGGGTTGCAGTAAAGTAATCCCTATTACTATTGGAATTGAAACCATAAGTCGTATTACCGATACGGGTACGATTATTGGCTCCGTAAAGGTATTGAAGTGCTAAAATATCATGGAGTTGCGGGGTTGATGCAAAGTTACCCCCGTAGATTGCTCCTGAGTAGAACTCAGATAAATAGCTCATTACGCTGGTTTGTTGTGTTAAGCCTACGGTGTCATGAGTATGTTCCAAGCCGAGTGCATGGCCGAGTTCATGCATAAACACCCGACCACCATAGTTTGATTGCGTGGGGGCTAGATTCTCCTCTATCTTCGCATTAATAAATATGGGGCTGAGGTTACTAGGATTCGGGGGATAGGCATAACCGCCACGTGACCCATCGAGTGAAACATTGGTAATGGGGATGTTAGCTATAACATCATCTTTAGCCTCAATAAATTTAATATTCGCCACATCAGCAATGGCGAGCATAGCGGTTCTTATCTGGTGAATTTGGGCTTCATTAAGGGAATAGGCCGGAACACCCTCAGCTGATTTATAATAATGGTAATCTATTGGTATTCGTTGGCTAAATGAATAAGTGATAATACTTATTCCATTCTTATCTTTATTTTGCCATTTGTTTCTGCTGGTTATCGCTAATAGATTAATCGTCTTTGATTTATTAATATCAATACTATTATTAATATCTACAGTTCTGACATTATTTTTAGTCTGTTCCCTGAGCATTATTATTCCTCATAATTTAAATTATTTACTTTGCTATCGACTCATGCATGGGAAGGATGTTACTGACATCGATAATATTTAAAATAAGCACGTTCTTAAAAAGAACTAAGGATTTTATATATTACTCTGCGGGATATATGATTTTTAAATCTATGAGGATAAAGTTCCCATATTCTTCTGGTATTGTTACCTCAAAGAATATGGGAATAGAGTCTTACTTACAACACACCTTGGGCCAGCATTGCGTCTGCCACTTTAACAAAGGCCGCAATATTCGCGCCGTGTACATAGTGGGTTTGCTTGCCTTCGCCACCGTATTCAACACAAGATTGATGAATATCGAGCATGATGTGATGCAGACGGACATCAACTTTCTCTGCCTTCCAGCTCAGGCGGGCCGCGTTCTGCGCCATTTCCAGACCTGATGTGGCAACACCACCGGCATTGGCGGCTTTACCCGGTGCAAACAGCACCCCTGCATCAAGGAAAGCATCAGTTGCCTGAATAGTCGTAGGCATATTAGCGCCTTCGGCAACGGCTTTAACCCCGTTGGCAATCAGTTGACGTGCCGCTGGCAGGTCCAGTTCATTCTGCGTCGCACATGGCAGCGCGATATCAACCGGTACACTCCATGGCTGCTGATCGGCTAAATAGACCAGATTACGTTCACGGGCATAATCTTCAATACGACCATAACGATTGTTCTTAATCTCAGCCAGATGAGCCAGTTTTTCTGGGGTAAAGCCTGTTTCATCAACCACTGTACCACCTGAGTCAGAAGCGGTAATCACTTTGGCACCCAGCTCCATGGCTTTTTCAATAGTGTATTGTGCGACATTTCCGGCGCCGGAAACCGAGACTTTACGACCTTCAAAACCTAAGCCGTGACGTTTTAACATGGCGTCGGTGAAATAGACCAAGCCATAACCGGTGGCTTCCGGGCGAATCAGACTACCGCCGAAGGAGAGACCTTTGCCGGTGAAGACACAAGCGGTGTTATTCGACAGTTTTTTCATCATGCCAGACATAAACGCCACTTCACGGCCACCAACACCAATATCACCCGCCGGAACATCGGTATCCGGGCCGAGATGACGATACAGTTCCATCATCAGTGCCTGGCAAAAACGCATCACTTCAGCCTGACTTTTTCCTTTAGGATTAAAATCAGAACCGCCTTTGCCGCCTCCCATAGGCAGGGTTGTCAGGGCATTTTTAAAGGTCTGTTCAAAACCAAGGAACTTCAGAATTGATAAGTTTACTGATGGGTGGAAACGCATCCCGCCCTTATAAGGACCAATCGCCGAGTTAAATTGAACACGCCAGGCGCGGTTAACCTGAACTTTACCTTGGTCATCAGTCCAGGCAACGCGGAATTGAATAACACGTTCTGGCTCGACTAAGCGCTCGAGTAGGCTTTGTTCACGGTAATGTGGGTTTTGCTCCAGAAAGGGCCAAAGTGACGTGAAGACTTCACGTACTGCTTGGAGATATTCTGGTTGGTTGGCATCACGTTGTTGTAAAGATTCTAAAAACGACTCCAGAGAGGTTAAACCATTCATCACTAATAATTCCTTGTACCAATTAAGACTCTCCCTACACCTTTTTGCGAACTATTATTATTATCCAAATAGTGAGGAGACGATGTTGTGCATCTTCGACTATATCACTGGTTTATATTCATACAGCAAGGGATTTTGACAAAAACTTAGCAGGGTTATCAATGAGTGGCTATCGGGGCTTGGCGGGGGTTGTTGATTAAAAACGCCCGCAAAAGGCGGGCGTTAAAGCTAAACAGGATGACTCTCGCGAAACTTATTCGTCTTCGGCGTCGTCATCGCGCAGTGGCACGATAAGCATATCGACATGTACGGTATTGATCAGTTGGCGTGCTGAAGACATCAATTTGCTCCAGAAATCCTGATGATGACCGCATAATACCAAGTCCATATCATATTTCTTAATGGCATCAACCAGTACCTGGCCCAAATCGCCGCTACCGCTGAGGGTTTGCTCAATTGGGTAGCCCGCATTTTGCGAAAGCTCAGTTAATGCATTATGGGTTTCTTCAGAGATACGTTTTTGCATATCACCAAGATTAACGTCGATCAGACCGGTATAGAGGTCTGAGTAGTTAACATCAACATGGATCAGGGAAACTTTGGCATTGTACGGTCTGGCCATGGAGACCGCCTTTTCCACCAATACCTTACTTTCTGGAGATAGGTCAACCGCAATCAGAATGTGTTTGTAAGCCATAAGTAAACTCCTTCCATAATGTTAATTAATGGGTAAGCAAACATTCAACCTGTTGAACGGGTGCTAACACGGTATCTGCATACTATCATTATGACCCCTAACTGAAGTGTTTCACGGATCACAACGCACTGTTTTGATGATGATCACTAAAGCATCCGTATGTCATTTTGCACCAAATTGCACCAATAAGTGATGAGATTCGCCCGTTAATTGCCTTGGCGCACGGTGAGAATACTTGAATTTAAAGCAGATCATTATCTTAAGTATAGCGCTGATAAATCATCATGATTAACGGAATTTCATATTTGTGATGCAAATATAATTTACAAAAAACAGCAGCCAAATTTATGTAATTCAGTTAAGAGAGATTAATATTTAAGCGGAATTTGTATGGGTTACGAGCATTTATCAGTGACAGATATTCGATATAAGTTAATGCCAATCGATAGTTAACAAATGCCTAAATAGGCTTAATTTAGAGATTATCAGGCTATTTTCCATTTCATTTCCTACACTGATAAAGGGAGTCCTACACGTTCGGATACTGTGTCGAACGAACAACGTATCGAGCATAGTCAGAAAGCGGACGATAGGGGGTGTTTTTTGAGGCCCTGGGGGTGTTTGTATCGGCTAGAGTAAGCGATGGCACAGAGGTTCAGGTGATTGACCCAATGTGTGAGATATCGCTGGGAGGATAATTATGATCAGTACCGTCGCGCTTTTTTGGGCTTTATGTGTGGTATGTGTGATTAATATGGCACGTTATTATTCATCTCTGCGTGCTTTGTTAGTGGTATTACGTGGCTGCGACCCGTTGCTGTATCAATATGTTGATGGTGGTGGCTTTTTTACCTCCCACGGTCAGCCGAGCAAACAAATTAGATTAGTGGGTTACATCTTCGCCCAACGTTATCTTGATCACCACGATCCTGAGTTTATTCGCCGCTGTGAGAGGCTACGTGGGCAATTTATACTGACCAGTGCATTATGTGGATTGGTAGTGGTCAGTCTGGTGGGTTTAATGTTGTGGTATTAGTATGAATTATTGGCAGAGAAGCATTTAAAAAGGCGACCTGATAAGGCCGCCTTTTTTATTTACCGTAACCGTTCAATATGTTTACTGCCCGGTCTTATCACAGTGCTAGGTTGAGGCGCACTATGATAGTAATACGTTTCGCTGGGTTTAAATGAATCTTAGAGCCACCCAGTACAACCCACCGGAAAGAAGAATAGATATTGGTAAGGTTAATACCCACGCCAACATAATGTTCTTCACCGTTTTACTCTGAACACCACCGCCATCAACCAACATGGTCCCGGCAACTGCGGAAGAGAGCACTTGCGTTGTCGATACTGGCATACCGGTATAACTCGCAATACCGATGGAAACCGCCGCAGTCATCTGGGCAGAAACCCCTTGCGCGTAAGTCATGCCTTTCTTACCGATTTTCTCACCGATGGTGACTGCCACACGTTTCCAGCCAATCATGGTACCCAAAGAGAGGGCCAGAGCGACGGCAACGATGATCCAGGTCGGTGCATATTCCACAGTTTCCAACAAATCTGTACGCAGATTATTGAGGAAACGGCGGTCTTCAGCACTGGTTTCAGGCAGTTTGGCAACAGTCCCTGCGGTTTCGGCAACACACATCAGCAAGCGACGCATATGGCTGCGTTGATCAACCGTCAGATCGTCATAGCTTTGCAGATTAGCCAGCAACGTTTGGGCATGATCAATGGCAATCATGGCGCGTGAGCTATCACAATGGAACTGTGCCGGTGTATTCGGCAATGTTTCTGGTGCAGGTACCAGCGGTTTCAGCGCGACAGCATGAGGTAACACCTCAACATGTTGCTGATAATATTGTTGCAGATGGGTCACTGCATCGCGGGTGCGGGCAATATCATAACCGGTTGCATTCATATTCACGACGAACCCAGCCGGAGCCACGCCGATTAATACCAGCATGATCAAGCCAATCCCTTTCTGACCATCGTTAGCGCCATGAGAGAAACTCACACCGATAGCCGATAGAATCAGCGCAGTACGGGTCCAGAAGGGCGGTTTACGTTTACCGTCTTTCTTTTCACGTTCAGCAGGTGTCAGGTGAATACGTTGCTGTTTCTTGGACCCGTTCCAGTAACGACGTAGCAGGAACACCATCAAACCGGCAATAACCAGACCCACAATTGGGGATAAGATTAATGACAGGAAGATTTGAATCATCTTAGGAACGTTCAGTGCATCTACAACAGATGTACTGGTCATTAATGCATTGGTTAAACCAATACCGATGATTGCACCAATTAGCGTATGAGAGCTGGAAGCCGGGATACCGAAATACCAAGTGCCCAAATTCCAGATAATCGCCGCCAGTAGCATAGAGAAGACCATAGCCAACCCATGCGCCGAACTGACGTTTAACAGCAGATCAGTAGGCAATAAGTGAACGATAGCATAAGCCACGCTCAAACCGCCCAGCATCACGCCGAGGAAGTTAAACACCCCTGCCATCACAACAGCAACCTGTGAACGCATGGCACGGGTATAGATTACGGTCGCGACCGCATTGGCTGTATCATGAAAACCATTGATGGCTTCGTAAAACAGCACGAACAACAAAGCAAGAACTAACATTAGGCCGGTATGGAAATCCAGGCCAGCGAAAAGATGTAGCATAAGCGTTACGCCAGTTTGTGGACATGAACGCGGCGCATTATCAGTGACAATGGGGGGTGGGGAAAAGGAAAATATGACCTTTTTTTGACATGACCGCAGACGAATTCGTCTTATTGAGCAACATATGCATGTTATATCAGCAGGTTACTTAGTTTTACTGTATGAGACATTTTCTTACTATAGCGATATTCCTGCGAGCGACTTACAATCTCCCGCCGCCAATTTGTCGGTTGAATGCGCTAAATAATATAATAATCAGCCAAAAGCGGGCAATTTTGCAGCGATGATGATTTTACTCAGTGAGGCCAAGTGTGGAACAGTTTGATGTGGTAGTGATAGGTGCAGGTGCTGCGGGGCTATTTTGTGCCGCTCAGGCTGGACAAGCCGGATGTCGGGTGTTGTTGGTCGATAACGGCAAAAAGGCGGGGCGCAAAATACTGATGTCTGGTGGTGGCCGCTGTAATTTTACCAATCTCTTTGCAGAGCCTGCCGCGTATCTGTCACAGAATCCTCACTTCTGTAAATCTGCCTTGGCGCGTTATACCCAATGGGATTTCATCGATCTGATGAATCGCTATGGCATTGCCTGGCATGAGAAAGCGCTAGGGCAGTTGTTCTGCGATGACTCTGCTCAGCAGGTGGTTGAACTATTACTGAAAGAGTGTGAGCTGGGGCAAGTCACGATTCGGTTGCGTAGCGATGTTTTGTCGGTTGAAAAAAGCGGCACCGGTTTCGTATTACAAATTAATAATTTGGAAGTGAGCACTAACTCACTTGTCGTCGCCTCTGGCGGACTCTCTATGCCCGGACTTGGTGCTTCACCGTTCGGCTATAAGTTGGCAGAACAGTTTGGCTTGAAAGTCCTCCCTACCCGTGCGGCATTAGTCCCGTTCACCTTGCACAAACCGCTGCTGGAGCACCTGCAAACATTATCTGGGGTTTCCGTGCCTGCGGTGGTCACCGCCGAAAATGGCGTTAGCTTCCGTGAGAGTATTTTGTTTACTCACCGTGGGCTTTCTGGCCCAGCAATTTTACAACTTTCAAGCTATTGGCAGGCTGGTGAGTATGTGAGCATTAACTTACTTCCTGATACTGATTTAGATGATTTTCTAAACAGTGAGCGAAAAAACCACCCTAATCAGACACTGAAAAATACTCTGGCTCAACGGTTACCTAAGCGGCTGGTGGAGTGCCTTCAGACCTTGGAGCAACTGCCAGACGTTACCCTGAAGCAATTAAACGCGCCGCAGCAGGCCGCGTTAGTCGCCAATCTTCAACAATGGCGAGTGCAGCCCAATGGCACCGAGGGCTACCGTACTGCTGAGGTCACTCTTGGTGGTGTTGACACCCAAGAGCTCTCCTCTAAGACAATGGAGGCCCATAAAGTGCCTGGAATGTACTTTATTGGTGAGGTTGTTGATGTCACTGGCTGGTTGGGTGGCTATAACTTCCAATGGGCCTGGAGCTCTGCCTGGGCCTGTGCGCAGGCATTGGCGGTTGTTCTGGAATAATAAAGTTTGTACACCAAGCTATAGTTAGTCCATCAAGTGGGCTTGTTGCAAATAATGAGCGTCGGTGATTTTACTGATAGATGAGCGGGATAATTAAGCTAAAACCGCCTCAATATGAAAGAGCCGATTCATAAAGGCGGATCTTTCCCGCACTCGATACTCAGGTTCGTCACGGCGTAGCCAAATATCAAATTGACCTTTATTCAGTCGTCGCAATGTTTCAACTCCCTGAAGCGTTGACCCGGCAAGGTTTGGCCGTTTGAAGCCCCCGCCCGCTTTGACTAATTTTTTGATGGGGGCATATTCAATAAACCAACGGTAAATGGTAGAGCGGTGAACGGAAACCCCACGCTCTGCCAGCATATCGCTGACATTGGCATAACTCATCGGGGTTGAGCCGTACCACCGTAAGCACCACAGAATGATCTCGGGTGCAAAATGTTTTCATTTGAAATCGCTAGGGGGCCATGTGGGTTCACTGAAGAAGGGATGAATAGCCTCAGCTTTCATGGTCACTCCATTTTTTGCAACAAGCCCGTCTGAGCGTGGTGAATTATATCACTTACGTGCGACGCAAAAAATCAGCAATGAAACCCTGCAAAAATTGTTGCATGATTTAGATTTGCTGGAAGCGTTATTGATTGAGAAGGAAAGTTAATTTTTCTTCGGTCGGTCATCTTAAGTGATCCGGCTCCTCTCATATTTGGCAGGCAGTTAATATGGCTCTGCTGCGTCTTAATACAACACAACCTTTTCTTGTTATACATGCAACCATCCGCCAGTGTTGGGGCACCTCCTTGTTAATAAAACATCAAATCATTGGTTCTTATTAATATTATTAAACCTGAATAAGATGGGTTCACTAATTGTTCGGGGCTGTCTGATGCATCATAGGTAATGAAACTGCCGATCAGTGTCGAATCTAGCAATATAGATACGGTAGTTTATCGTTACTCACCTGATTCCGTGGGGGGGGGGTAGGAAACTAACACTAAAAAATTTTCGTCACTCTACAATATCAAACGAGATTTAGGCAATATTGATTAAATCGCGAGGTTATGTGACGGTTTTTTTACTCGGCTGAGTATAATAAATTGCGTAATTTTTTTTGGACGAAATCACTAAAAACATCCTCGAGTCATGGGTTCACGCGGGCATACGCACTACCACAAACGTTCAGGATTATTGCGTGGATTAATATCCTGTTTCAGTTACTGTTTCCTTTGAGTTTGGCATTTTCACCTGCGGTTGTCGCGTCTTCTTCGTATACTTCGCAAGTCAATACGGTTACAGAGTCTTATATTTTGCAGACCGGTAAAAACATTAATACTGTCGCCAAGTTAGGGGATGAAATTGATGTTTCCGGTAAGCTGCCTTCGTTATCCATTAGTGATGAAAGTTATTCACATGCTGATATTCACATAAATAATAAGCTGGCCGGTTATGCCCAGACCGGTGCTGTCGCATTATCTAATGGCAATGCAGTAAAATCTGGTGAGCGCATGCTCAACTCAGCTGCCAACAATGAATTAAACAACTCCACGCAGCAGTTGCTGAGCCAGTTTGGTACCGCCCGGGTACAAATGAATGTTAATGAAGATTTTAAGCTGGATGGCAGTATGGTCGATGTACTGGTTCCACTTTATGATAATCAGAAATCCCTACTTTTTACCCAATTGGGTGCCCGAAATAAAGACGATCGTAACACCGTTAACGTTGGTGCTGGAGTGCGTACTTTCCAGAATAGCTGGATGTATGGGGCTAATGCGTTTTTTGATAATGATGTTACAGGCAAAAACCGGCGGGTTGGGGTAGGCGCAGAGGCTTGGACCGACTACCTGAAGTTCTCGGGTAACAGTTACTTCGGTACCACCGATTGGCATCATTCACGGGATTTTGCTGACTATAAAGAACGGCCTGCCAACGGCTATGATGTGCGGGCAGAAACTTATTTACCCTCTCATCCCCAACTTGGCGGCAAGGTCATGTATGAAAAATACCGTGGTGATGATGTGGCCTTGTTTGGCAAAGATAACCGCCAGAAAAACCCCTATGCTATTACTGCGGGTGTAAATTACACCCCTATACCATTAGTGACTATTGGGGCTGAACATCGCGCCGGTAAAGGCAGTAAAAACGACAGCAACATTAACTTCCAGCTAAATTACCGACTGGGTGAATCTTGGCAATCTCATATCAGTCCATCAGCCGTGGCAGCAACGCGCACTTT
This sequence comes from Yersinia sp. 2553 StPb PI, assembly GCF_052217105.1. Classification (NCBI taxonomy): domain Bacteria; kingdom Pseudomonadati; phylum Pseudomonadota; class Gammaproteobacteria; order Enterobacterales; family Yersiniaceae; genus Yersinia; species Yersinia sp. 2553 StPb PI. Next base: position 3,667,048 of record NZ_JAZGPX010000002.1, on the reverse strand, counting down.
GGCGGGTAGTCGTTATGATTTAGTCGAGCGTAACAACAATATTGTGCTGAATTATCAGGAACAGAAGGTGATACAGCTGATCCTTCCGGCTATGATAAGCGGTGAGGGGGGGACAAGCGTTCCATTGAGTGCAGAGGTATCCACCCGACATGGCCTTGAGCGTATTGAGTGGGACAGTTCTGCCTTGATAGCGGCAGGAGGTTCTCTCACACCGGTATCTGCGCACGCTGTTGTAGTAGGATTACCCTCGCATCGGCTAACGCGGAGTGGTAGTAATGCCCACACGTTAAGTGCAGTGGCTCATGACATCCAAGGTAATGTGTCATTACGTGCGACAGTGCAGATCACTGTTATGCCTAGTACTGTTGCAGCAGTGAACCTGACGGCGACTGCCGATAATGAGGTTGCCAATGGCATTGCCACCAATGCGGTGAAAGCGATAGTGATGGATGCGGGCAATAACCTTGTACCGGGCCAGGTGGTGACATTTACCGCCAGCAACGGGGCGAACGTGACGACGGTGATTGGTACTACTGGCGTGGACGGGGTTGCTACGGCGACACTGACCAATATGAAGAGTGGAATAAGCGCGGTCACCGCCACGGTGAACGGCAGTAGTCAGACGGTCGACACCACTTTTGTGGCGAACAGCAGCACAGCGGAAATCACTGCAGCCAACCTGACGGCGACTGCCAATAATGAGGTTGCCAATGGCATTGCCACCAATGCGGTGAAAGCGATAGTGACGGATGCGGGTAACAACCTTGTACCGGGCCAGGTGGTGACATTTACCGCCAGCAACGGGGCGAAAGTGACGACGGTAATTGGTACTACTGGCGTGGACGGGATTGCTACGGCAACACTGACTAATACTGACTCGGGGATTAGTGTGGTCACCGCCACGGTGAACGGCAGCAGCCAGACGGTGGACACTACCTTTGTGGCGGACGGCAGCACCGCAAAAATCACCGCAGCCAAGGTGACTGCCGATAGAAGGGTGGCCAACGGCACGGCCACCAATGCGGTGGTAGTGATAGTGACGGATGCCGGTAACAATCCTGTCGCAGGCCAGGTGGTGGCATTTACCGCCAGCAACGGGGCGAAAGTGACGGCAGTCATTGGTACTACTGGCGTGGACGGGGTTGCCACGGCGACACTGACCAATATGAAGAGTGGAATAAGCGCGGTCACCGCCACGGTGAACGGCAGTAGTCAGACGGTCGACACCACTTTTGTGGCGGACGGCAGCACAGCGGAAATCACCGCAGCTAACCTAACGGCGACTACTGATAACGAGGTCGCCAATGGCAGAGCCACCAATGCGGTGAAAGCGATAGTGACGGATGCGGGTAACAACCTTGTACCGGGCCAGGTGGTGACATTTACTGCCAGCAACGGGGCGAACGTGACGACGGTGATTGGTACTACTGGCGTGGACGGGGTTGCTACGGCGACACTGACTAATACTGCGCCGGGTGTCAGTGTGGTCACCGCCACGGTGAACGGCAGCAACCAGACGGTCAGCACCACCTTTGTGGAGGATTCGATGTTTACCGGAATAGCCGTTAACGGCCATGTGTTCACTGTAAACGATGAATTTCCAAAAACAGGTTTTACCGCGGCTACCTTCATACTAAATATGAACAGAAATGCGAGCGACTTCACCTGGAGTTCCAACCAGCCAGGGGCTGTAAACGTCAATGGTGGCGGTCAAGTGAAGCTCAACAGCAAACCTACGGGGCCAGTGACCATTACGGCGACACCCAAGGATGGAGGCAGTCCACTAAGCTACACATTTGCTGTGCAGAAATGGTTTATACATAACGGTAGCACAATGGCTGTTTGGTCAGATGCTGTGGAATTCTGTAGTCTACAGCTGGCGTCTCAGCCATCACGCACTGACTTGAGTTCTACCAACTACTCATTTGGTACCCGTTTGGTGGGTTCATTGTTCGATGAATGGGGGCGAATGGATAACTACACTGGTTCCGGTTTTATCGGCACCCTCTACTGGACGGGCGACACTCCTGACCCCAGCACTGGTTACCACTACCTTGGCGACTCGATCGCGGGCGTTACCAATAGCTACAGTGACGCCGATATTCCTAGGCATGTAATGTGTCGTCGATAGAGTTTTGAGTTTTTAAATTTGGTTTTGCTTTTCTGGTATTCCCCCGCGTTTAGTGGGGGAAAGGTCAGTGGCTTTGTGGCGCTAATACTCCGTCGGGTAACATGCTATTTTTTTGATGATGTTATCGGGCTTGTTGCAAAAAATGGAGTTGTCATGAAAACTGAGGTTATTCATTCCTTCTTCAGTGAACCCACCTGGCCCCTAGCGATTTCAAATGGAAACATTTTGCTCCCGAGATCATTCTATGGTGCTTACGGTGGTACGGTTCAACCCCGATGAGTTATGCCAATATCAGCGATATGCTGGCAGAGCGTGGGGTTTCCGTTCACCGCTCTACCATTTACCGTTGGTTTATTGAATATGCCCCCATCAAAAAATTAGTCAAAGCGGGCGGGGGCTTCAAACGGCCAAACCTTGCCGGGTCAACGCTTCAGGGAGTTGAAACATTGCGACGACTGAATAAAGGTCAATTTGATATTTGGCTACGCCGTGACGAGCCTGAACGTCGAGTGCGGGAAAGATCCGCCTTTATGAATCGGCTCTTTCATATTGAGGCGGTTTTAGCTTAATTATCCCGCTCATCTATCAGTAAAATCACCGACACTCATTATTTGCAACAAGCCCCCTAGGCCAGATAAACCTGTTTCCCTGTACGATAATGACTGGGGCCACTCCCCGGATAGATGCAGATAATTTGGGTTGAAAAACGCGATAACTGCAGATTTTTCCATTTATAAATGCAGGCTGTTACAGGTAGCGAAAGTGACAGCAGTGTTCATTCAAGCCTGCTTTTTTTGAAAATCCGAGAAAATAATAACTCAAAAGTTCCCAATCACTCGATTAGTGTACAAACTTTAATATACCGAGTCGGACTTATGTACAAACTTTATTTTTCCAACACAGCGGTTATGCAGAAACAATAAAGTCTGTTCAGTGACGCTAGAATTCGAATAGACTCGATTTTAATGACATTAAAGTTTGTTTTTTAGCTTTATATCAATAAATTGGATTTATTTTCCACCATGCTAATTTGACGTGGCTAGAACGCTGATTGCAGTATTGAAGACAATATTAATTGTTTGTAGTTAGGGTTTATGGTTAGGAAGTTGGTGTAATAAGGATCACTCCAAGTGATCCTTAACTGATTAGCATTACGCCTAATGGGGGTGTTTTTTATTGTTCCCCCCCCTATATTCCCGAACAAAACTCGGAAAGGTCTACCCCGACACAGATTAACGCCTAAATCCTCCCTCGGCCGAATTTTTTAAAAGACAATAAAACATTTAGAAAGTATCTTGATTAAGGTGCTCATTATTCTGCGTTATCTATCATTAATAACATCATGATAAGAATCGTTATTCACTTCTGGAGAGATTTATGAAGGCGCTTTTACTGAAACAGTTACCACGGTGTAAAGCATTACTGGCTCTGATGGTTGTTGGAGCCTGCGCTCTGCCTCTTGGCTTCCCGACGATCAGTATGGCTGCCGCACCCACGCAGCAACAGACGCAGGTTCCCGGTTACTATCGTATGGCATTAGGTGATTTTGAAGTCACAGCCATCTATGACGGTTATGTAAAGCTGGGTACCAATCTGCTGAAGGATATCAATGAGAAAGATATCCAGACGCTGCTGTCCAGTATGTTTATTGATAGCACCAACGGGGTACAGACTGCGGTAAATGCCTTCTTGATCAATACCGGAACCAACCTAGTCTTAGTTGATGCCGGCACCGCACAATGTTTCGGGCCGACACTGGGTGCTGTGGTCGATAATATTCGTGCTGCGGGTTATCAGCCTGAGCAAATTGATACTGTATTGCTGACCCATCTACATCCCGATCATGCCTGTGGTATTAACAATCAGGGTAAAGCCGCATTCCCTAATGCTACTGTGTATGTGTCAAAAGGGGATGCCGATTTCTGGCTGAATAAAGACGTCGCCAGTAAAGCTACGCCAGAACTGCGCCCAATGTTTGAAAAATCAATGGAATCGGTTGCCCCTTATGCGGCAAACAATAAATTAAAAATTTACACTGCTGGTGACACCTTATTACCAGGCGTCAAAGTGGTGCCAACGCCGGGCCATACCCCAGGGCATACTTCATATCTTTTCACCTCAAAAGGCGACAACTTGCTGGTGTGGGGCGATATTGTACACAGTCATTCCATCCAATTTGCGCGCCCGAATGTCTCTTTAGAATTTGATACGGATAGCAAACAGGCAGTGGCCACGCGCAAAGCTATCTTTGCCACCGCCGCTAAAGACAAACTGTGGGTGGCGGGCGCTCATCTTCCGTTCCCTGGTTTGGGCCATGTCCGGGCAAATAAAGTTGGCTACACTTGGGTGCCGATAGAATACAGCCCGATGATTGAGAAGAAATAAGGCAATAACACTAAACTGACCATAGTGAAATCTATGGTCAGTCTTATTTTATCTGATCTATCATGGAGTTAGTGCGGCATGACTATCAACGCAATGCCTGAAGAATATTATAGGCAGCTTGCACGCGAACAGGATTAGGGTAATTCTTGTTAGCTAACATCACTATGCCAATATTTTCCTCTGGGATGAAGACAATATAAGCCCCAAAGCCATTGGTAGCACCGGTCTTATGCACCCAGGATGCCCGTGTTGCCGGGTGTGCTGGCAGCAATTGCTCAACTTTACGCGGTTTCAACGCGATATCATTGCCACTGTCGGCGATAACCTCCTGTGGGTTGATAGGCCAGTTATACATTTCCCATCCCAACCCCTGGAACATCTCCCCCGCCTGGAAATAGCGAGACTGAGCCGCGATGATGGCTTTCTTTAACTTATCGTTTTCGGCAGGTAGGCTGTCTGGGTCCATATTGGCCTGCATATATCTCACCATATCTTTCGTGGTGGTTTTTACCCCATAAGCTTCCTCACCCAGCATGCCCAATGTAACGCGTACTGGCTGGCCATCCTTATATCCCCATGCATAGCTTGACTGCATCGATTCAGGGACAGTGATAAAAGTATGTGTCAGTTTTAAGGGCTGGAATACATACTTTTTCATGTAGTTTTCGAAGGTTAATTGGCTTCTTTTCACCGCCAACGCCCCGAATAAACCAATACTGGCATTGGAGTAATTGCGCATCACTCCAGGCGCCCATTGTGGCTGCCATTGCTGATAATATTGCCATAATGATTTTTGGTCTGTAACCGAATCGGGCAGTTGAAGAGGTAGCCCCCCCGCAGTGTAGGTTGCCAGATGCAGCATTTTCACATCTTGCCACTGACTACCCGTTAGCTCAGGAGCATATTCCGTCACTGGATCATTAAGGTTCATAATGCCGGTTTGCATGGCATATTCCCCAGCTATTCCGGTAAAGGTCTTACTTACTGAACCGAGTTCAAACAGCGTATTCTCAGTGACTGGGATATCTGCTTTTATATCCGCTACGCCATAGTTAAAAAACTGTGGCTTTCCGTCATAAAATACAGCGACGGCCATGCCGGGGATATTCTGCTGTTCGATCAACGGCTTAAGGGTGTTATTGACGATAGCCGCAACCTGTTGCTCCGTAAGTATGGTTTGTGCCGAGGTATAAAATGGCGAAGTTGCGATAGCGGTAAAGACCAAGGTATTGATTACAGACTTTTTCAACATTAGAAAATCTTCCTTAGATTGATAAACAACAAGCAGTGTGTCTCCTTCTGCGTCGCTGATTTTGCGATGATTGACTATGGATAACAATCGATTATATTTAGTGTTTGATAATAGAAAATCTAACAGATAATCCTATGGTACGCAGTTATATTCCCCTAAATTCACTTCGCGCCTTCGAAGCCGCAGCCAGACAGTTAAGTTTTACTAAGGCTGCTATCGAATTAAACGTTACCCATGCAGCAATAAGCCAGCAGGTCAAAGCGCTGGAACAACGCCTCAATTGCCGTCTGTTTATTCGTATTTCACGCGGATTAGTGTTAACAACCGAAGGTGAGAATCTCCTACCGATCCTTAATGATTCCTTTGATCGTATCGCTGACACGCTAGACCGTTTTTCCGCTGGGGTAATGCGTGAGAAAGTCAGAGTAGGTGTGGTTGGGACCTTTGCAACCGGCTATCTCCTGCCGCGCCTGAGGGATTTTCAACAACGTTATCCACATGTGGATGTTTCACTTTCAACGCATAACAACCGTGTTGATGTGGTGGCTGAAGGGCTGGATTATGCTATTCGCTATGGCAATGGTGCCTGGCATGATACTGAGTCGCAATTTTTATGCGATGCGCCACTTGCACCTTTGTGTGCTCCCTCGTTAGCGGGATGTTTACACCAGCCTGATGACCTGCAAAAATTTACGCTGCTTCGTTCCTATCGTCGCGATGAGTGGTCGGCATGGTTTAGTGCGGCTGGAGGATGTGTCCCTTCACCTTCTCAGCAAATAATGGTGTTCGATTCGTCGGTGAGCATGCTGGAAGCGGCGCAGGCAGAGATAGGCATTGCGCTGGCTCCACCGTCTATGTTTACGCATCTGTTACTCAGAGAACGTATCATTCAGCCCTTTAGCACCACGATTAGCCTGGGTGGGTATTGGTTAACTCGGCTACAATCGCGCACAGAAACTGCCGCGATGCGGGATTTTTCTCTGTGGTTATTATCTGAGATGAAATCTGAACTCAGCCTTGGCAGACCACTAATTTAGCAACCACTGATTCTATTCAGAAACCAGTATACCAACGCTACATTTTGGCAGCGAAGAATATAGGTTTCTGTTATTTCCTCCCTCTAGCACAAATTTCCCTCAGTATTTGTGCCGAATTCAGCATGAAGAGTAAATAGACTATAACGTGGCTGGTATATAGAGAATTGCTACAGATAAAATACATGCATGACTGATAAAATTCCCACCTTAATGATGAGTAATAAAGGCGGGGATTTTACTTTGTTGTTTAAATAATTATTTATAGGTTACTTGAGTAATCGCGAAAGTTTTTCTTTAATGCAGCAAAAACATAAATTCAAAAATATTTTCCTTTGAGTGCATCCAAAATGATCACCTGAACGTCTCTATCAGAGTAATCAAACACACAACAAGGATATCAACGATGAAACTCCGCTTGCTACCTGCAATGATCGGCTTACTGGCATTCTCGGCTCTGGCTTCTGATGTCGCAGTAAAAGAGACTACATTAGGACAAGTTTATACCGACAGTAAAGGTATGACCCTGTATACCTTCGATAATGACAAGCAAGACTTGTCCAATTGCTACAAGGATTGTGCCAAGGCTTGGCCACCGTTGTTGGTAAAAGATAATGCCACTCAACTCCCTGGGCTGGATAAAATTAAACGTGCGGATGGTAGTCTGCAATGGGCACTGAACCATCGCCCACTTTATCTCTGGCATAAAGATCTACAGCCTGGGGATATTACCGGAGCGGGCTTTAAGAATATATGGTCACTTGCCCGTGCAGATAGGGCGCCGGTCAAGGTTTACACCACCGATTCCGGCAAGATTTTAGCCAATAAAGACAATATGTCGCTCTATACCTTCTCTAAAGACAGCAAAGGGATATCGGTATGCTATGAAGATTGCGCCGCAAATTGGCCGCCATTAGCAGCCCAAAAAGATGACAAAGCCAGTGCGCCGTTCAGCGTTGTTGCACGTAAAGATGGTACCTATCAGTGGGCCTATCAGGACCAGCCTTTATATTCTTGGATTAAAGATAAACAACCCGGTGATATCACGGGTGATCAGATAAAAGATGTCTGGCATCTGGTTCATCTTTAAATAACGCGTTTGAGGTTATTGTGGTCACAGCAAATGAAGAACTACAGAAACTTTTCTCTCGGGTCAAGCTGAGAGACAGGCAGGCTTTTGAAACCTTATATAGCCAAACTAATCGCAAGTTATACGGCTTGATCATGAAAATTGTGGCTGATCGAGATATTGCCGCCGAGCTATTACAAGAGGGGTATCTCAAAGTCTGGTTTGCTGCTGACCGCAGCCCAACGACTTATCCCTGGGCCTGGATGTGTCAATTAATGCGTAATCTGGCTATTGACCATGTCCGACAGCATGGCCGTCATCATCCTATTTTTGAAGAGGCAGACATGTTATCGGAAGTGGGGAAAGAAGATGAAACCGATACCGCAGCTCACCTTGCCATTTTAAATCGCTGTATTTTTTCGCTGACACAAGAAAAAAGGCAAGCGATAAGGTTGGCTTATATCCATGGTTACTCCCATGAGGAAATTGTTGAACGATTGGCGCGTCCGTTGGGCACGGTCAAATCGTGGATACGGCGCGGTCTAAAGGAGTTAAAACAATGCATGGACACTTAACTCCGGGTCGATATCGCAATTTAGTCATCCGGGAACATCTGGTGAGTCAGTATTTACTTGGCACATTATCCCCCAAAACCAGAAAACGTCTTGAATCTCTGATGGCGGAAGATGAAAGCTGGTATGAGCTGGTTATGCAGTGGCATTCACGTTTAAGTGGACTGGAACCAATGACATCAGATAAGCCCCCTTCATGGGTATGGAAAAATATTCAGACCACATTGGGACAACCAGTAAAACCGGGGTTGTGGGCATGGTTGGGGCCAAGAAAGTGGCCAACATTGTCGCTTGCTTGCGTGGCACTGTTATTGCTGTTTTCCAGCACTATGTTGTTTATGGCCAAGCCGCAAGTCGCCATGCCCAGCTATATCGCAGTTATGTCGTCCGCAGAAAAGGCCGACCACTTTGTCCTGATGGCTTACAAAGGTGACAAACCAGGGGAATCAAGTATTCGCTTGAAATGGAATGCCCGTCATCAGTCAACCGATGCAGGAATGGAAACAGCCATGTTATGGGCACGAAATAAAGATACCGGTCAGACGGTGTTATTAGGGCGATTTACTGATTTAACTGTCCCTAAATTACTCACGCCAACGGAATGGAATACTGTCAAAAACAGCAGTGAGCTTTTCATTACGGCAAATAATAATCCTGCAAGCAAGGTTCTGTTCAAAGGTACCTGTATTGAACTGTCTGCTTCAACGGTATAACGATGAGAATAGTTGATGAAAATTAGAAAGTTAATCATTGGCACACTGAGTATCATGGCATCGGCGCTGTCCTACGCCAGCGGCCAATTTCTCGATACTAATATCATCCATCAACCCAACGATGGCGTGGTTCGCGTCTATGGGCCGGGCGGACCTCACACCGCGTTGATAAAAGCCGCAGAGAGTTTTCAGCAACAGACCGGACAACGTGTGGAAATAATCTACGGGCCAGAGGAGAAATGGTCAAAAGATGCCCAGCAACGTGCTGATATTATTTTCAGTGCTTCAGAGCAATCGATGACGGCGTATCTGGAGAATTATCCTTTTGTGGCCAGCAAGGATGTTGTGCCGATGTTTATTCATCCGGCAGTGATTGCAGTAGCAAAAGGTAATCCTAAAAATATTAAGAGTTTTGAGGATCTGATCAAACAACCGGTCAAAATTGTGGTGACCGAAGGTAAAGGAACCTACAACACCTCAGGTACCGGTTTGTGGGAAGATATTGCCGGGCGTTTGGGCCGGCTGGAAGATATCAAACAAATACGGTCACATATCGTGGCCTATGAGCAGGGGAGTGGTGCTGCATTTAAGGCCTTCCAACGGTTAAAAGCAGATGCCTGGATCACCTGGAGTGACTGGCCGATTGCTAACGCGGATAAAGTCGATATGGTGACTATTGAGCCGGAAAGACGAATTTACCGCGACTTCAATATGGCAATTTCACCGAAAGCAGATATAGGTGCGGCGCAATTCATGGCTTATTTGACTACAACGGAAGGCGCTAAGTTTTTCACCAATGAAGGATGGCTGCGATAGAATTAATTGCTTTATCTGCACAATCCTTAAAAGGCATCTGTCATTATCAAGAACCAGTCCTCGGGCTGGTTTTTCTATTTTTGCGCTGGGGGTTGCGTGCCAGCCAGACTCGGCATGGCGTGGCGCATAATATCTAAAAATGCCCGTAATCTTGCTGGGTAAAAACTGGCATGGGGATAAACCAGATAGATGGGCAAAGGTAATCCGTGCCAATCGGGAGTTAGATGTACTAACCGCCCTTGTGCAAGATCTTCGCTTACCACCCACGTTGAGGCGATTCCTACCCCGCCCCCCGCGAGTGCGGCATTACGTAAGGCATACAGACTGTCGGTACTCAATTGTGGCTGGATAGAAAATCGATGTATGTCACCACTCGTCTGATGATTTAGGACGACTTCATTACGGTAAAAGGAGCTTAATGCCAGCCAGCCTAAATCCTGCAATTGGTCAGGATGTAGCGGTAGCGGCTTATCATTGAGCAATTCAGGCGCGGCGACGACAATACGCGGCACCTCGGCCAGCAGAATCGCAATCACCGAAGGATCGGTGACGGCTCCAACTTGAATGGCGCAATCAATACCTTCCACGATGAAATCCGGGCGGCGATCATTTAGCATCCATTCCACAGACATTTTCGGATAACGGCCTAAATAGTCTTTAAGCGGTTTGATTAATTGATCTTGCCCGAACGCGTGCGGCACTAAAACTCGCAGTACTCCTCTGGGCTCGTCCGTGGCCCCGCGCAGGTCATCCTCCATCCTATGCCAGTTTTCAACCAGTGCTTTAGCATGGGAATAGCAGCGTTCGCCATCGTCGGTGAGCTTCATAACATGCGTAGTGCGCTGCAATAATTTCAGACCAAGCAGGCGTTCCAGTGTCTGTAACCGCCGGCTAATCGTCGGCTGGCTTGTACCCAGGCGTACTGCTGCTGCCGATAAACTACCAGCCTCAACGATGCGGATAAATGTCTGCATTAACTCTATACGATCAATGCCAGTCAAACCGAGTTCTATCATACGTTAAGCGTATAACAGTTTTACTCTTTAGGCGACTACCAACACATGTCTACTCAGGCAAGAATACTGACTCAATATCATTATAGGTAGCCGCCATGTCAGCCATTCAAACCATACCAAGTACTTTAGATAGTCCTGAGAAAACCCTTTCCGGCCGGACAGTTCTTATGTTGGCAACCGGCGCTGGGCTTAGCGTTGCCTCAATTTATTATAGTCAGCCATTATTGGGGGTTATGGGTACCGACCTGCATGCCAGTGTAGGTACGGTTGGTATGGTGCCGACACTGACACAGATTGGTTATGCTTTAGGTATCTTGTTGCTCGCCCCGCTAGGTGATCGCCACGATCGTCGGATTGTTATTTTATTGAAAGGTCTTTTGCTTACCGCAGCGTTGCTGTGCAGTGGTTTTATCTCTGGTATCAATGGGTTGTTAGTCACCAGCTTTGTGGTCGGGATTGCCGCAACCATGGCACAGGACATTGTTCCTGCATCAGCGACGTTGGCTTCAGCAGCACAACGGGGCAAGACCGTCGGAACTGTAATGACGGGCTTATTGCTGGGGATTCTACTGTCGCGGGTGCTGAGTGGTTTTGTCGCCGAATATTTTAGTTGGCGGGTGCTGTATATCGGTGCGGCGCTGTCAGTTATTTTTATAACGCTGGTGATATGGCGCGGTTTACCTCGGGTTCCCGCCGCTTCAACACTGAGTTATCCAGCACTACTTATGTCGATGATTCACTTGTGGCTTCAGTTTAAAACCTTGCGCCGTGCGGCGCTATCACAAGGGTTGTTATCGGTCGGATTCAGTGCTTTTTGGTCAACACTAGCAGTGATGTTACAAGATACTTATCATCTTGGTAGTGCTGTTGCCGGTGCGTTTGGCCTTGCCGGTGCCGCAGGTGCTTTGGCGGCCCCTCTTGCTGGAGCATTGGCGGATCGCCGTGGACCACATAGGGTTACTTTGATTGGTGCAAGTGTGGCAACCCTCTCATTTGCAGCGTTATTTCTTCTGCCGCTATTGCCACTTCAATACCAGATTGGGCTTATGGTCATCAGCGCGATTGGTTTTGATTTCGGCGTTCAGGCGACACTGATAGCACACCAAACCATTATTTACAGCCTGGAACCTGCAGCTCGTAGCCGGCTCAATGCCTTGTTATTTACCGGTGTGTTTGTTGGGATGGCGGTTGGTTCAGCTTTAGGCAGCCTGATGCTGGAAAAAATGGGATGGACTGCTGTAGTTAGTCTGATTACCCTCGCGGGTGCAGCTAGCCTGGTCGTACGCTGGAGCAATCGTAGCGCCAGGTAGCCGTGATTCTGCTCATAATGAGCAGAGAGGATAGTAATTTTGCCAATATAGTTAGCATGTCGGGATGTCTAAGAAAACAGGCACCCCGAGCCGATGTCTTGAGTTCCGTTTTAAAGTGTTAAGCCCAATAGTCAGTTATCAGCCCCAATATCAGTAGGGCTGATTAGCTTTGTAAATAAGCCATGCTCTGGCGAATTTCTCTTTCTATATCAGCTTCAGACCAAATATTTAGTTGTGACGAAAACGGTTCAAAAGCATAAATTCCCTGATAACCCATACGTTCAAGATTTGCGACTTGTTGCTTACTGTTCAACTTATCTTGCTCGCTGAGCATAATGCGGTCTTCATCAGTCAGTGTGGATTTCAACCTGTTCTCTTCGACGCCGGAAAGGTGTACTAAGCCAATTATATTAACGTCAATATGTGCATCAAACTCGGCCTGAACGATATCACTCAGGTAGTAATGGAAAGTATCCAACACCATTTGGTAGGGGGCAGCCGATGTGCGGATCAGTGATTGTGTTACCAGATGAGAACGCAATGAACTGATTCCAAAGCCTAAAGGCTCAACTAATCCAGTGACTTGATATTTCTTAAACAGGGGGGCAAGTAGCCGCAGTGCATCCAGGGTGTCATACTCTTTTTGCTCGGCTGAACGTTTGTCACTGGCACTACAATTCGGGCACAGAATGACTCCGTGACAGTTGATATCCCGTGCCAACTTGAGCATGTTTTCCGCTTCTTGTAGTAGCTCGCCTCGCTGCTCTGGCAGATTGAAATATTGCAATGCATTGATAGTAACAATCTCAATTTGATGTTCATCAGCCAGTGCATTGAGTTGGGCCGTGCTTAGCTCGTCAGTCACTTTTCCACCGGGCATATCATCGCGTAGCTCAACCTTATTTAAGCCACATTTCTTAACCAGACGGAAAAAATTCTCAATACTGAGATTCGGGGCGATTTTGCGATTAATACAGAAACGATCTTGCGCGATGGACATGGTGCTCTGCTCCTGCTGTGATAAATGCTATACATAGCTCAAAATAAGAACATTTATTTCATTTTAATTAAATAACGAAAAATTAATTTTTAGATGTAGTTCAAAAATTAAGCTAAAAAAGCGATTCAGCTTTCATTAAGAACCAATGAAATCGAGCTATTGCCGTTGTTTTTTTAACCTTAACAATTTATTTATCGCAAAAGAACGAGATTTTTTAGCCTTTTTGGCACGTTGCGTGGGCTATCTGGCTTTTTTGATGGTGGTGTTAAAGCCTTGCAGGAACTTGCGATACATCGCACAAAACAAAATTTCTAAAAGAAGTTATTTGAAACTTTTTTTTCAATGGAATAGAGTCTGCATGTCGGCTGGTTTTTCGCCTCTCTGGTGGCAGGTCGCCTTGCTGGCTATTTTGGTCCCACCACAAGATAGCCTTTACTGATTGAGCGTATGGTCCGTTAGGAATGAGTGTCAGGTTAAAGCCACTTTGAGCGAACCTTGCGGTAGCAGCTATTGAGAAGAGGGTTAGACATGAAAATCGTGAGTAACTTTATTGGCGGGAAGAATTCCCTGAGTTCCAGCAATCAGACTGCCGAGATTCATAATCCAGCCACCGGTAAAGTCGAAAGCCAGGTTACGCAAAGTACTGCCGAGGAAGTTAATCAGGCTATCGGCGTGGCTCATCAAGCATTTGCCGATTGGTCACGGACTACCCCACTGCGTCGCGCCCGTATTATGTTTAACTTTAAAGCACTGATTGAGCAACATCGTGATGAGTTGGCTGAGTTGATTGTCCGTGAGCACGGCAAGGTTTATTCCGATGCGTTGGGTGAGATCACCCGTGGGCTGGAAGTCGTCGAGTTTGCCTGTGGCATTCCACATCTCTTGAAAGGTGAATATTCCGCAGATGTTGGTACGGGGGTGGATTGTTTTTCCATGATGCAGCCGTTAGGTGTGGTCGCAGGTATAACACCGTTTAACTTTCCTGCTATGGTCCCGATGTGGATGTTCCCCGTTGCCTTAACTTGCGGCAATACCTTTATCCTGAAGCCACCGGCATTAGACCCGTCAGCCTCTGTTCGTCTGGCGGAATTGTTGACTGAAGCTGGGTTACCGGATGGTGTATTCAATGTTATTCACTGTTCAAATGAGAGTGCAGCCCAACTCTGCACTGACCCACGAATTCAGGCCGTCAGTTTTGTTGGATCTTCTACCGTAGCTGAACATATTTATACTACTGCCAGTGCACACGGTAAGCGCGTACAAGCATTTGGTGCTGCTAAAAATCAGGCAATTATCATGCCTGATGCTGATTTGGATGCCACAGTAAATGCATTGATGGGTGGTGCATTTGGTTCGGCGGGTGAACGTTGTATGGCTTTGCCGATTGCGGTTGTCGTGGGTGATGACACCGCGGACAAATTAATTGAGAAGTTAAAACCACTCATCACTCACTTGCGAGTCGGCCCTGGCTTGCAGCAAAGTGGTGAAGAAAATGAGATGGGGCCGCTAATCTCAGCCACCCATCAGAAAAAAGTGCTCGGTTATATCGATCAAGGTGTGAAAGAGGGCGCAACGTTAGTCACCGATGGCCGCAATTATAAAGTTGCAGGTTATGAGCAGGGATATTATGTAGGCGGCACTCTGTTTGACCATGTCACGCCACAGATGAAAATCTATCGGGAAGAGATTTTTGGGCCGGTACTGGGTATTGTCAGAGTCCCTGATTACCAAACAGCCATTGATACAGTTAATAGCCATGAGTTTGGCAACGGCAGCGCTATTTTTACCAGTAGCGGCCATTATGCGCGGCTATTTGTGCATGAAGTTCAGGCCGGAATGGTTGGCGTCAATGTTCCAGTACCTGTCCCAATGGCATTCCATAGCTTTGGTGGCTGGAAGCGCTCGGTATTCGGTGCGTTAAATGTTCACGGTACCGATGGCGTGCGTTTTTACACCCGGATGAAAACAACCACTGCCCGTTGGCCTACCGGCCAGCAAACGGTTTCAGAGTACAGTATGCCAACACTTGGCTAATGCTATCAGTGGGTGTGCCTTGGGTTAATTTCAGTGTTAACAGGAGAGCTATTATGTCTTCACTGCTTGCCAAATGTCAGTTACCGGATGCGGATGGACGTATTCAACACATTTCACCGCAAAATGCGGGTTGGCGTTTTGTTGGATTTGATGTCTATCGTCTTACTGCGGGTAAAGCATTAGTTCTGGACAGTGGTGACAATGAACTCTGTCTGGTATTGGTTGCTGGTGTTGCTTCAGTTTCAACTCTGCACGCTGAATACCCACATATTGGTAAACGTATGAGTCCGTTCGAACGAACACCGCCTTATTCTGTTTATGTCCCACATCATGATCATGTGAAAGTGGTGGCAGAAACTGACTTGGAATTGGCGGTATGCCGTGCCCCTGCACAGGGGCATTTGCCTTCCCGCCTGATTACGCCGGCTGATGTCGGGGTCGAACGGCGCGGTAAGGGGCGCAACCAGCGGTTAGTGCATAATATTCTGCCTGACAGTGAGCCTGCGGACAGTTTGTTGGTGGTAGAGGTCTACACAGACGAAGGGAACACCAGCTCATATCCAAGTCATAAACACGATCAGGAAAATTCTACCGACGAAACTTATCTTGAAGAAACCTATTATCACCGGTTGAACCCTGAACAGGGTTTCTGTATGCAGCGTGTTTATACTGACGACCGTTCACTGGATGAGTGTATGCCTGTTTATAACCGTGATGTGGTGAAAGTCCCCAAAGGTTATCACCCGGTGGCAACGTTAGCAGGCTACGACAACTATTATTTGAATGTGATGGCAGGGCCGGTACGGTTATGGAAATTTACCTGGGAGAAAGACCACGCATGGATCAACAGCGATAACTATCCGGTTAATAACAGCTAACTTACTCTGGCTAAAGCATATAATAATGGGGTAGGAGGAATCCTACCCATTCTAGGTGTGAGCAGAAATGACGAAAAACAAACAGAGTCTCCTATTGGAGTGTTTACTCTTTCGCGTTATTCAGTGCCAGTGAAACTGCCAATGTTTGTGCTAGACACATAGAGGCTACTTGCGAACGGAAACCGTCAACTTGAGCTTCTCGCACGACAAAACACACATCGCTAAAAGCCGCTAATGGGCTGACCTGGCTATCTGTAATCGCAATCTGCTGTGCACCACTCTTCGCCCCTAATTCCACCAGTTCTAACGCCTCTTGCGCATAAGGTGAATAACTAATGGCGATCACTACGTCTTTGGGTTTCACCATGCTCAGTTGTTCAGAGAACATTCCCCCTAGCCCATCGATCAGAAAAGCACGACGTTCCAGATGGCGTAACGCATAGGTGAGATAAGAAGCAACACTAAAAGAGCGACGTAGACCAATCACATAGATATTTTCAGCATTTTTCAACAAGTTAACTGCTCTCTCCAACTGTTCTGCGCTGGTTTGTACGGCCAGTTGTTGCAGCGCTTGTGCATTTACCATGGTAAATACATTCAGTATTTCTGCCGGACTTTCTGGTGCCGTACTGCCATCTGTCGATATTTGGCGGAATAACCGTGCTCGCTCAGTATAGTTAACGGTTTCTTCCATCAAATGCTGGCGGAATACCTGTTTCATTTCGTTGAAGCCGCTGAAATTAAAGGCATTAGCAAATCGGATCAATGTTGAAGGTGGTACGTCGGCTTGAGCCGCAATAGAAGCAACCGTATCAAATGCAATGCTATTACTGTTATCCAATATATAACGGGCAACTTGTTTTAAGCGTTTGCTTAACGTCTCATAGCGATGACGAATTTGGTCTTGTAACAATGAAAGTTGAGTAGGGTTATTCATCCATTCGGCCCACGGCAGAGGAAATTTCAGGGGTTATTCCCTTCGTACTTAAAGCTGCAAGGTTGTTAGCTAAGGTTATTCACCCGAATGACTGACATGTGTCAGCTCGTCGAGATGTGTTCGCTTTGGCTGGCTGCAACCCCAAGTTCTTTGAGTCTATCTGACAGTATTCTAACAGGTGGTTGGAAAATTTCATTTATTGATGTCAGTATTTGCTTTTATTTCATCGCAACTTAAATAAATTCACCAAACTATATTAATAGAAATGAATGAAATCTAAAGATATTCCTTTATTAACTTTGATGGAAATCAGGATTTTTTTGGCTTTATGGGGAATAAACAGCGTAGATAGCGGCATAATAGTGGCGCTGAGGCAGTATCACTTCAGCGCCGATAGAGTCGTTTTTAATTCAAATCGCAGGGCGATAGTCACGCCAATAACCGATCAGGGTTTGGTAATTTTGTTTCACTTGTGTCATTAACTCGGCATCATTCAATTCACCTTGTAACCAGTGGCGCGATGCCAGGCCAAAAATGGTCCGGCCGACAGCAAAACCTTTAACCCACGGGGCGTGTGCAGCAGCGGCAAACCCTGCTTTTAATACGGCCTCTGTCGAGTCCAGCCCAAGAATTAATACACCTCGGCAATAGGGATCTTCAGTTTCAATCAGTTTGCCAACCAGTTGCCAGTTTTCTGCCGTTAGCGGCGGCAGCTTCCACCAATCTGGCTGAATGCCTAGTTGATAGAAATGAGCCATAGTTTCAATATAATAGCGCTCATCCTTATCCTTATTATCTTCAGGTAAAATCACTTCCAGTAGCAATTCATGTCCTGATTTACAGCATCCACGATATACATCCACAATCAGCTCATCCTGCTGTTGGCGCAGTTCTGCACGGTCTTGGGGATGATAAAAAACCAGACACTTAACAACATGTTCAAGTGGCCAATCTATTAGCTGGGAACCAATATTACCGTGTTCAAGCCGTAATGGCCTGGAACTGGGTAATTCTATGGGGCGGCCTATCCACCATCCCTGGCCGGTAATGATATTGAGCGCCTCCTGACCATATGTCGTATCAGCCAGAATGCCACTTTTATGCTCCAATCCAGACTCCAAAGCGGCTTGTTGCGCTGCTTGTAGCAACAATGTCTTAAGTTTTGGGATGCGCTCTTCACCAACACCGGCTTCACGGGCCATATCAGCCAATTGTTTGCGGTGGTCAAAGGCAAAAACACAAAGTTCAGGCCACTGTTGCTTACGGGTAGTCACCCGATGTAAATGATTAAGGCGGCTATCCTTGTCAGGGCGTGACACGGAATATTCGCGGCTAAGATAATCATCCAGTTCAATTTTTGTCGGCATCGCTGGAGCACAACCATGACGTGAAACAACTAGCGCCCCACAGGCATTGGCGTAGCGGCAGGCTTGCTCCCAGCCTTCATCATTCAGATAACCGCGCAGCAGGCCAGACATGAAGGCATCGCCAGCCCCTAATACGTTGAGAACCTCGACGCGCACACCAGAATGCAGTTTGATTGACTCCCAACGGGTGGGAATATCCCCTTCAAAAACAGAGCAACCTTGTGCTCCGCGCTTGCAAACCAGTGTCGCTGGCGTGGTTTTACGCACATTTTGCAGGGCTGTCAGCGTATCTGTGCTCCCCCCCGCAATGTGAAATTCTTCTTCTGTACCAACGATTAAATTGAAATGATGCAGTACTTCCTGCAATTCCTGCGTTACTTTTTGCGACTCTATGAAACGCGTTTCACCGTCTCCAAGTGAGGTCAGGCCCCATAATACCGGACGATAATCAATATCGAGCGCTGTGCGCAACCCATACTTATGGGCATATTCCAATGCTTTTAGCACTGCTGCTCGGGTATTCGGATGCGAAAGATGTGTACCCGTGATTGCCAGCGCGCGTGATGAAGCAATATATGTCTCGTCAATATCATCTGGCGTCAGGGCCATATCAGCGCAGTTTTCACGGTAAAAGATCAGTGGAAAAGTCTCTTGATCTTTAATACCCAGAATAACCAGACCTGTCAGCCGTTGTTTATCAGTAATAAGAAAACGGGTATCAGACCCAACACGCTGTAATTCCTCGCGTAGGAAACGGCCCATATGTTCATCGCCAACACGTGCCAGCATGCCTGACTTCAAGCCCTGAATTGCCGTGCCATAAGCAACATTACCTGATGACCCGCCTAAATATTTGGCAAATGTACTGGTATCTTCCAGCCGGGCACCAATCTGCTGCCCATAAAAATCGACGGCAATACGACCGATACATATGACATCCAGTACTTTGTGTTGTGTACCCATCCCCATTTCCTTCTGTATTAAACCAAGCCCCGACAGTGACCGATGAAATAAACCTGTAATGACATTTCTAAAACCAGTATGAGGAATAAAAATTTCAAGTTCAAGATTAAATGAAATTTATTCCCCGGTTGTGTGACGAAGATAAAAGCCTCATATCAGGTCTGAAAATGGGACTTACACCAAAAGCTTAGGCCGGTTATTGGCAGTGTTTTCGAGGTGTAATAAAGAAGAGTTAAAATCAAAATAGTATATTAATATCAATTAATTATGCGTTTTTATTGACGATTGGAAATGAACGGTCGATTGCATGGTAAGAGGGGGGACGCGTTATTTCAGTGTTTCTGAGAATATTTGATCTTCATCGCAGAATGAAATGTTTCTTCTGTAATTTTATTTTATGAAAAAAATATTTGTTTATAATCCCTGCTATGTTTCACCTTACTGTCGTCAGCCAGGCGAAAGCTAACAAGTCTGCTGCTTCTCTCCGGCATATGTATCTTCAGGGGCTGAACGTCACTTGGTCACCATGATGTAGCGCAACAGAGCAAAGGATGGGTAAATGAATAAGATTCGGCTAACCACTGCACAGGCATTAGTCCGGTTTTTGGACAACCAATACCTGCAAGTTGATGGTCAGGAAATCAAATTTATCAAAGGGATTTTTGCTATTTTTGGCCACGGTAATGTGCTGGGAATGGGGCAGGCGTTGGAACAAAACTGTGGCGATTTAGTGGTTCATCAGGGGCGGAATGAGCAAGGGATGGCCCATGCCGCTACCGGTTTTGCCAAACAAAAACTGCGCCAGCAAATTTATGCCTGCACCTCATCCGTCGGGCCGGGCAGCGCTAATATGATTACCGCCGCTGCAACGGCAACGGCCAATCGTATTCCTCTACTATTGCTCCCAGGCGACGTATTTGCATCCCGCCAACCGGACCCAGTGTTACAACAAATAGAACAATCTCATGACCTTAGCATCAGCACTAATGATGCATTCAAACCGGTTAGTAAATACTGGGATCGCATTACGCGGCCAGAGCAACTGATGAGAGCCTGTATTAATGCGATGCGGGTTCTGACTGATCCGGCAGAAACGGGGGCTGTGACACTGAGCTTGCCACAAGATGTGCAGGCTGAAGCCTATGACTATCCTGACTATTTCTTCCACAAGCGAGTTCATCGCCTTGACAGACGCCCTGCCAGTGCCGCTATGCTGGCTGATGCCATTGCGTTACTGACCGCCAAACGTAAGCCCATTTTGGTATGTGGGGGAGGGGTGAAATACTCACAAGCCGGCCAGGCATTGCAACGATTTGCTGAATGTTTTGGTTTGCCGTGGGTAGAAACGCAAGCCGGTAAAGGCACTATCAGCTCAGAACATGAATTAAATCTTGGTGGTATTGGTGAAACCGGCTGCCTGGCTGCTAACACATTAGCAAAACAGGCGGATCTGGTGATCGGCGTTGGCACTCGCTATAGCGATTTCACCACGTCCTCTAAATGGTTATTCCAGAATCCAGACGTTTCATTCCTGAATATTAATGTCAGTGCCTTTGATGCCGGCAAATTGGATGGTTTGCAATTGTTGGCTGATGCGCGTGAGGCATTATCAGCATTGCATCAACAGCTTGGCACTACCGGTTATCAAGCCGGATGGGGGGATGAAATTGCTCGCATGCGCGCGGAACAATTAGCTGAAACGCGGCGGGTTTATCAAGTGCAATACCGCGCCGACGATTTCGTTCCTGAAATTAATGACCATTTGGACCGTGAACAGGTTTTTGCTGAATTTATCAATAAAACCGGCTCTTTCTTGACGCAAAGCCAAGTGCTGGGAGTACTGAATAACACATTACCTCCTGATGCCATCATTGTTGCGGCTGCGGGTAGTTTGCCCGGCGATTTACAGCGGGTGTGGCGTACCAAAGGGAGTAACGACTATCACGTCGAATACGGTTATTCGTGCATGGGTTATGAGGTGGGTGCCGCACTGGGTGTGAAGTTAGCTGAACCAGACAGGGAGGTCTACTCATTGGTTGGGGACGGCGCATTTATGATGCTGCATTCCGAACTGGTTACCTCTATTCAAGAGCGTAAAAAAATTAACGTTGTGCTGTTCGATAACATGACGAATGGCTGCATCAACAACCTGCAAATGGAACATGGCATGGACAGCTATGCCACAGAATTCCGCTTTCGTAATGAGGACACAGGCCAATTAGATGGCGGTCTTGTTCCGGTTGATTTTGCCATGCTGGCTGCCGCCTATGGCTGTAAAACATATCGTGTTTCTACCGAGCAACAGCTGATCGATGCATTAACCGATGCCCATTCGCAGGCAATTTCTACCTTGATTGACATAAAAGTGCTGCCAAAGACCATGGTACATAAATACCTGAGTTGGTGGCGGGTAGGGGTTGCTCAGGTTTCTGAAAGTGAACGAACCGATGCAGTGGTTCGTGAGCTGGAAAAAAATATCGCCAAAGCCCGTGATTACTAAGGCTAATTAAGCAGGCAATCAATGCGTTATACCCAATAGCTTTCAACACACAAAATGGCGGTACAGGGATGTGCCGAGTCATGAGGGCTGCCAACGCACCTGCAACTTGCAAGTTGAGCTGGATGTGAAGTCGTAAAACGAGCAGGTATCACCTGCAAACCGAAACTTCATGAGGAAAATAATATGTCGTTAAATATTGGTGTCATCGGAACAGGTGCTATCGGCCAGGATCATATTCGTCGTTGCAGTAAAGTTTTACAGGGCGCTCGTGTGGTTGCTGTAACGGATATCAATCAGCAGCATGCCACTAAAGTTATTCGTGATCTGGGTATTGAGGCGAATATCTATGCCGATGGGCATGAAGTGATTAATGCAAAAGAGGTGGATGCGGTATTAGTCACATCTTGGGGGCCGAGTCACGAAGAGTTTGTTCTGGCAGCCATCGCTGCGGGTAAATATGTATTTTGTGAAAAGCCGTTGGCGGTGACAGCTGAAGGGTGTAAGCGAATTGTAGAGGCTGAAGCCGCCAAGGGTAAACGCTTGGTTCAGGTTGGGTTTATGCGCCCTTATGATCAGGGTTATCGCGCACTGAAAGATGTGATTACTCGTGGGGAAATCGGTGAACCCTTGATGCTGCATTGTGCTCACCGTAACCCGAGAGTCGGCGAAAATTACACCACCAATATGGCTATTACTGACACATTGATCCATGAGATTGATGTACTGCGCTGGCTGCTGGATGATGATTATGTCTCCGTTCAGGTTGTTTTCCCACGTAAAGCCAAACACGCTAAAGCGCATCTGAAAGACCCGCAGGTGGTGTTATTTGAAACGGCGAAAGGAACGCGTATAGATGTTGAAATCTTTGTGAACTGTCAATATGGCTATGATATTCAATGTGAAGTGGTAGGTGATACCGGTATTGCAAAATTACCAGAACCCTCATCCGTGCTGATGCGCAGCCAGGCACGGCTATCGCATGAAATACTGACCGATTGGAAAGACCGCTTTATTGATGCTTATGATGTTGAGTTACAAGCATTTATCAATGACGTTTTAGCTGAAAAACTCACCGGTCCTTCTGCCTGGGATGGTTTTGCTGCCGCCGTTACTGCGGATGCCTGTATTGCGGCACAGAATAGCGGTGAAATTGTTCCTGTGAGTTTGCCGCCACGACCTGATTTTTATAATAAATAACATCAAACTCTGCTGCCTGTGCGCTAGCTAGCCTGCTGCCGCATAGTCAGGTTTTTTGTTGCAAATGGAGTTTATCTCAAGCTTGCATGTATCTTGCGTGAAACGGGGGAGCGATGAAGATTGCATTTGATGTTGATGTCATTAAAGGCCTTGGTATCAGCAATATGGTTCGTCAAGTGGCAGAATGGGGATATGACTATATTGAACAATCACCGCATCCGCAGTTAAACCCATTTTATAAACACCCAAAAGCGGGCCGCGAAGTTGTTGCTGAATATAAGAAAGTACTAAAAGAAACCGGGGTGCAAATATCTTCCTTTATTGTGGTTTATCGTTGGGCTGGGCCACTCGAGGCAAGGCGGCAGGCTGCGGTGACCAACTGGAAGAGAATGATTGAAATTGCAGTTGAAATGGGTGTCTCTGTGATTAATACCGAACTTTCTGGCGATCCAAATGAGCCAGAAGTTTGCGAAGAGATGTGGTATCGCTCAATGGAAGAGTTATTGCCGATTATTGAGCGGGAAGGGATTCGGGTAGAGATTCAATCTCATCCGTGGGATTTTTGTGAAGAAAATAATGAAACCGCAGATTTAGTGAAATCACTCCGCAGCGATAATGTGAAGTATCTGTATAGCGTGCCCCATACCTTTTTCTACGATAAGGGCAAAGGAGACGTTGCCAGCATGCTGAAATATGCGGGTGTTGACCTTTCTCATGTATTGATTGCAGACACCATGAATCACACCAAGCATTGCCGTTATATTGTGAATCCACCAGGTGTTGATGCGGTTATTCATCAACATGTTGGTATTGGTGAAGGGGAAGTCGATTTCTCTGCCTTATTTCAAACTCTGCGCGATATGGATTTCGCTAATCGCACCTTTAAAGTCGGTGGTGAGTCAATTATTGCGACTTCTCTTTTTGGTTATCCAGAAAAAATGGTGCATCAGGCGGTGGCTACTCGCGAACGTATTGAGCGCGAATTGTTGGGGAAATAAAGTCGCCCGGCGGCCTCAGTTGCAAGTTCTCTTTAAGATTTTAAATAAAAACTTAGCCCAACGTTATTGACGTTGCAGTGAACAACGCCGCAGCTTCAAGCGCCAAAGGTATATTTTCCTGCATTAAAGACGGGCAATTAATCACATTTTAATTGTATTCATCTCTATAAATTGGATGTATCGCAGAGGTTTATTATGAATAAAGAACGTGTGAAGTTAGCAATCGCGCCAATTGGCTGGACCAATGATGATATGCCTGACTTAGGCAAAGAAAATACCTTCCAACAATGTATCAGTGAAATGGCTCTTGCCGGATTTACTGGTTGCGAGGTTGGTAGTAAATACCCGCGAGATCCTAACGTACTTAAACCTATGCTTGAGCTGCGCGGTATGCAGATTTGTAATGCATGGTTTAGCACTTTCTTTGCCGATGACCAGCGGACCAAGACCATTGATGAATTTATTAATCATATGAATTTCCTCCATATAATGGGCGCAAAAGTGATTGGTTGCTCAGAACAAAGTAAGAGCATTCAAGGGACGACGAAGGCAGTATTTGAAGAAAAACCACACTTCACTGATGTGCAATGGCAGCGAGTTGCTGATGGTTATAACGAATTAGCCAAGATTGCGGCAACCAAAGGTATGCAAGTCTGTTTGCACCACCATATGGGGACGGGGATCCAAACTACCGAAGAAATAGATCGTTATATGAGTATGGTTAACGACGATGTATATCTGCTCTTTGATACAGGTCATGCCTATGTTTCTGAGGGGAGCCAGGCGGCGATGCTGGCTATTTTGGAGAAATACCTGCCGCGTATTAATCATGTTCATTTAAAAGATGTGCGGGATGAAATAGTGGCTGATGTGAAAGCGAATAAACTCAGTTTCCTCGATGGGGTGAAAAAAGGCATGTTCACTGTACCGGGCGATGGGGTAATTGATTTCCGTCCGGTATTTAAATTGCTGGATGAAAAAGGCTATCAGGGCTGGATGGTAGTAGAGGCAGAGCAGGATCCGGCTATCGCTAATCCATTTGAGTATGCAGTAAAAGCCCGCCACTATATTAAAGAAACCGCGAGCATTTAGTCATATTCAGTTATGGCAGGGGATAGGCTGATACACTATCCCCTGAGGATTAGGCGGATATCTTGATTCGCCCCATATGATACGCATCGATATATTGGCCCTCGCGAAAAGCAAAGCGTGGGCTGGTACCTTCAATTTCAAAGCCAAACTTGCGGTAAAGCGCGATAGCCGCCAGATTATCGACAAACACTGTTAGCTCAATACGTTGTATATTCAACCAGTTATCACATAAATCAATCATGGCAGTCATTAATACACTGCCGATGCCTTGTCCACAGTAATTTGCATCAACGGCAATACCAAAAGTGGCGACATGCTTACGCCGTGCCCGTTGGTTGGCTTCGACAGTCAATTGCCCAACGATCTCCTCGTCAATACATGCCACCAGGCTATGCATCCCGGCGGGAAAATCTTTAATTCTTTTGGCCCACATCTCTTCAGAAGGTAGGGGAAGCTGTAACGTGTCGCGATAAACCTGTGGATGAGAAAATAACTGCCGCAAAGCGGGATAGTCGGTGAACTCCACATGGCGTATCTGCACATTTTCCATAAACATACCCTTACTCTTACTATTTGAATTACCTAATAAAATAGCGTTTTATTTACCTGAGTCAATAATATTGCAGGTGGTTAGAAAAAACACTTTACAAGTGAGAGTGATAATGATTATCATTGTCGTGCTTTCAGATGAGGCCATCAGTGTTTAGGTGTTCACATTACGAAGGCACGACATTGCTCACATTGCTTCCAGTGTTTACTTAGCCAGCCGGGTGCTGGCTTTTTTTTTGCCTATTTCGCACTGTTTGTTCGCTGCATCATTGGTTCGTAGGCAGTCATATCTCAAGTTCTCTCAACGTTTTCTTTCGCTAATTACTTCAAATTCAAATCATTTGTCTTTCAACTTATTAATCAGTCGAATTTTTTGAACAGAGGAGTGAGTTTTTTACGCTTTCATATTCTCCCGCGACATCTAGACTAAAGAAAACGTTGAGGAGAACTGAACATGATCTATTTACGCAAAGCAGAAGAACGTGGCCATGCTAATCACGGTTGGTTGGACAGTTGGCATACCTTCTCATTCGCTGATTATTACGATCCAGAATTTATGGGGTTTTCAGCACTGCGAGTGATTAACGAAGATGTGATCGATGCAGGTCAGGGGTTTGGTACCCATCCGCATAAAGATATGGAAATTCTGACTTATGTGCTGTCTGGTACTGTCGAGCACAAAGACAGTATGGGTAATAAAGAGCAGATCCATGCCGGTGAATTCCAGATTATGAGCGCAGGTACCGGTATCCGCCATTCAGAATATAATGGCCGTGACGACCAACCGCTGCATTTGTACCAGATTTGGATTATCCCCAATAAGACAGGTTTGGAGCCGCGTTATGAACAGCAGATGTTTGATATCCCGCAAGGGCGGCAGTTGGTGTTATCACCGGATGCCCGCGATGGCTCGCTGAAAGTATTCCAGGACATGACACTCTGGCGCTGGGCACTGAAACG
The DNA here is from genome assembly GCF_052217105.1 of Yersinia sp. 2553 StPb PI. NCBI lineage: Bacteria > Pseudomonadati > Pseudomonadota > Gammaproteobacteria > Enterobacterales > Yersiniaceae > Yersinia > Yersinia sp. 2553 StPb PI. Next base: position 3,640,275 of record NZ_JAZGPX010000002.1, on the reverse strand, counting down.
CGAGGAGCAGTCCATTTATCAGATTCAAGCAGAGCGCCGCATCTGGATACAGGTAGTCCGTGGTAAGGTCTCTATCAATGGGCATCATGCTGCGGCCAGCGATGCATTCGCTATCTGGGATGAAGCTGCACTTTCTATTCATGCTGATGAAGACAGTGAAATTTTGTTGTTTGATTTACCGCCAGTTTAAGTTTGACCATCTCATACCCTAATAATTCGAGTTGCAGGAAGGCGGCAATTGAGTGAATCCCGATGAGCTTACTCAGGTAAGTGATTCGGGTGAAAGAAAGCAGCCAACGCATAGGCAGCTTGAAGTATGACGGGTATATGTAAAAAAGGGTATGTGCATCGCGCCATACCCTTTTCTTTGCTAGAATAGCATCCCATTTACCCAGCCTCAGTTCATTGATAATGAAGAAAAAAAGGCCAGTGCTCCAAGACGTCGCCGATATGGTTGGGGTGACAAAAATGACCGTCAGCCGGTATTTGCGTAATCCAGAACAAGTTTCTGCGCTTTTGCAGAAAAAAATCGCGCTGGCATTAGACGAACTGGGCTATATCCCCAACCGCGCCCCCGATATCCTGTCCAACGCGACCAGTCATGCCATCGGTGTATTGTTGCCGTCATTGACCAACCAGGTTTTTGCCGAGGTTTTGCGCGGCATTGAGAGTGTGACGGATGCGCATGGCTATCAGACTATGCTAGCGCACTATGGCTATCAGAAAGAGCGTGAGGAGCAACGGTTAACCTCGTTACTCTCTTATAATATTGACGGCCTAATCCTCTCCGAACGTCACCATACCGCCCGTACATTGAAAATGATTGAGGTCGCGGGGATTCCAGTCATTGAGCTGATGGATTGTATTTCACCGTGTATTGATTTGGCTGTGGGCTTTAATAACTTTGAAGCGGCAAGGCAGATGACGCAGCAAGTTATCGCCAAAGGCCATCGCCATGTTGTCTATTTTGGTGCACGTCAGGATGAGCGTACCGTCATTAAGCAGCAAGGCTATGAGCAGGCGATGCGTGAATCCGGTTTGGTGCCGATGAGCGTGATGACCAGCCGTTCATCGTCATATTCGGCAGGTGCTGAGTTGTTGCGTGAAGCGCAAGCCAGTTATCCACTGATTGACAGTATTTTTTGTACCAATGATGACCTGGCAATTGGTGCTGTATTTGAGTGTCAGCGTCAGGGGTTATCTATCCCTTATGATATGGCAATAGCGGGTTTCCATGGTCACGATATTGGCCAGTCGATGGTACCCAAGCTGGCCAGTGTGCTTACCCCGCGTGAAAGAATGGGGCAAATTGGTGCCGAGCGTTTGCTGGCAAAACTGCGCGGAGAGGCGGTAGCGCCGAGGATGGTTGATGTCGGTTTCACCATCCTCCCCGGCGGCAGTATTTAAATCACAATGGTTTAGCTAAATAACTATTGCTGCCAGATGCTATATCACCATGGCTAATAACAGGCAACCGACCAGGCCGCAGACCGAAATAATGGTTTCCAGCACTGACCATGACTTAAAGGTTTCCACAATGGTCAGGTTAAAGTACTCCTTGAACAACCAAAAGCCCGGGTCGTTGACGTGAGAGAAAATCACGCTACCCGAACCGACGGCAATAACCATTAATTCAGGGCTGGCACCGGTGGTGGCAATGAGCGGTGCCACGATACCGCCAGCCGTAATCGCCGCCACTGTCGCAGAACCTAGCGCAATACGCAGTACGGCTGCGATTGACCATGCCATCAGAATTGGTGATAAACCGCTGCTATTCATCATGTTGGCAATATAATGATCGACGCCACTGTCGACTAAAACCTGTTTGAAAGCACCACCGCCGCCGATAACCAATAGCATCATTGCAATGATTTTGATGGAGTCGGTCACGGTATCCATCACTGATTCCATTGACCGGCCACGGTTTAAGCCAAAGGTGAAAATCGCTATCAATACAGCAATTAAGGTGGCGATCACCGGGTCACCGAAGAACTCCGCATAAGAGAGCACTGGGTGGCCTTTTGGCAAAATCATCTCTGCCACTGCCCGCAATGCCATCAAAATCACCGGAACCAGCGCTGTACAGACACTGACGCCAAAGCTTGGCATCTCTTCATCGGTGAAGGTTTTCGGGTTATACAATCCTTCTGGTACTGGTTTATCAATTCCTTTTAGAAAGCGCGCAAACACCGGGCCGGCCAGAATAACGGTCGGAATTGCCAGTAAAGTCCCGTATAGCAGCGTTTTACCCATATCCGCGTGGAAAATGGTCGCAATAGCCGTTGGGCCTGGGTGAGGTGGCAGGAAACCGTGGGTTACAGACAAGGCTGCGGCCATCGGCACACCGACATACAACAGTGGGATACGGGCTGACGCCGCGATACTAAACACCAGTGGCAGCAACAGTACAAAGCCCACTTCATAAAACAGCGCAAAACCGACAGTAAAACCAGTCAGCACGACCGCCCACTGAATGTGTTTTTTGCCAAATTTATCAATCAGCGTGGTCGCAATTCGTTGAGCACCACCACAATCAGCCAGTAATTTACCGAGCATGGCACCAAAGCCCATAATCAGCGCCAGACTGCCTAACGTTCCGCCAACCCCAGCTTTGATTGAGCCGACGACTTTATCGACTGGCATCCCTTGCATGATACCTACCGCCAGCGCGACCAGTATCAACGAGATAAATCCGTTCAGTTTGAAACGGATCATCAGTAACAGCAGCATGGCAACGCCAACCGCGACAATGACTAATGGCATAGTATTTCTCCAATAACTTTGGGTATTTCGTTTTTTGTTATGATTTGCGGTCAGCTTCTTTTTATCGTCAGTAGGGTCGGAAGATGGCCTTTGTGATAAAAATCACATCTTCATTTGTTACCGGTATCATGATACCGGTAACATGGTAAAATACGGAACCATAGAGAGCAGTAAAATTCCCATTCTGAGATAGAGATCAACATTATGGCAGGACATAGCATTATCGTGATGGGTGTATCGGGTAGCGGCAAAACCACGGTAGGAGAGGCTGTAGCCCGCCAAATCCATGCCAAATTTATTGATGGTGACGATCTGCATCCTCGTGCCAATATTCAGAAAATGGGCAGTGGGCATCCACTGAATGATGAAGATCGTATGCCGTGGCTGGAGCGTTTGAGTGATGCTGCCTACAGCCTGAATCATAAAAATGAAACCGGTATTATTGTCTGCTCAGCGCTGAAGCGCCGTTATCGTGATCGTCTGCGGGAAGGTAATCCGGGGATGGTGTTTATATATCTAAAAGGCAGTTTCGACGTCATCATGGAGCGATTAAAAGCCCGCTCCGGCCATTTTATGCCAACTGATCTGCTGAAAAGCCAGTTTGACGCGTTGGAAGAGCCAGGTTCAGATGAGCCAGATGTTCTCTGCGTCGATATTGATGCGGATATTGATAACGTGGTGCAGCGTTGTGTATTAGCACTGAAAAGTCGTAACTAAAGTGAGTTTATACCCAAGAGGGCGCGCCCCTCTTGGATTGCGCAATTGAGGCCAACCCTATTTGGTCAAATATGCCCGCACACCATCTAAAAACATCTGCGTAGATAGCATCACCAAAATTAACCCCATCAACCGTTCCAGCGCACTGACACCTTTATTACCCAGCAGGCGCAGGAACAGATTCGACATCAGCAAAATCGCCGCAGACAACCCCCACGCAATCATCAACGCCAAAACTAAATGGCTAATTTGATTAGGATATTGATGCGACAGTAGCATCAGCGTTGCCAGAATCGACGGACCCGCGACTAAGGGAATAGCCAGTGGTACTAAGAATGGCTCTTCCCCAGCCGATAACCCGGTAACGTTACTTTCTGGGGTGGGGAAAATCATCTTAATTGCGATTAAAAACAGAATAATACCACCCGATATCGACACCGTTTCAGTTCGCAGATTTAGGAACGCCAGAATCTTCTCGCCAGCGAATAGGAAAATCAGCATTAATATCAGCGCAATGAGCAATTCGCGAATCAATACGACTCGCCGGCGCTTAGGTTCCAGATGCTTGAGTACCGACATAAAAATCGGCAGATTTCCCAGTGGGTCCATAATCAAAAACAGCAGCACTGTTGCCGCAATCATCTCAGTCATTATTACCTCTAGGGACTGGCGTTTCCCGCCAATCAAAGCCACATATTAGGAAGATTGCTTTGAATCATTCTGGTATCGAATAAATTCACTTGCCACTTTGTCCATATTTTGTAAGGTGGTATCAGGTCTATCTTAGTCAGTCTGCCGTACCCTTACAGCGCGCAGTTATACAAGACAGGCATCCATTAATCGGTGTCACCTTCCAAGGCAGGACAGTAAACATGAAAAATGTTGGTTTTATCGGCTGGCGCGGTATGGTCGGCTCAGTACTCATGCAACGCATGATTGAAGAACGCGACTTTGACGGTATTCGCCCGGTCTTTTTCTCCACCTCGCAACATGGCCAGGCCGCGCCGACATTTACCGGCCAGCAAGGTACGTTGCAAGATGCTTATGATATTGATGCGCTGAGTGCATTGGATATTATCATCACCTGCCAAGGAGGAGATTATACCAACGAAGTTTATCCAAAGCTGCGAGAAATCGGCTGGAAAGGCTATTGGATCGACGCCGCTTCTTCTCTTCGTATGCAAGATGACGCAATTATTATTCTGGATCCGGTTAACCATAGTGTCATTCAACAGGGTTTAGATAAAGGTATCAAGACCTTTGCGGGGGGTAACTGTACCGTTAGCCTGATGCTGATGTCTTTGGGTGGTTTGTTTGCTAATAATTTGGTTGAGTGGGCATCAGTTGCCACTTATCAGGCAGCATCCGGTGGTGGCGCGCGCCATATGCGTGAGTTGCTGACTCAGATGGGTATGCTACATGCTGGCGTGGCTAAAGAGTTGCAAGACCCGGCCTCTGCCATTTTGGATATTGAACGTAAGGTCACTGCTGCAACCCGTAGTGGTACCTTGCCGACTGATAACTTTGGCGTACCGCTGGCAGGTAGCCTGATCCCGTGGATCGACAAACAACTGGATAATGGTCAGAGCCGCGAAGAGTGGAAAGGCCAGGCTGAAACTAACAAAATTCTGAACACCAGCAGCGTCATTCCAGTAGATGGTCTGTGCGTGCGCATCGGTGCGCTGCGTTGCCATAGCCAAGCCTTTACGCTGAAACTGAAAAAAGACGTGCCATTGCCAGAAATTGAGCAAATGTTGGCAACGCACAATGACTGGGTTCGTGTTATCCCGAACGACCGCGAGCTGAGCATGCGTGAACTGACTCCGGCTGCGGTAACCGGTACATTGAATACCCCGGTTGGCCGCCTGCGTAAATTGAATATGGGGCCGGAGTATCTCTCCGCCTTTACTGTAGGTGACCAGTTGCTATGGGGCGCGGCAGAGCCATTGCGCCGTATGCTGCGCATCTTGATGTGATTGGTTATTAAGAGTAATAACCATAAAGCCCTGATCTTATGGTCAGGGTTTTTTTATATGATTAACACGGCTTTTTTGTATCCCTCGATGTGTCAGCAACTACGTTGCACGCCACCCGATACGGGCTTCGCACTACAGCAATTGGCTGATATTCAGCTCTTCCATTAAACGATAGTTATCTGAATAATCCACCGGGATGGCAATGACTGCCGGGCCTAATACATCCATAGCTTGATGCAATTTATGGGATAATTCGTCAGCAGATTCTACGGCAAAACCTTTCGCACCAAAGGATTCGGCGTACATTTTGAAATCAATCGGGCCAAAGCTAACTCCCGATGGCCGATGGTATTTTTTCTGCTGCTGTATTTCCACCATGTTGTAACCGTTATCGACCCAAATAATATGCAGTAAATTGCTTTTCAGGCGCACCGCAGTTTCTAGCTCCATACTTGATTGCATAAAACCGCCGTCACCTGATACGGATACGACCTTTTGATGTGGGTTCACCAGTGCGGCGGCAATGGCCCATGGCAGTGCAACACCCATAGTCTGTTGACCGTTTGACATCAAAATTTGACGGGTGCGGAAGCTGTAAAGATAGCGGGCAATCCAGATGTGAAAGCTCCCCATATCGACACATAGGGTCACGTCACTATTAACAATATCCTGCATTGCCCGGACTAAACGCAGCGGATGAATAGCGAAACCACTCATATGGTCAGCCCGGAGGGCCAAGTCTCGTAGTTGGCGGCAGCGCTCTTCCAATACCGCCTGTGTTGCCAATGTTAATATTAACGGGCCATGTATCCGGGGGGCTAATGCATCTATGGTAGCGGCAATATCGCCCAATAACTCTTTTTCCGGTTGATAGGCTGCATCTATTTCGGCGGGTAAAATATCCAGATGTATCAGTGTTGCCTGGCCGTTGTTCCATAGCGCTGGGTCATATTCCACAGGGCTATAACCGATGGTGATAATCACATCGGCTTGTTGTAGTAACTTGTCGCCAGCCTGATTATTAAACAAGCCCACCCGCCCGGCAAAATGATCAAAGTGCGCCTGATCAACCACCCCTGCGGCTTGATAGGTGCTGGTGACAGGTATTTTGCTATGGTGAAGTAAACGCCGAATGGCTTGAGCGTTTGCCGGCTGACTGGCCATCAATCCAAGGAGCAAAATGGGATTTTTAGCGTTGTTAATCAACTTAGCCACGGCAGTAATCTCATCCAAGGGTGCACCGCCATTGTGTGGACATGGTTGATGAATCAATGCCTGGCTGGTCACAGGGTTGTTGAGGATATCTTGCGGCAGGCTAACAAAGGCCGCGCCCGGCCGACCAAATTCAGCGGTTCTAAAGGCATTACCCAGGACTTCTGACAGCGCCGCAGAGGCCGTCACCTCCGCACTAAACTTAGTTATCGGGCGAAAAATACTCACAGTATCCATACTCTGGTGAGTTATTTTCAGGCTATCGGCTCGTTTTACCGCGCCGCCCAGTGCCACCACTGGATCCCCTTCAGAGGTTGCTGTTGCCAGTCCGGTGACTAAGTTGGCGCAACCCGGCCCTGAGGTGACTAATGCAACGCCTGCTTTACCGGTTAGCCGGCCGATGGCCGCAGCCATGAAAGCCGCATTCGCTTCGTGGCGCACCACAATCGTTTGAATGCTGGAATCTTCCAGTGAATTAAATACTCGATCAATTTTAGCGCCGGGAATACCGAACACCTGCTTTACACCTTGCTGCTCTAAATGATTAACCACCAGATCAGCCCCGCACTGCCAAGCCTGAGTATGCGTTTCATTGGTCATGATGTGTTGTCCTCTATGGTTGATTTAGCCGCTATTAATTGATGTTTTACCGCCGGTTAACTTTCTACCGCGCGGATGGCGTTATTGAGATTTTGCGGGGAGAGATTGGCCTGGAGAAAATCAGCTTCCTGCGGCAGATCGATTACCAGTTTGGCCACGGTGCCGAAGGTCAGAACACCCTTTTCCAATTGGTAGTCGAGCACATGGCCACCGCCATTGCGGGTGTCAGTAATAAAATGCTCGTGGTAGCCAGCAACATTTATTCCTTGGGTATAGTCTGGGCTGCGAAAACCGATGATCACGCCATTTTGATGGGTGAAATCAAACGTCGGTTGCTCGGAGATGGCTTCAAGCATGGGTTTATAGGGGCGCTGTTGGCAGGGAACGGTGCGGGTTTCAACGTGGCTGAAGGTGCCATCAATACGCAGAGCACAAAACAGATTATCTGTTTTGGTAAGGTCATCAATCACATTATGGAGCTGCTTTCTGCTTATTTTATGTTCGAAACTGCGTTTTTCTGTCGGCTGAAAAAACGTCATTACTGCGAAAGGTGTCTTCTGTTCTGGTTGTGCTGAACGGGCGCTGCCATCGGATCGTAATTGATAAATTTTACTGTTTAGTGCGACTAATTCACCATCAAGATTGTTAAATGTTCCTAATCCAAAATCACCGTGTTTCAGTAGTTCTGCCATGGTGATTTGGCCTTCATAAACCCCACTAATTAGCGCGCTCATTAGTGATGTTTGATAAATAATGCACTCAGAATGCTTTTCTCTATAGGCAATAAAGCTTTTTACAATCTCTTGAGTACATGAACAATGCGATGTTATTGATTTAGTCATCTCTCTCTCCGTCTTACCTGTAACATAAATTATATTTATATTTACGTATAAGGTTGACGCTGAAAGAACATAAGTACCAATATAGGAATCCCACTTTTTTGATATCAATAATATATGGAACTACGTTATCTACGATATTTTGCTGCGGTTGCTTCAGCCCGCCATTTCACCCGGGCGGCTGAAAAGCTGGGTATCTCTCAGCCACCACTAAGTCAGCAAATTCAAAAGCTAGAGCGGGAGATCGGGACACCACTGCTACGTCGGCTCACGCGCGGTGTTGAACTGACTGATGCAGGGAAAGCGTTCTATGTGGATGCCTGTCATATATTGACGCTTACGGATGAAGCGATAGAGCGAGCTAAAAGTATCGCGCGCGGGGAGACGGGTAAGTTGCGGGTAGGTTTTGCCAGCTCGACAGCCTTCCAGCCCTTGGTATTGCGCCTACTCCACGCCTATCGGGATAAATATCCTGAGGTGATATTGTCACCCAGTGAAAAGACCATGCCGGTGTTAATGAATGATTTGCATAACGAACGCATTGATGTGGCTTTTATCCGTCAGCCATGTGATGCCAGTAATGAATTCACCTGTAAGGTGCTGGTGGAGGAAGATATGTTGCTGGTACTGCCCCATAACCATCAGTTGCATCGCTGCCCACAAATCAATCTGCAAGCGATACAGCATGAAAAGCTGATTACTTTCCCTCGCGAAGTGGCTCCCGGATTGTTTGATACCATTATCAGCGCTTGCTACCGTGCCGGATTTAAGCCGGAGCTGGGGCAACAATCCCCCCAGTTGGTGTCTGCCATAGGGATGGTGTCGGCAGGCTTTGGTTTTACTATCGTGCCTCGCTCACTGACAACTATTCAGACGAATAATGTTACTTATCATGAGATTGACGATAGTTTGCTAAAAACCAAGATTACACTGGCATGGCGGCGGCATGAGCGCTCTGCCGCGGTACTTAATATGGTGAGTATCATTGCCCGCACGGGTAAGTAATTAACCGTTGTTAACCCTCACTCGCGGTGATAAAGGGCAATTTAAGTGTAATGCGCGTGAATTTATCTGCCTCGCTTAGGGCGGTGACACCATATTCGTTGCCATAGCGGACTTTAATTCGCCGGTCTACCAGATTCATCCCCAGCCCATCGCCGTTTGGTTGCGGTTGATACAAACCAGCATTGTCTTCCACTTCCAGTATCAACGTATTGCCCTCGAGCTTACCGTGCAAGGTGATGCGCCCGTTATTGAACATCTGCGCTATGCCGTGTTTGATGGCATTTTCGACCACGGGTTGCAGGGAAAAAGCCGGTAAACGCGCTTCCATCAATTCATCAGGTAATGAGATCTCAACGGAGAGGCGGTCGGCAAAACGTGCCTTTTCTATTTCCAGATAAGCATTCACATGTTCAATTTCATCGCTCAGCGTGACCACATCATGGCTGCGCTTGAGGTTCTTACGGAAAAATGTCGACAAAGAAAGCACTAGCTTGCGGGCATGGTCTGGATTACGGCGGATTACTACTGACAGGGTATTCAGTGCGTTAAAGAGGAAGTGAGGATTTACTTGCGCGTGCAGTAGCTTGATTTCTGATTGTGCCAATAGCTGTTTCTGTTGTTCAAATTCACCCGCCAGAATCTGGGCGGACAGCAGGTGAGCAATACCTTCACCCAATGTGCGGTTGATACTGGAGAACAATTTACTTTTTGGTTCATACAGCTTGATGCTGCCAATCACCCGATGCTCTTCACCGCGTAGTGGGATAACTAACGTGGAACCCAGTTTGCAATTAGGTGAAATAGAGCAGGTATAAGGGACGGCATTGCCATCGGCATAAACCACCTGATTCAACTCAATCGCCCGGTGGGTATGGTCTGAGGTGATAGCACTCCCCACAAGGTGATGGTCGGCGCCAGTACCGATAAATGCCAGCAGCTTCTCGCGGTCGGTAATTGCCACCGCGCCAACGCCCAGCTCCTCATACAAGATACGCGCCACCCGCATACTGTTTTGTTGGTCAAAACCATGGCGTAGTTGCCCCTCCGCCCGTGCGGCAATTTGTAATGCTTTGGCTGAGAAGGCGGTGGTGTATTTTTCGAAAATAGCCCGCCGGTCCAATAAGATACGCATAAACATGGCAGCACCAATGGTATTGGTGATCATCATCGGCAGGGCAATGTTTCCGACTAACTCGACAGCTTCATGGAATGGGCGAGCAACGGCCAAAATAATTAACATTTGCAGGACTTCAGCGACCAGCGTAATGCCTGCAACCACCAGCGGCTGGAACAGCAAGTCAAGGCGGTTTTTACGTATCAAATAGCTGTGGAGGAAGCCACCCAATAGCCCTTCAGCGACGGTAGACAACATACAGGCGGTGGCGGTCATCCCACCCATGGAGTAACGGTGCAACCCACCCGTCAGCCCTACCAGAAAACCGACCGATGGCCCCCCCAAAACACCACCTAACACAGCGCCGATAGCACGGGTATTGGCGATGGAGTCCTCAATATGCAGACCAAAATAGGTGCCCATGATGCAAAACATGGAAAACGTGAGATAGCACACCAGTTTGTGGGGCAGCCGAATGGTAACCTGCATTAACGGAATAAACAGCGGTGTTTTACTTAACAGATAGGCGATCACCAGATACACACACATCTGTTGTAGCAGGGAGAAAATCAGTTCGGCTTGGCTTACGCCCATATTGATAACCACAAATGCTAATTCTTGCCGCTATTGTAACCACATTTAGCCGCAGAAAGTTTTAACCGTCACCCCTTTTAAGCAAAAAGGGCCTTATATGGGCAAACGTCAGCTCAGTTCCCTGTTTTGGGCATTTCTACTGGCCGATGTTATCCGCACTGTTTTTACGTCTTAACTTAGGGTTTTACGTCATTCACGCACGCCTTACGCCGTTTAAACACTGTTTTTTTTGCTAATTCATATGAGAAAAAATTTCATTAATAGTAAGCCGATTTTTTTGGCGGCCTTTGACTATGCTTATAGTTTGGGTAAGAAAAGTTAACTGACGAGCTTTTACTGTCAGAAAATGAGTATTAGGGCATTAAATCAACTAATTGGTTAATCATTGACCTTAGTCACTCTTTAAACGCTAAATGGATTGCATGATGAAAAGGTCGGTTCTGCTGTCAGAGTTCAGAATTTGGCTCAAAATCATGCCGTTAATCATAGGAAGAAATCATGCCAGTACTTCCCGATCGTCAGGTGATTAATCAGATTATTTCCGGCCATTATGCCGATCCCTTTTCCATTTTGGGTATGCACCAAACTGCGCAAGGGTTACAGATATGCGCTTTGCTGCCAGATGCAAAAGAAGTCTGGCTGGTCGAAACGGAAAGTGGGCGCAACATTGCTCAGTTGACCAGTGAAGACCCGCGCGGTTTTTTCATTGCGAAGCTTCCTCGTCGTAAAAGCCCGTTTCGTTATCAATTAGCGGTTACTTGGCAAGACAGTCCCCAAATCATCGAAGATCCTTATCGATTCGGGACGTTATTGCAGGATATTGACAGTTGGTTATTGGCCGAAGGCACCCATCTACGCCCTTATGAACGTCTGGGCGGGCATTTAATGAGCCTTGATGGAGTCGCGGGGGTCAGTTTTGCCGTTTGGGCACCTAATGCCAAACGAGTGTCTGTGGTGGGGGAGTTTAACTTTTGGGATGGTCGCCGCCACCCGATGCGGTTACGGCGCGAAAATGGTATTTGGGAGCTATTCCTGCCCGGTGTACAAGCCGGCCAGTTGTACAAATTTGAGATAATAGACAGTAATGATCAGGTACGCTTAAAAGCGGACCCTTATGCATTTGAAGCTCAGATGCGGCCAGAAACTGCCTCGTTGGTCAGCCCGTTACCTGAAGTGGTACAAAATACGCCAGCAAGACAGAAAGCCAATGATTTGCGCTCACCGGTTTCTATCTATGAAGTCCATCTCGGTTCATGGCGCCGCCATACCGATAATAACTATTGGCTCAGTTATGGCGAGTTGGCTGAGCAATTGGTTGAATACGTTAAATACATGGGGTTTACCCATGTCGAGCTGCTGCCGATTAACGAACATCCATTTGATGGCAGCTGGGGTTATCAGCCGCTCGGGTTATATGCACCGACCCGCCGCTTTGGTACTCCGCAGGATTTCAAAGATTTTGTTGCCGCATTCCATACCGCGGGGATTAACGTCATCCTTGATTGGGTTCCCGGCCACTTCCCGAGTGATGAACACGGGCTCATGCAGTTTGATGGCACCTCGTTGTATGAATATGCCGATCCGCGCGAAGGCTATCACCAGGATTGGAATACCCTGATTTATAACTATGGTCGTAATGAGGTCCGTAATTATTTGGCTGGCAATGCGTTTTACTGGATGGAACGTTTTGGTATCGATGCATTGCGTATTGATGCCGTGGCTTCGATGATTTATCGCGATTATAGCCGTGCTGAAGGGCAGTGGGTGCCTAACTATTATGGCGGGCGTGAAAATCTGGAAGCGATTGCTTTCCTGCGTTACACCAATCACACCATCGGCGTTGAGCGCCCTGGCGGTGTGACGATGGCGGAGGAATCGACCGATTTTCCTGGCGTGACATTACCGCCCGATGCCGGTGGATTAGGGTTTAACTATAAATGGAATATGGGTTGGATGCATGACACGCTCAATTACATGCAGTGTGATCCGATTCATCGCAAGTACCACCATAATCTGATGACTTTCGGGATGTTGTACGCCTATACCGAGAACTTTATCTTGCCTATCTCCCACGATGAAGTGGTGCACGGTAAGCGCTCGGTGCTCGATCGTATGCCGGGGGATGCCTGGCAGAAATTCGCCAACCTGCGTGCCTATTACGCGTTTATGTGGGCGCATCCCGGTAAAAAACTGCTGTTTATGGGCTGCGAGTTTGCGCAGGGGCGCGAGTGGAATTTCGATACCAGCCTGGACTGGCATTTACTGGATGATGAAAATGGCTGGCACCGTGGCGTGCAGCGTTTTGTTCGTGACCTGAACCACTGCTATCAACAACATGCGCCACTCTATGAATTGGATTATCAGCCCGATGGCTTTGAATGGCTGGTGGTAGATGACCACGAAAACTCAGTGTTTGCTTTCTTGCGCCGTGATGCGAATGGTGGCGAACTGATTGCCATCAGTAATTTCACACCGGTGCCGCGTTATGACTACCGTGTGGGCATTCCGCAGGCAGGGCATTATCGGGAAGTACTTAATTCTGACTCTGAGTTTTACCGTGGCAGCAATCTGGGTAATCAGGGGGGGATCCATAGCCAGCATGTCGGTAGCCATAACCACGCGCACTCATTGTTGTTAACACTACCGCCACTGTCGACTATTTACCTGTTACGGGAGGGGTAGGATGACTGGCCTTACCCGTGGTTCCCCGACACCGATTGGTGCCCATTTTGATGGGGCTGGGATAAATTTCACGCTGTTTTCAGCCCATGCTGAACAGGTCGAACTGTGTCTGTTTGATGACAATAACCAAGAATTGAGGATTGCCTTGCCCGCCCGCAGTGGTGATATCTGGCATGGCTATCTGCCTGGAGGTAAACCGGGGCAGCGCTATGGTTATCGGGTCAGCGGGCCATTTGACCCACAACAAGGACATCGTTTTAACCCACATAAATTATTGATAGACCCCGGTGCCCATGCATTAGATCGCAAAGTGGCGGATGATCCAAGCTTGGAGGGGGGGGTTAATCAGCCCGATGAGCGCGACAGTGCTGCCGCCTTACCTAAGTGCATTGTGGTACATGAAGAATATGACTGGCAGGAGGATAAGTCACCGGCTATTCCTTGGGGCAATACCGTGATTTATGAAGCCCATGTACGCGGCTTAACCAAACTGCACCCTGATATTCCGGCTGATCTGCGTGGTAGCTATGCGGCGTTAGCTCATCCCGTCATGATTACCTATTTGCAAGACATGGGCATTACCACACTGGAGTTGTTACCGGTGCAATTCCACGTCGATGAACCTCGTTTACAGAAGATGGGACTGGGTAATTATTGGGGCTATAACGTGCTAGCGCCTTATGCCGTTGATCCTGACTATGCCTCGGGCCGTGACGGCATATCTCCGCTGCGAGAGCTGCGGGATGCGGTCAAAGCGTTACATAAAGCGGGTATCGAAGTGATTCTCGATGTGGTGTTCAATCACAGCGCCGAATTGGATATTTTTGGCCCAACCCTGTGCCAGCGCGGTATCGACAATGCTAGCTATTACTGGCTCACTCCTGACGGTGAATACGACAACATGACTGGCTGCGGCAATACGCTGCGGCTTAATCATCCTAATGTCATGCAGTGGGTTATCGACTGCCTGCATCATTGGCTCGATAGCTGCCATGTTGACGGCTTCCGCTTTGATCTGGGTACCGTTCTGGGCCGCACGCCGGCTTTTGACCAACATGCCCCTTTATTTACCGCGCTGGCTGCCGATGAGCGGCTGCGTGCCTGCAAAATGATTGCCGAGCCTTGGGATATTGGTCTGGGAGGCTATCAATTGGGTAACTTCCCTACCGGTTTTAGTGAATGGAATGACCAGTATCGTGATGCGATGCGCCGTTTCTGGTTAAGGGATGACTTACCGCTGGGACTATTTGCTCAGCACTTTGCCGCTTCAAGCAATCTTTTCCAACAGCGGGGGCGTTTGCCTTCCGCCAGTATCAATCAAATTACCGCCCATGATGGTTTTACTTTGCAGGATTTGCTGTGTTTTAACCAAAAGCACAATCAAATCAATGGTGAGGAAAACCGTGATGGCAGTGATAACAATCTTAGTAATAATTTTGGTAGCGAAGGGTTGGTGGCTGATGAGGCTATCTGGCAACGGCGTAAGTCTTGTCAGCGGGCATTGTTGGCCAGCTTATTACTCTCGCAGGGAACGCCAATGTTACTGGCCGGTGACGAGCATGGTCACAGCCAGCAAGGTAATAACAATGCATATTGTCAGAACAACATCCTCACCTGGCTCGACTGGGGCAGTGCGGATCGTTCATTAATGACATTTACCGCCGATCTTATCCGGTTACGCCAGCAAATTCCGGCCCTGATTAAGGACGCATGGTGGCAGGAGGGTGATGGCAATGTGCAATGGCTGGATAGTCAGGGGCAAGTGCTGAGTGATGCAGCTTGGGAACATGGCTGCCAGAAACAGCTGCAAATTCTGTTGTCTCAGCGCTGGCTGGTGGTGATTAACGCCACTGGTCAAGAATGTGAAATACAGTTACCTACGGGGGAATGGGAGGTTATCCCTCCTTTTGGGCCGTCAGATCAGATGGAATCATTCACCGTATGGAACGGAGCCGCGCATGACATTTGCGTGCTCGTACTGAAATCTTAAGGAGTCAGCCATGGTTAAATTCGAAAATAAAGACCCATTGATGTTAGCCAGACAATTACCGAATAAATCTGTAGCGCTGATTCTGGCCGGAGGTCGTGGTTCTCGTCTGAAAGATTTGACCGCCACCCGTGCCAAACCGGCGGTACATTTTGGCGGCAAGTTCCGTATCATCGATTTTGCGCTATCTAACTGCCTGAATTCAGGTATCCGCCGTATCGGTGTCATCACCCAGTACCAGTCTCATACTCTGGTGCAGCATATTCAACGTGGCTGGTCATTCCTCAACGAGGAGATGAACGAGTTTGTTGATTTATTGCCTGCCCAACAACGTTTGAGCACCGAGCATTGGTACAAAGGTACTGCGGATGCGGTTTATCAAAACCTGGATATTATCCGCCGCTATGAGGCGGAATATGTGGTCATTCTGGCCGGTGACCACATCTACAAGATGGATTACTCGCGCATGCTCATCGACCACGTAGAGAAAGGCGCTGAGTGCACCGTTGCTTGTATCCCGGTACCCATTAACGAGGCCAATGAATTTGGGGTAATGGAGGTGGACGAGGATTACCAGATAACGGCTTTCTTTGAAAAACCTGCGAACCCGCCTTCAATGCCTGGACGGCCTGATATGGCGTTAGCCAGTATGGGGATCTATATTTTTAATGCCAATTATCTGTTCAAGTTATTAGAAGAAGATATGAATACCCCTGGCTCTACCCATGATTTTGGTAAAGATTTGATTCCCAAACTTACCGAACAGAAGGCGGCTTGGGCACATCCGTTTGATCTCTCCTGCGTGACCTCCAATGCCGAATTGCCACCTTATTGGCGTGATGTTGGGACATTGGATGCCTACTGGCGGGCCAACCTGGATTTGGCATCGGTCACACCAGAGCTGGATATGTATGACCGTGCCTGGCCAATCCGTACCCATATGGAGCCGTTGCCGCCGGCTAAGTTTGTTCAGGATCGCTCCGGTAGCCATGGCATGACCATGAACTCGCTGGTCTCCGGTGGCTGTATTGTTTCTGGCTCGGTAGTGGTGCATTCGGTGTTGTTCCCTCGGGTTCGGGTGAACTCGTTCTGTACCATTGATTCCACGGTATTGCTGCCTGATGTCAATGTTGGTCGCTCGTGCCGTTTACGCCGCTGCATTATTGATCGCGCCTGTCACATACCTGAAGGGATGGTTATCGGGGAGAACGCCGATGAAGATAGCGCCCGTTTTTATCGTTCGGAGGGCGGGGTGGTGCTAGTGACCCGTGCGATGCTGGCGAAATTAGCCGTCAACGTCAAATAGGGCTATTTTATTTATCCGATAGGTGTCAGGAGTCACGATGCGGGTCTTACACGTATGTTCTGAGCTATTTCCTTTGTTGAAAACAGGGGGATTGGCTGATGTTGTTGGCGCTTTACCTGCCGCACAAATTGCTGAAGGGGCCGATGTTCGGGTCATGCTACCGGGCTTCCCTGATTTGCGTCGTGGAATACCAGACACCGTGCTGGTTAGGGAGATAGACACCTTTGCCGGACGGGTTTCTCTGCGCTACGGCCATTATCAGGGCATTGGTATCTATCTTATTGATGCTCCGGGGTTATATGACCGCGCTGGCAGCCCTTATCACGACCAGTCGTTGCATGCTTACGCCGATAACTATCGCCGCTTTGCCTTGCTGGGATGGATGGCGTGTGAGCTGGCCTGCGGGCTGGATGGTTTCTGGCGTCCCGATGTGGTGCATGCCCATGATTGGCACGCTGGGCTGGCCTGTGCTTATCTGGCGGCGCGTGGTAGACCGGCACGATCAGTATTTACCGTCCATAATCTGGCCTATCAGGGGCTATTTGCTGGGTACCATTTGGCTGAGTTACAACTCCCCGCCGCATTTTTCCAAATGTACGGGTTGGAGTTCTACGGTCAAATTTCCTATCTGAAAGCTGGGCTGTTCTTTGCTGATCATGTCACTACTGTCAGCCCGACCTATGCCAAAGAAATTACCCAACCTGCTTTTGGTTACGGCATGGAAGGGCTGCTGCAAGAACGAGCCAGTCAGGGGCGTTTGACCGGCATCCTCAATGGGGTGGATAGCGCCATTTGGGACCCACAGAGCGATACCTTGCTGCACGCCTGCTATGACATAGAGAACCTGCAGCAGAAAGCGGTGAATAAAGTGCATCTGCAAACCACGATGGGGTTGGAGGTGACGGATAAGAAACCTATTTTTGCCGTGGTCAGTAGATTGACCGAGCAAAAAGGGTTGGATTTGGTGCTGGAAGCTTTGCCTGAATTACTGAAACTAGGTGGGCAACTGGCGGTCTTGGGGGCGGGGGATGCCATTCTACAAGAGGAGTTTTTGGCGGCAGCGGCAGACTATTCCGGCCAGGTTGGGGTACAAATTGGTTATCACGAGGCATTTTCTCACCGAATTATTGCCGGTGCGGATGTGATTCTGGTGCCTAGCCGTTTTGAACCTTGTGGGTTAACGCAGTTGTATGGTTTGAAATATGGCACTTTGCCACTGGTCCGGCATACGGGCGGGTTGGCAGATACCGTGGTGGATTGCGCGCTGGAAAATCTGGCGGATGGCAGCGCCTCGGGGTTTGTGTTTGATGAATGCGATGCGCAGGCATTGGTGCGGGCAATTCGCCGTGCTTTTGTTCTGTGGAGCCGGCCAAAACATTGGCGTCATGTTCAGCGCCATGCAATGGGGTTGGACTTTGGTTGGCAAGTAGCTGCTGGTCAATATCTGTCACTTTATCGGCGTCTCTAGTTGTCGATTTGTTGTAACCACGAATTGGGAAAACCGCTATGACATCACCGTTCAGTTATACCTCACCCGTTGTCAGTGTGGATGCGCTGAAACACTCGATTGCCTACAAATTGATGTTTATTGTCGGCAAAGATCCCTCGATTGCGACTCAGCACGATTGGCTGAATGCGACATTATTTGCGGTACGGGATCGGATGGTAGAACGCTGGCTACGCTCTAACCGCGCACAATTATCACAAGACGTTCGTCAGGTTTACTATCTGTCGATGGAGTTTTTATTGGGGCGAACCCTCTCTAATGCACTGTTATCTATGGGTATTTATGAAGATATCGAACAGGCGCTGGATGAGATGGGCCTCAATCTGTCAGAGCTGTTGCAAGAAGAAAACGACCCTGGGCTTGGCAATGGTGGCTTAGGCCGTCTGGCGGCGTGTTTTCTGGACTCACTGGCAACACTGGCACTACCGGGCCGAGGCTACGGCATCCGCTACGAATATGGCATGTTCAGCCAGAAAATAGTGGATGGCCAACAGATGGAGTCGCCAGATAACTGGCTGGAATATGGTAATGCCTGGGAATTCCCACGCCATAATACCCGCTATAAAGTGCGCTTCGGTGGCCGAATTCAGCAGGAAGGCAGCAAAACTCGCTGGCTGGAAACCGAAGAAATCCTCGCCTGTGCTTATGATCAAATCATCCCTGGCTTTGATACGGATGCAACTAATACACTGCGCTTATGGTCTGCGCAGGCCAGTAATGAAATCAATTTGGGCAAATTCAATCAGGGTGATTACTTTGCTGCGGTTGAAGATAAAAACCATTCAGAAAACGTATCACGAGTGTTGTATCCCGATGATTCTACCTATTCCGGCCGTGAATTACGTTTGCGACAAGAGTACTTTTTAGTGTCGGCGACGGTACAGGATATCCTCAGCCGCCACTGGACCATGCATCAGACGTTCGATAATCTGGCAGATAAGATTGCTATTCATCTCAATGATACTCACCCGGTCCTTTCCATTCCTGAAATGATGCGTCTGTTGATCGACGAACATAAGTTCAATTGGATGGATGCGTGGGACGTGGTGCAGCAGGTGTTCTCATACACCAATCACACGCTGATGACCGAAGCGCTGGAAACCTGGCCAATTGACATGATTGGCAAAATCTTACCGCGCCATCTGCAAATCATTTTTGATATCAATGATCACTTCCTCAAACTGGTGCAGGAACAATATCCGTCTGAACCAGAACTGTTGCCACGAGTCTCTATTATTGATGAAACCCATGGGCGGAAGGTCCGTATGGCATGGCTTGCGGTGATCGCCAGCCATAAAGTTAACGGTGTGTCTGCTTTGCACTCTGAACTCATGGTGCAGTCACTGTTTGCCGATTTCGCTCACATTTTCCCTAATCGCTTCTGCAATAAAACCAATGGGGTGACGCCACGGCGCTGGCTGGGGTTGGCTAACCGACCACTGGCTACGGTATTGGATGAGAGTATTGGTCACAATTGGCGGACTGATCTGAGCCAACTCAGTGAGCTGGAAAAAAACCTCGATTACCCCAGCTTCTTGCAGGCATTGCAAAAGGCCAAGCTGGAGAACAAAAAACGGCTGGCGGCTTATATTGCTGAAAAATTGAATATTGTGGTCAATCCGGGCGCGTTGTTTGATGTGCAAATCAAACGTATTCATGAGTACAAACGACAATTGCTGAATGTGTTGCATGTTATCACCCGCTATAACCGTATTCTCGAAGCACCGAATGAGAAGTGGGTGCCGCGCGTGGTAATTTTTGCCGGTAAAGCGGCATCAGCGTATTACAATGCTAAGCAAATCATTCGATTGATCAACGACGTAGCGAAGGTAATCAACAATGACCCTCGGATTAATAACCTACTGAAAGTAGTATTTATTCCAAACTATAGCGTGAGTCTGGCGCAGTTGATCATTCCGGCGGCTGACCTATCGGAACAGATTTCTCTGGCGGGAACCGAGGCTTCGGGTACCAGTAATATGAAGTTTGCCCTCAACGGGGCGCTGACCATTGGCACATTGGATGGGGCTAACGTCGAGATCCGCGAACATGTGGGTGAGGAGAATATCTTTATCTTCGGCAATACCACCGAACAGGTCGAGGTGCTGCGTAACAATGGTTATAACCCACGGAAATATTACGATGAAGATCCTGAATTGCATCTGGCATTGACGCAAATGGCGACGGGCACCTTTAGTCCCGAAGACCCTAAACGCTATACCAGCCTGTTCGATTCACTGGTTAATTTTGGTGATCACTACCAGCTATTGGCTGATTATCGCAGCTATGTGGATACTCAGGAGCAGGTTGATACGCTATATCGCCATTCGGACGAATGGACGCGCAAGACGTTACTCAATATTGCCAATATGGGTTACTTCTCTTCAGATCGTACCATTGAAGAATATGCCGACGAGATTTGGCATATTAAACCTATCAGGCTGTAGTTATATCCACTGAGCTAATAATAAAAACCCTCTTCAACAGTCAACTGTGAAGAGGGTTTTTTTAAGCAGATCGATGAACTGGATGGGTTATCAGGAAACCAGCGATAATGTCTGTTGTTTTCCGGCCTGCACCTGTGCCAACCATTCGGCAACGCGCTGTTTCTGCGCATCGTCCAGAGCCATACCTAACTTGGTACGACGCCAAATCGCATCATCTAGTTCTACAACCCATTCTTTTTCAACTAGATAGCGTAATTCTGCTTCGTACAAGCCATGGCCGAAATGTTCACCCAAGCTTTCGATACTGGTCGCTTCTGCCAAAATTATCTCGCTATGGCTACCATAAGTACGGGTATAGCGGCGGGCCAGCCCTTCAGGTAACCAGTTATAGCGATGGCGCAACTGAACAGTATAGTTATCACGGCTGCCGCCAATATCACCACCCGGCAATGCGCCAGTCTTGGTCCATGCTGGGCCGACATTCTGATAGTAGCCAGACAGTTTTTCCAGCGCGTGTTCTGCCAGTTTGCGATAGGTGGTCAGTTTGCCGCCAAATACAGAAAGCAGTGGTGCTTTACCGTCTTCATCGGCTACATCCAACGTGTAGTCGCGGGTAACAGCTTGCGGTGAATCTGATTCGTCGTCACATAGCGGACGTACACCAGAGTAGGTCCACACGATATCGTCGCGACCCAACTGTTTTTTAAAGTGATCGTTATACACTTTCAGCAGGTAATCGATCTCTTGTGAGTCGATCTTCACCTCTTTCGGATCGCCGTGGTACTCCACGTCAGTAGTGCCGATGATGGAATATTCATCCAACCACGGAATGACGAAAACAATACGATGGTCTTCGTTTTGCAGAATATAGGCTTGTGGCTGATTATGAACCCGTGGCACGACGATATGGCTGCCTTTAATCAAGCGGATGCCATAAGGCGATTTCAGCTTCAGGCCGTCGTCGAAGAATTGCTTAACCCATGGTCCGGTCGCATTTACCAAGCCTTTGGCACGCCAGGTAAAGGTTTTGCCGGTATTCACATCAATGGCTTCAACCATCCATAGACCTTGTTCACGCCAGGCACGGGTCACTTTGGTACGGGTGCGGACTTCACCACCGCGCTCGACCACTTCTTGGGCATTCAGCACCACCAGGCGAGCATCATCGACCCAGCAGTCAGAATATTCGAAACCGCGCACCAATTCTGGTTTCAATATCGATTCTGGTCCAAAACGCAACCCTTTACTGGCAGGCAGACTGGTACGTTTGCCCAAGTGATCGTACAGGAACAAACCAGTGCGGATCATCCAGGCTGGGCGCAGGTGGGGTTGATGCGGCAGACGAAAACGCATTGGGAATGCGATATGCGGTGCCAGTTTCAATAATACTTCACGTTCGGCCAGTGCTTCACTTACCAGACGGAATTCATAGTGTTCCAGATAGCGCAGGCCACCGTGGATAAGTTTGGAGCTGGCGGAAGACGTAGCACAGGCCAAGTCTTGCGCTTCCAGCAGCAGAACGGACAGGCCACGCCCTGCCGCATCCGCAGCGATACCGGCACCATTAATGCCGCCACCGATCACGATCAAGTCTTTGGTTTCCATGCTTCCTCTCTCCAGATGTTCGAAACAGCTCTTTAATGTTCGTTTTCGCTCATGATTGTAATCAAAAACCAACAAACAAGCCAAGAGTTAACCAAAAAAAAACATTCCCCCGTGATGGAGGTAACAGTTTTGTTATCAAAATGTGGGGAAAGTTTGGATTTGGATTTGGATTTGGATTTGGATTTGGATTTGGATTTGGATTTGGATTTGGATTTGGATTTGGATTTGGTGATTAGGTTTGGTTGTTCGGTGTTCTGTGGTCCGATTCGGTTGTTAGAGCACTTGAGTTGACTTAACAACCGCACCGGATCACCAAAACTAAAATTTAATGACTAACACAACTCCAATTGAACCTGATGCTGCTCAATAATCTTCATCACACTGGGAGGAGGCATCTGATCGGTAAACAGATAATCAATCAAATTCATATTCCCCAAATTCACCATTGCGTTACGACCAAACTTCGAGTGGTCGGTTACCAGCATCACACAACGGGAGTTCTCGATAATTGCTCGCTTGGTGCGCACTTCATGGTAATCAAACTCTAATAATGAGCCGTCCATATCAATACCACTGATACCAAGGATGCCGTAATCAAGACGGAACTGAGAAATGAAATCCAGTGTGGCCTCACCAATAATCCCACCATCGCGGGTGCGAACTTCACCACCAGCCAGAATCAGCCGGAAATCCTCTTTAGCCGTCAGCAAGGTAGCAACGTTAAGATTATTGGTCACCACCCGCAGCCCCTTATGGTTCATCAGCGCGTGGGCGACAGCTTCTGGCGTGGTACCTATATCGATAAACAGTGTTGCACCATCGGGGATCTGGCTGGCAACACGCTGTGCAATACGGGCCTTTTCTTCCGACCACATCACTTTACGATCGTTATAGGCGGCGTTAACTGAGCTGGAAGGGAGTGCTGCACCACCATGATGACGATGAATTTTGTTTTGGTCAGCCAAATCATTCAAATCACGCCGGATGGTTTGCGGGCTAACGGCAAAATGTTCTACTAACTCTTCAGTGCTGACGTAGCCTTGTTGGCGTACCAATTCAATAATCGCATCATGCCGCTGCGTTTGCTTCACTATAATCCCCTAATGCGCCTGGTTGCTCAGGCAGTTATTGTGTGGTTCTTACGCTGTTGCGCGTATCCCAAAATGCCATTAATAACCCAATAATCAAACCTGAAACGTGAGCCGCATTGGCAATCGACAAACCTAAAACATCGAAATAACCGGCAATCAGCCAGAGGACAGAAAAAGCCATTAAACCTCGGGGCAACGAGATACCGCGCTCGGGTGCGCGCTCGCCGGTCAGCCAGACATAACCCATTAAGGCATACACCACACCAGACAGACCACCAAAATTCACACCGCTAAATAGCGATTGCCCCCAGCCACTGAACAGGGCAGATACCACAGTTAATACCAGCAATTTACCGGTGCCAAGCCGTTTTTCCATTTGTCCTGCCAGATACCACCACCACATCAGGTTAAATAAGATATGCAGTAGCGAAAAGTGTAAAAAGCCATGGCTGACCCAGCGCCAGAGTTGTAGATATTGGCTCTCGTCGCGGGGCCAGGCAAGCCATGACATAACGGCCGCATCGCCGACAATTTGCATCAGAATATAGATGGCGATGCACAGTACCATGACACTCAATGTCAGTGGGCCGGCCTGACTGCGCAGCGTCTGCAGGTAGGAAAAGCGCTGATAGGATAAATTTGAGTGTAAATTACCCGATTGCCAACTTGCGGCCTGATAGCGTGGATTGAGGGGATCGAGCAAAAACTGTTCCAGCTCCTGCTGCACCAAGGGCAATTGCTCATCATCGGCAAGCCAGATCTCTGCACCCTGAGTATCAGGCCGAACTTCCAGTACCACATTGCGAGTGGCCATATAATCCACAAAGGCCTGTGCCAGACGCGGATTAGAGATTGCTATTACACGAATCATATTGCCCATTACCGTCTATACCTTTTGTATTTGAGGCCGCAGGGTTGTGAGCTGCCTACCTGCAACGCCAATGATTTTGAGTATAGATATTATGAATGTGATTAAAGTGCTTAAAAATATCACAATCTGGTCGGTTGTGGCGAATGACAAGCTACAAACGGGTAACAAAGTCAGACATTTTCACGAATGATTTCTTGTGGATAGCTTTTGGCCCATGCCTCAAAACCACCATCAATGCTGTAAACCGCCTCAAAGCCCTGCTGGAGCAAATACTGCGCCGCCCCTTTGCTGCTATTGCCGTGGTAGCACATCACCATGACGGGCTGTTCAAAATCTGTTTGCTGCATAAAGGTATGCAGGCTGCTATTGGTCAAATGGAACGCGATGGGTGCATGGCCCGCTTCATAACTCTGTGGATCGCGGATATCGACCAATACGGCGGTATTCTCTTTCAGGCGGCTATGAGCCTGCTCAACACTGATTGTTTCAAACTGTTCCATCTTGCTCTACCTTACAAAAATGCATTTAGAGAGAAAATGCCAAAACACGATTATAATCATTTTTTAGCTGATAAATACCAGACTAACTGTAATGTTATTTTTGTCTCTGATTCCAATTTAATATGTTGTTTTTTTATAGAATTAATAAATTAAATCTATCGTTATTAATATAGGGCACATGGTTGGTTTAAAATAAAGGCATTATCTATGCTTAACCGCTTATCAAGTGCACAATATCAATCTCAGGCTACTATTTATAATGATAATATTAAGGTGGAGAAAAGGAATGCCAGTTTGAATGCTAATCCGACATTAAAGTCATTGTTGGAATTCATTAAATATTTCAATGAAGTGGGAAGTTTGTAGTAAAAACGAAATGAAAAAATTATATAGGCTATATAGTTGTACTTAACTTGTCTTTTCAATCAGTAGGATTGTTGCTTCAATCCCCCATAGATATTAAAGAGCTAACAGTTATAGCCGATAATATTATTAATATAAAAAATATTATCGCCAAAGACCACTGACTGCAATAACATTGGTTTAATGTAAATTGCAGTACAGTGGTAACTTATTGCCATAACAATAAAAATAATCAAACATAACCCATCATCTGTAATAAACGCTGTGCCTGTTGTACGGCTTCCTGGCGGTGAGCAACCCCCAGTTTTTGATATAAATTACGGATATGGGTTTTAATCGTAGTGGCTGCCACTTCCAGCTCACCGGCGATCTGTTCATTACTGTAGCCGGAGTAAATCAGCCCTAATACCTGCCATTCGCGCTGGGTTAGCGGGCTGGTACGGATCAGTTCTGGTACTTGCGGGTGAGTTAGCAGTTTATCGACAAATATCTCATCAAAATGGGCGAATTTATGCCGATGGTGCTGGTTAATATCCTTCAGTATTCGCTGAGCACGATGCTGTTCCAATTCCGGTAACGCGTTAAGTTGAATCAGTTGGCGCAACTGCTGTGCCATAGCTTCACCTTCAATCACGAAATGGCTGATAAAACCGGTGCGGTTAGCCAATGACAGTGATTCAATCAGCGCTTTCTGGGCCTCACTTTTACGTTCGGTTTGCCAATAAAGGATATTACTTAACAACAGATTACGGTTGAGGTCACTGGTTAAACGAAGGCGGCGGGCATTTTCGTTCAGTTCGTCCAATACCACTTCGGCTTCATTAAACCGCCCTAGCATGATCTGTATCCGCGCGATATTACGCCACTGCCCCTGTAAAAAGTGATTATCCGCCATCCCCGGTTTTTCTGCCTGGCGCAGCCAACTTGCAGCGGCGACTTTATCCCCGGTCATCTGCCAGTGAATAACCCGTGGCTTATCGGCATTGGTTATCCAGTCGAGATGATATTGGCTGCCGTGTTGCAGGGCCTCACAACGCTGAATATACATATTGGCGTTATCCAGATCACCACGCGCCAGTGAGCATTTTGCCAGCATCGCCAAACACTGCAATTGCTGTTGGGGTTGGTAATTGACCAGAATCTCAATGCCTTTGCGTGCCGCTTCTTCCGCTTCATCCAGCCGTGACCACGACCATAAAATTTGGGAGCGAATACGCAGCAGGAATTCATGCAACGGCAACTGCTCAAGATGTTGTTCATGAATTAAATCAAAGGCTTTATCTTGCGTTTCATAAGCGGCTTGCAAGAAACCTTGTGCAATCAGGATTTCGCTCTGTTGTAGCAATGCCCATAAGGCATAGTGATAGGCTTCGTGGCGACGTGCCATTTGCTCGGTTTGCTGCATCATGGGCAGCGCACGGCTTAGCTCCCCTTTACAATGATGAACTTCACCAGTTACGGAGGTTGCCACAATACGGCTATAAAAGTTCGCCATCGGCAGATATTTCAGCGCATCAGTTGCCAGTTTTTCGGCTTCATCTGGCTTACCATCATTGATAGCCACCTGAGCACGCAGGGCATCAAATTCAGCGCGTAAAATCTCATCAACAGGGATTTTGCGTTCTTGCATTGCCGATTCAGCGCGCTCGAGCAAGGTATTCACCTCACCATAACGGTGTTGGCTTTGCGCCAGCCAGGCTTGTAGCAGTGCCAGTTCTGGATTCTGCACCAATAAAGAGTAAGGCAGGGCGACTAGACATTGTTCCAGCAGCGCCAACTCACTGTGGTTAAACAGAGTCCAGGCATGTTGCAGCAAGATATCACGTAACATGCCAACATCACCTGCGGCCAATGCATGGTGGATTGCTTCAGCCGGGTAGCCCAACGCCATCCAACCTTCAGCGGCTGCGTGATGCAATTCCGGTAACTCCAACGCCAATTCCCACTGGCAGCGCTGGCGCAAGAAGGTGGCAAATAGCGGGTGGAAGCAGAACCATTCACCACTGTCATCCATACGATGAATAAATAACCCTTGGCGCTCCAACTCTTCCAGCCGTTGCTGACCGTTATCTTCCCCAGTCAGGCGCACAATCAGGGCATCATTCATGGAACGTAATACTGAGCAACGCAGCAGAAAAACGCGGGAATTGCTATCCACCTGATCTAATACTTCATCCACCAGATAGTCTGACAAATGGCTGGCATTTAACCCTGCCAGGCGTTTTGCCGATTTTTGCGCGGATGAGTTTGGCTGACGCGATGACAGTGCTATCAGTTGCAGCGCGGTAGCCCAGCCTTCAACTTCATCACACAAGCGGCTGCTATCACCTTGTTCCAGTGGCACTGACAGGCGGCAATCAAAAAATTGCTGTGCTTCCTGATGATTAAATGCCAGTTGCTGCATGCCTAATTCCAGCAACTGATCGCGCACCCGCAGGTTAGCAATTCCCAGCGGTGGCAAGGTGCGGGATAGCAGGATCAGCGTCATATTTTCCGGCTGGTGACGCAGAAAGAAGCGCACAGCTTCATGAACAGCGTCATTGGTAATCAGATGATAGTCATCGATGACCAGATAAAGCGGGCCGTCCCAATCGGACAACTCGATAAATAATTGAGCAAACAGCGCTGAAAGGCTGGCGTATT
Organism: Yersinia sp. 2553 StPb PI; assembly: GCF_052217105.1. Classification (NCBI taxonomy): domain Bacteria; kingdom Pseudomonadati; phylum Pseudomonadota; class Gammaproteobacteria; order Enterobacterales; family Yersiniaceae; genus Yersinia; species Yersinia sp. 2553 StPb PI. Next base: position 3,612,453 of record NZ_JAZGPX010000002.1, on the reverse strand, counting down.
GATGCTTTTGGCTGAGCGCTTCACTTTTACTGCAATGGCCGCCAGTCGCCAACTGTACCGCAGCAATCAGATAAGAGGCGAAACGCTCTGGTTGATTGTCACTTTCATCCAGTGAATACCACCCGAGATTGGATTGGTCGGCAGCCCATTGGGCGATCAACGTGGTCTTACCATAACCGGCTGGGCAATTGATCAAAGTCAGGCGATAGTTTGCTACACCTGATAACTTAACCAATAGACGGTCGCGTATCACGGTATTTTGCAGCCGTACCGGGCGGCTCAGTTTTGAGGGGATCAGCATGCTGTGTCCGGTTTAACCAATATCCGGTGAGAAGACGTCCTGGCGAGTGATATGTCCATTTGTAATGAAATGTTACAGGCATTCATAAGAGTAATTATTTTTAGCCTCGTAATTAATCAGCACTGCTAAGGTCTGATAACGGCCATGTTATTGCAATAGAGTTAATGTTTCATATGGCTGTAAGTTGCACCGGATCACAATTTTAGCTACGCCCTGCGACTCATCCCCAGCTAATCCCCCGGCAGGATGATGCCCTTGTCAGTTCTCATTGGCAGGATAAGGGTAAAATTACCCCACTCACAGGATAGAGACCCCCTATGTCACAGCCTACGCTTAAAAAGGACGATTTCCTGGCCGCACTGACCCGCCAGTGGCAGCGCTTTGGCCTAACCTCCGCTCAGCAAATGACTCAACACCAATGGTGGGAAGCTGTCAGCGCGGCGTTAGCCGAACAATTGGCGGCTCAGCCTGCACCAGGTAAAACCCAAAAAGTCCAACGGCATGTTAACTACATTTCAATGGAGTTTTTGATTGGTCGTTTAACGGCAAACAACCTGATTAATCTGGGTTGGTATGACCAAGTGGAGGCGTTGCTGGCCGAGCAGCAAATTAACCTGTGTGATTTGCTGGAGCAGGAGACTGACCCTGCATTGGGTAATGGCGGTCTTGGGCGTTTGGCGGCCTGTTTCCTTGATTCGATGGCAACCGTTGAGCAACCCGCCACCGGTTATGGTCTGAATTATCAATATGGTCTGTTCCGTCAATCTTTCAGTGAATGTAAACAACAGGAAGCCCCGGACAACTGGCAGCGCGAGAGTTATCCGTGGTTTCGCCATAATGCGGCGTTGGCGGTTGATGTCGGCTTTGCTGGCAAGTTAGAAAAACTCGCTGATGGCCGCCAGGTGTGGCGTCCGGCCTTCACCTTGCGCGGTGAAGCTTGGGATTTACCGGTGCTGGGTTTTCGCAATGGTGTAACACAGCCGTTGCGCCTGTGGCAGGCTACTCATCAACATCCATTTGATTTAACTAATTTTAATGATGGGAAGTTCCTGCTGGCAGAACAAAATGGCGTTGAAGCAGAAAAACTGACCAAAGTATTGTATCCAAACGATAACCATCTGGCCGGCAAACGTCTGCGCCTGATGCAGCAATACTTCCAATGCGCCTGCTCGGTGGCGGATATTTTACGTAAGCATCATCTGGCTGGTCGTAAACTGGCTGAATTGCCTGACTATGAAGTTATTCAACTGAATGATACCCACCCGACTATCGCTATTCCTGAAATGCTGCGAGTACTGCTGGATGAGCATCAGCTAAGCTGGGATGCGGCGTGGGCGATCACCAGTAAAACCTTCGCCTATACCAACCACACGTTGATGCCTGAAGCACTTGAATGTTGGGATGAAAAATTGGTGCGTAGCTTGTTGCCACGCCATTTTGTCATCATCAAGCAGATCAATGCGCAGTTTAAAAAGGTGGTGGATAAGCAATGGCCTGGGGATGAAGCGGTGTGGGCCAAGCTGGCGGTTCATCATAATAAGCAAGTGAGAATGGCCAATCTGTGTGTGGTCAGCGGCTTTGCCGTCAACGGCGTAGCGCAACTGCATTCTGATCTGGTTATCAAAGACTTATTCCCTGAATACTATCAATTATGGCCAAATAAATTCCATAATGTTACTAATGGTATTACGCCGCGCCGTTGGTTGAAGCAATGTAATCCGGCATTATCTGGCCTGATTGATGAAACGCTGAAAGTGGAATGGGCGAATAATCTGGATGCATTAGCTGGGCTTGAGTCTTATGCCGAAGATAAGGCTTTTAGGGGCCGTTATCAGCAGATCAAATATGACAACAAAGTTAAGTTAGCTGAATACGTTAAGCGAACTATGGGGTTGGTGATTAATCCAGACGCCATCTTCGATGTGCAGATTAAGCGGTTGCATGAATATAAGCGTCAGCATTTGAATCTGTTACATATTCTGTCGCTCTACCGCCAGATCCGTGACAACCCGAATCTGGATATTGCGCCGCGGGTGTTCTTGTTTGGTGCCAAAGCTGCACCTGGTTATTATTTAGCTAAGAATATTATTTATGCGATCAATCAGGCCGCCGATAAGATCAACAATGATCCGATCGTCAAAGATCGCCTAAAAGTGGTCTTTATCCCCGATTATCGGGTTTCAGTCGCGGAATTGATGATTCCTGCGGCGGATGTATCGGAGCAGATTTCAACTGCCGGTAAAGAAGCCTCTGGTACTGGCAACATGAAACTGGCACTGAATGGTGCATTGACTGTGGGCACTCTCGATGGGGCTAACGTTGAGATTGCCGAGCAGGTGGGTGACGAGAATATCTTTATTTTCGGTAACACCGTGGAGCAGGTAAAAGCCATTTTGGCGAAAGGCTATAAGCCGCAGAAGTATCTTAAAGCTGACTCGCACCTGAAAAGCATTCTGGATGAGCTGGCCAGTGGTGCGTTCAGCCAAGGTGATAAGCACGCATTTGACATGATGTTGCATAGCCTGTTGGAAGGGGGTGACCCTTATCTGGTATTGGCTGATTTTGCCTCATACTGTCAGGCACAGAAGCAAATTGATGCCCTGTACCGCGATAAGGATGAATGGACCCGCCGTACCATTCTTAACACTGCCCGGGTAGGGATGTTCAGTTCTGACCGTTCAATTCGTGATTACCAATCACGGATTTGGCAAGCCAAACGTTAAGGAGAAGACTGCATGGATCGTAAATCGCTCGATCAAGCAGCGACACTGGCAGGGATAGCCGCCAGCTACATTAATGCTCATGGTAAGCCGCAGGCTATTTTGCCGGAAACCAAGCAGCAGTTGTTGGCGGCCATGGGGCGCACTCAGGTGCCTCAGGACACCTCGACAGAAAATACACCACTACCGGTGGTGAAAGTATTTACTTTTGGTAGCCCAATGCAGCTACCAATGGCGGGTTCAGGCGATTATCACTGGCAATTGCAGACAGAAAAAGGTGAGTTGCACCAGGGGCGTATCAGTGCAAAGAAGACGCTGACATTGCCATCTTCTCTGCCGCAGGGTTATCACCGTTTGATTCTCGAACAAGGGTTACAGCAGTGGCAGTGTTCAATTATTGTGGCACCGAAACGTTGCTATGAGCCAGATGCGTTGCTGGCAGGGAAAAAGTTGTGGGGCGCTTGTGTACAGCTCTATACCCTGCGTTCCGAACGCAACTGGGGGATTGGTGATTTTGGTGATCTCAGCCAAATGTTGGAACAGGTGGGCGAGCGTGGTGGTGCCTTTATCGGTTTGAATCCAATTCATGCGCTGTACCCGGCTAACCCACAGAGTGCTAGCCCCTATAGCCCCTCTTCAAGACGCTGGTTGAATGTGGTTTATATCGACGTGAACCGCGTGGATGAGTTTCAGCACAGTGAAGCGGCGCAGCTCTGGTGGCATCAACCAGCAACGCAACAGACGCTGGCTGAAATTCGGGCTAATGAGTGGGTTGATTATCCGCAAGTTATGCAACTGAAATTGATGGCGCTGCGTTTGGCCTTCCCGTTGTTTACTGCTCGTAAAATAAAAGATGCGCGGATGCAGGCGTTCCACCAGTTTGTGGAACAAGGCGGTCGTGGTCTGCATCAACAAGCAGCTTTTGATGCGCTACATGCTCATTTAAGTGCGCAAGACCCAATGATGTGGGGCTGGCCGGTGTGGCCAGAAAAATATCGTGATGGGCACAGCAGTGCTGTAGCTGATTTTTGCCGCGAATACGCGAGTGATGTGACCTTCTATCTATGGTTACAGTGGTTGGCCGCCACTCAGTTTGATAACTGTTTTCGCAACAGCCAGACACGAAAAATGCCGATTGGTTTGTACCGTGATTTAGCTGTTGGTGTGGCTGAAGGTGGCGCTGAAACCTGGTGTGACCGCGAGTTATATTGTCTGAAAGCTTCAGTAGGGGCTCCGCCTGATATTTTAGGGCCGCTGGGCCAGAACTGGGGGTTGCCACCAATGGACCCGCACGTCATGGTTGCGCGTGCCTACCAGCCTTTTATCGATTTGCTGCGCGCTAATATGACCAGTTGTGGTGCTCTGCGTATTGATCATGTGATGGCCTTATTGCGTCTGTGGTGGATTCCCTACGGGCAGACTGCCGCCCAGGGGGCTTATGTTAAATATCCGGTCGATGATCTATTGGCGATATTGGCGCTGGAAAGTCAGCGTCATCACTGCATGGTGATTGGCGAGGATTTAGGCACGGTACCGGTAGAAATTGTGGCTAAGCTGCGTGACAGCGGGGTGTATTCCTATAAGGTGCTCTATTTTGAGCATGACAGTGAGAATACCTTCCGTGCGCCACAATCTTATCCGGCACAGGCGATGGCCACCATTACGACCCATGACTTGCCGACCTTACGGGGCTATTGGCAAAGTGACGATCTGACGTTGGGGAATAAGCTGGGGTTATATCCAGACCAACAGATATTGAAGCAGCTTTATCTTGATCGGGAACGGGCCAAGCAAGGATTATTGGAAGGGTTACATCACTATGACTGTGTGCCAAAGAAGGTAGGCCATAAAGCGTCACTCCTCTCGATGAGCCCAGTCCTTAACCGGGGATTACAGCGTTATGTTGCTGACAGCGCCAGCGCATTACTGGGTTTGCAACCGGAAGATTGGTTAGATATGGCGACACCGGTAAACATCCCCGGAACCAGTGAGGAATATCCGAACTGGCGGCGTAAATTGACCTCGACCTTGGAAGAGATGTTTACTGACAGTCAGGTTAATCGTTTATTGAAGGATTTGGATAAGCGGCGCAAGAATGTGTCGGCGGGATGATAAGGGAGGGAATCTCTCAGTAGGCTGCCAATAAAGTGCTCGTGGCGGAGAGAACAGGCAGATCGTAAAGACGCCATCAATACGTCGATGTAGGCTCGTGCCGCGCCATCCCTGGCGCGGACGCTTTACTCTTCTACCTATCCTCGCCGCTCCAGATTGAGTCATCTGGTTTTGTCAGCATTAAGAACAATATTGTTCATTGGTGTTACAGCAAGGCAGCAAGCGAACAAATCCCGATGAGCTGACATCAGTCAGTGATTCGGGTGAGCGAGCGAAGCTAACACCGCTGTAGCACCAAGGACGCAGGACAATTAGTAATAGCAATGCTCAATTATTAGCCAAAGTTATTGGTGTTACAGCAAGGCAGCAAGCGAACACCGCTGTAGCACTAAGGACGCATGACAATTAGTAATAGCAATGCTCAATTATTAGCCAAAGTTATTAGCCAAAGTCATTGGTGTTACAGCAAGGCAGCCAGCGAACAAATCCCGATGAGCTGACATCAGTCAGTGATTCGGGTGAGAGAGCGAAGCTAACACCGCTGTAGCGCCAAGGACGCAGGATAATTAGTAATAGGAATGCTCGCCGCGCTGATGCTCGGTCAAATCCCTCACGCCTTTCAATTCTGGGAATTTCTGCAACAGCTCTTTTTCGATGCCTTCTTTCAATGTGACATCAACCATAGAGCACCCGTTACAGCCACCGCCGAATTGCAGGATAGCCAATGCATCTGGTGTGATCTCCATCAATGTTACACGGCCACCATGCCCGGCCAGTTGCGGGTTAATCTGCGATTGCAGAACATATTCAACCCGCTCCATCAATGGTGCAGTATCATCAACTTTACGCATTTTGGCATTAGGCGCTTTCAGGGTAAGTTGAGAGCCTAGTTGGTCAGTGACGAAATCGATTTCAGCGTCGTCCAAATAAGGCTTGCTCATTTCATCAACATAGGCAGATAACTGCTCAAATTTCAGTACAGTATCTGTTGCTTCGACCGCATCCGGTGGGCAGTAAGACACGCCGCATTCAGCGGTGGGTGTTCCGGGGTTGATAACAAATACCCGGATTTGGGTGCCTTCTTCTTGATTTGCCAACAGTTTGGCAAAATGAGATTGTGCTGCGTCTGTTATTGTGATCATGGCATCTGCTCAATAGTTGACTATTCTTGTCGGTTATAATACGCCCATTGCTAGGGTGACTACAAGGTTCGGCAGATACACCACACCTGTAATGAGGCAATCCCCTCGGACCAGAGTAGATCGGCAATCTCATTCAGTGTACTGCCCGTTGTTACGACATCATCCAGCAGAGCAATATGTTGGCCGCGAAGAGACTGTGTACAACGAAATATCCCCCGCATATTTTTACGTCGCGCGGTAGCTTTCAATCGCTGCTGCGGTGGTGTAGCCCGTACTCGCTGTAACGTCATATTACTGTAGTGGCAGCCAAGCCAGTGTGCCAATGGCCGTGCTAACAGGTCTGTTTGGTTATAGCCGCGCCGCCAACAGCGCCTGCGGTGTAAAGGCACACTAATGATTCTTTCTGGCCTGATAACCTTACCCTGACGGTAGGCATCAAGCCAGCGTAACAATAATAAACGGGCCAGTACCGGAGCCAACGGTGTGACGCCGTTAAATTTGAACTTTTTTATCAGCCCGTTCAAGGGCGGAATATAATCACTGACAAAGGTCATACTCGCCCAGCGGGGTGGTGCGTTAAGGCAGCGGCCACAAGGTAATGCCGGGTTAGTGCAGGGCAAGCCGCAGCGAGGGCAACAGGGCGGTAATTTAGGTAAATGCTGGTTGCAATAACAACAAATGCCATGCCTGGGATGATATAACCGCTGCCGGCATAGCCAACACTGGCTGACGATTGTTAGCATGTTTATCTTCCTTGATAAGTGATGTATGACGCGGCTAAGGCAACAGGATATTAACGTATGAAACAACTGTATTGGAACATCTGCGGTGAAGGTGATTGCGATCTTGTGCTGCTGCACGGATGGGGGCTGAACGCCGAAGTCTGGCATTGCATAATTGATAGACTCGCGCCGCATTTTCGTCTGCATTTGGTGGACCTCCCCGGTTATGGGCGCAGCAAAGATTTTGGTACGATGCCACTGTCTGATATGGCGGCAATTGTCTTACAACAAGCACCACCGCGCGCCTTGTGGCTCGGTTGGTCGATGGGCGGGCTGGTGGCCAGTCAGATAGCTTTGACTCAACCAGAGCGCGTGCGTGGGCTGATAACTGTCTCCTCCTCGCCATGTTTTACTGCGCATGATGAATGGCCGGGGATTCGGCCGGAAGTCTTGGCTGGTTTTCAGCAACAGTTAAGTGAGGATTTTCAGCGTACCGTTGAGCGTTTTCTGGCATTGCAAACTTTGGGGACGGAAAGTGCACGACAGGATGCCCGTTTATTGAAAGCGGTGGTGCTACAACACCAGATGCCAGAGGTGGAGGTGTTAATCGGCGGGCTAGACATTCTGCGTACTGCAGATTTACGACCCGCACTGGCCAAATGCACTCTACCTTTGTTGCGCATTTATGGTTATCTGGATGGGCTGGTGCCGCGCAAAGTGGCTTCGTTATTAGATAGTGCCTGGCCGCAGAGTCAATCGGTGGTGATGAAGGGAGCAGCTCATGCCCCTTTTGTTTCTCATCCTGATGATTTTTCAAAATTACTTATAGATTTTTCAGCACATGTTGACGCTAAAATCACACTGGAATAGCTAACTGCCACAGATTTAAGGCCTTAGCACATAGAGATGAATGGAATTTAATGCGTAATTTAATGGCTAAATATTAAATTTACTTAATAATTAAGAAGGTTCAAATTGGCGCATCCCCGCGCACTGGCATGGGGAGAGCCTTTTCTTTAGAGGTGTGGGCGGCCACTGCGCGTGGCGTCACATCAGCCAACTGTCTTTAATTAAATCAATATCATCTCTGTTTTTCTTACTGTTTTTATACGCATTAATCCTTCATTTGCGAGGTATTCGGTATGAATTTATTGAAAAATCTGGCTGTAGCTCTGGTCGTTACGGGGGTTTCTTTTGGCGCGATGGCGGCGAAAGAAATTACTAAAGAAGAAGCGAAGAATTACGAGAAGATTGGCACCATCACCACGTCGGGTCAGGCAACATCGCCGATGGATGTGAAAGAAGAGCTGTCGAAAATGGCGGATGAGAAAGGCGGTAAGTATTATGTGATCATCGCCGAGCGTGAAAAGAAGAAATTTGACGCTGATGCCGATGTTTATAAGTAATAAAAAGGCAGAGATGCCCATCGGGCATCTCTTTTTGTAACTTAATGATGATTTTTTATTTTATAAATCACAGTGTTACATTTATTTTTTCCTTCAGGGCAGCTCTTGCAACTGCCCGTCAGGCACCCACTATTATCTTGCTCAATGCGTTCAACCTTGCCCATTGCCGTCAGCCTTTCTAGCATGGCCTCAACCAGGGGTAAAGGTGTTGCCAATTGCTGGCTTAGTTGACTCGCTCCCACACTACCACTGAGCGCGATGGCATCGCGTAATTGGAGTAGGCTCGCCATCATGCCTCCTGTTGTAACAAAAGCGGTTTGTTAATGGCAATCATTGCTTGCACTCTGACAACAGCTCGCAGGTTTACTGTTTTGCAACCTGACAGTTACCCGGCTCCGCGCGCGGCGCAATCCAAACAAGATCAATGCATTAATCACCATAACCACCGCAATAATCATTAGGCTTTGTTGTGGGTGCTGGTGAAACGTAGCGGCTTGGTAGAACAGGGTTGCCAGTGAGTAGGCCACATTTAACCCCCACAATATTGAGAAGGTCATCCAGCCGCGGCTGGTTTCCCGAGCGATAGCCCCCATGACTGAGACGCAGGGCACATAGAGCAACACAAATATCAGGTAGCTATAGGCAGCAATACTGGAACCGAATTTACTGCTCATCATGCCCATCGAACCGGCTGCCATTTCACCATCACCTTTGCTGGCTTCAATGGGATTGGATAACACGCTAAGGCTAAAAGTATCTTTTAAGCCCTGCCAGGTAGTTTTAACCGCCCCGACCAATTCGCCCGGTAAGTTGAAGCTCTCGGCATCAAAGGGTTCATTCTTAATCTGCTCTGCGGTATAGAGAGTATTGAGTGTCCCTACCACCACTTCTTTTGCCATGGCGCCGGTCACTAACCCCACGGTTGCCTGCCAGTTATCGCCATGAACACCCATGGGTGCCAGCAGTGGCGTCAGCACTTTACTGACTGAGGCCAGTGCTGAGTCATTGATGCTATCTACCGGTTTGCCACTGAAAGAGAAGCTGTTCAGGCCGCCGATGAAGATACTGGCAATGACAATCACTTTCCCTGCGCGCAGGACAAAACCTTTTAACCGTTGCCAGGTTTGCAATAATAAACTCTTTAGATGGGGCACATGATAAACCGGCAGTTCCATCACAAAGGGTGAGGCTTCGCCACGCATAATGGTGTATTTCAGCACCAGCCCAGTGAGGATGGCGACCGCGATACCCAATAGATAAAGAGAGAAAACGATACTGGCCCCATCCTGACCGAAGAATGCCGCCGCGAAGACGGCAAAAATCGCCAGCCGTGCGCCACAGGACATAAAGGGTGCCATCATGATGGTTATCAGGCGTTCGCGTTGCGCATCCAGTGTTCGTGCACCCATGATCGAGGGCACATTACAGCCGAAACCGACAATCAGTGGTACGAAGGATTTACCCGGTAACCCCAGCGCCTGCATCAGCCGGTCCATAACAAATGCGGCTCGGGCCATATAACCGGAGTCTTCCAAAAAGGAGAGAAACAGGTACATCATGCCAATTTGTGGCACCAACGGCAGCACGGTATTAATCCCGCCCCCCACGCCTTGAGCGAGGAAGATGGTTAACCACTGTGGGAAATGCAGCGTATAACCCACCCATTGCAACCCCTGAATAAAGATAGCCGCAGAGCCGATATCAAATATGGGTTGCAACGCCCCACCGATATTGATGGCTAAGACAAACATTAAATACATGACAAACAGAAAGATCGGGACACCTAACCAGCGATTAAGGATCACTTTATCAAGCGCTTGTGTCAGGCGGTTCGGTTCCGCTTGCTGCGAGTTACCGACCACATCACAGATGCGGGCAATACTTTGATAGCGGGCATCGGCTATCACCAGCTCGGGATCTTCGTGTTGGCTTGCTCGCAGATTTTCACGCGCTAGCGCCACGATTGAGGGCGCTATGCCTGCACGTGCCAGGCTATAGATATCACCTTCCAATATTTGCAGTGCCAGCCAACGGCGCTGCTGTACCGGCCAGGACTCAGGCATGGCCTGTACCAACTTATCTACTTCACTGAGTAGCACTGGCGGGTAGTTAACCAAAGCCTTAAAGGGAATCGGCTGAAGTTCATCAATACTGCTTTTTAATTCATTGATACCCTGCCCGCGAGTGGAGACCAGCGGAATAACCGGGCAACCTAACTGCTGAGATAATGCCTTGATATCAATATCGATATGTTGGCTTTTGGCAATATCCAACATATTGAGCGCCACAATACAGGGAATACCCAATTCAACCAGTTGCAGTGTCAGGTAGAGATTGCGCTCCAGATTCACCGCATCAATGACATTAATCAGCAGGTCAGCTTCACCACTTAGAATGTAGTGACAAGCAATTTGCTCATCCAGCGAGGTTTGCTCAGAAATGGTGGTCAGGGAGTAGGTTCCCGGCAGGTCAACCAATGTCACTTGATGTTGCGCGGTAGTGAAATGGCCTTCTTTGCGCTCCACCGTAACCCCGGCCCAGTTCCCCACCCGTTGGCGGGCACCGGTTAACTGGTTAAAAAGGGTGGTTTTACCTGCATTGGGATTGCCGATCAGGCCGATTGTGAGTGCTTTCATGATCCAACGTGATATTAGTAAATTAAAATCAGACTACGCAGGGGGGCTTTGACACGCAGCCCGGCAGCCAAAATAGGATGTTGACCCGCAATATTAGGGTTGCAAGTCCAGCGTAAGCAGATCTAAGTCTTTTTTCCGTAGCACCAGACTGACGCGGCGGGTCTCTATCTGAATGGGGTCACCTAATGGCGCGAGGCGGACAACATTAAACGAAGAGCCGGGCAGCATACCCAGTGACAATAATTTCTGCCGGTAAGCCGGGCTGATTTCAGGCGAGAAACCAACAATTTTATAGGAACGCTGCGGGATAAGATGCATAGGTGCCTCTTGTTATTACGTTATTGGCGTACCAAAATTCAGAGTGATACGACTCTAAAAGGTAATAGATAAAATAATAATAGTAAGAATCGTTTTCATATTCAACTAAGGTGAAATACTCAAAGGTAAGTATTCGTTACTATTTCATTTTTATATACCCGTCATACTTCCATCTGCCTGTGTGTTGGCTACGCTCACTAACCCGAATCACTTACTCATGTAAGCTTATCGGGATTATCTCGCTTGCCGCCTTCCTGCAACTCGAATTATTTAGGGTATAATTAATGAGTCTGATTTTTATTTATGCTTGTTTTACCATCAAATTAACATAATCGCAAATGAAAATAATGAGTTAAATCAGTTAACTGAATGTTTCCATTATGCCCTGTTAGGGCAGTTAAATACCGATTGTTAACATAATTAATTCACTCACATTTTAATAAAATAACATTCGGATTTTAATTAACTCACAGAATGTCTTCATAATTATTTATAAATTAGAGTGAATAATTGACGAAATTAACCCTCATGTTAAATAGATTGTTAAATTAACGCCGATTTAATCATGATGTAAACGTCATTTCGCAGCAGAAAAGAATCGCGTGCTAATTAATTTAAAAGATAAATCTTCAGCTTTATAGAAGAAAAGGATATGAGAGGAAATATTAAAGATGTCGCGATAATTTGAAACAAAAACGTAAATGAAAAAAGGGCCACCAACGTGGCCCTGAGTAGAGATATCAGCGTTTTTTAAATGCCGCCGCCAGTGCATCACTCATGGCGCTGTTGCTACCAGAATTACTGTCTGCCCGGCCCTTGGCTGCTGGGCGACTGTTCGCATCATTGCTGTTACGAGGCTGGCTGGCACCACGATTGTCATTACGACCATTGGCGCTGCTATTCGCACTATTAGCGCCATTGTTACCACGACGCGAGCCGCCTTCACCAGGCTGTTCATCAAGGCGCATGGTCAGGGCAATGCGCTTGCGTTGCAAATCCACTTCCATGACTTTCACTTTGACGATATCCCCGGCTTTCACCACCTTATGTGGGTCATCGACAAACTTATCCGCCAGTGATGAAATATGTACCAAACCATCCTGATGAACACCAATATCAACAAAGGCACCAAAGTTGGTCACGTTAGTGACCGAGCCTTCGAGGATCATGCCCGGAGTCAGGTCATTGAGCGTCTCTACACCTTCAGCGAAGGTTGCGGTTTTGAACTCAGGGCGTGGGTCACGGCCTGGCTTTTCTAACTCGCGTAGAATATCGGTGACCGTCGGGACACCAAATTGCTCGGTGGTGAAATCACGCGCATTAAGATTACGCAGCGCGGTAGCATTACCCATTAGGTCCTGCAATGCCTGTTCAGTTGCAGCCAAAATGTGCTCAACAATCGGGTAGGCTTCTGGATGCACGGTTGATGCGTCCAGCGGGTTATTGCCATGATTGATACGCAGGAAGCCGGCACACTGCTCGAAGGCTTTCGGCCCGAGGCGGCTGACTTTGAGCAATTGCTCACGGTTATGGAAGCGGCCATTCTCATCACGCCAGCTAACAATGTTTTGCGCCATCATGCGGGTTAAACCCGCAACCCGGGTCAGTAACGGCACCGACGCGGTGTTTAAATCCACACCCACGGCGTTTACGCAGTCTTCCACTACCGCATCCAGCTTTTTCGCCAGTTGGCTTTGGCTAACATCATGTTGATACTGGCCGACCCCGATAGATTTCGGGTCAATTTTTACCAGTTCAGCCAGTGGATCTTGTAACCGCCGGGCAATAGACACTGCACCACGGATGGAGACATCCAGATCTGGGAACTCCAGCGCCGCCAACTCCGAGGCGGAGTAAACCGAGGCTCCAGCTTCGCTGACAATCACTTTTTGCGCGGTGACTGCCGGATACTGTTGCTGTAGCTCGACAAAGAAACGCTCGGTTTCCCGCGATGCCGTACCATTCCCGATAGCCACCAGTTCAACCTGATGCTTGATGCATAGGGCGGCCACCACGGCGGCGGCTTTAGCAGCCTGCCCGGTATGAGGGTAGATGGTATCAAAGGCAACCAGCTTGCCGGTAGCGTCCACTATCGCCACTTTCACCCCAGTCCGCAGGCCCGGATCAAGGCCCATGGTGGCGCGCATGCCGGCAGGGGCTGCCATCAACAGATCTTGCATGTTACGGGCGAATACGTTGATTGCTTCATCTTCGGCTCGTTCGCGCAGGGTACTCATCAGCTCGGTTTCCAGATGCATCAGCACTTTGATACGCCAGGTCCAGTTGACCACCGCTTTGCGCCAACCGTCTGCTGGCGCATTATTCAGCCGCAGGTCGAGATGGTTAATAATTATCTGCTCGCCCTGACTTTCGCGCGGCGGTTCGTCAAACTGCGGATCCGGATTTAGCGCCAGTTGCAGCACACCTTCATTACGTCCACGGAACATTGCCAGTGCGCGGTGAGAAGGGACTTGGGCGATAGGTTCGTGGCTGTCAAAGTAATCGCGGAATTTAGCGCCTTCCTGCTCTTTGCCTTCCACCACTTTTGCTACCAAATGGGCATTTTTCCACAAATACTGGCGCACTTTCGCCAGTAGGGTTGCATCTTCTGCAAAGCGCTCCATCAGGATATAGCGTGCACCATCCAGTGCCGCTTTCGTATCTGCAACACCTTTATCGGCATCAACATAAGCGAGAGCAACCTGTTCTGGCTCTTGCTGTGGGTCATGCCATAAACTGTCCGCCAATGGTTCCAGACCGGCTTCAATCGCAATCTGACCACGGGTGCGGCGCTTCGGTTTATAAGGGAGATATAAATCTTCAAGCTCAGTTTTACTCATGGTGCCATTGATGGCACCGGCCAACTGCTCAGTGAGCTTGCCCCTTTCTTCAATTGATTTAAGAATGGTTTGGCGGCGCTCTTCGAGTTCACGCAGATAGCCCAAACGACTTTCCAACTGGCGCAACTGGGTATCATCCAACCCGCCGGTAACTTCCTTACGATACCGCGAAATAAACGGCACGGTATTACCTTCATCAAGCAGGCGGATAGCAGAGATAACTTGCTCCGGCCGCGCCTGTAGTTCGCTTGCAATAATGCTGCTCAGTTGTTCATTCATAAGTCTGATGTCAAGTCTGATAGTGAGTAGGAAAAATGGCAGAAGATAGTTATACGGATTGCCCGGATAAATTGCCAGTAGAGCGGCAGCAGAGCTTGAGGTAACGTGGACTTATCGGTAAAAAGTTAGGGTATAGTAGAAGCATCAATGCCAAAGGGATAATTATATGGCGAAAAGTAATTACATTACCCGCGAAGGCTGGCAGGCGCTGGATCGTGAATTGCATTATCTGTGGCGGGAAGAGCGCCCGGTGGTAACACAGGCGGTGTCTGAAGCCGCAGCAATGGGTGACCGTTCGGAAAACGCTGAATATATCTATGGTAAGAAGCGGCTACGAGAGATTGATCGCCGGGTACGCTTTTTGACCAAACGCCTTGAGGTGCTGAAAGTTGTCGACCCTGACCCGCGTCAGGAAGGAAAAGTCTTTTTTGGTGCCTGGGTGCGGGTAGAAAATGAATTAGAAGAGCAGCGCATCTTTCGCCTGGTTGGGCCGGATGAGTTTGATCCGGCAAAAAAATGGATTTCTATCGATTCACCGGTTGCCCGTGCCTTAATTGGCAAGCAGGTGGAGGATGAGGTGACGGTTCAGACACCAAATGGTGAAGCAACCTACTGGATATTAGAGATCCGCTACCGCCCATTTGACGAAAGTGTTGATAATTAGGCACAACAATAAGCTTTGTAACAATTTCGACTAGAATGTATACCATAAAAAGCTGTCTGTTATACACGTCATACTTCAAGCTGCATGTGTGTTGGCTTCCTTCGTTCACCCTCCGTCACTGACTCATGTAAGTGACCGAGGGCTCGCTCAGTTGCCGCCTTCCTGCGACTCGAATTATTTAGGGTATAAAGTAAGTTTTTTTAACAATGTACAGGTTCGAGCAATACGGCCTTTGGGAGTAATAAAATGCAAGAGAATCACAAGATTCTGGTCGTTGATGACGATATGCGCCTGCGCGCGCTGTTGGAACGTTACCTAACAGAGCAAGGTTTCCAGGTGCGCAGCGTTGCCAATGCTGAACAGATGGATCGCTTGCTGACCCGTGAGTCTTTCCACCTGATGGTGCTTGATCTGATGTTACCGGGTGAAGATGGTCTATCTATCTGCCGCCGTCTGCGTAGCCAAAGTAACCCGATGCCGATCATTATGGTGACGGCTAAGGGTGAGGAAGTTGACCGTATCGTCGGATTGGAAATTGGTGCTGACGATTATATTCCTAAGCCATTCAACCCCCGAGAATTACTGGCCCGTATTCGTGCGGTGTTACGCCGTCAGGCTAACGAGCTACCGGGTGCACCTTCACAGGAAGAAGCAGTGATTGCGTTTGGTAAGTTCAAACTCAATTTAGGCACGCGCGAGATGTTTCGTGAAGATGAGCCTATGCCACTGACTAGCGGTGAGTTTGCGGTGCTGAAAGCCTTGGTGAGTCATCCACGTGAGCCGTTGTCACGCGATAAGCTGATGAATCTGGCCCGAGGTCGCGAATACAGTGCGATGGAGCGTTCCATCGACGTACAGATTTCACGTCTGCGGCGTATGGTCGAGGAAGATCCGGCGCATCCGCGCTATATCCAAACTGTATGGGGCTTGGGCTACGTATTTGTACCGGACGGCAGTAAAGCATGAGGCGATGGCGCTTTTCTCCACGTAGCTCATTTGCCCGAACCTTATTACTGATTGTGACCTTGCTGTTCGTCAGTCTGGTCACCACGTATTTGGTGGTGCTGAATTTCGCCATTTTGCCCAGTTTGCAGCAGTTTAACAAAGTGTTGGCGTATGAAGTTCGTATGCTGATGACTGACCGGCTGCAATTGGAAGATGGCACGCTACTTGAAGTCCCGCCGGCGTTTCGGCGTGAGATTTACCGTGAATTGGGGATTTCGCTTTATACCAATGCTGCGGCGGAGGAAAGTGGCCTGCGTTGGGCACAGCATTACAAATTTCTCAGTGATCAAATGGCCCAACAATTGGGTGGGCCAACCGATGTTCGGGTCGAAGTTAATAAAAACTCCCCTGTTGTCTGGCTAAAGACGTGGTTATCGCCGGATATTTGGGTACGAGTGCCATTAACTGAGATCCATCAGGGCGATTTCTCGCCACTGTTCCGTTATACCCTGGCAATTATGTTATTGGCTGTAGGGGGAGCCTGGCTGTTTATCCGTATTCAGAATCGGCCATTAGTTGAGCTGGAGCATGCCGCTTTGCAGGTGGGTAAAGGGATTATTCCGCCACCGCTACGGGAGTATGGTGCGTCAGAGGTGCGTTCGGTTACCCGGGCATTTAACCAAATGGCCGCCGGCGTGAAGTTGTTGGCGGATGATCGGACCTTGCTGATGGCTGGGGTTAGCCATGATTTACGCACGCCGTTGACCCGTATTCGTTTGGCGACTGAAATGATGAGTGAAGCCGATGGATACCTTTCTGAGTCAATCAATAAAGATATCGAAGAGTGCAACGCCATTATTGAGCAATTTATCGATTATCTACGTACCGGGCAGGAGATGCCGACAGAGTCGAGTGATTTGAATGCCGTACTCGGTGAAGTGATCGCGGCTGAAAGTGGTTATGAGCGGGTAATCGAGACTGATTTGTGTGCAGGTGAAGTGCTGGTGGATATCCATCCGTTATCGATTAAGCGTGCGTTGGCCAATATGGTGGTGAATGCGGCGCGTTACGGTAATGGCTGGATAAAAGTCAGTAGTGGCACTGAGCTACAGCGTGCGTGGTTCCAGGTTGAGGATGACGGCCCTGGTATCAAGCCTGAAGATTTGAAGCATCTGTTCCAGCCTTTTGTGCGTGGCGATAGCGCGCGGAGTACCAGTGGTACTGGACTGGGCTTGGCGATTGTGCAGCGGATTATTGATGCCCACGCCGGTTCGTTGGATATCGGTACCAGTGAGCGAGGCGGTTTACGGATCCGGGCGTATATTCCGTTGCCGTTAGATATGAAGGCGAAGCCACCGGCGGTAGTGTGAGTTTTATTTTGGTTATTTAGTATGGTGATCAGGTTCGGTTGATATGAGTTTAGTGATCGGGTTCGGTTATGGTGGGGTCGGATCAGGTTTCGGTTGATATGAGTTAAGTGCCTAATTTACCTCCGTAGCCTCAACCGAGCAGGAGGGCAAGCCGGCCCTCCTGCACCTGCGGCTTGCGCGAAATATTGCCCTACGGGTAAACCGCCTACGTCTTTCGTGCTGACGAGCCAGCGCGATTCGCTCCTGCTCAAGCGCGCTTTTCGCGGGCGTCCATGCCCGCTCACTCTACCCTCATTCCTTGTCGGCAATATTCCTGATTGCGCTCAACGTCAAAACCATCATTTTTTGCTGTTGATTTCCTCTTTTGACTTTCAAAGCACATTTGAGCTGCCGAATGAAGAGTGAAGGTAGGACGCGAGGCAGGGAAGCCGAGCGAACCGTGCTTGAGCAGGAGCGAATCACGGCGGTCCGTGAGCCGAAACGATGAGTGAGGGAACCCACGCAGTGGGCAGGCGATACGTGCGAAGCGCGGGATTCCACAAGGGTGCGCGCCCGCACCCTTTGGCGGTTGAGGCAACGGAGACAAGTTAATCACTGAACTCATATCAACCGACCCGGATCACTGAACAACTAATAATGAACACCCGACCCCGATCACTCATCCACCAAACCTGATCTAATCCATTTTTGATTGGCGAAAAACAAAAGGGACACAAATGTGTCCCTCCCATAATCATTACAAAATCAACGCTAACTTAGAGCTTTGGCCCTGCGCTAACCAATGCAGCACCTGCTGGGGTATCAGTATACTTATCAAAGTTAGTGGTAAAACGCTTCGCCAGATCTTCGGCTTTCTCTTGCCACTGTGCCACATCAGCGTAAGTGTCACGAGGATCGAGGATCTCTGGGTTCACGCCCGGTAATGCCGTTGGCACCGCCAGATCAAAGATTGGCAGAGTGAAGGTTTCTGCTTTATCAATCTCACCGTTCAGAATGGCGTCAATGATGCCACGGGTATCCTTGATGGAAATACGTTTGCCAGTGCCATTCCAGCCAGTATTGACCAGATAGGCTTGTGCGCCCACCGCTTGCATACGTTTAACCAGCACTTCTGCATATTGTGTTGGATGCAGCGACAGGAAAGCTGCACCAAAACAGGCTGAGAAGGTCGGTGTTGGCTCAGTTACACCGCGCTCAGTACCAGCCAGTTTAGCGGTGAAGCCAGACAGGAAGTGATACTGGGTTTGATTTGCTGTCAGGCGTGATACTGGTGGCAATACACCAAAGGCATCAGCAGTCAGGAAGATAACCTTAGTGGCATGACCCGCTTTAGAAACCGGTTTAACGATATTTTCAATGTGATAGATCGGGTAAGAAACACGGGTGTTTTCCGTTTTGGAACCATCATTGAAATCAACGGTACCATCGGCCAGTACTACCACGTTCTCCAGCAAGGCATCACGCTTAATAGCATGATAAATATCCGGTTCTGCCTCTTCAGATAACTTGATGGTTTTGGCGTAGCAGCCACCTTCAAAGTTAAATACGCCGTCATCATCCCAACCATGTTCGTCATCACCAATCAACTTACGTTTCGGATCAGTCGACAGCGTGGTTTTACCGGTACCAGACAGACCGAAGAAGATAGCCACATCGCCTTTCTCGCCGACGTTGGCCGAGCAGTGCATGGAAGCAATGCCTTTCAGTGGCAGCAGGTAGTTCATCATCGAGAACATACCTTTCTTCATTTCGCCGCCATACCATGTGCCGCCAATGAGCTGCATACGTTCTGTCAGGTTAAAGGCAACAAAGTTCTCGGAATTCAGACCTTGCTCTTTCCAGTCTGGGTTGGTGCATTTAGCGCCATTCATGACGATAAAATCAGGCTCGAAATGGGCCAGTTCTTCGTCTGATGGGCGGATAAACATGTTTTTGACAAAATGAGCCTGCCACGCGACTTCAGTGACAAAGCGAACTTGCAGGCGAGTATCGGCGTTAGCACCGCAGAAAGTATCAACAACAAACAGACGCTTACCGGACAGTTGCTCGGTTACCAACCCTTTCAAGTGGCTCCAGGTTTCCTGACTCAGTGGCTTGTTATCATTTTTGCCTTTGCCCTGATCGGCCCACCACACGGTATCTTGAGTGATGGCATCGCGGACAATATATTTATCTTTTGGCGAGCGGCCGGTAAAAATCCCGGTATCTACCGCTATTGCTCCTGTGGTGGTGAGGATTCCGCGCTCGTATCCTTCAAGCGTGGGTTTGGTCTCTTCCTGGAACAGTAAATCATAGCTTGGGTTGTAAACAATCTCGCTGACGTTATGGATGCCATAGGCGGCGAGCTCCTGCGGGGTAATTCCTTTAACACTCATGTCATAACTCCTGGATCGTCAATTTTCTACCAGCGATTGTAAATCCTCATCTCTGATTAACAGCGATAGCTATCAAATATTTCAACATATGACCTATTTTTCGCTAGGTTATGAGAGATAGGACACGGATTGTCGCAAGTATGAAACGCCAGAAGAAATAGCTGGGCACGAGTCAGCACCCAACCAATCATTATGCTTATTAATGAATTTGTTCTGAGGAAGTGCTGTTACCACTCTTTAATGAGGCGATATCAACGGCATCAAACAGGTAGTGATTGCCGCAATACTCACAATGCATATCAATATTGCCATCTTGTTCCAGCATTTCGGTGATGTCATCTTCCGACAGTGTGACTAATGCATCAGCACAACGCTCGCGGGAACAGGTGCAGCAGAAACTGACGTTTTGCGGCTCATATAACGTCACTTCTTCCTGATGATATAAACGATACAGCACTTCATTCGCTGGCAGCGTAAATAGCTCCTCAGCTTTGATGGTAGTGGTAAGCTGTGCCAGGTGATCAAACTCATCTTCATTGCGCTCTTCGGCTGGTAACACTTGCAGCAACATCCCGCCCGCAGCGGCTTTACCTTCCACACTGCCGGTACGAATAAACAGGCGTGTTGGTAATTGTTCCGACTGCATAAAGTAATTTTCCAGACAGGCGGCGATAGTCTCCCCTTCCAGTGCGACCACACCCTGATAGCGCTCGCCCTTTGCCGGGGTGATAGTGATAACCAGATAGCCGTTGCCGACCATCTCTTTCAGTGTGCTTTCATCGCTGATTTCACCTTTAAAGCGGGCGACACCCCGCATCTGCTGCTGGTTATTACCGTTAATCACTGCCAGTGACAATGGGCCATCCCCTCCTTGTAACTGCACGGTAATATCACCATCAAACTTGAGCGTGGCGGTCAGTAAACTGGTTGCGACCAACATCTCACCCAACAGTTTTTGTACCGCTGGTGGGTAATCATGATTGGCTAATACTTGCTGGTAGGTTTCATTGACTGAAACCAGCTCACCGCGCACAGCATGGTTAGCAAACAGATAGCGGTGTAATTGGTCGTGATTAGACATAGTTTTCTCTCTTTCTGGCTGCAAGCAAAGCCGTCATCTTTCAAGTTGCAGGTGTGTGGGCTGCCGTCCTGCATGTTGAAATCTATAGGGTTTACTCAGACTCGCCTTGTTTAAATTTGATCAGGTTGCGACGCTCTTTTTTATCCGGCCGTCGGTCAGGATGTGGCATGGTCAGGGCATTCAGTTTACGCGCCTGTGCCACCTTATCGCGATTGGCAATACTGGCTTCAGTCTCTTCATACAATGCCTGTGCTTCGCTTGCACCACGGCGTTGACCGTGTAATGCCAATACCCGCACCGTGCGTTCATCATTGCCCTGACGCAGGCGGATTTCAGCATTCAGTTCAACCAACTTGCTCGGTTTACCGCGCTGGCCGTTGTAGTGGACTTTACCGCCATCCACCATTTCCCGGGCGATTGCTCTGGTTTTATAAAACCGGGCTGCCCAAAGCCATTTATCCAGCCGAACCGATTCGTCAGAAACTGCTTTATCCTTCATGAATACTCCTGCCTGTTATCTCCGTCATATTTCACGTCGCATGCGTGTTGGTCGCCTTGTTGCAACGCGAATTATTTAGGCTATAGGGCTAAACATCTTTTTAGTCACCACGTAACTGTAGCGCGGGTAATAGCTTACGGTAATCATTGATTGCAGGGTGGCTGTGAAATGCTTTGTCAGCACAACTGGAATCCGGGTTTTCTATACCCAGACAGTAGCGGATACCGAATGTGCGCGCGGCATCCAGAATCGTTTCACTGTCATCGACGAATAAGGTTCTGGCCGGATTCAGCCCGGTATGCTGCGCGACAGCTTGCCACAGTCGTTGATCTTCCTTCGGATAACCAAATGTATGGGTGGAAAGTAATAAATCAAGGTGCTGGTCAAGTGCAGTATGCTCAATTTTGACTGCCAGACTGTGTGGATGGGCGTTGGTGAGCAAAATGGTTTGTAACCCTTGCTGGCGTAAACTGGACAAAAACGGCTCAGTATCCTGGCGCAGACGAACCCGGTTACCCGCAGCCGTGGTCATGGCGTAAATATCTAAGTCCAACCGTTCACTCCAATAATCGAAGCAATACCAGTTTAAGGTATGTTGCACTGCCAAGTATTCATCATGAATAATTTTGTGGGCCTGCTCCAGCGGGATCCCTCGGTGTTGGCTAAGGGTTTCCGGCACCTGCTTTAGCCAGAAATGGCTATCGAACTCCAAATCCAACAGGGTGCCATCCATGTCCAACAGCACGGTATCAATCTCTTGCCAATTAAATTCTGGGGGCATAGCGGCTCCACAATCACATTATTTTTATGCAAACAAATAATACGGGTTACAACGAATACCAGCGCCATCAGGGTGATGTCCCGATAACAGCCACAGATAAAGTTAGCCTAGCATATCAAAGTTACAGAGCCAGCCAGAGATGAATGATATGGCCTGAAAGAAAGCTAACGCAGGAAAGGCGCGGGAGTGAGGGTTTGGTTAAAACAATTATCATAATAGCGTTGAATATTATCCATCCGGTTACGGTTTCGTAGTATCCGTTGAATTAATAAAGTGATATTCACGGCCAGACAGGCAATCAGTATTAGCAGCAATAGGCTGGTACCCAGATAGCGACCGAGTGTGACGATATCCGGCTCACTGTGTAGCGCGATATGCCGTGTGCCATTGGCATCAATGGTGATATTGGTAATGATGCCTTCTGCCTTAAACTGAGTATTAAGTAGCAGCCCGGAGAGCCGTTGTAATTCCCGCCACTGCTCCAGTGCGCTGTAATCAAACATGGGGACGGCAGGGGCAGGGTGATTAACTAACTGCTTACCTTCATCACTGGTTAGCAAGAAGCCACCCGGCGGCGGGCTATTTAATGCTTCAGTTGCCAAATGCGTTTCACGATAAACAAACGATGAGGTAGCGGTTTTAACCAGACTTTCCAGGGTATCGGCACTGACTGGGCGCAACAGCACATTCATCCCTTTCAATGTGCCAGATTGTGCTCGTTTAACCAGCCCCGGCCAATTCTTGGCATTACCTAAGTTAACCAAGGCATTTTTCAGGCGGACACAGTCGCTATCTCCACCGCATAATGCCTGTGTTTTTAAAACGATATCTGCAAAATCATTCAGTAAAATCATGCCAGATTTTTCAATGGCGGTTGCCAACTGTGGGTTGACGTTGGCACCAGTACCTTGCGGATGCAACTGCTGATTGACTGTTGCCACCAGTGCGGCGGCTTTTTCAATGGTGTCAGATTCAGGTTGTGGCAGTGGTGCTGCGTTATTCCAATAGATCCCAGAACAATCAAACGGCGTAAAAACAAAACTATGCGGATTTTGAGTATTCGGCGGGACATAACACATACCGGTACCCTGAGCTTTCAGCATATCGCCGATGCGCAGAGGCATTTTATCCAGAGCTTCAACACTAGTAACTTGCTGGCTTTGTGCGCCTTGCAACCAGGCAATACTCAATTTCAATGGCAAGCTGAGCGGCACATAGATTAGCAATAACACCATTATTAACAGTGAGCCGGCAATAAGCGTCAGGTTTTTCCCCCAGCGCTGTAACGGGAAATGTTTCATTTCGTCATGCAGGGATAAAAAAGGCCCCTGACGCACGACCTGACGGTTGAGATAGATATCAATGTTGGTTTTCTTGCCCAGGTCATGAGCAAAATAGGGCCCCCAATGGGCCGGATAAATCAGGTCGACAATCCCGAGCGAGATGTTATTCATCTGCCCTTGGTTCGATTCACCAAACAGCCCCCAGCGCTTTGGCGTACCGCTCAAGCAATGGACTTCACGCAAATCTTTTTCAGATAACGGGCGGAACATATTCCAGCATGCCCAACCGGTTAACGTTATCGCCACAATAATCAGCCAGGGCAGTGTAACCGCCGGACCGGTGAGTGCGAAAAACAGTAATAACAATGCCAGACAGATCGCAGCGGCTTCTTTTAAGCCATTAGCACCATGTAAGGCATATTCTTCGGGTGTTTCCTTGCGGATATTCAACAGCTCTATATGTTCGCTGTCCGCTTTGCGGATTGAGGCATTTTGCGCTGGAGAAGGCAAGATAGGCTGGTAGCTATTCTCAGCCTGGTGATTTTTAAGCGTATGCCCATTAAGGGAGATCACCAAAGGAATCGTCTGCGTTTGGATAAGTTCTACGTCATTATCCTGAGCGATATATTGTTCCCACGAAGCCGGTAGGTGAACTTCAATCGAATCAAGGTAATAACGCCATTTATTGGGTTCGTCACTCGCCACGCCGTAGCGGGTGATGGCGCGGGTAACCGAATAAACATTTTCGCTTTGTGGAGTTAGAGTCAGCTTTGCTGGCGCAAGATTGCTGTTCGTCAGTGTGCGGGTGTCAAAAGTTGACTGGGATTTGAATCCGAGCTTCTCTTGCTGACCGAGCAGATAATTCTCAATATTAACCCGTTCTTCCGCGGTGAGTTTACGGTGAATAGGTTTAGCGAACGGCAGTATTGCAGTTACGGGGGCGGGGTGGCGGAATCGGAACCACCATAACAAACCTACCGCGATCAGACTGGTCAACAGTAAGGCCAATATTAAGACTATTGTGCTCATCCCATCCCCATCCGAGCGCCTCTGACTTACGTCAACTCTATGAAAGAATGCATATTATGCGTAAAAACAGTACCAAGGCATATAACAGAGTCATTCAGTGAACTAGCATTTTACACGCTATTATTCATCAAAAAACCTAATGCAAGTGCTCTTAAACTGCCCGTAGATTGATAAGGATAGCAAGGCTAAAACAGCGGTAATATCAGCATAATCCTATTTTCAAACACATTTTTTAACGTGTGTTGAGTGAGGGTAGGATGAAATTTAACCGGTTGAATCTTGACTAAACTCGACGTCATGTTAAAAACAGGTAAATTATATCTAACTGAGATTGCGATAAAGGTTCTCACTAACGCACAATGTGATCAAGTTCTAATAAATTCCAGTATAAAGTGTTGGGTTAATCGTTATCGGCAAAAAGTGGCTTACTAAGTAACCATAAAATAGCTCTGGTTATCCTGATGCAAGTCCGATAGGCGGTGAGTATTTAAATTGGGGCTATCATGAAACACCTGCAAAAACCTAAAATTCTTAAAATAGAAACGGTTGCCCACTCCCGCTTGTTTACTGTTGAAGCGGTGGATCTGGAGTTCAGTAATGGCGTACAACGCGTTTATGAACGAATGCGGCCATCAAACCGTGAAGCGGTGATGATAGTGCCGATTATTGGCGATGATCTCCTGCTGATTCGTGAATATGCCGTGGGTATTGAAGAGTATGAGCTGGGCTTCCCCAAAGGGTTGATTGATCCGGGCGAAGGTGTGCTGGAGGCGGCGAATCGTGAACTGATGGAAGAGGTTGGCTTTGGTGCTAAAAGCTTTGATTATCTCAGTAAGCTGACGATGGCTCCGTCCTATTTCTCTAGCAAAATGAATATTGTTATTGCTCATAACCTCTATCCACAAAGTCTGGAGGGTGACGAGCCGGAACCCCTGCCACAAGTCCGCTGGCCGATCGCCAATATGATGGCACTGCTGGATGAGCCTGATTTTCGCGAGGCCCGTAATGTTAGTGCCCTTTTTCTGGCTCAGGCATTTCTTAATAAGTAATGGTCAGAGATAAAAAAGCCTGGACTCTGTTACGAGCTCCCGGCTTTTTTATTGGCGCTGCTCCGTCTTGATACTCAGGCCATCAGCGTTTACAGAACAACTCCATCAGAACAACTCGTGAGTCTGCCCGTTATCCATTAGAGTCGTCCCTGCTTCATGTACTGAATACTCGGTGGGTTGTGTCCCCTCGATAAAGTACTCTGAACGACTGCCTGGTCCGCCACTGGATAACTTACCCGTCTGCTTATCAATCACTACGCTGACAATACCCGGCGGTGGAGAAACCGGTTTTTCTGGCAAACCTTCAAGGGCCGCTTTCATAAAGTCATCCCATGCAGGTTGTGCACTCTTCGCCCCACCTTCAGCACCAGAGATCTGATCTGATATGGCCCCTGATGCAGAGCTGCGGCCTAAGTCGCGGCGATGGTCATCGAAGCCAATCCAGACGGAGGTCACGGTATCCGGGCCGTAGCCAGAGAACCAAGCATCTTTTGAGTTGTTAGTGGTACCGGTTTTACCGCCAATATCCTTGCGTTTCAGGTCACGCCCGGCACGCCAGCCGGTACCCATCCAACCCGGTTCCCCGAAGATATTTGAGTTCAACGCATCACGAATCAAAAAGGCCAACGGCGTGCTTATCACATGGGGTGCGTATTGCTGGTCACCGTTGAGCTTGGCCTGTTCGGGCGTCACTTTTTCTAACTCAGGCATTGGCACATTACTGGCGTTATTGTTCTGCGAGGTGGCGACGTTTTCGATGTTATCATCAGACAGAACAACTGAGCGCTGAGTGTCACCGTAAATAACCGGTAAGTTACACTCTTCACAGACAATCTTCGGTTTCTCTTCGAACAGCACATTGCCCACATCATCAGTTATCTTGGTGATGAAATAGGGATCGACCAGATAGCCGCCGTTTGCCAACACGGCATAACCACGGACTAACTGCAATGGCGTAAAGGAGGCGGAACCTAATGCCAGGGATTCTGAGTGCACAATATTTTGTGCTGGGAAACCAAAGCGTTGCAGGTATTCAGCCGCATAATCCACACCCATGGCACGCATTGCCCGCACCATCACCACGTTCTTCGATTGACCTAAACCTTGGCGTAAACGAATTGGGCCGTCGTAAGTCGGTGGTGAATTTTTTGGCCGCCAATCGGTGCCTGCACCCGCATCCCAGCGTGTAATTGGCAGGTCATTGAGGATGGTTGCCAGCGTCAGACCTTTGTCCATTGCCGCGGTATACAGGAAGGGTTTGATATTCGAACCGACCTGGCGTAGTGCCTGTGTCGCACGGTTAAATTTACTTTGGTTAAAGTCAAAACCGCCGACCAGCGCTTTAACCGCACCATTGTTTGGATCGATAGAAACCAAGGCTGAGTTGACGTCCGGCACCTGTGCCAGCCACCAATTATCTTCTACTTTTCTTACCCAAATCTGCTGGCCAGGCTGCACCACATCGGTCACTTGTTTTGGTGTTGGCCCTTGGGCGTTATCCGATTTAAACGGACGTGCCCAACGCATGCCGGACATTGGTAAGGTCACGTTGCTGCCATCTGCCAACAGTGCCGTTGCTTGCGTCGTATTAGCTTCGGTCACCACCGCAGGCAGCAGTGGGCCATAGACCGGCAAGGTTTTCAGTGAATCGATAATCTGCTCGCGGCCCCATGCGCTTTCGCCCACTTTCCACAACACATTGGACGGGCCTCGATAACCATGGCGCATATCATAAGCCAGCACATTGGCACGCAATGAGTCGACCGCCGCCAACTGGAGCTTTCTGGTTATGGTGGTATAGACCTGATAGCCGTCGGTATAGGCATTCTCACCGTAACGCTTAATCATCTCCTGCCGCACCATTTCTGACAGATAAGGCGCTGAGAAGGCGATTTGCGGAGCATGGTAGTTGGCAACCAGATCTTCACTGCGCGCCTGATCGTACTGCGCCTGGGTGATGTACTTTTCATCCAGCATACGCGAGAGCACTACGTTACGGCGTGCCACTGCTCTGTCATGTGAATAGAGCGGGTTGAAGGTGGATGGCGCTTTTGGCAAACCGGCGATCATC
Organism: Yersinia sp. 2553 StPb PI; assembly: GCF_052217105.1. Taxonomy (NCBI): domain Bacteria; kingdom Pseudomonadati; phylum Pseudomonadota; class Gammaproteobacteria; order Enterobacterales; family Yersiniaceae; genus Yersinia; species Yersinia sp. 2553 StPb PI. The sequence continues at coordinate 3,584,830 of NZ_JAZGPX010000002.1, read as the reverse complement.
GCCATCTGGCTGAGGGTCAACTCATTGACTTCTTTGCCGAAATAGACCTGAGCTGCCGCACCGACACCATAGGCACGGTAGCCGAGATAAATCTTGTTCAGGTACAGTTCAAGGATTTCATCTTTGGTCAGTAATTGTTCGATACGAATGGCCAGAAAGGCTTCCTTGATTTTACGTATCAAAGTCCGTTCCGGGCTTAAGAAGAAGTTGCGAGCCAATTGCTGGGTAATGGTACTTGCCCCTTGTGAGGCACGCCCAGAAACCATAGCAATTGAGGCAGCACGTAGGATCCCAACCGGGTCCACACCGTGATGCTCATAGAATCGGCTATCTTCCGTAGCAATAAATGCATGCACCATTTCTGGTGGAATTTGTTTTAATGTCAACGGGATACGGCGTTTTTCACCGTATTGAGCGATCAATTCGCCTTCGGCGCTATACACCAACATAGGTGTTTGCAGCCGGACATCTTTCAGCGTGGCAACATCGGGTAGCTGTGGCTCAATATATTTGTACAGGCCAAATATCGAGGCTGCTCCCAGTAAAATGCAACACACTGTAAGGATCAAAAAATACTTTACGAACTTCACCTGAGATTTCCCATTCAATGTCAATTGGGCAGTTTATAAACAACCGCGCCGTAGTATAAAGGCAAGCCCGTAACATGGATACGTTCTTTTATTGTCTCTCGACATGGAGGTCGACAAAGATGTACTCACAATATTGGCAGGTTGGGCTAGATATTCAAATAGATGCTATACGTGCTTTGGCTGTTGTCAGACGCCGCTATGGCTGGCAACTGCGCTACTGGTGGCATCAAACCTTACCTTCTGGCGTTTTGCGGGAGGGTATTTTACAACAGCCAGATATGGTTAGCGACAAACTCAAATTATTGCGTAAACAATTACCAAAACATATTTCATTACGTATCGCATTGCCCGCACAGCGCATATTGCAACACACTATTCCGACACCGGACCGGCGTTTACGCGAACCGCAGCGTGATGGTTTTATCAAAGCCGCAGCAAGTAAGGTCTTTCCGCTCGGCAGTCAGGCTTTAGCCCTCGATTATCGTAGTGAAACCACAGCCAGTAGTGAGTTAATCATCACCGCCGCCCGTCAGTCAGAAGTTCAGCAATGGCAGGCGTGCTTGCATCAAGCGGGTTTACCTTCCGATATGATTGATATTACCCCCTGCGCTCTTCGTTATATGGCGATGGCGGCAGGATTATCGGGACCATATTGGTTGGTTCACCGTTTGGAGAGTGAGTGGCTGTGGGTGTCATCGGCTGACATGCCGTTTGACTTTGGTGTGGTAGCAGCCGACTCAGAGGATGTAGCACCAGGCCAGCCGCCTACTACATTCAATCCATTACCGACGTTGCTGAGACAACTTCAGGCGCGTTATCCCGAGCAGAGTGGAATACCGATAACGGTGTATTACAGTAATGTGGTGGATGATGCCCCGGTTGAAAATACCACCGGCTGGTCACCCTTTACGGCTTTTGCCCAGTATCAACCGCCACTGCCGCGATCTCCCGCTGCATTTATTCTGGCCGGAGGGCTGGCATTACGCCCGGCAGACGACTGATGTATCAAGTTAATTTTTCGTTATGGCGTGCAGAACGTCAATCATCCCGTTACCGTTTTTGGCGCAATCTAGGTTTATGCCAATGCCTATTTTTAGCCATCCTACTGGTTGTAATACAACTGCAATCACGGGTAGTAAATTTCAGCCAACAAATCCGTCTGGCAGCGCTATCCCAGCAGCAAATAGCCTTAGGCCAGCACCATCAAGAGGTGCAACAGGCAATGGCACAACTACGGCATCGGGAACAGCGCGCTCAGATTTATCGTCAGGCCCACCAACTTGCCCAGCGATATTCAATATTATTGCAGCAGCTATCGCAGCAAATTCCAGATAGCTGCTGGTTGGTCAGCCTGATACCACAAGGCGATAAGGTGGTTTTTGAGGTAATTAGCCAGAGTTATGCCGCAATTAATCTCTTTGTAGTGCGTTTAGGCCGCTCGCCTCTCTTCACAACAGTGCATTTACAAAAAATTGCTCAGCAGGATGACGGTAATTTTCGCTTTGCGGTTTGGGCCGACTGGCAGGACAGAGATAGTGATGAAAGAGGTAGTGATGAATAAGCGGCTGCAACATTGGATGGATAGGCCGGGTTGGCAAATCTTGATAGGGCAGTGGGTTTTTCTTGGGCTTTTAAGTGTAATGGCTTATGGCATGTTATTACGTCCTGCATGGCAACAGCAGAGGCTCACCGCAGATAAGATTATTCAACATCAGCAACAGGTTGATCATCATCAGGCGGCTTTGGCACCGTTACCCTCACTTTCTCTGGTTCGTCAGCAAATGATGGTATTGAAAGAAAGGGAGGCATCGTGGTTGTCACTTGATAGTTCAATGGCCCATCTGACCGATGAATTGATTGCCCCGTTTGGCGGGCAAGTCATTCGCTGGCAGCGACAATCCGGGCCAGTTGGCGAGGCCGCAGTGGATTCCATAAGGCACCAACAGTGGCACGCTACTCTGCGGGTCAATTTCTATGGATTACTCCATTTATTTCGTCAACTAGCCGAAATCCCCACCCCTGTTCAGACCCAGCTGGTTGAGATTAATAGTGATAATTCCGTACTGTTGGTGAAATTAAGCCTGAAAGAATATCTCGCAGGTGGCGTCAATGAGTAGCGGCAAAGGGAGCACGGTATGGGGCCTCTAAAGATAGTCTCTCTGATAATCGTATCACTGGCACCTGTGGCTTATGCCGACCCCTTATTGACCGCCACAGGGCGTAATCCTTTTCAGGACCTATCAGCACAGCCATGTGATGGTGAGCGGGAGAAACTCACTCATTGGCGATTACAAGGGGTTATCAGGGGAGGAGATTACTCTTCTGGTTGGATACTGCGGCCAGAGGGCCGCTGGCAGAAGCTAGTGGTCGGCTCACGGCTGTTGTCAACTTGGCAAGTTACCCATATTGGCTCACGGCAGGTGAGCCTACAGAATACTGGCTTAGTTGGCTTTTGCTCTGGATTGTCGGAGCCAGTGGTGCTGCTGATGCACTAACTAACGGGTTTTTTTAGATGATTATTATCATCACTAAAGAGCTTGGCTGGGCAGCATAAGCACTCTTACCGTTTCAAATATACAGGACATAAAAGGAATTAGTCTGATGAATGTTTCTACTACGAAAACCCGGAGTGGGCTTACCCCAACACTCAGTGCTGGGGTGATGATGCTGCTGCTGGTATTACTCACAAGTCGTGCCTTTAGCGCAAAAAGTGGGCCGCCGGTAACCCTGGAGTTTCAAGATGCGCCGATAGCGGTAGTGTTGCAGGCACTGGCGGATTATCAGCAACTGAATTTAGTCATTGCCGCCGGGGTTGACGGTAATCTCAGCCTGAGATTGGCGGATGTTCCGTGGGAGCAGGCTTTGGCGATTATTTTGCGTATGGGCCGTCTGAAAGTAGAGCGCGAAGGGTCGGTAATGATGGTTTTTACCGAACAGGAGATACAAGAAAGACAGCAACGGGCGGAACAGAAAGATGCATCTGAGTCCCTAAATAATTTCTCACTGGCCTTGCAGTATGCTGATGCTGAACAAGTTGCCGACAGTTTGACTCTTCCTGAAGGTGGGTTGCTATCGCCACTGGGTAGCGTAGTGGTAGATAAACGTACTAATACATTATTAATTCGCGATACTCCCGCCTCTTTAGCACTATTGAAAAGTTGGCTGGCAGAGATGGATTTGCCTTTACAGCAAGTGCAGTTAGCGGCACACATCGTAACTATGAGTCGGGAAAATTTGCATGAACTTGGTGTGCGTTGGGGTATGGACGAAGCAACGCAGCCCCGTGCGCTGAGAGTGAATAATTTTAATGTGAATTTGCCACTCCCCAATAGCGCCCTCAGCGCTGGATTCAATGTTGCCCGTATCGGCGGGCGTCTGCTGGAACTGGAATTGAGCGCGCTGGAGCAAGAAAATCAGGTTGATATTATTGCCAGCCCTCGGCTGGTGACATCCCATCAGCAAACTGCCAGTATCAAGCAAGGTTCTGATATTCCTTATACGGTCTCGCGGGGTAAAAAAGGGGTGCCTACTATTGAGTTTAAAGAGGCAGTATTAGGGATGGAAGTGACACCGAAAATACTGCGTAATGGCAAGATTACTCTAAACTTGAAAATCAGCCAAAATATGCCCGGAATGGCAATTAAACGCGGAGATAGTGAAGCTTTATTAATAGATAAGCAGGAAATAAAAACCCAAATAACCGTAAACGATGGGGAAACTATTGTGCTTGGGGGGATTTTCCAGCAAAAAAATAGTCAGGGAATTAATAAAGTGCCCATCCTGGCCGATATCCCTTGGCTGGGCGCGCTGTTCAAACAAGACACCCAACAACAAAGTCGGCGGGAGTTAGTGATTTTCATCACGCCAAGGCTAATCAGTGCTTGAGCCTTATGGGGGGGTGTTTTATGAAAACAGACCAATCTTGGTGACTTTCTGCAACTTTTTGTGTGATAGGAGGCTTCTAAATTTGACGCTGCCTCCGATTTAGCTTACAAGGGTTACCGAATTGAGCTCCGAGGTTTTAATAACGTTGATACGCCGATAAAAACGTATGGTTTCCCTCCCACGACGTGTACAACGATTTATTCGGTTGCCAAACTACCAGAAGTGCTGAGATAATTTTCCGTCTGATCTCGCACTATCGCTCATGAGGTTTCAGTTTAGGTCCCGCCGCTGATTTGATTGGCGGGGCGGGTTATCATTAACGAATAGTCTTAGTAATACCAAAAACATGGCAGAGAAACGCAATATCTTTCTGGTTGGGCCTATGGGTGCCGGCAAAAGCACTATTGGTCGTCAGTTAGCTCAGCAACTCAATATGGAGTTTTTCGACTCTGATCAAGAAATTGAGCGACGTACCGGAGCTGACGTGGGCTGGGTATTCGACGTGGAAGGCGAAGAAGGTTTCCGCGATCGTGAAGAAAAAGTTATTAATGAACTGACGGAAAAACAAGGCATTGTTCTGGCAACCGGTGGTGGCTCTGTTAAATCCAGAGAAACCCGTAACCGTTTGTCAGCCCGTGGCGTTGTGGTTTATTTAGAAACTACAATCGAGAAGCAGTTGGCCCGTACACAGCGCGACAAAAAACGTCCGTTGTTGCAGGTTGATGCGCCTCCACGTGAAGTGTTAGAAGCACTGGCAAAAGAACGTAATCCGTTGTACGAAGAAATTGCAGATGTCACCATCCGCACTGACGATCAAAGCGCGAAAGTTGTTGCTAACCAGATTATCAACATGCTGGAAAGTAACTGATTTTAGCATTTTACTAATGCCTCCGGGCGTAAGTTAAGAAGGTTACTGAGCGCGACATGGAGAAGATTACTGTCACGTTAGGGGAACGTAGTTACCCCATTACGATTGCTGCCGGATTGTTCAATGATTCGGCCTCTTTTGCGCCACTAAAGGCGGGTGACCAGGTAATGCTGGTAACTAACCAAACGCTGGCTCCACTCTATCTGGATTCGCTCCGGGCAGTGTTGGAACAAAGTGGCATTAAAGTTGATCAGGTGATTTTACCTGACGGTGAGCAGTACAAATCTCTGAGTGTTCTGGAGCAGGTATTTTCTGCCCTTCTGGAAAAACCGCATGGTCGTGATACTACACTTGTTGCCTTAGGTGGCGGTGTAGTAGGCGACCTGACCGGTTTTGCTGCGGCTTGCTATCAGCGCGGCGTTCGCTTTATTCAAGTTCCTACTACCTTACTGTCTCAGGTGGATTCCTCTGTCGGTGGCAAAACCGCAGTAAATCATCCACTGGGCAAGAACATGATTGGTGCGTTCTATCAACCAGCATCGGTAGTGGTTGACCTTAATTGCCTTAACACTCTCCCTTCGCGTGAGCTTGCCTCCGGGCTGGCTGAAGTTATCAAATATGGCATCATTCTTGATGCGGCTTTCTTTGATTGGTTAGAAGATAATATCGATGCATTACTCGCACTGGATATGTCAGCGTTAGCTTACTGCATCCGCCGTTGCTGCGAATTAAAAGCCGATGTTGTTGCTGCCGATGAACGTGAAGAGAGCGGTATGCGCGCATTACTCAATTTGGGCCATACTTATGGTCATGCTATTGAGGCTGAAATGGGCTATGGCGTCTGGTTACACGGCGAAGCCGTTGCTGCGGGAATGATGATGGCAGCACACACCTCCCGTCGATTAGGTCAGTTCTCAGCCAGTGATGTTGAGCGTATCAAACAACTACTGTTACGAGCCGGTCTGCCGGTCTGCGGGCCGCAGGAAATGACACCAGAGTCTTATCTGCCGCATATGATGCGGGATAAAAAAGTACTGGCAGGCGAGCTTCGTCTGGTACTGCCAACGGCTATTGGTAAATCAGAAATCCGTAGCGGTATTGCACATGACACGGTGTTGGCATCGATAGCTGATTGCCAGTTATAAAAATGGCATAAGTCCGATATTTATATGTTCGATACCCATAGTTATTGGAGTAGCTTGTAGGCAACAAGGGAAAGGCAAATTGGTTGTAAACCATTTTGAACAACACTTGTGCTGGCCCGCAGGGTAATCCCTGGTGAGGCTCATAATTCTGCTGAGCTGACGCAAGTTAGCGATTTGGAAGAGAGGGTGGCTAGTACCTTTGCGGCTTCAAGTACGAAGGGTATGCGCATAAGTTCTAAGATGTTGTACTATAAGAACATCATATTCCTTTGCTACGGGCGATTTAGCCTGTTTGCAGTCAGTAAAATCAATCAGCCAGATCGCAGTGATCAATGCGGTGGGCTTTTGCCTCTAGTTGGAGGGTTTAGATGGATGATTTAAAGCCGGAAGACGATCTGAAACCAGATAGCAGTGACCGTCGTCCTACACGTGCCCGTAAGTCCTCGGCCGGACCTAAGCTTGCTGTTTCACGCCAACACATCATGATTGGTATCGGCATTTTAGTGCTTTTGTTGATCATTATCGCCATCGGTTCAGCCCTGAAAGCCCCGACTGAGCATGAAGCATCCCAGCAAAACCCGAATGTTGATGCAGCGAGAAATATTAATCTGTCTGATTCATCTTCACTCACTAGCGGCAATAACACTCAGCCCGGTGTAGCAAACAATGCCAGCGACGGTCATGATGCCAATGGCGTGAAGAACTCGGCTCAGCCACAGGATATTAGTGCTCCGCCAATTTCGCCAACGCCAACTGAAGCTTCAGTGCCGCCTTCGGCGAACAGCCCGACTCAGCGTGTTGAATTGCCAGGCAATATGTCTGATGCACTTTCTCAAACTCAGGGGCAGGTTGATACCTTGTCTCAGAATATGAACGACGGTCAGACATCCACCTTGCCGACGGCACCTGCAACGGTTTCTGGTTCAAAAGGGGCTAAAGCACCGGCACCGGCTACGGGTGAAACCATTACCCACCCGTCGCAGAAACAAGCTACGACAGCAGCTAAGCTGCCAACCAGCAACCATAAAAAACCGACCACCGTGGTTTCTCCAGCGGCATCTGCGGTGACCAAATCAGGTTCCGTTGGCAGCAGTAGTACCTTAAAGAATGCACCAGGTAACCATTTCACGTTACAACTGAGCAGCGCATCACGCTCAGACACATTGAATGCCTATGCTAAACAGCAAAAATTAACTGACTATCATGTCTATGAAACTAAACGTGATGGTAAACCTTGGTATATTTTAGTAAGTGGTAACTACCCCTCTTCTGCTGATGCAAAAAGGGCCATCACGACGCTACCAGCCGATGTTCAGGCGAAAAAACCGTGGGTTAAACCTGTACAACAAGTGCAGCAAGACCTTAAAAAATAAATCATTCTTATTTGTGCGCTGATGTGCTGTTTGAAACAGAGTACAATCTGCGGCTCTGAATTATTAAGTAGCTAACTGACGGCATGAAGAAAAACCGCGCTTTTTTAAAATGGGCTGGTGGGAAATATCCGCTGGTTGATGACATACGACGCCATCTTCCAGCGGGAGACTGCTTGATAGAGCCATTCGTCGGTGCGGGTTCGGTGTTTCTTAACACTGAGTATGAGTCTTACATACTGGCCGATATCAACAGCGATCTTATCAACCTCTACAATATCGTGAAGGAACGCACTGATGATTTTGTGCGTGACGCCCGTGTTTTGTTTACGGGCGACTTCAATAAATCCGAGCAGTTTTACCTACTGCGTCAAGAGTTTAACGCCAGTACTGATGCTTATCGCCGCGCATTATTATTTCTCTATCTGAATCGCCATTGTTATAACGGCCTGTGTCGTTATAATTTGAGCGGTGAATTCAATGTGCCTTTTGGTCGTTATAAAAAACCTTATTTCCCTGAGGTAGAGCTTTATTGGTTTGCTGAAAAATCGCAAAATGCGGTATTCGTTTGTGAGCATTATCAGGAAACTCTCTTAAAAGCAGTGCATGGGGCGGTAGTTTATTGCGATCCTCCGTATGCGCCATTGTCAGCGACGGCGAATTTTACGGCATATCACACCAATAACTTTGGCATTGTGGATCAACAGAATCTGGCTCGTCTGGCTTATCAACTTTCGGCCGAAAGCAAGATTCCAGTTCTGATTTCTAACCACGATACAGAGCTGACGCGCAATTGGTATCATCAGGCGTCACTGCATGTGGTGAAAGCGCGCCGTACTATCAGCCGTAATATTCTTGGTCGTAGTAAAGTGAACGAGCTTTTGGCGCTGTATAGCTGAGCGGGAATGCCGCTCGGTAAAGATTCAAACCCAATGGTTTATGAAATAGAACCCCTGACGTAGATGCGCCATCTGTCAGGAAGATGTTTTATAGAACAAAGAGATACGTTTGGAGACGCGGATGAAAAAGTTTTTAATTGCCCCATCTATTCTGTCAGCCGATTTTGCCCGTTTGGGTGAAGATACCGCCAAGGTGCTCGCGGCCGGGGCTGATGTTGTGCATTTTGATGTGATGGACAATCATTACGTTCCTAATCTGACCATCGGGCCGATGGTGTGTCAGGCCCTGCGTGACTATGGTATTACCGCGCCGATTGATGTGCATCTGATGGTAAAACCGGTTGACCGTATCGTCCCGGATTTTGCCAAAGCGGGTGCCACGTATATTTCATTCCATCCCGAAGCCTCTGAACACGTCGACCGTACCTTACAACTGATCAAAGAGAATGGCTGCAAGGCGGGCTTGGTGTTTAACCCTGCTACGCCGCTGAGTTATCTTGATTATGTAATGGATAAGCTGGATGTCATCTTGTTGATGTCAGTTAACCCCGGTTTCGGCGGCCAGTCATTTATTCCTGAAACACTGAATAAGTTACGTCAGGTACGTAAATTGATTGATGCCAGTGGCTATGACATTCGCCTGGAAGTGGATGGCGGGGTGAAAGTCGACAATATTCGCCAGATTGCGGCGGCTGGTGCTGATATGTTTGTAGCGGGTTCAGCTATTTTCAGCCAACCGGATTATGCTGCGGTGATTGATGCTATGCGCAGTGAGCTGGCGATGTCTGCTCATGACTAAATTCGATACTATCCGTGGTGTGGCGTTCGATCTGGACGGTACATTGGTTGATAGCGCACCAGGCCTTGCCAGTGCTATTGATATGGCGTTGCAGCATCAAGGCTTACCGGTTGCCGGTAACGCACTGGTATCCACCTGGATTGGCAATGGTGCTGATATTTTGGTCGAGCGTGCGTTACGCTGGGCAGGTCATGAGCCGGATGCTCAGTCAGTCACACATACCCGTGAGCTGTTTGATCACTATTATGCCAAAACGGTTGAACAGGGGAGCCAGCTATTCCCGCAAGTGAAAGCTACGCTGGCTCAACTGGCAGCCCATGGTTTGCCGATGGGGCTGATTACCAATAAGCCGACGCCGTTTGTTGCTCCTTTGCTGGCATCACTGGGTATCGCAGATTATTTCTCAGTAATTATTGGTGGCGACGATGTGGTAGTGAAAAAACCGCATCCGGCCCCGCTCTATTTACTGTTAGCTAAACTTGGCCTTCGCGCCAGCGAAATGCTGTTTGTCGGCGATTCGCGTAATGACATTATGGCTGCGCAGGCCGCGGGTTGCCCTTGTATTGGGCTGACCTATGGATATAACTACGGCGAAGCTATTGCCACCAGTCACCCCGATTGCGTGCTGGAGCATTTTGCCGATCTGTTGCCCGCCATCGGGCTGTCGTCTTTAAAAGATCAGGATGTATAAAATGAGTAAACCCACTGAATTAACCACTGTATCCAGTAAACCAATCAAGCCTATCGTATTTAGCGGCGCGCAACCGTCCGGCGAATTGACCATTGGCAATTACATGGGTGCGCTGCGTCAGTGGGTACAGATGCAGGATGATTATGAGTGCATTTATTGCATCGTTGATCTGCATGCCATTACTGCCCGTCAAGATCCGGCGCAGTTACGCAAAAGAACCTTAGATACGTTGGCGCTGTATCTGGCTTGCGGTATCGATCCGAAAAAGAGTACGATTTTCGTTCAGTCCCATGTGCCTGAACACTCTCAGCTAAGCTGGGCGCTGAACTGCTATACCTATTTTGGTGAATTGAGCCGAATGACTCAGTTCAAAGATAAGTCAGCCCGCTATGCTGAAAACATTAATGCCGGTTTGTTTGATTATCCTGTATTGATGGCGGCGGATATTTTGCTCTATCAAACTAATCAGGTGCCAGTCGGTGAAGACCAGAAGCAACATCTGGAGCTGAGCCGCGATATCGCTGGTCGATTCAATGCGTTGTATGGTGATATTTTCAAAATCCCTGAGCCGTTTATTCCGAAAGCCGGTGCGCGGGTAATGTCTTTGCTAGACCCGACCAAAAAGATGTCTAAATCTGATGACAATCGCAATAACGTCATTGAACTGCTGGAAGATCCGAAATCGGTGGTTAAAAAGATTAAGCGCGCGGTGACGGACTCAGACGAGCCAGCAGTTATCCGTTATGACGTAGAAAAGAAAGCCGGTGTTTCTAACTTGCTGGATATCTTGTCAGGTGTGACGGGTCAGTCAGTTCCTGAGCTGGAAGCACAGTTTGAAGGCCAGATGTATGGTCATTTGAAAGGTGCCGTGGCGGATGCTGTCTCGGGCATGCTGACAGAGCTACAGGCGCGTTATCACACTTATCGTGAAGACGAGGCTTTCTTGCAGGAAGTGATGCGTGAAGGGGCTGCCAAGGCGCGTGCTCGCGCGCAACAGACATTAGCTAAAGTGTACGACGCTATCGGTTTTGTCGCCCATCCGTAAGACTCAATAATATGAAGGGGGTTTGCCCCCTTCATCAGCAAGGTTTCCTAACCCACCTTTTCTACCTGTTCCGCTGTTTTGCTGTGATCAGTACTGGAGAACCAATTCAGTTTTTCACGTAAACGGACCACGCTACCGACGATGATCAGGCTAGGGCTGTTGACCTGCTGGGACAGTAATCCCAATTGGCTCAGTTCGCCGCTGACTACACGTTGATGCCGCGAGGTGCCATTTTCCACCAATGCCACAGACGTGGTAGCCGGCATCCCATGTTGAATCAGTTGCTGCTGAATTTCTCCCGCCTGGGATAACCCCATATAAAACACCAGCGTTTGTTTCTCTGCCGCCAGATTGGCCCAATCTAATTGAGCGTCTTTTTTGGCATGACCGGTAATCAAACGCACACTTTGCGCATGATCACGGTGAGTCAGGGGTATCCCGCTGTAGGCGGAGCAGCCGGAAGCTGCGGTAATTCCCGGCACTACCGAGAACGGAATCCCCGCTTCTGCCAGTGTTTCCAACTCTTCGCCGCCACGGCCAAAAATAAACGGGTCACCACCTTTCAAGCGTACCACTCGTTTACCCTGCTGTGCCTGTTGCAATAGGAGCTGATTGATACTTTCTTGCGGAACGCAATGGTAGCCGGACTCTTTTCCGACAAAAATCCGCTCGGCATCGCGCCGTACCAGATTCATCACCTCATCAGACACCAACCGGTCATACACCACCACGTCTGCTTGTTGGATCTGCTGTAACCCTTTTAACGTCAGCAAACCGGCATCTCCCGGCCCGGCACCCACCAGAACCACCTCACCGCGATCACTCAGCGGCGCATTGAACAGATGCTCAATATGTTGTTCGATTTGTCGCTGATCGTCGTTAGCCAATGATTGCGCCAGGCGGTCGTGAGTAAGCAGTTTTTCCCAAAAGCGGCGGCGATCGGCCATCGCGGTAAAATGTTGCTTCACCCGCTGGCGCAAATTGCCCGCCAATTGTGCCAATTGGCCCAAATGCTGTGGCAACATTGCCTCGAGTTTTTCGCGCAGCAAGCGCGCCAATACAGGGGCTTTACCGCCGGAAGATATCGCTATCATAATCGGCGAGCGATCAATGATGGACGGCATGATAAAGCTGGTGCGTTTCGGGTCATCCACCACATTGCAGAACACCCGCTGTAGATTGGCGCTCTGATAGACCAAGGCGTTGACTGCCACCTGATCAGTTGCTGCAATCACCAGCCACTTCTCTGCCAACAAATCCGGTACAAATTCGCCGCAGACTAATGTGAGCAGCCCCTGTTCCGCCCAGTGGTGAAACTGTGGCGTAAACTCACAGGCATTGACGGTAATTACCGCACCCGCATCCAGCAGCAAGCGAGCCTTGCGTTCGGCAACTTCACCACCGCCGACCAACAGGCAGGCTTTATGTTGCAGTTGGCAGAAAATCGGGAAGTAGTCCATCGGCAATCCTTCAGTCTAGGGGCGGAAGTGGCTATTGATAAGTTCAGTGATTGAAGGGGCGACCATACCCCGTGGCGCTTCGATGGTTTACACCGAATGGCTCCAACGGCACGTTTCCCCTTAATCAACATTCTCAGTACGTTACTGTTTCACAGCTTGCGGCGCGTTAACTGCCGCAGGTTGCGGGCGGTTTTCCCGTGGTGTGGCATACCAGTAGCCAAGGCCCATAAAGACTGCGCCTGACAAGGTATTACCCAGGGTTACCCACAACAGGTTGTGACCGATGCCACTTAAGGTGTAGGCCTCGCTATGATTACCAAACCAAGACAGGGCAAACAGTGTCATGTTGGCGACAGAGTGCTCGTAGCCTGAGGCAATAAAGGCCAGTAAACACCACCAGATAGCGATAAATTTGGCGGCACCCTCCACACGGATTGCCATCCAGATCGCCAGACAAACCAGCCAGTTACATAATACACCTTTGAAGAATAAGGTCATAGCGGGCGCAGAGGTTTTTGCTAATGCCGCGGTGTGTACCAAGCTGGTATCCACCGACAGCAGGTTACCGCCACCGTAGTAATAGAGCAGAGCCACAAAAACGGAACCCAGTAGATTTCCCAGCCAGGTTTGTGGCAATACTGCCCACATCTGGCTGGATTTGATGGTGCCGGCCTTCACACCGAAAGTCAGGAACATGGTGTGACCGGTGAACAACTCGGAACCCGCAATAATGACCAACGTCAGCGCCAGGCCGAAGGTGGCTCCCATTACCAGTGGGCGGTAAGCAGGATCGATTAGGTTACCCAGTGTGAAAATCAGAATAATGCCAAGGCCGACGTAGGCACCGGCCATTGCTGAGCCAATCCAGAAACCCAACGGGCTTTCTTTTGATAACTTGACGATGCGAGCCGCGTTGGCGGCGCATTTGTTGATCGTATCTGTATACATACTCATACCTGTGATCGAGAGTTATTTTATGGTTATCTGGTACTGACCGGATAACTGTTATTTATCACGCTTTGACTTGCACCATGCCGTCGCGAACTCGCACGTCATAATGGGCAACTGAGCGACTTTCATCTTCCAGACAGAAACCATCATGCAGGCGGAAGTGTTGCTTTTTCAGCGGACTGGCCACCCATAGATCACCTTGATGTTCCGCGATTAATCCGCGTGATAACACACTGGCCTGTGCGAAGGGATCTATATTGCTAATGGCAAAGAGTTGTTCGTCAGCATAAGGGCGGAAAACCGCGACATGCTGCTCACCGATCAAGCCGCATACGCCGCTACCGGGTAAAATATCGTTTAATGGACAAAGTGGAATCCACTGGCTCATACGTTATCCTCCAATTCCAACACCCGGACTGGGATACGCTCATCTGGGCGCGCTGGGCGATGTTGTTCACGTTCAGGTACCACTTGTACATTCGGGTCGCGTAGCGGGCTGTTAATGAAGTGGGCAAAACGAACCTGTGCTGCTGGGTTCTCAACCGTCACTTTCCATTCACAGGTCACTTTGTCGCGTAGGCGGGCAATATCGGCTTCCAACTGGTCGTTAATAGCTAACTTGTCGTCGAGGATCACGGCGCGCAGATAATTAATGCCGCCTTCCAGACTTTCCAGCCAGACGGAGGTGCGTTGCAGCTTATCGGCGGTGCGGATGTAGAACATCATAAAGCGGTCGAGGTAGCGCATCAGGGTCTCTTCATCCAGATCCGCTGCCAGCAGGTCAGCATGACGTGGCTTCATACCGCCGTTACCACAGACATACAGGTTCCAACCATTTTCGGTGGCGATAATTCCGACATCTTTACCCTGAGCTTCCGAACATTCACGGGTACAGCCGGATACGCCAAACTTCATTTTATGCGGTGTGCGAATGCCTTTGTAACGATGCTCCAGCGCCACACCAAAGCCGACGCTGTCGCCGACACCAAAGCGGCACCAGGTACTGCCAACGCAGGTTTTTGCCATACGTAGGGCTTTGGCATAGGCGTGTCCGGTTTCAAAACCGGCTTCAATGAGTTGCGCCCAGATAGCGGGCAGGTCATCTTTTTGCGCGCCAAACATCCCCACCCGCTGAGAGCCGGTCAGTTTGGTATACAAATTATAGTGTTTGGCGATACGGCCAATGGCTAACAGGCCATCCGGTGTGATTTCCCCGCCCGGTGAGCGAGGGATAACCGAATAGGTACCATCTTTCTGAATATTACCGAGGAAGTTATCGTTGGTATCCTGCAACGGCGTGTGTTGCGGCTCTAAGATATACTCATTCCAGCACGATGCCAGCAGTGACCCTACGGTTGGCTTACATACTTCACAACCGTAACCTTTACCGTATTTCTCCAGCAAGGCATCGAAGGACTTAATCCCTTCAACCCGAATCAGGTGATATAACTCTTGGCGCGAATAGGCAAAGTGTTCACACAAATGATGGTTAACTTCAATGCCTTGCTTACTCAGTTCGGCATTCAGTACCTGGGTGACCAGCGGAATGCAACCGCCACAACCGGTACCGGCTTTAGTGGCGGATTTCAGTGCGGCAACGGTGTGGCAACCCTGGCCGATAGCCTGAATGATGTCGCCTTTAGTCACATCAAAACAGGAACAGATTTGCGCGCTGTCCGGTAGCGAGTCCACGCCCATTGCCGGTTTGCTACCCGCATGGGCCGGCAGAATCAGGCTGTCCGGGTTTTCTGGTAATTCGATGTTGTTCAGTGCCAGTTGCAGCAAGTTGCCATAATCGGTGGTATCACCCACCAGCACTGCCCCTAACAGGGTTTTGTTATCTGCGCTAACCACCAGACGTTTATAAATTTCTTTACTTTCATCCAGATAAACGTAGCTACGAGCACCCTCAGTGCGGCCATGAGCATCACCAATCCCACCGACATCCACGCCCAGTAGTTTCAGTTTGGCACTCATGTCGGCACCGTGGAAGGCGTTTTCGCGGCCAAGTAGATGGTCTGCGGTGACCTGCGCCATTTTATAGCCCGGCGCGACTAAGCCAAAGGTGCGCTCTTGCCATGAGGCACATTCGCCAATGGCGTACACATCAGGGTCGGAGGTTTGGCAATAATCATTGATAGCAATACCGCCACGGCGCGCGGTGGCTAAGCCGCATTGGTGTGCCAGTTTGTCTTGTGGGCGGATACCGGTGGAGAAGACGATAAAATCTACTTCTAACTGGCTACCATCGGCAAACAGCATGGTTTTGCGGCTGTTTTGGCCTGAATGAATAATTTCTTGGGTATTTTTACCTGTATGGACTCTGACCCCCATGCGTTCAATCTTCTGGCGTAGTTGGTCACCCCCCATCGGATCAAGCTGTTCGGCCATTAATACCGGTGCAAACTCAATGACATGGGTTTCAACGCCAAGGCTTTTCAGGGCACCAGCGGCTTCCAACCCTAACAGCCCGCCGCCGATAACCGCGCCACGTTTGCTACGGCGAGTACAAGACTCAATCGCATTCAGATCTTCAATGGTGCGATAGACAAAGCAATCTTGCCCTTCACTGCCTTTAATCGGCGGGATCCACGGGTAAGAACCGGTTGCCATAATCAGCTTGTCGTAATACAGCGTACGGCCACTGTTGGAATGGATCACTTTCTCGGTGCGATTAATAGTGATGGCACGTTCGCCAACCAGCACTTTTACACCGTGCTTTTCATAAAAGCCTTCACGAACCAGTGATAACTCTTCCGCAGTGTGGTGGGAGAAGTAAGAAGAAAGATGTACCCGGTCATAAGCGATGCGCGGTTCTTCGCAAAATACGGTTATCTCAAATTGGTCTTTATCTGCTTTATCTAATAAGTCTTCGATAAAGCGGTGGCCGACCATACCGTTGCCGATGATGGCAAGTTTGACTTTGCTCATTTTTGCCTCAATTTTTAATTTTCTACGCTTACAGTAATCCTCCCTACACCGCACTTCTTGATGTAAATCAATTTGCTTTCCATATACCTCTAAGGTGGTAGATGGATGATTTTTAACGATTTTTGATAAGTTGCGGATTTCATTCATCTTTAGCTGAAAGGTTTCAGTTTTAGATTTTAAATGACGGGAAAAGAAAATCGGGCAGCATACTGTTGGTCGGGTAAGCTAAAGCAAATAGCTTTTGGTTATGACCAGAATATAAAAGGGATCATGGAGGCATCGATGACAACGCAATCCTTACCAAATCACTTACTCACCACTATCAATAATGTGCGGCTTGCCGGGCAAGCGGGCTTTTGGCAGATAACTATCGCGGAGGGCAAAATCAGTGCTATTAGCCCGCAGCCGGAACAGCAGACGGTTGGCGCCGGGGTGCTGGATGCGCAAGGTGGGTTGGCATTGCCGCCTTTTATTGAGCCACATATCCATCTGGATACCACCCAAACGGCCGGGCAACCGAGCTGGAATCAGTCAGGTACTCTGTTTGAGGGGATTGAGCGCTGGGCAGAGCGCAAAGCCTTGCTCACGCGCGAGGATGTTAAACAGCGGGCATGGCAGACGTTGAAGTGGCAAATCGCCAATGGTATTCAGCATGTCCGTACCCATGTGGATGTTTCCGATCCTAGTCTGACGGCACTCAGTGCGATGTTAGAGGTAAAAGAAGAAGTCAGCCCATGGGTGGATATGCAGATTGTCGCTTTCCCACAAGAGGGGATTCTCTCTTATCCCGACGGTGCCGCGCTGTTGGAAGAGGCGCTGCGACTGGGAGCTGATGTGGTTGGGGCCATCCCTCATTTTGAATTCACTCGCGAATATGGTGTTGAATCTCTGCATATCGCCTTCGCCTTAGCACAGAAATATCAGCGGCTGGTAGATGTGCATTGTGATGAAATTGATGATGAGCAGTCACGTTTTGTTGAAACAGTGGCGGCCTTGGCGCACCGGGAAAATATGGGGGCGCGCGTTACCGCCAGCCACACCACAGCAATGCACTCCTATAATGGGGCTTATGCTTCCCGGCTATTTCGTCTGTTGAAAATGTCCGGTATCAACTTTGTCGCCAATCCATTAGTGAATATTCATTTACAAGGGCGCTTTGATACTTATCCGAAACGGCGTGGTATTACGCGGGTTAAAGAGATGTTGGCGGCAGAAATTAATGTCTGCTTCGGCCATGACGATGTATTCGACCCGTGGTACCCGCTAGGC
The DNA here is from genome assembly GCF_052217105.1 of Yersinia sp. 2553 StPb PI. Classification (NCBI taxonomy): domain Bacteria; kingdom Pseudomonadati; phylum Pseudomonadota; class Gammaproteobacteria; order Enterobacterales; family Yersiniaceae; genus Yersinia; species Yersinia sp. 2553 StPb PI. The sequence continues at coordinate 3,566,927 of NZ_JAZGPX010000002.1, read as the reverse complement.
ACTGCCAATATGCTGCAAGTCCTGCATATGGGGCTACATATTTGTCAGTTGATGGGGTATAGCCAAATTAACGATGGGCTGAATCTGATAACCACCCACAGCGCCAGGACAATGCATTTATCTGATTATGGCTTGCAGCCAGGTAATAGCGCTAACCTGATTATTCTGCCCGCAGAAAATGGGTTCGATGCCGTGCGGCGACAGGTGCCAGTGCACTATTCCATTCGTCATGGAATGGTGATTGCCAAAACCCAGCCAGCCGAAAGCCGCATATATCTGGGGCAGGAAGAGGTAGTGAATTTTAAATAGGCGCTGCCCTGCAACCGTGATGGCGGCAGGGCAGTAAAACCGATAAATCAGTCAGTCACATGGCCGTGGCTGCGGTGCTTGGTGAAGAAGCCCAGAATCAGACACATCACAAACACTGCCAGGTACAGGCCGTTTGCTGTTGCCAGCGCGGCATGAACACCACTGTTGGCGACAATCGGGCCAGTCACCACGAAGGTCAGCATGGTACCGACAGTACCGCAGGTCAGGATGAAGTTAACCAGTTTTGGCGAAGAGACTTTGGTTTGCAATGAACCCAGAGTAATCAGTGTGGTGTAAATTGCACTGGAAACAAAACCCAACGCCAGAATGTAGTAGCTCAGGTATTGTGGGTTATCGGTGCTGACAAACAGATACATCGCCAGTGTTGCCAGTGCCGCCAGTACAGTTACGATGCGTTGTAGGTCAAAGAAGCGCAGGATAAAGCTGAACACCCACATCCCAATCATATAAGAGATCCAGAAGTTACTGACCAGTTGGCCAGCCTGACTGATATCCATATTGAACGTTTTGGTAGCGTATTCCGGTACCCACTGGATAAAACCAAGTTGGCCAAGGATATAGCACAATGCGGCAATCGACAGGAACAGCACGCCAACCCCCCATTTCTCTTTCGCGACCGGTTTGCTTTGATCAGCGGCTTTGTGGCCCAGAACTGGGAACTCAGAGCACAGTGTTAGCACAAAAATACCGACATACAGCAGGCCGATACAAGCGTACACCCAGTACCATTCGATATGGCGTGCCAGCAGCATTGCGGCGGCGACAGGGAAAATCATCCCAGCCATACTGAAGAACGAATCGGTAAACAGCAGGCGTGAACCGCGCTGACGCCCCTCGTACATATGGGTTATCAGGAAGGTACCAATCGACATGGTTATCCCGCTGACCACCCCGAGGATGAACATGCTGATTGAGAAGACCATTAGATTATGGCCAACCATCAATCCGGCGATAGCAATCAACATCAGAATAAAGCCAAACACCAACTGGCGTTTTAATGGAATGATTTCCATTAACCAGGCATTGAGGAAGATGGAGATTAAAATACCCGCGTTAAGGAAAGTAAATGTGTTACTCATACTGGCAATAGGCAGATTGAAATACTCTGCGATATTCCCCATCACCATCCCGGTGACAATAACTAACGCACCAGTAAGGGCGTAAGAGAAGTAACTGATCCAAGTGAGCCGAATGCGATTGCTGTTATTCATAAATAGGCCTGTGCGTCAGTATCAAATAAATAAAGAGTTAAAGACAGATAATTGCTAAAAACGGACATAGGGCTAAAAGGAGGTCAAACCGGTTTTCAGCACTAAGGCGGCGGATCCTAGCACAGGCATAGTGAGTTTTTGTGATTTACATTCAACTTTTAATGTAATGACTGAAAAGCAATTGCGAATAATAGTGAGCCGTCACAGATTACGATGCGGCCTCAAATGATAAAGATTCTTAATTCTATTAAAGTGTGGGTCGTGTTAAGGTTGCTTCAGGTATGATTTGCCCCGCTTGTAGATCAGTAAAAACTCATATACCGGTCGCCCTTCAAGATACAGGGGTGTTGGCAGCCCTTGCTCAGCCCAGTCACTTAGTTATCTAAGCTGCAGGGGATTTGCTCGGTTGCCGTCTACCTGCATCTCAAAGTAACTTGGGTATAAAACTATTAATAAAACAGATAATTAATCCGCCTTACTTTCTTTTTTTCATCGATATAAAGGAATTTATCGTGATGAGAAGCGTGAACACCGATGTAACACCAACGGCGATAGGCTGCCGTTGAGCCAAATTCTTTATCAAAGAAGGCGCTTTTCTGCCTGGTTGGGGATAGCGGCGATCCTGATGTTATTTATCGCTCCGGTGGTTTCAGTTTCACTGGCGCTTTCGTATGAGCAAAAAACCATCTCAACGATGAGTGTGAGTGCTGCTAAGGCCAATTGTGCTATGGATATGGCGCATCACGCTGACCATCAACAGAGCCAGGCAACGGCCCAACATAGCAATACCGCACAGGCCGGAGGCGGTCATGATGGCATGATGATGGATCATGCAGCTTGTGGTTATTGTGTATTACTGACTCATTTGCCCCTACTGAATACAGCTTCCAAAGCGGATATTCGCTCTGCACTACTGTTAGCCGAGATCCCTCCGCCGTTATTTATCTATTGGTTAATTATTCAAGATACCTATTCAGAGAGCCAACCACGCGCACCACCTGCCTTTTATTCCTGATAATCCGATAAAAAATAAAAACCATTTTTCTGGTGTGGATAAATACTCACCGGAGTAATTTGTATTGCCCAAGGAATAATTATGTCTGGCAAGAGTAAAACCTATAAAAAAACATTATTAGCATGCGCAGTAACCGCTGCTTTTTCGGTATTTGCCTTAAATACCGTTGCCGCTACGCATGATCATCTGATGACTCATGATCCGGTGGCGAATAACACCATCAACGATAGCAGTGATAAAAAACTCAATGATGCTGATGTCATAACTGTTAGCGCGCCTCTTCATTCGCCGCTGGTTATCGTGACCTCGCCTAAAGCGCCGCGCCAACCTGTTCCCGCCAGTGATGGGGCTGACTATCTGAAAACTATCCCCGGTTTCTCGCAAATCCGTAATGGGGGTACCAATGGGGATGTGGTGTTCCGTGGCATGTTTGGTTCACGGATAAAAATTCTGACAGATGGTGGGGAAACACTGGGGGCCTGCCCATCAAGGATGGACGCGCCCACATCCTATATTTCACCAGAGAGTTTTGACCTGCTGACCGTAGTGAAGGGACCACAATCGGTGTTGTGGGGGGCTGGTGCTTCCGCCGGTACTATTTTGTTTGAGCGGCAACCCCCTCACTTTGACCAGGCGGGCATCAAAGGGAATGCCAGTCTATTGGTGGGCTCTAATGGTCGCTGGGATAAAAATCTCGATACCAGTTTAGGTAACGAGCAAGGCTATTTGCGCATGATGGGTAATCAGTCTCAGGCTGGTGATTACAAAGATGGCAATGGGGCGCGGGTGCCCTCGAAATGGGATAAATGGAATGCCGATATCGCCGTGGGCTGGACACCAGACAGCGATACGTTGCTCGAGCTAACGGCGGGTAAAGGTGACGGTGAAGCAAGGTATGCCGGGCGCGGTATGGACGGTTCCCAGTTCTTGCGCGAGAGTCTGGGCGCACGCTTTGAAAAAACAAATATCGGTGACGTGTTGGATAAAATTGAAGCCAAAGTCTACTACAATTATGCCAATCACATTATGGATAACAATACCTTACGCACACCACCGATGATGGCGATGTCCAGTAATGTGGACCGGCGCACGATGGGGGGCCGGGTCATGGGCACTTGGTTGTGGCGGGATCTGAAATTGGAGGCGGGTACTGATTTGCAAACCAATACGCACCGTAAAAATAAACAAGGCCATTGGGATAAAGATGCTCGCTTTACCAGCAACGGCTTGTTTAGCGAACTGACCTGGAGTGCCAGCGATCAGGATAAACTGATTACCGGTGCCCGCATTGACCATCATGAAGTCACCAATTATGCCCGTGCTTTTCAACCGACACGCTCTGCAACGCTCCCCGCCGGTTTCATGCGTTTTGAGCATAATCTGGCTGACTTACCGGTGATGTGGTACGCCGGTTTGGGCCATACGCAGCGTTTTCCTGATTATTGGGAGCTATTTTCGCCGACGTTCGGGCCTGTTGGCTCCAGCAGTGCTTTTGAGGGGGTGAAGAGTGAAAAGACCACTCAACTTGATATTGGCGCGCAATACAATGGTAAGCAGCTCAACAGTTGGGTCTCTGCTTATCTTGGTCGGGTCAATGATTTCATTTTGTTCAAGTATGACCCGAACAATCTGCGCATCAGTCAGGCAGATAATATCAACGCAACTATTATGGGGGGTGAGATGGGGGCCGGCTATGCCTTTAACGACAATTGGAAAGCTGACGCCAGCCTGGCTTATGCCTGGGGGAAAAATACCAGTAATCATCGTCCGTTGCCGCAAATCCCTCCCCTTGAAGCACGGTTAGGATTGACGTTTGAAGCAGGGGATTGGAGCAGCACGGCATTATGGCGGTTAGTCAGCAGCCAGCACCGGGTCGCGATTAACGAAGGGAATGTGGTAGGTAAAGACTTTGCTGATAGTGCGGGCTTCGGTGTGCTGTCTGCCAATGTGGCTTACAAGGTTACAAAACAAGTCAAAGTCAGCACTGGTATCGATAATCTACTGAATAAAGCGTACAGCGAGCACCTCAATCTGGCCGGTAATAGTGGATTTGGGTACTCGGCTAATACGTCGTTGAATGAGCCGGGTCGAACTCTTTGGGCAAAGTTGAATGTGACGTTTTAATAGAGCGACCCTTGGTACGTGAAGCAATAGGGGTGTTAGGCACGCAGTCGCATCACTTATTCATGTGAGTGATGCGGGTGATGAGCCTCTGATAAGGTTTATTCTGTGCCAGCAACGCCAATAACATTCGCTATCTTCATGAACGAAAAGAGAGATAAGCAGGAAAGAGCGATAACTTGCCACCGGGGCTGACTAGCGGAGTTGTTTCGGTGGCATAACAGAATCGCGCATAATAATTGTTGGCGGGAAACTGGCACTGGGGAGCTGCGGATTAATCAACCACTGGGTGGCGAATTGCGCCATTCCAACAATCGGGAAATGCAGACTGGTTAATGCCGGACTAACAAAAGGAGCGCGTTCGCCACTGTCATAGCAAATCAATGAAATGTCCTGTGGCACCTGCAAATGGTGTTTATTAATAGCCAACAGCGCGCCGATTGCCATTTCTTCGTTACAGCAATAGATAGCGGTTGGTAGGCGAGGCCGCTTTAAGATCTCGTCCGCGCGTTGATAGCCACTTTCCAGATCGTAAACGCCTTCCACACAGGCGGTAGGTTCTAAACCTGCGAGTTGCATGGCATCCAAAAAACCCTGACGGCGTAACACACTGGAATAGCGCTGAGAAGAACCACTGATACAGGCAATATGACGGTGGCCTGCATCGATAAGTACCTGAGTCGCCATCTGACTCGCATGCCGGTGATCAAAGGTCACACAGCGGGATTCAAGACCGGGAACCATCCTGTCTAATAACACAAATGACCGGCCTGCCGCTGCAAGTTGTTGCAGTTTCTCGTCACTGAGAAAACGTACATGGAGGATTAAACCATCGCAGCGTAAGTTATACAGGCGCTGAATTGCCTGCCACTCTTTATCAGCATTATCCCGCCCTTGGGTGACCAATAACTGCTTACCCTGTGATTCTGTTTCGGTTTGTACGAAGTCCATCAACGCGCCAAAAAAGCCACCGCGATATGAGGTTGTCACCAACCCCAAGGTATTACTTTGGCTGGAAGCCAGTGCACGTGCGGCAGGGTTTGGGGTGTAACCCAATACCGCGACCGCTTGTTCAACCTTTTCGCGGGTCAGGGTTTTGACATTGGTATCACCGTTGACCACGCGGGAAACCGTAGCGCGGGAAACCCCGGCTAATACCGCGACGTCTTCCAGTGTAACCATTTCATGCTCCTGTTTAGGCTAAAAGTAACCCTTGGCTATTGAGGCCGCAGGGGGTTAGCGGCGTTCGTGACTCACTCCAGACCGCAGCAATCAGCATTCAAATCTGCCGATTGGTCACCCGAATCGCTTGATTGCGCAAGTTCATCGGGATTTGTGCGGGTTATCTGGCTATAACGCCTATAGCGTTGGGTATAAAGTCAGAACCCGCAACAATAGTTAATTTACCATCACAGTTCTGTGAACTGAGGCAAGTAAGGTTTATTTACCTGTAGAACTTCCTCCAATAGTGGCTGAGCAATGCTGGCGTTAGCAATCAGTGGGTTAGTCACTAACGCCAACAAGGCACTACGACGGTCACCGTGAACCGCAGCTTCAATAGTCAGGCGCTCGTAGGCTTTTACTTGCTGGGTCAACCCATGCATAGCAACAGGTAATGGGCCGAAGGTGAGTGGGTGTGCACCTTGTGCATCAACAATACAGTTAGTTTCTACTACTGAGCCGTCAGATAAACCGCGAATTGCACCCCGGTTTGTTGTATTGACAACAAGTTGCGTACCTAAATTATTATGAATGGCACGAATAAGTTCCAGTGCAACTTCAGAATAAAATGATCCGCCACGGAAGCTGAGTTGCTCTGGTTTACTGTCCAAATGCGGATCAGCGTACAGCTCGAACAGCTCTTTTTCTACCTGCATAACTTGTTCCGCACGGGTGCCACGCTCGGCTGCTGCGGCCATCTCTTCTGCCAACATATCCTGAGTCTGATAGAAATAGCGATGATACGGACAAGGAATCGCCCCCATTGCCCGCAGGAACTCTGGCGGCCATGGTGCTTCCTTAATGTTGTTCATGGTTAGTGAGGCCCCGTCACACAACATGTCCAGTACCTCGGCGGTAACATCTTTGCCACGTTGTAACACCTCATGCACCCACACCATATGATTTAGCCCGGCAAAGCGCAGTTGGATATCTTCATAAGGTGCGTGGAGCAAGTTGGCAATCATATGGTGCATGCTGATTGGGACATTACACAAGCCGATGATTTTCGCTTTGCTATAACGTGTCACTGCTTCAGTAACGATACCGGCTGGATTGGTGAAGTTAATGATCCAGGCATCCGGCGCTAACCGCTCAACTCTGGCGGCAATATCAAGCATCACCGGAATGGTACGCAGAGCTTTGGCAAACCCACCAACCCCGGTAGTTTCCTGCCCAAGCAGGTTATATTTCAGCCCTAAACGTTCATCCGCGGCGCGTGCAGGGAGTTGGCCGACACGGAACTGTGTCAGGACAAAACTGGCTCCGGCAATCGCGTCATCCAGTGAGAAGTGAATGCTGACTTTTACATGCTCTAGCCCATGCCGGTCCAGCATTCTTCGGGTTAATGCAGCAATGATTTCCACTTTTTGACGGCCCAATTCGACATCAGCCAGTGCCAGTTCAGTGACCGGTAACTGGTCAATACGCTGAATCAGCCCATCAACCAACTCCGGGGTATAGCTACTACCGCCACCGATAATGGCAATTTTAAAGGTTTTCATCATTTGGCTTCCATATAGATTAATTAGAAATGAGAGCGCTCTCATTTGGAAGCAGACTAGCGATTAACCAAAAACAAAATGAGATGTTTCTCTCAAAAATGGCAGATAAGATAAAGGAAAATAAACAAGACGTGATCCCTATAGCAGAATTCCACTGTTGCCTGGGAGTGCGGGAATGGTTTAATTTGGCTAATTAATCATCATGGTGTGGTTTAACTGCTGAAGAGGCAGCTTTTCAGCCTAAATGCGCATTCTGTTACGTAAAATTCCGTAAATGGGTGGCATTGCGCGGGTCAGCTCTCTAGAATCAAAGCGCTTTTCCGTTGTTCGCATCCTACAGAAAGGAACCGTTAATGTTTAAACGTACTTTAGTGACCTTCATTGCACTTTGTTCCCTTAGCGCCGTGGCCCCCGCAGCGTTTGCTGCCGGTGAGCCTCATGTGTTGTTAACGACGTCAGTTGGGAATATTGAGTTGGAACTCAATAGCCAGAAGGCCCCGGTTTCAACACAAAACTTCGTTGATTATGTTAACAACGGCTACTACAACAACACTATTTTTCACCGTGTTATCCCTGGTTTTATGGTTCAAGGTGGTGGTTTTACTGCTGACTTCAAACAGAAAACTGCTAAAACACCAATCAAAAATGAAGCGGATAACGGCCTGCGCAACCTGCGTGGCACCATCTCTATGGCCCGTACTGCTGATAAAGACAGTGCTACCAGCCAGTTTTTCCTGAATGTGGCAGACAATGCCTTCCTTGACCACGGCCAACGTGACTTCGGTTATGCGGTGTTCGGTAAAGTGGTTAAAGGGATGGATGTGGTAGAGAAGATCTCCCAGGTTCAGACCGAAAATGTCGGCCCGTATCAGAATGTGCCGGTTAAACCTATCACTATCCTGTCAGCGAAAGTTTTACCTTAATCGCTGGTTACCAGCCTTCACGTTAAACCTCGAAGGCTGGTTTACAACCAAGCTGTCTTTTGCTTGCTGCCCACCTGCAACGCCACGTTCTTTGGGTAACAGTCGCATTGCTGTCATAAATTAATCCGTTTGCCCGAATCGGGTGCTTATAATCAATTATCTGTCTCTAACGTAAACGTGATGGGGTGAAGGTTTATGAGTGAAACATTGCTTATCGCGAAGGTGCCGCCGGCACAGGATTTAGTGATTTTATCGGCTCTGGCTAACCGTCATGGCTTGATTACTGGCGCGACCGGCACGGGTAAAACAGTCACCCTGCAAAAAATGGCTGAGCAATTTTCCCGTATTGGTGTGCCGGTATTTCTCGCCGATGTGAAAGGGGATTTATCTGGCATTGGGGCGGAAGGGGTTGATTCGGAAAAACTCCAAACCCGACTGGCAGCGATAGGTGTTACGGATTGGCAGCCACAAGCTTGCCCGATTGTGCCGTGGGATATCTTCGCTGAAAAGGGTCATCCGATCCGTGCCACTATTTCCGATCTTGGCCCGCTGCTGCTAGGTCGTCTGCTTGATCTGAATGACGTGCAAAGTGGTGTGTTGCAACTGGTATTCAAAATTGCCGATGACAACAACCTGCTGCTGCTTGATATGAAAGACTTGCGGGCTATCGTGCAATATGTTGGTGACAACGCGAAACAGTTCCGTACGCAATACGGCAACATCACGCCGGCCTCAATTGGTGCTATCCAGCGTGGTTTACTGGCTTTGGAAGAGCAAGGTGCCAATCAATTCTTTGGCGAGCCGATGCTGGATATTCACGATTTAATGCAAATCGACAGCCATGGGCAGGGAGTTATCAATCTGTTAGCGGCTGATCGGTTAATTAATCAGCCCAAACTGTATGCGATTTTTCTGTTGTGGTTGCTGGCTGAACTTTTCGAGCAACTTCCTGAAGTGGGTGATGTTGATAAACCTAAGCTGGTGTTTTTCTTTGATGAAGCCCATCTGTTGTTCAGTGATGCGCCAACGGCGCTGGTGGATAAAGTTGAACAGGTGGTCCGGCTGATTCGCTCGAAAGGGGTCGGCATCTATTTTGTGACGCAAAATCCATTAGATATTCCCGATAAAATCCTCGGTCAACTGGGCAACCGGGTACAGCATGCTCTGCGTGCCTTTACCCCACGGGATCAAAAAGCAGTTAAAGCTGCAGCTCAGACTATGCGCGCGAATCCGGCATTCAGTGCCGAACAGGTGATTACCGAATTGGGGGTTGGCGAGGCTCTCATCTCTTTCCTTGATGAGAAAGGGCGGCCTAATGTGGTCGAGCGGGGTATGGTTATCGCGCCACAATCAAAAATGGGCGCATTGGATGCGGCAGCGCGTAATCACGCCATCAATCATTCCCCACTATATGGTCGTTATGAAGAAGGGGTGGATCGCGAGTCTGCTTATGAGAAATTATCTGCGGGTGGATTCTCTACCATGGGGGATGCAGCGCCCGGAGGGGGGGCGGCTTCTCAGCCGTCAACCGATCAGCAGGGTAGTGCGGGCGGTGGTTTGATGGATGGGCTGAATGATTTACTGTTTGGTTCTACCGGCCCGCGCGGTGGCAAACGTGATGGTATCGTCCAGACGGCAGCTAAGAGCATGGCGCGGGACTTGGGGCGACAAATTTTGCGTGGTGTCTTGGGGTCAATTACCGGTGGGCGTAAGCGTTAACCTGATTTTTTGGATATGAAATGCTGCTATTGATCGATAATTACGATTCGTTTACTTACAACCTCTACCAGTATTTTTGTGAATTGGGGGCTGAGGTGGTGGTTAAACGTAATGATGAGGTACAACTTGCTGATATTGAAAAGTTATCACCCTCACATTTGGTGATTTCGCCTGGCCCTTGCACGCCCAATGAGGCCGGAATTTCTTTAGCGGCCATCAACCATTTTGCCGGAAAATTACCGATACTGGGTGTTTGCTTGGGGCATCAGGCACTAGGGCAGGCTTTTGGCGCACGTGTAGTGCGAGCGCGGCAAGTGATGCACGGTAAAACCACGGCTATTTGCCATAATGGTCAGGGGGTTTTTCGGGGGCTTAACCAACCGCTGACCGTGACCCGTTATCACTCTTTGGTGATTGCGACCGACTCATTGCCAGACTGTTTTGAACTGACCGCCTGGACGGAACATGAGGGAGTGATGGATGAGATTATGGGTATCCGTCATCGCACCTTGTCATTGGAGGGGGTGCAGTTCCATCCTGAGAGTATCCTCAGCGAGCAAGGTCATCAATTATTAGATAATTTCCTTAAAAATTAGCTGGTTGAGTTGTATTTATTATTTAATTGTTTTTTTTGTTTGCCTGATTGTGATTTTTTATGCATATTTTGTGATTATATTTTCATATACCAATAATTGGTAACTCAATGGATTATACCCAAAGTAATTGGAGTTGCAGATAGGCAGCCCGCAAACGAATCCTGATGAGCTTACACAGTCAAGTGATTCAGGTGACAAATCTGTCGGGAACAGATTTGAACGCTGCTTGCAGCGGCCTCGAAGAGGTGAGGCCCAGGGATGGGCCGAATAATGCGTGCAGCTAACAACCCTGTAGCTTCAAGTGCGAAGGGGATATCAGGGTGGACAGTATAATGGCGGATAAGTTAGCAGTAACTCGCAGTACATTCGATCAGGTTATTTTGCCTGTTTATGCACCAGCACAGTTCATTCCGGTAAAAGGGAAGGGCAGCCGAGTGTGGGATCAACAAGGCAAGGAATATATTGATTTTGCTGGTGGAATTGCGGTTACTGCTCTGGGGCATTGCCACCCGGCGCTGGTAGCGGCATTGCATCAGCAAGGTGAGACGTTATGGCATACCAGTAACGTTTTCACTAATGAGCCTGCACTGCGTTTGGCGCAAAAACTGATTGATGCCACCTTTGCGGATCGCGTGTTTTTTGCCAACTCGGGTGGCGAGGCAAATGAAGCGGCCTTTAAGCTGGCTCGTCATTATGCCATTGAACGTCATAGCCCCTATAAGACTAAAATCATTGCTTTCCATAATGCTTTCCATGGCCGCACCTTATTTACTGTATCGGTGGGTGGTCAGCCCAAGTATTCCGATGGTTTTGGCCCGAAACCTGCCGATATCATCCATGTGCCGTTTAATGATCTGGCTGCGGTGAAAGCCGTTATGGATGACCATACTTGTGCGGTGGTGCTCGAACCCATTCAGGGAGAAGGGGGGATCACCTCTGCGACGCCTGAATTTCTACAAGGGGTGCGGGCTTTATGTGATCAACATGATGCGCTGCTGGTATTTGACGAAGTACAAAGCGGTATGGGGCGTAGCGGCAAGCTATTTACCTATATGCATTATGGTGTGACGCCAGATATTCTGACCACGGCGAAAGCCTTAGGTGGTGGTTTCCCTATCAGTGCGATGCTAACCACGGAAGAAATTGCGTCGGTAATGGCGGTGGGAACTCACGGCACCACCTATGGGGGCAATCCTCTGGCCTGTGCCGTCGCTGAGGCTGCTCTGGATGTGATTAATACCCCTGAGGTACTTAATGGTATTGAACAGCGCCACAGCCTGTTTGTGCAGGCGCTGCAAGAGATCAATAACAAGTATCACCTGTTTGACGATATCCGTGGCATGGGGTTATTGATTGGTGCCGAGTTAACGCCGCAATACCATGGCCGTGCGCGCGAGTTGCTGATGGCTGCGGCGGCTAATGGCTTGATGGTCCTCAATGCCGGGCCAAATGTGTTGCGGTTAGCCCCTTCATTAGTGGTGGAGCTGGATGATATCAAACAAGGAATGGCGCGGTTAGAGCAAGCCATCGCCAGTCTGGTCCAGGGTTAACTCAATTATGGAGAGGTATTTTGCCTCTCCATTGCTATACATGCTCCCGTAATCTCTGACTGCGCCAAATACCGTGATGGGGTTGTTGTTGCCAAGCCATGGCAGACACCGTATGCATCACGCTTAAGTGTGACAAAACCCGGCGTAAATTACGTTCCAACTCAGAAATTTGTGTGTCCGGTGTGACATCCGGCATCTGCACGAAATCGTTATTCCCCTCGCTGTTGTCTGACTCCAGCCGTTGCTGGCATTGCTGAATGGCTATCTCACAGAGTTGTAAATAATCTGCCGCCAGTTCGACGCTGAGCTGAATGTGATATTTACCTGGTACTGAACTCCCCAAGGGATAAGCCCGCGTCAGGATAGTCATCTCATTGATATGCCCAACAATCAACTCACTGTGAGTGGCCCATAATCGCATATCTGCCAAATATTTTGAGTTGAACCCCGGCTCTTGCATCGCCTGATTTAAGGAGCTTAACACGGTGTTACTGGCCTTATTTACTTCAATGCGTTTATAGGCCAGTTGGTTGATATCAGGCTCAGGCGTCAGCAGCAAGCGCAAAATCTTCTGATATGCCTCTAGCGCCTGATGGGCATTCTTACGCAGTAAACCGCTCTGCCACTGAGGCCACAGCCATAGGGCGCTGGCAAAGGCCAATGCGCAGCCAATTAAGGTATCTAGCAATCGCGGAACCAAGAAGTCAGCGCCTTCTCCGGTCAATAATTGCAAGATATAGACTGCGGTTATGGTTCTGCCAACAACAGATAGCCCGTAGTTTTTACGTTGAACCAGATAAGCGGCAAGGGTAATGAGCAGCATAATGCCAAGGGTGGCACCCTCTGGCATTGGCAGATGCAATAGACCAGCGGCCAATATCAGCCCAATCAAGGTGCCGAGTGCACGGTGATGGATTCGTACCTTGGTGGCGTTATAACCGTTCTGCGTTACCAGCATCACAGTAAGCAAAATCCAATAAGGTTTGGGTAGATGAATTAAGTTACCGATATAGCTACCTGCTGCCAGTGTTACGCCCAGACGAGCCGCTTCCCGCAGTGCACCTGATTTGAACGACAGATAGCTGATCAACGCCGGCCAGAAAGGTTGTGGTTGTTGGCTGGACATCAGGTCACGGTCATACAGTGGTCGCCGGTCACTCAATAGCTGGGTCACGTGGCTGATATGGTAGTAGTAGAATTGTGCGACCGGGTTGTCTGGGTGTGCCTGTGCGATGCTTGCCAGTTCTGTCAGACCATCATCGGCAGTGAAATGCTCATCAGCATGGTGGTGATAGAGAATGTCGTTGGCGATGCTGCGCATTTGAGCTGAGATTTTCTGGCAATTACGGCGTATCACGCTCTCAATCTGTGTCTGCTCCATTAACTCTTGTGCTTTTTCTGGCTGAATCAGGGCCGCAGTAATGTGCTCTTGCAAATCGAGAGCCATTTGGAACAATCCCAACAACCGTTTCTGTTCTTTCTTCGTGGTGTTATGAATCAGATTAAATTGCTGATAAAGCTGATTAATCTTGTCCATAATCGCCTGTTGTCTGTCCAGCAGCGGCGGTATCGATTTTTCCGGCTCAAGGTGCTGAGCAAACAGGCTGTATTTGGTGTCACAATAATCGGCTAGTAAGCGATAAAGCTGACTCAAAGGTTCGCGAATCGGTTGATCCTTGCAGAGTCGGAACCATAACCCGTTAAACACCCCATACCACAGTGTCCCTACGGCACACAGCAACGGGGCTTGCCAGATCGGAGCGCGGCCCACCATGCTGAGGCTGAAAATAGCAGCAATCAGTGCCGCGGGTAACAAATGGCCATTCAATTGGCTAATCGCCCCACTCACTCCTAGAACTAATGCCAGGCTGAGCATGACAGCAGGCAACGGAATATCCCATAGCAGCAGTTGCTGGGTTAGGAAGCTACTCACAGTAAACAGCGCGCCGCCGACCAGCAGACGCCGGAAAAAATGTTGGTGTGGTGTATCCAGTGAGGCAATGTTGCAACAGGCGGGTATCAGAGAAAACATCAAGCCCAGCCGAAGTTCGCCGAGAGCGAACCCTAATGCTGCAGGCAGGCAGAGCACTAATGTTTGGCGTAGTGCGTAATTAACTTCAGGATGATAAATAAGCCGTTGCCATTTCATAAAGGCCCCAGAAATTTATTGATCACAAAAGATTAAAAAACTGATGCCGACAGTATCGGCACCAGTTTAGGGGGAATTAACGGGTGCCGTAGACGACAATCGTTTTACCGTGTGCGGAGATCAGGTTTTGATCTTCCAGCATTTTTAGTATCCGCCCCACGGTTTCGCGGGAGCAGCCAACTATCTGACCAATTTCCTGGCGGGTAATTTTAATCTGCATCCCATCTGGGTGGGTCATGGCATCAGGTTGTTTTGCCAGATTAAGCAGCGTTTGTGCAATACGCCCAGTCACATCAAGGAAAGCAAGGTTGCCCACTTTCTCAGATGTAATCTGTAAGCGACTCGCCATCTGTGAAGATAGGCGCATTAAAATATCTGGATTGACCTGAATCAGCTGACGGAATTTTTTGTAAGAAATTTCAGCCACTTCACAGGCGGTTTTTGCTCTAACCCAGGCGCTACGTTCTTGGCCTTCTTCAAATAATCCAAGTTCGCCGATGAAATCTCCCTGATTAAGATAGGAGAGAATCATCTCTTTACCTTCCTCATCTTTGATAAGCACCGCAACGGAGCCTTTCACGATGTAGTAAAGCGTTTCGGCCTTTTCACCTTGGTGAATCAGCGTACTCTTCGATGGATATTTGTGGATATGGCAATGAGACAGGAACCATTCGAGAGTCGGGTCTGTTTGTGGCTTGCCGAGAACCATTCGCTGTTATCCTCTGTTGTTATCGCTGCCTAACATAACAGGGCTCAGAGTTCCCTGTACGGCGTGCTTATAAAATACACTTTCTCGTAGCATATTAATTTGCTCAACTGCCGAAAGGTATAGCCAAGATACGTACCGGGTAGAAACCCTCCACTGAGTATTGAGAAGCTACCCTATTTAATTCTAGAAACAACACTTTCGGTTCTGTTTGTAGCACAGGATGAAGCCAGTGTCTTGTGTTGTATCGCTTCAGCATGATGAACATCGGGTTACATTGCCAGTTTGTAAATGAAAGGGTAGTCTGGATCAGAAAATTTAACCGGGAGCAAGAGTTATGCAGGCACGTGTAAAGTGGGTTGAGGGGCTGACATTTTTGGGTGAATCGGCATCAGGTCATCAGGTGTTGATGGACGGTAATGCTGGAGACAAAGCACCGAGTCCGATGGAAATGTTGTTAATGTCAGCAGGCGGTTGTAGCGCGATTGATGTGGTCTCTATTTTACAAAAAGGCCGCAATGATGTGCGTGATTGCGAAGTGACATTAACCTCGCAGCGTCGCGAAGAGGCACCGCGTCTATTTACGCAAATCAACCTGCATTTTATTGTCAGCGGCAAAGGTCTGACCGACAAAATTGTGGAACGAGCCGTTGAGCTGTCAGCAGAAAAGTATTGCTCCGTCTCACTGATGTTGGGTAAAGCGGCGACGATTACCCACAGTTTTGAGATCCGTGACATCGCCTAAGCAAACCCTTCGTACTTGAAGCTGCAGGGTTGTTAGCTGCGTTCGCTCACCCGAATCACTTACTTATGTAAGCTCATCGGGATGAGTTCGTTTGCCGCCTACCTGCAGCTCCAATTACTTTGGGTTGGGATAGAGTCAAATTATTTTTTTCTCTCCAGCCATTGCTATACTGCGGCTTCAAGAATGAAGGAGATTAACCGATTTTCTCCCCTTCCAGCAACTGCTGCACTAGCGGCGCCATAATCAGCTCCATTGCCAGCCCCATTTTTCCGCCGGGTACCACTAATGTATTGATATTAGAGATAAATGATCCTTGCAACATCGCCAGTAAGTAAGGGAAATCAATTTGATCCAAACCCCGGAAATGAATAACCACAAAGCTTTCATCCAGTGACGGAATCGCTTTGGCAGCAAACGGATTTGATGTGTCAACGGTTGGCACGCGCTGGAAGTTGATATGAGTGCGTGAGAACTGCGGCGTAATGTAGTTGATATAATCATCCATGGAGCGCACTACGGAATCCATCACCGCTTCACGCGAATGGCCGCGTTCGCCGGTATCGCGTACTAATTTCTGAATCCACTCCAGATTGACGATAGGTACCACGCCCACCAACAGATCGACGTGTTTCGCCACATCATGATGTTCAGTCACCACGCCGCCATGCAGCCCTTCATAAAACAGCACGTCGGTGGGTTGTGGTAATGCTTCCCACGGGGTAAACGTGCCGGGAATTTGGTTGTATGGCACCGCTTCATCATAGGTATGTAAATACTTACGTGAACAGCCAGTGCCGTGTTCACCGTATTCCGACACACTTTGCTCCAACTGGCCAAAGTCATTGGCTTCGGGGCCAAAATAGCTGATATGTCGGCCTTGATCTCGTGCTTTACGGATGGCTGCATCCATCTCAGGGCGGGTATAGCGATGGAAACTGTCACCTTCAATTTGCGCTGCGCGAATATTCAATTGCTGAAAGATCTTACGGAACGCCAGGCTAGTGGTGGTTGTCCCTGCGCCACTTGAGCCGGTAACGGCTATAACCGGATGTTTAGTCGACATATTAGCTGTAACTCCATGGGGGTTAGATCTTCAGTGACTGGGCTGCAATCGCCTGTTTTTTTATCGTTGATGATTATTTTTAGGGCAAAGTGGCGGGCTTGTCACCCTGTTTCAGCCAATGTCTTCGTAACAGCGAGAGGACTATTGCTGCTCTTCTGCTCCGGCGCGAAATGCGCTGCGCGGCATAATATTGATGGTTTCATGTAATTCGGACCACACCAATATGGCTTCACCGCTGATCAACTGGCGGCGCACATCCTCGACTTTTTGCGCTAATGAGCGCTCATGCTCGCCGTAATCGGTACCTTCACGTAACACAAAGGCTTCAAGTAAGTTATCCAGCGTTTCACCGTCAACTTGCTGCCAGGGAACTATCATTGCTGTTGCTCCAGATAAGGGGAAAGCCAGGCCGGAATACGTTGTTCCAGCCACATTTGTGGGTGTTTCAATGAGCCACTGACGAAACCAACGTGACCGCCATGTTCGGTTAACTGATAGTCAATATTGGCCGGTAACTCGCTGAGATCCGGGATAACTTCAGCCGTCATAAACGGATCATCTTTGGCATGAATGATCAGCAGCGGAGTCGTAATCTGCGGCAATAGCGGCAGGGCGCTGCAACGGCGATAATAATCAACGGCATCATTAAAACCATGAATTTTAGCAGTAATGACATCATCAAAATCTCTGATTCGCCGCAACCCTTTCAATTGAGCCAGATCCAAAGGCAGACTTCCGGGGTAATGCAAAAGCTTACGCGTGGCATTTAACTTTAGTTGGCCCAGTAAATAATGCTGATAGACCCGGGAGAAACCTTGCTCCATACGATTAGCACAGGGTTCAAGCATCAGTGGTGCTGACACCACCACTGCGGCCTGCAACAGGCTATCTTGGCCTTGCTCTGCCAAATACATCGCCAGCATATTGCCACCCAAAGAGACCCCGACGGCGGCGGTTGGCACCTGGCCATAGCGCTCTCGAAGCCAGCGGAGAAAGAAGCGAGCATCTTCTGTTTCACCGGAGTGATAAATGCGTGACTTACGATTTGGCTCTCCACTGCATCCACGAAAATGCATCACCACACCGAGCCAGCCTTTGGCTTGCCATGCACTTAATAACCCATGGGCATAAGGGCTGTAAAAATTACCTTCCAAACCGTGGAAGAGTACGACTCTGGGTTTATCTCTCGCCAGCTCGGGATTTTCACTCCAGGCCAGATCGACAAAATCGCCATCAGGCAGTTCCAGCCGTTGCCAGAACGGTTGCAATTGCACATGCCGTCTGACCAGTCGTGGCAACAGTGTTTGTAGATGTGGATTACTGGCTCCGGCCAGTGGGCGAAATAATTCATGCATATAGTGAATGGAAATCATGTTGTTGCTCTTGTGTGATCAATAACACACTGTTAGCTTCATGGGTATATCGCGCATCATTTTGGGTGAGAGGCACCCGTCTCATGGAACTGAGTTTATTTCTTTCAATGGTAGGCTTTCTTTGGGTTGCAGCTATTACCCCCGGTCCAAACAATATGTTATTGACCTCTGCGGGGGCTAACTTCGGCTTTATGCGTTCTATCTGGCTGATGTTAGGTATTATGTTAGGCATGCAGAGCATGTTGCTGTTGGTAGCTTTTGGTGTCGGCGGCCTGATTCTTATCTACCCCTCCCTCCATCTGGTTCTGAAAATTTTGGGTAGCCTATATCTGCTATGGCTGGCATGGAAAATTGCCACTTCTGCCTATGAGAAATTGGAAACCAATGTCGTACCGCCAAAACCGTTGCGTCTGTATCAAGGCTGGTTATTGCAGTTCCTTAATCCCAAAGCCTGGTTGATGGGACTCGGGTCAGTCGCCAGCTTCAGTATGACCGGGGCCGCTTATAATCATTCTATCGTAATGATAAGCCTTGGTATGTTTATGGTGAACCTGGTGGCCGGTATCATTTGGCTGGGTTTTGGTACTTTGATTGGGCGCTTGTTACGCAGCCGCCGTGCCTGGTTTAGCTTTAATATCTCGATGGGCTTGCTGACGGCAGCTTGTGTGTTATTGATTTGGCATTAATCAGTGGAGCTAATAGATGGCCTATAACTATTTTCATGTTGATGCTTTTGTTGGCGCAGGGTTATCTGGCAACCCGGCAGGGGTGTATCTGCTGAAGAAACCGTTGTCGGCCGCAGAGATGCAAAGTATCGCGGCCGAGATTAATTTACCGGAAACCAGTTTTGTCTGGGATGAAGGGGATAAATCGGCGATCCGCTGGTTTACGCCGGAACGTGAAGTCGACTTATGTGGACACGGCACATTGGCGGCGGCGCATGTGATGTTCAGCATCATTAATCCTGGCTTGCATGATATCTGTTTTCGCAGTGCCAGCGGTGACTTGTACGTCAAGCGCGATGGCGATAACTTCGGCCGACTGTCGCTGGATTTCCCTTCATTACCGCCCGACCAAATTGCTGTCGCGGCAGAGTTGAGTGCATTGCTTGGCAGCAACATTCAGCAGGTATGGCAGGCAAAATCTCTGTTGGTGGTGCTGGAAAACGAGCAGCAGGTACAGCAGTTACAACCCGATATTGTTGCGCTGATTGCCTATACCGGTCGTGGGGTGATTGTGACCGCGCCGGGTGATGAAGTGGATTTTGTTTCGCGTTACTTTACCCTTGGCAGCAATGAAGATCCGGTTACCGGCTCAGCCCATTGTACCTTAATGCCCTATTGGGTCGCGCGACTGGGAAGGTCATCACTGCACGCCCGGCAGATATCAGCACGCGGTGGCGAATTATTCTGCACCTTAGCCGGTGATCGTACTTTAATTGCCGGTGATGCCCGCATTTTTATGAAAGGCCAAATAGATCTTTAAGTTAACTGCATAGACAATTCCTTCAGATTTTTATTATCACTAAAAGGAATAAAGAATATTCTTTTATTCCTTTTATCGTATTACTCCTTCGGGTAACACTGTCATCTCAGAGCGCCCGGTGCGCTCAGGGTCGCAGCGATAGCGAATGACACAGTTAACCCAGCGGAGTGAACCATGGCGATAACCTTATCTTCTGCAAGTCTTACCGCCGCAATACGCGGCTTTTTACGGCCAGGTGGTGCACTGTTAGCTCTGTCGCTAGTTGCTGCCAGTGCACATGCTGTCGATGTGACAGTGGCTTATCAAACTTCCGCAGAACCGGCAAAAGTCGCGCAAGCGGATAACAGCTTTGCCAAGTTGTCCGGTGCCAATGTGGATTGGCGCAAGTTTGACAGCGGCTCTAGCGTTGTGCGGGCATTGGCCTCGGGTGATGTACAAATTGGTAATATCGGCTCCAGCCCATTAGCCGTTGCTGCCAGCCAAAAGGTGCCAATTGAGGTCTTCCTACTGGCGTCACAACTGGGAAGCTCAGAGGCGCTGGTGGTGAAGAAAGACATTAAAACCCCACAAGATTTAATTGGTAAACGTATTGCCGTGCCGTTTATCTCCACGACACATTACAGTCTGCTGGCAGCCCTGAAACATTGGGGAATTAAGCCGGATCAGGTCACAATCCTCAACTTGCAGCCACCTGCTATCGCCGCCGCTTGGCAGCGGGGTGACATTGATGGCGCTTATGTTTGGGCTCCTGCCGTTAACGAATTAGCCAAAACCGGTACCGTCCTGACTGATTCTGCCCAAGTAGGTCAATGGGGCGCGCCAACCCTGGATGTCTGGGTGGTGCGCAAAGACTTCGCCAAAGCCCATCCTGAGGTGGTTACCGCCTTCGCCCGCAGTGCATTGGCCGCCCAAGGTGCTTATCTGGCCCAACCAGAACAATGGCTGAAAAATCAGCAGTATCTGGGGCAGCTTTCGCGCTTAAGTGGTGTCCCTACCGATCAAGTGCCGGAGCTGGTGAAGGGCAATACTTATTTGCCTGTCGCTGAGCAGATAACGCAACTGGGTCAACCAGTGGATCAGGCCATCCGCGATACTGCCGCGTTCCTGAAAGAGCAAGGCAAAATCCCGCAAATTGCCAGTGATTATAGTGATTTCGTCACTGACCGCTTTGTGAAAGCAGTGCAGGCCACACCGCAGTCCTAGGAGTCATCATGCTAAACGTGCGCGGCCTGTGGGCCGAATATCAGGGCAAACCTGCCTTACAGGATGTGTCACTACAAATCGCATCTGGAGAGTTGCTCGTGGTATTGGGGCCATCAGGTTGCGGTAAAACCACGTTATTGAATCTAATTGCCGGATTTATGGAGCCTTCAGCTGGCAGCATCACTCTGGATGATATACCGGTTCACGGCCCGAGTGCCGAACGGGGAGTGGTGTTCCAGCATGAGGGCTTACTGCCGTGGCGGGATGTGGTCAGCAATGTGGAGTTTGGCCTGCAACTGGCAGGATTAAGCAAACAACAGCGGCGCGAAACTGCCCTGAAAATGCTTCATCGGGTAGGGTTAGCTGGTTTTGAACATCACCTTATTTGGCAACTCTCTGGTGGGATGCGCCAACGAGTAGGGATTGCCCGTGCACTGGCGGTTGACCCGCGCTTGTTGCTGTTGGATGAGCCGTTTGGCGCGCTGGATGCTTTTACCCGCGAGCAGATGCAAGAGCTGTTGCTGACTATTTGGCGTGATACCGGTAAACAAATTTTGCTGATCACCCACGATATCGAAGAGGCGGTGTTTCTGGCCAGCGAGCTGTTATTGCTGTCTCCAGGGCCGGGGCAGGTGGTCGAACGACTGTCGCTGAATTTTGGTCGGCGTTATGCCGCTGGTGAGCCATGCCGATCCATTAAGTCTGATCCTGAATTTATCGCCCGCCGCGAATATGTGTTGGGTAAAGTCTTCCAGCAACGGGAGGTATTGATATGAGCCTGCACAGCACGTTACGTAATCAAGCCGTCACGCTGCCGGTTCACCGCCTACCGGCTAACGATGAACCCCCGCTGATTGCCAAGAAAGCGGTTCGCCGTTTACCTGCGGGTAATGGCCTGTGGCTTAGCATCACTACTCTGATTGTGGTGGTCGCGTTATGGTGGGCGGTGACGGCGTTACAGCTTATCAGCCCACTCTTTTTACCCGCGCCGCAGCAGGTATTACATCAGTTATTGGTGATTGCCAGCCCGCAGGGGTTTATGGATGCCACGCTATGGCAACATCTGGCTGCCAGTTTGGGGCGAATTCTCATCGCATTACTCGCTGCGGTCGCACTTGGTGTTCCAACGGGCATTGCGATGGGGCTAAGCAGCACCGTACGGGGTGTGTTGGACCCACTGATTGAGATTTATCGCCCCGTTCCCCCCTTAGCCTATTTACCCCTTATGGTTATCTGGTTCGGCATTGGTGAAACCTCAAAGATCCTGCTGATTTATCTGGCGATATTTGCGCCGGTGACGTTAGCCGCTGTGGCTGGCGTGCGTAGCGTGGCACAGGTGCGGGTGAGAGCTGCTCGTGCATTGGGGGCCAGTCGCTGGCAGGTTTTATGGTTTGTGGTGCTCCCCAGCGCCTTGCCAGAAATCTTAACCGGTATCCGCATTGGGTTGGGTGTGGGGTGGTCAACGTTGGTGGCTGCGGAGCTTATTGCCGCTACGCGCGGATTGGGGTTTATGGTGCAATCAGCCGGTGAATTTCTCGCAACCGATGTCGTCATCGCCGGCATCAGTGTGATTGCTATTATCGCTTTTGGTATGGAGCTAAGTTTGCGGGCGATCCAACGTCGGCTAACACCTTGGTATGGAGCACAGCAATGAATGAACGCTTGGTAGTCACGCCGTTAGGGCCGCATATTGGTGCTTTGGTTGAGAATATTAATATTGCCCGCCCGTTGGGTGATAGTCAGTTTGAACAGCTTTATCACGCGTTACTCAAACATCAGGTACTGTTTTTCCGCAATCAGCCCATCACGCCATTACAGCAACGTGAACTGGCCGGGCGTTTTGGTGATTTACATATTCATCCGGTTTATCCGCACACCAAAGAGTGTGAGGAGATTATCGTGCTGGATACCCATGATAATAATCCGCCGGACAACGATAACTGGCACACCGACGTGACGTTTATTGCCAATCCGCCATTAGGTGCGATTCTAGCGGCAAAGCAGCTACCGCCAACCGGTGGTGATACCTTGTGGAGCAGTGGGATTGCGGCTTATGACGCACTTTCTGCTCCGTTTAAACAGCTTTTGGCCGGTTTACAGGCCGAGCATGACTTCGCGCACTCCTTCCCCGAGCACAAACATCGTGCGACCCCGGAAGAGCATCAACGATGGCTACTGGCTAAAGAGAATAATCCGCCGATATTGCATCCGGTGGTACGTACCCATCCGGTGAGTGGGCGTCAGGCATTGTTCGTCAATGAAGGATTCACCACCCGAATCGTTGAGTTGAGTGATAAAGAGAGCGATGCTTTACTGCGTTTCCTGTTTGCGCACACCACCAAACCCGAGTTTCAAGTACGCTGGCGCTGGCAGCAGGATGATGTGGCGATGTGGGATAACCGTGTCACCCAGCACTATGCCAATGCCGATTATCTGCCACAGCGGCGGGTGATGCATCGGGCGACTATTCTGGGGGATAGGCCGGTGTACCGGCCTGGTTAACGGGCGGTTTGATTTAGTCTGTGATTAACAATGAGCGGGCCGCTGCGTCAACAGCATCAACGGTGATGTCATCAACCTGTGGCCCGGCATGTAACAACACATGGCGGGTTAACGGGTACCAGCGCCGGTATTTTTCTGGCCGCGACTCAAACAGTGCGACGACCGGGATCTGTAATGCTGAACTGATATGGACCGGTGCGCTATCAGCCGAAATAACTACATCCAATTGACTGGCTGCGGCCACGAACTCATCAACTGACGGTGTGAATAGACTTCGGCCGTGGATGCTCGCCAGTTGCTGTTCACTTGGCGGTGCGATGGGATCATACAAAATCACTATCTCGGCCTGATCACTGAGCTTCAGTGCTAACTGTTGCCACTTTTCCCACGACCAACGCCGTTGCGGTGCTTTATTCGAGACAAACAGCCCGATGCGTGGCCGATTGTGTTCACCTAATTCTGCCTGCCATTTTGCCTGCAATTGTGGGTCAGGATAGAGATGTAACTTGAGCGTATCGATGTCGACCCGCCCCAGTTCGGGTAGCAGTGCAAAACCTGACAGTGCCTCATGGCGTATTGGCCGATTGGTCACATGGTCAGGATTGCGGTCATCAAATTCACTGCCCGGGTTATGCCAGCGGCTATCGACCACATTAAGTTGTTTAGCGAACTGGATACTGTTTTTGTTCATGCCACCGTTAGGGATAACCAGTAAATCAAAACGTAAACATCGCAGTCGCCAAATCAGGGCCAGACGATTAAACAGCGCCTTGATCCTGCCCGGTTGTTGGTTTCTTTCACATTGCTTACTGTAAACGTAGGTGTGAACGGTGCTGATATCGGGGTTACGTGCCAGTGCATCTCGATTGTATTTATTTGCCAGCACATGAATTTCGGCTGCTGGCCAGCGCTGCTTTAATGCATGTAATAAAGCAGTGGTACAAACCAGATCGCCAAGGAAATCAATTCGGATAACCAAAATGCGCTGCATCTATACATATTCCCAGAAGTAATTTTATGCCTTATTAAACATGAAAATTTCCTGAGTAATAACAAAAATAAACGTAAATTTGAGATCTATTTTGATAATGAATGCTTCTGCTGCGCATAACGCCATAGAGTGACTGATAAACGTACCGCTCGCCAGAACTCACTGATATTCCCCGCGCCCTGAAACAGCGCTTTGGGTAAGCCTAATGCCTTAAACTCAGCCGCGAGTGCCGAACGTTCTGGTGACGGGGATAATCTCTTACGCATCAACCCAAAAAAATGGCCGCTCTCCTGATTAGCGTGACGTAACAGCGCACGGCATAACGGCGGTTGTTGCGTGGCAGAAAGGTTAATTAGCGCGTTAATAATTCTAAGATAGCTATTGGCGCGAGCCAACAAGGCTTGGGGTGACGGAGAGAGGGTGATGGAGTGTGGGTTGGTGCGATAACCATAAAATGGCGTATCACAGAAACCGACACGTTGTACGGCGAGTGCCAGATGGGTGGTCCACAGAATATCTTCATGTAGCATTCCAGGGATGAATGCGAGTTGATGGGTCGCGACCAATTCGCGCCGAATCAATTGTAGCCATACATAATGTGGCCACTCATTATGTTCAATACTGCGAATAACCCATTGCTGGCCGCTAAGTATCTCGCTCCACGGCTGTTTATATAACAAGGGGCTGCTGGGCGCTAGGTGGGGATCAGTGGTAAAGGTAAAACCATTACCTATCAGTAAATCTAATTGCTGCCGATTGGCCTGTTGCAACCAAGTTGATAAAGCATCAGAGGCCAGCCAGTCATCGCCATCAACAAAAGCAATCCAGGGGGCGGTTGCCCGAGCGATTCCGGCATTACGGGCCGCAGAAAGCCCCTGATTGGCCTGATTAACAATGACCAGCCGCGAATCACGGCGCGCGGCGGCTACTAATATCGTCAGGCTGTCATCGGTCGAACCATCATTGACGGCAATGATTTCCAATGACACACCCGACTGCTGGTACAATGAATCCAGTAGTTGTGTGAGGTAAGCGGCGCAATTAAATACCGGAACCACCACACTAATATCCTTATTAGTCATGATCTTATTATCCTTAATACTGGCGTTTTCTGAAAAGCGGGTTATCCCGCTTCAAATATCTTAGTGAGGTTCTCCAACTGCTCCTGAGCATCTAGCCAGTGCATTTCAGTCTCTTCAAGTTTGGTTTTCACTTGCGTCTGCTGCTGTAAACATTGGGTCAAATCAGCCTTACGTGCAATATCGTATAAGGCAGAATCAGCCAATTGTTCTTCGATGACTGCCAGCTCGGTACTGAGCTTATCCATCTGTTTTTCCAGCGTCATAATCTGCTTACGCAATGGCTGAGTCTGGGTTCGGAACTCTGCCTCACGGCGTTTTTGATCTTTACGCTGTTGGGCACTATTACCTGACAACTCTTTTGTCGGATTATCCTGCTGGCTTTGCTGGCGCTGCACATCGACCAAAAATTGCTGATAATCTTCTAAATCGCCGTCGAATTGCTCTACTTTGCCATCATGCACCAGATAGAGGTCATCGGTGGTGGAACGCAGTAAATGGCGGTCATGGGAAACCACCACCAATGCGCCTTCAAAATCAATTAAGGCTTCGGTTAGCGCCTGACGCATATCAAGATCAAGGTGGTTGGTTGGCTCATCGAGTAGCAATAGGTTAGGGCGCTGCCAGATAATCAGTGCCAGTACTAAACGTGCTTTTTCACCGCCGGAGAAGCGGGCCGTTGGGTCAGTAACCTGATCGCCCTGAAAACCGTAGCCACCTAAATAGTCGCGCAGTTGTTGTTCCGACTCTTTGGGTGCCAGGCGGCTCATATGCTGTAGCGGTGATTCATCCGCACGCAAAAACTCCAACTGATGCTGGGCGAAGTAACCCAGTTTAATCCCTTTGGATAAACCAATCTCACCGCTTTGTGGCTCTAAAGTGCCGGCTAGTAACTTAATTAGCGTAGATTTACCCGCACCATTGCGCCCCAACAGACCGATGCGTGAGCCGGGGACCAGATTGAGCTTAATGGACTGCAAAATCGTACGATCACCATAGCCTGCGCTCACTTTCTCCATGCGGAGTAGGGGGTCAGGCAAACTTTCCGGTGTACGGAAGCTGAAGTGGAATGGGTTATCCACATGGGCAGGTGCAATCAGTTCCATCCGCTCAAGCATCTTGATGCGGCTCTGAGCTTGTTTGGCTTTAGTCGCCTGTGCACGGAAACGGTCGATATAGCTTTGTAAATGCGCCACTTTTTCTTGCTGATGCTGATACATAGACTGCTGCTGCGAGAGCTTGGTCGCTCGCTGGCGTTCGAAAGATGAATAGTTACCGGTATATTCATTCAGCGTCTGCTGTTCAATATGCAGAATCTTATCAATAATAGGATCAAGGAAATCGCGGTCATGAGAAATTAATACCAGCGTGCCAGAATAACTTTTCAGCCACTTTTCCAGCCAGATAACCGCATCTAAATCCAAGTGGTTGGTTGGTTCATCCAGTAGCAGCAAATCAGAGCGGCAAACCAGCGCTTGGGCCAGGTTAAGGCGCATGCGCCAGCCGCCGGAAAATGAACGTACCGGTTGCTGTAATTGCTCTTGAGAAAACCCCAGCCCGTGTAGCAAACTGGCGGCACGGGATTGAATTGTCCAGGCATGGATGGCATCAAGTTTGCCGTGCACGGTGGCGATGGCATGACCATCGTTTTTTTCATTAGCGGCCTGAAGTTCGGCCTCCAATTGGCGATATTCGCGATCCCCGTCGATAACATACTCTATCGCCGGAATATCCAGTGCCGGAGTTTCCTGATTAACCCAGGCCAGTGCCCAGTTACTGGGGAAAGTGGCATTGCCCCCATCGGCGCTCAGTTCGCCTTTGAGCAACGCCAGCAGGGTGGATTTACCACATCCGTTCTTGCCGACCAGCCCGACCTTTTGGCCAGGATTAATCGTTGCTGTAGCGTTGTCCAGCAAGACGCGGGTACCACGTCGTATTTGAAGCGAAGAAAAAACAATCATAGAGTGCCGTATGTTTAGAGTTTACCCGTCATACTTCAAGCTGCATGTGTGTTGGCTGCGATCGCTCACCCGAATCACTTACTCTAGTAAGCTCATCGGGATTCTCTCGCTTGCCGCCTTCCTGCAACTCGAATTATTTTGGGTATATGTTAAATTATTATCCCCGTGGTTCTTGTCGCTACCGACGGGTAACGCCAATGACTTTGGGTATAAATCTTAGTCTTTTTTAGTCTTTGCGAAGTATGGTAACGGAAAAACCGGACCCTGACGACGCTTTGGAGGGGAATGATGTCGCAGCCACCGAAGGTTTTGCTGCTGTATGCCCATCCGGAATCACAAGACTCGGTGGCAAACCGGGTTTTACTGCAACCGGTGCAGCAGTTAGAACATGTTACTGTGCACGATCTCTATGCACATTATCCTGATTTCTTTATTGATATTCACCATGAGCAGCAATTGCTACGTGAGCATCAAGTTATTGTATTTCAACATCCTCTCTATACCTACAGTTGCCCGGCGTTGCTGAAGGAGTGGCTGGACCGGGTATTAGCTCGTGGGTTTGCCAATGGTGTGGGTGGTCATGCTCTGACGGGTAAGTATTGGCGCTCGGTAATTACCACCGGCGAACCGGAAGGGGCCTATCGGGTAGGGGGCTATAACCGCTATCCGATGGAAGATATTCTGCGCCCTTTCGAATTGACAGCGGCTATGTGCCATATGCATTGGATGAACCCGATGATTATATACTGGGCGCGACGTCAGAAACCGGAAGTCTTAGCCAGCCATGCGCAAGCTTATACGCAGTGGTTGCTGTCGCCGTTGCCTGCGGGAGGGCACTGATATATGGAAGGCTCAGCGCTACTTACTGCCATTTTATTATTTTTATTTGCCGCTGTGGTTGCGGTTCCTATTGCTCAACGCCTGGGTATTGGTGCGGTGTTGGGTTATCTGATAGCCGGTATTGCTATTGGTCCATGGGGGTTAGGTTTTATACGTGATGTTGACGAAATACTGCACTTCTCCGAGCTTGGTGTGGTGTTTCTGATGTTTATCATTGGGTTGGAGTTGAATCCAGCCAAGCTATGGCAGTTGCGGCGCTCTATTTTTGGTGTCGGTGCGGGTCAGGTTGTTATTACAGCGGCAGTATTGGGGGCATTACTCTATTTCACTCAGTTCGCCTGGCAGGCGGCGGTTATCGGTGGCATTGGTTTAGCAATGTCCTCGACCGCGATGGCATTGCAGCTAATGCGGGAAAAAGGCATGAACCGCAACGAAGGCGGGCAGCTCGGATTCTCGGTGTTACTGTTCCAGGATATGGCGGTTATACCTGCTTTGGCGTTGATCCCTATTCTGGCGGGGGGCGGTGGTGCTGCCAATGATTGGGTCAAAATTGGTATTAAAGTTGCGGCGTTTGCGGGCATGTTGATTGGTGGTCGCTATCTGCTGCGCCCCTTGTTTCGCTATATTGTCGCCTCTGGTGTGCGGGAGGTTTTTACTGCGGCCGCATTACTGGTGGTATTAGGTTCTGCACTGTTTATGGATGCATTGGGCCTATCGATGGCGTTAGGGACATTTATCGCCGGGATATTACTGGCCGAAAGTGAATTTCAGCACGAACTGGAAATTGCCATCGAACCTTTTAAAGGGTTATTGCTCGGGTTGTTCTTTATTTCGGTTGGGATGGCGCTGAATCTTGGTGTGCTATTCACTCACCTGCTGGATGTGTTGTTAGGTGTGCTGGCGCTGGTATTTATCAAAGGCACCGTATTGTATGGTTTGGCACGTACATTTGGCTTGCGCCGTTCGGTGCGCTTGCAATTTGCCGGAGTGCTCAGTCAGGGCGGTGAATTTGCTTTCGTCTTGTTCTCCGCTGCATTCTCTCAACATGTTCTAAATGCTGAACAACTGGCATTGCTGCTGGTGGTGGTTACGTTGTCGATGATGACGACACCATTATTGATGCAGGCTATCGATCGCATTCTGATCCGCCGTTATAACGCGCAGGAAGAGAGCGATGAGAAGCCGTTCGTGGAAGATAATGATCCGCAGGTGATTATTGTTGGTTTTGGGCGATTTGGTCAGGTGATTGGCCGCCTACTGATGGCGAACAAAATGCGTATTACCGTGTTAGAACGTGATGTCAGTGCGGTGAGTGTGATGCGCAAATACGGTTACAAAGTCTATTACGGCGATGCCACCGAATTGGAACTGTTGCGGGCCGCCGGCGCGGAAAAAGCTAAAGCTATTGTTATCACCTGTAATGAGCCGGAAGATACCATGACATTGGTGCATCTGTGCCAGCAACATTTCCCTGATTTGCACATTCTGGCGCGTGCCAGAGGGCGTGTTGAAGCACATGAACTGTTGCAAAATGGCGTCAAAGACTTCACCCGCGAAACCTTTTCCAGTGCGCTGGAGTTGGGGCGTAAAACGCTATTGGGATTGGGAATGCATCCACATCAAGCTTATCGGGCGCAACAACATTTCCGTCGTCTTGATATGCGGATGCTGCGTGAATTGGTGCCGCAGCATCATGGTGATGTGGCGCAAATCTCCAGAGTTAAAGAGGCCCGCCGTGAACTGGAAGATATTTTCCAGCGAGAAATGCTACATGAAAGTCGGCAGTTAGATGGGTGGGATGAATACGAATAATGTCGGAGAAAACGATGACAAGTGCTCTTAATAAGACAAAAACGCGCAAAAGATTTATCGCTGGAGCGGTTTGTCCAAAATGTAAGGCATTGGATACATTGGCTTTATGGCGTGAAGATCAGGTAGAGGTGGTCGAGTGTGTCAAGTGTGGTCACCATCAACGCCAGACGGATGAACAGGTCAATCAACACGTCCGCCCGCATGAACAAGTGATCGGTATTTTCCATCCCGAGTAGCGTTATCCTTCGCGATTTTTTATGCTGGTGGGTACAGCGGTGCAGATTTCAGCTACAATCTGTGCCAATTTTTGTTCCAAGGGTAGGAGATATCATGAAAGTAGCAAAAGACTTGGTGGTCAGCCTGGCTTACCAGGTACGTACAGAAGACGGTGTTTTAGTTGATGAGTCTCCGGTGAGTGCGCCGTTGGACTACTTGCATGGACACGGTTCCCTGATCGCTGGTTTGGAAAAAGCGCTCGAAGGTCATGAAGCTGGCGACAGCTTTGATGTGCGCGTGAATGCAGACGAAGGCTACGGCAGCTATGATGAAAATCTGGTGCAGCGCGTACCGAAAGACGTCTTTATGGGCGTTGACGAGCTGGAAGTTGGCATGCGTTTCCTGGCTGATACCGATCAAGGTCCAGTACCGGTAGAGATCACTGCTGTTGAAGATGAGCACGTGGTGGTTGATGGTAACCACATGCTGGCGGGTCAGGATCTGAACTTCCACGTTGACGTGGTTGCTATCCGTGAAGCAACAGAAGAAGAGCTGCAACATGGCCACGTACATGGCGAGCATGATCATCATCATGAACACGGTGATGGTTGCTGTGGCGGTCATGGCCATGATGAGAGTGACCACGATCATGAACATGGTAAAGGTGGTTGTGGTAAGGGCGGCTGTGGCTGTCACTAAGATCTGACTCTGTCAGTCAAAAGCCAGCCTTGCGGCTGGCTTTTTGCTATCCGCATTAATAATGCGGAGGCGGTGTCTCTTCTGCTGGCGAGGCCATCATGGAAGACTGAGATTCGCGCAGTTTATCGGTCAACAAGCGCAGATGCTCCCGCAATTTGGTCATTTCCATTTGGTGCTCCGTCACGATCAAATTGAGTTCCTCAATCGTCACTTCCTGAAATGCCAGACGGCTTTCCAGCATTTCCAGCCGTTGTTCAAACAGGGATTGTTCCATATTAATTTCCTCTCATGACTGCAAACCATACCCTCTTATTATTTCCTATTTGATACTCATAGAGAAAAAACAGGGGAGGGGCGATTCTACCTGTAAAACGCCGTGATTGCCTTGCGAGGGTCAAGATATCGATAAAACGAAACTTCTTGTAGTAAAAAAAGTCTTAATATCACTTAATAGCATCAGCATAGAGATTGTTTTGTGTTCGCACAGACAGTTATAGTACAAGTTACACTTATAATCGTTGCTTGGGGTAAGTGTCCTTAAGCCAATGGAGAAATGGATGAAATCACTGTTTAAAGTAACGCTACTGGCTACCACCATGGCGCTGACCCTGAATACCTCTGCTACTTTCGCTGCTGAAGCAGCCAAAACCGCAGCCGCGCCAGCAACGACCAATAGCGCATTTAAAAATGATGACCAGCAATCTGCTTATGCATTAGGCGCATCATTAGGGCGTTACATGGATAATTCCCTAAAAGAACAAGAAAAGCTGGGTATTAAACTGGATAAAGACCAGTTGATCGCCGGTGTTCAGGACGCGTTTGCTAACAAAAGCAAACTGACTGATGCAGAAATTGAAAGCACTCTGCAAAGTTTTGAAGCTCGCGTAAAAGCTTCTGCTCAGGCAAAAATGGAGCAGGACGCTAAAGAAAATGCCGATAAGGGCGCTAAGTATCGCGATACTTTCGCTAAAGAAAAAGATGTGAAGAAAACCGCATCTGGCCTGCTGTACAAAGTAGAGAAAGCCGGTACTGGTGAAGCACCAAAAGACAGTGATACCGTGGTTGTTAATTACAAAGGGACACTGACTGATGGCACTGAGTTTGATAACTCCTACAAGCGTGGTGAGCCATTATCCTTCCGCTTGGACGGTGTTATCCCAGGTTGGACTGAAGGCCTGAAGCAAATCAAAAAAGGTGGCAAGATCACCCTGGTTATCCCACCAGAACTGGCTTACGGCAAAACTGGCGTCCCAGGTATCCCAGCTAACTCTACTCTGGTATTCGATGTAGAACTGTTAGATGTGAAAGCGGCACCAAAAGCTGATGCTCCAGAAGAGCAACCAGCAGCAGCTGCAGGCGAAAAAGCGAAGAAGTAATTCAGCTTAGTTCACCGATTCTGCTTATAACCGCTGCGATAATTGTCGTGGCGGTTTTTTTTGCGGCACATCTATCAATTTTCACTTCTGTTCGTTGATAACTTGACGGTTTATGGCTTGTGGGCTTAACGTCAATATCACGCGCAAACGCAAGGATTTTATCTCAGCATATTTGCTAGACTTAAAATCTAAGATATTGAGTTATGAGTCTGCCAACGATATTGAGACAGGCTTTACCTAGAGGATGGTGTCTTCGATGTCTAATTCGCTTCTCAGTAGCGAAACCAGTGAACTGGATTTACTGGATGAACGTCCGTTCAGTCAGACGGACCATGAAATACTAAAATCATACGAAGCTGTCGTTGATGGCTTAGCTATGCTTATTGGCGGCCACTGTGAAATCGTTCTGCACTCACTGGAAGATCTGAAAAGCTCTGCGGTAAGAATTGCGAATGGAGAACACACTGGAAGGCAAATTGGTTCACCGATAACCGACTTGGCTCTACGGATGTTGCACGATATGGCCGGTGCTGATAGCAGTGTTTCAAGAGCTTATTTCACCCGAGCCAAAAGTGGTGTACTGATGAAATCAGTCACTATCGCTATCCGTAACCGTGACCAGCGTGTTATTGGCTTGCTGTGCATCAACATGAATCTGGATGTGCCTTTCTCACAAATCATCCAAACGTTTATGCCGCCGGAAACGCAGGAAGTTGCTTCCTCGGTCAACTTTGCCTCATCTGTTGATGATTTGGTGGCGCAAACACTTGAATTTACCATCGAAGAAGTCAATGCGGACCGTAATGTTTCTAACAATGCGAAGAACCGCCAAGTGGTACTTAATCTTTATGAAAAGGGTATTTTTGATATCAAAGATGCCATCAATCAGGTTGCAGAACGGCTTAATATCTCTAAACACACCGTCTATCTCTACATTCGCCAATTCAAAAGTGGCGACCTTGTAGGGCACGACCGTTAATGTCTGGCGTGAAAAGATATTGTCTTATGGTCACTGGGCCTGCTTATGGTACGCAGCAGGCCAGTAGTGCTTATCAATTTGCACAAGCGCTGATAAATTCAGGTCACAGTTTGGTGAGTGTTTTCTTCTATCGCGAAGGCGTTTTGAACGCTAACCAATTAACTGCCCCTGCCAGTGATGAATTTGACTTGGTAAGGGCGTGGCAACAATTGGCGGCTGAACATGCTGTTATGTTGCATGTGTGTGTGGCGGCGGCATTACGCCGTGGTGTAACCGACCAACAGGAAGCCGAACAACTCAATCTTGCGGCAGCGAATCTGCAACCGGGTTTTACCTTAACCGGCTTGGGTGCGTTAGCCGAAGCCGCATTGACCTGTGATCGCATGGTGCAATTTTAATGGCAATGAAACGTGTCGCTTTTGTTTTCACCCAAGGTCCGCATGGCAATTCGGCAGGGCGGGAAGGGTTGGATGCCTTACTGGCCACATCGGCATTAAGCGAAGATTTAGGTGTATTCTTTCTGTCAGATGGTGTCTTGCAGCTATTACCTCAGCAACAACCGGAAATAATTCTCGCCAGAAACTATATTGCCACTTTCGGTGTCTTACCCCTGTACGATGTTGAGAATTGTTATATCTGCGAAGCCTCATTAGAGCAACGCGGGTTGAGTGGTGTGACGAACTGGATCCTTGATGTCGAGGTATTATCTCCGGTAAATTTACGTCGCCAATTGGCAACTTATGATGTTGTGCTGACTTTTTAATGGGATTTGGGTCGCTATAATGCTGTATACCGTCAGTCATTCTCCTTATCGTTGCGATTTATCTGCTTTGCTGAGATTAGTCACATCCGAAGATGAGATTCTCTTTCTACAAGATGGCGTTATGACTGTTTTGAAAAACAGTGAAAGTCTTAAGCTATTGTTAAATAACCCAGCTTCTCTATTTGTGTTAGAAGATGACGTTATTGCACGTGGTTTGTCTGGTCAAATTTCAGACAGCGCTACGCTAATCGGCTATACTCACTTCGTGGATTTGACCCTAAAACATCAGCAACAACTGGCATGGTAATGCAGTCAATGCTGTATATTTCTTGACACCTTAGATAGTCAGCCATAAAATTCTGCGTCCTCGTTCTCTGCCAGTCGTGCAAACGAGGGGGATTTATCACGTGTTTACGAAGCAAAAAACCAGGAGCTTTTTTAATAATGGCAACGATTAACCAGCTGGTTCGCAAGCCACGCAGCATGAAGGTTGCTAAAAGCAACGTTCCTGCGCTGGAAGCATGCCCGCAGAAACGTGGTGTATGTACCCGCGTATATACCACCACCCCGAAAAAACCTAACTCCGCACTGCGTAAAGTTTGCCGTGTGCGTTTAACTAACGGTTTTGAAGTCACCTCCTACATTGGCGGTGAAGGTCATAACCTACAGGAACACTCCGTGATCCTGATCCGTGGCGGTCGTGTAAAAGACTTGCCAGGTGTGCGTTACCACACCGTCCGCGGCGCGCTTGACTGCTCAGGTGTTAAAGACCGTAAGCAATCACGTTCTAAGTACGGCGTGAAGAAGCCAAAGGCTTAATGGTTCTCCGTTAAGTAAGGCCAAACATTTTCACATTAATGTCAAAATAAACTCTTAGAGTTTTGGACAACCCTGAATTAACAACGGAGTATTTCCATGCCACGTCGTCGTGTAATTGGTCAGCGTAAAATTTTGCCAGATCCTAAGTTCGGATCTGAATTGCTGGCTAAATTTGTAAATATCCTGATGGTAGATGGTAAAAAATCTACTGCAGAAGCAATCGTCTATACCGCGCTGGAAACCCTGGCTCAGCGTTCTGGTAAAGATTTTCTGGAAGCTTTCGAAGTAGCTCTGGATAACGTGCGCCCGACTGTCGAAGTTAAGTCTCGCCGCGTTGGTGGTTCTACTTATCAGGTACCAGTTGAAGTTCGTCCGGTTCGTCGTAATGCCTTGGCAATGCGTTGGATCGTTGATGCTGCTCGTAAACGCGGTGATAAATCCATGGCTTTGCGCTTGGCGAATGAACTGTCTGACGCAGCAGAGAACAAAGGTTCTGCTGTTAAGAAACGTGAAGACGTTCACCGTATGGCCGAAGCTAACAAGGCGTTCGCGCACTACCGCTGGTAATTACCACGCAGTAGCTATGCTAACCATGCGGGCGCTTTAATAGTTAACCCGCATGGTTAATCGAATGAACGCCTAAGGCA
Source organism: Yersinia sp. 2553 StPb PI (assembly GCF_052217105.1). Taxonomy (NCBI): domain Bacteria; kingdom Pseudomonadati; phylum Pseudomonadota; class Gammaproteobacteria; order Enterobacterales; family Yersiniaceae; genus Yersinia; species Yersinia sp. 2553 StPb PI. The sequence continues at coordinate 3,531,331 of NZ_JAZGPX010000002.1, read as the reverse complement.
ATAGAGGAATCAAATGGCTCGTAAAACACCCATTGAGCGCTATCGTAATATCGGTATCAGCGCTCACATCGACGCCGGTAAGACAACCACTACCGAACGTATCCTGTTTTACACCGGTGTAAACCATAAGATCGGTGAAGTTCATAACGGCGCAGCCACTATGGACTGGATGGAACAAGAGCAGGAACGTGGTATTACCATTACTTCTGCGGCTACTACCTGCTTCTGGTCTGGTATGGCTAAACAGTATGAACCACATCACATCAATATCATTGACACCCCAGGGCACGTTGACTTCACCATTGAAGTTGAACGTTCTATGCGTGTTCTTGACGGTGCGGTAATGGTTTACTGTGCAGTTGGTGGTGTTCAGCCACAGTCTGAGACCGTATGGCGTCAGGCGAACAAATATAAAGTCCCACGCATTGCGTTCGTTAACAAAATGGACCGCATGGGTGCTAACTTCCTGAAAGTTGTTGGCCAGCTTAAAGCTCGTCTGGGCGCGAATCCAGTTCCATTGCAACTGGCAATCGGCGCGGAAGAGAAATTCACTGGTGTTATCGATCTAGTGAAAATGAAAGCGATCAACTGGAATGAAGCCGATCTGGGTGTGACCTTCGAATACGAAGAGATCCCTGCTGATATGGCTGAGCTGGCTGCTGAATGGCACCAGAATCTGGTTGAATCGGCTGCAGAAGCGTCTGAAGAGTTGATGGACAAGTATTTGGGCGGCGAAGAGCTGACCGAAGAAGAAATCAAGAAAGCTCTGCGTCAACGTGTTCTGCGCAACGAAATTATCTTGGTTACCTGTGGTTCTGCGTTTAAAAACAAAGGCGTACAGGCAATGCTGGATGCAGTTATCGATTATCTGCCAGCGCCAACTGACGTTGAAGCAATCAACGGTATTTTGGACGATGGTAAAGATACTCCGGCTGTTCGTCATTCAGACGACAAAGAGCCGTTCTCTGCATTGGCATTCAAAATTGCTACCGACCCGTTTGTGGGTAACCTGACATTCTTCCGTGTGTACTCTGGCATTGTTAACTCCGGTGACACTGTGCTGAACTCAGTACGTTCGCGTGAAGAGCGTTTGGGTCGTATCGTACAGATGCACGCCAACAAACGTGAAGAGATCAAAGAAGTTCGCGCAGGCGACATCGCAGCAGCGATCGGCCTGAAAGACGTGACGACGGGTGACACCTTATGTGATCCAAAGCATGTGATCATTCTGGAACGTATGGAGTTCCCTGAGCCAGTGATCTCTGTTGCCGTTGAACCAAAAACCAAAGCCGACCAGGAAAAAATGGGTATGGCTCTGGGGCGTCTGGCAAAAGAAGATCCATCATTCCGTGTGTGGACTGACGAAGAATCAGGTCAGACTATCATCGCTGGTATGGGTGAGCTGCACTTGGATATCCTGGTTGACCGTATGCGCCGCGAATTTAGCGTGGAAGCAAACATCGGTAAACCTCAGGTTGCTTACCGTGAAACTATCCGCGATACCGTCAAGGACGTGGAAGGTAAGCACGCTAAGCAGTCAGGCGGTCGTGGTCAGTACGGTCATGTTGTTATCGATATGTCTCCGTTACCACCGGGTGGCGCTGGGTATGAATTCGTCAACGAAATCGTTGGTGGTTCTATTCCTAAAGAGTTCATCCCTGCTGTTGATAAAGGTATCCAGGAACAACTGAAGTCCGGTCCTCTGGCTGGTTATCCGGTTGTGGACGTTAAAGTGCGTCTGCACTACGGTTCTTACCATGATGTTGACTCCTCAGAATTGGCGTTTAAATTAGCCGGTTCTATCGCCTTTAAAGAAGGTTTCAAACGAGCTAAACCAGTTCTGCTTGAGCCAATAATGAAGGTTGAAATCGAAACCCCTGAAGATTATGCGGGTGACGTAATGGGTGACCTGAGTCGTCGTCGTGGCATGATCGAAGGTATGGAAGATACGTTAACTGGTAAGACTATTCGTGCCCAGGTTCCGTTGTCTGAAATGTTCGGTTATGCTACTGACCTGCGCTCTCAGACCCAGGGCCGTGCTTCATACTCTATGGAGTTCCTGAAGTATGCTGAAGCGCCGAGTAACGTCGCTCAAGCCGTTATCGAAGCCCGTGGCAAATAAGCTTTCGGGTTTAAAACAATGATCCAGTGCTCTCTCATAAGTGGTAGAGCACCAGAGTAAGGAATATAGTCGTGTCTAAAGAAAAATTTGAACGTAACAAACCCCATGTAAACGTCGGTACTATCGGCCACGTTGACCATGGTAAAACTACCCTGACTGCAGCAATCACTACCGTACTGGCTAAAACCTACGGCGGTAGCGCTCGTGCTTTCGATCAGATCGATAACGCACCAGAAGAAAAAGCTCGTGGTATCACCATCAACACTTCTCACGTTGAATATGACACCCCGACTCGTCACTATGCGCACGTTGACTGCCCAGGACACGCCGACTACGTTAAAAACATGATCACCGGTGCTGCTCAGATGGACGGCGCGATCTTGGTTGTTGCTGCAACTGATGGTCCTATGCCACAGACTCGTGAACACATCCTGTTGGGTCGCCAGGTTGGCGTTCCATACATGATCGTATTCATGAACAAATGTGACATGGTTGACGACGAAGAGCTGCTGGAACTGGTAGAAATGGAAGTTCGTGAACTTCTTTCTGCTTACGATTTCCCAGGCGACGACATTCCAGTAATCAAGGGCTCAGCTCTGAAAGCACTGGAAGGCGTTCCTGAGTGGGAAGCAAAAATTATCGAACTGGCTGAAGCATTGGATACTTATATTCCACTGCCAGAACGTGCTATCGATAAGCCATTCTTGCTGCCAATCGAAGACGTATTCTCTATCTCAGGCCGTGGTACTGTTGTAACTGGTCGTGTAGAGCGCGGTATCGTTAAAGTTGGTGAAGAAGTAGAGATCGTTGGTATCAAAGATACTGTTAAATCTACTTGTACTGGCGTTGAAATGTTCCGCAAACTGCTGGACGAAGGCCGTGCTGGTGAGAACGTTGGTGTTCTTCTGCGTGGTATCAAACGTGAAGATATCGAACGTGGTCAGGTTCTGGCTAAACCAGGCTCTATCAAACCACACACTACCTTTGATTCAGAAGTTTATATTCTGAGCAAAGACGAAGGCGGCCGTCATACTCCGTTCTTCAAAGGCTACCGTCCTCAGTTCTACTTCCGTACAACTGACGTAACCGGTACCATCGAACTGCCAGAAGGCGTTGAAATGGTAATGCCTGGTGATAACGTGAACATGGTTGTTACCTTGATTCACCCAATCGCAATGGACGACGGTCTGCGTTTCGCAATCCGTGAAGGTGGCCGCACTGTAGGCGCTGGTGTTGTTGCTAAAGTTATCGCTTAATTGCTTTACTGATTAATTATTTTATTGATCAAGTAACCAAGGGTGCTTCGGCACCCTTTTTTTTTGATAAAGTGAATAATCTTAATTGAAATAACACGCATTCTTATTTACACTTGAGAGATTGGTTAAGAAGTGAGTCTCTCTATGTATGTTTGTCTGTGTAATGCGGTATCTGACAAAGTTATCCGTAAAGCTGTACGTCAGCACCATCCACATACCATTAAACAACTGCGTCAATTGGTACCCATTGGTACAGACTGCGGTAAGTGCATCCGACAGGCCAGAGAGATACTGATCGAGGAACGCGCGAACATTCCAGAAATGAATGATGTTGCCTAATAGTTAGCAGGGAGAAGTATTCCCCACACTTTGCCATCTGGTACTACACTTTGTGTACTGGAAGCGGAGGGTATAGTTATGAAAGGCGATAAAAAGATAATTGCACATCTCAATACACTACTCGGCAACGAGCTAGTTGCCATCAATCAATATTTTCTCCATGCCCGAATGTTTAAAAACTGGGGGCTGATGCGCCTTAATGATAAGGAGTATCACGAATCTATAGACGAAATGAAGCATGCCGATAAATACATCGAACGTATTTTATTCCTCGAAGGTATTCCTAACTTACAGGACTTGGGTAAGCTGAATATTGGCGAGGATGTTGAGGAAATACTGAAATCAGATTTAGCTCTCGAGCTCGCCGGGGCGAAGGATCTGCGTGAAGGTATTGCTTATGCTGATTCTATCCATGATTATGTTAGTCGCGATTTATTGAAAGAAATTCTTGCTGATGAAGAGGGCCATATTGACTGGCTCGAAACAGAACTGAGTCTGATTGAGCGTTTAGGTATACAAAACTACTCTCAGGCACAGTTGGCGAAAGACTAAACACTTGCAAGATAGCTTGTTTATTAACCATAAGATTACGCAGTCAAAAAGAGTGAGAATCCTTCTTGGACTCACTCTTTTTTTCATTCCTACCGCACAAATTAACCTTATATCCCCTTAATTAAATTATCTGGCAAGTTTTTGCATAGATTCCCAACACTGACTTGCTTCCTGCTGGTATTTACGTATAATGCGCGGGCCTACCTAATCTTGGTTGGCCAGATTGAAACTAATCTGTCAGTCATAGCCTAGTGCTGTTACTGAACAATACTCCCGATATGGGGGTTATATGTTGAACGATTACACTCCCCCATCAATCGAAATGGGTGCGAGGAGTAATCATTTACGTTTATAAATAATTGGAGCTCTGGTCTCATGCAGAACCAAAGAATCCGTATCCGCCTGAAAGCGTTTGATCATCGTTTGATCGATCAATCAACTGCGGAAATCGTCGAGACTGCCAAGCGCACTGGTGCGCAGGTTCGCGGTCCGATCCCGCTGCCAACTCGCAAAGAGCGCTTTACCGTTCTGATCTCTCCGCACGTCAATAAAGATGCGCGCGATCAGTACGAGATTCGCACTCACAAGCGTCTGGTTGACATCGTTGAGCCAACCGAGAAAACCGTTGATGCTCTGATGCGTCTGGATCTGGCTGCTGGTGTAGACGTGCAGATCAGCCTGGGTTAATCAGGTCATTGAGCGATTGAGAGGTTGAAACAATGATTGGTTTAGTCGGTAAGAAAGTGGGTATGACGCGTATCTTCACTGAAGATGGCGTTTCAATCCCAGTAACTGTTATCGAAATTGAAGCGAACCGCGTAACTCAGGTCAAAAGCCTGGAGAACGACGGATACCGTGCTGTGCAAGTAACTACCGGTGCTAAAAAAGCTAACCGCGTTACTAAACCAGAAGCGGGTCATTTCGCTAAAGCTGGCGTAGAAGCTGGCCGTGGTCTGTGGGAATTCCGCCTTCCAGAAGGTCAAGAATTCACTGCTGGCCAAGAAATTAGCGTCGAAATCTTTGCAGACGTTAAGAAAGTCGACGTTACAGGTACGTCTAAAGGTAAAGGTTTTGCCGGTACTGTTAAGCGCTGGAACTTCCGTACCCAAGATGCTACCCATGGTAACTCCTTGTCTCACCGCGTTCCGGGTTCTATCGGTCAGAACCAGACTCCGGGCAAAGTGTTTAAAGGCAAGAAAATGGCAGGCCATATGGGTGATGAACGTGTAACTGTTCAAAGCCTGGATGTAGTACGTGTTGACGCTGAGCGCAACCTACTGCTGGTCAAGGGCGCTGTACCGGGAGCAACCGGTGGCAACCTGATCGTAAAACCGGCTGTCAAGGCGTAACGTCGAGGAGATAGGAATGGAATTGGTAATGAAAGACGCGCAAGGCGCGCTGACTGTTTCCGAAACTACCTTCGGGCGTGATTTCAATGAAGCGCTTGTACATCAGGTTGTTGTTGCTTACGCAGCAGGTGCCCGTCAAGGTACTCGTGCTCAGAAGACCCGTGCTGAAGTAACAGGTTCCGGTAAGAAACCGTGGCGCCAGAAAGGCACCGGCCGTGCGCGTGCAGGTTCTGTAAAGAGCCCAATCTGGCGTTCAGGTGGTGTGACCTTTGCTGCGAAGCCTCAGGATCACAGTCAGAAAGTAAATAAAAAGATGTACCGCGGCGCGCTGAAAAGCATTCTGTCCGAATTGGTACGTCAAGATCGTCTGATCATTGTCGAAAAGTTCTCTGTTGAAGCACCTAAAACTAAGTTGCTGGCGCAGAAACTGAAAGATATGGCTCTGGAAGATGTGCTGATCGTAACGGGTGAACTGGACGAGAACTTGTTCTTGGCAGCTCGCAACCTGTACAAGGTTGACGTTCGCGATGTAGCCGGTATCGACCCAGTTAGCCTGATCGCCTTCGATAAAGTGGTTATGACTGCTGATGCTGTGAAGCAAGTTGAGGAGATGCTGGCATGATTCGTGAAGAACGTCTGCTGAAAGTACTGCGCGCGCCGCATGTATCTGAAAAAGCGTCCGCTGCGATGGAAAAGAATAACACCATCGTTCTCAAAGTTGCCAAAGACGCGACCAAAGCAGAAATTAAAGCTGCAGTGCAGAAACTGTTTGAAGTCGAAGTCGAAGACGTTAACACCTTGCTGGTTAAAGGCAAGAGTAAGCGTCACGGTCAGCGTGTTGGTCGTCGTAGCGACTGGAAAAAAGCTTACGTCACCCTGAAAGAAGGCCAGAATCTGGACTTCATCGGCGGCGCAGAGTAAGTCGGAGGAGTAAAACAATGGCAATTGTTAAATGTAAACCTACATCTCCGGGTCGTCGCCACGTTGTTAAGGTGGTTAACCAGGAGTTGCATAAGGGTAAGCCTTATGCCCCGTTGCTTGAGAAATTAAGCAAAAGCGGTGGCCGTAACAACAATGGCCGTATCACTACCCGTCATATCGGTGGTGGCCACAAGCAACATTATCGTCTGGTTGACTTCAAACGCAACAAAGATGGTATCCCTGCAGTGGTTGAGCGTCTGGAGTACGATCCGAACCGTTCCGCGAATATCGCGCTGGTTCTGTACAAAGACGGCGAACGCCGTTATATCCTGGCGCCAAAAGGCCTGAAAGCTGGTGACCAGATTCAATCTGGCGTTGATGCGGCAATTAAAGCAGGTAACACCCTGCCTATGCGTAACATCCCAGTTGGTTCAACGGTTCATAACGTAGAAATGAAACCAGGTAAAGGCGGCCAATTGGCTCGTTCTGCTGGTGCATACGTTCAGATCGTTGCTCGTGACGGTTCCTACGTTACTCTGCGTCTGCGCTCCGGCGAAATGCGCAAGGTTCAAGCTGATTGCCGCGCCACCTTAGGTGAAGTCGGTAACGCTGAACACATGCTGCGTGTGCTGGGTAAAGCAGGTGCTAGTCGTTGGCGTGGTATTCGTCCTACCGTTCGCGGTACGGCGATGAACCCGGTAGATCACCCACACGGTGGTGGTGAAGGTCGTAACTTTGGTAAGCACCCGGTAACTCCGTGGGGCGTTCAAACCAAAGGTAAGAAGACCCGTAGCAACAAGCGTACTGATAAGTTCATCGTACGTCGCCGTAGTAAAAAATAATTAGAGGATAAGCCATGCCACGTTCTCTCAAGAAAGGTCCCTTCATTGACCTGCACTTGCTGAAGAAGGTAGAGAAAGCGGTGGAAAGCGGAGACAAGAAGCCAATTCGGACTTGGTCCCGTCGTTCAACGGTCTTTCCAAATATGATCGGTTTGACCATCGCTGTCCATAATGGTCGTCAGCACGTTCCCGTTTTTGTAGCCGATGAAATGGTCGGTCACAAACTGGGTGAATTCGCGCCGACCCGTACTTATCGCGGCCATGCGGCCGATAAAAAGGCTAAAAAGCGCTAAGGTAGGAGGAAGAGATGGAAACTATCGCTAAACATCGCCACGCTCGTTCTTCTGCTCAGAAGGTTCGCTTGGTAGCGGACCTGATTCGCGGTAAGAAAGTGTCGCAAGCTCTGGAAACTCTGGCCTATACCAACAAGAAAGCTGCTGGTTTGGTTAAGAAGGTACTAGAGTCTGCCATTGCTAACGCAGAACACAACGATGGCGCTGACATCGATGATCTGAAAGTCACGAAGATCTTCGTAGACGAAGGCCCTAGCATGAAGCGCATTATGCCGCGTGCAAAAGGTCGTGCAGATCGCATCCTGAAGCGCACCAGCCACATTACTGTGGTTGTGTCCGATCGCTGAGACTCTGGAGACTAGCAATGGGTCAGAAAGTACATCCTAATGGTATTCGACTAGGTATTGTCAAAGCTTGGAACTCTACCTGGTACGCAAATACCAAAGAATTCGCTGACAACCTGGACGGCGACTTTAAAGTTCGCCAATTCCTGACTAAGGAATTAGCGAAAGCTTCCGTTTCTCGCATCGTTATCGAGCGTCCAGCGAAGAGCATCCGTGTGACTATTCACACCGCTCGTCCTGGCATCGTTATCGGCAAGAAAGGTGAAGATGTCGAAAAACTGCGTAAGGTCGTAGCGGATATCGCTGGCGTTCCTGCACAGATTAACATCGCCGAAGTCCGTAAACCGGAACTGGACGCAAAATTGGTTGCTGACAGCATCACTTCACAGCTGGAACGTCGTGTTATGTTCCGTCGTGCTATGAAGCGTGCTGTACAGAACGCAATGCGTCTTGGCGCTAAAGGTATCAAAGTTGAAGTAAGCGGCCGCCTTGGCGGTGCTGAAATCGCGCGTACCGAATGGTACCGTGAAGGTCGTGTTCCGTTGCATACACTGCGTGCGGATATCGATTACAACACATCTGAAGCGCACACCACTTATGGTGTAATCGGCGTTAAGGTATGGATCTTCAAAGGTGAGATCTTGGGTGGTATGGCTGCTGTTGAACAACCGGAACCGGCTGCTCAACCTAAAAAGCAGCAGCGTAAAGGCCGCAAGTAAGGAGAATCGCTGATGTTACAACCAAAGCGTACAAAATTCCGTAAGATGCACAAAGGCCGTAACCGTGGCCTTGCGCAAGGTACGGATGTTAGCTTCGGTGAGTTCGGCCTGAAAGCTTGTGGCCGTTGCCGCCTGACGGCTCGTCAAATCGAAGCAGCCCGTCGTGCGATGACACGTGCAATTAAGCGTCAAGGTAAGGTCTGGATCCGTGTATTCCCGGACAAGCCGATCACCGAGAAGCCGCTCGAAGTGCGTATGGGTAAAGGTAAGGGTAACGTAGAGTATTGGGTTGCCCTGATCCAGCCAGGAAAAATGTTGTTTGAAATGGCTGGTGTACCTGAAGAAACTGCTCGCGAAGCATTTAAGCTCGCAGCAGCGAAACTGCCTGTAGGAACCACCTTTGTAACTAAGACGGTGATGTGATGAAAGCACAAGAGCTGCGTGAAAAAAGCGTTGAAGAGCTGAACACTGAGCTGCTCAACCTGCTGCGTGAGCAATTCAATTTGCGCATGCAGGCGGCTAGTGGCCAGCTGCAACAAACTCACCTGTCGAAACAAGTGCGCCGTAATATCGCACGTGTTAAGACTTTACTGACTGAGAAGGCGGGTGCGTAATGACTGAGCAAATCCGTACTCTGCAAGGTCGCGTAGTTAGTGACAAAATGGAGAAATCCATGGTTGTTGCTATCGAACGTGTGGTGAAACACCCTATTTACGGGAAATTCATCCGTCGTACGACGAAATTGCATGTACATGACGAGAACAATGAATGTGGAATCGGTGACGTGGTAGAAATCCGCGAATGCCGTCCACTGTCAAAGACTAAGTCTTGGACGCTTGTTCGCGTTGTAGAGAAAGCGATTCTGTAATAGAGTAGCCAACTCGAACATAATAAACGGCTCAGAAAGTGGGCCGTTTATTTTTTCTACCCATAATTTGGAAGCGGTGTTATAATGCTGCGCCCTCATTAATGGGGCTTTTAAACGACCTATTCTGGGTCCTAAAGTAGTAGTTGACATTAGCGGAGCACTAACATGATCCAAGAACAGACTATGCTGAACGTGGCCGACAACTCCGGTGCACGTCGCGTAATGTGTATCAAGGTTCTAGGTGGCTCGCACCGTCGCTACGCAGGCATCGGCGACATCATCAAGATCACCATCAAGGAAGCAATTCCTCGTGGCAAGGTGAAGAAAGGCGATGTTCTGAAGGCGGTAGTGGTGCGCACCAAGAAGGGTGTACGTCGCCCGGACGGTTCTGTCATTCGCTTCGATGGTAACGCTTGTGTTATTTTAAATAATAACAGCGAGCAGCCAATCGGCACGCGTATTTTTGGGCCGGTAACTCGTGAACTGCGTAATGAGAAGTTCATGAAAATTATCTCTCTGGCACCAGAAGTACTCTAAGGAGCGAACCATGGCAGCGAAAATCCGTCGTGATGACGAAGTTATCGTGCTAACCGGGAAAGACAAAGGTAAGCGCGGTAAAGTAAAGAATGTCCTGTCTGCTGGTAAGGTCATTGTTGAAGGTATCAACCTGGTTAAAAAACATCAGAAGCCGGTTCCGGCCCTGAACCAACCAGGTGGCATTGTTGAAAAAGAAGCTGCAATTCAAGTTTCCAACCTTGCGCTGTTCAACACGACAACCGGTAAGGCTGACCGTGTAGGCTTTAGATTCGAAGACGGCAAAAAAGTCCGTTTCTTTAAATCTAATAGCGAAACTATCAAGTAATTTGGAGTAATACGATGGCGAAACTGCATGATTACTACAAAGACGAGGTGGTCAAACAACTGATGTCTCAGTTTGGCTACAACTCTGTCATGCAAGTCCCTCGGGTCGAGAAGATCACCCTGAACATGGGTGTTGGTGAAGCGATCGCTGACAAGAAACTGCTGGACAATGCAGCAGCTGACTTGGCAGCAATCTCCGGTCAAAAACCGTTTATCACCAAAGCACGCAAATCTGTTGCAGGCTTCAAAATCCGTCAGGGCTATCCGATCGGCTGTAAAGTAACCCTGCGTGGCGAACGCATGTGGGAATTCTTTGAGCGTCTGATTACCATTGCTGTACCTCGTATCCGTGACTTCCGTGGCTTGTCCGCTAAGTCATTCGATGGTCGTGGTAACTACAGCATGGGTGTGCGCGAGCAGATCATCTTCCCGGAAATCGACTACGATAAAGTCGATCGTGTACGTGGTTTGGATATTACCATTACCACTACTGCGAAATCCGATGATGAAGGCCGTGCATTGTTGGCTGCTTTTAAATTCCCATTCCGCAAGTAAGGTAGGGTTACTGATGGCTAAGCAATCAATGAAAGCACGCGAAGTTGTTCGCGTGAAACTAGCTAACAAATACCGCGCTCAACGCGAGGAATTAAAAGCTATTATCTCTGGTGTGAACTCATCCGACGAAGACCGTTGGAATGCTGTTCTGAAGCTGCAGTCTCTGCCGCGTGATTCCAGCCCGTCCCGTCAGCGTAACCGCTGCAACCAAACTGGTCGTCCGCATGGTTTCCTGCGGAAGTTCGGGTTGAGCCGTATTAAAGTCCGTGAAACCGCAATGCGCGGTGAAATCCCGGGCCTTAAGAAGGCTAGCTGGTAATTGTCACCAATTGAATCACGGGAGTAAAGACAGATGAGCATGCAAGATCCGATCGCGGATATGCTGACCCGTATCCGTAACGGTCAATCCGCAAACAAAGTCGCGGTCACCATGCCTTCCTCCAAGCTGAAAGTGGCAATTGCCAACGTTCTGAAGGAAGAAGGTTTTATTGAAGATTTTAAAATCGAAGGCGACACCAAGCCTGTTCTGGAATTAGCTCTTAAGTACTTCCAGGGTAAGGCAGTGGTAGAAAGCATTCAACGTATCAGCCGTCCAGGTCTGCGCATCTATAAGAAAAAAGATGAGCTGCCAAAAGTTATGGCCGGTTTGGGTATCGCTGTTATTTCTACCTCTAAAGGTGTTATGACCGATCGTGCAGCTCGCCAAGCTGGTCTTGGTGGCGAGATTATCTGCTACGTAGCTTAATTCGGGAGGAAAGAATGTCTCGTGTTGCAAAAGCACCCGTCGTCATTCCTGCCGGCGTAGAGGTAAAACTCAACGGTCAGGTTATTTCGATAAAGGGTAAGAACGGCGAGCTGACTCGTACCGTCCATAGCGCTGTTGAAGTTAAGCAAGAAGAAAATACACTGACTTTCGCTCCACGCGAAGGCGCTGTAGACGGTTGGGCCCAAGCGGGTACCACTCGTGCACTGCTTAACGCAATGGTCGTTGGTGTTACCGAAGGCTTCACTAAGAAGCTTCAATTGGTAGGTGTAGGTTACCGTGCCGCAGTTAAAGGCAACGTGGTGAATTTAGCTTTAGGCTTCTCTCATCCAGTTGACCATGAATTGCCGGCTGGCATCACTGCAGAATGCCCGACCCAAACTGAAATCGTGCTGAAAGGCGCTGATAAGCAGGTGATTGGTCAGGTTGCAGCAGATTTACGTGCCTACCGTCGTCCTGAGCCTTATAAAGGCAAGGGTGTCCGTTACGCCGACGAAGTCGTGCGTACCAAAGAGGCTAAGAAGAAGTAAGGTAACACTATGGATAAGAAAGCAGCTCGTATCCGTCGTGCGACCCGCGCACGCCGCAAGCTCAAAGAACTGGGTGCGACTCGCCTGGTGGTACATCGTACCCCACGCCATATTTACGCGCAGGTTATTGCACCAAACGGTTCAGAAATTTTGGTAGCAGCTTCTACTGTAGAAAAAGCTATCAATGAGCAATTGAAGTACGCCGGCAACAAAGATGCCGCCGCAGCTGTAGGTAAAGCTGTTGCAGAGCGCGCATTGGAAAAAGGGATCACGAAAGTATCCTTTGACCGTTCCGGTTTCCAATATCATGGTCGAGTCCAGGCACTGGCAGATGCTGCCCGTGAAGCTGGCCTTCAGTTCTAAGGTAGAGGTGTAAGATGTCACACATCGAAAAACAAGCTGGCGAACTGCAGGAAAAGCTGATCGCGGTAAACCGCGTATCTAAAACCGTAAAAGGTGGCCGTATTTTCAGCTTTACCGCACTGACAGTAGTTGGTGATGGTAACGGTCGCGTTGGTTTTGGCTACGGCAAAGCACGCGAAGTTCCGGCAGCGATCCAGAAAGCGATGGAAAAAGCCCGTCGCGCTATGATTAATGTTGCTTTGGATAACGGTACTCTGCAGCACCCAGTTAAAGGTGCTCACACAGGTTCTCGTGTATTCATGCAACCAGCTTCTGAAGGTACCGGTATCATCGCCGGTGGTGCAATGCGCGCCGTCTTGGAAGTTGCAGGGGTTCATAACGTATTGGCCAAGGCCTATGGTTCTACTAACCCGATCAACGTGGTTCGTGCAACTATTGCAGCTCTGGAAGATATGAAATCCCCAGAAATGGTCGCTGCCAAGCGTGGTAAGTCCGTCGAAGAAATTCTAGGGAAATAACCATGGCAAAGACTATTAAAGTAACTCAAACAAAAAGCAGTATCGGTCGTTTGCCGAAACATAAGGCAACTCTGATCGGTTTAGGTCTGCGTCGTATTGGTCATACTGTAGAGCGTGAGGATACTCCTGCTGTGCGTGGTATGGTCAACTTGGTTTCCTACATGGTTAAAGTTGAGGAGTAACAGATGCGTTTAAATACTCTGTCTCCGGCTGAAGGTGCCAAGCATGCGCCGAAGCGTGTAGGTCGTGGTATCGGTTCTGGCCTGGGTAAAACTGCTGGTCGTGGTCACAAAGGTCAGAACTCACGTTCTGGTGGTGGCGTACGTCGTGGTTTTGAAGGTGGTCAGATGCCTTTATATCGTCGTTTGCCGAAATTCGGCTTCACCTCTCGCAAAGCTATGATCACGGCAGAAGTTCGTCTGTCTGAACTGGCTTTAGTGGAAGGCGACGTAATCGACCTGAACACGTTGAAAGCCGCTAACGTTGTTGGTACCCAGATTGAGTTCGCGAAAGTTATGCTTTCAGGCGAAATCACTCGTGCGGTAACTCTTCGTGGTCTGCGTGTCACCAAAGGCGCTCGTGCTGCTATCGAAGCTGCTGGCGGTAAAATTGAGGAATAAGTAGCAGATGGCTAAGCAACCAGGATTAGATTTTCAAAGTGCTAAAGGCGGATTAGGCGAACTGAAGCGCAGACTTTTGTTTGTTATCGGTGCGCTTATTGTTTTCCGTATCGGCTCTTTTATTCCGATTCCTGGTATCGATGCCACTGTGCTTGCTAAATTGCTCGAGCAGCAGAGAGGGACCATCATTGAAATGTTTAACATGTTCTCTGGTGGTGCTCTCAGTCGTGCTTCTATCTTTGCCTTGGGTATCATGCCGTATATTTCGGCATCGATTATTATCCAACTGTTAACGGTGGTTCATCCAGCGTTAGCAGAGATAAAGAAAGAAGGGGAGGCTGGCCGTCGTAAGATTAGCCAGTACACCCGTTATGGCACGTTGGTATTGGCTATATTCCAATCGATCGGTATTGCTACCGGTCTGCCGAATATGCCTGGGATGCAAGGTCTGGTAATCAATCCAGGCTTTGCTTTCTACTTTACCGCTGTTGTTAGCTTGGTCACCGGGACTATGTTCCTGATGTGGCTGGGCGAACAGATTACTGAGCGTGGTATCGGTAACGGTATTTCAATCATAATCTTTGCTGGTATTGTTGCTGGTCTTCCACCTGCAATAGCCCATACCATCGAGCAAGCTCGGCAAGGCGACCTGCACTTCCTCCTGTTGCTGTTGGTTGCAGTATTAGTGTTTGCAGTAACCTTCTTCGTTGTTTTCATTGAACGTGGTCAGCGTCGTATCGTCGTTAACTATGCTAAACGTCAACAAGGTCGTCGTGTTTATGCAGCACAGAGCACACACTTACCGTTGAAAGTGAATATGGCTGGGGTTATTCCAGCAATCTTCGCTTCCAGCATAATTCTGTTCCCTGCCACGATTGCATCATGGTTTGGGGGCGGGACAGGTTGGAACTGGCTGACGACTATTTCGATGTATTTGCAGCCGGGACAGCCGCTTTATGTGTTACTCTATGCGTCTGCAATCATCTTCTTCTGTTTCTTCTACACGGCGTTAGTGTTTAACCCGCGTGAAACAGCAGATAACCTGAAGAAGTCCGGTGCATTCGTGCCAGGAATTCGTCCGGGAGAGCAAACGGCGAAGTACATCGATAAAGTAATGACGCGTCTAACCTTAATTGGTGCGATGTATATTACTTTCATCTGCCTGATCCCGGAGTTCATGCGTGACGCGATGAAAGTACCATTTTACTTTGGTGGTACCTCCCTACTTATCGTAGTGGTGGTCATCATGGACTTTATGGCTCAAGTGCAAACTCTGATGATGTCTAGTCAATACGAGTCTGCATTGAAGAAAGCAAACCTGAAAGGCTATAACCGCTAATTCAGGGATGTTTGAGAAGTTACGGAGAGTAAAAATGAAAGTTCGTGCTTCCGTCAAGAAATTATGTCGTAACTGCAAAATTGTTAAGCGTAACGGTGTCGTTCGCGTAATCTGCAGTGCCGAACCAAAGCATAAACAGCGTCAAGGCTGATTTATCTTGCATATTTTTCTTGCAAAGTTGGGTTGAGCTGGCTAGATTAGCCAGCCAATCTTTTGTATGTGACTGCAATACTATTTGAGTATCCTGAAAACGGGCTTTTCAGAATGGTATTGCTGTATAAAATAGTAGGAGTGCATAGTGGCCCGTATAGCAGGCATTAACATTCCTGATCAGAAACATACCGTAATCGCGTTAACTGCGATCTACGGCATCGGTAAAACCCGTTCACAGGCTATCTGTGTTGCTGCGGGTATTGCTGAAAATGTTAAGATCAGTGAGCTGTCTGAAGAGCAAATCGAGAAGCTGCGTGACGAAGTTGCCAAGTACGTTGTAGAAGGTGATCTGCGTCGTGAGGTGACCCTGAGCATCAAGCGTCTGATGGACCTTGGGACTTATCGTGGTTTGCGTCATCGTCGTGGTCTACCAGTTCGCGGTCAGCGTACTAAGACCAACGCACGTACCCGTAAGGGTCCGCGTAAACCGATCAAGAAATAATCGGGGTGATTGAATAATGGCAAAGGCACCTATTCGTGCACGCAAGCGTGTAAGAAAGACAGTCTCTGACGGTGTGGCTCATATCCATGCTTCTTTCAACAACACCATCGTTACTATTACAGATCGTCAAGGTAACGCATTGGGTTGGGCAACAGCAGGTGGTTCCGGTTTCCGTGGATCTCGTAAGTCTACTCCGTTTGCAGCGCAAGTTGCAGCAGAGCGCTGCGCTGACGCAGTGAAAGAATACGGTATCAAGAATCTGGAAGTTATGGTTAAAGGACCTGGTCCGGGCCGTGAGTCTACTATCCGTGCGTTAAACGCGGCTGGTTTCCGCATCACTAATATTACTGATGTGACTCCGATCCCTCATAACGGTTGTCGTCCGCCGAAAAAGCGCCGCGTATAACGCTGCTTTTAGGTTTGTTGGAGAGAGAAAATGGCAAGATATTTGGGTCCTAAGCTCAAGCTGAGCCGTCGTGAGGGCACAGACCTGTTCCTTAAGTCTGGCGTTCGCGCGATTGACACCAAGTGTAAGATTGAACAACCACCTGGCCAGCACGGTGCGCGTAAACCGCGTCTGTCTGACTACGGTGTGCAGTTACGTGAGAAACAAAAAGTTCGCCGTATCTATGGTGTTCTAGAACGTCAATTCCGTAACTACTATAAAGAAGCAGCACGTCTGAAAGGCAACACAGGTGCAAACCTGTTGCAACTGCTGGAAGGTCGTCTGGATAACGTAGTTTACCGTATGGGCTTTGGCGCAACTCGTGCTGAATCACGTCAGCTGGTTAGTCATAAAGCTATCATGGTAAATGGTCGCGTTGTTAACATCGCTTCTTATCAGGTATCTCCGAATGACGTAGTCAGCATCCGTGAGAAAGCTAAAAAGCAGTCTCGTGTTAAGGCAGCTTTGGAGCTGGCTGAGCAGCGTGAAAAGCCGACTTGGCTGGAAGTTGATGCTGTCAAGATGGAAGGTGTGTTCAAACGTATTCCTGAACGTACTGATCTGTCTGCGGACATTAACGAACACCTGATCGTCGAGCTTTACTCCAAGTAAAGCTTAGTACCAAAGAGAGGACACAATGCAGGGTTCTGTGACAGAGTTTCTAAAACCGCGCCTGGTAGATATCGAGCAAGTCAGTTCGACGCACGCCAAGGTGACCCTTGAGCCGTTAGAGCGTGGCTTTGGCCATACTCTCGGCAACGCACTGCGCCGTATTCTGCTTTCATCTATGCCGGGTTGCGCGGTGACCGAGGTTGAGATTGATGGTGTACTGCATGAGTACAGCACCAAAGAAGGCGTACAGGAAGATATCCTGGAGATCCTGCTCAACCTGAAAGGGCTGGCGGTGAGAGTTCAGGGTAAAGATGAAGTTATTCTTACCCTGAATAAGTCTGGCATTGGCCCTGTGACTGCAGCCGATATCACCCATGACGGGGATGTCGAAATCGTCAAGCCGCAGCACGTTATCTGCCACCTGACCGATGAGAACGCATCTATTAGTATGCGTATCAAAGTTCAACGTGGTCGTGGTTATGTGCCGGCTTCTGCCCGAATTCATTCGGAAGAAGATGAGCGCCCGATTGGTCGTCTGTTAGTAGACGCATGCTATAGCCCTGTAGAGCGTATTGCCTACAATGTTGAAGCAGCGCGTGTAGAACAGCGTACCGACCTGGACAAGTTGGTTATCGAGATGGAAACCAATGGTACGATCGATCCTGAAGAGGCGATCCGCCGTGCGGCAACTATCTTGGCTGAACAGCTTGAAGCTTTCGTTGATTTACGAGATGTACGTCAGCCGGAAGTTAAAGAAGAGAAGCCAGAGTTCGATCCGATCCTGCTGCGCCCTGTTGACGATCTGGAATTGACTGTCCGCTCTGCTAACTGCCTCAAGGCAGAAGCTATCCACTACATCGGTGATCTGGTACAGCGTACCGAGGTTGAGTTGCTGAAAACGCCGAACCTGGGTAAAAAATCTCTTACTGAGATTAAAGACGTGCTTGCTTCACGTGGTCTTTCTTTAGGCATGCGCCTAGAAAATTGGCCACCAGCTAGCATTGCTGACGAGTAACCGGATCACAGGTTAAGGTTTTACTGAGAAGGATAAGGTCATGCGCCATCGTAAGAGTGGTCGTCAACTGAACCGTAACAGCAGCCATCGCCAGGCTATGTTCCGTAACATGGCCGGCTCTTTGGTTCGTCATGAGATAATCAAGACGACCCTGCCGAAAGCGAAAGAGCTGCGTCGCGTTGTTGAGCCGCTGATTACTCTTGCCAAGACCGACAGCGTAGCTAATCGTCGTCTGGCATTCGCCCGTACTCGTGATAACGAGATCGTGGCAAAACTGTTTAACGAGCTAGGCCCGCGTTTCGCGAGCCGCGCCGGTGGTTACACTCGCATTCTGAAGTGTGGCTTCCGTGCAGGCGACAACGCACCGATGGCTTACATCGAGTTAGTTGATCGTGCTGCATCGCAAGCAGAAGTAGTTGCTGCAGAGTAATCTGTAAACGCGTAAAAAAACCGGGCTTGCCCGGTTTTTTTACGTCTACAATTCAGTGATATGCGTTTATCCTTCCCATATATTGCCAATCCTCTCTTATTATTTTGCTACCGATCCTTTAACCTTAACTATTCTTCGATTTTATAAAGTCTGATCTCTTGGTCGTGATATGGAATTAATTGATGAATGGGCGGAACGACGCATTATTGATGCTCAGCAAAAGGGCGAACTCGATAATCTGTCAGGCAGCGGTAAACCACTACAGCTAGATGATGACTCCCTAGTTCCTCTTGATTTGAGAGCAGGTTACAGATTACTGAGAAATGCAGGGTACCTCCCCGTTGAATTGCAGGATCGTCAAGAAGCGCTTACTGTCGCCGAATTGTTGTCACAGATAGATAAGCAGCACGATAACTACCAGAATTTACATAAGCGCTTGGCATTATTGGAACTGAGATTGAGACAAGCAGGGTTTAGCACTGACTTTCTCCATCAGGAGTACCAACATAAAATGGTCGATAAACTGTCAAAAGAGGAGTAACTAAATGTTAAAAATTGGGCAACTCGCTAAACTGGCTGATGTTACACCAGATACTATTCGCTACTATGAGAAACAAGGAATGATGGATCATGGCAAACGGACAGAAGGTGGTTACCGACTGTATAGTGAACAAGATTTACAGCGTTTACGTTTTATCCGCTATGCGAAGCAGCTCGGGTTTACATTAGAAACTATCGCCGAATTACTGTCGATTCGTGTCGATCCTGAACATCATACCTGTCAGGAATCAAAAGCAATTGTGGATTCTCGATTACATGATGTGGAAAGTAAGATAACTGAGTTTAAAAGAATGCGTGAATCACTAAAACGCCTTAGTAATGCCTGCTGCGGAAGTACTCATGCAACGACTTATTGTTCTATTCTGGAAGCACTGGAACAAGGGGCGACTGAAGAACTCGCTAAAGACTAAATTTTAGGTGGGTAGTTTAAATCAGCTTACATTAGCAGTATTATGCGTAGGATTTTTAATCAATAAATTTATCAGTGAGGTTTTATTATGGCGGTATATCGACATACCAAGGGGAAAATTAAAGATAATGCGCTAGAAGCATTACTCCATGACCCACTTTTCAGGCAACGTATCGAGCAGAACAGTAAAGGAAAAGGAAGTTATCGGCGTAAAGAAAAATACGCAAAAGGTGGTAACTGGGAGGCCAGTGGTAAGCAATCAATAGATTCATTACCACTGGTCTTCTGATTTGAAAGCAGTAAAAAGCCATCGTATGATGGCTTTTACGTTTATCAAAACTGAACTTACTTTGATTGCTGCGCTTTCAGTAAATCACGAATCTCGGCTAACAGCTTTTCTTCTGTTGTTGGTGCTGGCGGTGCTGCAGGCTCTTCCGCTTTTTCACGGCGCATTTTATTCATTAGTTTCACTGCAGAAAATATAGCGAGTGCCACAATAACAAAATCGAAAATGCTCTGAATGAATGTACCGTAGTTCATTACTACAGCAGGTATAGTCCCTTCAGCAGCACGTAATATGAAATGGAATTGCTTGAAGTCGACCCCCCCAAGCAATAAGCCAAGTGGCGGCATGATGATGTCGGCAACAAGTGAAGAAACAATTCTGCCAAATGCGGCACCAATAATTACCCCGACTGCCAAATCGACCACATTGCCACGCATGGCAAATTCACGAAATTCCTTCATAAAACTCATAAATGACACCCCCTTTAAAAATGAATGACTTAATCTTAGCTAAATAAAACTCGGTAGAACCATAATTATAGAAAATTTTCCCACTATCTACGGAAATAGTTTTAATTTATAAATGGGTTCGAACTAGTTAATTATTAATAATTACAGGAAGAATGGGCTTGGTTGGAACAAACGCTCCACATCGGGCACGAATTTCTTGTGAGTAATAAACATCACTACGTGGTCACCCTGTTTAATTATGGAGTTGCTGTTGGCAATGATAACCTCATCCCCACGTACAATTGCCCCAATGGTAGTACCTGGTGGTAACTTTATATCCTCAACCATTCGGCCAACAACTTTTGATGTGGTTTCATCACCGTGGGCAATTGCTTCGATTGCCTCAGCAACACCTCGCCTTAATGAAGAAACACTGACAATATCCGCTTTACGGACATGACCTAAAAGGGCTGAAATAGTGGCCTGCTGCGGTGAGATGACAATATCAATAACGCTTCCTTGAACCAGATCGACATAGGCGCTACGTTGGATTAATACCATTGCCTTTTTTGCGCCCATCCGTTTTGCCAGCATCGCGGACATAATATTGGCTTCATCGTCATTGGTAATGGCAATAAAGACATCGACCTGTTCAATATGCTCTTCTGCCAGCAGTTCCTGGTCTGACGCATCGCCATAAAATACGATAGTATCGTGTAACATCTCGGCTAATTCGGCGGCTCGCTGCGGGTTACGCTCAATTAATTTTACACTGTAATCTTTTTCTAATCGTAGGGCTAAACCGGCTCCGACATTACCACCGCCAACAATCATAATGCGCTTATAGGGTTTTTCAAGACGTTGTAACTCACTCATTACAGCGCGGATATGCTGTGAGGCAGCAACAAAGAAGACTTCATCACCTGCTTCAATGATAGTTGAGCCCTGTGGACGAATTGGTCGGTCTTGACGAAAGATTGCTGCCACTCTGGTATCAATATGAGGCATATGTTCACGCAGAGAGGATAATGCATTCCCCACCAATGGGCCGCCATAATAGGCTTTTACCGCCGCAATACTGACCTTACCTTCAGCAAAATTAACTACCTGTAATGCACCAGGATATTCGATTAGTTTATAGATATTATCGATAACTAGCTGTTCCGGTGATATCAAATGGTCAATGGGTACCGCTTCTGGTAGAAAAAGCTTATCAGCTTCACGAATATATTCAGCCGAACGGATACGTGCGATGCGATTTGGTGTATTAAATAGTGAATACGCAATTTGGCAGGCAACCATATTGGTTTCATCAGAATTGGTCACTGCAACCAACATATCGGCATCTTCAGCCCCCGCTTCCCGCAAGACTCTCGGATGCGATCCATGCCCTTGTACTACACGCAGATCAAATTTATCTTGCAACTGGCGTAGGCGGCCAGAGTCAACATCCACAACGGTGATATCGTTGTTCTCGCCTACCAGATTTTCTGCCAGGGTTCCGCCAACTTGCCCCGCCCCAAGAATAATTATTTTCATAGCGTTCTCTGTTCCACACTGAAATTAGGTTTTGAGGCATAGCCAAAGCCACGATTATCTTTTGATTAACTTCGCATAAAAGAAACCATCGCCATCCTCAGGGTGTGGCAAGTTTTGTTTACCGGGAGTCGCGTTAGTACCAGTTTCAACCAATTCTGCTTCACAATGTCGTTGCAGGAAAGCGGCTATCTGTTGCTGATTCTCTTGCGGCAATATCGAACAAGTAGCATAAACCATTACGCCACCTTTCTTCAGTCTAGGCCAGATAGCTTCAATGATCTCAGATTGTAATTCTGCCAGATCGGCAATATCACTGTCTCGGCGCAACCATTTGATATCAGGGTGGCGACGAATCACACCGGTGGCAGAGCAAGGTGCATCTAGCAGAATACGATCAAATTGCTGATCGTCACACCATGTATCCGGGGTTCGACCATCGCCGACTCGCACCACTGCATGTAATTTCAGACGTTGTAAATTTTCCTTAACCCGGCTGAGCCGTTGTTCATCAATATCCACAGCTAATACATGTGCTTTTGGCGCAGCTTCGAGGATGTGTGTTGTTTTACCGCCCGGAGCGGCACATAAATCAAGGATCTGTTCACCATTTTGCGGATCAAGTAGATCAACACAACCTTGGGCTGAAGCATCTTGCACTGTTACCCAGCCTTGTTCGAAACCAGGCAGATCATTGACGGCGCACGGGGCAATAAGCCGTACTGCGTCGGGATAAAAGGCATGAGGTTCTGCATCTATCTCCGCTTGCTTTAACAGCTCGAGATATTCACCGCGGGTATGATGGAGACGATTTACCCGCAGCCACATTGGTGGCTTTTGGTTATTCGCGTCCACAATCTGCTGCCATTGTTCTGGATAGGCTTGCTTAATACGCGCTAATAACCAGCTAGGATGCAGGTAACGGCTATCACTATTTGCAGCGCGCTCCAGTAATTCCACTTGCTGACGCTGGAATTGACGTAGTACACCGTTGATCAACCCTTTTAGTTGCGGACGTTTCAGCGCAGTGGCACCTTCAACCGTTTCGGCTAAAGCAGCATGTGGCGGAATCCGGGTATAAACCAACTGGTATAGCCCGATCATAATCAGGTAGTGAAAAACACGCTGTTTACCAGTCATTGGGCGCGCCATCAACTGCTGGATACACCACTCTAGCTGTGGTAGAACACGCAAAGTGCCAAAACACAACTCCTGTAGCAATGCGCGATCTTTATCGGAAATATTTTTCTGTAGCCCAGGCAAAACGGTACTGAGCGATTGCCCCTGATCCAATACCTGGCTAATTGCTTTAGCAGCGATGCTGCGGAGATTATATGTGTTTTTCATAACCAAAAAAGCCGACAAACGTCAGCAAATAAAGGGAAAGTGGCCCGATGATGAAGTATCGGGCGATGAAACCTACATCCGTCATCTTTCAAGTTGCAGGGGTGTTGGCTGATCTCGTTACTTGACCATCTCTGGACCGGCCTTCCTGCATCTTGACATCTATTAGGTATATAGCTGTAGCTGCTGAGTTATTATGCTAGTTGACTACCGGGCGCAAACCATTCGCGACGTGAATTTAATAAGTCAGCTGCGGACATGGCTTTCTTGCCGGCTGGTTGCAGTTGCGTGATATTTAAAACGCCATCTGCGGTAGCCACTTGGATCCCATGTTTATCTGCATGAATGATGGTTCCGGGCTTGGTATTATCTACTTTAGGGAGTACCTGTGCCTGCCAGACCTTGATGAGCTGTTCATCAACGACAAAATAGCTAACTGGCCAAGGATTAAAAGCACGAATACAGCGTTCTAACTGAGCCGCAGAAAGTGACCAATCTAATTTGGCCTCCTCTTTACTTAGCTTTTCTGCATAAGTGGCTTGTGCTTCATTTTGTACTTCCGGCTGTGCACTGCCTTGCGCTAATTGCTGCAATGTTATCAATAAGCCCTGAGGGCCTAATTGCGCCAGCTTATCGTACATTGTCGCACTGGTATCATCCGGCTGAATGTCACATTCAATTTTATGCAGCATATCTCCGGTGTCTAGCCCAACATCCATTTGCATGATTGTTACCCCAGTTTTTGCATCACCGGCCCATACTGAACGTTGGATAGGCGCAGCACCACGCCAGCGTGGTAATAGGGAACCATGGACGTTAATACAGCCTAATCGCGGCATTGCCAAAACAGATGCAGGCAAAATCAGACCATAGGCAACTACGACCATAATATCAGCATTCAGATCAGCCACGAGATGTTGGTTCTCCTCGGGTCGTAGCGATTTCGGCTGAAAAACGGGAATACTTTGTTGTTCTGCCAATACCTTCACTGGGCTCGGGGTCAGTTTATTACCTCGGCCAGCGGGACGGTCCGGTTGAGTGAAAACACCAACAATCTGATGTTGGGAAGACAACAGCGCGCCAAGATGGCGCGCTGCAAAATCAGGCGTTCCTGCAAAAATAATCCGCAAAGAGTCAGACACGTTGGTTTCCTGCATTAGATGGGGTTAGTCGGCTCGGGCATTTAACTTGGCCATTTTCTCCAACTTTTGGCGGATACGCTGACGTTTCAGCGGCGATAAATAGTCCACAAACAGTTTGCCAACCAAATGGTCCATTTCGTGCTGAATACAGATTGCTAATAAATCATCCGCTTCCAGTTCGAACGGTTTACCATCACGGTCCAGCGCTCTGATTTTTACTTTTTCAGCGCGAGGGACTAATGCCCGTTGCTCAGGAATTGATAAGCAACCTTCTTCAATGCCGGTTTCACCGCTTTTCTCCAACAGCTCTGGGTTAATCAACACCAGGCGTTGGTCACGATTTTCCGAAACATCAATCACGATAATTTGTTTATGAACATCCACTTGGGTTGCGGCAAGGCCAATGCCTTCCTCTGCGTACATGGTCTCGAACATGTCGTCCACAATACGCTGGATTTCGCCATTGACTTCTTTTACCGGCGCAGCAATTTTGCGCAGCCGCTCATCTGGGTAATGTAATACTTGTAATACTGACATAAATATCTAGATCTGCGTCCGAGTAGTGAATGATATTCAATCTCTATTCTAGACATTTCCGGCTCTGATTGACAGCATCGTCTACCAATTGAACAAATCGGTGTCAGCATAGAAAGCAAGCCAGGGAGGCAATATGTTAGCGGCTGAATTATGGCTCAGGATGAGCAAGGTTAAGGGATTTGGGGTAGTGAAAAGCAGTGCATTGGTCAGACGGTTACTTGTCCGTGGTGATGTCCACCCCGGCAGATTGGCTGCTTACGGATTGGATGCTCAGCAATGCCAGCAGTTTTATCAAGTAGATCCCCGCTATATTGAGGCCAGTTTAACTTGGCTGAGTCAGCCTTCTCACCACTTATTAGCCTACGGTGAGCCAAGCTATCCACCCCGTTTGGCTCATATCTCTGCCGCTCCTCTGGTGCTGTTTGTTTCTGGCGAGCTCGATGTGTTGTATCGCTCTCAGATTGCCATGGTGGGTAGCCGTCATTTCAGCCACTATGGTGAGCAGTGGGGCTGTTACTTTGCTTCAGAACTGGCTCGAACGGGGTTGGTTATCACCAGTGGTCTGGCAATTGGGATTGATGGGATTTGTCATCAAGCGGCTTTGAATGCTAAAGGAAAGACCATCGCGGTATTAGGTAGCGGGTTGGAGAACATATATCCACGTCGACATCGTCATCTGGCCAAAGACATTGAGTGCCAAGGTGGAGCTCTGGTCTCTGAGTTTTTGACAACAGCATTGCCGGTCGCTGCCCATTTCCCCAGAAGGAATCGTATTATCAGTGGGCTAAGTTCTGCTGTATTAGTGGTTGAAGCTACGCTGAAAAGTGGCTCTTTGATTACTGCCCGCTATGCTATAGAGCAAGGGAGAGATGTTTTTGCTTTACCGGGGCCATTAGGGAGTGCAACCAGCGAAGGTGTGCACTGGCTGATTCAACAAGGCGCATATCTGGCGAGGTCAGCACAAGAGATAGCTACACAAGTGGGCGGTTCACTTCAATGGATATCATTGCCCGGGAAAGTAACTATTTCTGCATCAGAGGAGCAAGTTGAATTGCCATTTGCTGATGTGTTGGCTAACGTAGGAGATGAGGTGACACCCGTTGATGTCGTCGCCGAACGTGCCGGCCAACCTGTGCCAGATATCGTCAGCAAATTGCTTGAGCTGGAGTTAGCAGGGTGGATCGCAGCTGTACCCGGCGGCTATGTCCGATTAAGGAGGGCAGGCCATGTTCGACGTTTTAATTTACTTATTTGAAACTTATATGCATAACGAGTCGGAAATGCTTGTTGATCAAGACAAGATTACTGACGATCTTGCTGACGCAGGTTTCTATCGTGAGGATATCAACAACGCCCTGAACTGGTTAGAGGCTCTCGCAGACCTACAAGAAGGGCAGAAAGCACCTTATCTTTATGCTGCGGATCCGCAAGCATTGCGGATTTATACGGCGGAAGAAGCCCAACGTCTGGATACCACTTGTCGCGGCTTCATCCTATTTCTTGAGCAAATTCAGGTGTTACATCTTGATACCCGTGAGATGGTCATCGACCGTATTATGGCGTTGGACTCTAATGAGATTGACTTGGAGGATCTCAAATGGGTTGTGCTGATGGTGCTGTTTAACATTCCGGGTTATGAAAGTGCCTATCAGCAGATGGAAGAGCTACTTTTTGAAGTCAATGAAGGTTATTTGCACTAAGTGGTAGTATCGCTGGCTAATAACCTTATATAGAAGGCGTTATGACGAAAACAGTTATTGCCAAGGATAATGGGTCGTGTCCTGAATGTGGATCGGCTTTAGTCATTCGTAGTGGGGGTCATGGCCCATTCCTTGGTTGTTCACATTATCCCGGCTGCCAGTACATGCGCCCGTTGAAAGCACAATCTGATGGGCATATCGTGAAAGTTCTTGAAGGACAATATTGCCCTGAATGCGGTTCAGAAATGGTGTTACGGCAAGGGCGTTTTGGTATGTTTATTGGTTGTAGCCAATATCCACAATGTGATCATACTGAAGTTATTGATAAGCCTGATGAAACAGCGATTGATTGCCCACAATGTGGCCAAGGCAAGTTACTACAGCGCAAGTCCCGGTTTGGAAAGATCTTCCACGCCTGCAATCGCTATCCCGATTGCCAGTTTACAATTAATCAGCAACCCATTGCCGGAGAGTGTGCGTATTGCCACTATTCCTTGTTAATGGAAAAGAGAACCGCGCAAGGCGTAAAACGTTTTTGCGCTAGCAAGTTATGTGGGAAGGCAGTGGTAAGTGAGTAATAACAGCGTGAATAAACAAGAAAATAGTGGTGCTCTGTCAGATGTATTGCGGGCTTTGCAACAAGAAGAGGTCATCGCTTATCCAACAGAAGCCGTTTTTGGTTTAGGTTGTGACCCTGATAGTGAAAAAGCAGTAAATGCTTTATTAGCTTTAAAACAGCGGCCATGGCAAAAAGGTTTGATCTTAATCGCCGCTAACTATGAGCAGTTGAAGCCATATATTGATGACTCAATGCTGAATACAGCGCAACAGGAAATGCTCTTCTCCTGTTGGCCTGGGCCGGTAACATGGGTTATTCCAGCGCGCGCTAAGACACCGCGTTGGTTAACAGGCAGTTTTAGCTCATTGGCTGTAAGGGTGAGTGACCACCCACTGGTACAGCAGCTTTGCTCGCAATATGGCAAGCCACTGGTTTCAACCAGTGCCAACTTAAGCGGTCACGAGCCATGCCGTACAGAAACTGAAGTGAGAATGCAATTTGGCCCTTTTCTCCCAGTGCTCTCTGGCGAGGTGGGTGGTCGTTTGAATCCATCTGAAATAAGAGATGCGTTAACCGGTAAGCAATTTCGCCAAGGATAGAAAGTAGCATGGATCAGAATTTCGCAGTGTTTGGTAACCCCATTGGGCACAGTAAGTCGCCAAGGATTCATGCGCTTTTTGCCGAGCAGACAGGTATAGAGCATCAATACGGTATGGTATTAGCCGCTCATGGCGCTTTTGAGGAAACGTTAACGTCGTTTTTTGCAGATGGTGCATTAGGCGCGAACATTACCACGCCGTTTAAAGAGCGCGCTTATGCCAAATGTGATGAACTAACCGATCGTGCGTCACTGGCAGGTGCTGTCAATACTATCAAGCAATTAGAAGACGGACGCTTGTTAGGTGATAATACGGACGGTATTGGTTTGCTCAGTGATCTTGAGCGCCAGGGTTTGATCCGAGTCTCTGATCGGATCTTATTGATGGGCGCGGGGGGGGCTGCGCGCGGTGTGATCTTGCCGTTACTCTCTTATGGATGCACTGTGGTCATCACTAACCGGACTTATAGCCGCGCACAGCAGCTTGCCGAAGTCTTTCATCATTTGGGTGATATCGAGGCTGCCGAAATGCAGGCGCTGAGTGGACAGCAGTTTGACTTAATCATAAATGCTACCGCTGCTGGAATTCATGGCGAAGTACCAAACTTATCTAAAGATATTATGAGTCCTGCAACACGTTGCTATGACATGTTTTATCAAGTGGGGGATACACCATTTTTAGCTTGGGCTAAGCAGTTGGGTGTGGCGAGTTACGCTGATGGCTTAGGGATGCTGGTGGGGCAGGCAGCCCATGCTTTCAAACTTTGGCATGGTGTGATGCCACAGATAACACCGGTGCTAAATAAGTTGCGTGATGAACTGAGCCGATAGAAAGATATTCAATAATGCAGGGAAGGTAATGATTTACTCCCTGCATCTTATGTTACTGCTTATTTAGTTTCTGCCAGATAGTCATCTTTCCAGCGTACGTAGTTGCTCGCAGAATAAAGTAGGCCTTCTAATTCTGCCGGCGTTAAAGGGCGAACTTGTCTGGCTGGGCTCCCCATATAGAGGTAACCACTGACTAATCGTTTACCTGGGGAAACCAGACTCCCCGCGCCAATCATCACATCATCTTCGATAACTGCACCATCTAACAAAATAGACCCCATCCCCACCAGTACCCGATTGCCAATAGTACAACCGTGGAGCATCGCTTTATGGCCAACAGTAACGTCTTCACCAATAACTAGGGGGTTCCCTTCAGGATTATGCTCTGAATGATGGGTTACGTGTAACACACTACCATCTTGAATATTTGAACGAGCGCCAATGACGACCTGATTAACATCACCACGAATAGCAACCAACGGCCAGACACTGACATCATCACCCAAAATGACATTACCAATGATCACGCTCGATCCATCGATCATCACGCGTTTACCAAGAGTAGGTGAATAATGAAGATAAGGGCGGATAGGGTCGGACATAGCAATAGCCTCTCAATAAGATCACACTTTACCGGCAATACTAGCCTTTGCTGATGGAATTACAACCAATCGACCGTAGGGATCATAGGGAAAATGCAGCGGATCGACCAAGATCTGCACGTAAGGAGTGAAAAGTATTCAAACAGTAGAAAAAGGCGAAAAAAGAGTTGTGCAAAAAATTCGACTCCCTATAATGCGCATCCATCGAGACGGCACACAACGAATCAAGTAGTTAAGTGACCGGCAAAGAGAACAGAGAAATTCAACGAAATTAGTAGTTGACTCTGAATGAGGAAAGCGTAATATGCGCACCTCGCGTTACCAACCACCGGTTGCTAACGCACTGCTCTTTAACAATTTATCAGACAATCTGTGTGGGCACTCGCAAGACGATATCGAAGCCTGTTTCGACAGGCAGAAGAAATATCAAAGTCTTGAAGAGTGACCAAAGCAGTACACATTTGAACTTCGGTTCGAATGCATATTTGCAGAAAGTAATCTTTGAGCATCGCTGCTTTTATTAGCAGCAAATCAAACAAATCTTAAATTGAAGAGTTTGATCATGGCTCAGATTGAACGCTGGCGGCAGGCCTAACACATGCAAGTCGAGCGGCAGCGGGAAGTAGTTTACTACTTTGCCGGCGAGCGGCGGACGGGTGAGTAATGTCTGGGAAACTGCCTGATGGAGGGGGATAACTACTGGAAACGGTAGCTAATACCGCATGACCTCGCAAGAGCAAAGTGGGGGACCTTAGGGCCTCACGCCATCGGATGTGCCCAGATGGGATTAGCTAGTAGGTGGGGTAATGGCTCACCTAGGCGACGATCCCTAGCTGGTCTGAGAGGATGACCAGCCACACTGGAACTGAGACACGGTCCAGACTCCTACGGGAGGCAGCAGTGGGGAATATTGCACAATGGGCGCAAGCCTGATGCAGCCATGCCGCGTGTGTGAAGAAGGCCTTCGGGTTGTAAAGCACTTTCAGCGAGGAGGAAGGCAGTCGTGTTAATAGCACGGTTGATTGACGTTACTCGCAGAAGAAGCACCGGCTAACTCCGTGCCAGCAGCCGCGGTAATACGGAGGGTGCAAGCGTTAATCGGAATTACTGGGCGTAAAGCGCACGCAGGCGGTTTGTTAAGTCAGATGTGAAATCCCCGCGCTTAACGTGGGAACTGCATTTGAAACTGGCAAGCTAGAGTCTTGTAGAGGGGGGTAGAATTCCAGGTGTAGCGGTGAAATGCGTAGAGATCTGGAGGAATACCGGTGGCGAAGGCGGCCCCCTGGACAAAGACTGACGCTCAGGTGCGAAAGCGTGGGGAGCAAACAGGATTAGATACCCTGGTAGTCCACGCTGTAAACGATGTCGACTTGGAGGTTGTGCCCTTGAGGCGTGGCTTCCGGAGCTAACGCGTTAAGTCGACCGCCTGGGGAGTACGGCCGCAAGGTTAAAACTCAAATGAATTGACGGGGGCCCGCACAAGCGGTGGAGCATGTGGTTTAATTCGATGCAACGCGAAGAACCTTACCTACTCTTGACATCCACAGAACTTAGCAGAGATGCTTCGGTGCCTTCGGGAACTGTGAGACAGGTGCTGCATGGCTGTCGTCAGCTCGTGTTGTGAAATGTTGGGTTAAGTCCCGCAACGAGCGCAACCCTTATCCTTTGTTGCCAACACGTAATGGTGGGAACTCAAGGGAGACTGCCGGTGATAAACCGGAGGAAGGTGGGGATGACGTCAAGTCATCATGGCCCTTACGAGTAGGGCTACACACGTGCTACAATGGCAGATACAAAGTGAAGCGAACTCGCGAGAGCAAGCGGACCACATAAAGTCTGTCGTAGTCCGGATTGGAGTCTGCAACTCGACTCCATGAAGTCGGAATCGCTAGTAATCGTAGATCAGAATGCTACGGTGAATACGTTCCCGGGCCTTGTACACACCGCCCGTCACACCATGGGAGTGGGTTGCAAAAGAAGTAGGTAGCTTAACCTTCGGGAGGGCGCTTACCACTTTGTGATTCATGACTGGGGTGAAGTCGTAACAAGGTAACCGTAGGGGAACCTGCGGTTGGATCACCTCCTTACCTAACGATACGCATTGCGCAGTGTCCACACAGATTGTCTGATAGAAAGTAACGAGCAAATAAGGCCGGACTGAGAGATTAGTCGGGCTTTAGTACCTTGTTGGGTCTGTAGCTCAGGTGGTTAGAGCGCACCCCTGATAAGGGTGAGGTCGGTGGTTCAAGTCCACTCAGACCCACCAACTCATCCTCATAGTGCGTTACAGACACACTCGTTTATACCCATAAACGTCGCGTGACTGCGCCTTGTCTGAGAATGAGTTATGCCGATAAGGTATTTTGCTTTTTATATGGGGCTATAGCTCAGCTGGGAGAGCGCCTGCCTTGCACGCAGGAGGTCAGCGGTTCGATCCCGCTTAGCTCCACCATATAAAAAAACTATTTCAAAACGTACTGCGGCCGTAAGGCACAGTGTGTTGTGAAATATTGCTCTTTAACAATCTGGAACAAGCTGAAAATTGAAACATTACAGCTGAAATTTATCTCTCCGTAGATGTACTGAGATAAAAAGTAACCTGTAATAGAGTCTCTCAAATAATCGCAATGCCAATGTGCATTCTGATGAAGAGAGTCGCGTGAGCTAAGTGAAGGCAAGGCGTACGGCACGGAGGAAGCGGAGTGAACTTCATGTTCATGAGCATTCCGAGTACCGCACAACGCTGTATTGACGACGCGCAACCGACTTGAACATAAGAAACACCTTTGGGTTGTGAGGTTAAGCGACTAAGCGTACACGGTGGATGCCTAGGCAGTCAGAGGCGATGAAGGGCGTGCTAATCTGCGAAAAGCGTCGGTAAGCTGATATGAAGCGTTATAACCGACGATACCCGAATGGGGAAACCCAGTGCAATTCGTTGCACTATTGCATGGTGAATACATAGCCATGCAAGGCGAACCGGGGGAACTGAAACATCTAAGTACCCCGAGGAAAAGAAATCAACCGAGATTCCCCCAGTAGCGGCGAGCGAACGGGGAAGAGCCCAGAGTCTGAATCAGTTTGTGTGTTAGTGGAAGCGTCTGGAAAGTCGCACGGTACAGGGTGATAGTCCCGTACACCAAAACACACTTGCTGTGAACTCGATGAGTAGGGCGGGACACGTGACATCCTGTCTGAATATGGGGGGACCATCCTCCAAGGCTAAATACTCCTGACTGACCGATAGTGAACCAGTACCGTGAGGGAAAGGCGAAAAGAACCCCGGCGAGGGGAGTGAAATAGAACCTGAAACCGTGTACGTACAAGCAGTGGGAGCCTACTTTGTTGGGTGACTGCGTACCTTTTGTATAATGGGTCAGCGACTTATATTTTGTAGCAAGGTTAACCGAATAGGGGAGCCGTAGGGAAACCGAGTCTTAACTGGGCGTCTAGTTGCAAGGTATAGACCCGAAACCCGGTGATCTAGCCATGGGCAGGTTGAAGGTTGGGTAACACTAACTGGAGGACCGAACCGACTAATGTTGAAAAATTAGCGGATGACTTGTGGCTGGGGGTGAAAGGCCAATCAAACCGGGAGATAGCTGGTTCTCCCCGAAAGCTATTTAGGTAGCGCCTCGTGAACTCATCTTCGGGGGTAGAGCACTGTTTCGGCTAGGGGGTCATCCCGACTTACCAAACCGATGCAAACTCCGAATACCGAAGAATGTTATCACGGGAGACACACGGCGGGTGCTAACGTCCGTCGTGAAGAGGGAAACAACCCAGACCGCCAGCTAAGGTCCCAAAGTCATGGTTAAGTGGGAAACGATGTGGGAAGGCATAGACAGCCAGGATGTTGGCTTAGAAGCAGCCATCATTTAAAGAAAGCGTAATAGCTCACTGGTCGAGTCGGCCTGCGCGGAAGATGTAACGGGGCTAAACCATGCACCGAAGCTGCGGCAGCGACGCTTAGGCGTTGTTGGGTAGGGGAGCGTTCTGTAAGCCGTTGAAGGTGACCTGTGAGGGTTGCTGGAGGTATCAGAAGTGCGAATGCTGACATAAGTAACGATAATGCGGGTGAAAAACCCGCACGCCGGAAGACCAAGGGTTCCTGTCCAACGTTAATCGGGGCAGGGTGAGTCGACCCCTAAGGCGAGGCTGAAAAGCGTAGTCGATGGGAAACAGGTTAATATTCCTGTACTTGGTGTTACTGCGAAGGGGGGACGGAGAAGGCTAGGCTAGCCGGGCGACGGTTGTCCCGGTTTAAGCATGTAGGCGGAGTGACTTGGTAAATCCGGTTGCTTATCAACGCTGAGGTGTGATGACGAGCCACTACGGTGGTGAAGTAGTTGATGCCAAGCTTCCAGGAAAAGCCTCTAAGCATCAGGTAACATTAAATCGTACCCCAAACCGACACAGGTGGTCAGGTAGAGAATACTCAGGCGCTTGAGAGAACTCGGGTGAAGGAACTAGGCAAAATGGTGCCGTAACTTCGGGAGAAGGCACGCTGGCATTAGGTAATGGGACTTGCTCCCGGCGCCGAAGCCAGTCGCAGATACCAGCTGGCTGCAACTGTTTAATAAAAACACAGCACTGTGCAAACACGAAAGTGGACGTATACGGTGTGACGCCTGCCCGGTGCTGGAAGGTTAATTGATGGGGTCAGCCGCAAGGCGAAGCTCTTGATCGAAGCCCCAGTAAACGGCGGCCGTAACTATAACGGTCCTAAGGTAGCGAAATTCCTTGTCGGGTAAGTTCCGACCTGCACGAATGGCGTAATGATGGCCAGGCTGTCTCCACCCGAGACTCAGTGAAATTGAACTCGCTGTGAAGATGCAGTGTACCCGCGGCAAGACGGAAAGACCCCGTGAACCTTTACTATAGCTTGACACTGAACATTGAGCCTTGATGTGTAGGATAGGTGGGAGGCATCGAAGTGTGGACGCCAGTCTGCATGGAGCCAACCTTGAAATACCACCCTTTAATGTTTGATGTTCTAACTCGGCCCCGTGATCCGGGGTGAGGACAGTGTCTGGTGGGTAGTTTGACTGGGGCGGTCTCCTCCCAAAGAGTAACGGAGGAGCACGAAGGTTAGCTAATCACGGTCGGACATCGTGAGGTTAGTGCAAAGGCATAAGCTAGCTTGACTGCGAGAGTGACGGCTCGAGCAGGTACGAAAGTAGGTCTTAGTGATCCGGTGGTTCTGAATGGAAGGGCCATCGCTCAACGGATAAAAGGTACTCCGGGGATAACAGGCTGATACCGCCCAAGAGTTCATATCGACGGCGGTGTTTGGCACCTCGATGTCGGCTCATCACATCCTGGGGCTGAAGTAGGTCCCAAGGGTATGGCTGTTCGCCATTTAAAGTGGTACGCGAGCTGGGTTTAGAACGTCGTGAGACAGTTCGGTCCCTATCTGCCGTGGGCGTTGGAAGATTGAGAGGGGCTGCTCCTAGTACGAGAGGACCGGAGTGGACGAATCACTGGTGTTCGGGTTGTCATGCCAATGGCATTGCCCGGTAGCTAAATTCGGAAGAGATAACCGCTGAAAGCATCTAAGCGGGAAACTTGCCTCGAGATGAGTCTTCCCTGGGGCTTTAAGCCCCCTGAAGGAACGTTAAAGACTATGACGTTGATAGGCTGGGTGTGTAAGTGCAGCGATGCATTGAGCTAACCAGTA
The DNA here is from genome assembly GCF_052217105.1 of Yersinia sp. 2553 StPb PI. NCBI lineage: Bacteria > Pseudomonadati > Pseudomonadota > Gammaproteobacteria > Enterobacterales > Yersiniaceae > Yersinia > Yersinia sp. 2553 StPb PI. The sequence continues at coordinate 3,496,786 of NZ_JAZGPX010000002.1, read as the reverse complement.
CTAATGATCCGTGAGGCTTAACCTTACAACACCAAAGGTGTTTTAGATTTGAGAGATAGAAATTTTCAGCGAAGTTCCGAGATTGGGCTGGCTGGCTGTGTGGAGACATATAGCGGGTTAGTTTAGACAGAATTTGCCTGGCGGCCATAGCGCGGTGGTCCCACCTGATCCCATGCCGAACTCAGAAGTGAAACGCCGTAGCGCCGATGGTAGTGTGGGGTCTCCCCATGCGAGAGTAGGACACTGCCAGGCATCAAATAAGCAAAAGAGGCTACCCTAACGGGTGGCCTTTTTTGTTTGTCTGTTGTGCAGGTTCGATTCGAGCATGATATGCAGTTTGAACATTGAATAACTTTTTCTTTTTGCTTTCTGTCATTTTTATAACCCCCACCACAGAAAATAACCTTTTTTACCTTAAAATCATTCAATCAAAAATTGAAACGATGTTTTGATTGTGAGGTTTGAATGAATGCCGGTCTATTTGTCTGTTCGCTCGCCCTGTCAGCGATACTTACTGCCGCAACAGCACAGGCCAGTCCTGTGACGTATCAAAAAGAAGCTATTACTGAAAATAGTCTGCCAGTATTTTATCCACAGCTAAAAAAACAGATGACTTATCAAAGTTCATGGCTGGCAGGGAGATACACTGACTTTTCACAGTGGAAGAGTGACACCAGAAAGATCTTCCGACAAGCATTGCTCACCCCTGACTCAACAATTGCATTTTCAGCAGAGAAAATAGATCAGCAGGACCGTGGCCGCTATATTGCTGAAAAAATAGCATTAAACATCACAGATGAAAGCCGTGTCCAGGGCTTGCTATTAACACCGAAAAGCAAAGGCCCTCATCCGGCGATTGTTCTTTTGCATGACCATGGGTCTAAATTTGATATTGGCAAAGAGAAAATGATCCGGCCTTGGGGCGATAGCGCGCAGCTTGCCTCAGCGCAGGCTTGGTCGGATAAATTCTTTAGCGGTAAATTCATCGGCGATGAGTTGGCAAAACGCGGTTATGTTGTGCTTTCTATTGATGCTATTGGCTGGGGTGATAGAGGCCCTATCAGCTATGAGCAACAGCAGGCTTTAGCTAGTAACTTCTTTAATCTTGGCCGTTCATTAGCGGGCACGATGGCTTATGAAGATATACGAACGGTTGATTTTCTGGCGACACTTCCATCAGTTGACCGCCAACGTATTGGTGCTCTTGGATTTTCTATGGGAGCGTATCGTGCCTGGCAGTTAGCTGCATTATCGGATAAGGTCGCGGCCACTGCGGCTATCTCTTGGTTTGGTAACTATCAAGGTTTGATGACCCCAGGTAATAATGTACTTCGTGGGCAATCCGCTTTTTACATGCTCCACCCTGGTATTGCCAATAAGTTGGATTTCCCTGATATTGCCAGCTTAGCAGCACCAAAACCGATGCTTCTTTTTAACGGCGGGAAAGATAAATTGTTCCCATCGGATGCGGTCGAGCAGGCTTACAGTAAAGTGCATGCAATCTGGCGGTCACAAAATGCGGAATCACGCTTGGTCACTCGTAGCTGGCCTGCGTTGGGGCACGTATTTTACCAAGAGCAACAAGATGTGGTTTTCCCTTGGTTAGACCGCTGGTTGAAGCCATAAAAAAGGCCCCGAGGGGCCTTTTATCCGCCGAATACGATCAGTGAGAGCTACTTTGAGAGGCACCCAACCCCGTTTGTGAACGGACAAACTGTGCTTTGAAGCGCAGACGTTCTTGCTTACCTTCTTCTGAATTATCGGTGACGGAGAAGAACCATATCCCGACAAATGCCACTATCATTGAGAATAATGCTGGGTATTCATATGGATAAATTGGTTTTGCGTGCCCTAGAATGGTTACCCAGATAGTTGGGCCTAAAATCATCAGGAGCACCGCAGTCAGTAACCCCAACCAGCCACCAATCATTGCACCACGCGTGGTCAGTTTATCCCAATACATTGAAATGAAGATGATTGGGAAGTTACAACTGGCGGCAATGGAGAATGCCAAACCTACCATGAAAGCAATGTTTTGCTTCTCAAACAAAATCCCCAAGCCGATTGCCACAAACCCTAAAATAACGACTGTGATTTTAGAAACTCTCAGTTCATCGCGTTCATTTGCTTTACCCTTCTTGATGACACTGGCGTAAAGGTCATGAGAAACAGCAGATGCCCCCGCTAATGTCAGACCGGCAACCACCGCCAAAATAGTTGCGAAAGCAACTGCCGAGATAAAGCCTAAGAAGAAGCTACCCCCCACGGCATCAGCCAGATGCACTGCTGCCATATTATTACCGCCAAGCAGTGCCCCCGCCGCATCCTTAAAGGCTGGATTCGGGCCGACCAACAGGATTGCGCCAAAACCAATAATAAAGGTCAATATGTAGAAGTAACCGATAAAGCCAGTGGCATAGAACACGCTCTTGCGGGCTTCTTTGGCATCACTTACCGTAAAGAAACGCATTAGAATGTGTGGTAAGCCTGCGGTACCAAACATTAATGCCAAGCCGAGCGACAATGCTGATATTGGGTCAGAGACTAGCCCTCCAGGGCTCATGATCGCCAAGCCTTTAGGGTGAACTTTAATGGCCTCACTGAATAAGGTATTGAAGTTAAAGTTAACCGACTTCATAACCATAATGGCCATAAACGAAGCACCCGCCAGCAGTAACACCGCTTTGATAATCTGTACCCACGTTGTGGCTAACATGCCGCCAAACAAGACGTACAGTACCATCAGGATGCCCACCAACACGACAGCTACATGGTAGTTCAAGCCAAACAACAACTCTATCAGCTTACCGGCACCGACCATTTGAGCTATCAGATATAAAGCGACCACCACTAACGAACCACAGGCAGATAATGTTCTTATCGGCCTTTGTTTCAAGCGATAAGAAGCCACATCAGCAAAAGTATAGCGACCCAGATTACGCAGCCGCTCGGCAATTAAAAACAGAATGATTGGCCAGCCGATTAGAAAGCCGATGGAGTAAATCAAGCCATCATAGCCAGAGGTATAAACCAGCGCGGAAATACCCAGAAATGATGCCGCAGACATAAAGTCCCCAGCAATGGCCAAACCATTTTGGAAACCGGTTATGCGCCCGCCAGCGGTATAATAATCACCCCGGGAACGGGTGCGCTTTGATGCCCAGTAGGTAATATATAATGTCGCGCCAACAAACAGTACGAACATAATGATCGCTTGGATATTGAGCGGCTGGCGATGAACTTCGCCGGTAATTGCTTCTGCCTGTGACAGCGCAGGCAGAGTCAGTAAGGAAAGTACGGACCAATGGCGAGTCTTCATTGCTTCACCTCACGAAGAATTTCTGCCGTCAGACGGTCAAACTCGCCATTAGCACGAATAACGTAAATACCTGTAAGAACAAAAGAAATAACGATCAACCCCACACCAACGGGTATGCCGCGAGTAATGCTGGAGCCTGCATATAGCGGGGTACCGAGCCATTGTGGTTCGAAAGCAATAAGGAAAATGAAACCGACATACAGCGCTAGGGTAATGAGCGACAGTATCCAGGCAAAGCGGCCACGCTTTTGCACCAACTCTTTGAAACGCGGGTTATTTTCAATCTCTTGATAAATGCTGTCATTCATCAGAGTCTCTCCTTTGAGGCATTAATTAAGTTTGCCGCCGGTAGGCGGCACAATTTACGACGGTGTTTGCATTGATTGTTTTTCTTCCAGTAATTTGTCCACTACGCCCGGATCGGCCAGTGTTGAGGTATCCCCTAAGTTGCTGGTATCGCCAGCCGCAATTTTGCGCAGAATACGGCGCATGATCTTGCCTGAACGGGTTTTTGGCAGTGAATCAGTCCAGTGCAAAATATCTGGGGTCGCAATTGGGCCAATCTCTTTACGCACCCAATTACGCACCTCGGTATACAGCTCTGGTGTTGGTTCCTCACCGTGATTCAGCGTGATGTAGGCATAGATAGCTTGCCCTTTAATACTGTGTGGGACACCGACGACGGCAGCTTCGGCAATTTTCGGGTGTGAAACCAATGCGGATTCAATTTCAGCGGTCCCTAGGCGGTGACCTGAAACGTTAAGTACGTCATCGACGCGGCCGGTTATCCAGTAGTAGCCATCTTCGTCACGGCGAGCGCCATCACCACTGAAATACATGCCTTTAAAGGTTGAGAAGTAGGTCTGCTCAAAACGGTCATGATCGCCGAATAAGGTTCTGGCCTGACCCGGCCAAGAGTCGGTTATCACCAGATTGCCTTCGGCTGCACCTTCTTGCAGGTTACCTAAGTTGTCGACCAACGCTGGCTGTACCCCAAAGAAGGGGCGAGTAGCTGAACCGGCTTTTAACTCTGTGGCTCCTGGCAGTGGCGTTATCATGAAACCGCCCGTTTCAGTTTGCCACCAGGTATCAACAATCGGGCATTTACTGTTACCAATCTTGTTGTAATACCATTCCCATGCTTCCGGGTTAATAGGTTCACCAACTGAACCCATAATGCGTAGGGAGTCGCGTTTTGTCCCTTCGATGGCTTTGTCACCTTCGGCCATTAAGGCACGAATGGCGGTAGGAGCGGTATACAGAATATTAACCTGATGTTTATCGATAACCTGACCCAAGCGATTGACGCCTGGATAGTTAGGAACACCTTCAAACATCAGAGTAATAGCACCGCAAGCCAGTGGGCCATACAGCAAATAGCTGTGGCCGGTGACCCAACCAACGTCCGCGGTACACCAGTAGATATCGCCGGGGTGATAATCAAAAACGTATTTAAAGGTCAACGCGGCATAAACCAGATAACCGCCGGTGGTATGTAAAACCCCTTTTGGTTTGCCAGTAGAACCCGAGGTATAAAGGATGAACAGTGGGTCTTCGGCATTCATCTCTTCTGGCGGGCAGTCGGCGGAGGCTTCTTTTATCAGGTCATGCCACCACAAGTCTCTCCCGTCTTTCCAATAGCTGGCATTGCCAGTACGTTGGAAGACGACCACATTTTTGATACTGGTGATAGCTGGATTTTTTAGGGCTTCATCGACATTTTTTTTCAGTGGAATTGCGCGACCAGCACGAATGCCTTCATCGGCAGTAATCACCAGTTTTGAGTTAGAGTCGATAATTCGGCCAGCAACGGCATCAGGTGAGAATCCACCAAAAATAACAGAGTGCACGGCGCCAATACGCGCGCAGGCCAGCATAGCAACAGCGGCTTCTGGCACCATCGGCATATAGATTGCAACCACATCACCTTTCTTGATGCCCAGTTTTTTCAGCACATTAGCAAACTGGCATACATCGTGGTGAAGCTGTTTATAGGTGACGGTTTTTGATTGGTTAGGATCATCACCTTCCCAAATAATTGCGGTTTGATCGCCACGCTCTGCCAGGTGACGGTCAAGGCAGTTAGCTGCAAGATTCAGTGTGCCATCTTCGAACCAGCGGATGCTGATATGACCGGGGTCAAAGGAGGTGTTTTTAACCGTTTTATACGGTTTAATCCAATCAATAATCTTGCCATGTTCGCCCCAAAATTCATCTGGGTTCTGCACAGATTGTTGATAATATTGCTGATATTGTTCAGGGTTTATCAGGGCATGCTCTGCAATTGCAGTTGGAATAGGGTGTTTATGTATTTGGCTCATAATAGTTCTCCTTGAGATTGTTAATAATATGTCAATCAAAAGTTAATTATAGTGTGGAGGGCCGTTTTGTTTCTTTTTTGGGCGGCAGATCACGCATAAAAGATGTTGATTTAGAGACTTACTTAATGTGCTGCGTGGTGAATCGATATCTTAATGATAGGAGACGTGCCTTGTGATCATGCAATAAAGGAAAGGAAATGTGCAGATCAGCTCATTTCTAGCGTGAAATAAGAATATTGAAGGGGGAATGTCACTAAAAGTACTAATGTAGCGTGACTAATGCAATTTAATAGTAGTTGTTAACCAAAAAATTAAAAATTAATTTACAATCATCGGAAAGTTTATATTTTTATATTTTACTGTAATTAGAATTACATATATATATCAACTGAGAATATGAATATATAAATACAAAGCCCAATGGAATAAATATGCAATTTACTATTTTCTCTATTTGAATAAATTTCTCTTATTTCGCTGAAAAAAAATCGACTTTGGTTGCGAAACCTCCAGAATAAGCGGAGAATTAAAATGGCTGAATTTAACAAAATAAAAACAAAATAAGTGAAAAAATAAAACACAATGAGAGTTTATCATGTAATTTAATTTAGCTTGTTTTTTATACAGACAGTTGCGATGTTATTTGTCTCTGATGGATTTTATTATTTTAATAACAAATATTTACTGTGATCTAAAGATTTTTGGGGCTGAAGTTATGCCTCAGCATCATGTGGGCTTAGTGTAAACAAGGCTTGCAGAAGAGTGTCCAGAAATGATACTGATTTATAACGTGGTCGGCTGGCGGGAGGCTGAACCATACGTTTTATCAACTATAGCCCCGTATTTAATGATTAAGTATTCTATTTGAAATGCTTGGTAACTTGCATTTTATAGGATGCTTTGAGGAATTTTTAGGGTATGAAAAGTGTAAAAATAGGTCTGGCCTGGCAAATACTCATTGCGCTGGTATTAGGTATTTTGGTTGGTGCGGTTCTGCATAATCAAATTGAATCCAGAGAGTGGTTAGTTAGTAATATTTTAAGTCCAGCAGGTGATATCTTCATCCGCTTAATTAAAATGATTGTTGTACCGATAGTTATTTCGACCTTGATCGTGGGTATTGCTGGTGTTGGTGATGCGAAGAAGCTTGGGCGAATTGGCCTGAAAACCATTATCTATTTCGAAGTTATCACTACCATCGCCATTATTGTTGGGATCACCTTGGCGAATGTGTTTCAACCGGGGCACGGCATTGATATGTCGGCATTGACGGTGGTCGATATCTCCCAGTATGAAAAGACCACTGAGCAAGTACAAAGTGGTAGCCACAGCCTGGTGAGCACTATCTTGTCGCTCATTCCTGCCAACGTCTTCGCTTCCATGGCGAAAGGCGATATGTTGCCAATTATCTTCTTCTCAGTGTTGTTTGGTTTAGGGCTGTCTTCATTGCCAAAAGAAACCAAAGAGCCACTGTTGAATGTGTTTAAAGCAATTTCTGAAAGCATGTTCAAAGTCACTCATATGATTATGCGCTATGCGCCTATCGGGGTGTTTGGTTTGATCTCGGTGACGGTTGCCAATTTTGGTTTTGCCTCGCTTATTCCATTGGCCAAGCTGGTTATTTTGGTTTACGCCGCGATTCTATTTTTTGCACTGGTCGTGCTGGGCACCGTTGCCAGATTATGTAAATTACGTATCTGGACATTGATTCGAATTTTGAAAGATGAGCTGATTTTAGCTTACTCTACCGCCAGTTCAGAAACTGTATTGCCACGAATCATCGAGAAAATGGAAGCCTATGGCGCGCCAAAATCGATTACCAGCTTTGTGGTTCCGACGGGCTATTCCTTCAACTTAGATGGTTCTACCCTTTATCAGAGTATTGCCGCCATATTTATTGCCCAGTTATATGGTATCGAGCTGTCCATTGGGCAAGAGATCATTCTAGTCCTAACCTTAATGGTGACTTCTAAAGGGATTGCTGGTGTTCCGGGAGTTTCGTTTGTTGTCTTGTTAGCAACGCTAGGCAGTGTAGGTATTCCACTGGAAGGTTTGGCCTTTATCGCTGGTGTGGACCGTATTCTGGATATGGCACGTACCGCACTGAACGTGGTGGGGAATGCGTTAGCGGTGCTGGTTATTGCCAAGTGGGAACATCAGTTTGACCATAAAAAAGCCAAGGCATACGAGAAGGCGTTATTTGCACCAAAACAGACGCCGGTTAACCAAAGCTAATACTCTTTACCCTTGATGTTCCGGTGATGTTAGTCGCTCGTATTGGCCCGAATCATTTACTCATATAAGATCATTCGGGCTGATTTATTCGCTGCTTGGAGTTGGGCATTGATATTTGTAGGCCCCCTATCGATGAGCTACAGATAGGGGGTTTTTATTTGTGTCTATCATCAATAAAACACCAGTGACATTATTCATTTAGTCCTAAGCGGTATGACCAATGGATAAGCTCAGCGACTTTGTGCACATCCAGTTTTTTCATCATATTAAGGCGGTGGGTTTCTACGGTTTTTTGGCTGATAGAAAGGTGAACCGCGATAATACGATTACAAGCACCCTCGGTAATCAGTTTTAGGATCTGTCGTTCTCGTGGTGTTAGTACTGGTTGGCTGGCATCGCTACCTTGTGCCAGTTTATTAACCAGAGAACTATTGAGTGCGGGATCAATATAGCGTTTACCCACCGCCACCGTTTGAATGGCGGCCAGCAGAATTTGCTGTGGGCTTTTTTTCAGAACATAACCTAGCGCGCCACTGCTTAACGTTTTGCTGGCGTGATGTTCCTCATGACGGGCTGTTAATGCCAGAATCCTCATCGTCGGCCAGCGGCGAAGCAGTTGAATAATGACATCAAGGCCATCCATGCCAGGCAATCCGAGATCTATAATCGCAATGTCTGGTTCTGTCTGGCGGCATAAATTGTATACATCCAGCCCATTATCAGCTTGGCCAACAATTTGATAACGTGGATAAGCTGCCAACATATTTTTAATACCATTAATGATTAGTTCATGATCGTCGACAATCAGTAATTTCGTATTCATAAAGTTATTCCCTTTACCTGATGATTGAAATGGTGTCGCGGGGCTCCCGCGGTTGAAACAGAAAATGGATTATCTCGTCGAGGTGATCGATATCTTGCTGTGTAATGAGTTCATGATTTTCGACTGCTATTTCCAGCTGAATCACAGCGTCTTGTAACTCAATAAGGCCCGCTTGCCCGGCACAGCCTTTTAAGGTGTGAAGCTGGTGCGATAACGTGGGGGTATGGGTGAGAGACTCTCTCACTTGCTGCACTAATAGTTGCAATGATTGTAATAGTTTAAGGCGCAATGAGCTGTCAGCCAGATTCAATAGTGGCCTCGGTGTTGATAACTGGGGAGAGAGAGTGACCCCGCGTTCGAGCTGGAATTGTGCGGTCAGATCCAGTACTTCTGCCAGTTGGCTGAAAGTTACTGGTTTAGAGAGATAATGATTCATCCCCGCCTGACTGGCCCTTATCTTTTCCTCAGGATTGGTATTGGCACTTAATGCCGTAATCATGCAGCGATTATCCTGGTTGGTCGCATCATCACGCCAATAGCGGGTTGTTGCCAGCCCATCCATACCTGGCATACGAATATCCATCAGCACCAGATCAAAACGCTGCGTTTGGCCGAGGCGTAGTGCGATTTCGCCACTCTCTGCCAGAGTCACTTGATGCCCCAATTGGCGCAGCATCATGCCGGTGATATCTCGATTGGTTTCAGCATCATCGACTAACAATATGGTCATATGCCAAGGTTGTAGTGGGAGAGCATGTGGTATCTCTTGCTGAGATGAGGCGGGCTGCTTCTCTCCGTTAAGATGCTTTTTAACGTTGCTATATAAGCGACCGGGTAGGTAGCACAGCTCTTTATCGTTAAAGGGGGTCTGCGGCAGGTGTACTGATTGATTACCTTCTGGCGGGCAGGTTATCCCCCACGAAGATAATTGAGCATGTAATGGCTGTGGTGCACATATTTCACCTTTAAACGGTTTGAGCACTATTATCCCACAAAATGGCAGACTTAATGAGAAGCGACTACCGTGGTCTGGTAGGCTAAAAAGTGTAATATTCCCCCCCATCATTCTTGCCAGATTATCTGCAATAGTTAGTCCCAACCCCGTTCCCTGCCCGTGCTCATGGGTCTGGACAAAAGGGTGGAATATCTCTTGTTGAAGCTGCAAATCAATACCACAGCCGGTATCTTCAACAGTGAAGCAGAGCTGCTGGCCCTTACGGACTACATTGAGCCTAATATGGCCACATTGCGTGAATTTAACGGCATTGCCCAATAAGTTAACCAGAATCTGCTTTAAGCGTTGTTTGTCCAACTCCAGTTCCAGCGGCACATCCGAACTGACGTAAGTAGAGAGGGTGATGGCTTTACTCAAGGCCTGGCTATGAATAGTTAACATGGCCTGATCCAATAAGGGCAATAAGGCGGTTTTCTCTTGAGACAAGGCCATTTGCCCCGACTCAATACGTGAAAAATCCAACAGGTTGTTAACTATCATCAGTAAAGAATGTGAGCACTGGCGAGCGGTCTCGGCCAACCGATATTGCTCGCAGGTCAGTGGGGTATTTTGTAATAACTCAACCGCACCTAGCGTGCCATTTAAAGGGGTACGAATTTCATGACTGATAGTGGTTAGATGGACACTCTTACGGCGATTAGCCTGTTCGGCCAGCTGTTTTGATTTTGCCAGTGCCAGCGTGCGTTCCTTTACTTTCATTTCAAGGGTGTCGTACTGCTCATTCAAGGTGTCTAGCAAGTTGTTATAAGCACGAGCAATCTGCCCTAACTCATCCATGCGTTTCACTGGTAAACGCGGCTCCATCGCTTGTGGGCCGGTGGCACCAATAATATTGATGAAGTTCCATAGGGGAATAGCGAGGTAATATCGCAGTAATAAAGAGAGCACTAACGTGAGCAGCAGCAAAATAGCCAGTGCAAAGGGGAGTTGATGTAATGCGGGTTTGGCCGCTTCCCAGGCAAAACCGACGCGGGGATAAATAACTAACTGTTGCCAACCGGGGCCTTTTAACTGGGTTCTTAATACCAAATAATCAGGTGTTTGTTGCCAACCATCATGTAAATTTCGGTCTTTTAGCTGGCGAAGAATCTCATGTAACTGATGCGAAGGTATATTTTGCTGAGATATCGGTAACAACTCGCCACTCTTATCCAACCATAAATTAATATCTCTCTGTTCAACTGGCTGATTATCCGTCACCAACTCATTCAGTTTTAATGAGAATCCAGCTAATGAACCGGCGTGGTCACATGCGGCAACAGAAACATGCCAGCCTCGTTGTGGGCTATAAGTCGGCATCCCCCAAAAAATATTGTCATGGGTAGGAAATATTGGCAGTAAAAGTAATTCTTTACGTCGCTGGTTCAAATAGTTATTTGATACCGCCTGTGGTCTGAATATGGTAATACCTTCTTTGTTTTTAATCGTGAAACTGTCGAGATAATAAGTTTGACCAGAAGTTCCATATGCCTGAGCGATGCGAAGGTCATGTCTGGATTGGATGGCATTACACATTCCTGAACTAAAAGGAATATTGTCGCTCGGATCATCATCTGTATGTCTAATAGGCAATCGCCAGGTGGCTTGGTAACTTGTCTGGCGACTTATCAATGCGGTTGCGTCCCGTTCTGCGCCTTCAAATTGGTAATTACTTAAATCTGCGCGTAATGATGCCATGTGGGTTAATTCATTCACCAAACGTTGGCGTGTATCCTCATATGAGAAGAATGCCATGGCCGCAATTGAAATAAGCCATATGGCCATTAAGGTCATGCCCAGTAATAGTGTCAATCGAGTGACGAGTGATGATGAATTTTCCATAAAGTCACCTGACTGTTTTTTTTAGTACGCCACAGCCAAAATTTGATATCAAGAAATACACTGATTTCATTACTGCTCGTTATAGATTCATTTAGTTCTGTAAAAAGAGTAAATCAGGGTTTTACCTTATAACGAATATTTAATTACGGAGGATAATTAAATCGTACTGATGCAGGAGTTACCGCCGATGCTTGAAATGTTGAAGAGACAACCCTTAGTTAACGACATTGATTTATCAGATATTAATATTGTTCAATTCACGTTGAAGGGAATTCCTGCCAAAGCGATGGATTACCATCATTCTATTTGTATTGGTGTTTTTTTTATTGAGAGAAAAATGATATCCAATACTGTTATTCGATATATTGCACTTATGCTGGTGGCGCTGGAGAATACGCAGGATTTTGCTTTACAGTTTAACGATGGCAATTGGTGGTTATGGGGGCGATATACACTTGATAATAGCGAGAGGATCGCCGGTGAGAATCAAGATCTCTCGATGAAATTAGAACAAATTCATGCCGTTATTCAGCATTTAAGTGGCTTGGTAGCCACATTGAGTACTTCCCAAACAAACGTCTTAACCAAACCGAAGAAGCATGTCAGCAAGGCTATCTCATGAAAGAACTTGCCAGTTTAATATTACTGTTTTCAGTGTCACTGGCCCATGGACAAGCTATTCCCTGGCAAGGAGAGCCTTTCTTTATTTATAGCCGGGGTATGAGTGTATCTAACCTATTAAAAGATTTAGGGATGAATTATGGCATCCCGGTAGTCATTAGCCCGGAAATAAACGAACACTTTAGTGGGAAAATTCGCGACAAAACACCAGAAGCAATCCTGTCTAAATTAGCCGGTCTATACAATCTTACCTGGTACTATGATGGTGAAATACTCTATTTTTACAAAGCTCAAGCCATCCGAAGGGAATTTATATCGCCAGATGGATTATCAACGACAACTTTAATCAAATATCTACAACATAGCGGAGTAGCCGCAGGAAAAAACTGTGCGATAAAGGCTATTTCTCGTCTGGATGCTATTGAGGTTACAGGTGTTCCTATCTGTATTGAACGGGTGACGACATTGAGCAAAATGCTTTCGTCTCAAGCCCGTAAGCAAAACCAAAATAAAGAAACAGTGAAAGTCTTCCTGCTAAAATATGCCTCTGCGGCTGACTCTAATTATCAGTATCGTGATCAGCAAGTTAAATTACCGGGCTTAGTCAGCGTATTGCGCGAGATGAGTCAGGGCAATAGTCTGCCTTTAGTTGCAGGAAAAGAACAAGATGAGGCGCATACCAGCATGCCTCTTTTCTCGGCTGATCCTCGGCAAAACGCAGTTATTATCCGTGATCGTCAGGTCAATATGCCGGTCTATCGTAGTTTGATCGCCCAGTTGGATCAGCGGCCAGTTCAAATAGAAATATCAGTGACCATTATTGATGTTGATGCCGGAGATATTAGCCAGCTTGGTATCGATTGGTCCGCATCTACTTCCATTGGTGGCGCGGGTATCTCGTTTAATAGTAATTCGGGGAAAAATAGTGCTGATGGTTTCTCCACTGTAATTGATGATACTGGGAACTTTATGGTTCGCTTGAATGCGTTACAAAAGAATTCACGTGCCAGAGTCTTATCACGCCCTTCGGTGGTCACCCTAAATAATATTCAGGCGGTACTGGATAAAAACGTAACGTTTTATACTAAGTTGCAAGGCGATAAAGTGGCAAAACTTGAATCGATCACCTCTGGGTCATTATTGCGAGTGACACCGAGAATGATTGATGCCGATGGTGTAAAAGAAGTTTTGCTTAATCTTAACATTCAGGATGGGCAACAGCAGGCGCCAATAAGCAGTAGTGAACCGTTGCCGGAAATACAAAATTCAGATATCTCAACGCAAGCCACGTTGCGTGTTGGGCAAAGTCTGTTATTGGGTGGCTTCATCCAGGATAAACAAATTGAGTCGCAAAACAAAATACCGCTACTGGGCGATATTCCATTATTAGGTGGGTTATTTCGCAGCACTGATAAGCAATCTCACAGTGTTGTCAGGTTATTTCTGATCAAAGCTGTACCGGTTAATACAGGGGAATAGCATGGCAGTACGGTTTAAACTCCGCCTGTTAAATGGTGAACTTAATGGGCGTGAGCTGATGTTACCTGAGGGGGAGTTTACGCTAGGGGGTCAGCAGTGCGACGTATTATTACCCTTACTTCAGGGGCAAATATTGACCTTGAGAATAAGTGATGAGCACATAACTTTGCAGACATCTGGGGATGTCTGGGTTAAGGGGGAGCGGTATGATTTACAACAGAAACTCCCACTCGGACAGGCGATTGAAACCGGGGGATTAATCTTGGTTGTTGGTGAGGCGGGCGATAATTTAAGTGATATTCATTATATCCCTCGCGCTCGGCCACGCTTATTACTCTGCTTATCTGTACTGGCATTTATCCTATTGTTACTGCTATCGGTAGTTATATTCTGGTTTATACAGCAGCCAAAAGCGCTACTGGCTTATCTTCCTCCTGATATTCCAACACAACTCTCAGAGCAGTTAAAGCAACCCGCTTTACAGGGGATAAAAGAAAACTGGTTATTAGATGGCAGTGTTGTTTTGAGTGGTCACTGTAGCTCATCACCCGCAGTGATTAAGTTGCAGAATTTCCTGGTTCTTAACCGTATTGTTTTTCGTAATCAATTAGTCTGTGATGACCATCTGCTCAGTAGCGTCAAGGATGTATTACACCAGTATGGCTATCAGGATATAGAGGTCGACACGGGGAAACATCCAGGGCATATCACAATCCATGGTGCTATTGAAATGGGGGGGCAATGGTTAAAAGTTCAGGAAACACTGGCGACAGTGGCTGGGTTAAAGGGCTGGGCGGTTATTAATAGCCATGATGGGCAAATTGCGCAATTAGTTGAGCGCTTGAGGGAACTGGGGTTATTAGGCTATCTCAGTATGGCGCAAAGTAATAAGGAAATCATTATCAGCGGTATATTGTCGCTCAGCCAACAACAACAACTGATGGAAATGTTGACAGCATTGGCCCGGCAACAACCGGACTTTCTGGCGGTGAGGTATCAGAATATTCCCACGTCAGATCAAACTGCTCAGCTTCTTCCCGCTGCAATTGTCAGCTATGGCGGAAATAAATTTTCAGGATTCGTGCAATTAGCTAATGGATTACGCTTACAGCAAGGGACGGTACTGGCGAATGGCTATAAAGTTATTTTTATTGGAGAGCAAGGCATATCATTACTAAAATCTAACAATTTAATCCATATACCCATGAATTTTTAAGGATTAGGAGATCAACGAGTGTCGCATATTACTGAACTGGAAGATGCTATTAAATATGACGAGAAAAAAACACAACAGAAGAATGCGTTGTTGGAAAATGGGAGGTTATTAATTTCACAACAATTGTCTCTACAGCAAACACCTGATAATTATAAAACTCTTAACAATATGATGCTGGCCCTAAGTAGTGCGGGGAAAATAATAGCAACACTGTCAACTCGCTATGGAAATTAAAAAACAATCATCATGCCATTTTATGGAAAAAATGGAATAAATATAAAAGACAGATGCTTTTTAGTGAGACAAAATAATATTATATATTTATCAGTGCATCAGGAAATTCAATATGAATGATAATGATTCTATTCAGAGCATGTTAGGGGACCTACACAGTCGGTATAGTAAATTACTGTCTGATCTAGGGAAGTTGAAAGGATTCCAGCAACAAATCGAATTACTGAAAGAAAAAGCCAAAAATGACAGTAAAGCAAGAGAGAGGTTAATTCGCTTGAATGAAGCCTTTCCGAATGGTTTAAATCAAGAAAAAGCACAAATGGTGGTATCTATTGCAAACATGAAAGTACAGTTTAAACAACTGGAGACGCAGCTCAGAAATATAAGTTCAGGTGAGGCAATGTAGTTAATCTCTTCCTGAAATATCATTATTATCTTGAGTTAAGGAGTATTTCTATGGTCGCGAACACTGGTGTAAATAAATCAGACAACACTTCCTCGTATGTTAACCAATCTTCCAATAATGAATTTAATTTTTCCGTTTTGGAAAATAAATTTAATAGTCTTCACAACAATATTAATAATGTTGGCAGTAATCTGAGTAATAATCTAAGTGAGCATGCTGATATTTTCAGTATGGGATTGAGTGCCTTTTATGAGTACCTGGACGTACTTGAATCACTTGCCAGAAGTGCCTATGACGCTATGCACACCCGATCAAAATATGCCAATGATATACAGGATAACGCTAATCAGGTTGATTCCGTAATTGCCGAAGCGGCTAAAGGTGACGATAAAACAACCAAGCCGCTACCGGATTCAGTTATCGAGTTTATGCGGGAGCATGGCATCAAAGTTGATAAGATGAGTATTGATGAGTATTTAAAGAAGAATGGGCCAGAACTGGATAAAGGACAATTACAGGCAGTAAAAGCGGCATTAGATAATGAAAAGACCCGCGCGTCAGATACCATGACTCAAGAACAATTACAGTTACAGAAGTTTATGCAAAGTTATAACGTTAATGTTAATAACATCAGTACATTACAGACAGGTTTAAAAGATATATTAACGACGATTGCCCGCAATCTTTGTTAACCAAGTTATGGCCGTAAGGATGATTCGATATGAATATTGAACCTACTGATCAACTTATTAATTTTATGCGACGTGGCGGTTCTCTGCGTATGTTGGCAAATATGTCGGAGCAAGACTTGACGTTAATATATGAATATAGCGTACAACTTTGTCACGGCGGAGAATATGACAGCGCAAAAAAACTGTTAAATATATTGATTCGTTTCGACCATTGGAATTTTGCTTATTGGTTAACATTAGGTTCGTGTTATCAACAAACCGGGGATTGCCATCAGGCGATTTATTGCTTCAGCCGCGCGGGGCAAATTCAGGTCGATGACCCTCGTCCATCTTGTTTCGCTGGGGAATGTTATTCCGCTTGCGGCAATACTATTTATGCTGAAAAAGCATTCCGTGCCGCATTGAACTGGTGCCATGCTCACCCTGAGCAGGCTCAAGTCCGCCAGCAAGCTGAACGGGGACTGGCGGCATTATTACTGGAGGTGAGACATGCCTAATAGTATTGCATTTAAAGCCGACACACAGACTGATTGGGCACTGGCTGCCGCAGGTAAAAGCACACCTTTGGCACCGGCGAAAATGCCAGATTGGTGGGCAATTTCCGGGTTGTCACCCTCGGCGGATATGAATATGACGTCACCCAAGGTGACGCAGCAAAAAGCCCAGGCCGCCTTGGATCGCCTGCTGGTCGCCTTACCCCGTTCCGGCGCCAAAGCAGGGGACAGTGGCCGGCTTTCCCTTGATCAGTTGGGCAGTACAGATATGCAGCTTATCCTCTCGATGGCTGGCAACCTGAGCCTGGTTTTTTTTTCTGATTCCTGTAAGTCAATCCGCCAGCAGATGGAGCGGGCGACGGATGTGCAGACTTTTTTACGCGATAAACGGGTTAATGAGTATCAGCAACAGATTGATAAAGCAGTTCAGCAAGCGGATAAAGCTCACAAGGCTGGTATTTTCAACATGGTGCTTGATTGGGCCATCGGCTTAGCCGAGATAGTTTACGGTGCGATTAAGGTCTCTGCCGGGGTATTAACCGGGGATCCGGTGGCAATGGCTTCCGGGGTCGCATATTTGGCGGCGGGGACCGCCGGTTTGGTTAAAGCCGCCGCCGAAACGGCGATGCTGGCTGGAGCCTCAAAAGAGAAATGTCAGGAAGTTATTGATGTTGCAGGTAAAGTTCAACTCGGTTGTGAATGCTTTGCTATGGCAATCGACCTGTTTCAAGCCGCCCGCGCGATTAATGCCGCTCGAGCGGTGACCAAAGGGGCGGGTGATGTGCTAAAAGCGGGCGGAGCTGATGCGTTGACCGAAGCGATGAAGAATCTAAGTCAACAAAAAGTGCAACAGTTAACTGAACAGTTCGCCAAGAATGCCTGTAAGCAGATAACTGAAACGGAAATGGCCTTGATGCACAATATCAGCAACTCTTTTACCCACGCTGGCGTTGAAAAACTGGTGGGCGATGTGACGAAAGATCTGGTTAAAACCGCGATTAAGAAAGGCACTACGCTCACTGCGGAACAATTTACTCGCCAATGTACCAAGGAAATTATGAAGGAGATGGTTAAGAAAATAATAAAAGATATCAGCCTCTCACTATTAAATATAATGCAAAAAGTTACTCAAGGGTTAGTGCAGGTTAATAGTGGCCAGTTGGCGATCCAAAATGGAGGGCTGCAAAAAGAAATTGAAAAATTGATGCTTGATCAAGACTTCACGCAGTTTATGGATCAATGGGTTGAGCGGAATAAACAGCAGCAAAGTAAACAACTCAAAGATATCTCTCAGAGCGCACAAGACACATTGGAGAAATTAAGCGATAACATCCATCAAAGCGGCATGCTACAAACGAGAGTGGCAGGTTCATTAATATAATGAGGTTATAATGAATACACCTATCAGCCAGGACATAAAAATAAACGACAAAGCCCTACAGGCTGTCGATGATGATGGGAAATTAGATAATAATATTGGCAATATCATTAGTGATATCTCCGATATTATTTCCCAAATGTATGCATTATTTAAAAAAATGCGTGATTTACTGAGTGCCTATGGTGGGAAACAATTCGAACTTCTATTTAATATCAAAGCTACTGCTATGAAAAATCAACGCGAAGCTATCGATAAAACAGCATCAGCGGCCATCGCCAGCGGAGTTTGCTCCATGCTATCCGGTATATTTAGCGGCGTCGGTGCTGGAGCAGGCGACCGGTGGGGCGGTATTGGTGGGCATATTAGTAATGCTACTGGGCAATCTATTATCGGTATTGGGAAACTGGCCGAGGGTGATAAAGCCCGTGCTGCGGAAACCTTGCGCATGGCGAGTATTCTGCAAAGCTCTAGCTCTGATAGTTATTCAAAAAATTCCAATGAAATACAGGATAAAATAGTAGAGCTAAGGCAAGCATTCAAGGAATTTGGCAATACCTTGACTAACCTAATAAACCATATTTCCATGGCGGTGAAATTATGATATATGAAATTTAACTCTCAGTGCATTGAGCAATACTTACTCAGTAAAGGCTGTGTGACTCAAGCAGCCTTTTTCGAAAATAGCCCTATAAAATTAGGGCGTGAGTTTTTATTTGATGCATATCGGGTAATCTACCGTATTGAACAGCATGAATTAATTATTTGTTCTTTGGAGATTTCCACTGAAAAAAATACGACGGGGAATTTTTTGGCATTATTTAATTTCCTGCTCCATTTAGGTGAGGAAATTACTGATATATCGATAGTCAGGATGCTGATTATTAATAATGTCGCTAATCAGCCGTTGCGGTTGATCCGCAGTAGACTTATTCGAATATTAATAGTTAAAGGAGCATTCAGTAAAAATATCGATGGTAATGATTGGCTACTATTTGATGTCAGTACGGGGAAATAGAATTAAGGAGGCCCAATGGACGATTTTTCTGCCGATGATTTCCAGTCCCTGTGTGTAAAGATAAATAGTGTATTGAAAGAACAGAATATTATTCAGTACCCAATGAGTGATTTTAAGCAGCAACCTGATCCGCAGGAAGTAGAAACGCGCTATACACGGGGTTATCAGGCCTGGCTGGCAGATGACTATACTGCTGCGATTAGCGATTTTTCTTGGCTTACACTCTGTTGCCCCTTAGTGTCACGGTTTCATCTGGCTTTGGCCGCAGCTCTGCAAATGCAGCAAGAATATGCTCTGGCGCTGAGTGCTTATGCCGCCGCGCTATTACTGGATGCAAATGATCCTGAACCGGTATATCAAATGGCGGTTTGTTTACGCGCGCTGGATAAAGGGGCTGATGCCAGAGAAGCATTACAAACCGCCATTGAAATGAGTTATCTGAACCCTGAGTATGCGTCTACAGCAACGAAAGCCAATCGATTATTGAATGAAATATAAATGAAATAATACGAATGTTATGGCCAATATTTAAAAGGGGATAGCGATGGATGGCATAGACAATATTAATTGTGTTAATGATTTATCTGAGCCTAATGCGGTAGTTAAACCGAATATCGAGGGGAGACCCTCTATTAGCCCCCCTGAAGCATTAGCAAATGACTTTCTGAACAACACTGTTCCGAATGCTAAGGACAAAATAATTGAAATTTTTGTGACTCAAAAAGATATTGTTATTAAAGAGCATGAAATCAGCGTTAAGTTAGCCAAAAAACAGTTTTTCATCAATGTGATTGAGTTGACGGTTTCTCTGGCTTCATTTGTTGTCAGTGTTGGCATGAGTATTTGCAGTGGCGGGGCGGCGACCCCGGTTGCCATAATTACTGGGGTGAACTTAATGTTATCACTGTCTAACCTGGCATGCGCCTACCATAACTGGAATTGTGCCAGTAAAAATAAAGAGGGGCTAACCATGGGCAGTGATGCAATTCAGCAAGCTGCCTTTATGCTCGCTAAATCCTGTGGTGTTTCATCCGATAATTGCAAAAAAATCGCGCGCTACACATCGTTCTTTATTCGTGTTGGTATCGTGGCCTCTTTAGCAGGTATAGGGCTACTAACGCACCCGGTCGTTACCAACAGTTTATGTTTACTTGCTAAAAACTATAATCCAATAGTGGCCTCTATAACCAGTATTATTACTGCCGGTGCGCTAGGTGTGTGGATAAGTAATGATCATGATCAGAAAAAAGAAATAGAGGGTATTTTAAGGAGTAATGAGCTGGAAGCAAATGAAATACTAATAACAACTCATGCTGAGGGGGCTGCATATCGAAAAATCGGTATCATCAAGGATAATGTACAAACAAATTTCGCTTAGGGTGAATGCCGGATAGTCTCTTTAGTGTTATTTGTTAACCTTGTATAAGGTTAATTACTCTCTAAGGGATATGATGAAATCAATACAGTTTATTTTATTTCGGCAAGAGGGAACATTACGTAGCAACGGAGAATGTTATACCGTACCTGCGGGGAATTTGGTTGTTACCCACGAGTTGGCTACGGTATCTTCTTTCTCACAGAGCACTTTTATTTCAATATTGTGTCATTCGATAGATCTTTTACCTATATATCAAAACTTAGCCAGTAAAATGGTGCAGTCGAATAAATTTCGCTTACCCCATAAAATATCTGATCACTACAAAATATTGCCAGCAAATAAAGATGTTATTCACGCAACTGAACAGTTAATTGATATTGAGCGCTCAGCATCATTACGCTTTCTTTACCTGTATTGTTTAGGTCTGGATTCAGTTTATTTCTCCAGATTGTTGGAATCAATTGTGGGTACCAATAATGAGTTACTGGAGTTTTTTGAACAAAATCGCCTCAATCCCTGGACGGTATCGCGCTATGCCGATGAATTAGGTATTTCCACCCGTAAATTGAATTTTCTATTTTACGAAAAATTCGGTATGTCTGCAAAGCAGTGGTTACTGGATCAGCGTTTGAAAAAAGGCTGTGAATTGCTGTTATCTACACAGCTACGCGTGGCAGATATCGCCATGGAATGCGGTTTTAGCAATCACGCACATTTTTCTGATAGCTTCCGTCGCCGTTTTCAGCAGTGCCCATCGCATATGCGGTCACTTATGGAATAGGGAGGTTTGATGGATATAAACGCATTAATGAACGAAATGACGAATAGCATTAATAAGATAAGTCAGGACTTTCAAAACCAGATGGCGGCCGGTAATCCCTCTGATCCTGAACATATGCTCAAGATGCAATTTGCCATGCAGCAGTATTCGTCTTACATCAACTTTAGCAGTGCGCTGATGAAGAATATTAAAGATATGACCAGTGGGATTATTGCCAAAATATGATCTTACTTTCAGCACAATGTCGCCAGTTGGTGGTTGAAGCCGCCTTGGCCGGGGTGAATCACAGCCTACAGGCTGAAGCCCAAAATATCCTTAATGTGTTACCCCAACTGATACCGGACCCTCAGGTACGTTTGGTCTGCGAGGCAATGCTGCTATTCGGACTTAATGACAGAGTGGCAGCGCTGGCGTTACTGGCAACATCCGCATCTGAAGATGCGCAGGCCATGTTGGCGTTGCTACAACAAGGGATCTCTGCTGCTGACTCAACGTCATTGGCGTTGCCGATAACAACGCGGCAGCCTCTGGTACTAAAGGCATAACACCGCAACGATATAAAATTGCTTATCAACAAGGAGATCATCAGATGGAAATTGATGCCATTCAGGCTGCTTCAATGTTGAATACCCCCCTTCAGCCAGCGGCCGGTGAGCCGCAACAAATCGCCAAATTTACGCAGTTAATGCAACAGGCGGAACCTGGCACGGCAATGATGTCGCCATCCCAATTATTGGGCGTTCAGTCGCAATGGATGTACGCCACATTAGCAGTAGATTTAACGGCTAAAGTGGCCGGTGTTCTCGGGCAGAACATCAATAAACTGGTCAATATGCAATGAAACAGCTGCGGCGTGCGATAGCACTCTTGCTGGTGGTTATCTCCCTTTCAGGCTGTGGTATGGAGCTATATAGCGGGCTTTCTGAGGGGGAGGCCAACCAGATGCTGGCGTTGCTGATGTTGCACCAGATTAAAGCCGAAAAGCAGTCCGAGAAAGGCGGGACGGTAGGGCTGAGTGTCGATAAAAGTCAGTTTATTAATGCAGTGGAACTGCTACGACAAAATGGTTTTCCGCGCCAGAAATTTACGACCGTGGATACGTTGTTTCCGTCGAACCAGCTCGTGACATCACCTGGCCAAGAGCAGGCCAAGATGGTCTATTTGAAAGAACAGCAGTTGGAAAGCATGTTGAGCCATATGGATGGGGTGATTCATGCCGATGTGACCATTGCCATGCCAGCGCCGACCGACGGGAAAAGCAGTGTTCCCCACGCCGCCTCAGTGTTTATCAAGTATTCCCCCGAGGTCAATTTACAAAGCTATCAGCCACAAATTAAAAATCTGATCCGCGATGGTATCCCCGGTATCGATTACTCACAGATTAGTGTGGTGATGCAGCCTGCCAATTATCGGTTTATCGCCGCTGAGCCACACCAGCACGCTGAGGCACAACTGAGCTTGCAATGGCTATTACGCCACGCCGGTGCGATACAGATAGCGTTAGGGTTACTGTTAGTGCTGCTGGCTGGGTTGTCAATGGCGTGCTTATTACGCTATTTACGCCGATAAATTGCGAACTGAAGGGAAAAGGAATGATATTACCGTTAACCGCTGATATCCGGCATTTGCATCAGTTAGCCTGGCGACCCGCACAATTTGCCCATCCTCTCTGGTTGGCGGCGATGGGGATTAAAACAGAGAACTACTGTTATGGCCGCAGTAAAGCGCTGGACAGAGTGTTGAATAATGCGCTAATTCGGCAACGAAAATTTCCACAGCAAACGCTGCCTGCGGTGCTGAGCAAGCAGCAGCAAGAGCGAATGGCAAGTTACCCGCGCTTATCTGCCCGCTGTCTGGCGCTGGGGTTGGTCCATTTACAATGTGGTGATTATTTGCGCCTACGGCGTTATCGCGAGAGGCTTTCGCCACTGTTGGATGAGGCTGATATTCAACAACTCATTGGTATGGGATATCAGGGTCACCTGCCTGCCAGCTTAAGCCCACAGCATCTGCCCACGGTTGCCTTACGTCTGGGGCATAGCCTGGCACATCAGGTACGCCACGATGATGTGGTTTGGCGTGCAATCTCTATCTCATTACCCCCTCAGCCCCGTGCGTTATTTTTGTCCCAGGCCTTCTCTTTTGCGGTTGACAGTTGGTTAACCCGACTGGAGCGTTTGCTGTGAACCCTTTTCATCTCAGGATAGAGAAATTTGATTATTCGCTGCCAGCGGGGCGGGTCATTGCGGCGGTTCAGTTACAGGAAATGGCGCAGAGCCGCGATATTTTATCTGCTGCCCGAGAGCAGGCGGCCAAGATTGTGCAAGCAGCACAGGATGAGAGCCGCGTGTTGTTAGCGCAAGCACAGCAACAAGCAGACATGCTGATGGTTCAAGCGCGGAATCAAACAGAAGCTGAGGTGGTGGCGCAACATGTTGGCTGGCTAGTGGCGGCGGAGCAATTGGAGGCATCCTTGATTACACAAGCCCGTCAGCAGATTCTGGCAGCGATTGCGTCGGTGGTAACTGCCTGGGCCGGTCAGCAATCTGTGGAACAGATTTTGATTCATCGGCTGGGGGCGCAAGTGGAGAAAATGGCGCACGATGAAAAGTTGCTCTTACAGGTTCACCCGCAGCATCTGCCTGCCGTGGTCTCTGCTCTGGGTGAACGGGTGCAGTGTGTGGGGGATGAGAGCATGCCTGAAGATACCGCCCGCTTAGGTTCGCCAATGCTGCAAGTCAGCCTTTCTCTGCGTAGCCATTTGGCGCAACTTATCCTTTGGCTACAGGAGCCAGCTCATGATTAGTGCCAATAATGTGTCAGAGACCTTGGCAGTTCACGGCTCTGAGCAACATGTGGGGAAGGCTCATGGCGAAGTAACCCCCGCACACTCAGTCATGGAATTGGCCAGCATTGAATTATCTGAAGTGAGACAAACCGCGCTGGAAGAGACGATGGAAGAGATCGGGCTGAGTCTCGGCTCCCGTTTGAAAGATCAAAAATCCATTGAGGCTGAGGAGCGTAATCTGCGCCGCCAACAGCTATTGGTGAAGTTGATAACCCAGCTCTCCGGTAGCAACGATATGCTGTTTTCACAGAACATTCCGCTTGATGTGGATATTGTTTCGCTTGCCAATAAGCTTCGACAGGGTGAGCTATCGGCAGGGCAGCAAGTGTTACTGTTGGCCGCCATGCTGGCACACAGCAAAAATAATCCATTACGCCGCCGCAGCTTATCGCAACTACTTGGCCCACTACTTGAGCGTGAAGGCTGGGAGGTTGAGCTATTTGGTCTGTTGGAGCTAGGTGCAGAGGGTAGCCGCTCGCTGGGAGCCGTCAAACAGTTGTTTCAGCAAAGTATTCATCAAAGTGAATTGTCGCTGGCGGAGTGGTTTACCCGGGTGAGTCGTTGGCCACAGCGCCAGCAACGTGTTCGGGTACTCATGCGTGCCGTCGCGTTTGATTTGTCCTGTCGGCCGTTCGCTCAATACGGTGAGCGTTTGTCCGCGACACTCCACCAGTTGCGCCGTTTGCTGATGTTTCTCGGGTTGGAAGACCATTGCAGCCAGGTGGGGAATGTCTGTGGCGTGGCAGGAGATATGATTCTGAACGAGGTACTGGCAGTGGTGGGGCAACCCTGGTTATTCAGTAGCTGGTTGCAGCCACGAATTGAAGCGATTACCGGTTCGGATGCCAAAGCACAGCGAGGATTCATTCGTCGGTTTTATGAGTTGTTTAAATTGATGCCAGTGGATTGTTTCAATGATCAGGAACAACAAGCACAAATTTTAGCCACCTTGCTGGAGATATGACTTTTCGTTTCAGGCGAACCCCCGATGGTTGATAAGGCATTAGCTGCTTATTCTTTTCATTGTTTACTCTCGTCATTTTTCAACTTGCAGGTGTGCTGGCTGCGCTCACGACCCGACCCGGCCACAACCGATTTGTCTCTTGCTTGCCGCCGGCCTGAATTTTGAAATCTATTATGTATAGCGAAAAGTTGCATCAAAAGGACATTGGTTATGGAGATGGATTTAGTTGTTACCCGTAACCTTCAATTGTTTATCCGCATGGCGGAATTGCCCTGCTCGGCAATCACCTCTCGCATGCAGTGGCAGATAGAAAAACGGATTATTTTCCTTGAGTGGCGAGCATCAAGGTTACTGCTAACTTGCGGTTTACAACAACGGCACTACAACCATGACGATCTGCTGCGGCTCCAGCAATGCTGGCGGCTTGAGCGATTTAATGGCGTGCCACAGCGTATCTACTTACTGAAAATGGGTATTATGGTCAGTTGCTCCCCGCCAGCATTGTCCGATGCTGAGTTTTGGTATCAGCTCTACCGGCAGCAGTGTGCCTTGCTGTGCCGACTGCCGGGAGCATGTCCATGAGGCAATCGGCGTTGATACGTGGCTTGCTGATGATAACTGCGCGGCAGGATATTTTTCTGGCGATCATGCTGTTGGTAGCGATCTTTATGATGATCCTGCCGCTGCCAACCGTGTTGGTAGATCTGCTGATTGCGATCAATCTGGCTTTCTCGGTCATCCTGCTCATGATCTCGATTTACCTGCGCGATCCGCTCGAATTTTCGGTTTTCCCGTCGTTATTGCTGATTACCACACTCTATCGCTTGGCGTTGACTATCAGTACTACGCGCTTAGTGCTGCTCCAGCATGATGCCGGTGAAATTGTCGAGGCATTCGGTCAGTTTGTGGTTGGCGGTAATCTGGCTGTGGGGTTGATCATTTTTACTATTATCACCGTGGTCCAGTTTATCGTGATTACCAAAGGCTCAGAGCGAGTGGCAGAGGTCAGCGCCCGTTTCTCGCTTGATGGCATGCCCGGTAAGCAAATGAGTATTGATGGTGATATGCGGGCGGGCGTGATTGATGCGGCCGAGGCTGGGCGGCTAAGGGAGAGGGTGCAAAGAGAGAGCCGGTTGTTTGGGGCGATGGACGGCGCGATGAAGTTCGTTAAAGGCGATGCTATTGCCGGGATTATTGTCATTCTGGTGAATATTATTGGCGGCATCACCATCGGTGTGCTGCAACATAATATGTCGGCGGAACAGGCGATGATCACCTATGCGGTGCTCTCGGTTGGCGATGGGCTATGTGCCCAAATCCCATCGTTACTTATCTCCATTACTGCTGGGATTATCGTGACCCGCGTTCCTGGCGGCGATAAGCAGAGTTTGGCTAAAGATCTGGCGGTACAAGTGGGGCGTCAGCCAGATGCTTTATGGTTAGCCGCCGCCATCCTGACTGTTTTTGCTTTGTTACCCGGTTTTCCATTCCTGATCTTTATCATACTGGCGGCGCTGGTGGCCGCGCCTGCCTTTTTACTCTATCGCAAGAATCAGTCAATACGGCACAGAGGTACGGTAACGGGGGCTGGTGACAGTGGCTTATCTGCGGACCATGCAATGACACCAGGTGCGATACCTTTGATGTTGCATTGTGCGACCAACCTGGATTATCCCGAGTTGGCCCGAGATATTGATAGCTTGCGTTGGCGCTGGTTTGAGCATCTTGGCGTGCCATTGCCGGAGGTGGAGATCCGCAGTGATCCTACCTTGATTGAGAACAGCTTATCGATCCGGGTCTATCAGGAGCAAGTGCTGGAACTGACATTACCATCAGATGATTTGCTACTGACTCAGCCCAGTGCCCAGCTAGAGACGCGCAGCCAAAGGTTAGGCAGCAGAATGGGCACTTTTGAGTGGTTAGCTGCAGATCAGGGCAGCCATGCCAGCATCTTGGGCATCCCATATGTACAAGGGCATAAACGTATTATCTCTTGCCTGACACGGGTATTTGAGCGACATACGGCTGAATTTATTGGTGTGCAGGAAACCCGTTATCTGATGGATGCGATGGAAGGGCGTTACGGGGAATTAGTGAAAGAACTACAGCGCCAGATGCCGCTGGGCAAAGTCGCGGAGATACTGCAACGGCTAGTGGAGGAGGATGTGTCGATCCGGGATTTGCGCGCCATTTTCGGCGCGCTGGTGGTCTGGGCACCGAAAGAGAAAGACAGTGTCATGTTAACCGAGTACGTGCGCATCGCCTTACGCCGCCATGTGTGTCGCCGGTTCAGTAAAAACAGCGTCTGGTTACCGGTATTGCGGCTGGGAGAGGGGGCTGAGAACTTGATTCGTGAATCTATTCGCCAAACCTCTGCGGGTGCTTACTCGGCGTTAGCCGATAAACACTCATGCTTGATCCTCGACAAGATAAAAGCCGCTGTTGCACAAAACAGTGATGTTGTCCTGCTGACCGCCATCGATGTACGGCGTTTTCTGCGCAAAATAGTTGAGCGGGATATTTTCACGCTGCCGGTACTTTCCTGGCAGGAATTGGGTGATGAGATGAATATCAAGGTGGCAGGCACTATTGAGTTGATTGGTGATGAACTTGATGAAGCTGCCTGATAGTCCAACACTAAGTGCTCAGTTGCATCAGCAATTGCGCTTATCGTCTCTGCCGCCGGATGGTATGGCCTATCGCGGGCCAATACTGGATGTTGGCCCAACCCTATTACGCGCCAATCTGCCCGGTGTGGCGCTGGGGGAGTTATGCCGTATTGCGTCACCGGACATGCTGGCCGAAGTGGTAGCTATTGAACAACAGACCGCGTTGCTATCGCCATTCGCCTCTTCAGCCGGTTTGCGCAGCGGTCAGTGGGTGTCACCACTTGGGCATACCCACCGTGTCAAGGTGGGGCCATCACTGGTTGGGCGGGTTTTGGATGGTTTGGGGGTCGCCATGGATGGCGGCCCTCCGGTTATCGGGCATTGGCGTGAGTTGGATTGCCAACCCCCGGAGCCACTAACCCGCCAGCCGATTCGGCAAATACTGACCACCGGGATCCGGGCCATTGATGGCGTATTGAGCTGCGGTGAGGGGCAGCGAGTCGGTATTTTTGCGGCTGCAGGGGTCGGGAAAAGTAGCTTGCTGAGTATGCTCTGTGCGGGCAGCAATGCGGATGTCATGGTGTTGGCGTTAATTGGTGAACGTGGCCGTGAAGTGCGGGAGTTTCTTGACCAGGTGCTCACCTCTGAAACCCGTGCTCGCACCGTAGTGGTAGTCGCAACCTCTGATCGTCCGGCTCTGGAGCGGCTGAAGGGTATTTATACTGCTACTACCGTGGCCGAATACTTCCGTGAGCGCGGGTTGAAAGTGTTGTTAATGGTGGATTCGCTAACCCGCTATGCCAGAGCGGCTCGAGAAATAGGGCTGGCGGCCGGTGAACTGCCTGCGGCGGGCAGCTTCCCTCCCAGCGTCTTTGCGGCATTACCCCGCTTATTGGAACGGGCCGGTAACAGTGAATGCGGCAGTATCACCGCTTTTTACACCGTACTGGTGGAAGGGGACGATATGAATGAGCCGGTGGCTGATGAGGTGCGTTCGCTGTTGGATGGGCACATTGTGCTATCCCGCCGACTGGCCGGTGCCGGGCACTATCCGGCTATCGATATCGCCGCCAGTGTTAGCCGTATCATGCCGCAAATCGTCACGGTAGAACATCTGGCGCTGGCACAGAAATTGCGCCAAATACAAGCCTGCTATCAAGAGATCGAACTGTTGGTTCGCGTGGGTGAATATCAGGCGGGGCAAGACCCGCAGGCTGATGACGCACTGCAACGTTACCCGAAGGTCTGCGCCTTTTTGCAACAGGAGAACGCCTTATCGTGCCATTCCGACGCCGTCAGCCTCAACCACACCTTGGAACAACTCGGCCAAATAATCAATTGAACCACCCCGCGCTGGATATTTTGCAGCGCTTGCTCTGTTTACGGCAACGCAAGGAGCGCCGGTTACGCCAACAACTGTTCCGTTGGCAGCAAGAACAACAGCAGCAGGAACTGCAATTGATACAGTGCCGTCGCGAACGCTACCAGTTATGTCAGCAGTTACAACAACTTGTGCAATGGCGCGGTAGGTTGCTCCCCGCGCAAGCGGATCAGCAGAGAGTTTTACAACATCAGGTGTATCAGGCGGAGCGGCAGCAGCAAAAGCAAATTAGCGCGTTGCACGCTCTGGGGCTGCAACAACGGAGCGCTATAGCAGCACAACAGGCGCTGATACGGAGTAATCAGCGTGAACAGGAAAAATTACGGATGTTAATAAAAGATGAGTCGAATCGATATTGAAGGTGCATTACCTCTGCTCAGTGAGCATTATTTGGACGGTTATTCGCAGCGGCTAGTCGGTAATGAGAGACAAAAACAGCAATTTGCCCGTTATCTCTCTCCGCGCGTTCTTCCCATGGCGGAGATGGCCGATGCAATTACCACGGTGAGAGATCGTGGCTTGATATCCACTGATTACTGTATTGCCAGTGGGCCGTTGCGTGGGACACGCGTCAGTGTCAGCCTGGCTGTTCAGGGCTTAACTATTGTGCTCAGCCACGCCAATGGTGAATTGGTTGAACGTTTGCAACGTATACAGTCGCGCTGGCAACGGCAACTGCACTTGTTAGGCTTTCCCTGCTGGTTGGAGGTCATCCATGTTCGAGAGTCTGACGGCTGAATTACGCCAACTCAGCGCCGTGATTGGTCATGGGCGGCATTCGGCTGGGGTGTCTGCAACCTTCATCAAAGCTGGGGGCGAGGGGGTTTATCTGCCATTGCAATTTAACGGGCAGGAATGTGGCTTGTGGTTATCGCAGTCATGTTGGCAGCACTGGCTGGCTTATACGCTGGCAACGGATGATGCCCCTCTTCTGGCGGCAGAATTGGTGAATGCAATGGCGCATTGGGCCGTCAGTCCACTGCTTGCATCGCTACCTGAGTTGGTCATTCATGGCACGCCGCCTCAGGCGATGACACTGCTGACGCAGTGGGCGGTGGGGCTGACTTTCGAACTGGAAGGGCAGCAACTCAGTGTCGTGCTGTGTAACTGGCCGCCGGTGGCATTAATAGCAAGGTTATCCCACTGGCAGAGTGAGGCGCTGCCAGCCCAGCAAGATGCTGTCTGGCAAGCTGGCTTAGTGGTTGGTTGGAGTCATTTATCCTTACACCAGTTACAGCAAATCAGGCCTGGAGAGGGGGTGCGGATACTGGCGGCCGCTGAACTGGAACAGGGGAATTGTTGGTTATGGCAGAGGTCATCCGCGCAGATTTATATCAAATTAGAGGATGGAAACAAAGTGACAATTCAACAGGTTAATGACGATATTGACCGGTTGCTGGCGCTGGATATTGCCACGGTGACC
Organism: Yersinia sp. 2553 StPb PI; assembly: GCF_052217105.1. Taxonomy (NCBI): domain Bacteria; kingdom Pseudomonadati; phylum Pseudomonadota; class Gammaproteobacteria; order Enterobacterales; family Yersiniaceae; genus Yersinia; species Yersinia sp. 2553 StPb PI. The sequence continues at coordinate 3,466,330 of NZ_JAZGPX010000002.1, read as the reverse complement.
CAAGAGCCACCGGCGGTGGCGCTAGAGCAATTACCGCAGACACTCGTCATGGAAATAGGGCGGCTGACACTGCCGCTGAGTGATATCAAGCAGTTAGCCGTCGGGCAAACACTGGACTGTAAAACCGCCTTCTACGGTGAAGTGAATATTCGTTTGCATGGGCAATCGGTCGGCAGTGGCAGCCTGTTGTGTTGTGATGAGCAGTTGATTGTGCGGATTGAGCAATGGTTTCTCACCGCTCACCCTTGATAATGCGGCGCTGTTGGGCTGAGGCTCTGAGGTTATTCAGGTCATGACCTGATTCCGGCTAAGGCGGGCTGGGCAAATACTGTGGGTATTGTTTTTACTCAACAGGCCAGCCTTTTGCGGAACCGATTATGGAGTTACTGAATTCGTCCTCTCAATTGATTGTCCTACTTTTTTTGCTGTCGGTGCTGCCACTGCTGATGGTGATGGGCACCTCATTCCTCAAACTATCGATAGTTTTTTCTTTGTTACGCAATGCGTTGGGTGTTCAGCAGGTGCCCCCTAATATCGCTATTTACGGGCTGGCCTTGGTGTTAACTATTTTCATCATGGCACCGGTTGGCTTAGATGTGCACGCCCGACTGCAAGATGAGCCGCTACCCAACGATATTGGCGCTTTGCTACAACATATTGATGATCATGCACTGGTGCCATACCGCGATTTTTTGCAACGTAATACCGATACAGAACAAGTCACCTTTTTTAACGATATCGTCCAAACCAAATGGCCCGAACGCTATCGCAATAGTGTAAAACCCAATTCACTGTTGATATTAATGCCTGCATTTACGCTAACCCAACTGACAGAAGCATTCAAAATCGGTTTGTTGCTCTACTTGCCGTTTGTGGCGATCGACTTAATTGTGTCCAATATTCTGTTAGCCATGGGCATGATGATGGTGTCACCCATTACCATTTCACTCCCATTCAAACTATTGATTTTTATTCTTATTGACGGCTGGGGATTGCTGCTAGGTCAGTTAGTGGGGTCGTACTTATGATTCTCCACCGAGGGCTGCATCAATGAGCAATGCCATTGTTGTTCATCTGGCGACCCAACTGTTGTGGATAGTTTTACTGCTCTCGATGCCAGTAGTGGTAGTGGCCTCCGTGGTCGGGTTAATTGTCAGTTTGTTGCAAGCGCTCACCCAAATCCAGGATCAGACATTACAGTTTTTGATTAAATTACTGGCGGTGTCCGCCACGTTATTGATTACCTACCATTGGATGGGGTCGACACTGCTGAATTATACCCAGCAGACCTTTTTGCAAATCACCAGTATGCGGTCCTGAGATGCCAGACTCTCTGTACTGGCTCGAGGCGCTGGGGTTGGCGATGATGCGCCCTTACGGCATGTTGCTGATATTACCCCTGTTTACTGCGCGCAGTCTGGGCAGTAGCTTATTGCGTAACGGCCTGGTTTTTGCCATCGCTTTGCCGGTCACACCACTGTTTTTCTCCCTGCCACTGATAACCCACGATAGCCTCATCGGTTGGTTTGGGGTGCTGTGTGTTGAGCTATTGATTGGGGTGATGATTGGCTTTGTCGCGGCGCTGCCTTTCTGGGCCATCGATATGGCGGGGTTCCTGATTGATACTCTGCGTGGTGCCACCATGTCCACTTTGTTTAACCCCAGTATGGGCATGGAATCGTCTATTTATGGTGTGTTGTTTACGCAAATATTAACCGTACTGTTTTTATTATCTGGCGGTTTCAATCTGGTGCTGGCAGCACTCTACAGCTCCTATGACATTCTGCCTGCTGGCAGTGGTATTCGCCCCTCATCAGCAATGCTGCACTTCCTACAAAGTGAGTGGCTACTGATGCAGGAACTCTGTCTGAGCTTTGCGTTACCCGCGATGCTGGTGATGGTATTAGCTGATTTATCTTTAGGATTAATCAATCGCTCGGCACAACAACTGAATGTTTTCTTTCTGGCGATGCCGATTAAAAGTGCATTGGCCCTGCTTTTATTGCTGATTAGCCTGCCTTATGCCCTACATCACTATCTGGTGGGGATTAACCAGACCGAACAGAAGATAAACACACTTATCCCGCTGATAAATGGGGCTGCTGATGGGGGGTGAGAGCAGTGAAAAGAATGAAAAACCTACCGCGAAACGCCTGAAGGAAGCCAGGGAGAAAGGGCAGGTGATTAAAAGTGTTGAGATAACCTCCGGCGCCCAGTTAGTGGTGCTGGTGGTTTACTTTCTCCTGACAGGCTACACGTTGGTCGATCAGGCCATAGTACTTATCCGTAGCTCCATCAGCCAATTACAACAACCGTTGGCCATGGCACTGGCCCGCATTGGTGCGGAGTGCATGGCAGTACTTATTCATATTATGGGGATATTAGGCGGTGCGCTGATTTTAGTCACCATTCTGGCCGGTATCGCGCAAATCGGGCCGTTATTGGCAACCAAAGCGGTAGAGTTTAAAGGCGAACATATCAATCCAATCAATAATGCCAAACAACTATTCTCACTGCGCAGTGTGTTTGAACTGACCAAGTCATTATTGAAAGTAGGGGTGCTCACACTGATTTTCGGCTATTTATTGCTGCACTATGCGGTTTCTTTTGGTTATCTGGCTTACTGCGGAAGTCGCTGTGCGATCCCCGTCTTTGCCACATTAATGAGCTGGCTACTGGGTGCTCTGGTTGCCTGTTATGTGGTTTTCTCTTTGATGGATTATGCCTTTCAACGCTATAACACCATGAAACAACTCAAAATGTCTCTGGAAGAAATCAAGCGGGAACATAAAGACAGCAACGGAGACCCACACATCAAGCAGAAACGCCGACAGTTACAGCATGAAGTGCAAAGTGGCAGTTTCGCAAAAAACGTCAGACGCTCTACAGCAGTGGTCCGTAATCCCACCCATTTTGCGGTTTGCCTGTTTTATCACGCTGATGATGCACCCTTGCCCGTAGTGATTGAAAAGGGTCATGGCGAACAGGCCGGGCTGATCATTGCATTAGCAGAGGAGCAGGGTATCCCGGTGGTGGAAAATATTGCGCTGGCACGGGCATTACACCGCGATGTAGCCTGTGGCGATACCATACCAGAGCAATTCTTCGAGCCGGTGGCGGCTATCCTGCGCTTGGCATTGGCATTGGATTACCAGCTGCCAGCGGGTGAAGATAGCTGATCGTGGATGTTTCCTGCCTCTCCGGCACTGTTACTGACGTAACCTTTGATTAACATCTAACTTACGTCACAACATACTTCATTGAATGGATAATTGGCTTATTATATCTAGGTCTATTTTATCGTCGCCGCGAATAGTCTTGATATCGCAAGTGACTGTATCTATTTGGAGGTATCAGTGTGAGCTGGCAAGTATTTAAATCTCAATATCTGGTGCGCTTTTGGGCGCCACTACCAGCGGTCATTGCTGCTGGTATCTTATCGACTTATTACTTCGGCTTAACTGGTACCTTCTGGGCGGTGACTGGCGAGTTTACCCGCTGGGGAGGCCACCTCATGCAGTTGTTTGGCGCGCATCCGCAAGAGTGGGGTTACTTTAAAGTTATCGGATTGGAGGGGACGCCGTTAGATCGTATTGATGGCATGATGATTATCGGCATGTTTGCCGGATGTATCGCGGCGGCTCTGTGGGCTAACAACGTTAAGTTGCGCAAGCCTCAACACGGTATTCGCATCGCACAAGCGCTGGTTGGCGGCATTATTGCGGGTTTTGGTGCGCGTCTGGCGATGGGCTGCAATTTGGCGGCTTTCTTTACCGGGATTCCACAGTTTTCACTACATGCCTGGTTCTTTGCCCTTGCGACGGCGGCCGGCTCCTACTTTGGTGCCAAATTTACGCTGTTACCTCTGTTTCGCATTCCGGTAAAGTTACAAAAAGTGACGGCTGCATCGCCCTTGACGCAGCATCCGGCCCGCGCCGCACGCCGTTTTCGTCTTGGTATGGTGGTGTTTGTTCTGGCACTAAGCTGGTCGTTGATTGAGCTGTTCCGTCACCCAAAACTGGGCATCGCCATGTTGTGCGGTATTGGTTTTGGCTTGCTGATTGAACGTGCGCAAATTTGTTTTACCTCTGCGTTCCGTGACTTGTGGATAACCGGGCGTACTCACATGGCAAAGGCCATTATTCTTGGGATGGCGGTCAGTGCGATTGGTATTTTCAGTTATGTCCAACTGGGGGTAGCACCTAAGATTTTGTGGGCCGGGCCGAACGCGGTGATTGGCGGTTTGCTGTTTGGCTTCGGTATCGTGCTGGCCGGAGGCTGTGAAACCGGCTGGATGTATCGCGCGGTCGAAGGGCAGATTCATTATTGGTGGGTGGGGCTGGGTAACATTATCGGCGCGACCATTTTGGCCTATTATTGGGATGATTTCGCCCCTGCTTTGGCGACCAATTATGACAAGGTGAACTTGTTGCAGATCTTCGGGCCAATAGGCGGATTGTTGGTGACTTACCTGATGTTAGCCATTGCCTTTGCTGCCATGCTGTGGTGGGAAAAACGTTTCTTCCGTAAACAGAAAGCGGCCACATCCGTTCTGGCTAAGGAGCTACTATGAGTCATTCCTCATCGACAACGACCGTCATCGTACCTGATTACCGCTTAGATATGGTGGGTGAACCGTGCCCATATCCCGCGGTGGCGACGCTAGAAGCCATGCCGCAACTGAAGCCGGGCGAAATTCTGGAAGTGATCAGCGACTGTCCGCAATCGATTAATAATATCCCATTGGATGCGCGAAACTACGGCTATACCGTGCTGGATATTCAGCAGGACGGCCCTACGATTCGTTATTTGATTCAGCGCTGAGATAAGTAAGTCTATGGCTCTGATTTTTCCTTTGGGGTTAATGCCTTATCTGCTCAGTGGCCGGGGTGTAATCTGAAAATGTTTAGTTTGAGTGAGGCGAAATAAGTGATTAGGTGGCCATGAGCATTATTGTTATTAATAATACTCATGGTCTACCCGATTAGTTCAACTCAGTTGCGGTTTTGCTGGGTGTTGCCACCGCAAGAGACACGCCTGCGGCCCTAAGCCGTTTTAATATGCTGAATAACAAAGAGCTTTTGGTATTACTGACCATTCGTGGACTGGGGACTAGACCGGTCACACTGAGGACAATACCGTCCGGGCTTAACTGACTGAATTTCACTGATGGAGCCGGGGTATCAAGTATCGACTCGTGTTCTTCATAAGCTTCTATCAACAGTGCCTGTGCCAGTTCAACATCCAAATCCAGTGGGAAGGTCAGGGCAATGGTCACCACCCCTTGAGCATTAGCCATGGTGGCGTTACGCACATTCTGCGAAATCAATTGGGAGTTCGGGACAATAACTGTTGAGCGGTCACTGAGTTGGATCTCAGTAGCGCGAACATTGATGCGGCGAATGTCCCCTTCAACCCCACTGATACTGATCAAATCCCCCACTTTGACTGGCCGTTCGGTCAGCAAAATAATGCCGGAAATAAAGTTTTTCACAATCTCCTGCAAGCCAAAGCCGATACCCACCGACAGTGCACTGACAATCCAGGCTAATTTATTCCATTGGATACCCAGTACCGATAAGGTCAGTAGAATCACCAGCACGTAACCGATGTTACTGAAAAGCGTTACCGCCGAGGTCTTTATACCGGAATCCATCTGGGTTTGTGGCAAGAACTCATTATTCAGCCAACGCCGTGCGGCTTTGAGCACGTATAAACCGACCAGTAAGCAAACCAGCGCATTAAATAAGTTAGTGGGAACAATATTTAATTTTTCCAGACCTTCGCCACTTAATAACTCTACCGCTTTTTGCAGTAGTGAAATCGGGGTAGTGGAACCAAAGGTGCCATTAAGTAATGCGATAATAGCCAACAATATCAGCAGTACTTTGCTGGAGGCGGAGAGTAACGTTGCGGCCTGGGCTAAATGGCGGTCATCAATATTCAGTGATTGCTTAATGGCTTTACCGGCGCTGCTGGTGGGCGAGAAAATGCTTTCCGCCAAATCAACACACAGATGAACTAATAAATATAAACAGGCGATGACCAGACAGCTCCACACCAACTTGTAACTTAAGAATTTCGCCAGTGCGATATAACCGACTAACAATGACAGTAATATGGCTATTGCCGTAATGCCGATGGCGAAATGAATCAATCCCGCTAGCGTGGAATAGGCTTCAGGTTTTTCGCCATTTACCACCAGATTACGCCGTACCCGATTAGCACGTAACGGAATAATCGCCGCAGTAAGCGCCACCAGCAGCGCCGAAATACCATTACTAAAAATTGCCCCAGACACACTGATATTGATCATATTGTTCATCTGATCAAGGGCACCAAAAATCATGATGCAACTGGCTAGCAGAGGGGGGAATAGTCTCAGTGATGTGGCCACTTCATCAGCGATGGCAGGTAACCGCCATGAGGGGCGTTGGTTGGATAAAAATGCCCGCCCAAGGCCCGCGATTAAAGCGGAGAAGAACATGAGCTGAACAAATGCCAGCGCAAAATCCATCACTACCTGTGAGACATCCGGCGTGCGAGTAAAGGTTTGAGTGATACATTGCGCCACTGTGACGGTGATCAACACCGTACAAAGCGTGGTGGCTGAGGCCATAAAGCTGCGGCGTAGCGGGCCTGGTGGTAAGCATTTGGTACAAAACCAGGCGGTCAGCACATCGAGAAATTTAAAACCAAATATGCTGATTAAGAGTGCTAGCAGCAGATACATCGTGGTGCCGAAACGCCATTCGGGTTCCCAGGCGGCGCTCCAGGCATCGGCCAGCTCTTGGGTAAAATCTTTCAGTCGGCGGTCATCGTCAACATTGGGATTGACGATCGGTGCCCAGAAGTTCGCACCCAAAATGCTGCCAGAATTTAAGGCAATTTGTGATTTCAACGCGGTGCGCCGTAACGCGATGATCTGTGTTGCCAGGTTTTCCGCGTTGGTTTTGATAGCTTGGGCCTGATCATTCTGGCCATCTAACTGGATTTTACGGGTATTCAATATCCGCCGCTGCTGGGCGACTACTGGGGTCTCTGCCAATGCTCCGGCGGCAGGTAACGGGCCTAAAACCTCCAACTGTGTTTGCAGTTGTTCCCGCTTGGGCTTCAGGTCGGCTATCAAGATATCAGCATCACGCGCCAGTGCCAGTGCGGTCTCGTTTAGCACACTCAACTGGTTATCGGAGGTACTGGCAGAGACACTCTGTTTCAGCTTATCCAACTGTTTTTGTAGGCTAATCAGTTGTACTGATACTGCCGGTTTTACTGGCACCTCACTGTTTTCAGCCGTAGCATCTGATGCTATGGCGGCAACGCTGGTACCTGATATTGACGCAAAAATAAGCGTTAGCAGCAGCCACAGCAGCGGATAGTTTCTACGTGCAACAACGTACCCAATCTTTTTCATAAAACCGATCAGCCTGAAAGTGAGTGCCACAATTAACCCAAAAATCCGATAGGTGTGCTGTTAAAGCCAGCCTGACCGCCATTGTGGCACATTCTGCACCTTACGGAATAATCTTACTCCGATAATTACTCCCCTCACTCAAATGATAAAGATAATAATTATCATTGAAATTAACACTCTCATTTAATAGATTGTGCGCTGAACTTATGGACCCACGATATGTGGCACGCAGGCAATATTATTGCGCTGTGAAATAGCAATGGATGCTGATTATAACCATCTATTTTATATGCCTAATTATCTGGGGAAGATAACTATGTTTTCGGTTTTTGTCATAAAGCGTTCTGCTATTTTATGTTCATTGGCGATGTGTATTCCTTTCGCTTCGCTGGCTGAAGATACGATAGAAGTCACGGCCAAAGCAGGTAATGCTGCTGATCTCCCGACCTCGGGCTACACCGCGATAACCACCAAAGGGGCGACTAAAACTGATCAACCCTTAATTCTTACCGCCCAGGCGGTATCGGTGGTGACGCGTCAGCAGATGGATGACCAAAATGTCGCTACGATTAATCAGGCGCTGAATTACACTCCTGGCGTGTTCACCGGTTTTTCCGGCGGAGCCAACCGCTATGACACCATCGCACTGCGGGGTTTCCATGGCGGTGATGTGAACAATACCTTCCTCGATGGTCTGCGCTTACTCAGTGACGGCGGCAGCTTTAACGTGTTGCAAGTAGACCCGTGGTTCCTGGAGCGCATTGATGTCATCAAAGGCCCCTCTTCGGCACTGTATGGTCAGAGTATCCCCGGTGGTGTGGTGATGATGACATCTAAACGCCCACAGTTTACTTCTGAAGGCCATTTCCGCCTGACGGCCGGTAATAACAATACACAAGCGGTTGCCTTTGATTATACCGATGCTATATCCGAGCATTGGGCGTTTCGTCTCACCGGGATTACCCGTAACAGTGACACCATGTACGACCATCAGCGTGAAGAACGCTATGCCATCGCACCCTCATTGTTGTGGCAGCCGGATGAGAATACCTCTTTGTTATTGCGGGCTAATTTGCAAAAAGACCCTTCTGGTGGTTACCACAGTTCGGTGCCGGCTGATGGTAGCATCTATGGGCAGAAATTAAGCCGTGGCTTCTTTGATGGCGAAAGTAACCACAATGTATTTAAACGTTGGCAGCAAATCTATAGCTATGAATTTTCACATAAATTTGATGATGTTTGGTCATTCCGCCAGAATGCCAGTTACACCCATTCCAATACTCAGTTAGAACAGGTTTATCAGGGAGGATGGAATAGCGATCGCACTCTGATGAATCGCTATTATTCCGGTGAGGACTCCTCGCTCAACGCGTTTGCTATTGATAACCAACTGGGTGCTGATTTTGCTACCGCCGCAGTTGAACATAAAGTGATGCTGGGCTTTGATTTCCAGAAGTTCAGCAATAATCTGCGCAGCGACAGCGCTTTTGCGACCACACTGAACCCTTACACCGGTATTTCGGCGGGGAGCACGCTTTATAGCGATTATCTGTTGACCACTCCGGGCATCAACACCTCCTATTTAAACCGCCGCTATGAACAGAGTGGCATCTATTTGCAAGATGAAATGACGCTGGATAATTGGCACCTGAATCTATCAGGTCGTTATGACCGGATGAAAACTGAAAACATTAATAAGACTGCCAATAGTACCGATGAACGCACCGATAAACATGCCAGTGGGCGCGCGGCATTACTGTATAGCTTCGACAGCGGCATTTCACCCTATGTCAGCTACAGCCAGGCCATCACGCCAAGTCTGTTCCCGGATGCACAACAAAACTTATTGAAACCGATGACCAGCGAGCAGTATGAAGTCGGTATCAAATATCAGCCGCCGGGCAGCACTTCACTCTATTCCGCCGCTTTATATGACCTGACACAAAATGATGTGGCAAACCGTGCCGTGCCGGCGACCTATTTTGTACCAGCCGGTAAAGTTAATTCACAGGGGTTGGAATTGGAGGCCAGAAGCCAGGTTAATGACCGGTTAAGTGTGATTGCGGGCTATACCTATAATCGGGTGAAATTCAAAGATGCTATTGATGGTAATGATGGCAATACACCGGTGTTAGCACCGTCAAATATGGCATCACTGTGGGCGCAATATGAGGCAGGTTACGGCATCAATATTGGTGCGGGTATCCGCTATATTGGCAAGCAGTGGGCTGATGATGCTAATACTTTGCGCGTACCCTCTTATACACTGGGCGATGCCTCTGTCCGTGCTGATTTAGGCACTTGGGCTGCGTCGTTGAAAGGGGCATTTGTTCAATTGAATGTGAATAATATCGCCGACAAAAAATACGTCGCAGCCTGTTACAACACCTCTTATTGCTACTGGGGTGCTGAGCGCTCAGTGCTGGCAACCGTCGGTTATGATTTCTAACTAATAATACTGGCTTCGGTACGGTATTACACCGAAGCCAGTCTATTCAGCTTTAAGCTTATTTACTGCCATGAGAACCCTAACTCAGCGCCAGAACGGGCGGCTGTAATCCCGTTTGATATCATCCCGGCTTAGGCCAATATCCTTTAATTGATCTGAATTCAATCTTGACAGTGTATTCGCGGTTTTACGTCGTTCATTGCACTGGTATAGGTATCTGTATGCTTTCAGCCACACTTGAATAAAAATATTGTGGCGGCTTTTCGTTGCTCGAGCAGCCGACGAACAACATTCATCTATTTGATCTTCAATTATATTATTCATCATCGACTCCCCGTCATTAGGTGAGCCACTAGCATGAAACTTTGGCGAAAAACATTACAGATGCAAATGGGGACTATTATTTCCATACAGATATGCGATATATAAACTGAATGGTACAAATAAGCGCCATCTGTACTGGTCCCACTCAATTTATCAGGTGATATCAATGACTCGTTACCAACAACTGGCTGATATTCTTAGTCAACGGATTAAAGAGGGGCTGTATATTGCAGGGGAGCGGCTGCCTTCTGTCAGAGTATTGAGTGACGAGCATGGTGTCAGTATCAGTACCGTCCAGCAGGCTTATCGGCAGTTGGAAGAGTGCCTGCTAATTGAAGCGCGCGCGAAATCGGGCTATTTCGTGCGTTGCAGTTCAAACCTGCCTTCCTTACCGGCGACATGCACCCATGCCCAGCGGCCGGTAGAGGTATCACAGTGGGAAAATACGCTGGCATTTTTGACCAGGGGCGATCAAGCGAATGTTATCCATTTGGGCGTCGGTTCGCCCGACCTGTCTGGGCCGGGACTAAAAATACTCAGTCGATTGCTTAGCCGGATTAGCCTACACCAAAGCGAGGAAGTGCTGGAGTACGACAATATTTATGGTACCCCGGCTTTGCGTGAGCAAATTGCCCGGCTGATGCTGGATAGCGGTAATCATCAGTCGGCTGAAAATATCATTATTACTTCTGGCTGCCATGGCGCATTGGCTATCGCATTGGGGGCGGTTTGTCAGGCCGGTGATATTGTTGCTATCGATTCCCCCAGTTTTCACGGTGCGATGCAAACCCTGAAAGGGATGGGAATGAAGGTGATTGAGATCCCGACCGATCCGGTGGTGGGGATCAGTCTGGAGGCATTGGAAATGGCACTGGATCAATGGCCGATCAAAGTGATTCAGCTTACTCCAACCTGCAATAACCCTCTGGGCTACAATATGCCGGCCGAACGCAAAAAGGCTTTACTGACCTTAGCTCAGCGCTATGATGTGGCGATTATTGAAGATGATGTATATGGCGGGTTGGCTTATCAATACCCGCGCCCACCGACCATTGCCTCATTTGATGATGATGGTCGGGTACTGCTGTGCAGTTCTTTTTCTAAAACGGTGGCACCTGGTTTACGCATTGGTTGGATTGCACCGGGGCGCTATTTAGAGAAAGCGCTGCACATGAAATATATTTCTGCTGGGCGGGTGGCGTCGTTGCCACAACTGGCGATGGCTGAGTTTATCAAGCAAGGGCATTACATGCAGCACTTGCGCCGGATGCGCCGCCAATATCAACGTAACCGCGATATTATGACCAGTTGGGTAATGAAATACTTTCCACCGAGTACCTGTCTGAGCAGGCCGCAGGGCAGCTTTATGCTCTGGGTCGAGTTGCCTCATGGATTTGATAGCTTGCGGCTTAATCGCTGCTTATTACCACAGGGGGTACAGGTTGCCGCTGGGTTTATTAGTTCAGCTTCAGGGAAATACCGCAATTGCCTGCGGCTCAGCTACAGCAAACCAATGACCGCAGAAATCGAACGAGCAGTGCAAATTGTGGGTAAGGCAATTTATGAATTGTTGGCTGATGCAGAACCGAAGGTGGCGTTAGAAAAGCAAAGCTAGCCTTAGACGGGTGAGGTTAATGGCAAAGTGCCGGCGGCGCAGAGAATAGGCAGATGGTAACATCGCCCTTGGTGGTTCGAGCTGCGCCATCCCAGGCGCGACGTTTTACTCTTTTTTCTATTCTCACGGCTTCAGATCGCATCATCGTGATTTGTCGTCAGTCTGACTGGCCGCTCGCTTTGAGCCTCGCAATGTGTATCATTTACTGGCGCAGATAGATCTGTGGTAGTGCGGTTTCAGGGTGGCGTGAAATCCCCAAATCTGCCTGATACCAGCGAGTCAGCGTCTCGGCATTGAGCACTTCCGCTGGTGTGCCACAGGCCACCAGTTCGCCCTGTGCTAGCAGCAAAATACGATCGGCATAGAGTGCGGCCAGATTCAAATCATGCAACACACAGCACACCGCCAAGGGTTCTTGGTGGGTGAGCTGGCGCAATAGGCGCAGGGTATGCTGTTGATGATACAAATCTAATGCGGAGGTCGGTTCGTCAAGGAACAACCAGCGTGGTGTCGGTTGTGGTTGCCACAATTGTGCTAATACGCGGGCTAATTGTACCCGTTGTTGCTCACCACCAGACAGTGCGCGATAGTCACGCTGTGCCAGTGACAAACAGTCCGTTTGAGCCATCACCTCTTCTAAAGCTTGCCTATTTTGTGCCGCGCCATAAGGGGCTCGGCCCATCTGAATCACTTCGCTAACACTAAATGGAAAAGCCAGACTGCTGTATTGCCGCATGACTGCACGGGTACGGGCCAATTCCTGCGGCTGCCAGCTCTTCAGATCTTTGCCGAGCAATTGGCATTCGCCATCAGAAGGGGTGAGGTAGCCGGTTAACAAGCGCAGCAGGGTTGATTTCCCCGCGCCATTCGGCCCGATAATGGCTACCATTTCGCCGCTGGCAATTTGTAGCGAAACATTCTTGATTAGCCTCTGGCCCTGCACATGATAGGCGAGCTGATTAGCCTCTAATAACGCCGGCGGTGTTACTGCCTGATTAACTCCAGCTATATTAATCCCTGCTATATCAACCACTGAGTTGCTCCCGCTGACGTAAAATCAGCCATAGAAAATAAGGGCCACCCAGTAGGCTGGTTATCAACCCGACCGGCATTTCAGCCGGGGCGACTAAGGTACGGGCCAGAGTATCGGCGGTCAGTAATAGACAAGCCCCACCCAGTGCGGCACCGGGCAGCAACCAGCGGTGGTCAGCACCGATACGCATGCGGATAAGATGTGGCACGACCAGCCCGATAAAACCGATAACTCCACTGACAGCCACCGCGGCACCGATCAAGATGGCGCTCAGTAATAGCAAACGCAGCTTGGCTTGGCGTACATTAACACCGAGGTAGTGTGCCTCTTCATCTCCTAGCTGCAACAGATTCAATTGACGCGCCTGTAATAATCCAAGAACACAGGCGGGTAGGATCAGAGAAGCCGCCACCATCAGTGTTGACCATTGAGCCTGGCCTAAGCTCCCCATACTCCAGAGTGAGAACTGGCGTAATTGCTGGTCATCACTGATATAAGTCAGCACCCCGACCGCCGCACCGCACAGCGCATTAATGGCGATACCAGCCAGTAGCAGGCGGGATAAGTTGCCATGGCCCCAGCGGCTGAGGGTAAAAATAATGGCTGAGATGGCCAGGCTGCCAATAAACGCGCCGACCATATGGCTATAAAGGGCTAATAGTGGCGGCAGGCTGAATGGCATGACAATAATTAGCCCGACACACAAAGCGGCACCACTACTGATACCCAATAGGCCGGGATCAGCCAGCGGATTACGGAATAACCCTTGCATGATGGCACCGGAAACCGCCAGCGCGCAGCCGACAACCACCGCCAACAACACGCGCGGCAGGCGGATATTCAACCAGATATGCCACATAGCATCATCTAATGATGCATGCCACAAGGTACGGAACGAGAGCGTCAAAGCCCCCATATTGGCCGAGCCGAGTGCTAATAAGATTAGAACCATCAGTAAGATGCTCAGCATCAGGCGTGGATGGATACGGCAATTCATTGCGCTTGTTCCATGCCTTTGCGCAGCAGCGCCAGCACTTGCGGCGTTTCCAAGCCAAAGCCAAGTAATGCCATGTCATCCACCACTAACAGGCGCTTATGTTGACCCGCGGGTGTCAGGGCTATACCGGGTAATTTCCAGACCCCCTCATTGCCACCCAGTGCTTTCACACCGGCACTGGTAATCAGCAATAAGTCAGGTGCACTAGCGATAACCCCCTCTTGTGACAGTGGGCGGTAGCGGCTAAAGCCTTGCATGGCATTGCTACCACCGGCGGCACGGATCATGGCATCTGCGGCAGTATTCTGACCGGCAGCCATCGGTGTCAGGCCACCGTGACTCATAACAAACAGCACTTTTACCGGCAGTGGCGTACTGCTCACCGCAGCTAAACGTTGTTGGTAGTCTTTAATCAGTTTTTGGCCTTGTTCTGGCTGATGAAGCGCTGTGGCGACCGCACTAATCTTCGCCGTTACACTTTCCGGCGTGGTTTGTCCCGGTACAGTAACCACGTTAACCCCGCTGTCGGCAACCTGTTTGAGTACCAATGAGGGTTGAGCCAGTTCGCTGACCAACAGCATGGTCGGCTTCATCGCCAAAATCCCTTCGGCATTGAGCATTCGCATGTACCCCACGTCAGGCAGCTTCTGCACTGCCTGCGGTTGTAGACTGGTACTGTCACGAGCCACAATCTCGCCACCAGCACCGAGTGCATAGGCGATTTCTGTTACATCACCACCAATGGTGACAATACGTTCTGCGGCGAATGTATTTAGCGGCAGAATACCGGCGCTCAGTGACAGAATGAAAGGGAGTGACAGCAGCCTTAGTCTCATGCAGCGATATCCTTATTGATCAGGAGGGCAATCTGCTCACGCCATTGATTTTGTTCTGGTTGCCCTTCGGTGCGTTGACCATAAAGTTGAGCAAGTTGGGTACCATCGGCGGCAAACAGTTCCAAACTGGTGACAAACCCATCTTTGGTTGGTTTACGGGTGATCCAGCTTTCAGCAATAGCAGTTTCAATCAGATGCAGCGTAAAGCGTTTATTGAAAACGTTAATCCAGTCTTGATGCGGGGCCACTTTCTCAATTAAACCGGTGAAAATTTGCACGCAGCCGCGGTTACCCACAAAAATCATGATTTCGTTCTGATCCTGCTGGGCGATATTCAGTAGTTGTGTCAGTGAACTGTTATCAACACGATAGGCGAGATCATCCCCGACGGCGCGGAATGCTTGCTGGCGGGTCAAATTATTGCGCTTAAGCAACTGGAAGAATTGGTGTACATCGGTCATGGCACGCCATTCGGTATCCACGGTGGCATCATCAACTGTTGGCTCGGCCACTTCAGGTGTGCTCAGTGCTTCTAATGGCAATGCTGGATTTTCTGTACTGATAAACTTCGCCAGCACGGCTTGCCAAGCCACCATATCCGTCTGTTCAGTAGCATAGACTTTATGTAACGCATCACCCTGCTGGTCAAAGAACTGGATACTATGGAGCACACCGTGGCGTGTCTCTTCTGACAGTGTGAATGCACTGGCCCACTGATTGAGGAACAACCGCAAATCCAATTCACGCGGGTTAAGGATTAAACCCGCATGACCGTTCAGATGTTGATTCTGGTAACGGCCCATCTGCTCATGCACGGCATAGGTGTTGCGGGTGATAGCTTTGGCTTCCCCCACCGCCTCCAATGCGGCCAGTAGGGTGCGGGCATCGCCTTGTAAGCGTTTTGCATCATGACCCACACGGCTATGAGTCAATTCCGCTTCTGAAATACCCATTAGTGTCGCTAAATCACGCGCGTATTTGCCTGGGTTATCCGCTTTGGCTTGTATGTACTGCTCATATATAGATTTGCTCATTAATGACATCCTCGTTCTATTGATTTTTTATATGCAGGTGACAGCGTTAAATGATAATCCGGTAACCCATAAATTGGATTACCGGATGAGTAGTTTCAGACTATCTTTTTTTAATGAATTACCACTGGTAACTCACAAATAGCTTCGCGTTGCGGCCATCTTGTGGCACGCCTTGCGGCGCGTAGTACTCTTTGTCGAATGCGTTGCCCAGAACCACGGTAGTTGTGACACCTTTCAGTTGTTCCTGGCCTTTATAGCTGACATAGAAATCATTGAGACCATAACCGGCCTGACGTTTACCGGTGCTTAACGGTTTGGAGCGGTCAGCAAATGTGGCAATCCAACCCACCGCGAAACCACTGCTGGCAACCGGGATATCCACTACGCTGGTGACGGTATCCGGGTTAATGGACTCGAGCCATTTATTGGTGCTCTGATTTTTACCCCGGGTACGGTTATAGGCCAGATCCCAGTTAAACAGGGCTGTTTTATAGCTCATGGTGGCATCCCAACCCCAGATTTTTACCCGGTCGATATTCACTGATGATGTGGTCATCGCCGTCATATTAACGCTGGTGTCGATATAGTCTTTCGCATTGGTATCGAAGTAGCTGGCCTTGAATTGCAGGTCATCTTCAGCCATTAGCAAATCATTGAAACGTAAACCAAACCCGTACTCTTGGGTTTCATTAGTTTCCGGTTTTAGATTCGGATTGGGCACCCAGTAGTTGGTGAGTGTCATTCCCGGGCGGATAGGAATTGAGAAGTGTTTTGAGTCGTTGTACATCTCGCCCATGGTTGGTGCGCGGAAAGCTTGGGCATAGGAGCCAAACAGCATCAACCAGTCAGTGGGGGTAACACTCACTGCGCCGCGTGATGACCATTTGTCGGCATCGACGTCAGCATAGCCTTCGCTGCTGCCGCTATAGTTGTCATAACGGGTACCGGCTAAAATGGACACTGGCAGGTCGCGCAGGGTGATTTCATCTTGTAGCCAGCCGGAGCCAAACCGAATATCTGCTTGTGGGAAGCTGGTCGTCGCGCCTCCCGGCGTCTGCTCTTGTTTATAGGCTTCTGTGCCGTAAGTCAGCAGGTGTGATGCAAAGCTGTCGGTAAACAAACGCGTCCGGTTTTCCAGCTTTCCGCCTTCCGTGGTTTGTTTACGTCCCTCTTCGGTTGCACCTTGTGGCCGTGCATTGATTTCCACTTCAGAGTAGTAAACCCGTGCGGTGGCATTCAACCACTCCTGATCCAGTGGCTTAAGGTGGTAACTGAGTTGGGCATCACGTTGGATCGTTGAACGATTGGTTATGACATTGCCACTGGAAGCTGCACTGGTTTGTGGATTTTTGGGTTCTATTGCGTTGTTGTTGTAATAGCGCAGATTGGCACTCAGTGATTGAATCTGGTCAATATGCCATGTTCCTTTTGCCAGCACATTACTGATGGTTTCGTCATTTGGTGCATCAAAACCATTACTCTGACGGATATTGCCGATATCACGGGTACCGAAGGAGAGAATGCCATCAACATCATCGGTGCGGCCATAGGCACTGGCACCGAGGCCGAAACTGTGATCACCGGTAGCCGCAGAGCTGTAAACGCGGTAACCGGTATTTTGGCCCGCTAACAGCAAGTCAGCGGCATCGACAGTTTCAAAAGAGATAACACCACCTAATGCGCCACTGCCGTACAGCAGGGCAGATGGGCCACGTACTACTTCAACACGTTTCACCAGTGCCGGATCAAGGAAAGTGGCGTTCAGATGGCCGGTATCGGTACCTTGGCGAATACCATCAACCAGAGTCAATACACCTTGCTTACCGTAGCCACGTAGTGTCACATCCTGGCCGTTGACCCGCCCGCTGCCGGTGACGGTCAGCCCCGGTATTTTGCGCAGCATATCTGCCGCAGAGGTGGCGGTCTCGCTGGTCGGCGAGGTACCTTCAATCACGGTTACCATCATCGGTGCTTCAAAACTACTGCGCTCATTACCTGTTGCCGTAACCACCATGGTATCGGTAGTGTGCTTTTTACTGCTTGTCGGCGTGGTAGTGGTATCAGCCGCTTGAACGGCCAAAGGCAGCGTGCAAGCGATTGCCAAACTGAGTGGGGACCAGCGGAAACGGTCAGAAATGAAACGAGGCATGTCGGCAATTCTCCATATTTTCTATGCGAATAAAACAGATATATAGGTTGCTGGCTGCCTTGATTCGAGAATCTGGGTGGCTTGCTATCCCCTTCGTCTTTTGATGCTACAGCAGTATTAGCGGCCCGTTACTCGGCTCTGTACGGCTGCTGTTTTGCTGTAATACCCATGACGTGGGTTCTGTGTATGTTATTTGGTCAGTATTAGTTTGCCGGCCTTGGTCTGGCGCAGTTGATAGTGTTCGCCTTGATGGACGATAAAGGCGACACCGTGCTCTCCCAGCAGTTGTTCGCTGGTGACAGACAAGGGCTTACTTGCTGTCGGATACTCGACAGCAGGTTCGTCGTTCAACCTCGGTGTTTTATTCAACTGTGTGTCCATATATTTAGCACGGAAATGATAACGAGTATCAATATAATAAGCATTATCATGTATGATCGAATGTTACATCAAGACATATTTATTGTTAATTGATTTTTTAGCTGGCGAACTAAATCTGGCTCGACAAGTGCGTAAGTTTGATGCCAGTACCATCCGTGGCTCAAGGCCGTTAATGGTTGAATCAGGCAATCGCATGCGGGTCAGTAGTTGGTTTGGCTGGATGGACGAGATAATCGCGTAGCTGTACTTAGCCAAAAAACACCCACAGCCACGACGGTCTATGGCCTTCTGACGGCACTGGCAGAAAGTGAAGAAACTAAATATAATGAGGTCATACATTAACCAGAATTATATTAAGGAGGATTACTATGTTGACCCGTGAATTGTTTCTTTATTCACTCGTCTTTAGTGATCGTGATTGCTCAAGCGTTACCGGTATCGTGCTGCGATAACCTGCTTGAGCGAAGCTAACTAACACTCTGACAACTTCCCTCCGGCTTACCGGTTATCGTCGGCTTTATTGACGATAGGCATCTCTATGCCTGTAAAACTTGAGTAAGCAATGACCACATTACTTTCTGCAAAATCTGTCGGTTACGACAACACTTTCGGCCCACTGCTGGCTGAGATTTCCTTCGGCCTGAAAAAAGGTGACCGCATTGGTTTGATAGGCCATAACGGTTGTGGAAAAAGCACTCTGCTGAAAATCCTCAGCGGTGATCTTCCCGCCACGGCCGGTACTATCACTACCGCCAACCAGTGCCTGATGGCTCGGGTTGAACAACATCTCCCCGCCGCTTTAGATGATTGCACCTTACTGGATGCGGTGCTCAATCACCTCCCCAATAGCCTGCATCAACCAGAACGTTGGCAAGCAGAGGTTTTGCTCGTCAGCTTGGGGTTTGATGAACCCACTTGGACACTGACTGCCGGTACGTTAAGTGGTGGTCAGCATACGCGTCTGTTGCTGGCACGAGCACTGATCCGCCAGCCAGATTTGTTGCTATTGGATGAACCCAGTAACCATCTGGATTTACCTACCCTGCTGTGGCTGGAGCAGTTTCTCCTGAATTGGGGGGGCAGTTTTGTACTGGTTTCACATGATCGCAGTTTGCTGGATCGTGTGACCAACTGTACCTGGATTTTGCGTGACAAAAATCTGCAATTTATCCGCCTGCCTTGCACTCAGGCACGGCAGGCATTGGCGGAGAAAGATATCTCGGACAGTCATCGCCGTTTAGCCGAACAAAAGGAAATTGATCGGGTAGCAAAAAGCGCCAAGCGACTGGCCATCTGGGGCAGCGTGTATGACAACGAAAAGCTGGCGCGTAAGGCTAAACAAATGGAGAAGCAGGTCGATCGCCTCAAGGATGATCAAACTCAGGTTACCGCCGGTAATCAGTGGCAATTGCGCCTAAATGGCGAAGCTCTGGCGGCAGACCGAGTGCTGGCACTCTCAGATTTACGGGTTCGACCAGCGGCTCAGGCACCGGTGCTATTTGAATTGGCACAATTTCGGGTCAAAAGCGGTGATCGCGTCGCACTGGTAGGCCGCAATGGTTGCGGTAAATCTTCTCTGTTGCACTGCCTATGGCGGGCTTTTAGCCAACCAGAGACCGCCGACGTGGGAGTGACGTTCCATCCTAGGGTACGTGTGGGCTATTACGACCAAAGTCTGCAACAACTGCGTGACGAAGACACTCTATCCGAGGCTTTAGCCCCCTTTGCACCCTTGACCGAAGATCAGCGAAAAATGGCGTTGATCGGTGCCGGATTCCCCTATCTTCGGCATCAGCAGCAGGTTAGCACCTTGAGTGGTGGCGAGCGTTCACGCTTGTTATTTATCGGCCTGACACTGGCTAACTATTCATTGCTACTGCTTGATGAACCGACTAACCATCTTGATATGGAAGGTAAAGAAGAGCTGGCAAATACGCTGAAAACCTTCAGTGGTGCGGTGTTGCTGGTTTCCCATGACCGTACATTGATTGAACAAAGCTGCAATCGTTTTTGGTTAATCGATAAGCAGTGGTTGGAAGAGTGGCACCATCTAGAACCGGTCTATGCCATTTTGGCCGATAAACCCGCATCAGTTTCTGTGCCCGCCTCCACATTCGAACCTGAGTCGATAATGTTAGTGGAAAGTGAAGAAGAACAGTTGTTGGCTGAGTTGTTGGAATTAGAAAGTAAGCTGAAACAGGATCTGGCACGTAAGTTCAAGCATCAGAAGCCAGAGCTGCAATGCCAGTGGCGACAACAGATAGCGCAATTAAACACCTTACTTGATTTGACGTAATGCTCAAGCCGCAAGGATGCGGCTTGTTTTTGTGGCACGGCTAATCGAACTCAGCAAGCCCATTTTAGATTATAAAAACTAATCCAAATTCCAGAATGTCGACCGCGTTACATTTATTGAAATAAACAACTGGTTGAAAGATCAAGTTCACTTCTTTTTGCTGTAATCATCACATTAATGCAGTTTTTTGTGTCGTAGCATCCTGCCGAACGAAATACATAATTCTTAGGAATTTTAATCTGCAAGGCTATGAAAGATGAAAATTTACAGTAACTTACCGATAACTCTCAATGATGTAATTGATGCACAAAAACGATTGAGAGGTCATATCTACAAAACAGGATTAGCGAGGTCGAATTATCTGAGTGAGCGCTGTCATGGCGAGATTTATCTGAAGTTTGAGAACATGCAACGTACCGGGTCATTCAAAATTCGCGGCGCATTCAATAAGCTCAGCTCACTCAGCGAAGAGGAGAGAAGGCAAGGGGTTGTGGCTTGTTCTGCGGGTAATCATGCGCAAGGGGTTTCTTTATCCTGTGCCATGTTGGGGATTAACAGCAAGGTGGTGATGCCAAATTGCGCCCCTAAATCAAAAATTGCGGCGACCAGTGAATATTCTGCGCAGGTGGTGCTACATGGTGAGAATTTCAACGATACCATAGCAAAAGCCAGTGAAATTATTGAAATGGAACACCGTATTTTTATTCACCCTTTCGATGATGAGAAAGTGATTGCTGGTCAGGGCACTATCGGGCTGGAAATACTCGAAGATCTCTATGATGTCGATAATGTGATTGTCCCTATTGGTGGCGGTGGATTAATTGCCGGTATCGCGCTGGCAATTAAATCTATTAATCCAACCATTAATATTATTGGCGTCCAGTCAGAGAATGTTCACGGCATGGCGGCATCTTATTATAGCGGTAGTATTACTAATCATCGTAAAACCGGTACGCTTGCCGATGGTTGTGATGTGACTCGCCCAGGTACGTTACCTTTTGAAATCGTCAAAACATTGGTTACCGACATTGTACTGGTCAGTGAAGATGAAATAAGAAAAAGTATGATTGACCTTATTCAGCGTAACAAGATTATTACCGAAGGTGCAGGTGCATTAGCATCCGCAGCATTATTAAGCGGCAAACTAAAAGATTATATCACCGGCAAAAAGACCGTCAGCATTATATCAGGCGGCAATATTGATTTATCGCGCGTATCACAAATAACGGGATTAGGCAGTATTTCGTAAAATATATTAATAAGGAATTTATTAATGGATATCGATAATGCTATTACAACCACTACCGCAATCGAAACAAAAACGTGGCGCAAATCAGATACAACCTGGACTTTGGGATTATTTGGCACAGCAATAGGGGCAGGCGTTTTATTCTTTCCAATCCGCGCAGGTTTCGGCGGTTTAATTCCTATTTTAATTATGTTGGTGTTGGCTTATCCGATTGCCTTTCTCTGTCATCGGGCATTGGCGCGTTTATGTTTATCTGGCAGTAACTGTTCTGGCAATATTACGGAGACCGTGGAAGAACACTTCGGTAAAACCGGTGGTGTGGTGATTACCTTCCTCTATTTTTTCGCCATTTGTCCGTTGTTGTGGATTTACGGCGTAACCATCACCAATACCTTTATGACCTTCTGGGAACATCAACTCCAACTGGCTCCGCTAAACCGTGGTGTGGTGGCACTGGCGTTGCTGTTGCTGATGGCTGCAGTGATTTACTTCGGTAAAGATCTGATGGTTAAAGTGATGAGTTTTCTGGTATTTCCGTTTATTACTTGCCTGGTATTGATTTCACTCTCACTGATCCCTTACTGGAATGCCTCGGTTATTGAGCAGGTAGATTTGAGCCAGATTTCTCTGCTAGGGCACGATGGCATACTGGTGACCGTGTGGTTGGGTATTTCCATCATGGTGTTCTCTTTCAATTTCTCGCCGATTGTCTCTTCTTTCGTGGTCTCAAAGCGCGAAGAATATGAACCGGAGTTTGGCCGGGATTTTACTGAGAAAAAATGCTCTCAGATTATTAGTAAGGCCAGCATGTTGATGGTGGCTGTGGTGATGTTCTTTGCCTTTAGCTGCCTGTTTACGCTGTCGCCGCAAAATATGGCAGAAGCTAAGGCACAAAATATTCCAGTGCTGTCTTATCTGGCAAACCATTTTTCTGCCATGTCCGGTAGCAAATCGACCTTCTCCATTACGCTGGAATATGCCGCTTCACTGATTGCGCTGGTCGCTATTTTTAAATCTTTCTTCGGACATTATCTCGGTACGTTGGAAGGTCTCAATGGTCTGATTATTAAGTTCGGCTACCAAGGCGATAAAACTAAAATATCCGGTGGCAAGCTTAATCTGGTCAGTATGTTTTTCATCATGGGATCAACCTGGGTGGTGGCTTATCTCAACCCGAATATCCTTGATTTGATTGAAGCCATGGGGGCACCAATTATCGCCTCACTACTGTGTCTGCTGCCTATGTACGCCGTTCATAAACTGCCTTCTCTGGCCCGTTTCAGAGGCCGGCCAGAAAACTATTTTGTTACCCTCGTCGGTCTGCTGACCATCTTCAATATCGTCTACAAATTAATATAAGACGGCGCTTAAAAGCCCGTATTTTGCCCAAAAAACACGGGCGGAGTAATCACATGACATTAAATCCTACAGTTTTGGTTATTAACTGTGGTTCATCATCCATTAAATTTTCAGTACTGACCGCCGACAATTGTGACGCGGTAATCTCCGGGATTGCCGACGGTATTGGCACTGAAAAACCTTTTTTGCGGATTGATAGAGTCACTCAATTTCAATTGGCTCAATGGAATTATGTTGATGCATTAGCAGCGATTGCCGATGAGCTGGAAAAGCGTGGCCTTAATAAATCAATTTCGCTGATTGGCCACCGTATTGCCCATGGTGGTGAAATATTCAGTGAATCAGTGCTGATTGATGATTGGGTGGTGGAGGAAATCAAAAAGGTTTCGCCATTGGCTCCGCTACATAACTACGCCAATTTGCACGGCGTTGAGGCGGCACGCCAGCTATTTCCCGGCATTAAACAAGTCGCCGTATTTGATACCGGTTTTCATCAAACATTAAAACCGGAGGCTTATCTTTATGCGCTACCTTACCGCTATTTCCGCGAACAGGGGGTACGACGTTATGGTTTTCATGGCACGTCGTATCGCTATGTGGCAGGGCTTGCCGCGAGTTTCTTCGGATTTGATGGGAGCGATTGCGGCCTGATTATCGCTCATTTGGGGAATGGTGCATCTGTCTGCGCGGTTCAGGACGGCAAAAGCGTTGATACATCGATGGGCATGACCCCATTGGACGGTTTGGTCATGGGAACACGCAGTGGTGATGTGGACTTTGGCGCACTGGCATATCTGGCGCGCCAAACCGGGAAAAGTCTGGAAGATTTGGAGCATATGCTTAATAAGGAGTCCGGTTTATTGGGGATCTCTGGTCTGTCTGCTGATATGCGGACGCTGGAGAAAGCCTATCACGAGGGGCATGAAGCGGCGCGTCTGGCGATACATACCTTTGTGCATCGCCTTGCACGCCATATTGGCGGGCATATCAGTTCGCTGCGCCGGTTCGACGGCCTGATTCTGACCGGGGGAATTGGCGAAAACTCATCGCTTATCCGTCAGTTAACGCTGGAGCATCTGGCCGTTTTTGGTGTCGACATCGATCACGGTAAAAACAACCGGCTACAGCATGGAACCTCTCATGTCATCACTACCGCCCGCTCACGGGTCGTTGCCGCAGTTATCCCCACCAATGAAGAAAAAATGATTGCGCTTGATGCGGTCCGCCTTGGCTATGCGCAACAGGACGCAGCGGTTTCCGAGGCTGTTTTTTGACCCTCAACCCCATGAAATCACCAGCTATATTCTGTTTATTGGAGTTTGTTCATGAAGATTGATGTTGATGTAAATAATAAAAAATATGCCGATGCATGGCTCGGATTTAGCGGGAACAATTGGCATAGCGAAATTAATGTCAGAGATTTTATCCAGCAGAACTATCAACCTTATGAAGGTGATGAGTCGTTTCTCTCCGGCGCCACCCCTGCGACCCAAAAATTGTGGGAGCAGGTTATGGAGGGGATTCGTTTGGAGAATGCGACTCATGCGCCGGTAGACTTTGATGATGATATTGCCACCACCATCACTGCCCATAAAGCGGGTTACATTGAACAACAGCTGGAAAAAATCGTCGGGCTACAGACCGATAAACCCCTGAAGCGTGCGTTACATCCTTTTGGCGGTATCAACATGGTGCAAAGCGCATTTGACGCCTATGGCCGTGAGATGGATGCCAACTTCAAATATATCTTCACTGATTTACGTAAAACCCATAATCAAGGCGTGTTCGATGTTTATTCGCCTGAGATGCTGAAATGTCGTAAATCCGGCATTTTGACCGGCCTGCCGGATGGCTATGGACGAGGGCGAATTATTGGCGACTATCGGCGTATCGCACTGTATGGCATTGCCTATCTGGTGCGGGAACGTGAGCTACAGTTTGCCGATTTACAGCCACAACTTGAGCAAGGTATTGAGTTGGAAAGTGTGATTCGTTTGCGCGAAGAGCTGGCTGAGCATCGCCACGCGCTGTTGCAGATTCAAACCATGGCCGCACGCTACGGTTGCGATATTTCAGGACCGGCCAAAAATGCTCAAGAAGCTATTCAGTGGCTCTATTTTGGTTATCTGGCCGCGGTGAAATCGCAAAATGGTGGTGCGATGTCACTGGGCCGCACCGCGACATTCCTCGATATTTATATCGAGCGCGATTTAGCCAACGGGGTGTTGAGCGAGCAGCAGGCGCAGGAGCTTATTGATCACTTCATCATGAAGATTCGCATGGTGCGTTTCCTGCGGACACCTGAGTTTGATTCACTGTTCTCCGGTGATCCGATTTGGGCCACGGAAGTGCTGGGCGGAATGGGCTTGGATGGCCGAACCTTAGTGACCAAGAATACCTTCCGTTATCTCAACACGTTGGAAACCATGGGGCCAGCGCCGGAGCCTAATTTAACCATTTTATGGTCGGAGGCGTTGCCACAGGCATTTAAGCGTTATGCGGCCAATGTCTCGATTCAGACATCTTCGTTGCAATATGAAAATGACGATCTGATGCGGCCAGATTTTAATAGCGACGATTATGCGATTGCCTGCTGTGTTAGCCCGATGGTGATCGGTAAGCAAATGCAATTCTTTGGTGCGCGCGCCAATCTGGCTAAAACGCTGCTGTATTGCATCAATGGTGGCATGGATGAAAAACTCAAAATTCAGGTCGGCCCGAAATGTGCCCCGATGACCGATGACGTGCTGGACTATGAACGGGTGATGGCTAGCCTCAACGTGTTTATGGATTGGTTAGCGGTGCAATATATCAGCGCCCTGAATCTCATCCATTATATGCATGACAAATACAGCTACGAAGCGTCACTGATGGCACTACATGATCGCGATGTTTATCGCACCATGGCCTGCGGTATCGCCGGGCTTTCGGTAGCGGCGGATTCGCTTTCAGCCATTAAATACGCCAAGGTTAAACCAATCCGTGATGCCGATGGGCTGGCTGTCGATTTTGCCATTGAGGGCGAATATCCTCAGTACGGTAACAACGACGAGCGTGTCGACACTATTGCTTGTGATTTAGTTGAGCGTTTTATGAAGAAAATCAGCAAGCTGCCAACCTATCGCCATGCAGTGCCGACGCAGTCAATTCTGACTATTACCTCTAATGTGGTGTATGGACAGAAAACGGGTAATACCCCCGACGGCCGACGCGACGGTATGCCATTTGCACCAGGTGCCAACCCTATGCATGGCCGTGATCGCAAAGGGGCCGTGGCATCACTCTCCTCTGTCAGCAAGCTGCCGTTCAAATATGCCAAAGATGGGATTTCTTACACGTTTTCGATTGTCCCTGCGGCCTTGGGCAAGGACTCGGCGGTGCGTAATAATAATCTGGTCGGCCTGCTGGATGGTTATTTCCACCATGATGAGTCGATGGAGGGTGGGCAGCATCTTAATGTCAATGTCATGAATCGCGATATGCTGCTGGATGCCATCGAACATCCAGAAAACTATCCAAATCTCACCATCCGTGTTTCTGGTTATGCCGTACGTTTTAACGCCCTGACGCCCGAGCAGCAGCAGGATGTGGTCTCCCGAACCTTCACCAATACGTTATAATTGTTAGCCCCTCCCTAACAAGAGGGGCCAATAGCTTATCTCTGCGTATTTCGCACTTTAATCCGGCTTTACGTTGTAGTGATGTTGAGCATAGCCGATTCGCCCTAGTCACTGTCACTTTCTGCCTGAGGCCATTCCCGCAGTTCGTATGCAATGACTGCCGGGTTGATATAAATCATATGCCAGCTACGGGCGCCTTGAACGGGTAGATCATCATGAATTTCAGCGGGGTTGACCATGATGATATCTCCGGCTGAAGACTCAACTCTGCCGATGTTACTCCATGAATGTTGTGATCCCTGAACAAAGATACCGATGCCAAACTCGTCATGGGAATGACGGGGAAAGGTGTGCTCGGTCAATAATGACATCGCTTCGGCCCCCGGAATCACCTGATGATGCAGTTTGATTTGGTGAATTGCGCGTTTTAACGTCATCTCTCAGCAAATTCGAGAATTAAAATCAGAGAGTTAGAATCAAGCTGACGATAAAACCATTACTTCATTCGTACGTGTCTTACGCTAATATTGAAATCCGAGAATGGATTATCTTTAAAGCTTATCACTCTCTGGTTCTCAGTGAAAATACGTGCAGTATAGTGTGACAAATATAATAACCTGTTGAAAAGGCAATTTCATAATCCTCCTGATTTTAGGATGTAAAATTAAGCTGCTGATAATCCATCTTTATTTCTGTCAGAGAGTATACTATCACTTGATCGAAGTACCTTTTTTCTGCCCGATAAACAAAATGGATTTTTTGTCAAAAGTGTCAAAATAATTTTTTGATCGACTAAAAAATGATTATATCTAAACTTTATATTTATTTTGCCGATAACTCATTATCAACTGGATGATGGCTTGATATTGTCGTTGTGTTAGGCGAGATAGGGTGGTTCATCATATGACATTATGAAGATAATATTATTATCTTAAGGGATACTTATGTTGCCAACATCTCATGATAATATAAAGATTGAATTTTTATTTGGTGGGTTTATATTTTTAATCGCATATTTTTTTGTGTTCATATTTAATTTAAGTGAGGTGCTGTTTCCCTATTTGTCAAAATATAAGAAATATAATCTAGATGCGGTTTTTATTGCACTAAATGTCACCGGATTGCTGGGGTTTATCTATAGCTCATTGCGAATAAACAGAATGTCAAAGGAGATAGCGAAACGTATTGAGGCAGAAAAGAGCATCAACTGGATGTCTGGCCATGATATTTTAACGGACCTACCTAACCAAAAATTTCTCGACTCTTATATTTCACGTTCTGCTAAGAATAAAGATGCACTAAATTATGTGGTTCTAAGTATAGAGATTAATAAGTTTAAAGATGTCAACGATCTGCTCGACTACGGCCACCGAAATGAAATATTTAAGCTGGTTGGACAACGTCTCTCTTATATGTTCCCAGATAATGTCTATAAATTACGTGGTGATGAGTTTTTGGTATTAAAGTCAAATAAAGATAAAGCGGACCTATCATTGCTGGGCGAACGCATAGTGAAGACTATTTGCAGCCTTATTCAAATTGGCGGCTTTACCTTTAATATAGCCGCCAATGTTGGTATCTCCCGCTATCCTGAAGATTCTGGCGATCTTCGACAAGCTATTCAGCAATCGGCCTGTGCTTTGTACATTGCTAAGAAGGCCGGTCGTGAGGAAGTCCGAGTCTTTACTCCCTTGATGCAGAATACACTTTTATCCCGAGCCCAACTTAAGAGTGATTTTAAGAAAGCGTTGGCGAGTAATGCATTCTCTGTCTATTACCAGCCGTTAGTGGACCTGAGAACCGAAAAAACAGTCGGTTTTGAAGCCCTTGCGCGCTGGGAGATTTCCCCAGGCAAATTCATTTCCCCTACTCTATTCATCCCTCTGGCAGAAGAGATGGGTAAAATCTCTGAGCTGACGGAGCAGTTGTTTCGGCGGGCCTGTCTCGAAACATTAAGCTGGCCTGCTCATCTGGTACTGTCATTTAATATTTCCCCGATACTGCTGTGTAATAAGCAACTGAGCACGCGCATCATGAGTGTCATGAATGAGTTGGGGCTGCCCGCAGATCGTCTGGAGGTAGAAATCACGGAAAGTGCACTTTTTCAGAATGCCAATGTAGCCCGATTTACGCTTAAAAAACTGAGGGATGAGGGAATAAAAATTGCGTTAGACGATTTTGGTACCGGTTACTCCAGCCTTTCTCAGCTTTGCAACTTCTCATTTGATAAGTTAAAGATTGATAAGAGCTTCATCGATACTTTCCAACACAATGAAAAAAAAGAAAAAATCGTACGTGCCATTATCTCATTGGCCAGTTCTCTGGGGGTGAAAGTCACCGCCGAAGGTATCGAACACACCAGTCAACTTGTGCGTCTACAGGATATTGGGTGTGATATTGGCCAGGGATATCTGCTTGGTATGCCCGCAGCGAAAGCGGTCCTATATCCGGTGGAATCCTTATTGATTTATAAATTTTCTCCAGAAGTCGCTGAGAAAGAGAGCGCATAAAAACAGGAGGATATACCGCTGAGGTATTGGCAGTGGGCAATATTTCTCTGTGGGAGTATGAGGGGGGAATCATTGAGGGTACGCTGTGCCCTTCGCTGGCAGGCAGCGAAGGGCGGTAACATTAAAACTTAGTCCAGCCGCCCTGTTCTGCGACTAATGCGACACTCTTAATTCGTGTCTTTGGCCTGAGCAGAGGGCCTGTTGAAACGCCAGGTGCCTTTCCTTTGATTTTAAATACCGAGACAATTTCTGTTAGTTGACGAGCCTGCTCTTCCAGCGAGGCAGCAGCAGCAGCAGATTGCTGCACTAAGGCGGCATTTTGCTGCGTGACGCTGTCCATTTGAACCACCGCAGAACCAATTTGGCTGATCCCTTTACTCTGTTCGGTCGAGGCTGCGGCTATTTCGCTCATAATGTCATTTACGTTGCTGACTGAGCTCACGATTTTGTCCATCGCATCACCTGCTCGCGTCACCTGTTCAGACCCGGATTTAATATTTTTAACTGACTCATTGATCAGCACATCAATCTCTTTTGCTGCCTGTGCGCTGCGTTGCGCCAAATTTCTCACTTCACTGGCGACAACGGCAAATCCCCGGCCTTGTTCCCCTGCTCGTGCTGCTTCGACCGCGGCATTTAACGCAAGAATATTGGTTTGAAACGCAATACTGTTGATGACGCCAATGATATCGACGATTTTATGTGAGCTGCTGGTAATTTTCGTCATGGTGGCAATGACGCCACTGACAATTACGCCGCCCTGTTGTGCTTCCCGAGTGGCCTGGTTCGCCAGTGTACTTGCCTGACCGGCATTATCTGCATTCTGCTGAACGGTTGAACCGAGTTGTTCCATGCTGGAGGCGGTCTCTTCCAGCGCCGAGGCTTGTTCTTCAGTTCGGGAAGACAAATCGGTATTTCCGACTGATATCTCACTAGAACCCCTGTAAATCGAATCCGCACTGTTGCGGATTTCAAACACCGTTTTGGCCCAGTTATCCTGCATCTTGTTAATATAAGGAATTAACTGGCCAATACAGTTTCTACCCTGATCTACGATGTTGTGGTCAAGTATGCCTTGTGCCAGAGATTCAAGATGAGCTTTTACTCTGTTCAAAGGCTTAACGAGAAAGTTAACCAGATAGCGGTCGGTTGTTACCATGATCAGCACACTGATTAATAACGCACTGACTAGGATATATTGACACCACACTAGCCATTGGGAAATCCGCTGATTTGCTTCTTCATTTAGGGATATAATTTTTGCGTTGTATTTGTCTATCGCTGCACTGAAGTTCCGTCTTAACGGAAGATATTTACCTGTTTTTATTACTTCAAAATTGTTTATATTTTTCTCTCTTGCTGATTCAAACATCGGCAAAACTGCACTGTTATAGAGATTAAAAGAACTGTTATAAATATCATCTATTGTGGTTGAGTCAATTTTCCCATGATCAATAGTTTTAAATTGACTGAGCCCATTTTTAAGGCCGTCTAATTCGGTAAGAGTTGCCTTCATCTCAAGATCGAAAACTCCAGTGTCATTTTTCGCCATTGCTCCCATAGCACGTTCCATCGCTGTTGTCGCGCGGTAGTATTGTGCATTGGCACTATTAATAATATCGCCATTTTGCTGCTGAGTATGGGTTACACCTAGCTCTTGGTTTAATTGCTTAAGAGAGTATAAAGCAAAGCCTGATGCCCCGGCCCACAACAGTGAAAACACGATGAGAATGAGTATAAGTGCCGTTCTTATTTTAATATTTTGTATGAATCTCATGTTATTAAACCTCAAATGTCGGACACGGGAAAGATACCTTGGAAAGGCAGTTAATAACTAATTTCGGTGTCTATAAAACAGTTGAGTAAATTGTTTTATATTTCATCTTTATTATTATCGGCGGTTGAGATTTTATCTTGAGTTGTTTTTTTTGTTATAGAGTAAATAATGTGTTTTTAATGAAGTGATAAAATTATATTTATACATTAGGCCATCAAGATTAGACCTATTAGCTCACTTGATTAAATGAGTTGGTTATAATTAGTACAATAAATAAAAGGTGAAATACTCATGTTTATCATGATCTAATGTGGTTTATTAAATTTAAAATTGAATTGCTCAATAGATATCACATAACAAATTATCAAGAAGTGTCATTCTTTATAAGACTTAATTATTCAAAAATAGGATGTGTTTTCTGAATAATTTGAATTTATGGGCACGGCCAATATCACTTTCTTCTTGGAGAAATCAGCACGATTGGAAAAGTTAAAGATCAAAGTGACATTATTTTAGGGTGGATTCACTGAGTTTTTTGAAAAACTTGCCGAAAACTTATAAATTTCATAACACAGGTATGATTTATAATGACAGAATTAAATATCTATGGGCAAGCACTGGGCAAATCATTACCCGACTGGTTGCCTCGAACAACTCCCCAACGGATTATCCTCAAAGGAGACTATTGCCTCCTTGAACCTATTGATATCAAGCATAGCAAGGATCTATTTGAAGCCTGGCACAGCATTGATGACGAGCGTGACTGGACTTACTTTCACATTAATCGCCCCATCACAATTAGGCAATGTGACCATTATATTGCCTCTCTTAGTGCAAGTAAGGACCCTCTCTTTTATTCAGTCATCAATTACTCCACCGGAAAAGCAGTAGGTTTTATCGCGTTACAACGCATTGACCCCGAGAATGGGGCGGTAGAAATCGGTTGGATTAACTGGTCACCGTTGATGAAACGTACTTTATGCAGCACTGAGGCAATATTTCTTTTGCTATCCTATGCGCTGGATACTTTGCAATACCGGCGATGTGCGTGGAAGTGTGACAGTTTGCACCAGCCAGCGATTCAAGCGGCAGAACGCTTGGGATTTCAATACGAAGGTACTTTCAGACAAATACAAGTATCCAAAGGGCATAGTCGTGACACCCGTTGGTATTCTATTATCGAGAGTGAATGGCCAGGGATTCGGCGAGCTATACAGCTTTGGCTAAGCTCAGCTAACCTGGATGACCGGGGTAAACAGAAGCAGAAATTGGCCGAGTTTATGCCAGTGACAGAAGAGTAGTTATTTTCAATTAGCGTAATGCTGGCTTCACATCACCGAAGCCAGTGTATGGCATCTTATTGTTTATTATAGTATAAATCGTAATTCTGGTTAGTTATGCTGCTCATTTAGAGGTTAGTGGCAAATCATGGGGTGATTTTACTCAATGTGAGACGTAATAGTCATTTTGGTCTTCAATCAGCGCAAGGATTGGAAGACGATGTAGAAAATAGTTTGGCTATATAATAAATTGATATTGAAAGTTATTTTTTGTGTGACTTTTCGATGATGTAGTGAGCACAAAATCTCTACATGAGTGAGTGACAGTGCGGAGTGTCCTACCATTTACTGCCGAATGGTATTTGTCAGCCTGGGTGCACAAAACGGAAATCGATAACGCCTAATGCTAGAGCTAAAATGTGGAAGCAATACCGCCATCGTAGTACTACATGAGATTTATGGTATTAATCCGCATATCAGGCGGGTGTGTCATGAATATCATGCGATGGAGAGGGACGTTTATTGCCTCAATCTTATTGGGCGTGATGAGCCATTTAGCTATGCACAGCAGAATGAGGCATATCGCTATTTTATTGAAAATGTAGGTTTTGACACATCCCATATCGTTACTCTGCTCCAGACTCTGCGGCCACAGTATGACAATCTTATCCTCGTAGGATTTAGTGTTGGAGCCACGCTTGCGGCCAGAAGCGGGTTATGTGCAAGGGTTGTCTGCCACTACGGTTCACGTATCCGCGAGCACAGCGATATTGCGCCACCTTGTCCAGCCCTTGTCATCCTTGCCCGACATGAGGCTTCTTTCGACACGACAATCCTGCAAAGTGAACTAAAAAAATATCCTAATGTTGATAGCCGCATATTCAGCAGCCATCATGGGTTTTGTGATGGGGATAATGCCAACTTTGATGCAGAAAATGCCGATCTTGCAACTAGATTGGTACACCAGTTTATAGGGTAGCTTTGAAAAAATGGGCAAGTTTTCCATTAATACTCTAGCCCGCACGATTAGCGACTACTTTTGCGGTAGTGTATGTCCTATTACGTTAATGAGGCTCGCGGCTACTGACTTTCTTCTCTATATTTTAAATAATAAACATTTAAATTGTTAATGCCATATTTTCTACAGATACTACGACGATAGCCACTGACGGTTTTATAACTGAGTGATAACCTTTTTGAAATCTGAACAGAATTTAAACCTGATATAATACATTGTAATGTTTCATTTTCTCGTTTAGTTAATTTATTTTTAACAAGATTATCGTCATCAAGAGGTATGAAATGACCGTCATAGCGGTTGTGACATATTGTCCCTATTGTTTTTTTGATGTAAGGCATATTACTTTTTCTGTATATGACTGCATGATATATATTAGGGAGGTTAGACAGGTCAGAGTAGTTGTCACAAAATAAAATAATCCCTACATTGTGGGATGACTTTATTTTAATTAATAGATCATGAACTTCACTATGTTTGAATCCAGTAATGTCAAGTAGTATCAGCTTGAGTTTCCCATCTATATTTTTTATCAGTGAGGGAATAGAACGGTAAACCCTTATTACTGAGTCTTCTGAATGTTGGTATAGCACATCATTCAATAGTATTTTGAAAGAGAAAGACATAAGCCCGCACTGACTGAGGATAAAATAGTTCATATAATAATTCCTTTTATTTTTAACTAATGAATGAAAATAAGAAAATCCACTGCGAAATAGTGATGTATTTACTGATGATACTCTCGGAAAGATAAATATAGCCGTAGTGAACATCATTGCTAAAGGCCAAAAATCGCCATGCCTTCCCCCAATAATGCTTCGCTGAAAACAGCGGCTATCTAAAGGGAAAGTCAATTAGCCTGCCAGAAAAATTGATAGCTAAGTTTATTAGAACTTAAGATTTCAGCTATTTGTAGCAGGCCATAATCATCTGATTTTTATTTACTTATATCTAATATAGAAATCTAGATTAGAAATTATATTTCACACCTAGCATTACAGCGGTATCACTGTAACCTTTGTTGCCGATTTGCTGGGCAACATTACCCCACAGGTTAACTTTTTTATTGATTTGGCCTTCAACACCCACTTTTAATTCACCGATATTGGCGGCTCCATCTTGCTTCACTGTCACGTTATCCATAGTGACACCAAAGTCTTTGGTATTATGGATCCAGTTTGCTTCTACAAATGGCTGAAATACTCGGTCTTTACCTTTATCCTGGCTGCTATAGCCATTCATAAAGGCTTTCACACCCAGACGGGTCTGAATATTGCCATCACCTTCACCAGAGACATTCGTGCCGTTAGCTTCTTTATGGTCGTCAGCTTTCACACCCATCCAGGTCACCTGCGCTTTAGGCTGGATAAAGTAGGTGGCATTTTTAGCGGCATTTTCACCGATTTTGAAGGTATAACCACTCTCAACCGAGGCAGTTATCCCCTTAGACTTATATTCTTCAGTATTCAAATCTTGACCGTCAACGGTGTTGTTGAACCAGCTGTATTGCGCCCAACTGTCGACATATAAGCCGGACTTATCGGCCTCGTTGGCATACCAGGTCCCGTAGACACCGGCGCTGTAACCGTCAGTTGACCCTTTAGCGTTGTAACCGGACACTTGCGAGATGGTGGTGCTTTTGCTGTTACCATACCCAGCCATAACGCCCAGATGGAAACGGTCCATGTCGTTATTGCTCCACTGAGCAATATCTCCGCCTAATTGCAGCACATAACGGTTAGCCTGTGTGCTCAGTTGATCTTGAGAATCACGGAAACGGTTATGCCCACCCTCGTTACGCAACCACATACTGGTTACTTTCTGTTCGCCAGTCAGTGCGTCGATATACTGAGTTTCGCCCAAACGATCATGCAAACGAGTGACAAACATATTATTAGCCGAGGCTAAGTTGGCAGTATAGCCGCCAGCTTCTGGACGCTCAGTCATAGCAGATGGAACTGTTGGGTCTGAAGGTGGCGTAGGAATAACAGCATTAGTCAGATACCAGTTATTGGCATTAGCATCAGAACCGCGCATCAATGAATAATCATAAGCACCGGCAACGATACGATCCTTTTGAATAAACTCACCGTCAGATAAGCCATTAACCTGAATCAATTCAATACCGTTTAACGTTGTCGCGCCAGTGCCACCCGCGTTAGTCACGCTGACGAAGGTGTTCCCTGAAGTGTTACCTTCGACGATCATTTTATCCGTTATGGAGTTGTCGTCATTTAATTCAGTATTAAACAATAAGTTACCGTTATTACCAATATAGTCACCATGGACAGTTAATACGTCGCCTGCAATAGGATTGGAGAAATTAATTGTCCCGGCGTTAGTCAGCTCAGCGACGTCAGAACTTGCCATCATATTCCACATGGCGCGACTATCAATATTCACCTGGCCGCCATTACGTGCAAGACCATTCCATTGTGTATTGTTAATGCTGAGATTAGCTTGGCTACCTAAACCTGACTGGATATCACCATTTAAAACCATATCGTTTGCATTAACATTAACGATACCAAAGTTCGCCAGGCTAGCATCGGTATCTGCATTTATTAATATGCCATTGTTAATAACACTACTGTTATCAAGGACTGCATTGATGGTGCCACCAAGAGCATTAAATGTTTTGCCGTTTTGACTATGTATATTGGCATTCTGTTGATTCATAGTCACAATTGCTTGTGTGTTACTATTCACTGCATCAGCGTTATTACCACTAGTAACTATATTGGTATTAGTCACATTAACAGTGGTCCCACTGTCATTAGCCTGAACAGCATACGCATTATTACCCACCGTACTGATGTTATTGCCCTGACTAATAATAGAACTCGCGGAACTGGCCATCATGGCTACTGCACCATTACTGGCTGTACTGATAGTGCTACCCGTAATATCAGCCTGGCCGCCTAAAACTGCCTGGATAGCGGTATTATTAGCGCCGAGGGTTTTAACCGATGCTCCTGGGTTAATAACAATTTTACCACCTGGCCCTCTCGCACTTACTGCGGTTGCCTGATGAGTGATAATTTGCGTATTTCCACTGACAGTAGCTAAAGATGATCCATTACCATTCAGTTCAGAAGAGACTAGCGCAGTACCCGCCCCGAATGTTTCCAGGGTACTGTCGATGATATCAAATTGAGTATTTGCACTATTTGTTGTTTCAACGAAGACCGCAGCGGCAGAGGCTCCACCGGTACTGGCGTATGAGCCGGTCATGCTCCCTCGTGAACCATTTGCTATTTGTAAAGCACTGGCACTTGAGCCGAGATAAGCACCTGTTGTTGTCAATCTAGAGTTATTGATAATTACTGAACTATTATTAGCAGCTATACCCTTGCCACCGGCACCTGTTGCTGAAATGGTACTGTTATTTAATGAAATTTGGCTATTAGAGACCAGTGACAGGCCGGAGGCATTTGCCCCTGAAACTGAAATATTTGCGTCATTCAAGTTAACACTGGCGCCAGTTTGCGCATACACGCCGTGTGAGCCAGTCCCTGTAGTGGTTAATGTACTTCCGTGTAAAAAATCGACACGTGAGCCTGCCCCAGAAGCATATAAAGTATCAGCGGCATTACCCCCAGTCGTTAATGTGATATCACCGTCAGCAATTAATACGCCACCATTTGATACCGTTGCTGCATGCCCAGAAAAATCGTTAATCAAGCCAGTATCTACTACTGTCCCATCAGGGGCATTTACAGTTGTGCCATTTACTATAATTTGGGAAAAAGCAGGCGTTGTTATTGATGTAAAGGCAATAGCGATTAGAGTTTTTTTAAAGGCAGGCATATTATATCTCTCATTTTTTTAAGTAAAAATCTGTTTATTAACAAGTGGTTATATTATTGGTGTTTTTAATGTAATTGAACCGTTCTCGATAACCATTTTTACTTTAGTAAATATGGAGTGTAGGCTACGCCACAGTGTATTTAATATTATATGGCATACTAATGATTGAGTTTTTATATCATGCTGTGATTATAGCTATAATTTATTTTGTTAAATATAGGATATGATACATATCGCTGTAGGAATTTTCTTGATTTGTTTTTTTGTAAAATGACATGGAAAATTTCTTTAGTATTATTTAACTAAATGATTAACATTTCATATCTACGAGGGGAAACCTATTTTTGTATCTAATGGGGGGATACTCTGGCGTTGACGTATTTTAACACTTATCCATTTGAGTTTTGTAGGAGAGTGAGCCAAGAACAATGTCTTCTAACTGAAAATAGACATTGTTGAGCATCAATGCTTAACGTCCTCTCAACTTGTCATTTTAAACGTAAATTATCTTATTAAAAATACAAAAACAAATGAGGAAACTATAGATGCGATAAATATAGAGATGCCGATTAGTATATCAGTCATGAGATCATTCATAATGAATCCCTGTTAAAATCACTCTAGCCTATTTTAATTTACGAATATATTGTCAACTTAGCGGCATTAGCATCCACACTATGCACCAGCGAGTAATCATAAACACCCTCCACGATCATGCCATTTTGAAAGCTCACTGTTAGAGCCAAAGCCATTAAACTTAATCAGCTCGAAACCATTTAGTGTCTTTTCACCACGATAACTAAGGTTATTTAACCTATCCGCTGTTATCTAATGGTGCTAACGTGCTATCACATAAGCTGCACATTAAACAGTATCAATTAAACAGACAGTTTGATTAAACTTTATTTAAAACTAAAATAGTCTACAGTTTTATACGTGATAGTTATGATTAACATCAGCGGTGTGGAGGATTTGAATAGTAATAAATACTAAAGTGTTAACACAATTATAGGATTGAAAAAATAACGAGTCGTCACTCACCGATCTCATTATCTCCAGTTCCTATTATTTGATAAAAAATAACAGGGATCCCAATGTGTTTATATTGCTACTTTAGATGGAATAGTTAAATTTATTTTGCTGGAATAGTTAATTATAATTTTTTAAGTTATACCAGCGTTTATTTAAGTTCCCCTGTATTGATTGACAGATGGATTAGCCACATCAATCAATAGGGCAACGCGTCGTGTTTATACGTCCCTTATTGTAATCAGAGAGTGAATAATTAAAAACTCATCACTATATTAACCATTGTTGCTGCATGTAGATCTCCTGCTTTGGCTCAAAATGGAGACTTTTATGAACCTAATGCTTCTGCATCACAAACCAGTGTAAATGATGGTTTTATTGCATATGGCTTTCAATGTAACATCTGATAAACTGGAGCATCTCTTTATCTGGCAGGTTAATCGATACGCTAATTTCATGGTCGATATTTTCTGGGTATTATTATCCTCTGGAACCTACGCTGGTATTGCAAATAGGGTATCAACTGCCATAAACGCCAGATAATGTTCGCAGTACGTGCTACTGCGAGGGGGGAGATATTCTACGCTTAATCAATATGCCAATGAAATTGGTAGGAAATGTTAATGTCCACTTGAGGAGTTCAATGTGTCTTTGAGCAAAAATTACTTATATCAGGCTGGAGCTACCCAGGTAAGATGGGCTAGCGAGTTATTTTCGGCCTCTATTTTATTATTTTGTGGACTAATACTCTATTCAGTTAATTTGTGCGCGGCACAATCTCTTCCCCATAACGACTTACTCACTAAACCCGGCGATGTTATTCAAATTAAGCTCAGTGAGTTGCATCCGACCCAAATAACCGTAGGTAAGCTCCAGATTGCAGGTGATTTGGCTGATTATGCTAGCGATTCAAAGCACTTATTCAACGATTTGTGTAAAGTTCAAGGGGCAGGGAAACTGGCTAAATATAGCCTGTCATCAACACCGAAAGATCCCACTTCATATACCTGTAAACAGGCTATAGGAACCAATAAAGCTGATATGAACACGGTTGATATCGGACCAATGGGGAAACTTTACCTGACTGATGGTCATCATGCATTTAACAGCTTTTGGGATGCACCCGGTGGTGGCGGTGATGTGACCTTAAGCGTACTGGTCAGGCAGAATATAAGCCGTGACAACGACGGAACGTTATTTACTCAAGCTCAGTTCGAACAACAGATGACTGAACTTAAACATTTTCTCCCTATTGATGCCGAGGGGAAACCAATTACGTTCTCTCAATTGCCTGCAACCCTGGGGACGAGTGCTTTTCAGGACGATCCATATCGCTCAATACTCTATTATCTACGCGGTATATCTTACGATAAGTCTGATAAAAATCTTAACCCTGAAACGGGTAAGCCTTATAAAGAAATACCTTTCCTCGAGTTTTATTGGGGACAGCTATTACGCAGTAAGATGGATTTAAAACGTTATAATTTGCATAAGCAAGATGACTATATCAAGGCTCTGGAAGACGCCGCAACCCTGATGGTGAATGTACCCAAGCAGCAACTGATAGGGCATTCAGGTCAAACGGCAAGAGCTTTAGGCCAGCTGAACAGCATTGATGAAAAGCGTTTAGATAAACTGGCGAAACCAGATTCTAAATTAGCGAAGGCACTTAATTATCAGTCAACTAACTGAGTTATAAAAATAAGATCTTTGTTGAATAAATCGAACTTTTAGCCCTAATCAGGTTTGGATCACCACATTTCTGATGATATTGCAGTATCTCGTGGCAAAACAAAGGTTCGATATCATCCATTGGACAGCTTACAACAAGGCGCTCATCAGTCGCGGCTTGCTAACATTCTGGCTGGATGAGTCGGTCATCTAGACTTGGTGTCGATAGGAACAGGTGAGTTCGGTTGATATGGGGATGAGAATAATAAAAATAACGGAAAGATTTCAGCTGGCCCTGCCGGGCAGGGCCAAACCGTTTAGCACGAGATCAACTTAAATCGACATCCTTATGCCCGAAAAGCCACGTCAGGATAAACCCGGAAATATACGAAATAACCAGACCAGCCACATACACCAGCATCCCGGCGAAAATACCTTGGGCTGATGTCATCAGAGGAATAGATACCAAGCCAGATGGGCCAAACACGGTATTCAGGCCCACCGGTAATCCCAACCAGGCAACAAGGCCAATAAAGAAGCCGCCGACAGCACCGCCTAAACATGCGGTAATAAAAGGCTTCAGGCGTGGTAACGTTACGCCATAAATAAGCGGCTCACCGATCCCCAGTAGCCCAGGGAAAATAGCCCCTTTAATCTGTGTCCGCAGGACTGAACCTTTTGGCGAACGAGCATAAAGTGCCAGTGCCGCACCCACCTGACCGGCACCCGCCATGGCCAGAATAGGGAATAATGAGTTAAATCCTTGTGCATCCATTAAGGCGAAATAGACCGGAACAAACCCTTGGTGGATACCAAACACTACTGCAATCAGGAATAACCCTGCCAGAATGGCAGTACCAAACGGGTTACCATTCAAATGCATAAACAGCCATGACATCCCCTTAAACAGCTCGCCACCCACTGGCATGATAACAACGAAAGTGATTGCTCCTGTAGCGAGTAACGTTATCGCCGATGTCAGGATCATATCCAGATTATCAGGGATAAAACGGCGCACCTGTCGCTCAATCCATGCGCCCAAGATACAGGCCAACAGAACCCCAATGATATTGCCGCGCGGGTCAATTGCCAGACCAAAGAAGTTTTCCATGCCACCGTAGTAGCCGACGGTACCTTCCGGCACATAGCGTAAAATAAATAGCGAAGCGATAATTGCGCCGTTGACCCCCGTCCCACCAAAGGCTTGCTGCGTATTAAAGCCAATCAGAATGCTAAGGAAAGTGAACAAGCCGATGCTAAATACTTTCATGTATGCAATCAGTGCCGCCAGCCATGGAGACTGAATAACGCCGTCCAATGCCAGTGT
Organism: Yersinia sp. 2553 StPb PI; assembly: GCF_052217105.1. Taxonomy (NCBI): domain Bacteria; kingdom Pseudomonadati; phylum Pseudomonadota; class Gammaproteobacteria; order Enterobacterales; family Yersiniaceae; genus Yersinia; species Yersinia sp. 2553 StPb PI. The sequence continues at coordinate 3,425,152 of NZ_JAZGPX010000002.1, read as the reverse complement.
CTGCTGGAGTAATGTTGCTATCCCCAATAGTAATCCTGCGGCAATGAACCCTGGAATGAGTGGGGTAAAAATGGTGGCGAATTTGGCCAGAAAACTATGAACAGCGCTTTTTTGTTTCGCTTTCATTTGCTGTTTTGTCTGGCTGGCTAGCACCTGCAAATCAACATCCTGAGCACTTTCATGTCCCTGCTGCGGTTCAGAACCCAGGAGCTTGTTCATCATCTCGCTGGCGGTCTGGGCTTTGCCCGGCCCGAGAATGATTTGCAGTTGATCATCGCTGTTCACCACCCCCATCACTCCAGGGATTTTTTTCAGGTCGTCATGTTGTATCAGTTGACGGTCTTTTAAGGTGAGACGGAGCCTTGTCATGCAGTTTCCGCAGACAATGATATTTTTACTCCCGCCCGTGAAGAGTAAAATTTGGTCTATCGTAGTGCCGGTTATTTTCGCCATAGTTATACTTTAATCTCCTGTAGCGCTTTACCGATAAATCCCTTATTTTTGTTAAGGATAGCGCTAGCTTCCTCAGCAGACATACCACTTAGGATCATCATAATGGCTGTTTTACAGTGTCGGTTGTACTCATTTCACTATTTTGATTACAGGAAATAGCCACTACGCTAGTGCCAACATGGCGTGCATAGGCCATAGCCCCCAATACATAAGGTGTGCGGCCACTTGCTGCAATGCCCACTAACACATCATGTGCATTAAAATTGAGGTTATGCAGGTATTGCTCACCCATTTTGCGGCTATCTTCTGCATTTTCAACTGCCTGTAAAATAGCAGTATTACCGCCAGCGATCAGCCCTACGACCATTTCTCGCAGCGTACCATAAATTGGCGGGCATTCGCTCGCATCCAACATCACCAAGCGACCAGAAGTGCCTGCCCCACAGTAAATTAATCTGCCACCTTGCGCGAAAGCAGTACCTCTTTTTTGTTTTTATTATTTTGGATGGGTTGGCTAACCCCCGAGCTGCTCTTCAAAAAACGAATACACGGCTATTCTGGTAATAACTCATCCACAATATAAGGACATTGCTCATGAAGAGAGGTGTCTCCGCCGCACAAATCATCAATATGTCGAAAGATCTCTAAAATTGAATAGTTTGTTTGCGCGGGATGCTTACAGGGGGAAATCTATTGAAATCGTGTCAGTAATGGATAGGGAGTCGGAGCGGAAATAGAGCAGAATCCAGATACGAAAAAGCCCCGCTTTGCAGCGAGGCCTTATAAATAGTGGTGCCCGGACTCGGAATCGAACCAAGGACACGGGGATTTTCAATCCCCTGCTCTACCGACTGAGCTATCCGGGCAACGGGGCGCATTAAACCGTATTGGCCGCTGATCGTCAACGAATTTATGGTTTAAAACCACTAAAACTGTACTGACTGCTCTCTTTTCAGACAAAAGAACCAGAAATTATCTCAGGGCAGCGATAAAACTTAGTGGTAAATTACTTAACCCAGTGCGCCATTTTTACGGCATTGCGCGACTTCCAATACATCTTCAGCCAGGCGCTTGGCAATTTCAACATCGACGAGTTGACGTTTAACCAGCAGTTTGCTCAAACAACCTTCCAGAATCAGTTCCATCTGTTGTGCAACCATAGCTGCATCATCAGCGTCCATCTCTTGCAACAGCTCTTGGGTATAGAGTAGTGAGGCCTGTTTCTGCTGTTCAGCCAACTGGTGGATCGGGTGTTCATTATCGGGATAGAAACTGCATGCAGCAATAAATAAGCAACCGGGGTAACGCTGATTCTGCACTTGCTCACCTAGCGTCTGGTAACGCGCCAGTAACTTTTGTTTGGGTGATAAGGTCTCGTCCAGTTGCAATTGTCGCCGCCAGGTATCTATCTGCTGGCCATGAAAGCGCAGACAGTCATACAACAAAGCTTCACGATCCGGCCAGAAACGGGCCAGATCACTGACTTCAACTGACACCTCTTTTGCCAGCATCTCCAGCGTGGTGTTTGCCAGTCCTTGCTGCTCCAATAGATTGAGCGCACTGCTTAAAACTTGTTCACGTTGCACGTTGCTCTCCTCCAACCGCTTATCTGGCAAGTGTGGTTTACCACCGCCTATGGTGCAAATAGTCTATACCCTGCGTACTGATTAATAGACATCGGCAGGTATGGACATTTTCTGCCAGCAGACTCTGTACCTTATCATTACTACGGCGACATTTTTCTAACTCTTTACCCTTTAGTTGTTTGTTAATTTATAACGACAAAATCACCGCACGATTTTTGCTATTTAGCAGTCTGTGAAGCAGGGCGCATTTTATTGTGCATCTGCCTATAACGATTGGTGAATAACTCATAATTCCTGTTCTTTTGCCTGATGGTTTATTGGAACGGGGTTTCTATAATGATCATCGTGAACCGTAAATAGAAAAAATCTTACAAAACAGGCGCAAAATTAACGACTAACACCCACTGCGGTGTGCGCTGGCAACCTGAATTGCATCACGTCCTGCATCGAGCCGTCGTTCCATCCGGGCGTTCAATTATAAGGATCGAAAATGAGTCTGCAAAATTATCCTAATCAGTTCCGCCGCAACCTACAACAAGGGCAAACCCTTATTGGTTGCTGGAGTGCACTGGCAAATCATATTTCAGCCGAAGTGCTGGGCCTGGCGGGTTTTGACTGGTTGGTTCTGGACGGTGAACATGCGCCGAACGATGTTACGACGTTTATTCCACAACTCATGGCGCTGAAAGGCAGTAATAGCGCACCGGTTGTACGTGCGCCCTGTAATGAACCCATCATTATAAAACGCTTATTGGATATCGGTTTTTATAACTTCCTGATCCCGTTTGTTGAAAGCGAAGCAGAAGCCATACGTGCGGTTGCCTCAACCCGTTATCCACCGGCGGGGATCCGCGGGGTTTCTGTGTCTCATCGCGGTAACAATTACGGCACCGTACCCGACTACTTTGCCACCATCAACGACAACATCACCGTACTGGTGCAAATCGAAAGCCAGCAAGGGGTGGATAATATTGATGCTATCGCCGCCGTTGATGGGGTGGACGGTATTTTTGTTGGACCGGGCGATCTGTCGGCGGCACTGGGTTATCTGGGGCAGCCCAATCATCCCGAAGTACAAAAAGTGATTCGTCATATTTTTGATCGCGCTAAAGCACAGGGTAAGCCGAGCGGCATTTTGGCGCCAGTTGAAGCTGATGCCCGCCGTTATCTCGAATGGGGGGCAACCTTTGTCGCTGTTGGCAGTGATTTGGGCGTATTTCGTAGCGCGACTCAGGCGTTATGCGACAAATTTAAAAAATAACCATCAGTCTGTTTTGACAGTTTAGTACTGCCGCGTTGACGGCCTTCCGACTTAATTGAGGAGTAATAAATGAAAATCGGCTTTATTGGTTTAGGGATTATGGGAAAACCAATGAGTAAAAATCTGCTGAAAGCGGGCTACTCATTAACTGTCCTCGATCGTAATGCTGCGGTACTGGATGAATTGATCACGGCTGGCGCACGCACCGCAACGACGCCAAAAGCACTGGCAGCAGAATGCGATATCATCATTACCATGCTACCTAATTCGCCTCATGTAAAAGAAGTGGTACTGGGTGAAAACGGTGTTATTGAAGGTGCTAAACCGGGTTCTGTGCTGATTGATATGAGTTCGATTGCACCGCTGGTTAGCCGTGAAATCAGTGAAGCGCTGGCACTAAAGCAGGTTGCAATGTTGGACGCGCCAGTCAGTGGTGGTGAGCCAAAAGCTATCGATGGCACCTTGTCAGTGATGGTGGGTGGTGATAAAGCGGTATTCGAGAGCTGTTTCGAGGTGATGAAAGCCATGGGGGGATCGGTGGTGCATACTGGTGATATTGGTGCTGGTAATGTGACTAAACTGGCCAATCAGGTGATTGTCGCACTGAATATTGCCGCGATGTCTGAAGCCTTGGTGCTGGCAACTAAGGCGGGAGTGAACCCTGATCTGGTATTCCAAGCGATCCGTGGTGGTCTGGCAGGCAGTACCGTGTTGGAAGCCAAGGCACCGATGGTGATGGATCGTAACTTCAAACCAGGCTTCCGTATCGATCTACATATCAAAGACTTAGCTAATGCCCTCGACACCTCACATGGCGTCGGTGCTCAGTTGCCCCTGACCGCAGCCGTGATGGAGATGATGCAGGCGCTGAAAGCTGATGGTTTGGGCACCGCTGACCACAGTGCATTGGCGTGTTATTACGAGAAATTGGCTAAAGTTGAAGTCACTCGTTAATCGGTGGCACCGGTGCCTGCGGGTGCCGGGCTACTGGGTAACAGGGCTATACTGGTAAGCATTCCGTTATCCTGAGCGGCCGGTTTATAACGTCGGAGCCTGTGCGGTATTGGATAGCTCATGAGATTGAATCATTTATGAAAATAGTCATCGCCCCAGACTCTTATAAAGAAAGCTTATCTGCGCTGGATGTTGCGGTGCAGATTGAAGCGGGTTTTCGCACTCAATTTCCCGATGCACAATATATCAAATTGCCGGTCGCGGATGGTGGTGAAGGTACCGTTGAGGCCATGGTCGCGGCCACCACTGGCCGGATTATTCAGGTCAATGTGACCGGCCCGTTAGGTGACGAAGTTGCGGCTTTTTACGGAATATCCGGTGATGAAAAATCGGCTTTTATTGAAATGGCGGCCGCCAGCGGGCTAGAGCTGGTTCCACCAGAACTGCGCAACCCACTGAAAACCACTTCCTACGGTACCGGCGAATTGATTTGTAATGCGCTGGATCAGGGGGTCAAACATATAATTATCGGCATCGGTGGCAGTGCCACCAATGATGGCGGTGCGGGCATGGTGCAAGCGCTGGGTGTCAAACTGCTGGATAAGCAGGGTAAGCAGATTGGTTTTGGCGGCGGGAAGCTGGCTGAACTGGATGTTATTGATATCTCAGGACTGGATCCGCGGATTAAGCAGTGCCAAATCGATGTTGCTTGTGATGTCACCAATCCACTGACTGGCAGTGAAGGGGCATCGGCTATTTTTGGGCGGCAGAAAGGGGCGACACCTGAGATGGTTAGCCAACTGGATGACGGTTTGCAGCATTATGCAGGTATCATTAAACGTTATCTTGATATTGATGTTGACCAGGTTGAAGGCGCTGGCGCGGCGGGTGGTTTAGGCGCGGCATTACTGGCGTTTTGCGGTGCAACCTTAAGTCCCGGTATTGATATTGTTACCGATGCTCTTGGTCTGGACGCTTTGGTTAGGGACGCGACATTTGTTATTACCGGCGAAGGGCGCATTGATAGCCAAACCATTCACGGCAAAGTGCCGATTGGTGTCGCGAGAGTTGCCAAACGTTATAATAAGCCAGTGATTGGTATTGCCGGTAGCCTGACAGATGATGTTGATGTGGTGTATGAGCATGGTCTGGATGCGGTATTCAGCGTGATCTACAGTATCTGTACTCTGGAGCAGGCACTGGATAATGCGGCAGCCAATGTGTTTATGACCGCACGCAATATTGCCGCCACGCTGGCGATGGGGATGGCTGTCGGTAAATCAGCGCAAGAAAGTAAATAACACGTTTTTGGTCATAACCATTCACCGGTAAATCTCTATCAGGGCTAACGATTGATTGGCCCTGATTTCCTCGTTGGCGCTCAACTTTGCCAGCAACATGCCCCCGGTCTTGCCATTTATGTGACCCGTCCCTCAACTCTCTTTCTTTGTGGTGTGAATTGGGCGTTTGTCCAATGTATTCCCCTTCCAGACCTCATATGCTGGTGCATCAGCCCAGACTGAGGCCCATTCATGAGTGTATATAATCTTGACCCCCGGCTAGCCCAGGATATTGTTACCCGTACCATGAAGATCATTGATACCAATATTAATGTGATGGATGGTAAAGGGCGGATCATTGGTAGTGGTGATGAAGAGCGCCTTGGCGAACTGCATGAAGGGGCGCTCTTGTCGCTGTCTCATGGCCGGATTGTCGATATCGATGAAGCTGTTGCTCGCCAGTTGCACGGGGTGAGGCCAGGGATCAACCTGCCATTGCGCCTTGAGGGCGAAATCGTGGGGGTGATTGGCCTAACCGGCAACCCGGGGCAACTACGTCAATATGGCGAACTGGTGTGCATGGCAGCAGAGATGATGATGGAGCAGGCGCGGTTGGTGCATCTGCTGGCGCAGGATAGCCGTCTGCGTGAAGAGTTGGTATTGAACTTGATCCGCACCGAAGAGATATCACCGGCACTGATTGAATGGGCGCAGCGCCTTGGGGTGGATATCAATGAACCACGGGTCGTAGCCGTGGTGGATGTGGACAGCGGCCAGTTGAGTGTCGACAGTGCTATGTCGGAATTACAAGAGCTGCAAACCCTGTTGACGACGCCAGAGCGCAATAATCTGATTGCGATTGTTTCACTGACTGAGATGGTGGTGCTTAAACCGGCGCTAAATAGCCATGGCCGCTGGGATGCTATTGATCACCGGCGGCGTATGGAGTCTTTGCTGTCGCGCATGACTGAGCGGGGCCGCTTGCGAGTGCGCCTGTCGCTTGGCAATTTCTTTACCGGGCCGGGCAGTATTGCGCGCTCATACCGTACCGCTCGTACTACCATGGCGGTCGGTAAGCAACGGATGCCGGAGCAACGCAGCTATTACTATCAGGATTTGGTGTTACCGGTATTGCTTGATAGTTTGCGTGGTGGCTGGCAGGCCAATGAATTAGCCTTACCACTGGCTAAATTACGGGCGATGGACAGTAACGGTCTGTTGCGGCGCACTCTGGCCTGCTGGTTCCGTAATAACGTGCAGCCAACGGCTACTGCCAAAGCGTTATTTATTCATCGCAATACCCTGGAGTATCGGTTGAATCGTATTTCCGAACTGACCGGTTTAGATTTAGCGAACTTTGATGATCGCTTGCTGCTGTATGTGGCGCTTCAATTGGGCGAGCAGGAGTAGAGATAGATGTGATAGCAAGAAGAGCAGGCCGAGTGAGTGTCACCCGGCCTGATGATTCACTGATACTTAGGTCACTGGTGCCGGATTAAACACCGCCAAGGCATTGCGCAGCCCCCATTGATCGGACCACGTCCGTTTGCGGTCACTGGCAATATCCAGAATAAATTCAAATAATTGCTGACCAACCTCTTCAATAGTGGCATCACCTGTCGCAATGGTTCCGGCATCGATATCCATCAGGTCATGCCAGCGGTTAGCCAGATCAGTGCGGGTTGCCATTTTGATTACCGGCACTGCCGCCAGACCATAAGGGGTGCCGCGCCCGGTGGTAAATACCTGAACGGTAATACCAGATGCTAACTGTTGCGTGCCGCAGACAAAATCACTGGCTGGGGTGGCTGCAAAAATCAGCCCACGCTTGGTGGGGCGCTGCCCCGGTGAAAGCACTTCCACAATGGCGCTGCGGCCGGATTTGGCAATGGAACCGAGTGCTTTTTCCACGACGTTTGCCAATCCGCCCTTTTTATTCCCGGGTGAAGGGTTGGCGCTACGATCGGTTTTGCCGGTTTCGAGATAGTCGTCGTACCATTTCATCTCTTCCAGTAACCTTCTGCCAACCTCCTCGTTAATCGCCCGCGGGGTTAACAGATGGATAGCATCACGCACTTCCGTGACTTCAGAGAACATGACGGTTGCGCCGCAACGCACCAGTAAGTCCGAAGCATAGCCCACCGCAGGGTTGGCGGTTACGCCAGAAAAAGCGTCACTGCCACCGCATTGCATACCGACCACCAATTCAGAGGCTGGGCAGGTTTCACGTTGGCGCATATTCAGGCGTTGTAGATGTTTTTCCGCTACTTGCAGAATGTCATCGACCATGGAACGGAAGCCGACGTGTTTCTCATCCTGCAAGCGCACGATATTGCTTTCATCCAGTGAGATAACCTGCACGTCAGGTGTCCCTTCCAGCAGCCGCTCGGGTTGGAGCTTTTCACAACCGAGACCGACGACCATCACTTCGCCACCAAAATTGGGGTTAAGGGCCAAGTTATGAATAGTGCGAATGGGCACTACCGCTGCTGGGGCATTGATTGCCACTCCACAGCCATATAAGTGATTCAGTGCAACTACGCCATCGACATTGGGATATTTGGGTAGTAGGGTGCGCTCAATGATATTGACCACATAATCCACCACGCCAGCGACGCAATGTACGCTGGTGGTAATCGCGAGTAGGTTTTTGGTCCCGACACTGCCGTCAGCGTTGCGATAGCCCTCAAAGGTATAACCTTCCAGTGGTGGCAGAGCCTCGGGGACTGCGGTGGCAAGGGGTAAGGTCTCCAGTGCAGGTGCGGCAGGTAATTCAACCAACGATTCATCTATCCAGCCGCCGCGAGCGATATCCCGCACTGCCAAACCAATCACCTCAGCATAACGAATGATTGGGCCGCCTTTAGGAATATCGACCAAAGCCACTTTATGGCCTTGTGGCACATGCTCAATAAGTTCAAGGCCACATTTAAACCGGGTGCCAGCACATAGGCCATTGTTATTAACCACAATGGCAACATTATCCGCGTCCTGTACTTTAATATAAAGCGGGTTGTCTACAGGACTATTACAAATGCTCATAATATTTCCCTTATATACCCTTTAATTTTTTTGGGTACGATAATTATGTTGATAACATAACTGTTATTTTTATCAATACAGCCATTATTTGTCTTAAACATAATGCTCACTAGCTTGTAAATAAGTATACGCCGCTAAAAAGAGCAAGGCATTGTGCGGATGACCTAGATGCTAATGGGTTTAGTGTCTATTTTTGTTCGCAAGCCCAAAAGCAGGTGAGCATTATCACGAAAAGGTCATTTATCGCCGACATACTTTGACATTAAAAACGCATATAGAAAAAGCCCTTCGACAAAGGGCTATGTTAAAAAGGGGTACGCGGGCTTTTATTATGCTGATGCTTTGATATCAAATGAGGCTATGCCAATATTAATAACAGAGGCGATATTGCGAGAAGCAGTTCTGATATTTTCAGTTGCCTGAGAGAGTGCATCGTCAAGTGTACAAATATGGTAAATAATACTGAAAATAGCATCAACACCATGTTGATGAACAATGTTGGCATCGGTAGCCAGGCTGCCGGCAATACCAATCACTGGTTTATTGTATTTTTTGGCTAATCGAGCGACACCGGCCGGGACTTTGCCATTGATACTTTGGCTGTCTATCCGGCCTTCACCGGTCAGAACGAAATGACAGTCTTTGATATAGGTTTCCAGGTCTAATGCTTCCGCGACTATCTCCACGCCCTGGCGCAACTGTGCACCGCAAAATGCTAACAATGCGGCCCCCATACCGCCAGCGGCCCCCGCGCCGGGTATCCTATCTACGTCTATTCCCAGATATTGTTTAACCATCTGCGCGTAATGGACCAGGTTATTATCCAGTATCACAATCATTGCGGCCGTAGCCCCCTTCTGTGGGCCAAAAATAGCGGAAGCACCTTGCTCACCGGTCAGCGGATTGGTCACATCACAAGCGACTTCAATGCGGCAATCTTTAAGGCGTGGGTCCAGCTGCGACACATCTATCGAGGCAATGTTATGTAAACTGCCGCCACCAAAATCAATCTCTGCGCCGTAGGCGTTACGCAATTTGGCTCCTAGCGCCTGTACCATACCTGCACCGCCATCGTTGGTGGCACTGCCACCGATACCGATAATAATATGACGCACGCCTGTTTGCAGCGCCGCACGGATTAATTCACCGGTACCGTAGGAGGTAGTATTTAACGGGTTCCTCAATTCGGGAGGGACCAATTCCAGTCCGCTGGCCGCTGCCATCTCAATAAAAGCCGACTTCCTATCACCTGATAATCCCCAGAAAGCCTGGATTTTATTACCCAGCGGCCCGGTAACATCAGTCATGATTTTTTGGCCGCCGGTTGCGCTGATCATGGCGTCGACAGTGCCTTCACCACCATCAGCCACGGGGATCTTGATGTATTCAGCATAAGGGAATATTTCTCTAAAACCTTGTTCAATAGCCTGAGCTACTGCTATTGCCGATAAACTTTCTTTATAAGAGTCTGGTGCGATGACTATTTTCATTAGGTGTCCTGTCGCTATATTTCAAACAACAAGTGCCCCATAAGAGGCACCTATTGTTATTCCCTTAAGATGTTTTCAATTCCAGACGTTTGATATCGCCTACAACAAATAAGTAGCAGAACATAGCCATAATGGCAGAGCATCCAACAAAGATTAATGCGGCATTAAAGGAGTGTAATTCTTTCACCAGATAACCGATAACCAGCGGTGTGACAATAGAGGCGACGTTACCAAATACGTTAAATAATCCGCCACATAAACCAACAATTTCTTTTGGTGCGGTATCAGCAATAACTGGCCAGCCCAATGCACCGAAACCTTTACCAAAGAAGGCCAATGCCATCAGTGCGACCACCACTACGTCACTATCGACGTAGTTACACAGAATAATGCTTGATGCCAATAACATACCTAACACGATAGGGACTTTACGGGCAAAAGTCAGAGAGTGACCACGTTTAATGAGTGAGTCAGAGAATACGCCACCTAATACACCACCGGCAAATCCGCACAATGCCGGGATAGAGGCCACCATCCCCACTTTTAAAATAGACATCCCTTTATCTTGTACTAAATAAATGGGGAACCAGGTTAGGAAGAACCAGGTAATGGTATTAATAAAGTATTGACCAAAGAAGACACCTAACATCATTCGGCTAGCCAATAATTGCTTCAGATAATCTAATTTAGGACCGCTTTTATGACCGTCAGGTTTCTTGTGGTCCATATCGACAACAGCACCACCTTGTTTTATGTATTCAAGTTCAGATGCAGACATACCCGGGTGATCGGTCGGGTTATGGATAAATTTAACCCAGGCAATGGTTAATACGAAACCTAGCCCGCCCATCACAGTAAATACATGCTGCCAGCCCCAGGCAAAGGTTAAATAACCTAATAACGGAGAGAAAAGGGCCAGAGAGAAGTATTGTGCAGAGTTAAAAATGGCTGAAGCGGTGCCTCTTTCTTTGGTTGGAAACCAGGCCGCGACAATTCTGGCGTTAGCCGGGAAAGAGGGGGCTTCAGAGAAACCTAACATAAAGCGCATGATAAACATGGAGATAGCGGCATACGCTATCGGGAACATGTCGACAAACCCTTGCGTAAAGGTAAATAACGACCAGAAGAACAGGCTATAGGTGTAGACCCGCTTGGAGCCGTAGCGGTCTAATAACCAACCACCCGGTATTTGCATTAGCAGGTAAGCCCAACCAAAGGCTGAGAAGATATAACCCATTGCAACAGCATCTAATTGCAATTCTTTTGCCACTTCGGTGCCTGCAATTGACAATGTTGCCCGGTCAGCATAGTTAATTGCAGTCACAATAAAGATAATCAATAATATTATATATCGGACGTGGGTCCGTTTTTCAGTCACAGCGGCTTCCAGACTCATTTTTATACCCTCTATAATCATTATTTAGGTTGCCGCATTTAAATTCGTTATGAATGAGATGCAATAACCTATTTTTTATTTTGTGTTATATAAATAAAAAATCAATTTTCATAAATGTCTTCGTTAGCGCCAGATACATTATATGGAGCGGAGAAATAATTCGCATTGTGCATAGGCCCAAAAAAATGCGGCTAAATTATTTAATTGTTGTGTGGCTGTACAGCGAAGTGGGGTTATCATCACAAATACCCGTCGGACTTGAGGTTGCGACGGTGCGAGCGGTCTTACCGCAACAGCAACTAGTTTGGTTATATCCCAATGAGATTATTTTTAATCCTGATAATAAACTGATCTAGATCAAAATTATCTTTAGTATTCAGATGGGGTAAATAAACATCTAATTAACATTGTCCGAGTTAAATCTCTTTATTATTGTAAATAACTGGGTAAAATAACTGTGCTTAATCGATTCTTCCCGCTATTTATTACTCTTTATCTTCGTGCATTTGCCTATTTAATTATCCCGAAATATCAGCAATGGCACGATTCTTTTGCATTAAAAATTAATTGTAATAATACAATATTATAGACACTATGTTTGTAAGGTTAATGATTTGATAGAGTTGTGAATAGTTGTTGCAAATAATAATTATTTATCCGGCAATGGCGTGACTTCTGGGAAGAAATAAGATGAATCCATTTATTGTGGCTGACGCCGAAAGTTGTATTGGCTGTCGGAGCTGTGAAGTAGCTTGTGTGGTCGCTCATCATGAGGGGACATTCCCTGATAAACCTGACTATTTCACACCTCGGGTGAAAGTATTTAAAGGTAACCAAAGTGCCACTGCGGTCTTTTGTCACCATTGTGAAGATGCCCCTTGTGCCAGCACTTGCCCGAATGGTGCCATCGTTGAGTTAAATAACAGTGTTCAGGTTATTCAGGAAAAATGTATCGGCTGCAAAACCTGCATGATCGCCTGCCCGTTTGGCATGATGACGGTGGTGACCGAGACGGTACAACCTGCGAGTCATCGTCTGGCCGATGCCTATCAACGTACTGAAGCACAGAAATGCGACCTTTGTATTGATCAGCCTGATGGCCCTGCTTGTATCAAAACCTGTCCGACGCAGGCCCTGACACTGGTTGATCAACATTATCTACTCCGGCAACAGCAGCAAAAGCGCCAGCGCACCGCATTGAATGAGCACAATGGCCGTTTGTTCAGTAGTGCTACTTCTGCTGGCGCGGCGCACTCATTCAGCCCACTGAGCAAAAATATTCGTGATGTGGCACCGGTTAATCTATTGCAGCGGCCACGAACACCGCGCCTTGAGCCTAAAAAAATCCCACTGGCGGAGCGTAAGGCAAGTTTTGCCGAGATCTATCTGCCGTTCACCGAAGGCCAAATCCATGAGCAGGCTGAACGTTGTTTAAATTGCGGTGATAAAACCATCTGTCAGTGGACCTGCCCGCTACATAACGCTATCCCGAAATGGATTTCATTGGCTCATCAGGGCCGTATTCATGAAGCAGCTGAGTTATCCCACCAAACCAGTAGTTTGCCAGAGATATGTGGCCGAGTTTGCCCGCAGGACCGTTTGTGTGAACAAGCTTGTACTTTAAACGACCACGATGGCGCAGTGACGATTGGTCAGATTGAACGGCATATTACGGAAACGGCATTAGCCACCGGCTGGCGGCCGGATATGTCGCAAGTCAAACCCACGGGTAAACGTGTTGCTATCATCGGTGCAGGGCCTGCGGGGTTAGGGTGTGCGGATATTCTGGTCCGTAACGGCATTACACCGGTGGTGTTTGATCGTTATCCCGAAATCGGTGGTTTGTTAACCTTTGGTATTCCGGCATTCAAATTAGAGAAAGGTGTGATGACCCGTCGGCGTGAGATTTTTAGCGAGATGGGTGTCGAGTTCTGCCTAAATACCGAGATTGGGCGGGATATCACCATGGAGAGCCTGCTTAGTGATTTCGATGCCCTATTCCTCGGCGTGGGAACATACCGTTCAATGCGCTCCGGGTTGGAAAATGAGGATGCTCAAGGGGTTTACGATGCTTTGCCATTCCTGATCGGCAATACCCAACACCTGATGGGGTACGCGGGCAGTGGTGCTCACCCTTATGTCAGCATGGAAAACCAACGGGTAGTGGTTTTGGGCGGCGGCGATACTGCGATGGATTGTGTGCGTACGTCGTTGCGCCATGGTGCTAGCAGCGTGATTTGTGCTTACCGCCGTGATGAAAAGAACATGCCTGGCTCCAAGCGAGAGGTGAAAAATGCGCGCGAGGAGGGGGCCGAATTTATGTTCAATCTTCAGCCACAAAAGATTGAGGTGGATGAACAGGGGCAGGTTACTGGTATCAAAATGGTTCGCACTGAAATGGGGCAGGCAGATGCTAAAGGGCGGCGGCAGGCCCGCCCAATCACCGGCTCCGAGCACATTATTCCGGCCGACGCGGTGATTATGGCCTTTGGTTTTAGCCCGCACCGTATGTCGTGGCTGGCAGAACACAATGTGGTGCTGGATAAGCAGGGGCGAGTGGTCGCACCGACGATTTCCGGTTACCCGTATCAAACCAGTAACCCAAAAATCTTTGCGGGTGGTGACATCGTGCGTGGCGCAGATCTGATTGTCACGGCCATTGCCGAGGGGCGCAAAGCGGCCGAAAGCATTGCTTATTATCTCAATGTTTTATAACCCCGGCGGCCAGGAGAGAAGATGAACCGATTTGTAATCGCCGATATGACGCAGTGCATTGGTTGCCGCACCTGTGAAATTGCCTGTGTGGTGGCACACAGTACCAATAATAACGCCAGCACCATTACGCCAGAGCAGTTTCATCCGCGCCTGAGTGTAATGAAAAGCTTTGCCGTCAGCACCCCAATCTTGTGTCATCAATGTGAGGATGCGCCCTGCGAGAACTCCTGCCCGAACGGTGCCATTGTCACAGGCATTCATGGGGTTCAGGTAATGGCATCTCGCTGTATTGGCTGCAAAACCTGCATGTTGGTCTGCCCATTCGGGGCGATGAATATGGTTGAGCAGCCAAGCCATGACTCAATGGTACGGGCGCAAGCGCATAAATGTGATTTATGCCATTCCCGTGAGGCAGGCCCAGCCTGTATAGAAGTCTGCCCAACCAACGCATTGAAATTGGTGACGCCGATGGCGTTGGAAACGCTACAGCGGGACAGGCAATTGCGCGCTGCTCGTGGTGCTGCGCCGGGTATCGTCCGGTAACCTTTGTGGTCATAAGGATAATAAAATGGAAAAGATCCTCACGGTCTGCCCTTATTGCGGTTCTGGATGCAAATTAAACTTATTGGTTGAGGATGGCGAAATTGTTGGCGCCCAGCCGGCCAATGGTGTCACAAATCAGGGGGAGTTATGCCTGAAAGGTTACTATGGCTGGGATTTCCTCAACGATACCCGGTTGCTAACCCCACGACTGACCGCACCATTATTACGGCATAAGCGGGGTGAGGCATTTCAGCGTGTGAGCTGGCAGGAAGCCATTGCCTTTATTACCACCAAACTCAAAGCAATAAAAAAGCGCCATGGTGCGGATGCTATCATGATGACTGGCTCCTCAAGGGGGCCGGGTAATGAGGCCAACTATGTGATGCAGAAGTTTGCACGTGCCGCCATTGGCACCAACAATATCGATTGTTGCGCTCGACTGTGTCATGGCCCCTCGGTAGCAGGATTGCAGCAAACACTGGGCAATGGGGCAATGAGTAACTCGATTGGTGAGATTGAAAATACCGATTGTGTGTTGGTGTTTGGTTATAACGCGGCTGACTCTCACCCGATTGTTGCCAGACGGATCCTCAAGGCCAAAAACAAGGGAGCCAAACTGATCGTTTGCGATCCGCGACATATTGAAACTGCCCGTATTGCTGATCAATGGTTGGCACTGAAAAATGGCGCGAATATGGCACTGGTGAATGCCTTTATCTATGTGCTGATTGAAGAAAAACTGTACGACGCTAATTATGTTCGTGCACATACGCGCGGCTTTGAAGAACTGCAAGTTGGAGTGGCAGATTACCGCCCAGAGGATGTTGAACACATTACTGGCTTGCCGGCACAAGCGGTACGACAGGCCATGCGCACTTATGCTGCCGCTCCGGCGGCCACTATCTTGTGGGGCATGGGTGTCACCCAATGGGGGCAGGCGGTCGATGTGGTTAAGGGCTTGTCTTCGCTGGCGTTATTAACCGGTAATCTGGGGCGGCCAAATGTTGGCGTCGGGCCGGTACGCGGCCAAAATAATGTGCAGGGCGCGTGTGATATGGGCGTGCTGCCCAATACCTTCCCCGGTTATGAGAAAGTGACTGATGATGAAGCCAGAAGCCGCTTCGCTGTTGCCTGGGGAGTACCTGAGTTACCCGCGCATATCGGTTACTCGATTACCGATGTGCCGCATAAAGTTGCAGAAGGCAAGTTGAAAGCCTATTACGTGTTTGGTGAAGATCCAATCCAGACCGAACCTGATTTGGCTGCAATGCGCGCCGCGTTCGAGGCATTAGAGCTGGTGGTGGTGCAGGATATCTTTATGACTAAAACCGCCGAATTGGCGGATGTGGTACTCCCGGCGACCTCGTGGGGTGAACATGAAGGGGTTTATACCAGCGCCGATCGTGGCTTCCAGCATTTTAACAAAGCCATCGAGCCGAAAGGCGATGTGAAGCCTGACTGGGAAATAATTAGCCTGATATCCACGGCAATGGGTTACCCAATGGCGTATCAAAATACTCGCCAAATTTGGGATGAAATGCGCAACCTGTGCCCACCGTTCTATGGTGCAACCTACGAGAAAATGGCCGGTTTGGGTTATGTCCAATGGCCTTGCCCGACAGAAGATCACCCCGGCACGCCGTATCTCTATACTGATAGCCAGTTTGCTACTGAGGACGGTAAAGGCTTACTCAGTTGTGCACCATGGCAACCGCCCCATGAGCAGATTAACCCTGATTACCCACTGGCACTTTGCACCGTGCGGGAGGTGGGCCACTACAGTTGCCGCTCTATGACCGGTAACTGCGCCACATTGAAGATTCTGGCAGATGAGCCTGGCTATGTACAAATACACCCAGAGGATGCCAGCCAGCTCGGTGTGATTGATCAGGCACTGATCTGGATCTCCTCGCGGCGTGGCAAAGTGATCGCTCGTGCCAGTGTTACCGATCGAGCCAACCTAGGGGCGGTGTATATGACCTATCAGTGGTGGATTGGTGCTTGTAATGAGTTGACGGTGGATCATGTTGATCCGGTGTCAAAAACACCGGAATTCAAGCATTGTGCCGTTAAGGTTGAGGCGATTAGTGATCAAAACGCGGCGGAGCACTATGTTGAGCAACAATATAGCCAGATGAAAAAGCGCTTATCCGATGCGGCTACCGTGCAGTAATTGATAACCTACCGCGCCAGACCATTCGCATGGTTTAGCGCGGCATGGTTTGCTGCAAATGTGCTAAGAACTCAGCGGCGTTCATAAAACCGGTCACTCTGGCGGCGGGAACTTCTTTACCCTGCGCATCAAAAAATAGAATAGTCGGTAAGCCCAATACCTTGAGTTCTTTCAACATCGCCGCATGTTCGGCGCTGTTGCTAGTGACATCAGCCTGAATGAGCACAGTATCCGCGAGCTGGCGCTGAACATAGCTATCACTGAAGGTATATTTCTCAAACTCTTTACAGGCCACGCACCAGTCGGCATACAAATCCAGCATCACCGGCTTGCCCTGCGCTTGCGCTAATGCAGCCTGTAATTGCGGCAAATTAGCCACTGGCTGGAAGGTTAAATGTTTGATTTCAATCTGCTGTGTGTTGCCATTAAAAGCCCAATCCTGTAACGGGCGGGCAGCGATTAACAGTGCTGCCAATAGCAACAACTGTAAGGCCCGCGCCCAGCCAGAATGAGCTTTAAGGCTGAGTACAAATGCCCAGCCGAAGAAGGCGATGGCCAGCAGGCTCCATAAACGCAAGCCCCAGACATCACCCAGTACTCTTTCCAGCAGAAATACCGGCAGCGCCAGAATCACAAAGCCGAAAGCTTCTTTGACATATTGCATCCATGGGCCGCTACGTGGGATCAGCTTGTTGCCAAACAGCGTTACAACTACCAGTGGAATACCCATACCTAACGCATACAAATACAACGTACCGCCACCGGCCAGCATATTTCCGCTTTGCGCGATATACAGCAAAATGGCGCTGAGGGGCGCGGTGGTGCACGGCGAGCAAATCAGGCCCGCCAGTGCGCCCATGGCAAAGACACCGGCCAGCGAGCCGCCACGTTGGCTGCTACTCCACTGCACCAACCGGGTTTGCAGTGACGAGGGCAGTTGCAGCGAATAGAGGCCAAACATCGATAGCGCCAATAATACGAACAGCACCGATAGCCCAATCAACACATACGGGTGTTGCAGCGCGGCCTGAAATTGTAAGCCAGCCGCCGCCACCACCAAACCGAGCAAGGTATAGGTCAACGCCATGCCCTGCACGTACACCACCGCCAGTATCAATATTCGCCGCTGGCTGTGGGGCTTTTCACGGCCAAGAATAATGGCGGAAATCAGCGGATACATTGGCAATACGCAGGGGGTAAAGGCGATGCCGATACCAATTAACAGCGCCCATAGTGGTGAGAAGGGTAATTCAGCCGGTGTGGGCGCGCTTTCTTGGGGGGGCTGTGCCGTGCCCTGTGGGTTAACGGCGGGGGTTGCAGAGCTTGCGATAACGGCATTAAGCGGCACCACCCGCACTTCTGGCGGGTAACAGAAACCAGCTTCGGCGCAGCCCTGATAGGTGACACTGATACTCTCGCCTTCCGCAGCCTGCGAAATCGGGATTTTCAGCACGAGCTGCTGTTTGAAAATCGCCACTTCACCGTAGAACTCATCATGATGCGCAATACCCTCTGGCAGAGTAAATTCCCCGAGAGTGGCGTGCTGTGGCACAATTTTTATTTGCTGGCGATACAGATAATAATCGGGATGAATCTGCCAACTCAGTGTGAGCTGGTCACCTTGTTGGCGAAAATCAAAGGCAAACGCCCTATCGACCGGAAGAAACCGGCTCTGGCTGCTTTTTTGGCCAAGAGGGGAGCTCTCACCAAATAGTGAAGCCTGTGCGCTGTGCGGTGCGAGTAAAGCACTGCACAGCAGCAGAATCAGAGTAATGAAGCGTTGAGCCATGACAGGTAATCTTTATCTCCGCCCTGTACCGGTAACACCAGTAATTCTGGCGTCTGGTAGGGGTGATGTTGTTTGATGTAACTGAGAAGGGCTTGCTGATGATCTGTATCGCTCTTAAACAAGAGTTGTACTTCATACTCTTGCTGGAGCTTACCTTCCCAGTAGTAAATCGAGGTTGCACCGGGCAACAGCGTGGCACATGCGGCCAATTTCTCACCCAGAACCTGCGCGGCTAAATCTTGCGCGCTGGCTTCATCAGGGGCGGTGCACAATACCACAATTGCATCACAATCAGACATCTTAACCTCATCGGTCGCGTGGCTTATATGACGAAGCGGAGCGTAACGTGCTGAATATACGCGTTACCTGAATACTTGCCTGGATACTATAGCGCGAAGCGTGGGCAGGTCAGAAGATGATTTATGTAACAGTGAGATGGATTCGATGAAAGTTGCCAATGAGCGTTGTAGAGGAAAATTGTTGATGTGAGTGGGGCGCAAATGAATTGCGCCCCAAAACGCTTACAGAACCAGACTGCCCATCACAAAACCGAAGCAAACGGCCAGCGCCACCCCGATGGTGCCAGGGATGAAGAATGGATGGTTAAACACGAAACGACCAATACGCGTGGTACCAGTGTCATCCATTTGTACCGCGGCTACCAATGTTGGGTAGGTTGGCAGAATAAACAGACCAGACACCGCCGCGAAAGAAGCAATGGCTGCCAGTGGTGACACGTTCAGGGCCATTGCCATTGGCATCAACGCCTTGGCAGTTGCAGCCTGAGAGTACAACAGTGCAGAACAGAAGAAGAAGATAACGGCCAGTAACCATGAGTGGGCCTGAATCAGGCTACCCGCAGTTTCTTTAATCCACTCCAGGTTGTGCTGTACAAAGGTATCACCTAACCAGGCTACACCCAGGATACAGATACAGGCACTCATACCGGCTTTGAAGGTGCTGGAGTTCAGGATTGAATCGGTATCAACCGAGCATACCAGCGTAGTGATAGTTGCCACACTCAGCATGATGATCAGGATGGCGTTAGTGGTATTCATCAGCGGAGTTGCAACCAGACCGACACTTGGGCTGTTGATAATCGCATAGGCAACCACACAAAGAACGCCGGCCAGGAACAGCAGCACTGACGTTTTAGCCCGTGGCTTGATCACTTTTACAGTGTCGCCGCGCAGTGTTACTAAGCCTTCTTCCAAGCGTTTGATATAGATAGGGTCATCAGACAGTTTGGAGTTAAAGCACAAGGATACGATCAGCGACATCACCAGCACCGCACACAGGGTAGAGGGGATGACTATCATCAGCAGATGCAGATAGCTAACGCCATGACCTTCCATAACGGAAGACATGTAAACCACTGCCGCGGAAATCGGTGAGGCAGTAATGGCTATCTGTGCGGAGACCACTGCTGTGGACAGAGGGCGGCAAGGTTTAATGCCTTGCTCTTTCGCCACTTCTGCAATCACGGGCAGTGCTGAAAGAGAAATGTTACCTGTCCCGGCAAAGATGGTCAGAAAATAAGTGACCAGCGGAGCAAGAATGGTGATGTGTTTTGGATTCTTACGCAGTAACTTTTCAGTTTGCTGTACCAGATAATCCATACCGCCCGCTACCTGCATCGCAGAGATTGCAGCAATAACGGCCATAATAATTGAGATAACATCGAACGGAATGCTACCGGGTTTAACGCCAATCATGGCTAAAACCAAAACACCGATGCCGCCTGCAAAACCGATACCGATACCACCTAATCTGGCCCCTAAAAAAATGGCCAGTAGGACGATGACTAACTCTACGGCTATCATAGTGTTTACTCCTTGATCCAAATGAAAAATTAAAGTTAAAAAATTGTGTTTGCCAGAAAGTAAAAAGGCACGCCGTCCAGAGGAGCATGCGTGCCTTTCAGGGCTACCGGATGATTATTTTATTGTTCATTTTCATCGGTATAACGTTTCGCTTTATAAGCCGGATGCATCAGGTTTTCAACAGAGAAAATGTCGTCCAGCTCAGCTTCAGTCAACAAGCCGCGTTCTAGAACAACTTCCCGCACATTTTTACCGGTTTCTGCACAGATTTTACCCACGATGTCACCATTATGGTGGCCAATGAATGGGTTGAGATAGGTGACGATACCGATGGAGTTAAAGACGTAACGTTCGCAGACCTCTTTGTTGGCAGTAATACCGTTAATGCATTTTTCCAACAGGTTATAACAGGCGTTTGTCAGGATATGGATAGACTCAAACATAGCCTGACCAATCACTGGCTCCATAACGTTCAACTGGAGTTGGCCTGCTTCGGCCGCCATAGTAATGCAAGTGTCGTTACCGATCACCTTAAAACAAACCTGGTTAACGACTTCAGGGATAACCGGGTTAACTTTGGCCGGCATGATTGAAGAACCTGCCTGTAATTCTGGCAGATTGATTTCATTCAGACCAGTACGTGGGCCAGATGACAGCAAACGTAAGTCGTTGCAGATTTTTGACATCTTAACGGCCAGGCGTTTTAGCGCACTGTGCACCATCACGTAAGCGCCACAGTCAGAAGTAGCTTCGATCAGGTCTTCCGCCGGAACACAAGCCAAACCACTGATTTCAGATAATTTCTGTATTGCTAACTGTGAGTAGCCTTCTGGTGTGTTCAGCGCAGTACCGATAGCGGTGGCACCCAGGTTAACTTCCAGCAGCAATTCTGCGGTACGTTGCAGGTTCTTGGTTTCTTCTTTTAATAAGATAGCAAAGGCTTTGAATTCCTGACCCAGCGTCATTGGCACCGCATCCTGTAACTGAGTACGGCCCATTTTCAGGATTTTTTCGAATTCTTTGGATTTTCTTTCGAAACCTTCTTTTAACTGATCAATCGCCTCGATCAACTTCATGATGGAAGTATAAACCGCAATGCGGAAACCGGTTGGGTAGGCATCGTTGGTGGATTGGCATTTGTTCAGATGGTCGTTAGGGTTAAGGTATTGATACTCTCCCTTCTGGTGGCCCATCAGCTCCAGACCGATATTGGCCAGAACTTCGTTGGTGTTCATGTTTAAAGAGGTACCGGCGCCGCCTTGGAACACGTCAACCGGGAACTGATCCATACACTTCCCTTTATCCAGAACTTCATCACATGCCTGAATAATGATATCCGCGATTTTGCGTGGAATAGTGTGTAGCTCTTTGTTCGCCATTGCCGCTGCTTTTTTTACCATGACCATGCCGCGTACAAACTCTGGAACATCACTGATTTTGCTGTTACTGATATAGAAGTTTTCAATCGCACGCAGGGTATGAACACCGTAGTAAGCCTCTGCGGGGACTTCTCGTGTACCTAACAGGTCTTCTTCAATACGAATGTTATTTGACATGAGAACCTTCTCTATTGTGCTGTCTTGTTTTGTATTTGTTAATTTAATAATGCCGCCGTGAGCAATATGATGCCGCTATGAACCTTTAGTGCGGAAAGATTAACCACTCATCTTCTTGCTGACAGGATCATATGCTGCTTAGCGACAAAAAGCCTTGAACTGAGATCACTATATGGTCGGAATTAATCGAGATGATCTGATATCTGTGATTCTTCTCACAGTTAGATTAATTAGTAATAAAAGTATGGCTGCAACTTGAAAATAGAGCCAACCATCACCATTTTACTGTAGTCGACCCACGTTGAAGGGGGAGCTGACGCTGCAATCCGCTAATCGAGGGGAAATGGCGTGTTAGCATCAGCCGGGTCAAGGTTTTCATGGTATCTGTCAGGCAGGTTTACCTGATGAGGGATACTGAATGATTGGAATAAGGAGAATGCGGTGCGTTGGTTACCGTTAGCGCTGATATTTTTATTGGCATATATAGAAATATCGATATTTATCAAGGTTGCAGCTGTATTGGGTGTGTTGGTTACCCTGCTGTTGGTGATCCTTAGCTCCTGTGTGGGGATCTCTCTGGTGCGTAACCAGGGGATAAAAACCTTTATGCAGATGCAGCAAAAACTGGCTGCCGGGGAAAGCCCGGCGGCGGAGATGGTTAAAAGTGTGTCGCTGATCTTGGCTGGCTTCTTGCTGTTGATCCCCGGCTTCTTCACCGACTTCCTCGGTTTGTTGCTGCTATTACCACCGATTCAAAAATCGTTAACGCTAAAACTGATGCCACATCTGAATATTTATCGTGGTGGCGGTTTTACTCACAATGGTACTGGCCCAATGGGCGGTGGCAATACCTTTGATGGTGAGTTTCAGCGCAAAGCTGATGACCACTTCACCGTAGAGCATCATCCCGATGAGGATGATAAACCTACAGATAATCGTTTCAAAGATGAGAAGTAAGTTGTGGGCTTATTCTAATGGCCTGTTTATTAATCATAAATTTATAAAGTAAATCACAGGGCTTTCTGTGGTGGGTAGGCCACCTGGGGATGAGAATCTTCCTGCTCAGGGTGAAAAAAAGTGAAATTTTTTTTGTCGTCTCCCTTGAAGGGATGAGAGGCTGCCCCCACTTAGAATGTCACGGTATCGGTTATGAAGGCATACCGATATTAATCCTAAATCTGATACGGACCTTCTCATAGGAGAGCTATCAATGAAAATTCGTCCATTGCATGACCGCGTTATCGTCAAGCGCAAAGAAGTTGAATCCAAATCTGCTGGCGGCATCGTTCTGACTGGCACTGCAGCGGGTAAATCTACTCGTGGTGAAGTACTGGCAGTCGGCAATGGTCGCATCCTGGATAACGGCGAAATCAAGCCGCTGGATGTGAAAGTAGGCGACGTCGTTATTTTCAACGATGGTTACGGCGTGAAGTCAGAGAAGATCGACCATGAAGAAGTGTTGATCATGTCCGAAAGCGACATTCTGGCAATTGTTGAAGCGTAATTCACGCTCTCTAATCTTCTGAACTGAACGAGTTAAGGGAAATACCAATGGCAGCTAAAGACGTAAAATTCGGTAACGACGCACGCATCAAAATGCTACGCGGCGTAAACATCCTTGCTGATGCAGTGAAAGTGACCCTAGGCCCGAAAGGCCGTAACGTAGTTCTGGACAAGTCTTTTGGCTCTCCAACTATCACCAAAGATGGTGTTTCAGTTGCGCGTGAGATCGAACTGGAAGACAAGTTTGAGAACATGGGTGCACAGATGGTTAAAGAAGTTGCCTCTAAAGCGAATGACGCTGCGGGTGACGGTACCACTACTGCAACTGTATTGGCTCAATCCATTATCACTGAAGGCCTGAAAGCAGTTGCGGCCGGCATGAACCCAATGGACCTGAAGCGCGGTATCGACAAAGCAGTTATCGCTGCTGTTGAAGAGCTGAAAAAACTGTCTGTACCTTGCTCTGATTCTAAAGCTATCGCTCAGGTAGGGACTATCTCTGCCAACTCTGACTCCACCGTAGGTGAGCTTATCGCTCAAGCGATGGAAAAGGTCGGTAAAGAAGGCGTTATCACCGTTGAAGAAGGTTCAGGCCTGCAAGACGAGCTGGACGTAGTTGAAGGTATGCAGTTTGACCGTGGTTACCTGTCTCCTTACTTCATCAATAAACCAGAAACCGGTTCTATTGAACTTGAAAGCCCATTCATCCTGCTGGCTGACAAGAAAATCTCTAACATCCGTGAAATGCTGCCAGTGCTGGAAGCGGTAGCGAAAGCCGGTAAACCACTGCTGATTGTCGCAGAAGACGTTGAAGGCGAAGCCCTGGCGACCCTGGTGGTTAACACCATGCGCGGTATTGTTAAAGTTGCAGCGGTTAAAGCACCTGGCTTCGGCGACCGTCGTAAAGCTATGCTGCAAGACATCGCGACACTGACTGGTGGTACTGTTATCTCTGAAGAGATCGGTCTGGAACTGGAAAAAACCACTCTGGAAGATCTGGGTCAGGCAAAACGCGTTGTTATCAATAAAGATACCACTATCATTATCGATGGCGTAGGCGACGAAGCGTCAATCCAGGGTCGTGTTACTCAGATCCGTCAGCAAATTGAAGATGCGACTTCTGACTACGACAAAGAAAAACTGCAAGAGCGTGTCGCTAAACTGGCTGGCGGCGTTGCCGTTATCAAAGTTGGTGCCGCAACTGAAGTTGAAATGAAAGAGAAGAAAGCACGCGTTGAAGATGCTCTGCACGCAACCCGTGCGGCAGTAGAAGAAGGCGTAGTGGCTGGTGGTGGTGTTGCACTGATTCGTGCTGCATCTGCTATCACTAAATCGGGTCTGAAAGGTGATAACGAAGACCAGAACGTCGGTATCAAAGTTGCTCTGCGTGCGATGGAATCTCCACTGCGTCAGATCGTGGTTAACGCCGGTGAAGAAGCCTCTGTTATCGCGAACAACGTTAAAGCGGGTTCAGGCAGCTACGGCTACAACGCTTATACCGAAGAATACGGTGACATGATCGCGATGGGTATCTTGGATCCAACTAAAGTGACTCGTTCTGCTCTGCAGTACGCAGCCTCTATTGCTGGTCTGATGATCACTACCGAGTGCATGATCACTGACCTGCCACGTGATGACAAAGGCGGTGATATGGGCGCTGGCGGCATGGGTGGTATGGGCGGCATGGGCGGCATGATGTAATGCTGCCAACCTTTGAGCTGCCATTAGATTGGTAGCAAAAGGGACAAGCTGTTGATGAAAGCGAGTGGGGTGACCTGCTCGCTTTTGTTTTATCTATTGCCACCAAAATCTGCCATAACGCTACTCCGTGTTATCCTATACTCAGTCTTTTCTGGTTCAAATTTCGTAACCAACCATCATAAAAGCGGTTTTATTTCATTCAGTGTGATGATTGCAGGACTTTTTTTAGTCGTGGCAGTAATTTAATGTGTAAACTGTTAATCATTAACCATCAGGCTCGACATCGAGTATTTGGATAATTTCGGCAACGGATGCCTAAGCGGCAGCGGTGCTTTCTGGTAATCTTTAGCGTGATTCTCAACTTCGAATGGGGAAAAAAATGCGGATTAAAGTGTTACTTGGCCTTTCAGCAGCGCTGTTGCTGGCGGGTTGTAGCTCCACTAACCAATTAAGTTCGGCGGGTGAGCAAGTGAAATTCTCTGATACGAAGCCTGGTGCTGAATGTCAGTTGGTCGGCCAGGTGGCTGGTACTCAGAGTAACTGGTTCTCAGGTGGTGGCGGTGAAAGCAGTTCTATGCGTGGGGCAGCAAATGACCTACGTAATAAAGCAGCAGCAATGGGCGGCAACGTAATTTACGGTGCTACCAGCCCGAGCGAAACCTTCTTATCAAGCTTTGCACCACTGGATAGCAAAATGGTTGGTGAAGTTTATAAGTGCCCTTGATAGCTCAAGCAAGAATTTAAATAAAGCAGGGGATGCCATGGCATCCCCTGCTTGTTACAGCCGTCATCTTTCTGGCTGCACTCGTTACTCGGCCCATTCATGGACCTCGCCTCTACAAAGCCGCTGCAAGCCGCGTTCAAATCTGCTCCCGGCAGATTTGTCACCCGAATTATTCATCCTGCATCAATCGGAGATCCAGCGGGGTCTTGCTCGGTTCACCGCCGATTTCCCGTGCTAAACGGGGAACCAAATAACCGGATACGCGGCTTAGCAGACCTTTCATTAATAGCCGTGCTTCGTCATCATCGACCATAAAGTGAGCCGCACCTTGCACTTTATCCAGTACATGAATGTAGTAAGGCAGAATACCAGCATCAAACAAGGCATTGCTTAATGTTGCCAATACCTCGGCATCATCATTGACCCCTCGCAACAGCACACTCTGATTTAAGAGGGTTACACCCGCCCGTTTGAGCTGTGCCATACTGTCCCGCAAAGGCTGATCGATTTCATTGGCGTGGTTTATATGTGTAACCATTAGCACTTGTAATCGAGTATCACCCAGCCGCTGGCATAGCGCCGCAGTGATACGGTCAGGGATAACCACCGGTAACCGGGTATGGATGCGTAAGCGCTTGATGTGAGCTATGTTTTCCAGCTCATCCAGCAACCAACTGAGCTCGTGGTCTTTCGCCATGAGCGGGTCACCGCCGGAAAAGATGATCTCGTCTAGCTCTGGGTGCTGGCGGATATAATCCAGTGCCTGATGCCAATTGGCTTTGTTGCCTTGGTTATCCTGATAAGGGAAATGGCGGCGGAAACAATAGCGGCAATTGACGGCACAGCCGCCTTTTACCAGCAGCAGTGCGCGGTTGCGATACTTGTGCAACAAGCCGGGTACGACGCTGCGTTGTTCATCAAGCGGGTCATTGGTAAAACCGGGTACTGCGATAAACTCTTCGCGTGCGGTCAGCACTTGAAGCAATAATGGGTCAGACGGATCTCCCAGCCGCATACGCGCAACAAAAGCGCGAGGTACTCTGAGAGGGAATAAACGACGAGCCTCAATACCTTGTTGCAGGTTGGGGTGTTCATTTAAGGAAAGAATTCTTAGCAATTCGGCCGGATCAGTAATTACATCGGCGAGTTGTTGCAACCAATCTTCTCTAATTGGCATGTTTCGGGTTACAATACTTGCCATTTTTTAGGCTTAACTACCAGTTTCTTGAGGACCATTATGGCCACTTATTATAGCAACGATTTTCGTCCCGGTCTTAAAATCATGTTCGAGGGCGAGCCTTATGCAGTTGAAGCCAGCGAGTTCGTAAAACCAGGCAAAGGCCAAGCTTTTGCTCGTGTTAAGATGCGCCGCCTGCTGACCGGTTCACGCGTTGAAAAGACCTTTAAATCTACCGACTCAGCCGAAGGCGCAGACGTTAACGATTTGAACCTGACTTACCTGTACAACGACGGTGAGTTCTGGCACTTCATGAATAACGAGACTTACGAGCAGTTGCAAGCTGATGCCAAAGCCATTGGCGATAACGACAAATGGCTGATTGATCAGGCTGAATGTATCGTGACTCTGTGGAATGGTCAGCCTATCGCTGTCAGCCCACCAAACTTTGTTGAACTCGAAATCACTGACACTGACCCAGGTCTAAAAGGTGACACTGCCGGTACCGGTGGTAAGCCTGCAACTCTGAGTACCGGTGCCGTGGTCAAAGTGCCATTATTCGTACAGGTTGGCGAAGTTATCAAAGTTGATACCCGCTCTGGCGAATATGTTTCTCGCGTTAAGTAAGTCTTAATAAATAAGATGCGCTGGGAATGAAAGAAAACCGCTTAAACGCGGTTTTCTGCTATCTGGGCCTGTCGGATGTGGGTTTTATCGATAGCGCACTGTTGTGCTGTTAATTGAGTCGGAAAAAGTGCAATGCTGTTTTTTTGACTATCCTTATAAGGTGAATAAGCCAAATGCCCTATAAGGAACCTTTATAATGTTAAAGAAAAGCATCGCCATTATTTTTTCATTGTTGGTTATCTCTTCATTGAGCGCCTGCAACACCACGAAAGGTGTTGGCAAAGATGTTCAAAGTGCAGGTAGTGCGATTGAACGTAGCGCTGAATAAACGTCTGTTTATATTCTTATCGGCGGCGATTGCCGCCGGATTTGTTTTTGATCGGCCATAATATTGCTGCTTATTATTTAGCGTGATAACGTATCCCTCTTACCTTTATGCTGTTCGGGACGACCTGGGCACGCATCTGTTTTTCGGGGACGACCCCGCCTGAGCGAGGTGGTTACGATGGCTTGGATTATTCTGGTTATTGCTGGTTTATTAGAAGTTATTTGGGCTATTGGCCTGAAGTATTCTCATGGTTTTACGCGGCTGACCCCCAGTGTTATCACTCTGGTAGCGATGGCGGTCAGTGTCTTTTTGTTGGCCTATGCCATGAAAACGTTACCAGCAGGCACGGCCTATGCGGTTTGGACCGGTATTGGTGCGGTAGGTACTGCTATTTTAGGTATTGCCCTGCTTGGGGAGTCTGCCAGTTTGGCGCGGGTGTTTAGCTTGGGGCTAATTTTAGCTGGAATTATCGGCTTGAAGTTGGCGTCATAACAAGGGATTTCCTTTAGCGCTCGCGGAATGAACAGCAGATCGGGTTATAGTTCGATCTGCTGTTACAGATTGAAGGCTAAAACACAGCATTATTACTTTTTAATCTCTGCGCTCGGCCCTTCCTGCTTAACCCATATCAACTTATCAACCGGGAAACCATAATTCCTCGCTACGGCAACCAAACGATCGCGGGTCTGAGTATCGATCGTTGGCGTACGGGATAAAATCCACAAATAATCCCGATTAGGGCCGGCAATTAAGGCATGCTGATATTTATCATCTAAATCAATGACATTATAGCCACCATAGAAAGGCCCAAAGAATGACACTTTAAGCGAGGCTTGTTGGGGGGAACCAATAAAATAGGCTTTGCCGATACTCTCCTGCCATTGCTGCTTCTGCGGGTTATAACCCCGGTTAATGACTTTTACACCACCATCATCTCGTGGCGTGTAATTAGCGCTGACCCTCTCCAATCCACGTTCAAAAGAGTGGTCCAACCGGGCTATTTCATACCAGGTGCCGAGGTAGCGAGGGAGTTGGAAGTTATCAACCACTTTCACGTCTTTAGGCGGGGTCACGCTACAGGCGACCGAGAGCAGAGTTGCAGTTAATACGGATAGTTTTGACCACAGGCGCATTGGCGTTCCTTAGTTTTCTGATAATTACTCTATGGTTGAGAATAGCTATCAGTTATCAGGGGCGCAAATAGATGAATCTGAGTTATTAGCTGAGTGCGGAAAAAAAACGGCCCGCTAAAGAGCAGGCCGCAGATTAGGCATGAATAATTACAGCGTCAGGACACCGATGATAGTGACCACACTCAGAATGGCTGCCAGACCATAGAATACCCATTTCCCGGCAGGGACATGGATTTTCAAATCATGCATGGCGTGATGGATACGGTGTAAACCGCACCACAGTGGCAGAATAATCATCAGCAGCAGGAAGACCCGGCCAATGAAACTCTGACAGAATGCCAGAATACGCTCATAACTCAACGCATCACCAGGGAAGGCACCCAGCGGCAGCAAAATGGCAACCAGCAGAATTACCGCCGGCGCAATAATTGCACTCCACATACCACCCGCGCCAAACAGACCCCAGAAGATAGGTTCATCGGAGCGTTTAGGGACTTGATTCATCTTGTTCTCCTCCGAGTTAGAGTAAGGCAACGGCCAGAATAATCGCGGTAGCCACGACAGTCACAACCCACAGTGCCTTGATAATTGGCTCTGGACCCATTTTTTCGCTATTAACGATAATATTGGCGGCTTTCGGTGCCAGTTCAAACCAGGTTTTGGTATGCAGCACAGCGGCCAATAACGTAATGATATTGATCAGTAACACCAGTGGGTTTTGCAGGAAACCAACGAAGCCTTCCCACCCAGCCGGGCCACTTTTCAACGCGAACACGCCGTAAATCAACAGAACACTGAACCATACTGTCGGAATCGATGTACCTTCGCGCACCATATAAAAGCGGTAGAAACCGAGCTTCTGCCACCAGTTTGGGGCCATGGTACGGACATAAGCTTTACGTTTAGTAGTCATTACTGTCTCCCCTCCCTTATTGTGGTTTAAGCATGGCGATCATGAAGTCTTTAGCACTCTCGACCTTGCCTTGTTGGATAGCAGCAGCCGGATCAACGTGTTTCGGACAAACTTCAGAACAGTAGCCAACGAAGGTACAGCTCCAAACACCATTTTTACCGTTAAGCTGTGGCATACGCTCTTTTTTACCGTGGTCACGGTTATCTAAATTGTAACGGTGCGCCAGGGTAATAGCTGCCGGGCCGATAAACTCAGGATTCAAGCCAAACTGCGGGCAAGCGGCATAGCACAAGCCACAGTTAATACAGCCGGAGAACTGATGGTATTTCGCCATCTGAGCCGGAGTCTGCTTATTCGGGCCGTCTTGCGGTTTCCGCTCGTTACCAATAATGTAAGGCTTGATAGCTTCCAGGCTCTCAATAAAGTGAGTCATATCAACGACTAAATCACGTTCAATCGGGAAGTTACCCAGTGCTTCGACTTTCATTCCGCCAGTGTATTCGCGTAGGAAAGTCTTACAGGCAAGTTTTGGAACCTTATTGACCATCATGCCGCATGAGCCGCAAATCGCCATTCGGCAAGACCAGCGATAAGAGAGGTCCGGTGCCAGGTTATCTTTGATGTAGCCTAATGCATCAAGCAGAGAGGTCTGCTCATCGTAAGGTACTTCAAAGGTTTCGAAGTGAGGTTCGCTATCACTTTCTGGGTTATAGCGCATGACCTCCATTTTCAGGAGTTTCATATCAGTCATTCGCCTGCTCCTTATCCTTCAAATCTTTTGCATCTTGTGCGGTGGCTTCGCCACCATAAACACGTTTTGCCGGTGCCAGCTTGGTAATCTTAACGTCGCTGTATTCAAGGCGTGGGGCGCCACCCGGAGTATGGAAGGCCAGCGTGTGTTTGAGGAAATTAACATCATCACGCTCGGTGCAGCCTTCATCCAGACGCTGATGCGCGCCACGGGATTCTTTACGGTTAAGTGCAGAGTGGGCCATACATTCAGCCACATCCAAGCCGTAACCCAGCTCAATGGTGTACAGCAAGTCAGTATTGAAAACACTGGAGGTATCGGTGATTTTCACGCGTTTGAAGCGCTCTTTCAACTCGGCCAGTTTATCCACCGTTTTCTGCATCAGTTCTGGTGTGCGGTAAATACCACAACCTTCTTCCATTGACAGACCCATCTCATCGCGGATTTTAGACCAATTCTCGGTCCCTTCCTGTTTCATGAGATTACTTAGGCGGGTTTCCACATCACGGGTTTGTGCATCTAGCGCACTGCCATTTGCCGGGCCGGTTTCCATGGCACGCGCTGCTGCTTGTTCACCGGCAACACGACCAAATACCACTAACTCAGCCAGTGAGTTAGAACCTAAGCGGTTAGCGCCATGTAAGCCAACAGAAGAACATTCACCTACCGCGAACAGCCCTTTGATACGGGTTTCGCACTGTTGGTTGGTTTCGATACCACCCATGGTGTAATGCGCAGTTGGACGCACTGGGATGGGTTCTTTGACTGGGTCGACACCGACATAAGCTTTTGCCAGTTCACAGATGAACGGCAAGCGCTCAAGCAGTTTTTTCTCGCCCAAATGGCGCAGATCCAGATAGACCACATCACCACGTGGCGTGGCGATGGTGCGGCCAGCACGCCATTCATGCCAGAAGGCTTGCGAAACTTTATCGCGTGGGCCTAATTCCATGTATTTGTTTTTGGGTTCACCGAGTGGGGTTTCTGGTCCCATCCCATAATCCTGCAAATAACGGTAGCCGTCTTTATTGACCAGAATACCGCCTTCACCACGACAACCTTCGGTCATCAGGATGCCAGAACCTGGCAGGCCAGTTGGGTGATATTGCACAAATTCCATATCTCGCAGCGGAACGCCGTGGTGGAATGCCATCCCCATACCATCACCGGTAACAATACCGCCGTTGGTGTTATAACGATAAACTCGGCCTGCGCCACCGGTCGCCATGATCACCGCGTTCGCACGAATTTGTACACGGGTGCCTTCCATCATATTCATGGCAACTACGCCACGTGCCTGACCGTCATCGACCAGAATATCTAACACGAAATGCTCATCAAATCGTTGAATTTGTGGATATTTCAAAGATGTCTGGAACAGTGTGTGCAGCATATGGAAGCCGGTTTTATCGGCAGCAAACCAGGTGCGCTCAATTTTCATCCCACCAAAGCGGCGAACGTTAACCGAGCCATCAGGT
Source organism: Yersinia sp. 2553 StPb PI (assembly GCF_052217105.1). Classification (NCBI taxonomy): domain Bacteria; kingdom Pseudomonadati; phylum Pseudomonadota; class Gammaproteobacteria; order Enterobacterales; family Yersiniaceae; genus Yersinia; species Yersinia sp. 2553 StPb PI. The sequence goes on along the minus strand of NZ_JAZGPX010000002.1, from coordinate 3,392,756 downwards.
TTGCGGCTCCATGGGCAGCCCCAAATTTCCAGCTGTGCCATTTCTTGCGGGCAACTGTGGACAAAATGGTCAACAACATCTTGTTCGCATAGCCAGTCACCACCGGCTACCGTGTCGTTGAAATGATAGTCAAAGCTATCGTGGTCTTGTGTGACGGCGGCTGATCCCCCTTCGGCGGCCACAGTATGGCTACGCATCGGGTATACTTTCGAGATCAGAGCAATCTTCAGTTGGGGGTTGGCTTCCGCTGCGGCTATTGCTGCACGTAAACCAGCGCCTCCGGCCCCGATAATAGCAAGATCGGCGTTAAAGGTTTGCACTGCGCTTCTCCATTGTTCAAGTGAAATACCCTTCATACTTCAAGCTACATGTGCGTTGGCTGCTTTCATTCACCCGAATTATTGACTGGCGTCAACTCATCGGGACTCACTCAATTGCCGCCTTCCTGCAACTCGAATTATTTTGGATATCTAATTAAAATATATAATTTTAAATTATTATTAGGCTAACTTATTCGCCGTTAACCAGAATGATGGTATTAAGAATAGCTATTTCTTACTTTTTGTATGGGAATAATTATACCTAATGCTAAGTGCTATAAATTTGATGTGATCGATTGTTTTGTTTTATTTGAACCTACTCAGGCGCATTACTAGCAAAAACGTGATCCCAAACAGGATCTACTGGGCTAAAGTCTTTTTTGCAGCGTGAAATGCTGAATTCAAGCCAAAAATCGGGCTGATGAGTGACAGATTTGTCTGAGTGAGTAGATGCGAGTAGACTGCATCCCCTGTTTGATTTCGGAGTTAACCACCATGAGCGAAACGGCAAGCTGGCAGCCGAGTGCACCTATCGCCAATTTGTTGAAACGCGCAGCAATAATGGCAGAGATCCGGCGCTTTTTTGCCGATCGTGGCGTATTAGAAGTTGAAACGCCAACCATGAGCCAAGCGACAGTGACGGACGTTCATTTAGTCCCATTCCAAACCCGGTTTGTTGGCCCGGGCGCTGCCGATGGTATGACGCTGTACATGATGACCAGCCCGGAATACCACATGAAGCGCTTGTTGGCGGCAGGCAGTGGATCTATCTATCAATTGGGGCGCAGTTTCCGCAATGAAGAAGCTGGCCGTCATCACAATCCTGAATTCACCATGCTGGAATGGTATCGCCCACATTATGATATGTATCGCTTAATGAATGAGGTTGATGACCTGTTGCAGCAAATACTGGATTGTAATAGCGCTGAAACCTTGTCTTATCAGCAAGCATTCCTGCGCCACTTAGACATTGATCCATTGTCGGCAGATAAAGCACAATTGCGTGAAGCCGCGGCAAAACTGGATTTAAGTAATATTGCCGATACAGAAGAAGATCGCGATACGCTATTGCAGCTGCTGTTTACCGTCGGAGTCGAGCCACACATTGGCCGCGATAAACCCGCCTTTGTTTATCATTTCCCCGCGTCTCAAGCTTCACTGGCGGTGATCAGCACTGAAGATCACCGAGTAGCAGAACGTTTTGAGGTTTACTTCAAAGGTATTGAGTTAGCGAATGGTTTCCATGAGCTGACTGATGGTGATGAACAACTGCAACGTTTTGAGCAAGATAATCGCATTCGAGCCAAACGGGGTTTACCGCAGAACCCAATTGATATGAACCTAATTGCCGCCTTGAAACAGGGCTTGCCGGATTGCTCAGGAGTGGCGTTAGGTGTTGATCGTCTGGTGATGCTGGCGCTGGGGGCGGAAAGATTAGATGAGGTTATCGCATTCCCAGTAGGGCGTGCTTAATAACCCCTCGCCCTTGGCGCCGCAGCGGTGTTCGCTACGTTCACGAACCCGAATCACTTACTGATGTAAGCTCATCGGGATTAATGAACTTGCTGCCTTGCTGCAACACCAATGACTTTGGGTAATATTCCTGATTATTGGGCCTGACTCTTCACAGAGTCAGGCCATTTTTCTATCGATACGTCAACTTAACTTACAAGCTACCCGGTGTGCGGCCGCGCCCTGAAGTAATAGTGCGGCCAGCGCCACGCCCCAGTGTTTCCAGCCGAGCCTGGAAGGGTGGGAATGGCAGAGTAATGCCGTGCTCACGGTAACCGGCCAGAATCAACTGGTGGATTTCATGGCGCAGTGGCATACGATGTCCCATTTCGGCGGCGTAAATACGCAGTTCGAAAATCTGAATCCCTTGTTGAAGATCAACCAGATAGACCTCGGGTGCCGGGTTATCCAATACCAAGGTACAGCGGCGTGCAGCAGTAAGTAACACCTCAGTCACTTCCTCACTGCTGGTTTCAGCCGGAGCCGGCACTGTGAGTACCACACGGGTAATTGAATCTGACAGTGACCAGTTAATAAATTGCTCAGTAATAAATGCCTTATTCGGCACGATAATTTCTTTGCGATCCCAGTCAGAAATAGTTGTGGCACGGGTATTGATTTTGGTCACGCTACCGGTGAGATCACGTATGGTCACGGTATCGCCGATACGGATCGGTTTCTCGAACAAGATGATCAGACCAGAAACAAAGTTGGCAAAAATTTCCTGCAAACCGAACCCCAAACCTAAACCAAGTGCGGCAACCAACCATTGGAATTTCGCCCACTCGATCCCTAACATAGAGAAACCGAGCAAGCTGCCGAACAGGATCAACAGATATTTGGTGATGGTGGAGATGGCATAGCCCGTCCCCGGCGTCAGATCCAGATGCTGCAATAGCGCCAGTTCCAGTAGGGCAGGCAGGTTGCGCACTAGCTGGGTAGTCACAACCATCACTAAAATAGCGATCAGCAGTGATCCCATGGTGATCGCCTGCACCGACTCAATACCGTTAATGGTGGATGACACATCCCACAGGCGAATATTTTCCAGAAAACCAAAAGCTGAATGAATCTCAGACCACAATGCTATCACTGAAACCAAGGCGATCATCGTCAGGATCGATCGCACCAGACGTAGAGATTGGGCGCTGATCACATCCAGATCAATGACCGGTTCCTCAACATCAATGGACCCTTCGGTACTGTTATTGTGCGGCGTATCTTCTTCACCGCGGGCGCGCTGCGCCAGAATATCGGCTCGCCGCTGCTTAGCTCGGTCAAAAGCAATACGGCGGCGCTGAATCAGCATCCAACGGCGGATAATATGGTAAACCACCAACAAGAAGAACCAGATGGCAACCGAGGTTTCCAAACGCGCCAGTAGCGCCTGTGAGGTGGTGAGATAACCGAGCGCCGAGGCCAATGCCGCAATCAGTGGGGCAGATAGCAGTAGCCCCCATAACGCCACGTTAATGATGTTCTCGCCCGAGCCTTTTTTATCCAGATAGAGTGGAATACCGGCTCGTTTCAGGCTATTGGTCACCAGACTTAAGGCAACACACAGCAAAATAAAGCACAGGCGGCCCAGGGTACCAGCGAATTCACGGTCGTTATAATTCTCGAATGTAATCAGTGCCATCATCAATGGGATAATCAACCACACAGACATGCGATAAAAACGCATTGCCCGCCCGACCTGCGCCGGTGACCAGCGGAAGTGGGTGATAAACAGGCCATGAGGATGTGCAAACGAGGCACTTATCATAAACAGCCACAGTACTGGCACGGTGGCAGTGACGGCATTACCAATGGCGATCGCCATTGGATATGACCAAGCGTTTTGCAGGCCATAGCCGAGCGCGGCCCACAATACCGGTAGCGGCAGCGCCATCAGAATTGACCAGAAAACGGTACGTAATGTCAGGGAGAAATGGTCTTGCGTAACCTTACCCACCCGGCTGCTAGCACGCTCCAGGAAGGCATGATAGTGGCGACGCAAGCTGATACTGAAACCGACAAACAGCAAGGCTGCGCTGATCGGTAGCAGTGTCTCTTGGCTGGTCATCATCATGACGAACGCGCCACTTAACTGCGAAAGTGTATCCAGCGACAGTAAGCGGGTCAGGTCATGGGCAACGTTAATCGGGTAAGACAGTGATATTGGGCTGACATCTGCGACCCAAAACAGATAACGGTGAGTGGCCTCGCGAACTTCACTTAGCGCATCCACCAACTGACTGTTGGCCACTTTCAACTTGGTTAATTCTAGAATCTGGGTGTCATAGCCAGACAGCAGAGAATTCAGCAATTCGCGCTGTGTGCGCCATTGAGCATCAAGGATCCGCTGCTGTTCGGTGGTGAGCGGTGTACCATCATTTTGCTTTAATTTGACATTTTGCTGCTGTAACTTCTCCAACATGTCTTCATATTGCAGACGTTGAACCCGCAACTGCGCCATATCACGATCCAGTTGCTGAGATTTCGGTACGTCAGGCAATCTTGCAACTTGTGCCCGCAGTGTTTCCCCCAGTGCGGTTGAAACGCCCAGCCACTGGGCCTGTTCACGAATAGTACTGAGAGCCTGCCGGACTTGTTGGGTTTGGGCTACCGCTTGCCGTTGTTGCGAAGAGATCAGATCAATGCGTTGCGCCTGTTGATTTAGCGCTTGGGATAGCTCGCGGTTGATTTGCAGTTGCTGGATGATTGACTCAGGTAAATCGCCCCCTTGTTCCGCCAGTAACTCGGTGCGCTCAAGTGCCTGTTCAGCCGCCTGCTGACGCTGGTTATTGAGATTATTACGTAAGGTTTGGAGCTGAGCATCAACCCGTTCTTGACGCTTTTTGTATAACTCGGCGCGCAGCCGTGACAGCTCTTGCCGGTTGTTGGCTGAGAGCTGAGAAAGCTCCAGTTCATTGGCTTTAGCCTTACGGGCCACGGCTTCTGCTTGTAGTAATGCAAACTGTGCCTGTGCGACCGGATTGGCGGGGTTACTTTGTGCCTGAAGGCGGGTGCTGATTTCAGTCAGAATTCGCCGAGCTTCTGATTGCTGCTGAGGCAACTGGCTGAGGGATTCACTGATTTCCCGCGCCCGATCCTGTTCTTGTTGCGACAGACGGCTTAATTCCAACAACTGGCTGCTGATTTGCAGCACTTGTTGTTCCAGTTCGGAGGTAGACATGTTACTGGGTACGGGCAGGGGTTTATCCCCTTCTTGCGCCAGTTCCTGGCGTAACTCGCGGGTCAGTTTGGGGAAGTCATCAATGGCTTTTTGATACTGCTGGGCGCGGATATCAGACTCTTTTGCATCCGCCAGCCAACTAAGAGCCGATTGCAGCGCCTGAACAATTTCGGTCTGATTTGGCATCCCTTTATTGGTTTCAGCCTGTTTCAGCTCTTGTCTGAGCTGATCTTCATTAGGCTGAGTTGCCGCATGCAACGGCAAAGACAGCAGCATGACAAATGACAGTAACAGGCCAAAAGAGAGTGATTTACCAAAAAATCGAGAAATTATTAGGCGCACGTAAGGGTTCCTTAACATCGATTACGTTTATACCCGTCATACTTCAAGCTGCATATGCATTGGCTGCTCTCGCTCACCCGAATCATTGACTAGCGTCAACTCATCGGGTTTATTCGCTTGCCGCCTTACTGCAACTCGAATTATTTAGGGTATAGCAGTAGGGACGGCTTCGGCTAATACTTCACCCATGCGGGTAACAGAACCACTGTTTAACTGTGGTGCTAAATAGACTTTACCTTCAGCAAACAGGTTAATCACTGTCGAGCCTAACTTAAAGCGGCCCATTTCTTGCCCTTTTTCCAGCACTACCGCGCCTTCAGTTCCTGCTTGCGGATAGGTCCATCGGCGAATCACACCCTCTCGTGGCGGGGTAATGGTGCCAGCCCAGACGGTTTCTATGCTGCCAACAATAGTGGCACCTACCAGAATTTGTGCCATCGGGCCAAAAGCGGTATCAAAGATGCAAATAACACGTTCATTACGTGCGAAGAGATTAGGCACATTAGCCGCAGTCAATGGATTGACCGAGAACAAATCACCTGGCACATAAATCATTTCGCGCAAGATACCGTCACACGGCATATGGACGCGATGGTAGTCACGTGGAGCCAGATAGGTGGTGACAAAATGGCCATTTTGGAACTCAGCAGCCAACATATAGTTACCGGCGAGTAGGGCTTCCAGCGTGTAGTTGTGGCCCTTTGCCTGCAAAATTTGCCCGTCATGAATTGCGCCTAACTGGCTAATAGCGCCGTCGGCAGGTTGGGCCAAGAGGTTTTCTTCCGCTACAACAGGGCGCACACCCGCGCGCAGTGGGCGCACAAAGAACTCATTAAACGAACGATAAGCAGAGAACTCAGGGTCCTGGGCTTCCTTCATATCAACATGGTAGTAGCGGGCAAATGCCTTGATCACCAGTTGGGTCAGCCAGCCACCTTGCTTATCTGCCCCCCAGCCTGCCAAACGAGTCAGGCCAAGTTTTGGGAGTAAATATTGTAATCTGATTTTGATACTGTCCAGCACGTAGACCTCTGGGTAAACATTAAAATTAATGAGGGGGCGCATAATACCCGTCGCCCTTCAAGATACAGGGGTGTTGGCTGCCTCACACCAGTCACTTACTTGAGTAAGCTCCTGAGGCTTCGCTCAATTGCCGCCTACCTGCATCTTGAAGTCACTGGGTATATATCTTTCTGCGCCCACAGTTTTTAGCTAAAGCATGTTCAACAGGACTATCGAGACATCATTTCTCGTCGCTATCAGATGTCTTACGCGGCTTCGCCTGTTCCATACTTTCCAGGATTCGATGGTAATTATCGAAACGCTCTTCAGCGATTTTGCCTTGTTCTACCGCTTCGCGCAGTGCACAACCGGGATCGGTGGTATGGCTGCAATCACGGAATTTGCAATGGCCGAGATAATCACGGAATTCGACAAATCCTTGAGTGATTTGTTCCGGTGCCAGATGCCAGAGGCCAAATTCACGCACCCCCGGTGAGTCAATCACATCGCCGCCTTGCTGGAAGTGATATAAGCGGGCTGCGGTGGTGGTGTGCTGACCCAGACCTGAATTACCCGATACCGTATTGACCAGAATTTCGTTATCCGTTGGTGGTAACAGGGCATTCAGCAGGCTGGATTTACCCACGCCGGACTGACCGGCAAAGATACTGATGCGCCCAGCCAGTGCCTTTTCAAAGGCTTCCATCCCTTCACGGGTTTGACTTGAGACTTCCAGCACGTTGTAGCCAATGCGACGGTAAATCTCCATCATGCCATCAACGAATTTACGGCCATCGGCATCCAGTAAATCGATTTTGTTCAACACAATTAACGGTTCGACTTCCAGTGTTTCACAGGCCACCAGATAGCGATCGATAATATTAAGAGAAAGTTCAGGTAAGATCGCCGAAACGATCACTATCTGATCGATATTTGCGGCGATCGGTTTCACGCCGTCGTACAGATCAGGGCGTGTCAGTACGGATGTACGTTCATGTACGGCTTCGACAATGCCTTTAACCCGCACACCTTCCTGAGCTTGCAAGCCTGGGCGCCAGACCACACGGTCACCGGTAACCAGTGATTTAATGGTACGGCGAATGTTACAACGGTGTTGAACACCATCGGTGGCTTCGACATCGGCGTGCTGGCCGAAACGACTGATTACGATACCTTCTTGCGCATCGCCAAGCTGAGAGTCATCTAACTCAGGTTTTCTATCAGTGCGTAGCCGACGCTGATGGTTTGCCTGCACACGGCGTTGTTGACCTTTCGACAGTTTATTCTTACTCACTGCGCCTCACTTGAATCTGCATTAATACCCTTCATACTTGAAGCCGCTGGGGCTACTCGCTTCACTCCCCCGCATCGGTGTAATCTTATCGGGATTCGTTTGCTTGCTACCTACCTGCAACGCCAATTTCTTTGGGTATATCGCTGGTTGCGACCAAAAGGGCTATGATACACATTATTTTATCAATTAACCGTTTGTTCGGTAGTCTCACCCGCTAACAGGCAGGAAATATTATGGCAGAGAATCAAAATAATCTGATCTGGATCGATCTGGAAATGACCGGTCTTGATCCTGAGCGCGATCGGATCATTGAGATAGCCACTCTGGTCACCGATGCTAATCTCAATATTCTAGCCGAAGGCCCAGTATTGGCGGTTCATCAGTCGGATGAACAGCTTGGGCTTATGGATGAATGGAATGTGCGTACCCATACCGGCAGTGGTTTGGTGGAACGGGTTAAAGCCAGCCCATTTAGTGATAGTGATGCTGAATTACAAACCATTGAATTCTTGAAACAGTGGGTTCCAGCGGGCGCTTCACCTATCTGTGGTAACAGTGTGGGCCAAGACCGCCGCTTCCTGTTCCGTTATATGCCAGAGCTTGAAGCTTATTTCCACTACCGCTATCTGGATGTCAGCACGCTAAAAGAGCTGGCACGCCGCTGGAAACCAGAGATTCTGCCGGGTTTCAAAAAACAAAATACCCATCAAGCACTAGACGATATCCGTGAATCTGTGGCTGAGCTTGCCTATTACCGCGAGCATTTTATTCAATCTTGATCCCCTGCGGCCTTGAAGCAGCAGGGATAGTCGCGCTTACACTCCTGCTGTTTCAATAACTTTGGGTATATACTTTGCCCGGCGCTGGTAAAAACGCCACATTGCTGTTTTAATCGTCACTTGAACCAAAAAATGATTTTTTTGCTTTTAGGGGCTTGCGGCAAAACGGATTTCTCGTATAATGCGCACCCCGTACCGATGAAGAATTCGCAAACATGCGCAGACCGATTTAGTACGAGTTAAGTGTAGAAAACGTTGTAAAAAGTAAGACGGCACCAAGCGGGAATAGCTCAGTTGGTAGAGCACGACCTTGCCAAGGTCGGGGTCGCGAGTTCGAGTCTCGTTTCCCGCTCCAATCTTTAACCATAAAGATAGTGACCGGCAGTACAGCAGCTTTAGTTCAGAAGTCAGAAATATAAGTGATACGTTGTTATGACGTATGGCAGCGACGCGGGAATAGCTCAGTTGGTAGAGCACGACCTTGCCAAGGTCGGGGTCGCGAGTTCGAGTCTCGTTTCCCGCTCCAAAATTTATTTCTGAATAAGCAGTAAATATCAAATGCTGTCACATACAGCAGGGTGCAAAAGCATCTCAATGCGGGAATAGCTCAGTTGGTAGAGCACGACCTTGCCAAGGTCGGGGTCGCGAGTTCGAGTCTCGTTTCCCGCTCCAAAATTTTTATTCAATTCTATTATTTTTATCCACAGCTACATAACGCGCCATGCCGCGTTGTACATACAATGTATTAACTTCGTCAACAGACTTATCCACAGATTCTGCTTTTTTTATATCCAGCTCATATTTTATCCACTGCGCAACCCTCTTTCATATCTCTTTGATTTAGCGATATATATTTTTCTGTGAAAACGTTATACCGATCACTTGCGCTTTTTTTCGCACTTGATTGCCAAAGTGTTTTTATTTTTATGCACAGGAAAACTCCGAGTTCATTCATTATAAAAATACATAAAAAAAAGCCATACCAAACAGCATATAGTTTCAGGTAAAGGGGGATATCAGGCATCCCGTGGTAGGCCTTTCTCAATAGCCCGCACCAGCCTTTTTTTCTGTGGCGATTGAACATCCACAATCAGTGTAGACCGTCTTTTCAATTGTTGTGAGATTGACCACTCAATATGTTCATCTAACATTGGATCAATCCCGCGGCGCGCTTCCAGTGCCAATACGATACTGTCGAGATAGGGGGCATTGCCCAGTGCGACCGAGATATTACGTAGCCAGCGTAGGTGACCAATGCGGCGGATGGCGGAACCTTCCGTAACCCGCAAAAATTTCTCTTCATTCCAGGCAAATAAATCCAATAACTGTGGCGTGTGTAGCACGGCGCGTGGGCTGAAATCTTCCTCATCAGTTAATTGTGAGAAGCGGTTCCAGGGGCAGATAAGCTGACAATCATCACAGCCATAAATACGATTTCCCATTAGTGGACGAAATTCTTCTGGTATCGCCCCTTCAAGTTCAATGGTCAGGTAGGAGATACAGCGGCGAGCATCAACGGTATAGGGTGCAACGATAGCGCCGGTCGGGCAGGTGGTGATACAGGCAACGCAACGGCCACATTGCTCCTCTTGCGGCTTATCGATCGGCAGCGGCAGATCAATTAGTAATTCGCCAAGAAAGAACCAGGAGCCCGCATCACGATTTAAAATCAGTGAGTGCTTACCAACCCAGCCAATCCCTGCTTTTGCAGCTAATGACCGCTCCATAATGGGGGCAGAATCGACAAATGGGCGGAAATTGATGTCACCGTGAGCCTGCTCCAGACAGTAACTCTGAATCATATCGCCCAATCTTTTCAGCCGCTGGCGCAGCAATTTATGATAATCACGGCCCAGCGCATAGCGACTGACATAACCTAACTTAGCATTGTTCAATGTGCTGGCAAATGCAGCCTTGGCAGGGAGATAATTCATCCGCACGCTAATCACCCGTAAGGTTCCGGGTAATAATTCATGGGGCCGCGCGCGCAGCATACCGTGGCGAGCCATCCAGGCCATCTCGCCATGATATTGTTTATCAAGCCAAGTTTGTAACCGCGGTTCTTCCGCAGACAAATCCGTATCGCAGATACCGACTTGCTGGAAACCTAGCGATTGCCCCCATTGCTTGATATGTTGGGCTAATTGATTCAGATCGAGGGGGTGTGCCATGACGGACCATAGTAAGAAACAAATCGGTGTCAGCTTACCACACTCTGTTTTTTCTGCGGACTGGGTACGCCAGAACGAGGTCGTGGCCGCGGCACACTTTTCTCTAACGTTGTTTGATCTGATGGTCAGAGCGGGCGATGCGGCCTTTGAACTGGCGCGTAAACAGTACCCAGCGGCGCGTCACTGGTTGATATTGTGTGGCCACGGTAATAATGGTGGCGATGGTTATATCGTTGCGAATCGGGCATTAGCCGCGGGGCTGAATGTTACGCTTATTGCCTGCCCCGGCAATCGGCCATTACCCGCACAAGCGCATCAGGCGCAATCCCAATGGTTGGCGGCAGGTGGCATAATTCACCAGCCTGAGACACCGTGGCCACAACATGTTGATTTGATTATTGATGCATTGTTGGGTATTGGCCTGCGAGCGGCACCGCAAGGCGTTTATGCTACGCTGATTGACACCGCGAATCGCCATCGGGCCGCAAAGATTGCCTTGGATATTCCTTCTGGACTCAGTGCCAACAGTGGTGCTGCTCCCGGATCTGTTATTCGCGCAGACCACACCCTGACTTTTGTCGCGCTGAAACCGGGTTTGCTCACCGGTCAGGCCCGTGATTGGGTGGGGCATTTACACTGCAATGACTTGGGGCTGACAGCATGGCTGCTCACTCAACCGCTACAAATTGAGCGAATGACTGCAGATCACCTACCGCAATGGCTACAGCCACGCCGCCCTTGTGCTCATAAAGGGGAACATGGCCGATTGTTGCTAGTGGGCGGAGATAAAGGGCTGGGAGGTGCGATTCGCATGGCCGGTGAAGCCGCTCTGCGCAGTGGGGCTGGCTTGGTGCGAGTGCTCACTCACATTGAGCATGTGGCACCGATTCTGGCGGCAAGGCCAGAGTTGATGGTACAAGAGTTAACGCCGGAAACTCTTGAACAAGGTATTGGCTGGGCTGATGTCCTGGTTGTCGGTCCAGGGTTAGGGCAGTCCGATTGGGGCCGGAATGCTCTGAATTTATTGCAACAAAGTGATAAACCAGCATTATGGGACGCAGATGCGCTCAACTTGCTGGCATTAAATCCACATAGGCGTCAGAATCGGGTATTGACCCCACATCCAGGGGAAGCTGCTCGTCTGCTTGGTTGTCGCGTCGCTGATATTGAGAGTGACCGCTTACTTTCGGCCCGAAACATCGTTAAACAATATGGTGGTGTGGTGGTATTGAAAGGTGCTGGTACCCTGATTGCCAGTGAGCAGGGCGAGATGGCGATTGCTTATGTTGGTAATGCAGGGATGGCCTCCGGCGGCATGGGGGATATTCTGTCCGGTATTATTGGTAGTTTGATAGCACAAAAGCTGGTGCTGTATGATGCTGCCTGTGCAGGTTGTGTCGTGCATGGCGTTGCCGCAGACAAACTGGCTGAAGTTCAAGGCACCCGGGGTTTACTGGCAACAGATTTACTGCCAGTTATTCCGAAGTACGTTAATCCTGAGTTAGCAAGATAGATATCACAGAATGAAAGAACTCGTTTTACCTCTGCCTGATGAGGCAGCGACCGTTGCATTAGGGGCTCGTTTGGCCCATGCCTTCAATGGTGCTAGCGTTATTTATCTGTTCGGTGACTTAGGTGCCGGAAAAACAACTTTCAGCCGCGGCTTCCTTCAGGCCCTTGGCCACATTGGTCATGTTAAAAGCCCTACTTATACCTTGGTTGAACCTTATGCGTTAACTCCAAGACCGGTTTACCATTTTGACCTATATCGTCTGGCGGATCCTGAGGAGCTGGAGTTTATGGGTATTCGTGATTATTTCGATGAGCGGGCAATTTGCCTGGTGGAATGGCCACAGCAAGGTGAGGGGTTCTTACCTCGGGCCGATATAGAGTTACATTTGGCGTATCAGGCTGAAGGGCGTGAAGCCCGTCTGGTTGCCCTTTCTGATGCGGGTGCGGATGTATTGCGCCGTTTAGCTGCTGTGCAAGGATAATTTGATAATGATGCATAGCTTGATGCTAATAAATCGCTACCAACGATCGTTTACCGCAGTCATGTTGGTTATGGTGAGTTTATTAAGCCTACCTTCCGCCTTGGCTATGAAACTCACCGATATTAAGGTGAACAATGGCCCGACGGAAAGCCGGGTGACGCTCAGTTTTGATGGTAAACCGATTTATGCCTTTTTCTCGTTGAGTTCGCCTGAGCGAGTGGTGTTGGATGTCCGCCAAAGCGGTAATCTCTCTGGTTTACCCTTGGAGTTCAGTGGGCAGAATCTGCTGAAAAGAATTCGTTCCAGTACCCCGAAAGATGAGCAAAGCACCCGTCTGGTGCTGGAATTGACGCAAAAAGTTAAAACCCGCGCGGTGACACAGCAGTCGGGCAGTAACTACACGGTGGTCATTACCATGACCGCAGCCGCCCCTGCTCGTCAGGTACAAACCACGTTAAGCCCGAACAATACGTTAAGCTCAAACAGTACGTTAAGCTCAAACAACACGTTAAGCCCAAACAGTAGGCCACTCAGCCAAACCAATACCCCTAGCCCGAATGCTGGGCGTTTGACGCCGCCGGTCAATAACGTGAATACGACACCGCGCGTGACCAGTTCAAACACCACATCGGAGGCTAAAAACCCGTTTAACAATAAGCCGACCGTGGTTGTCAGCAGTGATACCGTCACCACCAATACCGCCCGCCCGATTAAAGCCAGCCGTGTTGCTAATAGTGATCGTGTAGTGGTGGCAATCGATGCCGGTCACGGTGGGCAAGACCCAGGTGCAATCGGGCAAAATGGCCTGAAAGAGAAGAATGTCACGATTGCCATCGCCCGCCGACTTGAAGCATTGCTTAATAGCGACCCGATGTTTAAACCGGTTTTAACCCGCAATGGCGATTACTTCATTTCGGTGATGGGCCGTTCGGACGTGGCCCGTAAGCAGGGGGCTAACGTGCTGGTTTCTATTCATGCGGATGCGGCACCTAACCGCAGTGCTACTGGGGCTTCGGTCTGGGTTCTGTCAAATCGCCGTGCTAACAGTGAAATGGGCAACTGGCTGGAACAGCATGAGAAACAATCTGAATTGCTCGGTGGTGCCGGTGACGTGTTGGCGAATACCGCGTCAGACCCCTATTTGAGTCAGGCAGTATTGGATCTGCAATTCGGCCACTCCCAGCGGGTGGGCTATGACGTAGCGACCAAGGTGCTGCGTGAGCTACAAACAGTAGGTGACATTCATAAACGTCGGCCTGAACACGCCAGTCTTGGGGTGTTACGTTCACCGGATATTCCATCGTTATTAGTGGAAACCGGCTTTATCAGTAATAGTACGGAGGAGCGGCTGCTTGGCAGTAGCGCGTATCAGGAGAAGATTGCTCAGGCCATTTATAAAGGCTTACGCAGTTATTTCCTCGCGCATCCGCTACAAGCCGACCCAAAGGTCGAAAACCGTCCGCTAATAGAAACAGCGGCGGTTGATTCTTCAGTGCAGCGTTCAAATGTTAATCAGCCAGAACCGATTGTCAGCAATGCGCAAAGCGGCAGAGTTTCTGCCGTCAAGCCTGTGGCGACAGGGAAAAGCCAAATCCATAAAGTACAACGTGGTGAAACCTTATCCGGCATTGCGAGCCAATACGGCGTCAGCATGGCGCTATTGCGGCAAAACAATACGCTGAAAAATGATGTGGTGTGGGTGGGGCAGCGTTTGAAAGTGCCGGCATTGGGCAGCACGGTAACGGCAGCGGCACCAAAAAACCAAACAATTGCTAAAAACAAAACAGTAAAACATCTGGTAAAACGCGGTGATACGCTATCAGCCATTGCGGCCAGATATGGCGTGTCGATGAGTGAGATTGAGCGGGCGAACAAGATAAAGTCAGGTAATGTCCAGCTAGGGCAAACCCTCACGATCCCACAATCGTAAGCGAAAGGAACTGCTATGCCGATTCATATTCTGCCACCACAGCTTGCTAACCAAATTGCCGCCGGTGAAGTGGTAGAGCGGCCTGCGTCGGTGGTTAAAGAGTTGGTAGAAAACAGTCTGGATGCAGGAGCTACCCGGATTGATATCGATATTGAACGGGGTGGCGCCAAACTGATTCGTATCCGCGATAATGGCTGCGGCATCGGCAAAGAAGATTTATCACTGGCGCTGGCGCGCCATGCCACCAGTAAGATAAGTTCGCTAGAAGATCTGGAAGCTATCCTCAGCATGGGCTTTCGTGGCGAAGCACTGGCCAGTATCAGTTCAGTCTCACGTCTGATTCTGACTTCCCGCACTGCCGAACAAAATGAAGCCTGGCAGGCTTATGCGGAAGGGCGTGATATGGCCGTCACTATCAAGCCAGCGGCGCATCCGGTGGGGAGTACTCTTGAAGTGTTGGATCTGTTTTATAACACGCCAGCGCGCCGCAAATTTATGCGCACTGAAAAAACCGAGTTCGGTCATATTGATGAAGTGGTGCGGCGCATTGCGCTGGCGCGCTTTGATGTGGCAATAAACCTGAGTCATAACGGTAAGTTAATGCGTCAGTACCGCGCAGCCCCTGACCCTTCACAGCACGAGCGTCGGCTGGCGAGCATCTGTGGCCCGGCTTTTTTGCAGCATGCACTGGCCATTTCCTGGCAACATGGTGATTTGACTATTCGTGGTTGGGTGGCTGATCCTGCCGCCAGTCGTACACTCAGTGAAATGCAGTATTGTTACGTCAATAATCGCATGATGCGTGATCGGTTGATTAATCACGCTATCCGTCAGGCCTATCAAGATTTACTCAAAGATGATCAACAACCCGCTTATGTTTTGTATCTGGATATTGATCCGCATCAGGTGGATGTAAATGTGCATCCGGCGAAACATGAGGTGCGTTTCCATCAGGCGCGGTTGGTACATGACTTTATTTATCAGGCTGTTACCACTGTTTTACAGCAGACTGCCTCGCCAGTGCTAAATATCAATGAAGATGGTGAAGAGATAGAAGCACCCCGCTGGCAGCCGGAAAACCGTGTGGCGGCGGGGGGGAATAAATATGCGCAACCAGAGCCTGCAAAAGCGCCAGCGGCAGAACGGACACGGGTTTCAGATAAAGTATCGTCTTCAGAACCCACGCTAGCGGCAGCGCGGTCTCCTGCCCGTGAACAGGCAGCACCTGGCTATAGCGCTGGGCAACCCTACCAAAAGCAGCAAGGCGAATTGTATCGTCAATTGGTGCAACCCGCCGCTGTGAGCCAAGCCGTAGAACAGCCTGCATCGGTGCCAGCCCCGCGCTTTGCATCAGCAGATGAACCACTTCATGGTGATTATTACAGCTTTGGCCGAGTATTAACGGTATTCCCACCTTGCTATGCTTTGATTGAATATAAGCAAGGTGTGGCATTATTGGCACTGACTGTTGCCGAGCGCTGGCTGAAACAAGCTCAACTGAATCCGCCAGCCGAGGGTTTACGCCCTCAGCCATTACTTATTCCATTAAAACTGACATTAGATAAGAATGAGGCCGCAGCCTGTCTGCGCCATCAGAACTTATTGGTTACTATGGGGATAGAATTGACCGTTGAGCAGACAAGAGCCACTTTACGTGCGGTATCTTTACCATTACGCCAACAAAATTTACAAAAACTGATACCGGAACTGTTAGGCTATCTGTCGCAGCATGAAGAGATATCGCCAGATGTTCTGGCCACATGGATTGCCCGCCACCTTGGCAGCGAACATGAGGTTTGGAATATGTCTCAAGCGATACAGTTATTGACGGATGTGGAACGTCTTTGTCCGCAGTTGGTGCAATCACCGCCTGCTGGATTATTACAACCTATTGATATAAAGGCTGCATTGGCAACCCTAACACATGAATGATATTGAAAATCTAGACCGGCCACCGGCAATTTTTATTATGGGGCCTACCGCTTGTGGTAAAACAGCGCTCTCCATTGCGCTTCGCCAGCGGTTACCTGTGGAGTTAATCAGCGTCGATTCTGCCTTGATCTATCGTGGCATGGATATCGGCACGGCGAAACCCAGTGCTGAAGAACTGGCGTTAGCACCACACCGGCTGATTGATATCCGTGACCCGGCTGAATCCTACTCAGCCGCTGATTTCCGTAAAGATGCATTGAAAGTGATGGCCGATATTACCGCTGCCGGGCGAATTCCGCTGCTGGTGGGGGGGACCATGCTGTATTTTAAAGCGCTGTTGGAAGGATTATCTCCGTTGCCACCCGCAGACCCACAAGTGCGCGAGCATATTGAACAGCAGGCCGCTGAGCTGGGTTGGGAGGCATTGCATCAGCAATTGGCCAAGATAGACCCAGTTGCTGCGGCGCGAATTCATCCTAATGATCCCCAACGGCTCTCTAGAGCACTGGAAGTTTTTTTTATTTCAGGTAAAACTTTAACGGAACTGACTAAAATTTCGGGTGAAACCTTACCCTATCGGGTTCACCAATTTGCGATTGCGCCTGTTAGCCGGGAACTGTTGCACCAGCGGATTGAATTACGTTTTCATCAGATGCTGGATGCAGGGTTTGAAACAGAGGCTAGGGCGCTTTTTGACCGCGGTGATTTGCATACGGATTTGCCTGCCATTCGTTGTGTGGGATACCGGCAGATGTGGTCTTATCTGTCCGGTGAGATTGATTACGACGAAATGGTTTACCGTGGAGTTTGTGCGACACGTCAACTGGCAAAGCGCCAAATGACTTGGTTACGGGGCTGGAGTTCAGTTCAGTGGCTCGACAGTGATAAGCCGGGAGAGGCTTTAGACTCTGTAATACAGGTTGTTAGTGCATAGGTTGAATGATTGTGTACAATTGATTAGTACTCAACGCGCGGATTTTTTTTACGCAGTTTATTTTCGAGCCGATAGGTTCTTAGTTAAAAACAACAAGCAAATAAGGAAAATATAGAATGGCTAAGGGGCAATCTTTGCAAGATCCGTTCCTGAACGCATTGCGTCGTGAACGGGTTCCGGTTTCTATTTATTTAGTGAATGGCATTAAACTGCAGGGCCAAGTTGAGTCTTTTGATCAGTTTGTCATTCTGTTAAAAAACACAGTCAGCCAGATGGTTTATAAACACGCCATCTCTACTGTAGTGCCTTCTCGCCCGGTTTCGCATCACAGCAATACGCCGAGTGGAAGCACCAATAATTATCATGGTAGTAATCCGTCTGCGCCGCAACAACCGCAGCAGGATAGCGATGACGCTGAATAAAGCGCATTGCTGGTCGACCATGACGGGGAACATAAACAACGGATTCGGGTTTATGTTCTCCGCACTAGCGGTTTTAATCCGTTTGAGAGGTTGCACGTTTGTTTGACCGCTATGAAGCCGGTGAGCAGGCCGTACTGGTTCATATCTATTTCTCGCAAGACAAAAACTCAGAAGATCTGCGTGAATTTGAAGCGCTGGTATCTTCTGCGGGCGTAGAAGCTTTGCAAATTGTGACGGGTAGTCGCAAAGCACCGCACCCTAAGTATTTTGTCGGTGAAGGAAAGGCCGAAGAAATTGCTGACGCGGTGAAAGCCAGTGGCGCGTCTGTCGTCTTGTTTGATCATGCCCTTTCCGCAGCGCAAGAGCGAAATCTTGAGCGTTTGTGTGAGTGTCGGGTCATTGATCGTACTGGGCTAATCTTAGATATTTTTGCCCAACGGGCCCGTACCCATGAAGGTAAATTACAGGTCGAATTAGCGCAATTACGCCATATTGCGACCCGTTTGGTACGTGGCTGGACGCATCTTGAGCGTCAAAAGGGGGGGATTGGCCTTAGAGGGCCAGGTGAAACCCAGTTGGAGACCGACCGCCGTTTGTTACGCGACCGTATCAGCTTGATTTTGAGCCGTTTGGAGCGGGTGGTAAAGCAGCGTGAGCAGGGGCGACGTGCGCGTACCCGTGCTGAAATTCCGACAGTATCTTTGGTGGGATATACCAACGCCGGTAAATCCAGCCTGTTTAACAAAATTACGGCAGCTGATGTTTATGCGGCTGACCAATTATTTGCCACGCTGGATCCTACTTTACGCCGTATTAATGTGGCGGATGTGGGTGATACAGTGTTGGCGGATACGGTAGGTTTTATCCGGCATTTGCCGCATGATTTGGTCGCTGCTTTTAAAGCGACATTACAAGAAACACGGCAAGCCTCATTACTGTTACACATTATTGATGCAGCAGACCCTCGGGTAACCGAGAATATGGCCGCAGTTGATTCTGTTTTGGCAGAAATCGAAGCGGATGAAATACCTACATTATTAGTAATGAATAAAATTGATTTGTTGGATGATTTTGTCCCGCGAATTGATCGCAACGAAGACAATCTGCCAGTCAGAGTTTGGCTTTCGGCCCAAACCGGCGCAGGGATCTCGTTGCTATTTCAAGCGTTGACGGAGCGTCTTTCAGGTGAGATCGCACACTTTGAATTACGTTTGCCACCTCAGGCAGGTCGTCTACGTAGCCGTTTTTACCAGCTTCAGGCAATTGAAAAAGAGTGGATAGACGAGGACGGAAACGTCGGTATGGTGGTCAGAATGCCTATCGTTGATTGGCGTCGTCTCTGTAAACAAGAGCAAGATTTGGTCAGTTATATTATTAATTAGTCGGTGTGGCTAATTAGTTGATTATTTGACCTTTTTTGTGAGATTAAGAGCCAGCTTCTTTGGCATGTGCTCTTGGCCTGAAGAAAACCAATCATAGAAGAATGGAGCTAAAACATGGCGTGGAATCAGCCCGGTAATAACGGACAGGACCGCGATCCGTGGGGGAGCAGCAATAATAATGGCGGCAACTCTGGCGGAAATAACAATAATAAAGGTGGTCGTGACCAAGGGCCGCCTGATCTGGATGATATCTTTCGAAAACTGAGCAAAAAACTGAGTAGCCTCGGTGGTAAAGGTGGCGGCAGCGGCAATGATAACAGTGGTACGACAAGAGGCCCTGGTTTCAGTGGCCGGATTGTGGGCATTGCTGTGGTTGCTGTGGTAGTTATCTGGGCGGCAAGTGGTTTCTATACAATTAAAGAAGCCGAGCGCGGTGTCGTTACTCGCTTGGGTAAATTAAGCCACATTGTGCAGCCTGGTTTGAACTGGAAACCGACCTTTATCGATGAAGTAACGCCAGTTAACGTTGAATCGGTACGTGAATTGGCAGCGTCCGGCGTGATGCTGACTTCTGATGAGAACGTGGTTCGCGTCGAAATGAACGTGCAGTACCGTGTGACTGATCCGGCCGCTTATCTGTTTAGCGTGACTAACCCGGACGACAGCTTGCGTCAGGCAACTGACAGCGCAGTACGTGGTGTTATTGGTAAATACACCATGGACAAAATCCTCACCGAAGGCCGTACCATCGTTCGTAGCGATACTCAACGTGTACTGGAAGAAACTATTCGTCCATACAATATGGGTATAACGCTGCTGGACGTTAACTTCCAGGCGGCGCGTCCACCAGAAGAAGTTAAAGCGGCATTTGATGATGCGATTGCAGCCCGTGAAAACGAACAACAGTATATTCGTGAAGCGGAAGCTTATACCAACGAAGTCCAACCACGGGCGAATGGTCAGGCGCAGCGTCTGTTAGAAGATGCGCGTGCTTATGCCGCACGTAAAGTGTTGGAAGCGCAGGGTGAAGTCGCAGGTTTTGCTAAGTTGTTGCCTGAGTATAAGGCGGCACCAGAAATTACCCGTGAGCGTCTATACATCGAAACGATGGAGAAGGTCCTCGGTCATACCCGCAAAGTACTAGCGAGTGATAAGGGTAATAGTCTGATGGTGTTACCACTGGACCAAATGCTGCGCGGCCAAGGTGCAGATAAGGCAGCGGATGGCAATAAAGACACAAGCCTGATTCGTCTGAATCCGCCTTCTTCTGCTAATAGCAGTCAAGAGTCTGGTGCAAGCAACGCCAATACCAGCTCAACCAGTGGCTCTATCATGGATCAGCGCCGGGCGAATGCTCAGCGTGATACTTCCACTCGCGTAGGGAGAGAATAACCAATGCGTAAGTCTTTTTTACTTATCGTCGTTGTGGTGTTAATCGCACTCTACGCTTCTCTGTTTGTGGTACAGGAAGGCCAGCGCGGCATCGTGCTACGC
Organism: Yersinia sp. 2553 StPb PI; assembly: GCF_052217105.1. Classification (NCBI taxonomy): domain Bacteria; kingdom Pseudomonadati; phylum Pseudomonadota; class Gammaproteobacteria; order Enterobacterales; family Yersiniaceae; genus Yersinia; species Yersinia sp. 2553 StPb PI. The sequence goes on along the minus strand of NZ_JAZGPX010000002.1, from coordinate 3,372,070 downwards.
TTTGGCAAGGTATTACGTGATAGTGATAACAAGCCGCTGGTGTATGCACCGGGCTTGCACTTCAAAATACCGTTTATCGAAACCGTGAAAAGGTTGGATGCCCGTATTCAAACCATGGACAACCAGGCTGACCGTTTCGTTACCAACGAGAAGAAAGACCTGATTGTTGACTCCTATTTGAAATGGCGTATCAGCGATTTCAGTCGTTACTATCTGGCCACCGGTGGTGGTGATGTTTCTCAGGCCGAAGTGCTGCTGAAACGTAAGTTTAGTGACCGTTTGCGTTCTGAAATTGGTCGTTTGAACGTGCGTGACATCGTTACTGACTCACGTGGGCGTTTGACTTCAGATGTCCGTGATGCGCTGAACACCGGTAGTGTGGGTGATGAAGCTGTGACCACCGAAGCTGATGATGCAATTGCCTCTGCGGCAGCCCGTGTTGAGCAGGAAACCCGTGGCAAACAGCCTGCGGTTAACCCTAACAGTATGGCAGCGCTAGGGATTGAGGTCGTTGACGTGCGAATCAAGCAGATCAACTTACCGGCTGAAGTGTCTGATGCTATCTTCCAACGTATGCGTGCTGAGCGTGAAGCGGTAGCCCGTCGTCATCGTTCACAAGGTCAGGAAGAAGCAGAGAAGTTGCGTGCAACAGCTGACTATGAAGTAACACGTACACTGGCAGAAGCAGAACGTCAGGCGCGTATTACTCGTGGTGGCGGTGATGCAGAAGCAGCTCGTCTGTTTGCTGACGCATTCAGTAAAGACCCAGACTTTTATGCCTTCATTCGTAGCTTGCGTGCGTATGAAAACAGCTTTAACAGCGGCAATGATGTGATGGTTCTGAGCCCGGATAGCGATTTCTTCCGTTATATGAGGTCGCCGGATAACTCCAGCAAACGTCCATAACGGCTGTCGTTACAGCTCGTCTTGACCGTAACAATAAGGCCCGTTAACGCGGGCCTTTTCCATTTGAGACAAATAATGAATTCAACCATCTTGTTAGCATTGGGTCTGGTTTTGGTGCTCGAAGGGCTTGGCCCGATGCTGTACCCCAAAGCCTGGCGCAAAATGATTCAGGCGATGACCCAATTACCGGATGCCACTTTGCGCCGTTTTGGTGGCGGATTAGTGGTTGCTGGTGTGGTTATCTACTACATGTTGCGTAGCCGCATGGGTGGCTGAATGTAAGCACAAAAATTGTTCAGTTATGTGTTAAAAAGTACTGAAAGCAGCCGAATGAGATGTTAGAATCCTTTTTTAAGCAACCTGGTGATTTTTGAGATGGGTAAGAACGTCGTCGTACTGGGCACCCAATGGGGTGACGAAGGTAAGGGCAAGGTCGTTGACCTGCTGACTGAACGGGCTAATTATGTTGTGCGCTATCAAGGTGGTCACAACGCTGGCCATACTTTGGTTATCAACGGTGAGAAAACCGTTCTTCATTTAATTCCCTCAGGTATTCTGCGTGAAAACGTAACCAGCATCATCGGCAACGGTGTTGTATTGGCACCTGACGCTTTAATGAAAGAGATGACAGAGCTTGAAGCGCGCGGTGTGCCTGTACGTGAGCGACTGTTACTCTCCGAAGCATGCCCATTAATCCTGCCTTATCATGTGGCTTTGGATAATGCGCGTGAAAAAGCACGTGGTGAAAAAGCTATTGGTACTACCGGCCGTGGTATTGGTCCTGCTTATGAAGACAAAGTTGCCCGCCGTGGTCTGCGCGTCGGTGATTTGTTCAACAAAGAAACCTTCGCTATCAAACTGAAAGAAATTGTGGATTACCACAACTTCCAGTTAGTGCATTACTACAAAGCTGATGCAGTTGACTACCAAACAGTGCTGGATGAAGTATTAGCTATTGCTGATATTTTGACTGCCATGGTGGTTGATGTTTCTGACTTGCTGGACAGCGCCCGCAAGCGCGGTGATCTGATCATGTTCGAAGGCGCACAAGGCACCTTACTGGACATCGATCACGGTACTTATCCGTATGTAACTTCATCTAACACCACTGCTGGTGGCGTAGCCACCGGCTCTGGCTTGGGTCCACGTTATGTTGATTACGTCTTAGGTATCGTTAAAGCTTATTCCACCCGTGTAGGTGCAGGTCCATTCCCTACCGAGTTGAATGATGAAACTGGCGAATTCCTGCGTAAGCAAGGTAACGAATATGGCGCAACAACAGGCCGTAGCCGTCGTACCGGTTGGTTGGATATCGTTGCAGTGCGTCGCGCCGTGCAGATCAACTCCCTGTCTGGTTTCTGTATGACCAAACTGGACGTGTTAGATGGTCTGAAAGAAGTGAAGCTGTGTGTTGGCTACCGCATGCCAGATGGTCGCGAAGTTGATACTACCCCACTGGCTGCTGAAGGTTGGGAAGGTATCGAGCCAATTTACGAAACCATGCCAGGCTGGTCAGAAACCACCTTTGGTGTGAAAGAACATAGCAAGTTGCCACAGGCAGCCCTGAACTACATCAAACGAGTAGAAGAGCTGACCGGTGTTCCGGTTGATATTATCTCTACCGGTCCTGATCGTGAAGAAACCATGATCTTGCGCGACCCATTTGATGCATGATTCGTTTGATTTATGATTAAGTGGCTAACCGCCAAATAGTCAGAATTCAGACTTTAATAAACCGGGCTTAGGTCCGGTTTATTGTTTATACCCGTCATACTTCAAGCTGCATGTGCGTTGGCTACGTTCAATCACCCGAATCACTTACTCATGTAAGCTCATCGGGGTTAATGAGCCTCATCCTTGAGGTTCACCCTACGGGCTAGCATAAATGCTGTTCAAATCGGTTCCCGACCGATTTGTCTGTCTCTTGCCGCCTTCCTGCAACTCGAATTATTTAGGGTATATACCCTAAATACATTGTTAACTGCAAAGTCAGCTATTTTGGGTATAATGAGATGCAGAAGTGACCTCGGATATGCCGTTTTATACCAAAAGCGCCACCCTTCACCTAAATGATTAGCCGCAAGCTTTATGGCTGGTTTATCATTCAAAGAATATATCCGTCATACTTCAAGTTGCATGTGTGTTTGGCTGCCTTCATTCACCCTAATCACTTACTGATGTAAGCTCTTGGGGATTCGCTTAGTTGCCGCCTTCCTGTAACTCGAGTTATGTAGGATATGAGTTTTCTGAATCACACTTGGAATCGCACTTATAACCTATCCAAAAAGTGTTATTTCCGATGGGGTTAAGCCGGGTAAATTGATACTCAGGGGTATACGTGCAGTTAACAAGTTTTACTGATTATGGTTTGCGGGCGCTTACTTATATGGCCTCGCTACCGGAAGGCCAAATGACCAGCATTTCTCAGGTAACTGAGGTATATGGTGTGTCTCGCAATCATATGGTTAAAATAATCAATCAGTTGAGCCGTGTCGGTCTGGTGACCGCTGTGCGGGGCAAAAATGGTGGTATACGGTTGGGTAAACCGGCTAACCAAATTCTAATTGGTGATGTTGTGCGCCAACTGGAGCCACTGTCTCTGGTGAATTGCAGTAGTGATTTTTGCCACATAACACCCGCTTGTCGCCTGAAACAAGTGCTTAATCAGGCGGTACAGAGTTTCCTTAACGAGCTGGATAACTATACTTTGGCTGACATGGTTAAAGATAATTCCCCGCTCTACAAACTGTTACTTGTTGAGTAGATTTTTGCTTAATCAAAGATATATATACCCAAAGAACTTGGAGTTGCAGGTAGGCAGCCAGTAAACGAATCCCGATGAGCTTACACTGGTAAGTGATTCGGGTGAGAGCGCGCAGCTAACACCCCTGCGGCTTCAAGTACGCAGGGTATAAGACCTGCTGCTGACAACGGAGGAACCGCAATGTCACAAGATCCATTCTTGGAACGAGAAGCAGAAAAATATGAGTCACCGATCCCTAGTCGGGAATTCATTTTGGCTCATCTCGCGAAGCGCGAAACACCTGCCAGCCGTGAAGAGCTGGCCAATGAACTTAATTTAACCGGCGAAGAGCCTTTAGAGGCACTGCGTCGCCGCCTGCGCGCTATGGAGCGCGATGGGCAATTGGTCTTCACCCGTCGTCAGTGCTACGCCTTGCCTGAGCGTCTCGACTTACTGCGTGGGACTGTTATTGGTCACCGTGATGGTTTCGGCTTTTTACGCGTTGAAGGCAGTAAAGACGACCTGTATCTCTCCGCAGAACAGATGAAAACCGCCATTCATGGTGATGTGGTATTGGCCCAAGCAGTTGGCGCAGACCGCAAAGGCCGCCGTGAAGCACGTATCGTGCGTGTATTAGTACCGAAAACCAGCCAGATTGTTGGTCGTTACTTTACTGATGCCGGCACCGGTTTTGTGGTGCCAGATGATGGTCGATTGAGTTTTGACATTCTGATCCCGCCAGAGGCAATCAACGGTGCGCGGATGGGTTATATGGTGGTGGTCGAGTTGACTCAGCGCCCGACCCGCCGGACTAAAGCGGTAGGTAAGATTGTTGAAGTGCTCGGCGAAAATATGGGTACCAGCATGGCGGTGGATATCGCACTGCGTACCCATGAGATCCCCCATACCTGGCCGCCACAAGTTGAAAAACAAGTTGTGGATCTGAAAGAACAAGTACCGGAAGAGGCGAAGAAAGGGCGGGTGGATTTACGCAACCTGCCATTGGTCACTATTGATGGTGAAGATGCCCGCGACTTCGATGATGCTGTTTACTGCGAGAAGAAACGCGGTGGTGGCTGGCGCTTGTGGGTGGCGATTGCTGATGTCAGCTATTATGTGCGCCCACGCACCGCGCTGGATGATGAAGCTCGCAGCCGTGGTAACTCGGTTTACTTCCCGTCGCAAGTGGTTCCGATGCTGCCGGAAGTGCTCTCAAACGGCCTTTGCTCCCTGAATCCGCAGGTAGACCGCCTGTGCATGGTGTGTGAGATGACCATCTCCTCACAGGGTAAGCTGTCGTCGTATAAGTTCTACGAAGCAGTGATGAGCTCCCACGCACGTCTGACCTACACCAAAGTGTGGCGGATTATTGATGGTGAAGAGACACTGCGTGAGCAATATAAGCCGCTGGTGCCGCATCTGTTAGAACTGCATACCATGTATAAAGCGCTGGATCAGGCCCGTGCTGAGCGTGGTGGTATCGCGTTCGAAACCGAAGAAGCCAAGTTTATCTTCAACGCTGAACGGCGCATTGAACGTATTGAATCGACGGTGCGCAATGACGCGCATAAGTTGATTGAAGAGTGCATGATTTTGGCGAATATTGCAGCCGCTCGTTTTGTCGAAAAACACAACGAACCTGCATTGTTCCGTGTACATGACCGCCCAAGTGATGACCATATCTCCGCACTGCGTAGCGTGCTGAATGAGCTAGGCCTGACCTTAGGTGGCGGCTTGAAGCCCGAGCCGAAAGATTACGCTGTACTGATGGATGAAGTTGCCGATCGCCCGGACCATGAAATGCTGCAAACCATGTTGCTGCGCTCAATGAAACAGGCAATTTACGATCCAGAAAACCGGGGTCACTTTGGCCTGGCATTGGCCTCTTATGGCCATTTCACCTCACCAATCCGCCGTTATCCTGACTTGGCGATGCACCGCGCTATCAAGTACCAGCTCGCCAAAGAGCAAGGCAATCAGAAAGAGCGCTGGACACCAACCGGTGGCTGGCACAGTGAATACGAAGATATGCTGCAATTGGGCGAACACTGCTCAATGACTGAACGCCGCGCTGATGAAGCTACCCGTAACGTAGCGGACTGGCTGAAGTGTGATTTTATGCAGGATCAGGTTGGTAAAGTCTTCACCGGGATCATTGCCAGTGTTACCGGCTTTGGTTTCTTCGTGCGTTTGGATGATCTGTTTATTGATGGTTTGGTGCATGTTTCCAGCCTGGATAATGATTATTACCGTTACGACAACATCGGCCAACGTCTGATCGGCGAATCCTCAGGTCAGGTTTACCGCTTGGGTGATACCGTAGAAATTCGGGTTGAGGCGGTACATATGGATGAGCGCAAAATTGACTTTGCTCTGGTCTCCAGTACCCGTAAGCCGCGCGGTGAGGGTAAAACAGCCCGTGATAAGGCGAAGAAAGCTGATGGGCAGCGCACGATGCGTGATACCTCAACCGGTCGTGGTGGGCGTGGTAGTTCATCTGGTGCTCCGCGCCGTGATGGCGCGCCAGCCGGTGGTGGGCAGCAACGGCCTCGTCGGGCAAAAAAACCAGTGAACTTCGAGCCGGATAGTGCATTCCGCCCAGCAGATGCCGCCGCTAAACTAGACGATAAAGCACTGGCTGAGAAAAAAGCCAAAGCGAAAGCAAAACGAGCGTCCGCTAAAACCAAAAAAATTGCCGCCGCCACCAAGGCCAAGCGTGCGAAGAAGAAAACCAGCAGCGACCAGTAATGGCCTGCTGATTGTCGGGCGGCCCCGGTCGCCCGCATTCGTTTACTTATTAATACTTAATCATTTATAAAAGAGCATCATGAGCGAAATTATTTACGGTATTCACGCCGTCAAAGCCCTGCTAGACAATGATCCGCAACGTTTCCTGGAAGTTTTTATTCTGAAGGGTCGTGACGATCGCCGTCTGCAACCTTTGGTCGCGGAACTGGAAGCTGCCGGTTTAGTGATTCAGGTGGCTAGCCGCCAATGGCTGGACTCTCAGGTTGAAGGGGGTGTCCATCAGGGGATCGTAGCGCGAGTGCGTGAAGGGCGTCAGTATCAGGAAAATGACTTACCTGCCCTGCTGGAAAGTGTGGATATGCCGTTCTTGCTGGTGCTGGATGGCGTAACTGACCCGCATAATCTCGGGGCATGTTTGCGTAGCGCCGATGCCGCCGGTGTCCATGCGGTTATTGTGCCACGCGATCGCTCGGCGCAGCTTAATGCTATTGCCAAGAAAGTGGCCAGTGGTGCCGCTGAGAATGTGCCATTGATTAAAGTGACTAATCTGGCGCGTACCCTGCGGTTACTGCAAGAACACAATGTCTGGATTGTTGGCACTGCCGGTGAAGCAGACCACACCTTGTATCAGAGCAAAATGACTGGCCCGATGGCGCTGGTGATGGGGGCTGAAGGTGAAGGCATGCGCCGTTTGACCCGTGAGCATTGCGATGAACTGATCAGTATTCCAATGGCGGGTACGGTTTCTTCGCTAAACGTCTCGGTTGCCACTGGGGTTTGCTTATTTGAAGTTGTGCGCCAGCGAGCATTGAAAGCGTAATATCTCTTTTGCTATTGAGTTCAGAAAGCCAGCATTTACGGATGCTGGCTTTTTTATAGGAATTTTAATTAAATCATCAGTGATATATAGGGCTTTCATCCCCGTTTGTGATGAGCCTGCCAGCAAAAATTCGCGCCTGCACCATACTTAACCCTGATTTATGAATGCCGATGGTACAGTTATATCCAAAGTAACTGAAGTTGCAGGTAGGCGGCAAGTGAACGAGTCCTGATGAGCGCACGACGGTGAGTGATTCGGGTGAGTAAGCGTAGCTAACACCCCTGCGGCTTCAGGTACGAAGGATAGAATACCGAAATGGAGGAAGGTATGGAGTGGCAGACTCACTTGGTTTTCAATCAGCCGGAGCCATTGTCGAACAGTAATTTATTTTTGTCTGACATGGCGTTGCGGGAAGCAGTGATGCGTGAACACGCTGGTTGGGATGGAGAGACTCTCTCTTTGATCGGGCTACAATTGGGATCACAGGAGTCTCTTGAACTTGGGCGGCTGGCAAACACCAATCCTCCTGAGTTATTGCGCTACGATGCTGCCGGGCAGCGGTTGAACCAAGTGCGATTTCATCCCGCGTGGTATATGTTAATGCAAGAGCTGGTCAATCATCGCCTGCATAATCTACCGTGGCAGGAAGATGCTCGAATCGGTTCTTTTGCCGCCCGTGCGGCGCGTTTTATCCTGCATGCACAGGTGGAAGCGGGCACGCTCTGCCCAATAACCATGACCTTTGGTGCTATCCCACTACTACAGCAAACACTCCCACCACTATTTCAAAACTGGCTATCGCCACTACTTTCTGATCGCTTTGATCCCCATCAGTCCATTGGTAGCCAGAAACGGGGCTTGTTGATAGGAATGGGCATGACAGAAAAACAGGGTGGTTCCGATGTACTCAGTAATACTACCCGGGCTGAGCCGCTGGAGGGGCGGGGCAATGGTGAGGCTTATCGTCTGGTGGGGCACAAGTGGTTTTTCTCGGTACCACAAAGTGATGCACACCTAGTGTTGGCGCAGACCGATGGCGGGCTATCCTGCTTCTTTCTGCCTAAAATATTGCCGGATGGCAGCTATAACGCCATTCGATTAGAACGGCTGAAAGATAAACTTGGCAACCGCTCCAATGCCAGCAGTGAAGTTGAGTTTGATAATGCGACTGCTTGGTTATTGGGGGATGAGGGCGACGGTGTGCGCCAAATTTTAAAAATGGGGGGCTATACCCGTTTTGATTGTGCGCTGGGTAGCCATGGTCTGATGCGGCGTGCCTTTTCCGTCGCGCTGTATCATGCGTGGCAGCGGCAGGCCTTTGGTAAGCCACTGGTAGACCAACCTTTGATGCGACAAGTGCTGAGCCGCATGGCATTGCGTCTGGAGGGGCATACAGCACTGCTGATGCGCTTAGCTAGCGCCTGGGGAAAGTCAGATGAGGCTCATGAGAAGATATTTAGCCGTCTACTCACTCCTGCGGCTAAATATCGGGTATGTGGGCAAGGCAGTGGGTTTGTTGCCGAGGCGATGGAGGTGCTGGGTGGGATTGGCTATTGTGAGCAGAGTGAACTGCCACGGCTCTATCGTGAAATGCCGGTAAACAGTATTTGGGAAGGTTCCGGCAATATTATGTGCCTTGATGTGTTGCGCACATTTCGCAAACTACCGGCAGCCCTTGAGATGCTACAGCAGGAGTTCTATCCGGTTCGCGGGCAGAATCGATTGTTTGATCGTGCGTGGCGGCAATTACAGCAGCGGCTGAAAAACCCCAAAGAGGAACAAGGGCGGGCATTAACTCAGCAACTGTTCGATCTGTGTTGTGCTTCTCAGCTACTGCGTTTTGCCTCACCACCACTGGCCGATGCCTGGTGCCGCATGACCTTGGATCACCGTGATCAATATATGCTGCCGGAAGCGGTTTGCGCGCGACTGCTCAGTCGCGGCAGCGGCTTTCAATAGGGGAATCAGCAGTCAGCAGCAATGAGTTACTTATACAGCAGTGCGTTGGCATACCAGGTGCCGGGATAAATGCTGTCGGACAACATAATAATCAAATAGTAGGGCGCGCCACTGGCATTAGCCCTACGTTGAATTTCGGCTTCTATATCCATCGGGCTACCAAATACCTGTGCTGAGACGGTGCCTACTTTTTGCAAATTAAGGCTCTGGGCGCGGGTAATTTCTTGTGCATAAGGCTGGATTGCAGGAGGGGGGGCTGGTGTCGTATGCAAAACACTACAACCCGAAAGCCCGAGCGCCAGCAGCAAAACCCCCATCACACGTTTTATCTTCATTTATTGCCTCTTTATCAACGGCGCGGTTACCGTAAAACCCCAAGGTGAAGCGTAATATCTTGGAAGAAATTGATTTAAGACTTTATATCCTCATTTTGGCACACTGCCTTGTTCCTTGGGTATATTACGCTGGTTTTTCCTGTTTACGCGCCGCTGCATCAATAAAGGATTTTTGCCATGATTGAGATATCGCTGGAAAATATTAATGGTATTGAGGTGATTCATGCTACCCCTGCGGGTAAACGCCAGCAGCAGCTACCGACCATTTTTTTCTATCATGGCTACACCTCATCGAAAGAGGTCTATTCCTACTTCGCCTATGCCTTCGCACAAGCCGGTTTTCGCACCATCTTGCCAGATGCGGATATGCACGGTGCGCGGTTTAACGGTGATGAATCACAGCGCTTATCCTATTTCTGGGAGATCCTGAAATCAAACATTGATGAGTTGCCTGCGATTAAACAATATTATCAACAAGCAGGATTGATTGACGGTGATCGCATTGGCGTGGCGGGTGCATCAATGGGCGGTATGACCACATTGGGGGCGTTTGCTCGCTATCCATGGGTGAAAGTGGCCGCAGACTTTATGGGGTCAGGTGATTTTACCTCACTGGCCCGCTCACTGTTTCCGCCATTGAAAGCGGGGCAGCCGGTCAACGCTGCTGAATTTGAGCGCCGTTTAGCGCCGTTGGCGGATTATGAACTGAACCATCAGTTAGAAAAGATTGCAGAGCGGCCCTTATTGGTCTGGCATGGCGAGGCTGATGAAGTGGTGCCAGCAGCAGAAAGTACGCGATTGGTACAGGCGTTAAGGGCTAGCGGGCGCGCTAATCAGCTAACCTATATTACCGAGGCCGGTATTGGCCACAAAATTACCCCAAGTGCATTAAAGGCTGGAGTCACATTCTTCAGCAGCCACTTATAAAAAAGCCCCCAAAGGTCTGGGGGCAAGGGCATATCAAAGGGCTTTTTTGGTTGTTGGTCGTCGTATTCACCGGTGTTGTATCTATACTGCTGCGTCTAACGGTAAATCTCAGCATTGACCCGAATTGAGCTGTTGCTACCCGGCTCATGCATCTGAGTAATGTGGTATGCCGTAGCGCCGCGCTCATCAGCCATTTTGCTAATTTGTGCCACGGCGTCATCCGGTGACACCACATTATGGTTAAGAGAGATCTCGCCGATACTGACACGCTGCTGCTGCATCGCTTCCTGGCGGCTGATTTCTGTGGCGGCAAACGTGTTGGCGGATAAGAGCAAACTGACTGTGGCTGCGATGATGAGTGTATGTCTCATAGGTGACTCCAATATTTTATACCCGTCATACTTCAAGTAGCAGGCGCGTTGGCTGCCTTCGTTCACCCCAGTCACTTACTGGTGTAAGCTCCTGAGGATTTGCTCAGTTGCCGCCTTCCTGCAACTCGAATTATTTAGAGTATGTTTATATACTTTGAATAACTTTCCATTAACGCTACCGCTTAATATGCGGTGGATGTAAATAATTCTAGTCGCTTTTGTTAATTTAAAAATACGTAGTAATTGATTCACTTGGTCAAAAAAAATGAATGATATTTTCACTGAGCCAATGATTTTATTGAAAGATTTAATAGACTAATGGATCTACATCCATTGGTTATTTAATGAACAAAAAATGCCTTTTTAGCGAAGTAAGGGCCAGAACAAGAATAAATCCCCGTCAGTTCTTGAGTTTCAAACCGCCCGCAAGTATAGTTACGCGTCATTTTTCAGCCGCACACAAACACGTTCCTTGCCTCCATGGGCCGCGGTTGACCCTATCAGGAGGCTGAATAATCCGTAAGGAGCAATAATCGATGCGTCATTACGAAATCGTTTTTATGGTCCATCCTGACCAAAGCGAACAGGTTCCGGGCATGATCGAGCGCTATAGTGCAACTATCACTAATGCTGCTGGTACCATTCACCGTCTGGAAGACTGGGGCCGCCGTCAACTGGCTTACCCGATCAATAAACTGCATAAAGCTCACTACGTTCTGCTGAACGTTGAAGCCCCGCAGGAAGCGATCGATGAGCTGGAAACAAACTTCCGCTTCAACGACGCCGTTATCCGTAGCATGGTTATGCGCGTTAAACACGCGGTAACTGAAGCATCACCAATGGTTAAAGCGAAAGACGAACGCCGTGAGCGTCACGACTTCGCATCAGAAGCCAATGATGATTCTGAAGCTGGGGATTCTGAAGAGTAATTGCCGTGGTGACCACTAATCGTCTGGTACTTTCTGGCACAGTGTGCAAGACGCCGGTTCGAAAAGTAAGTCCTTCTGGTATTCCGCATTGTCAATTTGTGCTTGAGCACCGATCAACACAGCAGGAAGCCGGATTTAGCCGACAAACATGGTGCAGAATGCCGGTTATTGTCAGCGGACAAAAGTCACAAGCATTAACTCACAGTATAACGGTCGGCAGTCAGTTAACCGTTGAAGGCTTCATTAGCTGCCATCAAGGTCGCAATGGGCTGAACAAATTGGTTCTGCATGCCGAGCAGATTGAATTTATAGATTCTGGAGACTAGCCAAATGGCACGTTATTTCCGTCGTCGCAAGTTCTGCCGTTTTACCGCGGAAGGCGTTGTAGAGATTGATTATAAAGATATCGCTACGCTGAAAAACTATATCACTGAAAGTGGTAAAATTGTCCCGAGCCGTATTACCGGTACTCGCGCAAAATACCAGCGTCAGCTCGCCCGTTGTATCAAGCGCGCACGCTACCTGTCTTTGTTGCCGTACACTGATCGTCATCAGTAATCGGCCACTGTCCATTAACGACTTTGAGAGGATAAGGTAATGCAAGTTATTCTGCTTGATAAAGTAGCAAACCTGGGCAGCCTGGGTGACCAAGTGAACGTTAAAGCGGGCTATGCTCGTAACTTCTTGGTTCCACAAGGTAAAGCTGTTCCGGCAACGAAGAAAAACGTAGAGTTCTTTGAAGCACGCCGTGCAGAATTGGAAGCCAAATTGGCTGGCGTTCTGGCTGCTGCTGAAGCTCGCGCAACCAAAATTAACGAACTGGGCAGTGTCACCATCGCGTCTAAATCTGGCGATGAAGGCAAACTGTTCGGCTCTATCGGTACTCGTGATATCGCTGACGCAGTAACTGCGGCTGGCGTTGAAGTTACCAAGAGCGAAGTTCGTTTGCCGAATGGCGTTCTGCGTACCACAGGTGATCATGAAGTTCACTTCCAGGTACACAGCGACGTGTTCGCTAAACTGAACGTGATCGTGGTTGCAGAAGCGTAAGTTACGCTGCTGTTAACCTGCTAAAACGCCAGCCTCGTGCTGGCGTTTTGCTATCTGGTGGTTGATGAAAATAGCCATCTGCATGTTTGGCTCAACACTAAAAGCTTAACCCGCCGCTAAAATTTCAAACTTGCACTCTTCGGCGGCAACACCTGAACACTGGTAAATTTCTAGAAAAGGATTTTGTTGGTACACCCAGAGTGGTTGCCCATTGACCGATACTGGCCAAGTTTTATTACCGTAGAACATATCTATCTGCCTACCTTGCGCCTGCAAGTTATAGGTACACTTTTGAAACTCACCCTGTCCAACGATATTGTTTTTATCACTATCAATGATGATCAGCGCTTCACTAAAATTTTTAACTGAACTGTTTGGTGGAAGGGTACCTTGTAATATGCCAACCCATTCTTCATTACCTGCCGCAGGTGCACTGTAAACTCCACCAATCTGTTTAATTGTATCCACTGGCGGGCAATGCAACTGAGCTAAGGTACCAAACGAGGTGAATAGCATTAAAAAAGGTAATTTGTATTTCATATCATAGTCACTCCCTTTATTTCTCCCCGCTATCTTTCAGGCTGCTGGTGTGTTGGCGATAGTCATGACTCTTGGGGACGCTCATCGGGTTCTATGCGCTTGTCGCCTGGCTGCATCTTGAAATCTATTGGGTATATGAATGTGGTTATCAATGGTGGATGGCGTTAACCATCCAGAAAACAACCTAATTCGGAAGAGACGACGTGACAATATCAAAGAAGGTAACGGGCAGGACAAAAGTGGCTATGGATAACGGCGCTTAACGGTCGCGACGATAACTGCCATCGCTCTGCCGGGTAAACAGCACTTCTGTATTATTGGTGGTTTCAATGGCCAGTGCGGCAACTACACCTTGAGCGTCCAACATAATTTTGATTTCTTGCCCAGCTTTCAGATTACTCAATGGCTTATCGCTACCCTCAACCTGTGCCATCGCAAAAACTTCATTGACCGGCAGGTTATTATCACGGAATAACTGTGCCAGTGTTTTCCCTGATTGAATTTGATAACTTTGCCAATTTCCCTGCGTCAAAGTCGGTGGTTCGGGTTCGGGAGACGCCACCGTTGGCGGTGGCGGAGCATCAAGATTGCCCTGTAATTGGGCTTGTAGTGGCGCGCTGCTGGACGGCGCGCTCACTGGGAAGGAAAGGTTGGTGTTATCCCGCGATGCGGGCCACAGCAGTGCCAGCAGCAATACAGCGGTGGCGACAATAACCCAGCGGCGATGGAACAGAGGCAAAGGTTCCATCCATTCGAAACTGTCCGGCAAATGCCAGATTTTCAGCAGCAGACCTTTGATCCCTTTTTCTGCTGTGGCGGTTGCCACGGATTCAGGGGGCACATTAACGTTTGCAGAAACGCTATCTTCGATAGTAACAACGTTCTCCGCAGAGGCTGTGTGCTCAGGCGCACTGATTTCAGACATCAGGTTTTGCTCATCGGCAGCTTTAGAATCCGGCATGATCTTCTGCCTAATCGTCAGCCAGGTGTGCAGCAGTGGTTGATAAACCCGATTATTCTTCCTTCTCCTGGGCGCGATTCTGCCCATGGTAACCTCTCTTCAACAACGTAAAACAACATAAAATTAAATATGGGCGGTAACCCCATAGGCTTCTAAGTATATACCTTTATCCCCGTTACCTTCCAAACTACGGTTTGTTGGGTGCTTTTAATTACCCGAATCACTGGCTTGAGCCATTCAACGGGGTCCACGCGCGGGGTGTCATTGTTTCTTTTTCTTCGACAAAAGTCATCATTCACGACGCAAGATTTTACCGCGCTCCCCTGCTGCTGTTATGCTGGCAGCTTCAATATGATGAGTGACTAAAGGAAAATCCATGACGACCCCTTCTTTTGATAGCGTTGAAGCGCAAGCGAGCTACGGAATTGGTTTACAAATCGGGCAGCAATTGCAAGAGTCCGGGCTGGAAGGTTTATTGCCAGAAGCACTGTTGGCAGGTTTGCGTGACGCGATGGAAGGGAATGCACCGACCGTCCCGGTTGATGTAATACATCGCGCACTACAAGAAGTGCACGAAAAGGCTGATAAAGTGCGTGTTGATCGCCAGAGTGCGTTGGTAGAAGAAGGCAAAACCTTCTTAGAAGAAAATGCCAAGCGTGATGATGTGACCACCACTGAGTCTGGCTTACAGTTCTCCGTGTTACAGGCTGGCGAAGGCCCGATCCCATCCCGCCAGGACCGTGTTCGTGTGCACTATACGGGCCGTCTGGTTGACGGTACGGTATTTGATAGCTCAGTTGAACGTGGCCAGCCAGCAGAATTCCCGGTCAGTGGTGTTATTCCTGGTTGGATTGAAGCCTTATCCATGATGCCAGTAGGTTCTAAGTGGAAGTTGTACATCCCGCACGGCCTGGCTTATGGCGAGCGTGGCGCGGGTGCGACTATTCCACCTTTCAGCGCATTGATGTTTGAAGTGGAACTGCTGGAAATTCTGTAATTTCTGCATGCGGTGAAACCAGAAAGGGCGGCGTGATGTCGCCCTTTTGCATTTATTGATGCCGGCCATGACCAATAGCGAGATTATTCGCCTTTTAGCGCGCGCGGGAACAGCAAATTGTTTTCCAGATGAATATGTTCCATTAGATCAGTTATGAATTCATTGATACCGGTGTAGAGTGCCCGCCAGGTATTGCAGGCTCCTTCTGGTGGGGTGACATTTTGTGTTAACTGTTTTACCACTTCTAGCTGCTGCCCAACTGCATCGTGTTCCGCTTCCATCACAAATATTGGCCCACCAGCCTGAGACCCCATACCACGGGTTATCATTGGGAACAGAATTTGTTCCTCTTTGTACATATGCTGGGTTAGCTCTTCTAAAATTGCAGTAAGTTCAACCGCCAGTCCACGCGGACAGGCTGGTTTCTCGCCGTGTACCCGTTCAACTTTTTCCGCCATCAGAATTAATTCCGGTAACTGCTCACGATGGCGGTTATGGTAGCGGCTGATAATAAAATCGATGATATTAGCCAGCGACTGCTGTTGCCAATCTTCAGATGACTGAGGCTCGGATTGCAAGGCACTCAGTTGTGCTTCCAGCTCATCGATATCCAGGTTCAGCTTATTGGCTGCGCGTAGCAGTGTCTGTTTACCACCACAGCAGAAATCGAGCTGGTGGTGACGGAATAATTTTGTGGCTCGTGGAATAGCGATAGCCAGGGCACCGAGAGACTGATTGCGGTAATCCATAATGACACCTCATTGAATAGTTAAACGCCTATAACATGCATAATAAATACATGTTATAGATTGCGATATAACCACAAAGAGGTACTTGTGAAAAGTAACAGCGCGTTGAAGCGCTGTTATCCGAGATTATTTGTTCTGTAAGTCGATTTGATAAACGGCAAAGCCAATTTCATCAGTACCTTGTGCTTTCATCGGGTACTGCGCTTTTTGCTTGATAAATTCAGCGGCTTTAGCACTTGGTGACGTTTCAAAGCGGATATCCAGTGGCTGCTTACTGTCGATCGTTGCCAGACGCCAGTTATTATCAGCCTGTGGGGTAACTTGCCCGTGTTTCTTGGTTTCAGCACTGATATAAGCTGACAGTACCGCCCGGTTTTCATCAGGAGAAGCAAATGCAATATGGCTGTCACCCGTACCGGCAAATTTACCGCTATAAGCCCGATAGTTGTTGGTCGCAATCAGGAATGTGGCTTTCGGATCGATAGGTTTGCCATTAAATGTCAGGTTTTTAATCCGTTCGGCTTTATCGTTGATCAGTGCGCATTCACCGTCATAGCGCGCAGGTTGGCTGACATCGATTTCATATTTCACGCCATCGATAACATCAAAATTATAAGTACGGAAACCATCCCAGTTAATCAACGATTGTGGCTTGCTGCTGGTCACATCAATTTGATTGAATTGCGCGGCAGAGCACTCTAACCATTGCTTAACTTCTGCCCCACTGGCTTTCACCACCACCAGTGTGTTCGGGTACAGATAGAGATCGGCGGCATTACGGAAGGTCAGCTCGCCTTTTTCCACTTCAACGAAACTGGCGGGATCATTTTTACGCCCGCCGGCTTTGAAGGGGGCAGCGGCAGAGAGTACCGGCAAATTGGCTAAATCGGGGTCGCCTTGAATAAAGTGTTCGGTATAGGCGCGTTGAGCATTGTTCACAATCTGCACTGTCGGGTCATCTTGGATGAGTGCCAGATAGCTGTACATATTGTCCGATGCTGTGCCGATCGGCTGACTGACGAAGTCACGAGTACCCTGATGGTCTGCTGCTAGCACTTTTACCAGATTGGCATCTTCGGTTGCCAGCGATTTTTGTGCTGCTTTATCATAGATTGGGCGTGCTTCAGCTTTGGCTTCAGTAACTTGCCATGGGCCTTTATCATTATTCAGGACGAAATCGACCACCCCCAGATGATCACCCCACTGGCCCGGCATTACTGCTGCAATACCATTTAAGGTGCCTTGAGCGATATCAGCACCTTTGATGGCGGCAAAATCTTTACTGGGGAAAACGGCATGGGCGTGGCCGAACATGATGGCATCGATCCCCGCAACCTGGCTGAGATAATAAACTGAGTTTTCCGCCATGGTTTTATAAGGATCACTGGAAAGCCCAGAGTGCGGGATAGCCACCACCAAATCAGCACCTTGCTTGCGCATCTCAGGTACCCATTTTTTGGCCGTTTCAGTGATGTCGTTAACGGTCACTTTTCCGCTCAGATTTGCTTTATCCCATATCATCACTTGTGGCGGGACAAAACCAATGTAACCAATGCGCAAGTTATGGGTTTTACCTTCACGATCTTGCACTGGCGTGTCGACAATCAGATAAGGCTGGAACAGCGGCTTACCGGTTTTCACATCAATCACGTTGGCATTCACATAGGGGAATTTTGCGCCAGCTAGCGATTTTTTCAGATAATCCAGACCGTAGTTAAACTCATGGTTACCGATATTCCCCACCGCATAATCCAGCGTATTCATTGCTTTGTAGACTGGGTGAATTTCTCCGGCTTTCAATCCCTTGGCTGCCATATAGTCACCAAGCGGGCTACCTTGGATCAGGTCACCGTTATCCACCAGTACGCTGTTGGTTGCTTGTTGGCGGGCAGCACTGATCAGGCTTGCAGTGCGCACCAGACCAAACTTTTCGGTAGGTTTATCTTTGTAGTAATCAAAATCCATCATATTGCTGTGCAGGTCGGTGGTTTCCAATACCCGCAAATCAACGGTAGCAGCAGTTGCTACAGACATTGAAGTCGCGACAGCAATCAGGCTGGCAAGAAGAGATAACGTCAGCGGACGCGTGATCATGGCTTTCTCCATTAAAATCTATTCGACATGTATCGCAAAAGAATATGTAACTTTAATTAATTGCTACAACAAAGTGTGAAGTTTGGCAGAAAACGCCCTAGGATAACGCGCAGAAGTTCACAGTTGTGGCAGGTTAATCCCACTGATTTTATTGGAAGTTACCGACATTGATGGCTATTTGGTAGGAATCTTATTAGTCTGCAACTCTGATGATTGAGGGCATATCCCCGTTATCTTGTAACTTGCAGGTCTGCTGGTGGCACTTGTTGCCTTCATCTGGAAATCTATTGGGCTTAGATAATTAATTTTTACGTTTGCGTTCTAAACTGTATATATGGCGAACGAGTAACAAGAGCCTCTATCGGTCTAAACAATCACTATTAATTTAAACAACCACTATCAGTATCCGGCACGACTCATAATACCAAGGGGTGGATGATGTTAGAGCAAATTTGCCAGTTGGCCCGCGACGCAGGCGTGGCGATTATGGCGGTCTATCAGGGGGATAAACCCCTTGATGTGGCCCATAAGAAAGATGATTCGCCAGTGACAGCGGCTGATCTTGCCGCTCACCAGATTATCAAAGCCGGATTGGCGGCACTGACTCCCGATATCCCACTGTTATCTGAAGAAGATCCGCCGGTTTGGGCGGTACGTCAACACTGGCAGCGCTACTGGCTGGTTGATCCGCTGGACGGTACTAAAGAGTTTCTACATCGGAATGGCGAGTTTACCGTTAATATCGCGTTGATTGACCAAGGAGTACCGGTGCTTGGCGTGGTATATACCCCAGTGACTGAAGTGATGTACAGCGCTGAAAACGGCCAGGCGTGGAAAGAGGAGTGTGGCAGGCGCATGCAGATTCAGGTGCGTGCTGCACTACCGCCGTTAGTGGTAGTCAGTCGCTCTCACAGTGATGCTGAATTGGAAGATTATTTGTCGCAATTAGGTGAACACCAGACTATATCAGTCGGTTCGTCACTCAAGTTTTGTCTGGTGGCGGAAGGGAAGGCGCAACTGTACCCGCGCTTTGGGCCTACTAATGTATGGGATACTGCCGCCGGGCATGCAGTAGCCATTGCTGCCGGAGCACTGGTTCACGATTGGCAGGGTAAACCACTCTCTTATACCCCACGTGAATCTTTCCTGAACCCCGGCTTTAGAGTGTCTTTATTCTAACCACATAGCCAAAGAGTGTGGCGTTGCAGGGAGGTGGCACGCAAACGAATCATATGATTCGGGTGAGTGCCCGCAGCGAATTCCCTGCAGCTTCAAACCTTAAGGGGAGATTACTGTTTCACCAGTTGGTGCAATTGATCGATCACCTGCTGTACTTCCTCCGGTGTCAATGCGCCATCTTTGGCAAATCTCACATTCCCTTGTGGGTCCAATACCACAATCGCCGAGCCCTTTTCCGCTAAACCCCAGGCCTTTTTGACATTCCCGTCGCTATCGACCACAAATTGTGACCAGGGAAAGTCGCGTTTATTACTTTCAATGCTGTTACGCACAAACACTGCCGTGCCGATGATGGCGTCATCAGTATTGACGATTGTCGTCGTTTGGTAATGTTCGTGTGGCAGATTAGCGTGCTTAATGGCTTCCACTAACGGGGCATTCAGCTCTTTTGCCGAGGTGCGGCCAGCAATATGTTGGATCACCCGCACTTTGCCGGGCAGTTGCGAGCTATTCCAGTTTTTGTAGCTAAACTGATCAGTAGCTTTATCATAATTTAATTCGCCTTTATCGCTGACACCCACCGGCGGTACCCGCTGGTTGATTTGTAGGGAGTGAGCGCAGGCCATTAGTGGTGTGAGTAGTAGTGACAGTATCAGCAGGCTATTTTTTATCATGGCATGTCCTTGTGGGATCTTATGGGTAATGTCGGGTACTAAGTCCTGCATGCAGGTCTACCCGTAGTCTTTCAAATTGCAGCTGTGTTGGCAGATTGTGTTTGCCGCTTGCCAGCATCTTGAAACCTATTGGGCATCAGTTTTCCAATAATAGGTGCAGATCAGAGGTCTGTCCTGTTTCTCTACAGTATTTATTTCTGACACTGACTAGATGGTTATTCTGTAATTAAGTCTCATTTTATCTATATGACCCTGTAATTTTGTGTGAATCCAGCAGCAATGACTGGTTTTGGCGGAACTAAAGCCCATACTCTAGGTCTATTACTCTGCAATTATATTACGTTACCTGTGATCTTGGTCGCTAAGGCACCAGAGGGAGCGTATTGATGTCATGGGAGGAAAGTAAAAAAATGAGGATCTTCCAACGTTACAATCCGGCTAAAGTGGCGATGTATGTCAAAACGCTTTTCCGAGGGAGGTTATATATCAAAGATATGGGGGCTTTTGAGTTTGACAAAGGTAAGATTTTAATCCCGAAAGTTAGGGATAAACGCCACTTTGAGGTGATGTCAGAGGTTAATCGTCAGGTGATGCGTTTGCAGGCTGATACCCTTCTTACATAATTGCTTTGGGTATGACATTAGTCTGAACAGAATTAATTGCGGCCCCTATTGTGGGGCCGCTAATGTTTTAAATAATGACTGATTTAAACTTTCATTAGGCATCACTGCTTTCGTGTGGGGCTTTTGGCAGTATTGGGGCTGGTAGGTCACTGAGTTTAGTCACCAGTAGCTGATCGATTTTGTAGCTATCGATATCGACTACTTCAAACTTGTAGCCGGCATATTTGACGAAATCCGTGCGTTTGGGAATTTTGCGCAGCATATACATCATAAAGCCGCCGATGGTTTCATAATTGCCAGACTGCGGGAACTCATCGATATGCAGCACTCGCATTACATCTTCAATCGGGGTACCGCCCTCAATCAGCCATGAACTTTCATCACGAGCAACAATTTGCTCTTCCTGCCCCTGACCGACCAAATCCCCCATCAGCGTGGTCATCACGTCATTCAGGGTAATGATACCAACCACCAGGGCGTATTCGTTGAGGATAACGGCAAAGTCTTCACCGGCGGTTTTAAAGCTCTCCAGCGCCTCGGAGAGTGTCAATGTGTCTGGCACAATCAGGGCTGAGCGAATTTGCACGCCACTGCTCAGTACCAGACTCTGGTTACCTAATACCCGGTTCAGCAAGTCTTTAGAGTCGACATAACCCACAACTTGATCGATATGACCATCACATACCAAGAATTTAGAGTGTGGGTGGGTCGAAATCTTCTCTTTTATGCTGTCTTCGCTTTCCCGCAGATCAAAATAAATCACACTTTCACGTGACGTCATCGACGAAGGAACAGTACGTGACTCCAGTTCAAAGACGTTTTCGATCAATTCATGCTCTTGTTTACGTAACACCCCGGCTAATGCACCTGCTTCCACGACGGCATAGATATCATCTGATGTGATGTCATCATTGCGTACCATTGGCAGCTTGAATAGTCGGAAGATTAGATTCGCCATCCCATTGAAGAACCAAACTAGTGGGCGACAAATCATCAGACAGAAGCGCATCGGGTTGACGATCCGAACGGCAACCGCTTCAGGTGAAATCATACCGATGCGTTTCGGGGTTAAGTCGGCAAAAAGAATAAATAAACTGGTGACCAGAACAAACGAGCAAATGAAACTCACCTGGTCGGCAAGCTCTGGTGACATGAAGCGTTCAAACACCAATTTAAAGGAGGGGGAAAACGCAGCATCACCGACGATACCCCCCAGAATGGCGACGGCATTCAAGCCAATCTGGACCACAGTGAAGAAAATCCCCGGAGTCTCTTGTAATTTAAGTACCCGCAAGGCGTTGATATCGCCTTCATCTGCCAGAAGTTTTAGTTTAATTTTGCGCGAAGCTGCCAGTGAAATCTCTGATAATGAGAAGAAGGCACTCACCGCAATTAAAAAAAGAATCAGTAAAATACTGTTTAACATAATCTGTCCGTGTCGTACCGACAATCGCGCCGGCGATCGTAAGGAAGGCCATACATTTGTTTGAATTAAAAAATACTGTTTAAATTTAAGATAACGGCAGAAAGCCGCCATCGGGCCGAGTGAACAGCCCGAATAGTATAACCCGTCTTACTTTAAGTTGCAGCGGAGTTAGCTAGGTTCATTACTCCGGCCATGCTTGAAATCCCCCTGTGGGCTAGCATAAATGCTGTTCAAACCGCATTCCAAGCGATTTGTCATTCCCTTGCTGCCAACCTGCAACTCTACGCAATTTGGGGATAATCGCAGCGATAAGAGCGTGGGCAACCTTACAAATCAGGCGGCATACACACGCCAATACCGCCAAGGTTACAATATCCATGTGGATTTTTGTGCAAATATTGCTGGTGGTCATCCTCTGCATAGTAAAACGGTAGTGCAACCACCACTTCACTGGTAATCAACCGGCGATCAGCCGCTTGCTCCATGGCTTGCTGGAACAAGGCTTTGCTCTCGTTAGCTTGCACTTGCTGCTCAGGTGTCAAAACGTAAATGGCTGAACGATATTGTGTTCCGACATCTCCGCCTTGACGCATTCCTTGGGCGGGATCGTGATTTTCCCAGAAAATCTGCAATAGTTGCTTATAGCTGATGATGGCCGGATCAAAGACAACACGAACCACTTCTGCATGGGCTGTGCGGCCACTACAAACTTCATGATAGGTTGGGTTTGGTGTGTAGCCACCGCAATAACCTGCGGCAGTACTGTAGACGCCAGGCAGTTGCCAGAACAGGCGCTCAACCCCCCAGAAGCAACCCATGGCGAAGATAGCGATCTCCATTCCGTCAGGGATATGTGTCATGGAATGCCCATTCACCACATGGAGAGTTGCGACTGGCATTGGTGTGATTCGCCCGGGTAAGGCATTCGCCGCATCAATGACGGCAGTTTTGTCAAAATTTTGCACCAAAATAGGCTCCAATGTTTACAGTGAATTTGAAGTTTACAGTAAATTAATAACAAGATGTTTACAGTGAATAGGTATAGACAGTTGTATCTGATTGCGAGTTTGCACACAATAAGAGCCATTCTGCGTTAATGTATCGGCTTAAGGTGGAGTTTTAGGGATAACAGGTTTAAATCGGTCTTTAAGTGCGGAATGATTGCGTAAGTGATAAAAAGTCCGTCAGATCGTTTTTACAGGAAAATATACCCAATAGGTTTCAAGATGCGGTAAAGCGGCAAGGGAGAGAACCCTGATGAGCTTATAGGGTAAGTGATTCGGATGACAAATCTGCTGGGAGCAGATTTAAATGCTGCTTGCAGAGGTCAGGTCGAGTAATGAGAGTTGCCAATACACCTGCAATTTGGAAGATGGCAGGTATAAAATTAATTAGGAGTACGCGTGCCACGATACCCTATTTTGTGTTTTTTGTGCGTATTGCTCGCCACACCTCTTGCCTACGCTGCCAATGTGCGGTTGCAGGTCGAAGGTCTTAGCGGGGATTTAGAGAGAAACGTCAGGGCGCGTTTATCAACAATTGGTACGGATGAAGTGACGTCCGATGGCCGTTTCCGCTCAAGGGTGGATGACGCCATTCGTCAGGGGCTACGCGCGTTAGGTTATTACGACCCCACCATCACCTTTGATTTGCAGCCGCGCCCGGCACCTGCACGTTCCGTTTTAATTGCCAAAGTGATTCCTGGTGAACCGGTTTTGATTGCTGGTGTTGATATTGTGCTGCAAGGTGGGGCGAAAACTGATCCTGATTATCTATCATTGGTACGCCGCGATACCCCTAAAATTGGCTCAGTCCTCAATCATGGTGATTTTGATAATTTCAAAAGTTCACTGACGGGCTTAGCGTTACGCCGTGGTTATTTTGACGCCAATATGATCAAAAGCCAGTTGGGTGTTGCCGCTGAGTTGCGCAAAGCTTTTTGGGATATTGATTTTGACAGTGGCGAGCGCTACCGGTTTGGTAAAGTAGCCTTCCAAGGCTCGCAAATCCGTGAGGATTTTCTGCAAAATTTGGTGCCCTTTCATGAAGGTGAGTTTTATACTTCTGATGAACTGGCCGAATTGAACCGCCGTCTGGCTGCGACTAACTGGTTTAACTCGGTGGTGGTTTCACCGGATTTTCGCGACGCGAGAAAAACCAAAGTCCTGCCACTGGATGCGGTCGTCACTCCACGTACCGAAAATACGGTTGAATTGGGGGGCGGTTATGCGACCGATGTCGGTCCACGTCTGACGGCCAGTTGGCGTAAGCCGTGGATGAACTCCTACGGGCATAGTCTAACCACCAGTACTACACTTTCCGCGCCCGAACAGACGCTGGATTTCAGCTATCGAATCCCACTGTTAAAAAACCCGCTGGAACAGTATTACCTGTTACAGGGTGGGTTCAAACGCACCGATCTGAATGATACAAAATCTGACACCACCACCCTGAACGTTGCCCGTTTCTGGGATTTGTCCAGTGGTTGGAAGCGCTCAGTTAACCTGCGTTGGAGTTTGGATCACTTTACTCAAGGTAGTGTCACTGATACCACCATGTTGCTGTATCCGGGGGTGAACATCAGCCGTACCCGTCAGCGCGGCGGTGCTATGCCGGTGTGGGGGGATAGTCAGAATTATTCTATTGATGTGTCTGATACCACATGGGGGTCAGATGTCGATTTCGCCATATTCCAAGCGCAAAACGTGTGGATTCGTACTTTGGGTGAGAAGAACCGTTTTGTCGTTCGGGGTAACTTAGGCTGGATTGAAACCAATGATTTCGACCGGGTACCGCCGTCACTGCGTTTCTTCGCCGGTGGGGATCGCAGTATTCGTGGCTATAAATTCCGTGATATTTCCCCACGCGATAGCGAAGGTAAATTAACCGGTGCCTCTAAACTGGCAACCGGTACGCTTGAGTATCAATATAACGTTACCGGAAGATGGTGGGGGGCTGTATTTGTCGACTCGGGTGAAGCGGTTAACGATATTCGCAAGAGCGATTTCAAAACTGGCGCCGGGGTTGGGGTCCGTTGGGCTTCTCCGGTCGGTCCGATCAAGCTAGACATCGCCAAACCTATTGGTGACAACGAAGCACGTGGCGTGCAATTTTATATCGGTTTGGGGCCTGAACTATGATGTTGGTAAAGGGAGGGAGGTGGATAAAGAGACTCAGTATCGCATTTCTGCTCATTATCCTGCTGCTGGTCGGGGCTTTGGCGGGTTTGTTGGGCACCACCAGTGGTCTACATTTTGTGATAAACAGTGCCGCACGTTGGGTTCCCGGGCTGGATATCGCCAGTGTCAGTGGGGGGTGGCGTGACCTCACCTTAAAAGGCATTCAATATCAAATGCCGGGTGTCACTGTTAAAGCAGGGCAGTTCCATCTTTCATTACAGCTCTCTTGTCTAAAACGCAGTGAGTTGTGCATTAATGCCCTGACGGCACAAGATATTGATGTGGTGGTGGATACCAACGCCATGCCGCCTGCGGCCCCTGCTCCTGCCAGTAGTGAACCGATGGGGGAACTTAGTACTCCGTACCCCATTACATTGCGTATGCTGTCGCTGAATAATGTCAAAGTAACTATTGATGACACCGCGATTTCACTGGATGAATTCCGCACTGGAGCACATTGGCAACAGCGCGCACTGGCACTAATGCCGACCAAAATCAGTGGGTTATTGATAGCTTTACCAAAAACGGTGCCAGCGATGGTGCCGGATGCGGCTAAACCTGCGGTTGAAACGGCTATCGCGGTAAAAGAAGCGGTTGAGCAACAGGCAGCCGCGCCATCAGAGCAGGAAGCTCCGCTAGGTGAAACGTTAAAAGCGCTGTTTGCTAAACCGTTACTGCCAGAATTGCCGGACTTCCGTTTACCGCTGGATTTACAGATTAAAGAGATCTCAGGGCAACAACTCCGGCTTACAGGTGATACCGACGTACTTATCAGTAGTCTTTTGCTGCAAGCCAGCACGCAACAAAACCAAATAACACTGGATAAGCTGGAGATTAAATCGCCACAGGGTGGGCTGTCAGCACAGGGTGACGCCACGCTGGCCGATAAGTGGCCAGTGAGTATGGTCATCAATAGTGCGCTGAACATTGAGCCGTTGAAAGGCGAAAAAGTAAAATTAACTGTCGGTGGTGCGCTGCGTGAAAAACTCAACGTGGCACTCAATCTGTCAGGCCCGGTGAGCGCGCAACTGGATGCAGAAACTGCGCTGGCACAGGCTGGTTTGCCACTGGCGTTAACTCTACAAAGCAAGCAACTGCGTTGGCCGTTGAGTGGCGAACCTCAATATCAAATTAATAATCTTCGAATGCGCCTCAATGGGCAGGCGACAGATTACGCACTCTCGATCCGTTCTGATTTTAAAGGCACTGACCTGCCACCGGCAGTGTTCACTCTTGACGGTAAAGGGAGTGTTGAGCAATTCAATCTGACCCGTTTACGTCTGGCGGCATTGCAAGGTAACACTGACCTGACTGGCGTAGTGGATTGGAGTAAAGCAATCAGTTGGAACTCGGTATTAACCTTATCGGGTATTAACACCGCGAAGCAGTGGCCGGAGTGGCCAGCAAAACTGGATGGTAGAATTGTCACCCGTGGCAGTATCCACGGTGGTAGTTGGCAATTACAAGTACCGGAGCTGGCACTGGACGGGAATGTGAAACAAAACCGTGTGACGGCCCGTGGCTCCCTGACAGGGAATGCGGCAGGCCAGTGGCATATTCCGGGCATTAATCTGGCATTGGGCCGTAATAGGTTAGATGTGAGAGGCAACCTTAGTGACACCTGGCAGCTCGATGCCACTGTGGATGCGCCACAACTTGATGGTGCGTTACCGGGATTGGGAGGCGTGATGAAAGGGGCGCTGAAATTGCGCGGCAACCTTACAGCACCACAACTGCTAGTGGACCTCACCGCCAGCCGCCTGCAATGGCAGGAACTGACCATTAACCGGATTAAGATTGATGGTGACGTTCGCTCCACGGATCAGATTCAGGGTCAGTTGGCCGTTAGGGTTGAGCAACTCAAGCAAGCGGAGTTGGTTGTAAGTTTATTGACGCTAGATGCCCGAGGTAGCGAAAAACAGCATCAGGTGCGCCTGAATATACAAGGGGAACCAGTTTCCGGTCAGTTGGCGCTGGATGGGAGCTTCGATCGCCAACAAGAACGTTGGCGCGGTTCGCTTAATAACACGCGTTTCGATACACCGGTAGGTGAATGGCGTTTAAGCCGTGCGATGGCATTGGATTACCAAAATAGCTTACAGCGGGTCACCATCGGACCCCACTGTTGGCTTAACCCAAATGCAGAACTTTGTGTTCCTCGGGCCATTGAAGCTGGCCCTAGTGGGCAGGCGAGTGTGGTTCTCAATCGCTTTGATTTAGCGATGATAAAACCATTCCTTGGGCCGGATACCACCATGAGTGGCGTGTTCACTGGCCGGGCCGATGTCAGTTGGACGGCCGGTGGTAACCTGCCAGATGTACGGGTATCGCTCAGTGGCAATGGGGTTAAAGTGCAGCAAGTAGTGCAAGGTAACCCGTTACCGATTGCTTTTGAAACGCTGAATCTCAATGGTGGCCTAACCAATGGGCAAGTGCGGGCTGATTGGTTGATTAAACTGGTGAATAACGGCCAGTTCTCCGGGCAGGTTCAGGTTGCTGATCCACAAGGGCGGCGCAATTTGTCCGGTAACATTGCTATCAGTAATATTTCTTTGGCAATGATTAACCCGATACTGAGTGATGGTGAAAAAGCCGCTGGCACATTAAACGCCAATCTGCGTTTAGGGGGGAATGCGAAGAGCCCGCTAGTCTTTGGTCGTTTGGCGCTGGATAATGTCGATGTTGATGGTAGCTGGATGCCATTTGATATTACCGAAGGGCGTCTGGTGATGAACTTCGACGGTATGACCTCAACATTGGAGGGGTTAATTCGGACTTCTCAAGGGCAGCTCAATCTCTCCGGTGATGCCGATTGGCGTGATATCAATGCCTGGCGTGCCCGAATCGCCGCAAAAGGCAATAAGTTGCGGGTTACGATCCCACCAATGGTACGGATTGATGTTTCACCGGACATTGTTTTTGAAGCGACACCGCAGTTGTTCACCCTCAATGGTTCGGTCGATATTCCATGGGCGCGGATAACGGTGCAGGAAGTGCCGGAAAATGCGGTGGGTGTCTCATCAGATGAGGTGATGCTCAATAACGATCTGAAACCTATCTCCCCACGGACGGCCAGTATTCCAATCAACAGTAATCTGGTGATTCGGGTAGGTAATGATGTGCGTCTGAATGCATTTGGTTTGAAAGCCCGTTTGCAAGGTAATTTGAAAATGATCCAGGATCAGCGCGGGTTGGGCTTGAACGGGCAAATTAATATTCCGTCGGGTAGCTTCCGTGCTTATGGTCAGGATTTAATTGTCAATAAAGGGATATTGCTGTTCTCCGGCCCGCCGGATCAACCGCTACTCAATATTGAAGCGATACGAAATCCAGATGCTACGGCAGACGGTGTTACTGCTGGTGTGCGGGTTACCGGGATGGCTGATGCTCCACGGCTAGAAGTGTTCTCGGATCCGGCTATGTCACAGCAGGAGGCGTTATCATACCTGTTGCGTGGTCAGGGGTTGAGTAATTCGGGGGCTGACAGTGGCATGATGACCTCAATGCTTATTGGCATGGGGGTTGCGCAGAGCGGTAAACTTGTGGGTAAAATCGGCGAGGCATTTGGTGTCAGTAATCTGGCACTAGATACGCAGGGAGTCGGTGATAGCTCACAAGTCGTGGTAAGTGGTTATGTCACTAAAGACCTGCAAGTAAAATACGGTGTGGGTATATTTGACTCGCTGGCGACGTTAACATTACGTTATCGATTGATGCCAAGGTTGTATCTGGAAGCGGTGTCTGGTATTGATCAGGCATTAGATGTGCTTTATCAGTTTGAGTTCTAACCATGCGAATTATTGTCTATGGTAGTTTACGGCGCAAGCAAGGTAATAGTCATTGGATGACGGACGCCCAGTGGTTGGGTGAACATGACCTTGAAGGCTTTGATATGTACAACTTAGGTCATTATCCGGCGGTTATCCCCGGAGACGGCACTGTGCATTGTGAGGTTTATCGGATTAACTCATCTATTATGAATGAGTTAGATGAACTTAAAAGTAATACTAAGGATTACCGGCGCGAGCTGATTCAGACGCCTTATGGTAGCGCGTGGATATACCTTTATCGCTTACCGCTCGAAGGTGTGCCACGTATCTACAGTGGCGACTGGCTAAAACGCCATGAAGAGAGCGACAAGCCATAAAATTAAGCTGTTATTAGCAAAAAAAACACCGCTCACAGGGCGGTGTTTTTACTTTTCGCGCTTAAAGCATCCTCAAGAGGCGCTTTTTGGCATGCGAAACGGGAAATTACTTCTTCGCACGTTCGAAAGAGGCCAGGATCTCGGCTTTAGCTGCGGCGGCATCTTCCCAACCATCCACTTTCACCCACTTGCCTGTTTCCAAGTCTTTGTAATGTTCAAAGAAATGTTTGATCTGCGCTTTCAGCAGTTCTGGCAGATCATTTACATCTTTAACGTGGTCGTATTCTTTGGTCAGTTTGCTGTGTGGAACCGCAACCAGCTTGGCATCTTCGCCCGCTTCGTCAGTCATTTTTAACACGCCAACCGGACGGCAACGAATCACGGAACCTGGTTGCAACGGATACGGTGTTGGCACTAGTACATCAACCGGGTCGCCATCTAATGACAGGGTGTTGTTGATATAACCGTAGTTACATGGATAGAACATGGCAGTAGACATGAAGCGGTCTACAAACAGCGAGCCAGTCTCTTTATCGATTTCATATTTGATCGGATCCGCATTCGCAGGGATTTCGATCACTACATAGATATCTTCTGGCAGGTCTTTACCTGCGGGTACTTGGTTCAAGCTCATGTCGGTTTCCTTTTATCAAACCAGAAATGGAGTGCTGGCTATTATAGCCAACTCTTTTGTGAATTCCCGCCCTTTTCACTGTCAGATAGCGGTGAGATTGCCTGAGTGAGGGCCATTTCAGTGAGATAAAATCCCGTCATTCGCTAAATGTATCTATTTTGAGCTGTTTTTCCGGTGAGAGTTCAAGCTGACATCTGTATAGCCGATAACTTAATCAAACAATAAGACCGTCCGCTGTAATGCTAACGCTTTGTAATCTTAACCATTTGCACATAACCGGAAAAAAACCGATGTTAAAAAAGATTACCATTAAGAATGGGCTTATTGCCCAGATAAGCTTTATGTCGTTGATTTTATTAGTTGTCAGTGTTATCGGGATTAATTCAATTCAGGAAAGTTCGCGCTCGTTGCAAATAATAAATCAAATCCAGGGGGAGGAGCTGGGGTCTCTATCTAATAGCTTTAATGCCACGTTAAGCGCCAGAACTGAAGCAGCTCTGGCGATCCATCAGTTAGAAATTGGTCTGATTGAGGAATCATTACAAACGGCAAAACAGGCTGAAGGTTCACTAGCATTATCGCAAAAAGAGATGGCACGTTTTGTCAGTGCGGTATCTGACCGGGGAGACGGGCAGGGATTGGCGATAAATATCCAGAAAAGTTATAAAAATTATATTGATAAGGGCGTAATACCCATGCTGACCGCGATCAAGGCGGGGTATGCTGACGAGTATTACGCTGTATTGGAAAAGAGTATTACCGACATTAGTAAAGCCTTTAACAATGATGTCACTGCCTTTCGCAGCTATGCACTGGATGCTGGTCAATTGCAAATCGCCAACGCAAACAATGCCGCCAAAATTAAACTGACGATCATTATAGCTGCAGGGGTGATCACGTTGATCTCTGCGGTACTGGCATGGTTTGCGCTCAAATACATTATTTTGCAGCCGTTGGTGCAATCAATTCATCAGTTGGAATATATAGCTGCTGGTGATTTAACTCACAGTATCAATAGTGAGGGCAACACTGAATTGGCCCGATTGGCAAAGGCGTTACAGACGATGCAGCAATCGCTGGTGGCGTCAGTGAGTAATGTACGGGATGTGGGTGGGCAGATTGGTATTGGCTCGCGGGAATTAGCTGTCGGTAACAGTCATTTGGCTGAACGTACAGAGGAGTCGGCGTCTTCTTTGGAACAGACTGCGGCCAGTATGGAGCAGTTGACCTCAACCGTAAAAATGAATGCTGAAAACTCGGATCAGGCTAATCGCTTGGCGATGAGTGTATCGGATATTGCCAATAAGGGCAGTGAGGCCGTGAGTCATGTGGTTGATAAGATGCAGGCAATTACCACAAGTTCACGCCGTATCTCAGATATTATTGCCGTAATTGATGGCATTGCGTTTCAGACTAATATTCTGGCACTTAACGCTGCGGTTGAGGCCGCCAGAGCCGGTGAACAGGGGCGTGGTTTTGCTGTGGTTGCGGGTGAGGTACGTAATCTGGCACAACGCAGTGCGCAGTCGGCGAAAGAGATCAAAGATCTGATTGTTGAGTCGCAAAGTCGGGTGAAGGAGGGCGCAGACATGGCCGAATCGGCAGGGAAAACCATGCATGAGATCGCTGATGAAGTTAGCCGAGTAACGGCATTGATGCGTGAGATCTCAGCCGCAAGTTATGAACAAAGTAGCGGTATTGAGCAAGTGAATGTAGCTATTGCGCAAATGGATCAGGTTGCCCAGCAGAACGCCGCATTGGTTGAACAGGCCGCCGCAGCGACGCGATCATTAGAGGAGCAAGCCAATGCATTGTCAGCCAGCATGGCAGTGTTTAAATTGCACAATCATGAGTTGGCGGTTGGAGCATAAAAAAGCAGCGGCTTAGGGGCCGCTGCTCTCTTTTTTAACTGTATTTACCCAAATTACTTGGCTTCTTCATCCGGGAATTTGGCAATAAAACCTTCCGCATCTTCCACCATGGATTTGGTACCGACAAAGAAAGGTGCGCGCTGATGCAGTTTCTCTGGCACGATATCCAAAATGCGGTTCACCCCATCCGTCGCCTTACCACCGGCTTGTTCTGCCAAGAAGGCCATAGGGTTGCATTCGTACAGTAAACGCAGTTTCCCTTGTGGGTGGCTAGCGGTGCTTGGGTAAATATAAATACCGCCTTTCAACAAGTTACGATGGAAGTCGGCAACCAGTGAACCAATGTAGCGTGAGGTATACGGGCGCTTGGTGGCTTCGTCTTGCTCCTGGCAGTACTTGATGTATTTCTTCACACCCAATGGGAATTTAATGTAGTTCCCTTCGTTGATGGAATACATGCAACCGGTTGCGGGATAACGCACTTTTTCGCCGGATAAACAGAAAACGCCCAGCGACGGATCATAAGTGAAAGTATGGACACCGTAACCTGTGGTATAGACCAGCATAGTTGAAGAACCGTAGACGACATAACCTGCGGCAACTTGTTTAGTGCCAGGTTGCAGGAAGTCAGCTTCGGTAATCGGAGTACCAAATGGGGTAATGCGGCGATAGATGGAGAAAATAGTACCGACGGATACATTCACATCGATATTTGAAGAACCATCCAGCGGATCCATCAGAACGACATATTTGGCATTTTCTGCCCGGCCACCATCAAAGATAACAATATCATCTTCTTCTTCGGAGGCGATACCGGCAACTTCGCCACGCGCTTTTAGGGCCGCTTTTAATTTTTCATTGGCAAACAAGTCCAGTTTCATCTGGTCTTCGCCCTGAATATTGGAAACACCGCTGGCACCTAAAATATCAACCAGACCTGCTTTGTTGATATCGCGATGAATAATCTTCGCGCCGAGTTTGATTGCTGAAAGTAATGCAGTTAATTCGCCGGTGGCGTGAGAGAAGTCTAGCTGTTTCTCAACGATGAATTCGCCTAACGTTTTCATGACTCAATCCCTGGATCTACGGTTAAATATCGATTTATTAACAAACAACACACCTGATGGCAGCAGTGTAGCCCAAAGGTGAGAATGATTCATAGGCAATTCCATTTCTTCTCTTTGATTCTGAGCGGTAGAATGGTTACAAACTCGAAGCTTATTAATACGGAAAATTTATGCGCATTCACATATTAGGTATCTGCGGCACTTTTATGGGCGGCCTGGCAATGCTGGCCCGCTCATTAGGTCATGAAGTGACAGGAGCGGATGCTAACGTGTATCCACCAATGAGCACGTTGCTGGAGAATCAAGGGATCGATTTAATTCAGGGATATGATCCAGCTCAACTGAGTCCCACCCCGGATTTAGTGATCATTGGTAATGCCATGAGCCGTGGTAACCCTTGTGTTGAAGCAGTATTAGAGCAAGGCATCCCTTATGTTTCCGGCCCACAATGGTTACATGACCATGTATTGCCAGAGCGTTGGGTATTAGCGGTGGCGGGTACACACGGAAAAACCACCACTGCGGGTATGGTGACCTGGATTCTGGAAGCCTGTGGTTATGAACCGGGATTCGTCATTGGCGGAGTGCCGGGTAATTTTGATGTATCAGCACGTTTAGGTAATAGCCCATTCTTTGTCATTGAAGCTGATGAATATGATTGCGCTTTCTTTGATAAGCGCTCTAAGTTTGTTCACTACAGCCCAAGAACGCTGGTTATGAATAACCTTGAGTTCGATCATGCGGATATTTTTGACGATCTGAAAGCTATTCAGAAGCAATTCCATCATCTGGTACGTTTAGTGCCAGGGAAAGGGAAAATCATCGTGCCGGATAATGATAATCACCTGAAGCAAGTGATGGCGATGGGCTGCTGGAGTGAGCAAGAGTTGGTCGGCGAAACTGGCAGTTGGTCGGCGCGCAAAGTATCGACCGATGCCAGTGTTTATGAAGTGTTTCTTGATAATAAATTAGTGGGCGAGGTCAGTTGGTCACTGGTGGGTGAACACAATATGCATAACGGTTTGATGGCGATTGCTGCCGCCCGTCATGTCGGGGTTTTACCCGCCGATGCTTGCAAGGCACTGGGTGATTTTATTAATGCTCGTCGCCGGCTGGAATTGCGGGGTGAAGCTCATGGTGTCACGGTTTATGATGATTTTGCTCACCATCCAACCGCTATTCTTGCCACTCTGGCGGCACTGCGCAGTAAAGTGGGTGGGACTGCACGTATTCTGGCCGTTTTGGAGCCACGCTCTAACACCATGAAATTAGGGCTATGTAAAAATGAGTTAGCACCTTCATTAGGCCGTGCGGATGAAGTGTTCCTGTTCCAGCCGCAGCATATCCCTTGGCAGGTAGTGGAAGTGGCCGAAGCTTGTATTCAGCCTGCACATTGGAGTGCTGATATTGATGCGTTAGTCGATATGATCGTGAAAACAGCACAACTGGGCGATCACATTCTAGTGATGAGTAACGGTGGTTTTGGTGGGATTCATAACAAATTGCTGAGCGCTTTGGATAAAAAAGCGGAGCAATAAGCTCTATCGCAGGATTAAGTCGGATAAAAAAAGCCCCCGCGATAGCGGGGGTAAAGGGTTCGTCGGATAGACGAGGGATTATTCGGATGTGAGCTGACTTCAGCCAATACTTTGTTGCAATCAATACTCTATTCAATAAGCTAAAAATTAGTATTTATCTTTATTTTCAGTCTATTGAATAAATCATCAAGATACGAAAGTATGCCCCTCTGAGCGGGGCATTTACTTTCACTGCTGGCGCTTAATCTTATTTGTAAATCTTAGCTGTGGCGTGCCAACCATTGTCTTGATGCATACCAATGATTTTGTATGCCGTAGCGCCTTCACTATCAGCTTTTTTCGCGATGGCCTGCTCAATATCAGAAGGAGCACCGGTAATCGCGCTCACACTGACTGCGCCTAAATCAGTCATTTTGCTTGCTTGGGCGGCATTGATTGATTCCGCAGCAGATGCGCCGAAAGCAACAACAGAAAGTAAACTCAGGGCTGCCAGAGTAGTTTTGATTTTCATGATTTTTCCTTAATCAGATTCAACAATCCAAAAGTACTTTTAATGATTCTGGTACTTTTAGTTTATTGTTTTTACTGTTTATTTAATTTTTTTCGATTTGGGTTTCACGCCATTTTTGATCTATCTATCGCGAATTACTGGTAAATCTTGGCAGTGGCATGCCAGTTATTTTCTTCTCGCACTTCGATCACTTTGTAAGCTTTAGCGCCCATAGCATCAGCTTTATCAGACAGCGCCTGACGAATATCGGATGGTGCGCCGTTAAGGCCACTGACGGTAATGGTGCCCATTGGTTGTAATTTTTCAGCCTGATTCTCATTGATAGAATCCGCTGCAAAAACACCAAATGACAGTGCAGAGAGAATGCTGGCGGTTGCGATGGTAGTTTTAATATTCATGTTATTGCCTCTATTTATTCTTTATCACTTCGCATGAAGTGTGATTTACGTCACGAAAATGAGTATACATCTAGTAACTGAGAATATTAATAGCAAGCTAATAATATTTAAGGTCACTTTATCGCTAGTGACTACTTTTTAAGAACTAAAAGGAATAAAAAGTGATTAAAAAACAGCACGTTCAAGTAAAAACTTAATGTTTTCAATTGAGTAAGCGTTTTTGACTAAAAGTGCGTTAGTCAGTGGTAGGTTTGACTGTAAGGGAGAGATAAGCAGAATTATTTTGTGGTTTAGACCGAAATCAGTAGTTATATGCCCTGGTTAAAGGCTATGAAGGTATGATTAATCGGATAACGGTGACAGGGATACAGTGCGGCGCAGAAGGCCGCATCTATATACATCAGACATAAAGATGTGGAATTAAAGCTCTTGTTCGAATAGCCCAAGAATGGCTTCATGCAGTTGTTTAACCGTAAAACCTCTGGCAGGCGTTGTGAAAATGGTATCGTCACCAGCAATACTGCCTAAGATCCCTTCAGCCTTACCTAATGAATCCAGCAGGCGGGCGATCAGCTGTGCCGCACCAGGGCTGGTATTAATCACAACGACTGAATCATTATAATCGACATCCAAGACCAGATTTTTTAGTGGGCTACTGGTTGTTGGCACCCCCAATTCTGCGGGTAAGCAGTAAACCATCTCCATTTTGGCATTACGCGTTCTAACCGCACCGAATTTGGTTAGCATACGTGAAACTTTGGATTGGTTGATATTTTCGAAGCCTTCTTCCTGCAAGGCCAAAACGATCTCACCTTGAGAACTGAATTTCTCTTCTTTCAATAACGCTTTAAACGCTTTGATAAGATCTTCTTGTTTTGCGGGATTACGCATTTTCTATGCCTTGATCAGTCAATAGTGAATAGGATTATTATGCATATAAATGAATTTTTATTCAACATGACTATGGAGTATTGGCGATAAAAGCACTGATATCAAGGTGTGGTGAAATTTTCACATCATCTTACTGTTACGATTATGCTAAATCAGTTTTTATCAACATTCGGCGCGAGTAACTAAAATGTTATTAAAATGATGTTGTTCTGATGTAACGGAAGGGTGTAATGTAACCGCCGATTAACCTGTCATGAATACTTCAGTAAATTTTAGAATAATGTGCGCTATATCATTAATGAATAAGCGATTTACTCTAAAATGCATACGTCTTATGCGCCTTTTTGATGCGTGATATCTCAATCTGACTGTTAATAGATTGTGTTTAAAATCACAATAAATTAAGGTGCCTAAATAGATGAATTCACGGCAAATTTAAATTAAATATAAAAAGGAGTATAGGATGAAAGTTGCAGTTCTCGGTGCCGCTGGTGGTATCGGCCAGGCCCTCGCTCTTCTACTCAAGACCCAGCTTCCTTCAGGTTCAGACCTCTCATTATATGATATCGCGCCAGTGACTCCCGGTGTTGCGGTTGACCTGAGCCATATCCCGACCGCTGTTAATATTAAAGGCTTCAGCGGCGAAGATGCTACCCCAGCCCTTAAAGGGGCCGATATTGTTCTGATTTCTGCGGGTGTTGCACGTA
This sequence comes from Yersinia sp. 2553 StPb PI, assembly GCF_052217105.1. NCBI lineage: Bacteria > Pseudomonadati > Pseudomonadota > Gammaproteobacteria > Enterobacterales > Yersiniaceae > Yersinia > Yersinia sp. 2553 StPb PI. Next base: position 3,335,096 of record NZ_JAZGPX010000002.1, on the reverse strand, counting down.
AACCGGGCATGGATCGTTCAGATCTGTTCAATGTTAATGCTGGCATCGTCCGTAATCTGGTTGAGCAAATCGCGCGTACTTGCCCGAAAGCATTAATCGGTATCATTACCAACCCAGTTAACACGACAGTAGCGATCGCCGCAGAAGTACTGAAAAAAGCCGGTGTTTACGACAAGAATAAATTATTTGGCATTACGACACTGGATACCATTCGCTCTAATACCTTTGTTGCTGAACTGAAAGGTAAGCAACCTCAAGATATCGAAGTGCCGGTTATCGGTGGCCACTCTGGTGTTACCATTTTGCCATTGTTGTCACAAATTCCAGGCATTAGCTTTACCGAGCAAGAAGTGGCTGACCTGACTAAACGTATCCAGAATGCGGGTACTGAAGTTGTTGAAGCAAAAGCCGGTGGCGGGTCAGCGACTCTATCTATGGGGCAGGCTGCGGCACGTTTTGGTCTTTCTCTGGTTCGTGCTCTACAAGGCGAAAGCAATGTTGTTGAATGTTCTTACGTTGAAGGCGACGGTAAATATGCCCGTTTCTTTGCTCAGCCAATCCTGTTAGGTAAAGAGGGTGTTGCTGAACGTAAAGACATTGGCAAATTGAGTGCGTTTGAACAGCAAGCGCTAGAAAGCATGCTTGATGTATTGCACAAAGATATTGAGTTGGGCGAGCAGTTCGTCAATAACAAGTAGTAGCAGGGGCTTGAAGCTGCCCCTGGGATAATATTATCAACCGCCGAAGCTATGCATCGGCGGTTTTTTTATGCCCGAAGAATAGCCGGCCGTATCCTCACTTTTCGGTCAAGAAGAACCCCTGTTTTCGGATCAAAATAGCGTGTTGGCCAAATTTCGGAAGGATGAATCTCTAAACATTCGGCAATCAACCATTCCCCCTTTGGCCAAGGACGAGTTAACGCATTGGCAAGAGTCGAGGAACTTAACCCTGCCTCACGAGAGAGGGCGGCTAAAGTTGTGCCTTTTTTACGTAGTGCGGCAATGATGTCTGCTGGGTGCCAATCAGATTTCCTTAAAATCATCTTTAATCCTTTTTTTTCTAAGCAGCTGACGTGTTAGTGATATAAATAACAGTACATTGTTAATCGTACTGTGAACAGAAAGTGACCATTTAGAAAGATCATACCATTTATTTTCTAAAAGATTTTAAATGTTTTCTAAATATTCCTTTTTTGTGTCACAACGCATATTAGGAAGCAACACCATGAAAAAAGAGTGGTTTGCCGCTAAGGAACTGGCAGGTCTTGAGGGATTACCCTCATCACCACAAGGCATTAACCTCATGGCGAAACGTGAGGGATGGGAACAGCGCCGTCGTCGTGGCGTTCAAGGGAAGGCGGTGGAGTATCATGTTGAAAGTTTACCTTCCACCATACTGAATTCATTACATTTAAGAGAAGAGCCGGCACAGTATACGCCAGCACGGCAAGACCCATTAGCCCTATGGATAGAGGCTTACTATCGTTTTACGGAGGCTGAACGGGAGCAGATTATTACCTTTATTTTTCGTGAAGGAGCTAAAAGCCTGATCGAGCAATTGAGAATCGATTAAGCCCGCCAGATGTGCACTTTGTGCCAGGAAATTGCTACAGCAGCTCATTGATAGAGAATGGATATGAAAAAACAATGGATTACCGCTGCTGAGCTTATTGGTATTGGCGGGTTGCCTAACACGCCAGCAGGGGTTAATGGTCGAGCCAGAAAGGAAGGTTGGGAACGCAGACGTAAACTTGGGGTGCAGGGAAAGGCGGTAGAATACGCTATCGAGGGGCTACCATCTGATGTACTGTGTGTTTTACGCTTGAAAGAACCCCCCGGAATATGTTGTGCAGCGCAATGACCCATTGGCTATATGGATTGAAGCTTACAATCAACTCACTGATGCTGAGCGCTCGCGAGCTATTGCATTTTTGCTGCGGGAAGGGGTAGGAACACTGATGAAACGTTTGGATTAATAGCAGAAAAGATAAACCCGGGCGGTAAAGCGCGGGTTTCTTAATGCTTTCTCAAAAGGCGCGTTGTACGGCAATGTGCGCTAAACCCTCAAGAGCCAGGCGGTATTCACTTTCAGGGAGAATCTGTAACGCAGCAATGGCTTTGTCGGCCTCTTCCTCTGCACGCCGACGGGTATAGTCAAGTGAGCCACACTGCTGCATTGCAGCCAATACGGGTTCGAGTAAATGGCGGCCATTGCCTTGTTCAATTGCTTGTCGAATCATGGCTGCTTGTTCCACGGTGCCATTACGCATGGCATGCAGTAGGGGCAATGTAGGTTTACCTTCATTGAGGTCGTCACCGGTATTCTTACCCAAAGTGGTGCCATCAGAGCTGTAATCGAGCAGGTCATCAATTAGCTGGAATGCAGTACCCAGATAACGGCCATAATTCTGTAACGCCAACTCCTGCGTTTCAGTGGCATCCGCCAGCACGGCCGCAGATTGTGAAGCTGCCTCAAACAAGCGAGCCGTTTTGCTGTAAATAACCTGCATATAGTTTTCTTCAGTGATGTCTGGGTTATTACAGTTCATTAACTGTAAGACTTCACCTTCAGCAATAACGTTTGTGGCTTCTGACATCAAAGTAAGAACGCGCAGTGATTCGAGGCCGGTCATCATCTGGAATGAGCGCGTATAGATATAGTCGCCCACCAATACACTGGCGGCATTACCAAATGCCGCATTAGCCGTCGCTTTACCACGGCGCATATCAGATTCATCGACCACATCATCATGCAGCAAGGTTGCTGTGTGGATAAATTCAATCAATGCCGCGACGGTGATATGCTTACTGCCCTGGTAGTGCAACGCACGGGCCACCAAAACGGCGATCATAGGGCGAATTCGTTTCCCGCCACCACTGATAATGTAATGGCCCAATTGATTGATGAGAACAACATCAGAGTTCAACTGGTCGAGAATTGTTGTGTTTACTGCCGCCATATCCGGCGCGGTTAACTCGATAATCTTTTCTAGGTTCATTGTTATATTCAGCTGTTTTTCTCTTTAACTGCGATGAGATTACCGCCCACATTATTACATGACGTTCCCTGAGACTATGATTGTACTTGAAAAATCCATCAAATAAACATGATGTAAGAAACTGTGCTTTTTTTCTTCGCTTGGGCTGATTATATACTTGTCATTCACTACATTTTTGCGTAGAATTCGCGCCCTATTGTGAATATTTATAGTGCGCTCTGGACTACAAAAGTGGAGTGCACGGAAAGCGGAGTTTTATATGTACGCGGTTTTCCAAAGTGGTGGTAAACAACACCGAGTAAGCGAAGGTCAAACCATTCGCCTGGAAAAGCTGGACATCGCAACTGGTGAAACTGTTGAGTTTGACCAAGTTCTGATGATTGCTAACGGTGAAGAAATCAATATCGGCGCTCCTTTAGTCGATGGTGGCAAGATCAAGGCTGAAGTAATTGCTCACGGTCGTGGCGAGAAGATTAAGATTGTTAAATTCCGTCGTCGTAAGCATTACCGTAAGCAGCAAGGTCATCGTCAGTGGTTCACTGATGTTAAAATCACCGGTATCAGCGCTTAAGATTTAGGAGAGCGGATAAATGGCACATAAAAAGGCTGGTGGCTCGACTCGTAACGGTCGTGACTCCGAAAGTAAACGTCTTGGCGTAAAACGTTTTGGCGGCGAAGCAGTTCTGGCAGGCAGCATCATCGTTCGTCAACGTGGAACTAAGTTCCATGCAGGCACCAACGTAGGTTGCGGTAAAGACCATACTCTGTTTGCTTTGGCTGACGGTAAAGTCAAGTTCGAAGTTAAAGGCCCGAAAAACCGTAAATTTATCAGCATCGAAGCTGTATAAGTTTTTCGCGTCCTGTAAATAGATGTAAGCCCTGCAATTTCGTTGCGGGGCTTTTTACATTTCAGGGTTAACCCCTTCGGTAAAAAATGGATACGAAGCAGCAGGCTGGTTTAGGTATTTTTTTGGCACTAACCACTGCCGTATTCTGGGGTGCCTTGCCGATCGCAATGAAGCAAGTGCTTGAGGTGATGGAGCCTTTTACCATTGTTTGGTATCGCTTCACGATGGCGGCTATCGGCTTGGGGATTATTCTGGCTTCGCGTCGTCAGCTACCCTCGCTTAAACTTTTTCGCCAACGTCGCTGGCTGGTATTACTGATAGTTGCGACGTGTGGCCTACTGGGGAATTTCATCTTCTTCAGTTCATCATTACAATATCTAAGTCCGACGGCATCCCAGGTTATCGGGCAATTATCACCAGTCGGTATGATGGTTGCCAGTGTGCTGATTTTAAAAGAGCGGATGCGCATTACCCAGGTTATTGGTGCGGGTATGCTGATTTGTGGCTTGTTGTTATTTTTTAATACCAGTCTGCATGAAATCTTTACCCGTTTGACTGATTATACGCTTGGCGTGGCATTGGGAGTCTGTGCAGCGGTTGTTTGGGTCAGCTATGGTGTCGCCCAGAAGGTGCTATTAAGGCGTATGGCATCGCAACAAATTCTATTATTGTTGTACACTTTATGTGCAATTGCATTATTCCCAATGGCGAAACCAGCCGTTATTTTTCAGCTAAATGGGTGGCAGTTTGCCTGTTTACTATTTTGTGGGGTTAATACCCTAGTGGGTTACGGTGCTTTGGCTGAGGCCATGGCGCGCTGGCAGGCAGCTCAGGTAAGCGCACTTGTCACATTGACACCGTTGTTTACCTTGTTTTTTTCAATTCTATTGGCGCTGGCCTGGCCAGAAATGTTTGCCGCACCGTCCCTCAATCTTGTGGGATACGCAGGCGCATTCGTGGTAGTGGCCGGCGCAATGTTTTCCGCAATTGGACATCGTTGGTGGCCACGTCGGACAGAAATAAACCTGGTTGCTCCGCAAAAGCAGCGGCCCGGTGAATGATTTACGGAGAAAGTAAATGAAGTTTGTTGATGAAGCTACGATTTTGGTTGTAGCCGGTGACGGTGGTAACGGTTGTGTCAGCTTCCGCCGCGAAAAATATATCCCTAATGGTGGCCCTGATGGTGGTGATGGTGGTGATGGCGGCGATATTTACCTGCTGGCCGATGAAAACCTTAACACGCTGATTGATTACCGTTTTGTGAAGTCTTTCCGTGCTGAACGTGGGCAGAATGGCCAGAGCCGTGACTGTACCGGCAAACGTGGTAAAGATATCACCATTAAAGTCCCGGTTGGTACCCGCGTACTGGATCAGGGAACGGGTGAGATTGTGGGTGATATGACCCGCCATGGTCAGGTTCTGATGGTCGCGAAAGGGGGGTTCCATGGGTTAGGGAACACTCGATTCAAATCATCGGTAAACCGTGCGCCACGCCAGAAAACCATGGGTACTGAAGGCGAAACACGTGAATTGATGCTTGAGTTGTTGCTGCTGGCTGATGTGGGGATGTTAGGTTTGCCAAACGCGGGTAAATCCACCTTTATTCGTGCGGTCTCTGCGGCTAAACCAAAAGTAGCCGATTATCCATTTACGACATTGATCCCAAGTCTGGGTGTTGTACGAATGGATCATGAGCAGAGCTTTGTGGTTGCCGATATTCCCGGTTTGATCGAAGGCGCATCAGACGGTGCTGGTCTGGGTATTCGCTTCCTGAAGCATCTGGAACGTTGTCGTGTACTGTTGCACTTGGTTGATCTGGCTCCGATCGATGAATCAGATCCGATTGAGAATGCCAAAGTCATCGTTAATGAGTTACAGCAATACAGCGAAAATCTTGCAGAGAAGTCACGCTGGCTTGTTTTCAATAAGATTGACCTGATAGGTACAGAAGAAGCTGAGGTTCGCGCTAAAGCCATTGTAGAAGCGCTGGGATGGGAAGATAAGTACTACATGATTTCCGCAGCAAATCGCGACAATGTAAACGCGCTGTGCTGGGATGTCATGAAATTCCTCAACACCCAACCTAAAGCTATGGCCATTGCAGAAAGTGCACCAGAAAAAGTTGAATTCATGTGGGATGATTATCACCGTGAACAACTGGCTGAAGTGGAAGCGGCAGCGGTAGAAGAAGATGACGACGATTGGGATGAGGAAGATGATGACGGCGTAGAGTTTATCTACGAACGTTAAATTTCCGGTTGTTGTGAGTCATAACGTTGTTATGAGTATAAATGAGGGCTGCCACTTCACCTGTGGCGGCCCTTTTATTTGAACACCTAATGGGCGACACTAGCTAAATGGAGGTAACGCCGTGCCATGGGTGACGGCAGGTATCCAGCATTGCGCCTGCAGTCCTGAACGGTCTGGGCGGTTCTCCAGCGTTAACCTGCCTTGGTGCAGTTGAACAATACGGATCACGATATTTAGCCCTAACCCACTGCCGCCATAGCGTTGATCCATACGACGAAACGCTTGAGTCAGTTCACCTGCCTGTTCTGGTTTTATTCCCGGCCCTTCATCCATCACTTGCAGAATGGCACCCAAGTTTTCAGTAACGAGTTTGACTGAAATCTGGCTACCAACCGGGCTATAACGATGGGCATTTTCAACTAGATTTCGCAACATCAGGCGCAGCAGCGTGGCGTCACCTTCTGTCTTGGCATAAGGCGGGAATTCCCACTGGATAGTTTGTTGCCGAAGATCACACATTTCCTGTAATTCATCTTGCAGTGGCTGCACCACATTTTCAGTCCAATCAAGAGATTGATATAGGCCACTAGCAAAATTTTGGCCTGCTCTGGATAGTGTCAGTAACTGTTCAATAGTATGCATCAATAAGTCGATGCGACTAATCAATGATTTACTTTCAGTGATCCCTTGTTGTTCCATCAACTCAAGGTGCAGACGAATCCCGGCCAGAGGTGTGCGTAACTCATGTGCGGCATCGGCAGTGAACAGGCGTTCTTGCGCAATAGTATTAGAGAGCCGGAATAACAACTGGTTAAGTGTCGATGTTACAGAGACGATTTCTTGCATATCGCTCTTAACAATCACTGGGGTGAGATTATCGGCTGAACGTTCAGCCAGCTTTTTTTGCAATTGATCAAGTGGACTAATAATCCAACTGATCGCCCAGAAAGAGAGCAAAAGGGTGATGGCCATCATGATGAGCGACGGCGCAAGCAGTGATGCAATGGCTTCCGCTATTTCCGTATCAACCCGCTCATTACGCGCTTGTGCGCTAAGGGTTTCATCAACCAGGAAGCTGATTTGTTCCTGACTTTCATGCCATAACCAAAAGGCACTGATCAACTGGGTAACCAATAATATTAACGCCAGCATTAAAATCAGACGGCGTCGCATACTGATCATGATTGTGCCTCCAGACGATAGCCAATACCCCTTACGGTACGAATACGATCTTTGCCTAATTTGCGGCGAAGATTATGGATATGCACTTCTAGCGTGTTGGAGCCGAGATCATCATTCCAAGTATACAGATCCTGCTGTAATAACTCACGGTTAACGGTTTGGCCGGCCCGCATAATTAAGCGCGAGAGGATCGCAAACTCTTTGGGTGTGATTTCCAGCGGCTGATCCTGCAAACAGACTTGCTGTGTTGATAAGTTAAGGCTCAGGTCATCTTGTTGCACCAAATTGTCACTTTGCCCCTGATAACGACGAATCAATGCGCGAACGCGTGCCAGTAACTCGGCTAACGCGAAAGGTTTGATAAGGTAATCGTCAGCACCGGCATCCAGCCCGTCAACCCGATCTTCCAGTGCATCACGGGCGGTGAGGATAAGTACCGGTAAGGTGACATGCTGGCGCCGCCATTGACGCAACAACACGGCACCATCTTGATCCGGCAGGCCGAGATCGAGGATTACCATGCTGTACTGACTGGTGTGTAATAAACTGTGCGCTTCGGCTGCGGTACCGGCACAGTCACAGGCATAGCCCTGATTGGTCAGGGCCATAGCTATCCCGCGTTGCAGCAGTTCATCATCTTCAACAATCAGTAGTTTCATAATTTTTAATTATTCTGATAGATGTCTTTATACAGGCGGCTTTCGAAGCGAACCAAAGGTGCCCGACGATTTTTTTGATCTTCAGGTGGTACGGCGTAACCCGACAAGAATTGGACAAATGCCATGCGTTGCCCACTGGCGGTAGTAATAAATCCGGCCAGATTGTATACGCCTTGTAGTGCCCCGGTTTTGGCCGAAACTTTGCCATCAACACCCGCTTCATGCAGGCCACCACGATAACGTAATGTACCGTCATAGCCCGATAATGGCAGCATTGAGATAAAATTAAGTTCTTGATCATGTTGAGCTATATATTGCAAAGCTTGCATCATGGTTGCCGGCGAAATGAGATTATGACGTGACAAACCCGACCCATCCACGACAATACTGTTCCCCAGATCCACACCGGCCTTCTGGCGCAGAACCTGACGTACCGCATCGGCACCAGCGCGCCATGTGCCCGGTACACCAAATCGCTGATGACCAATGGTCCTGAACACGGTATCGGCAATCATGTTGTCAGACTTTTTCAACATGATTTTCAGTAAGTCATGTAACGGTGCTGACTGTGCTTGGGCTAGCACGGTGCCAGCGGCATTGGGGGTCGTCTGCCGGCGTAGGCTGCCGTCAATCTGAATATCCGCTTTTTTTAGTTCATCTTTCAAGATGGCACCGGCATAGCTGGCACCATTTTGTACTGCAAAGGCCAGAGGCAGCGGTTCACTGCGTTGTGTCAGGCATCCGGTAAGCGTGAATCGGTTTAATTCGCCTGGAACGACATCTAACTCGCAATACTGCGCATCTGGTGAACCTTTAGCTAAAGTACGTACTTCACTGAACATCTGCACCGGATAATAGGATGCAACTCGGATAAATGCCATGTCGCCCGGATTAGGCGCGCTGTATAGTGAGACTGAAAAACAGTTACGATCGACAATGGCCGCCGCAGGTGGGGCACTAAAACATTGTGTCATATCGTTCCACGGCCAACCGGGTGCTTTGTCGTGGCTGGCAAAAACCGACGTATCAATGATCAAATCACCTGCAACTTGTTTTACACCGGCTTTTCTTAGCGTAGCCACCATATTACGCAACTGCTGGCGTGTTAAAGTGGGGTCACCGTCAAAACGTGCAATTAAATTGCCGCGCAACACACCGTCGGTGATCGGGCCGTGACTTTCTAGTGTGGTATTGAAGCGAAAATCAGGTCCAAGCTGTAGCAAAGCGGCCAATGCGGTCAGGACTTTTTGCGTACTGGCGGGTAAGGCCATCTGCTGAGCGTGATAGTCTATTGCTGGAGTCGTAGCCCCGATTTTTTGTACTACTAACGCAAGATTTGCCCCATCAGGCAGATACTGTGTGTAATTTTCGACCTGAGCCGCATTGGCGTTAGATATGCTGATATTGATCGCAATAGCACAGGCCAATCCACTGACAATTCGTGAAAAATGCATAATTTCGGTATAACTGCTGAATAACGTGTTGCCATACTACGGTGCAACGAGGGCGAAAGTAAACGATGACCCTAAAGGAACTCTACGTTAAAATGCATATCAAAATGCAGAATTGATCCTGACTTGGGGTTTTGGCTCCGGGGTGATTTTTTTTGTTTATCGCCTGGAGGCGGGTAGGCTATCAAACTAGCCGCATTTTCATTCGAAAACGTTAGGATGACGGTTTTTTGAACAGGATAGATTTAGAGGTATTTAAAAGATGAAACAGATTCCGATGACGGTAAATGGCGCAGAGAAACTGCGTGAAGAGCTGGATTTTTTAAAAGGCGTTCGTCGCCCTAAAATTATTGCTGATATCGCCACTGCCCGCGAACACGGTGACTTGAAAGAAAATGCGGAATATCATGCAGCCCGCGAGCAACAAGGGTTCTGTGAAGGCCGGATTCAAGAAATAGAAGCAAAACTCTCTAATGCGCAGGTGATTGATATCACCAGAATGCCTAATAATGGCCGCGTTATTTTTGGTGCCACGGTTCGTGTATTCAATGTGGATAGCGAAGAAGAGCAGCAATACCGGATTGTGGGTGATGATGAAGCGGATTTTAAACAAAATCTTATTTCGGTTAACTCACCTATCGCTCGTGGCCTGATTGGTAAGGAAGTTGATGACGTCGTTGTTATTCGAACTCCAGGCGGCGAAGTAGAATATGAAATTCTTAGCGTGGATTATGTGTAATACTTGTCCATCTGAGCAGCTATTACGCGTTATTTCTCAAAAATGAAGTTGTAAAGAAAAGTAAAAGGCCGCTTGCGGCCTTTTATCAGAACAAAGTGCATGGCACCTTTTCTCTAAAACAAGCGTCATTAACGCGGTAAAATAATTTTCCGCTCTTTCGCTGGGCGATAGAGCACTAAAATATTACCGATGATTTGGACGTTAACGGCACCGGTCTCACGCACGATGGCATCAGCAATTAGGGCTTTGGTTTCACGCTCTTCAGCAGTGATCTTCACCTTAATAAGTTCATGATGTTCCAGCGTTTGTTCGATTTCAGCCAGCACCCCTTCGGTTAACCCGTTATTGCCCAGCATGACTACTGGCTTTAATGGATGGGCCAGGCTTTTCAGGTGCTGTTTTTGTTTGTTATTCAGATTCATCGTCTTTTTTGCTTAAGTTGGGATTGAAAACGGTTCATTCTACCGCCATCTCATGTGTATCACCAAATCGGTCTACGTCGATGGGGAGTTTACGCGAGCTAAGCAACAGATGCGCGGGCTCTTAATTAAGATAGTTGGAAAAAGAGATGTCTAATAAAAAGCGTTCGGCTAGCTCTAGTCGCTGGTTACAAGAACACTTTAGCGATAAATATGTAATTCAGGCACAGAAAAAGGGGCTACGCTCTCGCGCCTGGTTTAAACTTGATGAAATACAACAGAACGATAAACTTTTTAAACCCGGTATGACAGTAGTCGATTTAGGCGCTGCACCCGGCGGTTGGTCCCAATATGCAGTAACCCAAATAGGCGGTAAAGGGCGGGTCATCGCATGTGATCTTCTACCAATGGATCCTATCGTTGGTGTCGATTTCCTTCAGGGCGATTTTCGTGATGAACTAGTCCTGAAAGCTTTACTTGAGCGTGTTGGGGATAAAAAAGTTCAGGTGGTCATGTGTGATATGGCCCCGAATATGAGTGGTACTCCGGCAGTCGATATACCTAAATCAATGTATCTGGTTGAATTAGCTTTAGATATGTGTCGTGATGTACTTGCGCCAGGCGGAAGTTTCCTGGTGAAGGTGTTTCAGGGAGATGGCTTTGATGAATACCTACGGGAAATTCGCTCCCTGTTTACGAAAGTTAAGATTCGTAAGCCAGACGCTTCTCGTGCGCGATCGCGTGAAGTGTACATTGTAGCGACAGGGCGGAAACTGTAGTACCCTAACGCTGTTTGTTAACACAGTTGTAATATGAGGTTAATCCCTTGAGTGACATGGCGAAAAACCTAATTCTCTGGTTAGTTATTGCAGTCGTACTGATGTCTGTATTCCAGAGCTTTGGACCCAGCGAATCGAATGGCCGTAAAGTGGATTACTCTACTTTCATGTCCGACGTAACCCAAGAACAGGTTCGTGAAGCGCGTATTAATGGGCGTGAAATTAACGTCAGTAAGAAAGATAACAGCAAATATACGACTTTCATTCCGGTCAACGATCCAAAGCTGTTAGATACCTTATTGACTAAAAATGTGAAAGTTGTTGGTGAGCCACCGGAAGAGCCGAGCTTGCTGGCCTCTATCTTTATTTCCTGGTTCCCAATGTTGTTGTTGATTGGGGTCTGGATCTTCTTTATGCGTCAAATGCAAGGTGGCGGCGGCAAAGGGGCGATGTCCTTTGGCAAGAGCAAAGCCCGCATGCTGACAGAAGATCAAATAAAAACCTCTTTTGCTGATGTGGCCGGTTGCGACGAAGCAAAAGAAGAAGTCAGTGAATTGGTTGACTATCTGCGTGAGCCAAGCCGCTTCCAGAAACTGGGCGGTAAGATTCCGAAAGGCGTATTGATGGTTGGTCCTCCAGGGACAGGTAAAACCTTGCTGGCGAAAGCCATTGCAGGTGAAGCTAAAGTGCCATTCTTCACTATTTCTGGTTCTGACTTCGTAGAAATGTTCGTTGGTGTGGGTGCATCCCGTGTCCGTGACATGTTTGAGCAGGCTAAAAAAGCCGCACCTTGTATCATCTTTATCGATGAAATCGATGCGGTAGGCCGTCAACGTGGCGCTGGTTTGGGTGGTGGTCATGACGAACGTGAACAGACACTGAACCAAATGCTGGTTGAAATGGATGGCTTTGAAGGCAATGAAGGCATCATCGTCATCGCAGCAACTAACCGTCCAGACGTTCTTGACCCGGCGTTACTGCGTCCAGGTCGTTTTGACCGTCAGGTTGTGGTTGGTTTACCTGATGTCCGTGGTCGTGAACAGATTCTTAAAGTTCATATGCGCCGCGTGCCATTAGATACCGATATCGATGCTTCAGTTATTGCACGTGGTACACCAGGCTTCTCTGGTGCTGACCTGGCTAACCTGGTCAACGAAGCCGCGTTGTTTGCTGCTCGTGGTAACAAGCGTGTTGTTTCGATGGCTGAGTTTGAGAAAGCGAAAGATAAAATTATGATGGGTGCGGAACGTCGCTCCATGGTAATGACAGAAGCACAAAAAGAATCAACGGCTTATCATGAAGCAGGCCATGCGATCATCGGTCGTCTGGTACCTGAACATGACCCAGTACATAAAGTGACCATTATTCCCCGTGGTCGTGCGTTGGGTGTAACATTCTTCCTGCCGGAAGGTGATGCTATCAGCGCTAGCCGTCAGAAACTGGAAAGCCAGATCTCTACCTTATACGGTGGTCGTCTTGCTGAAGAGATCATTTACGGGCCGGAAAAAGTCTCTACCGGTGCATCGAATGATATCAAAGTTGCCACGTCTATCGCGCGTAACATGGTGACGCAGTGGGGCTTCTCCGAAAAACTGGGGCCGTTGCTGTATGCTGAAGAAGAAGGCGAGGTATTCCTTGGCCGTTCTGTGGCAAAAGCCAAGCATATGTCTGATGAAACTGCGCGTATTATCGATCAGGAAGTTAAGTTACTTGTCGAGCGTAACTATCAGCGTGCACGTACATTGCTGATGGAAAATATGGATGTTCTGCATACCATGAAAGATGCTTTGATGAAGTATGAAACGATTGATGCACCGCAGATTGATGATTTGATGAATCGCAAAGAAGTTCGCCCGCCAGCGGGCTGGGATGATGCGACCAAGAATAAATCATCTGACAATGACAGCACACCAAAGGCACCAACGCCGGTTGATGAGCCAAATATACCAACGCCAGGCAATTCAAATACCATGTCAGAACAGTTGGGCGATAAGTAAGTCAACTGTTGGCATCTATACTCTAAATAATTCGAGTTGCAGGAAGGCGGCAAGTGAATGAATCCCGATGAGTTGACGCCAGTCAATGATTCGGGTGAGAGAGAGCAGCTAACGCACATGCAGCTTGAAGTATACCGAGTATAAAGCGTTGTGATTAATATAAACCTCGGGCTTGCCTGGGGTTTTTCTTTTTCTAAGATATAAAATTGACGTGAACTGCCACTTTTAAGGTGCGATGACATGCATTTAACTGCCAGAGATCGGGTTCTGGATCTCTCTCTCCCACACGTTATGGGTATCTTGAATGTCACCCCGGATTCGTTTTCGGATGGTGGACATCACAATAATATTGATAAAGCATTACAGCATGCCCAATTGATGTTATCAGCAGGTGCTACGCTGATTGATATTGGTGGCGAGTCCACCCGCCCTGGTGCTGCACAAGTGAGTGAGCAGGAGGAGCTTGATCGGGTAGTGCCAGTTGTCGAGGCATTAGCCAAGCGCTTTGATACTTGGTTATCTGTAGATACCTCTAAAGCGGCGGTTATCACTGAATCTGCTCAAGCTGGTGCCCATCTGATTAATGATATCCGCTCATTACAAGAGCCAGGTGCGCTCGACGCTGCGGCAAAAACCGGTCTGCCGGTGTGCCTGATGCATATGCAGGGGCAACCGCAAAGTATGCAGCAGTCACCGCATTACGATGATTTACTGGCTGATGTAAACCAGTTCTTTGAATACCATATTGCTCGCTGTGTTGCGGCCGGTATCGCAAAAAGTAAATTGTTACTCGACCCAGGCTTCGGTTTCGGCAAAAATTTGGCGCATAATTACCAGTTATTGGCGCGACTGGCTGAACTGCATCATTTTGGGTTGCCATTGTTAGTGGGAATGTCGCGAAAATCGATGGTGGGTCAGCTATTACATGTTCCGCCACAACAGCGGGTCATCGGGAGTGTCGCTTGTGCTGTCATTGCCGCTATGCAAGGCGCACAGATTGTCCGAGTGCATGATGTCAAAGAAACTGTCGAGGCGATGCGTATCGTCGAGGCAACACTTTCAGCGAAGGGATAAATAAAAATTATGAGTAACCGTAAATACTTTGGTACAGATGGCATTCGCGGCAAAGTGGGTGAGAGTCCGATTACGCCTGATTTTGTATTAAAGCTCGGCTGGGCTGCCGGTAAGGTTCTGGCTCGACATGGTTCTCGTAAAATTATCATCGGTAAAGATACGCGTATTTCCGGCTACATGCTGGAATCGGCGCTGGAAGCCGGCTTGGCCGCCGCTGGGCTATCGGCATCATTTACCGGCCCGATGCCGACCCCTGCTGTTGCTTATCTGACCCGAACTTTCCGCGCTGAAGCGGGTATTGTTATTTCAGCGTCCCATAACCCTTTCGAAGATAATGGCATTAAATTCTTCTCAATTGATGGCACCAAACTGCCTGATGATGTGGAGGAGGCTATTGAAGCAGAAATGGAAAAACCATTAACCTGCGTTGAATCTGCCGAATTGGGTAAAGCTAACCGTATCGTGGATGCGGCCGGGCGCTACATTGAGTTCTGTAAAGGCACATTCCCGAGCGAACTTAGCCTGAAAGAGTTAAAAATTGTGGTCGATTGCGCCAATGGTGCCACCTATCACATCGCCCCAAGTGTATTACGTGAACTCGGGGCAAATGTTATCACCATCGGCTGTGAACCTGATGGCATGAATATCAATGAAGAATGTGGTGCCACGGATGTTCGCTTGCTGCAAGCGCGTGTGCTGGCTGAAGATGCACATGTTGGCCTGGCATTTGACGGTGATGGTGACCGCTTGATGATGGTTGACCATCTGGGCAACAAGGTTGATGGCGACCAGATTTTGTATATCATCGCGCGCGAAGGCTTGCGTCAGGGTCAACTGAAAGGCGGTGCGGTTGGTACGCTAATGAGTAACATGGGTTTACAGCTGGCTCTAAAAGAACTGGGTATTCCGTTTGTTCGTGCCAAAGTGGGTGACCGCTACGTACTGGAAGCCATGCAAGAGAAAGGCTGGCGCATTGGTGCTGAAAACTCAGGTCATGTAATTTTACTGGATAAAACTACCACCGGTGACGGCATTGTTGCTGGTTTGCAAGTGCTTACTGCTATGGTACGTAATCACATGAGCCTGCATGATTTATGCAGTGGCATGAAGCTATTGCCACAAATCCTGGTGAACGTACGTTTCTCTGGTGAACACAATCCTCTTAAATCTGAGGCAGTTGAAGAAGTGACTCGCCAGGTTGAAAAAGAATTGGGTGATCGTGGCCGCGTTCTGTTGCGTAAATCAGGTACCGAACCATTAATCCGCGTGATGGTTGAAGGTGATGCTGAAGAATCATTGATTGCTGAAATGGCAAACCGGATCGCAGATGCGGTGAAAGCGGCAGGTTAATGGTGTTTTTATGGGGGAGGGTGTGACTCTTTCCCCCATAAATTGCGCTGAAGTTGAATAACTTGACGCTTTTTTCTGCAAATGAACTCGTGTTGTGAAATTGCCCTTGCGTGTACTATGCGCTTTGGTTAGTATTCACACCCGCTTAAGTGGGTGAATAAGTCCCCGCTGATGGGTGAAAAGCATTTGGCATGCGGTGAATCCGCAAGGATACAGGTACAACTATGTACGAAGCTCTTCTGGTATTTTTCTTGCTGATTTCGATTGGGCTAGTTGCTCTGATCATGTTGCAGCAAGGTAAAGGCGCGGATATGGGAGCCTCATTCGGAGCAGGTGCGTCTGCAACTCTGTTCGGTTCGAATGGTTCCGGTAACTTTATGACTCGCATGACGGCTTTATTGGCGACGCTGTTCTTCGTCATTAGCTTGATTCTGGGCAATATGAGCACCAACCAGGGCCATACAGGCAGCGAGTGGGAAAACTTGGGTACGCCTGCAAAAACTGAGCAGACTACAGCTCCAGTAGCACCAACTAAGCCAAGTAGCGATATCCCGCAGTAATGTTTTGCCAGCAATAAGTAGTAACGATAGAAAAAAGTTTTAAAATGGTTGTGACGACTTAAATAGTAAAAACAACCAGTTGAATCAGTGCCGGGGTGGTGGAATTGGTAGACACGCTACCTTGAGGTGGTAGTGCCCGATTGGGCTTACGGGTTCAAGTCCCGTCCTCGGTACCAAATCAGTCAGATAACTTGCTTTTTTGTCGTTATCAACGTAATATTTGCCACGTTTTCGGACGCGGGGTGGAGCAGCCTGGTAGCTCGTCGGGCTCATAACCCGAAGGTCGTCGGTTCAAATCCGGCCCCCGCAACCACTTTCCTAAAGTGTTTTTTTTCAAATGTTGTATTCGGTAGACCTCAGATACTTTCGATTTCAATTTGAAAAAAATACTTGTCAGAAAGTTGTACCGAAGCCGCTTTGCGGCAAACAGGGTCCAGTTGCATAAAGCCCCGAATTTCGGGGTTTTTTGTTATTTGACAGCAGAATCACTGGGCTATTAGGCCCTTTTTTTATGTCTTGGGGGTGGGCTTGTCCACATTAGAACAAAAGTTAACAGAGATAATTTCAGCACCGGTTGAGGCCTTAGGCTATGAATTAGTCGGCATCGAGTTCATCCGGGGGCGCCAATCGACGCTACGAATCTATATTGATAGTGACGACGGAATCACTGTTGATGCTTGTGCTGATGTCAGCCACCAGGTCAGCGCTGTATTGGACGTAGAAGATCCAATTACGGTCGCTTACAACTTAGAAGTTTCCTCTCCGGGCCTTGATCGCCCTATGTTCACCGCTGAACACTATACTCGTTACCTCGGTGAAGAAGTCACTTTGGTTTTGCGTATGGCAATGCAGAACCGCCGTAAATGGCAGGGCATTATTAAAGCCGTTGATGGTGAAATGATCACGGTTACTGTGGATGGAAAAGATGAAGTGTTCGCGCTGAGCAACATCCAGAAAGCGAACCTGGTACCCCACTTTTAAAGTTTGGATGAGGCAACTAGGATGAACAAAGAGATTCTGGCTGTTGTAGAAGCAGTTTCCAATGAGAAATCCCTTCCGCGCGAGAAGATTTTTGAGGCGTTGGAAACCGCTCTAGCGACAGCGACCAAGAAAAAATACGAACAAGAAATTGAAGTTCGCGTCAGCATCGACCGTAAAACCGGTGATTTCGACACTTTCCGCCGTTGGGTCGCAGTTGACGAAGTTACCATGCCAACGCGTGAAATCACGTTGGATGCGGCTCAATATGAAGATCCAACCCTCCAGTTGGGTGATTATGTCGAAGACCAGATTGAATCTGTTACTTTTGACCGTATCACAACCCAAACAGCTAAACAGGTCATCGTACAGAAAGTACGTGAAGCCGAACGTGCTATGGTGGTTGATCAGTTCCGTCAGTATCTGGGCGAAATTGTTACCGGTGTGGTGAAAAAAGTTAACCGTGACAGTATTGCACTGGATCTGGGTAACAATGCTGAAGCCGTTATTGGCCGTGAAGACATGCTACCGCGTGAAAACTTCCGTCCAGGCGACCGTATCCGTGGTGTTCTGTATGACGTGCGTCCAGAAGCTCGCGGTGCTCAGTTGTTTGTCAGCCGTTCACGTCCTGAAATGCTGATCGAACTGTTCCGTATTGAAGTGCCAGAAATTGGCGAAGAATTGATCGAAATTAAAGCTGCCGCCCGTGATCCTGGCTCGCGTGCTAAAATTGCGGTCAAAACCAACGACAAACGTATCGATCCAGTCGGTGCTTGTGTCGGTATGCGTGGTGCCCGAGTTCAGGCTGTTTCCAGCGAGCTTGGCGGCGAGCGCATTGATATTGTATTGTGGGATGATAATCCAGCCCAGTTTGTTATTAATGCCATGGCGCCAGCTGATGTTGCGTCTATTGTGGTTGATGAAGACAGACACACGATGGATGTTGCCGTTGAAGCCAGCAACTTGGCACAGGCAATTGGCCGTAACGGCCAGAACGTACGTTTAGCAGCACAACTGAGTGGCTGGGAACTGAACGTAATGACGGCGGACGATCTTCAGGCGAAGCATCAGGCCGAAGCTCATGCCGCTATTGATACCTTCACCAAATATCTTGATATCGATGAGGACTTTGCCACCATATTGGTAGAGGAAGGTTTCTCTTCTCTGGAAGAATTGGCTTACGTGCCAATGAAAGAACTTCTGGAAATCGACGGTCTTGACGAAGATACGGTTGAAGCGCTGCGTGATCGCGCCAAAGCTGCATTGACCACGCTGGCCCTGGCACAAGAAGAAAGTCTTGGCGACCAAAAACCCGCTGATGATCTGCTGAACCTGGCGGGTCTGGAACGTAGCATGGCATTCAAATTGGCTGCGCGCGGTGTGTGTACGCTGGAAGATCTTGCCGAGCAGGGTATCGACGATCTGGCAGATATTGAAGGGCTTAGCGATGAGCAAGCCGGCGAGCTGATTATGGCTGCACGTAATATCTGTTGGTTTGGCGATAACGCGTAATAAACTGTAGCAGGAAGGAACAGCATGACAGATGTAACCGTAAAATCGCTGGCAGCTGAGATTCAGACCCCAGTTGATCGCCTGGTACAGCAATTTGCTGATGCAGGGATCAAGAAGTCTGAAGTAGACTCAGTTACCCAGCAAGAAAAAGAAACATTGCTGGCGCACTTAAACCGTGAACACGGTAGTGCGCCTAATAAACTCACGTTGCAACGCAAAACGCGTAGCACCTTGAATATTCCGAGCACCGGCGGAAAAAGTAAATCGGTGCAAATCGAGGTCCGCAAGAAACGCACTTATGTAAATACGCCGGAAGCTGAACAAGCTAAAGCGGAAGAGCAGGCACAGCGTGAAGCGGAAGAGCAGGCACAACGTGAAGCGGAAGCAGCAGCGCAGAAAATCGCTGAAGAAAAAGCTAAACGTGCGGCCGAAGAACAAGCCAAACGTGAGGCCGCTGAAAAAGCTAAACGCCAAGCAGCGGAAAAAGAAAAAGTGACGAATCAACAAACCGACGAAAAAATCAAGCCAGCTCAGACCGATAAAGCACGCCGTGAAGCTGAAGCTGCCGAGCTGAAACGCTCAGTAGAAGAAGAAACACGCCGTAAGGTCGAGGAAGATGCTAAACGCGTTGCTGAGGAAGCCCGTAAAATGGCAGCCGAAAACGAAGGTAAATGGCCAGCACCTGTGGCTGAGCAGACTGAGTCTGCTGACTACCATGTAACCACCTCACAACATGCGCGCGCCGCGGAAGACGAAAACGACGCCAAAGTTGAAGGTGATCGCCGTAGCCGCACTCGTGGTGGTAAAGCAACTAAGCAGAAAAAAGGCAATAAACTCTCCGAGTCTAAAGCTGATCGTGAAGAAGCACGTGCTGTTGGCCGTAAAGGCAAACGTAAACCAAGCACACTGCAACAGAGCTTCAACAAGCCTGTTGTTGCGGTTAACCGCGATGTTGTGATTGGTGAGACTGTAACAGTTGCTGAACTGGCAAACAAAATGGCTGTTAAAGGCTCTCAGGTCATCAAAGCAATGATGAAACTGGGTGCTATGGCAACCATTAACCAGGTTATCGATCAAGAAACAGCACAGATGGTTGCTGAAGAGATGGGCCACAAAGTGATTCTGCGTCGTGAAAACGAACTGGAAGAAGCTTTGATGAGCGACCGTGATACTGGTGCTGAAGCCGCAGCCGAGCACCGCGCTCCGGTTGTGACCATCATGGGCCACGTTGACCACGGTAAAACCTCTCTGCTGGATTACATCCGCTCCACGAAAGTGGCGTCAGGTGAGGCCGGTGGTATTACACAGCACATCGGTGCTTATCACGTTGAAACTGAAAACGGCATGATCACCTTCCTGGATACCCCAGGACACGCCGCGTTTACTTCAATGCGTGCCCGTGGTGCTCAGGCGACTGATATCGTGGTGTTGGTTGTTGCAGCCGACGATGGCGTGATGCCACAGACTATCGAAGCTATTCAGCATGCCAAAGCGGCGAAAGTGCCGGTTGTGGTTGCAGTGAACAAAATCGATAAGCCAGAAGCTGATCCAGACCGCGTTAAAACCGAGCTGTCTCAGTACGGTGTCCAGCCAGAAGAGTGGGGCGGTGACTCTCAGTTCATCAACGTATCTGCGAAAGCTGGTATCGGTATTGATGAATTGTTGAACGCAATCCTGCTGCAAGCTGAAGTTCTGGAACTGAAAGCAGTTCGTACTGGCATGGCAAACGGTGTGGTTATCGAATCCTTCTTGGATAAAGGCCGGGGCCCTGTTGCTACCGTGCTGGTTCAGAAAGGTACCTTGAACAAAGGTGATATCGTACTGTGTGGCTTTGAGTATGGCCGTGTACGTGCGATGCGTGACGAGTTGGGCCGTGATATCACGTCTGCTGGTCCGTCTATTCCGGTTGAAATCCTGGGTCTGTCCAGTGTTCCTGCTGCCGGTGATGAAGTGACCGTGGTTCGTGATGAGAAGAAAGCTCGTGAAGTTGCACTGTACCGTCAGGGCAAATTCCGCGAAGTCAAACTGGCTCGTCAGCAGAAATCTAAGCTGGAAAACATGTTTGCTAACATGACCGAAGGCGAAGTTTCTGAACTGAACATCGTAATCAAGTCTGACGTACAGGGTTCTTGTGAAGCTATCTGTGATTCACTGGAAAATCTGTCTACCGATGAAGTGAAAGTGCGTATTGTTGGCTCAGGCGTTGGTGGTATCACCGAAACTGACGCAACACTGGCCGCAGCTTCTGGCGCAATCATCCTTGGCTTTAACGTTCGTGCTGATGCTTCAGCCCGTCGTGTCGTTGAAACTGAAGGTCTGGATCTACGTTACTACTCAGTAATTTATAGCCTGATCGACGAAGTCAAACAGGCGATGAGTGGTATGTTGGCACCTGAGTACAAACAACAAATCATTGGTCTGGCTGAAGTTCGTGATGTGTTTAAATCACCGAAATTTGGCGCCATTGCAGGTTGTATGGTTACTGAGGGTGTGATTAAGCGTAACAATCCAATCCGTGTTCTGCGTGACAACGTGGTTATCTATGAAGGCGAGCTGGAATCTCTGCGCCGCTTCAAAGATGACGTTAACGAAGTTCGTAATGGTATGGAGTGTGGTATCGGCGTTAAGAACTATAACGACGTCCGTACTGGTGATGTGATCGAAGTCTTCGAAATTATCGAAATCAAACGTACTATCGATTAATCGCCTCAGATCTGCTTATATCCATTTGGGGGGCCTTGGCCCCCCAATTTGTCTGGAGAATCCAAATGGCAAAAGAATTCAGCCGTTCTCAACGTGTTTCGCAGGAAATGCAAAAAGAGATCGCACTCATCTTACAACGCGAAATCAAAGACCCACGTGTTGGCATGGCTACCGTATCCGGTATCGAGCTGTCCCGTGATTTGGCTTACGCTAAAGTCTTTGTGACCTTCCTGAATGTGTTAACCGATAACGCAGACCCGGATACAGTTAAAAATGGCATTAAAGCACTGCAAGATGCCTCTGGTTATATCCGCACTCTGCTGGGTAAAGCGATGCGCTTGCGTATCGTACCGGAACTGACCTTCGCTTATGATAACTCATTGATTGAAGGCATGCGGATGTCTAACCTGGTGACTAACGTCATCAAAAATGATGTAGAACGTCAGGTTAATCCAGGTAACGACGAGGAGAAGTAATGGGGCGTCCACGTCGTCGCGGCCGTGACATTAACGGCGTTCTGTTATTGGATAAGCCGCTGGGCCTCTCCTCTAATGACGTTTTGCAGAAAGTAAAACGTCTCTTTAGCGCTAACCGCGCAGGCCATACCGGTGCACTCGATCCACTGGCGACCGGTATGTTGCCTATCTGTCTTGGTGAAGCGACCAAATTCTCTCAATTCTTGCTGGATTCTGATAAGCGCTACCTGGTGGTTGCCCGTTTGGGCCAGCGCACAGATACTTCGGATGCCGAAGGTGCGTTAATCAGTGAGCGTGAAGTTAACGTCACTCAGGCGCAGATGGATGCTGCTCTGGATAGTTTCCGCGGCGATAGCCAGCAGATACCTTCCATGTATTCGGCACTGAAGCATCAAGGTAAACCGTTGTATGAATATGCCCGGCAGGGGATTGAAGTAGAGCGCGACGCCCGTAGCATTACCGTGTATGAATTGCTGTTTATCCGCTGGGAAGGCAATGATCTTGAGCTGGAAATTCATTGCTCAAAAGGTACCTACATTCGCACTATTGTTGATGATTTGGGTGAATTATTAGGCTGTGGGGCACATGTTAGCTATCTGCGTCGTTTGCAAGTGGCCGCTTACCCAAGTGATCGCATGGTGACTTTAGAGCAGTTGACTGCCATAGTTGAAGTGGCACAGGCAGAAGAGCGCTCACCAAATCCAGAGCTGGATTTACTGTTGCTACCGATGGACAGTGCAGTATTAAACTTCCCTGAAGTCAATCTGTTACCTGCTGTTGCAGCCTATGTAAAGCAAGGGCAACCGGTGCATGTTGCTGGCGCGCCAAGCGAAGGTATGGTCCGTATCACTGAAGGCGAAGAGCGTAACTTCATTGGTATCGGCACTATCGCAGAGGATGGCCGTGTTGCACCCAAACGCCTGGTAGTAGAGGCGCAGGAAGATGCACTGTAGGCCATACTCTATATAATTCGAGTTGCAGGAAGGCGGCTACCTTGCGATTCCGCAGTGCAAAGAGTAGAATAGTGCGGCTTACATATTGGGTTGCTGAATTAGAGATCGGCGCCTGTTTTAATTTATCTATATATTTGGAGTTGTATCATGTCTCTAAGTGTTGAAGCGAAAGCTAAAATTGTTGCTGACTTCGGTCGCGGTACCAATGACACCGGTTCAAGCGAAGTTCAGGTTGCTCTGTTGACTGCTCAAATTAACCATTTGCAAGGTCACTTCTCCGAGCACAAAAAAGATCACCACAGCCGTCGTGGTCTGCTGCGTATGGTATCCACGCGTCGTAAGCTGCTGGACTACCTGAAGCGTGAAGATGTAGCACGTTATGCTTCCCTGATCGAGCGTCTGGGTCTGCGTCGCTAAGTCTGCGAGTTTCGGGAGAAAGGGGCCAAATTGGCCCCTTTTTTCTAAGAAGCAATGATAAAATACGTTAGTATATTGTTGTTGTTCTATAGGATTTGTCTACCCAATAGATTTCGAGATGTAGGAAGGCGGCAAGCGAAAGAGTCCCGATGAGCTTACATAAGTAAGTGATTCGGCTGATTGAACGCAGCCAACACAGCTACATATCGAAAGATGACGGGTATAAATAGGATCTTCCGGTGCAGAGGTTCGCGCGGCTAATGAGAGACTTTAACTCAATTAGAGTTAAGGATTGTCATTAGTCGCGAGGATGCAGTGTGAAGATATTAGTAACAGGTGGATGAGGTCGTCAATACGATCCGGCACCGCATAGTATAAGGATACTATTTTGCTGACTCCGATTATTCGTAAATTCCAGTACGGTCAACATACCGTTACCATTGAAACCGGTATGATGGCTCGCCAGGCAACGGCTGCTGTAATGGTAAGCATGGACGACACCGCAGTATTTGTGACTGTTGTTGGCCAAAAGAAAGCCAAGCCAGGTCAGAGCTTCTTCCCTCTGACCGTTAATTATCAGGAGCGTACTTACGCTGCTGGCCGTATCCCAGGTAGCTTCTTCCGTCGTGAAGGCCGCCCAAGTGAAGGCGAAACACTGACTTCACGTCTGATTGACCGTCCGATCCGCCCACTGTTCCCAGACAGCTTCTTGAACGAAGTGCAGGTGATTGCGACCGTTGTTTCTGTTAACCCACAAGTTAACCCAGACATCGTGGCACTGATTGGTGCCTCAGCGGTGCTGAGCCTGTCAGGTATTCCATTTAACGGCCCAATTGGTGCTGCTCGTGTTGGTTACATCAACGACCAGTATGTGCTGAACCCAACGACCGATGAGCTGAAAGAGAGCCGCTTGGATCTGGTTGTTGCCGGTACTGCTGACGCAGTATTGATGGTTGAATCAGAAGCACAGATTCTGTCTGAAGATCAAATGTTAGGCGCGGTCATCTTCGGCCACGAACAACAACAAGTTGTGATTGAGAATATCAACGCTCTGGTTGCTGAAGTTGGCAAACCTAAGTGGGATTGGCATGCAGAGCCAGTTAACGAAGCGCTGCACGCGCGTGTTGCTGAGCTGGCAGAAGCTCGTCTGGGTGATGCTTATCGTATCACTGAGAAACAAGAGCGCTATACTCAGGTTGATGCTATTAAAGCTGACGTCACTGAAGCGCTGTTGGCACAAGATGAATCTTTAGATGCTAGCGAGATTCATGACATTCTGGGCGATGTTGAGAAAAACGTCGTTCGTAGCCGCGTATTGCGTGGCGAGCCACGTATCGATGGCCGCGAAAAAGACATGATCCGTGGTCTGGATGTGCGTACTGGTGTATTGCCACGTACCCATGGTTCTGCGTTGTTCACCCGTGGTGAAACTCAGGCGCTGGTTACTGCAACACTGGGTACTGCCCGTGATGCGCAAAATATTGATGAGCTGATGGGTGAGCGTACTGACTCATTCCTGCTACACTATAATTTCCCTCCATATTGTGTTGGTGAAACAGGTATGGTTGGTTCACCTAAGCGTCGTGAGATTGGCCATGGCCGTCTGGCGAAACGTGGTGTACTGGCAGTAATGCCAAGCCCGAGCGAGTTCCCTTACACTGTTCGTGTGGTTTCTGAAATCACCGAGTCTAACGGTTCTTCCTCAATGGCTTCTGTTTGTGGTGCTTCTTTGGCCCTGATGGATGCAGGTGTGCCAATTAAAGCCGCTGTTGCGGGTATCGCGATGGGTCTGGTTAAAGAAGGCGAAAACTTTGTTGTTCTGTCTGATATTCTGGGTGACGAAGATCACTTGGGCGACATGGACTTTAAAGTGGCCGGTAGCCGTGACGGTATTACTGCACTGCAAATGGACATTAAAATTGAAGGTATTACCCGCGAAATCATGCAGGTGGCTCTGAACCAGGCCAAGGGTGCGCGTCTGCACATTCTGGGTGTTATGGAACAGGCTATCAGCACACCTCGTGGTGATATCTCTGAGTTTGCTCCACGTATCTACACCATGAAAATCAATCCTGAGAAAATCAAGGATGTGATCGGTAAAGGTGGTTCTGTGATTCGTGCGCTGACTGATGAAACTGGCACTACCATTGAAATCGAAGATGATGGCACCATTAAGATTGCAGCAACCGACGGCGATAAAGCGAAACACGCTATCCGTCGTATCGAAGAAATCACTGCTGAAATCGAAGTGGGCCGTATCTATGCGGGTAAAGTAACTCGTATCGTTGATTTCGGTGCATTTGTGGCAATCGGCGGCGGTAAAGAAGGTTTAGTTCATATTTCTCAAATCGCTGACAAGCGTGTAGAGAAAGTGACTGACTATCTGCAAATGGGCCAAGAAGTGCCAGTTAAAGTAATGGAAGTTGATCGCCAGGGCCGTATCCGCCTGAGCATCAAAGAAGCCACTACTCCTGACGCAGAAGCTCCGGCACCAGAAGCAGCAGAGTAATAAAGTATTCCATAGCTCCTTACCTCTGGTGAGGGGCTGTGTTATCTCGAGGGCAGGATGCTCTTGTGTTAAACAAATGGATGAAAGGATATTTATCCAATGTTTGTCTTCGGGAGTAGGAAATGAAGCCTTTCTTGCGCTGGTGTTACGTTGCGACAGCACTCATGCTGGCAGGATGCAGCAACCATGATTGGCGTAAAGACGAGGTGTTGGCTATCCCGTTGCAACCTACGTTGCAGCAGGAAGTGATTCTGGCTCGCATGGAACAAATCCTTGCAAGTCGGGCACTTACGGATGATGAGCGCGCGCAGCTTTTATATGAGCGCGGAGTGCTGTATGATAGCCTCGGGCTACGGGCACTAGCGCGAAATGATTTTTCGCAAGCGTTAGCTATTCGTCCTGATATGCCAGAAGTTTTTAACTATCTGGGCATTTATTTAACGCAGGCAGGCAATTTTGATGCTGCCTATGAAGCGTTTGATTCTGTACTAGAGCTTGATCCAACTTACAATTACGCGCGTTTAAACCGGGGTATCGCTCTGTATTATGGCGGTCGACTCCCGTTGGCGCAGGATGATCTGCAGGCGTTTTATCAAGACGATCCAAATGATCCCTTCCGTTCGTTATGGCTGTATCTGGTGGAAAGAGAAATCGATCCCAAGGCGGCTGCAGTAGCGTTACAACAGCGCTATGAAAAATCGGACAGAGGGCAATGGGGATGGAATATTGTCGAATTCTACTTGGGCACGATCAGCGAAAAAACGCTGATGGAAAGGCTCAAGTCAGATGCAATGGATAACACTTCGCTCGCTGAGCATCTCAGTGAAACTGACTTCTATTTAGGTAAACATTACCTAAGTCTGGGGGACAAGGACACCGCTTCGGCGCTGTTCAAACTGACGGTAGCTAACAACGTTCATAATTTTGTTGAGCACCGCTATGCATTGTTGGAATTGGCGCTTTTGGGCCAAGAACAAGACGACCTATCGGAATCGGACCAGCAATAGCTGACGAACAACTATTAGCCTGACTACCTTGGTTTTTACCAATGTTAATCACCCTAACAGGTGATGGCCTTTTTGTTCGTTTTATAATCTAATTTGAGCCGGTTCACACTTTTCAATGAAAATGACTGAAAATTTTCTCGACGAGTTATGTAGACTGGCTGCCATTATTAATGAGGCACGTGTACATGACTACTGAGCTTGAAACCTCTTTTGCTGATCTGGGGCTATCTGCTCCTATTCTTTCTGCTCTGACTGATCTTGGTTATGAAAAACCATCTCCTATCCAGTTGGAATGTATCCCACACCTGTTAAACGGCCGTGATGTTCTCGGCATGGCGCAAACAGGCAGTGGTAAAACAGCCGCGTTTGGTTTGCCGCTGTTACACAATATTAAAGCTGAGCTGAAAGCTCCACAGGTTCTGGTGCTGGCACCAACCCGTGAGTTGGCTATTCAGGTCGCACAGGCATTGTCTGATTTCTCTAAACACATTAATGGCGTCAACGTTGTAGCCCTTTACGGCGGCCAGCGTTATGACGTTCAATTACGCGCTTTGCGCCAGGGGCCACAAATTGTTGTTGGTACCCCAGGTCGTCTGTTAGACCACCTGAAACGCGGTACTCTTAACCTGTCCAACCTGAGCGGTTTAGTGTTGGATGAAGCAGATGAAATGCTGCGTATGGGCTTTATCGAAGACGTCGAAAACATTCTGGCGCAGATGCCGGCTGAACATCAGACCGCACTGTTCTCTGCGACTATGCCAGATGCGATCCGTCGTATTACCCGTAAATTTATGAAAGATCCACAGGAAGTCCGCATTCAGTCTAGCGTGACTACCCGCCCTGACATCAGCCAGAGCTTCTGGAGAGTGGGTGGCGGCTATCGCAAAAACGAAGCACTGGTACGTTTCCTGGAATCTGAAGACTTCGATGCAGCTATTATCTTCGTGCGTACCAAAAATGGCACACTGGAAGTGGCTGAAGCCTTGGAAAGTAGCGGTTATAACTGCGCTGCCTTGAACGGTGACATGAACCAGTCTTTACGTGAGCAGACACTGAACCGCCTGAAAGATGGCCGTCTGGATATTCTGATTGCAACTGACGTTGCGGCACGTGGTTTGGATGTTGACCGTATCAGCTTGGTCGTAAACTATGATATCCCTATGGATTCAGAGTCTTACGT
This sequence comes from Yersinia sp. 2553 StPb PI, assembly GCF_052217105.1. Lineage (NCBI taxonomy): Bacteria > Pseudomonadati > Pseudomonadota > Gammaproteobacteria > Enterobacterales > Yersiniaceae > Yersinia > Yersinia sp. 2553 StPb PI. Next base: position 3,307,055 of record NZ_JAZGPX010000002.1, on the reverse strand, counting down.
TCACCGTATCGGCCGTACTGGTCGCGCCGGTCGTGCTGGTCGTGCGTTGCTGTTCGTTGAGAACCGTGAACGCCGTCTGTTGCAAAACATTGAACGCACCATGAAACTGACTATTCCAGAAGTTCAGTTGCCAAACCCCGAATTGTTGGGTGAACGTCGTTTAGCTCAGTTTGCTGCTAAAGTTGGCCAACAGCTGGAAAGCAGTGATTTGGACCTGTACCGTGCATTGCTGGCTAAGCTGCAACCAGAAGAAGAGTTTGATCTCGAAACCCTGGCTGCTGCACTGCTGAAAATGGCACAGGGCGAACGTCCTCTGATTCTGCCACCAGAAGCTCCGCGTCGTCCGCAGCGTGAATTCAATTCCCGTGATGACCGTGGTAGCGATCGTGGCCGTGATCGTGGTGACAGTCGTCGTGAGCCTCGCCCTGACAGCCGCGCTGACAGCCGTGATGGTGGTGAGCGTCCAGCACGTCGCGAACGTCGTGATGTTGGTGAGATGGAACTGTACCGCATTGAAGTGGGCCGTGATGATGGTGTTGAAGTTCGTCATATCGTTGGCGCGATTGCTAACGAAGGCGACATCAGCAGCCGTTACATTGGTAATATCAAGCTGTTTGCTTCGCATTCAACTATCGAGTTGCCAAAAGGCATGCCGGGCGAAATGTTATCTCACTTCACCCGTACCCGTATCCTGAACAAACCGCTGAACATGCAGTTGTTGGGTGATGCGCAGCCACATGAACGCCGTGAGCGTCCTGCTGGTGGTGCTGGTGCCGGTGGTGAGCGTCGTGGTGGTGGTGGCCGTTCATTCGGTGGCGAACGTCGTGATGGCGCAGCAGGTGCTCCTCCTCGTCGTTCATTCGGTAGTGACCGTGCTCCAGCCGGTGGTGGCGAACAACGTCGTGGCAACCGTGATGGTCAGCGCTCAGCAGCTCCGCGTCGTGAAGATGCGCCAGCGCCAGCAGCAGCACCTACTCGCCGTCGTTTTGGTGACGCATAAGTCTTAATCATTTCTGATGATTAAAAATAAAAACCAGCCCTTGGGCTGGTTTTTTTATGTCTATAATTTTGCTTCAGTTGGCGGGTTATAGGTGCTCAACAGCTTGTAACTCTGGCTGTAATCCGGCAACTATTTCAAATGAATATAGTCGTGCCTGATGGTCGAAAATCTGGCCATTCACCATCAATTCGTCAGCCTGGGTCTCCCGCAGTAATGACTGAAGCCCATGCCGCACTTTACTTTTATCACCAATAATAGATAGGCGTAGCGCCTGATCGACACCAAATTGTTCGGCGGGTGAGCAGATATTATCCATGTTTTCTACTGGTGGCGGTAGTTGACCTGGCGTGCCGCGGCGTAAATTGACAAATTGCTGCTGCATGGAGGTAAACAGGAAATGGGCATCGCGCTCGCTATCTGCGGCCACCACGTTCACACAAACGATAGCATAGGGTTTTGGCCATTGAATGGACGGCTTGAAGTTTTCCCGATAGAGCTTGAGCGCCTGGAATAACATATCTGGTGCGAAATGTGAGGCGAAGGCGAACGGCAGGCCCATGGCCGCAGCCAATTGAGCGCTATACAGGCTGGACCCCAGTAGCCACAATGGAACATGCAAACCCTGCCCAGGCACGGCTTGTACCGCTTGCCCCGGTTGTACTTCAGCAAAGTAGTTTTGCAGTTCGCCAACATCGGCGGGGAAGTTATCCACTTCACCGGACAGATGGCGGCGTAGTGCCATCATGGTGCGTTGGTCACTGCCGGGAGCACGGCCAAGGCCGAGATCGATACGGTCTGGGTAGAGAGAGGCGAGGGTACCAAACTGTTCTGCAATCACCAGTGGTGAGTGGTTAGGTAGCATGACGCCGCCGGAGCCGACACGGATGCTCTTGGTACCTCCGGCAATATAGCCAATCAGTACTGAGGTCGCCGCGCTGGCAATACCTGTCATGTTATGATGCTCAGCGAGCCAATAGCGGTGATATCCCCACTTTTCAGCATGTTGAGCCAGACTCAGCGAAGCATGAAAAGCCTCTCGTGGTGTCTTGCCTTGCGCTATCGGCGATAAATCAAGCACTGAAAGCGGAACTGTCTTTTTGTCAGTCATAGAATCGTCCATCTTAACCTTATGTCGAGTCGCTTGAAGGGCGAACGCACTAATTTATTAATCCAAACAGGGGGCTAGCCGCATTAATACGCACATAAGAAGCCACATACAGTGCGCGACTATCACCTATAAAAGCATAATCTAAATCGTGGTTTGGCAAGGGGGAATAAATGCGGCGGCAAAAGGATGATTGAAGCGATGAAAAAGAGAACGCCATGGACCCTACGATTCGTGGTAGTAGCTATATCGAGTGACTGGGTAAGAATGCCTGCGCATAGAGTGATACGGGCGTAGTGCTACGCCCGATGGGTTCTTATGACACCAATTCCAGCCCCGCGAGACGCCGCCAGTAGCCGTTACAGTCGGCTTTATCGGTCAAGATGAGTGGGCTCAATCCCTGCTCATTAGCCCGGAACTGCTCGATAACTGTCAGCGTATCTAGACCTTGCGGAGAGAGTCGCACGATATCCACTAATCCTTGCATGGAAATCAGTTCATTACCGAGGTTATAGCAGTAGCCACTTTGGGTTTGAATACCGTTTAGGATGAATACCTGTTGGTCTTCTTGTGATAATACCGGCCGCCCTTGTGGGTAGTTGATGCAGCAGGTTTCACACTCATCTTTGGCTCGGTCTTCTGAGCGCGCGGTGAAGCAACGGGCAGAATAAGCCAGCGGCAGGTGGCCGTAGCTCAATACTTCTACCTCAAACTGATTGCGGAACCCCAGCTCTTCGCACTGTTGCAGCACATTAACCAGCCAGTCACGTGATAGCTCAACCGGCATACACCAACGCATCATGCCCTGACGGTGTAAAATTCGCAGAGTATAAGCGTTGTAGCAATTCAGGGCATGGCCGGCAACAAAGGGTAAGCCACGTTCAGCGGCCATATTCACCGCCCCCAGGTCATTGGCTTCCAGCAAAAACTCACCGTTTTCCACATAACGCTTTAATTCATTCAACTCTGACGGTGCTTGCAGCAGCGCCAGTGTGGAAATTACCACCTGTTTGCCACTGGCAGCCACTTCTTTAGCTAGTGCCAACCAGTCACCCACCTTCATTTCACGGCGTTTGGTACAGACATTCTCACCGAGATAAATAATGTCGGCGCTGCTGTTGGCCGCAGCCTGGTAAAAGGTTTCGATATCAGTTTTTGGCCAGTAATAGAGTACTGCGCCTAAGGCGTACTTCATGTTTCCTCCGGCTACTGCCACTTACGATGATAAGCACCCAATGTAGTTTGAGTACCTTCGGACATTGCGCCCAGTTGTTCCATCCATTCCGCTTTGGCGACAAACTGCGAGGGGTTGGCCTGATAGCGGTCAATCGCCTGTCGCCAGACCTTGGCAACCTGGCTGACATAAGCTGGACTGCGTTGGCGGCCTTCAATTTTCACTGACGCAATGTTGGCAGCAAACAGCTCCGGTAATAACTCAAGCGTATTCAAACTGGTTGGCTCTTCCAACGCATGATAGCGCTGACCGTCCACCCGATAACGGCCTTTGCACAGGGTGGGATAACCGGCATTCTCATTATCTTCATAACGGTCGATCAGCACTTCATTAAGGCGAGACTCCATCCCCTGTGGGGTTTGCTGCCAGCGAACAAAGCGCGCTGGAGAGCAGGCTCCGACCGTATTGGGTGATTCACCGGTCAAATAGGAAGAAAGGTAGCAACGCCCTTCAGCCATAATGCATAAGCTGCCAAAGGCAAATACCTCCAGTGGCACCGGGCTGGTACGCGACAGTTGTTTCACCTGATGCATTGACAGTACGCGTGGTAAAACCACTCGCGCCACATCGAAATGACGTTGATAAAAGCGGATAGCTTCATCATTGGTAGCCGACGCCTGTACCGATACATGGCGCTCAACCTCCGGGTAACGTTCGGCGGCATATTCCAGCATGGCCAAATCAGCCAGGATCAGGGCATCCGCCCCAAGCTGTGCCGCCATATCCACCGCCCGCTGCCAGCGGGAATAACCGTCAGGGTGGGCGAAGGTGTTAATGGCGATATGCAGTTTACGTTTGCGGCTATGAACGTAATTGACCGCTTCCTGCAACTTTTTATCGGTGAAATTGAGGCCAGCGAAATGGCGGGCGTTGGTATCATCTTTCAAGCCAATATAAACCGCGTCGGCACCATTATCGATGGCGGCCTTTAATGCGGGTAAGTTGCCGGCAGGACAAAGCAGCTCCATAGAGTTTTCCTGAATGAGTCAACGGCTCGCCTTGCTGAGGTTACCGCTGGCAATTATTGTTCCCCATCCGAAGATGATATTCGTGGCGATGAAAATTTTATCGAGTGGCGATTCTAGTTAACCTGCTCCACCCGGACCTTGATTTAAGGCAGTTTCTTTGGCATTGGTGTCATTCTTCTGATATTTAGCAATACTTTCAGCGATAACTTGGTGCAAAATTTATCGATATAACGCGCTTTCCGGTTTTGCTAATGTGGCAAAATAGAACTTTATTTTATGCAGATTGATACCCAAAGTAATTGGAATTGCAGGTAGCCAACACCCCTGCGGCTTCAAGTACAAAGGGGATATCACCAAAAAGGAGTCTGCCTGTGTTGGGAGAACTACGAGCACGTCTGGTGCGTCAAGGGCCGGCGCTACTGCGGGGTCCGTTAAAATTGACCCCCTTTGCCTTAAAACGTCAGGTAATAGAGCAAGTGCTGGGGTGGCAACTTCGTCAGGCTCTGCTGGACGGAGAACTGGAATTTTTGGACTCCCGCTGGTTAAAGATTGAAGTGCGAGACCTCGCATTGCAATGGTTTATGACAGTAGAACACGGTAGGCTGGTCGTAAGCCAACAGGCTGAAGCTGATGTGAGCTTTAGCGGTGATGCCAACGATCTAATTTTGATCGCTGCCCGTAAAGAAGATCCGGATACGCTGTTTTTCCAGCGCCGGTTACGAATTGAAGGGGATACCGAATTGGGTCTGTATGTCAAAAATCTAATGGATGCCATTGAGTTGGAGTCCATGCCAACACTACTGCGTGTTGGCCTGCAACAACTGGCTGAATTTATCGAGGCAGGTCAGCAAGAGGGTGCGGCGAGTGCTTCCCGTACATTAGCATCGTGCTGATCCGGGTTGAAATTCCGGTGGATGCGCCGGGGATCGACGCCCTGTTGCGTCAAGCCTTCAAGCAAGATGCAGAAGCCGAGCTGGTACAGCAACTGCGTGAAGATGGCTTATTGACGTTGGGTATCGTGGCAACTGACGATGAAGGCGGTGTGGTTGGTTATGCTGCATTCAGCCCGGTTGAGGTGGGGGGTGAAGACCGTCAATGGGTCGCACTGGCACCACTGGCCGTGGAGGAGGGGTTGCGCCGCCAGGGTTTGGCTGAAAAACTGGTCTACGAAGGGCTAGACTCTCTGAATGAGTTTGGCTATGCCGCTGTCGTGGTGCTAGGCTCTCCAGCCTATTATCAGCGTTTCGGTTTTGTACCAGCGGCTCGTCATCAATTGACCTGCCGTTGGCCCAGTACTGAAGAGGCTTTTCAGGTTTATGCGTTGGCGGAAGATGCACTGGCGGGTGCTGATGGTGAAGTGGTGTTCTCTGCCCCGTTTAATCGCTTTTAACGCCAGGTAACGATAGCAACGAAGAAGGCTGGCTAATTACCAGCTTTTCTTTTTGCTGCTTATTGAGTTGCTTCACCCGATATTCTAACTTCAATGCTGTCGATCTATCCCCTGCCTCACACTGAAATACCAAGGTTAACTCACCTTTCCCTCGCAGCGCTTTCGCGCCTTTCCCTACCTGATGTTGGGCCAATCGCCGTGTTACATCTGTGGTGATACCGGTATAGAGCATGCCAGTGGGGGTGCGCAGTAGATAGAGATACCATAGGCTGTCCGACATAATTTTATTCCAGTCCGGGGGTAGCGGTGCGGAACATTATTACCGGAATCAGCTGCGGTATCCTGATTTTTTTATCGACTGGCACCTGATTGGTTAAATATGCGGGGGAAGTGACCTTCCACCCGCAGGGTTATGGCTAGTTATTTGGTTTTTGCTGCAAACTCAAAGCGTGGTGAAACCAAACCGTACAGTGTCCAACCAAGGAAGGTAACAATCGCACCCCATGTCATGGCTTCTTGCCCTGAGCTGTAAAGCGCATAGAAGCTATACATCGCACCAATGAAGGCAATGATATTGGCTTTACGCGCTTTGGCTGGTGGCACATTGGCGGTTTTCTGGATAATGACCAGCGCTGCCATCGACAGAATATAAGGGATAATATTGGTGACTACCGCCAGATTGACCAGCACGTTGAACTGTTTGTTCAGTGACGGGCTAATGGTCATCAGGGACAGCACACTCTGGATGACAACAATGGTCAGCATCCCTTTGATGGGTGCATCGGCTTTACTGACTTTTGAGAAAATTTTCGGGAAGAAGCCTTCATCAGCAGAGGATTTGAATACCTGAGCGATGGTGAACTGCCAACCCAGTAATGAACCCACGCAGGACATGATCATCAATGCCATGATGATTTTACCGACCGCAGGGGTGAACATATAAGCGAACGCCAGGCCAAACGGCGCTGTAGAGTTAGCCAAATCCATATTTGGTACGATACCGGCAATCACGTTGGTTGAGATGATATAGATAACCGCTGCACCTAAAGTCCCACCGAGTACGGCGATCGGAACGTTACGTTCAGGGTTTTCGACAGCATCAGTATTGGCACAAGCAGATTCCAGACCAAGGAAGGCCCACAGCGTCATTGAGATAGAAGAGCCGATGGCTTCAAAAGTGGGAACTGCATGTGGGTTCCAGGCCGCCATATAGGCTGAACCACTAAACCAGAACCAACCAACGATTGAGATACCGACCACTGGGATAATAACCCCCCAGATAGTAACACTACTGATCTGCCCGGTAATGCGCGCGCCACCAAAGTTAGCAACCGTTGCCAGCCACAGTACGCCAATAGTTGCAATACAAATACCCAGTGGTGTTAGTGTCGCTCCCAACAATTCAGTGCCGTAACCTACTGCTGAGATTGCAATGGCGATATTGGCAATCAACAGTGAAGCACCATAGGTGTAGTTCGCCATAAAGTTGCCAGATTTGCCGAACGCATATTCAGCATAGCCGCCCATACCACCGGATTTACGGCTGAACATCCCACATTGGGCGAAGGCATAGGCCAGTGCCATTGAACCTATTGCGGTGACTAACCATGAGACGATAGAGATTGTCCCGACTTCGGCGAGTTTGGTTGGCAGCATAATTATTCCTGACCCCATCATATTGACGGCGGTTAGAATTGTTAGCTGTACTACTCCCATCTTATTATTTGTTTTACTCATTTTTATTATCTCTTTTTTAATTTCAGAGACTGCAGGAATAATTTATTCCCGCAGGTTTGAGTTATTGGTGTCGTCAAATCCCTTTTTATTTGAAATTATAGCCTTGTTGGCGATTATCATTACTCGGTCCATCCTACTTGGACCACGCAAATAGAGTTGTCACCCGAATCACTTAATGTTAACCAGTGATTCGGGATTATTTCGTTTGCCGCCAGGCTGTAACGCCAACTAAATTGGGTATAAATTTATTATTGTTAACTTATTGCTTCATCATATAACCGTATGCACGGTTCCAACCATCTTCGTCGACTTGTAAATAAACGCCTTGTAACTCAGGCGCAAACCCTGGAAGTAAATTAATACTTTCTTCTAATGCCAGGAAATAACGCTGTGCAGCCCCCCCCCAAACTTCACCAGGGACTACACACAATACTCCCGGTGGGTAAGGAAGCGCACCTTCAGCAGCAATTCGACCTTCGGCTTTACACAATGGTACTAATTCGGCATGACCACGGACGAATTCAATATTGGCATCCTGTGGATTCATCATAACTTTAGGGAAATACTGTTTGCGGAACATCTCTTTCTGTAGCTGTTTAACATCATAGCTGACATAAAGGTCATGCATTTCCTGACATAATTTGCCAATAGTATAACCTTTGTAACGTGCTTCATTATTACGATACACAGTAGGTAATACATCGCTTAACATTGCATCTTCTTCGATGAAACGTTCAAAACGGGCAATTTGTGCGACCAGGTGCTGCATTTTCGCCAAGTCTTCTGCTGGCGTTAATAAGAATAGGATCGAGTTGAGGTCACATTTTTCTGGCACGATACCATTTTCGCGCAGGAAGTTAGCCAGAATGGTTGCTGGGATCCCTGATGCTGTATATTCACCAGTATTAGTATCAATACCCGGAGTGGTTAATAATAGTTTGCATGGGTCAACAAAATATTGTGACTCTTCATAACCTTCAAATGCATGCCATTTTTCGCCAGGAATAAAGTTAAAGAAGCGTAAGTCTTGTGCCATGGCATCGGTGTCATATTGCTGCCACAGTTTGCCATCAACTTCTACCGGTACAAAAGGCTTAATCATATTACAGGTATTCAAGATCATTTTACGTGCTTCAATACCGGTCTTAACACAATCAAGCCACATGCGTTGACCACTTTTGCCTTCATGCATTTTTGCGTTAACATCTAAAGCAGCAAACAATGGATAGAATGGGCTGGTGGAGGCGTGTAGCATAAAGGCGTTATTAAAGCGTTTATGATTGCAGTAACGATCCTGACCTTTAATATGTTTATCTTTTTTATGAATCTGCGACGTTTGTGAGAAACCGGCTTGTTGTTTATGTACTGATTGAGTAACGATAATGCCCGGATCATTTTCATTCAGTTCAAGTAATAATGGTGAACAATCTTTCATCATTGGAATGAATTGTTCGTAACCTACCCAAGCAGAGTCGAACAGAATATAGTCACAAAGGTGGCCAATTTTATCCACAACCTGACGAGCGTTATAGATGGTGCCGTCATAAGTACCCAGTTGGATGATAGCCAGACGGAATGGGCGCGCTTCGTTAGCACGATCAGGTGCTACGCTACGGATTTGTTCACGCAGGTATTTTTCTTCAAAACAGTGGGCATCAATACCACCAATAAAGCCAAATGGGTTACGGGCAGTTTCCAGATATACCGGTGTTGCACCGGCCTGAATCAGCGCACCATGATGGTTGGATTTATGGTTATTACGGTCAAACAGCACCAGGTCACCACGCGCTAACAGCGCATTGGTAGCGACTTTATTAGAAGCAGAAGTGCCGTTCAGTACGAAATAAGTTTTATCGGCGTTAAATACTTTTGCTGCATGTTTTTGAGCATCACAAGGTGCGCCTTCATGAATAAGCAAATCACCTAATTTTACGTCGGCATTACACATATCAGAGCGGAAAATAGTTTCGCCGTAGAAGTCAAAAAATTGGCGGCCCGCTGGGTGTTTACGGAAGAATTGACCACCCTGATGACCAGGGCAAGCAAAGGTAGAATTACCCATCTCCACGTATTTCTTTAATGTACTAAAGAACGGTGGCAGCAGCTCTTTTTCATATTTTTCTGCGGCTGATTCCAGTTGTTTACCATAAAAATCAGTATTGTCACCACACAGTTCAAATACCCCATTTAAAGAGGGTAATACATCGGTATTCAACTCTTCTTCACAGCAGACAGCGGCAAAAATTGGAATCTCTAAACCCAACTCATGAATGCTATCAATTACACCATTATTAATGTCCTGAACTGAAAGCACCACGGCTGCAATATCAGTAAAATCGGTATGTAAAACATCTACGACTTCGCGCTGTGATTCAAAGCAAGGTATTGCCGATAAACTTGCCGCGATATTTAATTTTTTCATCATAAATTCTCTTTTATTTTAAGAGGCTATTTTACTTGTCACTTTGAGGTTGAGCAGTGCTCGAAATCCTCACGTAGCCATGATTTATAAGGTCATGGTGTACGCTCCGGTTTCCATGCGCTGGTCGCACTAAAATTGCCTGTGACAATTACGCCTACATTATTTGTTGGTTTATTTAAGTTAATTTCCATTAAATTTTTGGTATAGCAGTCCATATCAATGAAATAATATTCATTAATAGTCTTGGCTGCTTTCTGCGTAACACCGTGACTGAATTTCAGACGCAGTGATCCTCTGGTCATTTAGCATTAATGACAAAGGTGACAGTAAATTTTACAGGATAGCTATGTTTCTGCTGAAAGATGAATAACACAGGCTGAGTATCGATTGGTTAATAAAAACCCACAATCAGATAAACGTATAAATATAACCGAGTGTTAGTCTCTTCGGAGAAAGCAGACAATAGTTAACTCAACGTAAAGGTCGTAAACACTTTTCGCATTTGTTAAATATTGTGCATAGACAATGACTATCCAATAAAAGTGGATGTCATCGCAGGGAGGATGTTATCTATAGTGATAATAAGAAAAGTTAAAATAACTACGATGTGCCGGCATCATTAAATGCGTTGTTCGCCTTATATGCGCCATTTTTTTGTTGTTATTTTCCATTTACGTAAGGTCTCTATTTTTTAATCAAGGTTTACGAGCAATGAACTGATGGTGGCTATTTTAGTCATAACACTTATTCATTCTGTGACTCAAATCATGTTTTCTACCGATTTTAAAAGGTGATATGACTAAAAAATGAATAAATTATCGATTTTATTCATTTTAAACGTTATTTATTCAAAACTGTACTGTATGTTATGCAAAACAGTAAGGTTATATTTAACACGACGGATACATTGGCAGGCTTATTATTATCCAATATTAGCAATGAGAGCGGGTTCTTAATAGTTTTTGTATTTTATTTGTTAATCCATAATTATTTGTTACATCCAAATTTATACGTAAAATCTGCATATAAATTCATATGTACCTTATGCGGTAAATGTTAGCTAAATCACGTTATTAGGCTGTTTCTCGGCTAAGACTCTATTATTAGGAAGGATATGCTGGCAATGATCCCCTGCTCAGAGATAAGTATGGGGAAGGAGGGGCAATGGCTGCCCCGACACGAATAAGTTTAACTGAATAGCGGTAGGTCGGTGCGGGTAGCGGGGATTTTTATCTGTATAACCTGCTGTTGACGGGTCAATTTGAGCGACAATATCTGCCCATCATTCTCTACCTGGAGGTGCAGTAACGGATCATGGGTGTTCATATCAAAAACACATGTCACCTGAGCCTCCGGTTGACGATTACGCAAAATCAGGTAGCTGATATCACGTACTGACGGATTTGCCGGTGCCAGTCCTTGGAATAGTGTGGCATCGGCCGCCAGCCAAAGTGATAGCGGGTGTGCTGCTGTTTGATAGCAACACTGGATAACACCATTGAGTGGCTGGGCAGTAACCTGATGCAAATAGTGCATGGGGCCACTGTCATTGAAGACTGAATTCTCACCCATCAATTCTGTTGCTACTCCGTCGATATGCAGTGTCCAATCCCATTGTTGTTGATGTGGATTAGCGATATTACTGATATCAATGATGGCATCTTCCAGCCACAAAATACGGCGACGGAATTTTACGTCGCGATAGGATTCGCTGTCCCACTGAATCCGGGTATGGCTATCCAACTCGGGTGCTGTTTCTCCCCAATCAACCTCTGTATCCAGCCAACTAAAGTTAGCCGATTGATGCCAGTGATGGATAACCGGCACTGCTGGCGGTTGATTTGTTTGGTTAATACTGAGCGTATTGTGAGTTGCACTATTTTTGTAGTAGCCATAATGCAGTTGCGCACCGTAACCCGTGGTGCCTAAATCCGGCAGGATCTCGTGCCCTTGCTCAAACAGAATTAAATTTAGCCGATCATAATGATCATGTTCACCACCATATGGGCTGTGTTTTACCAGCAAAGCGCGCCCTGCTTGTGGCTGACGTAAAATTGTTAGCCCGCAATCCGGTGCATGCAGTGTGTCTGTCGGTATGACATCAATCATTTGTGGTGGCAATTCTTCAACACCGTACAGCAGGGCATCCAGATTTAAGCGCGGCTGTTGGCGATAAATATGTTGCAAGGCAGCGGCATATTCATCATTGCCATAAGTTTTAAAAGCAAATTCATATAAATGAGCGTGGTTGAGCTGCTCTTGCCCAGCGGTGCAATCGTTAATTCGTGGAAATGTCCCGTCTGGCATTAACAGTTGAAGCGGGAAACTGAGCATATTGCGGTAATAGGGCAGGGCAAGTAGGCTATAGCGGCTACCTGCAGCCAGCTTTTCAAATGACCAGAAGCCTTGCAGTGCATAAAAGTGATAATGCACTGAGCCTTCAAACCACAATCCTTCACTGAACAGCCCATGCTCCAACTGATAACGCAGGCCATAATCTGCGTTGACGGCAAACTCAATATAGTGCTCTTCTGCCAGAATCAGGCCGATCACGGCGATCGCACTGCTGATTTTAACTTCATGGTTATGTAATTGGCGGGTACGGTGTTGCATCAGGAAATCTGCGCCTTCGCGCAATAAACGCCCGGCGATGCAGTCGCGCTGCTCCTGACTGAGGGCATCGGAGATAAAATCATAACCCAAAGCAAAATCGAGCAGGCAATTGGCCTCACACAGGGTTTGTGCATTGGCCTTACCCGGCCCGTTGTACGGAATACCGCCGTGAACTTCATAATCAGGGTAGTGACGGGCATAATTAATCAGAATGTCCCGCACTTTATTGAAGTAACACACCTCCCCAGTTAACTGCCAAAGCAGACCTAGCTGATTACAGGCTTTGGCATTCAGGCCATTAAGCGCCCGCCACCAGGCACCGTCATAGGGTTCGCCACTGAATAACTGAGAGTCAACCGGGCAACGATGCTGAGTGGGTGAGTCGCGATCCCACTCCAGCCGCACACCGTGATCCGGGCAATAATAGTAATGATTCCAGGTGGCGATACCGGTGGCAGGAACCCGTGTTGCCGAGTCCAAAACCACCCGATTATCCGCAATCAGCGTGGCAATAATCTCCGGCTGTTGCACTCTATTTCCCTGTTGTCGTACAACCCGCTGGCGGATTTTAGCCATCTGCCGATCCGTAAACTGCTTCATATCTGGTGTGTCCTCGACGAGAGTTATTTTTGCGCGATCAGGGGTTGTGTGATCGGATAAAGCAGGATTTCGACGGCATCTGGGTATTTTGCTATCAGATATTGTGCTTTCTGCTGGAACTCACCGTCAGCAGGGTAAGCTCGGGCGGCGGTTATCATATTGATCAAGGCTTTCTTATCTTGTAGGCCATCCAAGTCTTTATACGGCCAGGCTTGGTCGCTATTGATAAAACCTGCCACATATTGATAGCCTTTTTTCAGGCTGTGCTCGTCCAGAGAAAAGTTCCAGATATCTTTGTCTGCAACCTCACCCAACCGGCCTAGCTTGTTGTAGGCTTCTAAATGAAAATTACTGTAATGCCAAGGACGAGTACGTTCCAACTCGGCATTTTGTCGGCCCTGCATATCAAAATGCGAGGGGATTCGACGGAGTTGAGTTATCTCCAGGCGCTTTTGAGCGGCGGCTTTTTGGTCGCTAAATAGAGCAAAGGAGGCGGCCTGCATATCAAAATAGGTGCCGTGATTATTATGCCAATTGTCTTCTTCGAAACCGTTCTGGCTGGTAGTCATCCATTGGTAAAAGTCTTTATACCAAAGTTTGATTGCTTGATAGTCGGTATCATTAAGTACATTGGCTGGTCTTATCAATTCGACAGCATCAATCACATCGACCAGTGCCCGGCTATCGATCAAACCAATCCCGCGCCCTTCATTGATACCCGGAATGGCTTGGGCATATTGTAGATTCGGGTTCATTCGGGTGTTTGGATTGACAAACCAGTTAGCCAATTGATCCCGTGCTTTCTCGGCGTACTCGGGCTTACCGGTAAAGCTATAAGCCAATGCCAAATAATAGACATCTTCGCTTAGGCTGTTCATGCGTTTTTTATCGGTGGCGTCACTATTGGCGTCTGGATTTGTTTCGCCGTCTTTACGCAAATAAGGCATGCCGTCTTTCTTGCTTGGGTCTGGCCACCAATAAGGCGGGAAGCTGTAATAGTCGTGTTTATCGCCACTGGCGGCCGACAGACTTTTATCCATAACGGAGTACAGTGGTTTTTTTAGTGCTTTATCTGCCTTATCTATCAGATTCTTATACGATTTTTCATATAACGGATTGTTTTGTTTAACCTGAGCGATGCTGTAGTTTATATCATCCATTTTTAATAGTAATGGGTAGCTTTCCGCAGCATAAATAAAAGGGGAAGACCCCAAAAGCATAGCCAGTAATAGGTTTTTATTACCTGAAATTTTCATCACTACTCTCCTTTTTCTTTATGATTTACATTATTAAAAATAAAGAATTCTGATTGCTTTAATTGCTTTACTTATTGTTTTAAAATAGAAATTTAACCTTATTAAAATAAAGTAATTAAATGTATTGGCACTCTTTAAATAAAAAATAACACTGTTTAATTTCAGATGGATTTGAATTCTATGGGAAAGTTTTTGGGCTTTTGTGATCCAAGTCTATATTATAAATTATCTGTAAATAAATAATTTAAATTGTGATGAATATCAAATTAAATCTTAGTTTTAGACGTTTTTTAGCCAATTTTAATAATTGCTTGGTTTTTTTAATTTTTAAAATGAAGATTTTAATTTATTGTTTTATATGATTTACTTTGTTTTTATTCATTTTTTGTTGATTTTTTTAATGTGATCTCAAGCAGAAATATTTAAATGGAATTAAGTTTTGTTTTTTATGGTGTAGTTTTTTGTTTTTCTCTGGGTTCTAATGTTATCGAGTGTTTCGTGATTTTATTCTGTTATTTAATCTTCTGGGTAAATTCATAAAAATTAGATTTCAACGAGGCGATGAGATGAAGACAAAAATGATAATGTCACAAGTAAAAATAAAATCCTTGCTGTTATTAACTTATTTAGCCATGGGGATCCCTTCTCTTCACGCTGCAGAAACATTGCAAGTGTGGATCCGCGCCAGTAATGATTCCAAGAATATTTATAAAAAAGAAGCCGACACTTTTGAGAAGAAAACCGGTATCAAGATTGAATATTTCAATGCGACGACTGATTTTGAACAGCGTCTGGCACGGGCCGCAGCGGGTAATGCGCTGCCGGACCTGATTTTCAACGATGCTGTGGCTATTGGGCAGTTTGTCCAGCTTGGTATTGTCGAACCGATTGAACCGAAAAATATCATTGGCGGAGAAGATATCTTCGATACCGCCTGGAAAAGTGCCCAATATATTGATGGTAAATATTATGGGGTGCCTACTTCAGCTCAGACCTTCGCCCTGTTTGTACGTAAAGACTGGCGAGAGAAACTGGGATTAGAACAGCCTAAAAACTGGCAGGATATCAGTACATTAGCGAAGGCGTTTACTTTTAATGACCCGGACGGCAACGGTAAGAACGATACCTATGGCTTTATTCTACCGGCTTCAACCACCCGTGGTTACGCCAGTTGGTTTATCAGTTCTTATCTTTGGCAGGCCGGCGGTGATTTTATTCGCCCAACCAGTGAAGGTAAATTTAAAGCATCGTTAGAAGAGCCAGCAGCGACTGAAACGCTGAGTTTCATGCGTGGCATGGTATGTGACAAAACGGTACAGCCGGGGGCTATCAATGCCACTACCGCAGATGCCATTCCATCATTCCGTTCCGGTCAAAGCGGCATGTTCTTCTCCGGCCCATATCACATTGCTTTGTTTGATAAAGATCCCGGTAAAGAGGCTTTTGAAGTGATCCCACCGCCGGCCGGAGCAAAAGGGCAGGCAACACTGGCTGAAGGCACCACCGTATTTTTGATGAAAAGCAGTCAGAAAAAAGAAGCCGCTCAGAAATTCATAGAATTCATGATCTCACCTGAAGGGCAACAAATCGGCATGGGAATGGGCAGCAACAATATGCCGGTCGTGCGCTTGTCGATTAATAAGCAAGTTGATACTAAAGCGGTTTATAACGATCCGCGCTGGGCAATGTTTGCTGACTTATATGCCGAACATGGCCGCTATATCCCACAAGTGCCTAACTGGACGCCTATTCGTCAGGTCACTGCTGAAGGTTTCAACCGCATCTTAGCCAACTGTGACAGTGATATCCCTGCTGAATTAAAAGCCGTGAATCAGAAAGTGAACGATGAATTGGCTAAACAGAATGTCTTAGGGCTGTGAGTGAAACATGATAACGCTAACCCCCCGACTAAAACGTAATCTGGTTCCGTGGCTGTTCCTGGCTCCGGCACTGGTCATCTTCACCTGGTTTAAATTCATTCCAATGCTGCAAGGGCTAGTGATGAGTTTTTACAAGGTTAACTTTAACCAGCCAAATGAGTGGGTCGGGTTTGACAACTTCTCCCGCGCGATGGGTGATGAAGCGCTGCACTCTGCGGTGTTCAACACCCTGTTATATGTGGTGGTCACCATGGTGGTGGCCGCTTTTATCGCCTTCTTTTTAGCCATGTTATTGGAAGGCCCGGCACGGCATCTGCGCTTTATCCGCACCGCTATTTTCCTGCCGGCGGTAACCAGTGCGGCTATCGTCGCCGAAATGTGGCGAATTCTGTTTAACCCGACCAGTAATGGTGTGGTGAACCATGTTCTGTCATGGTTCAGCATTGAAGCGCAGGGGTTTTTGGCAGATACCGATCAGGCGCTGTGGACTGTAATGATGCTGCATATCTGGAAAGCAGTGCCTTACAACATGGTTATCTTTATTGCCGGGCTGGTAGGCATTAGCCGTGATTTGTACGACGCCTCGAATGTGGATGGTGCCAACTGGTGGAATCGCCTACGTTACGTCACCTTACCGGGCATGATCCCAGCACTTTCAGTGGTACTGATGCTGTCGTTTATCCGTGGTTTTCGGGTGTTTGCCGAAGTGTATGCCACCACTGGCGGTGGTCCATCGAATGCAACGGAAATGATAATGACCCATATCTACAAGCTGGGCTTTGAGCAGTTTGATTATGGTTATGCCTCTGCGGTGTCCTTCCTGCTATTCGCGTTCACTGTGATATTGACGATTTGTCACCTCACATTGAAAAAGCGCATCGCCCGTTACTAACCCGAGCCGGAGACTGGTCATGAAAACTAAAAGTTGGAACAGTATCGGCCGCTGGATAATTTATGGTCTGTTACTGATTGTATTTGTTGGCCCGTACTGGGGCATTATTGCTACCGCATTCAGCGGTGCGCCAGTTAAACCCGGTGAGCTGTTGGCATGGCCAAATCAGTTCTCGTGGGACAACTTTATTTTTGCCTGGATGGATATCGGCGTCTGGCAATATCTGCTGAACTCGATCATCGTGGTGTTCTTTGGCACGGTTCTACAGGTGTCAGTCAGTGCACTGGCGGCTTATGCGTTGGCGCGTAAAAAGTTTGTCGGAGTCTCTCTGACCAGCTTGATCATCCTGTCGACCATGATGCTGCCGGAAGAGGTGATCGCTATTCCGCTCTATATGATCATTAACTGGCAACTGCCAATTATCGATTCCTCGTTGTACAACAGCTATTTGGGCATGATCCTACCGGTGGTTGGCTGGGCCTTCTCAATCTTTGTTTTGACTGAGTTTATGGCTGCTATCCCAAAAGAGTTGGAAGAGGCGGCACGCATTGATGGTGCCAGCGAATGGCAAATTTTCTTCCATGTGATCCTGCCACTGGTTAAACCGGCTTTGGGTACGGTAGTTACCTTCGGATTTATCATGATTTGGGATCAATATCTGTTGCCGCTGATTGTCGTTAATCAGGACAGTTTGAATACCATTCCGGTGATCCTCGGCACGTTACGTACCGACGAGAGCATCACACCAAATATCTTTATTGCCATCACCCTATTGGCGATGCTGCCGAGCATCATCGTGTATCTGGGTCTGCAAAAACATTTCAATCGCGGGATCATGTCTGGCGCGGTTAAAGGTTAGGGAGAAACAAAATGGGATCGGTTGTACTTAAAAATGTCTGTAAATCTTACGGTGACACCCATGTGATCCGCGATGTATCGCTGGAAATCCCTGACGGTGAGTTCTGCGTATTAGTTGGCCCGAGTGGCTGCGGAAAATCCACCTTACTGCGTATGATTGCCGGGCTGGAAGAGATTTCCGGCGGCACGGTAGGCATTAATGATAAAGATGTCACCGACGTTGAACCTAAGATGCGCGATATCGCTATGGTGTTCCAAAGCTATGCTCTCTATCCACAGATGACGGTGCGCGAGAACATGGGTTTTGCACTGAAAATGGCCAAAATGTCCAAGGCGGAGATCAATAACAAAGTCGAAACCACGGCAGAGTTATTGGGTTTACAGGCCCTTTTGGAGCGGTTGCCGAAAGATTTGTCCGGTGGTCAGCGTCAGCGCGTCGCCATGGGGCGGGCTATCGTGCGTAACCCACAGGTATTCTTGTTTGATGAGCCATTATCGAATCTGGACGCCAAATTGCGTACTCAGGTGCGTGGTGAGATCCGCGAATTGCATCAGCGGCTGAAAACCACCTCTGTTTATGTCACCCATGATCAAATAGAAGCGATGACGATGGGGCAAATGATCGTGGTACTGCGCGAAGGGCGCATCGAGCAGGTCGGATCGCCATTGGACTTGTATGATCGTCCGGCTAACTTGTTCGTCGCGGGGTTTATTGGATCACCTGAAATCAATCAATTGAAAGGCTCCGTGGTGCAACAGGGTGATAAATTCCTGCTACAACTGGAAGATGGCTCATTGCTGACATTGCCTGTTGGCTTGCAGTTGAGCGACGGGCAGCGCGTGGTGTACGCCATTCGGCCAGAGCAGGTCAACGTGGTAGATGCGACACACAGTGCCAGTGCACTGAAAGCGACCATTACTGCGATTGAGAATACCGGCTCGGATATGCAGCTATTTTGTAGCACTGGCGGTGGCCGCTTTACCTCGGTTTTCAAACAGCGTTTGGCGGTGAATGCAGGGGAGACGGTCTATCTGCAACCTAAGCTTGCCGGTATCCACATTTTTGATGCTGCCACCGGTTTACGGGTTGCTTGTCAGGCTACATAAGGAAGCAAATACCCATGACGCCAATGAAAACGTCTATGACGCCAATAAAATTGTATACGCTGGATCTAGATTGCCTGATCAAGGCGAAAGCGGTATTACAGCAACCTTTTTCACCATTACAACCGGCATTACGCCGGTTATTAAGTGAAGCCGATATATTGCGTGATCAGCCACCGGAAAGTGTGACTGATAAAAAGTTATTGCCGGTCAGTGGTGATATTCACGACTATTACAGCTTTGGTACTTATTGGTGGCCAAATCCGCGCAAGCCTAATGGTTTACCCTATGTGCGCCGCGATGGGCATACCAACCCGCAGAGTCAGAATGACGATACTGATACTCAACGTATCGTACGAATGTGTGATCGCTGCCTGACACTGGGGCTGGCCTACTATTTTACCGGGAATAGCCGTTATGCACAGGTGGCCGCCGAGCAGATACGTTGCTGGTTTTTAGATGCTAAAACTCGTATGAATCCGCATCTTAATTACGGGCAGGCCATTCCTGGTATCGTTTCTGGCCGTGGTACCGGCCTGATTGATACCCGCCTGATGTGGATGGTGATTGATACTCTCGGCTTGATATCACCAGCCAAGCTGCTCGATACCGAGGATACTGCGGTGTTACAGCAATGGTTCCGTGATTTTAACCATTGGATGTTCCACAGCGAAGTGGGCCATTCAGAGTATGTCTGGCACAACAACCACGGCACCTGGTATGACGTACAGCGCGCGGCCAATGCGATGTTTTATGGCGATCGCGGGCTGGTTTCCACCATTATCCAGCAAGGTATCACCCAACGGTTGGCGGCGCAGATTGCCCAAGATGGTAAACAGTGGATGGAGCTGGAACGCACCGTGCCGTTCCATTACTCGTTGTTCAATTTGGAAGCCCATCTACTGCTATGTCGCTACGGTGAACATGTTGAAATTGATCGCTGGGAGTGGATACAGGATGGCCGCAATGTTCAGCAGGGGATTGACTATCTGCTACCGTTTATTGCTGAACCGGAGCTGTGGCCCTACCGCGATTTGCGTGGCATCGACTATGACAGTGCATTGCGGTTGTTATTACAGGCCGCCCGGGGTTACCCGATGGACGCCAAACGCTATCATGCGGTGCTTGCCACCTTCCCGGTGGAAACCCTGACATCCCGTGATCGTCTGTTGTGGCAGAATTAATTGGGTCAAAGTTAATAGAGGCATAGTTGATGTACACTCAGGGCTATTTCTAAGCCAGAGGGCGTTGTGAATAATGAGTGACGTGAATAACCCTGAGGATCTGCTTGGTATTAACCGCTTTCTGCGCCAGCAACATGTACTGACGCTGTGTGCGGGCAGTGGTATCGATATGTGGTGTGCCAACTGTTTTTACGTATTTGATGAAACGCAGATGGCGCTATTTATCATGACAGAAAAGCACACCCGACATGGTGAACTGATGCAGATAAACCCACAGGTTGTCGGCACCATCGCCACCCAGCCGCGCACAGTAGCCTTGATTAAAGGTATTCAATACCGCGCAGAGATAAGCGAATTAACGGGGGATGCGGAACACCGCGCCCGCCAGCGCTACTGCCGCCGCTTTCCGGTGGCTAAAGTGGTATCCGCTCCACTCTGGCAGCTCAATCTGCTGGAAATCAAGATGACTAATAATACCCTTGGTTTTGGCAAAAAACTGTATTGGCAGCAAGACTCTTCACTATAAATTTCCTGTTTTAATGATAACTGCTATTTTTCGATTCTATGTAATAGTGTCTCTGGTATGTATTATTCATAACAATTGATTTCAATAATTGTCTCCGCACTTTTTCGCGGCATTAGCATCAATACCAGAAGGCAGGAGGTCAGATGGCGAAGGTATTATTACTGGGCGCAAGTGGCCTGGTGGGGGGCGAATTACTGCGCCTGTTACGTTTGGATGCCAGAGTGACATCCATCATTGCACCTAGCCGTAAACCCTTGCCAGCCATGAATAAACTGATTAATCCGCAGGGTGAAAATATCGGCGAGTTGCTGAAAACCTTGGATCAACCGGTGGAGTTGGTTTTTTGCTGTTTGGGGACCACCCGTAAGCAAGCTGGCAGCCAGGCGGCATTTCGTTTGGTGGATTATCGGTTGGTATTGGCCGCTGGTGAAACCGGCTTGCGGCTGGGCGCACGGCATTTTCTATTGGTAAGCGCGATGGGTGCTAATGCCAACTCATGGGTGTTTTATAACCGCACCAAAGGTGAGGCCGAGCGTGACTTACAGGCTCAGGGCTGGCCACAACTTACTTTTGCCCGGCCCTCAATGCTGGCAGGTCAGCGCGACAAGCCCCGCTTGATGGAGAGCCTGAGCGCGCCTCTGTTTGCCTTATTGCCAGATAAGTGGCGCTTGATTAAAGGCAAAGATGTCGCACAGGCGATGCTGGATCAGGCTTTTGCGCCGCCGAAAGAGGGCGTGACAATCTTAACCTCCGCTCAGATGCAGCAGCGTTGATCATAATAGGGTAATCGTCTGATTATCATGGGCGATTGCCACCTCTGCCGGTAATGGGTGGTCAAGCAACCATCGATCAAGTTGGTGGCTGGCATGGGTCAGCAACGTCTGTTGTGGCATTAGCAAATCCTTAATGGCTAACGCGATGGTTACATCATTGTGATTGCGTGGCGGCGGCGTCTGCGGCGGGTGGCTGCAATCCAGCACCAGCAGATCGATATTTTTGCTGGTCAGAAATAGCGCACTATCAGCGGGTAGCCCGACGGTATCGGTTAAATAGGCGATGGTCCGGCTGGGGCTTTGCAATAAATAGCCGAAGGTTATTTTGGAATGGGTTAGCGGCACCGGTGTGACCCGTAAGTCACCAAAATGGAGGGTCTGGAATGCGGCCATCGGCGGCTGAAAATGCAGAATTCCAGGATGTTTGAACAGATCGTCACAGCCGTCTGGATCCGGCGGTCCGTAGATCGGGATCGAATTTCCGCATCCCCAACGTAACGGAAATAACCCCTGAACATGATCCATGTGGTAATGTGTAAGCAAAAAACGCTGAATTTCCCCCGCAGTAAACTGCTGATCCAGTGTCGGCAATCCGGCATCAATCAAGGTGGTTTCCCCCTGATATCGCAGCATGGCACTGCAAGGTTTACGGCCCAATGCGGGCTGCACTCTGGCTTTAGCACAAATCACGCAGTCACAACCAAATACCGGCACCTGCTGGGCGCAACCGGTGCCTAACAGTGTCAGTTCCATTTTTTATCCCCCATTTCTTTACTGGTTAGGGGAGCTAGCAGTAATTGTTGTAACTGCCCCAGTGTGTGGTGCAGCTCACCATCATTAGACAGTTGCAAACAGTTAACCGGTAGCTGTTGCTGATAGTGTTGCGCCCGTTGTAATCGTGCATTGATCTGTTCACTGTTCTCTCGGCCACGTTGTTGCAATCGTTGCGCTAAAATAGCCGGAGAAACCGTCAGACAGAGCGGCAAAAGTTGGTCGGAATAGCGCTGTTGTGCCTCTGGCAGATAAGCTCTGGAGCCATTAACCACCACATCTAACCCGTGTTGTAGCCAGATATCAATCTCAATACCTATCCCATAGCGATACTGATGCGCTTGCCAGTACAGCGCGAATAATCCTTGGGCCGCCCGCAGTAAAAACTCCTGTTCACTTAGCGCAACATGGTTTTCCGCCCCGGCATTGGCCTGGCGGGTGATATAACGATGTGCCACGATAATATTTGCCGGATTGGCTGCCCGCAGCGCCGACAGCAGACAATCTTTTCCGGCCCCTGATGCCCCCATCAGATAGATTAAGCGCCCCATCAGAACACCTGTATTCCCTGACGCCAGACGTTTTGCACGTAAACATGTTTACTTTGCGCACTGTCATGAGCGCGTGCCAGTATCAAATCAGCCCGTTTACCTTCGGCAATAACACCACGATCCTGTAGTCCCAAGGCGTTGGCAGGATTACGTGTTACCAAATTAACCGCTTGCGGTAAGGTGAAGCTATTGGTTGCATCGTGTGCGATACGAAAGGCCGCATCCAGCAAGCTGGCTGGGTAATAGTCAGACGATAAAATATCCAGTACTCCAATAGCGGCCAGTTGGTGTGCTGCAACATTGCCTGAATGGGAGCCGCCACGGACGATATTTGGCGCGCCCATCAATACTTGTAAACCATGCTGATTTGACGCTCTGGCCGCCACCTCCGTGGTGGGAAATTCAGCAATCACACTGCCCAGTGCTTGTGATTGTGCCACATGTTCCGCCGTGGCATCATCGTGACTGGCGAGGGCAATGCCCCGCTGAGAGCAGTGATCGGCGATCGCTGTTCGATTCGGCGCTGACCAGCGCGCTGACAGGGTGATTTGCTCTTCCTCAAACTCTGCCATTTGTTGATCATTAAGATGGTATTTGCCCTGATAATACTCACGATATTTTGCCCGGGAGGCGAATTGACGCTGGCCTGGTGAGTGATCCATCAGCGATACCAATGACAGTTCAGGCTGCATCATCAGTTCTTCAAACAGCGGTAGAGTACTTTCATGAGGTAATTCACAACGTAAATGAATCCGGTGTTCTGCCCGGTTCAGTCCCGCCCGCTGACTATCCACCACCGCATTAATCATTTTTTGCAGATTATCCAGACGATGCCCGCCATCGCGCACATCGCCAATCGCCACTGCGTCCAACACGGTGGTGATCCCACTGGCAACCATCAGCGCATCATGGCTGCTCATCGCCGAATGAGCTGGCCAATCAACGTTGGGGCGTGGGGTAAAAAACTTGTCCAGATTATCGGTATGCAGCTCGATCAATCCCGGCAACAGCCAGCCATGGTGTCCATCTATGGCGGCAGAGAGTTGGGTTGGGCGATCACTGTAATTGTGGATAACCCCGTTTTTGATTTCGAGCGATCCGTTGACCACCTGATCTTCAAGAATAAGGTTGATGTTATTGAGGATCATGCGGGTATCTCCGGATTGGCATCGGCGGGAAAGGGCGTCATGACCAGTAAGCGATCACTGACATGGTTACGTACGGCCTCATCGTGGAAAATTCCAATGATGGCGGCCCCTCGCTGTTTAGCTTCATCAATCAGGCTAACGACTGCCGCGCTATTGGTGCTGTCGAGCGATGCCGTTGGCTCATCAAGCAGCAATATGGGGTAATCTTTGATAAAACCACGGGCGATATTGACCCGCTGCTGCTCGCCGCCGGAAAAGGTCGAGGGGGCCAGATCCCATAAGCGTGGTGGAACATTGAGGCGAGTCAGGAGATCCTGCGCGCGCTGTTGGCATATATGGCGTTCAACGCCAAGCTCCAGTAGCGGTTGCATCACCACATTTAATGCACTGATCCGTGGGATCACCCGCAAAAATTGGCTGACCCAACCCACGGTATGACGGCGTACCTCCATAATTTGTCGCGCTGGTGCTGCCACAATGTCGAGCCATTCCCCCTGATGCTTGACCCAGATATGCCCGCTGTCTGGCAGATAGTTGGCATATAAAGAGCGTAGCAGAGTAGATTTACCGCTGCCGGAATGGCCGTGTAATACCACACATTCACCGCTACTCACTTCCAGTGAGGTTTGATGCAATACCGGTAAGCGAATACCATGCTGGTGGTGTAGTACGAAGGTTTTACTGAGATTTTCAACTCTCAGTTGTGGGTGATTGATAGGCCGTTGCTGGTGATTCATAGTGAGCTCTCGTTAATCTATTCACGGGTTAACAGACAAAACAGTCAGTTTTGCAGCACCGATGAAACCAATAGTTGGGTGTAGGGATGATGGGGATCGTCTAGTACTCGATCGGTCAGGCCGCTTTCGATAACCTGACCCTCCTTCATCACCAGCAACCGGTGTGCCAATAGCCGGGCCACACCGAGATCATGAGTGACAATCACCACTGCCAGTTGCATTTCCACCACCAGATTGCGCAGTAAATCCAGTAGTCGCGCTTGTACTGATACATCCAGGCCACCCGTCGGTTCGTCCATAAATACCAGCTTGGGGTGGGTCACCAGATTGCGGGCAATTTGCAGACGTTGTTGCATGCCGCCGGAGAAGGTAGTGGGTAAGTCATCCAGGTGTGATAGTGGGATCTCGACATCCTCCAGCCAGCGCCCTGCTTGTTGGCGGATGTCGCCGTAATGGCGCTGGCCAATAGCCATTAGACGCTCGCCGATATTGCCACCGGCGGAAACCTGTGGGCGCAAACCATCCAGTGGATGCTGATGGACCACCCCCCATTCGGTGCGCAGTAAACAGCGGCGCTGACTTTCAGCCATCTGATATAAATCAACTGGTTGCTGGGCACCAGAGTGGTAAATAACCTGCCCATGCTGTGGCGGCAACCGGGCAGAAATCGATTTTAATAAGGTGGTTTTGCCAGAGCCGGATTCACCGACAATTCCCAATACTTCACCGGGATAGAGCTGGAAAGAGACGTTGCTAAACCCCTTACCTGGCGCATACAAGTGTGTGAGATTCTCCACTGATAGCAGTGGGTGAGCGGCTGCGGATGATGAAATAACCTGTTCGGAAATCATTGAATATTTACCTCTTGTGCCGCCAGTTGCTGCTGGCAAAAATCAGTATCAGAACAGACAAACATTCGGCTGCCCTGATCGTCCATCACCACTTCATCAAGATAGCTGTGGCGCGAGCCGCACAAGGCACAGGGTTCATCCCATTGCTGCACGGTAAATGGGTGATCGTCGAAATCCAGACTTTCCACCTTGGTAAAGGGAGGCAGGGCATATAACCGCTTCTCGCGACCGGCCCCGAACAGTTGCAGCGCGGGCATCATGTGCATTTTGGGGTTATCAAATTTTGGGATCGGTGAAGGGTCCATCACGTAGCGATCGTTCACTTTGACCGGATAGGCGTAGGTGGTGGCGATATGGCCGTAGCGGGCGATATCTTCATACAGTTTTACCTGCATCACGCCGTATTCTTCCAGCGCATGCATTTTGCGCGTTTCGGTTTCGCGTGGTTCGATAAAGCGCAGTGGCTCTGGGATCGGTACCTGATAGATAAGGATCTGATCTTCGCTCAGTGGTGTTTCAGGAATGCGATGCCGGGTTTGGATCAAGCTGGCATCGACAGTGCTTTCGGTGGTCGTCACCCCGCTGACGCGCTGAAAAAAACGGCGGATAGAGACAGCATTGGTGGTGTCATCTGCCCCTTGGTCGATCACTTTTAATACATCTTTGCGGCCAATCAGGCTGGCGGTCAATTGAATGCCACCGGTGCCCCAACCATAAGGCATCGGCATTTCCCGCCCGCCGAACGGCACTTGATAACCGGGGATCGCCACTGCTTTTAGCAGCGCGCGGCGTAAAGTCCGTTTGGTTTGCTCATCCAGGTATCCCAGATTATAACCGGTGAGAACCTCAGTCATGGCGTGGTTCCTGTTCTTGAGAGGATGGCTGTTGCGAGGCGAGTAAGTGCTCACGACGCAGGCGTTTTAGCAATTCCAGTTCCGCTTGAAAATCTACGTAATGCGGCAGTTTAAGATGAGAAACAAACCCCGCGGCTTCGACATTATCGGCATGGGAGAGCACGAATTCTTCATCCTGCGCCGGGCTGGTGACCTTTTCGTCATATTCGCGGCTTTGTAAGGCTCTATCCATCAGCGCCATCGACATCGCTTTGCGCTCACCACGGCCAAACACCAGACCATAACCACGTGTAAAGTGCGGAGGTTCTGATTCCGGGTTGACAAAGCCATTCACCATCTCGCATTCGGTCAGTAAGATTTCGCCGATATCAATAGCAAATCCCAGTTCTTCAGGCTGAATTGAAACGGTCAGGTGACCGGTGCGGATCTCGGCGGCAAAGGGATGGGTGCGGCCATAACCACGTTGCGTGGAATAGCTCAGCGCCAGCAGAAAGCCTTCGTCACCACGGACCAATTGTTGCAGCCTGGCCGAGCGATTGCAGGGATAAACGGGGGGATTGCGGGTGATATCTTCCGGCGGAGTACCGTCATCTTGCTCTGTCAGGGCAAGTTGCTCTTGAACTAATAAATCAAACACATGGGCACAGTTATTGCGTAATAAGTCATCGGATAATGTTTCGCCATCGTTGCGCGCTTGCGGTGCATCGCCTGCGGCCAGCAGGGTAAAATCCAGCAGCCGGTGGGTGTAATCATAGGTTGGGCCGAGCACTTGCCCGCCGGGCAAGTCTTTGTAAATGGCCGAAATACGGCGCTCTAGCCGCATATGCTCGCTTGCTAGCGGTTGGCTGACGGCCAAACGGGGCAAGGTTGTGCGGTAAGCGCGTAGTAGGAAAATGGCTTCTACTAAATCGCCGCTGGCTTGTTTAATTGCCAGTGCAGCCAGCTCGCGATCATAGATGCCCCCTTCGGTCATCACCCGATCAACCGCCAGACCGAGTTGTTGCTCAATTTGCTCACAATCGATCGCCGGGATCTGGCTGTCGCCACGCCGTTGCTGTTCCAGCAATTGATGGGCTGCTGCAATCGCTTTTTCGCCCCCTTTGACTGCAACGTACATCAGCACACCTCCACATGGGTGGTTCGTGGGATTGCCATCAGGTTCTCGCCACAGGTAAACAGAAAATCGATGCCAGCCGGAAATGCAGCAGGGCGGTTAAGCAGATAATTCAAGACGGTGGCGGGCAGGTGTGGTGCAACAGTGCGGCTGTGTTCAATACCTGGCCCGCGTAACCGTAATGGCATGCCGTGGTGTAGGCTGTCGGTCTGAATCACCACCGTAGTGGATTGTTCCGGTGACAGTTCATTACCTGCCGGGCAGGTGGCGAGTTGCTCTGCTGTTATCTCATTATTAAATAATGAAAAAGAGGATTTATCACCGCATGTCGTTAGGGGCGCACCGGTATGAAAACGCACATTGTGTTGCACGCTGTCACTATTAAGTGCTGCGTCGAGATAGAGTGGCGTCTCTTGGTCGGCCAGCGTGAGCAAAACACTGGTGGTTGCTGGGTTCAGTGGTTGCCAGCCGGTAGCATGGGGCAGTGTTACCAGCACGCCCGGTTCACTCAACGCTTTGAGAATACGACGAAAAGTGTGCTGCGCATCATCCACCGGATGCTCAAAATGGGTTAATAAGTTCATCAGTCCTCTCCCCGCACCAAGGTGAAGAAATCAACCTTACTGGCGGTGATAGCATCAGCGCGTAATTGCCGCCGTTCTTGTTGTATTGCGGCCAGTGGGTGAATCACGGTTTTCAGCAATAATTCATTCAACCCGGCGGGTTTACCCTTGACGGTGGAGAGTTGTAACAAGGCATCCAGCACGGCGCACAGCTCGGCATGAGGCTTATTACGCCCGGCAATGTAGCTGTAACCATAAATATCCGTGCTGTCGTTAAGCTTGATAACGGCACGCGTTATGGTCATATCACCAAGGATAAAACGGCGACCAGTAGCCCCCATCCGGGCCTGTAATTGGTTTAAACCTATCTCTGGGGCGCGGATCACCTGATATTCCGGTGATAAATTCAAGGCTTGCCAGTGAGCGAGCAACTCTGCTGGCTGGCAGTGGGCTAACACCGACATCCAGTTTTGCCGAGTGGTATGGCGAGTTTCCATTCAGTGCTCCATCGTCAATTCAATCATGTCGGCCCGCGTCAGGCTGACGGAGTATTCCGCCACCTGCTGGCTATCAACACAGATATTTAAGGTTCGCACACAGAGCAGCGGCGCATGAGTCGCAATCTCGAGTAAGCGGCTCTCTTTTGCCTGCGCACGACGTGCGCTGATGCGGGTTTGGCTACGACTCAGTGGTTGTTGTAAATGCTGGGTGATGAATTGATGCAATGAACCGGAGTTGAATTGTTGTAAAGCAGGCCACCAGCGCAGGTCTGGCAGGTAGTGATCGATAACACAGACTGGTACGCCATTAACCCGCCGCAGAGTACGTAAATGGATCACGGTGGTGCCTTCTGCCAGTGAGAGCGCTTTGGCTACATGCTCTATACACGGGCGCAAGACTGCGAGTAAGCGCTCACTGGTGGGGTCACTACCTTGATCCAGCAAGTTCTGGCTAAAGCGAGCATTAGCATGCAGTGGATAGTCATACGGGCGCATTAATACCAGCGTGCCGATGCCCTGGCGGCGTTGTAGCCAGCCACGTTCAACCAGTTCATCCACTGCCCGACGCAAGGTATGGCGATTAACTTGATAGCGATCAGCCAGTTGTTGTTCAGAAGGCAGGTAATCGCCACAACGATAGGCACCACGCAATTCCTGTTCTAATTGGGCCGCAATTTGTTGATAGCGGGTGGGGTAGCTGGTCGGTGGTCTAGATAAGTGCATGGTAGATATACCCTCTCAGTGCTATCCCCCTCATGGCCGTTTCTAGCCGCAGCGAAGCAACAGAAGTAGCAAAACGGACGAGCAGATGGCGGATAGTCATAGTGATAACCGGTAAGTGATCTCACCGCTATGCTGGCTGTTTTTGATGACAGTAGGGTTAAGCTGAGATGGTGGAACGATGAAGTTTTTGCGTTTATCGGTGCGGGTTTTATTGAGAAAATAGAGATTTTTATAAGAAAAAGTTTTATCGCATTATCAAAATGATACATATCCAGCCGATAAATTTTCATTTAAAACAAAAAATAAACATTACCTTAACCTGAGTGAAACATAAGTGTCTCTTATAGTTATTTTACGCCGCTGTGGCGTTCTCTCTGGGGGGTTATGCTATGAGCCCTAATAATATCAGCCGTCTGAGCACAATCAGTTTGGTAATATTGCTTGCCAGCTCACTTGCGGCATGTAGTGGAAGTGGTGGTGGTTCTCACAATACTGCGAAGAATAATGCGGGTCAGGCCGCCGGTGGAACTGGTTCTGGTAGTGATGGCAGTGGCGGCGATGGTAATGGTGGCACTGGCTCTGGTGGCGGCTCTGGCGGCGGAACGGGCGGAGGAACAGATAACGGTGGTGGGACAACCGCGAATAATTCCGCGGTCGGGAATGTGGTTAGTGGTGTCGGTACCGCCGTAGATGGTGTCGGCAATACGGTCAGTGATGTTGTCAGCCAAACACCTGTCGGCAGCTTGCCAATCGTCGGTGGTGGTTTGGTCACCGTGGTTGACAGTGCAGGTAATGCAGTCAGTGAGGTTGGGACCGGATTACAGAATGGCGTCGGCCAATTAGGAAATAATCCTAATGCTTTAGGCACGACAGCCGCCAGTGTACCGAAAGCAGTCGCTGATGTCGGTACTGGTGTTTCAGGATTGGGAGGCACGGTCTCAGGTATCGCTGCTAATACACCATTGGGCGGTGTTACTAGTACGGCAGGTGGGCTGGTGGATAAGACCGGTGGTGCGGTAACGTCCATTGGTAATGGGCTGGCGCAAGACCTGCAAACCGGTACCACCAGTAAGTTGACGACCGCAGCGACCGGCATAGTGACGCCGGTGGTGGGTCAGGTACAAGACATTACGCAAACCGTAGGTGGAACCACGGGGATTGGCGCGCCGGTTAATAACTTATTGACCGCGGTCGGCGGCACCGTTGCGGCGACGGGGACACAAGTGGGTA
The DNA here is from genome assembly GCF_052217105.1 of Yersinia sp. 2553 StPb PI. NCBI lineage: Bacteria > Pseudomonadati > Pseudomonadota > Gammaproteobacteria > Enterobacterales > Yersiniaceae > Yersinia > Yersinia sp. 2553 StPb PI. The sequence continues at coordinate 3,276,471 of NZ_JAZGPX010000002.1, read as the reverse complement.
CGAGTGTGCCAACCTTAGCGGGCGTGGGCCAGGTATTACAAGGCACCGGGCAGGCAGTTGAGAAGGCCGGTGGTCTGGTCACTCCTCCTGCGTCAACTGGCGGTTCGAATGGCTTATTGGCGGGCGTTACCACGACCTTGACTCCCAGCACCGGTGGCAGTAATAGCGGGTTGCTGGCAGGTGTGACTAACACCGTTGGTGGCATTACCGGTGGGTTGACTGCGGGCGTCTCCGCTAACGCAAATGCCAGTGCGGGGGGAGGCTTGGGCGGAATATTAAAACCAAAAACCAATTAAAAATATAATGAGATTTGCTCTCCCTTACTCTCTGGGGAGAGCCTCGCTGTCTGACGATAATAAAAATAGGCTATTAAAATTATAATTTAATGTGCGCATAAGGAAATATTCTATGAATAATAGAGTGTGGCTGTTATTGTTATTTGGCACTGGTGGTATATGGCAATATAGTGCATGGGCCAATACGGTTCCCATGTTGATTGATCAGAATAATCCGTCCAGAATATCACGTGACATTGCTAAGCCCCAAACCACACGAACAGTACCACCTGCTATTTCAGTGTCTGCTCCCAATGCTAAGTTAACACTTGAAACCTTAATTGATGTGCAGCATATTCAATTTATTGGCGGTACACGTTATGATCTTAAGTTACTTCGTGAACCGTTCAACGGTTATATTGGTAAAAAAGTACCGTTAAAGAATTTATTGGTGGCAACTCAATCTATTACTACATTATATCAGCAAGACGGTTATATTCTCTCTTATGCTTATTTACCCTCAGATAACTTTATTAATGGCACGGTAAAAATAGGCTTGGTTGAGGGTTACATTGCCAATACGCGGATTCAAAGTGAAAATGTTGCGATAGGCCGCTGGCTAACCAAGCTATCACAGCGCATCATGGCAGAGAAGCCACTGACGCAGGACACCTTTGAACGCTACAATATTTTGATGAGCCGGACCCCGGATACCAAAATCATTGCCACGGCTAAAAACCCGGATAATATTTATGGCGCGACACTACTGGACGTTAAAGCCGAACATCCACGTAACTGGAATGTTAGTACTGCGCTGGATAGTCGCAAAGGAGTATACAGTGGTGTACTTAATGCAACCTTAAGTGGATTTACACCCTATGCCGAACAATTTGGTGTGGCAACGTTATTACCGCTCGACAGTAAAAATCGCGACCAATATCTTGGTTTAAACTATCAACAATATCTAGGGAGCAATGGATTATTACTACAAACCCGTGGCAGCTATTATAAGCAGGTTCCCAAAGACTATACCGATGTACTGACATTGTATCCGCAAGATATTACCTTATCAACGCGTTCCGAGCAGACGCAATATACCGGTGGTGTGGTATTGAGTTATCCATTGCAATTAACGCGCAAGCGGCAATGGACCCTGAGTGGTGGCGTAGATTATCTAGAGAAAAGTTACAATTTAAAAACTCGCGCCCGATTTAATACTGTTAATAATTATTTGCTGGATTTAGAAGAGCAGAATCAGCGAATGCGTTATCCGGCGGCTGAATTAGCACTGGCGGGTTATCAGGAATATACCCAATCTTATTGGAGCACCCGCGCCAGTGTGCGCAAAGGGATCAATGGTGCTCTGGCATCCAGTTCGGTACCGTGGGGCGACTTGGGCTTTACCCGCTGGAAACTCACCGGTGACGGGGCATATCTGATGGACGAGAAATGGCGCTTGAGTGCCTCGGCAGAAGGGGATTGGTCGGACAATGATTTACCCGAGGCCGAGCATGTCACTTTTGGCGGACTGCGCTTCGGCCGTGGTTATCCAGACAGTGACGCAACCGGGGATTATGGTTATGGCGGGCAGGTAGAAATGCGCTATCTGCATAACCGGGAACAGGGCAACTGGTTGAAGACGGTCCAACCTTATGTGGTTTTGGATACAGCCCACACGTGGTACAACTCTGCCATTTTCCCCGCGAAGAAGCTGGCTTCATATGCCGTTGGGGTGACCTTTGGTGACAACAAACACTATTCACTGTCATTGGAAGGGGCGAGGCCGATTGGCGACCTCCCCAGTGATAGCACACGCCGTGATTGGCGGTTTAATGCTACTTTGACCTATAATTTTGCCAATTAACGCAGGTGATGGATAACCTGATTACCGCTGCCACGCCAGATAAGCGAGGGATCTTTTAGATCTTGCACGAATTTGCCGTCAACCAACACGTTGATCAGATCAACCACTTGCTGTTGTTCGTCGGTCAGTTCAGCCAGGGTGTAGCCCGTCCAGACCCAAATATCTTTGCTATCGCACTCATTACGCACTCGCTTAACCAGTTGCAGTATCGCAGACAGGTTTTGCGGGTGCAGCGGATCACCGCCGGAGAGGGATAACCCTTGCCGATGGATGCGGGCGTCATTGAGATCAGCCACTATCTGATCCTCTAGTTCACGAGTAAATGGCTTACCCGAATTCAGTCGCCAGGTACTTTTGTTATAACAACCCACACACTCGTGCATGCAGCCAGAGACGAACAGCGTGCAGCGGGTGCCGGGGCCGTTGATGACATCGACCGGGTAGTATTGATGGTAATTTATAATCAGTGCCTCCCTTTGTACTTGGCGCTGCGGGGGTGTTGGCTGAGTTCGCAAACCCGAATCACTTGACTACTATGTAAGTTCATCGGGATGAGTTCGCTTGCCGGCTACCTGCAACTCCAATTACTTTGGGTAATATCGTATTAAGTGGTTAGCCCAGTTGTCCGTTCGCCAGATGTTTCACGCGCCGCTTCACTTCTTCTTGCTTACCGGCATTGAATGGTCGTGCATCCGGGCTCCCCAGATAGCCACATACTCTGCGGGTTACCGAGACTTTCGATGGCTCATGATTGCCACATTTCGGGCAGGTAAAACCTTTACTGGTACAAGAGAATTCACCGGTGAAGCCACATTCGTAGCACTCATCAATTGGCGTGTTAGTACCGTAATAAGGCACCCGACTGTAGCTGTAGTCCCAGACATCTTCCAACGCTCTGAGGTTGTGCTGCAAGTTAGGGTATTCGCCGTAACAAATGAAGCCACCGTTCGCCAATGGTGGGTAAGGTGCTTCGAAGTCCAGTTTGTCGTATGGGTTAACTTTCTTCTCAACATCCAGATGGAAGCTGTTGGTGTAATAGCCTTTGTCGGTGACGCCGTCCACCACACCAAATTCAGCGGTATCAAGGCGGCAGAAACGGTCACACAGGTTTTCACTTGGTGTGCTGTACAGGCTAAAGGCGTAGCCGGTTTCATTTTTCCAGCTATCTGTTGCTTGTCTCATCCGTTCGACGATAGCCACGCCTTTTTCACGCAACTTTTCGTCATCAAAGACATGGGTCTGATGACCAAACAGCGCATTAACCGTTTCATGAATACCGATAAAGCCCAGCGAGATGGATGCGCGGCCATTTTTAAAGATCTTAGAAACGTTGTCGTCGGCTTGTAAGCGCACGCCGCAAGCCCCTTCCATATACAGAATCGGAGCCACACGGGCTTTAATCCCTTCCAGACGGGCAATACGGGTCATCAGGGCTTTCTTGGCTAACAGCAGGCGTTCATCCAGTAATTGCCAGAACTGGGCTTCATCGCCTTTGGCTTCCAGCGCAATACGTGGCAGGTTGAGACTGATAACCCCGAGGTTATTACGGCCATCGTGGATCTGTTTACCCTCTTCTTCATACACTCCGAGGAAGCTGCGGCAACCCATTGGTGTTTTAAAGGAACCGGTTACTTTTACTACTTGGTCGTAATTTAGAATGTCCGGGTACATGCGTTTAGTCGCACACTCCAGCGCCAGCTGTTTGATATCGTAATTGGCATCGCCAAACTTGTGATTAAGACCGTCACGGATAGCAAACACCAGTTTCGGGAATACCGCGGTTTTGCGATTTTTGCCCAAACCGGCAATACGGTTACGCAGAATGGCCTGCTGGATCATGCGCGATTGCCAACTGGTGCCTAAGCCAAAACCGAAAGTGACAAAGGGGGTCTGACCATTGGCGGTGTGGAGGGTGTTAACTTCATATTCCAGCGACTGGAAGGCGTCGTAACACTCTTTCTCGGTGCGCGACATGGCATAACCGGCGGCATCAGGAATTTGCCACTCTTGAGCCACAGATTTATGTTTGTTAAAACTTTCAGTGACAAACGGGGCCAGAATTTCATCGATACGGTTAATGGTTGTACCACCATAGATATGGCTGGCAACCTGCGCGATAATCTGTGCGGTCACTGCGGTGGCGGTAGAAATGGATTTCGGTGGTTCAATTTCCGCATTACCCATTTTAAAGCCTTGGGTTAGCATGCCATCGAGATCAATCAACATACAGTTGAACATTGGGAAGAAGGGCGCGTAATCCAAATCGTGATAGTGGATTTCACCACGTTCATGCGCTAACACCACATCCCGTGGCAAGATATGCTGTTTGGCATAGTGTTTCGCCACAATACCGGCCAGCAGATCGCGCTGGGTGGGGATCACTTTACTGTCTTTATTGGCATTTTCGTTAAGCAGCGCTTTGTTACTTTGCTCAACCAATCCACGGATTTCCTGATTCAGGCGACCACGCAGCTCCCGCGAGATATCCCGGTCATGGCGATATTCAATATAGGCGCGGGCTAACTGCTTGTATTGACCGGCCATCAGTTGGTTTTCTACCGCAGTTTGGATGTCGCGGATATCAACTTTAGGCTGGTTTTCCATCGTCTGAGCGACCACACGGGCAACAGTTGCACAATAATCTGCGTCCACAACGTCAACAGCCAAGGCTGCGCGCTCGACGGCTTCCTTGATCCGCACCTCATCAAAAGGTACCTGACAACCGTCCCGTTTAATCACTACTGTTTTCACAATGCCTGCTCCTGTAGCCGGTAATAATTATCCACAAGAAATCTTATCCACAAGGCAAGCCGCAGCGGGTAAGGGCTGCGAGGGAGGTGTGGATGGTTTTGTGGATAACTACTACATATAGATGTTTGAATTCCTACAACCACTATATATGGGTAATGGCAGAAGTGACAGTCAACTAATTTGACTTAGAACAAGGAAATCGACGTTAGGTCTATTCCCTGCTCAGTGCGTCACAAAAACGATATTTTTATGTGACTTATTGTGCGGATAAAGCGTGATGTGGGCCGAAATGTTTTAACAGGAAATCAACCCAAACACGGACTCTGGGTGGTAAATCGGCAGAAGCATAATAAAGCCATACTGGGGTCGGGGCGGGCCAGTAACTCACCAATACCGGCATAAGGCTGCCATCGGCAAAGTGTGGCGCTGCATGCCATTGTGCCACATAGGTGATCCCCATATCCGCTAATGCGGCATGTAGCAGCATATCCGGCTGGGAAGAGATCAAACGACCTGATAACTCTAAGGATTGAACCTCATTATTCTGCTGCAATTGCCATTTTACTCTCCGGCCATTTGATGGATTACGGTGTATTAAACACTGATGTTGATAGAGATCCTGTGGGTTGGCGGGTGAACCATTGCGGGCCAGATAAGCAGGGGATGCCGCCAGCAGCATTTGCATTGGGTAAAACTGACGAGCAATCAAGCGGCTATCGGGATCGATGCGAGTGCCGATGCCGACATCAAATCCTTCTCCGACCAAATTCACCACTCTGGCCTCCAGTGAAAGATCCAAATCAATCTGCGGATAACGCGCCATAAATTTTGGAATAAGTGGCATCAACAGTTGGCGGCCAAAGCCGGGAATGACACTGACCCGCACCGTACCACTGGGTTGTTGCTCATCATTACGTACCGTATCCAGAGTGTTGGAAAGTGCCTGCCACAGTGGTGCCACTCGTGCCAATAATGTTTTGCCTTCATCCGTTAGCACCACGCTGTGGGTATTGCGCTGAAACAGACGTAGCGCCAGTTTTTCTTCCAGTACACGAATATTCTTGCTGACCGCAGCAGGTGTGATACCTAGCTGCCTGGCTGCGGTGGAGAAGTTGTCACTCTGAGCTGCGGTGAGAAAAGCGGGCAGTAAACGATGAATATCCAGAGGCAGCGACATAGTGGTTGATACCTTTAGTTGAAATTAATGTGACTGATAGCAGCCTACACCGACCAGCCGGAAAATGAAAAAATAGGTTTATCAAACTGGTTGGAGAAGTGCTATGCCCGCTATTTTAGTCTTAACATCCCATCGTCACCCGGATGAGTCTCGTATTAACCGTCGGTTGATAGAGGCCATCCGCCCATTAGCGAATGTCACGGTGCATGAATTGATGCGTGAATACCCTGATTTTCAGATAGATGTGGCGCGGGAACAGGAGTTGTTGAAGTCACATGATGTGATTGTGATGATGTTTCCGTTTTACTGGTACAGCTCACCGGCTATTTTAAGTGAATGGCAGGATGCGGTATTAACCCATGGTTTTGCCTACGGCAGTGGTGGCAATAAGCTACAGGGTAAGCCGTTGCGGTTGGTGGTCTCCACTGGAGGGAAGGCTCAGGATTATACGCCACAGGGATATAACCGTTATCCGGCGTTAGATCTGTTATTGCCCTTCCATGCCATGGCGAACCTAACCGGAATGGATTATTTACCACCGTTTTTGGTGCAGGGGGCAAATGAGATGGAGGAGGAGACGTTGGATGGCTATGTTCAGGGTGTGGTGGGGTTGATGAAGGGGTTTTAGTCACTAGTCCTGGTGGTAAGTGATCCGGTTCATTATTTTGGTTGATTTGGTGATTTGGTGATTTGGTGATTCGGTGCTCGGATTTGGTTGTTAGAGTAGATCGGATCATTATTTCGGTTGATAATCGTTCAGTGCTCAATTCATTTCCGCCACCTCAACCGAGTTAAGGCCCATAAGCGTGGGCCTTAACAATCCGCGCTTGCGCACGTATCGCTGGCCTGCTGCGCAGGTACCCTCAATCATCGTTCCGGCTAACGGACGGCTTTATTCGCGTCCCTGCTCATGACGCCTCAACCCGCCGTCCTTGGCGGGTTGCCTTGTCTACTCTCTTCACTCGGCGGCTCAAATGTGCTTTTAAACATCAAAACCTAAAGAAAAGGTTTTGATTTTGACGTTGGGCGCAATCAGGAATATTGCCGACAAAGATTGCAGGCCGAATGAGCTGCATGGACGCGGCGAAAGGGGCTGTCGAGCTGGGAGCGAGTCGGCCCCGGTTCGATTAGCCTGCAAGCGGCCGGAGGGCATGGCGAAGCCACAATATTTCGCGCAAGCGCGGGATTCCACAAGGGGGCGCGCCCGCCCCCTTTGGCGGTTGAGGCGACTAAGGTTAGGTTAGCCGTAAAGTTATAACAACCGAATCCGAGCACCGAATCAACCGAAACAGTGATCCGATCTATTCTATAAACCAAAACTTAACCCTCGAGTGAACGGCAAAACGCTATCCCATAAAATGCTCAGCCAGCTCTAAATCCCGCCGGGCAAACTCTCTTACTATCTTCCCGCTCTCCATCAGGGCCGCACGTTCAGACATATGGGCCACCACATCGCTGTCGTGGCTGACCAATAAATACGTCATGCCATGTTCGCGTTTCAAGTGATTGAGCAAATTGAGGATTTCCGCCTGAACCGACATATCTAATGCTGAAGTAGGTTCATCCAACAACAACAGTTTAGGGCGCAGCAGCAAGGCGCGGGCAATAGCAATGCGTTGGCGCTGGCCGCCAGAGAACTGATGAGGGTAACGCTGGGCGGCAGAAGCAGGCAGACCTACTTGCTCTAATGCACTTACAATTCGCTGCTGGATATTCTTTTCACCGTGAATCTGTAATGGCTCACCCAATGTGCGTTGAATATTATGCTGAGGGTGCAGCGAGGCATAGGGGTCTTGAAACACCATCTGCACATCTTTACGCAGTTGGCCGGTGAAACGTTGCCCTGGCCGTAACGGCGTACCCAGCAAGGTTATCTCTCCTTGCCATTCTCGCTGTAGACCGGCCAAAGTACGTAATACTGTAGATTTACCACAACCGGATGCGCCGATCAGGCTGAAGGTTTCACCCGCTTCAACCGCAAAGCTTACTGATTCAACTGCGGTTTTCACCTGATTTCTCTGCGGAAAACTGACCCGGAGATTATTGACTTCAATCAGTGCCATGGGAACCTCCAGAGAAATCAGCGCTGCGATCTAATACTGGCAAGTCAGTGCCATAGGTACCGGCACTCGGACGGCAGGCCCATAACGTATGGGTATAAGGATGAGTTGAATAAGGCAAATCTGCCGCCGCCCCTTGATCGACCAGTTTCCCTTGATACATCACCAGCACGCGATGGCAATGCTCAGCGACCAACGGCAAATCGTGGCTTATTAACAGTAAACTCATATTGCGCTGCTCGGTTTGTTCAACAATCAATTCAAGAATTTGATTACGCAGTTTGGCATCCAAGGCTGATGTTGGTTCGTCGGCAATTAATACTCGTGGGTTATTCACCAACGCTATAGCTAACATTGCCCTCTGGCCCATTCCGCCGGAGAGTTGACCAGGATAGCTGTGGTAAGCACCTTCATTCAGCCCGACGGCGGCCAGTGCATTTAATACTCGTTCATGAGCATCGGCCCCTGAAAGAGCATTATGTAACAGCAGGGATTCTTCAATTTGCTTACCCACGGTTCGCACCGGATTCAGTGCGTAGCGGGGATCTTGCAGCACCATAGCAATTTCACTGCCACGTAACGCCCCCCACTGTTTCGGCTTAAGGGATGTCAAATCGTGTTCGACGATCTTACCGGGATTTCCTTGTTCATCGGTATTGTCAGAGTAATAACTCAGCTTTTTGGCGCTGACTTTGCCCGGTGAGCGAACTAACCCCATCAGTGCTCTGGCAGTAATGGATTTACCGGAACCGGATTCACCGACCAGTGCTACGCGCTCATGGCCGAGCTGGAAGGAGATATTATCCACCACCCGCTGTTGTTTAAAGTCGACACTCAAGCCTTCAACGGCGAAAATTTTATCAGTCATGGTGAGGGTCCAAAATATCGCGCAGGCCATCGCCTAACAGATTAAAAGCCATGCTGCTGAGCAAAATGGCGCAGCCTGGAATCGCGGCGATCCACCATTGATCGAAGATAACCTGCATTCCGTCGGCAACCATTGATCCCCATTCGGACATGGGCGGTCTGGCTCCTAGCCCGAGGAAACCTAACCCGGCAGCGGCCAAAATAATGCCAGCTAAATCCAGCGCCAGACGCACCACCGCCGAGGGGAGACACATGGGTAAAATATGGCCCCACAACAGCCGAAGACCTTTAATTCCCATCATTTCAGCGGCGGCCAGATAATCACTTTTGCGCAATAATTGGATCTCGGCTCTGGCCTGACGGGCATAGGCCGGCCAGGTAGTCAGCGCCAATGCCAATGCACCGTTAATCAAACCGGGGCCGAGCATCGCCACGAAGGCAAAGGCCAGAATCAGCCGTGGCATCGACATCACTACATCAGTGATGCGCATCAAAATGCGTTCGAGCCAGCCACCGTAATAGCCGGACAGCACGCCGACCAGCAACCCCAATGGTAGCGTGATCACGGTAACCAGCAGTACCAGCCCTAAGGTTGGGCGGGTGCCGTAAATCAGGCGCGACAGCATATCGCGGCCATAACTATCAGTACCGAGCCAGTGGTGTGCACCTGGCGGTAATAAACGGTCGGCTGCGTTTTGCCAGTTGGGATCTTGTGGCGCTAACCACGGAGCGAAAATCGCAATGATCACCAGCGAGGAGAGAATAAACAGCCCAATGCTGGTGGAGGGGGAACGCTTTAGCGCGTGGCAGAAGGTTATCATCGACATATCAACGCGTTCTCGGATCCAGCAGGCGGACCAGCAGATCCGTCACATTGTTAATCAAAATAAAGCAGATACCTAGCAGCAGTGTCCCGCCCATAATCGCGGTGGTATCGCCAGCAAATAGTGCGCTGGTCAGGTAACGGCCAATACCCGGCCAGGCAAAAACGGTTTCGGTTAACACCGCGCCTTCCAACATACTGGTATAGGCCAGCGCAATCACGGTCAGTAATGTGCCACGGATATTGGGTAGTACATGCATCAGCAGAATTCGCATTTCGCCCGCGCCTTTCGCTCGCGCCAATGTAATGTACTCTTTATTCAACTCGCTCAGACAGGCTGAGCGGGTCAGGCGGGTGATACTGGCTAGGGCATAATAAGAAAGCAGGGAAACCGGCAAAATTAAATGGGCGATGGCATTACTAAAGGCACCAGCATCATCGGAGCGCCAGGTGTCGATCAGCGCAAACCCCGTCTTCGCTTCCACAGTATATTGATAAATATCGTCAAGGCGGCCGGGGCCCGGGCTCCATTGCAGGCGCGCATAAAACAACAGCAACATCAGCAGGCCAAGCCAAAATATAGGTACCGAGTTACCCAGCAGGGTGATAAAGCGAATCGTGGCATCCAGCTTGCTGCCTGCCCAGCGGGCGCACAACAAGCCGAGGATAACCCCCAGTGCTGCGCCAATCACTAATGACAAGGTGGCCAATTCTAACGAGGCAGGGAAAACTGTCAGCAGATCCTGTAACACCGGTTGGCCGCTGGCACTGGCAGTACCCAGATCGCCATGCAGCAGCCGCACCAAATAGTGCCAGAACTGTACGGCTAATGGCTGATCCAGCCCAAGTTGGTGTTTAACTTGCTGATAGGTAGCCTCACTGGCGTGGTCCCCCACGATTTGTAATACCCTATCTACCGGCGACAGCGCCGACAGGAAAAAGGTAATTACCAGCAGACCGAATAAGGTCAGGGCCAGGGTAAATAAACCCTGTAAAAACCCCCAAAGACGACGCCGGGATTGGGTTCCCGGCGTATTATTTAGTGCTACAGACATCGACTAGCAACTCACTATTTCACAAATAAATTTATCAATATATCAACCAGCTATGCCCAAGATCTTGGCGTTACAGGTAGGCGGCAAGTGAACGAGTCCCGATGAGCTTACACTGGTAAGTGATTCGGGTAAGTTCACGCAGCTAACAACCCTGCAACTTCAAGTACGCAGGGAATAGGCTATTTGCTGACACGGTCATAATAGACCATATCCGCATTCAGACCTTGCTGGTAGCCTTTTACGTTATCGCGCAGCACAACTTGTGCTTTGGCTTGATCAATAAAGATATAAGGCGAGTTCTGTTGCAGCTCTTGTTGCAACTGGGTATAGAGCGCAGTGCGTTTCGCCGGATCGGCTTCTGCGACGGCGGCCAGTGTTTGTTTATTCAGCTCAGGAATAACCCAACCGTTTAAACCGGCAACAGTGCTGCTCTTGCCGTCGTTATAGGCAAAGGCGCTGGCATTGGAGTGCGCATCAAAGTAATCCGGGATCCACAAGCGGATAGCCGACTGATGTTGTTTAGCGCGGACTCGACCATATACTTGGCTGCCTGCTGCTGGCAGTAACACCAGTTTCACGCCACCTTGGGCAAAGCTTGCCTGTAACGACTGAGCGATAGTGATAAACGGAGGTTTGTTCTCAACATCCAGTGTCAATGTGGCATCTTTAATGCCTGCTTTGGCCAAAATCTCTTTAGCTTTAGCCGGATCAAAGGTGAATGGATTGCTTTCGAGAGCACCTGGTAAACCGACCGGCAGGAAACTTTGATGCACGAAATATTGGCCTTTCAGCAGATCTTTGGTAATTCCTTCATAATCAACCAAATAGCGTGAAGCGAGCCAAAATTCAGGTTTGCTCAATAGTGGGTTAGCAGGGTTGGCGGTGTTGAATACCAAATAGTTTTGTTCCGCTGAAGGGATCTCAACCACCTTAACGCCAGCTTGTGTTTTCAGCGCGGCGGTCTGATCTGGTCCCAATTCACGGGCAATATCGGCATCACCCTGCTGAATAAGCAGGCGGCGGGCACTTGGGTCCGGTACGTTCTTGATAATAATATTTTTAATCAGCGGTTTATCACCCGGAGATGTCGGGTTGGCATCCAGCACGATGGCTTGGTGCGGCTGATATACCCGCATTTTGAACGGACCACTACCGGCGGAATGCATTTTCAGCCAGGCATTACCATAGTCGTTTTCTTTAACATTGGCGGTGACGGCTTTCTTATCAACAATTGAGGCGATTGGGGTTGATAAGATATTCAGAGCAACCGCTGGGCTGACATCAGCGCTCCAGCTCAGTTGAACGGTCTTGTTATCAATCTTTTTCAGATGTTGATCGATGTTGCTAGCATCCCAGCCCAGTACGTTAAGGATGAAAGCCGGTGAACGGTTCATTTTTATCGCACGGGTAAAGGAGTAAATCACGTCATCGGCCTGCACTGGATTACCAGAAGCAAATTCAGCCTGCGGACGTAATTTCACGGTAAGGGTTTTGGCTGCGGCATCACCTTGCCAACTTTCAGCAAGGATCGGCACCACTTTTGCCGGATCATCACGATCAGCCTGTACCAGCCGCTGGTAGAGACTTGGAACCGTTTGAATACTCGACAGTTCATTACTTTCAGCCGGATCAAGGCTGACGATATCATCCAGGGATTGTACTACGACCAGAGTATCTGGTGGCGTTGCTGCCAATGCACCGCCAGATAGTGCTGTCAAAACCAATAATGACAGAATTTTAGCTTTCATTGTGACTCCCCGAAATGGGCTACAACCACGAATGTTTTTCGCGTTAATAGCAAGTATAGATAGTTAACATCGCTAGGAAATTATTGTTTTTTCGACTATTTCATCGCAGTTTCTCACGATAATGGCTTTACTGTCTGTGGTCAAAGTCTCAACAGTTATTTGTTATAACAATTAGTGATAAAAAAATTTTACAAAAACGTAATGATTATTAATTCGCCCAGCAGCAGCACAATCTTTATTCCAGATTAATAAATGTTAAACACTTCCCACTAAATGAACAGTGAACTGGTTATAATGAAACGTTATTTCATTTTATTTACACGAAAGGGAAAGCCATGATTACCGGAAATATTCATCATTTGGAATTGTTGCCTTATCTGCCTGCACAATTAAAAGAAGCTATTGAGTATGTGAAGAGCCATATCACCGCAGAAACCCCATTGGGTAAGCATGATATTGATGGTAATAATCTATTCGTATTGATCTCCAATGACTGCACGGATTATCTGGAAAATCGCCGTGCGGAATATCACGCTAAGTATCTGGATATTCAGATTGTTTTGGCGGGCGTCGAGGGGATGACGTTCAGTAATCAGCCTGCCGGTAAGCCGGACACTGACTGGTTAGCGGACAAAGACATCGCTTTTTTACCGGCGGGTGTTGATGAGAAGCAGTTTGTCATGCAGACCGGTGATTTTGTTGTGTTCTACCCAGGTGAAGTGCATAAACCACTGTGTGCGGTGGGGGAACCGGCTAATGTGCGTAAAGCTGTTGTGAAGATATCTGTAAAATAAGCTATTTCACTTGTCAGCTTGAACTTCGGGCAGTGCTCGCCGCCGTCACATACTCCGTGTATGCTCCGTTGGCTGCGCGCTGTCCGCACTCAATCTGCCTGCGCCAATAACGCTTATTGATTAGATGTGAAAATAATTAAAAGCCGACACATCAGATGATCGGCCCTGTTATGTTTAGTCTTGACCCAATGTCGCGACCATCACTGCTTTGATGGTATGCAGGCGGTTTTCTGCTTGATCAAATACGATGCTGTGAGCAGATTCAAACACCTCTTCGGTAACCTCCATTCCCCCCGGCAAATCATACTGTTCGGCCATTTGTTTGCCCACGGTAGTTTGGTCATCGTGGAACGCAGGCAGGCAGTGCAGGAATTTGACCTGCGGGTTACCAGTGAGTTTTACCACCTCCATATTGACCTGATAAGGTTTCAGTAAGGCAACACGTTCTTGCCACACCTCTTTCGGCTCACCCATTGACACCCAAACATCGGTGTACAGGAAATCAGCGCCTTTTACCCCTTCGGCAATATCTTCTGTCAGTGTTATTTTTCCGCCCGTTTTCTGTGCCTGCGCCCGACAAGCCGCCACCAGACTGGCCTCTGGCCAACATGCTTTTGGTGCAACCAGGCGTAGATCCATCCCGACCAGCGCCGCCGCCTCCAGCATGGTGTTACCCATGTTGTTACGTGCATCTCCAAGATAGGCAAATTTCATTTCACTCAGCGCCTTACCCGGCAAATGTTCTTGCATGGTCAGCAAATCAGCCAGTAGCTGGGTTGGATGGAATTCATTTGTCAGACCATTCCATACCGGGACGCCGGCAAATTCGGCCAACGTTTCAACGATTTGTTGCCCGTGACCGCGATATTGGATACCGTCATACATGCGGCCTAGCACTCTGGCGGTATCTTTAATTGATTCTTTATGCCCAATTTGGCTCCCACCTGGGCCGAGGTAAGTCACGCGAGCACCTTGATCATATGCGGCAACTTCGAAAGAGCATCGGGTACGAGTTGAGTCTTTTTCGAAGATGAGCGCGATATTCTTACCTGCTAATTTTTGCTGCTCACAGCCTGATTTCTTGGCTTGCTTGAGTTCAGCAGCTAGGTCCAGCAGGGCCGTAATCTCGGTGGGGGTAAAATCCAGTAACCTTAGAAAGTGACGTTTATAGAACTGACTCATCTGTTCATCTCCATTTGCCCTTCATATTTGCTGTCTGGCTACAACACCAATTATTGGGGGGATTAATTGAACTTCAATGTGAATTTAAATTCAATTTATACGTATAAATATTCAATTACAACCCTAATCAATAAATCTTTCTCGTTTATAGTGGAGGCATTAGCGTGGGTGTGGGAAAATAGCATCATACAAAGCCCATTGACTGAGGATAAAGGCATGGCAAACCGCGAAATGCTGGACGAACAACGTGACGAGACCCGCCTGATCATCGAAGAACTGCTAGACGATGGCAGTGACCCAGATGCGCTATACACCATTGAACATCACCTTTCCGCTGAGAAGTTCGACGTGTTGGAGAAGGCTGCCGTTGAAGCATTCAAGCTGGGTTATGAAGTGACAGATGCTGAAGAGCTGGAAGTGGAAGATGGCTCATTAGTGATGTGTTGTGACGTGATCAGTGAAGTTGCACTAAATGCTGAAATCATTGATGCACAGGTTGAACAACTTATTGCACTGGCCGAAACCTGTGGCGTTAACTACGATGGTTGGGGCACCTACTACGAAGACCCGAACGCCGAAGATGACGAAGACGGTGATTTCGACGGTGAAGAGTTGGTGGACGAAGACGACGACGGTAAGCGCCACTAAATTACCCTTCGTCCTTGACGCTATAGCGGTGTTAGCTGCACTCACTCACCCGAATCACTGACTTGAGTCAGCTCATCGGGATTTGCTCGTTTGCTGCCTTGCTATAGCGCCAATGACTTTGGGTAATTGCCTTGGTGCTTGATGCTATAGCGGTGTTAGTGGCTCTTACTCACCCGAATCACTGACTTGAGTCAGCTCATCGGGATTTGCTCGTTTGCTGTCTTGCTGTAGTGCCAATGACTTTGAGGAATCCCCTTTGCTCTTGGCGCTATAGCCGCGTTAGCGGCATTTTCCAGCTAATACTATCAGGGCGCTTGATGCGCCCTGAATAATCACAGTTTTTTTAGCATCGTCACTTCGCAGTCCACATGGCCGGTATTGCCCATCGAACAGTCAATATGCTCAAAACCCAATTTCTCATATAAGCCAATGGCGCTGGTCAGGCTGGCAGTGGTTTCCAGATAGCAGCGACCAAAACCCTGCTGACGAGCAAACGCCAACGCTTGTAACGCTAACTGTTTTGCCAAACCTTTACCGCGTAATATGGGCAGGAAATACATTTTCTGCAATTCACACAGATCGGCTTCGCCACCTGACAACGGTGCTACGCCGCCGCCGCCAGCGATATTACCGTCGACCTCGATCACCCAATAAGCGCTACGTGGCTGACTATATAGCTCAAACAAGTGATCCAGATTAGGATCAGATACGGTATAGCCTTTATCTGCGGTCAAGCCGAATTCAGCCGAAACATCACGGATAACATTGGCGATAGCGAGATTGTCTGCGACGGTGATAGGGCGCACCAGCAGACGGATCGGTGTGGCAGTGGTCATGGCGTATTACTCTATAAACCAATGGGTAATAACATAGTAATAATCTGTAATACCATCTATACCCGTCATACTTCAAGCTGTATGTGCGTTGGTTGCACTCAATAACCCGAATCACTTACTACCAGTAAGCTCATCGGGATGAATGAGGCTCATCCTGCGAGCTAGCATAAATGCTGTTCAAATCGGTTCCCGACCGATTTGTCTCTCGCTTGCCGTCTTCCTACAACTCGGATTATTTATGGTATGACACTGAATGAATGTAATGATAAAAAAAACAGCGGCTAAATAATTAGCTCGCTGTTCTTATCAGGCTGTCGGGACTCGGGTTAATTACAGAGCAGCGATGACTGCCTGCTGTTCAATTAACTTTTGTTTGGCTTCAGCACAGGCCGCCATTCTTTCACGCTCTTTGGCAACTACCGCTTCAGGCGCGCGCGCCACAAAGCCTTCGTTACCCAGTTTGCTTTCGATACGCTCAATCTCGGCTTCCAGTTTTGCGACTTCCTTAGCCAAACGATCCAGCTCAGTAGCTTTATCGATCAAGCCCGCCATTGGAATCAGCACTTCTGCGCCTTCAACCAGTTTGGTCACCGACACCGGGCCTTTATCACCATCAGCGAGCAGAGTGAGAGAGGACAAGCGTGCCAGCGACTGGATGAAACTCTGGTTTTCCAACACACGGCGCTGAGCTTCAGCACTGGCTCCACGCAGTATGACTTCCAGCGGCTTACCTGGCGCGATGTTCATCTCTGCACGGATATTACGCACCGCAATGATGGTTTGCTTGATCCACTCCAAATCACTCAGGGCTTTCTCATCTACCTGGCTGGCATCATATTCTGGGAAAGGTTGTAGCATAATGGTATCTGCTGTAATGCCTTTCAGGGTTTTAACCCGCTGCCAGATAGTTTCAGTGATGTAAGGAATGATTGGATGCGCCAGGCGCAGCAATGCTTCCAGCACCTCAATCAGGGTATGACGGGTACCGCGCAGTTCAGCATCAGAACCACTGTTCATCACCGGCTTGGTCAGCTCCAGATACCAGTCACAGAACTGGTTCCAGGTAAACTCATACAAAATACCCGCCGCTAGATCGAAGCGGTAAGTATCCATCGCTTCACGGTAGGCTTTGATGGTCTGATTGAATTCCGCCAGAATCCAGCGGTCAGCCAGTGATAGCACCATTTCGCCGCCGTTCTGCCCGCAATCTTGTCCTTCAGTATTCATCAGCACGAAACGGCTAGCATTCCACAGCTTATTACAGAAGTTACGATAGCCTTCCAGGCGTTTCATGTCCCAGTTGATATCACGGCCGGTAGAGGCCAGCGCTGCCAGCGTAAAGCGCAGGGCATCAGTGCCGTGCGGTTCAATACCGTTCGGGAACTGTTTCTCGGTGCGCTTGCGGATTTTTTCCGCCAACTGTGGCTGCATCATGTTACCGGTACGTTTTTCCAGCAACTCTTCCAGTGAAATACCGTCAACCATATCCAGTGGGTCGATGACGTTACCTTTCGACTTGGACATTTTCTGCCCTTCGTCATCGCGAATAAGACCGGTCATATAGACGGTCTTAAACGGCACCTGCGGTTTACCATTTTCATCTTTCATAAAGTGCATGGTCATCATGATCATGCGGGCAATCCAGAAGAAAATAATGTCGAAACCACTGACCACAACACTGGTCGGGTGGAAGGTTTTCAAGGCATCGGTTTGCTCAGGCCAGCCCAATGTGGAGAATGTCCACAGACCGGATGAGAACCAGGTATCCAGCACGTCTTCGTCTTGACGCAATGCCACGTCTGCGCCCAGATTGTTTTCGCGGCGCACTTCAGCTTCATCGCGGCCGACGTACACTTTACCTTGCTCGTCATACCAGGCCGGAATACGGTGGCCCCACCACAGTTGGCGAGAGATACACCAATCCTGAATGTCGCGCATCCATGAGTAATACATGTTTTCGTACTGCTTAGGCACGAACTGAATTTCACCGTTTTCTACCGCTTCAATGGCAACTTTAGCCAGCGGTGCCGTGCGTACATACCATTGGTCGGTCAGCATCGGCTCGATAACCACGCCGCCACGGTCGCCATAAGGCACCGTCAGGTCGTGCGGTTTAACCTCTTCCAGCAGGCCAAGTTTATCAAATTCAGCGACGACAGCTTTACGGGCAGCAAAACGTTCCAGACCCTGGAATTGTTCTGGGATTGCACCGCTGCAAGCATCGGTAGCTTCACCGTTAGTATCAAACACTTCAGCTTCAGCACGGATATCACCGTCGAAAGTCAGAATGTTGATCATCGGCAGGGCGTGACGTTTACCTACTTCATAGTCATTAAAATCGTGCGCTGGGGTGATTTTCACGCAACCAGTGCCTTTTTCCATATCGGCATGTTCGTCACCGAGGATCGGAATACGGCGGCCAACTAACGGCAGGTAAACTTCTTTACCGATCAGATCTTTATAGCGCGGATCTTCCGGGTTCACTGCAACACCGGTATCACCCAATACGGTTTCCGGGCGAGTGGTGGCGACCACCAGATAATCTTTACCTTCGGCGGTTTTGGCACCATCGGCTAGCGGATAACGCAGATGCCACATGGAACCTTTGGATTCGCGGTTTTCTACTTCCAGATCAGAAATAGCGGTGCGCAGTTTTGGATCCCAATTCACCAGGCGCTTGCCACGGTAAATCAGATCTTCTTTGTGCAGGCGAACAAACACTTCTTTAACTGCATTAGACAGGCCATCGTCCATGGTGAAACGCTCACGTTCCCAATCCACAGAGTTACCCAGACGGCGCATCTGGCGAGTGATGGTGCCGCCTGACTCGCCTTTCCACTGCCAGATTTTATCTATAAACGCATCGCGGCCATAATCGTGGCGGGTTTTGCCTTCTTCTGCGGCAATCTTACGCTCAACCACCATTTGGGTTGCGATACCAGCATGGTCGGTACCCGCCTGCCAGAGGGTATTTTTCCCCTGCATGCGCTGGTAGCGAATCAAGGTATCCATAATCGTCTGCTGGAAAGCATGGCCCATATGCAGGCTGCCGGTTACGTTTGGCGGCGGGATCATGATGCAATAGCTTTCTTTACTGGTATCGCCGTTCGGTTTGAAATAGCCCTGTTTTTCCCAGTGTTCATACAGCGGCTGTTCGATTTCTTGCGGGCTGTATGTTTTATCGAGGGACGGCTCAGTTTTGTCGATATTAGAAGGTGTGTTTTCCATTTTCTTTTTATTTCAATTAGTTGGCGGCGTTGCCGTAGTCAAGTGGAAGCCGACGCTGCGATAAGACTTATATCGGTCGCGCGCCAACTGTTTCAAATTTTCTTCGTAAGGGACGAAGTCTACCACTTCATGGAAAGCGGTGGCAAAACCTGCGAACTCTGGCAGCAGGCTGATAAGCAGGTCGCGGGGTGAATTACCGCGCCGTTCCGGCCAGGCAAGTTCGACTGGCGCGCCATATTTTGGCCCTTCACCGGCCAGATTGTGTGGCACAAATTGGTCTGGTGCTCGTTGCCACAGGGCTTCATCCAGCCGCTGAGCCTGTTCCTGACTTTCACAGGCGATTAGCACCCGTTTGCCCGCCCGCCAATGGACAGCTGCAACTTCGCAGGCCAACGCCTCATGAGCACGTAGTTCACCGGCGGGCGTGTCGTGTTCGAGCAGGTAGAAGGTGGCGTTTTTCATAGGTTCTCAGCACTCTTCGTCCTTGACGCCGCAGGGGTGTTGGTTGCACTCACTCACCCGAATCACTTACTGATGTAAGCTCATCGGGATGAGTTCGTTTGCCGCCTACCTGCAACCCCAATGAGCTTGGGTGTATATCAAATGGAATACATCAAACGATTAATCGTCGCCGTTTAGTCCTGCACGATTTAGCAGGAACTGAGACAACAACGCGACCGGACGGCCTGTTGCACCTTTGTTCTTGCCTGAACGCCATGCAGTGCCGGCGATATCCAGATGCGCCCAGCTATATTTACGGGTAAAGCGCGACAAGAAGCAGCCTGCGGTAATGGCTCCACCAGCACGGCCGCCAATATTTGCCATATCGGCAAAATTGGAGTCCAGTTGCTCGGCGTATTCATCACCCAGCGGCAAGCGCCATGCACGGTCACCGGCTTGTTCGGACGCCCCAATCAGCTCATGAGCTAATGGATTATGATTCGACATTAAACCGGTAATGTGGTGCCCTAATGCCACCACACACGCGCCGGTCAGTGTAGCGATATCAATCACCAGTTCTGGATCAAAACGCTCAACGTAGGTCAGCGCATCGCACAGTACCAAACGGCCTTCAGCATCGGTATTCAACACTTCGACTGTTTGGCCGGACATGGTGGTTAGAATATCACCAGGGCGATAAGCACGGCCACCCGGCATATTCTCACAACCCGCCAATACACCAATTACGTTCAACGGCAATTGCAGCTCAGCCACCACCCGCATCACGCCATAAACGGTTGCTGCACCGCACATGTCGTATTTCATCTCGTCCATGCCTTCGGCCGGTTTGATGGAAATACCACCAGAGTCGAAGGTCAGCCCCTTGCCTACCAGCACAATTGGCTTAGCGTCAGGGTTCGGATTACCCTTATATTCTATCACCGACATTAATGATTCATTCTGCGAACCATGGCCAACAGCCAGATAAGAGTGCATTCCCAGCTCTTTCATCTGCTGCTCACCAATGACGCGAGTAATGATATTGGTGCTAAACGCATCGGCCAGTTGGCGCGCCTGAGACGCCAGATACGCGGCGTTACAGATGTTGGGTGGCATATTGCCCAAGTCTTTAGCGGCTTTGATACCAGATGCCACAGCCAGACCGTGCTGTATTGCGCGCTCACCGCTGGTCAATTCGCGGCGGGTTGGCACATTGAACACCATTTTACGCAACGGGCGGCGAGGCTCGGTTTTATTACTTTTAAGTTGATCGAAGGTGTAAAGCGTTTCTTTGGCTGTTTCTACCGCCTGACGCACCTTCCAATAAGTATTGCGGCCTTTAACATGCAGTTCAGTCAGGAAGCAGACTGCCTCCATTGAACCGGTGTCATTAAGGGTATTGATGGTCTTCTGGATCACTTGCTTGTACTGGCGTTCATCAAGCTCACGCTCTTTACCACAACCAATTAACAAGATGCGCTCGGAGAGAATATTCGGCACATGGTGCAGTAACAGCGTCTGCCCGACTTTGCCTTCAAGTTCACCACGGCGCAATAAAGCGCTGATGTAGCCATCACTAATTTTGTCGAGTTGTTCGGCAATTGGAGATAGACGACGAGGTTCGAAAACGCCGACTACAATACAGGCACTGCGCTGTTTTTCCGGGCTGCCGCTCTTTACACTGAACTCCATGCACTCTCCTGAATCTTAAAGACAAAGGCGGAAGCTACCGCTAGAATGTAGCGCTCCGCAACGATCTCTCTCCGTTGTGTTAACGACGTGTGTTAACCTTAACGGCATAAGTTGTTTTGTTTTGGCGACTATAAGCATGTTCCTATAGGACACCTAAACGCTAGATGCTGTAATACTATTTTAGCTGTGAAGGTTGCCATATGATGAGAATAAATGGCGGATTAACGATGAAACTATCGATTTTCCTGCAAAAAGACAAGTTTTCACAGGCGTATTAGCGTGATCATCATTAGATATCTGGTACGGGAAACACTTAAGAGCCAAATTGCGATTCTGTTCATCCTGCTATTAATCTTCTTTAGTCAGAAGTTAGTACGGATATTAGGCGCTGCGGTCGATGGTGAAATACCGACAAACCTGGTTTTATCCCTTTTAGGGCTCGGTGTGCCGGAAATGGCACAACTTATCCTGCCATTGAGCTTATTCCTTGGCCTGCTGATGACGTTGGGCAAATTGTACACGGAGAGTGAAATCACCGTGATGCATGCCTGCGGCATGGGCAAAAAATCCCTCATAATGGCTGCATTGATTCTGGCGCTGGTGACTTCTGCTCTGGCGGCGGTTAATACCATCTGGCTTGGTCCGTGGTCTTCTAAACATCAAGATGAAGTATTGAACGACGCCCGCGCTAACCCAAGTTTGGCCGCTTTGGCCGGTGGGCAGTTTAAGTCTTCAACCGATGGCAATTCAGCCTTATTTATCGGTAATGTGACAGGCAAAGAGTTTAACCGTGTATTTTTGGCACAATTGCGGCCAAACGGTAACCAACGCCCCTCTGTGGTTGTAGCAGATAGCGGCCATATGACCGAACGACCAGATGGCTCACAAGTGGTTATTTTAAACAAAGGTACCCGCTATGAAGGCACCGCGTTGTTGCGCGATTTCCGCATCACTGATTTTGTTGATTACCAAGCAATAATCGGCCATCAGGAAGTGCAACAAAACAACAATGTGGCTGAACAGATGACTATGAAACAGCTATGGCGTGCAAATGAACCCGATGCCCGCGCAGAGTTTCATTGGCGTCTGACACTGATTGTATCGGTGATTATCATGGCGCTGTTGGTGGTGCCACTGAGTGTTGTCAATCCACGTCAGGGGCGAGTGCTGAGCATGTTGCCGGCAATGTTGCTGTATTTGATTTTCTTCCTGTTACAAAGCTCCCTGCGCTCTAATGCAGGTAACGGCAAGCTGGACCCACTTGTCTGGATGTGGACCGTAAACGGTGCATATCTGGCGGTTGCGGTGGTATTGAACCTGTGGGATGGCCTGCCGGCTCGTAAGTTACGTGCGCGATTGAGAGGTGCTGCCTGATGTTTGGTGTATTAGACCGTTATATCGGACGGACTATCCTCAATACCATTTTGATGACGTTATTCATGCTGGTATCGCTCTCTGGCATCATCAAGTTTGTCGATCAGCTACGTAAAGTTGGGCAGGGTGACTACTCAGCAGTTTCCGCTGGCATGTACACTCTACTGAGTATCCCTAAGGATATTGAGATCTTTTTCCCGATGGCGGCGCTATTAGGCGCATTGCTGGGTCTTGGGTCATTAGCGACTCGCAGTGAACTGGTGGTGATGCAGGCATCAGGTTTTACCCGCATGCAAATTGCCGCGTCGGTGATGAAAACCGCGATTCCGCTGGTATTGTTGACAATGGCGATCGGCGAGTGGGTTGCGCCTCAAGGTGAGCAGATGGCGCGTAATTTCCGCGCTCAGCAGATGTATGGTGGTTCACTCTTATCAACGCAATCGGGTCTGTGGGCGAAAGACGGTTCTGACTTTATCTATATCCAGCGGGTATCGGGTGACAATGAACTGACCGGGGTTAACATTTACCATTTTGATAAACAAGATCGCCTGCTTTCAGTGCGTTACGCCGCAACAGCCACTTATGACGACAATATTTGGCGTTTATCGCAGGTTGATGAATCTGATCTTACCAATCCTAAGCAAGTGACTGGCTCTCAGACCTTGACTGGCGAGTGGAAGACCAATCTGACCCCAGAGAAACTGGGGGTGGTTGCGATGAATCCCGACTCGCTCTCCATTCGTGGTTTATACGATTACAGTAAGTACCTGCGGCAAAGTGGGCAGGAATCGAGCCGTTACGAGTTGAACATGTGGGGCAAGATATTCGCACCATTCTCAGTCGCGGTAATGATGCTAATGGCGTTGTCATTTATTTTTGGCCCATTACGTAGTGTACCGATGGGTGTTCGGGTGGTCACCGGTATCTTCTTCGGCTTTGTTTTCTACGTACTGGATCAGATTTTTGGTCCACTTAGTTTGGTTTACAGCATTCCACCGGTCATCGGTGCGCTGTTACCGAGTATACTTTTCCTCCTAATCAGTGTTTATTTGCTGCTAAAACGGCGTTGATGGCGTTTTTTTCGACACTTAGACTAAACTTGGTGGGATAACAGTTGCATGCGGATCATTGCTAGGTATAATTCACCTCGTTCTCCGCATACTACTTCAGTGCCGAAGTGGCGAAATCGGTAGACGCAGTTGACTCAAAATCAACCGCCGCGAGGCATGCCGGTTCGATTCCGGCCTTCGGCACCATTAGTATGTAAATAGACCTCAACTGAGGTCTTTTTTTATGCCTAAAATCCAGTCCCAGCAAGGCTTTGCCCCGCTTTTCAGTCAACCGACGTCAATCTGAGTTACCCCACATCAACATGCTTGTGAGTATAGAACCGAGTATATATGCTGGTTCGATAATGCTTATATACTCACGGCAGCATATGGAAGGAATACCATCATGGCCCTGACTGATACCAAGGTGCGTTCGGCAAAACCTGAAGCAAAGGAATACTCGCTAGTAGACGGCGATGGCATGTTTTTGTTGATACACCCTAACGGCTCCAAATACTGGCGCTTTCGTTTCCGCTTTGGCGGTAAACAACATCTGATGGCTTTTGGTGTTTACCCAGAGACATCTCTTGCTGATGCCAGACATAAAAGAGAAGCTGCCAGAAAACTGGTTGCGGCAGGTATTGACCCTCGCGAACAAAAACGTGCAGTAAAAGAAGAGTTGGCTAAAGAAGTCTTCACCTTCGAAGTGGTTGCCAGAGAATGGCATGCGACTAATAAGAAGTGGTCAAAAGATCATAGCTCCCGAGTTTTGAAAACCCTGGAAGACTTTCTTTTCCCCTCTATCGGTAAATGCAATATTACCGAACTTAAAACCCGCGATTTGCTGGCACCCATCAAAGTGGTAGAGAAATCAGGGCGTCTTGAAGTGGCTTCGCGCCTACAACAGCGCACCACAGCAATCATGCGCTACGCCGTACAAAGCGGTTTGTAATGGTCAACTAAAACCGGACACGGATTTAGGCACATTGTTGTAATCGGCGTTCATATTCATTCGGCGATATATTGCCCAGCCGGTAATGCCGACGCTTCAGATTATAAAAACTGTCGATATAATCGATAACGTCCGCAATGCCCTGACTTCGGGTTTCATAGCGACGGTAGTTAACTCTCTCTGCTTTCAGGCTGCGGAAGAACCTCTCCGTAACGGCATTATCCAAACAGTTACCCTTGCGGCTCATACTGCCCGTCACATCAAGTTCCTGCTGGCAGGACTGGAACTGGGCGCTAGTATACTGAGCACCTTGATCGCTATGGAATACGACTGGGCCTGTTGGCCGTCGTTTATTAACCGCCAGTCGTAATGCCCGGATAGTCAGGGCGCTGTCCGGTTTGTCCGAGAAGGCCCAACTCACTATTTTTCTTGAACATAAGTCCATGACAATAGCCAGATATAACCAGCCCTGAGCGGTACGAAGATAGGTGATATCACCTGACCACCAGGTATTTAATGTCTCTGGATTAAACTGTCGATTCAACAGATTAGCCGCCACTACAGCCGGTTTACCACCACGTGGATAGCGATGACGTCCGGGACGCTTCGCAACCAGCATCAGGGTCTTCATTATCTGACGGACACGGTATCGGCCAACGTTAAAACCCTGTTCACGCAGCTCAATACACATGCGCCGACTGCCATACGTCGCATCCATTTCAGCATGAACATGCTTAGCCGCCGCATGAAGCATCAGAACATTTGCTCTGAGGGCTGGCCGCCGGCTTCGGGCGTAAAATACACTGCGCGTGAGCGACAGGCATCGACATACTTGCTGGATGTTTGCCCCGGCCTTCTTCAGCTTCACCGCGACTTTTTGTCGTTGTTCATTTCCATGGCGAAGAAGGCTGAAGCCTTTTTTAACAGGTCATTGTCGCTTTGCAACTGACGTACCTGCTTTTCAAGTTCCTGTATTCGTCGTTGTTCAGACGTGATCGCGGTGGCGATGGGAGTATCTCCCCTCACTTCTCCGCGATATTGGCGTAACCAGCGTTGTAATGTTGAAAGGCCTATATTCATCGTTTCAGCAGCCTGGGTCACCGGGTACTTATGCTGCAGAACCAAATTGACACATTCCTGCTTGAACTCATGGGTAAACGTTTTTCTTCGCATTTTCACCTCGTTAGCGTTGCTCATTATATCTCTAACAAAGTGTCCGAAATGATTAGACCATTACAGTTTGACCGATTATAATCCCGCGCAGGAAATGGCAGGAGCTGTCGCTACAGCAAAAAGGCAACATCGTGCCGCTTTAGAACTTAGCCGAACTTCTGAGCTCCTTCATCGTATTGACACATACACCGGTAGACCGCTCACTCGTTTAGCTATAGAAATAACGTTGCTTACCTTTATCCGTTCCAGCGAAGTGCGTTTCGCCCGTTGGTCAGAGATCGACTTCGAGACAGCAATGTGGACGATACCGGCAGATCGCGAACCATTGGAAGGGGTTAAGCATTCTCACCGTGGATCTAAGATGCGAATGCCGCACCTGGTACCGTTATCTCGTCAGGCCCTTGCAGTCCTTGAGAAAATAAAACGACTAAATGGTAATCGCGATTTAATTTTCGTTGGCGATCATGACCCGCGTAAACCAATGAGTGAAAATACGGTAAACAATGCACTCCGGGTGATGGGCTATGACACGAAAGTTGAGGTTTGCGGGCATGGATTTAGGACTATGGCATGTAGTTCGTTGATCGAATCAGGGATGTGGTCGAAGGATGCGGTCGAGCGGCAGATGAGTCATCAGGAGCGTAACTCTGTACGTGCGTCTTACATTCATAAGGCAGAGCACTTGGATGAACGCAGGTTAATGCTGCAGTGGTGGGCTGATTTTCTGGATGCGAATCGGGAGAAGGGGATTAGTCCGTTTGATTTTGCCAAATTAAATACAGGCTGATTAAGAAATCTATAAGGTATGTATCAGACATGCCTTTTTTTTGAAAAAAATTCAGGCTTCTACCGAACTGGAACCTTGCCAGACACATAAAAAATGCCATCTGCTGCGCAATGCCAAAAAACTCTTATTGTGAGCTTGGTTCGAGCGAGAGGGAGTTTTACACTGTGTCATCTTAAAAGCAGAATCCAAAAATTTAGCATGTGAGAAAGAAGCGTTCTTACTGTTATATCTAAGGCAGGAGCCATGACTAGTCGCCCGCAAATGATTATTAATGTTCTTCAAGCTAATCCTGACGAACAATTCACAGCTCGCCAGCTCGCCCAAAAGATCATAGATCACTATGGTGCAGAGCTTGCAGACAAGCGCCAAAACCCTCGTTTTGCCAGCGAAGAAGATTTCTTGAGTCAAATAGCAGCTGAAGTTGGTGGGAGCAGAACCGTGCAGGCAAAAGCAATGTGCCCCCAAGTTATGACGCGTGACAAGCCTCGACCTAGACTATTTTACTGGGGTAAGGAAATTGATAATGGTGTGCAACAAGAGTCATCTTTTGATTTCGCTCCGACTCCATCTGCTGAGACGGTAAGTTTTTCAGAGCATGCCCTTTACCCGCTTTTGATTGAATATCTTTCTGAAGAAGAAGAATTGCTTTGCCGCCGTATCGATGAAAAGCGTTCAAGTAACAATAAAGGCCTTGGGGCAAACCATTGGCTTTATCCTGATATTGTTGCATTGCAACCCCTCGATAAGGGCTGGGATACCGTAGTGCAAAACTGCGTTCGCCATAGCGAAGGGCGTTTAACCCGTCTGTGGTCGTTTGAAGTAAAACGCCAACTTAACCGTAGCAATGTTCGAGAATGTTTCTTCCAGGCAGTGAGTAATTCAAGTTGGGCCCACTTTGGCTATCTGGTCGCGACCGAAATTAATGAAGATAAGCAGCGTGGCGTTGAAAGAGAGCTGCAGATGTTGTGTGCATTGCATGGTATAGGTGTGATCCTGCTTAACCCGCAAGATCCAGGTAATAGCCAGACTCTCATCCCGGCACGAGAACGAACCAGTATTGACTGGCAATCCGTTAACCGTCTGGTGGTAGAAAACAAGGATTTTAAAGAATTTATCGATTTGGTTTCTGATTATCATCAGACAGGAAAAATACATAAAGCGTTGTGGAATAGATAACTCGACCCAAGATTTCAATCACAAATATAAAAATGAGATGGAAGTAAAATGGGAAATTTGCAATGAGTTAATAAGAAGATAAAAACTGTACATAGTTGAATCTAAGGTTTTTAAACTAGGTGACAGCTTGAACTGTCACCTTTATTTTGTTGATCGTTACGCCTGATGGACAAGCTATCTTACAGTAAACTTCCGCCTGATATGGGACTCATTGTTACCTAACGGTTACCTGTCCATTAATTAGCATCGGAAGCAGCCAGTCACGGAGTTTTATAAGCTGCTTATTCTCTCGCTCAAGATTCTCTTGACGACGGAATATATTAATGACAGTTTTAGTAAATTTATCTGTAATGTTTATTTCAGGAAGGATAATGTTGATTTCCTTGAGCGCTGAACCTGATATTTCTTTAAACGTAGATCCTGAAGCATGCTGTTCAATGATAGGAATACATTTCTTTACTGAATAATATACATATTCTGTAGAATATCCCTTGGTAGGGATAAAGGATTTAAAACCCTGATTGGTTGTAACTTCATTTATGGCAATTGCCATATAACCAATTGGCGCACGTGAGCTTAACAATACAGTCCCTGCTGGATATTTTTTCAGAGATGTTCCTTTAATCCCAGCCTCAGATACGTCCTGAGCTCCGTGAGATATAAACTTATATCCTTGGTTATTTGATAGATCATTTGGCGTAATCCAGGCAGTTCCATTTAATGTGAAATTTTCTGGATTATTTGTAGATGGGGTACTACCACCTACGATATGGCCTAAATCATCTAATGTTCCTGGTACCCAACCTATGGGAATTTCTCGTTTCAACTTCGGGTTATAAACCATCTTCCCACCCGAGTTTTTATACGGATTACCATTGATGTCAGGGAAATCAAACTGCACAAACCAGTATTCATACAGCATTTGTGCCATAGTCTCCAATTCGGTGTTGATACGGAGATTGAGATCGATTTTTTCTTCAATTAAATTAAAAAAATCAATAATTCTTTGCTGCTCTTCTACGCTCGGCAGTGGAACTTTGACATCATAGATCCTATCTGGTGAGGTGTGTTTTACCTTGGAACCTGATGATGTAAGTCTAATTTGCTCTCTGACTATATTTGTTCTAAATAGATGATAAATATAATCTTTAAGTAAGTATTTAGGATCTGTTGTTATTAATCCTAATCGCTGATTGTGCAAATAAATACCAGATTCAGGGATGCGCGCGCAACTCCCAAGCAGGCCTGGGGTTTGTTCTGTCATAGCAACAATCAAATCACCTTTTTCATGTAAATATCCTTCTGGAATTTCTCCCGAGTAATATTTTTCTTTCCCTGCTTGCCTCTTAAATCCCCCCTCTTCAAAGAAATTTCCAGGAGTTAATACAATGTAATCAGTCTCTTTTTCTGAAAAAAACTCGCCTTTAAAAGGGAAACCATGTTTTATGTTTATTTTGCCTTTCAGTTTTTCGATGTTCCAATTACTCATACTTCAATCCTGCTAGCTGATTATTAATATCCATCTCCAGATCGCGAGATTTACTAAATAAATTATTCAGATTATCGGTAAATCCTTTCATTTTCTCCGCAAACTGTTCCGGAGTTATATCGGTATATTCAATTTTTACATCAAAATATTGTCCGGCACTAAGTGAATACTTTTTGGCTGCAATGTCATCGTAAGAAACCACTACGGAGAAATCTTCTTCACTCCACTTTTTATTAAATACTTCGCAGATGTGCTGCTCTTCTTTTTCGCTTAATACCGTTTTCTGGTTTTTGCCATCTTTGACCTTTTCCCCTAAGCTAGAGGCGTCGATCAGTACCACTCCCTCTTTATTACTGTCATCGATAAACAGAATCGACACGTTTGTACCGGTAGTCGCAAAGATATTCGATGGCATAGAGACTACGCCCGCGAGCATCTTGTTATTTACCAGATGCTCACGAATACCTTTATCGATGCCAGATTGAGCAGTAATAAAGCCTGTTGGTACTACCACTGCAGCTTTGCCACCCGGTTTTAGCGAGTAAATGATGTGTTGCAGGAACAACTGGTAAATGGACATTTTGTCCTTTGCCGCTTTTGGTACTTTTGGGATACCGGCAAAGAAGCGTTCCTGATTCTCTTTACTGTCCAGAGCGTCACGGAAGTCGCTAAAATCCATCTTAAAAGGTGGGTTGGAGACAATATAATCAAAGCGTTTTATCTCCCGGCCGTCTTTGTGATACGGGTGCAAAATCGTGTTGCCCTGAACCACATTCGGGATGGAGTGCACCAGATTATTAAGGATTAAGTTTAAGCGCAGCAAGCTGGAAGATTTCTGTGAAATATCCTGAGCAAAAATACTGCAACGATCCTCGCCGATAGCGTGGGCTACGTTCATTAACAACGTACCGGAACCGGCTGATGGGTCATAACAACTCACGTCACGTACTTTGCCCTGTTGCTCTTTTGGCACCAGAATCTCAGCCATAATGCGTGCCACGGCATGCGGCGTGTAGTACTCGGCGTATTTGCCACCAGAGTTGCTGTTGTAGTCTTTGATCAGGTACTCAAAGATGGTGGCGTAGAAATCAAATTTTTGGGTAAAAATACGCTCAAAACTGAACTGACCGAGCTTATTGATGATGGCGCGGCAGAAGTCATCACGTTTTGATTCATCCGCAATGTATTGGCTAATGCGGTCAAACAGCACCACTTTCGCACCACCGTCAGTTTTCACCGCAAAGACATCATTGTTCGTTACGGCGATATCCAGCAAGGTATCGTCGAAAGTCTTAGCAAAATCAGCAGCATTTTGATTATTGAACAGATAGCTGATGAAGTGGTGCGGTTTCAGAGTTGCAGTATCCGCACTCATCTTGAGTTGCAGTTTGTTTAACTGCTCTTCACTCATGGCGCTTAGCACATCTTCCCAGCGCTTCTCATCAGCTAGCTTTGGATCAACTTTTTTCGCCTCAAAGGCAAATTTATCGTTCAGGAATTTGTACAGGAATGCCTGCGTGATGATTTTGAATTCGTTACCATCGTTACCCAGACCGTAGTTGGCGCAAATGCTTTTCAGGTTGTCGATTAGGGTCTTAGTTTTATCTCTAAATTCTAGCTCTACCACGTTCTTGCTCCGGTATTAAATTCGTTCAGGTACTCTGCGACAATCAGGCGGTTGATGTCTCTGGCTGCGTCGGCACTCAGGTTGATATGGTGCACATCTTCAAAATGGTTGATCACGCAAGACACCAACTGTTTTTCAAAGTAACTTTCGTTGTTCAGTATCTGGCTGTTGTTCAATACTTTTTCATCAGCATCCTGTTTCACACCAAACAACGCCTCAAAAATTCTACGCTCTGGCTCACCAAATGCGCCGCGCTCCTGTAACCGCTTATGAGTTCGGGCATACTTCCGGTCTCCCCGATACTTCTGGCGGAGCAGGTTGTTCTGGCGGTTCAGCTCCTTGATGCGGTCATGAATTCTATTGAGTGTGCCAATATTCGCAACCATTTCGTGCTGCGTGACGTCACTGAGTTTCTTTTTCTTAAACAGGCGTTCCAGCTCTTCTTTGAGCGTAATGAAGTGTGGGTCTTGCTGATCAAAGTTGCTGGCTAATGCTTCACGGGTACGGCGTAGAGTCTGCTTCAGCTTGTCGGCCAGAACCAGCTCCTCTTCGCCCACCTTCACGAACTCGAAAATGACATCTTCCAGCGCGCGATTTAGTAACCCGGAGATATCTTCACCCTGTTCCAGATTCTCTCTCAGATTGAGCAAGTCAAGGCGTGCACTGGCTACGCGGTAGAGGACATTGAGTCGGTTAAAATCAAGCTCAGTGAGGAAGTCGTAGTCACCCTGCAGACGAATAACGTTATATAGGCTTCTGGCATCGGCCAGAGCATTTTTGATCACCAGCGCGGTTTCACGATCCTGGATTTCGTTGATTTGGTCGGAGAAGATTTCGGCATTTTCGGTATCAAACTGGAACAGTACATCCTTGATGTGTTCGATTTCCTGGCGAATTTCCTCCTGAGATTTGAATAACTGGGAGTAGTTCGCCATCTCGTCGCCCAGTTCATCCTGCAGCTCTTCAAAGTAAGCTTTATTGGTGGCATCAAATTCTTGACTAATGTCGGCAAAATCCACCACATAACCATAACGAAAATTCTTGTAGGTTCTATTTACGCGGGTTAGCGCCTGTAAAAGACCATGTTTTCGGATCACGCGCCCGAGATAAAGCTTTTTCAGACGTTTTGCATCAAAGCCAGTAAGCAACATGTTGTAGACAAACAACAAATCGATTTTCCCGGCTTTAAAATCATCTACCCAATCTTTTCGCTCTTGCTTTGTGCCAACATCATGAAGAATTAAGGCAGCGTGCTTAATAGAGCTCTTCTTACGACCGGGAACGCTGTAAAGCGCCTGAGGCTCGGCAGCCTGAGGATAGCATACGATCTCTTGCTGTTCAGATTGCTTATCAGGAGAAGCAAACTCTTCATTAAAAAGTTCAAACATCTGTTTAGCCTGCTCAGAGCTGGAGCAGATAACCATCCCACCAATGGAGTCGTCATTGTAGGTTTTACGGCTATTTTCGAAATCAGTAGTAATGTAATCCAGCATTGGTTTAACAAAGCTTGGGTGCGAATAGACTTGAGTCTGCTGCCCGCTACCCATTTGTACCTCAGCATCTTTTAGCGCTTCCAGTAACACTATTCTGTAGTTACTGGCAATTTCTTCGCGGATAAGGCGCAGTGTATATCCGTCTGCAATAGAAGCATCGTAATAGTATTTGTGGATATATTCACCAAACAGTAACCGCGAGTTGTAGTCGCTTCCTAGAAGTGGTGTTCCGGTCAAGCCTATTTTAATCGCGTTGGTATCTGACAGGGTTAGATTGGCCAGGAAACTGCCCGTTGGATTATAACTACGATGAACTTCATCCAGAAAATAGACTCGCTGAATACTGACATCGTAATCTTTGGTCGTAACGATATCAGGGTCATCTTTAAATTTCTGAATGTTGACGACGGTGATTTCAGGCTTTCCAAGATGGTTATGAATAACCTGTGTTGCTTTAATATCACGAGAAAAGTCTTCACGAGAATCGATAAGATGAACCGTCAATCCTCGAGCTGTGAACTCACGATGCGCCTGTTGTAATAAATCCAGTCGGTCAACAATAAAATAGAATTTAGGGATCACCTGTTTTTTCTGAAAATAATCCGTCAGAAAGCTCACGTTGTAATAGGCCAGCGCAGTTTTGCCACTACCTTGTGTATGCCAAACGATTCCTTTTTTGAGTCCTGCATCTAACTTGCGTGCTATCGCCTTTGTAGCAAACAACTGCGGGTAGCGCATGATGTGCTTCTCAAGTCCAGTGGACTCTGTGACATAAACCAGCGCATAGCGCAGAATAAATGCCAGACGATCTCGGCTCAGGAGCGAAGTACAAATGCGATTAGTCGGTCGATTATAATCTTTATTGATCTGGAACTCAGGGCTGTTACGAATTACTTCAAGGTTATTGTCTTTTAACACAACTAATTCAGATTCTTCAGACAACGGCTTTAACATTGCCGTCAGGTCAAAAATCTCTTCTTCACGGAAATAGTTGAATACTGGCTTATGATACGAACTGCTGGCGTAGAATGCTCCTTGAATCGGTTCCGGATCGCCGTCGTCATACTCCATGTTATTGGAGAAAATCATAAATTGGGTGATGTTGGCAAAACGCCTAAATTTCGGGTTCTGAAAACGTTCGTTGATACGTCTTCGTTCATCTATAATGCCTTCCCGATTATTTGGCTTTTTAACCTCGATGAAAACCAATGGCATACCATTTATCAGCAATGTGATATCAGGGCGGAATTCTTCATCGCCATTTACACAAGTTAGCTCGGTAACAACATGGAAGCTATTGTTGTTGAAATTATCAAAATCAATAAGTTTTATATTAGAGCGGTCTGTTAGTTTTTCGAAAAATGCGCGCCCCAAATCTTCGTTATCTAGTAAGAGTGATATCTCTTTAAGAAAGCGCTCTACGTTATCCGGGCTAGTACTGGGGTTGATCCTGGCAATCGAGGTTTTGAAGATCTCAGGGAAAATATTAGTTCCCTTATCCCAATCCTGCCCTTTGAGTGACAGATAGGTATAACCCAACCTAATGAGATGAAGAATCGTTGGGATTTTTACGCGAGTATCTTCAGTAAATTTCCCTATTTTGGTAGGCGTTATCATTCCTCAAGTATCCTCTCAAACAATTTGCTTATGTCGCATTGGAAGAGTGCACAAAGCTTATCTACCGCCTCCAAATCAACCTTTTGAGCAGTTTCTTTGTACATCAGCGTTATGGTATTGCGGCTGATGCCGGTTTCTCTGACTACATCAGCGATGCGCATTTTGTGCTCACCCATTAGTCGGGCTAGATGGCAACGGATCATTGTTGTCCTACTATGCAAATGTGTTAGTGGCTATCGTAACACTATACGATTTTTTTTAGCCTTACCGAACATTTTTTCAGTTCAACTTAAATATTTCTTCATTATACGAATTTTTAGTTATGAAAGTGGTAGCCCGAGAGCATTTTTGACCCTACTCGGAGTTAGGAACATTCGGTGAACTCGCGTCGTGAAACAACGTGAGTTCTATCGAGTATTTTGGAGGGGACCGCGAGAAGCGAGTTGGTAAGACAATACATTCCAGCCAGTTGATTACGTGACCATTATTATTTAACCAGACTCAAATGTGGAGGGCGTTTACCAGAGGTTTGCTGAGATAAGCCTTCCCCATTGATGGAGCCCATAAAGAAGCTATTGCTGAAGGTAAGAGCACTTACTTCATCTGCAGGGAACCGTAGTTGTTCGAGGATCGTACTACGCTTGATCCCACTTGAACGCAGTGCTGAAAATACCTTTTCTAATACAAGTGATCTCTCACGATCGTCCATGCCTTGTGGTTCGCTGGTCCGATACCCCCGCCGAGCTAACTCAATTGATAACTGTCGATAATGCCATTCGGTAGATAAACCCACATCGAATGTGCGACGGACCAAAGCTGCGAGTGATACTTTCCAATTTTTTTTCATTGAGATAAGTAGATCCAGCGATGGCATTCTTGGGACTGTCGCCAAAACACTACGTTCAGGCATCAAAAAAGATGATGCAAAGCGGTCGGCATCTAGCTCAGCTTGCCTTCCATTATTGCTCGAATGTTTGTGAAGAACTAAATGACCTAATTCATGAGCTGCATCGAAGCGGCTACGCTCCGGTGTTTTCATTGTGTTCAGAAGAACAAATGGTTTTTCATCAATCCAAAACGAAAAAGCATCAACTTCAATGCAATTTTCAGCGAGCGAGAACACACGTACACCATTAGCTTCCAGAAGGTGAATTAAGTTAGAAATCGATAATTCACCGACTCCCCAGTGTTCTCTCACTGCTCGGGCGGCACGATCAGGTTCCGAATAACCATCGAAGCTGCAATCAGGAATATTGGGTTTCGGTAGTTTGAATTTTTCTTCAATCCAGATCGATAACTCCTGGGCAAGTTTGCCTGCACCAAGCGCTGAATCTCTCTTCTGTGCGCTTAGCTTAGACATTGCTCGAAAACTAACCGATTCAGGAGAAAGAGAAGGGACGTCTCCGTCGAGGAAAAACTCAACAGGGTAACCAAGAACAGTAGCGATTTTATCCATACTGTCACTGGCTACAGCGTCAAAGATACCGGCCTTCTCATAGTTCGAAATCGTTCTGCTGGTCAATTCAGCTGCTTCGGCTAAAGCCCTTTGTGTCAGACCTCTTCGTTCTCTTGCTATACGTAAACGCTCTGAATTAAACATGGTACATACTTAGCCTACTTTTAAAATGTCGAGGTCAATATCCGGCGTAAATAGTGGTGCATCATTACTCTGGATAATCGGCTCAGGTCCGTGGATATCAAGTATCAAACGCGTAGAAAAGCTATTAACTACATTTTTATCGTTGTACGAAATAGGCCGAGAAAGTTCTGCACGGATGCCGACACGGTGAAAGTCATCGATTTCATAAAAATCGTAGAGTAAAAACCATAAGTCCATTCCGATTTTATTTGGCAGGAGAGGGACAATATCGCCTTCGAGTAGATCAAGGTCCAACTTAAGTTGGTTATCGTCAAGTTTGAGAACTCCTTGCCCTGGGGTATTGTTGTGAATCAACCCCATCAGTTCGCAAGTAAAGTCACCTTTCTTCAGGCGAGATTCAGGGTATCCATGAAGAAGCCCAGTTTGATCGCAGCCACGGCATAGGTAAATTGCAACTTTATCGCTAACGGTTAATTCAACATTTCGAATAGATAGCCGTTTGTACCCTTTTGGCGCAAGAATCTCACGAGCGCCGCTAACTCCCTCACCATAAAAATACTGCCCACGTGAAATTGCAGGGTGGTTTTGGGTCGTTGAGTAACGGCCTGATAATCCTCTTTCGAGGATACGGCCAAGATCACCTTGGCTGAGATTCATAGGCTGCAGATAGGACTCAACGTCACCAGGGTCAGCCAGCACGACAGTTTTTGCGAGATTGTGAGAGTACATTGGCAGTGCCTCTTATGGATTTTCTATTTTTTATACCTCATTTGAGGTTTGAAAACAAGAAAATTACTGGATGCAATGCCAGTGGGTGCGTATTGTTCACCTAACCATTAAAGTGCGAGAACAGCAAAAGAATCGACAAAGCAATAACCCTAAAAAAATAGTGAGAAAAGTGACCTTTGCCCATATCTGAGGCAGAATAGAATTAGTTAATTGCCGCGCCTCAGGAGTCTTCACCGTTATGATTAGCCTTGTTTTTTCTTATTCCCATGTAGATGAAGCACTACGCAATGAGCTCGAGAAACATCTTTCGCCCCTCAAGCGGATGGGGAAAATCAGTACATGGCACGATCGCCGTATCGATCCTGGGCTGGAATTTGAACACCAGATTGATCATTATTTTTCCGAAGCCGATATTATTCTATTGCTCATCAGCAGCGATTTCATCGCCTCCGATTATTGCTATCAGGTTGAAATGACCAACTCGATGGACCGTCACAAGCGCGGTGAGGCAGTGGTCATTCCGGTGATCTTAAGAGAATGCGCTTGGCACCAGTTACCGTTCGGCAGCATTATGGCGGCGACAATCGACGGTAAGCCCATCACCAAATTTGCCAGCCACGATGAAGGTTATGTTCAGGTCTTTGATGCCGTCTCTCGCGCTATTGCCAGTATGGAAGCGAAAAAACCACAACAGAGTGTGCATGTTTCTTCTCCAGCTCCGGGGAATCCGGTGTATCAGGCAACAGAGACGGTTTTTACTCCACGTTCCAGCAATCTTTCTCTACCAAAGACCTTTACCGACCTTGATAAAGATCGAGCCCGACGTGAAGGTTTTGAGTATGTCGCCCGTTATTTTGAGAACTCTTTGGATGAACTCAAGAAACGCCATGCTGGATTAGACGTCGATTTCCACCTACTTGATGCGAATTCATTCACTTGCGCGGTGTATATCAACGGTAGCAAGGTTGGTCAATGTGGCATCTGGCGTGGCACCCAACACCATGGAATGGGAGATATCTGCTATAGCCAAGAAAACGTTGTCCGAAATAGCTATAACGAAAGCTTGACCCTTGTTGATAACGACCAAACTCTAGGGTTTCGTGCTCTGATGGGAGGCTTTAGTAGTGGCGCCTCACGGGAGGCGCTGTTGACGAACGAAGGGATGTCAGAACATCTGTGGGGAATGTTTTTCGGAGTAATCAAGCAACGCATGTCCCGTTGATTAATCGCCCCACAATCTTGTATCTAGCCCGATTTGACCGAAGCCGGTTCTGACAAATTACGATAAGGATTTAGTAATGGTACAACTTAATCTTGCCAAGGTGCTGTTACTGGGAGAGCAAAACAATGGGTATGTGCGTTACGAAATATTTTCAAAAGAAGGAGAGCGCGCGGACTATCCTGAAAAAATAGTGGTTTATCGTGAGAAGATACTGGAGGTGAATGGCGATAAATATTGGGCTAAAACGGATGAAATAATCAATCTGGAGCATCTTGGATTCCAGAAGGATGGATTTCAGATGGCAATTACTTACAACATGCGTCCTTCGCGGGATATGTTTTCGGCGATAGATGAATGCAAAAAACATTATTGTAAGAACTGCTAACACGAAGATTTTATAACGGATTCATCCAGAATAGTTGATTTAAGTTCTACTTCACTGCTGAAGCACAGAGTATTGAATGTCAAGTAGGACTTCAGCTGAGACAGTTTCGACGTTGCTTCCAATGACGCGAGCATTTGTTCATCGCGGTAGGATATAGATTGATGTATCGAGTTAGGGGTTGAAGGGTCCTGCATAAATCAATTATTGAAACTCGATAATAACGAATATAGTACCTCGTATAGTTGGAGCACCAGCACTGCTGTCTATCTCCAGAAGCCTGTCCACTCTTGTAATGGTCTAATCATTTCGGACACTTTGTTAGAGATATAATGAGCAACGCTAACGAGGTGAAAATGCGAAGAAAAACGTTTACCCATGAGTTCAAGCAGGAATGTGTCAATTTGGTTCTGCAGCATAAGTACCCGGTGACCCAGGCTGCTGAAACGATGAATATAGGCCTTTCAACATTACAACGCTGGTTACGCCAATATCGCGGAGAAGTGAGGGGAGATACTCCCATCGCCACCGCGATCACGTCTGAACAACGACGAATACAGGAACTTGAAAAGCAGGTACGTCAGTTGCAAAGCGACAATGACCTGTTAAAAAAGGCTTCAGCCTTCTTCGCCATGGAAATGAACAACGACAAAAAGTCGCGGTGAAGCTGAAGAAGGCCGGGGCAAACATCCAGCAAGTATGTCGATGCCTGTCGCTCACGCGCAGTGTATTTTACGCCCGAAGCCGGCGGCCAGCCCTCAGAGCAAATGTTCTGATGCTTCATGCGGCGGCTAAGCATGTTCATGCTGAAATGGATGCGACGTATGGCAGTCGGCGCATGTGTATTGAGCTGCGTGAACAGGGTTTTAACGTTGGCCGATACCGTGTCCGTCAGATAATGAAGACCCTGATGCTGGTTGCGAAGCGTCCCGGACGTCATCGCTATCCACGTGGTGGTAAACCGGCTGTAGTGGCGGCTAATCTGTTGAATCGACAGTTTAATCCAGAGACATTAAATACCTGGTGGTCAGGTGATATCACCTATCTTCGTACCGCTCAGGGCTGGTTATATCTGGCTATTGTCATGGACTTATGTTCAAGAAAAATAGTGAGTTGGGCCTTCTCGGACAAACCGGACAGCGCCCTGACTATCCGGGCATTACGACTGGCGGTTAATAAACGACGGCCAACAGGCCCAGTCGTATTCCATAGCGATCAAGGTGCTCAGTATACTAGCGCCCAGTTCCAGTCCTGCCAGCAGGAACTTGATGTGACGGGCAGTATGAGCCGCAAGGGTAACTGTTTGGATAATGCCGTTACGGAGAGGTTCTTCCGCAGCCTGAAAGCAGAGAGAGTTAACTACCGTCGCTATGAAACCCGAAGTCAGGGCATTGCGGACGTTATCGATTATATCGACAGTTTTTATAATCTGAAGCGTCGGCATTACCGGCTGGGCAATATATCGCCGAATGAATATGAACGCCGATTACAACAATGTGCCTAAATCCGTGTCCGGTTTTAGTTGACCATTACAAGCTACATATCCGGTTATATGTCATTGTCGTTATTTGGTCGTCGTGGGTGGCCATGCTCATGAGCGAAATATTGATTCAGCACCATCCCATAATATCTCCAAGCGAGGTTGATGGCCCGATAGTGATATTCTCATATAGCCCCCAAATTTTTGTGTCAGAGCAGCATAAATTTGACCTCTATCCCGATCATAATTTTTGTGCAGTTCGCATCTCAGGCCTGACTACAACCAAATGAGCGTTCCTCACTGCTGTAGATTTTAGTACGCTCTTTCGCTAGGTAACTTATGCGAAGGGTTAGTTTGTCCAACGCCTCCCGAAAATCATGGCGATTCACGTCTAGGAAATAAAGGGGATGTTCAGGAAAACGAGCTAGTCCGCGGCATTCTGAATAGTCACTCATTCCCAGCGCACTCAGCCAGGCCTCTTGGATAAGCGACGCCAGCCCGGTACCGTTATCGTCGTAGATTCCAAGTGTATTGAAGCATTCGGTACTCACAAACAGTACTGCATGGTAATGCTTCTTACCTAAAAGGTCGGCTTGCTCTCGGACCCAAATGTATCGTAAGGAATTACGATGTATTCGCTTTTCTCCTCTGGCTTTTCTTTTCCGATATGCTGCAATTTTGGCGTTCAACGACTCGATAAAGCGTGACATTAACCCTTTGCGAAGATCAGGGCTGTAGATAATACTGTCGCCAATATCACGGTATTCAGGCAGGCGAAGGTCCACCCGAATAACGGTCGTGCGTGAGTGATCGTTGAGGGCATTCCAGATAACTTTCATGATTTGTTGCAGGTAATGGGTATTGAAGGGTACCTGGCGTTTATCCAGTACCATTTCTTTGATTTCATTGAAAATTAACATAATAGTTTCCTCCACCTGTCGATTTTAGGCAAAGAGACGCCCTGCCGGGTCACAGACAGGCATAGTGGATATGTGGATTCGGATTTATGGGGCTGACAGGGATACGGGTTACTAGAGTTGTGATTTACTGCCGTACTCTACGCGACTGTCCTGCTGCTCACCTCTGGAATGTTGTTTAAGTGTTTGTATAGCAAGGAGTCGATATGACTGATATCTATGTTGATAACAGGTATTTTGATACCCATTCCGATAACAGGTATATATTACCTATCCGACACTCGCGCACTTTCGCATAACCTTCTGTCATGCCGATTAGATCACTGATTTATAAGATAAAACTACTCCGAAGTTAGCTGTTCCATACAATATGTATTTACCTTGGAATGGTGGTGTACCCCGTTAGCATTTCGAGTGCCTCAAATCAACGGTTCGAGTACTGTGCGGTACGCAAAGCAGACGTACTCATCCATCATGCTGGTGAGCCTGTGGTTCTCAGTCTGCCGGTCATTAACCCAGTTATTGACCTCCTCGCTTGATTTTAACTTCAGATTTTCAATCCAGTCAGCAAGACTATTTCCCAGCATCAAATCGTACCAGCACAGCCAGACAAGCTTTAGACGGAGCTCAGTTCCGCTGAACTGTTGAAACAGGCTGGTGAGTTTATTCGCCAGTGAACGTTGTTTTAAGCGGACACATTCAGAAAGCAGGATACCTTCCAGCATCGGATGATGAACGAGCAAATGCTCCTGCGTACATAAACTGACGCTCAGGTCGTCCTCAAGGGATAAGGATGCTGTCGATGCTTTACCGTAAATGATTCGGTGCAGGCATTGCGGAACAATCGCAATAACCGGGTCTTTCCCAGGAAATTGCAGACATCCTACTGTCAGGGCATGGGTGTAATAAATATTCTGATGGCACATACCCTGGCAAACGGCCAGTTTTGTAAAACCCATCAGCCAGGTTTGGTAATATTTATGGAGCTCTTCGTAACGGGATTTATAGTCTTTCATTCAATAATCCTTGGGGCCAAAGGGTATGCAGCCAGAAGCCGCCGATAGCATCGGACAGTGACTCTGACTGTCAGGGAATAGGGTTAATGGGGGGGGTACGGTGTGGGACGAAAAGGAACGGATGCGCTGATGCACGATAACACACTGTATAAATTAGGCTTTATTTGCGCCTCTACAGGCTCCTGCTACGTGATTAAGGGAAAACCCAGGCGTGTATGCCAGCAAGCGCCTACGGTCCTCTGACGGGTCAGTCCCCCACTGATGTTCCGCTGTGAGAGCGTGGTCGCGCGGCACGGTTATAACCTTCAGTCAGCATCGTCAGGTCCTGGTAGGCTTTCTGCTTCGCTGCCAGCCATTGACTCAGTGTGTCAGGAAGCCGTAAGTGCAGCGTATACCACTCACTCATCTCCGACCCTGCATAACCAGTTCACACCAGAACAGCAGTGTCAGGGCCTGCTGAATAGTCGGGGCATGCAACCGGAACATCATCTGTAACTGCTCCGCCAGCGTCCCTTTCTCCAAACGATAACATTCGTTGAGTAGCACACCGGAGAGTAGGGGCCAATCGGTCTGTTTGGTTATCTTAGGGGCAGCGGCACACGCGTCTACGCCAGGTGAGTGCGTTATCTGAAGCAGGCACTGCGGAATGACGATAACGATGCCCTCGGGGGTGAGGCAGGATGTCAACGCCAGCCGGTGCCATTGAGTGAGATCCTGCTGACACAAACCGTGCCAAAGGCTGATGCGGGTGAAATCATCAAGCCAGGTTTGATAATGGTTGAGTATCGGAGACGTGTTTTGCATGTTGGGTCCTTGAATGTCAGATTTTAGGTCGCCGTAACCCTCCGCATTGAGCGGATAGTGAAAATACGATTTTGAATGGGGTCACTGGGTGGAGTAGGGCTTACCGGCGGGACTGCGTTATGCGCTCCTGAAGCCAGACTTCGACTTCGCTTTTCAGCCAGCGAGAGCTACGGCCCAGTTTGATAGGTTTGGGGAACACACCATCTTTAATGAGTTTATAGAACCATTTATCGGTTAAACCGGTCAGTTGAGTGATGAATGCCATATTGACGAATTGATCTTCGAGTAGGGTAGGTTTAGTCATCATGATTTGATTCTCCGGTTGTTGTTAAGAGCGCCGGAATCGGAGTGATTTTCGTACTTTGTCCGCTCTGGCATAACAACCGGTGTTTCTGTAAAAAATGAGGAGCTCGGTTCGCTTACCTCAATTTGTCACTTTTAAATCTGTCCTTATCGAGCGTATGAGTGCTGGAGTCTGATTAGGACGCAGTACTTTCAGTCTCAGGAATTAAAGCAGGAAAATTACCGATATTTTTTACAAGTATGTTGATGGGGTAAGTATCTACTAACAATAAAATAATTTATTAAAAATCATCTCTAAGATATGGGTCGTTATTAATTATAATAAACTCAAAAATAACTTGCAGGGATGCTGTATAAATTAGACTCGTCTACTTACATCGACTCAGGATTAGCTCGGGGGATAATATATGGGTTGGAAAGGTTATTGTATTCATGACCTCTATAGCTTAGATGTGGAGATTAACGAAGGGTACTGAATGATTTAGTCCTTGGGCTTCATGGAGGAGTTCACCATGATGTTTATTTTTTTTAATTTTATTAGGGGTGTTTTTTTGTTATTTTTTTATGATATTTAAATTGTATTGTAGGTATCGGTAAGATAATGCTTGGTTTCGGAGTGGATGAAGTTAGTGGTAGGTGTTTTATCAAAAAAATAAAATTGAAAGGCAAAGTTAATTTCATGAGTTTTTTTTAAAAATTACCCATTGAGTGAAATGATTTAAGGTTAGAGAGGGTTTCTTTCTTTACATGCTGGGAAGTTAGAGGTTAGTTTTTTTATACAAAATAGGTCATCAGTTATGATTCGATAGTCACAAAATTCTACGGACCATCTTGAGTGCCAGTAATTGATGAGTGTCAGTATTTTCAGGTAGTAACAATGGAGATGTTTAATAGTCTGGTTTTTCGATAAATGGTGGAATTTAAGTCTGTTGGTATGAAATAAAAATTCTGAGTGTTCCAGTACCATAAAATTAGATTTTAAGCAGCAAGCTGCATTCCTCTCAATGGATTAAAGCAATTGCTATCATCTGATAATACATGAGCGTGACGAAAGCAATGGTATAAAAATAATCAGTGGTTTCTTTACCTCCTTATGTCGCCTGTTTTGTTACATTAATCTCTAGCTGAGCATCAGATAACGTACTAAAAAATGCCTCCTTACTTGCAAAAATAGACCGACTAGACAGAGTTTACATCAAGATATTGACATGAGAGTATCTACGCAAGAAACTACGTTAATGTCTACGTAGAGTTAATGGTGATTTTGATGGTAAAAATTATACCTTGCATGTATGAGAAGCGGCTTTCATTAATGGTTTTATATCTGGTTGGAAAGAGCGCCCACTTATCAGAGAATGATTTGGATATATTAATTAGTAAAGTTATGAATGGTGATTCAGTCGAGGGGAACTTACTTAATTTAGTCAATGATAAAGGAGGTTTGACAAACAATTTTCCTGAGAAAAAACTGGAGTTTTTTAAAATCCAGGCAAAAGATACATTGATACCTGAAGGTGAGCTTGCGTGGTTTAACAACCCTAGAGCGTTATCTTATGTTTTCGATATGCTTCATTTTGAATATCGGATGCTTTATAACAAAGAGGTTAATTTCTTTGACATTGTGTTGCCGGTTGGAGTTTTTAAGGAAAATGAAGATCGGATTATTCACGAAGCTGCTTTAAGGTTAA
Organism: Yersinia sp. 2553 StPb PI; assembly: GCF_052217105.1. Taxonomy (NCBI): domain Bacteria; kingdom Pseudomonadati; phylum Pseudomonadota; class Gammaproteobacteria; order Enterobacterales; family Yersiniaceae; genus Yersinia; species Yersinia sp. 2553 StPb PI. Next base: position 3,232,152 of record NZ_JAZGPX010000002.1, on the reverse strand, counting down.
TTGATAGGCTATGTGCAGCATCAAATAAACAACATATCCAATTATTACTTAATGAGCGAAAGCAAGTATGGGAAAGAATTCAAAGCAAATTCAAAAATCCATTTTGGTTTCCATCTGACAGATATAGCTCGCATTATGATTCTGATTATCGATGGCTATTATCATATTTTGAAAAAATTAAAATCACGGAAAAAAGTGTTGACATTTATAAGAAAAACCTCCCGCATTTAGTAATATTTTCATTGTTTGATCGGTGGGTTTCCAAACATACTGATTCTGAGGTTGAGCTGTTTATCATTAAACTCAAGAAGGCGTGGGGGCAAAAAAAATTTAGAGATGGTGTTAAAGATAAAAAGGTATTGAACACTTACATTGGCAAGGAGAGTAAAAAACAACTGGATTATCTTGTCAGAAAAAATAAAAGAAAAATAAATGAAGAGTTAGAGGTTCTCATCCATGATGCTTACATGAAAGCAATCATTAAATATTAACTGGCTATATTTAAAAGAATCTCAGATAGATATTATCCCCATGACCATTTCCCTTAAGCCCGCCAGAGTCTTTATGATTCTGGCGGGCTTTCTTTTTGTTGTCTGAGGTAGTTTCATGAATAAAGGTGAAGGCATTCATCGGATGGCGCAGTCTGTTAGTGTACTGCCGGATGCAGTTAAAGCGCACATCTTATTACACGTTTGCAGGCTTGGTGATTATGAGCCGGTGATTGGTCTTATGGGAAAAACGGGCTCCGGAAAATCATCATTGTGTAATGCTCTTTTTGCGAGTGACATTACGCCAGTCAATGATGTTATAGCCTGTACTCGTGAACCACTCCGTTTTCGCCTACGTATGGGGCGGCATAGTATGGTACTAGTTGACCTACCTGGCGTAGGTGAAAGCGCTGCGCGCGACCATGAGTATGCAGCATTGTATCAGCGCCTTTTACCGCGCATGAATCTTATACTCTGGGTAATCAAAGCTGATGACCGGGCTTTGTCGGTCGATGAACAATTTTACCGAGATGTCATCGGTGCTCATCGCGACAAGGTGTTATTTGTCGTCAACCAGGCTGATAAACTTGAGCCTTGCCATGAATGGGATAACGCAAGTCAAACACTATCCCCTCTTCAGAAAGTCAATCTCAGCCATAAATTACGCGATATCCGCTCTCAGTTTTCGCCTAACAATCCTGTCTGTGCAATTTCCGCGAAGCATGGATGGGGGCTAAGTCAAATGGTGGATAACCTGATGCGAGCTTTGCCCGCGAAAGCCAGTAGCCCTTTTCAAACCCAACTAAACGATAACCTCAGAAGTCATTCTGTCAAAGAGAGTGCGCGCGCAGACTTTGGCAAATCTGTAGGGGGTGTGCTTGATAAAGCGGCCATGCTGCCATTTATACCTGAAACTGTCAGAGCACTTATTCTCGGCGTGCGTGACACGGTGGTTTCAGTCGCCCGAGCCATATGGGACTTTTTCTTCTGAATTAACAATACCTCTCATCTCCCAATTTCAAAGGCCTGTTGCTCACGCAGCAGGCTTTTTTTATTTCATTTTGAATGACAACGAAGGAGTACTTATGGCCCGTTTATCTTCCCGATTTGGCTCTGCCAACATAATTCGCCGTGACCGTCCCTTAACTCGCGATGAATTATTTAGCGCCGTTCCCAGCATATTCAGCGAGGAAAAACATGCATCACGCAGTAACCGTTATACCTATATCCCTACAATTACCCTCCTCGACAACTTGCAGAAAGAAGGTTTTCAGCCGTTCTTTGCCTGTCAGACAAGGGTTCGTGATCCCGAGAAGCGCGAGCATACCAAGCACATGCTGCGCCTGCGTCGCGAGGGGCAGATAACGGGTAAACAGGTTCCTGAAATCATTCTTCTGAATTCGCACGATGGTTCAAGCAGTTACCAAATGCTGCGAGGGTTATTCCGCTTTGTCTGCCAGAACGGGCTGGTGTGCGGCGAAACGGTTGGTGAGGTGCGTGTACCACATAAAGGCGACGTCGTTGGAAAGGTCATCGAAGGCGCGTATGAGGTGCTGGGTATATTTGATCGTGTTGAAGAAAAACGTGAGGTCATGCAGTCATTAATGTTACCTCCACCAGCGCAACACGCGTTGGCAACAGCTGCCATCACTTACCGTTTTGGAGAGGACCACCAGCCGGTGAGTGCTGCACAGGCTCTGTCTCCTCGCCGCTGGGAAGATAAGTCTAATGACCTTTGGACGACTTATCAGCGGATCCAGGAGAACTTAATCAAAGGCGGTCTTAACGGGCGAAATGTAAAAGGTAAACCAGCCCGCACTCGTGCTGTTAACGGTATTGATGGGGATCTGAAGCTGAATAGAGCGCTTTGGGTGATGGCGGAGACTATGCTGGAACATACGCAAGGTCGTTTACCGATTTAAGTATTTGGCACTCCGGACACACCTTGTCCGATATGGGTAACGATAATCCCGCAGATGACCACGAGGAATCCGCTACCAACTCGCCCTGTATCTGGGTTCCCGTAGAAATAAAAATATTTTCCGGTGTGTCCATATCCTGTCCGCCCCCCTCGTTAAAATAATCACACCATTTTTCAGCCAGTTAACTTTCTACGGAGACCATGCAATGCCACAGCCTGAACGTCGCTATGATCGGCTGGCCGTGAGGTTGTCACTGATTATCAGCCGTCTGCTAAACGGTGAAACACTGAGCGTACGCATACTGGCGGTAGAGTTCGGAGTATCGGTACGTACACTTCGCCGGGATTTTCGAGAGCGATTGATGTACCTAGATTTGGAATATAAAAATGGTCTGTGTCGCCTGGTGCCAGGGAGCCACACTTCCTCAGCCGAGCGTGACGTACTCCACTTCGCCCGCCAAACGGGCGTCTCGGTGGTATTCCCGGTGCTTGATAGCCGTTTAGTGAACCTACTAATGAACAGCCGCGATGACTCACCATGCATTATTTACCAGACCCCATTACGAAGTGTGGCCGCCCCTTCTGAATGTTTTCATCTTTTAACGCGAGCAATAACAGAGCGGGCGCTAGTGACGCTTTTTTGTGGAGGACGGCAGTATGAGCGCTTAGCCCCTTATCGACTTATCTGTCTGGACGGTATTTGGTATCTGGTTTGTGAGTATCGCGGATATCTAAACGTATTCCTGGCTATTGAGATCACCGAGGTCAAGTTTCTTAAAGAGTCATTTTCCCGCCGCGATGATCTGAGCCGTCTCACCGCAGGTAGTGACTTCATTACTGCACTCCCACATTTCCGTTTCATCCATGACGTTTTGAAGGAATTCAATAGTCAAAAATCGGCTTAAAGATTAATGCGTTATCTCATCGTTTCATTTATACCAGACAACACATCCATTCTCAGGAGTGACAGATGAATACAACATTGAATAAGAAGTTGATAGTACTCGGGAGCCTGCTTTTAGCATTTAACGCACAGGCTTACAACGTCGTGGGGTCGGTAAAAGCCTGGTCGGATATGAGGCAAAGTGGATGGAAATCGGCAGATGGGTTTACCGATGAGCAATTAGGCATGCCACTTTATAAAGCTAGTGTCATTGAGAACTATCCCTGGACGGATCACTTTTTCATCAGAACCGGATGGCAGGGAAACTTTTTCCTGGCGGACAAGAGAAGTAAGACTATTAAATTAGTTAAGGCTCCCAACGATAAACCCGCTGATTTGACCGTAGTATATCAGGGAGAAGATACGGGGAAAGGATGCTATTTCAGCATCGTCGACTCACAAGCGGGGCAGAATCTTTCGAGGGAGTATAACGAGCAGGTTGCGCCAAAAATTTTAACGACCATTGCCGATAAGTGCATCAATAAAAAGCAACTGGCTGAGATCAAAGCCAAAGAATCATCTGACGACAGGCTGCTTAAACAATGGGTCGCGAAAGAGACACTCAATGAGCTATGCCGAAAGAAAGGGAATTGCTGACGCCATCTGGACTATCGTGTGCTTTCAAAATCAGGATTGTAGAAAATAAGGACGAATGGATGAGAATGCGACAATACGTTTTATCGGCATCACTTTGCTTACTCGCATCTCCTGCACTGGCTATTCCCAATATGTGGAGTAGCGGCTTCGGGCAGGGCAATGCGGAATACACCATCACCAGCACGGATAATGTTGCCTTCACGATCAACTGCACCGGCAATCCCGACAAGGATGGAATACTTGAGCATGGTGTAGCTGTCACGTTAGCCAATGGCACGACTGTATATCCTGGGGATCAAGATCCTAATATTGTTGTTGTAATGAATGACCAGCAGTATTGGATCCCATCCTCTCTAGGGTGGCGAAATGCAGATAATGCATGGGTATCGTTCATTGGAGATATTGCGAAGGCTCAGAGTTTCGATGTTTACATCAATGATAAGAAGGTGAGCACTTATCTGGTTAACCTGAAAAATGCCCAAAAGGTACTTCCACAAGAGGGGGAATGTACTGAAATTTATTACCGATAAAGAACGCCGAATTATCAACCCATTCTTTTATTAACCCCTGCCGCTTATGCGACAGGGGTTTTTCATTTTAAGGATCAGCTAAGGCTGTACAGCTAATGCTAGCCGCTGCAATAGCCCCATCAAAAAGCATTCACTCTCAGGCCATGCCTCCTTCGGGACGCATGGCCTTTTCCTTTTATGTCACTCTAATAAGGATTTAATCATGAAATTAGCCAGCCGCTTTGGAGCAGTTAACCTTGTACGCCGCGATAGGCCATTAACCCGTGATGAACTTGCGCACTTTGTTCCCAGCGTATTCAGCGAAGAGAAACACGAGTCGCGCAGTGAACGATATACGTATATCCCTACCATTTCACTTTTAGACAACCTGCAGCGTGAAGGCTTCCAGCCGTTCTTTGCCTGTCAAACCCGCGTACGTGACCCAAACAAACGCGAGCATACCAAGCATATGCTTCGCCTGCGCCGCGAGGGACAGATCACGGGTAAGCAGGTTCCTGAAATTATTCTGCTTAACAGTCACGATGGTTCGAGCAGTTACCAGATGTTGCCGGGATTATTTCGTTCAGTTTGCCAGAACGGCCTGATTTGCGGTGAGAGTTTTGGGGAAGTACGTGTGCCACATAAAGGAAACGTGGTGGAGAAGGTTATCGAAGGGGCGTACGAAGTGCTGGGGATATTTGACCGGGTGGAGGAGAAACGCGACGCCATGCAATCTCTGTTGTTACCGCCACCGGCACAGCAGGCGCTGGCAAAGGCTGCGCTAACCTATCGCTTTGGCGAAGAGCATCAGCCGGTGACCGAATCACAAATTCTCAGTGCTCGCCGATGGCAGGATGAAAGTACCGATCTCTGGACCACTTATCAGCGTATCCAGGAAAACCTGATTAAAGGTGGACTATCGGGGCGAACGACCAAAGGCAAGCTTGCGCACACCCGTGCTGTCAAAGGTATCGATGGCGATGTGAAGCTGAACCGGGCCCTTTGGGTCATGGCAGAAAACATGCTGGAGCTGGCCTCCTGATCTTCATCCTATCTATTTCTATTCACCTACTGAAATCCCGTTAAAGCCGCTATCTCACCGGATAGCGGCTTTGCTTTTAATGGAGTTATCAAGGTACTGGACCACGTGATTATCGGTCACGGTGAATCGATATCGTTTGCCGAACGCGGCTGGCTGTGAGGGGTGGCGATGACAGATGCCCTGTCTGACAGTGAAAAAGTCCACGGTCGCCTCATTGCTGATGACGATCTCTGTGCCGAGTGCTATTACCTCATCCATTACCCTGGCCGTTTATCGCTGTGCAGTCGATTAATCGGCGAAGAGCGTTGGCCCTGCGCCATCAGTGCGGACAACGACACGCTTTACTGTGAACGTTTTACCGACTATCGGGGATAGCGATATTACCCGGACGACGAGCCTCCTTTCCTACAACCTCTCAAGGAATACTTACATGATGCTGCCACTCACCCTGGTCACCCAGCCGACTGTCGCCCCAGCGGGTCCGCAATGGGGGCTGGTGCACAATATCACCCCGTGCTTCGGTGCCCGCCTGGTACAGGAAGGCAATCGGCTGCATTTTCTGGCTGACCGGGCAAGCTTCAACGGTGTATTCAGCGCCGACGACGCCCTGCGGCTCGACCAGGCATTTCCGCTGATAATGAAACAACTAGAACTGGCATTACTCTCCGGTGAGCTTGATCCCCGCCACCAGCGCAGTGTTACGTTGAACCATAATGGCCTGACTTGTGACGCTGATACCCTCGGGTCGCATGGCTACGTCTATATCATTATTTATCTAACACCTTCAGTGGCAGCATAACCCCCCCATTTATCATTAGGTTACCTCAACGCCCTCACAGTCCTTTTCCTTTCAAATTACGAGATAATAACTATGCAAACGTTACCCGTATCCCCGGCGGGGGAGGCCCAGCATTGCCCGTCACCCGTGGTCTTCTGGAAACAACTTCTGACGTACCTGTTTGAGCGCCATTACGGCCTGACGCTTAATGACACCCCGTTCCACTATGAGTCAGTTATTCAGGAACATATCGAATCCGGCATTTCGTTGAAAGATGCCGTGAATTTTGTGGTCGAGCGCTATGGCCTGCTGCGCATTGATCGCAGTGGTTTTTCCTTTAATGAGCCGTCACCGTTCATTAATTTTACCGATATTCTTCGAGCCAGACGAGCAACCGGACTGATGAATACGTAAATTTTCCGAGCCTCCTTCCTGATTTTACACCCGAACTTTCTCTTATTTCTACTCGCCGCATAATGCGCCAGCCATTCCCGGCTGGCGTGTTTGCTTTTGTGCATGGAAAACTAATTATGCAGACAGAGCCTGAAGTACTCACTGACCATACTGAACTCATCTGCTCGACCAATATCGAGCGGATCGTTTCCGGGCGTAACGCAGCGCTGGGACAGACTGAAGCCCTTATCTGCCAGCTTGAAGGCATCTCGGCAACCACCAGCAGCATTGGCGGTGGAATTGCAAGAGACTGGGCCATGCGACAAGACTTTCGCTGTGGCTGCTGGCTTATGGAGAAAGCAGAAACGGCAATGAAGGTGATTACCTGCAATCTTGATCGCGGTATATGGCGAGATTTGATGAAAAAATCGGGAATGCTCAGTTTGATGGACGCTCAGGCAAGGGACCAGTGGAACAAAAGCCTTGAGGGGGAGAATATTCCTGCCATCAGTGAAGCCAACATACTCAGTACCTTTGAGCAGTTGCATCAGAGCAAAGATGAGGTATTTGAGCGAGGAGTCATCAATGTTTTTAAAGGACTGTCCTGGGATTATAAAACCAATAGCCCCTGCAGCTTTGGAAAGAAAATCATCATCAACAATCTGGTGACTCACAATCGCTGGGGCTACAGTCTGAGTGGTGGCTGGCGGCGAGATCAGTTGGCCGATTTGGAAAGGATGCTATTTCTGCTGGACGGAAAATCCATTCCGGACAATCGTGGTGATATATCTACCCGGTTGATGGATCACATCAGTCTTCAGAAAGCATCACAACTCTATGAAGATGATTATTTCAATATTAGATATTTCCAGAAGGGTACCGGGCACTTGACGTTTAAGCGCCCAGAGCTAATCGACAAGATGAATGACATCATTGCGAAACACTACTCCGGAATGTTAGCGCAAAGCATCTAATCCAGGCATTTCTAAAATCTGTTTTTCTTCAGAAAAATCACGTAAAATCTCAAAACCGAAAATTCACTAACTCATTGATTTAATTTTGTTTTATGTAAAAATCAATTGAGTATATAAGTGAGTATACACGGTAGTGGTTTCTTAATTTATTTACTTATAATTCAGATGGTTGAAATTGATTGGCGAGTCCGGCCTTCGCACCATTAGTATGTAAAGAGACGTCTACGAGCGTCTTTTGTATATCTATAACCCAGCCCCCACGGGGCTTTCTCTCTTTTCAGTCCACCGATGTCAATCTGAGTTACCCCACATCAACCTGCTTGTGTATATGTAGGTTCGATAATGTTTATACTGCCGAGCTTGAAGCTAAAGCTTATAAGCCCACAGATGGCGACGTTATGGTTATGGTTGAAGGAATGCATAGAGAGGTAGATGAGCCATTAAGAACGTAGCTCTGTACGTGCGGCTTATATCCATAAAGCTGAGCGATCCAATGGGGGCTGATTATTTAGATGCCAACCGGGAACGGATGATTAGGCCGTTTGATTTTGCCAAGAAAAATGACCTGTAAAGATCACCGATGGCGGATAATTCTGATTAGTCAGCTGGTTAGCCATCGACAAAAGGGGCGTTAGCCCCAGTAGTTAATTAAGACGGAACTTATTTACGATCTTTATTCGCTTGTGCTAATACAGAGGCTGCTAGCTGCTTTGTCAATGCACAGGAATTTGGGTTATCAAGTGCAACCGATGCTTTATGTTCCATTTCTCCACTTGTCTGATTTGGTGTTCCTCGTTGGGAGAGAGCAGAACCAGCAAGGCTTTTCTGGATTGCAGAAGCGTTAGGGTCATTTAAAGTCTTCGCAGCAACGGAAGCTACATTGCCAGATGTTTGTTTTGTATTTTTACTCATGGCCTGAATCCTTATAAGAGAAGTATTGATGTAGCATATATGGTATCTTGTTTTTATATAGACACAATATATGGTGTTAATCCTAATATTTAGTGGTTAATTTTTCAATAGTAACTCAGACGGTTTACTGGACTAAATTACAGTTAGTAGAATGTTCAGTATTTTATGTTGAAAATATGACTTAAAATGATGTTATTTGGATTTGTTAACTACTTTATTGAGATGAGCGCACAGACTTGAATGTTTGGAGTCATAATTTAAATCTATGAAATGTGATGATCTAATTGATCCTGGATTATGCAAAATAATTGAGCTATAAATTAAATGTCAGTAAATTATTCATATCTAATACTGACATAGCGTTTAACAGCTTCGACCATCTGGGTTCCCGCTGTAGGTTCTCCAGTCCTTGTCCAATATCGCGTAAATATAACAGCTCTCCAGGCAGGGAGGGAAGGTTATAATACAGAAAATAATACACTAGCTATTAATATAAAATAATATGAGCGTGACGCAAAAATCTTCTTAGTCAATATATTGGATATATGAATATAAAAATAGTGTGCGCATTATGTTTATATAAACGTTACTTATAGTGTATTTTGTAGTGAGAGTACGATAATTAAAGTAGGGGTAATTGAATAATAAATGGTGTTAAAAAGAAATAAAGTAAATTAAATTACATTTAATTCATTATTTAATATGGCTCTGATCTTTATTCTCATGGAAGAGAGATTGTAAATCCGATGGTCGGTCGGCGGTCAACTCTTCCGACTTGCGACAATACAGAAATATTTATGCTGGACTGGTACTGAAACACGGTATTGAGTGCAGACTTACTGTTGGGGATCTCTCGACAAGCTTGAGCTCAAGCTCATAGTGAGTGGTAAATAAAAACGGAACGGCCAGTTTTTGACTAGGTAGACGGTAAATGAGCATATTAAGCAATAAAATTTATGGATTTTGGGGAGGATGAGCGGCCCCCCTTTGGCAAGTTAGCCTTGCTCTACAGGTGGAGCCGTGAGTTATTGATAGGTTTCCCCGATAAAGCCCTGGTGAGGCGAAATCAGTATTTGCAGACAGAGCAGGCCAAACAGATAACATTCACGAGATAAGTTGGTATTTTTTAGCTCTGTCACATTAAATATAAACACTTAACGCCATTGTGGGAACGGGTGAAAACCACTCTTGTAACACTTTAAGAAAAGTGATATTAAAATCAGTTGGAGTTTATTAATTTGATTGCAATTTGAATTATTAATATAGGAAGGTATGTTACGAAAATGAATATTAACGTCACGGATACGCCAAACCCACAAGACGAAGAGTATGTCATTGATAGTCTTTGGGCTCACAATAATAAAACTGAAGCTGTAGACATTCATCCGCTATTCTTAACGGTTACCAACGACAACGGCAAAATTGTAGCAGGATTGGTTGCCAGAACCTGGTGGGGTGGGCTTGAGGTCCAGTATCTTTGGGTCAGTGATGAATATCGTAAAAGTGGCTATGGTCGCCAATTAATGGAAAAAGCAGAAGAAGAAGCCATAAAACGCGGTTGTCATATGGCTTATGTAGATACTTTCGATTTCCAGGCCAGAGGTTTTTATGAAAAGTTAGGCTATCGTGTCTATGGCGATTTAGGTGGATATGCCAAAAAACATACTCGGCACTATCTGGCAAAAGAAATTTAACCGGTTTTAATCGGCGAGGTCGTAATGGATTTGCCCGATAAAAATAATGAAATTTATTTCAAGGGCCTTATTGCCATGATGGAGCACCTCAGTGAGCCATGGGGCATTAAAGATCTCAATTCCCGCCATATCTATATGAACAAGGCAGCCTATCTTTATACCAATACACCATTGAACTTTGAGATAGAGGGGAAGCTGGACGATGAGTTTCCTGCTAACTGGGCTGAATTTTCTCCCGAGTTTATGGAGCATGATAAGAGAACCGAAGAGTCACAAGATCGGGTTACTGTCATAGAAACACATTATTGGTATGGTAAAGATACTCTGACCCCCTTTATCAGTGAAAAACTGCCTATTTATAATGATAAAAAAGAAGTCATTGGTGTTATGTGGAGTGCCAAACCGCTTAATACGTTATCTCCACTCAAATACATAAACCAACAAAAACCAAGCGTCCTGACCACCGAAATTAATAGTAAGACTTTTACCCGCGCTGAGCTTGACGTTATATTTTTAATGTTGCAAAGACTTTCTGTTAAAGAGATCGCTAAGATATATAACATCAGCACTAAAACAATAGAAAACAGAATATATACTATTTATCAAAAATCTGATGTCCACACGTTGCAACAGTTTGAGGAGTTCTGCAAATTTGCACATTTGGATAATTATATTCCGGATCGACTGGTAGCAAAAGGAATCCAGTTTATCTGAACTACAAGGGTGCACTTTATCGTGATCAAAATTGAAGACTATCCATTAAGCCGCGTGCCACAGGATAAAAGGGTTTCATTTTTAAGCGTTGCCATCGTTCACATGGGTATGCTGACCGCGCTGGATCAATTTATGCTGGGGGCGGTGCTGGGTAACTCCATGACACTGACTGATGCATTCACCGCAATCCTTATTGGCAGCATAATATTTGGTGTGGTGACCTACGGTCTTGGGCTGGCCGGTATGCGTGAAGGGATCTCCGGTAGCCTGTTGGCTCGCTGGTGTGGCTTTGGTCGCTTAGGCTCAGTACTGATCGGGATTGTGGTGGCCGTGAGTTTATTGGGTTGGTTTGGTATACAAAACGCTATTTTTGCCAAATCGCTTGATTTCGCGCTGGGTAATAAACTGGGATTCGGATTCGCGGCAGCTTTATCGGGTAGCCTGCTGACTATCTTGGTGGCATTTGGTTTTAAGGCATTGCGCATCGCCGCACGTATTGCGGTTCCGATGTTTATTTTGCTGGTGGCTTATATCTCTATTAGTACGCTGTCCGGGCATAATTTGCATGAAATTATGCAGTTGATACCACCGGGTGATCCTCTGTCTATCAGCGCAGGTATCACTATCGTTGTCGGGGGCGCTATCGTGGCAAGCTTGATGACCCCTGACCTAACGCGTTATTCCAAAAATGGGAAGCATGTGTTGGGTGTGACGATTTTCACCATTGTGGCCGGGGAGTTCGTGGTCAATGGCCTGGCTATCTTGATTGCTAAAACGCTCGGAACGGCTGATGTGGTGACTATTATGTCTCAGGCCGCGGGTGGTGCAGGCTTGCTGGTGGTGGTGTTCTCAACATTAAGAGTTAATGACCTTAATCTGTACTCTTCGTCCCTCGGTATCGTCAATGCGGTCGAGGGGCTGACCGGGAAAAAACTGAAATACACCTTAACCACGTTAGTTATCGGCGTGCTGGGTACGACACTTTCCGTGTTAGGGATTTTGGATCGGTTTGTGGATTTCCTTACGGTGCTAGGCGTGGTATTCCCGCCGATTATCGGCATCATGCTGGTGGACTATTTTGTGTTGCGCTCTCATCGCAATATTCTGGATAAGAGTCGACTGGAAGGGAAACTCCCTGACGAAACCCAAACACCAGTTATCGGTTGGGTTGCCATTATTGCCAGTATTGTCGGCAGTGTTATCGGATTGGTGACTGAGTGGGGGATTCCAACCATTAACTCGCTGGTTGCCGCCAGCTTGATATATTGGCTATTCAAAGTGGCAGTCAGTCGTAATCAAAAAAGTATTGAATCAGAAAAAGCGATTTAACGGTATTCTGAATACTCCTCGCAGTGCGGGGAGTATTTGGAAATCCATTCATTACCTGCTCGCGCTCAAACTACTGATACAGCCTCGGTAAACTTTCAATCTACGCCTGCTATTCCATCTGATTCTTTTTGAGGATACTTTGCCGTTGCTAGCGTTGGCCCATGCTTCTTTCTACTATCGCCATAATCAACTCAAATAGCTCAGATTTTGCCTGTGAGGCGGTGATTTCGCCGCTAGCAGCAGAACACGATAACCCTTCTGCTGCACCTAGCAATGCCCATAGGCTGGCATCTGAAATCAGATTCCCTTTAGCATAGGGCGCGAGTATATTCCGGCATTTGTGGATGTACGCCTTAGAATATTCACGTTTCATCTCATCCAGCTCAGGCGTGCCTTTTAATGCTGCAATGACCCCAGAGATTTCCTGCCCCTGAAGCAGGACACAGTCAATATATGATGAGGCGGTCACAGTGGCGATAGCAGTGAGTGTTGGCTCGCATTGCGCAATGGCCGCATCCATCAATGTGGTTTGGCGGCTATCAAACTCTTTATAAAGTTCGGCAAAAAGTCCAGCTCGGGTGCCGAAATGGTCATAAACCACCGGTTTAGTGACGCCGGAGCGCTCAGCAAGGCGGCCTAGCGTCAGGGCTTCAGTGCCTTCTTCCCGCACCAGTTGCCATGCTGTATTCATTAATTGGTGGTAACGCTCTTCACGCGATAGGCGAAGTCGTGACGATACATTCTTTTTGCTAGTTGACATGCTTATATACCAAAGGTAACTTACCAACAGTAACTTACTAATGGTATATAGATTGCGCCAACGGCATTTTAATGGCAATCAGGAGTCAGATTATGCATTCACTTATCGTTACCTCACATCCGCTTCATGAATCACTCACTAACAGTGTTGCACGACAGATTGCAGCGGGGTTGGTTGCATCGGATTCTACACACACTTATGAGATTGCCGATATTGCTACCGAAGGTTTTGACCCAAGGTTTACCGCAGTGGATATTGCTGCTTTTAATCGGCAAGCTTCGCTGGCGGATGATGTGCTGGCGGAGCAACAGAGGATTGAGCGAGCAGATGCGCTGGTATTAGTGTTCCCAATTTACTGGTGGTCGATGCCCGCATTGTTAAAAGGATGGATTGATCGCGTGTTTTCCAATGGCTGGGCCTATGATGACGCGGGGGAGTTGATCAAAAAGCTGACGCATCTGCCAGTACATATCATTGGAATCGGTGCGGCCGCGCATAAGACTTATATCAATCATGGCTTTGCCGAAGCGATGAAAATACAGATTGAGCACGGTATTTTCAATTTCTGCGGTGCACCGGTGATGAGTTCAACCGTGTTACTGCTGCCAGACTTAGGTGGCCCTGGTCCGGTACTTGAAGCCGCATATAATATGGGTACTAATATCTTTGCCTGCGAGACCGCAGCAGGATGATGGCCTGAAAGTTAGTGATTCCACTTCCGTTTATCCTCCATGGAGAAGTGGAATCAACTAGATTTAATTACGCAATTGGCAACGTTTTTCGCGTTTTTTTAGGCTTCAGATAACGTGAAGGCCAGATCTCCGCAGGATGTAATTCCAGCACCTGTGCAATCAAGTTTTCGCCCTTCGGCCAATGGCGCAACAGCGTATTCGCCAGCGTTGAAGAGGCCAGCCCTGACTCTCGGGAAAGTGCCGCCATCGTTGTACCGCGTTTTTTCAAACCCGCGATAATATCTGCCGGATGCCAGTCTTGTTTATCCATAATGTTTAATCCTCCATGTGATGTGTTCGAGTAATTATCCTATCCGCGTAAAAATATCCCAAAACAGGATATTTTTGGGGTATGGATTGTTGTGGTTAATTTAGATTTTGTATGGTTATCCGAGTTAGGGCTGAAGATATATTGGGGAGGATAGGGTACCCATACCCCACAACACCTGGCATAGTTAACGCATTCAATAAAATGACTCACTAATTTTGGGTGACGATGCATGGCGGCGGTAAATCACTGGACGCGGGATCAATTGTTAGTTGCTTTTACACTGTATAGCCAAATTCCCTTTGGCAAATTGCATTCCAGAAATCCCGATATTATTCATTACGCCGCGTTAATTGGCAGAACCCCTTCGGCACTCGCGATGAAGTTGGTCAATTTAGCCAGTCTGGACCCTTTTATTACTGACTCAGGCCGCAGTGGTTTAACGAGTGTCTCTAAGGCCGACCGAGCTTTATGGCTGGAATTGAATGAGAATGCTGAAGTTTTTGAATTGCAATGCCAACAGGCGATGAGTGAGTTAGAAAAGCCGATTACCCAACTATTTGATAGTAATATTAAAGTTGATAATAGTATTAACGCTGACAGTGGTATTAAAGACTTTAGTGGCGGCGAAAGAACTACGATTATTAAAGCTAGGGTCGGTCAGCAATTATTTCGTAAAAATGTACTGCACATCTATGACAATCGTTGCTGTATTACTGAACTAGAAGTACCTGCATTACTCGTTGCCAGCCATATTCGCCCATGGAGTCACGGCGCTGAACATCGGCTTAATCCCAGTAATGGTCTGTGCCTTTCAAGCTTGCACGACCGGGCCTTTGATCAGGGATTAATCACCTTTAATGAGCATCTGGAAATGGTGTTATCCCCTCTGATCAAAAAACTCAAAAGCAGTATCAGTGAAGATAATTTCGCTAAATATGAAGGGCGGAAGCTGCGTTTACCGGTTAAGTTTTCCCCCGATGAAGGGCAGATGGCGTATCACCGCCAGAATATCTTCATAAAATAGAGCATGCTGACAAAGTGAAATGAAGGGGATACTTACTGTTGGGGCAATAGTGGCGTAAGCCACCGTGCACTCTGAGTGCGGTAAACCCTTCATTCACTGCGCCAGGAATCGCGTTGTTATAAACCTCAGTGTGTCAGGTTTATTTCAACAAGAACGACTGACCCTGTTTCAGCACTAAATCACAGGCTTTGGTTTTGATTTTTTCAGTGATTTGCTCACTGCCCAGATCGTTCAAATTCAAACTCTTACCTTCACCGGTTTTCAGTAATCCGCCTAAACCTTCCTGATAGTCCTGGCTCTTGGCATTTTCGGTACTGGTGATACCCAGTTTACTCATCAATTGGTCTTTAATCGCCGAAGTGCCATTGGCCGACAGTACATTATTTTGTACGCAATATTGCAATATACCGGCAGCATTGGTCATGGTGCTGGCACTTAGCCCTTTATCGCCACCATTGAGTAAGCCGGTCAATGACGACAATGAAGATGAGCTATCACCCGATTTACTGTATTGGTCAGCAGCACTTTTTACTGAATCCAATAGGCTATTGGCGTGAACGGTAGCCGTCAGCAGCGTGGTAGAAAAAGCCAAAGCCAGCGCCAGGCGATAAGTGATGTTCATAGAAACTCCTGTTTTACAGCGGCCTCACTGCCATGAGGCCGTGATACCACCAGAAAGACTGCTAATTATTTTCTTCGGCGCTAAGAATAACGCAAAGGAGACATTTTGCTGATAGGTGTTATCTGATAACGCGGCAACTTGCTGAATTACCACGGGCTTCATATCGCGTTTAAATTCCCCCTCTTAATGCCCATACCTTAGGCGCAAAACCTCCGGGTAAGGGTCAAAATAGCGCTGCTGGGCAAGATAGCTGTCGGGATATTCAGCTAAATAATGTTTGAGCAGGGTAATGGGGGCAAGCAGTGGCTGACTGCCTTGACGATAACGCAAAATCAGTTGTGCCAGCTCGCTGCGTTGCCGGGGGCTGAGTTGGTTGCTGAAATAGCCTTGGACATGCTGCAAGACATTGGTGTGACCACGGCGCGAGGAGTGTTGGCTCATCAGGGCCATCAGCCGGTTACGGTATTCAAAAGCACATTCATTAATTGAAGGCCATTGGTCGATAGCCGCAACGAAACGCCCTAATTCACGGTAGGCAGGTTGCGAATGAGCTAGTAATAACAATTTATAGCGGCTATGGAAAGCGATCAGCCGAGCGCGGCTCATGCCTTGTTGCCATAGCTGATTAAACTCATGTAAGGCATAGATTCGTGCCACAAAATTCTCTTTCAGCTCAGGGTCACACAGGCGGCCATCTTCCTCAATGGGGAGCCACGGTAGTTGGCGCATTAATTCTTGAGTGAAAATACCAGTACCACTTTTGCGGTTATTTTTGCCATCGGTTTCATACACCCGCACTCGCTCCATGCCGCAGCTAGGGGATTTGGCGCAAACCACATAGCCGCTTAAATGCTGCAATCCCGCAATTCTTTTCGCGGAGAAGTCCTGCATGGCGCGGGTCAGGTCGGTTTCTGGTTGGTTACTAAAGCTGAGACGAATATCATCAGCGCCTGCTTTAACCAAGCGCAGCGCTGGGCGGGGTGAAGGCAGCCCGATTGCCATCTCAGGGCAGATCGGCTCAAAATGAACAAAAGGGGCCAACTCGTCCACGGCAAATGTTAGACGTTTATGCCCGCCATCGAAACGTACTTTCTCACCTAACAGGCAAGCGCTGATGCCGACGGCGATTTTGTCTGACATGGTTTTGCCTCATGATTTATCGTGATTACACTTATCTACTTTCATTATAGTTAAGGTCTAAGCATTTCCGGTACTGGTGATGATCAGTTTACTCATTAAGCATTTTGTTGATAGGTGTCATCTTATAACGCGGAATATTTGATTGTGACTAACCCAATAAATCGGGGCCAATAATCCTATAATTATCAGCCCCGGAGTAATACGAGTCAGTTTTTACCCTTCATTAGCGGCTGGCTTTGATTGGCGGAATTTACGTACTACTCGCAGGATTGGCGGCAGCACCAACACCACCACGGCCAGTATTAGCAAGCTTTTTGCAATAGGGCTCGACCACAAAATAGTGTAATTGCCATTGCTAATGGACAGTGCACGGCGCAGGTTTTGCTCCAGCATTTCGCCCAGAACAAAGCCTAAAATCAGCGGGGACATGGGGAAGTTCATTTTTCTCAGCAGATAGCCAAAGATACCCAATCCAACCATGAGCATCAGGTCGAAAGTGGTGCTGTGCACCGCATACACCCCCACCGCAGAGACTGCTGCAATGGCGGGGACCAGGAACCATAACGGAATGGTTAACATGCGGGTGAAGAAGCCAACCAGAGGTAGGTTCATCAGCAGTAATATAACGTTGGCTATCAACAGCGAGGCAATTAACCCCCAGACAATATCCGGTTGCTCGGTGAACATCGCAGGCCCCGGTGTGATGTTATACAGGGTCAATGCTCCCATCATTACCGCCGTAGTGCCTGAGCCTGGAACGCCCAGAGTGAGCATAGGAATAAAAGATCCACAGGCAGAAGCATTATTCGCCGCTTCAGGTGCGGCAACACCACGAATATCCCCTTTACCAAAACTATCGCTGTTACCACTGATGCGTTTTTCGGTCATGTAGGTCAGCGCACTGGCGATGGTTGCCCCTGCGCCCGGCAAAATCCCAACAAAGAAACCGATCACTGAAGATCGCAGTGTTGGCCCAACACATTCTGCCGCCTCTTTGCGGTTGAACATCAGGCGACCGGTTTTACGCACCAGTTTCTGGCCGGTACTGGTACTTTCCAGCATCAACAAGATTTCACTGACCGAGAACAAGCCGATCACTACCACGATAAATTGGATCCCATCAGAGAGATGGACACTATCAAATGTGAAGCGATAAACGCCGGTGTTTGCATCAACGCCTACTGTCGCCAACCCCAAGCCGATTAAGGCGGCGAGCAGTGATTTCAAGGGATTTTGGCTCATCATGCTGCCAAGGCAGGCGATAGCGAAGACCATTAACGCGAAATACTCCGAGGGTCCGAATGCCAGTGACCACTGTGCCAGTAGCGGTGCAAACAGAATGATCCCACCAATAGCCAAGAGTGAACCAACAAATGAGCTAACTGCTGAAATGGATAGCGCTACACCGGCACGGCCCTGCTGCGCCATTGGATAACCATCAAGGGCGGTCATGATAGCCGCGGCATCACCGGGGACATTAAGTAATATGGATGAGATGCGCCCACCATATTCACAACCGATATAAACCGTAGCCAGCAAGATCAGGGCAGACTCGGCGGGCAGTTTTAGGGCAAAAGCGAGTGGCAGCAAAATGGCCACGCCGTTGATCGGCCCCAGTCCTGGGAGTAAGCCAACAATGGTACCGATAAAGCAGCCTATCAGGGCAATCATCAGGTTTTGTGGTGTTAATGCCACCTCAAATCCTTGCGATAAATACATCCAAGTTTCCATCACAGCCTCGTTAGTTCAGCCAAACGCCAAGTGGTAGGGTGACATCAAGTAAATAGTCAAAGGCATAGAATAATGACGCGCCCAGGACCACGCCGGACAGCGCAGCGACCCATATTTTTGCCTCAAATAACAATGCGATGCTAAATGTTAGCAGGGCTGTCGCCAGCGGGAATCCAAGCGACTCAAACCCCCAGGCATAGAGCACCAGCGTAATCACCATCACCAACAGGCGATGCAATACTTTGGCGTGCGGCCATGCGATAACGTCTGGTTTACGCAGCAGCAATAGCACCGCGCACAGTGTCATTAACGCCAGAATTGCCATCGGGAAAGGGCGCGGGCCTAGCGGCTCGTAACTGTATTCGCTTTGAATTCCCCAGCCGATAAATAAGCCGCTGATACAGAGTAGGATCCAGATACTGGCAAAAATACGATCGCTCATGATCTTTCTCCTTAATTATTTGGCCAGCCCGAATGCTTTAGCTTGTTCACGATATTGTTCAATCTGTTTTTTGACATACACATCCAGCTCTTTGCCGGTCAGGTTGAACTCAAATAAGCCGCGTAATTCGCGCTGTTTTTTGAACTCGTCAGTTTGTACCAAGGTGTTAAAGGTCTCCGTCCACCATTGATATTCGGCATCACTGACCTTCGGCCCGAGATAGAAACCACGAATAATCGGCCACACTAAATTGAAGCCTTGTTCTTTAGCCGTAGGAATATTAGCCAGTTGGCCAGGCAGGCGTTGTTCTGCATAAACAGCCAATATCCGTAGTTTGTCGCCTGCCAGATAGGGCACCATTTCACTTAAGTCCCCGGACACCGCCTGAATATGGTTACCTAACAATGCGGTAACCGGTTCACCGCCACCCTCAAAGGCCACATAGCGCATTTTATGGGGATCGACGCCCACCTCACGGGCCAGTAACGCCGTTTTCATCCAGTCCTGGCTGCCAATCGAGGCACCGGCCCCGAATACCACGCTGTTAGGATCTTGTTTAAAGGCATCCATCAGATCTGTTAGCGTTTTATAGGGAGAGTCAGCCCGCACGGCGATCATGCCGTAATCAGTGCCAACGGCCGCCAACCACTTCACATCGTCAGGGCTATAACGGCCAAATTTATTTTGTGCCAGATTAAGTAAAGAGCCGCCGGAGAACGCGACCACGGTGCCAAACTCTGCTGGCCGTTGCGCCACGATGGCGTTATAGGCAACCGCTCCGACACCTCCTGGCATATAGCTGACCCGCATTGGGCGATCAATTGCTTTAGTCTCTTGCAGGGAAACCTGAATCAATTTACAGGTAAGATCAAAGCCGCCGCCGGGTTTGGCCGGCGCAATACATTCTGTTCTGCCAGGTGCCTCGATAGCCTGTGCCATTTGTGCTGTCAGTATCAGAATCGAGGCGGCTAAAGTGCGGGTAATTATCCTTTTCATCTTATTCCCTCATTATTTTCGTCTAAATTGTGAGCCTTCCCGCGATTGCGAGGTTGCTGAATTGTTAATAGATTAACCTTTCAGTTACCTTTCAATGGGAAGGAAAAAGTACAGGATGTGATATGCGTCTCTTGTTGGTAGAGGATCACCCCGAGTTATCTCACTGGTTACAGAAAGCATTGACTCATGCGGGCTTCGCTGTGGATGTGGCAAATGATGGTGTTGCCGCCGATCATTTGCTGCAAAACGAAAATTACGCGCTGGTGGTATTGGATGTGGCGTTGCCACGTTTGAACGGGTTAGATTTGCTGGCCCGGCTACGTAAGCGTGGGCAAACGCTGCCGGTGCTGTTGTTGACCGCCAGAACGGAAGTGGCAGACCGGGTGAAAGGGCTGAACTTGGGGGCGGATGACTATTTGACGAAACCGTTTGAACTGGATGAACTGGAGGCGCGGATACGTGCTCTATTACGGCGTAGTGTCGGTGGAACCGGGCAGGCGGTGCAATTTGGTGAGTTGACCTATCACGACGAAGGTTACTTTCTGTTAGCGGATAAGCCACTGGCGCTGACACCGCGGGAATCGGCAGTATTAACCTCACTGATGCATCGCCGGGGTAGGCCAGTTGCCAAACAACAACTGTTTGAGCAGGTATTTACCTTATCCGATGATGCCAATCCAGAAAGTATTGAACTGTATGTGCATCGGGTGCGTAAAAAGCTGCATGGCAGTAATGTCTCTATCCAGACTTTACGCGGTTTAGGTTACAGCCTGGAATGCACTAATGGCATGCTCTAACACTACTGTGCCACGATGGTTTAAAGCCCCACGTTCGCTGTTTCATCAATTGCTGCTGTTTTTTGGTGTCCCACTACTGATTTTGGGCGGGATCTCTATTTATACCCATTATATCAGTGCGATGAATGCGGCTACGTTAGCTTATGACCGCACGTTATTAGCCTCTGCCCGGACGGTCGCGGAGCGGTTGGTTGTTCGTCATGGGCAGCTAGAGGTTGATGTCCCTTATATTGTCCTCGATAGTTTTGAGCGCAATATGAATGATCAGCTTTACTATCAGGTGATTACGCCAGAGGGGAAAAGTATAGCTGGCTACAATGATTTACCGCCTTTCCCGCTGAATACGCCACGATCCCTTCTCTACCCTGCATTGGTACATTTTTATGATGCCGAGTACCGAGGCAAACCAATACGTGTGGCTGCGCTTTATCAACCGGTTAATGAGTCTGGTGTTATGGGGATGGCGATGGTGCTGGTGGCTGAAACGCTAGCATCCCGCCATGATCTGGCACAGCAGATCATGATATCGGCAGTCTTGACCCAAGGTACGCTGGTGCTCTTGACGCTGGTAATGGCGTATATCTTACTCAAAGGTATCCTCAAGCCATTACGTAAGCTATCAGGCTTGATGCTGCGGCGTGATCCCGGTGAACTGACCCCGCTCCCCAAAGTGTTGCCATGGTCAGAAATGGAACCGTTGTTATTGGCCTTTGATCGCTACATCGAGCGTTTACGGGAAATGGTGGCACGTCAGGGGCGCTTTAGTGCTGATGCCTCTCATCAATTGCGTACACCGTTAACGGTGTTGAAAACGCAGGTGGCGGTGGCGCTGGCCAGTGACTCCCCACAACAATGGCGTGAAAGCCTATTGGCGATGCGCGGGACACTGGATCACACCGTTTCCCTGACGGATCGGTTATTGCAGTTATCACGGATGAAAGTACACGAGCGCAGACTACAACCGGTTAATCTCGGCCCACTATTACGCGACGCGTGTTTTGCACACCTTGCTCAAGCCCGCAGCAAGCAGATTGATCTGGGCTATGAGGGGGTGTCTGAGTGCTGGATCGAGGGGGATGCCTTATTGCTGACTGAACTGTGCGACAACCTGCTGGACAACGCGTTGAAATACACACCAAAGCAGGGCGTGGTGACGGTACGGTTGGTTATAGGCGGTGACACAGGGCGCTGTTGGTTAGAAATAGAAGACAGTGGCCCTGGTATTGCACAAGATGAAGCTGCGCAAGCGCTGATGCCATTCCACCGGTTGGATAATGTGGGTGAGCAGCAAGGGGCGGGGCTGGGGTTAGCATTGGTAAAAGACATTACGACCTACCATAAAACCCGCCCAGAGTTATTGCACAGTGAGTTACTAGGCGGTTTATGGGTGCGGATAAGTTTTAGCGTGTGCGCGTGATGTGGCTCAGTCGCTAAATTTGCCATGCGGCTCCAACATGCGGGCAGCGTAGGAAATCGGCTGCCCGTGTCGGCTAAGGCATCAGGCCGATAAATACTGTTTTCTTGCGTGGGCCGGTCATCAATCCCTCCAGTTGTTCGACACACTTCAGGTAATGGGGGGTTTGCTTATGTGCCGCCACCGCAGCTTCATCGGTATAAGCCTCATAGATATAAAAACGGGTTGGGATCGTCTCGTCCCTTAGCACATCAAAACGCAAGTTCCCCGCCTCGCGGATAGAACCCTGATGATTGGCGCGAAAAACCTCAATAAACTGCTCAACTTTGTCATCTTTCACATTAATTTCGACGAGAGTCACGTGCATATTTGTCTCCTGATTACCAAAGGTCTCCTTATTACCGAAGACCTCCTTGTCACGGCTTACCAGTCACTGACTGGCAGCGATGCCCACTCAACCTTTTTCATCTAAGAACAGCTTATAGGCTGTTTGTGCATTTTCATTTTTATGTACCACTGCATGAACCGCTTTCAGCATGGCAATTGGGGCTTCTGACTGGAAGATATTGCGCCCCATATCTACACCTGACGCTCCCTGATCAATGGCTTGATAGCACATTTCCAATGCATCGCGTTCTGGTAGTTTTTTACCACCGGCAATGACGATAGGCACTGGACAACCGGCAGCGATACGTTCAAATCCACTGTCAACATAATAGGTTTTGATCACCTGTGCGCCCATCTCAGCGGCAATTCGGGTGGCCAGAGAGAAGTAGCGCTGGTCGCGAGCCATGTCTTTACCGACGCCAGTCACGGCCATGGTAGGCATGCCGTAGCGCATTCCCTGATCAACTAATTGAATGATATTTTTAATCGACTGATGCTCGTGTTCAGTGCCGATATAGACTTGTGCCGCCACGGCGCAGGAGTTGAGCCGCAATGCATCTTCCATTGCCACCGCCACCGCTTCGTTGGATAAATCAGTCAGAATCGAGTTGGCACCAGATGCGCGCAGTACCACCGGGCGATTGGCCGACGCGGGGACGATACTGCGCAAAATGCCACGGGTACACATTAGGACATCGGCATATTCAAACAGCGGGGCGATATTGATATCAATCCGCTCCAGGCCCGTGGTCGGCCCCTGAAAATAACCGTGATCAAATGCCAGCATTACCGTGCGATTGGTTTTCGGATTGAAAATTCGCGCCAGCCGGGATTGCATCCCCCAATCCAGTGAACCCGAGCCTTTCAGTGTAAAGGCAGGATTTATCTGCGGCACGCCAATACCGAAATCTTTACCGTCTTTAATATCGTCTAAATCAGCCATCTGTTATTACTCCTTTAGTCCTGTTCCGGCCCGCCGGTGGACGGGCCGCCGAGATTAAAAATCGTATTTGTCGATGTTTTCTTTAGTGAAAATGACCCGCTGTGGCAGTAACACAATGCCGCTGCCTTTAGCCTCATGGTCATAGCCCTGAATGCTATTCGGTGCCACTTCAACCACGCCAATGTTCGGGATATCAATTTTATCGCCGACATTCAGGTCGCCTTTTTTCAGCATTTCATTGGCGACATAAACTGAAATCTTGCCTTGATTAACCACATCCCACAGACCGAATTCCTTGACCGTGCCGCGCTGAACATAAGGGCGCATCACGTTTGGAGTACTGAAGCCGACGATCGCCACATTGTCGCGTTTCAGGTTTTCTGCTGCTTGTGCCGCAGCGGGCAGGGCGTTGGCATCTGGGGCAATAATGGCATCCAGATCGCTATAAGCTTTTAAGATGCCTTCTGCGGTTTGCAGTGATTTTGTGGCATCGTTATAGCCGAACTGGGTGGTGACCACTTCCCAACCGGGGTGATCTTGTTGGATTTTTTTCTTCGCTTCATTGACCCATTGGTTCTGATCGGTAACCGTCGGGCTGGAATAGAAGAAGGCAACCTTGGCTTTATCTTTTTTCACTTGATTCGCGGCCATATCGACCAGCATCGAACCCAATTGATTCGGGGTACCTTGGTTGATGTAAATCGAGCGACATTCTGGTTTGGTATCAGAGTCCCAGGTCAAGATTTTGACGCCCCGTTGCATCGCGCGTTTTAACGCAGGGCACAGTCCATCCGGTGAGACTGCCGAAACCACAATGGCGTTGTAACCCTGATTGACGAAGTTATTGATTAACTGAACCTGGCCGGAAACACTCGGTTCTGTCGGGCCATCGTAGGTCACATCCACACCCAGCTCTTTACCGGCATCAACGGCACCTTTACCGCCGCTGGTGAAGAAGCCGACCCCGACCAGTTTCGGGATAAATGCGATGCGTTCTGCCGCTTGAGCAGTAGTGATACAGGCAAATCCAAGGGCACAAACCAGTGCCAGCTTTTTTAATCTTTGTGTTTTCATTGCTATCTCCGAAGAAGCTAGGGGTAGAGGTGTTGGCAATTTCACTACAAAAGAAAACAGGTATTAACTTAGGGTGTGTCTGCTGCGACGACGTTGCAGCCATTCATGAATCAGATGTCGGTGCAGGCTGATAGAGCGCCCAACCACCACTAGAATCAGCAATGCACCGGACAACGCACTCGATATCTGGTTTGGTGTGCCAATCATTTGCAAACCTTGCTGTAAGTAACCCACCAGTAATATCGCCAGTGCCGTCCCGAGGATGGAGCCAGAGCCGCCGTAGATGTTAGCGCCCCCCAGTACCACTGCGGTGATGGCTGGCATCAGGAACGAAGCCCCCAAATCAGAGCGTGCCGAACCGAAATAAGAGACCAATAGGACCGCGGCAATCGCAGACGCCACACCCGTCAGGGCATACAGGATGCATAAGGTACGCGCGACGGGCAGGGCGCTGTAACGGGCCACCCGACTGTTTTGCCCGATAAGGAATACGTTGCGGCCGCTATGAGTGCGGTGCATCAGTAGCCAGAACAGCAGCACGCAGACCATAAAGATAACCAGTGGGACGGGCAGGCCGAACAACGTTTGGTTGGCAAAATCGGTAAAGGCTGTTGGGAAACCGCCAATGCCCTCATAGCCGGTCGCGCCGGAAATGCCGGACAACAGCAAGGCGCTGCCGCCGAACAGGTACATGGTGCCTAGAGTTATGACCAACGGGTTGACGCCGGTATACAGAATCAGCCCGGCATTAATCAAACCGCATAACGCGCCAACCACCAGTGTCAGCGGGATCGCGACACTCATGGGGACGCCAGCTTGAAACATCACGCCTAGGAATATGGAGCACAATCCGATAGTTGAACCGAATGAGATGTCAATTCCGCCACTGACAATCACCATGGTCAGCGGCAAAGCTACAATGCCGATGCAGATGAAATCACTGGTACTGAACAGCAATACGTTGATATCCAGCATGCGAGAATTCGATAAACCAAACAGCAGGATTTCCAGCACTAACAGTGCAGCCAAGGCCAGTTCCCATCCATAACGGCGATATATATTCATCGCGCCACCTCTTTTTATACCCTTCATCTTTCAAATTGCAGGTGTGTTACCTACTCTCGTTTAGCCGAATCACTTACCACTGTATGCTCATCGGGATTCTCTCGTTTGCCGCCTTCCTGCATCATGAAATCTATTGGGTATAACGTTTTTCTTCTTATCCGAAGTTGTCGACTTACCAGAAACTGCCGGGCGAGCATTAAAGCGAGCATATTTCTGCTGGCGGATATTGCGCTCAATGGCACAGCGCAGGCGGCCATCGAACACCAGCACACCCAGCAACACCAGTCCGGCAATAAAGTCATTCCACCAAGCAGGCAGGCGCAGTAGCACCAGCACGCTGTCGATTTGTGTTAATAGGTAAGCCCCCAGAATGGCCCCAAGAATGGTGCCGGTACCACCGAGCAGGCTGATCCCACCGAGAACACAGGCGGCGATGGCTTTCATCTCTAACCCACTGCCCGTCTGATTAGGGATAAAGCCAATTTGGGAGGCGAAGACAATCCCTGCCAGCGCGGCCATCACCCCATTCATTGAGAAGGCAAAAATACGAATACTGTCGGTGCGGATCCCCAGTTGGCGTGCACCCTGCAAGTTATCGCCGGTAGCATAGAAACTGCGGCCAAAGGCGGTTTTACCTAGCAACAAGGCCATAGCTACAATCAGCAGCATAATTAGCCAGCCGATAGGAGAGATAGAAAACAGAATGGGGGTGGATAAACTTTTCAAGTCTGCTGGCAGCCCTTCTATCCATTTCCCGCCGGTTATCAATAGCATCAGGCCGCGATACAACCCCAGCGTACCCAGGGTGGCGACAATCGCCGGGATGCGCAGCCAGGTAACCAAAATGCCATTAAAGAAGCCCGTCACCATGCCGACCAGCAGAGCAAACAGGCAGGAGATTGCCAGCCCGAAACCAGCATTGAGCGCCATACCCACAGTGACGGCACATAAGCCGGTAATGGAGCCGACGGACACATCGATATTGCGGGTTAGCATCACCATGGTGGCGCCGATGGCTAACAGGATCAGGATCTGTGCGCTGCTGAAAATCATGGTGAAGGTTTGCAAGGTGAAGTAATTACTGTCGATCACACCAAGCAAGGCAAATAAAGCCAAAATCGCCAGCAGTGCGGTACCTTCACGATTGTTTTGAATAAATTGATAGCTTTGAATAAATTTCAACATGATGCGCCCTCGCTTTCAGCAGATTGGCGCGCATCGGTATTATGTTCACCAAAGGCCAGATGCATAATGGTATCGACATTCATTTCCGCCCCACTGACTGCGCCACTGATTTCACCCTGATGCATGACCAACACCCGGGAAGCCATCTGCACTACTTCTTCCAGATCTGACGAGATAAAAATGATCGCCACATGCTGAGAGGCAATACTGCGGATCAATTGATAAATATCGCTGCGCGCTGATACATCTACGCCACGAGTAGGTTCATCAATAATCAGTAGCAACGGATTGGCTTCAAGGCATTTCGCAATCAACAGCTTTTGTTGATTGCCACCAGACAAGGTGCGCACGGGTTGCTCAAGGTGGCTGAACTTAATGTTTAGTGCCCGCCGATAGCGTTCCAGAATGGCGGCTTCCTGTGCCGGATGTGTCCATAACCCCTGATTACCCTGGGTGAGCGAGCAGACATTCCAACTGAGCGGAGCATCCAGATAGAGGCCGGAGGCTTGGCGGTCTTCCGGCAGATAAACCAACCCGGTTGCCAGACGATTGACGGTTTTCATCAATGTGATATCAATCCCTTCCAGCCTGACGTGGCCACCGCTGGCGGGTCGTAAACCATAGAGTGTTTCAGCGAGTTCTGTTCTGCCCGCACCAACCACCCCCGCTAATCCCAGGATTTCACCGGCATGCACCTCAAAAGAGATATGGGCAAAACCTTCACCACTCAGATCGGCAACTTCTATCACCGGTTGATTGGACTGAGCACGCGCTTGAGAGCGGCGGTTACCGGGCAGTTCCAGCCATAGCTTCTGGGTATCAGATAATTCGCTGTTTTTGGCCTGTGGCTTAATGGCCTGAATAATCGTATCGATGGAGAAATCAGTGGTGGCGCCACTTAGAGCGATGCCACCATCGCGCATGACACTGACCCAATCTGCCAGTTGACGAATTTCAGGTAATTTGTGGGAGATAAATACCACTCCGACACCTTGCTGCAATAACATTTTGATTTGGCTAAATAGACGATTGGTTTCCGCCGGTGTTAGTGACGCTGTTGGCTCATCAAGGATCAAAATACGTGAGTCACGCATCAAGCCGCGCATAATTTCTACTAGCTGTTGATCTGCTACATCCAGTGAACCGGCGCTGACTGACAGATCCAAATGGCAACCCAGGTTTTTGAGTAATTGCGCCATCTTCTTCTTATCTGCCTGATGTTTGGGCAAACGAAACAGAATATTTTCTTGTACCGACAGATTGGCAAATAACATCGGTTCTTGGGGGACCAAATAGATACCGAGTTGATGTGCTTTTGCTGGGGTGAGATTAAGGCAGGGTTGCCCATTGATCTCGATGGTACCGCTGTCTGGTGGCAGCACGCCGGCGATGATCTTCATCAACGTCGATTTCCCCGCGCCATTTCCTCCCAACAGGGCATGTACCTGTCCTGGTTGCAGAGTAAAGTCGATACTCTTCAATACCACTACGCCGGAAAACTGCTTGCTGATACCACGAACCTGGAGCAGCGGTGGCGGATTGGTGTGCGGCATCAGTGGCTCCTGTTTATGAACAAAAATATTTTAAATTTAAAAGTGTTCAAAAAAGATAGCTGCATAATCCCATTTATGGCGTAATCAAGATCACATTTCCGTGAATAAAAAAATTTAAATTAAAATGTGTTCAAATGTATTGCCTAAGCTGTTAGCGTAGTTCTCAACTGAGATTTATACCCGTCATCTTTCAAGTTGTAGGTGTGTTGGCTGTGCTCAATCGCCCGAATTACTTACTTATGTAAGCTCATCGGGATTATGAACCTCATCAGAGGCTCACCCTACGGGCCAGCGCAAGCGCTGTTCAAAATGGTTTACAACCAATTTGTCTTTCGCTTGCCGCCTTCCTGCATCTTGAAATCTCTTGGGTATAGCATTTATCAGACCGTGGATTTTTGATCGATGATGAATCAATGAAGAATGAGAAAGCGGCAATAGGGATCACGGCTAATGATGAGAGAAAAATCAGTAACAAAAGAAAAACCCATGTCGTCTAACGATGAATACAAATATCCGGGTAATAGCATGAGTGAAGAGGAACTGCTCGCTCGCATTGCGTGGTTTTATTATCACGATGGCTTAACACAAGGGGATATTGGCGAACTGTTGGGGTTAACCCGACTGAAGGTCTCCAGATTGCTGGAAAAAGGCCGCCAGTCTGGGGTTATTCGGGTACAGATTAATTCGCGCTATGAGGGTTGTCTGGAACTGGAAAACACCTTGCAACAGCATTTCGGCCTCAAGCATATCCGCATTCTGCCTTCTCTGGCTGATCTCAGTATCAGTAGCCGGTTGGGGATTGGCGCTGCACATTTATTGATGGCATTGATACAACCACAACAACTACTGGCAGTCGGCTTTGGTGAAACCACCATGTGTGCCTTACAGCATTTAAGCGGTTTTATCGCTTCGCAGCAGGTCAGACTGGTGACGCTTTCCGGTGGGGTTGGCTCTTATATGACCGGTATTGGCCAGTTGGATGCCGCTTGTCAGGTCAGCATTATTCCTGCGCCGTTGCGTGCTTCCAGTGCCACAGTGGCGGAGACATTCCGTCAGGAAAACAGTGTGCGCGATGTGATGCTAGCCGCCCGAGCGGCTGATGTTGCCGTCGTGGGTATCGGTTCGGTCAATCAGCAAAAAGAGGCCACCATTTTACGCTCCGGCTATATCGGTGAAGGTGAACAACTGATGTTCAGTCGCAAGGGGGCGGTCGGCGATATCCTTGGCTACTTTATGCAAGCCGATGGCGCATTGGTGCCGGATATGCAGATTCACCAGGAGCTGATTGGCGTCTCACTGACAGATCTGACCAACATCCCGACAGTGATTGGTGTCGCCGGTGGCATTGAAAAATCAGAAGCGATTGTGGCTGCATTGCGCGGAAAATACGTGAATGCATTAGTGACGGATGAGCTAACAGCAAGATCAATCATCAAATTGATTTGATTGGCTATTTTACTTGCCAGCTTAGGCTTGCGCAGGGGTTCAAGAATTACGCCAATAGTTTTGATTATTCTTTTGAGAAAAAAGCAGTAGAGGACAGGTTTATTCATAAATTCATATAAAACAGAGGATAGCGTAATGAGTCAATTCTCTACGACCACATCGGCTGAATACCTGATGGCGCTGGATGCCGGCACCGGCAGTGTCCGGGCTGTCATATTTGATCTTAATGGTAATCAGATAGCGGCCGGACAGGCTGAGTGGCTACATTTGCCAGTACCTGATGTCCCAGGGTCGATGGAGTTTGATTTAGCGACTAACTGGAAGTTGGCCTGCCAGTGCATCCGCCAAGCATTGCATCAGGCTAAGCTACCGGCGAGTGCTATTCGCGCCGTGGCTGCCTGCTCAATGCGCGAAGGCATTGTGCTTTATGATCGCAGTGGCAAACCTATTTGGGCGTGTGCCAATGTGGATGCCCGTGCCAGCCGTGAAGTCAGTGAGCTTAAAGAGCTGCATAATGATGGGTTTGAATTCGAGGTTTATCAATGTTCAGGCCAAACTCTGGCACTAAGTGCTATGCCTCGGTTACTGTGGCTGGCGCATTACCGCCCGGATATCTATCGCCAGGCGGGTACATTAACCATGATAAGCGACTGGCTAGCCAATATGCTCAGTGGCGAACTGGCGGTTGATCCTTCGAATGCAGGAACCACCGGCATGCTGGATTTAGTCACCCGTAACTGGCAACCGAGCTTGCTGGAGATGGCTGGACTACGTGCCGATATTTTATCGCCGGTCAAAGAAACTGGAACACTGCTAGGCCATGTCACAGCACAAGCCGCAGAAGAGAGTGGTCTGCTGGCGGGAACGCCAGTGGTGATGGGCGGTGGTGATGTACAATTAGGTTGTTTGGGGTTGGGGGTCGTTCAACCGGGTCAGACCGCAGTATTGGGCGGCACCTTCTGGCAGCAGGTGGTTAATTTGCCTAAGCCGATTACCGATCCGGATATGAATACGCGTATTAACCCTCATGTTATTCCCGGTATGGTACAGGCTGAATCCATCAGTTTCTTTACCGGCTTGACCATGCGCTGGTTCCGTGATGCATTTTGCGCCGAAGAGAAATTACTGGCTCAGCGGCTGGGTATCGATACCTACAGTTTATTGGAGGATATGGCCGCCCGCGTACCGGCAGGGGCATACGGCATCATGCCGATTTTCTCCGATGTAATGCGCTTCAAATCCTGGTATCACGCCGCACCTTCCTTTATTAACCTTTCACTTGATCCAGAAAAATGCAACAAAGCTACCCTGTTCCGTGCTCTGGAAGAGAATGCCGCGATAGTCTCGGCCTGTAACTTAGCGCAAATTGCTGAGTTCTCCGGCGTCAAAGCAGCCTCAGTGGTATTTGCAGGCGGAGGTTCAAAAGGGAAACTGTGGAGCCAGATTTTGGCCGATGTGACCGGGGTTCCTGTACGAGTACCCGTTGTCAAAGAAGCCACGGCTCTCGGTTGTGCTATCGCCGCGGGTGTGGGGGTCGGGCTGTATGACGCGCTAGATAAAACCGGTGAGCGGCTAGTGCGCTGGGAGCGAGAATACACCCCGAACATCGAGCATCAGGCACTGTATCAAGCCGCAAAAGTAAACTGGCAAGCAGTGTATACCGATCAGTTGTCGCTGGTGGACAGTGGGTTGACGACTTCCCTATGGAAAGCCCCTGGCCTCTAAAATTGGCTATCTTACTTGCCAGCTTGAGCTTCGGGGCAGTGCTCGCCGCCGTCACGTACTGCGTGTACGCTCCGTTGGCTGCGCGGCTTTCCGCACTCAATCTGCCTGCGCCGATAACGCCAATTTCCTCTGATAATTATCTTACTTGCCAGCTTGAGTTTCGGGGCAGTGCTCGCCGCCGTCACGTACTGCGTGTACGCTCCGTTGGCTGTGCGGCTTTCCGCACTCAATCTGCCTGCGCCAATAACGCCAATTTCCTCTGATAATTATCTTACTTGCCAGCTTGAGTTTCGGGGCAGAATGATCATTACAATCATTCGTGGCTTTATAGAGTTAAGTAAGAAAGATATTGGTATGCTATACCCTAAATAATTCGAGTTGCAGGAAAGCGGCAACTGAGTAAATCCCCAGGAGCTTACTCAAGTAAGTGACTGGGGTGAGCGAGGGCAGCCAAAGCACATGAAGCTTGAAGTATGACGGATATAAAAGAATTGCCATGCAGCAAACACTTGGATAGCATTATTGCCCCCCTTCGTTGCCGATGATGGCGCATCCTATGATGAATACATCAAATAAGACAGAATCACCTGCCGGGCAACCTTCTGCTCCTGTTGCTACCGCCCAACAGCGAGCATTTAACCTGCCAGATACACTGCGGGACAAAAGTAACGTTCAGCGCATTTTAGTGATTAAATTACGCCATTTCGGCGATGTTTTACTCACAACGCCACTACTGAGTACCTTACAAGCCAACTACCCACAAGCAAAAATCGACGTGCTGCTGTATGGCGGAACGCAAGATATGCTGCGGGAGAACAAAACGGTCAATCATGCATTTATTGTTGACCGTGGCCTCAAGCATGCGGGTCTAAAGGCCCAAATCAGTGGCGAAAAAGCGCTGTTTAATGCATTGAAAGAACACCATTATGATCTGATTCTCAATTTATCCGATCAATGGCGAGCCGCAGCGTATTGCCGTTTATTAAAACCTGGCTTCAGTATTGGTTTTCATTATCCCAAACGCGATACCTGGCTATGGCGCTATTGTCATTCTACATTGGTTGATATCCCCAATGCGGCCAAAAGGCATACCGTACTCAATAATCTGGATATTCTCGCGCCACTGCAACTGGCTGATATTATTACTGATGTTACCATGTCTTATGGTGTGCACGATGTTGAACGGGTACAGAAATTGTGCCAACAACGCCATATCAATGACTATATATTGATCCAACCTTCTGCTCGCTGGAAGTTCAAAACATGGGCCAGTGAATCATTTAGCCAACTGGTAAATCATCTCACTGAGCAAGGTGAAACCATTCTACTTACCGGCGGCAAAGATCAGGCTGAATTGGATTATATTGCTGAGATCATTGCCGGATGCACACAACCCGAGAAGGTAGTTAATTTGTCTGGCCTGCTGGCGCTACCGGAACTGGCAGTATTTATCGATAACGCTAAGCTCTTTATTGGCGTAGATTCCGTGGCAATGCATATGGCTGCAGCCTTACAAACACCCGCAGTGGTTCTCTTTGGCCCCAGTAATCTTAACCAATGGCATCCGTGGCAGGCTCCACACACGCTGTTATGGGCCGGGCATTACCGCACGTTGCCACACCCTAATGAGATAGATACTGACACTACCGATCGGTATTTGAACGCCATTCCGGTGAGCGAAGTTATCAGTGCTGTTGATGCGTGGCGCGCCCAAAGCCATTAACGGGGGCGCATCAGTAACCTTATTTTCCGCTAACCAGCTTAAGCTGAGAGAATTATGACAATCCCATCGACTTCTTCACCGGCCGCTTTCACGGTCAACCGCCGTAGTGAAATGCTGGGGGGTATTGCAGCATTGCTGCTAGGTATCTCTTTACCGACATCCAACCCACTGATCAATATCTCGCTGGTTTTAATCCTGATCTGTTTGATAATTAATCGCAACACATTGCAATTCAAACCATTACTGACGAATCCGTTGGTTTACCTGCCTGCTGCGATGTTTGCATTGTTGGCATTGTCACTACTGTTTCATCACAACAGTTATGGCCCGGATATGGTGGGTAAAGATAAGAAATTTCTTTATGTATTACCGTTAGCCCTGTTTTTTATCAACCAACCACGGTTGATAAAATTGTTTGGAATCGGCTTCTTAGCGGCTAACGCGGTGGCATTAGCCGGAACACTGGCCGTTGGGGTGTTGCACATTCCCATTGGCAATGTAGATCCAACCAATCCGACTATCTTTAAACTGCAAATTACCCAAAACTTCTTTATGGCTTTGGCCGCCATGTTGTGGCTGGCACTGGCCTTTAAAAATCAGGGCTGGAAACGCTGGGGGTATGGCTTGCTGGTGGCAGCGGCGAGCTACAGTATTCTGTTCTTGGTATTGGGGCGAACCGGTTATGTGGCATTAGTTGTTGGGCTAGGGATATGGCTATTCTTCTCTCTGGGGCGCCGCCAACGCTGGCTATTGGTAGTGTTAGGGGCGATAGCCTTTGCTGCACTACTACTGATACCCAATAAAGCGACCGACCGTATCGTGCAGGGTGTCGATGAGATAAAAGTCTGTATGGCCGCGTCTGCGGATGATGTAAATGATGCTTGTCGTAGTTCGATGGGGCAACGTTCGGCCTTTGCCATTGAAGCGGTGCGGCTAATTAAAGAGTCACCTATTCTGGGGCACGGTGCTGGCGGCTTCTATTATGAGAACCCAGAGATCAATTACAAAATCAATAATCCACACAACCAATATCTGTTGGAAACGATCCAATCAGGCTTTGTTGGCTTAATTATCTTTTTGGCATGGATTGTTTGTTGTTATCGCGTTATTTGGCAACAAACACCGGTTTTACGCAATGTACTACTGGCTGTATTGACCAGTTATATGGCGTGTAATTTCTTTAATTCATTCCTGCTGGACTCATCTGAAGGCCATCTATTTATGATCTTCGTAGCAATTTTGGCGGGCTATTCAGTGACAGAGACGCAGCATGTATCGGATAAGCAATTGACATAACAGTTACACATTTCTGCTAATTTGACGTGCTATAAAACGGCTCCTAATGGGGGCCGTTTTTGTTGATTCCGTCATGATGATGCATGCTTTGAAGCTAAAAAGTGAATTTTAACGGAAAGGCTGACATCTCTATTTGAAATAGGAGGTCTTTAATAAAATGTACATATTACACACTAAATATACGTATTTTATTTACGCTTTCTTATACATTGTAGGAATAATAAGAGGAAAAATTGGCTTTTCCTACGTGATTTCATCATTATAACCCTATAAATGGTAAGATATTTCGACATTAAATATCAATGTTCCTAATGAAATTATGGGAAAGATGAATATATTCGCTATCTAAAGCACTTTTTTACTGGTGATTGATTCTGTGTTTTTTGATTTTTTAAAATTAAAGCACTGGTTTTATGTGATTTATTGGCGTTATCAAGTGACGATTTTCACTTGACTAGATGTAAAAATCGAATATTTAATGTTCACAATAAATCTAAATGAAATCTAAATGAAATCTAAATGAAATCTAAATGAAATCTAAATGAAATCTAAATGAAATCTAAATGAAATCTAAATGAAATCTAAATGAAATCTAAATGAAATCTAAATAATTATTGTAATAATACGATTTTTATTGATTTTATCTCTAATAGTAACTACGCAATAATGATTTAAAAAACTATTACATCCGTTTTATAAAAATTAAAACGGAGTATATAAATGTGGCTGTCATCTGATTGTCTGCGTCTGATTGATGGCGGATATAGGGGAGTAAATGTGAGCTAATAGAGAATTTTAATAAGACATTGCCTATTTTAACAATGGAATGGATTATTTTTAACTTATTGAAATTTAAGGATATTTAAATTATATTTTTAATGGTTAATCTATAAGCTTAGTTCATAGAACGAGAGTCCGCAAGATGGCAGGGACTCTCGTTCATATGTCTATTATTAAATTAATGCGGGTACTGGAATCATCTTAAATGATCCGTCTAATAAAAACAGATTTCTATGCTAATAGAATAGGTGGATTGCAGTGAATTAAACTGAAATGTCATTTTCTGAATATACAAAATGATGACTTTGAACACTGTTACAAAATTCTGATGTATGTGATAATTTTATCAAGAATTTACATATTGTAAGATTTGGTCTACTTTCCCGGCATTATGCAATAGTTTTAAAGGAAGCTATGATAACTATGTATTTATATTGATAAGTGGGTCTGGGTGAATCTGTTTGTAGGATAAGCAGAATTTACATTTAACTTAATTTATCCAATGTCATTGAGAGCATCATGGCCAATTCAACAACGAATAAATTATCTTTACCGGCCCTTACCTCTTTGGTGGTCGGTTCAATGATCGGGGCCGGTATATTTTCATTGCCGGCAACATTTGGACGAGCAACCGGTGGGTTTGGCGCACTTATCGCCTGGTGTATAGCGGGGGGTGGGATGCTAATGCTGGCTTTTGTTTTTCAAACATTAGCGCAGCGTAAACCTAATCTCGATTCTGGTGTATTCATTTACGCAAAAGAGGGCTTCGGGGATTATCTTGGTTTTGCTTCTGCATTAGGTTTCTGGGCCGGTACCTGTATTGGTAACGTCTCTTATTTTGTTCTTATCAAATCAACGTTAGGGGCATTCTTCCCTATATTTGGTGATGGTAATACTATTCCGGCGGTGTTAATTGCCTCCGTTATCTTGTGGGGATTCCATATCCTGATATTGCGCGGCGTTAAAGAAGCTGCAGCAATTAATACCATCGCCACCTTCGCAAAAATAATTCCAATCTTCATTTTCGTCATCGTACTGATTTTTGCCTTTAAAGGTGATG
Organism: Yersinia sp. 2553 StPb PI; assembly: GCF_052217105.1. Lineage (NCBI taxonomy): Bacteria > Pseudomonadati > Pseudomonadota > Gammaproteobacteria > Enterobacterales > Yersiniaceae > Yersinia > Yersinia sp. 2553 StPb PI. Next base: position 3,195,693 of record NZ_JAZGPX010000002.1, on the reverse strand, counting down.
TTTTTGCGCTGAACTTCTGGGGTACGCCAGATGTGATTAAAGGTGCTGATTTATCCCATCTGAATGACTATGGCTATGTTGGTCATGCGGCGGCGGCAATCACCACGTCAGTTGAACCTGAGTCTCTATTCTCTCAGGTACGTAGCACCATGCTGGTCACAGTATTTGTATTCTTGGGTATCGAAGGTGCGAGTGTTTATTCACGTTATGCCAAAGAACGTAGCCATGTTGGTATCGCGACCGTTCTGGGCTTTATTGGTGTGCTGTGCCTGCTGGTATTGATCACCATGTTGTCTTACGGCGTGTTACTGCGCCCTGATTTGGCGGCATTACGCCAGCCATCAATGGCTGGGGTGTTAGAGGCGATAGTCGGCCGCTGGGGGGCAATATTTATCAGTGTGGGTCTGATTATCTCCGTGTTGGGTGCTTATTTATCATGGTCACTACTGGCAGCGGAAGTGCTGTTTTCGGCGGCTAAGAGTAACAGCATGCCAAAAATCTTCGCGACTGAAAACAGCAATGCTGTGCCTTCAGCAGCGGTTTGGCTGACCAACATCTTTATACAGATATTCTTAATTCTCACCTTGTTTACTGATTATGCTTTTCAACTGGCGCTGGAATTAACCAGTTCATTAACTCTGATCCCTTATCTGTTAGTAGGGGCTTATGGCCTGAAATTGGCATGGACCGGTGAGACTTACGAAACGAATAACCGTGGTCATAGAAAAGATTTGATTTTTGCCATCATTGCGACTTTCTACTCTGCTCTGATGATTTACGCCGGCGGCCTGAAATACGTGCTGTTGTCGGCCATTATTTACGGGCCGGGCACTATTTTGTATCTGATTGCCAAACGTGAACAGCATCAAAAAGCCTTTAATTCCTATGAAAGAATACTGTTTATTGTTCTGATTGTTGCTGCGGTGGCTGCGATTTATAGCATTGCTACCGGGATTATCACCATATAATTTATTGGAGTTCTTATGTCAGATAAAGCTAAGAAAACTCACGCTAAACCTAAGTTTGGTGTTCACTCTGAAGTCGGCAAGTTACATAAAGTAATGGTGTGCGCCCCAGGACGTGCCCATAACCGCCTGACGCCAAGTAATTGTGATGAATTATTATTTGATGATGTCCTGTGGGTAGAGAGAGCCAAGCGCGACCATTTTGATTTTATGACCAAAATGCGTGAACGCGGTGTTGATGTGGTTGAGATGCATAATCTGCTGGCTGAAACGGTCGCCATTCCAGCGGCGAAAAAGTGGATTTTGGATCAGCAAATTGTGCCGAATGAAGTGTCATTGGGCATTTTGCAAGAAACCCGCAGCTATCTGGAAAGCCTGGAGCCGCGCGTGCTGGCTGAAGTGCTGATTGGCGGCTTGTCCACCACCGAACTGCATAAAGACGGTAAATGTGACAAAGAAGAGTTGAAGCTGATCCGCGAAGCGGTTGGTATTACTGAATACTTGTTACCACCGTTGCCCAATACACTGTATACCCGCGATACCACTTGCTGGATCTATGGCGGTGTGACACTAAACCCACTGTATTGGCCGGCGCGTCATGAAGAAACCATCCTCACCACGGCTATCTATAAATTCCACCCGGACTTTGGTGACGCCAATGTGAAAGTGTGGTGGGGTGACCCGACGCAGCACCACGGCACTGCGACGCTGGAAGGCGGTGATGTGATGCCAATCGGTAATAAAACCGTGTTAATCGGCATGAGTGAGCGAACTTCGCATCAGGCAATCACGCAGTTGGCGCAATCGCTGTTTAAAAATAGCGAAGGGCAGGTGGAGCGCGTCATGATCGCGGCCATGCCTAAATTGCGTGCCGCTATGCATCTGGATACCGTGTTCACCTTCTGCGACCGTGATGTAGTGACGTTATATCCGGCGATTGTTAATCAGATCCAAACCTTCTCACTGCGCCCTGATAATGGCCCGACCGGCATTAAGTTAAGTCGTGATAAAGGCACCTTTGTTGAAGTAGTTGCTGGCGCGCTTAACCTGAAAAAACTGCGTGTGGTTGAGACCGAAGGTAATGATTACGATACAGAACGTCAACAATGGGACAGTGGTAATAACATGGTTGCTCTTTCACCAGGTGTGGTGCTGGCCTATGACCGTAATACCAAAACCAATACCCAGTTGCGTAAAGAAGGGGTCGAAGTGATTGAGATAGTCGGCAGTGAATTAGGCCGTGGGCGTGGGGGCGGTCACTGTATGACGTGTCCAATCATCCGGGATGCCGTCGACTACTAATCCCCTTCGGCCTTGAAGCCACAGGGGTGTTAGCTGCGCGCACTTACCCGAATCACTTACTTATGTAAGCTCATCGGGATTCGTTTGCTGGCTGCCTACCTGTGGCTCCAATGACTTTGGGGATGTCCTTCGGCCTTGAAGCCACAGGGGTATTAGCTGCGCGCACTTACCCGAATCACTTACTTATGTAAGCTCATCGGGATTCGCTCAATTGCCGCCTTCTTGCAACTCGAATTATATAGGGTATAGCGCAGTTGCTCTTAAAAAATAGCTGATAGTGAGTAGCAGAGTAGTGCTATTTCGCTATTGGCTATCTCTGTTTTAGCAGCCAGAGATTTGTATTTGGCAAGAAAGCACGACATTACGTTTTTAAAGCCGAGAAATGATGAACTAAGATGAAAAGGGTGATCAAGTGAAATACGTGTATTTAGTGTGCTTTTTGCTGATAGTGACCCTGATGACGCTTTTTGTATTTCAAAACAGCGGGCTAGTGAACTTATCTTTACTTTCCATGCAAATAACACTACCCATTTCGGTGCTAATTGTGCTGATCTATTTTCTAGGGATGTTTACCGGGGGATTATTAATCACACTAATAAGAGCGCTGGTGCGCCGTCTGTCACAAAAAAGTGAAGCCCAAAACAGATAAAGAAGTGTGAATAATTAATCTGCAATAATTATTAAAATCTGACTCAACGAGATCTTATAGTGAAGATAAAAACAGTAATCACTCTGCTATTAACGTTTCTTCTCGCTGCTTGCGACAGAACTCCCCCTGAAGTCGCAGAAAGTGTGCGCCCGGTAAAAATATTTACCGTTGAAGACAGTGGGCAAAATGGCACTCGCTATTTTCCAGCGCGATTACAAGCTGGCGATGAAACTCAGCTCTCCTTTAAGCGAAGTGGGCAATTGCAACAGTTGCTGGTGCGTGAAGGTGAGCAGGTGAAAAAAGGCCAAGTCATTGCCAGACTGAATGATACGGATTTGAACCTACGAGTCAGGGATCGTCAGTCTACCTTTAATCTGGCTCGCGATCAGTTTAACCGTTTCAATACCTTGCAAGGGCAAAGGGCGGTATCTCGTGCTGAGTTGGATGTACGTCGTGCTGAGATGGAATCGGCGCGTGCGTCCTTGGAAATTGCACAAAAAGAACTTAGTGATGCAACTATTACCGCACCTTTTGATGGCATTATTGCCAATGTGAATGTGCGTAACCATCAGGTCATGGCCCCAGGTCAGGCGGTTGCCACATTAAGTGCATTGGATACGTTAGATGTGGTGTTCAGTGTGCCGGAGCGCCTGTTTACTACGCTGGATATCAGCAATCGTAACTACAAACCAACGGTATTACTTAATCATATGCCGGGGCGCGAATTTATTGCTGAGTATAAAGAACACACCACCTCAACCACCTCTGCTTCACAGACTTTCCAGGTGACACTGACGATGAAGCGCCCGGCTGATATGCCATTGCTTTCAGGTATCAGTGGCCGGGTAAGAATCAACTCTGGCAATCTGTCTGGCACTGATCATCCGACGATTATCGTACCAGTGGAAGCCGTGTTTAACCCAGACACTGCCCAATTGAATGATGCAAGAGTCTGGGTTATCAAGAATGATGATGGTCAGATGCATGTTGAAGAGCGCAAAGTTCAGGTAGCTCAATTGACCGCCAACGGTATTCAAATCACCTCCGGTCTGGCTGATGGCGAGCAGATTGTCTCCGCAGGTACCGGTGAGCTTCGCCCAAATCAGGTTGTCCGGGCTTGGGTCCGTGAGCGGGGTCTCTGATGAAGCTGACTGACAATTTTATCAATAATAATACCCGTATCTGGCTAACGATTCTGTTGCTGGGTATTGGTGGCATTATTGCCTATCTCAATATAGGCAGGCTGGAAGACCCAGCCTTCACCATCAAAACGGCGGTAGTTGTCACCCGTTATGATGGTGCATCAGCACAGCAGGTAGAAGAGGAAGTCACACTCCCATTGGAGAATGCCATTCAGGAACTCTCTTATGTTGACGACGTCACTTCTATTTCCAGTGCCGGTTTATCACAAATAACTATCAATATTCGCGCACAATATGGCGCGAATGAGTTACCGCAAATCTGGGATGAACTGCGGCGTAAAATCAACGATAACAGTGTGCGTTTGCCACCGGGAGCCAGTGCGCCGATGGTCAATGACGACTTTGGCGATGTTTATGGCTTCTTCTTCTCACTCACGGGAGAGGGGTACAGTAACCAGGATTTACGTAATTTTGCCGAGCAACTGCGACGTGAACTGGTACTGGTACCCGGGGTAGGTAAAGTGGGTATTGTGGGTATTCTGCCTGAAGAAGTTCAGGTGGAGATTTCTCGTGCCCAGATGACCGCCGCAGGTATCACGCCACAGCAGTTATCCGATTTACTGAGCCGCCAGAATGTGGTGTCCGATGCGGGCCAGTTGCAGGTGGGCAGTGAGTCTATTCGTTTGCATCCAACCGGTGAATTCCAAAGTGTACAAGAACTGGGGAATTTACTGGTAAGTCAGCCCGGCAGCCCGAAAAGCGTGTATTTGCGTGATATCGCTACTGTCTCTCAAGGTTTTGGCCATTCACCGACCAATATTTATCGTGCCAACGGTAAACCTGCATTGGCACTGGGGATTTCGTTTGCCCCGAATGTCAACGTGGTAAACGTAGGTAATGCGATTAAAGCCCGGCTGGCGCAGCTTGACGGTGAACGCCCGTTAGGTATGCATATCAACGTGTTCTATGATCAGTCCCATGAAGTTGAAGGGGCGGTTAACGGTTTTATCCTTAACTTCCTGTTGGCACTATTGATTGTTGTGGTCACTTTGCTGATTTTCATGGGGGTGCGCAGCGGTATAGTGATTGCTATCTCGTTGGCACTTAACGTACTGGGTACGTTGCTCATTATGTGGCTATTTAATATCGAGCTACAGCGAGTGTCGTTAGGGGCGCTGATTATCGCGCTAAGTATGTTGGTGGATAACGCCATTGTGGTGGTGGAAGGTATCGTTGTTGGTCGCCAGCGAGGCGAAAGCATCTTTACCGCTATTAGCAATGTGGTGAAGCGCTCAATGATGCCGTTGTTAGGCGCGACTATCATTGCCATTCTGGCCTTTGCACCTATCGGCCTGTCCAATGATGCAACGGGTGAATACTGTAAATCGTTATTCCAGGTGTTGTTGATCTCGCTGATGTTAAGTTGGTTCACGGCACTGACGCTAACACCGGTCTTTGCTAAGTGGGCATTCCAAAACCAGAAACCGGCGAAAGTGGATGCCGATAAGCCGGCCAGACAACCTTATGATGGGTGGTTATTCCGCTATTATCGGGTGATATTGAATAAATTACTGCAACATCGCAGTATCACTTTGGTGCTGCTGGCGGCCATGTTAGTGGCATCGGTGGTGGGTTTTGGTCATGTTCGCCAGAGCTTCTTCCCGCCCTCTAATACGCCAATCTTCTTCGTTGATATCTGGCTGCCGAATGGTACTGATATCAATTACACCGAAGGGATAGCGAACAAGGTTGAGCAGTATATCAAGCAGCAAAAAGGGGTTGAGGACACCATGGTGACGATTGGTCAGGGCGCAATGCGCTTTATGCTGACCTACAATGCTCAACGTCGTTATCCTAACTATGCGCAGGTGATGGTTCGTACCGAGGACCTCAGCCAAATACCGGGTTTGATTGATGAAATCGAATCCTATATGCATGACGAATACCCGCAGGTTGATGCGCAGATAAAACGCATCATGTTTGGGCCATCCAACAACAGTTCCATTGAAGCACGCTTTGTTGGCCCGGATCCTGAAGTGTTACGAACCCTGGCAGCGCAAGCGGAAAAAGCGATCATTGCTGATCCGATGGCAGATGGTGCACGGCATGACTGGCAGGATCGTAGCAAAATGATCCGGCCACAATTCTCCGACTATCTGGGGCGCGAACTGGGGGTAGATAAACGCGAAGTTGATGGCACATTGCGCATGAGCTTTGGTGGCCTGCCGGTAGGATTATACCGTGATGGCACTCGCTTAATGCCGATTGTACTGCGCACACCGGATGCAGAACGGCTTAATGCAGAACGGCTGAATGATGTGATGGTATGGAGTCAGGCGCGCCTGGCCTTTATCCCGATCGATAACGTTGTCACCAGTTTTGAAACCGAGTGGGAAGATCCGCTCATTATGCGCCTGGATCGCAAGCGGACGCTGACGGTACAAACGGATCCGACCCAACAAGGCGGTGAGACCTCTGCTGAACTGTTGCGGCGTATCAAACCGGGTGTGGAAGCCATTCAGTTACCGCGCGGATACGAACTGGAGTGGGGCGGTGACTATGAAAGTACCAAGGAAGCACAACGGGGTATTTTCACCAGTTTGCCGATCGCGTTCCTGATTATGTTCATCGTAACGGTATTGATGTTCAGCTCGGTGCGCAATGCTATAGCGATCTGGCTGACGGTGCCACTGGCATTAATTGGTGTCACGGTAGGCTTCCTGTTGACGGGGATTCCATTCGGTTTTATGGCTTTGTTGGGGCTGTTAAGTCTGAGTGGTATGTTGATACGTAACGGCATTGTGTTGGTGGAAGAGATAGGCTTACAGCGACAGGAAAAACCACTGCGCGAAGCTATTATTGATGCCTCTACCGCCCGTTTACGGCCTATTATGTTGACGGCATTTACCACGGTTCTGGGGCTGGCTCCGCTGCTCAGTGATGCTTTCTTCCAGAGTATGGCGGTGGTCATCATGTTTGGTCTGGGCTTTGCAACGGTGCTGACATTGCTGGTGTTACCAGTGATTTACAGTTGTATGAATCCAGAACCTAAAGAGAAAGTGAGTGACGAACCCGTCAGTGAATAACGGTTAGTGTGGCGTTAGCACTACCGAGAATGACTAAAGCTGCCCCTTTTATTGGGGTGGCTTTTTTTATGGCTGGTGCCTATCGCGCGTAAACCTATTTCTATTTTACCTTCTTACACTGTTTGGCGGCTTCTGTGCGCCACTTCTCTTCCTGTCCCTGTGTTACGGCATTGTCGTTCCAATATGAAACCATGCTGAGATAACGGAGTTTCATAATGGAACGTTTTAACTGTTGGTTCTCAGCCTGTTTTTTGCGCTTATAGTGGATGCAGTTTCATCAAATTGACCCTAAAAATTATTTATTCTTACATTATCTCTTACGCTACAGGAGCAAGATATGCTGAAAGTCATTCAATCTCCGTCCAAATATATTCAAGGTGCCAATGCATTACAGTCCATTGGTGAATTTGCTAAGTTATTGGCTAATAACTATTTTATCATTGCTGATGATTTCGTCATGAAGCTGACTGCTGATACCGTCGGCTCCAGCCTGCAAGCCAGTGAGCTGGAACATCATTTCAGCCGCTTTAATGGCGAATGTTCCCGTCACGAAATTGAGCGGTTGACGGTTGAGCTGAAAAAGCACGGCTGTAATGGAGTGGTTGGTATCGGTGGCGGGAAAACCCTCGATACGGCTAAAGCGATTGCTCACTATCAGCATATCCCTGTCGTTGTGGTGCCTACTATTGCCTCTACCGATGCCCCGACCAGCGCCTTATCCGTTATTTATACCGAACAGGGCAAGTTCGCTGAATATATGATTTACCCGAAAAACCCTGACATCGTACTGATGGATTCCACCATTATTGCCAAAGCACCAGTACGTTTGCTGGTCGCTGGTATGGGCGATGCGCTGTCTACTTATTTTGAAGCACAAGCCTGTTTTGATGCTAAAGCTATCAGTATGGCTGGTGGTGCATCGACATTAGCGGCAGTTACACTGGCTCGCTTGTGTTACGAAACCCTGCTGGCGGAGGGCTATAAAGCCAAACTGGCGGTAGAGGCGGGTGTTGTGACCGAAGCGGTTGAACGTATTATCGAAGCCAATACCTATCTGAGCGGTATTGGTTTTGAAAGTAGTGGTCTGGCGGCCGCTCACGCCATTCATAACGGTTTCACCGTATTAGATGAGTGCCACCACTTGTATCACGGTGAGAAAGTGGCCTTTGGTACCCTGACGCAGCTCGTATTACAGAACAGCAGCATGGAAGAGATCGAGACAGTGCTCTCATTCTGCCAGCAACTGGGTTTACCAATCACATTGGCTGAGATGGGCGTTTCTCAGGATATTGAACGCAAGATCCATGATGTCGCCAAGGCCAGCTGTGCTGAGGGAGAAACCATCCACAACATGCCGTTCAAGGTCACACCTGACAGTGTCTATGCTGCAATTATGGTAGCTGACCGCTTGGGTCAGGCTTTCCTCAACTAATCTGTGCGGCAAATACGTTCTGAGTTGAAAATCGACCGAGTCTGCCGGTGTTTCTCATCATCGGCAGCTCTGTTCTCCAGCCATTCCCGTTCGCGGAGCATAAAATGAAAAAATTAATTAACAGCGTTGAGAGTGTGTTACAGGAGCAAATTCAGGGGCTGGTTGCGGCGCATCCTGAGCTAACATTACATCAAGAGCCCCTTTTCATCACCCGTGCAGATGCGCCAGTGAGTGGCAAAGTTGCATTGATGTCCGGTGGTGGCAGTGGTCACGAACCGATGCATTGTGGCTTTATTGGCGAAGGCATGTTGGATGGCGCCTGCCCGGGTGAGATTTTTACCTCGCCGACCCCCGATCAAATGTATGAATGCGGCCAAGCCATTGATGGTGGGCCAGGTGTGCTGATGCTAATTAAGAATTACACTGGCGACATTCTAAACTTTGAAACTGCCGCCGAGCTGTTGCATGCCGGTGGCACCGCTGTTGCTACCTTAGTGATAGACGATGATGTGGCGGTCAAAGATAGCCTGTATACCGCCGGGCGGCGTGGGGTGGCGAACACGGTCATTATAGAAAAATTACTCGGTGCTGCTGCGGCACGTGGTGATTCATTAGATGAATGCGCACTACTGGGGCAGAAAATTAATAATCAGGGGCATTCTATTGGTATCGCGCTTGGTGCTTGTACTGTACCCGCTGCCGGTAAGCCGTCATTTATTTTGGCTGAAAATGAGATGGAATTTGGTGTGGGTATCCATGGCGAACCGGGTATTGAGCGTCGGCCATTTACTTCACTGAATAACACGGTAGACGCCATGTTCCAGACCTTGATTGATCACGGCAGCTATCAGCGCACATTACGCCACTGGGATCGACAAGCCGGTGACTGGAACGAGACGCGCCAGAGTAAGCAACCCTTAGCCAAAGGCGATCGGGTCATTGTTCTGGTCAATAACCTTGGCGCGACCCCCTTATCGGAACTTTATGGTGTCTGGCACCGTCTGGCGGAGTGCTGTACACAATTCGGTTTGACCATCGAGCGTAAATTGATTGGTTCTTATTGTACGTCATTGGATATGCAGGGTATGTCCATCACCGTGCTGAAAGTTGATGATGAACTCCTGTCATTGTGGGATGCCCCAGTAAGTACCCCCGCGCTGCGCTGGGGTTGCTGATATCTCCTTGGTACTTGAAGCCGCAGGGATGCGCGACTTTCACCAACCCGAATCACTGAGTTTAATTCAGCACAAGTGCTGAAAATAATCTTACAAAACAATGCGCCAGGAGAAGAACATGGGACTCACCAAACAACAAATTGTCAGTTGGTTACAGTTATGTGCTGAAGTTTTCAGCGAGCAGCGAGATTTTTTGACGCAGTTGGATACTGAAATCGGCGACGGCGACCACGGCCTGAACATGAATCGCGGCTTTAATAAAGTGGTCGAAAAGTTACCGACCTTTGCCGATAAAGACATTGGTTTTATCCTGAAAAATACCGGTATGACACTGCTTTCAAGTGTTGGCGGCGCCAGCGGCCCGCTGTTTGGCACGTTTTTTATTCGCGCAGCACAAAGCACGAATGCTAAGCAGAGCCTCGATCTGACGGCGGTTTGTCAGATGTTTAAAGATGGAGTGGAAGGGGTAGTGATGCGCGGTAAAGCGGAACCGGGCGATAAAACGATGTGTGATGTTTGGTGGGCGGTAGTGGCGCAACTCGAACAGGCAAATCAGCAGGGAGTCACGGTGGTAGATGCATTGCAGCAGGCCGTTGAACGTGCCCAGCAAGCATTGGCCGGCACTATTACTATGCAGGCCCGCAAAGGCCGTGCCAGCTATCTGGGCGAACGGAGTATTGGTCATCAGGACCCAGGGGCAACATCAGCCATGCTGATGATGCAGGCGTTATGGCAGGTTGCCAGTCATTAATCAGGCTGGACTGACACGTTTATCAGGAGGAAAGATGGTCAATCTCGTTGTAGTTTCTCATAGCGCGCTGCTGGCTCAGGGTGTGGCCGAACTGGCACAGCAAATGACACAAGGGAGCTGCCAGTTAGCGGTTGCTGCCGGTGTAGACGACCTGGATCATCCTATTGGCACGGATGCCATTAAAGTGATGGAAGCCATTGAGTCGGTTTACACCCCATCTGGGGTACTGGTTTTGATGGATTTAGGCAGTGCCTTACTCAGCGCAGAAACGGCACTGGAGCTATTAGACCCCGATATGGCGCAACATGTGCAACTCTGTGCCGCACCACTGGTGGAAGGGACTCTCGCTGCTGTCGTCGCTGCATCATCTGGCGCTTCACTTGCCGACGTCCGTGCTGAAGCAATGGGGGCGTTGATAGCGAAAGCCACTCAGCTAGGGGAAGAAGCCGTGGTACCTGCCAGTAATGCGGTGGCTAAGGCGGCAGCGGATGCTCAGAGTGTCAGTTGGGTGGTGCGCAATCCTAACGGGTTACATGTGCGACCGGCGGCTAAATTGGTCGAAGCATTGGCTCCGTTCGCGGCAGATTTACTGCTGGAAAAAAATGGTCAGTGTGTGAATCCACGCAGCCTGAACCAGCTCGCAATATTGCAAGTTCGTAAAGGTGATACCATTCGTTTGCTGGCCAGTGGTGAGCAAGCAGGCGAGGCGCTAGATGCTTTTATGCAATTGGCGCGGCAACATTTTGGCGAATTCGTCACCACCACCAGTGAGGGGGAATTTACTGGTGTCATGGTGCCTCGTGGCGCGATTAGTGCACCATTGTTGCAATGGTTACCCGCCATTCCGGTTTTTTTACCTCAAACAATCAATGCTGAACAGGTAGCTAAAGAGCAGCGGCGTTTACAACAGGCGTTGGCGCAAACTGTGGCTGATTTGCAGCAGTTGGCACAACAGGCAGAACAGCAGATTAGCCCTGAAGCAGCGGCTATTTTTAACGCTCATGTGATGCTGATTGATGATGGGGAACTGCATCAGGCGCTGGATGCGCGCGTAGAGCGTCAGTTAGTTTGTGCAGAATCGGCATTGCAGGATGAATTGATGACAATGGTGGAAGATTATCTGGCTCTGGATGATGAGTATCTACGCGTTCGGGAATTAGATATCCGCGATATACTTAACCGCACATTGGGCCATTTGACCGGGCTACCACCAGTTTCTCTTTCAGTTAGTGGTGAAATTATATTATTAGCCGAGGAATTATTGCCTTCACAAATGGTTGGGCTGAACCACCGGCAGGTAAAAGGCATCTGTTTAAGCAAGGGGCATATCATGTCTCATAGCGCTATTCTGGCTAAAGAGTTGGATATTCCAATGTTAGTCGGTGCCATGGGTTGCCTGGAAGCCAGCCGTAATGGGCAAAATGCAATATTAGATACCGCAATCGGGGCACTGAAACTGCAATAAAAAATCACCGCCAAAATGCTTAACTGAACATTGTAGCTCTGCATCAGTCCAGAGCTGCAATTTGCGGAATCAGATATCTCAGTGGAGACAAAATCTGGTTTCGCCAGTTATAGCGCTCTTCTATTAATGTAGCTCCGGCTTGTCTGATTTTATCTATTTCGCCGTCGGTTAATTGGCAAATCTGGCGTATTATTTCCGCTAAACTTGCTGCGTTCCCGGGGATGTGAAGGAACCCATCGATCCCATGTTCAACTTGCTCACTCAAACCGCCGGAGTCGGCAACAATTAACAATGCTCCCTGCTGTCTGGCCAGCCAACGTGATTCCATCGGAATCAATCCATTAGGTTCATTCTCAGCAGAAAGAACGCAAACCCGCGTATTACGCCATTGAATAAGACATGCCATTAGTTCGCGATCAAAAGAATTGATCAGAGAGGCAGAGATATCGAGTCGGCTCGCTAAGGCAGATAACTCCGGCAAAATCGGGTCACTCATAATAACGGGATGAATATCATTACCCAGATAACAGGCTGCTCTGAGCAACAGATCATGGCGTTTGTAATGAACCCCTCTGCCTAAAGTGATAGCTAATGAGTGATCCAGCGATATTCCGTGTGATGAGAGTGTGTCACTGATTTCCTGATCACTGCGTATTCGAAACCAGGGGTCATTGATATTTATTCCTGCAGGTGTCGGTATAAATGATTGTGGGTCAGCACCGTATTGTGCCACTAAGTGCATTGCCAGGAAGTTGCTGATATTACCGAGCTTGATATTAGAATCAATCTTGGCCCAGTGAACAGCCAATGATTCAGCCATAATACGTTCAGGATTCGGTAATGGCATTTCATGATTAAATGCCGTGCCATGGGAAATATAGATAATTTTTAGATTACGTTTCTCAATAGCCGCATGCAAACGAGCAATTAGCGGCGTGAACGAAAACGGCAATTCATGACAAAAGGCCAGAGTGATATCGTAATGGCTACTGAGATCAATAATTTTTGCCGCCCCTGCAGCAGAGGAGATTTGCCAGTTCTGTAAGTTACCAAGAAAAGCATCACCGTAGGGCCATGAACAATCAACGCCTTTCCCCAATGTCATGTCTGGTACAGTTGAAAAGGTCCCCCCCATATTATGAATTTGGTTAATAAAATAACCATAATTACTGGTGTCAAAAAAATAATTATATTTACTGGAGGCAATTTCAATAAAATGAGGTTCTAAGCTGATATTATTATCAGCCAGTAATTTAATTACCTCCGGTAATGCCATAATTTGCCCTCTGATATAAGAACCTACTCCGCCGACAAAAAGTTGTACGCCTTCGGTTATTAAATGGATAATGCCAATTTTTAGGCTGTTATTATCACCAATAGATGATTTATCTTCATGCATAGAAATCTCATATTTTTAACATACAGATATGATTTACAGTTGTATTAATACAAAGAGATTAATGACGTGTTTTTCTTGTATATCATGTAATTGTTGATGAACAGGAAATCTAGCCCACAGTTTAAGAATAAATTGACGGCATCCTTAGGGGTTTCCACTATTGGCATTCCTTTGGTGTTCAAAGAGGTATTTAGTAATATAGGCACGCCAGTCTCGGCAAAAAAATAATTTATTAAGGTATGGAATTTTTTATTCATCTCCTTTTTGACAGTTTGCACGCGGGCACTACCGTCTACATGGACAATCGAAGGTAGTGCTGCTCGATATTTTTCTTTGACATAGGCAATAAATAGCATGTGATCACTATCATGGTTCAAGTCGAAATAGTCATTCGCTTTTTCATGTAAAACGGCAGGAGCAAAAGGGCGAAAATCCTCGCGATATTTAACGTTAGTATTAATATGATCTTTCATTCGAGGGTTACGGGGGTCCGCTAAGATACTTCTGTTTCCTAAAGCGCGAGGGCCAAATTCAGACTCCCCTTGGAACCAGGCAATAACATTACCTGCCACGATGGATTTTGCGGCAATAGCTTCAATATCATCATAGTAAGTATATTCAATTTTATCGGCATGCTTTTCAAGCTCTGCCATAACACTAATATCATCATATTTTTTGCCAAAGTATGTTGAGCCAGAGTGTTTTACTCGCTCTTTCTTCAGCACTTCCAACCAGCCATAATAGCAACAACCAATTGATAGCCCGTTATCTCCCGCCGCAGGTTGGATATAGAGACGCTCAAACTCACTATTAGTAATGAGCTTTTCATTTGCGGTGGCATTTAATGCAACCCCTCCGGCATAAGCAAAGTTTTTCATAGGATAAAGTTGGTAGTAATGGCTGAACAGATAAAACAGTGCTTCCTCGAGTTTGGTTTGCGCCCAATAGGCTAAATCGGCGTAATATTGGAAGTTGTCACGAAAATGAGTAGGACCAGAGTTTAACAGAGGGTCTATTTTTGCCCACCAGTCACTACGCAACACCACTTTGCCGGAATCGAAGTAGAACGGTATCCAATCGATTACATTCGGCCTTCCGTAAGGGGCTAATCCCATCAACTTACCTGCGCAATCCAGCTCGCCAAAAATATACAGCGCTATCCCTTCATAAAACTCACCAATAGAATTTTCTATTTCCCAGCTCGAAACAGGATAGTCTTTGCGATTCTTTCGATTAACCCACCTGGAGAAGTCTTTGAAGATAGGCTTGATTTTACTATCTTGATAAACGTAGTAGCTGCATGTTTCCCAGTAACGGTAACGATTGTTAACGTGGATACTATTCGCACCTTTGATATCCTCAACAATGTCATTACAACTGTCTAAGCTACCTCCATGGCCATCAATAACCACAATACCCATATCTGTAATGGTCAACTAAAACCGGACACGGATTTAGGCACATTGTTGTAATCGGCGTTCATATTCATTCGGCGATATATTGCCCAGCCGGTAATGCCGACGCTTCAGATTATAAAAACTGTCGATATAATCGATAACGTCCGCAATGCCCTGACTTCGGGTTTCATAGCGACGGTAGTTAACTCTCTCTGCTTTCAGGCTGCGGAAGAACCTCTCCGTAACGGCATTATCCAAACAGTTACCCTTGCGGCTCATACTGCCCGTCACATCAAGTTCCTGCTGGCAGGACTGGAACTGGGCGCTAGTATACTGAGCACCTTGATCGCTATGGAATACGACTGGGCCTGTTGGCCGTCGTTTATTAACCGCCAGTCGTAATGCCCGGATAGTCAGGGCGCTGTCCGGTTTGTCCGAGAAGGCCCAACTCACTATTTTTCTTGAACATAAGTCCATGACAATAGCCAGATATAACCAGCCCTGAGCGGTACGAAGATAGGTGATATCACCTGACCACCAGGTATTTAATGTCTCTGGATTAAACTGTCGATTCAACAGATTAGCCGCCACTACAGCCGGTTTACCACCACGTGGATAGCGATGACGTCCGGGACGCTTCGCAACCAGCATCAGGGTCTTCATTATCTGACGGACACGGTATCGGCCAACGTTAAAACCCTGTTCACGCAGCTCAATACACATGCGCCGACTGCCATACGTCGCATCCATTTCAGCATGAACATGCTTAGCCGCCGCATGAAGCATCAGAACATTTGCTCTGAGGGCTGGCCGCCGGCTTCGGGCGTAAAATACACTGCGCGTGAGCGACAGGCATCGACATACTTGCTGGATGTTTGCCCCGGCCTTCTTCAGCTTCACCGCGACTTTTTGTCGTTGTTCATTTCCATGGCGAAGAAGGCTGAAGCCTTTTTTAACAGGTCATTGTCGCTTTGCAACTGACGTACCTGCTTTTCAAGTTCCTGTATTCGTCGTTGTTCAGACGTGATCGCGGTGGCGATGGGAGTATCTCCCCTCACTTCTCCGCGATATTGGCGTAACCAGCGTTGTAATGTTGAAAGGCCTATATTCATCGTTTCAGCAGCCTGGGTCACCGGGTACTTATGCTGCAGAACCAAATTGACACATTCCTGCTTGAACTCATGGGTAAACGTTTTTCTTCGCATTTTCACCTCGTTAGCGTTGCTCATTATATCTCTAACAAAGTGTCCGAAATGATTAGACCATTACATATCATCAAAAGGTGATGTTCCTATGGCACTGTAGGCATGTGCCAAGTGATGAGAAAGTGTGATGATCGGCACCATGGGGGGTAAAACCCTATTTTTCCGCTGTTCTAATGATTGGCTAAATAATGGATTATAAGAGTTTTGTTCTACTATCAATGAGAGGTCCTTATATTCAATACCCGCAGCATCTAAACAATATTGAATAGTTGAATTATCATTAAATCCATCATGTTTTACTCGGGATATTCTTTCCTTCTCAATCGAGAATATAATTTTGCCATCTTTCATTAGACATGTTGAGCCATCATGCGATAGAGCAGTACCGAGAATATAAATTGGATTACACATAAAAGTAATATCCTTATTAATTTAGCCTTCTGTTAATTAAGAATGTAAGCAAGTCGACGTGATAGTGCGAGTGTTGTTAACGATGGATTAGCCGCACCTGGTCGTGGGAATGTACTTGGGCCAACAGCATATAGATTTTTGATATGATCAAATTCATGATTTTCATTCAATATTTCTCCCAGTGGCAGAGTACTACTTTCATGGTTTTCCGTTCCAAGTGGGCTTATCCATGTGACGGGTTTGTTGGCATGGACTACCCTCGATGGGGAATGAAATTCATGATAGACATCCCCCATGGTTCTGGCATGGACAGTAAAACCGCCTTCAAAAACTAATGGGGAAAAGGGGATTGATATATTTTCACAAATTCCATGCCAGAATATATTTAGTTCATCCCGCTGTTTTTGTATCAATACATTATCATCATTATTTAAACCACTATAAATTGATAAAGGCATGTTCTCATCATTTCTATTTATGAAAATATATCCGTGATCGGAGGGGATCTGTTCGCCCATTGTCCATACTTCTAATTCAATGCCAAAATCTGATTGGGTGATAGTGAAAAATAAATTAAATCTTTCTCCTGCGGAACTATGGCAAAAGAATATAGTGTCAGATTTATATTCAATTAACTCTCTCAGCATATCGGATAGTTTATAATACTCAAATGTCACATTAAACCCCTGAACAATGTGATCGACGAGTCCAGTTATTTTTTCCTCAATTAAATGTCCCGAATCATAAAGTACTTGCGCTGCCAAACGTGTATTCTCAATGGTACCTAAGGCGAGAACACATTTATCAGCGAAGATGGTATGTACCTCATTAGAGCCAATATGTCTCAACTTAGCGCCAATACAGTGACCATTTTTAACGATGAGTGACATAACTTCATACCCAGGAATTATTTTCGGGTTAGATCTTAATTGGTTATCTTCTTTCCAATAGGAAAGTGGTGAATAAGATTCCCAGCCACCTGATGAATTAATATTACGAATAACCTGAGGTGTTATTTTAAACTCAAAACCAGAAAGCTGAAGAGAGTAATCTATATCGTGATTCTTATCTGCCCATGCGAGCATTTCAGACTGCACCTGTGTGTAAAGTGATGGTCCACCTAACCAACTTTCAGTAAGATCATGGGCAATATTTGAAGGCCAGAATTTAAGTGTCTCAGCCTCTATTGGTAAAATAACACCATGCCAATAAAGGGATCTACCGCCGACTCTACGACGTAGACAAGTTCCTTTAGCAAAATGAGGTTCATTTAAAGAATGCCATGAACGGTAGGAGTATTTATCAGATCCTTCATTTTTCCAATATTCATTGGCTCGTTCATATTCACCTCCTGCATTTATATGGTTGTAATCATCTGCTGGACCAGCTTCTATAACGACGATGTCTTTTATTCCTCTACAATTTAAATGCTTAGCTAACTCTAAACCCGACATTCCAGCGCCGAGTATTAAAATTTTTATTTTGGGTGGTATTTCATTTTTATTTTTGCGTATGTTTATATCTATAATATTCATTATATATTCCTTTGAAGTGAGTTTTTTTTGAAAGTAATAATCTCTATTTATAATAATTTATGCATGAATTTACTCCACGGTTCTCTAGGGAATTTTGATTGAACAAATTTTTTATTATTAGCTAATAGCGTTTTAATCTCGTCAGCCCCGGCAGCATGTAACTGCATCCATTCAAATAACTGTTGTGCAGCATCCCTGGGGTGTTCTGGGATTACTTTAATGTGATGGTACTCAGTGCCATAAAACTCAGTGAAGGCCGTATACTGTGTTACTGCGCAGGGAATACCTGCAATAGCAGCAAGTGCTGGACCTAAACCGACACTTTCCACGTTCTCTACATTAGGTGTAAATAAAACTGCGCCGGATAACGTATGGCAAATGATAAGTAAGTCAATTTCATCTAAATGCCATTTGTTGTCTTTATCTTTATATGTTTTTATCGGTACTTCATCTAAAAATATAATACTATTGTCTAGGTTGTATTTTTTTACCTGCTCTTTTAAATCATGAGCATACTCAGGATCTTCATTCATGTTCCCGAATATCAACAGTTTCGGCGTGGGTAGTTTTTTTTCTTTATAAATATCAAGTAGCTTATTAAAAACACTTATTGATATTTCGATACCCTTGACTCTAAATACTCTAACGGGAACTATAACAATAGATGAACCTATAGCTATATTATATTGGTTTAAAAAATCAATGTGAATATTGCTAAAAGCAGACACATCGATTGACGGTAATATATTAGGAATGACATCAGGTACCAATTCTGTTGGATAGTCTCTACTTTCCTTCGCCAAGGCTTCAGACGCAACTATCCATTTAGTATAGGTATTATCTTGTGGTATGGGTGTCAATATATTGGGTTTTTCAGGATATAGTCTTTCTTCATGTTCATAAATGGCATAACTACCAAATAGGTCATGATCCCAAAAAATAATACCGCCGTTATCTTTTTTAGCCCAATACCTTCTCGCTGCGTTGTGCAGTGCCAGGCTAACAGGAACGGCATCCGAAAGGGTAATATTTAAGCAAAACACCCAATCGACCTTATTATCTTCAAACCAACTTAGGAAATAATCCTCATAAATTTTAGCAATAGAATTAATATCTTGATTGATCTGTTTAATTTCTTCTCCTGTTAATGATTTATATCTTGCTACCCTCTTTCTGATATGAGTAAAACAGTGCCCATGATCGCTATCATAAGAGTATTTTTGATGGATAGAACTTATTCTCATCCATGTTGGATATTGTGATTCTGTACTACCATGAGGGAAAAATTTTTTTTTGTCCGGCCGCCAAGAAAATCCTAAATCGGCGGGTATTTCATTTATAATATCATTGTTTTTTATAGCTATTTCTGCAACATTTCTAAAAATAGTGAGTAGACCACTCGTTGGGAGTCCATCCCCTGATATGATAGCCCACTTTGTTTTTTTCATTATCTATCTCCTGAGGTTAACTGTTTAATTAGTGTATTTGATAGTGTATTAATTAATAAGAATGCCAGTACGCAACTAACCAATATCATAATCAATGCAGTTCTTAATGATGTCATGTCGGCTAACATCCCTATTAACGGTGGGAATATAAGTAGGCCAACTCTTGATATCCAAGTTGCGAATGCGATTCCACTCGTCGAGTTTATATTGGGTATTTGGCCAATAAATGAAATTGTTAATGGGAATACCACCGACATCCCTAATCCGATTAGTGAAAAACCTAATATTGAAACAATTGGTGAATGAATGGTTATCACAATTAAGATTCCCAATGCTGCCATTAGAATTCCGTATCTTAATACTGGGATATTACCCAATTTATTGGTCAGGTAATCACCAAATCCTCGCCCTATAACCATTGATACCTGACATGCTAAATAAGGTAAACCTGAAATTACAGATGGAGCTTGATAGTAATCATTCATATAGATAGCACCCCAAACACTTGCTGTTTCCTCTATGCCGCAAGTGAATGTTAGCAAGATTAACGCAATGATATACAGTTGAGTACCTGTGGCGCCCATACTTTTTTTAATATTTTCACGAAGGGAAAGTTCATCAAATGAATCCCCCTTTCGGAAAAATATCATATAATTAATTAATATTATTAGATTCATAAGCAATACGGAAAAACTAAATTGTCCCATAGAAAGTCCGAATCCAATTGCTGATATGGCGATGCCCCCCCCATTATTGTGCCGATACTTTCTGCACCATGAAATCTATTAATCAAGCTTCGGCCATATAATCTTTGTATGTTAAGTGCCTGCACATTCATACAGGTATCTGCCCAAGCATCGAAAACCCCAAACAGGAAGAGCAGCAGTGTTATTTCATACCATGATGATGCAAATGGTATTATTGATATGATAATTATAAAAAATAAAAATGTTATAATTGTCGCCCAATATAATCCAATGGTGTTAATAAAATTCTTGGACAATAACCCCATAATAATTGCTCCTGCTGGGATTGCAGATATCATTATTCCAACCATATAATGACTTAGATGAAACTTTTCTTTTATGTCTGGAATCCAGGGTACGATACTCGCGTAGGCTATTCCGTGGATGAAAAACAGTAATGATAGTGTAATATTTTGTTTTGTTTTTATTTGATTAATTTTCATTAAATTAATTTCACATGAGTTTATTGTTGCTGCATATAGTTTAAATCGAATCCTAATATATTTCTGTAACCTGTTTTTATTAATGGGTCTTTTAATTTTATAGGGGTCACTTTGTGCCAAATGGTTGAATTTCTATCGATATGAAACAAACCTTCACCACAGTTCAATGTTTGTGATTTAATAAACTCTTCTCTCTCTGTACAGTAGAGTTTACTCGTTCCTCCGTCAATGTTGTATTTATCAATAATTAATGCTGATACAATATAGTCACATCCATCCTGATGTAAGCCCTCTGGTGAATTGCAGACCGAATTCATTGTATTATCAATAATTAAAGACATCTGATGACAGGTAACTTCAACTGTTTCTATTTTTTGCCCATGCTCACATTCGCACAGCATTTCGACGAAACTCCTTATGAGCTTTCTTAATATAAGTGAATGACTTATTGCCGGGTCCATTGGCGGGAATTGACGTTTTAATTGCCTTAAATCTGAGGGATAGTCAGCATGTTGAGTAAAGTTAGTTAATTCTGGGCAGGCAATATTACTGACTTCCCATTGATTATTAATGTGTTTAACAATAAATCGGCTAATGCTTCTTTTTCTAAAGGGTTTATAGGAGTAAAAAAAATGTCTATCTATATCAGATAAACGCAATATGAGTTTTTGAATGTTTGGTGGTGGACATCTTTCATCCAGATAACGTTGAGCCTCCTGAAAGATGATGATTTTATCGTTATAAAATTTTCTGGCCAAGAATTTTAATTGAGATAGTTTTATATCATTAGTATCCCACGCTAATGATTTAAATGACAAGGTATTTTTAACGTGATTTATATCCATCCCAAGCTCATTGATATTAAACTGAATGATTTTATATTTAATCCCCATAATGAAAATATCCTAGTAAGTTAATTTGTTATTGATAAATTACATTGATGAAAATAAGCCATATAAACGCACATGTATTAGTGGGCCTGTTTTTATTGATGACTTGCTATTTTTTATTGTTTCTTTCTTTTTTATATATCAAAGATCCCTTTTCGGCAAGTTTTTATCAATATCTATCATTGTATCTATATTTAGCTAATAATATGTTTTTGATTAAATATTGTTTTTATTGGTGGTTGCTTTATATAAATTAGTAACGCGAGTGAATAAAATGCAGTTGTTACTGATAGGCTTGCCAGATGAGTTGAAAATTATCCATACTTTCAATATAGGGTGGTTTTTTATGATTTAACTATAAATGTCAAAAATGTGATCTACGTAAATAGAACATCGTTCCATTTTTAGTATTATGCCGTTTTACCATAGTGTAACTGGCTTTTCTTAATCGATAATAACCTAAAACCATTTTAATCTGGCGAGCATTAATAACTAAGGATCATGTAATGCCAATTAATTTTCTGGGTAAAACGCTATTGTTAGGATTGATGTCAATTGCTGTATTGGGGCAAGTCAGTGCTGCCCAGTATAATGCTGTGGTTTCTACTGCGCCTCAGGATAATGAGTTTCCCTCGATTAATACTGCGTTAAAATCAGCACCAGCGGATAATTCGCTGTTTGTGATTTTCCTGAAAAATGGCATTTATAACGAAAGGCTAGAGGTCAATCGTAATAACGTTACTTTGAAAGGGGAAGACCGTGATGGTACGGTGATCAGTGCCAATACGGCAGCGGGTATGCTTAACCCGCAAGGAGAGAAATGGGGAACATCTGGTAGTAGTACGGTACTGGTTAATGCGGCAAATTTTACGGCTGAAGAACTTACTATTCGTAATGATTTTGATTTCCCAGCCAATAAAAAGAAAGCTGACAGCGATCCGACGAAGTTAAAAGACACTCAAGCTGTGGCATTATTATTAGCTGAAAACAGTGATAAGGCGCGCTTTAAGCAAGTAAAACTCGAAGGTTATCAGGATACGCTGTACAGCAAAACGGGCAGTCGTAGCTATTTTACTGATTGCGAAATCAGTGGTCATGTCGATTTTATTTTTGGCTCAGGTATTACGGTATTTGACCGATGTAATATTATTGCCCGCGATCGTCGTGATATTGAGCCACCCTATGGCTATATTACTGCCCCCAGTACATTAAACACATCACCTTATGGTTTGATTTTTCTCAATATTCGTTTGACCAAAGAACCCGGTGTTCCAGCCAAAAGTTTCGCTTTAGGGCGTCCGTGGCATCCGACCACTGCCTTTGATGATGGCCGTTATGCTGATCCTGCGGCCATTGGCCAGACGGTATTTATAAATACGACGATGGATGACCACATTTACGGTTGGGATAAAATGTCTGGTAAAGATAAGCAAGGCGAGAAAATCTGGTTCTATCCACAAGATTCACGTTTCTTTGAAGCAAACAGTCAAGGGCCGGGCGCAGAGATTAATGCACAGCGGCGTCAACTCTCTGCTGAGCAGCTAAAAGCATTTACTTTGCCGATGATTTTCCCTGACTGGGCGGTGCATTGAGATTATGACTCGCCACCCTTAAATTGGCTGATATCCAGCCGATGAAGTTTTACTTTTCGCCATAAGGTTGTGCGGCCTATCCCTAATAAGGTCGCCATTTCATTTAGCTGACCTTGGCACACCAGTGCCGCACGAATAATGGCCTGTCTTTCTAATTCTTGTAGTGATAAGACAGGCTGAGGTTGCGGCATCTCCGGTTCTAATAACAGCCTTTCCCCCAGTAGATGCTCTGGCAAATCATTGAGGTTAATGCGGTTATTGCGGCAAGCCATGGCGGCCCGCTCCACCACACTTTTCAGTTCCTGATCATTCCCGGGCCATGGGTATTGGCATAACTGACGGATAACACTCTCATCTGGCTGGTATTGGCAGTGGAAATGTTGCCCAATGCTTGCCAATGTATGCTGTACCAGTGGGGGGATATCCTGTTGACGCTGACGCAGTGGTGGAATATGTAATTCGAAAGATTGTAGGGTATAAAATAGCTGGCGGCGAAAACGCCCTTGTTTAACCAATAAGGGCAAATCTGCCCCGGTGGCGGTAATAATCCGGACATCGACTGGGATCACCCGATTAGAGTTGACCCGCATTACCATGCCAGTTTTGACGATTTGCAGCAGAGCTGACTGCATTTCCGGCGACAGATATTCAACTTGTTCCAGATATAAGGTGCCACCGTTAGCCAGTTCAAATTTGCTGGGTTGGCCGGATTCCCCTTCACTGGCATCACTACCAAGAAATTCTCGCGCCATGAAATTTTGTGGCAATGCCTGACAATTTAAGACGATATAAGGGCCATCGGCGCGATTGCTGGCATTATGGATTGCTTGCCCCAACTGCTGTTTACCGACCCCTTCTTCCCCGTGCAGTAAAATCGGATGCCGACCTTTGGCAGCCTGCTTGCCATAACGCACCAGGCGGCGCATTTCTAGTGAAGCAACCGGCATATCATCAAAAGTACAATTAGCCCCCCCTAATTGGTTGTGCACCATTTGCCGCAGTAATTCTTGTGGATGGAGTAATGCAATAAAGCCGCAGCGGTTACCATCTGGGATGGGTTTGAGGGTTAAGAGAGCCGGAATAAATTGCTGCTGATTCTCAAAGGTCACCTCGACGTGGCTGAGGGGATTACGGTGTAAAATGGCGTGGGTCAGTAAGGAGGGTAAGGTCAGCAAATCTGTGACCGGCTTGCCGAGGCTACTGGTTTCATCTAGTTGTAAAATAGCCGCAGCACGACGATTGAGATACAGCAGGCAACCGCGTTGGTCCCATGCCATGACACCATCGTCCACACCATCGAGTAGGGCATTGAGTTCATTCAGATGACGGTTAGTTTCTGCTAATAAGCTATCTGCGTGGAGATAATTGCCAATTTCGCGGGCGATAGCCAATGTCAGAGGCAAATCACTTGCCGCATGTTCGGTGAGCAGGCTACCTAAAACAATGACCGCCCGTTGGCGGCCACTGTTGTCATACACCGGAGTAGCGCAAAAGCGCCACGGATGCAGCGCCTGTTTAAAATGCTGCTGGCCACTGACTTGTATCGGGTTGCCTTCAGCAATTGCCAGCGCCGGGGCATTGGTACCCATTAGCCCTTCTGCCCAATAACTGCCGCAATCAATCCCTAATGCCTGTAGCTGACTTATCGTTTGTGGATGCCCGCATTTCCATAGAGTACAGCCACTTTCATCCAGAATCAGCAGCGCACAAGGGCGTGATTCCATATATTCGTAAGCATCTTCCAATGCCGCCTGACCTAATACCAGCAAGTCATTTTTGCGCTGACAAATTGACTGGAACGTCGCACCCACGGCCCGGTGAGGTACTCGCCATTGGTGGGCTTGCATCAATTTTTGGCAGCGCCGCCAGGAGTCGGCTAATGCAGGGGTGGTCACCGGTTCAGTGTTGCTCATTAAGCGCCTTAGAACCCGGATGGCGCCAATGGATCTGCCCTGGCAGAATCAGTTGATTTTGCGCCAGTGCCGATTCAGCAATCAAGCTGGTGATCATCTCAAAGCTGTGGCGTGCCAGCCCTTGGCAATCTTGTGCGATGGTATCTATTTTCAACGGCAGGCAATCAAACAGATAGTGATCGTCAAAACTGCATAAATGAATCTCACTGTCCATTAATTGATGCTGATTGAGATAGCGCAGTACACCTTCCAACAGCCCGCAGGCGGCAGTAAACACCGCTTTAGGTGGGCGGCCTAATTGTGCACAGAGTTGGGCAATCATTTCATAACCGGAACTGGGCAGGTAATGGCCATTTAGGACCCACTCGGGGCGGCAGGTAACCCCTGCCTGTTGTAGCCCCTGCTGAAAGCCAGCCAGCCGATCGCGAGTAGGGGAGATGCGTGGCTGACCACCAAGAAAATAAAACTCATCAGGATGTTGGCGGGCAACGTTTTCAACCAGTATGGCGGTGGAGGCTACCGAGTCAGTGATAACCAGCGGCAACTCTGATTCACCAATTAATCGATCCATCTGCACCACTGGCAGGCGGGCATTGATCTTTTGATATTCGCTGTCATTGAGCTGGCTGGAGGCGACAATCAGGCCATCGACCTGACGTTGTACCAGGCTATTGACCGCCATCATTTCCTGACCGGGGTTTTCATCGGTACAAGCAATAAGTAGCTGTAATCCGGCTTCGCGACACAGCATCTCCAGCTCACGTGAAATCAGGGCAAAACCGTGGTTGGTCATCTCCGGGACCACCAATCCTATGGTGTGGCTGCGGGTTGAGCGTAGCGAGCGGGCATGGAAGCTCGGTTGATAGTTATGTTCGTTGGCCAAGGCAATAATACGATCCCGCGTTTCATCGGAAACACGATACTCCTTGCTACGCCCATTGAGCACCAAACTGGTGGTCGATTTCGACACACCAGCCAGTTTGGCAATATCGTTAATGGTAATTCGTTTATGATTTTTCACAGGTTATTGTTTTTCACTGAGTGAATCTGTCGCCTTGAAAGATAGTTCATTCTAACATGGGCGAAGACAACAACCAGTGTTGCAGACACAGTTCAGCATTTCCGTTAAAGATTGCTATCGGGTCTTCAGTCGGGAAGTAGCATGTAGTCATTACCGCCTCTCCCTGATTGATAAATATCTCTATGCTGCAACTATCGCAGAGCAGTTGTAACTGCTGCAATTGACCGCGCCAATAACGGAACTCTTGCAGCCCGGTACGCAGATTGCGGCGGCTTAGTGTGATACGTTCACCATCCCATATCAGCATCATTTCATCGCCTAATTCGAGGATAAATGGCGCACTAACCTCGACTATCATTTCAGCACTGCGGATGGAGAGTGCCGGTGCCTGTTGAGCACGACCTTGCCACTGACGATGTTCACGGCGCAATGCCTGCAATTCACGCGCGGGTCGTTGAATGACTTTGCCGTCAACCAGACTCAGCTCTCGTGGGCAGGTCATGGTATGGATCCAACCATGGGCTACGGTGGGTTGATAAAACTCATCTTCATCCGGGATGCCCATCCAGGCGAATAACAGGCGGCGGCCATCTGCGGCCAGCGTGGTTTGTGGCGCGTAGAATTCGAAGCCGAGATCCAGTTCGTGGAACGCCTGATGGTTGAATGCTGCCTTGGTATAATCCAATTGGCCCAGTAAATAGCCAGCCTGGAAGGTATTACGATAACGCTCTGCTTCAGCAGCGATGCCCTGCGGGCAGAAAATCAGCACCTCCTGATCCGCTAACCTGAATATGTCAGGGCATTCCCACATATAGCCAAACGGGCCTAATCCGCCCAGACCAGAACCGGCAATTTCACCCAGATTATGCCATTTACGTAAATCATCGGAGCGTAATAGCAGCACTTTCCCTTGCAGTTGCTTATCTTGCGCGCCTAAAACCATGTACCACTGACCGTCGTGCTGCCAGACTTTCGGGTCGCGAACATGGCCGGTATAGCCCGCAGGTAATGGGAGCACTGGTCCTAATTTGTCGTATTCCCCTCGCTCATTCTCCTGTGCCAGACATTGGAATGCGGTGCGCGAGCCATCAGGATATTTCACATTACCGGTGTAAATCAGCGTGATTCGGTCATCAGCAATAACGGCAGAACCTGAGTAGCAGCCGTGGCTTTCATATTCTTCACTGGGCACCAATGCGACAGGCTGATGTTCCCAATGAATCAGATCGGCACTACGCCAATGGCCCCAGTATTTACTGCCGTGGCGGCAATCTAACGGGTTCCATTGATAGAACAAATGATAATAGCCAGCATGATAAATAAACCCGTTGGGATCATTCAGCAGCCCGACACTGGGGGCCAGGTGCCAGCCTGGCCGATGAGGGTCACGCGATGCGCGGATTTGGCCACGCATCACTGCCAGCGTAAGTTGTTTTAGCAAACTGACTTCTTGCATTATTCGCTGTCCGTTTTGTACTTAAGCAGTAGAGAGATAATAAATGCAGCGCCAAATGCAATAACCAATCCAATCAGATAATTAACAATTGAATTGCCTTGTACGATAGCGATGCCCGGGATACCGGTTAAGCCCACCGCAGTCATATTGACATGATTCGCGACGACCCAAGCGCCTCCTAATGCACCACCTGCCAGTGCAGCAAGGAAGGGTTTGATAAAGCGCAGATTAATCCCGAAAATTGCCGCTTCGGTAATACCCAGCATGGCAGAAAATGCCGATGGGATGGCGATGGCTTTAATTTTAGCATCGCGGGTTTTAAAGTAGACTGCCAGGCAGGCTCCGCCTTGCGCCACGTTTGCCATTGACCAGATAGGTAACAAGAAATTGACCCCGATATTCGGATTACCCAATAGCCCGGCCTCGATGGCGTGGAAGCTATGATGGATGCCGGTTATCACTATCACGGAATAAAGCCCGCCGAACAGTAACCCGGCCAGCCAGCCAGCATGGGTTATCAGTGTGCTAAGTACCAGCGAGATCCCATCACCCAATACTCGCCCGGCAGGGCCGATAAATAACAGCGCGACAAAACCGGTAATGATTACGGTCAAAAACGGTGTGAGGATCAGGTCCAGCGCATCAGGTATCACTTTGCGCAGGCGTTTTTCCAACATACTCATAAACCACACTGCCAGTAGCACCGGGAATACTGTGCCCTGATAGCCAATCATCGCCACCTCCATACCGAAGAAATTCATAGTATGGAAACCGCCCGCCACCCCCCAGGCATTGGTTAGCGCTGGGTGCGTCAAAATGCCGCCCAGTGTTGCCCCCAGATACGGGTTACCGCCAAATTCTTTGGCCGCGGTGAAACCAATCAAGATAGGTAGAATGATAAAGGCAGCGGAGCTGAACATATCCAGCATGATAAACAGCGCGCTGTCAGCATCGGCCCAGCCATAGGTTTTTACCATGCCGAGCAAGCCCATTAACAGGCCGGACGCCACGATTGCCGGAATGATCGGGACAAAAATATTGGATAGCAGGCGGGCAATGCGCTGGAACGGATTGAGTTTACGCGCCGCCACAGCGGCAGCTTCAGATTTACTGGCTTCGTTTACACCCGCTACCTTGATAAATTCGGCATAAACTTTATTGACCAACCCGGTACCGAAAATCACCTGTAACTGCCCGGCATTGCTGAAGCAGCCCTTAACGCCATCGAGTTTTTCTACCGCTGATTTTTGCACTAAAGAATCATCTGCCAGAACCAAGCGCAGGCGAGTGGCGCAGTGTGCAGCACTGACGATATTCTCTTTACCACCAAGCAATGGGAGCAGAGCCGTTACGGTCTCATTGATATTCATGATATCCCTCGCAAATTTATTTTGATTCCTGCATGCCGAGGATCGTCACGGCAGCAGGCGGTATTCGTCGTGATTACCGCGGTGCGTAATAGTTAGAACCAGGTTTCCATTTGGATACCAAAGTTCCATTGCCCACCGGCGGCAAAACCATCTTTACCGAAGGAATCATCCTTGGCGTAGTTATCCAGATCTTGGCTCCAATCCATATAGGTGGCGAACACCCGTATTTCTGGTCGGCTGAAGAAATTACTGATATCACCAGCTTTAAAGGTTGGGGCGAAGGTCAATTTATAGAAACCACCACTGACTTTGTGATAATCCTTATAGCCCTGCGGATCCAGATTCATGTACTGATAACTACCTTCATAAGCTAATGCAAAGTTCTCGGTGATTTCCTGAATCAGGCGGGTGTTGAATGTTATCCACTTATAGCTATCGCCCGAGACATAACGATCCTTACTTTGTTGCGCCAATATTGCTGGGGCTAGACTCCAGTTTTTACTTAATGCGGTGGTGCCGTAAGTCGCCAAACGCCAGGTATCTGCGCTGCTGGTTAAGTTGCCATCGGACCCGATAGATTTTACTTCAGCCCCTAAACCATGGCCGTACAGCAGCGCGGTTTTTGACGTACCATCACGTAGCCCATAGAAGCTGTCACCGTGATAGGCCAACATGCTGTGAATACCTTTATCTGTGGCATTAGTATTAACGGCTTCACCGCTATTTTGGCGCGCCTCATTATCTTTGGCGCGCAACCCGCTCACCATCCACTGGAAGGGGCCGCTATAGTTATTGGCAGTGAAAATATAGCTTTGGATATCGCTATTAACATTCTCGATCTCACCATAATTACGGCCATATAACGAGAAGTTACTCTTCAGGTTATCGGTCCATTTGATGTCATAAATACCGCCACCGGTACCGGCAAGGAATACCACGTCGGAATCCAGCCAGTGAATATCGAAGTTATCGCGATCGAAACGTTTACCGGCCCACAATGTACTGTCTTTAAAAATACCGTTAAAGGTTGGCAAGGTGCCAAGTTCGACAAATGCCTGGCGCACATTGAGGTCACTGCTGTCGGCTGTCCAGTCGTTATAGCTGCGCTGACCATCAGCCAGCATCACTTTATAGCGGGTGGTGGCACCGTTATCCAGCTTCTGCTTTTTCTCCAAATTGACTTCAACATAAGTTTCTGTCTCATTACCCAAGCGGCCAACTGCCCCTCCGGTACTGCCGGCTGGCGTAACATACGGGCCACCTTGGGTGCCGGTGCCAGAGTCGTTCATTAGCAGGCCGGAACGGGCATAACCATGAAACTCAAAACCGTTGCCATCCTGTGTTTTGCTTTCCAGTTTATCTGTGCGCTTAGCCACCTGAACGGTCTTTTCTTCTGCCTGACGCGTTCGAGTTTCCAGCTTTTGTGCCTGTTTTTCGGCAATTTCGGCGCGTGTTTCTGCATTTTTTGCCCGCTGTTCCGCTTGTTGTAATCGTTGCTCCAACGCATTGAGGCGGGCTTCAATATCCATGTTTGAGGAAGACGAGGGTGAGGCTGCAGAGGTGGTTGTCGCTGCACAAGAAAGGATAAGTCCTATTGATACAGCAAGATAGCTTGGTTTTATCATCATTTTATATCACTCGGTATGTGATTGATTGTATTTATGCTAAACAGCTAAACCGGTTTTTCATGGCTAACATAAGGGGGATCCTTTGGGATTAGCAAAACATTTTGCTAACCCGATTCAGCTATTGTGATCCAGACTGCAAAGTGCATGACTTTTTGAGACGAATAAGGCGATGAGCAGGAAGAGGGCGCGCGCGATAATGCATGTAGCAGGCGCTAACATGCTGGGTGTTTAGCAAAAAGAGTGACAGGTAGGAGGAGGGACGGATACCTGCCTGCCTGTCAAAGGCGACATCCTAAATGGTTTATGCGGAAGAGGATTTATGCAGTTAGTGGTCGGGTTGGAGAAAATGCCGCAACTGTTGAGCATTAGGTAACGCAGTCATTGCTCCTTTAGCGCTGGTGGCTAAAGCACCACAGGCTTGCGCCTGATCGATGGCGGCGGTGAGATCTGCACCTAAATGCCAATTTGGTAGCCGTGCCAATGCTGTCAGCAACCCAGCGACAAAGGCATCACCCGCGCCAGTCGTGTCTATTGGGGTGATTTTCCTACTCGGGTATTTTTGCAGACGATGGCGGTTATGCACCCAAACGCCATTGGCACCCAGTGTTACCAGTAGCAATTTGCAGCAATAGTCGGCCATCAACTGTTCCATTGCGCCAGCAATATCCTGATCTGGGCAGATAAAGTTCAGTTCTTCCAACGACAGTTTCACTACATCGGCCAATAACAGCGCCTGTTGCAGACAGGGGAGCAACGCTTGTGGTTCGCGCCAGATATCGGCACGGATATTGGGATCAAAGCTGACCCAACCACCGTCGGCTTTCATACGGCGCATCGCCTCAAAGGCGGCACTACGGCTCGGCTCTTGGCTTAAGGCAATAGAGCACAAATGCAGCCACTGATTGTTTTTAAATTCAGGTAAATCATCTGGTTGTAAGAATAGATCGGCACTCGGTGTCACCATAAATGTAAAAGTGCGTTCGCCATGCTCATCTAAATCCACCACAACTGTAGAGGTATGGTGCAGCGGATCCTGTGTCATCGCGTGGGTATCGACGTTTTCCTGTTGTAATATCTGCTGCATAAAACGACCAAAACTGTCTTGCCCAACCCGGCCAATAAAGGCACTTTTACCGCCCAATCGGGCGATGCCGACCGCCACATTGGCAGGTGCACCACCTGGACACTTAAGGTAATTATTTGAATTTTCAGGAACTAAATCAATTACAGCATCACCTAAAACCCAAATGGTATTTTCCATGATAAACCCCTGTTTTCTTCAATCCTATTTGCTGCTAAAAGTAGAAGAATCGGTTTAGCAAAGCAACAAAATAATCCGTTATAGTAAAAAACAGTGATAAGCTCCAGACCCTGATTCGCAATACTCTTCCTGCATGGTTTTTCTTTCTATAAATGATAATCATTATTGTACATGTATTGTGATATACGAATATGGGCCAGATTACCCTGAGACATTGAGCAACATTGCCTGGATGATGGATGGGTATTTGAACTGGGGGTAATAGCGCAATTTACAGTTTTAAACGCTAATTATGTTCAACTGTGCGGAAGGATGATTCGCTTAAATAGATGTTATCTGCCAGCAGATGAGCTAGTGATTTATTTTTTTTAGATGCAATGACAAGGTTTAATAACATAATGAAAGTGAAATATAATATCGCAGTATTAAACTCAACCATTATCGATGAAAATAATAATTGAGTTTGTACCGCGTCATTTAATCAAGGTGACGATTCAACGTTTGATAATTTCTCTCCGGCAAAGGCAACTTTATTCCGGCCATCTTTTTTGGCCCGGTAAAGTGCTTCATCCGCGGCTTTAAGCGAGGAGGCCAGATCATAGGCTTGCAGAGGAGAAATACCTGCGCTCAATGTCACGGTTGTAGAAACTTTATGGTTAAAAACATGTGGAATATCAAGTCCTAAAACCCGTTGGCGCACGCGCTCAGCAAGCTGGCTTGCATACTCTTCACTCACATGAGTCAGTAACACTAAAAACTCTTCGCCGCCGTAG
Organism: Yersinia sp. 2553 StPb PI; assembly: GCF_052217105.1. NCBI lineage: Bacteria > Pseudomonadati > Pseudomonadota > Gammaproteobacteria > Enterobacterales > Yersiniaceae > Yersinia > Yersinia sp. 2553 StPb PI. The sequence goes on along the minus strand of NZ_JAZGPX010000002.1, from coordinate 3,163,238 downwards.
CGCACCACGATATCCCGTGAACGAACAGCATCACGGATAGCCGCCGCAACACGTACCAGTGCTTGATCCCCCATCGTGTGACCATAGTTATCGTTATAAGCTTTAAAATGGTCGATATCGAGCAACAATACGTAATGATTGCCGGGAGACTGAGCCAGTAGTGTTTCAAGTTTATTCTCCAGACCCCGGCGATTATACAAACTGGTTAAGGGGTCTATCATGCTTAAATCACTGAATTTTTCCCTTTCATTATAAAGGCGTGCGACAAGTTTTCGGGTAAAGTCATCGCTACGACGTAGCATCAAATGATGTAAGGAGAAACCAATCAGTGGCAGCATGATGGTGAATACAATACGGAAAATATTTTGAAAATCGTCGAGTAAAATAACGGTTAATGCTGCTGGTGCACTGTGTAGACAAAAAGCAAGGAAATTATCAGACAGGGCTATGGTGCTGATAAAGAAAATCGTAAACAGGCTGAGTAGTAAGTAGTTATTTTCATTATTACCCAAATATTCGTATTTAAGAATGATTTGCCAGGCCCAAAGCACGCCCATGATTATTGAAAATAAATTCAGTTTATTGGCATAATTCTTCGAAATAAAAATCAGATAAGTTGCTGCGCTCAGGCTGATAACCGTGATCAGTACTATCGGTAATGTCACTGCTGGCGTTTCAGGTGACGGTAATATCATACTAAAAATAGAAGACGACGCATTAAGAAATAAAAAAAGCAGTAAAGAGAGCCGATGCTTACTTTTCAGAAGCTGATCGTAGGAATGGCTATTCATATTCAATTCACTCTGCATAATGTCGTGCTGTCAGTAGACAAATAAACAATATCCTCATGAAGCCCTATTATTTAGGCATCACGATAAATAGTTTTTCTTAGTAATTATTTTTGTTTGAAGCGTTTTAGTATCGTTTTAGGAATTTTCTTAACCAAAATTACCATTTTTGTTTCAGCCTGTCATCATGATGTTTCTTAACTTGATGTTGTCGCTGTCTGTCCGCTGCTAACAACTTCATAGTGCAGACTACGATAGAGTGATATATGATATTGGTTATCATTATCAATTGGGGCCGTTGTTATGATTACAGCCAGATTAGCCGCTTATCGCTGGTGTGGGATCAGTGGGTTATTGAGCCGTGGTATGTCTAGTGGTTGGGGAATATTGCTGCCTTTTGCTTTACTACCGGTTTTGGGATGGGCTGATATCACCGTCGGTCAGTTACGTATCCTGATTGTGCTCGCCATGCTAGCCACGGTTAGCATGTTGTATCACGCGCGGTTACGGCATTTCTTATTGCTGCCATCATGTCTGGCGCTGTTGGGTGGACTGATGGCGGTGTTAATGCACAGTGGGATGCATTGAACCCAATAGCATTGGCTGAATTTTCTGTATTACAGGTATTTACGTGTATTTTAGGAAGGGGTCTTGCCAGAAGAGAGGTATTACTGTGCTTTTGAAATCATTGTGGTGCGAAGGGAGGGACTTGAACCCTCACGTCCGTAAGAACACTAACACCTGAAGCTAGCGCGTCTACCAATTCCGCCACCATCGCCCAAATGATTTCTTACTGCTATATCCGTCATACTTCAAACTACATGTGCGTTGGCTGCCTTTGTTCACCCCAGTCACTTACTGGTGTAAGCTCTTGGGAGTTCACTCGTTTGCCGCCTTTCTGCAATTCGAATTATTTTGGGTATATCTTAAAAAAGTAAAGCTTAGGATTTATATCACCAGCTTGGTGCGAAGGGAGGGACTTGAACCCTCACGTCCGTAAGAACACTAACACCTGAAGCTAGCGCGTCTACCAATTCCGCCACCATCGCATGTGCTGTGCAATATAAATCTCCCCTCGTACTTGAAGCCACAGGCTATTAAACCTCAATCACTTACCGGAGTAAGCCTATCTGGGTTTGTTTGCTGCCTGCAATACCAATTACTTTGGGGATATACTACGAATCGCCAAGAAAAGTATGTTTGGTGCGAAGGGAGGGACTTGAACCCTCACGTCCGTAAGAACACTAACACCTGAAGCTAGCGCGTCTACCAATTCCGCCACCATCGCGTACCGGAACATCACTTTTATAAAGCAACTACGGAGGCGAATTCTAGAGATTTTCGCGTTCAGGTCAATACTTATTTCCCCTAAGCGGGACGTTTGCTGTAAAAAGCATCATATGTTGAGCAATTGATTTGATTACAGAAGTATTTTTAGTTTTTAACGCCCGCTTGGTTGTGTTGGTGATAACTGTGGATAATCGGAAAACAGTTCAATCAGCCAGTCAATCAGCACTCTTACTCTAGGGGCAAGAAAACGCCCCGCAGGGAACATAATAAACAGCGACATGGCCGGTGGTGGACAGTGGGGCAACACCTCAATCAGTTCGCCTTGGGTTAATTGGCTCTGAATACCTGGCGTGGGAGCTTGAATCAATCCTAGGCCTGCGACACCGGCTGCGATATAAGCATCGGCACCATTGACACTCAAGATACCAGGTAATGTGCGGCTTTCAACTTTCCCCTGATAAACAAATTCTAATGGGTAATCACGGCCATTCATCTGTGAGAAATACCCCACCGCTTGATGGCCGGCCAGGTCGTCGAGGGACTGTGGAACACCATATCTGGCGAGATAAGCTGGTGACGCACAGGTTATCTGTGGTTGCTGACCAATATTACGTGCTGCTAATTGTTCATCATGGGGCAGCCATGCACGCAAAACACAATCGACACCTTCACGCATCAGGTCAATGGTACTGTCATTCGCGCCGAGAATCAGCGTGATATGGGGATAACGCTGATAAAAGTCATTTAGTGCGGGGATAACCACATTGCGGGCTAGCGAATGTGGCATATCAATGCGTACTTTCCCTTCCGGTTGCAGCCGCTGATGGCTGAACAGCGAGTCAGCCTCTTCAAACGCCGACAGTAATTGCAAACAACGCTGGTAATACAGTGTGCCTTCCGCGGTGATATTCACTTGCCGGGTGGTGCGCACCAATAAACGCACGCCTAAGCGCTGCTCTAACCGTTTTAAGGTATGGCTGACCGTTGCACGGGGCAATTGTAGTTTCTCCGCCGCGCGACTGAAGCTACCTAATTCAACAATACGGACAAATATCCGCATAGCTTGTATTTGGTCCATGATTGCACTCGTCCATTGTTGGTGTTTTTTGAACAGTAATGAGCAATCTGCATTATTTATCTTTCCTCGCTAAACAACCACACTTTCTTCCGACATCATTAACGGGGAATATCACAATGCAACAACGTCAATTAGGTTCGAATGGCCCGCTAGTCTCAGCGCTGGGGCTTGGCTGCATGGGGATGAGTGACTTTTACTCCACCAATCAGGACGTGAATGAATCCATTGCGACGTTACATCGCGCGCTGGAGTTGGGGGTGACTTTACTCGATACCGCTGACATGTATGGCCCGTTTACCAATGAGGAGTTGGTTGGACGCGCCATTAAAGGCAAACGTGATCAGGTCTTTCTGGCCACTAAATTTGGTATTGTACGTGATCCGACTGACCCGACAGTGCGGGGCGTCAGTAGCCAGCCTGATTATATTCGTAAGTCTGTTGACGGTAGCCTGAAGCGGTTGGGTGTTGATGTTATTGACCTTTATTACCAGCATCGTGGCGACCCGAGTGTACCGGTTGAAGATGTGATTGGCACTCTGGCTGATTTGGTCACTGCCGGTAAAATACGTTATATCGGTTTGAGTGAAGTCTCAGCGGCAACATTAGAGAAGGCCCATCAGGTGCATCCAATTACCGCAGTACAGAGTGAATACTCACTTTGGACACGAGATGTGGAATCCTCTGTATTGGCGACCTGCGAACGGTTAGGTGTGGGTTTTGTGGCTTATAGCCCTCTGGGGCGCGGTTTTTTGACCGGAGCGTTACGCCGCCCGGAAGATCTGGCTGCTGATGATTTTCGCCGTCATAACCCGCGTTTTCAGGGGGATAATTTTGCCATGAATCTGGTATTAGCCGATGCGGTGGTGGAAATGGCGCGCGCGAAAGGGGTTAAACCCTCTCAACTGGCGCTGGCCTGGGTATTGGCGCAGGGGAAATATATTGTCCCAATCCCTGGGACCAAACGGCGTGCTTATCTGGAAGAGAATCTGGCGGCACTCGATCTGGCACTCAGCCCGCAAGAGCTGGCAGCACTGGATGCAGTATTCCCGTTCCATGCCGCAGCGGGTGAACGCTACGGCGCGGAAGGGATGGCCCATCTTAACGCCTAGTTTTAACGTTTTTTCTTGGAGTCTCGTGGCGCACGCCCGACAGTTGCCTGATACACCTTAAAACGGCCATTCTGGGCCAGCACTTCATGGCTGCCAAATGCCGCATCCAGCAGTGCAGGGTAAGGCAGGAAGGAGTTCGCCACTATCCGCAATTTACCACCGACATGCAGGTGAGCTGTTGCGCCGCGGATCAACAATTCCGCCGCAGTCAGGCTGGTTTGAATACCATCATGGAACGGTGGATTCGAAATAATCATCTCGAAGCGGCCTTTAATGTCGGAATAGACATTGCTGGCAATCACCTGCGCGTCGATGTTATTCACCGCTAATGTTGCTCGGCTGGCTTCAATAGCGGCCGCAGAGACATCACTCAGGGTCCATTTGATTTTAGGTGATTGCTGCGCCAATACAGAGGCCAGCACACCTGCACCACAGCCGACATCCAGCACATTTCCTTTAAATGGCTCACTGAACGTAGACAGTAACAGATGGCTGCCGGAGTCCAGCGAGTCACGGCTGAATACGCCAGGCAATGTTTTAACTGTCACATCGCCCACTTGGTAACTTTCCCACCAGGCATCGGCATCAAATTCCGGCTGTTTATCCAACCGGCCATGGTACAGACCGCAACGGCGGGCGCTGTCGATTTTAGTCAACTGCGCAAATTCAGATAACATTTCTTCTGCACTGCGCACGCCACTACGGTTCTCACCCACCACAAAAATATCGGTGCCGACAGGCAATAACGAAAGGAGATTAGCCAATTGGAACTGGGCTTCCTGTTTACTTTTCGGCCAGTAATAAACCAGCGTATCGCAGTTAGCCACTATGTCGGCAGTGGCCAAAAGACCGAATTGCACATTCTCTTCCAGCGTATTGCTCAGTAATTGCCAGTGGTGATATTGATTGGTATGAACCCGTACCCCGGCTGCATCAAACTGCGCTGGCAGCGCATCTTGTAAATCACCGGCAAACAACACATGGCGGGCTATAAATTCATCACTATGGCGCAGTATCACTTCACTGGCTGGGGTTAATGCTGACATCAGTCTTTGGCTCCTTAATAATATGATCGGGGATTATAGAGGTTTGTTGGCGCATGTTCGATGGGTTTGCTAGCATAGCGTCGAAATACGGGTCGCTCTGACAGGAAATGGCATGGCATCAAGACGAGACTTGCTGTTACAACAGCTAGGCATTACGCAGTGGACATTGCGCCGCCCGGCCGTCTTGCAGGGTGAAATCGCAGTTCGTTTACCCGAAGATACCCGACTGCTGATTGTGGCACACCTGCTTCCTGAATATGATGATCCCCTGTTGTGTGATGTGTTGCACAGCTTGGGTCTCACGCCGCGTCAGGCTTATGCACTGACGCCGGACAGGGTTGCAATGTTGCCGGAAGATACGCAGTGCAACAGTTGGCGATTGGGCATCAGTGAACCGCTTGCGGTCGCTGGCGCGCAGTTACACAGCCCGGCATTGGCCGGACTTTATCAAGACGCGAGCGCTAAGCGCGCACTTTGGCAGCAGATTTGTCACCATGAAGCAGATTTCTATCCTGACGCCAGCCGATCTGGCCACAGCGTACAAAATTGAGCAAGCCAGCCACGCTTTCCCGTGGACGGAAAAAACCCTGGTCAGTAACCAAGGGGAGCGCTATCTCAATTTTAAGTTGAGTGTCAGTCAACAAATGGTCGGTTTCGCCATTACCCAAATGGTGTTGGATGAAGCGACGCTGTTTAATATCGCCATCGATCCGCACTATCAGCGACAGGGGTATGGCCGTTTACTGCTTGAACATCTGATTGAGCAGTTGGCAACACGTGATATCGTCACTCTCTGGCTTGAGGTGCGGGCTTCAAACGCACGGGCTATCGCCCTCTATGAGAGCTTAGGCTTTAACGAGGTTTCTGTGCGGCGCAACTATTACCCAAGTGCCGATGGGCGTGAAGATGCCATTATGATGGCGCTGCCGATGGGATAGCCCCGTTTTGCCGATTGTCGGTCGTGAATAATGACTGTTTGTCTTGAATAACGACTGTTTGTCTTGAATAAATTGTCTATCTCGCATAAATCAGAGAAAATACCGCGCTATAGCCACTTATACCCGACGTGATAGGAGTTGCCGCTAAGCCTGCTGCAATTTCCAATAAGCAGGGTATAGCGCCACAATCAATGCCTCGCTTTGCCTGACCCGCATATCAATAGGATATGAGGCCCAGAGCAGGGCGGCTTAAAAGTAGAAATCTCAAATTATGTCTCCAAGTGAATACGCACTGGAAGTCGCGAAAAGACGTACTTTCGCGATCATTTCCCACCCCGATGCCGGTAAAACCACCATTACCGAAAAAGTGTTGTTGTTCGGACACGCAATTCAGACCGCCGGTACGGTAAAAGGCCGTGGCTCAAGCCATCATGCCAAATCAGACTGGATGGAAATGGAAAAGCAACGCGGGATCTCCATCACCACCTCGGTGATGCAATTTCCGTATGGCGGTTGTCTGGTTAACTTACTCGATACCCCGGGGCATGAAGACTTCTCCGAGGACACTTACCGTACTCTGACCGCCGTGGACTGCTGTCTGATGGTGATTGACGCGGCAAAAGGGGTTGAAGATCGAACCCGTAAGCTGATGGAAGTAACCCGTCTGCGTGATACACCAATCCTCACTTTTATGAACAAATTGGACCGCGATATTCGTGATCCGATGGAAGTGCTGGATGAAGTGGAACGTGAGCTGAAAATTGCTTGTTCACCAATCACCTGGCCGATTGGTTGCGGTAAGTTGTTTAAAGGGGTTTACCACCTTTATAAAGATGAAACGTATCTCTATCAGACGGGTAAAGGCCACACCATTCAGGAAGTGCGCATCGTCAAAGGGCTGAATAACCCAGACTTGGATGCAGCGGTAGGTGAGGACTTGGCTAAACAGTTCCGTCAGGAACTGGAGCTGGTACAGGGGGCTTCTCATGAATTCGAGCATGATGCTTTCTTGTCTGGTGACTTAACGCCGGTGTTCTTCGGTACCGCTTTGGGTAACTTCGGCGTCGATCATATGTTGGATGGCTTGGTTGAATGGGCTCCGGCCCCGATGCCACGTAAAACCGATACCCGTGAAGTGGTTGCTGCTGAACCCAAATTTACCGGTTTTGTTTTCAAAATTCAGGCAAATATGGATCCGAAACACCGTGACCGTGTTGCCTTTATGCGGGTGGTTTCTGGCCGTTTTGAGAAAGGGATGAAACTGCGTCAGGTGCGAACCAAGAAAGACGTAGTAATTTCAGACGCACTGACCTTTATGGCTGGTGACCGTTCTCATGTAGAAGAAGCTTTTGCTGGCGATATCATTGGCTTGCATAACCACGGTACCATTCAAATTGGCGATACCTTCACCCAGGGTGAAGATATGAAGTTCACCGGCATACCGAACTTTGCCCCTGAATTGTTCCGCCGCATTCGCCTGCGTGATCCATTGAAACAGAAGCAGTTGCTAAAAGGTCTGGTTCAGTTGTCAGAAGAGGGTGCGGTGCAAGTGTTCCGCCCGTTGACCAACAACGATTTGATTGTTGGCGCAGTCGGTGTTCTACAGTTTGAAGTGGTCTCTTCACGACTGAAAAGTGAATACAACGTGGAAGCGGTGTATGAATCAGTTAACGTCTCTACTGCCCGTTGGGTTGAATGTGATGACGTGAAGAAGTTCGAAGAGTTTAAACGTAAGAATGAGGTTAATCTGGCATTAGATGGTGGTGATAACTTGAGCTATATCGCCCCAACGATGGTAAATCTTAATATTACGCAAGAACGTTACCCGGAAGTGAATTTCCGTAAAACTCGCGAACATTAATCACCCGCCAAGCCGCACTCTATCGGGGTACAGGGTACCCCGATTCATTAATTGTCTTCACTATTTCCTCCTTAGGATAACTCCTACTTAATCATAAAAATCCGGCTTTAGGGCGATTCCGACTGTATTTATTCTGAGATGCTCTATCTTTATAGGTACACGCAGGATTGACGTGCATCAATTTTAGGTCAAATAACCTGTAGTAATCGTAAAGTATTCATCAACTGGTCACCTCTCTGGGTGGCGTAAAATCCGTAAGTTTGGGTGTTATAACAAGTTAAGTTTCATAACCCTTTACGGTTTATAACGACAAAGGAAGAAATCGATGACAAATACAAAATTTGCCCGTTCAATGATGGCTATTGTCTTAGGTACTGCACTTATGAGTGGTAGCGTGTTCGCTGAAGACACCATGCTCAATAAGACAAACAACGTAGTAGACAGCACCGGCGCGAAACTCGATAGCTCCATGAAGAAAGTCGATAACTACATGGGTGACAGCGCTGCAACAGCTAAAGTGAAAAGCGCTCTGTTGGAAGAGAAATCTCTTAAAAGCACTGATATCTCTGTTGAAACCAACCATGGTGTGGTCACTCTGACTGGTTTTGTGACTTCTCAGGCTGAAGCTGAAACTGCCGTTGAAATTGCCGGAAACGTTGAAGGCGTTAAATCTGTCAGCGATAAGCTGCATGTGAAAGACCAGAAATCACAATCAGTCAGTGAATATGCTGGCGATGCTGCAACAACCAGTTCAATCAAAGCCAAATTGCTGGCTGATGACATCGTACCCTCACGTAAAGTGAAAGTAGAAACCACCGAAGGTGTGGTGCAGTTATCAGGTAGTGTTGAGAATAAAGCTCAGTCCGAACGTGCTGAAAGTATTGCTAAAGCCGTTGATGGCGTGAAAAGCGTTAAAAATGATCTGAGCATCAAACCTTAATTATTATCGGCTGATGGGTATTTCGTGGGGAAATAAAATAACCCACGGGATACCCGTTAATAAGTTTGTCAGCCAAATAACTCATCCACAAATCCAAATAATACGACTTCTGTCAAATACGCTACTGTTAAAGAGTGATTTTTGAACGCGAGTTTACATACCCTAAATAATTCGAGTTGCAGGAAGGCGGCAAGCGAGTGAGTACCGATGAGCTTACTCAAGTAAGTGATTCGGGTGATTGAGTGCAGCTAACACTCCTGCGGCTTGAAGTATGACGGGTAGAAAGCCATTTTTTAAAACGGGAAGGAGAGGCTTATGTTTCGCTGGGGCATTATATTTTTGATTATTGCTTTAATCGCTGCGGCATTAGGTTTTGGTGGGCTAGCTGGTACGGCAGCCTGGGCCGCAAAAGTCGTCTTCGTAGTGGGTATTGTGCTATTCCTCATCAGTCTGTTTACAGGCCGTAAGCGCCTTTAGTCAGGCGAGAGGGTTACAGCAAAGGGTAAGACGGGGTATCCTCGGCACCTGTTGTAACGAATTAAGGATAGATGGTGGGATACAGAATACCTATCACGCTCGGTAATATTGAGCCACTCGCCTATAAACCATACCAACCCGGAAAAATGGCGTTGGTTTGTGAGGGAGGCGGGCAGCGGGGAATTTTTACAGCCGGTGTGCTGGATGAATTTCAACGCGCCCGCTTTAACCCTTTTGATCTGATGATTGGCACCTCTGCCGGTGCACAAAATCTATCTGCCTTTATCTGCGGTCAACCCGGTTACGCTCGCCGCGTCATAACCCGCTACACCACCACCGCTAATTTCTTTAACCCATTACGTTTTGTGCGTGGTGGCCACTTAATTGATCTCGACTGGTTGGTGGATATCACATCCCAGCAGTTGCCTCTGGCCATGGATCATGCTGAAGAGCATTTACGCAATGGCCGTGAATTCTTAATGTGTGCCTGCCGTAGTGATGATTTTGAACCCACCTATATTTCCCCCACTCGAGAAAGCTGGCTGCCGACCATTAAAGCGTCCAGTGCTATCCCTGGTTTATACCGTCAGGGGGTAGATTTGGGGGGGATCAGTTATCAGGATGGTGGCATCAGTGATGCCATCCCGGTGGAGGAAGCCTACCGCCGTGGCGCTGATACTATTGTGGTGATTCGGACTGTACCGTCGCAGGCCTATTACACGCCGCAATGGATGAAGCGGATGGAACATTGGCTGAGTGAAAGCAGTTTGCAACAACTGGTGCGGATTATGCAGCAACATGAGCAGAGCTATCACCGTATTCAGCAATTTATTGAAAAGCCGCCCGGTGACCTGCGTATTTTCGAAATTTTTCCGCCTAAGCCACTTGCCAGTAATGCACTGGGGAGCCGGGTCGCGGCACTAAATCGTGATTATCATTTAGGCCGCCGTTGTGGTCGCTATTTTTTGGCTACCGTCGGGCACTGGCTATTACCGCAAGATCAACGGGATCAGGCTGGAATCAATGGGGAGAAAACCTCGATTTCACTTTCACGTCGTATCATTCAGCCACAAGATATTAATCAACCAGATGATATGGCAGAGCTAATTGATACTGATGACTCTTCATTTGATATTACTCAAACGCCGGATATCATTACACCAGCGGATTCAGTGACCGCCACTCACTATGGCCTACCGGCTCAGATGAGTGTGAGTGACAATGGGTTGATTATTCCGACGAATACCAATAGAAAGCCCTTGCCAGTAGAGATAATTTTGCCTGCCAGTGTGGCAAAAAACAAAGGTGATACCGTCTAATGGTAGAAGTGAGTGAGCAGATAGTGAATCTTAGCGATAAAGCTTATTTTATCGATACCCACTGTCACTTTGATTTCCCTCCATTCAGTGGTGCTGAAGCGGCCAGTTTAGTCACTGCGGCTCAGGCGAATGTCAGGCAATTGATTGTTCCTGCGGTGGGTGCTGCTTATTTTCCCCGTATTTTAGCCTTGGCTGCGAACTATCCACCCCTTTTTGCCGCACTCGGCATGCATCCACTTTATATCGCTCAACATCAAGAGGCCGATTTGGCGACACTGGTATCCTATCTGGCGAACAAAACTCACAAGCTGGTGGCCGTGGGGGAAATTGGCCTGGATCTTTATATGGATGAGCCGCAGTTACCACGCCAGTTGGCGCTATTGCAGGCCCAACTTAAGCTGGCTAAACAGCATGATCTCCCCGTTATTCTGCATTCTCGCCGTTCCCATGACCAATTAGCCTCGGTGCTGCGTAAAACGGCGTTGCCGCGCACCGGTGTTGTACATGGTTTCGCCGGTAGCCTGGCGCAGGCGCAGGCATTTATTCGCTTGGGTTATTATATTGGTGTGGGTGGGACCATTACTTATGTGCGGGCACAGAAAACCCGGAGTGTCATGGCCGCATTGCCTCTTTCCGCATTACTGCTGGAAACCGACGCGCCAGATATGCCGTTAGCCGGTTTTCAGGGGCAGCCAAACCGGCCCGAGCGGGCTGCTGATGTGTTCAGCGTGTTGTGTCAGCTACGCTCTGAAGCGCCACAACAGATTGCCAGCCAGTTGTTAGCGAATAGTCAACGTTTGTTCCGATTACCGCCCGCCGATAGCTGCCCACTTTAAATCACCTCCGGGAATATACAAACCATACTAATAATTTGTGTGATCTCTTTATTTTCGCTTTTTAATGTGACCATCGTCACACTTACGTTGATTCGGTTGCTTTTAGTTGTGTTTATTTGTGACAGAGATTATTTGATAGCGCCTTCATGTCGGTATAATCCCCCGAAAATTATTTCAATTTAATTAATGATTTCACTATTAGGGATAGCGACATGCTAATGAGTCTGGTTGGAATGGCAGTACTGATATTAATAGCCGTACTTCTTTCAAGTAATTATAGGGCGATTAATATCCGCACTGTTGTTGGTGCATTTATTATCCAGATCGCTATTGGTGCGCTGGTATTATATGTGCCCATCGGGCGCCGCATTCTGGGCGGTATGTCAGAAGGAGTCGCTAACGTTATCGCCTACGGTAATGAGGGGATTTCATTTATTTTTGGCGGTTTGGTTTCTGACAAAATGTTTGAAGTTTTTGGTGGTGGCGGCTTTGTATTCGCCCTGCGAGTATTACCAGTAATTGTATTCTTCTCATCATTGATTGCCGTTCTGTATTACCTTGGCATCATGCAAATCGTTATTAAGGTATTGGGCGGCGGTTTACAAAAGTTGCTGGGCACTTCACGTACTGAATCCCTTTCCGCCACAGCTAATATCTTTGTTGGCCAAACTGAAGCGCCGTTAGTGGTGCGCCCTTATATTGCCACCATGACCCAATCTGAACTGTTTGCGGTAATGTGCGGCGGTTTAGCTTCCGTTGCCGGTTCAGTATTGGCCGGTTATGCGCAAATGGGGGTACCATTGGAATATCTGATTGCTGCTTCCTTTATGGCAGCGCCGGGTGGGTTACTGTTTGCTAAACTGATGGTGCCGGAAACTGAAAAAACGCACGATAACGTTGATGCTACAACCTTGATTGCTGAAGATGAACGACCGGCTAACGTTATTGATGCAGCGGCATCTGGCGCGGCTTCCGGCATGCAACTGGCATTGAATGTAGGGGCAATGCTGCTGGCCTTTATCGCCTTGATTGCTCTGCTCAATGGTATTCTGGGTGGGATTGGTGGCTGGTTTGATTATCCACAACTTTCGCTAGAGTTGATTCTGGGTTGGGTATTCTCGCCGATTGCTTACTTGATAGGCATCCCATGGAGTGAAGCGATGGTGGCTGGTTCATTTATCGGCCAGAAGATTATCGTTAACGAATTCGTAGCATTTATGAATTTCGGTCAGTATCTCCAGGCAGAAGAGTTAGTCAAAACCGCGGGTTTACAGGTTCTTTCCGAGCACACTAAGGCTATTGTTTCCTTCGCGCTGTGTGGTTTTGCCAACTTGTCATCTGTTGCCATCTTATTGGGTGGCTTGGGTAGCATGGCCCCAAACCGCCGTCACGATATCGCGCGTTTCGGCCTGAAAGCGGTAGCAGCAGGCACATTGTCGAATCTGATGAGTGCGACGATCGCCGGTTTCTTCCTGGCATTATAATTAGGCTAGCTTGACTTGCCATTTTGGGATTGGGCAGTGCTCGGGACCTGTCACCTACTTCGTGTACGCTCCAGTCCCTGCGCGCTGTCCGCACCCAAACTGTCTGCGCCGCTGACGCTTAATTTTTTATGGTTCAGGCCTACAATACTGCGTATTCCTGCCCATAGGCTATTCTTGAAGCGAGTGAGCGTATCGTGGTCAGAAAGCTATAAATTAGGTTATTTTGTGACTTTAATCACATATAATTCCGTCTCGTTACAAGTTACTATTGATTAGTGTGAAATTGAACACACCTAAGCTGCCGATAACGTGTTCAAATAGTGTTATTGGCTTTCGGAATGAAAGCCTAAAGTGTGTATGGAGTCTCATTGCATCAGTGATGTAAGCAATGACCAAGTAGTTAGTGCGGTGAGATGGATCTCAATTGCCACCCATAGGGGCTATCTTCAAGGAACCAAGTCCGCTCGCCAACGTATTGAGCTTAGAACCTTCTCATTAGGGCTATGTTATTTGCCTGACTGCAACAATTACGCCTACTGAGAGGGACTTTTAATCACCAAAGATGCCGGTACGGTCTCTTTGTCCGCTCATAAATAGATGCTCAGTTCTGGCAAGGTGCTGGGGCTGAAATAGTGTTGGAGAGTTTTATGACCGATTTAACCGCCTGCGCGAATCTTAACGATTATGCCAAACGCGCACTGAGTTTGATGGATTTAACTACCCTGAATGACGACGATACCGATGATAAGGTTATCGCGCTGTGTCATCAGGCAAAAAGCCCTGCCGGTAACACGGCGGCAATCTGTATTTATCCCCGCTTTATTCCTATTGCGCGTAAAACGTTGCGCGAGCAGGGTACCCCTGAAATCCGTATTGCGACAGTGACCAACTTCCCACATGGCAATGATGATATTGCTATTGCACTGGCCGAAACCCGTGCCGCCATTGCCTATGGTGCTGATGAAGTGGATGTGGTTTTCCCTTACCGCGCCTTAATGGCGGGTAATGATAAGGTCGGCTTCGAATTAGTAAAAGAGTGCAAAGAAGCCTGCGCTGCCGCGAATGTATTACTGAAAGTAATCATAGAGACCGGTGAGTTAAAGCAAGAGCACTTGATCCGTCAAGCCTCTGAAATTGCTATTAAAGCTGGCGCGGATTTCATCAAAACCTCCACCGGTAAAGTGCCGGTCAATGCCACATTGGAAAGTGCGGGTATTATGATGAGCACTATCCGTGATTTAGGTGTGGGTAAAACCGTCGGCTTTAAGCCAGCGGGCGGAGTACGTACTGCCGAAGATGCCGCGCAATTCCTGCAACTGGCCGATCAATTGATGGGTGAGGGTTGGGCCGACGCCCGCCACTTCCGCTTTGGCGCATCCAGTCTGTTAGCCAGCTTATTAACCACGCTGGGCCATCAGAGTGATAGCAAAAGTAGCGGTTACTAATCATTATCGCAATCATTGAGTTTAGCCGATGCGCTGCGGGCGACTAGCCTGCCGTGCGGCTTTTATCCTTATTTAGGTCAGGGGGATGCTGTGTTTCTGGCACAAGAAATTATCCGTAAAAAACGCGACGGTCAGCCACTGAGCGAAGAAGAGATTCGTTTCTTTATCAATGGGATCCGCGACAATGTGGTTTCCGAAGGGCAGATTGCTGCTTTGGCGATGACCATCTATTTCCATGACATGAGCATGCCGGAGCGCGTGGCACTTACTATGGCAATGCGTGATTCTGGCACGGTGCTCAACTGGCAGAGCCTTAATCTAAACGGCCCCATCGTGGATAAACACTCTACCGGTGGCGTGGGTGATGTGACATCACTGATGCTCGGCCCGATGGTCGCAGCCTGTGGTGGCTATGTGCCGATGATTTCTGGCCGTGGCTTGGGCCATACCGGCGGAACCTTGGACAAACTGGAAGCTATACCCGGTTTTGATATTTTCCCCGATGATAATGCGTTCCGTAAAATCATTCAGGACGTCGGTGTCGCCATCATTGGTCAAACCAGCTCATTAGCACCGGCAGATAAACGTTTCTACGCTACCCGTGATATCACCGCCACTGTAGATTCCATTCCACTGATTACCGCTTCTATTTTGGCGAAGAAACTGGCTGAGGGGCTGGATGCGTTGGTGATGGATGTGAAGGTGGGTTCTGGTGCTTTTATGCCGACATATCAACTATCTGCCGATTTAGCACAGGCCATTGTCAGTGTGGCTAACGGCGCGGGTTGTAAAACGACGGCACTATTGACTGATATGAATCAGGTGTTGGCTTCCAGCGCCGGTAATGCGGTTGAAGTGCGCGAAGCGGTGCGCTTCCTGACGGGTGAATATCGTAATCCACGCTTGTTAGAAGTGACGATGGCGCTGTGCGTTGAGATGCTGTTATCCGGTGGTTTGGCGCAAGATGATGCTGACGCCAGATCCAAGTTACAGGCGGTGCTGGATAACGGTAAAGCAGCAGAACTCTTTGGTCGCATGGTGGCGGCGCAAAAAGGCCCAAGTGATTTCGTTGAGCGTTATGACAGCTACCTACCGGTTGCCACGCTGAGCAAACCGGTCTTTGCTGAACGAGCCGGCATTGTTACCGCGATGGATACCCGTGCACTGGGTATGGCGGTGGTTTCCCTCGGCGGTGGTCGTCGGCGGGCAACTGATCCTATTGATTACAGTGTTGGTATCACTGAAATGGCACGTCTGGGGACTGGTGTTGATGGCCAGCAGCCATTAGCGGTGATTCATGCCAATAACGAAGACGACTGGCAGCAGGCAGCAGACGCACTACGTGCGGCGATCACCTTGGGTGACAAAGCGCCGGAAGAAACACCGGTTATCTATCGCCGTATTACTGAATAAACGCCATACTTTTGTTATTGACGCTATTTGCTTTCGACGGCAAATGTTAGCAAAAACAGATTAATTACATGGGGGAGCAAATGAACGTAGCTGCCCCAGAGCGTGAACCCACGCAGGAGAAAATAATGAAACGTACATTTATTATGGTATTGGACTCATTTGGTATTGGTGCCAGCGCCGATGCTAACAAATTTGGTGACCAAGGGGCCGATACACTGGGCCACATTGCTGAGGTCTGCGCCCGTGGTGAAGCTAACGTTGGTCGTAGTGGCCCATTGACGCTGCCAAACTTGAGTCGTTTAGGGTTGGGGAAAGCTGCCGAAGAGTCCACCGGTAAATTCCCAGTTGGGCTGGATAAGAATGCAGACATCATTGGTGCCTATGGTTATGCCAGTGAGTTATCCTCCGGTAAAGATACACCGTCAGGCCACTGGGAGATTGCGGGGGTGCCGGTGCTGTTTGACTGGGGTTACTTCAGTGATGTCGAAAACAGTTTCCCACAGGAACTGTTGGATAAACTGGTAAAACGGGCCAACCTGCCGGGTTATCTGGGTAACTGTCACTCAAGTGGGACCGTTATCCTTGACCAATTGGGTGAAGAGCATATGAAAACCGGCAAACCGATTTTCTATACCTCGGCGGACTCGGTGTTCCAGATTGCCTGCCACGAAGAAACTTTTGGCCTGGATCGCTTGTATGAGCTGTGTGAAATTGCCCGCGAAGAACTGACCGAAGGTGGCTACAATATTGGCCGTGTGATTGCGCGTCCGTTTATTGGTGACAAGCCGGGTAACTTCCAACGCACCGGTAACCGCCATGATCTGGCCGTTGAACCGCCAGCACCAACCATGTTGAAAAAACTGGTGGATGAGAAAGGGGGAGAAGTGGTTTCTATCGGTAAAATTGCCGATATCTATGCGCATGTGGGTATCACTCAGAAAGTGAAAGCCACCGGTCTGGATGCGCTATTTGATGCCACGATAGAAGAAATGAAGAAAGCCGGTGATAACACTATCGTGTTCACTAACTTTGTGGATTTTGACTCTTCTTACGGTCACCGTCGCGACGTTGCTGGTTATGCTGCTGCATTGGAACTGTTCGACCGCCGCCTGCCTGAGTTGATGGCGCTGGTAAAAGAGGATGACATCATGATCCTGACGGCTGACCACGGTTGTGACCCAACCTGGCCGGGCACTGACCATACCCGTGAGCACATTCCGGTCTTGGTTTACGGCCCGAAAGTCAAACCAGGATCGCTTGGGCATCGTGAGACCTTTGCTGATATTGGGCAGACGGTAGCGACATATTTCAATCTATCTCCAATGGATTACGGTAAGAATATGCTTTAAGTCATTCAGCTAAGCTGAGCGTGCCATTTTGAACCCGGGCAGTGCTCGCCCTCCTCACGTACTGCGTGTACGCTCCGGGGGCTGTGCGCTGACCGTGCCCAAACTGTCGGTGCTCATCTACGCTGGCGATGGCTGATTTTCTCTGAACTGTGCAAAGTAGTTCAAACTTAAAAACAGCTCAGTAATATAAATTTTAATTCTCTGATTTTTAAGGAAAGTGATTATGGCAACGCCACATATTAATGCTGAAATGGGTGATTTCGCTGACGTTGTATTAATGCCAGGGGATCCACTGCGTGCGAAATTTATCGCCGAAACCTTCCTGCAAGACGTGCGCGAAGTGAACAATGTGCGTGGCATGTTGGGCTTCACCGGTACTTATAAAGGCCGCAAAATCTCTGTAATGGGTCACGGTATGGGTATCCCGTCCTGCTCCATTTACGCCAAAGAACTGATCACTGATTTTGGCGTGAAAAAAATCATTCGTGTCGGTTCATGTGGTGCGGTTCGCGCCGATGTGAAACTGCGTGATGTGGTGATCGGCATGGGGGCTTGTACCGACTCCAAAGTAAACCGTATGCGCTTTAAAGATCACGACTATGCAGCGATTGCTGACTTTGAAATGACCCGCAATGCAGTGGATGCGGCAAAAGCGAAAGGTATCGACGTCCGTGTAGGTAACATCTTCTCTGCTGACCTGTTCTACACGCCAGACCCGCAAATGTTTGATGTGATGGAAAAATACGGCATTCTGGGCGTGGAAATGGAAGCGGCCGGTATCTACGGCGTTGCCGCGGAGTTCGGTGCTAAAGCCCTGACCATCTGTACTGTTTCTGACCATATCCGTACCGGTGAGCAAACCACCGCTGCGGAGCGCCAAAGTACTTTTAATGACATGATTGAAATTGCATTGGAATCGGTGTTGCTGGGCGATCAGAAGTAATCCCTTCTCTGCTTCCCTCTATTCAGCGGCAGCGATTTCTGCCGCTGAATCTATTCATAAAATCTGCCAGAAAAAATAGGTTTCTTTACACATCAGATAATTAGCGCTATAAATCTATTCATCATTCTATTCATGAATCTATTCACATGCTCTCTCTGGAAACGTTATTACGCCAAAACCCGGCGACGGCGAGTTATCTGGCGCAAGCTATGGCAATCAGTCAACCCACTGTTTCCCGGCAATTAAGCAGGTTAAAAGAGAGGGTGCTGAAAATAGGTAAAGGTAAAGCAACCCAATATGCCTTGCGGCGGTACATTGCTGGAGATAGTGCCCGACAGATGCAGGGAGAACTGCTTTCTCTCACCACGCTAATTGAGCGCATGGCATAATATCTATCCGCAGTATTATTTATCGCCCGTCTTTTTATCTGCATCTGCCTGACTGGCAGGTGTCTCAGGTGTTTCATCCTCATCTTCTTTGACCGGCGTATTGGCGGTGAGCAGATAAGGTGATTGCTGCCAACGGCTGCGGCGACCTTGCAGCAGAGTGCGAGCCAGAATGATCCCCACCGCCAGTGCGACGAGAATCATCAAGCGCAGCAAATTGGTGGTATTATCCACTTGCTTGGATTCCGTCGCCAGCACATGGGTGTCCAGCGTCATACGCAGAAAGCCGCTTGGCCCGCTTTTCCCGGGGATCAGCTCGACAATCTGGTGGTTGAAATAGCTGCCGGGGCGTTTACCATCCAAAGCCAGTCGATCACGTACTTTTACGTTCTCTCCAGCGCTGGCGACCAGCGTTCCGTCAATTTGATATACACTGGCATCCAATACGCGGCTTGATTGCGTCAGTTGCTGGAGAATTTCGTCAACTTTTTGGCTGTCGATATCATCATCCCCACTGTCCATGATGGGGGCGAGGCTGAAAGTGACTTGTTTTGCCAGTGTTTTCGCCAGCTCTTCAACTTGTTCCGAACGAGCGAGTTGATGACTGAGGCTGAAATAGGATGCACCTTGCATCAGCAAGACTAATAATGCCAAGCAAATCAGCACAATAGCCGTACGGTGCAGTCGGAATTTTAGTTTGGCCTTAGCCATGCAGGTTCCTTGCAAGAATCGGTGACTTTATACCCGTCATACTTCAAGCCGCATGTGCGTTGGCTACTCTCAATAACCCGAATCACTTACTGATGTAAGTTTATCGGGATTATTTCGTTTGCCGCCTTCCCGCAACTCGAATTATTTAGGGTATATGTTGCCAGAAGCAAGGGCGATAGGATAGCTTGATGCGTCCTTTTGTCTGGTCTTTACCCCGTTTTCTACAGGAGTCATTCATGTCTAATAGTCTGACCTATTGCGATCTCCCCGCGGAGATCTATCAATGGCCAGGTCTGCCACTTTCGCTCAGTGGTGATGAGGTCATGCCGCTGGATTATCGTGCCGGTCATACAGGTTGGCTACTGTACGGTAGAAAGCTGGATAAACAGCGTATTACGGGTTTTCAGGGCCAATTGGGTGCCGCCATGGTGATTGTCTCCGCCTGGTGTGTGGAGGATTATCAGGTCATCCGTTTGGCCGGCAGTTTAACCCCACGGATTAAAACGTTAGCGGATGAAAACGGTCTTGATGTCGCCCCTCTGGGAGCTATCCCGCATTTGCGTACCCCGGGCCTGCTGGTGATGGATATGGATTCAACTGCCATCCAAATCGAATGTATTGATGAGATTGCCAAACTCGCCGGTGTCGGCGAAGAAGTGGCTGCCGTCACCGAACGCGCCATGCAAGGTGAACTGGACTTCGCCGCCAGCCTGCGCCAGCGGGTTGCCACCCTGAAAGGGGCGGATGCCAATATCTTAAAACAGGTACGTGACCAACTGCCATTGATGCCGGGGCTGACCAGCCTGGTCCGTAAGCTTCAGGCATTAGATTGGCATGTGGCGATCGCCTCCGGTGGTTTTACTTATTACGCTGAATATCTGCGCGACAAACTGCGTCTGGTCGATGTGGCAGCCAATGAACTTGAAATCAAAGACGGCAAGCTGACCGGCAAAGTGTTAGGGCCGATTGTCGATGCACAATATAAAGCCGATACCCTGCTCAAGTTGGCGGAAAAACTCAATATCCCTATTGCTCAAACAGTGGCTATCGGCGATGGCGCCAATGACCTGAAAATGATGCAAGCCGCCGGTTTAGGGCTGGCTTTCCATGCAAAGCCGAAGGTGTATGCCAAAGCGAAAGTGGCGATCCGCCACGGTGATTTGCTGAGTGTTCTTTGCATTTTGACCGGCAGTCTGAAGCACGAAGAACGATGAAATAGGCTATTTTATTTGCCATTTTGAACGCACTTAAGGGCGGCCCGTAGGGGGAGCGTAGCGAATAAAATCCTCACGTCGCCATGATTTACAACGTCATGGTGTACGCTCCGATTTCTGCGCGCTGTCTGCACTCAAACTGCCTGCAACAATTACGCTTATTAGGTAATTTGGGGCTCAGGCAGGTGTGAGCTAATTAAATTGAGGTGAACTGTGGCTAAAGCGCCAAAACGAGCATTTGTCTGTAATGAGTGTGGTGCCGATTATCCTCGTTGGCAGGGGCAGTGCAGTGCCTGTAATGCCTGGAATACCATTACCGAAATCAGGCTGGCGGCGGCAACCTCGTCGTCGTCGCGCAATGAGCGTTTTGGTGGCTATGCCGGTGATGCAGGCGTCAGCCGGGTACAGAAGCTGTCAGATATCAGTCTGGACGAACTACCGCGCTTTTCAACGGGCTTTCTTGAGTTTGATCGGGTGCTAGGTGGTGGTGTAGTGCCGGGCAGTGCCATTCTGATTGGTGGTAACCCCGGCGCGGGGAAAAGTACCTTACTGTTGCAAACGCTCTGCAAGCTGTCTGAAAACATGAAAACCCTGTATGTCACTGGCGAAGAGTCGTTGCAGCAGGTGGCGATGCGTGCGCATCGTTTGGGGTTGCCTACAGCGGGCCTCAATATGCTGTCGGAAACCAGTATCGAGCAAATTTGCTTGATTGCTGAGCAAGAGCAGCCGCGCTTGATGGTGATCGACTCCATTCAGGTGATGCATATGGCGGATATTCAGTCGTCGCCGGGCAGCGTGGCCCAAGTGCGCGAAACGGCCGCCTACCTAACCCGTTTTGCCAAAACCCGGGGTGTTGCCATTATCATGGTGGGCCATGTGACGAAAGATGGTTCACTGGCCGGGCCGAAAGTGCTGGAGCACTGTATTGACTGCTCTGTGATGCTTGATGGTGACGGTGATACTCGTTTCCGTACGCTGCGTAGCCACAAAAACCGCTTTGGTGCGGTTAATGAGTTAGGTGTATTTGCTATGACCGAACAGGGCTTGCGTGAAGTTAGCAACCCGTCGGCGATTTTCCTCAGCCGTGGGGATGAAGTCACTGCTGGTAGCTCGGTGATGGTGGTATGGGAAGGGACTCGCCCGCTGCTGGTAGAGATTCAGGCGCTGGTCGATCACTCAATGATGTCCAACCCACGTCGGGTGGCGGTCGGTCTGGAACAGAACCGGCTGGCAATCTTGTTGGCGGTATTGCATCGCCATGGCGGGTTACAGATGTCGGACCAAGATGTGTTCGTCAATGTGGTGGGTGGGGTGAAAGTGACAGAAACCAGTGCTGATCTGGCATTGCTGATGTCGCTAGTATCCAGCTTGCGTGACCGCCCGCTGCCACAGGATTTAGTGGTATTTGGTGAGGTAGGGCTAGCCGGTGAAATTCGCCCAGTACCCAGTGGTCAAGAGCGTATCTCTGAGGCGGCCAAACACGGTTTTAAACGCGCTATCGTGCCGTATGCCAATATGCCGAAGAAGCCCCTGCCCAATATGCAGGTGTTCGGGGTGAAGAAATTGGCTGATGCGTTGGCGGTGTTAGAGGATTTATAACCGCTAATTTAGTCGTGTTCATCTTGCAGCATACTGTGTTATTTTTGTTTAGCGCACTAAACAAGGAGGCGGTATGCTGCAATTCGACTATCTCAAAACAGCAATTAAGCAAAAGGGTTGCACCTTACAGCAAGTGGCCGAATGCAACGGCATGACCAAAGGTTATTTAAGCCAGCTACTCAACGACAAAATCAAAAGCCCCAGTGCGCAAAAGCTTGAAGCTCTGCACCGTTTCCTCGGGCTGGAGTTTCCCCGCCGTGAGAAAAAAGTCGGCGTGGTATTTGGTAAATTTTACCCGCTGCATACCGGCCATATCTATTTAATCCAGCGCGCCTGTAGCCAGGTTGACGAGTTGCACATCATTCTTTGTTTCGATGAGCCACGCGATCGTGAGCTGTTTGAGAACAGTTCGATGTCACAGCAACCGACGGTCAGTGACCGTTTGCGCTGGTTGTTACAAACCTTTAAATATCAGAAAAATATCCATATTCATTCGTTTGATGAGCACGGTATCGAGCCGTACCCCCATGGCTGGGATGTGTGGAGCCATGGCGTAAAGAGCTTTATGAATGAAAAAGGCATTGTTCCGAATTTTATTTATTCCAGCGAAAGCCAGGATGCGCCGCATTACAACGAGCAATTTGGCATCGAAACCATCCTGATTGATCCACAGCGTTCATTTATGAATATCAGTGGTCGCCAGATCCGCCGTGACCCTTTCCGTTACTGGGACTATATCCCGACTGAAGTGAAGCCATTTTTTGTCCGTACCGTGGCGATACTGGGCGGTGAGTCCAGTGGGAAATCCACTTTGGTCAATAAGTTAGCCAATATCTTCAATACTACCAGTGCGTGGGAATATGGCCGGGATTATGTCTTCTCCCATCTTGGTGGCGATGAGATGGCGTTGCAATATTCTGATTACGACAAAATCGCGCTGGGGCAGGCACAGTATGTGGATTTTGCGGTGAAATACGCCAATAAAGTGGCATTTATCGATACTGACTTCGTTACCACGCAGGCCTTCTGCAAAAAGTATGAGGGCAAAGAGCACCCCTTCGTGCAGGCGCTGATTGACGAATACCGTTTTGATCTGGTTATTTTGTTGGAAAACAATACGCCGTGGGTTGCCGATGGTTTGCGCAGCCTGGGTAGCGATCGTGACCGTAAATCCTTCCAGAACTTACTGGAGCAGATGTTGCGCAGTAACAATATCGAATATGTTCACGTCGAATCGGCAGACTATGATGAACGCTTTCTGCGCTGTGTCGAACTGGTGCAACAACTTCTGGCCGCTGACCTGCAACGCCTTGCCCGCCCTTCATTATTGAGTGATGTACCACAATAGGGTTGATGAAAATTTGATATCTGAGGGCGTGATTGTTGCAGTCAGTTTGCATGCGGACAGCGCACAGAAACCGGAGCGTACACCATGACGTTGTAAATCATGGCTACGTGAGGATTTCGAGCACTGCCCAAATGTAAAATGGCAAATAAAATAGCCCTTTTAATAATATATTTAGTAAGCAATAACGACTTTACCCTGCATATGTCCGCCTGCAACTTGCGCGTGGGCGGCATGCAGGTTTTCCACTGTCAGGCCGTGCAGGGTTTCGCTTAAGGTGCCTGGCAGTTTGCCCTCATCCACCAACTGGCTTACCTGTTTTAAAATTTGCCCTTGTTGGGCTATATCCGGGGTAGAGAACATACTGCGGGTGAACATAAATTCCCAATGCAGGGCGGCACTTTTTAGTTTTAACTGATTCTGATCCAACGGTTCTTCATTCTCAACGATGGTACAGATTTGCCCCAATGGTGCGATGAGCTCACTGATGGCGGGCCAGTGGCCGTCGGTGTCATTCAGGCAAAGAATATAATCAACTTTATCAATACCTTCTTTTGCCAGCTCAGCTTTCAGATGGTGATAATCGACGGTCAAGTCCGCTCCACGTTCACGACACCAGGCGGCTGATGCTGGCCGTGATGCTGTTGCTATCACTTTTAGCGGGCTACGTAATGCCGCCAGGGGAATAGCTAATGAGCCAACCCCGCCCGCTCCCCCGATGATCAATAAACTTTGTCCGGCACTGGCTTGCTGAATTTTTAGATGTTCAAACAGCGCTTCCCACGCAGTTATTGCGGTTAATGGCAATGCAGCGGCCTGCGCCCAGTTGAATGAACGGGGTTTGTGGGCCACGATGCGAGCATCAACCAACTGTTGGTTAGCATTGCTACCGGGGCGGGTGATATCGCCGGCATACCACACTTCATCACCTGCACGGAACTCGGTGACGTTCGCACCGACGCTGATGACCACTCCAGCGGCATCCCAACCCAGAATTCGCGGCTGTTGCAGGCCATTCTTCTTCAGGCCAGCATGTACTTTGGTATCAACCGGATTGATGGACGCGGCTTTAACCTCAACCAGCAAATCAAACGGACCGGGAGTGAGTGGGTCCAGAGCGACTTCAATAAAATCGGTGGGTTGTTGCGGGTTCACCGCAATGGCTTTAACTGACATGGTAATACTCCTGTTTAGCGTATGGATTGAGTCTAGACCTTCTTGGTGGTGGTGATAAGATGGACAATCACTAACGCAGTGTTCGTCTAAGATAAACAATCATGTTTAAACAACTTCAGGATATGGCGCTGTTTGCACGAGTCGCGGAGTGTGGCAGCTTTACCCGCGCCGCTGAAATGGCGGGTTTACCGAAATCCAGTGTCAGCCAGCGCATCAGTCAGTTAGAACAAAACTTAGGTATCCGTTTACTCAATCGAACCACCCGTCAGCTGAACCTGACCTTTGCCGGTGAGCGCTATCTAGTGCATTGTCAGGAGATGCTACAAGCCGCAGAGCGCGCTGATCTGGCGCTGCAACGCCTGAAAGATAACCCCAGTGGCCGCTTGCGCATCTCAACTCCAGCAGGGCTGGGGGCGACTTTACTGGCGCGGTTGGCAACAGATTTCCAGCGGCAATACCCGGATGTGCTGTTGGAAGTGTTAGTCTCGGACACCATGGTAGATTTGGTTGAAGAGGGCTTTGATGTGGCATTGCGCACCGGTAAGCCGCAGGACTCGTCACTGATTGGCCGCCGATTGGGCTATGCGCCACGCTATCTGTTGGCGTCACCCGCCTATCTGGCACAGCATCCGCCACTCACTCATCCAAGGCAACTGGATACTCACCGCTGCATTGCCCACCGTGCCTGGCAGGCGCTGATTTTACGCCGTGAAGATGAGTTTTACCGCTGGCAGGTACCTGCGCTGCATGTCACTGATAATCTGCTGTATGCCCGTGAATGTGGCCTGGCGGGTGGTGGTATCACCCTATTACCGGCATTTTTAAGCCGTGAAGTGGTGGCAAACCGTCAATTAGTGGAAGTGTTACCACAATGGCAGGCTGAAGGTAATGAGCTGTATCTGGTGTATCCGAGTCGTAAGTTGAACTCACCGGCATTGAGCTGTTTTATTGATGTGGTGATAGGCCATCCGGTATTTGAAGATTATGTGCAGGGGCTGGCAACGTCCTGAAAGATGTGGAGCCAGGCTCCACATCGGGTGAGCTATGCCAAATAGAACACTTCTCGTAGTGCCTGGCTTACCGGGCTGTTATCGGGGTTGGCTGGCATCACATCGGCCATATGTTGCCACCAGCGCTGGCAAATGGCGGTTTGGGCCACGGCATTCCAGCGCTCTTCTGATTCAATTTCGACAAAACCAAATAGCAAATTGCGCGTGTCATCAAGAAAAATTGAATAGTGGTGAGCGCCATGGGCTTTCAGTACCGCTTCCAGTTCAGGCCAGATGGGTGAGTGCCGCCGCTGATATTCTGCATGGGCATCAGGGTTAACCTGCATTACAAAGGCTTTGCGTATCATGATATTACTCCGATCAAAGTGCCTGTAAGTACAGTACGCGGACTTGATCTCTGTCCGCAGTACTTGGGTTACAAGGAGCACAAGGATCCGCCAGCGCTTTATCTAACCAGCCTTCGATATCACTTTCCTGAATACCTAATGCTGAGAAGCCAACAGGAATGCCAACACGTTGCGACAACTGCCGAATGGCGCTTATCGCTTGATGGCTGGCTTGCTCATCAGTCAACTGTTGAGTATTTATCCCCATGGCTTGTGCTATGCGGGCAAAACGGCTGACTGCCTGTGGGCGGTTATACTCTTCAATAATTGGCAGTAAAATAGCATTGCACACCCCGTGTGGAAGGTTATGGGTCGTACCCGGTTGATGGGCCAGTGCATGCACTAAACCTAGCCCGGCGCTGTTAAATGCCATCCCCGCCAGATACTGGCCGCACGCCATCATTTCACGTGCGTGCAGATTCTTACCGTCATCGACTGCCAGAGGCAGCCATTGGCTGATCAGGCGAATAGATTCAAGTGCTGAATGGTCGGTTAGGGTGTGTGCGCCCAGCGATACATAGGCTTCGATAGCGTGGGTGAGGGCATCCATTCCGGTTGCAGCAGTCACACTGGCAGGAATATTCAACATGACAGAGGGGTCATCGATGGCGATATCAGGAATGATATTGGTATCGATAATGACTTCTTTTACTTGCCGCTGGCTATCAATAATCACTGCATTACTGGTCAGTTCTGCGGCTGTTCCGGCGGTGGTATTGATGGCGACCAGCGGGACACCACTCTGTTTTACTTTACCGACACCAGAGTATGCCGTGGATGGCCCCGGATTGGCGGTCAAAATCTTAACGGCTTTGGCTGTATCGATTGGGCTACCGCCACCAAAAGCTATCAGATAGTCACACTGATGCTGCCTGAAAGCGGCTAATCCTGCCTGTACTAACGCTTCGGTAGGGTTAGGAAATACCTCGCCAAACAAGGCATAAGGTAACTGATGCTGTTGCATCGCAGCGAACAGACCGTCGAGTAGGCCTAGCTCGACCAACTGCCCATCAGTGACAATCAGGGCTTTGCCCCACTGTTTGTCACCGAGTAATTTAACCATATCCTCGATTGCACCTGTGCCGTGCAAGCTGATTTTTGGTAGTGCCAACATAAAGCTCATGCTGTGCTCCTCAAAGAAAGCAGACCAGATAATGACCAGCCCCGGCCTGAACCGGAGCGTTGGTCGAAGGGGTTAAACGTCCAGTGCAGCGGCTAATGGGGTCACGTCAAAACGAGCCGCGAGTGCTATCAGTTGTTCACGAGAAATGGTTTGCTGCTTGCCACCCATTGACAGGACTTTCACCATGATTTCGGCGGATTTCTCGGCGGTATCAATCAGACCAAAGGCATCATTCAGTGTTGGCCCACTGCCGAAAATACCGTGGAATGGCCACAGCACTAGGCTGTGTTCACGCATCTGCTCGGCGGTTTGGCTACCAATACCGTCGGTTCCCGGCACCATCCACGGCACGATGCCGATACCGTCGGGGAACACCACCAGGCACTCGGTGCTGCCCTCCCATAACAATCGAGTGAAGCTGGCATTTTCCAGTTTTTGTACATAACTCAGAGCAATCAGATTGGTGGCATGGCAATGCATGATCACTCGGTTGCTGCCACCACTGACTTGCATGCGAACAATATGAGATTGGAAGTGCGCGGCAAGCTCTGAGGTTGGTAGCCCCCCTTGCGGCAGGCCCCAGTGAATGTGATAAGCCATGCCATCATTGCTGACTTGCAGTAGTACCAGATTGTCTTCTGGGTTTAATTCAACATTGCGGAAAAATTTGCCAGAGCCGGTGACTAAGAACCAACTGTTCGCCAGTTCAGGGGCGGGTTGAGTGAGTTCCACGTTACGTGGTTGCGCAGCGAAATCACCACGATACGGTTCAACCTCTTCAGCCAATAAGCGCAGGCTGATATTGCCACCGTTACGTTCATCCCACCCTTTGCGCCACATATCGCTGGTGGCTTTAATCATTCCCTGAATAAACCAGGAAGATTGAATAGCTTGCATAATCATGAGTCCTTAACGTTGGCTGAGAGTCTGTTGTTCGTAATCACGTACGGCATTGAGCCAGCGGGCATCGACCGGCACATCGTTGCGCTGACAATACCCTTCCCAGATGGCTTGCCATGGCAGGGATTTCTGTTCTTCCAGCAGCGCCAGGCGTGCGGTGTAGTCACCGCGCAGTTCCAATTGACGTAGCATCTCGGTCGGTTCCAATAAGGCGCGCAGCAAGGCTTTCTTCATGTTGCGAGTGCCAATGACCCAGGCGGCGATACGGTTGATGGAGGCATCAAAGAAGTCGAGACCGATATGCACCCTGTCGAACAGGTCGTGGCGGATAATTTCGTTGGCGATAGCCTGTGTTTCATCATCGAGCAAGACCACATGGTCGCTGTCCCAACGCACCGGACGACTGACATGCAGTAGCAGGCGCGGAACATACAACATGGCGCTAGAGATCTTGTCGGAAATCACCTCAGTCGGGTGGAAGTGACCGGCGTCCAGACACAGTGCGGTCTGGCGGCTGGCGGCATATCCCATGTAAAACTCGTTAGAGCCGACGGTGTAGCTTTCAGCCCCAATACCAAACAATTTGCTTTCGACGGCATCAATGTGATGGTTTGGGTTTAACTTTTCACTGATAACCTCATCCAGTGCTGATAGCAGCCGTTGGCGGGGTGCCAAACGGTCGATGGGGGTATCCTTCATGCCATCGGGGATCCAGATATTCATCACCGATGGTGTCCCTAGTTGCTCACCAAAATAGGCAGAGACCCGGCGGCTGGCCTGACAATGTTCAATCCAGAATTGGCGAATTTCAGGGTTGGCATGAGACAGGGTAAAACCATCGGCACTCAGTGGATGAGAGAAGCAGGATGGGTTGAAGTCCAATCCCAGATGATGTTTTTTAGCCCACTCAACCCAGCGGCTAAAGTGGCGTGGCTCAATTTTATTACGCGCCACGGGGGTATCCGATTCGAGATAAATAGCATGTAAATTGAGTCGTTTAGGGCCGGGAATCAATGTTAGGGCCAGTTCGAGGTCAGAACGTAACTCAGTAGCATTACGCGCTTTACCGGGGTAGTTACCGGTGGCCTGAATCCCGCCGGTCAGTACACCATCCGGGTTTTCAAAACCGGTGACGTCATCACCTTGCCAGCAGTGCATGGAGACCGGCAGGGTATCAAGGCGGGCAAGTGCGGCATCAACATCCACGCCGACGGCGGCAAAGCGCTGTTTAGCCAGATCCCAGGCCTGTTCAATAGAGTTCGTCATATGCAAAGTTCCTTAGGTAATTGACTCAGTGACTGGAATTGCGGCCAATGGGCTGCAAAGTCAGTGTTGTCGTGAGGGGATAAAGGGTGGAGTGGGAAGTTATTCGCCACGATACGGCGGTAGTGAGCAACATCACTCACCTCTCCCAGTGCAATTAATTGGCTGCCAATATTGCCCAGTGTCGAGGCTTCAACCGGCCCCATAGTGACATTCAGGCCACAGGCATCAGCACAGAGCTGATTAAGGAATTGGTTTTGGCAGCCGCCACCGACGATATGCAAATGGCTGATTGGACGCCCGCGTAACTCTGCCAGTTCTTGGGCAACTTGCCGGTACAACATGGCGAGGCTATCAAAGATACAACGAGCCAGTTGGGCTGCGGTGGTGGGGATTGGCATACCATATTCGCGGCAGGCGTTCTGAATCTCGCCGCACATATTGGCTGGATTAATAAAGCGGCTGTCATTGGGGTTAATCAGCGAGCGGCAAGCTGGTTGGCGTGCCGCCTGTTCGATCAACTGCGGCAGGTCTTTAATCTGCAACTCATCAGTGGCCCGTTGCAGTAACCACAAACCCATAATATTTTTCAGTACCCGGTAGCGGCTTTCAGCGCCACCTTCATTGGTGATATTGCTGGCCAGCGCCTGCCCATGGGTTATGGGGGTGAGGCTTTCAAACCCCATCAATGACCAAGTACCAGAGCTAAGATAGGCAGCATCCGCATCAATCAAGGGTGCGGCAAGTACCGCGCTGGCAGTATCGTGGCTGGCAACGGCAATGACCGGCACCTGCTGGCCGCTGGCGCCTGGCCAATAGCCGATGGTATTGCCAGGTTTAGTGGGTTTGGCAAACCAATGGGCCGGTACCCCGGCATAGGCTAATAGATCGCTATCCCAATCATTGGTTTCAATATTAAGTAACTGGGTGGTAGTGGCATTGGTGTATTCCCAGTTAAGCTGGCCAGTAAGGCGATAGTGCAAATAGTCCGGGATCAGTAACAGATGGGCGACATCGGCCAACAAATGCGGTTGCTGTTCACTTAATGCCCGTAATTGATACAAGGTATTGAACGGTAAAAATTGAATACCGGTACGGCGATAAATGGCACTGCTTCCCAGCGTTTGTTGCGCTTGCTCCATCACACCCTGCGTACGACTGTCGCGGTAGGAGACTGGCTGTCCGACCCGTTTCCCTTGCTTATCAAGCAAAACAAAATCAACACCCCAGCTATCAATTCCAATGCTGTCGAGCTGAATCCCTTCGCTATCGAGCTGATTCAGGCCCTGACAGATTGATTGTTCAATAGCATCGATATCCCAGACATCGGTACCATCAATAGATTTAATCTGATTAGCAAAGCGGCAAACTTCTCGCAGCTCAAGTTGCGGTTGGCTGGGATGATAACTCGCCAGCATCACGCGCCCGCTGGATGCGCCAAGGTCAATGGCGACTATGTGCCGGGGGCTGATAGATGGTGTTACTGCTGATTGTGTGGGCATGATTAGCGGCCTGTCATTTCTCAATGCCCACAGTGTAGAAACTTGCCTTACCTACCACCTTCTCATCACTGCCAGCCGCTATGGCTTGCTGGCAAAATGACGAAAGTGAAAGTGAAACAGCTCACAGTTTCGTATTTAAACAGGGCATCGCTCGCCTGTGACCCTGCGCATACTTTTCAACATTGCTGCACTTATCTAAAAAAAATCACCGCCAAAGTCGCTTTTAACGTCAAAAATTGAAGGTTTCATTACCGCTGCTGCTTTTACTATCGAGAGCTGAAGCAGGGCGATTTCGCCATGCCTGTTGAAAGAGGGCAAAAGATGACTGTCTTGCACAGTATTGATTTTTTCTCTTCAAGTTCTGCATCGGTCGCAATTGAAGCCCGGGAGCCACAACCCGCATTTCCTGAACATCATCATGATTTTTATGAAATTATTATTGTTGAGCAGGGGGCCGGGGTCCATGTGTTTAATGGCAACCCCTACACCTTAAGCGGAGGGTGTGTTTGTTTTGTCCGTGACCATGATCGTCACCTGTTTGAGTCAACCGACGGTTTGTTCCTCACCAACGTCTTATTCCGTGCGCCCGATGCTTTTCGTTTCTTGTCTGGCGTAGAACATTTTCTGCCACGTGAAACTGAAGGGGTTTACCCCTCTCATTGGCGGATTAATGGACAGGTTTTACAGCAAGTAAAACACTTGATTCGCTGCCTTGAGCACTCGCCTCACAGCGAGCAAGCTGAAGATATCGCACTACATGAAAGTGTGTTTATGCAGTTGTTGGTGCAACTGTGGCAAGGGTGTCGGGCGCAGGTGGGTGAGGATCAGGAAGGGCGGTTATGCCAATTATTAGACTGGCTACAGAACCACTACAGTGAGGTAATTGAGTGGCCGGAACTGGCTGATCGCTTTGCTTTACCATTACGCACTCTCCATCGGCAGTTAAAAAACCAGACCGGCATGACCCCACAACGTTATCTGACGCGTTTGCGTTTGCTACAGGCGCGTCATCAATTGTATTACAGCGATAATAGCGTTACCGAGATTGCCTACCAATGTGGTTTTGGTGACAGCAATCATTTTTCAACGCTGTTTAAGCGGGAGTTTTCTCAGTCTCCCCGTGATTTGCGCAGTCAACTGTAGTGCAACCCGTGGAGGCGTGAATAGCATCACGGTAAAAATCGGTAGTTTCATGATAATGAGCTGCTTATTAATTGACCTGTAAATATAGGGCGATAAACATGCGGATACCACTGCGGTTAGAAAGCCGGGATTATTTGCCATCGGAGCAGATGCCGGTGGCGGTAACCAACCGATACCCGCAGGAAGTCTTCGCAGAGCATACCCATCAATTCTGCGAGATTGTGATTGTCTGGCGGGGTAACGGGTTACATGTCCTAAATGATCATCCTTACCGCATTACCTGTGGCGACGTTTTTTATATTCAAGCCACAGATCATCATAGCTACGAATCCGTGCATGACTTGGTATTAGATAACATTATTTATTGCCCGGAACGGTTACACCTAAATGCACAGTGGCATAAGTTATTACCTCTATTTGGGCATGAGCAGAATCAAGGATACTGGCGGTTAACCACGCAGGGCATGGCACAGGCTCGGCCGATTATTCATCAGTTGGCACAGGAGTCACGTAAGACAGATTCCTGGTCGATACAACTGACGGAAGCGCTATTATTGCAACTCGCCATCGTACTAAAACGCCATCGCTACCGAGCTGAACAGGCACATCTATTGCCCGATGGTGAACAGCTAGATCTCGTGATGTCTGCCGTACAACAAAGCCTGGCAACGCATTTTGATATGGCGGAGTTCTGCCATAAAAATCAGTTAGTTGAACGTTCACTTAAACAACTGTTTCGCCAACAGACCGGAATGAGTATCAGCCATTATTTACGCCAAATTCGCCTTTGTCATGCCAAATGTTTGCTGCGGGGAAGTGAGCATCGCATCAGTGATATTGCTGCACGTTGCGGGTTTGAGGACAGTAATTATTTCTCTGCCGTTTTTACGCGTGAAGCTGGCATGACACCACGCGACTATCGCCAGCGTTTTGTTCGAGCACCGTTATTCGCGGGTAAGAATAGGCGGGAAGCAGAACAGCCTCAGGGTACAGCCATCATTTAGCGATGCCAATTGGCGAGGACGTTGCTTAACGTCACCCGCCAATACCATTTTATCTTTAGTTTTGCGATTATGCTGCCATACCCAAACCGACTATATTTGCTGCCAGAATGATCACCAGACAACCAATACACAGCACCGTCACTGGTTTCTTGCTTGAGCATTTCCACTCTTTGAGTAACAGACCCACAATACCACCACACAACACATAGAAACTCATGTGCAGCATCCAGCTCATATAGTCATACTGTGGTGGGATTTTGGCGTGACCCCAAGCATAGAAGAAGAATTGCAGATACCACATCAATCCCCCCAAGGCTGAGAACAAAATATTAGTGATCAACAGCGGCTTGGCGATAGAAAAATCGGCTTTGGCCGACAAATTCTTGAGGCTGGCTAAACGAATAAAACAGTAACTCAGGTTGATGATGGCCCCACCGCCCATGATGATGACGTAACTTGGTAACGCTACATACAGAGGGTTAATCCCTAATGCGCTGGCGGCTTCATGCATCGGTTTCGCGGCATCCATGGCAAATGACATACCGGCTGAGAAAATACCGCACATCACCGCCAGAATAAGCCCTTTCTTCAGGTTGAACTCTTCCGCCTGAATGCCCATGGCG
This sequence comes from Yersinia sp. 2553 StPb PI, assembly GCF_052217105.1. Taxonomy (NCBI): domain Bacteria; kingdom Pseudomonadati; phylum Pseudomonadota; class Gammaproteobacteria; order Enterobacterales; family Yersiniaceae; genus Yersinia; species Yersinia sp. 2553 StPb PI. Next base: position 3,129,537 of record NZ_JAZGPX010000002.1, on the reverse strand, counting down.
CGTTCTTTCAGTAATCCAGCGTAACTGACAATAGCTACCCCGAACAGTGCCACGACGACACCCAACAGGGTCATTCGGCCGCCAGCAGTGCCGAGTAGTACATCAAAGCGCCCTTGCAGTATGGGGGTCATTAATGTGCCGATAATCAGGGTGATACCGATGGCAATTCCAATCCCCATCGACATGCCGAGGTAACGCATGGTCAGGCCGTAGTTGATATTACCAATCCCCCACATGGCACCGAACAGAAATACTGGCAGTAGGGTTGCTATACTGAAGGAGCCGTAATATTGCCAAAAATCAGGCAATAACAAATAGCTGACCGTCCACGGTAGGATAAGCCATGACACCAGGCCACCAATCGACCACATGGTCTCCCATGACCACTTTTTAACTTGCTTAAACGGCGCGTAGAAACACGCCGCACTGGCAGCGCCCACCAGATGCCAAATTATCCCCAATATAATCGCATTGTTCATCTTATTATCCTTCGTTGTGATGGTGCGGGTAGGCGCAGAACCAGAAGGGCGCATAAACCGCTGATGACGAAGGAGTCTAAATAGTGTGCAGTCTTGTCACCTTCGGCTGACTGCCTTAGGACAAGGAATACTGGCAAAATTCAGTGGGTAAGAATGATAACGATCACAGAATGGAATTCTGGTGGTTGGCGGCTTGTTGGGGGGAGAGAATAGCGGCTTTAATCGGCTCACGTGATGAGCCGATGTCATATTACTTGGTCATCTTCTTATACTTGATACGGTGTGGTTCCAGTGCTTCGGCACCCAGAGTGCGTTTCTTCCACTCTTCGTATTCAGTAAAGTTACCTTCGAAGAACGCCACTTTCCCCTCATCCTGATAGTCGATGATATGGGTAGCAATTCGGTCAAGGAACCAACGGTCATGGGAAATAACCATCGCGCAACCCGGGAATTCCAGTAAGGCGTTTTCCAGCGCGCGCAGCGTTTCGATATCCAGGTCGTTAGTCGGTTCATCGAGTAGCAACATGTTACCGCCAACCTGTAGCAGTTTGGCCAAATGGATACGGCCGCGCTCACCACCAGACAGCTCACCCACACGCTTGCCCTGATCAATCCCTTTAAAGTTAAAGCGGCCTACGTAAGCACGGCTTGGAATTTCAAAGTTACCGATCTTCATGATGTCCTGACCGCCGGAGACTTCTTCCCATACGGTTTTGCTGTTGTCCATGTTGTCACGGAACTGATCAACCGATGCCAATTGCACGGTATCACCCAGTGAAATCGTGCCGGAATCAGGTTGTTCCTGCCCAGATAACATGCGGAACAGGGTTGATTTACCGGCACCATTCGGCCCGATGATCCCCACTATCGCCCCTTTCGGCAGCGCAAAGGTCAGATCATCAATCAGCAGGCGGTCACCGTAAGACTTGCTCAGGTGCTCAACTTCCAGCACTTTGTCGCCCAACCGTGGACCCGGTGGAATGAACAACTCACTGGTTTCGTTACGTTTTTGATACTCAACGCTGTTAAGTTCTTCAAAGCGGGCCAGACGTGCTTTACCTTTCGCCTGACGGCCTTTGGGATTCTGACGAACCCACTCCAGCTCTTTCTCAATAGACTTGCGACGTGCGGCTTCAGAAGAGGCTTCCAGTGCCAGACGAGCATCTTTCTGCTCCAGCCATGAAGAGTAATTGCCTTCCCACGGAATGCCTTCGCCACGGTCCAGTTCCAGAATCCAACCCGCCACATTATCAAGGAAGTAACGGTCATGGGTAATGGCGACAACAGTGCCCTCGTAGTCGTGCAAGAAGCGCTCCAGCCAAGCCACGGATTCGGCATCCAAGTGGTTAGTGGGTTCATCCAGCAGCAACATATCGGGTTTTTCCAGCAGCAGGCGGCAAATTGCCACGCGACGACGTTCACCACCGGACAGATTGGCAATTTTGGCCTCCCACGGTGGCAGGCGCAGAGCATCGGCAGCACGCTCTAACTGGTTATCCAGGTTATGGCCATCATGAGACTGGATAATCGCTTCCAGCTCGCCTTGTTCCTTCGCCAACTTATCAAAATCAGCATCAGGATCGGCGTACAGTGCATAAACCTCATCCAGACGGGTCAGCGCGCGTTTAACGTCACCCACCGCCTCTTCAACCGACTCACGCACGGTTTGCTCAAGATTTAGCTTAGGTTCCTGCGGTAGGTAACCAATTTTGATACCAGGCTGCGGGCGGGCTTCGCCTTCAATATCAGTGTCAATGCCAGCCATGATACGCAGTAGGGTAGATTTACCCGAGCCGTTAAGGCCCAGCACACCAATTTTGGCCCCAGGGAAGAAACTCAAGGAGATGTTTTTCAGAATATGACGTTTCGGCGGAACGACTTTGCCGACACGATGCATAGAATAGACGTATTGAGCCACGTTGCGTCTGCCTCTCTAGATCAGTTTTTATTAGGATATCTGGTGCGGAGTGTAGCCCGTTTTACTATACCCGTCATCTTTCAAGTCGCAGGCGTGTTCGCTGCTGTCGCTAGCCCGAATCACTTAAGTGATTCGGTGAGAGTCGTTTTATATCTCCCTGTCGCACTAGTCGGGAACGCAACAAGGTTAGGGTGCGGTGACTATCATGGCTACTCGGCGGTTTTCTGCTCGTCCTTTAGGGGTACGGTTATCGGCGACCGGCTCTAACTTACCGCGACCTCGTACCTCAATATTGGCTCGTGGAATACCTATGGTTGCCAGTGCATCCGCTACTGCAGAGGCACGTTGCAGCGATAACTGTTGGTTATACTCATCTTTACCGATGGAATCAGTATGCCCATCAACCCGCAGATGAGTAATGCCCACACTCAATAGCGCACGGCCAATGTTTTGTACTGTCTGCCCGCCAGACGGATTCAATTTTTTCACGTCACTATCGAATAACACTTTGTTTGCCAGACCAAATTCCCAGCCATTTTCAGTTAATTTAAATCCTTGTTCCTGTAAGGCTGCAATCTGCTCGGGTGTTAATCCTGGTGGTTTGGTTGCCTGACACCCCGCCAATATCAATAAACTCATGGCGAAAAAACTCATCCAGATATGGCTTATCAGACTGTTGTTTTTCAATACCTGCATGTCACCTATCCTAAGCTTTCAGTAAGAGTAATATCCGATTGGTAGGCAATGACGCTGCCACCGAACTGGAAACGTTTCTTTGCTTGATACATGGCTTCGTCGGCCCGTTGTAATAGCTCTTCGGGGGTCAGCGCATGATCTGGGTAAATCGCAATACCGATGCTGATAGAGGCGGTTATCTCACTACCATCTACCAAATCAATAGGTTGATTCATACTGTCGATAATATTATTAGCGATGGTTACAACATCATCGGTGTCGTGGATCGGTGCCAGTAATATGGCGAATTCATCGCCGCCCAAACGTGCCACCAAATCGGTTTCACGTAACAGTGCGCGGATACGATCGGCAATCGAGGTCAGCACCAGATCTCCCGCTGCATGACCATAGTTATCATTGATTTCTTTGAAGTGATCACCATCAATAAATAACACGGCCAGTTGTTCATCATCGGCGCAATCACTCAACGTGCGGCTTAGCCGGCCCTCAAAGAAAGCACGGTTAGCCAATCCAGTCAGGCTATCATGGGCAGCACGGTGTGCAAGGAAGTCATTTTCTTGCGTTAAATGGTCTTGCCAAACCTCCAGTTCTTCCAGCAAGCCATTGAAGTCATTGCTTAACTCGTTAAGTTCGGCAATTTTCGCTGACGGCACTCGCTGACCAAAACTGCGGTGGCGGCTAACACTATGAGCAACTTCGGTGATTTTGTTCAATGACTCGATAATGCCAAACAGCATCCGGCGCGACAGGAATAGTGCCACTAACGTGCTGAGAATTAGGCAGACGAATAAGCCCATCAACCCTTGCAACAGAAAACGTAGCAGACTACCACCATGACCAATAATCACGATGCTGCCGACTTCATTACCGGCATGCATCATGGGGAGTACCACCGGCTCAGGCAAAGCCCAACGGGCGACTTTTTGTTCCATATCATACATTGGACTATCGTTTGGTAGCGTCCAGTTAGCTATTTCTCGGCCATTCACATCGAGAATTTTAGCTTGGGCAACTTCTTCATTTGCCGCAATCAAGGACAGCGCCTCGTTAGCGGCCACGCTATCACCAAACACCACGGCAGCTTCAGTGGTGTAACTGATTGAACGGGCAATTAAATGTAGGTTATGGTCGGCATACACCTGCAAGGCAAACAGTGCCGCCAGTGTGAGAAAAATACCTGCCGTTGCGACCGAGACCAATGCCACCGTCAGATGTATGCGACCGAGTACCCGTCCCAGTGTGGGGAGCTTCGCGATGTTTGGCCGATTTTTTGTCTGTTTGACTGACTTATTCTGTGTTGAATTCATAATGCGTCTGTCTTTTTACGCGCAAGTTGCAACACACTGGGATGAACCTTTACCCCACCGCGTGCCAATGCATCCATATTGACTTTGAAAGAAGCCTGCTTACCTTCCAGTAACAAACAAAATGCACTGCCAAATGTACATTCGTCATAATCTTCACTGATGGTAAGAATCGGATATCCCGACAGTCGGGCTGTCAACTCCTGACGCTGTTGTAGCTCGGTACGCCCCAGATAAACGACATCGCAATTGGTTGCAATCGAGCTATCCGAGAGGGAATAGCGCTGAGTTTTAATGGGATGTGTGGTTTCCATAAACGCGGGATTAAACAGCTCTTCTGCATAAATTGTCGGGGCCACCACACACAAGCGAGTTACGACGGGGGCCACGGGCCAGCGTGCATAGCTGATAATACCCAACACCATTTTGGTGGCGGCATTACTGCGTTCATGGATAAGGGCTTCATTGATGTTATCCGCAGCCATTGATGGTAAGGGGGCAAGTAAGCCAGAGAGAAGTAATAAAATAGAAGCACAGGCCCGCCAGACACGCCATAGCGTCATTAGTTTTAGCGGATAGTAGCGTTCATAATTGCTGACGCCGTTAATTGCGCAAGTTGCGGTGTTCATTTTTGCGCTTCCTGTAGGGCGGCATGGTTCACATGTTCATTGCAGCGATCGCATAATAAATCGCCGCCATTCTATTATAAGATTTAATTGATGCAATAATAGTCATGCTATCGGCAATATGCGATTTATCTTAAATCATATTTATGGGCGATAAAAAAACCCGGCTAATTAGCCGGGTTTTATGTATCGCAACGTATTGATATCAGACCGGATTCGATCCGCGCTTAAAGCGACCGATAACCCACTTTTCGATCTCTACTACCAAGAAGATGGCGATAGAAACCAACAGTGTTAAGCCCCAGTAATAGGCCGGCAATGGTTCGGTACCGAAAGCAGTATTCATGAATGGCAGGTAGATGATGGCTAACTGCAATACGATCAATACACCTGACACTAACCACAGCCCTTTGTTAACAAAGACTTCTTTGTTCAGTGGGAAGCGGTCCATCACTCGGCAGTTAAACATATAAATCCACTGCGCGGTAACCAGTGTTTGCATCAATACTGTACGGATAAATTCAGTGCTGTAACCGCGTGGCTCCATGTAGGCTTCCAAGGCAAAAGCACTTAAGGCAATCAAGGTACCAACAAACGCGATACGCCAGATGGCATGGCCATCTAACACATGTTTTGATGGGTCACGTGGGTTGCGGCGCATAATGCCTCTTTCTGCCGGTTCAAATGCTAAACCGAAAGAGAGCGTGGTAGAAGTTGCCATGTTTATCCAGAGGATTTGCAATGGCGTTAATGGAATAACAGCCCCCGCGAGGATGGCAAAGATAATGAGCAACCCTTGCGCCAGGTTGGTGGGCAATACAAACAGAATGGTTTTCTTCAGGTTATCGTAGACACGACGGCCTTCTTCAACCGCACTGGCAATGGTCGCGAAGTTATCGTCTGACAGCACCATATCGGCGGCTTCTTTTGTCACCTCGGTGCCTTTGATACCCATGGCGATACCCACATCGGCCTGTTTCAGCGCTGGCGCATCATTCACACCATCACCGGTCATGCCGACAATTTCGCCTTTCTCTTGTAAAGCTTTAACCAAACGCAGTTTATGTTCCGGGCTGGTACGGGCGAAAATATCATAATGAACGGCAGCTTGTGCCAGTTCTTTATCGTCCATATGCTCCAGTTGGCCACCGGTAATGGAGTCTTTACCATTGCCAATTCCCAGCATGGCACCAATCGCCATCGCGGTTTCCTGATGGTCGCCGGTGATCATTTTCACGCGAATACCAGCCTGCTGGCAGGTCGCTATGGCGTCGATGGCTTCAGGACGTGGTGGGTCCATCATGCCAGCGATACCAACAAACACCATGCCCTGCTGGATATCACTGTGGTCCAACTCACTGACAGGTTGTTCTGTTGGGCGGAAGGCTGCTGCTACCATGCGTAGACCTTGCTTGGCATAACGCGCCATCTCGGCTTCCCAGTAATCGCGGCGGAACGGTGCAACACCCTGGTCGGTCAGTTCTTGTTGGCAGAACGTAAACAACACATCAGGTGCGCCGGTCAGGAAGATACTATTTTCTGGTTGAACCTGATGGCTGGTAGCCATGTATTTATAGGCAGAATCAAAAGGAATTTTACCGTGCTGAGTCACTTGACCCAGCTCAATACCGGATTTGGCGGCTAATACTTTCAGTGCGCCTTCTGTCGGGCCGCCAGTAATGGCCCAATGACCTTGGTCGTTCTTCTGAATCTGGCTGTCATTACACAAATTCACCGCAGTGATAAATGTCTTTAACGTGCCGTTGGTATCGAGCGAGGCTTGCTGGTCACTCCCTTCCGGGTAAATGTTGCCAACCGGTTCGTAGCTTTCACCTTCTACGCGATAGCAGTGGTCTGCCAGAATCACTGCTTTAACGGTCATTTCGTTCATCGTCAGTGTGCCGGTTTTATCGGAACAGACGACAGTCATAGCACCTAAGGTTTCTACCGTTGGCAGCTTGCGGATAATCGCGCGGTTGCGCGCCATCGCTTGTACACCAAGGGAGAGGATGATCGAAATAATCGCCGGTAAGCCCTCGGGAACCGAGGCCACTGCCAGACTTATCAACGCCAGTAACAGCTCATCGACCGGTAGGTCGCGCAGGATAAAGGCGAAGACGAACAGGAATGCCATCATGACCAGGATCAGGATGAAAATGGCTTTGCCTAAACGATCCATCTGTTGCAGTAGCGGGGTACGGGTTGATTCAACCGTCGACATCATTTGGTTGATATGGCCCAGTTCGGTATCACCGCCGCTGGCAATCACCAAACCTTTCGCGGTACCGGCACTAATGGTCGTCCCTGAGAATAGTAGGTTTTTGCGATCGCCAATCACCGACTCGTTCTCAATCACGCCGATTTGCTTCTCGACTACCGTTGACTCACCGGTCAGGATAGCTTCTTCAATCTGAAGATTGTGGGCTTCCAGCAACCGCAGGTCTGCGGGGATTTTATCTCCTGGTTTCAAGGTGACGATATCACCAGGGACCAGGTCCTGTGCATCAATAATCTGGGCGCTACCATTACGAATGACCACCGCTTTACTGGAAAGCATATTCTGTATGCTTTTCAGAGATTTCTCGGCTTTATTTTCCTGAACATAACCAATTAAGGCGTTAATAACCGCAACACAAAGGATAATAATAGTGTCAACCGAGTGACCCATCAGTCCCTTGACCAATGCCGCCGCTAATAAAATGTAAATCAGAACATCATTAAAGTGGGCTAAAAACTGTAGCAGGGGATGTTTGCTTTTTTTGGCCGGTAACGCATTGGGACCGTACTGTTTAAGGCGTTCCTCCGCCTCTTGTGGCGTTAACCCTTCTTCGCGGCTATTTAAATGCTGCAAAGACTCTTCCGCAGTAAGTTGATACCAGGCCTTACCCTCTGGGGGCGGGGAGGCGGATTTATGGTCTGATGAGTTTTGCATTGAAAGAACCTTCTTAAAAATTAATAAATCTAAAATCTATCTATTCGTTTCATGGTGGGACGGGGCAGAGAAAGTTTTTATCATTTCTTCCGTGAACAGTGCCAATTCCTTAATGGTTTGATTTTGATTAAAAAGCAAAAAAATATTTTGAAGGATATATTTACAACAACATAGTTATATTAAGCAAGGATAGTCGATTTTTATCAAAGCAGTGCCTTGATCTTAGATAATAAACAAGAAACATTTAGCAACATATGGTTGGTAACCTTGTGAATAGTAAGTAGTTACAGGCTGAACTATTCTGCTGTTGATCTTCTTGCTGGTGTTGAATGTTTCGCGGGTATTAAGTGATAACACAAAGTGATTAATCTTCAGCTCCTATTGCTTTATGTTATTACTGGCTATCAGGTGAAACTCTTCGTTAGTATGTTCTGCTGCCGGAACTAATCGGGCATATGCTAATCAGAGGTTGCGGTAAGCGATATAATGATGTGGCGATAAGTAAAGTGCAGTAGCCAACAACCAGTGAGGAAATAGTAAGTATGGACAAGTGGCGATATCTGGCGATTGGCGTGTGTCTGGTGACGACTTCAGGAGTGGCATTCGCTGACTCCATTGATGCCCAACGGCAACGCTATCAGCAAGTTAAACTGGCCTGGGACAGCAATCAGATGGACACCGTGACACAACTGATGCCCACGTTGCGTGATTATCCCCTGTACCCATATCTGGAGTACCGCCAGTTAACGCAAGACCTGAGCCAGGTGAGCGCGGTGCAAGTGAACGATTTCCTTAGCCGTAATCCAACCTTGCCGCCAGCACGTTCACTGTCATCCCGTTTTGTTAATGAACTGGCTCGCCGGGAAGATTGGCGGGGATTATTGGCATTCAGCCCGACAGCACCGAAGCCGGTTGCAGCCCGTTGTAACTATTACTATGCCAAATGGGCCACTGGCGAACAGCAGGTGGCCTGGGATGGTGCGAGTGAAATTTGGCTGAACGGCCAGACACTCCCGGGCAGTTGCACTAAATTATTCAGTGTCTGGCAACAAGCCGGGCATCAAACCCCACTGGCAACACTGGCGCGGATGAAGTTAGCCTTGAAAGAGGGCAATGCCAGTTTAGTGAGTTATTTACTTAAACAACTGCCAGCGGATTATCAGACCATGGGTACTGCACTGGCGAAACTGCAAAGTGACCCGGCCAGTGTTGAAAGCTTCGCCCGTACGGTCGGACCGACAGATTTTACCCGTTCTGCCACTATCATTGCTTTTACCCGTTTGGCTCGTCAAGACGTGGAGAACGCGCGAGCGATGATCCCGACCTTGGCCCGGCTACAAAAAATGAGTGATAGCGAAAAGCTGGAGCTGGAAGAGGCGGTGGCCTGGCGTTTGATGGGGACCGATGCGACTTACGATCAGGCTAAATGGCGAGATCAAGTCACCTTGCGTAGCCATTCAACGTCATTGCTGGAGCGGCGTATTCGCATGTCTCTGGGCAGTGGCGATCGTCAGGGGTTAGCGACCTGGCTGGCACGCTTACCGGCCGATGCGCAAGATAAAGATGAATGGCGCTACTGGCGTGCATCGCTGTTATTGGAACAAGGTAAAAAAACCGAGGGTGAAGCTATCCTGCGCAGCCTGATGCAGGAACGTGGCTTTTACCCGATGGTTGCAGCTCAAAAGTTGGGCGTTCCTTACCCTATTAATGTTGAGGTAGCGACCAAACCGGATGCATCGTTAGCACAGCGGCCGGAAATTATCCGGGTGCGTGAATTGATGTACTGGAATATGGACAATCTGGCCCGTAACGAGTGGAGCTATCTGGTCGCCAGCCGCAGTAAGCCGGAGCAGGAAGCACTGGCGCGCTACGCTTTTAACCAGAAGTGGGCGGACTTAAGCGTACAGGCTACCATCGTTGCCAAATTGTGGGACCATCTGGAAGAGCGCTTCCCGCTGGCATGGCCAAAGGAGTTCCGTCAGGCGACAGAAGGCAAAGGGATAACCCCAAGTTATGCCATGGCTATTGCCCGTCAGGAAAGTGCCTGGAACCCGAAAGCACAGTCACCAGTAGGGGCGACGGGGTTAATGCAGGTGATGCCGCGTACCGCTGAACATACGGTAAAACTCAATAATATCAGTGGTTATGTCAATAGCAGCCAATTACTGGATCCGCTTACAAACATTGAGATCGGTACCAGCTATCTGGAAGAGGTTTACCAGCAGTTCGGGCGCAACCGTATCTTATCCAGTGCCGCCTATAACGCCGGCCCATCGCGGGTGAATACCTGGTTGGGTAACAGTGGCGGGCAAGTGGATGCAGTGGCATTCATCGAGAGTATTCCTTTCTCAGAAACCCGTGGCTATGTGAAAAATGTGTTGGCATACGATGCCTTTTATCGGCACTTTATGAATCGCCCAGCGAAGGTGTTGAGTGATGCCGAGTGGCAGCGGCGTTACTGATCCCCCTTTGTACTTGAAGCCGCAGGGGTGTTAGCTACGCGCACTTACCCGAATCACTTACTGGTGTAAGCTCATCGGGATGCGTTTGCTTGCTGCCTACCTGCGACTCCAATTACTTTGGGGTTACTCTTCGTCCTTGACGCTGCGGCGGTGTTAGCGGCGCTCGCGCACCCGAATCACTTACTTGTGTAAGCTCATCGGGATTTGCTCGCTTGCTGCCTTGCCGCAACGCCAATGACGTTGAGGATATTCCTTTGTTCTGGGCGCTGCGGCGGTGTTAGCGGCGCTTACGACCTTGGCGTTGCAGGCTGTTTACTGGCAGCCCTACAACGCCAAGTTCTTTGGCTATATCTCACGTTATGGTATGCTCTCGTACTAGTTAAATAGTACCTTGGGTATCTATCATGACAAAACTACGATTGACCGATGATTTGTCGGCTGACGAAATAAACATGCCTAATATCCAGAGCCCGGTTAATACTGCTTTCGCGCCAGATCCGGCGTTATCCCCTGCAGATAATCAGCACTGGCTGAGCTTTGTTGCGCTGTTGGAAAACGCGATTGCGCAAGACCTGCATTTGCCCTTGCTGCAATTGATGCTGACACCGGATGAGCGTACGGCTCTGGGCACCCGGGTACGTATCATTGAGGAGTTAATGCGCGGGGAATTAAGTCAGCGTGAATTGAAAACCCAGTTAGGTGCAGGTATCGCGACCATTACCCGTGGCTCTAACAGCTTGAAAACGGCCCCGCCACAGCTCAAAAGCTGGCTTGAGACCCAATTACTGACAAATGATGTAAAGCCTTCCTGAGTTTAGTATCACGGTGCCGGGCGTTGATATATTTCGTTGTGAAATGGTACCAGCGCTAACAGCAGTGCCTGGTGATAAACACTGGTGCGGGTCAATTTACCGTCGGTAAAGATACCGATGGCACCACCCTGATGTTTTACATTCGATATGCCGGTTAAAACTGCCATTTCGTCGCCCAGCTCACGGCCTTGGCGAATCCCATGCAATATAATGTCGGGCAGCATTAAGCTGGCAGAACGGGATTCTCCCCGTAACTGTAAGTGTTCAATTACCATCCAGGCAAAGGTCATATTATCTTCAATACCGGCTTCAACCCCAACCCAAAAATCAGCCTCAGGGCGAATCTTACGTGCGTTACTCACACGCTGTCTGGCGCCACTGTGTGTCTCAAGACTGCCGATGGGTTGCAGGGGAACACCGCTATCGACATTGACACCTTCAATACGATACTGGCCGGGGCCATAAACATCATCGAAGGCGAGGGTGATAGCCTTAATCTTTGCAGGGTTGGTAGTTGCGGCAACAACATGGTACATAATGAGTCTAGTATCCTATTCCCTTGGGACTTGAAGCAGCAGGGCTGTTAGCTGTCTATCTGCCACGCCAACGTCTTTGGGTTTATCTAAAGTAATGGTTTTTGTGCCTATTTTACGCAGTATAACGGAAAAACGACATGTTACAGGTATATCTCGTGCGTCATGGTGAAACCCTCTGGAACGCCTCACGCCGCATTCAGGGCCAATCAGACAGTCCTCTGACCGACATCGGTATCCGTCAGGCCAACTTGGTTGCGCAACGGGTTAGTAGCCAGGGCATCACCCATATTATTACCAGCGACCTTGGCCGCACACAGCAGACAGCTAAAATTATTGCTGATGCTTGCGGCCTAACCATGGTGACAGACTCACGCCTGCGTGAGCTGAATATGGGCGTGTTGGAGGCGCGCCCCATTGAAAGCTTATCGGTGGAAGAAGAGCAGTGGCGTAAGCAGATGGTTAATGGTACCGAGGGCGGGCGTATTCCTGAAGGTGAGTCGATGACTGAACTGGGTAGCCGTATGCATGCAGCGCTGGATAGCTGTCTGAAGTTACCTGCTGGCAGCAAGCCGCTGTTAGTTAGCCATGGTATGGCGCTGGGATGTTTGTTGAGTACATTACTGGGTCTGCCCGCGCATGCCGAACGGCGTCTACGTTTGCGCAACTGTTCGTTATCTCGGGTTGATTATCAAGAAAGCCCTTGGCTGGCCTCTGGCTGGGTCATTGAAAGTGCTGGCGATACCGCTCATTTGGATATGCCAGCACTTGATGAGCTACAGCGTTAACGACGGATAGGAATGAGATATTCACATTTCAACGAGGTTGGAGGCTGATCTTTCGGCCTCCCCTGCGGGAAGAAGCGCTCTATATCGTACCCTCGCCGGCGGGTTAGCCCTAATTGCGGCAGACTGGTGCCATAGAGTGTCAGAATGAAGTTTTGCAATCCCTCCAGCGGCCCCTCATAGCTGAACTGCACGTACTCGCCACCTTGCAAGATAACCGGTTGCCCTTCCGGCACATTGCCCGGAACATGTTGTGGCTCAATGGCGGTGGTATAGAAAATCTCCTGCTCATCATCTTTCTCCTGATTAGGGCGGGAGTGATGTAAACCATAGAGCACTGGCGGCAAGTGATCGGCATCACCGAGATATTGTTGCCAAAAATGCGAGCGTAGTTCAGTACGATAAGTTGATATCTGTTCAAGCGTACAAGAGTAGCTTTGTGTCAGACCAATCAGGTGCTGTTCAGGCAAGGTGATGAATTCAGGTTGAGGTAGCGTATATTCCCCCAGCCGAATCGGTGGGCAAATCCCAGCCGAGTGCCAATCTTCTGCCCGTCGGTACAGCGCCGGTGTTTGTGCAAACTGCTTTTTAAATGCCCGGGTAAAGGTTTGCTGCGAATCAAAGCGATATTGTAGGGCAATGTCCAGAATAGGACGGCTGGTTAATCGTAACGCTACAGCGGCTTTAGATAACCTTCTGGCACGGATATAGGCACCGATAGCATTCCCGGTGACATCCTTGAACATTCGCTGCAAATGCCATTTAGAATAGCCGGCTTTGGCAGCAACATTGTCCAGTGCTAAAGGCTGGTCTAAATGACTTTCTAGCCAGCTAAGCAAATCACGAATGATACTGGCTTGATCCATAGATCTTCCTCGTAAAGCGGCCTAAATTTAGGGTGTTAGTCATATGAAAAGAATAGCTCTGGCGAATAGTAGCAACTTTTTATGTTCCCGACTGCTTAAGAATTTTGTGGCATAGTGTGTTAAAAAAGAACCTAAGATTTATAAAATATCTTTTTAACGAATATTTTATTTTTAGTACAAATAGTTAACGCTGAGTAACGTTATTCAGCGGAATGGAGTAAGTGTATGAAAAAGAATTGGATATTCCTTGGTTGTCTGCTTTCATTTGGGGCCATAACTGCTCATGCAGAGGAAATTGGCTCCGTCGATACAGTCTTTAAACTGCTCGGGCCAGATCATAAAATAGTGGTTGAGGCCTTCGACGACCCCGATGTTAAAAATGTAACTTGTTATATCAGCCGCGCTAAAACCGGGGGCATCAAAGGTGGATTGGGGTTGGCAGAGGATACGTCTGATGCAGCAATTTCCTGTCAGCAAGTGGGGCCGATTGAGCTGAGTGACAAAATTAAGAATAAAAAATCTGAAGGTACAGTGGTTTTCCAGAAACGGACTTCTTTGGTGTTTAAAAAGTTACAGGTAGTGCGTTTCTATGATCAAAAGCGTAATGCCTTAATCTATCTGACCTATTCCGATCGCGTTGTCGACGGCTCGCCGAAAAATGCGATCAGCGCCGTTCCGATTATGCCGTGGTAAAAATTGGATAGATATAAAAAAGCCAGCATAGAATGCTGGCTTTTTACTGTGGATAGCAGCCAGAGGTTTACTCTTCCAGGTCACCACAGAAACGGTAACCTTCACCATGGATAGTGGCGATGATTTCTGGTGTGTCCGGCGTGGATTCAAAATGTTTACGAATGCGGCGGATAGTCACGTCAACAGTACGGTCATGAGGCTTCAGCTCACGGCCGGTCATTTTCTTCAACAATTCGCCACGAGATTGAATCTTGCCTGGGTTTTCACAGAAGTGCAGCATGGCGCGGAACTCACTACGTGGCAGCTTATAATGCTCGCCAGCAGGGCTTATCAGTGAGCGGCTATTGATATCCAGCTCCCAGCCATTAAATTTGTAACTTTCAACCAAGCGGCGCTCTTCACCCACGCTACCCAAATTCATGGTACGTGACAGTAAGTTACGTGCCCGAATGGTTAATTCGCGCGGATTGAAAGGTTTGGTGATGTAATCATCAGCGCCAATTTCCAAGCCAAGGATCTTATCTACTTCGTTATCACGACCTGTCAGGAACATTAGGGCAACACTTGCTTGTTCACGAAGTTCTCGTGCTAGCAACAGGCCATTCTTGCCCGGCAGATTGATGTCCATGATAACTAAGTTGATATCATTCTCAGACAGAATGTGGTGCATTTCTGCGCCATCATTGGCCTCATGAACTACATAGCCTTCCGCCTCGAAAATGCTCTTCAGGGTGTTACGAGTAACTATCTCGTCTTCTACGATCAGAATGTGCGGGGTCTGCATGTTTGCTACCTAAAATTGCCAACAAAATAGAAATAGGAAGTACAGAAGTCTTTGTTATATTAGGATTTTTATTGACTTGTTACTCGTCATCCCGTTCATCACATGACTAAAGTACGTAAACGCGTTCTTGATGCACTTTCCATCAAGGTCAACAACATCACTAGCTTGGTCGGGGTGTTACTCCCTACAGCCCCAAAGGTGACAAAAGCGGCGCATATCCTAACCCTATTAACAGCAATATAACAGTGTGAGCCGAATCTACCACCCAACAAAACTACGCTTTGTTGACATATATCAAATTCAATTGTAGCACGTTAACACTTTTGTGAAAAAGACTTACAAGAATACCAGCTTATGCGCGAGTTGGTTAAATTATGTGATCGATTCAGTGTTATTAATATTAAAAATTGAATGTCAAACGTAACAAAAAAATGATTTTTCTAATCTATTGATTTTTATTGTTTAAAATCAATATTCTTTCAGCATTACAGCCATCAAGGGATTTTTCTTGTCAGCGTCCTATTTCGCCTAAAAGCATAAGAAGAATTATCGTCAATGTTAGTTAAATGTAAAGTAATAGAGGAAACTTTTCATATTTGTTGTTTTTTAAGTCACTCATGCAAATCAATGATGATTAATTTGCCATTTTATGGCTTCAATTGGATTTTGCTATCGCGATCCTATCAATTGTCCGTTGGCGTGTTTTCTGTCATTTAGTCGAAAAAAATCTTACAGTGGATAGTAGTGATTAAAATTAATATTACAGATTTATTATCTGGTTTATCGCGGGATTTTTTATTTGTATCTGCTGATTACCCCTATTGAATTAGTTGATTCCCCATTGTGGGTGGGGGCGTTTCTTCAGGAAATTGGATGAAAAAATTTGACTTGAGGGGGCTATTGCTTTAACCAATAGAGGGACAGCTTCATTTATGAGACAGACAGACGACATGCGATATATCAGCCTGAACACAACAATTATTACCACCACCGAAACCATTGGTTACGGGGCGGGCTGACGCGTACAGGAAACAACAGAAAAAAGCCCGCACCTAGACAGTGCGGGCTTTTTTTTTCAATCAAATCTTTGCAAAAAAAGTTTGCGATAAAAAAAGCGCGAAAGCGGGAGAGAATCAGAAATGCGAGTGTTGAAATTTGGCGGGACATCAGTAGCAAATGCAGAACGCTTTATGCGTGTTGCCGATATCATCGAAAGTAATGCACGTCAGGGACAAGTGGCTACCGTGTTATCCGCTCCCGCTAAAATTACCAATCATCTGGTTGCGATGATCGACAAAATGGTCGCAGGGCAAGATATCTCGCCGAATATCAGCGATGCGGAGCGGATTTTTTCCGAGCTGTTGCGTGGGTTGGCCGACACTCAACCCGGGTTTGACTATGAACGCTTGAAAGCGCTGGTGGCGCATGAGTTTGCGCAACTCAAACATGTCCTGCATGGTATCTCATTGCTTTGCCAGTGCCCGGATAGCATCAATGCGTCAATCATTTGCCGTGGCGAAAAACTCTCCATTGCCATCATGGAGGCGCTATTTCAGGCCAAAGGTTATCCAGTTACTGTGATTAATCCGGTCGAGAAGTTGCTGGCTCAAGGCCATTACCTCGAATCCACTGTTGATATCACGGAATCTACCCGCCGTATCGGGTCCAGCAGCATTCCGGCCAACCACATCATCTTGATGGCAGGTTTCACGGCCGGTAACGACAAAGGTGAGTTAGTGGTGCTGGGGCGTAATGGCTCCGACTATTCAGCCGCGGTGCTGGCTGCTTGTTTACGCGCTGATTGTTGTGAGATCTGGACGGATGTTGATGGGGTTTATACCTGTGACCCGCGTACTGTACCCGATGCCCGTTTACTGAAATCGATGTCATACCAAGAGGCGATGGAGCTGTCCTATTTTGGCGCTTCAGTTCTTCACCCCCGCACTATCGCCCCCATTGCCCAGTTCCAGATCCCTTGCCTGATTAAAAACACCTCTAATCCACAGGCACCTGGCACCCTAATTGGCGGGGAAAGCAGTGATGATGGCTTCCCAGTTAAAGGTATCACCAACCTGAATAACATGGCGATGATTAACGTCTCAGGTCCGGGGATGAAAGGCATGGTCGGTATGGCTGCCCGTGTCTTTGCGGTGATGTCACGCAGTGGCATTTCAGTGGTACTTATCACCCAGTCTTCTTCTGAATACAGCATTAGCTTCTGTGTGCCGCAGGGGGAGCTAGAGCGTGCCCGTAGAGCATTGGAAGACGAGTTCTATCTGGAATTGAAAGATGGCCTCTTGGAACCTCTGGATGTGATGGAGCATCTGGCGATTATCTCCGTGGTGGGTGATGGTATGCGCACATTGCGTGGCATCTCCGCTCGCTTCTTCTCGGCGTTGGCGCGTGCCAATATTAATATCATTGCGATTGCGCAAGGCTCGTCTGAGCGCTCTATTTCGGTGGTGGTGAGTAATGATGCGGTTACCACCGGTGTGCGTGTCTGCCATCAAATGCTGTTTAACACTGACCAGGTGATTGAAGTGTTTGTAATAGGTGTTGGCGGTGTCGGTGGGGCATTAATCGAACAAATCTATCGCCAGCAGCCGTGGTTGAAACAGCGCCATATCGATCTGCGGGTGTGTGGTATTGCTAATTCCAAAGCCATGCTGACCAATGTCCATGGCATTGCGTTGGATAACTGGCGTCAGGAACTGGCTGAGGTGAAGGAGCCATTTAACTTAAGCCGCTTGATTCGGTTGGTAAAAGAGTATCACTTGCTCAACCCGGTGATTGTCGATTGTACTTCCAGTCAGGCTGTTGCCGATCAATATGCTGATTTCCTGGCCGATGGTTTCCATGTTGTGACGCCAAACAAGAAAGCCAACACCTCGTCGATGAATTACTACCGTCAGATGCGTGCGGCGGCGGCGAAATCTTGTCGCAAATTCCTGTATGACACTAACGTGGGTGCGGGTTTACCGGTAATCGAAAACTTACAGAATCTGCTCAATGCTGGTGACGAACTGATGCGTTTTTCTGGCATTCTGTCAGGGTCGCTGTCGTTTATCTTCGGCAAGCTGGATGAAGGCATGACATTGTCACAGGCAACCTTGCAAGCCAGGGAGATGGGATACACTGAACCTGACCCACGCGATGACCTCTCTGGCATGGATGTTGCGCGTAAATTGTTGATCTTGGCCCGTGAAGCAGGTTACAAACTTGAGTTGACGGATATTGAAGTTGAATCTGTTCTGCCAGCCAGTTTTGATGCTTCTGGTGATGTAGATAGCTTCCTGGCGCGTTTACCGTCACTGGATGCCGAGTTTACCCGTTTGGTGGCAGATGCGGCGGAGCAGGGCAAAGTGCTGCGTTATGTTGGGGTTATCGAAGAAGGGCGTTGTATCGTCAGAATGGATGCTGTTGACGGTAACGACCCGCTGTATAAAGTTAAAAATGGTGAGAATGCGTTGGCTTTCTATACCCACTATTATCAGCCTATTCCGTTGGTGCTGCGCGGATACGGTGCGGGTAATGACGTGACTGCTGCCGGGGTATTCGCCGATCTTTTACGCACATTATCCTGGAAGTTGGGAGTTTAAATATGGTTAAGATCTATGCTCCGGCATCGATTGGCAATGTCAGCGTTGGATTTGATGTGTTGGGTGCGGCGGTTTCGCCGCTAGATGGCACCTTACTCGGCGATTGTGTCAGCGTGACGGCGGCAGACCGTTTCAGTCTGCGCAATGAAGGCCGCTTTGTCAGCAAACTGCCTGATGACCCGAAAGAGAATATTGTTTATCAATGCTGGGAGCGTTTTTGTCAGGAAATGGGCAAACAGATCCCGGTGGCTATGGTGCTGGAAAAGAATATGCCGATTGGTTCTGGGCTAGGCTCCAGTGCTTGTTCGGTGGTTGCCGGGTTAATGGCGATGAACGAGTTCTGTGGCAATCCATTGGATAAAGTCACGTTACTCGGCCTGATGGGGGAGTTGGAAGGGCGTGTTTCCGGTAGTGTGCATTATGATAATGTTGCACCTTGCTATCTGGGTGGGATGCAGTTGATCCTCGAACAGGAAGGTTACATCAGCCAGAATGTTCCCGGCTTTGATGATTGGCTGTGGGTCATGGCGTATCCGGGTATTAAGGTCTCGACCGCTGAAGCGCGCGCCATTTTACCGGCGCAATATCGCCGTCAGGATTGTATCGCTCATGGTCGTAATTTGGCTGGATTCATTCACGCTTGTCACACTCAGCAACCTGATTTGGCCGCTAAGATGATGAAAGATGTTATCGCCGAACCTTACCGCACCCAACTGTTGCCGGGCTTTGCTGCCGCCCGCCAAGCCGCCCATGATATTGGTGCATTGGCTTGTGGTATTTCCGGCTCTGGCCCGACGCTATTTGCTGTCTGCAATGATCATGAAACCGCACAACGCATGGCGGGATGGCTACAAAATCATTACCTGCAAAACGACGAAGGTTTTGTTCATATTTGCCGTCTGGATACCGCAGGCGCACGACTACTGGGATAACGCATGAAACTGTATAACCTTAAAGATCACAACGAGCAGGTCAGCTTCGCGCAAGCGATCAAACAAGGCCTGGGTAAGCATCAGGGGTTGTTCTTCCCACTGGAATTGCCAGAATTTGAACTGACAGAAATTGATAAACTGCTGGATCTGGATTTTGTTACCCGCAGTAGCCGTATTCTGTCTGCTTTTATTGGCAGTGAGATTGCCCCTGAAACCTTAACCAAACGCGTTCAGGCCGCATTTGAATTCCCAGCACCCGTGGCTCAGGTTGAGAATGATATCGCCGCACTGGAGCTGTTCCACGGCCCGACACTCGCGTTTAAAGATTTCGGCGCGCGTTTTATGGCGCAAATGTTGGCTGAAGTGGCGGGTGACCAGCCGGTGACAATCTTAACGGCGACTTCCGGTGACACTGGGGCGGCGGTAGCACATGCATTCTATGGCCTGAAAAACGTGCGGGTGGTTATTCTCTACCCACGTGGCAAAATCAGCCCATTGCAGGAAAAACTGTTCTGCACATTAGGTGGCAATATCCACACCGTGGCAATTGAGGGCGATTTTGATGCCTGCCAGGCCTTGGTGAAACAGGCCTTTGATGATGAAGAGCTGAAGCAGGAACTGAGCCTTAACTCCGCCAACTCGATCAACATCAGCCGCTTATTGGCACAAATCTGCTATTACTTTGAAGCGGTAGCCCAGTTGCCACAAGAAGCACGTAATCAACTGGTTATCTCGGTACCCAGTGGTAACTTTGGTGATTTGACCGCCGGGCTGTTAGCGAAGTCATTAGGTTTGCCAGTTAAGCGCTTTATTGCTGCCACCAACGCCAACGACACAGTGCCGCGCTTCTTGGTTAACGGCCAGTGGCAGCCAAAACCTACTGTTGCGACACTCTCGAATGCAATGGATGTCAGCCAGCCGAACAACTGGCCACGTGTTGAAGAGTTATATCGCCGTAAAATCTGGCAGTTGAAGGATTTAGGCCACGGTGCGGTGAGTGATGAAGTGACCAAAGAGACCATGCGTGAGCTGGCGGAGCTGGGTTATATCTCTGAACCTCATGCGGCGATTGCGTATCGTGTTTTGCGTGATCAGTTGCAGGACGGCGAGTTTGGGTTGTTCATCGGTACCGCTCATCCGGCGAAATTCAAAGAGAGCGTGGAAGAGATCCTCGGCCAGGAACTTCCGTTGCCGAAACCACTGGCTGTTCGGGCGCAACTGCCTTTGTTATCCCATGATTTACCAGCCGATTTTGCGCAATTGCGGGCTTTCTTGATGGCTTTGCCAAAATAATTACCCGTCTTACTTGGTGTTGCAGCGTTGTTAGCCGCTCTCACTCACCCGAATCACTTACTTGAGTAAGTGATTCGGGATGTGCCCGTTTGCTGCCTAGCTGCAACACCAATTACTTAGGGTAATGCTTTTTCTACTTGACGTTGTTAAAACTGCTCAGCGCGCTTAAACACCAGTTCATTTTTTGCCGACAGCCCGATATCAAACTCATAGCCTTCCAGATTGAAATCAACCAGTTGTTCTGGTTTGGTTAACTTATTCTGGATGATAAAGCGGCTCATCAGGCCACGGGCTTTCTTGGCATAGAAACTGATGATTTTGTATTTACCGTTTTTCTCATCTAAAAATACCGGTTTAATCAGTGAACCTGCCAGGCTGGCCGGTTTAACAGCTTTAAAATATTCATCAGAAGCCAGATTAATCAGCACATTATCACCTTGCTGCGTCAATGCCTGATTCAGTTTTTCAGTTATCTGGTCACCCCAGAACGAATAGAGATCTTTGCCGTGGGGATTAGCCAACTTAATCCCCATCTCCAGGCGGTAAGGTTGCATTAAATCCAGCGGGCGTAACAGGCCGTACAAGCCAGAAAGCATACGCAAATGCTTTTGCGCAAAATCAAAATCGGCGGCGCTGAAATTCTGTGCTTGCATGCCGGTATAGACATCACCTTTAAAAGCCAAAATCGCCTGACGTGCATTGTCTGGGGTAAAATCAGGCTGCCAGTCGCTAAAGCGGGCAGCATTTAAACCGGCCAGCTTGTCGCTAATCCCCATCAGACTGCTGATTTGGGCTGGCGTCAGCTCACGACAAATCTCAATAAGCGCTTGTGACTTATCCAACATTTCAGGCTGAGTAAACTTCTTGGTCGCTAATGGACTTTGATAATCAAGGGTTTTAGCCGGAGAGATAATAATAAGCATAACGATATCCTGTTAATCCAGATGAGACACTGTAGCAAAAAGCGCACGTCAGCAAAAAAAAAGATTGGGCGATTGCTAAGATAGGTATCCCCATCGGACATGACGTTGTAGGGTTGTCAGCGATGATAGAGCTTGGCTAAATCGTCTCAGCACGATAAGAATGGACGAAATTGCTATTAACCAACCGGTTTCTGGCTGTTTTGCACGGCGAAAACGGTTGCTAAGCAAAAAGCGTGTCTTTGCGCTTTTTTTAATCAGTTTAACTGCCTTGCACCAAGGCTTACGCATGTTATTATCAAGACAAGGCAGTGCGTCCAGATAGCCACTATTGCGAAATGGCTAACATTTCGAAAGAGCAGAAAGCAGCTTGAGAAAACAGATTCTTGAGAACATGCGTTCTTTAGGAAATGAACAGTTTTGACATGCCAAAAGTTCATGCACAAACGACGAGAAACGACAACATGACCGATAAACTTACTTCCCTACGTCAAATTACCACAGTAGTAGCAGATACCGGGGATATCGCGGCAATGAAGCTGTACCAGCCGCAAGATGCAACCACTAACCCATCACTTATCCTGAATGCGGCTCAAATTCCTGAATATCGCAAACTGATCGATGAAGCCATTGCTTGGGCACGCGAGCAAAGCAGTGACCATGCTCAGCAGATTGTTGATGCCACTGACAAATTGGCTGTGAATATCGGTTTGGAAATTCTGAAACTGATCCCAGGGCGCATTTCTACCGAAGTTGATGCTCGTCTTTCCTATGACACCGTTGCCAGCGTGGCAAAAGCCAAGCGCCTGATTAAACTGTATAACGAAGCTGGCATCAGCAATGATCGTATTCTGATCAAACTGGCCTCGACCTGGCAGGGTATCCGTGCTGCGGAACAACTGGAAAAAGAAGGCATTAACTGTAACCTGACTCTGCTGTTCTCCTTCGCTCAGGCGCGTGCTTGTGCTGAAGCGGGTGTGTTCCTGATTTCACCGTTTGTTGGCCGTATTCTTGACTGGTACAAAGCCAATGGCGACAAAAAAGAGTTCGCGCCACACGAAGATCCAGGTGTCGTTTCAGTAACCGAGATTTATCAGTATTACAAAAAACACGGTTATAGCACTGTGGTGATGGGCGCAAGCTTCCGTAATCTGGGCGAAATCATTGAGCTGGCGGGTTGTGATCGCCTGACTATCGCACCTTCTCTGCTGAAAGAACTGGCAGAAAGCGAAGGCCCGATCGAGCGTAAACTCGCTTATACCGGTGACGTTCAGGCGAAGCCTGCACCACTGACTGAAGCTGAGTTCTACTGGCAGCATAATCAGGATCCAATGGCTATCGATAAACTGGCTGACGGTATCCGTAAGTTTGCTATCGACCAAGGCAAGCTTGAGAAAATGATCTCTGACCTGCTGTAATTCGAGTTGTGTGTCAGATAAAAGGTGGCGTAAGCCGCCTTTTTTATTGCCCGTTAACCAGGCAGGTTTGCGCGCCTACCCCCACGCTAATTACGTTGGATATGCTATTATTCGCCCTGGATAACAGGCATTTCGTCGAGGTAGTCGCATGAATACATTACGTATAGGTTTAGTCTCCGTCTCTGATCGGGCGTCGAGTGGGGTATATCAAGATAAAGGCATTCCGGCGCTGGAAGAGTGGCTGGCAAGTGCGTTAACCACCCCTTTTGAAATAGAAACTCGCCTTATCCCCGATGAGCAAACTCTGATTGAGCAGACATTGTGTGAGTTAGTCGATGAAATGGGCTGCCACTTGGTGCTGACCACTGGCGGTACCGGCCCGGCAAGACGTGATGTTACCCCTGATGCCACGCTGGCAATCGCGGATCGGCAGATGCCTGGTTTTGGCGAACAAATGCGCCAAATTAGCTTACATTTCGTTCCCACTGCTATTTTATCCCGTCAGGTAGGGGTTATCCGTAAGCAAGCATTGATTATCAACTTACCGGGGCAACCTAAATCTATCAAAGAAACCCTTGAAGGGGTTAAAGATGCTGAATCGAAAGTGGTCGTCCCCGGTATCTTTGCCAGTGTGCCTTATTGCATTCAACTACTGGACGGGCCTTATATAGAGACCAATGCTGAAGTGGTAGCGGCTTTTCGCCCGAAGAATGCCATTATCGATATAAAAAACTAAATTAAAATTTTTTACAACATAAGGCACCATTCTAACCGTGTGGGGAATTTTGTACGGTATAGTCCTATTAACTTTACAAAAAGCTGAAAATATTTTTCTTCCCCAACTCTGGTTTATTACGGTGTCATATGTCTCAAGAACACAATTCATCTCAAGTCGACTTATCGCAACCTCATGTTGCTCAAGAGCATAATCCTAACCGTCGATTGAATAAGCAAGATTATAAAACGCTCACTCTGGCTGCATTAGGGGGCGCTTTGGAATTTTATGACTTCATTATTTTCGTCTTCTTTGCTGCGGTTATCGGCGATCTTTTCTTCCCGGTAGATATGCCTGAGTGGCTGCGCCAGGTGCAGACATTCGGTATTTTTGCGGCCGGTTATCTGGCCCGCCCACTGGGCGGTATCATCATGGCGCATTTTGGCGACCTGGTTGGCCGTAAGAAAATGTTTACTCTCAGTATTCTGTTAATGGCTTTACCTACACTGGCGATCGGTATGTTGCCGACTTATGCTTCGATTGGTATCGCGGCCCCATTACTGCTGCTCTTGATGCGTGTGTTACAAGGTGCGGCAATTGGCGGTGAAGTCCCCGGAGCATGGGTTTTCGTGGCTGAACATGTACCGCGTCGGCGCATTGGGATTGCCTGCGGTACGTTAACGGCGGGCCTGACTGCGGGGATCTTGCTGGGGTCGCTGGTGGCTACTGCTATGAATACCGCCTTAAGTCATCAAGCCATCTTAGACGGTGGCTGGCGCGTGCCATTCTTCCTGGGGGGGATTTTTGGTCTGTTCGCGATGTATCTGCGCCGTTGGTTGCAAGAAACACCTATTTTTAAAGAGATGCAGGCACGTAAAACTTTAGCTGATGAGTTGCCACTGAAATCTGTCGTGGTTAACCATAAGAAAGAAGTGTTTGTTTCCATGCTGTTGACCTGGTTGCTCTCTGCCGGGATCGTGGTGGTTATCCTGATGACCCCGACGTATTTACAAAAGCAGTTCGGTGTACTGCCCGCGCTGGCATTGCAGGCCAATAGTTTGGCGATTGTCGCACTGGTGTGTGGCTGCGTGATTGCCGGGCTGGTCATTGACCGCTTTGGTGCCAGTAAAACCTTTATCGTTGGCAGCCTGATGTTGGCGGCATCGACATGGTCGTTCTACCACACTAATTTAACTGATCCAACTCAACTCATTACGCATTATATGATGGCTGGATTTTGTGTCGGCATTGTCGGTGCGGTACCTTATGTGATGGTCCGTGCATTCCCAGCAGAGGTCCGTTTTACCGGGATATCCTTCTCTTACAATGTGGCCTATGCCATTTTTGGTGGTCTGACACCGATTGTGGTGACCCTATTAATGAAAATGACACCGATGGCCCCGGCCTATTACATGCTGTTGTTATCGCTGGTAGGATTGTTGCTGGGGATTTATCTGCGTAATGATATTAATAGCGATGTGAAAGTGCATCTGCCAAAGAAGGTTTTGGTTGAGTAAGAGAGCGGGTAAATAGATCTCATCTTCAAAAATAGCCCATACAATTTATGGGCTATTTTTTGACCCATATAGTTTAAAATTCATTCTTAAAATTAAAGCCGACCTTCTGTTTGACGCGAGCAGAAGGTTGAGAAATGACTTCAGAGTACAATGTACGAGCACCCTGTTGTTGTAAATATCGGCTCAGTTCTCTGACTGCCGCTGTACCAGCACCTCTTACGGTTCCTTCTCGGCCGGGAAATAAGACATAGTCTGGCAGGGTTGCAGATGCGACCAGTTCAACTTCATCCAGGTTATTAAAACGGTCAGCAAGTACTATCGCGATAACTCTTCCCTGCAGTTTAACAATTACATATATTTCACTGGGGCGATGAAGAGTGAGCCTTCGATTGATAATACCCGTCACAATATTTCCTGCACGAAGCAGTTTTATGCGGGCATCATTCATTTCATCTGTAGCTGCATCTGCACTAGCAGCGAGGTCGGGGTAACTTCGGTCATACTGCTGCTCCCAGTGAGTAATGGTTTCTTTCAGCTTTTTCCGCATCGCTTGGGCATTACTCACTGCTACACCTGAAAGTTTTTCCTCCTCCTCGGGGGTTGGTGTTGGGAGCACTTCTATTTCGAATTCCAATTCAGTTTGCTCGACGGGTTCACCTTGTGAAATGATTATTGGAGTCGTCGGTCTAAAGACGAAAGTCTCTAATAACAACTCATAAATGCCTAATGGTAAGAGCTCCACCTGTGATGGTGATTCATTAGATGAAGAAACAGAACTGTAAGATATATAACTAAGCTGAGCATAATCAAAAGCGGTTTTAATATCGGCAAAGGCATTATTAGTGGTTCTATCGGTTATTTTTTCTGTTATAGCATGGATGAACCTATTTTCTACTGCTGCATGTTCGACGGTGACGCCGGTACTTCCTGTTCTTATTATTGAATCTACTATTTGGCCAAAAAATGCAGTATTCCAGGTTGCTAAGCTATTACCAAACAACAAGGTAAAGTCAGTCATAATTTCCAATGTCCAATCAATACAATGGGGCCTTATTTGACGTATTGGACGAGAGTTAAGTAACGAGTGGAACGAAACCATGCAGGCTTTGGCTACCGCTGGGAGACTGAGAGATTGTCTACGTTGGCTGTTATCCATATAAGTTAATGTCATGTAGTTATCGACATCATCAGGCATCTGTAACTCTTCTTCTTTGGCGGACTTTGGTTTTAGTGGGGGGCTGTTTCCGGCAATATGTAATGTTTTTCCTTTTGTATTATGGTTAAAAAAATCATCTGCACTGAATACAATGCTATTCAATTGTTGGCATTTACCTCGAACAATATAATTATAAATATTTAAAAAAGGAGTAAAAGCACAGAGTATTTTACTTGTTTGTACTAAATCTCTTTTTTCCCAATCTTTATCTCCTGTATCTGCGGTAAGTATGGTTTTTGCGATAACTAAAGGTTTATCTTTATTGTAGTTGGTTATTACTATCTCTGGAGTTGCACTAATGCCATTATCCCAATCAAATAAAATTATTGGGGATATATTTACTAAATTATTTCGCAATGTTTGAATATATTGTACTTGTACAATATCTTTTTTCATTTGTATAATGAAAGATAGGTTGTCGCTGCGTTTATAATATTCAAAATAAAACTTAGTGTTCATTTTTTTGTTGTAGAATTCAATTCTACTATTATTAATGTTAATGTTAGCGCCGTTAAATAGCGATAGAACATAATTATCACCTTCGCCTAAATTCATAGTATTAAAAACCAATAAAATTTGCTTATTCTTCAAGCGTTCATCATTCCAGTATTTTTTAAATACACTAGCGATTTTTATGGTATAACTATTTATAATGACACATTGTTGATCACAATTAAGGCCTTTTATTTCTGCTACCTTGATGCTAGTAATTGCATTACTCATTTCCAGTGCTTTTAAACTATTATCAGTAATGCTTTCTGTTAACTTAAAAAAAGGAGCATTGAAATTATCATTCTTGTAGATTGTTGCTATCATTCCTTGGGGTATGGTTATGGATTGAATACTATCATTATGAATAGGTAGTACTTCTCTGTCCGACTCAAGGATGTTTTCTGTATCGTGATAAAAATCTATTTGTTGATTGGATGCTAAACAAGTAGTGTCACCCTGAAACTGATCTTCTGTATAAAAACAGATTGCCGGTGCTATTTGATATGATTTTATTCTTTTATAAAACCCTGATGATTTTAGTTGCCGTAGATTAATATCATTCTTTAATGTTATTTTTTTACCAGAAAGATCAATATCATCATAAAGGGTTACAATCATGCCCAGCGGGACCGAAATTGATTCTATTTTATTATTGAATGCATCATTATAAGCAGACATTGATTCATTCTCTGCTGAGCAAAATGATTCCCCACTAAAATCTGCTAGCTCATAAAAACAGACTTTCCCCTCACTTGAATAGACTGATTCTGATATTATTAATATAGCGTTTATCAATAGTTTTGTGACTATTCTCATAGGCTAGCCCTTAAGTCTATTAACTTGAATGTTTCATGTTACTTACCTCATCTTGATGTTATATGATTTGTTTTTTCTTTACTCTATCTATTTTAATTCTTCTATTTAATTATTTTGTAATGCTAATTTTAATCAAGTAATCCATTTTTTTAGACGTAATAAGTAAACATAAAAAAGCCCCTGAAACATGAATGCTCCAGGGGGCTTTAAATCTAAATTTCCTAATTAAACTACATGTTGCGCTTGTAAAGTTGGGCTTGGTTCACCAATAGGCAATACGGTACGGCCATATTGTTCGTTCAATACTTCTGCCATTGCCAGGTAAATTGCACTTGCACCACAAATGATGCCTTCGAAACCGGCGAACACCAGCAGTGAATGGTTGCCGGTGAAGTTACCGACGGCCAGCAGCGCAAACAGCAGCGTCAGGCTACCGAAAACAAACTGCAAAGCACGGTTAGCGGGCAAAGTCCCGAAGAACATAAACAGTGTGAAGATGCCCCATAAACCTAAATAAACGCCGAGGAATTGTGCATCAGTTGCGTCAGCCATACCCATCTTAGGTAACATCAGCAAACCGACCAGGCTCAGCCAAAATGCGCCATAGGAGGTAAATGCAGTGGCCGCGAAAGTATTACCCTTCTTATATTCCAGCATACCCGCCAGAATTTGTGCCAGACCGCCGTAAAAAATCCCCATACTCAAAATAACAGAGGTCAGGGGGAAGAAACCTGCATTGTGTAGGTTGAGCAAGACGGTTGTCATCCCAAAACCCATCAGGCCTAACGGGCCAGGATTTGCCAACTTGGTGGTGTTCATAAGTCCTCTGCAATTAACAGAATGCTAAAAAATGGATAGTTATCCGAATAAGTATCAAACGCCTGAATGACCAAAAAGTCGTCGATTCCCTCAGTGCGCGCCGCATCATAATGATCCACGCGGTTGGAAACAATGATCTCGAGGGTGATAAAAAGTAATTTTTTTTCATCTCCCCCCTTGATGCTGCGTTTCGTGGCCCCATCTTATTCCCAACCGCAGGGACTAATCGTGGATCAGCGGACACATGCATCAGTAAAATATTGGGCATGAAAACATTGATTAACAAAATACGGGCAGTTGAAAACAAACAATCCGCCCACATATAGATTAGTAACTTGACCGAATATGACTTTTTAGTGGAGGCGTTTTAGATGGGTAAAATTATTGGTATCGACTTGGGTACTACCAACTCTTGTGTAGCAATTATGGATGGCACTAAAGCTCGTGTGCTGGAAAACAGCGAAGGCGACCGTACTACGCCTTCTATCATCGCTTATACCCAAGATGGTGAGATTCTGGTTGGTCAACCGGCTAAACGTCAGGCTATTACTAACCCACAAAACACACTGTTTGCCATCAAACGTTTGATTGGCCGTCGTTTCCAGGATGAAGAAGCGCAGCGTGATAAAGATATCATGCCGTACAAAATCGTGGCAGCCGACAATGGTGATGCTTGGGTTGAAGTAAAAGGCCAGAAAGTTGCACCACCACAGATTTCTGCTGAAGTTCTGAAGAAAATGAAGAAAACAGCGGAAGATTTTCTGGGTGAACCAGTAACTGAAGCGGTTATCACTGTACCGGCTTACTTCAACGATGCTCAGCGTCAGGCAACGAAAGATGCTGGCCGTATCGCCGGTCTGGAAGTAAAACGTATCATCAACGAACCAACCGCAGCGGCACTGGCCTACGGTTTGGACAAAGAAGTCGGCAACCGTACTATCGCGGTTTATGACCTCGGTGGTGGTACTTTCGATATCTCTATCATCGAAATCGACGAAGTTGACGGTGAAAAAACCTTCGAAGTTCTGGCAACCAATGGTGATACTCACTTGGGTGGTGAAGACTTTGATAGCCGTCTGATCAACTATCTGGTTGACGAATTCAAGAAAGACCAGGGTATGGATCTGCGTACCGATCCACTGGCAATGCAGCGCCTGAAAGAAGCCGCTGAAAAAGCAAAAATCGAGCTGTCTTCAGCTCAACAGACCGACGTTAACCTGCCGTATATCACGGCTGATGGCAGCGGTCCAAAACACATGAACATCAAAGTGACCCGCGCTAAATTGGAGTCACTGGTAGAAGAT
This sequence comes from Yersinia sp. 2553 StPb PI, assembly GCF_052217105.1. Classification (NCBI taxonomy): domain Bacteria; kingdom Pseudomonadati; phylum Pseudomonadota; class Gammaproteobacteria; order Enterobacterales; family Yersiniaceae; genus Yersinia; species Yersinia sp. 2553 StPb PI. The sequence goes on along the minus strand of NZ_JAZGPX010000002.1, from coordinate 3,099,606 downwards.
TTGGTTAATCGTTCTATTGAACCACTGAAAGTGGCTTTACAAGATGCTGGCCTGTCTGTTTCCGATATCCAGGACGTTATCTTGGTTGGTGGTCAGACTCGTATGCCAATGGTTCAGAAGAAAGTTGCTGATTTCTTCGGTAAAGAACCACGCAAAGACGTTAACCCAGATGAAGCTGTAGCCATTGGTGCGGCAGTGCAGGGTGGTGTTCTGTCTGGTGAAGTGAAAGACGTTCTGTTATTGGACGTTACCCCACTGTCACTGGGTATTGAAACCATGGGTGGTGTGATGACCCCACTTATCACTAAAAACACCACTATCCCAACTAAGCACAGCCAGGTGTTCTCTACTGCAGAAGACAACCAGTCTGCGGTAACCATCCATGTGCTTCAGGGGGAGCGTAAACGTGCTCAGGATAACAAGTCTCTGGGTCAGTTCAATTTGGACGGTATCCAGTCTGCTCCTCGCGGTATGGCGCAAATCGAAGTGACTTTCGATATCGACGCCGATGGTATTCTGCATGTGTCTGCTAAAGACAAGAATACCGGTCGTGAGCAGAAGATAACCATCAAGGCATCTTCTGGTTTGAACGAGGAAGAGATCCAGAAAATGGTACGTGATGCAGAAGCTAACGCAGAAGCAGACCGTAAGTTTGAAGAACTGGTTCAGACTCGCAACCAGGCTGACCATCTGATTCACGGCACCCGTAAACAGTTGGAAGAAGCCGGCGACAAACTGCCAGCAGAAGACAAAACTGCGATCGAAGATGCTTTGAAAGCGCTGGAAGCTGCTCTGAAAGGCGAAGACAAAGCTGAAATTGAAGCGAAAACTCAGGCTCTGGTGCAGGTTTCTGGCAAATTGCTAGAAATGGCTCAGCAGCAGCAAGCAGCCGCAGGCGGCGATGCTGGTGACACCAGTGCCAAGAAAGAAGACGACGTGGTAGACGCCGAATTCGAAGAAGTAAAAGACAAAAAATAATCGCCCTTAAGCGGGCACAGCAGTGGTAGGCCTTACTGTTGCTGGAAACCAGCACGGGCGTCGAGGAAACTCTACGCCCGTGCACGCATGTTAAGGGTAGGAAAAAAAGAGAATGGCGAAGAGAGATTATTACGAGGTTTTAGGCGTCAGTAAGGGCGCCGATGAACGTGAAATCAAAAAGGCCTATAAACGCCTGGCAGTAAAGTATCACCCGGACCGTAATCAGGACGAGAACGATACCGGTGAAAATTTTAAAGAAGTTAAAGAAGCTTACGAAATTCTGACTGACCCACAAAAACGTGCAGCATATGATCAATATGGTCATGCAGCCTTTGAACAAGGTGGCATGGGCGGCGGCGGTTTTGGTGGTGGCGGTGGTGCTGATTTTAGCGACATTTTTGGTGATGTTTTCGGTGATATCTTTGGTGGTGGCCGCCGTCAGCGTGCTTCCCGTGGTTCCGATCTGCGCTACAACATGGATCTGACACTGGAAGAAGCCGTACGCGGCGTGACTAAAGAAATTCGCATCCCAACGCTGAATGAGTGTGATGTTTGCCACGGTAGTGGCGCTAAGCCGGGGAGTTCACCTGTCACTTGTTCGACTTGCCGTGGTGCAGGTCAGGTACATATGCGCCAAGGGTTCTTTACCGTCCAGCAGGCATGTCCTACTTGTCAGGGTAATGGTCAAATCATTAAAGATCCTTGCAACAAGTGCCATGGGCATGGCCGTGTTGAAAAATCCAAAACACTGTCGGTTAAGATCCCCGCCGGTGTTGATACCGGTGACCGCATTCGCTTAAGTGGCGAAGGTGAAGCGGGTGAACATGGCGCGCCAGCAGGTGATTTATATGTTCAGGTGCAAGTTAAAGCGCACCCAATCTTCGAACGTGAAGGCAATAACCTGTATTGTGAAGTGCCAATTAACTTTGCTATGGCAGCCTTAGGCGGCGAGATTGAAGTCCCAACGCTGGATGGCCGGGTTAAGCTGAAAGTCCCAGCAGAGACCCAAACCGGCAAGCTGTTCCGCATGCGTGGCAAGGGTGTTAAATCTGTGCGTGGCGGAAGTCAGGGTGACCTGTTATGTCGTGTTGTGGTTGAGACACCAGTCCATCTGAGCGAAAAACAGAAACAGCTACTGCGCGAACTGGAAGAGAGTTTCGTCGGTGCTGCGGGTGAGAAAAATAGTCCCCGATCTAAAAGCTTCTTAGATGGCGTTAAGAAATTCTTTGACGATTTGACTCGCTGACCAATGAGTTGTTAATCGGCTAAGAACGTGCAAGAAAACGAAAAATCCTCGATTAACGTCGGGGATTTTTTTCATCGCCAACTAAATATATATGTGAAGTAAATCATTAATAGCTCGGTTTTTTCGATCATTTGATGCCATAAAAACGACTTTTTTCGAGTTGAAGACTATCTTAAAATTGATGCATTGATTCGCCGAGCACAGGCTCACTGTCCGATGTAAGGAGTTATTCATTGTGACAAACATGATCCGTCAATTTTTACGCCAAGAGGCCGCAGGTGGGCTGATTCTAATTTTAGCTGCCACCGTCGCCTTATTTATGGCTAACAGCCCCCTATTTAGCATTTACCAATCATTTCTTGATGTACCGGTATCGGTAAAGATAGCCTCGCTGGATATCAGCAAGCCACTATTACTGTGGATTAATGACGGTTTAATGGCGATATTCTTCCTGATGATTGGGTTGGAGGTTAAGCGCGAACTGATGGAAGGTTCGTTAGCTGGCCGCGATAAAGCGGTTTTTCCGGCCATAGCAGCATTAGGTGGTATGCTGGCACCGGCTTTGATTTATCTATTATTTAACGGTGCTGATGAGGTTACCCGCCAGGGCTGGGCAATTCCTGCGGCTACTGATATCGCCTTTGCGTTAGGGGTGATGGCTCTGTTGGGAAATCGGGTTCCAACCAGTCTTAAAGTCTTTTTACTGGCACTGGCCATTATTGATGACTTGGGTGTCATCATCATTATTGCGTTGTTCTATACCCACGAGGTTTCACTGCAAGCCTTAGGCATAGCTGCTGCGGCTATTGCGCTACTGGCTTACATGAATTGGCGTGGGGTAGGGAAAACCTCTGCCTATCTACTGGTGGGATTGGTATTGTGGGTCTGCATCCTCAAATCAGGTGTGCATGCGACCTTAGCCGGGGTCATTGTCGGCTTTATGATACCGCTGCACACTAAAGATAAGCGTTCACCGTCAGAATCGCTCGAACATGGTTTGCACCCATGGGTTGCTTATTTGATCTTGCCACTGTTTGCGTTTGCCAATGCGGGGGTTTCACTGCAAGGCGTTTCACTCGCTGGATTGACATCGCTATTGCCTCTGGGGATTGCGAGCGGTCTGTTTATTGGTAAGCCACTGGGGATTTTCCTCTTTAGTTGGCTCGCGGTTAAGTTAGGGGTGGCTAAACTACCTGATGCGATAAACTTTAAGCAGATTTTTGCGGTGTCGGTGCTATGCGGTATCGGTTTTACTATGTCGATATTTATCGCGTCGCTGGCATTTGATGGCGCCGATCTCGCTTTGCTTACCTATTCTAAGTTGGGCATATTATTAGGCTCTACCACCGCAGCCATTGTGGGTTATAGCTTGTTGCGTATGGCCTTGCCAGCAACAAGAAAAATAACTCGCTGATTAATATTTGAATGACCAGTGCCGCTCATAAAGGTACTGGTGTTCTACCTGATGGATTTCTAGGCTTACCGTCAGAACAGGGAACGTTTAGTCGTGCATGAGGTTATATACACCCTAAATAATTCGAGTTGCAGGAAGCCGGCAAGTGAAAGGCAGATTGGTTGTAAACCATTTTGAACGCTGCCAATGCACATGCAACTTGAAGTAGGACGGGTATATCTGGCTCGCCGATATGTTAAGGGGATAACAACATGCGAATGTCACATATCAATTTCAATCATCTTTATTACTTTTGGCAGGTCTGTAAAGAAGGTTCAGTCGTCGGTGCAGCAGAAGCATTATTCCTGACGCCACAAACAATTACCGGGCAAATTAAAGCGTTGGAAGAGCGTCTGGGGGGGAAGTTATTTAAGCGACAAGGGCGAGGCTTGGTGCCATCAGAGTTGGGGCAGTTGGTCTTTCGTTATGCGGATAAAATGTTCATGCTTAGCCATGAAATGCTGGATATCGTTAATTATCGCAAAGAATCTAATCTACTTTTCGATGTTGGTGTTGCCGATGCATTATCCAAGCGTTTGGTGAGCCAGGTTCTGGAAACGGCTGTCGTTGAGAACGAAAAGATTCATCTGCGCTGTTTTGAATCGACCCACGAAATGCTGCTGGAGCAGTTGAGTCAGCACAAACTGGATATGATTCTGTCCGATTGTCCGGTTGACTCCAGCCAACAAGAAGGGTTGTTCTCTGTCAAACTGGGCGAATGCAGTGTGAGTTTTTATTGTCGTCAGCCCATCCCTGATTTACCTTTCCCTGCTTGTTTGCAGCAAAAGCGTTTGTTGATACCGGGCCGTCGTTCCATGCTTGGGCGCAAATTGCTGAACTGGATTAACAGTAAAGGGCTACAGGTAGAGATTTTGGGTGAGTTTGATGACGCGGCCCTGATGAATGCTTTCGCTATTTATAACAATGCTATTTTTGTTGCACCGACAATGTACGCTGCTGATACCTACGCTAAAGATGACCAGATAGTCGAAATTGGCCGCTTAGACAGTGTGCAGGAAGAATATTATGTGATTTTTGCCGAGCGTATGATCCAACATCCGGCAGTGCAGCGGGTATGTAACAAAGATTTTTCCGCGCTCTTTAGTGGCTAAATAGCCACGTTACCTTGCAAACTACAGCTGTGTTGATTGCACTCGTTGATAAATATGTCAGCTTATCGGGATTAATGAGTGCCACCCTAGGGGCTGACATAAATGCTGTTACATCGGGCTTATACCAATTTGTCATTTGATGGCTGACTTTCTGCGTTTTGAAGTCTATAGGCTATAAATGGGTCTTGCCGTGAATAGGCTAAATTATAAGCAATTCAAAAAATAGATATAAAAAAACCGGCCTGGGCCGGTCTTTTTACTAAGCAGTCGACGTAATGCAATTACTGCATTGCGTTGATTTGCGCGACTAAGTTAGACTTATGACGTGCTGCTTTGTTTTTGTGGATCAGACCTTTACAGGACTGACGATCCACGATTGGTTGCATTTCATTAAATGCTTTTTGCGCTGTGTCTTTATCGCCAGCTGCGATTGCCGCATACACCTTCTTAATGAAGGTACGCACCATTGAGCGACGGCTAGCGTTATGCTTGCGGCGTTTCTCAGACTGTACGGCGCGTTTCTTAGCTGATTTGATATTAGCCAAGGTCCAACTCCCAAATATATTCTATTGAGGACAATTCAAAGGCCAAGGAATATGCCCTTTCAGCCTTCGTTTGTCAATGGATTTGTGCAAATAAGCGCCGTTTGTACGGGCGGCACTTGCTACGTTGTGATGGAGCGGGATTTTACCAGCTTCGCGCTGCGGAATACAGTCTTTCGAAAGAAAAATCCACAGTTCACTGCCTTGAAGGGATTCGACGGTGGTTCTTGTAAAAATCTCAGCCTGCTTCTGTATTCAAACTCCGTGCGCATTCTACAGGATAAAGTCAGTAAAAGGGATTTTACCTGCACAATATTGGCAAAATGGTATGACTTTCGGTTAAAGGTGCCAATCGCGGGTTAACCTTAACGGCTGTACAAGGTATAATCCGGCGATTTCCACTGTTTTGAGCCAGCTATGGAGCTAATTCGCGGTATACATAATATCCGGGCACGCCACCATGGTTGCGTGCTAACTATCGGTAACTTTGATGGTGTCCATCGTGGACATCAGGCCTTATTGGAGCAGCTAAAGTGTGAAGGTCAGCGCTTGGGTTTGCCCGTAATGGTTATGATATTTGAACCGCAACCACTGGAATTGTTTGCAGCGGACAAAGCACCAGCAAGGCTAACGCGCCTGCGGGATAAAGCCAGATATCTGGCTGAGGCCGGCGTTGATTATCTGTTGTGCGTAAAATTTGATCCGCGTTTTGCGGCTAATACTGCGCAAGCTTTTGTTGCTCAGTTGCTGGTAGAGAAGTTGGGTGTTAAGTTTTTAACTGTTGGTGATGACTTCCGCTTTGGCGCAGAGCGTCAGGGGGATTTTCAACTGTTACAGCAAGCCGGTGCTGAATTTGGTTTCGATGTTATCAGCACAGATAGCTTTTGTGATGGTGGGTTACGCATTAGCAGCACCGCAATTCGTCAGGCACTTTATAATGACGATTTGGTGTTGGCTGAGGCGTTGCTTGGCCACCCCTATAGCATTTCCGGCCGAGTGGTTCATGGTGATGAACTGGGGCGTACGATTGGTTTCCCCACGGCGAATTTGCCATTAAAACGTTTAGTCGCTCCGGTGAAAGGAGTGTATGCGGTTGATGTGTATGGCTTGGGTCCAAAGCCATTACCCGGAGTTGCCAATATTGGTACCCGGCCTACCGTTGCTGGTGTTCGCCAGCAACTAGAGGTTCATCTGCTGGATGTAACTATGGATCTTTATGGGTGCCATATTGACGTGGTGCTCCGCGCGAAACTGCGCAACGAACAGCGTTTTGCTTCGCTCGATGCCCTGAAGCAGCAAATCGCCCATGATGTGGTGACGGCCCGAACATTTTTCGGGCTAAAGACACCGGTTTAATATTTCTAGCCGAAACGGAACCGAGAATCTAATGAGTGACTACAAGAATACCCTGAACTTGCCTGAAACAGGGTTCCCGATGCGCGGCGATCTGGCTAAGCGTGAACCTGACATGCTGAAACGTTGGTATGAGCAGGATCTGTACGGGATTATTCGTACGGCCAAGAAAGGTAAAAAAACCTTTATTTTGCACGACGGCCCTCCTTATGCGAACGGCAACATTCACATTGGTCACTCTGTTAACAAAATTCTCAAAGACATTATTGTTAAATCGAAAGGAATGGCGGGTTACGACTCCCCTTATATTCCAGGGTGGGACTGCCATGGTTTGCCGATCGAGTTAAAAGTTGAACAGTTAATTGGTAAGCCGGGCGAGAAAGTCAGTGCCGCAGAGTTCCGTGCTGCCTGCCGTAAATATGCTGCTGAACAGGTTGAAGGCCAGAAGAAAGACTTCATCCGCCTGGGAGTATTGGGCGATTGGGACCATCCTTATCTGACGATGGATTTCAAAACTGAAGCCAATATCATTCGTGCATTAAGCAAAATCATTGATAACGGCCACCTGCACAAAGGCGCGAAGCCAGTGCATTGGTGTACCGATTGCGGTTCGTCACTGGCTGAAGCAGAAGTTGAATATTACGATAAAACCTCACCTTCTATCGATGTGCGCTTTAATGCCGTCGATGTAGCGGCTGTTGCCGCCAAATTTAATGTTTCGGCGATTAACGGCCCGATTTCACTGGTTATCTGGACGACAACTCCGTGGACCTTGCCCGCTAACCGTGCGATTTCACTGAATGCTGAATACATTTACCAACTTGTCCAGGTCAATGGCGAATGCCTGATTCTGGCAGAAGAGCTGGTTGAAAGCGTCATGAAGCGCGCAGGGATTGCTGAATGGGCGGTATTGGGGAGCTGCAAAGGCTCTGATTTGGAACTGCTGCGTTTCAATCATCCGTTTATGGGCTTTGATGTGCCGGCAATTTTAGGTGATCACGTTACACTGGATGCCGGTACTGGTGCAGTTCACACAGCACCTGGTCACGGCCCGGATGACTTTGTTATCGGTCAGAAATACGGTTTAGAAGTTGCCAACCCGGTTGGTCCGAATGGCTGTTATTTGGCGGGGACGTATCCTACTCTGGACGGCATGTTCGTCTTTAAAGCCAACGATGTGATTGTTGAGCTGCTACGTGAAAAAGGCGCACTGCTGAAAGTTGAAAAACTGGTTCACAGCTACCCGTGCTGCTGGCGTCATAAAACACCTATTATCTTCCGTGCTACACCACAATGGTTTATCAGCATGGATCAGAAAGGCCTGCGTAAGCAGTCGCTGGAAGAGATTAAAGGCGTGCAATGGATCCCCGATTGGGGTCAGGCGCGTATCGAAACCATGGTGGCAAACCGCCCTGATTGGTGTATCTCGCGTCAGCGTACTTGGGGCGTGCCGATGTCCCTGTTTGTGCACAAAGAGACTGAAGCACTACATCCACGTAGCACTGAGCTGATGGAAGAAGTCGCCAAACGCGTTGAGCAAGACGGTATTCAGGCATGGTGGGATCTGGATCCTGCGGAAATCCTCGGTGCTGATGCCGCCGATTACACCAAAGTGCCAGACACCTTGGACGTATGGTTTGACTCCGGTTCAACTCATTCGTCGGTGGTTGACGTGCGTCCTGAATTTGGTGGTCATAGCCCGGATATGTACCTGGAGGGTTCTGATCAACACCGTGGCTGGTTTATGTCTTCACTGATGATAGCAACCGCGATGAAAGGCAAAGCGCCTTATCGCCAAGTGCTGACCCATGGTTTTACCGTTGATGGGCAAGGGCGCAAAATGTCCAAATCCATCGGTAACACGATCAGCCCGCAAGATGTGATGAACAAACTGGGTGGTGACATTCTGCGTCTGTGGGTGGCATCAACCGATTACACCGGTGAGATCGCGGTTTCTGACGAAATCCTGAAACGCTCTGCTGACTCTTATCGCCGTATCCGTAACACTGCGCGCTTCTTGCTGGCGAATCTAAATGGGTTTGATCCTGCGCTGCATCAGGTGAAACCGGAAGATATGGTAGTAGTGGACCGCTGGGCAGTCGGCCGTGCCCAGGCAGCTCAAGCTGAGATCATGGCAGCGTACGAAAGTTACGATTTCCACTTGGTGGTGCAGCGCTTGATGCAGTTCTGCTCGGTTGAAATGGGATCCTTCTATTTGGATATCATTAAAGACCGCCAGTACACCGCGAAAGGCGACAGTGTTGCCCGCCGCAGTTGCCAGACTGCGTTGTTCCATATCGCAGAAGCATTGGTGCGCTGGATGGCACCTATTATGTCCTTTACCGCAGATGAGATCTGGAACCAACTGCCAGGCAGTCGTCCACAGTATGTCTTCACCGAAGAGTGGTATGACGGTCTGTTCGGGTTGGCGGGTGATGAAAGTATGAACGATACTTTCTGGGCCGAGCTGTTAAAAGTCCGTGGCGAAGTCAACAAGGTGTTAGAGCAGGCCCGTAGTGATAAGCGTATCGGTGGTTCATTGGAGGCGGCAGTTACCTTGTTCGCCGAACCTGAACTGGCTGCGCGATTGAACAGTTTGCAAGATGAATTGCGTTTTGTGCTGTTGACCTCAGCTGCGAAAGTTGCCCCTTATGCTGATGCGGGTGATGATGCGCTGCAAAGTGAGTTGATTGCCGGGCTGAAAATCACCTTTAATAAGGCTGATGGTGAGAAGTGCCCGCGTTGCTGGCATTACACTCAAGATGTCGGTTTGGTAGCGGAACATGCTGAATTGTGCGGCCGCTGTGTCACTAACGTTGCCGGAGACGGCGAAGAGCGTAAGTTCGCCTAATGAGTAAACCTATTTGTTCGACCGGATTGCGCTGGTTATGGCTGGCGGTATTGGTGGTTATTTTGGATCTCAGCAGCAAACAGTGGGTCATGACCCACTTTGCCCTGTATGAGTCAGTGCCGGTGATCCCGTTTTTTAACCTGACCTACGCACAGAATTTTGGCGCAGCCTTTAGCTTCCTTGCCGATAAAAGTGGCTGGCAGCGTTGGTTCTTTGCGGGCATAGCTATCGGTATTTCAGTGGTATTAATGGTGCTGATGTATCGCTCTACTGCCAAACAACGCCTGCTCAATTGTGCTTATGCTCTGATTATTGGTGGGGCATTAGGTAACTTATTTGATCGCATGGTGCATGGTGCGGTGATCGATTTTATCGATTTCCACGTCAATAACTGGCATTTCCCAACCTTTAACATCGCCGATACCGCTATCTGTATCGGTGCTGCGTTGGTTATCTTTGAGGGTTTTTTAAGCCCTGCTGAAAAAACGGCCATGAATAAAGGTGAATGAGATGTCCGAGCGTGTACCAGCTAATCAAGTACAAGACCATTTTGTACAAGACCATGTTATACAAGATAAAAGCGCCGTATTGGTGCACTTCATTCTGAAACTGGAAGATGGTTCAACGGCGGAATCAACACATATTCACGGTAAACCTGCGCTGTTTCGTTTAGGTGATGACAGCCTTTCTGATGCACTTGAGCAGCAGTTAATTGGTTTGAAAGTAGGTGATAAGCATGCTTTCACTTTACAACCTGAAGATGCGTTTGGTTTGGAAAGCCCTGATTTGATTCAGTACTTCACCCAGCGTGACTTTGCTCAAACTGGCGTGCCAGATGCCGGTACTATTATGCTATTTACCTCCCGTGATGGCAGTGAAATGCCAGGTGTGGTGCGGGAAGTGGCGGAAGAGTCTATTACTGTTGATTTTAATCACCCGTTGGCAGGGCATTCCATTAGCTTTGAAATTGAAGTGTTGGAGATTGACCCGCAACAGGAGGCAATGCATGCAGATATTGCTGGCTAATCCACGCGGCTTTTGTGCCGGAGTTGATCGGGCTATCAGTATTGTTGAACGCGCGATCGAAATGTATGGCGCGCCAATTTATGTGCGCCATGAAGTGGTACACAACCGTTATGTGGTTGATAGCTTGCGTGAACGTGGTGCTATCTTTATCGAGGAGATTTCAGAAGTGCCAGATGGCTCTATTCTGATTTTCTCGGCCCATGGCGTGTCGCAGGCTGTGCGAGCAGAAGCTCGTGAGCGCAAGCTTACTATGCTGTTTGACGCAACCTGCCCATTGGTGACCAAAGTTCATATGGAAGTCGCACGTGCTAGCCGCAAGGGTAAAGAAGCCATCTTGATAGGCCACGCCGGTCACCCGGAAGTGGAGGGTACCATGGGGCAATACAGCAACCCGAAAGGGGGGATGTATCTGGTTGAATCACCTGATGATGTATGGGCTTTGCAGGTTAAAGATGAGAACAATCTGTGTTTTATGACACAGACGACCTTGTCGGTTGATGATACCTCTGCAATTATCGATGCCTTACTCCAGCGTTTCCCGAAGATTGTCGGTCCACGCAAAGATGATATCTGCTATGCCACGACCAACCGGCAAGAGGCGGTGCGCAATCTGGCTAATGATGCCGATGTGGTCTTAGTGGTTGGCTCGAAAAACTCCTCTAACTCTAATCGGTTGGCTGAGTTGGCACAGCGGATGGGTAAGCCTGCTTATCTCATTGATTCAGCGGCCGATATACAAGAGTTATGGTTACAGGGGGCTGCGTGTATCGGTGTTACCGCTGGCGCATCTGCTCCCGATATTCTGGTACAGCAAGTTATTGCGCGCTTGCAAGCTCTCGGTGCTGGTGGGTCTATCGAACTTAGTGGCCGTGAAGAGAGTATCGTCTTCGAAGTACCTAAAGAATTACGTGTCGATGTAAAACAGATCGACTGATTGATATCGTGCTTCAGCGTTAAAAAGCAGCCCTCAGTGGCTGCTTTTTTATGGGTGTATTTCACCATAACTGCATGAATATGCGAAATAACCGCATTATGCCAGATGAAGTGTTTCCGAGTATTTTACCCTAAATAATTCGAGTTGCAGGAAGGCGGCTTGTGGCGGCCTTAACGAGGCGAGGCCCAAGGGTGGGCCGAGTAACGAACGCAGTCAACGCACATGCAGCTTGAAGTATGACGGGTATGTAAGGAATTAAGTGGTTTCACTGATAAAAGCATGCGTATATCATTTTTTTCTAATACAGATTAAATAGGCTGGCAGAGTCCATAGCGGGCGGCTAATCTGAACCTTAGTCAGGGTAGATGACACAATATGAGAGGAAGTATGACTGATTCAACAATTCGTATCGCTGTTGTCGGCGCGGGTGGCCGTATGGGCCGACAACTTATCCAGGCAATTACTCACACTGAAGGTGTGGTGCTGGGGGCTGCTGTTGAACGTGTCGGATCCACATTAGTGGGGAGCGATGCCGGCGAACTGGCTGGAGCGGGGTTGTTAAACATCACAGTAAGTGATGATTTATCTGACGTAGTTGATCATTTTGATGTGTTGATCGATTTTACCCGGCCTGAAGGCACGCTGGAGCATTTAGCCATTTGTCGTCAATATGGTAAGGCGATGATAATTGGCACTACTGGCTTTGATGATGCAGGTAAAGAAGCCATCAGGGCTGCGGCAACGGACATTGCTATTGTGTTCGCTGCCAATTTCAGTGTTGGGGTTAATGTGGTGCTAAAGCTGCTAGAAAAGGCAGCGAAAGTGATGGGCGACTATACCGATATCGAAATAATCGAGGCACATCATCGGCATAAAGTTGATGCACCTTCAGGTACCGCGCTGGCGATGGGGGAGGCAATTGCTGACTCACTAGGGCGTTCACTGAAAGATTGCGCGGTTTATAGCCGTGAAGGTCATACCGGCGAACGCAAACCCGGCACTATCGGTTTCGCAACCGTGCGTGCTGGCGATATTGTTGGAGAGCATACGGCTATGTTTGCTGATATTGGCGAGCGCGTTGAGATCACACACAAAGCGACCAGCCGTATGACTTTTGCCAATGGTGCGGTTAAATCGGCTATTTGGGTGTCAATGCGGGATAATGGCTTGTTTGATATGCGTGATGTATTGAATTTGAATGAACTTTAAAGGTGTAAAGCACAGCCAGTGATGTGGTTGTTTTTATCATAATCGTTTGATAACAGGGCAATATTTTATTGTCCTTTTTTATTTTTTTTAATAAATAATTATTTCATCAATAATTATTGATATAACCTTTATTTATCTATGTTTTTGTCTATTTTTTTGTCTTTTAATCCCTTCCTTGGTCATTGGTTCTGATTTTTACTGCTCTGGAACGATATTTCTCAGTCACTACACCTCGCAACCGTTTACTATGTTAAGTTAGCATGTGTTTTTACCGCTATAATCCACTCATTTTAATGAGAACGGTAAAAAACAGAGAAAAAATGGCACTTTGGCTAGACAAAAGCGTCACTCATCATTAAAATGCGCCCAATTTGCCAAAAATTAGCTTTGAGGGCGGTTTTTGCATTGATTTAGATCGCTAGATATGAATTAATATGCAAATAATGTGACTGTTTATTCCTTGGAGGATGTTTTGATTAAGTCAGCGCTATTGGTTCTCGAAGACGGAACCCAATTTCACGGTCGGGCCATCGGGGCAGAGGGTACGGCAGTGGGGGAAGTGGTCTTCAATACGTCGATGACCGGTTATCAAGAAATCCTCACTGATCCTTCCTACTCCCGCCAGATCGTTACTCTTACTTATCCTCATATCGGCAATGTCGGCACTAATGCTTCCGACGAAGAATCCTCCGCAGTACACGCCCAAGGTCTTGTTATTCGCGACCTGCCTTTGATTGCCAGCAACTACCGTAATGAAGAAGGCTTAGCTGAGTATCTCAAGCGCCACAACATTGTTGCGATTGCTGATATCGATACGCGTAAGCTGACACGTTTGCTGCGTGAGAAAGGGGCACAAAACGGCTGCATTATTGTGGGTGACTTGTCTGATGCCACTTTAGCACTAGAAAAGGCGAAAGCATTCCCGGGCCTGAAGGGGATGGATCTGGCAAAAGAAGTGAGCACGAAAGAGCGTTATGACTGGTTGCAAGGTAGCTGGACTCTGGAAGGTGACTTACCTGCGGCAACGCCACCAGAAGATTTGCCATTCCATGTGGTGGCATACGACTACGGCGTGAAGCGCAATATTCTGCGCATGCTGGTGGATAGAGGCTGTCGCCTGACGGTAGTTCCGGCACAGACACCGGCAGAAGAGGTGCTGAAGCTGAACCCAGATGGCATTTTCTTATCCAACGGCCCAGGTGACCCAGAGCCATGTGATTATGCTATCGCGGCCATTAAGCGTTTTCTGGAAACCGACATTCCGGTGTTCGGCATCTGTTTAGGCCACCAATTACTGGCGCTGGCCAGTGGTGCAAAAACGGTAAAAATGAAGTTTGGTCACCACGGTGGCAACCATCCGGTGAAAGATTTAGATGCCGATTGCGTGATGATCACCGCACAGAACCACGGTTTTGCGGTAGATGAAACCACATTGCCATCCAACCTGCGAACGACACATGTTTCTTTATTCGATGGTTCTCTGCAAGGGATTCACCGCACTGATAAAGCCGCATTTAGCTTCCAGGGGCACCCAGAGGCCAGCCCAGGTCCGCATGATGCAGCGCCATTGTTTGATCACTTTATCGAACTGATTGAAGCTTACCGCGCAACAACTGCAAGCCGTAACAGTAGCCATACCAATAAATAATCAGGAGCCTCAAACCATGCCAAAACGTACAGATATAAAAAGCATCCTGATTCTGGGCGCTGGCCCAATCGTTATCGGCCAGGCCTGTGAGTTTGACTACTCAGGGGCTCAGGCTTGTAAGGCACTGCGTGAAGAAGGTTACCGTGTCATTCTGGTGAACTCCAATCCGGCAACCATCATGACTGACCCGGAAATGGCCGACGCCACTTATATCGAGCCAATCCACTGGGAAGTGGTACGCAAAATTATTGAAAAAGAGCGTCCAGATGCCGTTTTGCCCACTATGGGTGGCCAAACCGCACTGAACTGTGCGCTGGAGCTGGAACGCAAGGGCGTTCTGGCTGAGTTTGGTGTCACCATGATTGGTGCCACTGCCGATGCTATCGATAAAGCAGAAGACCGCCGTCGCTTTGATATCGCGATGAAGAAAATTGGTTTGGACACTGCACGTTCTGGTATCGCGCACAATATGGAAGAAGCACTGGCCGTAGCGGCTGATGTGGGCTTCCCTTGTATTATCCGCCCTTCCTTTACTATGGGCGGCACCGGCGGCGGTATCGCGTATAACCGTGAAGAGTTTGAAGAGATTTGTGAACGTGGGCTGGATTTATCGCCAACCAAAGAGCTGTTGATCGATGAGTCGCTGATTGGTTGGAAAGAGTATGAGATGGAAGTTGTGCGTGACAAAAACGACAACTGCATCATCGTCTGCTCCATCGAAAACTTCGATGCGATGGGTATCCACACCGGTGACTCGATCACCGTTGCTCCAGCTCAGACGCTGACTGATAAAGAATACCAAATCATGCGTAATGCCTCGATGGCAGTGCTGCGTGAAATCGGCGTAGAAACCGGTGGCTCCAACGTGCAGTTCTCGGTTAACCCGAAAAATGGCCGTTTGATTGTTATCGAAATGAACCCACGGGTATCCCGTTCTTCCGCTCTGGCCTCTAAAGCAACCGGCTTCCCGATTGCTAAAATTGCCGCCAAGCTGGCAGTAGGTTACACGCTGGATGAGTTGATGAATGATATCACTGGTGGTCGCACGCCGGCCTCCTTTGAGCCATCTATCGACTATGTTGTGACCAAAATCCCACGTTTTAACTTCGAAAAATTTGCCGGTGCGAATGACCGTCTGACCACACAGATGAAATCGGTTGGCGAAGTGATGGCAATTGGCCGCACCTTGCAGGAATCGCTGCAAAAAGCCTTGCGCGGTCTGGAAGTGGGCGCGACCGGTTTTGACCCGAAAGTGAGTTTGGATGACCCAGAAGCACTGACAAAAATTCGCCGCGAATTGAAAGAGGCCGGCTCTGATCGTATCTGGTATATCGCCGATGCTTTCCGTGCAGGCATGTCGGTTGATGGCGTTTTCAATCTGACTAACGTTGACCGCTGGTTCCTGGTGCAGATTGAAGAGTTGGTTCGTCTGGAAGAGAGCGTGGCAGAGTGCGGTATCAATGGCCTGAATGCTGATTTTATGCGCCAGTTGAAGCGCAAAGGCTTTGCCGATGCCCGTTTGGCAAAATTGGTCGGCGCGGCGGAAAGTGAAGTGCGTAAGCTGCGTTACAAGCAGGGTTTGCATCCGGTTTACAAGCGTGTAGATACCTGTGCGGCTGAATTCTCTACCGATACCGCCTACATGTACTCAACCTACGAGGAAGAGTGTGAATCCAACCCAACCAGTGATCGTCCGAAAGTGATGGTACTGGGCGGCGGCCCGAACCGTATCGGCCAGGGTATTGAATTCGACTACTGTTGTGTACATGCGTCACTGGCGCTGCGTGAAGACGGTTACGAGACCATCATGGTGAACTGTAACCCTGAAACGGTTTCGACCGACTACGATACCTCTGATCGCCTCTATTTCGAATCTGTCACCCTGGAAGATGTGTTGGAAATCGTGCGTATTGAGAAGCCGCAAGGCGTTATCGTACAGTACGGTGGTCAGACTCCATTGAAATTAGCACGTGAACTGGAAGCTGCCGGTGTTCCTGTTATCGGTACCAGCCCGGATGCTATCGACCGTGCAGAAGACCGTGAGCGTTTCCAACAGGCGGTAAATCGTCTGGGCTTGAAACAGCCCGCGAACGCGACGGTTGCTACTATCGAACAAGCCGTAGAGAAAGCCACGGGTCTGGGTTATCCGCTAGTGGTCCGCCCATCGTATGTCTTGGGTGGTCGCGCGATGGAAATCGTTTATGACGAAGTTGACTTGCGCCGCTACTTCCAAAATGCAGTGAGTGTCTCCAACGATGCACCCGTGCTGTTGGATCGTTTCCTCGATGACGCTGTTGAAGTGGATGTTGATGCCATTTGCGACGGTGAGCGCGTGTTGATCGGTGGCATTATGGAGCACATTGAGCAAGCAGGGGTGCACTCCGGTGACTCAGCCTGTTCATTGCCCGCTTACACCCTGAGTAAAGAAATTCAGGATGTGATGCGCCAACAAGTTGAAAAACTGGCGTTTGAACTCTGCGTGCGCGGTTTAATGAATGTGCAGTTTGCCGTAAAGAATAACGAAGTTTATCTGATTGAAGTTAACCCTCGAGCAGCCCGTACCGTACCATTTGTGTCTAAAGCCACCGGTATGCCACTGGCAAAAATCGCCGCACGCGTGATGGTGGGGCAGTCATTGGCAGAGCAGGGTATTCTGGAAGAAATTATCCCGCCTTATTACTCGGTAAAAGAAGTGGTATTGCCGTTTAACAAGTTCCCAGGTGTGGATCCGATTTTAGGACCAGAAATGCGTTCTACCGGTGAAGTGATGGGGGTCGGCCGGACCTTCGCTGAAGCTTTCTCTAAAGCCATGCTGGGCAGTCAATCTGGTATGAAAAAGAGTGGCCGCGCATTGTTATCGGTTCGTGAGGGAGATAAACACCGGGTGGTTGACTTGGCTGCCAAGTTGCTCAAACAGGGCTTTGAATTGGATGCAACCCACGGTACTGCGGTGGTTCTAGGCGAGGCAGGGATAAATCCACGCTTAGTCAACAAGGTACATGAAGGCCGTCCACACATTCAGGACCGTATCAAGAATGGCGAATATACTTATATTGTGAATACAACGGCAGGGCGTCAGGCGATTGAAGATTCTAAACTGATCCGCCGTAGTGCTTTGCAATATAAAGTGCATTACGACACCACCTTGAATGGTGGCTTCGCAACCGCAATGGCTTTGAATGCGGACCCTACCGAGCAAGTGATTTCAGTACAAGAAATGCATGCCAAGATTAAGAATATGAAAGCTTAATTTGGGCGCTAAGAAAGGGGGCGATGGAAACATCGCCCTTTTTTATGCTTACTATTTATAAAATCGCGCTTTTTACCCGCATAAACAGTATTTTTTATGCGCAGAAGTATTATTCATAAACGATAGTATTGTTCATAAACAATATTGGTGAAGATCAATGTTCGTGCGGGTTGTGGATAGTAGCTTATAGCCAGGCGTTAACAATCGGCGCAGCTAGCTTAATGCAACTTTGATACCCAGGCCGATCAACAGGCCGCCCAGTAATTTATCGACAACTTTTTGCACTTTCGCCAAACCGCGGCGTACGGGCGCACTTTGAATCAGAATTACCAGTAGGGGCCACCAGATAACGGCCAGTAGCCAGATGATTGAGGCGTACCACAGTTTCTCACCCACGCCGGAGTCTATCTGTAATATTTGTGTGAAAACGGCGAGAAAGAAAAGAGTCGCTTTGGGATTCAATAAATTGCAAAGATATCCCTGCAAGAATGCGGCTTTCAGCGTGACGGGATATTGTGCAGTGTTATCGATACTAAGCTTACTATCTCCTCGTGATAGCAGTGCCTGGATACCAATCCAGATCAAATAACAGGCTCCGGCATATTTCAGCAGGTTGAATAGCCATGGTGTGGTAGTGATAACAACTGCCAGGCCAGCCACGCAATAAGACATATGTGTCGCAACACCCAAAATTACACCAAGGGCTGTCATCATGGCTGCGGGGCGGCGATAGCGGGCAGCATTTTTGATTACCAGAAAGAAATCTGGCCCAGGGGAGAGCATGCCCAAGGTAGCAAGGGTGGCAACAAATATAGAGGTTTCAAGCATAAGGATTACCGAGTGATAGTGGTGCTGTCTGGCGATCATAACGCCACTTGGCTCCCTCTGCATTATTCTTATTTGTTATCTGTGGTGGTTTGGTTATCAGTAGTGATGGGATTGCAACAGATGTCTTTTACTTTTTGACGGATAGCGATGCACGAATATGAGCCTGGAAAATGTAATAAACAGTGATGTTTCGCATCAACAGCAGCGAGAGATTACGCGATTGTGCATCAAATGCGCCCTAATGCTGTTGCAGCATGGGGCAGAAAGTATGCTAGTTGAGCAGCTATCTGCACGGCTTGGTATGGCTCTGGGGATGGACAGCGTTGAGAGTTCTATCTCGGCTAACGCAATCGTGTTGACCACTATCAGCGAAGGTAACTGCCTGACATCTACCCGTAAAAATACCGATCGTGGCATCAATATGCAGGTAGTCACTGAAGTGCAGCATATTGTGATTATGGCGGAGCATCGCTTATTGGATGCAAAAGATGTGGAAAAACGCTTCGAGCATATCAAACCTCTGCGTTATCCGCGCTGGCTGGTCGTTGTGATGGTGGCGCTCTCTTGTGGTTGTTTCAGTAAATTAAACGGTGGTGGTTGGGATGCGTTTTCCATTAGCTTTTTAGCCAGTGGGTTGGCGATGTTTGTTCGCCAGAGTCTGACGATTAATCATATGAATCCGCTGATTAATTTCTGCATCACTGCTTTTGTTGCCACATCCGCATCCGGTTTGTTGATGCGTTTACCGTTTTTCCAGGAAGCATCCAGCGTGGCGATGGCGGCCAGCGTACTGCTACTCGTGCCTGGGTTCCCGTTGATTAATGCGGTAGCCGATATGTTTAAGGGCCACGTTAATACCGGTTTGGCCCGTTGGGCGATGGCAAGTTTATTAACGTTATCAACCTGTATTGGGGTGATATTCGCGATGGCGTTATGGGGATTGCGGGGGTGGTAATGAATTTACTCTGGGCATTATTACAAGACATGGTGTTGGCGGCTATCCCGGCACTGGGTTTTGCTATGGTATTTAATGTGCCGGTGCGGGCATTGCGTTACTGCGCATTGCTGGGAGCGGTCGGGCACGGTTCGCGTATGTTAATGATCCATTTTGGTATGAATATCGAGCTGGCTTCATTATTGGCTTCAATTATGATTGGCGTCATCGGGATTAACTGGTCACGCTGGTTGCTGGCACATCCAAAAGTTTTCACTGTCGCGGCTGTTATTCCTATGTTTCCGGGTATTTCCGCCTATACCGCAATGATATCGGTCGTTGAGATTTCTCACTTGGGTTATAGCGAAGCGTTAATGTCCACGATGGTGACCAATTTCTTGAAAGCGTCATTTATTGTTGGAGCGTTGTCGATTGGTTTATCTTTGCCAGGATTATGGTTATATCGCAAACGTCCTGGTGTATAAGACTTTTTTTCTGCTCTGTTCTTGTATCAGGCTAAGAGCAATCTTATATGTGTGATTAGCCTGCTTATCGCTATCGACGCTTGATTAGGCTTTACGTATAGTGTGAGCAATTTTTCGGTACTGGCTCTTGTAGCCTACAGGGTTTAAAAATGATTATCAGCCTGATCGCTGCGTTGGCGGCGGATCGCGTTATTGGTATGGAAAACGCCATGCCATGGCACCTACCGGCTGATTTAGCGTGGTTCAAACGTAACACGTTAAATAAACCGGTAATTATGGGTCGTAAGACCTTCGAATCAATCGGTCGTCCTTTGCCGGGGCGGTTGAATATTGTTATCAGTAGCCAGCCGGGTACTGATGAGCGCGTGACCTGGGCTACGTCAATTGAAGAAGCTCTCTCTTTCGCAGGCGACGTAGAAGAAGTTATGGTTATGGGGGGCGGACGGGTCTATAAGCAATTCTTAGCTCGCGCGAATCGTATGTATCTTACCCATATCGATGCGGAAGTAGGGGGGGATACTCATTTCCCTGACTATGAGCCGGATGAGTGGGAAAGCACATTCAGTGAGTTTCATGACGCAGATGAAGCGAACTCGCACAGCTATTGTTTTGAGATCCTTGAGCGCCGCTGATTATTGCTACCATCCCAAATAAGACCTGTCTGCCTCAAACAAGAACGTCACCAAAAATAAAGGCGCATATTATGCGCCTTTATTTTTTAACATCTAATTATCAGTATATTACAGATAACTAAAGGGATCTTTTGCCGCTGCTATTTCATCAGTGTTACTTACTTCTGCTTCCACTTTGAATGCATGCTGTGTGAAATAGCGTTTATCTTCCCAGCGTAGCAGCGTTAAATCGCCGCCCCAGCAACAGCCGGTATCCAAGCCATAAATACCTTCAGGAACACCTTTCCCTTCCAGCGATGCCCAGTGACCAAAAATAATTGAATAGTCAGGGGAGACCAATCTTGGCAACTCGAACCAAGGCTTGAGTGGAGCGGGGGCATTTTCTGGCGTATCTTTACAGATCATATCCAACTGCCCGTTCGGGAAACAAAAACGCATGCGGGTCAGTGCATTAGTACTAAAACGCAAGCGTGCTAGCCCGGATAGCTCTGGTGACCAGTTATTCGGCATATCGCCGTACATGGCATCGAGGAAGAGTGGATAGCTATCACTACTTAATACCGCCTCCACTTCACGTGCACACATTTGGGCGGTTTCAATATCCCATTGAGGTGTTATCCCGGCATGAGCCATGATCAATTTTAATTCATCATCAACTTGTAAGACCGGTTGGCGACGCAGCCAATTAATCAACTCATCAGCATCCGGCGCCTCAAGCAGTGGAGTAATACGATCTTTGGGTTTATTACGGCTGATACCGGCATAAACGGCCAGTAAATGCAGGTCATGGTTACCCAGAGCCATACGAACAGCAGGCCCTAATGAGCGGACATAACGTAAAACATCCAGTGATGCTGGGCCACGGGCAACTAAATCACCGGTTAACCACAAAGTATCCTGCTGCGGATCAAAGCTCACCTGTGCTAATAGCGCAAGCAGCTCATCGAGGCAGCCATGAACATCGCCAATAAGATAAGTAGACATAGTTGAAAGGTCAGAGTTAATGGATCAGTGCTGGGATCGCTAAGCGGAACACCGGAATTGCAGTACGGAAGGGCTGACCAAGGTGATCAACCATCTCATAATGCCCTTCCATGGTACCCAGCGGGGTTTCCAGTACAGCACCGCTGGTGTATTGAAACTCATTACCTGGCTGGATCAACGGCTGTTCGCCGATGACCCCTTCACCCTGAACTTCAGTCTGCCGGCCATTACTATTAGTGATTAACCAATAACGGCCAATCAGTTGCACATTTGAACGACCCAAATTGCGTATCGTCACGGTATAGGCGAAGACGAAACGTTCTTCATCAGGTATCGACTGGGTTTCCACATAGATACTCTGCACCTGTACACAAACGCGGGGCTGTTCAATCATAATGTGCTCCTGCTTATTCTTGCGGTGTCGATTGAGCTGAAAGCCAGTTAGCCAGCTTACAGTATTGCGCTACCGAAATATTCTCTGCCCGTAATATCGGGTCAATACCTAATTCGATTAACTGCTCTGGAGTGAATAGATCACCTAAGCTGTTACGCACGGTTTTTCTGCGCTGATTAAATGCTTGCGTGGTAATGCGGCTAAGCATACGAACGTCACCAACCGGATTCGGCATGTTGACATGCGGAATCAAGCGCACCACGGCCGAATCAACTTTTGGCGCGGGGGTAAACGCCGTTGGCGGTACTTCTAGCACCGGGATAACATTGCAATAGTATTGCGCCATCACCGTCAGTCGGCCATACGCTTTACTATTAGGTCCTGCGACCAGACGATTAACCACTTCTTTTTGCAACATGAAATGCATGTCACGAATAGCATCAGTATAGCTGAAAAGATGGAACATCAGCGGGGTGGAAATGTTGTATGGCAAGTTACCAAACACACGTAATGGCTGCCCTGCAAGCTCTGCTAACTCAGAAAAATTAACTTTCATCGCATCTTGTTGATGGATGGTTAGCTTGTCTTTCAGTTGCGGATGGCTGGCTAAACGAGCCGCCAGATCGCGATCAAGCTCGATCACCGTCATATGATCCATACGCGCAGCAACAGGTTCAGTCAATGCCCCTAAACCGGGACCTATTTCAACTACGGCTTCGCCAGGAACGGGGTGAATTGCAGAAACAATACTGTCGATGACAAACTGATCGTTTAAAAAGTTTTGTCCAAAGCGTTTGCGGGCAAAATGCCCTTGGTGGACTCTATTATTCATTGCTGTTATTTATCATTTTAATGGCTAAGTTTAATGCCGTAATGAAACTGCCAACATCGGCAGAACCGGTTGCGGCGAGTTCTAAAGCGGTACCGTGATCCACAGAAGTGCGGATAAAAGGCAAACCGAGAGTGATATTTACTGCTCGGCCAAACCCTTGATACTTCAGCACTGGCAATCCTTGATCATGATACATCGCCAGAACCGCATCTGCATGTTGTAGATATTTAGGCTGAAATAGGGTGTCTGCTGGTAGAGGGCCGATAAGATTTATACCTTGCTGACGCAGTGCATCTAGTGCAGGAATAATGGTATCGATCTCTTCATGGCCCATATGGCCACCTTCACCTGCGTGAGGATTCAGTCCGCACACGTAAATCTGTGGTTGGCTAATGCCAAATTTGGTTTTCAGGTCACTATCAAGAATGGTGATCACTTCATGCAGGCTAGCTTGAGTGATTGCGCCAGGTACGGCCAGCAGAGGTAAGTGGGTTGTCGCCAATGCCACACGTAACTCTTCAGTTGCCAGCATCATCACTACCCGTGGGCAGAGGCTGCGATCTGCAAAAAACTCGGTGTGTCCGATAAAAGGGATGCCAGCATCATTGATAATACTTTTTTGTACCGGGCCGGTGACCAATGCAGAAAATTCCCCGCTTATCGCGCCATCACAAGCCTTGGCCAATGTTTCCACAACATAGTGGCTGTTTTGGATGTCGAGTTTGCCGGGGATCACTTCTGTGGCCGTTTTTACTGGTAAGATAGTCAGTGACCCCGCTTGTTGCGCTAACGCAGGCTTGCTGGCTTGATATTCACGCAACTGCAAAGGCAGGTTAAGCTGACGGGCCCGAGCAAGTAGCAAGGCCGGATCGGCACACACCACTAACTCAACAGGCCAATCCTGTTGAGCCAGGGCGACGACTAAATCGGGCCCGACCCCGGCTGGCTCACCGGGGGTAATAACAATACGATTATTATGGTTGTGCATTACTACCATCAAGAATTTTTACATAAGCAGCAGCACGCTGCTCTTGCATCCAAGTTTGAGCTTCTTCAGCAAATTTACGGCTAAAGAGCATACGGTATGCCTTGTCTTTTTGTGCTGCATCAGTCTTGTCTACCTGACGTGTATCGACAACCTGAATTAAGTGCCAGCCGAAAGAAGAGTGAACCGGTGCACTGATCTCACCTTTTTGCAGTTTCATCAGCGCATCACGGAACGCCGGGTCATAAATATCTGGTGATGCCCAACCTAAATCACCGCCTTGCATTGCAGAACCAGGATCCTGAGAGATCTCTTTGGCAATAGTGGCGAAGCTGGATTTACCACTCTTAATATCTGCCGCCGCTGCCGCTAACTTGGCACGAGCCTGATCGTCGGTCATTACCGGTGAAGGTTTCAGCAAGATGTGGCGGGCGTGAACTTCAGTCACGGAAACGGTCTTATCCGCACCACGGATATCATTTACTTTCAGGATGTGGAAACCGACACCAGAACGGATTGGCCCGACAACATCACCTTTGTTCGCAGTTTGTAATCTTTCAGCAAACAAAGAAGGCAGTTCCTGTAATTTGCCCCAACCCATCTGGCCGCCTTTCAGCGCCTGAGAGTCCGCCGAGTTGGCGATAGCCAATTTACCAAAATCAGCGCCGCCTTTAATGTCGGAGACTAATTTGTTAGCCAGCTCTTCAGCCTGATCAACTTGCTGCTGAGAGGGATTTTCTGGCAATGGGATAAGAATGTGGCTGAGGTTCAGTTCAGCATCACCGCTGGTCTGGTTCCCAACTTGTTTGGCCAGTGACTCAACTTCCTGTGGCAGGATAGTTATTCGGCGGCGTACTTCGTTGTTACGCACTTCAGAAGTCAGCATCTCTTTACGGATCTGCTCGCGGTAAGTGTCATAATTCAGGCCATCAGCAGCCAGACGACTACGCATCTGAGCCGGAGTCATGCGGTTTTGCGCAGCGATATCAGCAATGGCTTTATCCAATGCTTCATCACTGATAGTAATGCCCATCTTCTTCGCCATCTGTAACTGGATATTATCCATGATCAGACGCTCAAGAATCTGATGACGTAACGTCGCATCATCAGGAACTTGTTGCCCAGACTGCTGTGCATTCAGTTTCACGGATTGTAACAGACCGTCAACGTCACTTTGCAAAACGACGCCGTTATCAACCACTGCGGCAACTTTATCAACTTCTTGTGGTGCTGCGAACGCGGTATTGGCACAGACAACCAATCCGAGAATAAGCGTTCTCCAGTTCTTCATACCTTTTCCATTTATGTAATCCGCTTTAGCGGGTTAAAATTCACTGTATTCAGTGTGTTACACAGTATCAGAATGCACTTTGATAAGGCAGAATGCCTGAGCGCAGCATTTGTGCAGTACCCAGGTTGTGGTCGCTGCTCAGACCACGTAATTCAATGTTAAAACCAATCTTGTTATCATACTTACTGGCTTCTGTTTGTGAATTCCAGCCAGTAATTTTACGTTCATAGCCCACGTTTATAGCCCAGCAACACGTGTTGTATTGTAAACCAACTAACTGGCTAGCGGGCTGATTGGCTTTGGTATCGTAGTAATAAGCACCGACTAGTGCCCAACGATCCGCAATCGGCCAACTGGCGGTAGCACCAATCTGAGAAATGCCTTGCTGATAACCAGGACTTTTTACATTCGGTACTGCTGCCTGAATATATTCTGGGCTGGCATAGCGGTAATTCAATTGAATCATACGCTCTGAGTCTTTTCTATACTCCATTACCGCGTTACCCAGGGTCAAACTCCCCAGACGGGTATCATACTGCACGCCACCTTTTAGACCCACTTGATCACTGATACGCCAGAATGTATCACCAGCCCAAACAAGGCTACCAGTATCATCACTGTTATCAATTGTTTCGCTATTACCGGTACGCGAACGGCTGAAGTAATAGATTTGACCCACAGAAGCATTAAAACGTTCAACCAGCGCATCATCATATATGCGTGAAGTTAAACCGGTAGATACCTGATTCGCAGACGCTATACGGTCCAAGCCACTATAGGTACGGTCACGGAACAGTCCCGAGTAGTCTGACTGCATCAGCGTGGTGTCGTAAATATAGATATCATCCTGATTGCGGTATGGAACATAGAGATACTGCATCCGTGGTTCGAGTGTCTGGGTGAAGCCTTCACTCCAATCCATTGGCCGATCAAATACCACTTTGCCATCAATTTTAAATTGCGGCATCACCCGGTTAATCGAGTCTTTCAGGTCAGGAACCGTCGCATCCTGCCCATTCTGGTTTTTGTAATTATTGGCAAATCCTGTCGGGATATCCTGCTGATAATGGGTTGCCAGTAATTTGGCTTCGGTATTCAGGCTACCCCAACCGTTGGACAGTGGTAGGTTAATCGCCGGTTCAATGTGGAAGCGGCTGGCTTCTGGGTTTTCTGGATTGACGCTGGTGAATTTGGCGGCTTGACCGTAAACATGCAGATCAAACGGGCCAATATCATTTTTATAGTAGTTCATATCCAACTGAGGTTGGGCCCGGTAAGCATTATTATTACCGGCGTCAGTAAAGACTTGGAACTGTTTAGAGGCCAAGGTGGCATCCCAGTTTTGATCAGCATAGCCAACGCTGAATATTTGGGTTGCATAGCCGTCAGTGGTCGATCCGTATTGCGACGTTAAATCAGTAAAGTAATCTGGGTCACTAACACGGGTATAGTTGACGTTGAAACGCCAGACTTTATCCATCACACCGGAATGGCCCCAGTAGTACAACCAGCGGGTGGCATCTTTATCGGTACCATCGGTGCCGTGGTATAAGCGATCACTCGGTAGCCAGTCTAATGCCATGGTGCCGCTGCCCGGAGCCAGCAAGTAGCGGAACTCGTTTTGCCACTGTAACCCACGCCGTTCCATGTAGTGAGGCGTAATTGTAGCATCGAAGTTGGGCGCAATATTCCAGTAGTATGGCAGCATAAATTCGATGCCGTTATTACTGGTATATTTAGCATTAGGGATCAGGAAGCCTGAGCGGCGTTTATCACCAACCGGTAATTGCATATAAGGACTGTAGAACACCGGTACTTTGCCAATCTTAAAGCGGGCATTCCAGATTTCTGCTACTTCTTCTTCGCGGTCATGAATAACCTCAGAGCCCACGACACTCCAGCTATTATCACCTGGTAGACAGGAGGTAAACGTCCCATTTTCTAAAATGGTGTAACGGTTCTGACCTCGTAACTTCATTAAATCCGCATCACCACGCCCTTGATGGCCGACCATCTGATATTTGCCTTTATCCATATCAGTGTCTTTGGTATTCAAGTTTGACCAGCCTTTCGGGCCTTTCAGCTTGATTTGCGGATCGTCATAATTAACGTCGCCAGTGGCCGTGACAGTACGAACTGGGATAGCTTCACCGGGTTTTTGTACCTGCGTCAGTTCAACCTGATTCGCGGTCAGGGTGCTATTGCCTTGCTGGACAATGACATTGCCGGTGAACAAGGCATTATCGGGATAATTGGCTTCGGTTTTATCCGCATTAATACGGACCGGTAGCTGATTCGGATCACCGCTGACCAATGGCTGATCATAGGTGGGTACACCAAGCATACATTGCTCAGCGAGGCCGGCCAGCGATTGCTGGCTATATAGTGCCGTCCATATCAATGTGGCCAGCAGTGTTGGGAATCTTTTTTTCATACGCGGTTTTGGTGTTCCGTCATCGGGGGGCATCATGCCGGCAAACGGTCTGAGACTATATTACTCATCACAGTTGCGCTAGCGTTAAATCCGGCCGTTTGCACGTCTCGTTGTTAGGCGCTGAGCTGAATGCCGAGTATGATAATGCAAATTTTGACTGACGGCATGATGAATTGAGGAGTATATGCGGTATTGGGGAAAACTGCTCGGTCTGGTATTGGGCTTAATGTCTGGTGCTGGTTTCTGGGGTGTGGTACTGGGGTTGCTTGTCGGCCATATGGTAGACAGGGTGCGAAGCACGAAGCGCCGCGGCTATTTTGCCGATCAACAAACACGACAATTAATTTTTTTCCGCGCCACTTTTCAGGTCATGGGGCATTTAACCAAGGCCAAAGGGCGGGTTACGGAAGTTGATATTCAACTCGCCAGCCAGTTGATGGATCGAATGCAATTGCACGGTGAAGCTCGAACTGCCGCACAGCAAGCGTTTCGCGAAGGGAAAGAAAGTGATTTCCCGTTGCGTGAAAGATTGCAGGAATTACGTGGTGTCTGCTTTGGGCGTTTTGATTTAATTCGGATGTTTCTGGAAATTCAATTACAGGCCGCATTTGCTGATGGATCTTTGCATCCTAACGAGCGGCAAGTGTTGTATGTCATTGCTGAAGAGTTAGGGATTTCGCGCGGCCAGTTTGATCAGTTCTTGAGCATGATTGAAGGCGGCCGTCAATTTGGTGGTCACGGCGGTTGGCAGGGCCAGCAAGGTGGATATTCTCAGGGGGGCTATCAGCAAGCCTCGAATGGCCCGACTTTAGAGGATGCCTGCAAAGTGCTGGGTATTAGCAATACTGACGACAGTGTGACCATCAAGCGTGCTTACCGTAAGTTAATGGGGGAACATCATCCAGATAAGTTGGTGGCAAAAGGTCTGCCACCTGAAATGATGGAGATGGCGAAGCAAAAAGCCCAAGAGATTCAAGCTGCGTATGATTTGATTAAGCGCGAAAAGGGATTTAAATAGGTTTTGTTTCAACAGTGCCCACCTCAGATCGGCGTTAATGCGCCGTTCTGAGGTAATTTCGGGCCAATACTCTTACGACAAAAATTAAAATTCCGCCTCACATTTAAAATGCATCGCCGTTCCAAACTCAGGGTGAGTAATACACAGCTCCTGCGCATGTAACTGCAAGCGGGATGCCATCGCTTTGGCCTCTGGATGGGCGTAGAAGCCATCACCAAGGATTGGGTGACCCATCGCCAGCATATGGACCCGTAATTGGTGTGAGCGCCCTGTGATGGGCGATAACTTCACTCGCGTGCTGCCATCAGTATCGCGTGACAGCACCAGATACTCAGTTTGTGCAGATTTACCGGTTTCATAACAGACTTTCTGCTTTGGCCGGTTTGGCCAGTCACAGATTAACGGCAGATCTATCAGCCCTTCATCTTCGGCCAGATGCCCCCAGACGCGGGCAATATAAGACTTTTTCGGTTCACGTTCGCGAAATTGGCGCTTCAGCTCGCGCTCAGCCGCTTTGGTCAGTGCCACGATAATTACGCCACTGGTGGCCATATCCAGCCGATGAACGGACTCTGCCGCCGGAAATTCAGCCTGAATACGAGTCATCACACTGTCTTTATTCTCCGGTGCGCGACCGGGCACAGAAAGTAGCCCACTAGGTTTGTTGACCACCATGATGTGCTCATCCTGAAACAGGATGTGCAGCCAAGGGTCGCGTGGGGGATTATAGGGTTCCATTGGTGCTCCATTTATGCCCTGCATTGTTCAAGTCGCAGGTGTGTTGGCTGCTCTCGTTAACCCGAATCATTTGACTGCATAAGCTCATCGGGATTAATGAGCCTCATCCTTGAGGCTAGCATAAATGCTATTCAAATCGGTTCCCAACCGATTTGTCTCTCCTTTGCCGCCTGCCTGCATCTTGAGATCTATGGGGTATATTGCAGAAACTGATTATTACTCAGGATTACTGATGTGTGACCACCACCAGGCGGATAGCATCTAAACGCCAGCCCGCTTGATTGAGGTTTTCCAGCACCATTTTACGGTTATGCTCCAGTGCTTCTATTTCGTCATCACGAATATTTGGGTTAACCGCTTTCAGGGCTTCCAAACGTGCCAGTTCGGTACTCAGCTTATCATCAGCTTCGTGCTTGGCCGATTCAATCAACAGTTTTGCCTGCTCTTCAACCAGTGCCTCTGCTTGTTGCAACATGGCGTGGACTTCTTGTTGCACTGCATTGACCAGCTTGCTGGAGGTATGACGGTTTACCGCATTCAACTGACGGTTAAAGGTTTCAAATTCAACCTGTGCCGCCAGATTGGTGCCATTTCTGTCCATCAGCATCCGCACTGGGGTGGGTGGCAAGAAGCGGGTTAATTGCAGGTGTTTTGGCGCTTGAGCTTCTACCACATAAACCAATTCAGCCAGCAGTGTTCCTACTGGTAATGCTTTGTTTTTCAATAAAGAAACCGCACAGCTTCCGGTATCGCCGGACAAGATCAAATCCAAACCATTACGGATGATCGGGTGCTCCCAACTCACAAACTGGGCATCTTCCCGCGATAACGCCTGTTCACGATCGAATGTCACGGTACAGCCGTCTTGCGGCAGCCCAGGGAAGTCCGGTACCAGCATATGATCAGAGGGGGTCAGTACGATCAGGTTATCACTGCGATCTTCTTGGTTAATCCCGACAATATCGAACAGGTTAAGTGCGAAACTAACCAAATTAACGTCATTATCTTGATCTGCAATGATCTGCGCCAGTTGTTGACCATGCTCGCCACCGTTGGAATGCATCTCCAGTAGCCGATCACGACCTTGTTCCAGTTGCAGTTTCAGCTCTTCGTGCTGTAGACGGCAGGCGTGAATAAATTCATCTAACCCTTCTTGTTCACTTGGCGTTGCCAGATAGCCGATCAGTTCTTGATAGCCGCTGTCATAAATGGTGCGCCCGGTCGGACAGGTGTGCTCAAAAGCATCCAAACCTTCATGATACCAACGCACCAATATCGCCTGTGCGGTATGTTCCAGATAAGGCACCATGATCTGGATTTCGCGGTTTTGACCGATACGGTCCAGACGGCCAATACGCTGTTCCAGCAGGTCCGGGTTAAACGGCAGGTCGAACATCACCAACTGGCAGGCAAACTGGAAATTACGGCCTTCTGAACCTATCTCAGAACACAGTAATACCTGAGCGCCATCTTCTTCAGAGGCAAAATAGGCCGCAGCACGGTCACGCTCTATCAGTGATAAACCTTCATAGAACACGGCGGCGCGAATAGCTTCACGTTCACGTAGCACTTGTTCAAGCTGTAAGGCAGTGGCTGCCTGGGCACAGATAACCAACACTTTCTCATTGCGGTTAGCAATCAGATAGTTAAGTAACCACTCTACCCGTGGGTCAAAGTTCCACCAGGTGGCATTTTCGCCTTCAAACTCCTGATAGATTTGTTCCGGGTAAAGCATATCTTTGGCGCGCGCTTCCAACGTTTTTTTGGCACCCATGATGCCTGATACTTTAATCGCCGTCTGATATTGGGTTGGCAATGGCAGTTTGATTTGATGCAGGACGCGGTGCGGGAAGCCTTTCACCCCATTGCGGGTATTACGGAACAAGATCCGGCTGGTACCATGTCTGTCCATCAGCATTGTTACCAACTCTTGGCGAGCGGCTTCGCTATCTTCACTTTGGCTATTTGCCGCTTTCAGCAAGGGCTCAATATCCTGCTCATCAATGAGTTCGCCCAACAGATTCAGTTTATCGTCAGTTAAGCGCTCACCACCCAGCAGCAGCGTCACAGCATCTGCAATCGGACGATACTTCTGCTGTTCATTGACGAATTCTTCGTAATCGTGGAAGCGATCGGGATCCAGCAAACGCAGACGAGCAAAATGGCTCTGCTGGCCCAATTGCTCTGGTGTTGCGGTCAACAGCAGCACACCTGGGATATTCTCAGCCAATTGTTCAATGACTTGATATTCACGACTTGGGGCTTCTTCGCTCCAGGCCAGATGGTGCGCCTCATCCACCACCAACAGATCCCAAGACGCATCTGCCAGTTGTTCCAGCCGTTGTTTATTGCGGCGCACAAAATCCAGTGAACAGATAACCATCTGCTCGGTTTCAAACGGATTGGTGCTGTCAAGCAGGGCTTCGGAGTAGCGGCTGTCATCAAACAGTGAGAAGCGCAAATTGAAGCGGCGCAACATTTCCACCAACCACTGATGTTGCAGGCTTTCCGGCACTACA
Organism: Yersinia sp. 2553 StPb PI; assembly: GCF_052217105.1. Taxonomy (NCBI): domain Bacteria; kingdom Pseudomonadati; phylum Pseudomonadota; class Gammaproteobacteria; order Enterobacterales; family Yersiniaceae; genus Yersinia; species Yersinia sp. 2553 StPb PI. The sequence goes on along the minus strand of NZ_JAZGPX010000002.1, from coordinate 3,067,930 downwards.
ATCAGGATACGTTCAGCACGGCCTGATAACAGTTGTTGGTGAATGATCATCCCGGCTTCGATGGTTTTACCTAAACCCACTTCATCGGCCAGTAATACCCTTGGTGCATGGCGCTGACCCACTTCATAGGCGATATGTAATTGGTGTGGGATCAGGCTGGCACGGATACCGCGTAACCCACTCCATGGCAGACGGAACTGCTCACTTTGATATTTACGAGCGCGAAAACGCAGGGCAAAGCGATCCATACGATCGATCTGACCGGCAAATAGCCGATCCTGCGGTTTGCTAAACGTCAGTTTGCTATCGAGCAACACTTCACGCATTGAGACGCCGGTTTCCTCAGTGTCCAAACGGGTGCCGATATAAGTAATCAGCCCATTTTCATGAGTCACTTCTTCCACTTTTAGCTGCCAGCCTTCGTGGTTGGTGATGGTATCGCCCGGATTGAACATGACGCGGGTGATTGGCGAATCATTTCTAGCGTAAAGGCGGTTTTCACCGGTTGCGGGAAACAGTAAGGTAATCATGCGTACGTCGATGGCAACGACAGTACCCAATCCAAGTTCGCTTTCTGTGTCGCTGATCCAGCGTTGACCAAGTGTAAAAGGCATAAATTATCGGCTCGATTTTTTGTTGGACAGTTAAGGAAATGCTTTTTAAATTATCTGGTTATAAATAATTAGTGGCAGCCAAATATCATAAAACCACTGGCAATAGTCTACCCGCCGCACAGGCGATGCGGCCTGAGAGTCTGTCTGAAAATGTGGCATCTACAGGCAGCACCCAATAAGAAGGAGTATTACGGCTAGCGGTTATGTAAATGTGATTAATGCGAATTTTGGCAAGGGCGCTATGGTAATGGAAGCGGAGCGTTTCGTCACCTGTAAAATACCCGTCATACTTCAAGCTGCATGTGCGTTGGCGGCCGCAGTTTACCCCAGTCACTTACTGCTCTTGATCTTAAAATTAATAAGCTCTTGGGGACTCGCTCACTTGCTGCCTTCCTGCAACTCGAATTATCTAGGGTATAAGGTATCAGAATAGCCCCATCTGACCTGTTATTAACGTTGTGAAGTCATCGTGCATAAAAGGAAGTATAGCGTCTGCTACCGGTTGCAACTGTCGTGTCAGGTAGTGATCGTAGTCGATAGGGGATTGCCGAATCTCAAGGGGTTCGGGGCCAGCGGTGGTCATGACATAGCTTATCCAGCCCCCATTTTGATATTGCAGCGGGCGACCGAGTTTGCGGTTAAACTCATCCGCCAAGCGTGCCGCTCTGGCGTGTGGTGGCACATTGCGCTGATAGTCATCTAGCCGTCGGCGCAGGCGTTTGCGGTAAACAAGCTGCTCGTCTAATTCGCCACTAAGGGTGCGTGCTACGTAGTCCCGCAGATAATCCTGATAGGGTTGCCGCTGAAAAATGCGCAGATACAATTCTCGCTGAAATTGCTGGGCCAGTGGTGTCCAATCAGTGCGCACGGTTTCCAGCCCTTTGTACACCATCTGATCACCCTCAGAGGTAGAAATCAACCCGGCATAGCGTTTTTTACTGCCTTGCTCGGCACCCCGGATGGTAGGCATCAGAAAACGCCGATAGTGAGTTTCAAATTCCAGTTCCAGGGCGCAGGGTAGATTAAAGGTTTGTTGTATATGATCTTTCCACCATAGATTGACCTGACGTACTAACTCTTTACCTATCTGTGATGCCTGCTCTTCACTGTGAGCATTTTTCAGCCAGACGAAGGTTGAATCGGTATCACCATAAATCACCTGATAACCCTGTACTTCAATGAGCTCGCGGGTCTGGCGCATGATGTCATGGCCGCGCAAGGTGATCGATGAGGCCAGTCTGGGATCGAAAAAGCGGCAGCCGCTGGAACCCAATACGCCATAAAAGGCGTTCATAATGATCTTCAGTGCTTGTGATAACGGTTTGTTTTTCTGACGTTTAGCCGCTTCCCGGCCCTGCCAGATTTGGTTAACGATGGCGGGCAAACAGTGTTTCTCGCGCGAGAACCAGGCACCGCGAAACCCCGGCACCGAGTGCTGTTCATCAGGCAGAGCCATACCTGCCACTAAACCGACCGGATCGATTAAAAAGGTGCGAATAATCGACGGATACAGGCTTTTATAGTCAAGTACCAATACCGAGTCATATAAGCCGGGTTGGGAGTCCATCACAAAACCACCGGGGCTGTGCTCTTCTGGTAACTCACCTAAATTGGGGGCGACGTAACCGATGCGGTGCATACGCGGCAGGTAAAGATGGGTAAACGCCGCCACGGAGCCACCGCTACGATCCGCTGCTAACCCCGTCACTGTGGCGCGTTCCAGCAGGAAGCTGAGCAGCTCGGTCTTGGCAAAAATCCGCGTCACCAGCTCGCAATCTTTCAGGTTATAGCGCGCCAGTGCCGGTTTGTCATGGGCGAAACGTTGATTGATTTCATCCATTCGTTGATAGGGGCTGTCGCTGGCTTTGCCTTCGCCCAGCAGGGTTTGCGAAACAGATTCCAGACTAAATGACGGGAAATTCCAGGTGGCGGATTTTAGCGCCTCGATGCCGTCGATAATCAGCCGACCGGCTGCCGAGGCAAAAAAGTGCCCTTGTTTAAAGCCGTGTTCACGCCATTCCAGCAGGTTACCACCACGGCCAAAGCGCAGTGGGATCTGATAACGGTCAGCGTGTTTTTGCAGAACACGTAAGTCGAACTGCACCAGATTCCAGCCGATAATGGCATCGGGATCATGCACTGCCAGCCACTGGTTTAGTTTTTCCAACAACTGCGGGCGGCTGGCGACGTATTCCAGATTGAAATCCAGCGCCGCACTTTCAACCGTATCACCGTTAGGTGGCCCCAACATGTAAACCTGGCGCTGGCCGCAACCCTCCAGCCCAATACAGTACAGCTCGCCATGTTCGCTGGTTTCGATATCCAGCGACAGCAGTTTTAGTGTTGGACGATAATCCTCGGCCGGTTTCATTTGGGTGTTAAGCAGCGGGCCATGGTTATTGTCATCACCGCTGAACCACACCGGCGCGGTAATAAATCGTTCCATCAGAAACCGTTCTGGTGGGCGAATATCGCCTTCATAGACATTCACACCACTTTCGCGCAGCAGTTTTTCCAAACGAATTAATTGACGATGTTGACTGCAATACAGGCCCAGCACTGGGCGTTGGTGGAAGTCAGTCAGTTCAAGTGGGCGCAACTGCCAGCGGCGTTCATCACGCAGCACGGTTTCAGCCCGTTGCCGTTGTTCGGCCGGGATAAATGCCACTGAGGGTTGCGGCGGCAGCCTGACCTGCTGTGGCCCTTCATCGGTGGCTAACCAGAATTCAACTTCGGTGCCTGCCTGCGTGTCGCGCCAGTGGCGAGTGAGCAGGAAGCCCTGACGGTGTTGCGCCACGGTGCTAACCTTTATAGGTAATGTACAGGCTATTTTATTTGTCATTTTGAACTTGGGCAGTGCTCGATATCCTCACGTACTACGTGTACGCTCCGGTTTCTCCGCGCTGTCCGCATCCAAACTGACTGCAACAATAACGCCTGAGAATTTATGCTATCTTAGTATGGTTATTTATACAGTATTTGTCTATTTTAATGATGATTTCCATTCGCTCCATGTATACCCAAAGTCATTGGAGTTGCAGGTAGGCAGCAAGTGGTCTAATCCCGATGAGTCTATTCATTTTAAGGTCAACGGCCAGTAAGTGATTTGGGTGAGTAAGCGCAGCTAACAACCCTGCGGCTTCAAGGACGAAGGGGAAATTTGTTGATTGACTCATTTCACGACACACCGGACAATCCTCCGCCCTGAACCTTGGGTGTTACCAACGGACAACTTTATGGAAGCCTATTTATTACATTTATTGACGCAATCTCTGGCTTTCACGCTATTTATCGTCATGTTCGTCACTTTTCTCGAATCATTAGCGCTGGTGGGGATGTTACTTCCCGGCACGGTGATGATGACCAGTGTGGGGGCGTTGATTGGCAGCGGCGAAGTCGGTTTTTACTCGGCCTGGGCCGCTGCAACTGTCGGCTGCCTATTGGGGGATTGGATCTCGTATTTTATCGGTCGGCGCTTCAAAGAACCACTGCACCGTTGGTCCTTCCTGAAAAAGCATAAGTCGATGCTGGATAAAACCGAACACGCATTGCATAACCACAGTATGGCAACCGTCCTACTTGGGCGCTTTATCGGCCCGGCACGGCCGATTGTCCCGATGGTGGCTGGTATGTTAAACCTGCCACCGGCAAAATTTGCCTTGCCCAACGTGATTGGTTGCCTGACCTGGCCACCGCTCTACTTCTTCCCAGGCATACTGGCAGGTGTTGCTATTGATATCCCACCGAGCGCCAATAGCTATATGTTTAAGTGGTTGCTATTTGTGGTGGTGATGCTGATTTGGCTGGCACTGTGGCTATCATGGCGCTGGTGGCGGTTTGGCAAGCGTAGCCCGGACCGCCTGAGCCAATGGTTGCCACTGGCTCGCCTGCGCTGGGTGACCGTGCTGGCTATGGTGGCGGCGATTGCCAGCTTTGCCTGGCTGCATATGCAGCCCATTATGCCGATTTATCGTCATTTGTTGTGGAAGGTCCTCGCTGGGTAATCCCCCTTGGGTATACAAGTTATTATGGTCGGGTAGTAATGCCCAACACACTGGCTTCGGGGGCGGTGCCGTTAACCAGCGCTTGTGTCGGGCCGTCGTAGTAAATACGGCCATCGACAATGAGCAATGTCCGATCGGCGATGCGGGCAGCATCATCTAAATTGTGTGACACCATCAGTAATGTCAGTTGCCGGTGGGTACAGACATGATCGACCAATTGCAGCATCTCATTGCGCAACGCAGGATCGAGCGCGGAAAATGGCTCATCCAGTAGCAGGATTGGCTGACTGCGCACTAAACAGCGTGCCAATGCTACCCGCTGACGTTGGCCGCCGGAAAGTTGTGCGGGTAGTCTCTCAAGGCAATCTTCCAGTCCAACCTGCTGGGTAATCTGGCGTAACAGTAACTTTTGCTCATGGCTGAGTTTCAACCCCGGATGTAAACCCAACCCGATATTCTGTGTGACGGTCAAATGTGAGAACAGGTTGTTCTCCTGAAACAGCATCGATACTGGCCGCTCGGCGGGGGCTGTTGCCGTGTGATCCTGATTATTCAGTAGCATACGGCCACTGGCGGGGGCGAGAAAACCAGCAATCAGGCTTAACAGGGTACTTTTGCCAGCACCACTTGGGCCAAGAATCGCCACCCGCTCACCGGGCTGAATATGCAAATCGAAACGCATCGGTAAGTGGTCGTATAAATAGGTGATTTTCTCAAGCTTTAACATGGCGGCTCGGCAGTCGTTCAATAAGAGTAAACAGCAAGAAACAGAGTAACAACAGCAGTAGGGCGGTAACTGCGCCGTCGTTGCTGCGATAAGAACCTATCTGCTGGTAAAGGTAAAACGGCAGCGTGCGGAAGTGCTCATTGCCAAACAGTGCCACCACACCAAAATCACCAATCGATAGCACACAGGCAAAGGCAAGTGCTTGAGCCAGCGGGCGTTTTAGTGCCCTTAACTCAATCAGGCGCACACGGTGCCAGCCACGAATATCCAGTGATAAACACAGCGGCGTGTAGCGTTCAGCCAGATCCCGCATTGGGTTATCCAACACTTTTAGTGCGTAGGGCACAGCCATCAGTGCGTTGGTGAGGATCACCAGCCCGTAAGGGGATTGTGGCAAGCCAAAGGTATCGTTGAGCAATAAAAAGAAGCCGGTCGCCAGGACAATGCCCGGCATCGCCAGAATCACCATACCACTGACTTCCAGTGCCTGCCCACAGGCCATCCGTTGGCGCAGTTTCAGTTCACGGCTGCTCCACAACAACATCATCGTGAGTGTCACGCACAGCAACCCCGCCCCGATAGCGATAGTCAATGAGGTAAAGAAGGCTTGCCATAGCGCAGTTTGTTGTAGCACCGCCAGCATAGTTTGATTACTGCCATCAATCACTACCGCTAGCAATGGCGGCACCATCAATAGCAAAGCAGTACCAATTAACAGGGTGTCGCTGATGCGAGACCAATAGCTATCCTGCTGACTACGCCAGATTTGACTGTGAGTATTACCTACCGCCAATACTGTGTTTAACCGCAGGCTTAGCACCACTAAACCCAGACAGCAACCCAGTTGGATTAGCGCTAATAAGGCCGCACGCCCCAGATCGTAGTCATAACTGAGTGCCTGATAGATGGCCAACTCGATAGTGGTGGCTTGCGGCCCGCCACCCAGTGACAGCACGGTGGCAAAACTGGCAAAACAGAGCATAAAAATCAGCGCCGCGGTTGGCAGAATTTGGCGGCGCAGATAGGGCCATTCAACCCAGCGCAAGTGCTGCCAGCCATTCATCCCCAGTTGTGCGGCTAACTGGCGTTGTTCAACGGCGATGCTTTCCAGTGACTGCAATAGCAAGCGAGTCGCCAGTGGCATATTGAAGAAGATATGCGCCAGCAAAATGCCCTGTAAACCATAAGGTGAGAAGCGGTAATCAACCCCCAGCCAGCTAAACAGGGTCGCCAGCCAACCCTGACGGCCATAAACCGTCAGAATACCAAACAGCGCCACTAACACCGGTAGCACCAGTGTCATAGCGCATAAACGCAACATCAGTTGTCGGCCGGGAAAGCGGCGGCGATACAGGGCTCGCGCTAAGAAAATGGCAGGGATGACTGACAGCAGGGCGGATAAGAATGCCTGCCAAAAGGTAAAGCGGATCACATGCCACAAATAGCGGTCATGCCAGATACTGTGCCAGTCTGCCGCAGGCGCGTGACGCCAGATAGCGGTGAACGCCAGTAAGGCGACACCGACTATCAGTAAGGCAGCCAGTAGCCCTGGCCACAACCATGGAGGGATCAGTGGCTGACGGCGGATTGCCATGCCTGAATCCATTTGCCGCGATTATCTGCCACATCTTTAGCATCAAATTGCAACGCTTTTTGCTGCACGGTAAGGGTTTCAAACCCAGCCGGTAAATCCATTTTAATCACCGGATACATCCAATTACCGGTGGGAATATGGTTCTGGAATGCTGGCGTCACAATAAATTGCATAAAGCGCTGTGCCAGTTGCGGCTGTTTGCTCGAGGCAACCAAGCCTGCGACTTCGACTTGCAGATAGTGGCCTTCGCTAAAATTAGCCGCTGCATAGTTGCTTTTCTTCTCTTCAATCAGATGATAAGCCGGGGAAGTGGTATAGCTCAGCACCAAATCCCCTTCACCTTTCAGGAACAAGCCATAAGCTTCGCTCCAACCCTTGGTAACGGTGACGGTTTTTTTCGCCAGTTGCTGCCACGCCTGCGGCGCTTTATCACCATACACTTTCTGCATCCACAGCATCAGACCAAGACCCGGGGTACTGGTGCGCGGGTCTTGATAAATCACTTTCCACGGCTCTTTGCTATCAACTAATTCTTGCAAGCTCTTCGGCGGATTTTTCAGTTTATCTTTGTTATACACAAAGGCGAAATAGCCATAATCGTACGGGACGAAAGTCTTATTCTGCCACTTCTCCGGGAGAGTAAGGTTCGCGGTATCCACCTGACTTGGTGCGAATAATCCAGTTTGTTCTGCCGCCTGCACCAGATTATTATCCAATCCTAAAATCACGTCAGCCTGACTGTTTTTACCTTCCATCCGCAGGCGATTAAGTAATGAAACACCGTCTTCCAGCGCCACAAATTTAAGCTGGCAATCACACTCGGCTTCAAAGGCTTTTTTAATCGCAGGCCCTGGACCCCAGTCGGCGGCAAAGGAGTCATAGGTGTAAACCGTCAGTGTCGGTTTATCGGCGGCCACCGCAGCGGCAGATAGCAAAAACAAGCAGGGAATAATGCGTTTAAACACTTTGCACTCCTTAACAATAAAGGTGGCAAAGGTATCTGAGGCGGTAAATAACAGCGATATCATGATAATGCAGCGTTATTTTTCTCAAATCCCTCCGCCGGGGTTAGCCGGATCAGGTTCGACGGGTTTGCTCTCAGCGAAAAACTTGCTGCGGTTAGGTTGATCCGGTGTTGGGCAGTACTCGAAATCCTCACGTACTACTTGTACGCTCCGGTTTCTGCGTGCTGTCCGCCTCCGACTGAACCTACCTCGCGACGTTTTTGTTTCATTGTTAATGGAACGAACCAGCATGAATTCTGGACACGACCACAACAGTTTTTCCGCACCCCGTTGAGACGGTGCCATTGTAGAGACTAATCTGGGCGGATGAAAGCAGGTTAGCCCTCTGGTGGGGTAAACCAGGCCGATTTGAAATCAAACCAGCCGAGCGTGTTCATGCGCACCCCGCGCATACTGTGCTGCCCATATAATTCTAACCAATGATGGAACAGCGGGTGGAATTGATTCTGGCTAACCAACCGTTGGCTCCAATCCGCCATCGGCAGGGTATTATTTCGCCATAATTCAACATCCTGATGCAGTTTTTCATCCAAACAATGTTGTAGTAGCGGCAGTTCGTACAGGGTGGCAAACAGGGAGAACTCCAGTGGCAGATAGAAATTCGCGCTGCCAAGCCAGATATCACTCTGTGCATCGCCCTGATACCAACTGACATAATCCAGCACTTGTATCACCAGTGTGACGCCGTGTGCGGCCAACAATGTGGTTAATGTTTGGCTGATGGCGTCAAATTCGGAATGCTCGCTGTAAAATGTCAGCGTCAATTCGGTCAGCCCTGCGGGCTTTGGCTCAAGGGTGGTTAGCCGGTTGTGATGCCAGCGGGGCAGCATGCCGTAGGCCGGTGACCAGTAGCGTTGATAGAAAGGATCTGGATGGCTGAGCAGGGCGACCGGTGTTATCAACTCACACAACCAGCGGCGGATCTCTGGGTTACTGGTCTGAGGCGATCGCTGATCAAACAGTAAAAAATAGCAGCCTTCCTCCAGCCGACTTTCCAGCTCGTTTTTACTGGTATCGTCAGCCTGCAATTGCACACCGGAATAAACCAGCTCCTCAGACAACTCAGGTAGCACCCAGATATTGACCTCATCAATCAGTGCGCGGAAACCAAAATAGTTATCAAAAGCCTGTATCTTCAACTGATTATGGTGATTTCTAATCACCGAGTAGGGGCCGGTACCAATAGGATGGCGGCGGAAGTCGGGTTGATTCTCCCATTCTTGCGGCAAAATCATGGCGTGAACACTACCCAACAACCATGGCAACCAGTGATCCGGGCAACTTAGATGGATATCAATCACATAGGGCGTTGGTGAGCGCACGGCGGTGATATGAGAGAACAGGGGCTGCGGAATCAGCCGGGTCAGGCTGCTGATGACATCATCCATTTCCAGTTCACGCCCATGGTGAAAATGGATGGCAGGGCGCAAATAAAAACGCCAATGCAACGGGCTAATAGCTTGCCAGTGATGGGATAAATCCGGTTCCAGTTCCCCATTTTCCTCATTTATGCGTGTCAGGCCATTAAAAATCTGCCGCACCATATGCGTTTCGGAGCGGCGCAACGCGGTACCGGGCAGCAGGTTTTGTAGCGGGCGATAATAGAGCACCCGCAGGATGTGTTTTCCTTGGCGGAAACTGCGTCCCAACTGGGATAGCAGCATTTGGCGCACTGCTTTTTTATCCCCTACCAACTGCACTAACTGATCGATATGGTCCTGTTCCAGCAGCTCTTCGGCCCGCTGTTGTTGCAGTGCCAACCCGGAGTAGAGGAAGGCCAGTTGTGAGCGTTTACCGCGACCCGCTTCAGCCTGCCAGCTTAGCCAACCCTCTTGTTGCATGCTACCCAGCAAGGATCGTACATGGCGGCGTGAACAACTGAGCACGTCTGCCAGCTCCTGCAAGGTGGTTTCCGTCGGCTGGCCATTAAAACGTTGCCAGAGGCGAATAAACTGCTGTTGTAGACGTGAGGCAGACATAAAAGAGGAACTCCACGGCAAATTTCATCAATTTTTCTTTCCCTATATTACGCAGATACTGATTGCCAATGAAAGCGGGTTATCGTGGCAATGCCGCCAACGGGAGGAATAAATGATTTTTAATTTACAGCGTTATTCCACCCATGACGGCCCCGGTATTCGCAGTGTGGTATTCATGAAAGGCTGTTCGCTGAGTTGCCGTTGGTGCCAAAACCCGGAAAGTCGATCACGTAAAGCGGAGGTGCTATTTGACTCGCGCCTGTGCTTATCAGGTTGTGAGTTATGCCAACAGACCTGCCCGCAGGCAATAGAGCGCATTGACGATTGCATTGTTATCACGCGCCAACGGCTGGAAGAGGATGACCTTCAGGCACTCACCGTGCGTTGCCCGAGTGGTGCACTGACGGTGTGTGGTAGCCCGATTGATATTGATACCACTATGGCAACACTGTTGCGCGATATGCCGTTTTATCGGCGCAGTGGCGGTGGTGTGACGCTATCCGGTGGTGAGCCATTTATGCAACCCGATGTAGCGGCTGAGTTATTGCAACGCTGTCATCTGCTTGGTATCCACACGGCGGTTGAGTCTTGTCTGCATACGCCGTGGCATTACATCGCGCCCTCTTTGCCGTGGCTGGATCTGATGCTGGCGGATTTAAAGCACACGGATGAAAACCGTTTTCGCCAGTGGACTGGAGGTTCGGCTAAACGGGTGATGGACAACTTTCGTCAGTTAGCGGCAGCGGGCACCAACATCACAGTACGGGTGCCGTTGATCCCAGATTTCAATGCAGATCGCCACTCTATACAAGGGATCGTCGATTTTGCGGCTGATGAGATAGGCGTTAAAGAGATTCACTTTTTGCCTTACCACACGTTGGGTATCAACAAATATTCGCTGCTGGGTGAAGAGTATCGGGCAGCAAGCACACCGTTGGACGCTCCTGAACTGCTTCACTTCGCGGAAAGCTATGCCCGTGATAAAGGCTTGACCGCAATTTTACGAGGATAATGCTATGACCACCCTTGATTTGGTAACGCTAAGCGAACGGACGAAACAGCATAAAAACGCACTGATCCACATTGTGAAGCCGCCGGTTTGTACCGAACGAGCTCAGCATTATACCGAGGCTTATCAGCAGCATCAGGACAAACCTCTCCCCGTCAGGCGCGCGCTGGCGCTGGCGCATCACTTACAGCTTCGCACCGTCTGGATCAAAAATGATGAGCTGATTATCGGTAATCAGGCCAGCCAACTGCGCGCCGCGCCAATTTTCCCTGAATACACCGTGAGTTGGATTGAAAACGAAATTGATGAGCTGGCCGATCGCCCCGGTGCGGGTTTCTCGGTCAGTGCAGCAGATAAAGCGGTATTGCACCGTATCTGCCCGTGGTGGCGCGGCCAAACAGTGCAGGACCGCTGCTACGGCATGTTTACCGATGAGCAAAAAGCGTTATTGGCTACCGGCATTATAAAAGCCGAAGGTAATATGACCTCCGGCGATGCGCATTTGGCGGTTAACTTCCCGTTATTGCTGGAAAAAGGACTGGATGGTCTGCGCAGCAAAGTGGCAAGTCGCCGCGAACGGTTACAACTGACGGACTGGAGTGACCTGCATAAAGAGCAATTCCTTAAAGCCATTGATATTTCATTGGCGGCGCTGAGCGAACATATCGAACGTTATGCGGCGGTTGCGCGGCAAATGGCAGAAGAAGAGAGCCGTGATTGGCGGCGCATTGAGTTACAAACTATCGCCACAAACTGCGAACTGATTGCTCACCAACCGCCACAGACCTTCTGGCAAGCCTTGCAGTTGTGCTATTTCATCCAATTGATGCTGCAAATTGAATCTAACGGCCACTCGGTTTCCTTTGGCCGCCTCGACCAATACCTCTATCCGTGGTATCGCCGTGACGTGGAGCTGGAAAATACCCTCAGCCGCGAAAAAGCCATTGAGATGTTGCATAGCTGCTGGCTCAAGTTGCTGGAAGTGAACAAGATCCGTTCCGGTTCGCACTCCAAAGCCTCGGCGGGCAGCCCGTTGTATCAGAATGTCACTATTGGTGGGCAGAAGCTGGTGCAGGGTAAAGCGATTGATGCGGTTAACCCGCTCTCTTATGCGGTGTTGGAGTCTTGCGGCCGTTTACGTTCAACTCAGCCGAATCTCAGCGTGCGCTACCATGCCGGTATCAGTGATGATTTCCTCGATGCCTGTGTGCAAGTCATTCGCTGCGGCTTTGGTATGCCTGCGTTTAATAATGACGAAATTGTTATTCCTGAATTTATCAAATTGGGTGTAGAGCCACAGGATGCTTACGATTACGCTGCCATCGGTTGCATTGAAACTGCGGTGGGGGGGAAATGGGGCTATCGCTGTACTGGCATGAGTTTTATTAATTTTGCTCGCGTGATGCTAGCGGCGCTGGAGCAAGGTAAAGATGCGACCTCTGGGCAAGTATTCTTGCCGCAAGAGCAGGGGTTATCGAAGGGTAACTTCACTGATTTCTCACAAGTGATGGCGCAATGGGATCAGCAGATTCGTTACTACACGCGAAAATCCATCGAAATTGAGTGTGTGGTAGATACGGTGTTGGAAGAGAATGCCCACGATATTGTCTGTTCTGCACTGGTGGATGACTGTATTGAGCGCGGTAAAAGTATTAAGCAGGGCGGCGCGCGTTATGACTGGGTTTCCGGCTTGCAGGTGGGCATTGCCAATTTGGGTAATAGTCTGGCAGCGGTACGAAAACTGGTGTTTGAACAACAGCTTATCGGACAGCAGCAACTGGCAACGGCGTTAACAAATGACTTTGCTGGCCTGAACGGTGAGCAATTACGCCAACATCTGATTAATTCAGCACCGAAATACGGTAATGATGTTGATGATGTAGACCAACTGCTGGTGCGCGCTTATCAGACGTATATTGATGAGTTGAAGCAATATCACAATACCCGCTTTGGTCGCGGCCCGATAGGCGGTACCTATTACGCCGGGACGTCCTCTATCTCTGCTAACGTGCCGTTTGGTGCGGCAACGATGGCAACACCGGATGGCCGTAAAGCGCACAGCCCGCTGGCGGAGGGAGCAAGCCCTGCTTCTGGTACTGATCATCTGGGGCCAACTGCGGTGTTTAACTCCCTGTCAAAACTGCCGACAGCCTCTATTCTGGGCGGGGTGCTACTGAATCAAAAACTGAATCCGTCAACTTTGGATAACCCGCGTGATCGCGAAAAGCTGATGATGATGTTGCGTACCTTCTTCGAGGAGTATCTGGGCTGGCATGTGCAATACAACATTGTATCGCGTGAGATATTGCTCGATGCCAAGCAGCACCCAGACCGCTACCGTGATCTGGTGGTGCGGGTTGCCGGTTACTCGGCATTCTTTACCGCGCTATCGCCAGATGCACAAGACGATATCATCGCCCGAACAGAGCACACTTTGTGAGCTGTGGTAGATGATAATTGATGTTGATGTCTGTTAAATGAACCAAGTCTTGCCTTGCTGTGTACCAAAAATTTCTGAGTAATGGTGACTTTCACCAGCCAGTAGGCTTAACAACCTGCTGGCTTTTTTTATCCTGCCTCCTTGAGGCTACAGCGTTGTTAGCTGCGTTCACGCACCCGAATCACTTACTTGAGTAAGCTCATCGGGATTTGTTCGCTTGCTGCCTAGCTATAGCCCCAATGACTTTGGATAATATCCTGTCTCCTTGAGGCTACAGCGTTGTTAGCTGCGTTCACGCACCCGAATCACTTACTTGAGTAAGCTCATCGGGATTTGTTCGCTTGCTGCCTAGCTATAGCCCCAATGACTTTGGATAATATCCTGTCTCCTTGAGGCTACAGTGTTGTTAGCTGCGTTCACGCACCCGAATCACTTACTTGAGTAAGCTCATCGGGATTTGTTCGCTTGCTGCCTAGCTATAGCCCCAATGACTTTGGATAATATCCTGTCTCCTTGAGGCTACAGCGTTGTTAGCTGCGTTCACGCACCCGAATCACTTACTTGAGTAAGCTCATCGGAATTTGTTCGCTTGCTGCCTAGCTATAGCCCCAATGACTTTGGATAATATCCTGTCTCCTTGAGGCTGAAACACGGTCAGCCGTATCCATTATTCGGATGTGAAATTTATGCGGCTGATATACTTTTCTCTATATAAATCTACCCGCTTCTGTAGCATAGCGTTTAATTGTTATTTCTGGCGCTGGAGCCTGGAATGAAATCTGCTTTGATCTTTTCCCGCCGTATTAACCCGGTGTTTCTCGCTTTCTTCGTGGTGGCTTTTCTTTCCGGTATCGCCGGCGCGTTACAGGCACCGACATTAAGCTTGTTCTTAAGCACTGAAGTGAAAGTACGCCCACTGTGGGTGGGATTGTTTTATACCGTCAATGCCATTGCCGGGATTACCGTCAGCTTTGTACTGGCCAAACGATCAGATTTACGTGGTGACCGCCGCAAGCTAATTATGGTCTGCTACTTGATGGCGGTGGGGAACTGCCTGCTATTTGCTTTTAATCGTGACTATCTGACGCTAATCACTGCCGGTGTGCTGCTGGCAGCAGTAGCAAATACCGCCATGCCGCAGATTTTCGCCTTAGCGCGAGAATATGCCGATAGCTCGGCGCGGGAAGTGGTGATGTTTAGTTCGATTATGCGTGCGCAGCTTTCATTGGCTTGGGTTATCGGCCCGCCGCTGTCGTTTATGTTAGCGCTGAATTATGGCTTTACGCTGATGTTCAGTATCGCCGCCGGTATTTTTGTCCTCAGTGCGCTGGTGGTGTGGTTTATTTTGCCCTCGGTGCAGCGAGCAGAGCCAGTAGTAGATGCGCCAGCGGTGGTGCAGGGCAGTTTGTTTGCCGATAAAGACGTTTTGTTGCTGTTTATTGCTTCAATGTTGATGTGGACCTGCAACACCATGTACATCATTGATATGCCTCTGTATATCACAGCAAGCTTGGGATTGCCTGAGCGGTTGGCTGGTCTGTTGATGGGGACTGCTGCCGGGTTGGAAATCCCTATTATGCTGCTGGCGGGTTACTCGGTCAGGCGTTTTGGTAAGCGCAAAATTATGCTGTTTGCGGTGCTGGCGGGTGTGCTGTTTTATACCGGATTGGTGTTATTCAAATTCAAAACTGCACTGATGCTATTGCAGATTTTTAATGCCATTTTTATTGGTATTGTCGCCGGGATTGGCATGCTCTATTTTCAGGATTTAATGCCAGGCAGAGCCGGGGCAGCAACCACGCTGTTTACCAATAGCATTTCCACTGGGGTGATTCTGGCGGGGATTCTGCAAGGGGTATTGACCGAAACCTGGGGCCATAATTCGGTATATGTGGTGGCGATGGGATTAGCTATTCTGGCGTTAATCATCTGTGCACGGGTGAGAGAGGCATAGCGCCCGGAAGGGCGCTAAGGGTAATGACTAACCTATTTGGCAGCAATATTCCCCCAGCCTGAAGTGAGCAGGGGGAGAGTGGCAGTCGCGCTTTATTCGACCGGTTTTAATCGCGCAACAAAGTGGCGCAGAACCGGGGGTTCGTAGGTAAAGGTTAAGCCTTTGATATCATGAGCGCGTGACTTGAGCGAGATCAGGGCATCAGCGATGTAATCCATATGGTCGTTGGTGTAGACCCGGCGCGGGATAGTCAGACGCAGCAGTTCCAGCGGTGACGGTTTTTGTTTACCCGTTTCTGGATCTCGTCCCAACAGTAGCGAGCCAATTTCCACACTGCGGATACCCGCCTCCAGATACAGTGCGTTATTTAAGGCTTGGGCTGGGAATTGCTCCGCCGGAATATGTGGCAGCAGAATCTTGGCATCGACAAATACCGCGTGGCCGCCGGTAGGATACTGAATTGGAATCCCGCCCGCCCGCAGGCGTTCACCCAAATATTCGACTTGTCCGATGCGGTACTTCAGGAAGTCCTCGTTCATCCCTTCTTCCAGCCCGATAGCCAGCGCTTCCATATCACGACCGGCTAAACCGCCATAGGTGACAAACCCTTCCATTGGTACACAACGGATGCGAACATCGTCAAACAGGTGTTCATCGGTACGGAAACAACACAGCCCGCCAATATTCACCATGGGATCTTTTTTGGCAGACATGGTTAACATATCACCATATTGGTACATCTCCAGAATGATCTCTTTGACCGACTTATCTGCGTAACCCGGCTCTCTTTGTTTGATAAACCAGGCATTCTCACAGAAGCGAGCCGAGTCGATCACTACTGGAATATTGTGCTGCTGAGCGATGCGATACACTTCACGCATATTGCTCATGGAAATAGGTTGGCCGCCGGAGCTATTACAGGTCACGGTGGTAATAATAGAAATTACGTTTTCTTCACCATGTTCAGCGATGGTTGCCTTTAACTGATCTAAATCGAAATCCCCTTTCCAGTCATAATACGTAACGGTATCAAAGGCTTTCGGTGTGACTACGTTAATTGCCTTCGCGCCGTTCATCTCAACATGGGCGGCAGTGGTATCAAAGTGGAAGTTGGAAATAAAGACCGGTTTCTTGCCACCACCGGTTTTTTGTTTTTTCGCAATCAGGCAAGGGAATAATATTTGCTCCGCGCCACGCCCCTGATGGGTTGGGATAGTAAATGGATAGCCAATCAGTTTCTTCACTTGGTCACACAAGTGATAGTAGTTACGCGAACCGGCATAGGCCTCATCGCCCATCATTAATCCGGCCCATTGGCGGTCACTCATCGCACCGGTGCCAGAGTCGGTGAGCAAATCAATATAGACATCTTCACTCGGCAGTAAGAATGGGTTATAGCCTGCCTCGATTAATGCTTTCTCACGATCTTCCCGGTTGGTCATCCGAATATTTTCAACCATTTTAATACGGAAGGGCTCTGGGATACGTTTCATGGCTTATGACTCCAAATACCCTTGGAACTTGAAGTCGCAGCTAACGTCTCTGCAACGCCAATCATTTTGGGTATTTTTATTATTAATATTTAAAATGCAGTCATATTTTGGCGAGTGAAAATAGCCATTCGCATTACCAATGACGGCAACAAAATAAAGAGATGAGTTTTTTCAGCCTAAGCTGAATAAGCAATGGGGGAGTTAACGCGGGAAATCGTTGGCGAGGCGGTAATCTATATTAAACCAGGCTCGGCTATCGCCGGAGATGCGTGCTTCGTAACGCAGTATAATGCGTATCATAAGGCGCCCTCTAGGTGTGGATGGTGAATAATAGCATACCTTGGTTGAAAAAATAAAAAGTGACCGCCAGCACAAAATATAATCAAATAAATCAATATCAGAATAATTAATATCTAGTTAAAATAATGACTTGAGAATATATCATGTAACATATTGATTGATATGGGATTTGTTTTGTGAATAATGAAAAAAGGAAGGGTGCGTTTTAAAATGGGATTTTTATCTATTTTGAATTGTTGGGTCAGGGCTTACCTGACACCAACAATATACTCACAAAATGAACTTAAAATAAATTAACGTAAAAATGCTGGTTGCTGTTTTTCATATGCAGAAATATTACTTTCATGCTGCAACGTCAGGCCAATACTGTCCAAACCATTAATCATACAATGGCGGCGGAAGCTGTCTATTTCAAAAGAATAACTATTGCCACCGGCATTCACTGTTTGCTGTTCCAAATCAACAATAAACTCGATGCCTTCATTATCGTTAACCAATTGGAATAAGGTATCGATATCTGCTTCGCTTAAGGTCACTGGTAATAATTGGTTATTAAACGAGTTACCGTAAAATATATCAGCGAAACTAGGGGCAATAACCACTTTGAAACCGAAGTCGGTCAATGCCCACGGCGCGTGTTCCCGTGAGGAGCCACAACCGAAATTCTCACGCGCTAACAAAATGGTTGCACCCAGATAGCGGGGTTGGTTCAGCACAAATTCAGGGTTTGGCACTTTGCCTGCGTCGTCGAGAAAACGCCAATCGTTAAACAAGTGTTGGCCAAAGCCAGTGCGCGTCACTTTTTGTAAAAATTGTTTTGGGATAATCGCGTCGGTATCGACGTTTGCCGCATCCAACGGAGCAACCAAACCCGTGTGTTGAGTAAATTTAGCCATAATGGTGTCTCCGGTTAGTGGGTGGCGGCTTCTAAGTCGCGAACATCAGCAAAATGACCACTGACAGCGGCGGCGGCGGCCATTGCCGGGCTAACCAAATGTGTGCGGCCACCACGGCCCTGACGGCCTTCAAAGTTACGGTTGCTGGTGGAGGCACAACGCTCTCCGGGTTCCAGACGGTCGTTGTTCATCGCCAAACACATGGAACAACCAGGCAAACGCCACTCAAAACCGGCCTCGATAAAGATCTTATCCAAACCTTCCGCTTCTGCCTGCGCTTTTACCGGGCCTGAGCCGGGTACCACAATAGCTTGCACGCCAGTCGCGACTTTACGACCTTGCGCCACCGCTGCTGCGGCACGCAAATCTTCAATGCGTGAGTTAGTGCAGGAACCGATAAAGACTTTATCAATGGCTACCTCGGTCAACTTAATGCCGGGGCGCAAATCCATATATGCCAACGCTTTTTCCGCCGAGGCACGTTCAACGGGATCACTGAAGGACTCAGGCGCAGGAATCATGTCATTAACCGCAATAACCTGGCCCGGGTTGGTGCCCCAAGTGACTTGTGGCGCGATGTCGGCGGCATCCAGGGTGACGATAGTGTCAAATTTAGCATCAGCATCAGATTTCAAGCTGCGCCAATAGGCCACGCCTTGTTCCCACTGCTCGCCAGTTGGGGCGAACTGACGACCTTTCAGGTAGTCGAAAGTGGTGTCATCCGGGGCGACTAAACCGGCTTTAGCACCCATCTCGATCGCCATATTACATAATGTCATCCGGCCTTCCATGCTCAGCGCTGCAATCGCGCTGCCACAGAACTCCACAACATGGCCGGTGCCGCCCGCGCTGCCGGTTTTGCCGATAATCGCCAAGACGATGTCTTTGGCGGTAATCCCTGCACCGACAGTGCCGTTAACTTCGATTTTCATGGTTTTGGCACGGCCCTGTTTCAGGGTCTGGGTTGCCAGCACATGCTCAACTTCTGAAGTGCCGATACCGAAGGCCAATGAGCCGAATGCACCATGGGTCGCGGTATGTGAGTCACCACAGACGATAGTCATGCCCGGTAAAGTCATACCTTGTTCAGGGCCAATCACATGGACGATGCCTTGGAACGGATGATTCAGGTCATATAAAGAGACACCGAACTCAGCACAGTTCTTAATCAGCTCCTGCATCTGAATCCGCGCCATTTCGCCGCTGGCATTGATATCTTTGGTCTGGGTTGAAACGTTGTGGTCCATCGTGGCAAAGGTTTTACCCGGCTGACGCACCGGACGACCCATGGCGCGCAAACCATCAAAGGCTTGCGGCGAAGTAACTTCATGCACCAGATGGCGGTCGATGTACAACAATGGGGTTTCATTTGGCGCTTCGTAAACGATGTGCGCATCGTACAATTTTTGATATAAGGTCTTGCCCATTTTACACCCCCTCCATCACGAATTTAGCGATAATATCGCCCATTTCGTTGGTACCGATGGCTTTACCTTCGCCTGCCAAATCAGCCGTGCGATAGCCTTGTTCCAATGCCTGATTGATCGCATGCTCAATAGCATCGGCGGCATCGTCTTTACCTAAACTGAAACGCAACAGCAGAGTTAATGACAAAATCTGGGCAATTGGGTTGGCGATATTTTTGCCCGCGATATCGGGTGCGGAGCCACCTGCGGGTTCGTATAAACCGAAACCTTGTTCGTTCAGGCTGGCCGACGGCAACATCCCCATTGAACCCGTTATCATGGCGCACTCATCAGACAAAATATCGCCAAACAAGTTAGAACACAGCAATACATCAAACTGGGCAGGGTCTTTGATCAACTGCATGGTGGCGTTATCGATATACATATGGGACAACGCAACATCTGGGTAATCGGCCGCAATGGCAGTTACCACTTCACGCCACAGAATAGAGCTTTGCAACACATTGGCTTTATCAATAGAAGTAACTTTGCCACGACGTTTACGCGCAGATTCAAAGGCAATACGGGCAATACGTTCAATCTCAAAGCGATGATAAACTTCGGTATCAAAAGCACGCTCGTGCTGGCCTTGGCCTTCACGGCCTTTGGGTTGGCCGAAGTAGATACCGCCGGTTAATTCACGCACACACAGAATATCAAAACCTTTGGCAGCAATATCGCTGCGCAATGGGCAGAAGTCTTCTAACCCTTGATACAACCGCGCCGGGCGCAAGTTGCTGAATAATTTGAAGTGCTTGCGCAAAGGCAACAACGCACCACGCTCGGGTTGTTCAGCCGGTGGCAAATGTTCCCATTTCGGGCCGCCTACCGAGCCAAACAAGATAGCATCAGCCTGCTCACATCCGCTGACTGTCGCTGCCGGTAACGGGCTGCCGTGACGGTCGATGGCTGCACCACCTACATCATAAACGCTAGTTGAAATCTTGATGCCGAAACGTTGACGCACCGCATCCAATACTTTATTTGCCTGAGTCATTACTTCAGGGCCAATACCGTCTCCGGGCAAAACGGCAATATGATAAGTCTTAGTCATGTTCACACCATTTCCTGATTATTTTGTTGCAAGCGCTGCTTCTCAATCTCTACCTGATGAGCGCGGCAGATGTTATTTAATACGTGAACCAACGCTTTAGCGGATGACTCGACAATATCTGTTGCCAGACCCACGCCGTGGAAGCGGCGGCCCTTATGATCAACCACGATATCAACCTGACCCAATGCGTCTTTACCCTGACCGTTGGCAGACAGTTGATATTTCACCAGTTCAATTTCATAACCGGTAATGCGATTGATGGCCTGATACACCGCATCAACCGGGCCATTACCTGTGGCCGCTTCTGATTTAATGTCTTCGCCACAGACCAATTTCACGGATGCTGTTGCCATTACGCTGGAACCCGACTGCACGCTGAAATAGTCTAAACGGTAGTGTTCCGGCTCTTCCTGTTGTTTATTAATGAAGGCTAACGCTTCTAAATCGTAATCAAATACCTGGCCCTTTTTATCTGCCAGCTTCAGGAATGCGTCGTACAAAGAGTCCAAATTGTAATCTTTATCCTGATAACCCATCTCTTCCATACGGTGTTTGACCGCCGCGCGACCAGAACGGGAGGTCAGGTTCAACTGCACTTCTTTCAAGCCAATGGATTGTGGTGTCATGATTTCGTAGTTTTCACGATTTTTCAGCACGCCATCCTGATGAATACCGGATGAGTGAGCGAAAGCATTACTGCCGACAATGGCTTTGTTAGCGGGTATTGGCATGTTGCATAACTTACTGACCAACTGGCTGGTGCGGTAAATCTCTTGATGATTGATATTGGTATGCACGCCCAACATCTTTTCACGCACTTTGATAGCCATGATCACTTCTTCCAGTGAACAGTTACCGGCGCGTTCGCCCAAACCATTAATCGTGCCTTCTACCTGACGCGCACCGGCTTGTACTGCGGTGATGGAGTTGGCAACGGACATGCCCAAATCGTCATGGCAATGCACCGAGATAATGGCTTTATCAATATTTGGCACCCGCTCATACAAGTCGGTGATAATTCCGCCGAATTGATAAGGAGTGGTGTAACCGACAGTATCAGGGATATTGATGGTAGTCGCGCCGGCATTAATCGCAGCTTCTACGATGCGGCACAGGTTATCAATAGGGGTACGGCCAGCATCTTCACAAGAGAATTCAACATCATTGGTATAGTTGCGAGCGCGTTTCACCGAGTGCACTGCCATCGCCAACACATCATCAAATGAGCGCTTTAATTTGGATTCGATATGTAAGGTGGATGTCGCCAAGAACACATGAATACGGAAGGCTTCAGCAATACGTAAAGCTTCGGCGGCGACATCAATATCTTTGTCTACACAGCGAGCCAGAGCACACACGCGGCTGTTTTTGACTTGCTGAGCGATGGTGCGCACTGACTCAAAATCGCCAGGGGAGGAAACCGGGAAACCGACTTCCATTACATCGACACCCATTCTTTCCAGTGCAAGCGCGATTTGCAGCTTCTCTTTAACACTCAGGCTGGCTTGCAATGCTTGTTCACCGTCGCGCAATGTTGTATCGAAAATAATGACTTGTTGGCTCATGGGTTGTTCCTTGTCGTGTTTACATTTGCGCTTAGCGGGTAAAAAAAAACCCGCGCATTTGCGCGGGCTTGTTAATCTTGATGACTGAATCAGTTCTGATTTCCGTCCACCAACATACCGCGCAAGTGAGATGCGTTAAGTAGTAGGCTTAGTAGGCGGGTTGAGTAGAACATAATTTTTCAGTTTCTCATGGGTTAAAATAGTGCGTTGCCTAAATTGATACGTGAATTTTGTGGTCATGTCAACTTTTGTTTAAAATGGCCAGTTCAACTGGTTGCACGGGTTATCAATTCCTTATAACGACACAAAAAACCTAAAAATTAAAAATATAGGATTTTTAATCTAAAAATAGATGCTGATGATTTTGTTTTATTTGGCATAGTCTTAATAATATGGATTATTGTGCTTTTTTGATATTTGGATCATAAATTCTCTAGCTAGAGAGGTGAACATCAGTTTTGGGACGTTATATTTAAGTCTCCCAGAGATGGAATGAGGTAAGTAAGAGTAATCCATAATTATAAATTCACAATAAGCCTTATTATCTTCCTATTATATATTTGTTGAATATAAATATTCATCACTCTAATAAATGCTATTATTTATTGGCTTTAGATGTTATGAATATGGCGTGAATTCATACTTAAGTGTGGTTAGATCTAATCCACTATTTAATATATTCATACTAATAAATAAGAACTAATAAGTTTCAATTGATGAATTTATTATTTATTAATGGCATAGTTGTCAACTATCCCATTTTGTGATGTGATCATCTTGTTGATTTTATTACTGGTGCTTATAATTTGATGGTTTGATATTCCTGATGTAAATTACTGTATGAGCATATATAAGATACTTTATGTGAATATCTTGTTCACGCACTTATCTATGGGCGTTATTGACTGAAAGGTAGGGAGGGAATTAATACTTTTGCATTTATACAAGGATGAGACTCATTTTACCTGACAAGAGTAATGATGAGAACATTGGCATCGTTAATAGTAAGAGAATAAAGATATTTTGAGGTATGTAAAAGTATCAGCAGGATTCTTCTATTAATCATGTCATCTGCATAAAGATCAGTGGAGTTAAGCATGCTTGAACACAACTTAGTAGCCGACGACCAAGTAACTAAAAAAGAAGGTAGTGATGTTCACTTAAGAAGTGTCGATCTCAATTTATTAACGGTTTTTGATGCGGTGATGCAAATGCATAATGTAACACGTGCAGCCCAGTCACTGGGGATGTCCCAGCCTGCGGTGAGTAACGCAGTCGCTCGCTTGAAAGTGATGTTTAATGATGAGCTGTTTGTTCGTTATGGCCGTGGTATCCAGCCTACCGCCAGGGCTCGTCAGTTGTTTGGCCCGGTTAGACAAGCTCTGCAATTAGTTCAAAATGAGTTACCCGGTGCGGGCTTTGAAGCCAAAAAAAGTGGGCGAATCTTTAATCTATCTATTTGTAGCCCGTTAGATATTAGATTGACGGCACAAATAATAGAAAGTGTTAAGCAATTAGCGCCTAATGTTCAACTCATTATCAAATCCTATTTGAATGATAATATTGAGCATCAGTTACGTTATCAAGAGACCGAGTTTGTGATAGGTTATACCAAGTTTGAGCGCCCAGACTTCCATTACTTATCAATATCTAATGATGAGTCCGTTTTGGCGGTCTCAAAAAATCACCCCCGTATTGATAATTCAATTACGCAAGAACAGCTCCTTTCAGAGTCACACGCGGTAGTGTCATTGGATAAAGTAGGTTCTTTCAGTGAGCATTATTATGAATCAGAGATAAGTGCTCAAACTATTGTATATGAAAGTACCGATATGAATAGTGTGCTTAATATTGTATCCCAAACTTGCTTTGTGGCGATTGCTCCTCGCTGGCTTGTTCAAACATACAGTGAAGCACTTAATCTGAAACTTATCTCTTTACCTTGGAAGGAAACATGCCGCCCATGTTATCTCACGTGGCACGAATCTACTGATAGAGATAAAGGCCATCAGTGGATGAAAGAGTTACTCAGCCAATTGGATACTCCTGAGTAATTACTTTTGTTAACCCCTGCTGCTGGAATCATATTATTTTCAGTGGCAGGTAAAGGTAACAACTAAATTAAAACATGTTTTGTTTCCAGCCATTGGTCAGTTCAATACAACGTTATTGCCGTGTTTACCCCTCACTCTTATGGTTCTAAACGCTCTCTTTTTCATCAAAGTCAATTTCAGCTCACACTTCTACTCTGAATTTTGTTTGCCATAGCCAATAGAGCAGGTAGACTGCGCGAAAAAAAGTGAACACATGTAAGCTGAATGCCAATTAGTGGTAAGTTACAGTACACTTTAATGAATAATCAATACCCAATAGATTTCAAGGTGTAGCAAGGCGGTAAATGAAAGGCTCCCAATGAACGGACTCCGTCATGTGATTTGGATGAGCACCCGCCATCACACAGTAGCAACTTGGAAGACAGCAAGTATATAGCGAGCGGCGATGTTATGACCCACACATTAGAGCAATACCACCTTGTGCGCCGTCTGCGCCAACAAATCAGCCACCGTGCTGACCAGATAGCTTTGCGTGAATGGTCACCCGAGGGTGAAAAACAACTAAGCTGGCAGCAGGTTGACACGCATGTCACCCGGATTTCAGCAGCTTTGTTATCCCTCGGGGTTGCCATTCAGGAGCGTATTGGGATTTTTGCCAACAACAGTATGACTTGGTCGTTGGCGGATTTAGCTATTTTACAGTTGCGTGGCGTCAGCGTCCCACTGTATGCCACCAATACCAGCACTCAGGCTGCTTATGTGCTCAATGATGCCGATGTGCGTATTTTATTTGTCGGTGGACAGACACAATTTGATGTTGCTGCAACACTAAAGCCGCTGTGCCCGCAACTTGCTCAAATTATTGTATTAGACCCCGCAGTCGATTTGCGCGGTTGTGAATATGCCCAACACTTAGCTGATTTTGAGCAACAACCTGATGCGGTCCAACAGCACCTACTCACTACGCGTATAGATAGTTGCGACTTAAATGATTTATTCACACTGATTTATACCTCGGGTACCACGGGTGAACCTAAAGGTGTGATGCTGGATTACCGTAATATGGCAGCCCAGCTTTATTTGCACGATCAGCGCTTAACCCTGACAGCAGAGGATGTCTCTCTTAGTTTCCTGCCGTTATCCCATGTGTTTGAGCGGGCGTGGAGCTTCTATGTAATGCATACCGGCGCGCAAAATGTCTATATCAGCGACACTGATTGGGTGCGCTCGGCAATGCAGGCAGTAAAGCCGACAGTGATGTGTGCCGTCCCTCGTTTTTACGAGAAGGTATTCAGTGCCATCAATGACAAAGTTGCTCTGGCAAAATGGCATCGCCGGCTATTGTTTCGCTGGGCGGTAGGTCGGGGTGAGCGCAAATTCCAAAGCCTGCAACGTGGGGAAACATTATCATTGCTATCCGAACAGATGTACCAGTTGGCGGATCGTCTGGTGTTGAGGAAATTGCGAGGGGTGTTGGGGGGTAGAGTGCGCTTTTTACCGGCCGCCGGTGCTCGGTTAGATGACAATATCATCCTGTTTTTCCAGTCCATCGGTATCAACATTAAGTACGGCTATGGCATGACCGAAACCTGTGCCACCGTCTCTTGTTGGGAAGAGCACGACTTCCGGTTCGGCTCTATCGGTAAGCCATTACCGGGGATTGATGTGCGTTTGGGCGCAGAGAATGAAATTCAGGTACGTGGCCCGATTGTGATGCGTGGTTACTTTAATAAACCGCAACAGACGGCAGAGTCGTTCACCGAAGATGGTTGGCTCAAAACGGGGGATGCCGGGGCGTTGGATGCTCAGGGTAATTTGTTTATCACCGAACGGCTGAAAGATTTGATGAAAACCTCCGGCGGCAAATACATTGCGCCGCAAATGATTGAGGGCACACTCGGTCAGGATCGTTTCATTGAGCAGGTCGCGATTATTGCCGATACGCGCAAATTTGTCTCAGCGCTGATTGTGCCCTGTTTTGAATCACTTGAAGAGTATGCCCGTTCGATAAACCTGAAATACCATGACCGGTTAGAGTTGTTACGCCATAGCCATATTGTCGGTTTGTTTGAACAAAGACTGAAAGATATGCAAAAAGAGTTGGCGATGTTCGAGCAGGTTAAGCGCTTTACGTTGTTACCACAGGCATTCACCATGGAAACCGGTGAACTGACACCGACGATGAAATTGCGTCGCAAAATCATTCTCCAGCGTTATCAGAATGAAATTGATTCGATGTACCGTGATTAATCGATAGTGTTATTACGTTGCTGTCTGTTGTTAACAGGCAGCCGCTGTTTTTCTGAACGTTCAGCACTTTCGCCACCTGGCTCGGTATCGCCCCCTGTTTTTCTTCCTCCGATGCATAAAAATTATCAGCCTAATTAAGTTCTATGATTGGTCATCTTGGCGGTGTTTAAACTAAGGTCACTCCTTAACAGGCAGTGTTTTATGTTTGGAATGTAAGCAAAAACAGAGCACGACCAACAGAATTGTCTTTAGCGCAGCGAATTGCCATTTGCCTGCCAGAAAATCTGACGTTATGTTAATAAGTTGGTTACGTTAAAAATAATAAATATAGGAATCAGGGCGTAGTGCCTTTCCTACAGGATCCCGTGGAAATGACTTCCCGTTATCCAATGAGCAAACAAAGCCTGGAGGCAAAACCCATGGAGATGTTGTCAGGAGCCGAGATGGTTGTCCGGTCGTTAATCGACCAGGGCGTGAAGCATGTATTCGGTTATCCCGGCGGGGCCGTACTTGATATCTACGATGCCCTGCATACGGTCGGCGGCATCGATCACGTGCTGGTACGCCATGAACAAGGCGCGGTTCACATGGCCGATGGTTATGCTCGGGCAACCGGTGAGGTTGGCGTGGTGCTAGTCACTTCCGGCCCTGGGGCGACCAATGCCATTACCGGTATTGCTACCGCGTATATGGATTCTGTACCGATGGTGGTGCTTTCCGGTCAGGTACCTAGCTCATTGATAGGTTACGATGCTTTTCAGGAATGTGACATGGTGGGGATCTCCCGACCAGTGGTGAAACACAGTTTTCTGGTGAAGCGCACTGAAGATATTCCAATGGTACTGAAAAAAGCCTTCTATCTGGCATCGACTGGCCGCCCAGGTCCGGTCGTTATAGATTTGCCAAAAGATATCGTTGGCCCTGCGGTAAAAATGCCTTACGCCTACCCGGATCAGGTTAGCTTGCGCTCTTATAACCCCACGGTACAAGGCCATCGTGGGCAGATTAAACGCGCGCTGCAAACTATTCTGACGGCTAAAAAACCCATCATGTATGTCGGCGGTGGGGCGATTAATTCTGCCTGCCACGAAGAGCTGCTAGCTCTTGCTGAGCAACTGAATTTGCCGGTGACCAGCTCTTTGATGGGGCTGGGGAGCTTCCCGGGCACTCATCGCCAAAGCGTGGGTATGTTGGGGATGCACGGGACATTCGAAGCCAATATGGCGATGCACAATACGGATCTGATTTTTGCCGTTGGCGTGCGCTTTGATGACCGAACCACCAATAATCTGGCGAAATACTGTCCGAATGCCACTGTGGTACACATTGATATCGACCCGACTTCAATTTCGAAAACCGTAAATGCCGATATTCCGATTGTTGGTGATGCCAAACAAGTCTTGGTACAGATGCTGGAGCTGCTGTCTCAGATTGATTGCACACAAGATTGCGATAGTTTACGTGATTGGTGGCAATCCATCGAACAATGGCGTGCCCGTAATTGTCTGAGTTACAACAAAGACAGTGGAAAAATCAAGCCGCAGGCAGTGATCGAAACCCTACATCGCCTCACCAGCGGTGATGCTTATGTCACCTCTGATGTCGGTCAACACCAGATGTTCGCCGCACTTTATTATCCGTTTGATAAACCACGCCGTTGGATTAACTCAGGAGGCCTTGGGACGATGGGCTTTGGCCTGCCGGCAGCGCTTGGCGTTAAACTGGCGTTACCAGACGAAACGGTAGTTTGCGTTACCGGTGATGGTAGCATCCAGATGAATATTCAGGAGTTATCTACTGCACTGCAATATAACTTGCCAGTGCTCGTGCTGAACCTGAACAACCGCTATCTCGGCATGGTGAAACAGTGGCAGGATATGATCTACTCTGGCCGCCACTCACAGTCTTATATGGATTCGCTGCCTGACTTCGTCAAATTGGCTGAAGCCTATGGTCATATTGGTGTTTCCATCCGCACGCCGGATGAGTTGGAAAGCAAACTGGCTGATGCCCTGACACAATTATCCGAGACCAAGCGTTTGGTATTTGTAGATGTGACGGTTGATGAAACGGAGCATGTTTACCCGATGCAGATTCGTGGTGGTGGCATGGACGAAATGTGGCTTAGCAAAACGGAGAGGACATAATTATGCGCCGCCGGATTTTATCAGTTCTACTGGAAAACGAATCAGGTGCCCTCTCAAGAGTGGTGGGCCTGTTTTCTCAACGTGGTTATAACATTGAGAGTTTAACGGTTGCGCCGACCGACGATCCTACACTTTCCCGCATGACGATTCAGACTGTAGGTGATGCCAAAGTTCTGGAGCAGATAGAAAAACAGCTACATAAATTGGTGGATGTACTGCGCGTCAGTGAGCTGGTTTCTGGCTCGCATGTTGAACGTGAGATTATGCTGGTAAAGTTGCAGGCCAGTGGTTACGGGCGTGAGGAAGTGAAACGATGTGCGGAAATATTCCGTGGGCAAATTGTGGATGTTACCGCCACGCTCTACACCGTCCAACTGGCGGGCACCAGTGATAAACTGGATGCATTCCTCAATGCGGTGCGGGAAGTGGCAGAAATTGTTGAAGTTGCCCGCTCAGGCATTGTCGGTGTGTCACGTGGTGACAAGATTATGCGTTAATGAAACTTATTAACACTGACTAATCTCCAATAATCAGGCTCGGCAGGTGTGTCGGGCTTTTTTTTTCTTATTTTTTAACCGAGATAGCGTTATAGGGCGGTTAAAGCGGTTGCTCAATAGTGAGTTCTGCGGTTAGATCTACGTTGTGCTATATCCGTAGTTAAACTATGTCTATAAATCGTGTGTTTTAGCCTGTAACACTGCGGTTTATTGGCGTATTGAGAAATGCTGGGATATTTAGCTCTGGCAGACATCATGCCTTTCATCACTTTATTGGGTTTATAAGGGGTTAATGTGAAACTGGATGAAATCGCGCGTCTTGCGGGTGTTTCGCGTACAACGGCCAGTTATGTCATTAATGGCAAAGCGAAACAGTACCGAGTCAGCGATAAAACAGTAGACAAAGTTATGGCGGTTGTCAGGGAACATAACTATCACCCAAATGCTGTTGCGGCAGGATTGCGCGCGGGCAGAACCCGCTCCATCGGTTTGGTGATCCCGGATCTTGAGAATACCAGCTATACCCGCATTGCAAATTATCTGGAACGCCAGGCGCGCCAGCGCGGTTATCAACTGTTGATAGCCTGCTCGGAAGATCAACCAGATAACGAGATGCGTTGTATCGAACACCTGTTACAGCGTCAGGTTGATGCCATTATCGTTTCTACCGCATTGCCCCCTGAGCACCCTTTTTACCAGCGCTGGGCTAATGATCCATTGCCAATAATTGCATTGGATCGGGCGCTAGATCGGGAGCATTTCATTAGCGTCGTCGGCGCGGATCAAGAAGATGCACTGATGTTGGCACAAGAACTGCGTGCCTTCCCGGCGGAATCTGTATTGTATTTAGGCGCGCTGCCGGAACTATCAGTCAGTTTCTTGCGTGAGATGGGATTCCGTGAGGCGTGGAAAGATGATCCACGTAAAGTCGATTACCTGTATGCCAATAGCTACGAGCGCGAAGCTGCCGGTGTGCTGTTTGCGCAGTGGCTTAAGACCCACCCAATGCCACAGGCGTTGTTTACCACCTCATTCCAGCTACTACAGGGCGTTATGGATGTTACCTTAAAGCAAAGTGGGCGTTTACCCAGTAATCTGGCGATTGCTACTTTTGGTGATAACGAGCTGCTGGACTTCCTTGAGTGCCCAGTACTGGCGGTGGCACAGCGTCATCGCGATGTTGCCGAGCGCGTACTGGAGCTGGTATTAGCCAGTCTGGATGAGCCACATAAACCGAAACCGGGTTTAACCCGTATTCGCCGCAACTTGTTCCGCCGTGGCAGTTTGAGCCGCAAGTAACCGGGTAATAAACATTTCGGTTAGGACGCTTAATACCCAATAGATTTTATGGTGCAGGAGGCAGCAGCGGCCTCAATGAGGTGAGGCCCATGGATGGGCCGAATAGTGAGCACAGCCAACACACCTGCACCATGAAAGATGGCGGGTATTCAAATATAGCCCGCCACGCGGAACAATCGACGGCAATATTCCAGGAAATAGCCGTAAGCCACACCCATCGCCATTGAAACCAACGCGTTACTGGTAACCGCTGTAGTGATTTGCTCTAAATCAGCCCCGACCGACCACAAAATTATGGCATAAACTGGAGACTGGAAGCTGACATAGGCCAGTAAGTCTGCCAGATTCCTTGCCCAAAAATACTTGCCGGCATGATGACGCGCAAAGCGGATAAAAGCATCCCGATACACCCCATAAGGCCAGGCAATAAGGATATTGACCGGTATTGAAACCAGGCGAGAAGAAAGAGACTGCTGGAAGGTCATTCCCGAGATCACGATTTCAATTATCATGCCGATGACAAAACAATACACTACCAGTGCAAAAGTATCGGCTGCGGCACTACGCAGACGGGACCCAGTTGAAAACATTGTCATTAACTCCCTACTTGGGGGAAAAATCTGCCAAAACGCCAATTGATGAGATTATTGGCAGGGTTTATATATTGCTAATCATTTTAATGGCAGGTGATTGTATTGCTTTTTTGC
This sequence comes from Yersinia sp. 2553 StPb PI, assembly GCF_052217105.1. Taxonomy (NCBI): domain Bacteria; kingdom Pseudomonadati; phylum Pseudomonadota; class Gammaproteobacteria; order Enterobacterales; family Yersiniaceae; genus Yersinia; species Yersinia sp. 2553 StPb PI. The sequence goes on along the minus strand of NZ_JAZGPX010000002.1, from coordinate 3,036,856 downwards.
TTTTAATGTAGTTTACAGTGCTATTGTTTGTAATATAACCAGCTCAAAATTTTTATTTTTAACATTTGGCTGATTTTTATACTTTGTACTGTGAGGAATTGAGCTTTTGGTGGTTTTTTAAATGGTAAGGTATCTTGTTTTACTTTAAAAACAGATAGTTGTGTTTCTCCGTTATCAGCAGAGGGGGGCCGGCAAAGGTCAGTCAAATTTAAAATAATGAGTGAGACAAAAACTAAATCATTCAATTTTGCTAATTTAAGATTTATCTGTCTGAAGGCATTCATATTTCAGTGATACTCGGAAATAGACACCAATAATTTATTTCAAAATAGATTAATCCCCGTCGGTTAATTGAAGTAAAATGTCGCGCCAGTAACACTTGTTGTTCTCAAGGTTATTATTGTGTTGCTGTGGGTTTTGCCGTCGATTACCGCTGTTTTTCCTTAGGAGACGCCAGCGGCAGCGGGTTTTGTGCTCAGGCTGTTTATTTTTAGACCGTACAATTTTCATACTAAAAATGAGACATTCCTTGCAGAAGGAAATAATGAGACAATTAATCGACAATTAATTATTTATTTAAGTAGCTGGAATTACTGGCGGAAAAATAGCCCGTTTATCATGACGTTAATTTCTATTACAACCACTAAAATAGCCCCTTCTACGAGATATATCTCAAAAACGGCCCATAAATATTGTCAAAGCGCATCGGCTCTGGCTTGACAAGGTTTTCATACCATCCGTAAACTCTTTAATGTGGGGATTTGTGGGGTAAAGTGGCGAATTGGGTCATGAAGGGGTAACTCAGTCATGTTTCGTGGTGCAACGATGGTTAACCTCGACAGTAAAGGGCGGCTTGCCGTACCTACCCGTTATCGGGATTTACTGAATGAGGAATCGCAGGGCCAGATGGTCTGTACCATAGACCTTCACCAACCATGCCTGTTGCTTTATCCACTCCCTGAATGGGAAATCATTGAACAAAAATTATCCCGTCTGTCGAGCATGAATCCGGCTGAACGTCGGGTTCAGCGTTTGCTGTTAGGGCACGCCAGTGAATGTCAGATGGATGGTGCTGGGCGCTTACTGATCGCAGGAACACTGCGACAGCATGCCGGGCTGAATAAAGAAGTGATGCTGGTTGGGCAGTTCAACAAGTTTGAACTGTGGGATGAACAGACCTGGTATCAACAAGTCAAGGATGACATCGACGCAGAACAGTCCACTCAGGAACCATTGTCTGAGCGGCTACAGGACTTATCGCTATAAGCATGGTAGATAACAACAAAATTGTAGATAACAACTACAAGCATACAAGCGTATTGCTGGATGAGGCGGTAAATGGCCTGAACATCCGCGATAACGGCATCTATATTGACGGAACTTTTGGCCGTGGTGGCCATTCGCGTCTGATTCTGTCCCAGCTTGGGCCAGAAGGGCGTCTGATTGCAATTGACCGTGACCCACAAGCTATCGAAGCGGCAAAATCTATTACAGATCCGCGTTTCTCTATCGTACACGGTCCTTTTTCCGAGTTAGCACATTATGTGCGAGAGCTGGACTTAGTGGGCCGGATTGACGGTGTATTGCTGGATCTCGGGGTTTCATCACCACAGTTGGATGACCCTGAGCGTGGTTTCTCTTTCATGCGTGACGGGCCGTTGGATATGCGCATGGACCCCTCCCGTGGATTATCAGCTGCTGAATGGTTGATGAAAGCCAGCGCTGATGATATCGCGTGGGTGCTGAAAACCTTTGGTGAAGAGCGTTTTGCCAAGCGTCTGGCCAAAGCCATTGTTGAGCGCAACCTTACTCAACCGATGACTCGTACCAAAGAGCTGGCGGATTTGATTGCCAACGCCAGCCCATTTCGCGAAAAGCACAAACATCCTGCTACCCGTAGCTTCCAGGCTATTCGTATCTATATCAATAGTGAGTTGGAAGAGATTGAGCGCGCACTTGATGGAGCACTTGAAGTCCTGGCCCCTGCGGGCCGTTTGTCAGTAATTAGCTTCCACTCTCTTGAAGATCGTATTGTTAAAAACTTTATTCGTCATCACAGCCGTGGACCACAGGTGCCGGCGGGGTTGCCATTGACGGAAGCGCAGTTGCGCAGCATGGGTGGGCGCACATTGAAATCGGTTGGCAAGATGATGCCTCCAGATGCTGAAGTGGCTGAAAACCCACGGGCACGAAGCTCGGTATTGCGTTTTGCCGAGAGGATTAAAGAGTGATAGGCAGCGAACGCCACGGTTTAGTTGGGGTCATCGGCGGTGATTTAATCCGCAATGCGAAGATCCCGTTGATTTTACTGATCGCGGTGTTGGTATCTGCTGTTTTCGTGGTAACCACCGCCCACCGTACACGCTTGTTGACCGCAGAGCGTGAGCAGTTGGTGCTGGAGCGGGACGCGCTCGATATCGAGTGGCGTAACCTGATTCTGGAAGAGAATGCGTTGGGTGACCACAGTCGTGTGGAAAGTATCGCGACTGACAAATTGAAAATGCAACATGTTGATCCATCACAAGAAAATATTGTGGTTAAACAATAAATTTCTCCAATAAATAAAGGAATGAGTCGCCACCATGACGCCTAGCAGCCAAGGTAACGGATGAAAGCAACGCGCCCCGGGAAGTTAAAGCGCCAGGAAGAACAAGCCAGCTTTATTAGCTGGCGTTTTGCGTTGCTGTGCGGCTGTATTTTATTGGCATTGGTCGGTTTGATGTTACGTACTGCATACCTGCAAGTGATTAACCCTGACAGACTGGTGCGTGAGGGTGATATGCGCTCGTTACGGGTACAGGAAGTGCCGACAGCCCGTGGCATGATCAGTGACCGTTCAGGTCGCCCGTTGGCGGTTAGCGTGCCGGTTAATGCGGTTTGGGCAGATCCGAAAGAGCTGACCGAGCGCGGGGGTATTACGTTAGATACTCGCTGGAAAGCGCTATCGGATGCACTGGAAATCCCACTGGATCAATTGGCGGCCCGGATTAATGCTAACCCGAAGGGACGTTTCGTTTATCTGGCGCGTCAGGTTAATCCCGCGATTGGCGACTATATCCATAAACTGAAACTCCCCGGTATCTATTTGCGCCAGGAATCACGCCGTTACTATCCGGCAGGCCAAGTGATGGCACACATTATCGGTGTGACCAACATCGATAGCCAAGGTATCGAAGGGGTTGAGAAAAGCTTTGACCGTTGGCTTACCGGGCAACCGGGTGAACGTACGGTACGTAAAGACCGCTATGGCCGTGTCATTGAGGATATCTCTTCTGTCGATAGTCAGGCAGCACATAATCTGGTGTTGAGTGTTGATGAGCGTTTACAGGCGCTGGTGTATCGCGAATTGAACAATGCGGTGGCATTCAACAAAGCAGAATCAGGCACTGCGGTGCTGGTAGATGTGAGTACCGGCGAAGTATTAGCCATGGCGAATAGCCCGTCTTATAACCCGAATAACCTGACCGGAACGCCGAAAGATGCTATGCGTAACCGGGCGATAACCGATATTTTTGAACCCGGCTCCACAGTGAAGCCCATGGTAGTGATGACGGCATTGCAGCATGGCGTTGTGAAAGAAAACAGTGTGCTGAACACCTTGCCGTACTTTGTTAACGGTCACCAGATTAAAGACGTGGCCCGTTATGCAGAACTATCTGTGACCGGGATCTTGCAGAAGTCGAGTAACGTCGGCGTTTCTAAGCTGGCGTTAGCGATGCCATCCTCAGCGTTAGTAGATACTTACTCACGGTTTGGGTTTGGGAAAGCGACCAATTTGGGGTTGGTCGGAGAAAGCAGTGGCTTATATCCTAAAAAACAACGGTGGTCTGACATAGAGAGGGCCACCTTCTCTTTCGGCTACGGGCTAATGGTAACACCGTTACAACTAGCGCGAGTCTATGCAACCATCGGCAGCATGGGGATTTATCGCCCGCTGTCGATCACTAAAGTTGACCCGCCAGTGGCCGGTGAACGCGTTTTCCCAGAACCGTTGGTTCGTACCGTGGTTCATATGATGGAAAGCGTGGCATTACCTGGCGGCGGGGGCACCAAAGCCGCCATTAAAGGCTACCGTATTGCCATTAAAACCGGTACCGCCAAGAAAGTTGGCCCGGACGGTAAATATATGGACCGATACCTCGCTTACACCGCCGGCGTAGCGCCCGCGAGTAACCCTCGATTTGCTCTGGTTGTGGTCATCAATGACCCGCAGGCAGGGAAATATTACGGTGGTGCGGTTTCTGCACCGGTGTTCGGTGCCATCATGGGCGGCGTCCTGCGTACCATGAACATTGAGCCAGATGCGTTACCCACCGGTGATAAAAGCGAATTAGTGATTAATACAAAAGAGGGTTCAGGTGGCAGATCGTAACTTGCGCGACTTACTCGCTCCTTGGGGGCTAGACGTCCCGGAGCGGGCGCTACGGGAAATGACATTAGACAGCCGTGTTGCCGCTGCCGGGGATTTGTTTGTCGCCATTGTCGGCCACCAGACGGACGGGCGTCGCTATATCCCGCAAGCCATTGCACAAGGTGTTGCGGCAGTGGTCGCTGAAGCCGATGGTGTAGCGCCGGATGCCAGTGTGGTAGAGATGCACGGCATTCCTGTTATTTATTTGCGTAATTTGAATCAACATTTATCCAAGCTGGCGGGGCAATTCTACCATCAGCCGGGTACAGCATTACGTTTGGTCGGTGTGACGGGGACCAACGGCAAAACCACCACCACCCAACTACTGGCACAATGGAGTCAGGCACTGGGGGAAACCAGCGCGGTAATGGGTACAGTTGGCAATGGTCTGTTAGGGCAAGTGATTCCGACGGAAAATACCACCGGTTCAGCGGTTGATATTCAACATTTACTGCGCAATTTGGTTGAGCAAGGGGCTACTTTTGCGGCGATGGAAGTTTCTTCCCACGGTTTGATTCAGAACCGCGTAGCCGCATTGCCGTTTGCAGCAGCAGTGTTTACTAACTTAAGCCGCGATCATCTGGATTATCACGGTAATATGGCGGGTTATGAGGCGGCAAAATGGTTGCTGTTCTCCACCCATCAATCCGAACATAAAATTATCAATGCTGATGACGAAGTCGGTCGCCGCTGGTTAGGGCAGTTGCCGCAAGCTGTTGCTGTCAGCATGGAAGACAAAGTTCCTACGGGCTGGAATGGCCCATGGTTATCGGCGAGTAACGTTGATTATCACGATAACGGTGCCAGCATCACTTTTGACTCAAGCTGGGGCGAAGGCCAATTAGAAAGCCGTCTGATGGGGGCGTTTAACGTCAGTAATCTGCTGGTGGCACTGTCAACCCTCCTTTCTCTGGGGTATCCGTTAGCACAATTATTAGCAACAGCACCAAGCCTGCAACCGGTGTGCGGGCGTATGGAAGTGTTTAACGCGCCCGGTAAGCCGACGGTGGTCGTGGATTATGCCCACACCCCGGATGCCTTGGAAAAGGCCCTGGCTGCGGCCCGCTTACACTGTAAAGGCCAGTTGTGGTGTGTGTTTGGTTGCGGTGGTGATCGTGACAAAGGTAAACGCCCACTTATGGGCGGTATCGCAGAACAACTGGCGGATCGGGTGGTCATCACCGACGATAACCCGCGCAGTGAAGAGCCGCAGGCTATCGTGGCGGATATTCTCAGTGGCTTGCTGGATGCCGGGCATGCATTGGCAATTCATGGCCGTGCTGAAGCGGTGACCAGTGCCATTATGCAAGCCAAAGAAGAAGATGTCGTGCTGGTGGCGGGTAAAGGACATGAAGATTACCAATTAGTGGGTAATCGCCGCTTGGATTATTCAGACAGAGTTACCGTCGCCCGTTTATTGGGGGTGATGGCATGATTAAGGTCTCACTGCATTTCCTGTCTACGCTGCTTAATGCTGAATATATTGGCAGTGAAAACGTCGACATCACCGAAGTGACCATTGATACCCGTAAGGTCACACCGGGGTGTTTGTTCGTGGCGCTGAAAGGCGAGCGTTTTGATGGGCATGATTTTGCAGAAGATGCTGTTGCCGCAGGTGCAGGCGCTTTGCTGGTAAGTAAACGCTTACTGGTGGGAGCCCCTCAGTTAGTGGTCAAAGACACTCGTCTGGCACTGGGGCAATTTGCTGCGTGGGTGCGTGAGCAAGTGCCTGCTCGGGTGGTGGCTTTAACCGGCTCATCCGGTAAAACCTCGGTAAAAGAAATGGTTGCCGCCATTTTGCGTCAATGCGGCAATGTGCTGTATACCGCCGGTAACTTCAATAACGATATTGGGGTGCCACTGACTTTACTGCGTTTGACGCCTGAACATGATTTTGCCGTGATTGAGTTGGGTGCTAATCATGTGGGCGAAATCGCCTACACCACGGATTTAAGCCGCCCTGAAAGTGCTTTGGTTAATAATTTAGCGGCCGCTCATCTGGAAGGTTTTGGTTCACTGGCAGGGGTGGCGAAGGCCAAAGGTGAAATTTTTGCCGGGTTGCCTGCTAACGGGACGGCAATTATTAATGCTGACAGCAATGACTGGCCGCATTGGCAGGAAATGCTGCACAACAAGCGCGTTTGGTATTTTTCACCTCGCGGCGCAGAAGATATCGATTTCTATGCCAGTGATGTGCGTATTACACCACAGGCGACACATTTTACCCTGCATTCGCCATTTGGCACTATAGCCATCGAATTACCACTGCCGGGGCGGCACAATATTGCTAACGCCTTGGCTGCAACGGCGTTAGCCATGTCGGTTGGCGCTGATTTAGCTGCCGTCCGCCAAGGGCTGGCACAATTACAAGCTGTACCGGGCCGTTTATTCCCGATTCAATTATCGGCAGGTAAATTGCTGCTCGATGACTCCTACAACGCCAACGTCGGTTCTATGACTGCCGCGGCCCAAGTGTTGGCAGATATGCCCGGCTACCGTGTGTTGGTGGTGGGGGATATGGCCGAATTGGGTGATACCGCTGTGGATTGTCATCGCCAGGTGGGTGAGGCGGCCAGACAGGCGGGAGTCGATAAAGTGCTGAGTGTTGGCACATTGAGTCAAACACTGAGTGATGCGAGCGGTAACGGCGAACATTTTCAGGATAAGAACACATTGGCAGCCCGTGTGAGTGAATTGCTGCTCGAACATCCGGTTATCACCGTCTTAATTAAAGGTTCACGTAGCGCCGCCATGGAAAATGTCGTGCGTGCGTTACAGGAGAATGCATCATGTTAGTTTGGTTGGCTGAATACTTAGTAAAATTTTACTCGGGCTTTAACGTCTTTTCCTATTTGACGTTCCGAGCGATTGTCAGTCTGTTGACGGCACTGTTTATTTCTTTGTGGATGGGGCCGCACCTGATTGCTTATTTGCAGAAATTGCAGATTGGCCAGGTAGTACGTAACGATGGGCCAGAGTCACACTTCAGTAAACGCGGCACGCCGACCATGGGCGGCCTGGTGATTCTGTTCTCTATCACCATTTCAGTGCTGATGTGGGCTTACCCCTCCAATCCGTATGTCTGGTGTGTACTATTCATTCTTATCGGTTATGGCATCGTCGGCTTTATCGATGATTATCGCAAAGTAGTGCGTAAAAACACTAAAGGGTTGATCGCCCGCTGGAAGTATTTCTGGCAGTCAGTGATTGCCCTAGCTGCAGCATTCGCCATGTACAGCATCGGTAAAGACACCGCGGCTACCGAGCTGGTGGTGCCATTTTTCAAAGACGTCATGCCGCAACTGGGTTTGATGTATATCTTGCTGGCTTACTTTGTGATTGTCGGTACCAGTAACGCGGTGAACCTGACTGACGGATTAGATGGTTTGGCCATTATGCCGACCGTGTTCGTCGCCGGTGGTTTTGCCTTGGTTGCCTGGGCGACAGGTAACGTGAATTTCGCCGCATACCTGCACATTCCTTATCTACGCCATGCCGGTGAACTGGTGATTGTCTGTACCGCGATTGTGGGGGCTGGGCTGGGCTTCTTATGGTTTAACACCTATCCGGCACAGGTCTTTATGGGGGATGTCGGCTCGTTGGCCTTGGGCGGTGCGTTAGGCACCATCGCGGTGTTACTGCGCCAAGAGTTCTTATTGGTGATTATGGGCGGGGTATTCGTGGTTGAAACGCTGTCGGTGATCCTACAGGTAGGTTCCTTTAAGTTGCGTGGGCAGCGTATTTTCCGCATGGCCCCGATTCATCACCATTACGAACTTAAAGGCTGGCCAGAACCACGGGTTATCGTGCGTTTCTGGATTATCTCGCTGATGCTGGTGCTGATTGGCCTAGCGACGCTGAAGGTGCGGTAATTATGGCTGATTATCAGGGTAAAAAAGTAGTCATTATCGGGCTGGGGCTAACCGGCCTTTCCTGCGTTGATTTCTTTATGGCGCGTGGTGTTACGCCGCGTGTGATGGATACCCGTATTAATCCACCAGGCCTGGATAAATTGCCTGAAAGCGTTGAGCGCCATGTCGGTGACCTTCATCAGCAGTGGTTATTAGATGCAGATTTGATTGTGGCCAGCCCAGGCATCGCGCTGGCACATCCTGCCTTGAGTGACGCTGCCGAGGCCGGTGTCGAGATTGTCGGCGATATCGAGCTGTTCTGCCGTGAGAATCAGGCGCCTGTAGTGGCGATTACCGGCTCTAACGGTAAAAGCACGGTGACCACGCTGGTGGGCGAGATGGCTAAAGCGGCGGGCTGGCAGGTAGGCGTCGGTGGCAATATCGGTGTTCCGGCACTGACGTTATTGAAACAAGAAAACCAACTGGTAGTACTAGAGCTGTCGAGCTTCCAGTTGGAAACCACTTCAAGCTTGCATGCCAGTGCGGCCACCATCTTGAACGTAACAGAAGATCATACTGACCGTTATCCGTTCGGTTTGCAGCAATATCGCGCAGCTAAACTGCGAGTTTATGAAAACGCTAAAGTCTGTGTGGTGAATGCCGATGACGCGCTTACCATGCCGGTGCGTGGCGCTGATAGCCGCTGTATTAGCTTTGGTGTGGATGTGGGTGACTACCATCTGAATAAGCAGCAGGGAGAAATCTGGCTGCGGGTTCGGGGTGAAAAAGTCTTGAATACCCGCGAAATGAAATTGACCGGTCGCCATAACTATACCAATGCGTTGGCAGCACTGGCGCTGGCTGATGCTGTGGGGATTCCCCGCTCGTCAAGTTTGAAAGCATTGACCACCTTTACCGGTTTATCACACCGCTTCCAACTGGTGTTTGAGCACAATGGCGTGCGTTGGATTAATGACTCTAAAGCCACCAATGTTGGCAGTACGGAAGCAGCGTTGGATGGCTTGCAGGTTGACGGTACCTTGCATTTATTGTTGGGCGGCGACGGTAAATCCGCTGATTTCTCTGGGTTGACGCGTTTTCTACAAGGCGACCATATCAAAATTTACTGCTTTGGCCGTGATGGTGAGCAACTGGCTGAACTGCGCCCTGAGGTCTCTCAGCTTACCGAGACGATGGAACAGGCCATGGTACTGCTGGCGCAGAGACTGGCTCCGGGGGATATGGTGTTGCTGTCTCCTGCTTGCGCCAGTTTGGACCAATTCCGCAGTTTTGAACAACGTGGTGATGAGTTTGCTCGCCTGGCAGAGGAGTTGGGCTGATGCGCATGCCGGGGCTGGGGCTGTTTAATACCGTAAAACATTTTGTGATGGGATCGCGCGAAAGCGACACCACCAGCATGGTGCTTTACGACAGAACCTTGCTGTGGCTGACATTCGGTTTGGCGATTATCGGTTTTGTGATGGTGACATCGGCATCAATGCCGATTGGTCAGCGTCTGGCTAGTGATCCCTTCTTATTTGCCAAACGTGATGCTCTCTATCTGGCACTGGCATTGGGTTTGTCGCTAGTGACATTACGTATCCCGATGGAGGTTTGGCAGCGCTATAGCAATATTATGTTGCTGATTTCGATAGTAATGTTGCTGGTAGTGTTGGTGGTGGGTAGCTCGGTAAACGGGGCATCACGCTGGATTTCATTGGGGCCGCTGCGTATTCAGCCAGCGGAATTATCCAAGCTGTCACTGTTTTGTTATCTGGCCAGCTATCTGGTGCGTAAGGTTGAAGAGGTTCGCAGTAATTTCTGGGGCTTCTGTAAACCGATGGGGGTCATGGTTATTCTGGCGGTGTTACTGCTGGCACAGCCTGATCTAGGCACGGTGGTGGTGCTGTTTATTACCACGCTGGCGATGCTGTTTCTAGCTGGCGCGAAAATGTGGCAGTTTTTGGCGATTATCGGCTCTGGTGTGTTTGCGGTTTGTCTGCTGATTGTTGCTGAACCCTACCGTATGCGCCGTGTGACATCCTTCTGGAATCCATGGGCGGATCCGTTCGGTAGTGGTTATCAGTTAACCCAGTCGCTGATGGCTTTTGGCCGTGGTGAATTCTGGGGGCAAGGCTTAGGTAACTCAGTGCAGAAACTGGAGTATTTACCGGAAGCGCATACCGACTTTATTTTCTCGATTTTAGGCGAGGAGCTGGGGTATTTCGGTGTGGTTCTGGCACTGTTAATGGTATTCTTCGTCGCTTTTCGTGCTATGTCCATCGGCCGTCGCGCGTTGGAGATAGATCAGCGATTTTCTGGCTTTTTGGCTTGCTCAATTGGCGTCTGGTTCAGTTTTCAGGCTCTGGTTAACGTTGGGGCTGCTGCCGGAATGTTGCCGACTAAAGGGTTGACCTTACCACTGATCAGTTACGGTGGTTCGAGCTTGATTATTATGTCAACGGCAATTGTGCTGTTGCTACGCATTGATTTTGAAACACGCCTGGCAAAAGCCCAGGCGTTTGTAAGGAGTGCCCGATGAGTGGCAAGACCAAGCGTTTAATGGTGATGGCTGGTGGCACCGGGGGGCATGTCTTCCCCGGATTGGCCGTGGCACATCATCTGATGGCGCAAGGCTGGCAGGTGCGTTGGCTCGGCACCGCAGACCGAATGGAAGCGTCATTGGTACCCCAAAATGGCATTGAGATTGATTTCATCCAGATTTCTGGTCTACGCGGCAAGGGGCTAATGGCGCAACTGATGGCACCAGTGCGGATTTATCGTGCGGTGCGTCAGGCCAAGAAAATCATGCGTGACTACCAGCCGGACGTGGTGCTAGGCATGGGCGGTTATGTTTCCGGTCCCGGTGGTTTGGCGGCATGGCTGTGCGGTATTCCAGTGGTGTTGCATGAGCAAAATGGCATTGCCGGTTTGACTAATCGCTGGCTAGCCAGAATTGCCAAAAAGGTGTTACAGGCCTTCCCCGGCGCATTCCCAAATGCTGATGTGGTGGGTAATCCGGTTCGTACCGATGTTCTTGCGCTGCCATTGCCGGCGCAACGTTTGGTCGGCCGTGAAGGCCCGGTTCGTGTGTTGGTTATCGGTGGTAGCCAAGGCGCGCGGGTGCTAAATCAGACAATGCCGCAGGTTGCCGCACAGTTGGGTGAGAAAGTCACGCTGTGGCATCAGGTAGGTAAAGGCGCATTGCCAGAGGTATTACAGGCATACCAGCAAGTCGGGCAGGGCGATGATAAGCATAAAATTACTGAGTTTATCGACGATATGGCAGCCGCTTATAGTTGGGCCGATGTGGTGGTGTGCCGTTCAGGTGCGCTGACGGTCAGTGAAATTGCCGCCGCAGGTTTACCGGCGATTTTTGTGCCGTTTCAGCATAAAGACCGGCAGCAATATTGGAATGCACTGCCTCTGGAAAAGGCCGGTGCGGCCAAGATTATCGAGCAGCCGCAATTTAGCGCCGAGGCGGTCAGCAGCTTATTGGAACAGTGGGATCGAGCAACCTTACTGACTATGGCTGAACAGGCAAGGTCCGTGGCTATCCCGGACGCTACTGAGCGCGTAGCTGCTGAAGTGGTCGCGGCCAGTAAGTAATAGTAAAAATAGATAATGAACAGCAGGTAGTTAGGTTAATGCGGGCTGTGAATATGCAACAGACAAAAAAGTGAAGAGAAACGTGAATACACAACAACTGGCGAAACTACGAACTATCGTGCCCGAGATGCGTCGCGTCCGGCACATTCACTTTGTTGGCATCGGTGGTGCCGGCATGGGTGGTATCGCTGAAGTGTTGGCTAACGAAGGTTATCAGATTAGCGGTTCAGATTTGGCACCTAACCCGGTCACTCAGCATTTGGCCTCTTTGGGCGCACAAATCTATTTCCATCACCGTCCTGAAAACGTTCTGGACGCCAGTGTGGTCGTGGTTTCAACTGCAATCTCTGCGGATAATCCAGAGATAGTTGCGGCTCGCGAGGCGCGTATTCCGGTGATCCGCCGCGCAGAAATGCTGGCAGAGTTGATGCGTTTCCGTCATGGCATTGCGGTTGCAGGCACTCACGGCAAAACCACCACCACGGCGATGGTTTCCAGTATCTATGCTGAAGCCGGTCTGGATCCAACCTTTGTTAACGGCGGGTTGGTGAAAGCGGCAGGGACCCATGCTCGTCTTGGGTCCAGCCGTTACCTGATAGCAGAAGCCGATGAAAGTGATGCGTCATTTTTGCATCTGCAACCGATGGTGGCGATTGTCACCAATATCGAAGCCGACCATATGGATACTTATCAGGGCGACTTTGAGAACTTAAAACAGACGTTTATTAACTTTTTGCATAACTTGCCATTCTATGGCCGTGCGGTGATGTGTATTGACGATCCCGTGGTGCGCGAGTTGCTACCGCGAGTAGGCCGCCACATTACCACCTACGGTTTCAGTGATGATGCCGATGTGCAGATCGCCAGCTACCGGCAGGAAGGCCCACAGGGGCACTTCACGCTCAAACGCTTGGATAAGCCATTGATGACGGTGACCTTGAATGCACCGGGTCGTCATAACGCGCTGAATGCAGCGGCGGCGGTGGCTGTGGCGACAGAAGAAGGTATTGAAGACGAAGATATTCTGCGCGCGTTGGCAGGGTTCCAGGGGACTGGTCGCCGCTTTGATTTCCTCGGCAACTTCCCGCTGGCACCGGTCAATGGCAAAGAAGGCAGTGCGATGCTGGTTGATGACTACGGCCATCATCCAACTGAAGTGGATGCCACTATTAAAGCTGCGCGCGCGGGTTGGCCGGATAAGCGCATCGTGATGGTTTTCCAGCCGCACCGTTATACCCGTACCCGTGACCTGTACGACGACTTCGCCAATGTGTTATCGCAGGTTGATGTGCTACTGATGTTGGATGTGTACGCTGCCGGTGAACCGCCGATCCCTGGGGCTGATAGCCGCTCGTTGTGCCGCACCATCCGTAATCGTGGCAAGTTAGACCCAATTTTGGTTTCAGACAGTGAAACCGTGCCTGAAATTTTGGCGCAAGTGCTGAACGGCGATGACCTGATTCTGATTCAGGGCGCAGGTAACATTGGTAAAATTGCCCGTAAATTGGCTGAGCTTAAATTGCAGCCACAGATAAAAGATGAGGAACATCATGGCTGAGAAAGTCGCGGTACTGCTGGGTGGTACCTCCGCTGAACGTGAAGTGTCATTGCTATCAGGTCAGGCGGTATTAGCGGGCTTGAGAGAAGCAGGTATCGATGCCCATGGGATTGATACCCGAGACTTCCCAGTGACTCAGCTTAAAGAACAGGGCTTCGATAAGGTCTTTATCGCTTTACATGGCCGTGGTGGTGAAGATGGCACCTTGCAAGGGGTACTGGAATTCCTGCAACTGCCTTATACCGGCAGTGGCGTGATGGCGTCAGCCCTGACGATGGACAAATTACGCACCAAATTGGTGTGGCAGGCTTCAGGTCTGCCGATTTCGCCTTATGTCGCGTTGAATCATCAACAGTTTGAAACACTTTCGTCAGAGGAATTAGCGGCGGGTGTCGCTAAGCTTGGCCTGCCATTAATTGTTAAGCCAAGCCACGAAGGCTCCAGTGTTGGCATGAGTAAGGTTGATCACGTCGATCAATTGCAGAGTGCCTTGGTTGAAGCTTTCCGTCACGACAGTGATGTGCTGATAGAGCAATGGTTGAGTGGCCCGGAATACACCGTCGCGATCCTCGGTGATGATGTTTTACCATCAATCCGTATTCAGGCCCCCGGCGTGTTCTATGATTATGAAGCCAAGTATCTGTCTGACGAAACACAATATTTTTGCCCAAGCGGTTTGAGCAATGAGTTGGAGCAACAATTGGCGACGCTGGCATTGCAGGCTTATCAGGCGCTGGGTTGCAGCGGTTGGGGCCGGGTAGATGTCATGCAAGACAGTGACGGCAGTTTTTACCTGCTTGAAGTGAACACTTCACCGGGTATGACTAGCCACAGTTTAGTGCCGATGGCAGCCCGCCAGTCAGGGTTGAGTTTCTCCCAACTGGTCGCTCGAATTTTGATGTTGGCTGACTGATATGTCGCAAGCTGCCCTGAATGCGCGTGAACGTGCGGCTGAAAACAGCGTGGCCCGACGCAGTAACGGAGGCCAACTAGCAGGTCTGATTTTCCTGCTAATGGTTCTGGGTACCATGCTCTGGGGTGGGTGGGTCGTAGTGGGGTGGATGAAAGATGCCAGCCGACTGCCACTGTCAAAACTGGTGGTGACCGGTGAGCGCCATTACACCACCAATGATGATATTCGCCAGGCAATTCTGGCATTAGGCGCACCGGGTACCTTTATGACGCAGGATGTGAACATCATCCAGCAGCAGATTGAAAGGTTGCCTTGGATTCAGCAGGCCAGTGTGCGTAAACAGTGGCCGGATGAGCTGAAAATCCATCTGGTGGAGTATGTGCCTTTTGCTCGCTGGAATGATTTGCATATGGTTGATGAGCAAGGGCGGTCATTTAGTGTGCCGTCCGAGCGGGTCGGCACACAGAAATTGCCATTACTGTATGGTCCGGAAGGCAGTGAACAGGATGTCCTGGAAGGCTACCGGGCAATAAATAAGGTGTTAGCGGCCAATAAATATCAGCTAAAGATGGTGGCGATGAGCGCCAGGCATTCTTGGCAGTTGGCCTTAGATAATGATGTTCGGCTGGAGCTGGGACGGGATGACCGGATGGGGCGTTTGCAACGTTTCATCGAGTTATATCCGATGTTGCAACAGCAGCCAGATAAACGAGTCAGTTATGTTGATTTGCGATATGAGACAGGGGCTGCAATAGGTTGGGCTCCGGTATTTATCGGCAGTCAGGGTGGTGAGCCACCAATAAATGGCCAGCAGAACAGTAATCCGCAACAGAATCAGGCACAGGCAAAACAACAATGATCAAGTCGACGGACAGAAAACTGGTAGTAGGTCTTGAGATCGGCACGGCAAAGGTCTCCGCATTGGTAGGGGAAGTTCTGCCCGATGGCATGGTCAATATTATTGGGGTCGGCAGTTGCCCATCCCGTGGCATGGATAAGGGTGGGGTTAATGATCTTGAATCGGTAGTGAAATGCGTGCAGCGCGCTATCGATCAGGCTGAGTTAATGGCGGATTGCCAAATTTCATCTGTTTATTTGGCGTTATCGGGTAAACATATCAGTTGCCAGAATGAAATAGGGATGGTTCCTATTTCAGAAGAAGAAGTAACTCAGGAAGATGTAGAGAACGTAGTGCATACCGCGAAGTCGGTGCGTGTGCGTGATGAGCATCGTATCCTGCACGTTATTCCACAGGAATATGCCATCGATTATCAGGAAGGCATCAAAAATCCTGTTGGTCTGTCTGGCGTGCGGATGCAGGCTAAAGTGCACCTGATTACCTGCCATAACGATATGGCGAAGAATATTGTTAAAGCGGTGGAACGTTGTGGTCTGAAAGTGGACCAACTGATTTTCGCCGGTTTGGCAGCAAGTTATGCAGTATTGACTGAAGATGAGCGTGAGCTGGGGGTCTGTGTCGTTGATATCGGCGGTGGCACCATGGATATGGCGGTTTATACCGGTGGCGCTTTACGGCACACCAAAGTTATCCCTTACGCCGGGAACGTGGTCACCAGCGACATAGCTTATGCTTTTGGTACGCCGCCTACAGATGCGGAAGCGATTAAAGTTCGGCACGGCTGTGCGCTCGGGTCGATAGTCAGCAAGGACGAAAGTGTAGAAGTGCCAAGTGTTGGCGGACGCCCTCCCCGTAGTCTGCAAAGACAGACACTCGCTGAGGTTATAGAACCACGCTACACCGAGTTGCTGAATTTAGTTAATGACGAGATTTTACAATTGCAGGAGCAGTTGCGTCAGCAAGGCGTGAAGCATCATCTGGCAGCCGGTATCGTGCTGACTGGCGGTGCTGCACAAATTGATGGGCTGGCTGAATGCGCACAACGGGTGTTCCATGCCCAGGTTCGTATCGGTCAACCGCTCAATATCACCGGGCTGACGGATTATGCACAGGAACCTTATTACTCCACTGCTGTTGGGTTATTGCATTACGGTAAAGAATCTCATCTCAGTGGTGAGTCAGAAGTAGAAAAACGTGCCTCAGTGGGCAATTGGTTTAAACGTATCAATAGCTGGCTGAGAAAAGAGTTTTAATGTTTCAACAAAGAGATCATGCTGAACATATTTTTTGATCTCGAAGCGACAGGCACAAAACGGAGAGAAACTATGTTTGAACCTATGGAACTAACCAATGACGCGGTGATTAAAGTCATCGGCGTCGGTGGTGGCGGTGGTAATGCCGTCGAACACATGGTGCGCGAGCGCATCGAAGGTGTTGAATTCTTCGCCGTTAATACAGACGCTCAGGCGCTACGTAAGACGGCTGTTGGCCAAACCATCCAAATTGGTAGCGGTATTACCAAAGGGTTGGGTGCTGGCGCGAACCCAGAAGTGGGTCGTAATTCAGCCGAAGAAGACCGTGAAGCTCTGCGTGCAGCTCTTGAAGGCGCGGACATGGTCTTTATCGCCGCAGGTATGGGTGGTGGTACCGGTACTGGTGCTGCTCCTGTTGTTGCCGAAGTGGCAAAAGAACTGGGTATTCTGACAGTCGCCGTGGTTACCAAGCCTTTCAACTTCGAAGGCAAGAAACGCATGGCATTTGCTGAGCAGGGTATTGCTGAGTTGTCCAAGCATGTGGACTCACTGATCACTATCCCGAATGACAAATTATTGAAAGTTCTGGGGCGTGGCATCTCTTTACTGGATGCATTCGGTGCAGCGAACGACGTATTAAAAGGTGCTGTTCAGGGGATCGCCGAATTGATTACCCGCCCAGGCCTGATGAACGTTGACTTTGCCGACGTGCGCACAGTTATGTCCGAAATGGGTTATGCCATGATGGGCTCCGGTGTGGCTTGTGGTGAAGATCGTGCAGAAGAAGCAGCAGAAATGGCTATCTCCAGCCCGTTGTTGGAAGATATCGACCTGTCTGGTGCTCGTGGTGTGTTGGTTAACATCACTGCTGGTTTCGATTTACGTTTGGATGAGTTCGAAACTGTGGGTAATACTATCCGTGCATTCGCGTCCGACAATGCCACCGTTGTTATCGGTACATCGTTAGACCCGGAAATGAACGACGAACTGCGCGTAACTGTTGTTGCGACCGGTATCGGCATGGATAAACGCCCAGAAATTACGCTGGTTACCAACAAGCAGACTCAGCCTGTGATGGACCATCGTTACCAGCAGCATGGCATGTCACCTTTACCTCAGGAAGTTAAACCTGCGGCTAAAGTGGTCAATGACCCGACTGCTCAAACCAATAAAGAGCCCGATTATTTGGATATCCCGGCATTTTTGCGTAAGCAAGCCGATTAATTTTCGAATATTTGGAATCTCCGCTCTTTGTGCTAAACTGTCCCACCGATCTTGTTATAAGCTTGGTCGGTAGGATGGATAACATTGCGAGATAAAACGATGATCAAACAAAGGACTTTAAAACGTATTGTTCAGGCGACTGGCGTCGGTTTGCACACCGGTAAGAAAGTCACGCTGACAATGCGACCCGCGCCGGCTAATACCGGGGTCATCTATCGTCGCACTGACTTGAATCCACCGGTTGATTTTCCGGCAGATGCAAAATCCGTGCGTGATACCATGCTCTGTACTTGCCTGGTCAATGAGCATGACGTGCGTATTTCTACTGTTGAGCATCTCAACGCTGCTTTGGCAGGGTTAGGGATTGATAACATTATTATTGAAGTTAACGCTCCCGAAGTGCCGATTATGGACGGTAGTGCCAGTCCATTCGTGTACTTGCTGCTGGATGCCGGTATCGAAGAGTTAAACTCTGCGAAGAAATTCCTGCGTCTGAAAGAGACTGTGCGGGTTGAAGACGGTGATAAATGGGCTGAATTGTCTCCATTCAATGGATTCCGTTTAGATTTTACCATTGATTTTAATCACCCGGCGATTGACTCAAGTACTCAGCGTTACCGTCTGGATTTCTCGGCCGATTCATTCGTCCGTCAAATCAGTCGTGCGCGTACTTTTGGTTTCATGCGTGATATCGAATATTTACAGTCCCGTGGTTTGTGCCTGGGCGGTAGTTTCGATTGTGCCATTGTGGTAGATGATTACCGCGTGCTTAATGAAGATGGCTTACGCTTTGAAGATGAGTTTGTTCGTCACAAAATGCTGGACGCGATTGGCGACCTGTTTATGTGTGGCCACAATATTATTGGCGCATTTACTGCGTTCAAATCGGGTCACGCCTTAAATAACAAGTTGTTGCAGGCTGTTTTAGCTAAGCAAGAAGCTTGGGAATTTGTGACGTTCCAAGACGAAGCCGAAATGCCACTGGCATTTAAAGCTCCGTCTACAGTATTAGCTTACTAAGTACTTTTGTACCCAAACTCATTGGCATTACAGCCAGCTAACATCGCTGTAAGTTCAAGTGTGAAGGGAAAAGCTACTTATCACTTTTGGTTGCGTTGGCACTCTCTCCGGCCAACGCAGCCAATCGTTCCAATATTATCCTAAGTTTTTCAGGGCTACGGCTCGCTAATCCTCTTAATTCCTTAGCACTTTCCAGACTTAAATGACGTAATGGCGGCGATTTTTCAGGATCTTGCGCCGATTTTGCCACATCTTGCGTAATGTTATGGCCCTTGGCCATTAACGACGGATTAATCCTGATGTCGATTGAAGACAATGATGGTAGAATTTGTGCTCGTAGTGCAGAGAGCAGAGCGGGTTGTTCATAACGTAAGCGCATTAACCAGCTAGCGTTCGCAGTCTCTAGCACTAAAACACTCTGTCGATAGTTAGCGACACGGCACCACGGCTGCATTTGTGAAGGGAGCAATCCTTTTACCGCACGGTTAAGTTTTAACAGTGCAGTAGCGCGTTGTTGTACGTTATGTAGCGGTCCGTTTTCTGCTGCAATGGCATCATCGAACAGAACATCTAATAATTGTGGGCGGTTTTCACGCATTGACAAGGCTCCGGCGGATTTTAAACTTGTGATCGGTATTCTAAATCGTTGGCGACAATTTGGTAGACGTTATTTCTGGCCGCATCTCTTGTTAGGGATGGTAGCGGCGAGTCTTGGCGTGCCATCAAACCTGTCTGGCGTTCCAGATCAAACTGCAATACCGAATACATCATCAAGCCAAAGCCGTCAGAATTACGGTGTGACAAACTTTAACAGTTTGGCATTGTTGCATGATATGCATCGCCGTCCTTCATTCAGCGTAGACTACTGGCAACAGCATGCACTGCGCACGGTTATTCGTCACCTCTCATTTGCGTTGGCACCTCAGGTCGCTTATGCGCGGGTGCAAGAAGTTACAGCAGTCGAGCAAGCTCAGCCATCACAAATTCAGCAGCTTGCACTGTTGGATACCCTCAATGCGCTGTTGACACATGAGTTTAAGCCACCGGCTATCATTCGTTACACCGAGCAAGTTAAGCGGCCTGTTCTTTCGTTACACAAACCTGGACTCTGGCTTGCACAAGTGCAAGGCATCCGTGCCGGGCCTCCTATCCTATACCTTAAATAATTCGAGTTGCAGGAAGGCGGCAAGCGAGAGACAAATAGGTCCGGAACCGATTTGAACAGCATTTATGCTAGCCCGTAGGGTGAACCTCATTAATCTCGATGAGCTTACATAAGTAAGTGATTCGGGTGATTGAATGTAGCCAACGCACATGCAGCTTGAAGTATGACGGGTATAAGCTAATTATTCTCTTGGTTTACCTCAATTTTATACAACCTTTGGCCGCCGGTTTGGTGGTCTTGTAAGAGATATTAAGAATCATGCTAATCAAATTATTAACCAAAGTCTTTGGCAGCCGTAACGATCGTACTCTGCGCCGTATGCGCAAAGTGGTTGATCAAATCAGCCGTATGGAACCAGAAATTGAAAAACTGACCGATGCTGAGTTGCGTGCCAAAACAGATGAATTCCGCGAGCGTCTGGCAAAAGGCGCGGTGCTGGAAACCTTGATCCCTGAAGCTTTTGCGGTTGTTCGTGAATCAAGTAAACGCGTGTTTGGTATGCGTCACTTCGACGTGCAGTTGCTCGGCGGTATGGTATTGAATGAGCGTTGCATCGCAGAAATGCGTACCGGTGAAGGTAAAACGCTGACTGCAACGCTGCCAGCTTACCTGAATGCGTTGAGTGGCCGTGGTGTTCACGTGGTTACCGTCAATGACTATTTGGCTCAACGTGACGCCGAAAATAACCGCCCATTGTTCGAGTTCCTCGGTCTAAGCGTCGGTATCAACTTGCCGAATATGACAGCACCAGCCAAGCGTGCCGCTTATGCTGCTGACATCACTTATGGTACTAACAACGAATACGGTTTTGACTATCTGCGCGATAACATGGCTTTCAGCCCGGAAGAGCGTGTGCAGCGTAAATTGCACTATGCGCTGGTGGATGAGGTTGACTCCATCTTGATCGATGAGGCCCGTACCCCGCTGATTATCTCTGGTCCGGCGGAAGACAGTTCCGAGATGTATATTCGGGTTAACAAACTTATTCCAAAACTGATTCGTCAGGAAAAAGAAGACTCGGACACCTTCCAGGGTGAAGGCCACTTCTCGGTCGATGAAAAATCACGTCAGGTTCACTTAACTGAACGTGGCCTGATTCTGATTGAACAAATGTTAGTGGAAGCGGGCATCATGGAAGAAGGCGAGTCGCTGTACTCTCCAACCAACATTATGCTGATGCATCACGTCACGGCCGCGCTGCGCGCCCATGTGCTGTTTGCCCGTGATGTTGACTACATTGTGAAAGATGGTGAAGTTATCATCGTCGACGAACACACCGGCCGTACCATGCAAGGGCGCCGTTGGTCAGATGGCTTGCATCAGGCTGTTGAAGCAAAAGAAGGTGTGGAAATCCAGAACGAAAACCAAACACTGGCTTCCATTACCTTCCAGAACTATTTCCGTCTTTATGAAAAACTGGCCGGGATGACCGGTACGGCGGATACCGAAGCGTTTGAATTTAGCTCAATCTACAAGCTCGATACCATTGTTGTACCCACTAACCGCCCAATGATTCGTAAGGATTTAGCTGATTTGGTCTATATGACTGAACAGGAAAAAATTGGTGCGATTATCGAAGATATCCGTGAGCGTACTGCGAACGGTCAGCCAGTATTGGTTGGTACTATCTCGATTGAGAAATCTGAAGTGGTATCTGCCGAATTGACCAAAGCGGGCATTGAGCACAAAGTTCTGAACGCCAAGTTCCATGCCATGGAAGCAGAGATAGTCTCTCAGGCGGGTCAACCAGGTGCGGTAACTATCGCTACCAACATGGCTGGTCGTGGTACCGATATCGTGTTGGGGGGGAGCTGGCAGAGTGAGATTGCTTTGCTGGAAGATCCGACCGAAGATCAAATTGCCGCCATTAAGGCCGCCTGGCAGATTCGCCATGATGCCGTGCTGGCATCTGGTGGTTTACACATTATTGGTACCGAGCGTCATGAGTCACGCCGTATTGATAACCAGTTACGTGGTCGTGCGGGCCGTCAGGGTGATGCCGGTTCTTCACGCTTCTACTTATCAATGGAAGATGCCTTGATGCGTATTTTTGCCTCTGACCGTGTGTCTGGCATGATGCGTAAATTGGGTATGAAACCGGGCGAAGCCATTGAACATCCATGGGTGACGAAGGCCATTGCTAACGCACAGCGTAAAGTTGAAAGTCGTAACTTCGATATTCGTAAGCAATTGCTTGAATATGATGATGTCGCCAGTGATCAGCGTCGTGCCATCTATAGCCAGCGTAATGAACTGCTGGACGTATCTGATGTTAGCGAAACCATTAACAGCATTCGTGAAGATGTATTCAAAACAGTTATCGACAGCTACATTCCTACCCAGTCACTGGAAGAAATGTGGGATGTTGAAGGCCTTGAACTGCGCCTGAAAAATGATTTCGACTTGGATATGCCAATTGCACAATGGTTGCAAGATGAGCCACAACTGCATGAAGAAACGTTACGTGAGCGTATTCTTCAACAAGCAATTGAGGTGTATCACCGCAAAGAAGAAGTTGTTGGCATCGATATGATGCGTAACTTCGAAAAAGGCGTGATGCTACAAACGCTCGACTCCTTGTGGAAAGAACACTTGGCTGCAATGGATTATCTGCGTCAGGGGATCCATCTACGTGGTTATGCGCAAAAAGATCCTAAACAGGAATATAAGCGTGAATCTTTCGCCATGTTCGCTGCCATGTTGGAATCACTAAAATATGAAGTGATCAGTGTGCTGAGCAAAGTACAAGTGCGGATGCCAGAAGAGGTAGAAGCGCTGGAAGTACAACGTCGTGAAGAAGCCGAGCGTTTGGCGAAACAGCAGCAACTAAGCCATCAGTCTGACAACAGTGCCTTGATGTCAAAGGATGAAGTCAATGTAGCCGCTAGCCTTGAGCGTAAAGTGGGTCGTAATGATCCGTGCCCATGTGGTTCAGGCAAAAAATACAAACAGTGTCACGGCAGCCTACAGTAATACTTAAGGCCATTGGTAATACTGAAAATGAGGGCGGCTTAAAAACCGCCCTTTATTTTGTCATTCTTTTTAGGACAGATACCAAGAGGCCATATAACTTACTGTTTATGCTCTGATCAGGAGAAAGAGAATTGAAACATTTACAGATAGCGGTAGGGATTATCCGCAACGCCCAGCAGGAGATTTTTATTACTCAGCGCGCTGCTGATTCTCATATGGCAGGTTTTTGGGAGTTTCCCGGTGGTAAGGTTGAGCAGGGTGAAACAGCGGAACTTGCTTTAAAACGTGAGCTGTCAGAAGAAGTAGGGATCGTGGTACAAGAGGCTGTGTTACTCAACGTCTTGGAGCATACTTTTACCGACCGTATCGTGACATTAAGTTTCTATATGGTTGAAACGTGGGATGGTGAACCCTTTGGCCGCGAAGGGCAACCCATTCGCTGGGTTAGGCAATCCGAATTGGTTGCCGAGGAGTTTCCGCCAGCGAATGCCGCAATCATTGCATTACTCACCCGATAACTCCGTGTTGCGCTTAATAAAATTTTAATTAATATAATGGGAAGGGAGCAAAATAGGATTGCTCCCCAATGATATGCGCATCAATGCGTTGGGGGTTCTTCCTCACTCCATTCATCACTGTCAGATAACTCGCCATGGCTTGAAATACGCTTTTCTTCGTCAGCCCACTCGCCTAGGTCGATCAGTTGACAGCGTTTGCAGCAGAAAGGGCGATATGGGCTTTGCTCTCCCCAGATAACGATTTTCCCACAGGTAGGGCAGTTAACTTCGATTTCTTCTAAGTCCATATTCTCTCCTTAAAAACCAACTGATTGATTGCCACATCAGCAGCAGGCTAATTCAAACGATAAACGGGCCGGAACGGTACCATTTTCACTGTCGAGCGGTAAAAAGCGAATAGCATACCGTGTTTTATGACCAGAAATTTGTGGGTATAGTTGTGGGTCTAATGGCAAGCGCAGCCGGAGTAGGTCAGCACCTTCGGCATTATCTTGAAAGAATCCATTCAAGCTGATTTGTGCCCGTAACGGACCCGACTGGCGAATTAAATCTAAAATGATGGTCAGAGACTGATTGAGTGGCGCTAAGCTTACCAGCAATTTATCAATATGTTGGTCACGCTGCTCCTGTGGTTGATGTAGCCAGGTATGTAACGTGGGTAAATCAAAGCTACAGTAGCCACCGGGAATACTAAGACGTTGGCGAACGACAGCGATTAAGCGGTCTTCTTTTAATGATTGCCCGATACGTGGCGCGGACATTAATACTGTGGCATGGCTTTTTAGTTTACTGCGCAAGGAGTCCACTCGCGACATATCCACACCGGGTATATCGGCCCATTGCTGTAACTTCTGTTGTTGGCGCTCAAGCTCTTTGAGCAAATCAGTGCGGACTTCGCCGCGATCCAAAACTTCAATCAAATCGCATGCGGCGCGAAAAAACGTTAATGCAGTGGCAATATTATCTAACGAACGTTGGCTTTCTAATTGTTGTAATAAAAATTCTATTCTCAGCCAGGTACGCATTTTTTCATTCAGCGGATGTTCAAAAAGTATTGTTGAGGTGAGGTCACTCATTGGTGTAGATCCTGTTGGGCCGCGGCTGCCAATATTAAATACTGTTGGTGTAATGAAGCAACTTGCGAGGCGATAATGGATGGATCGCCGCTATTGTCAATAATATCATCGGCACAGGCTAGCCGTTGTTGCCGCGAAACCTGTGACGCTAAAATATGTTCTGCCTGTTGGCGGGTAATACCATCTCTTGCCATCGTGCGCGTGAGTTGTATTTCAGGTGCTACATCTACCACTAACACACGATTAGCACGGTGCTGTAAACCATTTTCAAGCAACAAAGGAACAATCCAAAGTGCATATGGTTTATCAATATTCGCTAATTGGTGCTCAGTTTCTTGCTGAATAAGTGGATGCAACAGTGAATTTAACCATGCTTTTTCCTGCGGCTCACTGAAAATTTTTGCGCGTAATGCACTTCGGTTTAATGAACCATCTGCTTGCAAAATAGTTTCGCCATAGCGGGATGCGATAGCTGCCAATGCTGGCATACCCAGTTCAACAACCTGGCGAGCGATAATGTCAGCATCAACAAGGGGCACCCCAAAATCGGCGAATGCATCTGCTACGGTACTTTTGCCGCTGCCAATCCCGCCGGTGAGAGCCACAATATAGGTCATTGCCTAGCCTTGTATACTGTCAGTGAGTGGTCGAATTGTATCTGAAAGCAGGTGGGAAGAGATAGTAAGGTATGCATTCTGTTTGAGCTACGTGGAAAAATAAGTGAAGTGAACGCGCAGATAAAAGAGTAGTTGCTATTCTCCAAGTAATTTGTGGGATTATAGCGTAAATAAAGGTGGATTCGCAGTCTTGCCGTAGAATTATTCATGCGTATGATAGCTTCACTGGGATGGCGTGATTTACGCCCGATCACTTTTTGCGATCTATCGCCACTAACCAGGAAATAATAAGCCATGCGTATTGAAGAAGGTTTGAAATTAGGTTTTAAAGATGTGTTAATCCGCCCTAAACGTTCCACACTGAAAAGCCGCTCTGAAGTAGAGCTCGAGCGCCAGTTTACCTTCAAACATTCAGGTTGGAATTGGTCTGGTGTACCTATCATCGCTGCTAATATGGATACTGTTGGCACCTTCCGCATGGCTGAAGTTTTGGCATCATTTGATGTGCTTACCGCAGTTCATAAGCACTACACGGTTGAACAATGGGCTGAATTTGTAAAACGGGTTCCTGAATCTGTATTGCGTCATGTCATGGTGTCGACAGGGACTTCCTCTGCCGATTTCGACAAAATGAAGCAAATTCTGGCATTATCACCGGCACTGAAATTCATCTGTATCGATGTAGCTAATGGCTACTCTGAGCATTTTGTTTCCTTCCTGCAAAAAGCTCGCGAAGCCTGCCCGGACAAAGTGATTTGTGCTGGCAATGTGGTGACTGGTGAGATGGTAGAAGAGCTTATCCTTTCTGGTGCAGATATTGTTAAAGTGGGTATTGGTCCAGGTTCTGTTTGTACCACGCGAGTTAAGACCGGTGTTGGTTATCCACAGCTATCTGCTGTGATCGAGTGTGCCGATGCTGCTCACGGTTTGGGTGGACAGATTGTCAGTGATGGCGGCTGCTCTGCACCGGGCGATGTGGCTAAAGCTTTCGGTGGTGGTGCTGATTTCGTGATGCTGGGTGGCATGCTAGCAGGGCACGATGAGTGTGAAGGCCGCGTGGTGGAAGAAAATGGCGAGAAATTCATGCTGTTCTACGGTATGAGTTCAGAGTCTGCTATGAAACGCCACGTAGGCGGAGTCGCTGAATATCGCGCCGCAGAAGGTAAAACAGTTAAACTGCCATTACGCGGTTCCGTTGATAACACGGTGCGCGACATTATGGGTGGCTTGCGTTCTGCTTGTACCTACGTGGGTGCTTCGCATTTAAAAGAACTGACCAAGCGCACCACCTTTATCCGAGTTGCAGAGCAAGAAAACCGCGTTTTTGGCAGTAACTGATTACGGATGGAAACAGGGCGTTATTTAACGCCCTGTTTCGACCTCCCTTTCCCCACGATACTTCGCCCTTAATACCCGTATTACCCAATAACATCCCCTAGTTGAAATATCGGTAAATACATTGCGATCACTAGAACCCCGACGATGCTGCCAATAATCAACATCAACAGTGGTTCCAACATTTGTGTGAGATTATCGGCTAAATCCTGTGTTTTTTGCCGATGCCAACCTGCTAGTTTTTCTAATAACACATCCAACGCGCCAGATTCTTCCCCCACCCGAACCATTTGTTGGCATAGCGGCGGGAATAGATGATGTTGTGCAAGAGCGATATGCAGAGGCTCACCTTGGCTGATCTGTTGTTGAATATGTTTTAATGCTTGCTGATAGGTACAGTTATTGATGGAAAGGAGTGCGGCATCCAATCCGGCAGTTAGCGGTAATCCGGCATGTTGAGTGATAGCTAATGTTTGAAAAATTTGGCTAAGGCAACTTCCTCGGATTAATGTGGAGATGAGTGGGAGACGTAATAACAGTGTTTGCTCCCATTGTTGCACGTGCGCCTGACGCCGCCGCGCATAAAGGTATCCTATACATATTGATGTTAATAACACCGCAATATATGGCCCGTAAGTAGTAAGAAATACTGACATCAGCAGCAGCGTGGCAGTCAGTGTGGGTAATGGTGTATCAAATGATTGATAGATTTGTGCAAATTCAGGCAGCACCATGACCAGCATAACGAGGCTAACAACCATCGCGATAACGCAGACAAATATTGGATATTTGAGTGCCTTAATTACTTTCTTTTGTAATTTTTGTTGCCGTTCTTGGTGCTGTACCAACTGAATACAGCACTGTTCAAGGTTACCTGTCAGCTCCCCCATTGCAATCACTGGGGGGTATAATCGGGGGAACGTGTGTGGGTAACTCGCCATCGCTTCAGATAGTGATTGGCCCTGTGAAACCAGTTGGCTTATGTCCTGCAATAAGCAGCGCCACGGTAATGCATCTATCTCTTTCGCTAGCAGTTGCAGGCTATTAACCAAAGGCAGTCCGGCTTGCAGTAGTGTCGCCAATTGGCGAGTAACAGCCACCAGGTGCTCACCTTGCCAATAACTCATTGATAATCGCTTACCACCCTTAACGTTTAATGGTTGTAACCCTTGGCGGAACATTTGTTCATAAACAATATTTCGCTCTGTTGCCAATTGTGCTCCAGTCTGTAACTGTCCTGTAGTATCAATGGCTTTCCAGTAAAATAAACGTTGATGACTCACAGGATTGCCTCGAATTCTTTCAGAGTTCCCACAACACGATTAATTTCACTAAGCGTAGTAACACCGCTTTCAACTAATGCCAAACCAGCAGAAAGTAATGTTACTTGTTCTTGCTCTTGTGCAATCTGAGTGAGCTTTGCCGGGCTGACATTGTTGAGCAAAGCTTGCTGGATTGGCGGGGTGACACTTAACATTTCGTAAATACCTGTGCGACCATAGTAACCTGCGCAACAGTGTTCACAGCCCACGGCGAGATAATGTTGCAATGGACTCGCCCAAACACCTGCCGGAACCTGAAAAAGAGTGGGAGATGCCTGGCGACAGTGCAGGCAGAGCCTGCGAACCAGTCGTTGGGCGATAACTAACGTCAGGCTCGATGCAATTAAGTGACGTTCTATTCCCATTTGTGTCAGGCGTATTAGGGTTTCAGATGTTGAGTTGGTATGCAGTGTTGAAAGTACCAGATGCCCCGTTAATGCGGCCTTAACCGCTATCTCGGCAGTTTCATTGTCGCGAATCTCGCCGAGCATAATCACATCAGGATCCTGGCGTAGCATCGCGCGTAATACGCAAGAGAAATCCAATCCAATTCTATTGTTAGTCTGAGTCTGATTTATGCCATCAACCTGGATCTCTATAGGATCTTCAACACTACAGATGTTTCTTTGCGGTTGATTGAGTTGGTCTAAACTGCAATAGAGCGTCACAGTTTTTCCACTTCCGGTAGGCCCAGTCACCAGAACTAAACCTTGCGGAGCAGATAATGCGCGCGTGAGTTGTTGGTGGGCCATGGTTGTCAGACCCAGACTGGCCAGCGTTGGTTGTTGATGAATATTCAGTATACGCAGTACCACTTTTTCACCGAACTGTACGGGGAGGGTGGCTATTCTTATGGAGTAGCGGGTGCCATTTAACACTAAAGCTAGCTGGCCATCCTGCGGTAACCGTTTTTCCGCGATATTCAATTTAGCCATAACTTTTAGGCAACTGCTGATACGGCTGGTTAATTCAGTTGTTGGAGGTGGGGATTCGTGTAAAACACCATCAATTCTTAAACGAATACGATAATGATGCTGATAAGGTTCAAAATGGATATCTGAGGAACGTTTCTGAATCGCCAATCTGAGTGTTTGCGTTATAAATTGAATAACGGGAATATCACTTTCATTATCCAGCAACGTCTCATCTAAATCCTGTTGTGGCAGAGAAGCTGAGCCTCCTCCTTGTCGTTTCCTCTCTTGTCGCGATACGCCTTGGCTATTTTCGGTAGATTCTACTTCTAGGTTTAGGTGCTCTTTTGCTGATGGCTCAAGGTTTAATAACTGTTCAATCTTAGCCTCAGGCCAGTATTCTACGGTAATTTTACGACCACAGGTAAAACGCAGAGCAGTTAATAATTCGTCATTCACTGGTTTGGATGACGCTATAGCGAGGTTTTTGCCATCGAGTTTTAAGGCTATTGCCCTATAACGACGACAGAGTTTGTGTAATTCAGCGCTGATTCGCTCGGGTTGGTGTGCCATGAATTCAGTCATTGGATTAGGCCTTATCATTGAAACGGAACACGGTCTTACAGCTATCAGCAAGGTTGTTATCTACGGTGGTACATGTTCTGGTCCAGACAATATTTCCACTACTACTAAGTGTGGGGGTCATCGAGAGAGTCAGGTCAGCAAGGGTATGTTGACCCGTAAGTGTAATCACACCTTGATCAATGGTTGTTGCACTGACATAACGCGATGGTTGCCCAGCCGGTACGCCGTTATTGCCCGCATTACAGCTATCGAACTTGGCATGCTCCAGAGCACAAAGTTCTACCGCCATTTTGTAGGGCACGATGGCTTGTAACATATCGGTGAGGGCTGCTTTTTGGATATAGCGCTGATAGGAAGGAATACCAATACCGCTAAGTACAGCAATGATGGCGATGGCAACCATTAATTCAATTAAGGTAAAACCCTGTTGCTTATTCATTTGTCACTCTCCTTGTGTGTGAGAAAACAAGGGAAGGGTGCAACTTTTTAATTGATGGCAACAGGGGCATTACATTGATTTGCGAAGCAGGCTGTCGAATATTTAGGTTGTTACAGTGAAGTCACAGATAACTTCGGCGATGCTCGCAAAAACAGAATTAGAGTCTGCTAATGGCTATCATCGGCCGAAGATAATTTGGTAGGCTTATTTAAATCGCATGGACAGGTCTAAAGCTGTCACGTGTTTTGTTAGTGCACCGACTGAGATGAAATCAATACCGGTTTCGGCATAGCTTCGCAGTGTTTCTAGCGTAACGTTGCCAGAAACTTCCAGTTGAGCACTCTCTTGGGTCTTAGCCAACTCATTACGCATGTGCACAGCATCACGCATCATTGGAATGGTAAAATTATCCAACATAATGATATCGGCACCAGCGGTTAATGCTTGTTGCAATTCATCAAGGGATTCAACTTCAACTTCGACGGGAACATCGGAATGAATCCAAAATGCTTTAGCAACAGCTTCTTTGATAGAGCCAGCAGCAATAATGTGATTTTCCTTGATAAGGAAAGCATCAGATAAGCCGAGTCGATGATTATTACCGCCACCGCAGAGGACGGCATATTTTAAGGCGGTACGCAGCCCTGGCAAGGTTTTCCTGGTATCGAGTAATTGTGTATGCAACCCAGAGAGCTCCGCCACATAACGGCTGACCTCGGTAGCGACACCGGATAAGGTTTGCAAGAAATTAAGTGCGGTGCGTTCACCGGTAAGTAGGATACGGGCAGGGCCAGTCAGATGGCAAAGTGTCTGATTAGCTATCAACTTGTCTCCATCGTTGACTAACCATTCAACTGTCACTTGGGCGCCAAGTTGAATAAACACTTCATTTAGCCAGCGCTGACCACAAAAGATACCAGCTTCGCGCGTAATAATCGTGGCATTAGCCTGTTTATCTGCTGGGAGTAATTGTGCGGTGAGGTCGCGATCTGCATTGACCTCACCACCCAGGTCTTCGCTCAAAGCTTGGGCAACAGTGAAAGGGATATCACATTGAATTCGTTCCAATAGCTCGGCACGGCGGCTGTCGGCATTATAGCTGCGGGTCGGCATATAAAACTCCGAAATGGCGGATAGATAATAGTTCAAACATGCTACTCTGTTGCTGGCTGAAGTGCCATAAAAGAGCCAGTTGAAGTGTACTATTAGGGGGCTTAGATAAACAATGCAGTTAGAAAATGGCTGGATTTTAGGGGTTAAACGGGTCGTTTCTCCCCATTTTGATCAACGGCCAGAATGCGAGGTACCTTCGCTGCTGGTAATTCATAATATCAGTTTGCCCCCTGGTGAATTTGGTGGCCCATATATCGATCAGCTTTTCACTGGCACACTAAATGCCGATGAACATCCTTATTTTGCTGATATTGTTCACTTGCGAGTTTCAGCCCACTGTCTGATTCGTCGTAATGGTGAAATTATTCAATATGTTCCGTTTGATCAACGCGCTTGGCATGCTGGAGTCTCAAGCTTTGGCGGGCGTGAGCGGTGTAACGATTTTTCTATTGGGATCGAGCTGGAAGGAACGGATGTGTTACCGTTTACGCCCGCACAATATCGGAGTTTGAATGAGATAAGTGTGCTGTTATTTGCTCATTATCCGATAACTGTTGATCGGGTGACGGGCCATAGTGACATTGCGCCACAACGTAAAACCGACCCTGGCCCCGCTTTTGATTGGGCTTTGTATCAGCAGAGTTTAGTGAAGTTAACATCGCCATCGTGATGCTGGTGATTCAGTCTTCACCACAGGTTTGTTGTCGAGCAGCTCAGCTGCTTGTTGCCTGGTTTTATAGTGTGGTTTATACATGCCGGGAGGCATATGCCCTGTTTCCAGGGCTGGTTAAGTGCAAAGGGAGAATAAGAGCTAATGACACTGTTTACGCTGTTGCTGGTGCTAGCATGGGAGCGCTTGTTTAAACTCGGCGAACATTGGCAGTTAGACCACCGCCTTGAAGTCGTATTCACGCGTTTACACCGTTTTTCGTTGGCACAAACTATTTTGCTGACTGCCGTGTGGATGGCCTTGGTATGGCTGATTTTGCAGTTAGTGCAGAATATCTTGTTTGGTTTCCCCCTGTTGTTGATTTGGATTCTGATTTGCCTGCTATGCATTGGTGCCGGGGGGATTCGTAAACACTATCGAGCCTACCTTAAAGCTGCCCGCCAAAATGATGCCCATGCCACCGATAAAATGGCAGAAGAGTTAGCATTAATCCATGGTTTACCCATGGATAGCGGAGAGAAAGCTCGCTTACAATCCCTACAAAATGCCTTGTTGTGGATAAACTTCCGTTACTATTTAGCGCCTATCTTCTGGTTTGTTGTATGTGTTAACTATGGCCCCGTGGCGCTAGCAGGCTATGCGATGTTACGCGGATATCAAACCTGGTTAGCCCGACACCATACACCTTTACAGCGTTCTCAATCTGGTATTGATCGTCTGTTACATTGGCTGGACTGGATACCTGTGCGGTTGGTGGGTGTGGCATATGCCTTGTTGGGGCACGGCGAAAGAGCATTACCAGCTTGGTTTGCCTCATTAGGCGATTTCAGAACTCAGCAGTATCAGGTTCTGACCCAATTAGCGCAGTACTCTTTGGCTCGTGAGCCTCATTTAGACCCAGTACAGACGCCAAGGTCTGCGGTCTCGTTAGCACGAAAAGTGACACTAACGGTGATTGTAGTAGTGGCTTTACTGACCATTTATGGTGCACTAGTTTAGTTTTCTGATTTATGGCACTGGCCGGAGAGTTTGTGCTCGGCCAGTACGGTCTTAACGAAATATGATTAATTAGCCCGCATACCTCATCCCCATCTCATATCTGATCTTTTCCTTCACTATTAGTTCTGTATTCATGGATATTCTCTCCGTTTTGGATCAAAAACAGTCATTGAAGATGGATTATTGCTGTTCAATCGGGGAGATATCAGAAGTTAATGGTTATAGAGATGCACAAATGTACCATCGCCATCAAAGTCTGAACCAGACGGCAAAAAAGGAAACGTGACAAATTCAATACATAAGTAATATCAAACTGTTCATTATCTGGTTTGTACTGTTGGGGCGCACAGCACTATAGGATCAATGGGTTATGGAAGATGGCGAGTCAGTCGAACACGGTTTTGTTAAACAATAAAATAAACGGGTCAGCGCTGTGGCTGACCCATTAGCTATGATGTCGTCAGATTCCCGAGAGAAATCTGCTATCAGGATTTGGCGCGTTGGTTACGATTTTTCAGGATGTAGCCAATAGCCAGTAGCAATACCCAAGCTGGAATCAATAGCACAGAAATCTGGATACCCGGTGTCAGATACATAATGACCAAAATGCCGGTGAGGAACAGCAAGCACAGGTAGTTGCTGAACGGATACCAGAAGGCTTTGAACTGTGGGATCACACCTTGGCGGTTTTTAGCGGCACGGAATTTAAGGTGCGCAAGGCTAATCATCGCCCAGTTGATCACCAGCGCCGATACTACCAGTGCCATCAGTAATTCGAAGGCTCGGCCTGGGATCAGATAGTTAATCAGTACGCAGAAAGCGGTGGCAAATGCAGAGACGGCGATAGCAATAACAGGTACCCCGCGACCATCGACTTTTAGCAGCATTTTCGGGCCGTTGCCTTGTTTGGCTAAACCAAACAACATGCGGCTGTTACAGTAAACACAACTGTTATAGACCGACAATGCTGCTGTCAGTACCACGATATTCAATACAGTTGCGACCACATTGCTGTTCAGTGCATGGAAGATCAGTACAAATGGACTACCGCCTTCGACCACTTTTCCCCACGGGTAGAGTGATAATAAGATTGCCAGAGAACCAATATAGAACAGCAAGATACGGTAGATAACCTGATTGGTTGCTTTGGGGATGCTTTGGGCTGGGTTTTCGGCTTCTGCGGCGGTAATCCCGACTAACTCAAGGCCACCGAAGGAGAACATGATCACCGCCATTGCCATAACCAAGCCCATGACACCGTTAGGGAAGAAGCCGCCTTGTGCCCACAAGTTAGTCACTGTGGCTTCCGGGCCGCCTTGCCCGCTAAGTAGTAACCATCCACCGAACAGAATCATTGCAATGATAGCGACCACTTTAATGATGGCGAACCAAAACTCCATTTCACCATACACTTTGACATTTGCCAGGTTGATGGCATTGATAGCTAAGAAGAATACTGCCGCTGACACCCATGTTGGGATCTCCGGCCACCAATATTGTACATAGATACCTACGGCGGTCAGTTCGGCCATCGCCACTAACACATATAGTACCCAGTAGTTCCAACCAGAAGCGAAACCGGCAAAGTTCCCCCAATATTTGTAAGCAAAGTGGCTAAAAGAACCCGCGACTGGTTCTTCGACTACCATTTCTCCTAACTGGCGCATAATCAGAAACGCGATAAAGCCGCCGATTGCATACCCCAGTAGCACTGAAGGCCCCGCCATTTGAATGGTTTGCGCGATACCAAGGAATAATCCGGTACCAATTGCGCCACCTAAGGCAATAAGCTGTATGTGGCGGTTTTTAAGCCCCCGCTTTAGCTCTGCACCTTCCTGTTGAACACTCATTGTTGCATCCTCTGTCGTTGTCACTTTTAGCGGGCAAACCCGTCATCTTTCAAACTGCAAATATATTGGCTGTACTCGTTACTCAGCCCATCCTTGGAATAATCTCTTACCGCCTTCCCGCAACTTGAAATCTATTGGGTATAAATAGGTGCCGCTTGCTATGCGTAAGGTTTTGATTACATTATTTGTATTATTTTGTTTACGGTGTCTTTTCTGGGAATTTTCTCTTTAGGCTACCGTTTAAAAGAGAATAGTGGTAGGCGAGAATTATTGCATCTGCTTTTTATTTTAATCGGTGAAGTTTTAGCCAAAACAGCAAGAAAAATGTTGATGCGTGATCAAGCTGTTGTTTTGAGGAAAAGCAGGAATGTGCTTTTTTGGGTTGAAAAGCCACCAGTAAGCCATTTTTATAATGGTCATACCAGTTTTAAGGCGAGAGACAGAGGGATACAGACTTCTCTTGTTTTTGTTTGAATATAAATTCAAATTTACAGGATTTATATTCACAAATAAAATCACTTTAACGCTTCAGCTTGCCTAATTACCCGTTTCATAAAAGTTAAAACTCGAGGCTGCCAGGTAATGGTATTACCACTGCTACGTTATCACTTTGCATTGCTTTATCAGTGAAGTTGTTAAAATGTGCTGGGTTTCATGATTTTGGTCAAGGTCCGTATGGACAGCTAGTGAATACTTTGTTACTTTATCGTCACGTTTTTGAAATTGGTATTACCAATTGACTCCGCGCTACTCGCAGAGACGATTCACTCAATACGGCTTACAGCGCGACTTACAACAAATTATGGCCTACAACAAAATACGTCAGCCCAAATTATCAGATGTCATCGAGCAGCAGCTCGAATACCTGATCTTGGAAGGGACGCTGCGTCCGGGGGAGAAATTACTGCCTGAACGCGAGTTGGCGAAGCAATTTGATGTTTCCCGACCTTCTTTGCGAGAAGCAATTCAGCGCTTAGAAGCTAAGGGACTGCTGTTGCGTCGTCAGGGGGGCGGGACTTTCGTGCAAACCAATCTGTGGCAAAGCTTTAGCGATCCGCTGGCAGAGCTACTGGCTGACCATCCAGAATCACAATTCGATCTGTTAGAAACCCGTCATGCTCTCGAAGGTGTTGCTGCCTATTATGCAGCATTGCGCGGCACTGATGAAGATCTGCAACGTATCCGTGAATGCCATACTGTTATTCAGCAAGCGCAGGATAACGGCGATTTAGATGCTGAGGCAGATGCCGTTATGCAGTATCAAGTGGCTGTCACAGAGGCTGCGCATAATGTGGTTTTGCTGCATTTACTGCGTTGCATGGGGCCGATGCTGGAACAAAACGTAAGACAGAACTTTGAATTGCTTTACTCGCGCCGCGAAATGCTGGCAACAGTAAGCAGTCACCGCGCCGGGATTTTTGAGGCGATTGTGGCACGCGAGCCAGAGAAAGCCCGCGAAGCTTCACACCGTCACTTGGCGTTTATCGAGGAAATTCTGTTGGATCTTAGTCGGGAGCACAGTCGCCGTGAGCGATCTTTGCGTCGGCTCCAACAGCGCAAGGACTAGAAACGAATCATTCAGGTTGCGCCTCTGCAAGACCTCAATAACTCGTTTTATACCCCTCGTACTTGAAGCTACAGGGTTGTCAGCTGCGTGAACTCACCCGAATCACTGACTTGGGTCAGCTCATCGAGATTCGTTCTCTGGCAGCGCTGCCGTAACTCCAATTTCGTTGGGTAGTTATTCTCATTTGAGAATTATTAGCGGCAACTATACCCAAAATAATTCGAGTTGTAGGTAGGCGGCAAGGGAATGACAAATCGGTCGTAGGCCGATTTGAACAGCATTTATGCTAGCCCGTAGGGTGAGTCTCAAAGAGACTCATTAATCCTCAGGAGCTTACTTGGGTAAGTGACTGGAGTGAGAGAGTACAGCCAACGCCTCTACAGCTTGAAGTATGACGGGGACAAACTGATGGGCCTATCTTCCGGTGTTTTCACCAGGGCACGTGCTTTAGCCTGGGGTTAAAGCACAGGAAGATAGGCTCCAAATAAACCATTAGAAACAGATAAGGAATACCACCATGTCAGAACGTTTAAATAATGACGTGGATCCGATCGAAACCCGCGACTGGCTACAGGCGATCGAATCGGTCATCCGTGAAGAGGGTGTTGAGCGTGCTCAGTATCTGATTGATCAGGTTTTGGGCGAAGCCCGTAAAGGTGGCGTGAGCGTTGCGGCAGGTTCTGCCAACCGTGATTACATCAACACCATCGCGGTAGAAGACGAACCCGCTTACCCTGGCAACCTGGAGCTTGAGCGTCGTATTCGTAGCGCTATCCGTTGGAATGCTGTGATGACCGTGTTGCGTGCGTCGAAGAAAGATCTGGATTTGGGCGGCCACATGGCATCCTTCCAGTCTTCCGCTACCTTCTACGAGGTTTGCTTCAACCACTTCTTCCGTGCTCGTAACCAAAAAGACGGCGGCGATCTGGTTTACTTCCAGGGCCACATTTCTCCAGGTGTTTACGCGCGTGCTTTCCTTGAAGGCCGCCTGACTCAAGAGCAAATGGATAACTTCCGTCAGGAAGTCGATGGTAAGGGTCTGTCTTCTTACCCGCATCCGAAACTGATGCCTGAATTCTGGCAGTTCCCAACTGTATCGATGGGCCTTGGCCCAATCAGTGCAATCTATCAGGCCAAGTTCCTGAAATACCTCCATCACCGTGGTCTGAAAGACACTGCAGCACAGACCGTGTACGCCTTCTTGGGCGACGGCGAGATGGATGAGCCGGAATCCAAAGGTGCGATCACCATCGCGACCCGTGAAAAACTGGATAACCTGGTCTTCGTTATCAACTGTAACTTGCAGCGCCTGGATGGCCCGGTTACCGGTAACGGCAAGATTATCAATGAGCTGGATGGTATCTTCAATGGTGCTGGCTGGCAGGTTCTGAAAGTGATTTGGGGTAGTCGTTGGGATGAGCTGCTGCGTAAAGATACCAGCGGTAAACTGATCCAATTGATGAACGAAACCCTGGATGGCGACTACCAGACCTTTAAATCCAAAGACGGCGCTTATGTCCGCGAACACTTCTTTGGCCGTTTCCCTGAAACTGCTGCATTAGTGAAAGACATGAGCGACGATGAGATCTGGTCTCTGAACCGTGGCGGTCATGATCCGAAGAAAGTCTTTGCCGCACTGAAGAAAGCACAAGAAACCACCGGTAAACCAACTGTTATCCTGGCCCACACCATTAAAGGTTACGGCATGGGCGAAACAGCAGAAGGTAAAAATATTGCTCACCAGGTGAAGAAAATGAACATGGAAGGGGTTCACCACTTCCGCGATCGTTTCAATGTACCAGTTGCCGATGCTGATATCGAAAAACTGCCTTACATTACCTTCGAGAAAGATTCCGAAGAGTACAAATATCTGCATGAACGTCGTCAGGCGCTGGAAGGCTATGTGCCAACCCGCATGCCTAAGTTCACCGAGAAGCTGGAAATCCCTGCGTTGTCAGATTTCAGCTCCTTGCTGGAAGAGCAGAACAAAGAGATCTCTACCACTATCGCCTTCGTGCGTGTGCTGAACGTGATGCTGAAGAACAAATCTATCAAAGACAGAATTGTTCCAATCATTGCTGACGAAGCGCGTACTTTTGGTATGGAAGGTCTGTTCCGTCAGATTGGTATTTACAGCCCGAATGGTCAGCAGTACACCCCGCAAGACCGTGAGCAGGTTGCTTACTACAAAGAAGACGAAAAAGGCCAGATCCTGCAAGAAGGGATCAACGAACTGGGTGCTGCCTCTTCATGGCTGGCTGCTGCGACCTCATACAGCACCAATGATCTGCCAATGATCCCGTTCTACATCTACTACTCCATGTTTGGTTTCCAACGTATCGGTGACCTGTGCTGGGCTGCGGGTGACCAACAGGCGCGTGGCTTCCTGATCGGTGGTACTTCAGGTCGTACTACTCTGAATGGCGAAGGTCTGCAACATGAAGATGGTCATAGCCACATTCAGTCACTGACTATCCCGAACTGTATCTCTTACGATCCGGCCTATGCTTATGAAGTTGCTGTCATCATGCATGACGGTCTGGAGCGTATGTACGGTGAAGCGCAGGAAAACGTCTATTACTACCTGACCACGCTGAACGAAAACTACCACATGCCAGCAATGCCACAGGGCGCAGAAGAAGGTATCCGTAAAGGTATCTACAAACTGGAAACTGTTGCAGGTAGCAAAGGCAAAGTGCAGTTGATGAGTTCAGGTGCAATCCTGCGTCACGTTCGCGAAGCGGCTCAGATTCTGGCTAACGACTACGGTGTTGGTTCTGACGTGTACAGCGTAACTTCATTCACTGAACTGGCTCGTGACGGTCAGGATTGTGAGCGTTGGAACATGCTGCACCCAACAGAAACGCCACGCGTTCCTTATGTGGCTCAAGTCATGAACGACGCACCAGCAGTTGCTTCAACTGACTACATGAAGCTGTTCGCTGAACAAATTCGTAACTTCATTCCTGCCAGCGAGTTCCGCGTTCTGGGTACAGATGGTTTCGGCCGCTCTGACAGCCGTGAGAACCTGCGTCACCACTTCGAAGTTGATGCTTCTTACGTTGTGGTTGCAGCTCTGGGTGAATTGGCTAAACGCGGTGACATCGACGCCAGCGTAGTTGCACAAGCAATTACCAAGTTTGGTATCGACGCCGATAAAGTTAACCCGCGTCTGGCATAAGAGGTAAAGAACAAATGGCTATTGAAATTAACGTACCAGACATCGGTGCAGATGAAGTGGAAGTCACCGAAATTATGGTGAAAGTAGGCGATACCGTTGAAGCGGAACAGTCGCTTATCACCGTTGAAGGTGATAAAGCTTCCATGGAAGTCCCATCACCGCAGGCGGGCGTAGTTAAAGAAATCAAAATTGCAGTTGGCGATACTGTCGCGACCGGCAAACTGATGATGATCTTCGAAGCAACAGGTGCCGCTGCGGCGCCTGCAACAGCCGAAGAAAAGCCAGCAGCCCCGGCTCAGGCAGCGGCTTCTGTGGCCAGCGCGGCGAAAGACGTTGCGGTGCCGGATATCGGTTCTGACGAAGTTGAAGTCACCGAGATTATGGTCAAAGTGGGCGACACTGTTGCGGCTGAACAATCGCTGATCACTGTAGAGGGCGATAAAGCCTCTATGGAAGTGCCAGCGCCATTCGCCGGTACCGTTAAAGAGATCAAAATCAGCACTGGCGATAAAGTCAGCACCGGTTCTCTTATCATGGTATTTGAAGTAGCAGGTGCTGCGGCACCCGCTGCGGCAACTGAGTCAGCACCGGCAGCAGCACCGGCGGCGGCAACAGCCTCTGCGGTTAAAAATGTCGACGTGCCAGACATCGGCGATGATGAAGTTGAAGTGACTGAAGTGATGGTTAAAGTCGGGGATAAAGTTGCCGCTGAACAATCACTGATCACCGTTGAAGGCGATAAGGCTTCAATGGAAGTGCCAGCACCATTTGCCGGTACCGTTAAAGAAATCAAAATCAACACTGGCGACAAAGTTAAAACCGGCTCGCTGATTATGGTGTTCGAAGTGGAAGGCGCAGCCCCTGCTGCCGCGCCTGCCCAGCAAGCGGCTCCTGCTGCTGCACCGGCTAAAGCGGCCAGCGCTCCTGGCGCGAAAGCTGAGAGCAAAGGCGAGTTCGCTGAGAATGACGCTTACGTGCATGCCACGCCGGTTATCCGCCGTTTAGCGCGTGAATTTGGCGTAAACCTGGCGAAAGTGAAAGGTACCGGCCGTAAAGGTCGTATCCTGCGCGAAGACGTTCAGGCCTACGTGAAAGATGCGGTCAAACGTGCTGAAACAGCACCAACTGCTGCCACTGGCGGCGGTCTGCCGGGCATGCTGCCTTGGCCGAAAGTTGATTTCAGCAAGTTCGGTGAGATTGAAGAAGTTGAATTAGGCCGTATCCAGAAAATCTCTGGTGCGAACCTGAGCCGTAACTGGGTCATGATCCCACATGTAACTCACTTCGACAAAACCGATATCACCGATCTGGAAGCGTTCCGTAAGCTGCAGAACGACGAAGCTGCCAAGCGTAAGCTGGACGTGAAGTTCACCCCAGTGGTGTTCATCATGAAAGCTGTTGCTGCTGCTCTCGAGCAGATGCCACGTTTCAACAGCTCACTGTCCGAAGACGGTCAGAAGCTGACACTGAAAAAGTACATCAACATCGGTGTCGCGGTAGATACGCCAAATGGTCTGGTCGTTCCGGTATTCAAGGATGTGAACAAGAAAAGCATCACTGAACTGTCCCGTGAACTGATGGCTATCTCCAAGAAAGCTCGTGATGGTAAGCTGACCGCTGGCGAAATGCAGGGCGGTTGCTTCACCATCTCCAGCCTGGGCGGTATCGGGACAACTCACTTCGCGCCGATTGTTAACGCGCCGGAAGTGGCTATTCTGGGTGTATCCAAGTCTGCGATAGAGCCAGTCTGGAACGGTAAAGAGTTCCAGCCGCGTCTGATGATGCCGATGTCGCTCTCCTTCGACCACCGTGTGATTGACGGTGCTGATGGTGCGCGCTTTATCACCATCATCAACAACATGCTGGCCGACATTCGTCGTCTGGTGATGTAATCGTCAAGGCCGGCTTAGCGCCGGCCTTGTTATACCTTTCGTTCTTGAAGTCGCAGGGGTGTTAACGCGCCTACAGTTTGAAAGATGAAGGGTATTTCGCCGGACAAACAATTAAGAGGTCATGATGAGTACTGAAATTAAAACTCAGGTCGTGGTACTTGGGGCAGGTCCAGCAGGGTACTCTGCTGCTTTTCGTTGCGCGGATTTAGGTTTGGAAACCATTCTGGTTGAGCGTTACTCTACTTTGGGTGGTGTTTGCCTGAATGTGGGTTGTATCCCTTCCAAGGCATTGTTGCACGTTGCCAAAGTTATCGAAGAAGCTAAGGCGCTGGCTGAACACGGTATCGTTTTTGGTGAGCCTAAAACTGACATTGATAAAGTCCGTGTCTGGAAAGAGAAAGTTATCAATCAGTTGACCGGTGGTTTGGCAGGTATGGCTAAAGGCCGTAAAGTCAAAGTGGTTAATGGTTTTGGTAAATTTACTGGCGCGAATACCTTAGTGGTTGAAGGCGAAAATGGCCCAACTACCATTACCTTCGATAACGCGATTATCGCGGCCGGTTCTCGCCCAATCCAACTGCCATTTATTCCTCATGAAGACCCACGTGTTTGGGACTCAACTGATGCACTGGCACTGAAAACCGTACCTGAACGTCTGCTGGTTATGGGCGGTGGCATCATCGGTCTGGAAATGGGTACGGTTTACCATGCGCTGGGCTCGAAAATTGATGTGGTAGAAATGGCTGACCAGGTTATTCCGGCTGCTGATAAAGACGTGGTGAAAGTTTTCACCAAGCGCATCAGCAAGCAGTTCAACCTGATGCTGGAAACCAAAGTGACGGCGGTAGAAGCCAAAGAAGACGGTATCTATGTCACGATGGAAGGCAAAAAAGCGCCAGCAGAACCACAGCGCTATGATGCCGTTCTGGTGGCTATTGGCCGTGTACCTAACGGCAAATTGCTGGATGCCGGTCAGGCTGGTGTAGAAGTTGATGAGCGTGGCTTTATCCACGTTGATAAACAACTGCGTACCAACGTGCCGCATATCTTTGCTATCGGTGACATCGTGGGTCAGCCAATGCTGGCACATAAAGGTGTGCACGAAGGTCATGTTGCTGCTGAAGTTATCTCCGGCCTGAAACATTACTTCGATCCGAAAGTCATTCCATCTATTGCGTACACTGAACCTGAAGTCGCATGGGTGGGTCTGACTGAGAAAGAAGCGAAAGAAAAAGGCATCAGTTTTGAGACCTCCACCTTCCCGTGGGCGGCATCGGGCCGTGCTATCGCTTCAGATTGCGCAGACGGTATGACTAAACTTATCTTCGACAAAGAAACTCACCGTATCATCGGTGGTGCCATTGTTGGGACTAACGGTGGTGAACTGTTAGGTGAAATCGGTCTGGCGATCGAGATGGGTTGTGATGCGGAAGATATCGCGTTGACCATCCATGCTCACCCTACCTTGCATGAATCTGTCGGTCTGGCTGCGGAAATCTACGAAGGTAGCATTACCGACTTGCCTAATCCGAAAGCGAAAAAGAAATAATTTTCGCTAATACAGCAAGATAATGAAGCGGCTCCTTAACAGGGGCCGTTTTTTTGTTTAAAGGTTTTTATCACTCAGGTATTTTTTATCGATCAAAAATCGATCCCGCCCGTAGTTGACTGGGCGAGATATGAAAGGTCCGCCGCAGTGCGGTGGCAAAGTTGGCTGGGCTGGTATAACCAGCAATGGCGGCGGCTTGATCGATACTGACTCCTTCTTTCTGTAATGCCAGCATGGCCCGCTTTAAACGACAATGGCGCAGATATTCAAATACCGTAATGTGGTAACTTTCACGAAAACGTCGCTGCAAGGTACTCTGGCTCATATTCACCAGACCGGCTAATTCACTCATCGATAGGTGGTCAGCCTCACCACTTTCCAGCCAGTCACGTACCTGCTGGACTCGGTTCAATCCACGTAATGAGATTTTATTTTGCTGTTGAGCTTGCTGCTCCAGTGAACTGAACGCTTCAATGATCAGCCCAATACATTGTGTTTCCCATTGCAACCGCTCCAGCGGCGTTGAAAAGGGTGGGGCGCTCGCTATTTTCTGAGCAATGGCTTGCGAGTGAACTGATGGGCGCCATAAATGAATCGCCAGATGCTGTTGGGTAAAGTTATACAACGTATCCCATGCACCGGCTTGTGGCAGCAAATCGCCATACAGCCATTCACGGTCAAAAGTCAGTGTTAATGTGCGCTCGTGACTGTTGTTTTTACCGTGGCGAGTAAACAGGGTGCTTTC
The DNA here is from genome assembly GCF_052217105.1 of Yersinia sp. 2553 StPb PI. Classification (NCBI taxonomy): domain Bacteria; kingdom Pseudomonadati; phylum Pseudomonadota; class Gammaproteobacteria; order Enterobacterales; family Yersiniaceae; genus Yersinia; species Yersinia sp. 2553 StPb PI. The sequence continues at coordinate 2,993,651 of NZ_JAZGPX010000002.1, read as the reverse complement.
AGTTAATGAGACCAGCGAGGCATCGCCTTTTTCCTGCAAATGCAACTGTTGACCGCCGAATGAGATATGCGCGCTGCCACTAACCACAATAGCCAGTTTCAGTGCTGGATTAAGCCGGTTTTGTGTCTTGATATCACAGAGGTTGGTGACATTCGCGGTATGTAAAATCAGATGTGGGTTCAGACGCAATACTTGAAAGTCGCCAAACAATACCGGGTCAGTGGACAATGATTTCACGCTGCTCAGTTGATAATCACTGGCAACCAGATTCGATTGTTGCACAATTTGTTCACGATAAATCGGTTTGGATGAGGGAGAGACATTGCGTAATTTGTTTTGCTTCACCGTCGACATGACGAACTCTCTACTGACATTATGACAACATTGACGTTCTGACAAACAGATTTGCTGTTTGCACAAACCTTTTCCCTATATGCAAATGTAACAATTAACGCGATGAATTGATAATGGAAATAATTATCAATCTTGTTCGCCTTTATCGCCCAACGAATAGATTGCCAGAGATTTTACTCTGCGGATATTTGCTGTGGGCTTTTTTGCATCAGGGGAAAGTGTAATGAAAGTAAAATGGCAACGGCGTTCTCTGACGACATTGATCGGTATTTGCATATCGACTCCGCTCTGGGCACAAACTCAAGCGACAAATCAAGCTGAGTCCACAGCAGCGACACAGACGACAGCGCAAACAACCGCCACCACATCGCAGCAAGAGCCTGCTGTGGCCGGTGGGTCGGCAACCACCGGAGATACGCTGGTGGTGACCGCTCAACAGCAAGTTCGTCAGGCGCTGGGGGCATCCACTATCACCGCAGAAGATATCCGCAAACGGCCACCCGCGAATGACCTGTCCGAAATTATCCGCACCATGCCGGGTGTTAATCTTTCCGGTAACTCTGCCAGTGGTCAGCGTGGCAATAATCGCCAAATTGATATTCGTGGCATGGGACCTGAAAATACGCTGATTATGATTGATGGCATACCGGTCTCCAGCCGTAATGCGGTGCGTTATGGCTGGCGTGGTGAACGTGATACCCGTGGTGATACCAACTGGGTTCCCGCGAATATGGTTGAGAAAATAGAAGTTTTACGCGGGCCGTCAGCGGCACGCTATGGCAACGGTGCAGCCGGTGGTGTAGTGAATATCATCACCAAACAGCCGGACAAAGAACTACATGGTAGCTGGAACGCCTACATGAACCTGCCGCAGCACAGTGAGGAAGGCGCGACTCGTCGTACCGATTTCAGTCTGTTGGGGCCGCTAAGTGATACCGTCAGTTTCCGCTTGTATGGCGGATACAATAAAACCGATGCTGATGATTGGGATATTAACCAAGGCCATGAATCTGCCCGTACCGGTAACCAGGCCGGTACACTGCCTGCTGGCCGTGAAGGGGTACGAAATAAAGATATCAACGGGTTACTGCGTTGGGAATTTGCCCAAGGCCAATCTCTGGAGTTCGAGGCAGGTTATAGCCGCCAGGGAAATATTTATGCCGGTGATACACAAAACACAAACAGCAATGCCATAGTTCGCAGCTTATACGGTGCGGAAACTAACGTGATGTACCGCGATAATTTCTCGCTAACACACCGTGGCTTTTGGGATAACGGCGTCAGTACAACCTCCTATTTTCAGTATGAAGATACGCGCAACTCACGAATTAATGAGGGGCTGGCGGGCGGTACAGAAGGCATATTCTCAAATAAATATTTCAGTACTATCAAGCTGGACAACTATCTGGCCCACTCCGAGGTTAACCTGCCATTTGAATTGGGCGTTAATCAGGTGCTGACCGTGGGGGCGGAATGGAATGACCAGAAAATGAACGATCCAAGCTCTAATACCCAAACGACGAGTGAGGGTGGCAGTGTCAGCGGCTTGACGGGGACTGGGCGTAATACTCGTAGCTCGGCGCAGATAGCCTCGGTATTTGTTGAGGATAATATCGAGTTGACGGATACCACCATGCTCACCCCAGCACTGCGCTTTGATCATCACAGCACCGCGGGAAGCAACTGGAGTCCGGGCCTGAATCTGTCACAGGAACTGGGTGATTACTTCACCATGAAAATGGGTATTGCCCGTTCTTATAAAGCGCCAAATCTCTATCAAACCAACCCTAACTATCTGTTATATAGCCGTGGTCAAGGTTGCTATGGCGGTGGCGGCAGTTGCTACCTGATGGGTAATGATTCTCTGTCTGCTGAAACCAGCGTAAACAAAGAGATCGGGTTCGAGTTCCACGATGACGGCATTATTGCCGGTATCACTTACTTCCGTAATGATTATCGTAATAAGATCGAGCCGGGTTTGGTCTCCCTCGGGACTGCCAGTGGTGGTACCGGTGCTTATGCTAATTCCGATATCTTCAAGTGGAGTAACGTGCCGAAAGCGTTGGTGGAAGGGTTGGAAGGTAATCTGACCGTGCCCTTCACTGAGACAGTACAGTGGAGCAGCAATCTGACCTACATGCTGGAGTCGAAGAACAAAAGCACCGGCGATTACTTATCGATCACGCCGGAGTTTACTTTGAATAGTTCACTGAACTGGCAGGCAACTGATGATTTGTCACTGCTATCCACGGTGACCTGGTATGGGCGTCAGAAGCCGAAAAAATATGACTATCAAGGTCTGCCGGTTACGGGTACGGCACGCAATGAAGTCAGCCCATATGCCATCTTTGGTCTCAGTGCTAGCTATACAGTGACAAAAAATGTCAGTGTCACCACTGGGATTGAAAACCTGTTCGACAAACGCCAGTTCCGTGCCGGGAATGCTCAGAGCGTAGCCGGTATCGCGGGTGCAGGGGCAGCGACTTACAATGAGCCGGGCCGGACCTATTTTGTTAGCTTGAATACCCAATTCTAAATGCCCTTCATACTTGGGGCATAGAGTCTTTTATCAAAGCAGAAACAGTGGTTATCGGCTGTTTCTGCTTCATTTATCGCCACAATATCTTCCCTTCGTTATTTATCACCCTAAAAGTCATATCAATAGCACGAGATTCTCATAGAGAGATGGTATCCATTCATTTACTGTGGTTATCATACAGCGGTGTTTTTGCGGATATTGCCCTACGGTGAGAGGCTAACTGAGAGCCATTATCAATACTTCAGGTGATTACACTGCGCTCAACGATTCAGCAAAAATTTAATGTTGCTTTTATGTGAACGAATTAACACTGAGTTCAAATACTGGTATGCTGGCTGGGCAAACTGGGCATCTTACTTACACCTACTGCATCAGTGATGATGGCTGGTGGCTACTGATAGCCTGGAAATATACCCAATAGATTTCAAGGTGCAGGAAGGCGGCCAACGAGAGAGTCCCGATGAGCTTACATAAGTAAGTGATTCGGGTGAGCGAGAGCAGCCAACACATCTGCGGTTTGAAAGATGATGGGTATAAATGACAATAAAAGCGAGGAGAGAGTCGTGCTAGAAGAATACCGTAAGCACGTAGCCGAGCGTGCTGCTGAGGGTATCGTCCCCAAGCCATTAGATGCATCACAAATGGCCGCGCTGGTTGAATCATTAAAAAATCCGCCGGCGGGCGAAGAAGAATTTTTGTTAGATCTGCTGATCAACCGTGTTCCACCCGGTGTTGATGAAGCAGCCTACGTTAAAGCCGGTTTCCTGGCGGCGATTGCCAAGGGTGAAGCCAACTCCCCTCTGATTAACGCTGAAAAAGCGATTGAACTGCTTGGCACTATGCAGGGCGGTTATAACATTCATCCGCTGATTGATGCGTTAGATAACGAAAAGCTGGCACCGATTGCGGGCAAAGCGTTATCTCACACCTTGCTGATGTTTGATAACTTCTACGATGTGGAAGAAAAAGCCAAAGCGGGTAACCCACACGCCAAGAAGGTGATGCAATCCTGGGCTGATGCCGAATGGTATCTCTCCCGACCGCCTTTGGCCGAAAAAATCACGGTCACCGTATTCAAAGTAACCGGTGAAACCAATACCGATGATTTGTCCCCGGCGCAAGATGCCTGGTCGCGCCCTGATATTCCACTACATGCCTTGGCGATGCTGAAAAATGCCCGTGAAGGCATTCACCCAGATCAACCGGGTAGCGTTGGCCCGATCAAACAGATCGAAGAACTGAACAAAATCGGTTTCCCGCTGGCCTACGTCGGTGATGTAGTCGGTACCGGTTCTTCCCGTAAATCCGCCACTAACTCGGTGCTGTGGTTTATGGGCGACGACATCCCTTACGTGCCGAACAAGCGCGGCGGCGGTGTGGTGCTGGGCAGCAAAATTGCCCCGATCTTCTTTAACACGATGGAAGATGCCGGTGCTTTGCCAATCGAAGTGGATGTTGCCAATCTAAACATGGGCGACGTGATTGATATCTTCCCGTATCTCGGCGAAGTACGCCGCCATGATACTGGTGAGATACTCGCGACCTTCGAGCTGAAAACTGACGTGTTGCTGGACGAAGTCCGTGCTGGTGGGCGTATTCCACTGATTGTTGGCCGTGGCTTGACCACTAAAGCTCGTGAGTCGCTGGGTCTGCCAGTCAGCGAAGTATTCCGTGTGGCGAAGCCGGTTGCCAAAAGCAATAAAGGCTTCTCGCTGGCACAGAAAATGGTTGGCAGCGCATGTGGTGTTGAAGGTGTGCGCCCAGGCGAATACTGCGAACCTAAGATGACCTCGGTCGGTTCACAAGACACCACCGGCCCGATGACCCGTGATGAACTGAAAGACCTGGCCTGTCTGGGCTTCTCCGCTGATTTGGTGATGCAGTCATTCTGTCATACTGCCGCTTATCCTAAGCCCGTTGATGTGACCACTCACCATACTTTGCCTGATTTCATTATGAACCGTGGTGGCGTATCGCTGCGTCCTGGTGATGGCATCATCCACTCGTGGTTGAACCGCATGCTGTTGCCAGATACGGTTGGTACCGGTGGTGATTCCCATACTCGTTTCCCGATTGGGATCTCCTTCCCGGCAGGTTCTGGTTTGGTGGCCTTTGCGGCCGCAACAGGTGTAATGCCTTTGGACATGCCTGAATCGGTGCTGGTGCGTTTTAAAGGTAAAATGCAGCCGGGTATCACTCTGCGTGATCTGGTGCATGCAATTCCTTACTACGCGATTCAGGAAGGCCTGCTGACGGTTGAGAAGCAAGGCAAGAAGAACATCTTCTCTGGCCGAATTCTGGAAATTGAAGGCCTGCCAGAGCTGAAAGTCGAGCAAGCGTTCGAACTGGCTGATGCCTCTGCTGAGCGTTCTGCTGCCGGTTGTACCATTAAACTGGATAAAGCGCCGATTATCGAATACCTGCAATCCAATATCGTCTTGTTGAAGTGGATGATTGCGGAAGGCTACGGTGACCGTCGTACGTTGGAGCGCCGTGTTAATGGTATGGAAAGCTGGCTGGCGAATCCAAATCTATTGGAAGGCGACGCCGATGCGGAATATGCAGCGGTGATCGAAATCGATCTGGCTGATATCACGCAACCTATTCTGTGTGCGCCAAACGATCCAGATGATGCCCGCTTATTGTCTGATGTGGCGAATAGCAAGATCGATGAAGTGTTTATCGGTTCTTGCATGACCAACATCGGCCATTTCCGCGCGGCAGGTAAGTTGCTGGATCAACACAAAGGCCAATTGCCAACACGTTTGTGGGTTGCACCGCCGACCAAAATGGATGCCGCGCAGTTGACCGAAGAGGGCTACTACAGCGTCTTTGGTAAGAGTGGTGCCCGTATTGAGATTCCGGGCTGTTCACTGTGTATGGGTAACCAGGCTCGTGTGGCTGATGGTGCGACAGTGGTTTCTACGTCAACCCGTAACTTCCCGAATCGCTTGGGGAATGGGGCAAATGTCTATCTGGCGTCGGCTGAACTGGCGGCGATTGCATCACTGCTGGGGCGTCTGCCAACGCCTGAGGAATATCAAACTTATATGGCTCAGGTTGATAAGACCGCAGAGGATACTTATCGCTACCTGAACTTCGATCAGTTGAGCCAATATACGGACAAAGCTGACGGTGTTATCTTCCAAACCGCAGTCTAAACAGCTATACCCTTTGTCTTTGGAGTTACAGGGCTGTTAGCTTGCCGCCTATCTGTAACACCAATTACTTTGGGTATGATGTATAATACGTATCTGACGGGAGGCCTATGGCCTCCCGTTTCTATTTTAAACAAACCGTCTGGTAGTGAAATCTTAGTGGTATTTACCGGCTTTGCGAGCTTGCGCCAAGTGGGTGGGCTAAATACGGTTACAATAATTATAAGAGCATCAGGAGGGCATGCTATGGACTATGAATTCTTGCGTGATTTAACAGGGCAAGTGCTGGTCAGATTCTCCATGGGACATGAAGTGATCGGCCATTGGCTCAATGAAGAGATTAAGGGCGACCTGGCGAAACTCGATCAAATTGAAGCTGCCGCTATGGAAGTGAAAGGCAGTGAGCGCCAGTGGCAGTTGACCGGCCATGAATATACCTTGTGGCTGGATGGGGAAGAAGTGATGGTGCGTGCCAATCAACTGGATCTAGACGGCGATGAGATGGAAGAGGGCATGAATTACTATGATGAAGAAAGCCTCTGTCTGTGCGGGTTAGAGGACTTTCTGCTGGTATTGAAAGGCTATCGTAACTTCATTACTTCTAAATAAAATATTTACTCAAAGAACTTGGAGTTGCTGCCAACCTGCGGCTTCAAGTCCGAAGGGGATTGCGGCTGGCAGACCAGCACAGCAGAGAACCTACCACCACCATCGCCACTCCAGGCCAGAAAGCGGCTGAGGGCAGGGTATTGAGCCACAAGCTGGCAATCAATATCGATAGCAGTGGTGTGAAGTAGGATAGAGCAGCCACTAATGTGGCATTGCCCTTTTTCATGGCAATATCCCAACACAGATAGGCCAGCGCAGTGTTGGCTCCCATAAGTAACAGTTCAAATGTTGCCCGTGTGGTGAAATGCAACTTGCCGGGGGTCAGCATAAAGAACATGACCCACAAACACAGGGCGCAGGCGAGTAAAAACAGCGGCAACGCCCCTGGTCCACGGCTGTACAAACGGACCAGATTGGAATAAGCCGCCCAGGTAAACGCCGCGATGAGTGCCAGGCTGTAGGCCAGAGGGTTACTGCGAACATTGGTGCTCAATACGTTGATATCTAGTCCGTTTCCACCGCTGACTACCCAGATTACACCGAATAGAGCAAGTGCAACTCCCAGCCATAACCACCAACGGGCACGCAGCTTAAGTAATGGAACCGCTAACAGCAAGGTTAAACTCGGCCACAGGTAATTGATCAAGCCAATTTCCAGTGTCTGCTGACGGTCATTAGCCATACCAATAGCCAAAGCGAACGCCACCATATACACCACAAATAGTAAACCACAACCGTACAGATAAGCTGGATGCTGTCCACGTAACGTAGGTTTACCCGCCACCAACCACACCAAAACTCCACTCAGGCTGTAAATTGCCGCTCCGGCCCCAAACGGACCCAAGGTTTCAGATAGTCCGCGCGTTAAAGCGACACTCATGCTCCAAAGCAGGATTGCAATAATGCCATATAGGGTGGGGAGGCGGTTCATTCGCGGGGTCATTCCTTGAGTTGGAGGTATTAACCGGGCAAAAAGAGTTATGCCCGATTAATCGGTTTCTTGTCTGACTTATTACTGATTAATAACATATAAATACAGTGGTATTACCGGCAACGTATCACATTTCTGGCACATTGCGGCCATAGTAGATTTCCTGCATCTCTTTATATAACAGGCGAGTAATACGTTCTCTTTCTGCGGCACTCAGCTCTTCCGGCTTGGCGTTAAACAGATAATGCTTCAAATCGAAGTCTTTCAACATCATCTTGGTATGAAAGATGTTTTCTTGATAAACATTCACATCCATCATGTGATACAGCGACTTCATATCGTCAGACATGAAATTCTGAATCGAGTTGATCTTATGATCGATAAAATGCTTTATCCCATTGATATCACGGGTAAAACCTCGCACGCGATAATCCATCGTAACAATGTCGGACTCCAACTGATGGATAAGGTAATTCAGGGCTTTCAGCGGTGAAATCACTCCGCAGGTAGAGACTTCGATATCTGCGCGGAAAGTGCATAACCCCGCTTCAGGGTGGCTTTCTGGGTAGGTATGAACGCAGATATGGCTCTTGTCCAAATGGGCAACCACTGCATTTGGCAGCGGGCCGGGGTGCTCAGAGGTATCAACATCGCGCGGATCGACCGGTTCTTCGCTGACGAGAATGGTAACACTCGCCCCCTGAGGGTCGTAATCCTGACGTGCGACATTCAATATATTTGCGCCAATGATCGAGCAGGTTTCGCTCAAGATCTCGGTCAGGCGGTTGGCGTTGTACTGTTCGTCAATGTAGGCGATATAGCCATCGCGGTCGTCTGCGGTCTCGGCATAACAAATATCGTAAATACAAAAACTCAGGCTTTTGGTCAGGTTGTTGAAGCCGTGTAGTTTAAGCTTGGACAATTTAGTTCACCTCCTTATTTGGCTGTTAAGGCATCCAGCAGATACTGCGGCAAGGCAAAGCTGCCGACATGAATGGCTGGGTTATAGTAGCGGCAGTTTAGGCCTGCTTCAGCAAAACGCTGTTGTAGCGTGGCAAGATCCAACTGACGCAGCGAGGGGTTCTGAGTCGCCCACGCGAAGGTCATAATACCGCCATAATAGGTCGGAATTGCGGCCTGATAAAAACTGACATCACTGAAATAGTGGTTAAGCTTATTGTGGCTGCCGACGGCTTCATCCTGTTGTAGGAAGCATACGCCGTTTTGCGCCACAAAAATGCCGCCTTGGTTCAGGCTACGGGCACATCCCTCGTAGAAAACTGAGGTAAACAGGCTTTCTCCTGGGCCGATGGGATCGGTACAGTCGGAGATGATGACATCGAATTTTTCAGTGCTCTGGTTAACGAAATTAACACCATCATCAATAACTAATGTGAAACGAGGATCGTCATAGGCACCCGCACCGTGATTCGGCAGATATTGGCGGCAGAACTCCACGACACCGGCGTCAATTTCCACCATGGTAATCTGTTCGATATTTTTATGGCGGCTGACTTCACGCAGCATGGCACCATCACCACCACCGATGATAAGTACCTTCTTCACCTGACCGTGGGCCAGTAACGGCACATGAGTCATCATTTCGTGATAGATAAACTCATCGCGCTCGGTCGTCTGAACCACGCCATCCAGTGCCATGACACGGCCCAGCACGGGATTTTCAAAAATCACCAGATCCTGATGCTCGGTTTTCTCGTGGTACAGCACATTTTCTACTGAAAAATACTGACCGAAGTTGGCATGCAATGTTTCATACCATAGTTCTTTCTGTGACATGTTCGGGGCTTCTCCTTCGCAGTAACAGCCATGAAAAATGGGGGCAACATCATAGCCAACTCTGGATGAGGTTGCACGGTGGAATTTCAGACTGAAAGGATAAAGGCGGGATTGTTAGTTCGCGTAAGCCAATAAACTCAACGAGTCACGGGCCAGAGACTTGCATTTGGTAGGAACTGGAATAGCAATACCACGCAGGTCGCGATAACTCTCTTCGCCCAACGCTTTCATATTAAAGCTATTATAGTTACGCAGGTCCCAGCGATTTTGCTGAGCAAAATAGACGATAGCCCGTTTGATTTCGTTATTGGGTAATTCGTTATAACCACAATCATTTTTCAGATAGACAAATACCGCAGTCAGATCCGCAAGATCTTCTGCTTCGGATTCACTTAATGCAGAACTGGCAGATGAAAATCCGCACAGAGTAAGCAGCAGCATAACTAACGTTGTTCTTTTCATAGCGGAAACAGGCTTGTTCATTGTTAACAGACGTTATCACACTGTGATGGTTCAGAGTAAATTTTATTATACCCTTCGTAGTTGAAGCCGCAGGGTTGTTAGCGATGCAGGTGACTCTCCCGCACCATGCGCCTTGCCAGGCGAGGTTACTGCAAGCAGATTTATCACCAGAATCACTTACCTGATTTGGATTGATTCACCAAGTGATTGATTACGTCTTGACCTTCCTGTAAGGGGAGGGTTTAAGCTCACAGACTGCTGTTTTTGTGTCTTGCAGGCACTCACTCATTATCAAGATGGAGACGACCATGCATCGCCGTGATTTTATTAAGTTAACGGCAGCTCTTGGAGCCGCCACTTCACTGCCGTTATGGAGCCGCGCGGCCTTGGCCGCAGATTTCTCACCACTGCCTATTCCACCTCTGCTCCAGCCCGATGCCAATAGCAAAATTAATTTGAATATCCAGACTGGTACTGTGGCCTGGCTACCCTCCGCAGCAACGCAGACCTGGGGTTATAATGGCAATCTACTGGGGCCTGCCATCCGTTTGCAACGAGGCAAACCGGTCACTATTGATATCACTAATTCCCTACCAGAAGCGACCACGGTGCACTGGCACGGACTGGAAATCCCCGGCGAAGTGGACGGTGGTCCACAGGCACTGATTCAACCCGGCACAACCCGGCAGGTTGTTTTTAGTGTCGATCAACCGGCGGCTACCTGCTGGTTCCATCCCCACACTCATGGGAAGACTGGCCAGCAAGTGGCCATGGGCTTAGGCGGATTGGTCCTGATCGATGACAGTGAGAGCGAGAAACTTCCTCTGCCAAAGCTGTGGGGTGTAGATGATATTCCGGTTATTTTGCAGGATAAATTACTGGGTAAAGATGGGCAGATTGATTATCAGTTAGATGTGATAACGGCGGCTGTTGGTTGGTTTGGCGATCGGATGTTTACCAATGGAGCACACTATCCGCAGCAAATCACCCCACGCGGTTGGGTGCGGCTAAGGCTGCTCAATGGCTGTAATGCCCGCTCCCTTAATTTGGCACTCAGCGATGGCCGCCCGATGTATGTGATTGCCAGCGACGGTGGCTTACTGGCCGAACCGGTAGCCGTGCGTGAGTTGCCAATACTGATGGGTGAACGTTTTGAGGTGCTGGTGGATACCGCTGATGGTAAGCCGCTTGATCTGGTTACTTTGCCAGTGAAACAGATGGGTATGACCCTGGCCCCGTTCGATAAGCCATTACCGGTATTGCGCATTCAGCCATCACTGGCCGCCGGTAGCAAGGTGCTCCCGGATTCGCTGGTTGTGGTACCGGCATTAGCCGATGCCACTGGCCTGCAAGAGCGCTGGTTCCAACTGATGATGGATCCGAAATTGGATATGTTAGGGATGCAAGCGCTGATGAGCCGTTATGGTATGCAAGCAATGGCTGGCATGAACATGGGTAACGGTGCCATGAATGGCATGGATCACAGTAATATGGCCGGTATGGAGAGTGGCAATATGAAAGGCATGGCGAGTGGCGCGATGAAAGGTGCGGCAGCTTTTGATTTCAGCCATGCCAATATGATTAACGGCAAACCGTTCTCGATGACTGAACCGGCGTTTGACGCGAAGCTCGGGAAATTCGAGAAGTGGACCGTTTCTGGTGAAGGCGACATGATGTTACATCCTTTCCATGTCCACGGGACACAGTTCCGTATTTTGACAGAAAACGGCAAACCACCGGCAGAGCATCGCCGTGGCTGGAAAGATATTGTACGAGTGGAAGGTGCTCGCAGTGAGATATTAGTGCGTTTTAGTCACCTCGCACCAGCCAGTATGCCTTATATGGCCCACTGCCATCTGTTGGAACATGAAGATACTGGCATGATGTTGGGTTTTACCGTCAGCGCTTAGGGGGTATCAACAGGTTATGTGTGCGGCGGGTGAGTCCGTCGCAACATCGCTTAGGCTATGGTAAACTCAGCGGCTTTCTTGTGGCAAGTAACGTAAAAAAGCGACGTAAATACTTATGAAACACACTGTAGAAGTCATGATTTCCGAGCAGGAAGTCAAAGCCCGAATTGCCGAATTAGGCCGCCAAATCTCCGAACACTACCGCGACAGCGGCAGTGAAATGGTGCTGGTCGGGTTGCTCCGTGGCTCATTTATGTTTATGGCTGACTTATGCCGTGCCATTGATGTTTCCCATGAAGTCGATTTTATGACGGCCTCCAGCTACGGCAATGGCATGAGTACCACGCGAGATGTGAAAATCCTGAAAGATTTAGATGAAGATATCCGTGGTAAGGATGTGCTGATTGTTGAAGATATAATCGACTCCGGTAATACATTAAGTAAAGTGCGTGAAATTCTGCAATTGCGTGGGCCAAAATCATTGGCTATCTGCACGTTGCTGGATAAACCAGAGCGTCGCGAAGTTCAGGTGCCGGTTGAGTGGGTCGGCTTCGCCATTCCTGATGAATTTGTGGTGGGTTACGGTATCGATTATGCTCAAAGATATAGACATCTTCCTTATGTAGGAAAGGTTGTCATGTTTGACGAGTGATCAGGAACGGCTACTGTGCGTCGCCATTTTGAGATTACGCAGTACTTAGAATCCTCACGTACTACGTGTACGCTCCGGTTGTTGCGTGCTGGGCGCACTCAAACTGACTTAGCTCGCTACGCCTTATTTGCCGCTGGTCACTGCACGTCAATATTTTGAGTTCGAGTGTCTTTAGCAGCATTTAGGGATGGGAGAGGGTGTGCTTGAACACCCTCCCTGGCGACTGTTCAGTCTTTTCTATTAGGTTGCAGTAACTTTGCCATCGCTTCACGGTAAAGGACTTCAAGGCTACTGAGGCTGGTGGCCGAGACTTTCAAATCAGTCAGTTTGCCATCTTCAATACCATAGACCCAGCCGTGAATCATGGCTTTCTGCCCACGCTTCCAGGCGGACCGGACAATAGTCGAATGACCCAGGTTATAGACTTGTTCTACGACATTGATTTTACATAACATATCGCTGCGTTCTTCTTGTGGTAGCTCACCCAGCAGTGAGCTGTGCTTATACCAAAGATCACGAATATGCAGTAACCAGTTATCGATAAGGCCCATCTCTTCACCTTTGATCGCCGCTTCGACACCGCCACAACCAAGGTGACCACAGATAATGATGTGTTCGACCTGCAAAACATCGATGGCGTATTGCACCACGGACAAGCAGTTGAGATCCGTATGGATAACCAGATTGGCTACATTGCGGTGAACGAATAATTCACCCGCTTTTAGACCAGTTAGTTGCTCTGCGGGGACGCGGCTGTCTGAACAGCCAATCCACAGAAAACGGGGTTTCTGGGCTTGCGCCAGGTGTTCAAAAAAATCGGGGTCATCTTTACTGATAGAGTTTGACCACATGTCATTGTTCGCGAGGAGCTTCTCTATTTCTTTCATTAATGTAAATAGCCTGTAATGAACGGATTGCGATAAGATAATATACGGCAAGGATGACGATTTTGAAATCGGAACAGTGACCCTGTTGATCGCGCAATTTTCGTCTGCGTAACATCTTCTCGGTATCGACCCATGATCCCTTCTGCTCCCCGTAACTTGCCCTGACAGGCGAGCTAAGCAAGGCATGGGTATGCTGTTATCGCTGAGAAACTCATAGAATAAGGTTCTTTTTTACTTATGACATATGCACTGGAAATAACGCAACTAACCAAAACCTATGCAGGTGGCGTTCAGGCACTACGTGGCATTGATCTGCGCGTAGAGGCAGGTGATTTTTATGCCCTGCTTGGGCCGAATGGTGCGGGTAAATCGACCACCATTGGTATTATCAGTTCATTAGTGAACAAAACGTCCGGTAAGGTACAAGTTTTTGGTTACGATATTGATAACGATATCGTGAATGCCAAACGCCAACTTGGGTTAGTACCACAGGAGTTTAACTTCAACCCATTCGAGACGGTGTTGCAGATTGTGATTACCCAAGCGGGGTATTACGGCGTCACGCGGCGTGAGGCGTTACAACGTGCCGAGAAATACCTCACTCAGTTGGATTTGTGGAGCAAACGCAATGAGCGCGCTATCCGGCTGTCGGGCGGGATGAAGCGCCGTTTGATGATTGCGCGTGCGCTGATGCATGAGCCGAAGTTGCTAATCCTTGATGAACCTACCGCTGGGGTGGATATCGAGTTACGCCGCTCGATGTGGGGGTTCCTGAAAGAGCTGAATGCGCAGGGGACCACCATTATTCTGACTACTCACTATCTGGAAGAAGCAGAAATGCTGTGCCGTAACATTGGTATTATCCAGAATGGTGAACTGGTGGAAAATACCACCATGAAGCAGTTGCTTGGCAAACTTGAGTCAGAAACCTTTATTTTTGATTTGGGTATTAAAAGCCCGCTACCTAAGCTGGAAGGTTATGGCTATCGTCTGACGGACACCTCAACGCTGGAGGTTGATGTTAAGCGTGAGCAAGGTCTGAATGGTTTATTCAGTCAATTGAACGCTCAGGGAATTCAGGTACAAAGTATGCGCAACAAGGCTAACCGTCTGGAAGAGCTATTTGTCACCTTGGTTAATGGTAACGGGGGAGAGAAAGCATGACCCGCCTATATTGGGTAGCATTACAGAGTATTTGGATCAAAGAAATCACGCGTTTTGCTCGTATCTGGATTCAAACACTGGTACCACCGGTGATTACTATGTCGCTCTATTTCGTTATTTTCGGCAACCTGATTGGTGCCCGAATTGGTGATATGGGCGGTTTTAATTATATGCAATTTATCGTTCCCGGCTTGATTATGATGGCGGTTATCACCAACTCATATGCCAACGTCGCTGCATCGTTCTTTGGTGCTAAATTCCAGCGCAGTATTGAAGAGTTGCTGGTAGCACCGGTACCCACACATATTGTGATTATCGGTTATGTCGGTGGTGGGGTCGCCCGTGGGATCTGTGTCGGTATTCTGGTAACGATTATCTCACTGTTCTTCGTACCGTTGCATGTCCACTCTTGGTCAATGATTGCACTGACATTGATGCTGACGGCCATTCTGTTTTCCCTCGGTGGGTTACTGAATGCGGTATTTGCCAAAACGTTCGATGATATCAGCCTGGTGCCTACTTTTGTGCTGACCCCCTTGACGTATCTGGGCGGGGTCTTTTACTCGCTATCATTACTGCCCCCTTTTTGGCAGGCGGTATCGAAACTAAATCCCATTGTGTACATGATAAGCGGGTTTCGTTATGGCTTCCTTGGGATTTCTGATGTGCCATTGGTATTGACCATTGGTGTTTTGGTGGTATTCATCGCGGTGTTTTATGCGTGGGCTTGGTATTTGATAGAGCGTGGTCGTGGGCTACGCACCTAATACCCTTCGGCCTTGACGTTACAGCGGTGTTGGCTACGTTCACTTACCCGAATCACTTACTACTGTAAGCTCATCGGGATGCGCTGACTTGCCGCCTTGCTGTAACGCCAATGACTTTGGGTATTCTTTTCGGCCTTGACGTTACAGCGGTGTTGGCTACGTTCACTTACCCGAATCACTTACTGCTGTAAGCTCATCGGGATGCGCTGACTTGCCGCCTTGCTGTAACGCCAATGATTTTGGCTATTAGCAGAGATTGATCGTGAATTATTAGTTAGTTAATTGTTGTTAATACTGGAATTTAAACGTAATAAATAATGTCCCCATCTAATATCGTCTTTCTCAACTTCTGGCGTCTCGTGCTATGCTGGCGCACCAGATTTTCCCCTTTTCAATTCAGCGCCAAATGCGCATAAGTAGAACGATAATGTGGCATAAAAACAGAATAGCTATTGGGATGCTACTCGGTCTTGTCATGTCGGTAATGATACCGGCAACCCATGCAGATCTCTTACCTGATGAAGCAACACTTACGCCTAAATATATGGTTGCACAGCGTGATAGCGAAATATATTCACTGGTTGGTGAGAAGGTCATTCCTGTCGGTGAGATTAAAGAAGATCAACTTATTCAGGTTTTACCCGCCGCGGCAGAATACTATGAATTTAAATTTGGTAATGGCATCGGCTTTATTGATAAGGACGATTTAGAAGATATCAACAAAGCACGAAAAACCAACGATATCTTGGGTGATTTGAATAAACCCCTGCCCAATCAAAATATATTGATCAAGCGCGAAACTCCTGTCTATCTGGCGGCGGATGTGCGCAGTGAGCAGTTTGCTACGCTGGTAGATAACTTGCGTTATCCTATCGTGGGTAAATTGAAAGACCGGTTAGGGAATACCTGGTATCAGGTCAATATTGGTGATCGCTTAGGCTATGTCAGTAGCGTCGATGCTGAAATCGATAACGGCATCCCGATCCTGACCTATCACCATATGTTGAAGAATGAGGAGAATAAACGTTTCCTCAATACATCAACCACCACCTCTGATGCGGCATTCAGTAACCAGATGACCTATCTCAAGCAGACAGGTTACGACACGATTTCGCTCTATCAGCTTGAAGGTTATCTCAATAACAAGATTAATCTGCCCGCAAAAGTTGTAGTACTGACCTTTGACGATGGTCTTAAATCGGTCCACCGCTACGCATATCCTATATTGAAAGAAAATGGCTTCCGGGCTACGGCGTTTATTATTTCATCACGAATTAAGCGCCATCCACAAAAATGGAACCCTGATTCATTACAGTTTATGAGTATCTCTGAATTGAAAGAGATTCAGGATGTATTTGATGTTCAGTCTCATACTCATTTTTTACACCGGACTGATAATAAACGTAACCCTATCTTATTGAGCCGTTCTTATCACAATATTGTTTTTGATTTTGAACACTCACGACGAGCGTTATCTCAATTTAATCCGCACGTGATCTTTCTGTCATATCCCTTTGGTGGCTTTAACCAAACCGCTATCGATGCGGCTAAAAATGCCGGTTTCCATTTGGCGGTGACCACCATACAAGGCAAGGTTAAACCCGGTGATAATCCGTATACCCTCAAACGGCTTTATATTCTGCGTACTGATTCAATACCGACTATGGCAGAGCGTATTGCCAATGAACCTGGCCAGCCGGTTGCCCCTGCACCTGCGGTGATGGAGTCGGATTAACAACTCGATGGTATGAAGAGGATATGAAAGATGGTGCTCTGGTAAGGCACCATTTTTTATCTTGAAAGACCAAGAATACAGGTGAGCAAACGTGGCTAACCTGAGCCTTCAGTAAGAAGGATATTACCCAAAGTAATTGGAGTCGCAGGTAGGCCAGCAAGTAAACGCATCCCGAGGAGCTGACTGAAGTCAGTGATTCGGGTAAGTGAACGTAGCTAACACCCCTGCGGCTTCAAGTACAAAGGGTAATTAAGCGACTTGAACCGGTACCGCTTTAGCTTTGCGTTGCAGTTGATTCTGACCTTCAAAATACGCCACTTTAGGGTGGTGCAATCGGGCATCAGCATCAGACATCTGTACGTAGGAACAGATGATCAGCTTATCACCGACACAAGCACAACGCGCCGCGGCACCGTTCACCGAGATAATCCGTGAACCGCGTTCGGCGGCGATAGCATAAGTGGAAAAACGCTGACCATTATCAACGTTATAAATATCAATGGCTTCGTATTCCAGAATGCCAGCGGCTTCCAGAAAATCCTGATCGATAGCGCAGGAACCTTCATAGTGCAAATCAGCTTGAGTGACTTTGACCCGATGCAGTTTGCCTTGCAACATAGTGCGTATCATAACTCTTACCTTTGACCCCGGTTATTACCCAGAATAAGTCTGGCATCCTATCCCATCATCGATTGATTTAGGGAGAAGCATCCAGTTTTGCTGATTTTATACCGCTTGTCTATGGCTCAGCGATTGAGTGATAAAAACAGGAGACTAAAACGGGTCTGCGGCTAGCGGAACAGGGACTTGCTATCAAGCCCCCGATCCCATCGGTCTATCGGTTGCTTGTGCAGACTTTGGTCGCAGATATAGGCATACTGGGTCGCCACTAGGGGTGGAGATTGTGTATTTATTGGTGTTAATGTTCATTCTTATATTTAATATAAATTCGTCATTTTTATCAGTAATAGTGAAATGTTGCTCTTGGTTATTAGACCCCTTAGGCTGAGAAAATCTCTCTTCATATCCTGGTGCTGCTAACTGTTTTAATTGATTAAATGCTTTTGCTATGTTGCCGCGAATTTCCTCCGGGTTCATTGCATCGGTATTATTCAGAGGATGGTACAGTTGATAGAGACAATCCAATGCTTCAGCATGATGGGTACAACAGAAAAAGTCCTTTATTATCTCCCATAAACTCATCGATGGTGGTAGTGTTTTTTCCGCTATATTTGCGATGACTGAGTGACTAATCTCAGTGGAAAACAGATGATTTCCAACCCTAATTCCCATCTTCAACCCCCTTTTATTTATGCGATGTATTACATACAAAAGGCAGAGAAAATGCTTTCGGGTTAACACCTTGTTTGGTGAAGAATAAGAGGAGCAGGGAAGGGGGATGTGCGGTGAAAACCGGGCTCGGCCGCTATTCACCGCAGTCAGGGGTTAACTACGCAAATCAACCTGTTGGTTATCAATCAGGCGTGCTTTACCCAGCCAGGCGGCCAGCAGGATAACGGCTTGTTTACTGTCGATGGTCAATGGTTGCAAAGTGTGGGCATCGCGGATAAACAGTTCATCCGGGGTAAAACCGGCATGACGTAATTGCTCTGCGGTGTCAGCCAGCAAATCATCAATCTGCCTTTCACCCAAGATCAGTTTCTCGGCCAGAGCTTGCATTATCTTATTGAGCTGCGGGGCGATTTTTCGCTCTTCAGCCGTCAGATAGCCATTGCGGGAACTCAGTGCCAGACCATCTTTCGCCCGCACAATCGGCACCCCGACAACATTGATGTCATAGCCCATATCCGCCACCATTTTACGGATCAGTGCCAGTTGCTGATAATCTTTTTCACCAAAACAGGCAACATCTGGTTGCACCAGATTGAACAGTTTGCTGACGATAGTGGATACACCACGGAAATGACCAGGGCGACTGGCACCTTCTAAAATAGTAGACAGGGCAGGGACGTCGACATAGGTCTGGCTTTCCAGACCGGATGGATAGACATCGACTGCCGCAGGGGCGAATACCAGATCCACACCGTGACGGGTCAACTTCTCGCAATCTTCCTGCAAAGTGCGTGGGTAGCGAGCTAAATCATCCGGGCGTTCAAATTGCAGCGGATTGACAAAAATACTCACGACCACCACATCGGCACGGGTTTTGGCATCTTCCACTAATGTCATATGCCCTTCATGCAGGTTACCCATGGTTGGTACCAGTGCAACTCGCTTTCCTTCCTGACGCCAACGGCGAATTTGCTGACGCAATAGCGGCAGGGTTTCAATAATCAGCATTCTTCTCTCCGATACCGGTCATCTTTCAAATTGCAGGTGTGTTGGCTGCGGTGATTACTCGACCCATTCATGGGCCTCGCCTCTGCTTGCCGCCTTCCTGCATCTTGAAATCTATTGGGTATAAATAGGATGTAATAGCAGCGTATTATCCGCAAAATTTACTGGAATGTATGTTCTTCCGCCGGATATAGGCCACTTTCAACTTCCTGAATATACAGCTTAATGGCGGCGCGAATATCACCGGCACTTTGTGCCAGGAAATTCTTACTGAATTTAGGGGTATGACCGCCAGTAATGCCCAGCGCATCGTGCATAACCAGTATCTGCCCGTCAGTGACATTACCAGCACCAATACCAATCACCGGAATAGCCAGCTCTTCGCTAACCCGTTTTGCCAGTTCTACTGGCACGCATTCCAGTACCAATAATTGCGCCCCCGCGAGTTCAAGTGCCAGTGCATCTTTCAGTAGCTGATTTGCTGCTACTTCTTCGCGGCCTTGTACTTTGTAGCCACCGAAGATATTAACTGACTGCGGGGTTAATCCCAGATGCCCGCATACCGGAACGGCACGTTCAGCGAGCATGCGCACGGTATCACATAACCAGCTACCGCCTTCCAGTTTGACCATATTGGCGCCGGCGCGCATCAACTCTGCGGCATTAGTAAATGTTTGCTCTGGTGTGGCATAACTCATGAAGGGCATATCTGCCAATAATAGGCAATGAGGCGCACCTCGGCGCACCGCACGGGTGTGATAAGCCACATCCGCGGTGGTTACTGGCAGAGTCGAGTCGAAGCCTTGTAACGTCATACCGAGCGAATCACCCACCAGCAGTACCTCAATACCTTGCTCGACAAACAACTGGGCAAAACTGGCATCATAGGCTGTCAGTGTGGCGAACTTACGCTTTTCTTGTTTCCATTGACGCAAGTGGCTCATGGTGGTGGCTTTCATCACTCTTTTCTCCTGAGACAAGGGGTTAAGATGGTGGGGATATCAGATAGGGATGCTATATGTTGAATTTGGCAAGTATGAGTTACCAAGGCACCAGACCGTTTTTATCCACCCATTTAAGGCGTTCTGATAATGCTTCGCCATCGGGGAAAATCAGGTCAGGTGCGATATCAGCCAGCGGATAGAGCATAAACTCGCGCTCTTTCAAACCATAGTGCGGCACAGTCAGGCGATCGGTTGTTATCACCTGTGAGCCATACAGCATGATATCCAGGTCCAGCGTTCGTGGCCCCCAGCGTTGTTCTTTCCTTACCCGGCCCTGATTGCGTTCAATGGCTTGAGTGTGGTCCAGCAGTTGCTCGGGTGGTAGTGAGGTATCTAACGCTACCACGGCATTAAGAAAATCTGGCTGATCTTGTGGGCCTAACGGTTTGGTGCGATAAAATGGCGAACATGCAACTAACCGGGTGCGTGGCAGATGCTCCAACGCTTCCAGGGCGGTTTTAACCTGTTGCAGTGGCATAGCCTGATTGCTGCCTAACGCGATATAGACCCGGATCATGATGCGAATTATGCCCCTTCTTTACGTGGTGCTGGCTTACGTGGGCGGCGGGGACGAGAGCGTCGTGGTGCCGGATCAGCCCCTAACGTATTCAGCATGGTTTTCTGCTGTAGCGGTGTGGCTTCCTGGAACTCCCCCCACCATTGTGTCAAACGCTGCAACTCATGGTTATTTTCCACTTCAGCCCGCAGCGCTAACAGATCATAAGCAGCACGGAATTTCGGATGTTCCATCAACTTGTGCGCACGTTTACCCTGACGGCGAGACAGGCGCAGTTGCAGCAGCCAGATATCTCGTACCAGTGAGGTAATACGTTTTGGAACGGCCAGCGAACGGCACTCTTCATCCAGCACATCATTCATTGCCAGCGCAAAGGCATCGTAATACGCCAAACCGCTTTCCTGCGTCAGTTTTTGCGCATGTTCAATCAACGGATACCAAAGCATAGCCGCAAATAAGAACGCTGGGTTGACGCGTTGATCATTATGCAAACGATGGTCAGTATTTTTTAGTACCTGAACCAGAATGCGCTCCATCGGAGAGTCATGCTGCTCAGTGAAATTGCGTGCAATCAATGGGAATAATGGTTGGAACAACTGATATTCACACAGTTTTAAATAGGTTTTATAACCATAACCCGATTGCAACAGTTTGAGTGATTCTTCAAACAGGCGCGCTGGCGGGATCTCGTGCAGTAATGAGGCCAGACGTGGGATCGGCTCAGCGGTTTCCTGGCTGATCGTCATATCCAATTTGGCGGCAAAACGCACTGCACGCAGCATGCGCACGGGATCTTCACGGTAACGAGTTTCAGGATCACCAATCAGCCGGATAATGCCTTCTTTCAGATCACGCAAGCCACCGGTGTAATCACGCAGGGCAAAATCAGAAATACCGTAGTAGAGGCTGTTAATGGTGAAATCACGGCGCTGAGCATCATCTTCGATGGTGCCAAAAATATTGTCACGCAGCAGCATGCCATTTTGCGCTTGCTGGGAAGAGTTCTTGTCGCTATCTTCCGCCGGTTGTTGCTCATGGTGACCACGGAAAGTGGCAACTTCAATGATCTCAGGGCCAAACATGACATGGGCCAGGCGAAAACGGCGGCCAACCAGACGACAGTTACGGAATAATTTCCGCACTTGTTCTGGTGTCGCGCTGGTGGTGATATCAAAATCTTTCGGTTTTTTGCCCAGTAACAGGTCGCGGACGCCGCCGCCAACCAGATAGGCTTCATAGCCTGATTTATTCAGGCGATAGAGAACCTTCAGCGCATTATCGCTGATTTCTCTACGGGAAATATTGTGCTGATCTCGCGGAATAATCGTCATCGCACTCTGTTGTGAAGCAGGCACCGCATGATTCTTGCGGCCAGTATTTGTTCTGGCAGGCCTTTTCTCTTTGCGGGCCACGCTATCTTCACCGGGCACTTTATCTTTACGGGCACTACCATCACGGGCCGTATCATCACGGACAGCTTTGTTATCGCGTTCTGATTTATCATCGCGAATCAGTACCTTACGGCAGAAATTGGCTACTCGGGTAAAAATGGTACACCTCGATAGTGGCTAATAAATAACAGAACTACAGAAAAACAGCGGCTAATCATAGCTCACCGTGCTTACTTTGAGAATGCCGTTGTGTTTTCAGTGACTGCTATTGTCCCGTGAAGCGGAATTGCTGCCAACGTCCAATTTTCGACTGCAAAACGTAATAATAACGGTAAATCAAGATCTTGCCAGCATTCTGGCAGCGGTTGATGTAAAAACTTCAATGCATCAACCAAAATCGGGCGCGGATCGCCATCCGGTAGCGGTGTTGCATGGTTTTGCTTGGATAACTTATTACCGTCATGATTCAGTGCCAATGGCAAGTGCAAATAGCTCGGAACGGGCTGTTGTAACTGTTGGTAGAAGGCTATTTGGCGCACGGTAGGTTCAATCAAATCAGCCCCACGCACAATTTCTGTCACGCCTTGAAAAGCATCATCAACCACCACAGCTAAATTATAAGCAAACAAGCCATCTCTGCGGCGGATAATAAAATCCTCTTGTGCCAGCGCAGATTCAACATGCAACTCACCCAGTAATTTATCATAAAAGGCATAAATCGGCTGTGTCTGTCGCAAACGAATGGCGGCACTATCAGCAGGTAAATGGCGGTCACGGCAATAACCGTCGTAGAATCCCCCTAGCTGTTGAATGCGGCTGCGTGTACACGTGCAGTAATAACTCAGGCCCTGCTGTTTCAACCAGTCTAATGTGGCGCGATAGGCTTCATGACGCTGGGACTGATAGATAACCTGACTGTCCCAATGGAGGCCATAGTGATCTAATGCCGCCAGGATACGGGAAGCAGCTCCGGGAATTTCTCGAGGGGGGTCAATATCTTCAATGCGAACTAGCCAGTTCCCGCGTTGAGCACGGGCTTGCAGGTAACTTCCGAGTGCGGCAATCAGTGAACCAAAATGTAAATCACCAGACGGGGATGGGGCAAAACGGCCCACGTACTTATGTTGCCGAACATCGTGTTGCTGAACATAATGTTGCAGCACACTGGGCTGTTGAGTACTGATATCTTCGGACATAAAAAGGGAAGGGAATTCCGCGTAATAGATACGGTGCCGGAGGTGACTCTGGCACCGTGTTATACCCTTCATATTTGGAGTTGTAGGGTTGTTAGCTACGCCTCTCGCCCGAATTACTTACGTTTGTTAGCGCATCGGGATTCGTTCGCTTGCTGCCTATCTACAACGCCAATTTCATTGGGTATGCAGTTAGCCTGCCATCTGCTTTTCGCGGATTTCGGCCAGGGTTTTACAGTCAATGCACAAATCTGCAGTTGGCCGTGCTTCCAGACGACGGATACCAATTTCTACGCCACAAGACTCGCAGAAACCGAAATCGTCATCCTCGACTTTTTTCAGCGTTTTTTCGATCTTTTTAATCAGTTTACGCTCGCGGTCGCGGTTACGAAGTTCAAGACTAAACTCTTCTTCCTGCGCAGCACGGTCTACCGGATCAGGGAAATTAGCGGCTTCGTCTTGCATGTGCGATACAGTACGATCCACTTCATCCCTGAGCTGGTTGCGCCATGCTTCAAGAATCAGCTTGAAATGCGACAGCTGGGCGGCATTCATATACTCTTCGCCTGGCTTCTCTTGGTACGGTTCTACCCCAGCGATGGCGAGAATGCTCAAGGACGAGGTTTTACGTTTTTGCCCTTCTTGCATGATGCTTCTCCTACATTCATACGCACTATCGAAATCCCCAATACGGGGAAAAATCAGGCCGCTATAAATACCAGAAGGAAGGTAGGTTAGCAATTATTCCTGTCGCCTGCTTGACAATGGTGTGAAGGAAGGCGTATTTGGCGAACAACTTTCTCCAATAATCGCTTCTTTATTCAGCGCTTGTTGGTGAGAGCGTTTCAGCCAGTAATAACGGTATGCGGGCGTCCAGCGCAATACCGTCAGGCGATAGTTGAAAACCGTAGCAAATAACCTCCACTCCTGCTTGCTGAGCCTGGGCCAGCAATTCTGCATAGCGATTGTCAATGTGTCGGGCCGCAGCGACTTGCCTGATGCCCGTATGCAATACGGCAAAAAAAAGTACCGCCCGGTGACCGTCGGCAACCATGCTTTGTAACTCCCTGAGATGCTTCTGACCCCGTAGGGTGACGGCATCCGGGAAATACCCACACTGTTGCTGTAATAAGGTAACCGACTTGACTTCAATATAGCAGTTAGACCTATTTTCTGCCTGCAATAACAAGTCTATACGGCTGTTCTCGTCTCCATATTTAATCTCTCTTTTGACAGAAGTGTAACCAGATAATTCAACAATATGGTTTTTATCTATCGCAGAGCTGACTAACTCATTGGCCCGTAAGGTATTTACGCAAATCCAATCACCACTTTGGGTGTGCGTTAACTCCCAACTGTGGGGATACTTACGTTTCGGGTTATCTGAGGTCGAATACCAAACTGTATCACCGGGCGTCGCGCAACCCGTCATTGCCCCAGTATTAGCGCAATGAATGGTTAATGATTCTCCAGCGGGTGTCACAATATCAGCTAAAAAGCGTTTATACCGCAGGATAAGTGTGGCGGGCTGTAACCGTGGGTTAAAAGATAACAATTGAGGGTTAGACGTCATCAAATTTCCTTTCGCCGCCAGCCAGCGGCCAGCTTTGTATCAGGGTATAGCGGGTGCGACCGCGCACCAATACTGACTCATACAGTGAGAAGTGGTCTACGCACAAGCGTTGATTATTGGTTTTGGCCGGTATAGCTACCGGGCGGGTAGCGCCACGCAACAAGGTCACATGGGGGTGGAATGGCAGTGATGTTTGGGCGCAACCACTGCGCGCAGCCTGAGATCGCAGCAACTGCGCCAACTGCAACAGGCCCCGGGGCGGATTTTTACAGCCAAGCCATATCACGCCCGAACCAGGCCAATGGCCGACATCATCTAAGGTTACGCTGAAGCCAGTCTGGCTGATACGCCCGGCTTGCTGCTGCAATACCTGTGCTTTAGCGGCACTTATATCGCCAAGAAATGCCAGTGTCAGGTGCATATTAGCGGCTTCGATAGGGCGACCGGCCTCGGGTGGGAAGCTCGCCGCCCGCCATTGCACAATATCCTGCTGCATGGTTTCAGGCAGTGTCAGGGCAAAGAACATGCGACGGAAACTTGTTTTAGTTTTATCAATGGTATTTATCATCTGGTTGGCATAATCACTCGGCTAAATACGCTCTACGGCCATGATGTTACAATGACTGATGATGAAAGTAGAGCATGGAGACAAATGTGGTGGTGAACCAGAAAGAGCGTGATGCGACAGTGATTGCTTTACCGGTAAGTGAAGTGCTCAGCGAGATACTCTCTGCGTTGCAAACCTCATCGCAAGTCTTACTCCATGCCCCGACCGGCGCGGGAAAATCGACCTGGTTACCGCTGCAAATCCTGCAATACAGTGGGTTGCCAGGGCGGATTATCATGCTGGAACCACGGCGGCTGGCGGCGAAAAATGTGGCTTACCGCCTGGCGCAACAACTGGGGGAACAACCCGGCCAGACGGTAGGCTATCGGATGCGTGCTGAAAGCAAAAGCGGGCCAGATACGCGTTTGGAAGTAGTAACCGAAGGCATTTTGACGCGCATGCTCCAGCAGGATGCTGAGCTAACGGGCGTCTCGCTGGTGATCCTCGATGAATTCCATGAACGCAGTTTGCAAGCTGATTTAGCGCTGGCGCTATTGCTGGATGTACAGCAGGGGCTGCGCGATGACCTAAAACTGTTAATCATGTCCGCGACTCTGGACAACCAGCGTCTTTCCTCGCTACTTCCTTGCGCGCCAGCCATTGTCTCGGCTGGGCGCAGCTTTCCCGTCGATCGTTGCTATCAGCCGCTATCAAGCCATGAGCGGCTTGAAGATGGGGTTGCCAGTCGGGTTAAGCGTTTATTAAATGAGCAAACCGGTTCTTTATTACTATTTTTACCCGGTGTCGGTGAAATCCATCGCGTGATGGAGCGCTTGCACGGTGCCGTAGCCAACGACACAGATCTTTGCCCGCTGTATGGTGCGCTGCCGCTCAATGAACAGCAGAAAGCGATTCAACCGGCTCTCGCCGGACGGCGCAAAGTGGTGCTGGCGACTAATATTGCCGAAACCAGTTTGACCATTGAAGGTATTCGGCTGGTGGTGGACAGTGGCCTGGAGCGGGTAGCGTGTTTTGATGTGAAAAATGGCCTGACCCGATTAGTCACCCAGCGTATCAGTCAGGCCTCAATGATTCAGCGTGCCGGGCGTGCCGGGCGGCTGGAACCGGGTATCTGCTGGCATTTGTTTGCTAAAGAGCAAGCCGATCGAGCAGCGGAATACAGTGAGCCGGAAATCCTCAACAGCGATCTATGCAGCTTATGGTTGGAACTGCTGAATTGGGGCTGTCAGGATGTGGCACAACTGAGCTGGCTGGATCAACCGCCGCAGGCGGCACTCATTGTCGCGCGCGAATTATTGATGCGACTCGGGGCCATCGACACCCATGGCCACCTTAGTGCTACGGGGCGCAGTATGGCGAGTTTAGGTTGTGAACCGCGTTTGGCGGCCATGTTGTGCTTTGCCGCTGAACAAAGCCCCGATGCGTTGGCAACGGCGGCATTGCTGGCCGCCATTTTGGAAGAACCACCCCGTTCTGGTCAGATTGATTTACACGATTGGCTTAGTCGGCCGCAACCTCACTGGCAGCGCCGGGCACGGCAATTGACGCAAAGAGTCAACCGCCGTTCAGGCAACGTGGACAGTAATCTCGCCGGCCAATTGCTGGCACTGGCTTACCCTGATCGCATCGCGCAGCAGAGAGGGCTGGATGGTCGCTACCTGTTGGCTAACGGTATGGGGGCTGCAATGGCTCAGGATGAGGCGCTGTCACGTACCCCCTGGCTAGTGGCCGCCAACTTATTACAAAGCAACAGCGGGCCGGATGCGCGTATTTTGCTGGCATTGCCGATTGATGTTGAACAACTGGTAAAACAATTACCCCGGTTAGTCGACGAGCGGACGGTGGTGGAATGGGATGAAGAAAAGGGTACGCTGCGGGCCTGGCGACGCTGGCAAATCGGGCGTTTGACCTTACGGGCGCAACCGTTAGCCAAGCCGAGCGATGAGGCATTGCAATCGGCATTACTTAACTGGATACGCGAGCAAGGGTTGCAGGTACTCAATTGGGATGAGCATGCCGAGCAGTTACGCGTTCGATTACAATGTGCTGCCCGCTGGCTACCTGAGGAGCCTTGGCCTGCGATGGATGATGACAGTTTGCTGAGCAAACTTGAGCTGTGGTTACAGCCGTCGCTGTCCGGCGTGCGGGCTTTCCGCGGATTGCGGCAAGTGAATATTAGCGAGGCATTAACCCGCTTGTTGAGCTGGCAGTTACGTCAACGGCTGGATACTGAGCTGCCAACTCATTACACTGTGCCCACGGGGAGCCGCCTGCCAATCCGTTATTATGTCGAGCGGCCACCGGTACTGGCGGTGCGTTTGCAGGAGGTCTTTGGCGAACAACACAGCCCGATGCTGGCCTGCGGGCGGGTGGCGGTGGTGTTAGAACTGCTCTCCCCGGCACATCGGCCATTACAGATTACGGGTGATCTAGCCGCTTTCTGGCAAGGCGCATATCGGGAGGTACAAAAAGAGATGAAAGGGCGTTATCCCAAACATGTCTGGCCGGATGACCCTGCCAATACCCGGCCAACCCGCAGGACCAAGAAGTATCAGAGCCAATAATTTCAGATGTTTCCCCTTTCTATTCGATAAATTGGGGAACACATTAAGCCGCAATAATCGCCAATGCGCGTGGAGATAAATACATGTCTGGGGATGACCGCGAGCCAATAGGGCGCAAGGGCAAGAAAGCCCTACCCAAAGTCGCATCGAAACGGCCACTGCGCCGGCGGCGTGATGAAGATGAGTTCGAAGAAGAAGACTATTTAGATGACGAAGAGCACGACGATGATGACTACGATGACGAGGAAGAGCCGATGCCAAGAAAGGTAGCATCACGTCCGCCCCGTAAAAAACGCCGCTGGCTCGGCTTATTTATCAAACTGTTTTTAGTCGGTGCCGTGGTGCTGGCTATTTATGGGGTTTACCTCGATTCGCAAATTCGCAGCCGCATCGATGGCAAAGTTTGGCAACTGCCAGCCGCTGTGTATGGCCGCATGGTTAACCTTGAACCGGGGATGTCCTACAGCAAAAAAGAGATGGTCGATTTGCTGGAAGGGATGCAATACCGGCAGGTTACCCGTATGACCCGTCCAGGTGAATTCACGGTTCAGGGCGATAGTATTGATATCTTGCGCCGCCCATTTGATTTCCCTGATGCGAAAGAGGGCCAGATCCGCGCGCGTTTGGTGTTTAAAAACGATCGTCTGGCCCAGATCCAAAATCTGGATAATCAGCGTGATTTCGGTTTCCTGCGCCTTGATCCTAAGTTGATTACCATGCTGCAATCACCTAACGGTGAACAGCGTCTGTTTGTGCCGCGTGCCGGTTTCCCTGATTTGTTAGTCGATACTTTGCTGGCAACCGAAGACCGCCATTTCTATGAGCACGATGGCATCAGCCCGTACTCCATTGGCCGCGCAGTAGTCGCTAACCTGACTGCCGGTAAAGCGGTGCAGGGCGGCAGTACCCTGACGCAGCAATTGGTGAAAAACCTGTTCCTGACCAACGAGCGTTCACTGTGGCGCAAACTTAACGAAGCCTATATGGCTCTGTTGGTGGATTACCGTTACAGCAAAGATCGGATTCTGGAACTGTATCTGAACGAAGTGTATCTCGGTCAAAGTGGTAGCGATCAGATTCGTGGTTTCCCGCTGGCAAGCCTGTATTACTTTGGTCGCCCGGTAAATGAACTGAGCCTTGATCAGCAAGCGATGCTGGTGGGTATGGTGAAGGGGGCGTCGCTGTATAACCCATGGCGTAACCCAACGCTGGCACTTGAACGTCGCAATCTGGTGTTGCGCCTGTTACAGAATCAAGGTGTGATTGACGCAGAGCTTTACACCATGCTTAGTGCCCGCCCGCTGGGGGTACAGCCAAAAGGCGGTGTTATTACTCCCCAGCCAGCCTTTATGCAGATGGTGCGTCAGGAACTGCAACAGAAACTGGGTGACAAGATTAACGATCTATCTGGTGTGAAGATCTTCACCACACTGGATCCAGTTTCACAAGATGCAGCAGAAAAAGCCATTGAAGACGGCATTCCGGCGCTGAAAGCCGCTCGTCATTTGGATGATCTGGAAGCGGCGATGGTGATTGTTGACCGCTTCAGTGGCGAAGTTCGTGCCATGGTGGGCGGCGCACAGCCGCAGTATGCAGGCTTTAACCGTGCAATGCAGGCTCGTCGTTTAGTCGGTTCTCTTGCCAAGCCACCCACTTATCTGACGGCATTGAGTGAGCCAGATAAATACCGCCTTAACACTTGGTTATCTGATCAACCGTTGTCGATCAAATTACCAAACGGTTCATCATGGCAGCCAAAAAACTATGATCGCCAGTTCCGTGGTCAGGTGATGTTGGTTGATGGGCTGGCTAACTCGCTGAACGTGCCGACGGTGAATCTGGGAATGTCGGTTGGGTTGGATCAAATCAGTGCGATGTTGCAGCGATTAGGGATCCCGAAAGCCGCTATTACTCCAGTTCCGGCCATGTTACTGGGGGCGATTGACCTGACTCCGGTTGAAGTGGCACAGGAGTATCAGACTATCGCCAGTGGCGGTAACCGTGCACCGTTATCGGCGGTGCGTTCGGTTATTGCCGAAGATGGCACCGTGCTGTATCAGAGCTTCCCACAGGCGGAACGTATGGTACCTGCTCAGGCGGCCTATTTGACACTTTATGCGATGCAACAAGGGGTGGCCCGTGGTACCTCTCGTTCGCTGTCAGTGAAATTCTCCAAATACACACTGGCGGCCAAAACCGGTACTACCAACGACCTGCGTGATAGCTGGTTTGCCGGTATTGATGGTAAGGAAGTGGCGATTGCCTGGGTTGGTCGTGACAATAACGGCCCGGCAAAACTGACCGGAGCTAATGGTGCGCTAACCTTGTATCGCCGCTATCTGGAGAACCAGACTCCACTGCCGTTGGTGTTGCAACCACCGGAAGGGATTAGCGAGATGAGCATTGATTCGGCGGGTAACTTTGTCTGTGGTGAGGCTGGTGGTATGCGCACCATTCCTGTCTGGACTGAAAACCCACAGGGGTTGTGTAAGGCGGCTCAGCCCGCTTCGCCACCACAAGCCGAAGGCGACGGTGTTGCCGGCTGGATAAAAGATATGTTCGGCCAGTAACAGTTAACCCACTGGCACGGTTATCGCGACCGTGCCAGTCTATTCATGCTCCACAGCTCCACTGTTTTGCCTCCGCACCTTATCCCCTCATTTCTTACTACTCAATCGGCTGGCTTAGCGCTTGCAGTTCGTCGCAGGTTACGCATAAACTACCTGCTTTGATAATTATTTCACTTTGATAATTATTATCGTTTCGATTCACTTTCTCGCTATTTTTCGATAACGTTCGGGTCGCAATAATTGTTAAACCCGTTAACTTTTAATCGCAGGGCACCATCTTGGACCAACAGGCAAGCCAATCCAGCACCTTTATCCTCCGTGAGCTGAGTTTTTCGGTTCCCGGCCGAACCTTATTACAGCCACTGTCACTGACATTCCCACAAGGCAAAGTCTGCGGACTTATCGGCCATAATGGTTCCGGTAAATCAACACTATTAAAAATGCTGGGTCGCCATCAGCCACCATCAAGTGGCGAAGCCTTACTCAATGATGTGCCATTAGCACTGTGGGACAGCAAAGCGTTTGCCCGTGAAGTTGCTTATTTGCCACAACAGTTACCGGCGGCTGAAGGGATGACGGTACGTGAATTGGTGGCGATTGGCCGCTATCCGTGGCATGGCGCGTTAGGCCGTTTTCGTCAGGAAGACCGCCAACAAGTGGAAGAGGCAATTGCATTGGTCGATTTAAAACCCTTGGCTAGCCGGTTGGTTGACAGTTTATCCGGTGGTGAACGGCAGCGTGCCTGGTTGGCCATGCTGGTGGCACAAAATAGCCGCTGCCTATTGCTCGATGAACCGACTTCGGCACTGGATATTGCGCACCAGGTAGAGGTATTAGGGTTAATTCAACATCTCAGTCGTGAACGCGGATTGACGGTCATTGCTGTGTTGCATGATATCAATATGGCCGCCCGTTATTGCGACCACTTAGTGGCATTGCGTGGCGGGGAGATGATTGCACAAGGGCCGGCTGACAGCCTGATGCAGGGAGAGGTATTGGAGCAAATCTACGGTATCCCAATGGGGATATTACCGCATCCGGCCGGTGGTGCGCCGGTAAGCTTCGTGTACTAATGACAACACATTTATCCATGGTTGAATCTCATTGCGCGATGCCAGATCACTCTCGGCGCAGACTGCTTACCGCATTAGCACTATCGCCGTTACTGCTGTCATTGCCCAGTTGGGCGCAGAATAGCGGCAAGATTGATGCTAATCGAGTTGTCACGTTAGAGTGGTTACCCACTGAGTTACTGTTGGCATTGGGGGTTACACCTTATGGTGTGGCTGACACCCATAATTACCGACTATGGGTTGAAGATCCTGAATTGCCTGCCAGTGTTATTGATGTGGGGCAGCGTACTGAACCTAACCTGGAACTGCTACAGCAAATGGCACCGTCGCTAATCCTGATGTCGCAAGGCTTTGGCCCTTCGCCGGAAAAACTCGCTCCTATCGCTCCCTCGATGAGTTTTGCCTTTAATGAAGAGGGCAGTTCACCGCTGGCAGTTGGCCGGAACTCATTGCGCACGCTGGGCCAACGGCTAGGGCTAGAAACGGTTGCGGAGCAGCATATTGCTGACTTTACCCACTTTATGCAGGTAGCTCGTCAACGTCTTTATCACACCAGCCAGGCACCACTACTGATGTTTACTCTGTTGGACACTCGCCATGCGCTGGTTATCGGCAAAGGCAGCCTATTCCAAGATGTATTGGACCAATTGAAGATTGAAAATGCCTGGCAGGGAGAAACCAATCTCTGGGGTAGCTCGGTTGTGGGTATTGAACGTTTAGCGACCATAAAACAGGGGCGCGCCATCTGCTTCGATCATGGTAATCGTGAAATGTTACAACAGGTTGCTGGCACTCCGTTGTGGCAATCTATGTCATTTGTGCGTCAAAACCAATTACGAATATTGCCGCCGGTGTGGTTCTACGGCTCAACGTTGTCTGCCATGCGTTTTGTGCGTCTTTTGGAGCAGGCATGGGGTAATGCATCATGATGGCAACCCATCCACGCAAGAGCGGGTTACTGCCCATTGGATTACTTGGGCTGTTATTGATAATTGCCGTGGCACTGACTCTATATAATCTGCGCCAATTATTGCCCGTTTCATTATGGGCTGAAGCGTTATGGCGGCCAGACAACAATGATGTGCGCCAGATGTTATTCCATTACAGCCAGTTACCTAGGTTGGTCGTCGCACTGCTCACCGGTGCTGGGTTAGGGTTAGTCGGTGTTTTATTCCAGCAAGTGCTGCGTAATCCATTGGCCGAACCCGCCACACTCGGTGTCGCGGCGGGTGCCCAACTTGGGCTGACAGTCGCTACCCTATGGATGTTACCCGGTGGCGAATTGACCCGCCAACTGGCAGCAATGGCTGGTGGTATGGTCATCGGTGCGTTGGTATTTGGTGTCGCTTGGGGAAAACGACTCTCGCCTGTCACTCTGATTCTGGCTGGCCTGGTTCTTGGTTTGTACTGTGGTGCAGTTAATGGTCTGTTGGCACTATTTAACTATGACCAGTTGCAGGGGCTGTTCTTATGGAGCAGTGGCGCACTGAATCAGCAGGATTGGAGTACGGTGCAATTTATTCTGCCACGCTTAGTGATTACCTGCATATTGGCAGCTTTACTGATACGCCCATTAACCCTATTGGGGCTAGATGATGGCATTGCTCGTAATCTAGGACTGGGGTTATCACTGGCGCGGTTGAGTGCGCTGGGCGTGGCAATTATTTTCAGTGCGATGTTAGTTAATGCAGTCGGAGTCATTGGGTTTATCGGTCTATTTGCGCCACTGTTGGCGAAAATTTTTGGTGCGCGGCGGTTATCTCAGCGCTTGATACTGGCACCGGTAGTCGGGGCGTTACTGCTCTGGGTTACCGATCAGAGCATCATCTGGCTGACGCAAGTCTGGCGGGAGATCCCTACCGGTGCGGCGACCGCCTTGATTGGTGCACCACTACTGTTGTGGCTACTACCACGTTTACACAGTGCGACCGCACCCAATATGGATTTTGGCGATAATGTTCCTGCTGAACGACAGCATTTAGGATTATGGATAAGTGTTGGTTTGCTGTTACTGCTGGCTGGGTTGACGGTAGCGCTTATGCTCGGCCGCGACAATCAGGGCTGGAGTTGGATTACCGGTGATGAACTTCAGGCAGTGTTACATTGGCGCTGGCCACGTGTGCTCGCGGCATTATCGGCCGGTATGATGCTGGCGGTGGCGGGGACCTTAATCCAAAAACTGACGGGTAACCCAATGGCTAGCCCCGAAGTTCTGGGTATCAGCTCTGGTGCTTCTTTCGGGGTGGTGGTCATGATGTTTATCGTGCCAGGTAATGCGTTGCTATGGTTGCTACCCGCCGGGAGCTTAGGGGCTGCGGCCACGTTATTGTTGATTCTGGTGGTTGCTGGTCGTGGCGGGTTCTCTCCAGGCAGAATGCTATTAGCAGGGATTGCACTGAGCACCGCCTTTACCACGGTAATCACTATGTTACTGGCCAGTGGCGACCCACGTATGCGCGGCTTGCTGGCGTGGATTTCTGGCTCTACCTACTCGGTTAATGGAACACAGGCAGTAACAACCGGTTTAGTTGCTTTGGTGCTGATTACATTAGCGCCACTGTGCCGCAGATGGTTAATGATTTTGCCATTGGGCAGTGTCACAGCCAGAGCACTGGGTATGGCGCTTGCACCTAGCCGGTTAGCCATTTTGTTATTGGCTGCCATCTTAACTGCCGCGGCTACCCTGACAGTTGGACCTTTAAGTTTTGTCGGGCTGATGGCACCACATATGGCGCGTATGATGGGCTTTCGCCGAGCCATTCCACAACTGTTTATCGCGGCTATTTTAGGTGGACTGCTGATGGTATTTGCCGACTGGTGTGGCCGCATGCTGTTGTTCCCGAACCAAATCCCCGCAGGGTTGTTGGCAACATTTATTGGTGCTCCTTACTTTGTTTATTTATTGCGTAAACAAGGGCGGTAAGCGGTTATTATGTCAATAATCTGCTTCGTTTGAATATGGATTCTGAACTGTAGTTAGATTTTTTATCAAATATATCATCGAGCTATTAATTATGAGTCGATGATATAGAGGATATTGGGTTAATTTATAGTAATATTATTTAATGATTATTGTATTTAAAATTATTATAAATAAAAATACTACATGCATTGTTAATTATATTTAAACTCAGTTAAATTTAATAAGTAATAAAGTATTGCTCATGAGTTTTTATATGATAGTGTGAAAGAATCAGGCAGAAAATCCACCGCGTTACTTAGACGCTAATTGTGATTGTCAATTTGATAGTTACCTGTATATTATCAAACTAAATAATGCAATGTAAATTATTTTTAAGTTATTAGTTTGTCTGATTATTCTACTCATTATTTAGTGGTAATTAAATTGGAGAGAAATAAGATGACTGAATTAATTCATGAAAAAAGTAAGTTTTTTCTGCATGGAGTTAATGACAAGGTGTTGATTAATATCTTGTTAATATATGGCCTGATAGTGACAGGCTTTGGTGTGTTACTCATTTCCGATGTATTAACTTTTTCTCTGACGACGCACATTGATACTGTTCAACCAGTAACCCGTAATATAATAGATTATCACCCAGTTGAAGTTAAAATGCCTACACTTCCTATGGGGCCAAGTTGGAATGGTAGTAGTGGTGGTGATATTCCACAGTATGTAGAAATATCAGAATTACTTTATACCGTTAATCGGCATTAAATTAATTAAGCGCATTAAACCTCTGGGCTTTAATTTATAACCACCTCCAGCGTTTTGGCGGTGGTTATAGTATCTATAGATATTAAAGTTTGGCAAAGCACCGGCGGGCAGCATCGACGGTTCTCTGGATATCCTCTTTGCTATGTGCGACGGACATAAAACCGGCTTCAAACGCAGAAGGGGCCAGATAGACGCCTTCTGCCAGCATCAAATGGAAGAAACGTTTAAAGCGTTCAACATCACAATTCATGACATCCTGATAGCAGGTGACCGTTGGTGAATTGCTAAAGAAGATACCAAACATGCCACCAACGTGGTTAACCACCAGCGGGATATTCTCTGCTTGTGCTGCATCGAGCAGGCCAGTTGCCAGTAAATCGGTTAACTCGGTCAGGGTTTCATGAATACCTACCTGTGCCACTTCAGTTAAACAGGCATAACCCGCCGCCATAGCGATAGGGTTCCCGGAGAGAGTTCCCGCCTGATAAACTGGTCCAGTCGGTGCCAGTGCC
The DNA here is from genome assembly GCF_052217105.1 of Yersinia sp. 2553 StPb PI. Classification (NCBI taxonomy): domain Bacteria; kingdom Pseudomonadati; phylum Pseudomonadota; class Gammaproteobacteria; order Enterobacterales; family Yersiniaceae; genus Yersinia; species Yersinia sp. 2553 StPb PI. The sequence continues at coordinate 2,957,744 of NZ_JAZGPX010000002.1, read as the reverse complement.
TCCATGACATCACGGCGACCACCGAAAGCACCCACCGGCATACCACCACCGATAATTTTCCCCAGACAGGTTAAGTCAGGAATGACATGGTAGTAATCCTGCGCCCCGGCTAATGCCACCCGGAAACCCGTCATGACCTCATCAATAATCAGCAATGCACCAAATTCATCACATAGATCACGCAGCCCCGGCAGGAATTCTGGCTGCGGTAGTATGCAGTTCATATTGCCAGCGACAGGTTCAACAATGATACAGGCGATTTCTTGTGGGTATTGCTCAAAGGCTTCACGTACAGAGGCGAGATCGTTATAAATACAGGTCAGAGTGTGCTTAGCGAAATCAGCCGGTACCCCCGGAGAGTTTGGCTGACCGAGGGTCAATGCGCCAGAGCCTGCTTTTACTAATAGGCAGTCGGCGTGGCCGTGATAGCAGCCTTCAAACTTGATGATTTTATCGCGCGCAGTGAAACCTCGGGCTAGACGAATGGCGCTCATGGTGGCTTCGGTACCGGAGTTAACCATCCGTACCATATCCATGGTTGGCACTAATTCTGTCACCAACTCAGCCATTTTGACTTCCATCGCTGTCGGTGCGCCAAAGCTTAGGCCGCGCTCGACTGCTTCAATTACGGCCTGACGAATGGCGGGATGATTGTGACCAAGCACCATCGGACCCCAGGAGCCGACATAATCGATGTAAGCTTTACCATCGACATCAAATAGATAAGCGCCGTCAGCACGTTCAATAAACAATGGAACGCCACCGACACCGGTGAATGCACGCACCGGAGAGTTAACCCCGCCTGGGATCACCTGCTGTGCCTGGGCATACAGACTTTCGGACTTACTCATAAACTGGCTCCTGAATTGGGCTTGATGACATTGGCTGAGATGATATTATATTAAATAACAGTGAGTTATATAAAATTAATGTTGTTAACATCAGCTATGACCATAGACAATGGTGCCTATTCTAAAGAACTGGCCGCGGTTATCAAATGATTGGGCATAATTAACTGCTAGCTTGCGCGACGTGCCGCATATTCGAAACTTTCATCGCTAAACTTACATTCTAAGCCAGAGTGTTTCATCGACGTTTAAGCAGGCACATCATGATGATGTAGTCTAAACTCAGACTACTGTTCATTTGTATTACTTATTATTCAATTGATAAATAGACTAATCATGACTGATTCAACGCAACCAATGCCTGCTGAAGGCGTTACTGAACTCAAACGGGGTCGTTTTATCCGAGCATTGGTTAATCGTGATAAAACGCCGTTGGTTATTCTTATTATGGCTGGTGTGGTCGGGGTTGTTACCGGTTTGCTGGCTGTGGCTTTTGATCGCGGCGTCGATTGGATCCAACAACAAAGGTTGGCAACGCTGGCCAAAGTCGCGGATTACGCAATTTTGGTATGGCCGTTGGCTTTCGTTATGTCGGCGTTGCTGGCGATGGTAGGTTATTTTTTGGTGCGTCGTTTTGCTCCTGAGGCTGGTGGTTCAGGTATTCCTGAAATCGAAGGGGCAATGGAGGAGATGCGGCCAGTGCGCTGGTGGCGGGTTATTCCGGTTAAATTTATTGGCGGCCTTGGAACATTAGGGGCGGGCATGGTGTTAGGCCGGGAAGGGCCGATGGTACAGATGGGGGGTAATAGCGGGCGGATGATTGTCGATATCTTTCGTCTGCACAGCCCTGAAGCACGTCACTCATTGCTGGCAACAGGTGCAGCTGCCGGGTTGTCTGCGGCCTTCAATGCCCCGCTGGCGGGGATTTTGTTCGTTATTGAAGAGATGCGCTCTCAGTTCCGCTACAGTCTGGTGTCAATCAAAGCCGTATTTGTCGGGGTGATAACATCTACTATCGTCTACCGCTATTTTAACGGTGAACATGCGGTTATTGATGTCGGTAAAATGAGCGAAGTGCCACTGGACACATTATGGCTTTACCTTGTGCTGGGGATTATTTTCGGTGCCATCGGTGTGATGTTCAATGCGTTAATATTCCGCACGCAGGATATGTTCATGCGTTTCCACGGTGGTGATTGGCGCAAGTTAGTTTTGCTTGGCGGCCTGCTGGGAGGAATGTGTGGTTTATTGGCATTGTTTCATGGCGAGGCTGTGGGGGGTGGTTTTGCATTAATTCCTATTGCGACAGCCGGTAACTTCAGTATCGGCATGTTGCTATTCATTTTTATTGCTCGAGTTATTACGACACTATTGTGCTTTGGTTCTGGTGCACCTGGCGGGATATTTGCCCCAATGTTGGCTTTAGGAACTATTTTGGGTACTGCTTTTGGTTTGTCCTGCGCGTATTTTTTCCCCGAATACGGCATTGAGGCCGGGACTTTTGCTATTGCCGGGATGGGGGCGCTGTTTGCTGCATCGGTACGTGCACCACTGACTGGGATAGTTTTGGTGTTGGAGATGACCGATAATTATCAGCTTATTTTACCAATGATAGTGACCTGCTTGGGCGCCACATTAATAGCACAATTTATGGGGGGTAAGCCCTTGTATTCAGCTATTTTAGCCCGCACATTACAAAGACAAGAGCAGGCTGCATCTGCGAGTGAACAACAACAACCGGTGGTTGAAAATGATACTCAAACAGGTAGATAATATATAACATTAGCCAGCAATACTTGAATGAATTACTCAGGTATTAGATAATTGATGATTAGATCAGGCTGCCATTGTAGTAACCTGCAACTCGAACACCGGTTGGGAGTGATGAGTATGAGCGATGAAACAGTACTGCCCCTACAGTTTACTGAGGCAGCAGCTAAGAAAGTTAAACTGCTGATTTCTGATGAGGAAAATCCGAATCTGAAGCTGCGGGTTTATATTACCGGTGGCGGATGCAGCGGGTTCCAGTATGGTTTTACTTTCGATGATCAAATCAACGATGGGGATATGACCATCGAAAAGCAAGGCGTGGAATTGGTTGTTGATCCGATGAGCCTGCAATATCTGGTCGGCGGTGCGGTGGATTATACCGAAGGGTTGGAAGGCTCACGCTTTATTGTGACGAACCCGAATGCGAAAAGTACCTGTGGTTGCGGTTCTTCTTTCAGCATTTAATTTATCCTGTGTCCTTGATGCTACAACGACGTTAGCTGTATTCACTTAACCGAACCACTGAATTGCAGCTCATCGGGATTAGTGAGCCTCATTTTGAAGGCACACTCTACGGGCTAGCATCAATGCTGTTCAAATCGCTTCTGACTGATTTGTCGTTCGTTTACTGCCCTGCTGTAACACCAATGACTTTGGGTATAATTAGTCCACTCAATTTCCGATAAAAAACCGCAACTTTAATAGTTGCGGTTTTTTTCATCTGAATATTACCATTCTACAGTGATCAACTGTGTCATCTGGCTGTTACTGGTTTGGCTGAGTAATGAGCCATCTGTCGCAATAAAAGAATGGCTGATTTTAGGTTCGCTAACCAAGCCACCTCCTCGTTGGCAGTGTATTTGTGGATAATTTACTTTTGCATCGTTAGCTATGTGTTCATTTTGATTCGGTGATTGCACCTGACAAGATGGCACGATAGTTAAGCTTAATTCTATTGTGCCGCTTAGCCAGCGACGGACTGGCAATGAATGCCAGCCAAAACGTAAACAAAAAATATTTCATGATTTATGACTGCATTTTTATCTGTCGGTGTCCCATTCAGCCAGCTAAATGGGGATATCCTGCTTATTGACGCCGCAGCGTTGTTAGCTATCAGGGCCAATTATTTTGGATAGATATATCGGCTAATTATTTAAAAACTTGAAGATTTAGATCATACAAATTAGACCAATCACTCTATTAGTGCTCTATTTCAAATGTGGGTAGTTTTAAACGCCAGCGGATAGCTGCAAGCCGGATACCGAGCGTAATCACCATGCCCAGCATCATTGCTTGTTGTAAGGGCATACCAAAAGTATAGAACGCGGTAGCATGAACGATACCACCAATAATGCAGGCGGTAGCATAAATTTCAGTGCGCAGGATCATTGGGATCTCGCGGGCTAATACATCGCGGATAATCCCACCGCCGACTCCGGTTATAACACCCATACAGATAGCCACTAACGGGCTGGCACCAGCCGCAAAGGCTTTATTGACGCCGATACCGACGAATACTGCCAGACCAATAGCATCAAGCACCGGCAGGATCCATTTAGGTGTTCGACGAGGTTGACGCACCAACAAAATGGTTGCCAGACAGGTCACCATTGCAACCACTAAGTCAGTAGGATCTTTCACCCAAAAAACCGGGCCATTGGCCAAGGCCATATCGCGGATTGTTCCCCCACCGACAGCCGTCACCACCCCTAAAACCAGCACACCAAACGGGTCCATACGCAACTTCCCCGCTAGCAATACACCAGAGATAGCAAATACCGCAGTACCTAAAATATCCAGCCAATAAACCAGCATTAATGTGACTCCGCCACGGGGGATTGAAAGCTGGCCATTTGTTGGCACAACTGTTCAGCGGCCAGCAGGATACGCGGACCCGAACGATTAAACCAGTCCTCATTCAGCGTTATAACAGGAATTGCAAGCTGAGGTTGCCAGAAGGCTCTGACATTATCAGCTTGTGGCTGGTCACCGCTGACTACGATCACCTGTGGTTGGCGTGTCATGACTTGTTCCCGACTGACTTGAGGCCAAGGAACACGACTGCCAGCAAAAATATTTTCTCCACCACACAGGGAAATAACCTCACTTTGTAACGTATGCCCAGAGCTGGTAAACAGCGGCTGAGTACCAAACTGTAAAAAGGTACGCAAGGGCGTGTTACGGGCATTGTGGCGACGTAATTCAGTAACCTTCTGACGGAGTTGAGCTGCGGCTTGGTGGGCCTGTTCAGGATGCTGGCTGTATTGCGCCAATTTATCCAGATCACCAGCAATTTGATCAATATTTACCGGATCAGAATAGAAGATTGGAATACCAAAGGCGGCGAGTTGATCAAGCGGGCGTTGTGGATTACCGCCACGCCACGCGAGGATCAAGTCTGGCTTTAATGCCAAAATACGTTCGACATTCACGCCTTGCCAGGATGCAACTTGCTCAAGCTTTTTAGCCGCTTCCGGGTAATCAGAGTAAGCACTTACTGCAACCAGTTTATCGCCTAATCCCGCGGCATAAGCCAGTTCAGTGGTGCTGGGGGATAAGCTGATAATCCGCTCTACTGCCACTGCGTATGGTGCAAACAGGGCAAACGAAAACAGGCCGAGCAACAACGTTATTGCTGCTCGTGATAGGGAGAAAATACGGGAACGGACCATTAATTGCGGTTAGCCAGTGTGGTTAACATGGCTTCGATCATAAGCGTCGACTGCTGAGCGGCGACCACTAAGAACTCTTCAAAGCTCAGATGAGACTCCTGATCAGCCACATCAGAAATCGCACGAACCACAACGAAAGGTGTCTTGAACAGATGACAAACATGGCCGATAGCGGCGGCTTCCATCTCGACTGCTGCCACCGACGGGAAGGCCGCGCGGATACGGGCCAGGGGGGCTGAACCATTAATAAAGGCATCGCCGCTGCAAATCAGGCCGCGTACTGCATGTAAGTTCAATTGATTAATGCAGCTTTCTGCCAGTGCAATCAACTCAGCATCAGCAATGAAAGCGGGAGGGCAACCGGCCATTTGGCCTGCTTCATAGCCGAATGCGGTCACATCAGCATCGTGATAGCGAACTTCGTTAGAAACAACGATATCACCCACTTTCAAACTGGAGGCTAAACCACCCGCAGAGCCGGTATTGATTACCACGTCTGGCTGGCAATGCTCTAACAGCAATGTTGTTCCCATGGCCGCAGAGACTTTACCAATGCCGGATTTTAGTAATGCGACATCAACGCCATTGAGTTTACCGGTGTAAATTTCGCAACCTGCTCGTGTCAAGGTTTGGCGATTTTCAATTTTATCACGCAGCAACGTAACTTCTTGCTCCATCGCACCAATAATGCCTACTTTCATATGGATACCCGCTGATTTTAAAGAGTGGATTAGGTTGTAATTATCAACGCACAGTTTATCAGTTAAGTGAGATATCCGGGTAGCTCAGCAAAGATAATGCGTAATGTGCCGCAGTTCATGCGTAATCAATTGCATCTGTTGGCGGGAGTCGGTATCACTGTTTATATTAAATGATCAGGGGGATAACATGTCCGGGATCGACTTTAAGCAGAAAATCAGTTTTCAGCGGCCGTTTGGTAAATCCAGTTCGGCGGAAGATGAATATGAGATTACCCGAGTATTTGAAAGTGATCGGGGTCGGATTGTGAATTCTGCCGCCATTCGGCGTTTGCAGCAAAAAACACAGGTCTTCCCACTGGAACGTAATGCCGCTGTTCGTAGCCGTTTAACCCACTCGTTGGAAGTGCAACAAGTGGGGCGTTATATTGCCAAAGAGATCCTTAATCGGTTTAAGCAGGATAAAAAAATCACAGCTTATGGGCTGGATAAGCTGCTTGATCCCTTTGAAAGCATAGTGGAAATGGCTTGCCTGATGCATGACATCGGTAATCCTCCCTTTGGCCATTTTGGTGAATCAGCTATCAATAACTGGTTTACAAAACAGATGGACCCTAACGGCGGTGGTGCGGAACCTCGTGGTAAGGATCATTGTCAGGTTAATGCATTAAGGCTGCGGGAAGGGGAAACAGAACTTAATATCCTGCGCAGTAAAATCCGCCATGACCTAAGCCAGTTTGAAGGTAACGCACAAGCCATTCGGTTGGTTTACAGTTTATTAAAACTGAATCTGACTTATGCTCAGGTAGGATGCATTCTTAAATATACCAAACCGGCGTATTGGTCAGGCGATATTCCTGCTTCTCATCACTATTTGATGAAGAAACCAGGGTTTTATCTGGCTGAAGAAGACTATGTTAAAGATTTACGTCGTGAACTCAATATGGGAGAGTTCAATCGTTTCCCTCTGACATATATTATGGAAGCTGCGGATGATATTTCTTATTGTATTGCTGACTTAGAAGATGCAGTAGAAAAAAGTATTTTCAGCGTTGAACAACTTTATGATCATATGATGCAAGAGTGGGGCGAAGTTACCCATGGCGACTTGTTTGATAAAGTTGTTGGTGGCGCATTCCGGCAATTAGGTCGCGGGCAAGGCCGGCGCAGTTCGGAAGATCAATTCTTTATGTATTTACGGGTAAATACTGTCGGGAAGTTAGTTCCCCATGCAGCACAACGGTTTATTGAAAATTTACCCACGGTATTTTCTGGCTCGTTCAATCAGGCATTATTAGAAGACTCCAGCCCCGCGTGTAAATTACTGCAAATTTTTAAAAAGGTGGCAGTAAAACATGTGTTTAATCATCCTGAAGTAGAACAGCTTGAATTACAAGGATATAGAGTTATTAGTGGGCTACTTGATATTTACAGCCCATTATTATCTATGCCGCAAACGGCCTTTACACAGTTAGTGGCAGAAGACAGCCACCGCCAGTATCCTATTGAGACGCGGTTGTTCCATAAATTGTCTACTAAGCATCGCTTGGCTTATGCGGAATCGACAGAGCGGTTACGTAATTTATCGTCAGAACAACATGAGATCTATGAATATTATTATCGTGCTCGTTTAATTCAGGATTATATCAGTGGGATGACGGATCTTTATGCTTATGATGAATATCGGCGATTGATGGCTGCGGAATAGTATCCAAGCAAAGTGAGTTGTCCGTTTAATTAACTGTAGTTTTGTAAAGACGGACAATATTTTTTACTATTCCGATTATTGGTTCTATGAACTTCATCCCCCATATTTAATCTTACTATGCAAGACGGCTATATCCTTCTCTTGGCGTTGCCGCGTAGTGAGTGGCTTTCGTTACTCGACCCATCCCTATCGTTGAGCTTTAGTTCGCTCATTAGGATTCGCGCGATTGCTCACTGACTGCTACGTCAATTATTTTGGATATAAGTCAGTTATACCCTTTGTCTCTGAAGCTGCTAGGTTGTTAGCCGCAACTTCAATTTCTTTGGGTATATATACCATTTATTGACCCCTTATTAATTGTACAGCGAGAACCAGAATACATGAAAAAAACAACTTTAGTGTTAAGTGCACTGGCATTGAGCATCGGTTTAGCCATGGGGCCGGTTTCTTCTGCTATTTCGGCAGAGACGGCCTCTTCTAGCAGCCAGCAGCTCCCTAGCCTGGCGCCAATGCTAGAGAAAGTGATGCCTTCTGTTGTGAGCATCAACGTGGAGGGTAGCACCCAGGTTAGCAACTCCGGTGCTGGTGGCGTGCCACCACAGTTCCAGCAGTTCTTTGGTGATGACTCGCCGTTCTGTCAAGACGGTTCACCGTTCCAAGGCTCCCCGATGTGTCAGGGCGGGCAGGGTGGCAAAGGGGGATCACCTAGCAAGCAGGATTTCCGAGCGCTCGGTTCAGGTGTCATTATTGACGCTGCCAAAGGTTATGTCGTTACCAATAACCACGTGGTAGATAATGCGACTAAAATCAGCGTTAAACTGAGCGATGGCCGTAGCTATGAAGCAAAAGTGATCGGTAAAGATCCGCGAACTGATATCGCGTTATTGCAGTTAAAAGATTTTAAAAATCTGACTGCAATTAAAATCGCAGATTCTGATCAATTGCGTGTGGGTGATTATACCGTTGCTATCGGTAACCCATATGGTCTGGGTGAAACCGTAACATCCGGTATCGTGTCTGCTTTGGGGCGCAGTGGTCTGAACGTGGAAAACTACGAAAACTTTATCCAGACTGATGCCGCGATTAACCGTGGTAACTCCGGTGGCGCATTGATCAACCTGAACGGTGAGCTGATTGGTATCAACACTGCGATCCTGGCACCAGATGGCGGTAACATCGGTATTGGTTTCGCTATCCCAAGTAACATGGTGAAAAACCTGACATCTCAAATGGTTGAATTTGGTCAGGTGAAACGTGGTGAATTGGGCATTATGGGCACCGAACTGAACTCTGAGCTGGCCAAAGCCATGAATGTTGATGCACAGAAAGGTGCCTTTATCAGTCAGGTCTTGCCAAAATCTGCGGCGGCCAAAGCCGGGATCAAAGCTGGTGACGTGATTGTCAGCATGAATGGTAAAGCAATCAATAGCTTCGCAGGTTTCCGTGCTGAGATTGGTACTCTGCCAGTGGGCAGTAAAATGACCTTAGGTCTGCTACGTGACGGTAAACCTGTCAATGTGGAAGTGACCTTAGAGCAGAGCAGCCAAACTCAGGTTGATTCCGGTAATCTCTATACTGGAATTGAAGGTGCGGAGCTGAGCAACTCTGATGTTAATGGTAAAAAAGGTGTGAAAGTTGATAGCGTGAAAGCCGGCACTGCCGCTGCACGTATTGGCCTGAAAAAAGGCGATATCATCATGGGGATTAACCAGCAGTCAGTTCAAAATCTGGGTGAGCTGCGGAAGATTCTCGATACCAAACCATCAGTGCTGGCGCTGAATATTCAGCGTGGTGACACTTCACTCTATTTATTAATGCAGTAATCGGCATTAATAACGCCAAAAGGGCGCAGTTCATTATGACTGTGCCCTTTTTTTATGTTGAAGCGGGGGTGTGCTAAGCAGTACCTAAATAGCTTTTGGCAGCATAGCGAACATTCTCTATCTCATCTAATAATTCAAGCCATTCAGGTTGCAAGCCTTGTAAATCTGTTTGCTGGCGCAATTGCTGCTCAATTGTCATGCACAATTGCTTCAGTCGCGGCACACCGCTACATGCACAACTGCCATGGAACTTATGAATTAGGTTCAGAATATCGTTGTCATGACTACCTGCCAATATAGCCTGCACGCGACCTATCACTTGCGGCATAAATTCTAATAACATAGTTAACAGGTCTCTGGCGAGAGCCTCTTTATTGGCTGCTTGCCTGACTGCCAGTGGCCAATCTATCGCCCCGTCACATTCAGATTGAAGTACCGGCAAGTGAGCAGCCTGCACCAGAAGGGGGGCTGAACTATCATGCTGAAAGCGGGAAAGTGCCTGAATTAATCGAGCTTCATCAATCGGTTTTGCCAGATAGTCAGCCATCCCCAGTTTTAACAACTGTTCTTGCTGGCCTCTTACGGCGTGGGCGGTGACTGCAATAATGGGGGTATCCAGATGATGGGACATCTGATGAATGACTTCGCTGGCACGGATACCATCAATTTCAGGCATTTGAATATCCATTAAGATGATATCCAGCGTGTTTTCTCGGGCATAGGCAATGGCTTTTGCGCCACTGTCACACAACACGGTCTCTTCGACCTGTTCTTCAAGCAGGGTGCCAATGAGTTTTAGGTTAGCTGGATTGTCGTCAACTGCCATTACCTTAAACGGTAATTTAGCCAACTTGTCCGCTTGCTCCACTACGGGTAATTCACTGTGAGGTTCTTCAGATAACAGCAATGGAATCAATCTATTCGATGACAAAGGTTTGACCAGACATGCTTTGGCACCGAGCTGTTTAAGTTGCTCAGCCTCCACCTGTGACTGGCTTGGTAGAGCCAGAATTACGCGCTCGGAAATTTTCAGCGCCGCTACCAGTTTATCTTGATGAACCGCCATATTATTACGGAACGGAATGGGTACCCCCACCAGCAGGAAATCATAATGTTGGCGCGGTAATTGCGCTAACGTCGGGCTATGAGTGACCTGCAAGGGCGTGACACTCAGAATATCTAGCGTGGCCCTTGCTGCACAAGTATTGCGCTCAACATAGGCGAGTGTTTTCCCCTCTAAGTACGACATATCAGGATGGCGATAAGAGAGGGTTTCGTTAAGATCCAGTGTGAGATGGAACCTAAAGGTTGAGCCGCGATCTACTTGGCTGTGAAAGCTAATATCGCCCCCCATCTCTTTGACCAATCTTTCGGTAATGACCAATCCAAGGCCGGTCCCTCCGTGTCGACGCGAGATACTGGCATCCGCCTGACGAAAAGCCTGGAATAGCTGAGCCTGTTGGGATTCAGAAATACCAATGCCCGTATCGTGAATCTCTACTACCAGAGTGACTTGTTGTGCTGTCTTCGCCTGCACAGCAACCAGAATATCGATATTGCCCTGTTCGGTGAATTTAATCGCATTACCGAGCAAGTTCGTGACAATTTGCTGCAAACGCATCGCATCCCCGACTACCTGCTCGGGGACATCATTATTAACATGCAGTGTCAGCTCCAGCCCTTTCTCATGTGCGGTGTGTGCCAGTAAGATAATGACTTCATCCAGTGCACCACGTAGTGGGAAGGGAATGTGTTCAAGAATGAGTTTTTCGGCCTCCAGTTTGGAGAAGTCGAGAACATCATTAATGATGCATAACAGGTTGTTGGCTGAACGTTGGATAGTCTGCAAATAGTCAGTTTGTGTGGGGGTTAGCGAAGTTTTCAACGTTTGGCGCGTAAAACCAATGACACCATTTAGCGGAGTTCGTAGCTCGTGAGACATGTTAGCCAGAAACTCCGACTTAATGCGTGCCGCTTCCTGTGCCCGCTTTTTTGCCAGCCCCAGCTCAACATTTTGTATCTCCATCTGTTCCAGTGTTTCGCGTAAATCAGATGTCGCTTGATCGATATTTTGCTGCATCTCTTCGTGATAGGCCGCCAACGACATCGCCATCGAATTGATACCATTTTTCAGAATATTCAGCTCGCCGAGCATATGTCCTTCGACCCGGCTATCCAATTGCCCTCGACGAATACGGTCAACAGCATTCACCATGTTACGGATTGGGCCGGTAACATCGCGCATCAAACGATAAGCAAACAAAATCGCTACACACATGCAAAACAGCAACAGCAGGGTTGAAATAAAGATCTCTTTGTATTGCTGCAAACGCACCGATTGTAAATCCAAATCTATGGCGATATAGCCTAGTGGCTGATGGGTTATATCCGAATCCGAGACTCTGTCACTGGATAAGTTGGATTCCGAGACAATAGGCATTCGCATAATCAGCGAGTCGCCGCGATAAGAGAGCATCAGCGACTCAGGGATAGAATCACCTTTAGGTAACCTTAATTGTGAGGAATTGTAATTATAGTTAGATGTGACAAAAAGATTGTTATCTGCGTCGAAAACGGATATTGACCGAACAATATTCGAGTGACGGCGATGAAGCAGGTTAATCAACTGACGGACAGTATCGCGGTTACGAAAGGTCATGCCATATTCACTGGCAACCGCCAACGGTTCGATAATATTAGTGCCTGCATTAACTATTTGTTTTTGAAGCTCATTATAACGATTTACCATAAAGGAAGTACTGAGTAACAGCCCAAGAAGCAGCGTGGGGGCCAGGATTAAAATCATCATGCGCGCGCGAAGACTGTATTTGGTCATGGTATTCCAATGTGGGAGAATCGGCAGCTTACAAAACCAGTGCTTGATCAATCAATATGGCGCAATTCTACTCTCCAAACCGACGTGTGACGACCCGACAAACGATAACTGTGACAGTAAATTCTCTTGATCCCTTTGGTCAGGGGGTTGCACGCGATAAAGGCAAAGCTATTTTTATCCCCGGGGTTCTACCGGGAGAGCAAGCTGAAATTGAGCTGATCGAGCAAAAACGCCAGTATGGTCGCGGTAAACTTAAACGTTTGTTGAACCAATGTAGCGAAAGAGTGGTTCCTCCTTGCCCTCACTTTGGAATTTGTGGAGGCTGTCAGCAGCAGCACGCTTGTAGCCAATTGCAACAAGATAGCAAAGTAGATTCGCTCAGGCGACTGCTGGTGCAGGCAACGGGGGGTTGCCCTGCATTAGACTCGGTTATCTGTGGGCCAGAGTATGGTTATCGGCGGCGGGCGAGGTTGGGGTTGCTCTATCAGCCAAAACAGCAGCGATTACAAATGGGCTTCCATCAAACTGAATCTCACGACTTGGTTAGCATAAAACATTGTCCCGTCCTGCGGCCTGAATTGGAGCGCCTGCTACATCCGCTCTATCAATGTTTATCTGCCTTACAGGCTGTGCGCCGGTTAGGGCATGTGGAACTGGTACTGGCTGATAATGGGCCGTTGCTGGTTTTACGCCACCTTGATACCCTTAATGAGGTAGATCGTGCAGCGCTTATAGATTTTGCTCTGCGGGAGGGGGTTGCCGTTTATCTGGCTGCCGACAGCGAGAATCTGGAAAAACTCTTTGGTGAGGACCCCTATTACCAGATAGACGGTCTACGCTTAGCATTTCATCCACGGGATTTTATTCAGGTCAATGATACGGTCAACCAACAAATGGTGGCTCAGGCTCTGGCATGGCTTGATGTACAACCTGACGAGCGGGTACTGGATCTCTTCTGCGGTATGGGTAATTTTACATTGCCGCTAGCAAAGCGTGCGCGTGAAGTTGTCGGGGTGGAAGGAGTTGCGGAGCTGGTGGCGAATGGGCAGTATAATGCGCAGAACAATGCATTAGCCAACGTGTCATTTTTTCATGAAAATCTGGAATCCGATATCAGTCGTCAGCCGTGGGCGATACAAGGATTCGATAAAGTATTATTAGACCCCGCTCGCGCAGGTGCTGCCGGGGTGATGTCACATATAGTCAAACTGGCGCCAAAGCGGGTGGTGTATGTTTCGTGTAATCCCACTACGCTGGCACGGGATAGTCAGGTGTTGTTAGCCGCCGGTTACCGTCTTGCTCAGGTGCGAATGTTGGATATGTTTCCCCACACCGGGCATCTTGAATCTATGGCGCTGTTCATGCAGGAGCCAGGGGTCGCAAAGTAGGGAGAAGTTATGGTTGCGGTACGAAGTGCACATTTGAATCCGGCGGGTGAGTTTGCTCTCGACGACTGGATCGCCAGCTTGGGGCTTCCTAATCCGCAGTCAGGTGAGCGATTGGCCGAAACCTGGCGTTACTGTGAGCAACAGACGCAAAACCATCCTGATGCCTCGTTATTGTTGTGGCGCGGTCTTGAAATGGTTGAGATTCTTTCCACTCTGAGCATGGATAACGACAGTATGCGCGCGGCGCTACTGTTCCCGCTGGTGGATGCCAATGTGGTGGATGAAACCACCCTGACTGAGCAATTTGGCAAGGGTATCACCTATCTGGTGCATGGCGTGCGTGACATGGACGCTATCCGCCAATTAAAAGCGACTCACAACGACTCCATGAGCTCTGAGCAAGTGGATAACGTGCGCCGTATGCTGCTGGCGATGGTGGAAGATTTTCGCTGCGTGGTCATCAAACTGGCTGAGCGTATTGCTCATTTGCGTGAAGTGAAAGATGCACCGGAAGACGAACGCGTGCTGGCGGCCAAAGAGTGTTCCAATATTTATGCCCCGCTGGCTAACCGCTTGGGTATTGGTCAGATTAAGTGGGAGTTGGAAGACTTCTGCTTCCGCTATCTGCATCCCGATGAATATAAACAAATTGCTAAATTGCTTCATGAGCGTCGTATTGATCGTGAACAATTCATTGATGATTTTGTCGCTTCATTGCACAAAGCAATGGCGGATGAAGGTATCAAAGCTGATATTTATGGCCGACCAAAGCATATCTACAGTATTTGGCGCAAGATGCAGAAAAAGTCGTTGGCCTTCGATGAGTTATTCGATGTGCGCGCTGTGCGAGTGGTCGTCGAGCGTTTGCAGGACTGCTATGCCGCATTGGGGATTGTGCATACTCATTTCCGTCATTTGCCTGATGAGTTTGATGATTACGTCGCTAACCCTAAACCCAATGGCTATCAGTCAATTCATACTGTAGTCCTCGGGCCACGTGGGAAAACGCTGGAGATTCAGATTCGTACCCGCCAGATGCATGAAGATGCTGAATTGGGGGTTGCCGCCCACTGGAAGTACAAAGAAGGTGCTGTGGCGGCGGGGCGTTCTGGCTATGAAGGGCGCATTGCCTGGTTACGTAAGCTGATTGCCTGGCAGGAAGAGATGGCAGATTCTGGCGAGATGCTGGATGAAGTGCGCAGTCAGGTATTTGACGATCGGGTCTATGTGTTTACCCCGAAAGGCGATGTTATTGATTTACCTGCCGGTTCTACCCCACTCGACTTTGCTTATCATATTCACAGTGATGTGGGGCACCGCTGCATAGGTGCTAAAATCAGTGGCCGAATTGTGCCGTTTACCTATCAGTTACAGATGGGTGATCAGATTGAAATTATCACCCAGAAGCAACCCAACCCAAGCCGTGACTGGCTGAATCCTAACCTCGGTTATGTCACTACTAGTCGTGGGCGATCCAAGATCCATAACTGGTTTAGAAAACAAGATAGAGACAAGAATATTCTTGCTGGCCGGCAGATGCTGGACAACGAATTGGAACATATGGATATCAGCCTAAAAGAGGCTGAGAAGCTGCTAGTTCCGCGCTATAACATGAATTCGATGGATGAAGTGTTGGCGGCCATTGGCGGTGGTGATATTCGTCTGAATCAGATGGTCAACTTCCTGCAAGGCAAGCTGAACAAACCAACAGCGGAAGAGGCTGATTTAGAGGCATTGCGCCATCTGAATAATAAGCATCAGCCACCACCACGCAACGCCAGCAAAGACAGCGGGCGCATTGTGGTCGAAGGTGTTGGCAATCTGATGCACCATATTGCCCGTTGCTGCCAACCGATTCCCGGTGATGAGATTATTGGTTTTATTACCCAGGGGCGGGGGATATCCATTCATCGTGCTGATTGTGAACAACTGGCTGAATTGCAGTCTCATGCACCAGAGCGGATTGTTGATGCGGTTTGGGGTGAAAGCTACTCCAGTGGCTATTCATTAGTAGTGCGGGTGACCGCCAATGATCGCAGTGGCTTGTTACGTGATATCACCACCATACTGGCGAACGAAAAGGTCAATGTATTAGGGGTTGCCAGCCGCAGCGATACTAAAAAGATGCTCGCTACCATCGATATGGATATCGAGATTTACAACTTGCAGGTGCTGGGCAGGGTGTTAGCCAAGCTGAATCAGTTGCCGGATGTGATAGATGCCCGTCGGCTCCACGGCAATTAAGTTTTTGATCTGGACGGCTACTGCGCTTTGGCATATTGATATTGGGCAGTGCTCGCCCTCCTCACGTACTGCGTGTACGCTCCGGGGGCTGTGCGCTGGCCGCAATCAATCTGCCTGCGCTCGCTACGCCTCGAATTTTAAACAGCAAAAAAGTGAATAAATTGAGATGACCCAGCCAGTAACTACCCCTGATATCACCGCCTTAGCTCTGCAACGTTTGTTGGATATTATGCGTACCTTGCGTGACCCGGAGCACGGCTGTCCGTGGGATCGTAAACAGACGTTTGACACCATCGCTCCCTATACATTAGAAGAAACCTATGAGGTGCTTGACGCGATTCAGCGCAAGGATTTTGATGATTTACGTGATGAACTGGGCGATTTGCTGTTTCAGGTGGTGTTTTATGCCCAAATGGGGCAGGAACAGGGGTTGTTTGCGTTTGATGATGTTTGTCATGCCATCAGCGACAAACTGGAGCGTCGTCACCCGCATGTATTCCCTAATGCTGCGCTAAACGCCACTGACGTAGCGATTGGCAGTGAAGCGGCGCTGGCGGGTTGGGAATCGCGTAAAGCCGAGGAAAGAGCGGAGAAAGCCCTGTATTCGGCACTGGATGATATTCCCGATGCACTACCAGCATTGATGAAAGCCCATAAAATCCAAAAGCGCTGCGCAGTGGTTGGTTTTGATTGGGACACACTTGGTCCGGTTTTGGACAAAGTCTATGAAGAGATCGATGAAGTGATGTTCGAAGCTCGCCAAGCGGTGGTGGATGAAGAAAAACTGGGGGAAGAAATTGGCGATTTGCTGTTTGCTACGGTTAACTTATCTCGTCATTTAGGCCATAAAGCTGAAAATGCCTTACAGGCAGCTAACCGCAAGTTTGAACGTCGTTTTCGTCAGGTAGAACAAATAGTTATGGCATCAGGGAAGAGCATGGAGAGCGCGACGCTGGAAGAAATGGAAGCCGCCTGGCAGCAAGTTAAAAAGCAAGAAACTGAAATTTAAGGTGTTTTAATTCATTTGGCGGATGGTTGTTGGATTTTAATTACGTTAATATATTGAATTATAATGGATAGCAAGACGATGTTCCGTGCGGTTTTGGTAGCGAAAATGGCCACTGGCGCGGAGATAGTTTGTAGCGAAACCAAGGTTCGAGTATACTACTTTCCCGTCTTGGTTCTTCCATCGTCTTTAAACCTAAACTCTCAGGTTCAGCATGACAACTAATTATATTTTTGTGACCGGCGGGGTCGTATCCTCTCTGGGTAAAGGCATTGCCGCAGCCTCTCTGGCGGCTATACTTGAAGCCCGTGGCCTCAACGTTACCATCATGAAACTGGACCCGTACATCAACGTGGATCCGGGCACCATGAGCCCGACTCAACACGGGGAAGTTTTCGTCACCGAAGATGGTGCTGAAACCGATCTGGATTTAGGGCATTACGAGCGTTTCATTCGCACCAAAATGACCCGTCGTAACAACTTCACCACTGGCCGTATCTATTCTGAAGTTCTGCGTAAAGAACGCCGTGGCGACTATCTGGGTGCGACTATCCAGGTTATCCCTCATATTACCAATGCTATCAAAGAGCGCATCATCGAAGGCGGCGAAGGCCACGATGTGGTTTTGGTTGAAATTGGTGGCACCGTGGGCGATATCGAATCCTTGCCATTCCTGGAAGCTATTCGCCAGATGGCAGTTGATGTTGGCCGCGAGCACACGCTTTATATGCATCTGACGTTGGTTCCTTACCTGGCAGCTGCCGGTGAAGTGAAAACTAAGCCAACGCAACATTCGGTAAAAGAGCTACTTTCCATAGGTATTCAGCCAGATGTGCTGATATGCCGTTCTGATCGCGCAGTTCCTGCTAATGAACGGGCCAAAATTGCCTTGTTCTGTAATGTGCCAGAAAAAGCGGTTATCTCCCTAAAAGATGTTGATTCCATTTATAAAATCCCAGGGCTATTGAAATCACAGGGCCTTGACGATTATATTTGTAAACGATTCAGCTTAACTTGTCCTGAAGCAAATCTTGCTGAATGGGAACAGGTATTATACGAAGAGTCGAATCCAGGTGGCGAAGTGACCATCGGGATGATCGGTAAATACGTAGAATTGCCGGATGCTTATAAATCTGTGATTGAAGCACTCAAACACGGTGGGCTGAAAAATCGCCTGACTGTGAACATCAAGCTGATTGATTCGCAAGATGTTGAGACACGCGGCGAAGAGATGCTGAAAGGACTGGATGCTATTCTAATCCCCGGTGGCTTTGGTTACCGTGGTGTGGAAGGCAAGGTTCTGGCAGCGCGTTATGCCCGTGAACACAATATTCCTTATCTGGGTATTTGCCTGGGTATGCAAGTTGCACTGATGGAGTTTGCCCGCAACGTAGCGGGGATGGAAAACGCAAACTCCACCGAATTTGTGCCAGACTGTAAGTATCCGGTGGTTGCATTAATCACCGAATGGCGTGATGAAGACGGCAACGTTGAAGTACGCACGGAAGAGAGCGATTTGGGCGGTACCATGCGGGTGGGTGGGCAACAATGTCACCTGACCGAAGGTAGCCTGGTACGTCAGATGTATGGCGAACCTACCATCGTTGAGCGCCATCGTCATCGCTATGAAGTAAACAACATGTTGTTGAAGCAGATTGAATCCGCCGGGTTACGTGTAGCAGGGCGTTCTGCGGATAACAAACTGGTGGAAATTATTGAGTTACCAAACCACCCGTGGTTTGTAGCTTGTCAGTTCCATCCAGAATTTACTTCGACGCCACGTGATGGTCACCCGTTGTTCGCCGGCTTTGTTAAAGCGGCTGGTGATTATCAGAAGCGCCAGGTGAAATAAAATATTTGGTAGAAGGGGCGGCAGTGATGTCGCCCCCTCTGTCTGGAGTTTTAGTTTAACTTGTACTGAGGAAAATCTAATGTCCAAAATCGTTAAAGTCATCGGTCGCGAAATCATCGACTCCCGTGGTAACCCAACTGTAGAAGCTGAAGTTCATCTGGAAGGCGGTTTTGTTGGTTTGGCTGCGGCACCATCAGGTGCTTCTACCGGTTCCCGTGAAGCACTGGAACTGCGTGACGGTGACAAATCCCGTTTCCTGGGCAAAGGCGTTCTGAAAGCCGTTGCAGCAGTAAATGGCCCAATTGCTCAGGCAGTTATGGGTAAAGATGCTAAAGACCAGGCTAACATCGATAAAATCATGATCGATCTGGATGGTACTGAGAACAAATCCCAGTTTGGTGCTAACGCCATCCTGGCTGTTTCTCTGGCAGCAGCGAAAGCAGCAGCAGCGTCTAAAGGCATGCCTTTGTACGAGCACATTGCTGAACTGAACGGCACCCCAGGCAAATTCTCTATGCCACTGCCTATGATGAACATCATCAACGGCGGCGAACATGCTGATAACAACGTTGATATTCAAGAGTTTATGATTCAGCCAGTAGGCGCGAAAACTCTGAAAGAAGCGGTTCGCATCGGTTCAGAAGTGTTCCATACTTTGGCTAAAGTTCTGAAGTCTAAAGGCATGAGCACTGCGGTAGGCGACGAAGGCGGTTATGCACCAAATCTGGGTTCTAACGCCGAAGCACTGGCTGTTATCGCTGAAGCGGTAAAACAAGCAGGCTACGTGTTGGGCAAAGACGTTACTCTGGCTATGGACTGTGCGGCATCTGAGTTCTACAAAGATGGCAAATATGTTCTGGCTGGTGAAGGCAATAAAGCGTTCACTTCTGAAGAGTTCACTCACTTCCTGGAAGACCTGACCAAACAGTACCCAATCGTCTCCATCGAAGATGGCTTGGACGAATCTGACTGGGCTGGCTTCAAATACCAGACCGAAGTTCTGGGCGACAAAATTCAGCTGGTTGGTGACGACCTGTTTGTAACCAACACCAAGATCCTGAAAGAAGGTATCGAGAAAGGTGTTGCTAACTCTATCTTGATCAAATTCAACCAGATCGGTTCTCTGACCGAAACTCTGGCTGCTATCAAGATGGCGAAAGATGCAGGTTACACCGCGGTTATCTCTCACCGTTCAGGCGAAACCGAAGATGCTACCATTGCCGACCTGGCAGTAGGTACCGCAGCAGGCCAAATCAAAACTGGTTCAATGAGCCGTTCTGACCGTGTTGCTAAATACAACCAGCTTATTCGGATTGAGGAAGCGCTGGGTGACCGCGCACCATTCAACGGTCTGAAAGAAGTGAAAGGCCAGTAATTACTGCGCGTTACCTTCAGTAAAACAGTTTGTTGATAAAGCCCGCCTTAATAGGCGGGTTTTTTTATGGGATATGGCGGGGCAAGCTTCGGTAATATGCTGGCCGTGAGCTGTCATTGTTACAAATTAGCCTGTTATTACCACTTACTTACCTCTGCGGGATTAATCTGAATCTCACCCACCCCACACATCGGCTTCACATCTCTTACACCGCTGCCGTGCAGATAATTCATCACCCGTTATCATTAATGTGTACCCGAATGATTCGACAATAATGCATAAAGGAAGATAACGGATGAAACTGAAATACTTAATGTTGCCAGCGATGCTTTTTACCAGCAGTGTGCTGGCTGCAGGCGTTACTGTGACCATGAACGAAGCACTCCCTGAAGGTAATGGTAAAGCTCTGGGCACGGTGACAGTGACTGAAACACCTTATGGTTTATTGTTCACGCCCAATTTGACCGGGCTGGTGGCGGGGATTCATGGATTCCATCTGCATGAAAACCCAAGTTGTGCACCAGGGCAGAAAGACGGCAAACCCGTGCCAGCCCTTGCTGCTGGCGGCCATTTTGATCCACAAAAAACTGCCGTACACCTTGGCCCTTATAATGACAAAGGGCATCTGGGGGATTTGCCGGGACTGGTTGTGAATGCTGATGGCAGCGCGACTTATCAGGTATTGGCTCCACGGCTGAAATCACTCTCTGAACTGAAGCAGCATGCCCTGATGATCCATGCCGGTGGCGACAACTATGCCGATCATCCAATGCCGTTAGGCGGTGGTGGTGCGCGCATGGCTTGTGGCGTGATTGAGTAATACTCTGATACAGACAAACTGGCAGCATAAGCGTTGCCAGTTTGGTCACAGTCAGAGAATCTGCGATAATCGCCGATTGGCTTGAATGAATATAGAGAAACTGATGCTGTACCCGATTAATGAGATGTTCCAAACCTTGCAAGGCGAGGGTTACTTCACCGGTGTACCGGCGATCTTTGTGCGTTTGCAGGGCTGCCCGGTAGGTTGTAGCTGGTGCGATACCAAACACACTTGGGAAAAGGAAGCCGATCGGGAAGTCGATATGCAGCGCATTATGGTTAAAACCGCAGAAAGTGATGCCTGGGGGGAGGCCAGCGCACAGCAGCTATTAGATATTTTCTCTCAGCAGGGATATACCGCACGCCACGTTGTCATCACTGGTGGAGAACCCGCTATTTACGACTTGTTCCCCTTAACCTCATTGTTGGAGCAGGCCGGTTATAGCTGCCAGATTGAAACCAGCGGCACGCATGATGTGCGGTGTTCAGCGACGACCTGGGTGACGGTTTCGCCAAAAGTGAATATGCGCAGTGGCCTGAAAGTATTGCCTCAGGCATTGCAACGCGCCGATGAAATCAAACATCCGGTTGGCCGCATGCGTGATATCGAGGCATTAGAGGCACTGCTTGCCACGCTGGATGACGACAAAAAGCGGATTATTGCGCTACAACCCATCAGCCAGAAAGACGACGCCACTAAGCTCTGTATCGAAATTTGTATTGCCAAGAATTGGCGGTTGTCGATGCAGACGCATAAGTATTTAAATATCGCTTAATCCCCTTCGTCCTTGCCGCCGCAGCCGTGTTGCGGCGCTCATTACTCGGCCCGTCCATGGGCCTCGCCTCTGTGAGGCCGCTGCAAGCAGCGTTCAAATCTGCTCCCGACAGATTTGTCACCCAAATCACTTACTCATGTAAGCTCATTGGGATTATGAGCCTTATAACAGGCTCACCCTGCGGGCCAGCGCATGCTGCCTTGCTGCAACATCAATGACTTTGGGGATCGATTTATTCGCCGCGATAAACGCAGCCCGCAGAACAGGTCTCTTTCACCATTACTGCGCTCAGTTCTGGTAGCTGCGGTTTAAGCTGTTGCCAAATCCAACTGGCCAGCACTTCACTGGTCGGGTTTTCCAAACCAGGAATATCATTCAGATAGTAGTGATCCAGTCGTTCCCAAATAGGTTTAAATGCTGCTTTCAGATCAGCAAAATCCATCACCCAGCCGGAGTGATCATCGACTTCACCGGTAACCTCGATACGGACCATAAATGAATGACCGTGCAAACGGCCACACTTATGACCTTCCGCAACATGGGGCAGTCGGTGAGCGGCTTCAAATTGAAAATCTTTAAATAGGGTGGTGCTCATAGTCCTGACCTTATTGACTCAAAAAACCGCCGCATAGTACCGGAAAGCACCTCTGCTGGCTATGAAAGCGCACAACGGGGAGCGCTTCTTGGCCCCTGCCAATCCAGTCTTTTACCCGTAGCTTACTGATTTATATGTAGACGTAGTAAATTAATAGCTTGATATGGGTTAGTGAAAATTTTCTTAATAAGTTGAACACTTTAACTCATATCCATTACCTGAAAAACCGCTTAGTCGTTTTGGTTATTTATTATTTCTATCGCTTCTTTAATTGTTATTATCGGGATGGTTAACCTTACAAACATTAAGAAATATGTGCTGAAAATAGATCGACTGACACTGGCTAAAGCTTAAGGGAATGCGTACTGCAATGACGACTCAGGTTCCTCCTACTTCTTTACTTCCGCTATCGCCGGAGCAGTTAGCCCGCTTACAGGCGGCGGTTGGTGAGTTTTCCCCAACCCAAATGGCATGGTTGTCCGGTTATTTCTGGGGCATGGTTAATCAACAGCCAGGTGTGGCTGCAACCCCAGCGGCAGTGGCTCCGCCAGCGCTGACGATTACCCTTATTTCTGCCTCTCAGACAGGTAATGCACGCCGCTTGGCGGAACAGCTACGTGATGACCTTCTGGCGGCTAAACTTAATGTCAATTTGGTCAATGCGGGTGATTATAAGTTTAAGCAAATTGCACAAGAACGCCTATTAATTGTCGTTGCCTCCACTCAGGGCGAAGGTGAACCCGCGGAAGAAGCGGTTGCATTGCACAAATACTTATTCTCTAAAAAAGCGCCTAAGTTGCCGGAAACCGCCTTTGCTGTGTTTGGATTAGGGGACACCTCTTACGAGCACTTTTGCCAAGCAGGTAAAGATTTCGACAGCAAATTGGCGGAACTTGGTGCTCAGCGCTTATTGGATCGTGTCGATGCGGATGTGGAATATCAGGAATCGGCACAGCAGTGGCGTCAGCAGATCGTTGCAGTGTTACAGGCTCGGGTGCCGGCACAATCGGCAACTGCGGCGGCGGTAACGCAAAGTGGTGTCGTGGATGAAATAACGTCCAGCCCATACAGCAAAACGGCACCACTGACCGCGCAATTATCGGTACAGCAGAAAGTGACAGGCCGTAACTCCGAAAAAGATGTCCGCCACATTGAAATAGATTTAGCCGATTCAGGTCTGCGTTACCAACCCGGTGATGCACTGGGGGTCTGGTTTGATAATGACCCGGCCCTGGTAGACGAGCTACTCGCTCTGTTGTGGCTTAAAGGCGACGAACAGGTCAGTGTCGACGGGCAGAATCTGCCACTGGCACAGGCATTGCGCAGCCATTTTGAACTGACAC
Source organism: Yersinia sp. 2553 StPb PI (assembly GCF_052217105.1). NCBI lineage: Bacteria > Pseudomonadati > Pseudomonadota > Gammaproteobacteria > Enterobacterales > Yersiniaceae > Yersinia > Yersinia sp. 2553 StPb PI. The sequence goes on along the minus strand of NZ_JAZGPX010000002.1, from coordinate 2,933,991 downwards.
AAAATACGACGCTGATCGTTGATAAGTATGCGGCACTTTCCCGTGATGAGAAGCTGATTGCGCTGCTGGCAGATAAACCGGCGCTGCAACAATATGCCAAAAATACCCCGATCGTTGATATGGTTAGACAGGCCCCGTCTGATCTCAATGCTGATCAGTTGATTGCGCTGTTACGGCCACTGACGCCGCGTTTGTACTCCATTGCTTCCTCACAGGCTGAGACTGAAAACGAAGTACATATCACTGTGGGTGTGGTGCGCTATGACATTGATGGGCGACCACGTACTGGAGGGGCGTCAGGGTATTTGGCTGATCGGCTGGAAGTGGAGGGTGATATTCGTGTCTTTATCGAACATAACGATAACTTCCGCCTGCCTGCTAACCCGGAAACGCCAGTTATCATGATTGGCCCCGGTACCGGTATTGCACCTTTCCGCGCCTTTATGCAACAGCGTGAGGCCGATGGTGCGAGTGGCAAGAATTGGTTGTTCTTTGGCAACCCTCATTTCACCGAGGATTTCCTCTATCAGGTTGAATGGCAGCGCTATGTTAAAGACGGCTTGCTGACCCGCATTGATCTGGCTTGGTCGCGCGATCAGGCCCATAAAATATACGTACAAGACAAACTGCGTGCACAGGGCGCAGAACTGTGGAACTGGATACAACAAGGTGCCCACATTTACGTCTGTGGCGATGCTAACCGCATGGCCAAAGACGTTGAGCAGGTTTTACTGGACGTGGTGGCTCTGCACGGTGCAATGGATACCGAGCAGGCTGATGAATATTTAAGTGAGCTGCGCCTGGCGCGCCGTTATCAGCGGGATGTGTACTGATGAATGAAAAACACCCAGGACCATTAGTCGTTACTGGAAAACTGTCTGATGGCGAACGTATGAAGTCGGAAAGCAATTTCCTGCGTGGGACCATTGCCAAAGACTTGAATGACGGTCTAACGGGTGGTTTCAATGGCGACAACTTCCTGTTAATCCGCTTTCACGGTATGTACCAGCAGGATGACCGTGATATCCGCGCCGAACGCGCCGAGCAGAAGCTGGAACCACGTCATGCCATGATGCTACGTTGCCGCTTGCCGGGGGGGATTATTACCCCACAGCAATGGTTGGGAATTGATAAGTTTGCGGCGGATAACACCTTATACGGCAGTATCCGTATCACCAATCGCCAGACATTCCAGTTCCATGGCATTCTGAAAGGTAATGTTAAACCGGCCCATCAGTTGCTTAATCAATTGGGGCTGGATGCGTTGGCGACGGCAAACGATGTAAACCGTAATGTACTGTGTACGTCGAACCCGGTGGAATCGGTGCTACATCAGGAAGCCTACGAATGGGCGAAAAAGATTTCTGAGCATTTGCTGCCGCGTACTCGCGCTTATGCCGAAATTTGGTTGGATGCGGAAAAAGTGGCGACCACCGATGAGGAGCCGATTCTCGGCGCGACCTATTTACCGCGTAAATTTAAAACCACAGTTGTTATTCCGCCGCAAAATGATGTGGATCTACACGCCAACGATCTCAACTTTGTGGCTGTCGCTGATAAAGGCAAACTGATTGGTTTTAACGTGTTAGTAGGCGGTGGGTTATCCATTGCTCATGGTGATAAGAATACCTATCCCCGTAAAGCGAGTGAATTTGGTTACATTCCGCTGCAACACACGCTGGCTATCGCTGAAGCGGTTGTTACCACGCAGCGGGATTGGGGCAATCGTACTGATCGCAAAAATGCTAAAACCAAATATACGTTGGAGCGAGTAGGGGTAGAAACGTTCAAAGCGGAAGTTGAAAAGCGCGCAGGCGTCAGTTTCGGGGCTATTAAACCTTATCAATTTACTGGTCGTGGCGATCGTATTGGCTGGGTCAAAGGGATCGATAAAAAATGGCATTTAACCCTGTTTATCGAAAATGGCCGTTTGCTAGATTATCCTGGCCGTAGCCTGAAAGCCGGTGTGGCAGAAATTGCTAAAATCCATCAGGGTGATTTCCGCTTAACTGCGAATCAGAACCTGATTGTGGCAGGGGTGCCGGAAAAAGATAAAGCCCGTATTGAGGCGCTGGCCCGTGAGCATGGCTTGATAGATGACAGTGTCAGCCCGCAGCGTGAGAACTCCATGGCGTGTGTTTCATTCCCAACCTGCCCATTGGCTATGGCAGAAGCTGAACGCTTCCTGCCAGAGTTTGTTACCCGTATTGAAGGTATTTTGCAGCAACACGGTTTGCCCAATGAACATATTGTGATGCGAGTTACTGGCTGCCCGAACGGCTGTGGCCGTGCTTTACTGGCAGAAGTAGGGCTGGTGGGTAAAGCCGTTGGTCGTTATAACCTGCATCTGGGTGGCAACCGGGAAGGCACTCGGATACCGCGGATGTATCGTGAAAACATCACCGAAGATGAAATTCTGTCAATTACCGATCAGTTGGTTGGGCGCTGGGCAAAAGAGCGCCATGCTGATGAAGGTTTCGGTGACTTTGTGATTCGCGTTGGTGTGATTGCTCCAGTGATTGATTCAGCCCGTGATTTTTATGACGTACAGGAGGCGGTGTGAGCCAATTTAACTTGAGTGAACTTAATGCCCTGCCGAAAGCAGAACAAGCGGCGGCACTGGCACTGGTTAACGGTCAACTTGAGCATTTAACCGCGCAAGAACGGGTGAGCTGGGCATTGGAAAATCTACCGGGCGAGTTTGTACTTTCTTCCAGCTTTGGTATTCAGGCCGCCGTTTGTTTGCATCTTGTTACGCGGCAACGTTCTGATATTCCAGTAATTATTACTGATACCGGTTACCTATTCCCAGAAACTTATCAGTTTATTGATGACTTGACTGAGAAGCTTCAACTTAACTTACAGGTATTTCGTGCCCCTCATAGCTCGGCTTGGCAGGAAGCCCGTTACGGTAAATTGTGGGAGCAAGGAGTCGAGGGTATTGAACGTTACAATGACCTGAACAAAGTGGAACCCATGAATCGGGCGTTGGAAACGCTGGGGGCTCAAACGTGGTTTGCTGGTCTTCGCCGTGAACAATCAGGCAGCCGGGCGCAGCTACCGGTGTTAGCCATTCAGCGCGGTGTCTTCAAGTTGCTACCGATTATCGATTGGGACAATCGGCAGATTTACCAATATCTGACTCAAAATGGCCTGAGCTATCACCCTCTTTGGGAACAGGGTTATTTATCGGTCGGGGATACTCACACCACCCGTAAATGGGAACCGGGAATGAGCGAAGAGGAAACTCGCTTCTTTGGTTTGAAACGCGAATGCGGCCTGCATGAAGGCTGAGGCTAATATCAACGCTATTGATAGCCCTGTGAGTGTTACAGCTCAGTGAGTGAAAAGTAGACCGCCCCCGATGGGCGCTCCGGCGATTGATGCGTAACGGCTACACCCAACTGCACGTTCTCCCTTTATTTGAATTTGTCTGTGGTCTGAGGGCGCTGCCTGCGCCCTCATTTTCATTATCTATTAGCTGATGATTCTCTCACGTGCCAATTCAGCCAGAAATTGGCTACGGTTCTTATAACCCCGGTGTGTGGCGATAAACTTATCAATGGCGGTCAGCAGATTTTGCGACATGGTCAGATTGAATTTGACCGCCTTACTTTCATATTTGGCCGGATCAATCTCAACAAACCCCAAAATCCCCCCTTCTTCTTTTAACCGGGGATCCCCAATGTAACGTTGTGGATCTTTCGGGGGCGTGGGTAATGGAAAACCTTCATCCATCAGTGCTTCAATATGAACAGCAAAGGCTTCTTCGGCATTTTTACTGATATCGGCAAAGGTATTGCCAGCAAAGAAACAACCGTCAAGATCGGGAAAATATCCATCGAATCCTTCAGTGGTACTGAAAATAAAAATAGGGTAGATCATGGTTAACTCCCTAAGCGTTTATACCCGCCATCATTCAAACCGTATGTGTGGAGGCGGTTCCCAGTGGGTGATTTCACACCTTCCAGCAACTTGAATGATTTAGGGTATGCGGCTTTGTTTAAATCAATTTAATTCCGGCAATCTGCTGAGCCTGCCGCAGAACACCTTTGGATGTATCCTTGCGCGGATGGGGCAGCGTAATGATCTTGCGTACACCCGGTTTGCACATCGTGACATGGCTACCGCCATTGGTTTTTTTACAACCCCTGATTTGCCAGCCCGTATCCTGCAATCGCTTTATTAATTCGCCACTCTCCATGTGACCTCCTGGTGAGTCGCTGGTGGGTATCATACCTACCAGCGAGATTGAGTCAATTAATTATGGGTGCCATACCCACCAAGAGTTATACGTGAAAAGCACGAAAAAGGGCGATCATAATGATCACCCTGACGTTGAATTTATTGGTTTTTATCGGTGTTTTGCGCGAAGTTACGCAAAGCCCATATTATTTTTTATCGGCAGCGAGCGCTTGTATCAGGGGCAACAATATTTTCACACTATCGTGTGAACGTTTACTAATACGACCCGGTAAGTACTTATCCAGATAATTTAAGTTATCTAGCTGGCTTTGATGACGGGTTATACCTTGAGGAAAGTGGCTACTGATGGCCCGTTGCTGACAACCCTCTTTGTTACCCAGGCTGTAGTTGCTTGCTTCGACAGACAACACCGGTAATCCGGCGCTATAGAAGATATTTTTATCCGCCCTACAGGGGGAGCTAATCTGGTTTTTAACTGTGGCGGCAGTAATGCCATACCGACGTGCCAACGCAAGTGCTTGATCCCTTGCAGCAATGGCTGTGGGCTGGTTACTGGCATTAAAATAGAGCCGGTCACCGGTTATCAGACTATCTAAGTTGATCACTAGCAGTGTGTTGGCTTTCTCCGTTTTACTCATTCGTTGCAGATAGTTCTCGGCACCTTGTGCACCTATCTCCTCGGCGCTGAGTGCCACAAAACGCAAATCATAGCGCAATGGTGTGTCTTTCAGATGTTCAGCCAGTTCCAGCATAACGCCGACCCCTGCCGCATTGTCATCGACCCCTTGTAGCGTCAGCCCACCCAGATTCTTATCTAAATCTTTATCACTTTGCGGTGTGTAGGTATCAAAGTGCGCCATGATAATTATCTGTTTCTGGTCATCCGCTTTGCCAGTCACCTGCTTTTTATCGAGAGTTGTCATGTTGCGAGCGGCAATCACCGAGGTGGCAGTCAGTGTGTGCCAGCTTGGTTTACCGTTTTTACTGGTATACAGATAACGGGTATTAAAACCCCGCAGGTTGCTTTGATAACCCATTTGCTGAAAACGGTGGTTGATATACTCAGCAGCCAGTAATTCTGCCGGGCTACCCGCCATACGGCCGGGAAAGTAGGTGCTGATATGGCGGATTTGTTGTTCAGCGATTCGACCAACGGCCTGAGTCGTAGCGGCATGCAACGGTAAGACGGTACTGAAACACAGGTTGAATAGTGCCCACTTTAGGCGACGGCGGGAAAACATACCGAAATATCCTTGTTATAGTCTGGGCCATGCCTCGCAGCATGGACAATACAGCTCTTTCCGGTGCTTAGTATGAAACTGTCTACACCAATAGACAATTTGTATACTTCCTAAAGTGTAGAAATTTTATGTCAGTAAGTAAGAAAATCGCCCTGAGTGCGAATTGGCTAACTTAGCTGCAAGCCATGCTGTTACGCCTATATATCATTATGGAACTTGTAATTACTTTTCGTCATTTCATAAGGCCATGCCCCCCCCCTATAGTCACCCTACGCTTTATCATGTAATTGAAGGACGTTGTGGACTATCTACCTCTATTTGCCGACTTGAAACAGCGCCCAGTATTGGTTGTTGGCGGCGGCGAAGTCGCTGCGCGAAAAATTGAATTACTCCACCGCGCGGGTGCACAGGTGAGGGTAGTGGCACAGACTCTTTCATCTGAACTGGAACAACAGCATCAGGATGGCCGCATTAACTGGCTGGCAAAGGTTTTCTTGCCGGAACAGTTGGATGATGTTTTTTTGGTGATTGCCGCCACGAACGATACCGTGCTGAATGCCGCTGTTTTTACTGCTGCGGATCAGCGACATCTTTTGGCTAACGTGGTTGATGACCAACCCCGCTGCTCGTTTATCTTCCCGTCGATTGTCGATCGCTCCCCTCTGGTGGTGGCTATCTCCTCTGCCGGTCAAGCTCCGGTGCTGGCGCGTTTACTACGTGAGAAGTTAGAGGCCCTGCTACCGGCCAGCCTGAGTGATATGGCCGCCGTTGCCGGGCGCTGGCGTGGTCGGGTTAAACAGCATATCGCCTCGATGGGAGAGCGCCGTCGCTTTTGGGAAAATGCGTTTAGTGGCCGCTTTGCGAGTCTGATTAGCCGTGGTCAGTTAGCCCAAGCCGAAGAGGAATTACAACGAGAGCTGGAGGGGCAGCGCAGCACTCAGGGTGAGGTTGCTTTGGTGGGGGCGGGGCCTGGTTGTGCAGGTTTGCTGACATTACGTGGTCTGCAAGTGATTCAGCAGGCTGATGTGGTGTTATATGACCATTTAGTCAGCCCGGAAGTGTTGGATCTGGTACGGCGTGACGCTGAACGTATCTGTGTCGGCAAACGGGCAGGAGCACACTCGGTAGCACAGGAAGAAACCAATCAATTACTTGTCTCGCTGGCGCAGCAGGGGAAACGGGTAGTGCGGCTGAAAGGCGGTGATCCGTTTATCTTTGGCCGTGGTGGTGAAGAGCTGCAAATGGTGGCGCGTGCGGGCATCGCGTTTCAGGTGGTGCCGGGAGTGACGGCGGCAAGTGGGGCGACAGCCTATGCGGGTATCCCCCTGACGCATCGTGACTATGCTCAGAGCGTGACCTTTATTACCGGGCATTGCCGCGCCGATGGCGATGATTTGGATTGGCAGGCACTGGCTCGAGGCCGCCAAACTTTGGCGATTTATATGGGAACAGTGAAAGCCGCCGAGATTAGCCGTCAGCTCATAGCCCATGGTCGGGCAAGCACCACCCCTGTAGCGGTAATTGGACGGGGAACCCGTGCTGACCAACAAGTTCTGACGGGCACACTGGCCCAACTGGAATCATTAGCACATCAGGCGCCGACCCCAGCACTGCTGGTTATCGGTGAAGTGGTGGATTTACATCACCAAATCGCCTGGTTTGGGCAACAACCACAGACTGAACAGGCTATCAGCCCGTCAGTCGTGAATTTGGCATAAAGGATCTGTTATGGACGAAAAACGACTCACTCATTTGCGGCAATTGGAGGCGGAGAGTATCCATATCATCCGTGAAGTGGCCGCTGAATTCGGTAATCCGGTGATGCTCTATTCTATCGGTAAGGATTCCTCTGTGATGCTGCATTTGGCGCGCAAGGCATTCTTCCCCGGTAATTTGCCATTCCCGTTATTGCATGTGGATACCGGTTGGAAATTTCGCGAGATGTATGAATTTCGCGACCGTACCGCTAAAGCATTTGGCTGCGAGCTACTGGTCCACCGCAACCCGGAAGGGGTAGCGATGGGCATTAACCCGTTTGTTCACGGCAGCGCCAAACACACTGATATCATGAAAACCGAAGGCTTGAAGCAAGCGCTGAACAAATACGGTTTTGATGCTGCATTTGGTGGCGCCCGGCGTGACGAAGAGAAATCCCGCGCCAAAGAGCGTATTTATTCGTTCCGTGACCGCTTCCATCGCTGGGATCCAAAAAATCAGCGCCCGGAACTGTGGCACAACTACAACGGCCAAATTAACAAAGGCGAAAGTATCCGCGTGTTCCCGCTGTCCAACTGGACTGAGCTGGATATTTGGCAATATATCTTCTTGGAAAAAATCGACATTGTTCCACTGTATCTGGCAAAGCCTCGTCCGGTGGTTGAGCGTGATGGCATGTTACTGATGGTGGATGACGACCGAATTGATTTACAACCGGGTGAAGTCATTACTCAGAAGATGGTGCGTTTTCGCACCTTGGGCTGTTGGCCATTGACTGGCGCGGTAGAGTCCGAGGCTGAAACTTTACCTGCCATCATCGAAGAGATGCTTATCTCTACTACCAGTGAACGCCAGGGTCGAATGATCGACCGTGACCAATCCGGCTCGATGGAGCTTAAAAAGCGTCAGGGATATTTCTGAGGAGCGCCCAATGAGCACGAAATTACAAGATCAGCCCGTTGTTGATGAGCTGCCAGTTTCAGAGAACAAATCGATGATTTTACAAAACACCTCTATCGCCCAGCAGATTGCCAACGAGGGGGGAGTAGAAGCTTACCTGCATGCCCAACAGCATAAAACGATGTTGCGTTTTCTGACCTGCGGCAGTGTTGATGACGGTAAGAGCACCCTGATTGGGCGTTTACTGCATGATACCCGCCAAATCTATGAAGATCAGTTATCAACGCTGCACACTGACAGTAAACGTATTGGCACTCAGGGTGAAAAATTGGATTTGGCGTTATTGGTTGATGGCTTGCAGGCCGAGCGTGAGCAGGGCATCACCATTGATGTGGCTTATCGCTATTTCTCAACCGAGAAACGCAAATTTATCATCGCAGATACGCCTGGGCATGAGCAATACACCCGCAATATGGCGACCGGGGCTTCTACCTGCGATCTGGCGATTTTGTTGATCGATGCCCGCAAAGGGGTGTTGGATCAAACTCGCCGTCACAGCTTTATCGCTACATTGCTGGGGATCCGCCATTTGGTAGTGGCGGTGAATAAGATGGATTTGGTGGAATATCAGGAAAGCGTCTTCGAACAATTTAAAGAAGATTACCTGAGTTTTGCCGAGCAATTACCCACGGATCTCGACATCAAGTTTGTCCCTCTATCTGCGCTGGATGGCGATAATGTGGCATCACCGAGCGAGAAAATGAATTGGTATTCCGGCCCGACACTACTGGAAGTGCTGGAAAGTGTTGATGTGGTCAATGCCAGCCGGCAGCAGCCGCTGCGCTTCCCGGTGCAGTATGTTAACCGGCCAAACCTGGATTTTCGTGGTTATTCTGGCACCTTGTCTGCCGGTGTGGTGCGCGTTGGGCAGAGAGTAAAAGTGCTGCCGTCCGGTGTGGAATCAAGTGTGGCGCGCATTGTTACTTTTGATGGTGACTTGGAGCAAGCCATCCCTGGCGAAGCCATAACCTTGGTGCTGACTGATGAAGTGGATATCAGCCGTGGCGATTTATTGGTTGATGCCAGTGAAACCTTAACAGCGGCGCAAAATGCGCTGGTGGATGTGGTGTGGATGGCGGAACAGCCGTTAGTGGCTGGACAAAGTTATGACATCAAAGTAGCGGGGAAAAAGACCCGTGCGCGGGTGGAAAATATTCAATATCAGGTGGAAATCAACTCATTGACCCAGCGGGTAGTTGACAGCCTGCCGCTTAATGGTATTGGTTTGGTTGAACTGGCATTTGATGAACCGCTGGTGCTCGACAGCTATCAACGCAACCGGGATACCGGTGGCATGATCTTTATTGATCGGCTGACTAATGTCACTGTTGGTGCGGGGTTAATCCGCGAAACGCTGGCGTCGGTTTATCAGGAAAATACTGAATTCAGTACGTTTGAGCTAGAACTGAATGCTTTGGTTCGCCGCCATTTCCCACACTGGGGCGCGCGTGATCTGTTAGGGGGTAAATAACTTGTACGCCGATCCGTTGAAAACGCATGATGTTAATGAATCGGGCGCTCTGCCAGCTGATGAGAATATCATCTGGCATCCCCATGCGGTGACCCGAGAGGATCGGGAGCAACAGCATGGGCACCAAGGGGTGGTGCTGTGGTTTACCGGTTTATCTGGCTCAGGGAAATCTACCCTTGCCGGTGCGCTGGAACAGGCACTGTTTGCTCGCGGTGTTAGCACTTACTTACTGGATGGCGACAATGTGCGCCATGGTTTATGCCGTGATTTGGGTTTTTCTGATACTGACCGGCGCGAGAATATTCGTCGCGTCGGGGAGGTGGCCAAACTGATGGTAGATGCCGGGTTGGTGGTGCTGACGGCGTTTATCTCACCTCATCGGGTTGAGCGGGAAATGGTGCGCGATATGTTGGCATCAGGCCAGTTTATTGAGGTATTTGTCGATACACCGTTGGCTATTTGTGAGGCCCGTGACCCTAAAGGTTTGTACAAAAAAGCCCGTGCTGGCGAGCTGAAAAATTTTACTGGCATCGACTCTATTTATGAATCACCCGAACACGCTGATATTCATTTGCCGGGTGAACAATTAGTAACAAATTTGATTGAACAATTGTTAGACGTACTGCGTGGTCGAGCTATTATCAAATCCTAAATGATACCCTTTGTACTTGAAGCTACAGGGCCGTTAGCTGCACGCATTCACCCGAATCACTTGACTGTGTAAGCGCATCGGGATGTATTAGCTTGCTGCCTACCTGTAACGCTAATTACGCTGGGTATCTATACTAATGGCTATCGGCAAAACGCCCTTAGAGCGTGCTGGTAAACTGTGCCCACAGGATTGCTATGCAGAATATCACCCAAATTATTATCGACGAACAGCGGGAAAGGGAGGAGCCGTCATACTCCTTTCTCGGTGGCGTTACAGGCTTTGTTTTCTATTGGCTGGCGTTTGCGATACCTTTCTTTGTCTATGGTCCCAATACCGTCTTCTTCCTGCTGTACACTTGGCCGTTCTTTCTGGCCCTGATGCCGGTTTCAGTGTTGGTAGGTATTGCCTTGAGTGTGTTATCGCGCGGTAATCTCTTATTTACCATTGGTGGGAGTGGTATTGCAGTATTGTGTTTATTCTGGATGCTGTTTTCATTTCTTACTGGTTGGTGAGCAAATCGGCGGGCTATTCGGTTTCACCTGATAATAACCCGCTTCAATTTGTAACATCTTCAATGGGTAACCGTTTACCCTTGCGCTGAAAGCACCTTACTGAGAAATGCCTGAGTTCGCGGATTAGTAGGGGCGGTAAAGATTTTTTCCGGTTGCCCCTCTTCCTGTATCACCCCTTGATCAATAAACAGCACCCGGTCGGCCACATCTCGGGCAAAGCCCATTTCATGAGTCACTACCACCATGGTCATCCCTTCCAGTGCTAATGCTTTCATCACCGCTAGCACTTCACCGACTAACTCCGGGTCCAGCGCTGAAGTCGGTTCGTCAAACAACATGATTTTAGGTTCCATTGCCAAGGCTCGGGCAATGGCAACGCGTTGCTGTTGACCGCCAGAAAGACTGCTGGGATAGGCATCAATCTTATCGAGTAATCCCACCTTGCGTAACAACAATTCAGCCCGTTCTATGGCTTGTGCTCGTGGCAGCTTTTTAACATCCATAGGTGCCATGGTTAGGTTTTCCAACACCGTCATATGAGGGAAGAGATTAAAACGTTGGAACACCATGCCGACACTTTCGCGCATCCGGTTGAGATCGGTTTTCGGCTTATGGATCTCAAAACCATTAACGGTTATTTCTCCCCCGGATAACGTCTCCAACGCATTAATACAGCGCAAAAAGGTGCTTTTACCCGAACCGGATGGGCCAATGATGCAAACCACTTCTTTTGGCTGAATGTCGCAAGAAATGCCACGCAACACATGGGTTTCGCCAAATTGTTTTTGTAGGTTATGTACGTGAATCACTTTTACCGAACCTCTTTTCCATATGCCGCACTAATAGCGAAAGTAAGAATGTGATAACCCAATAAACCAGTGAGATAGTCAGGTAGGGTTCCCAATAAGTCGCATAGGCACCAGAAACGGTGCGAGCAGCATAGGCTAAGTCAGCCAGGCCAATCGCAGAGGCCAGCGATGAATCTTTTACGATAGCGATGGCATTGTTACCCAGTGGCGGTAACATCCGGCGGAAAGCCTGAGGCAGAATAACCTTGCGCATCGTTTTGCCGTAGCTCATTCCCAATGAGCGCGAGGCTTCCATCTGGCCGCGATCAATTGACTGAATACCCGCGCGGAAAATCTCAGAAACATAAGCACCCGCGTTCAGCGTGATAGCCACGACACAGGATAAAAAAGCACCGTAATCTGAGCGCAGCATTCTGGCAAAATCAGAAGACATAATGCCATTGGTGACCAGAATGCCATCCCGTGGGTTAATAAACAGTGGCACCAGCGCGAAATGCACCACCATTATCTGCACAAATAAGGGGGTGCCGCGAATAGCACTAATATAGATGCGTACTGGCCATTGAACGAAATAGTACAATACTGGCTTCCAGATACCGTGAGGCGCTTGCGCCAGACGGCCCAGACCGAGGGTTAACCCCCAGGTTGTGCCCAAAATCACACAGATAATGGTGCACTTAATTGTCATCCAGGCACCGTCCATAAATAGTGGGGCGTATTCCTGAATGATTTCCCAACGAAATCCTGACATAGGGTGATCCGGTCAATCAAGCCACCGCGCATTCACGCAGCGGTGGCGTATATAAGAAAGGGTTATTTTGCTGGCTGGGTTGCGGCTGGCAGTGTTGGTACCTGTGCATCAAACCATTTTTCATAGATTTTGGCGTAAGTGCCGTCAGCAATGATTTTCTGCAAACCACTGTTGATTTTGGTGCGCAATTCTTCATTACCTTTCGCCACCGCAATACCGAAATATTGGCGCTCAAACTTGGTATCGGAAACCAGTTCAAATTCTTTTTCCGGGTGAGTTTTCAGGTAGAACTTGGCGACACCTACATCACCTACGGCGGCAGCGATGCCATCTTCGTAGAGTTCTTGCAGCATCAGTGGCGTGTTATCAAAGCGTTTGATCGCAGTGCTGTTTTTACCCAGAACATCGGATACCACGATGTCGCCGGTGCTTGAGTTCACCACGCCAACATTCAGATCTTTCAGTGCCGCAATGGAATCAACTTTAGAGCCTTTAGCCACGACGATAGTTTGTTCGGCAGGGAAATAAGGATCTGAAAAATCAACCATTTGTTTACGTTTATCGGTAATGGTGATACCCGAAATGATGATATCGCGATCACCGGAGCCTAATGTGGCAAAAATCCCTTCCCAAGGCGTATTCACCAATTTGACCTGAAAACCTTCAGCTTTACCGATAGCTTTGATGATATCTATATCAAAACCTTCCAGTTGTTTTTGGCTATTTTCATACTCAAATGGGCGGTAGGTACCACCGGAACCGACAACATAAGTCGGCTCGGCTGCAACAACGCTACCCGCAGACAATACGGCGGCCAGACAAGTTCCGACCAGCATTAAACGTTTAAACATGTGAATCTCCCGGTAAAAAGTAGCAACGAGTTAAGGTACATTTTTTATTTATGCAGTTTGAGTGCATAAAAATAAACTTTTATACATATAAACTCAACTGTAATGGGGTTTATTTGTTTTTGACGAGATTAAATATGCATTTTTAACTTGAGTGTTGGTATAAGCTAATGCCAAAAACAGTTTTTGCAGTGTTTATCTCTGCATGATTTGCAGTGGGGCAATAAGAGGTAGTGACAGCAGGACTTACCGTGCACTCAAAACCAGCAACTAATGACATTTTGTAGATTTGCATGGTATTTTTGCCGGAAATCATCCTTAATCTGAGCTTTATGACCTATTTCCTTCACAGAGTGGAGTCCGACGAAAAGTTGTGGGATGATTATACCCGTCATACTTCAAGTTGCATGTGTGTTGGCTGTCTTCGTTCACCCCAGTCACTTACTTGTGTAAGCTCCTGAGGACTCGCTCAGTTGCTGCCTTCCTGCAACTCGAATTATTTACGGTATAGGCAGTTTTTCAGGGGGCGGGAATGGGAAAACTTACACTACTATTGCTGATTTTACTTGGCTGGTTACAGTATTCACTGTGGTTGGGCAAGAATGGTGTTCATGATTTTGTTCGGGTTAAGGATGACGTGGCGCTGCAAGAGGCCAATAACGGCAAACTTAAAGCTCGGAACGATCAGCTATTTGCTGAAATTGATGATTTAAATGGTGGTCAAGAGGCTATCGAAGAACGCGCACGTAACGAACTGGGCATGATCAAGCCTGGCGAAAGTTTCTATCGTCTGGTTCCTGACCAATCCAGACGTAATGCGGGTATCCCTTCGTCGTCAAATAACGCGCAATAATAAATAATGAGTAATTTTGCAGTTTCCCTTCCTGATATCATTGCGGTATTACCGGCTGCAGGTATTGGCAGCCGTATGCAGGCTGATTGCCCTAAACAGTATTTAACTGTGGCTGGCAAGACAATCATTGAACATGCTATTTTTTCTTTGCTTCGGCATCCACGTGTCCAGCGGATTATTGTGGCAATACATCCTCAGGATACGCAGTTTTCAACGTTACCTATTGCGCAGGACCCGCGGATCACGCTTGTTCACGGTGGTGAGCAGCGGGCTGATTCGGTGATGGCTGGCTTACAATGTGCAGGGCAGACTGAGTGGGTGCTGGTTCATGATGCGGCTCGTCCTTGTTTGCATCTCGATGACCTTGAAAGGTTGTTGTCGATTATCGACCATAGCCATGTCGGGGGTATTCTGGCAGCACCAGTACGTGACACCATGAAGCGCAGTGAGGCCGTTGTCCAAATTGGCGATCATCCGGCCATTGCCCATACTGTAGGTCGTCAAGCGCTGTGGCATGCCCTGACACCTCAACTTTTCCCGCTTGAGTTATTAAAAACATGCTTGGCCCGCGCCTTGCGCGAAGGGGCGGTGGTCACTGATGAAGCTTCTGCATTAGAACATTGCGGCTATCATCCGATATTAGTGTCTGGTCGTTCGGATAATATCAAAGTGACGCGCCCTGAAGATCTGGCCTTGGCCGAGTTTTATTTAACCCAACGTCAATAGCCCAATTAATGGGTGTTGCAGCCAGTAAATTCCAGCAGGCTTGGCCCAGTCATTGTGATTCTGGTGAGTAAGAGCGGCTAATGCTGCTGCAACCTCAAGTAATAAAGGCATTATAAGGAGTGCAATTAATGCGAATTGGTCATGGTTTCGATGTTCATAAATTTGGCGGAGCTGGCCCACTTATTATCGGCGGTGTGCGTATCCCATATGAGATGGGCCTATTGGCACATTCCGACGGTGATGTCGCATTACATGCTGCTACCGATGCAATATTGGGGGCGGCTGCGTTAGGTGATATCGGCAAATTATTCCCTGATACCGATCCGGCATTTAAAGGTGCTGATAGCCGTGCTTTGCTGCGTGAAGCTTATCGCCGTATTCTGGCGAAAGGCTACCGGCTGGGTAATCTGGACATTACCATTATTGCCCAGGCACCTAAAATGGCTCCCCATATCCCGCAAATGCGCGTGCATTTGGCGGAAGACCTACAATGTCATATGGATGATATCAACGTAAAAGCTACCACCACGGAACAACTTGGTTTTACTGGCCGTGGTGAAGGTATTGCATGTGAAGCAGTGGCGCTTTTGGTTAAAGCATAACAGGGTTAAGGCATAACGATGGACATGGAAAATCTAACCTGGCTGCACGGCAAACCCAAAGCGAGTGGCATTTTAAAAGCCAATCCCGAAGATTTTGTGGTGGTTGAGGACTTAGGCTTTGAACCTGATGGCGAAGGCGAACATTTGCTGATCCGTATTCGCAAAAATGGCTGTAATACGCAATTTGTTGCTGACTATCTGGCGCGTTTTGCCAAGCTTCATCCGCGTTTAGTGAGCTATGCGGGTTTGAAAGATCGCCACGCTGTCACAGAGCAGTGGTTCTGTTTGCACCTACCGGGCAAAGAAGCACCGGATCTCGCTACGTTCGAGCTGGAAGGGTGTGAAGTGCTGGAAGCTGTGCGGCAGAAACGTAAGCTGCGTATCGGTTCACTGAAAGGCAATGCTTTTACCCTGGTGTTGCGTCATATCACTGATCGTCAGGATGTAGAACAACGGTTGCAGCAAATTGCCGCACAGGGAGTGCCCAACTATTTTGGCAGCCAACGGTTTGGCCGTGGTGGTAATAATCTGGTGCAGGCTCGTCTGTGGGCGAATAATGAGATTCGGGTCAAAGAGCGCAGTAAACGCAGCTTTTACTTGTCCGCTAGCCGTAGTGCAATGTTCAACCTGATTAGCAGTTGCCGTCTGGCGCAACAGCAAGCAACCACGGTGCTGACAGGCGATGCTTTACAGTTAACTGGTCGTGGCAGTTGGTTTGTGGCCAGTGCTGATGAATTGGTGGCGTTACAGCAGCGTGTTGATGCGGGTGAATTGAATGTGACGGCCCCACTGCCAGGCGACGGCGAACTGGGTACGCAGGATGAAGCATTGGCTTTTGAGCAGTCATGTATAGCGGATCAAAGTGAATTACTGGCGTTGATTAAGCGTGAACGTGTTGAGGGTGCTCGCCGGGCTGTACTGCTAAAGCCACAGAATATGGTGTGGAGCTGGTGGGATGACGTAACCCTTGAACTCAGCTTCTGGCTACCCGCGGGCAGTTTTGCCACCAGTGTGGTAAGGGAAATAATGAATCAGGATAATGCCGATGCTGCGGATATTGCTGAGTAACGACGACGGTATTTCTGCGCCAGGGATACAAGCGCTCGCCGCTGCATTGCGCGAGTTTGCGCAGGTACAAATCGTCGCCCCAGATCGTAATCGCAGCGGTTCTTCCAATGCACTGACTTTGGACTGTGCATTACGCATTACCACATTATCCAATGGCGATATTGCCGTGCAGCAAGGTACTCCGACAGATTGTGTCTATCTCGGAGTAAATGCGTTAATGCGCCCCCGGCCCGACATTGTGGTTTCCGGTATCAACGCAGGCCCGAACCTGGGGGATGATGTTATCTATTCCGGCACGGTGGCCGCCGCAATGGAAGGGCGGCATTTAGGCTTTCCTGCTCTGGCCGTGTCACTCAACGGTCATCAGCATTATGCTACGGCAGCAGCAGTCACTTGCCGTTTATTGCGTGCTTTACAACAAAAGCCGTTGCGTACCGGTAAGATACTTAATATTAATGTACCTGACTTACCCTTATCTGAAATTAAAGGTATTCGAGTCACACGTTGTGGTAGTCGCCATCCAGCAGAGCAGGTATTTTGTCAGCAGGACCCACGGGGGCAAGATCTCTATTGGATTGGGCCGCCGGGGGAGAAATTTGATGTAGCACCGGACACTGATTTTGCTGCGATTGAACAAGGTTATGTTTCTATAACACCACTTCAAGTTGATTTAACCGCCTATGCGGCGCAAGACGTGGTTGAAAACTGGTTAGCCAACATTACTGGTTAAAACACCTAGGGTGACGAGGAATGGTAAATAAACGCATGCAGACATTGTTGATGCTGTTACGTCAGCAAGGTATTCACGACGAGCGCTTGTTACAGGCGATCGAAGCGGTGCCGCGCGAGCGTTTTGTTGATGAGGCGTTGTCCCATAAGGCATATGAGAATACAGCTCTACCTATAGGTTCAGGGCAAACTATTTCTCAGCCGTACATGGTGGCACGGATGACCGAATTGTTGCAATTGACACCGACTTCTCGGGTATTAGAGATAGGTACCGGTTCTGGCTATCAGACCGCAATTTTGGCGCATTTAGTCGAACATGTCTGTTCAGTTGAACGAATCAAAGGGTTACAGTGGCAGGCAAAGCGTCGCCTAAAGCAACTGGATCTGCATAATGTCTCCACCCGCCATGGTGATGGCTGGTTAGGTTGGGCATCACGCGGGCCATTTGATGCGATCATTGTCACAGCAGCTCCACCAGAAATTCCAAGTGCCTTACTTGAACAATTGGATGAAGGTGGGATATTAGTTCTTCCCGTTGGGGAGCAGGCTCAAACCTTGAAATGTGTGCAACGCCGTAACAATGAATTCCAAATTGAGACGGTAGAGGCCGTGCGTTTTGTTCCTTTGGTTAAAGGTGATTTGGCCTGAATAAATGCCTTTAGACCCATCATACTTCAAGCTGCATGTGCGTTGGCTGCGCTCAATTGCCGCCTTCCTGCAACTTGAATTATTTAGGGTGTATTTCAGTCTTAATCTTTAACTAAAGTCGAAGTGCAGTTTTTTTGTGCTAAAGATTGGCCGAAAATCAGTAATATAAATTTTATGGTATGGCAGGCGCGGTATTGATAGCATGCGCGCTTCTGTATCTTGTTTCTTCAGTGCGAGTCAGCATGTGTCTTGGCCTGCACTGTGGAACCTTTTAATACTCGAAAATGAGTGGAATAGTCATATTCGGCATGGCGTTTTAACAGTCGTTAACTGACCACTTTAACTACAGTGTAAAAGGTATTTTGGATATATCGCTTATTATTGCTGTCATGGGGGAAGCATGAGCACGGGAAGCCCAATGATTACATTACGCCGGGTAGCGGCATGTACGGTTATGAGTTTATGGTTGGTAGGTTGTAGTAATGACTCCTCAACATCTGCGCCAATCAGCAGTGTTGGCGGTGATCGTTCAGGGACCATGCTAAGTGGCTCGGATACGAATAGTTCCGGTAGCCGCATCGTTTATAACCGTAGTTACAACAGTATCCCCAAGGGAAGTTACAACGGTAATACCTATACCGTTAAGCGTGGTGACACGCTGTTTTATATTGCCTGGATAACCGGGAATGACTTCCGTGATCTGGCAGCAAAAAACAATATTGCTGAGCCATATAGCCTGAATGTTGGACAATCTATCCAGTTGGGTAATGGGTCGGGTGGTGGAATGTTAGCCGCGACCGATGCCACATCAGGTGGAATGACAAAACCGCCGGCAAATATTCAGAACACAACTACAACGGTTGATTCTCAATCAACTAGCGCGTATTCTGGAAACTCGGGTAAACAGAATGTTGGTAAAATGTTACCAGCGTCAGGGGCAGTTGTCGCATCGACCGCACCTGTTACCGCGCCAAGCAGTACCATCAGTGATCCAACCAGTAATGGTGGTCCAGTCAGTAGCTGGAAATGGCCAACTGAGGGTAAAACGATCGATAGCTTCTCGGCTTCCGAAGGGGGCAATAAAGGGATAGATATCGCCGGTTCTCGTGGGCAACCCATCTTCGCTACAGCAAACGGGCGAGTTGTGTATGCTGGGAACGCACTGCGTGGTTACGGTAATCTTATTATCATCAAACATAATGATGATTACCTGAGCGCCTACGCTCATAACGATACAATGCTGGTCCGGGAACAAGAAGAAGTGAAGGCGGGTCAAAAAATAGCAACCATGGGTAGCACCGGAACCAGTTCAGTTAGATTGCATTTTGAAATTCGTTACAAGGGGAAATCCGTAAACCCGCTGCGTTACCTTCCGCAGCGATAGATTGGGCAGAATACGCTGTATTCTGCTCGCCGGATTCACGGGTAGGAGCAGCATATGAGCCAAAATACGCTGAAAGTTAACGAGTTGCATGAAGATGCTGATTTTGATGAAAACAGTACGGAAACTGAAATTTTCGACGAAAAAGCATTAGTAGAGGATGAACCTACTGAAAGCGAGTTAGCAGAAGATGAGCTGTTGGCGCAAGGTGTTACCCAGCGAGTGCTGGACGCGACGCAGCTCTATCTTGGTGAGATTGGTTATTCGCCGCTGTTAACCGCAGAAGAAGAGGTTTATTTTGCCCGGCGTGCATTGCGCGGTGATGTGCCTTCACGTCGGCGTATGATTGAAAGTAACTTGCGGTTGGTGGTGAAGATCGCCCGCCGTTACAGTAATCGCGGTTTAGCACTGCTGGATTTGATTGAAGAGGGAAACCTCGGTCTTATTCGGGCGGTGGAAAAATTTGATCCTGAACGCGGTTTCCGTTTCTCCACTTATGCCACTTGGTGGATTCGTCAAACGATTGAACGGGCGATAATGAACCAAACCCGGACCATCCGTTTACCTATCCATATCGTTAAAGAATTAAACGTTTATTTGCGTACTGCACGAGAACTTTCTCATAAATTGGATCATGAACCGAGCGCTGAAGAGATTGCTGAGCAACTCGACAAACCGGTTGATGACGTGAGCCGTATGTTACGTCTGAACGAACGTATCACTTCTGTTGATACACCGTTAGGCGGCGACTCAGAGAAAGCCTTGTTAGATATTCTGTCCGACGAAAATGAAAATGGTCCAGAAGATACAACGCAAGATGACGATATGAAGCAAAGTATCGTTAAATGGCTGTTTGAATTGAATGCTAAACAGCGCGAAGTGCTGGCCCGTCGTTTTGGTCTTTTAGGATATGAAGCAGCAACGCTGGAAGATGTTGGCCGTGAAATTGGTTTGACGCGTGAGCGTGTCCGCCAGATTCAGGTTGAAGGCTTACGTCGTTTGCGGGAAATTTTGCAAACACAAGGCTTGAGCATCGAGGCGTTGTTCCGTGAATAAATTTACCCGCCTTTCTGCAACACGAAATAGTTAGGGTATAGATAGTTATTCTTATAAAACACAAAAACGGTGAACAGATGTTCACCGTTTTTTTATGCCCGTTTACACCATATTCTTCAGGCGATAAATCCATTCCAATGCCTGACGTGGTGATAGTGAGTCTGGATCCAGTGCTTCCAATGCTTCAACCGCAGGTGGTGTCTCTTCATTTAACAATGTCAGTTGTGAGCCATCAATCTTGCTGGCTGCGGCATTATTAGACAATGACTCGAGCTCTTTCAGTTTTTGCCGTGCCCGCTTAATCACATCACGTGGTACACCGGCCAGGGCTGCGACTGCCAGACCATAACTTTTACTGGCTGCCCCATCCTGCACACTGTGCATGAAGGCGATAGTTTCGCCATGTTCCAGAGCATCAAGGTGGACGTTTACCACACCTTCCATTTTTTCCGGTAGGGTGGTTAACTCAAAGTAATGAGTGGCGAACAGCGTCATCGCTTTAATACGGCTCGCCAGATTTTCAGCACAAGCCCAGGCCAATGAAAGGCCATCATAAGTGGATGTACCGCGACCAATCTCATCCATCAGCACCAGACTTTGCTCCGTGGCGTTATGCAGGATATTGGCTGTTTCCGTCATTTCGACCATGAAGGTGGAACGGCCTGAAGCCAGATCGTCAGCGGCACCTACGCGGGTAAATATGCGATCAACCGGGCCAATGATAGCGCTTTCCGCTGGAACATAACTCCCCATGTGTGCCAACAAAACTATTAAGGCTGTTTGGCGCATATAGGTACTTTTACCCCCCATATTCGGGCCGGTAATGATCAGCATCCGCCGCTGAGGTGATAACGTCAGCGGGTTAGAAATAAAGGGCTCACTGAGAACCTGCTCGACGACCGGATGGCGGCCAGCGGTAATTTTAATCCCCGGTTTATCACTCAGGGTTGGGCAGTTGTAGTTAAGTGTTTCCGCTCTTTCAGCCAGATTCGCCAGTACATCCAGTTCCGCCAACGCATTAGCACTGATTTGCAATTCAGGCAGATGTGGCAACAGAAGATCGAAAATCTCTTCATATAACCCTTTTTCAATCGCCAGCGCTTTGCCTTTAGAGGTCAGAACCTTGTCTTCATACTCTTTCAGTTCTGGAATGATATAGCGCTCAGCATTCTTCAGGGTTTGTCTACGGACATAATGAATCGGAACCAAGTGGCTCTGACCACGACTTACCTGAATGTAATAGCCGTGGACGCCATTAAAACCGACCTTCAGTGTATCCAGGCCCAGCTTTTCACGTTCACGGATCTCCAGCCGATCCAGATAATCGGTAGCACCATCGGCCAGAGCTCGCCATTCATCGAGTTCAGAATTATAACCCGGCGCAATGACACCACCATCACGTACTAACACTGGCGGTGCTTCTACAATTGCCCGCACCAACAGATCCTGTAATTCATCAAACTGACCGACTTGTGACAACAAATTTTGCACGTGGGGAACATCCACCGATTGCAGTAGATGGTGAATCTCCGGCAATTGCTGGAAAGCATGGCGCATCCGCGCTAAATCTCTTGGGCGCGCAGTGCGCAGCGCCAAACGAGCCAGAATACGTTCTAAGTCGCCTACCTGACGCAACGGCGTTTGCAGTTCGGCGGTGATATCTTGTAAGCCGCCGATTGCTTGTTGGCGATCGCTTAATACCTTGATATCGCGAACCGGCATATGCAGCCAGCGTTTTAGCATGCGGCTGCCCATTGCGGTCACACTGCAATCGAGAATAGCAGCTAACGTATTTTCAGACCCACCAGACAGGTTCTGGGTCAGTTCAAGGTTACGACGGGTCGCGGCATCCATAACAATGCCATCTTGCTGGCGCTCCATGGTTAAACCGCGGATATGGGGTAGAGAGGTACGTTGGGTATCTTTGACATATTGCAGTAGGCAACCCGCAGCGCGCAGTGCTTGATGGGCTTGCTCTACACCAAACCCGATTAAATCACGGGTGCCGAATTGCAGATTAAGCTGCTGACGGGCGGTTTCTAGCTCAAACTCCCATAATGGACGGCGGCGCAAGCCATGCCGGTGTTCTATCAACGACATCTGCTCAAAGTTTTCTGGGTAAAGTAACTCTGCGGGATGCGTTCGCTGCAACTCGGCAGCCATGGTTTCAAGATCTGCGGGTTGTGCAACCCTAAAACGACCGGAGCTGATATCTAACGTCGCATAGCCAAAACCGCGCGCATCCTGCCAGATAGCCGCCAGCAGATTATCCTGACGTTCTTGTAGCAGAGCTTCATCACTGACAGTACCTGGTGTCACGATACGCACTACTTTACGCTCAACTGGCCCTTTACTGGTGGCGGGATCACCGATTTGCTCGCAAATTGCGGCAGACTCACCTAACTGGACCAGCTTCGCCAGATAGTTTTCTATCGAATGATAAGGTACCCCAGCCATCGGAATAGGCTCACCTGCGGAGGCTCCGCGTTTAGTGAGTGAGATATCCAGTAGCTGTGAAGCTCGCTTGGCATCACTGTAGAACAGTTCGTAAAAATCCCCCATCCGGTAGAACAATAGAATGTCAGGATGCTGGGCCTTGAGCCGAAGATACTGCTGCATCATCGGGGTGTGAGAATCGAGTTTATCGGTATTATTCATGTGGTTATGATTTATAGTCCATTGAATTTAAAGTTAATTGTGATTTTTATTATTATCGTTAGCTATCACATGATTTTACGGTTAACACGGAAATCTCGCTATCAATGCCGGCACAACAGCCGATAAAAATAAGCTATGAGCTTGAAACAGAAGGGCTGTAATTACAACCATTCATCAAGTCCTTTTTCCAGCCGATATACTAGCCCAGCAGCCCCAAAACTGACATAGGTAAAACTCGAGGCTGCCCGCAAACGGTGTAATAAGCCCCTTGATTTAGGGGCCAGGTGATTTGTGATTGCTGATAAGGTCGGCGTTATTGAAAGGCTGGGTTGGCGGGGAATAAAGCGCGAGCAGTTTGGTACAACTGATCGGCGTAAGCTGTTTCCTTCTGATACCGAGCAATCATGATCAGACTTTGATAAACATTCGGATCATTGTGTAATTGAATATACTGCTCGGCCCATACCCTAAATTGGCGCAATAACATGGGGTCAGGATGCTGGTTAAATCGCAATAATAGATTAACATTTCTTATATATTGATACCTTTCCCACTGGATATAGGGATTGGTCAGGCTATCTAAAGGCTGCATGTTAACCAAGCCACTTCTCTCGGCCAGTGTGAGTACCCGGCCAGTTTTAAAGCCTGTCACCATAAACACCAGTGTGCATAGCGCCGATAAAATCACGGCAGTGTGCAGCCAGCGTTGCCAGCAAGTTGGCTTCGATGTGGTGGGTTGCAGCATATCTTCTGTAACCATCAGGCGGCCAAGTAAAATCAGCACCAGCCAGTGGGCTGCTGATTGATAAAGAGGGAACTCCGTCATCAAATGCAACGCGATCGGCAACGTGAGAACCCACAGAGGGAAAACGGTTTTTGGTTGCATTAAGAGTGGCTTCACATAGCCGATAGCCAATAGCAACATCCCGATCAGTGCGGCAATGCCACCCTCAACCCAACCATAAAGCACTTCATTATGAGGGTGGGAAGGATAGGTTAAGTAAGTCGGTACCCGCCAGTGCTGCGCCAATTCATGGGCAAAACTTGACTCAAAGCTACCATATCCCCAACCCTGCCATGGGTGCTGCTGTATCATCTGCCAGGTATATTGCAGTATCAGCCAGCGCTCGGTGTTGCTGGCATCTTTGGATACATGCATACCGATATTCATCTGTTCCAACAGATAAACGGCGACCAGTAAACTCAGCAGGCTACTCAGCCACACCCAGGCTATCTGTCGCTGACGCCAGTAATATAGCGACAGTAATAGCAAGGTTGTTATCCCGCCAACCCAACCGATCCTTGATTGCAACAGCACCAATAAGCCTGGGAATAGCAGCAGGGTAAGTGTGCTGATGCCTCGAACGGCCCGCTTGCTTGATAACATAAACAGATAGATTGCAATGCTATAACCGGTTGCCAGGTAACTGGCCAGTACATTGGTTTGCTGGAATATGCCATAAGGCCGCTGTGCACTATCAAATTCCATCCAATTATCGGATGTAAAAACAAAAAATTGCAACAGAGTCAGCACAGCTTGCCCCCAGGCCGACAAGAGGATGATCACCAGCCATCTCTGTCGCAGGGCTACATTCAGTTTCAGGCGGAACAACCCCAGTAGCAGTATTATCCCACCCCACAGGCCTAAAATCCGCGGTAACCAGGCAACGACATGCGGTAATGAGGCAGGAAATAGCCCCGGCAGGCTTATCATCAAGGCGCCAAACAGCAGCCACAAACGGCCAGGAGAATTTACAAGCTGAGTGGCTTCAGTATGGGGTAAATAGAGTGTTATCGTCAGCAGTGCCATCATGGCCCAGATGATTATATTGGCAGGAAGATGAAGCCCAGCCCCTCCTCGGTTGATTTCATAGTGCATCATGGTGACAAAGGTAATGGACATCAGCGCCATAACAACAAGGTTGAGCACTGGTACTGAAAGAGTGGGTCTTATAGATGGGGGTAAACAAAGTTTCATTTTTCTATCAACAAGTTACATATATAGCTAACATCCTGTTGTACGGAAACAGGTTAACTAATTGTCCAATATTGGGGTTATAACAGCTCAATGGGATAGTGTCTGGCAGCAATTAAAGCTGAATCTTTATTGCTATTCAAATTTATCTCGTTGAAAAATAATGTTTTTATTCTAAGATGATGGCCATTTCATTTTTTTTCTGGCTGAGTAACAAACCAGCGTAATGAGTTCATCACTTTGGTTTCTGACATTCTGGCCCTGTCTTCCTCGACTAGCTTCATTAATACCAATCTTGCCGTATAAATATCCAAGTGCGCTTTATCGGCAAGTTCTCTGGTTTTTGGCCAATTGATAACAGGTGGTGGCGACTCAGTAAACTGCTCCATTAACGAATTACAGTGGTTCTCCAGAATACCCATCACTTCTTCTTTTCTCTGATTCTTCGGTTTCATTGTTATTTACCCTATTAAATTTATATGTTGAGAATGTATAACTTTAAATTTCCTATATTCTTTATTTCTAATCAGTGCTTCCTACATATTATGTGGATATTTCCTACGCCATCGGTAATTGTTCTTACATTAACGTGGTTGTGTTCTCATTCCTTTTTATATGTTTTTATATTCTGTATTTTGTCACCCAGTATCTTACGCTCAGAATTTAACTTTTTGTCATTTTTGCCGCATAAGGAAAATAGGGTTATTAATTTGCATGTGAAATAAATGATATTTTAAGTAATTTAATAAAAACCTTTAAAATCAATCTATTGATTTATTTTTTATGGGTTTTGTTGAGATTTAACATATAAAAAAACCAAGCTAACCTAAGAAGGAATCAAAGGGTTCTCGGGTGTTTATACCATTATTACTAAGGTTTTTCTGCTTCTTAGGCTGAAATGTTAAGGATTTAATGTCGATTATAGATTGGGTCATGAAATAAGCAATCATTAATTTTGAAAAATCGCTCTTTAGCGATCAAATGTGTCGGGATGCTTATTTTTGGAGTGTTATATGTCGAGGGTATAATGTTTATCGATCAATCTTATCGATTTTATTTAGTTACTGTAATCAATTAAGTTAAACACTCTGAATTATAGTTATTTGAATTAAATGACTATCAACTAGATGCCTATATTTGTATTATCTGCCTCGAACAAAATAAGGGCTTTAAACGTTATTTGAATTTTTTTCTTAATGTGCAGGCGTTACCAATGCCTACATATTGACTTTATGGCTCTGTGCAGTTCTCAGCTTGTCCTTTGGTATTTTAACGGCAAGAAGCAACATGCATTTGTATTTTAAAACAACTTCTACGCGGTATTTACTTTGATTTTTTCAAAGCAAATCAGTGTATTAAATTTTAATTGTGTATAAAGGAATCACGTAATGAAACTGAATAAAACAATCTTGGCTGCTGCTCTGGTATTAGGTTTTGCTTCTATGGCTAACGCTGCTGATCAAGGCCAGGGTACTGTGACTTTCAATGGTTCAATCATTGATGCACCTTGCTCAATCGCATCAGGTTCTGATTCTCAGACTGTTGAAATGGGTCAGATCTCTAACGTACTTCTGCAGAATGGCGGCAAATCAAACCCTGCCAAAAAGTTCGACATCAAACTGGAAAACTGTGACATCGCTACTCTGAAAACTGTAACCACTACTTTTAGCGGTGCAGAATCAGAAGCAGTACCTGGCCTGCTGGGCATCACTGGTCTGGCTGAAGGCGCTGGTATCGCCATCGTTGATGGTACTGGTTCTGTTGTGAAACTGGGTCAAGCAACTGCTGAACAGACTCTGATCACCGGCAACAACACTTTGGCATTCTCTGCTTACCTGCAGGGCAGCACAGCTTCTGACGCTATCAAACCAGGTAGCTTCTCAAGCGTAGCTAACTTCATGCTGGCTTACCAATAAGCCCCCCTTTTTTAATTGGACATGCGGATTTATCCGCATGTCTTTTCTCTTGAGAAAGATACGTATTGGATGAGTTAGGTGATTTATGTCCAGGTCTTTTTTTTTGATAGTGCCTCCTTCCTTACTGATGGCGTTATTGCTGAGTTTACCGGTAACGGCAGATCCCATGAAAACAGCCTGGGGCCGCGTGAGTATGGAAGGAAGTATTACTGATACTGCTTGTGCGATAGAGCCCGGAAGCTTGGAACAGACCATCGATATGGCGATTTTGCCTATTGGTAAATTGGTTCAGAACGGTGCAGGGGATGAACACCCGTTTGAGATTCGGTTGCTGCATTGCACGATAGCTCACCCTGATCCAGATAAGTCGAACCAGCAGCATTTTGTTGTGACATTTGACGGTGCCGCAGACGGTAATAATTTTGCAGTTAATGGTGAAGCCGAAGGAGTGGCAATGCAAATTATTGATGATAAAGGCAATGTTTCGACGCCAGGGGTGGCATCACCGGAGATCAATATAATTCCTGCTGATATGAAACTCAATTATGCCCTGCGGTTAGTGGGCAATGGTAAGACACTGCGTGCTGGAACTTATCATTCTAGCGTTCGTTTCAAATTGGATTATTACTGATTTCAATGAGTAAGGTGACATATCCCATGGTATCCGCTCGTTCCATCACCTCCGGTTTTGCCCGTCGTGATTTATTGCGAATTTTGATTGCAGTTGCATTAAGTGGCAATGCTTATGGAGCGCAAGCCCGTGATGATATTCAGTTTAATACCGATGTGCTGGATACCAAGGATCGCGCTAATTTTGACCTGAGTCAGTTCTCCCAACGCGGCTACATCATGCCTGGGCACTATAACTTATTGGTTAGTATGAATAAGCAGGAGCTCAGCGAACAGCCGGTTGTGTTCTACGTCTCAGAAAAAGATCCTAATAAAAGTGAGGCCTGTTTAACACCCCAGTTAATTGAGTTGCTGGCATTGAAAGAAGACAGCTTCCAAAAGCTGACCTGGTCGCGTAATGGGGAGTGTCTCGATATCAGCAGCTTACCCGGTCTGACCGTGGAAGGTGATTTGGCGAAGTCAGCACTGTACCTGAGTGTGCCGCAAGCCTGGCTGGAATACAGCGAACCCGATTGGGATCCCCCTTCTCGTTGGGAGGATGGTATTCCCGGAGTGCTGTTCGATTACAACTTGTTAGGGCAATTGAACCGCCAGGAAACGAACAATACCAATAACAATACGTTAAGCGGAAACGGGACCACCGGCGCTAACTTGGGTGCCTGGCGATTCCGTGCTGATTGGCAAACGCGGGTTGACCAATCATCGGGTTCATCGACTGAGCGTCAGTGGGATTGGAGCCGCTATTACGCCTATCGCGCTATCCCGAATTTGGGTGCCAAGTTGACGCTGGGTGAAGATTTTCTGAACTCCGCCATCTTTGATAGCTTCCGCTTTAGCGGCGCTAGTCTGGCGACCGATGACAATATGTTACCGCCTAATTTGCGTGGCTATGCCCCTGAAATTACTGGTGTTGCCCGTACCAACGCGCGAGTTGTTGTGAGTCAGCAAGGGCGTGTGTTGAGTGAAACACTGGTCGCGGCCGGTCCTTTCCGTATTCAGAACTTGAACAGTTTTGTTTCCGGCACGCTGGATGTGCGAGTCGAGGAACTTGACGGACAAGTTCAACAATTCCAAGTGAATACCGCCAGTATTCCTTATCTGACCCGCCCTGGCATGGTGCGCTATCGCATGGCTGCCGGTAAGCCTTCGGATATCGGACGTCGGTCTGAAGGGCCAGTATTTGGTACCGGGGAATTCTCCTGGGGGATCAATAGCGGCTGGTCATTGTTTGGTGGTGGGATCAGTGGTGAAAACGAATATCAAGCGGCATCCATCGGGGTTGGCCGTGATTTGATGGAATTTGGTGCCGTATCGGTTGATATGACCCAATCTTGGGCCAATTTACCCGAGCAAGGTACGTTGAGTGGCGGCTCTTACCGAGTCAACTATTCGAAAAACTTTCAGGAAACAGGCAGTCAGGTGACATTTGCTGGCTATCGCTTCTCTGAACGTAACTTTATGAGCATGACTGAATATCTCGACGCGCGTTATCGCAACAATGACGTGGGTGGCAATAAAGAGATGTACACCATCAGCTTCAACCAGCAATTTCAAGATCTGGGGCTGAGCGCGTATCTGAACTATAGCCATCAGACCTATTGGGATCGCTCGGCGAATGACCGCTATAACCTGTCGCTCTCGCGTTATTTTGATATCGGTAAAGTGAAAAACGTCAGTTTGACCTTCTCGGCTTACCGTAACCGCTATAACGAAAGCAATGACGATGGCGTGTATCTCTCCATGTCGATGCCGTTTGGTAACAGCGCAACAATCAGTTATAGCGCGACGGTGAGTGGCCGTGAACACAGTCAGCGAGTGGGTTATACCGATCGTCTGGATGCTCACAACAACTACCAGATCAATACCGGCGTAGCACGTAGCGGCGCGCTAGTCAGTGGTAACTATAACCACATAGGTAATAGTGCGGATATCAATGCCAACGCCAGCTATCAGGAAGGACAATACTCTTCTGTTGGTTTAGGTATTCAGGGCGGGGCAACTATCACCCCTGAAGGCGGGGCTTTGCATCGGGTTAATACCCTTGGCGGCACTCGCTTGTTACTCGATACCCAAGGGGTATCCGGCGTTCCGGTTCAGGGATATGGCTCATCGATACGGACCAACCAGTTTGGTAAAGCTGTGGTTGGTGATGTGAATAGCTACTACCGCAATCGGGCCAGTATAGATATCGATAACCTGGCAGACGATGTTGAAGCCAGAGGAACCATAGCCCAGGTCACATTGACTGAAGGTGCTATTGGTTATCGCCGCTTTAATGTGATTTCCGGCGAAAAAGCGATGGCCATGATACGTATGGCAGATGGCACATCACCGCCATTTGGGGCCACCGTGTTAAATGAAAATCAGCAAGAGACCGGCATTGTTAATGACGACGGTTCCACCTATCTCAGTGGGATCAAAGCCGGTGAAACCATGTCAGTACACTGGAATGGGAAGGCGCAATGCAGCATCACTCTGCCGCAGGCTCTTTCTCCAGCAATACTGGCGAATCTACTGTTGCCTTGCCAGCCAATAGCGACGGGGGATAAACCTCCGGTGTCGCAGTAGAAAGGTTTGGTAATGAACCTGCGGGTAACCGCCCGTTCAGCTAAGTGAAAACGATCGGCGCCACCAGGTTCTGACAAGATTAATTCGAAGGAAAAGGTAATGAAATTGAATAACAAACTGCGTATCACCGCGATTTTGGTGACGGCACTTATGGCTCAGCAAGCAACAGCAGCGATTGCACTGGATAGAACCCGGGCGATTCTTAATGGCGGCGATAAGTCGATCAGCTTGAACATCAGCAACCAGAATAAGGAGCTACCTTATCTGGCGCAGGGATGGATTGAAGATGAGCAGGGTAACAAAATCAATTCACCGTTGACGGTAGTTCCACCGGTTCAGCGAGTAGAGCCTGGCGCGATGAGTCAGTTAAAAATACAAAGCTTGCCTGCTGTGAGTCAGTTGGCGCAAGACCGGGAAACCTTGTTCTATTTTAACCTGCGTGAAATTCCACCGCGGTCGGACAAACCCAATACTTTGCAGATTGCACTGCAAACGCGCATCAAACTTTTCTACCGCCCAGTTAGCATCGTGCCACAAAAGGCTGATATGTCGACACCTTGGCAAGAGAAGTTACAGCTGACTCGTCAGGGTGATCGTTATCAGGTTAATAACCCAACGCCGTATTACATCACGTTGGTCGATGCCAGTGACGACAAAGCCGGGAAAACAGCAGCCGACTTCAAGCCGCTGATGATCGCACCAAAAGCGCAAAGCATGTTGGATGTCAGTGCCGCCGCATTGGGCAGCAAACCGGTACTAACTTATGTCAATGATTTTGGCGGTCGTCCCAAGCTGATATTTAGCTGTTCGGGGAGCACGTGTTCTGTGGTTGAAAGCATCAAGTAACGGTGTATTTCAGGGCGCTGCATAAGAAGAATACTGGGCGGGTGTCAGGCTGAACGATGAATAAGGAATATGGGATGACTCTTGTTTGTAAGGGAATAGTTACCCGGCGGGCCATGACGTCCATCTTTGGGATGACAGCCATCGTAGGGACAGCGGCCGCAGTGATGACTATGTTGTTAAGTAGCTCAGCATGGGCATTAAATAAGTCTGCGACAGTCAATGTCTCAGTCACTATTTTTGCCGCACCGCCTTGCGAGATTAACGGTAACAATACTATCAACGTTAATTTTGGCGATACCGTCCTGACATCAAATATTGATGGTAGCAACTACATGCAGCCGGTGAATTATACGTTGAACTGTACTTCGGCCGCCTCTAATGCACTGAAATTAAGCATTAATGGTAATGGGGCAAATTTTGATACCAGTGTCTTGAAAACGAGTAATTCAGGTCTGGGGATCAAGTTGATACGTAATGGGCAGTCATTCCCACTGAATACGGCATCCAACTTTACCTATCCGAATGTTCCTGTATTGCAGGCGGTACCGGTTAAACAAACAAATGCAACGTTGAGCACGGGCTATTTTTCCGGCTCAGCGACCCTGGTTGTGGAGTACCAGTAATGAAAATTAATTCACTGATTTCACGCTGTTCCATTGCGGTGGTACTGACTCTCGGCAGTACGTTGGCCTATGCGGACAACATGCTGTTCTCCGGCACATTAATTAATCCTCCGCCCTGCGTGATTAACAATACCGGCACTATCCTTGTCGGTTTTGGCAATGATGTTCTGACTTCGCGGGTTGATGGCACTCAGTATATGCAGCCGGTGACCTATACATTGAATTGTACTGGGGCTGTATCCAATGCGCTGAAAATGACAATTAAAGGAAATGGTGCTGGTTTTGATTCCAGTGTCTTGAGCACGAATAATTCGGCGCTGGGGATCAAATTGCTACGTAATGATCAAGCATTGTCACTGAATAGTGCTTTCACCTTTTCCTATCCGACTATCCCGGTGCTGAAGGCCGTACCGGTCAAACAACCCGGTGCAACGTTGAGCGCGGGAGATTTTTACGGTACAGCGACCATGGTTGTGGAGTATCAGTAATGAAAAACGGATCACTGATATCGCGTTGTTCCATTGCGGTGGTACTGACACTGAGTAGCACGCTGGTGTATGCGGATGACGTATTGTTCACGGGGACATTAATTAACCCCGCCCCTTGTGTGATTAATGGGGGAAATACGATAGATGTGCCTTTCGGGGAAAATCTGGGCGTGAACAAGATCGATGGTATTAATTATACCCGGGATGTGCCTTACAGCATGACCTGCGAAACAACCAGTAGCAGTTTGGAATTAGGTCTAACGATTGTCAGTGCATCGGTTACTACATTTGACTCCGCAGCGATACAAACCGATGTTCAGGATCTGGGTATTCGTTTACTGAAAAACGGTGTTCCTTTTGCACTTAATACCCGTGTTGCTTATGACAAAAATAACCCACCGGTACTTAAGGCCGTACCTGTTAAAGCTGCTGGGGCAACATTAAGTGAAGGAAGTTTTGAGGCTACCGCTACTTTATTAGTGGATTATCAATAGGATCAAATGATGACTAATTTAAATCTGCTGATGCGCCGTGGGCGAGCTATTTTAAGTATTCTAATTCTGAATTTATTTTGGATGATACCGGTATCGGCCGCTGACAATATGCGTTTTCATGGTGCCTTGGTCGCAGAGCCTTGCACTATTCGTCCCGGTGATGAAGCTATTAGTTTGAATTTTGGCACTATCGTCGATAAATATCTGTATTCGAATCAGCGTACATCAGGTAAACAGTTTCAACTACATCTGGTCGATTGCGATATCAGCTTAGGTACGACAGCCAATATTGTATTTACTGGTAATGATAGTGTTAATTTACCTGGGTTATTGGCGGTTGATGGCAGTGATGTTGGAATCGCCATTGGTCTTGAAACAATGGCGGGGACACCTCTGTATCTGAATCAGTCGAGTGACGATATTGCACTTGATACAGGAAATAACGTTATTACCTTGAAAGCTTATGTTCGGGGTGAACCCGAGGCGATATCTCAACGTACTATTAAGCGCGGTGAGTTCAATGCGGTCGCAACATTTAATCTGCAATATTATTAATGGGATCTCCCCTCTAATCTTATTTCAATACGAATATGTTAACGCTGAAAATCATTATCAACAGCTTAAATGCCGATATGCGGATAGAGACAATGGAACTTAAACGAATGACAAAGCCTAATATGCGACTAAGTCATAAATATTGCTGGCTAATTGCTTGCGTACTGTTTTTATTTCCGCTTTATAGTCAGGCCAGTGCCTGGGTTTCGACGCAAACACGAACCGGCGGTCAATATACCGGAACATTCTCCTGGCCGACGGAGGAGTTGAGCAACGTACTTTGTACCTCCTCATCTTGTTCTGTGGCGATATGTCACTACTCCACTCTTGAAGCTGAGCGGTGTGTTAACCCGAGTGGGGCATCAACGCGAGTCATTGTTTCTCAAGGAGCAACGGCGCAGACCATGCGAGATGCGTTTGTCAGTCGCAATGGCGCTTCTGGAAGTTGGAGCACCACGACCCCGGTTTTGAGTTCATCAAACACCTGTTTTGGCATTCTCTATTGGCAAGGGGTTGGTGATTTAAACTTTACCGGTAATCAGATCCCAGGCTCTTATTGTGGTGCGGTTCCTCCAACGCCAGAAACCTGTGAGGTTACCAATGATGTCTATATCAACCACGGCTCGCTTAATCAGCAAAATGTCGATGGTGCGATAAAAAGTGAACCGCTCATTATCAACTGTACAGCCAGAACATCGGTGAAATTAACGCTGGTCGGCGGGAAAAATATTAATCTTGGGCAAAATGGCAATCTGACTTCGACCTTAAAAGTGTCAGGGCAAGACTTATCCAATGGCGTGACGGTAACGGCAGCGATAGGCAACACCCCTTTCCAGATCGAATCAACACTTCATGCGCCAGCATTGCCTGACGCAGGTACATTTAGCGGGAGTGGAGTGGTTATTATGTCCTATCTCTAAATGTAGAATTATATGCATTCATTATTTGAGTGCATGATGATTATGAATATGAAATAGTGTTTTAAATTCGCTATTTTCATATTCATAAGTTGGGTGGTTTTACTGTTGTTTATATATGGCAGGGGGCTCCCATGGCATTTATTTATATATTATTTGAAATTAAATAAATGTTATCTTTAAGTTGTAATGTGTTGTACTAATATAGTATAACGCTGTTGCGTTAGATTAGTTAGGTATTAGGCTATAACCTAAATAATTCGAGTTGCAAGAAGGCAGCAAGGGAGATAATCCCGATGAGTTTACATGAGTAAGCGATTCGGGTTATTGAGCGTAGCCAACACACATGCAGCTTGAAGTATGACGGGTATACAACCTAAAAATGAAACGCATACTTCAATGGGCTATTAAATAAATAGGCTATAAATTTTTCTTTTAAGGATTTTCTCATGAAAAAAATGAACATGGCAGTTGCAAATACAATCGTTGGCGGTACTGGTCAAACTTGTAAAGATACTTTCCAGTGGCAGACTAGCGGTACAACTGCAACTTGCATGGCAGTAACTACTTGTACTGACAAACACGGTAAAGTATTAAGCACTACTTCTGCACCTAGCAACATTGCTAACTGCCGTTAATTAAGTATTTGTTAATTTTTATCGATATTTAATAGTATCCCAGGCAAGTGCGGGAGGGATTTCTGTACTTGCCTGACTTATTTATTCAAATGTGTCATCGATGCTTAAATTCAAGAATTTTCGCATTAATTGAATGTTAGAAAGATTATTTCGTGGGCATAAATGTTATTTGATTCTGTTTATGTCTTACCTGAACTCTGATTGTGAATAGAACTGAATCTATGTCTACTGAAAAAAATATGTTTAGGAGTAAGGGATTTTTTATAGGCTATACACTGTTAGTTATCCTTATTTCTTCATTGATAACAACGGCCTATTTCCACTATTTCGTTCTTAATCAGGATGAACAGGAAACCCTATTCGCTGTCAGCAACAGTGAAGTTGAAAACAGCCCAATCAAAGACGATAAAACTATTATTGAGATCTTCTCTTATGGCTGCCATTACTGCGCCATCAATGAAGAGAATGTCACCCAATTAGAAAACCGCATGCCAGAAGGGACGCGTTTTGTTCGCCTGCATATCAGCAGTGATAAAACCACCGGCTTGGGGCGTTTTGCACCTATTTTCGCCACTTTATCCGTCATGGGTATTGAACCGCAGCATCGCCAAAGTGCCTACAAAGCGGTACTGGAAGACAACATTGACCTGAGTGATAACAGCCAACTCGAAACCTGGCTAAAAGCCAATGGCATTGATGTTGCCCAATATCAGCAAGTAAGCCAGTCAGCTGAAGTTAAAGAATTGATCGCGTATATGACGGCAGTGACTGCGCATTACAAGATAGACGCCACCCCGAGCTTTATTGTCGGTAAAAAATGGATAGCGTTGCAGGACAGGGAATTCCCAGCGTTCTCAGATCATCTCTTGTCATTACTCGAGCACGATAAGGCGCTGGAGAAATAATGAGACTGTTAGCCGTATGGGGTTACTTTGCCTGGAGAAACCAGCTCGACAAGCTGGCTTTGAGTGGGCGGTTACTTGCCCGCGGGCAAGCCAGGCTGGCTTGCTGGCTGTTACGGCACGGTGATTATCGTTTCTTACTGATGCTCGGTGCTTTGCGCCGGGCTTTAGGCTTGATGCCAAAGCGACAGAAGAATCTGGCGCGAGTGGCGGCGGCGAACAGCCAGTGTTTATTGAATGGTGACAATAGTCCATCAGCACAGAATTTTATGCGTACCGCCCAGCGCCGTCAGGTATTGGAGCTGGCAGCGACTTATGGCCAAAACCGGCGGGTTTTAGCTCAGTTAGCAGCATGTACTCAGCAGTTAGATAGCCAGGTTCGTGCACTGCATGAGGCCGGCTCACCGGTTATTTTAGCGCCGCTGCATATGGTTTCTGATGTGCTCGCTGGCATGGTGGGGGCTAATGCTTATCCGGGGCAGGCGACCGTGGTGGTATCAGCCAGTGCCGAGGCGTATGAAGAGCAGGCGCGGCAGATGGGCGGGGTAAATATTTCCTATTGTTCCATCCATGCTGACAGCCGTGCAATCGCCGGTAACTTGATGGAAGCCATCATGGAAGCGGCCGAGCATAAGCGCAATATTATGATTTTCCCAGATATTACGCCGGATTACACCGTCAATAACCAGATGGCTGAAACGGCAAAAATACCCTGCCAATTGTTCAACCGCCCAGCCAATTTACACAGTGGCATTATTCGCCTTGCCAGAGCACTTTCAGCGCAGGTGGTTTTTTATTATCTGTACTACGACAAAGAAATAAAAATAAATATTTATCCTGCACTTAGCGCGCGAGAAGTGAAAAGTAAATTACCCGAATTGATTGAAACATCAATGACGCAACATCCGCAAGATTGGCTGTTATGGCACTCACATTCGTTATTTTTTATTAACGAATAATGGCACTCATAAAGAATAGTAGAAAATGGAAAAGATAATCCCGACCCAGGTTTTTCAAAGCGAAACCAATGAATGCGGTTTAGCCTGTATTGCGATGCTGGCACAGACGCAAGGCATCAACGCGCCGTTGGAAAGCTTACGGGAGCGTTATCCTGCCTCGGCGCATGGCACCTCATTGGCTACGCTTTGTACTATTTTATCTGAATTGGCGATACCCGCTTACCCGGTGGTGTTTGAACATCAGGAGCTGTCTGCCTTACCACTGCCCGCCATTCTGCATTATGGCGCGAACCACTACGTGTTACTTGCTTACCGTAAAGGCAACTATGTCTGTGTGATGAATCCGGCAATCGGTCAGCAATTGTTGCCAATGGATGCTTTGAAAGCGGAAATTAGCGGTTATGCCTTGGTGTTGGATCCAGAAACACCGGCAGACCCAGAGGCGGTGAAGAAAATTGAACACAGTACGCGATTGAGCGCACTGGACTGCATGAGCTTGAAAGAGACCGCCAGTGTTCGTGGCATCTACTGGCTGATGACGCTGGCATTTTTGATCTCGCTGACGCTGTTTATCATGCCGACCATGGTCAGTAGCGCCATTAATGACGTATTTTCTTCTGCAGGTGATAAAGACTTCCCCTATTTCTATTTCCTATTGGCTTTTGTGGTCTCAACGTCACTTGCTTTTTGCGTGCGATACATCACCGAGCGTTATATCAAACACTTTGTGGTGCTAAATAGTGTCGCCGGCTTCTCCCGTTTGCTCAGTCATTCACTTAACTTTTTTGATAAACGCGCACCGGGTGATATTTTCAGCCGCTTCTCCAACTGGCAAATGGCGGCTACGCAAAAAATAGAACTGGATAACGGCCTGCGTACCGACTGGATAATCGGTGCTATTGCGCTGGCGGTGATGTGCTATATGAGTCCGGTGCTGGCGATGGTTTCTGCCGTCGGCGTGATGCTGATGGGGCTTATCAGTATTTGGGCCATCTACCGTGACCGTTATTACACCCAACAGTTACAAGTAAAAGGTGCTGAGCAAAGTGATTTTATTCTGGAAACCATTCAGGGATTTTCCACTATTAAATCAGCCGGTTTGGCCAGTCAACGCCAAGGGGTGTTTGCCGGTCTGGCACTTTCATTATTCAGTGCGTTACAGAAGAAAAAAATTTACGATCAGGTCAAAAATAGTCTGTATCAACTGATCGGCAGCCTGGAAATGGTGTTCTTTATGCTGCTGGCGTTGCCGTTGTTGAAGCAGGGGACGCTGAGTTTGGGGGAATTCTTTGCCTATAGCTTTGTCCGTGAGATCTTTACCTCGTATATCACCAAGATCTTCTATGCGATTTTGCAGAAAAACCAACTGCATGTCATTGATATCCGTGCCCGTGATCTGTTCCCTGCTGGGGAGGCAACACCCTCAAGCAGCGATTCACCGATCCCACCGGCGATCCCGGCATTTACCCGCCAATTGGTCTATCAGAATATCCGTTTTGCCTATGACGCCAGTCAGCCGGTATTGCGCAATTTGTCGCTGTCACTGACGCGTGGGCAAAGTGTGGCGATCATCGGGGAATCTGGTGCGGGCAAAAGTACTTTGTTGAAAGTGATGGCGGGGTTGATGCCACCACAGCAAGGGCAGGTATTGGTGGATGGGGAGCCGGTAGATTTTCAGCAGGCCCATGCCTTGTTCTTCCTGCAAAGCCAGGAAGATATCCTGTTTAATGCCTCGGTATTACAAAACATCACTTTGTTTGATGGGCATGTCGATGCTGAAAAACGTCAACGTATTGAACGTTCACTCCAAGGGCTGCAATTAACCCCGGTTATCGATAAGTTGCCCGGTGGCCTCAGCGCTTTGGTACGTGAAAGCCATGCCGCACTCTCTTTAGGCCAGCGTCAGCGGTTATTGCTGGCCAGAGCGATGTACAGCGATTGCCCGGTATTGGTGTTAGATGAACCTACTGCCAATCTGGATGAAGATACCGCCCATCAGGTGATGCAGACCTTATTGGCACATTGCCAGGAATATCAGAAAACACTGATCACCGTGACACACAGTGAAAGTGTCTTACCCATGTTTGACAGTGTTTTCCGCTTAAATGACGGTCAGTTGGCGCGTTTTGCGCAATCTGCGGCATTAAGCCGCCTGACACCGGTTGCAGGTTAATTATGCGTATAAACATAGTGAACAACAGACCACGGTTACTCTTGATCCTGCTTATTACACTGCTGTTAGTTATCGGCGGTGGGGTAGTGCTGTGGTTATCTAATAGCGAGCAGGACGTACCGCAATTAAGCGAAACTATTGGTCGCGGTGATATCGAACGAAACGTCATGGCAACCGGCAGCTTAAAACCCTCATTGCAGGTGAATGTCGGCGCGCAGGTCAACGGGCAGCTAACCAAACTCTATGTTAAACAGGGCGATCGCGTCACTCGTGGCCAATTGTTAGCTGAAATAGACCCGACCTTGCAGCAAAACGAGTTACGTAAATCGGAAGCTGAATTACAGAGCGCGCAGGCACAAAAGCAGGCAAGCCAAGCATTGTTACGCCAATATCTACTTGAATTTCGCCGTCAACAGACTTTGGCAACGGAAGGTTCTGGTGTGAAAAGTGCGCTAGAAAAAGCACAGGCGCAATACGACAGCCAGTTAGCACAATTGCACGTTAACGAAGCGCAAATTGTGCAAAGCCAAATGTCACTGGAAACCGCCAAAGCCAATCTGGGTTTTACCCGCATCATGGCGCCGATTGACGGCGAAGTACTGGGGATTGTCACCAAAGAGGGGCAAACCATTGTTTCCTCGCAAACCGTGCCGACAATTTTGGTGCTGGCGAATGTCGATACCATGACGGTTCACACCCGTATTTCAGAAACCGATATTCTCAAAGTCAGCGTTGGGCAGCCACTATGGTTCTATGTGGTCGCTGACCCCGAGCGCCGCTATGAGAGCCGGATGGATGCTATTCAGGAAGCGTCGGCAGAAAGCTTGCGCGAAGAGAGTTCCGTCACATCTAACAGTCAGCAACCTTCTGCCGTCTATTACAACGGCATATTCAGCATTGCCAACCGTGAGCGACTATTGCGCACATCAATGACGGCGCAGGTATTCATTATCACCGCGCAGGCGAAAAATGTGTTGCGAGTACCGCTATCAGCGCTGGGGAGTCAACAGTCAGATAAACGCTATCAGGTTCAGGTCATCCAAGGCAAACAAACGGTGGTTCGTGAGGTATTGCTCGGTCTGCGTAATGATCAATATGCCGAAGTAAAAGAAGGCTTACAGCCAGGTGATCAGGTGGTGCTAATGGGTGCACCTTCGGGAGTCACTAATGCGCGCTAATACCATTGATTCACCATGTCCGTTGATCGAACTTAATGGCATTTATCGCCATTTTGCGTCGGGTAGCCAATCGGTCGCGGTCCTTAAAGATATCTCGCTGTCTATTGGTAGCGGCGAAATGGTGGCGATCATCGGTGCTTCCGGGTCAGGTAAATCGACGCTAATGAATATCATTGGTTGCCTTGATAAGCCAACGCAGGGGGAGATGTCGATTCATAACATCTCTACCCGGCAGGCCAGCAGTGAGCAACTGGCGCAATTAAGAAGCCAGTACATCGGTTTTATTTTTCAGCGCTACCACCTGATGCCATATCTGACGGCAACGGAGAATGTGGTCATTCCGGCACTTTACACTGCTATGCCATCTGCTGAGCGTCAGGAGCGTGCGACCTATTTATTGCGCCGCTTAGGCCTTGGTCAGCACCTGTTACACAAACCAGCACAGCTCTCGGGCGGGCAACAGCAGCGTGTCAGTATTGCCCGCGCTCTGATGAATGGTGCCGGTATTATTTTGGCCGATGAGCCGACCGGTGCGCTCGACAGAGCCAGTGGGCAAGAGTTGATGGGAATATTGCATGGCCTGCATCAGTCCGGCCACACCATTATTATCGTGACCCATGATCGTAATATCGCTAATCAGGCCCAGCGCATTATTGAGATAAGCGACGGTGAAATCATTGCTGATCGCCATAATGAGGCGTCTGAGACGGAGGCTGTTCACGCCGCGTTACCCGCCACACTGGCAACGGGTCGGCCACACTGGTGGTTGAGTGTCAGGGAAGCTATCAAAATGGCCTGGCGCTCACTGCTCGGGCATCGTATCCGTGCTTTCTTATCGATGTTGGGCATCATTATCGGCATCTCATCGGTGGTCTCTTCCATGGCGGTGGGCGAAGGTGCGCGTCAAGAAATTCTAAGTGAAATCAGTCAACTGGGTACCAGTAATCTGGATATTCGTCCCGGATTGGGCTGGGATAAACCGCGCCCTGATTTTGAGCGCGCACTCACGCAGGCAGATGTGGCATTACTTAGCCAACAACCCTATGTCGATAGCGTGTCACCGGTGGTGAGCAAGATGGTTGCCGCGGTGCGTGGCGACAAACAAGTGATGATTTCGCTCTCTGGGGTCAGTAACGGTTTCTTTCAAGTAAAAGGGCTAAGTTTTACTGTGGGCGATGGTTTTACCCAGCACCACGTCAATGCGCGTGAGCCGGTGGTTATCTTGCAACCTGAACTCAGTGACACCCTGTTTGCTGTTGGGGAAAATCCGATTGGCGAAATTGTTCAACTCGATGGTATTCCTCTGCGGGTGATCGGGATCGCCAAGCGTAATGGTTCGTCATTTGGCGGGTTATTGGCCGCTTGGATGCCTTATACCTCACTCACCGAGCGCATTTCAGGTGATATTCCACTCGAATCAATCACCGTGCGGGTACGTGAGGGTTACAACCTGAATGAGGTGCAGCGCGAGGTTGAAACGCTGCTGGATATGGCCCACGGCCAGCGGGACTTTTTCATTCTAAGCAATGACCAGATGAGCAAAGCGATTCAGAAAACCTCTGATTCGATGACATTGTTAATCACTTCCATTGCCGCGATTTCGTTGCTGGTGGGTGGGGTTGGGGTGATGAATATTATGCTGGTGTCAGTGACTGAACGGACCCATGAAATTGGTATTCGCTTGTCAGTTGGTGCTCGCCCCAGCGACATCATGATCCAGTTTCTGATTGAAGCGGTGGTTATCTGTACTCTCGGCGGCTTGATTGGGATTATCGGTTCGGCGCTGGCGGGGGTGATTTTCTCGTGGGTTACCCAAGAATTTACTATGATTTTTACCTGGCCGCCGTTAGTGCTGGCGTGCAGTTTCTCTGCGCTTATCGGGCTAGGGTTTGGTTTTTTCCCGGCGCGCAATGCCGCCCGTTTGCACCCAACCGAGGCACTGGCACGAGAATGAGCAGACTGATTAATGTAGGACTTATCATGCTGCTGTTAACCGGCTGCGGTTCATCACTGAAAAGCGATTATCAGCGCCCCATGCTGTCGGTTCCCGAGGAGTGGCGGGTTAAAGATACTGGCGGGGGTTACCTGCATCACAGTGTGCACTGGTGGGAAAATTTCGATGATCCACAACTGTCTGACAGCATCAGTCGGATGTTGGTCAGTAATAATGACTTAGCTGCTGCTGGCCTGAAGTTACAGCAGGCGCGCCTGACGGCAGGGCTGACCAATACCAATTTGACACCGGATATCACCATGACCGGTGCGGGCAGTAATACCCGTTCGCTGAATGAAAATACCCAGCCGCGAGAAAGCTATAGCACCTCGCTTGGTCTGAGTTACGAGCTGGATTTGTGGGGCAAACTGGCCCGCGCCCGTGAGCAATCCGCCTGGCTGGTCAATGCGACCGAACAAGATCGACAAGAAACTGCACTGTCACTGATTGGGACCACTGCGGATCTCTATTGGCAGATTGCTAAATTTAACCAGCAGTTGGGCTACCAACAGGCGGCGTTAGCTATTTCGCAAGATACGCTCAACATTGTGCGCTCGCGTCTGGCGGCGGGGGATGCCAGTGAAATTGAACTATTGCAGGCACAACAAGCCCTGCTGGATAGACAAAATCAGTATCAAAATCTCGAACAACTGCGGGAAGCTGCACGTAATGCCATGGCACTGCTGTTTAACCGCGCGCCTGATTATCGTCAGGCCGAACGCAAGTCATTGGATTTACAACAGCAAGTTGCGATAGCGGAAAGTTTACCGTTACAGGTGATTGCTCAACGGCCTGATGTGCAGGCTGCCGAATGGCGCTTGCGTGCAGCCTTGGCCGGATCTGATGTTGCCAAGCTGAATTTCTACCCGACCCTTTCGCTAGGAGCGAGTTTAGATGCCGGTAGCGCGGTGTTTTCACAATGGTTTAGCAACCCGAGCCGGACACTCAGTGTCAACAGCGCGCTGCCTTTCCTCCAGTGGAACACTGTGCAGCTCACCATCGAGCAGTCAAAGCTGGAAGTGAAATTGGCGGCTGTTGATTTTCGCAGCAAGGTTTATAGCGCCTTGAAAGATGTCGATGACGCGATGACGGCACGGCTGAGCTATCAGCAACAAAAACAGAATCAGTGGCAAAACCTGCAACTCAGCCAACGTCGGCTAATCCTGACTAACAGCCAATATCAAGCAGGTGCCGTCTCATTTCAGACCTTACTGGATGCGCAGGATGCCCTGCTGACCAGTGAAACCAATTTGCTCGAACTTCAATATAACTACCTAAATGCCACCATGAAACTGTGGTTGGCGCTAGGGGGGGGTGTTGATAACAGCAGGGAAAGTAAAGGAATTAAATCATGACAAATACAAATAAACAGCGCCGCGTGGTGGTAACCGGCTATGGCAGCGTGACCCCGATGGGCATGACGGCACAGCAGAGCTGGGCGGCGATTATGGACTATCAATTGGGTTATCGTTATTACGATAAATCTGAGCAGGGTATCAAGTCGCGCTTTTTTGGTTTGCTTGAGGCTGAGCCGAATCTGAAATCAGTGCCTGCGGCTATCCGCC
Organism: Yersinia sp. 2553 StPb PI; assembly: GCF_052217105.1. NCBI lineage: Bacteria > Pseudomonadati > Pseudomonadota > Gammaproteobacteria > Enterobacterales > Yersiniaceae > Yersinia > Yersinia sp. 2553 StPb PI. The sequence continues at coordinate 2,890,684 of NZ_JAZGPX010000002.1, read as the reverse complement.
GCCGCCTACCGCGTTATGCCCGTTTGGTACTGGCGGCAGCGAAAGAGGCGATGGGGATGGCCTTCGCCGAGCAATCTCCTGAGGCTTATTATGACTTGTTGGACTGCGGAACCATCATTGGTAGCGGTTGGGCGGGGCAGGATGAAACACATGATAACTATGAAGGTTATCTGGCAACCGGGCTGGGTACGCCTTTTGGCTGCTTCCTCTCAATGCCTAATGCGGGCACTGCGGCGTGCAGCCTGTACTGGGGGTTACGCGGCTATCAGAACTCCCCGATTGCTGCCTGCGCTACCGGGACCATTGCCATCGGTGATGCATTTGAAATTATCCGTAGTGGTCGGGCGTCAATGATGCTGGCAGGGGCGGGTGAATCATTGCGCAGCGATGCCGCAGTATGGAATATCGATATTCTGGGTGCACTGGCGCGCGAGCAAGACGATATCACCAAAGCCAGTTGCCCGTTTAGTTTGGATCGCAACGGCTTTGTGCTGTCTGAAGGTGCGGCGGTACTGTGCTTGGAAGAACGAGAAGGTGCGATTGCACGCGGTGCGACCATCCTCGGTGAGATCAAAGGTTACGGTAACTACTCTGATGCATTTGATTTCACCGCACCGGCGGAAGATCGGGTGGCGCGGGTGAAGACTATCCGTCACGCCTTGCAACAGGCCGGTTTGAGTGCTGATGAGATTGATTATGTGAACTTGCACGGCACCTCGACCCAGCTTAACGATCTCAATGAGACTCAGGCCATTAAACAGGCCTTTGGCGAAGCGGCTTATACCACGCCACTGTCCAGTACCAAATCTTATTCCGGCCATCTGATTGCGGCGGCGGGCAGTTTTGAATCCATTATCTGTCTGCAAGCGCTTGAGCATCAGATAATGCCCGCCACCTGTAATTTGAAAAATGCTGATCCACAGTGCGACCTTGATTACATCAGCGAGGGGCATCGACCTAAAGCACTGCGCAATACCCTAAACCTGAGTTTCGGTTTTGGGGGCGCCAATGCCGCCTTGGTTATCGGGCTGGATTGAGCATGATATTCAACTACACCCTCAGTGATGCACAGCGTTGGGCTGCGTTTTCCGGCGATTACAATCCGATCCATTTTGATCTGCAACATGCACAACGGTTCGGCCAACAGGCACTTACCGTACATGGTATGCGTGCGATGTTAGATATCAAATATCAGCTCAGTGCTGGGTTATTACCCTGCTTGCCTGCAACGGATTTTCTGCGTTTTAACACCCGTTTACGTCAGCCGGTTCTGTGCAATACCCCCTACTACCTGCAACTCGAGCAAGGGGCTAGCCAGGCCAGTGGCAATCTGGTGGATATTGGCAGCGGCGAAAACTGTTTTAACAGCAAATTGCGCAGCGCACCGGCGTTGGTATTGTCAGAAAGCGAGCATTGGTCGGTCCTCTCGGCGGATAACCTTCATCAGTTAAGCCAACAGTATCCAGGAGATGCCACGCAACCTGCTGAATGTTGGGGTTTTTTCGATACGTTGCTGTTTAAGTTATTAGTCGCCGCCCCACAAACACTAGCCACCGCAAAACAGGTGTTACCGGGCATTCAGGCTGACACCTTGATTGATGTCTTTAAGCATGTGCCAGTCATCCAGACTCACCATGACGTGCATTTCAGTGCTGAATTTATGGGCGTCAATAACCCAAATTTATTTGTCCGTGGCGCATTGCGCTACAGCATCGAGCCAACACTTATCGTCGGTAATGCCGATGATGGTTGGGTATTGCGCGCCGCTATTCAGGCCCGCTTAGATGCTGGGGCATTAATTACCACCGCTGTAACATTAAAAACGTGGCCATTAGCCGCGCACTAAATAAGGATAAGACCATGGAAAAGTATCAACACGTCTATGACACCGTTTGTGAAATGTTATCTGACGCCAAAGATCTGGAAATGTCGGCATTGTCGCCGGATATGCCGCTGCATCAGCTAAAACTCGACAGCCTTGATTATGTCGAGCTGATGGTGCTGGCAAAGCGCGAATTCGGGGCGACGCTGAATGCGGAAATGTTTATGGAAAATCCAGATATGACTTTAGGCGAGCTTTGCCAGAAGTTGGCAGAACAGAAGAAATAATATTATGAGTAGGCAATGGGTATTAATTACCGGTGGCAGTCGTGGTATTGGCCGTGCTTTGGTCGAAGAACTGGCCAAAGAGTGGAATGTGGTCTTTACCTGGCGCAGCGGTGAGCAACAGAGTCACGATGTGATAGAAAGCTGTGCCGGCCTGCCTGGCTGGGTAACCCACTATCGTTGTGATGGTAGCGATGAAGCGGATGTCGACCACCTCGCGCCACAACTGCTGGAGAAGTATGGTGCGCCCGGCGCGGTAATCCATAATGCGGGTATTACTGGTGATGGCCTGCATATTCAGCAAAATGGCGATAACTGGCGCAATGTGATGAACACCAATTTGAACGCTATCTTCTATTGGAATAAGCACCTATTGCCGCCGATGATCATGCAGGGCGAGGGCGCAGTTTTGCTGATGTCGTCGGTAACCGCTATCAAAGGCAATGTCGGGCAGAGCGCATATGGTGCCAGTAAAGCCGCAATGATTGGCCTTGGTCGCTCATTGGCGCTGGAGATGGGGCGTTTTGGTATTCGGGTTAATTGCCTGCTGCCGGGGATAATCGACAGCGATATGACGCGCGCGATGCCTGCCGATGCCTTAAAAGGCTTACGTAAACAGATACCACTACGGCGTTTAGGTGATGCGCAAGAAGTCGCCCGTGTCAGTGCTTTTATGATAGGCAATGACAGCCGCTATATGACCGGGCAAACACTGGTATTGGACGGCGGATTGACCGCCTAATTCAGGTAGCCTGTTCAAATACACTTGGCCTGACCCCATCTTGAATTTCGTATGGATGGCGGGCAAAATCCCACTTTTCGCGGTGTTGTTATCAACGTGTTTGTTGGGTAATCGGGGGGCCAGCCCCCCTTTATATCGTAGGTCGACACAGGATAACGGCGGTTACACCCAACCCTGGGTGCGGAACATTTTTAGCACCGAGACAAAGGCCATCATCTCTTCCGGCGTCCCTAACGTGAGGCGGTTCCAACCCACAGCGGGGGGAAATTCACGCCCGACAAACACGTGATATTGTTTCATGCGGTTTTGATAGGTTTTCACATCCCCGTTCACCTGATGAAAAACAAAGTTTGCCTGCGACGGAACATAGGATAATTTCAGTTCGTCCAGGGTCTGAGTAACAATTCGACGCGCCTGATCGGCTGACTGGCGGCTGTATTGTACAAAGGCTTTGTCTTGCAACGAGGCTAAAGCCGCCGCTGCGCCGGCGGTATTGGTGTTATCCAGCGAAACAAAGTTTTCCACCGCGGCTATCAGTTCTGGATGCGCGATACCATAACCTACCCGAAGGCCCGCTAGCGCGTAAATTTTGGAGAATGTCCGGGTGACCAACAGATTTTTGTGGCCGGCTTGAACCAGCCCGATAGCACTGCGAAATGCAGGATCGCTGACAAACTCGGCATAAGCCTCGTCGATGATAAACAAGGTTTCCGGTGAGGCATTTTTAATCCAGGCTTCAATAAGGTTTGCCGGGGTAATGGTCGCGGTAGGGTTATTCGGATTACACAGATAGACGATTGAACGCCCTTTGAAGCTGGCGACTTTCTGCTGCATTACAGGCAGGTCAAATGCCATTTCTTTGGTCAGAACGACTTTCTCAATGGGAATGTCAAAAGGCTTGGCATAGAGTTCGGCGTAGTTAAATGTAGGGTCCGGCACCACGAGCTGGATTGGTGTATTCGCAAGTTCAGCTTGGCGGATAACCGCTTGAATGACGGCCTGAATCGTCTCTGATGAGCCATTCCCCAGCGAGATATTCTCGGTTTTGAGTTGGTATTCTGTGGCGATATTAGCAATCAATTGTTCGCGGGCAGCATCGGGGTAGCGAAATGCAGTCGGCAACGCGGCGATAATAGCCTGATGCGCTTTTGGTGACATTCCTAACGAGTTTTCATTAAAATTCAACAGCAGTGGCTGCTGTTCAGTAGGGATCCGCGGTTGTGCGTTTATCTTAGAACTTTTGGCCTGAGCCGTTGAAATAAAGTTACCCAGTGTTAATCCGCCCAGTAATAGACCGGATGATTTTAACAGTGTACGACGATCCATGCTAACTTCCCCTGTATACCCCTTTACTTGTAGTTATAGGTGTATTAGCGACGTTCACTCACCCGAATGGCTTACTGACGTAAGTTGAACTGGATTAATGAGCCTTTTTGAGATTCACCCTACGGGCATGGCATACATACTGTTCAAATCAGTTCATAACCGATTCTCCCTTCACCTACCGCTCACCTGCAACTACAACTTCTTTGGGTATAACGCTCTGTTACATTTTGTTATAAGTGGGATGAGCATAGCCTGAGGCCTTATTTTTAAGCAATAACTTTTATCATAAACTCATTTTTTACCAGTAACTTACAAGATTATTCTTATCACTATCGGCGAATTCAATTTAGTTTGGGTTATTGGCTATTCATGGCGAAGATATCCGTTACAAAATGGATAATAGCCCCTCAACATACCAACGGGTATTGCGGGGGTAATACTCGTTATTGACGCGGAATATATCCCCCTATCGGCCTTTTCCGACCCGTCATCGTGATGCTGCTCACAATAATTTGTGCAGTTGCCTAAAAAAACACGCCTTTATTGCCAATTTTGCAGCCAATCTCCTAATGACTAATGCAAGGTTATCTTCAATACTGATAAGGTGAAATGACATTCCATTTAAATAGATCCGATGTTTTATTATTTTAAGTGAGCTAAATCATCATAAAAAATAGGGGTTTACTGCGTTAACTGACCAGAGACTCAATGAATTATAAAGGCAGGTAATCAGGTGAAAATAATATCAGTAGATGTAACCGTTTTTTCTTATCCGACTCGGCGTGTTTCTGATACCGCAGGGCACTCGCATCCAGGCGCAGAGTCCTTAGCCAAAATGGCCATGCTGACGCTGACCACTGACGAAGGTGATTGCGGTTATGCATTTGCACCACCGGAAGTGATTCGCCCGCACATCGTCAATAGCTTCTTTAAAAAAGTTCTGATTGGGCAAAACCCGTTTGACCGCGAACGGTTATGGAATGATCTGGTGCATTGGCAGCGCGGCAGTGCCAATCAGTTAACCGACCGGGCGCTGGCCATTGCCGAGCAAGCTATTTGGGATTTGTTGGGGCGCAAACTGGGCCAGCCAGTCTATAAATTACTGGGCGGATATCGCGACAAAGTATTGGCTTACGGTAGCACCATGTGTGGTGATGAGTTAGCTGATGGATTGTCGACCCCGGATGAGTATGCGCGCTTTGCCGAGCAACTGGTCGCCCGTGGCTATAAGGGTATTAAGCTGCATACCTGGATGCCGCCAGTCTCTTTTGCGCCAAGTCCGCAGATGGATGTTCGTGCTTGTGCGGCGGTGCGTGAAGCCGTCGGCCCGGATATTGCTTTGATGCTGGATGGCTACCATTGGTACAGCCGCAGTGACGCCCTCTATATTGGTCGCGAACTGCAAAAACTTAATTTCAGTTGGTTCGAAGAGCCGATGGAAGAGCAGAGCATGGCCTCTTACTGCTGGCTGCGGGAAAACCTACAAATTGACATTATCGGACCTGAAAGTCTGGCCGGTAAATACTTTAGCCGCGCTGATTGGGTGAAGGCCGGTGCCTGCGATATTTTACGCGCTGGCGTCCAAGGCGTGGGCGGTATCACACCTTGTCTGAAAGTGGCTTATCTGGCGGAATCGTTCGGCATGGATTGTGAAATCCACGGCAATGGTGCGCCGAATCTGGCGGTAGTCGGTGCAATCCGTAACTGCCGTTGGTATGAGCGTGGGTTGTTGCATCCATTCCTGGATTATGACGAGCCTGCCGCTTATCTCAACAGCATCATTGACCCGATGGACAGTGATGGCTATGTCTCTCTGCCAACGAGAGCAGGCTTGGGCGAAGATATTAATTTCGATTATATCGCCGCCAATACCCTTAGTGCTTGAAGCCGCGGCGGTGCGAACTGCCTACCTGCGACTCCAATCACTTTGGGGATAACTCTATTGTATCGACCTATAAAAACAAGCATTCAGATCTAGCCTTTTCTTACCGGAGATGGTCCATGAACGCGATAATAATAGTAAGAACACTCCTCTTTACCCTACTGATCACCCTGACGTCGACCGGCGTCAGTGTCGCTAAAACACCTGATGACCAACTGATTGTTGGCATGAATATGAATAACCTGCTGTCGCTCGATCCGGCAGCCATGACCGGCAATGATGCTGTCGCTATCATTGTTAACCTGTACGACTCTTTGGTGGAACTGGATCCACACACTCCCAGTAAGGTGCTGCCCGGTGCTGCCACCGAGTGGAAAATCAGTGACGACGGCAAGTTGATCACCTTTACGTTGCGTGAGGGTATGAAGTTTCACTCCGGCAATCCCGTGACGGCGGCAGATTTTGCCTGGTCGATGAACCGCTTGATGCATCTGAATCTGGCACAGGCCACCACCTGGAAATCCTACGGTTTTACCGCCGATAACGTGGAGCAATTGATCCGCGCCAAAGATCCACTGACGGTAGAAATTGAGTTACCGAAACCCACCGATCCCAAGCTGGTAATTTATTCATTAGGTACCTTAGGCAGTGGGTCGATTCTTGATCGCGCCACCGTCATGCAGCATGAGAAAAACGGTGACTGGGGTAATGGCTGGCTAACCACCAATGAAGCGGGTTCTGGCCCATTCAAACTGGATGTTTGGCAGGCAAAAGATGTGTTACGTATCAGCCGGGTAGATAATTACTGGCAAGGTGACGCCAAAATGAAGCGGGTGATATTCCGCCACATGACTGAGTCGCAGGCGCTGCGCTTAATGATTGAAAAAGGCGATATCGATATCGCCAGTGGGATGTCGGTACCGGATATCAATGCGCTGAAAAGTAACCCGCAAATCCAGGTTGATGAGGTCCAGCGTGGCACTATTTATTATGTCGCGATGAGCCTGAAAGAGCCGCATTTCGCTAACCCTAAAGTACGAGAAGCTGTGCGCTATCTTGTTGATTATGATGGTATTAATAAAACGATTATGCCAGGTTATGGCATCTTCCATCAGCGGCCAATCCAGAAGGGTATGGATGTCACGCTACCGGATCCCGGCTACAAGTTGGATGTGGCTAAAGCTAAAGCATTGTTAGCGGAAGCCGGCTATCCCGACGGTTTCACCACCACCCTGCGGGTATTGTCTGATCCGCCGTTTATTAATGTCGCCACCTCGGTTCAATCGACACTGGCACAGGCAGGGATTCAGGCCAAAATTCTGACGGGCACCGGTAATCAGGTGTATGGCGCAATGCGTGATCGTCAGTTCGATATGCTGGTGGGTCGTGGTGGTGGTGGTGTCGATCCGCACCCGCACTCCAGCCTGCGTTCCATTGCTTATAACCCCGATAACAGCGATGCCGCCAAACTGACCAACTTCCAGGGTTGGCGCACTTCATTCTATGATCAACAACTCAACTCGCTGATCGACAACGCGTTAATCGAGAAAGATCCGGCTAAACAGAAGCAGATGTACATTGAAGTTCAGCAGCGTTATGACGCGCTATTCCCAGCCATTTTGCCGATTTCCCAAATGGTTGATTCGGTCGTCGTGCGTAAAGACGTGATGGATTATGTACCACATCCGTCGACCACAACCCGCCTGTTACAGGTGTATAAGCAGCGTTAAACCGCTGCATGTTGGGGGAGATAGCATGAATGTTTCAGATTGGATGGCTCCGCACGGGATCGTGCGGCGTTTATCGAAGCGCTTTTTGCAGGTGGCCGTAACCTTATTCGGTTTATTGATTCTTACTTTTATTATTGGTCGGGTGATGCCGATTGATCCGGTACTGGCGATTGTAGGTCAGGATGCGGATCAAAGTACCTATCAGCAGGTCTACCTGCAACTGGGGCTGGATAAGCCGCTATGGTCACAGTTCTTTATCTATTTTAACTCACTGATCCACGGTGATCTGGGCAATGCCTTACTCACCGGCCGTCCGGTAGTGGATGACATTATCCGGGTCTTCCCAGCCACCATTGAGCTGGCAACCATGGCGATTCTGGTCGGGGCTGGTCTCGGTATCCCGTTGGGGGTCATGGCGGCAGCACGTCGCGGCAAGTTTGCCGACTATGTGGTGCGGTTTATTAGTCTGGCGGGTTACTCAACTCCGATTTTCTGGGTGGGCATGATGGGCCTGTTGGTGTTCTACGCCTGGCTAAACTGGGTGGGGGGGGCAGGTCGGGTAGATATGGCCTACGACGGTTTAGTTGATCGCCGCACTGGCTTATTGTTGATTGATTCGGCGCTGGCAGGGGAGTGGGAGGTGTTTCGCAGCGCGGTAAACCATCTGGTGCTGCCCGCTACCATTCTCGGTTTCCACTCGCTGGCCTATATCAGCCGTATGACCCGCAGTTTTATGCTGGCGCAGTTGTCACAGGAATACATTATTACCGCCAAAGTGAAAGGATTGTCGGAGTTTCAGGTGCTGTGGGGCCATGCATTCCGCAATATTCTGGTGCAATTGCTGACCGTGGTGGCACTGGCCTACGGCTCATTACTGGAAGGCGCAGTCTTGATCGAAACCGTCTTTTCATGGCCCGGTTTTGGCTCTTATCTGACGGGCAGTCTGTTATTGGGTGACATGAATGCGGTGATGGGCTGTGTATTACTGGTGGGGCTGATCTTTGTTTCACTGAATTTACTGTCTGACATGCTGTATCAGATCTTCGACCCGAGGACGAATCAATGATGCTTTCCTCCGAACCCGATAATGTCGTAGCGCGCCCTGAGATGAAACCTCAGGGATGGAAGCGCGGGCTACGGCGGGTAGTTAATTTCTTCCGTTTGTTAATGGGTAACCCGCTGACGGCTATTGGTGTCGCTATCATCGGTTTGCTGTTAGTGGTGGCATTCTTGGCTCCATGGCTGGCGACCCATGATCCATTGGCGCAAGATCTCAATAACTCACTACAGGCACCCGGTAGCCAACATTGGTTTGGCACCGATGAGTTTGGCCGTGATCAGTACAGCCGGTTGATTTATGGTGCCCGTACCACGCTGTATATCGTGGCGCTGGTGTCAGTGACTGTGGGACCAATCGGCCTGTTATTGGGGGTGGTAGCGGGTTACTTCGGCGGTAAAGTCGACAGTATCCTGATGCGTATTACCGATATTTTTATCTCATTCCCGAGCCTGGTGTTGGCGCTGGCTTTTGTCGCGGCATTAGGCCCCGGTCTGGAGCATGTGGTTATTGCTATTACCCTGACGGCATGGCCGCCGATTGCCCGTCTGGCAAGGGCGGAAACCCTCTCTTTGCGTAATGCGGACTTTGTTTCTGCGGTGAAATTGCAGGGCGCGTCGCCACTGCGGATCTTGCTGCGTCACATTGTGCCGCTGTGCCTGCCGTCGGTAATCATCCGTATCACCATGAATATGGCCGGTATCATTCTGACTGCTGCTGGTCTGGGCTTCCTTGGTTTGGGGGCTCAGCCACCGGACCCTGAGTGGGGAGCGATGATCTCCAGTGGCCGCCGTTACATGATGGAGTGTTGGTGGCTGGTGACAATTCCTGGTCTGGCGATTCTGCTGAACAGCCTGGCATTCAACTTCCTAGGAGATGGCCTACGTGACATTCTTGACCCCAGAACAGAATAAATCAGTGCCTTTGCTGGAAGTGGATGACCTGCGGGTTAGCTTCGTCAATGGCAAACAGGTGACCGACGCGGTGCGTGGTGTTTCGTTTTCCCTTGGTAAGGAGAAACTGGCGATTGTCGGTGAGTCCGGCTCGGGTAAATCTACGGTTGGGCGGGCGCTGCTCAAGCTGCATCCGGCCAGTGCACAGATCCACGCCAATAGGTTGCGCTTTGCCGAAGTGGATTTGCTGAAGGCCAGTGAAGCCCATATGCGTGAAGTGCGCGGTAAGCGTATGTCGATGATTATGCAGGATCCAAAATACTCGCTCAATCCGGTGGTGTGCGTGGGTGATCAGGTGGCAGAGGCCTATCTGGCGCACCATAAAGTCTCGCGACAGGAAGCGCGCGAGCGCGTATTGGCGATGTTTGATGTGGTGCGTATCCGTCAGCCACAAAGGGTGTATCACCTCTATCCACACGAGGTATCCGGCGGGCAGGGGCAGCGCATCATGATAGCGATGATGCTGATAACCGGGCCGGAAATGGTGATCGCCGATGAGCCAACCTCGGCACTGGATGTCTCGGTGCGTTTGCAGGTATTGGCGATGCTGGATGATTTGGTGCAAGAGCGTGGCTTGGGGCTGATCTTTATTAGTCATGATATCAATCTGGTGCGCAGTTTCTGCGATCGGGTGCTGGTGATGTATGCCGGTAGGGTCGTGGAGTCGATCGCGGCCTGTGACCTTGATCAGGCGCAACACCCCTATACCCGTGGTTTGCTAAATGCATTACCGGATATCGGTAACCGCCGTGATCGCTTGCCGGTTATGGTGCGTGATCCGGCCTGGATGAATGGTTAAGGAGCCTGTTATGTCTGCAAATGCGATGATTGAAATCAATAACCTTAACCTTATTTTTGGCGAAGGCAGCCAGCAGAATCAGGTGTTGTTTGATGTTAATCTGACGGTGAATAACGGTGAGATTTTTGGCTTGGTTGGGGAGTCCGGTTCGGGTAAAACCACAGTGCTGAAATGCCTGGCGGGGCTGTTTAACCATTGGAGCGGTCAGCTAACCTTGAATCAGATCCCCTTGGCACACCGGATTGAGCGTGAGCGCTGCCGCCATGTTCAGATGGTGTTTCAGGATCCCTATGGTTCGCTGCACCCGCGTCATACCATCGAATACATTTTGTCTGAGCCACTGATTATCCATGGCATTGGTGATCGCGACCAACGGATCGACACTATTTTAGATAAAGTGGGCCTCAACCGGCAGTTTCGCCAGCGCTATCCCCATCAGCTCTCGGGTGGGCAGCGCCAGCGCGTCGCCATTGCGCGGGCATTGATTCTTGAGCCGCGGGTATTGCTGCTGGATGAACCGACCTCGGCTCTGGATGTGTCGGTGCAGGCAGAGATCCTAAATCTGCTGGCTGAGTTGCAACAGCGGGAGAAACTAACCTATCTGATGGTGACTCATGATCTGGGGGTCATTGCTCACCTTTGCCATCGGGTTGCGGTGATGCAACATGGCCGGATTCTGGAAACACTGAACACTGAGGATTTGACCACTGATTGCGAAAAAACCGCTTATACCCATATGCTGGTAGATGCCAGCCGCCACTATAGCCGTGATTTGGCGCAAAAAGCTGCCGAGATGTCGTAATCGCGTCAGGCGCTTCTGCGAGGGAGCGCCTGCGCCTCAGGACTCATCAGCCATCTTCTTAAGCCACTGAATAAAGGCGTTAATCTTCGGCCATTGCCGGTCGGATAATGTTGAAATGTAATAGCGTTGTTCACATCTGACTTCCATGTCGGGGAACGGCATAATCAACTCTTGGTTTTCCAACCGTTTATTGACCAGCTTTTTACGGCCCATCGCCACCCCAACATGATTTATGGCTGCGATAATCGCCAAATCGGAGCGATCAAACCCCATGCTGCGCTGGGTGGGATCAAGATCAAAACCGATTTGCTGACTCCAGCTATTCCACTCACTGCGATCGGAATCATAGCTCCAGGCTTGCCGATCGTGCAGTAAGGTGCACTGCCGCAGATTGATCAGATTGCCGTGTAACTGATGTTTTTCCGCATATTCCGGGCTGCATACGGGGACCATCGATTCATCCATCAGGTGCTGATATGACAGTTTCTCCGGCGTTTTATCATCGAAATAAATCGCTAAATCAATGCCGCCGCCCTGAAAGTTAACATTCTCATTGCCGGTCAGAATATTCAGGCTAATGGCCGGATAGCGATGGGCAAAGTCCGCCAATTTTGGTACCAGCCAACATTGGGCGATGGATGGCCGGGAATAGACGGTTAATGTACCGGACAACTCCTGATTTTTTATCTCCAAAATTTCCTGATTCAGGTACTCCAGCGACGATTTAAGTACCCAAAAGACGCGTTCCCCCTCGCTGGTGAGTTCCACTTTACGATGAAAACGCTGGAACAGTTTGAACCCCAACTCCTCTTCCAAACTATTGATCCGGTGGCTAACGGCACTGGGGCTGATGGATAACTCATCAGCCGTCAGCGCAAATGAGCTGTGCCGCGCGGCAATTTCAAAGGTATAGAGTTTGGATAGCTGATAACCATTAAGCAGCTTATTACGGGTGATATAGCTTTTTTCCGGGTACATGGCGGCGGCTCAGATAATCATTTTTGACTCAATAGCATATCGTATTTATTGCTGGAGCAGATATTTAGGGTTATCTAATGTGATGCAAACCTGAGTAAATCATAAAACTTTGACTGATATTACCTATTTGGGTCAATCTAGCTCATCTTAAGCTGGATTTTCATCATTTGTCAGCCCCGGCTAATTCTTATTCAATAGTGATAGAACTTATTATTAGATGAGGTTGGCTATGGACTCACAAATATGGGTAGTGGGTACGTTATTATCAAGTATCATTATTATCATCTTCACCATTGTAAAACTGAAAATACATCCTTTTCTGGCGCTATTATTAGCCAGTTTTTATGTCGGGCTATTAATGGGCATGAATCCCATTGAGATGGTTAATTCCATTGAAAGTGGGATTGGCGGGACGCTGGGCTTTTTAGCCGCAGTGATCGGGCTGGGCACCATTTTAGGCAAAATGATGGAGATATCGGGTGCGGCAGAGCGTATCGGTATCACCTTACAACGTTGCCGCTGGCTATCACCTGATGTCACGATGGTGTTAGTTGGGTTGATCTGTGGCATTACGCTATTTGTTGAAGTGGGTGTGGTGTTATTGATTCCACTGGCTTTTTCCATCGCAAGAAAGACCAATACTTCGCTATTAAAACTGGCAATCCCGTTGTGTACGGCGCTAATGGCCGTTCACTGTGTGGTACCACCGCATCCGGCAGCCATGTATGTCACCAATGCCTTAGGGGCTGACATTGGCACTGTGATTGTCTACGGGCTGGTGGTTGGGCTGTCAGCATCATTAATTGGTGGGCCGTTATTCTTACGGCTAGTGGGTAATCGACTGCCCTTTAAAGCGGTACCGCAAGCGTTCTCTGAAATTAAAGTGCGCAATGAAGATGAATTACCCTCTCTGGGGGCAACTCTATTTACCGTATTACTGCCCATTATTCTGATGTTGGCGAAAACCGCCGCAGAACTGAATATGGAAAAAGGCACTCCGTTATATTCAGTATTATCGTTTATCGGTAACCCCATTACCGCCATGTTTATTGCCGCGTTTGTGGCCTACTACATGCTGGGCATTCGCCAAAATATGGGTATGAGTGCGCTGCTGGCTAAAACCGAAGATGGTTTCTCCTCGATTGCTAATATCCTGTTGATTATCGGTGCCGGTGGGGCTTTTAACGGCATATTAAAAGCCAGTGGTTTGGCAGATACGCTGGCAGTGATTTTATCCAATCTGGATATGCACCCGATTCTACTGGCCTGGTTGGTGGCCTTGATTCTGCATGCGGCGGTTGGCTCGGCTACGGTAGCAATGATGGGGGCGACGGCGATAGTGGCACCGATATTACCAATGTATCCCAATGTCAGCCCAGAAATTATCACCTTAGCGATTGGCTCCGGTGCCATTGGTTTCACCATCGTCACTGACTCGCTATTCTGGTTGGTAAAGCAATACTGCGGTGCCACCCTTAATGAGACCTTTAAATATTACACCACCGCGACGTTCATCGCCTCGGTGATCGCATTAGGTACGACCTTCCTACTTTCTTACATTATATGACCGAAAAGAGACATGCTATGAAACACACTGAAATTGATAAATTAATTACCGACTTTCCTTTGGTCAAAAAGCTTATCAATTTAGAGGAGGTCACTTGGTTTAACCCGTTATCGACCACATTGGCAGAGGGATTGCCATATGTTGGATTAACGCCGTGGGATGTGGCGGATGCCGAGGCACGGTTGCAACGCTTTGCGCCCTATCTGTGTCAGGCATTCCCTGAAACACAAAAAACCCACGGTATTATTGAATCTGATATCGTGGCGATTCCCACCATGAAAGAGACGTTGCAACAGCGATACGGCGTTGAAATTAGCGGTCGACTGCTATTAAAAAAAGATAGCCACCTGCCGATTTCTGGTTCGATTAAAGCGCGTGGCGGCATTTATGAAGTGTTAACCCATGCTGAAAAGTTGGCGCTACAGGCTGGGTTATTGGCCGAAACCGATGATTACAGCAAACTGTTCTCAGATGATTTCCGCCAATTTTTCAGCCAGTACAGTATTGCGGTGGGGTCTACCGGTAATCTGGGGATGTCGATTGGCATCATGAGTGCCAAGCTGGGGTTCAGTGTCAGCGTGCATATGTCTGCCGATGCGCGTGAATGGAAAAAACGCAAACTGCGGGAACACGGTGTAAATGTAGTTGAGTATGCACAGGACTACGGCGTGGCGGTGGCACAAGGGCGCAAAGAGGCAGAATCTGATCCGAATTGCTTCTTTATCGACGATGAGAACTCGCCAACACTCTTTTTGGGCTACTCGGTGGCAGGCAGCCGGCTGAAAAAACAGTTTGCCGAGCAGCAGATTGTGGTTGATGAAAACCATCCGCTGTTCGTTTATCTGCCTTGTGGGGTTGGTGGTGGCCCTGGCGGGGTTGCTTTCGGCCTGAAGCTAGCGTTTGGTGACCATGTGCACTGCATTTTTGCCGAACCGAGTCATTCGCCGTGCATGCTATTAGGTGTCTATACTGGCCGGCATGATGGTATCTCCGTGCAGGATATTGGTATCGACAACATCACCGCCGCAGATGGTTTGGCGGTAGGGCGGGCATCAGGATTTGTTGGCCGCGCTATGGAACATTTACTGGACGGTTTCTATACCTTAAGTGATGCTGAGATGTACGATCTGCTCGGCTTGCTAAATCGCGATGAAGGTATTCAGTTGGAGCCTTCGGCACTGGCTGGAATGCCGGGTGCGGCGCGGGTAAATCAGTGTTCTGACTATTTAAGTAATAACCACTTTAGTGCTGAGAAAATGCAGAATGCGACCCATCTGGTTTGGGCTACCGGCGGTGGGATGGTACCTGCCGAAGAGATGAAAAAGTATCTCGCAACAGCAAAGATTTGATTTCATGAGATGATAACAATATAAAAACGGGGTAAATGATTACCCCGTTTTTATATGGGGGATTATGTTATCGGCTGGGCGTCGCCAGCGATGGGAGATAGATCAACATCGTTGCCGCCTTCTTACATCATAAAAGCAATTTGATCATGATAGCTCTCAGGGATCTGTTTGGTCGGTTATTGCGTTGCGGTAATGTGTGGTGCGACATCTTTATATCTATATTATTGATAGGGGAATTTAACTAAATCATCGCGCCATGGCGGATGAAAAGGTAAAGGGATGTCGCAATGGAAAGAATGGCGTTAGCTGCCGGTGGTGTCGCTGCTCAAAAATCGCCCGGTAGAATTATGCTCGCGGGCGGCGCGCTTGGCGTGGTTTTCGGCGATATCGGTACCAGCCCTCTCTATACACTGAAAACCGTCCTGTTGCTGTCAGGAAATAACCCGACACCTGCAGTGATAATGGGTTTGTTATCACTGATTATCTGGACACTTATTCTGGTTACCTCGGTAAAGTATGCCGTTTTCGCCATGCGTATTGATAACAATGGTGAAGGGGGCATTATGGCCTTAATGTCGCTGTTGGTACGTAAGGGGAAGGGGAACAAGTGGGTTATTTTTTCTGCTTTACTCGGAGCGGCATTAATTTACGGTGATGGTGCCATTACGCCAGCGATATCTGTACTCTCAGCCCTTGAAGGTCTGAAAATTGTTCTCCCAGACGCTCAACCCTATATTTTACCTGTGACAGTTATTATTTTGGTTGCGTTATTTGCTCTTCAGCCTTTTGGTACCGCAAAAATAGGCAAAGTTTTTGGCCCCATTATGGCACTGTGGTTTTTCGCTATTGCGGGGCTGGGAATATGGGGGATAGTTCAACACCCAGCAGTGTTGCTGGCTATTAATCCATACTATGGCATCAAGTTCTTGTTTTCCCATGGCTTTGCCAGCTTTCTGGTATTAGGCGGTATTTTCCTGTGTGTCACGGGGGCGGAAGCCTTATATGCGGACATGGGGCATTTTGGTAAAAAACCTATCTGGATGGCGTGGTTCGGTTTGGTTTTTCCCAGCCTGTTACTTAATTATGCCGGTCAGTCGGCGCTGATTTTAGCCGGTGCTGATATTTCACATAATATCTTCTTCCGCTTGTGCCCGCCGATAATGCAACTTCCGTTGGTGATTCTGGCGACACTCGCGACCATTATTGCCAGTCAGGCGATTATTACCGGCGCGTTTTCCATGACTCGCCAAGCGATTCAATTAGGGTGGCTACCTCGTTTGCGGATTAAGCAGACAGCCGCTGAGAGCTACGGGCAAATTTATATTGGCACGATCAATTGGCTATTAATGATAGTGACTATATTTCTGGCTGTATTCTTTAAATCCTCTGAAAACCTGGCCGCAGCTTACGGTATTGCAGTGTCGTTAACGATGTTGATGACGTCTGGTTTGTTATTTGTCGCTATGCGCAAGATATGGCGTTGGAATTTACCAACCAGTATGTTAGTGGCGGGGGGATTTCTGATTATCGATACCAGCTTTTTAATCGCTAATCTCATCAAAGTGTTGGACGGCGGTTATATCCCGCTGCTGCTGGCGACCGTGGTCTGTACAGTGATGTTGGTATGGCACCGAGGGGTTAAAGCAACCTCACTCGCTATCAGCGAGAAAGTGGTGGGAAGCGATGAATTCTTTAGTAAAATCCGCGATAAAAATATCCCTCGAGTATCGGGTTCTGCGGTGTTTTTGACCCGCACTCAGAATGAGATTCCCCCAGTCATGCGCTGGCATGTGGCCCGTAATCGCGCCCTACAGCAGAAGGTGTTATCACTGACGATCACTATTTTGAATGTTCCACGGGCGGAGGCGGCAGAGCGGCTGGTGATGACCGAGCAAGCGCCAGATTATTGGCGCGGAACGGCACAATACGGTTTTATGGAGCGGCCGCATATACCGGCATTATTACAACGTATTGCCGATATGGATTGTCAGTTTGAGCTGGATGATGTGACCTATTATTTAGGCCATGAAACCATTGTGGGCCGTGAAGATGGCAGGGGATTACCGGCATGGCAACGAAGCAGCTTTGCTTTTATGGTCAGAAATTGCACTCATGTGACTGATTACTATCATTTACCCAGCGATCAGGTGGTAGAGATTAGCCGGCGGGTCGCTATCTAGCCAATTAAAAGCCGCCAGCGTAAAATTTTCCACTGGCGGCTGAGTATGTTACTGCGGTTTAACGTTTAGCCCTTACTGCCCCGGGCGGCAATAATCGTATCGGCGACATTACGTGGTGCTTCAGCATAGTGCTTGAACTCCATGGTATAGGTGGCACGGCCTTGCGACATGGAACGCAGCACGGTGGAGTAACCGAACATTTCGGATAACGGCACTTCTGCGCGGATAATCTTCCCGCCGCCAATCATCTCTTCCATGCCTTGTACCAAGCCACGGCGAGAAGAAAGGTCACCCATCACGTTACCGGCGTACTCTTCCGGTGTTTCTACTTCCACACTCATCACCGGTTCCAGAATCACTGGTGACGCCTGTTTGACCGCTTCTTTAAAACCAAAGATGGCGGCCATTTTAAACGCCAGTTCCGATGAATCCACTTCGTGATAGGAACCGAAAGTCAGTGTTACTTTCACATCCACTACCGGATAACCGGCCAATACACCGGTATTGGTGGCTTCGAGTACACCTTTCTCTACCGCACCGATATATTCACGCGGGACCACACCGCCTTTAGTTGCATCAACAAACGCAAAGCCGCTGCCCGCTTCCTGCGGTTCGAGGGTAAAGACCACATGGCCATATTGCCCCTTACCGCCAGACTGCCGCACAAATTTGCCTTCGACGTCAGTCACGGTTTTACGCACAGTTTCACGGTAGGTCACCTGTGGTTTACCGATATTGGCTTCCACACCGAACTCACGTTTCATCCGATCGACAATTATCTCCAGATGTAGCTCGCCCATACCGGAAATAATAGTCTGGCCTGATTCCTCGTCAGTACGGATACGGAACGACGGATC
The DNA here is from genome assembly GCF_052217105.1 of Yersinia sp. 2553 StPb PI. NCBI lineage: Bacteria > Pseudomonadati > Pseudomonadota > Gammaproteobacteria > Enterobacterales > Yersiniaceae > Yersinia > Yersinia sp. 2553 StPb PI. The sequence goes on along the minus strand of NZ_JAZGPX010000002.1, from coordinate 2,872,356 downwards.
TTCTGATGCCAACCGTTGCAATGCGATCCCCATTTTCTCCTGATCGACTTTGGTCTTCGGTTCAATCGCTTGCGAAATCACTGGTTCGGGGAACTCCATCCGTACCAAGGTAATCACGGCATCCGGGTCACATAACGTCTCGCCGGTGGTGACATCTTTCAAACCGACACAGGCCGCAATATCACCGGCGCAGATTTCATCGACTTCAATGCGGTTGTTGGCATGCATCTGAACAATACGGCCAATACGCTCTTTCTTGCCGCGAATCGGGTTATAAACGCTATCACCTTTTCGCAACACACCGGAGTAAACCCGCACGAATGTTAACTGGCCGACGTAGGGGTCAGTCATCAGTTTAAATGCAAGTGCCGAGAATTTTTCATTATCATCGGCGCGGCGACTGACTTCATTGCCCTCTTCATCAGTGCCACTGACCGGTGGGATATCGACCGGTGACGGCATTAGTTCAACCACCGCATCCAGCATCCGCTGCACACCCTTGTTTTTAAAGGCACTGCCGCACATCATGGGCTGTATTTCGCCCGCAATGGTACGGATACGCAAACCTTGGGTGACCTCTTCCAGCGTCAGGTCACCGGTCTCCAGATACTCGGTCATTAGCGCCTCAGAGGCTTCAGCCGCTTCAGCGACCATCTTTTCGCGCCACTCATTGGCGGTTGCCAGCAAGTTTTCCGGGATCGGGGCGTAACTGAATGTCATACCCTGAGAGGCTTCATCCCAGATAATGGCCCGCATCAAACGAAGATCTACCACACCGATAAAGTGCTCTTCACTGCCGATCGGAATCACAATCGGCACTGGATTGGCCTTCAGGCGGTCAATCATCATCTGCCTAACGCGGAAGAAATCAGCACCTGGGCGGTCCATCTTATTGACGAAAGCCAATCGTGGCACGCGGTATTTGTTGGCCTGACGCCAGACCGTTTCTGATTGTGGCTGTACGCCACCTACCGCGTCATACACCATGACTGCACCGTCGAGTACCCGCATGGAGCGTTCCACCTCAATGGTGAAATCCACGTGCCCGGGGGTGTCGATAATATTAATACGGTGTTCCGGTAAGGTACGGTCCATACCTTTCCAGAAGCAGGTCACGGCAGCCGATGTAATGGTAATGCCACGTTCCTGCTCCTGAGCCATCCAGTCAGTTGTCGCGCCACCATCATGTACTTCACCCAGCTTATGACTGACGCCGGTGTAGAACAGAATACGCTCAGTGGTGGTTGTTTTACCGGCGTCGATGTGGGCGGAGATACCGATGTTGCGATAGCGCTCGATAGGAGTTTTACGTGCCATATTAAGTCCTTAAAAGATAATGGCAATTTCGGGGCGGGCGGTTTGCTGCTCTGCCGGGAAGTTGTTAAGTTATGATCTTGGTTGATCAATCGGTCGAGAGCAGTATAGTCCAATTGTACGAATATACACGTACAATTTGATTATTTGTTCTTAAAATATGCAATAATGGCGGCGTACAACGGCTGAGGTAGCTTTCAGCATGGCATGAGAATTAATTGTAGGGTCGAGATGGCGTATAGGCTATATTGCGGCGCGCTAAGCTGTGTAGCGGTAGCCAAATCAGGCGTGCTGGCCTGTCACTTATCTATAGGAATACTATGATTGCAAATCACCCTGAGCGTGAGCAGATCCGGCTGGAAAATGTGCTGACGGCTTTAGGTAATCCGCTGCGGTTAGCGGTAGTACGTAGGTTGGCGGCTGGTGGGGAGCATGCATGTGGCACCTTAGTGCAAGGGTTGTCTAAATCCACCCTGACCCATCATTGGCGCGTATTACGGGAAAGCGGTGTTATCTGGCAGCGGCCTTGCGGGCGCGAGAGTTTACTATCACTGCGACGCGATGATATTGATGCCCGTTTCCCCGGTTTATTGGATGTGTTGTTGAGCGCGGTGGAGAATGATGCAACCACCGATGAATCAACGGCGAAGCATCTGCCGGAGTGAGTTGAGGGCGACAGTGGCTATTTGCCGCCCTTAGTCAAAAGGTTAAATCTCTTGGGCGTGCGCCAAAACAAAATCTTCCGCTTCTTTCGACCACAAACCGTCGGTTTTACGCAAAATAGCCTGGAGTTGCTGTAATAACGGCAGCTCTTGTGATTGACTCATCAACTCACTTAATGATGTCAGCGGGATATTTTTACCGGTATAGACCAATTTCTTACCACCAATAATCTGCGGTAGATTTAAGGTGGTCTCTGCCGCGTCATTTAAACCCAGAATATGGGAGACCACTTTGCCGGCATTCACCTTCTTCGCTTCAATTAATTTTACTGCTTCGCGCATATCATCGGTATTACCGCCAGAGGTACCGACATAATGGGTAAATGAATAATGGATATCGTAGAAATTAACCGATGCCATAAAATTCTTATCCTGCGGGCCGGCAAAGAAATTAAAGCAGCCGTCCGGTGCCAATAAGCTTGAAGCCAGGGTGACTAATTCTGCGGAGGGTACGAAGACAAATATATCGTCGTAGCCTTTTCCGCCAGTCAAAGCCATTAAACGTTCAAACTGATCCTCTGTTTGTTTGGTATTGAGATAATGTACTGCTGTTGATGATTCGCTCGGATACAGGCGGGCGGCATAATCTAGTTTTTGCTGGTGACGGTCAGTTATCACCAGTAATTGTGGATTGACTGGCCCGTGCAGCGCGTAATCAATGGCCAATAATCCCATCGGACCAGTACCGCCGAGAATTAGCACATTCCCACCAGGTTTTATGCCCATCTTATGCTGGTATGTGCCGGGAATAAGATGGTAATTGGCGTTAAATGCGCCGATAACACAAGAAAGCGGTTCTACCAAGGATCCTTCGAAATAGCTTTCACCTTCATAAGGCAGCAGACAGTCTTGTTCCATCACCTCATTAGGGATAACCACATGGGTGGCTTCGCCGCCGACATAAGGGAATGAATAGCCTGGGCAGTCAGGGCGGTCGGGTAATTGCAAGTTGGCTTGAATCACATAACGGCTGCCGGGTTTAAATTTATGCTGCCATTTTTTACCCACTTGTAAAATATCGCCGCAAAATTCATGGCCGATAATAATCGGATTTTCTGCCACATTATCCGGCACCTTTTTATGCTCAGCCCCCAGATTGGCCTCTTTCCACGAAGAAAGACAAATACTGTCGGTCACTACCGTGGCCAGAATTTCATCATCATTTATTTCCGGTAAGGTGAAGCTTTCCAGTCGTAGGTCATTCTTACCATATAAACGCAATGCTTTGGTCTTCATTTGGAACCACCTCAATCATTTTTAAATATAAAAAAACAGCAGATCGAATAAAAAATCTCCCCGGCATAAATCAGGAAAGAATGCCAAGCCATGAGCCTAAAATACCAAGGCCAAACAAGGAGAAGATAAGCCAGATAGGGTTAATTTTACGTTTGAGTAATCGCATCATTAACAGGGTTAGTGCCAGTGCCAACAGGCCGGGACAGAGCTGATCCAGAATGTTTTGCACCGTCATGGTTACCGTGCTGCCGTCCTGTGCCGGTGTTTTCGAAATCACCAGTGGCACATTGATGCTGGTCCATTTGGTGACCAAAACCCCCATGATAAACAGGCCCAGAATGGACGCGCCTTCCGTCAGCTTTTGTAGCAGATTGCCGCCAAGGTCTTTGACGATATTGACCCCCTTGGTAAAGCCGTATTGCAGGCCGAACCATTTCAATGCCAGACGAACAGAGTTGAAGGATAAGAAGAACAGTATCGGGCCTAGTACATTGCCATTTAGCGCCAGCGAGGCCCCCAAGGCTGCGGTGATTGGGCGTAAGGTTCCCCAGATCAATGGGTCACCGACTCCGGCCAATGGCCCCATTAGCCCGACTTTCAGACTATTAATTGCCCCTTCATCAATGTCGGCCCCATTGGCTCGCGCTTCTTCCATCGCCGCCGTCACCCCGATAACCGGGCCACAGACGGCGGGAGTGGTGTTGAAGAACACTAAATGACGTTTTAAGGCAGCAACCTGATCTTCTTTCAGTGGGTACAAACGCTTGATTGCGGGCACCATGTCATAGCAAAAACCTAAGCCGTGGATACGTTCATAGTTAAAAGAGGCTTGTTGTAAGTTACTGCGTAAGAACATTTTAAACAGATCAGAGCGAGTTAATTGTTTGTGAGGTGTGCTCATTTCAGCGTCTCCTAATCTTCTAATTCATCAAGTTTGGCGTGGCTGGCTGACGTCGCAGGAGCCGCCGGTTTCTGATACAGAGGATTTAACTGGATATATAGCAAGGCAATAATCAGGCCGATGCCACCGAAGGCGAGCAGGCTGAAACCAAGGTAGCCACCGACAATAAAACCGAGGAAGAAGAAGGGCATAAGGTATTTCACGCCCATCATGTTGAGTACCATGGCATAACCGACCACCACAATAAATCCGCCCGCGATTTGTAACCCATGGGTGACTACGGTTGGAATCGCGCTGAGCATGTGACTGACGGTATCGGCACTGACAAAGATGGATACGATCAAAACCGGTATCGCCACGCGCAGAGCCTGAACCAGTAGGGCTGAGACATGCATTAAGTCGATCATGGCAAAGTTGGCTTTTTCTGCGGCCCTATCTGCTGCGTGCTGGAAAACCACGGTAATGGTACGGGCGAACACTGTCAGCACCTGACCGGCTGCCGCCACGGGTAGGGCGATAGCAATCCCGGTGGCAATGTTTTGATGGCCGACAATCACCAGAATGGTTGAGATAATACTGGCGAGGGCGGAATCGGGGGATTGCGCCGCACCGACGTTCATCCACCCGAGGGCGATCAATTCCAAGGTACCGCCGAGAATCACGCCGGTGGTCATATCACCGAGGATCAGGCCAGTAATGGTACAGGCGATTAATGGCCGATGAGTTTGAAATTCATCCAGCACACTGCCCATACCGGCGATGCATGAGAAAATAAAGATTAAGATTATCTGTACTAAACTTATTTCCATGGTGGACCCCTTTCGGCAATATACTCCTATTAACCCTGGCCACTATCGCCATGGATTATCATTAAATAGTTTCATTGCCCAGGTTGAGTAAGCGGATTTAAATTTTTAATAAAACCTGAGTTATTATTTGTCGGTTGTGTTAAATGTCGTTATTTAGACTCCAGTTCACGTATTTTTTTAATCACATCTACCTGAGGGTCGGAAGTGACTACCCGTAAATCCAAATGTACGCCACGTTCAGCTAATGCATAAAAGGCTTTAATATCCTCCTGGTCAACTGATACTGCTTTAGTTAATTGCCTTTTACCTTGTTTAAATGCCATGCCACCAATATTAATAACTTCAATCTTCACGCCTTGATCCACCAGGCGCAAAACATCGGTCGGATTGGTAAATAAATAAAAAACCGTATCATTACTGTAATTAGGATTGTGGTAAACCGCGACGGCTTTTTCTATATTAACCACGTTTACTTTTATTCCCGGAGGTGCTGCCTGTTTTAATAACGTTTTACGAATATCATCGTTATAGACTTCGTCGCTACAGATAATAATCCGCCCAGCTTTGGCCTCTTTCGCCCATACCGTGGTGACCTGACCGTGAATCAGCCGGTCGTCAATTCTTGCCAGATTGATTTTCATATAAAGTCGGCCTCTTCTTCTTCGACATTCTGTAAGTGATGGAATGACTGCACACACTGCGCGCCGATTTCCAGTAAGTAATCAGCCAGTTCTCTTACTGCCATCGAGTGCTGGTTATCGGCAATCTCCAGTGCCAGTGGTAGTGATAACCCACTGATAACTTGAATGTTGTGATTGTTGAATGCCAACCGTGCGGCAGCGTTGTATGGGCTGCCACCTTGCAAATCAACCGCAATCAGCCAAGAGCAACTGTCACTATGTGCCATCACATCCTGCATTTTTGTCACTAAATCTTCGGCATTTTCACCACGGTTAAATAACAGCGGGGTAATATTTTGTGTTTCGCCATACACCATATTGACGGAGTTAAGCATTGAAACCGCTAAATCACCATGAGCACAAAAAATGACACTAACCATCATACCTCCTGTTTAGCCTCGGGTTTTACCACCGGCAATGTTGTAGGTAACGCCGGTAATATAGCTGGCACGTTCGGATAATAAGTAAGTCACAAAATCAGCCACTTCTGATAGTTTTCCAGCCCGGCCAATTGGAATGGCATTCTTGGTATAACCGTCACGTAACTGCTCAACTGTTATATTACGGGTGTAGGCCAGTGCTTCTTCATAATCCAGGGTGCGCAAACCGGTTTTCTCCAAAATACCCGGCGCGACGCCCACCACACGAATACCGTATTTTCCCAGTTCTTTGGCCCAGGAGCGGGTAAAACTATATAGTGCGGCTTTAGTTGCGGCATAACAGCTTTGTCCTTCAGAGCCTTCTAATCCACTTTCCGACGTGAGATTAATAATGACACCGCGTTTGTTCTCAACCATATTGCGTGCCACGGCTTGTGACATCAGATACACCCCTTTCTGATTCACATTTACCATTTTTTCAAATTCGTTATCTTTCAGCTCATATTGGCTGTGGCTCTGTTTCGGATCGACCAGCAGACGGGGGAGATTAATCCCGGCATTATTAACTAATGCATCAATATGCCCATGTTGGGTTAGAATATTATCAATTGCAGTCTGTACACTGCTACGGTCTGAAATATCCAATTGAATAAAACTCAGCTGTGGATTATTTTTAATGTCACCGTCAAGTTTATTAACATCGGCTAATTGCACCTTGGCACCTGCCGCCAGTAACTCTTCCACAATAGCGTAGCCAATCCCTGATGCACCACCGGTTACAATGACAACTTTATCTTTTAAATTAAGCCAATCGTTCATAGAATTTCCCTGCTGTTCTGAATTTTGCTAATACTCAGCCATACACCCTAAGGCGCAATTAATTGAGTTTTTTGATATAAAGAGGAAAAGTTAATCATGACTGACAGTAAACTTTTCCTCATGGTATTTCTTTAGCTGAACTTTATGCCGTTAGTTTGAGTATCTCCTCGGCAGTTTCTTTCGTGGTCACCAGACTATTAATATACTTTCCTTTAATTGCTCCGATGATCCCGCTGATTTTTTCATGGGAATGCGCAATACCGATGGAATAACGGGCTTTTTTAATTTTCTCTAAGTCGATAGTGATCGTCTTATCGCTAATGTAGGTTTCCACCGGGTTGCCCTGCAAATCGTAAAAACGCGAACAAATATCGCCAGCAACCTGTCGGTCATTAAAGTGATCAATAACATCACTGCCATAAAAAGCGCGCCAGGTGGAATTCCCCGAGATATTGGGTGAACCAATACCGAATATAGCGATATCCAGCCGCTGCCAATAGTCAGCGATAGCCTGATAATGCTGAGATTGCACAATGCCATCACGGATAACACTTTTCTCCAGAATTGCCGGGAAATCGATCAACAATGACTCGCCTTTTAATTTCATTGCGGCGCTATAAACCAGGGTATTCACATGATAACGGCTTTCCAGTTTACCTGAGGGGCCACCCACCATCGGGATACAGGTTAACTGACGCGATACCGGTGATATATCCATTTGCTCAATCAGGGTGGCAATCGCACTGCCCCAAGAGAAGCCGAGGATATCGCCATTTTCAATAATTCGGTTTAACAATGCGGCACACTGTTTTGCCATTAATATCAACTGATGTTCTGGCGATTGATCATGTTCTGAAGAGACGACAATCGCCTCACGTAATTTAAAACGCGACTTCAACTGCTGTTCCAGTAACAGATTCTCGTTATAGTTATAATTGATTGAAATAGTAACAATGCCCTGTTCGCGTACTTTTTTTAGCATTCGGCTGATACTGGTGCGATAAATACCGAGCGCGCGTGCTATCTCCGCTTGCGTGAAGTTTTGCTCGTAATACATTTGTGCAATTTTCACCATCAGGCGCAGATCGTCGCTCTTTTCCATTTTCAACCTCTTGCACATTTGTGCAAATGTCATTAAGTTATCTATGGCTTGATATAATCACTTTCCATTTTTGAAGTCAAAAGCACAATATAACGAATAACTCTCAATATCTTCCATAAAAAACCAATTCAAGCGCTATTACCCACTTTAGTTATCGCACAGATGTGCATTCATATTTAATGAATTGATTTATATTAAATAAATTGAAATAGGGTTTTTGTGTGCCGCAACGATCTTGACGACAAAATTTGGATTGTGATCACATTTTTATTTTGTGTGATATGGTTGGTTTTGCACATATGTGCAAAATGGCGCGGTTATAGCACTAACCCCGGTAATACTTATCCGAGGTTAGTCAGGGAAAGGGACTAATTCAGTAACGGTTTGTAGTGATGGGGCTGGCGCATGGTGACCAGATCTTTACGGCGCACGACATTGGTTGGGTAGGGGCTGCCGGCGAGAGACGCGGTATTAATGGTTTGTGTTACGGCTTGCGTTTCTTGCCACAGCAGCCGCTCAAGACGTCGGAAAGTGAAGGTTTCCGGCCCGAATATTCCGCTATATCCTCCTTGCTGATTGAGGTCATCGACAGCATTGGCAAAGGCCAAATAAAGATTATTTTCCCCCGCGCGGGTTCTGAATAAGTGCCAGTGTAGCGGGTCGGCTCCCATTGGAATCGGATAATTTTGCACCACGACACTGCCCGCATGCGCAGCAGTGAACCCCGCAGGAAGTGCGGCGGAACAGGCGATAATATCGCATCCCATCAGGGCCAAAATACGCGCTGATTCGGGCAACAGTGCATCATGGCCCAGTAGCAATCCGACCCTTCCGAGCGCAGTATCAAATACGCACCAGTGCTCCCCAGCGCTAGCCCACGCTTGATGTGCTCGAGACAGATGTATTTGCCGATAGGTGCCAATGACCCCCTCCGGCCCCAACAGAATCTGGGTGTTGTAGCACTTATCTTGCTGTTTTTCGGCCATTCCTACTACCAGATATACCCGTAACTTTATAGCCAGACGAGCCAGCGCCTGCACCGCGGGACTTTCTGATGTTTGGGCCTGAACCGCACCCGCGAGATAACCGGTCAGGGATAACTCCGGGAACACGATAAGCTCACTGCCTTGCTGTAACACCGCCTCTTCTGTCAGGGCGGTAATTGCTGCCAAATTATCCTCCACCCGTTCTGTTGGGGAGAACTGCGCTACCGTGATCCGGCTCTGCTTACCGGGCGGCAACGGCCGTTGCCCGTAAAGCCCAAAGAAATCCTGTGGGTTCCACAAAAAACTGTCACTTAATAGCGCGTGATAATAGTCAGGGCGGCGCTGGTCAAACACTAACTCGCCTAACACTTGACGCTGACGGCTACGGCTGATGTCAATTTCGGCATAAGCAATCCCATCGCCGCCATCCACCACCGCAGCAATGTTGCCATCAGGCTCAATGATGCAACTGCCACCGCTAAATTGCACGCCGCGCTCTAATCCCCAGCGGTTGCTTTCCAACAGATAGCAGCCATTTTCCATGGCCCGGCTGATCCAGTAAGGGGCCGGAGTGCGCTCTGCCAGCCAGTTGCTGATATGGCAAATGACATCAACGCCATCCAGTGCCAGCAGACGGGCCGTTTCGGGAAAATGAATATCCATACACACCAGCATGCCAATACGTCCCAGCGGTGTATCAAACACTTGATGCCCGACGTCACCCGCAGCAGCCCATTTAGGCTCTGAAATATAGGGGTGGCTTTTGCGATGGCAGCCAATCACCCCCTGCGGCCCGATGAGTACTGCACTGTTGTAATACAGCGCTGTTTGCGGATCCACTTCTGGCATCCCTAAGACGATATAGCATTGATAACGCTGCGCCAGTTGCGCAAAGCGAGCGGTGCTCTCACCGGGGACGGTTTCGACCATGGGCGCAATCTCTTGTCGATCAAACCAACAGTAACCGGTGGTCGCCATTTCTGGCGTGGTAATCAGACGAGCACCTTTCTGTGCCGCCTGTTCTACCAATGCCAGTAACTGACGCAAATTCGCTTCTTTGGCAAACATTAAGGGTTCAAATTGAATTGCGGCTGCAAGAAAAGGCGTTATCGACATGATGATCCTCATAAATAATAAATTTTAGGTTCGGCATATAGCGGCAATTAAACTCAATTCTTCCGGTGATTGGCAGCCGCTGGTGTGGTCCAAGAGAAAATATCGTTGGCTTGAATCAATGCGCACGAGATCTCTTCGACGGTAATGCGCTTATCCATGGCCTGATGGCGCAGGATGTCGTAAGCCTGCTCTTCACCAATGCTGTGCATCCGCATCAGGATCGCTTTGGCCTCACTGACCTGGCGAACCCCCAGCACTTTTTTCTCCAGCCGTTCGATTCGATCACTCATCAGCCGCTGCTGTTGGGCATGGTGTAAAGCAAACACCATGGCTGACAATAAGCCTGAGGCGCGAATGGGAGTGGTTATCGAGGTGCCCGCGCCCATATTGAGTGCTTGATCAATAAATGTCGGATTTTCATAGGTAATAACTGCTATCAGGGCATGTTTGTTAGGGTTGAGCCATGACACATCTGGTTCCGGGTTATCTGACTGTAATGCATAGAAAATCAGATCCGTATCGGCGGGGAGTTGCTCAGGGATAGGCCAGAAAGCCTGAACCTTAAACCCCATTCGGCGTAAATGATTGGTGAGGGTGGCACCGTCTTCGTCGTCGGGATGTAACACCACACAACGGATCCCACGACTGAGTAATAGGGCGGTTGCACTGATTCTGCTATCGCTAGGTCGCATGTGGATACCCCACGGTCGTTAACTTCGTGACCCAATCGCCCTGAATCTGATTAGTCATATAGGGGTCGGGTTCGACGATACGGCGAGACTCCTGCACGACGGTAAATTGCCCATGCTCATTCGCCATACTAATGCGTGGATACAGTCCGGTATGTTGATTCAGCGGGTCAATACGAATGCGGCCTTGAGGGGCATCAAATTGGCTCCCACGCAGTGCGGCAGACAGCGGGAAGATATGGTCGCTGCCGCATTCTGCCATGGCTTTGGCAAACAGATGCACCTGGCTGTAAGTGGCTTCCCAATTCATGTCGGTGGTGAGTTCCGGCCCGAATTGTTGATGGAATTGTTTAAGTGCTGATTGATTTGCTTTGGTGCTAATGCTTTGGAAATAGGGAGCTGAACTGAAATGGCCCTGTGCCACTTGTGCCCCCATAATGGCAATCTCGGTTTCTGATGTATTCAAGCTGCCAATTGGCATGCGGCCAGGATCCAGCCCCGCAGCCTGATAAGCCTGATACAAAAAGGGGACTGTTTGACCTACCACGGTACTGAAGATGAAGTCGGGCTGCTTTTTGGTTATCTCCTCAATGATGGGCAGAAACGCCTCATAAGGTGCATTCAGATCTAAATAGCGCTCGCCAATAACCGCGCCATCGTGGCGTTGCAGAATTAACTCCTGCATGTTGCGATTACATTCATAAGGGTAAATATAACGGGAGCCAATCAAATAAACCCGCGCGCCAAACTGCCCGGTGAGATAGTCCGCCAGTTGTACACAGTTTTGATTAGGTGCCGCGCCGCCGTAAAAGATATTCTCCGAAAACTCAAAGCCTTCATACAGTTGTGAGTAGAACAGCAGCCGACGGTACTTTTCGACGATGGGTGACATGGCTTTACGGCTACTGGAGGTGTAGCCGCCAAAAATCACATTAACCTCATGTTCGACGATCAATTGTTCGGCCAAGGCACGGAACTGCGTATCGTCAGATTGTGGGTCAAAATGAATCGCATTCAGTGGCCTGCCGTTGATGCCGCCATTTTGGTTAATTTCGGCAATAGCCTGTGTTGCTCCCCGCCATTGCGACAGCTCTTGTGCCGCCGTCACACCGCTGAAGGAGTACAGTAAGCCAATGTTGACCGGTGTATCTGAACTCATAGGCACCTGCTTATCCAAACTCGATGAATACCCGTCATACTTCAAGCTGCAGGGGTGTTGGCTGCCCTCGTTACTGGGCCTCGCCTCTGCGAGGCCGCTGCAAACAGCGTTCAAATTGGTTCCTGACCGATTTGTCACTCACTTGCCGCCTTCCTGCAACTCGAATTATTTAGGGTCTAGAATTTTTACTGTGCTAGCTGTTTTTACTGCGCTAAAAGTTCTTTGTTAAGCATCGCGCCGACGGTGTATTTCGGGTCGACCATGTTGCCCAGCCGCACTTTGCCGCATTGGCTCAGTAACATGTAGGCATCCCACTGTTCGAAGCCAAAATCGGCCACCAGCCAGTAAATCAGGTCGCGATAAGCAATACGGGTGGCATCCTCTAACGGGCGCGCACTGCCGATACTCATGATGGTTTCGGCGTTCTCCATTCGTGGCCAGGAGAGTTGCCAGTTCTTAATCAAATCCACTTTGATGGTGGTGATTGAGGCGAACTCCACCGCGGTGCCGCAAATCTCCCCATCCCCCTGACAGGCATGAGCATCACCAATAAACAGGCGTCCTCCGGGGGCGCGCACCGGCAGATAAGTAATGCTCCCCGGCCCGATATCCGGGACATCCATATTCCCGCCGTGATTATCCGGCGTGAGTGAATTGATTGAGTCAATTTCTGGCGACACACTTAGGGTGCCAATGTGGGGTTTATAGGGCAGGGTATGGCGCTCGCTCCAGTAGACCTTTTCGCTATCGAGCTTAATCATGCGCACTTTTTCTGGTAGTGGGTCATTGAGCATGGCGGTTAGATCTGTTCCGGTCAGCCCGCCAAAATGGGGGATCATCGCACAGATGCCGTGCGGGTTAACGCCACGCGGCAACATGGATTCGATATAAACTGCGATCACATCCCCTTTCTCGGCACCATTGACCATGATCGGGCCATTTTGTGGGTTGAGAAAGGGCATTTTGAGCAGTTGGCTCGGAATATCTTGCTCTGAGCTAATGGCACCTTCAAAGGCATCGCGGGTATCGACAATCACCCGATCACCGGGTTCAATGGTCAGCACCGGTGTTGAGTAGGGGCCGATAGTATAGTGAAACTCTTTTTGCATCTCTTCGGTCAGATGATGGGTCACCGGTTTACGTCCAGCACCGACACCGCGTTTGACCATGATTGATTCTTCCAGCCATTTCATTAGCAATTCTCCACGTAATATACTCGTCATACTTCAAGCTGCATGTGCGCTGGCTGCCATCACTCACCCAATATATTGATTTATCTAAACTAATTGGGTTGGTTTCGTTGCCACTTTCCTGAAGCTCGAACTATTTAGGGTATAGCGGCATCCGGTTACAAAGCCAGATGACGGCGCATTAAAAGATCATCAGAAAGTTGTTGTTGGGTCAGGTTTTCTACTATTTGGCCTTTGTCCATCACTGCGCACCGTTGTGCGGCCCGCTGGATCATTGCGATATCCTGTTCAACCAGAATCACTGCCACATGCAGTTCGCGGGCAATGCGCACCAGAGTATCGGCAATGATATTGACGATAGAGGGCTGAACACCTTCCGAGGGTTCATCCAACAGTAATACTTTGGGTGAGCCGACCAAGGCTCTGGCGATAGCCAATTGTTGTTGCTCGCCGCCACTCATGGTGCCGGCTTTTTGTTTGAGTCTTTGGCGCAAGATGGGGAAGTAATCCAGCACCCGCTCCAGCAAGTCTTTAGCAAACTCACGGTGTTCTCGTACAAACTGCATGCCGACTTGCAGGTTCTCCGCCACCGTCAGACCAGCAAACACTTCACGTCCTTGCGGGACGTAACCAATCCCCAAGCGGGCACGGCGCTGCGGTGAGGCTAGGGTGATGTCAGTCTCGCCCAACAAAATGCTGCCTTGTTTCGTCGGTACCGCACCAATTAAAGTGCGCATCAGTGTGGTTTTCCCCACCCCATTGCGGCCAATCAAACCTAAGACTTCTGCGGCGTGCAGTTGCAGTGTTACGCCATTAAGCACTTGCCCACCGCCATAACCGCCGGTCAGCCCCTCTATTTGCAACACCACGTTATTCATACCGCTTTCCCCAAATAGATATCCGCCACATCCTCACGGGCCAGCACGTCGGCGGCATTGCCGTCAGCAAAAACCTGCCCGCCATGGAGGACCGTGACTTGTGAGGCAATCTGGCGCACGAATGTCATGTCGTGTTCCACGACCATCAGCGTCAGACCATCACTCTGCATCTGCTTAATCAGCTCACCAGTGAGATAGGTTTCATCAATAGATAAGCCTGCCACTGGCTCATCAAGCATTAGCAACGTCGGTTGCAGCGACACGGCCATCGCAATTTCCAGCCACTGTTTTTTGCCGTGAGACAAGTTACCGGCCAACTGATGGTATTCAGAGCTGAGCTTAAAGCGCTCGAGTAGCTCATCGACACTGACCGCTTGTGAGCGAACCTCTGGGCGTAAGTGGCTGAGTGATAATTGCAAATGTTGCTCAACGGTCAATTCAGGGAAAATACCGGGGATCTGAAACTTAATGCTCATGCCCATCCTGATGCGCTGGAAGGGGGCTAAAGTATTCAGCCGACGATTGAAGAAACGGATATCCCCATCACTTGGCGTATGTTCACCAGTCAGTAATTTGAAAAAGGTACTTTTACCGGCGCCATTCGGGCCAATGACACAGCGCACTTCACCGCGACGTATTTGCAAATCGACCTTATTGATAACCTGAATGCCACCGAAGCGCTTACTCAGCCCACGGGTTTCGAGGATCAGATCCTGTGATGCCTGATTCATAGCGATTCCCCTTTCTTCTGACGTGCGGCAGATAAGCGGGTGATTTTTTCTGCCAGCCAAGGTAATAGACCATTAGGGGCGGCCAGCACGACAAACAGCAGAATGGCCCCCAGCAGGATCATGGCGTATTCGCTGCCATAGATAGCCAACCATTGGGATAACCACACCAGCAGGGCTGTGATGACCACCGTGCCGAAAATGTTTTTACGCCCAGCGGTCGCTACCCAGATAACCGGCATCGCGGCGGCAGTTAGCCCCATGGAAGAGGGGGTAATGTAAGAACCCCACAGGGTATAAAGTGCGCCGGATAACCCGGAGAGCACGCCACCCAGCACGAACACCAGTAATTGGTAGCGGCGGATATCAATACCGAGCATTTCTGCCCGACGTGGGTTCTCACGAATAGAGGCCAGTGTCAGGCCAAAATCGGAGCGCAATAAGCGCCGAACAGCCCAATAAACCCCCGCGAGCAGCACGATAATCAGGTAGTAGAACGCATTGCCTTCCAGTGTCAGTAATTCGCCGCCAAACCACGGTAGGGAGAGTGGCGGCATACCTGACATACCATTAAACCCATTCAGTCGCGCGCTGCCGATAGCCCATTGCGGGCCTGCGGTCTGGGACATAAAGGTTTCCAATACCAGCGTGAAAGAGAGCGTCACAATGCCGATAAAAATACCGGTCACCCCGCCGTAAAACATCAGATAGCCCAGTGCCGCCGCCACGGTGGCAGCCACTAGCAGTGCCATGACCAGCCCCGACCAGGTGGAGAGTACCCCATCGCCAAAATTCAGCGTCATCACGCCATAGGTGTAACCGGCAAGGCCAAAGAAGGCGGTCTGCCCGAAAGATAAAATGCCGCCATGCCCCCACATTGCGGCCAATCCGATGGCACAGAAGGTCCAGAGTAGGAAGTAGGAGAAGTCGCCTATCATGGCGCTATCGACCACTAACGGCAGCGCGAGTGCGCCGGCCAGAATTAACATTGCCGCCAGCCGAGTGGTGGAGGGCGTGCGTTGCTTCACCGTCGATAAATTAACAGAGGTCATTGTCACATTAGGCTCCTAGCGGTTACGGGTAAACAGGCTGCCAATACCGTTAGGCAGTAAGCGGATAACCAAGACAGCGGTGACCAGTAAGCCAATTTGCCCCGCCAGTTGCCCATACCAGGAGTTCAGCCCGGTTTGTATCGCACCTAAGGCAATCGCTGCAGGAATGGTGCCAACAAGTACATTGGCGCCACCGACCACTACCGAAACAAAGGCTTGAACAATAAAGCTGCTGCCCATGGTGGGTACGGCGGTTAGCGTCGGGGCATAAATGGCCCCTGCGAGCCCCGCCAGCCCTGCGCCCAGCGCGAATGTCAGGGTATAAATACGATCAGTTTCTAACCCCAGGCAGGAGGCCATGCGGGCGTTTTGAATGGTAGCTCTGGCACAGACGCCGTAATTGGTGTGGAAGAACAGCCAATAGAGCACCATTAATATGGCAATGGCGAAAAAGGGCAGTAATGCGCGGTAAGTGGCAAACGAGTATTCGCCAAGGGTGAAAGAGCCGAAAGGCGTAGACAATCCCTCCAGTGATGGACCGGCGATCAGCAACATACTTTGCTGCACAATCAGGCTGATAGCCCACGTCGCCACCACCGAATCATACAAACGGCCATAGAGATGGCGCACCACAAGGCGCTCGACCACCCCGCCGAAGAACGCCGCCGCTAAGGTACCGGCGAGCATGGCAAAAGGCAGTGGCAAGCCTGCTTTGTTCATCAGGATGGTGACATAAGCACCACACATAATGAATTCGCCATGTGCCAGATTTATCACGCCCATCATGCCAAAAATAACCGCCAGCCCTAGTGCTGCCAGCACCAGATAGGCGAAGTTATCGCCAAACTGATAAATCACCGAATAGAGAAAGGATAGCGTTAACATCGTTTGGCAATCCCTGGTGTCCTGATTGACACTATTGAAAATGGATAACACAGGGAAGCCCGCTCAAGCGGCGACTTCCCTATAAAATAGCCCGTTCAAACTGCTGACAAAGTCAAATGAAGGGGAAACGTGCCGCTGGGATCGCTCTTAGTTTCAAATACAAGTGCGTAAGCCACCGGAGCGCCCCGAGGTGTGGTCCCCCCTTCACTCACCAAGCTATCAATAGCTTTGTCATTAGCGTGGTTTAGGCCTTTTTCGGCGGAGATGATGGTGTGTATTGGCTGTTATCCGGTTTCACCGGCAAGTTACAACCGGCCTCACCCAACCAATACGGTTTGATATCGGCCCACACTTTCGGGATCTCGATTGAGTGGTCATCTTTGACATGAGCCAGATAGATGGTGTGGCTCAAATGATGGCTTTTCGGATCGATACAGACTTTTCCTGAAGGGCCATCAGTACAGATATCACCACTTTCCAGTGATTTACGCACCGCGTCCATATCGGTGCTGCCCGCTTTTTCTACCGCCGCTTTGTACAGATAAACTGCGTCGTAGGCATTGGCCGCTTCCTGATTGATGTACGGTTCATTCGGGAATTTGGCGTGAAAACGCTGTTTGAAATCATTACTGGCGGGGCTATCCACCTCTTCAATGTAGTTAGCCGTGATATACATATCTTTCAGTGCCGGGGCTTTAAAGCGTTTGTGCTCATAAGCTTGGCCGACGTTAACTGAACTCCCCATCGGCAAGTTCAATTTTGCTGCGGCTTGTTGCTCGTAATAAGAAGATTGGTTCGCTCCGACCAGCAAAGTCATCACGAAA
This sequence comes from Yersinia sp. 2553 StPb PI, assembly GCF_052217105.1. Classification (NCBI taxonomy): domain Bacteria; kingdom Pseudomonadati; phylum Pseudomonadota; class Gammaproteobacteria; order Enterobacterales; family Yersiniaceae; genus Yersinia; species Yersinia sp. 2553 StPb PI. The sequence continues at coordinate 2,854,886 of NZ_JAZGPX010000002.1, read as the reverse complement.
TCAGGTTTGGCTTTCTGGATGTTCTGAATGGTTTGACCAAATTGCGAAACACTCAGCGGAATAAACTCCTCACCCACCATGGTGCCGCCATTCTCTTCCACAATTTTGCGTACCCATTCAGCTGAGATTTGCCCGAAGTTATAGTCGGCAGCAATGGTGTAAACTTTTTTGCCGTACTTCTCCATCATCCATGGGATCAGGGTTGAGAACTGCTGTTCAGGCACGGCGCCGGTGACGAAAACATTGGAGTCACACACGCCGCCTTCATACTGATTGTTATACCAGTAGAGCTGCTTTTCACGGTCCATTATCGGGCGGATAGCTTCGCGTGAGGCACTGGAAAACGCCCCGAATATCACATCTACTTTGTCATTTTTAATTAAGCGGCGAGCCATTTGTTGAAAGCGGGTGTTATCGGATTGCGTATCGTATTTGACCAACTCGATTGGGCGTCCGAGTATGCCGCCTTTGGCATTGATTTCTTCTACTGCCAGTTCTGTAGCATGAATTTTGGGAATAACCGGCAAAGCAAAGTTACCGGAAGCATCTTCCAATAAACCAATTTTCACCGGTTTTTCTGCCGCGATCGTCATACCTGAGTAGGTCACGGCAAATGCAGTTGCCAGCGCGATTGAGAGCGCAGCGTAATGACATTTTATTCTTGACCGTTTTATTCTGGACATAAGTACCCCTGATATTGGTTAAAAAAGTGGGTCTGAAAAAAAGCCAAAAAAAAAGCCCGGCAAAGTCAGATGACATTGCGAGGGCTCTATTGCCATAACCACAAGCCGACAACGTTGGCGTTCTTGCGGAGAAGTCAGGGTCACTATAAAAAGTAATCAGAGTTATTGTCAACGAAGAATTTCCAATAAAAATCAAATAGTAAAATTGAAATTCGTTGCACTAAATCAGGGCTTTACGTTGCACGTAAATGGTTCATTCGTTTGGGGCTGGTGGGGGGCGCTAACTGTGGATGATGAAAAGCAAAATGGCGAGATTATCCATGTAGAGCATAGTGAAGAGAATGGCGGAGGTTAATAAATTGCACCAGTGGGGTGCTTAAAAACTATTCGAAATTTTATCTGCTTTTTATCTGTAAATTTTTTATTTGTAAACTTTTTATTTGTAATAAATCCAACCCCGGCGAAACCACCGAGGTTGGATTTTAATGTTAACCGCAGCGGTTACATCTTGATGCCTGGATCTGTTGGAAGAAATCATTACCTTTATCATCTACCAAGATAAAGGCTGGGAAGTCTTCCACTTCAATTTTCCAGATGGCTTCCATACCCAGTTCAGGATATTCCACACACTCCAGACTCTTAATGCTGTTTTGTGCCAATACTGCGGCTGGGCCGCCAATGCTGCCCAAATAGAAGCCGCCGTGTTTGTGACAGGCATCGGTCACTTGCTGGCTACGGTTGCCTTTTGCCAGCATGATCATGCTGCCGCCGTGGGATTGCAGGAGGTCCACGTAGGAATCCATGCGGCCCGCGGTGGTTGGCCCGAGGGAGCCTGATGCATAACCTTCTGGCGTTTTGGCCGGCCCGGCGTAGTAGATCGGATGATCTTTAATGTATTGCGGCAAACCTTCACCGTTATCCAACCGTTCTTTTAATTTTGCATGGGCAATATCACGGCCAACAATAATCGTCCCACTCAGTGACAGGCGGGTTGATACCGGATACTGAGACAGCTCTTTTAAGATATCGGCCATTGGGCGGTTAAGGTCGATTTTAACCACTTTGCCTTCGGTGCTCTGGCGCAAATGCTCAGGAATATATTTCCCTGGGTTTTGCTCTAGCCTTTCCAGCCAAATCCCTTTGCGGTTAATCTTGCCTTTAATATTACGGTCGGCAGAGCAGGAGACCCCCATCCCGACAGGGCAGGATGCACCATGACGTGGCAAACGCACCACCCGCACATCATGAGCAAAGTATTTGCCGCCGAACTGCGCGCCTAAACCTAAGTCCTGTGCCGCTTCCAGTAGCTCTTGTTCCAGCGCGGTATCACGGAAAGCTTGCCCGTGCTCATTCCCTTCAGTCGGCAGACCATCATAATATTTGGTTGAGGCTAATTTGACGGTCTTGAGGGTACTTTCAGCCGACGTCCCACCAATCACAAAGGCGATATGGTATGGCGGGCAGGCCGCGGTACCCAAGGTGCGCATTTTCTCGACCAGATACTCTTTCAGCTTGCCCGGAGACAGCAGCGCCTTGGTTTCCTGATACAGATAGGTCTTGTTGGCTGAGCCACCACCTTTGGTGACGAACAGGAATTTGTAGTCCTCGCCTTCAGTGCTGTACAGGTCAATTTGTGCTGGCAGGTTGGTGCCGGTGTTCACTTCTTGGTACATATCCAGCGCCGCGTTTTGCGAGTAGCGCAGGTTATCTTCAATAAAGGTGTTATACACGCCGCGTGACAGGGCTTCTGCGTCATTGCCACCGGTCCAAACACGTTGGCCTTTTTTGCCGACGATAATTGCGGTGCCGGTATCCTGACAGGTCGGTAAAATCCCTTTGGCGGAAATTTCCGAATTACGCAGGAATTGCAGAGCAACATATTTGTCATTTTCGCTCGCTTCTGGGTCATCCAAAATAGCGGCAACTTGCTTTTGGTGAGCGGGGCGTAGCAGGAATGAGGCGTCGTGGAAAGCGTGTTGGGCGAGGAGGGTCAGGGCTTCTGGCTCGACTTTTAGCATGTCGTGGCCTTCAAACTGGGTAACCGAGACGTGATTATTACTGACAAGGTAATACTCAGTATCATCTTCCTTTAACGGGAAGGGATCCTGATAGTGGAACGGTTTGTTTGACATATTTTTCTCACATTCAACATCAGTTAGCGAAAGCGTTCGATAACAGAAACAATCGTTAGTAATCGATAGAAGAACCAAGCCGATATTTTTTAGTATGACTTTAACAAGAATTTTACTATAGATTGTCAGTGCGAGGCGACGGCTCCACCCTCTTTATAAAGGGTGGATCTCATTTTCCGCACTTATCGGTGGTTCTGGCAGGATGATGGTGGGACACTATTATATCCTTCATACTTGAAACTGCCGGAGTGTTAGCTACGTTCACTCACCCGAATCACTGACTTATGTCAGCTCATCGGGATTCGCTTTCTTGCTGCCTACCTGTAACTCCAATTATTTTGGCTATAACTTGATGATGTTATTGTGTTTTTCACTAAATTCTGCCTGTGATGCAACTACATGACTCTGCTTAACGCCTCGGCAATGCACTTAAACTTGTCAAAACGCGCTCTCAATATCTGGTGTTTTTCAGCATTGGGTAGCAGGCGAGTGATAGGCGGCGGGCTGGCAGTGATGGCGTCCTCAAAACCGCGATAATAGCCGCTTCCCACTGCCGCACACAGGGCCGCAGCCCGGCAACCGGATTGCTGAATATCGACAATTTCTAATGGCAAATTACTGGCATCACAAAACATTTGCATCCAGATGGCCGAGTGAGTGGGGCCGCCGCTGAAACGGATGCAGTCGGTGTTATCGCCCAGCGCCAGAATCTGGTCCTGATGCAACAGATGCGAAAAAACAATCCCCTGATAAATCGCGTAAACAATATCCTGGCGAGTATGGTGCCCGCTCAGCCCTAACAGACCGCCGCTAAGATTGGCACTGTAATTGGAGCCGTATAGCCACGGGAAAAACAGCAAATCTTCCGACTTCGCATAACCCAACTCAGCCCATTGATTGAGTGTTTGATAGCTGTCGGGCAAATCTGGTAGGAATTGCTGTACAAACCACGCCAGATTACTGGCGGAGGTTGGGCTGCCTTCGTGAACAAAGTAGGTACCGGGGATGCAATATTTCCCCCACACATAAGGGTAGTCAGATGGCTGTACGCCTTCGAATACCCGGGTAGCTATTGACCAGGTTCCTGCCACAGCACTGAGCTGGTGGCTATCATGCAAGCCGGAGGTTAACGCCGCACCGACTACATCAAACATACCACCGTATACCGCAATACCGGGTCTTAAGCCACAGGCCTGTGCCGCCTGTTGACTGACATAGCCTGCCAGATCCGCAGAGCCAATAATCGGTGCGGTTTTCTCGGCGACTTCCTCAATGGCGAATATCTTCATCAGTTGCGGATCAAAATTGCCGCTGTATTGGTTATAAAGATTACTGCCAGAGATATTAGTCTCTTCAATGGTGAACTCGCCTGTCAGGCGATAGCGGATATAGTCATGTGCCATTAACACATAACCGCTGCGGTGATAGTTTTCCGGTTCGTTCTCTTTAAGCCAACGCAGTAGGGCTGCCGGATGGGATGGCCACAGTTGTTGTAGGCTGAGTGCATAAGCTTGGTTTGCTTTGCCTTCTTTTTGCCAGCGGCTAACCAAAGTTTGCGCGCGGGAATCGGAAGAAACAATGCCATGGCGCACCGGTTGGCCCTGTTTATCTACCAAATACAATCCTTTACCGTGAGCAGAGAAGCTGATGCCGTGAATTTGCTCGGCCGCCACACCAGCCACCGCCTGCGCATTATTGAGGGTCTGGCGGATAACCTGGCAAGTCGCCGCCCATAGTGCTTCCATATTGCGCTCACAAAACCCTACCTGTGGGCTAAGCACCGGCAAAGCCTGCTCTGTAACCGCAATTTCGCACCCTTCGGCGGTATAAATCCCGGCCTTGGTTACCGTGCCGCCAAGGTCAATGCCGAGAAAATAGTGGCTCATTATGGCTCCTTAGCATGCAGCCGGTAAGGTATCGTTACCCCAACCAGCCAGCCGCATTTTGTCTTCAATCCAGTGGCGGGCATGGATGATGTCTAGCAACGGTTCGGCTGATTTCTCGGTCCACATTTCAATCAGAAAGGTGCCGCGATAGTTCAGACGCCGCAGGGTTTTAAACAGACTAACAAAGTCGACACAGCCTTCACCGAAGGGCACATCACGAAACTGACCAGGGCAATCTGTGGTGACGGCAAAAGTATCTTTCAGATGGATAGCCGCAATTCGGTCAATGCCACTTGCCAGTTCAGTATCCACTTCATTGCCCCAGGCGGTGAGGTTGCCAATGTCGGGATACACGGTAAACCACGGCGAGCCAATTTTGCGGTCCAACGCCTTCCACTTGCTGATGGAATTCATAAACTGTGTGTCCATGATCTCTACCGCACACATCACTTGTGCCGCCGCTGCCTGCTGTGCTGCCCATGCCATACCTTGTTCAAAACGGCGGATGGTTTCGCTGTCTTGTGGCTCGTAATAAACGTCATAACCCGCCAGTTGAATGGTGCGAATACCCAGATCTTGCGCCAGCCGGATGGCTTGCAACATGATAGTGTGTGCTTGCTCACGGGTGGCAGCATCACGGCTGCCAAAGGGATAGCGGCGATGTGCCGACAGGCACAGTGTTGGAATTCTCACCCCGGTTTGCTGGATAGCGCTAATAACTGCCATGCGCTCCTCGCGGCTCCAATTTAACCGGGCCAGCCGCTCGTCGCTTTCATCAACCGACATCTCGACAAAGTCGAAACCGCAGGACTTTGCTACCGCCAGCTTTTCAACCCAACTGGTGCCCACAGGCAGTGCTTTTTCATAGATTCCTAATGGGTGAATTCGCATTATTCTGTTTTCCCTATGGCCATCTTACTGAAATTTTTCAATCGGTTATTTTTCATGGCACGTTTGGCTTTCCATTTCTCTTTGAAGAACTTAAAGGCCAGCGCGAAGATAAGCGTGATCCCCCAAACCGCCAGATTGAAGTGCAGGCTGACACCCAGTAGGCTCAGGCCGGTGGCGATGACCTGCAATACCAGTAGCGCACAAAACACATGGCTAACTTTCCCTACTCCGCCGAACGGATTGGTCCCACCCAGCACGATAGCCAACACGGTCAGTAACAGATAAGAGTCGCCATATCCCATGCGTGCTGAGTTAAAACGCGACATCATAATCAGGCCGGCTAACACACATAACAGGCTGGAGATGGAGTAGATAGCAATCATCACGCGGTCAGTACGGATACCACTGAACCAGGTGGCGTTGATATTACTGCCGCACATATAGATAGTTTTACCTAGCCGTGTTTTACCTAATATCAGTGCCAACAGCAGTGAGGCGACGACAAAAATAATCATCGGGATAGGGATGCCCATCACCACCTCTGATCCCATGCTGCGCACAATGGGCGGCATACCACTGAGTGCGGCCCCTTTGGTCAGATAAACACCGATCCCGCTAATAATGGTCATGCTGCCCAATGTCACCAGAATCGGGTGCGCGCCGATGCGAGCGATCATCAGCCCGGTTAGCGTGCCGATAATGACGGCAATCAGCGCCGCCCCCAACAGGGCAATCACCAGCCACATCAATTGTGTCGCGGTGCTGGCATCCGCCGGAACATATTGAATAAGCAACCAGGCCATAAACAGGCCGGTGAGGTTAGCTGTGCCGATGATGGACAGATTTAGCCCGCCGCTGAGCATCGGCACAAACATGGCAAAGGTCAGCAGCCCTAACTCCGGCAATTGGAAAGCGATGCTCAAAAAGGTGTTCGTGGTAAAGAAGTGACCGGGCATAGCCAGACTGAAAGCCAGTGTTGCCAGACAGCAAATACTCAGTAAACCGGAGATGGTGCCGTCGATATGGAAAAACGTGTTCTTTTTCATAAAAAGCCCCTGTCAGACAAAGCCAACATCAGTTTCTTTGCGTTTCTTGTAATGGGTGACGCAAATGGCGGCGACGATCACCACGCCAATCACAATGTTGACGAAGTAACTGGAAACGCCGATCAGGTTGAGGCCATTTTTCAGAATACCAATGAGGAAGACGCCCATCAGTGTGCCAACCACCGAGCCGCGCCCACCAGACAAACTGGCACCCCCTAACACGGCTGCGGCCAGAACATCCAACTCGCCGCCCACCAGTGCACTTGGTACCACCTCACTCATTCGGTAGGTCTGCAACATGCCACCGATTGCTGCCGTTGCCCCTAAATAGCCATAGGCGAACAGATAAAGCAGTGACACGCGAATACCGATACGGCGCGCGGATTCAGGGCTACCGCCGACGGCATATAATTGACGACCAATATGAGTTTTATTCAGTAGCAGCCAGGTGAGTAGGGCAATAGCGAGCATAATGACCAGCGGCAAGCCAATTTGGTAACTCTCGCCATCAACGCTAAAGGGCAGAATGGATCGCTGGGTTATCCACCAGTCCGGCAAGTCATAAATACTGTGGCCGTTGGTTATCCACATCAGGATGCCAAACAGTACCGATTGCATACTGATGGTGATAATGATGGAAACGATATTTAGATAGTAAATCAGTATCGCATTAACGAAACCGAGCAACACGCCGATGGAGATAGCGATAACCAGGCACAATAGCGGGCTGGCAATCACGTCATTGAGTAGCAGTGATGCCACCACGTATTGCACCACCGAGGCCACGGCAGCAAAGGAAATATCGATACCGCCGGTCACCAGTACTACAAAAAGCCCGAGGGCAAAGACGCCGGTGACGGCATAGCTTTCCGTCAGATCCAGCAGGTTTTGAATGGACAGAAACTCACTGCTAAGCAGGGAGAACAGGGCCAGCATAATGACGATAACCCAGGCTAGCCACCCTTCAACGGATTGCGGTTTGAGTCTGCTGATATTAGGCATTGATGGCCTCCGCAAGCTGTTGCTCAGTCATTTGATTCGGGATCAATTCATTGACGATGCGCCCCTGTTTCATATGCAGGATGCGATCACAGTTGTAATAGGCTTCTGGCACTTCGTCGGAGATAAGCAGTACCGAAATACCGACACCTGATAGGCGGTGAATTAGCTTGTAAATACTGTCTTTCGCACCGATATCGACGCCCACGGTAGGGGAGTCAAGAATCAGTACTTTCGGTTTGGTCAGAATCCATTTGGCCAGCACCACTTTTTGCTGATTACCGCCGGATAATGTTGACAGTGGGTTATCGGGGTTGGTGACTTTAATGTCTAAATCTTTTACCCATTCCTGCACCAGCGCCGCTTTTTTCGTTTCATCAAGTAGGTAGAGCGGGGTGCGAATACGTTGCAATATTGACAGCATCATGTTGTCGGCGACCGATTGCGGTAGCACGGCGCCGAGTGTCAGGCGGTCTTCAGAGACGTAACCAATCCCCAGCTCGATGGCGCGGGTATTATCTTTGATGTGAACCGGTTTGCCATCAATAGCAATCTCGCCGCTATCAGGGTGGGTGATGCCAAATAGACTCAACGCCAGTTCTGTGCGCCCGGCCCCGAGCAAGCCACAAAGCCCTAGCACCTCACCGCGATGCAGACTAAAGGAAATATTCTCAAACTGCCCTTTGCGGCTGAGCTTATCTAACTGCAATACCACTTTGCCCAGTTCGGCATTCGGTAATTTCTGCTCATGGGTAATGGTTAAACCGGTCATCAGCTCGGTAATCCGCCCCACGGAAAGAGTGCTTGCCGGCCAGGTTCCCACTTTCTCGCCATCACGAATGACGGTAATTCGGTCCGAAATCTCTTTCACTTCATCCAACCGGTGGCTGACAAACACCACGGTGATGTTCTTGTCGCGCAGGTAATTCACCGTGCGCAGCAACTGATTCACTTCTGTTCGGGTGAGAGACGCAGTTGGCTCATCCATAATCACCAAACGGGCATCAGCAACCAATGCGCGACAAATAGCAACCTGCTGACGTTGAGCAATAGGTAAGTTTTGTACCAGCGCATCGGGGTCGATGGTAAAGGCCAATTCTTGTAAAACCTGGCAAGCTTTCTGTTTGAGTTTGGTTTTGCTAAACCAACCGAAGTAACCTTTCAGGTTGTATTCGAAAGCAATGTTTTCCGCCACCGTCAGGTTAGGGAACAGCGACAAGTCTTGATAGATAACCTGCACCCCCAAATCGCGAGCGCGATCAGGGGTTAAACGCGGGTACGATTTATCGTCGATAATAATTTCACTACCGTCATCAGGGGCATACACACCACTGATGGTTTTTATCAGCGTACTTTTGCCACAGCCATTGGCCCCAGCTAAACAGTGCACTTCACCTTTATTCAACGTCAGAGTGATATTTTTGAGTGCCTGATGTCCGCCAAAGCTTTTTGATAGCTCTTTTAGCGTGATAAGCGGCACTCCTTTATCAGCATCAGAAATATTAGTCATAGTGCTGTTCCCCGGAAAACGGCCTCAATGCTGCGGGCCGAAATAAGCACCGAGCAGTGCCCGGCGCTGTTTTTTAGTTTGGATTGTGTTTACAGACCAAGTTTGACCAGACGCTTGGTGTTTTCTACATCCAGTTTTTCCGGGTTATCACTGAGGATGGTATTCCCCTTGGTTTTGATTTCACCCATATCGCCCAGTTTGACGCCGTCTTTAATTGGCTCGCCGTTCATCATGGCGGTGGCTACCTGCACGAATACCTTACCGGCCACCATTGGATTGGAAATATAACCGCCATCAATCGCACCTTTCTCTAACAGCTTGATACCTTGACCCGGAGTAAAGGTACCGAATACGCAGGTGGTGTCGTTTTTCTTACGTTTATCAATCGCGCGGCCAGCGCCAATCGGACCTTGTGAACCGAAGGACATAATACCTTTTAGATCTTTATGTTTAGAGAGCAAGTCATTGGCGGTACGCATGGAGTCATCCACCGACTCAGCAACGCCGAAACGGTCTTCAACCAGGAGCATTTTTGGATAATGTGCTTTTTGATAAGCAATCGCGGCATCGGCCCACTCATTCACCAGTGGCACAGTCAAACTACCGACAAACATGGCATATTTGCCTTCCTCACCCATGCATTGCGCCATATCTTTCATATGGTTAGCGCCCATGCTTTGGGTGTCTAATAGCTCAAAGTCCCAGTCGGCATTGATTTGGCCTGGTGATTCGTGAGTAATGACTTTAATGCCTGCTTCCTGCGCCCGTTTCAGTACTGGCTCCAGCACTTTGGCATCATTTGGCACCACACCAATCACATCGACTTTTTTGGCAATCAAGTCTTCAATAGCACGAACTTGCTCGGCGGGGTCTGCGGTGGTTGGCCCGACTTGCCAGGCATTGACGCCGAGAGCCTGACCTTCTGCTTTAATACCCTGTTCCATCACATTGAACCAAGGAATACCCCCCACTTTAACCACTACCCCCATAGTGAATGGTTTATTGGCTTTTTGTGGCACTTTACTGTCATCCGCCCAAGCGGCATGGGAAGCAATTAATGTGGTTATTAAGCAGGGTAAGATTAACTTTTTCATTATTAAATCCTCTGAAAGAACAATTTTAGAAAGCATCAAGACGTCCTGCTTTGTATATATAAAGAGAGAAAACAAAGCAGCTTGGCTTATTCTTATTGTGTGACTGTTTCACTGGTGTTGACGCTATTATTCCGATGAATAATTTTGTTATTTATCTGATTCAATAATATTTAATTTTGGATTGTCACTGCGATAGTTTTGCGAACTTAATCTATTAGTAATAAGAATATCGACTTCATCTAACATGCATATTTTACAAAATGCATACTGGTCAAATTTACTAGAGTCGGCCAATAATATTTTTTGGCCCGAGACTTGTAACATAACTTGTTTTAACTTGGCGTTAATGTCGTTGCCATCACGCACCCCACTTTCCTGATTAATCCCTTGGCAAGAGAAGAAAAAAGTATTGATCTGGAAATTGCGGATAGCATTCTCCGCCACCGGACCATGGAAGTCATCATGGCGGGCAGAATACTCACCGCCAATACCAATGATGCGCACTTTGTCACGGCAGGCCAGTGCCTGGATAATCTTCACTGAGTTGGTGACGACGGTAATCTCAATGTCTGGGATTTGGCGTGCCAGAAACCAGCAAGAGCTACTGTTATCCAGTAAAATACAGTCGCCCGGATGGATAAATTGTAATGCTGCTTTAGCAATTTTCATTTTAGTATCAGGGTGTTCCTCCGTACGTTTACGGAAGGATTCGGCCCGATCAATAGCATTAAGGCTGTAGTGGGTCTCTTTAATATCAATGACGGAGAGATCAGGGCCATCCAGTGCCACCGCGCCACCAAAGCTACGGATCAGTTTTTGCTTTTTTTCCAGCACCGTCAGGTCACGGCGAATAGTTTCTTGCGAAACCTGGCATAATACCGATAACTCAGTTACCAGCGCCGAGCCTTGCTGCTGCACATGGCTACAGATGATTTTATAGCGTTCGGCTTGTAACATATTTACCTCAAAAATTGTCTTAGCGCTTAATGCTAAAAAGCACCCGTAGCACTCATGCTGCTATACCTGAAGTTGTTGGTATTGCAGGTAGCACGTCTGCGGCTTCAAATACGATGATGATATATTGGTATTTATCTGCTGTTTATACAGTGACTGAATTCAAGTATTGCTTTAAGGGGTGTTTTCCTCTGAGATTGTGTGGTGAGAATCACATATATTAATATGTTATTCATTTAATTATCATAAATAATGTGATTCATGCCTCATGTTAAGGGCTTCTTTGCCTTACGAATGGTCAATACTGGTAATAAAAACACACATTCGGGCATGACAATAATGCCCGTTTGTGACCGAATTCAACCGATTCTTTTTGTTTGATGATTAACTCGCCTTTCATCCTCTTTAATTTAGCGATAAATAGAGTTAGGTTAGTTTGCAGCTAGATATTATTTTTGGGGATAGATAAAGCCTGGGCTGAAGAATAGATTTTGAATGACGGATTTAAGTTGGTTATTTTTAATTAACAGTTTTCTTATTTATTAAGCTCATTACCAATGATGGCTATTTATAGCGAGTTGCTTGTTTAATCACGGCCATTAAATAATCTAACGACATCATGTGCGTTATTGGTGATTGTTAATTGCCGTACTGAATATTATTTCATGAGGTAGCATCATGTTAGAACAGTTAAAACAACAGGTTTTTGACGCTAATTTAGCATTACCAAAATATAAACTCGTGACTTTTACCTGGGGTAATGTCAGCGGTATTGATCGTGAGCTCGGGTTGGTGGTAATTAAGCCCTCTGGTGTTGAATACGAGGCCATGAGTGTGAATGACATGGTGGTGGTGGATTTGGCAAGCGGTAAGGTGGTGGAGGGAAATAAAAAACCGTCTTCCGATACCGATACCCATCTGGTGCTATACCGGGCCTTTCCCGAAATAGGTGGTATTGTCCACACCCATTCTCGCCATGCCACCATTTGGGCGCAGGCGGGTAAGTCGCTCTCAGCATTAGGCACCACTCATGCTGATTATTTCTATGGCCCCATCCCATGCACCCGCCTTATGACTGATGCCGAAATTGCTGGCGACTATGAGTATGAAACCGGCAATGTCATTGTCGAAACCTTTGCCCATCAGGCGTTAAGTGCGGGGGAAATACCGGCGGTTTTGGTCAATGGTCATGGCCCGTTTGCCTGGGGTAGCAATGCGGCCAGTGCGGTGCATAACGCGGTAGTGCTGGAAGAAATTGCTTATATGAACCTGTTTACTCATCAACTTCGGCCTGCGGTGGCTAATATGCAGCAAACATTGTTGGATAAACACTATCTGCGCAAGCATGGCGCAAAAGCCTATTACGGTCAGTAAGGTGAATGGCAGCTTAGTGGCGTAGAGCAAGTCTGCGCCATCAGTTACTCTGCATCGACATTGGAGATGACCTGTTCTACATCATCCAGCGTCCCGATTTTTACCTCTCCCGTTCGGCACATTTTACTTTTGTCGATCAGTAAGATGGATTGCGTGGCCCGTTTTAACAGCATGGTCTTGAATTCGGCATTAAACGGGTTTGAATCCCATAAGGTGCCGTCGGCATCAATACCTTCGCACGAGAAAATAAACAGATCAATTTCGATGGTTTTTAGCAGTGAAAAGAGTGCGGGATTAACGTAGCAGGCATATTTACGTTGTAAGCGACCACCGGCACTGATCAACTCAATATTTTGGTGTTTCACCAATTCCTGGCAAATCCGTACACTATTGGTAAACACCGTTATATCGATATCGGGCAGCTTTTTGGCTAAATACCAGCAGGTGGAACTGGCATCCAATGCGATCACCATGCCACTGTCAATCAGTGACAGGGCATGGTCGGCAATGCTGGCTTTGCTGGATAGGTGACTTTTTAGCCGGGTGGTGAAAGGATCGCCGCTGTCTTTGGTGGCACGCTTAATGCTTTTGGCGCGCCCGTGCTGGCGGATGATCAGCCCTTGCGCCTGTAACTCGTTCAAGTCACGGCGAATGGTCTCTTGGCTGACCTCAAGTAACTGAGCCAGATCTGCGGTTGTCAGCGTTTCATGCTGTTTGATATGTTGCAGGATTTTCTGGTGACGAGATGCTTTCATGATCCTCTCCGTCAGCAAAGCCATGTATACATTGATTGATATTAATATATTGGTTAATACCAACACATCGGTTAATACCAACAAAGAGTACATGGCTAAAGGGATGAGGTTACGTGATCACGGGTTTAAAAAACAGGCGTCACCCCCTTCTTTAATAGAATATTACCGTATTTGGCGGTCTCTCCGGTGATGACGATGGCATAGGCTTGCTGAGCGCGCTGATAAAACGCAAAACGATCAATACGTTCCACTGGCAACGCTTCCTGGCTACCAAACAGGGCATGTAAATAGCGTTTTTCAACCGCGGCATCAAGGGTGTCGCCTGCCACCGCGGCCATCATTACCAATGGTGGTGCGTAGCTGTCCAGTTCAAATAACGGAATAGTGGCCGCTAGCAATGCGCTAACAGATAAACCATCGGCATGAATCACCAACGGGCCACCGTTTTTTCCAATCGCGTGCGCTGGGAAATGGGCATCCGAAAAGATTATTTCATCACCGTGCCCCATCTCTGCCAGCGTTTTTAGCAGTTGTGGTGACAGTAATGGCGAAATGGTTTTAAGCATGAATGGCTCCTTCAGTAATGGGATATGGGCTGTCGCTCAGTGCCTGATAAAGCGGTTGTTGCTCGCCTGGCTGATAGTATTGATAGCGGTAATTGACCTGCTCCCGCGCTTGTTCAGCACTGCGGTAATAGCCAGTGCCACTCCAGACAAACAACGCCGCCCCCAGAACCGTGGTTTCAGCTTCATCAATTACTTTGATGGGCAGATTGAGCACATCGGCTTTGATCTGGTTCCACAAGGTATTACGGCTACCACCACCAACCAGCAGCAGTTCGCGGGTACGGAATTCACCAATCTCTTCGAGTAATGACAGATTGCTTTTTAACTGCCAGGTAAGGCTTTCCAACGCAGAACGGTAAAAATGCCCGCGCCGCGCCGCCAGCGAGACCCCTTGCCAGCCGCCCGATTGATGATGCTGAGCACTGCCCAGTAGGTTGCAATTCATACGTATGCCGTTTGCCCCAGGTACGATAGCCTCAGCTTCACTAATCATTTGCTGGTAGACCTCGGCACTGGCTTCGTTATGCCAATACAACTGCCGCACCCATTCCAGTACCCCTGAAGCTAGCCATTGCAAACCTGGGTTAAACAACCTTGGGCAGCTATCAAGTTCACAAGTGGAACCGGCAAATTGTGGCAATAGTGTCGTATTCACTTTTGGGGTCCGAACCATCAGGATTTCCCAGGTACCGGATGACAGTACCGGTTGATCCAAATCAGCACCCGAACCAAATAGTGCAAACTGAGTATCGTGACCGGCTGATATCACCGGCAAACCCGCGGGTAACCCTAACTCAGCGGCGATATCTGGCAGTAGCTGACCAATGATTTCACCGGCGGCCACCATCGGTGGGAATAAATCAGCGTGAATACCGATCTTTTGTAAAATCGTGCTGCTGAATTGCTCACGTTTGACATCCAACAGTTGGCTGGTGCCAGCCATGGTGCGGTCGGTGGTAAATTCCCCGGTGAGGCGATGGTTGATTAAAGATGAAATAAACAGCCAGGCATGGGCTTGTTCAACTAAATCGGGTCGATTTTCCTGTAGCCAAATCAACTTGTATAAGGTGTTAAAACTGAACTGACCGATACCGGATATTTGTTGTAACTTTTCTGCAGACATATAGCGGGAGATACTCTCCATCACCGCCACGGTACGTGGGCATTTCCAACTGATAATGGGGTACAGCATTTTGCCGTTGGCATCCACCAATGCACCGTCTACGCCGAAGGTAGTAACAGTCATGCCATGGATCTTATCCTGATGAATCTGTGGCAGTAATTGGCGGCAACACTGAGCGAAACTGTGCAAGATGCCATCGAGCGGCCACAACTGCCATTGCGGATTAGCCGGATCGGGTTGGCTGTGGTTCGGCATCACAGCTTTCGCCACCACCACACCTTGAGGATCGACTGCGATCGCCCGGATATTAGTTGCGCCGCAATCTAAAACAATGACCACATCGCGCTTCATAAATGCTCCTGTTACTGCTGTTAGGCAGAAAATGTCTTGCCACGGGGGCGGATAACGCGGAACGAAGGGAATATGGGGCGTCGAGGCGGTAACGACATGAGCCGCTAAATCCTCGGGGCACGATAAACCCTTCGTTCACCTTGCTGACAGCAAGGGTTGTTTTATGACTCAGGTAAGGAGTGCTCCACACCTGAGACCCTGCTCAAACATCACATTATCTTTTGTATAGTGGGCCGTAATTTTGGCAGGCACGGTAATCCTGCCCTTCGATATCCATACCGTGCGCGCCCCACGCAGTTGGCCGGTAAACACTCTCTTCTTCGACGTTATGCATGCATACCGGGATGCGTAACATCGAGGCGAGTGTAATCAGGTCCGCCCCGACATGGCCGATGGTCAGCACGCCATGGTTAGCTCCCCAGTTCGCCATTACCGAATAAACATCGCTGAATGGCCCTTTGCCGGTCAGGCGTGGAGCAAACCAGGTGGTTGGCCAACTTGAATCGGTTCGCTTGTCCAGGGTGTCGTGAACGGATTTCGGTAATTCGACACTCCAGCCCTCGGCAATTTGCAAGACCGGCCCGACGCCTTTAATCAGATTGATACGGCTCATGGTGAATGGCACCCCACCACGGGTCAGGAAACGCGAAGAGAAGCCACCGCCACGGAAGTATTCATGGATAGCAGGGCACCATTCGGTTGCCGCCAGACAAGCATCGGCTTCTTGCTGGCTCACTTGCCAGTGCGGTTTGATGGTCGGTTTACCTTGCGCATCGTTTTGGCGGCAAGTGCCGTCCAACGCGGCAGAGCCGGAGTTAATCAGATGGATAATGCCGTGTTCGGCAACCCCCTCCAGTTGGTGGCCGGTAACCCGCTGTACCGCTTCCGGTGACCAGTAGGTACGGACATCCGCAAAGATCTGCGCGGTGCCGGTCAGGGTATGGCCAAATAGCATCGCCACGCCGTTCAAACTGTCGTTTTCGGTGGCGACAACCATCGGTTCGCGCACGCCGTTCCAGTCGAACGAACTATTCAGCAAGGCTTCAGCGGTATCGCCATTTGGATATTGATCGGTCCAGTGGCGCTGACCCTGGAAACCGGCAGCAATAGCGTTATAGCCTAAGGCTTCTTCACCAAAACCTTTCGTTGCCAGTGTTGGATTACCTTGCATCATGTCGCGGATACATAACGCCATTTGCAGGCTTTCACGCAGTACCGCGCGGCTGCTTTCCGGTGAACGGCGGTATTGTTCTGCGTTTTTATCCGGTCCGTATTTGAAGTTTTTATCTGCCCATGACAACGCCAGTTCTAGCTCTTGCTCGTCATAGATTTTTTGATCAATGCGGCGGCGCAACTCTGTCATATCGACCGCTTGCACTTTCATTCCTAACCAGGATTCAAAGAAGTTATGGTCAACAATGGAGCCGGCAATCCCCATGGATACCCCACCGAGAGAGAGGTAACTTTTGCCCTTTAAGCTGGCAACGGCTAAACCTGCGCGAGTAAAGCGCAGCAGTTTTTCCTGCACATCGGCAGGGATGCGGGTGTCATTAGCATCCTGCACGTCATGGCCGTAAATGGAGAAGGCTGGCAATCCTTTTTGATTGTGCGCCGCCAGTGCTGCTGCCAGATAGACCGCGCCAGGGCGTTCGGTACCATTAAAGCCCCAAATAGCTTTCGGGCGGAACGGGTCCATATCAATGGTTTCGCTGCCGTAGCACCAACAAGGTGTCACCGTGATGGTTAGGCCAATATTCTGTGCGCTGAATTTATCGTCACAGGCGGCGGATTCTGCCATTCCGGCAATGCAGGTATCAGCAATGACACATTCAACGGGCGTGCCGCAAGGATGGTGTACCACCTCTTGCAGAAACTCTGCGGTGGCACGGGCCATTTTCATGGTTTGCTCTTCCAACGATTCACGCACACCCATTCTGCGTCCATCAATGACTGGGCGAATGCCAATTTTAGGTAATTGAATTGTCTTTTTCATTATTAGTCCTTGTGTTCAGTAGCAAAAATTTAATGTTAATTTGTCCGTTACCCGTATTATTAATTAACAGGAACTGTTTTGTACTTGGCGAAAATAAATATAATGGCAAAACATAAAGCAGGAATAATTTCAGCCGTAGGTATATTCCCTGCCGCATCGCTAACTAATCCCATGATCGGGGTGACGATACCACCACCGACAATGGTCATAACAATAATAGATGCGCCATATTTAGTGTCTTGATTTAGATTCTTAATGCCTAATGAGAATATGGTTGGGTATTGGATTGACATAAACATACTGCACAGGGTAAGTGCTAATAATCCAATGTGTCCGCCGAAGGCCGCAGAGATAATACATAACAACATAGAGATAAATGCATAAGCCGCTAAAACTTTCTCTGGTGCGAAACGAGTAATTAACCAGGTGCCACTGAATCGACCGATAAAGAAACATACCATAGTGGCCGTTAAATAATTAGCCGCATATCCCGGTGTGATATTCGGTAACTCTTCAATGGCATAACGAATTAAATAGCTCCAACATGCGGTTTGTGCGCCGACATAACAGAACTGTGCTAATACCGCCCAGCGCCAATGTGTTATCTTTAATAACCGTGGTAGTGATGCAAAGAAAGAACCGTTATGCGAATCATCCGATTCACTTTTTATTGCCGGGAAACGAGTGATTAAAATTAATAGCGCAACAAAAATAACGACCGCAACAATAATCAGATAGGGTAATTGAACAGCTTTTACTAAACTATGATGATAGCTATTCAAATCCTCAGCAGACAATTTATCCAGCACTTCCTGTGTTTGGTGGGGCACATTGGAGAGTATTAAACTTTGGCCGAACACTACCGCAATAATGGCCCCGAAAGAGTTAAAGGTCTGTGCCAAGTTAATACGGAAGTGACCGGTTTTTTCTGGCCCCAATACAGTGACAAAAGGATTGGCAGCCGTTTCAAGGCAACCTAAACCGGCAGCGATAATAAATAATCCGATTAAAAACAAGGTGTAATTCATCGTTTCGGCCGCAGGCCAGAACAATGCCGCCCCGAAGGCATAGAACAGTAATCCAGTAATAATCCCCGCCTTATAGCTAAACCTTTTCATCAATATCCCGGCAGGTATTGGGATTAAGAAGTAGCCAAAATAGAAGGAGGATTGAATCAGCCCTGCTTGAAAGTTGGTCAGGGTGAAAGCCTGTTGAAATTGAGGTAATAAAATATCATTTAGGTTGTTTGCTACTGCCCAAAGGAAGAACAGTGAACACAGTAATGCGAAAGGAATCAGATACCTTTTTTTATTTTCTGCCTCGTCACTTACCGAGGCGGAAATTTTAGTGCTATCTGTTTGTATTAAAATATTTCCCATGATGCCCTCGTCAGATACTTCACTAGTCCGAAAGTTTGTAATGTTCGACGGAATTATTTTTGTTTAATGAGTGATACTTTCTCTGGCGAGCCACAACTGCCTGAGTGACAAATTTAAATATCCTCATTGCGATAAGTCCCGTTCTTTATAAGGTAAAAATCGCTAAAAAGTATGAGCTGAATCACATTGGTAACTCAATGCTGATATTTTGTGATGATAGTCACTTTAAATAAAAACATTTCATGACCGTTTGAAATGAATTGTGTTTCAAACACACATAGGTAATGACCGATTTTTCTATTTCTGTCACAAACGGTCAGTTGTCGAGAAATATCCCGGCATTTAATCATTCAGCGTCACTTGACCGTTTGCCCATATTGTTTTTTCAAACGGACATTTAATGAAAATAAATAAGATCTAAATTACGATGAAGTCATGAATAGTCATGACATGGCTCACATTTTGGTGTGCTTTATTTTTCAGTTGAATTAAATGAGCGAAAGATATATCCACAGTTGTTAACGCTTATTCGCCTACATCCATTATTCAATGCATTTTTATATTTAGGTATTTGCATCTTAAGAGAGGAACAAATGAAGAGAGAAGCACTGGCGCGCGATATTATCAATACTTGCCTGGAAATGACCCGTTTAGGGTTGAATCAAGGGACTGCTGGCAATGTTAGTGTGCGTTACCAGGATGGATTTTTGATTACGCCCTCCGGTATTGCCTACGACAAACTGACGGAGTCGCATATTGTTTATATCGATGCCAGCGGCCACCATGAGCCTGGCAAAGTCCCTTCCAGTGAGTGGCGTTTTCATCAGGCGGTTTATCATACTCGGGCAGACGCCAATGCGGTGGTACACAACCACTCAGTCCATTGCACCGCAGTATCGATTCTTAACCGCCCGATCCCGGCGATTCATTACATGATTGCCGCTGCCGGTGGCGATGATATCCCCTGTGCGCCCTACGCCACTTTTGGTACCAAAGCGCTGTCTGAACATGTCGCCGTGGCGATGAGGCACCGCAAGGCCACGCTGTTGCAGCACCATGGCCTGATTGCTTGTGAGGAGAATTTGGCCAAAGCGTTGTGGCTTGCTCATGAAGTTGAGGTGTTGGCAACACTGCTGCTGGCTATCTTGCCGATTGTCGATGAGGTGCCGGTGTTATCCAAAGAAGAGATCAGCGTGGTACTGGAGAAATTCAAAACCTACGGTTTACGGGTTGAAGATTAGCGTGCGGGTTAAAATACCGAGAGGAATCAGTCATGAACAGAATGATTTTAAACGAAATGGCGTGGTTTGGGCGCGGTTCACTGGATGCGCTCACCGATGAAGTGACACTGCGGGGATATAAAAAGGCGTTAGTGGTCACCGACAAAATACTGATGGAGTGCGGTGTTGCGGCTTGCCTAATCAGCCGCTTGCAACAGGCCGGTCTGGATTTTGCTGTCTTTGATGCGGTAACGCCCAACCCGACAATCGCCATCGTACAACAAGGTGTGGCTGTTTTTCGCCAAAGCGAGGCGGATTATCTCATCGCGCTGGGCGGCGGTTCGCCACAAGATACCAGCAAGGCCATCGGCATTATTATCAATAATCCTGAGTTTGCTGATGTGCGCAGTTTGGAAGGGGTGGCTGACACCCGCAACGTTTGTGTACCTATTCTGGCCATTCCAACCACCGCCGGTACTGCGGCAGAAGTGACCATTAACTATGTAATTACTGATGAAGAGCGGCGGCGCAAATTTGTTTGCGTCGATCCTCATGCTATTCCGGCAGTGGCATTTATTGATGCTGACATGATGGACAGTATGCCAGCGGCCCTGAAAGCCGCGACCGGAGTTGATGCGTTGACCCACGCCATCGAAGGTTATCTGACTAAAGGGGCTTGGGAACTGACGGATGCTTTGCATCTTAAAGCCATTGAAGTCATCAGTCGTTCATTGCGGGCTTCCGTGCAAGGTGATGCCGCCGCCACCGAAGATATGGCTCTTGGGCAGTATATCGCTGGAATGGGGTTCTCAAACGTAGGGCTGGGGTTGGTTCATGGTATGGCACACCCTCTGGGGGCGTTTTACAACATGCCACACGGTGTCGCCAACGCCATTTTACTGCCTTATATCATGCGTTATAACGCCGCTTATACCGGTGAACGCTTGCGTCAAATCGCGATGGCGATGGGCCTCGACAATGCCCTGAGTGGGTCATTGGCACAGGTTCGTGAGCAAACCATTCAGGCAGTAATTGAATTGAACCGTGATATTGGCATTCCGTCATCCCTGAGTGCGGTGGGTTTGCTGGCTGATGATATTCCCGCGCTGGCAGCAGCAGCCTTCGCGGATGTATGTACCGGCGGGAACCCGCGTGAAGCGTCGATTGATGAAATTATGGCGCTGTATCATCAGGCTTGTTAAACCGAACGGTTATTTGTCACAGATTCATCATAAAGCAGTGAGGAGAAGGCAATCCCCACTGCTTTATTGATACCAGACAACACCCGCACTCCCCATAAGAGGTAGGCTCATAACTGCGGGGAGAACTGTTTATCATCCTAACTATAATAACTGCTGTAGCTGGGCCACTGCGCTCTCATTCATGACACAACCTCTCCCGCAGAATTACTCATTTTTTTGAATTAATCGGATTTCATCTATCACAGATGTTGTCCATTTTCTGGAATGCAACCAAGTGGGAATCTTATGAAAGAGACCAACGAATCCCGGCTATTAACGGCAGAAGTCACGCGCCGAAAACTGGTCCAAACGACGCTTATCGGCAGTCTTGCCATGGCAACCGGGGCCTTTTCGCTCCCGTTCTCCCGCGCCGCCCGTGCGGTGCAATCGGCAATAAATCCGCTCAATGATGACAAAGTGATCTGGAGTGCTTGTACTGTCAACTGCGGTAGCCGCTGCCCGCTACGTATGCATGTCGTTGATGGCGAAATCAAATATGTCGAAACCGACAACACTGGCAATGATGATTTTGATGGCTTGCATCAGGTGCGTGCCTGTTTGCGTGGCCGCTCCATGCGCCGCCGGGTATACAACCCTGACCGTCTGAAATACCCAATGAAGCGTATTGGCGCGCGTGGGGAAGGCAAATTCAAGCGCATCTCATGGGAAGAGGCATTCGACACCCTTGCGGGCAGCATGCAAAGTATCATTAAGGAATATGGTAACGAAGCTATCTATCTGAATTACGGCACCGGCACTTTAGGTGGCACCATGACCCGCTCATGGCCACCGGGATCGACGCTATTGGCGCGGCTGATGAATTGCTGTGGTGGCTACCTTAATCATTATGGTGACTACAGTACTGCGCAAATCGCTGCTGGCCTGAATTACACTTATGGTGGCTGGGCTGATGGTAACAGCCCGTCCGATATCGAAAACAGCAAGCTGGTGGTGCTGTTTGGTAACAATCCGGCTGAAACGCGCATGAGTGGTGGTGGGGTCACCTACTATCTGGAGCAAGCGCGGGAGAAATCCGATGCCAAGATGATAGTGATTGATCCACGCTATACCGATACCGCAGCAGGTCGGGAAGATGAATGGATCCCGCTGCGGCCCGGTACCGATGCGGCACTGGCATCGGCCTTGGCCTATGTGATGATTAGCGAGAATCTGGTCGATCAGCCGTTCCTCGATAAATATTGTGTCGGTTATGATGAGAAAACCTTGCCGGCAGATGCGCCAAAAAATAGCCACTACAAAGCCTATATTTTAGGGCAGGGTGCAGATGAAACCGCCAAAACACCACAATGGGCGCAAGCCATCACCGGTGTTCCAGCCGCAAGAATCATTAAACTGGGGCGTGAAATAGGGTCGGTGAAACCGGCTTATATTGCGCAAGGGTGGGGGCCGCAGCGCCATTCCAACGGCGAAAATACCAGTCGGGCCATTGCCATGTTGGCTATCCTGACGGGGAACGTTGGCATTAATGGCGGTAATTCAGGTGCCCGCGAAGGCTCTTACGGTTTGCCGTTTGTCCGCATGCCAACACTGGAAAACCCAGTTAAAACCAGTATCTCGATGTTCCTGTGGACTGACGCGATTGAGCGCGGGCCAGAAATGACCGCTACCCGTGATGGTGTGCGCGGTAAAGATAAGCTGGATGTACCGATCAAGTTTATCTGGAATTACGCCAGTAACTGTTTGATTAATCAGCATTCAGAAATCAACCGTACCCACGACATTCTGCAAGATGATAAAAAATGTGAAATGGTGGTGGTTATCGATAATCACATGACTTCGTCAGCCAAATACGCCGATATCATCCTGCCTGACTGTACCGCCTCTGAGCAGATGGACTTCTGCCTTGACGCTTCCAGCGGCAATATGGCGTATGTGATTTTTGCCGATCAAGTCATCAAACCGCGTTTTGAATGCAAAAATATCTATGAAATGACCACTGAACTGGCAAAACGCATGGGGGTGGAGCAGCAATTTACCGAAGGGCGCACGCAAGAAGAGTGGTTGCGTCATCTCTACCAACAATCGCAACAGGCCATTCCTGAACTGCCTTCTTTTGAGGCGTTCCGCGAACAGGGTATCTTTAAAAAACGCGATCCGGCGGGGCATCATGTTGCCTATAAAGCGTTCCGCGCAGACCCTATTGCCAATCCGTTAACCACACCATCGGGAAAAATTGAGATTTACTCTGCCGAACTGGCACAAATTGCCGCCACGTGGGAACTGCAACAAGACGATGTTATCGATCCGCTGCCGGTCTATGCCGCAGGTTTTGAAAGCTACGATGACCCGCTCAATCAGCAGTATCCATTACAGTTAACGGGTTTCCACTACAAAGCCAGAACCCACTCCACCTACGGCAACGTCGATGTTTTAAAAGCGTCCTGCCGTCAGGAGATGTGGATTAACCCAATGGATGCCCGCGAGCGTGAGATCAAAAATGGCGATATGGTGCGTATTTTCAATGGCCGAGGCGAAGTTCAGATTAACGCCAAAGTCACGCCGCGCATGATGCCGGGGGTTGTGGCACTGGGTGAGGGGGCATGGTATAGCCCAGATGAGAAACGCATTGATCGCGCGGGCAGTATTAACGTATTGACCACTCAGCGACCTTCTCCGTTGGCGAAAGGGAATCCATCCCATACCAACCTCGTTCAAGTTACCAAGGCATAAGGAGCTGACTGATGACAACGCAATATGGTTTTTACATCGACTCCAGCCGTTGCACTGGGTGCAAAACTTGCGAGTTGGCTTGCAAGGATTTCAAAAACTTGTCTACCGATGTCAGCTTCCGGCGTATCTACGAATATGCCGGTGGGGATTGGCAGCAAGATAACGGCGCATGGCACCAAAATGTGTTCGCTTACTATCTCTCTATCGCCTGTAATCACTGTAGTGATCCCGCCTGTACCAAAGTATGTCCGAGTGGCGCAATGCATAAGCGTGATGATGGTTTCGTTGTGGTAAACGAAGACATTTGCATCGGTTGCCGCTATTGCCATATGGCATGCCCATACGGTGCGCCGCAATATGACGAAGCAAAAGGGCATATGACCAAGTGTGACGGCTGCTATGAAAGAGTCGCTGCCGGTAAGAAACCGATTTGTGTCGATTCTTGCCCACTGCGGGCACTGGATATGGCCCCTATTGATGAATTACGCGAGAAATACGGTGATTTGGCCGAAGTCGCACCATTGCCAGCAGCCCATTTCACGCTGCCGAATATCGTAGTGAAACCTAATGCCAACAGCCGTCCGGTCAGAGATACCACCGGTCATCTGGCAAATCCGAAGGAGGTATAATATGGGCATGGGATTGCATGAATGGCCACTAATGGTCTTTACGGTACTGGGGCAGTGCGTGGTCGGCGGCTTTATAGTGCTGGGGCTGGCGCTGATATTCGGTGGTTTGAGTCACGGGCAGCAACAGCGAATTCACCGCAGCATGTTGGTACTGTGGGTGCTGATGGCACTGGCTTTTATCGCCTCGACACTGCATTTAGGCTCGCCAATGCGAGCATTCAATTCATTAAGCCGCATTGGCGAGTCGGCGCTCAGTAATGAAATAGCCGCCGGTTCACTGTTCTTTGCGGTGGCAGGTTTTTACTGGTTGTTGGCCGTATTGGGTAAAATGCCAGCGGTACTCGGCAAAGTCTGGCTAGTGGTCGCCATGGTGCTGGGCGTGGTATTTGTCTATGCCATGTGTCGAGTCTATTCCATTGATACTGTTCCTACTTGGGACAACCTCTATACTCCGCTAGGTTTTGTTCTTACCACCTTGATTGGCGGCCCGATGTTGGGTTATTTGTTGTTACAACTGGCCGGGATTAATGGGCGAATGATGCTGCAACTACCGATGATCAGTGTATTGGCACTGATTATCAGTATTGCCAGTGTCATTATGCAGGCGGCCAGTTTGTCGACGATTTACAGCTCGGTACAGCAAGCTTCAGAGCTTATTCCCCACTATGGCACACTGATGGTATGGCGTTTGGTGCTACTGGTTCTGGGGCTGGGTTGCTGGATTTGTCCGTTAATCAGAGGCCGCACACCGACGACGCTCGGCATGGTCTTCGCTATGCTGCTTATCTTTGCGGGTGAGCTAATTGGCCGTGGCGTGTTTTACGGGTTGCATATGACAGTCGGAATGGCAATCGGAGGTTAAATATAGCCTGATGGCGACTGAGCAAAGCCCATGCTGGGTTTACGTCCAACGTGGCTTTGTTCGCAATGCTTCACCCGTTTGATGGCGAATTGATCGCGCTCCTGAGGTAACAAAATGGTTGAAAACAATATGACTTATCAACAAATTGCGCTGACTGGCCACGTATTGGGTGCGCTGTTTTATTGTGAACCGGACAGTCCGGCGTGCGGTGATATTGTGGCGCAACTCAGCAGCGATGAGTGGGTAGCCCAGTGGCCTTATGGCCTGGAAACTCAACTAATGCCCATTGCCGCTTTATTGGCGCAAGACAAGTCAGATGAAACCCTGGAAGAGGCTTGGCAGCGGCTGTTTATTGGCCCATATGCACTGCCCGCTCCCCCGTGGGGATCGGTTTATCTGGATAAAGAAAATGTCCTGTTTGGCGACTCGACGCTCAAACTGCGTGATTGGATGGCGCAGCAGCAAGTGGAGGTGACACTGGAGCAGCAAGAGCCAGAGGATCATTTCGGCTTATTGCTGATGATGGCCGCCTGGCTGGCAGAACATCAACCAGCGGATTTACCGGTTTTACTGGCAGAGCACCTGTTGCCGTGGGGGTATCGTTACCTCGCCTTGCTGCAATCTGATGCCAGACACCCGTTTTATCAGGGGCTAGCTGAGTTAACGACCCTGACATTGACCCACTGGCAACACGAATTACAGGTGACGCCTGCGGTGATTGAGTTATATCGCTGAGTATTAAGAAAATATAGCCTTGTTATTAATATAGATATTATTTTCAGTATATTAACACTGGCTTTCTTTGGTCCAGTCTTCTATTAGGAGGGCTGTAGCCATTGAAAAAGCTTTGTCGTTTGTCACCAAAATGGCTCCAAGGCTGAGTGCATGGGCTGCAATTAATTGATCTAGAGCTCCCATGATATGTCCCTTTTTTTCCATTTTTGCACGTAGTTTGCCATAGCATTCTGCAGCTTCGCTATCCCACGCTTGCAGGGTTACCGAGTCCAGAAAGGCTGCTACCATCGTTTTTAGCGCTTTGTTTTGACGTTTTGCTACTCCGTAGAGCAATTCAGCTTCTGTAATACTGGAAATACAGACATCAGAAGGTTTCACGTGCTGTATGCTGAGCAAAACATTAGGATGACGTCGAAATAAATGGTTCACTGTATTGGTATCAAGCATATACATGGCGCTACTTTATCCCGTCGAATGGGTCACGGTTTGCTGTACCTTGCTGACGTTCATTGATACTCAAGAAATCAGCAGGTACGCGTGTTTTATTGATTAACTGAAGCAGTTGGCTCCAGTCATCCGGTTTAGCTGGTTGCTTCGATAAGATTATATTTCCATTTTCGTCACGGCGAATATAGACTTGATCAGTATCAAACTCGAACTCAACGGGTAACCTAACTGCCTGATTTCTACCATTTTTAAATAACTTCGCAACTCTATCCATCATTTACTCCTTGTTTCTTGGCCTATGCCTTAGCACATGCTCGTTTTTGTTCTGTGCCAAGGGCTAAATTGCTTTTCCCTAATATGTAATTTCTCACTTATCTTTTAACTCTCTTTTTGACTAATTTGTGACCGGCTTCTACTTTCCTTGCACTCACATTGGACAAGCTGCGGGGCGTTTGTATTATTACATTGAATATAAATTTAATAGTGAATATATATTCAATGCGGAGAAAAATAATGAAAAATACCCTACTGAAATCCTGTCTTACCGCAGCATTGATCTCAATGGCGGGTGTTGCTGGTGCCGCCAGTAACGGCCTGATCGCCATTATCACCCCATCCCACGATAACCCGTTCTTTAAAGCGGAGGCGGAAGGTGCTAAAGCCAAAGCGACGGAACTGGGATACACCGTACTGGTGGCTTCCCATGATGATGATGTGAACAAACAAAACCAACTGCTGGAAACTGCCATCGCTCGTAAGGCTAAAGCGATCATTCTGGATAACGCCGGATCAGATGCCACTATCGGGCCATTGAAAAAAGCCAAAGCGGCCGGTATTCCGACTTTCCTGATTGACCGTGAAATCAATGAAACCGGAATCGCAGTATCGCAAATTGTGTCGAACAATTATCAGGGTGCGCAACTCGGCGCTGAGAAATTCGTTACGTTGATGGGGGGCAAAGGCAAATATGTTGAATTGCTCGGCCGTGAGTCCGATACCAACGCTCATGTTCGTTCACAGGGTTATCACGACGTGATCGACGAACATAGCGACATGAAGATGGTTGCCCAACAGACTGCAAACTGGAGCCAGACTGAAGCATTCAACCGTATGGAGTCCATTTTGCAGGCTAACCCAGATATCACTGGGGTGATTTCCGGCAACGACACCATGGCACTCGGTGCAGAAGCGGCATTGAAAGCTGCGGGGCGTAATGATGTCATCGTCGTCGGCTTTGACGGCAGTGACTATGTTCGCGACTCCATCATCAACAAAGGCAATATCAAAGCCACTGTATTACAGCCGGGTTGGGCACAAGCTCAGATGGCGGTGGTGCAGGCTGATAAATATCTGAAAACCGGCAAAACCGGGTTGGAAGAAAAGCAACTGATGGATTGCGTATTGATTGATGAAAACAATGCCAAGAATCTGAATGTCTTTGCACTGAAACAATAATCGCGACTGAAACACCCATCTTATAATCACCGGTTATTAAAACCATGGTTTAAGAATGAGGGGCGTAATCGCCCCTCCTGACAGGAGGCAGTATGTGGTTCAGTGCCTTATCGAAAGCAGGCGGTTTGTTGGTTATCAGTACGGTGCTGGTGGCTTGTACCGTGGTTGATTTGGATGAAAACGGTAAACCGATTCTGCCAGTCGATCCTAACGCGGTGGTCAGTGACTATAACCAGCCACCGGACAAAGTCGCCTCCACCATTTGGGTGAGTAAAGTTATGCCGTTTGCCAATAGCAATGCGCTCAGTTGGCAGCAGGTAAAGCAGCAACAAAGTCAGCCAGCAGCAGGGAAAAATAGCCAAAGTCGTTTTGTTCGTTTTAACGGCAAAGTGGTGGCGGTAGACACAGAAGGGCGGGAAGGGTTGATTCGTTTGGCCATTGACGGTGATGAACAAGTGCTGCAAGTGGGGCCAATCGTCAAAGGTAATGCCATTCGTGATGCATCAACGTTTATCCGCTTCGAAGATTTTAAAAATCAGGTGCAATACGCCCAGCTCTCTAAAGCATTAAGCAAGCGTGCTTTGCAGGATGTGGCAAAACCCGATGCCAGTTGGGTCGGGCAGCAAGTCGAGGTATTGGCAGCGGTGACACTCACCCCTACCGGTCTGAGCAATGGTGTGCCGCTCAGTTTGAATAAGGAGAGCCACTAATGGATCACAGACCTGACATCGTCATGCGTGCTGAGGACATTTCAATGCGTTTTCCTGGCACATTGGCGCTAGATGCCGTCAGTTATAACGTTTATCGCGGCAAAGTGAATGTGATTATCGGCGAAAATGGCGCCGGAAAATCTACCTTAATGAAGATCTTGGCTGGGGTACAGCAACAAACATCCGGCCAAATCTACCTGAATGGTAACGCGGTGAGTATTGCCAATACTCGTGAGGCTGCGGCGCTGGGTATTGGCATGGTTCATCAGGAGCTGAACCTGTCGGAAAACCTCAATGTTGCGGAAAACATCTTTCTGGGGCGTGAGATTCAGCAAGGCTTGAAACCCATTAATCAGGCAGCGCAGGAGCTGATTGCTGAACAGTTAATGGTGCGTCTTGATCAGGTTATTTCGCCGAAAGAAATGGTATCAAACCTGAAAGTAGGCCAACAGCAATTGATTGAAATCGCCAAAGCACTGGCAGAACAGGCGGATATTCTGATTCTGGATGAGCCGACGTCGGCGTTGAGTAAAACCGAAGTTGATATCCTGTTTCGGGTTATTCGCGAACTGACGCGACAGGGTGTTTCCATCGTCTACATCTCACATCGTTTGGAAGAGTTGATGGCGATTGGTGACTACATCACTATTTTGCGTGATGGCCGTTTTCAGGCTGAAGCTGCGGTAAAAGATATTGATGTACCGTGGATTGTGCGTGAAATGCTGGGCAGTGACCCGGTTTCCAGTTTTCTTCACCCGGACCGTACATTTGGTGCGCCGATGATGGAGGTTGATAACGTCACGTTAATCAATGAATCCGGCAACACGGTAGTGAATCAGGTCTCATTGCAAGTGCGGGCGGGTGAAATTGTCGGCATCTATGGGTTGATGGGGGCCGGTCGTACCGAATTGTTTGAATGTTTGCTGGGCACGCAGCAGAGCTATCTTGGCACTATCCGGCTCAATGGCACGTCGATTAATGCCAAGACCTCAACCGCAGAGCGCATTCGTCTGGGAATGAGCCTGGTACCGGAAGACCGTAAAAAAACCGGTATTTTCCCTGTGTCATCGGTGGCCAATAACCTGACCATTTCCAGCTTATGGCGTCGGTTAAAACACAGCTTCACTATCTGGCAAGAGAGTGAGTCACAAGTGGTGGCATCGGTTATCGGGGATTTGTCGATCAAAGTCTCTTCACCGGAAGTAGAGATTCAGGCTCTCAGTGGCGGTAATCAGCAAAAGGTGGTGATAGGGCGCTCATTACTGACCAGTCCAAACATTTTGCTGTTGGATGAGCCAACGCGAGGCATTGATGTCGGTGCGAAAGCTGATGTGTTTGAAATGATGGTGAAACTCTCTGAGCAGGGGATTGGTATTTTGTTCTCAACCTCTGATCTGAAAGAGATCATGGCGGTATCTGACCGCATACTGGTGATGTCGAATGGCAAGCTGACCGCGAACTTATCCCGTCAGTCGGCCAGTGAATCGGCATTGGTTACGGCAAGTGCACAAGGGTTCGAATGATGAAAGCAACAACTGGCACTGCGTTGGCGAGTCACCGGCCCGGTGGCGCGTCGTGGTCACGGGAAAATATGCTGCTGCTTCTGCTCAAGATGCGCACCTTTATTGCCCTGTTTTTGATTCTTGGTTTCTTCTCCGTGATGGTACCGGGCTTTCTGGCGACAGGCAGCTTGATCATTATGGTGAAGCATATCGCTATCAATGCCTTCCTCGCACTGGGCATCACGTTTGTCATTATCACCGCAGGGATTGACCTCTCTATCGGGGCAACCTTGGGGTTGTGCGGCATGATTGCGGGCTGGATGATCACCCAAGGTATTGTATTACCGATGTTTGGTATTGCCATTTTCCCCAGTGTTTGGGTGGTGGTCCCGGTGGTATTGGTCATCGGAGCACTGATTGGCGCGGTCAATGGTTGGATCATAACCCGCTATAACGTCGCGCCGTTTATCTGCACCCTCGGCACCATGTATGTGGTTCGTGGTGCGGCGATGCTGATTTCTGGCGGTGAAACCTTCCCAGGCTTACAGGGCAATCCACAACTTGGAAACACCGGTTTTGATCTGCTCGGGTCCGGCACGTTACTGGGTTTGCCGATCGCTATCTGGATCATGTTCATTTTGGCTCTGGTGATTGCCTATGTAGCGCGTCGCCTACCTTTTGGTCGCCATGTCTACGCTATCGGTGATAACGAGAGAGCAGCCGAACTGTCTGGTGTCAAAGTCCGGCAGGTCAAAGTTTGGGTTTACACCATTTCCGGTTTCTGTGCGGCAATTGCCGGGATCATTGTTTCCGCTCAATTGGTGGCCAGCCACCCTGCGAACGGCAGCGGCTTTGAGATGAATGCGATAGCGGCCGTGGTATTGGGGGGAACTTCTCTGGCCGGTGGCCGTGGCACCATCCTCGGCACACTGATCGGCGCATTTGTTATCGGTATTTTGGCTGACGGGCTGGTGATGATGGGGGTCAGTGAATTCTGGCAAATGGTTATTAAAGGTATCGTAATTATTGTGGCTGTGATTATCGACCAGATGCAAAACCGTATGCAGCATAAAGCAGCAATTGTGTCGCAAAAAGCCAACGTAGTTGCGCAAGTGGGCAAAAGCGAGCAGGCATAAAGAACCCATAACGGCTAATGGGCTGATGGGGTAACACCGTGCCCTAAGCCGCAGAACACTGAAGAGGTAACGCCGGAGGAGGCTTTCCGGTCAGGCTTGATGAAAGCTATTTTTTAGCACCATCAAGAATAAATATTCGCCAATGAGTAAAAATTCAATGGCGAAGGAAAATATAAGAGAGGTAATGTCATGAATCCGTATTCACTGTCAATCGATGAGCTGGTGAGAAAGGCGCGGGCTATCCGCCGCCGGATCGTCCTGCTTAATGCGAACAGCCCCGCAGGGGGGCATACCGGTGCTGATCTTTCGCAGGTAGAGATTCTGACCGCACTCTATTTCCGCATCCTTAATTGCGCACCTGACCGGTTAACTGATCCTGAGCGCGATATCTATGTGCAATCTAAGGGCCATGCCGTTGGCGGCTATTACTGTTGTCTGGCGGAAGCGGGTTATTTCCCAGAGGAATGGTTGGCAACTTATCAACACGCTAACTCTCATCTGCCGGGCCATCCGGTAAAACACAAAACGCCGGGGATCGAATTAAATACCGGCGCGCTAGGACATGGTTTGCCGGTCGCAGTCGGGATCGCATTAGCGGCAAAACGCGCCAACAGCAAACGCCGAGTGTTTGTTCTGACCGGCGACGGTGAATTAGCCGAAGGCAGTAACTGGGAAGCGGCATTAGTGGCTGCTCACTATCAGTTAGACAATCTGATAATCATTAACGATAAAAACAAACTCCAACTGGCGGGCACCACCAAGTCAATTATGAATACCGACCCGTTGGCGGATAAATGGCGTGCATTTGGTTTAGAAGTAACGGAATGCCAGGGTAATAACATGCAATCGGTGGTGGAAACACTGGAGGCATTACAACCCAAGGGTAAACCCAATGTGGTGATTGCCAACACCGAAAAAGGTGCCGGTATCTCCTTTATTCAAGGGCGCGTGGAGTGGCACCACCGGGTGCCGAAAGGTGCTGAAATTGATCTGGCACTGGAGGAATTGAGCGATGAGTAATGCAGAACATTTGGCCTCAGTGATGGTTGAGCAGTTTATCAAAGCCGTGGATAACGGTGTTGATCTGGTTCCGGTGGTGGCTGATTCCACTTCGACGGCGAAAATCGGGCCGTTTACTGCTCGCTTCCCTGATCGTGTGGTTAACGTAGGTATTGCCGAACAAGCGATGGTCGGCACCGCCGTGGGCTTATCCATGGGCGGGAAAGTTGCAGTAACCTGTAATGCCGCGCCATTCCTGATTTCACGCTCCAATGAGCAGCTAAAAATCGATGTTTGCTACAACAATAGCAATGTTAAGTTGTTCGGTCTCAATTCTGGCGCCAGTTACGGGCCGCTGGCCAGTACTCATCACTGTATCGATGATATTTCTATCTTACGTGGTTTTGGCAATATCGAAATTTATGCTCCCTCTGACCCACAAGAGTGCCGTCAAATAATTGATTATGCTATCGCCCATCAGGGACCGGTCTATATTCGTCTGGACGGCAAATCCTTGCCACAACTCCATGATGAGCACTACCACTTTGTTCCGGGGCAGATTGATGTCTTGCAGGATGGTCAGGATATTGCTCTGGTAGCGATGGGTTCTACAGTGCATGAGGCTGTAAGCGCTGCCGCGATACTGGCGGATAACAACGTTTCTGCTGCGGTGGTCAACGTTTCTTCTATTCGTCCGTGTGATACTCAGCAACTGTTAGCCATTCTCCAGAAGAGTCAGCGGGTGATTACCATCGAAGAGCACAACATTAATGGTGGTGTGGGCAGTTTGGTGGCTGAAGTGTTGGCCGAAGCGGGCAGTGGGATCCCATTGGTGAGATTAGGTATTCCTGATGGCGGCTATGCGATTGCTGCCGACAGGGCAGATATGCGTGCCTATCATGGTTTTGATGCGGCAGGCATTGTAGCGCATGCTCTGCGGTTTTGCCGAGGAGAGTAATCATGTCAACGCCGATTATTCTGGCTATTGATGAAGGCACCACCAATGCCAAAGCCATTGCAGTGGACACTGCCGGGCAGATTCTGGCGAAGGCTTCAGTGCCTCTTCTGTTGAATCACCCAAGGCCTGGTTGGGCAGAGCAGGACCCGCTGGCTATCTGGCAGGCGGTCTCTTTGGCAATCGAAGGCTGTCTGAACCAGTTGGCAGGTGCGCGGGTGGCCGGTGTTGCCATCAGTAACCAGCGTGAGTCGGTGCTGATTTGGGAGCGGGAGACCGGCACACCACTGACGCCAGTGGTGAGTTGGCAATGTCGGCGCTCAGAGCTTTTCTGTCAAACGCTGAGCCAGTTACCGGAGGCGGCAATGATTGCCGAACGCACTGGATTGCCGATTGATCCGCTGTTTCCGGCCGCCAAGGTTCACGGCATGCTGGCAGAAATCCCACGTGGTGTGGAACGTGCGGCTCACGGTGAACTGTGCGTCGGAACCATCGACTGTTGGTTAACCTGGCAGCTCAGTGGCGGCCAAAGTTTCTCGACCGATTTCTCCAATGCAGCCCGTACCCAACTGTTTAATATTCATTCCGGCCAATGGGATCCTGACCTGCTGGCGCTATTTGGTATTCCCAGTCTTTGTCTGCCTGCGGTATTACCCTCGGCGGCTATCCACGGACATACCGGTAATCCCGGTATTATTGGCTTGCCACAGGGGATACCGATTGTGGCACAAATCGGCGACTCCCACGCTGCACTCTATGGGCAGGGCGGTGACCGTGCGGGCGAAATCAAAGCGACCTATGGTACCGGCTCTTCCCTGATGACTACCGTGAAGCAGGCGGTAACACAGAGCAATGGCCTGAGTACCACCATTGCCTGGCATGACGGTGAACTACGTTACGCCCTCGAAGGCAATATCACGCATACCGGTTCGGGGGTGGCGTGGGTTTCACGCATGCTAGGTATCACGGATTTAGCGCACTTGACCGAGATGGCGCAAAGTCAGTCAGGTAATCAGGGCGTCTATTTTGTTCCAGCCCTCTCGGGATTAGGGGCGCCTTATTGGGATAGCCAGGCTCGTGGTCTGTTCTGCGGCTTGACCGATGCTACCACCCCTGCGGTATTAGCCCGCGCCGGGTTAGAGTCGGTCGCCTACCAAATAGCCGACGTCTTTTTTGCTATGGAGCGGGCTGGCAACCATCGTCTTGAACGGCTGCGGGTAGATGGTGGAGCGACCAGCAACCGCTGGTTGATGCAATTTCAAGCCGACCTGTTGCAGCGCACGTTGATACGCAACCATACCGCCGAAGTATCGGCACTGGGGGCGGCATATTTAGGCGGGAAAACCCTTGGCTGGTGGCAGGATAACCAGCAATTAGCCGCACTTCCCCGTGAAGTGGAATACATCGAACCGCGCGCTCAAAGTGCGGAGATGCAAGATAACTATAGCCTC
The DNA here is from genome assembly GCF_052217105.1 of Yersinia sp. 2553 StPb PI. Classification (NCBI taxonomy): domain Bacteria; kingdom Pseudomonadati; phylum Pseudomonadota; class Gammaproteobacteria; order Enterobacterales; family Yersiniaceae; genus Yersinia; species Yersinia sp. 2553 StPb PI. The sequence continues at coordinate 2,820,117 of NZ_JAZGPX010000002.1, read as the reverse complement.
TGGCAAACGGCCATCGCGCGTGCGCGTTTTCAGCCGAAATAACCCACACTAGGAGTAAGCATATGTCAGCAATACCTCGTAAGTTAACTTTCGCGGTGATTATCGGCAACCGGGGGTTTTTCCCAAGCTATCTGGTGGCTGACGCGCGCCGTGATGCTCAGGCGCTGTTTGATAGACTGGGCATCAACATCATTATGCTCAATGAAGAGCAAACCCCCTTGGGGGGGGTTGAAAACTGGCGTGATGCCAACGTGTGTGCCGAGTTATTCCGTAAGCACAGCGAAGAGATCCATGGTGTAGTGGTGATTCTGCCCAACTTTGGTGATGAAAAAAGTGTCTCAGATGCTATTCGCCTTTCGGGCCTTAAAGTACCGGTATTAGTACAGGCTGAAGAAGATGCGCTGGATAAAATGGGGCTAGCGACGCGTCGCGACAGCTTCTGCGGCAAAATCTCGTTATGTAACAATCTGCGCCAATATGGCATTCCATTCACATTGACCAAGCAGCATGTTTGTAGTCTAAACAGCGAAATATTTAGCCACGACGTCGAACAATTTGTACAACTGTGCCGTGTGGTGCATGCCATGAAACGGGTGCGTGTCGGGGCTATTGGTGCTCGTCCAACTAACTTTAATACTGTGCGCTACAGCGAGAAGTTATTGGAGAATTTGGGCATTACTGTTGAAACGCTCGATTTATCCGAAGTGTTCTTCCGCGTCGCTAATCTCAGTGATAACGATATTCGTGTTGGTGAAAAACTGGCGCTGTTAAAAGCCAACGGTGACACCAGTGCCATCCCACAAGATAAGTTACACAAAATGGCGAAACTGTTTGTGGTTATCAGTGAATGGATCATCGCCAACGATATCGATACCACCGCCATGCAGTGCTGGACCTCGCTGCAACAGAATTTGGGTATCAACGTCTGTTCCATTATGAGCGTGATGTCCGGGCAACTGATGCCAAGTGCCTGTGAAGTGGATGTAATGGGGGCACTATCGATGTATGCACTGGCGAGTTGCTCACTGGCGCCGGCCTCAATTGCTGACTGGAATAATAACTTTGGCGCAGAACGTGATAAATGTGTGTTATTTCACTGTGGCAACTTTGCCAGTGAAAGTCTGGAAAGCTCAACCATGGGCACCGCTGATATTATCGGAACAACTGTAGGTTGCGAGAATACCTGTGGTGCTGTCCATGGCCGCATGAAATCCGGGCCATTGACCTATTTCCGCCTCTCTTCTGATGATTTTACCGGTCGGGTTCGGGCTTATGTCGGTGAAGGCCGTTCTGTCAGTGACGAGTTAGATACCGTGGGTTGCCGTGCGGTAGTGGAAGTGCCACAGCTGGAAAGCTTACTTACGCATATCTGTAATAATGGTTTCGAACACCATGTGGCAATGAACCATTCAGCGACGGCTCAGGTATTGCAAGAAGCATTCAGTAAGTATCTGGGAGTTGATTGTTACTGGCATGGGAAGTCGCCGCTTTAGTTTCAATGACATTATCAAATGCCGCACCAGGGAGGGCGCGGTGAATCATTATGGTGATTATTAACCGAGCACAGTCGCTTTAAAGTAAGGTTTCGGCGGTTAACCTGTCGGTAATCAATACATCAACATAGTTACCCGTCAGTGCACCACGAATGGCAGCACTTTTCCCTACCCCTCCTGCCAGCGCTACCACTCGGGGGCAGGCACGCAGTTGTGGTAGCGACATACCAATCACTGGATCTTCTTCATCGCTAAGTACCGCATCGCCAGCAGCATCAAAATAATGCAGACATAAATCACCCACGGCCCCACGCTCTGCCAGTAACTTGAGCATCTCTTCGTGATAATAGTTACCGGAGTTTCTCAATAGCTGTGATGGCTCCAGATCACCAATTCCCACCAATGCCAGATCAACTTCGGCAAATTTATTCACTACATCGGCAACTTCACCACTGGATATCAAGCGTGCGCGGTCTTCTGTCGAACGTTCAATACTTTGAGCGGGCAGCAAGTAAGCCGGACAATTTAAAATATTGGCTAATGCTTGAGTTAACAAGGTGGCTTGCACATTACCATTGGGGCCAACCCCTCCCAGTAATTGGATAACCCCGCTGGTTTTGATGTTAAGCGGATGAAGATTATCAACCATCGCCCGGATAGTGCTACTCCACGAAGAGATCCCCACCATATCGTTTGGGCGAATACTGGTTTGCATGTAATGGGCAGCAGCAGAACCAATAGCTTGCTTTATTTGGACTGGGTTGGCGTCATCAGCAATATCCACCACAATGGCCTGATCGATTCCATAGTGTTTTTGAATCCGTGATTCGATACCAATAAACATATTGGCAGGCTGAATCACGCTGATTTTCACCACTCCTTCTTTAACGCAGCGGGTGATCGCTCGGGAGACAAAAGATTGAGATAAATGCAGGCTGTCAGCAATTTCAGATTGCTTCATACCTTCGCTGTAATACAGCGTGGCTATTTTCACCAGCAACCGTTGCTCATCTTGTCTCGACATGGTTCCGTCCCGCTAATTATCTGATGCTGGTATTTTTATTCAAAGCTGAATAAATAACAAGCTGTACCGAATTTTAACGTCAGAGAGGCTGTACAAACAAACTGATACCCCTATGACCCCGAGTTACGGGGCGTTAGGTGTGTCTGTTGCAGACGATTCCTCTGTTTTTTCTACTTCTTCTTGTTGGTCAGGAGGCGGCATAACATCGTGGATCATTTGCTCGTCAAAGCTAGGGTTCAGCGCTGGTGACAGTGGGGAACTGACCAGGCTGTCCGGTATTGCCATGTGTGGAACCGGGGCATCGTTAACGAATTCGTCCTGATCTTGTTTCACCGTTCTGCTCAGTGTTATCAGGCTCACACCACACAGTACGAAGAATGCATATAGAATATTGCCACCCAATGGCTGAATCAGGGCACCTACAGCGAGCGGCCCAATACTGGCGCCAACGCCAAATGACATCAGTAAGCATGCCGCCAGTGACACTCGCCGCTCTGGTGCAATCAGGTCATTAGCCAGAGCGACCACCAGTGGGTAGAGGGTGAACTGCAACATGCTGACGACAAACCCCAGACCCAGTAAAAAATGGAACGAGATATGGGGCACCAGGGCCAGCGGCAGTGCAGTTAATGCCAGTAATAATGCGTTAATACGGATCAGTAGCGTGCGGTTATAGCGATCGGACAACCAACTGAGAGGAAGTTGGGCCACTAAACCGGCAAAGATAGATAATGCCATAAACAGGCCGGTCTCCTGCGTTGATAGCGATTGCAGGCTGGCATAGACCGGTGCCAGACCATAGAAGGAGCCGACAATCATGCCAATTACCAAAGTTGATGCCAGTATTTTGGGAATTGAACTGATAAAGAATTTCAGCTCCATAGGGGCTGGGGACATTTGTTGGGCATTACTGCGCGTTGTTAGGGCTACAGGCACCAGGCAAAGGGCAAAAAATAGCGCAATAATCATCAGGGTGCTCAGACCCAACTCAGGTTGGAGCATTAATACCACCTGACCTAACGCCATACCGGCATAGGTTGCAGCCATATAAACACCAAACACGATACCGCGTTGATTAGAGGCTGCCTGATCATTGAGCCAACTTTCCAGCACCATAAACTGACACATCATACAGAGGCCAATAATCAAGCGCAGAACTACCCATGCGGGGATGTATTCAGTAAGTCCATGGCTTAACACGGCTGCCGTGATAATACCGGCACAGGCGACATAAGCGCGAATATGGCCTACGCGGGCAATCAGAAAATGGCCAACCTTGCCACCGATCACCAGACCAATATAATTTGCGGCAATAATTGCCCCAATTAATGCACCTGAGACATGGATGGCGGTCAACCTTAGCGAAATATAGGTCGTCAATAAGCCTGAACCCAGCAACATCAAAACGGTTGCACTATAAAGTGGGAAAAAGGCGTTAAGCGTTTTTTTCACTATCTCGTCCTTAGTTCATCATCCCGGATAACTATCCAGTACCCCTGATGCAACTTGCCGCATCCTACGTTGCCGATAAATTCAAACAGCCCTTTTGATACTAACAGCTAAGCCTGTGAGGTAAAGCTTTGTACGGGAAAGCGCTTTTTTTCATTCCTCCTTGCGAGAGGTTTCGCATAACTGACAGTGGTTGTCGTTACGGGCTAAAGAAGTGCTACTATCGGCGGCGGGAGATTTTATTAGAGTAGGGGGCAACAATGAGCGAGAAACAATTACGCCAGCTCAGTATTGCAATCGGGAATAAGCTAAAGGCCCGTGGTGCCTGGGTGACCTGTGCTGAGTCCTGTACAGGGGGTTGGGTGGCCAAAGCATTAACTGATATTGCGGGGAGTTCAGCGTACTTTGACCGTGGTTTCGTGACATACAGTAATGCAGCCAAACACGATTTGCTCGGTGTGGACGAAATCACGTTAGCAAATTATGGTGCTGTGAGTGAAGCCGTAGTACGAGAGATGGCGCTCGGAGCATTGAGAGAAGCGAATGCTGACTTCGCGGTATCTATTAGTGGCATTGCCGGGCCTGATGGTGGCAGTGCGGATAAACCGGTTGGTACGGTATGGTTTGCTTTCGCGGCACGTGAAGGGCAGATTTTGGCATGCAAACAGATTTTCCCCGGTGATCGCGATGCAGTAAGGCTGCAAGCGGCTGTTTTCGCGCTACAAACACTATTCGATGATTTTCTGTAAAAATAGGCTTGATACTGTATGATTGTACAGTATAATTAGCGGTAATTTCCTGCATAAAACAACATTCAGTGGTAATGGTAGGGGTAACCCCTGCATACCAGAGAGGGAGTAAAAATGGCTATTGATGAGAATAAACAAAAGGCGTTAGCAGCAGCACTGGGCCAAATTGAAAAACAATTCGGTAAAGGCTCTATTATGCGCCTTGGCGAAGACCGCTCAATGGATGTTGAAACCATCTCTACCGGTTCCCTTTCTCTTGATATCGCATTGGGAGCCGGTGGCTTGCCAATGGGGCGTATTGTTGAGATTTATGGTCCTGAGTCATCAGGTAAAACAACGCTAACGTTACAGGTTATTGCTTCCGCACAGCGTGAAGGCAAGACTTGTGCATTTATCGATGCTGAGCATGCTCTTGACCCAATTTATGCCAAAAAATTAGGTGTAGATATTGATAACCTGCTTTGTTCTCAGCCAGATACTGGTGAGCAAGCATTGGAAATCTGTGATGCATTGACTCGTTCTGGTGCTGTTGACGTTATCATCGTTGACTCGGTTGCTGCATTGACGCCTAAAGCCGAGATTGAAGGCGAAATCGGTGACTCTCACATGGGCCTTGCGGCACGTATGATGAGCCAGGCTATGCGTAAGCTGGCGGGTAACTTGAAGAATGCGAATACCTTACTGATCTTCATTAACCAGATTCGTATGAAGATCGGCGTTATGTTTGGTAACCCTGAAACTACCACCGGTGGTAACGCACTTAAATTTTACGCGTCTGTGCGTTTGGATATTCGCCGTATTGGCGCAGTAAAAGAAGGCGATGTAGTTGTTGGTAGCGAAACTCGCGTTAAAGTTGTGAAAAACAAAATTGCAGCGCCATTTAAACAAGCTGAATTCCAGATTCTGTACGGTGAAGGCATCAATATTAACGGCGAACTCGTTGATTTGGGTGTTAAACACAAACTGATTGAGAAAGCAGGTGCATGGTATAGCTACAACGGCGACAAAATTGGTCAAGGTAAAGCGAATGCCAGCAACTATTTAAAAGAAAACCCAGCGGTTGCGGCAGAGTTGGATAAAAAACTGCGTGAAATGCTACTTAACGGTGGGAACGGCGAACAACCTGTAGCAACAGCAGCATTTGCCGATGAGACTGATGAAACTAGCGAAGAGTTTTAATTAATAAGGTTAAAACAGCGCGTTAGTATCAGCAGATTAAGTAGTTAACAAGCGGCCCATTAATTGGGCCGCTTGAGTAAGTAAATAGCAATTCGTATTCAGCTCTCCACTCCTGCTCATATCCAAAATAATCAGAGCCCGTACCTACCTGCAACGCCGAGAGAGAAGGCTGTTACCCAAAATAATTTGATTACAGCAAGGTAGCCAACGAATGAGTTCCGATGAACTGACCCTTGTCAGTAATTCGGGCGAGTGAGAGCCGCTAACACAGCAGTAACCTCAAGTAAGAAGGGTATATGAATGACCTGTTAAGCCGTGCCATGAGATTACTCTCTCAGCGTGATCATAGTGAATCGGAGTTGCGCCGTAAGCTTGCAGCCCAGCCTTTTTCGGCAAAAGGGAATTGGGGTAGGCGCACCAGCGGTGAAAATAGCAAACCTGTCGAAGATATTGATCCTCAAGCTATCGAACAAGTTATTGCTTATTGCTATCAACACGATTGGTTAGACGATTCCCGCTTTGCCACCAGTTATATTAATAGCCGTAGTCGGAAAGGATATGGGGCACAGCGCATCCGTTCGGAATTGATGCAAAAAGGGGTCGATAAAGAACTAATTCAAGCTGCTTTTGAAATCAGTGAAATCGACTGGTGTCTGCTCGCAAAAGAAGTCGCACAGCGTAAATTTAGTGAAACTTTACCTCTTGAGTGGAAAGAAAAGGCGAAAGTTCAGCGTTATCTCCTCTATCGTGGCTTCTTCCAAGAAGAAATTCAGTCGATTTACAATGATTTTGTCGAATGAATGCACGCGGGATTTTACTTCCCCTCGAAGAAAATTTATCTTATTCCCACTTTTTGTTCGTGAGCTTACCCACTGCGTTATCAATAATTGATGCGCAATATGCTTGCGGGCCATTCTTTTAGCTTGTTTCCGGGGCAATTATGAGCAAGAGCACCGCTGAGATTCGTCAAGCGTTTCTCGATTTCTTCCATAGCAAGGGACACCAGGTTGTATCAAGCAGCTCTTTGGTTCCCAATAATGACCCGACGCTGTTGTTTACCAATGCGGGGATGAACCAGTTCAAGGACGTTTTCTTAGGTTTGGATAAACGGGCCTATTCTCGTGCAACGACCTCTCAACGTTGTGTGCGTGCAGGTGGTAAGCATAACGATCTGGAAAACGTAGGTTATACCGCGCGTCATCACACATTTTTCGAAATGTTGGGTAACTTCAGCTTTGGTGATTATTTCAAACATGATGCTATCAGTTTCGCTTGGGAATTATTGACCAGCGAACAGTGGTTTAACTTACCAAAAGAAAAACTTTGGGTAACCGTCTACGAAACCGATGATGAAGCCTATGAAATCTGGGCTAACGACGTTGGTGTTCCTCGTGAACGTATCATTCGTATCGGTGATAACAAAGGTGGTGCTTTTGCGTCAGATAACTTCTGGCAAATGGGTGATACCGGTCCATGTGGTCCATGCACAGAGATTTTCTTTGATCATGGTGACCATATCTGGGGCGGACCTCCTGGGTCGGCAGAAGAAGATGGCGATCGCTATATTGAGATCTGGAATCTCGTCTTCATGCAGTTTAACCGCCAGTCAGATGGCACTATGCTGCCATTGCCTAAGCCCTCGGTTGATACCGGTATGGGGCTTGAGCGTATTGCTGCGGTATTACAACACGTTAATTCTAACTATGAGATTGACCTGTTCCGCGATTTGATTAAAGCGGTGGCGCAAGCCACTGGTGCAACCGATCTTTCCAGCAAGTCGCTGCGTGTCATCGCTGACCATATTCGATCTTGTGCCTTCCTGATTTCTGATGGGGTTATCCCGTCAAATGAAAACCGTGGTTATGTTTTGCGTCGTATTATTCGCCGCGCTATTCGCCATGGCAACATGTTGGGGGCTAAAGAGACTTTCTTCTACAAATTAGTTGCTCCGTTGATTGCCGTGATGGGATCTGCTGCTGCTGAATTGAAACAACAGCAGGCGATGGTTGAACAAGTTCTGAAAACTGAAGAAGAGCAGTTTGCGCGCACCTTAGAGCGTGGCTTAGCCCTGCTGGATGAAGAGCTCAGTAAATTGACCGGTGACACCCTCGACGGTGAGACGGCTTTCCGCTTATATGATACTTACGGCTTCCCGGTTGATTTAACTGCTGATGTTTGTCGTGAGCGTAATCTGAAAGTGGATGAAGCTGGTTTTGAACAAGCGATGGAAGCTCAGCGTCGTCGTGCCCGCGAATCCAGTGGTTTTGGTGCAGATTATAATAGTATGATCCGTGTTGATAGCGCGAGCCAGTTCTCGGGTTATGACCATGTTCATCAACAAGCTACCGTTACCGCATTGTTCCGCAACGGGGTAGCCGTTGATGAAATTAATGCCGGTGAAGAGGCAGTTGTTGTCTTGAATCAAACACCATTTTATGGTGAGTCTGGTGGTCAGGTTGGTGACAAAGGCGAACTTAAAAATGCTACCTCCACCTTCGTGGTTGCGGACACTCAGAAATACGGTCAGGCTATCGGTCACTTGGGGCAATTGACTCAAGGCACTCTGCGAGTTAACCACAGTATTGATGCTCAGGTTGACGTCGCACGTCGTAATCGCATTCGGTTGAACCACTCCGCAACCCATTTACTGCATGCGGCATTGCGTAAAACGCTGGGTGAGCACGTAGCTCAGAAAGGCTCGTTAGTTAACGACAAGTATTTGCGTTTTGACTTCTCTCATTTTGAAGCGATGAAGCCAGAACAAATTCGTCAGGTAGAAGATCTGGTCAACGAGCAGATTCGCCGTAACTTGCCAGTCCAGACAGAAGTGATGGAACTGGATGCGGCCAAAGAAAAAGGGGCGATGGCCCTGTTTGGTGAGAAGTATGACGACCAGGTACGAGTATTAACCATGGGCGATTTCTCAACTGAGCTGTGTGGCGGTATTCACGCCAGCCGCACTGGTGATATTGGCTTGTTCCGCATCCTGTCTGAATCAGGTACGGCGGCAGGTATCCGCCGTATCGAGGCAGTCACTGGAGAGGGGGCTATTGCACTGCTACACCAGCAAACTGACCTGCTGGCGGATGTTGCTCATCTGGTGAAGGGTGATACCCATAATTTGGCAGATAAAGTCCGTGCCGTGTTAGATCGCAGTAAACTGCTGGAACGTGAACTCCAGCAACTGAAAGATCAACAAGCCGCTCAAGAAAGTGCGTCATTGTCATCAAGTGCGAAATTGGTTAACGGTGTGAAGTTACTCGTTAGTCAGTTAGACAATGTTGAACCAAAAATGCTGCGTACCATGGTTGATGATCTTAAAAATCAACTGGGGTCGGCCATTATTGTGCTGGCAACAACAGCGGATGATAAGGTCAGCCTGATTGTTGGTGTAACCAAAGATCTTACCGGAAAAGTAAAAGCAGGTGAGTTAATCGCAGATATTGCCCTGCAAGTGGGCGGTAAAGGCGGTGGACGGCCTGATATGGCACAAGCGGGTGGTACTGATGTTCTGGCATTGCCAGCGGCATTGGCAAGCGTAGACGCTTGGGTAGCTTCCCGGTTATAAGCAAGTAATGACCTATTAAATCAATACGCCATATCTCTATGCTGGGTATGGCGTTTTTCAATTTTCATGTCATAGTTCGAAAACAAAGTTAAACGCAAAGTTGTTTGCTTCAGCTAAACTTGTATTAGTTAGATACTCGACCAAGCTACTTACATTTTATGTGAATGTGATGGCTTACGTTTTCACGGTGTATGATGGATAATGGCGGGGAAACTGAGAGACCCGACTCTTTTAATTTTTCAAGGAGCAAAGAATGCTTATTCTGACTCGTCGAGTTGGTGAAACACTCATGATTGGCGATGAGGTTACGGTTACTGTATTAGGGGTTAAAGGCAACCAAGTTCGAATTGGTGTAAATGCTCCGAAAGAGGTTTCTGTTCACCGTGAAGAGATCTACCAGCGCATCCAAGCAGAAAAGTCTCAACCGACGACTTACTGATTTTGAAGCAGCGTCTCGTGTTATACGAGACGCTACTGCTGTCTATTCTCCTCAGTTCTGCTGTTTTATCTCCTTTTAACCTTCTTCTCCCTGTAATAATTTTCTATTTTCAATCTCTTTAATTGGCCGCTGGTGAGAGTTTTATTTTTTCCTCTATCGAATTACGCCGCAATAAACACTATCTTGCCTGTTGATAAAACACTCTTTTTGACGTCAAACTGGTCATGTTGTGTGTGAATTGTGCAAATGAACGTGAGTTGGGAAAAATTGTTTGACTTATAAGTGCGGGAAAGTAATATGTGCGCCACGCAGTGCCGATGAGCTTCTTCAAAAGCAAGTCAGGCACAATTCGAAAGAAGCGTATGGTGAGGTGGCCGAGAGGCTGAAGGCGCTCCCCTGCTAAGGGAGTATACGGTCAAAAGCTGTATCGAGGGTTCGAATCCCTCCCTCACCGCCATTTACTATGCACCCATAGCTCAGCTGGATAGAGTACTCGGCTACGAACCGAGCGGTCGGAAGTTCGAATCTTCCTGGGTGCACCATATTTTGCAGTATGGTGAAATAGTCAAATGAACATCAGGTAGTGTCAAAGAATTAATTGCACCCATAGCTCAGCTGGATAGAGTACTCGGCTACGAACCGAGCGGTCGGAAGTTCGAATCTTCCTGGGTGCACCATCTTCTAGGTCATACATCTTGTTGTTAAGTTTCACTTGCTGAAACGCCTCCGTAAAATTAGAAATGAAAATCGCACCCATAGCTCAGCTGGATAGAGTACTCGGCTACGAACCGAGCGGTCGGAAGTTCGAATCTTCCTGGGTGCACCATATTAAGAAACCTCGCTACGGCGGGGTTTTCTGCTTTTTAGCAGCAGATAATTCGTAGAACCGAGCGGTTGGAAGTTCGAGCCGAGCGCAGCGAGACAACGTTGCTTTAGCAACGGCCCGTAGGGCGAGGCGTAAGCCGAGTCATCTTCCTGGGTGCACCATATTAAGAAACCTCGCTACGGCGGGGTTTTCTGCTTTTTAGTTTTTGCTTCATGTTCCCTATAGCCCAGCAAAACGAAATACCTGAATTCTCTTATCTCGTAATCAACGCTTCAACTCATTGGTTTCTTCTATATCAAATAGCAACTTTATTAAGCTGAATTTATTATTTATCAAGTAAATTCATGCAATTATACAGTAAGCGACAATTTAGTTAGTTTGCGATAAAGTAGCTTTTCATTTATTCCTAGGCGCGGGGCCACGATGTACGATCGCTACGAAGGCCTGATTTTTGATATGGATGGCACCATTCTGGACACTGAGTCCACACATCGTCAGGCCTGGCGTCAGGTGCTAACGCCTTATGGTATGCATTTCGATGATCAAGCGATGGTGGCTTTGAATGGCGCACCGACTTGGCGAATTGCCCAGGCAATCATCGCTAATCATCAATCTGATTTGGATCCTCATTTATTGGCCACTGAGAAAACAGCATTAGTGAAGACGATGCTGTTGGATAATGTGAAGCCTCTACCGCTCATAGACGTGGTTAAAGCCTATCATGGGCGTATACCTATGGCTGTAGGGACAGGAAGCGAGCATGCTATGGCAGAGATGCTCTTGTGTCATCTGGGTCTGCGCGGTTATTTCGCGGCCGTTGTCGGTGCTGATGATGTCACCAAACATAAACCAGAGCCTGAGACATTTTTACGCTGTGCGCAGTTACTCGGCGTGCAGCCAGATAAATGTGTCGTCTTCGAAGATGCTGACTTTGGTGTTGAAGCGGCTAAAAGGGCCAATATGGCAATAGTTGATGTGCGCCTGTTGTGAGTAGTACGCTAGCTATTGCTTCTTTATTCGGGAGTAGCTTCCTCAGTGCGACGCTCTTACCCGGAAATTCTGAAATTCTGTTAGTCACTCTATTAACGGCAGGTAGTGCGCCGGCAATGATGCTGGTGTTATCTGCCACTGTCGGAAATACCCTTGGGGGGCTAACAAATGTTGTTATAGGACGTTTATTACCGGAGCTAAAGCCACAGCGGGGGATGAGTACAGCATTAGGCTGGCTCCAACGTTTTGGCCCAGCGGCTTTGTTATTGAGCTGGCTACCGATAGTGGGCGATTTGATGTGTGTGTTGGCAGGCTGGTTGCGAATGCCCTGGGGTCTTGTGGCTTTTTTTCTGTGTTTGGGAAAAGCATTACGTTATATCGTATTAACGGTAATTACGTTGCAAGGAATCGCCTGGTGGCAGTAAAGAATGTGACAAACTTACATAGTCACCTCGATGCAGTTTCAGTATGCTGGCGAGTTATGGTTTTCAAGAGCGGGAGGTCGATTTGATCCCGGATGTATCACACGCGCTAACTTGGCTGGAAGCGCACCCTAAAGCCCTGAAAGGGATCCGTCGCGGTATCGAGCGGGAAACATTGAGAGTGACTGCCGATGGCCAATTAGCCTCGACGGGTCATCCAGAGTCATTGGGTGCAGCCCTGACACATCAATGGATTACCACTGATTTTGCTGAGGCATTGTTGGAATTCATTACTCCAGTCGATGGTGATATTGACCATTTGCTGACTTTTTTACGTGATATCCACCGTTATACGGCACGTAAACTGGGTGATGAACGTATGTGGCCGCTCAGTATGCCTTGCTTTATTGAGGCTGAGCAGGATATTGAATTGGCTAAGTATGGTTCTTCTAATATTGGCCGTTTCAAAACACTTTACCGTGAAGGTTTAAAAAACCGTTACGGTGCGTTGATGCAAACTATCTCTGGAGTGCACTATAACTTCTCTTTGCCGCTGGAGTTTTGGCAGGCATGGGCAGGTGTCACCGATGAAAAAAGCGGTAAGGAAGAGATCTCAGCGGGCTATTTCCGACTGATTCGCAACTACTACCGTTTTGGTTGGGTTATTCCATATCTGTTTGGTGCTTCACCGGCGATTTGCTCATCGTTCCTGCAAGGGCGCGAGACGGCATTACCCTTCGAGCGTAATGATAAGGGGATGTGTTATTTGCCCTATGCCACCTCTTTACGTCTGAGTGATTTGGGTTATACCAATAAATCACAAAGCAATTTGGGTATCACGTTTAATGACCTGCACACCTATGTTGCTGGGCTGAAACGTGCGATCCAAACGCCATCAGAAGAGTACGCAGCACTGGGGCTAAAAGACGGTGACCGTCATCTGCAATTGAATACCAATGTATTGCAGATTGAAAATGAATTGTATGCCCCTATTCGGCCAAAACGGGTTACCCGGGCTGGCGAATCACCGTCAGATGCTTTGCTACGTGGCGGCATTGAATATATCGAAGTGCGCTCTCTGGACATTAACCCATTCTCACCGATTGGCGTTGATGCAGTACAGGCACGGTTCCTCGATCTATTCCTGATTTGGTGTGTATTGGCCGATGCGCCTGAAATGAGCAGTGATGAACTACTGTGTACCCGTAAGAACTGGAATCGGGTTATTTTAGAAGGGCGTAAGCCGGGGCAGACGATTGGCAGGGGATGCAACGATACCCGTGAACCGCTGGAAAAGGTCGGAAAAGATCTGTTTGCAGACCTGCGCCGTGTTGCAGAAGTGCTGGATGGCAAAGACAGTACTGAATATCAACAAGTTTGTGATGAGCTTGTGGCGTATTTTGATGATCCAAGCCTGACATTCTCCGCGCGTATTTTGCAAGCGATGAAAGAAGGTGGTATTGGTGGTATTGGCCTTGAACTCGCGGAGCGATACAAGGAGATGCTGCAAAATGAACCATTGGAATTACTGACAGAAGAGCAATTAAGCGCAGAGCGAGATGCTTCATGGCAGCGCCAGCGTGATCTGGAACTCAAAGATCAACTAAGCTTTGAAGAATATTTGCTGCTTCATGGCGGCCAATAAAAAGAAAAGGCCACATTGCTGTGGCCAAATTAACATCTCTGATAACAGGGATGATGATAACAAATGCGCGTCTTTCACATATTAAGACGCACAGGATTCGAAAAAGTTTCACGGATTGCGAAAAAAGATCAGATAAAAAATTATTTTTTTATGAGGAGGTGACTAAATGCCATTATTGGATAGCTTTACCGTAGACCATACCATTATGAAAGCACCGGCTGTGCGTGTTGCTAAGACGATGAAAACCCCTCATGGCGACGAGATAACTGTATTTGATTTGCGCTTCTGTGTGCCAAATAAAGAAGTGATGCCGGAACGCGGGATTCATACACTGGAGCATCTATTTGCCGGTTTTATGCGTAACCACCTCAATGGCAACGGTGTTGAGATTATCGATATCTCGCCAATGGGATGCCGTACCGGTTTCTATATGAGCCTGATTGGTACGCCGGATGAGCAACGTGTTGCTAATGCCTGGAAAGCGGCAATGGCGGATGTGTTGAAGGTAACCGACCAACGGAAAATTCCTGAACTGAATGAGTATCAGTGCGGTACTTATCATATGCACTCACTGGAGGAGGCTCAGGCGATTGCCAAAGGTATCCTTGATCGTGATGTACGTATCAATCACAACGAAGAACTGGCGCTGCCGAAAGAAAAACTATCTGAATTACATATTTAGTTTTCGATAGGCTAATGCAAAAAAGACGCTGATAAGGCGTCTTTTTTATGTTCGCTAGCCGCATTGGTTACGCAGTTATGCGGAGCTGCCTTGAGACACTATGGGGGCGACTCGCACCTGTTTAATCATGTTCTCTTGTACATCCAGAACATCAATTAGGTAATTGCCGATACGGACCTGAGCACCTACCTGTGGGATCTCTTGTAGCTCTTCCAGCAGCATGCCATTGATGGTACGGGCATCGATCGGAAGTGACCAGTTGAATGCTTTGTTCAGTTCGCGAACGCTGGCGCTACCATCAATGAGTACTGAACCATCGCTTTGCGGATTGACCTCTTCTGCCAGTGTTGGGGACATTGACGTGGTAAAGTCGCCAACGATCTCTTCCAAAATATCTTCAACTGTCACCAACCCTTGAATATCACCATATTCATCGACAATCATGCCGACTTTCTCTTTATTTCTCTGGAATTTCACCAGTTGCACATTCAGTGGTGTGCCTTCTGGAATAAAGTAAATTTCATCAGCTGCGCGCAGCAAATTCTCTTTATTGAACTCTTTTTTCTCCGTCATCAATCGATAGGCTTCCCGCACACGTAACATGCCGATGGCATCGTCCAATGACTGGCGATACAACACGATGCGCCCATGTGGTGAGTGGGTTAACTGGCGCATGATTGACTTCCAGTCATCATTGATGTCAATACCGACCACTTCATTGCGTGGCACCATGATGTCGCTAACGGTAACTTTTTCCAAGTCCAGTACCGATATCAACATATCTTGATTACGGCGGGATATTTGTGAGTGGGATTCATTCACAATACTGCGCAATTCATCTTTGCTGACGGCATCGCTTCTGTGAACATTCCCTCTAATGCCACACAGACGCATCAGCGCGCGCGTAATGGTATTTAACAACCATACCAGTGGCAGCATAATTTTCTGTAGGGGAACCAGTAAGAAACTGCTGGGGAAGGCGACACGTTCAGGATAAAGTGCCGCGATAGTTTTCGGCATCACCTCAGCAAAAATCAACACCACAAAAGTCAGCACTCCGGTTGCTATTGCGACTCCGGCATTCCCGTATAAGCGGATACCAACAATAGTTGCCAAGGCGGATGCCAAAATATTAACCAGGTTGTTGCCGATTAACACCAGACTTATCAGGCGGTCGGGACGTCTTAGTAGTTTCTCAACTCGCCGTGCGGCGCGATTACCCTGTTTGGATAAATGGCGCAAACGATAGCGGTTAAGGGTCATCATACCGGTTTCGGAGGCAGAAAAATAAGCCGAGACCACGACCATAATGACCAGAATAATGATCAGCGTGCTAGTTGATACGTGATCCAACACTGTATTCCTTAATGGCGATGGTGGCTCTGTCAGTTCAACTGATCCATACGCTGATGATGGAGAGGATGATTAAGGAACTATAATTTCCTGCACCAAGCGGCTGCCAAAATAGGCCAGCGTAAGTAGAAATGCACCAGCGAAGCTGAACCAAATCACTCTACGCCCACGCCAGCCTTCATGGTAATGGCCCCATAATAGAACAATATAGACAAACCAGGCCATGATCGATAACACCGCTTTATGGACGTTTTCTTTACTAAATATGTTGTCCATATAAAGTAAACCAGTACACAGCGTCAGTGTCAGTAATACCACCCCAATTTGGGTGATATGGAACATTTTACGCTCAATACTCATTAATGGTGGCATGTCTGCATTAAATGTCAGTTTTTTATTCTTTAACTGATAATCGAGCCAAGCCAGTTGTAATGCATATAACGCTGCGATAATAAGTGTCGCGTAAGCAAAAAGCGCCAACCCAATGTGAACGAATATGGTGGGGCTGGTTTCCAGATGAGTAATAAACTCGCCCGGTAGCAAACTGGCAAGGGCCAGGTTGATCATGGCGAAGCTATAGACAATCGGCAGCAAGAACCAACCGCGCCCCCGTGAGGCGACGATAGTCATGATAGTGCAGATCATCAACCCCACGATGGAGCCAATATTCAATAAAGTGAGGTTTTGGCCCCCACCGACATCAAAAATCTGATGCTTCAGAGCAATAGCATGGCACACTAGAGCCACGACGGCTGAAACCAGCGCTAACCGCCGGTAAGCACTATTTTTCTGCACCAAGCTTGGGACAATCAGGCCCAGGCTGAGCAAATAAGCGATCAAAGCCAAAATGGAGAACACGGGCATAGCGGTATATGAGCATCGGCTAAGTGAATTAGATAGCCAGTATAGCGTTGAGCGCGTTCCTCTCCAACCGTTCTCCGACGTGAGAGCAGAGATCGTTTAAGCTTCGTGTTATAATCCCCCCATTGTGTCGCCAGAGCGGCCTGTTTCCACGTTGAGTATGAGACAATGTTTGAGAACTTAACTGATCGATTGTCGCGCACACTGCGCAATATCAGCGGCCGTGGCCGGCTGACAGAAGAAAATATTAAAGAAACGCTGCGTGAAGTGCGCATGGCGTTACTGGAAGCTGACGTAGCCCTGCCGGTGGTTCGTGACTTTATCAACCGGGTAAAAGAGCGTGCTGTCGGGCATGAGGTGAATAAAAGCCTCACACCAGGCCAAGAATTCGTCAAAATAGTTAAAAATGAACTTATCACCGCCATGGGTGAGGTCAATAACGAACTGAATCTGGCAGCTCAACCGCCAGCAGTGGTGTTAATGGCCGGTCTGCAAGGGGCGGGTAAAACCACCAGTGTGGCCAAACTGGGTAAGTTCCTTAAAGAGAAACAGAAGAAAAAAGTGCTGGTTGTGTCTGCCGACGTGTATCGCCCTGCGGCGATCAAACAGTTGGAGACGCTGGCCCAGGGTGTTGATATTGATTTCTTCCCGTCTGATGTACAAGAAAAGCCGATTGATATTGTTAATCGTGCCCTGCAACAGGCAAAACTTAAGTTTTATGATGTTCTGATTGTCGATACCGCCGGTCGCTTGCACGTCGATGAAGCGATGATGGACGAGATCAAACAGATTCATGCCGCGATTAATCCGGTTGAAACCTTGTTTGTCGTCGATGCAATGACCGGTCAGGATGCTGCAAACACGGCGAAAGCATTCAACGAAGCGTTGCCGCTCACGGGTGTGGTGCTGACCAAAGTTGATGGTGATGCTCGTGGTGGTGCGGCTCTGTCTATCCGCCATATTACCGGCAAGCCGATTAAATTCTTGGGCGTGGGTGAAAAGTCCGACGCACTGGAACCATTCCACCCGGATCGCGTGGCTTCACGCATTCTGGGGATGGGCGACGTGCTGTCGCTGATTGAAGATATCGAAAGCAAAGTTGACCGTGCACAGGCGGAGAAACTAGCCACCAAGCTGAAAAAAGGTGATGGTTTCGATCTCAACGACTTCCTTGATCAGTTGAAGCAAATGCGCAATATGGGCGGTATGGCCAGCATGTTGAGTAAAATGCCGGGTGCCGGTCAGTTGCCAGAAAACGTGAAATCGCAGATGGACGATAAGGTGACGGTACGTATGGAGGCCATCATCAATTCGATGACGCTGAAAGAACGTGCTAAACCAGAGATCATCAAAGGCTCGCGTAAGCGCCGTATTGCTACTGGTTCTGGCGTGCAGGTACAGGATGTTAACCGCTTACTTAAGCAGTTTGATGAAATGCAGCGCATGATGAAGAAAATGAAGAATGGTGGCTTGGCTAAAATGATGCGTGGCATGAAGGGTATGATGCCACCGGGTTTCCCAGGCCGCTAAACGTCATACCCAAAGTGATTGGGGTTTCAGGTAGGCGGCCAGTAAACTAATCACGATGAACTTACTCAAGTAAATGATTCGGGTTAGTGCGCGCAGCCAACAACCCTGTGGTTTCAAGTACGAAGGGTATATTTCACGCAGTGGTGTTAACCGTGTGAGATGAGTAATGATTTCCCGCTGAAAACGGCGGTAAACGAAGAAAACTGTACTCATTCCAAAACTAGCGCACAGGAATCTACGCTTTAGATTGCTTTTTGCGCCAAAATGAGTAAAATTTTCGGGCTTTTTATATTGCAACTGGACCCCGTTCCCCGATGGGGTCCAGTTGTTTTATTAACTAAAGAGGATGTTATGGTAACAATTCGTTTGGCTCGTGGCGGCGCTAAAAAGCGTCCGTTCTATCAAGTAGTAGTGACCGACAGCCGTAATGCTCGTGACGGTCGTTTTATCGAACGTGTAGGCTTCTTTAACCCGATCGCAGCTGGTCAGGCTGAAGCTCTGCGTTTGGACCTGGACCGTATCGAACATTGGGTTGGCCTGGGTGCAACAGTTTCTGATCGCGTATCTGCGCTGATCAAAGACGCTAAGAAAGCAGCTTAATCTGTCGCGGTGGTGGTTATTATGAGCAAGCAACTCAATCCAGTGGTTCCCGATCAGCCGATTGTACTCGGTAAAATGGGTTCAACTTACGGCATTCGCGGTTGGCTCAGAGTATTTTCATCCACCGAAAACGCCGAAAGCATTTTTGATTACCAGCCGTGGTTTATCCAGCAGGCCGGTAAGTGGCAGCATGTCGAGTTGGAAGACTGGAAGCGCCACAGTCAAGATCTGATCATCAAAGTTAAAGGTGTTGACGATCGGGATGCCGCGAATTTACTGACTAATTGCGAAATTATCGTAGATTCCAAGCAACTACCCGCACTAGAAGAGGATGATTACTACTGGAAAGACCTTATGGGCTGTCAGGTAGTAACAACCACGGGTTACGAACTGGGTAAAATCATCGATATGATGGAAACCGGTTCTAACGATGTGATGGTAGTGAAGGCAAACCTGAAAGATGCATTCGGTATGAAGGAGCGGTTGGTCCCGTTTCTTCATGGGCAGGTTATCAAGAAAGTCGATCTCACTGCTCAACGTGTTGAGGTAGATTGGGATCCTGGTTTTTGACCTCCGAATTAAACGGCAAAAGTGAGTGGAACAAAACGATGTGGATCGGTGTTATTAGCCTGTTTCCCGAGATGTTCCGCGCAATAACCGATTACGGGGTAACTGGCCGGGCAGTAAAAAATGGCCTGCTGAGCGTGCAGTGTTGGAGTCCTCGTGACTTTACCTACGATCGGCATCGTACCGTGGATGACCGCCCATACGGCGGTGGCCCGGGAATGCTGATGATGGTGCAACCGCTAAGGGAAGCCATTCATGCAGCAAAAGCAGCGGCAGGCGAGGGAGCAAAGGTGATTTATCTGTCACCTCAAGGGCGCAAACTGGACCAACAGGGTGTTTGCGAATTGGCTACCAATCAGAAGATGATTCTGGTATGTGGTCGGTACGAAGGTGTTGATGAGCGCGTACTGAAAACCGAAATTGATGAAGAATGGTCAATTGGTGATTACGTTCTCAGCGGTGGAGAGCTGCCGGCAATGGCTCTGATAGATTCAGTATCCCGCTTTATCCCGGGAGTGCTAGGTCATCAGGCTTCAGCAGAGGAAGATTCCTTTGTTGATGGATTGCTGGATTGCCCACACTACACTCGTCCTGAGGTGTTAGAAGGGATGGAAGTTCCGCCAGTATTACTGTCGGGCAACCATGCCGAGATTCGTCGCTGGCGCTTAAAGCAGTCGCTGGGCCGTACCTGGCTTAGAAGACCTGAACTTCTAGAAAGCCTAGCTCTGACTGACGAGCAAATGGTGTTGCTGGCTGAGTTCCAACGGGAACACAAGCCCTGAAGCAACAGAACTATGAAAGGAGTGTTGTGCCGCGTGCCAACTTCCTGATATATCAGTTTACCTAGGGTAAGAGACTTATTATGAGCAATATTATCAAGCAAATCGAACAAGAGCAGATGAAGCAGGACGTACCTGCATTCCGTCCGGGTGATTCCGTGGAAGTGAAGGTATGGGTTGTTGAAGGTTCTAAAAAGCGTCTGCAGGCATTCGAGGGCGTGGTTATCGCTATTCGTAACCGCGGTCTGCATTCTGCGTTCACCGTTCGTAAAATTTCCAACGGCGAAGGTGTTGAGCGTGTATTCCAAACTCACTCCCCAGTAATCGACAGCATTACTGTGAAACGTCGTGGTGCCGTTCGTCAAGCGAAACTGTACTATCTGCGTGAGCGTACTGGTAAGTCTGCTCGTATTAAAGAGCGTCTTAACTAAGATACAGCTAGCGCTGCATCCAAAAGTTAATAGTTATGAAGGGGTTAGCCATCGGCTGACCCCTTTTTTTATTTCAATGATGACAAAAAAACGACAGAGATTTCAGCGCGATAAGTGGGGGAAGGCGAACTGAGATAATTAGCGTGGCATCACACCACGCTAAAGAGACTAATAGATGATTACAGGCCGTAAACCAGAGTTATTGATGTTGTGGTATCAGTATTTTTAGGCGCGCTGGCAGGTGGCTTAGTGTTATAAGTCACAACATAAGCCAGGCGCAGTGCGAAACTTTTATTGATGGCAACATTTAACGCAGTTTCAGAGTTCAGTGTAGTTTCTTCGTTCGCTAATGCGGAAACCCCTTCGCTAAACACCGTATTATCAGTTAGTTGATAGGTATAGTTCGCACCGCCATAAGCCAATGCTTTAGTGGCTCGACCACCACCATAAAATTCATCGTGGCGAACACCGGGACCAAATTCCACCCGTAGGTTGTGCAACGGTGTGGTCATAATCTGGCGGCCATAACCGGTAGTTAATACCGACCGGGAATCAAAACCGTTGTAGCGATCATTCAGCCAACTGGCTTGCCCGAACAGGTAGTTACTGTCAGTCAGATTATAGCGGGTACGCCCGCCTAGCTGGTAACGTTCGGAAGAGCGTTGATTGTTAGCGCTGGTATTACGTGCGGCTCCCCACAAACTATAGGCGGTGTTAGGTTGGAACCAGGTTAACGTTGAGTTAGCGGTCAACGTTGAGTTAGTGGTATTACCTGATTGTGCGGTATAGCCAGCCTCGACAGTACCATCAAAGCTCTTCTTGGCTGTAGCTGGATCATCTAAGGCAGTAAAAACAGTCCCATCAGCAAGAACTGAAGTGCTGATGAGGGATAAAGCGATTGCGCTGAGATAAAACGGCAACGCCCTGGTATGACGCAAAGAAAACATAATAGGCCCATGGTGAAAAAAATGATTTTTGTGCTGCGGCCCGCATTGTAGCAGTTGTGATCCAACTAAATCAGAAGATATTTCGGATTGAATAATTAATTATAATAAGAAGGTTTTTCCGATGAGTTAATTCTTAAAATGTAATAAAAAGAGTGTATCAACTTTTTACTGTGAGTAATAAAATAATAAAAACAGATATTTTGTTCACAGCATGAAATTCTTATGCCACAAAATTAAAGAGGCCAGTTCACAATGGACTGGCCTCTTTGCATATCATCTGTATACCGAGTAATTACATAAAGGTCGTTACCAGTAGGTAACCGGTGATACACGAGCTAATAACACCGATAAGACCTGGGATGATAAAACTATGGTTAATGATAAATTTACCAATCTTGGTGGTACCTGAACGGTCAAAACCGATGCAAGCAAGGTCGCTTGGATAAGTTGGCAGAACAAAGTAGCCATAAGCTGCAGGGAAGAAGGCAATCAACATTTTAGGATCAACACCAAGTTGCAGGCCCATTGGTGCGATGGCGGCTAATGCTGCCGCTTGGCTGTTTACCAGTTTGGAAACCAAGAACAGAACAATGGCATAAGTCCAAGGCTTACTTTTCACGACATCTTCCAATACCAGTTTCAAATCACCCATATGGGCTTGGAAGAAGGTATCACTCATCCAGGCAACACCGAATACCGAGAAGATAGCAACCATGCCAGCTTTAAATACGGCACCGTTAGAGATATCACTGGGTTTAACTTTACAGCCCATCAATATAACCGCACCAGCTATCAGCATCATCATCTGAATAACCAGGTTCATTGACAGTGACTGCAATTTGCCCTTAACTTCAAAGGCTGGTCGCAGATCAGCAAAAGCGCCCAGTAATACCACTATTGCGATAGCTGCGAAGAATATCCAGGTAGACCAGTAGGCTTGTTTCGGGAAAACCTGATTCAATAATGTATCTGTTGAACCATAGATAAAGGAGCGTTGCTCTGGATCTTTAATTCTCTCTTGAAAATCAGGGTCTTTATCCAGGTCTTTACCACGACGCAGACTCCACAAGGCTGCCATTAGTACCCCAACTAAAGAGGCTGGGACTGATACGGCCAGAATCTCCAGAATGCTGTAAGCATGGCCGATACCGTGGTTGGCACCAATAATTGATACTAATGATACGACAGCTACCGATACGGGTGAGGCGGTAATAGCCATTTGTGAAGCAACGGATGCAACAGCCATTGGTCGTTCCGGGCGAATACCTTTCTTAATGGCAATATCAGAAATAATCGGGAACATGGTATAAACAACGTGCCCGGTGCCACATAAAAAGGTTAATGACCAGGTTGTAAATGGAGCTAGTAGCGTAATATGCTGAGGGTGCCGACGTAATAAGCGCTCGGCAAATTGCATCATTACATTTAATCCACCGGCAGTTTGTAATACAGATGCACAACCAATAACAGCTAATATGGTGAGCATGACATCTACTGGTGGTTTCCCTGGTTCAAGCCCAAAGATAAAGGTTAGAATAAATAAGCCGATACCACTTATTAACCCCAGCCCCATACCTCCGTAGCGTGTCCCCAGTAGTAGACATATAATTATAATTATAAATTGTAGTGTTATCATAACGTTCCCTTGCTTCCAACATGAATGAAATTCGGTTAGGTATTTGCTGGTTTTAAGCAATGAGCATGGCTCTTACTCGACTTTCTCTATCAGAGCACAGATTGTATTGATTAAAACTTGGCTAATATCAAGGGAGTATTGTTTAGTTATGTAATTAATTAAATCTGAGATCTGCCTCTATTTTTATATCAGCCCAGACTTTTCTAATTAATTAAAGTGGCGTGAGGAGGGAATTATGGGATATATGGTCTGATTGTGAAAATAATGTATAAATATTGTATTCAATTAATGTGTTAATTTTCTAATAACACTTATTATTTCCCGTTTTAACACATTAATATTATCAATTGGATCATAACTTGAGGGCGGTTTTCCTTTTGCGTTGGCACCGCCATGCTGTTAATGATTGGCATGCATTGATAAAGCGTACAATCGGTCGGGGAATTTTCTGTGATTTTTAACTGCCACATCTCTCAACTAATACCTAATTTCTCCTTCAGTGATTTTAAGTAGCGGCGACTCACCGGGATATGCCTACCGCTACGGGTAATCACTTCGGCTGAGCCGTTATCCATCAGTTGAATTTCTCCCAGTTGTTCAGTATTCACCATATATTGACGGTGGCAGCGGATAAATGGTGTTTTTTCTTCGAGTGTTTTGAGTGACAACTGGGTATAGCCTGATTGCACTGTCCCGACGACATGCACCCCGCTAAGCTCAGAGCTTAGATATTCTACTTCTTCAATTTTCAGCAAAAAAATACGGTTATGACCGGAACAGGGGATATGCCGCAGCATGGGTTCAGTGATTTTATGTAAATTATTATTTACGGTAAGGCCGCGTCTTAAGCGTATTAGCGTTTTTGCCAGCCGTTGATAATCGAGTGGTTTTAACAGATAGTCAAAGGCGTGCTCTTCAAATGCACGGATAGCATATTCATCGTAAGCGGTAACAAACACGATGTGTGGCATGTTTTCTGGATTCAACATTGATGCCAATTCCAGGCCATTAATTCTTGGCATTTGGATGTCGAGAAACACCACGTCGGGCTGTAAGCGCTGGATTGCAGGGATTGCTTCCAGTGCATTACTGCATTCGGCGACGATCTCAATATCGTGTTCTTCACTTAGTCTTTCGCGTAAATCTTCACGCGCAGGTTGCTCATCGTCGACGATGATGACTCTTAACATACAGCCTCCACAAATTTTCCGCATTCTATCATGGCCTCCGAGGGAGGTTGGGACCATCTGCGGAAACTGCGACTTACCGCAAAAGTCGGACAGAAATAGGGCGGTAAAAGTGTGGTAATTATTTATTTACACATATGGATTGAAAACTTTACACGCCATGGTATTGTGTACCCCATCAAACGATAAATACGCTAAACGACATCCGCTAAACAGAGATAGGGTAAAGAATATGATCATGCAAAAAGATGCGCTCAATAATGTCCATATCAGTGCTGAACAAATACTGATAACCCCGGAAGAACTGAAAAACCAGTTTCCTTTGAGCGACAATGATCAGTATGCGATTGAATCCGCTCGCAAAACCATTGCTGACATTGTTCAAGGACGAGATCCACGTTTATTAGTCGTTTGTGGCCCATGTTCGATCCACGATGTGGATGCTGCTCTGGATTATGCGCGTCGTTTGAAAACACTCTCTGCGGAGTTGAGTGATAGCTTATATATCGTTATGCGTGTCTATTTTGAAAAACCAAGAACTACTGTCGGTTGGAAAGGCCTTATCAACGACCCGGCAATGGATGGCTCTTTCGATGTGGAAGCTGGCTTACATATTGCCCGTCGATTACTGCTGGATTTAGTGGGTATGGGGTTGCCGTTGGCAACTGAGGCACTGGATCCGAATAGCCCGCAATACCTGGGTGATTTGTTCAGTTGGTCAGCAATTGGTGCGCGTACCACTGAATCACAAACTCACCGTGAAATGGCATCTGGTTTATCCATGCCAGTTGGATTCAAGAATGGTACTGATGGCAGTTTGGGCACCGCAATCAATGCAATGCGTGCTGCGGCTATGCCACATCGCTTTATGGGAATTAACCAATCCGGTCAGGTTTGTTTGTTGCAAACCCAGGGCAATCCACACGGTCATGTGATTTTACGTGGTGGCAAAACCCCTAACTACAGTGCACAAGATGTCGCTCAGTGTGAAAAACAGATGCAGGATGCGGGACTCACTCCATCCTTAATGATAGATTGCAGTCATGGTAATTCGAATAAAGACTACCGTCGCCAGACTGCCGTCGCTGAATCTGTGGTTGAACAGATCAAGGCGGGTAATCGTTCTATCACCGGTGTGATGTTGGAAAGCCACATCCACGAAGGGAATCAGTCATCTGAACAACCCCGTACTGCTATGCACTACGGGGTTTCAGTGACCGATGCCTGTATTAACTGGGAAAGCACCGAAACCTTGTTACGTGGCATGCATCAAGAATTGCGTTCAGTGCTGGCGGCACGGACTGTAGAGGAAGAGTAAGTATGGTGGCTGAACTGACCGCTTTACGCGATCAAATTGATGAAGTCGATAAAGCCCTGTTGGACTTGCTGGCTAAACGCCTGCATTTAGTGGCAGAAGTAGGTGAAGTTAAAAGCCGTTATGGTTTACCTATTTATGTTCCAGATCGTGAGGCTTTGATGTTGGCCTCACGCCGACAGGAAGCTGAGGCTTTAGGTGTACCGCCGGATTTGATTGAAGACGTATTGCGTCGGATAATGCGAGAGTCTTATACCAGCGAGAATGACAAAGGTTTTAAAACCTTGTGCCCACAATTGCGGCCCGTAGTCATTATCGGTGGGCAAGGGCAGATGGGGCGTTTATTTAGCCGCATGCTGGGCTTGTCTGGTTACCAGGTGAAAACACTGGAGCAAGAGGACTGGCCACAGGCTGAGTCCATTCTGGCGGATGCTGGTATGGTGATTGTTAGTGTACCCATCCATATCACTGAAGAAGTGATTGGGCGATTGCCAAAATTACCGCCAGATTGCATTTTATTGGATCTCGCTTCGGTGAAAAACAAGCCGCTGCAAGCCATGCTGGCTGCTCATGAAGGGCCGGTTGTGGGTCTGCATCCGATGTTTGGCCCTGATGTGGGCAGTCTGGCGAAGCAAGTGGTGGTGTATTGTGATGGTCGCGACCCGCAAGCATACCAGTGGCTGTTGGAGCAGTTACAGGTATGGGGGGCAAGATTACACCGCATCAGCGCTGTCGAACATGATCAGAATATGGCATTTATTCAGGCATTACGGCATTTTGCGACCTTTGCCTATGGGCTACATCTGGCTGAGGAAAACGTGCAGCTAGAGCAATTGTTGGCACTGTCTTCACCGATTTATCGTCTGGAACTGGCGATGGTTGGGCGGTTGTTTGCGCAAGACCCACAGCTTTATGCCGATATTATTATGTCTTCGGAAGATAATCTGGCGCTAATTAAACGTTATTACAAACGCTTTGGTGAAGCGATTACTTTGCTCGAGCAGAGTGATAAACAAGCCTTTGTCCAAAGTTTTCAGAAAGTTGAGCACTGGTTTGGCGATTATGCAGAGCGTTTTCTGGTGGAGAGCCGTTCATTGCTGCGTCAGGCGAACGATAGCCGGCTATAATCATACCCGTCATTGGTTGCACTTGTTACTCGGCCCATCCTTGGGCCTTGTAAATCCTAAGCGTTGTGAATCTCTAAAGCTGCGTTAACTTGGATTGACCGGAATCACGTTCTCGCTTGGGTAGCAACCCAATATTTTCAATGAACGGGTAATAGGTGCTAAGTCTGCCAGCGCTTTTTGCATCGAATCGGACCGTAAATTAGCCTGCACATCAATATAAAACATCTCTTCCCACGGATTGCCATTAATCGGGCGGGATTCCAGTTTCGTCATGATGATACCGTGGTCTCGCAGCACTAATAGTGCTTCAACCAGTGCCCCTGATTGCTGACCCGTCGCCATAATTAAGGTGGTTTTGGCCGGTATCTGCTCTGAAACTTCAATGGACTTACGGGCAAGAACAATGAAGCGAGTGATATTTTGTTGCTGATTCGCCAGATTATGTTCCAGCACCTGCAAATTATACAGTGCACCACCGGCTTCACTACCCAGAGCGGCGGCTGTTGGCGAGTTCATTTGTGCCACTTTTTCCATCGCCGCAGCAGTGCTTTCGCAATACTCAATTTTCCAATGAGGGAAACGATTAATGAACTGGCTGCACTGCTGGAAAGGTTGTGGGTGACTGTATACGGTTTCGATTTTGCTCAGGTCAGTTTCAGTTGCAACCAGAACACAGTGGTCAATAGGGTTGGTTATTTCCCCTACGATGAACAAACTGGTGTGTTGCAGCAAATCATAAACGTCGTTAATAGAGCCGGAACTGGTGTTCTCTATCGGTAAGACGGCGTAATCCGCTTGCCCGGTTTCTACCTGAGTGAAAATATCTTGGAATTTCTGACAACCACATTCAATCAGTTGCTCAAAATGACGAGCGGCATATTGACGTGCAGCCAGATGTGAATAAGAGCCTTTTGGGCCCAGGAAAGCGATACGGGCAGAATGCAGGGCGGTTTGATTAAGCTGATGTTGTAACAGTGCCTGCTGAGTTAAGACCGAGTCTTCGATAATAAGTTGGAACAGACGAGTGACATAGAATCCGTCGAGGTCATAGGGCTTAGCGGCAGTTATCAAGGCATCCAGTAAGTCACGTTCACGCTCTTTATCGCGAATAGGACGATGATGGAGCTGCTTAGCTTTAGCGACATCCACTGCTAATTCACGCCGCTCTGCCAGCAAGGCGAGCAGTTTTAAGTCTAGTGCGCTGATGCGTTCACGTAGCACCAGTAATGGATTATCGGTCATAGGGATTTGCCTTATTTTTCTGAATGATTATACCCTAAATAATTCGAGCAGCAGGAAGGTAGCCAATGCACATGCAGCTTGAAGTATGACGAGGATATACACATAAAAAAAGCCTCCCGCTTGGGAGGCTTTGTTGTTCGTCTTCGCATTCTTTATCACACGACGAAACGCCTCCCAATCAGGGGAAGGTAAAAAAGAATGCGAAGAAAAACACTTTATTGATCATCGTTACTGGTTACCTGTTTTACTCGTAAGTGTGTTGCCACGAAAAAAATAGTAAAGAAAGTCAGTTCTTAAAACTGATCAGACTCTAAATTAACCGCCAGCCTGAATTGCTGTCAATAAAAAACGCGCCCAAAGGCGCGTTAGATCCGAAATGAGATGGATGGCTCCGGCTATTGTTCTTGCTCGGACTCTTCTTCCTCTACATCTACTGATTCCAGATTAGCTTCTTTAACACTACTTGCTGCGCGGCGAGCTTCACCTTTGTGCTGCACTTTATTTAATTGGCGTTCTAGTTTGGTGATAAGCTCATTAATTGCAGCATACATATCATCATGTTTGGCACTGGCAACCAATGGCCCCATTGGTGTACTGATAGTTGCATCGGCAACAAATCCTTGTGGACCTTTAGACAGTACGATGTGCGGGTTTATTAACTGGGCCTGCCATTTATCCAGTTTGGTGAGACGGTCTTCAACATGCTTGCGAATTGCTGGGGTAATATCCATTTGCTTACTGGTAATGTTGACTGTCATATGACTTACCTCTCTGTCTGCTCCGTCTTGGATAACTTCAGCATACCTCTCTTTCTCACAAAATGTATGATCAAGGTCACTTTTTTTTGTCACTTTTTGCAAAGGTCATGGGAACTGTGATTCAACGTCAGGAATAGCGGCTGGGGGCTTGAATCATTGATTATAATGCCGCATTATTGATAAGTTATATTGCCTGCATTCAGTTAAAAACGGCGTTATTTTTCTGTTTTAGATAGCATATTAGCGCGATAGTCTGATGCAGTGAGTTTTCTCGGCCTACACCAGTAAAGTGAACATCTGCCGTAAGGCAAGAATTGAAAACGGCAGCCTAGGCTGCCGTTTGTTATTTTATCGAGCCAGACAATATCAGGCTGGGTTCGCTGCAATTATCTTGGCAACTTTGTCTGCCTCGGCATTGAGTTGCAGTTGTTTATAAGCATTTTCCATCAATGGCAACGCATCACGGGTTGCTTGAGTATCAGGATAATCTCTCAACATTTGTTCTACACGGTTAACTACCGCGACGTAAGCGCCTCGTTTAGTGTAATATTGCGCCACGGCCAGTTCATGCTTGGCCAGACGATTTTTCAAGAACGTCAGGCGTTTTTGCGCATCAGTTGCGTACTGGCTGTTCGGATAGTTTTGAATCAACTGGTTAAAATCGCGGAATGCGGCCTTGGCATGTTGCGGGTCGCGGTCTGAACGATCAATCCCGAAGAAACCTTGCAATGCGCTGTCATCCAGAGCCATGTCAGTCAAACCACGCATATATAATACGTAATCGATGTTAGGATGTGTTGGATTGAGGCGCATAAAGCGATCGATTGAGGCTTGCGCCAACGGCAGATCAGCAGATTTATAATACGCATAAATCAAATCAAGCTGAACTTGTTGGGAGTAAGGCCCGAAAGGATAGCGGTTATCTAACGCTTCTAGTTGCGTAATAGCTCCCTTAAAGTTACCGTCCTGCAGTTTTTGCTGAGCGGTAGCATAGAGCTCAGAAGGCGGGTTATCGGGAACCACGTCCTTGTTACTGGAGCAACCGGTCAGCACCAGGCTCAACGTGGCGGCAGCCACCAGATATTTCATACGCGTCATGACGTTTTGATTATCCTCGAAGTGTTATTCCGGGAGACTGTCCGTTAAGCTCCCGACAAAGATCTAGATACAATAGCACATTATATTAAACGGCATCGCCGTCAAAACCCAACGTTAACGAACAAGAAGCTGCATATGGCACAACAAGTACAACTCAGCGCAACGGTGGCCGAATCTCAACTCGGTCAACGGTTAGATCAGGCTTTGGCCGAATTGTTCCCTGATTATTCAAGATCTCGCATAAAAGAGTGGATTTTGGAAGACAGGGTTACAGTCGACGGTAAAACAATTAATAAGCCTAAAGAAAAAGTGTTGGGTGGTGAGCTCGTCGCCATTGACGCGCAAATTGAGGAAGATGCCCGCTGGGCGCCTCAAGACATCCCACTGGATATCGTCTATGAAGATAACGATATTTTGGTCATTAATAAACCCCGTGGTTTAGTTGTGCATCCCGGAGCCGGCAACCCAGATGGTACGGTTCTGAATGCGCTGCTCTATTATTATCCTGAAATCATGGATGTCCCGCGCGCGGGTATCGTTCATCGCCTGGATAAAGATACTACTGGTTTGATGGTAGTAGCAAAAACGGTTCCGGCACAAACGCGTTTGGTTGAAGCACTGCAAGCGCGTGAAATTACCCGTGAATATGAAGCCGTAGCCATTGGCAATATGACTGCGGGCGGTCGGGTCGATGAGCCAATTTCTCGTCATTCCACCAAGCGTACTCACATGGCTGTGCACCCAATGGGTAAACCAGCAACTACCCATTACCGGATTATGGAGCATTTCCGCGCCCATACCCGCCTGCGTTTGCGTTTAGAAACGGGCCGTACCCATCAGATCCGCGTGCATATGTCTCATATTAACCATCCACTGGTGGGTGATCAGTTTTATGGTGGCCGTCCGCGCCCACCTAGAGGCGCCTCTGATTCCTTTATTTCCATTCTGCGTGGTTTTGATCGTCAGGCATTGCATGCAACCATGCTGCGTTTGTATCACCCTATCAGTGGTATCCAAATGGAATGGCATGCAGCATTACCAGAAGATATGGTTGAGCTGATAAATGCGCTGAAGGCTGATACTGAAGAATTCAAAGACCAGATGGATTGGTAATGAGTCCCCAACTGATACTTCCAGACTGGCCGATGCCTGCCGGTGTTAAGGCATGTAGCACCACCCGTCACGGTGGTATCAGCGAATCGCCTTATGATTCATTAAACCTTGGTACCCATGTTGGTGATGTTGCAGCCAGTGTGACAGCTAATCGCCAGCGATTAGTTGAACTGGCTGGCTTGCCGCAAATGCCTGTTTGGTTGGAGCAGGTGCATGGTACTCGTGTCCTGCATCTGGATGGTAAGGCGGTAGCTGATGTACAGGCTGACGCGGCTTATAGCCGGGTTGCCGGGCAAGTTTGTACCGTAATGACCGCAGATTGCCTACCGGTCCTGTTTTGTTCATTAGCAGGCGATGAAGTTGCGGCCGCACATGCTGGTTGGCGCGGTTTATGTGCTGGCGTCCTTGAACAGACGCTGGCGCAGTTCAACGCGGCCCCTGCTTCTATTATTGCCTGGTTAGGCCCAGCCATTGGCCCACAGCAGTTCGAAGTGGGTGAAGAGGTGAAACAGGCCTTTATCAATATCGACCCAGCATCCGCCTCTGCTTTTGTTCCCTCAGGCACTAAATATCTCGCTGACATCTATCTATTGGCTCATTTGCGGCTACAGGCTGCAGGCATTCACGCTATTTATGGCGGTAATCGCTGTACTGTGAGTGAAAAACAGCAATTTTTCTCTTATCGGCGCGATGGAATCACTGGACGTATGGCAAGTTTAGTCTGGCTGATATAACCTACTGAATTAGGACGATCCGCTGACGCATAACGAATTACTTTAAATATAGTGTCGAAATAACCTTGAAAATTTGAGGGATGACCTCATCTAATCTCCAGTAGCAATTTTGACCAATATCGGAGGTGTTATGCGTCTGGATCGTCTTACTAGCAAATTCCAGCTTGCCCTCGCCGATGCCCAGTCTTTAGCGCTTGGGCGCGACAACCAGTTTATTGAACCGTTACATTTGATGAGCGCACTGCTCAATCAGGATGGGGGGACGGTTCGCCCATTGTTGACCTCGGCGGGTATTAATGTTGCCAGTTTGCGCAGCGACATTGAGCAGGCTTTAGGTCGTCTTCCACAAGTTGAAGGTACCGGCGGTGATGTTCAACCATCAAACGAGCTGGTACGTGTATTGAATCTTTGTGACAAGTTAGCGCAAAAGCGTGCAGATAAGTTTATCTCTTCAGAACTGTTCGTGTTGGCAGTGCTTGAAGACCGCGGCACCTTAACTGACATGTTAAAGGCTGCCGGTGCAACAACTGATAAAATAGATAAGGCAATTGAAAATATGCGTGGTGGTGACAAAGTCGATGATCCAGGCGCCGAAGATCAGCGTCAGGCGTTGAAAAAATTCACTATCGACCTGACTGAGCGTGCAGAGCAGGGGAAACTTGATCCGGTGATTGGCCGTGATGAAGAGATTCGCCGTACTATTCAGGTGTTACAACGTCGTACCAAAAACAACCCGGTATTAATTGGTGAACCCGGTGTCGGTAAAACCGCCATCGTGGAAGGGTTGGCACAACGTATCGTCAATGGCGAAGTGCCTGAAGGCCTGAAACATAAACGTGTGCTGTCATTAGATATGGGCTCACTGATTGCCGGTGCTAAGTATCGTGGTGAATTTGAAGAGCGTCTAAAAGGCGTGTTGAACGATTTATCAAAACAAGAAGGTAGTGTGATCTTGTTTATTGATGAATTGCATACCATGGTTGGCGCTGGGAAAGGCGATGGGGCGATGGATGCTGGTAACATGCTGAAACCTGCGTTAGCGCGCGGTGAACTGCATTGCGTCGGTGCGACCACCCTGGACGAATATCGCCAGTATATAGAGAAGGATGCGGCGCTGGAGCGGCGTTTCCAGAAAGTCTATGTTGCGGAACCGACAGTCGAAGACACCATTGCTATTTTGCGCGGGCTTAAAGAGCGATATGAACTGCATCACCATGTGCAGATCACCGACCCGGCAATTGTTGCCGCGGCAACACTGTCGCACCGTTATATTTCGGATCGCCAGTTACCGGATAAAGCCATTGACCTGATCGATGAAGCCGGTTCCAGTATCCGTATGCAAATGGATTCAAAACCAGAATCATTGGATCGGCTGGAGCGCCGAATTATCCAATTGAAACTGGAACAGCAAGCGCTGAACAAAGAATCCGATGACGCCAGTAAAAAACGGCTGGAAATGCTCAATACCGAATTAGAGCAGAAAGAGCGTGAGTATTCTGAGCTGGAAGAAGAGTGGAAAGCTGAAAAAGCCTCACTGACTGGGACTCAGAATATTAAGACTGAGTTGGAACAGGCCAAAATTACCTTAGAACAGGCTCGACGTGTGGGTGACTTGGCTCGGATGTCAGAACTTCAGTACGGTAAAATCCCTGAGTTGGAAAAACAGCTAGCGGCAGCCAATGCGCTGGAAGGGAAAACCATGAAGTTGCTGCGCAATCGTGTCACTGAGGTTGAGATTGCTGATGTCCTGGCGCGCTGGACGGGTATTCCGGTATCACGCATGCTGGAAAGTGAACGCGATAAACTGCTGCGCATGGAACAAGACCTGCATAAACGTGTCATTGGTCAGGATGAAGCAGTCGAAGCAGTATCCAATGCTATCCGCCGTAGTCGTGCTGGGTTATCAGATCCGAACCGGCCAATTGGTTCCTTCTTATTCTTAGGCCCGACGGGGGTAGGTAAAACTGAATTATGTAAAGCATTGGCCACGTTCTTGTTCGACAGCGACGATGCCATGGTGCGTATTGATATGTCAGAGTTTATGGAGAAACACTCCGTATCTCGGCTGGTTGGTGCACCTCCGGGCTACGTTGGCTATGAGGAAGGTGGTTATCTGACGGAAGCGGTGCGCCGTCGTCCTTATTCTGTAATCTTGTTAGATGAAGTGGAAAAAGCACATCCTGATGTGTTCAACATCTTGTTGCAGGTATTGGATGATGGTCGCTTGACTGACGGGCAGGGGAGAACGGTTGATTTCCGTAACACGGTTGTCATCATGACCTCTAACCTCGGTTCAGATTTGATTCAGGAACGTTTCGGTGAAAGAAGTTATACCGAAATGAAGAATATGGTGATGGAGGTTGTTAGCCATCACTTCCGTCCTGAATTTATTAACCGTATAGATGAGGTGGTTGTCTTCCATCCGCTTGGTCGAGCACATCTGGCCTCAATTGCCAGTATTCAACTGGAGCGGCTGTATAAACGTCTGGAAGAGCGTGGCTATCAGGTTACCATTACTCAACCTGCGTTGGAGTTCCTGGGGGAAACCGGCTTTGACCCTGTTTATGGTGCACGGCCATTGAAACGCGCGATTCAGCAGGAAATCGAGAACCCGCTGGCGCAGCAGATACTTTCCGGCAAATTAATCCCGGGAGTACCTGTTACTTTAGATGTGGAAAACGGGCATATCATTGCCAGACAGTAATCGTTAATCCTCAAGGGGGCGAGAAATCGCCCCCTTTTTGTTTTCTTTTTCGCCATATTTGCGATTTTTGCCGTATTAATGAGCGGTTGAAAAGTTTTTTCAAATTAGGGGTTGCAGGCTGGCAGGAACTCCCTATAATGCGCCTCCACTGACCGGGAACAACGAAACATACTTCGCCGGGTCAGGAAGCGAAAAGAATGATTTTGACTTCGAAAGAAACCAAAGAAACTCTTGACTCTTCAGCGGGAAAGCGTATTATCTGCCTCCCGCGTTACCGTAAGATTCGCCGAAAGGCAAACGGGTAACGAACGCTCTTTAACAATTTATCAGACAATCTGTGTGGGCACTCGCAAGACGATATCGAAGCCTGTTTCGGCAGGCAGAAGAAATATCAAAGTCTTGAAGAGTGACCAAAGCAGTACACATTTGAACTTCGGTTCGAATGCATATTTGCAGAAAGTAATCTTTGAGCATCGCTGCTTTTATTAGCAGCAAATCAAACAAATCTTAAATTGAAGAGTTTGATCATGGCTCAGATTGAACGCTGGCGGCAGGCCTAACACATGCAAGTCGAGCGGCAGCGGGAAGTAGTTTACTACTTTGCCGGCGAGCGGCGGACGGGTGAGTAATGTCTGGGAAACTGCCTGATGGAGGGGGATAACTACTGGAAACGGTAGCTAATACCGCATGACCTCGCAAGAGCAAAGTGGGGGACCTTCGGGCCTCACGCCATCGGATGTGCCCAGATGGGATTAGCTAGTAGGTGGGGTAATGGCTCACCTAGGCGACGATCCCTAGCTGGTCTGAGAGGATGACCAGCCACACTGGAACTGAGACACGGTCCAGACTCCTACGGGAGGCAGCAGTGGGGAATATTGCACAATGGGCGCAAGCCTGATGCAGCCATGCCGCGTGTGTGAAGAAGGCCTTCGGGTTGTAAAGCACTTTCAGCGAGGAGGAAGGCAATCGTGTTAATAGCACGGTTGATTGACGTTACTCGCAGAAGAAGCACCGGCTAACTCCGTGCCAGCAGCCGCGGTAATACGGAGGGTGCAAGCGTTAATCGGAATTACTGGGCGTAAAGCGCACGCAGGCGGTTTGTTAAGTCAGATGTGAAATCCCCGCGCTTAACGTGGGAACTGCATTTGAAACTGGCAAGCTAGAGTCTTGTAGAGGGGGGTAGAATTCCAGGTGTAGCGGTGAAATGCGTAGAGATCTGGAGGAATACCGGTGGCGAAGGCGGCCCCCTGGACAAAGACTGACGCTCAGGTGCGAAAGCGTGGGGAGCAAACAGGATTAGATACCCTGGTAGTCCACGCTGTAAACGATGTCGACTTGGAGGTTGTGCCCTTGAGGCGTGGCTTCCGGAGCTAACGCGTTAAGTCGACCGCCTGGGGAGTACGGCCGCAAGGTTAAAACTCAAATGAATTGACGGGGGCCCGCACAAGCGGTGGAGCATGTGGTTTAATTCGATGCAACGCGAAGAACCTTACCTACTCTTGACATCCACAGAACTTAGCAGAGATGCTTCGGTGCCTTCGGGAACTGTGAGACAGGTGCTGCATGGCTGTCGTCAGCTCGTGTTGTGAAATGTTGGGTTAAGTCCCGCAACGAGCGCAACCCTTATCCTTTGTTGCCAGCACGTAATGGTGGGAACTCAAGGGAGACTGCCGGTGATAAACCGGAGGAAGGTGGGGATGACGTCAAGTCATCATGGCCCTTACGAGTAGGGCTACACACGTGCTACAATGGCAGATACAAAGTGAAGCGAACTCGCGAGAGCAAGCGGACCACATAAAGTCTGTCGTAGTCCGGATTGGAGTCTGCAACTCGACTCCATGAAGTCGGAATCGCTAGTAATCGTAGATCAGAATGCTACGGTGAATACGTTCCCGGGCCTTGTACACACCGCCCGTCACACCATGGGAGTGGGTTGCAAAAGAAGTAGGTAGCTTAACCTTCGGGAGGGCGCTTACCACTTTGTGATTCATGACTGGGGTGAAGTCGTAACAAGGTAACCGTAGGGGAACCTGCGGTTGGATCACCTCCTTACCTAACGATACGCATTGCGTAGTGTCCACACAGATTGTCTGATGAATGTAAATGAGCAAGAGCACCTGTTGATGAGGGTGATGATTGTGTAATAAGACCTCGGTATCGAGTTTTTACTGCATCAGTCGTTCGAATGTGTCACCACATTTTCACCTTTACACAAAAATACTGAATCAGTGATTCAGTAGAAATTTTTGTGTCCCCATCGTCTAGAGGCCTAGGACACTGCCCTTTCACGGCTGTAACAGGGGTTCGAATCCCCTTGGGGACGCCACTCCGATAATGTGTGAAAGACATTATCAACTGAATATCTTAAAGATGACTTTAACGAGTCGTGTTTAAGATATTGCTCTTTAACAATCTGGAACAAGCTGAAAATTGAAACATTACAGCCGAAATTTATCTCTCCGTAGATGTACTGAGATAAAGAGTAACCTGTAATAGAGTCTCTCAAATAATCGCAATGCCAATGGGTAATCATTGTTGCAGTGTGAGCGAGAAGACACTCAGCAAGGCGTACAGCGCACAGCAACCGGAGTGAACTTAACGTTCATGAGGATTGCGCGCACTGCACAAAATAGCAGAGTGTGTTCACAGCCACACCAATAACGAAAAACACCTTTGGGTTGTGAGGTTAAGCGACTAAGCGTACACGGTGGATGCCTAGGCAGTCAGAGGCGATGAAGGGCGTGCTAATCTGCGAAAAGCGTCGGTAAGCTGATATGAAGCGTTATAACCGACGATACCCGAATGGGGAAACCCAGTGCAATTCGTTGCACTATTGCATGGTGAATACATAGCCATGCAAGGCGAACCGGGGGAACTGAAACATCTAAGTACCCCGAGGAAAAGAAATCAACCGAGATTCCCCCAGTAGTGGCGAGCGAACGGGGAAGAGCCCAGAGTCTGAATCAGTTTGTGTGTTAGTGGAAGCGTCTGGAAAGTCGCACGGTACAGGGTGATAGTCCCGTACACCAAAACACACTTGCTGTGAACTCGATGAGTAGGGCGGGACACGTGACATCCTGTCTGAATATGGGGGGACCATCCTCCAAGGCTAAATACTCCTGACTGACCGATAGTGAACCAGTACCGTGAGGGAAAGGCGAAAAGAACCCCGGCGAGGGGAGTGAAATAGAACCTGAAACCGTGTACGTACAAGCAGTGGGAGCCTACTTTGTTGGGTGACTGCGTACCTTTTGTATAATGGGTCAGCGACTTATATTTTGTAGCAAGGTTAACCGAATAGGGGAGCCGTAGGGAAACCGAGTCTTAACTGGGCGTCTAGTTGCAAGGTATAGACCCGAAACCCGGTGATCTAGCCATGGGCAGGTTGAAGGTTGGGTAACACTAACTGGAGGACCGAACCGACTAATGTTGAAAAATTAGCGGATGACTTGTGGCTGGGGGTGAAAGGCCAATCAAACCGGGAGATAGCTGGTTCTCCCCGAAAGCTATTTAGGTAGCGCCTCGTGAACTCATCTTCGGGGGTAGAGCACTGTTTCGGCTAGGGGGTCATCCCGACTTACCAAACCGATGCAAACTCCGAATACCGAAGAATGTTATCACGGGAGACACACGGCGGGTGCTAACGTCCGTCGTGAAGAGGGAAACAACCCAGACCGCCAGCTAAGGTCCCAAAGTCATGGTTAAGTGGGAAACGATGTGGGAAGGCATAGACAGCCAGGATGTTGGCTTAGAAGCAGCCATCATTTAAAGAAAGCGTAATAGCTCACTGGTCGAGTCGGCCTGCGCGGAAGATGTAACGGGGCTAAACCATGCACCGAAGCTGCGGCAGCGACGCTTAGGCGTTGTTGGGTAGGGGAGCGTTCTGTAAGCCGTTGAAGGTGACCTGTGAGGGTTGCTGGAGGTATCAGAAGTGCGAATGCTGACATAAGTAACGATAATGCGGGTGAAAAACCCGCACGCCGGAAGACCAAGGGTTCCTGTCCAACGTTAATCGGGGCAGGGTGAGTCGACCCCTAAGGCGAGGCTGAAAAGCGTAGTCGATGGGAAACAGGTTAATATTCCTGTACTTGGTGTTACTGCGAAGGGGGGACGGAGAAGGCTAGGCTAGCCGGGCGACGGTTGTCCCGGTTTAAGCATGTAGGCGGAGTGACTTGGTAAATCCGGTTGCTTATCAACGCTGAGGTGTGATGACGAGCCACTACGGTGGTGAAGTAGTTGATGCCAAGCTTCCAGGAAAAGCCTCTAAGCATCAGGTAACATTAAATCGTACCCCAAACCGACACAGGTGGTCAGGTAGAGAATACTCAGGCGCTTGAGAGAACTCGGGTGAAGGAACTAGGCAAAATGGTGCCGTAACTTCGGGAGAAGGCACGCTGGCATTAGGTAATGGGACTTGCTCCCGGCGCCGAAGCCAGTCGCAGATACCAGCTGGCTGCAACTGTTTAATAAAAACACAGCACTGTGCAAACACGAAAGTGGACGTATACGGTGTGACGCCTGCCCGGTGCTGGAAGGTTAATTGATGGGGTCAGCCGCAAGGCGAAGCTCTTGATCGAAGCCCCAGTAAACGGCGGCCGTAACTATAACGGTCCTAAGGTAGCGAAATTCCTTGTCGGGTAAGTTCCGACCTGCACGAATGGCGTAATGATGGCCAGGCTGTCTCCACCCGAGACTCAGTGAAATTGAACTCGCTGTGAAGATGCAGTGTACCCGCGGCAAGACGGAAAGACCCCGTGAACCTTTACTATAGCTTGACACTGAACATTGAGCCTTGATGTGTAGGATAGGTGGGAGGCATCGAAGTGTGGACGCCAGTCTGCATGGAGCCAACCTTGAAATACCACCCTTTAATGTTTGATGTTCTAACTCGGCCCCGTGATCCGGGGTGAGGACAGTGTCTGGTGGGTAGTTTGACTGGGGCGGTCTCCTCCCAAAGAGTAACGGAGGAGCACGAAGGTTAGCTAATCACGGTCGGACATCGTGAGGTTAGTGCAAAGGCATAAGCTAGCTTGACTGCGAGAGTGACGGCTCGAGCAGGTACGAAAGTAGGTCTTAGTGATCCGGTGGTTCTGAATGGAAGGGCCATCGCTCAACGGATAAAAGGTACTCCGGGGATAACAGGCTGATACCGCCCAAGAGTTCATATCGACGGCGGTGTTTGGCACCTCGATGTCGGCTCATCACATCCTGGGGCTGAAGTAGGTCCCAAGGGTATGGCTGTTCGCCATTTAAAGTGGTACGCGAGCTGGGTTTAGAACGTCGTGAGACAGTTCGGTCCCTATCTGCCGTGGGCGTTGGAAGATTGAGAGGGGCTGCTCCTAGTACGAGAGGACCGGAGTGGACGAATCACTGGTGTTCGGGTTGTCATGCCAATGGCATTGCCCGGTAGCTAAATTCGGAAGAGATAACCGCTGAAAGCATCTAAGCGGGAAACTTGCCTCGAGATGAGTCTTCCCTGGGGCTTTAAGCCCCCTGAAGGAACGTTAAAGACTATGACGTTGATAGGCTGGGTGTGTAAGTGCAGCGATGCATTGAGCTAACCAGTACTAATGATCCGTGAGGCTTAACCTTACAACACCAAAGGTGTTTTAGATTTGAGAGATAGAAATTTTCAGCGAAGTTCCGAGATTGGGCTGGCTGGCTGTGTGGAGACATATAGCGGGTTTAGTTTAGACAGAATTTGCCTGGCGGCCATAGCGCGGTGGTCCCACCTGATCCCATGCCGAACTCAGAAGTGAAACGCCGTAGCGCCGATGGTAGTGTGGGGTCTCCCCATGCGAGAGTAGGACACTGCCAGGCATCAAATAAGCAAAAGAGGCTACCCTAACGGGTGGCCTTTTTTGTTTGTCTGTTGTGCAGGTTCGACTTGAGCATGATATGCGACAAACTGCGAATGCAGTTTGAACAGCGCTTGCGCTGGCCCCGGAGGGGGGAGACTCATCCTCAAGATGAGACGAATATTGTAGGAAAAAAGCGTCAGGAGCGATTTTAACGTTGCTGCAACGGCCCGAAGGGCGAATGGTAGGAATGCCATTCGTATACTGCCAGGCATCAAATAAAGCCGAGACCCCATGCCAAAAGCGTGGGGTTTTTGCTATGGGCAGAATAGTGAAATAGGTATAAATAGTGACCTTAGAGTGGTTGCGTCGCAGGGCTCATAGTCAGACGAGTCAAATATTGCAGGGGCAGGTGAGTCAAATCCGGCCGTCACAGCGATGAATAAAACAAAAGGCTACCTTGATAGGTGGCTTTTTTTGTTTATGGATTTAGCTGTGAGGATTTGAACCAGGTAAGTAAGGTTTTATCGTAGGAATAGCGTGTTTATTGCTGTAGTGGGGTCAGTTTGCCGCTTGATAAAGGCTGTAACCTGTCATTGCACCGGCGACGTCCCAGGCAAAATCCTTCCAGCTCCAGCCAGTCCCACCTTGACGACTATCATATAACTCCTTACCCGCCCCGATCCCGATAGAAAACAGCAGGCCAAAATTACGGCTCTTGGCATCGGACCAATTTTGATGTTCACCATAGGCAGTGCCAGCGGCGGCTAAAACGGCGGAGGCAAAGAAATGTTGTGCCTTATCTTTCCCAGTCCAATTATCATTAGCCATATGCGTGCATGCAGAACTGAGAAAAAACAGTGGGGCGATAAGTAATGGGCGAAGATAAGGTGGGCACCACATGCCGTCTCTCCTCTGGCTAGATACAAAAAACCCGGCATGTAACCGGGCTTTCATATTTATAGAATGCGGCTAATCAGCCGATCGATACGGATCCTGCGCAAACGACGGATCAATTTGCGAACCTTGACTGGATATTGCTGAATATTCTCAAGCTCAAGGTAATGTGAAACAACTTTAGTATGAGTACGGATACACTCCAGCTCTTTAGCGCGCTGCTCGTGCATCTCATGCTTAGGATCGTGGATCAAAATGGCATTTTCCAGATCCAAACGCCATGCGCGTGGATTCAGGTTATTACCGGTAATCAACTGCCAATTATTATCAACCCACATTCCTTTCAGATGATAAGTATTGTCGCCATCTTTCCACAGGCGCACGATTAATTGCCCGCTATCGACAAAACGCTGTAAGCGACTCAGGAAGCGACGCAGGTTGATTTCGTATAAGTAAGGTAACGCGCCAATAATCTTAAACGGTTGATCTTCTGGAATATAAAAGTCATTTGCTGTTTTGTCACCAACAATAATCTCGACCTGTTTGCCTTCACGCAGTAGATAAATGATATTGCGGACTAACAGTGCTGGCAGATTAAAGTAAGGTGTACAAATAGTGAGTCGTTCGTCAGCGGAGGCCATTAAATGATGAATCGTTTTATTCAGTTGACTCTTTTTGCCTAAGCCAACCAATGGGGTGACGGCTAGTTCATCATTACTCGCTTGTGCCGGAAATTGATAGCCGATGTCGCGCAGTGACGAGCGAAACTGTCGGGTCTCATTTTTAATCTCAGGATTGGTCGGCCGATCAGCACGATCCAAGCGTTGCACCGCTCCTGCACTTAGCATCCGTTGTTTCACGTAATCGACCATAATTTCGGCCAATGATGGGTTCGTGATTAATTGGTATCGGTCATAACGATACTTATCGTTTTGATAGAGGTAGACATCATTGATACTGGCACCACTGTAAATCACAGTATCATCAATGATAAAACCTTTCAGATGCAACACGCCAAGTGCTTCGCGAGTATTGACTGGAACACCGTAAATCGGAACGCAAACATTCGGATGATTGGCCGCCATTTCACAGTACCAATCAGCATTGGTATTGACCGCTGCGGCTCCAATACGCCCACGTTGTGCGCGGTGCCAGTCTACCAGCACGCAAATCTCCAGTTCTGGGCGCTGAAGCTTAGCCTGATAGAGGGCATTCATTACGTCCCGGCCTGCATCATCCTGCTCCAGGTAGAGCGCCACCAGATAAATACGTTTGGTCGCCAGGCCTATTAAATCCAGCAGAGTGGAGCGGAAAACCTTGGGGCAATAAAGTGTTTGGACATCATCAACTGACTGAGGGAGTTTGGGCAGTTGTGCAAGGTGTTGTTGATGTTTACTACGTTTGAATTTTGACAACATCACAGTGCGCTTCTTCTCTTGTTATTTGATGGCAGAACCGCCATATCCTAAAAAACACTAATCCATTGAGTTGGGCGATAATACCACTACTTTCGCGGATTGTGCGCAAGTTTTGCCTGCCAAAGACCGAATCGTTTGGGGTTGTGGTATATATCACGGTGATTCATGTAACTGAAATCAAAGTGTCAGCTCCAGATTAACGATCCCATCTTCCATCTGTACATCAATACTAAAACCGAGTTTTTTAGCTAAACCGATCATGCCACGGTTGTTGGGCATGGTGACTGCGGTTAACCGTGTTAACCCATGGCTGCGAGTATACTGAATCATCTTTTCTAATAGTTCCCGCCCCAGACCCAGCCCTTTAAGGTCTGAGCGCACCAACACGGCAAACTCGGCGTCAATATTGTCAGGGTCAGACAATGCGCGCGTGACGCCAATAATTTCAGGGCCATTATTTTTTTGGCGCACAGCGACAAATGCCATTTCTCGATCATAGTCAATCTGCGTCATATTCGCCAAATCATCATGGCTGAATTCATTTATTTCACTGAAGTAGCGATAGTAGAGATCTTCTTTAGTGACTTGATCAATAAACAATTTTAGTAGTGGTTCATCTTCTGGCAAAATTGGGCGGAACAGACAGTGAGAACCATCTTTAAGTTCGACCTTTTGTTCCAACTCGTGTGGATAGGGACGGATCGCCAACCGTGCCTGCGGATCGCCGCTGACAGGTGCCAGTTGCATCGAAACATCCAACAGCGTGAATTCGCTGCCTGACGCAAGTACCGGGTGAATATCTAACCGGCTGATTTCGGGGCAATCGAGAATTAGATTAGAGACTTGTACCAGTAAACGGCTCAAGCCAGGGATGTCCAAGGGTTGTAATGATCCACGGCTGCGAATTTTGCCGCCTTTGACCGCTTGTATAATCAGGTAGCGGGCCAGTGCCATATTGAGTGGCGGCAGCGCGACGGCGGCCTGAGTTTCATGATGCCATTCGATGCCACCTTCACCTAACATGATCAACGGGCCGAAAATCGCATCTTGCTCTACTGCAATTCGCAATTCCTGAGCGCCTGCGCGGTTCGCCATACTTTGCACCAGCAACCCGTGGATACGGGCTTGCGGATAAGTGCGCCTTACCCGGTCAAGAATATCGTCAGCAGCCCGCTGTACTTCAATTGCGGTACGAAGATACAGCATTACGCCCTGGACTTCTGACTTGTGCGGGATATCCGGCGAGCGTAGTTTGATGGCAACCGGATAGCCCAATCGTTCGGCGATATGCACCGCTTCTACGCTATCACTGGCAATCCAGGTTGGCAGTGTGCTGAGGCCATAAGCTTCAAGTATCGGTTGTACTTCATGGGTATCAAGCTGGGTGGCACCTTCTGCCAGCGCCTGGCGAATCAACTGATGCACGTGGGCGGTGTTGGCGGTGAGGCCGACAGGCAGCGCAGGTGTCTCTTTCAATTGCTTCTGGTTACGGCGATATTCCACCATATGCATAAAGGCAGTAATCGCCCCTTCCGGTGTGCGATAGGTGGGGATCCCGGCTTCGGTGAACAGTCGGCGTGCATCTTGCGATGAATATTCACCACACCAGTTAGTGAGCAGAGTAAGGCGCTTGCCGCGTGGGTGCTGACGGATAGCGGAAATCAGTAATTCTGCTGTTTTGCTCCCTGGCGCAGCAGCGCTCGGGGAATGAATCAGCAATAGCGCATCGTAGTCGGTACTGTCGAGTAGCGGTTTAAGCGCTGCCAGATAGCGCTCAGCGCTGGCATCATCGCGCAAGTCTATGGGGTTACGTAAGGAAACAAAAGAGGGTAGCACGGCACTCAGCGCCGATTGAGTGGTATCAGACAGTGTTGCCAACTTGCCATTACGGCTGATCAGCTCATCCAGCGCCATGGCCGCCGGGGCGGAACCATTGCTGACGATCAATAACCGTTCACCCCGTAGTGGGTGCATGTGGCTGAGTGTTTCGACGGCGGAGAATAGCTCGTGAGTATCCTGCACCCGCAGCAGGCCTGCCCGCTGAATCGCCGCATCATAAGCCGCGTCCAGCCCTTGCTGACCATTTAGCAACTGCTGAGCACGCTGTGTGCGGCCACTTTTGACCACCAGAATCGGTTTATTGCGCGAAGCGCTGCGCGAGGCGGATAAAAACCGGCGCGCATCACTGATATGTTCGATATACAGCATAATGGCACTGGTTTTGCCATCTCTGGCCAGGAAATCGAG
Organism: Yersinia sp. 2553 StPb PI; assembly: GCF_052217105.1. NCBI lineage: Bacteria > Pseudomonadati > Pseudomonadota > Gammaproteobacteria > Enterobacterales > Yersiniaceae > Yersinia > Yersinia sp. 2553 StPb PI. Next base: position 2,775,309 of record NZ_JAZGPX010000002.1, on the reverse strand, counting down.
TAAGTCATCGACATCAATATCCAGGCTGTCACCCAGCGCAATAAAATACGAGAAGCCAACTTCCCGCTGCTGCGCCCAGTCGAGAATGGTGTTGGCTACCGCGGCTGATTGAGAGATAAATGCCAGCCGCCCTTTCTTGATGGGAACGGGTGAGAAACTGGCATTTAACCCTTGCCACGGAGCCAGCAAACCCAGGCTGTTGGGGCCAAGTAAGCGCATATGATGGCGTTGCGCGCAGGCTTTCAGCTCTGGGAACTGTTCGGTTGCGGCAGACAGAATGATGACTGCTTTACAGCCACGGATGCCGAGATCTTCCAACAGGGCCAAATTGCGGCTGTCATGAGTACACAAAATCGCCAGATCGGGCGTAATCGGCAGGCTAGCGATATCTGCGTAAGCCAATACACCACATACTGCTTTATGGGTTGGGGTCACCGGTAGAATAGGGCCATTGAAGCCGCCATCCAGCAAATTACGCATCATCAGGAAACCGGCGCGATCCGGTTTTTCAGAAGCGCCGATAACCGCAATAGACTTCGGGCGTAGTAGTGCTTCTAATCCACGTTGGCTCATCGTTTATCCCCGTTATCTTTCAAGTTGCAGGTGTGTTGGCTGCGCTCACTCAGCCTGCGGGCTCGCATCAATACTGTTCAAACTGGTTCCAGAACGATTCGCCGCCTTTCTGCGCCCTGAAATCTATTGGGTATAAGTTAAAGACAGCTTATCTGATTTTATGTGCTTTCTTCGACAGTTGCTGTGACTCGCCCCACTGGATGGTGAGGTTTTCCCGCTAAATATTGCTGGCGGAAATAGAGGAAATGGGCCGTTAATTGGTCTGCGGCCTGAATATCACCCGCTTGTTGTAGCAGAGCAGCGGCGACTTCGACCGTGCAGTGTTGCTCTGGGCGTGGGGCTTCGCGTAACAGATAATCCGAGCTATTAGTGACATTGAGTGACAGCATCGGCAGGTCAGCCAGATAGGGACTTTTGCGGAACATCTTTTTGGCTTCGTTCCAGGTGCCGTCCAGCAGTATAAATAGCGGAGGCTTATCGCTAATGGGCAAGTGATTAAGTATCTGCCGTGGCGGTTCAGCGTATTTTTCTGGGAATACGACATATGGCTGACGCGCAGGGTCGCCAATGGCCGCCAGCAATGCAGGGTCAACTTCAGTGCGCGCCCAGAGAAAGGCTTGGGTGTCGGGTAGAATATCTGCGATCAAGCGGCCGGTATTGCTGGGTTTTAGGGGTTCGGTATCAAACATAATCAGGCAAAAGCGGCTGGCGGCTGGCTGCGGTTTTATGGTATCGCACAAACAAAAACGCTCTGCCAACAGGCAGCCCTGACAACGTATTGCGCGACAGCCACGGGCACGATAGGCGCGCGTGGATGCGGCTAAACGCTGCCGGCGTAAACGCAGTACGGCATTTTCCGTCGTGAGGATCGTATCTAATAAAGCATGGTCAGTGATCAATATTTCAGTCACGACGGACTCCTGATGAAATAGCGCTATTCTAATCAACCCATACGCTTAGTCATACCATAAAACAAAAAAACAATGCCCCGACAACAAACTGTCAGGGCATCAATCTCACCGGGCGACTACGTTGCGCCGAGACGCGATAAATGAGTTAAACTAGCTTATCGGGCGGCTGGCTCTACTGATAATTGCTCATCTAGCCAATGATCAAAAGGCGCTTTTGGCAATGCGCCACTGAGCATGTCGACCATTTTACCGTTGCGGTACAGCATAATAGTAGGAATGCTGCGGATACGGAAACGGGTACTAAGCTCGGGTTCGGCTTCGGTGTTAACTTTGACGAAACGGACTTTTCCGGCGCGTTCTGCGGCAACATCTTCAAAGATAGGCGCGAAGCTGCGGCAAGGCCCGCACCACGGAGCCCAGAAGTCGATGACCACCGGCAGGTCATCTTGCAGCAATTTATCCAGCGTTTCAGTGGTGGCGTTAATCACCTCGCCATCAAATAAAGAGTGGCCGCAGCGCCCACATTTAGCGCCGTCATCAATACGTTCTTCCGGTAGGCGGTTAGTCGCCATACAAGCTGTACATACCGTATTCATAAATTAGCCTTTATTTAGTGTCTCAATAGATAGAAGAGAAAACATCGCTGACTTGTTTCCTTGTTGTTATCTATTATGGAGATAAATGGGATAAGTGCCAAAAAGGTTTATTCGATGAATACGATAGTTGCTAGCTTTTAGCGCTTGCTTATGGCTAACCGGGCGGACATCAGGTAATCTTCGCGCCCTGCGCGTTGGTGGAGAAGACAATGAACGATTCATTTAGTGGCAAAAACGGCAAAGTTAAAGTGATGTACGTCCGCAGTGACGAAAGCAGCAGTGACGACCGTAACAACAATAACCGTAGTAAAAACCAGCGTCCGGCAAGCAAAGGTCGTCCAGGTGACAATGCGAGTCGGGGCAGTTCATCGCGTAATAATGATTCACGTCGTAATGATTCCGGCCGTAATGAACGCGTGAGTCCTAGCCGCCCGGCACGTTCTGAAGGCAATGGCCCTTACGATTCACCGTGGAAAACGGTATCCCGTGCGCCATCAGAAGAGCCAGAGTTTGATCATGGTGGCATCAGCGGTAAAAGTCATGTAGATCCGGCGCAATTGCGCCGTCAGCGGGCTGAAGAAACACGTGTTTATGGTGAGAATGCTTGTAAGGCATTGTTTGAAAGCCGCCCAGACGCTATCGTCCGCGCCTGGTTTGTGCAGTCAGTTACCCCTCGTTTTCGCGAAGCGTTGAAATGGATGGCGGCTAACCGCAAGGCTTATCATGTGGTTGAAGAAGAGGAGCTGGCGAAGGCTTCTGGCACTGAACACCATGGTGGTGTGTGCTTCCTTATCAAGAAACGTCAGGGTCTGGATGCAGAAACCTATCTGCAACAGCAGACTCAGGCTAAAGATTGTGTACTGGCGCTGGAAGATGTGGGTAACCCACATAACCTCGGCGGCATTATGCGGACCTGTGCGCATTTCGGTATTAACGGCGTGTTGTTGCAAGATCCGGCGATGCTGGAATCGGGTGCTGCAGTGCGTACGGCTGAAGGTGGTGCGGAGCATATCAAGGCTATCAATGCAGACGATTTCCTCTCGGTATTGGATACCTTCCGTAAAGCCGGTTACACCATCGTGACCACATCGAGTCATAAAGGTGTCAGTCTGTCAAAAGCTGAACTGCCTGCCAAAATGGTGCTGGTATTAGGTCAAGAGAGTGATGGCCTGACCGACAGTGCCTGGCAGCAGGGCGATATGAGTGTGTCTATCGGCGGTACTGGCCGGGTAGAAAGCCTGAATGTGTCAGTGGCAACCGGTATTTTGCTGTCGGAGTGGTGGCGTCAGAATAGCGCCCAATAATACCCTGGTCCTTGCAGCAGCAGGGTTGTTAGCGGCATTGCTTGCTGCCTACCTGCAACTCCAATGACTTTGGGTATATCATTGAGCTAGAAAAATAAAAAAGGGCGCTGATGATAAGTCAGTGCCCTTTTTGTTGCTCAGCGTTAGCCGCTAGTGCGCACCGCCGCCGCCACCGGAGGTAAAGGGTGGCTTGGCAAACCACACCAGCGCCAGCAGCAGCAGGAATACCCCCGCCGAGAGCCAGAAGATCTCATTTGCTGAGATAATCAGCCCCTGATTGGTAATTTCCCGTGCCAGATAAGCCGAGGCTTGTTGCTGATTCATCCCCAGTTTTTCCAACTCCTGATACATCAATGTCGCATTCGGGTTGAACGGGTTAACAAACTCGGTCAGTTGCGAATGGTGCATCGATTCTCTTTGCGTCCAGAGCGTCGTGGTGATGGAGGTACCAATCGATCCCGCCAAGGTTCGCAGGAAGTTAGACAAACTGGATGCTGCGGCCATGCGCTCTGGCGGCAAGCCAGATAACGTAATGGCGGTCAGTGGCATAAAGAAGCAGGCAATAGCAAAGCCTTGCACAAATTGTGGCCACGCCGATGCACCAAAATCCATTCCCGGTTCGAATGTGTAAGCCCGCCAGTAGAAACATACCGCATACATAATGAAGCTGAAGGTGACTAACTGTCGCATATCAATTCGATGAGAGAAGCGGCCAATGATCGGTGATAACAGCACCGGCAATATGCCTACCGGCGCAGATGCCAAGCCAGCCCAGGTGGCGGTGTAGCCATATACCTCCTGTAGTAGTTGTGGCAGCAAGACAATAGCGCCAAAGTACAACATATAGGCCAGGCTGATACACAAGCAACCAATGGTAAAGTTTCTCGATTTGAATAACGAGAGATCAATCACTGGGTGGTCGTCGGTTAGTTCCCAGACTATCAAGAAGGTAATGGCAATCACGGCAATGACCGTCAGGACGATAATCTCGGTCGAGTTAAACCAATCCAGCTCCTTACCTTGGTCAAGCATGATTTGTAACGCGCCGATCCCAACCACCAATAGCACCAGCCCCACCGTATCAATGGGTTTGATTTCAGTTTTGGTCTCACGCCCTTTTAAGGTACTGCCTGCGACCAGAATAACCACCAGCCCGATAGGGATGTTGATAAAGAAGATCCAGCCCCAGTGATAGTTATCGCTGATATAACCGCCGAGGATCGGCCCAAATATCGGGGCCACGACAATTGTCATCGACCACAATGCCAAGGCCATACTTCGCTTCGCTGGCGGATAATTATTCAGTAACAGGCTTTGCGATAGCGGAATCAATGGCCCTGCGACCAATCCCTGAATCACCCGGAAGAAGATAAGCATCCCCAGGCTGTTGGAAATACCACACAACCATGAAGCCAGAGCAAATAGTCCGGTTGCCCACAGGAACAGGCGCACTTCACCAATGCGCTTGGCCAGCCAGCCGGTGATGGGGATCGAAATAGCATTTGCCACCCCGAACGAAGTAATAACCCAAGTGCCTTGCGAATTGGATGAGCCTAAATCACCGGCAATAGTAGGAATAGCCACGTTTGCAATGGTGGAGTCCAACACCTGCATGAAGGTTGCTAATGATAGCGCGACCGTCATCCAGGCGAGTTGGGCACCCTCAAGCGGTTTTTGTGCCACAGAGGCCTCCGGCGCGCTTAACTTGCATTTGCATCAACATTAACCCGCATTCGCATGAACAATGTCGCTAATCATTTGATTAACCGGTGCTAAATCCAGTGACAGCGCGTTAGTTACAAATGCAGGTTCTTTACGCACATTTTGTGCCAGCACTTGGCCGTCGGTATTGGCGGTATCCACTCTAACCGTGGTAGACAGGCCAATACGCAGCGGATGTTCAGCCAGTTGTTTGTTATCCAGTTCGATACGGACTGGCAGGCGCTGAACCACTTTAATCCAGTTACCGGTGGCATTTTGCGCCGGTAACAGTGAGAAGGCGCTGCCGGTCCCCATGTCCAGACCAACCACTTTCCCCTGATAAACCACGTCATCACCATAGAAATCAGTTATGACTGTGGCGCTTTGGCCAATGCGCATATTCGCTAACTGTGTCTCTTTAAAGTTAGCGTCAACCCACATCTGGTTTGCCGGGATAACTGCCATTAATGGCGCGCCATTGGCAATTTCAGCACCCACTTGCACACTGCGGCGTGAAACAAAACCGTCTACCGGGCTGACAACTTTGGTCCGTTGCAAGGAGAGCCAGGCATCACGTAACTTGGCCGCAGCCTGCTCGACAGCCGGTTGTTTTTCTAATGGGGTATTTAAAACCAATGCCTGATTGGCATTGTATTGTGCAATCGCAACATCCAGCGAAGCCTGTGCGGCATCGACGGCATCACGGGCGTGTTGCAGCTCTTCACGGCCAATGACATTAGCCGAACCGAGCACCACACGGCGTTGTAGGTCATTTTGTGATTTACTCAGTTCAGTTTTTTTCAGGGCAATATTCGCCTGATACTGCTTACTGTTAATCATGAGCTGGTGGGTTTGACGCACACTGTTAGCCAGTGCGGTTTTTGCCTGCTCAAACGCCTGTTCGGCATCAGTTGGGTCAAGAGCCAGCAGTACATCGCCACTTTTAACAAAATCTGTATTTTCGAAATTGACACTGACTACGCTGCCGGGAACCTGCGACATGATCTGTATCTGGTTGCCTGAAATATAAGCATTATCAGTCTCTTGATGATGACGTAACACCAAGAACCAATAAATAAAATAGGCCACGCCAAGGATGATAAAAATAACCGTCAGGAGAAGAAGTATGCGTTTACGTTGCTTCTTCTTGTTCTGCGGTTGTTGCGGGATTTGAGCTTCCGCGCTTGTACTCATGGTCTTCCCCACATTTTATATTGTTTTATTTTGTGAACCCTCATTGACCGGGGCCTGATGACCACCACCCAATGAACGGATCAAACTAATCTTGGCCTGCAATAAATGGTTGCTGGCGCTAAGTTCCGATTGTTGCTGTTGTAGATATTGTGATTCGGTTACCAACAGCTCATCACTGCCGATAATCCCAGTTTTATAACGGACGTTGGGCTGCAATATCCGGGTATTAGCCGAGTAAATCAATCGTCAGTTCAGCCCTTAAAAAATGGCGAACAAAGGCGTGAGTCTCCAGCTATGTGGGGATCGCATAGTTGTTTACTTGGATCAAGTAATGCGCCTGGATAGATATATTGGAATTACTGCTCCGGTACTTCCATTTGATCTAAACGAGACAGTAACTTGCGCGTCAGCGTTTCAAGCTGTTGCTGTTCGTCAGCGTCTAGGGTTGACCAAAGAAAATGCAGACATTTATGTTGTGGGGGCAGCAGCTGATTCAAAAACTCAACGCCCGCCTCGGTCAGATGCAAATGCAAACAACGGCGGTCATTGTGGCTTTCGCGGCGCTCAATCCAACCTTTCTTTTCCAGTTCGTCAGCAATGCGGGTCGCATTGGTGCGCGAAGAACCCAGTGCCGCACTCAGTTCAGACGGTTGGATACTGCGACTTTCCTGCGCATCCAGCGTAATTAATGCCATAAATAAGGTTTCGTTAATTCCTTGTGCTTTCAGCATCTTGTTGCGATTTTCTAGCAACTTACTGTGCATATGCATACACAAGCGTGTCAGTAGAATTTCCTGATAAGGGAAATCTTTCTGGCGTTTGGCACGAAAATTAAGCATCTGTTCTATAGGACTAAACGAACTTTCCATTATAATGAGCCTCATTAATTTCAAATGGTACAGTAACGATAGTGACTAATAATGTAAACGGTATAATTCGAGAAAAATTTAGCAATTCGTGTTATTCAGTCACTGTTTGTAGTAATTAGTATCACTAATTGTAAGGTTATTGTGTTTTAGCTCACAATTCAGGCAATCTCTTATCCCAAAATCATGAGCAATTTGAATGTCAGTCCATAGCTGATCGCGCCAAATAACGTGGCGAAGATAATACTGTTGGTTTTATAAAAGCAGCCACAGATAACCAGAAAGCCAATCAGTGTCGGCATGAGTTTCTGCGGGTTATGCATAATTTCTGGTGTACTGGAAACCACCAATAACGCACAGATAGAAGCAATCCCAATGCTGTCCAACAGCAGTGAAACTCTGCCTCGTTGCAGACCCGCTTGTTTACGTGCTGGTCCCAGGCGCAGTGGCAAATAACGAAACAGGTAATTTACTGTCCCCACCACTAACCCAATAATCAGGACATCTGAATTCATGGTGTCGGCTCCTGCTCGTTATTTTCACTGTGTTCGGTCACCACTTCTGGTGTGGGTTGCAGCAGGGCGGCCAGGCACCCTGCGCCAATTCCGGCCAAAATCGCCACCGGAATAGAGAACAACACGGCGCCGAGCAATGCGCCACTCAGCGAGGCGATAACGGTTAGGCTGTATTGGCGTTTAAATGAGGCCAGCAGAAAGCTCAAGAACAACGCCGGTAACATAAAGGAGAGGGAGGCCTCAATAGCGGGATAATTCTCCAACGGGCCATTGCCAAACATGGCACCGATTGCGGTACCTGCCACCCAAGATAGCCAAGAGGTAAACGCGATACCGAGCATCCAGTTTTCGCTCCAGCGTCGCTCTTCTTTCATTAACTTGGTGGTGGCAGCAGCAAACACTTCATCGGTCAAACCAAATACCCACAGCGCGGTTTTTTTACCGGATAATTTGGTCAGAATACGGTGTTTGAGTGCCGGTCCATACAAGATATGACGGATATCCATTGCCATCACGGTTAAGGCGGAAACCCATAATGACATCCCGGCGCTGAGCAGGGCGGTAATAACGAATTGGCTGGCACCGGCATAAATGATGCAAGAGAAGAAAATACCTTCCAGCGGGGTAAAACCCAGTTTTACCGAACTCAGACCAAAGGCGAAGGCGACGGGTAAATAGCCGATAACGATAGGCAGGCTATCGGTAATGCCCTCCGTAAAGGTGGCGGTTGACCGGGTAGCTGGCGGAGAGTCGGTGATTTGGCTTGGCATAAGATCTTTGGGTTACAGGGCAAAATAACAAGTTAGGTAACATTACCAGAGTGGTAATTTTCTTAATACCCTATAACCCAAATTTATATCTGCATTGATTATTAGTTAGCTAACTAATTAAGGTCACTCAACGGGTTGATTAGCGGGAGGATCAAAGCGTTTACCGGCCAGCCACGTCGTAATATTTAGTATGCACAGCACCAAACCGGCCATTGCCACACCATACCAGCCGGCATGTTGGTATGCTGCTGCTGAAATCAGCGAACCTAACGCCCCGCCGATAAAGTAAGTGGTCATATAACCGGCGGTTAAGCGATTTCTGGCTTCCGGCATCATGCGATATATCACGCTCTGATTGGTGACATGCACCCCCTGAACCGCCAGATCCAACACCACAATGCCGATAATCAGCGCGATGATGGAATGCTGCCCCAGGGCGATAGGTATCCAAGACAACAGCAGTAATCCCAAACCAACACTGGTGGTGATGCGGGCTTTACCTTTATCCGCCAATTGGCCCGCTTTGGTCGCCATCAACGCGCCAGCAGCACCGACCAGGCCAAATAGCCCGATAGTAGCTTCTGAATAGCCGAAGGGGGGAGAAGCCAGTAAGAAGGCCATCGACGTCCACAACACACTAAAGTTGGCAAACGAGAGCGCGCCGAGCAAGGCACGGGTGCGCAGCACGGGTGTGCGAATAAACAGCGAGAATATTGAACCAAGCAGCTGGCCGTAATTTAAACCGGTATGTTGTTTATAGCGCGGCAGGTAGCGCCACAATACCAATGCCATGACGAACATCAGCGCGCTGGCGACCCAATAAATGGTGCGCCAACCGCCAATGGAGGCCAGTGCTCCTGCCACGGTTCGTGCCAGCAAAATCCCCAGCAGCAGACCACTCATAATAATACCGACCACCTTACCGCGTTTTTCCGGCGCAGCCAGAGTGGCCGCCAGCGGCACCAGTAATTGTGCCACCACTGAGAACAAACCAGTGAGCGCGGTGCCAACAATCATCATAGTGAGGTTTTGTGACATTGCGGTAATCAGCATGCCGCCAGCAGCCAGCAAGGTCATGCCCACAATCAGCCCACGGCGTTCAAACATATCCCCTAGCGGCACCAGGAACATTAATCCCACAGCATAGCCCAACTGGGCCGCAGTAACGATAAATCCAGCTTGATTGACCGAGAGATTAAAGGCTTGTGCGATGGTTTCCAGCAGTGGCTGGGCATAGTAGTTGCTGGCAACAGCCAGTCCGGTTGCGACCGACATCAACACGATCAATGCCGGACTTAACCCGGAGTTTTCAGCTTTTTGTGTCATAAGGAATTATTCTGAATTGATAAGAGCGACAGTATTAGATAATTAGGAATGATAAACCAAGGGATAAATTTTATCTCAGTTCAGATCGGGTTTTAGTTGATACTCGATCGGTGATCACTTTGCTTCAACCAAGCAGGCTAATCGAACCGTGGCCGACTCGCTGGCGAATGACAGATAGCACTCAGCATGAAAATTATCTTATTACTGCGGTGGGCTTGTGTGCTATTTTCCGCAAAAATGCTTATGCTGAAACGATAGTTTCATTGGCCGGAGAAGGGTATGAAACAGATTGATGAACGTTTGCGGGCGCATTATGCACAGTTGACCCCGCAGGAGCAGCGCGTTACTGATTTTATTTTTGATCATTTTGACGACCTGATTAGCTATAACAGTGCTGAATTGGCGCGCTTGAGTGGGGTGTCTAAGGCCACGGTTAGCCGGCTGTTTAAGCGCTTGGGGTACGCCAGTTATCGGGAAATGCGTGAAGAAGTACGCACCTTGCGTCAAAGCGGTATGCCATTGACCGATAGTCGTGATGCGGTACAAGGGAACACCTTGCTGGCGCGCCACTATAAGCAAGAAATGGCGAATTTAACGCATTGGGTGAGTCAGTTGGATAGCCGTCAGTTAGCCGAGGTTATCGATGCGATGATACGTGCGCCGCGTATCTTATTATTGGGGCTACGAAACAGTTACCCGGTTGCTCTGCATTTACGTCAACAGTTGTTGCAGGTGCGCCAGCACGTGCAGTTGGTGCCACAAGCGGGGCAGACGCTGGCAGAGGAGTTGGTGGATGTCACGCCGCGTGATTTAGTTATTGTGGTGGCATTTCGCCGCCGGCCAAAAGTTATCCGCGAGATCCTGCTACAAATGCAGGTACAAGGCGTGCCGACGCTGCTGATTTGTGAGCCGCAAGCTCAGTCAATATTGCCGTTAGCACGTTGGCGGTTGACTACGCCGCTCGACAGCGTATCGGCTTTTGATAGCTACTCTTCGGCCATGAGTCTGGCAAATTTACTGAGTAATGCTTTATTGCATGAAATGCTCGCACAGGGCCGTCAGCGAATTCATCAAATCGCTGATTTATATGATGATTTAGGAGAGTTAGAGCAACGGTAGTTTGTTCGCCATATAAGTCAAAAGGCTATCGTTTAGTTCAGTGTCCGAAGGGGTAACACTCTTCTGGCTGTTGCGACAGCTTATGTCACTTTCACCTCCCGGCGGCGCGCTAACGCCTTCTTTTTATCAATTAATGCACTTTTGTGGTGCATTTTGATTGTTGATTTGCACCTTGATTGTGAGTCTCTCTCTTCGATTTATTCCTTGTGATTCGTGTAGTGAGCCTAAATATGGGCCTCTCGTCATAGGTTATCATTGGCATAGTAGTTGCAACGATGGTTTCAGTGTTTGCTTTTAAAGAACCCATCGTTTCATTACTGAGTTATCGGAGATATGCTATGAACATGAAAAAGCGGATGTTGGCCTTGCTGGGTGCTGCACTGATATGGGTTCAGGCTCCTTCGGTGTTAGCCGATCAGTTAGAGCAAATTCAGCAGCGTGGTGTGTTGCGGGTCGCCGTTCCACAGGATTTCCCGCCATTTGGCTCGGTTGGTACGGATCTTCAGCCGCAGGGTTATGACATCGACATGGCACATTATTTGGCCGATAAGATGAAACTAAAGTTGCAACTGGTGCCGGTGACCAGTGCCAACCGAGTGCCTTATCTGCAAACGGATAAAGTGGATTTAGTGATTTCCAGCTTGGGTAAAAATCCTGAACGGGAAAAAGCTATCGCATTTAGCCGTGCCTATGCACCGTTTTTCTTGGGTGTATTTGGTGCTAAAGACGATGCACTGAAGCAACCAGAACAATTGGCAGGTAAAACGGTGGGGGTAACCCGTGGTGCAGTGGAAGATATGGTGCTGAGTGAGTTAGCCCCTAAAGATGCTCAGATTAAACGGTATGAAGATAACAACACTACGCTGTCAGCCTACCTGTCTGGTCAGGTGAATTATTTGGCGACGGGCAATTTGGTGGTCAGTGCACTGGTTCGCCAGAATCCAACCCAGGCACCGGTGGCGAAGTTTATGCTGAAAGATTCACCGTGTTATATCGGTTTGCGTCAGGGAGAAACGGCTCTGAAAGCCAAAGTGGATGCACTGATTGGGGAAGCATTGCAGGATAACACGCTAAATGGTTTGTCCGAGAAATGGTTGAAGGCGCCGTTACCGGCTGATTTGGGTGCATAACAGGAGTTGGCTATGACCTATCAGCTTAATTTCTCTGCTTTGTGGCCTTATCTGCCTGAACTATTGTCGGGCCTGTTGACCACCATTGAGCTGACGGCTATGGCCACCCTCGGCGGTATTGCGCTGGGGATAGCGGGAGCCGCAATTCGCTGTGGTGATAGGGTTATATTGCGCCGGATATGGGGTGGTTATGTAGAAATTGTGCGTAATACCCCATTCGTGGTGCAACTGTTTTTTATTGTGTTTGGTTTACCGGCACTTGGCTTGAAACTTAGTGCCGGTCAGGCAGCCTTATTGGCGATGACTATCAATCTGGGCGCTTATAGCACGGAGATTATTCGTGCCGGGATTCAAGCCAGCGCTAAAGGCCAGTGGGAGGCGGGGCGGGTATTAGGGTTACGCCGTAGTCAGACTTTTTTCCGCGTGATCCTACCGCCGTCGTTACAGCGCATTTATCCGGCGCTGGTAAGCCAGTGCATTATTGTGATGCTCGGTTCTGCGGTGGTATCACAGGTGTCATTTGAAGAACTGACATTTGCCGCCAACCTGATTCAGTCGCGCACCTTCCTCAGTTTTGAAGTCTATCTGGTGACCACCTTGCTCTATTTGTTGTTAGCCATCGCAATGCGCCAATTACTGCTGGCGGTTGGCCGTCGATTCTTTGGGAGCCATAACTCATGATGTTTACTGACTGGGATATCATCCGTAACTTGTTATTGGCCACCCGCTGGACGCTGTTACTGTCACTAACGGCCTTTTTTGGCGGCACATTAGTGACATTACCATTGATGTTGATGCGCTTGAGTCGTTGGTGTTGGGCAGCTCGTTTTGTCCGTCTATATACCGAATTGTTTCAGGGTACGCCGTTGCTGATGCAACTGTTTCTGGCCTTCTTCGGCTTAGCGCTGTTGGGTATTGATGTTAGCCCGTGGGCGGCTGCGGCGATGGCTTTGACACTGTTTACCAGTGCCTTTCTGGTGGATATCTGGTGTGGCAGTATTGCAGCGTTGCCGAAAGGCCAGTGGGAGGCCTCCCGCTGTCTGGGTCTGAGTTTCAGCCAGACGTTATTGCGGGTGATTGTGCCGCAGGCGATGCGTATCGCAATTGCACCGACCGTGGGTTTCTCGGTGCAGGTTATCAAGGGCACAGCACTGGCATCGATCATTGGTTTTGTCGAATTAACCAAAGCGGGCACCATGCTCAATAATGTCACTTATCAGCCGTTTAAAGTTTTTGGCTTAGTGGCGCTGGGCTATTTCCTGATGTGTTATCCGTTGTCGCGTTACAGCCATTATCTGGAGAGGAAATTTCATGCCGCTGATCACCATTAATCAGGTTCAAAAATACTATGGCCAGAATCATGTACTTAAAGGCGTAGATCTGGATATCGAGATGGGCGAAGTGATCTCGATAATTGGCCGCAGTGGTTCAGGTAAAAGTACCTTATTGCGTTGTATCAACGGGCTGGAGGGATATCAGGACGGCAGTATCAAGTTGGGCGGTATGACGGTAACGGATCGTGATTCGCAGGCGCGGGAGATTAGCCGCTCGGTAGGCATGGTGTTCCAGAGTTTTAATCTGTTCCCACATATGACAGCGTTGGAGAATGTGATGCTGGCACCGCGTCGGGTACTGAAAAAGAGCACGACCGCGTGCCGTGAACTGGCGGCGTTGATGCTGGAAAAAGTTGGGCTGGCCGACCGGCTCGATTATTACCCGGCTAATCTTTCCGGTGGGCAGCAGCAGCGTGTGGCGATTGCCCGTGCGCTGGCGATGCAGCCGAAGGTATTGCTGTGCGATGAGATCACCTCGGCTTTGGATCCTGAGTTAGTGGGGGAAGTGTTGAAAGTCCTCGAACAGTTGGCGGCAGAAGGTATGACACTGATTCTGGTGACCCATGAGATGAATTTTGCCCGTGAAGTGGGTGACCGGGTGGTGTTTATGCATCAAGGGCGGGTGTGGGAGCAGGGCGAAAGTCGCGCCTTATTTGCTAATCCACAAACTACTGAATTAAAACAGTTTATATCATCGGTCCGTGGTTTGTAGGCCACATTTCACTGAATTATTTAAGGATGGAGATTTTCTATGTCGGCAATAAACCCTAATCCGCTGTTTTGTCAGATTAACCCACCGGCACGGTTGCTGATGGGGCCGGGGCCGATCAATGCCGATCCCCGGGTATTGCGGGCGATGGCCAGTCAGTTGATCGGGCAATACGATCCGGCGATGACAGAGTATATGAATCAGGTGATGGCGCTATATCGTGGGGTTTTCCGCACTGAGAATCAGTGGACGATGTTGATCGATGGCACCTCTCGTGCGGGTATTGAGGCGGTTCTGCTGTCGGCCATCCGCCCTGGCGATAAAGTTCTGGTGCCGGTTTTTGGCCGTTTTGGTCACTTATTGTGTGAAATTGCCCGCCGTTGCCGGGCCGAAGTCCACACTATCGAGGTGGCGTGGGGCGAGGTATTCAGCCCAGAGATGATTGAAGATGCTATCAAGAAAGTACACCCACGGCTGCTATTGACGGTGCAGGGCGATACTTCAACCACCATGTTGCAGCCGCTGGCTGAGTTGGGCGAGATCTGTCGCCGCCATCAAGTGTTGTTTTATACCGATGCGACTGCATCGCTGGGGGGGAACCTATTGGAAACTGACGCCTGGGGGTTGGACGCAGTATCTGCCGGGTTGCAAAAGTGCCTTGGCGGGCCATCAGGCAGTGCTCCGGTGACCCTCAGCCCACAATTCGCTGAGCAAATTCGGCGGCGCAAATGTATTGAGCAGGGGATCCGTACTCAGGATCATGCTGATGGCGACGAAGAGATGATCTATTCCAATTACTTTGATTTGGGCATGATCATGGATTATTGGGGGCCGGAGCGCCTGAATCATCATACCGAAGCCACCAGTATGCTGTTTGCGGCACGGGAATGCGCACGAGTAATACTGGAAGAGGGATTGGATAACGGTATTGCCCGTCATGCTTTGCATGGTGCAGCGTTGTTGGCGGGCATTCAGGGAATGGGGCTGGCGGTGTTCGGTGATATGAAGCACCGCATGAACAATGTGTTGGGGGTGGTTATTCCGACCGGTGTTCCTGGTGAGCAAGTGCGGCAACTGATGCTAAATGATTTTGGTATCGAGATTGGTACCTCATTCGGGCCGCTAAATGGCAAAATTTGGCGCATCGGCACTATGGGATATAACGCGCGTAAAGATTGTGTGATGCAAACGCTGGTGGCATTGGAGGCGGTATTAAACCGTTTAGGTTTTGCCACGGTTCAGGGCAACGGATTGCAAAGCGCGTGGAATGTCTATCAAGCTGAGAGTGATAAACCGGCTATTGATCCACTAAACGGAGCGAACTGATGGCTGTTACCCTGCCGGATGCCGAGGCAGAGCAGGCTGCATTACGGGTCTTGGCCCGTTGTGATGTGCTGGCGGCAATCAGTGAATCAGCGGATGCGCTGACGCGGGTGTACCTGTCTCCTGAACATTTGCGGGCAAATCAGCAAGTGGGTGAATGGATGCAGGCGGTCGGGATGCGCGTGTGGCAGGATGCAGTTGGTAATATTTGCGGCCGTTATGAAGGGCTGCAACCTGATGCGCCGGCCCTATTGTTAGGCTCTCATCTTGATACGGTGCGCAACGCCGGCCGTTACGATGGCATGCTAGGTGTATTAAGTGCGCTAGAAGTGGTGGGGTATTTGTATCGTCAGCAGCAGCGGCTGCCGGTGGCCATTGAGGTGATTGGTTTTGCCGATGAAGAGGGTACGCGCTTTGGTATCACCCTGCTGGGTAGTAAAGGTATCACTGGGCGCTGGCCGGCCGATTGGTTGAGTAAAACCGATGCTGAGGGTGTCAGTGTGGCGCAGGCCATGGAGAATCTTGATTTTGACCCGGCGGCTATTGTCAGTGCGCGACGTGAGGTGAGTGATTTTTGTGCTTATCTGGAGCTGCATATTGAACAGGGGCCGTGTTTAGAAAAGGCCGATTTGGCATTGGGTGTGGTGACGGCAATCAATGGCGCGCGCCGTCTGAATTGCCGATTTATTGGCTTAGCGGGCCACGCTGGTACGGTGCCGATGGGGCAGCGGCAAGATGCATTGGCCGGTGCGGCGCAATGGATTGGTGCCGTTGAACAGTTGACTGCTTGCTATGGTGAACATTTAGTGGCGACAGTTGGAACACTCAGTTGTTCGCCAGGTGCTGTGAATGTGATTGCCGCAGAGGTGGTTCTGACGCTGGATATTCGTGGCCCGCAAGACTGTCACGTGGACCAGTTACTGGCCAGCTTGTTGGCGCAGGCGCAAGTGATAGCAGCACAGCGCGGCCTGACTTTTTCATCAGAAGAGTTTTACCGTATCAGTGCTACCGAATGTGATATGGCTTTGCGCCAGCGAATCAACGCCAGTATTGATCGGGTACAGGGGCGCTCATTATTGCTGCCCAGCGGTGCGGGGCATGATGCCATTGCTGTTGCTGAGTGCTGGCCAGTAGGGATGTTGTTTGTGCGCTGCAAAGGAGGGGTAAGCCATCATCCTGATGAATCCGTCATGCATAGTGATATTGCGCTAGCCATTCAGGCTTATCTGGAAACGGTGCTATCCTGGCAGCGGGTTTAATACACTTGGGGAGCACTTTTGCGGCACGGCTCCCCCTGGTTTTACCTTTACAACAATAAAAAATCATCAACATCGCGCCATGCCGGAAAGGCTTCGCGATAGCTCTGCAATGTTTCTAAAGACAACTCAGCATCCAGTTGCGCAGCCAGTCCCGGTTCTGCTTGCGCCAACACCTCACCTTGAGCATCCAGAATCACACTGTCGCCCTGGTAGTGATGGCCGTTATCATCATCGCCGACCCGATTACATCCGGCGACGTAAGCCTGATTTTCTATCGCGCGCGCTGTCAGTAAACTTTGCCAGTGTTTGGCGCGAGGAGCTGGCCAGTTAGCGACATAGAGTGCTAAATCATAATCTTGCAAATTGCGTGACCACACCGGAAAACGCAGGTCATAGCAAACTTGCATCAAAATTCGCCAGCCGCGCCATTCCACCACCTTGCGCTCTTTGCCCGCTTGATAGTGGTGGTGCTCACCGGCCATGCGGAATAAGTGGCGTTTGTCATAATGATGAACGCGCCCATTCGGTTCAACCAGCAGGAAGCGGTTCACCGCACCCTCGGTGGTTTTCAGCGCCACACTGCCGCCAATCAGGGCATCAGTAACCGTGGCCCAATGGCGTAACCAGTTGATGACCTCACCTTCTGATAATGCATTTTCAGCCGCATTCATGGCAAAACCGGTGGTAAACATCTCTGGCAACACAATCACATCACGCTGCCGGAGTGGCTCCAACAGCATGTCAAAATGGCGCAGATTTGCCTGTGCATCCAACCATACCAATGGCTGTTGCAGCAGGGTCAGTTTTAAAGTTGACACAATCGCTCCGCCGCAGCATCCAGCGTGGCATCCTGTTTGGCGAAGCACAGCCGGATTAGTTTATGGGGAAACGGGCCTTCACAAAATACCGATAACGGTATCGCGGCCACGCCGACATGTTCGGTTAACCATTGGCAGAATTCAACATCATCAAGATCAGAAACCGCGCTGTAATCGGCCAACAGGAAATAGGTGCCTTCACTCGGCAGAATTTTCAGGCGGCTGGTGGACAGCGCATTAACGAAGCGATCACGACGGGCGCGATAAAAATCGGGCAGTTGCTGCCAGTGCTCTGGTTGGGCATTGAGCATATCCGCCAATGCGAGCTGAACCGGCGTGCAAACCGAAAAGGTCAGATATTGATGAATTTTACGTACTTCGGCACTGATAGCGACGGGGGCGATGCAATACCCCACTTTCCAACCGGTCATATGGAAGGTTTTGCCGAAAGAGGACACTGCAATGGCGCGTTGGCGCAGGTGCGGATGAGCCAGCACACTGGCATGGCCTGTGGCGCTAAAGCAGATGTGTTCGTACACCTCATCGCTCAGCACATAGATATTACGTTCAGCAATCACTTGCCACAGTTGTTCAAAGTCTTCCGCCC
Source organism: Yersinia sp. 2553 StPb PI (assembly GCF_052217105.1). Classification (NCBI taxonomy): domain Bacteria; kingdom Pseudomonadati; phylum Pseudomonadota; class Gammaproteobacteria; order Enterobacterales; family Yersiniaceae; genus Yersinia; species Yersinia sp. 2553 StPb PI. The sequence continues at coordinate 2,757,254 of NZ_JAZGPX010000002.1, read as the reverse complement.
GCCAAACAGTCGCTGAAGGGTTATGCGGCGTATTGACGATAACCAGACGAGTACGTTCAGAAACCAGATCAGCAAATTCAGACCAGTCGGTGGCGAATGTCGGGGGTTTCAGTGCTATGCGCTTGAGTATGCCGCCCGCCAGTTTAACTACCGGTGCATAGCTGTCGTAACTGGGGTCAAAGCAGATAACTTCGTCGCCTGGGCGCACCAGGGCGGTAATGGCGGCAAACAGGGCTTCGCTGGCACCGGTAGTGATGGTGATTTCGCTGTCGGCATCGGGCTGCCAGCCGTAGATTTTAGCCGTTTTCTCCGCAATTGCATTGCGCAGCGGCGCCACGCCGGTCATTGGGGCATATTGGTTTGCACCTTGACTGACATGATAGGCCAATTGCTGTTTCAAATAGTCTGGGCCATCAAAATCGGGGAACCCTTGCGATAAGTTAATCGCTTGGTGTTTTTGCGCCAATGCACTCATTTGCGTAAAGATTGTAGTGCCTTGTGCCGGCAATTTACTGTCTGGAATAAAGGATAAAGTGCTCATGGCAGATGAATACTCCTGGCGCTGTATGTTGCCGTCAATATAACACGATGTTAAGATTTGGCAATCAAGACGCTTAGATGTTTAAACGGCTAAATGCCGTAATTCGCTAAGCATAGATAAAAATGTACTAAAGCTGATCGTCGGGCAAATTGCGGTTGCTAAATGTGATGACCCACCTACACCACAACAGGGATATGCAATGACAGAAAATGTACAACTTGGCGCGCTGTTAGCCGCCTGCCACTGGATCGGGGAGAAGGGCTGGTGCCCAGCGACTGGTGGTAATATGTCCCTGCGGCTGGACTCGACTCATTGTCTGGTTACCGAATCGGGTAAAGATAAAGGCAGCCTCACCGCTGACGATTTTCTACTGGTAGAAACCGCCAACAACCATGTTCCCAGTGGGCGCACACCCTCGGCAGAGACCGGGCTACATACCTTGCTTTATCGTCGGTATCCAGAGATCAATGCGGTGTTACATACTCACTCGGTGAATGCCACTGTGCTATCTCGGGTTGAGCGTAGCCATGAATTAGTATTGCAAGGCTATGAAATGCAGAAATCACTATCGGGTCAGCGTAGTCATTTGGATGCGGTTGCCATCCCTATTTTTGATAATGATCAGGATATTCCGGCGCTGGCCCAACGGGTTGCCGCACTGGCAGATAATAACCCGCTACACTACGGATTCTTGGTGCGCGGTCATGGCCTGTATTGCTGGGGAAATAGCGTGGTGGAAGCCCGTCGTCATCTGGAAGGGCTGGAATTCTTGTTCCAGTGTGAACTGCAACGCCGCTTGTTTGATCTCAATCCTAACGTGGGGGCTAAATGATCCAGGCTATTGTTACCGATATTGAAGGCACCACCAGTGACATCCGCTTTGTCCATCAGGTGCTGTTCCCCTATGCCCGCGAGCGACTGACGCCCTATTTGCGTGCACATCAGCAGGATGAAGAGATTGCCGTAGCGCTAACCAGTTTGCGCCATGAACTTGCACAGCCGGATGCTGATATTGAAACATTGATTACCGCGTTACATGGTTTTATGGATGAAGACCGTAAATCCACGGCGTTGAAAGCGATTCAAGGCATTATCTGGCGCACCGGTTATCTGCAAGGGGACTTTCGTGGTCATCTTTACCCAGAAGTGGCCCGGCAATTGGCCGACTGGCAGCAACAGGGTTTGGGGTTATATGTCTACTCTTCCGGCTCGGTTGCTGCGCAGAAACTGTTGTTTGGTTACAGCGATGCAGGGGATTTACGCCCGCTATTCAGTGGCTATTTTGATACCCATGTTGGGGGGAAACGTGAGGTGAGCTCTTATCAGAATATTGCTAGTCAATTAGCTATCGCCCCACAAGCACTGCTGTTTTTATCTGATATCCGTCAGGAGTTGGATGCTGCGCAACTGGCGGGTTGGCAAACTTGCCAACTGATTCGCGACTTTCCTGATAACGAAAGCCGCCACCCACAGGTGAGCCGTTTTGATCAAATCGTTTTGGAGGATTTTACAGCATGAGCGGATTAACGATTTTTAGTGATGAGCAGCCGGAGCAACCGCTGTGGCAAAGCCGTGATGCTGAAGAGATCCAGCAGCAACTGACTGCTATTGGTGTGCGCTTTGAGCGCTGGCAGGCAGATCGTGAACTGGGTGAAAATCCACAGCCGGAGGCGGTGATTGCAGCTTATCAACATGAGATTGACCGGCTGGTGGCGGAGAAGGGTTATCAGAGTTGGGATGTGATTAGCATGCGGCCTGATAACGCTCAGCGGGAAGTGTTGCGTGAGAAGTTTTTATCAGAACATACCCACGGTGAAGATGAAGTGCGCTTTTTCGTTGCAGGTGCAGGGTTGTTCTGTTTGCATCTGAACGGTAAAATTTATCAAATACTTTGTGAAAAGAATGACTTACTTTCTGTCCCTGCCGATACTCGCCACTGGTTTGATATGGGGTCTGCACCGAATTTCACGGCTATTCGGGTATTTGATAATCCTGAGGGGTGGGTGGCACATTTTACTGGCGATAAGATAGCCGATGCTTATCCACGTTTGGATTGATCACCTTCTTACTTGAAGCCGCAGCTAACACCGCTGCGGCTTCAATTGCTTTGGGGATAAAATTACAAACATTGCTAATTCTTAGCTTGGAAGAAGCCTGCCGCCACTTGTTCTGGGCTAATGACGCCGCTGTCTAATACCCAACCACTGATCAATGCTGCCGGTGTGACATCAAATGCCGGGTTATACACAGCGGCATCTTCTGGTGCCCAATGGCAACAGCCAAAGCTGCCTGAGACACCGGTCACTTCACTGGCGGCACGCTGCTCGATTGGGATCGCTGCACCATTCGGGCAGTTTGGATCGTGAGTAGTGTGCGGGGCGGCAACATAGAACGGAATATTGTGATAGTGGGCCAACACCGCCAAACTGTAAGTGCCTATTTTATTTGCCACATCGCCGTTGGCGGCAATGCGATCCGCACCAACCCAGATAGCATCCACTTTGCCCTGAGCCATCAGGCTGGCAGCCATCGAATCACAAATCAATTGATATGGAATACCTAACTCACCTAACTCCCAGGCGGTTAAGCGGCCGCCTTGTAGTAAAGGACGGGTTTCATCGACCCACACCTGCTGAATATTACCTTGCTGATGGGCTTTCAATAATACGCCGATAGCGGTACCAATGCCTGCCGTAGCGAGGCCACCGGTATTGCAGTGGGTTAGCAAGTTACTGCCCGGTTTAACCAGTGCCGCCCCATGCCGGGCAATGCGCTCGCACAATTCTCGGTCTTCATCCACCAAATGTAGCGCTTCGCGGACCAAAGTATCGACCCAGTTGGCTTGTAGCAAAGCCTGCTGCATCCGTGCCAGATTATTCATCAAGTTGACTGCCGTCGGGCGGGATTCACGCAGCGCGATGACTGCCTGCTCAAGTTGAGCTTGCGGCAAACCACGTTCTGCCAGTAAAGCCAATAATAAACTTGCTGACAGTCCAATGAGCGGTGCACCACGGACTCGCAATGTTTGGATATGACCAATCAGTAACTCTACCGTATCAGCTAATAGCCACTCCTGACGCTGTGGTAATGCCTGCTGATCGAGTATCCAGAGCTGGTTATCGATAATTCTTAAGCTGGTGGTTTGTAAATCGAGCCTGTTAAGCGTCTGCATTGTCAGTTAAATCCATGTTGCGTTATTGCATCTGGTTTCTTATTCTGCCAACATATCTTACGGATGTGTAGACGTCTATATGGTTTTACGCCTAAATACGGATTTTTTAGCTCTAACAGAGAATAATTTCACAGCTAAGCAAGTGGTTGGCGGTGAGTGAACCAGAATCGGGTAAAGAATAAAGAGGTCGAAGATGTCGCGCTACCATACATTTACTGCTGCGGATGCTGTTGAATATGCTCGCCAATTTGGTCAGGTTGCTAATCCACTGACCTTAGTGATGGCCGATGAAATTGGGGATGGCAATCTCAATCTGGTGTTTAAAATCCGTGATGCGGCCGGCGTCAGTCGGGTGATTGTCAAGCAGGCACTGCCTTATGTGCGCTGCGTTGGGGAGTCTTGGCCGTTGACCTTGGATCGCGCTAGAATTGAAGCGCAAACCCTGCTGACACACAGCCAATTTTGCCCGCAACACACGGTCAATGTGCTGCATCACGATGCTGAATTGGCGGTTATGGTGCAAGAGGACTTATCTGATCACCATATCTGGCGCAGTGAACTGCTGGCAGGTAAACACTATCCGCAAGCGGCGGGACAACTGGCTGAATATTTGGCGCAAACCTTATTCCATACCTCAGATTTTTATCAGTCGGCACAAGCCAAAAAAGCGGCAGTGAGCTGCTATACCAATCCAGAGTTGTGCCAGATTACTGAGGATCTATTCTTTACTGACCCTTATATTGATCATGAACGTAATAATTTTGATCCGGCATTACTCCCTTATGTACTGGCTCTGCGCCAGGATAATGCTCTCAAGGTGGCGGTGGCCTCACTTAAACATCGCTTCTTGAGTAAGGCCGAAGCATTGCTGCACGGGGATATTCATAGTGGTTCTATCTTCGTTGCTGAGGGGCGTTTGAAAACTATTGATGCCGAATTTGGTTTCTATGGCCCAATCGGCTTTGATGTGGGTACCGCACTAGGGAATTTACTGCTCAATTACTGTGGACTACCCGGCTTGGCCGGCCCCCGTGATGCCGCAGCTAGCCGCGAGCAACGGCTGAAAGATGTGCATATTATCTGGCAAACATTTTCTAGCCGTTTCGTGGCGTTAAGTCAGGAAAAAACGCAGGATTTAGCCTTAGCGACCGAAGGATATGTACAACAGTTCCTGCAACAGGTTTGGCAAGACGCGATAGGGTTTTGTGGTACTGAATTAATTCGGCGTACCATTGGCCTGGCACATGTTGCTGATCTGGATAGTATCGCTGATGAAGAGATGCGCCGGGAATGTCAGCGTCATGCGTTGAGTTTGGGGCGTAGTTTGATATTGGCCGCATCACACATTGATAACATTGATAATTTGATTGCTCGCATCAGGCAGAATGGATAGCAAAAATTATTCATGGTACTCGGTGATGGTCTGAACCAGAATATAGTGACCCCGTTAAGTAATGCGGGGCTTTTTATTATTTAAATTACTATATCTAATTATAATTATAAAAAGCATTGTTCATATTTAAGTGATTAGCGGGTATTTAGGCTGTTTTAAAATACGATTAATGTTTTTTATTGTTATTATTAGTATTCCATGTGGCTTATTATTTCTTTTACTGTAATTGTAGTTGGTGTTATTTGGCTGGCTGGCTATTATTTTAATGTGTGTTTTCATTTTGTTAAGTTATTACTTCACTCCCTATTTAAATTCTAATTACTTTGATTATTTATTTGTATGTGAATCTATTATTGTTTCATGTCGATAATGAAATATCTACCATAAATAACTATTTGTTATACGTGTGAGATGAATATTAGTCTGAACCAACAGAGGTTACTCTTTGGGATGTTGGTATTTATTAATTTGTCATGCCATTTTACATTCTATTTTATGTTTATTTAATCACTTTATTAACTTGCTAACTAAAATCAACTATGTGGGCCAGTATTAAATGACGGAGGTTCTTATTATTTAAACTGGCGTGATCATCATGCTAAGCAGGCGTATTTTATGCGACATTTTTATTATCCAGAAAAATTACGGTATCAGACTAAACTGAGTTCCACAGTAATCATGTTTGCCCTTTTTTTTTGCTCACAGGTAGTCGCCGCTCCTCAGGTCATAAATGTACCGAATGCGGGTGTGATTAGTAACGAAATACGGCAAACAACGCCGGTGCCATTGCGTGCGCCACAGGAAGCTGAAATCAAACTTCCACCTTTGCTCCCTCCTACATCGTTTGGCGGTTCTACCTCGGCGGGAAGAATCATGTTACGTGAGGTTAGATTCGAGGGTGATACCCAGTTATTACGGCACAGTAACGGAAATAATAAAGCACTACGCGCCGTAATTACGCCTTGGTTGGGGCAACAATTAACCTTTAATGATTTACAAGCCATGACGTTAGCGGTAACTCGCTTTTATCGACAACAAGGATTTGTTGCCACTCAGGCAATATTGCCACCACAAACTATCCGTGAAGGTGTTGTCATAGTTCGTATTATTGCTGGCAGATTAGATAAACCGGAGATTAATAATCAGAGCCGGTTGAATACTGATTTTGCTACTGCGGTGATTGAAAGTAATAGTTGTAGCAAAGAAGTGGGTTTTGTTGGCAATAAAGATTGTGCCGCTTCTCCGGCTGAGTTATCCCGCCTTGAACGCACCACCCTTATTCTTAATGGAATTCCGGGGGTTGATGCTGCTTTGGCATTAAAACCGGGAACTCAATCGGGAATGACGAGAGTTTATGCTGATATATCCCCAGGACAGACTGCGATGGGATATCTCGGTGTGGATAACCAGGGTAATGATTATTCTGGTCATAATCGGTTATTAGTCGGTGGGGTACTCAATAATATGACCGGCTGGGGTGATCAACTACGTACTGATTTGATTTTATCCAGCTCGGTAGATGTATTCAATGGCATGTTGGATTACAACTTCCCCATTAATACTTATGGCACCCGTGCAGCGCTTAATTATAGTTATCTGGATTATACCCTAAAGGGGCCTTTCGAAATATTGGATGCTCATGGCCATTCTAACACTTGGGGCATTAATTTACGCCATCCGTGGATCCGTAATTCGGCAGCTAGAATTGATGTGAATACCGGTTATTATCAGAGCAGAATGCGTGATTCACTGATTATGCTGCCAGAACAAAAGCGCAATCTGGATGCCGGTGAGTTTGGTCTTGGTGGTACGTTTACCGCAGTACCTAGAGGACTCAGTAATTTTACTTTACTGGGTACGGCAGGCCATCTGTCATTGGATGACGAATTCAGTCAAAGCATGAATTCCTTAACTGGTATTGGTGGCACTTTTGCCCGTTTTAATTATCGTGCCGGTCATGATCAGGGTTTTGGCCCTTATTTCACCTTTTTCAACCAATTTACCGGTCAAATAGCCAGTAAGAATCTTGATAGCTCACAAAAACTGTTATTAGGTGGGCCGCTGGCGGTGCGCGCCTATGGCATTGGTGAAGGGGCGGTGGATAAAGGCACTCTTTTCACTACCGAATTACGCACCCATTGGCAACTCTTACTTCCCACATGGGCAGGAACTGGGAATCAAATCACCTTCGCGGCATTTTTTGACCAAGGGTGGGGCTCTTACTATCGCCAGCCTATCGCGGGCCTGACGGGGAATAATATTAACCTGTCTGGCTTTGGTGCCTATATCACACTCTTTCGTCCGGCAGATTACACCTTGAATCTGACTTGGGCACATCGAACCGGCCAGGCTGCAATTGCACAACCGGATAACGACCAACTTTGGCTTAGCGCTTACAAGATGTTTTAGCGCTTATTGGCATATTTGTCAGATTTAATGGACGTGAATAATGAACAGTAAATTATACAAACTTATTTTCTGCCGTCGGTTGGGATGTTTAATTGCTGTCGGAGAGTTTACCCGAGCTTACGGACGGTCCTTTTCGTCTGGCGGCAAAAAAGTCATTAATGACAATAATACAAAAGCTGGAATATTAAGCCACCTGGTCATCATGACGGGATTAGCTCTTGGCATATTACCGCTACGGGTATTCGCCCATCCCTCACTGCCGGTTAACGGCAATATTATTATCGGTCAAGGTGTGTTGAATGTTCACAACACCACCCTTACCGTGACTCAGCAAAGCGATAAGTTGGCAATCAATTGGGGCAGCTTTGATATCGCGCAGGGGAACAGCGTTATTTATAACCAGCCAGGGCAGCAGAGTATTGCGCTGAACCGGGTGCTTGGTCGCGATGCATCGCAGATATATGGCAGCCTAAAAGCGAATGGACAGGTCTTTTTACTTAATCCGAATGGCATTCTGTTTGGAAAAGGTGCGCAAGTTGATGTTGGTGGTTTGGTTGCCAGTACTAAATCCATGTCAAATCAGGATTTTATTTCTGGGCGCTATACGTTGACCAGCCGAAAACATGAAGGCAAGTTGGTTAATCAGGCTAATTTGCACACCACCACTGGTGGCTATATCGCGCTGATTGGCCAGCAGGTTGATAATCAGGCTTCCGGTGTTATCGCGTCGCCGCAAGGAAAAGTAGCATTAGCGAGCGGGAGTCGTGTCACCCTTAATCTGGATCACGGCAGCTTGCTGAGTGTGCAAGTCCAGGGTGAACAGGTCAGTACTTTGTTGCAAAACGGCGGGCTGATTCAGGCTGATGGCGGGGTTATCCAACTGACAGCGCGCGGCAAAGAGATGTTAATGAATACTGTGATTGATAATACCGGTATTTTGCAGGCGCATAGTTTATCTGAAAAAAATGGCGTTATTTACCTCGATGGCGGCAGTGAAGGGGTGGTGAGCCAGCAAGGTGTTATTGATGTCAGTAGTGCGCAGGGCCGTGGCGGGAATGTTATCTTGCAAGGTGAAAAGATACATTTGGTCGAAACGAGCAAAATTGATGCTCGCGGGGCTGAGGGCGGTGGCAAAGTCCTGGTCGGGGGCGATTGGCAGGGTAAAAATAATGCGATAAAAAATGCCCGAGCAGTCGTCATGGATAAAGGTGCGGATATTGATGTTTCTGCTTCAAACCACGGGTCGGGTGGTACCGCCGTGCTCTGGTCAGAAGATTACACTGGCTTCTATGGCAATATTTATGCTCGTGGTGGGCTACAGTCAGGTAATGGTGGGCAGGTAGAGACATCCAGTAACCGTAATTTACAGGCTTTTGGTCAGGTTGATACTGCGGCTATTCATGGTAGTCAGGGGAGTTGGTTACTTGATCCCGCAGAGGTAAGTATTGTTGGTAGTGGTGCTGAAAGCGGGGTAATGGTTCAGATTGGGGACATTCCTGCTGGATATGTGAAAAATACCCAGGTTTTCGCTCCGACGGTCAAGGTAGCGCAAATATTGAATAGCAGTATCAATACTCAACTCGATCGCGGCACCAATGTGACGGTGACTACCACTAATCACACTTTAACCAATTGCCGCTGGTGCAATATTACGCTAGAGGCTGATATCAATAAAACAGCGGGTGGCGATGCTACGCTGACGTTACATGCTGACGGCAATGTTGTTATTAACAATAATATTACCGCTAATCTTGGCAAGCTGAATCTTAATTTATTAGCGGGTAATTCTACTGCCGACTCTGTTATTACATTAAATAATAGTGATGTGTTGTTAAATAAAGGGGATTTATTGGCAAAACATGCCAATGATAACAGTGCGACTCGTATTATTATGGGTGGGAAATATGATGTCGGCAACCTCACTCTTGAAGGAAATGCTGGGGTGGCATCGCAAATTGGGGTGAGTATCAGTCATGCTGCTAATATTTCTGTAGCAGGTGAAACGCGTATAGCGGGTGAAAGTAGTAATGCTAATGGGCAAGGGTGGCGGGGTATTGATATATCTGAGGATTCAGTCTTGACTGGTTCGGGTAATATTTTATTTGCTCTTAAGTCCAATTCTAAAAGTTCGTGGGTAGGCACATTTACGAATGCAACCATTACCGGTGATAAAGATATCACATTCCTGGTAAATACCAATGGTAGTGCATATGGTGGAATGGATTTTATTAATGGCAGTATTTATTCTAAGTCTGGCAATGTTTTATTTGATATCAATGGTGATATCTTTACCCAGACTAATCTTGGGTTACGGATAAAGGAATCACAAGTTAATGGAAATAGTGTTAAATTAAATATCAATATCACTGGAGTTGATGGTTTATTACTTAGAGATAGTAACCTTACGGCGACTGCCGGTAATATTGATGTTGATGCCACTACTACCAATAAAGGGCTGTGGATCTCAGGTAACACTAATATAAATGCCAGTGGCGATATTAATCTGAAAGGTGTAACCACGAACTCTACAGTTGCGGGTGCTGATGCCATCAGGATAAGTGGTAACTCCAGTAGTGTTCAGGTCAATATGACTGCCGGTGGTAATATATCGCTGGTGGCGGTTAATGAAGGAACGGAAATCGGTACCACAGTTGTTGCGGATTTTGCCAATATAAAAGCACAGGAAGGAGATTTTAATTTAAATATCAGTGGGGTCAAAGGCAGTCCTTTCAATAATGTCACTATCAGTGCCGATAATATTTTGATGAATGGTAATATCATCGGTAATGAAGTTGTATTGATGAAGAATACAGTTCTTACTGCTAAAAATGATATTAGAACCAATTTAACCTCCGCCGCACATAAAGCCTTCGGGTTCAGCGGTAATGGTGCGATGACGGCAGGCCAATATATACTATTAGTTGCCAATACCTCAGCACTCGCTGTGGAGGCGGTGACAATAAATGGGACCTCATCTAACAAAGTAAATATCACTGCGGGGAAAGATATATCAATAGAAGCCAATAATCATGGCAATACTTCAGGGGCGGGTATTGGTATTGATGGGGCTAATATTGAAACTAAAAACGGAAACTTCACAGTAAATAACAATGGTTCAAAAGGCATAACCTGGGCCAATTTAGATCTCACAGCAAATGAGGTTAACGTTGTCTCTAACTCGACTAGCTCTGCCGGATTGGCAATACGTGAATCTAATATTACTGCTACAACAGGTGATATTAATGCCAATGTAACCTCCGAAAAAGAAGGTATTTTGATTAAGCCAAATACCATTTTTAATGCTAAGAAAGATATTAATCTGACGGGAGTTGCCACCGGTGATGGCGGAGGGATTTTTATTCAAGGGGATTCAAATACGTCACATAATAATCTTAATGCACAAGGAAATATCACCTTAAATGGTAAGGCTGATATGGGGGCTGCTACGCGAGCATCTGTCTATCTATTAAATACGACGCTGACATCAACTGAGCACAATATTGATATCAATGGTCTGTCTCAGGGGTCGAGACATGTTTATTTTACTGATGTAGAACTTAATGCTACTGCGGGGAATGTTACTGTTTATTCTGAAACACTGGCCGCTTTACCGACTTCATTAAGCACTGCATTAAGTTTGGGGGGGAATATCAGTATAAAAGCCAAAAATGGTTCGATGATCGGTAAAGCATTTAATACGACGCAGGGCTCAGGCGTTGGTTTTAGAGCCAATAGTACCTTGTCGGTTGAAGGGAATATTGCGTTTCAAGGCGAGACAGAAGGCAATGGTGCTACCCGCAAAGGGATTGATTTTAATGGGGTGAATACACTCAATATTGCTAAAGGTAGCCAATTATCTCTCCTCGGTGAAAATAAAGGGGCACCAGCGACTGCTGGCGGAGGGGGTATTACCCATACAGATGCAGCTCAGTTAACGATAAACAATAATGGTTCTTTCAAAATGGAAGGGCGCTCAACCAGCGGTGTCGGCATTAACTTTCCTGCCAGTAATAATAGCGTGATATTAAGTGGCGAGGGTGACACTCTCATTAGCGGCAGTAGTGTCGAAGGTATTGGGGTTGCTATTTCCGGTGTGGTTAATAACGGTACCGGCCCGGTCACGATTGAAGGAACCAGTATTGATAGCGCCGGTGTTCACCTCTTCAGTGCCGAGCATCAAATTAATCATATTAATGTCACCGGGAGTTCAACCCATGCCGAAGGTCTGCGCATTAGCGGCAATGCCACTATTACTGATACCACTCTGACCGGAGAATCAATTAATGGCAATGGTGTGAAAATTGATCCACTGCCGGGTTCTAATATTGTCACTCATGCCGTGTTAGATAATGCCACGCTCAATGGCAGTAGTACTAATGGCATCGGCGTAGAGATTGCCAATGATATAAAGGGTGTCCATCAGAGTGTTATTAATGGCAGCACCGATGGTGTTGGTTATGGCATGGATATAGCAGAAAATTTATATGTCATCGGCACCAGTGAAACCGATTTGCTGACACTAAATGGGGTGGCAACAACAGATACCGGTACTGGGATAAAACTCAATGGCAATAATGATTTAAGTAATACCAGCTTAAATGGCTCGGCTGTGGATGGTATTGCATTGCATATCATCGGCCCACTGACCAATCAAGGCAATACGGTATTGAACGGCACTGCTTCCGGCAGCGGTATTGGTGTGTGGGTTAATGGCCAACTGAGCGACAGTGTGGTGAATGGGACTGCGGCCAGTGGCATTGGTGTTCAAGTTATGAATGGTGTGCTTGATGACAGCCGCATCAATGGCATCTCCGATTCTGGTTCTGGGGTTGGCGTCAATGGCGACACGGTGCTGAATGATACCGTGCTGGTGGGAAATAGTTCGGATGGTAAAGGGGTGGAGATCGTGGGCCGCCTGTCAGGTAGCCACGGCAGCGCAGTACAGGGTGAAGTGGTTAACGGCACGGGAGTGTATATCGATAGAGATGCCACTCTCACTGGTGGTGGTACGGACGATCTGTTTGCTGTCAACGGTAATGCGATGGGCGATAAAGGCACCGGTGTGCAACTGGAAGGTAATAATACCCTTGATAATACCACGCTAAACGGTAGCGCCACTCAGGGTACCGGTGTTGATATTGCCGGTCCGCTGGTGAATAACGGCAATACTCGCGTGGTGGGTATTGCCACTGGCGGCAACGGGGTGGCGCTGAACGGGGCGATCGCTGGCGGCACGGTTAATGGCAACTCGGACAGGGGGACGGGTGTCAAAGTTGATGGTGATATCCAACTTAATAACACCATCATTAACGGTAACAGCTCTGACGGCAAAGGGGTGGAGATCGCCGGTAACCTCACTGGCCGCAATGGCAGTGCGGTACAGGGCGATACCACTAACGGCACCGGGGTGGACATTGGTAAACAAATCCTCCTGGAGGGCGGTGGCCTGGGTGACCTGCTCAATGTTACCGGCAACGCCACCGGCGAGAATGGCACCGGCGTGCAGTTTGACGGTATCAATCTCCTTGATAACACCACCCTAACGGGGAATGCCACTAACGGCACCGGGGTGGATATTAATGGCTTACTACAAAATGAAGGTAACACCACGATTGGGGGTCAATCGGAGAATGGCAACGGTGTCCAGCTTGGAGGGGCAGTCAGTGGCGGCACAATTAATGGTACATCAGCTAATGGCAGCGGCATCAAGGTGGCAAATGACAGTAATCTGGACCACGCCATCCTCAACGGCAACAGCCCGGACGGTAAGGGGGTGGAGATCGCCGGTAACCTCACTGGCCGCAATGGCAGTGCGGTACAGGGCGATACCACTAACGGCACCGGGGTGGACATTGGTAAACAAATCCTCCTGGAGGGCGGTGGCCTGGGTGATCTGCTCAATGTTACCGGCAACGCCACCGGCGAGAATGGCACCGGCGTGCAGCTTGACGGTATCAATCTCCTTGATAACACCACCCTGACGGGGAATGCCACTAACGGCACCGGGGTGGATATTAATGGCTTACTACAAAATGAAGGTAATACCACGATTGGGGGGCAATCGGAGAATGGCAACGGTGTCCAGCTTGGAGGGGCAGTCAGTGGCGGCACAATTAATGGTACATCAGCTAATGGCAGCGGCATCAAGGTGGCAAATGACAGTAATCTGGACCACGCCATCCTCAACGGTAACAGCCCGGACGGTAAGGGGGTAGAGTTCGCCGCTAATCTGACAGGTGGCAACGGCAGCGTGGTGCAAGGCGATACCACTAATGGCACCGGTGTTGATATTGGTGAAAACGCCTCGCTCAGTGGCCCTGCAGCGGATGATCTGCTGACGGTGATCGGCAATGCTAGCGGTGAGAAAGGCACCGGTGTTCAGTTCGGCGGCAACAATACGCTGAATGACACCACCTTAGGCGGTAATGCCAGCGATGGTCATGGCGTGGAGATCACGGGGCTAGTATTCAACAGCGGCAATACGACGATTAATGGTGATGCCGCAGGTGATGGTCATGGTGTGCATATTGGTGGCCCAATTAGTGGGGGGAGGGTGAACGGCCGTTCCGGTAATACTCATGGTATTTTCCTCAATGATTATGCAGCGATAACTGACATTACGCTTGGCGGGAATACCGGCTCATATAAGCCATCGGTGTTTTTCACCTTGCCGGAGAATATTGGTGACAATGTGATTATCAATGGCAAACCTGTTAATAAAAATAATTTTGGCGGTAAAGTCAGGTCGGCCCCTAACCCCGGTGAGAAATCGACTGGAGATAGTACGCAGGTAGCTCAGTCTCAGGAGGGGGGGGAATCAGCCTCGTTACTCATAAGACGAAATCAAATTCTCGGCGCCCTCGAAACACAAACTTTACCGCCCTCTATCCTGACTGAATATGAGCATGATAGTACAGACCATATCAGCCTCACGGTTTGTATTCCTAAGGGTATAACCTCCGAACAGGTTACCAATGAGCACGAGCTATGCGGGACCCATGTTCTCGGTAAGTGGAACCCCTGACTAAAATATCGGGTCAGGAGTAATGGATTTTTAACTCTCTAAATTTGCTAGAGAAATCGTGATGTCGATGTGACAAGGTGAGCTGACAATGGTGGAAAAAACGGCTGAATTAGCATCAACGGTAGAGCAGTCGACCGCATTTTCATTACCCTATTTCGAGTTTTTAGTGTGTGTGCGGCGCTATGAGGAGGCGGGGCGATTACTGGTCTTGATGTTGGAGCAACTGGACCGCCAATATGGCCGCTGGGATGTTTTTTCGCTTAAGCATCAATCGGTACAGCAACAGGAGCATTACTGTAATCGCCTGGCTGCGGCTATTGGCAACCTACTTTCTGATCCTGGTTTTGTGGTATCCGATAAAGGTTTTTTACAACTGATTAATTTCCATCGCTGGATAGCGTTGATATTTGCCGCATCACCTTTTGGCCATGCGGATCATGTGATTACCAACCTTAATCAAGCGGGGGAGGGATGCGCCCATCCTTTGCGCTTTGAGCACCATAATTTTCTGAAATTTTGCCTGATGTATTTACCTGAATCGGGTATTCCGCTTCAGCCGGATATATTGTGGCAATTTAATCCCCCTGTGGCCGCGGCACTGTTTCTGGCGTTACTGTCGCCACGTATTTTACCCAGCGCTGCTGGGCATGCGAAACGTGAGCGGCTATTAGAGTGGTTACCTGAAAAACTACTAACGCTAGAGAATCTTGAGGGCTTACCTGAACGCATCCTGCACGATGTTTATATGCATTGCAGTTATGCAGATAGAGCAGCAAAACACGCCATAAAACGCAGTATTAATTTTCACTTACGTAACACGCTGCTGCGCAATGGGCTATCTGATAACCACTCCCTCCCACCTGCGCGGGATAAACCATTGATGCTGGTTATCCTGGAGTGGTTTAACAGCGGCCATTCTATTTACCGTACTCACTCCAGTACGTTGCGCGCCGCGCGTGAGCAGTTTTCCACCCATGGCGTCACCATTGTGGGGGCCACTGATGCCATCACCCGTGACGTTTTTGATGATTTTACCGAGGTCCAGCGGGCGGGGGCGGTTGAGGCTATTGTGGCATTGGCGCAACAATTGCGACCGGATGTTATCTACTTCCCCAGTGTCGGGATGTTTCCACTCACCATTGCACTGACTAATTTACGCTTAGCGCCCTTACAGATAATGGCACTAGGCCATCCGGCAACGACCCATTCCAGCTATATTGATGCGGTATTAGTGGAAGAGGATTATCTGGGGGATCCTCAGTGTTTCTCCGAAAAAGTGGTTGCGTTACCCAAGGACTGTCTGCCCTATGTGCCGCCTGCCAATATTTGCCAGCCGGAACCGATACAACATTTCGATGAGCGCCCAGCGGTACATATCGCGGTTTGTGCCTCGGCGATGAAAATTAACCCTCGCTTTATCGATACCTGTGCTGAGATTGCCCGGCAAACATCAACGCCGGTGATATTTCATTTTTTGGTGGGTTTTTGCTGGGGAATTACCCATCGAGTGATGGAAAAAGCCGTTAATGCTGTTATCCCTCAAGCTAAAATCTATGAGCATTTGGCCTATCAGGACTATTTATTGGTCATTAATCAGTGTGACCTGTTTATTAATCCTTTTCCTTTCGGCAATACCAATGGCATCGTCGATACTGTGCGTCAGGGGTTACCCGGTGTTTGCCTGAGTGGGGCTGAAGTACACGAACATATCGATGAGGGATTGTTCCGTCGGCTGGGATTATCTGAGGAGTTGATTGCACATGATTTGGCTGAGTATATTGCGGTTACCGTGCGGCTGATCACCGATATTGAGTGGCGTAATAGCCTACGTCGCCAGTTGTTAACAATTCAGCCTGATAATGTGCTGTTTAGCGGGAAACCTGAGCAATTCGGGCTAATTATTAGAGGCCTGCTTGATGATTGTGGTGCTGAAAGAGGATAAAAAAAGCCTCCTGAATCGGAGGCTTGAGTAGACACTAACATCAATAAGACTTATTTATTACGCTGCTTCAGTTTGCCGTTGTTTGGTTGGCTGCTTTAGTGCGGGCTTGGCTGCCAAGGCATCGGCTGCAAACTCATCGACATTAATTGAGCGCAGGCGACTCTCTTCTGCTTTAGTCAAAATAGCGGCCTCTTCAACATTGATTTTCCCTTCAGCCAGCGCATTTTTTGCCAGCACATCCAGGCGAGTAAATGGCAGGCTTTTACCCGCTTCTTTACTCAGGCGCTTATGAATTGGCTCTGCTGCAATCACATCTTGCAAAGCGGCTTCCAGCAAACCTACTGGATTAAACTCGCTCGGTGTCAGATACTGACCACGACCAATACGGCTGCGGGTTGCTGACGGTACTTGCAGTAACTGCGCCAGTTGATGGTCCAACTGGTCTGACGGTGCCTGATGTACGCGACCAAACGGGAAGACCACCAACCGCATTAACCCGGCAATAACGCCATTTGGGAAGTTACGCAGTAAATCATCCAGAGCCTGCTCTGCCTGATGCAGGGCATCCTGCACACCCCAATGAACCAGCGGCAGATCTTCTTTTTGGCGGCCTTCGTCTTCATAGCGTTTCAACGTTGCTGATGCCAGATACATTTGGCTGAGAATATCCCCCAGACGGGCAGAGATACGTTCACGACGTTTCAGGCTGCCACCCAACACCCCCATTGAGACATCAGACAGTAAAGCTAAATTGGCGCTCAGGCGGTTCAGATGCTGGTAATAACGGCGAGTGCTGTCTTTGGTTGGTGTGGCACTGGTGCGGCCATTGGTCAGCCCCAACCAGAAACTACGGATTTTGCTGCTACCCACATGGCCCAAATGACCGAACAGCGCTTTATCGAAGGCGGCAACATCATTAGATTGTGCTGCTGCCATTTCATCCAGAACAAACGGATGGCAACGGATTGCCCCCTGGCCGAAGATAATCATGCTACGGGTCAGAATGTTAGCGCCTTCAACGGTGATACCGATAGGGGCACCTTGGTAGCCACGGGCTACGAAGTTGGCCGGACCAAGGCAGATCCCTTTACCGCCGGCAATATCCATGGCATCCATCACAGCGCGTTGACCACGGTGGGTACAGTGATATTTAACGATAGCGGATAACACCGCCGGTTTCTCACCTAGCATAATACCGCTGGTAATTAAGGTTGCCGCCGCGTCCATCACATAAGCATTACCGGCGATTCGCGCCAACGGCTCTTCAATCCCTTCCATTTTACCGATTGAGATTTTGAACTGACGACGAATATAGGCGTAAGCACCGATCCCCATCGCCACACTTTTTAAGCTACCAGTGGCATTGGACGGCAAGGTAATCCCGCGGCCAACAGACAGGCATTCCACCAGCATGCGCCAGCCCTGCCCAGCCATTTTTGGCCCGCCGATGATGTAATCAATCGGCACAAAGATATCGTTGCCACGGGTCGGGCCATTTTGGAATGGCACATTCAGTGGGAAGTGACGACGACCAATTTCCACCCCAGGGGTGTTGGTTGGGATCAGCGCACAGGTGATGCCTAAATCAACGGTATCGCCCAACAGATGTTCAGGGTCAGACAGTTTGAACGCCAGCCCGAGCACTGTGGCGATCGGGGCGAGGGTGATATAGCGTTTATTCCAGGTCAGGCGCATGCCCAGTACCTGCTTACCTTGCCATTCGCCCATACAGACGGTGCCGGTATCTGGGATTGCGCCGGCATCAGAACCCGCTTCTGGGCTGGTTAGGGCGAAACAAGGGATCTCGTCGCCACGAGCCAAACCAGGCAAATAATGATTTTTTTGCTCTTCAGTGCCGTAGTGTTGCAGCAATTCGCCGGGGCCGAGAGAGTTAGGTACACCAACAGTGATGGCCAAAATGCCAGACACGCCAGACAGTTTTTGCAGTACACGTGCCTGAGCATAAGCTGAGAAATCAAGGCCGCCGTACTCTTTCTTAATGATCATCGCAAAGAAGCGGTGTTCTTTCAGATACGCCCACAGTTCTGGCGGCAAGTCAGCCAGTTCGTGGGTAATTTGGAAGTCATTAGCCATACGACAGGCTTCTTCTACCGGCCCATCAATAAAAGCTTGTTCTTCGGCAGTTAACTGCGGTTTTGGGTAGTTATGCAGTTTCTTCCAGTCAGGCTGGCCCTGGAATAAATCACCTTCCCACCAAGTGGTACCTGCATCAATCGCTTCTTTTTCGGTGCGTGACATCGCAGGCATGACTTTACGGAACATGCGCAATGCTGGTGCAGAAAACAGTGACTGGCGCAGTGGGGTCAGCGTCAGGGGTAGCAAAACAATCACCAGAGGCAATAATGCCCAGAATGACCATAACTGCAACGCTCCCATCGCGGCGGTGTAAACGACAAGAATCAAACTACTGAGATAGAGGTTCACCTGGTGATAGAACAGCACACCAATAAGAACCAGTAAGGCAACAATGCTAAGAACCATCATAGTGAAGCTCCTGAGATGTAGGAGGTCTGACCTGTTGAGAGATACATTTGTTGTAGTCCATCTCATTATTTTTATCAATACCATTACATGTTATTTACAACTCATCTCACAAACTGCCCGCATTAATAGTTAAAACTCTTATGTCTTATTCATTACAGTGCTTCTCGCTGTTTATGCTATCCGGTACACTGACGGCTGATGAATATCGATGCCATAGAACTATAAAGAGGCTCCCATGTACCAGGATTTAATCCGCAGTGAATTGAATGAAGCAGCAGACACACTGGCAAACTTTTTGAAAGATGATAGCAATATCAATGCTATTGCGAGCGCAGCCGTATTATTGGCTGATTCTTTTAAGGCTGGCGGTAAAGTCTTGTCATGCGGTAATGGCGGTTCCCATTGTGATGCCATGCATTTTGCCGAAGAGTTGACCGGCCGCTACCGCGAGAATCGTCCAGGTTATCCGGCGATTGCTATTTCAGATGTTAGCCATATCTCTTGTGTTAGTAATGATTTTGGTTATGACTATATCTTCTCTCGTTATGTTGAAGCCGTCGGCCGCGCAGGGGATGTATTACTCGGTATTTCCACTTCCGGTAATTCAGCTAATGTCATTAAGGCGATTGATGCTGCTCGTGCCAAAGGGATGAAGGTGATCACCCTGACGGGTAAAGACGGTGGCAAAATGGCGGGTACGGCAGATATCGAAATTCGGGTTCCCCATTTTGGTTATGCCGATCGCATTCAGGAAATTCATATCAAAGTGATTCATATCTTGATTCAATTGATTGAAAAAGAGATGGTTAAAGCCTGATATGTCGTGGTGATCAACGGTATTATCAATCTCGTTGATCACCTAGACGGTGAGCGAGAGCAGCTACAACGCTGCAACACCAAGAGCTAAGATATACGCGGGAGGTTGGTTATGTGCGAATTGCTCGGGATGAGCGCAAATGTTCCCACGGATATTTGCTTTAGCTTTACCGGCCTAGTGCAAAGGGGCGGGGGGACTGGCCCACATAAAGATGGCTGGGGTATTACCTTTTATGAAGGTAATGGTTGCCGCACGTTTAAAGATCCCCAACCCAGTTTTAATTCACCCATAGCCCGTTTGGTACAAGACTACCCGATAAAATCCTGTGCGGTGGTTTCTCATATCCGTCAGGCAAATCGCGGTGAAGTGGCGTTAGAGAATACCCACCCTTTTACCCGCGAAATGTGGGGACGAAACTGGACGTATGCCCATAACGGCCAACTTAAAGGTTATCGTCAATTAGAGACCGGTACTTTCCGGCCTATCGGTCAGACTGACAGCGAATATGCTTTCTGCTGGCTACTTAATCAATTGGCAAAGCGCTACCCTCGTACTCCCAGTAACTGGCCAGCGGTATTCCGCTATATCGCTACCCTATGTGAGCAGTTGCGGGCCAAAGGGGTCTTTAATATGTTGCTCTCGGATGGGCGTTTTGTGATGGCGTTCTGTTCGACCAATCTGTATTGGATTACGCGCCGGGCACCTTTTGGTAAAGCGACCTTACTGGATCAAGATGTTGAGATAGATTTTCAACGCCAGACCACACCCAAAGATGTGGTCACGGTGATTGCGACTCAACCCCTGACAGGTAATGAAACCTGGCACAAAATTGCACCAGGTGAATTTGCATTATTCTGTTTTGGTGAGCGAATTTGATTTGGTGAGCGCATATTGCGATACCGGTGCATTGGAGACTGGCGGGCGGCTGAGTACATACTGCCCGTTGATCACTGCAACGGATGGGGGCATCCGGTTTTTGGTAAAATAGGCATATCCCGGCTGTAATTGCCGCCAGAAGCTGTAATCCGACGAGTTACGGTGGCGTTGCATATTTTGTTCAGTCATACGGAATGGATAGATACTGATATCCACTTTTTCCTGACCAAAGATAAATGCCGTTTGCACGTAGTTAAATATCTCGTCCATATAGGCATCGGTCATTGCATAACAGCCGATTGATTTGCAAGCGCCGTGGATCATCAGATATTTCCCTGAATAACCCTGCGACTTATCATAATCATTTGGGAAGCCAATATTGATTGCCCGATAAAACTTACTGTCAGGTTTTAAATGGCGCATATCAATACTGTAAAAACCTTCCGGGCTTTTAAAATCCCCTTCACGGCGTTTTGGGCCAAGGCCACCTGAAAATTCACAGATGCGATAGCTTTGCACTAAACGATATTCACCTTGTAGCCTGGCGTATAATTCCAGGGTACGTTCTTCTTTGAAAATCTGAATATAGACCGATGACCCGAGTAATTGTTGTTTTAGCTCTTTGGATACTGCCACAGGCTCACTGGCTGAGCTGGTGAAGGATACCGCAGGCAAACCAATTATCACCACAAACGTAAGCATCGCAAACAACCGTGCGATTTTGCCCATTTATTATTCCTACTTATATTATGTAAATTATGCCACTGCATTTTTCGATTTATAGGCGCAGATTATCAGTCGGAAAAATTTTAGCAATATATGTTTTGTATAAAATAACCACAAAGTCGGTAAACATGAATTAACGATACGGTTTTACCGAGTGGATAGATAAATTAGCCGTAAAATATTCGTGTTTGCTTGACCCAGGTCACTGCATTTGTCAGACAGTGCGGAATGAAAATGCTAAAATCGTCCACTGCTGATGGCTTGCACATGTAATCGTTATAACAGCCATTTTACCCTGAAATCATTCAATGTGGGTATCAGTACTCATTACCGCGATGCTTTCAATTAGCGTTTATGTTGATCTAATTGACTGGGTATTAAACCGTCGTTTAACTGAACCATGAAAGTATCTTATCTTTATGTGGCTGTACGCTCTGGGCTAAGTACAGCATTTGATATAACTAATAAAGTCGCTCAAACCTATGATTAAAATAAAGAAAGGACTCGACCTACCCATCGCCGGAGCACCTGTGCAGGTGATAGAGGATGGTCCTGCTATTCGTCATGTGGCTCTGCTCGGTGAAGAGTATGTGGGCATGCGCCCCTCAATGTTGGTGCAAGAAGGTGATTGGGTTAAGAAAGGCCAGGCGCTCTTTGAAGATAAAAAAAATCCAGGGGTGACCTTTACTGCGTTCGCCAGTGGCAGAATTAGCGCTATTAATCGTGGTGAACGCCGGGTGCTACAATCTGTTGTGATAGAGATTGAAGGGGATGAGCAAGTACCTTTCCCACACTATGATGCAGCGGACCTTAATCATCTGAGCAATGAACAGGTGCAAAGCCTATTACTGGCGTCTGGTTTATGGACCGCATTCAGAACCCGCCCGTTTAGTAAAACCCCTGTTCCTAGTAGTCGCCCACGCGCTATTTTTGTCAGTGCAATGGATACCCAACCGCTGGCAGCCAATCCGCAGGTCATTATTGCCACTGAGTCAGACGCCTTTAAGCACGGTTTAACTGTTCTTACGCGTCTAACTGAAGGCAAGGTGCATGTGGGCCATGCCCCGGGGCAGGTGGTTGCCAACCATTCTAATGCCCAGATAACTTATAATGAATTCTCCGGCCCCCATCCTGCGGGTCTGGTTGGTACCCACATCCATTTTCTTGAACCGGTGAGCTTGCGTAAAATGGTGTGGCATGTGGGTTATCAGGATGTGATTGCTATCGGTAAATTATTTACCCGTGGTGAACTCTGTACTGACCGCATCGTTGCGCTGGCGGGTCCACAGGTAAATCAACCGGTATTAGTGCGTACCCGTTTGGGTGCCAGCCTGGCTGAATTAACCGCGGCTAAGTTAAAAGAGGGGGAGAACCGTATTATCTCTGGTTCAGTCCTCAGCGGCACGGCTTTCTCCGCAACTCATGGTTATTTGGGCCGTTTCCACCAGCAAGTATCGGTTATCCGCGAAGGGCGAGAAAAAGAACTATTTGGTTGGGTAATGCCAGGTCGCGATAAATATTCGATCACCCGCACCACGCTGGGCCATTTCTTCAAACGCAAACTGTTTGCTTTCTCAACCGACATGCACGGCGGGGAGCGCGCTATGGTGCCTATTGGCAACTATGAGCGGGTGATGCCACTGGATATCCTGGCAACCCATTTGTTGCGTGATCTGTTATCCGGTGATACCGACAGCGCGCAAGCGCTAGGGTGCCTGGAGTTAGATGAAGAAGATTTGGCTTTATGTACATTTGTCTGCCCCGGTAAGTACGAATACGGTCCGGCACTGCGCGACATATTGACCCAGATTGAGCAGGAAGGATAACTGATGGGCCTGAAAAATTTTCTTGAGAAAATAGAGCACCACTTTGAAGCGGGTGGCAAATTAGAGAAGTACTATCCGCTATATGAAGCCGCAGCCACTATTTTCTATACGCAGGGCAAAGTAACACCGGGTGCTTCCCATGTACGAGATGCAATCGACCTGAAAAGGATGATGATTCTGGTATGGCTGGCGGTATTCCCAGCCATGTTCTGGGGCATGTATAACGTAGGGCTACAGGCCATCCCGGCGCTAAACCAACTCTACAGTGGCGCGGAACTGCAACAGGTTATAGCCAGTGACTGGCATTACTGGTTGGCACAAATGCTAGGGGCGTCATTGGCTCCAGATGCTGGCTGGGCAAGCAAAATGGTGCTGGGGGCGGTTTATTTTCTGCCTATCTATGCCGTTGTGTTTGTGGTCGGTGGTTTTTGGGAAGTGGTATTCTCTATTGTCCGCAAGCATGAAATCAACGAAGGTTTCTTTGTCACCTCGATTCTGTTTGCCCTGATAGTCCCTCCCACATTGCCATTATGGCAAGCAGCACTTGGGATCTCTTTCGGTGTGGTTATTGGTAAAGAGATTTTTGGTGGCACTGGGCGTAACTTCCTCAACCCGGCACTGGCTGGGCGTGCTTTCCTATTCTTTGCTTATCCGGCACAGATATCCGGTGATTTGGTGTGGACTGCCGCTGATGGTTTTTCTGGTGCAACTCCATTGTCACAATGGAGTGTCAACGGTAGCCACAGTTTGGTTAATACCATTACTAATCAGCCTATTACGTGGATGGATGCTTTCCTCGGTAATATTCCCGGATCTATTGGCGAGGTCTCTACGCTGATGATCCTGATTGGCGGTGCCATTATTCTTTTCGGCCGCATCGCCTCGTGGCGGATTGTGGCTGGGGTCATGATTGGCATGATTGCTACGGCCTACCTATTTAACTGGGTTGGTTCCACTACCAATCCGTTATTTGCCATGCCGTGGTATTGGCATCTGGTACTCGGTGGTTTCGCTTTCGGGATGATCTTTATGGCGACCGACCCAGTGTCGGCTTCCTTTACCAATAAAGGGAAATGGTGGTATGGCGGCTTGATTGGTGCGATGTGTGTGTTAATCCGCGTCGCTAATCCAGCTTATCCCGAAGGAATGATGCTGGCGATCCTGTTCGCCAACCTGTTTGCACCGCTGTTTGACTATGTGGTTGTTCAGGCCAACATCAAGCGGAGGAAAGCGCGTGGCGAGTGATAAACCAAGAAATAATGACAGCATCAGCAAAACGTTGCTGGTGGTAATTGTGCTCTGTCTGGTGTGTTCTGTGGTGGTTTCTGGTGCGGCTGTTGGTTTGAAAGCCAAGCAGCAGGAGCAACGGCTATTAGACAAACAGCGCAATATTCTAGCGGTGGCGGGTTTGTTGCAACCAAGAATGCCGGCAGAAGACGTTCAGCGGGAATTTGCGCTGCGCATTGAACCACGGCTGCTGGATTTGCAAAGCGGTGCGTTTATTCAACAAGATCCGGCAACCTTTGATCGTGCTCAGGCACTGCGTAGTGACCAAATGAGCATTGCCCTGACGCCCGCACAGGATATTGCTGGCATCCGCCGGCGCGCGAATGTCGTTGAAATTTATCTGGTACGTGGTGAAAGCGGGCAAATCAACAAGATAGTTCTCCCTGTTTATGGCTCCGGTCTGTGGTCAATGATGTATGCCTTTGTTGCCATCGACACTGACGGCAAAACGGTGCGTGGTATCACCTACTACGATCAGGGTGAGACCCCAGGGCTGGGAGGCGAGGTTGAGAACCCAATTTGGCGTAATCAATGGATTGGTAAGCGGCTATTTGACGAGCAAGGCCAACCGGCTATTCGGATTGTTAAAGGGCGCGCACCGGCTAATGATCCTCATGCGATCGATGGTCTGTCAGGTGCAACCTTGACCTCTAATGGGGTGCAAAACAGCTTTGATTTTTGGCTCGGTGAAAACGGCTTTGGCCCGTTCCTGAAAAAAGTGCGCGAAGGAGCGTTAAAAAATGGCTGATAGCAAAGAGATTAAACGGGTTTTATTTGGGCCGTTATTTGATAACAACCCGATAGCCTTACAGATCCTTGGCGTTTGTTCCGCGCTGGCGGTGACCACCAAGCTGGAAACCGCATTAGTGATGACGCTGGCCGTTACCTTGGTAACGGCGTTCTCCAGTTTCTTTATCTCACTGATTCGCAATCATATTCCAAACAGCGTGCGCATCATTGTTCAGATGGTGATTATTGCCTCGCTGGTGATTGTGGTCGATCAGATCTTACGGGCTTATGCCTATGAGATATCCAAACAGCTATCCGTATTTGTCGGCCTGATTATTACTAACTGTATTGTGATGGGGCGTGCTGAAGCTTATGCGATGAAATCGCCGCCGATTGAAAGCTTTATGGATGGTATTGGTAATGGTTTGGGTTACGGCGTAGTGCTGGTGTTGGTGGGTTTTGTTCGCGAACTGATTGGCTCCGGCAAATTATTTGGAGTAACAGTATTTGAAACCGTCCAGAACGGCGGGTGGTATCAGCCGAACGGATTGTTCCTGTTGGCACCAAGCGCATTCTTTATCATTGGTTTGCTGATTTGGGGTCTACGTACCCTGAAACCTGCGCAGATTGAGAAGGAGTAATTGACGATGGAACATTACATCAGTCTGTTTGTCCGCGCGGTGTTTGTGGAGAATATGGCGTTAGCATTCTTTTTGGGGATGTGTACTTTCCTCGCTGTTTCCAAGAAAGTGTCGACTGCCTTTGGCCTTGGTATCGCGGTAACGGTGGTATTGGGTATCTCAGTACCTGCGAATAATCTGGTTTATAACCTGGTGCTGCGTGATGGCGCATTGGTTGAAGGGGTTGATCTTAGTTTCCTCAACTTCATCACCTTTATTGGTGTTATTGCTGCCATAGTGCAGGTGTTGGAGATGATTCTCGATCGCTATTTCCCGGCACTTTATAACGCATTGGGTATTTTCCTGCCACTGATCACCGTCAACTGCGCCATCTTCGGCGGCGTCTCCTTTATGGCGCAACGAGATTACAACTTCCCTGAGTCCATCGTTTATGGCTTTGGTTCGGGTATCGGTTGGATGCTGGCGATTGTGGCCCTCGCAGGTATTCGCGAAAAAATGAAATATGCCAATGTGCCTGCGGGCTTACAGGGGTTAGGGATCACCTTTATCACAACCGGATTGATGGCCTTAGGGTTTATGTCTTTCTCCGGTGTGAATTTATAAAGGCAGGAATAATTCATGGAAATAATTCTGGGCGTAGTGATGTTCACCCTCATCGTACTGGCATTGACGGTGATGATTCTATTTGCCAAATCAAAATTGGTGAATACCGGTGATATTACCGTTGATGTTAATGATGATGCGGACAAAAGTTTTACCGCTCCGGCAGGGGATAAGCTGCTCAACATGCTTTCCAGCCAAGGTATTTTCGTTTCTTCAGCTTGTGGTGGTGGCGGTTCCTGCGGGCAGTGCCGCGTGACAATTAAAGAAGGTGGCGGGGATATCCTGCCGACGGAACTTTCACATATCTCAAAGCGTGAAGCGAAAGAAGGCTGCCGGTTAGCTTGCCAGGTTAGCGTTAAGCAAAATCTGAAAATTGAATTGCCAGAAGAAATCTTTGGGGTGAAAAAGTGGGAGTGTGAAGTTATCTCTAATGATAATAAAGCCACATTTATCAAAGAACTGAAACTGAAGATTCCAGATGGTGAAGTGGTGCCATTCCGTGCCGGTGGTTTTATCCAAATAGAGGCCGAACCGCATACTGTTAAATACGCGGACTTCGATGTGCCTGATGAATATCGCGGTGATTGGGATAAATTCAATCTGTTCCGGTTCGAGTCAGTGGTCGTTGAACCAACGGTGCGTGCCTACTCGATGGCAAACTACCCGGAAGAGCGTGGCATTATCATGCTTAACGTGCGTATTGCCACGCCACCACCGTCAGTTCCTGATGCACCGCCAGGTATTATGTCCTCTTATATCTGGTCACTAAAACCCGGTGATAAGGTGACTATCTCTGGTCCATTTGGTGAGTTTTTTGCCAAAGATACCGATGCCGAGATGGTCTTTATTGGCGGAGGGGCGGGTATGGCACCGATGCGCTCGCATATTTTTGATCAGCTTAAGCGGCTACATTCGAAGCGTAAAATCAGTTTTTGGTATGGTGCGCGTTCACGGCGTGAAATGTTCTATGAAGAAGATTTTGACCAGTTACAGGCTGAGAATGATAATTTCCGTTGGCACGTTGCATTATCAGACCCACAGCCGGAAGATAATTGGACGGGATATACCGGCTTCATTCATAACGTGTTGTTAGAAAATTACCTTAAAAATCATCCGGCACCGGAAGATTGTGAATTCTATATGTGTGGCCCTCCGATGATGAATGCGGCAGTTATCAAGATGCTGAAGGATCTCGGTGTGGAAGACGACAATATTATGCTTGATGATTTTGGTGGCTGATTTGCCATTACACGGCTTTTTACTGCAATTGGGGATATTGTGCAGAAACAGATAACACATTGGTTCATGGCAGTGGTGGGGATTTTGCTGCTCACAGGATGTGGTCCTGAGCAAGTTAATCTCGAAGGTAAAACCATGGGAACTTCATATTCAATTAAGTATATGAGTGACTCATCCACACCCAGCCCAGAGAAGTTACAGCAGGAAATAGACCGCGAGTTGGAACAGGTTAATGACCAGATGTCGACATATCGGCCCGACTCTGAATTGAGTCGCTTCAATCAAAGTCGTGCCGTGAATACACCTTTCGCGGTTTCAGCGGCGACGGCTAAAGTCGTGCGTGAGGCTATTCGCATTAATCGCCTGACCGATGGGGCGCTGGATGTCACCGTCGGACCTTTGGTTAACTTATGGGGCTTTGGTCCTGAAGGGCGGCCAGATGTTGTTCCTACTGAGGCTGAAATTGCCAAACGTCGGGCATGGGTCGGTATTAATAATCTGGCCGTAGAAAATGGTGCCTTGCTCAAACGGATCCCTGAGTTGTATGTTGATCTATCCTCTATTGCCAAGGGATATGGGGTCGATGTTGTAGCCGAATATCTGGAAACGCAAAATATCACCAACTATATGGTTGATATCGGAGGGGAAGTACGGACTCGTGGCAATAATGGGGAAAATAAACCTTGGCGCATTGCGATAGAAAAACCTGTCGCAGGTTCTGCGCAAAGTGCTCAAGAGGTTATCGAACCTGGACGTATGGCAATAGCAACCTCAGGGGATTATCGTAATTACTTTGAACAGAATGGTGTGCGTTACTCACATACGATTGACCCGGATACTGGCCGACCAATTAACCACCGATTAGTCTCAATTACTGTTTTGGACCCAAGCTGTATGACCGCAGATGGACTGTCGACTGGGTTAGATGTCCTTGGGCCAGAAAGAGGGATGGCACTCGCTAATTTACTGGGTATTCCAGTGTTTATGATAGTAAAAACCGATGAAGGTTTTGAGGAACGCTATTCTGATGCGTTCAAACCTTATCTGCAAAAACGGCCTTGATAGGAGAGGATATGTTGACTGTTTTTATCGCATCCTTTGTCTTTTTTCTATTGGCCATCGGCGGGATGTCGTTAGGTTATATCGTAAAACGTAAAACCTTACAGGGCAGTTGCGGAGGAATAACGGGTTTGGGGATGGAGAAAGTATGTGATTGCCCTGAGCCTTGTGATTCTCGTAAGAAGCGCTTGGCTAAGGAAGCCGCTCGCCAGAAAAAATTGGATCAATACCGTATCCTATAAGATGTGTTATAGATTACGATGCTTTAATGCCGAGCATTCTGTATAAAACGTGGTTATATGCACGACAAGCAAATTTAGACATAACCCCCCAGCCAACTCAGTGTTGACCAGGGGGGTATTTACGCTTTAGTGCTATTCGTGGCTGATTAGTCTACGTCGATAATGCTGTTTTTCATTTTCTGATTTACGTCTATACCATTGTGGTTGTTCTTTACTTATTTATTCTTACTTACTCACTATACTTTTAAAAAGTGCAGGAGAATCAACCATAACTCCATTTGCCTGTAATTCCCTCGCTTTTTTATAATCTTCGGGAGTATTGATGCCGAAGAAAATAATATGTGCGTTGGTATTCCTTCTAAAACAATCCATCGCCTCTTTATCCCAACTTAATACTGCATCAGAACGCCCTTCGCCCAACGTGTATTTTTCTACCACTTGTACTTTTCGATGTAACTCTAAACCATACCAACGTTCTTTATTATCTGCTGGCAATTCACATTTATGATCCATCGTAATATTAGCTAATTGAGTCCGAGTAAAGTTGCGGCTTTCAAATCGATTGATTTTATGTGAGATATCACTGGTTTCATTCACTTTATCCAGTGCTTCCAGATAGTTATCATCCGTAGAGTAAACTCGGGTACGTACGAAGCGATCTTTTTCTCCTTTGCTGGTTGCGGTAAGCGTCTCTTTTAGGGCTTTGGCAAAGGTTATTGGGTCGGCATCGGGCGATTTAATGTCCAGATAGAATGTCGTGTCAGGATACTTCTTCAGCACTTCATCAAGTGTGGGAATACCTGTGTGTGTGTGCCAGCCTTCGGTTGAATATGATGTTTCTTATCATAGGCAACGCTCGCATCCACTTTAGCCAGTTGTTGTGCAGTATAACCTGAGATGGTACCGGACTTATCTGTCAACTCTTTGAGGTCTATAGGGCGATACAATACCGGAATATTATCTTTCGATAGTTGTAATGTAATCCATATGGCGTCAGCACCATTAGACAGTGCTTTATCGATAGCCGGTAAGGTATTTTCTGGCGCATCAGCCGTTCCTGCACGGTGGGCAATAATTTGTGGCGCTGCAAGGGTAACAGATTGGGCGTTAACAACAAAGGTAGCGGAAAGGAGTAGGGTAGCCATTATATAATTTCGCATAATATATAGTTTCCATTCATTATCTAATAATGAATTTTATGAGGTGAAGGTTAATCATATAACTAACATTTTTCGACCTTGTCGAATTTAATGGTTTTTTATTAAAAATAAATGACAAAATGCAAAAAAAAACCAATAACAGTATTCAATTCTGTTATATACGTAATTAGTTGGTGTTTTGATTAGGATAATTATGACTCATCGCGGTGGTTATCTTGATATGAATAAATAGGGTGGTATTCATCAACGATAGAATTACATACTGATATTGATGATGTTTATTCCCTGTCGCGGAGTGAGAAAATTCTGTATAAATCTTAAAAACCATTAGTTAAGCAGACAAAGATTGTATTAGTGTGAGGTGAGATTTCACTGGGTTGTTGCACCTTTAAGTGCCAGATTTTAAGAAGGAATACTGTGTGTCGAAATTGCGGGTTGGTGTGATTTTTGGTGGTAAATCGGCTGAGCATGAAGTGTCGTTGCAGTCGGCTAAAAACATCGTAGAGGCGATTGATAAGGAAAAGTTTGATGTCACGCTACTGGGTATTGATAAACAGGGGAAATGGCATGTTAACGATGCATCCAGCTATTTGTTAAATGCAGAGAATCCAGCGCTGATCTCCCTGAATCACTCAAACAGAAATGTAGCGTTGATTCCCGGTCAAGAGCGCCAGCAACTGATTGCGGCGGATAATGCCACAGCATTGGCGCAACTGGATGTTATTTTCCCGATAGTACACGGTACATTAGGCGAGGATGGTTCTTTGCAAGGCTTGCTGCGCATGGCCAATATCCCCTTCGTTGGGTCCAGCGTGCTGGGATCTGCGGTCAGCATGGATAAAGATCTCACCAAGCGGTTACTGCGTGATGCCGGGTTGAATATTGCCCCTTTTATTACGCTGACACGGACAAATAAAGATAATTACAGTTTTGAGCAGATAACGGCAAAACTTGGCTTACCTTTATTTATCAAACCGGCAAATCAAGGCTCCTCGGTTGGGGTGAGTAAAGTACGCAATGCGGCTGAATACCAGCAGGCTGTTACGCTTGCGTTTGATTTTGACCATAAGGTATTAGTTGAATCAGCTATTGTTGGGCGCGAGATTGAATGTGCGGTACTGGGTAATGATAACCCTCGAGCTAGCCTGTGTGGTGAAGTGGTCGTCAGTGATGAATTTTACTCCTACGATACCAAGTATATTAATGAAACCGGTGCTCAGGTGGTTATCCCTGCAGTGATAGACAATGCAGCCAGCGACAATATTCGCGCAGTAGCATTAGCCGCGTTTCGTACGCTTGAATGCCGTGGTCTGGCACGGGTAGATGTCTTTTTAACGCCAGAAAATACCGTTATTATAAATGAAATCAATACACTACCTGGTTTCACTAATATCAGTATGTACCCCAAACTCTGGCGCGCCACGGGAGTCGGTTCTACAGAGTTGATCACAACACTGATTGAACTGGCGTTAGAACGGCATCAGCAAGATAAGTCATTGAAGAGTTCTATTTTTAGCGACCACTAAATGAAGATTGTGGTTGAACCCAGCGGTTGCCTGTAGGCAGCCGTTGCGTTTGGTGATCAGTTCGATCTGCGCGGCAAACGGGCTGGTGTGATTCTTTCGAGAGGTAATGTGGATTTAGGCCGTCTAGCCAGCTTTATCGGCGGGACTTGCTGATATTGGAGAGGACTGAGTAAACAGATAGCAGGCTAGCCTCCGATAAGCAATCTGAGGCGGGTTGAGGATTAGGATAATCTTGAATTTTTCCGATTTAACTGTATCCTTATACAGTGGTTTGGTTGGGGAAAGATAACATGCGTAAGATTATTCATGTCGATATGGATTGCTTCTTCGCGGCAGTGGAAATGCGCGACGATCCCAGTTTGCGTGATATTCCCATCGCGATTGGCGGCAGCCGCGATCGGCGTGGAGTGATCAGTACGGCCAATTACCCTGCCAGACGTTATGGTGTTCGTAGTGCTATGCCAACGGCGATGGCACTTAAACTCTGCCCACAGCTTAAAGTTATTCCTGGCAGAATGGCGGCTTATAAAGAGGCGTCGCTGCATATCCGTGAAATTTTCGCTCGCTATACCCCGCTGATTGAGCCGCTCTCGCTGGATGAAGCCTATCTGGATGTTTCTGATTGCTCTGCATGCAGTGGTTCTGCCACTTTAATTGCTCAGGAAATCCGTCAAGCGATTTCTGATGAACTGAGTCTGACCGCCTCCGCCGGTATTGCCCCGATAAAATTTCTGGCCAAAATTACGTCAGATCTGAATAAACCGAATGGTCAATATGTCATCACCCCTAATCAGATTCAGCCTTTCCTGCATGATTTGCCGTTGAGTAAGATTCCTGGCGTGGGGAAAGTGACCGCTAAACGTTTACAAGAACTCGGGTTGGTTACTTGCGGCGAGGTACAAAACTATCCGCAGGCTGAACTATTAAAGCGTTTTGGCAAATTCGGTCATGTGTTGTGGGAGCGTAGCCACGGTATTGATGAGCGGGAAATATCCCCGGACAGATTGCGTAAATCGGTCGGTGTTGAAAGAACGCTGGCGGAAGATATTCATGACTGGGAAAGTTGTGAGGCATTGATTGAACAGCTTTATATTGAACTGGAAACTCGATTACGTAAAGTGAGGCCGGATCTGCATATTGCGCGTCAGGGTATTAAATTGAAATTTCATGATTTTCAACAAACTACGCAGGAGCATGTCTGGCCGGAACTGAATAAGACTGATCTGCTACAAGTGGCGCGCACTGCATGGAATGAACGGCGAGCCGGGCGGGGAGTTCGCTTGGTAGGGCTACATGTCACTTTACTGGATCCACAACTTGAGCGGCAATTATTGCTTAGTTGGGAATAGTATATGCAATAAAAAACGGCGGGTCGAAGCACCGCCGTTATCACATAAAGATCAATCAGATTTGTTTATGCCCGTTCTGGAATGGCTTTTAGCAGGGCGGTCAGTAACTGCCAATATTGACCCACGCTTTCGATATGAACTTGTTCATCCGGTGAATGTGGGCCGGTCATGGTTGGCCCAATCGACACCATATCCATATCCGGGTAAGGTTTTTTGAATAAACCACACTCCAGACCCGCGTGGATAACCATGATGTTCGGTGTTTTGTTGAACAGTTTTTGGTATGTTTCCCGCACCAATGCCATGACAGGAGAGGTTGGGTCCGGCTGCCAGCCAGGGTAACCGCCTTTCGGTAGCGTTTGTGCACCAGCCAACTGACCAATTGCCGTCAGCATGCTCACCACGTAATCTTTGCCGCTGTCGATCAGGGAACGAATCAGACAGATGATTTCTGCTTCGTTCTCATTCATGGTAACCACACCGACATTCAGTGAGGTCTCAACCACGCCTTTAACGGCATCACTCATGCGAATTACACCGTTTGGCGTGGCATTCAGCAGTGCCACTAAACGCTGCTGTGTGTCTTTAGTCAGCGCTTTTGTCTCAGTGGATACCGGTTCGAGCAGGAGTGCCAGATTTTTTTCCACCGCCGCCAGCTCGTTTTTCAACGTTGCCAGATACGCCTGACTAAGGCTTTTCAATTGATCGACTTTATCTGCACTAACTGCCAGGATCACCGAACCCTCACGCGGGATAGCGTTACGCAATGTACCGCCATTGAGATCCAATACGCGCAGATCCAGATCTTTTGCGTGTTCAAACAGGAAGCGGGCCAGCAGCTTGTTGGCATTG
This sequence comes from Yersinia sp. 2553 StPb PI, assembly GCF_052217105.1. Taxonomy (NCBI): domain Bacteria; kingdom Pseudomonadati; phylum Pseudomonadota; class Gammaproteobacteria; order Enterobacterales; family Yersiniaceae; genus Yersinia; species Yersinia sp. 2553 StPb PI. Next base: position 2,723,336 of record NZ_JAZGPX010000002.1, on the reverse strand, counting down.
CCTAAACCTAAATGGATATCCGCACCGGAGTGACCACCTTTAAGGCCTTTTAAGGTCAGTTTCAGGGTTTGGAACCCAGAAGGAACGGCTTCGCGCTTCAGGGCCAGAGTGGTGATAAAATCAATACCACCAGCGCAACCCATATAGATTTCACCTTCCTGTTCAGAATCGGTATTAATCAGAATATCGGCTTTCAACCAATTAGGTTGCAGGCCGAAGGCACCATCCATACCGGCTTCTTCGGTCATGGTCAGTAACACTTCCAGTGGGCCATGTTCAACGCTGTCATCAGACAATACGGCCAGCGCAGAAGCCATACCAATGCCGTTATCCGCACCCAATGTGGTGCCACGGGCTTTAACCCATTCACCGTCGATATATGGTTGGATAGGATCTTTGGTAAAGTCATGTACCGTATCATTATTCTTCTGCGGAACCATATCCAGATGAGCTTGCAGCGCAACTGGCTTACGGTTCTCCATCCCTTTGGTAGCAGGCTTACGCAGCAAGATATTACCGACCTTGTCACGCTCAGCGTGCAGACCTTTTTCTTTGGCCCACGTCATAATGTGCTGCGCCAGCGCTTCTTCATGGTAAGACGGATGGGGGATTGAGCAGATTTTTGCGAAAATATCCCACAACGGCTGAGGCGAAAGTTGAGACAGTTCAGACACTGTAAGTCTCCTGTAACAGCATGCTCATATCGGCAACCTCAGGATGAAGATGTCAGAGATGCTATCGGGTTGATGACTAAAGATTTTAAGGGTAGTGACAAACCGCCATCGGAATGGCGAGATGGTTTGAGAATATCACTTTCATCGGCATTACGCGCGTTTCGCCGCACAATTACCGCATTAGACCCGATTAATTAACCCGATAATTGCTGGTTTTTATCCGGCTGGCTCACTATAATCTCGCGCAACCTTTTTTCCCCTTCTGATACATGGCAAGCCACTCCTTTACTGGCTGGGATTACACTTTATGAGCGAAAAATACGTCGTTACCTGGGATATGTTGCAAATTCACGCCCGCAAACTGGCACAGCGTTTACTGCCAGCCGATCAATGGAAAGGGATTATTGCGGTAAGCCGTGGTGGTTTGGTGCCTGCGGGTATTCTGGCGCGTGAGCTGGGTATTCGTTATGTCGACACCGTTTGCATCGCCAGTTATAACCATGATAACCAAGGCGAGCTTAAAGTCCTGAAACGTGCTGAAGGTGACGGCGAAGGCTTTATTGTGATTGATGATTTGGTTGATACTGGCGGCACTGCGAAAGCTATCCGTGAGATGTATCCGAAGGCACACTTTGTTACTATTTTCGCCAAACCTGCTGGTCGCCCATTAGTTGATGATTATGTGGTTGATATTCCTCAGGGCACCTGGATTGAGCAGCCGTGGGATATGGCTGTAACCTTTGTTGCTCCTTTAAGCGGTAAGTAATTTAGTTGGCTTTAAACGCCTGGTCAGCTCCGGGCGTTTCATTTTCTCCGCAGTATGAGTACACTTGACCCCATCTGACCAGCCCTTATCGGGCCTGAATCACGGCTTATGGAGGCTATCGTTACCATGGCACAAGCCAACCTCTCTGAAATTCTGTTTAAACCAAAGTTCAAGCATCCTGAAACTTCAACTCTCGTGCGGCATGCTCACTGCAACCATCCTATGACGGTACATTCTGCCTTGGACGGTGATACCACCAGCCATTGGTATCGGATGATCAACCGTTTGATATGGACCTGGCGCGGTGTTGATCCCCTTGAAATAGAAGAAGTGTTGTCACGCATTGCCTGTTCAAAGGCAGAACACAGCGATAACGAACTGCTAGATACCGTGGTGGGCTATCGCAATGGTAACTGGATTTATGAGTGGGCCCATCAGGGGATGCTGTGGCAGCAAAAAGCCATGGAAGAGACTGACCCATTGAATGCTGGTCAATACTGGTTAAATGCGGCCAATTTATACAGCATTGCGGGTTACCCACATCTGAAAGGTGATGAGCTGGCCGAGCAAGTCGAGGTGTTATCAAACCGCGCCTATGAAGCCGCCGCTGAACACCTGCCGTATAACCTGAAAGAGCTTAATTTCGCGATTTCAGATGGCGGTACGCTGGCGGGGTTCCTGCATATGCCGACTGTTGGCAGTGCGCCATTCCCAACGGTATTGATGTGTGGTGGGTTGGATACATTGCAAAGTGACTATCATCGCCTGTTCCGTGACTATCTGGCCCCGAAAGGGATAGCCATGTTGACGGTGGACATGCCATCGGTGGGGGCTTCGTCGCGTTGGAAGTTAACGCAGGACACCAGTTATCTGCATCAGCAAGTATTGCAGGCATTGCCGGATATCCCTTGGGTTGATCATCAGCGAGTCAGTGTTTTCGGTTTCCGTTTCGGTGCCAACGTAGCGGTGCGCCTGGGGTATTTAGAGCCGCAGCGGGTGCGTGCTGTGGCATGCCTTGGGCCGATTGTGCATTATCTTCTGTGTAACGCTGACAGCCAGCGCCAGGTGCCAGATATGTATATGGATGTTATGGCCAGCCGATTGGGAATGGCTGATGCGGCAGATGAAACGCTTAGAACAGAAATGAACCGCTATTCGCTGAAAACACAGGGGTTGCTGGGGCGGCGTTGCCAAACACCTATGTTGGCGGGCTACTGGGAAAATGATCCATTCAGCCCGAAAGAAGAGGCGAAGTTAATCTGTTCTTCCTCGGCGGATGGCAAGCTATTACCTATATCATCAACGCCGCTGTACGACAATTTCCACCGTGCATTATTGCAAGCCAGTGAGTGGTTAGAAGATAAAATGCGTTAATGAGTTGCTAATTTTTAACAGTTTGCTAAAAAGGATCGTCTATATAAGGAGATTTAAGAATGACGTCGACCAGTGCTCATCCTAAAAGTAAGCTTATGAAACGTTTTGCCGCTTTAGGACCATATCTGCGTGAAGGGCAGTGCCAGAGTGACCATTTTTTCTTTGACTGTTTAGCTGTTTGCGTCAATGTGAAGCTTGCCCCCGAGAAACGTGAGTTTTGGGGCTGGTGGATAGAGTTGGAACCGGCAGAAGACCATTTTACCTACGTTTACCAGTTCGGCCTGTTTAATAAAGAAGGCAGTTGGAAAGCGGAAAAGATTAAAGATCCTGAAATACAAGAGAAACTGGAGACCACGCTGCGTGGTTTCCATAAACGCCTTGCTGAGATGTTGACTTCAATTGAAATGAGATTGGAGCCAGCGCAGCATTTTAGCGATCAGCCGCTGAAGTTGTCCGCTTAGAAGTCTGTTTGTTAATGCCTAATTAAATAGAATATTCCCCCTTTAGCACAATAAAAGGGGGAATTTCTCATTCTGACTGTTGGCATTATGCCTCCCGCCTGCTACAAAGACCCATCCCCTTCGTACATAGAGCCGCAGGGTTGTTAGCTACGTTCATTCACCCGAGTCACATTTGTTCTTACATGAATAAGCTCATCGGGATGAGTTCGCTGGCAGCCATACTGCAACTCCAATTACTTTGGGTATATATTGTTTCTTTAATTCATCCCAATGGCAGAAAAATTATGAGTGGCAGCCAGACATTGGTTGTGAAATTGGGGACGAGTGTTCTGACCGGCGGTTCCCGTCGTCTTAACCGTGCCCATATTGTTGAACTGGTGCGCCAATGTGCCCAGCAACACGCAAAAGGTCATCGTATTGTTATTGTCACCTCCGGGGCGATTGCCGCCGGGCGTGAACACTTGGGTTATCCAGAATTGCCTGCCACTATTGCCTCAAAGCAACTGTTAGCCGCAGTCGGGCAAAGCCGGCTAATCCAGCTCTGGGAACAACTGTTTTCCATCTACGGCATCCATATCGGTCAGATGTTACTGACCCGTGCTGATTTGGAAGACAGAGAGCGTTTTCTCAATGCCCGTGACACCATGAATGCCTTGCTGGATAACCGCATCGTGCCGGTAATCAATGAGAATGATGCTGTCGCCACCGCTGAAATCAAAGTAGGCGATAACGATAATCTCTCGGCACTGGCAGCCATTCTTGCCGGTGCCGATAAGCTACTGTTACTGACCGATCAGGCGGGGTTATACACGGCTGATCCGCGTAACAATCCTGAAGCTGAGCTTATTCGCGAAGTGCATGGTATCGATGATGCTTTGCGCGGAGTTGCTGGCGATAGTGTCTCAGGCCTTGGCACTGGTGGTATGGCCACTAAACTGCAAGCAGCAGATGTTGCCTGCCGCGCTGGTATTGATGTGATTATTGCCGCGGGCAGTCAGTCCGGTGTTATTGCGAATGTGATTGATGGCACGCCGGTTGGTACTCGCTTCCATGCACTGGAAACCCCGTTGGAAAACCGTAAACGCTGGATTTTTGGTGCACCGCCAGCGGGTGAAATTACGGTCGATGATGGGGCTGTAGCCGCTATTATGGAGCGCGGCAGTTCGCTGCTGCCCAAAGGTATTCGCAGTGTTCAAGGGGATTTCTCCCGTGGTGAAGTGATCCGTATCCGCAATCTTGGCGGGCGGGATTTGGCCCACGGTGTATCACGCTATAACAGCGATGCGCTGCGCATGTTAGCGGGGCATCACTCGCAACAAATCAGTGAAATCCTCGGGTACGAATATGGCCCGGTGGCGGTTCATCGTGACGATATGATTGTTAGCTAAGGAGCGAGCATGAGCATGCTGGAACAGATGGGGAAAGCCGCCAAACAGGCTTCCTGGCAGTTGGCAATGTTGAGCACGGCAAAGAAAAATCAGGCGCTGGCAGTAATAGCTAACCTGTTGGAATCTGAAAGTCAGGCTATTTTGCATGCCAACGAGCAAGATATGCAGGCTGCACGTGATACGGGCATGAGTGAGGCGCTGCTCGATCGGCTGTTATTGACCCCGGCACGCTTAGCGGCTATTGCTAATGATGTGCGTCAGGTATGCCGCCTGAATGACCCTGTGGGCCGCGTTATTGATGGCAGCCTACTTGACAGTGGCTTAAAGCTGGAACGCCGCCGTGTGCCTCTGGGGGTGATTGGTGTCATTTATGAAGCGCGTCCTAACGTTACGATTGATGTCGCCAGCCTCTGCTTGAAAACCGGCAATGCCGTGATTTTGCGGGGTGGCAAAGAGACTCATCACACTAATCAGGCAACCGTGAAGGTTATCCAGCAGGCACTGGAACAGTGCGGCTTACCCGCGGCGGCAGTGCAGGCGATTGAAAGCCCTGATCGGGAATTGGTAAATCAGTTACTGCGTATGGATCGCTATGTCGATATGTTGATTCCACGGGGTGGGGCTGGTTTACATAAACTGTGCCGTGAGCAATCAACCATTCCGGTGATTACCGGTGGTATTGGGGTTTGTCATACCTTTGTGGATGAAAGTGCTGATTTTGAGAAAGCGTTATTAGTGATTGAAAACGCCAAAGTTCAGCGGCCAAGTGCGTGTAACTCATTGGAAACCTTGCTGGTTCATCAAGCTATTGCAGAGCGCTTCCTGCCTGTACTCAGTACCCGAATGCATGCCTTTGGCGTGACACTGCATGCCAGCCCGCAGGCGCTGCCGTATCTGACCGAAGGTAAGGCCAAGGTAGTGGCTGTTGAAGCTGCTGATTATGACGATGAATGGTTATCTCTGGATTTGAATGTGGAGATTGTGGCTAATATCAATGCTGCTATTGACCATATTCGCGAGCATGGCACCAGCCATTCTGATGCTATTCTGACCCGCTCACTCAGTAGCGCGGAACATTTTGTCCGGGCGGTGGATTCATCGGCAGTTTATGTCAATGCCAGCACCCGTTTCACCGATGGCGGCCAGTTTGGTTTAGGCGCTGAAGTGGCAGTAAGTACGCAAAAACTTCATGCCCGTGGCCCGATGGGGTTGGATGCATTGACAACCTATAAGTGGATTGGCTATGGCGACGATTTAGTGCGTAGCTAATTACCAGATAGAACATATACAGTAAAACGACATCTGGCTGCTGCTGTCGTTTTATTTTTTTCTCTGGTTAATCTCCCTGTGAAGTATCAGCCTTTAAGTGTGAAATAGATCATTATTCGATGTAACGCGTTTATGGCTATTCATCAATTTACCTACCCAAAAATAGACAACCAAACACTTGTTGGGTTGCTTCTGCGTGTATTGTTATCCTCTTGATTATCTATCTTTATTTTTAGTGGAATATCCTTCCTGTCAGAATATTACTATTTAAAACTTATTTTCCTATCGGAAGAACTTGAGTTACCTCACAGAAAATGTGCTGTAACTGCTTGAAAACACGCTTACGATCGTTCTCTCAACTTTGAAATAGAGTAATAAAATACGCTTTACTCTATTTAGTCAAAATAATAAAACAAGCACATGTTTAAAAACAAACAAGTGTTCATTATGACCAGCCGAGAAAAACAAATATTGCAGCTTCTGAGACGATATCCATTGATCCCCCAGCAAGAAATTGCCGATATTCTAGGCATTAGTCGCTCGGGGGTGGCGGGTCACATTATGAATCTAATGCAAAAAGGTTATATCAAAGGAAAGGGATATATATTATCTGAGCACAGTTATGTGGTGGTGGTTGGCTCGGTAAATATGGATGTTTGTGGTTATGCAGCCAGTAAGCTCATTTATGAAGATTCCAACCCAGGGAAAATAAAATGCACCCCAGGCGGTGTTGGGCGAAATATTGCTGAAAATATTGCGCTATTAGGCAAAGAGTGCCATCTCATCTCGGTGGTGGGAGATGATTTTTATGGTGCGACCCTGATTGATGAGGCTAAACGCGCCGGTGTCAATGTCAGTAATTGCCACAGTTTGCACGGTGAAAATACCTCTACTTATGTTTCGTTACTCGATGATGGTGGCGAAATGTTGGTGGCGATTAATGATATGCGCATATTAGAAAAACTAACGCCGTCATTATTAGCAACCACCAAAGAGATAATTCAACACGCGGGAATATTAGTCGTCGACTGTAATTTAACCGAAGAAGCCCTCTCATGGATATTTACCAATGCCGGTAATGTTCCTGTATTCGTCGATACGGTTTCAGCATTCAAAGCACCCAGAATTAAAAACTGGTTATCCCATATTCACACGCTGAAACCTAATCGTCTGGAAGCAGAGATACTCAGTGGCATGAAAATTAACAGCCACGATGATATTCCGGTGGTGGCGCACTGGTTTCACCAACAAGGCGTCCAGCGCCTGGCATTAAGTATGGGAAAAGAGGGGGTTTATTTCAGTGAAATTGATGGACAGGTTGGCTGGTCATTGCCACTGAATATCAACATTGTGAATGTTACCGGGGCCGGAGACGCGATGATGTCTGGTTTAGCAAGTTGCTGGCTGGATGACATGGAATTTGCTGAGAGTATCCGTTTTGCTCAAGGGTGCTCAGCATTAACGCTCTCTTCGGAACTGACTAATAACCCCAATCTGTCAAATGGCAGTGTTAAAAAACTATTGGAATTACAACCATGACAAATAACGCAATGGCACAATCTTATTTAGATATATCACCAGAGGTTGCACAGGCTTTGGCGCAAAATAAAGCCGTCGTCGCATTAGAATCTACCATTATTTCTCATGGGATGCCTTACCCACAAAATGTAGAAACAGCGTTACTGGTAGAGCAGAAAATTCGTGAGAATGGCGCTGTGCCTGCCACTATTGCCGTTATAAACGGCCGGATGAAAGCGGGCCTATCCCGTGACGAAATAGAATTGCTGGGCAAGGAAGGCCATAGCATTATGAAAGTCAGCCGTCGTGATTTGCCTTTTGTGATAGCAAATGGACAACATGGTGCTACAACAGTGGCTTCCACCATGATTATTGCACAAATGGCGAAGATTAAGGTTTTTGCGACCGGCGGTATTGGTGGTGTACACCGTGGTGCGGCCACCACATTTGATATTTCCGCCGATTTACAGGAGTTGGCGAAAACTAATGTGACGGTGGTTTGCGCCGGCGCTAAATCTATTTTGGACTTAGGTCTAACCATGGAATATCTGGAAACTAATGGGGTGCCGGTTATTGGTTATCAGACTCGGTCACTGCCCGCTTTTTTCTGTCGGACCAGCCCGTTTGAGGTCAGTATTACCTTAGACAGTGCTGAGCAAATTGCGGCAGCAATGAATGCCAAATGGAGTATCGGCCTGCGTGGAGGAATGGTTGTTGCCAACCCCATCCCACCACAATATGCTTTACCCGAAGAGATGATCAATGCTGCCATTGATCAGGCAGTAAAAGAATCAGAAGAGCAGGGGGTTATTGGTAAAGAAAGTACGCCATTCCTGTTGGCCAGAGTAGCTGAATTAACCGGTGGTGACAGTTTAAACGCTAACATACAGTTGGTATTTAATAATGCGCAGTTAGCTGCCAAAATTGCCTGCTCCTATCAGAGCATTATTTAATAAAGAACGGTAACACGCTTTAAATATTGTCCTTATTACAAAATACTTGCTCATATCTTTGAGGTGCCCTGACACATTTGTTGTCCGAGGGGCACCTTTTCGAGCATGAGCTATCTATATAGGAACTTCGAGGTACTTCGGGGGGGTTATGGATTTATTGCGTAGTTTGGCGGGGATATGCATTTTATTGTTTATCGCCTATGTTTTTTCAGTAAATAAAAGAAAGATAAGATTACGGACCGTCGGGGCTGCATTATTATTGCAAATAACATTGGGTGCAGTCATGCTCTATGTTCCTGCTGGAAAGTGGTTTATCTCTTCGATTGCTAATACAGTGAATAGAGTTATTTCATATAGTGACGCAGGTAGCGCATTTATTTTTGGTGGTTTAGTTAGCCCAAAAATGAATGAGTTATTTGATGGCGCCGGTTTTGTTTTTGCTTTTCATGTCCTGCCGGCCATTATTTTCATCACTTCATTAATTTCTATTCTTTACTATCTCGGCATTATGGGATGGCTAATTAATATTCTCGGTTCTATATTTCAAAAGTTACTCGGTATCAGTAAAGTAGAGTCATTTGCCGCTGTCACCACTATCTTCCTTGGTCAGAATGAGATCCCAGCGGTAGTTAAACCCTTTATTAATAAGATGAACAGCAATGAACTGTTTACCGTCATCTGTAGCGGTATGGCGTCCATTGCAGGTTCTATGTTGGTGGGCTATGCCGGGCTTGGGGTCCCGATTGAATATTTATTGGCTGCTTCGTTAATGGCTATCCCTGGCGGGATATTATTTGCGCGTATTATCAGCCCGGCGACAGAAGAGTCAAAAGTTGAATTCAACGAGATGACATTCAGTGACAAACGCCCTGCCAGTATTATTGAAGCGGCAGCCAGTGGCGCGATGCTGGGATTGAAAATTGCGGTCGGGGTTGCCACCGTCGTGATGGCATTTGTTGCATTGATTGCGTTAATTAACGGCATTATTGGCGGAATTGGCGGCATCTTTGGTTTCGAACAGCTCAGTCTGGAAAGTATCCTTGGCTATGTGTTCTCGCCTCTGGCTTATATTATGGGCGTATCTTGGGAACATGCTTCACTGGCGGGTGGTTTTATCGGCCAGAAATTAGCCATTAATGAGTTCGTAGCCTATTTGAGTTTCTCTCCTTATCTGAAAGAAACCATAGCGACATTAGATGTAAAAACGATTGCAGTTATCTCTTTTGCGTTGTGTGGTTTTGCCAACTTTGGCTCAATTGCTGTCGTGGTGGGCGCTTTCAGTGCTGTTGCACCCGAAAGATCATCTGAAATTGCGCGCTTAGGATTCCGTGCACTACTGGCGGCAACATTATCTAATCTGATGAGTGCCACAATCGCCGGGCTATTTATTGGTTTGGGGAGTTTATTACCGGGCTAGGCTTATTGATATTTCTTCTGGTGCATTAATCTACTGATAAAAAGGATTAATGCACTAATCAACCCTTTAATCTAGCGGATGGCGCTTGAGATAGTAACTGACTTTATAATCAACCGGATTAAAGGTTATCACCGAAAAATCTACCACGACTCCGTCAGTTCCATTGGATACGGCGAGTAATTGCAGCAGCAGGGTACGTGGATCGCAATGGAGTTGCAGGGCAAACTCCTGACTGGCGACAATAGGTAAAAATGTCTGCCGGCAACCTTCAATCTGATAATTAGCATGTTTTTCAATAAAGTCATATTTAGATGATTCAAGATGATGGTAAGTTAAATCCGGCATCAGAGAGACTGGCAGATAACTCTCTTCTATCTGAATAATCTGTTTGTCAGCATAACGTAATCGTTTGATATAATATATTTTATCGTCTTGATTGATGTTTAACTGACTGGCAATGTCTTGCGATGCCCTAATAATTTTGAACTCAGAAACTTCAGTATGTGGTGTCTTGCCGAGCATTTTCATCTGTTCGGTGAAACTGTTCAGATGATTATTATCATGTTTAAGATCTTTCCCGATAATAAATGTCCCTCGCCCTTGTTGCCGTTCCAGTAAACCATCTTGAATTAAGACATCCAGTGCTTTTCTGACTGTCATTCGTGATGCACCAAAACGCTCTGCTAACTGAATTTCTGATGGTAAGCAATCACCCAGCGAAATATCCTGATGATTTATTAATTTTCGAATATTTGTTACCAGATTTTTATATACCATTTTTATACCTATTCAGAGGGCGGCTTGTATCATGAATATTTTTGTAATTCATTGATAATTAATTATTAAAATTTCATTGGTATAAAAAATGACTCAAATGTCTAATTTGAGCGTTAATAATGTACAAGTCAGACTGATGATTTAATGCTGCCTGGATCACAAATTTTTATCAATTGCCACGTTCTCTCTCTAGTGCTCTCCGTTTAAGATTAGTTGTAAAGGATATTGGTCTGGTTCAGTCCAACAGCGTATTCAAAGCCTATGCGGGTTTCTTATATCTTGAAATCCTGGGGTGGAAATTAAACTTTCGGTTTTTTTATAAAAATAATTAAAGTAATTCAAGCATCTGCCGATAACCATACTGATACTTATATGCTCATTAAAATAATCTGGGTAGCCAGAGCAATAAATTAAAGATGGGGAATGGCAGGTGAGCGAAACGTCTAAAGAAAATTTTGTCAAAACGAATAAATTAGCGATCTGTGCAATTCTTCGAGATTTAAAGAAGAACGATACCGCAGTGATGGTTATGCATGCGCGCGGACAATTTATCAGCCGTATTCTGGATGTGGTACCTGAGACGAATCAGTTTATTTTTGATTTTGGTAGTGTAGAACACGAGAACCGTCTGGCCCTTGCTGCTAATCAATTGACTATTATTGCAGAACCTACGGGCGCAAAAATTGAATTTACTTGTAATTCACTGAAAGAAATAAAATATTTATCACTACCTGCCTTTAGCTCGGCTATTCCTGAGCAGCTTTATTTTATCCAACGGCGGGAATATTTTCGTGTAAACATTCCTCAATGGCCCCCTTATTATTGTTCTGGGAAATTTACTGATGGCAGTAATTTCTCGTACACATTAGGGGATATTTCCCTGGGGGGCATGGGTCTGTATGCAGTGAAAGGCAGTGAGTTCCCCCTTCAGGAATGCGGTATATTACGAGATGCCTCAGTGGATTTATGTGGTTTTGGTGTTTTTAAGCTGGACCTGCAGTTTATCCGGGCCATTGATAAACAGGTAGTGAATAACAAAGGTGAAACCCTCACAGTACAACGCTTGAGTTTTAAATTTCCTCGTCTGAGTCCAATCCAAGAAAAAGGGCTGCAACGCGCCATTTTTGAGTTAGAGAAACAGCAAACTGCCAAGGCACGAAAATTTCAAGACAGCATCTAGTTTCTGAAAGTATGGGGTGATTACCAACAGTCTGTGTAATAGTGGCAAGGCGGCAGGTATTTAAATTACAGTACCTGCTGTTAATGTAACCTTTTGATTTATTTCTCTCATTTTATGCCCTGATCCTTAATTTCTCCTTTGGGCTATAGTTAATACTATTCAGCTTTTTTGCTGTCGTACGTTTATTGCGTATCGTCAGCCTTTACTCGCCCCTTTTTTATGACTGGATACTTTGGTGTATCCGTCTTTTGCTTTCCACCTTCACTCGGCATTTTTGACAGCATTCTGCCTGTAAGGCGTTTTCTGCTCAATATCACGCGGCTCGCACGGCTCAGGAAGCTCACCTGAGCAATCCGTTTGGATACGCCTTTTAACGGCTATTCCCGACTTTTCATTATGCAGATTGCCATCAGACTGTATGAGCACCCGACCAGAAAGGTACCTATGAAATTATTTCTAAAGGCTATTCTTGGATCACCCACCGCAGCGACTCCCCCTTGGCATGATACTGCACCTGTAAGGGATGAGCTATTCAGTGTGGAGCGATTGGAACAGCATGCTGAGAGCCTTGCCAAAGCGCAGTCGATAACTACCCACCCACCACGGGTATCTACTCTGCATGCCCGCCTGAATGATAATGCCAATACGCTGCTGGCAGCATATCGGGCCAGTGCCGCAGAACTGGAAAAGGGCCGCGCAGTAGTCCCTGCGGCTGAGTGGCTGTTGGATAATTATCATCTGGTTGAAGAGCAGATCCGCGAGATCCGTGATGATTTGCCGCCGGGTTATTACCGTCAATTGCCGAAGCTGGCCGACGGCCCCTTCGCTGGCTATCCACGGGTATTTGGCATTACCTGGGCTTTTGTGGCGCACACTGACAGCCATCTGGACCCGGATGTATTATGCCGTTTTATTATGGCGTATCAGCGTGTTCAACCGCTGACTATTGGTGAACTCTGGGCGGTGGCGATTACGCTGCGTATTGTGCTGATAGAGAATTTACGCCGTCTGGCTGATCAGATAACTCAAGGTCGTAAAGATCGGGCAGATGCTGAGGCGCTGGCGAATCGCTTATTGGACGCCGGCGATAGCCGATTGGCTCTGGAGTCTGATATTACGGTGCGATCCAGTGAGCCTTTATCTGAGCAATTTGCATCTCAATTGGCAAAGCGGTTACGTGATCAAGACCCACGCACCACGCCAGCATTGGGCTGGCTGGAAGATCGCCTTCAATTACAAGGGCTATCGATTAGTGAAGTTGTACAACGAGCTCAACTACGGCAGGGGTCATCTAACGTTTCGGTCCGAAATGTTATTACCAGTATGCGGTTGATCTCGGATATTGACTGGGCTGATCTGTTTGAGAGTGTAAGCCTGGTCGATGAATGCTTACGCCAGGGCAGCACCTTCGCCAGTATGGATTTTCAAACCCGCAATTTGTACCGCAGTGCCATCGAACAATTATGCCGAGGTTCCACCTTCACTGAACTGGAAATTGCCGCTCTTGCCCTGCAAGTCGCACAGACTTCAGCCGAGGCCGCAGAACCAGAGAATGTCGAACGCTGCCGTGACCCAGGCTATCACTTGATTGGGGCGGGAAGGCGTGAATTAGAGAATCAACTCAGATTCAGTCCTTCAATACGTTTGTGGTTTAGCCGCTTGAGCGTCAGCTTTGGTGTTGGCGGTTTTATGGCGGCCATTTTCCTGGTCACTGCCGGATTAATGGCATTGGTGCTGTGGGCGCTCTCTTTCCCCGGACTGGCGACGGGCTGGCTGGTATTATTTACCTTAATCGCATTTATCCCTGCGACAGATGTGGCAACTGCCCTGGTAAACCGCGTTATCACCTGGAGCTTTGGTGCCACGATTTTACCGGGATTGGAGCTAACCAGTGGCGTACCGGATGGATTGCGTACCTTGGTGGTGGTGCCCACGTTGCTCACCAGTAAAAGCGATTTATTGGAGCAAATCGAGCAGCTAGAAGTCCATCATTTATCGGGGGCTACAGGTTCTCTTACCTTTGCTCTGTTGTTGGATGGGGTTGATGCAGACCAGCAAGTCATACCGAGTGATGGTCCACTACTGCTATTAGCCGATGAGGCTATTGCACGGCTTAATCAACGATATGGCCCCGGTCCTGCCGGGCCGCGCTTTCTGCTGTTGTACCGTCAGCGAAGGTTTAATGAAAGTGAAAACCGTTGGATGGGCTGGGAGCGTAAACGGGGCAAGTTGCATGAACTTAACCGCCTGTTACGGGGGGCGACGGACACCTCATTTATTGCCACCGCCGCCGGTGAACCACAGGTGCCAACCGATGTGCGTTATGTCATTACGCTGGATGCCGATACCCGACTGCCGCGCGATGCTGCCCTGCGCTTGATTGGCAAAATGGCGCATCCGCTGAACCAACCACGCTTTAGTGCAGACCAGCAGCGGGTCATCGATGGTTATGGCATCCTTCAGCCGCGTGTGACGCTGGCATTGCCGATGGGCAAAGGTGGATCGTTATACCAACGGGTATTTTCTGGTCCTGGGGGGATGGACCCTTACGCTGCCGCAGTTTCAGATGTTTATCAGGATATGTTTGGCGAAGGCTCTTATACCGGCAAAGGTATTTATGATGTTGATGCGTTTGAAGCCTCGCTGGCCGGCAGGGTGCCAGAAAATGCCTTACTCAGCCATGATCTGTTTGAGGGGATTTTTGCCCGTGCCGGATTGGCTTCGGATATTGAAGTGGTGGAAGAGTCACCCGCCCGCTATGACGTAATTACCAAGCGTCAGCATCGCTGGACGCGGGGTGACTGGCAATTATTGCGTTGGGTGGTCAGGAACGACAAAGACAGCAAAAATGTTCCATTGCTGGGCCGTTGGAAAATGGTGGATAACTTGCGCCGCTCACTGGTTGCTCCCTTTGCGCTAATGTTGCTGGGTTGCAGTTGGATGCTACCCATGCCTGCTGCGTGGGTTGGGGTGCTGGTAGTCATCTTGCTGATCGCGTTCCCCTCTTTTCTACCCATTTTGTTCTCATTATGGCCGGCTCAGAATACTCGGCTGAGTAACCATTTACGTTCTTTACTCGATGATACTAAACGAGCAGGCAGTCAGACGTTGTTGTCATTGATTTTCCTGGCTGACCACGCCTGGCAGATGGTTGATGCTATTGGCCGCACGCTAATTCGCCTATTTATTACCCATCGTAATTTACTGGAGTGGACCACCGCCGCACAATCTGCCGGTAAACCCCACCCCGGTGTCGCCGGTTTTTATCGCCATATGGCGGGTGGAACGCTATTAGGTTTGCTGATGGCCGCCATTGCATTGATGGTTTCGCCCTTGGCCTGGCCACTGATTTTACCCTTTGCCATTATATGGTTTTTCGCTCCGGCCATCGCGTTGTGGGTCAGTCGTTCCCATCAGGTAGCACAACATAAACCGATAACGGCGGAAGATATCCCCGAGTTGCGTCTGACCGCCCGGCGCACTTGGCGCTTCTTTGAAACCTTTGTTACGCCTGATGAAAACATGCTGCCGCCTGATAACTTTCAGGAAGATCCAAAACCTGTGGTGGCACACCGCACTTCACCGACCAATATGGGATTGTATTTACTCTCGACTGTGGCTGCTCGCGATTTTGGTTGGGCGGGTACCTATCGCACCTTGATGCGGCTGGAAGCAACCTTTGAAACCTTTCATAAACTGGCGCGTTTCCGCGGGCATTTCTTTAACTGGTATGGCACGCAGGATCTACGGGCGCTGGAACCGGCTTATGTTTCTTCGGTCGACAGTGGCAACCTAGCCGGGCATTTGATTGTGCTGGCCAATACCTGTGAAGAGTGGGCGGCAGAACCGCTGGCGACTAACGGCGCTAAGGGGTTGATGGATAACCTGTTGTTGGCCGAGATATCCTTTAACGCGTTACCCGCGGGTGATGCTGATTTTAAACGTAAGCTGTGGGCAGTTTTAGAACAAATCCGTATGGATTTAAAGGGAGTCGGTGACACTGAAATGTTACCGCTGTCGTTAAAACCGTTATTGGTCAAAGCCTCAGCGATGGTGCATGGTGTCGCACGCTCTATTGATGATAATGCATTTATTGATTTGAGTTATTGGATTGAAGTACTGATTTTGGCGGCCGCTGAACATGAATATGACCAGCAACTCACGCAGGAGATGCAGGAGCAAGTTAATGATCGGTTGTTGAAATTGGCTGCTGAATCCCGCCATATGGCGCTGGCGATGGATTTTGCTTTCCTGCTTGATCCCGAGCGTAAATTATTATCCATCGGTTATTCGTTGGTGGATAACAGCCTTGATCCGAGTTGCTACGACTTACTGGCCTCAGAGGCTCGCCTTGCCAGTCTATTTGCTATCGCCAAAGGCGATGTACCGACCCGTCATTGGTTCCGTCTGGGGCGAGCGGCGACCCCGATTGGTAAAGGGGCTGCGCTGATTTCATGGTCTGGCTCGATGTTCGAATACCTGATGCCCTCACTGGTGATGCGCGCGCCGGCGGGCAGCTTGCTGGAACAAACGAATCAACTGGTGGTTGAACGGCAACAGGCTTATGGCCGCAGCTTGAATATCCCGTGGGGCATTTCTGAGTCGGCGTACAGTGCACGTGATATCGAGTTTACTTATCAATATTCTAACTTTGGTGTCCCTGGGTTGGGGTTAAAACGTGGTTTATCAGAAAATACCGTAATCGCGCCTTATGCTACCGGGCTGGCAGCTATGATTGATCCACACGGTGCGCTGCAAAACTATGAAAAACTGGCGGAGATGGGTGCGTTAGGCCGCTATGGTTACTATGAAGCACTGGATTTCACCCGCTCGCGCTTGCCGGAACATCAGCAGGTGGTAATTGTACGCAACTATATGGCGCACCATCAGGGAATGACCATTGTTGCTATTGCCAATACCTTACAGCAAGGACGGATGCGCAACCGTTTTCACCATGAGCCAATGATTCAGGCTTGCGAATTACTGTTGCAGGAGCGGATGCCTCGCAATGTGGCGATTGCTTATCCTCGGACCGAGGAGGTGTTGCTTTCAGCGGTGGCAGACAGTGCATTACCAACCATTCGCCGCTTGTCCTCACCGGTTATTGGAGCACCCGTGACTCACCTGTTATCCAATGGCCGTTATGCTGTGATGCTGACCAGCGCGGGGGCTGGCTACAGCCGATGGCTGGATGTCGCGGTCACTCGCTGGCGGGAAGATACTACTTGTGATGATTACGGCTCCTTTATTTTCCTGCGTGATTTGCGCAGTGGCCGCAGTTGGTCTGCCGGGGCGCAACTGGCCGCCAGTGATAATTCCCATCGTGAGGTGATTTTCAGTGAGGATCATGCCGAATTTATCTGCCGCGACGGTACGCTGACCAGCACCATGGATGTGCTTATCTCCAGTGAAGATGATGGTGAAGTACGGCGGATCTCGTTACTTAACACGGGTCGCCGTGCGCGGGAGATTGAACTGACCTCTTATGCTGAAGTGGTACTCACTGCGGCCGCAGCAGACAGTGCGCATCCGGCATTCGCCAAAATGTTTGTGGTTACTGAATATCTGGCGGAATTGGGTGCATTAATTGCGACGCGGCGGCCCAGAACAGCACAAGAACCGCAAGTCTGGGCGGCGCATTTCTTGGTTGCTGATGGCCTGCCGATGAGTGAGCTGCAATATGAATCGGATCGGGCCAAGTTTATTGGTCGCGGTAACCGGGTTATTAGCTCGGCTGCCATGCAAGTGGGAGTGGCACTGTCAAATACCGTGGGTACAGTGCTGGATCCGATATTCTCACTGCGCCAGAGCTTGCTGGTACCGGCGGGCAAGACGGTTACGGTTTCCTTCTGGACACTGATTGCTTCATCGAAAGAAGCTTTGCTGGATATGGTGGATAAACACCGGGACCGCAGTGCGTATGATCGTGCTAAAACATTGGCTTGGACCCAGGCTCAGGTGCAGTTACGCCATTTGGAGATTAAAGCTGAGGAGGCGGCAGATTTTCAGCAACTGGCCGCGCCTATTTTGTATGCCGATGCCCGCTTCCGTTCGCCATCGACAACTATCATACGTGGTGCAGGGGCCCAATCAGCATTATGGACTCAATCCATATCGGGTGATTTGCCGATAGTTCTGCTGCGTATTGATGATATCGAAGACATTGATCAGGTGCGGCAATTACTGCGCGCACATGAATACTGGCGCATGAAACGTTTGGCGGTTGATCTGGTTATCATCAATGAACGGGCGTCTTCTTATGTACAAGATTTGCAAATCGCTATAGAAACTGCAGTGCGCAGTAGCCAGTCACGGCCACACTTGGGTGATCAGCTACGACAAGGTTCGGCCTATGCCTTGCGTGCTGATCTGATGAGTGCAGAGACTCGATCGCTACTCCGTTCGGTTGCTCGGGTGGTGTTATCAGCCCGTTATGGCACATTGGGTAATCAACTCAACCATCTGTTATTCACTCTGGACAAGAAAATTGTTCCTTCAGATAAAAAGCTGTTCGCATCGGATAAAAAGTTATTCACATCAGATAAGCGCCTGTTAGCACAGGATAAAAAGTTATTAACAGCAGATAAGAAAGTCAGTTTCTCACTGGTCAAACCGGTTAACTTGCCGACGGCAACCTTATTACCCTTACCTGAAAATCTGGAGTTCTTTAATGGTCTGGGAGGGTTTGGCTTGCAAGGGCAGGAATATATAACTTGCCTGAATGATGGGGAAAATACCCCCGCGCCCTGGGTGAATGTGATTTCCAATCAGACCTTCGGTTTTCAGGTTTCGGCTACCGGTAGTGGCTATACCTGGGCTGAAAATAGCCGAGAAAACCAGATAACGCCGTGGCTCAATGATCCCGTTATCGATTCGTCTGGCGAATGCCTGTATCTGCGCGATGAAGACTCTGGGCTGCTCTGGAGTCCTACGGCACAGCCGATCCGCGATGGTGGCACCTATATCGCTCGCCACGGTCATGGCTATAGTCGGTTTGAGCATCAGGCTAATGGTATTGGCATGACGCTGCTGCAATTTGTGCCGCTGGCGGATCCTATCAAGATATCCCGTCTGACATTGCGCAATATGTCGGATAAACCACGGCGTATCTCGGTGACCGCCTATGCCGAATGGGTACTGGCGACTTCTCGCGGGGCGACCGGGCCATTTATTATTACCGAAATGGATGAACCAACCGGTGCCATGTTGGCGCGAAATCCCTGGAGCACCGCCTTCCCCGGCAGAGTTTCCTTCGCTGACTTAAATGGACAGCAAACTAGCTGGACCGCCGATCGTAGCGAGTTCCTCGGACATTATCGAGACAGCTCTGCACCGTTAGCCCTATCGGCAATAATACCGCTTTCCGGTACGACCGGTGCCGGGTTTGATCCCTGTAGTGCGCTGCAACAAACGATTGAACTGGCGGTGGGTGAACAGGTCGAGGTGGTGTGGTTTATCGGCCAGTGTGCTTCAGTGAGTGAGGCACAAGCTTTAATTACCCGTTACCGTACGGCAAATCTGGATGCGGTGTTGAGTGACGTCACCGATTACTGGCGTACCTTGCTGAAGGCTATCCAAGTGAAAACGCCGGATCGGCAGATGGATATCATGCTCAACGGCTGGCTGCTTTATCAAACGCTGGCATGCCGTGTTTGGGCAAGGTCGGCATTTTATCAGGCCAGTGGCGCTTATGGTTTCCGCGATCAATTACAAGACGGCATGGCGCTAACCTTTGTTCAACCGGATACGACGCGACATCACCTATTGCGCGCCGCCGGGCGACAATTTATCGAAGGTGATGTACAGCACTGGTGGTTGCCTCACTCCGGGCAGGGGGTGCGAACTCGCATCTCTGATGACCGGGTTTGGCTCTCTTTTGCCACCGCCACGTATATTCTTGCAAGCGGTGATAGCGGTGTGCTGGATGAAACAGTACCGTACCTCGAAGGGCCGATATTGCACCCAGGCGAACACGATGCTTTCTTCCAGCCACTGGTGGCACAGGAAAGCGCCTCACTGTTTGAACATTGTGCCAAAGGGTTGGATCAATGCATTGAATTGACCGGAGAGCTTGGTTTACCGCTGATGGGGACCGGTGACTGGAATGATGGCATGAATCGAGTCGGTGAAGGGGGAAAAGGGGAGAGTGTTTGGTTGGGTTGGTTGCTGGTGGCAACGCTGAAAATGCTCATTCCGTTAGCGAGCGAGCGTGACCCTCGACGGGCCAGGCAGTGGCAGGAACATCTCAGTGGTTTAATCGAGGCATTAGAGCGGGAAGCATGGGATGGCGACTGGTATCGCCGTGCAACCTTTGATAATGGCAGTTGGCTGGGATCTAAAGCGTGCAACGAGTGCCGTATTGACTCTATTGCCCAGTCGTGGGCGGTGCTATCGGGGGCCGCCGACCCACTACGAGCCGTACAAGCAATGGCTTCACTGGAACAACATCTTATTCGTCCCGATGATGGGATGGCACTGCTATTCACTCCGCCTTTTGACAAAACGCCAGATGATCCTGGTTATATCAAAGGCTATCCGCCTGGTTTACGGGAAAACGGGGGGCAATATAGCCATGCTGCCATGTGGGTGATTTTAGCCTTTGCTGAATTAGGTGAGGGGGATAAGGCCCGCAACCTGTTTGCATTGCTCAATCCGATAAATCATGGCAATACCCCTGCGGGGATTGCGCGTTACAAAGTCGAACCCTATGTGGTCGCAGCCGATGTCTATTCAGTCGCACCTCATGTTGGGCGCGGTGGCTGGACGTGGTATACCGGTTCTGCGGGCTGGATGCAGCGCGCGGGTATGGAAGGTATTCTGGGGATCCGGCGTGAAGGCGGGGAACTGGTGATTAATCCTTGCATACCCGCCAGTTGGCCGGGATTTGAGGCGACGGTTAATCTGGCTAACACGCGCTATGTTATTCGTGTTGAAAGTCCGGCCCAGCGCTGTCAGGGGATTAGTTCGGCGACATTGAATGGTTTGGCACTCGCCTATCAATCCGACGGGGTACGAGTTGCTCTGGATGGTGGCGAATACGAACTGATTATTATTTTATAACCAATATCGATTCAGTCGGGGTAGTCAATTAGCACTATCTTGACTGAACAAAATAAAAACTGAAAAATATGTTGAATTATCATGCAACTGCCCCAATATTATACACTTGTCACTAAGGAGGTTGCGCATGGGAATTAGCGAAGAAGAGAGTATCCGCCGTCTGACTGATGAGAAAAGCTCTATTGGTCATTCGGCTAAATGGGTGGCAATCATTTCTGCCATCTATTTCATTATAATGCTGTTTTATCAGCATGAGTTAGGTGTGTTAACACTGGCGGGCGGGATTTTTGTTGTATCGTTTTCCATTTGGATGAAGAAACGCCAAAAAGTGAAATCTTACAAAAACCAACTGCAACAGATGGGCGACGATAAAGCAGTTTAACGCAGGCCACCATCTGATGAACCGTTAGTCCGATGTTCCGGCTTTTATTTTTCGTTTGCAGTGATGCAAGCGCTATCTGCTTATTGTCTTTCGCCTTGTAGTCGCCTGTTTATCCCTATGGTTTTCTTGCCAGTGATTTGGACATATTAAATCCTGTTACTACAAATGCCATTTGCTCATACAATCTTTTCGCTTGTGGATTATCCGCAGCGACCCGCAGTTTTATCTCAAATATGCCCTGAGCGACCAGTATATTTTCTAATTCCTGTAAACACGCAGAACCATAGCCTTTACGCTGATGTTGCGGCAGAACATAGAAATCTTTAATAAAAGCTGCGCTATCATTGTTAGCCTGGCCGTACCATAAATAGCCCACCAGTGCATTATTATCGCTCTCGCCATCCTTATTTTCGATGCAATACAGACGGTCACCGGGAGTATTAACACCCTCTGGTAAGTAACCATCAAAAATTTGCGTTGCATGATCCAATGCTTGCTCGATGCTATAACCACTATTGGATGATAAATCTTGCGCATACTCACTAATAAAGAGATTCCGATAGTCGTTTAGCTCTTCGGTATGCATTGCTCTGAGTGTGACCATAATATTCCCTTGGTATTTGAAGTGCTAAGGGGGTTAGCGGCGCTCTCACCCCTGAATAAGCTTATGGAGATGCGTTTACTTGCGGTCTGCCTACAACTCCAATAGCTTTGTGTATATAGTAGATTTAGTTTGAGATAAACATAGTAACGTTTTGTAGGAAATAGGATACATAAATTAAATCAGAAGGTTAAACCATAAAAGGGGATGTAATGACCATGCAGAATAGCCATAAAGATGCCGTTGAGCGGCAATTTGGCGATCAAGCCAATGCTTATCTGACCAGTGCGGTTCACGCTCAAGGTAAAGATTTACAGCATCTGGCTACACTATTGCAATCTGATGGCGATGCCCGTTTACTTGACCTTGGATGTGGTGCCGGACATGCCAGTTTTACCGCTGCGGCAGTGGTGAAATCTGTAGTTTCTTATGATCTTTCAGCGCAAATGTTGCAAGTGGTCAGTCAGGCGGCAACAGATAAAGAACTGACTAATATTGAAGTACAGCAAGGATTAGCAGAGTCATTGCCGTTTAATGATCAGAGTTTTGATATTGTTATCAGCCGTTATTCTGCCCATCATTGGCATGATGTCGGCCAAGCGTTACGAGAAGTTAAACGTGTATTACGCCCCGGCGGAAAGATAATCTTTATGGATGTAGTTTCCCCCGGTCATCCGGTGCTGGATATTTATTTACAGACCGTGGAGGTGTTACGTGATACCTCACATGTGCGAAATTACTCTCCCGGCGAATGGCTGGCACTAGTGACCGATGCCGGGTTAGTGATAAATGAAGTCACCTCCGATAGACTCTATTTGGAGTTCAGTAGTTGGATTGCCAGAATGCGTACTCCACAGCATTTTGCTATCGCGATCCGTGAGTTACAAAAATCAGCATCTGATGGTGTAATCAAGCATTATGAGATCCAAACTGATGGTTCATTTACCAGTGATATTATGATGATTGTAGCAAAGCGTGACTGATACCCGTCACCTTTCAAGCCGCCTGCATCTTGCAATATATAGGGTCTACCAGCAGGCGGCGGTGTTAATGCATCGACGATTTCCCATAAATATTTGTGATTTATTTTTCTAATGACACAAATTAATTTATTTTCTCCTTATTACTCTCACAATGATTGAGCTTCTTTACATTGCATTACGTCACCTTGCGTTGGTCCGCCCATAATTAACCTCAGCAAGACGTTACATATAACCCGTCAGTTGGAGCATATTATGAAACTATTACCTGTTATCATCGCTGCACTTATTACTACCACCTCATTCGCCACTCTGGCCGCGCAAGAAATTAGCTCAGAACAAGCCACTAAATTGCAAAGTATGGGGGTGATTTCTCTTTCTAATGTTAGCGGTTCACCCATGGATGTGGAATCAGCATTGAATACCAAAGCGAGCGCTGATGGTGCCAGCCACTATCGGGTCATTGGTATCAGTAACCCTGGTGATTCCAGCCATTACAACGCCAGTGCCGAGATTTATCGTTAATGTTCTAAGCCTAAGTTAGTGTGAGTGAAATATTTAGATACTATATTGATATGGCAATATTTTTTTAATCAGACTCTAAAAATAGGTTAACAATAATGGGTCATTGTTAACCTAAGACTGTACATTTCATTATTACCCATCGGTACTATCAATTTATCTGCTAAAAATAATTAACTCTTAGAGCAATCTTAATGCGCTCTTAATAAATATAAGGTGTTATTGTGGTCCATTCGGGTTTCCGAGGAGAGGCTATGCTAAACACTGTCCGGCGTAATTTTAAAAGTCAGTTTTCCTATTTACAGCGCTTTATTGCCTCACCACGTACCGTTGGTACGTTAGCTCCTTCTTCGCCTTGGTTATGTCAGGCGATGTTGAATCAGGTAGATTGGACCCAAAACCTTAATATTGCTGAATTAGGGGCTGCTGATGGTGTGCTGACAAAGCGTATTTTGTCACATATGTCAGCAAAGTCTCACTTACAGGCCTACGAGATTCAGCCACACTTTGTTCATGCATTACACCAGATTAAAGATTTACGTTTGCAGGTAGCTGATCGTTCAGCCGAACAGTTGGATCAGAATTACGATGTGGTATTTTGTTGTTTGCCATTACTCTCGATCCCAACCAAAATCAGTATTAGAATATTGCAGCAAACTCAGCAGCGCTTACGCGCTAACAGCGGAGTGTTAGTCTTATTTCAATACAGCCACCTTTCCGAGCCACTGTTATCTCGTTATTTCACGTGGAAAAAGATACGCGTGGTACGTAATTTCCCTCCTGCATTGGTGTATATTTGTCAGCCCCGTTAATGGTCTAACCTTGATAGTCACCTCATATTACCTGTGCAAAAGCCTCTGGTTTGCCAGAGGATTATCAGGTAAAAAGCCCAATCGTATTGATCAAATACACGCTTGAGTGTGACTTTCAGCGACTTTTCGCTCTCATCCAAATGCCTTCCCAATTCAATTGAGCTGATAGATAAGTAGGTTGTACTGGCAGGTTTACGTTTCGATCAGTTTGATGCTTTCGCCGGTAAAGGGCGGCCTTTCGTCATCAATCCCGATAGCTCTGATAGTCAATTGGTCCCTCGTACCGGTGTGGTCTATAAGCTGACACCGAAAGTTTCTCTTTATGACGCTTACAGTGGATCCTTCAAACCTAATTTGTCTATTGCCAACCAGATTGATTGCCACCGCAGCAGGGGTAATCTTGGGCGGTTGGCAGTAAAGTAGAATGGCTAATGGTGTATCGTTAATTTTACGATGCTGTAAAGTTTGCACTACCTTTAATTATCGGTATGATTCGCATCTACAGTGTAGAGCTGAGTGTTAATACTATTTAGCTGGTCGACAATAGTGGCCAGTTTTTTGATGCCGAGAATTTATCCTCAGAAGTTGATGCGAAAGGACTTTCAAGTAATGACACAGACTATCTTCATGGTAGGCGCGCGCGGTGCGGGTAAGACAACGGTAGGGAAGGCGTTGGCACAGGCGTTGGGATATCGTTTTATAGATACTGATCTGTTTATGCGGCAAACCTCACAGTTGAGTGTTGCTGAAGTGGTTGCTCGCGAAGGCTGGGAGGGTTTCCGCCAGCGGGAAAGTATGGCTCTACAGGCTGTCACTGCGCCTAAAACTGTTGTTGCAACCGGTGGCGGTGCGGTGCTCGCTCTTGAGAATCGTACTTTTATGCGTAAGCATGGGCAGGTTATCTATTTACGCGCATCAGCGAATGTGTTGGCTGAACGATTAGCCGAAGCCCCGGAAGATGCCCAGCGACCAAGTCTTACAGGTAAACCGATCGTAGAGGAAATGCAGGATGTGCTGGCTAGCCGGGAAGCTCTGTATCAAGAGGTTGCCCACTATGTGCTGGATGCGACTCAAGCGCCGCAAGATGTTGTTGAACAAATTTTGCAGCTTCTGACTGATGAAACCGTAAAGTAGCTGGGAAAGTAAGCGTAATTTATCCGATGAATAATTAGCCCACCTGATTGCCTGATAATTATACGAAGCGTACAATTATCACCTACGTAATCATTTCAGCGTAAATCGTTTGCGTTGATAAATGCCCCTTAAGGCAAGGCCGATCAAGGCGGGCCGATGAAAACCTTCAAATCCTTTATTCACCAACACACCAATTTTATGCCAGCGTTCTGGTCAATATTGATTGTGATTTTTGAAACCTCGCTGGCGCTGTACATCTTACGCAACCTCTAATACCACTCTTATTTCGATAAATGAACCTTCACGACAACTGTGAAGGTGTTTGCTATGGCTAATTTTCAACCATATGGCAGCTATTTACCGGCCCCAATAGGGCTATTTGCCGCTAAATTGTACGCTTTATCCACAACTTCGGGAGTGAATCCGGCGATGATCCCATTTCGCCATAATAATCAGTGACAGAGCGTTTATAGAAACCCTAATATGAAAGCTCAATCTTGATTAAGACGCGGGTACAAAACTATGCTGAAATTTAATGAGTATTTTACCGGGAAAGTGAAATCTATTGGTTTTGACAGTGACAGCATTGGGCAAGCTAGCGTTGGGGTGATGGAAAAGGGAGAGTACACCTTCAGTACGGCTAAAGCGGAAGAAATGACGGTGATCACCGGCTGCTTAAAAGTACTGATTCCTGGTTCGGCTGGCTGGGAAGTGTTTAAGCCAGGTGAAACCTTCTACATTCCAGGGGAAAGTGAGTTTAACCTGCAAGTTGCTGAAGCATCTTCGTATCTGTGTAAATATTTGAGCTAAAGAATTCAGATACTCGCCCTCTCATCGCGAAAGGGCGATATCAGCTTAAGCTGTGTTATGCACCTAAGTTAGTGCTGAGCCTCGCCACCCAAGGCTTCAATCAGATTTTTAATTAAGGCGGCCAGTTCACTGGTCATCAGAATAAAATCGGCATCGAAGCGCTGCGCAAAATCATCCCGATCAATATCATCATTCTGTTCACGCAGCGTGTCAGCGAATTTCAGACGCTTAAGTGAGCCATCATCGGACAGAACCAATTGAACGCGTTCCTGCCAATCCAGTGCCAGTTTAGTGACCAGCTTGCCCGCTTCAATATGTACTGCGATTTCATCACTGAATAGATCCTGCTTCTTGCAACGGATCACGCCGCCGTCTTCCAGAATGGCTTTCAACTCAGCTTCATCCATCAGCGCAAATCCGGCGGGCAATTCTTTACTACGCACCCACTCGGTTAACGTCAGCTCGATAGGGTTTTCTAAGGTCAGTGGTACCACCGGCAAGGAACCCAGACTTTTACGCAACAATGCCAAGGTGTCTTCAGCCCGTTTAGCGCTGGCAGCATCAACCATAATCAGATCGTTGACGGTATCAATCCACAAAAAGGTTTGGTTAAAGCGACTGAATGCGCGTGGCAATAAACTGTGCAAAACTTCATCTTTTAATGCGTCTTTTTCAGTTTTTTTCAGTTTACGATGCTGTTCACCTTCCAGGCGCTCAATTTTGGCTTGCAACTCTTGCTTAATCACTGGTGATGGCAAGATTTTCTCTTCTTTGCGGGCACAAATGACAATCTGGCCATTAACCGTATGGGTTAATGCATCGCTATGCGACCCCATCGGTGATACCCAGCCCGTTTTTGCCATATCCTGACTGCCACACGGCGTGAAACTGAGGGCGCTTAACTGTTTCTCCATTTCATCCGCAGATAGTGAAACTTCCCGGCTCAAACGGTAAACCATTAAATTCTTAAACCACAACATAGTGTTATCCCTGGCTCGGGCGCGCCTGGAGCGCGCGAGTTAATCAAACGCAGGGCGGCATGATAACGAATTGACGCCTCGGCCCCTAGTAAAAAGAATAAGAAAAAAACAGAGCCAACCGCTCATCGGCTGAGCGCTATTTTAATCCACAGGGATCCAAACACGACATAATGCAAAATAGCGGGCGACAAAGATTGTGTCACTGGGGTGTATTGTCCAAACTGAAAGAAGAAGATTTTTATTGTCGTCACGTTTTTGGCAAGCAGGGCCTTATTTTTTGATAAAATCGGTTATCACCAACAATGAATTTTCCTGTCAATGAGGTAAAGCGCTATGCGCATTGGTATAGATCTGGGTGGCACCAAAATAGAGGTCATCGCATTGGCCAACGACGGGCAGGAGTTATTTCGTAAACGGGTTGATACACCCCGCCACGATTATCAAAATACCTTGCAGGCGATTGCAACGTTAGTTGCAGATGCGGAGCAGGCGACGGGCCAGCAGGGGAGTGTGGGGGTGGGTATCCCAGGGACTCTCTCTCCGTTTACAGGCAAAGTAAAAAATGCCAATTCAGTGTGGCTGAATGGTCAGATGGTAGATAAGGATTTATCAGAACTACTCTCCCGCCCAGTGCGATTGGCAAATGATGCTAACTGTTTGGCGGTATCAGAGGCTACCGATGGTGCGGGGGCGGGGAAACATCTGGTATTTGCGGCCATTATTGGTACCGGCTGTGGCTCTGGTATTGCTATTGATGGCCGGGTACATGCCGGCGGCAATGGTATTGCGGGTGAATGGGGCCATAACCCTTTACCGTGGCAAAATGATGAAGAGCGGCAATATCAACAGGAAGTAGCCTGCTATTGCGGTAAAAAAGGGTGTATTGAGACTTTTGTCTCCGGCACCGGCTTTGCGACAGATTATTTTCGTATGAGTGGCAAGCAGCTTAAAGGCCACGAAATTATCGCCTTAGTAGCACAAGGGGATGCCATCGCAGAGCAAGCAATGAGTCATTATGAACAACGCTTTGCCAAGTCGTTAGCCCATGTCATTAACCTGTTTGACCCAGATGTGGTGGTATTAGGAGGTGGCATGAGCAATGTTGAGCGGCTATATGCAACCTTGCCCGCGCTAATCAGCCCATGGGTATTTGGTGGTGAGTGCCAGACCCCGGTGCGTAAAGCACTTCATGGCGATTCTAGTGGTGTGCGTGGGGCCGCTTGGTTGTGGCCTGCTATTACCCAGCATCCTTGACACTACAGCGTTGTTAGCGGCTCTCGCGCACCCGAATCACTTACTTGTGTAAGCTCATCGGGACTTACTCGTTTGCTGCCTAGCTGTAATGCCAATGCTTTTGGGTAATACTCTTTGTCCTTGACACGACAGCATTGTTAGCAGCTCTCGCGCACCCGAATCACTTACTTGTGTAAGCTCATCGGGACTTACTCGTTTGCTGTTAATGACGTTTTAATATGCGGTTTTACTTTAGCTGCGTGACACTATTTTATCTGAAAGATACTGTCTAAGCGGCTAACGCCCAGTCCGTTGACTTTCTTCACTTTAATCTGCACTGGAATCCGGTCTTTCATTGCTTCAACATGGCTGATGACTCCAATGGTTTTGCCCGACGCATTCAGGCTATCCAGAGCATCCAGTGCAGTATCCAGTGTTTCAGCATCGAGCGTACCAAAGCCTTCATCAAGAAACAGAGAGTCAATGCTGGTTTTATGGCTGACCAGATCCGACAGCGCCAGAGCAAGCGCCAAACTGACTAAAAAGCTTTCGCCCCCAGACAAGGTGCGGGTATCTCGTATTGCATCCGCCTGCCAGGTATCCACAACTTGCAGCTCTAATGCATCGCTGGTTTTGCGTTGTAACAAATAGCGGCCATGTAAGCGGCTGAGCTGGTTGTTTGCCAGATAGACCAGATGATCGAGTGTCAGACCCTGAGCAAATTTGCGGAATTTATCACCCTCTTTGGAACCAATTAAATAATTGAGATAGCTCCAATCTTCATATTGCTGCTGACTGTGCTCAATTTGCTCAAACAGTGCATGCTGGTTACTACGGCGCGCTGTGTCGCTTTCTAACTGATTGCGTAACTCGCCTTGCCGTAATGTATTGGCCTTTAGTTGCATCAACAATTGCTCTGATTGCTGTTGCAATACTACCAATTCAGATGCTTTATCGACACCCGCCGGACACTGCTGTAATAGTTGCTCCAGCGCTTCACTGGCATGTTGCTGGCGGATGTTGACTTGTTGTTGTCGTTCGCTCAATTGCTGTTTTAATTGCTGCAAACGTTGCCTTTCCTCTTCATCCAGCAGTGCGGCGTTTAAGGCGGCTTCGTCCTCGAACTCGCTGATCGCCAGTGCTTGCTGTAATTGAGCTTGAGCGGTGGCAGCGCGCTGCTGATTATGCTGATATTGTTGCTCTAAGCCCGCCAGCTCCCCCGTTAATCGGTTTAGCTGGGACTGAGTCTGTTGCAGGATTTCTGCCGCATTCTGTTGTATCAACTCAGCTTGCTGTTGTTGTTGGCGCAACACCTGACGAGCCTCAGTAGTACTGATATCACCAAACAGTGCCTGACGTTGCTGACTCTGTTGTTGTAATAGGGTTTCAGCCTGTTGGTGTTGTTGGGTGAGCGCCGATAACTGGTCAATGCACTCTTGTAAATGGCGACGCTCTTCTTCAATCCGCGTTTCCAGTGTTTTTTGCCCCAGAACCAACTGTTGTTGTTCTTGCTGATTCTGCTGCCAACGCTGGTGTTCCTCTTCCCGCAGAGTCAGCCAACTCTGCTGCTGGTCTGCTGCTGGTACTGATAATGATAAATCAGCCAAACTATTATTGAAGTCTTGGCGCATCTGAGTTAAATCATCTTGCTGGCGTTGATGCTGTAACTGCAGTTTCTGTTGGGCTTGCTGAGTATCTTGCTGGCGCTGAGTGATTAATGCCAGTTGTTGCAAGTGTTTTTGCTGCTGTTGTTCTGCTTGAGCCAGAGCATCTTTAGCTTGTTGGTATTGCTGGTTTATTCGCTCATATTCAGCCAATTTCCGCTGGCAGTGTTGCTCTGATTGTTCCTGCTGTTCCAGCCAATCCATTAATGCTGCATGTTCATGTAATGCAAATGTCAACGCCAGAGGTTGCGCCAGCAGCTGCCAGCGCTGTTGATAATCGGCCAATTGCTGGCGGCTGTGCTGTAACTCTTGCTCTAGATGCTGCTGCTGTTGCTGCATACTGTTTTTTTGTGCGCTTAATTCTGAGCCTTCAGTGGCGAGTTGTTCAACCTGACGGCGCAGTTTCTCGAGGCGTTCGGCTGTTTCCGACGGTTTTACCGCCTGATACTCAGTGATAGCGGGGTGATCCAATGCGCCACATAGTGGGCAGGCATCTCCCGGTTGGAGTTTGGCTCTTTCCGCTTCCAGTCTGACTATCTGATTTTCGCGTTCCCACAAGGCTTCCAGATCAGCATGATGTTGTTTTTGATGTTTGTAGCGCTGACGTTTTTCTTCTAACTGCTGTTCAAGCTGTTTTAATTGCTGCTGTTGGCTGGTGAATTGTTGCTGTTGTTTATCGTGCTGTGCCTGAACTTGTTGTGCTAAAGGCGATAATGTGGCGAGTTGTTGCCGGGCCGGTCGCTGTTGCTGCAACTCGTCAAGTTGTTGGCGCAATTGTGTTGTGGGCTGTTGCTGCTCGAATGCTGCTAATTGCTGCTGGATGCTACCTGCTTGCGAGGCCGCGTGTACTAATACGGCCTGTTGCTGTTTATCCTGCTCATTTAATGTGGTCGCTTGCTGTTGCAAGCTGCTCAGTAATAAGGCTTGCTGCTGTAATTGCTGCTCGTTAGCCACTGACTGCTGGTGCTGTATGTGCAATTGGCGGAACTGTTCGCGCCATAACGGTAGGTACTTAACCCAGTGTTGATGGTGGGGATATTGCTGTGCATATTCAGCTAATTGTTGCAGGCGCTGATGCGTCTTTAGCAACTGCTGCTCATTTAACTCAAGTTGCTGTCTACCTTGTTGTTCTTTGCCGCGCAATTGCTGCAATTGAGTGGCAAATTGCGCTAATGAGTGCTGTTGTTGCGCGATAAGGTTATCCAGCGGTACCACTTTTTGCTCAATCAGTGTTTCTTGTTCATGCTGCTTGGCCGCCTGTTGTTGGCGTGCGGTATTGGCTTGTTCCAGAGCTTGAGCCAGGGGGGTTAGTTGGCTCTGAAGCTGTTGCTGCTGTTGGGTCAGCGCGGTGATACGCAGTTGTGTCTGTTGTGCATCCTGTTGGCTGAGTGAGCAGTCACGCAGTAAAGGGCGCAACTTCTCAGCCGGTTCACTACGGGCCAGCCGGTGTAATTCAGGTTGTGCCTGCTGATATTCTTGTTCAATAATTGTTTGCTGCTGCTGATATTCTTGTAGATTCTGTTGCTGTCTTTGCCAGCCGGTTAACCAGTTTATTTGGTTTTGACTCGCTGATTGTGCTGAAACAAGCTGCTTTTCTTGTTGGTGGAGATCATCGATTTGTTGCGTTAATGCCAAGCGCTGTTCTTCATTGAGCAGTTCAATACCACTGGCACGTTGATGTAAAGCATCCAGATTGGCCTTGGCCTGTTTATGTTGCTCAAAGACATATTCAGATAGCCGCCCGTAGATATCAGTCCCCGTTAGCTCTTCCAATAATTCGGCACGGTCATTGGCATCGGCATTGAGAAAAGCAGCAAACTGCCCTTGCGATAACATCATTGATTTAGTGAAACGGCCAAAATCCAGGCCGGTGATCGCTGCAACCATCTCCAACTTATCACGCACTTTATCGGCCAGGATTTTACCGCTGTCGCATAGCGCCAACTCAACTTTAGGGGCTTGCAGATTGCCTTCCGGGCTGTTTTTTGCCCGCCGCTGGCTCCAGAATGCACGATAGCAGATGCCTTTTACTTCAAACTCAACTTCGGCTAGTGACTCCGCTGTGTGGCGTGTCATTAGCTCATTTTGGCTGGGCGTGACAGTCAAACGTGGTGTTTGGTGGTATAGCGCAAGGCATATGGCATCCAGCAGTGTGGTTTTGCCTGCGCCTGTCGGGCCAGTGATAGCGAATAAACCGTTGCTGGCAAAAGGTTCGGCGGTGAAATCTATCTTCCACTCCCCTTGCAGAGAATTAATGTTTTTTAGACGTAAGCTTAAAATCCTCATGCAGGCTGCTCCTGTGCGGCATCTTTATCTTGCGTGATGTCATCAACCACCTGATTGAACATTTGACGCATCCGCTGTTGGCGCGGCTCGGCTAAGTCTGGCTCCAGCGCCAGCCTGCGTTCAAACACATCGGTAACACTCAGCTCATTGAGTGTCTCTTTTTCCTGCCGCTCGATACTGTTGTTACGTTGTTCTTTACTGCGACGTAACAATACAATTTCAACCGGTAGCTCTGTGGTCAGAGCCTGAATACGGCGTTGGATATCAGTAAGATAGTCTTGGGTGGCAACTTCTATATCTAGCCATACGGGTAAGCCTTGATGCTCAGAGAATTGAGCCAGTTGCTGCTCTATTTGCGCTAAATCCCCTTTAATTAATTGCATTGGCTGAAATTGTGGGATGAAGAGAGGGGTAACTGATGCCAGTGCCTGTTGGTGGAATTCCACCAGATAGACGCTTTTCTCCTTGCTCAATTCATCAAAACTGAGAGCAATGGGGGAGCCGCTATAACGGATATGTTCAGTTTTAGCCACTTGCTGGGCGCGATGAATATGGCCTAAAGCAATGTAATCTGCTGGTGGAAATGCCTGCGCGGGGAAAGCATCCAATGTACCAATATAGATATCGCGAACCGAGTCTGTCGTGGTGACGCCAACGGTAGTCAGGTGCCCGGTGGCAATAATGGGCAGTAGCAAACCCAGTTCGGTACGCAATTCAACCGCCCGCTGATACAGTGCCTGGTAGTGGCCCGCGATCGCTTCTTGTAAAGCCAGTTGTTTTTGCCCTCCAGATTCACCCGCCTGACTGGTGACTAAGTCCCTTGGCCGTAAAAACGGGATCGCACACAGCAGAGCCGCAGGTTGATGTTGGCGGTCTTTTAGAATAATGATTTGTTGATCGAGATTGCTGTTGGCGCACGAAATAACGGTGGTATTGAGATAAGAGAGCAAACCCCGTGATTCATTCAGTGTTGACACAGAATCGTGATTACCCCCCAATACCACTAACTGACAGCCAGTGGGTTGGAGCTCAACCACGAAACGGTTATATAGCTCACGGGCGTAACTGGGCGGGGAGCCAGTATCAAAGATATCACCTGCTACAATTAGCGCATCTACCTGATTTTCTTCGATCTGATTAATGAGCCAGTGCAGAAATGCCTGATGCTCAGCAGCGCGGCTTTTAGTGAAGAAATGCTGGCCTAAATGCCAATCAGAGGTATGAATAATGCGCATAAATCTCCCGCACGGCAGGTTATCAGTCAAAGATAATGGCGCTGATTATAAACGCTGCCCGCCGGATGTCGCGGCTAAAAAAAGGCTAGGAGGAAAATCTCCGAGACGTCTCGCAAACTTGACTGCTGTGTTTTGCAATTATCATGAAATTTATCACTATGCTTATTGCTAGTAGAAGCGTGATGTTTTTCATAAAAATGTCACAAAACTGACGCATAATGGCTCCCGAAATCAAATAGTGACCACTAACATACTGGCAGGGTTGATGATGGCAAGACGCATACTTGTGGTGGAAGATGAAGCGCCAATCCGTGAGATGGTGTGCTTTGTGTTGGAACAGAATGGTTACCAACCATTAGAAGCCGAAGATTATGACAGCGCAGTAACTCGTCTGTCGGAGCCTTTCCCTGATTTAGTGTTGTTGGACTGGATGTTACCTGGCGGCTCGGGTATTCAGTTCATTAAACATATGAAACGTGAAGCGTTGACCAGAGATATTCCGGTGATGATGCTGACGGCCCGTGGCGAAGAAGAGGATAGGGTGCGCGG
Organism: Yersinia sp. 2553 StPb PI; assembly: GCF_052217105.1. Taxonomy (NCBI): domain Bacteria; kingdom Pseudomonadati; phylum Pseudomonadota; class Gammaproteobacteria; order Enterobacterales; family Yersiniaceae; genus Yersinia; species Yersinia sp. 2553 StPb PI. The sequence goes on along the minus strand of NZ_JAZGPX010000002.1, from coordinate 2,689,311 downwards.
TTTGGAAGTGGGCGCAGATGACTATATTACCAAGCCGTTTTCGCCGAAGGAGCTGGTTGCGCGTATTAAAGCAGTGATGCGCCGAATATCGCCGATGGCTGTTGAGGAAGTTATTGAAATGCAAGGGCTAAGCCTTGATCCTTCCTCACATCGGGTTATGGCCAATGAGCAAGCGCTGGATATGGGGCCGACCGAGTTTAAGTTATTGCACTTCTTTATGACCCACCCGGAGCGCGTTTACAGCCGTGAACAGTTGCTTAATTATGTTTGGGGCACTAACGTTTATGTAGAAGATCGTACGGTTGACGTGCATATTCGTCGGCTACGCAAGGCGCTTGAAATTGATGGTCATGACAGAATGGTACAAACTGTCCGGGGAACTGGATACCGTTTCTCAACGCGCTACTGAGTTTTCAGTGCCGGAGAATTCGTTGTGTTAGAACGCTTATCATGGAAAACGCTGGCTCTCGAGCTGGCTCTTTTTTGTCTGCCTGCATTACTCCTGGGTGCCTTCATCGGCTATCTTCCGTGGCTATTGCTGATTTCAGCTGTCGCGGCGCTGGTTTGGAATTTCTATAATCAACTTAAGTTATCTCACTGGTTGTGGTTAGACCGTAGCATGACACCACCTGCTGGTCGCTGGAGCTGGGAGCCTTTATTTTACGGCTTGTACCAAATGCAGTTGCGAAATCGTCGGCGTCGGCGCGAACTGGCTTTGCTTATCAAACGTTTCCGCAGTGGTGCCGAATCATTGCCTGACGCGGTAGTTATTACCACAATTGATGGCAATATCTTCTGGTGTAACGGTTTAGCTCAGCAGTTGTTAGGGTTTCGTTGGCCGGAGGATAACGGCCAACATATCCTTAATTTATTGCGCTACCCGGAATTCAGCCAATATCTGCAACAACAAGAGTTCTCCCGCCCGTTGACTCTGCAACTGAACAATGGTTATTACGTCGAATTTCGTGTGATGCCTTATTCAGAAGGGCAATTATTGATGGTTGCCCGTGATGTTACTCAGATGCGGCAGTTGGAAGGTGCAAGGCGTAATTTCTTTGCCAACGTCAGTCATGAATTGCGTACGCCACTGACGGTGTTGCAAGGTTATCTGGAAATGATGAATGACCAAGAGCTGGTTGGGCCATTACGGGATAAAGCACTGGGGACCATGCAAGAGCAGACTAAGCGAATGGATGGATTGGTAAAACAGCTCTTGACGCTATCACGAATTGAAGCGGCACCTAATGTGGATATGAATGAGCGGGTGGATATTCCGTTGATGCTGAAAGTGTTACAGCATGAAGTTCAGGCTCTCAGTAACGGACGACATGAGATTACCTTCCGGGTTAACGACCAATTAAAAGTGTTTGGTAACGAAGACCAACTGCGCAGTGCGGTATCAAATCTGGTTTATAACGCCGTCAATCACACGCCTGTTGGTACCCAAATTGAGGTGTGTTGGCAGCAAACGCCACAAGGTGCACAATTTCAGGTCAGCGATAATGGGCCGGGAATCGGTCCTGAACATGTTCCACGGCTAACGGAGCGGTTCTATCGGGTGGATAAAGCCCGATCACGGCAAACGGGGGGCAGTGGATTAGGGCTGGCAATTGTGAAACATGCATTGAGTCATCACGATGCACGTTTAGAGGTCATGAGCGAAGTCGGTCTGGGGACTCGATTTATCTTTACCTTGCCGAATCGATTGATTGTTCCCGCAGTTTTAGCCGAGAATGCAGTCAAATCCTAAAAACTGCATGGATACCAAGCTGATGAAATGGGCAAAACTGACGTTGTTGCATGTCATGCTATGGTTTAGCCATGCCGTTTTAGCGCAATCTGAAGCGGTATTTTCCCCTCCGGTTGCTGTTTTGCCGATGGCTTCCGTGCCTGCCACCAATACCTTATCAGGCAACCTCTCCAGTGTGGGTTCTGACACCTTAGCCAATCTGATGTCCTTGTGGGCAGATGATTTTAATCATCACTATCCTGGTGTTAATTTGCAAATTCAGGCGGCAGGTTCCTCTACTGCCCCTGCGGCGTTAGCTGTCGGTGCCGCCCAGCTTGGTCCGATGAGCCGCCCAATGAAAGCGGGTGAGATCAACGCATTTATTCAACGTTATGGCTATCCGCCACTGGCAGTTCCTGTGGCAGTTGATGCATTGGTGGTGTTTGTTCATCAGGATAACCCACTGAACAAACTGACTTTACCTCAGCTTGATGCTATTTTTTCGCAAAATCGCCGATGTGGAGAGCCACACCAGATTCAGCGCTTTGGTGAGTTGGGATTGGAAGGGGCGTGGGCGGCGCGTTCCTTACAACGTTATAGCCGGAACTCAGCTTCGGGGACCTATGGATACTTCAAACATAAGGTACTGTGCGATGGTGATTTTATAAATAATGTCAATGAGTTGCCAGGGTCCGCCTCTGTGGTACAGGCGGTGGCTGGCTCATTGAATGGCATTGGCTATGCCAGTATTGGTTTTCGTAACAGTGGTGTTAAACCGTTGTCACTGGCGGCGGTGGGGCAAGATTTTGTGATGCCAACTCCTGAGAATGTTAAAGATGGCCGCTACCCTTTATCACGTTATCTGTATATTTATATCAATAAAGCTCCGGGCCAGCCACTGGAGCCATTGACTGCGGCGTTCCTTGAGCGGGTTCTATCACCTGAGGGGCAAAAGAGGGTCACCCATGACGGTTATCTCCCCCTGCCTCCCGAGATACTGATTCACACCCGAAAAGCGTTAGGTTTTACTGATTAAGGTGTTTCAGTCGTCGTTTTTTGCCTATGCAATCTTGCATCATTTCTGTGCGTAAAATGATCAACCTCTCCTGAGTATTCGTCACCAGATTGGCGGTAAATTGTTAACGACTGGCTACAAATAATACAAATCATATGGCGTGTATTTCTTAAAACATGGCATGATTAACTGGTTTGATAACATTATCTGGATGATGGCTCTGCTTTTATGATCCCGACTTGCCTTTCTCCGCTATAAACGGTCTACTTAGCGCCGTTGTTGGCCTATTCCACCTGCAAATAACTTCAAAAACACTGCATACTGACGAAATAGATTGCTTATTAACCGCCGGAGTTTGCGTTTATCAGAGCTTTGTATCGTTTCGATCACGTAGGAAAGACCACAACTTAGAACTTTTCCTTTTGGTCATTTAACTAGGCAACGCACATCACTATGAGTCATCGTTTATCGTCTAAAGATATTATGGCATTAGGTTTTATGACCTTCGCCTTATTCGTTGGAGCTGGCAACATCATCTTCCCGCCGATGGTTGGTTTACAATCGGGTGAACATGTATGGTGGGCAGCTCTTGGCTTCCTGATAACCGCGGTTGGCTTACCGGTTATTACCATTATCGCACTGGCCCGGGTGGGCGGGGGGATTGATGCCCTGAGTAGCCCAATTGGCCGTAGTGCTGGTTTGGTACTGGCTACCGTCTGTTATTTGGCTGTCGGCCCACTGTTTGCCACGCCACGAACCGCAACAGTTTCCTTCGAAGTGGGCATCGCCCCTTTGACTGGTGATGGCCCGTTGCCGCTGTTTATTTATAGTGTGGTTTATTTCGCGCTGGTGATTGGCATTTCGCTCTATCCGGGGCGTTTGCTGGACACCGTCGGTCATATTCTGGCCCCACTGAAAATTCTGGCGCTTGCTATCTTGGGTATCGCGGCGTTGATTTGGCCTGCCGGTCCGTTGATTTCAGCCACTGATGCCTATCAGAACGTGCCTTTCTCCTCCGGTTTCGTTAATGGTTATCTGACCATGGATACCTTAGGTGCCTTGGTCTTTGGTATCGTTATCGTCAATGCGGCCCGTTCGCGTGGAGTGGTTTCCGCAGGGCTGCTGACGCGCTATACCATTTGGGCAGGATTGATTGCCGGTATCGGTTTGACGCTCGTTTACTTGAGCTTGTTTAAACTTGGCAGTGGCAGTGGCAGCCTGACGCCTGACGCACAGAATGGCGCAGTCGTGTTGCATGCTTATGTTCAGCACACCTTTGGTGGTTTGGGCAGTGTGTTCCTGGCCGCATTGATTTTCATTGCCTGTATGGTGACCGCTGTGGGCCTAACGTGTGCCTGTGCTGAATTCTTTGCTCAGTACTTGCCGCTGTCTTATCGGGCGCTGGTATTCATTCTCGGTATCTTCTCAATGATGGTATCGAATTTGGGCTTGAGTCACCTAATTCAGATTTCCATTCCGGTACTGACAGCTATATATCCACCATGCATCGTGCTGGTTTTGATGAGCTTTACTTTGCGCTGGTGGCATCATGCCTCACGTATCGTGGCTCCGGTTATGCTGGTTAGTTTGCTGTTCGGTATTCTTGATGCGGTGAAGGCTTCTACGTTCGCGCACTTCCTGCCTGAATGGACTCAGCATCTGCCATTGGCTGAACAAGGTCTGGCGTGGTTATCGCCTTCCCTGCTGGTATTCGTCGTCGTAGGGTTGTACGATCGCCTCTGCTGTCGCCAGGAAGTTGCTGCTAAGCAATAACGGCACAGTTATAGGATTTTTTTAGCCACGGCTCATCCCCGTGGCTTTTTGCTGAAAAAAGACGGGGCAATGTACATGGAATTACCAGTCAAAAATAAGCTGAAACGGGGCCTGACGACCCGTCATATCCGCTTTATGGCATTAGGGTCAGCAATAGGTACCGGCTTATTCTATGGTTCGGCTGATGCGATAAGAATGGCAGGGCCTAGTGTGTTATTGGCATACCTGATCGGTGGCGTGGTGGCATTTATCATTATGCGTGCGTTGGGTGAGATGTCAGTGAATAACCCACAGGCCAGTTCTTTCTCGCGCTATGCACAAGATTACCTTGGGCCAATGGCGGGCTATATCACCGGCTGGACGTATTGCTTTGAGATTTTGATTGTTGCTATTGCTGATGTGACCGCCTTCGGTATCTATATGGGGGTCTGGTTCCCGGACGTGCCTCATTGGGTATGGGTGCTGAGTGTGGTGCTGATTATTGGCGCAGTTAATATGATGAGTGTCAAAGTCTTCGGTGAGCTGGAGTTCTGGTTCTCATTCTTTAAAGTTGCCACCATCATCATCATGATTCTGGCCGGGTTTGGTATCATTATTTGGGGTATTGGTAACGGTGGACAGCCGACCGGTATTCATAATTTATGGACTAACGGCGGCTTCTTCAGTAACGGTTTCGTCGGCATGATCCTATCATTGCAACTGGTGATGTTTGCTTATGGTGGTATTGAGATTATTGGTATTACCGCCGGAGAAGCGGAAAATCCAAAAAGCTCCATTCCGAAAGCAATTAACTCAGTGCCGTGGCGTATCCTGGTGTTCTACGTCGGGACCCTGTTTGTCATCATGTCTATCTACCCTTGGAATCAGGTGGGCACGAACGGTAGCCCATTTGTACTGACCTTCCAGCATATGGGGATTACCGTTGCGGCAGGTATTCTCAATTTTGTGGTGATCACCGCTTCATTATCTGCCATTAACAGTGATGTCTTTGGTGTCGGGCGTATGTTGAACGGAATGGCGGAACAGGGCCACGCACCAAAAGCCTTTGCGGCAATATCCAAGCGTGGTGTGCCTTGGGTGACGGTGTTGGTGATGATGTTTGCCATGCTGATTGCGGTTTATCTGAACTACATCATGCCGGAAAATGTATTCCTGGTTATCGCATCGCTGGCGACTTTTGCCACTGTATGGGTATGGATCATGATTTTGTTTTCCCAGATTGGTTTCCGGCGTTCATTAAGCAAAGAACAGATTAAGGCGCTGGATTTCCCACTGCGTGGCGGCACCTTTACTTCGGTGCTGGCAATCATTTTCCTGGTGTTTATCATCGCTCTGATTGGCTGGTTCCCGACAACCCGCATTTCACTGTATGTAGGGTTAGTGTGGATTGCATTGCTGTTGGTGGGGTATTACTTGAAAGTGCGCCATCAAAAGAAACAGCTAGAGCTTGCCAAAGAAACTGAGTAATACTGAGTCAATACCTACTATCAAGCCGGGAGATTTCTCGGCTTTTTTTGCTCTATACAATCTGGGGCATTCTGCTATTTACCTACATACTTCTCCTCCCCCAATCTCATCCCTGATATTTATAGTGACAGATGAGGGGGAAGCAGCCACTACATGACATTATTTATATCGGCGAGCTGTATATTCAGATAAATCGCCTATCTCAGGTGAATGTGTCGCGGCGTTAATGTCTGCACCAGATAGCCTTAACAGGAATGGTTTTGGTTAACGCAGGAGAATTTTATGCTTAGTGGTTGGCATCTTCCGGTCCCGCCTTTTGTTCGTCAGCGAGGCGACGCATTACAGATTACTTTATGGTTGCATGGCGAATGGTTGCATGGCGACACATTACCAGCACAGGTTTTCTTACGCTGCGAACCGGATAATGAAGAATGGCTACTGACGATGAAAGGCCAACAGCGTGATGGCTTTTGGTGTTATCGCGCGACGCTGCCTTTACATGAAGGGCAACCTACACGGCGCTACTGTTTTAAACTGTTATGGGATGACGACCAACAATGGTTCGGCCCGCTGGGATTCTCGCGGGTTCCTCCGGCGCAACTGGCTCAGTTTGCCATTGATATGCCCGACAGTGGCCCTGACTGGGTGGCCGACCAAGTCTTTTATCAGATATTCCCCGATCGGTTTGCCAGTAGTCAGGGTGGGCACGGCGTGCAAAATGCGAGTTATCATCATCACGCTGCGGGTCATTCGGTGGCTCGTCGTGCATGGCAACAACCATTGGATGACACTAATGCCGCTTCAACATTCTATGGCGGTGACCTGGCGGGTATCAGCCAAAAAATCCCTTATTTGCAACAGCTTGGCGTTACTGCGTTGTATCTAAATCCAATTTTTACCGCACCCAGCGTACATAAATATGATACGCAAGATTATTATCAGATAGATCCCTATCTGGGCGGCGAGGCGGCTTTTCTGCAATTACGTCTGGCTACCCGTGAGGCCGGCATAAAATTGGTACTTGATGGGGTGTTTAATCATACCGGTGATTCCCATCATTGGTTTGATAGGCACCAGCAAGGGGATAATGGGGCTTGTCATCATCAGGACTCACCTTATCGGGGCTGGTTTAATTTCTTCCCCGATGGGCGAGCGTTGGATTGGAAAGGTAATGCCAGCTTGCCAAAACTCAACTTCGCGAGTGAGGACGTGGTAAATCAAATCTATCGGGGCGACGATAGTGTGGTGCGTTATTGGTTACGCCCCCCTTACAGCATTGATGGTTGGCGGTTAGATGTGGTGCATATGTTGGGGGAGGAGGGCGGAGCAAAAGGGAATTTGCGCCATTTAGCCGGTATTTATCAGGCAGCAAAAGAAGAAAATCCGCAGGCCTATATTCTGGGGGAACACTTTGGTGATGCACGTAATTGGTTACATGCCGGTGTAGAAGATTCGGCAATGAATTACATGGGTTTTGCATTACCGGTGCGTGGCTTTTTAGCGGGCCAGGATGTGGCTTATCATCCAATAAAACTCAACGCTGAGGATTGTGCCTACTGGATGGATGAGTACCGAGCCGGATTGCCGCACGGCCATCAGTTGCGTTTATTTAATCAACTGGACAGCCATGATACTGCTCGTTTTATCACGCTACTAAATAATGATAAAGCCCGGATGCAGATGGCGTTGGTGTGGTTATTTAGCTGGATTGGTGTGCCTTGCTTATTTTATGGCGATGAAATTGGTGTTGATGGTGGCAATGATCCGTTCTGCCGCAAACCCTTCCCGTGGGATCAGGCTCAGTGGGATAATGACCTATTGAAGTTATGCCAACGACTGGCGGCTCTACGGCACAAAAGCATGGCGCTGCGGCGTGGTGGTTGTCAGGTGGTTTATGCCAATGGTGACACTTTGGTGTTTATTCGTAGCTACCAACGTGAACGAGTGATGGTCGCGATACAACGTATTAGTGATATCAATGTTTCGTTGCCAGCATCCCCTTTACTCAATGTCGCTAAGTGGCTGCGTCTGGAAGGCTCATCTGAGCTGGATGGCACTGAGTCAGGCGTCAATCTGCACTTGGCTGGCGAGAGTGTCACTTTGTGGCGTGGTGTTGGTGAGCGCTAACTTAATCGTTAGCCAGCAGTGATAGCGATTAAAAGCGGCCAAGCGCCGCTTTTCCTTTTGTTGAGATATTATATATATGATAGGTGATCGTATGGCTAACCAAACAGTGGGCAGGTAATATTCAGCAAAGGGAAAATGATATGAGCACAATTAAACGAAAGGCATTGATCATTGGCGCCTCAAGAGGTTTGGGACTGGGGCTGGTTGACGAACTTAATCGCCGTGGTTGGTCAGTGACTGCGACGACACGCGGTGCTGCGAAAGATACCGCAGCCCATGCCGCCCATTGGCTAACATTGGATATTAATAAACCTGAAAGTATTAAGCAGTTTTTGCCACAGGTACAGGGGCAGATATTCGACCTCATATTTGTTAATGCGGGTATCTCTGGGCCGCAGCATCAATCAGCTCTTGAGGCGCAACCGGAAGATATTCTGGAATTATTCCAAACTAATGCCGTTTCACCTATCCGTATCGCTCAGCATCTGCTGACACAACGTAATCCAACTCAAAGTGTATTGGCCTTTATGTCTTCTCAGTTGGGGAGTATTGGTCACAATGCCTCCGGCCATAAACCTCTCTATTCAGCCAGTAAAGCCGCACTGAATATGATGACCCGTAGTTTGGTTGCTGAAGTGGCCGATCCGGCTCTGACGGTGCTATCGATTCATCCCGGTTGGGTAAAAACGGATATGGGCGGGGATGCGGCACCCCTGACTATTGCGACCAGTGTGAAGGGTGTGGTCGACCAAATTGAGCACGCTTCGGGTAAAGGGGGGCATGGATTTATCGATTATCAGGGGCAGTCATTACCCTGGTGATATATACCCGTCATACTTCAAGCTGCATGTGCGTTGGCTGCTTTCGTTCACCCGAATCACTTACCTGAGTAAGCTCATCGGGATTTACTCGATTGCCGCCTTCCTGTAACTCGAATTATTTAGGGTATATAATGAAGTGGTAAATTCCTCCATCGATATATTGATGGAGGATGAGTTACATTAGTAAGCCATTACTATCAGTAACCGATGGCGGCACCGGCAGGGCGACGGACATCGTTAGCGCCGTACAGGTAACCTTCACGAACTTTGCCGGAAACTGCCGAGTCATTCCCCGAGTTGGCCGGGCTGACACCCTCCACTCCGGCCAAACCCACCAGAATCAGTTCGGCTGCACCCCATGGGTTCTGTTCGACCATCTTATATCCCATGTTTTTCAGCAGATTAAGGCTATCTGCGGATACGCCACGTTGTTCGTAATATACCTCATCAGGTAGCCATTGGTGATGGATGCGTGGTGCATCTACCGCCTCTTGTGGTGCCATGCCATGATCAATGACATTGAGGGCTGTTTGCAGGGTGATGGTGATAATTCGGGAGCCACCCGGAGAGCCTAACACCATAAATGTCTTACCGTCTTTGGTCACTAATGTTGGGCTCATAGACGATAGTGGGCGCTTACCGGGGGCGATGGAGTTGGTTGCCCCCTGTACTAAACCATACAGGTTTTGCTCGCCCACTTTGACGGTGAAATCATCCATTTCATCATTCAGGAAGAAGCCAGTACCTGGGGCAATCACCACGGCACCAAAGCGGCCGTTAACCGTGTAGGTGGTGGAGACCGCATTACCTTCATTATCGACGATAGAGTAGTGGGTAGTTTCTGGTTTTTCATGAGGTTGCATCCCCGGTTGTACTTCTACCGAAGGTGTTGCTTTGTTGGCAACGATTTGCTTGCGGATATCGGCGGCGTAGCTTTTGCTCAACAGGCGATCAATCGGATTCTTAACAAACTCGGGGTCACCGAGGAAAGTATTGCGGTCCATATAGGCATGGCGCATGGCTTCTGTCAGGGTATGAATGTAAGCAGCCGAATTAAAACCCATGCTTTTTAAGTCATAGCCTTCAAGCACATTCAAGGTTTCACATAATGTCACTCCACCGGAACTGGGTGGTGGTGAGGAAACAAATTTATAACCGCGATAACTACAAGTAATAGGGGCAGTTTCAGTGATTTTATAGTTGGCGAAATCAGCGGCAGTGAGGATACCTCCGCCTTTTTTGGCCGCGGCTTCTACCGCTTGAGGTATTTTACCTTGATAGAAAGCATCCGGCCCTTGCTCCGAGATTGCGCTCAGGGTTTCAGCCAGATCAGCCTGAACTAAACGATCTCCCGGTTGCAGTGCTTCACCATCTTTGCGCAAGAAAATACGCGCGGATTCAGGGTCTTGACGGAAACGTTTGACGGTAGTGTCCAGAATGTCAGTATCGGCACGCGTCAGTACAAAGCCCTCACGGGCCAGTTTGATTGCTGGAGCCATCACTTGCTGGCGCGTCAATTTACCGTATTTCTTCTGCGCGCTATCCATTCCCAATACCGTGCCAGGGACGCCGGCTGCCAGATAACCATACAAGCTGGCATCTTTAGTGACTTTTCCCTCTTTATCTAAATACATATCGGCGTTGGCAGCCGCTGGTGTAGTTTCACGGAAGTTTATAAATGTGTCAGTTCCATCGGCAAGGTGAATGGTCATAAAACCACCCCCACCGATATTGCCACAGCATGGGTTTACGACAGCCTGTGCATATCCCACCGCCACTGCGGCATCAACGGCATTGCCACCCATTTTTAAAATATCAGTCCCCACTTGTGAAGCGAGATATTGCGAGGTCACCACCATGCCATGTTTTGCTTCCACCGCCGGTGTAGAGGCCGCATGCAGTGTACCACTGACCAGTAAAGCCAATACAGCCAAGGGTTTGTTCCATTTTTTTAACAACATTCTGACTCCTGTTAGTTCCTGCCCGCCAGGGATGACCTGATCATTTTTGTCTGGCAGCTTAAAAGCGCTGCTTATGGTGTGTGCAAAAAACACACCAGTAATAATTAATAGCAGAATTAATGTTTATGGCTGCTAATTAATTGGCGGCGAAAGGAGAATTTGTCAGTTGTTGCCTGGCAGATAGGTTGATTTATGCTTGAAAGGAGCCAAGATAAATAAAAATAACTTATTGAAAATAAATAAGTATTTACGGGTTTGATACGCTGGGAATGGAAAAGATTATTATATAGACTCTGCGGCGGGTGCTTGAAGCTGTCTGCTTTGGGCATCGTTTGAACCAGTGCTGTAAGTGCCTTGGTAAAAACAGTTGTTGTCATAAAGCAGATAGGAAAAAGCCCCGTACTGAGGTTAATCAATACGAGGCTCCCTAATGCCTAGCAACATTACGGTAGCTTCTTACCTGCTGAAAGGCAAGGCAAGGAGGCTGAATATGCCACAAAAATATCCCCTTCTTACTTGAAGTTACAGCGTTGTTAGCTGCTCTCGTTTACCCGAATCACTTACTTATGTAAGCTCATCGGGATTTACTCGTTTGCCGCCTAGCTGCAACTCCAATTACTTTGGGGATATATCAGTATTGTTGGTATGTCGTCGTTTGGTTTTATATCAGTATAAAAAAAGCCAGTCAGGGTGAACTGACTGGCTTGATACCCCCGAGTAAATCAGGGGCGGCATAAACTGTTATTACAGTTTAGAGGCGTTTTCAGACAGGTATTTAGCTACGCCATCTGGTGATGCGCCCATACCTGCTTTACCTTTCTCCCACTGAGCAGGGCAAACTTCGCCGTGTTCTTCGTGGAATTGCAGTGCATCAACAGTACGGATCATTTCGTCGATGTTACGGCCGATTGGCAGGTCGTTAACGATTTGGCTGCGAACGATACCATTTTTGTCGATCAGGAATGAACCGCGCAGTGCAACGCCAGCTTCTGGGTGTTCAATGCCGTAGGCTTTCTGAATTTCACGTTTGATATCAGCAACCATTGGGTATTTAACTTCACCAATGCCGCCTTTATCAACTGGGGTTTTACGCCATGCGTTGTGCACAAACTCAGAGTCAAAAGAAACACCAACAACTTCAACGCCACGTTTCTGGAATTCTTCGTAACGGTGGTCGAAAGCGATCAACTCTGAAGGACAAACGAAAGTGAAGTCCATTGGCCAGAAGAACAGGACGGCAGGGCGGCCGTTCAGGTGTTTTTTCAGGTTGAAGTTTTCAACGATTTCGCCGCTACCAAGAACAGCAGCTGCTGTAAAATCAGGGGCTTGACGAGTTACCAGAACCATAAATTACTCCTGTTAATAGGGATGGATTAACCAGTTGTCTTAAAAGTATCGGCACAGCATAGGTATTTAAGCGCAATGAATAAAGGGATAAATACCAATCGCTGTGATAGATTTTACCTATCGTTACGACGTTTTTAGTTTCGTAGTCTTGCTAAGATACCCATTCTGGCAGAAAGCGCAAGTGACTTAGTAGCAATAACCATACAAATAAAGATGTTTTAAGCTAGATTTGTTGGCGTTGTGCCTGCAACATCATGGCAGGATAAAACGCCCAAAACAGTTGTTCTAACGGCTGATAGTGTTGTTCTATATCCTGAAAAGAGCCAGCAAGTGCTGCCAGTTTGGGCCGCCGATTAGCCATACCTTGTAACACATCAGCTATAAAGGGTAGTTCAGCATAGCGTTCCAGCCAACGCTCCTGCCACAGATAGGCATTAAGGTGCTGAAAGCGCGCGGGTGTCTGTGGTAAATGGGGCACAATCTGGTTTTGCGCATGCTGGATAAACCCGGGCAGCGTGTAGTCCGGCACCAGTTTATCCCAATTACGTGCCAGAAAATGATCCCACAGCACATCCAGAGTGATAGGGGCAACTCGGCGGTAATCAGCACTAAAATAGCGACGGGCTTCTTTGACCAGCGGCTGTGCGTCGGTCATGACATCAACGCGGCGATGCATCATAATCCCAGCCACAATCTCAGGGGCATATTCATCTTGTGGATTACCACGGACGAAATCTGCCAGCAGATTGCCCAGTAGGGAACTGTCAGCCAGTGTGGCTAAATGGAGGTGAGCGAGAAAATTCATCTGCAAAGTATATCCCTTCTTACTTGAAGTTGCAGCGGTGTTAGCTGCCGTCATTACGCGGTCAATTTCCTGGCCCACCTCTGCGAAGCTACTGTAAGCCGTGCTCAAATCCGCATCTGGCAGATTTGCCAACTGAATCACTGGTGGGAGTCAGCTTATCGAGATGCGTTCATTTACTGCCTGGCTGCGACGACAATTATTTTGGCTATAGCAAATGACCACCAATTGTCCTTATTTCTTGCAGCCAGCCCTTGAGGGCTCTAGACTAGCGGCCTGTTTTTGTGAACCGGCTCCAATCATACTCGTGAGCTGGGTCTGTTCTGATATCAAGTGGAAAGCTATGCGTGTTGCCGATTTTTCTTTTGAGCTGCCGGAATCTCTGATTGCCCATTACCCCCAGCCCCAGCGTAGCGGTTGCCGCTTACTGTCACTGGATGGCCCGACGGGAACGTTAACGCACGGCATTTTCACCGATTTGCTGGATAAACTGACGCCCGGCGATCTGCTGGTATTTAACAATACCCGCGTTATTCCAGCGCGCTTGTTTGGCCGTAAAGCCAGTGGCGGTAAGCTTGAAGTGTTAGTAGAACGTGTTTTGGACGATCATCGTGTACTGGCCCATGTAAAAGCCTCCAAAGCACCTAAACCGGGCGCTGAACTGCTGTTGGGCGATGACGAAAGTATTCGAGCCACGATGTTGGCACGCCATGACACCTTGTTCGAGTTGCGTTTTGACGATGAGCGGGATGTTTTTACTATCCTAAATGCCGTCGGCCATATGCCTTTGCCTCCTTATATTGACCGCCCTGATGAAGATGCTGACCGTGAATTGTACCAAACAGTCTACAGTGAGCGCCCTGGGGCAGTCGCCGCACCAACGGCCGGTTTACATTTTGATGAGCCAATGCTGGCCGCACTGCGCGAGAAAGGCATTGAGATGGCTTTCGTTACGCTACATGTCGGCGCGGGGACGTTCCAACCCGTGCGTGTAGACACCATTGAAGAGCACATCATGCATTCCGAGTATGCAGAGGTACCTCAAGATGTGGTAGATGCTGTTTTGGCTTGTAAGGCGCGTGGCAATCGTGTCGTGGCGGTTGGGACCACCTCGGTACGCTCATTGGAAAGTGCCGCTAAGGCGGCAGAGAACAGCCTGATTGCTCCGTTCTTTGGTGACACCCGTATCTTTATCTACCCGGGTTATCACTACCAGGTTGTGGATGCTTTAGTGACCAACTTCCATTTACCTGAATCAACATTAATAATGTTGGTGTCTGCTTTCGCTGGGTATAAAAATACCATGAATGCATACCAGCAAGCGGTGGCGGAACAATACCGCTTTTTCAGTTACGGCGATGCGATGTTTATCAGCCGTAATCCACGGGCACCGCAAGAGACGGTTAACCTGTAAATTTTAGGTCACACATATTGTGTGATCCGGCAATAACAACATTAGACTGTTTCTCTAATGCTGGAGGTTATGTGAAGTACGAATTACAAACAACTGATGGGCGCGCCCGTCGTGGTCGTCTAATCTTTGAACGTGGCGTGGTAGAAACCCCGGCATTTATGCCTGTTGGCACCTATGGCACAGTTAAAGGGATGACACCGGAAGAAGTAAAAGAGACCGGTGCGCAGATTTTGCTGGGTAACACTTTTCACCTGTGGTTGCGTCCAGGTCAGGAAATCATGAAGTTGCATGGTGACTTACATGATTTCATGCAGTGGCATGGCCCGATTCTGACTGACTCCGGCGGCTTCCAGGTATTCAGCTTGGGTGCGATGCGCAAAATCAAAGAAGAAGGGGTGACGTTCCAAAACCCGATCAACGGCGATAAAGTGTTCCTTAGCCCAGAAAAATCAATGGAAATTCAGTACGATCTCGGCTCCGATATCGTGATGATTTTTGATGAATGCACCCCCTATCCCGCGGACTGGGATTATGCCAAGCGTTCGATGGAGATGTCATTGCGCTGGGCTGCCCGTAGTCGCCAACGCTTTGATGAACTGAACAATAAAAATGCATTGTTTGGTATTATTCAGGGTGGCGTTTACGAAGATTTACGTGATGTGTCAGTAAAAGGGCTGGTAGATATCGGTTTTGATGGTTACGCTGTGGGCGGTTTGGCGGTGGGTGAGCCAAAAGAAGATATGCATCGTATTTTGGAGCATGTTTGCCCGCAGATTCCGGCGGATAAACCACGTTATCTGATGGGCGTGGGGAAACCAGAGGATCTGGTAGAAGGTGTGCGCCGTGGTATCGACATGTTTGACTGTGTGATGCCTACGCGTAATGCCCGTAACGGCCATTTGTTCGTGACGGACGGTGTGGTAAAAATCCGTAATGCCAAGCATAAGAATGATGTTGCAACGTTGGATGAACATTGTGATTGCTACACTTGTCGCAATTATAGTCGTGCCTACTTGCATCATCTTGACCGTTGCAACGAAATACTGGGTGCGCGACTGAATACTATTCATAACCTGCGTTACTACCAACGCTTAATGGCGGGTTTACGTCAGGCTATTGAAGAGGGTAAATTAGAGGTCTTCGTTGAAGATTTCTATGGTCGGATTGGGAAACCTGTTCCGCCATTAAATGCCTGATTTTAAAATTATTGCCTTTGTATTTGTAGATCTAACAGTTACGATTTACCGTTTCTGTTTTATCGCACTGATTTCACATTACTGATATTGATAACAATGAGGGAATTTTAATGAGTCTTTTCATTTCCGATGCTGTCGCATCCGCTGGGGCTCCGGCTCAAAGCAGCCCGTACTCCCTGGTGATTATGCTGGTGGTATTTGGTCTTATTTTCTACTTCATGATCCTGCGTCCACAGCAAAAACGTGCCAAAGAACACAAAAAACTGATGGATTCTATTGGTAAAGGTGATGAAGTGCTAACCACGGGTGGTTTACTTGGTCGTGTAACTAAAGTTGCGGAAACGGGTTATATCGTAATCGCACTGAACGACACCACTGAAGTGATGATCAAACGTGACTTCGTTGCTGCCGTTTTACCGAAAGGTACAATGAAGGCTCTGTAATTTTCGATTTTCCCGAAGGGAATTGCCGTGTTAAACCGTTATCCTTTGTGGAAGTATCTGATGCTGATCGTTGTGATCTTCATCGGTCTGCTATACGCACTTCCCAACCTTTATGGTGAGGATCCGGCTGTTCAAATCACTGGTGCGCGAGGAATCGCCGCCAGTGAAACAACGCTGGTCCAAGTCCGTGACGTTTTAGAAAAAGACAACATAGCGAGCAAGTCTATTGCGCTGGAGAACGGTGCAATCCTGGCTCGCTTTAGAGATCCTGACGTCCAGTTGCGTGCCCGTGAGGCACTGATGGCTGCGATGGGTGACAAATACGTTATCGCGCTGAATCTGGCTCCGGCAACACCCTCTTGGCTTGCCAAGTTAGGTGCAGAGCCGATGAAGCTGGGTCTTGACCTGCGCGGCGGTGTGCACTTCCTGATGGAAGTGGATATGGATACTGCGCTGGGCAAACTGCAAGAGCAAACGATGGATACCTTGCGCACAGATCTGCGTGAGAAAAATATCCCGTATGCCACGGTGCGTAAGCTTGATAACTATGGTGTTGAAGTGCGTTTTCGCGACGATAAAACCCGCGATGATGCCGTCAGCTACCTCTCTTCTCGCCACCGTGATCTGGTCATTGGCTCCAATGGTAGCAATACCTTAAAGGCAGTGATGACTGATGACCGTCTGCGGGAAGCGCGTGAATATGCAGTTCAACAAAACATTACTATCCTGCGTAACCGGGTTAACCAGTTAGGTGTAGCCGAGCCGTTGGTTCAGCGCCAGGGATCGGATCGTATTGTGGTTGAATTACCGGGTATTCAGGATACCGCGCGTGCCAAAGAGATTCTTGGTGCGACGGCAACACTTGAATTCCGTCTGGTAAATAGCAATGTTGATGCCTCTGTTGCTGCCTCCGGTCGGGTACCGGGTGATTCAGAAGTCAAAAATACCCGTGAAGGTCGCCCGGTTGTCTTGTACAAGCGCGTTATCCTGACCGGTGACCATATTACTGACTCAACCTCCAGCACCGACGAATATAACCAAGCTCAGGTTAATATCTCGCTCGATAGCGCCGGTGGTTCTCTGATGTCTAATTTTACCAAAGACAACATCGGCAAGCCGATGGCGACTTTGTTCGTAGAATATAAAGACAGCGGCAAAAAAGATGCTAATGGCCGAGCGATTCTGGTTAAGCAGGAAGAAGTTATCAACGTAGCGACTATTCAGTCACGCTTGGGTAACAGCTTCCGTATTACTGGCATTGATAACCCGGCTGAAGCTCGTCAGCTTTCCCTGTTGCTGCGTGCTGGTGCTCTGATTGCACCTATCCAGATTGTGGAAGAGCGTACTATCGGGCCAACTTTGGGGTCACAGAACATCACCCAAGGTCTGGAAGCTTGCTTGTGGGGCCTGGCGGTATCTATCCTGTTTATGGTGATTTACTACCGTAAATTTGGTGTGATTGCCAGTACGGCGCTATTGGCTAACCTGGTGTTGATCGTGGGTGTGATGTCCTTGTTACCGGGGGCGACATTAACCATGCCGGGTATTGCCGGGATCGTATTGACATTGGCGGTAGCAGTTGATGCTAACGTACTAATTAATGAGCGAATAAAAGAAGAGTTCAGGAACGGGCGGACGATCCAGCAAGCGATTCATGAAGGGTACAAAGGTGCCTTCTCAAGTATCGTCGATGCGAACGTAACGACGCTTATCACGGCAATTATTCTTTATGCTGTGGGTACCGGTTCGATTAAAGGCTTTGCCATTACAACGGCAATCGGTGTTATAACGTCAATGTTCACCGCTATAGTCGGTACTCGTGCCATCGTCAACCTGCTTTACGGCGGCAAGCGCATTAACAAGCTGTCTATTTGAGGAGTACGTTGTGGCACAGGATTATACTGTTGAACAACTGAACTATGGCCGTAAAGTCTATGACTTTATGCGCTGGGATTACGTCGCTTTCGGCGTCTCGTTGTTGCTGTTGGTGGCATCGATTGTGGTGATGTCCACTAAAGGGTTCAACTGGGGTCTGGATTTCACCGGTGGTACGGTGATTGAAATTAACCTGGAAAAACCTGCGGATCTGGATCAACTGCGTGACACGTTGGAAAAAGCGGGCTTTGAATCGCCAATTCTGCAAAACTTTGGTAGCACCCGTGATGTGATGGTACGTATGCCACCCGCCACCGGAACTGCCGGGCAGGAATTGGGCAACAAAGTCATCTCTGTTATTAATGAGTCAGTTGATAAGAATGCTTCGGTAAAACGTATCGAATTCGTCGGGCCAAGTGTGGGCAGCGATTTAGCCCAGGCAGGCGGCATGGCGTTGATAGTCGCGTTACTGTGTATTCTAGTTTATGTTGGTTTCCGTTTTGAATGGCGTCTGGCGCTGGGGGCGGTTATCGCTTTGGCCCATGACGTGGTCATTACCATGGGGATCTTGTCGTTATTCCAGATTGAGATCGATCTGACCATCATTGCTTCATTGATGTCGGTTATTGGTTACTCACTAAACGACAGTATCGTGGTATCGGATCGTATTCGTGAGAACTTCCGCAAAATCCGTCGCGGTACGCCTTATGAAATCATGAACGTGTCTCTGACCCAGACCTTAAGTCGTACTATTATGACCTCTGCAACTACGCTGATGGTGGTATTGATGCTGTTCATCTTCGGTGGTGCGATGCTGCAAGGCTTCTCACTGACGATGTTGATCGGTGTTTCCATCGGTACCGTTTCATCCATCTACGTTGCGTCCGCGCTGGCGTTGAAACTGGGTATGAAACGTGAACACATGTTGCAGCAGAAAGTTGAGAAAGAAGGCGCAGACCAACCTTCAATCCTGCCTTAAGTTGTAAGTGGTAGTACGAAAAGAAAGCCCTGATACAATTAGTATCAGGGCTTTTTTATTCGTGTATTAACCTAATGCTTCCGCCCCATTTATTTGCAGTGTAAATATTATCGCGTTATCTTTATTTTATTGAGTAATTTGTTTTCTCTATGAATATTTATTTAATTTTTATCCATGGTTTAATTGAGTAAGAGTAAAAAATCATTAATTTTATTTTTATAAAAACTATATAAGTAATTCGATAGTTAATTATTTTAATATTATTTATTATTCTAACTTGATTTATATGCTTAATGTAGTTGGATGATGTGAGTAAATTATCGGAGAATATATGAGTGATGTGAATTTTAACGGAGTTTACATAGCTAATGATATGATATATAAGTGTTTTGATGATATTCTACAAGGAAGCGATGATTGTGATTTTGTGTGTGGTGTTAAACGTGAGCTTAATGATATTTTTGAATCATTTAAGATTAAATATGATTTTAATCAAAAGTCAAAGTTTAATGAATTTGAGATCAATTTGGGTAAAAGTGATAATGAAATTGATCTTGTAACACTCATTAATAATTATATGGGGAGTGAGAATAAGCTTACGAGTAGAGTAAATGGTATTCATTATAATTTTATTAAAAGTATTAACTTGAATTTTAATCAATCAACACTTAGTAAAAAATATGAACTTACTTTAAATCATAACGGTCGTTATGATTTAATAAAAAGAGAGTCGCCAACCTCCGTGGTTAAAAGTGCCGGTTATAATGATTTTATTTCTTACCTAAATATATCAGTTGGAACTCCAAGTGAGCAGGTAATAAACGTAAAGTCTTTAAAAAATGAAAATGTGGGGTTTGAATATTGTCAGGGTGATGAAATAGTAGATATATGCAGTGCAAATTTCCCTAAGTGGAAGGATGTTATAATTACTCATGGAAGAGGTGGGTTGAGTAATAGTGAATGGAATGAAAATTATAATTCAATCAAATCGGAAAACTCTGGAAAAGGATGTAAATTTTGGAATGAATATTATACGTTAACAATAACTAATACTACATTACCGCAAGCTTTAGAGAATGATTTAATTTATCTTAAAAATAGAATAATCCCAAGTATATCCGATATGATTAAAGTGGTAATGGATAAAGCATACCCCCCTTCAAAGGGATTATGGGGGCGATTAATTGATTTTATTGTTGCTCATTTATTTCCTTCACTATCTAAGGAAGTAAATGAGAAAATGATTAAGTCTAAAAGTGAACTTGAAGATTTTTATTTGTTACTATTGGGTGCAAAAAAAGAAGTGCAAGATGCAGAGCAAAATATAGACAAAGCCCCCTGTATTTATCACTTGGCCCTTCAGTTATTAAAACAATGCATACCTGCGCAATACCCTTTCGACCCTCTCAATATATTATCCCCAGATCGTAAAGTTTGGTTAGCACTGCAAAAGGAATGGCTAGAGCCGCTAAAGCCACCAAACCAGAACCCGCTCAATAGTTGAATAAAGATAAACTGCCGTTTCCGCACTTTGTTGTCGTGGCAGTTCGCGGTAAACTGGGGCTAAGTTTTGGCTCACTCATCAGGAAGCACTATGCATTGCCCGTTTTGTGCCGCTGTGGATACTAAAGTCATTGACTCCCGTCTGGTGAGCGATGGTTCGCAAGTGCGCCGTCGCCGCCAGTGTTTAGATTGTAATGAACGTTTTACCACTTTTGAAGTGGCAGAACTGGTGCTACCGCGCGTGGTTAAAAGTGATGATGTGCGCGAACCCTTCAACGAAGATAAATTACGGCGTGGCATGCTGAAAGCATTAGAAAAGCGTCCGGTTAGCTCTGATGATGTCGAAACAGCAATAAGTCATATCAAATCCCAATTGCGCGCCACGGGCGAGCGGGAAGTTCCGACGAAAATGGTGGGTAACCTGGTGATGGAAGCCCTCAAACGGCTCGATAAAGTGGCCTATATTCGCTTCGCCTCGGTCTATCGTAGCTTTGAAGATATTCGTGAATTCGGTGAAGAAATTGCCCGTTTGCAGGATTAATTCGCGCCAAATGGTTATTTAGCGAGGGTCGCGCAGCCATAAAGCGGCGCAATAAACGTAAGGAAAGCCATGCAGACTGATGAGTTCTATATGGCCCGCGCTTTTGAACTCGCGCGGTTAGGGCGGTTTACTACCTCGCCAAACCCAAATGTTGGGTGTGTGTTGGTGCGTGATGGTGAAATTGTCGGCGAAGGGTATCATCTGCGTGCCGGAGAGCCACACGCCGAAGTACATGCATTACACATGGCGGGTGAAAAAGCGCGCGGTGCAACGGCTTATGTCACCCTTGAGCCTTGTAGTCACCACGGGCGCACGCCGCCTTGTGCGGATGCACTGGTGGCCGCTGGTGTAACCCGAGTCGTGGCGGCAATGCAGGACCCCAATCCGCAAGTTGCCGGGCGCGGGTTATATAAATTGAAACAGGCCGGGGTTGCAGTCGACCACGGTTTGATGTTGGCGGAAGCTGAAGCCGTGAATCTTGGTTTCCTAAAGCGGATGCGTACCGGTTTTCCTTATTTGCAATTGAAAATGGCGGCATCATTAGATGGACGTACCGCGATGGCCTCGGGTGAAAGCCAGTGGATTACGTCGCCACAGGCACGCCAGGATGTGCAGCGTTTTCGAGCTGAGAGTTCGGCGATTCTCAGTACCAGTGCCACCGTAATAGCGGATGACCCTTCGCTCACGGTGCGCTGGTCGGAGTTAGATGCCCAAACGCAAGCCTTGTATCCCCAAGATTCGCTGCGCCCACCGGTTCGGATTATATTGGATAGCCATAACCGTGTAACGCCTGAACACCAAGTGACACAACAAAATGGCCCATGCTGGCTGGCGCGCGTTGAGGCGGATCAGCAGCCATGGCCAGATAATGTCGAGCAGTTATTGTTACCTCGCCATGGTAATGGTGTGGATTTGGTATTATTGATGATGCAACTTGGCAAGCGGCAAATTAACTCAGTGTGGGTTGAAGCCGGGCCACAACTGGCAGGCGCACTATTACAGGCCGGTGTGGTTGATGAGTTAATTCTGTATATCGCGCCAAAACTGTTGGGTAGCGATGCCCGCGGATTGTGCCAGTTGGCTGGATTAACGCATTTAGCACAAGCCCCTGAATTTGTCTTCAGTGATGTACGTCAGGTGGGGCCAGACTTACGTTTGCGTTTGAAACCGAAGTATTAATTGAATTTTCCGGCAGAGTTTCCCGAAGCTCAATCATCGTCTTGCCAAGCGTTTTGTAAATGCGCAGGGGCGGGGCGTGAAAGAATATGATAGAATCCGCCCCCCTGCGGGGTATGAACCCATATTGAGGAAAGCTATGAACGTTATCGAAGGTGTTGTTGCTACTCCTAATGCCCGCGTGGCGATTGCAATTGCGCGTTTTAACAACTTTATCAACGACAGTCTGCTGGAAGGTGCAATTGATGCCCTGAAGCGCATTGGTCAGGTAGCTGATGACAACATTACTGTTGTTTGGGTACCGGGTGCCTATGAGTTGCCGCTGGTTGCCAATGTATTAGCAAAAACAAATCGTTACGATGCGGTAATTGCGCTGGGTACGGTTATCCGTGGGGGAACTGCGCACTTTGAATATGTTGCTGGTGAAGCGAGTTCTGGCTTGGCAAGTGTCGCCATGAATAGCGATATTCCAGTCGCTTTCGGTGTGCTGACCACAGAAAGTATTGAGCAGGCAATTGAGCGTGCTGGTACTAAAGCGGGTAATAAAGGTGCAGAAGCTGCCCTGACCGCACTTGAAATGATTAATGTAATCAAAGCTATTAAAGGCTGAATTTAGTTAAGGGGAATTCCGTGAAACCTGCTGCTCGTCGCCGCGCTCGTGAGTGCGCTGTTCAAGCGCTTTACTCTTGGCAGTTGTCTAAAAACGACATCGCTGATGTTGAATTACAGTTCCTGTCGGAGCAGGATGTCAAAGATGTAGACATCTCCTATTTTCGCGAATTGCTGTCAGGGGTCGCAGTTAATGCCACATCTTTGGATGCGTTAATGACACCTTTTCTTTCCCGCCAGCTCGAGGAATTAGGTCAGGTTGAAAGAGCTATTCTGCGTATTGCACTGTTTGAACTGAGCAAACGTAATGATGTCCCTTATAAAGTGGCAATCAATGAAGCTATCGAACTGGCCAAAACTTTCGGTGCGGAAGATAGTCACAAGTTCGTAAATGGCGTGCTGGATAAAGTAGCTCCGACAGTACGTAAAAAGAAATAATATACCCAAAGTCATTGGCAGCGCTAACACCGCGTCAAGTGAAGAGGGATATGATTAAGGCCGGGAACCGGCCTTAATCATATATCGGTAAACACTCCTGGAATTGTATTATGGCATGTGGCGAATTTGACCTCATTGCCCGCTACTTTGACCGGTTTAGAAGTAATCGCCGGGATGTAGAGCTGGGTATTGGAGACGACTGCGCACTTCTCACAGTGGCAGAAAAACAGCTGTTGGCCATCAGTACGGATACACTGGTGTCGGGCGTTCATTTCCTACCGGATATCGATCCGGCCGATCTTGGTTACAAATCTTTAGCGGTAAACCTTAGCGATTTAGCTGCAATGGGTGCCGATCCTGCCTGGTTATCTCTTGCTCTAACCCTACCCAATGTAAATGAAGACTGGTTGCAGGCATTCAGTGATAGCTTATTTGATCAGCTTAACTATTACGGTATGCAACTGATTGGTGGTGATACGACTCGTGGGCCATTGAGTCTAACGCTGACCATTCAAGGGTTGGTACCGGAAGGGCGGGCATTGACCCGAGCTGGTGCGCGAATTGGTGACTGGATTTATGTTACCGGTACGTTGGGTGACAGTGCCGCAGGACTGGCGATTTTGCAAAATGCGTTGCGAGTTGATAACGAAGCCGATAGGTCTGCATTAATTCACCGTCATTTGCGGCCACAGCCACGCGTGCTGCAAGGGCAGGCATTGCGCGACCTTGCCAGCTCTGCCATTGATATCTCCGATGGGTTGATTTCTGATCTGCAACATATCCTGAAAGCGAGCAATTGTGGGGCGCGTATTGAGTTGGATGCATTGCCTTACTCTGATGCGCTAACACGTCAGGTTGACGCTGAACAGGCTCTACGCTGGGCGTTGAGTGGTGGTGAAGATTATGAGTTGTGCTTTACCGTACCTGAGATAAACCGTGGTGCACTGGATGTCGCGCTCAGTAATACCGGCGCAGGCTATACTTGTATTGGGCAGGTAGGCCCGCAATCGGAAGGTGTTAAATTCTTCCGTGAAGGTAAGGCAGTACAACTGGATTTTCGTGGTTTTGATCACTTCTCAACAGGTAAATCCCATGGATGAAGCCAAACGCCGTTTGCGGTTAACCAATCCTTGGCATTTGCTGGCCACCGGCTTTGGTAGTGGTTTATCACCATGGGCACCCGGTACCATGGGGTCAATTGCGGCAATCCCATTCTGGCTGCTATTGATCCAGCTCCCATGGCAGCTTTATTCTTTGGCTGTGATGTTCAGCATCTGCATTGGTGTCTACATTTGTCATCGTACCGCCAAAGATATGCAGGTTCATGACCATGGCAGTATCGTTTGGGATGAATTTGTCGGCATGTGGATAACCCTGATGGCATTGCCCGTCAATCATTGGCAATGGGTCGCTGCGGGTTTTGTCGCGTTCCGAGTTTTTGATATCTGGAAGCCTTGGCCGATTCGCTGGTTTGATCGCAATGTCCATGGTGGCATGGGGATCATGATCGATGACATTATTGCCGGGGTGATTGCGGCTGCTATTATTTTTGTCGTGGGGCATTACTGGCCAGCAGATCTGTTCTACTGATACCCGTCATCTTTCAAGTTGCAGGTGTGTTGGCTGCATTCGCTTACCCGAATCACTGACTCATGTCAGCTCATCGGGATGCACTTACTTGCCGCCTTCCTGCACCTTGAAATCTATAGGGTATATGTGTGGTCATCTTTCAAGTTGCAGGTGAAATTCGAACCAAGGGAAACACTCCGTTCGGGTCGTAGTTGCGCGAGCCACCGGAGCGGCTGTAGGAGTGGTCGGCCTTGGCTCAATCTGCGTAAATTAAGTTGTTATCACGCCAGCCACGTTTCAATCTGGCGTTGTATACCCGCAGCATCTAACCCAAACTCAGCGCGCATTTCCTCTTGTTCACCTTGTGGCACAAAGCTGTCCGATAAACCGAGATTCAGTACCGACACTAATTGCCGTTTCGCCATCAGCAATTCATTCACACCACTACCCGCACCACCCATGATGGCGTTCTCTTCCACGGTGACTAATACCTCATGGCTGGCAGCCATTTCCAGTACCAACGCCTCATCCAATGGCTTTACAAAACGCATATCCACCAAGGTGGCATTGAGGTTATCGGCCACGAGCTGTGTCTGAGCCAGTAAAGTACCAAAGCACAATATGGCAATCTTTTCACCTTCACGACGCACAATACCTTTACCTATCGGCATGATCTCTAACGGTTTCAGGTCGGTACCGGTGCCGTTGCCGCGTGGGTAACGTACCGCCGCAGGGCCGTTGTGGTGATAACCGGTGTGAAGCATCTGACGGCACTCGTTTTCATCGCTTGGGGTCATGATGATCATATTTGGAATGCAGCGCATGAATGAGAGGTCAAACGCACCCTGATGGGTTTGGCCATCCGCGCCCACCAGGCCACCACGGTCAATAGCAAATAGAACGGGCAGGTTTTGGATGGCAACATCGTGAATCAGTTGGTCATATGCTCGTTGCAGGAAGGTGGAGTAGATAGCCACAATCGGTTTGTAGCCCCCAATGGCTAACCCTGCGGCAAAGGTCACTGCATGTTGCTCAGCGATAGCCACATCGAAATATTGCTGGGGGTATTCACGAGAGAAACGCACCATCCCAGAGCCTTCGCGCATAGCAGGGGTGACGGCCATTAACTGGCTGTCTTTGGCGGCGGTTTCACATAACCACTCACCAAAAATCTTGGAGTAAGTCGGCAGGCTACCCTGGCTTTTCGGCAAAGTACCGGAGGCGGGATCAAACTTCGGCACAGCATGCCAGCCAATCGGATCTTTCTCAGCCGGTGCGTAGCCTTTGCCCTTTTTAGTCATGATGTGCAGCAGCTGCGGGCCTTTCAGGTCACGCATGTTTTTCAACGTTTGTGCCAATGCTTGTACATCGTGCCCATCAACCGGGCCAATATAATTAAAGCCTAACTCTTCGAATAAGGTACTTGGCACCACCATCCCTTTTAGGTGCTCTTCAGTCCGTTTCAACAGGTCTTTAATCGGTGGTAAGCCAGAAAATGCCTTTTTGCCACCTTCACGCAGGCTGGCATAGAGCTTACCCGATAATAACTGAGCCAGATGATTGTTCAAACCACCGACATTTTCTGAGATAGACATCTCGTTATCGTTGAGGATAACCAGCATGTCTGAGTGAATATCACCGGCATGATTCATTGCTTCGAAAGCCATACCCGCCGTAATAGCACCGTCACCGATAACACAAACAGTCCGCCGCCCTTTACCTTCCCGTTCAGCTGCGACAGCCATCCCCAGGCCTGCACTGATTGAGGTTGAGGAATGGCCAACCGAGAGCACATCATATTCACTTTCACCACGCCAAGGGAAAGGATGTAAACCATCTTTCTGGCGAATAGTACCGATCTGTTCGCGACGACCGGTTAATATTTTGTGAGGATAAGCTTGATGGCCTACGTCCCACACCAGATGGTCGAAAGGTGTGTTGTAGACGTAATGCAACGCGACAGTTAGCTCGACTACGCCCAGCCCGGAAGCAAAGTGCCCACTGGAGCGACTGACGGACGCGAGCAAATACTGGCGTAGTTCATCACATAACTTCGGCAGGCTTTCTTTGGGCAACATGCGCAGTTCTTCAGGATTTTCTGCAAGTGCCAATGTCGGGTATTTGGCTATATCAAGGCTCATTCGATGCTCATATCAAAAGTGGGTGCATACCCTTAGAATCTGTTGCAGCAGGAGGGTTCGCTTTACCTGACTGCAACGCTAAGTTCTTGGGGTATAACAGCGTTTATTAACGGTCAGTATATTTCTAATTATCACGCTCAATAATAAAACAGGCTAACGCCTGCAACGGCGCTATGTTATAGGATTGTTCTGACAAGGTATTCAGGGCGCTGAGCGCTTCCTGATACAGATCCATCGCTTTAGCTTTAGCGCAATCTAACCCCAGCAGTGCTGGATAAGTGCTTTTGCCGAGTTGTTGATCTGAACCCTGACGTTTACCAATTGTAGCTGTATCGCCAATAACGTCTAAGATATCGTCCTGAACCTGGAAGGCCAGACCAATGGCCTCACTGTACCTGTCAAGTAACGGTAACGCTTCGCGCCCTGGTGTGCCCGCAGCCAATGCACCGAGGCGAACCGCGGCACGGATCAATGCGCCGGTTTTGTGGCGGTGGATGCGTTCAAGCTCTTCCAGTGAAATCTGGCGCGCTTCGGCTTCCAGATCCAATGCCTGACCCCCACACATCCCCGCGACACCGCTGGCCTTAGCTAATTCGGCAATCATTGATAAGCGATCTTTATCTGCCACATCGGGCATCTGCGCTTCAGCCAGAATAGAGAACGCGAGCGTTTGCAGTGCGTCCCCCGCCAGAATGGCATTGGCCTCACCAAATTTCACATGGCAAGTCGGCTGCCCACGACGTAAATCATCGTCATCCATCGCCGGTAAATCATCATGAATCAATGAATAGGCATGGATACATTCAATTGCCGCCGCAGGAGCATCTAAATTAGTCAGCGACAGACCAAACATTTGGCCGGTGGCGTAAACCAGATAAGGGCGCAGCCGCTTACCGCCGAGCACGGCACCATAACGCATAGCGGCGACTAAGTCGCTGTCGCCAAAGGGTAGCGGAGCAATAAAATCAAGCAGCGCCTGATTGACCCGTTGCTGATGAGCTGCAAGTTGATGATGAAAATCAGCAGATGAGTGGGCGATAGACATAAGGCTATTCAGTATCCGGGGTGAAAGGTGCCAAGGGTGCATCTACATCATCACTGAGAAGAACTTGCACTCGCTGTTCCGCTTGTAACAAGGTTTGCTGCCCCTGGCGGGCCAGTTGCACACCCCGTTCGAATTCGTTTAACGCTTCTTCCAGCGCTAATTCACCGGACTCCAGGCGGGTCACAATCTGTTCCAGTTCACTGAGAGATGTCTCAAAACTGGTCACTTTGGTTTCTGGTGTTGCGGGTTTTTTCGCCATAGCTCTATTCGACTCGATATTTTTATGAAACGTAACATTAATGGTGCGTAACGCATTCCTGCTAATGAGGTTTTTTCTGAGAGTAACTCACCATACCAATTACATTCGGGCCAAAAAATTATTACCGGCTATTCTAGCGGATAATGAAGGGGAAATCGTGACGTTTAAGTCGGGTTTTTAGTACGCAGTGGCACGTCTAATAGTGATATACTCCTCGGCTTGCATGTTTTCGCTAAAGCCTTTGACTGTTGCTATCAATAGCAGCGCCATCACTCCATAACCAGACAACTAAAGACTGCCATGAAGTTTATCATTAAATTGTTCCCAGAAATCACCATCAAGAGTCAATCTGTGCGATTGCGCTTCATTAAGATCCTCACTACGAATATCCGCAATGTACTGAAAAACCTTGAGGACGATACCCTCGCGGTAGTCCGTCATTGGGATCATATTGAAATTCGTACCAAAGATGACAATCTTGGCCCGGTTATCTGTGATGCGTTGACCCGCGTGCCGGGGATTCACCATATTCTCGAAGTAGAAGATCGCAGCTACACCGATATGCACAATATTTTTGAGCAGACGCTGGAAGCCTATCGCGAGACACTGATCGGGAAAACTTTCTGTGTGCGGGTGAAGCGCCGCGGTAAGCATGAATTTTCGTCAGGTGATGTTGAACGCTATGTTGGCGGCGGTCTGAATCAGCATATTGAAAGTGCAAAAGTTAAACTGACCCATCCTCAGGTTACGGTTCATTTAGAAATTGATCAGGACAAACTGACACTGATCAAGGCGCGTCATGAAGGGTTGAGTGGCTTCCCGATCGGCACACAAGAAGATGTGTTATCGCTGATTTCAGGCGGTTTTGACTCGGGTGTGTCCAGCTATATGCTGATGCGTCGTGGTTGCCGCGTGCATTATTGCTTCTTCAATCTCGGCGGCTCGGCCCATGAAATTGGTGTCAAGCAAGTAGCTCATTATCTGTGGAACCGTTTTGGCAGCTCCCATCGGGTGCGTTTTGTTGCCATTGATTTTGAACCGGTTGTCGGCGAAATCCTCGAAAAAGTCGAAGATGGTCAGATGGGCGTGGTACTCAAGCGCATGATGGTGCGTGCGGCATCGCAGGTTGCAGAACGTTATGGTGTGCAGGCACTGGTTACCGGTGAAGCTCTGGGGCAAGTTTCCAGCCAAACATTAACCAATCTGCGGTTAATTGATAATGCTTCAGACACCCTGATTTTGCGCCCACTGATTTCCCATGATAAAGAGCACATCATTAATCTGGCGCGGCAAATAGGCACTGAAGATTTCGCAAAAACCATGCCGGAATATTGCGGCGTGATTTCGAAAAGCCCGACGGTGAAAGCGGTTAAAGCCAAGATTGAAGAAGAGGAGTCCCACTTTGATTTCTCTATTCTGGACCGGGTCGTCAGCGAAGCCAAAAACGTTGATATTCGTGAAATTGCCGAGCAAAGCCGTGAGCAGGTTGTTGAGGTTGAAACTGTTGCTGAACTGGCCGATACCGATGTGTTGCTGGATATTCGCGCACCGGATGAGCAGGACGAAAAGCCGCTTAACGTGGGCAGTGTAGAAGTTCACGCATTACCGTTCTATAAACTGAGTTCGCAATTCGCCAGTCTGGATCAGAGCAAGACTTATCTGCTGTA
The DNA here is from genome assembly GCF_052217105.1 of Yersinia sp. 2553 StPb PI. Lineage (NCBI taxonomy): Bacteria > Pseudomonadati > Pseudomonadota > Gammaproteobacteria > Enterobacterales > Yersiniaceae > Yersinia > Yersinia sp. 2553 StPb PI. The sequence goes on along the minus strand of NZ_JAZGPX010000002.1, from coordinate 2,659,414 downwards.
TTGCGATCGCGGGGTGATGAGTCGTTTGCAGGCGCTTTACTTGCGTGAGCAGGGGTATACAAACGTAAAAGTATACCGCCCTTAAATTATTATATTTAACGGCTACTGCGCTTTGCCATTCTGGACTTGCGCAGTGCTCGCCGCCGTCACGTACTACGTGTACGCTCCGTTGGCTGTGCGCTGGGCGCATCCAGACTGACTTTGCTCGCTACGCCTCGTTGGGGATAGTTAACGGCTACTGCGTGTGTGGATTTTGAGCTTGCGCAGTGGTTGCTATGTTCATATTCACTATATACCCAAAGTAATTGGAGTTGCAGGTAGGCAGCCAGCAAACTCATCCCGATGAGCGCACGACGGTAAGTGATTCGGAGTAGTGCGCGTAGCTAACAACCCTGCGGCTTCAAGTCCGAAGGGTATAGTTATAAATACCTGGCGGTAGTACCAACTGCCAGGCGATTTCTTCGGCCTTTTCCCTGCCGAGCAGCAAAAATACGATCTTCAGTGCGAAATCGAGGGAAGTACCCGGCCCTTGGCTGGTGACCAAATTCACCCGCCGATCATAAACTACCCGCTGATCCATCCATTTAGTGGCATCGATTTTATCTTTCAGTGCTGGGAAGCCGGTCATATTGCCAACAGGGAACAAATTGTGATGCTCAAGTACCAAGGCGGGAGCAGCGCAAATGGCGGCCACCAGTCGTCCTTCATTATGGGTTTGACGCACAGTAGCAACCAGCAGTGGGCTATCGCGAAAACATTCCGCACCTTTTATGCCACCAGGCAGGACCACCACATCAAATTTCTGATCCGCCACATCCACTAAACGGGTATCTGCCAGCAAGCGGACACCGCGTGAACAGACAATTTCCAATGCTCCATCACTGGCGACACTGGCGGTTGTTACCTCGATACCGGCGCGCACCAGAACATCAATAGTGGTGACCGCCTCGGTCTCTTCGCTACCAGGAGCCAGGCAAACCAGCGCCGATACGCTCATACTCATTTTCCTTACGTTTTATTAAATCATATAAGTGGGCATTTTCCGGCAACGTCATACCGTGGTTGCGCGCACGCCGCAGTAAATAACCAGTAATGTAATCTATCTCGGTATGCCGCTGGCAGCGTAAATCCTGCAATAACGACGAGGTATTATCTGCGGTACTCTGGATAACATCGTTAACATAACTTAACAGGCTGCTGGTTGAGGTGTGGTAGCCCTCCATCTCCATCACACTGGCTACCTCGGCACATAAACTGCTAATCAGCTCCGGGTAGCGCTGCAAGTCACCATTGCGGCAGTTATACAGCCCTGTGAGCGGGTTAATTACACAGTTTACCGCCAGTTTTTGCCAACAAGCTGCTGATATATCGTTATGCCAGGCGACATCCGGCAGTGCCTGATGTAGTACATCGGCCAGATGGCTGATATCTATTGCCGTTGGCGAGGTTGGGCCAATATGTGTAATCCCACTGGCAACATGGACTATCGTGTTGCCGTCATGCCGGGCTGCATGAGTGGTTACACCATGCAGGAAGGTATACTCATGGCGCGGCAGTTCGTCCTCTGTGCCCATACCATTATGCAGCAGTAAAATTTTACACTCAGGGTTAAGCTTGGGTAATAGGGCGATGACAGCGCTGGATACTTGCCACGCCTTTAAGCACACCAGTAATAATTCACTTTTCGACAAGTGCTCTGGATCATTAGTAGGCAGGTTCTGGTTGAACGCCTCATTGCTTAACGTAATAACATTGACTGAACAAAAGGGCTGTGGCACACGGAGCCAGCCTTGTACATCATGGCCTTGCTGATACAGCGCTGATAGCCATAACTGCCCGAGAGCTCCGCAACCAAGCACAGTAATTTTCATTGAAACCCCCTTGGTGTAAGCGGAAAGCACACTGCATCGTTCTAAATGTTATGCTTTGATTATACCCTAAATAATTCGAGTTGCAGGAAGGCGGTAAGCGAGTGAACCCCCAAGAGCTTACATAAGTAAGTGACTGGGGTGATTGAGCGCGGCCAACGTACATGCAGCTTGAAGTATGACGGGGATATAGACTTTTTAGTCATTAAACGCAGGGCTAGCAACAAATCGGGTCCGCTAATAATGGCGGCTTCGTTGAGTAATTGTCTGCGGCATGGCTTTGTCTGCGTAGATAAAGCGGTTATTATGCTTGCCAGTCATCTTATCAGGAGGAGGGAATATGCCATCTTTCGACATCGTATCTGAAATTGATATGCAGGAAGTGCGTAACGCAGTTGAAAACGCCACCCGTGATCTGGCGAACCGTTGGGATTTTCGTAATGTTCCGGCGAGTTTTGAGCTAAATGAAAAGAACGAAAGTATCAAAGTCGTCAGTGAATCTGATTTTCAGGTTGAGCAGTTGTTGGATATCTTACGTGCTCAATTGAGCAAGCGTGGTATTGAAGGTGCTGCATTAGAAATCCCGGAAGAGATGGAGCGCAGTGGGAAAACCTACAGTGTGGACGCCAAGCTGAAACAAGGGATCGAAAGTGTCCAGGCTAAGAAGCTGGTTAAGCTGATTAAAGACAGCAAGCTGAAAGTTCAGGCACAAATTCAGGGCGAACAAGTCCGGGTAACAGGTAAGGCACGTGATGATTTACAGAGTGTCATGGCCTTGATTCGTGGTGCTGATCTGGGGCAGCCGTTCCAGTTCAATAACTTCCGCGACTGATATTGAGTTAACGAGCCAGGTACAAAGGTGTTGATAGCCTTTGTACCTTAGCGCTCTCTTATACCGCGTTAACTAACTGCTCTAACTGGTTGCGATTAGTCTGTTTGGTATCAACTTTGATATATGCACTGCGTTCGGCCATCACTACAACCGCTTCTGTCACCCCTGGTTGAGCCTTGAGCCGCTGTTCCAATGCTGAGTCTTTCACCGCCAATTCAGATAAGGTAATGCGCAGGCTACTGACATAGGGGGGGTCTTGCATAGTTGCACTGACTGCAAACCACACTAGCGCAATCACCGCACCGCCAGCAAACACCATACTTGCCCCTTCCATGCCAAATAGCCATCCCCCCAAGCTGCCGCCAATAGCCACGCCAATAAATTGACTGGTGGAATAGATCCCCATTGCCGTGCCTTTATACCCGGCTGGTGACTCTTTACTGATCAACGAGGGTAAAATAGCCTCCATCACATTGAACGCAATGAAGAATAATTGCACTCCAGCAATAATCACCCAGAGGTTGTGACCGGCAGACCACAGCACTACTTCGGCGGCAAACAGCACCGCAACGCAGCCCATAAAGACCTGTTTCATGCGGCGTTTGACTTCAGCATAAATAATGAACGGCACCACCGCTGCGAATGAAATCAGCATTGTCACCAGATACACTTTCCAGTGTTGAGCCGGGACTAAACCTGCGCTGGCCATAATCTGCGGTAATGCAACAAAGCTCGACATCAGCAAAATATGCAGGCACATAATGCCAAAATTGAGCTTAAGCAACCGGCTGTTACTTAACACCTTACTGACGCTACCTTTAACAATACTGGACTCGCGGTTAAGTACATGGTTATCAGCATCCGGCACCACAGCTAATGTAATGACAATACCTAATAGCGCCAGTATGGCGATAGCCCAGAACAGGGCATGCAGGCCAAAGGCATGGGTGACGATAGGCCCGAGCACCATGGCAATCGCAAAGGTAATACCAAAACTGACACCGATAAATGCCATGGCTTTGGTACGATTTTGTTCACGGGTCAAATCAGATAGCAGCGCCATGACGGCAGCGGCAATGGCACCGGAGCCTTGTAGCGCGCGGCCCAGAATAATGCCCCAAATAGAGTCACTCATGGCAGCAATCACACTACCAAGGGCAAAAATTAACAGGCCGCCCACGATCAGCGGTTTGCGGCCAATACGATCGGAAACTAATCCAAAGGGGATCTGAAAAATAGCTTGAGCCAGTCCGTAGATGCCAATGGCTATGCCGATTAGAGCTTCGCTGGCGCCAGACAGTGCCATACCATAGGTGGTGAGAACCGGCAAAACCATAAACATGCCCAGCATGCGCAGTGAGAAAACGCTGCCCAGCCCCCAGGTTGCCCGAAGCTCAAGCGGAGTCATTTTATTGTCGTTCATTACACCTCAAAAAACATTCTGCACGATATCGTCATCTTTCAAGGTGCCGGTGTGTTGGCCGCACTTTGAAATCTATAGGGTGTATTGTAATGATGTTAATAGGGGCCGGTAAATCTATTGATGTTTAGAATGTATTACAGGCGAGATTTTAGGTGAAAGCAGGGTAGGGCAGAAAGAGAAAGTGGCTGGCAGGAACAGGCCCATCAGCCACTCTATTTGTGTCTATCAATGTGGTAGGTGTTACCCGACGTAAGTCAGTAATCCAACCGAGGAAGGGACATTGAAATCGACTGACATCATGACGCTCAATGACGTAATAGCAATGATTGAGAAGACAAAAAGTTTTCTCGCCCATACGCTGTCATTGGTCGCTTTGTAGCCACGTAATGCCATTCCCAGCCACCAGACACTGACCGCCGCTGCGACAACCAGATACTTATAACCGGCATAACCACTTAATGTCAGCATCAGGGTCGCAACCATAAACGCCAGAATATACAGGGTAATATGGTTTTTGGTGACCGATATGCCTTTTATTACCGGCAGAACCGGAATGTTGGCAGCCTGATAATCCTTAAAGCGGAAAATTGCTATGGCATAGGAGTGCGGCATCTGCCACAGACTGAAAATCAGCAGCAAAATCAATGCACCCATATCGAACTGGCCGGTGACCGCACAGTAACCAATTACTGGTGGTGCGGCTCCTGACAAGCTGCCGATCAATGTTCCGTAGACTGACTTGCGTTTCATGTAGAGGCTATAAACCCCGACATAGATAACGAAACCGATAATCGCCAGCATCATTGCTAATAGATTGGCGGCCACGTAGAGCAACAGCATGCCAACAATACCCAGTACGGACGCATAAATCAGGCTCACTTTCGGATCGATAAGCCCTTTGACCAGGACACGATTCTTCGTTCTCTCCATGATGCTATCGATATCACGGTCGATATAGTTGTTAAATACGCACCCGGAGGCAACAACTAACGAGACACCGATCAGGGTGGCGAGAAAAAGGGGGTAATCAATCACGCCTTTGGAAGCGAGGAGAAATCCCCCAACGACAGAAATTAAATTGCCGAAAATAATTCCTGGTTTAGTTACTTGCAGGTATTGCTTAATCATCACATGCAGCTCTTCAGTCAACCATCATATTGATGTTGAGGTTGTACATAATCCAGAGTGAGCCCACTACAACGATTGCGATAATCATAGCGGTGAACAGGAACGCCACCAGATTCCAACGTTCTTCAGACGATCCATTCATATGCAGGAAGTACACCAGATGCACAATAATCTGCACCACAGCTAAACCGACCACTGTGGCCAGAATAGTTGTATGAGAGGCGGTACCGCTCATCACCATAGCGAATGGAATAACTGTCAGAATCACCGATAGAATGAAGCCAATAAGATATGACTTCAAGCTACCGTGGCTGGCTCCACCGTGAGTCGTTGTTGGGTGACTAGATGTTGGATGACTCATTACATGACTCCTAACAGATAGACAACGGTGAATACGCAGATCCACACCACGTCCAGGAAGTGCCAGAACAAGCTCAGACACATCAGACGGGTGCGGTTGGTTTCATTCAATCCGCGTTTTGCTACTTGAATCATCATAATGATGATCCAGACCAGACCTGCGGTAACGTGAATACCGTGGGTGGCAACCAGTGCGAAGAAGCTAGACAGGAACGCACTGCGATCCGGGCCATAGCCTTCAGCAATCAGGTGATGGAATTCATAGATTTCCATTGCCACAAAGCCCAGACCGAACAAGAAGGTCAGACCCAACCAGGTGTTGACCTGGTTTTTATGGCCTTTGTTCATGCCCAGCATCGCAATGCCGTAAGTAATACTACTGAACAACAACAGGAAGGTTTCGACCAGAACAAAGTTCAAATCGAAGATATCCCGCCCTGAAGGACCGCCAGCGGTCCCGTTTACCAGCACTGCATAGGTTGCGAACAATGTCGCAAACAAAATACAGTCGCTCATCAGGTAGATCCAGAAGCCGAAGACTTTCGTCGCTCCCGCATCGTGATGCCCATGCTCTGCATGGGCGACGTTGTGGTTAGTCAGAGTTTCAGTTGACATGATTCACGCCTGCTTTGCTGATTTGTTCATGATGAAGATCCTCAATGCGCTCAACTTCTGCAACTGGCACATAGTAATCAACATCCTCGTCGAAGCTCTTCACAATCCAGGTAACAATCATGCCGACGAAGCCAATAATGGCCAGCCACCAGATGTACCAGATCATGGCAAAGCCGAAGATCAAGCTGAAGCCAGCAATAATCACACCTGCACCGGTATTCTTCGGCATGTGGATTTCTTCGTATTTCGCCGGACGTTTGTACGCTTCGCCTTTCTCTTTCATATCCCAGAACTCGTCACGGTCGACGACGTTAGGCACTACGGCGAAGTTATAGAACGGCGGTGGGGAAGAGGTAGACCACTCCAGCGTACGGCCACCCCATGGGTCACCGGTCAAGTCACGATTTTGTTCGCGGTCACGGATACTGACGAAGACCTGAATAACCTGACACAAAATACCGCAGGCAATCAGTACTGCACCACCAGCAGCCACCATCAACATCGCGTGGAATTCTGGATTGATATCTTGGCTCAGACGACGGGTCATACCCATAAAGCCCAGAACATACAGCGGCATAAAGGCTACGAAGAAACCGATTATCCAGAACCAGAAGGCACGGATACCCCATTTCTCATTAAGCGTAAAGCCAAAGGACTTAGGCCACCAGTAAGTCAGGCCAGCAAAGCAACCGAACACCACACCACCGATAATTACGTTATGGAAGTGGGCAATCAGGAACAGGCTGTTGTGCAGTACGAAGTTCGCACCTGGAACCGCCAGCAGAACCCCGGTCATCCCACCGATAGAGAAGGTGATGATGAAGCCAATGGTCCACAGCATTGCAGAGTGAAACTGAATACGGCCCTGATACATGGTGAACAACCAGTTGAAGATTTTCACCCCAGTTGGGATGGAAATGATCATCGTAGCTATACCGAAGAAGGCGTTAACGTTGGCACCGGATCCCATAGTAAAGAAGTGGTGTAGCCAAACGATAAATGACAATACGGTGATAGCGATGGTTGCCCAAACTAAAGAGGTGTAACCAAACAGACGTTTTTTAGAGAAGGTCGCAGTAACCTCGGAGAACACCCCGAACACCGGCAGGACCAAAATGTACACTTCTGGATGGCCCCAGGCCCAAATCAAGTTGATGTACATCATCATGTTGCCACCCATATCATTGGTAAAGAAATGGGTGCCAAGGTAACGGTCCAGAGTCAGTAACGCGACAGTTACGGTCAGGATCGGGAAGGAAACGATAATCAAAATGTTGGTGCAAAGTGCCGCCCATGTGAAGACAGGCATCTTCATCATCGACATGCCAGGTGCACGCATTTTCAAAATAGTGGCGAAGAAGTTAACACCGGTCAACAAAGTCCCCAGACCGGAGATTTGTAGACTCCATATCCAGTAATCTACCCCGACACCTGGGTTGTACTCTTTACCTGATAGTGGCGGATAGGCCAACCAACCGGTTCCCGCGAATTCACCGACCCCCAGAGAGATGTTAATTAACACCACCCCGACCACAAAGAACCAGAAGCTCAATGAGTTCAGGAACGGGAAGGCAACGTCACGAGCACCGATTTGTAGCGGTACGACCACGTTCATCAAACCCACAACAAAAGGCATCGCCATGAAGAAAATCATGATAACGCCGTGAGCGGTGAAGATCTGATCATAGTGATGAGGTGGCAGGAAGCCGGCCTCACCAGCGGAAGCAAGTGCTTGCTGGCTACGCATCATGATAGCGTCGGCAAAACCACGCAACAGCATGACCATGGCGACCAGGATATACATGATACCGATTTTTTTATGGTCAACCGAAGTCAGCCATTCGCTCCATAACCATTTCCATTTGCCGAAATAGGTCAGAGCAGCAACAAGAGCCAGCCCACCTAGGACAATTGCAGCAACGGTAACCATAATGATTGGTTCGTGTAGCGGAACCGCATCAAGTGTTAATTTTCCCAACATCGTTTTATTCCTCGGCTCCGGCGTGAGCGGCGTGTTCGCCCATATCCATGCCCTGGCTCATATCCATACCTGAATGGGTATCATCGCCTTTCTGGTGCATGTTCATATCGCCCATAAACTTGCCAATAATTCCTTTAAACAGCTCCGGTTTAACACTGGAGAAATACTCAACCGGGTTATTTTCGCTCGGTTCAGCCAGTTTATTGAAATCGTCAGTGGTATTCAGGGTGTTCGGCGATTTTTTCACCTGTGCGACCCACTGGTTGAACTCTTCCTGCGTCGGTGTTGCGATTGCAGTGAATTTCATACCAGAGAAGCCTTTGCCACTGAAGCTACTGGAAATACCATTATATTTACCAGGTTCGTTAGCAATCAGATGCAGTTTGGTTTGCATCCCGGCCATCGCATAAATCTGCCCGCCTAACTGAGGGATAAAGAACGAGTTCATTACTGAGTTAGAAGTGATTTTGAAATTCACCGGAACGTCAGTAGGGAAGGCCAGTTCATTAACTGTAGCAATACCTTGTTCTGGATAGATAAACAGCCATTTCCAGTCAAGGGAAACCACTTCAATAGTGATCGGTTCTTTACCAGCCACTACGATAGGTTTGAACGGGTCAAGTTCGTGGGAGGTTTTCCAGGTTATCGTCGCCAAAATAGCGATGATAATGATTGGAACAGCCCAGACAACAAGCTCAATTTTGTTGGAATGGGACCAGTTTGGGGTGTAGGTCGCACTTTTGTTGGACGCGCGGAACTTCCATGCAAAAGCAAACGCCATAAAAATAACCGGAACCACGACGATCAACATTAAACCGATAGCAGTAAGTATCAGTGTTTTTTGTTCGACTCCGATTGCGCCTTTGGGGTTCATCAATGCCATATCGCAACCACTGAGCATTACAGTGGCTGCAAATAAAGACAACATACCCATATTTTTAATGTATTTCTTAAGTCTCATCTAACGACCTCAATTACAAAAGGGCTCTATTGTCGTTTCATGTGTGCGGGCATTTTACGGGAAGGTTGCAAGACTGTAAACATGCTTAAGATTGTGTCAGCGGCTTGTTGACACTTTATGTTAAGGGGGTCACAGATGTTGCCTTGCGCGGTAATTTACTAATAGCAACAATATGTTGGCGGTAGGACATAGCTGCCAGACTGCGGATGTTAAGGAAAAACAACAGTAATTAGCCTTTTACTCATGGGAAATACTGATTTTAAATTCGTAGATAGACTTATTTTATGTAAATAATATGTGGTGTAAAAGTAAATTAAAATATATTCCGAGGTGATCTAAATAGCCACCTCGGAATCATTTAGCTAGAAATTATATTTAATAGAGTAAATGATGGCATCTTGTAAAAAGTCTTCCCCCAACTTGTTATAAGCATAGCGGTACTGAATACCGGTGGTAAATTGCTTAATCGGTGTCCACCACAGTGAAATGGCACCATTCACACCGTTACGGCCGCCATTGCCTGCTGCATAGCGTTCTGCACGGTTGAATTCAAGCTCGTTCCAGTTGGTAATACTGAATTTTTCATCAAACGCGGTGAAGTCATAACCTGCAACCCAACCCACCACATAACCGTTATTACCTGAATAATAGGTTTGATCAACATAATGTAATGCCACGAAAGGCTTCATCCACACGCCCGCTAGCGTTGCGTTATAGCCAATACCGTACAGGGTGTTCACTTCGTGGAAGTTACTGTAATCATTACCTTCAGCACTCGGTAGCGAGTAAGTACCATAGACGTGACCGTACAGATTGAAACCGGTATCACCTAAATAGTAGCGGCCAGTAGTTTTAAAGGTGTAGCGCTGATTATCGCCGGGTTGTGCTGTTTTTGAATTAAATGGGTTTTCTAGATCAAAGAAACCATAGACCTCCCCCCAGCTATAACCTGCACCCCCTTCTAACTCGATATAAGCGAAGTCATCTTTATGTGATGAACCCCCTGATTTATGCGTAGTGCTTCGGGTCCAGTCAAGATAGTTCATGCTGATATTACCAAAACCCCACTGGTATTCAGCTTGTGCAACTGGAGCCAAAGTGACTGTTGTCAGCGCGAGCGCACCGATAAGAATTTTACGCATAAATGCCTCTGTGTAGTTGAAAGATGTCAGGGGAAACAAAAGGACACAGTCCTTAACAAAAAGTGCGCTCATCATAGTCCCACAGCACGAAAGGATAAATAGTTGAAAGTGATGCGGATCTCACTTTGTGAATAGCAATGTGCAACTGTTACTTAAATATGTGACTCATATCAATAAGTGAGCAAGGAAGGATTCAGGTGGCTTATTTTACTGGCATAAAAAAGGCCGGTATAAGTACCGGCCTTTGTCATCTAATGCAGTTTATTAGGCTAATTTTTCGCGCCTGAGTGCCAGATAATCTAATATTCCACCCAGAAGCATCCCGACTACGCTGAGCTGAATACCGCGTAACAACAACATATCAGCTACGTGTGGAGCGGCGGTCCAATCCAATGCGTTACTTATCAGTAAAATTAGCCATATAGCTAACAATATGCAGCCAACCGTCAACAAGCGTAGCGCCCAGCGATAAGCGGTTTTAAAAGCAGTTCGAGGCATAAATTCATCAGTTTTCTGGGTGTGTTCCAGCGTTTGGCGACAAATATACAGTAGGAATAGGCCTGGAATGGCTGCCGCAATAGAGAATAGATAGAACAATGGCCAGCCATGTGTTTCAACAAACCATCCAGCAATCGGGCCAACATAAACGCGCCCAACGGCGGACAGCGCCGATAACAGGGCAAATTGTGTCGCGGAGAATGACTTGTTACACAATGTCATCAGCAATGCGACAAAGGCCGCAGTTCCCATGCCACCACACAGATTCTCCAGGAAGATGGCACTGCCCATGGAGAAGATATTCTTGTCAGTGATGGATAACAGCCAATAACCCACATTCGAGATAGCTTGTAAAATACCGAATATCATCAACGCGCGGAACAAGCTCAGGCGTTGCATTAACAGGCCGCCATACAGTGCGCCAATAATTGTGGCAATCAGTCCTAATGATTTATTCACCAACCCGACTTCACCGGCATCAAACCCAACGCCACGGATCAGAAAAGTGGTACTCAAACTCGCGGCAAAGGCATCGCCCATTTTGTACAACACAATTAACAGCAGAATCAGCCATGCATTGTTGCGGCCAAAGAAATCACGCAATGGGGCGACGATCGCCTGTTCCAACGTTTTTGGTGGCGCGATACGGATATCAGGTTCAGGAGCTAATAAGGTAGCAAACACCCCAATTAACATTAACCCGGCCATTAACCAGTAAGTGGATTGCCAGCCAAGATAGCGATCCGCTATCCATAGCGCCAGCCCGCCAGACACCAGCATTGCGAGACGATAACCCAGTACAGAAACTGCGGCACCAGTACCGCGCTCTTCTGCGGTGAGCAAGTCGGTTTTATAGGCATCAAAAACAATATCTTGCGATGCCGAACAGAAGGCGACCAACACGGCAATTGCCGCCAACCACCATAAATGCTTCGCCGGCTCCATAAAGCCCATGGCAATAATCGCGGCGATTAATAACAGTTGGCTTATCACCAACCAACCGCGCCGACGGCCAAGAAACGAGGGAGTGTAGCGGTCCATCAAGGGGGACCAGAGGAACTTGAAGACGTAGGCCTGACCAACCAGAGAGAAGATACCAATGGTTTTCAGATCGACGTTCTCAACCGTCATCCATGCTTGCAGCGTACCACCGGTAAGGGCCAAGGGAAGGCCGGAAGCAAACCCCAACAACAGAAGAATAAGGGAGTTACGTTGGGTAAAAAGGTTTGAATAGCGATTGGGCATGTGAGACCTACATGCTCTGCCCCAAGGTCGGGGCAAAGCATTCTGTTAAGCAGTAATAATGATATTAAGCAAACAACCGATTAGCGGGCATTTTGTTTGATAAAGCCGCTGACGCTAGTATCTTGCGCCATATCTGCAATAACATCGCTCAACACCGTATTAACGGCATTGGTGATTTTTTCGTTAGTTGCAGTAAATGCGCCCTGAACGTTGTAGCTGGCACGGTAGTTTTTAACCTGTTTATTACCATTTTTTGCGGTCGCAGTAATGGAAATATCCGCTTTAGTGGTGATGTTGTAGCGCAGGTTACCTTCCTGTACATCGGCAAACAGTTGGTTTACTACAATCTGCAAATCAACTGGAGCATCGGTACCAATCATATAGCCACGAGCAGTCATCTGTTTTTCCAACACTTCCTGTAACAGGAAGCGCAGGTCACGGGATGGGGTTAATACCACCAGTTGGCCTTCACGATTTACTTTAGCCAGTGCAGCATCTTGACGCTGGTCTGCACCATTAATGCTGATAGTAATCCCCATCAGAGTTGGATCTTGTGGTGGTAATACCACCTTCGGGGTGACATTCAGAGTGTTGTTACTGGCAGCACAACCCGCCAGTATAAAAACAGCCAACAGCGGGAAAAGAATTTTCTTTAGCATGTTCACTTTCTCAATAGTTATGGAATTCTTTAATAATCAGAGCGGGATAGCTGCCATGTTATTTTGCGAATGTGCAGTCGCGCCATCATAGCACTGAGATTGGCTGGTGGAAGATCCTGATGTAGAGAAATTCAGCAAAAAAAGTGATTTTTCGCCCTGTGACCTTTCATTTCGCTTAAAGACCTTACAAGTAACCTTTTCCCCTGACTATCAGATTAGCCTTATACCTTAAATGAGCAGAAGGGAGATATTCGGGATATTTTGTATCTGAAATGTTATAAAACAGCGAAAATCAACTAATATTGCAGTAGGTAGTGGGTTTGCAATAGATAGGTATTGGGTTTGGAATAGATAGGTAGTAGGCAGCTTTCTGCCTCAGCGGTAAGGAGATCATGATGATTTTGATTCGGGAACAAATTGAAGAAAAACTAAAAGTGGCATTTGAACCGGATCATTTGGAGGTGATTAATGAAAGTTATCGCCACAATGTTCCAGCCGGTTCTGAAAGTCATTTTAAAATTGTGATCGTCAGCGATAAATTTCAAGATCAGCGCTTTCTCAGTCGCCATCGTGCGATTTATAGTGTGTTGGCTGATGAGCTGGCCGGCACTGTTCATGCATTGGCTTTACATACCTACACGCTGAAAGAGTGGGCGGGGTTACAAGACACGGTACCAACTTCTCCATCTTGTCGTGGCGCAGGTACATTGGCTTAAGTGACAGTATTAATCCAAAACAGGCTGGATAACAGTAGTAATTCCGGCCTGATTTAGGGTATTAGTAGGTGAGAATTTAGCAAGCGGCCTCAGGGCCGTTTGTGTTTCTGTATAGGCGACACATTTATTTCCTTAGTGCGCCACAGTAGTTTTAGCTGAGGGAACGATTCACGCGTGAATTTTACCGCGACAACATTCGCTTGCTTTCCTCGACTCATAACCTGTGCGCCGCTATAATGTCGCGTCTTATTTTTCCGGAATGGTTTCGGGACGCTTCTGACATCTGGGATACTCGGTTCTGTATAATGCGGCCGTCCCGGTTCTTAGAGGGTGTTTTCAGAGTTAGCATCATTTAATGGTGTTGCTTTGTTTGCAGCTTCTGGAGTTGACCGAGCACTGTGATTTTTTTGAGGTAACAAGATGCAAGTTTCTGTTGAAACCACTCAAGGCCTTGGCCGCCGTGTAACAATTACTGTTGCTGCTGACAGCATTGAGAAAGCAGTAAAAAGCGAATTAGTGAAAGCCGCTAAAAGTGTTCGTATCGACGGTTTCCGTAAAGGCCATGTGCCGATGAACATCGTTGAACAGCGTTACGGCGCATCTGTTCGCCAGGATGTTCTGGGTGACCTGATGCAACGTAATTTCGTTGATGCGATCATTAAAGAAAAAATCAACCCAGCTGGTGCACCAAACTATGTGCCTGGTGAATTCAAGCAGGGCGAAGATTTTACTTATTCCGTTGAGTTTGAAGTGTACCCAGAAGTTGAGTTGAAAGATCTGGAAAGCATTGAAGTAGAAAAGCCAGTTGTTGAAGTAAACGACGCTGACGTTGATACCATGCTGGAAACTCTGCGTAAGCAACAAGCTACCTGGAAAGAAACTGACGCTGCTGCGACTGCAGAAGATCGCGCAACTCTGGATTTCACCGGCTCTATCGACGGTGAAGAGTTTGAAGGTGGTAAAGCGTCTGATTTCGTACTGGCAATGGGCCAGGGTCGTATGATCCCAGGTTTCGAAGAAGGTGTTATCGGCCATAAAGCCGGTGAAGAATTCACCATCGACGTAAACTTCCCAGAAGATTACCACGCAGAAAACCTGAAAGGTAAATCAGCTAAATTTGACATCGTGTTGAAGAAAGTTGAAGTGCGTGAGCTGCCAGAACTGACTGAAGAATTCATCAAGCGTTTCGGCGTTGCTGATGGTTCAGTAGCAGGTCTGCGTGCTGAAGTGCGCAAAAACATGGAGCGTGAGCTGAAAGGCGCAGTGCGCAACCGTGTTAAAACTCAGGCAATTGACGGTCTGGTCAGCGCTAACGAAATTGACGTTCCAGCGGCACTGGTTGAAGGTGAAATCGACGTTCTGCGCCGTCAGGCTGCACAGCGTTTTGGTGGTAACGAGAAACAAGCTGCTGAACTGCCACGTGAATTGTTCGAAGAACAAGCTAAACGTCGCGTAGTTGTTGGTTTGTTGCTGGGCGAAGTTATCAGCCAGCACGAGCTGAAAGCGGATGAAGATCGCGTTAAAGCACTGATCGAAGAAATGGCATCTGCTTACGAAGATCCACAAGAAGTGATTGAGTTCTACAGCAAAAATAAAGAGCTGATGAACAATATGCGTAACGTTGCTCTGGAAGAACAAGCAGTAGAAACTCTGCTGGCTAAAGCCAAAGTAACTGAAAAACCAACTACCTTCAGTGAACTGATGAATCAGACCACTGCTGCGTAATGTTTTTTAGCGCATCAAGCTGGATGTAATATATCGCCAAAAAATTGGCGTTGCAGGTAGGTTGCAATTGAACAAATACCGATGAGCTAAAGCAGTAAAGTGATTCGGGTGAGTGTCGGTAGCTGGCACTCTGCAACTCCTGATACGAAGGGTATATCCGGTTTTTTGATTGATTAAGCCCGTAGCCTTTGGCTACGGGCTTTTCTTTTTGTAACAATAATCACTCAATAGTATGATTAATCTGGCATGTTTCGCCCTAATCTGCGCTATATTTGAAAAGTGAAATGCAATACTTAACAGATGAACAATCAATAGAGCGTCAGGATTACAGCAAAGATAATGAGCGTCCGCTTGGTTAAAAAAAAGTGCTCAGGGGCTTGAAAAAGACGATTAATCCCCCAATTAACCTAACAGACGTTCATATAAGATGTTGATGAAACACTGGCTGATTACCACCGTCGAATGTGTCTGGGTAACCAGACGGCTTGCACGCGACCTTGATGCATGAACATAGTCATCATTACTTATCTCAAGTAGAATCGGTTATGAATGGCGCCAAAGTAAATTCTATTAGGAGACGGTAATGTCATACAGTGGCGAACGAGATCAATTTGCACCTAACATGGCTCTGGTGCCAATGGTAGTTGAGCAGACTTCACGTGGGGAGCGTTCTTACGATATCTTCTCCCGTCTGTTAAAAGAGCGCATTATTTTCCTGACCGGTCAGGTTGAAGACCATATGGCCAACCTGATTACGGCACAGATGCTGTTTCTGGAAGCAGAAAATCCAGAAAAAGACATCTTTTTGTATATCAACTCACCAGGCGGGGTGATCACTGCTGGGATGTCAATTTATGACACCATGCAATTCATTAAACCTGATGTCAGCACTATCTGTATGGGCCAGGCATGTTCAATGGGTGCGTTCCTGTTGACTGCGGGTGCTAAGGGTAAACGTTTCTGCTTGCCGAATTCACGGGTAATGATTCACCAACCGTTGGGCGGTTTCCAGGGGCAGGCGACAGATATTGAAATTCATGCCAGAGAGATTTTAAAAGTGAAATCGCGCATGAATGAACTGATGGCACTTCACACGGGAAAATCTCTTGAAGAAATAGAGAGAGACACTGAACGTGACCGTTTCTTGTCGGCTGAAGAGGCTGTAGGATACGGATTAGTTGATTCCGTGTTCACCCGTCGTGACTAACGACTTATTTCTGTGAGCCGATATACTATAGTGTATGTAAATAGAACAAATCGTGTAATCGAACAGTTGTATTGCACATTGTTCACTAACTACCCGATATATCGGCTGTCCGCTGAAGGTTAGCGTGGCGTCCAGCAATAGCGAGAATAGTCTCCCTGCCACCATAGTTTCGGGTGTGGCAGATACTGAAGAAGAGGTTTACTGATGACAGATAAGCGCAAAGACGGTTCTGGAAAGCTGCTGTATTGCTCTTTCTGCGGCAAAAGCCAGCATGAAGTGCGTAAGCTAATTGCCGGGCCGTCAGTGTATATCTGCGATGAATGTGTCGATTTGTGTAACGACATTATTCGCGAAGAGATCAAAGAAGTTGCCCCGCATCGGGAGCGCAGTTCGCTGCCTACGCCGCACGAAATCCGCCATCACCTGGATGATTATGTCATCGGTCAGGAACCGGCGAAAAAAGTGTTGGCAGTTGCGGTATACAACCACTATAAGCGTTTGCGCAATGGTGATACCAGTAATGGCATCGAACTGGGCAAAAGTAATATTCTACTGATTGGCCCAACCGGTAGTGGTAAAACACTGTTGGCAGAGACATTGGCTCGTTTCCTGGATGTGCCGTTTACCATGGCAGATGCGACCACGCTAACTGAAGCAGGTTACGTGGGCGAAGATGTTGAAAACATCATTCAGAAGTTATTGCAGAAATGTGATTACGACGTGCAGAAAGCGCAACGTGGTATCGTCTATATCGATGAAATTGATAAAATTTCACGTAAGTCTGATAACCCGTCTATCACGCGTGACGTCTCGGGTGAAGGTGTGCAGCAGGCCCTGTTGAAATTGATTGAAGGGACGATTGCTGCCGTACCACCACAAGGTGGCCGTAAGCATCCGCAGCAGGAGTTTTTGCAGGTTGATACCTCTAAAATTCTGTTTATCTGTGGTGGTGCTTTCGCCGGCCTGGACAAAGTTATCGGGCAGCGCATTAACACCGGAACGGGTATCGGTTTCGGGGCTACGGTAAAAGGCAAGTCAGAAAAAGCAACCGAAGGCGAGTTGTTGAGTCAGGCTGAGCCAGAAGATTTAATTAAATTCGGCTTGATCCCTGAATTTATTGGCCGTTTACCGGTAGTTGCAACACTGAGTGAATTGAGTGAAGACGCGCTGATTCAGATCCTGAAAGAACCGAAAAACGCACTGACCAAACAGTATCAGGCGTTGTTCAATCTCGAAGGTGTGGAGCTTGAGTTCCGCGATGAGGCGTTGACTGCAATCGCCAAGAAAGCGATGGCGCGTAAAACAGGTGCTCGTGGCCTGCGTTCTATCGTAGAGGGCGCATTGCTAGATACCATGTACGATTTACCGTCAATGGACAGTGTGGAGAAAGTGGTGGTAGATGAGTCAGTTATTGCTGGCCAATCTGCGCCGATGCTGATTTATGGCCAACCGGAAGCCCAAGCTTCTGGCGAATAATTAGCCAAATAATCCAGATGGTTAGTATGACAATGGGGGATTTTATCCCCCATTTCTTTTTCCTCGCATTGTAATCGTTGAATGTAAGACATTCGTCCCCATATACTCAATTACCTATTTAGTGAAACTCGTGATGACTCGTGTTTCACGAGATTCCCAGTAATCTGGCGGAAGCTAAACTAAGAGAGAGCTCTATGAACCCTGAGCGTTCCGAACGCATAGAAATCCCCGTATTGCCTCTGCGCGATGTGGTGGTTTATCCGCATATGGTGATCCCACTGTTTGTTGGCCGGGAAAAGTCGATTCGGTGCCTGGAAGCGGCAATGGACCATGATAAAAAAATCATGCTGGTTGCGCAGAAAGAAGCTTCGACTGATGAGCCTGGTATCAACGATCTGTTTTCAGTAGGCACTGTAGCCTCGATTTTACAAATGCTGAAGTTACCTGATGGCACGGTCAAAGTGCTGGTTGAAGGGCTACAGCGTGCGCGTATTACCACGCTTTCCGACAGCGGTGAGCATTTTGCTGCTCAGGCAGAATATCTTGAATCGCCAGTGATGGACGATCGTGAACAAGAAGTATTGGTTCGCACGGCGATTAATCAGTTTGAAGGCTATATCAAACTGAATAAAAAGATCCCACCAGAAGTGCTGGCTTCACTGCACAGCATTGATGATGCAGCACGTCTTGCGGATACTATCGCGGCACATATGCCGTTGAAGTTAAATGATAAACAGGCTGTTCTGGAGATGTTCGATGTCACCGAACGTCTGGAGTACCTGATGGCGATGATGGAATCAGAAATCGATCTGTTACAGGTTGAAAAACGGATTCGTAATCGCGTCAAAAAACAGATGGAAAAGAGCCAGCGCGAGTACTATCTGAACGAGCAAATGAAGGCCATTCAGAAAGAACTGGGCGAGATGGACGATACGCCTGATGAGCACGAAGCGCTGAAGCGTAAAATCGAAGCGGCCAAAATGCCGAAAGATGCACGTGAAAAAACCGAAGCTGAGCTGCAAAAACTGAAAATGATGTCACCGATGTCTGCGGAAGCAACCGTAGTACGTGGTTATATTGATTGGATGTTGCAGGTGCCTTGGAACAGCCGCAGTAAAGTTAAAAAAGACTTGGTAAAAGCGCAGGAAGTTCTGGATACCGATCACTACGGTTTGGAACGAGTTAAAGATCGTATTTTAGAATACCTCGCAGTACAGAGCCGTGTTAGCAAGATTAAAGGGCCAATCCTGTGCCTGGTAGGGCCTCCTGGGGTGGGGAAAACCTCTCTGGGGCAATCTATTGCTCGTGCTACTGGCCGCCAGTATGTCCGTATGGCGCTGGGAGGGGTGCGTGATGAAGCGGAAATCCGTGGTCATCGCCGCACCTATATCGGCTCTATGCCGGGTAAATTGATCCAGAAGATGGCGAAAGTTGGGGTGAAGAACCCACTCTTCCTGTTGGATGAGATTGATAAGATGGCGTCCGATATGCGCGGTGATCCTGCGTCAGCACTGCTGGAGGTTTTGGACCCAGAACAAAACGTTGCATTCAACGATCACTATCTGGAAGTGGATTATGATCTGTCGGATGTCATGTTCGTTGCCACCTCCAACTCCATGAATATTCCAGCGCCGTTGCTGGATCGTATGGAAGTTATTCGCCTGTCCGGTTATACCGAAGATGAGAAACTCAATATTGCCAAGCAGCATCTGTTGCCGAAACAGTTTGAGCGCAACGCCATTAAGAAAGGCGAACTGACCATCGATGACAGTGCCATTATGAGCATTATCCGTTATTACACCCGTGAAGCTGGGGTGCGTAGTCTGGAGCGTGAAATCTCCAAACTGTGCCGTAAAGCAGTAAAAAATCTGCTGATGGATAAAACGGTTAAGCACATTGAAATCAACGGTGACAACCTGAAAGACTTCTTAGGTGTGCAGAAGGTCGATTATGGCCGAGCTGATACTGAGAATCGCGTAGGCCAAGTGACTGGGCTGGCATGGACGGAAGTGGGTGGTGACTTACTGACTATTGAGACTGCATGCGTTCCGGGCAAAGGCAAGCTGACTTACACCGGCTCGCTGGGTGAAGTGATGCAAGAATCAATTCAGGCGGCACTGACAGTGGTACGTGCGCGCGCAGATAAATTAGGTATTAACCCTGATTTCTACGAAAAACGCGATATCCATGTGCATGTGCCTGAAGGTGCGACGCCGAAAGATGGCCCGAGTGCAGGTATTGCTATGTGTACCGCGCTGGTTTCTTGTCTGACCGGTAACCCAGTGCGCGCGGATGTGGCGATGACCGGTGAAATCACCTTGCGTGGTTTAGTATTGCCAATCGGCGGTTTGAAAGAGAAATTGCTGGCAGCTCACCGTGGCGGGATCAAAATTGTGCTGATTCCCGAGGATAACAAACGTGATTTGGAAGAGATCCCAGACAATGTTATCGCTGATCTGGAGATTCATCCGGTTAAACTAATTGATGATGTTTTAGCCATCGCGTTGCAAAATCCAGCCTTCGGGGCACAGCCGGTAGCGTCAAAATAGTGACGGATCGCAAGAAGTATTGATAAAACTGATGCTGGTAAGTGAAATGCTACTTGCCAGCTATTTTTTGTGCCGCTAAGTTAGTTCGTCTGTCCGACAAAAGTTTATGCCTTTGGGCTGCTTGCCAAGGTTGGATAGGATTGATATAACAGCTGCGCTGTCGTGTTGTCCGTAGGGATTTTCGGCGCGACGATAGAATTCTAAAGGGGATGAAAGAGTGAATAAGTCACAACTGATCGACAAAATTGCCGCAGGTGCAGATATTTCCAAAGCGGCCGCTGGGCGCGCGTTAGATGCAATTATTGCTTCTGTTACTGAATCTTTGAAAGAAGGGGATGATGTAGCTCTGGTTGGTTTTGGTACTTTTGCAGTACGTGAGCGTTCTGCACGTACTGGCCGCAACCCTCAGACAGGCAAAGAAATCAGTATTCCTGCTGCTAAAGTACCAGGCTTCCGTGCCGGTAAAGGCTTGAAAGACGCAGTAAACTGATTGCCGCGTCAATTCTCATCTGCGCGTATACCCAAAGGAAATGAAGTAGCAGCCAGGTTGTAAGCGAACGAATACCGATGAGTCTGCTCAGGTCAGCGATTCGGGTTAGTGAAAGTAGCGGGCACCTGTGCAACTTCAAGTACCAAGGGTATATATTGTTTGTGTTAAACAATAACCTGACGCAGTTGAGCTGGTAAGGTAAGATACAAGGCGCATCGTTAATGATGCGCTTTTTTTTCGCTTAGGCAGTTGAACTGGCTGAGCGTTAAACGGGTGTAAAATGTTAGTCTGACGAGAGAATATCAGCGACCCGTTTAGAGCAAAAATAGGCAGTAACAAATAGAGTAAGCAGTTTAACGCGCAGCAGCACGAAGGGCTGTCGCAAGGAATGCTGGGTTTATTTAGACCTGCGCAACAGTTTTAATCCATATTACAGCGGAGTATTGTCACATTATGATGGACAATTTACGCGCGGCTGCTAATAACGTCGTGCTCAAAATCATTCTGGCCTTGATCATGTTGTCCTTTATCCTGACCGGGGTTGGCAGCTATCTGATTGGCGGTTCCAACGACTTCGCAGCCAAAGTTAATGGCCAAGAGATTAGTCGTGCTCAGTTAGAACAAGCTGTACAGAGTGAGCGTGGCCGCTTGCAGCAGCAATTAGGTGAACAATTCTCCGCACTGGCCGCCAATGAAGGCTACATGCTGCAATTACGCCAGCAGGTATTGGGGCAGTTGGTCAACAACATGTTGCTTGACCAGTACGCCAAAAAACTGGGCCTGACTGCTAGCGACGAACAAGTTAAAGATGCCATCCGCCAGGCACCTTATTTCCAGACCGATAATAAGTTCGATAACAACAAATATCTCGAACTGG
Organism: Yersinia sp. 2553 StPb PI; assembly: GCF_052217105.1. Lineage (NCBI taxonomy): Bacteria > Pseudomonadati > Pseudomonadota > Gammaproteobacteria > Enterobacterales > Yersiniaceae > Yersinia > Yersinia sp. 2553 StPb PI. The sequence goes on along the minus strand of NZ_JAZGPX010000002.1, from coordinate 2,637,662 downwards.
TTAATCGGATGGGCTACACCCCTGATCAATTCGCGCAATTACAGCGTCAGCAGCTCATTAATCAACAATTGCTGCAAGCGTTTGGTGATACTGGCTTTGTTCTGCCTATCGAAGCACAGGCGATGTCAGAGCTGATTTTGCAGCAACGTGAAGTTCGTCTGGCGACAGTTGATCTCAAAGCCCTTCAGGCACAGCAGAAAGTCACTGATGAAGAGCTGCAAGCCTACTACGACCAGAACAAGAATAGCTTCATTGCACCGGAACAGATGAAAGTCAGTTTCATTACGATGGATGCTGCCGCGATGCAGGACAAAATCACGCTCACCGAGGAAGATATCGCGGCGTATTATGAACTGCATAAAAGCAGCTATACCCAGCCGGAACAACGCAACTACAGTGTGATTCAGTTTAAAACTGAAGCTGAAGCCAAAGCGGCGTTAGAGGAGCTGAAAAAAGGTGCTGATTTTGCTGCGATGGCAAAAGAGAAATCTACCGATATCATTTCCCGCAAAAATGGGGGTGAACTGGGGTGGTTGGAACCAGAAACTACGGCTGATGAACTGAAACAAGCGAATTTGACCGAGAAGGGCCAACTGTCTGATGTGGTTAAATCTTCGGTGGGTTATCTGGTTGTTCGCTTAAATGACATCAAACCTGCCCTGGTTAAACCTTTGTCAGAAGTGCATGATGCACTGGCAAAACAAGTTAAGCAGGAAAAAGCTGTTGACGCTTACTACGCGTTACAGCAAAAGGTCAGTGAAGCCGCTACCAGTGATAACGAATCTCTAGCCTCAGCGGAAGAAGCAGCAGGTGCTAAAGCTAAGCAAACTGGCTGGTTTACTCGCGACGCAGTACCTGCTGAGGTTAACTTCAAACCGGTTGTACAGGCAATCTTTGACGGTGGCCTGGTCGGTGAAAATGGTGCGCCAGGTAGTAATTCAGATGTAATCACTGTTGACGGCGACCGTGCTTTTGTTATCCGCATTGATGCTCATAAACCTGAAGGTATTCAACCATTTGATCAAGTACGCGATCAGGTTGCTGAGTTGGTGAAACGTCAGAAAGCAGAACAATTGGCACGTGTTGATGGTGAGAAACTCCTGACTGCACTGAAACAAGGTAAAGGCGAAGAGGCGATGAAAGCTGCTGGTATCAGCTTTGGCGAGAAGAAAACCTTGTCACGTGCACCAGACGATGATCAATTAGTGCAGACTATTTTTGCCTTGCCTCATCCGCAAAAAGATCAGTCGGTTTATGGCTTATCCCAGGATCGTCAAGACAACATCGTACTGATCGAACTGCTATCAGTAACGCCGGGTAAATTGCCGGAAGGCGAGATGAAGACCTTTAGCGCTAAAATGCTAGAAGGGTCAAGCGGTGTGACTTTTGATGCATTGATGGCAAATCTGCACAAACAGGCAACCATTAAGATGGGGCCAGCGGAGCAACAGCAGCCGCAATAAAACCATAATTGCCATGAGTCTCGCATACATCTGCAACTCGATGTAATAAAGAAAGGTCGCTTTGGCGACCTTTCGCATATCTGAAATCTACCCTTTGTGATGAATCGGAGGTTGCGGCAAGGTAGTCATGCTGTCAAACACAAGGAGGATACAGCATGAAATTCATAGGAAAATTATTTGTTATAACCGCATTGTTCGCAGGTCTGAATATCCAGCAGGTAGTTTTTGCCGCTCCCGTCAGCCCTACGAGTACGACTCAGAATAAAGACCTCAATTCGCAAAGCCATACTCCAATAAATAGCCAGCTAAAAGCAGGCTCTTCGCCTGCCAAAGTGGCGGATAAGACCAATGCAACGGCAACAACCACAGCTGGCAGCTCAACGGATAGTGCATATAGCCAAATCAATATTAATAGTGCTAATGCGGAACAGTTGGCCCAGTTCCTGAGCGGAATTGGCAGGAAGAAGGCAGAGGCTATCGTTAATTATCGCGAGCAGTTCGGCCCTTTTACTGATGTTGAGCAGTTACTCGAAGTTCCAGGTATCGGCCCCTCGTTTTTAGAGAGAAACAATACCAAGCTTAAAATGTAACTTTAGTTGGTGATGGGGATGTGCTGTGGTCAGACAGATATCAGTGACTATTTTCACCACAAATAATCCCCATCTTTTCATAATGTAAGTCGCAGTAGCAGAGGGAAACTGTGATTTCGCTCTAGATTATATCGTAAGCATGCGATGAAGTGATTTCCCTCTGCTAATCTTGCTGTGAGGTCGTACCAGTTGTGCGGGTGTTCTCTTGCCAACTCTATTTTACTGCCGAAGGTACGTAATTTTTATTCACTGTCTGGAGAAGCTCGCTGTCATGCATATTCATATTAAAGTCCGGGGTTTTCATATTGATGTTTTCCAACATGTTAATAATGCCCGCTACTTAGAGTTTCTCGAAGAAGCGCGTTGGGAATGGCTTGATGGGGAGCCAGCAGCGCAATGGATGGCTGAAAACCAAATCGCTTTTATCGTGGTTAATATCAATATCAACTACCGTCGGCCTGCAGTATTGGGGGATCTGCTACGAATCGATAGCCAGTTATTAAAGCTAAACGGTAAAAGTGGTGTGATGAAACAGACTGTCACGCTAGAGCCTGAATCTATTCCGGTGGCAGATGCAGAACTAACGTTTGTCTGTATCGATCTGCGTAGTCAGAGAGCATTGCCCATTGAGGGAGAACTAAGGGAAAAACTGGACGAGTTTGTCAATCGAGGTATTACAGGATAACTCGGCTTTGTTGCCGGGGAGGGATATTTTCCCTGAATATCTGGTTAAATGTGCAATGGCCGCGATATACCTCGCTCTGATGAGCGAGGTCACGATTAGAACAAGGCAATGGGTCGATTACAGTGGCTATCTGAGTGAACAATAATCAAGCTAGCCCGGTTTTTTGTTTCAAGCTCAATAATACTTTTGGCTTATTAGCAAGATAGAACGCCAGCCCTTTGGCTCGTAAATGGCAGGCAGCACATTGGCCGCAACCATCGCCTTGAATCCCATTGTAGCAAGTAAGTGTCTCGTGGCGGACCAGCTCGAGTTGCTGATAATAATCAGCTAGTGCCCAGGTTTCTGCTTTATCCAGCCACATTAAAGGGGTAATGAAAGCGATATCTCGGCCAATACCCAAATCGATTGCATGGTTGAGTGCCTTCACGAACTCATCCCGGCAATCAGGGTAGCCGGAGAAGTCAGTCTCACAAACCCCGGTGATAACCGTCGGAGCTTGCACTTGATAAGCATAAATTGCGGCTAAGGTCAGGAATAGAATATTGCGACCAGGGACAAACGTACTGGGAACCGTATCGGCATCCTCTTCATCAAAAGAGGGGATAGGGATACTGTCTCGGGTCAGACTGCTCACCGCTAACTCATTGAGCATGCCAACATCTAGCACTTTGTGTGCTTTAGCACCAAGCTGCGTGGCAAGCGCGCGAGCAACATCAATTTCTGCGCGGTGGCGCTGTCCGTAATCGAATGTAATGCAGTGGACTTCATCATATTGCTGTAATGCTTGAATTAAACAGGTAGTGGAATCTTGCCCACCACTAAATACAACGACAGCGCGTTTCATACTGTGACCTCGTACGGCTGTGAGCCTCGAAAGAGCCAACCCACAGCAAAATAAAGAATTGGCGGTATGTTACTCAGTTCACGGACGAAAGGGTAGCAACCTGCATTTGGCAATCAGGTAGTCGCCGGTGGGAGCCATGCCTGATTGAAATCAAACCAACCATATGCGGTTAGGGTAACACCGTTAATCCGTGGCGGAGCATTGACCTGATACTGATAATTGAATAGTGGGAGAATCAGCCCTGCCAGCATCAGACCATTATAATATTCACGCAATTGGCGGAAACGCTCAGCCGCAAGTTCAGTTTGCTGAATCTGTATCAGTGTTTGTTGCTGTAGTTCTAATTGAGCAGGGGAGAGTATACCGCGCCACAGCGGATCAAGTTGGAGCCAGCTTTCCATCGCCGCTTCAGGAGATTCACCAACTAAGTGGTCCGCTAATAATAAGTCTGCCTCTTCAATTTGATGAGTATCTTTCCACTGCTTATCACGACTGGCGCGGATTTCTAATGTGCAACCATGGGTTGCCAATACCGCTTTTAGTTGTTCGGCAACACTCTCAAGTTCCATTGGAGGTTGATAGGTCAGTATCAGATGGGCAGGCAATGGCGGGTTTTCATCGGCGCTAAACCGGGGGATAGGCCAGCCGGGTAGCATTTCATGACTAGGCGTTATCACACCACGCCGAATGGATAACTCTTCTAAGATGCCGGAAGTTTGCACTAGCATCAGCAATTTGGCTATTTGCTGGGGAGTAATATTATTGAGGTGCCGATTGATGGCCAGATAGCAAAATCCAAGGCTCATACTGCGCTGAACAGGGCGGGCTAAAGGGAAATCCTCCTCCTGTCCAATGGTTATACGTACCGGGTGTTGGCAACTCCCATCCGCTGACTGTACGACAAGGCTTGGAGTTATCCAGTATTCAATGAATTCCAGATAAGGATGTTGCAAATGGTAAAATTCGTGCTGCTCCAACCGGACCAGATGTGGGTTAAAGGTCGCTAACTTAAATGGGCCAGCCCCCAGAAGTGAGGCGTCGGGATGAAACAGTTTACACGGTAAATCTGCCAGCCGATGTGCCAGCCAGTAATCAGGATGCAGCAGCGTAAATTTCAGGCATAAAGCATGGGGCAGGGTAATCGTTGCAATATTGGCAAAACTCGGTTGGCTGCGTGGATTTGCCCGCAGCAGTGCCAGCGTTTGCAACAACTGCTCGCTGCGGATATGTTCCCCATTATGCCAACGTAATTGACTGCGTAAGAAGAATTGCCAGGTTAAACCATCATCGCTGACTTGCCAGTGATGGGCCAGATCCGGTTTTGGCAGTGGGTCTCCGGTGTTAAATCGGGTCAGGCCAGCATGTAAAGTATAAATCAGATGCTGCTCTGCCCGGCCACTGACGGTCATTGGATTTAACGGTTCAAGCTCCCGATAATAAGGGATTCGCAGTATTGGGCTATCGGCTTGCCATTGTCCCCCCATGTGAGGGTTTAGTAACGCTTGAAGGCGTTCAGGTTCCAGTTGGGCGAGTGCGAGAGCAGCTTGATGGTCACCTTGCTCAAGGAACAATTGCAGGTAGGTTGCGCGCAGCGCATCTGGTTTTTTCAGGCATTGTAGTTGCGCGCGTTTGCCGCGGCCAACTTGTGAATGCCAACTGAGCCAGTCATTCGCTTGTAGTTGTTGAATCAGAGTGCGGGCATGTCGCTCACTGCAAAATAGTAGGCCTGCCAGTTCACTGACGGTGGTAGCCGCCGGTTGATCGCCGAACTTTTGGTACAAGCGCTGATATTGGGTTAGTCGGTGAATAATGCGCATAATTAAGATGTTATCCCATTAAGGCTATTTTAGCTCTTGGACGAACTCATCAAATGCCTTTATTTTTAAATGACTTAGGGATCTGCACGGTTCATTCTCATGTGGCGATGAGTTACAACGTGATCTGGCACTCTCAGTGCTGTGCGTGTTCAAACTGATAGTATCCATTACGCCTATTCGGGCTGCTTATAAATCAGGAATAGTTTAATTTAATTGTTCACTATTAGTTCCGTAAATAGTACGTCATAATTTTATTCATACCACCAGTTTTGCTGTTATCGAGGTTTTAAATGTACCGTTTAGCCGCTTTTGATATGGATGGAACCTTACTGATGCGCGACCATAAAATTGGCGGCGCTACATTGAATGCGTTACACCAGTTGGTGGACAACGGGATGATCCTAACCTTTGCTACCGGTCGACATTATATTGATATGAAAGGGATTTTATCTCACTCAGGCATAAATGGTTATTTGATCACTGGCAATGGGACCCGAGTCTGTGATGTAGAGGGTGAAGCATTATACGGTATGGATTTGCCCGCAGAACTGGTGGAGTTTGTGTTACGAACTCCGTGGCAGACCCGTGCCAGCATCCATATTTTCCGTGATGATGGTTGGTTTACTGATTGTAATGACCCTGCGCTGCTGACTGCACATAAAACCAGTGGCTTCCAGTTTCAGCTCACGGCACTGAGCGCATTGCCTCTAACTGGTAATCATAAGATTTGCTTTATTGCCTCACATCAGGAATTGACCGAGCTTAAAACCCAGCTTGAGCAGCAGATGGGCGGCGAAGCCGATTTTTGTTTTTCAGCGGTTGATTGCCTTGAAGTGTTGCCTCGTGGATGCAACAAAGGGGCGGCTTTAGAGCGATTAAGCCATAATCTCAATTTAACACTGGCCGATTGTATGGCCTTTGGTGATGCGATGAATGATAAAGAGATGCTATCGCGGGTAGGTCTTGGCTTAGTGATGGGAAACGCATTACCGCAATTGAAGCAAGAGTTACCTCAGTTACAGGTTATTGGGCGCTGTGAACAACAAGGCGTCGCTAACTATTTGCAACATTGGCTAAGTTCACCACACCTCACCTATTCCCCCGAATTCTGAGGTTTATCTCCTTGGTACTTAGAGTTGTAGCAGTGTTAACGGGCTTACTCACCCGAATCACTGATGGTGTCAGCTCAGCGGATCACTCGCTTGCTGCCTAACTGCACCTTTTGATGACTTGAGGATAGCTATTAGCCAGCCGGATAATCATCCGGTTTTTTTCTGCCAAAATTCGGTTTTCCTCGGTCATCCAAGAGGGGAAAACCGAATTTTATCGGTTAATTACAGGTTATTTAATTCATTACTAAATGGGGTCAGATCACCAATGTTATTACTGACCCATTCGGTATTGTAATAGGTATCCAGATAGCGTTCGCCACTGTCGCAGAGCAACGTCACAATAGCGCCGGTTTTGCCTCGCTCACGCATCTGTTTGGCTAATTGTAATGCGCCCCAGACGTTAGTGCCGGTGGATGCCCCCACTTTGCGTCCCAAAATACCTTCCAACCAATGAATGGTTGCAACACTGGCAGCATCGGGTACGCGCAACATACTGTCGATCACTTCTGGAATAAACGAAGGCTCAGCCCGTGGGCGGCCGATCCCTTCAATACGGCTGCCGCAACTACCGGTAACCGTGCGGTCGCGGTTACAGAAACAGTCATAAAATACTGAATTCTCTGGGTCGACTACCATCAATTGGGTGTCATGCCCTTGGTAGCGGATATAGCGGCCTAGGGTCGCCGATGTGCCGCCAGTGCCAGCACTCATGACGATATAGTCAGGTACCGGGAAAGGTTCACGCGCCATTTGGCGGAAGATGCTATCGGCAATGTTGTTATTGCCACGCCAGTCGGTAGCGCGCTCTGCATAAGTGAACTGATCCATATAGTGACCATTCAGGTCACGAGCCAGTTGTTCAGATGCTGCATAAATTTGCCCAGCGCTTTCAACAAAATGACAGCGACCACCATAGAAGGTGATCTGCTCGACTTTGCGCCGCGCAGTGCAACTTGGCATAACTGCAATAAAGGGCAGGCCAATCAGCCGGGCAAAGTAGGCTTCAGACACTGCCGTGCTTCCTGAGGAAGCCTCGATTATCGTTGTTCCTTCTGTAATCCAGCCATTACATAAGCCATAAAGAAACAGTGAACGAGCTAAACGGTGCTTTAGGCTACCGGTTGGATGGGTGCTCTCATCTTTTAAATAGAGATAAATACCGGGAAAAGCCGGCAGGTTTAGGCGGATCAGGTGAGTATCAGCGGAGCGTTGGAAGTCAGCTTCTATTTCACTGATAGCATTTTTTACCCAAGTGTTGGTCATTTCATGGCCTGCGATGTAGGTAGTAAACTAATGATGACTAGATTAACGGTTATTAAAGAAAAAAACGTTGCCATTTTTCCTTCTTTATCGCCAAATGGTAGAAATTTATTCTATGGTTACTCGTTATGTTAGATAAAACTGACCGTAAACTCCTCTGTATGTTGCAAGAAGATTGCACTCAATCACTGCAAGTACTGGCCGAAGCCGTCAATCTTACCTCCACACCCTGCTGGAAACGGTTAAAACGCCTTGAGGATGAAGGATTTATCCGTGGGCGCGTGGCACTGCTGGACAGCGAAAAATTGGGGTTGGGGCTTACGGCATTTGTGCTGATTAAAACTCAGCAGCATAATAGTGGCTGGTATCAGGAATTTGTTGAATTTACTAAGCAAATGCCAGAGGTGTTGGCGTTCTATCGTATGGCCGGAGAATATGACTATCTGATGCAGGTCGAAGTTGCCGATATGAAAAGTTACGACAATTTTTACAAACGCATGGTTAATGGTGTTCCGGGGCTGATTGATGTGACATCAAGTTTTGCGATGGAAAAAATCAAATATACAACTATGTTGCCTGTTCCTGAGTGAATATTTGGATTAAAAGCCCTTTTACCGATGCTATGCTACCCCCTTCATCGCGCGTAGCGAGAAAATACCGATGTATTCGGTGTCAGACCAGGAATAAAACTGAGTGAGATTGTTTGCACAACTAGGCTGGTATTTTCGCCGTGAATGGCGCCGCTATGTAGGCGCGGTGTTGTTGTTAATTATTATCGCTATCCTACAACTGTTGCCGCCTAAACTGGTCGGAGTAATTGTGGATGGTATCAGCACAAAACAGATGTCTACCAATATGTTACTGGTATGGATTGGTGTGATGCTGATAACCGCTATTGTGGTCTACCTACTGCGTTATGTCTGGCGTGTTTTATTATTTGGTGCCTCTTATCAATTGGCTGTGGAGTTGCGGTCAAACTTTTATCGCCAACTTAGCCGCCAGGCCCCTGGTTTCTATTTACGTCACCGTACCGGCGATTTAATGGCTCGTGCGACGAATGATGTTGATCGCGTGGTCTTTGCTGCCGGTGAGGGGGTGCTGACGCTGGTGGATTCGTTGGTGATGGGATGCGCGGTGCTGATTGTAATGAGCACCCAAATTAGCTGGCAATTAACACTGTTATCATTGTTACCTATGCCGGTAATGGCGGTGGTGATCAAATATTACGGTGACCAACTGCATCAACGTTTCAAATCGGCCCAAGGGGCATTTTCTACGCTGAATAACCAGGCGCAAGAAAGCCTGACCAGTATTCGCATGATTAAAGCTTTTGGCCTGGAAGATCATCAATCACAGCAGTTTGCTCAGGTCGCGGCAGAAGCCGGTGCCAAGAATATGTATGTCGCACGTATCGATGCCCGTTTTGATCCAACTATCTATATCGCCATCGGGATCGCGAATTTATTGGCGATTGGCGGCGGCAGTTGGATGGTGGTTAATCACAGTATTACTTTGGGTCAACTTACCAGTTTCATCATGTATCTGGGGCTGATGATCTGGCCCATGCTTGCCTTGGCGTGGATGTTCAATATCGTTGAACGAGGCAGTGCCGCCTATAGCCGTATTCGCAGTTTGCTGGAAGAAGCGCCGGTGGTTAAAGATGGTGATATTGAGCTGAGCGATGGGCGTGGCACACTCGCGGTGAATATTCGCCATTTCTATTACCCAGGTAGTGAACAGCCTGCGTTACATGATGTGGCGCTGAAATTAGCACCGGGGCAGATGTTGGGGCTATGCGGGCCTACAGGGTCGGGTAAGAGTACCTTACTGGCATTGATTCAGCGGCAGTTTGATGTGGATGATGGTGCTATTTGTTATCAAGGGCATGCGCTGTCTGATATTAGGTTGCATGACTGGCGTGGCCGTTTATCTGTGGTCAGCCAAACGCCATTCCTCTTTTCTGATACGGTTGCTGGCAACATTGCATTGGGTAAACCTGATGCCACGCAGGCTCAAATTGAGCGGGCCGCTCGTTTAGCCAGTGTGCATGAAGATATTTTACGCCTTCCTCAGGGTTATGACACTGAAGTGGGTGAGCGCGGTGTGATGCTATCTGGCGGGCAGAAACAGCGGATTTCCATCGCCCGCGCACTGTTGCTGGATACTGAGATCCTGATTCTCGATGATGCGCTATCCGCAGTTGATGGTCAGACCGAATATGAAATCCTAAAAAATCTGCGTGAATGGGGTGAGCATCGTACCGTGATTATCAGTGCGCACCGTCTTTCAGCGTTGACCGAAGCCAGCGAAATTTTAGTGATGCAACATGGTGGCGTGATGCAGCGCGGGACACATAACGTATTAGTCAGTCAATCCGGCTGGTATCGGGAGATGTACCGTTATCAACAACTGGAGGCAGCATTAGATGATGGTGAGTCGGAGGCCAAAACCGATGAGTAAAGTTCAGCAACTTTGGCCGACACTTAAGCGCCTGCTCTCCTATGGCTCCCCTTATCGTAAACCGTTAGGGTTGGCGGTATTGATGTTATGGATTGCGGCTGCCGCCGAGGTCAGCGGCCCGCTTTTGATAAGTTATTTTATTGACCATGTGGTCGCAAAAGGCACTTTGCCCCTCGGTTTAGTCAGTGGGTTGGCATTGGCTTATCTGTTGCTGCAACTGTTGGCAGCAGCATTGCATTATTTTCAGGCATTGCTTTTTAACCGTGCTGCCGTAGGTGTGGTTCAGCGCCTACGTATTGAAGTGATGGATGCCGCTTTGCGTCAACCTCTCAGTGCGTTTGATACCCAGCCGGTCGGGCAATTGATTTCCCGTGTCACAAATGACACCGAAGTCATTAAAGATTTATATGTGATGGTGGTCTCCACCGTATTAAAAAGCGCGGCATTAATTGGCGCGATGCTGGTGGCGATGTTCAGTCTGGATTGGCGTATGGCGCTAATTTCTATCTGTATCTTTCCAGCAGTGCTGGTAGTGATGGCCATTTATCAACATTACAGCACACCCGTAGTGCGGCGAGTCCGGGCTTATTTGGCTGATATTAACGACGGTTTTAATGAAATTATTAACGGCATGGGCGTGATTCAGCAGTTTCGCCAGCAAGCTCGTTTTGGCGAACGTATGGAGTCTGCCAGCCGTGCGCACTATATGGCACGCATGCAAACTTTACGCTTGGAAGGGTTTTTATTGCGCCCGCTGCTGAGCCTGTTTTCTGCCTTGGTACTGTGTGGTTTGTTACTGTTGTTCGGTTTCAGTCCTGATGGCTCAGTGGGGGTGGGTGTGCTGTATGCTTTCATTAACTATCTGGGCCGCTTAAATGAACCCTTAATTGAACTCACATCACAGCAGTCAGTCATGCAGCAAGCTGTGGTGGCTGGGGAACGTATTTTTGATCTGATGGACCGCGCCCAGCAAGGATACGGTACTGATGATCGCCCACTGACCAGTGGCCGTATCCAGGTGGATAATGTCAGCTTTGCTTATCGTAGCGATAAAATGGTACTGCAAAATATCTCCCTTGATGTACCTTCGCACGGGTTTGTTGCTCTGGTCGGGCATACCGGCAGCGGAAAAAGTACGTTGGCTAACCTGTTGATGGGCTACTACCCGGTGCAACATGGTGAGATTCTGCTAGATGCTCGTCCTTTATCCGCGTTATCCCATCAGACCTTGCGCCAAGGGGTGGCCATGGTGCAACAGGATCCAGTGGTGTTGGCTGATTCCTTTTTTGCCAATGTGACTTTAGGCCGTGATATCTCTGAACAGCAAGTGTGGGAAGCTCTGGAAACGGTGCAACTGGCCCCTTTAGTCCATGCGCTACCCGATGGATTGCACAGTCTGCTTGGTGAGCAGGGGAATACCTTGTCAGTTGGGCAAAAACAGTTGCTGGCGATGGCGCGAGTATTGGTACAGGCTCCGCAAATCCTGATTTTAGATGAGGCGACTGCCAATATTGACTCTGGTACTGAGCAGGCCATTCAGCGGGCATTGCAGCTAATCCGAAAAAATACCACGCTGGTAGTGATTGCTCACCGCCTTTCAACCATTGTTGATGCTGATACCATCTTGGTGTTGCACCGTGGTGTGGCAGTGGAGCAGGGTAAGCATCAAGAGCTGCTGGCCGCCCATGGGCGTTATTATCAAATGTATCAATTGCAATTGGTTAGCGAAGATTTAGCCGCCATTGATCAGGTAGAAACGGCGGTAAGTTAATTAATAAGTTGTGGGGCTAAGCGGCCCCGCACTATTTTCTGTGTTTTCCTAAGTCAAATCGTTAATGCATATCCCCGTTAATGCCCATTTTGCAGCTTTCGTGCACCATAATCTTGCAATGCAATAGGTCGTCGATGCTGTCGTGCACTTCTGTGACGCGCTTCGCACTATTTTGGTGCGCGAAAATTATTCAACACGATGAATTCAGCCGCTACACGGCTGACTCATGTATCTCAACCGCCCTAGCTTCGCCATTTCCGCATTAAATTATATCTATCATTACTTATGGCATAGCCTTTGCTTTACTTCATTTGTGGCAGACATGAATTCGACTTAATTCGAGAAGGGGCAAATATGAAGCTGGTTACCGTGGTTATCAAACCATTTAAGCTGGAGGATGTGCGTGAAGCCTTATCCTCTGTGGGTATTCAGGGGCTGACCGTAACCGAAGTAAAAGGATTTGGTCGCCAGAAGGGACACGCAGAGCTCTATCGGGGAGCTGAATACAGTGTCAATTTCTTACCTAAAGTGAAAATTGATATCGCAATTGCTGATGATCAATTGGATGAAGTGATTGACGTGATCAGTAAGGCGGCCTATACCGGCAAAATTGGTGATGGCAAAATTTTCGTTGCTGAATTGCAACGTGTTATTCGCATCCGTACCGGCGAAACCGACGAAGCAGCACTGTAATTTGCAGGCTCAAATTTAGTGAATAGGGATGGGTTGATGATGAAAAAACTTTTATCCATGTTGGGCCTGAGTTCGGTAGCGATGCTGCCTTCTTTGGCAATGGCCGCAGCACCGGCTGTAGCTGACAAAGCTGATAATGCTTTTATGATGATTTGCACCGCGCTGGTGCTGTTTATGACTGTGCCCGGTATTGCCCTGTTCTACGGCGGTCTGCTGCGTTCCAAGAACGTATTATCGATGATGACTCAGGTCATGGTGAGCTTTGCTCTGATCTGTGTGCTGTGGGTGCTCTATGGCTATAGTCTGGCTTTCGGCACCGGCAATGCATTCTTTGGTAGTTTCGATATGGCGATGCTAAAAGGTATTGGTTTGACCAGCCTGAGTGGCACTTTCTATCAATATATCCATGTGGTGTTCCAGGCTTCATTTGCCTGTATCACGGTCGCACTGGTGGTGGGATCATTCGCCGAACGTATTCGTTTCTCTGCGGTATTAATTTTTGCAGCACTGTGGTTCACCTTCTCATATTTGCCGATGGCACATATGGTATGGGGTGGTGGTTTCCTGGCAATGGATGGCGCATTGGACTTTGCCGGTGGTACTGTTGTGCATATCAACGCCGCGATTGCTGGTTTGGTGGGCGCTTACTTACTGGGTAAACGTGCTGGTTTTGGTAAAGAAGCGTTCAAACCTCATAACTTACCTATGGTGTTTACTGGTACTGCGATTCTGTATATCGGCTGGTTTGGCTTCAATGCCGGTTCAGCCAGTGCCGCGAATGAAATTGCTGCACTTGCCTTCTTGAATACGGTAGTTGCAACAGCGGGTGCTATCTTGTCTTGGGTCTTTGCTGAGTGGATTTTACGCGGCAAACCGTCGCTGCTGGGGGCATGTTCCGGTTGTATCGCAGGTTTGGTTGCGATTACGCCAGCGGCAGGTACAGTCGGGGTTGGCGGTGCATTGATTATCGGTCTGGTCGGGGGTGTTGCCGGTCTGTGGGGTGTGGTTCTGCTGAAAAAATGGCTGCGGGTAGATGATACCTGCGACGTATTCGGTGTCCACGGCGTGTGTGGGATTGTCGGTTGTATCCTGACCGGTGTCTTCACCTCGGCTTCACTGGGCGGTACAGGTTACGCCGCTGGCGTCACTATGGGCCATCAGGTAGGTGTGCAACTGTTCAGCGTCGGTGTGTGTTTGGTCTGGTCTGGTGTTGTTGCCTTCGTTGCCTTTAAAATTGCTGACCTGTTGGTTGGCCTGCGGGTACCAGAAGAACAAGAACGCGAAGGTCTGGATGTTAACAGCCACGGCGAAAATGCATACAACCAATAAGCTAGAAGTAGCAGTAAAATAAATAATAATGATGATAGCAGCAGGGGCGATATGATATCGCCCCTGTTCTATTTTTGGCAAAGGCTATCGAGGTATCATCGATGCAAACGAATGACACCTTCCTGCACGGTAGAAGCCACTAATATCCCTTCCCGGCTGTAAATCTGGCCACGGACAAAGCCCCGCGCGCCGGAAGCAGAAGTGCTTTCTACTGCATACAGCAGCCAATCGTCCAGGCGAAATGGCCGATGGAACCACATAGAATGATCTATCGTGGCAATCTGCACTCCTGGCTCCAGGAAACCAATCCCATGTGGCTGCAAGGCCGTTGGCAGGAAATTAAAATCAGAGGCATAACCCAGTAAATACTGATGAACCCTCAGGTCATCTGGCATGGCACCGTTGGCGCGGAACCAGACATAGCGATTCGGTTCTTCTACCGAGCCTTGCAATGGGTTGTGGAATTTCACCGGGCGCATTTCAATTGGCTGATGGCCGATAAACTTTTCCCGTACTTTTTCGGGGATCATATGTGCGAACTGGCGGGCAATGTCTGTTTCTGACATCAACCCTTCCGGTGGGGGAACGTCCGGCATGGTATTTTGGTGTTCGAACCCCTCTTCTTGACTCTGGAACGATGCCGTCATATAGAAGATGGGTTTACCATTCTGAATCGCACTGACCCGGCGGGCGCTGAAGCTGTTGCCATCACGTAGTGTTTCGACGTCATAGATAATGGGCTTGCTGCTGTCCCCTGGGCGCAGAAAATAGCTGTGGAAAGAATGTACTGCCCGCTCTGCCGGTACGGTTTGTTTTGCTGCATAGATAGCCTGACCCACTACCTGACCACCAAATACCTGGCGCAAGCCCAGATCTTCACTTTGGCCACGAAAGATACCTTCTTCAATTTTCTCAAGGAAGAGCAGATCGAGTAGTTTTTCTAATGCTTGACTCATGTTGTGGCCCCTGATGGTTGAGTTTATACACAGTGTGCTGAATCCGTTGGGCGCTCGTCAATATATTGCTGTGAAAGGCCTGTTCAACTGAGGAATATCGGATAAGGAATAGTCTGATAAATGCCTCAATGGGGTAAGCGTCGGCGGGAAGTAGAATATTGTGCTATAATTGGCTTGCTAGGTGGTTGAAGCCACTTATTAAACGCCGGCTGTTGTGTAGATAGCTTGCATCTTAATAATAAGAAGGAGTGCGACCTATGAAACCTTGGCAATCAATGAAATTCTGGCAGATAGCGGGTGGGGCAGCATTAGTGGTAAGTTTGGCTGGGTGTGCTCATCGAGGGGCTGATGTTCCGGTTCCCGCGCCGGCAGGTGTAACCACTGCTGCCGCACCTATTGTACAGCCTGCTGTACAGGGGACAGTGAACATCCGCGAGCGCATTGCATTACCACCTGATGCCGTAGTTACGGTTACGCTGTCGGATGCCTCATTGGCTGATGCACCATCACGGGTTATCGCCCAGAAAGCAATTCGTACTGAGGGCAAACAGGCTCCGTTTAGTTTTGCTTTGCCGTTTAACCCAGCCGACATCCAGCCAAATGCACGTATTATTGTAAGTGCAGCGATCACTCGCAATGGTCAGTTATTGTTTATCACCGATACCATTCAAGAAGTGATCAACCGTGGCGCGGGTACCCAGGCTAATCTGTTATTGGTCCCTGCAACCTCTGTTGCTATAGAAACAACCCCAGGGGGACCGGCAACAATACAGGGCGCGCCTACCATAACAGGCAGTGCGACCATCCAGTAATGTTTAACCCGCCATGAACCGGTTTTTCAGAAGCGCCAATTAATTTGGCAATAGCGCCACAGGATAGCCACTATTCTGTGGCGTTTTTATTAGCGGTATTGCCAGCGATAGCGGCGTAAATCAATTCGACCCGAAGTATCGATATCAATGCCTTCAGCCAGTAATGCCTTTTTTTGTCTAAGATAATCATCACCAATTAATGATATTTCGCCATGACGATTAATCACCCGATACCAGGGTAAGGCAGAGCCTTCCGGCAAGCGTTTGAGAACTCCACCGACTTGGCGTGCAGCTCTGGGGGAGCCAATCAGCCGCGCGATATCGCCATAAGTAGTCACCTGTCCATAGGGGATAGCGGCCACCACTTGGAAGACCCGCTGGCGGAAACTGTCGACAAACGGTAGGTCACCCGATTCTGTGGGCAAATCTGATATTGCAGATTCCCACTGATTTTGGCTCTCTGTTTTTGATGATGTCACAGCATTCTCTTTTTTATCTGCATGGGCGGATAGTGCGACGTTATAGAAATAAATAGAGCGATATAAATAGAACGAGATAAATAAATAACATCATCAATGCTTTTGGTGCCAGCAGAAAAGAGATTTAACCCAAACCTGAGGGGAAGTGGGCAAGAAACCACCGGTTAGTGCGGGTTGTCTTGCTATTTGGTGGGTCATGGTCGATAATGCCCACCGCTCCAGAGTACAAGGAGCCGTTAACGTCAATGGAGGTCCTGTTGGTTCTCCCGCAACACTAACTTGTGAACTCGGTCAGATCCGGAAGGAAGCAGCCGTAGCAGGCGAGGTGTGTGCCGGGATGTAGCTGGCAGGGCCTCCACCATTTCTGATAAGTGCATGATATCCATCATATTAAACACTTGTTTCGTGCATTGAAACGGCAGTGATACAACTTTTGTGTATCACCTAGGGCGCTAATCAATGTCACATCTTATACTTTCCCGTCATGGAATCTGGTACTACCATAGAGTCTACCTGACACCTAGAAAACGTCGTGAAATTCGAATCAGCTTTATCACAATGATATTATGCCGGTGCATAGTGTTTTTGGTGCTTCCGTATCGATAATCTGAATCCTATTCAACCCTTTTTACTTTGAAACTAGCTTGTTTTTTATTATCTGTCCGTCTTTCATGATGATAGTCAGGTTTTTTTCAGGATCTGCCAGCAGTCCGATATCAGCGAGTGGATCGCCGTTAACCAGCAATAAATCAGCTAAGGCTCCGACTTCGACAACACCAAGTTTTCCTGGATATGGATTGCGTCGATCTGATAGTGCTAACAATTTTGCATTATCAGATGTTGCCATTCTGAGCACTTCGGCGGGCGTATACCACCGTGTCATTGTAGAAAGCTGTGAGCCTTGTCGGGCTGCCAAATTTCCATCAAATAAAACATCTGTTCCGAACGCAACTTTCACCCCGTATTTTTTAGCTAAGCGATAAGCGTTATCAGTCCCGGCAAAAATCTGCGCTGCTCTGGCTTGTCCCGCGGGATCGGGCAGTTGATTTGCATTCTCGTCCGCCAAAAAAGGCTGCAGACTCCACCATGTACCTGTATCTGCCATTAATTTTGCAGTTGCATCATCTGCCAATTGACCATGCTCAATTACTTTTGCTCCAGCTTTGATAGCATTGCTAATGGCTTCAGGGGTATAAGCATGGACTGTCACATAAGTACCCCAATTAGCCGCGGCCTCGACTGCGGCGTGAATTTCATCGACGCTAAGTTGAACTGTATCTAATGGGCCATAGGGAGAAGATACGCCACCGCCTCCTGTCAACTTGATTTGGCTAGCTCCTTGCAACAATTGCTCTCTGGTGCGCTTTCGAATTTCATCGGCTGAATCAGCTATCGCAGACATGCCAATTCGTTCTGGGTAACTTAATTGATCAGGGGTAGCCGGTATTTCTGAAAGCATCCGAAAATCACCATGACCACCCGTTTGTGAAATCATTGCTCCTGATGGCCAGATGCGTGGCCCTTTGATTACGCCATTATCAATTGCGAGTTTTAAGCCAAACGCGGGTCCACCCAAATCTCGAACGCTGGTAAAACCGCGTAGAAGTGTTGACTCTGCTTCAGCACCGGCCAGCAATGTGATAAAACTTAACGGAGCGGTTGAAGCTAATGCCATGGAAGGACGAGCCATAAAAGTATGCCAGTGGGCATCGATAAGGCCCGGCATCAATGTTTGACCATTGCCAGCGATATGCACGGCATCAGTTGCTGGATTAATCGGTTGAGCAGAAATTTGAGTGATTTTATTGCCTTCAACAACCACATTCATTTTGGACGTTAAGGTTGTGCCGTCAAAGACCCGGACATCTTCGAAGATAGTCATTGGTAATTTATTTGGCGATTGAGCATAAGATAGTGAGGGTAGGAGGCTGACCATACAGGCAGCCACAAATGTTGTTTTGATTGTCTTTGACATCAGTATTTTCCTCTCGTATCTGAGAACAAGATAGCGTTGAATATTATATATATCTTATCATCTCTTTTATTTTGGCACTGTTGCAAATAGCTGCTTAGGGCAAACTGTTGATGATAGGAGGTTGGATCCATTTTTTGCCCGACTGCTGCCGTGATTATATCTGGCATGATCTCGCGGCGGTGCTTTATTTCCTTAGCGATGGATACCTATTTCTTCGTCAGCCAGGGAGACGTTGTGCTCCAAAAAATAATATCTGCGCCAAGATAATCGTCGGCAAATTGTACAAACTCATCCTTGCTAAATGGCTTACCCGTGTTGGGGTTCTTGTAGGTCAAGGTAGGCTCCTGCACTGCCATGGCAATGAGTGCTAGCCTCCACCATTTCTGATGTTATCTTCCTAGTGTGCTTACCTAAAGTGTCAACCCTTCTTGTTGAACCTCTTCTTTACGTTTTCTTATGCTATTGGTCAGATATTTTCAGCTAGACGTATTAATGAAGGGGGAAATAAGATTTTTCTCATTTATTTATTGGTTTAGGTGTCTATTTACATTTAAGATTTAGCAAAGGATTAATAATATTTTGAAATTATTAGCGCTAAGAGTGAATTTTAATAAATGAAGCGGACAAAGCACTTTGACTTAAATGCCCTTCCACTCTGCTGATAACTCACTGGATTTACCTAAATCTGATATGCAATAACGCGGGATTCAAGTTAACCTTCAATACCGTGGGCCTATCAAGACATTTATCTCAAATTAAAACACGAACGAATTGCCTGGTTCATTGAAGCCGATAACGACTATCGGCTCAACGTTGTGTGTCTTAACCAGCGTTAAGCAGACTATTTCACATGTTGCCAAACCGTAGGTGGGATTTTATCATAAAGCTTATTCATTGTGAGTTCAGCCAGGCGATGGTCTGCCGCTGAGTAAAATAATTCCAACTCATCATCGGAAAGCTCATACTTATTCTTTTCAATTACACGTTCCAATGTATCAATAGTCGTACATTTTCTTAAACGCATCAGGTAGTCAGTTTTTGTCATGGTGGTTTTTCTTCTCGATATACAAATTAATATAGGGAAACTATCCCTTAAGTTTTCATCAGGGTACAGATGTATTCTCCTGAGAAAAGTCTGAATAAACGCTCTTTGGTTTTTTGCCAGCGCCGCAATTCAGGATCATTGATTCCGTAACTACTAAACAAAGTATATGTATCGTCTAAATATTCTTCCACTAACTCTGAAAGGTCGCCGTCATCCGGGTATTTTATTTTAAAACTCATCACAAATGAAGCTATATGCTCGATCAAATCATTGAGTTGCAGATTTACGGCAGATGTTGGGTCATTTACCCACCCATGATGGCTGTCGCCAAGGGTAGCAATGCCTTCATCATACAAGTTTTCACATAGAAACTTCAACTGGGCAATGTCATGCCGTTTAGGCGAGTACTCATCCATATCATCCCCTCCGTAAAGTCTTAATTCGGTGTTGATAACACAATGTGAGTAGATAGATAATCATATAAATGTAGAAGCTTATCGTTAACGTAAATAAACTTGTCTTGATATGAATATAAATCATTTCTTCGCTCACCGCGCAACTTTATTACTTAATCTTACAATTCGTCAGCGGTTGAGGGCCTGTCATTGTTAATTATATCAAAAGTGATTCTTTCTGGATGTACAATAAATGTTACAGCACCGGTTAAGGTTTCTTCAGTATTGATATCCAAACAGGGGTTAAAGATATGCCATTGATAACAGTAAGTCATTGAATAGCAGTTATCTTCTACGTGAGAAATATCAAGAATTTCTAATGAACCCGCCGTGTACCTGGCATTTTCCGAATAATACATTAAGCCGGAAACCAAACTTCCTTCAATTTCACGGATATTATTGCTGATAACACTCTTGAGTAATGAAATCGCGTAACACCCTGAGGTGAAGTCCCCGGCTATTTCATTGTTCATTAATTGTACGCTCATGGTGGCAAGATTAATTCATTCCTGTATCGCTATTGTAACAAAAAATGCTTTGGCATTTGTTTTTCAGCAACTACGAGCATGATTTGAATCAAAAAAATCAAATTTAATGAGATTTTTTCAACTAATACTATCAGCTACATGTTGTGATGTTATTTGATGCACTTGCTTTCAATAACACGCTCTTCCTATAAAATAACGCAGTCTAAATAGGGTTCTTCATATTTAGGGTTATTACTCACGATTAATTTAACTACTCTCTATTAACCTAGAATGCTCAGCGGGTTTGGTCAAGAGCAGGGGGGGATATTACCTGTTTTCTATTGTGTAATTTATCGTTTTGCGAGCATTACCGAACAATGTTGAGGTTAGAATACCAAAACCCTGCCTGACCTCACCAGTGGAGTAACAGTAAAAATTGTTTAATTTACTGTTACTAAGCATGTTTGCGCTGTCTAGTTTGCCATTAGCGGCAAGTTTGCTTCCGTTTACTGAGGGCGGTGGGGCTAGCGTGCTAAAACTTGTTACTTTTAAAACTCGTCAATCATGATGTTTTCTTGAATTTAATAATTTTATGTGATGTTATAATGTATCACATGAAAACACATGCTCTGTTCTACTATGAATAAACACGCTTTCCTTACCTGGTTAAACCAGCCTTCCTACTGGACATTGTTCTCACTTTCGTCATTACAGCGCATCTCTGGCGTCGCCTTACTTTGCTTGCTGCTGTGGGGAGCTATTTATTGGGCGAATATATTGCCATGATAAAGTTGAGAAATATTGAGATTGGATATGATCGGCATGCACTTACCCCGCCAATTAATGGTGGTTTTGCTGCCGGGTCTCTCACGGCCATTATTGGGGCAAATGGAGCGGGTAAATCAACCCTACTTAAAACATTGGCAGATTTACAACCCGCAGTGATGGGGGAAATAACTTTTACCGGAGAAGATCGCCCTCAAATAGCCTATCTCCCACAGCAAGCTGAGTTAGATAAACAGTTCCCCATTGTCGTTCAGGATGTCGTGGCGATGGGATGCTGGCCCCAAAGTGGGCTACTAGGGGGCATTAATCATCAATCACGGCAACGAATCAAAAAGGCATTAGACACGGTCGGTATGCCGGAAATGGCGCGCCAACCCGTCGCTGAGCTTTCCGGCGGGCAGTTACAGCGGGTGCTGTTTGCCCGTCTTTTAGTGCAACAAGCACAACTGATATTACTGGATGAGCCTTTTACCGGTATTGATAGCCAGACCGTGCGGCTGTTACTCGATGTTATTCATCGGTTACACGATGAGGGGCGGACGATTATTGCTGTCTTACACGATATGTCGATGGTCGCTGAACATTTCCCCCGCGCCTTGTGGTTGACACCTCTTGGTAACTGTTGGGACTCATCTGAGCAGGTTCTGGCGCAATGGCATCACTGCCACAGCTCATCTTGCGCACTCTCTTCTCTGGCTCCTCAACCCGAACAGCAAAGGGTTATCAACTGATGACATTGTTCCATTTATTTGCTGATCCTTTTGTAGATTTTGGCTTTATGCGGCGGGCATTAGTCGCCTGTCTGGCTTTGTCACTCAGTTCAGCTCCTTTAGGGGTTTTCTTGTTATTACGGCGAATGAGCCTGGTGGGGGATGCTCTATCTCACGCGGTATTGCCGGGAGCGGCTATCGGTTACCTCATTTCAGGAATGTCACTGGTGGCAATGGGCGTGGGTGGGTTTATTGCCGGATTAGCGGTTGCTATGTTGTCCGGTTGGGTCAGCCGACGAACACTATTAAGAGAAGATGCCAGCTTTGCCGGTTTCTATCTGGGCTCGCTGGCATTGGGGGTCACGCTGGTCTCTCTACGTGGCTCGAGCATGGATCTGCTCCATGTGTTATTTGGTTCTATTTTGGCTGTTGATGTCAGTGCCATGACCATGGTCGGCGTTATCACGACGGTCTCGATGTTGGCTTTAGCGGCGATTTATCGCGCACTGGTGATTGAGTCATTCGACCCTGTCTTTCTACGGGTCAGTATGGGGCGCTGGCTGATGGTGGTCCACGCTCTGTTTTTATCGCTGGTGGTTATCAATCTGGTCGCCGGGTTTCAGATTCTTGGCACCCTGATGTCGGTAGGATTAATGATGTTGCCTGCTGCCAGTGCCCGTTTTTGGGCCAAAAATCTTCCTCATACATTAGGTATTGCCATGGCCATCGGCATGGTTGCCAGTTTTGTCGGCTTGTTGTGGTCTTATTACGCCTCGTTACCTGCCGGGCCGGCAATAGTCCTTAGCGCCAGCCTGATTTTCTTTGTATCTATTTTATTTGGAACGCGTGGTGGTGTTTTAGCAACCGCGCGCCGTTAAGAAGTACCGGTCGTTAAAGGAGAGTTAAATGAAGCGTTTACCTATTAGTTTGGCGGTAGCTGCCCTACTGTCTAGCCCATTGGCGATGGCAAAAACTGTTGAAGCTGTAGCCAGTTTTTCTATTTTAGGCGATATCGTCCAGCAGGTGGGGGGCGAGCATGTCAATGTGGTGACATTGGTCGGCCCGGATGGGGATCCCCATAGTTTTGAACCGATGCCGAAAAATAGTAAACAGTTATCTAACGCTGATGTAGTGTTTATCAGCGGGCTAGGGCTTGAAGGGTGGTTGGAGCGTTTGATCAGTGCTTCTGGCTATAAAGGGCAGGTCGTTGTCGCCTCAACCGGGATCGATACGCGTAAAATGGATGAAGAGGGAAAGAGGGTGACGGACCCCCACGCATGGAACAGCATGGCGAATGGTATCAAGTATGCCAACAACGTAATGAATGCATTGATTGTCGCCGATCCTGAGGATGCTGATTATTTCCGTAAACGTGGTGGAGAATACATTCAGCAATTGGAAAAACTGGATGCTTATGCGAAAGCTCAGTTTGCCACGATCCCGATAGATAAGCGTAAGGTCCTGACCAGCCATGATGCTTTCGGCTATTTTAGCCAAGAGTATGGGGTTAACTTCTTATCGCCCGTCGGATTCTCCACTGAGGCTGAAGCCAGTGCCAGCGATGTAGCCGCGCTAATTAAACAGATCAAACAAGAGAAAATAAAAACGTATTTTATTGAAAATCAGACTGATCCACGTTTAGTAAAACAGATTGCCGCAGCCAGTGGTGCTAAAGCTGGTGGTGAGCTTTACCCTGAAGCCTTATCCGCAACCGGTGGCCCGGCAGCAACCTATGCTGAAGCTTTTAAACACAATGTAGATACCATTGTGAACAGTATGAAGTAACTATAAACCAATAAACAAAGTGGCTAGTGCTCAGTCTTTGATTTTGGTCAGAGGCTGAGTACTTGACCTTGGTTGATAACTCTCTTCTTTAACATGAAAAAGCCCCGTTGGGCAGTAACGGGGCTTATCAATACCATCAACTGATGGGCTAAAAACCAAATCAAAATCAACGCTTCTTATGAGTCCCTCCCTGAACTGCTTTAAAACGTGGATTACTTTTACAAATAACGTATACCCGACCACGGCGACGAACGATTTTACAATCGGGATGACGGTTTTTAGCTGAACGTAATGAACTCAATACTTGCATGATTAACTCTCAGGATTAGCTGGTTTTTTTAGTCAAGAAGCGACCAAAACGTTGATTGAAGCGCGCAGTACTGCCTTCTTTGGAGAACTCTTTTTGTTTACCGGTGTAGTACGGATGTGAGGCTGAGGAGATATCCAGCGTGACATAAGGATAGGTCTGCCCATCGCGCTCAATGGTGCGTGCTGTGGCAATGGTGGAACCCACGGTGAAATAGGTATCTGCGCTGGTGTCGTGAAAAACCACTGTCCGGTAGTTAGGGTGGATGCCGGGTTTCATAAAAACTCCAATTGTTATGTTATACTATAACAATAATTATGCGCTATTCACTTTTGAGTTTCAAGTACAGAAAATAAAAAACCCGCAAACCTAAGTCTGCGGGTTTTCTTAATGATGTATTTCATCAATTGTGGTGACGTAAGGTTTACTTGGCCTTATGGTCAACCGCATGCGAGTGTTCTACATCTTCGTTTTTTCGACTAAAGCGACGGCGAACCACCACGAAGAAGACCGGAACAAAGAAGATAGCCAGTACAGTTGCGGTTACCATCCCGCCCATAACACCTGTACCTACCGCATTCTGTGCACCAGAACCTGCGCCACTACTGATAACCAGTGGCAGAACCCCTAGGATAAAGGCTAATGACGTCATCAGAATTGGTCGCAGACGCATACGTACTGCTTCCAAGGTTGATTCCACCAAACCTTTCCCTTCTTTGTCCATTAAGTCTTTAGCAAACTCAACAATCAAGATGGCGTTCTTGGCCGATAGTCCGATAGTGGTCAATAAGCCTACCTGGAAGTAAACGTCGTTATTGAGCCCACGCAGAGAGGCCGCCAGTAACGCGCCCACAACACCCAGCGGTACCACCAACATAACTGAGAATGGAATCGACCAGCTTTCATACAGCGCAGCCAGACATAAGAACACCACAATCAGTGAGATGGCATACAACGCGGGAGCCTGGTTACCTGACAGACGTTCTTGATAAGACATGCCGGTCCAGTCATAACCGATGCCGCTTGGCAATTTAGACGCCAGATCCTGCATCAGGTCCATTGCCTCACCGGTACTTTTACCCGGCGCTGCCTGACCCAGAATTTCCATGGATGGCAGACCGTTATAACGTTCAAGTCGAGGTGAGCCGTATTCCCATTTCGCGGTGGAGAAAGTATTAAACGATACCATCTGACCGGTGTTGTTACGGACATACCACTTATCGATATCACCCGGTAACATACGGAAAGGCGCATCAGCTTGTACATAAACTTTCTTCACACGACCACGGTCGATAAAGTCGTTTACGTAACTGCCGCCCATCGCTGAACCGAGCGTGGTATTGATATCGGAAATCGAAACACCAAGAGCCTGTGCTTTTTCCTGATCAACTTCCACTTTGAACTGAGGTGTATCTTCCAGTCCGTTCGGCCGCATACCGACCAGCATATCTGAGTGTTGCGCCGCCATACCGAGCAGTTGGTTACGCGCTTCAGTTAATTTCTGATGGCCGACGTTACCCTGATCAATTAACTGGAAGTCAAAGCCGGTAGCAGTACCCAACTCCACAATCGCTGGCAAGTTAAAGGCGAAGACCAAACCGTCTTTGATTTGCGAGAAGGCAGCAGATGCGCGGCCGACAATTGCTGGAACTTTGTTCTGTTCTCCCGGACGCTCATCCCAGTTTTTCAGACTGACGAATGCCAGACCCGTGTTCTGACCCTGACCACTGAAACCGAAGCCGTTAACGGTAAATACAGAGTTAACCACGTCTTTTTCTTTGTCGAGATAATAGTCAGTAACCTGATTTAGCACTTTCTGAGTACGTTCTTGCGTCGCACCCGCAGGCATTTGCACCATGGTCAGGAATACACCCTGATCTTCTTCTGGTAAGAATGATGTCGGCAAGCGTAGGAACAACACGCCCATACCAATCACTATCAGCAGATAGATCAGCAGATAACGGCCAGTGCTGCGCAAAATGTTGGCAACGCTGTCAGTGTAGTGATGGGTGCTTTTCTCGAACATGCGGTTAAACCAACCGAAGAAGCCGGTACTCGGCCCATGTTCACCTTTGGTTATAGGTTTCAGCATTGTCGCGCACAGTGCGGGTGTCAGAATCAATGCCACCAGAACCGAGAGCACCATGGCTGAAACAATGGTGATAGAGAACTGACGATAAATCGCCCCGGTTGCGCCGCCAAAGAAGGCCATCGGGATAAATACTGCCGACAGTACCATCGCGATCCCCACCAATGCGCCCTGGATTTGCTCCATAGACTTTTTGGTGGCTTCTTTCGGCGGTAGCCCTTCTTCCTGCATCACACGTTCGACGTTCTCTACCACCACGATGGCGTCATCTACCAATAGACCTATCGCCAACACCATCCCGAACATCGTTAGGGTGTTTATCGAATAGCCAAAGGCGGAGAGAATAGCGAAAGTACCCAGCAATACGACCGGTACTGCAATCGTTGGAATCAATGTTGCCCGGAAGTTCTGCAAGAACAGATACATTACCAGGAACACCAAAATGATAGCTTCAACCAGTGTTTTAACCACTTCGTTAATAGAGATTTTAACGAATGGGGTGGTGTCGTACGGATAAACCACTTTCAACCCATTCGGGAAGAAGGGTTGTAATTTTGCCAGTTCAGCTTTTACTGCAGCAGAGGTGTCCAGGGCGTTAGCACCGGTTGCCAGTTTAATACCGATACCTGCCGCAGGTTTACCATTATAACGGGCGATGATGTTATAGCTTTCAGCACCCAGTTGAACGATAGCCACATCTTTCAGGCGAACCTGCGAACCGTCAGTATTCACTTTCAGCAAGATCTGGCTGAATTCTTCTGCGTTGGTTAAACGGGTCTGCGCAATGATTGATGAGTTCAGCTCTTGACCAGGTACGGGTGGAGTCCCCCCTAACTGGCCTGCTGCGACCTGATTGTTCTGTACTTTAATGGCATTAATAACATCAACCGGTGTCAGTTTGAAATTATTCAGTTTATGCGGATCCATCCAGATACGCATTGCGTATTGGGAACCAAATAACTGAACGTCACCCACACCGGCGGTACGGCTAATTGGATCTTTAACGTTAGAACCCACATAGTCCGCGATATCTTCTTGTTTCATGGTGCCGTCTTCAGAAATAAAGCCGGCAACCATGAGGAAGCTACTACTGGACTTTTCAACGCTCACGCCCTGCTGCTGCACTTCTTGCGGCAGTAATGGCATCGCTAATTGCAGTTTGTTCTGGACCTGAACCTGAGCGATATCTGGGTCAGTGCCTGAGTTAAAGGTCAACGTCAACTGAACGTTACCGGAGGAATCACTGCTGGAAGACATATACAGCAGGTTATCGATACCGTTCATGTTCTGTTCGATAACCTGCGTAACTGTATTCTGAACAGTAGTCGCATCGGCGCCAGGATAGTTGGCGGAGATTGTAATTGCCGGTGGCGCAATGGTTGGATATTGCGCAACGGGTAATTTCATTATCGCAAGTGCACCAGCCAACATCAGAATGATGGCGAGAACCCAAGCGAAAATAGGGCGATCTATAAAGAACTTAGCCATGAATTACCGGCTCCTTTTAAGACTTCTTCGCTGTATCAGCCGGAGCTGCTTTTTGCGCCGGGTCAGTAACTTCCTGCACTTTTACCTGCACGCCCGGTCTGATTTTCTGCAAGCCGGAAACAATAAGACGATCACCTGCTTTCAATCCTTCAGTAACCAACCATTTATTACCAATGGCCTGATTAGCAACCAGCGTGCGCATTTCAACTTTGTCATCTGCGCCGACAACCATAGCAGTAGCTTCGCCACGTGGGTTACGCGTCACACCTTGTTGAGGCACCAACAGTGCATCAGGTCTGACACCTTCATCCAAACGGGCACGAACAAACATGCCAGGCAGCAGCGCCTCGTTCGGGTTAGGGAAGATGGCACGGATAGTAATTGAACCGGTCGTTTCATCGACGGTGACACCAGAGAATTCCAGAGTACCGGTTTCTGCGTATTCAGAGCCGTTTTCCAGTAACAAGCGAACCTTGGCCTTACCGTTTTCTTGCTTGAGCGTGCCATCAGCCAGCTCTTTTTTCAGGCGCAAGAATTCATCGCTTGATTGAGTCACATCGACATACATCGGATCAAGTTGCTGAACTGTGGTCATTGCCGTTGCCTGACCACTGGTCACCAATGCACCTTCAGTAACTGAAGATTTACCGGTACGCCCACTGATTGGCGACGTAACCTGAGTATATGCCAGGTTAATACGCGCTGTTTCTACCGCCGCTTTTGCTGCCAGAACACTCGCATTAGCTTGCATTGAGTCAGACATAGCCTGGTCATACTCTTGCTTACTGATGTAATTGGTACCCAGTAATGGTTTGTAGCGATTCACTGTCAGGCGGGCAATTTCAGCGGCAGCTTGTGCTTTCGCTAAATCACCTTTGGCGCTGTCATAAGCGGCCTGATATGTGGCTGGATCAATTTGATAAAGTGATGTTCCTGCGGTGACATCACTGCCTTCAACATAGTTACGTTTAAGAATGATCCCGCTAACTTGTGGGCGAACTTCTGCAACACGGAATGCGGACGTGCGGCCCGGTAGTTCGGTTGTGATATTCAGTGGTGCTGCTTTCAATGTCACAATACCAACTTCAGGTGCCTGTTGAGCATGGGCTTGCGCCGCATCTTTATCATTACATCCTATAAGTACTAAGCTGCCTGAAAGTACCAGAATTGCAGCCAGAGGCATTACCCCTCTGTTTTTGCTCATAGATAAACCTCAAGTGTCCGATTTTTAATTTAATTCAATGGATCACAAGCTTTAAAACCCATTGCTGCGTAAATTATATGTGCGTGCTATGGTACATACATTCGTGAATGTATGTAAATCGCACCCCCTCGAAAAAACAACGCTATGGCACGAAAAACCAAACAGCAAGCCGAAGAGACCCGGCAACAAATTCTTGATGCCGCAGTGCGGGAGTTTTCTGCGCATGGCGTTTCCGGCACTTCACTTACTGATATTGCCGCCGCCGCAGGCGTAACCCGAGGCGCAATTTATTGGCTTCAAGAATAAGGTAGACCTGTTTAACGAAGTTTGGGAGTTATCAGAGTCTAAAATTGATCAGCTCGAATTAGAGTATCAGGCAAAATATCCCGATAATCCACTCCGCATCCTGCGTGAAATACTCATCTATGTTCTTGTTTCTACGCGTGAGGATTGCCGACGCCGTGCACTAATGGAGATTGTATTCCATAAATGTGAGTTTATCGGTGAGATGACCTCAGTCCATGACGCGCGTAAAGTTCTTGATTTAGCTAGTTATGAGCGAATTGAATCGGTTTTGCAAGACTGTATTGATGCAAATCAATTGCCCGTCAACCTTGATACTCGTCGAGCTGCGATTATCATGAAAGCTTATATTACAGGTTTGATGGAAAACTGGCTCTTTATGCCAGAAAGTTTTGATATAAAACAAGAGGCACCGGTATTAATTGATGCCTATCTGGAGATGCTAGGCCATAGTCTTTCGTTGCGAAAAGGGCTAAATAGCAAAGCATCGGATTAACTGGAGGTTTATATGAGTAGTTCACTGGTTGTGATTGCGAATGGGGCTGCCTATGGCCATGAGTCATTATTTAATGCTCTGCGTTTATCTATTGCGTTAAAAGAACAACAAGCCGATCTCGATTTACGCCTTTTTTTAATGTCTGATGCCGTCATTGCTGGCCTTAACGGGCAACAACCACGTGAAGGTTACAATTTACAGCAGATGCTAGAGATTCTTACAGCACAGAATGTTCCGGTTAAATTATGCAAAACTTGCGCCGATGCCCGTGGTGTGACTGGGTTAACGCTGGTTGATGGTGCAGAAATCGGTACTTTGGTTGAGTTGGCTCAATGGACGTTAGCCGCTGATAAAGTTCTCACATTCTAAGTAATAATGGGATTACTGCTCTTCCCCGAATCAACCGATATTGCTGGTTGTTACATCCTATTCAACAACAACTGCGTAACAGCCCGCATTATTACAGCTATTCACGTTCTGAAAGATTTTTCTTATTATTACTCGAGACTGAACGTGATAGGATTTCAGCCTCTCTGTTGAAATGAAGTTCAAATATGAGCAGCAGATCCCATAATCAATATTCTTTACCCTTATCCATGCCAGTCATGACGTCAGTGGGGGCATTTTTATTACGCCTTCAGACAATGCTTACCCTGCTTATAATTGCCTTTATATCTTTGCCATCGACTTTTGCATCTGGAATCAATATTGATGTGCCGACCCGCACTGAGGTATTAAGCCAACTGGATACACTATCAAAACAAAAAATATTGTCGCCAGCGGAAAAGCTATCACAGCAGGATCTAACTAAAACGTTGGAATACCTTGATACCATTGAGCGTACCAAGCAAGAGGCCAGTCAACTTAAACAACAACTGGCACAAGCTCCCGCAAAATTACGGCAGGCGACAGAGGGGCTGGATGCGCTTAAGAATAGTACCGCTGACACGCTGACTCGGGAGTCATTGGCGAATTATTCGCTGCGCCAATTGGAATCACGTCTAAATGAAACGCTGGATGATTTACAATCAGCTCAGGAAGACCTCTCCGCTTATAATAGCCAGTTAATTGCCCTGCAAACTCAGCCCGAACGGGTGCAGAGTGCGATGTATAACGCATCAATGCGTTTAATGCAGATTCGCAATCAACTCAATGGATTAGCGCCAAATCAAGAGGTTCTGCGTCCAACCCAGCAGCAAGAGTTATTGACTGAGCAGGTGATGTTAAATGCGCAGCTGGATTTGCAACGTAAAAATCTGGAAGCTAACACCACCTTACAGGATTTACTGCAAAAACAACGGGATTACACTACTGCTCACATAAACCAACTGGAGCGCTACGTACAGCTACTGCAAGAGGTGGTCAGCGGCAAACGATTAATCCTATCAGAAAAAACAGCCAAAGAAGCGCAAGCACCTAATGATGCAACTGATATTCAAAATGATCCGTTAGTTAGCCGAGAACTGACGATTAACAAAGAATTAAGTCAGCGCCTGATTAATGCCACGAAAGAAGGCAACACCCTGGTACAACAGAATATTAGAGTTAAAAACTGGCTGGACCGCGCGCTGCAATCGGAACGTAACTTAAAAGAACAAATTACCGTATTACGCGGTAGCTTGTTGCTTTCGCGTATCTTGTATCAACAGCAGCTCAATTTACCGGCTGCTGGTTTGATAACCAATATGGGTCCACGTATTGCTGACTTGCGCTTGGAGCAATTTGAAATAAATCAGCAACGTGACCAGCTATTCCAGGGGGATGACTATATCCAAACCCTGATGAATGACAGTAAAGAGAAGATCAGTCCTGATGTAGAAGACGCGCTGGGGCAAATTGTTGATATCCGCCGTGAGCTACTGGATCAGTTGAATAAACAGTTGGGTAACCAACTGACATTGGCTATCAATCTGCAAATTAACCAACAGCAGTTGCTCAGCGTCAATGAATCACTGCAACATACTCTGACACAGCAGATTTTTTGGGTCAGTAGCAATAAACCGATGGACTGGTCTTGGCTAAAAGCCTTACCGGGCGCACTTAAATCTGAACTGAGCAATTTTCACTTTACCCTGTCACCGGGTGATGTGTTAGCGGGGTTGATCAAATCAGTGGTGTTCTTGCTACCCATGTTGATTGTGGTGGGGGTGATCCGATCACGCTATAACATCATTAATAAACATTTGGATAGACTGGCGGCTGACGTCGGGCAACTCAAGCACGACAGCCAAATGCATACGCCAAATGCCATTATGCTCACTTTACTGAAAGTCTTGCCTGGGGCCTTAATTATCCTAGGTTTTGGTTATTGGTGTCTGCGTTCAGACTTTAATCTTAGTGACTTCCTCTGGAGCTTATTCCAACGTTTGGCGCTGTTCTGGCTAATATTTGATCTGACCTATCGTATGCTCTCGCCAGGGGGAATTACCGAGCGACACTTTATGATTGCGGCTGACCGATGCGCGCATTATCGCCGCCAAATGGTGCGATTAGGGGGGGCATTGTTGCCGGTGATATTCTGGTCGGAATTGGGAGAGAAAAGTCCACTTCGATTGGTCGATGATGTCATCGGGCAAATTGTTATTGTTATTGCATTGGCACTGCTGGCCCTGTTTGTCTATCCATTCTGCCGCGATAGTTGGCGTGAAAAAGATTCCCATGCGGTGCGGTTGGTGATTGTGACTGCGGTTGCTGTAACCCCCATCATATTGATTGGCTTAATGATGGCAGGATATTTTTATACGACACTACAACTGGCTGGTCGCTGGATTGATAGCCTGTACTTATTGTTCCTGTGGAATATCGTTTACCTGACGGCAATTCGAGGTTTAGGGGTTGCCGCGCGGCGTTTGGCCTATCGTAGGGCAATTGCCCGGCGGCAAAGTTTGGTGAAAGAGGGGGCTGAAGGTGGTGAGCCGGTTGAAGAGCCGCCATTAGCCTTGGACCAAATTAACCAACAGTCATTACGCCTGACAACGATGGCGCTCTTCCTGATTTTTGCCACTTGTTTCTATTGGATTTGGGCGGACCTGATAACGGTTATTTCCTATCTGGATAGTATCTCTTTGTGGCATTACACCTCAACAGTCGCTGGTGCTAGCGTCGCGCAGGCTGTGACCTTGGGGAATATGCTGGTGGCTTTGATGGCATTGGTGGTGGCCTATGTTCTGACTCGTAACTTGCCGGGCTTACTTGAGGTTGTGGTATTGTCGCGCCTGCAACTGCGCCAAGGCACTTCTTATGCCATCACCACCATTCTGACTTATCTCATCACGGCGGTCGGTGGGATAACCGCGTTAAGTTCGCTCGGTGTTTCGTGGGATAAATTGCAATGGTTAGTGGCGGCACTGTCTGTTGGTTTGGGGTTTGGCTTGCAGGAAATCTTTGCCAACTTTGTATCCGGTTTGATTATTCTGTTTGAGCGGCCCGTTCGTATCGGCGATACCATTACCATTGGTACTTTTTCGGGGAATGTCAGCAAGATACGCATCCGTGCGACGACAATTACCGATTTTGACCGTAAAGAAGTCATTATTCCGAACAAAGCATTTGTTACCGAGCGCCTGATCAACTGGTCACTATCAGATACCATTACGCGCATCATCATTAAAGTGGGTGTCGCCTATGGTTCTGATCTGGCGAAAGTAAAAGATGTACTGTTACAAGCCGCCCATGAGAATCCACGAGTTATGGTTGATCCTGAACCACAAGTCTTCTTCCTAAACTTCGGTTCCAGCACTCTTGATCATGAGTTACGCCTGTATGTTCGTGAATTGAGAGATCGCAGCTATACGGTGGATGAATTGAACAGGGCTATTGATAAGTTATGTCGTGATAATGACATTAATATCGCCTTTAACCAGTTGGAAGTGTATCTGCACAAACCAGATGGTACCGAGGTTCAGGAAGTCAGTCGCCCGCTTGATAAACAAGGCTTACCGGCTGAGCAATCGGAATTGGGAGATACTAAGCCTGACTTACCGGATATCAATAAGCCGCTTGCTTAAGGCATTAGGCTGTATAGGCAGTAGCGCGCCATTACTGATGGAGTCTCTACAGGTCGGGTCATATACCTGCATCACTAAGGCGACACGTTAGTGTATCGCCTTGGCTAAATAGCAGAAGTGATATCTTCAATCTGAGTTTTGACGGCGGAGCTTACGCTGATAATCAAGTTGCACGATCGCTAACGCCGCCAGTGCTGTCTCGGGCGCTATCTCATTGCATTCCAGCAGATAGATAAGATCTACTGCCAGTTGCAGTTCTGGTGGAGCTTTTTCAACTGACATAATCTGACCAACATTTGATTTGCAGTTAATCGGGAAGTCGGGTGTGAATATCGTACCAGGGTTCCACCTGACCTGATTCAACCTATATACCCACTAGATTTCAACATGCTGGAAAGCGGTAAGCGAGGTAATCCCGATTAACTGACACCAGTCAGTAATTCGGGTGAACGCAAGCCGTCAACATCTGCATTTGAAAGAGGGCGGGCATAAACATTATAGAGAACTATTTGCTGTCGGAATCTCAATGATTCAAAAAATGTGACAAATATTCAAAAACCGTTCTCTTTTTTCTCAATACTGCGTTCTATTCTTATCAACGCCTGCCGGCAGCGCATTAGGCGCCCCTCGAGTGCCGCTAGCTCTTTCTGTATTTTCTGCTGCTCAGATAACAAACTTTGCTTACCAAGTTGGCTCTCTCTATCCTGAATCATGGCCAATATTCGCCGTTCATAATCTTGATGTTCAGCCAGCTTATGGTAAGGGTCCAATTTATTATCCCGAGGTTCAGGATTGGATTTTCTTAATTTTTGTGTAGCCAATTCTCTTTGCAATGCAGAAATCTGGGCAACCAGTTTTTCAGCGAGAAAAGCAACCTGTTGTGTGCGATTATCAGCAACCACCTGCTTTAGTTGGACCATATTTTTACGTATTTCCTGAAGATAATCGCGGAAACGGTTGCCATGATTACCAAACAGGTTTAGATCAAAACGGGCTTGCTGAGAGGGGGTGTTTGCCTGAGGGCCAACTTGCGCTGACAGCGCTTCAATTTGGCTTTCAAGCACCTGCAATAATTTTTCCGTACTCATGGCGCTTCTCCTTGGCATTTCCCGCCAGCTTGCCTTCGAATGGCGGCAGATACAAGCTTGGGGGAGGGTAAATAAAATAGATACCGATGTTTTGTGCAAATAATGGCAAGAATATCTATTGATGATGTTCAACGCATGGGTTAATGATAACGCTTCATTAAAGTGATGATAAAGGGAGCTTATGTCTCGTTGGTTTTTGATAACCTTGGGTTGGCTGGCGGTGATATTGGCAACGTTAGGTGTCGTGCTTCCTCTGTTACCCACCACACCGTTTTTGCTGTTGGCCGCTTGGTGTTTTGCACGATCCTCCCCGCGATTTCATCACTGGTTGCTCTACCGTTCATGGTTTGGTAGCTATATACGTACCTGGCAACAACATCGAGCATTGCCTGTGGGCACTAAATGGAAGGCAATACTGGTTACCATACTTACATTTGCTGTTTCACTTTGGTTGGTGAAAATCTGGTGGGTGAGAGGCATATTACTTATTATGTTAATCCTACTGTTGACCTTTATGTGGCGAATGCCAGTTATTGACCTATCGCAACAAAAACGGCGCTGAGCAATTCACACTAGTTGCATTTTAGTGCCAGTTTGCATAGATTTGAGCGTTTTCGTGCGCGGGGTAATCCCTCGTTGCATCCTTAATGTTAAGGATGCAGTGACTTTAACTATCGGAGTATTATCGATAGTGAGACTAAGTTACTCAGCCGATGCCATTTAACATCGACTGGCCGCGCTTAAGTATGTACAGCAGTTTTATCAGGCACAAATTATGACCGCTACTGCACCTAATACAGCACAACAGCTTCAATATATTAAAGACAGTATCAAAACCATCCCCGATTATCCAAAAGCGGGAATACTGTTTCGTGATGTGACCAGCTTGCTAGAAGATCCATTAGCCTATGCCGCTAGCATCGAATTGCTGGTAGAGCGCTATCTGGGTAAAGGCGTGACTAAAGTAGTGGGTACTGAAGCTCGCGGCTTTCTGTTTGGTGCTCCGGTCGCCCTGTCGCTGGGTGTCGGTTTTGTTCCGGTGCGTAAACCCGGTAAATTGCCGCGGGAAACTATCAGCGAAAGCTATGAGTTGGAGTATGGCACGGACAAACTTGAGATCCACACCGATAGCATTAAACCGGGCGATAATGTCTTAGTGATTGACGATTTGCTGGCTACCGGCGGCACAATCGAGGCAACGGTTAAGCTCATCCGTCGGCTGGGTGGCGTCGTGACTGACGCTGCATTTGTGATTGATTTGCCTGAATTGGGTGGCGAAGCGCGCCTGACTCAGCAAGGGATCACTTGCTATAGTTTGGTCTCGTTCAGCGGGCATTGATTTTATCCCCAAAGAATGTGGAGTTGCAGGTAGGCTGCAAGTGAATACATCCCGATAAACTTACCCAGGTAGCTTATTTGGGTGAATGAAAGCTGCCAACAGCACTCTGGACTGAAAGATGGTAGGCATAATAATCTGGTGGTCATCAACGGTGACCGTCAGATTATTCGATGAATGTCGGGAAAATATTATCAATGCAAACTGCCATTCACTTATTAGAGTGGCAGCGAATAAATACGTGAAGACCCGCCCCATGGGTGATAACCCAATCCAGTAAAAGTAAAACCATACTTTTCGTAGAACCCGATATGGTCAGTACATAAATGTAGTGTATCAAAACCTAATTGTTTGGTTTCTTTAGCAATATGCTTGATCAGTAATTCACCATAAGCATACCCTCGGTGTTGCTCTTCAATATAAAGCGCACATAACCAAGGGTACAGATCCATACGGCTAATAAAATCATTGGTGATTAATCCAGCGCAACCAATAATTTCATTATTCATTTCCATCAAATACCATTGAGGTAAAGGATTTTTAGCTGCAATACAAAGACTGATGCAATCCTGATAAAGCATTTTAGTCTCTTCCGTGGCCCACTTATTCTGAAAATAGCGGATAGATTGATCTTTATACTCAGGGTGACTTCTCACCGAGATGATTCTTATCATTATTATTTTCCTAACGCACTAATTATACTCACTATTTTTGGTAAAGATCCCAGCGATTACCGTAAATATCTTCGAATACAACCACCATGCCATATTTCTCTTTGCGAGGTTCTTCGCAGAATGTCACTCCTTTTGATTTCATCAACTCATAATCACGCCAGAAGTTATCTGTCTCAAGAAAAAGGAATACTCGACCACCACATTGATTACCAATAAACGCAGTTTGATGGTCATTGGATGCCCGAGCTAGCAATAAACGACACTCACTGTCTTCTGTCGGCGAAACCGACACCCAACGTTTCCCTGGTTGTGCCTCATCTTCTCGCAGAAAAAAACCTAACTTTTCGGTATAAAATTCAATCGCTTTATCGTAATCATCAACGACGATAGCAATATAGCCCATCCCTCTTTTTTTACTTGTCATAAATCCGTCCATTGTTAATTGACCCAAACTGGGTGCCGCTGATTATTAACTATAACTTCTTGATAGCCTAGGCATCGGCACCGATTGAATAGCATGCAAAATCCAGCAGTCAGGGAAGCACCTTACACTCTGCTAATCTCCGTTACCTGTCAGAGCAAATTTCCGATCGTACTAAGGCCGGTATTTCGGAATAGATTGCCAGCATAACATCCAGATTGTGGAATAAAAATGAACAGGCCACCGTTGTAAAATTCATTGCTGGCAATATCGATTCTTTCAACATGGGGGAGAGTCCGAAAGGAAATAAGAACGGGTTTATTACGGCATCGCAGGGTACAAAGAATCGACAACTCTACTTCCACAAAGTAAATTTGTGGGAATGACGATGGGCGTACTGGTACACTAAGATTCAACCTGTAGCTATTCGGGTTAATGTGTTCAAAAACAAACCACTTAATATATGTAGGTTAAATAGTGGTTTTTTTACTGGTGATTAAATTATTCTTTATAAATCAATGATGAAGTATTAATGAGCTATCAGGTCCTTGCCCGTAAGTGGCGCCCCCAAACGTTCGCAGACGTCGTTGGTCAGGAGCATGTCCTGACGGCGCTGGCTAATGGCCTTTCATTAGGGCGAATTCATCACGCCTATCTATTCTCCGGCACCCGTGGCGTTGGCAAGACGTCGATTGCACGGCTATTAGCCAAAGGTCTTAACTGCGAAACCGGCATTACAGCGACGCCTTGCGGTACCTGTGCTAACTGCCTGGAGATCGAGCAAGGCCGTTTTGTTGACCTGATCGAGATAGATGCCGCCTCGCGCACGAAGGTAGAAGATACCCGAGAACTGCTGGATAACGTTCAATATGCTCCAGCCCGTGGCCGCTTCAAAGTGTACTTAATTGATGAAGTGCATATGCTGTCGCGCCACAGTTTCAATGCGCTACTAAAAACACTTGAAGAGCCGCCAGCCCATGTGAAATTCTTGCTGGCGACTACGGACCCTCAGAAACTGCCGGTGACCATCCTTTCCCGCTGTTTGCAATTCCATCTCAAAGTGATTGATGTTGAGGTTATCCGTGGGCAGCTTGAAAAAATATTATTGGCAGAGCAAATCAGTAGTGATGCGCGCGCATTGCAATTATTGGCACGGGCGGCCGATGGCAGTATGCGAGATGCGCTTAGTCTGACAGATCAGGCCGTTGCGATGGGCGATGGGCATGTGACGACAGCTACAGTCAGTCAAATGCTGGGAACGCTGGATGACGAGCAACCCTTGGCGATTATCGAGGCGCTGGTCAGTGCCGATGGTGCGCGGGTGATGGCTCAGGTAGAACAAGCGGCATCACGTGGTGTCGATTGGGAAAACTTATTGGTCGAAACCCTAAGTTTGCTGCACCGCATTGCGATGGTGCAACTGCTGCCATCAATGTTGGATAATCACTATGCGACGGTTGAGCCTCGGTTACGCGAACTGGCCCGCACATTGCCACCTGCTGATATTCAGTTATATTATCAAATTCTGTTAGTGGGCCGCAAAGAGCTGGCTTATGCGCCGGATCGCCGCATGGGGGTTGAAATGACCTTATTGCGAGCGTTAGCTTTTCATCCTAAAGCGATAATTGCCGAACCGCAGAGTGTATCTGTCAGTGCGCCAGCAGCGATTGGGGGTAACAATGCACCGCAGCACTCCCCAAATACGCAACAGCCCGCATCTACTCACTCAGGGCCACCGCAAGATGCACCACCGCTAGGGCTTGCCGCTGAAGTGAGTACTCAGCTCCCAGATTCTACTGCGCAGCTCCTTCAGGCACGGACCCAGTTGTTGCGACAATCCGGGACAACCACACCAAAAAAGAATGAGCCGGCAGCGCCAGGAAAAGCGCGGCCGGCAACCTCGGCACTGGAGCGTCTAGCTTCGGTGACTGAGCGCAGCCAGCAGCGTCTGGCCGCTAAATCAACCGAAGAAAAGAAACCGGCGAAGAAAGAAGCTTATCGCTGGACCGCGCAAAATCAGTCTGAGGTCGTAGCTGAGCCAGTTACCACGCCTAAGGCGTTGCGCTCTGCGTTAGAGCATGAAAAAACACCGGAGCTTTCTGCCAAATTGGCTGAAGACGCCATGGTGCGGGATCCTTGGGCGGCAGAGATAGATAAGCTACATGTTCCGAAATTGGTACAGCAGCTTGCGTTGAATGCATTTAAAGAAGAAATAGAACCGGGTAATATTTGTCTTCACCTGCGTTCTAGCCAGCGGCATTTAAATTCGCCCACGGCACAAAAGGCGCTGGCTGATGCATTGAGTGAATTACACGGTAATGCTGTCACACTTAGCGTTATCGAAGATGACAACCCGGCGGAGCGTACTCCGCTGGAATGGCGGCAGGCCATTTATGAAGAAAAGCTGGCACAAGCACGCCAGTCGATTATTGCGGATAATAATATTCAGACACTGCGTCGTTTCTTCGAGGCAGAATTGGATGAAGAGAGTATCCGGCCGGTTTAACCGCTGCGGTAAGTGCATGGTGTACTGACGCGGCCCCTTGCTATGAGAGATGACTATGTTTGGTAAAGGCGGTATTGGCAATTTAATGAAACAAGCCCAGCAGATGCAGGAAAAAATGCAGCAGATGCAGGAAGAAGTCGCCAAATTGGAAGTTACCGGTGAATCTGGCGCGGGCTTGGTAAAAGTAACCATCAATGGGGCGCATAACTGCCGCCGGGTTGAAATTGACCCAAGCCTATTGGTTGAAGAAGATAAAGAAATGCTGGAAGATTTGATTGCTGCGGCATTGAACGATGCAGCGCGTCGTATCGATGAAACGCAAAAAGAGAAAATGGCTTCGGTCTCCAGTGGTATGCAATTACCACCAGGCTTTAAGATGCCGTTCTGATGCAAACCAGTCCACTCCTTGAGTCATTAATGGAGGCGTTGCGCTGCCTGCCGGGCGTTGGCCCGAAATCAGCGCAACGTATGGCATTCCAACTGCTACAGCGTGATCGTAGTGGTGGAATGCGGCTGGCGCAGTCATTGACCCGTGCGATGTCCGAAATCGGTCACTGTGCTGATTGCCGGACATTTACCGAGCAAGACCGTTGCACTATCTGCTCCAACCCACGCCGGCAGCAGAATGGCCAACTCTGTGTGGTCGAAAGCCCGGCAGATATCCATGCTATTGAACAAACCGGCCAGTTTGGTGGGCGTTACTTTGTGTTGATGGGGCATTTATCTCCCATGGATGGCATTGGCCCTGGCGATATTGGTTTGGATTTGCTGGAAAAACGGCTTGAAACTGAAACTATCACTGAAGTCATTTTGGCAACTAATCCGACCGTAGAAGGGGATGCCACTGCCAACTATATCGGCCAGATGTGTGGTCAGTATGGCGTATTAGCCAGCCGTATCGCTCATGGCGTACCAGTAGGCGGCGAACTGGAAATGGTTGATGGTACGACATTATCGCACTCACTGGCTGGGCGTAATCCTATTAAGTATTGATCCCATTATTTATTGTGGGCGACAGTCTTGTTATTGATTATCTTACGAATAAATTCGTTAGGGATAATAAGTCAATCGCCCTCGATTCTCTATTTTTTTCTATCCTCATACTTGAAACTTTCACCTATTGGCCCCATCTGATACTCATTGTTCGATTTTATGTACCTGTCGGTAATTTGGATTGAGGTAATTAATGAGTATGAAAGGTCAAGAAACCCGTGGATTCCAGTCTGAAGTAAAACAACTCCTCCATTTGATGATTCACTCGCTTTATTCCAATAAAGAAATTTTCTTGCGCGAGTTGATCTCTAATGCCTCTGATGCGGCAGACAAACTGCGTTTCCGCGCGCTGTCTAATCCTGAATTATTTGAGGGCGACGGTGAGCTGAGAGTGCGTTTATCTTTTGATAAAGAAAAGCGTACTTTGACTCTAAGTGATAACGGCATCGGTATGAGCCGTGACGAAGTTATTGATAATCTTGGTACCATCGCGAAGTCAGGGACCAAAGCATTCCTTGAGTCTATTGGTTCAGATCAAGCCAAAGATAGCCAATTAATCGGCCAGTTTGGTGTCGGTTTCTACTCCGCATTTATTGTGGCAGATAAAGTCACCGTCCGTACCCGTGCAGCCGGTGCGCCTGCTGATGCTGGCGTATTCTGGGAATCGGCAGGCGAGGGTGACTACACCATCGCGGATATCACCAAAGAAGAGCGTGGTACAGAGATAACCCTGCATCTGCGTGAAGGTGAAGACGAGTATTTGGATGATTGGCGCTTGCGCTCAGTCATCAGTAAATATTCAGACCATATTGCTTTGCCAGTTGAAATTCAAAGCAAAAATGAAGAAGACGGCACGGTCACCTGGGAGAAAATCAATAAAGCTCAGGCATTATGGACGCGCGGCAAAGCAGAGATTACTGACGACGAATATAAAGCATTCTATAAACATATCGCGCATGATTTCACCGACCCGATGAGTTGGAGCCATAACCGCGTCGAAGGTAAGCAGGAGTATACCAGCTTGCTGTATATCCCAGCTCAGGCCCCGTGGGATATGTGGAATCGCGACCATAAGCATGGTTTGAAACTTTACGTGCAGCGCGTGTTCATTATGGATGATGCTGAGCAGTTCATGCCGAATTACCTGCGTTTTGTTCGTGGTTTAATAGATTCTAATGATCTACCGCTGAACGTCTCGCGTGAGATTCTGCAAGACAGCCGCATTACTCAGAATCTACGTAGTGCGCTGACTAAACGTGTGCTGCAAATGCTGGAAAAACTGGCTAAAGATGATGCTGAGAAATATCAGCAGTTCTGGCAGCAGTTCGGTATGGCGCTTAAGGAAGGCCCAGCGGAAGACGGTAGCAATAAAGAAACTATTGCCAAGTTACTACGCTTTGCTTCAACCCATACCGACAGCTCAGCGCAGACAGTGTCTTTGGAAGATTATGTCAGCCGTATGACTGAAGGGCAGGAGAAGATTTATTACATCACTGCTGACAGCTATGCTGCGGCGAAGAACAGCCCTCATCTGGAACTGTTCCGCAAAAAAGGCATTGAAGTATTGCTGTTATCTGATCGCATCGATGAATGGATGATGAGCTACCTGACCGAGTTTGACGGTAAAGTTTTCCAGTCAGTCAGCAAAGCAGATGACTCACTGAATAAGCTGGCAGATGAAGAGCGTCCAGATCAGCAAGAGGCCGATAAAGCGCTGGAGCCATTCGTTGAGCGGGTTAAAACCCTGCTGGGCGAACGCGTTAAAGATGTCCGCCTGACGCATCGTTTGACGGATACGCCAGCGATAGTGACGACTGATGCCGATGAAATGAGTACGCAGATGGCGAAATTGTTTGCTGCTGCGGGCCAACAGGCACCAGAAGTGAAGTATATCTTTGAATTAAATCCTGAACATAGCTTGGTTAAACGCGCTGCTGATGTGACTGACGATGCTCAGTTTGCTGAATGGGTAGAGTTATTACTGGATCAATCGCTGTTAGCTGAACGGGGAACATTAGATGATCCTAACCAGTTTATCCGCAGAATGAATCAGTTATTAACGGCTTAATTGAGTAATAGAACGCCTCAGATAGATGTGTTATCTGAGGCGTTTTTTTATTTATTTTCAATGGGTTGTTTTTTTATTTCTCCTGGATGTCATTGATTCTCTCCTGCTAACCGGCCTCGCGCGCCTTGAGCCAACCCCCCTGAAAATGGTATGGTTGCTTGTTTTCCGCAATTTCGATTTTTTTAAGAGCTTATCCCCGTTGGCGTCATTGTTGCAGCCAGTTTTAACATGGACAGCGCGGAAGAGCCGGAGCGTACACATCGTACGTGAGGATCCTGAGCACTGCCTTGGTTCAAAATGGCAAATAAAATAGCCCTAATGGGATAGGCTCTAAGTAAAAACACATAGAAAAACTACATAGCAAGGGGATTTACGCAATGCGTATCATTCTGCTGGGCGCTCCGGGCGCTGGTAAGGGTACTCAGGCTCAATTCATCATGGAGAAATACGGTATTCCGCAAATCTCTACTGGTGATATGTTGCGCGCCGCTGTAAAAGCAGGTTCTGAGTTAGGTCTGAAAGCGAAAGAAATAATGGATGCCGGCAAACTGGTTACTGATGAGCTGGTTATCGCATTGGTTAAAGAGCGTATCACCCAGGACGATTGCCGTGATGGTTTCCTGTTAGACGGGTTCCCACGTACTATTCCTCAGGCTGATGCCATGAAAGAAGCCGGTATCAAGGTTGATTATGTGCTGGAGTTTGCTGTACCAGACGAGTTGATTGTTGAACGCATCGTCGGGCGTCGAGTACATGCTGCTTCAGGCCGTGTTTACCACATTAAATTCAACCCACCTAAAGTTGAAGATAAAGATGATGTGACAGGTGATGAACTTACTATTCGTAAAGACGATCAGGAAGCCACTGTTCGCAAACGTCTGATCGAATATCATCAACAAACCGCACCACTCGTTTCTTACTATCGTAAAGAAGCTGATGCAGGCAATACGCAATATTTTAAGCTGGACGGAACCCGTAAAGTAGCAGAAGTCAGTGCAGAACTGGCGACTATTCTCGGTTAATTCTGGATGGTAAGATAGCTAAGGCGGCCTAAGGTCGCCTTTCTCGTTTTACGGATCTCGTTGAAGACTTATTCGTAAGCTCGAATAATAAGCGTAATATCCCCCACAAGGATTTTGCATCATGCAAAGTAAGCTCGGCGTATTAATGGTCAACTTGGGGACACCGGACGCCCCAACACCGCAAGCAGTAAAACGCTATCTGACTGAGTTCCTGAGTGACCGCCGGGTGGTTGATACTTCCCCGTGGCTGTGGTGGCCTCTGTTACGCGGTGTCATTTTGCCTATTCGATCTCCTCGCGTGGCTAAATTATACCAATCAGTCTGGATGGACGAAGGGTCACCGTTATTGGTCTATAGTCGGCGGCAACGGAAAGCATTGGCGGCACGTATGCCAGAGATCCCGGTTGAGTTAGGTATGAGTTATGGCTCACCAAATCTGCCAGATGCTATCGATAAGTTATTAGCCCAAGGTGTGACTAAGCTGGTGGTTTTGCCGCTTTATCCGCAATATTCCTGTTCGACCAGTGCCGCTGTGTGGGACGCTGTTGCCCGTATTCTGAAAGGATATCGTCGGTTACCATCGGTTTCTTTTATCCGTGATTATGCCGAACATCCCACCTATATTTCGGCATTACAGCAAAGTGTTGAACGTGCTTTTGCGCAGCATGGCAAACCTGACAGACTAAT
Organism: Yersinia sp. 2553 StPb PI; assembly: GCF_052217105.1. Lineage (NCBI taxonomy): Bacteria > Pseudomonadati > Pseudomonadota > Gammaproteobacteria > Enterobacterales > Yersiniaceae > Yersinia > Yersinia sp. 2553 StPb PI. The sequence continues at coordinate 2,593,479 of NZ_JAZGPX010000002.1, read as the reverse complement.
ACTTTCCTTCCATGGTATTCCTAAGCGCTATGCTCAACTGGGGGATGATTATCCACAACGTTGTGAAGATACTAGCCGCGCGTTACGTGGCAAATTGGTGTTGCCAGCCGAAAATATCATGATGACATATCAGTCTCGCTTTGGTCGTGAACCTTGGTTGACGCCTTATACCGACGAGACATTAAAAAGTCTCCCCGCCCAAGGTATTAAGCATATTCAGCTGATCTGCCCTGGTTTCTCTGCTGATTGTCTTGAAACACTGGAGGAGATCAAGGAGCAGAACCGGGAGATTTTCATGCACGCCGGTGGCGAGAAATTTGAATATATTCCTGCGTTGAACGACGATGAGGGGCATATAGACCTTTTAGAACAGTTGATAAAACAAGAAATTGCTCAACTATCTCTTAATTCGTAATTTTTATGTATCGATTGGTATATTAATGATATGTGATTACATATTTACCTACTCCTTTCTCTTGTAATGCCTGTTTAGATGTATGAGAATTAGGCTTTTATAAACAACAGGTATGTAAGTATGTGACTTAACTGTTTGTTTTTATTTGATTTTTAAGTTGAGCAAAAGACTGAAGTTTTAGAGTAGTGCATTGGTAGCTGTTAAGCCAAGGGCGGTAGCGTGATTTTATTTTTCACGATTTGAATTTATATATTTTTGAGAGATATACTCTGTATTATGAGAGATAAAAATAATTGAGTATCTTTAGCAATCATGAACAATATAGTCTAATCCAATAACTGGAAATGAAAATGTCAGTTTTACGAAGAAATATATTTTCTTTACTTCTATTACAAGGCAGTAACTATATTATTCCACTCCTTACATTGCCATATTTAACTCGAGTTTTGGGCGTGGAAGGTTTCGGTATCTATAGCCTTACTCTTTCTTTAGCACAGTATTTTGTTATTTTAATAGATTTTGGATTTAATTTATCGGCCTCGAAGAAAATTGCTGAACATCAAGATAATCCAGAATATATATCTAAAGTTTTTTTTGAAACACTTTATTCCAAATCAATATTATGCGTCATTTCAATTCTTATAATTATTTTACTTACGATTACAAGTACGCATGCTGTTATCCAAAGTGAGTTGATTTATACTGTATTAATGTTAATTGGTACCACGTTAATGCCTGCGTGGTTTTTCCAAGGCATAGAAAAACTATCTGTTGTGACAAATTTAATGATAGTAGCAAAGCTATCAATGCTACCTTTATTTTTTATTTTTGTTCACAGTGATGCGGATATAAAATATGCAGTAATAATTCAATCGTCAATGAATTTATTGGCTGGTATCATAGCAATAATATATATATATCGGAAAAAACTTGTAAGAGTAGTTAACTTCTCTAGTCTAAAGATAGCGCATACATTAAAAGATTCTTTCCCGATATTTTTTGCAACATTATCTATTAGTCTTTATACCATGAGTACGACAATTATAATTGGTATATTCAGTAATGTTTATGAAGTCAGTATATTTACGGCAGCTGATAGAGTTAAAGGGGCTATTTTAGGTGTATTTTTAGTTCTAGGAAATGCATTTTACCCCAGAATAAATTCGTTATTGGTTAATAAAAAAGAAGAGGCCTACTCTTTAATCAGAAAGATTTTCTATTGGCAGGGTGGCTTGTGCATTGCTATAACAATTTGTGTCATAGTTTTCTCTAAATTGATTACTAAAATAATGTTTGGCTCTGAATATTCGGAGGTATCAACACTTTTAATTTTATTTTCTCCTGTTTATATTCTGGTTATACAATCGACTGTACTAGCTAACTACATTTTATTACCTCATGGGTATAAGAAATCTTATACGATTTTACCAATGATTTCGGCAGTAATTCATATCCCTCTTTGTGCATATCTTGCCTCTAAATATGGAGCTTGGGGCGGTATTATTTCAATTATTACTATTGAGGCTTTATCATTTATATGTTTGATTATTATTCTTAAGAGAAAAAATCTCTTATTTGAAATACTTTCGAGAAACAAACATGGATAATAAAAAAATACTTTCGTTGATTATACCTGTCTATAATGCTGGTAAGTATCTTGAGTCATGCCTAATTTCTGTATTTTCACAATGGGATAACATGCTTGAAGTTATCATTATCAATGATGGTTCAACTGATAACTCTGCTGATATAATCAGTAAATATAGTAAAATATATGACTTTAAATATTTGTCACAAGATAATTCAGGTGTATCCGTAGTGCGAAATAAAGGTGTAGAGATCGCCACAGGAGATTATATAGTCTTTGTCGATGCTGATGATATCTGGTGCGATAAAATATATTCTAGTATCAAAAAAATAATTATAAAAAATGCACCTGATTGTATATTATTTAACTACATTGAATTAACTGAAGGTAAAGAAAATAAATTCGATTTAATAAATAAGAATGAATTCACTAAAAGTAATCTAGAATCAGTTAAGATTGGTATAGCCAATAGTGAAATGTTTTATCTCTGGCGGTGTGTTTTTAATAAAAATATCTTTGACAATATAATTTTTGATGTTGGACGTAGATTTGAAGATCAATTGATTTTTCCTATTTTAATTAGTAAATGTGAATCCATCTATGAAAGTAAGGATTACATTGTTAAATATAGACAAAATCCAAATAGTATTACTAAAAACCTGAATGTTTCAGATCTTGATGATAGCGAGGTCGGGCTGTTAAGATTTAAAGATCAGTATATAAAATATCATAGTAGATATTGGACTGCGATTATCGCAAGTGTATTTGTATCTCATATATCTAAATGTGCCAGAATATACCATATTGATAAAAAAACAGCACTGAGGAGTTATAGGAAATCTTTCGAAATAATATCATTAAGGCCAATTATTTCTTCAGGTAACATAAAGTCTATTTTATATTATATATTTAGCGATATAATGTTTTATCGATTGGTTTCGGCTGTTAAAAATGAGGTGAAAAAATAGTATGGTTACTGTTACTATATTTACTCCTACTTTTAATAGAGCTAAAGTGCTAAAGCGCTGCTATCTTTCCATATTAGAGCAAAATAGAAATGATATTGAGTGGTTAATAATTGATGATGGTTCGATAGATAACACAATTGATGTTGTAAATAATTTTCAAAATGAAAATAGAATAAAAATAAGGTATATCTATCAAGATAATAGTGGGAAGCAAGCTGCTTGGAATAAGGCGGTAGAGAATGCGAGTGGTGAGTATTTTATCGGGTTGGATTCCGATGATGCTCTTATTAGTGGTTCAATAAGCAAATTACTTTCAATAACAAAAGTACTGGATGATAAAGACATTATTGGTATAAGAGCTTTGTCTGTTAGCTCAGAAACAATGAAACCTAATAATTATTACTTATCCAATGAAGATAAGAAAAGCTCATGGTTAGATGAGTTTCGTTCAGGTATCCGTGGTGAGAGAATTGATTTGTTTAAAACAGAGTACTTACAAAAATATTATTATCCAGTTAAGCCAGGAATTAATTTTATTCCTGAAATTTGGTTTTATAGTACGATATCTAAAGAGTATTCATTTTTTTATAGTTCAATTCCAGTTCGCATCTTTTTTGATGATGAGAAAACGAACCGGCTCAGTCAGTCCTCAATAAAAAAGCATGCAATAGGCCATTATATCTCGCGTAAGGCATTACTGGGTAATACTCCAAAGGTTGTATGGTTATATAGGCCATTGGATTTTATAAAAACTATCATACGTATTAATCAGGCTATCGCTATGATGGATGAGAAGTATGTAATTGAAGAAAAAAATTCACTCTTACTTAAAATTGTTACACTGCCTGGTGTAATAATTCGTAAAATTAAGTCACAACAAGGGATTTCATGAAAGTAATTGCTTTCTTTGGTGGCGATATTAGTCTCACCGGTGGTACTGAGAGAGTCAGTTTAGCTCTTGCTAACTATCTGGTTAAAGATGGCTATCGGGTTATTATTATCAGTTTAAGTGGTAATGCTTCGCCTTTTTTTCATGCAGATGAAAGAATAAAAATCGTATCACTTTTTGATAAAAAAAAACGCTTCTCACTTGCTTATTTGTCTGTCGTTTTTAGATTACGCCGTATCTTAATAGATGAATCAATCGATGTTTTGATTGATGTTGATACAATGTTAGCATTATTTAGTACTACAGCTTTATTAGGAACCAAAACAAAACATATCTCGTGGGAACATTTTAATTATAAAAATGATCTAAATATAAAGTCACGAAAACTAGCCAGGAAAGTAGCAGCCAAATATGCTGACGCAGTAGTCACGCTAACAGAAAAAGATCGCCAGTATTGGCTAGAAGAAAATAAATATCCAGAAAGAATAATATCGATACCTAATCCATTGCCCTTTGATGTAAAAGATAAACTAATTAAAAAAAAATCAAAAAATGTTTTGGCTCTAGGACGATTTACTTACCTGAAGGGTTTTGATCTCTTAATCGATATTTGGGCTAAAGTACAAGAGGAAAATCGTGACTGGAAACTTATAATCGCAGGTGATGGTGAGGATAAGCAATTTTTATTAGATAAAATAAAGAGATTAAATCTTAAGAATATAGAGTTACTACCCACTACTCCTTATGTGAGAGAGTTATATAATCAGTCTAATATCTATGTAATGACTTCTCGGTTCGAAGGATTCCCTATGGTTTTGCTTGAAGCTAAAGCAAGTGGACTACCGATAATAGCTTATGATTGCGATACTGGCCCTTCAGAACTCATCACTGACCATGAGGATGGATTTATTATACCCTTTGATGATAGTGATAAATTCGTAAAAAAACTTCTCATACTGATTAATAATGAAGAATTAAGAGAAACCATGTCAATTAAATCATTAGAGAATGCAGAACAGTATAGAATAGAGTCTACGATCGGAAATAAATGGAAAAACTTGATCGAAATGTTAATGAGTGAAAATAGAGTTTAGAATTTAACTCCAATTGGATAAGAAGATACCAGTGAATTTATTATACATTATTACAGGGTTAGGTATGGGGGGGGCTGAAAAACAGACGGTCTTGCTCGCGAATAAGATGCTTTCGGCTGGCCATAATGTCATGATCATATCGCTGACAGGTGAGACGGTGGTAAGGCCTGAACAGGGTATCCACCTGAGAGAGTTAAATTTAGATAAGAGCATTTTTAATCTATGTAATGGATTCTTCAAAGCTAGACAAATAATAAAGAAATTTAAACCTGATGTCATTCATAGTCATATGTTTCATGCCAACATATTCTCCCGGATACTTCGACTATTCACCAAAATTCCAGTTTTAATATGTACTGCGCATAATACTAATGAAGGTAGTATGCTGAGAATGTTAGCGTATAGATATACTGACCGTCTCGCTTCGCTATCCACTAATGTTAGCCAGGATGCTGTTGATTCTTTTGTTAGCAAACGGGCTTCTACTGCCAATAGAATGATTGTGGTAACAAATGGAATTGATACCTCTCAATTTGATTTTTCGGTAAGTGATAGACAGACGAAAAGAGCTGAGTTAGCTATATCAGATGAGACACCAATGCTATTGAGTGTTGGAAGGTTAATGGAAGCAAAAGATTATCCAAACTTACTGAATGCATACTCTTTACTTCTCAAAAATTATAGCTATAAAATTATTCCACGACTATTCATTGTGGGAACGGGTCATCTTGATAGTTATCTTAAAAACATGGCCAGTGAACTTGCTATTGAGCAGTACGTTACCTTTCTTGGACGCAGGGATGACATCCAGCAACTAATGTGTGCTACCGATATTTTCGTGTTGTCTTCCGAATGGGAAGGGTTTCCGCTGGTTATTACTGAAGCGATGGCATGTAAAAAGTTAATTGTTGCTACAGACTCTGGTGGTATTAAGGAGGCTTTAGGTGAATGTGGCGCTGTTGTCCCAGTTAAAGATCCTGACGCTTTGTCTAATGCTATATATAAAATGATAAATTTATCTGATGACGATAAAGTATCGTTAGGCGAAAAAGTTAGAGCGCGTATCGTAAAAACAAATTCTATTGATAAAATAGTTGACCACTGGATATCTATATATACTTCTTGCAGAAAATAAGAGTTTAATTTATTTTTTTGTAAGGAAACTAAAAAATATCAGTGTTTATTGTTTTAATTATCACGTCTATGCGGTTTTTCTGGGGGGGGTATATGCCAACTGTAATGTTATTACTACTTTTTTTTCTGATTGTGTCATTTGTACTAACGTATTTATTACGAATTTACGCCTTTAAAAATAATATTATTGATACTCCTAACTCACGTAGTTCACATGTAATTCCAACGCCAAGAGGTGGTGGTGTTGCTATTGTTATAAGTTTTTTAATCGGCTTAGCGATTTTTTATTTTCAAGGTTATTTAACGACTCTTACGACAGTCGGGTTAATTGTCTCTGGTGGGGTAATTGCTATAGTCGGATTTTGGGATGACCACGGGCATATTGCTGCTCGTTGGCGTCTCATGGCACATTTTTCTTCAGCAGCATTTTTATTGTTTTGTCTAGGCGGTTTCCCGCCATTAACTATTTTTGGGACAATAATCTATTTGGGTATTGTCGGTAACATTTTGGGCCTGCTATTTTTGGTATGGATGCTTAATCTCTATAATTTCATGGATGGTATTGATGGTTTGGCGAGTGCTCAAGCCGTAATGGTCAGTCTCGGTGCGATCGTGATCTATATAATTAGTGGTGATAAAGTTGGCTTAGATAACTATCTGGTTCTTTGGTTGCTGGCGGTGACTGTCTTAGGGTTTTTATTATGGAATTTCCCTCCTGCAAAAATATTTATGGGAGACGCAGGTAGTGGTTTTCTGGGATTAATCATAGGCTCTCTAGCGATAAGTGCCGGTTGGATAGAATCAAAATTTTTCTTCTGTTGGTTGATCCTGTTGGGTCTATTTATTGTCGATGCAACATGGACTCTCATTCGTAGAATTTTGGGTGGTTTTAAAGTTTATGAAGCTCATCGAAGTCATGGTTACCAGATTGCATCCAGAAGATTTAAAAGACATTTACCAGTTACATTATCTGCTATCGTTATAAATATTGTTTGGTTATTCCCTATTGCATTGCTCGTCGGACTAAATACCATTAATCCAATGGTTGCTTTGATTATTGCCTATGCTCCAATTATATATTTGGATTATAAGCTTGATGCGGGTGTGAAAAACAATTAAGTCAGTTGCGTTTTATTTTAATTCTGACTAAATTTTCTTAAATAGTCATTAGTTTGAATTGCGTTTTCTGGCTTGGGATTAGGTATTATATGTTTCTCGTATTTCTATTATCTTTACCAAGAACTGTTAAAAGAATTATTATGTTGTTATTAGATGCTACTCTCATCGGGTTAGCATATTGGGGCGCTTTTTGGGTTCGCCTGGATGTTGATAGTCCATTTAGCAGCACTGAACAATGGGCTGCATTGGCCGTAATTATACCGCCAACGCTTTTAGTCTTTATCCGACTCGGGTTGTACCGTACTGTACTTCGCTATGTCAGTGCGAAAATTGTCACTACCGTGTTCGTCGGTGTAATACTTTCTACGGGTTTACTTGTTTTTGGTTCCTACTTCTTAGGTGTCTACTTGCCAAGAACAGTATCAGTCATGTTCTTTGTATTCTCGTTAGTCCTTATTTGTGGTTCTCGGTTGTTCTTCCGCATGTTACTGAACTATGGTGTTAGAGGACAAATTCCTGTTGTTATTTATGGCGCAGGTGCTTCTGGTCGGCAATTGTTGCCTGCTTTAATGCAAGCTAGCGAATATTTTCCTATTGCGTTTGTTGATGATAATCCTAAGTTACACAAAGCAGTTATTCATGGATTTACTGTTTATCCTTCAGAGAAACTTGAGTATTTGATAGGTCGTTACGGTATTAAAAAAGTCTTACTTGCAATGCCAAGTGTTAGCCAAAGCCAGCGTAAAGCTGTGGTTGGTAAGCTAGAAAATCTTTCTTGTGAAGTCTTATCTATCCCTGGTATGTCGGACTTAGTTGAAGGCCGAGCACAAATCAGCAGTTTAAAGAAAGTCTCAATTGAGGAATTATTGGGGCGTGATCCAGTTGTACCTGATGAAAAGTTATTAGCCAAAAATATCACTGGCAAGGTCGTTATGGTAACCGGTGCTGGCGGTTCAATTGGCTCTGAATTATGTCGCCAAATAATTATTGAAAAACCACAATTATTGGTTCTTTTTGATGTCTCTGAATTCTCTCTTTATTCTATTGAAAATGATATAGCGGCAATATGCAGGAGCCATAAAATTGATTCGGAATTTGTCGCATTACTCGGTTCAGTTCAAAATGAAAGTAGACTAGTGCAAGTAATGACTAACTTTCAAGTGAATACTGTCTACCATGCTGCCGCTTATAAGCATGTTCCACTGGTTGAGAATAATGTTATTGAAGGTGTGAGAAATAACATATTTGGCACTCTATTTTGTGCAAAGGCAGCCATTAAGTCGGGAGTCGAAAAGTTTGTTTTGATATCGACTGATAAAGCGGTGCGGCCAACCAATACCATGGGGGCCACCAAGAGAATGGCTGAACTTGTATTGCAGGCATTATCTAATGAGCAATGTCATACAAAATTCTGCATGGTACGTTTTGGCAATGTTCTAGGTTCCTCAGGTTCTGTTGTTCCGCTATTTAAGAAACAAATCGCTGAAGGGGGGCCAATCACGCTCACCCATAAAGATATTATCCGCTACTTTATGACTATCCCCGAAGCGGCACAACTGGTTATTCAAGCTGGGGCAATGGGGCAAGGAGGCGATGTGTTTGTATTAGATATGGGAGATCCTGTTAAGATTATCGACTTGGCTAAGCGCATGGTCAACCTTTCTGGGCTTTCAGTTAAGAGTGATGAAAACCCTGATGGTGATATTGCGATAGAAATTTCAGGTTTGCGCCCAGGTGAAAAATTATACGAAGAGCTATTGATTGGAGAGTCGGTACAAAATACCTATCATCCCCGAATTATGACTGCTACTGAGGTGATGCTTGAATGGGATAAACTAAATGTATTGCTCAGTACAATTGAAAGTGCTTGTAATGACTTTGATTATGAATATATTCGCTCTTTATTATTAGAGGCTCCTGTTGGTTTTCAACCAACAGATGGTATTTGTGATTTGGCTTGGCAAAATAGCTATCACAAAAAAAACATGTCTATTAATGTTAATTAATGGGGTTAGGGGCATTTATAAATAGGTTGGTGTTTTTATCGCTTATGGAAAAAATATGAAAAACATTGCATTCGTAATCACTAAATCAATAATTGGTGGTGCGCAAGGTTGGGTTTTAGAACAAGTTAAATTACTTAAGGATGATTGTAATATAATATTGATAACCTCTGAACCAGGCTGGTTAACAGAAGCTATAGTTTGCGATAAAATTATTATCATCCCTGAGATTAGAAAAATGGCCAGTATTAAAGCTATTTATTGTTTATATAAGGTGCTCAAGGATAATAAAATTGATGTAGTGGTTTCAAGTTCAGCTAATGCAGGTCTTTACAGTCGTCTGGCTCGTTTATTTTTACGTTTTCGCGGCGTGTATGTTTCACATGGCTGGTCATGTATATACAATGGCAATGTGTTAAAGTTTATATTTTGTTATATTGAAAAACTGCTTTCAAATATTACTGATGTGATTTGGTGTGTGTCTCAAAGTGATGCTGATAAGGCGGTTAATATTATTGGTATTAAACCTGAAAAGATTGCGGTCCAGCTTAATGCTATAACACCATTGATTGAACGTTCTGATCGGCCGTGTAAAAATAAAATAATTTATGTATGTCGACTTGCTTATCCTAAACGACCTGATTTGATGTTGAAAGTTGCTGCCGTTAATCCTCATTTTAATCTCGATATGGTTGGAGATGGTGAGTATTATAAAGAACTTGAGAAAGAATATAGCAGTTATAAAAACATTCATTTCTATGGGGAAATTAAAGGATTTAACAGGTTTAATGACTATGATGTGTTTGTGCTAACATCTGAAAGTGAAGGTTTGCCAATGGCTGCGATTGAGGCGGTCAGTGCTAGTCTACCTATCATCATAAGTAATGTGGGGGGTTGTGCTGAAATAGTCGACCAAAATGGTATTCTGATAAATAACACGACAGAAAACCTAGAAAGTGCTCTCAATACCATATTTTCAAATTATGACTTCTTTTACAAATCTGCACAGATGCAAAAGAGTAAATTCGATATAAAGAATGTTAAAGATAAGTGCAGAGAGATAATATTTGGGCCGTAATATGAAACTCTAAATCATTACATTTTAAAGGTAGATTATGACTGTTTTAGTTACTGGTGGTGCAGGTTATATTGGCTCGCATACGGTATTAGTATTATTGGAGCAAGGGGAAGATATTGTTGTATTAGACAATTTATCTAACGCTTCTGCTGAGTCATTATTACGTGTTTCCGAAATTGCTGGCTGCTCGGCTACATTTTACCAAGGTGATGTATTAGACAAAAGTTGCCTAAGAAAAATATTCTTAGAGCACAGTATTGATTCTGTTATTCACTTTGCTGGCCTAAAGTCGGTAGGTGAGTCAGTGATTAAACCTATAGAATATTATCAAAATAACGTTACAGGTTCTATCACCCTACTTGAAGAAATGTTAATTGCAGGTGTAACGAAGCTGATATTCAGCTCATCAGCCACAGTATACGGTGATCCTGAGTTTATCCCACTGACCGAGGATGCGCGTATTGGAGGCACGACCAATCCATATGGTTCATCGAAAGTCATGGTTGAACAGATATTGAAGGATTTCTCTTTTGCTCACCCCGAGTTTGCGATAAGAGCATTGCGTTATTTTAATCCTGTTGGCGCCCATCCTTCAGGTTTGATTGGCGAGGATCCAAATGGAAAGCCAAACAATCTGTTGCCGTTTATTACTCAAGTTGCGGTTGGTAAACTGCCAAAATTAGCCGTATATGGTAATGACTATCCGACTAACGATGGGTCAGGCGTACGTGATTATATTCATGTTATGGATCTTGCTGATGGGCATGTTTGTGCACTTAATCGGCTGACTGCTGGGTACAAAGTTTATAATCTGGGGTCAGGTGTAGGATATTCAGTACTTCAGATGGTGAGTGAATTTGAACGCATTTCGGGCAAAAAAATCCCCTATGAAATAACGGCGCGTCGGGCTGGTGATATCGCGGAGTGCTGGGCAAGTACTGAACTCGCGCTCAAAGAATTAGATTGGAAAGCTAAGAGGAACCTAACGGAAATGATAAAGGATGCATGGAACTGGCAACAATCAAATCCTAATGGTTATGCCCGCTAAATTCATGCTTACATATGCTAAAATCCCTTATCTTCCCATTTCAATTTGTAACTCAAAACAATGAAATTTCCTGGTAAACGCAAATCTAAGCACTACTTTCCGGTGAATGCCCGTGACCCTTTATTGCAACCGGCGCAGACTGAAAATGAAGTGAGTACCTCTTATATCGTTGGCATTGACCAGACGTTGGTTGATATTGAAGCCAAGGTTGATGAGAGCTTTATTGCCCGTTATGGTCTGAGCCAAGGGCACTCTTTAGTGATTGAAGATGATATCGCTGAAAACCTTTATCAGGAACTAACTGCTAATGGGTTGATTACTCATGAGTTTGCTGGCGGTACCATTGGTAATACCTTACACAACTATTCTGTCCTTGCTGATGATCGTTCCATCCTGTTGGGCACCATGTGTAGCAATATTAAGATCGGAAGTTATGCCTATCGCTATCTGTGTAATACCTCAAGTCGCACTGACCTGAATTATTTGCAGGCAGTTGATGGTGCTATTGGCCGCTGCTTTACTTTGATTAGTGATAATGGTGAGCGGACTTTTGCTATCAGTCCCGGGCAAATGAATCAGCTACGTCCTGAAAGTATTCCTGAAGATGTGATTGCAGGAGCTTCTGCTCTGGTGCTGACTGCTTATCTGGTGCGTTGTAAGCCGGATGAGCCGATGCCTGCTGCCACAATGCAAGCCATCAGCTATGCGAAGAAGCATGATGTTCCGGTCGTGATGACCCTGGGGACGAAATATGTTATTGCAGATAATCCGCAGTGGTGGCGTGATTTTCTCAACGAGCATGTTTCTATATTAGCGATGAATGAAGATGAGGCTTATGAACTGACGGGCCTGAATGATCCGTTGATGGCTTCTAACATGGCATTGAATTGGGTGGATTTAGTGCTTTGTACTGCCGGCCCGAATGGGCTTTATATGGCAGGATATACCGAAGAGGCGAATAAGCGCCAAACACAGCATCCATTATTACCTGGCGCTATCGCAGAATTTAACTTGTATGAATTTAGCCGGGCAATGCGCCAAGCGCATTGTGATCATCCATTACGTATCTATTCTCACATTGCCCCTTATATGGGCGGGCCTGAGAAAATAATGAATACCAACGGGGCAGGGGATGGTGCATTATCCGCTGTGCTGCATGATATTGCGGCGAATGGCTATCATCGTAATAATGTTCCGAACTCTAGCAAACATGTGCGTAGTTACCTTAGCTACTCCTCCCTGGCACAAGTGTGTAAATACGCCAATCGGGTCAGTTATCAGGTATTAAACCAGCATTCGCCGCGTTTAACACGTGGCTTGCCTGAACGGGAAGATAGTTTAGAAGAGTCTTACTGGGAGCGGTAAGATACCCGTCATACTTTAAGTTGCAGGTGTGTTGGCTGCTCTCATTACTCAGCCCATCCTTGGGCCTCGCAAGGCGAGGCCGCTGCAAGCAGCGTTCAAATCTGCTCCCGGCAGATTTGTCACCCCAGTCACTTACTCGTGTAAGCTTCTGGGGATTTGCTTAGTTGCTGCCTTCCCGCAACTCGAATTATTTAGGGTATAGAACTTCAATTATAAACACAGATATAATTTTAAATTGGGCAAACTGGCATTTTATCTTCTTCAGTCAGCGTTTCTATTTTCAGCATATTAAGCATGCTGTTGGCGATTTCGCGCTCCCCCATAACAACCTGGTTAGCGCCACGGTCTGAGATATAAACCACTTCATCGTCATAATGGGCGCGGGCGATTATCTCAAGGTCTGGCCGCTTAATTCTGGCTGATGCGACTATTTCACCGGCTTCGTAGCCATTTGGTATGGTCAGCAATAACCAACGGGCGCAATCCAGACGCGCCAGTGACATAATATCTGCGCTTGCAGCATTACCTAATACCGCATTAATACCTTGTTCACGGAGTGCTTCCACTCGCGGGCGCGAATTTTCTACGACGACCAGCGGGATGCCTTCCGCATGAAGTTTTGCCCCTAATAAGCTGCCAACCCGGCCATATCCCACCAATAATGCATGATTGCATAAATCTACAGGTATCTGTTTTTCCTCTTCTACCGCCTCTTCCAGAATAAGATCTTCCATCGTCTCATTTTTGGCTAAATAGCGATCTAGCAAGGTGAAAAGTAACGGGTTGAGCATAATAGACAGAATCGCTCCCGCCAGTACCAGATTACGGCCATGTTCAGACATTAAACCAAGAGAAATACCCAGCCCCGCCAGAATAAAGGCGAACTCCCCAATTTGGGCCAGGCTAACGGAAATAGTGAGTGCTGTGCGTTTTGAGTGGCCAAACAGCCGCACCAGAATGAAAGCTGCCACCGATTTACCGAAGATAATGATGGTCAATGACGCTAACACTGCTAAGGGTTCTCGTAGCAAAATCATCGGATCGAATAACATGCCGACTGAAACAAAGAACAGCACGGCAAAGGCATCACGCAGCGGCAAGGTATCTTGTGCGGCACGGTGGCTCAGCTCAGATTCGTTTAATACCATTCCTGCGAAGAATGCGCCGAGAGCAAATGATACGTCAAACAACCCTACAGCGCCGTAGGCTATCCCAAGCGCCAAGACTAAGACTGCTAGAGTAAAGAGTTCTCGCGAGCCAGTACTGGCTGTTTTAGCCAGTATCCAGGGCACCAGCCGACGACCGACGACAATCATTAAGGTTATGAAAGCGATCACTTTACCAATAGTAATCGCTAGCTCTGTAAACAGTTGGCTCAGGCTCGTGGTTTCGTTGCCCATGACTCCGGCAAATGCGGGTAATAACACTAATGTCAGTACCATTGCCAAATCTTCAACAATCAACCAGCCGATAGCAATCTGCCCTCGCTGACTATCAATCAGTTGCCGTTCTTCCAGTGCGCGCAGTAATACCACGGTACTGGCGGTTGACAGACATAACCCAAAGACCAAGCCGGTGACTAAATCCCAGCCTAATAAATGAGACAAGCCCATACCTAGCAGAGTAGCAACGGCTATTTGTGTCACGGCTCCGGGGATGGCGATTGCTTTTACTGCGAGGAGGTCTTTAAGCGAGAAGTGAAGTCCGACACCAAACATCAACAAAATAACACCGATTTCAGCCAGTTCGGGAGCTAATGAAGTATCAGCAACAAAACCCGGCGTGAATGGCCCGGCAAGCACCCCTGCGGCAAGGTATCCCACCAGTGGTGAGATGCGTAGGCGGTGGGCCAGGGAACCCAAGAGGAAGGCGAGAACAAGGCCTCCGACGATCGTGGTGATTAAGGGTGTTGAGTGGTGCATCCAGACTCCTTCTCGTTATACCCGCCATCTTTCAAATTGCAGGTGTGTTGGCTACGTTTATTACTTGGCCCATCTCTGCGAGGCCGCTGCAAGGAGCGTTTAAATCCACTCCCAACAGATTTATCACGCGCTTGCCGCCTTTTGGATGAGTATTGGGATATGTGGAGCAGCAAGCATTTCACAGCAATAACATCAGTTTATTGTATTTATGCGATCAATGCGCGATAAAAATTCATTTTTTATCGATAAAAGTCTGGTTTGGCATGGAAATTGTTTGAAGTGGTTATTTGTGGGGGACTTGCTGTTTTTGTCACGATTACACAGGGGACTCTCCCGACTGAAGTGCTAGTCTCAGTCGGGATTATAAGGTTATTACTATTACTTATCTTCTATATTGGGCAATAAGGCAGTAAATATCCCCAGTAATGGCAGGAATGCACATATTTGGTAAACCAGCTCAATACTGGTTAAATCAGCAACATACCCTAGTACAGCCGCACCTAACCCACCCATACCGAAAGCAAAACCGAAGAATAGACCGGATACCATCCCCACTTTCCCTGGGATCAACTCTTGGGCATACACCAGTATTGCAGAGAAGGCTGATGCGAGGATGACGCCAATGATTACGGTTAAAACCCCCATCCAATACAACGAAGCATACGGTAAAATAAGGGTAAATGGCGCTACACCCAGTATTGACCCCCAAATAACATATTTTCGCCCTATCCGATCACCAAGAGGACCGCCAATTATGGTGCCAGCGGCGACTGCGAATAAGAACACAAATAAATGTATTTGGGCGTTTTGTACTGAAACACCGAACTTATGCATCAAATAAAAGGTGTAATAGCTGCTAATGCTGGTCAAGTAGAAGTATTTAGAGAATATCAGCACCATTAAAATAACTAACGTCTTAATAACCGTCTTTTTAGGCAGTAATTTTGCCGATGAGGTTTTTATCACTTTGCCATGTGTTGCTCTTTGCTGTTGCTGATACCACTTACTGACTTGCAATAGCACCACAATGGCCAGTAAGGCTGCGAGAGAGAACCAGCCGACATTGCCTTTACCATAAGGAGCGATAAGAATTGCAGCTAATAGTGGGCCGAGAGCGCTACCGAAGTTGCCCCCGACTTGAAAAACTGACTGAGCCAGGCCATGGCGACCACCGGATGCCATGCGCGCGACCCGTGATGACTCAGGATGGAATACCGATGAGCCGGTGCCAACCAGCGCTGCTGCCAATAAAACCACAGGGAAAGTGGTTGCCACCGCCAGCAGCAATATGCCTGATAAGGTAAAACCCATACCAATAGGCAAAGAGTAAGGTTGGGGGTGCTTATCGGTATACAGCCCTATCAGGGGTTGCAGTAGTGATGCAGTAAGCTGGTAAGTGAGCGTGATTAGCCCTATCTGAGTAAAACTCAGTGAAAACTCGGCTTGTAATAAAGGATAAATCGCTAGAATCAACGATTGGATCATATCGTTGAGTAGATGAGATACGCTGATAGCCCCCAGAATAGAGAAGGATGTGCGTTTTACAGCGGCATTAACGGAGGGCTGGAATCCAGTCTCAGAACGATCGGTCATAGTGAGTATTCGCCTAATAATTTCACTGTTAATAATATGTTGGTAACGAATACATATTATGCAGATCGAATGATTTTTACTACATCTGACATAATTTGATATATATTCCAAAGTTATGAAATTCATGCATACATCATCACATTACAATGCCTACGGCGTCACGGTATGGTGTTGATTTATCGTGCTATTGATATGCATTACACTCTTTTCACTCATTAAACCGGGATTTATCAGGCCGGTTTTTAACGACTACATGGAGATTTGCCATGCGTTTTTCATTACCGACCACAGCATGTGCCTTGGCTGTGTCGCTGGCGTTTGCACCGGGATGGGCTGCTGCCTGGGAAAAAGATAAAACTTACGATATCACTATATTGCACACTAATGATCACCATGGGCATTTCTGGCAAAACGATCACGGCGAATATGGTTTAGCGGCACAGAAAACTGTCGTTGATAGTATTCGCAAACAAGTTGCAGCCGAGGGCGGAAGTCTACTACTGCTGTCAGGTGGGGACATCAACACCGGCGTGCCTGAGTCTGATTTGCAAGATGCGGAGCCTGATTTTCGTGGTATGAACCTAGTCGGTTACGACGCGATGGCCATCGGCAATCACGAATTTGATAATCCATTGAGTGTGCTGCGACAACAAGAGAAGTGGGCAACTTTCCCGTTGTTATCGGCCAATATCTACCAGAAAAGTACGCAACAACGCTTATTTAAGCCTTATGCCTTGTTTGATAAGCAAGGGGTGAAAATTGCGGTAATTGGTTTAACGACTGATGATACTGCCAAGATCGGGAATCCCGAGTATTTCACCGATATTGAATTCCATGTCCCGGCCGTTGAAGCAAAACAAGTCGTCGATCAACTGCGAAAGACCGATAAGCCTGACATTATCATCGCCGCTACCCATATGGGGCATTACGATGATGGCAAGCATGGTTCGAATGCTCCAGGTGATGTAGAGATGGCTCGCAGCCTCCCCGCAGGCTATTTAGATATGATAGTGGGTGGTCACTCGCAAGATCCGGTTTGTATGGCCAGTGAGAACCATAAGCAGGCTGATTATGTTCCCGGTACACCTTGTGCGCCTGATCGTCAGAACGGAACCTGGATTGTTCAAGCTCATGAGTGGGGTAAATATGTTGGTCGTGCTGATTTTAAATTCCGCAATGGTGAGTTGAAACTGGTGAGTTATCAGTTAATTCCAATCAATTTAAAGAAAAAAGTTGAGAAGGCTGATGGTACCAGTGAGCGGGTCTTTTATACCCAGGAGATTGCGCAAGATCCATCGATGCTGAAGCTACTTACGCCTTTTGAAGAGCAAGGTAAGGCGCAGTTGGATATTAAAGTTGGCAGTGTCAATGGCAAGCTAGAAGGTGATCGTAGCAAGGTTCGTTTCGAACAAACCAACCTGGCGCGGATGTTATTGGCTGCGCAAATGGAACGAGCGGGTGCAGACTTCGCGGTGATGAGTGGTGGTGGGGTGCGTGATTCTATCGATGCCGGTGATATCACGTATAAAGATGTGCTTAAGGTCCAGCCATTTGGTAATACATTGGTTTACGCCGATATGAAAGGCAGCGAGGTCGAGAAGTATCTGGCTGTGGTGGCGAATAAAAAAGTCGATTCAGGTGCTTATGCACAATTTGCCAATGTCAGCTTGGTCGCTGATGGTAATGGCGTCAGTAACGTAAAAATACAGGGTAAGCCATTAGACCCGAATAAAATGTATCGTCTGGCTACCCTGAATTTTAATGCATTAGGCGGCGATGGCTACCCGAAAATCGATACCTTACCGGGCTATGTGAACACCGGTTTTATCGATGCTGAAGTGTTAAAACAGTATATTGAAAAGCACTCTCCGCTGGATGCCAGTCAGTATCAGCCGAAAGGCGAGATTGTTTATAAGTAAGGCGTGAAGCCAGAAGCCTCCATTTGGCAGTGGAGGCTTCTGGTGAATTGCATGAGATATAGGCAGCGCGGTGCGGGTTTGTAATGCAATAAATTAATTAATCGCGCTTAGCAATATCGGCAAAGCTGCCTTGTAGCAACTGGCATAAATCTGTTGCAGCCAATTCAATATCTAACCCCCGCTTTCCGCCAGAAACGAATATAGTGGCATACGCCTGTGCCAAGCTATCGATAACCGTCGGTAAGCGCTTTTTCTGCCCTAATGGACTGATACCACCGACTAAATAACCGGTGGTGCGCTGCGCCAATTGTGGGTCAGCCATCTCCGCCTTTTTGGCACCCAAAGCACGCGCAACTTTTTTCAGATCAAGCTGGGTGGCGACAGGGGTAACGGCAACCGCCAAATTTTTGGCATCACCATTCAAGGCGACCAGCAAGGTTTTATAAACCTGATCAGCATTAAGCCCCAACTTTTTAACGGCTTCATCGCCAAAGTTGGTTTCTGCTGCGTCATGGTGATAAGGATGTAATGTGAACGGAACTTTTTGTTTTTCCAGCAAAACGACTGCAGGTGTCATAATAAACGTCCAATTAAAAATGAAAATTTATTCCAGTGGATTATCCTACACCCAATCATTGCGATAGAGTTAAAAATTAACCTAATAAAATCAATGGCATCATGATGGATTGCCGGAGTTATGATGAATGTAAGTTGCTAATCTAATCGTCAGGTTGCTACCCTGTACCTGCAGCTCATATTATCCGCAAGGAGTGTGGGCGCTTAATAACTAAAATAATGAAAATTCCTCTTTGACTGGCCGATAGCGATATCGGCCATTTTTTTACTTTTATTGGTGATTACTGCTCGCTGAGTTGCAACAAATCAGGAAGATTACCCTCGCCATACAGATGCAGTGCACCGACCGCGACCACATAACGCCCGGCTGGCAGATGTTCTAGTTGCTGCTGCCAGCATTTATTCCGTTGAATCATCAGCACATCGTATAGATTTTGGCTAAAAGTTGGCGCCAGTGTGGTTAGGTCATTGGTGGGGGGATGTTCCAGCCACCAGCCAATCATGGTTTGCAGCAGGCGTGCGTTGGTGTGCCAATGGGTCAGAGTATCAAGCAGTAAAGACATGCCGTTATCAGGTAATGTCTCCAGTAAATCGAGTTGCATTTGTGTTCCTTCCAACTCTATAACACTTTTTTCTTGTGCTGCTGCCGCTTTCAATAATTGATAATCGATGCCGTATTCCCCACGCAATCCCAGACGTTGAGCCTGGCGAGCCTGAAGCATTAAGGCGACCTGCCATGCCGGTAGAAAGGCCATCGAGTGCGGATCAGTGCTCAGCTCTTCGCAGCGCTGTAACAGTTGCTGATATTGCTCCTCAGGTAATCTATCGATTAATGCTTCGCTGAGGGTATCGGTACCAAAAGGTGAGGAGGTGTCGGTGATATCAGCTTCGACAATAAGTGCATCAGCCTGATTCAATTTATTCAGTAATTCGTGGGGGAGGGGGAACATGTTCTCGGTTCCCATATGAATACTGCCAACCATATGGAAGTGGCGTTCACCGGGTAAGGTGATATCCAACGCCGGATAGGGGTAGGTCGCCGGTGTTAGGATACCGAGAAATCGTGCGATGTGGCGTAATAATTGGCCCATATCCATGTGGTTCCCTTTTTAGCATTTCTTAACATGCTAAACGCTAAATGGCGCACATGAAAGTGTTGTGCGCCATTAGGCTATACCCTTTGTACTTGAAGCCGCAGGGGGTTAGCTGCTCTTGTTACTCGGCCCATCGCTGAGCCTACCTGCAACGCCAATGACTTTGGGGATATCAGGAGCGCTTACTGCTTAGGTTTAAAACGCAGTAAACGGTTAGCGTTGCTGACTACGGTAATGGATGACAGCGCCATGGCCGCCCCTGCCACCACCGGGCTAAGTAATGTTCCGGTGAACGGGAACAGAATTCCCGCAGCAATCGGAATACCCAGTGCGTTGTAGAAAAACGCACCCAATAGGTTTTGCTTCATATTGCGCAATGTTGCTTTGGCAAGCTCCACGGCATCCGCAACCCCATGCAGACTGTGGCGCATTAGCGTGATAGCCGCAGTTTCAATCGCGATATCACTACCACCACCCATGGCAATCCCAACATCCGCTTGTGCCAGTGCAGGGGCATCATTGATACCATCACCAATCATCGCCACTTTATGTCCGGCGGCTTGCAGTTGCTTGATAGCCTCAGCTTTACCCTCCGGCAATACACCCGCGATCACCTGATCAATACCGGCTTCTTTGGCAATGGCATTGGCGGTAATTGGGTTATCACCGGTTAACATCACCAGACTGTATCCCAGTTGATGCAACCGTTGCAGAGCGCTGACACTGTCGCTGCGCAGTGGGTCGCGGATCGACAGCAGTGCCGCGGGTTTACCCATCGCGCTGAGGATAACCGGGGTAGCACCACTTTCAGCTTGCTGCTGCATGAGTGATTGCAACTCACGGGTATCAATGCTCTGTTCCTCCAGCAGGCGGTTGTTCCCTAGCAACAAAGGAATGCCGTCAACTTCACCACTGACACCCAAGCCACGTAAGGTGCGGAACTGACTGACGGTAGCCAGCGTCAGCCCTTCGGCACGTTGCAAAATAGCGCGAGCCAATGGGTGATTAGAGCCGGTTTCTAGTGCTGCGGCCCATTCCAGCGCTTGTTGTTCGCTGACACCGTTAAAGGTATGAATTGCCACCACTTGCGGGTGACCTTCCGTTAGTGTGCCGGTTTTGTCGAACACCAACGTATCGAGATTACTGGCTTGCTGCAATGCATCGGCATCACGTACCAAAACACCAAACTCGGCCGCCCGCCCGACGCCAGAGATGATAGACATCGGCGTCGCCAGTCCAAGCGCGCAGGGACAAGCGATAATGAGCACTGTGGTAGCAACCACCAGGGTGTACACCAACTGAGGCTGTGGACCGAGGAAATACCAAATCAGCCCGGCGATAACAGCAATTGCCACCACGGTTGGCACAAATACCGCCGAGATTCGGTCCGCCAATTTGCCGATTTCTGGTTTACTGCTTTGCGCCTGACGAACCAGTTTGATGATGCGAGCCAGTGTAGTTTGGCTACCAATGGCATTGGCGCGGAACAGTACCGACCCATCCTCTACTTGGGTACCTGCATGTACCACATCACCTGCTGATTTTTGTTGTGGGATAGGTTCGCCGGTCAGCATGGCTTCGTCCATCCACACTTCGCCCTGCACAATTTCACCATCAACCGGTACTCGGTCACCGGTAGTCAGACGCAAGGTCATGCCCAATTGGACCTCAGCCAGAGGGATCACTTGCTCGCCGTCGTCAGATACCCGCCGTGCTGTCGGTGGTGCCAGGTCCAGCAGTCGCTCCAACGCATTAGATGAGCGCTGTCTGGCGCGTTGTTCCATCGCATGACCAAGGTTAATCAAACCGATTATCATGGCGCTGGCTTCATAATAGAGGTGGCGCGCCTCCATCGGGAAAACATCCGGCCAGATATTCACCGTAATGGAATAGAGCCACGCCGCTCCGGTACCTAGTGCCACTAAGGTATCCATGGTGGCACTGCCATTTTTCAGGCTGATCCAGGCGTTGCGATAGAAATGGCCACCCGCAAATATCATCACCAGCAGAGTAATCACCCCGACAATAAGCCACGGCGTCTGGGTTTCTGGCGTTAGCGTCATACTGCCGCCGAATAACCCCCATCCCATCAGTGGGATACCCAACAGCAGGCCCAGCGCTGCTTGCCATTGGAAGCGCTTCATACTGGCTTGGGACATCTGTTGCTGACGTGCGCGGCGCTCGCCTTCGTCTTCAATAATTTCTGCACCATAACCGGCATTTTTGACGGCTGCGATTAAGGCTTCATTGCTTGGGTTACCGGTGACTAACGCGCTACGTTCCGCCAAATTGACGCGCGCAACCTCAACCCCATCAACCCCTTCCAGAGCATGTTGTACTTTGGATACGCAACTGGCACAGCTCATTCCGGTTAGTAATAACTGGACGCTATCGATATCTACCGCTGTGGTTGGGTTAGCGGTCTCTGTTTTATTAATCTCAGGTGTTACTGCCGGAATAGTTGAAGAGGCCGCTGCCTGATATTCCGGCTGAGATGGGGCTGAGTGAGTCAGCGGCTCAGTTTTTGGGGATAGGGCACCTGGCAGTGCGGCGTGATAACCCGCCTGTTCCACGGCATTAATCAGCACCTGCGGATCAGCTTTGCCATACACTTTCGCGCTATCCACACTTACCACGGCCGCAATCACACCGGGAACGGCTTCCAGCGCTTTGCGTGTAGCTTCAGTACAATGACCGCAACTTAAGCCTGAGAGCTGTAATTGTGTATCGGGTGTTTGGGCTGCTTCTGCCTGATAACCGGCTTGTTTGACAGTATCAATCAGCGTGTTGATATCGGCTTCACCGGTCACTTTGGCATAGTTAACGTCGACTTCAGCATGATGAATATCTTCACGACTTTCTAAGGCGGTCTTCACTCGCTTGGCACAATTCATACAGGAAAGACCATGCAAGGCCAGCACTGTGGTTTGCAACATAATTAACTCCTTATCGAGTAACCACTTATCCGTTCATTTCGTCGGGATAAGTTTAGTCGGTAATCCCAGTCACATCGCTTATTGTCGCTGATAATGGATTTATCCATAACCTTAAGCTGTACAGGTTTTATTCCGCTTGACTGACATCGTTATTTTCACTAATTATGGAGGTTAAACCTTCCAGCAAGGGGAAGGTCAAGGGGGAAGTATGAACATAAGCGATGTGGCAAAAAAAACCGGTTTAACTAGCAAAGCCATACGTTTCTACGAAGAAAAAAAACTGCTGACACCGCCTATCCGCACTGATAACGGCTATCGCAGCTACAGTGCCAAACACATTGAAGAGTTAACACTGCTACGTCAGGCACGGCAGGTTGGCTTTACACTGGATGAATGTCGCGAGTTACTGGCATTATTTCATAACCCGGCCCGCCACAGCGCGGATGTGAAAGCGGCGACGCTACTAAAGGTTGCGGAAATCGAGCAACATATTGATGATCTTAACCAGATGCGCTTGCGCTTGTTAGCGTTGGCAGATGAGTGCCCAGGGGATGATGGCGCAGATTGCCCGATTATCAATAATTTGTCGGGATGTTGTCATTCGGCAGCTAAGCAGGCTGGCGATGATAAGGAGAAAGTTGTTAACAAACAGATGGTTGTGGGGGGTGAAACAGTTGTTAGTTAACTGACAGGCCGCTCAACTGACGGCCTGCCGGTCAATATGCTACTGACGATAATATAGGTATTACTGAGGGATGGCGCGGACATGCAAGGTATTGCCTTCCACGAATATCACTTCAACTTCGGTACCAACACCCAGTTCGGTCGCGCAATAAATACGCCAGCTACTGTCACCAACCCGCATGCGACCAAAACCATCAATAGTCGGTTCGGTCAATGTGGCTCGCGTACCCAATAGCTGATGGGTACGTTGATTCAGCATGGCAGGTTGTGGTTTGATGCGTTTACTCAGCCAATACCACCACAGGAATGCAGCAACCACCGTCAGGACGGAAAATAGCACGCCTTGCATCTCCCAGCTAAAGGGAAATAGCCAGACTAACGCGCCCACGACTACGGCGGCAACGCCGCTCCACAGCATATAACCACTGGCACCTAGCATCTCGGCGGCCAGAAGCAGCCCGCCGAGGGATAGCCAAAACCAACTTGGATTCGCGGCAATTTCCTCCAGCATGGTTATTTACCTCGGCTGTTTTTACTCTCGCCAATCAGTTCTGCAATTCCACCGATAGCACCCATCAGGCTGCTGGCTTCTAGCGGCATCATAATGACTTTGCTGTTATTGGCGGAGCCGATGTGTTGCAGTGCGTCGGTATATTTCTGTGCCACAAAGTAGTTAATGGCTTGAATGTCACCGGCAGCAATAGCCTCAGAAACCATTCTGGTAGCTTGAGCTTCAGCTTCAGCACCACGCTCACGGGCTTCTGCTTGCAAGAATGCGGATTGACGTTCACCTTCAGCTTTCAGAATCTGTGATTGCTTCTCACCTTCAGCACGCAAAATTGCGGCCTGACGAACCCCTTCGGCTTCCAGAATATCAGCACGTTTAGTACGTTCCGCTTTCATCTGAGCATTCATCGCAGAAATCAATTCAGCCGGTGGGCGCACATCACGGACTTCAATACGAGTCACTTTAATGCCCCACGGGTTGGTGGCTTCATCAACAATATGCAACAGGCGGCCGTTGATGTTGTCACGTTGGGACAACATTTCATCCAGCTCCATAGAACCTAAAACAGTACGGAAGTTGGTCATGGTCAAATTGATGATGGCCGATTCCAAATTGCTGACTTCATAAGCTGCTTTTACTGGGTCAATAACCTGGATAAAGCAGACTGCATCAATTGCTACGTTGGCGTTATCGCGGGAAATGATCTCCTGGGATGGGATATCCAAGACTTGTTCCATCATATTGATTTTGCGACCAACACGATCCATAAATGGCACAACGATGTTCAAGCCTGGCATCAGGGTTTTGGTATAACGACCAAAACGCTCGACAGTCCACTGAAAACCTTGTGGAACAATTTTGATTGAGGAAAACACCACAATCAGGGCTACAACGATAAGAACAGGGATGACCGTAAACATATTTAACTTCCTGTCAGCAATGATATTTGTTTCTTAATATTACGTGACCGGTGGTTAAATGCCTAACTAAAGGCAGGTAAAAGCGTGTAAATGAGAAAAAACTTGGCTGGGGCAGAATAAAACCGCGCGGGATGCCCCCGCGCAGTAGCAAATAAGGGATCGCCAAAAAGGTTATGGCGATTAACTTTCGCTGTCAGTACAGTAATGAGTAAAGTTGACGACGATATTTGGCGGCCAGTGCATCGCCGGTGCCTAGTGCAGCTAAAATATCCATTAATGTCTTACGTGCAGTACCGTTCGCGGCAGCCAGATCTTTCTTCAAATGGCTCAGCAACAGCTCTAAAGCCTCTTCATTGCGGCCAACCTGATGCAGTTGTAGCGCCAATTGCACCGCGAGTTCGACGTTATCAGGCTGCTCAGTCAATTGCTGTTGTAACTGTTGGATCTCTGGCGTGTCGGCAGCTTGTTTGAGCAACTCAATCTGAGCAATCAGCCCTTGATAACGGGTATCACGGTCTTGCAGTGGAATGGTTGCCAGCACCGTTTCAGCATCTTCACTGCGGTTCAACTGAATTTGCACTTCAGCCAGTTGCAGGCCAATTTCACTGTTTTGCCCACTCAGCGCCCAGGCATCTTTCAGCAGTGGCAGTGCTTCTTGCACTTTGCCTTCGCTTAACAATTGTGCGGCTTCGGCAACTTTCAATTCTTCAGGTTTCGGCAATACCCGTTGTAATAGCTCGCGGATAACCTCTTCCGGCTGTGGTCCTTGGAAGCCATCCACCGGTTGACCGTCTTTAAACAGATAAACCGCCGGAATTGAGCGTAAACCAAACTGTGACGCCACCATCTGCTCTGCATCGCAGTCGACACGAGCCAGAATGAATTGACCGGCATACTCTGCGGCCAGTTTATCCAGCACTGGCGTCAGTTGCAGACAATGCTGGCTGCGTTCGGACCAAAAGTAGAACAGTACCGGCACGGCCATGGATTGTTCTAAGGCCTGGTGTAGGTTTGCTTCAGTAATATCAATCGTAGTAGGTGCTAGCATGAATTATTTCTCTCATCCGTTTTAACACTAGATGGGGGCAGATTATGTTGCTTCAACCCCAACTATTTTTGGATAGTCAGTTAGGCATTGCCGCGCAGGACTTTATCTAACATTCGCCCCGGTAGGATGCGGCGCAGAATGGTCAAAGCATGGGCCACTAATGTGACAGGATAGCGCAATTGTGGGCGCGGGCTTTCCAGCGCATGGCGTAATTTCGGTAATATAGCCTGCGGGGGCAGGGTAAAGCGCTTTGCGATACCGGGATTATTGACTGGTTTATCGGCCTCGGCCTGATTGACGTTTTGTGTAAAATGGGTACTGATCGGGCCGGGTTCAATCAGACAAACATGTACACCACTGTCGTGCAGTTCCATACGTAGTGCATCAGACCACGCTTCCAACGCATATTTGCTGGCCGCATAAGCGCCGCGACCCGCGGTAGAAACCAACCCCATCACCGAACTGGTTTGAATTATACGCCCTTCGCCGTGAGGCAACATTGCTGGCAACAGCAATTGCGTGAGCTGGTGGGTGCCGAATAGATTGGTGGAAAACTGCTTTTCCAACTGCTGGCGTGAAATGGTGTGCAATGGGCCATACAGGCCGAAACCACCATTGTTAAACAGGCCGTATAGGCGCCCGCCAGTCAGTTCGATAACCTGCGCAGCAGCACGTTCCACACTGGCACTGTCATCCAAATCCAGTTCAATACCTTCCAGACCCAATTGCGTCATCTTTGCCACATCATCAGGTTTACGGCAGGCGGCCAGTACGCGATAGCCCCTGTTTTTCAAATCCTGTGCCGCAACCAGCCCGATACCGCTGGAACAACCGGTAATTAATACAGTTTTTTGCATAACTTTACCTGGTGAGTGATTCTATTTGTTTGAACAAGTGTTATTACTGCTTATTGGTCACTAATGGTTTAAGTTGTTGCGCCATCCAATCCGCGATGAAGGGTTGGGCCGCGGCGTTAGGGTGTAAGCCATCATCCTGCATCCACTGCGGTTTCACAGCAACAGCTTCCATAAAGAAAGGGACCAATGGAATGTTAAATTGCTGTGCCAGTTGTGGATACATCGCGGTGAAAGCATCAGTATAACGGCGACCATAGTTAGGCGGAATGCGGATTTGCATCAATAAAGGTTGTGCTTTTGCTTCCAATATCTGATTGATAATTTGTGTCAGATCCCGTTGAGTATCTTGTGTTGGAAAACCACGCAGACCGTCATTTGCTCCCAGTTCTATCAGCACCCAGCGCGGCTGGTGTTGTTTGAGTAGGGACGGTAGGCGGGCCAAACCTTGAGCGGCGGTGTCACCACTGATACTGGCATTGACTACCTTCGGCAGTGACGGTGTTCCCTGCCATGTTTTATCCAGCCGTGAAGGCCATGCTTCGGCAATCGGCAGGCGGTAACCGGCGCTTAAGCTATCGCCAAGAATTAACAGTGTATCGGTTGCGGCGGCACGCAAACTGAATAATCCCAACAGTAAAAGGAAGGGAAGATGCCAGCGGAAAACGTTCTTGAAGTTCATCATCTTAATAAATACGTCGGCCAGGGTGAGCAACAGCTCTCCATCCTTACCGGAGTTGAGCTGGTTGTCAAACCCGCCCAGACAATTGCGCTGATTGGTGAGTCGGGTTCCGGTAAGTCAACTTTGCTGGGGATACTGGCAGGGCTTGATGATGGCAGCAGTGGTGAGGTGAGTTTACTCGGCCAGTCTTTGACCGCCATGGATGAAGAAGGGCGCGCGCAATTACGTGCAAAAAACGTCGGCTTCGTGTTTCAGTCATTTATGTTGGTACCCACACTCAATACGTTAGAGAACGTTCAGCTTCCTGCATTGTTGCGTGGAGAGAGCGAACGCAATAGTAAGGCCCATGCGGTGGAGTTATTAGAGCAACTCGGATTGGGCAAACGGCTACATCATCTGCCCGCTCAGCTTTCTGGCGGTGAGCAGCAGCGGGTAGCACTGGCCCGAGCCTTCAGTGGGCGGCCTAAAGTGTTATTTGCCGATGAACCGACCGGTAATCTTGACCGCCATACCGGTGACAGAATTGCTGATCTGCTGTTTTCATTGAATCGGGATTATGACACCACACTGATTCTGGTTACCCATGATGTACAACTGGCGGGGCGTTGTCAGCGCCGCTTGCGGCTGCGGGACGGCAAATTGTGGGAGGAAGCATGATTTGGCGCTGGTTTTGGCGTGAGTGGCGCTCACCCTCACTGTTAATTGTCTGGCTGGCATTAACACTGGCGGTGGCTTGTGTGCTGGCGCTGGGTACCATCAGTGACCGGATGGAAAAAGGGCTGAGTCAGCAAAGCCGCGATTTTTTAGCCGGCGATCGGGTGCTGAGCGCGGCGCATCCGGTTCCTGAAGCGTGGTTGCTGGAAGCTAAACGGCAAGGGTTGACCGTCAGTCGCCAGTTATCGTTTATGACCATGACTTTCGCGGGCGATCGCCCACAACTGGCTGATGTAAAAGCCACAGATTTAGCCTATCCGTTGTATGGCAAATTAGATACGTTGCCTGTTGGCGCGGTGCTGGAACCGGGTACGGTGTTGGTGGCACCAAGGCTGTTGTCGCTGCTTGGGGTTAAGGTCGGCGATATGCTGGATGTCGGTGATACTTCACTGAAAATTGTCGGTGAAGTGATTCAGGAGCCTGATTCTGGCTTTAATCCATTCCAAACCGCGCCGCGTATTTTGATCAATCTGGCTGACGTGGAAAAGACCGGCGCGATTCAGCCGGGTAGCCGTCTGACCTATCGTTATATGTTCGCCGGCCAGCCTGATGGCGTCACCCAATTTAGTGACTGGCTTACGCCACAATTGAAACCAGAGCAGCGGTTGTATGGTTTACAAGAATCAGGTGGCGCGCTGGGGAAATCGCTGCAACGGGCGCAGCAGTTCTTGCTGTTATCGGCGCTATTGACGTTACTACTTTCGATTGCTGCCGTTGCGGTGGCGATGGGCCACTATTGCCGTAGCCGCTATGATTTAGTTGCGGTACTGAAAACATTAGGTGCAGGACACCGTGCACTGCGGCGGTTGATTATCGGTCAGTGGCTGTCGGTGCTGGTGTTGGCAGGCCTGTGTGGCAGCGTGATTGGCCTCTTATTCGAGAAGGTTTTAGTTCGTTTATTGTCACCGGTATTACCGGCCGCATTGCCAGCAGCCGGTTTATGGCCATGGGTATGGTCAATGGGTTCGCTGGTATTGATTTCGCTGCTGGTGGGTGTTCGCCCCTATCGGCAACTGCTCGCGACCCAGCCGCTACGGGTTTTGCGCCGTGATGTTTCCGCGAATGTTTGGCCGCTGCGTTACTTTATTCCTGCAATGCTGGTTATCGTGATTGGCCTATTGGCATTGCTGATGGGGGGGAACGCGTTATTGTGGGCCATTATGGCTGGCATGGTGGTATTGGCGTTATTACTGGGCGTGATTGGCTGGGGCAGTCTGGTACTGTTGCGCCGCCTGACTGTTACCCGTCTATCATTGCGTCTGGCAATCAACCGTTTGCTACGTCAACCGTGGATGACGTTAACGCAACTGGCGGCATTCTCCTTATCCTTTATGCTGTTAGCATTGTTATTGGTACTGCGTGGGGACCTATTGGATCGTTGGCAGCAACAATTGCCGCCGGACAGCCCGAATTACTTCTTGCTGAATATGACACCGCAACAGGTGCCACAGGTAACTGAGTTTCTGACGCAACATCAGATAACGCCATCAACGTTCTATCCTATCGTGCGGGTACGGCTGTCTGAAATTAACCAGCAACTGGCCACCGAGCGGGTGCGCGAAGATGAACCCGGTGGCGAGGCGGTTAACCGTGAATTGAATCTGACCTGGCAGCAAGATTTACCGGCGCACAATATTTTGACCGCCGGTCAATGGCCACCTAAAGCCGATGAAGTGTCGATGGAACAAGGAATTGCTGACAGACTGGGGATTAAAATTGGCGATAAACTGACATTTAGCGGCGATACGCAGTCATTCGAAGCCAAAGTTAGCAGTATTCGTCAGGTGGATTGGGAAAGCCTGCGGCCAAACTTCTACTTTATCTTCCCGCCGGGTGCATTGGACAAACAGCCACAAACCTGGCTGACCAGTTTCCGCTATCAAGGAGACGGGGAGGTGCTGACACAACTGAATCGGCAATTCCCAACACTCAGTTTGCTGGATATTGGCGCGATGCTTAAACAGGTCGGGCAGGTGTTGCAGCAGGTGAGCCGTGCACTGGAAGTGATGGTGATACTGGTTATCATCTGCGGCACTTTATTGCTGCTGGCGCAGGTTCAAGTCGGGATGCGTCAGCGCCGTCAGGAGCTGGTGGTTTACCGGACACTTGGCGCAAGTAAACGCTTACTGCGAGGTACCTTGTGGTGGGAGTTTGCCTTACTGGGGTTGGTTGCCGGGCTGGCTGCTGCCATCGGAGCTGAGGCGGCACTGTGGGCATTACAGCGCTTAGTGTTTGATTTCCCGTGGCAGCCTAATTGGGTGATGTGGTGGCTGTTGCCGTTGGCTGGCGCGCTATTGTTGTCATTGTGTGGCGGTTGGTTAGGTGCGCGTTTGTTACAGGGAAGGGCGCTGTTCCGCAATTATGACAGTTAGCCTATTTGGGTAACCTGGCGTTGCAGTGTGGCTGCAACGCCAATGATTTGTGGGGCAGGCCAGATGAGTTACAGCTTATCCTGCGCCCAGATCAGCGCGTTCTGGTATTCCGCTGGTAACAACGGCGCGAGTGCGGCCAGAGCTGCACGTAATTGTGCGCCATCGGGATGGTTCAAATTCATATGACCTACTTTACGGCCTGCGCGCACTTCTTTTTCATACCAGTGCAGATGCACCAACGGCAGAGATAGCCATTCGATGTTCACTGGCGTGCCAATCAGGTTGACCATCGCTGACGGGGTGTTAACCACCGGCGTCGGTAAGGGCAGGTCCAAAATGGCGCGCAGGTGCAGTTCAAACTGGCTTATTGACGCACCATTTTGCGTCCAGTGACCGCTATTATGCACCCGTGGTGCCAGCTCATTGATCAACAGATTGTCGCCAACGATAAAGCACTCCATGGCCATTACGCCAACATAATTCAGCTTATCCATAATGGCTGACAGCATTTTTTCAGCTTGTTGCTGTAATCTGCTATCGGGCTGTGGCAAAGCCACGCTCATACGCAGGATGCCATCTTCATGCAGATTGTGGGTTAACGGGTAAAACACCGATTTGCCTTGGCTGCTGCGTGCGCCGACCAGCGAAACTTCACCGCTGAATTTAATCCCTTGCTCAACGATGCATTCACCGTAAGCATCAGTTGGCAAGGTATCTTGATCACCTGCCCGTAACCGCCACTGACCACGTCCGTCATAGCCTCCGACCCGACGTTTGACAATGGCTAGCTCACCTAATGTTGCAAAGACCTGCGGCCATTCGCTGCTACTTGCTAATAGCTGCCAGGGTGCGGTTGGCAGATTCAGGCTATCGAGCAATTGCTTTTGTGTCAGGCGATCTGCCAGACGCGGGAAGATATCGCGGTTAACAAAAGCCGTTTGTGTGGCGAGTTCGCGGGTTAACGCTGTTTCTGGCCAGCGCTCAATCTCGGCGGTAATCACACTGTGCTGATAAGGCACGGCTTCAGGTTCTGCATCCAAGCCCACCGGATAAACTGCAATACCCAGGGGTTCGCCAGCCTGACGCAGCATGCGTCCTAGCTGACCATTACCTAATACGCAAACTGGTTTCATGCCTTCACCTGTAAGTCTGGCACCCGAGGATCTGGATTATCCAGCACTTCGTCAGTTTGGCTTTTGCGCCAATCAGCCAGACGAGCGGCTAATTCAGCATCGTGCAATGCCAATATTTGTGCGGCCAGCAAGGCGGCATTGGCAGCACCGGCTTTACCGATAGCCAAGGTTCCCACCGGGATACCGCGCGGCATTTGTACAATCGAATACAGGCTGTCGACGCCACTCAGCGCAGCACTTTGTACCGGAACACCTAAAACAGGTACCAGCGTTTTTGCCGCAATCATACCCGGCAGATGTGCAGCACCACCGGCACCGGCAACTATCACCTGTAGGCCATTGGCTTGGGCTGACTCGGCAAAACTGAACAGCTTATCGGGGGTGCGGTGTGCGGAGACAACTTCCACATGAAATGGAACATTGAGCGTGGTGAGCACGTCAGCGGCGAACTGCATGGTGGCCCAGTCACTCTTGGACCCCATTACGATAGCGATTTTAACCCCGGCTGCATAAGCCGAATCGAGGTTAGCTCCCATGAGTGTAAAGCTCCTGTGATTGCGCAAGCGTCGGCCAGAATGATTTTACTTAAATCGTGACTGGCGAAGAGGGCGTAGAGCATATCATGAGCCAAAGGCGAGGAAAACGGTTGCGTCGCGGCTTTTAGTGGGATTTATCGGTTTTTTATACCCACTCGCCAGATAAACCTGAAGGTCAAAATGGGAATTTAATCAACTCAACACTGTCTGCCGTGACTTTGACCATCGAACCCTCAACATGCCAGGCACCGAGAACCACACGATGGGCGGTTGTGGCGGGGAGTGCTACGGGGTGAACCGCTGGGCGATGCGTATGCCCGTGGATCATCCAACTGACGCCATTACGTTGGAAGCTATCAATCACTGCTTGTTGATTTACATCCATGATAAGTTCAGATTTGCCGCTATTGTTCTGCTGACTTTGGTTACGCATATAAGCCGCAATGCGTAAACGAAAACGCAGAGGTAGCCACAGGAACAGTTTTTGAATCAGTGGATTATGTACTCTACGACGAAAATGCTGATATTCGGTGTCATCGGTGCACAGTGTATCACCATGTAAAATAACAATTTTACGGTCATACAGTTCGACGACTATCTCTTCCGGCAGCAGGGTCATACCACTTTCTTGAGCAAAGCGTTTACCGAGCAAAAAGTCACGATTACCGTGGATAAAGTAGCAAGGTATACCCCGTTGTTGGAGTGATTTCAGCGCAGCGGCAACTTGCCGGTACAGTGGTTCGGGGTCATCATCGCCAATCCAGGACTCGAACAGATCACCCAGGATATATAACGCATCAGCATGAATGGCTTCACGCTGTATAAAATGCAGGAAACCGGCAGTGATTGCCGGTTCCTGAACGCTAAGATGCAAATCTGCAATAAAAAGCGTGCTCATTAAGCTGTCATTATTCGCTGATAGTGACGCTTTTGATGATCACATCTTCTTTTGGTACATCCTGATGCATACCGCTACGGCCAGTAGCAACGTTTTTGATTTTATCAACAACGTCCAAACCTTCAGTAACTTCAGCAAATACGCAGTAACCCCAACCATCTGGGCGCTCTGAACGGAAGTTCAGGAAGTCGTTGTCGGCAACGTTAATGAAGAACTGTGCAGTGGCAGAGTGCGGATCGTTGGTACGCGCCATTGCCAGGGTGCCACGGGTGTTTTTCAGGCCGTTGTTAGCTTCGTTTTTGATAGTTGCATCCGTGGTTTTCTGGTTCATGCCCGGCTCAAAACCACCGCCTTGAATCATGAAACCGTCGATAACACGGTGGAAGATAGTGTTATCATAGAAGCCTTTACGGCAGTAGTTCAGGAAGTTTTCAACGGTAATCGGCGCTTTATCCGCGAAGGTATTGACGACGATATCGCCGTGATTAGTATGAAACGTGACCATAATAATGTTCCTGCTAGTGTAATAGTGTATTCACAAATGAGTCGTAACTCTTTAGACGGCTCTTATATCATAACTCTGAGATTGAGTCAGCACTCGAAACGCCAGCAAGAAGTGTGAAAAAGTGCTGAATCAGTGGCTGATTTACCGCATAATCTGGTGATATCCTTTTATCTCCCTCGCCCTTGACGTTGTTTGCGCTCTACCGGCAACGCCAATGAGTTTGGGTATAAACCATGCTTACCGCAAAACAAAAACCACGGAATGTCCCGATGCTAAAGATTTTTAATACACTGAGTCGCCAAAAAGAGGAATTCAAGCCTATTCATGCCGGTAAAATTGGTATGTACGTATGCGGGATCACCATTTATGACCTGTGTCACATTGGGCATGGGCGTACTTTTGTCGCTTTCGACGTCGTGGCGCGTTATTTGCGTTATTTAGGTTACTCTCTGACGTATGTGCGTAATGTTACCGATGTTGACGATAAAATTATCAAGCGCGCATTGGAAAACAATGAAAGCTGTGAGCAACTGACGACACGTATGCTGGCAGAAATGCATAAAGATTTCGATGCACTGAATCTTGAACGCCCTGATTTAGAGCCGCGTGCGACTCACCATATTCCTGAAATTATTGCGCTGACTGAGCGTTTGATTGCCCGTGATCACGCTTATGTCGCGTCAAATGGCGATGTGATGTTTGCCGTGGACAGTGACCCTGATTACGGTTTGCTGTCCCGTCAGGATTTGGATCAATTACAGGCCGGTGCCCGGGTTGAAGTGGCTGATGTTAAACGCAATCCGATGGATTTTGTCTTGTGGAAAATGTCTAAACCGGGTGAACCAAGTTGGGCATCACCTTGGGGCCCGGGCCGCCCTGGCTGGCATATCGAGTGCTCGGCGATGAATGGCAAACAGTTGGGTGCACATTTTGATATTCACGGCGGCGGTTCTGATTTGATGTTCCCGCACCACGAAAATGAAATTGCGCAATCTACCTGTGCCCATGATGGTCCCTATGTGAACTACTGGATGCACTCCGGTATGGTGATGATTGACAAAGAAAAAATGTCTAAATCACTGAATAACTTCTTTACTATTCGTGATGTGCTGGCCTATTACGATGCTGAAACCGTACGTTACTTCCTGATGTCCGGCCACTATCGCAGTCAGCTTAACTACAGCGAAGAGAACCTGAAACAGGCACGTGCCTCACTAGAACGCCTGTATACCGCTCTGCGTGGTACTGATGCGAGTGCGATGCCTGCGGGTGGTGCAGAGTTTGAAGCGCGTTTCCGTGCCGCAATGGATGATGATTTCAATACTCCAGAAGCCTATTCGGTACTGTTTGATATTGCCCGTGAAGTAAACCGCCTAAAAACTGAAGATATTATGGCGGCGAATGGCTTAGCGGCAGAATTGCGTAAACTGGCCCATGTGCTGGGATTATTAGAGCAGGATCCAGAGCTGTTTTTACAAAGTGGCGCGCAGACTAATGACGACGAAGTAGCAAAAATAGAAGCGTTAATTAAGCAACGTAACGATGCCCGTAGCAGTAAAGATTGGGCGCTGGCCGATTCGGCCCGTGATCAGTTGAATGAGCTGGGTATTGTGCTGGAAGATGGCCCACAAGGGACGATATGGCGCCGTAAATAGCATGGTATTGGGTGGATAGGTGCAATTTAGCTATCTGCATCTAAAAAAATTGCGGTTCTGGTGCTGACCAGTAACCGCATTTTTTTGCCCTTATCTCGCCATGGCAGTCTTTCGCAATAACCAGCTAGAACTCGCCTTTGCTGAGGTGATTAGGCTTTAACCTGCACTTTCATGCCTTGAAACTCAACAATCTGGTCAGCCAGGATTTTGCAGCGCTTACGTGTTTCTACATTCCCGTCGACTTTCACCTGTCCATCTGCGATGGCGGCTTTCGCTGAGGCACCGCTGTCGTTCCAGCCCTGTAACTTTAATAAGTCACACAGCTCAACGTGTGGGTGTTTTTCCAAATGAAAAATGTCCATTCCTGTCCTTACAATCAATTTTCGTTGATGTCGTGATATTCCTCGCAGGCTTGCAAGGTATTTTGTATCAGTGTTGCAACGGTCATCGGCCCGACGCCACCGGGAACCGGTGTAATCCAACCCGCACGCTCAACGGCGACATCAAATTCTACATCGCCGACTACTTTACCACTTTCCAGACGGTTAATGCCTACATCAATCACGATAGCACCAGGTTTAATCCATTCACCGGGAATAAAACCGGGTTTACCCACGGCAACCACCAGCAAGTCAGCATTTTCCACATGTTGGCGCAGATTTTTGGTAAAACGATGCGTGACGGTGGTAGTGCAACCTGCTAGCAGCAGTTCAAGGCTCATCGGGCGGCCTACAATATTGGATGCACCGACCACAACTGCATTGAGGCCGTATGTCGAGATATTATAACGCTCCAGCAAAGTAACGATGCCGCGTGGGGTGCAAGGGCGCAATTTCGGTGCGCGTTGACACAGGCGGCCCACGTTATACGGGTGGAAGCCATCTACGTCTTTATCTGGGTGGATACGTTCCAGCACTTTGACATTATCAATGCCTGCAGGCAGTGGCAGTTGCACCAGAATCCCATCAATTTCACCATCGTCATTCAGTGAATCAATCAATGCCAGCAACTCTGCTTCAGTGGTGGTCACTGGCAGATCATAAGAACGCGAAACAAAACCGACCTCTTCGCACGCCTTACGCTTACTGGCGACATAAATTTGTGAGGCTGGGTTGACACCAACTAATACTACAGCAAGGCCGGGAGCACGCTTACCGGCAGCCAAACGTTTCTGTACCAACGCAGCAACTTCATTTCTTACCTGCTGCGCAATCGTTTTACCATCAATAATTTTTGCTGACATCAGTGGAGGGATCCATCAATTAAAAAAAGCGGGAATGTGCCTATTTTGTCAGAAGCGGGGCGTGCTGTCAGGCGTATAATAACGATTAATTAACGATTAAATAGCCAGATGATAAACCGTAAGGCGAAAACCCATTGACTCGAAAGAGACTGCCCGTATAATCCAACCCGCAACTGACTACCGGCAGTGTTCTGTGCTGCGGTAAATATCAAATGCGCCCTTAGCTCAGTTGGATAGAGCAACGGCCTTCTAAGCCGTAGGTCACAGGTTCGAATCCTGTAGGGCGTACCATCTATACCTCTTCTAACGTCTATCTAAGTCTACTAATCCCTTATATAATCAGCCTCTCTGACAATTCCTAGCATCCCAACGTCTACCTACATCCACTGCAATCAACAACAAAGTGGGGGTACTATTGGGGGTATGTCTAGGTTCAATGAAGTGAGATACCCCCACATGAAACTGAACGCCCGACAGGTCGATACTGCAAAGCCAAAAGAGAAGCCCTATAAGCTATCTGATGGAGGTGGATTATTTTTGTTAGTAAAAACTACTGGTTCACGTTGTTGGCGGCTGAAGTATCGGATCGCCGGTAAAGAAAAATTGCTAGCATTTGGGGTCTATCCTGATATCACTCTTGCTGAAGCCAGAGCAAAAAGAGATGAGGCAAAGCGTATACTTGCAGTGGGCGGCGACCCAGGTGAAGAAAAAAAAGTAGAAAAACAAACCAGAAAAGTCAGCATTGATAACACGTTCGAAGCTCTAGCCAGAGAATGGCATGCCTACAAAAGGCCCAATTGGTCTAAAGGTTATGCTGATGATTTAATGGAGTCGTTCGAAAAAGACATATTCCCTTACGTTGGTAAACGTCCAATTGCCGAAATCAAGCCTCTAGAAATTCTCGAAACCCTACGTAAGTTAGAAAAGCGTGGCGTCCTCGATAAAATGCGTAAGATCCGTCAGGCATGCAGCCAAACTTTCCGTTATGCAATCGTAACTGGCAGAGCAGAGAACAATCCAGCAAGTGAACTAGCTGGCGCTCTGGCGGTTCAGAAGCACACGCATTACCCCCACCTCTTAGCGAACGAACTTCCCACATACCTTAATGCTCTCAATGCCTATAGCGGCAGTACAGTCACTCGAATAGCAACACGGCTACTTATGCTTACTGGTGTTCGTACAACTGAACTACGGGCTGCTGAGTGGCTAGAATTTGACTTGGACAAAGCCGTCTGGGAAGTTCCCACCGCCAGAATGAAAATGCGTCGTCCTCACTTGGTTCCCTTGTCAGAGCAAGTTTTGGCATTACTACGTCAATTACATGAGATTACTGGGCGATTTAAACTGGTATTCCCCGGTCGTAATGACAGCTTAAAGCCAATGAGCGAAGCCAGTATTAATCAGGTCATAAAACGTATTGGTTATCATGGTAAAGCCACTGGTCACGGTTTTAGGCACACTATGAGTACCATTTTGCATGAACAGGGGTTTAATACTGCGTGGATAGAAACACAGTTGGCACACGTGGATAAAAACAGCATTCGTGGTACTTACAATCATGCCCAGTATCTGGATGGCCGCAGGGAAATGCTTCAGTGGTATGCCGACTATATGGATAGCCTGGAACGTCAGTCAAAAGCTTAGTGATTAGGTAAAATTCTTCCGTGAGGAATAAAAAAGGGTCGGTTCAGTAGGTTCAGTCGGTTCAATATTTTAGTTTGTTGATTTATAAGTTAATTAATTCATTTTTTGAACCGACCCTGAACCGACTTTAGGCCGTTTGAACCGACCCTAATCGCGTTATCTCCCGAAAATCTGGCTTTTCCTCAGCTAAATCATCCTAAATCTGCCATCGTTCAGCCGAAATTGTTCACTACAGTTTGATGTGAAAATGTGAAGTGATGCTGCGCATGGGGAGGGTGGATGCTGGACGAGTATACAGTGGTGATTTATAGTAGACCTCAAGAGAATAAGGCTATGCCTAGTCCAGAAAACAAGTACATACCTGCTGACTGGCAAAATCTCTAACATCTAGAGGAGCAGTAGATATATGCTAAAAAGTAAATTATTAAAAGTAAAAAAATGGTTATCTTTAGACGAAGCAGCATTAAGATTATCTTCAGTTCTGGAAGAGAAGGTGACCATTTTAGATTTACTGGAATTTGGGCTTGAAGGTCATTTGGTTCTTACTGTCAGATTACCTTATAGCGCAAAGCATGTCGGAATAAAAAAAGAAGACAAATTAATTAAATACTCTGAGGAGCTTAAAAAGCAATATACATTTTTTAAATTATCAGGGTTTGATTCAAATAATGAATATATAGAAAAGTTAAAATTAGTTCCAAAGGAAATAAAAGAATTATCCGATGTGGATCAATATATATATATCAAGTATCTTGATTATATTAAGGATTATGCCGATAGATTTTCTTCGGAGGAAGAGTCTACTTTTGAGTTTTTCTCTGAAAAAATAATGTTCTCATCTAGAAAAAGCATAGGAGATTTATACTATCTTGATGATGTTTTGTATGATCTACCCATGATAGGAGCAGAAAGACTTGATATCGAATTTTTGTATGAGATAAATAGAGGTAAAGAAGCTCCTGAGATGGTTAATTTAGATGGTGTTTTTTTAAAGGATGAGAATGGAGATCTTATTAATCTCTTGGAACGTTTTGATGAAGAAATAGTTAAAAAAAATAGAAATCGTAGAAAGGATAAGACATTAAGACTTCATGGTGGAGACTATTTTCCAGCGGGTGGACTCCCTGAAGGATATGAAATAGGTGTAAGACCAAAAAATTTATCGGAATTTGAGCAATCTTTAAGTGATGATTCTGAAGAATTTACTGATATTCAGTATTTGCTTTTAGTTGCCAACATGCTGGATTTGGTTACTTCAAAAGCAAAAAAATGGACTCAAGGTGATTTAGCTGCTTCTATCAGCGATAAAAAAATTAAGGGGATAGGAGAACGCACAATTAATGGGATTTTTGCAAAGGCAAATTCATTAAATAAATCAATTGGTTAGTTTTGCATTTTGTTTTTACATTTTTGCTTGCAATGCTATCTGCACATTAAAAGTTTTTAATCCCCCTTGTTATTTTAACGTAAACAGGGGGCTACATGCCGCAAGTACCACAATCACTTATCCGCTTATCAGAAGTCCAACGCCGAACTGGTTACAGTAAAGCTTGGCTTTACCGTCTTATCAGCCAGAATCGCTTCCCTTCCTCCATTAAAATCGGTACCCGTTCTATTGCCTTCGTTGAAAGCGAGATTGACGAGTGGATCAACCAACGTATTGCTGAATCCCGCAAGGAGGTCGCCTAATTATTTATATAGGGTGTGCATTACTTGCGTGTACTTGCATTCGGTTTAATCCAACATTTGATTTTCGTCGCTACAGGTACCAAACGATTTAACGAAGGATAATTCAACATGAAAAAATTAAATGCCTTAATTGGCAGCGGCCAAACTCAGCCTAAAATCGTACTCAGCGGTATTAACGTTAATGGCTTGCCTATCGAGTTTGTAGATCAATGGACAGAGTATTGGACTAAGCAAAGTTTCGCTATTTCAGTACCTGCCAATATTCGTCGCCAGTATTACCCCGATGATTCAGCGTTCAGTGTAGCCATGCGCAAAGCTGGCTATGTGCCAGTTCGTACTCGAAAGCTGACAGGGAAAGACGGGCGATTCTGGTTGTATCGAGTAACCGGCAAAGATAAGGGGGTTGTCGCACCAGTTCCCGCTAATAGCAAGGCTTACAACCCATTTGTGCAGGTGTCACATAAGCCTCGATATGGTTATAACGAGGTCGCTTTAGATGGGGAATTACTTCATGTATACGGTGACCACATCCGTTTACTAACTAAAAAGCGGGTTCGTGTGAATGGTAAGCAGGTTCAGGGCTACACAGCTAAAGGTCTGCGTGTGGAGGTGATGGGATGATGCTAACAACTCAAGCAGTCACCCTGAACCGACTATCTTTGAGCGAGTCGCATACTAACCTGGTAATTTCGGGCCAGTTGCAAAAAACTTTGCGGGTGACTTTCGGTTACTTACAAACATCACTCAACTCATTGATTCTTTCGAAGAGCGCCATTAGCGTAAGTCGGGAAACCAAACACGAACAGTATTCGGGTTCAGGCAAAGAAAAGGGTAGCACTGTGAATGCTACCCTTCTGGGTTACTCAGATGGTTCGGCTTTGGACTTCTTACGCTGGCGGCGTTTGATCTCACCTAGCATTGACGTTGTTATGAACTGCCCAGTACTTTCACCTTTTTCTTTTACTAACTCCATACCTTCAATTATTTCATGTGGTATGCGAGCTGTTAAGGATTGTGACTTTGCATTTTTTGAACCCGTCGCCATATGCTGCTCCCATGTATTTTGGTGTAAGACAGTATACACGGTAAATATTCTATTTAAAGACTTGACGTGTAAGACACCTTGTAACTATATTGTGTCTTACACCTTGCCTTTGTCATGGTGTGAAAATAGCAACGCCCCAGAGTGCGGGAACACTGCTGAGGCGTCTAACCACAATGTAAATGAGGCTTACACTATGGCATTACAACATAGTACCCAAACTCGCCCTAAATTTCAGTATCTCTTTCTCGCCATGTGCCGTTCTGACTTGAACGCTAAACCGCACCGTGAATCAGTAACTGCCCATTCTGAACAAGATGCCCGCCGCTCTCTGGCTGGTCAGTTCGTACTTTCCTTTGCTGGTCGTATTCCTGCACAGGGGGTATGCAATGCTTAAAAAATACCGTGTTGAATTTAGCGCATTAGACGCTGCTGGTGGTGATCTCAAACTGTCATGGTGTGGTGAAGCTGAAAGCCTTGATAAAGCATCAGCCTCTGTTCTCTTGGGGGCTACAGAGCGTCGGTTAAGCAACATTCAGATCACCAGCATCATGCAGCTCCTTGATGAGGATGATATCTACCCACCTTCATACAAAGAGACTCAGGCCCTGATTACTGAACTGATGGGCAGCCGTGGTAAGCCAATCCCTGATACCAGCGAGAATGTATCCCGCACTCGGTTACTTCGCGTTAAAGAAGGTCTGCTTCATTTGTTGACGGTTGTTATTCCTCTGATTGAGAACGAGCAGCAACGATTGCAGGTGTATTGGTGGGCTGAGGCGGTACATAACATCGTACGGTTTGAAGAGCATGACGCGAAAAATGAGCAGGGGGTGTGCAATGTCTAAAAAAACTGAACTGGTACTCGTTGAGGCCCAAAATCTACAGATTATCGAATATCGAGGTCAGCGTGTTTTGACCACCGAGCAAATGGCAGCCGGATACGGTGCCCCGTTGATCGCATCCGTCAGAACTTTAATCGCAATAAGTCTCGGTTTGTTGAGGGTAAACACTACTTCCAGATTGAAGGTAAAGAACTTGATGATTTGCGCGTATCTTTTAGCGACGCACAAATTTCTTCGAAAACTCGCAGCCTTACTTTATGGACAGAACGCGGTGCGGCGAACCATTCAAAAATGCTGGAAACCGATCAGGCGTGGTACTACTACAACGACCTCACTGAGTTTTACTTCTCCCGACGTGATGCATTGCCAGCACCTGCAACCATTCCCGACCTAAGTCGTCTGGAAATTCTTCAGTTAGCTATCGACTCCGAGCAAGGCCGTTTAGCTGAAAAGCAACGCGCCGACAAAGCTATTCGTACCAAAGGCCAGATTAGCCGTAAACGTGAAGCCAGCGCCCTCGGCAAACTAAGTGCAGCCACTCGCAAATGTCGTGTACTGGAAGAACGGCTGGGGGAAAGTACAAAGCATGCCACGGTGAAAGCTGTAGAAAATGTGACTCATCAGAAGTTTGCGTGGCATCCGTTGCGGAAATGGTATCTTGAGAATGGCTTTAAACCAGAGATTGTGCCTGACCCACAGTATGGCTCTGTAAAATCATGGCCTCGCGAAGCATGGCTGGCAGTACATAGTATCAATCTGTCTGATGTTATGGGGGTGACTTATGGATAAGTTAGCGCCCTGCGAAGTTTCCGATCTTCTCAGTGAAATTGCTTCAATTTTAAAAGTCAGTTCAATGCTGATTGCTAGTGAGGATGGTAACGACACGGGTTATGAACTTCTTTGGATCGCTCAGGAACGCGCTGAAAAAGCGGCGAAAAATATTAAGGGGGTGAATTATGGGCCAGCCACAGCCAAATGATCGTTACAAAGACAGTCATGGCTCATTGGTCACTGTCGATTCCGTTGCCTTTAATCGCGTTACCTTTAGCCGTGACGGATATTCATCGCCCTGCATTATGCCACTGGCACGGTTCGTTACTGAATTTACCTTTATCGGGAGAGCATAACCATGAAAGCCAATGAATCAGTACCCCTGGATATTGCCACGCATAAGGCTGGTCAATTAAATGCTCTCTTGCTGTTGATGTTTGAATCCAATATTGAATTAGATACTACTGACGAAAAGGAATTATTAAGCCTTGCATTGGATCTCGCTGGACCAGTAGCGGTTCATTTGCTTGAGCGGGAGGCCGGACAAAATGGAACGCCTTGATAAAGCCAGTAGCTAAATGCCCTGTATTTAATTAGTTAGCATTCCAACATCTCAAAAATAACAGCCATCAGGCTGGGGACTCGCTCGGCCTGATGAAAGGAAAGGATATATTTATGACGAACCTGAATCATTCAATTGAATTAAATCGTAAACATATTGCAGTGGCATTTATCGCTTATTGTCAGAAACGAAATAGAGGCGAATCCATTGCCAATGTCATTATTAATTCTAGAAAGGTTGTTGTTCTGGAAAACTTAACTGAGGCAGCAATTTGTAATTGCCTTATTCATTCTTTGGAAGTGCTTTGTTTTCAGGAATTCGGGCGTGATGACGGCTCGCGGATTCTTGTGGAAACCTACACCCAGATGCTGAGTAAAGATAACAGTAAATTGACACCACACGGCGTCGAGACAATGACGGAAGTCATGAAGGCTACAGTCGTAGATACTTTGGCTAATCCTCACGATAACCGGCATGGACTGGTATTCAGTCAGGACGGTGCAGCATGAAGCCATCCATCGACATGATCCGTGAAGTTACGGCTCAGGCCACCAATCGTTGGCGCGATATTCTTGGTTATCTCGGTATTGATGTACCGGAACGGCCTCGCGACCATTCTGCTTGTCCGGCATGTGGTGGCAAAGACAGATTCCGATTTGATGATCAGGATGGACGTGGGACCCATTTCTGTAATCAGTGTGGTGCCGGTGATGGGCTTGAGCTGGTACAGAAAGTTAAGCAATGCACCTCCACTGAGGCTGCGGTCATGGTAGCAGATGCACTGGGAATGGATCCCGACTCGCGAGTGTCTGCGACGGTACCTGCTAAATCTGTAAAACAGCTGGTACAACCCGGTATCCCGATAGCGGATAAGGTTGCGGAGTTGGTGGCGAAAACGGTACCTGGTGAATCTCAGTACCTACTTAATAAGGGGCTTCCAAGCCCCCCTCAAGCCCTATTGAGTGACGGTTCTTTACTGCTGGTACTGCAAACAATGGAGGGTGTAGTAACTGGTGCGCAGGTGATTAAGCCTGATGGCACCAAACGTCTGATATCTGGAACCATCAAGAAAGGTTCGTTCATTCCTGTGAGGCTTCCAACTGCTCTGGATGATGATCCGATTGTCACGGTGTTAATTGCAGAGGGTAACGCAACCGGCGTTACAGTTTCGTTACTGAGTGATGGGGTTGTGCTGGCCGCTATTGATGAAGGGAACCTGATCCATATAGCGAAAGCCAGCCGGGAACGTTGGCCTGATGCGAAAATTATCATTGCTGCTG
Source organism: Yersinia sp. 2553 StPb PI (assembly GCF_052217105.1). Classification (NCBI taxonomy): domain Bacteria; kingdom Pseudomonadati; phylum Pseudomonadota; class Gammaproteobacteria; order Enterobacterales; family Yersiniaceae; genus Yersinia; species Yersinia sp. 2553 StPb PI. Next base: position 2,549,153 of record NZ_JAZGPX010000002.1, on the reverse strand, counting down.
ATAACGATCTTAAACCCGGTGAAAAGAATGTCGGGAAAGAATCTGCTGAGAAAGCGGCTACCGCGGTGAATGGCTGGGTTGCCTTACCACCGACAGACCATAAAGCCGACTGGGATGATTATCGTCAGCAGTATGGACTGGATGCGAGTATTACCGCGTTTGCTGATTCTCTATATCAACCACATATTTTGGCAGAAGAGGAGCCTCCGGTAGCGGAGCCTCAGGATGTCAGGCGTCCATATGTTGATGAGCGTAAAGGGGGCATGTATTGGGTTGAACCCAAACTGGATAAAAGTAACGGCAATATTACGGAAAGAGAAAGCTGGCTGAGTGACCCGATATCAGTTGCGGGGATAGGTGAAGACGATAACGAGCGGTATCTGATCCTCTCCTGGACGCCGGAGGGTAACAGTACCGAACGTTCAGAAGCTTTACCCATGCGTGACATTGGCGAGCGGGAAGGCTGGTCGCGGCTGCGGGCTGGTGGTTTATCTATCACAGCCAAGAGTGGATTACGGGCAATACTGGCTGACTACCTGCAACGCAGTGGAGAGCGGCAGCTTTGGACAGTTGCCAATGCTACTGGTTGGCAGTGTGGGGCATACATCATGCCGGATGGTTCGGTGATTGGCGCACCTGCAACCCCGGTACTCTTTAATGGTCGCTCATCGGCGGCAAAAGGCTACACCACCAAGGGGACCCCCGAGAGCTGGCGCAATAATGTAGCCAAACTTGCTCGAGGTAATCCCTCCATGATGTTGGGTATTGCCTGTGCCTTTGCTGCTCCGCTGATTGGTCTGGCTGGTGCGGATGGTTTTGGTGTTCATTTATTCGGTGGCTCCTCCGCGGGTAAAACCACGACGGGTAATGCGGCTACCACTGTTTATGGCGAACCCGAAGCGCTGAAGCTGACGTGGTACTCAACAGCGTTGGGATTGGTAAATGAAGCTGCGGCGCACAATGACGGTTTTATGCCACTGGATGAGATAGGGCAAGGCAGTAATAAACGCGCAGTTGCTGATGCTGCTTACGCTTTGTTTAACGGCGTCGGCAAAATTCAGGGGGCCAAGGAGGGCGGTAATCGGGATGTGAAACGCTGGCGCGCAATGGCATTCAGTACCGGTGAAATCGATCTCGAAAGTTATATCCGAGCTGATGGTGGCAAAGTAAACGCGGGCCAACTGGTTCGGCTCTTAAATGTGCCTATCACCAAAGCAACTAAATACCATGGTTTCAAGGACGGTAAAGCGCATGCAGATTCTATGCGAGATGCCTGTAAAGACCACTACGGTGCGGTAGGGCGGGAATGGATTAAGTGCTTAGCCAGCCAGAAAGAAGTAGCAGCGCAAGCTGTCAGGGATGCGGAACGTCGGTGGATAGCATTATTACCCGATGAAGCCAGTGAGCAGGTACGCCGTGTTGCATCGAGGTTCGCCATACTGGAAGCCGCTTTGCTGCTTTCCAAACACCTTACCAGTTGGAGTGAGCAAGAGTGCCGTGACGCTTTACAACATGGCTTTAATGCATGGGTTAATGATTTTGGTATGGGTAATCGTGAATCAAAAGCATGGGCGGAACAGGCTGAATCTTTCTTGCAACGCTTCGGTTATAGCCGTTATTTGCCACACCCTGAAACGGATCCGCGAGATTTACCAATAAAGGATTTGGCGGGATATCGAGAGAAAAAGCCGGGACTCGATACATTGGTATTTCATACTTTTCCCTCAGTCTTTCGAAACGAGATTGCCGTAGGTGCCAATGCGGTGGCTTTTGCTCAGGCTCTCGTGGATGCCGGTATGTTGGATAAACCGAGCAAGGGGATCACTAAGAAAACGCTCAGAATTGACGGTAAGCAGCCTCACTTCGTGGTGCTCATGATGCCAGATGATTTGGAGGAATAAGCAGATCGCCTCCATTTGAACCGACCTGAATCGGATAAATCATTCTCTCTGGCGGGGTATTACACCAATGCTCTGACAGAGAGTAAAAGAATACAGGGTATGCATATCATGAGAATGACAAAAGAATTACGTGCTGAGGTATTTCGGCTTAAACAATCAGGCATCGGTTATAAACGGATAGCCGATATGACTAATTTGAATTTGAGCACGGTAAAAAGCGCCTGTAAGCGGTCTGGGTTATTTGCTGATAATCCAGAGCATGCAGCGATGTTTGAGATACCAGAGAAGCAATACAGTACCGCACTTATCGTGCCCAAGCCCTTACCAGTGCAGAGGCGCATTACGGGAGATAGGCAGACCGACGCTTATTTGTGGGTGTTGGAAGTTATCAATACCGGCGAACCGGGACATATTGCCGCGGCAGAGGAAGCCTTGCACAAACTGACTATCTCCCCCAAAGATGCTCGTGATAATTACACTCGTTATTTGGAAGCGAATGGTGCTGGGTGGACTGCTGGCTTTTCCACACTAATGATGGGGGACCCACAGCATTATATAGACCGAGCCAGAACACAATATTCCCGTGCAGCAGAGGTCAGGGGAACATTCGGCAGTTATGAGGCAGCTCTGGAGCCTACTCGAGCCGAACAACTAATGGAGGTGGCCTATGGCGATATCTATGATGATGATTTTGGCTGGACACCTGAGGAAAAAAAGAAGGGATGTGTTGAGGGTAAGCGAGTTACTGATGTATGGGACCTGCGAGCGGAAGCGTCAAAGGGTTTCGCTGGGGTTTTACCAGAGCCTCATACGCTTTCTGATGTCGTAAGGGAGTTTCAATATTGGCAATGGTTATACCAGACACGAAATGCTGCCTGCAAGGAAATGGATCCTGGTGGATATGGTTATGATTGTGACGGCCCTATTTCTGACCGTGAAACCTACCTTGATAAGAAGCTTGAAATCATCCGCCCTCGCCATCAACGAGAGGCACTGGATGTATTGAAATGGTATTTGCAAAGTGAGCGACATCAGGATTTTATTGGCTCAAATAGTGATGCGGTATATCTAAATTTGATAGGAGTGCATGAGTGCGTATAGGGGATGCAAAAGCAGAAGCATTGGAATAGACGGGGATCTGGTGATGAATGCACCTGTAATAAACGACTTTGTTAAATAAATCAATTAACGTCGCCTAACGTGCTGTCATTGTAGCAGATATTACCGTTATTTACTCATTTGTCGTTACGATTTATGGTAATATATCTACATAGCTAATCAATATAAATAGTGAGTCGTATATTAAATACGGCTCGCTTTTTTATTGGGTAACGTCCAGGGATTCAGAGGGGTATCCATAATATGCGTGATATTCAATTGGTATTAGAACGTTGGGGCGGTTGGGCAGCAAATGAAGATAGTGGCGTAGGTTATTCCCCCATTGCAGCAGGATTTAAAGGTCTGTTAACTAGCACTACAAAGTCGCGGTTATCGTGCTGTGATAATGATGGTCTGCTGGTAGATGCGGCAGTAGGCCGACTGAAGAAAGCTGGGCGAGATGAAGATTATAACCTGATAGAGCAGCACTATAAGAAAGGGATATCAAAATCAGCAATAGCCAGGAAACAGAAGTGCTCGGAGGGAAAAATCAGACTCAAGCTCATGATGGCCGAAACCTTTGTTGATGCTTGCCTGATTATGGCTGGGGCTAAATTAGAAATGGATGAGTGGACACATAAATCTGACAGTGCAAAAACTGTATCTGACCTATTCTGTAGCAAGGAGTTGATAAATATGAGCGTCGGCTAAGTGCGTGAAGCGGACGCTAACTGAGCTATTCATTGGGAAGCAGATCAACTTAGCGTCGCCCTAGTCAAATAAAAGCCCCCTTTATTTGGAGTCTCTACAGACGGTTATTTCTGCATACGTTTTCGTACCATTGGCTCTCCTCGACTAAATCTGGAAGATTGGCAACGCATCAAACAATTTTGAATATTTATAACTTTAAAAAGTGGGCTGTTTTAAAATCCCATGAAGGATTTATCAACTTATGAGTAACTTTTGAAAATACCGTGCGAATACTCAGTTGAGACTGACTGTCCGCAAGAATAGCTTTACCCTCATCAGTTAATGGGGAAGCACTTGGAACTGCGGGTTTATCAGCGGTATTGTCAGGTACATCCAACTTAACGAAAAAACTAATCATGTTTTTCAACGTATGCGGGTTTAGATGTGAAACCGTACTATCACCCTTATGCGTCCGCCTTGCAGCATTTTTGAAGAGTTCATCAAACTTTTGTTTCTGTACAGCTGAATTAGCCTTCCGAGCCCCTTCCAGGATTGAAGAGGAAGCTCTTGAGCTATTAATTCCAATCTTATTATTAGTCATTTAAGTCACCTGAGTTCCATGGGTTCAGATCATAAAATTATCAACGCGATTTTAACTCATAAATAAGAGTATGTAACTTATCCAGTCATTGTTGTCATGAAGTAGTCTACCTACTGGATAAACCACCAGTGACCTGCTCCCGCTTGATTAACACAATTAACTGTTTGTAACGTCTGCTTTCTGGCACGAAACTGCCCACTGCAGCACCAAAGGTACCGCTATGAACGAGATGCAGACTTTATGTCAGCAAACTATCATTCAACAACTCCATTTCTTATCAAGCGATATGAACAGATGGATGATGGACTCGAAAAATGTGGGATATTACGGTTTATCCAATGAACGAATAAGTGCACAAATGTCCCGCATTAGATTCCGTGCTGTCGGGCTTATACCCCCAAGCTGAAAGAAACCGTGAATGACGCCGAAATAGCGTTGTGCTGTGCAATTTACCCCTTGCTGAGTAAGGCGGACAAATAGCGCTTCACCTTCATCGCGCAACGGGTCGTATTCCGCTGTAACGATATGCACTGGTGGCAACGAAGATAAATCACCATGCAGTAACGGACTGACTTCAGGATGAGTAAATTCAGTATGAGGAAAATAGGCTTCGAAACCGCTAAGTAGCGTGTCGCTTGTTAGCACATAATCGTTACCATTTAGCTTGTGGCTTTCAAATGATGCAGTTGCATCCAGCATGGGGTAAATAAGTACCAACTGCTGGGGCAGCCATTGTTTGGTGTTTCTCAATCGAAGTGCTGTTATCAGGGCAAGATGGCCTCCCGCGCTATCCCCCATTAATGTTATATGGCTTCGATCAATGCCTAACGCTTGTGCGTGTTGCCAAACAATGTTCGCAGCATGTTCCGCATCATCATGTGCAGCTGGATAAGTATGTTCTGGAGCTAAACGATATTGTACCGCAACGACTCTACAACCACTCAGGAAGGCAAGTTGGCGCAGCTGATTATCATGTGTTAAAAAACCGCCACTCACAAAACAACCACCATGATAATAGACAATCGCAGGCAAAAATTCCCCCTCATTTAAGGGCGATACGATACGCAACGAAACCTCTTGAATAACCATATCTTCAACATTTACGCGCTGCTCAATATCACCGGACAGAGCTGTGCTTGCAACATACGTGGCACGACGTTCTTCAAATGTCTGATTACGAGATGACGGGCGACCTGCTGCGATAAAGTCGTCAACAAGCCTAGCGATTGCCGGCTCCAGAGTCATGAGGTTGTCTCCCAGATTGAGAATATTTTGAAAAGCTAATTCAGGAGTGTAATTTGCCAGGAAGAATATGAAAAGTCAGGAAACCAATATTCATAATACCAAATCTTAAATCAGTGCAACTTCCTGTAGTTAATCACACGATTTATCTGGGGCGTTATCTTCTGACAAGTAAGTGTTGCCTCGCTGTATTAGTATGTTTTAGTGCGTTGAATGTTCGGTATTGGCACCGAGCTGGCTGTCAGATCTGATTGGTCCAGAGTACAATGGGTGTAACAGTAAGTATGAACTAATAAAAAAACGTATAAAAAGCTATTCGTTACGAATTTTACCTATTACTCTGCTAAGAGTGGTTACTTTGTCACGTAGCTTACACAATTTAAAAGACCTCGCCTCGGCGGGGTTTTGTCGTTTTGTGATGTATGACAATTATAAGCATAGTTATGTTTACTCTTTGTTAATATTAATAATGTAAATTGTATGATGCTGTGATAGTTGCTTTGTAACGATTGTTGGCTCAGTCGTCCTACCCGTGGAGTTAGCACAGCACCTAATTCAAAGCCTCAGTTAATCGCTGGGGCTTTTTTACATACGGGATTATCCCTTATGTAGAATCAGCCAAAAAGAGTGAACCAACATTCACATGGGTACTGGATTGGTTAATCCAATCGTTGTGAAACAGTATCCAGCCGAATGTTGATTATTGGGTGCAAAAAAACTCACCACCGCTTATCTTGGTAAGGGGTGCTAATAGGCGAATACCAGGGAAGTTTTTACTGCCAGATATCATATGATTGTTTTATTTAATTAATGTGACTTAAGTTAAATTGAATGGGTAAGTTAATAAAATTCATGAAAATATACTTAATAATACGCATTCGTAATAGTGATTATTATTAACTATCCAATCACGTTAATGGTTTTATAAGCTAGAGTTAATGTATAACCAACTGGCCAGTACCACGGGCAGGCCCCCGTAACGATACCCCTTCGCTTCAGCCCCGCCTAACCGCTAGGGCTTTTTTTTCATTTCTACATTCGCCTGAGAATCATTGAGTAACGGGTTCATATCCCAATCTATTTAGATCATTGTTCCACCAATGACTTGGCGCTCAGCCGAATGTGGTGAATGCGCATGCTAAAGCGCCGCAATACTGGAGATGAAGTGACCGTGCAGGCTGGCAAAACTCCAGCAGACGGCCTGCAAGGGAGAGTGTAAACCCACTCCCTAATAAACGGAGTAGCGCAGTGAGAATCTGACATAGCCGAGATCAGCGCCGGCCACCACAGAAGTAGATTGAAAGGTATGCGGTCAGCACATTGGTAGATGTTGACGCCGGAACCGCAACCGGCTTCAAATTATAGTTAACGGCATGAAAACGTTAAAGTACGTTAACGCTCACTTTGGTGGGCCTTTTGTATTTTGAGGGTATACTGCCAGCAGATTGCTTTGTATTGATCCTGAAATGTAACCATAACTGTAATAATTTGAGCAACCTAAGCACATTCAGTGGTTTATTGGTAAGAAAGATAATCTGTACAAGAAATAACCTACACTGAATGGGGAATTTTAACTTTGAGGTTTTTATGATCCCTAAGGGATATAGCTTAAATGCTACATGCGATTACGTAAGTAGGTTAATCGGCGAAGCTGTTATTAAATTTCGCGTAAGTGGAGAAAATATCGACTTGAATAATTTAGTACAACATTTCAAGTCTGAATTTTTACAAGAGCAAAATGAAGAACGTAAATTTTATTTGAGTTTAGCTATTGGAATGCTTTCTGTAGATTAGTTATCAATAGAAATCAGATTTTTCGGTAAGCATCTTTGGTTTTTTCATGTCAAATATCCTGTTAATTTAAAGTTAATTAGAGTTATCTTCATTGAATTGCACTATTTTCATAATATTGTCCGAGATTCTCATTGCTTCCTACTCATTTAGGCGTAGGGTTGAACTCACAACGATTTACCCCTGTTGTATGTGACTTTTGAGGATTTAGCCCGCTTCGTAGGGGCATTTTTTTGTTTATATATTAAAACATTACGCCATTAGCTCATCAGGATAGAGCGCCAGTTTTCTAAGCTGACGGTGCGTGGTTCAAGTCCGCGATGGCGTACCAAATTTTAGCCCTAGCTTAACCGCTGGGGCTTTTTCGTTTTAGCCCATCAGTCACCCAATCAACTCCACACACACTATTAACAGATGAGTGGCTGCACTGATGGGCTAAATTCCTTAACTACACGCCCAGCCCGTCCGGGAGGGGGAGATATGAAAATGCATAACAACCCTGACCTTATGGACATCATTACCCGATGGATAGCCGCACATCGTCCCGAGTTGGGCTATGGCGGGATCGCTGGGATTATCGCCTGGTTACGTGGCCGGTATAACGAGAAGCCATGGCGTAGATGTTTTTTGGATGCACTGATGTGTGCTGCGATAGCTTTTGCGGTGCGTGACCTACTTAATTTCTTCGGGTTATCGACCGACCTCGCATACCTTTCAAGCGTAATTATTGGTTATCTCGGCACGGATTATTTATCCAGCTTGTTCAAGTGGAAGGTAACGGGCAGACCAATGGGAGAAGGAAAAGAGAATGACAAGTAATTTTAGATTCAGCCAGCGGAGTGAGGGGAACCTCAAAGGCGTTAATGCTGACTTGGTGAAAGTGGTTCGCCGCGCTCTGGAGCTATCGACCATTGATTTTATTGTTATCGAAGGGGGGCGCACTTTAGCGCGGCAAGAGCAACTATACGCTCAGGGAAGAACAGCGCCCGGCAAAATTGTCACTTGGACAATGAGATCTAAGCATATCACTGGCAATGCTGTTGATTTATTGCCGGTAACGGGCTGGGACAACTTATCTTCTTTTAAAGCCGTGTCCAAAGCGATGTTTCAAGCTGCCAGTGAACTGGGTGTGAAAATTACTTGGGGTGCCGATTGGAACGGAAACGGCATTCAAGAGAAGGGAGAAACGGATAGTCCTCACTTCGAGATATCTGCATGAAAGAAACCCTATTGAGATTGATAGCCGTCGCACTGACGATTTCAGTTTTAGTCGGTGGCGGGTATTGGTGGGGCAGTGATAGTAAAGATTCGGAATGGTCACTCAAATGGGCTGAGCGTGATAAGTCAGACAGAGACGCAGAAATAGCCGCCAGAAAGAGTGCCACCGAAAAAGAGGCCCAACTTCAGGCAGCCCAGTTAGTTGGATTAAAGGCATATCAACAAGGGGTAGTAGATGCTGAGAAAAAAGCAAAAGGCACTATTGCTGCTTACCGTGCTGGCAATATCAAGCTGCAAAAGCGTTTCGAGTGTCTCGCCACTTCAGTTGGGGATATGCCCGTTACTCCCGCCAGTGGACAGCTCACTGATGCAGCCAGAGACTGCGGATTTTCAGACGCAGATGTCGGGTTTCTTATTTCAATCGCTGAGCGAGCCGATAAGTTAGTCGAGAAGGTCACCGCGCTGCAAAAGGTTGTCACTGACGACCGCCGAATAATCAATGGTAGTAAATTCGAGTAGGTGGCATTGATGCACAAATTTCTAGCAGTGCACACAGCTTAACAGTATCTAAACGGCGTTGATGATTTATAAATAAAGTCTTGATAAGGTCACTATTTAACTGTATAAAAAAACAGGTCACCCACTAATAATTAATAATAATTCATTAATAATTAGTGGGTTAATTAAATCATAAGGATTGAAATATGAACGTTCGTTTAGCCGTATTACTTATTGCCGTTGCATCATCATTTTCTGCTGTAGCCGCTTCAGAGAGTGACATTCAGGATGCAAAAGTTATCACTGTCACTACTGATGTCGTGTCGGGTCACCTTAATATTGCTAATGGTCGTAACTGCTTGTCTGAGAATGCACAGGGAAAGCCAGCACTATTAGCCTGTGAGAGCGCAGAGAAAGTCAGCCCTGAAAAAAGTACTGTTCGTTACATCGTACTGAAAAGCGGTCAATGCCTGTCTGATGCAGGTGGCAAAACACCGGTCATGGCCGTCTGTGATTTTCAGGATAAGAAGCAACAGTGGACAGCCCTTCAAGGTATTGGTACGGATGTCCGTAATATGGCATCAAATAAGTGCCTGACGACCGCAGGGCTGGACAAGCCGGTGACGATGGCTACATGTGCTGGCCTGCCAGCTCAGAATTGGACATTACCTCAGTAAAGTAGCATTACAGGTGGCATTCATTGAGTGCCATCGATAATGCACAACCTAAGCCACTAGCCTTATAAGCTGGTGGTTTTTTATTTCCCGCGCCGGTTATCGCTGCCTGCCTGTACTAGCACTGACGTAGCTCCTTGTCCATTGAGCGTACAGGCGGAATCAATAATAACCAACCCCCCTCCGTGATAGTCAGGGCATTGGCGGCAACATCAGCCGTGGTGGAAGAAGCGATGTGACAGCCGGAGATACGGCCTGTATTGCAGTAGCCATTCAATGAGTGGTTGCGACAATACACATAAGCAATGCTACCACCTGTTGCCCACCGATCACCCTGAGCATTAACAGGTTGGTGGCATTTTACTTAGTTAAAAAATAGAAACATCGTTACGCTATAGCGCTAATAAATTTTGTTGGTTAATTTGTTATATATGAGTTTATCGACTGAGAAAGGCCCGCCACCTTGGGTAATTAAAAGGATAAGGAACAAAATATAAGAACTTTCAGGCAAATACAGTAGCCAACTATACCAAGTTATAAGATTTATACCTGTAGGTATCTGGGACAAACCGACAGTAATCAATGCCACCATACTGATTACTAATAATAATAAGCCAGATAGCCGAGAAAGAAGGCCTAGAGCAAGAAAAAGACCAACAATTAATTCAGTTGATGCAACAAATGTAGCCATTATTTCAGGGTAAGGTAATCCAGCATGAATCATTGTCTCTATCATTAACTGTCTATTTTCTAAGACTGTGATTTTGTTGAAACCAGAAGAAAAGAAGAATAGACCAAGAGTGATTCTTATTAGCGCGGTGGGATACAAAAGCAATGACTTTGAAGAATGACAGAGGCATTTTAATAAAGTAGACAAACTCATAAAAACTCCGTGTATAGGTAAAGATAAGCTGGGCTTTTGGTTACATACAATTTTAATATATCAATTGTTTAGTAAACCAATTGATAACAAAACGTTGGTGATTTGATTGATATAATGCACAACCTAAGCCACTGGCCTTATAAGTCGGTGGTTTTTCTATTTAGGGATAGACCATGGCAACTCTTAAGGATTTATCTAATCAGCTCCAGCAGATTAAAAAACAGCTCCCTTTTGCTGCTGCTCAGGCGCTAACAAGTGTTGCTCGCCAGATTGCAGCCGCTCAGAAGGTGGGTATGCAGCGCAATCTGGATAATCCGACCCCTTTCACCGTTAATTCTGTAGGCTCGTTTGGTGCCCGCAAAGACCGATTACAGGCCAAAGTATTTGTGCGTGATATTGCTGCCAGTTATCTCGAACCGTTCGAGTTCGGCGGCCAGCACAAACTCAATGGTCAGGCGCTGCTTAACCCTAAAAACATAAAGCTTAATAAGTTCGGAAACTTAGCCCGTAATAAAACGCAGCAGCTCAAAGCTAAAGAAAATGTGTTTGTAGGTGAGGTGAATGGCGTTAGTGGTTTCTTCCAGCGTAAGAAAGGGAAGAAAAGCAAAAAGGTTAAGAAGCGTCAGAAGCGCTCTCCTAACGGGGTGCATCGCGCCAGAGAGAAACAAAAAGCACCTAAGCTGCTGATTCAGTTTGGTGACGCATTGGCAGTTAAACCAACGCTTGGATACTTCGACCGAGCGAATGCAATGGCACAGGCTTTAATGCCTGGTGCGTTAAGCCTGGCAATCGAGCAGGCATTGAAGACGGCTAAATAGATGAGGTATCACAGTGAATAACGGCACAATTAAGAATGCACAAATAACATGCGAAACAGGTGGCACGGTGCTTCAGGCTGCATACTTAAACGCTGCTCAGGAAACGCTACAGCAGCTATTGGCCAGTGAGTTAACAGGAAAACAACCCTATCCCATTCTGTATAAGCAAGGCGATGTAGAACAGCGCGCCATTGAATTAGCTCAAGCTGTAGGGAGTGCTTTTACTGCGCTTGATTGCTTACCGGGTCGATTGTCTGATTTACATTCTCGGGCAATTCGCACTGAAGAATTATCATTGAAGCTAGCTCAGACTGTTGCCACATTGCTTGATCGTATTACTGGCACTTCATTAGGTGGGGATTTTGCTGACACCCGTCCTGTCTCGTCAAATCAAATTGGCCGCACTCACACCGCAGTCAGGCGAACAGAGGATTATCTCAATGAAGCGCTGCATGTGTTAGGTGAGATAGATAAGGCGCTTAATTAACACGTTATTAGCCGAGGCGCTGATAAGCAGGTAGCAACTGACTATCCTTTCAGCTCAAAACCGGAATCATTATGAGCCTGTATGACAATCATTATCATCTATAAAAAATGGGTCCCTCCTGAGACCTTTGTAATGTACGGGCATTGCGCGCCGTGCAGTTTTACCAGCTATAAATTTTTCATTTTGTGTCCCATGTCCCACGTGCATAGTTATGCAAATGCAACCGTCAGCCCTTACACTGTGCGGCTTTAACTATTTTGGTGCGTGGGACATTTTGAATGGGACACAAAAAAATGTCCCACGGCAATGTCCCACAGCAATGTCCCATGTCCCACAGAGGCAATTTTCATCATGAGCACAATGACGCAGATTGATTATGCCAAGCATGCAGGTGTGGATCGGAAGACAGTGAGCCGCTGGATAAAGGCGGGAAAATATATTGTTCTTGATGGTGATCTGGTCAACGTTGAAGAAAGTGATAAGGCTGTGGCCACTTTGCGCGACAGTAAAGATCCCCGGACTAAAAACGCCAGCAAAAAGAAACCAGTCAAAGTTAAAGCCGCTGATATTGATGACAGTACCGATGCGACTATCAAAGAGATCATGCTCGCTAATGGGGTTGAATGGTCGCGGGAAGAGGCCGCAAGGGTAAAAGAGAATTATCTCGCGTTACTGACCAAGTTGGAGTTTGAGAAAGAAGACGGGCAGCTGGTGGAGCTAACGGTCGCAGAGGGTATTTTGTTTGATGCTTTTCGTGCTCAGCGAGACGCTTGGATGAACTGGCCGTCAAGGGTGGCTCCTTTGATGGCGGCTGACTTGGATGTTCCTGCCGACAGAATGACCGAGGTGTTATTAGAATATGTCCATAAACACATCTCTGGCCTCGGCGAACCTGAGTTTAACGCAGAGCAAACATGACCGTCTCCTCCGCAGCGTTCGTAAGGGCTGGACACCGCCACCCCGTATTAGCGTGCCCGACTGGGCCGACGAATTCCGAAAACTGGCAAAAGAGGCTGGCAGCACATCAGGTGACTGGGACACCTCAACGGTAGAGATTGCTCGTGGCCCCATGTTGGCGGCGACGGAATCCGGGGTGCATATCATCACCGTGATGTGCTGTACCCAGTTGATGAAAACGGCATTGCTTGAAAACCTGTTTGGTTACTTCGCCCATCTTGATCCTTGCCCGATGCTGTTATTGCAACCTAAAGAGGATGCGGCGGAACAGTTCTCTAAAGAACGTATTACCCCCTTGATCAGGGTCACACCCGCTCTTCGCCAGTTGGTGGGTGGCAACAAGCAGAAAAATTCGAAAGAGACATTACTGTACAAATCCTTTACGGGGGGCTTTTTGGCACTGGCGGGGGCCGGTAGTCCAGACAACCTTGCTCGTCGTCCGATCCGTGTGCTGCTGGCGGATGAGGTGGATAAATATCCCATAACCCGTGAAGGTGACCCGATCACGCTGGCGGAAGAGCGCACCGCAACCTTTGGCCTCAACTGGTTATCGGTTCGCGCCTGCTCTCCGACCGTTGAAGATGAGAGCCGCATTGCGGCCAGCTATGAAGAGTCCGATCAGCGCCGGGCATCGATGGCCTGTCCCCACTGTGGCCACCGCCAATTTCCTGATTTCTTCAAGCATGTTCACTGGCCATCCGAAGGGGACAAGCACCAGACAAAACTCGCCATGATCCACTGCGAAAGCTGCGGTTCTGGTTGGTCCGAGGGTGACCGGCTAAGAGCGCTACGCACCATTCAATGGCATCAGACAAAGCCGTTTGAATGCTGTGGACAGCGTCATGTCCCGCTGAATCATTATGAGCAAGCATGGCACGTTGATGATCAGACTGCCGTCGGTGTTGTGTGGCGATGGTCTGAGTCTGAGCGTCACGCGGTGCATCGGGCTATTTGCCCTGACTGTGGGGCGCTGGGGGTCGAGAATATCCACGCGGGTTTTCAGGCATCCAAATTATTCAGCCCGTGGCAAAAAGATAAACCGTCTGATATCGCTGCTAAATACCTTAAAGCCAAGGGTGACCCAGATAAAGAGTTGGCTTGGTGGAATACCCAAATGGGCCTACCTCACCGACCCAACTACGGTAAGCGCCTACCTGTCGATGAACTGCTATCGCGAAGAGAAGTGTTTGATGCTGAAGTCCCTGATGGCGTTGCCGTCCTGACGGCGGGAATTGACACGCAGGCCGACCGATTGGAAATAGAAGTGGTTGGCTGGGGAATGGATGAGGAGAGCTGGTCTGTGGCGTTTGACGTTATTGAGGGTGACCTCGAAACAGCAGAGCCTTGGCTTCGGCTTGATGCTTACCTTAAACAAATCTGGCGCCGGGCAGATGGTCGTGGTTTTACCATCATGGCCGCCTGTCATGACTCCGGCGGCAACCATACACAAAAGGTCTATGAGTTTGCCAAGGAGCGTCTGGGGCGTCGGATATGGGCCATCAAAGGGGAATCCGCCACTGGCGGTAAACGCTCCCCTATCTGGCCTAACAAGCGGCCCACCTCAAAGAATCGGTCGCAGTTCCGCCCGGTCATTATTGGGGTTAACTCAGCAAAAGATGCTATTCGCGCCCGTCTTCATATTGATAAACCCGGCCCCGGTTATATGCATTTTTCAACCGATCGGGATATGGGGTATTTCAGCCAGTTAACCGCTGAGCGCTTGATCATGAAAGAGGCCGCAGGCCAGCGCTACAGTGTTTGGGAGCTGCCTCATGGCAAGGCTAACGAAGCGCTGGACTGTCGAGTTTATGCTTCTGCTGCCCTTGCGGGTCTGTTTCATATGGGGCTGAAGCTAAATACCCGCGCAATGCTGATCGAATCCGAACCCGACAAAGTTCTGCATCCTGCCCGTGTCGAGCCGGAGGACAAAACCAGCCTGCGGCTGCCGGGTGCCATTATTACTGAACCTGAAGAACTTCAACGTAAACCTCTACATAAACGGCTGGCTCGTTAAAAAGGAATCCCATGTTCGATCCCAACTCCAGTTTATTGGCTGGTGATCTGACGCGTGAGCAATTACGGTCCGCGTTAACACTGGCACAGCAAGCCTATCTTGAATTATCAACCGGTGCGAAAGGTGTCTCTTTCTCCTACGCACAAGGGGATGGCACCCGATCAGTGAGTTATCAGCCAACCGACATTGGTCAACTTACCTCCCTTATCCAGCTGCTTCAGGCCCAACTGGGCGTCGTTAGTCGTCCGCGCAGGACGTTAAGGTTTCGGTACTGATGAAAAATGAAGTCAGGATACTTGGCCCAAACGGTCAACCCTTACTCCCTTCGAGCGGTCGCGCATCAATGCTGAGTGGCTCCAGAGGCGTTCCCTATGATGCTGCCGACCAATTCAGTGACACGATGGCAAATTGGCAACCGTCATTGTGGTCGCCAGATAACGAAATCAATACCTCACGCGATCAGGTGGTTGCCCGTGTTCGCGACATGGTTCGTAACGATGGTTGGGCCTCGGGCAGTGTTACCCGCATTTTGGATAATGCCGTGGGGGCGTCTTTCCGTCCGCTGGCCAAGGTTGATTATCGGACGTTGGCACTGATGACCGGGAATCCTAAATTTGATGCGAAATGGGCTGATGAATATGGGCGGGCCATTGAAGCAGGCTGGCGAATTTGGGCGAATGATCCGGGGCGCTATTGTGATGTGGAAAGAAAAAAAACCGTTTCTCAACTGCTGCGACTTGGTTTTCGCCACAAGCTGATAGACGGTGATGCGCTCTGCGTTATGCAATATCGCCCTGACCGCCTTGGCTATGGTCGTGCGCAGTACGCCACGACCATGCAGGTCATTGACCCGGATAGATTAAGCAACCCTCAGCAAAATTTCGACATGCTGAATATTCGCGGGGGGGTAGAGATTGATGAGGATGGGGTGCCTATTGCTTATCACATTCGCAAAGCGCACATAGGCGACTGGTGGAGCGGTAAAGAAACCATGGCGTGGGAGCGTATCCCGCGTGAAACTGACTGGGGCCGCCCCATTGTCATTCATGACTTTGACAGTGACCGGGCCTCCCAGCATCGGGGTATCAGTATTTTTACACCCGTGGTTCAGCGCCTGAAGATGCTGATCAAATACGATGGAGTGGAACTCGAAGCTTCCATTCTTAATGCCGTATTTGGTGCATATATTACTTCACCTTATGACCCTCGCTTGTTCGAAGACGGATTACGTACTGATGATGTGCTCGAGTATCAGGACATGCGAGCTAATTTTCACAAAGATACTCGTCTGTCGTTACAAAGTGGTGCGCGGCTCCCCATTTTACCACCGGGTGAGACTATCACTACGGTGAATGCCGCACGGCCAAGTAGCAACTTTGCGGCATTCGAAAGTGCGGCACTGAGGAATATCGCCGCATCATTGGGGATTTCTACCCAACAACTGACCCAAGACTGGTCTGATGTTAACTACAGCTCAGCCCGTTCCGCCATGTTGGAAGCGTGGAAAACGCTGACCCGCCGCCGCGATGATTTTGCGGCAGGGTTTGCTCAGCCCATCTTGTCATGTTTTATCGAAGAACTGCATGACTTAGGCGAAGTTCCCTTACCGAATGGCGCACCTGATTTTCTCACAGCGAAAGCGGCATATTGCCGTGCTCAGTGGATGGGGCCCGGTCGTGGTTGGGTTGATCCCGTGGCTGAGAAGAAAGGGGCCATTCTCGGGATGGAGGCGGGATTGTCTACTCTCGAAATGGAAGCTGCTGAGAACGTGGGCGAAGACTGGGAAGAACTGCTGGATCAGCGCCAGCGAGAACGTGAGGCATACATTGAGCGTGGGTTGCCTATCCCTACATGGCTGCAAGCTGACACCTTTGCACCTGATCAACAACAAAAACCGGAGGCACAGTGAATCTTCCACACTTAGCCCAGCGGCTCTTTAACACCCCGCTGGCACTTCATCCGCACAAGGCTGAAGTCGTTATGGCGGCATTGACTGACCGGTTCGGTCTGACGCGCATTCAGTCTAATGCCGATTGGGCCGACGAAGAGGATGATTTCTTTTCACGCAAGGGTCGTGATTGTGGCTATGACGTTATCGAGGGTGTGGCGGTCATTCCGATTCAGGGCACGTTGGTGCAAAAGTTAGGCACCCTGCGACCTTATAGCGGCATGACAGGCTATGACGGTATTCGGGCCAGCTTTCTGACAGCAATGAATGATGATGCGGTGAAGGGCATTTGTTTTGATATCGATTCACCGGGCGGTGAAGTCGCCGGTTGTTTTGATTTGGTCGATGAAATTTATGCTGCCCGAGGCGCTAAACCCATTTGGTCAATCCTGTCCGAAAATGCTTATTCGGCTGCTTATGCACTGGCCAGTGCAGCGGATCGGATTATTGTTCCTCGTACCGGCGGCGTCGGTTCTATCGGCATCATCGTGATGCATGTTGACTGGTCACAGCGCATAAAAAGCGATGGGGTACAGGTCACGATAATCACTTTTGGCAGCAGAAAAGCCGAATCAAATCCCTACGAAGCATTAAGCGAAGAGGCAAAGAAGTCCATTCAGTCTGATGTTGACGAGATGGGTCGCTTGTTCGTGAATACCGTTTCCCGCAATCGCGGGATAGCAGAGAGAACCATCAGAGACACCGAGGCGGCATGTTTCTTAGCGGCAGATGGTGTGCAGTTGGGGCTGGCTGATCAAGTTGCCCCGCCTGATGTCGCATTCCGCGATTTATTAACATTGGTTGGAGAAAAGTAATGGCGAAAATTAAAGGTTTTACACACCTGTTTGGCTTGGGTGCCAAAGCAACAGAAGAGACCGAAGACGATAAGAACAAGGCCAAAAAAGCCAAGGGTCGTCAGGCTGAAGAGGATGAAAACGACCCTGATGCCGAAGAGAATGACGACGACAATAGCCCTGATGATCAGGATGAAAAAGACCCTAACGCAGAAGACGACAGCGATGATGCTGACGCGGATGAAGGGAGTGACGATGACGGTGATGATGATAACGAAGACCGTAACGTCAAAAAAGGCCGCAGTGCTGAACGCCAGCGCTGTGCTCGTATCTTTGGCAGCAAGCATGCTACCGGGCGCGGAGATTTAGCAGTTTCTCTGGCGCTTAATTCGGGGATGAGTTCCGCCGCCGTGATCCGGGTGCTTGCCTCCACGGCCGCTACTACACCGGCATCTGCCACAGTGCCCCGTAAACGCTCTTTGGATGAACGGATGCAGGCCCTCGGCAATACACAGCCTGGACAGGATGCTGCAGTCGCATCAAAAGGCGCGTCACTGGTCAATAAGATGACCAGCCTCTATGACTCAGTAAAGGGTAAAAAATAATGGATAACTTTGGACAAAATGCTTTCCAGCCGGGTATGCGCTCATCTTTGTATGTGCCCGACCAGTTAATTGCCGGGACACTGCAACTGGTCACGGATACCGCTGTTATTGCTCAGGCAGCTGCAATCCATTTGCGTGGCACCGTGATGGGTAAAATTACAGCGTCAGGCGAATACATCAAGTCAGTAAAAGATGCGGATGACGGCAGCGAAGTGCCGGTTGCTATCCTCGTCGATAATGTGGATACAACCACTACCGCCCAGCGAGGGGGCGTTTATCTGATGGGACAGTTTAATCAGAACGTGATCATTCACGATGCTTCATGGACATTGGCTGAACTAAAAACGGCACTGCGTTCGTATTCAATCTTCCTCGAAGACAGTATCCAGGCACCCGTTTAAAACCTCATTTTCTTAATTTGCACCCAATGCCATTCATCTGGCAGGGGTTTGCTCGTCTTCAATCTTTGTCTGGCGGCTCTGGCTGCCAGCAAATTAAAAGAGATACTTCATGAATAATATTTACGATACCAATGTGCTGGTGGGTCTGGTTCCCAACCTGAAAACCAGCCAAAACTGGTTACTTGATCGCTTCTTTCCCAATGTCGTTACTTACGAAACTGAAGAGGTTTCCATCGATGTTGATATTGGTAAACGTCGTATGTCTCCTTTCGTTTCCCCGTTAGTTGAAGGGAAGCTGGTGGAGAGTCGCAAGTATCAAACCAATACGTTCAAACCGGCTTATATCAAAGACAAGCGCGCGCCTGATTTGCGTAAACCTATCCGCCGCCAGATGGGGGAGCGCATTGGTGGGGAATACACCGCCGCAGAGCGCGAAATGTTAAACATCCAGTTTGAAATGGAAGACCAGATCGACATGCTTAACCGTCGTATGGAATGGATGGCCGCTGGTGCGCTGACTAAATCTCAAATTACGGTGGTGGGTGAAGGGTTCCCGACAACTGTTATTGATTTTGGCCGATCAAGTAATCTGACCATTACATTGAGTGGGTCAGATAAATGGCCTTTATCTGTGGCCGCAGGCGCAACAAATACTCAGCCCTCCGATGATATTGAAGACTGGCAAACGCTGATGTTGAAAGAGTCAGGGTCGGTAGCCACTGACCTGGTATTTACTACCTCATCATGGAAAGCGTTCCGTCTGGATACCACTATTAAAGACAATGCCATCGTATTCCCGGCATTAAGTCCCTTTGGTAATCAGGTTGATGCGGGGCCGCGCGTCAATAAAGGCGCGGTTTATAAAGGTCGCTGGGGTAACTTTGATCTGTGGCTGTATAACGACTGGTTTATTGACCCGCTGGACGGCATTGAAAAGCCAATGATCCCAGATGGTGCAGTATTAATGTCAGGTGCTGACCTGATGGGGACTCGCGCCTTTGGCCTCATTTTAGATCCTGCGTTTAATTATGGTCCGATGGCTTTCGCACCAAAGTCATGGATTATGCCCGACCCGGCACAGCGTTACCTGTTGATGCAATCTGCTCCACTGGTAATTCCAAGCCGAGTAAATGCCTCACTCTGTGCAACGGTGGTGTGATATGGCAAAAACACCGAGCAAGCAGCAAGCCAGCATTAACGAACTGGGCGGCTTGCCGCCCGAGTTCGACGCTGACACCCCGCAGGAAAAGACTGTTGTGACGGATAATAACGAAACACAGCCTGATCCTGAGGTACAAAAAGAGACATCAACGAGTGAGGAACCGCCTAAAACACCTGAAATACCAGACAGCCAGAGCAATAGTTCTGCTGAACCTGATGTTCAGGACCGTACCTCAGAGAACGAGACGGAGAGTGATTATCCTTCCGACGACTCTGACGAGTTGGAGGTTGTTGTCGTAAAAGGCCAGACTCTGCGCCATAGCGGGAAAACTTATGCGGAGAATAGCCGTTTATTCCTGCTGCATGATGATGCTGAACGACTGATTAGCCTGGGCGTGGTTGCTGATGTGAAAGCCTTACGGCAGCAGGCAGCTAGCACTATTGGCCCCTCAATCACTGTCGATGATGGTGTGAAGATAAATCGAGGTGGCTGATGGGTATCAACTGGGATCAGCATCTTCTTGCACCCCTACAAGCGGTATTTGGTGACCCGGTTGATTACCGGCCTGCTGGTGGTAAGCCAACTTATACCATCAGCGGTATCTTTGATCGGGCTTATACCACCATTGACCCGCTGGATGATGGCAGCACCATTAATACCACCAATCCCGTTTTAGGGGTTAGGGACAGTGAGTTTCGTTCTCCACCTAAACAGGGTGATCGGGTATTTATTGGCATCGTTGCAAATAAACCGGTCAATACCTTGTTTGCTGTAGCAGATGTTCAGCCAGACAGTCACGGCGGCAGTAAACTCATTCTTAATCGGGTGAAACCATGAATACAGCGCAAGTCAGGAAATTGGTTGTTGATGCCATCATCGGAAATACTGACGCGGGAAACCGCGTCTACTCCCCGCGTGACTGGCCAACCACTGAGGAGTTGTATCCGGTTATCCTGGTGCAAACCCTTATCGAGGAAAAACAGTCATTAGGCCGCAACGCCCCGCAGTTCAACACCATTACCACCGTGCGTATCACTGGCCGGTTGCAGGAGCTTGACGGCGAAAATGAGAATGATGGGGCGAATAAGGCAGAACTGGCGCTCGAACGGTTGCGAGAACAAATTGAGCGGGCGGTGATAAACAGTTATGACCTCACTCGCCAGATACAGCAATTTGCCAAAGTGCGTTCAACCATTGATCTGGACTCGGGGGGTGAAGGCCATCTGGCTCAATTACTCATGGAACTGGATATCGAGTATTACCAGGGGCCGGAAGACTTCTATCCCATTAATGCCGACAGATTAGACGGTATGGATGTCACGATCGCCATGCCAGATGGCACTACCGAACCCGTAGTTTCAATCAACTTCCCGGAGTAAACCCATGATTGTTAAACCCGTAGCCGGTCGCACTGTACGTGACCCGGTTAAGGGCACCTTTTTGCCTGAAACTGGCGCTGAGGTTCCCGATAATTCATTTTGGCGTCGTCGCTTAAACGACGGTGATGTGGTGCGCGAACAGCCTAAAGAGGCTAAACCTGCGCCAGAAGCAACCAAAGCGGAGAAAACTAAATAATGACTATTCCCTTTACTAATATTCCGAGCAATCTTCGTACACCGCTTTTCTTCGCTGAATTTGATAACTCTCAGGCGAACACGGCAACAACGACCCAGCGCACGCTAATCATCGGTCAGATGCTGGATTCCAGTACGCTGCCTGCTGATGTACCAGTGCTGGTCTCCTCAGTGGCCACCGTGGCGGGGCAGTGTGGTGCAGGCTCCATGCTGCATGGTCAGATGGCAGCATATCTGGCGAATGATACCGCCGGAGAGATCTACATTTTGCCGTTGAGTGATGCCACCGCAATGGTTGCTGCAACAGGTAAAATCACAGTTACCACTCAGGCATCCTCGACCGGAGTTATCTCTTTGTATATCGCCGGTATTCGCGTACAGGTTGCAGTCGTGGCAACGGATGAAGTTGCTGCGGTTGCCACTGCTTTAACGGCCGCAATCAATACGACTGCATCTCTACCGGTCACGGCAGCGGCTGTAGATGCGGTGATCACACTCACAGCCAAAAACAAAGGTGCACACGGTAACACCATTGATTTACGGCTGAACTATTTGGGTAGCGCCGGTGGCGAAACAACACCAGATAGCCTGGTACTGACATTTACGCCAATGGCTGGCGGCGCGGGTGCGCCTGAACTGGATGATGCCCTGGCTAATTTGCAGGATCGGACCTTTGATTTCATTATCAATCCGTACACGGATACGGCCTCGTTAAATAAAATCAAAGAGTTTCTGTCAGACAGTACCGGTCGCTGGAGCTATGCAGAGCAATTATACGGCCATAGCTTCGCTGCTCAAGCCGGTACTTATGGTCAACTGACAGCCGCAGGCGAATTGCGTAATGATCAGCATGCTTCTCTGTTGGGGGTGAATGGCTCGCCAACACCAAGCTATATCTGGTCAGCGGCTTATGTTGGCGCTATTGCGCAAAGTCTGCGTAACGACCCCGGGCGCCCGTTACAAACCTTGGCAATCAGTGGCGTACTGGCTCCCCCGCTGGCCAGCCGCTTTACCCTGACTGAACGTAATAACCTGCTGCACAGTGGGATTTCTACCGTGACAGTTACCGACGATGGCACAGTACAGGTAGAAAACATCATCACCACCTACCAAAAAAACAAATATGGCGCGGAAGATGACAGCTATTTGCAGATTGAGACCTTATTCCTGCTGATGTTTGTCACTCGATTCCTGCGTACCCAGGTAACGTCGAAATTCGCCCGTATGAAGCTGGCGGCCGATGGCACTCGTTTTGCCCCCGGCTCGGCGATTATCACACCGAACGTGATCCGCGCTGAATTGATTGCCCAGTACCAGACGTTGGAATTTAACGGCTATGTGCAGGATGCCAAAGGGTTTGCCAAGGGATTGATTGTCGAAAAAAACGCCAGTAACCCGAATCGAGTTGATGTGTTGTGGACCGGTGTCCTGATTAATCAGTTACGCATCTTTGCTGTTCTTAACCAATTCCGCCTTCAGGCATCCGCATAAGGATTCATTATCATGGGTGATACATCCAATCGCCTCGCGGGGACAGCTTATGTCACCGTTGATGGCCTGACCATCATGGTTGCGGGGCAATTTAAATACAGCCCCTCAAAATTCAAGCGTGAAACCCTGACGGGAATGGATGGGGTGCATGGTTATAAAGAAACCTTTAATGCCCCGTTTATTTCCTGCCAAATCCGTGACAGTGGCGGCACGTCGATCAGCGATTTTAACGATCAGACCAATGTCAATATTGTCTGTGAACTGGCCAATGGCAAAACGGTTATCGGCAGTGGTATGTGGTCGGTAAATACTCAAGAAGTGGATAGTACCGAGGCAACTGCTGATATTCGCTGGGAAGGTGGTTCGGTATCGGTGACGGAGAACTAAGATGTCTGAATTAGAACGCACTAAAACAATCCCCCTCGTTAAGCCTATTTCTCATGAAGCCACTAAAACCACCTATGAGGCTATCGAACTCAGTGAGCCGATATTGATTCAGGTTCAGCAGTTTTATGACGAACAGGCTAAATCTGGTGCACTCAGTGCGATGGGACTACTTATTTCGCTGGTGTCGAATGTGCCGCGTGAAGCCATCAAAAAAATGGCTTTCACCGACTATAAAGCCTGTGAGGTCTACATGATGAGTTTTTTAGCCTACTCCCCCCAGGCGGAGAATGGGGTAACGAACTAGCGGATGTGACTTATTACTATGGGTGGGGGCCAGCAGATGCCTGGTCCCTGACCTATAGCCGATTACAGTGGTGGTATCAGCAGGCGGTCAGAATTAACAAGGTGAAGGCGGGGAAAAATGGGTAATGCATTTGATTTTGAACTGACCGCGACAGATCAGGCGTCGGCCTCCATTCAGCGTATCGAAGAGGTCGTTAAAAATCTCATTCCTGATCTGGATAAAACCCGTGATGGACTTAAATTAGGGGGGCAGGGATCAGTTGAAGGTATTGACGACCTCAATGCTCGTCTAAAGGGAATGGGGCAGTTTGCGCGTGAAGGTGTGCAGTTTGTTGGTGATATGGTGCCCCCGCTAAAAATGGTTGGTGAGATTGGCAGCAAGGTACTCAGATTTGGTGCGCTTGGCGCTGTTGGCTATATTGGCGTCAAAGCCGCTCAGGGATTAAGTGCTGCCGCTGATTCAGCCTATTCGCTTGATGTGGCAGCCAAAAATGCCGGTATGTCAGTTGATAATTTTAGCCGTGTAAGCGGTGCTATGCAGATATTAGGGGTCGATAGCGACTCCGCCCGTCAATCTGTTGAGGGTTTGTACAAGACGTTTAATGACCCTTTATGGGCACGCAATGACACGACACAAGCGTTGCTTGCTCAAAATGGGATTGTCATTGAACGCCTTAAAGATGGCACGGCAGATGTCTATAAGACGCTGGACAATGTTGCCAAGATATTTCCTAAACTTTCCCCACAAACACAAAAGACTTTGGCAGATGCTTTAGGATTGAACGCCCCCCTTTTAGCATTAATGCGTGAAGGTGTCAGGTACAAAGAATTGCTGGCTAAATCGGATAGTTTTGGCTTAACGGTTGACCCCAAAATTAATGCGCAACTGGTTGAATTGAATGCTCAGTTAAAGGAGGCCAGTGCCGCGCTTGATGGGTTGATGACTAAAGGGAAAATATGGGCAGCCCAAAAACTTTTACCTGATGAAAATATGGTCAAGGGAAGTGCTGCAACTCAGCTTCATGATATGAAGATGCGCGAGAATGATGATGAAAACTCGTTTGCACATGGTGATAAACAGAAAGATATTCTTCATCGGGCGCGAGTAGACGATAAATTCAAAGAGACATTATCGTTTAAAGAGAAAGCCTATTTAACGTTTGGATATCCAGATAAGGATTTTACTCAAAAATTAAATGATCAGTACGGTGCGGATTGGGAAGCGCAGGAAAAGAAACGGCTGGAGGCAGAAAAGGCAGCAGTGCCTACAAATAAACCTTATTTGTTAACGCCATCCACGACCACAACATCAAAATCAGGGCAGGATGCTTTAGGAGTAAGAAATAATAACCCCGGCAACTTACGAGTAGCGCCTAATGCGACAGGTAAAAATGGAGGTTTCTCCACATTTGCTAGTCCTCAGGAAGGGATCGCCGCTCTTTCCCGGCAGTTGCAACTCTATGGTGATAGAGGAAACAATACGCTTTCCGGTATTTTGCATACTTACGCGCCAAGCACAGAAAATAATACGCAGGGTTATATTAATGCGGTTTCTGGTGCAACAGGGGCAAACCCGTATGAGCGGTTAGATCTTCATTCACCTGAAGTATTAAAAAAATTGGTTACGGCCATCATTGGCCATGAAAATGGCTATCAGCCTTATACCTCAGAAGAGATTGATAGTGGTATTAACACCTCGATCAGTGATGACCGCTGGAAAGGGTTGCGTAACCCTAATATTTTATTATCGCAGCGGCAGTTTTTGCCCTCCAACAGTGGAAATCAGAAAGGGAACATAACCGCAGAGGGTATAAACAATCAGTCTTCCATTTTAACTACGCCCAATAATAGCAGTCAGGATATTAACGACATCACTCAAGGTATTGGACGGGAGAAGACTGAAGTTGAGGTTACGCTGATTAATGATAAGACTGGCGAACGTAAAACTATTACTGCAGCAGAGCGAGGGAAGGTGGCGACATCAATGACATATTGATTTATATTTTCGGGTTATACACGTTAAAACTAGGGTTTTATATGAAAATACTATCAATAGTAATTGTTGCTTTGTTTTCTGCTCTGTCACCATCGGTGATGGCGGCTAGCGGTGATCTGGCTAAATGGCAGTTTCTAGGTGGTTCAATGCCAACCTTAGCTCCAGCCGAGGGGGCGGATTTGGGCATTTATCTGACGATGGTTAATCAAAAAACAAAAATATTAGCATTGATGGATTTAAGCGGTAAAGGTGTTAGAGCTTGTAAGGAAAATGAAACTTCTGATGTTGAAGATATAGCCCCAATCTCAATCGATGGCGAGTATGTTAAGGTTATAAAAGCCTGTATCAATGGACTAAAGCTAATTCAACCAAAGTCTGATGAAGGTAAAAATATACTAAATAACAAAGTACTATCCGGTACTCCTGTCGTTTTTGACTTAAATGATGGCGTTATCTTGCATTTTCCAGCATCAGACATTGAAGCACTTAACTCTCAGATAAATGCCATGCAAGCAGCTAAATAATACCGGCGCTTATTGAAGTCCCGACACAAAGTAACCACAAACACTCTAGCCCGCCACTGTGCGGGTTTTTTCATTTTAGGGAGGGAATAAAATGTCACTGATCAGTAATGCTCTTTCTGATTTGTTAGGTACGGGCGGCGATAGTTGGCAATGGTCTGAACACCTTCACCCCGCATCCTTCCGTGGGGTTCCCTTTGCTGTTATGACTGCGGAAGGTGTATTCGGCCGTCGTCAGGCCATTCATGAATACCCTTATCGCGATACAGCATGGATTGAGGATTTGGGCCGCGCGACTCGCCGCCTGACTATCCGTGGTTTTCTTATTCAGAGTAGTGGACTTTATAACGCGCCTGACGTCATGACTCAGCGTGATTCACTGATTGCTGCCTGTGAAATGCCGGATGCGGGAACATTAGTACACCCAACGCTGGGTGAAATGACGGTCAGTATTCCTGAAAGTGGTCTTCGTCTGAATGAAGGGGCTGAGTCAGGGCGGGTTTTTGAATTTACGTTGACCATCATTGAGTCAGGTTTACGGGTGTTCTCTGTTACCAGTTCAGCAGATGCCGTTTCGTCTATTCAGTCGTCATGGTTTGGTTTGGCGTCCAAATCCGTTGCGACATTTATCGCCACGGTAAAAGGCGAGATCCGCTCTGTCACTCAAACCATCAGAACGCTGAAAAGTACGGCTGCATTCTGGGTCAATATGGTGAATTCAACGACCAGCGAGGCAACAAACCTTGGGAATATGCTCCGCTCTACATTAGGCCGGGATCGTTATGGCCGCTACAACCACGGCACGGTTGGCGGCAGCGTGTCTGGTGCGACTGCATCCATTAGTACACAAAATGACACGGCCAATCTATCCGCGCTGGTGGCACAAAGAATGGCGGTATCAGTTGAGGGTCGGGAGTCAGTCAACAAGGCCACGGAGGCATTACGAACAGCCGCTACAGTTGAAGGGCATGCGAATGCTGTTCTTGCTGTTGTGAATGCCATCTTGGCCAGCGGAGCCAGTACCCTTGATTTAATCCGTATGATGCAAGAATTAACGGAAGTTGATGACAATACTTTTCGACCTAATCCCAGTGACAGCAATACCGCAGCCGCCAGCTACCAACTCATTATTGTATTGTGCGCCGGTGCGATGGTGTTTGCTGCTTCGCAATATCAACCTGAAAGCTACGACGATGCGGTCGATATATTGACGCGGGTCTGTGATGTTGTAGACCGCGCGGCGCTTTCTGCGGCTGACAGGGGTAATGACGAGGTATACCAGGCACTAAACGACTTGTGCGGTTCAATCGTCACGCTGTTACAGCAGACCGGCGCGAACCTGTCTCGTGTTGAGACAGTCAATTTTAACCGATCACTACCCGCGCTTAATCTTGCCAATCGGCTATATCAGGATGCACGACGGGGTGACGCGTTGGTGAAAATGGCTAACCCCGTTCACCCGGCATTTATGCCCGTCCGATTTAAGGCACTGAACTCATGAGTGATGATCTGACACTACGCATTGGCAATAAGCTGATTTCCGGTTGGGATAATATACGGGTCACGCGCAGCATAGAGCGGTTACCCAGCGATTTCAGCCTGTCATTGATGGACCTTTATCCGGGGAGTGACAATCAGCAGTGGGTTAACCCGGGAGACGCCTGTGTCGTTAATTTGGGGGATGATGTTGTTCTCACAGGCTACATAGACCGCTGGGCACCGATGATCAGCCGTAACCGCCGCGAAGTGAGGGCTACAGGGCGGAGCAAGTGCCAGGACTTGGTTGATTGCTCCGCAGAGTGGCCAAACAATGTGATCAGCCAATCGACAGCGCTACAGATAGCTCAACGGTTAGCGATGCCCTACGGCATTACGGTGTCCAGTGATGTTACCGACCTCGATATTGTTTCCCAATTTACATTGAACTGGGGGGAGTCCTCTCAGGAAATTATTGACCGTATCACGCGCTGGGCGGCATTACTGTATTACGACCTACCCGATGGCAGTTTATATCTAACTCGGGTGGGTACGCGAAAAGCAGCCAGCGGGGTAGCGCAGGGCATCAATATTGAAGACGCTGCTTATAACTCGGGAATGGACCAACGATTTTCTGACTATATCGGTGTTTCGATGTCTGTTAGTCAACTTCAGGAGCAGGTTCAGGATGCGGGATACGGTTCAGTTACGTTAGCGCGAAGCCGCGATCCTGAAGCAGCCCAAATGCGCTATCGAAACCGCATTATCATTGTTGAAAGTACCATGAAAGCCCTAAAACTGGCTCAACAATGTATTGATTGGGAAATGAACCGCCGTTATGGACGCTCTAAAGAGCTGTTGGTGACGGTCGATAGCTGGCGGGATAAAGACGGAAAACTGTGGGAACCTAACACGCTGATCCCCATTGATTTACCTGTTTTTGGTTTAAAGGATGAACTCTGGCTGCTATCGGAGGTGACCTACCTCAAAGACGACCACGGTACCGCCGCGCAAATGGTCCTGATGCCCCCCGAAGCCTTTACCGTCCAACCTTATCAGTTTTATTCAAATCTTATGGAGTTAAACCAGTAATGAGCGACTCAGGGCAACTCTCCAAGTTATACCGGCAAATAAAAATGATGATCGGGGTGGGGCGGGTGACGGGCAGCAATGATGGTGGCACCATTCAGACCGTCCAATATCAAACCCCTTTAGAAGTTCGTAGTGATACCCCGAGGCTGGCTGAGTTCGGTTTTTCATCAGGACTTCCCGCCAATACTGATGTGGTTATTGGTTTTTTAGGTGGTGACAGGTCAAGTGCAGTCATTATTGGCTCAAATCATCAGTCTTTTCGCCACACCGGACTCAATACG
The DNA here is from genome assembly GCF_052217105.1 of Yersinia sp. 2553 StPb PI. Taxonomy (NCBI): domain Bacteria; kingdom Pseudomonadati; phylum Pseudomonadota; class Gammaproteobacteria; order Enterobacterales; family Yersiniaceae; genus Yersinia; species Yersinia sp. 2553 StPb PI. The sequence goes on along the minus strand of NZ_JAZGPX010000002.1, from coordinate 2,520,250 downwards.
GGTGAAACGGTGATTTATTCGCAATGGGGGCAATACGTCAAGTTAACGGAAGCTGGCATTATTATTGAAGCCAATGGCCAACCGGTCACGGTCAATAATGCGACTGAGGTGACGATTAATGCCTCGGGGAAAGTACGGCTAAATACGCCGCTATTAGAGGTTAGCGGTGATATTGTCGATAACGCAGACAGCAATAGCACCACACTGAAAACCCTGCGCGAAGCCTATAACACCCACAATCACCAACTTAAAAATGTTCAGGGTGGTAGCTCGACATTAACCAGTGAAGTGACGGGCAAGGTGGTTGAATGACAACAGATATCAAAACAGTCTGGGAACCGGACAAATTGCTGGGCGACTGGCAAACCGGCGGCGGTGGGTTGCTGGAGGGTGATGATTTAGAGACTGCCATTTTAATTAGCCTGTTCACGGACCGGTTGGCCCGTTCTGATGACGCTATCGACGGCGACGATCGGCGCGGGTGGTGGGGTGATACCGGCTCAGAGTATTCGATAGGCTCTCGTTTGTGGTTGCTTCGCCGCGAAAAACTCACGACTAAAGTCGCGTTAAAGGCTGAGGACTACGCCAATGAAGCCGTAGCTTGGTTACTTGATGACGGTGTAGTGACCGCAATAAGCGCCAATGCTCAGATAATGTATCCCAACCGACTGAATCTGATCATCAGCTATCAACAACCGGCTAAAGCACAGGCTTCAGTTAAATTCTCATGGGTATGGGAGACCTAATACATGCCATTTAATCGCCCCACATTAAGCGAACTGCGCCAGCGCAACCTGTCTTATATTCAATCAGAACTCAAGACGGGCGGTAATTTATTGCGCTTCTCCAATATCGGTGTGATCAGTGATGCTGATGCCGGAATGGCGCATTTACATTATGGTTATCTGGATTATATCGCGCTGCAATCCACGCCTTATAATGCCACTGACGAATATCTTGCCGCGTGGGCCGCGTTGAAAGATGTTTTCCGCAAACCCGCCAACCCCGCCACCTGCCCTACAGTCGAGTTTAGTGGCACCGCAGGCCGTGCCATTACCGCCGGTAGTCTTTTAAATCGGGCCGATGGTTATCAATATCGCCTCGATCATGAGGTAACTTTGGGGGCTAGTGGTACCGCCACCGGTTCAATCACTGCCGTACTCCCCAGTGTACTGGATGACACTACGGGCGGCGGTGTGGCGGGAAATGCAGATGCCGGAACGTCGCTGACATTAGATATAGCGATTGATGGTGTTCTGTCAGTGGCCACCGCAACAGTTAAGATATCTGGCGGCGCTGATATTGAGTCAGAAGATGCTTTTCGTTCCCGTATGTTGCTGGCCTATCAAAACACCCCTCAAGGCGGTAACGATACTGATTATCGTGGCTGGGCATTGTCAGTACCAGGTATTACTCGATGCTGGGTTAAACGCCGCTTACAGGGGGTTGGTACGGTTGGTATTTATATCATGTGCGATGGCAATGATTCTGGCGGCTTTCCTGTTGGGACTGACGGCGTATCTCAGCTTGAAGAATGGGGGGCGGTGAAAGCGACCGGCGATCAGGGGCGAGTTGCAGATCATATCTATCCCTTACAGCCCATTATCGCCATCATCTATGTTTGTGCGCCGGTTGCCGCGCCCGTGAATTTTGTTATCAGTGGTATTCCTGCGGCATCCAGTGAAACGACCGCGGCAATAAATACGGCTATTGATGAGGTGTTTTTTACTGAGGGTGAGCCGGGTGGGAAAATCTTACTGTCGTCACTGCTGCTGGCCATCGGCGATGTGACAGGGACCAGTGGTTTTATTCTCGACTCTCCGACGAATAATATTCAGCTTGAAACCGGTAAATTACCTGTCCGGGGAACGGTGACCTACCTATGAGCCGTTATTCTGTGAATGAATATACCGCAGCGCTTCAGGCACTGATGCCGGGCGGGTTGGTTTGGCCCCGGCAACTTAACGGTGTTCAAGCCAGTACGTTACGCGCACTAGCTCGATCCTTCCAACGCAGTGATGAGGATGCCCGTGATCTGCTCGATGCGGCTTTTCCCTCTACAGCAACGGCAATGCTGCCTGAATGGGAAGCGACGCTTGGTTTACCTGATTTATGTGCGATAGGTGAGATTGACAGCATTATCCAACGTCAGCGGGCCGTAGTATCTAAACTGTTTGGCATTGGTGGTCAGTCTGTTGCTTATTTTATTCGTGTTGCGGAGGCATTGGGTTACTCCATTGCTATCACCCAATACCGGCAAGCCTGTGCCGGGATGTCCGTTTGTGGGGATGCTTTAAACGGTGATGAGTGGCCTTTCACCTGGCTGATTACCGCACCAGAAACCACCATCAATTATGCTCAGTGTGGTTTAACGTATTGTGGTGATCCGCTGCGTTCGTGGGGAAATAAGCAGCTTGAATGTCGGTTAACAGTGTTAAACCCTTCTCATACCATCCTTAAATTTGGCTACGTTAATTAAATAATTACCCTTCATTCATTTTTAACGCCTTAACTGGCGAGGATTTTCTATGCAAAAAATTGGCGATATACCGAATACCCGCGCTGACATTAATGGCGAGTTTACGGATGGCAATGTTGCAGGTGGGGTGCCACCAACGATATTGCCGGCAGAGTGGTTTAATACCATTCAGCGTGAATTAATTAGCGTACTGAGTGCTGCCGGTATCACACCAGACAGCAATAAATTTGATCAGGTAGCCACTGCTGTATCTAAATTGGCAACTCTTGGTCTGACGGGGATAGGCATTGGATTGCCGACTCAGCCAGCCATCGTAAACTTTGACTTCCAGAACTTTACATTTACATCGGGTGCAAATTACCTTGCTTCGACTGTGAATTGGCTAAATGCGCCTTCTGGCGTTACTTACCCAAGCGGCTTAACCGTCAGCATTACTGTTAATTACATTGCGAATTCAAGTAATTATATTTGTTTTACATTGAAACCACATACAGTCACGAACTCAAACTACAGAGTTTATGAAGTTATTTCAGTCGGCGCTGCTGGATCTCGGGTATTCACTGTGCGCGAGGCATGGAACTCAGCAAACCCAGTCCCAATTTCTGGCGGCGGGACCGGCGCAACTGCTGCCGCTGGTGCTCTTGCAAACCTTGGCGGCATTGGTTTATCGCAATTAACAGGGGTTGTTGGTACATCGCGCAATGCAAAAATGAGTGTTACAGCCGCATCTGCGACGGCAACATTCACCGCGGATGAATTAATCGTGCAAACTGCTTTAGGTGGATTGCAGTACAAACTGAGTAGTTTTAGCCAGACAGTAAACCTTGCAACAACTGGTGCAGGCGGGATGGATACCGGTACGGTTCCGGCTGCGGGCTTTGTGGCTCTGTATGCGATTTATAACCCAACCACTCAAGTTTCTGCATTGCTTGCAGTTAATGCTACGTCAGTGCTGGCCCCTGAAGTATATGGCGGGGCTAACATGCCATCGGGTTATACGGCGTCCGCGTTGGTCAGTGTGTGGCGAACTGCGAGCAGCCAGTTTACAGTTGGTTATCAGTTAGACCGTTCTATTTCATTCCCTAGAATAACCGTACTGACTACAACAACAGGAACGACACCGCTACTGCCAATAAATATGCCCAATTACTTACCTATAAATGCTAAGTATTGCAGCGTAGATGGCGCATTGGGGACATCTACTAATGGCGTTGTTGGCATGGGGTTTTCATCGTCCCTTTCTGGTATCGCTTGGCGGGCAAGCGCAATGACAACTACGGCAGGTTATGGGTCTACATATACAGCTATGAACATCCCGGTAATCACTGCACAAACCATTTATTACTCTGCTAATGCGACGTTGGGTACATTAACTAATTTTGCATCTAGCTTGGTTGATTATGCTTTTTAATGGGAGCTAAGAATGGAGACTTTATATGTACAATTTTCTAATGAAACAGAAACAGTAATTGTTAGCTGGTTCTGCTGCCAGCAATCACCGGAATATTATTCTTTTTTAGGTGAGGTTTATGCTAACGATCCAAGATATATAGCATTTTACGATTCACTGCCGAGTTTCATTCGTGATGGGTTGCCTGAGCCAATTGTAACGGTAGAGTAAAACAAAAAAAACCGGGCTTAATTGCCCGGAGTATCAAAGGGAAGGCTAGCTGTTCAATTTACTTTCAAATCGGCGTATAAATCGGAATAAACTGAGAAGTGGGCCTGCGAATATAAATGTTGTAAGCGCGCCAATGAGCATAATTGGCCACAAAAATGCACCCAAAACAAGAACTACAGTTTCACCATTGGATATTCTATCCCCCGAAGGAGAATAAATATATGTTAGCGTATTAAAGAAACCTAAACTTATCAATATGTAAATACAAGTTATTAACATGGTGATTCTCTACTGAGGTTGAACTAATGACATATTTTTATAATTAAATAATATAGTTTTTCTTATTCTTTTTCCATGTACTTCGAATCGCATAAAGACATATTCTTCTAATAACCCCGATCACCACTGTTTTTCTCACGTTTGCAAATTGGTTAGACAGATCAATGTATTGATATTGATCGGTTAAAACGATCATTGTGATTTGTCAGGCTTATAAAATACAAAACCGGGCTTAATGGCCCGGTCTGATGGTATGAGTTCTTTCGCGAAATTCTCGCTCAGTCATGTTAGGTTGGTTAACACTTACATGGAGGCGATATGGATCAGGACACGATCGGTTATAGCGATGTATGCGTAGTGATAGGTAGAGCGACGGTTAATTTGATTAAACATGGTGACGAGCCAAGTAAAGATCAAATTATTTCAATGCTGGTATCGTACTGTGACATTGACAGAGATCCAATGAGAACAGCGGTTTACCATAAGGCTATAAGGGTGATTAGAGGGTAGGGTGGCGAGATTGTCAGATTGCAGACATAAAAAAGCCCCACAATATGAGGGGCAACTGGAAAAACTCGGGAGCAATTTTTTTATTACCAATCTAGTATGGTAACAACTTTGTAACTTATCAAGCTATGAGCACAAAAAAGCCGACAGCGACGTCGGCAATAGAACAGATACTTATCTTATAGTTTTGTTTGGTAAACCCGGCAGCGGGGCCGGGTTAGTGGGGTTAATGAGTTGGCATGCTTCTGCCGGCAGCTTCCATCATATGTTCAAAATAAATAGACATATCACTTTTGCTCAGCAAGTTGAACATTTTATCAGCATAGCCATTAACTAAGTTAATCTGCTGCGCATATGTTCTTTCTTGAGATGCTTCAGCGGCATAGACCAAGAATGTGTTCACTTCATCATGCCAAACTGATTTAGCCGCATTCATGGTGATCGCTTTAACAGCCGTATCTCCCAGTTTTTGTTTTAAGTTTGAACTTCTAAAGTCTAGAGTTTCTGTTAAATGGTACACGCCATTTTTAAGTAGAAGTTCAGCATAAAGACCTTCTTCTTCAGAAAGTGGATAGCCTTGAACTACCTTATGGTTATGTATCTCATTAACGTTTTTACCCATTATTCCAAATCGCTCAAACTCATCTTTTAGCTCAGTGATTATTCTCTTTTGTGTTACTGGCGATCTTTTATTTGCTCTTATTGGTGAGATATACAATTTATTAATATTATCAACATTGCTATCGTACTCAAGGCTATTATTTGCCGAAAATGTACCAATAGGGGAAAGGGTAATGCTGCCTTGGAAAAAGGCTGATGCCTGCTCAATTGTTAAGCAGTCTGTGAGCATTTTCTCTAGCTGAACTTTTAATTCGTCTAGCTTTTCCATTGAATAATCATTGGTAACAGCCTTGATTTTACTAAAAGAATCTAGAACGCGAACATCTGCTACGCCATTTGGGGATGTTACGACAAACCCAACGTTGATTGATTCAGCACGAACGGGGTTTGGCGTTATCCTGATTATGCTGTATTTGTACATTGTCATTTTAACACCTCAGCCTTTACCGCGCTTACTCTATCAGTTTTTCCAGGGCTACCCCACCACGATGTCAGCGCATCTCTATGTAGGGGATTTATCCAGTCTCCCGGCATCTCCAGGAATATTCTCTCTATATCATCAACGTTAATCTTGCCGATATTATCAAGGATTTGCAGTGCAGAATCTCTACACGTTTTATCATTGTATGGGCGTTGTTGAATAAATCGAACTTTTGGCCGTAGTTAGGATCAGATCACCACACTCCTGATCCTGCAGCGATATCACGTGGCAAAACAAAAGTTCAAAATCACCAACTGGGCCACCTACAACAAGGCGCTTGTCAATCGGGGCTCACTGACATTCTGGCTTGATGAGTCGGCCATTCAGGCATGGTATGACGAGCCCAACACGTCTTTACGCGGTCGTCCGCAACGTTATTCTGAGCTGGCCATTTCAACCGTTCTGATGCTCAAACGCGTTTTTCGCCTCACACTTCGCGCTGCGCAGGGATTCATTGACTCCATCTTTACCCTAATGAAGCTCCCGCTCCGTTGCCCGGATTATTCCTGCGTCAGCAGGCGGGCTAAATCCGTCAGCATCCCTTTCAAAAACCCAACACGCGGTGAAATTGCCCATCTGGTTATCGATTCCACCGGCTTAAAAGTCTTCGGTGAGGGTGAGTGGAAGGTGAAAAAACACGGCCAGGAAAAGCGCCGCGTCTGGCGGAAACTGCACCTGGCGGTGGATGCTGATACGCATGAGATTATCTGCGCTGACCTGTCCCTAAACAACGTGACTGATGCAGAGGCATTCCCGGGGCTTATCCGTCAGACGCACAGGAAAATCAGGGCTGCCTGTGCCGACGGGGCTTATGACACAAAGCGGTGCCACGACGAGTTGCGGCGCAAGAAAATTAAGGCGCTTATCCCGCCGCGAACGCGCGCCGGCTACTGGCCGGTGGAGTATGCCGACAGAAATCAGGCGGTGGCGAGGCAACGGCTTACTGGGAGCAATGCGTACTGGAAATGGCACACGGCTTATAACCGGCGTTCAGTGGCCGAAACGGCGATGTACCGCGTAAAACAGCTGTTTGGTGGGCATCTTACGTTGAGGGATTACGATGCGCAGGTTGGAGAAACTATGGCCATGATCCGTGCCTTAAACAAAATGACGCGTGCAGGGATGCCAGAAAGTGTGCGGATTGCCTGAGGAAGTCAGTGACGAGAGGCGCTTTTATCTAAATCCGAATTATTCAACAAAGCCCATTGTATGTCAAACTCTTCACTGAGTTCCAATAATTCGTTGTATGGTAGCCTGGAGGGATCAGCACATCGCCAACTTTGTTGGGCCACCCCATAACCATCGCAGCTAAACTAAAGTCAAAAGCTTGGACGGTCACATAACCATCACGATTTTTTGTATAAAGATAATTTTTTAGATGTCGGTCAATGTTATAAACAAACTGATCAAAGGCATATATTGACCACACTTGTTTTCTAAGTATTGGTGACGGAGACATTAGTGATGAAGCAAAATCAACTTCATCCTCTGGGCGCGAAGAGGCAGCTAAATCGTATCTCGATCCGAAAAAATACTCATTATTTTGGCCGTCATAAATTACTCTGCAAGGTGGAGTTGGTAATCCACACATTTCCCCAAGTCTGGTACACAACCACTCAGAAGCGGGGATCTGTCTGGGATTTGGCAGGCCCTTAAGTTCCGAAGTTTCGCCATCCTTTACGCTTTTAACCGCATATTCCAAACCATCAGAGGCTATCACTGTATTTTTTAAGTGAGCGGTTCCTCCCAGCGCCGGACGCATGCTAACAACTTCCAGGCTCAAAAGTGGCTCTTGAATAGTCATATCACTGACTTCGCTTTCTTCGCTCATCAACGTTTCCTGTGCACCCTGGAAATCTTAACGCGCTCCGGTCTTTGCCAGATTCGCTGTATTTGTTTACCCACCCCTCTATGGGCTAGCCAAAGAAACAACCATTAGCATCTTCTTCCATAATCTTGAGGGCATCAGCTAAAGTTTTCACTGATTCATACAGATGCCACTTCATATCAGCTCGCATCCAGTATAGGTTCCATGCTTTCTGTGACCGGGCATAGGTTATTTTTGCCACACTATGCTCAACTTTCTCTCCCGGCTCTCTACGCCATACTGAACGCAGCTCAGCTATTTCAATGCTTTGGTCGGTGATGTGGAAAATAATATCAAGCTCATCACGAACATTGGCGGGAGGCCTAATGCTATCTATAAACTGGGATACTTCTTTTTTGACTGCGTGAAATTCCAAATCGTTAAATGCCATTATTCCTCCTTGAGCTATCTATGGGCTAGCAGTGGGTTACCTAGCAAGCATCTCAGACACTATGTACCCAGCCACAAAAGCAGCAAGTACGATGGCGATAACAACCACGATACTATTTATTTTCATAATGCCCCTCTATGGACTAGCAGTGGTAATGGTAAATACGAATTTCATTAATACATATCCCACCAATGCTCAACCCATTATCCAATAGGTCGAATAGGTACATTGCGGTAAATGAGAGGCTCGCTACGCTTACCGCGGCTAGAATTGTAGGGATTACATATTCTTTCATTACTCTTCCTTGAGATATGGACTAGCTGGATGCCTTTGGGTGCCATAAAGTTTAGATTTTCCTTAAGCATCATAGATCGAATAGTTTGTAACACAAATACTGGGGATTTATCAGGGAAGGAGTGGCTAGTAGATCACCGACCTGATGCAGAGAGATTAAGCCTTAAACGGTCGCCCGATTTACCCATATTTTAACTATTTCACACGTTCAATGCTGGTTGTGCGCCAATTCTATACTCAGCAACTTACCTATCTAAGTGGGCTTTCTCTCACGACGTATTGCTTTTGGCATTTTCTGTATCCATTCATCAACCAATTCACGGTTGTAGAAGCAAGCCGCTGTTTCGTGAGGGATGCCATTCCCTGAAACGTGTTTGTACTCGCGCCCCTCCATCCACGAAGTATCTCTAGCATATTTAATGGTATTTTTCTTTAAGCCAGTTATAGCCATCAATACTGATTCCGAAACCCAACGTGACGGTACTAACTGAATAATGTTATCCATAACTATGTTGCCTCTTAATTTTCTCTGACAAACGATTTTTGTGAACATCTTTTATAGTTTACACATAGAGGATATTAATAAAGTTGGTATTGGTTTTTTTTTAGTCAATCAGATGAGTGATAAACAGTAACATATTGAAGATTAATAGTTATTTTTGGTTATCGTCAGCTTGAAGGAAGTTCAACAAGCTATTGAACCGACTTTATAGAGAGATGAACCTACCGTGGGTCGGTTCAATTTAAAATTAATTTGTCTTATATATCAAATAAGTGCGTCTGTGAACCGACTGAACCTACCGAACCGACCACTTTCTGGTTATATATAGAGAAATTTTATTTGTGATTATGAATCCATAATCAACTGTTAAATTGGCGGTCAAATAACAACCATTAAAGTGAAGTGCGATGATATGAAATCATTCTGATAGCAAATACCGTCTTTCACGATTATTGGTAGTTTATTTGTGCAGGTTTGGGGAAGGAAAATTATTTGGGGGTATCATTGGGGGTATCTTGAAAATTGAAGCTAGTAAATATATTTATTTAACAGTGTGTTGAGAGTTTAATTTGGCTCCTGTAGGGCCCTTATAGCATCTCTGGAACTTCCTCGTATCCCTACGCTTATCCGCATCGACTGAATTTTATAGATAGTTGGGGGTATAAATAGGGGGAAGCCGAGGTTCAATGGGATGAGATACCCCCACATGAAATGGCTCTGTCGCATTAAGGCGTTGTTAGGTAGCATGCTGTTTTTTGTGATGTTACCTGCCCATGTCTCTGACCCGAAACGCCTTTTGTTGCCTGCATTATCCCGTCGATATTATTGCTCAGTGTGTCCGCTGGTATCTGGCTTATTCACAGAGTTTACGCAACCTGGAAGAGATGATGGCAGAGCGTGGTATTGTCGTTGACCATTCCACGCTGCATCGTTGGGTGCCGCTGTTAGATAAGGTTTTTCGCCGACACAAACGCACAGTAGGTCGGCGGTGGCGAATGGATGAAACTTACATCAAAATCAAAGGCCTGTGGCGATATCTGTACTGCTTGGTCGATACTGTAGGTCAAACCATCGACCTTTTGCTGGCCGCTAAACGGGACTCTGCGGTTGCATTGCGCTTCTTTCGTAAAGCTATTCGTCAAGGGTTTGAATAGCCATGTGTATAATCATAATTTATATACAACTCCTCCTTTATAATAATATAAAGAGGCGTATGTCACTCCACAGTGAACATACGCCATTTCTATATAACGGTTACTTATATTGCTAACGATCATTTACAGTAAAAATTTAATTTCATCACCCAGAATATCACTGATATCTTCATGCATTTTTGTCGTTGTATGCATGTTATCCCAGAAGATAAATGCTCCATTACTATTTTTACATTCCTCTTTAGGTGATGCACCTGCAATATAATCAAGACTGGAATCTCTCAGATTCAGACAAGTATCTTTAGCGTTTACATAATTAAAGCTTGCGGGATTTTTGATTATTTTATCAAAAGCTGCATTTAAATCTGGCATAATCCATTTGACATCAGGATAGGTTAATTTTAAAGAATTAATTAACGAGCTTAGTTTCGTATTAAACTCAATGGATTTGTTTTTTAACTTATCTCTGTCGGACTGACTCCAGTTCTTAACCGCAGGGATAGTTGAGAAATCAGGGAGAGTAAATATCGCAACCTGCTTAGCTCCCAGACTTTTCAATCGAACTAAAGAGGTTTTATAGTTATTAACAATATCATCAGGTGATTTATTTCCCGTGATAAAATCATTGCCGCCAAACATAGCAAGAAAAAGAGTTTGACCAATATCATATCCATTAGATTTTTTCATATAAGACTCAAATGAGTCTAATTGCTGACTAAACCCTGAGAATATCAGATTACTGCCACTCTCTGCATTGCCCGTTGCCCATGTGTAGCCTGGCACCTTGATATGCTTTTTACTCAGGTATTCATGCCAAACAAGTCCGTTTGAAAAATGCCCTAAAAACCATGTATTACTATTTGGCACTGTTCCATAAGAACCGTTATAAACATTAATCGTATCAGATAAACTATCACCGAAAACAACCATTCTATCCAGTTTCGCTTTGCCAACTTCTACTAAGGGAATATTACTTCCTTCATTCCAGAATGAGTAATAATAGGATAGAGTGTAATCAGATGCGTAAGGTATTAAGTCACTATAGTTAATGTCTTTTTTATTTAGTGTATTAATGCAAACATTTTTTATTTCTTGGTGGCTAGATTTTGTATAAAACATATTAGCTAGAATGGCGTTAGAATACCAATGACCATTAACTGTAGCATAATTGTTGGCTGCGTTATCCGCCCGTCCCCATTCCCAAGATGAAGTTGCATCAAAATTTTTATCTTTATTTTTCCTATAGACACACTTTATATAGGTGTAGGTTTCACTATTCCTCGCAGAATGTTGCATACTCCTTTCAGGTGGAATACTTGTTTCTGAAATTGAACTCGTTTCTTTCACTGCATAAGCTGAAATGCAAAAAACATATAAAAACAAAGCCAGAGGTATTTTATTCACTTTTACTTTCCTTTTGTAATTAACTTAAGATAAAGCTGCAAAAATGCAGCTTTATATAGATTAAATTATTTATTTCACTGTTTTTGGTGATAAGAAACACAAATATTTGCAGCTTGACCGGCTAGTTCACTTCGATCGCTGGCAATAAAAATACCAGAAATATATTTCCCCTCGAGCGCAAACTTTCTGTAGTTTGTTGAATAGCGCTGACCAACAGTTAAGATACGTCCGTCGCTTAGGGTAAATTTGGCTTCGTCAATAGCACCATTACCCCAGGTTTCTATTGTCTCAATGACACCCCCATTGAGGTCAATTGAACTAGATTCGCCGGTAACAGTTCCTTGTTGATACTTATTACCATTTTCAAAGGTCACTTCTAATCCACCTACCCGTAAAGCGCCTCCGATACGTTGAATAAAACCTTTAACTGACTTGATTTGGTTTATACGGCCATTTATTAATTTTGGCTTAAATGGCTCCGGCATATTAATTTCGTCTTTTAATGCAAGAATTCGTGCCTGACTGGTTGGCCAGCCAAAGAAGGTCGAATAACTCAGTGTTTTTAAATACAGTCCCTTCGTATTGCTTCCATTTTTCTGGATATTTTGAATGATCTCGGTGTACTCCAAGCCATGCACCCGACAGTAGCCATGTACATACATAACATTGTTAGCCACAGTATTAGGCGCAGAGTCGTTGTATTGGATCTCTAATTCTGTATCGTAAATCCCTTGGATATAGCCTTCGACATGTTTAACCAATAGATCAATATTTCGTTGAAGTTGCCCAACTTCATTACTGTTCAGTCCAATATCGTCTTTACGCTCAATGCCCATAGTCCAGTACATTATTTGCATTAACGCGGTTGCTGAATACATCGGCAAAATATGATAGTTAGTTTTGTGATCAAAAGTAGTAAACTTGCGTTGTACACTGTCCAAATGTACCGATACGCTCATAAATAGACTTTTGGCTTCAGGTGTACCAGGATGATCCTGCAAAGCTGCAACTACGGAGGCAATCTTCCCCTTAAGTTCGGCAATATCACCCAATAGAATACCTTTAATAGCCTTAAGTACATTCTCTTCAATAAGTTGTTGTACCCGACCCAAAATTTCCTGCCAGATATCCCTCTCTTGGTCTTTCCAAAAGAAATCAATAATAGAGGATAAGTAATCACCGACATAAGGAATGAATGATATCCCTTTAAGCACTGCTTGCTTAAGAATTGCTGAGGAGTCCCAGTCAAATTCAAAGGCTGAAGTAGCATATACATTGTAAGGAACAAATTCCGCTGTATTGCTATATTCTGTAATGTTATTCATTTAATATACCTATAGTTAAAGTTTAAAATAAAAAATCATGTCGCACTTTTTAAGACATTACTTTATTAAAGACAATTAATGGCCTCACTTCTGCATAAGCAGAAGTCAAAATTTAATAGTAAATATTTGGCCTTAACTATTGCGAAGGTGAGACCAGTTAATGTTTTATTTTCCTTTTTATAAAAATAAATTACCTTATATTAAGGCGGTGTTTATTTTTCCTCAGCGGTGACATATGCCTTACGGCTTGTATTGTTAATTAGAACAACCTTACTGTAATATAATGAATTAGATGGTGAAACTAATAACTTAGAATCACCGACATTTACGTCAATAGAGGTATACAAGAACCATTGACTCGTAAAGCTGTGCGACCAATAATATTGAGCTGTAATTATATTTGCAGCACCATCATTAGTGATCATTACATTTCGACGACTTTCAGGAATAATCGGTGTGCTGCGATAAAGGACCTCGGTACTTGAGTTAGGAGCAACCTCAGTTGGCACCCTAGCTCTGGCTTGTGCTGCGGTCAAAGTTAAATTCTCGGTATCAGCCTCAGTTAAGTTTTTAACGTCTACTTCATTTGTATCGGTATTGATAGTGATAGTTACCTTGCTCATATTTTACATCCTCTTTTTATGCCAACCATAGTGTTGGTGCCAGAAGAATACTCAACATGTCACTCATTAAAAAATCAATATTAGGTTAAAAGTAATGTTATTAGTATTTGTATGTTTTTATTTTAATTATTTATTATGTATTTTACCTTACTGCTATATTACTTTGACTTATAGATTCGGCATAATGCGGTAATTTAATTTTTATTACAATTAGTCGCAAGTTAACCAGTTACTGACAATGTAGATTTGATTAGTTGATAGAACACCTTGCTATAATTCAATGTGTTTTTTTACTCTGATTGGCACAGATAAAACCCCCATAAATAACCAATGGGATTCAACTCTGAGATTATATTACTGGATTTTTTCTGAAAGAATGCAATGAGAAATATAATGTTGATTGAAAATTGGAACATTGTTGGCTCATGATTATTACGGCCACAACTCTAGCAAGAGTTCATTTTTCATTACCATAATACATATGAATCTCGCCATCATAGAGGGGCAAGATATGACTCTTGACTTTTCGTAGGGGACTTTAGGTGTTTCATGTCAGAAAAAATTAGCTCTGCGGTAGTGGCTTTATCCAGATTACACTTTTCCAACGCTAGATATAGACGGGAAAAATAATCTGGATAATTGCCCCAGCGCTCAACATCGAATGGTGGTGCGTCGCTTCTTTCAAAAATAGAGCGAGGAATAAGCTCGAAAGGATAGCTATTTTGGTTCGATAAGTTCGCGCTGTAATCGAATAACATCAACTGGGACAGGCTGATTAGCTAAAGAGTTTTTCGCCAAAGCGGTACGAGTCTTTTGACGGAATAAATCATTTTTTGTCTCCAATTCAGTTTGATTTTGAGCTTGTCTAGTTATGACAAAAGCTAAATTTTCAGCCTGACTTTTTAGTTGTAAAAGCCGGTTATTTAATAAGCCATTTTGCATTTTAAATTGTTTATTATCTTGCTGAATTTGGTTATAAGCTCGTTGCTGATAGCGTATCCATAATACACAAACAAGTAGTATGGCTAGAAATAGTCCGATACTATACATTTTTGAAATAGGTAATATCATGGGTAGCTCTTTCGTGAGAGTTCAAAATGTGGGCCATCCTTTAACGTCTTCCAATCGCCCCCCCATACTATGAGAATATTTAATTTTTCTGCGGAAATTTTCATTGCGTTTGCAACTACTTTAAATGCACTCCAGTTATCCCATGGAATAGATTGATTTATCCATGGGGCAAGATCTACAGCATGTCCAGTTAAATGACGACTATTTAACGTTTGGCTTTTACCGGTTAGTACCATTTGGCGTTGACGTGAAATATCACGGACGCCTTCAATGACACAAAAATCTATATCTGCAATCTCAAGTGCCAAATACACAATGTTAATAAGATGGGGATGAACGCCCCGTAAATTACTCTTACTGATGTGGCTAAGAATAAAGTTACTCATTTTACCTCCCTGAAGGATTGAAGAAACGACGCCATATATAGCTCAGAGCTGTGCTGCCCATTGCACCAAACAATCCAGAAAATATGAATGTCATGTAATAGCTAGCACCGCTTTCAAAGCTCAATAATCCACCTAATAAACCGGTGAAACTCGATATTATTACTTGGCTAATTACAGCCATCCAACTCCATTTGCAGCGGGTTCCTTGTTTATCTATTAGATATCTCACCACCCCTCCCCAGGCAGATAAGACACCGATGATTACCCACGTAATAACTTGTGTTTCTGCTGGGGGCTTTAGTGACATGATGTATCTCCATTTATTAGCCATATTCAATGGCTGATTTCGAATGTCTGCTCATTATATTTCACCATAAAAATTAGTATAAATAATTATCTTAACCTGTAACTGGAGTAGTTTATTTTACTTCAGCACATGGGCCAAATAATAGTCAGACCCATGTCTATATATAAAAATATATTTTAGCTTTATTCTTGGTCCATAGCGAATGGATGAATATACTTCTTTTATCATAGTCGATTTATGTTAATTTTTCGTACTTGTTGGATTTCAAATAATATCTTGCAGTCTCTATACTATCCAAGTCATTTGCAATTATTTATGTTTATCCTATTTGTTACTTGTGATCATCTTTAATTATAATTTAGCTGTCGTTATTGTCAGTGTCTTAAGATTGCTTACCGGCTAACTAACCAAGATTAAATGGCGTCGTTTTTGTTAACATTCAGTAGAGATTTGAGCAATAAGCAGAGAATTCCATTATTTGTTGTGATAATGGTTATCGTATCTCGATGAACTTTACAATGTCCACCACTATTCATAGAAATAGATATCTGGATAGCATCCCCTATGGCGGATAATTTACTTCTTAGCCGATAGGCTAACTGTGAGACATTGCCTTTAACTATAGTATTCTCTCTTCCGCTCCAGACATGAGTTATAATTTCATCTATAGGTATCTTATTGTTTTTTCTCTTACTTATTAGTAATTCTAGCATTAAAAATTCCTTTTCTGTTAACATAATTTTCTTATTGTTATAATGCAATGATTTTTGTGCCCCATCGATAAACAAGATTTTCATTATCATTCTCCATATGAGTGAATTATCTATTAACTAAAGATGATAATTCATGGAGTGATTAATTAACATGCTAAATTATATTTGAATTTTATTTTTTGAACAAAGTAACAGAACATGTGATTGGTAATTCTTTCTATTTTTTTGTTATTGTAATCTTGGATGTTATATTTTTAATTTTTCGAGTTTGGATTGCATCATTAACGTGATTTTTCTGTCGCGATGATACTCCTTATCAGGTAAGAAATGCCGTTGATTTTAATTGGAATTATCTCACTAAAAATATTACTACCCTGATTATTCATACGAAATATGTAAATCCCCCATTCGTTTAGCTCTGGTTTAAGTTTGCCGTGAAAATTAAACTACTCCATATTTGTAGGTTTGTTGCATTAACAGAGCGAGGTCGGCAAAATAGCACTGCCTATTTTTCAGGCCGCCAACAGATAAAATTGTTCTGCCGGTGACAATTGGTCATCAGTAGGATGATGAAGTTGTCCTTTGCGGATTATCTGTAACAGCTCAATACCAGCGGATACACTGAGCAATAATATCGACGGGATAATGCAGGCGATAGAAGGCGTCTCGGATCAGAGACATGGGCAGGTAACATCACAAAAAAAACAGCATGTTACCTAACAACGTCTTAATGCGACAGAGCCTGCTATATCCCATTCGCTCTCATCGGGCTAAATTTGTACTAAATTGATTGGGACTTTGATAGATAAAGTCTGTGATGAAGATAAGTACTCACTATTTACTGACTTACCACTATTAATGCAACACAGTCGTATAACCATCAATTCGTATTTATTTGAATAATTAATAAAAGCATCTATTTTTATTAAAACAATTCAACTTTATATGAATTATAATCCTTTGTTTTAATTCAATATTAAAAATTAAATTTGAATAAATAAAAATAAACTCGATCTCCCTTGCATTTTATATTTACCAGCTATAATTAATTTTGCATGACTACTTAGCGAATTATTCATCATGCATGTTCATTTGTTGGTTAATTCTTCTGAAATATTACGAAGGTGGATGCCCGTGTTTTTAATTTAATATTAAATTAATTTATCGGCTGTGTTCCGTTCAATGATGATTAAGTCCAATTACGTGGAAATTTATCTATGAAAGCAAGTAGTAATAAAGTTGTCGATCAGCTTGATGCCGCGATATCACGGAGTGGTTATAATGCAGTAAGCGAGTTTTTTCAGTATCATGCGCGTGGTGAAGACTTAGTGATTAACGGTAAGCCTTCTTACTCCAATGAAGATGCTGGATTACAAATTACTCGCACTGATCAAACGTGGAATGGTAAATATGTTTTTGATCAGCCGGTAAAGCTGACTTATTCATTTTTAGATAGTGTTACTCGAATTCCGGGGGGCGATAAGGGTTTTGTTAAATTTAACCCCGCACAAATTGCCACTGCTAAATTATCATTACAGTCATGGTCAGATGCTGCCAATATTACATTCACAGAAATCACTCCCAACCAAAAAGCTAATGTTACATTTGGCAATTTTACACTTTCTCACGACGGGTCACTGGCTGATTCACAGGCCTATGCACTTTTGCCCGGCAGTGGAAGTTCATCTGGTTCTACCTGGTACAATTATAACGTCGATAATATACGCCACCCGGATACCATGGAATATGGACGGCAAACACTAACCCATGAAATAGGGCATGCTCTAGGCCTTAGCCATCCCGGTAATTATAATGCAGGGGAGGGAACACCGACTTATAAAGATGTGACTTATGCGGAAGATACCCGTCAGTTCAGTATTATGAGTTATTGGAACGAAAAAAATACCGGAGGCGATAACAAAGGGCATTATGCTGCTGCACCGATGTTGGATGATATTGCGGCTATTCAGCATTTATACGGAGCGAATATGACGACCCGCACCGGTGATACCATATACGGTTTTCATTCCAATACCAATCGTGATTATTACACTGCAGCGGACAGCAGTAAGGCATTAATCTTTTCGGTCTGGGATGCCGATGGTAACGATACCTTTGATTTTTCCGGTTATAGCAATGATCAACGTATTAACTTGCATGAGAAATCCTTCACTGATGTCGGTGGTCTGAAAGGCAACGTTTCCATTGCGGCCGGTGTGACTATCGAAAATGCGATTGGTGGCTCAGGTAACGATATCATCGTGGGTAACGACGCTCGTAATACCTTAATGGGAGGTGATGGTAATGATATCTTGTTCGGCGATGGCGGTGCTGATGTGTTGTGGGGGGGGACAGGTAAAGATATTTTTGTATTTGGCAAAGTTAGTGACTCCACCCCACAAGCTGCTGATTGGATAATGGATTTTGAACGTGGCATTGACAAGATTGATCTTTCAGCTTTCAATTTTTCCAACAGTGGCGGCTTCCATTTTGTTAATAGTTTCAGCGGTAAAGCAGGCGAAGCTATGCTGACTTATGATGCTGGAAGCAATGTTAGTGAGCTAGCATTAAATAATGTGACAGGCGACCATTTATTCTCCGATTTTTTAGTGAAAATAATTGGGCAGCCAGCACAAGAAACAGATTTTATTGTTTGATAACCTATATTTATGAAACAAAAATAACGTCTAATGAATTTTATTAGACGTTATTAGTAAGTTAAACCAGGAATGATGAGGTTATATAGTGATATCGTCTGTGCTTTATGCAAGTAATTAGATATTTTGGTTTTGTTGATTTTAATTGCCATTCCTTGATTTTAATAATTCAAAGCATATAATTAGAATGCATCGTGATGATTTGATAATTATTTTTTACCTATTAATTAGTCGGCAAATTATATTATGTCATAGTATAGCTTTATGTGATGCCACTACAAAGGATATGACATGGATTCACTTTCTTACATGGGAAAATATTTATCCATTAATTAATGTGGGCTGTCGACGTGGTGGTAAATTTAATTAATTACAAGGAACTTGACGTTGAAATCAATCAATAAAATAGCTAATGATCAGATCGATAACACTATTAACCAAAGTGGCTATAGTGCTGTTATTGATTTATTTCGTGACTCAGTTCGAGGCGATGGTTTTACTACGTCAAGTGGAAAGGTTAGTTTTGATTTAGGTAAGTCGGCTCTGCAGTTAAACCGTAGCGAACTAAATTGGAATGGAAAAACGACCTTAGGGCACGATGTTGATCTAACTTATTCATTCCTCGATTTGCAGTCTCAAAAATCGGATGATGTTCACGGGTTTATTAAATTCAATCCTGAGCAAGTGGCACAAACTAAATTTTCACTGCAATCCTGGTCTGATGTCGCTAATATCCACTTCACCGAGGTGGGGCCAACCGAAAAAGCCAATATTACATTGGGCAACTATTCATTAACGGCTGATGGGCAGTTGGCGGGAGGGCAGGCATATACCAGTTCCAGTTACACTTCTGGTCCTAACGAAAGAATAGCTGATACCAGCACTTGGTATAATTACAATATGGATAATATCCGAGAGCCAGAGAAAATGGAGTATGGTCGCTTGACTCTGGCGCACGAATTGGGACATGCACTTGGTCTGAGTCACCCTGCGAATTATAACGCCGGACAGGATAATACTTTTGCCAAGGATGCGGTTTATGGTGAAGATACTCGTCAGTTCAGTATCATGAGTTATTGGGATGCTTGGCAATCCGGGGCTGACCATCAGGGGCACTACGCGTCAACGCCACTGGTAGATGATATTTTTGCAATTCAGCGTCTTTACGGTGCGAATATGGATACCCGCACGGAAGATAATATCTATGGTTTCAACTCCAACACTCAGCGCGACTCTTTTACCCTGACAGATAGCAGTGATCAGAAAGTATTCTCTGTTTGGGATGCGGGCGGCATTGATACCTTTGATTTCTCAGGCTATAGCGTTGATCAACGTATCAATCTGGAAGAAGCTGCTTTTTCTGATGTCGGGGGATTAAAAGCTAACGTTTCAATCGCCGCCAACGTGACGATTGAGAATGCCATTGGTGGTTCTGGTAATGATGTTCTGGTGGGTAATGGAGCAGATAACGAACTACGTGGTGGCGCAGGTAATGATGTTCTGTTCGGCGGCGGC
Organism: Yersinia sp. 2553 StPb PI; assembly: GCF_052217105.1. Lineage (NCBI taxonomy): Bacteria > Pseudomonadati > Pseudomonadota > Gammaproteobacteria > Enterobacterales > Yersiniaceae > Yersinia > Yersinia sp. 2553 StPb PI. Next base: position 2,500,053 of record NZ_JAZGPX010000002.1, on the reverse strand, counting down.
GGCGCAGATAAACTTTGGGGGGGCAGCGGTAGCGATATTTTCGTTTTCGGCCGGACCACGGATTCTTCACCAAGTGCGCCAGACTGGATCATGGATTTTGAGGGCGGTATAGATAAAATCGATTTATCCGTTTTTAATACTGGCAGCGGTGGTATTCACTTTGTCGATCATTTTAGCGGTTCTGCCAGTGAAGCATTATTAACTTATGATCCGCAGACTAATATCAGCGATTTGGCATTAAATGTTGATGGCGGGCAATTATTACCTGATTTTCTTGTGAAAATTGTGGGGCAGCCAACTCAGGCAACTGATTTTATTGTTTGATGTGATTGCTATCCAACGTCTGGTTGATTTAATCAGACGTTTTTATCACGTATTACAGAAGTAGTAATTAAAAAACTCTCAACCGTGTTAGAGATGAAAATAGCATATAAATCAAGAATAATGAGTTTTATAGTTGCATGTAGAGTGGGTTAATTATTGCTGAATGCCTCTTTATATTATGAATTATGGAACAGTCTGATCTAAAGATAGCGTTTATCTTATAGGGCTGTGCTGATAAGAGTAAACCAGCGTCCGGGTGATAAGCCGAGCACTGTTTATAATGGAGTATTTATGGTGAAGAGGTCATTACGTCAACCTTATCGGTCACTGTTTAGTGCCATATTGGCGATATCAACTTTAATGAGTTCAGGAGCGATGATGGCGAGCAGTCTGGTGCTACCGAATGCCAGTGATTTAAGTGGTCAATGGCAATTACAGTTAAATAGCTCTGTTGTGAAATTCTGCGGCATTGAGCTGAAATCCACGGCAATTAAACCCAACTTGACCTGGCATGCCAGCGGAGAATCCTCCTGCCTTAAACAGTTACTGGGTAGTGCTCCGCAGGGCTGGCGTCCAACGCCGGACGGCATCACTTTAACTGATGGGACTGGTAATGCATTGGCATTTTTTGAACGAGCACAAGAAGGTTATGAAATGACTTTGCCGGATAATACCGGAGTGGTCACATTGCGCCGTATACCGAATTAACACCAATCTACTTCATCTAATGACTTTATTTTTTTCCTTGAGAGGTAAAGCCATAAACATAATATTTCGCTTGTCAGAAAACCATTAAAGGAAAGATATGGTTTCTCATTCAATTCCTAATTATGACCGATTACGAGAAGCGCTAGGTGCATGTCGTCAGAGTTTCTACGGTGTGGGTGTATTCAGTGCCATTATTAATATACTGATGTTGGCACCTTCCTTGTATATGTTGCAGGTGTATGACCGGGTTTTGGCTTCGGGTAATGAGATGACATTGCTGATGCTAACATTACTCATGGTTGGTTTATGTTTTTTTATGGGAGCGCTAGAGTGGGTGCGTAGTCTGGTGGTTATCCGTCTTGGTACCCGACTGGATTTGCGTCTCAATCAACAGGTTTTCAATGCGGCTTTTGAGCGTAACTTGCGTGATGGTGATGCCAAAGCAGGACAGGCGTTAACGGATTTAACTCAATTACGCCAGTTTGTCACCGGTAATGCTCTGTTTGCCTTCTTCGATGCTCCTTGGTTTCCGTTATTTCTCGCTGTGGTTTTCCTGTTACATCCGTGGCTGGGTCTGCTGGCGTTGGGTGGTGCTATTTTTCTGATCATCCTCACCTGGTTAAACCAACGTATTACCCACCACCCATTGGCGCAAGCCAATAAGCTGTCAATGCAAGCAACTCATCAGGCCAATACGCATTTACGCAATGCGGAAGTGATTGAAGCGATGGGAATGTTAGGCAATATGCGTAAGCGCTGGTTAGCGCAGCACTATGGTTTTATCCGCCAGCAGAATCTGGCGAGTGAACGCTCTGCTGCTGTGACTGCTTTATCGAAAAGCTCGCGCATTGTTTTACAATCTTTGATGCTAGGTTTGGGGGCATTACTGGCGGTAAACGGTGAGATTACCGCAGGTATGATGATCGCCGGATCGATTTTGGTCGGGCGAGTGCTTAGTCCTATCGACCAGTTAATTGGGGTCTGGAAGCAATGGGTTGCAGCACGTCAAGCCTGGAACCGCTTGCATTTACTGTTACACAATCATCCCCATCGTGAAGACAGCATGACCTTGCCAGCACCGACAGGTGAGCTGAGTGTTGAACACATCACTTTCCGTCCCAATACCAATCAACCTCCGCGTTTGCATAATATTCATTTTTCTCTTAATGCGGGGGAAACGCTGGGGATTCTGGGTGCTTCTGGCTCGGGAAAATCCACTTTGGCACGCTTGTTAGTTGCAGTACAAGCGCCGAGTCAAGGGGCTGTACGGCTGGATTCAGCCGACATGAATCAGTTAGATAAAGAGGTATCGGGTGCATATATCGGCTACCTTCCACAAGATATTCAATTATTCAGCGGCACTCTGGCAGAGAACATTGCCCGATTCGGTACCACTGACAGTGAGCAAGTGGTTGCCGCTGCAAAGTTGGCCGGGGTTCATGAGCTGATCCTCTCGCTGCCTCAAGGTTATGACACGGAGCTTGGTGAGAGTGGTGCGGGTCTGTCGGGCGGTCAACGCCAACGGATAGCGCTGGCAAGAGCAGTATATGGTGATCCTTGTTTTCTGGTGCTGGATGAGCCGAATGCCAGTCTGGATACAGCCGGGGATCGTGCCCTGTTGACGGCACTGGATGTGCTACAAAAACGCGGTTGTACCTTGGTGCTGATCACTCATCGTCCTGCGTTGACTGCTCGTGCCCATAAGTTATTGATCCTGAACCAGGGGCAACAACAGCGATTTGGTCCGGCAGGCGAAGTGATGGCCGAGCTACAGCAGCTAAATGCGTCCAATCAGCCTGAACTAAAGCGCGCGGCGCAAACAACAGGCATTCCGGGTTGAGTGGCAATAAGAAGAGAAGCAAGTCATATGTCCGAACACAATAAAAAAACGGAACAGGCATTTTTGCAGGAAATACAACGCAGTGAGAATCGGGCATTGTATTGGGGATGGGGGTTGGTATTGGCCGGTTTTGGCGGTTTTATCCTTTGGGCTCTACTGGCCCCGTTGGATAAAGGGGTTCCGATTACGGGCACTGTGGTGGTTTCTGGCAACCGAAAAGCCATTCAGCACCCCGAAGGCGGTATTGTTGACCACATTATGGTTCATGATGGCGACAGGGTCGTTGCCGGTGAAGTGCTACTGACTTTAAATGATGTCAGGGCACGCTCCGCCAGTGATGGACTAACATCGCAGTACTATCAGTTGCTGGCGAACGAAGCTCGTTTATTGGCCGAGCAAAAGGGGGATAAACAGTTGGTGGAGACGCCTCGTTTACAACAGGTGCAGCGGCAGACTGGTATGGATGAAATGCTGGCCTTACAACAACTACTACTTGATAGCCGCCAGCAGGCATTACAGTTGGAAAGTGATGGATTACGCGCCAATATTGCCGGTTTACAGGCCGCAATGGGGGCGCAGAAGCAAGTTCTTGGTAGTAAGAATAGCCAAAAGCAAGCATTGTCCCAACAGTTGGATGGATTGACATCGTTAGCGGATGAGAACTATGTCCCGCGCAATAAAATGCTAGAAAGTAAGCAGCTTTATGCGCAACTTAACGGCGAAATAGCGCAGATTGTCGGCGAAATCAAGCGGGGCGAGCGGGAAATACAGGAACAAAATTTCCGTATCCAACTGCGTCAACAAGAATATCGGAAAGAGGTCAACACCCAGATGGCGGAAGTGCAGTCCACGATAACTGAAGTGTTCAGCCAGTTGGAAAAAGCGAATTTCGATCTGGCAAATATACAAATGCGGTCGCCGGTAGCCGGTACCGTGGTGGAGATGAAAGTCTTTACCGAAGGTGGTGTTATCGCTGCAGGCCAGTCCTTGATGGAAATTTTGCCTGATGACCAACCGCTCTTTGTGGATGCGCGAGTACCGGTAGAAATGGTGGATAAAATCCACTCTGGCTTAGCGGTGGAATTGCAGTTCACAGCGTTTAATCAGAGCACTACGCCGAAAGTAGAAGGGACGGTAAAATTGTTGTCTGCTGACCGGATATTAGATGAACGAACGCAAGAGCCTTATTACAGTTTACGGGTAGAAGTCAGTGAGGCGGCGCGGCAGACGTTGGATCACTTAGAAATCAAGCCTGGTATGCCGGTTCAAGGATTTGTCCGTACCGGTGAACGCTCAATGATTAATTATCTATTTAAGCCATTGATGGATCGCCTGCACATAGCATTAACGGAAGAGTAGGGAGCATTGGATGCCATTAACTTTACGAATCATTTTTTTCATCCTGTTAGTGTTACCTGAGCAGGGAAACGCACTGGGATTACTCGATGCATGGGAATTGGCAGTACATAATGATCCACAATTTCGGGCTGCGGGTTATGAGCGGGATGCAGGGCAAGAGGAGGTCGCTTTGGGTTTATCTGGCTTATTACCCTCCTTGCAATACAGCTATGGGGCGAACACCAATTACTCCACAGTGAGTCAGGCTGATAACCGTAGTAACAGTAAGGTGAAACGGGATTACGATAGCTATGTATCCATGCTGTCTTTGCGGCAACCATTAATTGATTACGGCGCCTATGCCCGCTATCGCCAAGGCATTGCGCGTAAGTTATTCGCAGATCAACGCTATCGTGATAAAAGTCAGGAATTGATCGTCCGGCTGTATCGGGCTTATAGCAGCGCCTTATTAGCTCAGGAAAAAACATCCCTATTAAATGCCCAATTACGTGCTTATGAGGAACAGATCCAACTGAATCGTCGGTTATTGGTTGCCGGGGAGGGCACACAAACAGATATTGATGAAACGGCTGCACGCCTGACGTTGACTCAGGTACAACTTATTGAGCAACAAGATGCGTTGGATAGCCAGTTAACCGAACTGGAAAATATGATGGGTCGATCGGTTAATTTGGCAGAGTTACGGCCATTAACGTTGGACACTCTGCCACAGAATATCAGCGATGACCGCACACTGGCGCAGTGGCGCTGTCTGGCTATTCGCTATAATGCCCGTCTTGCCGGCCAGCGGGAGAATCTGGATGCCAAACATTATGAAATAGAAAACAGTCGTAGCGGTCATCTGCCGACCTTGCAACTGGTGGCCTCCTCCCGTAATTCTCGCTCTGAAGCGGAATATAATTATAACCAGAAATATGATACGCAAAACATTGGTCTACAGTTGAATGTGCCTATTTATGCAGGTGGGAGTGTTTCCAGTGCGACTCGGCAGGCAACGGCACATTATCAACAGTCGCAGGCGGAACTCGATCAAGAAACCAGACAGGTATTGGCGGAACTCAAACGCCAGTTCAATCTCACGAGTAGTGGTGCCGCCAAAATACGTGCGTGGCAAATGACGGTAGATTCAGCGCAAAAGGTACTGCTGGCTACCCGGCGCAGCGTATTGGGCGGTGAACGAATCAATCTGGATGTCTTATTGGCTGAGCAGCAACTGTATAACTCGCGGCGGGATTTGGCAGAAGCGAAATACAGTTGGCTCCAATCATGGCTAGAGCTACGCTACAACGCAGGGACTTTGCAAGAAAATGATATTCTGCAATTAGCTGCGTGGTTTGAGCCAGAGAAACGCTAAAACTGGTTGTCACTCCCAACCTCAGAGCAGACACTTCAAGCCTGAATGTTCCGAGATAACGTTTTTGCATCAATAAGCGCCTCTTCTATAGCGGCTTAGACATCAAGTTTACGGCCAGTCAGCCATTCCACCATTGCCGGGTCGCGATGCGAGAAGAACGCGCTGGTTGCGGTATCAAGAGCTGCTATCTGTAGCATGTCTTCAGAACTGAGTTCAAAATCGAGAATGTTGATATTCTCTTCCATACGCTCTTTTCGTACTGATTTTGCCAGCGAAACGATGCCGCGTTGGACGATCCAGCGCAGGATAACCTGACCCAGGTTTTTGCCGTACTTCTCACCAATCGCAGTTAATACGAGATGCTGGAATAGCCCGTTTTTCCCTTCAGCAAAAGGTGCCCAGGCTTCAGGTTGAATCCCATGGTTTTGCATCCACGGTAGTGTTACGTGCTCCGAAGGCAGCTGCCAATAGCCGTTCCCCGCGTATTTCAGCCAGTAGCGGCATGCGACTCATCAGGACGGATAAGAAAGAGTATGTCAGCGGCCTGCTGGACTCTGACCTGTGGGAAATCACCCGCGATGAGTGGAATGCCCTTCAGATCAGCTGATAGTAGTCATGGATTGTCCGCTCACAGCGGACCTGATGACCTTGCTATCTGTTCACATATCATTCAGAGCCCACACCAATTGTCTTAACGTTCGTAAAGGCGGAGACCAAATGCTGATGGATAAAGGGAACTAAACTATTTGGCATCAGTGGTTATCTCGCTGGATGCACGATTTATGCTTACGACCGGCTTTGTTGAATAATTCGGATTTAGATAAAAGCGCCTCTCGTCACTGACTTCCTCAGGCAATCCGCACACTTTCTGGCATCCCTGCACGCGTCATTTTGTTTAAGGCACGGATCATGGCCATAGTTTCTCCAACCTGCGCATCGTAATCCCTCAACGTAAGATGCCCACCAAACAGCTGTTTTACGCGGTACATCGCCGTTTCGGCCACTGAACGCCGGTTATAAGCCGTGTGCCATTTCCAGTACGCATTGCTCCCAGTAAGCCGTTGCCTCGCCACCGCCTGATTTCTGTCGGCATACTCCACCGGCCAGTAGCCGGCGCGCGTTCGCGGCGGGATAAGCGCCTTAATTTTCTTGCGCCGCAACTCGTCGTGGCACCGCTTTGTGTCATAAGCCCCGTCGGCACAGGCGGCCCTGATTTTCCTGTGCGTCTGACGGATAAGCCCCGGGAATGCCTCTGCATCAGTCACGTTGTTTAGGGACAGGTCAGCGCAGATAATCTCATGCGTATCAGCATCCACCGCCAGGTGCAGTTTCCGCCAGACGCGGCGCTTTTCCTGGCCGTGTTTTTTCACCTTCCACTCACCCTCACCGAAGACTTTTAAGCCGGTGGAATCGATAACCAGATGGGCAATTTCACCGCGTGTTGGGTTTTTGAAAGGGATGCTGACGGATTTAGCCCGCCTGCTGACGCAGGAATAATCCGGGCAACGGAGCGGGAGCTTCATTAGGGTAAAGATGGAGTCAATGAATCCCTGCGCAGCGCGAAGTGTGAGGCGAAAAACGCGTTTGAGCATCAGAACGGTTGAAATGGCCAGCTCAGAATAACGTTGCGGACGACCGCGTAAAGACGTGTTGGGCTCGTCATACCATGCCTGAATGGCCGACTCATCAAGCCAGAATGTCAGTGAGCCCCGATTGACAAGCGCCTTGTTGTAGGTGGCCCAGTTGGTGATTTTGAACTTTTGTTTTGCCACGTGATATCGCTGCAGGATCAGGAGTGTGGTGATCTGATCCTAACTACGGCCAAAAGTTCGATTTATTCAACAACGCCGCCTCCGAGCTGACAGAGCAGGCCCAGTTATCAATGGGAATTCGTTTTTTGATTAAGCTGTTCTATCGCCCCGATGGGTTGAATATGACCCCGGAAGACGCTTACTGCAAATTACAATTTACCCAAGTCGCTGAGGGTATCCGTGTAGAAAATCCTACACCCTATTTTTTAACGCTGGGGCAATTGAATATTAATCATCGCGCCGTTAGTTTCGAGCAGTACCCGGCAATGATTGCCCCTCACAGTAATCAAATTTATCCAGCTATTTCACCGTTGGCAATGGCTGACTGGCGAGTGATTACCGATTACGGGATCCTCTCGCCGAAATGCGAATATTCACCGCCATAATTTCTGGAGAGTAAATGAAAAGTTTCTGGACTCGCCTGTCATTAATAATGATTGGGAGCTTACTGATGCTGAACAGTTTATCGGTGAGCGCAAATCAGGCTGAACTTAAAGGTATTTCCTTTTATGTGATGCGGGTTATTTACCCGGAAAAAGCCAGTCAGGGTGTTGCATTAACCGTCTATAACAAAAGTGATCAGCCTTTTTTAATGCAATCTTGGATTCGGAGTATGGATCCTCAAACTGGCGGCGTTGCACCGCAGGGCAAAGTCGTTACTCCGATGCCCTTTATTGTCACTCCGCCGCTGCAACGACTGGAGCCTAATAGTGATTTGACCTTGCGTATTCGGCGTACCGGAGGGGAGTTAGCACAGGATCGGGAGTCAGTATTTTATATTGCTACCAAGGCTATCCCATCTACACCTGCGAATATGGCGCAAAACGGCGGTCAATTAACGTTAGCTGTTGTCAGTAATCTTAAACTATTTTACCGCCCGTCCAGCCTGCCGGACAGTGGGGTGGCAGGTGCTGCCTCACAATTACGCTTCCATCTGGAAGGTAATACGCTGGTTGCTGAAAACCCAACGCCGTTTTGGTTGACATTTTCTCGGTTAAAAGTTGGTAACTATTTGTTTGATAATGCGGCTATGCGCCTGATGGTTCCACCAAAAGGGCAGCAACGCTATAACTTGCCTGCGGGTACAAAGGGGCCAGTTGAGTGGCAATTGCTTGATGAGACAGCGTGGAATACGCCATTAGAACAACAAAAATCACTTACTGGCTCATCTCGATATTGATATCCAGTTTACCGACAAACTTATTTTAACTGCTGGTTAATCATATGTTTTTAATTCCAATTTTGTGTATTGGCAAAACAGATAAACCAGGTTGAGCTAAATATCATGAAACGACACGTTAATGGGATAAAAATATCACCTATATTTACGGGTGCGATATTACTTACGTCTGTTCTGCCCGCTTGGGGCCGGGATTATTTTGATGCCGGGCTACTAATGCTTGATCAAGAGCAGTCTGAAAAAGTGGATTTGACTCAGTTTGAGACTACCGATCAGGTGCCTGAAGGGGCCTATCTGGTGACGGTATTTGTTAATCAGATTGAGCGCGGCGAGCAAACAATCACTTTCCAAAAAGGCTCGCGGAATAAGGTTGAGCCACTCCTCACGCCAGCGTTACTGAATGAGTTAGGCGTGAATACTAGTGCACTGCCGACATTCTCAAATTTACCACTGGATAAGCCAGTGGAGGATTTGCCTGCCCTGATTCCTCATGCACAGGTGCAATTTTCGTTGGCCAAGTTGCGGCTGGATATCAGTATCCCCCAAGTCGCAATGCAGCCAAATAGCAGCAGTCAGGTTGATCCCTCATTGTGGAATCAAGGTATTCCGGCATTTTTGCTGAATTATAACTTGAACGGCAGCCGCAGCCGACGTTCTTCCCAATCAGACTTGGGAACATCAGAGCAAACAAGCCTCTTTGCCAACTTACGGGCGGGGTTGAACTTTGATGCCTGGCGTTTACGCAGCCTGATTACCCATAGCCGGAATACGACGAATGGTGATAATCGCGCGGGTGAAAGTACGCAGGACACCCAGTTTATCAATAGCTACCTGCAGCGGGATATCCAGCCTTGGCATTCTGAAATATTGGCAGGTGAAAGCAGCAGTGGCGGGGATGTTTTTGACAGCATTCCGTTCCGTGGCGTCAAACTTAACTCAACCGAAGAGATGTTGCCCAACAATCTGCGTGGCTTTGCTCCGGTTATCTCTGGTGTTGCGCAAAGCAATGCGAGGGTAACCGTGAGGCAGAATGGCAACATTGTGTATCAAACCTATGTTGCACCAGGCCCGTTTACGCTAAATGACTTGGGGCAGAGTGGTTCTTCAGGTGATTTGACGGTAACGATAACTGAAGCTGATGGTTCCGTTCGCACCCAGACTGTCGCCTATTCAACACTGCCGGTAATGTTACGTCCTGGTGCATTTAAGTATGAACTGACCAGTGGGAAATATAATGGCAGCACCACTGTTGGTTCTCAGGAGTCAACCTTTGGACTCGGCACTTTGGTTTATGGCTTGCCCTATAATCTCACGCTGTATGGTGGTGGACTGGTCGCGGATGATTACTTCTCAAGCGTGGTGGGGAGCGGGCTGTCTTTAGGGAACTTTGGCGCATTGTCTGCGGATGTCACTCAGTCGAACGCTAAGCTGAAGGACGTGGATGACCGGCAAAAAGGGGAGTCATATCGGTTGCGCTATGCCAAAAATATTGCCAGTACCGGCACATCAATTGATGTCGCGACTATGCGCTACTCGACCCGAAATTATTACAGTTTTTCCGATGTTAACAACAATGGCTACCAATTACGCGACGATCAGTTGCCCTGGTCACAAGACCGTAAGCGCAATAGTTACCAGTTACGTTTGTCTCAGAATATGGGGGATTTAGGATCGCTATATATCTCTGGGATGCGGGATAACTATTGGGACAACAGTAAGGTCAATAACAACCTTACTGCGGGCTATAGCAACAGCTACCACGGGGTGACTTACGGCATGAATTACAGTATTGACCGCATTAAAGGGGACAATAGCTGGCCGGAGAACAGACAGTTATCCATGAACGTTCAAGTACCATTAAGTTTGTTGAGCGGTTCATCACTTGCTAACCGTAGCTTCGCCAGTTATCAGATGACAAATAACAACCAAGGTAGTGTTCAGAATCAGGCGGGTATTAACGGAACATCAATGGATGACCGTCTTTCTTACAATGTGACACAAGGCTGGTCTAACGACGGCAGCAGTGACATGGGGTCGGTGAATACTGGTTACCGTGGCAGCAAGGGCATGGCGAGTATGGGATATAGCTATGGTAGTGGCTACCGCGCGGTGAATATGAATGCCAGCGGCGGGGTGGTGGCACATGCCGACGGAGTCACATTGAGTCAACCTTTGGGCGATACCGTTGCATTAGTCAGTGCACCAGGCGCCAGAGGAAGTAAGGTGATGAGCGGCAATAATCAGGTGGACAGTCGTGGTTATGCGGTGGTGCCTTATCTCTCAAACTACCAGCGCAATAATATTAGCCTGGATCCGGCAACCCTACCTGAAGGGGTTGACATAACGCAGTCAAGCCAAAATCTCTACCCAACTAAAGGTGCAGTGGTTAAGGCTAACTTTGCAACACGCGTCGGTTATCAAGTATTGGTTACTTTGAGTAAAAGTGGCGGATTAATACCTTTCGGTGCCGTGGTTGCCGTTGAAGGGAGTGCGGGTGAAGAGCCGAATACCAGCATTGTTGGAGATGCAGGGCAGGTCTATCTCAGCGGGCTACCAGAAAGTGGTCGTCTAAAAGTGAAGTGGGGGGAGGATACTAGCCAGCAATGCAATGTAGCGTTCAATTTGGCGAACACTCCAGCCCCGTCAGCGGCTAATCCGATACGTCATTTGCCATTACGTTGTGAGGTTTAACATGTTGAGCACCGAGAATTCACCCAATAGAGGGGTAAACACCGTGACAAATAAAATAAGCACCACTGGTTTTACGCGGTTACGAATAGGGCTTTGTCTGCTGTCGTTGGGCGTTATTATGCCATTACAGGCAGCTATCATTGAGATTGGTAGTGGTAGCCAACAATGGGCAGGCCCAGCCATTAATCAAAATATTTCCACCAGTTTTGGTGACTACGATATGTATATGACGCTCAATCCAAATTATGGTCTTGTTGCCATCACGGGGGCGGGAATTCCTGAAACCTTGGGTTGCGTTAATAACACCGCCCTAAGTGATGTTGATGGAATTCAAGGGTATAAGATTGCTCAAGGTATTTTTTTGGTACCGCAGGCATCTTTCACTATGATTTATCAGTTAAATGCTGGCTCATCAGAAACCATGAGCGGAACTTTTAGCAATTCGGGAGTCCAGGGGACAGTCTCTGGATCTGGAAATGCTGCTGCAACGCCTGCAAATTCTGCCTGGTGTTTATCACCCCGGGCAATCTCGACACCCTCTTTTTTCGAGGAATCTAGCGTCCGCAGTGGATCAATAACGGGCAATTGGGTCATTATCACCGATGGGACCCAGCAAGATGGAGTATTCCCCATTCCTGAGATGTATTTTAGCAGCAGTGCATTATCGAGTGCTACGAAGGCAAGTATTCTTACTGGCTATCAGGTTAAAGTTTCCACACGGCAATGCTCGATCAATATTAACAAATCGATCAACTTTGGCGAAGTAGAACATAATTCGACTTTGGGGGCTGAATTAGAACTAGTGAAGGATAGTCTGGTGGTGGGATGTACCCAAAATGGCGCTAATCCTGCCGCTAATATTAATATAAAATTTCAGGCTAATTCAGGGCTTTATAATGGTGAGACGACTCGATTATCCCTCAATGAGGGAGGCGGCTATATCACAGGTGAAATAACGGGAGTTACAGGAGCTGGAACATGTAATCTCACGCAAGGTCTGAAGTTTAATGGTGAACCAATGAAATTAGGTTCAATTAATGCGGGTGAATCTAGCGAAGTTTTCTCAAATGAACTCACCTGGCGACTATGTTCCGGTGGCGACACATTACCTGTTGGTAACGTTACCGCCTCGGCAACTGTCGATGTTATTTTCAACTGATAGTCGAATAAGTCTAGTGAACATATATTATTATATTTAATCTACAGTATATAAAAATATTCTAATTTATAGATAAATAAACAAGTAACTGGAGTGGTGGCATGTTGGGATCAGCATGCCGTGTCGTATTCTTGTATGAAAATCCTTCATTGAGGCTAAGAAGTTATTCTCATCGAGACAGTCAGTGACATACTCATTAGAAATTTGAGTATGGAATACCTTAGGTTTAGACGACCTGTATCATTGAATCGGCCTAAAAAACCATTTAGGCCACTCAATTATTATAGAGATAATAGGCGAAATGAAGAGATTCTGAGCTTTAAAATAACAGTAATACAGTCGGATTTTACACTTGAGGAAACTTGATTTAATCAATTAAAACAAAAGGTTAACTCTTAATTTAATTTGATTAAGACTGTGTTTCTTTCTTTTGAAAACAATAAGTATTAAATTTATATCACGTTTTAGATATCGGGAAACTGAGGGACTAACAATGAGCGAAATTATTATGGATAGGAAAGTGAGACGACGTTTTTTATGTAAAGATGTTAACGCTGGCACCAGAGGTAAACTGGCTTTAGGTATTGTACTTGTTTTTATTGGTGCAATGGGGATGCTATTTGCAATTACTCAATAGTTTAGTCAAAAGCCCTGAGTTGGCAAAATTTCATCAATATTATTTATTTCATATTTTAAGATGGATGTAAGAGTGGCATGTTATGACATCCATCTTTATTACTCCATCGATACACATTGTTTTCCTAAAAATGATATGCATACCATGTTAATTAAAATGGTCAAATTTCCACTATCACTAAGCCATTCTATCCTGCTGTGAACCTATCTCTGCAAATAACCTTCTTCAGTCTCTAAAATTATTATCCAGAATCATAATGTTTTACTTAACCCCCTATGAAATGGATAAATGAGTTTTTAGTTTAGATTGTGGGATTTTAGTATTAAATGTAAATATTTGTTTTTATTTTTAACCTCGTCTATCACATATTAAAAAAAATTAAAATAGGATATATCGTCTTTATAGTGCGACATAATGCCTCACTTTATGATGAATATTTAAACATAATATCATCATTATTTTAAAACAAAATGACTTATCATTAAAAATTGAAAATATTTTCAATATCATTAAATTCTTGTTTTATTTTTTTAATATGTGCTCTATGTTTTAATCGTGGATTGGCCGAGAGGTTTATCCATGCTGAAATCTTAAATTATATTATCTAAATTCTATTAAAGGATATTCCTATGAAAAAGATTAACGTAATTATGTTAGCTGCAACCTCAGTATTATCAGCATGTTCCTTTTATGTATCAGCCGCTACGGTTGATGTATCGAAATTGATGAAGGATACAAGTTACACACAAAATACGTCCATGACCTCCGACTTGATGTTGATTAAGCACGGCGGCCATGGTGGTGGTCATGGAGGGAATGGAAACGGAGGCAACGGTAACGGCGGTAACGGCAACGGTGGTAATGGTAACGGTGGCAATGGTGGTAATGGCGGTAATGGTAACGGTGGTAATGGCAACGGCGGCAATGGAGGTAATGGGGGGAACGGGGGCAATGGTGGTAGTGGTAATGGTGGTAACGGCAATGGGGGGAATGGTAGCGGTGGGAATGGTAACGCGGGCAACGGAAGTATGTAATAACGAATCCCCCCTTATTGGGGGGATATCAATTACGCCTGGGAATTAATAGCCATAGATGAAATATAAATACATTGTTAAACAGGGGTTAAACAAAAGTTAATTTAATTTATATTTTATGTTGATCTAAGCAATTTTGTAATCTATGTTTCATTTTATATATATACGTGACTGATTAAAATGAAAATATTACAGGCACTACCTCAGCATAAGAAGCTAGCTATCATTACTTGGGCTAGGATTTTTGCAATATGTAGTCAGCTTCTATTAAGTGTTATTTTATTTAAAGGGAAATCAAACTACATCTATTCATTTGTATTCCCCATTGCTATTATTTTATTTTTATTGTTACTCAGTATCGTTGTGACATTATACAGGATGAGGCTTCCTTCACCACTAGAAGAAAGAGAACTTGTTGCTCAGATTTGTATTGACTTACTTTTATTTACTCTCTGGGAGGAGTTGAATTTCCATGGAGAAATATTAAGTGTTTCATTTTACCTTCCAAGTGTAGTAATGGCCTTTGCTATTCTATCTAATAAAAACATTGCATTCATAGTGATTTACTCGGCTATTTTATTTTATATTTCATCTAAGTTAACATTATCAAATCATCTCGAAATTACGCATAGACCTAAAAGTATAGAATACTATGCTCCGTGGGTGAGTTTTTTAATGTCCACATTTATTATCATTTTCTTTATAAAAAAGATGAATGACGTGTCAATTGAATACAATAATGATTTAATTCGCTCAAAAGAATATCAAAAACAGTCGGATATAATATTTTCTTTTGGTCTGCAAGCTGCGTCTTCTGCCCACGACATATCAAAACCTATATCAACAGCGGTTCTGGCCTTAGAGGAGATTAAGTTATTTAAACCAGGGGAGCGATCGGGTAAAGAGTTTGATGAGTATTTAAATTTAGCCTTGGAACAAGCAAAAGAGTGTACGAAAAAATTAGCTAATATGTCATTTTCATTAGGATTTAATGAGTTTGAAAATGAAGAAGCTATCAACTTATGTTTATGGCTTGACGGCGTATTTGGTTCATTTAAACTTAAGTGTAATAAAAATATAATTTATAAATTACCCAACACCTGCGTATATATCAAAAATGCTGGCATTCTCCATACTATTATTGTTAATTTACTTGAGAATGCTAATTCGGCTATTCCCAGTGACAATGGTTTCATTCAATGTGGTTGTAAGATAGAAAATGGTAATGTAATTATAAGCATAACTGATAATGGATGTGGTATACCAAATGATTTAATCAACCTCCTAGGAAAACAACCGGTAAAAAGCACAACCTCTGGATATGGTATTGGCTTGATGTTAGCCTTTTCTAATGCAGTCAGAATTGGTGCTAAAATAAAACTATACTCAGATTATACCGGAACAACAGCCACTATTAGGGTGAGATTGTTATGATGGAAAAGATCTTAATTTTGGATGATGATGATGTATTTACTAATACGCTATCAACGATTCTGCTTAGAAAAGGATTCTTTGTTAATATAGCAACCACTGGAGTGCAGGCCGTCAGAATGGCCGAATCTACTCAGCATATGTATATTGTGATAGATCTGCAGTTGAAAGATGACTCTGGGCTAGCATGGGTTTCTGCATTAAGACATCTTAACCCATTATCTAGAATTTTAATTCTGACAAATTACTCTAGCATCACTTCAGCCATCATTGCGTTAAAGAAAGGGGCTGATAATCTTCTCCAAAAGCCAGTGAGTGTGGATAACATTCTATTAAGTCTTCGTAATGAAATACCAACATTAAAAAATGATAAGGGTAGCCCATTTACCTACCCCTCACTAGAACAAATGGAATGGGAGTATATAAATAAAGTTGTGGATGATCATCTTGGTAATATTTCTGCTTCGGCAAGAGCGTTGAATATGCATCGACGAACATTACAACGCAAACTTTTGAAAAAGAATATTCCTAAACCTTCATAGAAATGATTTATGCTGGAGAGGTATATTTCAATGTTTAGTTTACTGGCCGAAACTTACCGTTTTTCTCAATAACTATTTCTGGTTCTGTCGCATTAAGGTGCCGTTCGGTAACATGCTGTTTTTTGAGATGTTACCTGCTCATGTCTCTGATCCGAAACGCTTTCAGCCGCCTGCATTATCCCGTCGATATTATTGCTCAGTGTGTCCGCTGGTATTTGGCTTACTCACTGAGTTTACGCAACCTGGAAGAGATAATGGCAGAGCGTGGTATTGTCGTTGACCATTCAACGCTGCATCGTTGGGTTAAAAGTGGTGCCAACACGGCAGCGCTGACTATACTCAACGCCGACAAACCAGAAGAAGAAATCATTACTGTCAGGCAGAACAAGTATCTGAATAATCTGGTTGAACAAGATCACCTGAATATTAAACGCCGCATACGCCCGATGCTGGGATTCAAATCGTTTCGACGGGCACAGACGATCCTGGCTGGCATCGAACTGATACATATGATACGCAAAGGACAATATCAACCTCCGAAAAATGAGGGATTGTCACCAGCAGAACAATTTTATCTGTTGGCTGCCTAAAAAAACGGCAGCCCAACCTTTGCTGACTGGCCTACGCTAATGCGACAGAACCATAAAAATGCTGCCTATCAATTCCTTAAACGGGTGTTAAAATCCTATCCTGTTGAAAGACAGCAGAAAATACTCAATACCGATAAACATTCGTCATACGGTTACGCTATTACTCGTTTGATGAAAGAAGGAAAGCTACGGGATGATGAGAAGCAGCGGCAAGTCAAATACCTGAATAATCGTATCAAGTCTGACCATGTCCCCATCAAAAAATTGGTAAAAGCGGCCGAGGGGTTCAAACGGCCAAATCGAACCTGGTCAACGCTTCAGGGATTTGAAACATTGCGACGACTGAATAAAGGTCAATTTGATATTTGGCTACGCGGTGACGAACCTGAATGTCGAGTGCGGGAAAGATCCGCCTTTATGAATCGGCTCTTTAACATTGAGACGGTTTTAGCCTAATGATTCCACCCATCAATGAGTAAAATCACCGACTCTCATTATTTGCAACAAGCCCATTTAGATGGGGTAACCATACTGGTTAAAGGAAATGTGAGCAATCAACACTACTCGGCTGTAAGAGTTTATATGGGTTATGGGTACCGACGAAAAACCCAAAAATATCAGCTATCGCGTTGATGTTGATAGTAAAATAACTGAACCAATGATATGTAAAAAATTAAATAAAATTGTAAGTTATCTCTTTTCAAGAGTATCAAATTATGCGATCTTAATAATTCAGTTCCAACTTTTTTTTAACTTATTTTTACCATATCAATATACAAATACAATGAAGGTTAGTCACTATGCAAATTCCAATGGTAGCTCTCATTCTCGGGGTTATAACCCTATCCGGGTGTGCTACGCCTAAACAATGGGAAGCAACTGGAGGTGGAAAGTCTGATGGGATCGTTCAGATTTCTTATGAACAAGGCCAGTTTGAAAACGGACAAAGTTCAGACTCCCAAGGTTTAACAGTAGCCACAGAGCGTTGCAAATTTTGGGGATATAAGAGTGCATTGAAGTCGGGTACTGAGAAATCTATTTGCAAGACTATGGGGAAGTACAATTGTTTGCAAACGACAGTAACTCAGGATTATATCTGCGAGAAATGACTTTAGAATTCACTTAATCTTTTGTGAGCTCCTGCTAAAGGGGCTCAACTGTTTGTCAGCCTCCATTAAGGCTCTGTCGCATTAGCGTAAGAAGTTAGCAAAAGTGGCACTGCGAGTTGTTTAGGCCGCCAACAGATAAAATTGTTCTGCAGGTGGCAATCCCTCACTTTGCGGATGTTGATATTGCCCTTTACGTATCATGTGGATTAATTCGATGCCCGCCGGAACGATGTGAATCCCAGCATCATGCGTATCCGACGTTTGATATTTCGGTTATCCTCGGCGATGGTTAGCAGTTGTCCCAATTGGCCCGGGCAATCCCAACCTTGGCCTTTGCAGTACAAAAAATCATCTTAACGTACAATATTTTCCGTTTCCCAAACGGAGTCCATAATGAGGAGCAAAGGCTGGGATATAAAATGTGGGAGAAGACTTGAATAACAATAAACATATAAAAACCACTACTTACATATGGAAATACTTTTCATCCAAGCGCTCTAAATAAACCATTGAATATGATTCAGCGATGTGAGTATTTACTGCTAATTAAAAATTAATAATTGTCTGAAGTTTATATATTCATTAACGAGTTACAGTAAAAGTCAGACTTTCGCACCACAAATTAGCTCATTAAATGCACTATTAGTGCTTCTTTTATGAGCTTTAATGTGTAGAATGCCGCTCTCCAGAAGGATTTTAGTCAATGTGTTAACCAAGGAAAGCCATTCACCTCATATTTCAGATACCCTTATGTTTAAGACTATAACCCCCGTTATGATTGCGATTGTCTCTTTATTTACATTTCCCACGCTTGCCGAACCCTCAGGGAAATTGGTGAGCTCATCATCCTTACAAAATGCGTCAATCCAGTCTGCGTCTGGGCGTCATGAGACACAAAAACTCAAAAAAATCCTGACCCATTATGATGAGTGGGAAGGTGTCAGTTACAAGCTTGGCGGGAATACACGTAAAGGTATCGATTGTTCTGCTTATATGCAGCGCATTTTTGAAGATGAGTTTTCCCTGAGTTTGCCAAGAAGTGCCCAGGAACAAATGAAACAAGGCTCTCGGATCACCAAGGAAGCTTTAGATACAGGCGATCTGGTTTTTTTCAAAACCTCACGACAAACACGACATGTGGGTGTTTACATCGGGGAGGGCAAATTTATCCATGCCTCGAGCAGCGTGGGTGTGACCATCTCAAAGCTTGATAATAAATACTGGGGAGCGCGGTATGAGCAAGCACGGCGTATTAATCATACGGAAGCATAAACTCACTATACCACTACAATCATAGCTCTTACCCATTGCCGCCAGTTCCTGGCGCATTCCCGAGCACTGTGCGGACGACAGATTTTGACATGTTGCATCAATTGCAGCATCAAAAGCTTTATCCTTCGCATCAAGGTCACTTACCAGATTCTCAGTCTGAGTTTTCTTCTCACCTTCCAGATACGGCAGTGACCATTTCGCATCCTGACGTTGTTTCTCGTTAGTCGCATTCAGCGCATTATTTTCCACTAAAAATATATTTTGAATCAACGAGCTAGATCTTTAGATAGTAAAAGAACCAGTAGGCACATCCAACACCAACCCCCACTAAACTAGTCTTCAATACTTTATGAAAGTTATCATTCAAATATCCTAGCATCTGATCACCATCACCATCACCATCACCATCACCATCACCATCACCAATCCAATACCCAAGCACTTGAAAAATAAAACTTACAAAAAAAAGCATTAAAGAGAAAGCAACGCATAAATACAACAGTACCAGTAGTGATTTTTTACTTATTAACATTGCTATTCTCCTTATTTTTTATTGAGTTTTGTAATGCATCTATCGCCGGTGCTTTTCTTAATCACTTCAGCCAGATACGGGGCTGAGGCGCCTGCTAGCGTTTTCGTCATATCGCCACCTGCCAGGCCCTGTATGGCCGCTGTTGCCGCCTGAAGACCTTGTTGCAGTGCACTGCCGGTGCCGTATTTTTGCATTTCGGCTTTGTATTCTTTTGTCTCACGCAAGGCTTCCGCATCGCCTTTCAACTCAGGATGGCGTTTCAAAGCTTCCTCAAGCCCGAGGATATCTCCCTGCGTCCGCGCAATATCCATTGCCTGACCGCCAATTTCGCCAATCAGTTGCGCTTCTTTCAGGCGATTCTGCTCTTTCTCTTTATCAAAGATCGGATTGATGCTGCCATTGGCATTGTCGGTGTCGCGGCTCAGGTCATCGACATTCTGCTGTTGTTTATCGGTGTCACGAATAGTGATGGTAATGTTCTCTTTCGCCCGCAGATTAATGTCGTTATCGGCCACCACATGACTGCCGATGACCGCGATATTGTTGCCGCTGACATCAATGCTGCCTGCCGATAGCATGGAGCCGACCGTCAGTGTCTGACTCAAGCTATCTTCGGTGCGCGTGGTGGTGCTGGAGGCCAAGGTGATCTCCTGCGGGTAGTCAACAGCGGCAAGATTTAGGCGCGGATTGGGTACGGCAGAGCGGCGAACTGGTGATTGGTGGCGACTGGCTTACCGAGTCCGGGATCACCGATGTTGAGCAACGGGAGATTACCGCTGCGCCCGGTGTTATTCGGTTGCAGCGGCGGGGAGTTGGAGTGTTTAGGTCTTAAAGGCAGTAACCCCGGCTTTGGCCGGTGTAATAGGTCTAAGATTATTGCCCAAAATATTTCCATGCTAGTGCATGCTTTTTTGATTCAACATGCAGATAACTTTCAATTTCTTGCCAAACTGACTCATTTTCATCAGATGCTGTAATTAACGATTCAACAAGCCCAGTTGCAACAGCAGTAGCTAGCTCATCATTATCAGACCGCATACCTGTTTCGATGTGCTGGAACAAGGTTGATTTCTCCAACTGGCTTAATGAACCTAGCTGGTTTACCAGTGCTTTACCCACTAGTGAAAACAGCAAGATCGTAGGCGGAGGTTCTGGCAACCAATATTCGATACATCTGTTTACTTCATTTTTTATATACTCTGATGTTTGAGCAAAAACACTCAGATAATCATCAATACATTTATCCATTATTACTTACCCTTAAGAGCATTTTGCATGTCTTTCAGAACGTTTTCTGCCGCAGCTTTATCACTTGAAGAAGCTTGAGGATTCTTATTTAGCCAATCTTGCAATGCCTTGGAATATGTTTGAGCCTTTTCAACGTGCCCTCTACCACCAACTTTTTCTCCAGTAGCTAATTCGTAGCGAACAGCATCCGCTGTACTTCCACTGCCAACTTTGGCATTCGGTCGGTATAAGTCATCAATTAAGTTTTTAAGATTTTCATCTTTAACATTTGGTTTTTCCATCGATGCACGTAATGAGTCCACATATTCTTCATGCTGCCCCCTACTTTTAGGGTCTGATGAAGAGTTACTATTTCGTCCTGCTTCCTCATCCTCTGGCCCCCACCCTCCCGGTGTTCCTGAACCCGCCCCACCAATCTCTTTCTTCTGTTCATCCGTCAGATCCTTGCCGATATTCGGATTCTGGCTACCGTTAGAGTCTGATTGGTTCTGCGCTGCAACCACCGCCAACAGCACACAGCTTGCATTTTTCAGACAGGCCGCGTCTAACCCTTCCTTCACTTTCTTGGTCAGCGCCAGCGCGGCTTGCTCGTTAGCTCCGCCTTTGCCTGCTTCGGCCATCGCGGCGGCGTTCAGCGTTTCTTGCGCCATCATCTGCGATATGAGGCCAAGACTGGTCATATTGTTGCTGAGTTCGTTCTTACCTGCCTGCGCACCGGATACCGCGCCAGCAGTATCACCACCGGCCAAGCCACCAGCCAGACCCGCCGCCAAGCTACCCAGTGCAACCAGCGTTTGCTTCTGCTCTTCGCTCAGTTGGCTGACCGGGATATCACCGTACAGTGATTTCTTGATGTTTTCACCGATCAGCGCCGAGGTTGCCGCACCCGCAGCTCCCGCCAGACCGCTGTTACCACTGGCCTGCGCCACCACTGCGCCCAGAACCGCATGAGCCATGACTCGACTGGCTTCATCCGGCGCGTACTGTTTTATGATTTCCGCCAGATACGGCGCTGCAGCACCACTCAGCGCCTGCGCCATATTCCCACCCGCCAAGCCTTGCACCGCCGCCGTAGCAGCTTGGATGCCTTGCTGCAATGCGCTGCCAGTGCCGTATTGGGCTTGTGTGGTTTTATAGGCGGAAGTGCTGGTTAGCAGCTTGTCATACATCGCTCGCTCTTCCGGTGTCGCGTCCTGGCCTGGTGCCTTGATGCCTTTCGCTTCCAGCTCCGCTTTACCGGCGTTTGTCGCCAGGATCTTACCTTGTGTTGCCGCAATGTCTATCGCCTGACTACCAATATCACCAATCAACTGCGCTTCCCGCAGCCGGTTTTGCTCTTTCTCTTTATCAAAGATAGGCGAAAGCGCATTGTTAGCGTGTTCAACATCATGGCTCAGATTATCAACATTTTGCTGTTGCTTATCCTTGTCACGCACCGTGATAGTGCCATCGGAGACTGCGGCATGGGTGGTGCTGTCGGCGTGGCCTTCATTGTTAGCCCCGACCAGCAAGCCGTTGGCCATATTCCCGGCAAACTGACCGCCGATGCTACCGCCGGTACTGATGCCGACACTTTGATGCTCTACCTTGAAGTCCGCTTTATTACCGATATCACTGAACCCCAGCGTGCCGGTATCCAGACTGTTTTTGCTCTTGTCCGCGGTGCTGGCAATCACTGCGCCATCGAGCTGAGTGTGTTCACCCACGGTGATATCAAAGCCGCCAGAGCCTGCAAAAATACCGGTCTGCTCCTGTACCGAGTCATAATTGCTGTGCAGCTTATCTTTACTGATGCTCAGGTTGGCAGAGCCACCGCCGCCGACCACCGCCATGCTGACACCGCCGCTGGTACTGGTCTGCTTCGCATCATAGTTATCGCTGTCTTGCTGGCTTTGCAGTAACAGGTCACGGCCGACATCCACTTTGACAGTTTCACCGCTGGCTTGCGCGCCTATCAGCGAAGTGTCACGCCCGCTGCTGAGCGACAGTGTGCCGCCTGTGTCAATCTGCGTTTCAGTCCAGAAGGTGCCGTCGCCGCGCTCATTGCCCTGACCCTTGTTGGCATTGGCAAAGATACTCAGGCCACCGCCAGCGCTACCGAACCCCAGACTGACCCCCACACTGCCACCGCTGCTGCTGTTGCTGCCGTCGGTTTTCTGCGTGTTGGCGGCACCGAGCAACAGCACATCACGCGCCGCATCCAGGGTGGTGTCGCCGCCGGCTTTGAGCTGGCTGCCTTGCACCACAATATCGCCGCTGTTCGCCGGGTTCCCCTCACCGGTGGCCGTCACGCTCAGGTTGTTGCCCGCCGTCAGGGTCGAGCCTGTCACACTGGTCTGTTCCTGATGTTGCTGCGAGGCCGATTTTTGTGAGCCTAATGAGGCGCTGACGCCGAACATGCTGGCAGTATCGCCTCCTTGCGCCTGTACCAACTGACCGGCTTGCACCGCCTGCGCACCACTGAGTGCCGCTTTAACCCCTTGCAGCGCAGACAGTCGGCCATTGCTCTCTTCGCGGGCATCTTTGGCGGTGGTGACCGCGGTATTGAGGGCGCTGCCAACCGCGCCAGACAGTGCCAGTGTCAGGCCGCTACTTTTTTGCTCAACGGTATGGGTCTGGCTGCTTTGATTCTCCGCCGCCAAAATAGCGACGTTTTTGCCGGTCAGATTGATGTCTTTCCCGGCCAACACATCAGAGCCTTGCACCGTCAGGTCTTCACCGGCAGTCATGCTGACATTGCCCAGTACGCTGCCCACCGTGCTGCCGACAGTAGAAATCGATTGACCGGTATCGATCATTTTGGTGCTGTTGCTGCCCACGGTGACACCAATCCCGCCAGTACTCATCAGGCCGGATTTTTTCTGCTCGAACAGGTGAGATTCGCTCTTGCTTTTCCGCGTAGTACCGCATGAACATCACCTTTACCCCCGAACCGATCCCTGAACTGACACTGGCAGTCGGCACGTTGGCCGCATTGGGATTTACCACTGGTACCCCGTTGCAACTGACACGCCAGCATCACACGCTCTGGATCACTGTCGTCACTGTCGTCACTGCCGAAGCCACCTAGGAAGTGCTGTGCGAAGCCAGCCAAGACCGGCAGGATTTAGGGGCGGATTGGGTGTTGGATAACGGCGAGCTGATTATCGGCGGCGACTGGCTCACCGGGTCCGGCATTGCCAGCTCTAAACAACTGGATGTGACCGCTGCACCCGGTGTTATTCGGTTGCAACGGCAGGAAGAAGGAGTTTTTAGGGCTTAAAAGTAAAGTTCCCGGCCAGTATGGTATGACTGGGAACTTTTCAATTTTTTATTGTGAAAGAGATATAGATGTTGTCGCCCTTTAATTTGTTTAAATGCTCTTTAGCATAATTGCAGCTATCAGAAGAATCGACCAAATTGCAGTACCAGTCCGCATAAAAATTCTTCATCTTATTATCTTCATGCTGATAAACGTCTCCCCCAAGTACAATCCACTTAGCTTCAACAAATAGCTCCAAAGCCTGATTTGTTACAGACATCGGCAGGACTGCATCATTAAGTCCGTTATCTAGGAGGCTTTTTCCACAACGTGCGTACAACTCTAATATTTTATTTATCATTTTCCAAACCACTTCCATTTATTATTTAGGTACAAAGAGGCGATGATTTATGGCTCCACTTGGCTCACGGATATATTCGAATACACCTTCTTTTCCACGATAACTACCAGATATCTCTAGCTTTAGACGCTCCACACCATCACCCCCTGTAATTACTGATATTTTCCCCTGACCAGCATGACCATCTACTGATTCTGGGAACGAATGGAAGTCCCCAGAAGAAGCTTGTTGTTTGACTTTATCTGTGTACGCCGTCCCTTTGAAGAAATCACCTGCACTAATAGGGCTATTTTTATCGGATGACTCAGAGATATAACCAGTATTTGTATTATCTATCGGTTTAGGATTGATGAATATTCCATCATTTTTCCCTGGCTGGGTTTCAGGAGATATAGTGATAAGATAGCTATTCTTGTCGGCCTGATTCGGCGTAACTAACGTAGTTCCCTTATTCACATCCTGTACAGGATTTTCCAGCTTACCTGAGCTTTCCGTACCCGCTTGTTGGTCACCACCGGTATGAGCAGGAGCATATTTATCCTGAAGCGAACTAAGATATTTACTGGTGATCTCATCGTTACCCATCATCTGCAGGGTGATTAAGTGATCTAGTTCGTCAGAAGTCATCTTATCGGCAACTTCTTTGGCTGCCGCACCGGCTAACCCTGCGATACCTGCTTTTGCCCCTATCTCCAGCAACTGCTCTGCGACCTTGCTACGACATGGAGCAGCGATGGCACAACCTTCTGCAACAACTTTGAGGAAGTTATTCTCCACCGCATTTTTCCCAGCTTGCGCACCCGCAACCGTATCAGCGGTGCTGTCACCCGTCAATCCACCAGCCAATCCTGCGGCCAGAGTCGCCAATGCACTGACCGTTTGCTTCTGGTCTTCGGAGAGATTGTCCTTGTCCCAGCCCATTGCGGCGATAATCGTCGGAGCCATCAACTCGGCAGTGGCCGCGCCCGCAGCACCCGCCAGCGCACTGTTGCCACTGGCATAAGCGGTGACAGCACCCAGCACGGCGTGTGCCATCACATTAGCCGCCTGATTATCTCCGGTGCTTTTCTTAATCACTTCAGCCAGATACGGCGCAGAAGCCCCCACCAGTGCCTGCGCCATATTTCCTCCGGCCAAGCCCTGTATGGCTGCTGTCGCGGCCTGAAGACCTTGTTGCAGTGCACTGCCGGTGCCGTATTTCTGCATTTCAGCTTTATATTCTGCGGTCTCACGCAAGGCTTCCGCATCGCCTTTCAACTCAGGATGGCGTTTCAAAGCTTCCTCAAGCCCGAGGATATCTCCCTGCGTCCGCGCAATATCCATTGCCTGACCGCCAATCTCGCCAATCAGCTGTGCTTCTTTCAGGCGATTCTGCTCTTTCTCTTTATCAAAGATAGGAGCAATGCTGCCATTGGCATTGTCGGTGTCGCGGCTCAGGTCATCGACATTCTGCTGTTGTTTATCGGTGTCACGAATAGTGATGCTGCCCTCACTGACCGCTGCCTGCGTGGTACCTTCGGCATGACCGTCATTACCCAGACCCGACAGCACCACACTGCCCAGATTGCTCAGCAGGTCAGACCCCACCGGGCCACCGGTGCTCAGGCTACCGCCCTGATGTTCAGCCTTGAAATCGGCTTTATTTTCAATGTCACTGAAGCCGAGCGTGCCGGTATCCAGACTGTTTTTGCTCTTGTCCGCGGTGCTGGCAATCACTGCGCCATCGAGCTGAGTGTGTTCACCCACGGTGATATCAAAGCCGCCAGAGCCTGCAAAAATACCGGTCTGCTCCTGTACCGAGTCATAATTGCTGTGCAGCTTATCTTTACTGATGCTCAGGTTGGCAGAGCCACCGCCGCCGACCGCCGCCATGCTGACACCGCCGCTGGTACTGGTCTGCTTCGCATCATAGTTATCGCTGTCTTGCTGGCTTTGCAGTAACAGGTCACGGCCGACATCCACTTTGACAGTTTCACCGCTGGCTTGCGCGCCTATCAGCGAAGTGTCACGCCCGCTGCTGAGCGACAGTGTGCCGCCTGTGTCAATCTGGGTTTCAGTCCAGAAGGTGCCGTCGCCGCGCTCATTGCCCTGACCCTTGTTGGCATTGGCAAAGATGCTCAGGCCACCGCCAGCGCTACCGAACCCCAGACTGACCCCCACACTGCCACCGCTGCTGCTGTTGCTGCCGTCGGTTTTCTGCGTGTTGGCGGCACCGAGCAACAGCACATCACGCGCCGCATCCAGGGTGGTGTCGCCACCGGCTTTGAGCTGGCTGCCTTGCACCACAATATCGCCGCTGTTCGCCGGGTTCCCCTCACCGGTGGCCGTCACGCTCAGGTTGTTGCCCGCCGTCAGGGTCGAGCCTGTCACACTGGTCTGTTCCTGATGTTGCTGCGAGGCCGATTTTTGTGAGCCTAATGAGACACTGACGCCGAACATGCTGGCAGTATCGCCCCCTTGCGCCTGTACCAACTGACCGGCTTGCACCGCCTGCGCACCACTGAGTGCCGCTTTAACCCCTTGCAACGCAGACAGTCGGCCATTGCTCTCTTCGCGGGCATCTTTGGCGGTGGTGACCGCGGTATTGAGGGCGCTGCCAACCGCGCCAGACAGTGCCAGTGTCAGGCCGCTACTTTTTTGCTCAACGCTGTGGGTCTGGCTGCTTTGATTCTCCGCCGCCAAAATAGCGACGTTTTTACCGGTCAGACTGATGTCTTTACCGGCTAACACCTCGGAGCCTTGCACCGTCAGATCTTCACCGGCGGTCATGCTGACATTGCCCAGCACACTGCCGACCGTGCTGCCCACGTTGGAGATAGATTTGCCAGTGTCGGTGGTTTTTTGGCTGTTGCTGCCCACCGTGACACCAATGCCGCCGGTGCTCATCAGGCCGGATTTTTTCTGCTCGAACAGGTGAGATTCGCTCTCGCTCTGTTGCGCCGTGCCGACGGTGATGTTCTCTTTTGCGCGCAGATTAATGTCGTTATCGGCCACCACATGACTGCCGATGACCGCGATATTTTTGCCGCTGACATCAATGCTGCCTGCCGATAGCATGGAGCCGACCGCCAGCGTCTGGCTAATACTGTCTTCGGTGCGCGTGGTGGTGCTGGAGGCCAGTCCTTTTTTAGTGCCAGTATGATTACGCTGTTCGTCATGCTGTTCACTCTGGGTGGTGAGAGTGACATCGCCGCCTGCCGCCAGATTCAGTGCGCCATGGGTTTGTACCGCACTGGCACTGATATTGATGTCTTTTGCCGTCTGCAAATTGATATCGCCGGTGGCGTTCAACTGGCTGCCGCGCAGCGTTTCATCATAGAGATCCACTGAACTGGTATGGCGCTTGCTCGACGATTCGCCAGTGACGTGCAGGCTGTCGGTCGCTGCACTCAGGTTAATGTTCTGCGCCTGCACATCCACCGTGCCGGCGTTAATGTTAGCCCCCACCGCAGTCAGGTTGTCGACGTTGGCCGTCAGCGCACCACCGACATTCACCTCGCTGCCCAGTTGGCGGATATGCTCACTGGTGGCGCTGCCACTGCCATAATTCGTGCTGATCTGGTCGCTGCTTTGTACCGTATTCAGCAGCCAGTCGCCGCCCGTATTGACTTGAAGATCCTGACCAACATTGAGGCCCGCGCCTTGTTGGATAAAGTCACGCTCGGTATTGATAGTCGCGTTGTTGCTGACATTGATGCTCGCCAATGGCCCCAGAATCGTTTGATTCCGCAGCACCGCACCATTATCACTGCTGAGTTGCTCACTGCCGGTGCGCAGGATCACATCGCGACCGCTATCGAGTTGCAGGTTGGTGGCATTTAACCGCGCGCTGGTCAGGTCAATATCACTGTTTAGTGTGCTGAGTTGCAGGTTATTACCCGCCTGAAGCAAGCCACCCCGATTATTCAGGGTGATCTCTTGCGCCATGCTGATGCTCAGATCGTGGGTGGCTTTAATCGCCCCCTGATTGGTGAAACCCTTCACCTCGGTTAATTCGATATTCTCGGCAGCAATCAAGGCCCCGTTGGCCTGTAGGTCACCCGGTTTGACGCCAGCAAGATAGACCACCGGTACCAGTACAGTTTGCCCGGCAACGTCACGGCTTTCCATCAGCACGATATTACGGGTCAATGCCGCCATCTGTTCCGCACTGAGGTGGGTGCCAAGGGCAAGATTGAATGTCTTGCTGTACTCGAGCCCCGCCGCAAAGAGCTGTTCGAACTGCTCCTGAGCGCTGCGGTAATCACTGGCGACTGCCTGACCGGTCAGCGCCAGCACCTGATCCCGCACCAGACGCTGTTCATAGGCGTTATCCCCCAACCGTTTGAATATCACATCCGGGTTACTATTCAACTGTTGGAGTACGTAGTCTGATCCACGCCAGTTATTCAGATTGGCAAACGCCGGGTTAGTTTCAATCAGATAACCGCCGCTGACGGTGTAGTCGGTATTGAACTTATACAGTCCACCGTTGGGCTGTGTCAGCGAGATACCGTTAAACTCGATGGCCAGATCTTTTCCGCTATTGTCGCTACTCTGGGGAGGCGCAATGGCACCGGGGTTGGCACCATTGTTGATCGTGGTGCCGCTGCCGCTAAGGGTTTGTGCGGTAATACTGGAGGCATATTGGTTAGTCGCGCGCTCACTAACCTCAGGGCCCCAAGAGGTGCCCCATAAATCGCCTTTGTAGGTCCGATAACGCCACTCACCCGTGGATGTTGTTTGTTCAATCAGGCGTTGTGCATTCCCCCAACCATCCTGGTTCAGGGTGACACCCGAAAGATCAATCTCTCCCTGCGCACTGATTTTACTCCAGAAGTTCTCCAGCGTATCCACTTGTGGGGTCAGGTTCCCACCGGCCAGCAGTTGCGCCTCTGGGCTAATGTTATCGATGCTGTTATAGGCGATAGTCGATGTATAATCGGTGCCAATATAATCGCTATTCATCGAGCCGCCATGAGGCGGTTCAGCATAGCGTCCCCCCGGAATATCGGGGTTTTCTTCTGTCCAGACCGCCGACCCATTCACGGTGTCGGCCACAACAAAGTTACTATTGGCGGTGAGAATATGACGGCGATTGGTCAGTGTCGTGGCGTAAATCAACATATCTTTGCCGGATTCAATCAAACCCGAAATATTGAGCACCTGAGCCGCCGCCAGATAATTGCCGCTATTGTCCAACGCACCGGCAAAGATAACCTTGCCCATGCCTAAAAGGGTGGTGGTTGGGGCGGAATCAGTGTTGGTGACGGTATCACTGTTTTCAATTACCGGTGCCAACAAGGCTAAGGTACCGTTTTCATCGGTGGCACCGATCAGGGCACCAGGGCCGGAGTTGGTAATACGCTCCCGTGCTTTAAGCGTGGCTTCGGCACTGATCAGGGTGCCGGTGTTGAACAGGGTATTGGAGTCGGTATCGAGTCGCCCGCGGGTTAATATCTCACCACGGTTAATCAATGCGCCCGCTGCGCTGAGGCTGGCTTGCGTCGCAATAATATGGCCACTATTGAGCAAGCTGCTTGAGCCGGTGCTGAGTTTGCCGCCCGCTAATAACTGCCCGTCATTGGTTAACGCGCCGCGGGTGGTTAAGGTTAAATCATGTCCGGCCTGCAGTGTCGAGTCGGCCAGATTGCTGAAATCACGCTGTAAATCAAGGGTCAGATCCTGACTGGCAACTATCTTGCCTGCGTTATTGTCAAGCTGGCCCAGATTCAACGCGATGTTATTCGCCGCCAGTGTGCCACTCTGGTTATTGAGGGTTTGCTCGGCACTTGCCCCCGCATTAATGGTCAGCGTTCCAAGGGCGAGAATATTGGCGCGCTGCGTACTGATATCGCCACTGTTGGCGGTGATGTCTATCTCTCGGGCTTGGGTATGGCTGTCGGTCAAATCAACCCGGCTACCGGTTAGCGTCATTGCACCGGCGGCGAGGGTCTGCCCTTGCGCGATCAGCTCCTGACGGGTGGTTACCCTCAAGTCACCGCTATCCATCAGGCGGCCATCACTGTGTACGCCCGCCGCTAACAGGCTGCCCCCGTTGCTATCCAGGCGCTGTGCATTGACCGCCACATTGCCTTTAGAGAGCAGGGTGCCACCCCGGTTATCCAGATAACCCGGCAGATTCAGGTTGAAGTCCGTGGTACCGGTTTGCGCTATCACGCCGCCAACATTGGAGAGCGATTGGGCGTTCAGCGTCACTTGATCCGCAATCAGTCTGGCGCTGTCGGTACGTAACAGCGCGGCGGTCGACGCAGACAGGTTGCCACTGGCTAACAGTTCAGCGCCGGTGAGATCGATAG
Source organism: Yersinia sp. 2553 StPb PI (assembly GCF_052217105.1). Taxonomy (NCBI): domain Bacteria; kingdom Pseudomonadati; phylum Pseudomonadota; class Gammaproteobacteria; order Enterobacterales; family Yersiniaceae; genus Yersinia; species Yersinia sp. 2553 StPb PI. Next base: position 2,469,331 of record NZ_JAZGPX010000002.1, on the reverse strand, counting down.
CGCCACCTTGTGCGGTGAGTGTCAGGTCACGGCTCTGTGTTTGGCTGCCACTCAGATCGATACTGTGCGCGTTAAGCACTTGCGCCGTCCCGCTAATATTTTTGCCTTGGGCGGTTAACATCCCGCTGGCATCAACGCGCAAGGTGCCACTGGTGATCGCGCTGTTGTCGGACTTGACACCGGCACCCAGTAACGAGTTGCGGCTACTATTGACTTCTGCCGCGCGCAGCGAGGTATCACCCGCCGCCGCGACAGTGCCGGTGTTATTCAACTTGCCTGCGGTGGTGAGCTGGGTATTGCCCTGCGCATAGAGCACACCTGCGTTCTCTATACCGGCGGCGGTATTCACCGCCAAATGTTGAGCACTGTTGATCTGACCGCTGTTGACCAGCATGCCATCCGCCGTGATAGTGATATCACCGGCTGACGCCCCTATCTCACCGGCATTGCGCACCCCGACACCGGTTTCAGTCCCGATCAGGCGAATTTTACCGGCGTACATGCCACCCAAATTGGCGACATCCACCGCCACGGTAGGGCGGGCGCTGCCATCGTCGGCTTTGGTGGTAATATTTTGGTGCGCGGCGTCAACCTGATTGCGTCCGGCGGTGACTTTTAGATCATTGGCCCAGATACCGGCATTGACTTTAACCGAACGGGCAATCAGGTCGGTATGGTCCTGACGGCTGCTGTCCAGACCTTTGCCCTGAATAACAATCTCACCGCGATCCACATTGTAGCCAGTGAGTTGGCCGTTATTGAGCTGTGCCTGACCGGTGGTTAAGGTCGCACGGTTGGCGTTGATAAAGCCGCAGCCATCACAGGTAATGCCTGATGGGTTGGCGATAACCACCTGCGCTTTGCGGCCAGCGACCTCGATATAACCGTTAAGTTTACTCGGGTCGCGACTGTTGACTTCGTTGAGGATAATACTGGCTTCACCGCGCGCCAGCGACGGGTTACCGTTGACAAAACCGCCGAGTTGGGTCTGGTTGACACCGTGGCCGTTATTGAGGATCACCCCGCGATTATCAACATCGAACTGGCTGTAAACGTTACGCGAAACCCCACCGCTACTGGGTGTCTGGATATTGACCTGTGGCGTACCGTTGGCACTGCTGATAATGGTCGGCTGTTGGTTACCCGGCGCACTGGCATCGGCGACAATATTGGCTTGCGCGGATAACGAGACGCAGCCCAAGGCCAGTAACAGACTAAAACTCAGCGACGATAAGGCACTGATACGGCGGCGTTGAGTATGCCCAAGACCTGACGAGGGCGACGAGGCGGCCCGACCGGAGGCGGCGATATCGGCTACCACCATTAATAAGCCACGCGCCTTGTTAAATACGATACGGTACAGGTTCTTATTCATGGTGACTCTCAACAGCTAAAGGGTTAATAAGGTGCATCAGTATTGCCAGTTCAGGTTAAAGCCCACCGTCACTGAGTCGGCTTTGAAGCCATCAGGTTTTGACAGCGGCTTGCCAGCAAACAGGTCATAACGGGTATTGAGCACAGTGCCGCGCACACCGACGACACTGCCCGCCAGATGGTGGCCCAGCAGATAAGGGTCGCTGCGACCGCTGACCTCGCCGTAATCCACGCCGACATACAGTTCATGGCCTGGTAGCGGGGTATACCAGCCGAGATCATTGCGCACCGTCCAGCCGCGATCGGCATTCAGCGTGCGTTCGCCATCAAATCCGCGCACCGACCAGCGGCCGCCGATGGAGAATTGATCCTGTGGCGTCAGGGGTGTGTTGGTGCTTTGCCGCTGATATTGCAGGTTGTAATGGACGTTTTGCGCCGCAACCACAAAAGGAATATCCAGTTGCGCATTCAAACGCAGAATTTTGCTCAGGGCAGTGGCTTCGCCGAAATACTCTTCTTGTGCCGGTACTGCACCCAACCAGCGGGTGCCGCGCTGGTAACTGATACCTGCGTCCAGTGTGGCCTGCGAGATAAAGTGGCGATGTTCCAGCCCGGCACGCCAGGCCGAGGTACGGCGGCGCTGCACTTCAATTTCGGTATCATTGATATAGTTTTTCGACGAGCGGGTCAGCACATCGTAGGTCAGGGTAGTTTTTTGGCTGGCATTGCGGTGCAGCAGGCGGCTGAGTTGCAGCGTGACGTTCTCCGTCTCCCCCCGGTAATGGATATCGCCATTGAGGCCTGCCACCGTTTGGTGGTAGTCATAGCTGCTGGCGGTGATGCCCGCGGTCCAGTAACCGAACGGCAGCGAGTAATGGCCGGTGAGGTTATTGGTGCCTTTGTCGCCGCGATTTTTTATTGAGCCACCCGCAGAGACATAAAACAGGTCACTCAGTGAAAGCGGGTTATCCAGAAACAGGGTTGCGCCCCCTTGATAACGGCCGGTACTGCGGGTGCCGGAGTCATCCAGTGAAGCCGCCAGCCGCCACATTTTGCTCTGCTGCCAGCTCAGGGCGATATCGGTCTCGCCGGGGGCATCACCCGGGACCAATTCCATGCTGGCTTGCACGGTGGGGACGCGCTGTAGGTTCTCCAGTCCTTGCTCGATATCACGCAAATCCAACAGGTTACCAGGGCGGGCAGGGAAGGCACTGAACAACGTGACATGGCGGTCACTGCCGGGCGTCAGCTCAACATGGCGTATTTTGCCGGGCACCACGTGTAACGCCAGCGTGCCGCGGTTTAAGTCCTGCTGCGGGGCCAGTACCCGGGTGGTGACATAGCCATGGTCGATCAGGCGGTTTTGCATCTGGCTCATCAGCAGGTTAATGCCCTGGCCGCCCAAACACTGGCCTTGCGCCTGATTGGCGATACGTTGCAGTGGCAACCAGCGAGGTAATGGCTCTGCGCCACTGATTTTTATACGATCAATGGCAAAGCAGGGGTGCTCAACCGGGAAGATAATACGGCCCAAAGAGGCCGCTGGCGCTGATAAGCGCACATCCGGTGTTGCGGGGGCCAAACGCTCTTCCAGTGCCCGTTGCCGGGCCTGTTGATGAATACTTTGCTCAACGGGGGGGAATTCCGCGCCATAACTGACAGGCGAAATAGCCAGTAACGGGAATAACACACTCGCGATAAAGGAGAAATAACAGGCGCGCAGCACAGGGCATATCCTCTTTGCCCGGCTGGGGCAGAATAAAAGGGCTGAATAAAATTTCGCCGCATTATGCCTAGGTAAAAGTTATTTTCAATCTATTTTCAGAATATAAGAAAATATGAGAAATAACTCGTGTGATTCATGGGAAATATCCTACAAAAAGGCGTTTTTTGTGGGAAATATCTTGTTGATTGTCTTTTTTTGAATAAAAAATAAAAGAGAGGGAGTAATAAATATCGCCGTAAATAAGATGCCCCTCAGAGGAGGGGCAGAAAAATTAGAACCGTAGGCGGAATCCGATATTAGCTGTTACCGGTGTTTCAATTTTTGAACCATTGAGATAATTCACTTCAGCAAAAATAGAAGTGTTACTGGCAACGGTGGCATCAATACCCACACCATATTTGCCGACATTACCGGAGAAATTGTTATCGAAGCCAATACCGTTAATGGCGACGGTATTCGTTTTGATAAATTCACGGGCAATAGCCAGTTTAACGTAAGGCTTGACTGCCATTTGATTGACGGTATAAGAAGCCGACAATATCGTGCCTAACTCACCTTGCACACTGTCTGCTTTCGCCACGTCCGCAGCCATTCCGTTACTGAGGGTATAATCTGCACTACCTATACGTGAATAACTCACTTTGCCATAGGGTTCCAGTACCAGGTTGTTATAAACAGGTAACTGATAGCCACTTTCTACCGAGGCGGTAAACGCATTCTGGCTGTATTCCGCCCGCGCGCTTTGCGTACTCAGTTCATTATTAAAACGGTTAGCTTTCAACACCGTATCAATATAAAGTCCGCTTTTATCCAGGTAGGTTAGGTAGAGGCCACCACTGTAACTGCGAATATCACCATTGGCCCCCGCACTGTGAGTGGCTTTGACATCTGATGAACTGTAGCCGGTAAATGCCCCAATTAGCACATTACCCCGGTTCAATCCCAATTGTTTATCTGCCCCGATCTCCATACCGTTCAAGGTATTCTTGAAAGCGACGTTTTTATTGTCGGACAAGCGGCTATCATCGGTGAGATAACGCGCCCAAACGCCGACGGTGCCATCAGCATCGGTTTTCAACTCGCCCTGGCGCTGGCGCAAGGTACTCAATTCCGCATTCAGGATATGCCGTGGTGCTGCCGCCATATTCAACACACCTTGTGCCGCAGAGCTGAGCACGGGAACCGCCGTGTTTGGCCTGTTCGGCGTTATGCCGGGGAGGTCGGCTGCCTTGGTAGCTAAATACCAGTCAGTACTGCCATTGCTTTCCTGACTGTATAGCCCGTATTGGTAAACGCCTAAATCCACCACGCCGCCCGCATTAAGCAAACGGAACTGAGCATCGCCACGATTAATATGCACCAAGGCCAGGCTGTTGGCAGATTGCGGTTCTTTACCGCTGTCCTGAACGGTAATACCAAATTGGCCGGTCGCCTGCTGCGAGACCGTAATAAAATCACCGGCATTGCTGGCAAGCTGGGTAGTCATCGCAAAATTACCCTGACCAGACAGATTCTCTATCTCCAGCCGGTTAAATTGCCCGCCGGCAGAATAGGGCAGCAGGTTGATATCCCCCCCTTGCATCGTCACATTATTGATGCGGGTAACCAGCACCGGTCCCAAGACTTCAGGAGGAGAAACCGGCACCACACTTGCTCCTATCCAGGAAGGGCCAATGTCGACTAAGCCAGCCACATTGAGGTTCTCAATGGTAACATTGGCAGGCAGGGCGGGATTGTTGGTGGTCACATCGCTGGTATAGGTATCGTTATTGGTAATAAACAGTTCCGCACCCGCCGCGATATTAAGATAACCTTTCGACTGGCTATTGAGTCCTAGATTCATATAGCCGCCATTATTTATCTGGCTATCTGTCACGATCCCTGCGGTTTTAACCTCAAGCAACCCGCCCTGATTAACAACAGTACCGGTTGCAAAAGCATCGGTAACCTGTAACCAACCGCCATCACCCACGGTGGTATTATTGGCTGTACCGGCACTGCTCCCGTTGGTGATAGCAATTGCGACTCTCGTCATTATTCCATTATTGGTGGAGCCATAAACCCAGCCATTATTAATGACGCCACCGTTACGTACAATTTGTTCGCCACTATCGACGACTTCATTGTTGACGGTTATTCCCTCTACAATCGGTGTAAAAGCCAATACCTGAGCAGGTAATGTAATCAAAGACAGACTAATTGCTCCGGCCAAAAATGTTTTGTCCATAAAACCTCAAAAAGATTAAACGTAATGTAATGATGTTATGTAACCCGTTGCAAAAAGAGAGGCTCTGTCCTTGGAACAGATTAAATATAATGTTTATCCGTGGTGATATGCCTTGGGAGGAAATACGCTGAGTCTCAAGAGTTATTTACTCCAGATAAAAGAATATTACCTTATATTTTTGCGCGATGAAGGTATCACATTTTCTCTTGGAACTATAATAGGATTAAAGCTGTTTTTTGATAGATGCGGCAAAGAATGAAGTGAGTTCCTATTGTGTGAGACTTTTCTTGATTACGATCAAGAAAAGTCTCAAATAACATCAAAACTATTCTTGTAAATAACACCAGATTTATTGCTGGTAAGGATGGCGGGTATTTAGGCTATTTCTGGATTCACCCATGAAGAACCTGATAACACGCCACCATCAATGGTAATCGCTTGCCCGGTCAAATAGGCCGAGGCAGACGAGCTTAAAAAGAGTACCGCGCCAATCAAATCATCTGGGTTACCTAAACGCCCTTGCGGAATAAAGTTCTGGAACCATTTTGAACGATATTCGTCATCCCACAAGGGGCGCGTAAATTCGGTTTTAATAAAACCAGGTTCAATCGCATTAACTTGAATATTGTCACCCACCCATTCGCGGGCCATCGCCTTGGTTAATTGGCTGACGGCTGCTTTTGATGCGGCATAAACAGAGATCGTATTGAATGCATGTTTCGCGCTAAGTGAGCTGATATTAACGATTTTACCGCCACCCTGTTTCGCCATATAGGGTTGGACGGCTTGTGCCAAAAAGTAGACGCTACGTAAATTAATATCAATGATGGCATCAAAGTCTTCAGCAGTGACATCTTTAATAGGTTTTCTGCGATTGACACCAGCACTGGTGAGCAAAACATCAATCTGCCCCAGTTTGTCATACACGGTATCGACCAACTGTCGGCAAGCCGCGACATCACTCAAATCAGCGGTAATCGATAAGGCGTTGCCTCCTTCAGCTTCAATCGCTTCTTGCACCGGTTTGATACGTGCGATGTCAATATCGTGTAATGCCACGGTCGCACCAGCATTTGCCAGCGCCTTACTTAGCACACTGCCAATCGCTCCGCCAGCCCCAGAAACCAGCACCACTTTGCCCTGTAAAGAAAACAACTTATCAATAATATTACTCATAGATACCTTCAGATAGTGACCTGCTGACGCGACAGCCAGCATTGAGATAAAATGTTAAACGCCGTATCTCCACGAAAAGCTACAATTCAACGGCACGGGTGGGATCAATAATCCATTCACTCCAAGAACCTACATAATGTTTGGCATCCCCCAGACCGGCATGCGCTACAGCCAACAGATTCTGTGCCGCAGTGACCCCAGATCCACAGTAAAATACTGTGCGATCAATCGGCACATCCCCCAATAAGCGGGTGTAATGCTGGCGTAACTCTTGTGGTGAGCGAAATTGCCCATTGCTATCGAGCGTGTTCGCACGGTCAGCCAACCTGGCGCCAAGAATGTGGCCACGAACGGGATCATGATAGACCCCCCCGCCATGGAAACCTTCTTCCGAGCGGGAATCAAACACCGCCCACTCAGGGTTCTGGCGAACGTTATCGACCAGCGTTACGTTCGCGATATAATCAGGGCGCTCTTGCGCAACGAAGGTGGCAAAAGCCGGTGGCGGAATCTCGATGGTGGTTGGGTAACCGGACTTAAGCCATAAAGGCCAGCCGCCATCCAATACCGCCACCGCATCATGTCCCAACCAGCGCAACATCCACCATGTTCGTGATGCAGCCATCAATCCCCCGCTTGCGTCATACACAATAACTTGGGTGTTGGGGCCAATTCCCCACTGAGACAGCGTTTTTGCAAACACATCAATTTGTGGCAGTGGTCGCCGGCCGGTATGCCCTGGAATGACGGTGCCAGATAAATCAGTGGCCAAATTTGCATAGTGAGCGCCGGGGATGTGCCCCACCAAGTACTGACTTTGCCCCCAACTTTCATCATCCAGTGTGAAGCGTGCATCCAAAATGACCCAATCGGTATCATGTAGATGTTCAGCTAATTCTTTGGCAGAAATTATTGTTTTGTATGTCATAAAACCCCCTGGTAAAAATAACGGGTCTGCGTTTATACCGGCAGGCCGGGTAGTGGAATATGTTCCGCAATCAACCCCTGCGTTCTTAAGGTATGCCAAAATGCTGTTGGAATAGGGTGCTGAAAACTCAATGAATTTTGCGTAACTTCAGCGAATCTGGAGGGGCCGTACAGCACACTAGTGACGGCACTGAATCCTAACGGAAATTGCAAGGCGGCCGCCGCGAGTGGCACCGCAAAGTCAGCCGCGACGGCTTGCAGTTTTTTGACTCTATCAGCAACAGAAACCGGTAATTTGCCATAGTCATAACGTGCGCCATCATGGATGCCGGTCGCCAATACACCGGAGTTAAATACGCCGCCAATGACAATGCCGGCCCCTTGTTGTTGCGCCCGCAATAGCTCGTCAGCGTAGATCTCTTGCTCCAGTAAGGTGTAGCGAGACGCTACCAGAAACACATCTAAGGGATAGCGATCCAGAAAGCGGTTAATCATACCCGGCTCATTAATTCCAGCCCCGAACGCGGCAATCTCACCGGCTGCTTTCAACTCTTCCAATGCCCTGAAACCGCCAGACTCCAACTCTTTTAACTTGCCAAGTAACGCTTGCTCATGGGGGAAATAGCCAGTATCTAAGTCATGGATATATAAAATATCGACTTTATTGATCCCCAATCGCTGTAGGCTGTCTTCATACGAGCGCAAGATGCCGTCATAGGTGTAATCATGGACATGGTCAAAGGCCAGGCCACCTTGCCAGGGTGCTGTTTGGAAGGTGTCACGCGAGCGGGGCGCTAACAAGCGTCGGCCTACTTTGGTTGACAGCACATAATCGTCACGATGCTTTCTATACAGAAATCGCCCGGTTCTATGCTCTCCTTGGCCGCGCCCATACCAAGGTGCGGTGTCATATAAGCGGATACCACTATTCCATGCGGTTTCTAGTGTTGCTTGCGCATCCTGTTCAGTAATTTCTTCGAACAATTCGCCGAGTGGGCATGTTCCTACCCCAATGGTCGGTATTTGCAACCCTGATCTTCCCAGCGGCCGTGTATTTTCTAATCCCATCATTTCACCTCGTGATACTTAATCTCTCTCGGGCAGAACTTGCTGCGCAGTGGCCGCTGACAAATAGGCCGCCTCAAGCAAACCATAGGTTAATAAACTGTCCCGCCCCGACGTCTCCGGTTCGCGATTCTGGCGCAAACACTCAATAAAATGGCGTTGCGTATGCACCACGCTGTCCTGAATCTGTTTCCATGGCTCACTCGTCCATGAACGCGCGTCATGTTCGATCTTTTCTTGCCGGGACTCACCCTGGGTATGGAGGGTTAGCACCTGATCGGCGCCAATTAACAAGGTGCCTGCGGTACCTTCAATCTCGACCAATGTTTGTGGGAAGGGGTCTGGATAGCGTTGTGAGGCATAGCTGAAATCGAGCACTGTCGTTGCGCCATTCTCATGTGAGAGCAAGAGGGTGGCAGCATCTTCACCGGCAATACCCACCTTGATTTGCTGCGTGCGGCAAAACACCCCCTGAACCTCGCCAAATAGGAATCTCGCCAGATCCAATAAGTGGATCCCGACGTCCATGATCATGAAACGTTTAACTTTTATCAGATAAGGTTGGTTCGAATAGACATCAATGGCGGTTCGCCAGGAGAGCCGGCCAAAGGTTAATTGGCCCAATTCACCACGGTCGATAATTTTTTTGGCGGCCCTGAATACATTCTGAAAGCGAAAGTCTTCATGGACCATCAGCGGCACATTCGCGGCTTGTGCCATGGCAACCATCCGTCGGCATCCCGCAAGGTCGGGCGCAAACGGTTTTTGCACAATCACCGCGATATGGTGTGACACCGCAGTGCGAACCAAGGCTTCATGGGTTTCCATCGTGGTGGGAAGATCGACAAAATCTAATGTTTGTGCCGCCAACAGCGCATTAGCATCGTCGGTATAATGCGCGATGCCGAATTTCTCTGCCGCTGCTTTGGCTTTCTCAATATCCAGATCACATACCGCGACAATGTCGACATCTTCAATATCTTTCCAACCGGCCAGATGATTTTGGGCAAAAAAGCCACAGCCAATAACGGCCCCTTTCAGTTTTGAAGTCATTTATTTAATGGTCTCTGATAACTGATTCTTGCGACCGCATAAGCATCCAGACTGATGCCCTGACCAATATCCCGTGCCTCACTTGCTTGGCGGAATAGCTGTGGTGATAGTGCGGCCTGCTCACTGTGAGCAACATCCAGGATACGAACCTTTACAAGATCCACATCTGCCACCGTGACATTCACCGGTTCACTGGCAAGATTGGCAATCAACAAGATGTTTTCACGGTTTTCCTGCCAGCCAATAACGGCCAGTTTTTCATTGCTTGATGTCACCTCAAGGCGCGGTTTACCACTGGCGGAAGCCAAATCAGCCACCACATGAAATAACGGATACACGCTACCTTGACTCTGTTCATCCCACCACTGGCGGGCATAGCGCTGTTTAGTTGAAATCACGCCAAACGGCCCGGTCGGTGCCGCCAGAACCAAGCTATCAATGCCATATTTTGCGATTACGGCGGCGTAGCCAACATGCCACGCCGCAGCAAATAGGCCGCGCTGGCGAGGATCATTCGCGGCCAGCCCCACGCGGGCAGAATTCGGATTAACGACCGGACCCTCGCCATATGGGTTTAACCGCGCGCCAATCCCAATAGGGCCAATGCGATATGGCACATTGCCAGCGATGTGCCGAGCGGAGCGAATGATGTGTGGTAATGACTGCAAGGTTTCTATTACTGAGGCATCATCCGCCGCATGAACGGTGGGTGTTGTCGCATGTGTAATAAAATCAAATGCACCAAGAGAAGGGCGCTTGCGGTTGAATTCAGTAAAGAATGCAGGGCTTCCGCCCCCTACCGGAATACCAGGGAAGGCGTTTTTAGCTTCAGCATAGATAGTGGTATCAGTGGGGGATGGTGGGCGAACCTCACCGGGCTGGAATGAGCGTTCATCCGTTTTGGCGAAAATAGCCACTGATACCGGCGAGATGCCAACATCTTGCAACAGTTTTGCTGCCTGTGCTATCTCCGGTGCCGGGTCATGGCTGGCGGTTAACAGTAATTCAACCGCTACCGGAAACGTTGTGCGGGAAGCCCGTTGGCTTGCGGCGGCGAGATGTTCAATATTGTGTGACGAGGAGGGGTCATAGCGCAGCAAAAAATGTACCGGGCCAATATTGGCCAGTTGTGATGTATAAGCGATAGCCTGTGCACTCTCATCAGCAGACAGCCCCAAGCCAATGGCTGGCATGGATTGTTGGGTTAGCGCGCCAACATCCACGCGGGCAATGGGTGCCGCATCAATGACCGGTTTATCTGGTGATCGGTTGGTGTTGTCGCTGATATGAATGATGACTGATTGATGCAACACCTGCTCTGGTAGCAAGCGATAGGGATAAGGCAAACCAATCGGGCGGTTGTATATCTTAAAAGAGGCATCCGACCAATTGCGATGGTCTTCGGCTTCAAAAATATCACCATCAAATCGAGTGACAACGGAGATATTCTCAATCGGCCGATGGGTAATTGCCCGAATATTGAATATAGGTTGCCCAGGGCTGATGGCATCAGGGATGGTTAAATCGGTACTTTCTCCCGTCGCATGTTCGACATGAACGGTGGTACCGGCAAACCCGACCAAGGGATACAGTACAACAAAACCGGTACGATTGGTTTCAAAAGAGGTGTCGGCAGCAATACGGGCGCTTGCTGACAATGTTCCATCGCTACGGCCTGCAAAGTGGATATTGACCCTGAGTTGTTCGCTGCCATTAACGTAATGTGCCTGATAGTTCACTTTAAAGGCATCATCACTCTGATGAATATCCAACCCACTAATCTGCGGTTCTGGCGTTCCCCATCCCGGAGTGCGAACCAAGAAGGTCACCGCCCGTAAAATTTCTACGCCATGCCAGCGAATCCAACGTAAAGATCCATTGTCAAATTCAGCGGATAAAGAGGTTGCGGACAGAGTTTGTTTGGCCGCCTCGATGACAGAGGTGCCGGTAAGGAAGATAGCTCTGCTCATCTTTTTTGCCTCTTGATGAAAATATCAAATGTCACGGCGGCAACAATAATGATGCCGATCAGCAACTGCTGTATGTATGGGGATATATTTAGAATGACCAGTCCGTTTAACAACACACCAATCAGCAGTGTGCCAATTACCGTTCCCCAAATACTGCCGGTTCCGCCATACAAACTGGTGCCACCAATAACTACCGCCGCTATCACATACAATTCATACTGGTTACCCGCCACGGCTTCTGCCGAATTCAGGCGTGCGGTGAGTAAAAAGCCGCCTAGCCCGGCGAATAATCCGGTTAGCGCATAAACACTGGTCACCACGCCTTTCACATTCAGGCCACATAAACGTGCCGCTTCAGGATTCGATCCAATGGCATAAATGGATCGGCCATAGCGGGTAAAGTGCAACGTGAGTGAGGCAATAATCGCGACCAGCGCAAAGACGATGACTGGCACCGGAACCGGGCCAACCATGCCACGCCCCCACCAACCAAAGGCTTCATCAACCCCACTGACCGGGCTGCCATTACTTATCATCAGCGTTAGCCCGCGAAATACGGTCAGCCCGCCCAAGGTCACGACAAAGGCGGGTACAGTCAGGCGGGCAATAATCAATCCTTGTAATGCGCCCGCTAGTCCGCCGGTGATAATTGCGGCCAATGCTGCCCATTGCCAGGCAATTTCCCGCCCATCAGAGAACAGCATAAACTGGCCTTCAATACCGCCTTTGGCGACTACCGCGGCGACCATTCCCGATAAAGCGGCAATCGCCCCGACGGATAAATCAATGCCACGGGTCAGAATAATAAATGTCATTCCCACCGCGATAATGCCGTAGATAGAAACTTGCCTGACAATATTAAAAAGATTGATTGATGAGAGAAAACGCGGAGCCAATAACGTAAATAGCGCCATCAGCAACACAAGAAAAATAAGTGGGGCATAACGCGCCAGAAGAGCTTTTTTCTTATTGCTGTTTTGATTTTTAATCAGGATTGTCGAGCTCATAGTCATATCTCTAATCCAATAAATTAATTCACACTTGCGCAATAGGGCGCGTCATTAATTGCATAACGTTTTCTTCATTCGCTTCCTGTGCCGACAACTCCCCGGTCAATTGACCGGCGCGCAGAGTGAGAATACGGTCACTGACGGCAAGGACTTCAGGTAAATCCGAGGAAATCAGAATGATAGCGACACCCTTTGCCGCCATATCACGTAGCAACCGGTGGACATCCGCTTTTGCGGCAATATCGACGCCGCGCGTCGGCTCATCGACAATCAGCAACGCTGGGTGCTGAGCCATCCAACGTGCCAGTACTACCTTTTGCTGATTGCCCCCTGATAAGGTGGCAATATTGGCCCCTAAACTGACGGCGCGCAGGTTTAGCTGTTTTTTAAAATCAAGAAAGGAAATCCGTTCACGTTGACGATCAATGACGTGGCGGTTCGTGCGTAAAGGGGAGTAGATAATCGCGAAATTCTCTTCCACCGTGAGCGACATAAACAAGGCTTGCTGCTTACGGTCTTCCGGCACCAGACCAATACCGGCAGCAATTGCATCACGGGGGGAGGCCGGGTGGTAGGCTTTGCCCTTAATACGTAATGTCCCGCTTCCTATTGGGTCTGCGCCAAATAACAGCCGGGCAATCTCAGTTCTTCCGGCCCCTACCAGCCCGGCAAAACCGACAATTTCACCCGCCCTGGCCGTAAAGCTGACATTACGTACGGTGACACGTTCAGCTCCCGTCGCTGCACTCGACAGGTTTTCGACTTCCAGAATATTGCTACCTGTAATATGGCTCGCATTGCGGTCGAACTGTGCTAAATCGCGCCCTACCATCAAACGGACCAGACTCTCAATAGAGATATCTTTGACGTCTCCTTCTCCGACCAGTAGACCATCTCTTAACACGCTGTAGGTTTGGCATAAGGTTTTAATTTCTTCAAGGCGGTGACTGACGTAAATAACAGCCACTCCGCTTTTAGCAATGGTACGTACCACCTGTTGTAATTTATCCACTTCCGTTGGACTTAATGCAGCGGTTGGCTCATCCATAATAATTAATCGGGGTTTGGAGGTTAGCGCCCGTGCAATTTCAACTAACTGCTGTTCAGCAATGCTTAATTCAGCAATCTTGCGTAAGGGATTGATAGTCACGCCAAGTAATGCCAATACGTGGTGCGCATCTTTCACTATGGTGTTCCAACGGACAAAACCAAATCGATTCACCGGTAAATGTCCGGTGAAAATAGTTTCGGCAACCGTTAAATCAGGGAACAGGCTAAATTCCTGATGAATAGTTGTAATACCCGCCTTCCAGGCATCAAGTGGTTTATTAAATGAGGCCGTATGACCTTGCAAAATAATAGTGCCGCCATCAGGTTGGTGCACGCCACTTAATATATTAATTAGTGTTGATTTACCGGCCCCATTTTCGCCTAATAACGCTCTTATTTCCCCCACCTGCAAAGAAAAAGAGACGTTATCAAGCACCGTCTGACCAAAAAATAATTTGGTCAGATTCCTGACACTAATATATTCATCTATTTCCCGATTGATTTCCGGAGAATCGGGTGGCGATAAGAGTGATAACATAGTGGACGACATTATTTTACGAGCCCGATTCGTTCTGCATCATTAAGATTTTTGCTGGTAATTGCGACAGGGCTAACCAAGACATCTGCTGTTGCCGGGCGAGCACCTGTACGGATGTAATCGGTCAGAATTTTTACTGCCTCTCGGCCTTGTTTCCCTGGGTACTGATCGATTGTCGCGGTGAGTACACCGTCTCGTACCGCTTTCAATGCATCAGTTGAACCATCGTAACCAAAGATAGCAATCTTGCCTTTTAAGCCTCGCGCTTCAACCGCTTGGGCGGCCCCTAATGCGCTGTCATCATTAGCTGCAACAATAACTGTTGGGGTCTCAGCCAGGCCAGTTAACAGATTTTCTGTAACAGATAAGCCCTGGTCACGGTTAAAGCGTGCGGTTTGCTCGGCAACAAATTTGTAAAGTTCAGGCTGCTTATCCAACGTGTCATGCACACCCTTATTACGATCGTTTGCTGTTTTGTCGCCCGGAATGCCCTGTAAGTTAATAATAGTGGCTCCTTGAGGGAATAATTTTGCTACGGCTTCCCCTTGGCGCTGTGCACCAATCAAATTATCTGCGGCTACATTGGCAATAACTTCGGGTACCCCATTTACCGGGCGGTCAATAGTGACCACGGAAATACCTTCTTTAATCGCATTACGTAATACGGGAGCCAGAGCGGTTGCATCGGCTGGGGCAATAATAATGCCATCAACCCCTTGAACAATTGCTGCTTCAATATCGGCAATTTGTTTAGGTGCGCTTAATTGGCCATCAGAGCGAATGATTTTTATATTACCTAATTTTTTAGCTTCATCTTCAAGTTGCTCTTGTAGAAAAACAAAATGAGGAAAACTGTATGTTAATGCTGAAACTAAAATCGTCACCGGAGCGTCTTTGCCTTTCGGCGCAGCATTAGCTGACAATGCAAAGGTGCTCAGTGTGATAGCTAATGCTGTTATTAAATAAGTTATTTTGCGCATAAGATAGTACTTCCCCGTTATATAAAATTATCTAATATATAGTTTTTGTAAAAACAACATGAAAAGAGTGGTTAATTACACTTATTGTGAATCTTATTGGTGAAATAATAGGATTTGACTATATCATGAGGATGATTATTTGAAATGGCAGTTCTACAGAATAATTTCGTCTTTAAATATGCGAAAAATAGAATATCAATTTCAGCAAATAATTAGCTAAAGAATATATTGATAATATGACTGTCGAAGAGCGACTACCTTGCACAGGCAGCTAAGATATTAAAATAAGTCAGACCAGCATGTTAAAATTATACCGGTCGGCAACGGAGAATATTGTTTAAAACCGGTATGGGCGGTGGGCAGCCCTGAGTCAGGGAGGGTAACACTGGCGACTTGAAATCCGGTCTGCTGCGGGGCAGATAATCAGCATGCGACTCAATATGCCGATATCTGGTGCAGAGGACATCGTTTAAGAACACGTGGGTTCAGTCAAATAAACCACTGTTTACTGGCTATTGTCGCAGCGCCGCTGGCACCGTTAAATGCTGACGATGAAGCTTGCACGAAGCGCACTACGTCATGGGAAAGCGGGCGGCGCAAATAAGTTCGTATTTGCCGGATCAATGCTTCTAGTGGGAAACCCGGCATATCCATCACCCCGCCGCCGAGCACTATCGCATGGGGATCAAACAGATTAATGCTGGTGGCAATGGCTTTCGCCGTTCGTTGCATAAACTGCACAATAAACGGCTGCCCGGTGGCATAGAGAAACAGTTCACTTAGCTCAAACTCGCGCGGCGTGCTGTCATACCATCGGCGTAATGCTAAGCCGGAGCAGGTGGTTTCCAAACAGCCGTAATTGCCGCATCCACACTGCTTTTCATCATCTCCCATGGGGATATGCCCCAATTCACCTGCTACGCCGTGTGCTCCAGTCCAGGGGGCGCCATTCATCCAGATAGCAAACCCCATGCCGGTACCAAGATAAGCACCGAGCACCAATTGCCGCTCAAGTTGATGTTCATGTACGTCATAGGAGAGTTGCATATTAACATCACGCTCGAATTGAACCGGGCAGTGTAGCGCCGCACTCAGCTTATCGGCCAGCCCCGCCAGGTCAGTCGAGGTTAACGGTAAATTTGGCGTGGAAATAATGCTCTTTTTGTCGTTCTCTACCAGTGCCGGGAACCCCATGACCAGCCCTTGGCAGCATGCATTATAACGTTCAAGATATTGATGCAGTCGGGCGCTTAATCCAGCAACTAACCCCGAGGCAATGACATCAGCGGTACGTAACTTCTCACAATGAAGCATCACACCATCGCGCTTGAGTAAACAAAAGCGGATATGGGTCGCCCCCATATCGACCCCGATCACCACGTCATATTTAGGCATGCTGTAACACCTCACTCTTGGCATGAATGATTTGTTGCGACATCAGCGCCCAGGCTTTATCGATATCAGAGGCATGATTGAACAGCCCAGAAGAGCCAACAATTAGCACATCGGCCCCAGCCTCAATCAGACGTTGGTAAGTTGCCTGATTACAAGAACCATCAATTTCAATTTCATAATTAAGCTGGTTTTTTTCACGCCAGGCTTTCAGTTCAACAATTTTATCTAACATTTCAGGGATAAATGGCTGTCCGGCAAAGCCAGGGTCCACCGTCATGACGGTTATTTTATCTGCTTTATGAATGTAATATTTCATGCTATCGACCGGTGTTTCTGGATTGAGGATCAGGCCGACTTTCATCCCTAAACTGCGGATCTCCTCGATCAAGCGAAATGCTTGCCCGTTGAGGGTTTCTGGGTGCAGCGTGATAAAGTCTGCGCCCGCTTTTGCCAAAGGAGCAATGTAATCCTGTGGGCGCGTCACCATTAAGTGGCAGTCCAGTGGTTTGTTGGCGATACGTTTCACTTGGCTGACGAAAAAGGGGGACAGTGTCAGGTTAGGCACAAAATGGCCATCCATAATGTCGATGTGAAAATAGTCCGCATTTTGGTCAATAAATTCAATTTGCTCTTTAAATTTCAGCAAATCCATACACATCAGGGAGGGAGATATCTTCATTATCGAGTCCTTACTTACTGATAAGTCGGTCGAGGGCGACAGCGGCAATAATCAGGCCGCCCATCACCACCAGTTGGTAATAGGTTTGTACTTGGAGAATATTTAGACCGTTATTGATGGTGCCTATAATCAGGCCACCAATAACCACAGAAAAGATGCGCCCCTTGCCCCCAAAGAAGCTGGTACCACCAATAATGGCACTGGCGATGGCATAGGTTTCAAACCCCATCCCGGCCAGCGGTTCAGCCGCGCCAAGGCGGGCTGTCGAAACCACGCCAGCAAGACCGGCACAAATACCCGAGATGATAAACACGACTAGCATGTGAAATTTCACATCGATGCCGGAATAGAAAGCTGAGTTTTTATTGCCGCCCAAGGCGTAGATATTGCGCCCAAGGCGTGTACGGGTGGTCAGAAACCAAAGCACTATGGCGATAAACAGGGCGAATAACACCGGTACCGGAATGCCTAACACACTGGCAGCAAAGAAATTTACAAACTCAAACGAGAAGCCATACACCGAGTTGGCATCAGAAATCACCAAGGTGATACCGCGAAAAATGGCATTGGTGCCAAGAGTGATGATGAAAGGGTGCAGGCCGGTCCAGTTGACCAGACAGCCATTGATGGCCCCCAGCGCGCCACCTACCAGCACACCACCAATCAGTGCTGCGAATATTGGATCGACCCCAGCCAGCATCAATTTTGCGGTAACCATGCCAGACAGCGCCAGAATCGCACCAACAGACAAGTCTATCCCCGCCACTAAAATGGCAAAGAACTCCCCCATCCCAATTAATACGGTGACCGAGCTTTGGACGAATATTTGCGTGATGTTATTGGTAGTAAGGAAATACTCCGACGAAATAGAGCCAAAGATAGCCACAATGATCGCCAGAATGAAAAAAGTGCCGTATTTATCCCAAAAAGCGGCGAAGTTAAACGGCTTTTTCCCAGCCGTATCCGATTTCACTCTTGTGGTAATGCCCATGCCATAATCTCCTTTTCGCTGATGTCATCGCGGTTGGTCAGGATTTGCGTCAATCGTCCTTCACAAAACACCGCAATACGGTCGCAAACGGTAATAATTTCGGGAAGCTCAGAGGAGACCATCAGAATGACTTTCCCCTCATCCGCAAGGGTGCGCATCACTTTATAGATCTCGGCTTTAGCACCCACATCAATGCCTCGGGTGGGTTCATCAAAAATAATCACGTCGGGATGACAGAATAACCATTTAGAAATCAATACTTTTTGCTGATTCCCGCCAGACAGTTCTGTGATGTTTTGCGACACCGAATGGCACTTTAGTGCCAGTAGGCTTCGTTGTTCTTCGGCAATTTCCTGCTCAAGCTGTGGCTTAACCAACCCCATTGCACCTTTGTAACCCCCTTCTTTTAAGCTATGGCTGATAGCCATGTTTTCAGCGATAGAGAAATTGCCGAAAAAACCGTTTTCACGCCGGCTTTCAGTGATATAGCCCATGCCTTTTTTCAGTGCATCCAGCGGGGAGCGGGGGGTGATATTTTTGCCATTCAGCCAGACTTCGCCATGGCTGGTTTTGTCGACACCAAACAGGCAATTCATTAATTCGGTGCGGCCAGAACCCACCAAACCGGCAAACCCGAAGATCTCGCCCCGGTTGACAGCAAATGAAATATCGCGGACTTTTTTCTTATCGCGACTGGTCAGGTTTTTCACCTCAAACACCGTGTCGCGTACTACGTTGCCGGTATTTTCTTTGAAGGCAATAAAGCGGTTTTGTAATTCGCGCCCGACCATCAAGCGCACAATATCGTCGTTAGTGACATCCTGAATCATGCCGCTACACACACTGCTACCATCTTTCATTACTGTATAGCGATCGCAAATACGGCGGATCTCATTCAGTTTATGAGAGATATAAACAATGGCTGTGCCCTCCTTGCGCAACTGATTCATAATTAAGAAGAGATAATCCACCTCTTTATTAGTTAGTGATGAGGTTGGCTCATCCATAATAATAACTTTAGCATCGAGCATTAATGTTTTAGCAATTTCCAACATCTGTTTATGACTGATAGATAAATTAGCCACTTTTTCATCAAGGCTGACTTTTAAACCCACGCGCAATAACATTATTGCTGCCTGGATACGCATTTTTCTCCAGTCTACAATGTTTATACCGCAGACTTTTTTCGTCAGGTGACGGCCAATATAAAGATTTTCTAATACTGTCAATTCATCAATAACACTAAGTTCCTGATAAATGATTCCGATACCTAATTGCGCTGCCTGTTTATGGTCCAGTTTGTCGTAATTAATATCATTAATAGTTATTGAGCCACTCGTTGGAGAGTGAATACCTGACAATACTTTCATTAACGTTGATTTACCTGCGCCATTCTCACCTAATAACGCATGAATTTCATGTGTGAAAACAGTTAAATCAACGGACTTTAAGGCATGAACCGGCCCAAAGGATTTGCCGATCCCCGCCATAGAGATATAAGGCGTGACCATATAATCACCTTAGTTTTTTATTCCTACCGAAATCTACCCTTACCCGACCTAACCCGTAAGAGGAAAACCGAGTGAGTGGCTCTGCTCTTTAATCGGATATTAGCCGGGTGGGTACGGCTATAATGCTATTTGGTGACCAGTACAGAATCCACTAGCGTAAACTGCGGCTGTTTATCCAATGGGATCACTTTCCCCCGTTGAACCGCTTCCACCAGCAGCTTCAACCCGGTAGCACCGATATTCGCTGGGTTTTGTGCAACCGTGGCGGTCATTTGCCCGGCATCTACCATCTTACGTGCTTCGGGTATTCCGTCGGTGCCGACAACCAGAATCTTGCCAACTTTACCTGCATTGGCGACTGCCTGTGCTGCCCCCATCGCCATGGTGTCATTGGCACAATAGATAGCTTTCAGATTGGGATTGCGCTGCAAAACATTGGTGGCGACATCTAGCGCTTTAATACGATCCCAATCAGCAGGCTGGCTGGCAACTAATTTGATTTGGCTGGCTTGCTTAAATGCTTCCGTTGCTCCCGCACGGCGTGCTTCACCAGAAGCGTTACCCGCTTTACCTTCGATAATAGCGACTTCACCACCGGTAGTGCCTAATTTATCAATAATAAAAGCCGCTCCTTTGGCACCTACCGCATTATTGTCGGTCGTGACAAAGGCCTCGACATTGCCTTTAGCTTTTTTCAGATTATCCATATCAATTTTCTCGTCGAGATTGACCAGATAAATTCCTTTTTGCCAGGCACGAGCCACAGGCATAACCAGGTTAACTGAAGACAGTGGCGCAAAGGCTATACCTTTGTAATTCTTATTACTCAGATCTTCGAATAATTGCAGTTGAGACTGAAAGTCACCTTCAGAGGGGGACGCAAATATATCTACACTGACACCTAATACTTTTGCCTCCTCTTCAATTCCTTTTTTCATATCCACCCAAAAAGGATTAGAGAGCGTTTTTAAAATAACCGCATACTCTGCGGCAGCGAACGCACTGGTGGATAACATCATACCTATGGCTGCACCACTAAAGAGTTTTAGAAGTTTATTCATGGCTCATTTCTCATTGTAGGGAGAGAGTTCCGGCATGTCTTAAAATAGAGACATGCCGGTTTTTTATTACTATTATTTATCTCGCCGGAAAAAGTCGACAATAGCGCCGGTTTTTTCCAGATTAATCGTGGCTCGTTCAATATCTTGTTGTGCTACAGAAACAAAAAATGCATCTAATAATGTGAGTTGTAATATACGCGCTGAGGCGTTTCGCCCTAATAAAGGGGTCTCTGGTGCTGGCGAACAAATAATAAAATCAGCCAGTTTGGCAATAGGGGAGTGATAGCTATGAGTAATACATATAATCTTCGCTCCATTCTTCTTTGCCAATTCTACAGCGGCTTTTAAATCACTGGTGCGCCCGGAATGGGACACTACCAGCACCACATCACCTTCTTTCAGTAATGCAGCGGACATCATCATAATGTGTGCGTCTTGGTAAGCCTGGCAACGCACGCCTATACGCAGTAGTTTATGCGCGATATCGGCACAAATCGAATTCGAGCCACCCACGCCGTATAAATCACGCTGTCTGGCACCATAGAAAAAGCGTGCAGCACGGTGGATTTCATCGACGTTAACGATCGATTGCCCTTCCATAATCGTGCGCAGGGTGATGTTAAATACCTTATTAACCACATCCTCTGGCGCTTCATCAAACGATAACTCAGCCGGTAACACCTGTTCAGACTGCGAGAAGTAATCAATCAACGTACTGCGCAGATTGCGAAAGCCACTAAAACCCAGCAGTTTTGAAACTTTAACAATCATTGCTTCCGACACCATGAGGGTCTCGGCAACATCCTTAATCGCCGGTGCGGCACTCAAGTTCCCAGGTGTAAGAAACCATTCAACAATACGGCTTTCATTTTCCGTCATCCCCTCCTGCTTCATTCGTAGGTAGGGGGCGATACCGATCCCGTTAGGAATACCTTGATCAAACTCTGACTGACTCATCTCGGTCCCATGTCCAAAAATTGAAGACGTCACTATATCACCACAATGTGTTGACGAAATATGCAATCAACTTCACAGAATTTGATAATTTATAAAGTAACTATGGTTTGTGTAGTTTCTCATTGGCGGGTTTAAATATTATAAATCAATTTATTATAATTAAAATCAATTGGTTGTGTGTATTGCGTAGAGGTTATTTAACGGGATGTTCTTTATGGTTACTACACAAGTTATTTAAATTCGATGATTATTGTGCGTAAAATGGACACATTGCTGCGGCCATTGTCGGGGTTTTTAACTAAAAGTATCGTTTTAGCTCACATAAAAATGAAATTTGTGAAGTTTGGCTTACTGACGAATGAGAGGTTATTCAATGAAAAGTATTGCTCTGGGTTGCGATCATGTTGGATTTATTCTGAAAGCGGATATTGTTGCTCACTTACAAACGCGTGGCATCAAGGTGATTGACAAAGGTTGGTGGTCTACAGAACGTACGGATTATCCACGTTATGCCAATGAAGTTGCTGAGGCGGTGACGGCTGGGGAAGTTGATGGTGGCGTCTTGATTTGTGGTACGGGCGTAGGCATCTCGATTACGGCAAATAAACATCCCGGTATCCGCGCGGTAGTGTGCAGCGAACCTTATTCGGCACAGCTTTCCCGACAACATAATAATACTAATGTACTGGCTTTTGGCTCTAGGGTCGTAGGGTTGGAACTGGCTAAGATGATTGTGGATGCCTGGCTTGATGCAGAATTTGAAGGGGGGCGACATCAAACACGGGTAGACGCCATAACCGAGGTGGAAACACGATTTAACGCATTGTAATAAGACCGACCACTATTCCTGTCGATATGTAGAAAGGGTTCGTTATCCCCCCATCTTGCGAGGGGGGATAGACTTATTTGCTGATGCGCTCGACATAGCCTTGACCAATGACAAGGCGGCCTATGGGGCAGCCACTTTATAATCAGGGCCGTTTGTCTTCTCACTGGTGTTAAAGCATGGCTTATCAACTTAATCTTAATTGGCCCGAATTTTTAGAGAAATACTGGCAAAAACAACCTGTTATATTAAAAAATGCCTTCCCTAACTTCATTGATCCTATTACGCCAGACGAACTGGCGGGTTTGGCGATGGAAGCGGAGGTAGATAGCCGCCTAGTCAGCCATAGTAATGGTCAGTGGCAGGCCAGTAATGGGCCGTTTGAGCATTTTGATAATCTGGGTGAGACCGGATGGTCGTTGTTGGCTCAGGCAGTTAACCACTGGCATGCTCCGTCTGCCGAACTGGTGCGCCCATTTCGCGTGCTGCCGGACTGGCGTTTAGACGATCTGATGATCTCTTTTTCCGTACCGGGTGGGGGTGTTGGACCGCATATCGACCAATACGACGTCTTTATCATTCAGGGGATGGGCAGCCGCCGCTGGCGCGTGGGTGACAAATTACCATTGAAGCAGTTTTGCCCACATCCGGCGCTGCTCCACGTTGAGCCTTTCACACCAATCATTGATGAAGACCTCGAACCGGGTGACATTTTATATATCCCGCCGGGCTTTCCGCACGACGGTTTCACCCATGAGACGGCGCTCAATTACTCTGTCGGATTTCGCGGGCCGAATGGCAGGGATCTGATCAGTAGTTTTGCTGACTATGCGCTGGAGAAAGATCTCGGCGGTGAGCACTACAGTGATCCTGATTTAACCTGCCGGGAACATCCGGGGCGGGTTGAGGAACACGAGCTTGATCGCTTGCGCCAGATGATGGTTGATATGATTAATCAGCCGGAAGATTTTAAGCAGTGGTTCGGCCGCTTTGCTACCACGCCGCGCCATGAGTTGGATATCTCTGCCGCGCAACCACCCTACGAGCAGGATGAAATTGTGGGTGCTTTGATGGATGGTCAGATCTTGACGCGCCTGAGTGGCTTACGTGTTCTGCAAGTTGGCGACAGTTTCTTTATCAACAGTGAACGGCTGGAAACGACCGATGCTAAAGCTGCTGACGCACTGTGTCGTTACACCATGATTGGCAAGAAAGAGCTAGGTGAGGCACTAAATAACCCAGCTTTCATGGCTGAGTTAACCGAATTGATTAATCAGGGTTACTGGTTCTTCGACGAATAAAAATGCAATCAAGAGTGGCTTCCGAATGCGAATATCATGATGAGATTCGGAGGCCGCAGTGATTTTCCCACCTTGTATACAAACCAAACGATTAATCAAGCCGGGGCATTTTTATGGCTATAACCGATCTTTTATTGGCGATTTTTTATAAAGTTAATTTGATTTGAAGGGGAATAAGATAAGAAATAATTTAACGATAATAAAATAAATTATGGATGGCTGAGGGGATGTTTAATACTACAGGGACTAAATGTAAAGGCATTAATAAATAGCCCCACTTAATCTAAGTGGGACTTTATGCTATTATTTTGTCTTAGTTTTTGGCTGTCTGATCAGTGGTGGTAGTATTCTGGCCCTGGCTGATAGAGTAGGTCCCTTTATAGCTATCACTGTCGCCGATATTTGCCATTGAAACAGTTGGTGCCAGGATTGCTGCGATAAGTGCGATTGCTGCGATGGTAGTTTTCATAATAAATTCTCTTCTATTTGTGTATGTGAAAGCGGGTTGCTTTCGATAGGAATAATGTTACTCCGATCACAGAATTTGAATACTAAAGAGAATTGTTCATCTTGTTCAAAAAAAATGAATGAATAAGGGCGATGGACCCTTTGTTATAATGAGCATAATTTATCACTGCACAGAAACAAGAGGCGCGCGGTTGTACAACTCGCTAACTATTGATGAGTTTCATCTGCTTTACCGTTGCTCAACAGGGTACTTACGCAGGCATATCAATGAATGAGGAAAGTGGTCTTCTAAAATCTTCAGGATGTGGGGATAACGCCACTGTTCGTAAATGGCGATTACAGATAAACCATATCTCATCGCGGTCATTAGACAATATATAGTAAGCATCTGAGGTTTCTGATGGATTGAATAGACCTAATGCTCGATAGGCAGATGTTTCATTAAAGCCGCTCTGAAGTGGTAGTGGCCTTGGCCCATTGTCCATTTCACTGACTCTTAGATACAGCCCTTGTTCCAGCCACACCATCAGATAACCTCAAATTAAGTAAATTTGCATTAATTATAGTGCACAAATATTTATGATTTATAAGACTCGTCTGTTAATCAAAAAAAGAGGGGCAAGTGAAGTGAGTTTCCCCATTGATTCCCTATCATCCTAGGGGCAGGACAACTCAGCATAGGTCGCTAAATTTTACGGCGACAAGATATTGATAGCCTCATTAGGCCATTCCAATTATACGTGGCAGAATATAAAAAAATAAATACAACTATTTCACCTGAGATGACAAATAGATAAATATGGATCGTTCACGCTTACTAAAGTTCCTGCTGCCTTATCTGTGGCCTAAAAATAACCCTAAGCTTCGCTATTATTTGGTCGCTGCGGTGATATTTATGGTGGTTTCCAAGGTCAGTACCACTCTGGTCCCACTGGCCTATAAGGCAATGGTTGATACATTAAGCAGTGAGAACGCCAAGATGCTGGCTATTCCAATTGGTTTCATTATTGCATACGGCATCGCCAGAATTAGCGCCTCCTTATTTGAGGAACTGCGGAACGTGATGTTTGTACATGTTAGCCAGAATGCGACTCGGTTACTCGGCTTACGTGTATTTAAACAATTGCATGAGCTAAGTTTGCGCTTTCATCTGGACCGACAAACCGGTGGTTTATCACTGTCAATTGAGCGAGGAACTCAAGCCGTTGCTACTGTACTTTCGCGCTTGCTGTTCTCTATCTTCCCAATTTTGTTTGAAATAACACTGGTTTCGTTGATCATGTGGCATCTATTAGATGGCTGGTTTGCTATCGCGATTTTGGTGACGGTTGGGTGCTATATCTTGTTTACGGTTATGGCCGTCAGTTGGCGAACCCGCTTCAGGCGTGAGCTAAATAAAGCCAATGCCGATGCTAACACTAAGTCTATCGACAGCTTGCTCAATTATGAAACAGTGAAATATTTTGGTAATGAAGCGTTTGAAGCGCAGCGTTTCAACACCTCACTGCAACTCTATGAACATGCGGCAATCAAAAATCAATTCAGTTTTACTGCATTGAGCCTTGGGCAGACTGCAATAATCTCAATTGGATTGGTCGTCATGATGGCGATGGCGGCGCAAGGTATCACGCAGGGCAACATGACTATCGGTGATTTCGTATTAGTTAATGCCTATCTGCTTCAGTTATATCAACCACTTAATTTCTTTGGGTTTATCTATTCTGAGATCAGACAAGCACTGATTGATATGGAAAATATGCTCGATCTGCTGATGGTTAAGAAAGAAGTGACTGATAGACCAGATGCATTACCTTTGAAACTGACACAAGGTGAAGTCCGTTTTGAGTCGGTCAGCTTTGGTTATGACCCTCGCAGACCTATTCTGGATAACGTGAGTTTCAGCATCCCTGCAGGTAAAACAGTCGCTGTAGTGGGGGCCTCCGGTGCGGGGAAATCAACGCTTTCACGTTTATTGTTCCGTTTTTATGATGTGACGGGCGGCGCGATTTATATTGATAATCAGGATATTCGGGCGGTTACCCAGTCAAGTTTGCGCGAAGCGATTGGCATTGTACCGCAGGATACCGTGCTGTTTAATGACACATTGCGTTATAACATCGCTTATGGCAGAACGTCTGCAACTTTTGCAGAGATAGAACGCGCGGCAAAACTGGCACATATCCATAAATTTATTACTAGCCTGCCAGATGGGTATGATACGCGGGTAGGGGAACGGGGGTTGAAGCTTTCCGGTGGCGAAAAACAGCGGGTAGCCATTGCGCGCACTATTCTCAAAAACCCCGCAATATTGGTATTCGATGAAGCGACCAGTGCGTTAGATACGCAAACTGAGCGCGAAATTCAGGCTCATCTGCGAGAAGTTAGTCGCGACCATACTACGTTGGTGATTGCCCATCGCCTATCAACAATCATTGATGCGGATGAAATTATTGTATTGGATGCCGGCGCAATTGTAGAGCGAGGCCGCCACGACGCACTATTACTGACCAATGGGCGTTACGCCGCTATGTGGCAAAATCAATATCATGAGGAGGAGCAACTCGTAGTGTAACTCGCCGCCCGTAAGGGTTATTCAAAAGAGTGCATTAAGATGAAGGTGCCCTCGCTTCTTTGGTATCGGTTGATTTGTGGAACCAATTCTCTGAAATGCGCAGTGGCACAATGTATGTCTAAAGCGGCTTGATCTGGCCATTCCTCAACAAAAATAAAATGGCCAGGGTCTTTATGGTTGATACATAAGTCATAGGATATACAAAGTGGTTCACGCTTTGTACTGGCCACTAATTGTTTATACAGCGGCATAACATCGATAATGTGTTCCGGTTTTATAAAATCTTGGGCAATAACTTTTAGCATTTTTTACTTATGTAACCTCGATTCAATAGAGATAAATAACGCGCGGTGCCAGAAAATGTTATGTAGAGACCGCTCTCTGGCAATTGTTTCATTGTTGGATGATGGCTACGCCCCGGTAAAGTAGGTATAAGCGAATACCGCCAGTGCAATGGCTATCATAATCATGGTTGTCTTTCTCATTCCTGCTCCGATTCTGTGGTCTGTTTTTGTTTTGAGGTTAATCCAACAAGATAACGGAAAATAGCTTAAAAGACACTGATGTGCAGTTCAATATGAGAAATGATCCCTGCGAAAAATTGATCTGTGGATGGCATCGCTGTCACCCCAGCGATGCTATTTAAGTATGGTATTACCTGTGCCGCCAAAATAGTGATAGATAGTTTCAATTGAAGTAAACATGCGCATGTCATTTTTAGTGATCTTGCTCACGGTATTGGCGTGATGATTTGTGTTAATTATATTTGTGTGGTAGCGAAGTAGGGGGTGTGAAATGTCAGCACTAGAGAAACTGGTTTCTGAATATTGCCATACCAGCCTGGACTTTGTGGCATCCACGGTTGCTTTTATGGAAAGCCAAAAGAAGAACATTGATGTTGATGAAGTTGAGGCCAGCCTTTCGTTGGACGAACGAGACTATTTCCACGAAAGATTAGCGCATTACAGGGGCATATACCGGCCTTTGTAACAGTGCCTCAATGCTAAATAAGCCGCCTAAGGGCGGCTTATTCGATCATGATATGCCATTCTCACCAAGCAAATCGGTGATTACGCTTGGTGGCGAGGATCACACTTGATGCTTTAAAAAGAGCAGTTACCTCACTTCTTACAACCAACGCCATTTCCTCAAGACTTTCATTGGTAATCACTGAAATAAGTGCCAGCCTGTTGGCGGTAACGGCTTGAACCACAGAAAATAGAGATATTTACTGCTCAAAAAACATTCAAGTAAGCTAAGGTTAATACAGGCCATACACTGACTGTGGAGCCTGGTATGTACCATAAAATAGACGGCAGCGAATACCAACGTATCTTCGTGGTTGGAGATATTCATGGCTGCTATAAAAAACTGATGGATGCCTTGGAACGTGTTCAGTTTGAGCGTTCGACTGATTTACTGGTCTCTGTCGGAGACTTGGCTGATCGGGGTTTGCAGAATATTGAATGTTACGAACTGCTTAATAGCCGCTGGTTTCATGCGGTGCGTGGTAATCATGAACAGATGGCAATTGATGTGTTAGCGGGTGGAGAGGTTGACACTTGGATAGCAAATGGTGGGCGATGGTTTTTTTTACTAGATGTAAGTAATAAACATCTGGTAGAACAACTCATTAGGCGGGCAGAACAATTACCTTTAATTATTGAGGTTAACACTGACCAGGCGAAATATGTTGTTGCTCATGCTGATTATCCTTCAGATGAATATGTCTACGGCAAAGCTGTTAGTGAGCAATTAGTGCTCTGGAACCGTAAGCGTCTTAACGCATCGATGAAAGGGGAAAACCACGAAATTGTAGGGGCAGATAAATTTATCTTCGGTCATACACCGCTGGTGAAACCCTCACTATTTAAAAATCAGCTTTATATCGATACCGGTGCGGTATTTGGCAATACGCTAACCGTGATTCAAATCCAGTAGCCGGTCAACCCCACTGCTGCCTTCTTAACGACCTCAATACGAGATACAACCAGGCATAATCAAAAGCTCTGGCTGGCCTATTATCGCGTTTGGTCGGCCAGCCGATAGCAATTAAAATGAGATAAAGCGGGATGTGTACTTATTGAGTAATAGGATACGCGACAATAATACAGAAGCAGCAAACACTGACAGTAGTAACGTAAATCTCAGCGTGACGTCGGATAAGTTATATGCACTGGCAATGAAATAGAAAATTCCATCATGCAGTATATACACCCCGATCATTGAGGGGCTGATATAGGCCAATGTTTTCTTTATCCATTGGTGTTTAGTGTCAAAGTTATCAAATATGACAAATAAACATAAACTTAGTATTAAAACGTGTAAGTTATCAAGGAAATAACCTGCATTCACTGTTTTATATACATGTATCGACATAAAACTTTCGTAAAAATACATTGAGATTGCTGTTGGCAGCAGCAGCACTTTAGCGATGAGACGCACTCTCGGTAACTTGGTTATTTTCTGGCACATCTTTGAGCAGAGGAACCTACCGGTTATATAATAGAAAACCCAAGTCCATAATCTAAAATATTGTGGGAAATCAATTAAATATGGCCTTTCAGTGAAGGCGCTGATCAGATCGATCGTAATCGAGAAAATAACCAGACACGAAAGGGTTATGATGGCCGTTCTGTTGCTTTTCAAAACCTTCGAGATTATCGGGTTAAGCAGATAAATAATGGCAATGCTGAACAAAAGCCAACTTTGTAGGAAATACCCTCGTTTGAAGCCATCCTCATTGATAAAATAGAAAAGGACGTTCCAAAAGATAATAATCGTTATTATAGATTTTAATTTACTGAGGATATCCTTTTGATCTATCTCATCATTAGAGTCGATATAACCGATGATCATGAAAAATAATGGGGTAGCAATAATCGATAAAAAGTATAGAACACTCATTACTTCGCCGCCTAAAAAACACTGGTCAGTACAGGTTTTACTTGCAGAGTAGAAAGTAACGGCAGAAAAGCAGCTTAACGTTTTTAGGGCATGTAAACCGACGTTTCTCATAAAGTAGTTTGACTTAAAATAAGGTTAAATGAGAGATGCAGCTTCATAGGGTGTATGGTTTGCATCAGAACCTTCCTATTCAGACTACTAATATTTTTACATTTTTGCATACAATCTGAATGCTGTCACGTTTGGCAAACTGAAACAAAAATAAAAAATAAGGAAATATTCCACAGAGAAACAGACGTTTCCTACACCCTCCGGTGTTGACATCCTATATCGCTCTCCTTTCCCCTATGTTCTACTAACAAGTAGGAAAGTATATTGTGTTATCTATTTGATTTATAATGATATTTATTTCATTGCAAACAGATATGAGTTAACCATTCATGGGGTGCTGAAGCGCTAACGGGTGTGGCCAATATGATAAGCTGTATGATAGTCGATAACGATAAATATCAAACACTGGGTATGGTAACTGTCGTAAAAAAAATATTTGCATCGTTAGGTTTTAAAAAAGAGATTAAATTCTATCGAAAAGCATTTTATTCAGCAGATGTGATTTTTATTGGTGTTGATGAATTCAGCTTTTTCGAAGCGCTGAAACGTTTGGATAAGGCTCCTTCTGAAGCCGATGTTTTTTTGATTTGTGATGCCAGACTGAATAGCTTTTTACAAGGTATTCCTAGGTTCAGCAATGTAACCATGATCTTCAGAGAAGATTCGGTTGATACAGTAATCAACAAGATTACCTCTGTATTTAAACGAAAACTGCGCGGACTTAAAGAGAATCTGGTCGAACGTAAAGTTACCAAGGTGTTGGGGCTGGCATCATCAGAGCGGCAATATTTGACGCCAAATGAAAATATTGTGTTGAAACTATTTAATGAAGGTTTTTCAGGCGGCGATATCGCCAGAATTTTGAAGAAAAGTGAGAAGACAGTTAGCGGACAAAAACGTTCTGCTATGAAGAAGCTAGGTGCCCGTACTGACGTTGAGTTGATTAAAATGTTTATGTTCAAGTAGTTAATGAAAATAATCTGATTTTTATTATTTCTAGCGTCAACACCAGAGGATATCAAAGGGATGTTCTTGCGTTAGCGGGCAGGGATGCCAGCATCTAACTTTCCGGGTAGACCGGACAGCCCCAAAGGCATTTGGGGCTGCTTGAGGGTGCTGATATCCCCTAGTTTCAAGAGAAATAGAATCAGTATTAAATACTCTTCAATTTAGCAACCGTACTCTCGATATCAACCTCATGTTCAGAAAACGTATAAGTTACATTCTGGAATGTCGTAATTGATAACATTTTCAATGGCACGGTTTTTTCTGAAATATCTTCTTCCTGCGGCCGGATTTTGTTCATCAGTAAATTTACTGAAAGTATAGTATTAGCCTTGTCTACCTCGGCCTGTGCAGGGACTTCTTTAGTAAAAGTATTGAATGACTTGATGCTGGTGAGTTTGATTCTCTCGTTAGCAATGAATATGTATTTACTCTCGATTGCTACTTTTACCGCAAATGCCGACAACCCTTTGGTATTGGTTGTTGGCTCAAAGGTAACCTCGGCCCCTTTTTTGATCATCTCGGGATTAGCAACTTTAATAACGTGAAAATAACGGTTATCTCCGTTCTCATCGGTGATAAAACCAAAGCCTTTATCTTCAAAAAAAGTTGTTATTCTACCGTTCATCATGCATCTCATATTAGCGTATCCAATGGCTAAGTATAATACAGGTGAATAGCGTTCAGATACAGCCTGTCAGTTCGCTGAGGCGTTTATCAGCGCCATAATGGTGAACTACAAAAGCAAAAAAATGTGGTTTTCTGTGCTAGAAACAGAGCCAAAAAACGGCGTTTTTCACTTTTTCTCTTCTTTTTGTGATCTCGGCTGTGGACAAAAAACGGTTCTATTGCTGTACTGTAGTTGACACACTATTTGTGTCCAACATTCACGTAAAGGTAAGTTTGATGTCTAAGATTAAAGGTAGCGTTAAGTGGTTCAATGAGTCCAAAGGTTTCGGCTTCATTACCCCAGAAGATGGCAGCAAGGACGTTTTCGTTCATTTCTCAGCCATCGCTAGCAATGGTTTCAAAACTCTTGCTGAAGGCCAGCGTGTAGAATTTGAAATCACGAACGGTGCCAAAGGCCCATCTGCTGCTAATGTTATCGCTATCTAAGTAGCCCATATTTGTTAAAACCCGCCTCTATAGGCGGGTTTTTTATGGGTATTACCAATAAGGTAAAAAGAGGGCTTTTGTTGAACGACACGACACAACTCGTTGTTTTACAATCAACAAAAGTAGAATTGAGAGAAGTAACACATCAAGGTTAGAACAGATAGGCTTTGAGAAATATCACGGTGATGACCAGGCAAAAAATAACTGTTAGCCACTCAGCCCGTTTTTTTGGTAATCCAAACATAGTGTTATCCAGCACATCAGTCACCACCATCGGCTAACTGTTCTCTGGCAAATGATTATCCGGTTCGTAGATTAAGAAAACATTAAGACGATACCACCCGACCCGTGACTTTCTTTATCTTGCACGTTTCCGGGCAATATAATGGACTACCCGGAAAGTTAAACTATTTATAGTTACTCGCTATTATTGCCCCGCGAAGTGATTGACCAATATAAAGGCCAGCATCGTCATCGCAAGTGACCCGGCCAGATTAAGTAAAACAGTCCCCGCCGCCCATGCCAGCTTACCTTCCTGAATGAGATAAACCACTTCCACAGAGAAGGTGGAAAATGTCGTTAGACCACCACAAAAACCTGTCGTAATCAGAAGCTTCCATACGGGATCAATATGTGCAATGCGGGTAAACAGCGCCAATGTCAGACCAATGATAAAAGCACCTATCAGGTTTACCAGCAGTGTTCCCACGGGGACATGGGGTGATAAGCTGTTTAGCTTCATACTGACCAGCCAGCGAGCAACGCTGCCCACGCCACCACCAATAAATACTGCGAGTAATGTATTAAACATAAATACCTTTCATTATGGATACCCATCGTGCGGGGTAGTTGGTCATTATTAATGGGCTTTTCAGAAAGGCTTAGGCGCAATACTACGCACCTTAATGAAAAGGTTACGTAGACATCATCAGCCTTGAAGGGCGGTTATGGAGGAATGTCATCTCCAGAGCTTACGAATCAATAATACACTGACTTTTTACATCATGAAATCTATTGGGAATAGTTTTTAACTGGCCAGCTCAATACGATTACGACCATTATCTTTTGCCTGGTACAGTGCGGAGTCAGCCGCTTTCAACCATTGCTGATAATTAATCATGTCGTGCCTGTAATCAGCAATGCCGGCACTTACTCTAAGTTGCAGCGTGGGGGCTTGCGTAAAGGCTAATTCAGCTAGTTTTTCTTGAATTCGCGTTAATACTTCGCGGGTTTGTTCGGCGGTGGTATTGGGCAAAATAGCACCGAACTCGTCGCCACCATAGCGACCGACAATATCAATGGCCCGCAGCCCTAATAATAACTCCTCAGCAAGAACCGTAATGGCTTCATCGCCGACGGCATGGCCAAAGGTGTCATTTATGGCTTTGAAGTTATCAATATCAAGTAAAATGAGTGTTGCGCCGTGCTGATAGCGCCGGCAACTGTCAAATTGATTATGTAACTGGTGTTCCCAATGTCTGCGGTTATACAAACCAGTTAACCCATCTCTTACACTAATACGTAATAGCTCTTCTTTGTTTTCGGCCAAACGCTTTGCAGTTCGATAGGTTACTAATCCGAGTAGGGAAGGGTAGATAATTATCATCGGCAAACAAGCATAAACCTGAATGGGGGAAGTTTCAGGTTCAAAGGGCAAGTTAAATATCCATGCAGTCAATAAGCTACAGGAGATTTGCAAGGCTAAACCTTTGCAAAAAATGTTCTTACCCCCGGAAGCAATATTATTCATACTCATCATGGATAGAATAACAATGGATGGCAAAGCATTGAACGACATTATTGCCACCCAGACGCCACCCAACGCAGAGTCTATTTTCATGTTGATTATTTCTTGCTCAAACGGTTGTTCAGACCGCAACGCCAGCAAGAATGCAATATGTGGCCATATCAACCCATTAATAGCTAGCATCAGCCATAGCCATAATGGGGAATGCTGTGTGTAGAGCACTGAGCCTACACAAAACATACCTACACCTAAGCCAAATGCTCGAGGTAAATAAGTTCTTTTAGCAAAACTTAACCCTGACCGACGGGTGTTTATTCTACTTGAATAAGGCAATTGGCGGCTCCCTCTTTCTTTTTGCTTTGGGGGGATGTTAACGGCAATGTCTCATCCGGAATGAGTCAAAATAAGTGATAATAGACTCTGAGTAATCATAGTTCACTAACGAAATCTGTTACATATTACTGTTGTTTTAATCGGTAATTTATTCGTAAATAGGCCATTATTTAACAATATCCAACGTCATTGGCGTTGTCGCTCGCGAGTGAATCCCACCATTCTGACTCATGTGAGTGATTCAGGGCGTGAGATGTGCTCACATTGGCGCAATATCCAGTAAGAAGGATATATTCATTGTTTAATGAACAGAGCTAATCAAGAAGGTGAGTATGGAAGGTATCAGTATTACCAAATTGTTGGTAGTCGGCATATTGATTGTGTTGTTGTTTGGAACCAGCAAATTGCGCACGTTGGGCGCGGATCTGGGGGCTGCCCTGAAAGGCTTTAAAAAGGCTATGGGTAATGATGATGCACCTGCGGCGACGCCTGTTGCTGAAGCTAAAACGGCCGTTGAAACCAAAACAACACCGCCAATTGAGCATAAGGACTGATTGCCCTCGCTCGATATAACCGGTATTCCGGTGAAAGCGGCAGGATGAAAATTCTTTAACTTAGCTATTATCAGCAAACTTATTATGTCTGATAACAGAAAACGGATCTCCAGTGGAAATCCGTTTTTGCTTGTCTGGCATTTAAGGTGTAACTAAATATTTCATAAAATTGGCCTGAAAGTCTCATCAGGCCAATTTATTTATTTTACTTCCAACCCTTTTGCTTGCAGATCGGCATGATAAGAAGAGCGAACAAACGGGCCACAAGCAGCGTGGGTAAAGCCCATTGCCATAGCTTCTGCTTTCATTTCGTCAAACTCAGCCGGGCTGACGTAGCGCTGCACGGGTAAATGGTGGCGGCTTGGTTGCAAATATTGCCCTAGAGTCAGCATGGTTACTCCATGGCGGCGCAGATCATGCATAACCTCAACGATTTCAGCATTGGTTTCCCCCAAGCCAACCATCAAACCTGATTTAGTCGGAATATCAGGATGAGCCTCTTTAAAGCGCTCAAGTAATTTAAGCGACCACTCATAGTTAGCCCCAGGTCGCACTTGGCGATACACCCGTGGTACGTTTTCCAGATTATGGTTAAACACATCCGGTGGGGTGACAGTCAAAATATCTAACGCGCGATCCATACGGCCACGGAAGTCAGGCACCAATGTTTCAATTTTTATGGTCGGATTTTTGGCTCGAATGGCTGCGATACAATCTGCAAAATGTTGAGCGCCACCATCGCGTAAGTCATCACGGTCAACCGAGGTGATAACCACATAGCGCAATCCCATATCTTTGATTGTTTGAGCCAGCTTTTCTGGCTCATTGGCATCAGGTGTAACCGGACGACCATGGGCAACGTCACAGAATGGGCAGCGGCGGGTACAAATTGCGCCGAGGATCATAAAGGTCGCCGTTCCGTGGTTGAAGCACTCTGACAAGTTAGGGCAGGATGCCTCTTCGCAAACCGAGTGCAGACCGTTTTTACGCATTGCTGCCTTGATACCCTGAATGCGGCTGGAGTCAGCGGGTAGCTTGATTTTCATCCATTCGGGTTTACGTAACAGTTCCTGACGTTCGGTAACCACGGTTTTAATCGGGATTAACGCCATTTTATCTGCGTCGCGGTATTTTACGCCACGTTCCATCTGAATCGGTTTACTCATAATCGTGCAGGTTCCAGTTCTGAATCTCTCAATTTGATATTTTTCATTAAATTCAACGTGATATGGCTTGCGTTAAAAATTTTTTGAAAATTGTTTAAAAATTATATCATCATTACCCTATCCTATTCAGCCCCCAATTACGTGGGCTATCTTAAAAGAGTCAGGGCATTCACGATTTCAATTGGCTAACTTAGGATACGTCAGATGATAAATAGTCTGCCAGTGACCATGGCTGCTGTTCCGCTTGCGGATAGCCCAATTGGCGGGTAAATTCGCGCACCAAGATTGGCTGGATATCAGCAACAGTTGTCCCTGTTTTTAAGGCACTGACTTGGGTCATTTGCATGCCAGCATAACCGCATGGGTTTATGCGTTGGAACGGCTCCAGGTCCATATCGATATTCAAGGCCAGCCCGTGAAACGAGCAACCTCTACGGATGCGTAATCCCAACGAGCATATTTTCTGCTGGCCGACATAGACACCGGGGGCATCTGGGCGGGCTTGTGAGTCAATAGCAAAATGAGCCAATGTCTGAATCACGGTATTCTCAATCGCGGTAACCAATTGCCGCACGCCAATTTTGGCACGCTTGAGGTCAATCATGACATACATGACTTGCTGGCCGGGGCCATGATAGGTGACCTGACCGCCTCTATCACTTTGGATAACCGGAATATCACCGGGCATCAGCACATGTTCGGCTTTTCCCGCCTGACCTTGAGTGAAAACGTGCTGATGCTCAACCAGCCAGATTTCATCTGGAGTGGCGTCAGTACGGAACTCAGTGAAATTATGCATAGCTTGAGATACGGGGGCATAGGGTTGTAGCCCTAGCTGACGTAAAATGATCTTGTGTTGTTGCAAGCGAGGCATCATCTGGTTACAGAAATGGTGGCGTCAGTATACCAGCCCAGCGATGTGGGGCTACTATTTTGACATTTAAAAAAGCAGGTTTGCGGTTCAACCATGGGGTTAAAAGGCAAAATAAGGCCCAGAGCGTGAATAACCGCTCCGGGCCATAATAAGGCGGGCTTGGTACAAATTAGGTATCTTGCTCGTAGGCAATATGGACTTAACTCGATGGTCCTAACTATATGGTCTTAACTACAGTACCATTCGCACCAGTTCAAGGTCGGCCAGCTCTTTATACAGGATTTCCACTTGATCAATATGGGTGGCTGTAATGGTGATGGAGACGGAGTGAAAGTTGCCTTTGCTGCTCGGTTTTACCTGCGGGGTATAATCACCCGGAGCATGGCGCTGTACCACTTCTACCACCTGGTTTACCAACTGTGGTTCTGCAATGCCCATTACCTTGTAGGTAAAAGAACAAGGGAACTCAAGCAGTTCGTTCAGTTTAGTTTTCATGTGCGCTCCTGGGGTGTTGACGGACAGATTACTGCCGGATAGGTGCTAGGATAAAGAAAGAATTATCCGACCTTAAAATTATAACTCCCGCCGGGGCGGGAGTTTCAGATTATTTATAATATGGGGATAGTCTGCTGATTTTCAAGCCCGCCAACTAACCGAACCAGCGGTGGAACATCAGTTTGATGTAGTCCACCATGCGACTAAAGAATCCGCCTTCTTTAACTTCATTCATCACCACTAATGGGCGCTGATCGATAGTTTTGCCATCTAACTGGAAGTTAATCATGCCAACAACCTGATTCTTCGCCAGTGGCGCATGAATCTCTGGGGTATTCAGTACATAGCTGGCTTTCAGGTCTTTCATACGGCCACGTGGAATAGTCAGGTAGACGTCTTTATCAACACCCAACTGCACTCGGTCACTGTCGCCGAACCAGACTGGCTCTGACGCAAACTCTTTACCCACTTTCAATGGTGCGACAGTTTCAAAGAAACGGAAGCCCCAGGTCAGTAATTTTTTACTCTCGGTTTCACGGCCTTTATAGGTGTGACCGCCCAGCACGGCTGAGATCAAACGCATTTGACCATCGGTAGCGGAGGCCACCAGATTGTAGCCAGCAGCATCGGTATGACCGGTTTTAATACCATCAACATTCAAACTGGTATCCCACAGTAAACCGTTACGGTTCATCTGACGGATATTGTTGAAGGTGAATTCTTTCTCTTTGTAAATGGCATACTCATCCGGTACATCGCGAATCAGTGCTTGACCAATCAGCGCCATATCGCGCGCAGAGCTGTACTGGCCTTCAGCATCTAAACCGTGAACTGTTTTGAACTGGGTATTTTGCAGGCCCAGTGCTTTAACGTAGTTGTTCATCAGGTTGACGAATGAGTCCTGGCTGCCAGCAACATAATCAGCCATCGCGACACAGGCGTCATTACCGGATTGCAGATTGATACCCCGAGTCAGTTTAGAAACCGGTACACGGTCACCGGGTTTCAAAAACATCAACGAAGAGCCTTTGAATTCTGGATTGCCGGTTGCCCAGGCATCTTTCCCCACGGTAACCATATCTTCTGGCCCGATTTTGCCTGCTTTGATTGCTTGGCCGATAACATAACTGGTCATCATTTTGGTCAAGCTGGCCGGATTACGACGCGCATCAGCATTCATTTCTGCCAATACTTTGCCGGAGTTGTAATCAATCAGCACATACGCTTCTGAGTCGATCTGTGGCACGCCGGGGATCATGGTTTTCAGATTGACGTCATCAGCGTTTGCAGCAGACGCTGTGCTCATAACAATAACAGTGCTGAGCGCCAGGCTCTTGATAATGCGAGAAGTAGTTACATATTTCATGATCAGGACAACAACATCCGTGGGAGTAAGTTAAGAAAGTGCCACACTATACCATACCCTCACTTACTTAACGTTGTAGCGGCGTTAGCGGCACTCACTCATCCGAATCACATGTTCATCGGGATGCATTCATTTGCGGCCTTGCTGCAACGCCAATAAATTTGGCTATACACCTGTGTGGCGTTTATTGGTTTCACCGTAACATCCTGTTTGCACAAGGGGTTACGGTTATTTTTATCTGACAGACCTTAAATTGCTACAAGGTATGTATGTTTTAAGGCGCCGCGACCACAAATGATTGCTGCTGAGCTTCGCTCGATAGGCGCTGTTGCAGTTCTACGGCTTGTTGGCGGCTACTGAATGGCCCAAGTTGGACACGATGCACGCTACCATTGGTGTCTACTTTACCCGGGACCCCAAAACGTTGGCTCAGGCTTTGCTGCCAAGTTTGCGCCCGTTGAGCATCACTCAACGCACCGACCTGAACCACATAACCACCAGAGGTCGCAGCACCTGTTGTTGCTACTGATGAGGTCACGGGACCGGGGTTGGCAACAACCGGTGGTGTCACCGGCCCTGCACCCAGAGTGGATACAGAATCCACGGCAGGTTCTGAGCTTTCCAACACGCCAGCCGGTACCGGAGTCGATGCCCTCAGGAAGCCGCTACTTTGTGGCGCGACCGGTTGAGTGGCATCCGCACCAGACAAATTACTGTTAGCGATAGGGCGCACTGGCGCACTTA
Source organism: Yersinia sp. 2553 StPb PI (assembly GCF_052217105.1). Lineage (NCBI taxonomy): Bacteria > Pseudomonadati > Pseudomonadota > Gammaproteobacteria > Enterobacterales > Yersiniaceae > Yersinia > Yersinia sp. 2553 StPb PI. The sequence continues at coordinate 2,430,056 of NZ_JAZGPX010000002.1, read as the reverse complement.
CTGCGGGCGCATCCTGTTGCACTGGCGTCCCCATCCCGCTGGAGGTCAAGTCCGGGCGGCTTGGTAAGGCATAACTTTGCTTGGCAATGGTGGTACCGACCATACCTGGGCCTGACAGCGAGCCATCAGGTGCGACATTGATAAAATCAATTTTCACTTTGGTATTATTCGAAATATTCAGGCGATCAGCGGCCGCTTTGGATAAATCAATTACTCGCCCAGGGGTATACGGGCCACGGTCATTCACGCGCACCACAATCTGGCGGCCATTACTGACATTGGTGACGCGCACATAACTTGGAATGGGCAAAGTAGGGTGGGCGGCGGTCAATGCATTAGGATCGAACGTTTCGCCAGTGGCGGTTGTATTGCCGTTAGCTTCTTCGCCATACCAAGCGGCAAGACCCACCTGAGTGAAGTTTTGTGGATCTTTAATAATGCTGTAAGACTGGCCATTGGCTTTATAATCCTGATTAAAATTAGGATTAAAGGGTTCATAGCGCGGTTCTGCCCCGCCAATCTCTTCAACCGGGCCGTTGTACGTCTGTTGCACCTGTTGCTGGGGTGCCGGAGGCTGACTGGTACATGCTGATAACAGCACGCCTGCGATGCCTATCCAAAGCCATTCCTTACGCATTGCTCACCTCTATAAATTCTTCGATAACATTTTGCGATGAGTATGTATCGACATCACGATACCAAACCCGGCCATCAGAACTATCAGTGCCGAGCCTCCATAGCTGACCAAAGGCAAAGGTACGCCAACCACAGGTAAAATTCCACTGACCATACCTATGTTAACAAACACATATACAAATAGTATCAGCATTAATCCTCCTACCATCACTCGGCCGAAGGTGGTTTGTGCGTGGGCGGCAATCACCAAACCACGCATAATGAGACAGAGATAAAGCGCTAATAGTACCAGCACGCCAATTAAACCTAGCTCCTCTGCCAGTACGGCAAAGATAAAATCAGTATGGCGTTCCGGTAAAAACTCCAGTTGTGACTGAGTTCCGTGTAGCCAGCCTTTCCCTGATAAGCCACCTGAGCCGATGGCGATTTTTGATTGGATAATATGATAACCGGCGCCGAGCGGATCACTTTCCGGGTCCAGCAGCATCATCACGCGGTCGCGCTGATAGCCGTGCATCAGGAAGAACCACAATATCGGGATAAATGCAGCGACCAATACGGCGGCAATAGCGATTAAACGCCAACTCATACCGGAGAGAAACAGTACGAACAGGCCAGAGGCCGCAATCAGGATAGAGGTACCCAAATCGGGCTGAGCGGCTACTAATAAGGTGGGCATAAAGATTAAAATTAGCGCAATACCGGTGTTTTTCAATGAGGGCGGACAGACGTCACGGTTCATAAAGCGAGCCACCATCAGCGGAACCGCAATTTTAGCAATTTCAGAAGGTTGAAAGCGGATAAAACCCAAGTCCAGCCAGCGCTGTGCACCTTTACTTATTTGGCCAAAGGCATCAACCAATACCAACAAAATTACGCACACGAAATAGAGGTAGGGTGCCCAGTTTTCATAGACGCGCGGCGGTATCTGCGCCATAACCAGCATGACAATCAGGCCCATCGCGATTTGGCCAACTTTGCGTTCCATCATGCCGATATCTTGCCCGCTGGCGCTCCACATCACAAAGGCGCTATAAGCCAACAGCGCCAGGATGCAAATCAAAAACGGCAGATCGATGTGCATTTTGTACCACAAAGAGCCTTTTTGTTGATTATCAGTCATGAGTTACCTTAGTCCACTTCAATTAATCTGCTTCAACACCTGGAGGCAGAGGGGCCGCATCCGGTAATTCAGTATTGTTATCACCCAACAAAATGTGGTCGAGAATTTGGCGAGTAATGGTCCCCACCGCAGGCCCGGCACCCCCATTTTCTAAAATCATGGCGACAGATACCGTTGGATTTTCGTAGGGCGCAAACGCAACCATCAATTTATGGTCGCGTAAGTGTTCTGCCACTTTATGGGCATTATAGGTTTCATAGCTATACACTTGGGCGGTACCGGATTTTGCCGCTGCTTTATAAGGTGTACCTTCAAAAAACTTACGCCCCGTTCCGTTCGGACGGTTGGCTACACCATACATGCCATCTTTAGCAATTTCCCAATAACCGGAATGTATATCACCAATTTGCGTGCGATCTTCTTGTTGATAGGGGACTAACTCTCCATTAATCCGGGTGCTTTGTAGCAGATGTGGCGTTTTAACCGCGCCATCATTAATCAGCGTCATTAACGCTTTTGCCATCTGGATTGGGGTGGCGGTCCAATACCCTTGGCCGATACCCACCGGAATGGTATCCCCTTGGTACCACGGTTTTTTGTGGCGTTTTTGTTTCCACTCACGGGTCGGCATCAGGCCCGCGCGCTCTTCGGATAGATCGATACCAGTATATTCACCGTAGCCGAATTTACTCATCCATGAGGACAAACGATCAATCCCCATGTCATAGGAAACCTGATAGAAGAAGGTATCCGCCGACTCTTCCAGCGCCTTGGTGACATTCAACCGACCATGACCCCATTTTTTCCAGTCGCGAAAGCGTTTTTCTGAGCCAGGCAGTTGCCACCAGCCAGGGTCAAACAAGCTGGTATTTTTGGTGATAACCCCGGCACTCAGGGCGGAAACGGCAATATAGGGTTTTACTGTAGACGCAGGGGGGTAGACACCCTGGGTGGCACGGTTAATCAGCGGGCGGTCAGGATCGTTCAACAACCCCTGATAATCTTTGCTGGAGATCCCATCGACAAATAGGTTCGGGTCATAACTTGGGTTCGATACCAAGGCTAAGATAGCGCCGGTGCGTGGGTCCGTGACCACCACTGCGGCGCGGCTGCCACTCAGCAGTTTTTCAATATAGGTTTGCAGATGTAAATCAAGCGTCAGGTAAATATCTTTACCGGCCTGCGGCGGCTGCTCATGTAGCTGGCGGATCACCCGGCCACGGTTATTGACTTCAACTTCTTCATAACCGGTTTTGCCGTGTAATACGGATTCATAATAGCGCTCAATACCCAGTTTGCCGATATCGTGGGTTGCGGCATAGTTAGCCAGAATGCCTTCTTTATCCAACCGTTCGACATCTTTATCGTTAATTTTCGATACATAACCGATAACGTGAGTCAGGGCCGAACCATAGGGATAGAAACGGCGTTGATAGCCTTTGACTTCAATACCGGGGAAGCGGAATTGGTTAACGGCGAAACGGGCGACCTGCACCTCGGTAAGGGGGGTCTTAACGGCAATGGAGGTAAAGCGGCGTGAGCGCTTACGCTCTTTTTCAAAATTAGCGATATCCTCATCCGTCAGATCCACTATCGGGCGTAGTGCATTGAGTGTCGCGGGGAGGTCTTCGATTTTTTCCGGCATCAATTCTAATTGATAAATGGTCCGGTTCATCGCCAACGGGGTGCCGTTGCGATCAAATATCATACCGCGGCTAGGAGCGATAGGGACCAGCTTAATGCGGTTTTCATTGGAACGGGTGCGATAGTCTTCGAAACGCACTATCTGCAAATTGTACAAGTTTACAGTCAATATTCCGCTTAGCAGCAGGATACCGAGGAAAGCCACAAGGGCGCGGCGGACAAACAAGGCTGATTCAGCTGAATAGTCGCGAAAAGGGTTAGGTTCTTTTTTCATCCCGCAGCTACTTCATCTTGTCCAAAACCAACACGTTACTCAAAGCCATCACTTTACTCAGGTTCATCGCCGCTTATTCCCGATGATAAGGGTGATTGGTCGTAATACTCCAGGCGCGATAGAGGCTTTCAGCCACTAAAACACGCACTAAAGGATGGGGTAGCGTAAGCACAGAGAGCGACCAGCTCTGCTCTGCGGCAGCTTTACAGGCTGGGGCTAATCCCTCCGGCCCGCCAATCAGCAGACTGACATCACGGCCGTCCTGCTTCCAGCGTTCTAATTGCTGAGCCAATTGTGGAGTTTCCCAGGGAGTGCCTGGGATATCCAGCGTGACAATGCGGTTATTCTTGCCAACCGCCGCCAGCATCAGTTCGCCTTCTTTTTCCAAAATGCGTTTAATATCCGCATTTTTGCCCCGCTTACCGGCCGGTATTTCTACCAGCTCGAAGGGCATATCTTTGGGAAAGCGGCGCAGGTAATCCATGAAACCTGTCTGCACCCAGTCTGGCATTTTGGTGCCGACAGCCACCAGTTGCAGTTTCACCGCTTAGCTCCAGAGTTTTTCCAGTTCATACAGACGGCGGCTTTCTTCTTGCATGACATGCACAATGATTTCGCCTAAATCCACAACAACCCAGTCAGACACACCCTGGCCTTCTACGCCCAGCGGTATCATGCCTGCCACACGGGATTCCTGCACCAGATTGTCTGCCAGCGCCATAACATGGCGGGTAGAAGTCCCGGTACAGATGATCATGTAATCAGTGATGCTGGACTTACCCTGAACATCCAAAGTGATAATGTCCTGGCCTTTCAAGTCATCGAGCTTGTCGATAACAAATTCTTGGAGCGCTTTACCTTGCAAAGGTTCCCCCTCGGGTGATTTCTGTCCATACCCTTCGTCCTTGAAGTTGCTGGGGTGTTAGCTGCACTTTCTCACCCGAATCACTTACTCATGTAAGCTTATCGGGATTCGTGCGCTGGCTGGCTACCTGCAACGTCAAGTTCTTTGGGTATTAACGTTCTTCCGTATTGTTTGCAGGAGTTCCCACGAACAGTTACCGGTATGAACAGTTAGAATGTAACGGTTTTTCAGCGAATACCTGAAATTTAGCGGCGGAGTATAACATGGGTGAATGCGTCGCGATATAAACCCTCAGTTCCTCAACCGCGATATAAACCTTGTAACTCAATATATCGCTGGACAGCACGCGGCAGCAGGTCATCGCAGCTCTCACCATTATGACGCCGATGACGAATATCGGTAGCTGAAATATTCAATAAAGGTGTATCAGCCAGATAGATTAACCCTTGTGGTTGCAGGTTTAATGCTTGCGGATCCAAGACCCGTCGCTCATCAAGCCATTGTTGTAACTCAGGTGTTTCCAGCGTTTGTGAGTAACCAGGGCGGGCGCAAACCAGCAAATGGCACACATCCAATATCGATTGCCAGCGATGCCATTTATGCAGCGATAATAATGAATCCTGCCCAATGATAAACGCTAACGGCAGTTCAGCACCACGTTCTTTACGCAGTGATTCCAGGGTATCAATGGTGAATGAGGGGGTATCGCGTAATAACTCCCGCGAGTCGACGCTGAACAGCGGGTTACCGGCTACCGCCAGTTCCACCATTTTCAGCCGTTGCTGTGCATTGGCCTCGGGTTGTGGGCGGTGAGGTGGGACATTATTGGGTAATAAAATAATATGTTGCAGACCCACTTGTTGAGCCAATGCTTCAACCGGCGTCAAGTGGCCGTAATGAATGGGGTCAAAGGTACCGCCGAACAGGGCATGTAGGGCGCGAGTCGGGGATTTATTGGGCATCAAAAAAGCTCTCAGGTAATATTTTGCCACACATCAGCATAGATAGCGTTTCTAATTCAGGCCAGATTGACTGACCATAATCCTGTTTCAAGCGAACTTCTATCTGTGCCAGCAAATGAACGGCTTGTTGCAATTGTGGCAGCGAAAGGCGTTGCAGAGCCTGCGTCATCATGGGCCGGCGATTTTGCCACACTTTTAACTGATCAAATAGCGTACGCAGTGGCACCTGATCCATGCAGCGCTTCAACGTTAGCAGCAAGAGCAGTTCTCGCTGTAAGGTGCGCAGCAAAATAACCGGTTCACTCTCTTCCTGCTGCAATTGTTGCAGGATATGCCAGGCGCGTTTGCTCTTCCCAGCTATTAGGGCATCGAGCCAGTGGTAAGGGGTGAAATGCGCAGCATCGTTGACCGCTTGCTCAACTTTAGGCAGCGTCAGTTTACCGTCAGGGTAGAGCAACGATAACCGTTCCAAAGCTTGTGATAGCGCCAGCAGATTGCCTTCGTAGCAGTAACAAAGCAGTTGAATGGCGGGGTCATCGACCTCCAGATTCAGGCTTTTAGCCCGTGTACTGACCCAACGTGGCAGTTGTGCCTGCTCCGGCGTTTGGCAACTGACAAATACGCTATTGCTACCGAGTGCTTTAAACCAGGCACTGTTTTCTTGTGCTTTGGTTAGTTTATTTGCGCGCAAAATCAATAAAATATCTGAATGTAACAGGCCCGATAACTTAACCAATTGTTCGTTCATTGGTGCCGTTAAACCACTGTCAGGGAAGCTCAGCGTCAATGTCTGGCGGCTGGCAAATAGACTGAGTGCCTGACAAAGACTAAAGATATTGTCCCACTCGGTATGAGTATCCAGCGCAAAACTGAAATGTTCGGTGAAATCATGCTCTATTGCTACCCGACGAATGTGGTCCTGACTTTCTTGTAACAGCAATGGCTCATTGCCGCATAACAGATAGCAAGCGCGCAGCCCCTCATGGAGCTGCGCGACAAGTTGTTCAGGATAGACTCGGATCATTGGGCCGGGGTACTGACTGCGGGTTTGCCAATATTGATTTCTTTAGTTTCTGCCATCTTGGCGGCGCCTGTTGCTGTATTATTGCCAACCGGCTTGTCACCATTTTCTTGCGCATTTTTGACTTCTGCAGCATGTACGGTCAGAAGCTGACGTACTAACTGCTGAGCGGCTTGTTCACGCATTTCCTGACGGAGAACCTGAGCTTCAGCATCTTTGGCGAGCGCTGTTAACGGGTTATCGAAGAATGTGCGGAAGATATTAACCCGTAATGGGTAAATATCATGGCCCGGTATCAATACCTGCGCCTGCACATGCAACACTAACTGATACTCCGCCGTTACCCCATTGCGGAAGATTGACACGGTATCCTGATTTTCTGATGAACCAAGGATCCGCAAGGCGGGTAAGTCTTTACGCATCGGGTCATCAACAATGGTGACATTGCTTAAACGCAACTGTTGACGTACAGCTCGGGTTAACGGGCCATAAGGGTCACTACTTTTCAGCAACAGTTTTTGCAGTTCAGGTGGCACCTGAGTGGTGCCTCGCAGATTAAAGCCACAGCCAGCGGTGACCAGCACCGCTAACCCCAGCAACAATGTCAGAATACGATGTCGCACAACTCCTCCTTGTCTTAACCTACAACCAGGTTAAGCAGTTTGCCAGGGACGTAGATTACTTTACGCACAGTAACCCCATCCAGGTATTTAGCCACCAGGTGCTCTTGACCAGCGCGTTCGCGAACTTGCTGTTCAGTGGCATCGGCAGGCACAGTAATTCTGCCACGCACTTTACCATTAACCTGTACGACTACTAATTTAGAGTCTTCGACCATCGCCTGTTCATCAGCAATTGGCCATGGTGCGGTATCGATATCACCTTCACCACCCAGAGCTTGCCACAAACTGAAGCAAACGTGCGGGGTGAATGGATAAAGCATACGTACCACTGCCAGTAATGCTTCTTGCAGCAGAGCACGATCTTGCTCAGTTTCCTGAGGTGCACGGCCCAGCTTGTTCATCAACTCCATCACCGCAGCGATGGCGGTGTTGAAGGTTTGACGGCGGCCCACGTCATCAGTGACTTTGGCAATCGTTTTGTGCAGATCACGACGCAGTGATTTTTGCTCTTCCGTCAGGCTGGCAATATCCAGCGGCGCAGTTGCACCTTTGGCAGTGCTTTCAAACACCAGACGCCAGACACGTTTTAAGAAGCGGTTAGCCCCTTCAACGCCAGACTCCTGCCATTCCAACGTCATTTCTGCCGGCGATGCAAACATCATAAACAGGCGCACAGTATCGGCACCGTATTTTTCTACCATAACTTGCGGGTCGATACCGTTGTTTTTCGATTTCGACATTTTGCTCATACCGGCATACACCAGTTCATGGCCTTGCGCGTCGGTCGCTTTAACAATCCGCCCTTTCTCATCACGCTCGACAATAGCATCAGCCGGTGAAACCCAGATACGTTCACCGCTGGTACCGGTGTAGTAGAAGGCGTCAGCCAATACCATGCCTTGGCACAACAGACGTTTGGCTGGTTCGTCGGAGTTCACCAGACCGGCATCACGCAGTAGTTTGTGGAAGAAACGGAAATACATCAGGTGCATGATGGCGTGTTCAATACCGCCTACATACTGATCAACCGGCAGCCAGTAGTTGGCGGCGGCAGGGTCCAGCATGCCCTCGTCAAATTGTGGGCAGGTGTAGCGTGCGTAATACCAAGATGATTCCATAAAGGTATCGAAAGTATCAGTTTCACGCAGGCCCGGCATCCCGTTAACGGTAGTTTTCGCCCACTCAGGATTAGCCTTGATCGGGCTGGTAATACCGTCCATTACAACATCTTCTGGCAGGATAACCGGCAGTTGGTCTTCTGGTGTTGGCACGACGGTGCCATCTTCCAATGTCACCATTGGGATAGGCGCACCCCAATAACGCTGACGTGATACACCCCAATCGCGCAGGCGATAATTCACTTTACGCTGGCCAACACCGAGAGCCACCAGTTTGTCAGCAATGGCATTAAAGCCCGCTTCATAATCCAGACCATCGAACTCGCCGGAGTTGAACAGGGTGCCTTTTTCGGTCATGGCTTCCTGACTCAAATCAGGCTCGCTACCGTCAGCGGCTAAAATAACTGGCTTGATTGGCAGGTGGTATTTGGTGGCAAATTCCCAGTCACGGGCATCGTGGCCTGGAACCGCCATTACCGCGCCGGTACCGTAATCCATCAAGACAAAGTTAGCGGCCCAGATAGCCAGCTTCTCACCTGTCAGTGGATGGATGGCGTATAGGCCGGTCGCCATGCCTTTTTTCTCCATCGTTGCCATTTCAGCTTCGGCAACTTTGGTATTGCGACATTCAGCCACAAAATCAGCTAGCGCCGGGTTGGTGGCAGCTGCTTGCAGTGACAATGGGTGACCGGCAGCAACCGCCACATAGGTCACACCCATAAAGGTGTCTGGGCGGGTGGTATAAACTGACAGTTTTTCTTCGCTATCTTGCACGTCGAAAACGATATCAACCCCTTCGGAGCGGCCAATCCAGTTGCGTTGCATGGTTTTCACCTGCTCTGGCCAGCTTTCCAGCGTGTCGAGATCATTAAGCAACTGATCAGCGTAATCGGTGATTTTAATAAACCACTGCGGGATCTCTTTGCGTTCAACTTTGGTATCACAACGCCAACAGCAGCCGTCGATTACCTGTTCGTTGGCTAACACGGTCATATCTTGTGGACACCAGTTAACCGCAGAGGTCTTTTTGTAGACCATACCTTTTTCATACAACTTGGTGAAGAACCACTGTTCCCAACGGTAATAGTCAGGTTTACAGGTGGCAATCTCGCGATCCCAGTCGTAACCGAAGCCCAGTAGTTTCAACTGGTTCTTCATATATTCGATGTTGTCGTAAGTCCATGGGGCCGGTGCGGTGTTATTTTTAACTGCTGCACCTTCTGCCGGCAGGCCAAACGCATCCCAGCCAATCGGCTGTAGGACGTTCTTGCCCAGCATACGTTGGTAGCGTGAGATAACATCACCAATGGTGTAGTTACGAACGTGCCCCATATGTAGGCGTCCTGAAGGGTATGGCAGCATAGATAGGCAGTAATATTTTTCTTTGCTGGTATCTTCAGTGACTTTAAATGTTTGCTTCTCTTGCCAGTGAAGCTGTACTTGCGTTTCGATATCTTCTGGGCGGTATTGCTCTTGCATGGCGGCCAGTGGTCCTATAGTGAAAAACAGCTACGCCTGTAGCATCATCTGTTTCATATCATAAAGAGAGATCCGCATAGCATAGCTGATAAGCGGCAGGCGCAACAACACTCAGCATCCCGCAGAACGGTTTTTCTGCGCGGTGAATGGCAGAAATCATCAAAGTGGGGGAGTAACAACCTTATGATGACGTGACTTCAGTCATTTACGGCTAAAATAATAAACGTTAGCTTTAATATCAGAGTAAGTACCAGCAGACAACAGCAGCGGGGCAACCATAAGCAGGCGAGAGATTGGCTCTATCACTATTTTCTTTGTAACAACCTTTGCTGTACCACAATCGCGGATCGAGGAGACAGTATGAACAAGGTAGCTCAATATTATCGTGAGTTGGTGGCATCACTGACAGAACGCTTGAAAAATGGTGAACGTGATATCGATAAGCTGGTGGAAAGCGCCGAGCAGCGGTTAGACGCAGTAGAAGAGTTGAGCCGGAGTGAGGTTGAGCAAATCATTCAGGCGGTGCGCCGCGATCTGGAGGAGTTTGCCCGTAGTTATGAAGAGAGTAAGGACGAATTCACTGATAGTGTATTTATGCGGGTGATTAAAGAGAGCCTGTGGCAGGAGCTGGCGGATATCACTGATAAAACACAGCTAGAGTGGCGTGAAGTGTTTAAAGATGTCAGCCACCATGGGGTGTATCACAGTGGTGAGGTGGTTGGATTAGGGAATCTGGTGTGTGAAAAGTGCCACCATCGCCTGGCTTTCTATACCCCTGAAGTGTTGCCGCTCTGCCCTAAGTGTGGGCATGACCAATTTAACCGCCGGCCATTCCAGCCCTAACATTAATTTGGGCTAAAAAGAGACACTCCGCAGTGGCGGAGTGTCATTCGATTATTCGCTGTAGCGGGCAACCCGTTCAACCAGCAAATCAATAAATCCTTTCCTGTCGATACCCATCAACACTTCTGCATTAGGCACATTATCTGTGAGCTGGTAATAATCGACCACCGTCATGCCTTGGGTGTATTCACCACGCGTTTCGATGCCGACCCAGCGTTCAATGCTAGTGAATAACTCGGGGGCCAATAACCAGGCAATGGTGCAAGGGTCATGTAGCGGGGCACCTTGAAAACCCCAGCGTTCCTGGCGGTGATACAGCATGAAGAAGTCCAGTAAGCCTGCTACCACGTCGGCGACCGGATTATTCAACTGACGAATGCGATCGATATCTTCATCCATTACTTGCGCCTGATGGGTCACATCCAACCCGGCCATAGTAAGCGGAATACCTGATTTAAATACCTGATCAGCGGCCTCAGGGTCGACAAAAATATTAAATTCAGCAGCGGCGGTCCAGTTTCCTAGCATCACGGCCCCCCCCATGATGACTATACGCTCTATTTTGGCCGTCAGAGCGCCATGACCGGCCAGCAGCAAGGCAATGTTAGTCAATGGGCCTGTAGCCACAAGGGTCACCGGATGAGGGCTGGCACGCAATATTCTCGCCATTAGCTCCACCGCATTGTCAGTTTGCGGGGCAAAATCTGGATCCGGTAATGAGGGGCCATCTAACCCGCTTTCACCGTGAACATTGTCGGCAATAATCAATTCGCGCAGTAATGGTTTGAGTGCGCCGCCTGCCACCGGGATATCCTGACGCTTGAGCAGTGTCAGAATGCGCAGGGCATTACGCAAAGTTTTGTCGGGAGTTTGGTTACCGGCACAAGTGGTAACCGCTGCTACGTTGAGTTCGGGGGAGGCCAACGCCAGAATCAATGCAATAGCATCGTCATGGCCGGGGTCGCAATCAATGATAATAGAGCGGGGCATCACTTTTCCTCTTGTTAGTCACAGTGTTAACCAGAGGATGCGCACAAAAAAACGGATAAGCAATCACGCAGGGCGTAAAAAGAGAACAGGCGCAAATTCCTCCCCTACAGATGCAGGGGAGGCAATATGATTAATGCAGGATTTTTGCCAGGAAATCTTTGGCGCGATCTGATTTAGGATTATTAAAGAAATCATCTTTGTTGCTGTCTTCGACGATTTTCCCTTCATCCATAAAAATAACGCGGTTAGCCACTTTGCGGGCGAAGCCCATTTCGTGGGTAACTACCATCATGGTCATCCCTTCCAATGCCAGTTTGACCATCACATCCAACACTTCGTTGATCATTTCCGGGTCAAGTGCGGAGGTGGGTTCATCAAACAGCATGGCAATGGGGTCCATGCAGAGTGCGCGGGCAATTGCCACGCGCTGCTGCTGGCCACCCGATAACTGAGAAGGAAATTTATCTGCATGGGTAGAAAGGCCCACGCGATCTAACAGTTTCAACCCCTTTTCACGTGCTTCTGCTTTATCACGTTTGAGTACTTTGATTTGCGCCAGCGTCAGATTTTCAATGATAGACAGGTGTGGGAACAGCTCGAAATGTTGGAACACCATGCCCACTTTGGAACGCAGTTGGGCCAGATTAGTGCCTTTATCATTCACACCAATACCATTAACTGTAATGCTGCCTTTTTGAATAGGTTCCAGCCCATTAACAGTTTTGATTAAGGTTGATTTGCCTGAGCCTGAAGGACCACAGACCACCACAACCTCACCTTTTTTAACTTCGGTGGTGCAGTCAGCCAGCACCTGAAAGTGGCCGTACCACTTAGAAACATTTTTCAGGGAAATCATCAAACAGTCCTTTTCTTCAAATAGTTAACCAGCATCGACGCGGCAATACTGATAACGAAATAAACCAAACCGGCAAACAGCACCATTTCGACCTGAGTACCGTCCCGTTCGCCAATGGTGGTGGCGGTGCGGAAGAAATCGGCCAGGCTAAGGACATACACCAGTGAAGTATCCTGAAATAACACTATCCCCTGAGTTAACAGCAGCGGCACCATTGCGCGGAAAGCCTGGGGCAGGATAACCAGCCGCATTGACTGCCCATGGGTCATGCCCAATGCCAGCGCAGCAGAGGATTGCCCACGGGAAATACTCATGATCCCGGCGCGGATAATTTCTGAGTAATAGGCCGCTTCAAACAGCGAAAAGGCTACCATGGCTGAGATTAACCGAATATCAGTTTTTGGTGATAAGCCCAGCACATTTTGTAATAAGCTCGGGACAACCAAATAAAACCACAGCAGCACCATCACCAACGGAATAGAGCGGAACACGTTGACATAGGCAGTTGCAAACCAACTGATGGCTTTAATCGGCGACAAGCGCATGACTGCCAGAACCGTCCCCCAGATAATGCCAAATACGATAGCGGTAATGGTTATCTTGGCGGTGACCACTAACCCTTGCAGCAGATAGGGCATGCTGGGGGCGATAGAACTCCAATCAAATTCGTACATTATTTACTCCCCAGATTGCCGGGTAACTGCACTTTCTTTTCAACTAATCGCATCAACAGCATGATCACGGCGTTGATCAGTACATAACCAAGAGTGATGGCGGTGAAGGACTCATAGGCGTGAGCTGAATAATCCAGCAATTTACCGGCTTGAGCGGCCATATCGACCAATCCGATTGTTGAAGCAATGGCGGAGTTTTTTACCAGGTTGAGCATTTCTGAGGTCATCGGGGGAATGATCACCCGATAAGCATTGGGCAGTAACACATAGCGATAGGTTTGTGGCAGGGTCAACCCCATAGCCAAACCCGCTGCTTTCTGGCCTCGAGGCAGTGACTGAATCCCGGCACGGACTTGTTCACAAACACGTGCTGCGGTAAATAAGCCAAGGCAAAGCATCGATGAAAGAAAGAACTGTATGTTCGGGTCAAGTTCACTTTTAAACCACATGCCAATATCAACTGGCAACAGTTCAGGTACCACCAGATACCAGGTAAAGAATTGCACAATCAAGGGTACGTTACGAAACAGCTCAACGTAGCAGGTCCCAATCCCTGACAGGATTCGATTGGGCACGGTTCTTAAAATACCAAACAGTGAACCGACAAAGAACGCGATCACCCAGGCGCACAGTGACAAAGCGACGGTGACTTGAAAGCCGGACCAGATCCAGCCGAGGTAGGTGGTATTGCCGAAGGGGGCAGGTTGCAAGAAGATGCCCCAGTTCCAGTCTATTGACATAACAAACTCCCTTAAAAGGATGGATAAGCCACCCTGATGACTGATGATTTAATGCGTAGCGACCTTGAGGACTCACAAAAAAATGCGGAGTGGGGAACGGCCACCCCGCATCCTGTCTTTACCCTGCATCTTTCAAATTGCAGATGTGTTGGCTGCCCTCGTTCACCTGAATCACTTATTTGTATAAGCTCATCAGGATTATGAACCTCATCAGAGGCTCACCCTACGGGCCAGCGCAAGCGCTGTTCAAAATGGTTTACAACCAATTTGTCTCTTGCTTGCCGTCTTCCTGCACTCTGAAATCTATTGGGTATCTCCTATCGGCCCATCATCAATCGAATCGGGCAGGTAACCACCCGCCCTGATTTATTATTGTTAGTTCAATGCTTTATCGTTAGGTGCTTTGAACAGCGCCTTCATTTCATCAGACAGTGAGAAATTCAGGTTAAGATTTTTAGGTGGAATTGGGTTTTTGAACCAGCGATCGAATGATTTTTCAGCTACACCAGAAGTTTGTGCACTGGCAATGGTTTCATCCAATAAGGCTTTAAAGGCCGGATCATTTTTGCGCAACATACAGCCGTAAGCTTCCTGAGACTGCGGAGTACCGACGATATCCCATTGGTCTGGTTTCTTGGCTTTGGCTCGCTCACCGGCTAGCAGAGCATCATCCATCATAAAGGCCACTGCGCGGCCACTTTCCAAGGTGCGGAAAGAGTCACCGTGGTCTTTGGCGCTGATGATGCGCATATCCATTTTGTCTTTTTCATTTAGCTTATTCAGCAGGACTTCAGATGTCGTACCTGAAGTTACAACCACTGCTTTACCGGCCAAATCTTTGAAATCTTTAACTTCAGACCCTTTTTTGGTCAGTAAACGGGTACCGACGACAAAAATGGTATTACTGAACGCCGCTTGTTGCTGACGCTCCAGATTATTGGTGGTGGAACCACACTCAAAGTCAAAGGTGCCGTTTTGCAGTAGTGGAATACGATTCTGTGAGGTGATTGGGATCAGTTTGACCTGTAAGTCTGGAGCATTAAGTTTTTTCTTAACTGCATCAATGATCAGATTAGAATAATCTTGTGCGTAACCAACAACTTTCTGCTGATTATCGTAATAAGAGAAGGGAACGGAAGATTCACGGTGACCCACTACGATAACGCCGCTGTCTTTAATCTTTTTCAGAGTATCAGCCTGGGCTTCAGCTTTCGCTGCGGGTTGTGCTGCCGCTTCTTCTGCTTGGGCTACGCCACTTGCCATCCCAGCTAACAGTAGCGCTAACGCCAATTTACGCATATGCATGGTCCAACTCCTTTGCTGTTGTTTTATTACTTGATGTTGTGATGCTAAAAATACGTTGTTGCTAAATCTCGTCAGGCGAGAAATCGTTTTGTTTCGTTTCAGCGGTACAACCACCGATGTTTTGTTGGCCAGTACGTGGTTTTCGCTGTTACTTGTATCAGATTATCTTTAAAAAATAGCCAAATGTTATGCGAATGATGAATAAATGTTTGTTTTTTGGGACGCAAATCGCACCAAATAGAGGCAATAAAACAGCAATGCACTTCTATGGTGCGGGCTATGCCCTATAAACGAGCGTGTAAATAATCCTGATCCCGCATTTGAAACGCTGTGTTCCCTACTTGTTGCGGTAATCCCCGACAACGGCTAAAAGATTGGCGGGCATTGGCAGAGAGTTAACACATAATGGTTAGAAACAATGCAAGGTCTGTGCCAGTCGCGGCGAAGAGATGAGGATAATAGTTCTACAATTGAGAGCTATAGAATACCCACGGGGAGTTGTGGGTATTAATCAGCCGCCAAACAGCGGCTTTACTGCCAGTTAGCCTAATTGCTGGTTGTTGATAGCCACATGGGCCTTAAACACATCCAATGCTGTCGGAATGGTCTCTTTTGCGGCGTGTTTTTCTGGGCTCCACAGCTTGGCAAAGGTAATCGCGCGGCCACAATGAATAAACACTTCATCTACCTCGATCACTAACACACTGCGGGCGGGGTGGCCATTTTGGCTAAAGCGCTCACACAGTTCAGGATCGACCGAAATCTTAGCCCGGCCATTCACCCGAAAACCTTCGTCCCAGTTGGGGATCAGGAACAAGATACCGATAGCGGGGTTATGCAGCAGGTTGCGGATACCATCCAGGCGGTTGTTCCCCGGGCGGTCTGGTAGCATCAGGGTTTTACTGTCCTGTACATGGATAAAACCCGGTTCCCCACCTTTGGGTGAGCAGTCGATACCATTGGCGCCGAGGGTACCCAGTACGGCGAAGGGGGCTGCCGCGATGAGTTTTTTAGCATAATCATCAATGTGATCTATCTGTTTCTTCAACACGGTTTCAAAGGGGGCGGCGTAGTGCTCGCTGAGTTGTGCTTCGCTGGTGAGGATAAATTCATGCTTCAGTGACATAAGGCTCTCAAGATTAACGGGCATGCAGATAACATGCCCACATATTATGTTATTTGTTATCAGAACGACTACGGATCGCGCGGTACAGCGTGAGGGCACCAAGCACCAGCGTGATAATCCACATCGGCCATGAACCCAAACGGGCATAGGGGGTGACGCCCGTTGTTGGTGTAACTTTGGCCTCTAACACCTGTTGGGTAAATTGCGGGATCTGGGCGAGCACTTCACCGCTCGGGCCAACCACCGCAGTGATACCGTTATTGGTACTGCGCAGCAGAGGGCGACCCAATTCAAGCGCGCGCATCCGTGCCATCTGGAAATGTTGCCATGGTCCAATTGAGTGGCCGAACCAGGCATCATTCGAGACGGTCAGCAGGAAATTGGTATCAGGATTGAAATTATCCCGTACCTGCTGGCCTAACACGATTTCATAACAAATAGCCGCAGTCAGGTTATATCCTGCCACCTTGAGCGATGGTTGCACATAACTGCCACGGCTGAACGTTGACATCGGTAGGTCAAACAGCGGTGCCAGCGGACGCAGTAAGGATTCTAGCGGCACAAATTCACCAAATGGGACCAGATGGTGTTTGCTGTAACGGTTTCGGCTCGGATATTGATACGGTTCTTTATCGCCTAAGACGATGACGCTATTAAAGAAATGATACCCCTGACCTTCAGGCCGACGCTGGGCATCGACAATCCCCGTGATCAAGCTGCTATGATTGGCTCGCATCAGATCATCAACCATTGTCAGGAAGCCGGTTTGATCGGTTTCAATATCAGGAATGGCAGATTCCGGCCAGATGATGATCGGCGCTTTGCCCATAAACGGGCGAGTTTCATCCAGATAGACTTGCAGGGTCGAAAGCAGGACTTTAGGGTCCCACTTCATGGACTGAGCAATGTTACCTTGCACCATGGCGATATTGACAGCGCGTTCCGGCTCTGGCGTGAACCAATGCACTTGGCGCAGTGGCCATGGTAACAATAACAGTGCCATCGCCACTATTGCCGCAGTCACCCGGCGCTGATAGCAGGCGTAGACCAGTAATCCACTGATTGCCATCAGTACAAAGGTGATGCCATCAACCCCGAGTATTGGGGCAATCCCACGCAGCGGGCCATTAATCTGGCTGTAGCCAAATTGCAGCCACGGGAAGCCGGTCAACACCCAGCCGCGCAAGAATTCCGTCAGTTGCCATACAACCGGGGCGGCAATCGCTAGCCGCCACCATGTCGCTTTTGGGCTGAGACGCGCTAACACACCGGCAAATAGCAGGGTGTAGAGCGATAGGTAGGCCGCCAGTAGTACCACCAGGAAAATATTGATTGCCGTTGGCATTCCGCCGAACTCGGAAATACTGACATAGACCCAGTTAATACCGCTACCGAATAGCCCCATTCCCCAACAAAAGCCAATAAAGGCGGACTGCCGGGTATTACGGTTCAGGGTTAGGCTGAGTAAGCCAAACAGTGAAACAATGGCTGCGGGCCAGTAATCAAACGGTGAATAGGCCAGCGTACCGCAGGCACCAAAAAATAGCGCCAGTAGGGCGCGAACCCACTGGCGTTGAAGATATGAAGCAATAGGCATCAAGGATTTATTCTTCCAGTTTGGGTTGCGGAGCATCATCCGGGATTTTTACATGAACCTGAATGATACGTCGGCTATCCGCCATGGCAACTTTAAATAAGTAACCTTCAATTTCAATGGTTTCACCCCGGGCAGGTAAATGGCCAAATGCCTGCATTACCAAGCCACCAATGGTGTCAACCTCATCGTCGCTGAAATGGGTATTGAACACTTCATTGAAATCTTCAATTTGCGTCAGCGCACGAATGGTATAGGTATGCTTGCTGAGTTGACGCACATCTCTGTCTTCTTCATCGTCATACTCATCTTCTATTTCGCCAACGATCAGCTCAAGAATATCTTCAATGGTCACCAGCCCTGACACGCCACCAAACTCATCAATGACAATAGCCATATGGTAGCGCTGGGAACGGAACTCCTTCAGCATCCGATCGACACGCTTACTTTCTGGCACTACAACCGCCGTCCGTAACACTTTATCAATACTGAATGGCTCGGAGTCGGTGCGCATAAACGGCAACAAATCCTTGGCCATCAGGATACCTTCGATGTGATCTTTATCTTCGCTAATCACCGGAAAGCGGGAGTGAGCAGATTCAATAATCACATCCAAACACTCATCCAGCGTTTGGTTACGCTTTAATGTGACCATTTGAGAACGGGGGATCATGATGTCCCGCACGCGCTGCTCGGCAATATCCATCACGCCTTCCAGCATGTCACGGGTATCGGGATCGATCAGATCGTTTTGTTCAGAATCACGGATAAGCTCTACCAAATCACCACGGTTTTTAGGTTCACCGTGAAATAACTGGTTAAGGATAAGAGTAAAGAACCCTTTCTTGGGACTGGGGCTATCGTTGTTTTGTGAGTGGTCGTCGCTCATGGCGTTTTAGTTAAGTTTACTCATGTTATACCCTTGTATCTGATGCCGTAGGGGCTAGCGAGGTTTGCTTGCCGCCTACCTGCAATTCCAATGACGTTGGGTAAAGATTATATTTTATCGGTAGCAGTAGACTCACACCGCCGACAGTTTTCCCCGACTAACAGGGCATTATAACACCCGATATGATGGGTTTATTCGGGGTCTTTCTCCGAAATATACGGATCTGGATAACCCAGACTTTGCATAATTTCAGTTTCGATTGACTCCATTTCTTCTGCTTCATCGTCCACGATGTGGTCATACCCTAGCAGATGGAGACTGCCGTGAACAACCATATGCGCCCAATGAGCTAATAGTGCTTTTTCTTGCTCGATAGCTTCTTGTTCAACCACCTGACGGCAAATGATTAAATCACCCAATAGTGGCAGTTCAATTTCAGGTGGGGCCTCAAAAGGAAAAGACAAGACATTGGTCGGTTTATCTTTACCGCGATAGGTTAGATTCAGCTCATGGCTTTCAGCTTCATCAACCAACCGAATGGTCACTTCTGCTACGTCTTGAAACTGCGGTAATACCGCCTCCAACCAACGCTGAAAGTCAGCTTCGGCAGGTAAACCCTGGCTATCGGCGCAGGCAATTTGTAAATCGAGTATAACTTGGCTCACGGAGCCTCCTGCTCAGACGGGGTATGGTTTTCCCGCTTACGTTGTTCGGCAATAGTCTCTTTGCGTTTTTGTTCCGCCGCTTCCCAGGCCTCATAGGCAATAACCACACGGGCCACCACGGGGTGACGCACCACATCTTCGCTATGGAAGAAGTTAAAGCTCAGCTCTTCTACCTCAGACAGCACTTCAATGGCATGACTTAAGCCAGATTTTTGGTGGCGCGGTAAGTCGGTTTGCGTCACATCACCGGTAATAACTGCCTTGGAGTTAAAGCCCATACGGGTGAGAAACATCTTCATCTGTTCGATGGTGGTGTTCTGGCTCTCATCCAGAATGATAAAGGCATCATTGAGTGTCCGGCCCCGCATATATGCCAGCGGAGCCACTTCAATCACGTTACGTTCGATCAATTTTTCAACGCGCTCAAAGCCAAGCATTTCAAACAGTGCATCATAAAGTGGGCGCAGGTATGGATCGACTTTCTGACTCAGGTCCCCGGGCAGGAAACCCAATTTTTCGCCTGCTTCAACGGCCGGGCGGGTCAGTAAGATACGGCGCACATTCTGGCGCTCCAGAGCATCAACTGCCGCGGCTACCGCCAGATAGGTTTTACCGGTCCCGGCAGGACCAATCCCAAAGGTAATATCGTGATCAAGAATATTGGCGATGTATTGCGCCTGATTGGGGGTACGCGGTTTAACCATGCCGCGCTTGGTACGGATATTCACGGCTTTTCCGTAATCGGGTACGCTCTGTGCCGTTTGCTCCAATACATGACTCTCTTTCACCGCAAGGTGGATATCTTCTGGGGATATCTCTGGGGTAACACCCCGAATGGGGGCGGTGTCAACATACAGATGGCGCAGGATATCTGCCGCTGCAACAACGCAGATATTCTTACCGACTAACTTGAAACGGTTGTCTCGGCGATTAATTTCAATACCTAACCGGCGCTCCAACTGCTTGATGTTGTCATCAAAAGGGCCGCACAGACTCAACAAACGCTGATTGTCGGTGGGCTCTAGCAAGATTTCTTGTGTCACTACGTGCAAACTATTTCTCTGAGTCACTGTGTTCCTCTGGATATATCATTCACGGATATTATTTGTCTGATACCCGATTATACCTTTCGTATTGGAAATGGCCTTGGGCATATAACGTCAATCATACATGTCATTTAAGAATTATTCATGGTGCATGGTGCTGACGCAAGTTTACTTATCAATCCGTGCTTTCACGCTCTATTCAAGTAGCGACCCTCTGGAGGTGCAACTTAAACAGTCCGAATCTGCGCAGCAGCCCACTAGAATAAAACAGGCACTGACAATGCAGCGCCTGCTAATGCGAGTCAACTCGAACAACTATGGTCAGGGTTGATACTGCCCCACGCCAATTTCATTTTCTTTTCGGGTCCGCGCAATGACCGATTGTGGCGATTCATGAACCCGTAGCGCCACCTGGTCTTCGGTGCGCTGCAAAATACCGCGCAGTGAACTGGCATAAACGTCTACAATTTCGACATCAACGAATTTGCCAATCATCTCTGGTGTACCTTCAAAATTCACCACCCGGTTATTTTCGGTACGCCCGGCCAGCTCCATCGCACTTTTGCGGGAGGGGCCTTCTACCAGAATACGTTGCACACTACCAACCATCTCGCGGCTGATTTCCATGGCCTGCTGAGTGATACGCTGTTGCAAAATATGCAGTCGCTGTTTTTTCTCCTCTTCACTGACATCGTCTGGTAGCTCTGCCGCGGGTGTGCCAGGGCGTGGAGAGTAAATAAAGCTGTAACTGGTATCGAAATGAATCTCCGCGACCAGCTTGATGGTTTGTGCAAAATCCTGCTGAGTTTCACCAGGGAAACCGATAATAAAATCGGAACTTATCTGGATATCTGGCCGCGCCTGCCGCAGTTTGCGGATGATAGCTTTGTACTCCAGTGCGGTGTGGGCGCGTTTCATCATGGTTAAAATTCGGTCGGAACCACTTTGCACTGGCAGATGCAGAAAACTCACCAGTTCTGGCGTATCGCGATAAACATCGATGATATCGTCGGTAAACTCAATCGGATGGCTGGTGGTAAAGCGAATGCGATCGATACCGTCAATGGCGGCAACCAGCCGCAATAACTCGGCAAAACTACAGATATCGCCGTCATAGGTGGCACCGCGATAAGCATTGACATTCTGGCCGAGCAGATTCACTTCCCGCACCCCTTGGGACGCTAACTGTGCAATTTCAAACAGAATATCGTCACTTGGGCGGCTGATCTCTTCGCCACGAGTGTAAGGCACCACGCAGAAGGTACAATATTTATTGCATCCTTCCATGATAGAAACGAACGCGGTCGGGCCTTCAGCACGCGGCTCTGGCAGCCGATCAAACTTTTCAATCTCAGGGAAGCTGATATCTACCACCGGACTGTGGGTGCCTTGGACGTGGTTAATCATTTCTGGCAGGCGATGCAGGGTTTGCGGCCCGAAAATGACATCAACACAGGGCGCGCGTTGGCGCAGATGTTCGCCTTCCTGTGATGCTACACATCCACCGACACCAATAATCAGATTGGGATTCTTTTCTTTCAGGAGCTTCCAATGGCCCAGCAGGCTGAATACTTTTTCTTGTGCTTTTTCGCGAATTGAACAGGTATTCAGTAGCAGTAAATCGGCTTCTTCCGGGATCTCAGTCAACTGGTAGCCATGGGTGCTGGCCAGCAAATCTGCCATTTTAGATGAATCATATTCATTCATCTGGCAGCCCCAGGTTTTAATATGCAGTTTTTTCGTCATGGCTTATCTACCATCAAAAATTCATCATAAATGTCACATCGCGCGGTGCGGTGATCCATGTGTTCGCCAGGCGCAAAGGCTCATTAGTTGCGGGGTATTGTAGTCATTTGCAGTTGCGATGACCACCGCAGTTCGGCTTAGTTATTCTGTGGGGTGATGAAAAATCCGGTACACTGAGGGCAGATAAAGTATGGATGTTATTTTAACTTTTAAAAAATGGCCAAAATGAATAAATCGCAACCAAATTATGATGTTGTGGTGGTGGGGGGCGGTATGGTCGGTGCTGCTGCCGCGCTTGGACTGGCACAAACAGGCTGGTCAGTCGCGTTACTTGAGCATGAAGCCCCAGCCCCATTTGAGGCTGACAGCGTGCCCGATTTACGAGTTTCCGCTATCGGCTGCACTTCGGTGTCGTTGCTGAAACAGCTCGGTGTCTGGCCGCAGGTACAGCAGATGCGTTATGCACCTTATCGTCGGTTGGAGACCTGGGAGCAGCCCGGTTCACAGGTGGTGTTTGATGCCGCCTCGCTCTCTTTGCCTGAGCTGGGGTTTATGGTTGAGAACCGGATTTTGCAGTTGGCATTATGGCAACAGATAGCGGAATGCCCCAATTTAACGTTGCTGTGCCCGTCACGGCTGCAAACTATGGTTAGAGTAGATGAGTGCTGGCAAATCACGTTAGACGCTCAGCAACAGATACAGGGCCGTTTAGTGATAGGTGCTGATGGTGCCAACTCTCTGGTACGACGGTTAGCTGGTATCGGCACCAATGGCTGGCAGTATCGCCAGTCTTGCATGTTAATTACGGTAGAGACGGATACAGCTCAGCAAGACACCACCTGGCAGCAGTTTTTCCCAACGGGGCCGCGTGCTTTCTTACCGCTATTTGGCCAGTGGGCATCATTGGTCTGGTACGACAGCCCGCAGCGTATTCGTCAGCTTCAGGCGCTGCCGATGGCACAGTTGAATCAGGAAATTGCCAAGGCTTTCCCATCACGTTTGGGGGCTGTTAAAGCGATTGCTGCTGGCTCTTTCCCGCTAGTGCGGCGCCATGCACAACGTTATGTACAGCCGGGATTGGTCTTACTCGGGGATGCAGCCCATACCATTAATCCACTGGCCGGGCAGGGGGTGAATCTGGGATATCGCGATGTTGATGCGCTGTTGGAGGTGCTAAATCAAGCGCGTGAACGGGCAGAACCGTGGCACAGCGAGCGGGTATTACTGCGTTATCAACGCCGCCGCCGCACTGATAATCTGATTATGCAAAGTGGTATGGATGTGTTTTACACCACATTCAGCAATGATCTGCCACCGGTGAAATTCGTACGGAATCTGGCGTTGATAGCCGCTCAGCGCGCGGGCAAATTGAAAGAACATGCGTTGAGGTATGCATTGGGGTTGTAGGGGATGTCTGTTTTTTTGAGTTCAATACTTAATATTTGGGACAGTTCGGAGCTGGTTTCGGTTGATATTCGATCTGTTCTTTTGGCGGGCGTTGTCGCCTCAAGCAACCATCAATCGAAACCTAATCCAACCTGGACTTGAGACATCGGACTCAAGTAAGAGGGAATATAGTGAAATCCCAGAATGCAAAAAGCCCGCCGAAGCGAGCTTTTCTAAATTTGGCTGGGGTACGAGGATTCGAACCTCGGAATGCTGGAATCAGAATCCAGTGCCTTACCGCTTGGCGATACCCCAAAAGATGGTGGCTACGACGGGAATCGAACCTGTGACCCCAGCATTATGAGTGCTGTGCTCTAACCAGCTGAGCTACGTAGCCATCTTTAAATCTTTAATCTTGAGAAGTTGTATGGCTGGGATACCAGGATTCGAACCTGGGAATGCCAGGATCAAAACCTGGTGCCTTACCGCTTGGCGATATCCCAACTGAAATACAATTCTTTTTTATATGACAACTCTCTTGCCTTACAGCTATCCATCCAAAAAAAAGATGGCTGGGATACCAGGATTCGAACCTGGGAATGCCAGGATCAAAACCTGGTGCCTTACCGCTTGGCGATATCCCATCCGCTGTGACAAACCGATGAACGAATAATGGTGCGGGAGGCGAGACTTGAACTCGCACACCTTGCGGCGCTAGAACCTAAATCTAGTGCGTCTACCAATTTCGCCACTCCCGCAAAAAGATGGTGGCTACGACGGGAATCGAACCTGTGACCCCAGCATTATGAGTGCTGTGCTCTAACCAGCTGAGCTACGTAGCCATCTTTTTCCGCATTACCTTCATCGGCGTTGCGGGGCGCATTATGCGTATATGGCCGAATTGCGTCAACTAATTTTTTCCCAAAAAAGCGCTGAAAGGGTTCGTTTGTGTGGCTTGTGAACAGTCTGGTGATTAAAGCAGCACTTATGGTGATTAATTGTTGAATTTGCCAGCAAAAAACAAGGCTACCCTAGGGCAGCCTTGAGATTGGACAGTCAATATAGGCAGACCATCACATTCAATTATTTATAAGCGTCCTGATGCACGCCAACCGCACGGCCGGAAGGGTCATCCATACTTTTGAATGATTCATCCCACTCGATGGCTTTTGCTGATGAACAGGCGACTGATGGGCCACCAGGGACACATTCAGCGGCACTTGGCAGCGGGAACAGCTCTTCAAAAATTTCGCGATACAAGTAGCCTTCTTTTGACGATGGCGTGTTGTATGGGAAACGGAAGTGGGCAGTTTCCATCTGTTGATCAGTGACTTGCTCTGCGGCTTTCTCTTTTAGTGTGTCAATCCAGCTATAGCCGACACCATCAGAGAATTGTTCTTTCTGACGCCAGGCGACGCTGTGTGGTAAGTAAGATTCAAAACATTCACGCAGGACATGTTTTTCCATTTTGCCATTACCACACATTTTGTCCTGCGGATTGATACGCATCGCAACATCGAGGAAGTTCTTATCTAGGAAGGGGACGCGGGCCTCAACACCCCAGGCAGACATCGCTTTGTTGGCACGCGCACAGTCATACATGTGCAGGGCTAGCAATTTACGCACAGTCTCTTCATGCAATTCTTTCGCATTTGGTGCTTTGTGGAAGTAGAGGTAGCCGCCGAACACTTCATCAGACCCTTCGCCAGACAGCACCATCTTGATCCCCATCGCTTTGATTTTACGCGACATCAGATACATTGGTGTTGAGGCACGGATGGTGGTGACATCATAGGTTTCAATGTGATAAATCACATCACGGATAGCATCCAAACCTTCTTGCACGGTGAAATGAATTTCATGGTGCACGGTACCTAAATGGTTGGCGACTTCTTTCGCAGCACGTAAATCCGGTGAGCCAATCAGACCCACTGCAAAGGAGTGCAGTTGTGGCCACCAGGCTTCACTGCGCTCATCGTCTTCGACACGACGGGCGGCAAATTTTTTGGTGATAGCAGAGATAACGGAAGAGTCCAGACCACCGGACAGCAATACACCGTAAGGCACGTCAGACATCAAGTGGCTTTTTACCGCGTCTTCTAACGCGTTAGCCAACTGAACTTTGTCAGTTACATTGTCTTTGACGTTGTCGAAATCAAACCAATCGCGATGATAGTATTCGCGAATCTCACCCTCTTTACTCCACAGATAGCTGCCCGCTGGGAACTCTTTAATGGTGCGGCACACCGGTACCAATGCTTTCATCTCTGAAGCAACAAACATGTTGCCGTTTTCATCATGGCCCATATATAGCGGGATAATCCCCAAATGGTCACGGCCAATCAGATAGGCATCTTTTTCTGTATCGTACAGGACGAAAGCGAACATACCTTGCAGGTCATCAAGGAAGTCTGGGCCTTTTTCCTGATACAACGCCAGAATCACTTCACAATCTGAGCCGGTTTGAAACGCGTAACGGTCACCATATTGCTGACGTAATGCCTGATGATTATAGATTTCACCGTTAACGGCCAAAATATGCGTGTGGGCCGCATTAAACAGGGGCTGGGCACCGGTATTGACGTCAACGATAGACAAACGTTCGTGGGCGAGAATGGCTTTATCATTTGCCCACACACCAGACCAATCCGGGCCACGATGGCGCATTAAACGTGACATTTCCAGCGCTTTTTTACGTAACTCAATGGGGTCGGTTTTAAGGTCGAGGACCCCGAAAATAGAACACATAATAATCTCCCTAACTTCTCTGCTTTGGCGGTGATGATGTTGAATTTGAGTCGTTCATCGCTGGATCTGTTTTTTCACACTTGCTTATGAGTGATGCAAGTTATGCCCCATGACGATGCAGTCATCCAAATTATTTCTAAACTAGATGTGAGAAATACATGCAATTTATACGCCAATTCACAGCGCTATTATTTTGGTGCAATGGTTGGTACGGCAATGGGTACCTATACCCAAAGCACTTGACGTTGCAGGCAGGCAGCCAGCGAGTCAGTCCCGATGAGCTTAACTCAGTCAAGTGATTCGGGTGAGTGAACCCAGCTAACACCCCAGCAGCTTCAAGGACGAAGGCTATAAAAGAAAATGCGCCAAAATAGGGCGTAATGGCAAGAAACTTTGGTGCACTGCACTAAAAAAAGGCATAGCGCTAAAGGGGGTGGGGGCAAAAAAGAGAGTGGCGGCCATGACATGACCGCCAACAGAGATTAGATAATATTGATATCAACCACGGAAGAGAAAACGTAGTTCGGGCGAAATGGCATGGCTTCAATATCTGTTAGCGTTGAAACACCGGACAGGACCAAAATCGTTTTCAACCCAGCCTGGAAACCGGCCAGAATATCGGTACGTAGGTTATCACCGACAATTACCGTGCTTTCTGAATGGGCATGCATTTTATTCAGCGCCGCGCGAATGATCCACGGGCTGGGCTTACCCACATAAAACGGCTTGCGACCGGAGATTTTCTCAATAGGTGCGCACAATGCGCCACACGCCGGAGCAAACCCGTGCCCGTGGCTATCGGGGTTGGTGGCAATAAAACGCGCACCATTGGCGACAAAATAGGCGGCTTTATGCATCATGTCCCAGTTATAGGAACGGGTTTCACCGACAATCACAAAGTCAGGATTGATATCGGTGATAGTAAAGCCAGCTTTATAGAGTTCATGTACTAATGCACCTTCACCCACAACATAGGCCTTTTTACCTTCCTGATTGCGCAGGAAGTCGGCAGTGGCCATCGCCGAGGTATAAAAGGCGCTTTCGGGTACGTCCAACCCAGCAGAACTGAAGCGGTTAGCCAGATCCTGCGCGGTTTGTGACGGATAGTTGGTCAGAATAACCAGCGGCATTCCAGCATTTTGAATCCGGGCCAGAAAGTCGTTAGCGCCCGGTATCGCTTTATTATCATGTAACAACACACCATCGATATCACAAATAACGCTTTTAATTGTCATGGTTAAACCCAAATTAATTGGAGTTACAGTTAGGCAGCAAATGAGTGCATCCCGATGTGCTGACGCTGGTCAGTATTCGGGTCAGTGAGAGCAGCAGCCTCAAGTCAGAAGGGTATTATATTAC
This sequence comes from Yersinia sp. 2553 StPb PI, assembly GCF_052217105.1. Classification (NCBI taxonomy): domain Bacteria; kingdom Pseudomonadati; phylum Pseudomonadota; class Gammaproteobacteria; order Enterobacterales; family Yersiniaceae; genus Yersinia; species Yersinia sp. 2553 StPb PI. The sequence goes on along the minus strand of NZ_JAZGPX010000002.1, from coordinate 2,402,344 downwards.
TCATTTTTGCACGGCAATGGTCCACTATAACATGACCGATAAGGCGTTTACCCCTGCCGTTGCCTTATTTGCATCTACGCGTTAGCTTTCCAGCAGGCGTTGCAATAATACACCGTTCAACATGGCGCGCTTAGCCAGAGCAAAAGCACCAATTGCAGACTGATGATCAAGCTGCGACGTCACGATAGGCAGATTCAGGCGGAAGTTTTTCAATACTTGTGTATTGATGCAACTCTGAATGGCTGGCAGTAGGATTTTATCGGCTTCAATGATTTCACCCGCAATAACGACTTTTTGCGGATTAAATAAGTTGATGGCGATAGAAATGGCTTTGCCCAGATAGCGGCCCACGTGCTCAATCACTTCGCTTGCCAGCAAGTCACCCCGGTTAGCCGCTTTGCAGATAGCGCCGATATGACAATCATCCAACGTTAATTTGCTTGGGTAGCCCTGAGCGAGCAGGTGGCGCACTCGATTTTCAATGGCTGCATTGGAGGCAACCGTTTCCAGGCAGCCAAAATTGCCGCAATAACAGCGCTCACCCAATGGATCAATCTGGATATGACCGATTTCACCCACGTTACCGTTACTGCCCAAGAATATCTGGCTGTTAACGATAATACCCGCACCGGTACCACGATGCAGACGAACCAAGATGGAGTCTTCACAGTCACGAGTTGCACCAAAGTAGTGCTCCGCCAGTGCCAAACTACGAATATCGTGGCCAACAAAACTGGTGACATTAAAACGATTTTGCAGATTTTCGACTAATGGCCAGTTGCTGACACTGATATGGGGCATATAGCGCACGATACCTTTGTGCGGTTCAACCAGGCCTGGGAGGATAACCGCAATGGCAATCAGCTCACGCAATTTGCGCTGATAGGCTTCGATAAACTGACTGATAATAGTAAACAGCGCGTGTTCCAGCGTTTCTTGCGTGCGTTCAGGTAGCGAATAATGTTCTTCACCCAGTGATTTACCGCTCATATCAAACAGGGTAATAGTCGCATCATGGCGGCCCAGGCGCACCGCAATGGTATGGAACTGGCGGTTTTCTGTCACTATAGATATAGCACGGCGACCGCCGGTAGAGGCTTGCTGATCAACTTCCTTGATAAGCCCCCGTTCCAGCAGCTGACGCGTAATTTTGGTGACACTGGCGGGGGCGAGTTGGCTGAGATCGGCAATCTGAATGCGCGAGATCGGGCCTTGCTGATCAATAAGCCGGTAAACAACGGCACCATTGAGTTGTTTCACAAGATCCACATTACCAATTTGTGACTGTCCGCCGGTGCTCATCAATAAAATTACTCGCTTATTTTAAAACCTCGTTACCGTTAACGATGGTTTTAGTGATTTTATAATCGCGGGTAAAGGCAGTCAGGTTGGCCACTTTGCCGACTTCAATACTCCCTAACTGCTTATCCACGCCAATAGCGCGGGCCGCATACAGTGTCGCCATACGCAATGTTTCGTCCAGTGCGATGCCAACGTGTTCCACACTATTTTGTACCGCTTCGATCATCGTCAGTGCTGAACCGCTTAATGTGCCATTCTCATCCACACATAAACCATCGCGATAGTATATTGTTTTGCCAGCAAAAATAAATTGATCAATTTCAGCACCCGCCGGAGCGGTAGCATCAGTTACCAGTACCAGCTTGTCACCTTTCAGACGTTTTGCGTTGCGAATATTGGCCCAGTCGACATGCAGGCCATCTGCTATCACCCCGGTGTAGATTTCCGGCGTATCAAAAATCGCTCCGATCAGGCCGGGTTCACGTCCGGTGATGTATGGCATGGCATTATACAGATGTGTCGCAAAGCGGATACCGGCCGCAAAGCCTTGGCGGGCTTGCTGATAAGTGGCATTCGAGTGACCGGCTGAAACCAAAATACCGGCTTCAGTCAACTGGCGAATGTATTTGTCATCAACCATCTCTGGTGCCAGAGTGAATTGGGTAATCACATCCGCATTTGCACACAGATAATCAATCATCTCTGCGGTTGGTTTGCGAATAAACGCTGGGTTATGTGTGCCTTTCTTGAGTGGGCTAAGATATGGCCCCTCCAGATGCAGACCCAACGCTTTATGTTGGTTTTTTTGCAGGTATGAACGCATGACATTAATGCCGTGCTTCATAAACTCATCACTACATGTGATGAGTGTTGGCAGGAAGCTGGTGCAACCAGACTTTTCATTCGCGCGCTGCATGATATCCAATGTCTCTTCGGAGATAGCTTCGAGAGAATCATTGAATTGCACGCCGCCGCAGCCATTTAACTGCACATCAATAAAACCGGGGGCCAGAATGGCGCCACCCAAATCGCGCACCTCAATATCAGCCGGAAGTTCAGCGGCAGGACAGATACGTTCGATCAATCCATCAGCCACGACAACAGCATGATTATCCAGTACTTCGTGGCTGGTATAAATACGGCCGTGAGTTAAAGCGTACATCTTAGCCCCCTGATGACTGTTACAGACCTTTGATATTTTCAGCTTCCAATTCGTGGAAGTATTTTACAGTTTTAACCTTCAATTCCATAGTGGAAGGTTCATCACACACCATGATGGCTTTGGCATGCAGTTGTAGGCAACTGATGGTCCACATGTGGTTGATGCTACCTTCGACCGCAGCTTGCAAGGCTTGTGCTTTACCGTGGCCAGTGACCAGAATCATCACTTCTTCCGCATCCAGCAAGGTACCTACACCTACTGTAAGCGCATATTTCGGCACGAGGTTTGCATCACCACCAAAGAAGCGGGAGTTAGCGATGCGGGTTTCTTGCGTTAGCGTTTTGATACGAGTACGGGATGCCAAAGACGATGCCGGTTCATTAAATGCGATGTGACCGTCAACGCCCACGCCACCCATAAACAGGTTAATTTTACCGTAAGACTTAATTTTTTCTTCGTAACGACGACATTCTTCATCGATATCTGGCGCGTTGCCATTTAACAGGTTGATGTTCTCGGCTGGGATATCAACATGATCGAAGAAATTGGAGTGCATGAAGGTGTAGTAACTTTCGGGGTGTTCTTGTGGCAAACCGACATATTCGTCCATATTGAATGTAACAACGTTTTTAAAACTGACGTCACCGGCTTTGTGCATCGCAACCAAATGTTTGTATGCTTCCATCGGTGTGCCACCGGTTGGCAGACCCAATACAAATGGGCGCTCAGCGGTTGGTTTAAATGCGTTGATACGGCTAACGATATGACGTGCTGCCCATTTACCAACTTCTGTGGTGTTTTTCAGTGGGATAAGTCTCATCTTGCACCTCTTGGATTGCTAATAGTGGCTATACTCTACGCGATTTGAATCATCAGCTAAGCGTAACCCAGATTTTGACTCATGCGTTGGTACAATGCTTTGTTCATTTTTCGAATGATAAAATAAGTTTTGTATCGTGGCTAGTGCATTGGTGCTTTTTCACTAGTTTTTGGTGACATTTATCACAGAATAGGGGGTTTTAATTTGCGTTACGAAATAATTTTTTTACACTCCGCAATGAGTAATACGTGCCGTGAATAAATAAAAAGTGTGCCATGCGTTTTTCTAAAAGGTAGTGAGTCAATTAAATAAACTACTTAAAGGGTCCGATAGCGGACGAATAGGGGGAAAGGTGAATATTCTTAGTTACTTACAAAAAGTGGGCCGGGCCTTGATGGTCCCAGTGGCCACACTACCAGCCGCCGCGATACTGATGGGCGTAGGCTATTGGATCGATCCGGTAAGCTGGGGTGGTGATAATGCACTGGCGGCATTATTTATCAAATCCGGTGCGGCGATTATCGACAACATGTCCGTGCTGTTCGCAATTGGTGTTGCTTACGGTATGTCAAAAGACAAAGACGGTGCGGCTGCACTGACCGGCTTTGTAGGTTTCCTGGTATTAACCACGCTGTGCTCGCCTGCTGCGGTGTCGATGATTCAAAAGATCCCGGTTGATCAGGTGCCGGCAGCTTTTGGTAAAATCAACAACCAGTTCGTGGGTATTCTGGTGGGTATTATCTCTGCTGAGTTGTACAACCGCTTTAGCAGCGTTGAATTGCCAAAAGCACTCTCCTTCTTCAGCGGCCGCCGTCTGGTTCCAATTCTGACGTCCTTCCTGATGATCGTGGTTGCCTTCATTCTGATGTACGTTTGGCCACTGATTTATAACGCGCTGGTGACCTTCGGCGAATACATCAAAGATATGGGTTCAGTGGGGGCGGGTATCTATGCCTTCTTCAACCGCTTGCTTATCCCAGTCGGCCTGCACCATGCCCTGAACTCAGTGTTCTGGTTTGACGTTGCTGGTATTAACGATATTCCTAACTTCCTCGGTGGCCAACAATCTATCGATTCTGGTAAAGCTGTTGTGGGTATCACTGGCCGTTATCAGGCTGGCTTCTTCCCAATCATGATGTTTGGTTTACCGGGTGCGGCGTTGGCGATTTATCACTGCGCGCGTCCTGAAAATAGAGCGAAAGTGGCTGGTATCATGTTGGCGGGTGCATTTGCAGCTTTCTTCACTGGTATCACCGAACCACTTGAATTCTCCTTCATGTTTGTCGCACCGGTACTGTACTTCTTGCACGCCGTGCTGACCGGTATTTCGGTGTTCATTGCTGCCAGCATGCATTGGATTGCCGGCTTTGGTTTCAGCGCCGGTTTAGTGGATATGGTGCTCTCTTCTCGCAACCCGCTAGCCACACAGTGGTATATGCTGATCCCACAAGGTTTGGTGTTCTTCGCCATTTACTACGTGGTGTTCCGTTTCACCATCCAGAAATTCAACTTGCTGACACCTGGGCGTGAATTGGCAGTTGAAGGCAGTGAAGAAGATGGTTATGACGTCAATGTTGATAACACCCCAGCAGTAAACGAAAGTGAAATCAACGGTTTGGCGCGTCGCTATATTGGTGCTATCGGTGGTTCAGATAACCTGACTGCCATTGATGCCTGCATCACCCGCCTACGTCTGAACGTAAAAGATTCTGCCCAGGTTAATGACAGTGTTGCCAAGCGCTTAGGTGCGTCAGGTGTCATTCGTCTGAATAAACAAAGTGTGCAAATCATTGTGGGTACCCGCGCAGAATTGATTGCTTCGGCCATGCGTACTGTGTTGGCAGGTGGTTCGGTTCCTGCCGCCACCAGCAGTTCTGTGCCACCCGCAGACGTTAAGCCTCAGGCAGTTATTAACACCACTAAAACAGCCTCTCTGGTACTGGTTTCGCCTATTACCGGTGATGTTGTCGCACTGGATCAGGTTCCTGATGAAGCTTTTGCCAGCAAAGCAGTCGGTGAGGGTGTTGCCATCCGTCCTACTGATAAAATGGTGGTTTCTCCGGCGAACGGGACTATCGTAAAAATCTTCAATACTGACCATGCATTCTGTCTGGAAACTGAAACCGGCGCAGAAATTGTGGTTCATATCGGGATTGATACGGTAAAACTGAACGGTCAGGGCTTTGCTCGTCTGGTTGACGAGGGAGCCACTGTCGTTGCCGGTCAACCGATATTGGAACTGGACCTGGCTTATCTGAACGCCAATGCGCGCTCAATGATTAGCCCGGTTGTGGTAAGCAATATTGATGATTATGCCGGTATCTCGGTATTGGCAGGCAGCTCTGTTGTTGCCGGTCAAAGCCCGTTGTTTGAGATTCAGAGCAAATAATTGGCTTATACTCGTCATACTTCAAGCTGCATGTACGTTGGCTGCGTTCAATCACCCGAATCACTTACTACAGTAAGCTCATCGGGATTCATTCGCTTGCCGCCTTCCTGCAACTCGTATTATTTAGAGTATAGAATTCGCGGTAGTAGAGTACTTATGTATTGAATGACCGGACTGAGTTTTAATCAAATCAGCGGGAAGAGAGCAATCTCTTCCCGTTTTTTTGTTTTATTTCCTGTAACAAACGGTTGTTTCCAAGTCGGGCTTGTTGGATTATATGCGGTTATATTTGTTGCGTTTGCATTGAGGAATAGAACAATGAGTGAGGCAGAAGCCCGCCCGAGTAATTTTATCCGTCAGATAATTGACGAAGATTTAGCCAGCGGTAAACACACGTCGGTTCATACCCGCTTTCCGCCAGAGCCAAATGGCTACCTGCATATTGGTCATGCCAAATCTATCTGCCTGAACTTTGGCATCGCACAAGATTATCAGGGTCAGTGTAATTTGCGTTTCGACGACACCAACCCGGTGAAAGAAGACGTCGAGTTCGTCGAGTCGATTAAACACGATGTAGAGTGGCTAGGCTTCACCTGGAGCGGTGATGTGCGTTACTCCTCAGACTATTTCGACCAACTGTACCAGTACGCTGTAGAGCTGATTAATAAGGGCCTGGCGTATGTCGATGAGTTAACCGCTGAGCAGATGCGCGAATATCGCGGCACACTGACTGCGCCGGGGAAAAATAGCCCGTACCGTGATCGCAGTGTGGAAGAGAATCTGGCGCTGTTTGAAAAGATGCGTGCTGGTGGTTTTGCTGAGGGAACTGCGTGTCTGCGTGCCAAAATCGATATGGCGTCACCGTTTATCGTGATGCGTGACCCGGTGCTGTATCGTATTAAGTTTGCCGAACACCATCAGTCTGGTAACAAGTGGTGCATCTACCCGATGTATGACTTTACCCATTGTATTTCTGATGCGATTGAAGGGATCACCCATTCACTCTGTACGCTGGAATTCCAGGATAACCGCCGCTTATATGATTGGGTGCTGGATAATATCTCTATCGAATGTCATCCGCGTCAGTATGAATTCTCTCGCCTGAATCTAGAATACGCCATTATGTCTAAGCGTAAGCTGAATCAATTGGTGACCGAGAAAGTCGTGGAAGGCTGGGATGATCCACGTATGCCAACGATTTCTGGTTTGCGTCGCCGTGGCTACACCGCGGCTTCCATCCGGGAGTTCTGCCGCCGTATTGGGGTGACCAAGCAGGATAACAACGTTGAAATGATGTCACTGGAGTCTTGTATCCGTGATGATCTCAACGAAAATGCCCCACGGGCCATGGCGGTTCTTGACCCAATCAAGGTGATTATTGAAAATCGTGTGGCCGGGGAAGAGTGGCTGACTATGCCAAATCACCCGAATAACCCGGAGATGGGCACGCGTCAGGTTCCTTTCGATAGCGAGCTTTATATCGATCGCGCCGACTTCCGTGAAGAAGCCAATAAACAGTACAAGCGTTTGGTGCTAGGCAAAGAAGTGCGCTTACGTAATGCCTATGTTATCAAAGCTGAACGTGTCGAAAAGGACGCAGAAGGCAATGTGACTACGCTTTATTGCAGTTATGACGCAGAAACCTTAAACAAAGATCCAGCCGATGGCCGCAAAGTTAAAGGCGTTATTCATTGGGTTTCTGTTAAGCATGCATTGCCGGCAGAAATTCGCCTGTATGACCGTCTGTTTAGCGTACCAAACCCTGCGGCGGCGGAAGACTTCTTGTCTACCATCAATCCTGAGTCGTTGATTATCCGTCAGGGTTTTGTTGAACCAGGTTTGGTTGATGCGGTTCCAGAGCTAACCTATCAATTTGAACGTGAAGGTTATTTCTGTGCCGATAGCCGCTATTCACGCCCTGATGCCTTGGTATTTAACCGTACTGTCGGTTTGCGTGATACTTGGGCGGCAAAAGCGACCAGTTAAGTTTTAGTTCTCACTCAGAACAGTAGAATTGGCGTGGCTTAGTCCACGCTTTTTTTATGCCCTGATTTCCTGCAAATTTGATGTTAACAACGGGTATTCACCCAAATCACATGACTGCGTAAGTTCATCCAGATAGCTGTGCATTGTCTGGTTGCACACTCGGTTTATTAGAAATAAAACTGAAATTGTTTATTGTACTAAACACTAATAACTCCCTTTCTCTTTTCCACTTCTGCGTTTTATCCCCTGGTCAATGTCGACATATTGCTCCTTTTTTTAGCAACAAAGCGGCTGTCTGTAAGTCTTTCTTAAATATTCGCTTTACGAATTAACTGAGGAGAAATCCCTATTTCATGGAGAGAAAACGCAGGCTTTATTGCATCGGCTGAAACCATTCAATATGTCAATGAGAGAAGATTTACAATTAAGAATATGACGTTATGCATTGTTTTTAAAGCTTTTGTGAACTCTGTAATATTTTTTCACAGTTATGTGCTCGTTGTCATACTTTGAATAATTAGCGTTATTTTTAATTGATAATTCGCGTCGCGAAAAATAGTCTGTGTGGCAGCAGCAATCTACAGAGCGGTTGTTTTTCGCAACAGAAGTTTTTTAGCAGTAATGGCTGGTGGTTATTTCTCCCCAGCAAAAATTTTACCCACTAGGGTTTTTTTGAGGCTAAACCTGTGAGCTGTGGTGGACACAGGCAACGCACTTTAAATGTGATGTCAAAGAGGAATTTTTTCATATGGTTACGCACGGTGCTAAACGTAAAACGCTGGCGCTCGCAGTCGCGGGTGCATTGTTAGGAACGGGGTTCATGGTAGCCCCAGAGGCCAAGGCTAAAGGCTTTATTGATGATTCGTCACTGACCGGTGGGATTTATTATTGGCAGCGTCAGCGTGACCGTAAAGATTTAACGCCAGGGAGTGCGGAGTACGGCAAATATGTCGCCAACTTGCACCATTCTACCTTTAACGCCAATCTGGATTTCTCTTCCGGTTATGCGGCTGACATGTTTGGTATTGACTTGGCTGCTTTCGGCGCAGTTGAAATGACCAACAGTGGCCCGGCAGCGCCAAACGAAATTGGTTTCAGTGACGCTAAAACCCGTTGGGATGAGAAATGGACCGGTGATAAGAGTGGCGTCAGTGTTTATAAAGCCGCGGCCAAATTTAAGCTAGGTGATTTCTGGGCGCGGGGTGGTTATATCCAGCCAACGGGTCAGACACTGCTCGCACCACACTGGAGCTTTATGCCAGGGACCTACCGTGGGGCTGAAGGTGGCGCCAAATTTGATTTTGATACTGCCGGTGCCTTGTCCATGTCTTACATGTGGACTGATGAATATAAAGCGCCTTGGTATCAGAATATGTACAACTTCCGCCAGGCTGATGGCAAGACCGGCGTAAGTTACCTGCACTCAATCGGTGCTAAATACGATTTCAAAAACAAACTGGTGATGGAAGCGGCATTTGGCCAGGCAAAAGATTACATGGACCAGTATTTCGCCAAGGCTTCTTACGCCTTCCCGGTGGCTGGCAATGATCTTCGTACCTCTTATCAGTTCTACGGCGCAAAAGATAAAGTTGATGGCGGTGCCAGCAATGTAAACGACGTCTATGACGGATTAGCCTGGCTACAAGCGCTGACATTGGGCTACACCACCGGGCCATTTGACTTGCGTCTTGAAGGTACCTGGGCCAAAGCTGACGGTAACCAAGGTTACTTCCTGCAACGTATGACGCCAGGCTATGCGACCTCTAATGGCCGTTTGGATGTTTGGTGGGATTCCCGCTCTGATTTCAACGCCAACGGCGAAAAAGCGCTGTTTGGTGGCGTGATGTATGACCTGAAAAACTGGAATCTTGCGGGTTGGTCAGTGGGAACCTCCTATGCGTATGGCTGGGATGCAAAACCAAGTACTAACCCAATTTATGACCAGAATACGCGTCTGAAAGAATCTGCTTGGAACTTTGATGTTCTCTACACTCTGCAAGAAGGCCGGGCGAAAGGCACGCTCTTCAAACTGCATTACACCATGTATGACAACCACACCAATATTCCAAGCTTTGGCGGCGGTTTTGGCAACGTATTCCAGGATGAAAAAGACGTTAAATTCATCGTGATTGCACCCTTTACCATCTTCTGATGTTGACCACTTTTTGATTGCCATCCCCGGTAACCAACCCGGGGACATAATGGAGCACCCGCCATGAAGAAAATGCTTTTTATTATTACCACAGTATTGGGATTAAGTGCCTGCGCACCACAAACCCCAGTTCAACCGGAAGATAGCAAACTCAAACAAGCCTACAGCGCGTGCATCAATGCCAGCGAAGGTTCGCCAGAAAGATTGATCCCCTGCAAGGCGGTGCTAGATGTGCTGAAACAAGAGAAAGCGCATCAGGCTTTTACTGAGAAAGAGACCGTTCGAGTATTGGATTACCAGCGTTGCATTGATGCTGCACATACCGGTAATGGTCAGGCCTATGACGCGCAATGCGGGAAGCTGTGGCAAGAAATACGCAGTAATAATAACCCAGATAAATAATAGTCCTGATAAAAGTGACCAGGATAACGGCAATTGAGCTAACAATAACGCTGCCAGCAGCAATACTGTCAATAGCCGTTTTGGCAGCAGTTATTAATTACGGATGAGGTTAGTGATGAATAAATTCAAATTAAATGCTTTAGCGGCGATAACCGCAACCTTTGGCTTGATGGGATATGCCAATGCTGATACCCGTAATCAACAACTTGTTGATCAACTCAGCACATTGAAAGTTAATTATAAATTGTTGGATAACCGTGCTGCTGAAAATGGCGTTGATTGCGCCAAACTGGGTGCCGACTGGGCATCATGTAATAAAGTCATGATTACTCTGACCAACACCGGGGATGAGATAGTCGGCCAAGACTGGGCTATTTATTTCCATAGTATCCGCCAGATTCTGACCGTCGATAATAGCCAGTTTAAAATTACGCATCTGACGGGCGATTTGCATAAAATTGAACCTACCGCCAAATTCACCGGATTCCCCGCCAATCAAGCGGTTGAAATCCCTATTACTGGCGAATACTGGCAGTTGTTTGCCACTGACTTTATGCCGCGCTGGTATGCCACTGCTGGCGATGCTAAACCCAAAGTACTAAAAAATACCGATACCGAAGATATCAATGAGTATCTGACACAGTTTACTGGCGATCAGTGGAAACGCACCAAAGATGACAATAATGTGCTGATGACGCCGGAATCACGCTTTGTTAAAAACGAAGCGGTAAAAACGTTGTCTGTGGCTAACTTGCGTGGGCAAATAATCCCTACGCCTATGGAGATTAAGCTCTATAAACAGGATGTGGATCTGAGTCACGGGGTTGCGCTGGATCTGAGTGTATTGCCTAAAGCTGCCGCAGAGGCAGCTCAGCAGCGCTTCGAATTACTGGGTCTGAAGGCCAATTCAGCCGGTTTCCCGATAAAAACTGTGATTCAACCTGCCGCGTTTAAAGGTGACTTAGCGGTTTCCGGTGCTTACGAGCTGAAAATTGGCGAGAAAGGGGCACAGGTTATTGGTTTTGATCCGAGCGGCGTGTTCTATGGCCTGCAATCCATTCTATCGTTGGTTCCGACTGACGGCACTAAGACTATTGCCACTCTTGAGGCGAAAGATGCGCCACGTTTTGAATACCGGGGTGTGTTCCTCGATGTTGGCCGTAATTTTAAAACCAAAGATGCAGTGCTGCGCTTACTTGATCAGATGTCAGCTTATAAGCTGAACAAATTCCACTTCCATCTAAGTGATGATGAAGGCTGGCGTATTGAAATCCCAGGCTTGCCCGAATTGACCGATGTTGGTAGCAAACGTTGTCACGATTTGACGGAGAATACCTGCTTGCTGCCGCAATTGGGTTCTGGCCCAGACAGCAATAATATGGGTAGCGGCCATTTCACTCGTGATGATTATATTGAGATTCTGAAATATGCCAAAGCACGCCAGATTGATGTGATCCCTGAAATCGATGTGCCAGCACACGCCCGTGCAGCCGTAGTGTCGATGGAAGCCCGTTATAACAATCTAATGAAACAGGGCAAAGAAAAAGAAGCTAACGAATTCCGTCTGCTTGACCCGACTGATGATTCCAATACCACGTCAGTTCAGTTCTATGAGCGTAAAAGCTATCTCAACCCATGCCTCGACTCTTCTAAGCGGTTTGTCGATAAAGTGATTGGCGAAATGGCGCAGATGCATAAAGAAGCCGGTATGCCACTGACTACCTGGCACTTTGGTGGCGATGAAGCGAAAAATATCCGTTTGGGTGCGGGTTATCAGGACAAAAACGGGCCGATTGAAGCGGGTAAAGGCATTATTGATAAGAGTGTTGAAGATAAACCTTGGGCCAAATCACAAGTTTGTCAGGATATGGTCAAACAAGGCAAGGTGCAGGATGTTGAACATCTTTCCAGCTATTTTGCCATTGAAGTCAGTAAGTTGGTTAATGCTCACGGCATCGAGAAGATGCAGGCTTGGCAGGATGGGTTGAAAGACGCCAAAGACGCCAAAGCGTTTGCCACTAAACGCGTTGGTGTCAACTTCTGGGATACCCTCTATTGGGGTGGTGCTGACTCAATCAATGATTGGGCCAATAAAGGTTATGAAGTGGTCGCGTCAAATCCAGATTATGTCTACTTCGATATGCCATATGAAGTTAATCCGAATGAACGCGGTTACTACTGGGCAACCCGCTTTAATGACGAAGCGAAAGTATTCAGCTTCGCACCAGATAACATGCCGCAGAATGCCGAGACCTCAGTGGACCGCGATGGTAATCACTTTAGCGCGAAAAGCGATAAACCTTGGCCGGGTGTACATGGCATCTCGGGTCAGTCATGGAATGAAACCGTCCGCACTGATGAGCAGATGGAATACATGATCTTCCCGCGGATGTTGCCATTGGCCGAGCGTGCCTGGCATCGCGCTTCGTGGGAGCAAGATTACAAAGCGGGCTGCGAATATCAAGGTGGCCAGACGCATAGCGTCGATACCAAGGCGTTGGACATCGATTGGCAACGTTTTGCCAACATCATGGGCCAACGTGAACTGGCAAAACTGGATAAAGCCGGTGTGTCATATCGCCTGCCTGTCCCCGGTGCTCGGGTTGTGGCGGGGCAGTTGGAAGCCAATATCTCACTGCCGGGCCTGATTATCGAGTATTCAACTGATGGCGGTAAGCAGTGGCAGAAGTATGATGCGAAGGCAAAACCTACCGTGAGTGGCGAGGTGATGATCCGCTCCACCAGCCCAGACGGTAAGCGTAGTAGCCGTGCTGAGTCGGTTAAAGTCTGAAAATTGGTAATATCGAGCTGTGTCTAATGTTATCTCCTGTTTGCTTTATTTTTTGGCCAAACAAATTTAAGTGAAGTTGAGTTGATGGTTTTTCCCCCGGCAGGTCCGGGGTTTTTTTTGCTGTAAAATTGATGCAGCTCGCTAAAGGGGGGAGAGTCAATAAATGGGGGCGATAAACAGTGAATTTGTCACTCAGGAAAGAACAATAACGGGATAGATACCCAATGTTATTGGTGTTGCAGATAGCTAGCAGGCGAACGAACCCAGAACATCGCTAATACTCTAGTGGCTTTCAGTACCAAGGGGATAAATATCAAGGACATAAATAAGAACGACCACCTGACTCCCAACCGAGAGATACTCAGGTATAGAACGGGAAAGGTGGCCATCTTGCTGATAGCTTATGTTAACCAAACAGTAGAACCTATCAATCTGGATTAAACATAAGCCGTAGTGTATTCAGTGCTTAAAATCTTTATAAGATAATGCTTTCAAAGCACATTATCTTTTATCGTGTGCCGACTCGTTTTCACGGCAATCACCGGTCTCACAATGGCCGTACAGATACAGACTGTGATTGGTCAGCTTGATACCATGCTGTTTAGAAATTTCACGTTGAAGCGATTCAATGGATTCATTGCTAAACTCAATCACTTTGCCGCAATCCAGGCAAATCAAGTGATCATGATGATGCTGCTGCGTCAGCTCAAAGACTGATTTACCGCCTTCGAAATTGTGGCGGGTAACAATACCGGCATCATCAAACTGGTTCAGTACGCGGTAAACCGTGGCTAAACCAATCTCTTCACCAATATCGATCAGCTTTTTATAAAGATCTTCCGCGCTGACGTGGTGGCACGCCGGATCTTGCAACACTTCCAGAATTTTAAGCCGGGGCAGTGTTACTTTAAGGCCTGCGTTTTTTAAGGCTTTGTTGTTGTCAGTCATGCGGATTCAGTCCTGTTACTATCGTTTCAAATTAAGGCTGTTCAGCCTATGACATCCGTGGCGCAATAATTACAATTGCGTCTCATTATAGAACTGCTAGCCCCAAATGAAAACCGTGGTTGTTAACAAAGATATAATTGCACACTTTGTAAGATTAATCATGCAGTGTATTGATGAATGGGGATAACACATCATTTAAGTGTACAGTGACGAGGGATAAAGTTACAAATTTGTAGCAGTTTATTTTCATTTTGCGCGCAGGAAGATGTGGATCTGTGTGCCGCTTAACAAAGCACAATCGGATAGCCGGACGCGCTGTTCACCATGGATGGGAGCTAAAGAGAGAGAAAACAACGTTATGACAAAAAGCACAGCTCAAAAGGATAAAAGGCAACGGAAACGCCCGGCAGTGTTGAACACGACCATAGCGTTTCCGACAGGCTTGATTAACCCACTATCTCAGACAGGCTCAGTTCTTCAGTAATCTGTTTTACCCATGCCTCAACCCGCTCATTGGTAAGTTCTGGCTGACGGTCTTCATCAATTGCCAGACCAATAAAGTGGTCGTCATCCGCCAGACCTTTGGACGCTTCAAAATGGTAGCCCGCGGTTGGCCAATGGCCCACGATTGCGGCACCACGTGGCTCAATGATGTCGCGCACGGTACCCATCGCATCACAGAAATATTCTGCGTAGTCTTCCTGGTCACCACAACCAAACAGCGCCACCAACTTGCCATTGAAATCGATCTCTTCCAGTGTTGGGAAGAAATCATCCCAATCACACTGCGCTTCGCCGTAATACCAGGTTGGGATCCCAATCAGCAAAATATCGAAGCCTTCTAAATCTTCTTTACTGCTTTTGGCAATGTCGTGAACCTCAGCAACATCTTTGCCCAGTTGCTTTTGGATCATCTTGGCAATGTTTTCAGTATTGCCAGTATCGCTGCCAAAGAAAATGCCTACAGTTGCCATATAGCTAAATACCTTTTAAATTCAAATAGTTATGCAAATTACTGAGCGTTCTGCCCAATATTATAACACATGTATAGGGCGACATAATGCCAGAGAACCCCATCAGGCTTTTATCAAGTTTATGCGATATTAAATTTTTGTGAGTCGCTCAACCTTATAACGCCATTGCCGATAACCGTTGTGTAACTGAATAGTTGCAATTTGCGGTGCCAGGGGGAAACCCGTCAGATGAAGGTCTGCCGGCAAAGGAGTTGTCGTTAGCTGTATGAACGTCCTTTATTGCTTTTCGGTCATCAAATAACACCAGAGTCTCTAACGATAACTATCCGATATATAAGGGGAACGAACATGCAGTTTTTAAAAAATATTACTATCAGGGCGGCATTGCTTTGGGTACTTGGCGCATTTTGTCTGCTCTGGGGCGGTGTATCGGCCTATACCTTGTTATCACTCAACCAACTGACACAATCCTCCAACGCGAATACTGTGTTGGTTGAAAATATGAATTTGGTTAATCAGGGGACGGATCAATATTTCCGTATGGTGACACGTCTGTCTCGTTCAGTAGATTACCGCCAGAGCGGTAATATCGTGGATGCTGACAAAGAATTGAAATCATCCCATGTTGCATTGGAAAACCTGAAACAAAAGTTGGCAGAATTTAAAACTATTGACCATGCACAGTTAGACTCCGCTTTGGTTAGCGGCGTGATTGATGGATGGAGTGGGTTAATTGAACAAGGGGTTACGCCGCTGTATCAAGCTGCAATGGACAATAACAGCGCCGCTTATCAGGATTTAGCGAAAAAAACGGTACCTGCATTGAGTCGCCAGTATGGTTCAGTGGCTGAAAAGTTTAATCAGGCGGCATCAAAAGCTATCGGGGTGGCTAAAGATCAATTCTCTCATTTGACCAAAGTGAGCAGCATTACCCTTATCTCAGCGCTGATCGCCGGTCTGGTGATTTTACTGGCAACAGATCGCTATCTGGTTGCCAACCTGGTGCGCCCACTGGACGATATTCGCGAGCATTTTCGCGTGATTGCTTCTGGTCAGCTTGGTCTGCCTATTGCTGATTTTGGTCGCAACTGTGTTGGGCGGTTATTCCCGCTGCTGCGTGATGTACAAACCAGTTTGGTGAATACTGTTCAGGCAATTCGTAGTAGCACCGATGGGATCTATCATGGTGCAGCCGAGATTTCAGCCGGTAACACCGATTTGTCATCCCGCACTGAGCAGCAAGCTGCGGCGCTTGAAGAAACAGCGGCTAGCATGGAGCAGTTAACCGCAACCGTAAAACACAATGCTGATAATGCACACCATGCCAGTCAACTGGCGGCGAATGCCTCCGCCACCGCGAAAAAGGGCGGAATATTGGTAGCAGATGTGGTTAACACCATGAATGAGATTTCAGCCAGTTCGCGGAAAATAGCCGATATCACGACGGTAATTAACAGCATTGCTTTTCAGACTAACATTTTGGCACTGAATGCAGCCGTTGAAGCTGCCCGTGCCGGTGAACAAGGTCGTGGCTTTGCTGTGGTTGCCAGCGAGGTGCGTAATCTTGCACAACGCAGTGCACAGGCCGCGAAGGAGATTGATGGCTTGATTAATGAGTCGGTTAGCCGTGTCAGTAGTGGTTCGGCCTTGGTGGAAAGTGCTGGTATTACTATGGATGAAATTGTTCGTTCCATCACCAATGTGACCGATTTAATGGGTGAGATAGCTTCTGCATCTGATGAACAGAGCAAAGGTATTAGCCAGGTCGGACAAGCGGTGGCAGAAATGGACAGTGTGACACAGCAAAATGCCGCGTTAGTACAGCAAGCTTCCCGTGCTGCGGCCTCGCTAGAAGAGCAGGCCACTCAGTTAAACCGGGCGGTGGCCGTGTTTAAACTAAAGGCAGATGACGAACGAGTAAAACCGGCAGTGAAAACACGGGCAAATCCATTAACCGCAGCACCTGCCAGCGCGAGAGTGGATAACAACGCAAACTGGGAAACATTCTAAAAACCGCTAACAGCCCGGTGACTTCAGTATGAGCGGGGTAAAGTAAAAACGGCGTAGCGTAAGTGATTACGCCACGCCGTCGTGGTAACCGATAGGGTTAAAACCCTTCTTGTGAATGGGCTAATTGAGCCAGCAACATTTGTTCAATCAGCTCACTACGGCTGATGTTACGCTGCTCTGCAAGGCTGTTGAGAGCATCGACGGCATCGGCATTAATCTTCAGTTCCACGCGTCGTAAGCCACGCACTTTATCGCGCCGTAGTTGATTTCGCTTATTAATTCTAAGCTGCTCATCACGGGATAATGGATTTGTTTTCGGACGCCCCGGACGGCGTTCATCTGCGAACAGATCCAGCGTCGTGCGATCCGTTTGTTCTTTTGCCATAGGTAGCAGTACTACAAGGGATTTACATCAGAAAGCGTAACGAAGCCTTGTCTGACGATTCGGTTTACATGTTTCAGGTTGAGAACATAGCTTGAGCGCATTGAATAACCTATATACCAGCAGCCTGAATTTGCATTTGCACCGGTTACGATCTGTGAACAGCGACCGAAGTCCGCAGCAAAATTAGAGCGCGCCATAATACCCCAGCCAACTGAGCAACGACAATGCTTTACTGTGATTAGATTGTGCTAATTCGTTCTTTTTTGCACAATTTTTCCACAGGAAATACATTTTTTTTCCCCAGGGGATGATTTTTAATCAATCCCCATCGTGCGCTGTACTTTTTTTATTCAGCCTCTTTTTCATCGATGCTGTTTTCATCAATAAAGCGGTGGATAGCCCGCAAGACAGAATCCGGCTTTTCCGCATGTACCCAGTGGCCAGTCCCTGCGACCACATAGGCACGGGCTTGCGGAAATTGGCGGGCAATATCATCACGATGGCTATCTTGAATATATGGCGACAGCTCACCGCGAATAAAGAGGATTGGGTGCGGCCACGGTGGAATAGGCTGCCAGCCGACAATATTTTCGTATTGATCCCAGAGTGTGGGCACATTAAACCGCCATTCGCCGTTGTGGAATGATTTCAATAAGAACTGAATGACCCCTTCTTCTTTTATCGACTCACGCATCAATTGAGCGGCTTCTTGTCGCTGGGTTATACCCGCAGTACTCACAGCATTGAGGGCAGTAAAGATAGTGTCGTGGCGGCGTACTTGATAGTTAACCGGGGCGACATCAATCGCGACCAGCTTTGCAATACGATGAGGAGCAATTGCTGTCAGTGCCATTGCCACTTTACCTCCCATCGAATGGCCGATGATAATGGCTTTCTCTATTGCGAGGTGGTCGAGCAGCTCCAGCACATCCTGCGCCATTGCAGGGTAATCCACTTGCGGTGAGCGGGGTGATAAACCATGGTCACGCATATCAACCTGAACCACGGTATGATCTCTTTGCAAGTCACGGGCCAAAACACCCAGGTTATCCAGATTACCAAATAGCCCATGAATCAGCATGATTGGCAGGGAAGGTGTGGCAGAAAGCGCGTTTTGTAAGCGGAAGTTTAATTTCATAGCGACGTTCATACTGAGAGATAATGTAGTTAGGATATCATGGCTGAACAAAGGTGTGCTGTTACACAATTATTTGCCTTATCATCAGTCATATGTAGATTATTGAGTTGCTGTGGGTGGGGTGGGCCATTTATCCCGATAAAGCCATTATAAAGGTACTCGTCAGCGCACTTTGACTTTATAATCCTAAGATATGTATAAGAAAGTAGAAACCCGTACTGGATAAAGATGAAAACTATTGAACTCGACGAAGAACTTTATCGCTATATTGCCAGCCATACGCAGCACATTGGCGAGAGCGCGTCTGATATTTTACGACGTATGCTGAAGTTTACGGCCGGTCAGCCGGTACCCAGTATCCCTGCCAGCACTGATGCGGTGAAAGCGGCTACAGCTCCAGCACCACGAGATCGGGTTCGTGCAGTGCGTGAATTGCTGTTGTCCGATGAGTATGCAGAGCAAAATAGGGCGGTTAACCGCTTTATGTTGGTGTTATCCACACTTTACACGCTGGATGCACAGGCGTTTACCGAGGCGACTGAATCATTACATGGTCGCACCCGGGTTTATTTTGCCGGTGACCAACAGACATTGTTGCAAAACGGGACGCACACCAAACCCAAACATGTCCCAGGTACGCCATACTGGGTTATTACCAATACCAATACCGAGCGTAAACGCAGTATGGTGCAACATCTCATGCTGGCAATGCAGTTCCCGCCGGATTTGACCGAAAAAGTGTGCGGGACTATTTAATTTCGTTGAACCGATACCCAAAGAAATTGGAGTTGCAGGTAGGCAGCAAGCGAACGACAAATGGGTTGTAAACCATGTTGAACAGCACTTGCACTGGCCCGCAGGGTGAGCCTCATCAGAGGCTCATAATCCCGATGAACTTACGCAAATATGCGATTCGGGTGAGTGAACGCAGCTTGCGGCTCCAAGTGCGAAGGGGATATATAGGGAGTAGTGACTGTGGCCAATCACCCTCGTGCCGGGCAACCCGCTCAGCAAAGCGATTTGATAAATGTTGCGCAGTTAACGTCGCAATATTATGTATTGCAGCCAGATGCTGAAAATTCGGCCCATGCGGTCAAATTTGGCACCTCCGGCCATCGTGGCAGTTCATTACGCCACAGTTTTAATGAAGCACACATCTTAGCAATCGCTCAGGCGATCGCCGAAGTTCGTCATCAACATGGCATTAGTGGCCCGTGTTATGTGGGTAAAGATACCCATGCACTCTCTGAACCGGCATTTATCTCGGTATTAGAAGTGCTGGCGGCGAATGGTGTGGATGTCGTGGTACAGCAAGATAATGGTTTTACACCAACCCCGGCGATTTCACATGCTATTCTCTGCCATAATGTGCAGGGGAAAGCCTTGGCTGACGGCATTGTTATCACACCGTCACACAATCCGCCTGAAGATGGTGGCATCAAGTACAACCCACCGAATGGCGGCCCGGCCGATACCAATCTGACCTCGGTAATTGAAAAAAGAGCTAATCAGTTACTCAGCCTGAAATTAGAGGGCATCAAACGCCAAACGCTGGATAAAGCCTGGCGTGGTAATCATCTGCGTGAGCAAGATTTGATTCAGCCGTATGTTGCAGGCTTGGTGGATGTGGTCGATATTCCGGCTATTCAACGTGCTGGTTTGAAATTAGGTGTTGATCCTCTCGGTGGCTCCGGTATTGCTTATTGGCAACGTATTGGTGAGCACTATAAGCTGGATCTAACACTGGTTAATGATTCTATCGATCAGACCTTCCGCTTTATGCATCTGGACCATGATGGCGTGATCCGGATGGATTGCTCGTCAGAGTCCGCCATGGCTGGCTTATTGGCGTTACGCGATAAATTTGATTTAGCTTTTGCTAACGATCCCGATTATGACCGCCATGGTATTGTGACTCCGGCAGGGTTGATGAATCCGAATCATTATCTTGCAGTATCGATCAATTACCTGTTCCAGCACCGTCCACAATGGGGAGCTGAGGTGGCCGTGGGTAAAACCCTGGTCTCCAGTGCGATGATTGATCGCGTGGTGGCTGATTTAGGCCGTAAGTTGGTAGAAGTTCCGGTCGGCTTTAAATGGTTTGTTGACGGTTTGCACGACGGTAGCTTTGGTTTTGGCGGTGAAGAGAGTGCTGGGGCTTCCTTCCTGCGCTTCGATGGCACGCCGTGGTCTACTGATAAAGACGGTATTATCATGTGTTTGCTGGCAGCAGAAATCACAGCAGTTACCGGTAAAAATCCACAGCATCACTATGATGATTTAGCTAAACGCTTTGGCGCACCGAGCTATAACCGTATTCAGGCTCCGGCGACTCAGGCGCAGAAAAACGCGTTGTCTAAACTGTCACCTGAGATGGTGACAGCCAACATGTTGGCGGGTGATCCTATTACTGCCCGTTTAACCACAGCACCTGGCAATGGTGCATCCATTGGCGGCCTGAAAGTGATGACGGATAACGGCTGGTTTGCGGCCCGTCCATCCGGTACTGAAGACGCTTACAAAATTTACTGTGAAAGTTTTATCAGCCCAGAGCATCGTGAAAAGATAGAGCAGGAAGCCGTAGATATTGTCAGTGAAGTGCTAGCGGGTAAATAGTCATAACCGGTAAGAAATAGCGCCTATTGGTGCTATTTCTTCGCCAGAAGTTAGATCAGCCGATAAGCTGACACCTAATATTATATTTCTTCTTTTAGCCCTGTTTTCCATTGCCAGGAGCCGATTACCCCAATGCTACTAGCAATGCTCCGGCGGTAATTAGTGCGACGCCCAAGCTGGCCAGCAGAGAGATTTTTTCACCAAATAGGATAACCGCCAGAATTACCGCAAAAACCACACTGAGTTTATCAATCGGGGCCACTTGAGAGACATTGCCATGCTTGATAGCCATAAAGTAAAACAGCCAGGATAACGCACCCGCAACGCCACTGAGAATAATGAATAACAGGGCTTTTTTATCGGCCAATACACCACTGATCAGATTGAATTTCCCTTGAGCTAACACCACACCGACCAGGAACAGCGCCATCACGACAGCACGAACGGCAGTCGCAGTATTGGCATCCAACTGCTGCAAGCCGATTTTACCGAAGATAGCGACCAGAGAGGCGGTGAAGGCAGATAGCAGGGCGTAAATCAACCATGTACTCATGAATAATAAGACCTATTAGCATTTAAAAGTTTGATGCTACGCCGCTGACAGCTATTTTCCTAGTATCAATGTAAATTTTTATATCACACAAGGTGTTACGGGATAAAGCGATAGCCGACGCCGGTTTCAGTTAGCAGATGCTTAGGGCGGGTCGGGTCTGTTTCTAATTTCTGCCGTAAATGGCCCATATAAATACGCAGATAGTGGCTGTGTTCGACATAATTTGGCCCCCAGACTTGGCTTAATAACTGGCGCTGGGTAATGACTTTACCGGCATTCGCCAATAATGCAGAGAGCAGGCGAAACTCAATCGGTGTCAGGTGCAGATTTTCGCCGGCACGGGTAACCTGACGATTAATCAGATCAACGCTGATATCCGCAAAGCCCACCAGCGGGCTTTCCTGACTACCACCGCTATGGCGGCGCAAAGCAACCCGCACTCTAGCCAATAACTCACTGATTCCAAATGGTTTGCTTAGGTAGTCATCGGCTCCGGCATCCAACGCGGCCACTTTATCTTCTTCATTGTTACGAGCCGATAAGACGATAATAGGAATGGCACTCCACTGGCGCAGGTCTTGAATATAAGTCAGCCCATCGCCGTCTGGTAACCCCAAATCCAAAATAATCAGGTCCGGTTTGCGGGTACCGGCTTCAATTAGCCCCCGTTGCAAGGTATCACTCTCGAATACTCGCCAGCCCTCACTCTCCAGCGCAATACGAACAAAGCGCCGGATCTCTTTTTCATCTTCTACGATTAGAATGTTAGTCGGGGATATAGTCACTTCTCCTTCATTAGGCTATTTTATTTGCCATTTTGAACCTGGGCAGTGCTCAGAATCCTCACGTACTCGGTGTACGCTCCGGTTCTTCCGCTCTGTCCGTGTTCAAACTGCCTGCAACAATGACGCCTACTGAGATAGGTTCTATACCCGTCATACTTCAAGCTGCTTGTGTGTTGGCTGCTTTCGTTACTCGGCCCGTCCATGGGCCTCGCCTCTGTGAGGCCGCTGCAAGCAGCGTTCAAATCTGCTCCTGGCAGGTTTGTCACCCCGGTCACTTACTTAAGTAAGTGACCGGGGACTTACTCAGTTGCCGCCTTCCTGCAACTCGAATTATTTAGGGTATATCATTTTTCAGCATCAAGGTGTTCACTATCAATGTTTTCACCATCAATATCTGGCGCTCTCTCGAGTGGTAGCGTGAAGCGGAAGCTAGCACCGCCATCTTTATTGTTCTCAACCCAGATACGCCCGCCGTGTACATCAATAATGGCACGACAAATGGCTAAACCCAAGCCGACACCGGGAATGGCTGACTCTTTGTTACCTCGGGAGAATTTATCAAAGATTAGCTGTTCTTGCCCAAGTGTCACTCCTGGGCCATTATCCCATACTTCTACATTTAGCCACTCACCTTGTACCGCGGCCCGAATCCCCAGCAATGCCCCCTGACCGGCATATTTATGTGCATTTTCCAACAAATTGATAAACACCCGTTCCAGTAAGCTGCCGTCACAGTTGATCAACACCATTTCATCCGGTAACTCGACGTTGATGTGATGATGATTGAGGGCGGTTTCTAGCATATGCAGGGCGCTACCCACGATCTCTTCCAGTGATTGCCACTCTTTACGTAGATTAAACCCACCCGATTGAATACGCGCCATATCCAATAAGTTATTCACCAGTCGGGTGGTACTCAGCACTTGTTGGCGGATTTGATTGGCTTGCGGCGCATGGCGTGAACCTTCCGCTGCCAGATCCAGCGTCAAAATTTCGGCCTGACCGAATAGCACCGTCAATGGGGTACGTAAATCATGAGATAGTGCCGCCAGCAGTGAGTTACGCAGTTGCTCGCGTTCGGCATCCAGTTTTGCCAATTCGGCACTGCGTGCCAGATGTAGCCTTTCCAGAGCATTGGCGATCAGACTGGTAAAGGTTTGCAGCAAGCGCTGCTGCTCCGGCACCATTAATTGGCGCAGGTTGGCAGGTTCGATTGCCAGCACGCCAAAAGTTTGCTTGGAGGCGGTCAACGGTAATAACTGATAGGGGACACCGGGCAGGGTGTCGGTACCGGCACCTGCCGGTGCGCCTTTGTCAAAACTCCAGCGGGCAATAGCCACATCAACAGAAAGTGCGCCGCCTTCGTCAGTGGCGACTTGCTGCAAGCGTCCATCTTCCTGTGGCAGTAACAGGTCAGTTTTCGCTTGAAAACTGCTGGAGAGAAAATGACGACTGGTTTTGACAATATCCGCAGGCGTTAGGGCACGGCTTAATCCGCGCGACATCTCATACAAATGCCTAGCGCGTTGCTCGCGATAACGGGCAATTCTGGCTTGATAGCGCACCCCAGCGGTAAGATTACCCACCACGATACCGACAATCAGCATCACGCCAAACGTCACCAGATACTGCACATCAGTGACCGCCAGTGACCCATGCGGTTGAACAAAAAACAGATCGAAACTGGCGACATTAATCACTGCCGCCAAGACTGACGGCCAGCGGCCATAGAACAGTGCAATAATCACCACACCCAGTAAGTAGACCATCACCAGGTTGGCTTGATCGAAACCGGGGATGAGCCACTGCGATAACACCGTAATCAGGGCACACAAGCCGATGGCTGCCGCACAGCCACGCAGTTGCATCCGCCACTTTTCAGTAAAGGTACGAGAATCACTCTCTTTCACCACATTGGGGGGGGTATCGCCCTTCAGTGCAATAATCACCAAATCCAGATCTGGCCCCAGCTTGCCCAGGCGATCTGCAAAGCTACCACGCAGTTTCCACTGTTTTTCCGTGCGGCGACCAATGATGATTTTCCCCAGATTATGTTCTCGGGCGTAACGCAGGATGGCCTGTTCTTCACGGGGTTCTGACAGCGTAGCGGTTTCTGCTCCTAACTCTTGCGCCAATTTTAGTGTGCGTAAAATGGCCCGGCGCTTCGCTTCCGGCAGGCCATGCAGACGGGGTGTTTCCACATAGACTGCATGCCAGATACACCCCAGTCGGGCTGCCAGCCGGGCAGCAGTTCGGACCAGTTTTTCGTTACCGCTGTTATGGCCAATACACAATAAAATGGCATCACGGGTATGCCAGACACGTTCGCGCCCCTGAGTGTCACGGAAAGCACGCATCTGATCATCAACCCGATCCGCGGTACGGCGCAGTGCCAGTTCGCGCAGGGCGATTAAATTGCCCTTACGGAAGAAGTGCTCAATGGCTCGCTCCGCCTGACCCGAAATATAGACCTTGCCTTCATTCAGCCGCTGGCGCAGGTCATCGGGGGGGAGGTCGACCAAAACCACTTCAGTGGCTTCATCAAACATATGGTCGGGCACGGTTTCCCGCACCCGGATACCGGTCACGCCGCCGACCACATCATTCAGGCTTTCTAGATGCTGTACATTGACGGTGGTCAGCACATCAATGCCAGCATCCAGCAGTTCTTCAACATCCTGCCAGCGTTTCGGATGGCGCGAGCCATAGGCATTACTGTGCGCCAGCTCATCCATCAGGATCAGTGCCGGGTGGCGTGCCAGGGCCGCATCCAAATCAAATTCACGTACCTGACGATTGCGGTGATGAATTCGCTTTTGCGGTAGGATGGTCAGCCCTTCGAGCAGCGCTGCGGTTTCGCTACGCCCGTGTGTTTCCACCACACCAACCAATACATCCAGCCCTTGAGTCCGCAGGCGCTGAGCCTCTTGCAGCATGGCGTAAGTTTTGCCTACCCCCGCACAGGCCCCGAAAAACACTTTTAGCCGGCCACGGGTTTTCTCATTGGCTGCTGCGAGCAGGCTGTCGGGGTCGGGGCGGGTTGGTTCTGCATCCACCATGTTATGTCCTTAAGATTTTGCCGGGTTGATCGGTACTTTTACCGGGCTTTGGGCATCCAACGCCATATTCAGATTCAGCACATTCACCACAGATTCACCGAAGAAGTTCGGTGTCGCTTTTTGCACACTACTATCAATCAACTGCTTCACTTCAGACAATGGCATCTGGCGCACGCTGGCGATGCGGGGAGCCTGATAATAGGCCGCTTCCAGTGAAATACTGGGATCCAGACCACTGCCTGATGCTGTCACCAAATCAACCGGGACTGGGCCAGTTTGTGTCGGGTTAGCCTGACGCAGTAATGTTACTCGCTCACTGATAACCTGATCCAGTGCGGGATTGCTGATGGACAGATTACTCCCACCAGAGGCCATTGGATTATAAGGCATATCTGCTGTTACCGATGGGCGGCCAGCAAAATAGCCTGGCTGAGTAAAGTTTTGGCCTAGCAAGGTAGAGCCGACAACTTCATCACCCAGCATCGCCAGTGAACCACGCGCTTGCTCGGCAAACATCAATTTTGCCAATCCGGTAGTCAGCAGAGGATAAGCTATCCCGGTGATAAGTGTCAGTAATATCAGTAGAACCAATGAAGGTCGCAGGTATGACATGGATATTGCCTCTCTATTCGGTCTTAATAGCGGCCACGAGCAAAACACGCCGTGGCCATTGCAAACATTAATTACTGAGTTTTCAGCTCATCATTAGGGCGGTCAGTACCAGATCGATCAGCTTGATACCGACAAACGGCACCAATAGGCCACCCAGCCCATAAATCCACAAGTTACGGCGCAGCAGCGCCGCTGCACTCATCGCCTTGTAACTCACCCCTTTCAGTGCCAGCGGGATCAGGAACATAATCACCAGTGCGTTAAAAATAACCGCCGACAGTATGGCCGACGCCGGGGAGTGCAACTGCATGACGTTCAGGGCATTAAGCTGCGGATAGGTAGCTGCAAATGCAGCCGGGATAATGGCGAAATATTTAGCAACGTCGTTGGCGATACTGAAGGTGGTCAGCGAGCCACGGGTCATCAGCATCTGTTTACCGATATGCACCACTTCAATCAACTTGGTCGGGTTAGAATCCAAATCCACCATGTTGCCAGCTTCTTTCGCCGCTTGTGTCCCCGAGTTCATCGCCACGGCGACGTCAGCCTGCGCCAGTGCCGGGGCGTCGTTGGTACCGTCACCGGTCATTGCCACCAATCGACCTTCGGCCTGATACTGGCGAATCAATGCCAGTTTGGCCTCTGGCGTGGCTTCCGCCAGAAAATCATCCACACCCGCTTCGGCGGCAATGGCGGCTGCTGTCAGGCGGTTATCACCGGTGATCATCACTGTTTTGATGCCCATTTTGCGCAACTCGGCAAAACGTTCTTTGATGCCACCTTTGACGATATCTTTCAGCGCCACTACACCCAGCACCCGTGGCCCATCGGCCACCACCAGTGGCGTACCACCGGTGCGGGCGACGCTTTCCACCGCGTCTTCCACTGCCCGCGGGAAATGGCCCTGATTGGACTCGACATGGCGGCGAATAGCATCCACAGCACCTTTACGGATCATTCTGTCCTGCACGTTCACACCACTCATCCGTGTTTGTGCCGAGAAAGGCACAAAGGTGGCATTTAGACTGTGCAAGTCACGTTCGCGCAGGTTAAAGCGCTGTTTCGCTAACACCACGATACTGCGGCCTTCTGGCGTTTCATCCGCCAAAGAAGAGAGTTGCGCGGCATCGGCCAGTTGTTGCTCGGTGACACCCGGTGCAGGTAAAAACTCAGACGCCTGGCGGTTACCCAGTGTGATAGTGCCGGTTTTATCCAACAACAGCACATCAACGTCACCGGCCGCTTCCACCGCGCGCCCGCTGGTGGCAATCACGTTAGCGCCCAGCATCCGGCTCATCCCGGCAACCCCGATGGCTGATAGCAGGCCACCGATAGTGGTTGGGATCAGACAAACCAGCAGCGCCACCAGTACCGTAATTGTCACCGGTGAACCGGCATGGTTGGCCTCAACACTGAACACCGAGAACGGATAGAGTGTCGCCGTCGCCAGTAAGAAGACAATAGTCAGAGCCACCAGCAAAATGGTCAACGCCACTTCGTTAGGGGTTTTACGCCGTTTCGCGCCTTCAACCATGGCGATCATCCGGTCGAGGAAGGTTTCGCCGGGGTTAACGCTGCACTCAACTACCAACCAGTCGGACAGCACGCGGGTACCGCCGGTCACGGAAGAGAAGTCACCACCGGATTCACGGATAACCGGAGCAGATTCGCCGGTAATGGCGCTTTCATCAACGGATGCACCACCTTCCAGCACTTCGCCGTCACAGGGCACGGTATCGCCAGCTTCAATCAACACCACATCGCCTTTGCGCAAGCTATCGGCGGAGACTTTCTCCTGTGGCGCATCAAAGCGGGCTTCTGACAATTTTTTGGCCCAACTGGTTTTTTTCACCCCACGCAGACTTTCTGCTTGCGCTTTACTGCGCCCCTCGGCCAAAGCTTCGGCGAAGTTGGCAAACAGCACGGTAAACCACAGCCAC
Organism: Yersinia sp. 2553 StPb PI; assembly: GCF_052217105.1. NCBI lineage: Bacteria > Pseudomonadati > Pseudomonadota > Gammaproteobacteria > Enterobacterales > Yersiniaceae > Yersinia > Yersinia sp. 2553 StPb PI. The sequence continues at coordinate 2,374,320 of NZ_JAZGPX010000002.1, read as the reverse complement.
AGAGCCACATTGCCGGTAAACATGGCACTACCGGTGGTTTGGCCGCTTAATATCGCCAGCCAAATCAGAGTGGTCAACCAACTCCCCAGATAGACCACGAACATCACTGGGTTACGCCATTGGACGCGTGGGTCCAGTTTCTTCACGGCATCAATAAGCGCAGTACGAACCAGTGCTGGCTCAAAAATCGCGCGTTGTTTGCGTGTCATAGTAGTTCTCTCATCAATGTGCTAACCAAACTTGCAGATGCTCAGCAACCGGACCTAAGGCCAGCGCTGGGATAAAGGTCAATGCGCCGACCAACAGCACCGTACCTACCAGCAAACCGATAAATAGTGGTCCAGCGGTTGGCAGCGTGCCATTACCCGCGGGTTGCCGCTTCTTCGCCACCAATGAGTTGGCAATGGCCAATACCGGCAGAATCACGCCAAAGCGGCCGAAGAACATGGCGGCAGCCAGCAGCAGGTTATAAAACGGCGTATTGACACTCAGACCAGCAAAGGCGCTGCCGTTATTGTTGGCCGCAGAGGAGAGGGCGTAGAGAACTTCGCTAAAACCATGCGCACCGGGGTTAAGAATCCCCGCCCGCCCGGCATCAGTACAGAGTGCCAGTGCGGTACCCAGCAGCACGATAGCCGGGGTGACCAGAATGGCCAGCGCGGTCATTTTCATATCAAATACGTCAATTTTCTTGCCAAGATATTCAGGGGTACGACCAATCATCAACCCGGCAATAAAGACGGTCAGCAGCACGAATAGCAGCATGCCGTATAACCCAGAACCGACCCCACCAAACACCACCTCGCCAATCTGCATTAACCACATCGGTACCATGCCACCTAAGGCGGTAAAGGAGTCATGCATGGCGTTAACGGCCCCACAAGAGGCTGCGGTAGTGACCACGGCATACATACTGGTTGCCAGAATGCCGAAGCGGGATTCTTTACCTTCCATATTGATATTGCTGTCGGCACCTAACTGAGTTAAGTGCGGGTTACCGGCCAGTTCTGCATACATCACCACGACTACGGCCACCACAAAAATCAGTGACATAGCCCAGATCAGCGCATGGCCCTGACGGCTATCACCCACCACCTGACCGAAGGCAAAACAGAGTGCACAGGGTATGAGGAAAATCGCCAGCATCTGCACAAAGTTACTAAAAGCAGTTGGGTTTTCAAATGGATGTGCGGAGTTAGCGCCAAAAAAACCGCCGCCGTTGGTCCCCAACATTTTTATGGCTTCCTGCGAGGCTACCGGTCCCATTGGTAGGGTCTGTTTTACCCCTTCAAGGGTGGTGATATGCAGGTAGCCATCCAGGTTTTGTAATACCCCCTGACTGACGAAAATTAGCGCGATAATCAGCGCAATCGGCAGCAACACATATAAGGTGATGCGCACCAGATCGACCCAGGCATTTCCCAGTGTGTGGGCAGAATGGCGGGCAAAGGCACGGATCAGAGCAAAAGCGACGGCAATGCCGGTTGCAGCAGAGAGGAAGTTTTGTACCGTCAGACCGGCCATTTGACTCAGATAACTGAGGGTGTTTTCGCCGCTATAGGCTTGCCAGTTGGTGTTAGTGACAAAGCTGACCGCGGTATTTAAGGCCAGATGCCATGACATACCCGGCATGTGTTCAGGATTTAGCGGTAACGAACCTTGCGCCATCAACAGCGTGAACAGCAAGGCAATACCCAGTAAGTTAAAGCAGAGAATGGCGAGCGCATATTGCCAGCCGTTCATCTCTTCATTTTTTACACCGCTACAACGCCATAAACCGGCCTCGACTTGGCGCAATGGCGCAAAGGGTTCGCCTTCGATTATGCGAGCCAAAAAGCTCCCCAACGGGCGGGACAGCACCAACAACACCAGCATGAAGCTGGCGATAAGCAGAAATCCTGACGCTGCCATTTAAAAATCCTCCGCATTAAACAAGGCATAAACCAGATAGCCAAGAAGCAGTAGGACCAACAGCGCACCACTAATGATGCTGAAACTCACGATACACCTCCACAACGCTTATTTTTGATAACAACAGCTTATGAAGTCGAGCGAAAAGTTCCTGATAAAAAATGGCCGAGAGGTGTAAAAAAAGTATAAAAACGGTCAAAAAATAGACACGAAATGGGTGTAAATTAACCAGTGGCGGCGCAGTGTCGCCAATTCTGGCCCTTGAAGGGTTAGGCACTGAGTCAATACATATAATGTGCCAATTACTAAAGAGTACATAACTGCAATGTAACTAATGATTGGTTTTAAATTAACCTTGTTGTAACAAAATTACAGAATTGACAATTTATTTCGGATTTTGACGTGATTGAGTGGTCGGATGAGTGGTAAAATTTCAACCGATACGGTAAAATTTTGTCCAGTTTCCAATTTTGTTTATTTTATTTTTAACGCCAAGTTGTAAATCGACTCTCTGTTTAACCGAGTTGGCTGTTACACCAAGGCGTTTTAAAGGAGGATCGTTATGACCATGTACAACGCATACCCATTGCATCAGGTTCTCTTGCGCCGGAGCGCAGTGATTCTGGTCGGTTTACTGGCACTGCCGGTGATGCTTTTCCGCAAAGATCGCGCCCGTTTTTACAGCTATCTGCACCGGGTTTGGGCTAAAACCAGTGATAAGCCGGTGTGGTTGGCACAGTCTGAATCGGCAATACAGGATTTTTACTGAGATAAATCAGTAAGCTGCTCGTAGATAAAAACGGCGTAAAATTAATGGCCCGTGGGTTAACACTCGCGGGCTTTTTACTGCCTTTATATCTGCCCCAGATATAAAGGTATCAAGCAAGAGCGTGGTTCTCGGGCAACAACTGTTATGCTGTGATGAGAAAAGCTGCCAAGGCCAAGGGAGAATAGAATGCTGGAGAGTAATCAGGTAACCCACAGTATCGAGTACTGCCATGCGCGAGACGAGCTTGATGCGTTATATGCAGCAGGCATAACACGTGGCCAATTGATGGATTTTCATAGCCGCTATAAGTTAGTGCTGTTGGCGCATTCGCAGCCTGAATACCGCGAAATCGGTCCTTTTATTGCCTCAATGGATAGATGGTCATCATTAATTGAGTTTACTGATGAGTATCGTCAGCGTTTACTGCATTTGTTGTCTCATCAGCCAACGTCCGCCAATCACACCAACGTATTAATGCATGTACAGGGTTATTTTCGGCCTTACCTTACGTCAACACAACGTCAGGCATTGGCACAGCTTATCGAGCAGTATCGGGTAGGTGAGTTGCCTTTGAGTGTCCCCATCGGCCAAATAAATGCTTACTTGGTTGAATTCCCGAATGAGTATCTGGCCGGACAACGCTATTTTACATTTTACTCGGCACAAGGATAAGGCATGGCGACGCATCTGGTCTGGTTTCGTAATGATTTACGCGTAACGGATAATCTGGCGCTGCATGCCGCTTGTCAGGACCCACAAGCCACTGTGATTGCGCTATTTATCGCGACCCCTGCACAATGGGCCGCACATGATATGGCCCCTCGGCAGGCCACCTTCCTGCTGCAAAACCTACAACAGTTACAGCACGCACTGGCTATCCGGGCGATACCGCTACACTATCATCAGTGTGATGATTTTCAGGACTCCATTATCTGGCTGGATGATTTTTGTCAGCAGCAGCAAGTTGATGCGCTATTTTTTAACCAACAGTATGAGTTAAATGAACAACTGCGAGATGGGGCGCTAGTGACGCGGCTCAATCATCGGCAAGAAGCCGGTCATACCATTACCTGCCACCGTTTCGATGACAGTGTGTTATTGCCGCCGGGCAGTGTCCTGACCGGTAATAATGAGATGTACAAAGTATTTACCCCGTTTCGTCGTGCTTTTATTCAGCGTTTAATGATGAGTGAATGCCGTTGTGTCCCTGCGCCAAAAACGCGCGATAACGTGGTAGCTGCCATGCCATTACCACTGCTCCCGTTTGACTATCCGCAACAACCGGTAGATAGCCAATTATTTCCGGCAGGCGAAGAGGCGGCATTACATCGCCTGCGCAGTTTTTGTCGCGAGCAGGTTCAGGACTACCAGCAACAACGTGATCTGCCTGCTGTGGCAGGAACCAGTTGTTTGTCACCTTATCTGGCGTTGGGGATACTTTCGCCCCGTCAATGCTTTAACCGCTTGTTGGCAGAATGTCCCGCGTTGCTGGAAAACTCCGACGGTGGTGCTTTTACTTGGCTCAATGAGTTGGTCTGGCGTGAATTTTATCGTCATTTGTTAGTGGCTTATCCGCGTTTATGCCAGCATCGTCCCTTTATTGACTGGACTGATGGCGTAATATGGCATCACTCAGAACAGCAACTACTTGCCTGGCAGCAGGGACAAACAGGTTACCCTATTGTTGATGCAGCTATGCGGCAGTTGAATGAAACCGGCTGGATGCATAACCGCCTGCGAATGATCAGCGCCAGTTTTCTGGTTAAAGACCTGTTGATCGATTGGCGACACGGCGAACGCTATTTTATGTCCCAACTATTGGATGGGGATTTGGCCGCCAATAATGGAGGCTGGCAGTGGGCTGCCTCCACGGGTACTGATGCTGCACCCTATTTTCGTATTTTTAATCCCACCACCCAGGGCGAGCGTTTTGACCCGAGCGGCGTTTTTATCCGCCGTTGGTTACCTGAGCTGGCTAGGGTGCCAGACAGTGATATCCATCAGCCATGGCGCTGGGCGCAGCGGCAACAGCAACATCTGGATTACCCACTACCGCTGGTGGATCATAAGCTGGCCAGATTGGCTACACTCGCGGCATTTGAAGCCGCTAAGCGGGATGGCCGCAAGGATCCCTAATCACCAGGAGCTTGCATGTTTTTGACATATATTTCGACTAAATTCTGTGTTTCAACTAAAACCCATGTTTTAACGAAACCCACGTTATGTACCAATAAGATAACCCACATGGTGCTTAACGCCGGGCTGATTTTATCGTTTAGCCTATATAGCTCGCTGGCAGCGGCCGGTTTTGAGGTGGTGGCACTGGGGGTGGATGGTGGTGTCAGCGATGGCAATCTGACATCTTATCTGATTCGTGATGATAGTCAGCCGGTCTATTTAGCTCTGGATGCCGGTTCGGTGCTACCGGGTATTGCCAAAGCTCTGGAGAAGGGCGCTTTCCCCGATATTACCGATGAAACCGCCGCCCCGCTGACACGTCAGGGTTATATCTTTCGCCAGCGCATCAACAGCTATTTTCTTAGTCATGCCCATCTTGACCATGTTTCCGGCCTGATTATCGGTTCGCCGCAAGACAGCAACAAGCCCCTTTATGCCTCGGCAGACACGATTGATGTATTGCGAAACTACTATTTTAACTGGCGTGTCTGGCCTAACTTTACTGACAGCGGCAGCGGTACCCGGCTGGGAACCTATCGCATGCAAATGGTGCGGCCAAACCAGCCTCTAAGCCTGGGCTTAACCCGTTTGACGGGGGAATTGTATCCACTGAGCCATGATAAGTCCCCCTCTGCTATGTTATTGATCAGTAGTAATAATCAGTCATTTGCCTATTTTGGTGATACTGGCCCGGATGAGATGGAAAAGTCGAAAAGTCTGGATACGGTGTGGCGTAACCTGGCCGAAAAGGTTAAACAGCAGCAATTGAAAGGGATGATAATCGAAGTTTCTTTCCCCAATGACGTTGCTGATAACAAGTTGTACGGCCATATGACGCCTAAGTGGTTGCTGAAGGAATTGAAAAATCTGGAGAAATACAGCGGTGAAGGCCAACCATTAAAGGGGCTGCCGGTGGTTATCAGTCATATAAAACCTTCATTTAAACAGGGACAAGATGTGCGTAAAACCATTGCCACTGAGTTGCAACAAGGTAATGATATGGGGGTTAATTTTATCCTGATGGAGCAAGGCGATAGCCAGCGTTTTTAACTACCCATTTATATTTTTTGAGGCTGATGAAATGCGCAATACCGAACTGGAAACTCTACTCAATAGCCAACTGAATATCTCGGTTTTTCAAGACTATGCACCCAATGGTTTGCAAGTTGAGGGGCGCGAAGAGATCAAGCGCATTGTCACCGGCGTGACCGCCAGCCAGGCACTATTGGATGCTGCGGTTGGGCAACAGGCCGATGCTATTTTGGTTCATCACGGTTATTTTTGGAAAAATGAACCGGTCGTGGTGCGTGGAATGAAACGTAACCGGCTGAAAACATTGCTTACCAACGATATCAATTTGTATGGCTACCATTTGCCACTGGATGCTCATCCTGAATTAGGCAATAACGCGCAATTGGCTAAATTACTGGGTATTCGGGTGTCGGGTGAAATTGAATCTTTCTTACCTTATGGTGAGTTTGATGCACCGTTAAATGCGGTAATTTTACGTGAACGGCTGGAAAAATTGTTGGGCCGTGAGGTATTACATTGTGGTGATCGAGCGCCAGTAGATGTGCGTCGTCTTGCCTGGTGTACCGGCGGCGGGCAGGGTTTTATCCAACAAGCGGCTGATTTTGGTGTTGATGCATTTATCACTGGTGAAGTTTCAGAGCAAACAATTCATATTGCCCGGGAGATGGGCGTGAATTTTTATGCTGCGGGGCATCACGCCACTGAGCGCTACGGTATCAAGGCGTTAGGCGAATGGTTGGCTAGCAAGCATCAATTTGAAGTTATCTTTATCGATATCCCCAATCCCGCCTGACCATTATGCAACATTATGCACTGGTAATAAGTATCGGTGCATAATCTACTGTAGGTATCTCCTTGTTTATGTGCAATTAAACCATGTTTTAAACAAGGTTTTATCCTCTCTCTGGCTATTTAAAATCATCATCTGGCCATAGTTGGATGATAAAGCGACAGTTTTTAAGAATATTTGCTCTCTATAGCCTGATTCTAAATAAGAAAAGAATCGATTATTTACCACTTTCCTTCGTAAAAAACTTCAAAATACGCTGTTTTCAGCGGTTAATTTCAGTATTTACATTGAATCTAGTGATTGCTGATATCTATTGGTTGATTCAGTTCTATTGACAGCAGTTAGGTGCTAACGCATAAATATGTCCTTATAAAAGCTATTTATCTAATGAAAATAAAAACTATACATGTCTTAGGGGGACGGGAGTGCAAAGAGCACGATGCTATTTATTGGGAGAGAGTGCGGTGGTTCTGGAATTGGAACCGCCGGTAACATTAGCAAGCCAGCAACGGATCTGGGGCTTAGCTGATCGTCTGATTCATCATCCTGATGTCCTTGAAGCGATTCCGGGTATGAATAATCTGACTCTATTATTGTCAGATCCACAAAATACGGCGCTGGACGCCATTGAACGCCTCCAACGCTGGTGGGAGGAGAGCGAATCATTAGTGCCTGAATCACGTGATATCACCATTCCAGTGATTTATGGCGGTGAGGCAGGCCCAGACCTGGCTGAAGTGGCTCGTCACACTGGCATGACAGAGCGTCAGGTGGTGGAGTGCCACGCTGGCGCGAGCTATATCGTCTATTTTTTGGGGTTCCAGCCGGGCTTCTCATATCTGGGGGGGATGCCGGAAAAACTCGCCACGCCACGGCGTGCTGAACCACGTTTAGTGGTCGCGCCCGGTTCTGTCGGTATTGGCGGTAGCCAAACCGGTATCTATCCACTGGCAACGCCCGGCGGCTGGCAACTTATTGGCCGCACATCATTGGCACTGTTTAACCCGCTGGAGATGCCGCCAACCTTGTTACGGCCCGGCGATAATGTGCGCTTCCTGCCCTTAAAGGAGGGCGTATGCTGAATATTATTCGTTCAGGTATTTATACCACAGTACAAGACAGTGGCCGTGGCGGTTTTCGCCGTTTGGGAATCAGCCAGGGTGGGGCACTCGATTTACCAGCGCTCAGCATGGCAAATATGCTGGTAGGTAATGAGCCTGATGCTGCCGGGCTGGAAATTACCCTTGGTCAGTTTACGGCACAATTTACGCAACCAGGCTGGATAGCGGTGACAGGAGCTGGTTGCGATGCCCGGCTTGATAACCAATTGCTGTGGACCGGCTGGCGTTATCCGGTCAAGCCGGGGCAGCAGCTAAAACTCAGTGTGCCACATCGGGGAATGCGCAGCTATTTAGCCATCTCTGGAGGGATTGCAGTACCGGAGATGTTGGGTTCACGCAGCACCGACCTGAAAGCCGGTTTTGGCGGTTATCAGGGGCGACTGATCAAAGATGGCGACACCCTGCCATTAGGCCAAACCACACGTTTACCACGTGAATCAGTCGGTATCAAACAACTGTTATTTGGTAACCGTGTCCGGGCTGTTCCTGGCCCGGAATATCATGAGTTCGACGATATCGCACAGGGTGCTTTTTGGCGTGAAGCCTGGCAACTCAGCCCACAGAGCAACCGTATGGGATATCGCCTGACCGGGCGCGAATTAGCGCGCACCACGGACCGCGAGATGCTATCCCACGGATTATTACCTGGCGTGGTGCAAGTGCCGCACAACGGCCAGCCGATTGTGCTGATGGCTGATGCGCAGACAACCGGCGGTTATCCGCGCATTGCCTGCGTTATCGAAGCAGATCTTTATCATTTAGCTCAGCTTAGGCTCGGCGAACCAGTGCATTTTGTGCCATGCACAGTTGAGGAGGCGCTGCGGGCCAAAGCGGAGCAACAGCATTTCTTAAAACAGATCGAATGGGGTTTACAGCAAGGATTCGATGCGACGGAGGCCAAATGAAGATTGATTTAAACGCCGATTTAGGTGAAGGCTGCGCTAATGATCAAGCACTGCTGCAATTGGTCAGTTCAGCCAATATTGCCTGTGGCTTTCATGCCGGTGATGCGCAGACCATGCGCCAGTCGGTGCGCTGGGCTATGGAATATGGCGTTGCTATCGGTGCGCATCCGAGTTTCCCTGATCGCGAGAATTTTGGTCGAACCGCGATGCAGTTACCCCCTGAGACGGTGTATGCCCAAGTGGTTTATCAATTAGGTGCCTTGGCAGCTATCGTGAAGGCGGAGGGCGGCGTGATGCAACATGTGAAGCCTCATGGCATGTTGTATAACCAGGCGGCGGTTGATCCTCTGCTGGCGGATGCCATAGCGAAAGCGGTGAAAGCCGTGGACACGTCGTTACGGCTGGTTGGATTGGCGGGAAGCGAATTGATCCGTGCCGGTGAACGCGCAGGTTTGGTGACCCGACAAGAGGTATTCGCTGATCGTCGCTATCAGCCTGATGGCACTCTCGTGCCGCGCAGCCAGCCAGATGCCTTAATTGAAAGTGACGAGTTGGCGTTGTCACAAACGTTGGCAATGGTGCAGCGTCAGCAGGTTCAGGCTCGTGATAGCAGTTGGGTAGCGGTACAGGCGGATACAGTATGCGTCCACGGTGATGGAGCCCATGCCTTGGATTTTGCCCGCCGTTTACGCCACAGTTTTCAGCAGCAAAATATCACGGTAACCGCGCAGTAAGATGGACGTTGGGCAGTAAAAATTATAACCGCCTGGCCCGGGTGGAATTGCTTCATCAATTAGCTACATATCACACTTTATAACAACACTTTAGGACAGGAGAGTCACCTTGGAACAAACGGTAAACCTTTGGCCGCTAATTGGTATTGCGGCGATCGTAATCGGATTTTTACTGCGTATCAACGCAGTACTGGTGGTGATTACCGCCGGTATCATCACTGGTCTGGCGGCGCTAATGCCAATGGCCACTATTTTGGAAAAACTGGGTGAAGGTTTTCTCAATACCCGCAACCTGCCTCTGATTCTGTTACTGCCACTGGCTGTTATCGGCTTGCTGGAGCGCCACGGCTTGAAAGAGCGAGCGCAGGTGTGGATTTCACAAATTAAAAGTGCCACCTCTGGCCGTTTATTGATTGTGTATCTGTTTGTGCGTGAAGCGACAGCCGCGCTGGGTTTAACCAGTCTGGGTGGTCATCCGCAAATGGTACGGCCATTACTGGCACCGATGGCAGAAGGGGCGGCTGAAACCCGTTATGGTGAGTTACCGGAGAAAGTGCGTTATCGCCTGCGTGCAATGTCTGCCGCGACCGATAACGTTGGGTTGTTCTTCGGTGAAGATATTTTTGTCGCTTTCGGTGCGATTATTTTTATGCACAACTTTATGCTGGAATCCGGTGGCATTCAGACCGAGCCGTTACACATTGCGTTGTGGGGTATCCCGACGGCGATTTGTGCTTTCCTGATCCACGCCTACCGTTTGCAACGTTTGGATAAACACCTCGCCGCTGAGTTAACCGCGCTGAGTCAGTCTGCTTTGGCTACCAAGGGAGACGCAAAATGATTTTCCAACAACAATATCTTTATTGGCTGGCTGGCGTAGTGCTGTTGATTGTCGCGTTAATGTCATTTCGTGATAAGGCCAACCCGCGCCGTATCACCACCGGTTTATTTTGGGGATTATACGGGCTGATTTTCCTGGTGGGTGATTGGACCTATCGTCTGGCCAATACTTTGGCGGGCGAGGGACCGGATGAGAAGCGCATTCTGAATATTACTGTCGGTGTGGTGGTGGTGATTATGGCGCTGATTGCCGGTTTTGGTGGGGTAAAACTGGGTAGCTATCATCAACGCACTCCAGAACAGCGCGAAGTGAGTGCCAAGCGTTTGGGGAACCGGCTGTTCATCCCGGCATTGGCTATCCCAGTGGTGACGGTTATTGGCGTGCTGCTGTTTAACAATATCCCCGCGCTGGATCAATGGCTGTTTGGCACCGGCAACCACGCCACCTTAGTCACCTTATTCTCGATGACTGTTGGTTGTGTTCTCGGTTTGATTATTGCGGTCGTCATGACCCACGAAACCGCGGCACAACCGGTGCAGGAAGCTCGGCGTTTGCTCGATTCCATCGGCTGGGCATTTATCTTGCCACAGATATTGGCCACCCTTGGCCTGCTGTTTACCACCGCCGGGGTCGGAACTGCTATTGCCCATCTGACACAGGAATATCTGGCAGTCGATCATCGCTTTGTCGCCGTGGCGGTCTATGCTATTGGCATGGCACTGTTAACCATGATCATGGGTAATGCCTTTGCTGCTTTCCCCATCGTCACTGCCGGTATCGGTATTCCAATTTTAGTATTGCAACACGGCGGTAATCCCGCAGTGATGGCAGCTATTGGTATGTTCTCAGGGTACTGCGGTACCTTAATGACGCCGATGGCAGCCAACTTTAATATCGTTCCTGCTGCGTTACTGGAGTTGCCGGATAAGAATGCGGTGATTAAAGCGCAGATTCCAACCGGGGTGACTCTATTGATTGTTAACGTATTCTTGCTGTATTTCCTGATGTTCCTCTAGGAGTGGTGATGAGAAGTGTATTAATTACCGGGTTTGAGCCATTTGGTGGGGAGCGAGTAAATCCTTCTTGGGAAGTGGTCAAACAATTGAATGATTTAATGCTGGGTGGGGTCAGAGTGGTGGCTCGCCAGTTGCCTTGCGCCTTTGGTGAAGCATTAATTGCGTTGAATGCCGCGATAGATGAAATTCAGCCAGTATTGGTGTTGGCTGTCGGTCAGGCCGGGGGACGCGCCGATATTACTATCGAACGGGTAGCTATTAACGTTGATGATGCCCGTATTCCTGACAATTTGGGGAATCAACCGGTAGATCAGCCGATAGTTGAGGATGGCCCGGCGGCATACTTTACCCGTTTGCCCATCAAGGCGATGGTGCAGGGTATCCGTGAGGCGGGCATTCCGGCCTCGGTCTCCCAGACGGCCGGAACCTATGTCTGTAACCATGTGATGTACGGGTTATTGCATCGGTTAAACCAGCTCAATAGTGAGGTGAAGGGTGGTTTCATTCATATCCCTTATCTGCCGGAACAGGCGGTAGCTCACCCCGGATCACCCAGTATGTCAACACATTCAGTGCTGGTAGCCTTAGAACTGGCTATCTCTATTGCCATGCAAATTGAACACGATCTGCATATATCAGGCGGCGCGATCCACTGATTTCTCTATAAAAAAACGCCACCTTCACCGGTGGCGCTCTCATGATAAACAGTCTAATTACTCTGCTTATTTCTTCAGTTGACTATTGAAGTCACGTTCGGCATAACCGGTATAAAGCTGACGCGGACGGGCAATTTTAAGGCCCTCATCGTGCATTTCATTCCAGTGAGCAATCCAGCCAATGGTACGGGCTATCGCGAACATCACGGTAAACATTGAAGACGGGATCCCCATGGCTTTCAGGATGATACCTGAATAGAAGTCCACGTTTGGATATAGCTTTTTCTCAACGAAGTAGGGGTCTTCCAGTGCGATACGTTCCAGCTCTTTCGCGACAGCAAATAGGCTGTCATTTTCCAGTTTGAGTTCTTTCAATACCTCATCACAGGTTTCTTTCATCACCGTAGCGCGCGGATCGTAATTCTTATACACGCGGTGACCGAAGCCCATCAGGCGGAATGAGTCGTTTTTATCCTTCGCGCGTTTGATAAATTCTGGAATATGCTCGACAGATTTAATCTCTTCCAGCATTTTCAGGCAGGCTTCGTTCGCGCCGCCGTGAGCTGGCCCCCACAGGGATGCTATCCCCGCGGCGATACAGGCAAACGGGTTAGCGCCCGAAGAACCTGCGGTGCGCACAGTAGAGGTAGAGGCGTTCTGTTCGTGGTCGGCATGTAGGATAAAAATACGATCCATCGCGCGTTCCAGCACCGGGTTGACTTCATACTCTTCGCACGGTGTGGAGAACATCATACGCAGGAAGTTACCGGCATAGGACAGGTCGTTACGTGGATAAACAAACGGCTGGCCGATGGAATATTTATAACACATGGCAGCCACTGTTGGCATTTTAGACAGCAGACGGAAGGCGGTAATTTCACGATGGCGCTCGTTGTTTACATCCAGTGCGTCATGGTAGAACGCGGCCAGTGCACCGGTCACTCCGCATAATACAGCCATCGGATGTGAGTCGCGACGGAACCCACGGAACAAGCTGGTGATTTGCTCGTGGATCATGGTGTGGCGGGTTACTGTCGCTTTGAAGGTTTCATACTCTTCTGCTGTGGGGGTTTCGCCGTACAGCAAAATGTAGCAAACTTCCAGATAAGTAGAGTTTTTTGCCAATTGATCAATAGGGTATCCACGATGCAGTAGGATCCCTTTATCACCATCGATAAACGTGATTTTTGATTCGCAGGACGCGGTAGAGGTAAACCCAGGGTCATAGGTAAAATACCCTTTAGAACCTAAAGTGCTGACGTCGATCACGTCAGTGCCGAGGGTTGGGGATAGAACCTTCAGTTCAATCGCAGCTTCGCCTGCCAGATTCAGCGTCGCTTTTTTATCAGCCATTTACAGTCTCCTTCGCGCTTATTTTAAAAACCGCTAACAACTGGAATGTCTTAGATGCCTGTAGGGCATTATCTTATCGGCACTGCTCTGTTTGATTCACGATTAAACGTTTTATTCACGATTAAAACATGATTTAGGGTACAGAGTGTCTTACCAATGCGGCCAGCGATCCGAGAGGCTGGATCGATAGCGACGTTACAAAGTTGTTAACGATTTGTCGGATGCTTATCGTTTATAGTTCATTGCCTACGATATCTATGGGGATATTCACTTAATACACTGTTGCATAACTTAGGCTTATGGGGAAGTGTATCCGCAGACCTTTAGTGCATCATAGGGCTTATTTCTACCCTAGTTGTAATGGAAATGTTTATTCTTTGTCAAATCAGATAATTAATTTTATATAAATTGTGTAAATCGTGATCCTAATCACTGTTCAGGGGAAATGTTACCAATCGGTTTGTGTGGGAATTGTAATAAGAATGTGAACCCCCTATACTGCCGCCAGGTCTCCGGATTACCCTGAAGTAGGAGCACCCAGCGTTATATAGAACACGTCATTTAGGCATGCAGGATGTTATGTTTAAATGTGCGATGTGAAGGGTTTCGGCTCTTAACGCTGTCTGATCCCAACAAGGCCCGGAGGAAGGAAAATAATAAGAGCTGTGTGGGCAAAACCGTGAAAAAACAAAGACCTGTCAACTTGGATCTGCAAACGATTCGATTTCCCGTTACTGCGATAGCGTCCATTTTACACCGAGTCTCTGGCGTAATTACTTTCGTTGCCGTTGGTATCCTCCTTTGGCTGTTAGGTTTGTCTGTTTCCTCGCAAGAGGGATTCATGCAAGCAGCGGCTGTCATGAATAGTTTTATTGTTAAATTCATCTTCTGGGGAATACTTACTGCGCTGGCCTATCACGTTTGCGGTGGCATCCGTCACTTGCTTATGGATTTTGGCTACATCGAAGAGAGCTTGGCTGCGGGGACCCGCTCCGCACAAGTAACAATGGTGTTAACCTTGGTGCTGTCAGTTTTAGCTGGAGTCCTCGTATGGTAAGCAATGCTTCTGCGTTAGGGCGTAATGGAGTACACGACTGGCTGTTACTGCGTGCTTCTGCAATCGTCATCACTCTTTATATTCTTTATATCCTGGGCTTCGTCGTTATTGTCCCGGACATCACCTATGAAATCTGGCGCGGCTTTTTTGCCTCGCACATCACAAAAGTATTTACCCTGCTGACCTTGCTGTCGATTCTGGCTCACGCTTGGATTGGTCTGTGGCAGGTATTAACGGACTATATAAAGCCGCTAGCGGTACGACTGGTGTTACAACTGGCCGTTGTGGTTACGCTGCTGGTCTATCTATTGTATGGAACAATTGTGGTGTGGGGTGCTTAAATGAAACTGCCGGTCAGAGAGTTTGACGCTGTCGTCGTCGGTGCAGGTGGTGCAGGTATGCGCGCCGCACTGCAAATTTCACAAATGGGGCTGTCTTGTGCCCTGATATCTAAAGTTTTCCCTACCCGTTCCCATACGGTATCTGCGCAGGGCGGTATTACCGTGGCGCTGGGTAATACCCATGAAGATAACTGGGAATGGCATATGTATGACACGGTAAAAGGTTCCGATTATATCGGTGACCAGGATGCCATTGAATATATGTGTAAAACCGGTCCAGAAGCGGTACTCGAACTGGAACATATGGGGTTACCTTTCTCCCGTTTAGAAGATGGCAGCATTTATCAGCGGCCATTTGGTGGGCAATCGCGCAACTTTGGTGGTGAGCAGGCGGCGCGAACTGCGGCAGCCGCAGACCGTACCGGCCATGCGCTATTACACACCCTTTATCAGCAAAACCTGAAAAACCACACCACTATCTTCTCTGAGTGGTATGCACTGGATCTGGTGAAAAATCAGGATGGCGCCTTCGTTGGCTGTACTGCTATCTGTATTGAAACCGGTGAAGTGGTCTATTTCAAAGCGCGGGCCACCGTGCTGGCCACCGGTGGTGCGGGTCGTATCTATCAATCAACCACCAATGCGCACATTAATACCGGTGACGGCGTGGGGATGGCACTGCGTGCCGGTGTACCGGTGCAGGATATGGAAATGTGGCAGTTCCACCCGACGGGTATCGCTGGGGCAGGGGTGCTGGTTACCGAGGGTTGCCGTGGTGAAGGTGGCTATCTGCTGAATAAGCACGGTGAACGCTTTATGGAACGTTATGCCCCGAACGCCAAAGATTTGGCGGGTCGTGACGTGGTTGCACGTTCCATTATGATTGAAATCCGTGAAGGTCGTGGCTGTGATGGTCCTTGGGGCCCACATGCCAAACTGAAATTAGATCACTTGGGTAAAGATGTGCTGGAATCCCGCCTGCCGGGCATCCTTGAGTTATCTCGCACCTTTGCTCATGTTGACCCAATCAAAGAGCCTATTCCGGTTATTCCAACCTGTCATTACATGATGGGCGGTATTCCGACCAAAGTGACCGGCCAGGCAATTACAGTAAATGAAAAGGGTGAAGATGTTGTCATCCCTGGTTTGTTTGCGGTCGGTGAAATCGCCTGTGTTTCCGTCCACGGTGCCAACCGCCTGGGGGGCAACTCATTGCTGGACCTGGTGGTGTTTGGTCGTGCTGCCGGTATGCATCTGCAAGAGTCATTACTGGAGCAGGGTGCTAGCCGCGATGCCAGCGAATCAGATATTGAAGCCTCACTGGAACGAATGAACCGTTGGAACAACACCCGTTCAGGTGAAGATCCCGTTGAGATCCGCAAAGCACTGCAATCTTGCATGCAGCATAACTTCTCTGTATTCCGCGAAGGTGATGCGATGGCGAAAGGATTGGAAGAGTTAAGAACTATCCGCGAACGTCTGCAAAATGCCCGTCTGGATGACACTTCCAGCGAGTTCAATACCCAGCGTATTGAATGTCTGGAATTGGATAACCTGATGGAAACTGCGTTTTCCACCGCTGTATCAGCAAACTTCCGTACCGAAAGTCGTGGTGCTCATAGCCGCTTCGACTTCCCGGACCGTGATGATGCTAACTGGCTGTGCCATTCGCTCTATTTGCCAGACACTGAGAGCATGACCCGCCGTGAGGTAAACATGCAGCCTAAGCTACGCGCGGCATTCCCGCCGAAAGTGCGTTCTTATTAATGCATGTGTTGTGTTGATAGGGTTAAACCTAACCCGTTGCGGAGGAAAAGGTCATGAAACTTGAGTTCTCAATTTATCGTTATAACCCGGACATCGATAACGCGCCGCACATGCAGGATTATGAGCTGGAAGCGGAAGAAGGCCGGGATATGATGTTGCTGGATGCGCTCATCCAGTTGAAAGAAAAAGATCCTACCCTGTCGTTTCGCCGTTCATGCCGTGAAGGTGTGTGTGGTTCAGACGGTTTGAATATGAATGGCAAAAACGGTCTGGCTTGTATTACGCCAGTCTCGGTATTGCAAAAGGGTAATAAAAAGATTGTGATTCGCCCATTGCCGGGGTTACCGGTGGTGCGGGATTTAGTGGTCGATATGGGGCAGTTTTATACTCAGTACGAGAAAATTAAACCTTACCTGTTGAATGATGGCAAAAATCCGCCGGCACGTGAGCATTTGCAATCCCCGGAACAGCGCGAAAAACTGGATGGTTTGTATGAATGCATCCTGTGCGCCTGTTGCTCGACATCTTGTCCGTCATTCTGGTGGAATCCAGATAAGTTTGTCGGCCCGGCAGGGTTACTGGCTGCTTATCGCTTCCTGATTGACAGCCGTGATACCGAAACAGCAGCACGGTTGGATGACCTGGACGACGCTTTTAGTGTTTTCCGCTGCCATAGCATCATGAATTGTGTCAGTGTTTGTCCTAAAGGCCTTAACCCGACCAAAGCAATTGGTCACATTAAGTCTATGTTGTTACAGCGTAGCGCATGATAGTTACAGCGTAGCGCATGTATAGCTACAGGGTAGCGAATGATAGTTGCAACGTAGTGCATGATGTGAGTTTATTAACCCGGGGAATGTATTTCCCGGGTTGCTTCAAGGTAGGGAATCTCTAAAAGCCGGCATGCAGTCAGTTTTTAGAGGTTCCTTGAACGGGACCGTTAAGGTCCATAACAGAACGTGCATTGAGCACGTCGAGTGAACCGTTTTTACGGCAAACCGTTGATACTACGGTGTATATGTTAACCACGGCGAAAACTGAAGCTTCAAAGCTTAAGGGATCATGATGCAGAACGGCGCAATGAAGGCCTGGCTGGATTCCTCCTATCTGGCGGGCGCGAACCAGTCCTACATAGAGCAGCTCTATGAAGACTTTTTAACCGATCCTGGTTCCGTTGATGATAGTTGGCGTTCAATTTTTCAACAGCTACCAACAACGGGTGTAAAACCTGATCAGTTCCACTCTCAAACACGTGAGTATTTCCGTCGCTTGGCGAAGGATTCCTCTCGTTATAACTCATCCATCAGCGATCCTGAAAATGATGCCAAGCAAGTTAAGGTGTTGCAGTTAATCAACGCCTTCCGCTTCCGTGGTCATCAACATGCCAACCTTGATCCACTCGGTTTGTGGAAGCAGGAGTCTGTTCCAGACCTTGAACCTTCCTACCACCACCTGACCGAAGCCGATTTCCAAAACACCTTCAATGTGGGTTCTTTTGCTATTGGCAAAGAAACCATGAAGTTGTCTGACCTGTATGCAGCACTGAAACAGACCTATTGCGGCTCTATCGGCGCTGAATACATGCACATTACCAACACCGAAGAAAAACGCTGGCTTCAGCAGCGTATTGAGTCGGTGGTTGGGAAACCGACATTCAGTGATGAAGAAAAACGTCGCTTCCTGAGCGAATTGACTGCCGCTGAAGGTCTGGAACGTTATTTAGGGGCTAAATTCCCGGGCGCGAAGCGTTTCTCGCTGGAGGGCGGCGATTCGCTGGTCACCATGCTGAAAGAGATGATTCGCCATGCGGGGAAAAATGGTACCCGTGAAGTGGTTCTGGGGATGGCTCACCGTGGCCGCCTCAACGTATTGATCAACGTTTTGGGTAAGAAGCCGGAAGATTTGTTTGACGAATTTGCCGGTAAGCATAAAGAGCATCTGGGGACCGGTGACGTTAAATATCACCAAGGCTTCTCATCCGATGTGGAAACTGAAGGTGGCCTGGTTCACCTGGCACTGGCCTTTAACCCATCCCATCTGGAAATTGTCAGCCCGGTGGTTATCGGTTCGGTACGTGCACGCCGTGATCGTCTGGATGAAGCACGCAGCAATATGGTTCTGCCAATCACTATTCATGGTGATGCGGCGATTACCGGCCAGGGCGTGGTGCAAGAAACACTGAATATGTCACAGGCACGTGGCTATGAAGTGGGCGGGACGGTGCGCATTGTTATCAACAACCAGATTGGTTTCACTACCTCGAACCCACTGGATGCGCGTTCTACCCAGTACTGTACCGATATCGCCAAAATGGTACAGGCTCCGATTTTCCACGTGAATGCTG
This sequence comes from Yersinia sp. 2553 StPb PI, assembly GCF_052217105.1. Taxonomy (NCBI): domain Bacteria; kingdom Pseudomonadati; phylum Pseudomonadota; class Gammaproteobacteria; order Enterobacterales; family Yersiniaceae; genus Yersinia; species Yersinia sp. 2553 StPb PI. Next base: position 2,355,505 of record NZ_JAZGPX010000002.1, on the reverse strand, counting down.
ATGATCCTGAAGCTGTGGCGTTTGTTACCCGTCTGGCGTTGGATTTCCGTAACACCTTTAAACGTGACGTGATGATCGATCTGGTTTGCTATCGCCGCCATGGGCATAACGAAGCCGATGAGCCAAGTGCAACGCAGCCCGTGATGTATCAGAAGATCAAAAAACACCCGACGCCGCGCAAGATTTATGCTGACAAGCTGACCGAGCAAAATATCGCCAGCCTGGAAGATGCCACGGAAATGGTCAACCTGTATCGTGATGCGCTGGATGGTGGTGACTGTGTGGTGGAAGAGTGGCGTCCGATGAATCTGCAATCCTTCACCTGGTCGCCGTATCTGAACCATGAGTGGGACGAAGAATATCCAAGCAAAGTTGAGATGAAACGCCTGCAAGATCTGGCGCGTCGCATCAGCCATGCGCCGGAAGCCATTGAAATGCAATCCCGTGTTGCCAAGATTTATGGCGATCGTGCTTTGATGGCAAGTGGTGAGAAGCCGTTTGACTGGGGTGGGGCTGAAACACTGGCTTACGCAACGCTGGTAGATGAAGGGATTCCGATTCGTTTGTCCGGTGAAGACGCGGGTCGCGGTACCTTCTTCCATCGTCATGCGGTGATCCATAACCAGAAAAATGGCTCGGTTTATGTGCCGCTGGCGAACGTACACAGTGGGCAGGGTGACTTCCAGGTTTGGGACTCCGTGCTGTCAGAAGAAGCGGTGTTAGCATTTGAATATGGCTATGCCACCGCAGAACCACGCACCCTGACTATCTGGGAAGCGCAGTTTGGTGACTTTGCCAACGGTGCGCAAGTGGTTATCGACCAGTTCATCAGCTCCGGTGAGCAGAAATGGGGCCGGATGTGTGGCCTGGTGATGTTGCTGCCACATGGTTATGAAGGGCAGGGTCCAGAGCACTCATCCGCACGACTGGAGCGTTATCTGCAACTTTGTGCCGAACAAAATATGCAGGTGTGTATCCCCTCTACGCCGGCGCAGGTTTACCACATGATCCGTCGTCAGGCATTACGTGGTATGCGTCGCCCGCTGGTGGTAATGTCACCTAAGTCATTGTTGCGTCATCCGTTGGCCATATCATCGCTTGATGAATTGGCAAATGGCAGCTTCTTACCAGCGATTGGTGAAGTTGACGAGCTGGATGCGAAAGGCGTCAAACGTGTCGTTATGTGTTCAGGCAAAGTGTATTACGACCTGCTGGAACAACGCCGTAAGAATGGGCAAACCGATGTTGCTATCGTGCGTATTGAGCAGCTTTATCCGTTCCCGCATCATGCTGTACAAGCGGTGTTGGAACAGTTCGCTCATGTGCATGATTTCGTCTGGTGCCAGGAAGAGCCGCTGAACCAGGGTGCCTGGTATTGTAGCCAGCACAACTTCCGCGAAGTGATTCCATTTGGTGCTTCCTTGCGTTATGCCGGTCGCCCTGCATCAGCTTCACCGGCAGTTGGATACATTTCCGTACACCAGAAACAACAACAAGCTCTGGTTAATGACGCGCTTACCGTCGAGTAGCGAGCCGGTTAACATATAAAGGATAGAGAATGAGTAGCGTAGATATTAATGTTCCTGACCTCCCTGAGTCTGTCGCTGATGGCTCTGTAGCAACTTGGCACAAGAAACCGGGCGACAGCGTTAAACGCGATGAAGTGCTGGTTGAGATTGAAACGGACAAAGTGATTCTGGAAGTTCCGGCCAGTCAGGACGGTATTTTAGACGCCATTTTGGAAGACGAAGGCGCGACTGTGACCTCACGTCAGGTACTGGGCCGTATTCGTCCAAGTGACAGTTCAGGTAAGCCGACGGAAGAAAAAAGTCAAAGCACTGAGTCCACTCCGGCGCAGCGCCAGACCGCTAGCCTGGAAGAAGAGAGTAACGATACTCTCAGCCCGGCAATTCGCCGTCTGATTGCAGAACATGACCTTGATGCTACTGCCATTAAAGGCAGCGGCGTGGGTGGCCGTATTACCCGTGAAGATGTCGATAGTCATTTGGCAAACCGTAAAACGGCACCGGCAGTGGCTGAGACCAAAGTAGCCGCCGCCGCACCTGCGGCACTGGCTAGCCGTAGCGAAAAACGCGTACCTATGACCCGCTTGCGTAAACGTGTTGCTGAGCGTTTGTTGGAAGCGAAAAACAGTACAGCAATGCTGACCACGTTTAACGAAATCAATATGAAGCCGATCATGGACCTGCGTAAGCAGTACGGTGAAGCTTTCGAGAAGCGCCACGGTGTTCGTCTTGGCTTTATGTCCTTCTATATCAAAGCGGTAGTTGAAGCTTTGAAACGTTATCCTGAAGTGAATGCTTCTATTGATGGCGAAGATGTGGTCTATCACAACTACTTTGATGTCAGTATTGCGGTTTCTACCCCGCGCGGTCTGGTGACGCCAGTGTTGCGTGATGTAGATACCCTGGGTATGGCTGATATCGAGAAGAAAATCAAAGAACTGGCTGTAAAAGGCCGTGACGGCAAACTGAAAGTAGAAGAGCTGACTGGCGGTAATTTCACTATTACCAATGGCGGCGTATTCGGCTCCCTGATGTCGACTCCGATCATTAACCCACCACAAAGCGCGATCCTTGGTATGCATGCTATCAAAGACCGGCCAATGGCGGTAAATGGTCAGGTAGTGATTCTGCCAATGATGTATTTGGCACTGTCCTACGATCACCGTTTGATTGATGGCCGCGAGTCCGTGGGTTATCTGGTGACGGTGAAAGAGATGCTGGAAGATCCAGCTCGCTTACTGCTCGACGTATAAAAAAGATAAATGACAAGGTCAGTCTGATTGCAAGGTGTTGATTAACCTGCCTCCGTGCAATCAGGCTACCTAGTAGGCTTCGGCCCATCTCAGACCTTATATGGATAGAACATCATGAATTTACACGAATATCAGGCAAAACAACTGTTTGCTCGGTATGGCATGCCAGCGCCAACTGGCTACGCTTGTACTACACCGCGTGAAGCAGAAGAAGCCGCATCTAAAATCGGTGCTGGCCCGTGGGTGGTTAAATGTCAGGTGCATGCGGGTGGTCGCGGTAAAGCGGGCGGCGTGAAACTGGTTAACAGCAAAGAAGATATTCGTGCTTTCGCTGAACAGTGGTTGGGTAAAAACTTGGTGACCTACCAGACAGATGCCCACGGTCAGCCGGTTCACCAAATTCTGGTTGAAGCTGCGACTGATATCGATAAAGAGCTGTATCTGGGCGCGGTTATTGACCGTAGCTCCCGTCGCGTGGTGTTTATGGCATCCACTGAAGGCGGTGTTGAAATTGAGAAAGTTGCCGAAGAAACGCCTGAACTGATCCACAAAATCGCATTGGATCCGTTGACGGGGCCGCAGCCTTATCAGGGCCGCGAGTTAGCCTTTAAACTGGGCCTGACCGGTAAGCAAGTCACTCAGTTCACCAAGATCTTTATGGGCCTGGCAACATTGTTCTTGGAACGTGACTTGGCGATGGTTGAGATCAACCCGCTGGTGATTACCAAACAGGGCGATCTGATCTGTCTGGATGGCAAGCTGGGTGCTGATGGTAACGCCTTGTTCCGTCAACCAGAACTGCGTGAAATGCGTGATAAGTCGCAGGAAGATAAACGTGAAGCTGATGCGGCGCAGTGGGAACTGAACTACGTGGCGTTGGATGGCAACATTGGTTGCATGGTTAACGGTGCCGGTTTGGCAATGGGAACCATGGACATCGTGAAACTTCACGGTGGTGAACCGGCTAACTTCCTCGATGTTGGCGGTGGTGCAACCAAAGAGCGTGTGACTGAAGCATTCAAAATCATTCTGTCTGATGACAAAGTGAAAGCGGTTCTGGTTAACATTTTCGGCGGCATTGTGCGCTGTGACCTGATCGCTGACGGCATCATTGGTGCGGTTGAAGAAGTGGGCGTAAACGTGCCAGTGGTGGTTCGTCTGGAAGGAAATAACGCTGAACTGGGTGCCAAAAAATTGGCAGACAGCGGTTTGAATATCATTGCTGCGACCAGCCTGACAGATGCGGCTCAGCAAGTTGTAGCGGCAGTGGGGGCTAAATAATGTCTATTTTAATTGATAAAAACACCAAAGTTATTTGCCAGGGTTTTACCGGTAGCCAAGGGACTTTCCACTCCGAACAAGCTATTGCCTATGGTACAAAAATGGTTGGCGGCGTAACGCCAGGTAAAGGCGGCACCCAGCATCTGGGCCTGCCAGTATTCAATACCGTACGTGAAGCAGTAGAAACTACCGGTGCTACGGCATCTGTTATCTACGTGCCAGCGCCGTTCTGTAAAGACTCCATTCTGGAAGCTATTGATGCCGGTATCAAACTGATCATCTGTATTACTGAAGGCATCCCAACACTGGATATGCTGGTAGTAAAAGTCAGATTAGAACAGTCTGATGCACGGATGATCGGTCCGAACTGCCCAGGTGTTATCACCCCAGGTGAATGTAAGATTGGCATCATGCCGGGCCACATTCATTTACCGGGCAAAGTGGGTATTGTTTCTCGTTCCGGTACTTTGACCTATGAAGCGGTAAAACAAACCACGGATATCGGTTTCGGTCAGTCCACTTGTGTTGGCATCGGTGGCGACCCGATCCCAGGTTCTAACTTCATTGATATTCTGAAGTTGTTCCAGGAAGACCCGCAGACTGAAGTTATTGTGATGATCGGTGAAATTGGTGGTAACGCTGAAGAAGAAGCCGCTGCTTATATTAAAGATCACGTGACCAAACCTGTTGTGGGTTACATCGCCGGTGTAACTGCACCAAAAGGTAAGCGTATGGGCCACGCAGGCGCCATCATTGCGGGTGGTAAAGGAACTGCGGATGATAAGTTCGCGGCGCTGGAAGCTGCCGGTGTGAAAACAGTCCGTAGTCTGGCTGAAATCGGCAATGCCGTTAAAGCCGTGTTACCGCAGTAAGCCATTAGATACGATGTTAGTTTGATAACTAACTCAAGATAGAGGCCACCTTGCGGTGGCCTTTTTTGTGGCTAATCAGAACGTATTCAGGGCGGTGATTAAGATAATATCTGTTTGCGCTTGTTGCTTAGCCTGCTCAGTGCTGGCACTGGTAGTTTGTTGCTGCAACGTAGCCAATGCAGCATCATAACTGGCTCTATCCTTAAACAACTTATCTTTGACGTTAATTGACGCAATATTGGTGTAGCGACCATCTGCTGTTGCTGGTACTGCAATTTTGCCACTATTAATCAACTGTTTGACAATCTTCTGCTGTTTGTCAAAACCTTCCAACCCGATTAAATGCCAGCGCTGCTGAACTTTACCCTCATACTTCCCGGCCTTAATATCAGTCAAATAGCGAATGGTCAGATTACGTATTGTGCCGTCTTCCTCACCGTATTGTGCTTTACTGTCTGATAACACTTGGAATTTCTGTCCTTCCAATGCGCCACCTTTTTGCGTCAAATGCCCCATCCGGTAACTGTTCATTCCCAGATGAATAGGAGTGCTATCGGTAACAGGCGTGCCGTCATTGAGGCGTAGGTCGGTGATGCGCGAACCTGCTGGTTTACGCAAATCGATGGTGTAGGTCACACCATCGAAGAAGTCATTGGTCGAATATTTTGAAGCGCGACGTTGTGGATTAAAACTGTAGGTGACATCACCCGCTTTAACCTGATTAAAGTAATCAGCCGACCACTCCATGTACTGTTTTAACGCTTTACCGGTCAGAGCATAAACGGTGATTTCACCGCCGGCATATTGATAGTTAAATGCAATGTCTTTAGCGGTGATATCACCGACATCCAGTTTAGGATGGTCGTTATCAATCTGTAAGGCAATAACCTGCGCCTGAGGAGCATAATAATGTGCCGCCTCCTGATACAACGCGCTGATACCGGTATCCTGAATATGAACCTGAGGAATACCTTTAATCTCATCGGCCGGTACCAGATTACTGCCGCTCAAGGTTGCAATCACCCGATTAGCATTGGCGCGCAAAATATCATGATAAGGCTGGTAAATCGCTTCCAGCTTTTTATCAGACTCGACTCCCTTGATCGGGTAGGTATAGCTGTCTTTATCCACCAGATGATATTTACCCTCACGCTGCTCAAATTTCAGATCAATGCGGGAGAGCGCGCGGCCATACTTATCTGGTTCAGTGATAATGACACCGTTAACCACTGCTTTATCAATCTTCACATGCATATGACCTGCGACAATGGCTGCCAGCTCTGGATTGGCCTTGGCGATATCGCCAACCCCGGTGCCAGGGCGCTGATTCTCATTATCGACTCCCATATGGGCAACCAGCACGATGGCATCTACTTGTGGCTGGATTTGCTGAATAACCTTTTTCACTTCTTGTACTGGATCGGTGAAATGAATGCCATTGATACGGTCGGTGCCTTGTGCAAACTCCGCAGTCATTGGGGTATCCATGCCAATAATGCCGATTTTCACCCCCTGACGTTCGATGATTTTATAAGAGGGGAGGTAAGGTTTACCTGAATCCCAGAAGATATTCCCCGCCAGTGCCGTGCCATCAAATTGTTTTAGTGAAGTGGAAAGGGCTTTCAGGCCAAAATCAAATTCGTGGTTGCCCATCACCCAGGCATCATATTTTAAGGCATTGAAGCCGAGAATCATCGGGCTGATCGGCTCATTTTTAAAGGTTTCAACAAAGTTGCCCTGAAGGGTATCACCGGCATCGACCAGAATCACATTCGGCTGTTCAGCCCGTATTTTTTGCACTTTCGTGGCTATCTGGCTCAGGCTACCGGCTAAGTTTTCACTGTCACTGGCATAGTCCCACGGCACAAAAGTACCATGTAAATCAGAGGTGCCTAAAATAGTGATATCAACTTGTTGCGCGGCGATGGAAGTGGTACTGACACAGAGTAATGTGGTGAGCGCTATTTTTTTCATTGTAGAGGATTCAATATTTTATCAAGAAATAGCATTTCATCATGCAACAAAATGGCAACACTTGCGAACGCTTCCCTCAAGTTAGACTAATATATTTATATAAAACTCGGAATTGTGATTTAACTCTCTCTGAGTGTAATAAATTTAAACGTTAATCTGGATCGCATAATAACGCAGTAATAAAGCATTAGAGAAACCATAAAATTACATTTCATTAACAGATTGGGGTTATATAAAAACAATCAAACTTTTAATTAACATGAAAAAGAATTAATTGTTCTAAATCAAGTTTTGAATATAGCAATAATGTTCATATGAGCTTAAATTGTTCTAGATCAAACTACGGCGGGATGGGCAAATGGCCTGTTTGTTGACCTGTATCCAGAACTCAACGCTGGGTCACGTAAAATCCTATTTATTGTGTGGGATTAGAAGCGTACTATTACCGCGGTGTAATACTGGGTAGTTGATATTGTTATTTTTGTTGTGTTTTTTTGGGCATTCACTGCGGGGTAATTTCAGGGCTTCCAATTTAGTTAGCGGAGGCTCGGTTGCCGCAAGTCGGAGTCTTCCTGCGAGGAGCAAGGAGTCAAGATGTTTGATATTGTCGAACTGTCACGGTTACAGTTTGCCTTAACGGCAATGTACCATTTCTTATTTGTCCCACTAACGCTGGGTATGGCGTTTATGTTGGCAATTATGGAATCGGTTTATGTGCTGTCTGGTAAACAAATCTATAAAGATATGACCAAATTCTGGGGCAAGTTATTTGCTATTAACTTTGCTCTGGGGGTTGCTACTGGTTTGACTATGGAGTTCCAGTTCGGGACTAACTGGTCATATTTCTCACATTACGTCGGTGATATCTTCGGTGCCCCTCTGGCAATTGAAGGTTTGATGGCGTTCTTCCTGGAGTCTACTTTCGTCGGTCTGTTCTTCTTCGGATGGGATCGCCTGAGTAAACATCAGCATTTGGCTGTAACCTGGCTGGTTGCATTAGGCTCTAACTTCTCTGCGTTGTGGATCTTGGTTGCCAACGGTTGGATGCAAAACCCGATTGCATCTGATTTCAACTTTGAAACTATGCGTATGGAAATGCTGAGCTTCTCTGAACTGGTTCTCAACCCGGTTGCACAGGTGAAATTCGTTCACACTGTAGCGGCAGGGTATGTGACTGGCGCGATGTTTGTGCTGGGTATCAGTTCTTACTATCTGTTGAAAGGCCGTGATATTCCGTTTGCCAAGCGTTCCTTTGCCATTGCGGCGAGCTTTGGCTTGGCTGCCGTATTGTCGGTTATCGTGCTGGGTGATGAATCTGGTTACGAAATGGGCGATGTGCAGAAAACCAAATTGGCTGCAATTGAAGCTGAATGGGAAACCCAACCGCCTCCGGCAGCCTTTACGCTGTTTGCTATCCCGAATCAAGAAACCATGGAGAACCGATTTGCGGTTCAGATTCCATTTGCCTTGGGGATAATAGCGACCCGTTCATTGGATACACCGGTTATCGGCTTGCGTGATTTGATGTCTCAGCATGAAGTCCGTATCCGTAATGGTATTCATGCTTACAGTCTGCTAGAAAAATTACGTTCGGGTAACACTGACCCTGAGGTGCGTGAAGCCTTTAGTAAGGCGAAACAAGATCTGGGCTACGGTCTGTTACTGAAGCGTTATACCCAAAACGTTACCGATGCGACTGAAGAACAAATTCAGTTGGCGGCTAAAGACTCAATCCCACGTGTTCTGCCACTGTATTTCGCTTTCCGCATCATGGTTGCCTGTGGCTTCCTGATGTTGCTGATTATCGGTCTGTCCTTCTATAACGTAGTTCGTGGCCGGATTGGTGAGAAAAAATGGTTACTGCGCGCAGCATTGTTTGGTATTCCGTTGCCGTGGATTGCAGTAGAAGCAGGTTGGTTTGTGGCGGAATATGGTCGTCAGCCATGGGCTATCGGTGAAGTGCTGCCGACAGCAATTGCAAACTCGTCAGTCACCGCTGGGGATATTCTATTCTCCATGGGGTTGATCTGTGGTCTGTACACGCTGTTCCTGGTGGCAGAAATGTACCTGATGTTCAAATTCGCGCGCCTTGGGCCAAGTAGCCTGAAAACGGGCCGCTATCATTTTGAACAGCCGACTGCCCCAGTGCAGGAAGCACGGTAAACAGGAGTCCACTTATGTTTGATTATGAAGTATTACGATTTATCTGGTGGCTGCTGATCGGTGTGCTGCTGATTGGGTTCGCAGTAACCGATGGTTTCGATATGGGTGTCGGTATCCTGCTGCGTATCATCGGTAAGAATGATACAGAACGTCGTATTATGATTAACTCGATTGCCCCTCACTGGGATGGTAATCAGGTTTGGTTGATCACTGCGGGTGGGGCGCTGTTTGCTGCCTGGCCAATGGTGTATGCAGCCGCATTCTCCGGCTTCTATATTGCGATGATTCTGGTATTGGCTGCGTTATTCTTCCGTCCGGTCGGTTTTGATTACCGTTCTAAGGTGGAAGATAACCGTTGGCGCAATATGTGGGACTGGGGCATTTTTGCTGGTAGCTTCGTGCCAGCGGTAGTCTTCGGTGTGGCATTCGGTAACTTGCTGCAAGGGGTACCGTTCCACATGGATAGCTACATGCGCCTGTTCTACACCGGTAACTTCTTCCAGTTGCTGAATCCGTTTGGGTTACTGGCGGGTGTTGTCAGCTTGACCATGCTGGTAACGCAAGGTGCTACTTACCTGCAAATGCGTACCCGTGGTGAGTTGCATCTGCGCTCCCGTACTGCGGCTCAGATCTCTGCGTTGGTGATGAGTGTGGCCTTCCTGTTGGCCGGTATCTGGTTAGTTAAAGGTATTGATGGCTTCGTTATAACCTCAGCTTTGGATACGGCGGCTGAATCTAACCCGATGCGCAAAGAAGTTGCACATCAGGCGGGTGCATGGTTGATTAACTTCAATAAGTACCCAAGCCTGTGGGCGCTGCCTGCTCTTGGGGTTATTCTGCCACTGTTCACCATTTTGCTGTCGCGCTTTGAAAAAGGGGCTTGGGCCTTCCTGTTCTCATCACTGACTATTGCCTGTGTGATTCTGACTGCCGGGGTAACTATGTTCCCGTTCGTTATGCCATCAAGCACGGTACCAAATGTCAGTCTGACAATGTGGGATGCCACCTCTAGCCTGTTGACGCTGAAAGTGATGACCGTTGTTGCGATAATCTTTGTTCCTATCATCCTGCTGTACACCAGTTGGTGTTACTACAAGATGTTCGGGCGCATTGATAAAGACTTTATCGAAAACAATAAGCACTCACTGTACTAAGGAGCATAAAGCATGTGGTATTTTGCCTGGATTCTAGGGACACTTCTGGCCTGCTCCTTTGGTATCATTACTGCTCTGGCGCTGGAGCAGAGTGAAGCCAATGCAGCAGCGAAAGCCGCTAATAATGGCAATGATGATGTTGTCTGATAAGTTATACGATTTACTGGATAAGGGCCCGTTCAGGGCCCTTTCACTGGTGCTCGCGTTTGCTGTGGCATTCTGTGTGTTTTGGGACCCTTCGCGTTTTGCGGCGGCAACCAGTTCACTTGAGGTCTGGCAAGAGGTGTTTATCGTGTGGGCGGTTTGTACCGGTGTGATTCATGGGGTAGGTTTTCGCCCTAAGCGGATATGGTTGCGTGCTTTTTTCTCACCACTTCCCGCAATTGTGATCTTGTGCGCGGGATTATTCTACTTTTTTGTCTAATCTGTACACGTTTCGTCTAATCTGAACACAATCTATCCTTATGGGCCATTCGGCCCATAATTATTTTCGTTCTATTCCCTCAAGTGATTCCAAAGCTTAGCGCTCTTCAGTATAGTGTGTCCGTTAACTGCATTACTGGGAAGTAGAGTGAGTAATACGTTGTTTCGATGGCCGGTACGTGTCTATTTTGAAGACACCGATGCTGGCGGCGTGGTATACCACGCACGCTACGTTGCCTTTTATGAAAGGGCGCGCACTGAAATGTTGCGCCAACGCAATTTTCACCAGCAGCAATTGCTCAGTGAGCATGTCGCTTTCGCTGTCCGCCGCATGACGGTAGAATACCTGGCACCGGCACGTCTTGATGATATGCTGGAAGTACAGAGTGAAATTACCGCAATGCGTGGGGCTTCTCTCACGTTTGCTCAACGAATTCTCGACACACATGGCAATCTTCTGAGTAGTGCAGAAGTATTGATCGCATGTATCGATCCACACCAAATGAAGCCAAGAGCGCTTCCTAAGTCTATTGTCGCGGAGTTTAAGTAGTGGCTGACATGAACATTCTGGATTTATTCCTGCAGGCAAGCCTATTCGTTAAGCTTATCATGCTGGTATTAATGGGCTTTTCTATTGCTTCATGGGCGATCATCATTCAACGAACGCGTATTCTGAATGCTGCCACCCGCGATGCAGAAGCCTTTGAAGATAAGTTTTGGTCCGGTATTGAGCTGTCTCGCTTGTATCAGGAAAGCCAGGCTCGTCGCGAGACTCTCGGGGGCTCCGAGCAGATCTTCCATTCTGGATTTAAAGAGTTTGCCCGTTTACATCGCGCAAACAGCCATGCACCAGAGGCGGTGATTGACGGTGCCTCCCGTGCGATGCGCATCTCAATGAACCGTGAATTAGAAGCTCTGGAAACTCATATTCCATTCCTCGGTACTGTTGGTTCCATCAGCCCGTATATTGGCCTGTTTGGTACAGTATGGGGGATTATGCATGCCTTTATTTCTCTGGGTGCAGTAAAGCAGGCGACGTTACAAATGGTCGCACCAGGTATTGCCGAAGCACTGATTGCTACCGCGATCGGTCTGTTCGCTGCGATCCCTGCTGTTATGGCCTATAACCGCCTGAACCAGCGCGTGAATAAACTTGAACAAAACTATGACAACTTCATGGAAGAGTTCATTGCTATTCTGCATCGTCAGGCTTTTGCCAGCGCCGAGAGCAAATAAGTAGGGGGTTGTATGGCGCGAGTACGTGGTCGTAAACGTCGCGAGCTTAAGTCTGAAATTAACATTGTTCCCTTACTGGACGTGTTGCTGGTGCTATTGCTGATCTTTATGGCGACCGCGCCGATCATTACGCAAAGCGTTGAGGTGGACTTGCCCGACGCGACGGACTCAAAAACCGTCTCAAGTGATGATAATCCACCAGTGATTGTGGAAGTGTCAGGGGTGGGGCAATACTCGTTGGTGGTAGATCACCAGCGGATGGAGCAACTGCCTTCAGAACAAGTTGTGGCAGAGGCTCAGGCCAGATTGAAATCGAATCCGAAAACTGTGTTCCTGATAGGTGGTGCTAAAGAGGTGCCTTATGATGAAATTATCAAGGCTCTGAATATGCTGCATCAGGCGGGTGTGACGTCGGTGGGCTTAATGACTCAACCGATATAAATTTGCGTTGATATTGGTTGGATTGAGAGTCACTCCAGCCAGTAGATACCTTGTTTTTAGCAGTTCCGTTTTTTAGCAATAGATGCGGACATCGAGTGTGGAAATCGAGCGTGGGTAAGGCAACCGAGCAAAATGATAAGCTGAATCGCGCCGTTATCGTGTCGGTGGTTCTGCACATCATATTGATTGCCCTGTTGATTTGGGGCTCTCTGACGCAGAAGACTGAAATGGGCGGCGGCGGTGCTGGCGGCGAAGTTATTGACGCCGTCATGGTCGATCCGGGCGCAGTAACAGAACAGTATAACCGTCAGCAGCAACAGCAGACTGACGCTAAACGCGCAGAACAACAGCGCCAGAAAAAAGCCGATCAGCAAGCAGAAGAATTGCAGCAAAAGCAGGCTGCTGAGCAACAACGGCTGAAAGAATTGGAAAAAGAGCGTCTGCAAGCGCAAGAAGATGCCAAGCAGGCGGCTGAAGAACAGAAAAAACAAGCCGCTGAGCAGCAAAAAGAGGCCGCTGAGCAACAGAAAGTTGCTGCTGCCGCTGCTGCAAAAGCGAAAGAAGAGCAGAAACAGGCAGAGGCCGCAGCCGCACAAGCAAAAGCAGAAGCTGATAAAATCGTGAAAGCACAAGCTGACGCGCAGAAAAAAGCAGAAGCCGAAGCCAAAAAAGAGGCGGCTGTAGCAGCAGCAGCGAAGAAACAAGCTGATGCTGAGGCGAAGAAAGCGGCTGATGCTGCCGAGAAAGCAGCAACTGCCGCCGCTGAGAAGAAAGCTGCGGCTGATGCTGAGAAAAAAGCGGCCGCAGAGGCTAAAAAAACCGCTGCTGCTGATGCCAAGAAAAAAGCGGCTGCAGAAGCGGCGGCAACAACCGATGTTGATGATTTATTTGGTGGTTTAGCTAACTCCAAAAATGCACCGAAAAGTGGGGCCGGCGCGGGCGCTGCTGCTGCGGGTAAAGGTGGTGGCAAGAAGAGCGGGGCATCAGCGGGTGATGTTAGTGGCTATTTGGGCCAGATAACCGCCGCGATCCAGAGTAAATTTTATGATGCAGATCTTTACAAAGGCCGTACCTGTGATCTGCGAATTAAATTAGCACCAGATGGTCTATTAATTGATGTTAAAGCAGAAGGGGGTGACCCGGCACTGTGCCAGGCTGCTATCGCTGCTGCAAAACAAGCGAAGATTCCTAAGCCTCCAAGCTCGGACGTTTATGAAGTGTTTAAGAATGCTCCGCTTGTATTTAAACCTCAATAAAGGTTGATTAACAGGGGTATAACTTTGTTGATCAACCGTGGATTATGTAGTTTTGTTTGCGTTGGTTTGTTAAAATTCTGCTAATTATCGCGGGCATCCCGCTCGGATAAGGGAGATAAGATGAAGCAGGCATTTCGAGTTGCGCTAGGCTTTTTAGTTTTGTGGGCTTCTGTGTTACATGCAGAAGTTCGAATTGAGATTACCCAAGGGGTAGACTCTGCTCGTCCAATTGGTGTTGTTCCGTTTAAATGGATGGGGCCGGGTACACCACCTGAAGAGATCGGTGCTATTGTTGGCGCAGATTTACGTAACAGCGGCAAATTTAACCCAATTGATGCGGCTCGCATGCCACAACAGCCTTCAACTGCGGCAGAAGTAACGCCAGCAGCCTGGACTGCGTTGGGTATTGATGCTGTTGTTGTTGGTCAGGTTCAACCGAGTGCTGATGGTAGCTATGTGGTTTCTTACCAGTTAGTCGATACTTCTGGTGCAGCCGGTAGCGTTTTAGCGCAAAATCAGTATAAAGTAACTAAACAATGGTTACGTTATTCAGCGCATACTGCCAGTGATGAAGTATTTGAGAAGCTGACTGGGATTAAAGGTGCTTTCCGTACCCGTATTGCTTATGTTGTGCAAACCAACGGCGGCAAATTCCCACACGAATTGCGGGTTTCTGATTACGACGGCTACAACCAGTTTGTCGTTCACCGTTCGCCAGAACCTTTGATGTCACCAGCCTGGTCTTCAGATGGTAGCAAAATTGCTTATGTCACTTTCGAGAGTGGTAAGTCAGCACTGGTTATTCAGACGCTGGCTAATGGTGCAATCAGACAAGTGGCTTCATTCCCTCGTCATAACGGTGCGCCTTCTTTCTCACCGGACGGGACTAAACTGGCTTTCGCGTTATCTAAAAGCGGTAGTTTGAACTTGTATGTTATGGACTTAGGGTCTGGTCAAATCAGCCAGGTTACTGATGGTCGTAGCAATAACACTGAACCAAGCTGGTTCCCGGATAGCCAGAATCTGGCCTATACCTCGGATCAGGGCGGTCGTCCACAAGTGTATAAAGTGAATATTAATGGTGGTGCACCACAGCGAATCACGTGGGAAGGTTCTCAGAACCAGAACGCAGATGTGAGTCCTGATGGTAAGTTCCTGGCATTGGTTAGTTCTAATGGTGGGGCACAACACATCGCCAAACAGGATCTAGAAACGGGAGCCGTTCAAGTATTAACGGACACGTTCCTGGATGAAACGCCTAGTATCGCGCCTAACGGCACCATGGTTATCTATAGCTCGACACAAGGGCTGGGAGCTGTGTTACAGCTGGTCTCGACTGATGGGCGTTTCAAAGCGCGTCTTCCGGCAACTGATGGACAGGTCAAATTTCCTGCCTGGTCGCCGTATCTGTGATGCATGTGTAAATACGTATGTATGGCAAACTATAAAAGGATCAAAGAGATGCAACTGAACAAAGTGCTAAAAGGGCTAATGTTGGCTTTGCCAGTTCTGGCAATCGCTGCGTGTAGTTCTAACAAAAGCGCAAATAATGACCAATCTGGCATGGGCGCTGGCACTGGTACAGAAAATGGCAGCAACTTGTCTTCAGAAGAGCAAGCTCGTCTTCAGATGCAAGAACTGCAAAAGAACAATATCGTTTACTTCGGTTTCGATAAATACGATATCGGTTCTGACTTCGCTCAAATGCTGGATGCACATGCTGCATTCCTGCGTAGCAACCCATCTTACAAAGTTGTTGTTGAAGGCCACGCGGATGAACGCGGTACGCCAGAATACAACATCGCGTTGGGCGAGCGTCGTGCAAATGCTGTGAAAATGTATCTGCAAGGTAAAGGCGTTTCGGCTGACCAGATCTCTATCGTTTCTTACGGTAAAGAGAAACCAGCAGTACTGGGCCATGACGAAGCAGCGTTTGCTAAAAACCGTCGTGCAGTTCTGGTTTACTAAGAGAATCGCATGAACAGTAACTTCAGACGTCACTTAGTGGGTCTGTCGTTACTGGTTGGCGTAGCGGTCCCATGGGCCGCTACTGCCCAAGCGCCAATCAGTAATGTCGGCTCCGGCTCGGTAGAAGATCGGGTCACTCAACTTGAGCGTATTTCCAACGCTCACAGCCAACTATTAACTCAACTTCAGCAACAGCTATCCGATTCGCAACGCGATGTAGATAGTTTACGCGGTCAGATCCAAGAAAATCAGTACCAGCTCAATCAAATTGTTGAGCGGCAAAAACAGATCTACCAGCAGATGGAGAGTCTGAGCGGTGGTCAGGGGGCGCAGGGTTCAGCTTCTGCGGCTACTGGTGCTGCGACAGATAATTCTGCGGCTGGAAGTTCCGCTACTGCTGCCGCAGGCGCAGCGGCTGCTACAGCGGCACCTGCAGCAAGTACTGGTGATGAAAACAGCGATTATAATGCAGCCGTTTCTTTGGCTCTTGAGAAAAAGCAATTCGATCAAGCGATCACTGCTTTCCAAGGTTTTGTGAAACAGTATCCAAAGTCGACTTACCAGCCTAATGCCAACTATTGGTTAGGGCAGTTGTATTACAACAAAGGTAAGAAAGACGACGCTGCATATTATTATGCTGTTGTAGTAAAAAATTATCCAAAGTCTCCAAAAAGTTCAGAAGCGATGTTTAAAGTTGGGGTGATCATGCAGGATAAAGGCCAAAGCGATAAAGCGAAGGCGGTTTATCAACAAGTGATCAAGCAATATCCTAATACTGATGCTGCTAAACAGGCACAGAAACGTTTATCTGCTCTTTAGCCATTTTCGAGTCCAGGAATTGGTCATATTGACTAATTTCTGGACTTTGGCGAGCGAAGAACAAGCAGTTAAACGCTTCAACAGAAATTTAAGTTGCACTGTGAAGAGAAATTAGTAATATATGCCGCCGTTGCCAAGACAACTTGTAAAACGTTAAAGCAGCAGGAAATTATAGTAAGCAATGCACATAATGGGTCGTTAGCTCAGTTGGTAGAGCAGTTGACTTTTAATCAATTGGTCGCAGGTTCGAATCCCGCACGACCCACCATTATGCCGAGTTATTAGGGTATCAAATCGTAGGGATGAGAGCCGTAAAGGTTCGAGCCGAGCGAAGCGAGACAGCAACGCGTAGCGTTGACCCGAAGGGCGAGTCCGCAGGACGAGTAATCCCGCACGACCACCACTATGTTAAGCAGTACCGCATTACAGCGGGTCGTTAGCTCAGTTGGTAGAGCAGTTGACTTTTAATCAATTGGTCGCAGGTTCGAATCCCGCACGACCCACCATTCTCCCCGCACGCCGGTTTGAATGTAAGAAGTTGAAATCAGCGCAAAGATTTTTCTTCCTGTTTTGTACTAAAAAGTACCCGAAGTGCGAGTAATCCCGCACGACAGGCACTAAATTGTCATTAGTAGCATACATAATGGGTCGTTAGCTCAGTTGGTAGAGCAGTTGACTTTTAATCAATTGGTCGCAGGTTCGAATCCCGCACGACCCACCATTATGTCAAGTAATCCCGCACGACAGGCACTGAATTGTCATTAGTAGTACACATAATGGGTCGTTAGCTCAGTTGGTAGAGCAGTTGACTTTTAATCAATTGGTCGCAGGTTCGAATCCCGCACGACCCACCATTATGCAGAGTTATTAGGGTATCAAATCGTAGGGATGAGAGCCGTAAAGGTTCGAGCCGAGCGAAGCGAGACAGCAACGCGTAGCGTTGACCCGAAGGGCGAGTCCGCAGGACGAGTAATCCCGCACGACCCACCATTATGTCAAGTAATCCCGCACAACCTACCATTATACCCCCCAGTGATACCTTTTCCCTGCAATGTTACATATACTGCTAATCTCAGTGTCCCAAAGTTCCCCCTATAATTCTCTGACATTCCATCTGTATCTCACTTTTCCATCTCATTTTTAACTCCATTAAACATTTTCACCATTATCAGACAATTTTGGGCGACTTTTAGCTGGATATTGGGTATTTTGTTTAGGATAAAAAACAAATGAAGTCTTACTGGCAGCCAGCAACGTTTGCTGACTCTGGAATAACTGGCAACAGAGATGTGAGCGATGAGTGAAACTTTTGATGTAAATGCGGCTATTTATCCATTTCCTCCACGGCCTGTCCTTTTGGATGAAGAGGAAAAAGCCTTTTACCGTGAGAAGATCAAAACACTGCTGAAGCAGCGCGATGCAGTGTTAGTCGCTCACTATTATACTGATCCCGAAATCCAAGCTTTAGCCGAAGAAACCGGCGGTTGCGTCGCCGATTCCCTTGAAATGGCACGATTTGGTAATAACCATCCGGCATCGACATTACTGGTCGCCGGCGTGCGTTTCATGGGAGAGACGGCCAAAATCTTGAACCCTGAGAAGCAAGTGTTGATGCCAACCCTGAATGCAGAGTGTTCACTGGATTTAGGCTGCCCGGCGGATGAATTTGCCGCATTTTGTGATAGTCATCCAGACCGCACCGTAGTGGTGTATGCCAATACCTCTGCGGCGGTTAAGGCCCGAGCTGATTGGGTAGTGACCTCCAGTATTGCGGTTGAGCTTATTGAGCATCTCGATAGCTTGGGTGAGAAAATTATCTGGGCGCCGGATCGCCACTTGGGCAATTATGTGCAGAAGAAGAGCGGGGCCGATGTATTGTGCTGGCAGGGGGCCTGTATCGTCCATGACGAGTTTAAAACTCAGGCACTGGCTCGCATGAAAGTACTGCATCCTGATGCTGCGGTGTTAGTTCACCCGGAATCACCCCAGGCCGTGGTTGATATGGCTGATGCTGTCGGCTCGACTAGCCAACTGATTCAGGCTGCAAAAACGTTGCCACAGCAAAAACTTATTGTGGCGACTGACCGTGGCATTTTTTACAAAATGCAGCAGGCGTGCCCAGATAAAGAATTATTCGAAGCCCCGACGGCGGGTGAAGGTGCGACGTGCAGAACATGCGCTCACTGTCCGTGGATGGCAATGAATGGTCTCAGAGCGATTGCTGAGGGGCTGGAGCAGGGAGGTGTAATGCATGAGATACATGTCGATGAAGAATTGCGTCAGCAGGCGCTGATACCGCTGAATCGGATGTTGGATTTTGCCAACCAGTTGAAGTTACAGGTCAAAGGCAATGCCTAAGTCGTAAATGACACCGATTGACCTCAATACTTATTATTTCTCCCCAATAAAAGGATTGCCAGATGGATTTCCTCAGTACAAGCAATATATTGGTGCATATTCCGCTGGGTGCGGGGGGGTATGACCTTTCATGGATAGAGGCGATTGGTACCCTGTTTGGATTACTCTGTATTTGGTTTGCCAGCAAAGAGAAGATAATTAACTATTTGTTTGGCCTGATTAACGTGACGTTATTTGCGGTAATCTTTTTCCAGATTCAGCTCTATGCCAGCCTGCTATTACAGTTGTTCTTCTTCGTCGCTAATATCTATGGCTGGTATGCCTGGAGTAAGCAAACGTCTGATAATCAAGCTGAATTGAAAATTCGCTGGTTATCATTGCCGAAAGCATTGATTTGGGGCGCAGTGTGCGTGGCTGGTATCGCTTTAATGACCTTGCATATTGATACTGTTTTTGCCGGGTTGACCCGTGCCGCAGTGGTGGTGATGCAGTGTTTGGGCGCTAATGTGCAAATGCCTGAACTGCAACCTGATGCATTCCCATTCTGGGATTCCACCATGATGGTGTTATCAATTGTGGCGATGATCCTGATGACACGCAAATATGTTGAGAACTGGCTGATTTGGGTGGTGATTGATGTCATCAGTGTAGCGATTTTCGCCTATCAGGGGGTTTATGCGATGGCTCTGGAATACGTGATACTGACACTGATTGCCCTGAATGGCTCTTGGTTGTGGATGAAGAGCGCGGCAAGAAATCATTCACGTCCGTTATCAACTCAGAGTCACTAGCGGCTAAGTCAGGCCACTGTTTTATCGGGCTTATCTCCGTTGAAACAGTGGCCTGTTTGCCCTCAGTGAGGGTGGTAATGGTGCGCGTCGTTACTGGCGGTCTGATTAATGCCACAATCGGGTGCGGCACAATGCTGATATTCCATTTGAATGGTGGCATGCCCAATATTGTAGTGATGCAGTAAATGGTGCTGGATACGATGCAATAATTCATCGTTATCCCTCGGAGGGATCACTTGCACATGCAGCGTCATTAGCCGTTTTTCGCCAACTTGCCATAAGTGAACATGATGAACGTCCCTCACTTCATATATGCTGGCACATAAGTCTTTGCGCAATTTGGTGATATCAATCTCTTGCGGCGCGCCCTCTAACAGTTCGTGAAAACTCTCTTTCAGCAGCCGCCAGGCGCTGCGGAGCACCAACACTGAGACCAATACCGACAATATCGGATCAATAGGTGTCCAGCCGGTAGTCAGAATGACCACTGCAGCCACTATCGCCCCAACGGAACCTAATAGATCTCCCAGCACATGTAAGGCTGCGGCGCGCACATTGATATTCTTTTCTTCCTCGCCACGATGCAGTATCCAGAAGCAGAAAATATTCGCACATAATCCGGCGATGGCGATGAATAACATCGGCATCCCCATCACTTCATGGGGAGAAAAGAAACGCCGTACCGCTTCCCAGACTATCAATACCACAATCAACAATAATGCCGCCGCGTTGACGAACGCCGCCAGTGTGGTCAGGCGCAAATAACCAAAGGTATGGCGAGAGTCAGGTTTTCGCTGCGAGAAATGAACTGCCATCAATGCGATGAATAATGCGGCCGAGTCTGTCAGCATATGTCCGGCATCCGCCAATAATGCCAGCGAACCCGATAGCCAGCCACCAATGGCTTCCACCACCATAAACAGAGTGGTAACCACAAAAGCTATCAGTAGGCGTTTGCTGTTGCTGTCTTGGGGGAAAAATGAAGATACAGCCATAGTTATCCTTGGACCATAAGATGTGTGCACCGAACTGTCGGTTTATGTTAGCTCTGACAGGGTTTGATTCAAACCTTTAATCAACTGTGCTAATAGATTCTGCAGTTGAGTATAGGCCGCAGGAGCGATTTTTCCTTGCTGGCATTGGCTAATTAACTGCTGACATAATGCGGCACCTGCGGCATTTTGCAATATCAGAAAACTGCCCTTAATGCGGTGTAATACCTGTGCACGGGCCGCTAGCGGCTGTGGTACCAGTGCAAGTTGTTGGCGGTCATGCACCATGGAATCAAGCAGCGTCACCACTAATTTGCGCACCATAATTGGGTCTTGATTACCCAATCGTAATAGTATTTCCCGCAGGTTATCGTAAACCGGTTGCTCTGTGGTCATAACGGTTTGTATGCGTAATACCCGCTCAATATCACTGAGTGTCACCGGTTTGGTCAGCCAATGGTCGATAACGATATTCCCAGGCCGGATACGGGTAAATTCTTGTACATCGGCCGAGCAAAGGATGATTTTTACCGCCTTAGACTGAGATGGGCGCTCTTGTCGGCGAATGATTCGCGCCAGGGTAAAACCATCCAGAGTGGGCATATTGTAATCGACAAACAGCACATCGAACGGTTGCTGAAAATGAGCGTGTAATAGCTGGCGGCCATTATCAAACAGCTCGGATTCAATACCAAAATGCCTGAGCTGTTGTTGCATCAATAGGAGGTTACTCGGGTGGTCATCAACCATCGCGACACGAAGAGGAGACCGGCATAACGTGTCTGTAATTTCTGTTGCGGGCCTCAGGATTGGCGGCGATACCGTCTCCATGGCAAGCAATAATTTGATGGTGACCACGGTGCCTTTATTCAGCTCTGAGGCCAGGCTGATAGTGCCATTCATTCGGTCAATAAGCTCTTTGCAGATCGATAAACCCAAACCACTGCCTGGGATCATCAGATTGTTGCTGCTCTCAACCCGATAAAAGGGCTGGAACAGGTGGGGTATTTCCGCAGCGGCTATTCCGCAACCACTGTCCTCCACCTGCAATATCAACTCTCCTTGCCCTTCGTGCTGCGGTTGCCACGCCATCCGAACATTAATTTCGCCTTGGCGGGTAAACTTAATGGCATTGTTAATTAGATTGTTCATGACCTGAAGTAAGCGACCGCCATCAAGCAGAACTGTTTCAGGTAAGTTATCACTGTAACTGACATTTAAGGTTATCGGCCGCATACCCAACAGCGGTTGATAAACCGCGCGAATATGATTAATCCAAGGAATCAACGCAGTAGGTTGTGGTAAAAGCTGTAACGAGCCAATTTCCAACTTGGCATAATCTTGTAGGTCATTGAGTAGACTTAATAACGATGATGCTGAGCTGTAAATAACGGGCAAATTACCCTGCGCGATAGTGTTTTTTTTAAGCTCCAGTTCCAACAAACCAAGGATGGCATTCATTGGTGTTCGTAGCTCATGGCTGATAGTTGCCAGAAATTTACTTTTCATCTGATTAGCGGTTTCGGCTTGCAGGCGCGCCTGTTCCAAGACTTCTCGCTCACGTCGCTCTTTGCGCCGCTGAATAAAACGGCGGACCATCACCACCAAGAGCAGTATCAATAGCCCGCCAAGGGCGCTAAACAACCAGGTGGCAGGGGGCATCATGCGATTTTCATTTACCGCATCAATAATATTGCGAGGATCGGATACCCATTCATCACGCAGTGATTGTAGGGTGGCGGGGGGGATTTGTAGCAAGTTTTTATTGAGAATCGACAGCAGTAACGGTGAATGTTGGGCGACGCCAAAGGCCAGTGGATAAGCAATGTTATCTGCCGCAAATGCCAGTTTGATGACCCCGGAATAGCGGGAAAGAACCATAAAATTGGCGGAGATGACATTATCAATCAACCCGTCCAACTGCCCATTAGCCAGTGCATCATACATTGCCTTACGGTTAGCAAAGACAGTGGCCAAGGTCTGGGGGGGGATCAGTTGCTGACCTAAATCCCCTTCCACCACACCGAGACGCTTGCCAGATAGATCTCCCCACGTTGAGACGTTATGGGTGAACGCGTTGGTATACACCCCCCACAAGGCACGGTGAATGGGCATCGAGCTGTCATATTGCGCTTTGAAACCACCGGCTAGCGGCAGTAAAGCCCGCATCATGGCCCTATTTTGTTGCACCAGTTGATCGGCCAACCGTGGGTTACTGCTCCAGACCGGCGAAAATTGCAGGCCAGTATTTTGCGCAATGGTATTGAGAATATCGACAATATAGCCGCGTGGTTGTTTATCGCTGCCACGATAAGTAAAGGGATAGTCATCATCGATGGCGGCGTAATACACCACGGGATGGGCCTTAACCCATTCTTGCTCCATGCGGGTAAGATCAGCATTACCGGTATCGAGATAGCTGGGAATTTTTTTACTCCAGCGGCCCTGAATGGTATTAAGAACGTCCATAGGGACGTTGCTGATAACGTGATCAAGCGTCTCTATCAATGCCGGATTGGTTGCCGCAAACACCAAAGAGATACTGCCGGGCTTTATATCATTCTCAACCTGATAAATTTGCCCCAGTTGCAGTTGATCAATAATAAAGCTGGCACTGGTTTCATCGGCAATAAAGTAGTCATTAAGGCCGTTTAATAAGGAGTAAATGGCTTGCAGATTATTATCAAACAGCTGGTTATGCGGGGTTTTATTCTGAATTTCATCGACCAACTGCATACCGGCCATTTTACTAATAGCAATGCGCGCATCAGCCGAGTTTAACATTACCTGACGGCTATTTTGGCGGCTACGTAACACCAGTAACTTACTGACATAGTAAGGTTTTGATATATATAAGTTGGGATTTAATGCGCTGCGAGGTAAACCAAACAGTAGGTCGATATCACCTTGTTTTAATGCCTGATTCAGGGTTGTGGCGTCGGAGAAGCCTATCACCTCCACATTGGCCCCGGTTGCTTGCTTAATATAGTTAAGGTAATCGGCATTCAGACCGTACAGGTCACCATCGACAATAATATTATACGGGCTCACATTGTCGTTGAGGATGCCAACCCGCAAAGTGGCATTACGCCATGGATTATTAGGTGTGATAAACGGTGTGCTGGCCGGTATGTTCAAGCTGCTAACTAAATTGTAGTGCAAAGTAGAGGTCGCTTGTGCGGGTAGCAGCAGGCAGAATTGGACAATGAATAGCAATACTAACCCGCATTTTCTCATGGTTGTAGCTCGTTAAATACGGCAATTAATGCCAGTAAATTTGCTGCACCGGTTTTATTGAGAATATTTTTCTTATGTGTGCTGACAGTTTTATTGCTGATATTCAGTAACTCAGCAATATGTAAATTAGAATGGCCTTTACTGAGTAATCCCAATATTTGCAGCTCTTTCTGGGTTAAATGGTATTTTTCATCGTTAGGTGTGGAGCTGCTATCCAGCGTACTGGCGGGGAATACTCGTTGGCCGGCAATAACGGCATCAATGGCTTGCAATAGGTTATCCATCGGCTGCCCTTTATGCATAAAACCCTGTGCCCCAGCGGAATAAGCCATTTTGGCATAAACCTCTTCTTCCTGGGCGGTGTAAATCATGATGGACTGCTGTGGATAGTGGCGGCGGATTTTGCGTAAAAACTGCAAACCGTCAAGCTGTGGCAAACTGATATCCAAAATTAACAGATCAAAGTGATATTCCGCCAATAAGGCCAATGCCTGCTGGTCATCAGCAGCGCAATGCAGATGATAACGTGGTGTCGCGCGCATCAGTGCGGCTTCAAGGGCAACATGCACCACGGGGTGATCATCAACTAACAGTAACCTAGGCATAAACCGTATTAACCTTTAGGGATAAGAGGGGGGTGATAACCGAGTATGACTCTTATTAATGATTTTATAACAAATAACAATCCAGATAAAAATTGATGGCTTCATTCAATAAGTTGATACCTAATCGAGTAAACCGCATTATTGCTGTTTATCTGCACAGAACACCAAATGTAATAAAGTAGATTTACAGCGTTCAATTCACCAGCTAGATTGGTTCAACTAGATTGGTACCGATAGACGTTGTGCGATGACCGTCACAAGACTTAATGGAAGAACTATGAATTACCTGAATGATGACCTACGGATTAATGAAATTAAGGAACTCCTGCCCCCTGTTGCTTTGTTAGAGAAGTTTCCAGCCAGTGAGAACGCAGCAGAGACGGTATCCAAGACCCGCACAGCTATTCATAACATCCTGCGTGCCCAAGACGACCGTTTGTTGGTTGTCATCGGTCCATGCTCTATTCATGATACCCAAGCGGCCAAAGAGTATGCGGCCCGTTTGCTAACCCTGCGTGAAGAACTGCAAGGCGAGCTTGAAGTGGTGATGCGGGTTTATTTTGAAAAACCGCGTACCACGGTGGGTTGGAAAGGTCTGATTAACGATCCGCATATGGATGCTAGCTATGACATCAATGACGGTCTGCGTATCGCGCGTAAGTTATTGTTAGATATCAACGAGAGCGGGCTGCCAGCAGCGGGTGAGTTTTTGGATATGATAACCCCGCAGTATTTGGCTGACCTGATGAGCTGGGGTGCCATCGGCGCCCGTACCACTGAATCTCAGGTTCACCGTGAGCTGGCTTCAGGTCTGTCTTGCCCGGTTGGGTTTAAAAATGGCACCGATGGCACTATCAAGGTCGCTATCGATGCCATTAATGCGGCTAGTGCACCGCACTGCTTCCTGTCAGTGACCAAATGGGGTCATTCAGCGATTGTAAATACCGCCGGTAACGACGATTGTCATATTATTCTGCGTGGTGGCAAAGAGCCAAACTACAGCAGTGCTCATGTTGCTGCGGTTAAAGAAGGGCTGAGTAAAGCGGGCCTGGAACCACAGATCATGATCGATTTCAGCCATGCTAATAGTAGCAAGCAATTTAAAAAGCAGATGGACGTCAGTAAAGATGTCTGCAACCAGATTGCTCATGGTGAAAAATCGATTATGGGCGTGATGATTGAAAGTCATTTGGTGGAAGGCAATCAGAATCTGGAAAGTGGCGAACCACTGACTTACGGCAAAAGTGTCACCGATGCGTGTATCGGCTGGGAAGACACCGAAACGGTATTACGTGAGTTAGCAGATGCCGTCAAAGCGCGCCGCCAATAATAGCGAGCAGGCAAATAAAAACCCCCGGCATTGATCATGTTCGGGGGTTTTTTAATGGTGCTAATCAGGGATGATTACTTCGCTTTGCCTTGGTTAGCAACAGCGGCGGCTTTAGCCGCGATTTCATCAGCGTTACCCAGATAGTAGCGTTTGATTGGTTTGAAGTTTTCATCAAACTCATACACCAAAGGTACGGCAGTTGGGATGTTCAGCTCAAGAATTTCATCTTCGCTCAGGTCATCCAGATATTTTACCAATGCTCGCAGAGAGTTACCGTGGGCGGCGATAATGACTCGCTCACCACTGACAATGCGGGGTTTGATCACTTCATTCCAGTAAGGAATAACGCGTTCGATGGTCAGCGCCAGGCTTTCTGTGGTTGGCAGTTCTGCATCGGTAAGTTTTGCGTAACGTGGGTCATTACCAGGGAAGCGCTCATCGCTTTTTTCCAGCGCAGGTGGGGTGATAGCAAAACCACGACGCCACAATTTAACTTGCTCGTCGCCATACTTGGCCGCAGTTTCTGATTTATCCAGACCTTGCAGTGCGCCGTAATGACGCTCATTCAGTTTCCAGGTTTTTTCCGTTGGCAGCCAGGCCTGATCCAGTTCATCCAGCACACTCCACAAGGTGTGGATAGCACGTTTCAGTACTGAGGTATAAGCAAAATCAAACGCGAAACCTTCGTCTTTTAACAGCTTGCCCGCCGCTTGTGCTTCTCCACGGCCTTTCTCAGATAAATCAACATCATACCAACCGGTGAAGCGGTTTTCATTGTTCCACTGACTTTCGCCGTGTCGTACCAGAACCAGCTTAGTTACTGCCATAGCGTTAACTCCTTTAATGTGAAACTCAATCTCTATACCCCTCGGACTTGAAGACGCTGTCTAACCACGCAATTACCTGAGGGTATAGATTAATATTCAATGATAACTATTATCATTATATTGCGGGATTGCCGCCAACAGCAATGGTTTGTGTTTAACCATAGCCAATTTTTTAGCGGAAGTTAAGCTCATTGGGGTTCCCTCGCTTACCGCCTTCCTGGATCTTGATATTTATTAGGTATCGGTTTATATCCAATTAAAAGAGGGGTACTAAATACCCCTCCGGCTGCGGGGATTAGGCGGCTTTCTTCAGGCAGGTACTCATAAAGGTTTTACGCTCATCACCTTTTAACGCTTTGGTCACTGCGTCGGCATTGCAGCTTTTCATTTTCTGCTGTTGTGGCGTCAGGGCTTTTTCATCGGGATGAATCTGCGCTTTCAGGCACTGACTCATAAACTTCTTCCGATCATCGCCTTTCAGTGATTGGGTCGTTGCCTGCTGATTACAGTCAGTCATCTTCTTCTGTTGTGCGGCCTGAGCGGGTGACGGTGTTTTCGCCGTATCTGCTGCCATCACATTGACACTAAGCAGTAATCCCGCACAGAGTAACCATAGGGTAGTTAGGCGCATAAACATTCCTTAAATAATATTGAGGGTCGGAAAGGGCGGGAAACAGGTCAGTATCACCGCAGATAGATGCTGTTAAGCGTAGTCGGCAGTGCTCAATATGGGTAGTTATCCCCGTCATCTTTCAAACAGCGTTCAAATCGGTTCCCGACCGATTTGTCACCCGAATCACTGACCTATGTCAGCTCATCGGGATCTCGTCTTCCTGCATCTTGAAATCTGTTGGGTATATAGCTTTATAGCGCGATAAAGTGATAAACCGTGGTGGCGCGGTAGGTTTTCCCCGGTTTTAGCCAGCAATCAGGTTGTGGCCATTCGGGGTGGTTAGGGCTATCAGGTAGGAATTCACTTTCCAGCGCTACGCCGGTGTAGCTGGCGTAAGTGCCCCCTTTGCGGGCCGGTGTTCCGCCAAGGAAGTTGCCACTATACAACTGCAACGCAGGTGCGGTGGTATAAACACTCATTTGTACCCGGTTATCAGATGACCACAGATGAGCCGCCGGGCTTTCCGTTGCACCGCAAGTACGATGGAGCAGGTAAGCATGATCATAGCCTTTAACCCGCTGCTGACAACGGTCTTGCAGGAAGTCGCGTGCCAATGTTTTTGGTTGTCGGAAATCCATACCGGTTTTCTCAACATTAGCCAATCCGCCGCTTGGGATCCCCTCACTATCAACCGGTAAGTAACGATCCGCAAATAGCTGCAACCGATGCGCCCGTACGTCCAGCCCTTCACCATCAAGATTAAAGTAAGCATGATTGGTCAGATTCACCGGACAGGTTTTATCGACCTGAGCCTGATAGTGGATCTCCAATCGGTTATCTTCCGTCAACAGATATTGCACTTCGGCGGTCAGATTACCGGGGAAGCCCTGATCACCATCAGGTGAGTGCAGTTGATAAGTCACCTGCCTCTCATCCTGCTTAACCTTTTGCCAGCGGCGAGCATGGAAACCTTCAGGACCACCATGCAGTTGGTTAGGTCCCTGATTAGGTAACAGATTGAGGGTTTGACCCTCCACCGTGATTTGGCTGTTAGCAATACGGTTGGCATAGCGGCCAACGGTGGCACCAAGATAAGCGGCTTGACGTAGGTAGTCTGCGGGAGTCTGGCAGCCCAGCAATAGCTCGCGCTTTTCGCCATCGGTCAGCGGCAGGACCGCAGATAGCCAGGTTGCGCCCCAGTCCATCAGCGTTACACTCATACCGGCTTTATTATGCAATTCGGTCAATTCAAAGGGGTGACCATCTGGTGCTAACTGGTCAACACTGCTTGATGATGCAGCGTCGTTTTTCAGCATAAACCCGCTCCTTGTGAAGCCTGACATACGTAGAAGGTCTCTTTCCTACCGCCGCTATGAGCCGGATACTCCTGGGCTACGGCTGCACGAACCTGCTCAACCAGCGACGTTGGCATCAGTGCGACAATGCAGCCACCGAACCCCCCGCCAGTCATACGAACACCACCTTGCTCCCCAATAACGGATTTCACAATATCCACCAAGCTATCGATCGGCGGAACTGTGATCTCGAAGTCATCACGCATCGAAATATGAGACTCCTGCATCAATTGCCCCATCAATTTCAAATCACCGGAGGCCAGGGCATCAGCTGCCGCTAGCGTGCGTTCGTTTTCGGTAATTACATGGCGTGCACGCTTAGCGACGACGGGATCCAACTCATCCTGAATAGAGAAGAACAGGGTTGGATCCACATCACGCAAGGCTTTAACACCAAAGAAACGGGCGGCAGTTTCACATTGCTGGCGGCGGGTGTTGTATTCGCTATCAACCAGACCCCGTTTCACATTGGAGTTAATGATGACGACCGCAACGTTTTCCGGCATTGCCACGGCACGGGTTTCAAGGGTACGGCAATCGATCAGTAGTGCATGATCTTGTTTACCCAGCGCTGAAATGAGCTGATCCATAATGCCGCAGTTACAGCCAACAAACTGGTTCTCTGCCTCTTGCCCATTTAGCGCCAGATCGACACCGCTAAGGGGCAATTGATAAAGAGACTGCAACGCTTGCCCGACCGCGACCTCAAGTGATGCTGAAGAGCTGAGACCGGCACCTTGTGGCACATTGCCACTGATCACCAGATCTGCACCACCAAAATCGGCATGGCGCAGTTGCAAGTGTTTCACGACGCCGCGCACGTAATCCGCCCAGCGGTATTCGGCATGTGGGACGATTGGCGCATCCAGTGAGAATATATCCTGCTGATTTTCATAATCAGCAGCAATAACACGAATCTGGCGGTCATCACGTTTGCCACAACTGATGACGGTTTCATAATCAATAGCACAGGGCAGCACGAAACCGTCGTTATAATCGGTGTGTTCGCCAATAAGATTGACGCGACCCGGCGCTTTGATAGTGATGTCAGGTTCTTGATTAAACTGTTGGCGAAAAATAGCCTGGGTATGCTGTTTTAAACTCATTATTTGACTCCGGCTTCTCGATAATGAACATCACTTACTGCCCGCAGGTGTTCAGCCGCCTGTTCTGCTGTAAGGTCGCGCTGGGTTTCAGCCAACATCTCATAACCCACCATAAATTTACGTACCGACGCCGAACGCAGCAACGGCGGATAAAAATGAGCATGCAATTGCCAGTGTGTGTTGTCGCTTGCGTTATACGGTGCGCCATGCCACCCCATCGAATAGGGAAAAGAGCACGAGAATAAGTTGTCGTAGCGGCTGGTCAGCTTTTTCAGGGCAATGGCGAGACAACTGCGTTGTTCCACAGAAAGGTCTTCTAACCGCAGCACATGGGCTTTGGGCAGTAATAATATTTCAAACGGCCATGCTGCCCAATAGGGCACTACCGCCAGCCAGTGCTCGGTTTCAACTACCGTCCTGCTGCCGTCACGACGCTCACGTTCAGCATAATCGACCAGCATGGGGGACTGATTTTGCTGAAAATAGTGCTGTTGCAGGCTGTCTTCCCGTGCCGCTTCATTTGGCAAAAAACTATTGGCCCAAATTTGGCCATGGGGATGCGGATTTGAGCACCCCATCGCCGCGCCTTTATTTTCAAATACCTGCACCCATGGGTAGGTTTGGCCTAATTCGGCACTCTGTTGCTGCCAGGTCTGAATAACATCTTCCAACGCAGGCAAAGAGAGTTGCGGCAGCGTCTTACTGTGGTCAGGTGAGAAGCAAATAACCCTGCTGGTGCCGCGCGCACTTTGGCTCCGCATCAAGGGATCATCACTTTGCGGCGCATCAGGTGTATCTGGCATCAGCGCGGCAAAGTCATTGGTAAACACATAGGTTGATGGATAGTCAGGATTGACATCGCCGGTCACCCGAGTATTACCAGGGCACAAGAAGCAATCAGGGTCGTGCGCCGGTAAATTCTCCGTCGCCGGGGCCTCTTGCTGGCCTTGCCATGGGCGCTTGGCCCGATGAGGTGAGACCAGCACCCATTGATCACTTAATGGATTGTATCTACGGTGTGGATGATCCACAGGGTTAAAATCAGTCATAACAACACCTTAATCGGGATAGCCCTGAGGATTATTGGATTGCCAACGCCAGGTATCTGCCGCCATTTCATCAAGCGAGCGGTGTACCCGCCAACCCAATTGTGCGGCAGCTTTGCTCGGATCTGCCCAGTAAGCCGGTAAGTCACCTTCGCGGCGCGGGGCAAAATGGTAGGCCAGCGGCTTGCCACACGCCTTGCTGAATGCCTCGACCACTTGTAAAACACTGCTACCCACGCCGGCACCCAGATTGAAAATATGCACGCCAGGCTGATTGTGTAGTTTTTTCATCGCCGCCACATGGCCATCTGCTAAATCGACCACGTGAATATAATCGCGTACCCCGGTGCCATCAGGTGTCGGGTAGTCATTACCGAATATGGCCAGCGATTCACGACGACCAACGGCAACTTGTGCAATAAATGGCATCAGGTTATTCGGGATACCTTGTGGGTCTTCACCCATGGAGCCTGACGGATGTGCGCCAACGGGATTGAAATAGCGCAGAATGGTCATATTCCATTGTGGGTCAGCCAGTTGCACATCTTGCAAAATTTGCTCAACCATCAACTTGCTACGGCCATACGGGCTGGATGGCAAGCCGGTCGGGAAGCTTTCGACATACGGAATTTGTGGCTGATCACCGTAGACCGTGGCAGAGGAACTGAAGATAAAGTTTTTGATCTGTGCAGCACGCATGGCCTCCAGCAATACTAAGGTGCCGAAGACATTATTATTGTAATATTCCAGTGGCTTACTGACCGACTCACCCACGGCTTTCAGGCCAGCAAAGTGAATGACTGCATGGATAGACTGCTCAGCAAATATTCGGTCGAGTAAAGCGCGGTCACGGATGTCACCTTGATAAAGCTTCGGTGTATAGCCGCTAAGGGCATGTATCCGGGCTAATACGCTGGATTTGCTGTTGCAAAGGTTATCGAGGATGACCGGTTGGTAGCCAGCTTCAATCAATTGCACACAGGTATGGCTACCGATGTAACCGCTACCACCTGTTACCAGAACGTACATAAAAGACTCCTCGAATGACTTTAGTCTAAGAAAGATAGCACGCCATTATGTGAGAAAAGGTGATCTGCGCTCAATAATGGAATCGTTTACATTTAAATTTCTCTCAGTTTAATCCCAGTAAAAGCATAAAGACAGGGGAATAAGCAAGGATAGGCAAAAACAAGAGATAAATAACAGTCACCACATAGATAACTGGATTGGTAGCGTTCTCATCCATTAATTCAGCAGAAATGTCCTGCCTGTTATGCACCGCCCGATTCCAGTTAAGAATGCTAGCCTCGGGTCGGTAGATAACAGGGTAGATAAAGATTAGTGCGATGAATAAAGAGGATAAGTGAAGAACAATAAATGCATCAAATTCAGGGCGAAGTGAAAGGCAACCGCCACCAATAAACGACCACTCCACAGCCATGCCAGGCCGTAAATTAACCCTGCCAATGCGGCGAATACCATCAATAGCGGGCCGCCTGCAATATGTGCTGCGCCAAATAATAGGGCGGTGAGCAGTAGGGCCGGATAGTTACCCAACCACTGACTTAACCTTTGTTGCAAATAGCCACGAAACAGTGCTTCTTCTGCCAGACAAACAAAAAACACATTAGCGACCACAAAGGAACCTATCCATGCTGGGGTGTGCATCTCAATTTTCAGGCCGCCTAAGGCAACAGCCAGCAACAGCAATGCAGGGATACTGACAATCAATACCAGCCAGCTTGCACGGCTCACTGATGGATGCTTTTTCGCGACAAATAAGGTTGGCAGGCAAACCAGTAAAATAAAAGGTATTAATGCTTTATCAAGATTGTAATACAGGCTGAAGGGTGCGCTGAGTGGCCCTGTCTTCACGTCTTTCAATACATTTAGATTATTAAAACCGGGTACCAGATGCAGAAACAGTGCGATTGCTGCCATCACCAGCAGCAATTCCAGTGCGACGGCCGGCCATTTCCGGTGACGATATTTTTTCAGTAGTAGTGCCACAATCAATGTTAGAAGCAAGAATGCGGCCGATGGTAGAGTCAAAACACCGTGATACAAGGCAATTGACAGTGACGACAGCAAGAGAAACAGGGAAAGTACCCGGTTAATTGATAAGAAAAGTAACGAAGCAGCAAGTATGCCCCACATAAATATCCCTTTAATGTTATGCCCGTCATCTTTCAAATCGCAGGTGCGGTGGCCGCTTGATTCGCTCGGCTTATAGGGCTATACCCCTTTTGAGACTTAGCCTGCGGACTCACGTACATGCAGTTCAAATCGGCTTATGAGCGCTTTGTTTCTTGCGGCTGGCCTGCACCTGAAATTTATAGGGTATAAATCCTGATGGTGGCTGAATATGTTAAGTTTATCGCCGGCTCTGATAGGGGCTGGCAGTAAGAATGATAGCATAAGCCCCCGCCAATAAACGCCGCTTCCGTTGAGGATAGCTCTCATTATCCTCAACGAAATGCCTGAAGAGTTTTAACCTGCTAACTTTTCCTGTTGGTAGTGATAAATATCGCCATCAGGAACAAAGGTCAGACGGTGGGTAATGCACTGTGGTGCATCTTCAGCATGGTGAGAAACGAATAACAGTTGCGTGTCACCCTCACTGATCATTACATCAATAAAACGCCGTACCAATAGGCGATTAAGCGGGTCCAAACCCTGCAAGGGTTCATCAAGAATCAACAGTGCAGGATGCTTAACCAGTGCTCGGGCGATCAGTGCCAACCGCTGTTGTCCCCAAGAGAGACTGTGGAAGGGCTGATTAGCGGTCACGGCGGAAAAACCGAGTAAGTCTAACCATTGATTGGCTAATTGTTGTTGGCGATCAGACACTGCCTGATAAATACCGATTGAATCGAAAAAACCGGAGAGAATCACGGTACGTAGATTGGTGCTGACGCGGTAATCCAGATGCAAACTACTGCTGACATAACCAATATGGCGTTTAATATCCCAGATAGTTTCCCCACTGCCACGGCGGCGGCCAAACAGTGTCAAATCATTACTGTATCCTTGCGGATGGTCGCCAGTAATCAGGCTGAGTAAGGTTGACTTCCCAGCACCGTTTTGGCCAATAATTTGCCAGTGTTCACCGGGATTAACCTGCCAACTCAGGTTATGAAGAATAGGGCGGTCATTGTATTCAACCACGCCATTACGCAAGATAATTAGTGGCTTATCTGGTGCGAAAGGGGCCTGCTGTTGCGGGTGTTCTGTTTCTGGCAACAACATACCATCAAGGTTTTCACTGTGCGCCAGTTGGGCAATCAATGCCTCGGAAAGAATCTGCTGGCGGGGGCCAGTATGGGTTAATTGGCAATCTGCCAGCACACCGACGTATTGCACAAAATCAGGGATATCATCAAAACGATTTAGTACCAGCACCAGCGTGACACCTTGTGCTGAAAGGGTGGATAGCATACCAGCCAACTGCGTGCGGGCTGTCACATCCAGACCATCAAAGGGTTCATCCAGAATCAACAGATCCGGTTGTGGCATCAGCGCTCGGCACAGCAATGTTTTGCGGGTCTCACCAGTAGAAAGATATTTAAAGCGACGCGAGAGTAACTGGCTGATACCAAACTGCTCTGCCAACTGCTGACAACGTTGCGGATCAACGTATTCTTCCTGAATGATCTCTGCGGTAGTACGCCCGGTATCGTCTTCATCTGCGCTGAGTAAATCAGTGTTATTGCGCTGCCACTCTTCGCTGACTAACTGCTGAAGTTGCTCGAACGACAAATGCACGCTGTGGCGAAAATGGTTGTGGCGGCTGCCGCTCAACAGGATTAATTCCCCTGCTAATGCCTTTGCCAACGCGGATTTCCCGCTACCATTGGCACCGACAAATGCCCAGCTATCACCCGATTGAACATGCAATGCTGGCAGGATGAGTGTCCGGGTGTCACTCAGGCGAAAACAACCTTGCGATATTTGCAACTCCGACATCATTCTTTCCATATTTTGCAACACAATAAGGGTGTTAGGGATAATCGGAAAGGGGCAAAATGTCAACAGTAAATACTAAGGTTATTTTGCATAACTAAGCTGAATTATTTAGCAAAGTGTAGCGATAATGACCCGATCTGCATTGAATTGGGCAATGACGTGACTACCAACATGCAAATTCAGCTTATGTAATTCGCTATTGTTTTGTGTCGAACACAAGCTGGCTCCCCCAGTTAAGGTCACGATAACTTCACTGTGATCGCTGCCGGGTTCAATACTGGCCACGGTGCCGGGCAGAGAGTTATCAGCAGCCCCCGCCAGTGCCTGATCAGTAACCAGTTTTACCCAAGGGGCTTTGATCAGTGCCAATACTTCTTTGCCCGCCGAAAGTTGCAAGCGATCAGCACTCTGTTGAGTGAGTGCCGCAGATAACCGGGTTTTGCCGTCTGATAATAGGATATTGACGTGTTGTTGAACCTGCTGATGATCCCGCTCAATCAGGGTGCCGAAAAATTGATTACGGGCGCTGGTTTGTAAAGAGAAGCGCGAAATAGCTGCCAATAAACTATCGAGTGGCAGCGAATCATCTTTCAGCGTGTCAAATGCCTTTTGCTGGATCTTGGCGAGCAAATCATAAAGTTGAATTAAACGCTCGCCGTAACGAGTCAGGTGCGCGCC
The DNA here is from genome assembly GCF_052217105.1 of Yersinia sp. 2553 StPb PI. Lineage (NCBI taxonomy): Bacteria > Pseudomonadati > Pseudomonadota > Gammaproteobacteria > Enterobacterales > Yersiniaceae > Yersinia > Yersinia sp. 2553 StPb PI. Next base: position 2,320,235 of record NZ_JAZGPX010000002.1, on the reverse strand, counting down.
GCCACCGCCTTTACCACCTGTTGCCCGCTCAACCAATATTTCCTCGGCTAAGGTATTCATTTCGTTAATCGCGTCCCAGGCACTTTTATAGCTAATCCCAGCCAGTTTTGCGCCCTGGCTGATGGAACCGGTATGCTGTATTTGTTTCAGTAATGCGATACGCCGGGGATCAGCAAACAGCCGTTGCTGAAGTTTTAGGGTAAGAAGAATTTCAGCCTGCATGATTTTTTACTCCGGCGGGAAAGGATTATTGCTATCTAAGTGCTTGTATACACCTGAATCGCACGTTTGGCAGGTTACATTCTTTTGCTGTTAGTTAAAATAACAGGGTTCATTCATCGCTGATATAATTTACAGTAAATGATAGATCCTAGTTATTGTGATAACGTAAGTTATCGCTCAATGAGCAGTAATGAGAGGCTGATATGTTGGATTTATTGAAAAGTCTGGTCTTTGCCGTGGTCATGGTACCGGTGGTTATGGCCGTGATTCTGGGGCTTATCTATGGACTGGGCGAGGTGTTCAACGTCATCTCTAAGACAGGTCACACCAAAGAACGCTCTTAATCTGATTTCTGAATGCCCGGCACATAGACGCTGGGCATTTTCGTTTTTCTCCCTCATTTCCTCCACTCCCCCACTTGTTACCACAGCTCAAGATACCTCGCATCTTGCCGATAAACTGCATGACCTGCTTATAATGTTGCGTTATATTCCCATGTATATAGCGATTTCATTAATGCGGAGAACAACATGAAGAATCAATACGGTAACGCCAAGGTTTGGGTAGCGAGTGCAACACTGCTGGCAGCATTTTCCGGCACCACGTTAGCGGCGGACAACATTACAGTGTTTGCTGCGGCTTCATTGACCAATGCATTACAAGATATTGCCGTACAGTATAAAAAAGAGAAGCAGGTTGATGTTGTTGCGTCGTATGCTTCATCTTCAACGTTGGCACGCCAGATTGAGCAGGGCGCACCGGCTGATATGTTTATTTCTGCCGATCAGCAATGGATGGATTATGCTATTGATAAACAGCAAATTGTTGCCAATACTCGCTACACCTTATTAGGTAATGAACTGGTATTAATTGCTCCGCAAGACAGTAAAATAGATAAAGTCGTAATCGATAAAAAAACCGACTGGAAGAAATTATTGGATGGTGGCCGTTTGGCGGTGGGCGATCCTGATCATGTTCCTGCTGGGATTTATGCCAAAGAGTCACTGGAGAATTTAGGTGCCTGGTCAACTTTAGCCCCTGAAATGGCGCGGGCCAATAACGTGCGCAGTGCAATGGCACTGGTCGAACGGGCAGAAGCGCCGCTGGGTATTGTCTATGGTTCAGATGCGATAGCCAGTAACAAAGTTAAGGTTGTGGGGATATTCCCGGAAGCAAGTCATAAGCCGGTTGAATACCCGATGGCAATTGTTAAAGGTCATGAAAACCCGACCGTGAGTGCTTTTTATGATTACCTGAAAAGCCCAGCAGCGGCGGTTATTTTCAAAAATTATGGATTTACCCCACGCTAATGATATTGAGTGAGTATGAGTGGCAGGCAATTATTCTTAGTCTGAAGGTTTCAGCGGTTGCGGTGGCGTGCAGTTTGCCGTTAGGCATTTTAATGGCGTGGATTTTAGTGCGCTGCCGTTTTCCCGGTAAATCGTTGTTAGACAGTATTATTCACTTACCACTGGTGCTGCCACCCGTGGTGATTGGCTATTTATTGTTGATAAGCATGGGGCGGCGCGGTTTTATTGGCGAGTGGCTCTATAGCTGGTTTGGCATTAATTTCAGTTTTAGTTGGCGTGGTGCGGCGTTAGCCTCGGCGGTGGTGGCCTTTCCGCTGATGGTGAGGGCTATCCGGCTGGCGTTGGAAGCAGTTGATACGCGTCTGGAACTGGCGGCCCGCACGCTAGGAGCCAATCCGTGGCGGGTGTTTTTCACCATTACGTTACCGCTCTCTTTACCGGGGGTGATTGCTGGCACCGTGCTTTCTTTTGCCCGTTCACTGGGGGAGTTTGGGGCGACCATCACTTTCGTCTCCAATATTCCCGGTGAAACCCGCACTATTCCACTGGCAATGTACACACTGATTGAAACCCCTGGGGCGGAAGCTGCTGCTGCGCGTTTGTGTGTCATTGCCATTATTCTGTCGTTGGTGGCGTTGCTATTATCCGAATGGCTGGCCCGCTGGGGTAAAAAACGCATGGGGGCACCATGTTAGAGCTGGATTTCAGTCAGCAACTGGGCGATTTGGATTTACGCGTTTCCACCAATCTGCCCGCCCAAGGTATCACCGCTATTTTCGGGTTGTCGGGGGCCGGTAAAACCTCATTAATTAATGTTATTGGTGGCCTGACCCGTCCGCAGCAAGGCAAAGTGGTGTTAAATGGCCGGGTGCTGGTGGATGCCGAGCAGCAAATCTATCTGCCACCGGAAAAACGCAAAGTCGGTTACGTATTTCAGGATGCGCGCTTATTTCCCCATTATCGGGTGCGGGGCAATTTACAATACGGCATGGCCCCGTCAATGCGTGGGCAATTTGACACAATTGTCGGTTTGCTGGGTATCGAGCCACTATTAAGTCGTTTCCCACTGACCCTCTCTGGCGGCGAGAAACAGCGTGTTGCTATTGGGCGCGCATTATTGACCGCCCCCGAACTGTTGTTGATGGATGAGCCACTGGCCTCTCTGGATTTGCCCCGCAAACGTGAGCTGCTGCCTTATCTGGAGCGGTTGGCGCAAGATGTTAACACCCCTATTTTGTATGTTAGCCACAGCATGGATGAGATCCTGCGGCTGGCAGATCAAGTGGTGGTTATGGATGGTGGCAAAGTGCGCGCGGTCGGCGGGCTGGAGGAAGTGTGGGCCAGTAGTGCATTGCGCCCGTGGCTGCAACGGGAAGAACCGAGCAGCATACTGCGGGTCAGTGTCATTGGTCACCACGACCGCTATGCCATGACCGCGCTGGCGTTAGGTGATCAGCGATTGTGGGTGGGTAAGCTTGATGCGCAAGAGGGTAGCTCAATGCGTATTCGGATTAATGCAGCCGATGTTTCGTTGGTATTACAGCCACCGCAAAGCAGCAGTATCCGTAATATCTTGCCGGTAAAAATTGCCGAATGCCTTGAGGTGGATGGGCAGGTCGATGTCAAACTCGCGGTTGGTGATCAATGGTTGTGGGCGCGGATCACGCCGTGGGCACGGGATGAATTGGCGCTTAAACCCGGTCAGTGGGTGTATGCACAGATAAAAAGTGTCTCGTTTAACCGCAAGAATTGAGGGCGATAACCCCTGGGTTCACCCGACGATAAAACGCCCGTCAGCCGGGCGTTTTTTACTATCAAGCCAGGACATGCTGGCGGATGACGCCAGCAATACCGGGTTGTTCGTTATCGGCAATCACCAGGTCAGCCCGCTGTTTGATAGCATCGGCGCTATTCCCCATCGCCACTCCCAAACCAGCGCTTTCCAGCATGCTCAGGTCATTAAAGTTATCACCAAAGGCAACCACATCTTTCATGCTCAAACCCTGAGATTCAACCCATTGCTGTAGCCGCTTACCTTTGCTGTTACCCGCCTGTGCGATATCAACTTGATCATGCCATGACCATTCGCAAGCCAACCCCATGTCATTCTCAATCTGGGTTGCGAGCGCTCTCAGTTGCTCAATATCCGAGTGTGAAGTGGCGAATTTCCAGATAGAACTGGCAGTGTGAGCAGCATCAAGCAAGCTATCAACGTGGAGTAGCGTTGGGCGCTGAGCGGGTGGTAATGACTCAGCCCAACTGAGTGAGCGAATCACATGCCCGCTGGTTTGCTGATAGAGCATGGCATCGTCCACATACATTAGCCCGTGGATACCGGTTTGCTCCAGCAACTGCAACACCTGAACCGCTTGTTGAGGCTGCAAGGGGTTTGAATCTAATACCTTTTTGGCATGGTAATCATAAATATAGGTACCGTTACAGCAAATTGCAGGTGTATCAAGTTCTAGTGCCTGATAAAACGGGTGAATAGCAACATGATGGCGGCCGGTCACCACTACCACTTTGATGCCTTCAGCACGGGCTTGCGCCAGTGCGGACAAGGATTCTGGCAGAATACGTTTTTTGTGATCCAGTAGCGTTCCGTCTAGATCCAGTGCAATTATGCGATAGGTCATGGCAGCAATAGTCTCGTTAATAAGGGCATTAATAGTATGGTTACATAGTATTACCCGATGGTACACCGGATGGCGGGTTGATTAAACCAAGCCTGGGAGTGGGTAGCATAATCAGCTAAAAATAAGCAGGATAAGTTTTAAACAGCGCGACAGCAGACTGTTGTTATGTCCGCCGAGTCAGGTAAGCTAGGCTAAAGAGTGTTGCCTAATAGGTTCGACTAAGGAGTAGAGATGAAGCAAGTGGTTTACGTGGCAAGCCCAGACAGTCAGCAGATCCATGTTTGGCAATTAGATTCCGCCGGTGCATTAACCTTATTGCAAACGGTGGAGGTGCCGGGGCAAGTGCAGCCGATGACAATCAATCCAAACCAGCGCCAGTTATATGTTGGGGTGCGCCCCGATTTTGCCATTATCAGCTACAACATCAGCGACGATGGCACATTGACCGCCGCTGGCATGGCACCACTGCCAGGCAGCCCAACGCACATTGGCACTGATTTACAAGGCCGCTTCCTGTTCTCTGCTTCATATAGCTTTAACTGTGTCAGCATTAGCCCTATTGATGAGCAGGGTGTGGTACAGGCACCTATTCAGCAATTGGATGATTTGCCTGCTCCACATTCGGCGAATATTGATCCGACCAATCAAATATTACTGGTACCTTGCCTGAAAGAAGATAAGGTGCGGTTATTTGATCTGAGCCTTGAGGGTAAACTGACCCCACACGTTCAGGCGGCGATACCGGTTGCTGCCGGTGCGGGCCCACGTCATATGGCCTTCCACCCCAATAAACACGTCGCCTATTGTGTTAACGAGCTGAATAGCTCGGTAGATGTGTATCAAATCAACAAAAACGGCCAAGAATACCAGCTAATACAGACGCTGGATGCGATGCCAACAGACTTTACCGGCACTCGTTGGGCGGCTGATATCCATATTACGCCAAATGGCCGTCATCTCTATATCAGTGACCGTACTGCCAGTCTGCTGGGTATTTTCAGTGTTTCTGACGATGGGCGTGAGATTACGTTGGTCGGGCACCAACAGACTGAAGCACAGCCACGCGGTTTTAATATCGATAACAGTGGTAACTTCCTGATCTCTTCCGGCCAGAAGTCGGATCATATTGCCGTGTATCGTATTGATCAACACAGCGGTGAGCTAACCCCCCTTAAGCGCTATGCAGTAGGGAAAGGGCCAATGTGGGTCACTATTTTGGCACCAAGAGCTTAAAAAATAATATTGCAGGGCGGGGAAATGTGTCGAAGGGGTCGTAACGGCGTAAGCCGTCGCAGCGCCCATCGGTGCAGTTGCCCCGCCAATTTGCGAACGATATTGTCCACCACTGCTTTAGTGGATATTTACTATCGCAGCTTTCACCGCATCCGTTAACCGCGTCAGTGATTGCGGCGAGATAATATAAGGCGGCATCAGGTAAATCAGTTTACCAAACGGGCGGATCCACACGCCGTGCTCGACAAATTGCCGTTGCAGGCGCGCGACGTTAACCGGCTCTTTCATTTCCACTACCCCAATTGCCCCTAATACCCGCACATCGGCTACTGCTTCATGTTCTGCAAGTAGCATTAACGCGTGTTTCAATTGGTTTTCTATGGCGGCAACCTGCTGTTGCCAGTGATTCTCAGCCAACAGACTCAAGTTTGCCGAGGCGACAGCGCAAGCCAATGGATTAGCCATAAATGTCGGGCCGTGCATAAAGCAACCCGCATCACCGTTACTGATGGTTTCTGCCACCTTACGGGTAGTTAAGGTAGCCGATAAAGTCAGGTAGCCGCCGGTCAACGCCTTACCCAAACACAGAATGTCCGGCACGATTTGCGCATGTTCGCAGGCGAAAAATTTGCCGGTGCGGCCAAAACCGGTAGCAATTTCATCGGCAATCAACAAAATCTGGTGCTGATCGCACAATGCTCTGACCTCACGCAAATAGGCGGGGTGATAGATACGCATTCCACCGGCACCTTGCACTATCGGTTCCAGAATGACTGCGGCTATCTCGCTGGAATGTGTGGCTATCATTGCAGCAAAATCAGTGATGTCTTCCGGGTTCCACGGCTCGTCGAAGCGGCATTGTGGCGCGCGGGCAAACAGATTTTCAGCTAAATACCCCTGATACAAACTGTGCATTGAATTCTGGGGATCACAAACTGACATCGCACCAAAAGTATCACCATGGTAGCCGTGGCGCAGGGTTAAAATCCGTTGCCGCCGTTCACCTTTGGCCTGCCAGTATTGCAATGCCATTTTCAATGCCACTTCAACGGCCACCGAACCCGAATCAGCGAGAAAAACACACTCTAGTGCCGAAGGGGTTAGAGCAACCAACTGTTGGCAGAGTTCCACGGCGGGCGGGTGGGTGATACCTCCAAACATCACATGGGACATTTTATCCAACTGCTGATGTGCCGCGTGGTTCAGTACCGGATGATTATAGCCGTGAATGGCCGCCCACCATGATGACATGCCATCGATCAGACGTCGGCCATCAGCCAGTTGCAGCTCAACGCCATCGGCTGCGACCACCGGATAGCAGGGAAGCGGGTCAGTCATTGAGGTGTAGGGGTGCCAGATATGACGTTGATCAAAAGCCAGGTCAGAAGGTGTCATGAGGATTGTTGTAAACCAATTCATTGCAAGAATGGTTGACAGTATATCGAGTTTATTTACACTGGCGAAACTTTTTTCTCTTCCTTGGAGAAGCCGTAATGGCAAATTATATTCGCTGGACAGTCGGGCAAGCCCAGGCCTTGTTTGAAAAACCACTGCTGGATTTATTGTTTGAAGCGCAGCAGATTCATCGTCAGCATTTTGACTCGCGTCAGGTGCAAGTCAGTACTTTGCTGTCGATTAAGACCGGTGCTTGCCCGGAAGATTGCAAATATTGCCCGCAAAGCTCGCGTTACAAAACTGGCTTGGAAAGTGAGCGCTTAATGCAGGTTGAACAAGTGCTGGCGTCAGCGAAAAAGGCCAAAGCCGCTGGCTCAACCCGTTTCTGTATGGGCGCGGCCTGGAAGAATCCCCATGAGCGTGATATGCCTTATTTGGAGAAAATGGTTGAAGGTGTCAAGGCCATGGGGATGGAAACCTGTATGACGCTTGGCTCGCTGGATAAACAGCAAGCTCACCGGTTGGCAGAGGCTGGGCTGGATTATTACAACCACAATCTTGATACCTCGCCGGAATTCTACGGCAGCATCATTACCACCCGCAGTTATCAGGAACGGCTCGATACCCTCAGTGAAGTTCGTGACGCCGGTATCAAAGTCTGTTCGGGAGGCATTGTCGGGTTAGGCGAAACTGTTCGTGACCGCGCAGGGCTACTGGTACAACTGGCGAATTTGCCCAAACCGCCTGAAAGTGTGCCGATCAATATGCTGGTAAAAGTGAAAGGCACGCCGATGGAAAATAACGACGACGTCGATGCTTTCGAGTTTATCCGCACCATCGCTATCGCACGTATCATGATGCCAACCTCTTACGTGCGTTTATCTGCCGGTCGCGAACAAATGAACGAGCAAACGCAGGCGATGTGCTTTATGGCAGGGGCTAACTCTATTTTCTACGGCTGTAAATTGCTTACCACGGCGAATCCTGAAGAAGATAAAGATCTGCAACTGTTTCGTAAATTGGGGCTGAATCCACAGCAAACCGCCACCGAGCAAGGGGATCGCGAACAGCAGCAAGTATTGACTGAGCAACTCTTGCAGCGTGACTCATTGCCCGGTGAGAGCACACAATTTTATAACGCGGCAATCTGATGAACTGGCAAAGCAAGATAGAGCAGGGGCTGCAACAGCGACGCGACGCCGCGGCCTACCGTAGCCGTCAGGTTAATGAGGGGGCGAGTGGGCGCTGGTTGCAATCAGCAGAACGGCGTTATCTCAACTTCTCCAGCAATGATTATCTGGGGTTAAGTCAGGATCCCGACGTGATTGCGGCGTGGCAGCAGGGGGCGCAACGCTATGGTGTTGGCAGTGGTGGCTCTGGCCATGTTACCGGCTATAGCCGGCCTCATGCCCAACTGGAACACCAATTGGCGGACTGGCTGGGTTATCCGCGTGCATTGTTGTTTATCTCAGGCTACGCGGCAAATCAGGCGGTATTGGCGGCGTTAACTGCCGCCGACGACAGGATACTGGCCGATAAACTCAGCCACGCCTCTTTGCTGGAGGCTGCTGCACACTCTCCGGCTCAATTGCGGCGCTTTGTGCATAATCAGCCCGATGCGCTACAAAACCTACTCGATAAACCCTGTGCGGGCCAAACATTGGTGGTCACCGAAGGCGTTTTTAGTATGGACGGTGATAGCGCTCCACTGGCTGCTTTGCAGCAAAAAACTGTGGCGGCGGGTGGCTGGTTACTGGTGGATGATGCGCACGGAATTGGGGTGTGTGGCGAAGGTGGCCGTGGTAGTTGCTGGCAGCAAGGGGTAAAACCTGAACTGTTAGTGGTCACTTTTGGCAAGGCATTCGGCCTAAGTGGGGCGGCAGTGTTGTGTCAGGAACCGGTTGCCGAGTATCTGCTGCAATATGCCCGCCACCTGATATACAGCACCGCAATGCCGCCAGCACAGGCTTGTGCGTTGCAAGTGGCACTATTACGTATTCAGCAAGGTGACGACTTGCGACAGCAGCTTCAGCAACGTATTGCGCAATTTCGGCGTGGAGCGGCAGACTTACCGTTGCAATTAGGGGCATCTGAAACCGCTATTCAGCCACTGCTGGTGGGTGACAATCAGCAAACACTGACACTGGCGGAGCAACTACGCGCCGAGGGGTTATGGGTAACGGCGATTCGCCCTCCAACAGTCCCGCCGGGGGGCGCCAGATTGCGTATTACCCTGAGTGCTGCGCATCAATATGATGATATCGACAGATTGCTGGAGGTGCTGTATGGCGTTTGTCGCTGATAATCCACGATTACCCTTGGTTGATAAACCGGCGATTGCGGCTGCATTTAGCCGGGCTGCTGGCAGCTACGACTCAGCGGCAAGTTTGCAACGAGAAACGGGGAATACCTTATTGGCGCTGGGTTATCAGCACCCTGGTGCGTCGGTGCTGGATGCCGGGTGCGGTACTGGCTATTTCAGCCGCCGTTGGCGTGAACGAGACAGATATGTTACTGCGCTAGATTTGGCCGCCGGAATGTTGGATCACGCCCGGCGACAGCAGGCTGCGGACAGCTATTTATTGGCTGATATTGAGAATATACCGCTGCCAGATCAAAGCGTTGATATTTGTTTTAGTAATCTGGCGCTACAGTGGTGTGCTGATTTACCGCAGGCGCTAGCTGAGTTATATCGCGTCACGCGAGTTGGCGGCATCATTCTGTTTTCTACCTTGGCAAAGGGGTCTCTTGACGAGCTGGGGCAGGCGTGGCAACAGGTAGATGGCCAGCGCCATGTGAATGATTTTCTCCCCTTTCAGCATATCAGTGACGCTTGTCAGGGGTATCGCCATCACCTAACAACCGAGTTATATCAGCAACAGTTTCCTGATGTAATTGCGCTTATGCGCTCTCTGCAAGGCATTGGTGCTACGCATTTACATCAGGGGCGTCAGTCTGGGTTAAGTGGTCGCCAGCGGCTGGTGGCCCTGCAACGCGCTTATAGCACCCAATCTGGCACCTACCCGCTGAGTTACCATTTAGTTTATGGGGTTATATATCGTGATTAAACGTTGGTTTATCACTGGCACGGATACCGATGTCGGTAAGACAGTTGCCAGTTGTGCCTTACTGCAAGCCGCAGCCCAGCAGGGCTATCGCACCGCCGGTTATAAACCGGTGGCATCCGGCAGCCAGATGACGCCTGACGGATTGCGCAACAGTGATGCTTTGGCGCTACAAGCAAACAGCAGTGCGGCACTTAGTTATTCACAGGTGAATCCGCTCACATTTCTGGAGGCAACCTCGCCCCATATTGCCAGTGCCAGCGAAGGGCGTGAGATTGATTTGTCAGTTTTATCGCAAGGACTACAGCAGCTTGAGCACTCAGCAGAATGGATATTGGTCGAAGGGGCTGGCGGCTGGTTTACCCCACTGTCGCCACAGGCAACTTTTGCCGATTGGGTTTTACGAGAGCAACTGCCAGTAATTATGGTTGTTGGCATCAAATTGGGATGTATCAATCATGCTTTGTTGACCGCTTTGGCTATCCGACAAGCTGGGCTGAAACTGGTAGGGTGGATCGCTAATGAGGTGATACCTGCGGGGGGGCGACAAGTTGAGTATATGGCAACATTGACACAGATGATCAGTGCCCCGCGATTAGGTGTCGTCCCCTATCTGACGGACCTTGACGTGTATCCCATCACCCAGCGGCGTGATCTTGGTGGCTATTTGGATTTAGGACTTTTGGCTGAGGTGCCACTGAGCTGAATTTTTGACGGCGATATGACCCTAAAGGGCTAATAGACATTATTAGCCCTGAGTTTTTTGCGGAGTATGGCCGCTATCATCGGCTTTAGTTTGCATGAGGGAGAAACCACTCTGCGCCATATTAACTGGCCAAATGCGTAATAATCATCTCTTCATCCAATTGAGCCAATGTTCCTTGTGCCACATTTCGGCCATCGGCCATCAAACAGAATCGATCTGCCACATGCTGAATAAAGGGTAAACGGTGTTCAACCAAAAGTACCGTCAAACCCAGGCTACGACTGAGCTGATGTAGGATATTGCCAATATCCTCAGTCAACGGCGGTAAAATACCACTCCCCGGTTCATCAAGAATCAACAGTTCTGGCTCTGTCACCAGTGCTCTGGCAATGGCCAACTGCTGTTGTTGATTACGGGTTAGCTCCCCACCACGTTGGGTGCGTTTGTCATACAGTTGCGGGAATATATCAAAAATCCAGCCCGGAATTTGGCGAGACTTATGGCGGCCCGCCAGCACGGCTATCAGCATATTCTCCTCTACACTCAGTTGAGAGAAGATCTGCTGCCCTTGTGGTACATAGCCAATACCCAGAGCAGTACGCCCCTCAACCGGCTGCTGTAGCAAATTCTGCGGCGGTTCATGATTAGGTTGCCAGGTCATGGTGCCACTCTTAATTGGCAGATGCCCCATGATGCAATTAATTAACGTCGTTTTTCCTACGCCATTACGGCCAATCAGGCAGGTACACTGCCCACGGGGGATCTCGAGATTAATATCCCAAAGGATATGATTCTGTCCATAGTATTGATTCACAGCGGTTAAACTCAGCATCAGTGCTTCTCCTCAGTCGATCTCAGTAGTTCACAGGTGGCCCGGTGTTCTGTAACGGCTAGTGAAGGATTAACCAGCAAATCTGCATACTTGGTAGCGGCAGTACAGCATAAAACACCACACTTCTAACGGGTGGTTGTCGGTGTAAATTGAGGTGAAATGGGCGAATTGCGGCATTAAATGGCATCAACAGGCTATTTTTATCCTTAATCACCCTGCGATAGGATGATTTTTAGTCTATTAATGCGTTGCACCGCTTTAGACCATTTCCCCTTTAATCTCTCCGTTTCACAGAGATATAAAGCAACTCTTGGGCCAAGTTGCTATACAGAGAGTAAAATCTGTTTGTTAACAGGCTGTAAATGGTTTTAACGCGCAGCGTGGGGTAAAAATAGCTCAGCCTGGCGGGGGGCGAGCGTAGAGTGATGGCTAGCTTGCACTTAAGCGGTGCTTTGGTGGAGAAAATGGTGCAGTAGAAAAAGAGAGAGGTCAGAGGTCATTAGATACAGGTGTTAACTAGTGAAAATTATAGAATTAGCAAGCTACATAGTTAGCACTAATTGAAATATGCGGTGAAATAAAAATGTAAAAAAAACACTAAAAAAGCCAGTTAGTCCCCATTTATCCCCCAAGCTTTGCTTTTCGCCAACTCCCAGCCGCTGTGGGGTTGAATGAGTTATCCACCATTCCTGTGGATAACCTTGTGCATTAGCCATAGAAAACTGATGGCAAGCGAGAGCGGGCGCGGCTTGCGCTCCTGTTGTCCGCATTCTCTACTTTTTAATAATTTATTTTACTTTCAATGGGTTATTTAAAATCAAGCGCTGAAAAATCATAACTGGCGATGATGAGTGATCTTTAATCGATTAGTTATCACTAATGTGTTTATGTTAACAGTTGGGGATAAAAACGCTTTTACAGTGCAGCTGTCGTTTAGATGTCACTGTAACGAGGCAAACAATCTCCTGGTGAAAGACATTCCTACATTTTGGTGCTTGAAGCTGGTTTTATATCCAGTATCATAGAGGTGGCAAAATTCTATGGGGCTTTCATAATTAGCCTCCTGATAGTGTGTGTTTCTCCAGTGGGTAGCAAATTCATGAGTAAATTATTCAAACTACATTCTGAGTTTAAGCCAGCAGGCGACCAGCCTGAGGCCATCCGTAAACTGGAAGAAGGGCTAGAGAATGGTCTGGCTCATCAGACACTGTTGGGGGTAACGGGATCGGGTAAAACCTTTACGATAGCCAATGTTATTGCTGATTTGAATCGCCCAACCATGGTGCTGGCACCCAATAAGACATTGGCAGCACAGCTTTATGGTGAGATGAAAGAGTTCTTTCCCGATAACGCGGTAGAGTATTTCGTCTCCTACTATGACTACTACCAGCCTGAAGCCTATGTCCCAAGCTCTGATACGTTTATTGAAAAAGATGCCTCGGTAAATGAGCATATCGAGCAAATGCGGCTATCTGCGACCAAAGCACTGCTGGAAAGGCGTGATGTTATCGTGGTGGCGTCGGTTTCTGCGATTTATGGTCTGGGTGATCCTGATTTATACCTGAAAATGATGCTGCATCTGACTAAGGGTATGATCATCGATCAGCGCTCTATTTTGCGTCGCTTATCCGAATTGCAGTACAGCCGTAATGATCAGGTATTCCAGCGCGGTACCTTCCGGGTGCGTGGTGAAGTTATCGACATCTTCCCCGCAGAATCTGATGAATGGGCGTTGCGGGTAGAGTTGTTCGATGAAGAGGTCGAACGGTTGTCCATCTTTGATCCATTGACAGGCCAGTTACAGCATGAAGTACCGCGCTTTACGGTCTATCCTAAAACGCACTACGTTACCCCGCGCGAGCGTATTTTGCAGGCCATGGAAGAGATCAAAGTCGAATTGGCCGACCGCCGTCAGGTGCTATTAGCCAATAACAAGTTGTTGGAAGAGCAACGTATTAGCCAGCGGACCCAGTTTGACCTTGAAATGATGAATGAGCTGGGCTATTGCTCCGGTATTGAAAACTATTCCCGCTACCTTTCGGGCCGTGGTCCAGGCGAAGCACCACCGACGCTATTTGACTATCTACCGGCTGACGGTCTGTTGGTGGTTGATGAATCCCACGTCACTATTCCGCAAATCGGCGGGATGTACAAAGGTGACCGCTCACGCAAAGAAACATTGGTGGAATATGGTTTCCGGCTGCCATCGGCACTGGATAACCGGCCAATGCGGTTTGAAGAGTTTGAAGCACTGGCACCACAAACTATTTATGTTTCAGCAACTCCAGGTAAATATGAGCTGGAGAAATCCGGTGGCGATATCATCGATCAGGTCGTGCGGCCGACGGGCCTGCTCGACCCATTAATTGAAGTACGGCCGGTAGCCACACAGGTTGATGACTTGCTGTCAGAGATCCGTATTCGTGCAGCGATTAATGAGCGGGTGCTGGTGACCACGCTGACCAAACGTATGGCTGAAGACCTGACCGAGTATCTTGGAGAGCATGGCGCCCGTGTTCGTTACCTGCATTCGGATATTGATACCGTTGAACGGGTAGAGATCATTCGTGATCTGCGTTTGGGTGAGTTTGATGTATTGGTGGGAATCAACTTACTGCGCGAAGGTTTGGATATGCCAGAGGTTTCTCTGGTCGCAATTCTTGATGCTGATAAAGAAGGTTTCCTGCGTTCTGAACGCTCTTTAATCCAGACCATTGGCCGTGCGGCGCGTAACCTTAATGGTAAAGCAATACTGTATGGCGACAGAATTACCGCCTCAATGGAAAAGGCTATTGGTGAAACGGAACGGCGCCGTGTCAAACAGCAAGCTTACAACGAAGAACGTGGCATCATTCCGCAAGGGTTGAACAAGAAGATTGGCGATATTCTGCAATTGGGCCAACCCTCTTCCCGTGGTAAAGGGAAAGGGCGGGGCGGCAAAGTGGCCGATCCCAATAATTATCACGCCTTGCCACCAAAAGCGCTTGATCAGAAAATCCGTGAGTTGGAGTCTAAAATGTACACCCACGCGCAAAATCTGGAGTTTGAGCAGGCAGCAGAACTGCGTGATCAAGTCCATCAGTTGCGCCAGCAATTTATCGCGATATCTTGATGCTCATCAGCCCTGCATTATGTGGGCGGTAAGCAATGGTGCGACAAATCGGGAATTTATGCTTGTCGCATCAACCTATCCTGATTAAGGTGTGCGACTAATAAAATCATCACCTAGATAGACTCAAATAACCTGGCGTTGCAGGTTGGTGGCAAACCCACAATTCAGCAGCCCCAAGTCGGAGAGTAAAAGTGCGAGATAAATAATGAGTGATCACTTGTCGAAAGATCCATTACACGGTATTACCCTTGAACAACTGCTGACCAAACTGGTTGAGCATTATGGCTGGGAGGAGTTGGCATACCGTATCAATATCAACTGTTTCATCAGCGATCCCAGCATTAAATCCAGCCTGAAGTTTTTACGCCGTACACCATGGGCTAGAACTAAAGTGGAGGCGCTGTATATCCATATGAATGACAGCGCAAGGTTGCAAGCTCAAACTCAAGCTAAGCCTCTTAGCTAGTTTGCCCCACCGAGCTGTTGCAGGGTGTTTTCCAGTGCCTGGCGCAGTAGCTCACGGTCATGGCGGTAAGGGATATCTTTTGCTTCCAGTGGCTGCTGGATAATAATCCTGTCTGTTACACCACTGATATCAATTTGTGGACTGACAATTGCCGCATCAATAATTTTGCGGCCAATCTTGCTTTCCATTATCGCCAGTTTTTCTTGCAACGATAGCGCGGCCGCCGCCACACTGAGTTCACGCCCCAGATTACCGATATAAATCATACTGGCAGAGCTGCGTCGTAAGGCCTGAGTTAAGTCATCTAGCAGTAACAAGGGCATCAGACTGGTTAAGAAACTACCTGGCCCAATCAAAATAACATCGGCCTGGCTAATTGCTTCCACGGCTTCCCGCGTGGCGTGAACGTGCGGTGACAACAACATCTCTTGTGGCATTTTTGCCAGTTGGTCGATATTCACCTCACCATAAACGGGGTGCCCTTCATGATCGATGGCCAGCAGATCGACCGGCTGCTCAGACATTGGGATGAGCCATGCCTCAACCTTCAGCAAGCTACGTACCAGATTGATTGCCTCGATAGGTCTGATGCTGAGATGGTCTAACGCTTTGAGCATTAAATTGCCCAGATTATGGCCCGAGAGTTCGCCATTACCGCTAAAACGGTATTCAAACATTGCCGAAGCCACACTCGGCTCAGTGATCAACTGATTAAGGCAATTGCGGGTATCACCCCAGGCAATCCCTCCTTCTGAACGGCGAATGCGGCCAGTCGAGCCGCCATTATCGGTGGTGGTAACAATACCTGTCAGGCGTGAACCCAGTGGCGAAAGGGCTGACATCACGCGCCCCAGGCCATGGCCTCCCCCTAAAGCAACCACTCGATCGAGATCCGCTAATGTGCG
Organism: Yersinia sp. 2553 StPb PI; assembly: GCF_052217105.1. Taxonomy (NCBI): domain Bacteria; kingdom Pseudomonadati; phylum Pseudomonadota; class Gammaproteobacteria; order Enterobacterales; family Yersiniaceae; genus Yersinia; species Yersinia sp. 2553 StPb PI. The sequence continues at coordinate 2,304,353 of NZ_JAZGPX010000002.1, read as the reverse complement.
ATTTCGCATATTTTTCCTGTCTAAATATTGTTGCCTGGCTCTAATAGCGTAGCTAAGGGTGAAATTGCTGCATAAGTTAACGGATTTGCCGCGAAAACGCGATAAAAGCCATTGTTTTAGTGATTTTAAACAAAGTATTAGCAACGGATTACAATAGACTGAATAACAGTGAGTTTTGTTAGATAAGTCGTTGTATATAAAAATATATAACGAAAAACAGCCATTGGCTATCCTGCCGTTTTAGCGTTAGAATCTCTAGGAAAAGTAGGGTTTTTAGCGACTCATCTGCCACTAAGCGCTTTACTTTTTAAACCATGGTTCGGTGGGCAGTAGGTAAACTGTCACTGAACATAAACTCCTAGCCTTGGCGTCTACGTTGTCTCGTTCGCGAACAATATGATGCTCTGGCCGTGGCTTTAAGCCACCAGGGTGCGAGGTAGAAATGCCTGCATCTCCCGTATTTGGAAAGGTGTTATGGTACAACTCACTGACGCATTTGCGCGCAAGTTCTATTATTTGCGCCTATCAATCACCGATGTGTGCAATTTCCGTTGCACCTATTGCTTGCCGGATGGCTATCGCCCCGACGGATTAAAAAGCTTTCTGAGTCTGGACGAGATAAGCCGCGTCAGCCGCGCCTTTGCTCTGTTGGGAACAGAAAAAATTCGTCTGACGGGCGGCGAACCTTCTATGCGGCGCGACTTCACCGATATCATCGCGACTATCAAACAAAATCCGGCGATCCGCACACTGGCAGTCACCACCAATGGCTACCGTTTAGCCCGTGACGCCGCCCAATGGCGGGAGGCTGGATTGACAGCCATTAACGTCAGTGTCGATAGCCTTGACCCGCGACAATTTCATGCCATAACCGGGCAGGATAAATTTCATCAGGTCATGCAAGGCATTGATGCTGCCTTCGATGCTGGTTTTGAGAAAGTCAAAATCAATGCCGTACTGATGCGTGATGTCAATGATCGCAATCTGAATGCCTTCCTCAGTTGGATAAAATCGCGACCGATTCAACTGCGGTTTATCGAATTAATGGAAACCGGCGAGGGGGGGAAGCTGTTTCGTCAGCATCATGTCTCCGGTGGTGTCATCCGCCAGCAATTACTCCAACAAGGTTGGCAACAGCAAGCGCGGGCGCGCAGTGATGGCCCGGCGCAGGTGTTTTATCATCCGGATTATCTGGGAGAGGTCGGGCTGATTATGCCGTATGAGAAAGACTTCTGCGCCAGTTGTAACCGCTTGCGTGTTTCAGCGCTGGGAAATCTGCATTTATGCTTATTTGGCGAGCAAGGTATTACGCTACGTGACTTACTGGGCAGCGATGACCAGCAAGATGAGTTAATGGCACGCATCCAGAGTGCATTGCAAACCAAGAAACAGACCCATTTTCTGCATCAGGGCAACAGCGGTATTACCCAGAATTTATCGTTTATTGGCGGTTGATAGCGGGCAACGTTAAGAACAGAAGAGAATATATGACCCAACTAACTCACATTAACGCCGCAGGCGAAGCCCATATGGTGGATGTTTCCACTAAAGCAGAAACTGTGCGCGAAGCACGGGCAGAGGCTTTTGTTGAAATGCAGGCCGCGACGTTGGCGATGATTATCGAGGGCAGCCACCACAAAGGTGATGTCTTTGCCACTGCGCGTATTGCCGGGATTCAGGCGGCTAAAAAAACCTGGGAATTGATCCCACTGTGCCACCCACTGTTGCTGACCAAAGTTGAAGTTCAACTGGAAGCACAACCAGAACACAACCGTGTGCGTATCGAAACTTGCTGCCGCCTGACCGGTAAAACCGGCGTGGAAATGGAAGCGCTGACGGCAGCTTCCGTTGCCGCCCTGACAATTTACGATATGTGCAAAGCGGTACAAAAAGACATGATAATTGGCCCGGTGCGCCTGTTAGCAAAAAGTGGCGGGAAATCCGGTGATTTTAAGGTGACCCCATGATTCAGATTCTCTTTTTTGCTCAGGTGCGTGAACTGGTCGGAACCGACAGCCTGCAATTGGCGGCGGAATTTCCCACTGTCGAGGCACTGCGCCAATCCCTGTGCCAACGGGGCGAACGCTGGCAATTAGCCCTTGAAGAAGGCAAATTACTGACTGCAGTGAATCAATCACTGGTCAATGTTCACCATCCGCTGGTGGCGGGTGATGAAGTGGCGTTCTTCCCGCCGGTGACCGGAGGTTGATAATGGAGCATACCCGTATTCGTGTGGGCACTGAGACCTTCAGTGTGGGTGATGAGTATCACTGGTTGTCACAGTGTGATGAAGATGGCGCGGTGGTGACCTTTACCGGCAAAGTCCGTAATCACAACCTGGGTGATAGCGTCAGTGCACTGACGCTGGAACATTACCCAGGCATGACAGAAAAGGCGTTAGCTGAGATTATTGATGACGCCCGCAGCCGTTGGCCTTTACAGCGTGTTAGCGTTATTCATCGGGTAGGGCCACTGTTCCCCGGCGATGAAATCGTCTTTGTCGGGGTGACCAGTACCCATCGCAGTATGGCGTTTGATGCGGCTGAATTTATAATGGATTACCTGAAAATAAAGGCACCATTTTGGAAACGGGAAGCCACAACGGATGGCGAACGTTGGGTTGAATCACGCGACAGTGATCATCAGGCGGCCAGGCGTTGGTAAATTGAGCGTAAACCAGTGTAAAGATCACTGCTAAATGTCTATTTTTACTCCCTTGTTGACTGTACTTCTGTGGTACCCTTAAAAAGTCGGTGGGCTGTCAATTTAGATGGCCTGTATCATTATTTATATGCATAAGGTAACTACCATGGATCGCTATCCACGCTCTAATGGTTCGATTGTCGAACGTGCCAACACAGGCATTCAGGCATACATGGCGCAGGTATACGGCTGGATGACCTGTGGTCTGTTATTAACGGCGGTTGTCGCTTGGTACGCAGCGAATACCCCTGCGATACTCAACTTTATATTTTCCAGTCAGATCACTTTTTTCGGGCTGATTATTGTTCAGTTAGGTCTGGTATTTGTTATTTCTGGCATGGTTAACCGCCTGAGTGGCTCGATGGCTACCTCGCTGTTTATGCTCTATTCCGCATTAACCGGCTTGACGATATCCAGCATTTTCATCATGTACACCAGCTCTTCTATCGCCAGCACATTCTTGATTGCTGCCGGTATGTTTGGTGCCATGAGTTTCTACGGCTATACCACCAAGCGTGATTTGAGTGGTATGGGCAGCATGCTGTTTATGGGCCTGATCGGTATCGTGTTGGCATCGATTGTTAACATCTGGCTGAAAAGCACGGCGCTAATGTGGGCAGTGACCTACATCGGGGTGTTAGTGTTTGTTGGTTTGACTGCTTATGATACCCAGAAGTTGAAAAACATGGGCTCACAGTTGGATGCCAATGATAAAGATAACTTCCGCAAGTATTCCATCGTGGGTGCTTTGACGCTGTATCTTGATTTCATTAACTTGTTCTTGATGTTACTGCGGATTTTCGGCAACCGCCGTTAAGCTGGCTGATTCAGGGCTGCGACGCGGCAAACTTGCTCGCCGTACGCTGCTCGAAATGCTCATTGACCGATGTCAACTGCGCTTTCTGCGCTGCGGGCGTCGGTCAATTTTTTGGTCTCGCCACTGAATCAAACTCAGCTTAAGCTGGCTGATTCAAAGTTGCGATGTGGCAAACTTGCTCGTTGTATAAGTTGATCAAAATTTTAAAGGACACCCCTGTGGTGTCCTTTTTGCTTTTTGGTGAATGCAGGTAAGTCTTGCTACCGTTTAATGTCGCTATGCGATTTTCCGCCTAAACATCCCATAGGCGGCACTCCCCGTGGTGGCGGTTATCACGAGTAACGGCCACAAACTGTGCCAGATAATATCGAAACTGGCATCCTTGAGGTAAATCTGTTTGGTGATATCTGTAAAGTGGCGGATAGGGTTGATCCACGTAATATTTTGCAGCCAGATAGGCATATTCTCGACCGGCGAGACATAACCGGACAGCAAGATAGCGGGCATCATAAAAACAAACACGCCAATAAAAGCTTGCTGCTGAGTGGAACATAACGAGGAAATCAGCAAACCGAAGCCAACGAGCGACAAGCCGTAGAGCAGCATGGTGCCATAAAACAGTGCCAACGAACCAGCAAACGGAATTTGGTAAAAAAAGATACCGATAAACAAGACGATACTTGCCTGGAAAGTCGCGACAATCAGTGCCGGGACAGCTTTACCAATAAAAATCTGCCAGGTGGTTAGCGGTGAAACTAACAACTGCTCGAGTGTCCCTTGCTCCCGCTCACGAGCCACCGACAGTGATGTCACAATAAGCACCCCGATAGTCGTAATCATCGCAATCAATGATGGCACTACGAACCATTTGTAGTTCAGATTCGGGTTATACCAATTGCGGATGACCAACTCGCTGTTGTTGGGCTTTATCTGGCCTTGGGTTAATTCTAATTGATAATTTTGTACGATTTGCTGAATGTAATTGGCGGCAATTTGCGCGCTGTTGGAGTTACGCCCATCCAGCAATAATTGCAACTGAGTGGTTTTGCCATTAGCCAGGTCAGCACTGAATTGCTCTGGGAAACGAATCAAAAGCAGTGCTCGCTGGTTATCAATCACTGGCTGAATTTCTTGCGGGCTGTGGAGCAGTAAGACATGAGAAAAAGCCTCTGCTTTGGCAAAGCGTTGGGTCAGCTCTACAGATGCTTTCCCGCTGTCTTCGCTATAAATAGCAATGGTGGCATTGGTCACTTCCAATGTAGCGGCGAATGGGAACAAAATGACTTGTAATATGACCGGCATAATTAATATTGCACGTGTCTGTGGTTCCCGCAGCAGTGACTGCAACTCTTTGATAATCAATGTGTAGAGGCGGTGAAACATATCTTGCTTCCTTCCTTTAATCTAATCGGCGCCTAATCTAATCGACGATTAGTTTTCCATGCCGTCAGGCCGATAAATACGGCTGCTGAGGCGACCAGGAACAACAGGTTAATCACCAGCACGGTGCCGATATTCCCCGCCAGAAACAGGGTTTGCAGACTGCTGACAAAATAACGGGCCGGAATGATATAGGTTACGGCGCGCACGATAGCGGGCATGCTGTCAATTTCGAAAATGAAGCCAGACAGCATCACAGCCGGCAGGAATGCGGCATTCAAGGCCACCATTGCGGCGTTAAATTGATTGCGGGTAATGGTCGAAATTAGCAATCCCATACCCAGAGTGCTGGCCAAAAATAGGCTGGTCATAACAAATAGTATCCACAATGAGCCACGGAAAGGCACATCAAGGATAAATACCGACACCGCCATGCAGAGTGTCATGGCTATCATGCCCAGGACGTAATAGGGGATCAGTTTCGACAACAGCAACTCGCTGCGCGTGACCTGGGTCGACAGCAGCGCTTCCATGGTTCCGCGCTCCCATTCACGGGCGATCACCAGCGAGGTTAGAATCGCGCCGATAACCGTCATAATAATGGTAATGGCTCCGGGAATAATAAAATGTCGGCTGATGGCGGCAGGGTTAAACCAATAACGGACCTGAATCTCAATCAGAGGATCGTTTTTTTGCCCTAGGTTTTGTGCCTGTTGTTGTTGCCAGATTTGCCACACCCCTTGTGCGTAGCCTTGCACAAAGTTGGCGGTATTGGGTTCACTGCCATCAGTAATCACCTGAATGGGGGCTTTACTTTCGGGGCGCGCAAGCTGCTGCGCAAAATCATTGGGGATCACAATTAGCCCACGAATTTTTCCGGCTTGCATCGCCTGAATTAGCGCCTGGCGATTATCACTGATTTGCGGTGAAATATAAGGTGAACTGGCGAAGGCGTTAGCCAGATCCTGAGCCGGTTTGCTCTGTTGCTCCATTAAAATGCCGACGTGCAGTTTGCTGGAGTCCAGATTGATGCCATAGCCAAAGATAAACAGCAGCAACAGCGGGATGACGAATGCGATCAATCCACTGCTCGGGTCACGCAGTATTTGCCGGGTCTCTTTACGGCATAAAGCCCGTAGGCGACGCCAGGAAAACCCCGTGTCCTGATAAGTTTCGCTCTCATTTACCGACGATTTATCCACTGGCAATAGATGTGGCTCGGTCATGACTGTTGCTCCTTATCATTTTGCTGATCATAGCGCTGCACCAGCCCAATAAAGGCCTCTTCCATGGAGGGATTAAGATTATTATCACTGGCAACCTGTTGTTTTAACTCATCCGGTGTGCCGGCTGCGATAATTTTGCCACGGTAAACCAGCCCGATACGATCACAGTATTCCGCTTCATCCATAAAGTGGGTGGTAACCATGACGGTGACACCTTTATCTACCATCCCATTGATATGCAACCAAAACTCACGGCGGGTGAGGGGGTCGACACCGGACGTTGGTTCATCCAGGAACAGAATGTCTGGTTCATGCATTAACGCGCAGGCCAATGCTAAACGCTGTTTAAACCCCAGAGGCAGTGAGTCCGGGGTTTGTTTGAGGATTGGGGTAAAGTTAAAGGCTGAGGTCATGTCAGCTATTTTATCGCGTTGTGTTTTGCCTTGCAGACCATAAACGCCGGAGAAAAACTTCAGGTTTTGTTCAACGGTCAGATTGCCATACAACGAGAATTTCTGCGCCATATAGCCCAAATGTTGTCGTGCTTTACCTGAACTGGTTTTCAGATCCATTCCCAGTACCAATGCTTTGCCTGAGCTGGGGACTAACAAACCGCACATCATTTTAAAGGTAGTGGATTTACCCGCCCCATTCGGACCGAGTAGACCAAATATCTCACCGCGTTTGACCTGAAAATTTACATGATCGGTAGCAGCAAAATCGCCAAATTTTTTGGTTAACTCTTGGGCTTCAATCACGGTCTCCTGATGGCTACCTGCGACTTTGGGCATGATCTTCGCCAACGCGGACTCACTGGCGGGGCCGCCCCCCAACAGGTCGATAAAGGCATCCTCAAAGCGCGGTTCTGCTTCAGTTATCTCGGCATTCGGTTGATTGAGTAGTGGCAATAGTTGGCTGTGATCCACGTCGGGTTTGAGGATTAACCGCACATACTTCCCCTGGATAACCCCATCACTCACTTGGGGCAATGCCAGCGCATGTTGTAACAGTTTACGGTTGGTCCCGGTTTGCGCTGCCAGCAAAATTGTGCGCCCACTCATCCGTTGTGTCAGGCTTTGAGGTGCACCGCTGTACAGCAACTTCCCTTCATTTAGCAACAACACTTCGCGGCATTGCTCTGCTTCATCCAGATATGATGTGCTCCACAGGATAAGCATGCCATCGCTCGCTAACTCATGCACCATGCGCCATAGCTCGCGGCGTGAAATCGGGTCAACGCCGACACCCGGCTCATCGAGCAACAGTACTTTGGGCTGACCGACCAGAGTACAGGCCAAGCCCAGTTTTTGCTTCATCCCGCCGGACAGTTTTCCCGCCAGCCGGTCAGTAAAGCGGGTTAAATCGGTAAACGTCAGCAGGCGCTCAAATGTTTGGCGGCGAAGCTCACCGGTAACCCCGCGTAGATCGGCATACAGCGTCAGGTTCTCCATCACCGTGAGATCTTCATATAAACCAAACTTTTGTGGCATATATCCGAGAATAGAATGTAACTGGCGATCGTTTTCTAACGGGTCCAGCCCGACCACCGTCATCTTGCCTTGACTGGGTTTGAGTAATCCGGCGAGCATACGGAGTAGGGTGGTTTTACCGGCCCCGTCCGGCCCAACCAAACCAGTGACTGCACCACTGCGGATCTCTGTCGTCAGGCTGGCGACGGCGGGGTTATCCAGTCCGGGGAAGCGTTTTTCAACACCCTCCAAAGTAATAAGATGCTGGATTCCATTCATAGCTCATGCCGCCTTAAGGTTGTGCGAAACGAACGGTGACGGGCATACCTTGTCGTAACGATTCATCGGGATCAGTGATAATGATACGTAAGCGATAAACCAGATCGGTACGCAGCTCAGGCGTTTCGACACTTTTAGGGGTAAATTCCGCCGTGGGTGATACGAAACCTATTTTGCCGTGATATGGCTTGTCCGGGCGGCCATCGGTAAATACGTCGACTTCGGTACCGGGAATGGCCTGATTCAAGTGGGGCTCACTGACGTAGGCCCGTACCCATACCGGATCGGTCAGTGACAGGGTAAATACGGTGTTACTGGCGGATAAAATGGTCCCCGGCTCAACCGCGCGAGTGAGTACGGTACCCGCTGATGGCGCGAGCAGGGTAGTGTCTTGCAGGTTGAGTTGAGCTTGAGCCAGTTCAGCTTCACTTTGGGCCAGATTTGCTTCGGCTTGCGCAATTTCCTGTGGCCGGTTACCACTCAAATATTGTGCGAGCTTATCTTTGGAGGCTTGCAGATTAGCCTGTGCTTGATTACGAGCAGTTCGAGCATTCTCTAGCTCGTTGGCCGAGGTGGCTTTACTTGCCCACAACCCTTGTTGACGTTTTAGGAAGCTATCGGCATAGCCAAATGCCGCTTCTCGCTGAGCAACTTCAGATTTTACCTGTGCTATCTCCTCGTCACGGTATCCTGCCTTCAATAAAGCCAACTGTGCTTGCGCGCTTTGAACATTGGCTTGCGCTTGTTTGAGTGCATTGAGATAAGGGCCGTCATCCAGTTTCCCCAGAACTTCCCCTGGCTGGATTTTATCCCCTTCATCGACAGCCAGAGACGCCAGCCGACCACCGACTCGAAAGCCTAAATTCACTGTGCGAATATCCACATTGCCGTACAGCGTCAATGATGCGTCGTGTTGTTGACGGTAGTAGTTCCAGCCATAACCTATCGCCGCCAGTAGGGCAACAATAACGACGGCCACTATAATCTTCTTGCGATTCATAATGCTCCCTATCGACCATGTCTATAGCTACAATTTTATAACGACCCCTTCAATACGCTCACCGTACTGATTTGTCCCGCAATCCGTAAAGCAGCAGGTCAATGTGTTCGATAAGTACCTGATTGATCATTTCACTTTCAGCCTCACCAATATCCAACCAACCGGCCTGGCGGCGGATAGTCTCGCGCCCCATGCGAAAGGCCAACACTTCACCAATCAAGGCATGGGTATGAAGAATCGTTTTGGTTGCACTGGCATCAGCACCAATAAATGCGGCCAGCAGCAGATTGAGTTTTTGGTGTAATGGCGCAATAGCCTGCACATGAATCAGTGGGTAAGCATCGCTAGGGGAGAGTTGCTCACGCGCCATGATTTTGCTCATATTCAACGTTTCTGGCTGGGTCATTAGATGGCTGAATTCCAGTAACCCACGGCGAATAAAATGCAACTGTTGCTCGGCGATTTGTGCGTGAATCGGTTGTTGGAGAAACTGGTCAATCTCTTGTGCCAGCGGTGAGAAGGTCTGCTGAATGAAATCCGCTATTTGTTGCGCGACCGCCAGATACAACCCTTCTTTAGAGTTGAAATAGTAGGTGATGGCCGCAATGTTCTGTCCTGCCCGTTGGGCGATATCCCGAGTTGTTGCCCCTTTCAGGCCTAACTCACCAAATAATTCGGTAGCCGCCTGAATCAATTGTTGGCGGGCTTGCTCACCACGACTGGTAACGGGCGTGGATAATATTAAGGAATGAGGTGTGGAATGAGACATCGTCACCATACTTAATAAATTGAAATTAGTTAAATGCTAAGAGGTAGTCGAACAATTAATCAATCATATGATTAACTTTAGGTCGTCCCAAAGAATATGTAAAGTTAGCGCGGATAAAAGCCTGGTTTTTGCGATCGGGGATGGATAAATGACAAGTAATAAATCAATTCTCTTGATGTTTGCGCTAATAAAAATCTTAAGAAATGTGTAAATATCCCTTTTCTTGCTAAAGATCTGCTACAATCAGCCGCAATGGTGCACTGCAGTTTGTGCCAATCCTCGTGGTAATGCCTCAATTCATGCCTCGTCTGATAATCTTCCCTTGAAACTGCACCTGACGATATCGTTGGGATTGGGAAGATCTGGAGCTTCTTGTAATATGTCATTTGATTCTCTCGGCCTAAACGCCGACATCCTGCGTGCTGTTGAAGAGCAGGGCTACCTTGTGCCGACACCGATTCAACGTCAGGCAATCCCTGTGGTACTGGAAGGCCGTGATTTAATGGCCAGTGCGCAAACGGGTACCGGTAAAACCGCTGGTTTCACCTTGCCATTGCTGCAACTGCTTAGTCAGGATCAACAGCCAATTAAAGGCCGTCGCCCGGTACGTGCGTTGATCTTAACGCCTACCCGTGAGCTGGCTGCGCAGATTGACGAAAACGTACAGAGTTACAGTAAATATCTGAAGCTACGTTCGCTGGTGGTATTTGGCGGCGTTAGCATTAACCCCCAGATGATGAAACTGCGTGGTGGTGTTGATATTTTAGTCGCGACGCCTGGCCGTTTACTGGATCTGGAACATCAGAACGCAGTAGATTTGTCCAAGATCGAAATTTTGGTATTGGACGAAGCTGACCGCATGCTGGATATGGGCTTTATTCACGATATCCGTCGCGTATTAGCCAAACTGCCCTCTAAGCGCCAGAACTTGCTGTTCTCCGCCACCTTCTCAGATGAAATTAAAGGTCTGGCGAGCAAGCTGTTGAACAACCCGGCTTCCGTTGAAGTAGCGCGCCGCAATACAGCTTCTGAACAAATTGCGCAAAGTGTTCATTTTGTGGATAAAAACCGTAAACGTGAATTATTGTCTCAGATGATTGGTGAGGGCAACTGGCAGCAAGTGTTGGTGTTTAACCGCACTAAGCATGGTGCTAACCATTTGGCTGAACAACTGAATAAAGACGGCATTACCTCCGCGGCAATTCACGGTAATAAGAGCCAGGGCGCGCGTACTCGTGCATTGGCTGATTTTAAAGACGGTAAAATCCGGGTTCTGGTAGCCACTGATATTGCTGCCCGTGGTCTGGACATTGATCAGTTACCCCATGTGGTTAACTATGAATTACCTAACGTACCAGAAGATTACGTGCACCGTATTGGTCGTACGGGCCGCGCGGAACGCACAGGTGAAGCGATTTCACTGGTTTGCGTTGATGAGCATAAACTGTTGCGTGATATTGAGCGTTTACTGAAGCGTGAAATTCCGCGCATCGCGCTGGATGGCTATGAGCCGGACCCAAGCATCAAAGCTGATCCGATTCAAAATGGTCGCCAGGGCCGTGGCGCACAACGTCCAGGAATGGGGCGTGGTAGCAGCGCAGGCCGTCCACAGAATGGTGGTGGTGCAGCCGGTCGCGGCGATAGCCGTAACAGTCGCCCACGTAGCCAGGCTGATGGTCAACGTCGCCCGGCTGGCCCTTCTTCACGTGGCCGTAGCAGTAAACCAGGCGAATAAGCGGTAATCCCTTTCGCTGATCAAACCGCTTCTTTGAGGCGGTTTTTTTTCATCTGAATTGACGTTCCTGCTGGGTTATTCCTTGTTTTACACCTCAATTCCCCCGTATCATTGCCGGTCTTTTTTACGTTTATACTGGGCGAGTGCGGATAATGGATCAGGGTAATTAGCATGCGGGTATTATTGGCGCCGATGGAAGGGGTATTAGATTCACTGGTGCGCGAACTCCTCAGCGAAGTGAACGATTATGACCTTTGTATCACTGAGTTTTTACGGGTGGTCGATCAACTTTTGCCAGCAAAATCCTTCTATCGTCTCTGCCCTGAATTACATCATCAAAGCCGTACTCCCTCCGGCACCTTAGTTCGTATTCAATTATTGGGTCAATATCCCGAGTGGCTGGCGGAAAACGCGGCTCGCGCGGTAGAACTTGGCTCATACGGTGTCGATCTCAATTGTGGGTGTCCTTCAAAGTTGGTGAATGGCAGTGGCGGTGGTGCCACATTGCTGAAAGATCCTGAATTGATTTATCAGGGAGCCAAAGCGATGCGTGAAGCCGTGCCTGCGCATTTGCCAGTCACAGTCAAAATTCGTTTGGGCTGGGATTCTGGCGCTCGTCAGTTTGAAATCGCAGACGCAGTGCAACAAGCGGGCGCGACTGAACTGGCAGTACATGGCCGCACCAAAGAAGATGGTTATCAAGCCGAACGAATTAATTGGCAAGCGATTGGCGAAATACGCCAGCGGCTGACTATCCCCGTGATTGCCAATGGTGAGATCTGGGATTACCAGAGCGCGCAGGAGTGCATGAAGGTGACGGGCTGTGATGCCGTGATGCTAGGGCGCGGGGCATTAAATGTACCGAATCTGAGCCGGGTGGTGAAGTATAACGAACCGCATATGGCTTGGTCTGAAGTGGTAAAACTGCTGCAAAAATATGTGCAGTTGGAAAAGCAGGGCGATACCGGCCTGTATCATGTTGCCCGCATCAAACAGTGGTTGGGTTATTTACGTAAAGAATATGCTGAAGCAACAGATTTATTCAGTGAAATCCGTGCGTTAAAAAACTCAAAAGATATTGCGTTGGCTATTCTGCGGGTATGAATTTTCTATTACTTATATATTAGCCATATAAATCCTAACCCTAAATATAGCTTAAACAAGAATAGTTATTCTTTTGATTTGTTTTAAGTATCGCGTTTATAGTGTGCCTGCATTTTAAATGCAGTATCTCGTTAGGCGAGGCTCCTATACAAACACAGGTTACTGATCTGACGACGTCCAGAGACGCCCAAGGTTAGGACAGGTTATATCGGATTAAGGTATAACCCAAAGTAACTTCTGAGAAATCAGATACGTTGTATAGTGCTAAAACTTAGACACGGAGATAGCCATTGAGCACTCTCTAATCTGGTTACGCCCCTATGTGAGGACTGTTTAGTTAATTTATAACAGTAATAGGGTCATTTATGAGTTCACATTTCGATTTAGCAATACCAAAGCAATCCAATCAAGGCGAGGATAAAGAGTCCACCTTAGGTGCCTATATGAGCGATACTTATATTACGGTATCGGCTGATATGTCAGTCACTGAGGCTAAAGCCTATTTCTTGCAGAATATCTCAGATAGTGAAATACCAACGCAATTGTTGGTAACAAATGGCAATCGGCATTTGGTCGGCTTACTCTCGGTTAAAAATCTACTGACGGAAGAACAGCCTGATATAAAAGTATTTCAAATTATCAATCAGAGTTATTTCTCGGTATCTCCAGAGCAGGATCGTCATGAGGCGGCAAGTTTACTGGCAAAAAGCGGCCTGGATATTGTTCCGGTATTAAGCCACGGAAAATTAGTGGGGGTATTACGGGCGAAAGATATTGCCGAATTGATCGAAGATGAAAATACTGAGGATGCCCAACGGCAAGGAGCCAGTTTGCCTCTCGACGAGCCTTACTTGCAAACTAGTCCGATAACATTATGGCGTAAACGCGTTATATGGTTATTACTGTTATTTGTGGCAGAAGCTTATACCGGAACAGTATTGAAAGCGTTTGAAGAGCAATTGGAAGCCGCTATCGCGCTGGCTTTCTTTATTCCATTACTGATTGGAACCGGTGGTAACAGTGGTACGCAAATTACCTCGACTCTGGTACGGGCCATGGCTTTGGGGGAGGTGAGTCTGCGCAATGTGGGGGCGGTATTGCGTAAAGAGGTCTCTACTTCTCTGATGGTGGCAACGACGATTGGGCTGGCGGCCTGGATCCGCGCTTGGTTCCTGGGCGTAGGGATGGAAGTCACCATTGTGGTGAGCTTAACTGTTGTTGCTATCACCGTGTGGAGTGCCATTGTCTCTTCTATTATTCCGATGGTATTAAAACGGATGTCAATTGATCCTGCGGTGGTCTCCGCACCTTTTATTGCTACCTTTATTGATGGTACCGGCCTGATTATTTACTTTGAAATCGCACAATTAGTGATGAGTGATTTGGTATAACAGGCTGACAATGAAAAGGCCGTGCGCGGCCTTTTCTGATAAATATCACTGCTATTTCTTCTTACGCCCGATAAACTTTGCAATACCCAATAGGAATACTGCACCAACAAGAATCAGCAATGCGTCAACCCAGAAGGTTAGTGATGCTAGATTTTCATCATGAATATCCGCTAAACCTGCCGCTATTAGAAATACACCAAAGAGAATACCAAAGATTGTTGTTCCCATATAAATACCTATGAATCAGTTTTATATCCGTCATACTTCAAGCTGCATTGGCTACGTTCAATCACCCGAATCACTTACTCATGTAAGCTCATCGGGGTTAATGAGCCTCACCCTGCGGGCAGCATAAATGCTGTTCAAATCGGTTTCCGACCGATTTGTCTCTCGCTTGCCGACTTCCTGCAACTCGAATTATTTAGGGTATATCTAAAAATTATGTTGGCAATTATAGGGTAATAATTAGTCTAGCAAGCGTTTTTTTTGTCATTATTGATAATCTGTTTAGATTTATAGCGCTAATCTTTCCGCCAATTAACGTCACATCCCGCGTAATTTAGCAAAATTGAATTATCCTGACCTAAATTGAGCCACGATGGCTGCTTGCTTATTTTATAAACAATCACTATCTTTCAAAATAATGCTCACAATAAGTCTTTGTTCCTTTCTTTGAAAAGTGTTTACCGGTGAGTAGCAATTAGGCAGCTTTAATCTTTGTAACAATCATTTGAAGAATGTGTGGTGCGCCGTGCATTACTGTAATTTATAATGCGCCAAACCAACCACAATCACTCCCGACAACCTATCTAAGCTGACGAACATGCATGTGAAAATCCGTTTTGCACTATTAAGTTTTTTGCTTTTATCTACCGGTATCAGTGTTGTTCCTTTAGCCTCTGCCAGTGGTGGGACGGCTGAAATTAAAGGGAAAACGCCCTTGGAACTGGCATCCGGCAGCGCGATGGTGGTTGATTTACAAACAAATAAAGTGATTTACGCTAACAATGCTGATGAAGTGGTACCCATTGCGTCAATCACCAAACTGATGACCGCAATGGTGGTGTTGGATGCCAAATTGCCACTGGATGAGATTATCTCAGTAGATATTCATCAAACTAAAGAAATGAAAGGGGTATTTTCTCGGGTTAGGGTAAACAGTGAAATCAGTCGCAAAGATATGCTGCTATTAGCATTAATGTCATCGGAAAACCGCGCTGCGGCGAGTCTGGCGCATCACTATCCCGGAGGCTATAACGCATTTATTAACGCAATGAATGCGAAAGCGAAATCTTTGGGAATGACCAAAACACGTTATGTTGAGCCAACAGGTCTGTCGATTGATAATGTCTCGACCGCGCATGATTTGACCAAGTTGCTGGTGGCGACCAAACAATACCCGCTGATTGGGCAACTAAGCACTACCACTGAGAAAATGGCAACTTTCCGTGACCCTGATTATACGCTGCCATTTCGTAACACTAACCATTTAGTTTATAACGATAAATGGAATATTCAGCTCACTAAAACCGGCTTTACGAATCAAGCTGGGCACTGTTTGGCAATGCGGACCGTCATTGGCAATCGTCCTGTAGCTCTTGTGGTGTTAGATGCCTTTGGTAAATATACGCATTTTGCCGATGCAAACCGCCTACGCAGTTGGATGGAAACCGGTAAAGCCGCGCCGATCCCTGGGGCTGCCAAAAGCTATCGTCAGCAAAAAGATGGGCAAGGGCGTTTAGCTCAGGTGTCGGAATAGGTAGAGAACACAGTCAGTAGATAGCAGAATTTGCAGACGGGCTGCAAATTCTGCTTAAAGCAATTGGCGGATATTTACATCTCTCTGATAATCATTAGAAAATCAATTTAAACACACCAGTAATCGTCAACAACCCGACAATAAAAATAATGGCGATAATCCACAGTATTATTTTCATTCTGTCTCCCAGACTTAGCATTAATACCGACTAACATTTGTTAGCCGCACCAACCTCGTTGGCTCTAGACTATGACTATAGTTTGTTTGGCAGAATTCAGGAGATAGAGGACTTGAATTCAGATAATGCCTAATTCGACTTGATATGGAGCCCAGTATCGGGGTGATATTATTCTTTCTGCCAGGATTTACGTTTTGAGGTTTTACCAATCCCAGGATTAAAGCTGTTGGTTGGGTCTATCTGTTGGTAAAAATCCTTTAAGGCAGGTTTGGCTATATAGAGATGCCCCACATTGTGCTCAGCCGGATATTCCGCCCCTTTGTCATTCAGCAGCGCCAGCATTTTTTGTTTTAATGCCTGAGTATCAACACCTTTTTTCACAATATAGTCCTGATGGAAGACATGGCACAAGAAATGGCCGTAATAGAGTTTGGCGACCAGGCATTGGTCTATTTCTGCCGGGAGGGTCTCAAACCATTGTTCTTCATTGCGCGGTAGCGCAATATCCAGAGCCAGAATATCCTCCACTTTATCAGCGTGAACAGCGTGATAGCGCACAGCAGCACCTGCTGCGGCAAAGCGGTGTAAAAAGGCTTTCTTGCCTTCATCAGCGGTACAGGTAATGAAGTTACCTTCCGCCGTCGCAAAAAAGTCCTTCAAAAACTGCTGTGCTTCAGGAATACCTGCACCTGACATTTTAAGCATCAAATGATGCTCATATTTACTCCGATATGTTTTGAGGCGTTTAGGTAAATGGTTGGGCAGTACCTGGCTGAAGCCTTGCATTATTCGATCAGTTAAATGGTCGATTAAAAAAGGAACTTTGCTAAGCCGTGCATCAATTTTGCCCTTTAGGGTAAAGAAACGAGGCATATTATTGGTACCCATGCTATTTATCATGACAAAGGTATCTTTGCCGTACACTTCAGCAATATCAAAAATATCGCGATGCATATATTCACCAGCGACGGGCAAATGTTTAAAGTCACGTAAAATTGCACGGCGTAATTCAGTCAATACCTGAGTCTGATTGGTGCCGATATAAAAGACTTGCTGTTGTTTTTCACTGGGAAAAGTGTCAAGCCGTACTGCAAATACGGCCAATTTACCGGCACATCCCGAGGCTTCAAATAATCGTCTTGGATCGGCATTGAAACGTGAAGGGGTTGGCGCATCAATATCTCTTACTCGCGTAGCATATTCGTGGTCGGAGGCTTGTTGTGTACCTTGTGCAATATCGCTGGCACGATATTTACCCCGTTCCAGCCGTTGCAAAATCTCTTCTGGCGTATTGCCTAAATTAATCCCTAAATGATTGATTAACTGTAACTCACCCTGAGCATCAATCTGTGCGTACAGTGCCATTTCGGTGTAGGCAGGGCCTCTTTGAACCAATGACCCACCTGAGTTATTACAAATGCCCCCCACCACCGAGGCACCGATGCAAGAGGACCCAATGACCGAATGGGGTTCACGATCATAAGGTTTCAGACGTATTTCCAATTGATTCAGCGTACTGCCAGGAAAACCAATAACCTGCTTTCCATCATTTAATAGCTGGATTTGATTGAGGCGCAAAGTATTTAATATAACAATGGGTCGATCATAATCATTACCACTGGGGGTTGAGCCTTCTGTCAGCCCGGTGTTCGCTGCCTGCATGATAACAATGGTATCGGCGGCCACACAGGCTTGTAGCAACTGCCATTGCTGTAATAACGTTGAAGGAAACACTACCGCAAGAGCAGATCCTGTTCCTGAGCGGAAACCCGTACGATAACGCTCTGTCTGCCGTTCGCCGGTTAGCAAGTAGCGCGCACCCACAATCTGCTGCAACTGGTTCAGCAAGGTTTGCCTTTTTTCATCATTGGATTGATTCATTGGTGCCGCTCCCTGTAATGGCATTGACTTTTGTTAGCATTCATCCACGTATCGGCTGATAGCAAACCGCTCTTCGGATGCCATGAAGTAAACATGAGGGAGGAAAGGGTTTCCTGATGAATCGTTTGCTTTGTGAGCTAGCTCTCGTTATTAGTGCTTAAATTGTCTTCAACCTTCATCATTCCCGCCGTTTAAACATTACTAACATTAATGATTTATAAGAAAACTATTCAGCGTATCAAGGCTAGGTTGAGTCATTGGGATATTGATAAGTATTTTGATCATTACGTGATGAGGTATAGGATCGAGTTTAATGATTACACTGATTAGTAAGGCATTTATGAGTGAGCATTTTATTGGTAAATATGAAGTTGAGTTAAAGTTCCATGTATCGAACATCAGCCAATTACATGAACAACTAGCATTACATCAAGCATTGCCATTTACCCTCAATAATCATGAAAAAGATATCTATCTGGAAGCCAACGGCGGTGATTTAGCGGCTAAACAGGTCAGTATGGTTTTACGTGAGATGAACCCGTCAGGTATTCGTTTATGGATAGTAAAAGGGCCGGGAACTGAACGCTGTGAGGCCAGCAATATTGAGGATATAACCAAGGTTCAAAGCATGCTGGCGACGTTAGGCTATCAGCCAGCATTTATGCTGGAAAAAATACGGAGTATCTACTTTATTGGGAAGTTTCATGTCACGGTTGATAGCTTGGCGGGTCTTGGCGATTTTGCCGAAATAGCCATCATGACTGATGATGCTACGGCCCTGGATAGCCTTAAAGTCGAATGCCAACAGTTAGCCGATAAATTAGGGCTATTGCCACAACAACAAGAAACTCAATCTTACCGGCAGCTATTAGGTTTTTAGTCCGATGGTGATGTCATGTCGGCCGTGTTGCATACCACGGCCAGACAGCGTTATTTCTTCATCAAAGACTTTAGGTTGGCGAATGGATTATGGGTAGCAACACCCTGATCATTCTGGGCATCATCCCCGGCAATCACAGTCGACCCATATTGGTCTGCTTCGGTGTATTTAGAGTGTTCATGATCATGACAAAAAAGGCATAACATCTCCCAATTGCTGCCATCTTCTGGGTTATTGCTATGATCATGGTCAATATGGTGAACCGTCAGCTCTCGCAGATTGGAATAAACAAACTCTCGTGAACATTTACCGCAAACCCACGGAAAAATTTTCAGTGCTTTCTCCCGATAGCCACTTTCCAGCCGGGTGTAATTCTTCGGTATATATGCCATGTGAACCCTCAATTCTGCGAGAAATAATGGTTTTATTTTAGCGTGAATTCAGGCTGTAGACTATCAACTATTGGTTATAGGTATTGAGGTGACAGTCTATAATTACGATCGGTCACTATAGGATCATATTGAATCGATTATAAAAAATAAGATTCAAATAATAATCGCATTCGGCGTATTTTTGAGACTTTTGCTGATGATTTAAAGGGATAAGACGTTTTACACTATGCCATGCTTTACACTATCAGTATTAAAGTTATTAGCATGAGATTATCTGTGTTCCGCTAATAGGCTTATTTTACAGCAGGCAATACAGTATGTTTCGCCTGAAACCCTTTGCCGATACAGTTGAGGCGATATGAAAGAATCTGAGGTACTGGCCGAAGTCAGTAATGAAAACCAGACATTGGTTGCTGTGGTGCAACAGGATAATCGGGTAGTTTACTTCTATATTTATCCGCAGGAGGCATTTGAAGAGCGTTTTCCCGTGCGTGCCTGCTGGGTGAGAAATCTGGTTGCTGCGCCACCATCGGCTGATAATACCGCCCTTGAACAAGGGTTGGCCCCACGATTAGCCGCAGAGTTCTGCCGTAATGTGGCGGGCGAGGCGGAGCTGGATGCGCAGTATATTACGATAGTCTGGTCTGAAAGTGACGACGGTGCGGCATTGTGGTATCAGGGACAACTGTTGGCAATTATTCCTGGCTGGAGCCTCTATATTGATCACTCAATTTGCTATTCCGCCAGTTGTATTAAAGATAATCCACTGACATTACCTCTGGGGTCAGCTTCAACCAATACACAATATGCCAATGCGCAACATACTCGTCAATTTTGGCGGGCCTGGCAACAGGAAGAGGGAAATCCGTGGCCTGCATTACAAGCTGAATATATTCAATATTATGAGCAGCACTTCGGTCCATCGGTAAAATATTATGCCATCGATCAGGGGACGTGGCCGCCAATGGCCATCTCCCAACATGAGAAAGAGGGAATATATTACTTTCTGACCGTGGGGGTCAGTATTCGTCCTCAGCCATGGGTTGAAATATTATTTAATGATGATGCAGCTAAATACCGGCGCTTGGAGATGGCGATTGCAATTGATAGCCAATATGTCAACGAAGACAACGCTATTCACATGGCCAGTGCGCTGGCAGGATTTGCCCACGTTCCCTGGAGTAAAATAACCTGGCTTGGCGAAGGGCATACACTGGAGTCGGCTGTCGCCCCTAAGGGTTATGAAGGCTATATTTTATCATCAGCGTTATATGCTGATGCAGACAATCTTACTCTACCTCTTCAACAAGGTGATCCGGTTAATATGTATTGGGTCAGCCCTGTGTTTACAAGCGAACGAGAGTTTGCGCATAGTGTGCCAAATGGTGGATATGATTTATTGAAAAAGCTACAACAGCAGGGAATTAATCATGTTTTCACCCCGCGACAGCCGGTTATTTGATTTGTATTTAACTTGGCTGGTCTGATTTGCAGATTTTGTTAATCGGGTCTTAACTTAATGATGTTAGCTGTTTTAAGACTGTCAGGTTAAGCCCGTTATGTTTACCTGAGACCTATGTTTAAGATTGAACGCAAAGCTGAAAGGCGGATCAACAACAGTGGGTAGTCAAATCAGTTATCAGCAAATATTAATTTTATGGAGGTGTTTATGGGCATACTATCTTGGATTATTTTTGGTCTTATCGCCGGTGTTTTGGCTAAATGGATTATGCCCGGAGAGGATGGCGGTGGCTTTATTATGACCGTAATCCTTGGCGTGGTCGGTGCCCTGGTGGGGGGCTATATTAGTGTCTTCTTTGGTATGGGCAAAGTTGATGGGTTTAATTTTGGCAGCTTTGTCGTGGCGGTTATCGGTTCACTGGTTGTGCTGTTTGTCTACCGTAAATTAAGAAGTTAGATACTCATCAATATCCTGTAATTGAGTAAAGTATAAGAAAGGTGGCTATTTTTTGTCACCTTTCTCTCATAAAACTTTCATCAAGATGCAATAGAATTATCCGTTAATAGCTCATGACGACAGGCAATCTGAGAGACATGTTATGGGCCAGGCATTACGTAAATTCACTGTGGCTGACTATCCGGCTGCGGTGCAAGAACCGCGTAAGAAGGTACTTGCCGTTAAGGGATTAGTTAAAGCGTACCAATCACAACACCGTGTGCTGGATGATATTAATTTTGAACTCCATGCAGGTGAGTTTGTTGCAATTATTGGCCGCTCTGGTGCCGGAAAATCAACATTGTTACATGTTTTAAATGGCACTATTCCCAGCAGTGCGGGCGAAATTATTAATTACCATGACAATGGCGATACGCAAAATATTGCAGCACTAACAACCAAGCAGATGCGTAAATGGCGCGCAAAATGCGGCATGATCTTCCAAGATTTCTGTTTGGTCCCCCGTCTTGATGTTATTACTAATGTTTTGTTAGGCCGCCTGAGTTACACCTCCACGTTTAAATCATTTTTCAAAATATTTGCTGATGAAGATCGGGCTAGAGCAATTGAGTTATTACAATGGCTTAATATGTTACCCCATGCGTTGCAGCGTGCAGAGAATCTCTCTGGCGGCCAAATGCAACGGGTGGCCATTTGCCGCGCCATGATGCAAAACCCCAAAATATTATTGGCTGATGAACCTGTCGCTTCTTTAGATCCAAAAAACACAACCCGCATTATGAATACATTACAGAAAATAAGTGAAAACGATATTGCTGTAATTGTGAACTTACACTCTGTTGATTTGGTGAAAGACTATTGCACCCGAGTGATTGGTATTGCCCACGGGCGGATTGTCTTTGATGGGCATCCTTCACTGTTAAATGATTCTATTATTCAAGATATTTACAGCGATGAATCCACTGAACTTTTGCATTAATCCCCACTTATCCCTTTATCAGAATAGGTTATTTTAATGAAAAAAGTACTTTGTCTTACCTCATTATTGGCAAGTTTTATGGTATTTAATGCTACAGCAGCGGATGCACCAAAAGAAATTAATCTGGGTATTCTTGGTGGGCAGAATGCGACACAACAAATTGGCGATAATATGTGTGTCAAAGAGTTTTTAGATAAAGAGTTAAATGTAAAAACAAACTTGCATAATGCATCAGACTATTCTGGCGTAATACAAGGCCTATTAGGTGGGAAGATTGACTTGGTATTAAGTATGTCTCCTTCCTCTTTTGCCTCTGTTTATATTAAAGATCCTAAAGCCGTTGATATTGTAGGTATTGCTATCGATGATACTGACAAATCACGCGGTTATCACTCTGTGGTTGTGGTGAAAGCGGATAGCCCTTATCAGAAAATTGAAGATTTGAAAGGTAAAGCGTTCGGTTTTGCTGACCCAGATTCAACCTCTGGTTTTTTAATCCCTAATCAAAGTTTTAAACAGAAATTTGGTGGAACACCGGATAATAAATATAACGACTTCTTCTCTAGCGTGACATTCTCTGGTGGTCATGAACAAGATATTCTGGGTGTCATTAACGGGCAATTCGCCGGTGCTGTCACCTGGGCTTCCATGATCGGTGACTATAACACCGGTTATACCAGTGGTGCATTTACGCGCATGATTCGTATGGATCACCCGGATTTAATGAAACAGATCCGTATCATCTGGCAGTCGCCACTGATCCCCAACGGCCCGATTCTTGTCCGCAGTGCATTACCGTCTGAATTTAAAGCGCAATTAGTCGCTGCGGTTAAAAAACTGGATAAAGAGGATCACGGTTGTTTCATTAAAGCGATGGGTGGCAAACAGCATATTGGTGAAACATCCCTCAGCGAGTATCAAACTATCATTGATATGAAGCGTGAATTAACCAAAGGTGATCGTTAATTCGGTCCGGCGGATAAAACGAAATAGCTCTGGCTTGCCGGAGCTATTGCTTTTAGGTGGTAGCTTATTTTGAATACTGATTTTAACCACTACTACCAGCAGATTCGCGGTAAACAAAAACGTGAAACGTTGATTTGGTCATTAACGCTGGCAATTATTTATCTGGGTGCTGGAAGTATTGCTGAGTTTAATTTACATACTGTTCTTATTTCCATCCCACATTTTTTTGATTATCTAGCCGAAACGATACCGGTACTCTATTGGCACAATTTATTTGCCGATGGTCACACGGAGGGGTCTCTGGCTTATTGGGGTTATCGGTTACCTATACAGTTACCGCTGATTTGGGAAACGCTGCAATTGGCGGTGGCAGCCACTATTTTATCCGTGGTGGTTGCGGTTATCCTGGCCTTCCTGGCTGCGAATAATACTCAAAGCCCGCCTTGGTTACGGTTATCTATTCGAACTTTTGTGGCATTTTTACGCACCATGCCGGAATTGGCATGGGCAGTGATGTTTGTTATGGCTTTTGGTATCGGGGCAATTCCCGGTTTTCTGGCACTGGCATTACATACGATTGGCAGTTTGACTAAGTTGTTTTATGAATCGCTTGAAACGGTATCTGATAAACCGGTGCGTGGGCTGGCGGCCTGTGGTGCGGGTAAATTACAACGAATGCGTTTTGCGCTGTGGCCACAGGTAAAACCGATATTTCTCTCTTATAGCTTTATGCGTCTGGAGATTAATTTCCGCCAATCGACCATTCTAGGACTGGTTGGTGCTGGTGGGATTGGGCAGGAACTGATGACGTCAATAAAATTGGACCGTTATGATCAGGTGAGCATGACATTGCTGCTGATTATTATTGTGGTATCGCTGTTGGATTATACCTCGGGTAAATTACGTCAGCACGTTGTGGAAGGAGCTTCATAATGTTGGCTCATCATTTAACACCGTCACAGATATTGACTTTAAAACAGCAATATCCGCAATTTTTCTTACAGCAAAAACGGTATATCAGGTTAGTTACCGCCATTACTGTCGGTATTTTTTTATATTATCTATTTTTCTTTAAAGTCTTTGGTATCCCTTGGCAGACATTTGCTAATGGAAGCCAGCAAATAAGCCGCTATTTTTTGCGTATGTTTGTTTGGCATGATTTCATTAATTGGCCATTTAAATACTATTTCAGTCAGATATTTATTACCTTGGCAATTGTATTCGCAGGGACTTTAACCGCGACGGTGCTGGCTTTGCCGCTATCATTTTTAGCCGCACGCAACGTAATGTCGACACCGGGATTACGTATTATTTCCTTTATAATTCGGCGCTTTTTGGATGTTTTTCGTGGCATTGATATGGCAATTTGGGGACTGATTTTTGTTCGTGCCGTTGGTATGGGGCCGCTTGCCGGGGTGTTAGCTATTATTATGCAAGATATAGGGTTATTGGGTAAACTCTATGCTGAAGGGCATGAAGCTGTTGATAAATCGCCTAATCGCGGCTTGACCGCCATGGGGGCTAATGCTTTGCAAAAACACCGTTTTGGTATTTTTACTCAGTCCTTCCCAACACTGTTAGCGCTAAGCCTTTATCAAATTGAGTCAAATACGCGTTCTGCCGCAGTATTAGGTTTTGTGGGGGCGGGAGGTATTGGCTTGGTTTATGCCGAGAATATGCGTCTATGGAACTGGGATGTTGTGATGTTTATTACCTTAATAATGGTTGTGGTAGTTATGATTATGGATAAAATATCTGCCACATTACGTAGAAAATACATTTCCGGTGAGGATATCGCCCTTTATCAATCCAGCTATAACAGTAAGATGAATAGCTGATCTTTAATAAAGTAGAAAGATGAAAGGAATATTAATTTATCTTAGCCCTTCAAATTTCATTATTATTGAGTTTTATGTATTCTACCGGAATGCATACTTTTCTCATTAATCAGATTTGCATTGAGAAAATCAACGTAAATCTATACAATACTGCCCGCTAGACGTGAAAGAAGCCTTTTGTTTTTCTTGCGATATTCGCCCACGTCTACTCTAAATAATAGGAATAGGGCAGTAATATGATGAACAACGATGTGCTCCGTAGTGTTCGCTACATGCTTAACGTAAACGATATCAAGATAGCAGAAATCATTAAGCTGGCTGATTTTGAAGTGAACAATGCGGATGTCGTTAATTTTCTTAAAAAAGAAGATGAGGCCGGTTATCAAGATTGCCCTGATCTGGTAATGGCACATTTCCTTAATGGTTTGATCTTCTTTAGACGTGGTAAAGATGACAAGTTCCCGGCCCCGGCGGTAGAGCCAGTCATTACCAACAATATTGTATTGAAAAAACTACGTGTGGCATTTGAGTTGAAAGATACCGATATGCACGATGTTTTTAATGCGGTTGAATTCCCAGTATCTAAACCTGAGCTAAATGCACTGTTCCGCAAAGAGGGCAGCAAAAACTTCCGCCCATGTGGTGATCAGGCTTTGCGTTATTTTCTGAAAGGTTTGACGCTACGTATACGTGGCCCTAAAAAGTAAGATTGATCATATCGATATAACTATCTGATATAGATTATTAATAACAAAACAGGAGTGGCAATTTGGCACTCCTGTTTTTCGTTAAAATTAAGCTACACTCTTCTCACCAATCTCTGAATTAACACCATTCTGTTTTTTAATTACCTGCCCACATACTTCCTCTCATTGTTGCACTATCTGTGCCCGTGCGTTGTGCATTATTGGTGCAGACAATTAGGCCGTTTATCCGGTTATTTGGTAACGTTATCTATAATCTTCAATTAAATTATTAAGATATAAAACTGGCATGGCGATTGCGCAGAGTAATCCGATCTTGTGTGTTTTACTCAACGACCAGAGGTTAACGCTATGCAACATCGTAACTTGATTAAGGTTTTTGCTCTTTCAGCTTCAGTTATCAGTATGGGTGTGGCTTTTGGCACGCTGGCTGCCGACACCATCAAAGTGGGTATCTTGCACTCGTTGTCCGGCACGATGGCTATCTCTGAAACACCATTGAAAGATATGGCTTTGATGAGTATTGATGATATCAATGCTCATGGTGGTGTATTGGGTAAACAACTGGAGCCGGTTATTGTCGATCCGGCCTCTAACTGGCCACTCTTTGCCGAGAAAGCGCGGCAATTATTAACACAAGATAAAGTCGCCGTCGTATTTGGTGCCTGGACGTCGGTTTCACGTAAGTCTGTCTTACCGGTATTTGAAGAGTTAAATGGTCTACTGTTCTATCCGGTACAGTATGAGGGGGAAGAGATGTCGCCCAACGTCTTCTATACCGGTGCGGCACCAAACCAACAGGCTATCCCTGCTGTGGAATACTTATTAAGTGAAGATGGGGGTGGTGCAAAACGCTTTATTTTGTTAGGGACGGATTATGTCTACCCGCGCACTACCAACAAAATCCTACGTGCCTTCCTGCATACCAAAGGTATTCAGGATAAAGATATCGAAGAGATTTATACCCCGTTTGGTTACAGCGATTACCAAACTATTGTGGGTAATATTAAGAAATTCTCTGCCGATGGCAAAACCGCCGTTATTTCCACCATCAACGGCGATTCAAATGTTCCCTTCTACAAAGAATTGGCCAACCAAGGTATCAAAGCGACTGATGTGCCTGTCATTGCGTTCTCTGTGGGGGAAGAGGAACTACGTGGCATTGATACCAAACCACTGGTGGGGAATCTGGCGGCCTGGAACTACTTCCAATCGGTGGATAATCCGACGAACAAGACGTTTGTTGAACAATGGAAAGCCTATGCCAAAGCGCATAAGTTGCCGAATGCAGATACTGCTGTCACCAATGATCCGATGGAAGCTACTTGGGTAGGTATGCACATGTGGGCCCAGGCAGTAGAAAAAGCCAAATCAACCGATGTGGATAAGGTTCGTGCTGCGATGGCCGGACAAACCTATCCAGCACCATCAGGATTTACGCTGACAATGGATAAAACTAATCACCATCTGCACAAACCGGTGATGATTGGCGAAATTGAGGCTAACGGACAATTCAACGTGGTATGGCAAACCGATGCGCCAATTCGTGCTCAGCCATGGAGCCCGTTCATCGCCGGAAATGACAAGAAACCGGATCATCCAGTGAAAAGCACTCAGTAGCGATGACTCTCCAGGGCCAGATTTTGCGGGCTCTGGATCTTTTTTGCCATATATCAGTGATGAGCGGGCCTATGAAATTGTTAATTCCTGTTTGGAGTAGAGCAGTCAATCTTTTGCTCAGGCCGCTGATAGGCCTGTTACTGAGCTTTTCAGCCTTGGCAACAGCAGGGCCAGCCCATGATTTTGCTGTGGCTAATCGTTCACAGCAAGCCGCTATGTTGCAGCAATGGGCGACCGAACCGGATGCTAGCCGATTACCCTTATTGCAGGCACTGAAACAAGAAACGTTGGTGGTCGATAGCACAGGGCAGGCATTCATCCAGCATAATCAGAGTTTCACCCCGCTGGAAGGGCAGTTACAACCTGTCGGTACACCAAAGAAAATCTGGCTCAATAACCGCTTACGTATTCTGATTGCTAATGCACTGACGGCTCAACGGCTGGCAAGTGAAGACGAATCAGTGCGCTTGCAAGCGGCACTAGAGTTACAGCAGCAAGCGCAAAGTGATCAATTACCGTTACTTAATCAGCGTCTTAAATTGGAAACAGACAGTAAAGTCAAAGAAGCGCTAAGTATTGCTTTGGCTAATTTACAACTGACCGATAGTAACCCTTTGGTGCGCCTGAATGCTGTGCAATTGCTCGGACAATCAGGTTCGCCACAAACCCAATCTCGTTTGCAAAGCTTAACCGATGCTAAAACCGAGCCTGATGCACAAGTGCGTGCCGCGGCAGCCAGTAGTTTGAAACAGGTACAAAATCGGTTGATGGTCGGGGATATTATTGGGCAAGTATTCAGCGGGTTATCACTAGGCTCTATCTTGTTGCTAGCAGCTCTTGGGTTAGCCATCACTTACGGCCTATTGGGTGTTATCAATATGGCCCATGGTGAAATGCTGATGTTGGGAGCCTATTCAGCTTACTTGGTGCAATCACTGTTTCAGCAATTAGCTCTGCATTGGCTAGCCCTCTATCCGTTGGTCGCCTTGCCGGTCGCGTTCTTTATTACGGCTGGAATCGGCATGGCTTTGGAACGAACGGTAATTCGGCATCTTTATGGCCGCCCGCTGGAAACGCTGTTGGCAACCTGGGGAATTAGTCTAATGCTGATTCAGAGCGTGCGTATGATTTTTGGCGCGCAAAACTTGGAAGTCGCTAACCCTGCGTGGCTGTCTGGCGGGGTACAGATTTTGCCAAATCTGGTTTTGCCATGGAATCGTATCGCCGTTATCGCCTTTGTGATCATTGTTCTGTTACTCACTTGGCTGTTGCTAAATAAAACCCGCCTCGGTCTACAGGTACGGGCAGTGACGCAAAATCGCGCCATGGCTGCTTGCTGTGGGGTGGCAACCGGCAGGGTTGATATGCTGGCTTTTGGCCTGGGTTCGGGTATTGCCGGATTAGGAGGGGTTGCCCTGTCACAACTGGGAAATGTTGGTCCGGAATTAGGGCAGGGCTACATCATCGATTCCTTCCTGGTTGTTGTGCTTGGTGGTGTCGGACAACTGGCTGGCAGTGTTGTTGCAGCACTGGGGTTAGGCATGCTGAATAAAATTTTGGAACCGCAGATTGGCGCAGTATTAGGTAAGATTTTGATTTTAGTGCTAATCATATTATTTATTCAAAAACGGCCGCAGGGTCTGTTTGCCCTCAAGGGCAGGGTGAGTGATTAATGAATCAACCTTTAGCTATAACCTTGACGCAAAAAGCACCTGTTATCAGCTTATCATTGGGGGCTGTAGTTGTTACTGCACTGATTATTTTGCCTTTTTTAGCACTGCTGCCGGCTGATAATCCCCTCGCAATATCAACCTATACCTTAACGCTTATCGGTAAGATTCTATGCTATGCAGTAGTGGCTATCGCACTTGATCTGGTATGGGGATATGCCGGTTTACTGTCTCTTGGCCATGGCCTATTTTTCGCACTTGGTGGTTATGCCATGGGCATGTATCTGATGCGTCAGGCGGCTGGTGATGGCCTGCCTGCATTCATGTCTTTTCTATCCTGGTCTGAGTTGCCGTGGTTTTGGAGTGGTAGCCAATATTTTATTTGGGCATTGTGCCTGATCGTCTTGGTTCCCGGTTTACTGGCTTTTATTTTTGGATATTTCGCCTTTCGTTCCAAAATAAAGGGCGTCTATTTCTCTATCATGACGCAGGCGCTGACTTACGCGGGGATGTTACTGTTTTTCCGTAACGAAACGGGCTTTGGCGGTAACAACGGTTTCACCGGATTTACCACTATGCTGGGCTTCCCGGTATCGGCAACCTCTACCCGTATTGCCCTGTTTCTGGCCTCACTCGCTTTGTTAATCGCCAGTTTGGTATTGGGCTTTGCATTGGCCCGCACCAAGTTTGGGCGAGTGTTGACCGCCGTGCGTGATGCTGAAAATCGCCTGACATTTTGTGGCTATGATCCGAAAGGTTTCAAGCTGTTTGTCTGGACATTATCAGCCGTACTCTGTGCTCTGGCGGGAGCGTTGTATGTACCTCAGGTTGGTATCATCAATCCAAGTGAAATGTCGCCAACCAACTCTATTGAAGCTGCTATCTGGGTAGCACTTGGGGGGCGCGGGACATTAATTGGCCCGGTATTAGGGGCTGGCATTGTCAATGGCGCAAAAAGCTGGTTCACCATGGCAATGCCAGAATATTGGCAGTTCTTCCTCGGATTGATATTTATTTTGGTTACGTTGTTCTTACCTAAGGGTGTTATCGGGTTACTGCGGCGGGGGAAAGACAAATGAGCCGGTTTCAAATTACGGAACAACTGATTTATCCCGAGATAATTGCTCAGGAACCCGGTGCGTTAGAGCATGCGGCCGACAAGCATCGCCAGCAACG
Source organism: Yersinia sp. 2553 StPb PI (assembly GCF_052217105.1). Lineage (NCBI taxonomy): Bacteria > Pseudomonadati > Pseudomonadota > Gammaproteobacteria > Enterobacterales > Yersiniaceae > Yersinia > Yersinia sp. 2553 StPb PI. Next base: position 2,274,519 of record NZ_JAZGPX010000002.1, on the reverse strand, counting down.
GGATCCGGTGTTAACCCTCGAAAATATTAATGTTAGTTTTGATGGCTTTCATGCTTTGCGTGATCTCTCATTGCAAATAGGTGTTGGCGAGCTGCGTTGCATTATTGGCCCGAATGGTGCGGGTAAAACCACGCTGATGGATGTGATAACCGGTAAAACACGTCCCCAGGCCGGTAAGATGACCTATGACCAACACCGTGATCTCTCAATGATGAATACGATAGAGATTGCTCAAGCAGGGATTGGCCGGAAATTCCAAAAACCGACGGTATTTGAAGCGCTAAGTGTGTTTGAAAATCTTGAATTGGCACAAAAAAGCACCAAAACGGTCTGGGCCAGTCTGCGCGCCAAGTTGAACAGTGAGCAGCGGGATCAAATTGATGAAACCCTTACTATGTTGCGCCTTAGTGAGATGCGACAGCGGCAGGCAGGCTTGTTATCTCATGGTCAAAAGCAGTTTCTTGAAATTGGGATGTTATTGGTGCAAGACCCGCATTTGCTACTGTTGGATGAGCCAGCCGCTGGGATGACCGATGCCGAGACCGCCTATACCGCCGAGTTGTTTAATCAATTAGCCGGGAAGCATTCACTGATGGTCGTGGAGCACGATATGGGGTTCGTCGAGTCTATTGCTGATCATGTCACGGTGTTGCATCAGGGCCAGGTGTTGGCCGAGGGGTCATTGGCAGAGGTGCAGGCCAACGAGCAAGTGATCGAGGTATATTTGGGGCGCTGAGCCGTTCTGACTCGGTGTTGCTTCCCCCCTCATTTGGGTTGACCAAACTTCGGGGGATTGCGCCTTGATTCATAGCGGCTGCGCCACTGTGACTCGGTATTGCTTCCCCCCTCATTTGGGTTGACCAAACTTCGGGGGATTGCGCCTTGATTCATAGCGGCTGCGCCACTGTGACTCGGTATTGCTTCCCCCCTCATTTGGGTTGACCAAACTTCGGGGGATTGCGCCTTGATTCATAGCGGCTGCGCCACTGTGACTCGGTATTGCTTCCCCCCTCATTTGGGTTGACCAAACTTCGGGGATTGCGCCTTGATTCATAGCGGCTGATCGGCGTTGTTTCTCCTGCCATATCATGTGATCGGGTTTTGGTGACTAACAGTTAACTGGATATTTAAGGTCAATATATGCTGCAAGTGAATGAACTTGATCAATATTACGGTGGCAGCCATATCTTGCGTGGTTTGTCATTCGAGGCTGCGATAGGTGAGGTTACTTGCTTATTGGGCCGTAATGGCGTTGGTAAAACGACATTACTCAAATGCTTGATGGGACTGGTGCCGGTCAAAAACGGTAGCATTACATGGGAAGGTAAAAATATTAGCCATCAGTCACCACACCAACGGGTGAAAGGAGGCATTGCTTATGTGCCACAAGGTAGAGAAATTTTCCCCAGATTAACGGTTGAGGAGAACATTCTATTGGGGCTTTCTCGTTTTCCCGGCGCCCAGAGCAAGTTAGTACCTGAAAGTATTTATCAGTTATTCCCAGTGTTACAAGAAATGAAACATCGCCGTGGTGGGGATCTATCTGGTGGGCAGCAGCAGCAGTTGGCGATTGGGCGCGCATTGGCTTGCCAGCCTCGTTTGCTCATTTTGGATGAGCCAACTGAGGGAATTCAACCTTCGGTTATCAAAGAGATAGGTATAGTTATCAAAAAACTGGCTGTTCAAGGGGATATGGCTATCTTGTTGGTTGAGCAGTTTTATGATTTTGCCGCAGAGCTGGCGGATAACTATTTAGTGATGTCCCGTGGCAAAATTATCCAGCGTGGCCACGGCACTGATATGGAGTTAGACGGTGTCCGTGGCCTGGTTGCTATCTGACAGGCTCTTATGGGAGGCGGGTATCCTCGATGGGCAGTGAATCGAATGCCCCCCATTGCGCCCAAGAACCATCATAGAGTGATACTGATGGTGCGTTTAATGCCGCCAGCCCCAAAGCTACCACTGCGGCTGTTACGCCAGAACCACAGCTGGTAATAATGGGCTTGGTTAAATCCACGCCTTGAGCGGCAAAAATACGTGCCAGTGCTTGTGGCGATTTCAAATTACCATTTTCTACCATGCTCCCCCACGGGACATTAATACTGCCGGGGATACGGCCAAGGCGCAGACCAAGCCGAGGCTCAGGCTCTTGGGCTTTAAATCTGTTGGCTGGCCGAGCATCTATAATTTGTACTTCACTATTTCCCAGTACGGCGACAACCTCATCAACGTTTTTGACCGCAGCACTATTGAAAGCCACATTGAACACTTGCGGGGTTGATTTTGCCTGGCCGCTTTCTAATGCATAACCCGCTTGCCGCCATCCGTTGATACCACCGGCCAATATACGCACATTTTTGGCACCAAAAGTACGGAACGTCCACCAAACGCGTGGTGCGGAAAACAGGTTACCGTCGTCATAAATCACTAAAGTATGTTGCTCACTTACCCCTAATTGACCAACCCTCTCACTGAATTCCTGTGGCGATGGCAGCATATGTGGCAATTCAGTACTGTGGTCTGCAATTTCATCAATATCAAAGTAAACGGCTCCCGGGATATGCCCTTGCTCGAACTCAGCCTGAATGTCTCTTTTAGGTATCAATCCCGGCGGTGACATTCTGGCATCCAGAATAACGATATCGGCATCATTAGCATGTTCTGCCAGCCATTGTGCTGTAACCAGAAAAGGTGAGTTCATAGCAAGTTACCTGTCAACATTATAAAGGAGCGATGGGATTTATCGCTTCATCTTGATGCCCACTATATAACGAAATTACGCTATTGAAACCCCGACTTGCTCATGATGCGTGACGCTTCGCATTTATTGAAATTTATTATTCAATAAATTACATAATGAAAATATATAATTAATTAATTGAATTTGGAATTCAATCTGTGAACTACATTCTGATAGAAGTATCCTGCTTGTGTAAGCTTTCATTAGCTTGACCCTTTTCTTCGTAGCGCCTCGCAAAAATAACTTTTAATTTCATATTGACTTGATAGTGAAATTTTAATTTCGTATAACCAGTGGCAAGTAAAGCTACCTTATCGGGGCTTTAATTTATAAACAGGTAAGGGGAATAAAATGAAAAAAGTTCGAATTGGCCTTATTGGTACTGGTTATATCGGCCGTTGCCACGCCATTGCTTACGCGCAGGTTGCGACTGTTTTTCCACTCAAGGGTCAGCCAGTATTAGAGATGTTGGCAGAAGTGACTCCTGAATTGGCTCAAAAACGTGCTGCAGAATTTGGTTTTTCCCGATCTACCTCCCATTGGCGCGAACTGGTTGCCGATCCTGATATTGATGTGGTGGATATTTGTGCACCAAATTTCTTGCATAAGGAGATGGCTCTAGCAGCAATTAGCCACGGCAAACATGTTTATTCAGAAAAGCCACTGGCGCTGAGTGCTGCCGATGCTAAAGAAATGGTCGATGCTGCACGTGCAAAAGGGGTAAAAACGTTGGTGGGTTTCAATTATATGAAAAATCCAACGAGTCAGTTAGCGCGAGAAATTATTGCAAACGGTGAGATTGGTGAGGTCGTGCATTTTTATGGTACTCATAATGAAGATTATCTGGCTGATCCACTCACACCTTTGGACTGGCATTGTACCAAGGCGCAGGCAGGTCTGGGGGCCTTGGGGGATTTAGCCGCACACATTGTTAATATGGCTCATTATCTGGTCGGCGATATCACCCGTGTCTGTGGCGATATGCAAACTATCATCAGACGGCGCCCTGACCCGAAAGATCCCTCATCGCTTCTTGCGGTGGAGAATGAAGATCAAGCCAGTGCATTGGTGCATTTTAGCAATGGTGCTATGGGGACCATAGAAACTTCACGGATTGCTTGTGGCCGTAAAATGGGGCTGACATATGTAATCACCGGCACTAAAGGTGCGATCAGTTATTCTCAAGAACGCATGGCGGAATTACAGCTCTATCGCCATGATGATCCACAGGCCAGACAAGGGTTTAAAACATTACTTATAGGGCCACAGCATCCAGACTATGCGGCTTTTTGTGTCAGTGCAGGACATGGTATTGGATTTAACGATCAAAAAACGGTTGAGATCCGCGATTTGATTAACGGCATTGCTGCCGATGACCGTATGTGGCCGGATTTTGAAGAAGGTTGGAAAGTATCGAAAGTATTGGATGCTATTGCCGTTTCTGCCGAGGAACGATGCTGGGTAAATGTCTTAACAGATTGACCATTCTGCTACAGCTAACATTTTTAATTTCTACAATGTCAATGCGAAGAGAGGTTATCTAATTCTCAGATTTACATAGCACCTTAAGTTAGTTAGTGGTGAGCATCATTTAGCTGATACTGGCCCGAATTAGGCCATGTATGAGTTTTAAATATGCCCACTGCTGACACTAAACGTAATAATCACGCGACAACTACTGCTCATTATCTTAGTGAGCAGCAACGGGCAAAGGTAAAGCAGTTGTCCCGTTCTTGGCTATGGCGTCTGGAGATCCCTACTTGGATATTGATCGGTGTCATTTACACTGGGTGGTTTGTTGGTGTTATTCATTGGCAGCAATTAGGGCCAGTGATGGGAAGTGTTCTGCTGATCTTGTTGAGTGCGTGGTATATGTCTTTGCAACATGAGTTGATTCACGGCCATCCAACCCGTTGGCGGAGGGTAAATCAGCTATTTGGAACTTTGCCACTGGCGGTATGGTACCCCTATGGCCTTTATCGTGATTCTCATATTCAACATCACCGCGATGAGGATTTGACTCACCCAGAAAAAGATCCAGAGTGCTATTACTACACGGCAACACAATGGCAATACTTCCACATATTACTCAAAGGTATTATACGTGCGAGTAACACCTTTGTGGGGCGGCTAGCCCTCGGGCCATCACTAGACATCATTAATACTCTTCGCAGCGCAGCCCGGGCTTTTATTTCCGGCGATCGCTCGGCCATATTCATGTGGCTGATTCATTTAGGGCTACTTTACGGGTTACTTCACTGGATGGCAGGCTATGGTATTTCTGCCGTTTTCTACCTACTGGCGATTAGCTATCCGGCACTTAGTCTGACTAAAGTAAGATCTTTTTTTGAACATCGTGCAGCGCCAGAGAGTTCGGCGCGCTCAGCCTTGAATGAAGCTGCATGGCCATGGCGTCTGTTATTTCTAAACCTCAATTACCACTTGGTGCATCATGATTTGCCAGCCTTACCTTGGTACGGGTTACGCCAGATTTATCTGGAAAACCGCGTTCAATATCAGCAGCGCAGCGGGCAATTTGTCGTGAACGGCTATACTCAATGGTTTGACGCATTTGCTTTTACTGCGTTGGAAATAGAAGTACACCCATTTTACGATTGCGAGAATAAAACTGTTGCGGCAGAAGAGCGGTATGGTGTGATTAAAAGTAGTAGCCAGCATTCTGAATCAACCTAAATCAGCCCGCTGAGGTTAAAACGGCTATGGATTCAGGTGAATAAATTCTTAGCGATCTCTTCTGTTATTTGAAAATTGCTGTTGTTATATACAGTATTTGATGTAATCTTAACTGAAAATTTTGCTGTTACAACACAGCTTAAATACTTAGCTATCAAACTGTTACGTATTATAGATACAAACCTACAAGCCTAATGTAACGCTAATAATATATTTAATATCAATTGGTTATTTGGTTTGTTTTGGACTAAATCTAATATGGTTACTCATCTGTTAAAGATGTCTTGGCCGCACACCCTGTAAACATTCAGCTACTACAAGTATGCAAGAATGAACGTTAACTCACCCTTGAGCACATGAGAGGTAAGCATGGCAATGACCCTAACCCGTGGCCGGATTTTTGCATTGGCGGCAATGGTGCTAACGGCATCAACCGGTATATCACAGGCCGCAGATACTGTCCGAGTTGGCTCAAAAATTGATACTGAAGGTTCATTGCTGGGCAATATTATTGTGCAGGTACTGGATGCTAACGGGATAAAAACCACCAATAAATCACAATTGGGCACCACCAAAGTAGTGCGTGGTGCTATCACTGCGGGTGAGATTGATATTTACCCTGAATATACCGGTAATGGGGCTTTTTTCTTCTCGGATGAAAAAGATCCCGCTTGGAAAAATGCGAAAGCAGGCTATGAAAAAGTCAAAGCGTTAGATTACGAGAAGAACAAACTGGTGTGGCTCTCACCTGCTCCAGCGAACAATACATGGACCATTGCAGTACGCCAGGATTTAGCCCAAGCGAATAACTTGAAAACGCTGGAGGATTTGGGGAAATGGATTAATGCTGGTGGTAAATTCAAATTAGCGGCCTCCGCCGAGTTTATTGAACGGCCAGATGCCTTGCCTGCTTTCCAGCAAGCTTACGGCTTTAAATTGAATCAAGACCAATTGTTATCATTAGCCGGTGGTGACACTGCGGTGACGATTAAAGCTGCGGCAGAACAGACCTCTGGTGTTAATGCTGCCATGGCGTATGGCACTGATGGCCCGGTTGCTGCTTTAGGCTTACAAACACTCGAAGACACTAAGGGTGTGCAACCTATTTATGCGCCGACGCCGATCATTCGTGAGGCCACACTGAAAGCGCATCCAACGATACCTGCTTTACTCAATCCTGTATTTGCTACCCTTGATGGGCCGACGCTACAAAAACTGAATGCCCGCATTGCGGTTGAAGGTCAGGATGCGAAAAAAGTGGCAGCTAATTATCTGAAAGAGAAAGGGTTTGTTAAAGGATAGTGGTGGGTGTCAGAGATGGCGCTGTAGGCATCTGATTTATAGCGCTATCAAAGAAACAGGTCACTCGTTATTACAACAAAGGTTACCTGTCATGGAGATGGATTTTTATGGCTGTCAAAAACCGGGTCCTGCTAGTACTGGCTATTTTATTGGTTTTATCAGGTGCTGGGCTGTCTTTTGTGAGCCATGCACCTAACCGATTGATTTCCGGGCAAGGGATCTCGTTGTTATCGCTGATAAGTGGATCAAATGGGGCAGTGCTAATTCCTATTCTGATCCTGCTTATTTTTGCGTTCTTAAAACAAAATATCGTGCTGTATTGGCTAACAGTATTATTTGCCGAGTTGCTGCTTTTGGGTTTGTTGTTATTGGCTGGCACGACCGCCATACAGCTTGCCGGAGGTGGCGAGAGTCTGGCACGTACCTCATTAGGTGGAGGGTTCTGGCTGATGAGTGGGATGAGTCTATTGATTGCCGTCGATAGCTTATCTCGTGCCATTGTTAACCCTGTGTGGCGCAGTGTGGCTAATGTCTTACTGCTTCTGCCGGTAGTGATATTGCTCATGATGGGGCAGTTGGATCAACTATCGTTAATGAAAGAGTACGTTAACCGGCAAGACGTATTTAATGATGCGCTATGGCAACATCTTCAGATTTTACTCGCAACATTGATACCCGCCACCCTTTTGGGGGTCCCACTCGGCTTACTCTGTTTTCGTTCTCGTCATTTTCAAAGCACCATTTTTTCGACATTGAATATTATTCAAACCATTCCATCTATTGCCTTATTTGGCCTGCTAATTGCACCTTTAGCGGGGCTGGCTGCGGCTCTTCCCTGGTTGGCAGAGCATGGTGTCAGCGGTATCGGCCTGGCCCCGGCTATTGTCGCGTTAGTGCTTTATGCATTGTTGCCATTAGTGCGTAATGTGGTCGCAGGGCTAGAGTCGGTGCCTGACAGTGTTGTCGAGTCGGCCCGAGGTATGGGGATGACTCGCAGCCAGTTGTTCTTTCAGGTGCAAATACCTATTGCGATGCCACTTATTTTATCCGGTATCCGCATTGTCGCGGTACAAACAGTAGGGCTGGCTGTCGTGGCTGCATTGATTGGTGCGGGTGGGTTAGGAGCGATTGTGTTCCAAGGTTTGCTTAGCAGCGCATTGGATCTCGTGCTGCTTGGCGTTATCCCCGTGATTGTGATGGCGGTTGTGGTTGATTCGCTGTTTAAATTTATGGTTATTTTTATGGATACTTCACGTCGATGATTCATTTCCATCAGGTAAGTAAATATTTTGCCGGTAAACGAGCGGTCGATAATCTGACGTTGCAGATAGCCAAGGGTGAGTTTACTGTACTCATCGGTACCTCTGGCTCCGGTAAATCGACCACACTAAAAATGATTAACCGCCTTATTGAACATGATGAGGGGGAGATTCATTTTGCTGGTGAAGAAATTCGTAACTATAAACCTGAAGATATTCGGCGGCGGATGGGATATGCCATCCAATCGATAGGTTTATTTCCACACTGGACGGTGGAGCGCAATATTGCCACTGTGCCACAGTTGTTGAAATGGCCCCAGGACCGTATTCGCCAACGCGTCATTGAATTACTTGAGCTACTGCATCTGGAACCAGAACAATTTCTCCACCGCTATCCTCATCAATTGTCTGGTGGGCAGCAACAGCGTGTCGGTGTCGCTCGTGCCTTGGCAGCAGATCCTGAAGTCTTATTGATGGATGAGCCCTTTGGCGCGTTAGACCCGGTGACGCGCTCGGCACTCCAGTTTGAAATTACCCGTATTCATCAATTATCGGGTCGGACTATCGTGCTGGTGACTCATGATATTGATGAGGCGTTGAGTCTGGCTGATCGCATAGTTCTGATGGATGAAGGCCGAGTCATTCAGCAGGGAACGCCTCTTGAAATGCTAACTCAACCCGCCAATGATTTTGTTCGTGATTTCTTTGGTCGCAGTGATCTCGGAATTAAGCTGTTATCACTGGGGTGGGCTGAACAACGGGTCAGGCGCGGTGAAACGTTGATAGGGCCGCCGATTCTCGGTACTACCAGCCTGCGCGAGGCGCTTTCCCTGTTTGTGTCTCGTCAGACCGATAAACTGCCGGTGGCTGATGAATATGGGCAATCACTAGGTGTGCTTTATTTTGCTGATTTGGTGGCAGATAAGGGGAGCGTGTGAAACCTGATACCGCTCATACCCGTGATACGGCCCATACTTATAAGCCAACAAAGAAAGCGTTTAAATGGGTAGTGTCCGATGTACTGCGCTGGCTAAAAGACCCTCTGTGCTGGGCGCTGCTGCTGTTGACCGGTTTGGTTTTTGGTATGACCTCTCTACACGGTTTCTTTGCCGCGTTATTTCCTGATCTCGATCGGCCTGTCTACCTGCAAGATACATTCTGGTCACTGGTGGTTGCTCATGTCTTATTGGTGCTGGTTTCCAGTGTTATCGCTGTTTTGATAGGAGTGATTGCGGGTATTGCTGTGACACGTCCCATGGGGAAAGAGTTTCGCTCAGTGGTGGAAACCGTTGTTGCTATGGGGCAGACTTTTCCACCGGTGGCGGTGCTGGCTATTGCCGTACCGGTGATGGGATTTAGTGAAAAACCCGCCATTATCGCTTTGGTGCTTTATGGTTTATTGCCGATTTTACAAGGAACCATCACCGGTATCGAGTCTGTCTCCCGCGGCATTCATGAGGTGGCAGAAGGGGTGGGAATGAGTGCCAGGCAGATTTTGTGGCAGGTTGAATTGCCACTGGCAGCACCTATTATCGTTGCAGGTATCCGAACCTCGGTCATTATCAATATAGGTACTGCCGCAATAGCATCAACTGTTGGGACGAAAACCTTGGGTTCTCCGATCATTATCGGACTTAGCGGTTTTAATACGGCTTACGTTATCCAGGGGGCGGTTGTGGTCGCACTATTGGCTATTATTACGGATATGATTTTTGCTCGTTGGGCCAGGCGGCTGTCACGTTGGCGGGAATTACAATCTCTTCCGATAGACCGGCACGATTAATGTTTTGGCTGTTTTGCGCTCTGATTAGTAACAGGTGCCTATGCTAATTTCACTTCCTATGTATGGTGTCGAGCCGCAGGATGTTTTGCCTTTTTGGCGGTTATTATCGCAACAACTGCACCGTCATGGGGTTATAGGGGTAGATGGTGCTCCAGGGATAAGTGATCAACTCATCTGGCCTACTGATTTACTGCAACATTGGCGTGATCCTAATTTGCTGTTGAGCCAAACCTGCGGTTTTCCTCTAGTGACGTTATTGCAACAGCAGGTGCAATTGATTGGGGTATTTAGCTATCAATCACCTTACTGTTCGGGGGAATATTACCGTAGTTTGGTTGTGGTCCGTGCTGATGAAAAAGGCCAACAACTGGCAGATTTTCGCCATAGAATAGTTGCCTATAACAGTATGGATTCTCAGTCTGGATACAATGCACTACGTGCTTTAATTGCACCATTGGCGATCAATGGGCATTTTTTTTCTCACAGTTTGGCCTCTGGCGGGCATTATCATTCGATCTCGATGATCCAACAGCGACAGGCCGATATTGCCGCAATAGATTGTGTCAGTTTTGCACTATTACAGCGGGCCAATCCCTCAGCCGTTGCCGGATTAAAAATAATAGCGCAAACCGACGCGGCTCCTGGTCTGCCACTTATCACTTCATTGTCAACTTCAGCACAACAGCTTACCCAGATCCGCCAGGCTATTACGGCTACCGTTAATTCTCCTGAAGCCACGTCTGCCAAAGATAGGTTATTAATAAAATCATTTAGTGTTTTACCAATTTCGGCTTATGACGTAATTAGAAGGATGCAAGAAAAAGCGTTCTCTGCAGGAGTAATAACACTTTGATAAGACGTGTTATTAGTGTGAGTAAACAAGCCAAGCTCCTGCTGAAGCAATCGCTGAGATAAGCACTTTACTGTTCAGTACACGAGGCAGTCATTGCCCCGTGTATGGCTCAATAGAAAAACTAAGTGATATCAATTACAACAAGCCGCCACCTTCAACATCAATCACGCTACCGGTCATAAAACTGTTTTCCAGCAATAACACAAAGGCACCCGCAATATCAACCGGTTGGCCGACTCGACCGACAGGTAGTGAGGCTGCCATTTTTGTAAACATAGCCTGTCGCTGCTCATTACTCATACTATTATAAGCTTCAGTGGCGGTTACGCCTGGGCTGACTACATTGACCCGTCGTGGGGCCAGTTCTTTGGCTAACTGCTTACCGACTGCTTCCAATGCAGCATTAATAGCTGTTTTGATGAACTGGCCGCTGACAAACTTACGTGACAACAAACCTGACGTCAGGGTTATCGAACCCTGTTGGTGCAGATAAGGTAAAGCTGATTGTATCGCCCGCAGTGCTCCCCACAGTTTTACATCAAAATTTTCCTGAGCTTCGCTTAAAGAGGTGTCCGCCAAAGCGTGTGCTTGCACCGCAGGCCCGGCGGTAATAACCAAGTGATCAAAGGCTCCGATCTGTGCAAACAGACGCTTGAGTGATTCTGCATCAGTCATATCAGCAGATAAGCGGCACATAGCACTATCGTGATCGATAGATTGTGAGCCTGCCGAACGGCGCGAAACCAAGACGACTTTGGCACCTCGACTGATGGCGGCATAAGCCACGGCTGCGCCAATACCCCTGTTGCCCCCAAGAATAACCAGTTTTTGTTGATTGAGTGGAGAACTGAATTGATGCTGAGATAACGTTGTGATGTCCATAATGAGTCCTGTATTTAAATAAGGGTTTCACTCTTCATCTATAGTCATCTATTGAAAGTTGTCTAACAATCGACTAAAAAGACAATCACCTGTAAAGGAAATTTACTAATGATCTCATTTAGTGATCTGGATGTTTTTGTTCGAACGGTTGACTGCGGTAGTTTGTCTGAAGCTGCTCGTTGGCTCGATATCACACCCGCAGCAGCCAGTATTGCGGTAAAACGCCTGGAGTCTCAACTGGGTGTGCGTTTGTTGGTCCGCTCAACTCGCAGTTTGCGCCTAACAGAAGCAGGGGCCAGCTATCTTGATAGTGCACGTATTGCGTTAGGGGCATTAGTTGAGGGAGAACAGGCAATTCAGAAAAAAATGACGGGCTTATCTGGAGTATTACAACTTTCAGCCCCTTCAGACTTTGGCCGTAATTTATTAGTCGATTGGTTGAATGATTTCAAACAACAACATCCGCATATTCAATTGCATTTGTTACTCAACGACCGCCACGCTGATCTTTTCCGCGAACCGGTAGATATTGCTTTGCGTTTCGGGGTGCCTACCGATTCCAGCTTGGTGGCATTGCCCGTTCTAACTCAACATCGGCGTATGTTATGTGCCAGCCCTGCCTATCTTGCCCGTTACGGCGTGCCGCAGACACCAGCTCAATTGGCCGACCATCATTCGGCGTTATATCAGCGCAATGGTCGACTTTATAACCAATGGCGGTTAATGCGACAGGGGGAAGAACAAGAGGTAACGATGTCCGGTGAATACGTCAGTGATGATGGTGAGATAGCGCGACGTTGGGCACTGGCGGGGTTGGGTATTGCCAATAAGGCTGCTATTGATGTAGTCGATGATATCCGGTCAGGGCGTTTGGTTCAGGTATTGCCAAGCTGGCAGGGCGAAGTCTTACCCTTAAATCTATTGTGCCCCCACCGCTCGCAGGTGTCAGAGCGGGTCAGGGGTTTACAGACTTTTTTGCAACAACGATGCCGCGATTGGATGGGCGCTTACGGTGATTCCTGACCATTGTTGGATAAGCCCGCAGGGCCAATATCAGACAGTGGGGAGGATTCGGTCGTTTCAGTTTCATGTGGGGTGGTTGAACGAGTATAGATGTTCAACCCGGCGAGAAAAACGCCACCTAATGAACTCAGTGCCATTATCGCAATCAGGATAATGAGTGCTTTTCTTAGCATAATTTTTTCACTTTTTATCGAAACAGAGGGAATTATAATCTGTTCACTGAATGAAACAACCATGTTACATGGTTGATGCATCTATATTCTGGATAAAATAAACACGTCGGCCGTTGCAGCTTAACGAGGCTTAAACAGAAATTTCCCCAATGTGACCAATATTACCGCAGAAACAATCACCGCTAATGCACACCATTCAGTAGTTGATAAACTTTCACCGGCAAAGCCAATACCGAGCAACACCGCAACAACCGGGTTCACATAGGCATAACTGGTGGCGACCGCCGGGCGCACATTTTTTAGCAAGAACATATAAGCGCTAATGGCGAGCATTGAGCCGAAAACAATCAGGTAAAGTAACGAGAGAATGCCACCCATGGTCGGCATTTGTTCCAGTTGTTCACCACTTAGCGTACTGGCAAGTAACAACACCACACCTGCAACCAGCATCTGTGCGGCACCGGACATGGCACCACTGGGGAGCGCCAGCCGTGAAGCCCAGACCGAGCCAAATGCCCAACTGGCTGAGGCCAATAATATCAACATTGCCCCCACCGGATTACCTAATAAGTTGCTACCAGTATTGAGCAAGATGATACCTACCAACCCGAGAGCAATCCCAGACCATTCCAGTTTTGTGTTACGCATCCCCCATAACATACTGAAACACAAAGTGAATAGTGGAACAGTCGCCACCATGACGGCGGCAATCCCTGAGGGAACATGTTGATGTTCGGCGATGGTAACCAGCCCATTACCGATAGCCAATAATAAGATACCTATCGCACTGGCGCCCAGCCATTGGCGGAATGTGGGCAGGGCGTGACCACGAATGGCTAAAAAGCTGAACAGCAATACACCCGCAATCAGGTAACGTAAGCCAGCCATCATCAATGGGGGCCAGCTCTCTACCCCGATACGTATGACCAGGTAAGTCGAACCCCAAACGAAGTATAAAGTGAAAAGTGAACCAACCAGCAACCACAGATTACGGCTATTTTGCTTAAGCATAATTATTCAATAAAAAAGGGAGCGGTGAAACATCGAGGTATCAGTAAACATGAGAATAGCTGCCATTAGCAAAGGTTTTTATCATTTTTTTACGTTTTAATTTTTCGTCTGAAATTTACGCAAAAACAGTGAGTTATTCTTGAATATAATAACTGATGAGTTAATAAACAACTGATAGTTTCAGTGCTTCCCATGCAAGCTAAGGTTGCTTCAGGCATGATGCATAAAATCCGATACTTATATTGTTAATTATTAGATAAGGTGAATTACTTATGACATCAACAGCTTTGCCAATCACTCGCCGGTTTGATTTTCGAACACTAAATCCGGTGCGGAGATACGCCGGGTTGATGGTGCTATTTATTTTGCTCGCAATCCCGTTTGCCGATGCAGCGCAGAGTAATTCGCTAAACAGTGACTATGCTTTTTTGTCTGCCAGTGAATTGCAGCATAACCAGCAGAGTATTGCGCAAAATCAGGCGCCAAAGGAGACCATACGGGCTTACCAGCAGTTATTACAGCAGGCGGATAAAGCGCTGCAACGGCCCGATCAAAGTGTCACAGACAAGAGTATTGTGCCGCCCAGTGGTTCGAAACATGATTATCTCAGTCTTAGTGCCTACTGGTGGCCTGATAGCCAAAAAAGTGATGGGTTACCTTGGATGCGCAAAGATGGGCAGATAAATCCGGCCAGTAAAAATGCGGATAGCGACGGGGTGCGTCTGGCTGATTTTACCGCTCAGGTACAGGCGTTGACGCTGGCCTGGTATTTTTCTGGCCAGCAGAAATATGCTGATAAAGCGATTAGCATGATTCGAACCTGGTTTATCAACCCGCAAACGCGCATGAACCCGAACCTCGATTATGCTCAGGGCGTGCCGGGTATTGCTGCGGGACGTAGCACTGGTATTTTGGATGGACGCTACTTTGCCACTCGTATTGTCGATTCACTGATTATGTTGCGGCAGAATAAACGTTGGACGGCGCAAGATGAAAAGCAGATGCAACAGTGGATGACGGAATACTTACACTGGCTACAGCACAGCCCGGCAGGTAAAAAAGAGGCGGCGGCGCAGAATAATCACGGTAACTGGTACACAGTCCAGGTGGCTGGAATTGCCTGGTATTTGCAACAACCACAACGGGTTACCGAGATGGCTGAATTATTGAAAACCAAACTGGATACTCAACTCGCTGCGGAAGGCTCGCAACCCCTGGAATTGGCGCGGACCCGTTCTTTTCATTACAGTTATTTCAGTTTGCAGGCGGCGACGCTGATGGCGCAGTTGGCGGATAAAGTGCAAATCGACTTGTGGCGTTATCAAACACCGAATGGCAGTAGTTTGATTAAAGCGCTTGATTTTATGGCTCCCTATTCTGATGAACAGACAAAGTGGCCCTATCGCAGTCTTGATCACATGGGAGTGCGGTTGGTACCACTGATGGTTCAGGCAGATAAAGCGCTAGGCGAGAATCGCTATCAGCGGTGGATCAAACAAGCCGACTTTACTGTTATGCCGAGCAAGGAAGGGGCGAAGCGCAAAGGGGCGGTAACTGAAGCGCGGCGAGATATCTGGTTATTGGCCGTGACTACTCAGCAAAGTGAATAGTTAATTAGAGTATAAATAACAAAAAAAGCCGGGAGTTATCCCGGCGTAATAACAGGTAATAAATTCACAATGAAGCATTCAAACAGTAAATTAATGAGGGTCATACTAAGGCGAAAAATTTAGAACTGATAAACCAAACCAACCGCAACAACGTTGTCAGTATTAAGTTTCAGTTTATTATCATCACTCAACTGGTTAATTTTATAATCAACATAGGTGGACATGTTTTTATTGAAGTAATAAGACGCACCGATATCAACATATTTAACCAGATCAGTATCACCGATCCCTTCGATATCTTTCCCTTTAGATTGAACATACGCCAGCGATGGTTTCAAACCGAAATCAAATAAATATTGTGCCACTAATTCTACGTTTTGAGTTTTATTAGCAAAACCACTTACACCAGTTGACACATTATTAATGGTTGCCGTACCTGAGATAGGGGTCATATTACGGGTTTCAGCATAGGTTGCGGCCAAATAAACACCGTTGTCATCATATTTCAGACCCGTTGTCCAAGCATCAGCTTTATCGCCTTTACCAAAGTTGCCGTTCTTCTGCGCCGTAGTTCGGTTAGAAGAAGCATATGCAGCAGCCACGCTCACGCCAGCACCAATTTCATAACTGGAAGACAAACCGAAACCGTCGCCATTTTGTTTGGTGGCATCTGCGCGGCCGTTATTGCTATCGGCTTCGCTGCCATTTTTGCCTTGGTATTGTAGCGAGAATTTCAGCCCATCAACCAGACCGAAGAAATCAGTGTTGCGATAAGTAGCCACACCGGTAGTACGACCGGTCATGAAGTTATCGGTTCTGGTGTAGCTGTCGTTACCGAACTCAGGCAACATATCGGTCCAGGCTGCCACGTCATATAACACACCGTAGTTACGGCCATAATCGATTGAACCTAATTTGCCGTAACGTAAACCAGCAAAAGCTAAACGTGTCTTATTGTCTTTTGTTTCCTGGCTTTCTGCGTAGTTAGCGGCAATGTTATATTCCCACTGGCCATAACCGGACAGTTGGTCAGTAATTTGGGTGGCACCTTTAAAACCAAAACGCACGTAAGATTTATCGCCGTCACTTTTATTATTATCAGAAAAGTAATGCAGTGCTTTGACTTTTCCATATAAATCAAGTTTATTACCGTCTTTGTTATAAATTTCTGCTGCATGTGACGTAGTGGCAACTAATAAAGCCGGTACCAGGATTGCCAGAAGATTACGTTTCATATTTTTGCCCTGTTTCTCTTATTTAAAAAGACGCGAGTAGAAGATTTTTTTGCTGTATTCAATATCTATCTGAATTCGGCCAGCGCAGAATTTTTACCGCATCTGTGTGATATATTTATGACAAATCATAAATAACTGCGACATTGCGTAAATTTCATCACGCGGTGATTTGCCAGGTCAGAGGATTTCAGCTACTACGGCGGTGCTTTCGGGCTGACGCCAGCGTTGTGGTGTGGGACAATAGGGCAACACTCAGTTTAGATAAGATATGCATGGCGTTGTCCCCGGCAGTAAAAGAACAAATCAGTCAGTGGTATAAGGCTCTCCAGCAGCAGATCCCGGATTTTATCTCCCGGGCACCGCAGCGCCAGATGATCGCCGAAGTGGCGAAAACGCTGGCCGGTGATGCTGGCCGTCATTTGGCTATTGAGGCGCCGACCGGTGTTGGCAAAACGCTGTCTTATCTGATCCCTGGCATTGCAGTCAGCCGAGCAGAAAGCAAACCATTGGTGGTGAGCACCGCTAATGTGGCGTTACAGGATCAGATTTACAGTAAAGACTTGCCGCTATTGAAGAAAATTATTCCCGACCTTAAATTTACCGGTGCTTTCGGGCGTGGGCGATATGTGTGTCCACGTAATCTGGCGGCTATGTGTACGGATGTTTCTGGCCAAGGGGATTTATCGCTGTTTCTCGGCGATGAATTGGCCCCCGCCAATGGTGAGGAACAAGCAACTTGTCTGACGCTGTCTAAGCTACTGAGCAGCCATGTCTGGGACGGGCTGCGTGACCATCATCAGTTGGCGCTTAGTGATAGCCTGTGGACTAAATTGAGTACCGATAAGGCGAATTGCCTTGGGCGTAACTGCCATTATTATCGTGAGTGTCCGTTCTTTATTGCGCGCAAAGAAATCGAAAGTGCCGATGTTGTGGTTGCCAACCATGCATTAGTGATGGCTGCATTGGAAACTGAATCGGTGCTACCCAATCCGAAAGAATTACTGTTGGTATTGGATGAAGGCCACCATTTGCCTGATGTAGCGCGCGATGCGCTAGAAATTGAAGGTGAGATCACCGCGTTCTTTGCCAATATGCAGTTGGATATGATTGTGCGGCTGGTGGATCAATGCATGGTGCAATACCGGCCTAAAAATCCGCCTGGTTTAGCGAATCCAGAGCGCTTGAAAGACCATTGCGAGCAGTTGCGCGAGCTGATGTTGAGTGTGGAACAACAAGTCAGTCAACTGCTTCCTGCCGATGCCAATCCGGCGGTGTACCGTTTTGAAATGGGTGAGTTACCGGGGAGTTTGACAGAAGATTGCGCCAAATTATTCAAACTGACCGATGCTTTGCGCGGTTTGGTCGAATTTGTACTGAACGATTTGAGTGAGCAAACCGGTAAGCACGATATTGTGCGTCTGCATCGCGCCATCCTGCAAATGAGCCGTACACTGGGTTATCTGGAGGCCATGAGCAAACTTTGGCGGCTTGCGGCAATGGAAAAAGCCTCGAATGCGCCGATATCCAAATGGGTAACCCGTGATTATCGCGAGAATCAAACGCACCTCTATTTCCACTGTGTTGGCATCCGTGTCAGTGACCAGCTAGATAAAATGTTATGGCGCAAAGTCCCCCATGTGATTGTGACTTCAGCGACATTACGTTCACTCAACAGCTTTGCCCGCTTGCAGGAGCTCAGTGGCCTGAGTGAGAAGGCCGGCGACCGGTTTGAAACACTGTCATCCCCGTTTAACCATATTGAACAGGGGAAGTTGATTATTCCCAAAATGCGCTTCGAGCCAACTATGGCCCATGAAGCTGAACATCTGGCTGAAATGGCGCAATTTTTCCGTGCGCAGCAGGCCAGTGGGCGGCATAAAGGAATGTTGATTTTGTTCAGTAGTCATCGGGCGATGCAAACCTTTCTCAGCCATGTGACCGATCTGCGTTTGATGCTGTTGGTGCAGGGGGACCAACCCCGTTACCGACTGGTGGAAGAGCACCGTAAGCGGGTCAATAACGGTACTGCCAGTGTATTGATTGGTCTGCAATCATTTGCTGAAGGGTTGGATTTGAAAGGTGAATTGTTGACCCAGGTTCATATTCACAAAATTTCGTTCCCACCGATTGATAGCCCGGTGATTCTCACTGAAGGGGAGTGGCTGAAGTCGTTAAAACGTTATCCGTTTGAAGTGCAAAGTTTGCCAAGTGCCTCGTTTAATCTGATCCAACAGGTTGGTCGTTTGATTCGTAGTAATCAATGCCACGGTGAGATCGTTATTTACGATCGGCGTTTATTGACTAAGGGTTATGGTTCACGATTGTTGGCGGCACTACCGGTCTTCCCAATTGAACAACCGGAGATGCCGGCGGAGGTGATTATGCCGGCTGCGGTAATAAAAGCCCCGGCGAAGGCGGCGGTAAAAAGAGGGCGGCGGAAACGGACTGTTTTATAAGTATGTTTTCTTTATTCATTAAAACGATATGTTTTCGCGAAGACCAAAACACTCGGTATTCTGTTGAGATAAAAGGCCGGCATCACCGGCCTTAACCTTTAGTTAAACAGTCGGAGTACGTGATCTAGAATTAACGAAGACAATGTAAAGTCTGGATCGGCGAAAGTAACCCCCTGAGCGCCCAAATGAGAGAACAAAGGCAATGTTAGTGCTGGTAGCACGCATAAAAGCAGCCCGTTAATACCACTGGCGATAAGTGCTCCACGGAACCCCCCCGTCGCATTGCCAAAAATAGCGGCTGCACCGCCGGTAATAAAACTGGCCATAATGCCTGGTACGATAATGGGCAATCCAATAAATGGGAAGATAAGGATACAAACCAGCTCGACGGAAAAACTCATCAAAAATCCGATTAGTGTCGCATTAGGTGCTTTGGTAAATAGCACCATAACATCAACGGCAGGTACAGAGCCTGGTGCAAATACTCGCGCGAAGCCTTTAAAGGCAGGGACGATTTCAGCGGTAAATAAATTAACTCCAGCCTTAGCTAAATAGAGTCCGCATGTAAAAATAGCCGACTGCTCCAAGATGAAGATAATCACATTTTTATCAGCAGCACCGGCCCCATAAACCAATTTCATTGCATCTGTAATCTGCGGTTGTGTCGCAAAAATACAAGATATCAATAACAAAATTAACATGGTTAATAGTGTGGCAATATTGGGTTCGCGCAGGAAATCAAACTTATTACTGATTTTAATGTTTTCAGTATCAGAGTTTTTATTACCGAACCATTTCCCCATGTAAGATCCTATTACGTAAGAGGAAATTGCGGCATGGGAAATAGCATACTCATTTGAACCAATGATTTCACGACTGAATCGGCTAAGAATATAGGGTGATACGGCCATATAAAAACCAATAATAATTGTGGCGATAATAACTATTGGATAATGGCTGTAGCCCAGTTGCATAAGCACGGCAGTCAATGCAAAAGCCATAAATAAAACAAGGTGTAATGATAAATAGATAAATTTGAACCGGGTAAATCTTGCCAACAGAATGTTGAGTATCATAGAAAATAGCAGAATAAGTGCTGCTGTTGCACCAATTTTATCAATTGTTGCCGCCATGATAGCTTCATTACTGGGTACGACACCGACAATATTAAATGCACTGGAAAATAGTGTGCTGAATGCCGTAAGTACCTTCATTAAAATACTGCCACCGACTTTTATCATCGTAAACCCGATAAAAGAGAGGAAAGTACCGGTAATTAAACGAGAAACAGATGCTTTTTGAAAGAGTAAACCTAAAAATGCCACAATGGCAATTATTACTGCTGGCGTTTTTACTAAACTAAGCAATATATCCAACTTACCACCTCACCCCGAAGATATGCATATCGTAAAATATGTTTTTATTAACATTTTTATGACAAATGATGTTGTCACAAATAAAGTATCCCTTTAATGCTAAAAGTTATTCGAGCTGCGCATCACATATTTAAAACATAATTCCATTTTATATGGAGTGCTATTTTAATTTTGTTTTTATTGTGTTCTGAATTTGTTGTGAAAATGCATATAAATACAGTGAAAACTGTTTTCATCTGAAATCTTTTTCTATGCGTATAAATCCAATGACTAAGATTATATAAGCCGCTGGTGAGCTGACTCTAACAAGTCATGCCTGGCAGTACCTCCGGTGTAAATTGCTGGTTATTGGTTAGCGGCAACGTTAACTGTTATCGACATGTTTAGCAGGCAGGGGTAAAGCAGAATGAAACAGCTAATGGCAGAGTTTATTGGCACTTTCTGGCTGGTGTTAGGCGGGTGTGGTAGCGCAGTATTGGCTGCAATGTTCCCGGTGGCGGGTATTGGATTTTTGGGGGTGGCATTGGCGTTCGGGCTGACTGTCGTCACGATGGCGTATGCACTGGGGCATGTCTCAGGTGCGCATTTTAACCCGGCAGTGTCACTCGGTTTATGGGTGGGTGGGCGTTTCTCTGGCGCACAATTAGTGCCTTATATTGTAGCGCAAGTGCTGGGGGGGCTGGCCGGGGCCGCCATTTTGTATTTAATCGCCAGTGGCAAAGCCGGGTTTGATGTTAGTGCCGGGTTCGCCAGTAATGGTTTTGGTGTTCGCTCGCCGGGGGGATATAACTTACAAGCGGTACTGGTGGCTGAAGTGGTTCTTACCATGGGGTTTGTGATGGTTATCATGGGGGCGACCGATAAACCTTCTCATGCAATTGCAGCGCCGTTGGCTATTGGGCTATGTCTTACACTGATCCATTTAATCAGTATTCCAGTGGATAATACTTCGGTAAATCCTGCACGTAGTACCGCTGTGGCTATTTTTGCCGGTGGAATAGCATTGCAGCAGTTATGGGTATTCTGGCTGGCCCCGTTGGTAGGAGGAGCCTTAGGTGGCGCTATTTATCGGGTATTGTTTAGCCCACCGGAAGAGTTAAACAAACCACTGTAGTTTGCCTGTCACTGCCGCAAGTTGTTCTGGCAGTGGCGGGTTTCACCCGCTAGCCTACCATCAGTACGACTCATCTCTATTAGCCGCACAGTTCTAATTATTTTGGGTATCGATATCACTATTAGTGATAAAGTTTCAGCAATAAGTTACCTGATTTATGTTTAACCGCGACGGACAGGGGAAATGCCGCACCATGGATTACAGTAAAATTATTAAAGAGATTGGGCGCGGTAAGAATCATGCGCGTGATCTGGAAAAGTTTACCGCTTATGAACTGTATAAAGTCATGTTGGCAGGGCAGGTCCCCGAGTTGGAGCTAGGGGGGATCCTGATAGCCTTTCGTATTAAAGGTGAATCCGAACAGGAGATTCTGGGCTTTTATCAGGCGATGCAAGAACAGGTGATGCCACTACGCGCGCCAATGGATTATCCACTCCCCGTGGTGATCCCAAGTTATAATGGTGCACGCAAACAGGCTAATCTGACCCCGTTATTGGCATTATTACTTTCACGCCTAGGGTTACCGGTGGTGGTACACGGCGTGACTGAGGACAGCAGCCGGGTAACCAGTGCCGAGATTTTCCAGCAACTGAATATTCCGTGGTCACTTGATGCCGCTGAAGCCCAACAACGGCTTGATAGCGGGTTGCCGGTATTTATCCCTGTATCAGCATTATCGACTCAATTAGACCAACAATTACAGTTACGCTGGCGGATGGGGGTTAGAAATAGCAGTCACACATTGGCGAAACTGGCAACACCGTTTATTCACGATAATGCATTGCGTCTTGCCAGTGTTTCGCACCCAGAATATATGCAAAAAGTCGGCGGCTTCTTTCAGGCGATCGGCGCACCGGCACTGCTACAGCAAGGGACCGAAGGGGAGGTTTATGCTAACCCATCGCGTTGCCCACCAATTCATTACATCAATGGGGGGGAACAGCAAATTTTACTGGATCGCCAGTTAGAGCAGGGCGAACTGGTGTTACCCTCGTCGAAAGATGCCGCCATAACGGCCCGCTGGATTGAAGGTTGTTTGGCTGGTGAATGGCCTATTCCTGATGCTATCCAAAAACAGTTAGCATGTTGTCTGGTGGCAGTCGGGCGGGCTGATACCCTCGAGCATGCGCTGCAACAGATTGAGACTATGTGAGTTTTTGCGCGAGCAACGGGGTAAAGTGGTATCAGAGAGTGGCACTGAACTAAGCCCATTTATTCTGAGTAAATCGTGGTGATGACATCAAATGAAGTCGCCTACCGATAGGATTCGCTTTTATTTTGATGGCAATACCCACCACCCGTTCTGCGGCAATTTATGCTATCTTACGCGCCAGAAAATGCCGATCAGAGAGCCAGACGATGGAAAACAAAAAAATATTCCCCAAAGAAAAAAGCGGATTGCATCCCCGAAATCGTCATCGCTCACGCTATGATTTTGATGCTCTTTCAGTAAGTTGCCCGGAGTTAGTTCCTTTTCTGGCAGCTACCGCCTATGGTGATATTTCTATCGATTTTGCCGATCCTCTGGCGGTCAAAATGCTCAACCGGGCATTGCTGAAGCATTTCTACGGTATTGAATATTGGGATATTCCAGCTGACTTTTTATGCCCACCGATCCCAGGTCGTGCTGACTATGTGCACCATCTGGCCGATTTATTGGCCAGTTGTAATGACGGGGTTATCCCGCAGGGTAGAAATATTGCGCTGCTGGATATTGGCGTCGGTGCCAACTGTATTTATCCGATTATTGGTCAGCGGGAATACGGCTGGCGTTTTACCGGGACTGACATTGATCCGCAAGCACTCAGTGCGGCAAAAATGGTGGTGTCAATGAACCCGACGCTGAAAAACACCTTGCGACTTAAACAGCAAAAAGACTCACAAGCTATTTTCGACGGTATTCTGGCGGTGAATGAACGTTACGATGCCACACTATGTAATCCGCCGTTCCATGCCTCCGCAGAAGAGGCCGCAGCAACCACGCGTCGCAAGTTGCACAAACTGGGTAAAAGTGAAGTTGCCGCTAAACCAGTACAAAACTTTGGCGGGAAAAATAGCGAATTGTGGTGTGAAGGTGGAGAAGAAGGGTTCGTTAGTCGCATGGTGGCAGAGAGCGCAACTAAGGCGCAAAACTGTTTTTGGTTCACTTCATTGATCTCGAAGAAGACCACCTTACCGGCAATCTATCATGCCCTGCGCTATGCCAACGCCGTTGAGGTCCGCACCATTGATATGGCACAAGGGCAAAAAGTCAGCCGGTTTGTGGCATGGACGTTCCTGACGCCGGAGCAGCAGGCGGCGTGGAAAGTTGAACGTTGGTAATACCCTTCGTCCTTGACGCCGCAGGGGTGTTGGCTGCGCGCACTTACCCGAATCACTGACTTGAGTCAGCTCATCGGGGTGCGTTTACTGGCCGCCTACCTGCAACGTCAATGACTTTGGGTATGTCCTTCTTCGTCCTTGACGCCGCAGGGGTGTTGGCTGCGCGCACTTACCCCAATCACTGACTTGAGTCTGTAATATCTATGGGCAATATTCTATTATAGGGATATTGCTCTATTTCCCACGGTTTTATTTCCCTCTCATTGCACTAACAGCAAACCCCCATATTTTCGTCTATGCTAATTAAGATAAATCTTAGTCAGGCGCTATAGCTGACAAATCTTGCTTATATTGTGATGATTTTTTCTTTTTGATTTTATTAACTCAGCTACCTCATCGTCCAGGGTGAAGAATAAAACTTACACCTGCCCTCTTTCACGGGGCAGGGGTTTTATTGTGCAAATAGGTTGATAGCCACATGACTTATTTGCTGCTTAATCATTCGCCATAAGGACTCAATTTATGTTGTTCAATTTCAGCTCATCTCAGGCATCCCCTCGTGCCGAACTGACATCGATTGATAGTGCTGTCCCGATGATTATTTTCAAGCCAGATGGTACGGTAAAACACGCTAATACATTATTTTTACAAGTAATGGGATACCAACAGGATGAGGTGGTCGGCAAACATCATAAACTGTTCTGTGACCCACAATATGTACTCACTGATGCCTACCGCCGCCACTGGCAACTGCTCAATGAAGGGCGACCGATTACCGATAATATTAAGCGTATCCGCAAGGATGGCAGCATTGTTTGGTTGCAGGGAACCTATACACCGGTACTCGATAGTAGTGGAAATGTGATTGAAATTATTAAGCTCGCCAGTGATGTGACCGAGCGTATTTTGCAATCTCAGGAACACCAGAGTTTGCTAAAAGCACTTAACCGTTCAATGGGGATGATCACTTTCACACCACAAGGCATTATTTTGGATGCCAACGAGAATCTGCTGAAGGTTATTGGTTATTCACTGGCAGATATTCAACATAAATCTCATCAGATACTCTGCACACCAGAATTTGCACATAGCGATGAATACTACCAGCACTGGCAGCGGTTAGCCCATGGTGAGTTTATTATTGGCCGTTTTGAGCGTCTTAATAGACATGGCAAACGGGTATGGCTGGAGGCCAGTTATAACCCGATTATGGATAACGAGGGACAAGTGATTAAAGTGGTGAAGATTGCTCAGGATATTACACAATTGATGTTGCAGCAGGAGCATGAGGAGAACCTGATCCGCGATGTGCACTATTTATCATTAACCACCGACCGTTCAGCGTCACAAGGGGCTGAGATTGTTCAACAGGCTGTTCGTGGTATGCAAGAGGTTGAGTCTATTGCACGCGAAACCTCTGATGTGGTCAGTGATTTGGGCCGCTGCTCACAAGAGATTGGTACCATGGTGGAAGCGATTCGTAAAATATCGTCTCAAACCAATCTATTAGCGATCAATGCCTCGATTGAAGCGGCTCATGCCGGTGAGCATGGCAAGGGTTTCTCGGTGGTGGCAAGTGAGGTCCGTTTATTGGCGGACCAGTCACGCAAGGCAGCGACTGAAATCGAGCAGATGACAAAGAGCATACAAAATGGGGTGATGGCGGCTATCAAGGGTATGGGGACTTGTGTCGAACAAGCGGGGGGCGGGGTGACGCTGACCCAAGATGCCGGTGAGGTTATTAATCAGGTCAATATTGGGATGCAGGATGTGGTGAAACTCATGACCGCATTTGCTCAGGTCAAGAATCAACAAGCGCCGGTATGATTGGCCTATCAGCATAAAAAAATCTGGCGGGGATCATCAAGATGCCCGCCAGAGGTATTTTAGGGTAATGTCAGCCTGCGCCTCAGGAAACGTGTTGGAGGAATTCCCGTAAACGCTCACTTGGCGGATTTGAGATAAGGCTATCCGGGTTGCCATCCTCAGCGACCCGACCTTTATCAATGAAGATAAGACGCGATGCCACTTTCTGGGCAAAACCCACTTCATGGGTGACGATGACCATGGTCATGCCTTCTTCGGCCAAGTCCTTCATTACCGTCAATACTTCGTGACGTAATTCTGGATCCAGTGCCGAGGTCGGCTCATCAAACAACATCAACTTGGGTTTTACCGCCAGCGCACGAGCGATAGCGACACGCTGCTGTTGGCCACCCGATAGCTCTGCGGGAAAATGATGTGCGCGTTCTGCCAATCCAACTTTGGTTAACAACTCCATAGCGAGTTTGTTGGCTGCTTCTTTAGAAGCACCACGAACGCGAATCGGACCAAAGGCGACGTTTTCCAAGGCCGTCAGGTGGGGGAACAGATAAAACTGTTGGAACACCATGCCAGCTTCCTGACGGATCAGGCGCTCATCGACTTTGGGGTCATTGACATTCAGACCATCGACAATCAACTCACCACTGGTGATAACTTCCAGCTTATTGATACAACGCAGCAGGGTGGACTTACCCGAGCCGGAAGGGCCAATAATAACCACCACTTCACCCTTGGTGATATTCAAATTGATGTCGTGAAGCACTTGGGTTTTACCAAAGTGTTTAGAGACGTTTTTGAATTCAATCATATTATTTTCAGCTTTCTTTCTAACCGGCGCAGAACGAAGCTCAGAGCCAAGGTGATAATCAGGTAGATCACCGCCACCGCACTCCATATCTCCATGGCGCGGAAGTTGCCGGCAATAATTTCCTGACCCTGACGAGTCAGTTCTGCTACGCCAATCACGATAAACAGTGAGGTGTCTTTAATACTGACGATCCACTGGTTACCGAGTGGTGGCAGCATACGGCGCAGAGCCAAAGGGGCTATTACGTAACGCAAGGTATCGCGTTTGGATAAGCCGAGAGCCAGACCGGCCTCGCGAAATCCATTGTGGATTGACAGCACCGCACCACGGGTAATTTCTGCGATGTAAGCCCCTGAGTTAATAATAATGGTCACAACGGCTGCTGAGAAAGGATCGATGCGCACCGGCATCATCATCGGCAACGCAAAGTAGATAAACATCACCTGCACCACAATCGGCGTGCCACGGATCAGTTCAATAAAGACTAATGCGATATTTCTGCTCAGCCAACCGCCATAAGCGCGGGCAAACCCTGCTATAACCCCAATAATCAGGCCGCCAAGCAACCCCAGGACCGAGATCCATAGGGTTAACTTGGCGCCTTCAAGCAGGATTGGGATGGCGGGCCAAATAGCGCTCCATTCAAACTGCATGGATATTCTCCTGGTCTAAAAACGGCAAAAATGAATTACTTAGGTTCTACGCCGAACCATTTTTTATAGATTGCAGCGTAAGTGCCGTCTTCTTTCAGAGATTTCAGAGCAACGTTAACTTTGTCACGCAGGTCACTGCCTTGTGGGAATGCAACACCATATTGCTGAGCTTTGATAGATTCACCCACCGCTTTGAACTGGCCATTGCCGGCAGTTTTGATGAAGTAAAGGATGTTTGGCGTGTCATGCAAAACGGCATCAGCGCGGCCAGTACCTAACTCCAAATAGGCGTTATCGATATTCGGGAATTGGCGCAGGTCTTTGGTTTTGATGTTGGCTTTAGCATAATCGACAGAACCGGTGCCGCTTTTTACTGCCAACACTTTACCTTTCAGATCAGCTTCGCCTTTGATGTCATTGTTGTCAGCTTTTACCATCACCAGCAGGCCGCTGTTGTAGTAGCCATCAGAGAAATCAACGACTTTTTTACGTTCGTCGGTAATAGTGATACCGGCTAGTGCCAGATCCACGTTCTTGGTTTGCAGTGCTGGAATGATACCGCTGAAATCCATTGGTTTCAGGGTGTATTTCAAATCCAGTTTCTTCGCGATGGCATCCCACAAGTCGATATCAAAACCGACATATTTATCCCCTTGTTTGAATTCAAAAGGGACGAACGCGGTGTCGGTAGCAACGATCAATTCTTTTTCTGCGGCGTGAGAACTAACAGCAAAGGCCAGCGTAAGTGCGACCAATGAAACTTTGACAAGTGACTTCATAAGTGGGAGTTCCTTTGTACTTTTGTGGATGGAGATCCGTTTTTTATATTTCAGATAGCAATATGAAAAGATCGTGCCAGAAATGCAAGTTATTTAAAAATAACGAAATTATTCTAAGTGATTAGCATGTAATTACTTAGCTGACATTGTTTGCACCATCATGACTCACCAAAATAGTGCGTTAATATCATTTTGGTGCAACTAATCCATTATTTACTTATTATTAACTAGTTCGTTAATAATGTACAATCGATAATCAACACCAATGTAACAATATTGTTAACTATCTCCGATTTTTGTTCGATAATGGTGCAATAAGGGGGATGAAGGGGAGGGATTGCTATCTGAGTTGGCTATCTTTACTGCCACGGCGGTTATATCCGGCATGGCTGGCCTGATGCTTGTCTAATTGATTCTGGCAGTTCAGGCAATATTTTACCCCCGCTAGAACTTTACGCCGTGCTTCTGGAATGGCTTGACCACATTCAAGGCAATATAGCTCACTTTCACCACTGCCAAGCGCCTGTCTTGCGCGTTGCACCGCATCTTCAACGGTGGAGTCAATTTGATCTTGTACTGCGCCGTCGCCGGCCCATCCACTTGCCATATGACCTCCGTGCGTAGGGCCGGATAACCGGCCCTGTACCCATCTTCGTTAAAATTGCAGGTGTATTGGCTATTCTCATTACCCGGTCTATCTTCCTGCCATTTTACGATCTATTGGGTATCATACTGAGGATTACTCAATATTTGACTCGATAAACCACAGGAATTTATCCAGATCACGTGATGCGGCAGTAAACATATCAGCACTGTCTTCATCTTCTACTTCTGAAATTGCCTTACGAATATCATTAGCAACCACGGCGTAGCGATCTGCCAGCGCTTTAAGATGTTCTTGCACACTATGGATATTGGTTGGGTAACTTTTCAGCGGTGTTTTATCATTAATGACTTGTGTGGTTCCGAGCGCGACACCACCGAGTTGTACGGCTCGTTCTGCGAAGGTATCTAGGTGATCAGTGAGGGCTGTGCGGAAGCCATCCAGCATTTCATGCACCGCGATAAAGTTGGCACCGCGCATATTCCAGTGAGCCTGTTTGGTCATCAGCGACAGATCAATAAACTGAATAACCATACGGTTTAATACTTTCACTGTGTCAACTTTGACATGTTCTTCAACATCGTTGCGAGTGTAGAGCAGTTCGGAAGATTTTGTTTTTACCAGTTTTGCTGTACTCATAATAGGTATCCCTTTATTGAGTTGATTACCAATTTCTTCACCGCAATAAGTATAACAAAGATATTTAAGTTTGTAGGGTAGATTCGGCCTATCAATTAAATAGTTGATAGTGGTGTTTATTTGTAAATGTAATTTATTGTTTCTTTTTAATAATATTATCATCGCGGTGTTTATGGCTAATTGAAAATAACTATTGCTGTGATTTGTATGGTTTTTATGAGGCCAATATCCATTTGGATGCTTTCAATAATATTTAATGCCACGGATGAGGCGAAGGTATTATTAATTAATAGCTTGGCGAACATGAGTAATATATATAATGCGATGAATAGTTCCATACCGGAACGAATCAGCAGGTATGCCAGTCAATAAATTCAACCAGCATACCCGGTATGACTACTGAGCGTGGGCAACAATAAACAAGCGGGGGAATGCCAACAAACGGCGACCATCGGCCTGTTGCGGATAGGCCACATCAATGATTGCCAGATAGTCTTGCAAAAAATCCAATCGCATTGCTTCAGAGAGCGGTTCAAGAAAAGGCCGTAAACCTGTGGCTCGCAGCCAATCGACGATGGCTTGCGCTGAAGGCATCGGGTGGTAATAGGTAGTGCGCCAAATATCTATCCGCTCTGCATTGGGGGCCAGTAAGCCATAATACTGATTGGCTGACAGAACCTTCGCCCGTATTGCCCCCGCCTCTTGTAGTGTTTGCTGCCATGGACCGTTTTCTGCAACTTCACGCATAGCTCGATGGCTGGGCTCCTCCAGATTATCTGGCATCTGGACCGCAAGTATGCCGTGGGTAGCCAACTTGGAGAACAAATAGGGAAAGAGTTGCTGATGATCGGTTAGCCATTGTAACGATGCGTTAGCATAAATAAGATCTTGTGGCTCAGCGGGTTGCCACTGGCGAATATCCGCTTCAAGAAATGCACATGCCGGCAGGCGCTGTTGCGCACTGGCCAACATCGCCACCGAGTTATCAATCCCAACCAGCTGCGCCTGCGGAAAACGCTGGTGCAGCAATTGGGTAGAGTTGCCTGGCCCACAACCTAAATCGCTGATGCGCTATGGCTGGGTAGTGCTGATATGTGCGAGCAAATCACCGGCAGGGCGGGTACGTTCTGCTTCAAATTGGCGGTATAAATCAGGATCCCAGTCTTGCATGCATAACCTCCGGTAGAAAAAGATCAGTAATGCGGATAAGTGATAGCCGCTGACGCGTGCATATTTATCTATTATAGATTCTGCAATGGCCCGCTAAACAGCACCGCACCGGTTGGCTGGCCAGTGGGCGAGCCGCCGTGAGGCTCCAGACTGATTGCTAATAACGAATTCGCCATTAACTGGTTTTCAGTCAGAGTCAGTTGTGTTGGCCCATGGGTATTGAGTAACCCCAGTGAGTGTGGTTTTTCACCCGCCGGAATACTCCATAATTCAAGGCTATTACGCTCACTGACTACCACGGGGTTAAGGGGAGTTAATGTCAGGCTACGAGTCGATTTCTCCAGACTGACCACCCATTGACCACTTTGCTGACTATTGGAGAGCACGGCCACCGGGACGGATGTTGGTGGCTCTACCAATAAACGTGGGATCACCAGGACTGCGGCCAGTGCGGCGGCGACAGCCCACCCCAAATAAGACCAACGATTACGTTTGATATGGCGCAGGTTGATTGGTGGTAACTCTAACTCCAGCCGCTTCCATACGCGTTCAGGAGGCTCCAGCGGGGCCAATTGATTATCCAGTTGGGTAAACAGACGCTGCCAACTGGCAACATCTGCCGCCAACTGTGGGTCACGACGGAATCGGCGTTCAAAATGCAGCCGGGCAAGTCCGCGCAGGGTTCCCAGCGCATATTCAGCGGCCAATGCTGAGTCATATTCGCGTCTGTTTTTCATAAGCCTACGCAGCCCTTCAAGTGATCGAGTGCACGACGTATCCAGCTTTTTATCGTACCAAGTGGTTGTTGTAGATGAGTAGAGATCTCCCCATGAGAAAGCCCCTGATAATAAGCCAACATAATACTTTGTCGTTGCTCAACCGGCAGATGTGCCAAACAGTCTGCCAATTGTTTAGCTTCACTGTCTTGCTGCAATTGAGCCAGAGGCGTCAGTGTGTCATCGGTCAAATAATCGGTTTGGTCATCGTTCAACGTTTGCAGACGATTATCACTGCCGCGCATCAAATCGATGGCCCGATTACGCACAATATGGGTCAACCAGGTTAATGGGGCACTGAGTTGCGCATTGTAATTATCGGCCCGATGCCAGACGGTGAGGAAACAGTCGTGCAAAACCTCCTCTGCCCGAGCAGGGTTGCGCAGCATTCTTAAGGCGACCGCGAATAGTCTGGGGGAAGTGAGCCGGTATAGTTTTTCAAACGCGGACTGATCACCTTGAGCAATGGCATCGATCAGCCCGATTTGTTGTTCCAGTGAGTATTCATTCATGCGCCAATCCCTAAAAAAGCCGTCAGGTGCAGTGAGACACTGCACCCAGTATAGACGGGTTTTATTTAGGCATCAGAACAGTATCAATCACATCGATCACGCCATTTTTCTGTTGTACATCATAGGTGCTGATATTGGCGATGTTCCCTTTTCCATCTTTAAGCTGAATGTTATGTGGCCCGTTGTTCATAATCCATAGTGATTGGCCATTGACAGTTTTCAGCTCGGCAGTACCCCCTCCGGCTTTAATTTTACTTTCTAACTGTTTCATATCGTAGTTCCCGGCCACCACGTGATAGGTCAAGATTTGGGTGAGCATGGCTTTATTTTCTGGTTTGACCAGACTTTCAACTGTACCGGCGGGCAATTTTGCAAACGCGGCATTGGTGGGCGCGAACAGGGTAAATGGCCCAGGGCCTTGCAGGGTATCAACCAACCCCGCAGCTTTAACCGCAGCGACTAAGGTCGTGTGATCTTTTGAGTTAACCGCATTCTCGATAATATTTTTACTCGGCAACATCGAAGCACCACCTACCATAACAGTTTCGGACATCATGGCGGCCATAGAGACAGTACTGAACAGTAAGGAAGCACAGATAGCAGAACGAAGAAGCGTTTTCATAATGTATTCCTTTTAGGACGGTTGAGGTGAAGTCTTGCCTCACATCTACCTATACGAATCAGCCTGGTGTTTTGGATGCAAAAAAAAGGAAAATAATTAATAAAAAACGCCAACCCGTGCAGTGCTGGGCTGGCGTTTGATAAATAACAATAGGATAGAAGGTGAGAGGGCTGAACTAGCCCTGATGCGCGCAGCACCCTTCAGGCAATTTGATCCAGTTGTGGCTTGGGTTTGATAGTCAGTGTGGCCCCGATAGAGGCACTGATAATTGATGCCAGAGCCAACCATTGAACCCATGTCAGATGTTCATTTAAGAATACCAACCCTGAAATGGCCGCCAGTGCTGGCTCCAGACTCATTAACGTGCCAAATGTGCGCGTAGGGAGCCGGGTCAGTGCGACCATTTCTAGTGAGTAGGGTAATGCCGTCGACAAAATAGCGACAGCCAGAGCAACGGGGAGAATGGCGGGATCGAACAGGGCAAGGCCGTTATATGCTACGCCAATTGGGCAAAATACCAGTGCTGCGATCAGAGAACCTACCGCGACAGTCCCAGGACCGTGATCACCGCCGGCTTTCTGCCCTGAAATAATATACAGCGCCCAACAGGCTCCAGCACCCAAGGCACAAGCCGCGCCAAATAAATCAATGGTACCAATGTTATGTCCCAGCGGTAATAAGAACCATAGCCCCAGAACGGCCAACCCTACCCAGATAAAGTCCACCGGGCGGCGAGAAGAGAACATGGCAACCGCCAACGGGCCGGTGAACTCCAATGCGACGGCAATACCCAATGGCACCGTTTTTAGTGACAGGTAAAACAAAAAGTTCATTCCACCTAATGTCACACCATAAATAAGCAGGGGTAAGCGGCTGCCTGAGGTGAATCGCATTCGCCAAGGTTTAAAGATGACAAACAAAATAAGTGTGCCGATACCGAGCCGCAGCGAGGTTATTCCTTGCGCGCCAACCAGTGGGAACAAACTTTTCGCCAACGATGCACCACTCTGGATGGAGATCATGGCAATCACCAGTAACAGAATAGGGACTAAGGGAAGTGAATGTTTGGATGAAGGAGACAAAGACATCCTGTTAAGCCTCAAAGAAAATTATTAGGTAGCTATTTTTGCCAGTGTAAATGAAATGTCAGCCAAGTGTTTGAAAATCACCAAAGGAGCGAAAAAAGAAACGGAAAGCAGTGAAAGAAATAATAAATTTTCAGCATTGCGGTTTTTTAACGCTATTTCTGCTGGTTATTTAAGCGCTAAAACTAAGAATAGTCTGGAATGGCTTTTGGTGATGGGAGTCACAAAAAGGTGTAGAATGGCGGAAATTCGTAAGCGTATTAGTAAGATGGAAGATTCTTGAAACCCTTTGTTACACCAAATAAATGATTAGACAATCATATGTAGGCAGAGTTTCCTACTATTTATTGTTATAATTTCATGGTGTTTTTGTTTCATCTAAAAATTTGCGTCTTTCGAGGTGGTTATGAATAAAATTGCATGTCTTTCAGCAGTAGCAGCTTGTGTATTAGCAGTGACCGCAGGTTCAGCCTTTGCCGGTCAAAGCACCGTTTCTGGTGGTTATGCCCAGAGCGATTATCAAGGTGTTGCTAACAAATCTTCAGGTTTCAACCTGAAATACCGTTACGAGTGGAGTGATTCTCAACTGGGTTACATCACCTCTTTCACTCACACTGAAAAAAGCAGCTTCGGTGACAGCTCGTCGGTATACAACAAAGCACAATACAATGCTATCACCGGTGGTCCAGCTTACCGTATCAACGATTGGGCTAGCGTTTATGGCCTGGTAGGTGTGGGTTACGGTCGTTTCAGCCAGAACTACCCAACTTCTGCTAGCGATAAAAGCAGCACCAGCGATTACGGCTTTACTTACGGCGCAGGTATGCAGTTCAACCCAATGCAAAATGTTGCCCTGGACGTTTCTTACGAACAGAGCCGCATCCGCAACGTTGATGTCGGTACTTGGGTTGCTGGCGTAGGTTACACTTTCTAAGCGACTGCTTAGAATAGTTAGCACTCATCTTTCACGGTGTTATGCTGTGTCTGATAAAAATCCGCTTTCGGGCGGATTTTTTTCGCCTGTCATATGATGCAGATGTGAGGCTGGCGTGTGATAACTATTTAACCGCATTTACGGCATCGACAATCAGCGCGATTATCTGCTGTGGATGAGAGAGTATCGAGGCGTGGCTGGAGGGTAACTCAATCACCTTTTGGGCCTGAATTCGAGCAGCAAAACCGCGTTGTGTTTCGACCGGCAGCATTCTGTCTTCCGTTGAAACCTGATACCAGCAAGGTTTGACCCGCCAGGCAGGCTGAGCAGACTTATCAGTAAAAGCGCGAGTTGCTAAGGGTTTTTGCACCATAGACATCACCAGTGCTTCATTCTCATCAATGTCCTGACACATATTTTCGTGGAACTGGTCAGTGTCAATCCATAGAAATCCATTATCATCCGGGCGAATATAAGCGGCGCCAACAGGCGGTTCACGCAGTGCAAAAGTACTGGATAAGCTCTCTCCCGCATCGGGGGCAAAAGCGGCGAGATAGACCATACCGACCACATTTTGCAGATGCCCGACTTGTGTAATGACCATGCCACCATAAGAGTGGCCCACTAATAGGGTAGGGCCATATAAGGCGGTAGTTAGCTTAATGGTCCGCTCCACGTCATCTGCTAATGATGTCAGCGGATTTTGTATTGCAATGACCCGGTGCCCCATGGTGTGCAGGGCTGGGATAATATAGCGCCACTGTGAGCCATCAGCCCATGCGCCATGGACCAATACAATATTAAGTTTTGTCGCCATATTTCCTCCTGAACGGGTATTAGTCCAAGCGGTGCATAATATCGTTATGCAGAAATAGCATTCTTGACGAATAACAACTTCTACTCATTTACCTGCATTAATGAAAAATCTTGTTTATAGCCAGATGTTATTAAAATTAAACAAATCTGTTATTAGGTTTAAAGTATAAAGCGCTGAGCGCTGATGGCTTTAGGATAAGGATGAAAATGAAGTACCGAATAATCCATTTGGATATCAATTGGCGATATAAAATTCCTGCGAATAGGATTCGCTATATTTTAAATTAATAAAAACAAGAGATTAACAAGGTTCTCTGTTTGGGTGTTACTGCGTAATTTACTGGTAAAAATGAGATAATATGACACACTACTATTAGTGCGGATTAACCTTCAGGCTCTTATCGTGATTCACGCATTAAGCTAAATAAAAAAATTGATGGTCATAAAACAGTTGGTTGTAATAAACGATAGGTTGTAATAAAACAATAGGTTGTAATAAAAAATGGGTTTAAATCATGACGACACTCAGTGAACAGGCTCCACCTCTGTTACATGACACCAAGCTTGAACAGCAGATTTTAAGACGTTCAATTTTTTGCACTTTGTTTATCGCCATTATGGGGATTGTTTTTGGTATCGTATGCGGTTCGATGTCGATTATTTTCGATGGTATGTTCTCTGCTTTAGATGCTGGAATGTGCAGTTTATCGCTATTGGTTTCCCGATTACTTGGTCAGCCGCACAGTCGGCGTTTTCAATACGGTTTCTGGCATGTTGAACCACTGGTTCTGGCTTTCAATGGCAGCTTGCTGGCCTTTCTTTGTCTTTACGCATTCGTCAATGCCATTAAGGGGATTTTCGACGGCGGCAGGGAATTGGAGTTGGGGTGGGCGATTGTTTATGCATTAGTGGTCAGTATTTTCTGTTTCACCCTCTTTTTAAAACAACGTCGTTTAAATAAACGAGTCAAATCCGAGCTAATTGCATTGGATACCAAAAGCTGGTTAATGTCGGCCTGCATCAGTTCTGCGTTATTAGTAGCCTTCTTGCTTTCATGGTGTATGGAAGGTACCCGCTATGCGCATTTGATTGTTTATACCGACCCCGCTGTATTGGCCTTGTTAACCTTGGTCTTAATACCTGTGCCAATAAAAACAGTCATTTCGGCAGTTCGTGAAGTATTACAAATGACGCCAGACAATCTGGATAATGCCATTGAGAGCTTAATGGATAAGTTAATGGCAAAATATAAATTTATTGATTACTCCCACTATGCCACCCGCATGGGGCGGGGGTTGTTTATCGAGATTCATGTGGTTATTCCACCAGAGATGGAGACGAATGGTGTCAGTTATTTTGACAAATTACGCGATGAAATAGCCAAAGAAATTGGCGAGTCCGGCCCTCATCGGTGGCTAACGATCTCCTTTACCCGCGATGCAAAGTGGTTATAGCATCAACATCAATAGCGGGTATGGCGGCGTGTAAATAAATTAACCAAGGTAATGATTCTTATGAACAAGATGATTATTAAGCGTCAGATAAAACTTAACGCTATTGATACGCCGCCAAGGTTTGATGCTGTTACTAAGGTAGCCATTAATGATGAAACCATCGAATATCGCAAAGCTAAAGTTATTAGTAATATGCGCCGTGCCGCTATCGATTATTTATTGGTGTATGCGGACAAAGAGCATGGCGGGAACTTTGAATATCTGGCGGGGTTTATTCCCCGTTTTGAAGAAGCGGCTCTGGTGTTACATGTCTCGGGCGAGGTCTATTTATTATTAGGTAACGAGAATTTAAAGTTATCTGACTATGCCAGAGTCAGAAATACCGTGATTCATGTCCCCTATTTTTCATTGCCAAATCAACCAATGGACAACAGTAAAACGCTTACTGAATTATTGGCAGCAACCGGGATTCAGCAGGCTAAAAAGATTGGGGTTGCAGGATGGAAACTGTTTACCAGTAAGCTGGACGATAACAGTCAGCTATTTGATATTCCCCATTTTATTTTGGATGCGATTAAAAAGTCTGCTTCACCGGTAGCAACGATTATTAACGCTACCAGTCTATTTATTGGCAGTGATATTGCAGCTAGAGTGACCAATAATGCTAATGAATTGGCGCACTATGAATATGGCGCTAATTTGGCGTCGAATTGTATTCTTAATGCATTGGCTGCGGTTGATATCGGCATAACAGAAAAGCAACTGGGCAGTTATCTGGCAGATGAAGGCCAACCGAACACTGTTGTGATAATTGCTGCGACTGGCGTCAGATTTGAACAGGCAAATTTATATCCCAGTGATAAAGCGGTACAACTCGGCGATAAAATATCATTGACCACTGGGTTTAAAGGCGGTTTGAGCAGTAGAACCGGCTATGCGGTTCATCAGGCAGATGAACTACCGCGCGCGGAAAGAGATTATCTTGATAAGGTTGCGCTACCTTATTACACAACAGTCGTCGCTTGGCTGGAAAATATTCGTATTGGTATGCCAGGAAAAGAGATGTACGCATTAGTGGAAACGGTTTTCCCTAAATCACAATACCATTGGTCGCTAAATCCCGGCCATTTAGTTGCTGATGAAGAGTGGTTGTGCTCTCCCATTTATAGCGATTCTGAAGAGATAATTCGCAGTGGGATGATATTCCAAATCGATATCATTCCTTCGGTAAAAGGTTATGCCGGAGTGAGTGCTGAGGAGTGTATTGCACTGGCTGATCAGCATTTACGTAATGCGCTCGCTACACAGTACCCTGATGTTTGGCAAAGAATACAAAAACGGCGTAGTTATCTCAGCGATATCCTGAATATCCATCTCAGCGAAGAGGTGCTACCGATGTCTAACACAGTTGGCTATCTGCGGCCATTCCTGCTGGATAAATACAGCGCATTGCAATGTATTGATGAGTAACAGCACGAATAACCTAGGGTTTAGGGTATTTATTTAAGGGGCTAATAGCCCCTTTTAGTGGCATCAAGCTTTTATTGCCGCAGCCACTTACCGTCAGATTTAAGCGCTTGCTGAGATTTCGTGCAAAACTGGAGGCGATACTCTTGCCATCTTGTGGCATAATGCGCGCCGAATCACATTTTCTATAATTCTTGAATATCCCTATTCAGTAATCCAATCGAGAGCGAGCTCTGTGCTAAGTACTAACAATATCACCATGCAATTCGGCAGCAAGCCGCTGTTTGAAAACATTTCAGTAAAATTCGGTGGCGGTAATCGCTATGGTCTGATCGGCGCTAATGGCTGTGGTAAATCCACCTTCATGAAAATCCTTGGCGGTGATTTAGTTCCTAGCGGCGGTAACGTATTCCTTGACCCGAATGAGCGTCTGGGTAAGTTACGTCAGGACCAATTCGCCTTTGAAAACAACACAGTGCTGGATACCGTTATTATGGGTCACGGCGAGCTGTGGGAAGTAAAAGAAGAGCGCGACCGCATCTACGCTATGGCTGAAATGAGCGAAGCAGACGGCTATAAAGTGGCTGATCTGGAAGTTGCCTACGGTGAAATGGATGGTTACAGCGCAGAAGCACGTGCCGGTGAATTACTGCTTGGTGTAGGTATTCCGGTTGAACAACATTATGGCTTGATGAGCGAAATCGCTCCTGGCTTTAAATTGCGTGTATTGCTGGCGCAAGCCCTGTTCTCAGACCCGGAAATCTTGTTACTCGACGAACCGACCAACAACCTGGATATTGATACTATCCGCTGGTTGGAACAAGTGCTGAACGAACGTAGCAGCACCATGATTATTATTTCCCATGACCGTCACTTCCTGAACATGGTGTGTACCCACATGGCGGATCTGGATTATGGCGAACTGCGTGTTTATCCGGGTAACTATGACGAATACATGACGGCGGCGACGCAAGCTCGTGATCGTCTGTTGTCAGATAACGCCAAGAAAAAGGCCCAGATCTCTGAGCTGCAATCTTTCGTTAGCCGCTTTAGTGCCAACGCCTCTAAATCCAAACAGGCGACGTCTCGCGCCCGTCAGATTGATAAAATTCAGCTTGATGAAGTGAAAGCATCTAGCCGCCAGAACCCGTT
Organism: Yersinia sp. 2553 StPb PI; assembly: GCF_052217105.1. Taxonomy (NCBI): domain Bacteria; kingdom Pseudomonadati; phylum Pseudomonadota; class Gammaproteobacteria; order Enterobacterales; family Yersiniaceae; genus Yersinia; species Yersinia sp. 2553 StPb PI. The sequence goes on along the minus strand of NZ_JAZGPX010000002.1, from coordinate 2,235,391 downwards.
TATCCGCTTTGATCAGGATAAAAAACTGTTCCGTAATGCGCTGGAAGTTGAACTGTTGACCAAAGGTTTTGATGACGGCCCGCTGTTTAAAAAACTGGATTTGCGCCTGGAAGTGGGTGAAAAAGTGGCTATCCTCGGGCCAAACGGTATCGGTAAATCGACTTTGCTGAAAACCTTGGTAGGGGATTATGAGCCGGATTCTGGCACCGTAAAATGGTCTGAAAACAGTAAGATTGGTTACTATGCACAGGATCATGCCAGCGATTTTGAAATCGATCTGACGGTATTTGACTGGATGAGTCAGTGGAAACAGGAAAAAGACGACGAGCAGGCTGTGCGCAGTGTGCTGGGCCGTTTACTGTTTAGCCAGGACGATATTAAGAAGAAAGTACAGGTCTTGTCTGGTGGTGAGAAAGGGCGGATGTTGTTTGGTAAGCTGATGATGCAGCGCCCTAACATCATGGTAATGGATGAGCCAACCAACCATTTGGATATGGAATCGATTGAAGCGCTGAACATGGCATTAGAAATGTACGAAGGCACGCTAATCTTCGTTTCCCATGACCGTGAGTTCGTTAGTTCTTTGGCGACCCGAGTGATTGAAATGACACCAGGCAAGCTGATCGACTTTACCGGTAACTACGAAGACTATCTGCGTAGCCAGGGTATTCAGTCCTGATTAGTTGATGGTGTGTTGATAAGAGAGCTGATGCATTGCATCAGCTTTTTTTTGCGCTAAATAGGCGGCTAATCTTTGCCACAGACTTCACAGTGGGCATCTTTGGCTAGCTTCATGGTCCGAAACTCTGCCGTTGCAGCGTCATACATCAATATGCGCCCAGATATCACCTGACCATAATCAGCTAACAGCTTTATGGTTTCCATCGCTTGTAAATTACCAATAATCCCCACCAAGGGCGACATTACCCCGGCTTCAACACAGGTCAGTGCATTGTCACCGAATAACCGACTGAGGCAGCGATAGCAGGGTTGGTTTGGCTGATAAGTGAAAACACTAATTTGCCCCTCCATGCGAATTGCTGCACCTGAAACCAGTGGTTTACGTTGTGCATGACACAGTCGATTGAGTTGCTCGCGGCTGGTGACATTATCGGTACAATCCAACACCAACTGATGTTCAGCAATGGTTGCCGCGAGTTGTTGGTCATCTAACTGACCATCAATGGATTTCAGTGCCAAATGAGGGTTCATTTCAGACAGCGTCAGTGCCGCAGAGGCCACTTTTGACATTCCGATACGATTATCGCGATGCAAAACCTGCCGCTGCAGGTTGGAAAGCGAAACCGTATCAAAATCCAGCAGGGTAAGGTGGCCCACGCCTGCTGCTGCCAGATATTGTGCGGCTGCGCATCCTAGCCCCCCTAATCCAACGATTAACACCTTGGCAGCATTCAGTTTTTCCTGACCGTCAAAATCAAAACCGCGCAGCACGATTTGCCGGTTATAACGCAGGGCTTGGGCATCGGTCAGTTCTGGCAGCATGTCAGCCTCTCCACCATGTACAATTTATTGCCCCAATAGCCCGTTAAACAGTTCGATTTCAACTGTTTCACCGACCGAGACAGAACCGCGTTCTCGTTCCAGCACAATAAAGCAGTTACCTTGGCTGAATGAACTGAATACGTGAGACCCCTGATGACCTGTGGTGCGTACTTCCAATTCACCGTTAGCATTGGTGGAGAAAATACCGCGTTGAAAATCTAAACGGCCGGGGGATTTCTTCAATTTTGTCGCCGCGACCGCGTTGAGGCGCAGTGGTGGACGCCACCCCGCATGGCCGGAGAGTTTAGCAATAAGGGGTTGTACCAACTGATAGAATGTTAGCGCCGCCGAGACCGGATTACCCGGTAAGCCGCAGAACCAGGCGTTATCCAATTTGCCGAAAGCAAACGGTTTGCCGGGTTTTATCGCCAACTTCCAGAAACCGATATCGCCTAACTCTTCCAGCATCTGTTTGGTGTAATCCGCTTCACCCACCGAGACACCACCACTGCTGATAACAAGGTCAGCGGCGGCATCGGCTTGTTCAAATGCTTTGCGCAATGCGAGTTGATCGTCACGGATCACGCCAAGGTCAACTATTTGGCAGCCTAACTGTTGCAGCATCAACCGTACCGCGAAGCGGTTAGTATCGTAAATCTGTCCTTCGCCTAAGGGCTGCCCGACTGGTTGCAATTCATCGCCGGTAGAGAAAATAGCCACTTTCAGTGTGCGAAACACGGCAATCTCTGCAATGCCTAATGAGGCGAGTAGCGGTAATTGCGCCGCGCCTAATTTTACCCCCGCGGGGAAAACGGCAGCACCCTGTTGGATATCTTCACCCGGCAAGCGGATATTTTGCCCAACCTGCACCTGGCTATTGAATATGACACCTTGTTCGCCAGCCACGGCCTGTTCTTGCATGATGACGGCATCGGCTCCCTCAGGAATAGGGGCACCGGTCATGATTCGCACGCAAGTATTGGCTGGCCACTCACCTTTAAACGGTGCACCGGCAAAAGCCTTGCCGGCCACCGGCAGCGGTAATGTGCTGCTAAGCTCATTACAACGCACGGCATATCCGTCCATGGCTGAATTGGCGAAGGGGGGCACAGCAATCGGTGATGTAATTGCACTGGCGGTGATACGTCCCGCCGCTTCGGTCAATGCGATGATTTCTGTTGCCTGCAATGGCGTAACCTGCGACAGCATTTTAGTCAGAGCTTGTTCGAGAGAGAGTAAATCCGAGGTATTACTGTGATCCATGCTGGACTCCGTGGTCAGTGTGCACCGTTAGCTAGAGGTAATTATGGGTGCTGAGCTACCATCAAATAATGAAACCATTATGGCAGAGATTGTCAGGTGGGTGAATGGATGGCGGCGCAAAGAGACGATAGATTGATACTGCCTTGATCAGTGCTATTATTTTCATGGGTATAAACCTTCGGCAGGCAACACAGGGGTGTGACATGGAGTATCAATCGATTCTGGACTTTTGGTTTAACGAGATGGACCCGGCGTTGTGGTTCAAAAAGGATGAGGATTTTGATGCTCTGCTACGCAAGCGGTTTGGCCCGGTTTGGCAAGCGGCATCAAAGGGGGAATTGGCCCACTGGCGGTTTAAAATTGAAGGGCGTTTGGCGGAAATATTGATACTGGATCAATTCAGCAGAAACCTGTTCCGTGATTTACCTGCATCATTTTCTTGTGACGGGATGGCGCTGGTGCTAGCGCAGGAAGCAATCAGCAGTGGTCAGACGAAACAATTATCTGATATTCAACGCGGCTTTCTTTATCTTCCTTTTATGCATTCCGAATCGGCGCTTATTCATAAACAGGCATTAGAACTCTTTACCGAATTGGGTAATGACAATCAGCTTGATTATGAGTTATGCCATAAAGCGATTATTGATCGCTTTGGCCGTTACCCACACCGCAATCATATCCTTGGGCGAGTCTCAAGTGCAGAGGAACAGGCTTTTCTTCTCCAGCCTGATTCTGCTTTCTAGACAGAAAAGGGCAGACGAATACAGGGTCAGCAAAATCGCTGTGCTGGCCACTTATCGTCACTTTGACTACGTACTGTTCCCGTTTTTTTCTGTCGTGCCGCTCACAAAAAAACCTTCACCAAACAGTCGACTTAACATATTTATGTAATTGACATCACAAAGGAAATTGAGGTTTTTCCTAAACTACTCTCTGCGCTATAACTCTCATTGAAACGATAATGTTACCAATATATAACAATCTAACAATATAAAAATGAGAGTTCAGTGTCTGTGATTTCTCGGTTCTGAGCTTATATGGCATGGACGTTTAACAATGTGGCAGACGCATCATTATGGTTGAAACAACTTCATTAGACACTACTGTGGTAGAAGGTCAGGGAACATCAGCACGTCTGACAGATAAAGCAGATACCCGGCAACGGATACGAGCCATTGTTGGGGCCTCTTCTGGGAATTTGGTTGAATGGTTTGATTTCTATATTTACTCTTTTTGCGCGCTCTATTTTGCCCCGCTTTTTTTCCCCAGTGATAATCCAACCACCCAATTAGTGCAGACTGCCGGTGTTTTTGCTGCTGGTTTTTTGATGCGGCCGATTGGCGGCTGGTTATTTGGTTATATTGCTGACAAACATGGCCGCAAGTTATCCATGTTGATTTCGGTCTATATGATGTGCGCCGGTTCGTTGATGATTGCTTGCCTGCCAACCTATGCGTCAATTGGTAGCCTGGCGCCGGTCTTACTGTTAGTCGCCCGTTTATTCCAGGGGTTATCTGTTGGGGGCGAATATGGCACCAGTGCCACCTATATGAGTGAAGTCGCAGTGAAAGGGCACAAAGGGTTTTATGCTTCGTTCCAATATGTCACATTAATTGGCGGCCAATTGCTGGCATTATTAGTGCTGGTTCTATTACAGCAAACACTTTCATCAGAGGTATTGCACAGTTGGGGCTGGCGTATTCCTTTTGTTCTGGGCGCACTGTTGGCAGTGGTTGCTCTTTACTTACGCCGTTCACTGAATGAAACCTCGGATGAGAAGAACCGTAATAAGAAAGATGCGGGGAGTTTGAAAGGGCTATGGAAGAACCGTCGCGCATTTATTATGGTACTAGGCTTCACCGCGGGTGGCTCTCTTTCTTTTTATACCTACACCACCTATATGCAAAAGTATTTAGTCAATACCGCCGGGATGGATGTGAAAACCGCCAGCCTGGTCATGACGGCGGCATTATTTATTTTTATGTTGGTACAACCTTTATTTGGTGCATTATCCGATCGCATTAGCCGCCGTACATCTATGCTAACGTTTGGCCTATTATCAATGCTATTAACGGTACCTATTCTGCACGCCCTAAAAGGGGTAACCAGTCCATATATTGCGTTTATGCTGATTATTACCGCCCTGATTATTCTCAGTTTTTATACTTCTATTGGTGGGTTACTAAAAGCAGAGATGTTCCCGCCAGAAGTCAGAGCCTTAGGTGTTGGCCTGTCTTATGCAGTTGCAAATGCCATGTTTGGTGGTAGTGCTGAATATGTGGCGCTGTCTCTTAAGTCTTTTGATATGGAAAACAGCTTCTTTTGGTACGTTTCGGCAATGTGCTTCGTTACCTTCTTGGTTTCATTGCGCCTGCACCGCAAAGGGCAAGAGGTTGAGTTATAGTGCGAAACCTACATTAATTGCTTTTACCTCCATATGATGAGTTAACTCTTTATTAAATAGAGTTAACTCATCACCATCCAATAACTGGCTAGCAGGGATCTTCCCGATGAGATAGGCCGATAATGCTTTATATTCATGCGAGGTTAATTCCTCCAGTTTTCTAATATTTATGTCTATAATATTAACGCTATCTCTGTTTACGATGGATATTATATTACGCATGTTGCGCTCCTATTTTTAAGTTAATTTTCCATCTCTCATGGTTATGATTCTATTACCATATGTGGCGGCTTCATCTGAGTGTGTAACCATTATTATGGTTGTTCCTGTCTGATTTATTCTGCTTAATTGTTCAAGTACATTTCGGGTGTTTTTACTGTCCAAATTACCGGTTGGCTCATCAGCTAACAATAATGCTGGATTGGATACCATGGCACGGGCAATGGCGACTCGTTGTTGCTGACCACCCGATAATTGCATTGGTTTATGATCTCTACGATTCTCGATAGCAAAAAGGTTTAAAATCCGATTAACGCGTTCAATACGTTCTTTTTTTGCAACATGGCGATACTTCAGTGGTAACTCAATATTATCGAATATTGATAAATGTGGAATAAGATTAAATGATTGAACAATATAGCCTATCAACTCACGCCTTAATATAATTTGTTGTGAGTAACTTAGGGATACGACATCCTTTCCTGCTAAGGTAAGTGAGCCACTATCAAGTGAGTCAAACATGCCTATAATGTTGAGCAGAGTCGATTTCCCCGATCCTGATGGACCCATAATTGATACGAATTCACCTTGTTCCACAGCGAGGTTCAGGTGATGAAATACCCGGGTTTTAATCGTTTTTGTTATGAAACACTTTTCTGCATTTTGTATGTTTAGCATATTATTTAAACTCAATTATATTATATTGGTTACTGTTTGAATATGAAGGGATGATAATACGTTGACCTGAATTTAGTCCTGCTGTTATTTCTGTTATTTCTGTTTTTTCTGCGTTGCGGCGCTTAATTTCTACTTTAGTTTTAATCGCATGATCATGTTTTTGTTGGTAGATATAGAGGTAGTTACCCCCATGTTTATCTGAAGTAATACTTTCATTGGGTACTAATAATATCTTCTCTTTCTCATCTTGCAATGAGATTTCTATTTCAATAGATTGGCCTCTTTTTAGCGGGACTTTGTTTAATTGAGTCGGTGTCAGCTTTGCCTTAAACTTGCCATTATCAATAACTGTGGAGACCGATTCAATAAGCAGTACAATATCCTGGCCATTTATTTTTGCAATAACACGAGTTTGTGGTTTTATCTTATCCAAGTAATATTCACTCAAAAAGACATTGAAATAATATGAATTGAAATTATCTACGACTGCTATTTTTTCACCAGGTTTTATTTGCTGGCCTAACTCAATGTCCAAAACAGATAAAGAGCCGTCAATAGGTGCAGTTATTACTAATTGATCGATGCCCGTTTCAATCATTCCCATCATTCGTTCAAGTAATAAAATAGAGTCATTAATATTATTTAATTGCTTAGGAAGTGATTTTTGGTTTTTGTTATTATGCTCTAGTAATATCTCACTCTTAGTTTTCCAATTTTTCAGTATATCTTTTTGGTTTTCTAACTCTGATTTTGCAATCATCGATTTTGTATCGAGGACTTGATGCCTGACAAGATTTTTGCTAACAACCCCGATCTGGTGTCGAGCTTCTTGTAGGCTGAGTTTGGTATCTCGATTATCTTGTTCCAATTGCATTTTCATATTACGCAGATTATTTATTTGTTCGGTGGTATCTGCCATTCTGGAGGTTGTTTCTAACATGAAATCATAATTGGATAAACGAACGATAACATCACCTTTGTTAACCGCTTCAAAAGCTTTTTTGGCAATTTCAATGACTTTCCCCCCACGTTCACTTGATATAATCGTGCTTTCCTTCGGTACCGTAATGGCACGTGTAATTAATACGTCCTGAAATTCCTCAGGCTTAACCGTAATGAAAATAGTGTTTTCCCGCGCAACTAATAACGTATTTTGGCTTGTGAATAAAGAGTAAATGTAAAAAAAACAGGCAATCAGTATAAGTGATACACCTATAATAATTAACGTTATGCGTAAGTTTGTATGTGCATTTTTTTCAATTTTTATATCCATGTATTTATTGTTTCTTTTTGGTATTTATGTTGTCATTATTAAAGATCAGCGTAATAGTCATAATGACAACTATGCTAATTATGAAAATAAAAAGTGTAGCAGTGGCATTGACGTATGAAAGATTATCCACAGCATGGTATTGAACCAACCATCGATGCAATAAAAAGAAACCCATCGAGAATGCTATTATAGCAGCAAAAATAATGGGGGCGATATTTTGCTGTATAAAGAAAACGATATGGGTATAAATAGAACCACCAATAGACTCCATTATTCTTAATGTCTTACCGATTCGTTTGGTTTCGGATATACTGATGATTACCGTGCTTATTAATATTAATAAAATTGAAAGTATGGCAACAAAATTAGCTGTTTTTTGCATAAGTCTATTCGTATTGAAATATGCTTGATGTAAATGTTCCACTGTTTGTATTTGCGTGGGGTTAACCCGATATCGCTCAAGTGTTTTTTTAACTTCCCCAAGATCCTGTATATATTGCAATTTTAATGCGCCATATCGTTGGGACTTGTTTTCAATAAATATCAATAGTGGTGTGGTGTTTTTATTGACATCTGCAAGATAAAAATCATTTATTATTCTAAGGATTCTTATTTTATGTTCAGAGTCATTATCATTAATGTAAAATATGCTATTCAATGTTTCATCATAGGAATGTTGCCCCATTAAAGTCATAAAGGATTGAGTTGCTACCGCATGGACAATATTATTATCATCACTCGGCATTAGCACATTATCATACCCTGCTAATACCTTAACTCCCCAGGTATCAAGGAAGTGTTTATTAGCATTAAGTGTATTTACTGTTACTAACTTATCTTTCTCTTGCTGATTAAGATGAAATATTGACGTGTTTGTCCTCGACATGTCAAAGGGTTGCCAGCTACTAAGTGCGATAGACTCTATATTTACAGTATTCTTCAATTCATTTTGTAAACTATTTATTGCTGCTTGATCAATTAACTCATCACTTAAAGTAAATGTCACTATATTGTCTTTTTCATAACCAAAATTATGATGCTGCATAAAATCATTCTGTGTCAATATTCCTGCCCATAAGTAAACTATTATGCCTGCGATTGTTATTTGTATGCACAGTGCTCCTTGATGGACGTAGCGTGATATTGGCTGTTGATTATAAATATTATAATGGCCAGATTGATTGGGAAAAACGGTAACATATAGATATGTTATATGAGAAATGAGAATTGCTGTATAAATTGAAATCAATGTAAAAAAGAAGGAGGCTAGTAATGTTTTAGTTTCTTGAATGAGAATTAACTCTTTAACGCCTGTAGATAGCTGTATTAAAACAATCAGAAAGAGGATTGCTAACAGGAGTACAAAAAAGGCTTGAAGCAGTGCGATGGAAAGTGCTTCAGTCAATAGTTGATAACGAGAGGCTCCGAGCGATTTCTTTATCTGGAAACTGTTTTTTTTATTGGTATTTATTACATTGTTAACATTAAAAAAGTTCATGGTGGTTGTTAGAAATATAAAAATACCGGCTGCATATAAGCTGTATAAATAGGATTTTGCAATAACTGTGCTGATCTCATCAGGTAACCCATTATCGTAATGGATATCGGTAATATTACGTGCAGATAATTGAATGAACTCTTCGGGGCTGAATGGTGCTCCAGGGAGTTGGGGGGCGTAACGGGTAACGAGTGTACCCAATTGTTCAGAATCGGGTTTTTCTCCTGCGTCCATTGTAATAAAGGCATAAGCGTGCATATCGTACCAATCATGCCTTTTATCATGATAGCCATCTATGAGTTCGGGAGAAAATGCAATCACGGCGTTGGTTTTAAAACGGTTATCCTTATGCAAACTAATCATATCTTTAATGACGAATTGGCCTTTGTTCCCTAAGGTGATAACGTGCCCGACCGGATTATCCAGATGAAGATATTGACGATTAAATTCTGGCGTAATAATAATTTCATTCTGGGTCAGATGAGGGCGGTATTGAGAAATATTTGGTTCATATAGATTAGGTTGATCATTACTCAGTTTATAGGGATTAATGACATTGAAGAAATTCGGACTAACGGTATAAATCTCTACTTTGCTGTGAGTTTGGTCATTCACTTGTAAGTCTGTAAATAGACGTAGTGCATAGATAACCTCTTTAATGTTCTTTGCATTCTGCAATGCTGGAATCAATGGAAAAGGTACTTGTGCTGATTTTACATCGTCACCGTTTGGCAAGTTAAACTGAGTTTCTATGCGATATATTTGTGCGTGGTCATTGTGGTAATTTTCAATACTTCTATCCGTTAAATAAAGCAGTAATACTAAAAATGATGAGAGCATACCTAAAGCCGTTATTATTATCGCTAATATACTTGCCATCGGGCTAAGCTTTACATCATTAATGAATTCACTTGTAAACATACAAGAATATCTCAATTTATTTATCCCCATGATTTCAAGACGTAAATGTGTTGGATGCGTTTATTTCTGCCTTCCTTCCTACATATTGAAACCTATAAGGTGTATTGAATTGCTTTCATTGTTACTGCTATGTGGAGCAAGGTTAGGCCATTAATGATTTATGGCCTAACCAATAATTTCTGAATGGTTCATGTTTTTCTATTCTTCAGCAAAGCTTCTTGACCAGTTCCATGCTGTTATTTTGCTTCGCAGGGTATTATTTTTTATTTTTTCTATTTCATTGTCATTTATATAAAATGCATTACTCTTAAATGATTCTTCTAATGATTGCAACTTACCTTTTAGTGCTATTAAGTGGCTGTATTTTATTTCTTTATCATCTGATTGCTTTGAAATATTCATATAATACTCCATTTAAATAATTATCTTTGAATGTAATTAAGTACCAAAAAGATTCTTACTGTTTATTTGTAATTCTATTTTTGGAATTTATCAATATTTTTATTTATAGATATGTTTGTATGGAATGTGATTAGCTATCATGTTTTTTTAATTTTTCGATTGTTAATTAGCTATAACTGTAACGGGAATAACTATGCATTTCTACGTTAAAATAAAAAAGCCCCGTAGGGCTTAAAATAGTTATGATTGATAATCACGTTAATTACATCGATTACGGATGTAAGAATTCCGCATGGAAGCGTAAGTGATCTTCAATAAATGTGGCTATGGTGAAATAGCTATGGTCATAACCCGGTTGAATACGAAGTGTCAGTGGCCAATCGCGCTGTCGCGCCAATTCAGCTAATTTTGCCGGTTGTAACTGGTCAGCCAGAAACTGATCACCATCACCTTGATCTACCAGCATCGGCAGTTGGGTGTGCGCATGTGTAAGTAAGTGGCAACTATCATATTGCAACCACTGACTCTCATCGGTACCCAAATACGCAGTCAAGGCTTTGCGCCCCCAAGGCACCTGACACGGATTGACTATCGGCGCAAAGGCCGAAGCTGATTGGTATTGCTGCGGGTTACGCAGTGCTAGCATCAATGCCCCGTGCCCCCCCATTGAATGGCCACAGATAGACTGACGGTCACTCACTCTGAAATGTTGGGCGATCAAAGCCGGTAACTCTTGGCTGATATAATCATACATCTGAAAATGTTTAGACCAAGGGGCTTGTGTTGCGTTGAGGTAGAACCCCGCGCCTTGTCCTAAATCATAACCTTCGTCATTCGGCACATCATCGCCACGTGGGCTGGTATCCGGCATAACCAGTACCAGACCCAACTCAGCGGCCACCCGCTGAGCACCGGCTTTCAATGTAAAGTTTTCATCATTACAGGTCAGACCCGACAGCCAGTAAAGCACTGGTGGCGGGTTGTCATCCCGTAAGGGGGGCAGATAGATGCTGAAGGTCATATTGCAATTCAGGCTGCTGGCGGTGTGGCGATAGCGTTGCTGCCACCCGCCAAACATCCGGTGCTCTTCGAGAAGTTCAAGTGACGTATTCATGCGTTGCCTGCCTCCTTGGCTTATTTGTTTTGTGAAGAATGATTAAAATGGATCACGGTACGGATAGATTTACCTTCATGCATCAAATCGAAGGCTTCGTTGATTTGATCTAACCCCATGGTATGGGTAATAAAATCATTCAGAGCGAATTTACCGTCCAGATATTGCTGCACGATGCCCGGTAACTCGGAGCGTCCTTTAACGCCACCAAATGCTGAGCCACGCCATACGCGGCCTGTGACCAATTGGAATGGACGAGTCGAAATCTCTTCACCGGCACCAGCAACACCAATGATGACTGATTCGCCCCAGCCTTTATGACAGCACTCAAGCGCTGAGCGCATAACATTGACGTTACCAATACATTCAAAGGAGAAATCTACGCCGCCATCGGTCAGCTCGACGATCACATCCTGAATAGGTTTATCATAATCTTTCGGGTTAATCAGGTCTGTTGCGCCCAGTTTGCGGGCCAGCTCGAATTTACTGGTATTGAGATCAATACCAATGATGCGGCTAGCGCCAGCCATTTTCGCCCCAATCACTGCCGATAAACCAATGCCACCCAAGCCGAAGATGGCGACAGTGTCGCCCGGTTTGACTTTTGCTGTGTTCATCACAGCCCCCATGCCGGTGGTGACGCCACAACCGAGCAGACAAACTTCTTCTAATGGCGCTTCTTTATTGATTTTTGCCAGTGATATTTCCGGTACCACTGTCAGTTCAGAGAAGGTTGAAGTCCCCATGTAATGGAAGATCGGTTGGCCATTTTTAGAGAAACGAGTGGTGCCATCAGGCATCAAACCCTTGCCCTGAGTGCTGCGGATCGCCTGACACAAATTGGTTTTACCGGAGCGGCAGAATTTACATTCACCGCATTCTGGAGTGTACAGCGGAATGACGTGATCACCCACTGCAACGCTGGTAACACCTTCGCCGATTGCTTCTACAATCCCACCACCTTCATGGCCGAGGATCACTGGGAATATCCCTTCGGGATCTTTGCCTGACAAGGTGTAGGCATCGGTGTGGCATACGCCACTGGCGACAATCCGTACCAGCACTTCGCCTTTCTGCGGTGGCATCAAATCAACTTCTTCAACCGATAGCGGCTGGTTTGGCCCCCATGCGACTGCGGCGCGAGTTTTAATCATCTGCATGGTGTTGCTCCTATAGCTTCTGTGTGGTGACTGTTATATAAATTAATTGTTTATGTGTCTAATATGTTGCATCTGGCTGTCTGGACGTAAGTCAACATGGTTTGTATAAATTATGGCCGATAAGCGGCAAGCCGTCAGATAAGTCACTGAATTTCAATCTGCTCGATAATCAGTTCTTTTAAGGTGCGGACATTGGGGCTAAAGGCATCTTTACGCCAGATAAGCCAAGTTGCGGTATCGGCAATATCAGCCGGTAAGGCATGAACTTGTACCCGTTCATGGCCCGGCAGTAGCGCCAATACGGAATGGGGTATCAATGCCAGCCCGGCACCACTGGCAACACAGGCCAGCATGGCATGGTAAGACTGGATTTCCATAATATGGCCCGGTAAGACACCGGCCTGACGGAACCAACTCTCCAGGCGCAAGCGGTAAGAGCAGCTGGGGCGAAAGGCAAACAGTGTCTCATCCACCGCATCGCGGGCTTGCATAATCGGAGGGTGGTCCAAACAAGAAATGATCACCAGTTGTTCGTCGAAAGAGCGACAACCGTGCAGTTCATCATGTTGAACTGGCCCATCAACGAGCGCTGCCGCCAGTGTCCCAGCCCGTACCTGCTCGATGATTTCACCAGACGTCCCGGTGATAAGCGATAAGGACACCTGTGGGTAGCGCTGATGATAGGCCGCCAGCAAATTAGGCAGACGGGTGGCAGCAGTGCTTTCCATCGAGCCTAACGGGAAATTACCCGCCGGTTCGCCAGTATGCGTAATGCGCATTGCCTCTTCGCTTAGCGCCAGGATCCTGTTGGCATAACAGAGGAAGTTATGGCCCATAGGGGAGAGCCGCAGGCGCTGTTTTTCACGGATAAACAGGTCGGCACCCAGCTCAACTTCAAGTTGGCGCAGGCGGGTCGTCAAATTTGACGGGACGCGGTGCATCTGCTCCGCTGCCCGGGCAACGGAACCGGTTTCTGCTACACAGCAAAACATGCGTAGCTGGGTCAGGTCCATAGGTGTTCTCTTTTTGTGATGAACTTAGTTAGTATTATTCATTTTTTGTGATTCTAATGCTCAGGCATGATATTGGCAACTTTCTTTTAACCGTCTGGCAGGAATTATCTGTCAGCAAACAATGGGCAGGGCAGATGGCATTAAGAATTGCATTAAGTGGTTTTCTCGCGTTAGTGGTGGCGATGGGAATTGGCCGTTTTGCTTTTACGCCGCAAGTACCGCTAATGATCGCAGAGCATCAGTTCACCCTAACCGGTGCCGGGCTGGTGGCAGCCTTTAATTATCTGGGATACCTGTTTGGCGCTTTTGATGCTATGCGTGCCAGCCGCCATGTGGAGCGCCGTTTATGGCTCGGATTGTGGGGCGCGGTAACGCTTACGCTGCTATCCGCAGTAGTTGATGGGCCGTGGTGGCATGGCGTGGTACGTTTTGCCATTGGCTGGGCCAGTGGTTGGTCGATGGTACTTATCGCCGCCTGGACCAATGAACGTCTGGCCCACTTTGGCCGTCCGGCACTCAGTGCCGCAGTATTTGCCGGACCAGGCGCGGGCATATTCATCAGCGGTATGTTGGTAGTGGTTATTCATAGCTATGGCTTATCGGCCGCAGAAGCCTGGCTGGTCTATGGTGTATTGGCGTTAGTTATTATTGCCATGATCAGTATTAATCTGCCGCGAAGTGGGGAACTACATCGCCCGCATATCGCTGCGATTCCACTGACCTTAACGCCAGCACTCAAGCGCCTGGTGTGGAGCTACAGTCTGGCGGGATTCGGTTATATTCTGCCCGCAACATTTTTATCGCAAATGGCAGCAGCGCGCTTCCCAGATAGCCTGTTTGCCCAGTTTGTCTGGCCGGTGTTTGGTGGCGCGGCGGTGATAGGGATCACTATCGGTATTTTGACCCGCCATTGCCTGAGTTCGCAAACCCGCTTGGCATTAACACTCTGGGTACAGGCATTGGGGGTATTGTGCGCGGAGCTAGTGCCGGGAGTTAGTGGGTTGGCATTAGGGGCATTACTGACCGGTGGCGGTTTCCTGAGTGTGGTGCAACTTTCATTGCAGCATGGCCGGGAGCTGGCACCGCAACACACCCGCTATATGGCTGGTTTACTGACCACCGGTTATGCTATCGGACAACTGGTTGGCCCAATATTATCCGCTATCTCAACAACCTTGACTCACCGGTTAGAGCCTGCGCTGTACGTGGCAGTGGTGGCACTGTTCATTGCTGGAGGGTTGGTTATCAAAACGCCACGTCGCGCTCAGGAAACAGTTACCGGTTGATTTACGCTACAGTGGATGCACCAAATGCAACTATTTCATCATGATGTAAATAACGATTCGATATGAATAACAATCACTGGATAATCATTTTGCTCTCAACTAAAGTGGGGAGCAAAATCCGAACGTGATCTACATCATGTTTATACTGTTCGGATGTGTACGCCTGCTGGAGAAAAGAATGTCATCGCTAAGTAAAGAAGCTGAGTTGGTTCATGAGGCATTGCTGGCCCGTGGTCTTGAAACCCCGCTGCGCAAACAAGAGTTAGATGCCCAAACGCGTAAAACCAAGATTCAAGCGCATATGACTGAAGTCATGCAATTGCTGAATCTTGATTTGTCTGACGATAGTCTGGCGGATACGCCAAGACGTATTGCCAAAATGTATGTTGATGAGATTTTCTCTGGACTGGATTACGAAAATTTCCCCAAAATCACCCTGATTCAGAATAAAATGAAGGTCGATGAAATGGTCACGGTACGAGATATCACCCTGACCAGTACCTGCGAACATCATTTTGTCACTATTGATGGTAAAGCCACTGTCGCTTATATTCCCAAAGACAGTGTGATTGGTTTATCTAAAATCAACCGTATCGTGCAGTTTTTTGCTCAGCGCCCGCAAGTGCAAGAGCGGCTGACACAGCAAATCCTGTTGGCACTACAGACACTGTTAGGCACTAATAATGTCGCAGTTTCTATCGATGCGGTGCATTATTGCGTTAAAGCGCGCGGTATTCGTGATGCTACCAGTGCGACCACCACGACATCATTAGGCGGGTTATTCAAATCTAGCCAGAATACGCGCCAGGAATTCCTGCGTGCTGTTCGTCATAATAGCTAACGTCACAACGGCTAATTAGCCTTTTCCAGAGAGGGTACCAGTGGGTGCCCGTACACAGGATGTCGGGTATGCGTCAACGCATCGCAACGTTAGACAGTGCGCGAGGGCTGGCCATCCTTGGCATTCTGCTGCTTAATATCAGCGCCTTCGGTCTGTCAAAGGCTGCTTATCTTAATCCGGCCTATCTGGGCCTTCCTTCGCTATCCGATGCCTGGACTTGGGCCATTCTCGATATTGTGGCACAGGCCAAGTTCTTATCTATTTTCGCCATTCTGTTTGGTGCGGGCCTTGAGCTATTACTTAAACGCGGCAAGAGCTGGATTCGGGCGCGACTTTCCTTATTGCTATTACTGGGATTAATTCACGGTATCTTTTTCTGGGATGGAGACATTCTATTTGCTTATGGTTTGATCGGTCTGGTGTGTTGGCGAATGATTCGTGATGCCAAAGATGCCGCCAGTTTGTTGCGTACCGGTGCGGTGCTTTATTTAGTGGGTGTCGCGGTATTGCTGTTACTGGGGTTTATCACTAATGGCGAACCGGGGCGATTTTGGCAGCCGGGGCCTGCGGATCTGCAATATGAGCAATTTTGGAAGTTGCAGGGGGGCATGGAAGCCTGGAAGAATCGGTTAGATCTGTTGTCATCCAATTTGATTGCTATCGGCGCCCAATATGGCTGGGAGCTGGCTGGCTCGATGTTATTTGGTGCTGGGTTAATGCGTTCTGGCTGGCTACGCGGTGATTTTAGCTTGCGCCACTACCGTTTGCTTGCGGCATGTTTGATACCGCTTTCATTAGTTATCCAAATACCGGGGGTGGCACTGCAATGGGCAGTGGGCTGGGATTACCGTTGGAGCGGTTTTTTGTTGCAAGTTCCCCGTGAGTTAGGGGCTCCATTACAGGCTGTGGGCTATCTGGCTCTGCTGTATGGCTTCGGTCCCACAATATCCGGTTGGCGTGTCAATCATTGGTTGGCACAGGTAGGGCGCATGGCTCTGAGTAATTATTTACTGCAAACATTGATATGTACGTTGATTTTCTATCACTTCGGCTTATATCAACAGCTTGACCGCCTACAACTCCTCGCGATTGTTCCACTGGTCTGGCTGTGTAATATCCTATTCTCCCTGCTATGGCTGCATTACTTTGCCCAAGGGCCACTCGAGTGGTTATGGCGAAAATTGACCGCCTATGCTTGCGGTCAATCGTTACAACCACGCAACACTAAGCCCTGAATGCGTCTGTAAAGTAAAAATGATCGAGCGGGTTGCAAATTTGTATGTAAACGTTTTCTTTCTTGTGACGCATTTCACGTGGCAAATTCAACAAACTGGGTAGGATAAGCCACCTGCCATGCCCAGTTCACATCAACACGCGCATGGTTACTTATTCACAGGATAAGGTCATGGCTGCTCTGCATTCATCTGGAAATAGTATCACCATTCGTGATGTGGCCTCGCGGGCTGGCGTTTCGCTGGCTACGGTATCCCGTGTCCTCAATAACAGCGCTGCTATTCGGCCAGAAACGCGCGCCGCAGTGCTGAAAGCGGTGTCAGAACTGGGCTACCGCCCAAATGCTAATGCACAAAAACTGGCAACACAAAGTAGCGATACTGTCGGTGTGGTGGTGATGGATGTCTCTGATCCCTTTTTTGGTGCCTTGGTGAAAGCGGTAGACACCGTAGCCCAACGACATCAAAAATATCTGTTGATTGGTAATAGCTACCACCAGGCCGATAAAGAGCGTCATGCCATTGAAGTGCTGCTGCGTCAACGCTGTAATTCATTGGTTGTTCACGCTAAGGCATTGAGTGACGGTGAGTTAATCGCTTTTTTAGACCAGGTTCCAGGTATGGTTCTGATTAATAGGATTATTCCTGGGTTTGAGCACCGTTGTGTAGGATTAGACAATGTTAGCGGTGCGCAAATGGCATGCCGTTTACTGCTTAAACAAGGGCACCAACGTATCGGTTTTCTCGGTTCCAACCACCCCATTGATGATGTTATCCAGCGTCAAACGGGTTACCTAAATGCGCTTGAGACCGCCGGTATCACTGCTCCTGACAGTTGGCGAGCATTTGGTACTCCTGATCTGGCTGGGGGGGAGCGTGCCATGATTGACTTGCTGGGGCGCAATTTACAGCTCAGTGCGGTGTTTGCCTATAACGACTCAATGGCTGCTGGTGCGCTGGCGGTGTTGAAAGAAAACGGTATCAGTGTCCCTGAGCAGTTTTCGCTGGTGGGCTTTGATGATATCCCTATTGCCCGCTATACCAGCCCCAAATTGACCACAGTGCGTTATCCTATTGTTTCTATGGCAACTTTAGCCACCGAGCTGGCACTTGAAGGGGCCAGTCATCCGCCAGACCCGCACGCGGCTTATTGTTTTAAACCCACATTGGTACCGCGTCATTCTGTCGCAATTTGTGGGGTCGCTCACTAGTTACGTATTTATTCTTGTGTAACCGTTTTCAATCTGTGAGAAAATTCACAGATTCTTAACAACGGCCCGTCTATGCTCTAGTTGTTTTCTACCTGAATGTATCAATATGTCATCGGTTACCGGATAAAAAACACACGGTAGCGGGTTTTAGAATAGTAATTTACAAACACGCGTTCCGCAGATGTTGAGTTTGTAAGTGGCATGGTTTTTGACGACTCAGGCGGCTTTCTCGGAGTGGAGTGCGCTCAAGGACGATAGATATTCAGTGTCAGCAGCTTTGAACGATGGGTCTTTCTCACGTTAAGGCGACGGTGTTATCACCCTGTACTACCCTACATAAACCCGGAGATACAAATGAATAAGAAGGTTTTCACATTAGCGACCCTGGTTGCCAGCATGATGTTTGGCGCGGCTGCTCAAGCTGATACCCGTATTGGTGTCACTATTTATAAATATGATGACAACTTTATGTCCGTGGTCCGTAAAGCTATCGAGAAAGATGCTAAAGCATCTCCTGACGTTACCTTACTGATGAATGACTCCCAAAATGACCAGTCCAAGCAAAACGATCAGATTGACGTATTGCTGGCTAAAGGTGTGAAAGGGCTAGCCATTAACCTGGTCGACCCAGCAGCAGCACCGGTTGTTATTGATAAAGCACGCGGCAACGATGTGCCGATCGTGTTCTATAACAAAGAACCTTCACGTAAGGCATTGGATAGTTACGATAAAGCTTACTATGTAGGGACTGACTCTAAAGAGTCTGGTGTTATTCAGGGTGAGCTGATTGCGAAACACTGGAAAGCCAACCCAGCATGGGATCTGAATAAAGATGGCAAAATCCAATTTGTGCTGTTGAAAGGCGAGCCGGGTCACCCAGACGCTGAAGCACGTACAACTTATGTCATTAAAACGTTGAATGAAAAAGGTCTGCCGACTCAACAATTGCAGTTAGATACTGCAATGTGGGATACCGCGCAAGCTAAAGATAAAATGGATGCCTGGTTATCTGGCCCTAACGCCAACAAGATCGAAGTGGTTATTGCTAACAACGATGCGATGGCGATGGGTGCAGTAGAAGCCTTGAAAGCCCATAACAAAACCAGTATTCCAGTATTTGGTGTTGATGCCTTGCCAGAAGCGTTAGCGCTGGTGAAATCAGGCCAAATGGCCGGTACCGTATTGAACGATGCCAACAATCAAGCTAAAGCAACTTTCGATTTAGTTAAAAATCTGGCTGCCGGTAAACCTGCTGCTGAAGGGACTAACTGGAAAATCGAAAACAAAATCGTACGTATTCCGTATGTAGGTGTTGATAAAGATAACCTGGCTGAATTTACTAAATAACAGCCTGTCGTGATAGGTGGTGCCCAAAGCCGTGTCAGTGCTAAGGGTAAAGCAGTAATTATTAACCTTCTGGCCCCGATATTGGGTAACCAGCACCGGGGCCGAAGGTTTTTTTGCATTGATCCTTATTTTGAATATGCACTTATCGGCGAATAAGGTATTTATTTCGCAGGTGAGTGGCAATTCTTAGCCAGGTATAACTATGGCCGATATTAATACAGCACAACCCCGTGAGTGGTTGCTGGAAATGAGTAATATCAATAAATCATTTCCGGGTGTAAAGGCGTTAGATAACGTAAATCTTAAAGTGCGGCCAAGTTCGATCCATGCATTAATGGGAGAAAATGGTGCAGGTAAGTCAACGCTATTAAAATGTCTGTTTGGTATCTATAAAAAAGACTCCGGGAGTATTCTCTTTCAGGGGCAAGAAATAGAATTTAAAAGCTCTAAAGAAGCATTAGAGCACGGTGTCTCTATGGTTCATCAGGAATTAAACCTGGTGTTACAACGTACAGTGATGGACAACATGTGGCTGGGTCGTTACCCAACCAAAGGTTTTTTTGTCGATCAAGATAAAATGTACAAAGATACCAAAGCTATCTTTGATGAATTGGATATTGATATTGATCCCCGCGATAAAGTCGCAACATTATCAGTATCTCAAATGCAAATGATCGAGATTGCCAAAGCATTCTCTTATAACGCCAAAATCGTCATTATGGATGAACCGACCTCTTCATTAACTGAGAAAGAGGTTAATCATCTATTTACGATTATTCGTAAATTGAAAGAGCGTGGCTGCGGCATTGTTTATATCTCTCACAAGATGGAAGAAATATTCCAACTGTGTGATGAAATCACTATTTTGCGTGATGGTCAGTGGATTACTACCCAGCCGCTGGAAGGGCTGACCATGGATCAGATAATCTCAATGATGGTGGGGCGCTCACTGAGTCAGCGTTTCCCTGATCGCCTGAACACGCCGGGTGAAGTCATTCTGGAAGTGAAAAATCTGACCTCGCTGCGCCAACCCTCGATCCGTGATGTCTCCTTTGATTTGCATAAAGGCGAGATTTTGGGGATTGCTGGCTTGGTTGGGGCCAAGCGCACCGATATTGTTGAAACCTTATTTGGTATCCGCGAAAAAGTGGCCGGGACCATTAAGTTACATGGCAAAAGTATTAATAACCATAGTGCCAATGAAGCCATTAATCATGGGTTTGCACTGGTAACTGAAGAGCGCCGCTCAACCGGGATTTACGCTTATCTCGATGTGGGTTTTAATTCCCTGATCTCTAATATCCGTAACTATAAAAATAAATTTGGGCTGCTGGATAATACGCGCATGAAGAGCGATACCCAATGGGTTATCGATGCGATGCGTGTAAAAACGCCCGGTCACCGTACCAGTATTGGCTCTTTATCCGGTGGTAACCAGCAGAAAGTAATTATTGGCCGTTGGCTACTGACTCAACCAGAAATATTAATGTTGGATGAGCCGACTCGAGGTATTGATGTCGGTGCTAAGTTTGAAATCTATCAGTTAATGACTGAATTAGCGAAGAAAGACAAAGGGATTATTATTATCTCCTCTGAAATGCCTGAGCTACTAGGGATCACTGACAGAATTTTAGTAATGAGTAATGGTCAGGTTGCGGGAATTGTTGATACTAAGCAAACCACGCAAAATGAAATATTACGTCTTGCATCCTTGCATCTCTAATCTAGTCGAAGGTTCTTATTATGAATGCGTTAAATAAGAAAAGTATGCTCACTTACCTTAAAGAGAGCGGGATTTATGTGGTGTTGTTCGTATTACTGGCAATTATTATTGTTAAGGATCCGACGTTTTTAAGTCTGATGAACTTAAGTAACATTCTAACCCAATCATCGGTGCGTATTATTATCGCACTGGGTGTGGCAGGGCTGATTGTTACCCAAGGGACCGACCTGTCAGCCGGGCGTCAGGTAGGTTTGGCGGCGGTAGTTGCGGCGACCATGTTGCAAGCAATGGATAACGTTAATAAAGTTTTCCCTGATTTACACACAGTGCCGATTCCGATTGTTATTTTAACCGTCTGTCTGATTGGTGCGATTATTGGTTTGGTCAACGGTATTATCATTGCTTACCTGAATGTGACTCCATTTATTACCACATTAGGTACGATGATTATCGTCTACGGGATTAACTCCCTGTATTACGATTTCGTTGGCGCATCACCGATTGCAGGTTTTGATCCGGCATTCTCAACCTTTGCTCAAGGGTTCTTACGATTTGGTGATTTCAAACTGTCTTATATTACCTTCTATGCTTTGATTGCTATCGGCTTTGTCTGGGTGCTGTGGAATAAAACTCGCTTTGGTAAGAATATTTTTGCCATCGGCGGTAACCCGGAAGCGGCAAAAGTTTCTGGTGTGAATGTGCCACTAAACTTGATCATGATCTATGCCTTGTCCGGTGTGTTCTATGCTTTCGGCGGTATGTTGGAAGCAGGCCGTATCGGTAGTGCGACTAACAACCTTGGCTTTATGTACGAGTTGGATGCGATTGCCGCCTGTGTGGTGGGCGGTGTGTCCTTTAGTGGTGGTGTTGGTACCGTTATCGGCGTAGTGACAGGGGTAATTATCTTTACCGTTATTAACTACGGATTAACTTATATCGGTGTGAACCCTTATTGGCAATATATTATTAAAGGTGCGATCATTATCTTTGCCGTCGCATTAGACTCACTGAAATACGCTAAGAAGAAATAATCGGTTATTGTGAATTAACGTAACAGCCAGTCAGGGGTAAACCCGACTGGCTGTTACGTTATGGGTGTCACTTTTATTCACGTCATTTCGTCAAATTTGTCGATATCAATGGCGCTATTGACTCAATGAGCTGGATTGCGCAGATAAATAATCCAATAGGTCAGGCCAACCAATAACCCACCACCAATAATATTGCCGATAGTCACCGGGATTAGATTATCGATAATAAAGTTATTTAGGGTCAGCGCAGAAAATTGATCCGGGGTAGCATTAATTGATAGCCAGAACCCCGGTGATGCATAATCGCGGATGACAATAGCTAATGGGATCAAAAACATATTGGCAATGCTGTGTTCAAAACCGCTGGCGACAAACATGCCGATAGGCAGTAACATCACCACAATTTTATCCGTCAAAGTATGGCCGGAATAGCTCATCCATACTGCCAGACAGACCATTAGATTAGCCAGAATCCCCAAACACACCGCTTCTACAAACGTATGATGCAATTTGTGTTCGGCAGTTTGCAACACATTCAAGCCCCATAAACCATTTGCCGCCGTATGCTGACCGGCAAACCAAATCAATGCCACAAAGAACAGTGCACCAATAAGATTACCGAAATAGACATTCACCCAATTACAGATTAATTGCCGCCAACTGATTTTGCCACTGGCTTTAGCCACCACAATGAGTACTGTGGATGTGAATAAATCAGCCCCACAGATAATCACTAAAATCAGACCAAGAGAGAAACACAGGCCGCCTACCAACTTTGCCAACCCAAATGCCACCACGCCAGCAGTGCCGGTTGTTGCTGTAATGTAGAAGACAAAAGCGATAGAGATGAATACACCGGCAGTCATGGCTAAATAAAAGGTGGTGGCCGGATTCTTAGTGGCCTTATATATACCGACTTGCTCTGCCAGTTTTGCCATATCAATCGGAAGCCGCAGATCAAAGGGATTTTCAATGCTCATTGATAACTCCTTACTTATTATTTTATCGGTGTAGGGGAATGAAAACTAAATATTAATAAATTATTTTCCTGACCTAAATGTAATGCATTTTTCATACCAGGCATTCATTGAGCGGTTTTTACTGTTGCATTTTGTATTTTTCCTAAAATTGCTTTTTTTCGAATCAGATATTAATACGTATCTTTTATTTCGATATGTATTTATTTATATAGCGCCAGTTGTGATTTGATACTCCATATGTGGTGAGTATCACATGTAACCTAATGTTTTTATTTATCTTACGATGAAAATGAGACGTAATTTCAACTAATTGGTAAGATGGATAAATTGCGGAGAAATAGTTTGTTAACCCAGATCAAGCTTATCGGCTGTTGATATATATTTGTTCAGTTTAATACCTTAAAGTAGTGATCATTTTTCCGGGCTTAATAACGACGTTTATGGATAGAGCAAAAAAACTACCCCGTCCCACACTGGCTCAAGTTTGGCAAGATACACTGTTCACGGTATCAAAAAAGTTATTATTGCTACGGGATATAACCGATTTAGTGAATGAACTCAGAAAGCTCTCTTTTTCTGTGGTGCGTTTTCAGCGGGTCAATTTATTATTGCTTAACCCTCTTTATAACCAAAATACCCTTTATACCCATGACGATGCGACCAACAGGGTGCAGGGATCGCAAAATATCTTGTTTGCCGAAGGCCCCGGTGGCTTAGCCTGGCAGCAGCAGACGCCTTTGCAGACTGACCATCGCCGTATGCAAAGGGAGTTTTCTGCTGTTTGTGATTTGATTCCCTATCAGGAATTGCACTCTGGCTGCCATTTTCCCTTGGGCCATGACAATCATTGGTCAGGCTGTATTGAATTTATTAAAACTGATGACAGTGAGTTTGATGAACAAGCAGTTACTTTTCTGGGATTACTGGCAGATGTAGTGGCAATCGCCGTTGATAATATTGCTGAAATCAATCGGGCATTTTCCGAGCGTGAAAAACTGCGCTTTGAGCGCGACCACTATCGGATTTTAGTGGATGTGACCAATACGGTTATTTCTAAGCTGGAGTTGGATGTATTAGCGGCAGAAGTATCAAAAGAGATACATCGATTTTTTAATATTGATTACATTAGCTTAGCGCTGTGCGGTACCCATAAGGATAAAAATAAGTTAAATGTATTCTCTACCCGCTACCAGAGTGGTAAGGCCGTACAGTATCAGCAGGCATGGGTGGATATTACCGGCACTTTGGCTGGGCAGGTTTTACAGAGCAAAGCGTTATTGTTGGTTAATTTGGCTGATATCTCTCTTTTAGCACCGGATGATAAGCAACTGGCAAATATGCTGGATGAAGGGTTACAAGTTGTTTGCCTGTTGCCGCTTTTTTTCGGTCACAAAATGTTAGGTGTTTTGAAACTGGCACAATGTCAGAGTGATATTTTCACTGATAGCAATGTAAAACTGTTGCGCCAAATTGCAGCTCGTATTGCCATTGCGGTTGATAACGCGCTGGCCTACAACGAAATTACCCGCCTAAAAGATTCGTTGGTAAATGAAAATCTCTATCTAACGGACCAGATTATTCATAATGAAGAGTTTGGCGAGATAATCGGTAATAGTGCAGGGATTAAAGCAGTACTGGAACAAGTTGAGATGGTGGCTTCCAGTGATTGTACCGTATTGATCCTGGGGGAAACCGGCACCGGCAAAGAGCTGATTGCCCGGGCTATTCATAATTTGAGTACCCGCAAGAATAAACGCATGGTGAAAATGAACTGTGCAGCCATTCCATCGGGATTGATGGAAAGTGATCTGTTCGGTCATGAGAAGGGGGCTTATACCGGTGCATCATCACAGCGTATTGGCCGGTTTGAAATGGCTGACGGCGGCACACTATTTCTTGATGAAGTGGGCGATATTCCTC
The DNA here is from genome assembly GCF_052217105.1 of Yersinia sp. 2553 StPb PI. Lineage (NCBI taxonomy): Bacteria > Pseudomonadati > Pseudomonadota > Gammaproteobacteria > Enterobacterales > Yersiniaceae > Yersinia > Yersinia sp. 2553 StPb PI. The sequence continues at coordinate 2,210,372 of NZ_JAZGPX010000002.1, read as the reverse complement.
TGGAACTACAGCCTAAATTATTACGTGTATTGCAAGAGCGGGAAATAGAACGCCTTGGCGGCAGTAAAATTATTCCGGTGGATGTTCGCCTAATTGCTGCGACCAATCGTGATTTAAAATTGATGATGGTGAATCGCGAATACCGCAGCGACCTTTATTATCGTCTTAATGTTTTTCCGATTGTGATCCCTCCGCTGCGTGAGCGGCCGGAAGATATACCGTTGCTGGTGAAATTCTTTACTCAGAAAATAGCCAAACGGATGAATCGCACTATCGACACAATTCCTGGTGAAACATTACGTTTGCTCAGCCGTTTACCGTGGCCAGGCAATATTCGTGAATTGGAAAATGTTATTGAGCGGGCGGTCATCCTTAGCCGTGGTACTACGCTGAATTTGCAGTTACAAGAGCTGGAATATCATCTGTCACCGCTAGAGGTTACTAAACCTGTGGCAGAAAGGGTTGTGCATAAAACCTTATTACCTGAAAGTGAAGAGCCTGAATCTTCAGAGTCTGAGCGCGCGCAAATTGTTCGGGTATTACGTGAAACCAACGGCGTGGTTGCTGGGCCAAAAGGGGCTGCCATTAAGTTAGGGCTAAAACGCACCACCTTGTTATCACGGATGCAGCGGTTAGGAATATCAGTAAAAAGTATCGAAGATGACGATGGGATGGATTAACTCATTTATTTGCTTCGAATAAAACTAATATCTATTTACCGAATACCGTGTTGAACCAAGCAGTGCCAAACCCTTCTACCTGAACGCGGCGTCGCGAGCAAAGCCAGTCTGGGCGCGCTCAGCGCACAGCCACCGGAGTGTACATATAAGTACATGACGGTGGCGAGCACTGCGTAAACCCAGAATGGCAAAGCGCAGTAGCCGTTAACCGATCACCCCACTTCGGCTTCTCTACGTAACCGCGCCTTCAACTGACTGTATTCCTGTTGCACATAGTTTTCTGCCCACGTCTGATCTGGGATGGCTTCCAGCTTCACCGCGCAATATTTATATTCCGGTGTTTTGGAAATCGGATCCAGATGGTCCAGCGTCAGCTCATTACAGGCACCAATCCACCACTGGTAGGTCATATATACCGCGCCGACATTAATACGTTCACTGACTGAGACCCGCGTGATAACTTTACCGCGACGGGATTCTACCCATACCAGTTGTTGATCCTGCAAGCGCATTTTATCTGCATCCTGCGGGCTGATTTGTACATAACCCGGTTCATCGGCCAGCGTTTGTAGTGCGGAACAGTTGCCAGTCATCGAACGGCAGGAGTAGTGGCCGACTTCACGCACGGTACACAACACCAGCGGATATTGCTCATCCACAAGTTCCATTGGCGCACGCCATTCACTGGCAAATAACAACCCTTTGCCGCCAGGACGGTCAAACTTATTACCGGCATACAACCAGGGTGTACCGGGGCTGTCTTCAGTGGTACATGGCCATGGGATATAGCCCAAACCTGCCATTTTCTCGTAGGTTGCGCCATAGTACAGCGGGCACAACTCACGCAGTTCATCCCAAATCTCTTTGGTATTGTTATATTTCATCGGATAGCCGAGTGCGGTCGCCATCAGACTAATAATTTCCCAATCTGGTTTTACATCACCTTGTGGCTCAACCGCTTTTTCAAACCGCTGGAAACCACGGTCTGCTGCAGAATAGACCCCTTCATGTTCGCCCCACGAGGTGGCGGGGAAGATAACATCCGCCTCGGCTGCGGTTTTAGTCATAAAGATATCTTGCACAATCAGCAGTTCTAATTCGCTGAAGGCTTCACGCATCATGGACAAATCCGGTTCGGTCTGGAGTGGATCTTCGCCCATCACGTAGTTGGCTTTAATTTTCCCCTCTTTCACTTTATGTGGAACATCGGTCAGCGAGTAACCGACTTTATCGGACAGGGATGGTACCCCCCAGGCTTTGGCAAATTTTTCCAGTGTGGCGGGATCGGTCACAGATTGATAACCCGGATACATATTTGGCAATGCGCCCATATCGCAGGCACCCTGCACGTTGTTTTGCCCGCGTACCGGACCAACACCGACATTCGGGCGCCCCAGATTACCGGTTAACAGTGCCAGTCCTGACAACCCTTTCACGACATCTACGCCCTGGCCCCACTGAGTGACACCCATCCCCCACAAGATGGTGGCTGAAGGGGCGGCGGCATAGATACGCATGGCTTCACGAATTGATTTCGCCGGCAGGCCAGTAATGCTTTCGACATATTCCGGGGTGTATTTGGCGACGATTTCACGGTACTCGTCGAAGCCCTCGGTATAGCGGGAGACATAATCTTTATCGTACAGCTCTTCAGTGATCAACACATTGGCAAAGGCATTTACCAGTGCCATATTGGAGCCGTTTTTCAGGGGTAACCAGAGATCTGCAATACGCGCCGTTTCGATATGGCGTGGATCGCAGACAATCACTTTCGCGCCTTTTTCTTTGGCTTTCAGAATACGGCGGGCCACGATCGGATGGGAGTCAGCGGCGTTGTAGCCAAACACTAAAATACATTTGGTATCTTCAATCTCACAGATTGAATTACTCATCGCGCCATTACCCAATGTCACTTGCAGCCCGGCGACCGACGGGCCGTGGCAAACACGGGCGCAGCAGTCAATATTGTTGCTGCCGGTAACCGCACGGGCAAATTTCTGCATCACATAGTTGGTTTCATTGCCTGGGCCACGGGATGAACCGGTATGCATAATGGCTTCCGGGCCATATTTTTCTTTGATTGCTCGCAGTTTACTGCTAGCAAACTCAATCGCTTCATCCCAGGATACCGCCTCCAGCTTGCCGCCTTTTTGGCGACGGATCATCGGCTGTTTAAGGCGCGGAGTTAGCAATTTGGTGTCATTGAGAAAGTCCCAACCATAGTAGCCTTTCAGACACAACTCACCCTGATTGGTGACGCCATTTGCGCCTTCAGCGCCAACCACTTTGCCATTCTCAACCAGCAAATTGATTTTGCAGCCGGAGCCACAGTACGGGCAGACCGTTAATGCTTTTTTCATAATAATTACCCTTCGTTCTTGGAGCCGCAGCCTTATTGACTAAAAGCTCATTTCGTTGGCTTCATCCAAAGCAGCGCGCATCTGTTTTTTGCGCAGCATGGCCTGCATGGTGTCGCGGCCAATCATGTGCAGCGCCTGCGTTGGGCAAACGGAGATACACGCCGGGCCGGCGGCTTGCCCTTCGCACAAGTCACATTTCTGTGCTTCGGCTTTCAGGCAGAATCCTTGTGAGAGGCCGTTAAACATCACTTCGACCTGTTTGGTCACGACGCTCATCGCACCATACGGGCAGGCAACGACACAGGTTTTGCAGCCAATGCATTTTTCCTGCAACACTTGAATACTGTCCGCTGCCCGAACAATTGCGCCGTTCGGGCAAACATTGGCACAAGGGGCATCTTCACAGTGCCGACACATAATGGCGGTACTGACATTTAGCCCTTTAACCACCTTCAGCCGAGGCGCGAAATTGGCTTTAGTTAGCGTGTCCAGCTTGCCACCGTTGTGTGCCAGCACGCAGGCCACCTCACAGGTGCGGCAGCCAATACACTTTTTGGGGTCTGCGATTATGAACCGGTTCATTGTGTTCTCTCCTTCCCCTTCATCTTTCAAGTTGCAGATGTGTTGGCTGCACTTGCTTACCCGAATCACTTACTTGAGTAAGCTCATCGGGACTCACTCGCTTGCCGCCTTCCTGCACCTTGAAATCTATTGGGGATAAATATCTTCATCTTTCAAGTTGCAGGTGTGTTGGCTGCACTTGCTTACCCGAATCACTTACTTGAGTAAGCTCATCGGGACTCACTCGCTTGCCGCCTTCCTGCACCTTGAAATCTATTGGGGATAAATATCTTCATCTTTCAAGTTGCAGATGTGTTGGCTGCACTTGCTTACCCGAATCACTTACTTGAGTAAGCTCATCGGGACTCACTCGCTTGCCGCCTTCCTGCACCTTGAAATCTATTGGGTATAAATTGATAGATCTGGCAGATTCACGTTTAGAACAGCTAATCTGGCTCATTACCTTACATACTGCATGGTTTATGCCAACTTGAAGTGGTCAGGTAAAAGTGAATAAATGTGATTGTTTTATAAAGGATTAGTGGATGCTGATGTGGGCGGGGAGGTTAACAGGAAACTGTCGGCTGGCATGACGTCGGCAAATTTGACGACGCCATGCCGTCATTTCGCTATAAATGCGCGAAACCACCGTCACCTTGCCAGTGTGGCAGTTGTTGATACACCGTTTCTACCGCCTGTTTTACTGGCTCGGTCATTGGGAAGTAAAACGCTACTAAGGTGGGTTGAATCCCTACAAAAATGACTTCGCTAATATCTTCCTTTAACTGATCAATTAGAAAGTTGAGCGGTAAATTATGGGTGCTCATGATAAACATTTCGGCAATTCGCTCAGGGTCAATGATGCGAATCTCACCCGGCGGCAGCTCCATATCGGCAGCATCGACAATAACTAATCGCGTCGGTTGCAATGCGCGAATACGATGCACCACATTTTCCGGTGCCGAACCACCGTCAATCACCTGCCAGTCAATCAGTGGTTGTTGTGTCATGCGTTCAGCCAGTAGTGGGCCTGCGCCGTCATCGCCCATCATGCTGTTGCCAACGGTTAACACCAGATTGAGGGCGGTGGTGTGAGTGGCGGGGGGATGTGGCATGTTCATGGGCGGCGTTTCACCATTAAATAGATGGCAGGTTCCTGCTCGATATCGTACAGGGTTTGCAGCAGTTGTTGGCTCCATGGCTGGTGGAGTGAGGCGGAGTTTTCAGCCAGTGGTGCGAAGGCTTTTGCCAATAACTGGGTATGGGTACTGTCGATGGTGATTTCACCAAACTTCAGTAAACCGGCCATCTTGCGGTGAGCCTCGCCGGCGGGCAACTGACCAAACCATTGTTCATATTCTGCCAGCGGGCATTCCATGATGGCTTTTAAGCAATCAATCACCCCGACATGGTGGCCGATAGCCAGTGAGTAATACATCACTTGTTGTGCTTGCTCGGGCATATCGTCATCACTGTCGAGGAACTTCTGATTCAGTGCATAGAAAATAACCTTAGCGGACATCAGCTTTGCCTCCCGCCAATTGTATCAGGGCAATGTGTTGCAGGTTGGCGAATATCTCGCTCAGACGCGGATCATCTTGTTGGCGCAGGTAGTTCTGGCAGCGCTGTTCAAATTCCGGTAATGGCTGATTGACCAGCAGCGACAAGAAACTGTCGGTGATTTCCCGCCCCTGGCGATAGCCGGCCATACGGCGCGCTTCACGCTCCAACAGCACTCGCAGATTGAGCGGTGCATCGGGGTGAATCAGCGCGACGCGTTCATCGGCACTCTCCTGATGCTCTTCGCCTTTCAGTTTTTGCTCCAGCAGACCCAATGCCACGGCAAAACCATAGATGGTTGCGGCTGGGGTCGGCGGGCAACCGGGAATGTACACATCAATCGGTACGATGGTATCGCTGCCACCCCAGACACAGTACAGGTCATGGAAGATGCCACCACCACAACCACACGCGCCGTAAGAGACGCAGATTTTTGGGTCCGGTGCCGATTCATAAGCGCGCAGTGCCGGTGTGCGCATGGCGCGAGTAACCGCACCGGTAAACAGCAAAATATCCGCGTGGCGGGGGGAGGCGACTACTTTGATACCAAAGCGCTCGGTGTCGAACAGTGGGGTGATTGAGGAGAAAATCTCAATCTCACAGCCGTTGCAGCCACCACAATCCACCCGATAGACATAGGCGGAGCGCTTGATATCTTTCAATAATTTACTTTTTAACTGGGCAACCGAGGGATCAAGTGCGATCGGCTGGCTAACATGGTGCCCCCAGCCCGGTTTTAATGAATGTGGTTGGCTCATAGCTTGCCCCTCCCTTCGCTATGCTGATCCAGCATGACGTTGTTATTAATAACGATATTCTGTTTGCGCTTACACTCAGGGCAAGTTTCAAAATGTGGCCGCTGCTGCTCGACATCCTCGGCCGCCATCCCGGAATGAATCAGCAGTGCCATGACATAATCCACTTCTTTTTTCGGTGCAAAGGGTTGCTGGCATTGCTGGCAATGGGCAAGGGTAAAACTGGCGCGCTGATACAAATCCGCTTTGTTGAAGACGGCCAGTTCAAACTCTTGTGATAACACAATGGCGCGGGTCGGGCAGACCTCCTCACAGCGGCCACAAAAAATGCAACGCCCGAGAAATAACTGCCACTGACGAGTGCCGCTAGCAAGATCGGTTTCCATGGTTAGCGCATTGGCAGGGCAGGCCATGGTACAAGCACCACAGGCGATGCATTGCTCGGCATCATATTGCGGTTTGCCGCGAAAACCGTGGCTGACCTCAAGCGGCTTAAACGGGTATTTCACCGTGGTGTCGCCCACTTTCAGGATGGTTTTAAACAGTTTTAACATTCTTCATCCCTCTATTTGAGCGGCGAATGGGTGCGCTCAATGCCATAACGCTCGATCTCTTTGTACGGCACAGTGACGGATTTTTGCTTGCGCACATCCACCAGCGTGACCCGGTCAGTACAGGAGTAGCAGGGATCGAGGCTGCCGATAATCAGTGGCGCATCAGAGACGGTATTGCCGCGCAACATATAACGCAGCACCGGCCAATTGGCGTAAGTTGCCGCACGGCAGCGCCAGCGGAATAGCTTCTGGTTGTCGCCGGTCATGCTCCAATGCACATCTTCGCCACGTGGTGCTTCCGAGAACCCGAGGGCGAACTTGTAAGGTTGGTAATTGACTTTTTCTTCCAGCAGCGGCCCGCCGGGCATATGGTTCAGGCCATATTCAATCATCACCAGCGAGTCAAAGAACTCGCGCACCCGCACCAGCAGGCGGGAGTGGACATCGCAGCCATCAAGGGTAAACAACTCTTTGGGCACATTGGCATAGTTGGCGTAGCTGTGGTCATGGCGCATATCACGCGCATAGCCACTGGCGCGGATCATTGGGCCGACCGGACTGAAATCGCGGGCGATTTTGCGATCCAGCAGGCCCACCCCCACGGTACGTTGTTCGATATTGGCGGTGCTCATCAACATATCCACTAACTGGCCGATATCGGCACGCATCTCCGAGACCAATTGCAGCGTTTTGATGCGATCCGCTTTCAGGATATCGCGGCGGACGCCACCAATCAGATTCAGACCATAGGTTTTACGTGCGCCAGTGAGCATCTCAGCAATCGTCATCGCTTTTTCACGCACGCGGAAGAACTGCATAAAACCGGTATCGAAACCAACAAAGTGACAAGACAAACCGATATTGAGCAGATGGCTGTGCAGCCGCTCTACTTCAAGCAAAATGGTGCGGATCATCTGTGCCCGTGGCGGCACGATAATGCCCAAAGCATTTTCAATGGAAGAGGTGTAGGCCACGCTGTGGGTGAAGCCACAGATGCCGCAGATGCGATCTGACAGGAAGGTGACGTCGTTGTAACCCATGCGAGTTTCGGCCAGTTTCTCCATGCCACGATGGACATAAAATAGGCGGTAATCGGCATCAATAATATCTTCGCCGTCGACAAACAGCCGGAAGTGACCCGGTTCGTCAGAGGTAATATGCATTGGGCCAATAGGCACCACCCGGCTACTGCTGCCTGCTTCGTTTTCAAACTGATAGGTTTCTGTATCGCTGGTGGGCGTGGGGCGCTGGCGATAGTCCATGGTGTCTTTACGCAGCGGATAGAGGTCATCCGGCCAATCATCGGGCAGCACTAAACGGCGCTCATCAGGCAGACCAACCGGTTGCAGACCATACATATCGCGTACTTCTCGCTCGCCCCAGACGGCGGCAGGTACCCGAGGTGTGACTGACGGGAACTCCGGTCGTTCGGGGCTGATAAGTGCTTTGACAATCACCCAGCACTTATCGCCATACTGCTTACCGGTCTCTTCGCCATATTGTTCACGGCCTTCCATCGACAGCACATAGTAAATGGCAAAATAGCCATTCAGGCTGCGTTCATCATTACCAAACAGCACCGACAACCAGCCACCTTGTTGATAATAAAGGTGCTCTACCACATCGGGCAGGCTATTTAGTTTGATGGTAATGGTCAGTTGATCAGGGGTTTGCCACTCTTCATCTAAAATCGCCGCAGGAAATTGTTCACGCAGGCGGGCTACATAGGCTGCACCCAGCTTTTCACCGCTGTGTGGATGGCTTGACACCGGCTGACCTGAACCCGGAATAGCTGAAATAGGGGTTTCGCGAGTCACGTTACATCTCCTGACGATTCGGGGTTAGTTGCACCGCACTATGGCTCTGTGCAACGGATGGAATGGGCTGAGTTACGGGTTGCGGTGGAGAGAGGTGCTGCCACGGCAGCATAAATTGTTGCTGGGTTGGCTCACTGCCATCGTTATTGAGAACAATCTGGGCCGCATCGGTCAATAAACGGGTCACTGGAGCCGGAATATGCACGCCAAGCAACAGCATCAACAACAACAGTATCGCCATCGGCGCGGTGGTCAGAATACCCAGTTCGCCTTTGCTGACCGCTGCCGGTGGTGTTCCCAATACGGTGTTGGCTATCATGCGTACCAATCCGGCCAGTACCAGTGTTAGTAGCAAGAGCAGGGCGATAACCAGCCAAATATGGCCGGCGTCAATCGCGGCAGCCACCACCATAAACTCACTGATAAATACGTTAAACGGCGGCATCCCGGCCAGCGCTAATGCGCCACCAGCCAGTAACACCGCAGTCAGCGGTGCGACGCGGATAATGCCTTTAATCGCGCCCATATCCCGCGTGCCGTATTTCAATAACACATTGCCGGAACCACAGAACAGCAAGGTCTTAGCCAGGCTGTGATTCAAGGTGTGGAACAGTGCTGCCAGCACACCTAGCGGGCCGCCAATGCCCAGCGCAACCGCAATTAACCCCATATTCTCGACGCTGGAATAGGCCAGTAAACGCTTCATATCGCGCTGAGCCAGAATAAAGAAGGCGGATACCGCAACCGACATCATGCCGAACACCAACAGCAGCATTTGTGGGAAATGTGGCCCGATGGCGGCGCTGATAATGATGTAGTAACGGATGATAACCAGCAGGGCGCAGTTAAGCAGTACGGCGGATAACAGGGCGCTGGTGGGGCTAGGAGCTTCACTGTGGGCATCCGGTAGCCACGAATGCATTGGGAACAGCCCGGTTTTGGTACCGAAGCCAATCAGGATAAAGACAAACGCCAGATGCATCAGGCTGGGGTCCAACTCTTTAGCGTGTTCAGAAACCACGGTCCAGAAGATAGCACTGCCCGGATCTGCCAGCACATTCGCGGCATTGGCATATACCAGCACTGTGCCGTACAACCCGAATGCCACACCGACGGTACAGATAATAATGTACTTCCACGCCGCCTCCAGTGAGGAGCGCTGCCCGTATAATCCCACCAAAAAGGCTGAGCTGAGGGTAGTGGCTTCAATACCAACCCACATCAGGATCAGGTTATTACTGGTGACCACCAACAGCATGGTGAACAGGAACAGATGGAAGAAACCGTAGTAGTTGCACAGCGTGCCAACTGTGATTTCGCCATTATTCACTTCATGGCGCATATAGCCAATGGAATAGAGACCGGTGATAAAGCCGATAATGCCCAGAATAGCGAGGAACAGCGCGCTGAGACTATCGATATGCAGCCAATTATGCGCCGCCAGAATCTCCCCGCCCAGCGCAACCCGACACACTACCGTCAGCGCCACCACTAGCAACACAGTGATGCCGGTAAAATGCACCCAAGTGGTTGCCATCCGTGCGGCACTGCCTAACGCCCGGCAAGCGAACGCGAGCAATGAGGCTATTAGAGGTATCGCCAGCAGCAACAACAGCAGGTCAGTATTACTCATTTCATTACCCCTTTAGCGCCGTCAGTTGTTTAACATCCAGCGTGTGCAGCGTGCGGTAAATCTTGCGCGCCATGAGCGTCATCACAATCACCGCGAAGATGGCATCGGTGGCAACGCCAATCTCGACCAATTCCGGTGCGCGGAAGGCCAGCAGCGCCAGCATCAGATGAGCCCCGTTCTCCATCAGGCAATAGCCAAAGATATTTTTCAGAATATTGCGTTGGGTGACGATACACAGCAGGCCAATCAGAAAATGCCCCAATGAGACGGCCAGCGCCGGTTTCAGTGCGCTGACCATGGGCAGTTGCACCGGTTCAACCACGAAGTAGCTCAACAAGATAATGATGGCGGCGATAAAAATCAGGCTGGCGGTACCAATGATGCCGCCATTGGCTTTGGGATCGTCCATTTGGCGAAAAGCGCGATACATAATCCACGGCACCAGCACCACTTTGGTGACAAAGGCACTCAGCGACCACAGGTACAGCTCGTGGGCACCCAAGGTTTCAGCCAGTACCAGAAAAATCAGCACCAGTACCAGTGACTGCAAGGCATAAAGCAGCGCCGAAGTGGCGGGTTTCTTGGCGATGATTACCAGTAGTGAGGTAATGATCAGCAGCCCTGCGAGGTTATTTACGACCAAATTATTGACAAGAAGTGTTCCGGTCATTTTCTACTCCCTTATCCGAGCCAGGTGACAGCAATAAAGCTTGAGCACACCGACATAATCACCAGAATCACCAATACCCCCTGCATCGCCAGTGGCAGCGGTTTGGCGCAGGCGACCTCTGGTGATGGTTTACCGGGTACGGTTTGCCCGAACCAGTAGAGGAACCAGCCAAAGCTCGCTACCGATTCAAGTAGTGCCAGCACCAGCAGAGGTATCAGTAGCCAATGTTCGTGAGAGAGCGAGAAGCCAGCGGCAAAAATAGGGAATTTGCTGAAGAAGCCATTAAAAGGTGGCACCCCAGTGATTGCCAGTGCAGCGACACAGAACCCCACGCCCAGTAGTGGCATTTTGCCCATGATGCCTTTGAGTTTGGGTAACATACGAGTACCGCAGCTATAGCTCAGCGCACCTGCCACTAAGAAGAACAGACTCTTGGCAAACGCATGGTTAAAGATGTAGGCAATGCCGCCATCAAAGGCCATTTTTGAGCCATAGATAGCCAACGACAGAGCGAAGAAGATGTAAGACAACTGGGTGATGGTGGAGTAGGCCAGCAGCCGCTTCATATCTTTTTGTGGCAGATACATAAAGAAGCCATAGATCAGCGTAATCACTGCCATCACCATGCCCACGGTGCCAATTATTTGGGGTACATCGCCAGCGGAATAAATAGCGCGGGCAAAGATATAAACCCCCACTTTGACCATCGAGGCGGCGTGCAGGTATGAACTGACCGGCGTCGGGGCTTCCATCGCATCCGGTAACCAGATATGCAGTGGCAACTGGGCGGATTTCCCCCAAGCGGCAAACAGGATGCCGCCGAACACTATGATTTTGGTGCTGTTGTCTAATTGCGCCAGTGCCGTTAGGGCAAAGGTGCCGGTATTAACCAGTAACACCGCGGCCGCCAGATACAGGCCGATAGCCGCAACATGGGTTACCAGCAGCGCTTTGAGTGCCGAGCGCAGTGACTTCTGACTCTGGTAGTAACCAATTAATCCCCACGAACAACCGCCGGTGATTTCAAAGAAGAACAACTGACCCAGCAGAGTGGATGACAATACCAACCCGGCCATTGCACCGATAAATACCAGCAACAGGGCGTAGTAGCGGTTAGTGCCTTCGTGCGGATGCTCGCGATTACCCAGGGTCAGATAACCGGTAGAATAGATACTGACCAGCAGCCCAAGAAAGACGACGGCGAAAGCAATCAAGGTACTGATGCGGTCGATAGTCAGGCCAAACAGCGCCATATCGCCGTAGTGAATTAGATCAACCGTGACATCAATCTTCCCGCCACTTAAGTAGATATAGGCCAGCAACAGGGTTCCGAGAGTTGCCAGTAGTGAAAAGAAAGTACAGGACCATTTTGCCCATTGCTGTGGCAAGCAGGCCGTGAGGATGGCACCGGCAAATGGGACCAGAATGGTCGCAAGGGCGATGTTCATTAGGGCGATATTCATAAGAGCCATGTTCTCCATGATGGGTTTATTAGCTCCTTAAAGACCTGTGAGATAGAAAACCAGGGACAAGGCAGCAACACCAAACCCCAGCCAGGTAACACGGGAGGTCAACAGGAAGCGCCCACGGGCGATACTGTTTTCCACGATGGAGGCCAGTACAAACACCACCACCAGCTTGATAATGCAGGCCAGTAGCGCCCACAACAGGCCAAATCCAGTGAGTACTGCCAGCTTGCCGAACGGGATAAACACGGCGAGGAACAGTTGTGCCACCACCACTTGTTTCAGGCTGATGCCCCATTTGACCAGACCCAGCGCGGCACCTGAGTATTCGGTTAGCGGCCCTTCTTGTAACTCTTGCTCAGCTTCGGCGACATCAAACGGGATTTTGCCCATCTCGATAAACACGGCGAAACCACAGGCCAGTAACGCCAGCGCGGTTGCGGTCGGCGATTGCCAGTGGCCGGTCGAGAGTGCAGTACTGATGGTGCCGATATTGGTCGAACCGGCGATTAACCCCACTACCAGTAGCGACAGAATCAGTGTCGGTTCCACCAGCACACCAAGGGTTAACTCACGGCTGGCACCGATACCGGCAAAGATGCTGCCGCTATCCAGACCGGCCAGTGAGAAGAAGAAGCGGAACAGCGCGAACAGATAAAGCAGGGCTATCAGGTCTCCTGCCACGCCAAATGGCGATGCTAGCGTGAAAATGGGCAGCGCCATCGCAATCAGCAACATGCTGCCTAATAACACATAAGGCATCAGACGGAAGATGATGCCTGCATTCGCCGGTGCTACATCCTGACGTTTTAACAGTTTGGCTAAATCACGATAGTCTTGTAGCACGCCCGGCCCGCGGCGTGAGTGCATGCGGGCTTTTACCATGCGCGAAATACCCGACATCAATGGTGCCAGCGCCAGCATGAAAAGCGCCTGCCCAATGGCGAAGGCAATCATAGAGACCGCAGGCATATCAGTAGTTGGCATTGCTCGTCTCCTTAAATAGCCGCGATTATCAGCAGGGTAACCAGTGCGGCGACCACATACAGACAGTAGAGGCGGAAATCACCCTGTTGTAGCCATTGAATACGCTGGCTGAGCCATTGGATCAGGCGAATAAGCGGGGCCACAATTTTGTCGTCCCATAGCGGCTCTACCCGCCCGGCACCACTGATCGAGTGCTCAAGAGCACGTTGCATCATCGGTGCCGGGGAGAGGGTTTTACGCATTCGATAGAGTGGGGCAAACATCATCCGCAAGGGTTGAGTAAAACCACCGGCGGAGACGGTCATTGCTTGTTCGTAGGCATAACCACAGGCCCATGGGTCACCGCCATGGCGAAATGCCAGACGGCTGCCTTTGTAGAGACTGGCTATCAGTAAAATCACCAGTGGCAGGATTAATAAGCCGAAGAAGATGTAGAGGGTAGACAGCATCGCTTGAGAACTGTGTTGTGGGAACAACAGCGGCCCTTGTGCAACCTGTAAAGTCTGTGCCGCAGGGACCGCTATCAGGCTACTGGCAATGCGGGCAATCACCGGTGCTACCTCGGTGGCACCAATCCCCAATGCCAGGCACAGCAGGGCCAGCAACAGCATGGCTGCCGTCATTGGCCACGGCACTTCCCGCGCCTGTGCGGCTTTTTCCGTGCGTGGTAGGCCGCAGAAGCTAATGCCGTAGACTTTAACGAAGCACATGGCCGCCAGCGCGCCGGTAATTGCCAGCATGACGATGGCAATCGGTCCGGCCAGACGAATAATAAATCCACCATCTTTGGTCATAGTAAATAACGATTGATAGGTGAACCATTCACTGACAAAACCATTGAAGGGCGGCAGCGCTGAAATTGCCATACATCCCACCAGAAACGCCAGTGCGGTATACGGCATCATCCTTGCCAGCCCACCCATCTTTTCCATATCTTTGGTGTGCACCCGGTAGATAACGGCGCCAGCGCCAAGGAACAATAACCCTTTGAATACTGCATGGTTAAGCAGATGGTAGAGTGCACCTAGTAGGCCAAGGGCGGCCAATATAGGCTGGTGGCCCGCGATACCTATCATGCCAACCCCAACGCCCATCAGAATAATGCCGATGTTTTCAACTGTGTGATAAGCCAGCAGCCGTTTGATATCGTGCTCGGCTAATGCATACAGCACTCCCAGTACCGACGACACAGCACCAAAGGCCAGCACCACCACTCCCCACCATATTTGGCTGGCACCGAGTAAATCGATACCAACCTTGATGATGCCGAAGATACCAATTTTTACCATCACGCCGGACATCAAGGCCGAGGCATGAGATGGGGCTGCGGGATGGGCGCGTGGGAGCCAGCCATGTAATGGCAGCATCCCAGCTTTGGCACCAAAACCGAAGAAAGCCAGCAGGAAGATAACGGAAGCCATCACCGGCTCTGGATGCACCTGCCGGAAGGCGGAAAATTCCAGGCTGCCGCTCTGGCGGTACAATAAGAAGAAGGCAATCATGATTAACACGGAACCGGCGTGGGCAATCAGAAAGTAGAGTAGGCCGGCGCTGATAGCATCGTCGTCTTGATCGGAAATTACCAAGAAGTAGGAAGCCAATGACATCATTTCAAAGAAAATAATAAAGTAGAAGGCGTTATCCACCACCACCAGTGCCACCATCGAGGCGATGAACAGGTTCATAAATACCCCCATTCCCCATGCCCCACGCCCTTTGTATTCCTGCACATAAGCCAGTGAATACAGCGAAGTGACCACCACTAGCAGTGAGATGACCATCAGCATAAAGGCCGCCAATGGATCAAGGCGCAGACTGAAGGCCGCGAAGGGGAAGGGTCCGGCGGTGATAAAGGTAATGATATCGCCCCCCAGTAAGGTTGGCGCGGCGGCAAACAAGCCAGCAACCCCACCCAGCAATGAAGCCAGCCCAGCGGCATAAATCGCCAGCGTTTCCCGGCGAGCCAAAAGTAGCGAAAGTAGCGCACCAGCCAGATAGAGCAGTAAGGAGAGCCACAGTAGCTCCAGAGAGTTCATCATCTTTTCTGCTCCTCGTGAGAGAGGGTGGGCGAGCTGTCCCCGGTGATAAAGGGCAGGTCGTTGGCAAACCCACGGGCCGCAGCGAGCCGTTTAGCCTGATTGGCTTGCTCGATGCTGTGTTCATCCACCAACATCAGTGCGTTAGTGGGGCAGACCCGTACACATTCCGGTCCCTGTGGTTGGAAGCTGCATAGGTCACATTTCACAGCAATGGCACGAACACCGGCCGTCCATGCCAGGAACGGGTTCATGTTGGCCGGGCTGAATGGCACATCAGACAGCTCGGTCATCGGAATATATTCAGGAAAGCTCTCCGGCACGGCTAATGGCTTACTGCCAGCGGGCGTAATTGCGCCAAACGGGCAGGCGATACCACAGAGCTTGCAGCCGATGCAGGTGGTTTCATCCAACTCAACGGCGTTATTGGTCAACGTGATGGCATTGACCGGACAAACTCGCGCGCACCATGCATCCTCGCAGTGGCGACAGAGAATCGGTGCTGTGACCGTGGCATTTCGCATCACGGTCAATCTGGGGTGCTCTTGTAAACCCTTGGCTTTATGCACCTGGCTGCAAGCAGCCATGCAGGTATTGCATCCAATACAAAGCCTCGACTCCGCAATGACAAAGCGGTTCATAGCCATACCCTCCGGGACAAAAATCTGGTGACAGTCAGGCTGATAGCAATCATTTCTAAGCTGCAAAGCATATTCTGTGCCAGCACGCCTGCTGCTGCTGTAAAAGAGCGGTGAAGGCACGCCTGCTGTGCATTGGGGCGGGGGGAGTAAATAGCGGAGATTTAAACGGCAGTGAAAATGGCGTAATTACGGTGGTTAAGTGTCGACATTAGTGACGAAACCGCCGCTCATCAATGACACTTCGACAGTGATTGCTCACCTTAATCATCTGGTTGCGGCCACATCTAAATAATAGTGTTATTTATTAGTTGTTTAGATGATTTTTCGAACAAGTGAAAATCAGCGCGTGGCTGGCATCTTCTTTGCATCGCTATTGTCAGGGATACGCCACAGGAGCAGCACGGTCATGCATGAAATAACCTTGTGCCAACATGCTATTGCCATGATGGAACAGCAGGCTCGCTTACATGGCGCGCAGCGAATTACGGGGGTGTGGTTAGAAACCGGCGCATTTTCCTGCGTCGAACCGCAGGCGTTAGAGTTCTGTTTTGAGTTGGTATGCCGAGGCACGCTGGCGGAAGGTTGTGTGCTGCATCTTAGCCAGCAGCCGTCACAGGTGTGGTGCTTTGATTGCCAGCAGCAGGTTAATTTGCTGAGTAGCAAAGTGATACGTTGCCCATTGTGTGCCGGGAGCCATTTACGCATCGGCGCATCTGATGATGGCGTCATACTTAAGCGACTGGAGGTGGAATGAGTTTACTTTTTTTAACTGAAATTGGGCGATTGAATAACGCAGAGGCTAGGCTATGTGTATAGGCATCCCCGGTCAAATTGTCGCACTGGATGAAACTCAGCCCGGTACTGCCTGGGTGGATGTGTGCGGTGTGCGGCGTTCGGTGAATATTATGCTGGTGGCTGCCGACTCGCAGGCCAGTCTGGCATTAATCGGCCATTGGGTGTTGGTGCATGTCGGGTTTGCCATGAGCAGGCTGGATGAAGAGGAAGCACTGGAAACCTTGCAGTTGTTACAGCAGATGGGGGAGGTTGAGAGTGATGTAGGGGCATTCTTGGGGCAAAGGGGTTAACCGGACGGGTGTATTATTAAAAACAGGATCGGATTAGATTTCGGTTGTTAGTGCCTCATAGCTCACTTGACCTTTGATAAACCCAATCCAATAGCAAAAGCTAATTCAAAATCATGGTGCTGGTGCAGGATTTTTCTGCTTTTCTTCTGCCAGCCGGTGTTCCAGTTCAACCAATTGTTCCGGTGAGACGGCCGGATAACCTTGTGCGTCATCGGGGATCACATGTATCGCAGGGATAGGGATTAATGGCCCAAGAAAACGTGGTTCGCGTTTCAGAATATAGAGATCCGACAATGCGCCGAGACGGGCAAAAATCTCACGCACTCGCACATTGAGCATATCTTTGGGGGACGGGACGGCAAAACACTGCGCCTGAATCCCCATATGGAGGGCGATAAACAGTGCCCGTTCGCAGTGGAAGCGCTGGGTAATGATAATAAAATCGTTGGTGTCGAATACCTTACGGGTGCGCACGATGGAGTCCAATGTACGGAAGCCCGCGTAATCCAGCACGATATCAGCGGGGGCGACACCGGCGGCGATCAGGTCGCGGCGCATGGTCATCGGCTCATTATAACTTTGCAGCGCATTATCGCCGCTAAGCAGTAAATAACTGACTTTGCCACTGTTATAGGCGTTTATCGCCCCTTGGATCCGATATTGATAAAACTGATTAATACCACCAGTGCGATAATATTTAGCTGTACCCAAGACCACACCGACCTGCCGGTGGGGCAAGTCTTGTAGCTCATCATAGATAAAGGGGGCTGTTTTCCAGCTAATCCAGCGATCGAGCGCAATAGCAGTCACCATCAGCAACCCTACGATGGTAATCAAGCTAATAATCAGGCGTTTCCACATTCTCAGGCCTTTGATGCATCCAATCTACTGGTCATATTTGCAAGGCTACTTTACCTGCGCATGCGGCGCAAGCCTTATACCCTTCGTCCTTGAAGCTACAGCGTTGTTGGCTTGTCGGCTGGCTGTAACTCCAATGCCTTTGGGTATTATCTTCGTCCTTGAAGCTACAGGGGGATTCGTTATTCGGCCCATACCGAAGTACAGGCCGAATAATAACTAGAACGATGTGCGCTTATAAGTGCGGTACTGCGGCTGCCAATAGTTATGCTCAATGGCTTTTGCCAGCGCTTCTTCTGAGGTAACAATGGCGACACCTTGCAACTGCGCCGCTTTGCCCACCTGCATTGCAATGCTCTTTGACACAGCCTGAATATCGTCGATACGCGGCAGCAATGCCCCTTCACCGTTCGATGCTAGTGGTGAACAGTCAGCCAATGCACGACTGGCTGCCATCAACATACCGTCGGTCACCCGCCGGGCGCCCGATGCCAGCACACCCAAACCAATCCCTGGGAAGATATAAGAGTTATTGCATTGTGCAATCGGATACAGCTTCTCCTTATAACTAACCGGTGAGAATGGGCTGCCCGTGGCAACCAGTGCGGCACCATCGGTCCAGTTAATAATGTCCTCTGGCCGTGCTTCAACCCGTGATGTCGGGTTAGACAATGGCATTACAATCGGCCGTGGACAGTGCTGGTGCATCTCGCGGATCAGCTCTTCAGTAAACAACCCCGGCTGGCCTGAGACACCAATCAGCACGGTCGGTTTAGCATTGCGCACCACATCCAGCAGTGAAATTGAGTCACTGGCCAGATTCCAGCTTTGTAGCGAATCACTCTTTTGTACCAGTTTACTTTGGAAATCCAATAAGTTAGGTAGTTTGTCAGTCAACAGACCAAAACGGTCAACCATAAAGACTCTCGCCCGAGCTTGATCTTCACTCAAACCTTCTGAAATCATCTGTGCAATGATCTGTTCAGCAATACCGCAACCTGCTGATCCGGCGCCGAGGAAGGTGACGGTTTGGTCGCGTAACTGGCTGCCTGCGGCATGGCTGGCAGCAATCAGGCTACCCAGCGTGACCGCCGCGGTGCCCTGAATATCATCATTGAAACAACATAGCTCGTCACGGTAGCGGTTCAGCAGCGGGGTGGCATTGTTCTGCGCAAAATCTTCAAACTGCAACAACACATTTGGCCAGCGGCGTTTGACCGCCTGAATGAATTCGTCAACAAAAGCATAATATTCATCACCGGAAATACGCGGATGACGCCATCCCATATACAGCGGGTCATTCAGGCGTTGCGGGTTGTTGGTCCCGACATCTAACACTACCGGCAATGTATAGGCTGGACTGATACCACCGCACGCGGTATACAGCGACAATTTACCAATGGGGATCCCCATGCCGCCAATACCCTGATCGCCAAGGCCGAGAATTCGCTCACCGTCGGTTACCACGATAACTTTCACGTTCTGTTTAGTGGCGTTTTGTAACATATCGTCAATGTGTTCACGGTTTGGGTAAGAGATAAATAACCCACGCGCACGACGATAGATATCAGAGAAGTGTTCACAAGCCTCGCCAACGGTAGGCGTGTAGATAATTGGCATCATCTCGCTGAGATGGGCGTCCAGCAGGCGGTAAAACAGAGTCTCATTGGTGTCTTGAATGTTGCGCAGATAGATATGCTTGTCGTCGTCATTTTTAAAATCTTGATACTGGCGGTAAGCGCGCTCAGCTTGTTCTTCAATAGTTTCAACCGCTTCAGGCAACAATCCGTGTAAGTTAAAGTGGTTGCGCTCATCATTAGTAAAGGCGCTGCCTTTGTTAAGGAGAGGGAATTCTAACAGGATCGGACCAGCGTAGGGGATATAGAGGGTGCGCTTACTTTCGTATTCAAGTTCCATGAGTTTTACTCTTATATGACTATGGGTATTGATAGCAATTGTTGCCCTGATCCTAAAAGATAAGAAGAATATGTACAGCTTTTGTTAGTTAAATATGTCTGTAATCGGTAAAAGTGCGAGTTAACTTGCAGATTTAGCTGAGCAGTTTATTGGAACCAGGCGTCATTCGTTGCGAGGTCTCGGTGCTATGATCGGCATCGCTCAGGCCAGCTTATGGCTTGGAATACCAGATGACTTATCAGGTCGTACACGCGGGAATGAGTTTCACTGCTATTTAGGGGAATCGGTAGGATTAGCGTGATAACTGGGGGTTAGCCATGTAACCCCCAATTAGTTGGGTGTTATTTAGGCAAAAATGTCACGTGTTTTACATCATCGCAACCTAAGGCTGCCAGTGTTGCCAGTGTGGCATCCCACTGAGTCAGTGTCGGATTACTGCCCTCAATCAGCACCGCACGGCGAATGGCCGCGCAATCCCCACCGGTAATGTTGGTCAGGATCAATGCAGCTTGCAGCGGTGGTAGGCTGGGGTTGAAGGCGGCATTTTCTGCATAACGGCCCACATAGATAGCACCATCAGCCGCTTCCAATGCAACACCGCTATGAGCATTGCTATAAGGAGCATGACTGTGGTTCGCACCTTCGAGGGCTGCCTGAGTCAGTGCATCGGTTTCAGCTACGGTGTAGCCATGAAACACCGGATCCATCAGCAGCGTGGTGATATCCAAATCTTTCGGGCCGAAAGAGTCAGGCAAATAGTGACCCAGGGTTGCGGCAGGGCGGCCCGGCAAATGGATATGCAGGTCGGTTCCGCTATTCAGCTCATTCATAAACTGGCGGCAATGACCACAGGGAGTGTAATTAACAGTAATTGCGACCAGGCTGGCTTCGCCGCGTAACCAGGCATGAGTAACCGCACACTGCTCGGCATGAATGGTTTGTTGTAGCGGTACACCGCTAAACTCCATATTGGCGCCAAAATAGAGGTTGCCGCTGCTCCCCTGAGCGATAGCACCAACCATAAAATGAGAGATTGGCGCCAGCGCACACGCGGCAGCCAGCGGCAACAACGCGAATGCCAGCGCATTGTCATCCAACCCACTGATGCTTTTTACCGTTTCCACTTGCTTCGCTGTCAACATGGCAGGGAAATCGTTTGCGCTCAGAATAGGTTCAAGTGCTGATTGCAGTGAAGCGGGTAGCTTAGCCCAAGGGGCATGAAAACGTGCTTGCATAGGGAGTCTCTCCAAGAGTAACGGGAAACTATTTTAGGCAGCTTAGGGGCTTCTTGATGTGATTAAGATCTCATTACCAATGAAATCGATGCAAGTAAAATCTCAAATGAGAGATGTATCTCAAATTTAAACCTGAAAACAGGCGCTATTTCCCCTTGTTACTGTAGACCCTGATGTGCGTTTGCGCGTCAGGGTCTCACGCCATTAGCCGAACAAATGGAGTAACACCGGGAATAGGAAAGGAGCCAACAGTGAAGTGATAATCCCGCAGATTACCAGTGCCAGTGAGCTAAATGCACCTTCCTGAAAGTCCATTTCAGCACAACGGGCGGTGCCCAGTGCATGGGAGGCGGTACCCATGGCTAAACCTCGCGAGGCCTTAGTGGTTATCTTTAATAAATTTAGCAAGCTATGGCCAAATACCGCACCCAAAATACCGACAAAAATGACGCATACTGCGCTGATGGCGGGTAAGCCATGGATAGACTCAGCGACGGCCATGGCAATAGGTGTGGTGACAGATTTAGGCAATACCGAAGCCGCAATCTCCGGGGTTGCTCCCATCCACAGGGCGACCGCCGTACCACTAACCATGGCGGTAATACTGCCAATAAAACAGATACTGATAATGGATTTCCAGCGGGCGCGAATTTGATGCAATTGTTCATATAGCGGGAAAGCTAGCGCCACCACGGCGGGTTGCAGTAAATCATTCAATACTTTGCTGCCAGCAAAATAGTTGGCATAGGGCATATGCGTGACCAGCAGCAATGGAATGATAACAACCATCGATATCAATAATGGGTTAAGCAGTGGCATTTTCAGCCAGCGGGCTAAGCGACGCGCACCAAAGAATACGATTAAGGTGAGTGGCAGTGACCACCATAAATTGCTGATCATTTGTCGTCCTCGGTATGGGTAGGAGAACCAATGACTTTGCGTTCGCGGTGAACATAATGAGAACTGTAAGCCACCACCAACATGACAATTAGGGTGCTGACAAAGCAGGAAACTACGATGGGACCAAACTGTTTAGTCAGTTGGTCGTAGTACTGCATCACACCGACACCAATCGGCACAAACAACAGCGCCATATAACGGATCAGTAGGTGGCAACCGGGTTTCACCCAGATTGAAGGCAATATCTGGGATGCCAGCAGAGCAAATAGAATCAGCATCCCAATGATACTGCCAGGGATGGTGATAGGCAGCAGCAAAGCCAGTGCTTTACCCGCCCATAAGCACAGATAAATAATGGCGAAAGCCCGCAGGTACTGCCAGCAAAGTGAAGTCACATTGCGCATAGAAAAGGTCCTGAGTTACGGAGTGCATTCATCATACAATTAAGTTTGATTATGTGCTAGCTGTCACACTATGAATAATAGACTCATCATGTATCAAACTGTGAGCGTGTTGATTTGCTACTACACATAACTTATTCGCAGCCCGCCTTGCTGCATCTGGGCGCCTATTGGGTATGTTCTGATACCTGATGGGGTTGAGCCGACTGCGTCTTAGCCAATCGATAGCCACGATAGAAAAATGCCAGCCCCAAAATAGCCGCGATAATCAGCATATAGAACATCATCTGCGGTGCGGCCCAGGCTAGCAAGAAGCCACAAAGTACCGGATTAATCGCTCCGCCTAACTGACCGAGATTTTGTACCCCATAGTAACTGCCTTTGAGATTCACTGGAGCAATAAAATCGATAAACAAGTATTCGACTGGGATAACAATAATTTCGCCCAATGAGAAAATCGCCATTGCCAGCATCCATAGTGGAATTGAATCTTGAGCCGCCATAAATCCGAGTAGGCCAATGATAAAGAACAGGGTGCCAAACATCAGCCAGCGCATTAAGTTCTGCTGATTCATACGGCGACTTAATAAGTATTGCAGGGTAATCACAATAGTTGCATTAACGGTCATTACTGCACCGATCACCTGATAGGCAAATTTAGCATCTGACACCGTAATCAGATATTGAGATAAATAACCCGAGAATTGGCCAAAGACAATGGCACTGAGCATACTGCCCAGGGTGAAGTAAATCAGCCGTTTATCACAACGTAAGATAGTAAATGTTTGGCGGAAATCCGGTACCGATTCGCTGGCTGAATGTTCTGTTGCTAACATATCGGTACTGCTTATTCTGAATTTCAACGCCACCGCGACCAGCAACGCCAATACACCCGAAATGATAAAAGGCAATTGTGAGCCAAAACCAACCACCAAAACCCCCATCGCCGGCCCCACCGCCCAGCCGACATTGACCAGTGTGTAGTTAGCTGAAAAGGCTTTAATACGTTCATTTACTGGCAGCCAATCAGCAAAACAGGCTTTGAGCGCGATACTGTAAACCGAGTAGGCCGAATGCAGCAGCGCCAAAATCAGAATGATCCAGGCCGGATGCTCAATCCATGGCAAAGTAAAAAATGTGGCAGAAAACAGACTTATTGCGAGCAAAATCAATAGCTTTTTATTGAATTTGTCCACCAGATAGCCACCATATAGGCTAGTGAAAATACCTAACGTCAAACTTGCCCCTAACACCAGCCCGACTTTATCGGGAGCCAACTGAAAATGCTCAGCCAAATAGATAGTTATAAAGGGCAGGGTGATAGCTCGCCCAATAGTCAGGACCAGCGAAGCAATCAATAAATTGGTGACACGTGATGGAAATCCTTTCATGGCATTTTCTTTTTTAATTATTTGGATAATAAGATATATCTATGCGGATTATTTCTAATAAAAAGAATGACTCGCACAGCGCTACGACAGTGGCTCAACCAACTACATTAGACTATTGCGGCGATAAAGAGAGGGGGGAGGGAGGAAAAATTTTTGTAAGCAGCAGATCGGCCTGAATCGATCTGCCAGTAATTGATATCGCCAAGGTCATGGGCGTTACCGCTAACATAGCAGTAACGTCAAGGACGAAGAGGATAATTAACCTAAATATTCGATGATTGACAGCCCAGCGTTATAATCGGTGCTGTAGATAATCCCTTGTGCATCAACAAACACATCACATGACTGAATAACTTGTGGCCGACCAGGGCGTTTATCCACCATTTTTTCCGGGGCTGCAGGCACTAATGCACCGGTTTCCTTCGGTTGGTATGGGTTACTGATGTCGTAAGCGCGCACTCCGGCATTTTGATAGGTAGCAAAAATCAGTGACGAACTGATAAAGCTGCCTGGGCGGTTCTCATGCAGGTTGTGCGGGCCGAAATGCGCCCCTTTTGTGACGTAATCCCGCTCATCAGGTACCGGAAAAGTTGAGATACTCACCGGATTGCTTGGCTCACGAATATCGAACAGCCAAATATGCTTTTCACCATCTTCCTGATTATCCAGCACCGCCTCATCCAGCACCACTAATAGGTCGCGGTCTGGCAATGGAAGTGCAGTATGGGTGCCGCCACCAAAGGGGGGGCTCCAGTTGCGATGGCTGATCAGTTTCGGCTCATGCCGGTCAGAGACATCCAGCAGGGTCAGTCCACCATCGCGCCAACTGCTATAGGCTGTATCACCGCTGATAATGGCATGATGCAATGCGTAACGTTTGCCTTCTGGCCAGCTTGGTTGCTCACCCGCCGCAGTGTGCATGCCGGGTAAAGCATAACGCCCCGCCACCTGTGGTTTTTGCGGGTCAGCCAGATCAATGGTCAGGAAAATATAATCACTGTAGCCATCCAGCAATGCAGAAACATAAGCCCAGCGGCCGCCAACATACCAGATGCGATGAATACCAATACCATCAAGCGGCAGGAAGCTAATTTCACGCGGTCTATCCGGTATCGAAATATCAAAAATACGTAAACCGGCACTCCAACTGCGACCTTCCTGCCGGGTACTGACGGTTTGTGCCACGGAGCGGGTGTAATAGACTTTCTCTTGCGCAAAACTGGCGTCGGCAAACAGGTCGCGTGCGTTAATCACCAGCAGCAGGTCATCATGGACTTGTAAGTGTACGTTCCAAGTATTGGGGGGAGCGGCGATAAAACCTGCCGGGCGCGGATTTTTCGCATCCCGCACATCAATAATTGATACCCCTTGCGATACCATATGGCCGACATAGGCATAGCCACGGTGCACCATTACCTGTACACCGTCGGGTTTTCCGCCCTGATTGCTATGGCCAATCAGCCGCATATTGCGGCTGTATTCGGGTTGTGGCAAGGAAGCTTGCGTTGCCATCTATTTCACTCCCAGTCGGTTAGATTTACTGGCCGTTTTTGGCGGCAAGGGTGGCGAACCAGGGTGAGTTGAAATCATCGGATTGGCCCCAGCCCGGAATGATTTTACTCAAGCCTGCCACGTTAACCGCGCCGGGTTGACTGGCCAGCAAGGCTTGTGGAATGGATGCAGCACGGAACTCATAACTGGCAGGCGTCTCTTCCCCAGCAATCTTCTTGGCGACCAAACGTAAGTTAACGGCTCCAATCAGTTTAGGATCGACGGCAACACTGACTTTCCATGGGCTATTGGCTTCACGCATCAGTTGTAAATCCTGATTCGATATATCAATGCTGTAGAGTTTGATCTCGGTACGGCCATTTTCCTGTAAGGCTTTATAAGCGCCTTGAGTAAAGGCATCCCAAGTTCCCCAGATTGCGTCGATTTTGCCTTTCGGATATTTTGCCAATACGGCACCGACTTTATTGGCGGTATCACCCTGCACATCAGAAGACACGGCTCCGATAGACTCCAGTTCATGAATACCCGGATTCTGTTTTAGCAGTGCCTGATAAGCGGCCTGGCGACGTTCCATCGGTGGGAAACCGGCAACCCAAAGCTTGATGATATTGGCTTTACCGTTGAAGTCTTTGACCAATTGGCCAAAGGATTCATTGGTCAGGGATGCATCATCCTGCTGAGTGACGGTCAGGCCGGGAATCTCGCCCTGAATAGCGGTATCGAACACCGATACCGCAATGCCGCTGGCTGCAATCCGTTTAACCAGTTCGGTTGAGTACGGGTCACGCCCCTGAGAGAGAATGATGCCGTCATATTTTTGGCTGATGGCCTGATTCACAAAGTCTTGAAAACGGGCGTCGTCACCGTTGCTCAAGAAGGTATCGACTTTGAAACCGAGCTTTTTACCTTCTTTTAATACACCGGACAAAAATTGAGTGGTGTTGTCATCAGATCCCAGGTTACGGATCACGGCAATTTTAATCTGCCCTGGATGTTTGGCGATAGCATCTGGGATCGGGGCTACCGTGGCGGTGTCCGCTGCGAATACCGGCAGTGCTGTCAGTAGGCTCAGGGCCAGTAAAGGGGAAGCAATTTTTTTCATCCAAAACTCCGTCATGGTGTCGATAAGTTATGCAAAGTGAGTGGTGTTGTCGTTGTTATGGCTATCTTTGTGTCTAGACGTCTATTCGCCGCTGTACAGCATCATAACCATAACTATTTTGATTAGGAATTAACTTTGTTATGAATTTTTGGATTGGGTTATATCTTTTAGTTTGGATGGCTTAAATAAGCAGCAAAATAGGGCTAGTGGATTATTATGCTGCGAGGAAATAGGCTTAATAACCTTTCTATTGCAATGGTTTATTCTTGCGTTGAGTATTCCCTTATTTTTATTAGGATTAATTTTTTATTTCGTTGTTTGCTCAGTACTGATACCCTAATGAAAATGTGTAGTAATCAATAATAGAGGTTCAATTCCATAATATAGATAGGTTTTGCAATTTTAAAGTTAATGATATTTAAAGGATTAAAGTCACTATGGAAAAAGTTAGCAGTCTATATAAATTCAGGCAGGAGAGTGCTGATAGAACACAACTGAGTTTGTGCTGTTTTACCTATAAGAATATCTATTTTTATCTGTCACGCAGTGAGTTTTTATTTCTATTTATTCGCATTGACGGTACTCATTTTTTTAATAATAATACTATTTCCTGATTTAGCAGATGAAGTCTTGTCTTTATCGATTCAGGTTTTCCCCGCAGTCTACTCATTAGTCTTATTGCTGCCTTGCTTCAATCGGTTAACCTACCAAAATCTGACGCCTTATTGGTTGGTTTTTCATCTTTTCCCCATTATTGAAATGGTTATACATAATACAGTTACCTCATTCTTATCAGATTTATTTTTACTGTATCTGATATTTATCAATATTTATGATGTGAAGTTGCCAGATTGTGAGCGAAAAAAACAATTTGCTGCTGTTATAACGGAAGAGTATCCGTTTGGTCTCACTATTGCTTGCTTTAGTGCATTATATATAAGTTTCTTTCTATTATTTGAACTGGATGATGCCATTATTTCCCTGATGTTACTGTCGTGGATTTTCTTTTTACTGGCAAGGTGGCATTGGCCGGTTGTGATGTTAAATTTATTAGGCGCCATCGGCGTATTTTGGTTTTTCGCATCAGGTTTTGTCGAGATGAAACATCATAAGAATATTATTATTAATGCGCTAATTAAGGTTTCTTTGCTGGACAGTATTCTGTTTCTTATTTTCTCATTAAGCTTATTTATTAATATGCTGTTTTGGTTGGAGGCATGGCAACGGGAGCGGTTGTCCACCATTACCAACATTGTGCGATAAAAAATGCCGGTTAGGTTTCCCCTGACCGGCATTTTTGCTATTTCCTGACAATTTAGTTATTCCCTGACAACCACTTTCGTCAGAGAACACTGTCATACATCAAATCATTTCACTTGCATGCCGGGTTGGGCACCACTGTCTGGGCTAAGCAGGAAGATATCTTTACCGCCAGGGCCTGCCGCCATCACCATACCTTCTGAAAGACCGAAGCGCATTTTGCGTGGTGCCAGGTTAGCCACCATCATGGTCAATCGGCCCTCCAATACTTTCGGGTCAGGATATGCAGAACGGATGCCAGAGAAGACCTGGCGAGTTTGGCCGCCGATATCCAAAGTCAGTTTCAATAACTTATCAGAGCCTTCAACAAATTCTGCCTGCTGAATCAGCGCAATACGCATATCCACTTTAGCAAAATCATCAAAACTGATGGTTTCCTGAATCGGAGAGTCAGCTAATGGCCCGGTGGCTACCACTGTTGGTGCCATATCCGCTTTAGACGAAGTAACCATTTCGTTAACTTTATCTAACTCGATACGATTGAACAGGGCTTTAAAGGTATTGATCTGATGGCCTAACAGCGGTTGTTGAATGCTATCCCACGTTAGTTCGGTATTGAGGAAAGCCTCAGTACGTTCAGTCAGCGATGGCAATACCGGTTTCAGGTAAGTCATCAGTACGCGGAACAGATTGATACCCAAGGAGCAAACCGCTTGTAGGTCGGCATCGCGACCTTCCTCTTTCGCTATCACCCACGGGGCTTGTTCATCAACATAACGATTGGCAATATCAGCCAGTGCCATAATTTCACGGATAGCTTTGCCTGATTCGCGGCTGTTATAGGCATCTGCAATGCTGATAGCCGCATCAGTGAAGGTTTTATACAGCACCGGATCTGCCAACTGGTCGGCTAATTTACCGCCAAAGCGTTTATTGATAAAACCTGCATTACGAGAAGCCAGATTCACAACTTTATTGACGATATCGGTATTAACACGCTGGACAAAATCTTCCAGATTTAAATCAATATCATCAATGCGCGAAGAGAGTTTCGCGGCGTAGTAATAACGCAAGCAATCGGCATCAAAGTGTTGCAGGTAGGTGCTGGCTTTAATGAATGTGCCGCGTGATTTCGACATTTTCGCGCCGTTTACCGTGACATAACCATGAACAAAGATATTGGTCGGTTTGCGGAAATTGCTGCCTTCCAACATGGCAGGCCAAAACAGGCTATGGAAGTAAACAATGTCTTTACCAATAAAGTGATAAAGATCGGTTTCAGAACCTTCACGCCAGAACTCATCAAAGTCCAGATCGCCGCGCTTGTCGCACAGATTCTTAAACGACCCCATATAGCCGATTGGGGCATCCAGCCAGACATAGAAATATTTACCTGGCGCATCCGGTACTTCAAAACCGAAGTAGGGCGCATCACGGGTGATATCCCACTGTTGTAGGCCAGACTCAAACCATTCCTGCATTTTGTTCGCAACTTGCTCTTGCAGCGCGCCAGAACGCGTCCAGGCTTGCAACATATCGCTGAAGGCCGGCAGGTCGAAGAAGAAATGTTCAGATTCGCGCATCACCGGAGTCGCACCAGAAACTGCCGACTTTGGATCGATAAGTTCAGTCGGGCTGTAGGTTGCGCCACACACTTCACAGTTATCGCCATATTGATCTGGCGCTTTACACTTCGGACAGGTGCCTTTGACAAAACGATCGGGCAGGAACATGCCTTTCTCAGGGTCATAGAGCTGAGAAATGGTGCGATTCTTGATATAACCGTTTGCTTTCAGACGGCTGTATATCAGGCTCGACAGTTCACGGTTTTCATCACTGTGAGTGGAGTGATAGTTATCATAACTGATAGCGAAACCGGCGAAATCCTGTTGGTGTTCCTGGCTCATTTCGGCAATCATCTGCTCTGGTTCGATACCCAGTTGCTGAGCTTTCAGCATGATCGGGGTGCCGTGGGCATCATCTGCACAGATAAAATGAACCTGGTTGCCGCGCATTCGCTGGAAACGGACCCAGATATCTGCCTGGATGTGCTCGAGCATGTGGCCGAGATGTATAGAACCGTTAGCGTATGGTAGCGCGGACGTCACCAATATTTTTTTCGCGACTTGAGCCATAGTGGGAAATTGCTTTCTTTATGTCGATTAAAGGGTCTTTGATGTTAACCGATATGCTGGCTTGCCGCTAGGGTAAGGCAACCTGCACTTTGCCTTAAGTCATAATCGGTTTACTTTGGTGACACAGGGGCAACTGAGTTCTGGTACACTATCATTGGTTAATAACGATAAATTCAAGGAGCCGGGATGAGCCCAAAATCCCCCGAGCAGACCACCCCTGACCTGCTGCAATCACAAATTTCAAAGGTTCTTACGGCCTTTACTCACCCAACCTTGCAAAAGGATCTCCATACCCTGCGTGCTATTCACCATTGCGCCTTATTGGACAATGTGTTGCATATCGAGCTGGTGATGCCGTTTGCCTGGCAATATGGTTTTGATGCATTGAAAGAGTCGGTCAGCGGGGAATTGCTGGCAGTGACTGGTGCTAAAGCTATTGATTGGAAACTGTCACATAATATCACCACGCTCAAACGTGCCAATGATCAGCCGGGTATCAAAGGCGTGCGTAATATTGTGGCTGTCAGCTCGGGTAAAGGTGGTGTGGGGAAATCCAGTACCGCCGTTAATCTGGCACTGGCATTGGCGGAAGAGGGGGCCAAAGTCGGCATTCTGGATGCCGATATTTATGGCCCTTCCATTCCCAATATGCTTGGAACCATGAATCAGCGGCCAACGTCCCCTGACGGCAAGCATATGGCACCGATCATGGCTCACGGTCTGGCGACTAACTCGATTGGTTATCTGGTCACTGATGAGAACGCTATGGTGTGGCGCGGCCCAATGGCCAGTAAGGCATTGATGCAGATGCTGCAAGACACCTTATGGCCGGATTTGGATTATTTGGTGATTGATATGCCACCGGGTACCGGTGATATCCAGTTGACGCTGTCGCAAAATATTCCGGTGACGGGAGCATTGGTGGTGACAACGCCACAAGACATTGCCTTAATCGATGCCATGAAAGGCATTGTGATGTTTGAGAAAGTGCATGTGCCAGTGTTGGGTATTATTGAAAATATGAGCATGCATATTTGCAGCAATTGCGGCCATTTGGAGCCTATTTTCGGCACCGGCGGGGCGGAGAAACTGGCGCAGAAGTACCATTGCAAACTGTTGGGCCAAATTCCATTGCATATTTCTTTGCGCGAAGATCTTGATCGCGGCGAACCAACGGTTATTAGCCACCCTGACAGTGAATTTGCTGATATCTATCGCCAACTGGCATCAAATGTGGCGGCAGAGATGTACTGGCAAGGGGAAGCTATCCCAACGGAAATCTCATTCCGCGCGGTGTAACAGCCGCTAACCCCCCTGCGGCGTCAAAGACGCAAAATTATGCCCAAAGTCATTGGCGTTGCAGGTAGGCAGCAAACGAATAAATCCCGATGAGCTGACATAAGTCAGTGATTCGGGTGCGTGAGAGCCGCTAACACCCCTGCGGCGTCAAAGACGCAGGGTATAGTGCTGGCATCAAACCCGCTAACTCCTTATAATTGCCGCGCTCGAAGCACCTAGCGTGCTTTGTCTCCCCTCACACTTCGTAATCAGGTCTTTAATTTTATGACTGACAAAGCACACCAGTGCGTCATTATCGGGATAGCGGGTGCCTCAGCCTCCGGAAAAAGTCTTATCGCCAGCACGCTGTATCGCGAATTACGCGAGCAGGTAGGTGACCAACATATCGGCGTTATCCCTGAGGATGGTTATTACAAAGACCAGAGTCATCTGTCAATGGAAGAGCGGGTCAAAACCAACTATGACCATCCCAGTGCCATGGATCACAACTTATTGCTGGAGCATTTGCAATCGTTGAAAGCAGGCCGGTCGATTGAACTGCCGCTTTACAGTTACACTGAGCACACCCGCAAAAAAGAGACCGTCCATTTAGAACCCAAAAAAGTGATTATTTTGGAAGGGATCTTGTTGTTGACCGATATCCGTCTGCGTCAGGAGATGAATTTCTCGATCTTTGTTGATACCCCGCTGGATATCTGCCTGATGCGCCGTATGAAGCGTGATGTTAATGAGCGTGGTCGTTCGATGGATTCTGTGATGGCGCAATATCAGAAGACTGTGCGTCCAATGTTTCTGCAATTTATAGAACCGTCCAAACAATATGCTGACATTATCGTTCCTCGCGGTGGTAAGAACCGAATTGCGATCGATATTCTAAAAGCGAAAATCAGTCAGTTCTTTGAGTAATGTTCGTCTGGACCTTTGCTTCTTAATATGGCAGCTTGCGTAGTAGATAAGCTGTAACATGCGAATTTTGATGGAGATTTTAGCAATGAGACTGTGCGATCGTGACATAGAAGCCTGGCTGGACAGCGGTAAATTAGGTATTGATCCTCGCCCACCGGTAGAACGTATCAATGGTGCCACAGTCGATGTTCGCTTAGGCAACCAATTCCGTGTATTCAATGGTCACACGGCGGCATTTATTGACTTAAGCGGCCCGAAGGATGAAGTCAGCGAAGCGCTGGAACGCGTCATGAGCGATGAAATCAATCTGCCGGAAGGGGAGGCATTCTTCCTGCATCCAGGGGAGTTGGCGCTGGCAGTGACACTGGAGTCGGTGACAATCCCTGATGACTTGGTCGGCTGGCTTGATGGTCGTTCCTCATTAGCTCGCCTTGGATTAATGGTGCATGTTACCGCACACCGTATAGATCCGGGTTGGCAAGGCAGGATTGTGCTGGAGTTCTATAATTCAGGTAAGCTGCCATTAGCGCTACGCCCAGGGATGTTAATTGGCGCGCTGAGTTTTGAACCACTCTCCGGCCCGGCAGCGCGCCCTTATAATAGCCGTCAGGACGCAAAATATCGCGGTCAACAAGGCGCTGTAGCCAGTCGTATCGATAAAGATTAGCCATTTCTTGCGGAAAGTTTAGCCTGTTTGGACTTTTTAGCCTGATTAGACAAGAGGATGTCATGAGACGATTACTGACGACGTTAATTATCCTGCTGGTTGTGTTAGTTGCAGGGATGAGCGCATTAGTATTGCTGGTTAATCCTAATGACTTTCGCGCCTACATGGTCAAACAGGTAGAGAGAAAAAGTGGTTATCAGTTGCAACTGGAAGGGGATTTGCGCTGGCATGTCTGGCCCCAGCTTAGCATTATTGCTGGCCGGACCGCGCTGACTGCCCCCGGTGCGGCGGCACCGGTTGTCAGTGCTGAAAATATGCGCCTGGATGTCAAACTTTGGCCTCTATTATCACATCAACTTGAAGTAAAACAGGTGATGTTGAAAGGGGCGGTTATCCGCTTGACGCCCGACAGTGAAGCCCAACAACAGCCTGACGCTCCTGTTGCACCATCCGGTAATGTGCCTGTTAATGAGCACCGTGCCTGGAAGCTCGACATTAATAAAGTACAAATCGCTGATAGCCTGTTGATTTGGCAGCGGGCAGACAATGATCAAGTCAATGTACGTGATATCAATCTTGAACTTCAACAAGATGCCCAACGCCAAGTACATATCTCTCTCTCCAGCCGTGTTAACCGTAACCAACGTGATGTGACTTTCTCAATGGTCGCGGATGCAGACATGCGCCATTATCCACAGCAGTACAGCGCCAATATCAGCCAATTCAGTTATAAATTGGAAGGTGCGGATATTCCTGTTGGCGGCGTGAGCGGCGAAGGGACACTACAAGCCAGTTATCAACACGATATTCAACAATTATTGCTGAACCAACTGAGCTTCTCAGCTAATAACAACCAGTTGACGGGGACCGCCAAGGCCACCTTGGGGAAGGTACCTGATTATGTTATCAATTTGGCTGCCGACAATCTTAATCTGGACTCTATTTTTGGTTGGGAGTCTAAAAGTACGGTTGTCAGCAAAGAAACGGCCAAACAGCTTGCCGTGACAGCGCCGGTGATTGCGATTCAGGCTGAGGATGATGTCGGGCAGGACTTGCAAGCATTACGCGACTTTACCGCCCAAATATCGCTAACGGCGAATAACCTGGTCTATCGGGCGATTAAAATCAGTCAACTCAATCTTCAAGCCTCTAATCAGCGCGGGAATGTAGAGATTAGCCGCTTAACCGGTAGTGCGGTTGAGGGCGATTTTTCGTTGCCAGGCTCACTGGATGTGACGGGCAAGAGGGTTCTGGCTACCGTTAACCCAGTGATAAACCATATGGAATTGGGGCCGGTTCTATTGGCCGCCGGTTTGCCGCCGATGATGACGGGCAAATTTTCCATGAAAGCTCAGTTGTCTGGTGATGGTCTTAATGTTGAGGCATTCAACCACCGTTGGCAGGGGGATGCGCAGTTCGGCATGACTAATGCGCGGCTGGAAGGGCTGAATATTCAACAGCTTATTCAACAGGCGGTGACCCGCAGTTCCAGTGATGTCAAAGGTCAGGATCGTTATGAGCGTTATACTGAGGTTACACAGCTACAAGCGAGCCTGGCTTTGCACCGAGGATCAATGAAAGTCAGTAATCTTAGTGCCGATTCGGCGTTGATTTCCATTAAAGGTAACGGGTCACTTAATTTACCCGAACAGCAATGTGATATGAATCTGGCGGTACGGGTTATGCAAGGCTGGAGCGGGCAAGATAGCCTGGTAAAAATGTTGCAAGGTACTGATATCCCTCTGCGCATTTATGGTCCGTGGACTCAGCTTAGCTATCAATTGAATGTCGAACAGTTGTTGCGTAATGAATTACAGCAACGAGCTAAAAAAGCACTCAATGATTGGGCTGAGCGTAATCAACAAAACCGTGCTAGCAAAGATCTTAAAAAGCTTATCGATAAGCTTTAATTACCCATTATCTCCGATAGGCATGGCTGTTTATCGGAGATAATGACGGCATACTGTTATCCATTTGTTGTGTAATTGTTCGCCAATCTCGCCATTCAAAACATAAAATCCTCTCTCTTGCTCACAAACTACTATTTGTTTCTAAAATCTCTGCGAATCATTGATAGATGTCATAAACTCGCCGATGGACTTTGGGCAGAGTGCAGAGCCATTTAAGTATTTTAACGATAATAATGCTGAAGCAATATTTAGCAACACACAGCAACAGGCAAGATTCAGAGAGGGTATATGTTAGATCTTTTGATTGGGATAGTCGTGGCCGTAGGTGTAGGCCGTTATATTATTAAAGGCTATTCAGCAACAGGTGTGCTGATGGTCGGTGGTTTACTGCTATTAATTATCAGTGCCTTAATGGGCAAGAATGTATTACCTGCCAGTGCGACCTCAACCGGCTGGCGGGCGACGGACATTGTTGAATATGTCAAAATCTTGCTGATGAGCCGTGGTGGCGATCTTGGCATGATGATCATGATGCTATGTGGCTTTGCGGCTTATATGACCCATATCGGTGCCAATGATGTCGTGGTTAAGATTGCCTCTAAACCACTGCAAATGATCAATTCCCCATACTTACTGATGGTTGCGGCTTATCTTGTGGCCTGCTTGATGTCGTTGGCGGTATCATCGGCAACCGGGTTGGGCGTGTTACTGATGGCGACACTGTTCCCAGTGATGGTTAACGTCGGTATCAGTCGGGGTGCCGCAGCTGCAATCTGTGCATCACCGGCGGCAATTATTCTCGCGCCAACCTCAGGCGATGTGGTACTGGCAGCGAAAGCCTCTGAGATGCCATTAGTCGATTTTGCTTTTAAAACCACCTTACCTATCTCTATTGCCGCGATTGTCTGCATGGCTATCGCTCACTTCTTCTGGCAGCGCTATCTGGATAATAAAAGTCAGGAAAAGCATGAGATGATGGATGTTAATGACATCACCACCAATGCGCCGGGTTTCTACGCCATTTTACCCTTTACCCCGATTATCGGCGTGTTGATATTTGACGGTAAATGGGGGCCGGAACTGCATATTATTACGGTGTTGGTGATTTGCATGCTGATTGCCGCCGTCATTGAATTCTTACGCAGCTTCAGTGCTAAAACGGTATTTACCGGCCTTGAGGTGGCTTATCGTGGCATGGCCGATGCGTTTGCTACTGTAGTAATGCTTTTGGTTGCCGCCGGGGTATTTGCACAAGGGTTGAGTACCGTTGGTTTTATCAGTGGTCTGATTGGGCTAGCTCAATCTTTTGGTACCGGTGGCATTATTATGATGCTGGTACTGGTGGTGATTACGATGCTG
Source organism: Yersinia sp. 2553 StPb PI (assembly GCF_052217105.1). Taxonomy (NCBI): domain Bacteria; kingdom Pseudomonadati; phylum Pseudomonadota; class Gammaproteobacteria; order Enterobacterales; family Yersiniaceae; genus Yersinia; species Yersinia sp. 2553 StPb PI. Next base: position 2,174,715 of record NZ_JAZGPX010000002.1, on the reverse strand, counting down.
GCGGCCATGACCACCGGGTCAGGCAATGCGCCGTTCTATGCGTTTGTTGAATTGATTCCAAAACTGGCAGCTCAGATGGGGATAAATCCAGCCTATCTGGTTATTCCGATGCTACAGGCTTCAAATTTGGGGCGTACTTTATCCCCGGTTTCAGGCGTGGTGGTTGCTGTTGCTGGTATGGCAAAAATTTCACCATTTGAAGTGGTGAAACGCACCTCGGTACCGGTTTTAGTCGGGTTGGTGGTGGTGATTGTTGCCACTGAGATTCTGGTGCCTGTGCACTTGTAATCACAATCTATCACGATAAAAAAGCCGGGCGAGTTTACCCGGCTTTTACGCCAAATCACGATGGTTTATTACACTTCATAATCTGGGTCAGGCACTTTCAGCGGTGTTATTTTTACCTTCAAGATACGATGGCTGCTGACTTCCAAGGGCTCAAATAGGTAGTCACCAATTTTCATCTGTTCACCGACCTGTGGGATGCGCTGGGTATACTCCATGATTAACCCGGCCAAGGTGTGATATTCACGTTTATCATCGATAGGTAGCGGCAGATAGAGCACCAAATCTTCCAGCGGCATATAGCCATTCGCAATCCAGCAACCATCCTCGGTTTGCTGAATATCATGACGGGCATCCAACTCTTCACCGGCCACGGGCAGATTACCAGCAATGGTTTCCATCACATCGGTCAGGGTAACCACCCCTTCGATGGAACCGAATTCATCCACGACAAAGGCAAAATGCGTCTGTGCCTGACGGAACTGCTCTAATGCCATCAACAGCGAAACCTGCTCGGGGAAAATCAACGGTTGGCGAATCAATGCGCGTAAGTCGAGCTTTTCATCTGCTAACTGTTGCCTTAATAAATCAATGACGTGAATAACGCCCAAGGGTTCATCTGTCGAACTATCTTCAGTAACCACAATTCGGGTATGCAAATTTTTTGTCAGCAACTGAGTCAGTTTCTCTGGCGGATCGTTAAGATCCAGATACTCAACATCATGCCGTGATGTCATGATGCTGCTCACGGTACGTTGCGCCAGCCCCAACACCCGTTCAATCATGCGGCGTTCCTGCTCATTGAACACCTCTTGGCCGACACTGGTATTATCAGCGATCAGGTTAGCAGTATGGTTATCCAGCTCGGCCTCTTCGTGTTTGCCACTTAGCATACGTAACACTGCTTCTGCGGTTCTTTCACGTAACGGTCTAACCGTTGACAAAAAGCGACGGCGATTGAATTGTGCGAATTGATTGAGCGATTCAATAATGACGGAGAAACCAATCGCAGCGTACAGATATCCTTTTGGAATATGGTAACCAAAGCCTTCAGCCACTAAGCTGAAACCGATCATCAGTAAGAAGCTCAGACAGAGTATGACAATGGTTGGATGCGCGTTGACAAAACGGGTTAATGGCTTACTGGCCAACAGCATCAAACCTATGGCAATACAGACCGCAGCCATCATGACCGCGAGGTGGTCTACCATACCGACGGCAGTAATAACCGAATCGAGCGAGAATATGGCATCCAGCACCACAATTTGTGCGACGACCGGCCAAAATCGTGCACCTTTGCGCTGCTGACCTTGATGCTGGTCCTTGCCTTCAAGCCGCTCGTTTAACTCCATGGTGGCTTTAAAGAGCAGGAATACCCCACCGACCAGCATGATTAAGTCACGGGCGCTGAACGGGTGGCCAGATAAGGTGACCAAGGGAGCCGTTAATGTGGCCAGCCATGAAATACTGGCTAACAGCACCAAACGCATCAACAGTGCGCACAGTAAACCGGTAACTCTGGCTTTATCTCGTTGATGACGTGGAAGCTTTTCTGCCAAAATGGCGATAAATATCAGGTTGTCAATGCCTAATACAATTTCGAGCACTACCAGCGTTGCCAGTCCTGCCCAAATAGTAGGATCTGCGATCCATTCCATATATCCAATTTCACCTTTGATTTCTACGGCTTATGCCGCCAAAGTGAATAATGGGCTTATACTTGGGAATTTTCAAATCTAAATATAAAAATTGGATGAGATTGAAAATAAAAAGTATGCTAGAGAACTGCCGTAAACTTACATCTAAATGGTTGAAGTGGATATATTATTATGGTATGCGCATTCTGGTGAACATATAAAAATCACAGATGTTTCCTAGTTAAAGTCAAAGTTAATGCTATATAATAGCCATAAAATAAAATGATTAATTGGGTGTGTTTTCCTTGCTAAAATCATGCATTCTGCAATGCAAGATATGCGTAAACTATGCTGTAAATGTGACCCAATAGCTATTGGTAGCTGAAAAGCCAAGGGCGGTAGCATTGTAAAAACTAATTATTTAATAGCATATTATTTAAAGTGAAATGGTTTTCATTCTCACTTGTTGTGGCGGTACCTCTTTAGTTCAAACTTTATGGTGATTAAGGATATATGATGTTACTTCCCGTGATTATGGCTGGCGGTACGGGCAGCCGCCTGTGGCCGATGTCAAGAGAACTCTATCCAAAGCAATTTTTACGCTTGCACGGGGTGAATTCGATGTTGCAGGAAACTGTAAATCGTTTAGAAGGGATTTCTGTCAGAGAACCGGTTGTCATTTGTAACGAAGAACACCGTTTCCTGGTCGCAGAGCAGTTGCGACAAATTAATAAACTTTCACATAATATAATATTAGAACCCGTTGGCCGCAACACTGCCCCTGCAATTGCTTTAGCCGCATTAAATGCTATCTCTCAAGGCGACGACCCGATAATGTTGGTGTTGGCTGCTGACCATATCATCAATAACTGTAATGCATACCACCAGGCTATTATCGGTGCGATTCCTTTTGCTAAAAAGGATTGCCTGGTAACATTCGGGATTGTTCCGACCGGCCCAGAAACGGGTTATGGTTATATTCAGCGTGGAGAATCGACAGTCAAAGAGGCTTTGGAAGCTTTTAGCGTCAAGCGGTTTGTTGAGAAACCTAATTTAGAAACTGCTGAACAATATATCAATTCTGGTGAATATTATTGGAATAGTGGCATGTTTATGTTTCGGGCCAAACGTTATATTCAAGAGTTAGAGAAATTTAGACCAGACATTCTTGATGCTTGTAAAGCTGCGATGAAGGATTCTGATTCAGACAAAGATTTCATCACTATAGATAAAGATCAGTTCAGTGCCTGCCCTGATGAGTCAATCGATTATGCGGTAATGGAGAAAACAAATAACGCCGTAGTGGTGCCGCTGGATGCGGGGTGGAGTGACGTTGGTTCTTGGTCCGCACTTTGGGATGTGAGTAACAAAGATAAATCAGGTAATGCCACTACAGGTGATACATTCCTGCATGATACACAGAATTGCTATATCAATACTGATGAGAAATTAGTTGCTGCAGTTGGTGTGGATAATTTAGTCATTGTCAGCACTAAAGATGCGGTGCTAGTGGTAGATAAATCTAAAGTACAAGACGTTAAAAAGATCGTTGAATATCTCAAGCAGACGAAACGTAGCGAGTATCGCCGTCACCGAGAAACTTATCGTCCTTGGGGGCGCTGCGATATTGTGGTTAATGAACAGCGTTTTAATGTTAACCGGATTACAGTTAAACCTGGTGGCGCGTTTTCCATGCAGATGCATCATCATCGGGCAGAGCACTGGATTGTGTTATCAGGAACAGCAAAAGTGACGATTGGCGACAAAACATTTTTAATTACTGAAAATCAATCGACATTCATCCCTATTGGTTCACTTCATATGTTGGAAAACCCCGGTAAGATCCCACTTGAGCTTATTGAAGTACAGTCAGGTTCTTATCTAGGCGATGACGATATTATTCGAGTTAAAGACCATTATGGCCGTTGCTGATTTAGAGGAAACAATGAATACCTTAACTTGTTTTAAAGCTTATGATATCCGTGGTCAATTAGGTCCAGAGTTGAATGAAGATATTGCTTACCGTATTGGTCGAGCTTTTGGTGAATATCTAAAACCAAAAACTATCGTTGTCGGTGGCGATGTTCGTTTAACTAGTGAATCATTGAAAATGGCATTGGCAGAAGGTTTGATGGATGCTGGTAGCGATGTATTAGATATTGGTTTAAGTGGAACAGAAGAAATCTATTTCGCCACATTTTATTTAGGTGTTGATGGTGGAGTCGAAGTAACAGCTAGCCATAATCCGATGAATTATAACGGTATGAAGTTAGTTAGAGAAAATGCTAAACCCATTAGCGGTGATACAGGGTTATGCGATATCCAAAAACTTGCTGAAGAAAATAACTTTACTGTACCAGTTCAAAGTAAAAGAGGGAGTTATAAGAAGGTATCGGTCCTTAATGAATATATTGATCATTTGATGGGCTATATTGACTTTAAAAACTTTACCAAGCCTTTGAAGTTAGTAGTAAATTCCGGTAATGGTGCGGCCGGACATGTTATTGATGAAATTGAAAAACGTTTTACTGCAGCTCATCTCCCTATAGAATTTGTAACAGTTCACCATCAGCCTGATGGTAATTTCCCCAATGGAATCCCTAATCCGCTGTTACCTGAATGTCGAGCGGACACTGCAAGAGCTGTTACCGAATCTGGTGCAGATATGGGCATAGCATTTGATGGCGATTTCGACCGCTGTTTCTTCTTCGATGAGAGTGGGCAATTTATTGAAGGTTATTATATTGTTGGTTTATTAGCTGAAGCTTTTTTGAAAAAAGAACCTGGTGCCAAGATTATTCATGATCCGCGTTTGACTTGGAATACTATAGATATAGTAGAAAAAGCTGGTGGCATTCCAATTATGTCAAAAACGGGACATGCCTTTATCAAAGAAAGAATGCGTAAAGAAGATGCAATATATGGTGGAGAAATGAGTGCCCACCACTATTTCCGAAATTTTGCATACTGTGATAGTGGTATGATTCCATGGTTGTTAGTTTCTGAATTGCTTTGCGTCAAAAATATGTCTTTGAGCCAATTTGTGGGTGAGCGAATGAAAGCATTCCCGGCCTCTGGTGAGATTAACCGTAAACTCACTGATGCTCACAAACGTATTGCTCAAATTAGAGCTATTTACGAACCTGATGCGACCAATATTGATTTAACCGATGGTGTCAATATTGAATACAGCGACTGGCGCTTTAATTTAAGAACGTCGAATACAGAGCCGGTTGTGCGCTTGAATGTTGAGTCTTTAGCTAATATTGAACTAATGAATGATAAGACTCAGGAAATTTTAGAATTACTAGGTAGGGAATAACAGTGAAAGAGATGTTATTGGCAATATATCGCTATCGAGGGTTTATTTTTGGCAGCGTAAAGCGTGATTTTCAATCGCGCTATCAGATGAGTATGCTGGGTATTTCTTGGTTAGTATTACAACCGTTATCCATGATTATCGTCTACACTGTCATTTTTTCTCAATTAATGCAAGCTAGGTTACCACAAACATCTGGATCCTTTTCATACAGTATATATTTGTGTTCAGGCATCTTAACCTGGGGGCTTTTTGCGGAGATTATATCTAGAAGTCAAAATGTATTTACCGATAATGCAAATTTATTAAAAAAATTAAACTTCCCTAGAATATGCTTACCAATTATTATTAGCATTTCATCACTACTTAATTTCATTATAATATTCACTATCTTTATTATATTTTTAATACTAAGTGGGAATTTTCCTGGAGTCGTTATTCTAGCAATGGTCCCTCTTCTTATACTACAGATAGTCTTTTCCATAGGTCTAGGAATGACCGTAGGTGTGATCAATGTTTTCTTCCGAGATGTTGGGCAATTTATTAGTATCTTACTCCAATTTTGGTTTTGGTTTACTCCAATAGTATATATGGTTGGAACACTACCCGAATGGGCGCAAAAATTAATTAGATGGAATCCAATGGCTGGACTGATTAATTCTTATCAGAACATTTTTGTTCATGGTCAATGGCCACAAGTGGGACCACTAAAATTAGTCATTGTATTATCTATTGTCTTTTGTTATCTAGGATTTAAGCTATTTAAAAAACACTCGGCAGACATGGTGGATGAACTATAATGAGTAGTATCATAGTAAATAATGTCGGAAAAGCTTATAAGCAATATCCGAATAAATTTAGTAGGTTTATCGAGTGGATCTCTATTCCGGCTAAAAAAAGACATACTGAAAAATGGATATTAAGAGATATAACCTTTACTATTAATCCTGGGGATTCTATAGGTATTATTGGCGTAAATGGTGCAGGGAAAAGTACGTTACTAAAGATGATCACTGGGACGACGACACCTACAACTGGCTCAATACACACTGAGGGAAGAGTTGCTGCGTTGCTCGAGCTAGGTATGGGCTTTCATCCCGATTTCACAGGACGGCAGAATGCGTATATGGCAGGGCAACTTTTAGGCTTCAGTCAAGAAGAGATCAGTGGCATTATGCCGGAGATTGAAAGCTTTGCCGCCGTGGGAGATTATTTTGATAAGCCAGTAAGAACTTATTCAAGTGGGATGCAGGCAAGAGTAGCATTCTCTGTTGCTACAGCCGTAAAACCTGATATTTTAATTGTCGATGAGGCATTAAGTGTCGGGGATTTGGCATTTCAAGCTAAATGTATGCAGCGAATGAATTCTTTATTAGCGGATAAAGTGACTATTCTTTTCGTAAGTCATTCATTAGCGCAAGTCAGACAATTTTGTAATAGAGCAATCTATATTGCTGATGGAAAGATTAAATCTATTGGTGATGCTGCGACTGTTTGTGATTTTTACCAAAATGATCTTGTTGAAAACAAATCTAGCAATAAAAATTCTAAAAATGTTGAGGTTAATTATACTGAGGTTGCAGCGAACGAGATTAAAGTCGATCCTAATCTACGGGCTAATTCATTACTTATAGACACAGGAACCAAGAGCCTAGAATTTATTAGTTTTGATATTCTAAACTCAGATGAGATTGAAAGTAATACTTTCTATGCCCAGGATGAGGTAGTATTTAAAGCTGTCATTCGTTGCAATGACGCTACCCCAGAAGGAGCCGTTATCGGATTATTAATCGGAGATAAGGCAGGTTTCCCTTTACTCAGCATGAATTCCAATTACTATAATAAGAGACTTCCATTAATGAATAAGGGTATGGTGTCTATTATAACTTGGCGATTTAAAATACCATTTTTTATGGGAGATTACAGAGTAGATATAGGTATAAAAGAGGACCCGTATTCCCCTAACTTTTATGATAGAGTTTTTTGTGCAAAGGTATTTACCGTGAATACCCCTAGTAATCTTTTAAAAAATAATTTTGGAGGGATACTTTATGTTCCAGCAGATGTTGAAATTTTTCAAAAATAATAAAGATACTACTAACGTAGATTATTCTCAGAATACTAGTGAAGTTAGCAATGTATCTGTTGAAGAATACTTAGATGAAACTAAAGATTATTCCCTTTATAGCGGTGAACGGCAGACCTCTAATACAATTGATGGTATTCGGCGTGATCATACGTCAAGATATGAGTTGGCTATAGAGATCATAAGACAGAAAAAACACATCATCATAAATGCGGCAGATATTTTTTGCGGGAATGGATATGGTATTTTTATGTTATCTTCTGAATTCGAACAGGCCAATTTTATTGGCCTTGATGGTTCTTCTGAAGCGATCTTAGAAGCTAATAAAAATTACGTTAAAGAAAATAATATTTTCGCGAATAAACTTTTTCCATTCACATTGCCCGTCAATGTATTTGATGTAATAACCTGCTTTGAGTCACTTGAGCACGTAGATAAAGATGAACAACTTTTTGACGAAATCAAAAAATCATGTAAAAAAGATGGATTGATTATAGTTTCTGTACCCAATCAGGAGAAACACAGTTTAGATCTGAATCCACATAAATTTCATTTTAGACATTACACTCATTTAGATTTTTTATCTAAATTCAGCGATGGTTTAGAATTGCTAACATGGTATGGCCAAGATGTTTATCAATTTGATGAGCATGGAATCAATACACATCAATTGTTGAATGAAAATGCAATGTTGCCTGTTGAAAAGGTTCAAGGCCAGGTAAATATATATGTATTCCAAAAAAGATAATAAATATATATTCTTTTGGTTACCTTATGATGTGAAATATACGCATAAAACTTTTTTAACTAGCTTATATTTAGCACTAGATAGGTTTCCAATCAAAAATGCTATTCATATAGGCCAAAAAAAAATTTTCGAACCTCCATCTGCTGATATACCTGATAATTGGTTAGCATCTTATGATGCTAACATCCCCACAGAAGATTTATTAACATCGATTGATAAAGTTTTAATCAATCCTGAAATATTTGATGAATTGGAGAAAAAATACAAATCAAAAAATATTGTTTGGGGAAAGTTATTAACTGAGCGGTATTTACCTCTTGAGATTTTACTAAATGACATTTTTAATGATTTAGTATCAAAGTATGAAATTTCTGCCATTGTGCTGTGGTGTAATATTCCTAGTGTTGCTTATATTGCTGAGCAGATGAAAATAAAAGTTATACACAATGAGATGGGGCCTCTGCGAGCACCTAATTATGTAGGAACTTGCTATTTTGATTTCAGCGGCGTGAATGGCAATACAGAAGCTAGTAAAAGGTTTACTTCTTTTAGCAAAGAAAAAGATTTTATTGAGATTACTCAGTTTGATAGAAATTACTTATTAAATTTACTTAAAATAGAAGGGCAAGAAAAAGAAAGATTGATTGAAGAAGTATATGATATTGGTGTTCCATTACAAGTAGAAGATGATTCAAATATTATTGCATTTTCAAATGGATTCTCTAATTTTGAGTTGATAAATTATTGTCGCTCTTTATCAAATGATATTTTGATTCGTAAACATCCTTCTGGATATATAAATTACTCTGAGATAACTGCAAATAGTGAGGTGTTAACTCCCCAAGATTTTATAGATAAATGTCGGAATATAGTGACTATAAATTCTAGTGTTGGTCTCGAAGCTATTTTATATGGAAAAAAGACAATAATCTTAGGTGATTCCCCATTCAAGTTATTAAGTGAATGTACGGATAGAGAATATGCTGGTAAATTTCTTGATTTTACTGTTCTAAATTATTTAATTCCATTAGAGTTTCTATATGATAAAAATTATTATGACTGGAGACTCTCAAATCCTAGTGAAAAGGAAATCCGCAATTTTCATCTTAACTATTATTTAGAAAAACTTATGGAGAGGAAAATGCTTTTTAATGAACTTAGAAAGGAAATTAGTGAGTTCACTAGTAAGCTTAATGAACTTAACCAAGAAGTTTGTGAGCTAAATAATAAAGTCAATGAAATTAAGGATGAATTAGATTGCTATAAAAGGGATAGCTCGCGAGAGGAAATTAATATAATAAAATTTTGTAAGAATATGATATCACTGATAGTCAAGCCTATAAAATATTTTATTAATTCAGTCAGAAGTAAAAAAACAAAGGAATGAAGTCATATATCTATAACAAAATGGTTCTTTTTTTTTGAAATGAGTATCCTCATTAAAATAAGTTATTATTTGAAGGTAAATATGAAAAGTAAGGTGCTTTTGTTAAGTACATATCCGTTAGTCAAACCACGGCATGGGGGGCAAATAAGATTAGCTAATATTAAAAAGGTATATGAAAGTAATGGTTTTGACATAATAAATTTTGCTTTATACGAGCCTGAAAACTATCCTAAAAGTGATGTTGATTCTCATGATCTACCTTTTGATTTTAATTCACCTTATAGGAAATTTGATGGAAAATTAGTTCCACTTATTACTGACCTTCAATGTGGCGAATATGTATCTAAAGATAGGGATTTTTTTGATAAACTGATAAAAATAATACCTAAAGATATTGATGTTATACATGTTGAGCAGCCTTGGTTATGGCCTTTGACTGAGCGATTAATTAGTGAATTTTTTGTTAGAAGGCCTATATTAATATATGGTTCACAAAATATTGAATGGATACTTAAAAAAGATATTTTAGAAAGTTATTCAATCATCGAAGCTGAATCTATTATCCAAAAAATAAAAGAATTAGAAATTAGTGCAGCTCAACAAGCTGATATTGTATGTGCTGTAACAGAAAGTGATTCAGATGTATTATCTACTTATGGTGCACAGAATGTAATTCTTGCCAGAAATGGAATTTCAAAATGGACAGCGGCAAAGGATCGACTAGATTATTGGCGAAGTCAATTACCAATGGTCCCTTGGATTTTGTATGTGGCTAGCGGACACCCCCCTAACTTTACGGGTTTTAAAGCCTGTATCGGTGATTCTTTAGCTTGTATACCTCCAGACTCCAAACTTGTCGTTGTTGGCAGTGTGTGCGAAAGTCTTTACGGTCAATTAGTTGATACTGATTACAATAGTATAAATAAAAGTAGGCTTCAGTTACTTTATATGCTCTCAGATGAAGATTTGGCTGCAGTAAAGGAACTTGCAACGGCTTTTCTTTTGCCAATTCCACATGGTGGTGGATCTAATATCAAAACTGCAGAAGCAATTTTTTCGAAAAAATATGTTATTGCCACTGAAACAGCATTAAGAGGCTATGAACGTTATAAAGATCTTGATAAAATAAAAATTTGTCATAATAGTCAGGATTTTACTTCATCTATCAGGTCTATCTTAAACGATAAATCGCAATGCACTACAACTGAAGAGCCGAATAACCTAGATGATTTACTTTGGGAACATTGCCTTCAGATTATTCCACAAACTGTAAAAAAAGTAATTGAGGGAAAATAAATGTCATCTATCTGGATGGACGTTACTACTATTAGTAAATGGAATCGTCCTGCTGTTGGAATAATTAGAGTCGAAGCTGAATGTGCAAAATATGCTATTGGACAAACTGATGATGATATAAAATTCTGTGTATATGATCCTCTCGTCGGGTATTATGAAGTTAGTCGGGATACTGTAAACTCCTATTTTGCTAATTTTTCTAAATATCAAAAAAAATCAATATTAATTGACGATGCATCTAAAATAGGATTTGAACAGAGGCTAAAGACTTTGTTTTTGAAGTATAACTCCAAACTACCTCGTTCTATTTCATCTTCTTTACATTCGTTTCTTGTCAGAAAAAAAAGTGCTTTTGGATATTTTCTTGGTAGTGCAAGGCACCTGAAGGCTGGTCTAAAAGAACTCTTCGCTAAACATGAAAAAAATTCTTCTCATGTAAAAGCTAAAGCCAATAAATTAGAAAGGGATTCTCCTTTTGCAGCGAATGATATTTATTTATCCTTAGGACTGGATTGGGATCAGAAAGACTTAACCTATTTATATTCTCTTAAAAAAGAGTTTTCTTTAAACGTTATATTATTTTGCTATGACGTAATTCCAGTGAAACTGCCTCACCTTTGTGTCGGTAATGTTTCAGCTGCCTTTAGGCATTATTTTTCAAATGTGGCGTGGTGTGCTGATAAAATATTATGTATCTCAGACTGTTCCAGAAAAGATCTCCGTGAACTTTTAGTTGAAATGGGTACACCAATTCCTGAATTAAATGTTATACAATTGGGATGTGATTTCCCTAATTTGAAAAATAATGAAGTAGTGGAATTACCAGCTGATCTTAAACATAGTGAATATATTCTTTTTGTGTCAACAGTTGAAAGAAGAAAAAATCATGAAGTTTTATATAAGGCATATATCAATCTAATAGAGGAAAAGTGTGAGAATTTACCTATACTCGTATTTGTAGGTATGCCCGGTTGGGGAGTTCATGATTTTCTTCAAGATATTGCTCTTGACCCTAGAGTAAAAGATAAAATTAAAATTTTCAATAATATTGAAGATAGCATGCTCTCACTTTTGTATAGAAACAGCCTCTTCAGTGTATATCCGTCGTTGTATGAAGGCTGGGGACTACCTGTATCTGAAAGTCTAGCATATGGAAAATTTTGCTTAGCTTCAAATGCAGCCTCTATACCAGAAGCTGGAGGAGACTTTATTGAGTATATATCTCCTTGGGATGTTGTTGGTTGGACTGAAGCGCTTAAGAAGTATATTTATAACAAAGAATTACTTGTGGATAAAGAGTACAGTATAAGGAATTATTATAAAGTTAACTCTTGGAGTTTATCTGCCGAGACTATTTTTGAACAAGTAAAAGCTATTAATAAATAAAACAGAGGTTAGAATGAAAACTGCAGTAATTACCGGTATTACAGGTCAAGATGGTGCATATCTGGCTGAATTGTTACTTGAAAAAGGCTATAAAGTTTATGGCACTTATCGCCGTACCAGTTCTGTAAACTTCTGGCGTATTGAAGAATTAGGTATCGACAAACATCCTAATCTCCATTTAGTCGAATATGACCTCACTGATCTTTCTGCTAGCATCCGTTTGTTGCAATCAACACAAGCAACGGAAGTTTATAACCTTGCTGCTCAAAGTTTTGTTGGTGTTTCTTTCGATCAACCTGTAACAACGGCGGAAATTACAGGTATTGGTCCACTGAACTTATTAGAAGCCATTCGTATTGTTAATACTAAAATTCGTTTTTATCAGGCATCTACTTCTGAAATGTTCGGAAAAGTTCAAGCTATACCACAAATCGAAGAGACTCCATTCTATCCACGTAGTCCTTATGGTGTAGCTAAGTTATACGCGCACTGGATGACAATCAACTATCGCGAGAGTTACGGTATTTTTGGTTGTAGTGGTATTCTCTTTAATCATGAGTCTCCTCTGCGTGGACGTGAGTTTGTTACCCGTAAAATTACAGATTCAGTCGCAAAAATTAAATTAGGTAAACTGGATATTCTTGAATTAGGGAATATGGATGCCAAACGTGACTGGGGTTTTGCAAAAGAATATGTAGAAGGCATGTGGCGTATGCTGCAAGCAGATGTTCCTGATACTTTTGTTCTGGCGACCAACCGTACCGAGACTGTACGTGATTTCGTATCTATGGCATTTAAAGCTGCAGGTTTCAATTTGCGATTTGAGGGTAAAGATGACAATGAAGTTGGGATCGACATTGAAACAGGAAATACTTTAGTTAAAGTTAATCCGAAGTTCTACCGCCCTGCTGAAGTTGAATTGTTAATTGGTAACCCTCAAAAAGCCAAGGATATACTTGGTTGGGAGCCTAAAACTACATTAGAAGAACTTTGCCAGATGATGGTGGAAGAAGATCTCCGTCGTAATCAACAAGGTTTCTCATTCTGATGGTAATGAATGGCAAACGTGCCCTGATCACCGGTATTCAGGGATTTACGGGCCATTATATGGCAGCGGAGTTATCCGCTGCCGGCTACCGGGTATTTGGTTTAGGTTCACAGCCTTCAAATGAGCCTGATTATTTTCAAGTGGATTTACTTGATGCTAACGGGCTTACTTCTATTATTGAGCAGGTGAGACCGGATCTTGTTATTCACCTTGCTGCAATTGCATTTGTCGGGCACGGAGATCCTGGCGCTTTTTATGATGTCAATGTTGTTGGTACCAGGAATTTATTGGCCGCATTGAGTAGTGTTGCCGATACTATAGACGCAGTTTTGCTTGCCAGCAGTGCTAATGTTTATGGTAACACCCAAGCTGGTATGTTGAGTGAAACAGCTGTGGTGAATCCTGCTAATGATTATGCCGTCAGCAAGTTAGCCATGGAATATATGGCTAAATTATGGTCTGAAAAATTACCGATTATCATTGTTCGTCCCTTTAACTATACCGGTGTTGGGCAATCAAATAATTTCTTATTGCCTAAAATAGTTTCTCACTTCAAACGTAAAGCCGACGAAATAGAGTTAGGCAATTTAGACGTATGGCGTGACTTTACGGATGTTAGAGCATTAGTAAAAGCATATTTAGGCCTACTAACAGCCAAACCTATTGGCGAGATTGTTAACGTCTGCTCTGGTAGAACCTATTCATTACGTGAAGTAATTAGCATATGCGAAGAAATAACCTCACACAGTCTATCAATTCGCGTTAATCCAGCTTTTATTCGTGCTAATGAAGTAAAAACGTTATGCGGTGATGCGAGCAAATTACAAAGTATTGTTGATGGATGGAATACGCCGCCATTAGAGCAAACACTACGTTGGATGCTGGAAAGAAAATAATGAGAGTGGTTTTTTCTATTGACTCTATTAAATACCCACTGACGGGTATTGGCCGCTACACATATGAGTTAGCCCGAGAGCTGCAAAACAATGACGATATCTCAGATCTGTTGTTTTTACAGGGTAGAAAAATATCTCGGGATTTGCCTGCTGTTAAGGCTGAGTCGAGTGCTACTTCAGGGTTAAAAACTGCGGTAAAAAATAGTGCAATTGCGAGTGAGTTGTATCGGCTTTCTGCTCCGTGGCTAAAAAGTTTGGCATTAAAACCTTACCAGGGTTTTATTTACCATAGCACCAATTTTTATTTACCCCCGCGAGTTGATAATGCTGTCTCAACTTTCCATGATCTTTCGATTTTTAAATGGCCACAGTGCCATCCAGAAAATCGTGTACGATATATGCAAAAAGAATTATTACTCACGATAAAAAGGGCGAAAGTCTTAATTACTGACTCTGAATTTACTCGTAAAGAGTTAGCCGAGTATTTTGATTACCCTATTGAAAAAATAGTTTCAGCGCCGTTAGCCAGTAGTGGTGAATTTTATCCACGAGAGTATGTGTCTCTGCAAAATTTAATGACCCGATTGAACTTGGTTGCAGGACAATACACATTATTTACCGGTACTATCGAACCAAGAAAAAATATTGCAACCTTACTTGATGTTTATGAACGCATGCCTTTGGATCTTCGCTCTCGGTATCCCTTGGTAATATGTGGCTTCTCTGGATGGAACAGTGAGTCATTACATCGCCGTTTTGAATTAGCCACACAACAAGGCTGGTTACTATACCTTGGTTATTTAAGTTCGGATGATCTTCCTTTGCTTTTTTCTGGTGCAAGGACATTTCTATTTCCTTCATTATATGAGGGGTTTGGCTTACCCGTTCTTGAGGCTATGGCATCAGGTATCCCTGTCGTTTGTTCAAATGCGGCATCATTGCCTGAGGTCATAGGTGAGTCGGGTCTAATGTGCGATGCCTTGGATGTTGAGGGGCTGACTACCGCTATCGTTAAAAGTCTGCAGGATGAAGGATGGCGAAATAAGGCGATAGCAGCAGGGCTCGCCAGAGCTAGTACATTCTCCTGGAAACGGTGCACTCAGGAAACAATTAAAGCCTATAAGCAGGTATAATAATATAATGCTAAAAGTACTGCATTTTTATAAAACATATTACCCAGATTCTTTCGGCGGTATTGAACAGGTTATTTTTCAATTATGTGAAGGTGGAGCGAGTAAAGGTATTGATTCTACAGTGCTTTCTTTAAGTAAACGAGGTGGTATTATAAATAAAAAAATAGGAACACATACCGTATATTGTTCACCTGTAAATTTTGAAGCGGCCTCAACTCCTTTTTCTTTTCAAGCGATTAAAGATTTCAAAAAATTGGCGCAGCAGGCTGACATTATTCATTATCATTTTCCGTTTCCTTTTATGGATATGGTTCACTTTATATCTGGTATTAATAAACCAACGGTTGTTAGTTATCATTCTGATATTGTTAAGCAAAAAAATATTTTAAAGATATATACACCATTGATGAATCTATTTCTTGGTAGTGTTTCCCGGATTGTTGCTGCATCGCC
The DNA here is from genome assembly GCF_052217105.1 of Yersinia sp. 2553 StPb PI. Lineage (NCBI taxonomy): Bacteria > Pseudomonadati > Pseudomonadota > Gammaproteobacteria > Enterobacterales > Yersiniaceae > Yersinia > Yersinia sp. 2553 StPb PI. Next base: position 2,159,041 of record NZ_JAZGPX010000002.1, on the reverse strand, counting down.
AAATTATGTTGCCACAAGTGTAACTTTAAAGAAATTCTCTCGAAAAGTAAGTGTGATACCTTACGGTTTAGATGAGGATTCATATCCAACGCCACTCTCTGAACGCATTGATTTCTGGAAAAATAAATTCGGAACACGTTTTTTTCTGTTTATTGGTGCCTTTCGTTATTATAAAGGTCTTCACATTCTAATCGAAGCAGCTAAAAATTCATCTTATCCGATTGTGATTGTCGGAGCTGGCCCAATTGAATCAGAGTTAAAAAAACAGGCGGAAAAATTAGATATACATAATATCTATTTTCTTGGTGCCGTATCTGACGAAGATAAAGCTTCATTACTATCACTTTGTTATGCCGTAGTCTTTCCATCACATTTGCGTTCTGAGGCTTTTGGTATCACCTTATTAGAGGGCGCGATGTATGGTAAGCCTCTAATTTCGAGTGAGATTGGTACAGGTACGACATTTATAAATATTGATCAACAGACTGGATTAGTTGTTCCCCCATCGGATCCTGTCGCGTTGAGAACTGCGATGGATCAGTTATGGGATGATATTGAGTTATCAGAAAAGTTTGGCCGAAATGCCCGAAATCGCTATTTAGAAAATTTTACCTCCGAGAAAATGGTTTCGAGTTATATAGACTTATATAATGAAATTATCGATAAGTAAGCATTATTGCTAGAAAGTCTAAGACATTATTACTATTTTGATTTGGCTAAGATATTAATCTATAACTTGTTGAAATTATTATTGCTACATTTAAGAATGTAATCAAAGACGTTCTGATGTAAGCTTGTACAAAGTTAAAGGAATAATGAGTAATCATAGATTATTTGACTAATTATTATAGAGTTAATCCTGTAAGTTTTGCTGTCCAAAGTTGAAGAGGTCATAGTAATGAAGTGTTTAAAAGCGGTCATTCCTGTTGCCGGGCTTGGTACCCGAATGCTGCCAGCGACTAAAGCGATCCCAAAGGAAATGCTGCCGGTGGTGGATAAGCCTCTGATCCAATATATCGTTAATGAATGTGTGGCCGCCGGAGTAAAAGAGATAGTGCTGGTCAGCCATTCCTCTAAAAATGCGATAGAAAACCATTTTGATACATCATTTGAGCTGGAAGCTGCACTGGAATCACGTGTTAAGCGGCAGCTATTGCAAGAGATTAAAAATATCTGCCCGCCGGATGTCACTATCATGCAAGTGCGCCAAGGCCATGCCAAGGGCTTGGGGCATGCGGTATTGTGTGCCCAACCGATGGTGGGTGATAACCCATTTATTGTGCTGCTACCAGACGTTTTACTTGATGATTCAACAGCAGATTTATCTAAAGAAAATCTTGCTAGTATGATTAAGCGCTTTGAAGAGACCGGGCGTAGCCAGATCATGGTGGAGCCGGTGCCTAAAGCTGATGTTTCCAAGTACGGTATTGCTGATTGTGATCATGTAGCTTTGTCTCCGGGTGAAAGTACCCTAATGACGGCAGTGGTAGAGAAGCCCTCACTTGCTGATGCGCCTTCTAATCTTGCCGTGGTTGGGCGTTATGTATTGTCAAAAGACATTTGGCCGCTGTTGAAGAAAACGCCACGCGGGGCGGGTGATGAAATTCAGCTTACTGATGCCATTGCGATGTTAATGGAGCAAGAGGATGTAGAGGCTTTTCATATGACCGGTAAATCGCACGACTGCGGGGACAAATTGGGTTATATGAAAGCCTTCGTCACTTATGGCGTGCGCCATAACACCGAGGGCGAGAGCTTTACCGCCTGGCTGAAACAGCAAATTGACTAACTTCAGCTTAGCGGCTGAGTAGGAATAGATTTTAAATTCGCTTCAAGAAATCAGTAGGTTAATTATGACCAAATTGAAAGCAGTGATCCCAGTTGCCGGTTTAGGTATGCGAATGCTTCCCGCGACTAAAGCCATTCCAAAAGAAATGCTGCCTATTGTCGATAAACCATTGATCCAATATGTGGTGAACGAATGTGTTGCTGCTGGTATTAAAGAAATCATTCTGATAACCCATTCTTCGAAAAATGCGGTAGAAAACCATTTCGATACGTCTTATGAGCTGGAAGCCATGCTGGAAGCGCGTGTGAAACGTCAGCTATTGGATGAGGTACAATCTATCTGTCCACCGGGTGTGACTATCATGCATATCCGTCAAGGGCATCCTGAAGGTTTGGGGCATGCGGTGTTATGTGCCAAACCGCTAGTGGGTGACTCACCCTTTGCAGTATTGTTGCCGGATGTCTTGATTGATGACGCCAAGTCGGATTTAACCCGTGATAATTTGGCTCAGTTAGTTAAACGATTTGAAGAATCTGGTACCAGCCAGGTATTGGTGCATGCCGTAGAACCTGAAGCATTATCCAACTACTCGGTTATCTCCTGTGAAGTGTCAGATTTAGCACCTGGTGAAAGTAGCCGGATTAACGCGATGGTTGAGAAACCGCAAAGCCCGGCTGACCTCAAATCCAATCTGTCGGCTGTAGGGCGTTATGTTTTGTCTGCTGATATTTGGCCAATGCTGGAAAAAACCAAGCCTGGTGCTTGGGGTCGTATCCAACTGACTGATGCTATTGATGCATTAGCCGCTGAGAAACAGGTAGATGCCGTCGCTTTAACCGGTCAATCCTATAACTGTGGTGAGAAGCTCGGATATATGCAGGCTTATGTCGCCTACGGTCTGCGCCATCCAAAGCAAGGTGCAGAATTTAAAGCCTGGTTGAAAGAGTTTATGGGTAGCTAGGTTCGGTATCATTGAATGATAATCGAGTAGTCATTGGAAACTGTCTAGTTTAAACATCTTTGAGTATGCTACCTTCTGCAGTCAAAATATTTTTTATCGACACTAATCAATATTTATATTTGGTTGGTGTTTATGACATTATTTATAGCCTTTGAGTTACTTTGAGAAGTTGAAAATATAGAAATAAATCAGTTAAAATATCTATTTAGTTATATTCTGCAAAAGAAGTATTTTGGCTATTGAAGTCGTATTGTTAAATTTATCTAAGTAGTGATGGATGATTAAAATTTTTATTTATGGCAATATTTTAATTAAAATATTAAATTTACACATAAGAAAATTACGATATGATTTTTACCAAGCAATTTTTTATCTATATATCAATTGGTGTCATTTCGGCCTTGGTTGATATAGTAATGCTAAAAATTTCTATGTATTATTACAGCGGTATAATGGAATCAACGCTGATTGGTTATATATCAGGCTTGATAGTTAACTATATACTGCATAGCATTTTTACTTTTAAGACATCAATGGCTATTTCAAAGATTTTGAAATACCTTGTAGTTGTTTTCGTTAACTATTGGATAACAGTGTTTATTATATTTATTTCAGTTTTTTATTTTAGTGATGTTATATATGGAAAAATAATCTCCTTACCTATAATCGCTTTCATTGGTTATATCACAAGTAAGAGATGGATATATGTGTAGTGATCCGAAATTGCATCTGAATTTGAAAGGAAAGGTTGATTTATGATACATGGAAAAAATAAAAACTCAATTATTTTTTTTATTAGTTGTTGTGTGGCAACTATGTTGGTTATTTATCGGGGGCAGATACTTAATGGTTTTACATTTATTTCTGGAGATTCATATGATTATGTGATTTCTTCATCTATACTTGAACATTGGTATAATGTATTTAAAGGGCTATCTCATTGGGCAGAGACTAATTACTATTATCCTTATAAAAATACTATAGCGCAAACTGATGCTTATTTTATCGTGGCCATCTTTTATTCAGTATTTAGGTTCATTGGGATAGAGCCATTCCTTGCTTCAGAGTTATCGAGTGTTACTTTGAAGTTTGTTGGTTTTATATCAATATTTTTCTTTCTTAGAAAAATATTTCATATTCCTGTTGGCTGGGCTTTGCTTGGATCCATTTTATTTACTATAAATAATGCTATGGTAAGTCATAATTCACGGCTTCAATTAGCTACTGTAGCTTTAGCTCCACTGCTCTCGTACCTTATTTATAAAACAATAAATAACTTATTGATAAATAATAATAAGTTATTTAGATGGTATGGTATCTCTTTTGGGATTATGTATGGAGCATGGTGTTTAACCTGTTTTTATATGGCTTGGTTTTGGACATATTTTGTTTTGGTTTTTTCATCTCTCTTTGTAATTTTTAATTACAAAGATGTAATTTATGGTTTATCAAAAATAAAAATTGATAGGAATAAACTCATATCAATTTTTGTTGTTTTTGTTACGTTTATTTTATCAATTATACCTTTTTTATATGTTTTTTATCCTAAATCTCAAGAAGTAAAATTACGAACATATGATATGGTTCTAAACAATACTATACCAGTTTATGATGCTCTGCAGCTTGGGATAAATAATTATTTGTTTGGGAGTGTTTATAATAAAATATTGTTGTTTATTAATCCACAATATACTATATCTAGTGAGTATTATAATACTGGTGTTAGCCCGATACTATTCCTATTATTTTTATTTTCGTCAGCCTATATATTTAAAAATAGAAAAACATCTGTTGTTGGAAAAGTAATTTTTATTCTTTTTTTAACAACAAGTATTACATGGTTATCCGTAATGAATTTTTTCGGTCACAGTCTTTGGTTCTTTGTATATACCATAGTCCCTGGGGCTAAAGCTTTTAATGCTGTATCAACTTATCAGATTTTTTTAGCTTTCCCAATAGTAGTAATTGCCGTGAATTTCTTATCGGTTTTAAAAATTAAAAACATTTATTTATTTTTAATTGCAATGCTAGCTATAGCCTCAGAATTAAGTGCTCAGCATCTTGTATTTAATCGTCAAGAGGAAATTGAAAAAGTTACTGTTGCAACAGCACCTCCTTCTGACTGCCAAGCTTTTTATATCCTTGGCTGGAGTCCTGATAAGATCAGCAAGACATTTCCTGACTGGGTAAATAACATGTATTCACATAATGTTACTGCAATGATGATTGCTGAATTAGTTAATTTGCCTACTGTAAATGGTATCGCATCATTTAATATGCCTGATTGGAATTTTGCTAGTCCTGAGTTTTCTAACTATCCTGAAAGGATTCATGAATATGCTAAGAATCATAACGTAAAAAATCTATGCTCATATAATCCTAATACAAAACAGTGGAAATTAGATTAAATTTAATTAGGTAATTTTATTTTTCTATTTATTCAAATTGGAGTGAACATGATATACACTTCTAAAGTGGCGGTGGTACTTCCTTGTTATAAAGTAAAACAGCATATCCTTTCTGTACTTGATAAAATTGATAATTTAGTTGATAAAATCTATGTTATTGATGATTGTTGCCCAGAAAAATCTGGACAATATGTTGAAGAAAATTCACAAGATATTCGGGTGTCAGTTATTTATAATTCTGCGAATATGGGAGTTGGAGGGGCTGTACTTTCTGGTTATGCTGCCGCGATAAAAGACGGCATAGATATTGTTGTAAAGGTAGATGGTGATGGTCAAATGGACCCGCATCTTATTAAATACTTTATAGCTCCAATATCTAGAGGAGACGCAGATTACACAAAAGGAAATCGTTTTTATGATATTGATACTTTGAAGTCAATGCCGAAAGTTAGAGTTTTTGGGAACGCAGTTCTTTCATTTCTTACTAAATTCTCATCCGGATATTATAATTTATTTGATCCCACTAATGGATATACAGCTATTTCGATAACTGCACTAAAACGTTTGCCATTAGATAAAATTAGTAAGAGATATTTTTTCGAGTCAGATATTCTTTTCAGACTAAATGTAATAAGAGCAAAGGTTGTTGACATACCTATGGATGCAGTTTATGGGAATGAAGTGTCTAATTTAAATATAAAAAAAATAATGTTTCCTTTCCTTAAAGGTAACATAAATAACTTTCTTAAAAGAATTTTCTATAATTATTTTTTAAGAGGTTTTTCTATTGCATCATTAGAGCTGTTTTTTGGTGTGATGTTTTTTTCTTTTGGTGCAATTAATGGTCTTGTTTCTTGGTATAGTTCTTTGGCTACAGGTCAACCAGCCACTAGTGGTACAGTAATGTTAGCAGCATTACCAGTAATGTTAGGTGTTCAATTATTACTGTCTTTTATCCAAGCCGATGTTGAAAATCAACCCCAAATAGCACTGACACGTTTATTAAAAGATGAGCATCTACACTAAATATTCCTTATTACATACATAAAATATAGTATGTATTCTCACTTTACTCTCAGACTAAATATATTCTCTATTTAGTCTGAATTAATAAAAGCTCTCATGTTTTAAATAGAGTCCTAATGTATTTGAGGTTAAAGTAAAACTAATTTTAGATGTTCTAATAGGTGTAGATCTAGAAAAATTGATAACTCGATGGGCGTTGTTGAATAAATCGAACTTTTGGCCGTAGTTAGGATCAGATCACCACACTCCTGATCCTGCAGCGATATCACGTGGCAAAACAAAAGTTCAAAATCACCAACTGGGCCACCTACAACAAGGCGCTTGTCAATCGGGGCTCACTGACATTCTGGCTTGATGAGTCGGCCATTCAGGCATGGTATGACGAGCCCAACACGTCTTTACGCGGTCGTCCGCAACGTTATTCTGAGCTGGCCATTTCAACCGTTCTGATGCTCAAACGCGTTTTTCGCCTCACACTTCGCGCTGCGCAGGGATTCATTGACTCCATCTTTACCCTAATGAAGCTCCCGCTCCGTTGCCCGGATTATTCCTGCGTCAGCAGGCGGGCTAAATCCGTCAGCATCCCTTTCAAAAACCCAACACGCGGTGAAATTGCCCATCTGGTTATCGATTCCACCGGCTTAAAAGTCTTCGGTGAGGGTGAGTGGAAGGTGAAAAAACACGGCCAGGAAAAGCGCCGCGTCTGGCGGAAACTGCACCTGGCGGTGGATGCTGATACGCATGAGATTATCTGCGCTGACCTGTCCCTAAACAACGTGACTGATGCAGAGGCATTCCCGGGGCTTATCCGTCAGACGCACAGGAAAATCAGGGCTGCCTGTGCCGACGGGGCTTATGACACAAAGCGGTGCCACGACGAGTTGCGGCGCAAGAAAATTAAGGCGCTTATCCCGCCGCGAACGCGCGCCGGCTACTGGCCGGTGGAGTATGCCGACAGAAATCAGGCGGTGGCGAGGCAACGGCTTACTGGGAGCAATGCGTACTGGAAATGGCACACGGCTTATAACCGGCGTTCAGTGGCCGAAACGGCGATGTACCGCGTAAAACAGCTGTTTGGTGGGCATCTTACGTTGAGGGATTACGATGCGCAGGTTGGAGAAACTATGGCCATGATCCGTGCCTTAAACAAAATGACGCGTGCAGGGATGCCAGAAAGTGTGCGGATTGCCTGAGGAAGTCAGTGACGAGAGGCGCTTTTATCTAAATCCGAATTATTCAACAAAGCCAACTCGATGTACAATCCTAGAACGGTTTTATTCCAGTTTTTCCTGCTGCGGTAACTAATTTTGAATACACCTATCCATTCTGATTATCTGATAGTTTCACCTGATTAACCATTGCGAACAGCAACTGGTCAGTTGTGCTATCTATCGCACCAATCACTACCCAGCTGACATAATCCTGAGTTAACATGTTTCCCACATCAAAAACCTGTTGGCCTCAAGGCCGGTAACAGGTGTCATCCTTCAGACAGGAGTTTTTTAATGTCCAAACAACAGATTGGCGTTGTCGGTATGGCGGTGATGGGCCGTAACCTGGCGCTCAACATCGAAAGTCGTGGCTATTCCGTTTCTATCTTTAACCGTTCATCAGACAAAACCGACGAAGTGGTTGCCGAGAACCCAGGTAAAAATCTGGTGCCGAGTTATACCGTGGAAGAGTTTGTTGATTCATTGGAAAAACCGCGTCGCATCCTGCTGATGGTGAAAGCGGGTGAAGCCACTGATAAGACTATCGCTTCACTGACTCCACATCTGGATAAAGGTGACATTCTGATTGATGGTGGTAATACTTATTACAAAGACACCATCCGCCGTAACCGCGAACTTTCTGCACAAGGCTTCAACTTTATCGGTACTGGTGTTTCCGGTGGCGAAGAGGGCGCATTGAAAGGCCCATCTATCATGCCAGGTGGCCAGAAAGAAGCCTACGAACTGGTTGCGCCTATCCTTGAGAAGATTGCTGCCCGTGCTGATGACGGTGATGCTTGTGTGGCGTATATCGGTGCCGATGGTGCCGGCCATTACGTTAAAATGGTTCACAACGGCATTGAATACGGTGACATGCAATTGATCGCAGAAGCTTATTCCCTGTTGAAACAGTCTTTAGGTTTAAGCAATGAAGAGCTGGCTAGCACCTTTGCTGAGTGGAACAAGGGAGAGCTGAACAGCTACCTGATTGATATCACCAAAGATATCTTCACCAAAAAAGACGAAGCCGGTAAATATCTGGTCGATGTGATTCTGGATGAAGCGGCGAACAAAGGCACCGGTAAATGGACCAGCCAAAGTTCTCTGGATTTGGGTGAGCCATTAACACTGATCACTGAGTCTGTGTTTGCCCGCTATTTGTCTTCTCTGAAAGATCAGCGCGTAGCTGCCTCTAAAGTACTGACTGGCCCTAAAGTGCAGCCTTTTGCCGGTGATAAAGCTGAATTTATCGAGAAAATCCGTCGTGCGTTGTATCTGGGTAAAATCGTCTCTTATGCTCAGGGCTTCTCTCAACTGAAAGCCGCTTCTGACGAAAATAACTGGGATTTGCATTACGGTGAGATCGCCAAGATTTTCCGTGCGGGTTGTATTATCCGTGCACAGTTCCTGCAAAAAATCACTGATGCATATGCAGAAAATGCAGATATTGCTAATTTGCTGTTGGCACCTTACTTCAAGCAGATCGCTGATGATTACCAGCAAGCACTGCGTGATGTAGTGTCTTATGCAGTTCAAAACGGTATCCCAACACCAACATTCTCTGCGGCGATTAATTATTACGATAGCTACCGTTCAGCCGTACTGCCAGCCAACTTGATTCAGGCGCAGCGCGACTATTTCGGTGCGCATACCTATAAGCGTATTGATAAAGAAGGTGTGTTCCACACTGAGTGGCTTTAAGTTAACGGCTACTGCGCGTTCGTATTTTGATATTGGGCAGTGCTCGTCATCCTCACGTACTGAGTGTACGCTCCGGTGACTGTGCGCTGTCTGCAATCAAACTCCTTTCGCTCGCGACGCCTCAGGTGGATAAGTTATTAAATTAAGTGTGTCGCCGAGGTGACTTTAGGTAGGGTAGGTTGGAGTAACCCGCTCGCTGATTTAAAAAGTTTGTCCTAATAAAAACGCCCTCGATGCTAAGTCGAGGGCGTTTTTATGCCAATAAGAAAGCTAACTCGAAAATTACTTCTCGTGGCGTTCGCGCAGGCGTCCAATCACTTTACTCAGATTCAAATCTTGGTCTTGCAGCAACACCAGTAGGTGATAGATCAAATCCGATGCTTCGTTGGTCAACTCTTCACGGTCATTCACTGTTGCGGCGAGGGCGGTTTCTACCCCTTCTTCCCCCACTTTTTGTGCGATACGCTTAGTGCCGCTGGCATATAGCTTGGCGGTGTAAGAACTCGCTGGATCGGCTGATTTACGTGAGGCCAATAACTGTTCTAACTGGTACAAGAAGCCCCAATCGCTGGCCGCCGGGGAGAAGCAACTGTTATTGCCTAAATGACAGGTTGGGCCAATAGGATTAGCCAGAATGAGCAGGGTATCATTGTCGCAGTCGGGATAGATATTAACTACATTCAGCACGTTACCGGAGCTTTCGCCCTTGGTCCACAAACGTTGTTTGGTGCGAGAGAAAAAGGTTACCTTGCCGGTTTGCTGTGTCACCGTCAGTGCTGCCTGATTCATATACCCCATCATCAGAACTTCACCGGAAATGGTATGCTGAACGATGGCTGGCATCAGATTGTCGACTTTATCCCAATCCAGTTGGGCAATTTGTTGTTCGCTTAACACACTCTTATCTCCACGCCTTGTTCAGACAAATACTTTTTCAATTCGCCGATATTAATGATTTGTTTATGGAACACCGAGGCTGCCAGCGCACCATCGACATCTGTGTCACGGAAAGCCTCAAGGAAGTGTTCTGGGGTACCTGCACCGCCAGAGGCTATCAACGGAACATGGCAGATGGCCCGCATCTGTTTCAACTGACGTAAATCGTAGCCGTTGCGCACACCATCTTGGTTCATCATATTCAGCACAATCTCACCGGCTCCACGTAACTGGACCTCTTTGATCCAATCCTCGGTCTGCCAGGTGGTGGCTTTGGTCCGTTTTTCATCGCCAGTAAATTGATAAACCTGATAACTGTCACTTTCCGCGTCATACCAAGTATCAATACCGACGACAATGCATTGTACGCCATAGCGGTCGGCCAAACGGGTAATTAAGGTCGGATCTGCCAGCGCCGGTGAGTTGATAGAGATTTTATCGGCACCGAAGGTCAGGATCTGACCTGCATCTTCAACGCTTTTAATCCCACCCGCCACGCAGAAAGGAATATCAATCACTTCTGCGACCCGCGATACCCAGCTTTTATCGACCACACGGCCGTCAGATGACGCAGTAATATCGTAAAACACCAGCTCGTCGGCACCTTCTTGTGCATAACGCTGCGCCAGTGGCACGATGTCGCCGATGATTTCGTGATTACGGAACTGGACGCCTTTGACCACTTGGCCGTCTTTCACATCCAGACAAGGGATTATACGTTTTGCCAGCATGCGATCGCCTCCTTCACGTTAAACTTGCCGTCCAATAGCGCGCGGCCCACAATCACACCTTGCACACCACTGCCACGCAGGCGGGCAATATCATCCAGACAACCGATACCACCGGAAGCCTGGAATGCCACTTGTGGGTAGCGCTGGCACACTTCCTGATACAGTTCTACATTGGAACCACTCAGGGTGCCATCGCGGGAAATATCAGTACACAACACATGTTTTAGGCCAAACGGCAGGTATTGTTCGACGATTTGTTCCAGCGTAGCATCTGAGTTTTCCTGCCAACCGCTGATAGCCACCTGTTTGCGGCCCGCCTCATTAATTCGGACATCCAGCGCTAATACGATGGCTTCAGCGCCATAGCGCTCAAACCACTGTTGCACCATTTCTGGCTGCTTAACGGCTGTTGAACCCACGACAACCCGTGTTGCACCGGCTTCCAGCAGTGCGACCACATCTTGTTCGTTACGGATGCCGCCGCCCACCTGCACCGGGACATCTACACCGGCCAGTAACTCGCGCAGCAAGGGGATCTGACGGGCTGCCGGATCTTTGGCCCCGGTAAGATCGACCAGATGTAACACCTGAGCGCCTTGCTGCTGATAATCCTGTAAGCGGGGCAGTGGGTGATTACCGTAATCACGCTGCTGGCCGTAATCGCCTTGATGCAAACGCACTACCTTGCCTTCGATCAAATCCAAAGCGGGAATAATCATGGTGCTCACATCTCCAGAAAATTTTTCAGCAATTGGGCCCCAGCCGCACCGGAACGCTCCGGATGAAACTGCACGCCAAAGAAGTTGTCTTTTTCTACTGCGGCGGTAAATGGCTCGCCGTAATTGGCCTGGGCGATGGTATCTGGGCATATTGGCATTGCATATCCGTGCACAAAGTAGAAATAGGTCCCATCCGGGATCCCACGAAACAGATGATTACCCGCCTGTGGGGTAATCTGATTCCAGCCCATGTGTGGCAGCGGTAAACCAAAATCCATCATCTGTTTTACCGGCGTATCAATAATACCGAGAGTTTCAATACCGCCACTCTCCTCGCTGCTGGTCGCCAGCAACTGCATTCCCAGGCAGATACCCAATACCGGTTGAGTACAGCTCTTAATCAGTTCGATAAGTTCGCGTTCTTTTAACTGATCCATTGCCGCATGGGCAGTACCGACACCTGGCAGGAAAAGCTTATCTGCACGCAGTACAATCTCAGGGTCACGGCTGATAACTGGCGCGTACCCCAAACGCTGCACCGCATAGGTGACAGAGGAGAGGTTGGCGCACCCCGTATCCAGAATCACCACATTCATTACAGCACTCCTTTGGAACTTGGCAGGGTATTGCCCTCAACACGGATCGCCTGACGTAAAGTACGACCAAACACTTTAAACAGGCTCTCGACCCGGTGGTGATCGTTACGGCCTTTGGTTTTCAAGTGCAGGGTACAGGCCATGGCATAAGAGAGGGAGCGGAAGAAGTGCTCAACCATCTCAGTGCTCAGGTCACCCACGCGCTGGTAGTTAAATTCCGCTTTGTATTCCAGATGCGGGCGGCCAGAAATATCCAGCGCGCAGCGCGCCAGGCACTCGTCCATTGGTAAGACAAAACCAAAACGGCCAATACCGCGTTTGTCACCGAGCGCGTTGTTAATCGCTTCGCCCAGTGCCAGTGCCGTATCTTCTACGGTGTGGTGGTCATCAATGTAGAGATCACCGCTGACCTGAATATCCATACGGAAACCGCCGTGAGTGGCGATTTGATCCAGCATATGGTCGAAGAAGCCCACGCCGGTTTTGATCTTGCTGCCCCCTTCGCGATCGAGCCACACATTTACGTCAATGGCCGTCTCTTTGGTGACACGGTTAACATAGGCATGACGGTCTCGCTGGCTTAGCTGCTTGGCAATCTGCGACCAGTTCAAACCATCACGCTGATAACGCAAGCCGCTGATGCCCATATTGTGAGCCAATTGCAGGTCAGTTTCGCGATCGCCGATAACATAGCTATTGGCACTGTTCATCACGCCTTCAGCCAGATAACTTTCTACCAACGCGGTTTTCGGCTTACGGCAAGTACAATTATCCGCAGGCAGATGCGGGCAAATTAGCACTTGCTCGAAATTGACGCCCTGCGAGCTAAATATTTGCATCATCAGGTTATGGGGAGGATCAAACGTTTCCTGTGGGAAACTGTGAGTACCTAAGCCATCTTGATTGGTGATCATCACCAAACGATAATCCGCTTTTTGCAGTGCCAGCAAGGCCGGGATCACTTCTGGCTCCAGCGCCAGTTTGTCCAGCCGGTCAACCTGAAAGTCTTCCGGTGGCTCGGCAATCAAGGTGCCGTCTCTGTCAATAAAAAGAAATTTCTGGCTCATATCGTTTCCTTACGGAGGCTGGAGGTATTAGTGCTATTGGGGCTATCAATACCGGGCAGGGGAGCAAGGGCGGCAATCACTCGCTCACATTCCTGACGGGTGCCTACCGTAATGCGCAGGCAGTTGGATAACCCCGGTTGCTTATTTTGGTCACGCAGAATGATGCCTTGATCCCACAGTGTTTTGAACACGCTGCTGGAGGCGGTAAACCGGGCCAGTAAATAGTTACTTTCACTGGTAAATACCTGCTCAACACAGGCACAGTCTTGCAGCGCGCTTTGTAACCATGCACGGTTAGTTCGTACTTTGTTTACCCGCTGGCGCATTTGCTCAAGACCTTGTGGGCTGAGCGCTTGTGCAGCAATATCGGCCACCGGTGTAGATAACGGATAGGGCGCGATCACTTTAAGCAACAATTGGATAATATCGCTGTTGGCCAAGGTAAAGCCACAACGTAAACCGGCCAATGCAAAAGCTTTCGATAAGGTGCGCAAAATGACTAAATTCGGATAATCTTTTAGCCAACCGCTGACCGAGGCCTGTGGGCAGAACTCGATATAGGCTTCATCGATAGCCACGATAGCGCGACCTTGCGCCAGTTCCAGCACTTCACGCAGAGAGGCTGGGTTGATTAAATTGCCAGTTGGGTTATTTGGGCTGCAAACATAGATCAATTTCACTCGATCCAGGTTTTCTTTAATTGCTGGTAGATCTAACTGCCAGTCCGTGGTGGTTTGCACGGTACGCAGTTCCACACCAAAGGTTTCGGCGCTAACGGCGTACATACCATAGGTTGGCGGGCAGAAGAGTATCGCATCCTTACCTGGTTCACAGAATGCACGGATCAGCAGCTCAATACCTTCATCGGCACCACGGCTGACTAACACTTGATCAGTTTCTAAACCGGCATAGGCGGCATAACGCTCAATCACCTGTTTCGGCTGACATTCTGGATAGCGATTGAAGTTTTGTGTCGTAAGTTGGTATTCGGTTGCTAGCGGGTATTCGTTGGCATTAAGCCATACATCGCCATTACCGCCCAAACGGCGGGCAGACATATAAGGGGTCAGGGCACGGACGTTGGCACGGGCCAAATCGGTGACGTTGGTAGATTGGCTCATGCTTGCTCCTCTTGGGCGGCTGTCAAGGCCGCAACACGTAGGGTAACGGCGTTTTTGTGGGCGGTGAGTTGTTCGGCTTGCGCTAAAATTTCGATAGTCGAAGCCAGACCCAGCAAGCCCTGCGGTGTTAATTGCTGTACTGTCATTCGCTTAACAAAATCGGCCAGACCCAAACTGGAATAAGTTGAGGTATAACCATAAGTCGGTAACACGTGGTTGGTACCGGAGGCATAATCACCCGCAGATTCCGGCGACCAGTCACCCATAAAGACTGAACCGGCATTATCAATCTGATCGATAATGTCTTCCGGCTGACGGATTTGCAAAATTAAGTGTTCTGGGCCGTATTGGTTACTGATATCAATACATTGTTGCAAATCTTTGGTGACGATCAAGCGGCTGCTTTCCAGGGCCTGACGAGCGATATCAGCGCGCGATAACAATTTAAGTTGCTGCTCTACCTCAACAGCGACTGCTTGGGCAATGGCGGCATCCGGGGTCAGTAATACCACTTGTGAATCCGGCCCGTGCTCCGCTTGAGACAGCAAATCAGAGGCAATAAACGCCGGTGTAGCACCACTGTCGGCAATAACCAACACTTCTGACGGGCCAGCCGGCATGTCAATTGCAGCACCATCCAAACGTTGGCTTACCTGACGCTTCGCTTCAGTGACATACGCGTTACCGGGGCCAAAAATCTTGTTCACTTTCGGTATTGATTCGCTACCGAATGCCATGGCCGCAATCGCTTGTGCTCCACCAATCTGGAACACTTCTTTAATCCCACACAGTTGCGCGGCATACAGTATTTCATCGGCAATCGGCGGCGGGGAACATAAAATGACCCGATGGCAACCGGCAATGCGTGCTGGGGTACCGAGCATGAGTACGGTAGACAGCAGCGGAGCGGAACCACCGGGAATATACAAGCCGACGGAGGCAATCGGGCGGGTGATTTGCTGGCAGCGCACGCCCGGCTGAGTTTCAACATCTACCACTGGCATTTTCTGCGCGTTGTGGAAGGTTTCAATATTACGTACCGCTTGCGCCATGGCTTGTTTAATGTCGTCATTCAAGCGCCCGGCAGCGGCAGCTATCTCATCGCTACTGATGCGGATATCGGCAACCTGCGCCGTATCAAAGCGTTGGCTGAAATCACGCAAGGCACTATCACCCTCGGCTTTCACCCGATCAAGGATTTCGCTGACGGTTGCGGTGATTCTGTCAGAGGCATTAATTGCCGGGCGGCTAAGCAGTGCCTTTTGCTGCTCTTCACTGCATTGCTGCCAGTCGATTAGGGTATTGAAATTCGTCGGCTGCATCAGTTACTCCATCATTTTTTCAATCGGTAATACCAGAATGGAGCTGGCACCTAACGCTTTCAGCTTTTCCATTGTTTCCCAGAACAGCGTCTCGCTACTGACCATGTGCATGGCGACACGGCTCTTATCACCGGCCAATGGCAGAATAGTAGGGCGCTCGGCACCGGGTAGCAGCGTAATGATTTCGTCCAAACGTTCACTAGGTGCATGCATCATGATGTATTTGGATTCACGTGCTTGAATCACACCTTGAATACGGGTCATCAGGCGATCAATCAGTTGTTGCTTATCGGCTGGCATTTCGCCATCACGCTGAATCAGGCACGCTTTGGAGCGGTAAATGACTTCAACTTCGCGCAGGCCGTTGGCTTCCAGCGTGGCACCGGTTGACACCAAATCACAGATAACATCCGCCAAACCGGCACGTGGTGCTACTTCAACGGAACCGTTCAATAAACAGGATTTAAAGGTAACCCCTTGTTTGTCTAAGTATTGCTTTAAGATGTGCGGGTAAGAGGTGGCGATGCGCTTATTTTGCAGACATTGCGGGCCGGTATACTCGGTATCCAGTGATGCTGCCAGTGAGAGGCGACAGCCACCGAAATCCAGGCGGCGTAATGTGAAGTAACGGGGGTCTTCGCCTTGAGCACGGCGGCTCAGTAACTCTTCTTCCAGCACGTTTTCGCCAATAATCCCTAGATCAACCACCCCATCCATCACCAGTCCTGGGATATCGTCATCACGTACTCGCAGGATATCGATTGGCATATTTTCTGCAAAAGCGATCAGGCGCTGTTGTTGCAAATTGATTTTAATCCCGCAGCGCGATAACAATTCATGGCAATCATCACTCAGGCGGCCTGATTTCTGCATCGCAATGCGTAAACGTGTTTTATCCAGCATGGTAAATCCTCAATCTATTAATTAATCATATAAAATGATGAGCAACAAAAAAGCCCTCGGAAGATAATCTTCCGAGGGCTTTCTCTATTGCGTTCTACCGCCACCTGGAAGATTCGTTAACCGTCTTCCAGCACACATCGGCCTGCAAGACTAGTCAGGATGATGGTGATGATGGTGATTAAATTGAACGCAGTTCATAATAATTTCTCTGTTTGGGCGGTTTTGAGCAAATCAAAATAGCCTTGATGTATACATATAGCCATACGTGGCATAACTTCTGTCAATCAACCTAAACCATCTGCTCGGTAGCGCGCAACCTTTTTTTCGCCTGATGCATTTATTTCACCCTGGAAGGGTGCGGCTTATCAACCAGTAATGGTTTTCTACTTAGTCATTATCACTTTGTTTTATGTCAGTATAAGCATGAAATATTTACCCAGCGTCATTACACCGATTTATAGAAAGAGGCCCATAATAGAGAGTAATTGTTAGGTAACAGTAGTTGGCGTAACTTATGCGTATTACGTGTGTTATCGGTATACACCCGTCATACTTCAAGCTGCATGTGTATTAGCCGCCTTCCTGCAACTCGAATTATTTAGGGTATAGGTTATCGGTATGAATCCGTGGAGAGCAATTGAAATGAAGAAAGTAGCCATTATTGGGTTGGGCTGGCTGGGGATGCCATTGGCGCAATCATTAATCCGTCGTGGAATACAAGTGGTTGGCAGTAAGACTACGTCAGATGGTGTCGATGCCGCCAGAATGAGCGGAGTTGATTGTTTTCAATTGCAACTGACACCAGAACTGATTTGCTCTCCAGACGATCTGGAGCAACTGATGACCGCTGATGCTTTGGTCATTACCTTACCTGCCAGCCGCACCGCCGAACGTGGGGAACAATATCTTCAGGCGGTACAGATGGTGGTCGATAGCGCATTGGCTTTCGGTATGCCGCGCATTATTTTTACCAGTTCTACCTCGGTGTATGGCGAAACCCGTGGCCGAATCAAAGAGAGTTCACCGCTACAACCGGTGACCACTGCCGGTAAAACGCTGATGGAGCTAGAGCTTTGGTTGCATAAGTTACCCAATACCTCGGTGGATATCTTGCGCCTTGCCGGGCTAGTGGGCACCGATCGCCATCCTGGCCGTTTTCTGGCAGGGAAATGCGGTGTGAAAGGCGGCTCATTGGGGGTTAATCTGGTGCATCAGGAAGATGTTATTTCAGCCATCGAGTTGTTGCTTAAGCTGCCAAGGGGCGGCCATATTTATAATTTGTGTGCACCACACCATCCCGCCAAGCGTGATTTCTATCCTGAGTGCGCGCGAGCATTACAATTGACGCCACCGGAGTTTGCTGCCGAGGATATTGAGGAAGCACCACGTGAGATTGATGGCAGCAAAATTTGTAGCGAGCTGGGGTTTGAGTATCAATATCCAGACCCAAATCGAATGCCTTTGAATTAATTATCTTATCGGCTACTGCGCGTTGTCATACTGAGATTGTGCAGTGCTCGTACTCCCCACATACTGCGTGTATGCTCCGGGTACTGCGCGCTGTACGCACTCAGTCTGACTTAGTTCGCTACGCCTTGAATGTATGAGTCGATAAAACATTCGAAATAAACATCAAATATAAGAGGGCCCCTAGGCGCGGCTCACCCTTTCACTCGCCCTATCACCGCTTTTGATGGATATAGGTCAGCGCCAGCGCCATTGCCAATACCAGCCCTTTGATGATATCCATGGCATAATAAGGTACTGACAGCATCACCAGGCCGTTTTGTAATACACCCAGGATCACCGCGCCAATTAAGGTGCCAAAAGCATTAGGCTTGCCAGAACCGGCCAAAGAGAAACCGATATACGCTGCTGCCACGGCATCCATTAGGTAGCCCCCCCCGGCGTTCACCTGCGACGAGCCGATACGTGATGCCAGCAGAATGCCACCCAGTGCCGCTAACAGGGAAGAGAGCACATAGGCCAGCACCCGATAACGCACGGTACGGATACCCGCTAATCGAGCCGCTTCTGGATTGCCCCCAATTGCATACATGCGCCGGCCATGCTTGGTTAGCGACAGATACAACTGCACTACAATTGTCACCGCCAGCATAATCAGCACAATTACCGGCACTTGGCCCAGCGCTGAAAACATCTCAGGAATGACGCCTTCCGCCATATCGCCGCTGGGTAGCAACATATTTTGCGTGATAGACCCGCCATAACTGTAAGTCATCGCCACGCCCTGAATCACAAATAGACTGGCAAGGGTGGCCAGCATGTCAGGGATCTTCAGTACCACGATCAGAAACGCGTTAAACAGGCCGACTAAGGTACAAATCAGTAGCGTTAAAATAATGGCGCCAGTGGTACCAAAACCGTACCAGACAAATAGCGATACCACGATGGCATTGGCCAACGAAGCGGTGGAACCCACCGACAGATCAAAACCACCAATCGACAGCGAAATCGACACTCCAATGGCAATCACCGTCACGATGGCGATAGAGCGCAAAATATTGATAATATTGTTTGGATCGAGGAAGTTATCCGATGCCAAGCCAAATAACGCGATTAGCGCCACAACGGTGAGTAACATCCCCCATTTGTAGAGAAAATCAAAGAGCTGATGACGCCATGGTTGTGCGTCGGCTAGGGGGATTTCTTTGTTCACTGAGGGGTTCCTCCAGTAGAGAGTAGTAATAATGTCTCTTCATCAACATCGGCGGCGTTCAGTTCGGCGACAATACGCCCATCCCACAACACACAGATGCGAGAGCATAAACCGACCAATTCTGAGAATTCACCGGATGCATAAATAATGCCTTTCCCACTCTGTGCTAAAGCGTCAATCAGAGTGAACAGGTCTTGCTTGGCTTTGATGTCGACACCTTTAGTCGGTTCATCAAAAATCAGTACCTGCGCATCACCGCGCAACCACTTGCCGATCGCCACTTTCTGCTGATTGCCTCCCGATAGGCGCGCGAGTTTCTGTTGTGGTGAAGAGGTACGTATCCCAAGACGCTGAATTAACTCTTTGGCCCAATTTAGCTCCTGACGGCGGCTAAAAATACTCCAGCGGGAAAAACTGTCATCGGCCGCCACACTGAGATTCATCGCAATCCCTTCGTGGATAAAAATACCTTCTTTGCGCCGCTCTTCCGGTACCAATGCCAATCCTTGTGCGACAGATTGGTCGGGCGAGCGTGGTTTCCAGTCTTTCCCTTGTAATTCGCCACTGTCGACACGGCTGGGTGTTGCGCCAAACAACGCTTTGCACAGTTCGGTTTTCCCCGCACCGGCTAACCCAGCAATACCCAGAATTTCGCCTTCATGCAGTGTCAGGGAAATATCGCGCAATTTGTGTTGATCATGTAAACCACGTACTGCCAGCAGTGTTTTACGGCTGACCGCCGCTCGTCGAGGGGGGAAGATATCATCCAGCGTATGGCCAAGCATTTTTTCCACAATCTGCTCGCCGCTTAGCTCACCCATGGCATCATGGCTGACACGCCGCCCATCACGTAACACCGTTAATTGATCGCAAATTTCGCGTAATTCATGGATGCGATGTGAAATGAAAACGATTGCCATGCCTTCCGATTGCAAACGGCGGACTACGCGGAACAAGCGCGCGCTCTCTTCTTGATCCAGTGGTGCGGTAGGTTCATCTAAAATCAGGAAACGGCATTGGTGGGAAAGGGCGCGGGCTAATAACACCTGTTGTTTCTCTGCCAGCGTGCAGGATTCCAGACGTTGGCGCACATTTAATTTAACATCAAGTTGCCCGAGTAGCGCTTCTGCCTGACGGTAAAGCTGCGGCCAGTTAAACAGATGTCCCTGCTCCGCCAGCGTATCCAGCATAATATTTTCCGCCACAGACAGGGTGGGGATCAGCGCGACATCAACCTCTTGCTGAACCACATGGATACCCTGTTGCTTAGCTTGTCGGGGGGAATGAATATCTACCTGTTGGCCATCAATATAGATCTCACCACGATAGTGACTGTGAGCGCCGGAAAGAATAGCCATCAAGGTTGATTTTCCTGCACCATTAGCACCGACCAGTGCATGGGTGGAACCACCTTCTAGTGTAAAATCAACTTGTTGTAGTGCATGGAATCCAGAAAACGAAATAGAGATATTGCGCATCTCAAGGCGGGAGGAACTGATGCTGGACATAAATTTCTGTGACTGCCCTATAAAGTATTTTGGCGACCTACCCCTTTTTGCTATTTAGAAATAGGCTTACGATTTTTCTCAGGTCAATCAACCGGAGAAACAGGCAGTCAATAATGCTGCTGATAGCTTTCTTTTTTAACACAGTTTCTATTATTCGCAACAAACTAAAGTAGTTAAGGTATATCAAAAAATTATTAAACATTGCTAGCTTACCCCTTAAGATGAGAAAAACAGCGATAAGAACGTAATTTAAAAGGAACGCGCGATGAGCACGAATGCAATCCGGGTACAGGTAGGTCCGGCCAACTATTTTTCTTTTCCGGGTGCTATCGACAAACTGAGTGAGTTCTACCCTCCGGCGGCCCTGGATAAGGCACTGTGGATCTTTGGTGAGCGTGCTTTGGCGGCAGCCAGTGATTACTTACCCGCCGCGTTCCACGGGCCGCAAGCGGTGCGTGCTGCGTTTTCAACCCATTGCAGTGAGTCTACTGTTGCGGATTTGGTGAAAACAGCGGGCAGTGATCGCCAGGTGGTGATCGGTATCGGCGGTGGGGCAGTATTGGATACCGCGAAAGTGGTGGCACGTAAGCTGGGGTTGCCACTGGTCGCTATCCCGACTATCGCCGCAACCTGCGCCGCCTGGACGCCACTCTCCGTCTGGTATAGCGACGCCGGGCAGGCACTGAATTTTGAAATTTTCAAAGATGCTAATTACTTAGTCTTAGTTGAACCGCGCATCATTTTGCAAGCACCGGTGGAATATCTGCTGGCAGGTATTGGCGATACCTTGGCAAAATGGTACGAAGCCGTGGTACTTAGCCCACAGCCGGAAACTTTATCTCTCACTGTTCGCCTCGGATTACAGGCTGCGTTGGATATTCGTAATGTGCTGCTAAAGCAAAGTGAAGCCGCGTTACGGGCGGTTAAGCAAGTTGAACTGACACAGGACTTTCTGGATGTGGTGGATGCGATTATTGCCGGGGGCGGCATGGTCGGTGGGTTGGGGGAGCGTTATACCCGGGTGGCGGCGGCACATGCAGTGCACAATGGCCTGACTCTGTTGCCCCAAACCGAACATTTTCTGCATGGCACCAAAGTGGCCTATGGGATTTTGGTCCAGACAGCCCTGCTGGAGCAGGATGAGGCATTACAGTCATTGATTGTGGCGTTTAAAAAGTTGGGTTTGCCAACCCATTTAGCGGCGCTGGATGTTGATATTAATGATCGCGATGCTATTGAGCGGGTGATTGGTCGAATTCTGAAGCCGAGTGAATCAATTCATTATCTGCCTATTGCATTGAATTCAGACAAACTGTGGGCGGCAATTGAGCGAGTAGAAATGGCCGCTCAGCGCTGATAGCACGCGGGAATAGCCGTTTAGATCAAACTGTCATAAGAATATTGTTTCAAGTGCTTTAACATCTTGTTTTTTGCTCTCAACTTAGGGCAGAATACGCGCCATGCAATAACCGACGTTTAAACGCGTCGGTTATTTTTTTGCATTCATGTTTTCACAAATCAAGAGGCCGGACAACGATCCGGATAGATAAACAGGTCCGCGAGCGATTATTCACATACTGAAATCGCCGTTATGAGGAAAGAAAGATGGGGCAATTATTCACACTGGCACCGGTGCCCACCGGTATGCGCTGCACATGCAGCGATTATGGCGCAGCAGGTATGGCAAATACCCGTTACTCCGCTCTTATTTCCCCACTTACGTATCCCAGGCAGATACGAAGTTTCCCCGTCACCTCTAACCTGTGCGCTACACTTGCGAATCGGGTTAAAGGTATGGGGAGGCTGAATCATGACGCATAACGCTACTGTTGCAGTCGGTACTAACCAAACGGGTACCAACAACCGCGTCCAACTCAGAAAAACACTGACACTGGTCCAAGTGGTGATGATGGGTCTGGCTTATTTACAGCCGATGACCATTTTCGATACTTTTGGCATTGTTTCCGGTTTGACCGATGGTCATGTCGCGACCTCTTACGCCATTGCGTTGATTGCGGTGCTGTTCACGGCAATCAGCTATGGCAAACTGGTTAAACGCTTCCCGTCTGCGGGGTCGGCGTATACTTACGCCCAGAAATCCATTAGTCCGAATGTTGGCTTTATGGTGGGTTGGTCATCACTGCTGGACTATCTGTTCATGCCGATGATTAATATTCTGTTGGCAAAAATTTACCTCGAAGCGATTTTCCCTGGTGTGCCATCGTGGATTTTTGTTGGCGCGCTGGTCAGCCTGATGACGCTGTTTAACCTGCGTGGCATCAACGTGGTGGCAAACTTGAACTCGGTTATTGTTGTGGTTCAGGTAGCTATCATGGTGGTCTTTATGGGGCTATTGATTCATGGTGTTTATCAGGGTGAAGGTGCGGGCACATTGGTAAGCCCACGCCCGTTCTATTCTGAAAATGCCCATTTGGTGCCGATGATAACTGGGGCCACGATACTGTGCTTCTCATTCCTGGGTTTCGACGGCATCAGTTCATTGTCTGAAGAAACTCCCAATGCCGGTAAAGTGATCCCGAAAGCGATTTTCTTGACGGCATTGATTGGCGGCGTGATCTTTATTGTGGTGTCTTATTTCTTACAGCTCTATTTCCCGGATATTTCGCGCTTCACTGATCCTGATGCGTCACAGCCGGAAATTATGCTGTTTGTTGCTGGCAAATTCTTCCAGTCAGTTATCTTGTGCTTCTCCTGTGTCACGGTATTGGCATCAGGGATGGCGGCACATGCTGGCGTTTCGCGTCTGCTGTATGTGATGGGCCGCGATGGGGTATTCCCAGAAAAAATATTTGGTTACGTACACCCGAAATGGCGGACTCCGGCAATCAACGTACTGTTGGTTGGTGGCGTGGCATTGTCTGCTATTTCCTTTGATCTGGTGACGGCGACCGCATTGATTAACTTCGGTGCGCTGGTGGCCTTTACCTTCGTGAACCTGTCAGTGATTTCACAGTTCTATATCCGTGAACGCCGTAACAAAACGTTTAAGGATCATTTCAGCTACCTGATTCTGCCAATGATTGGTGCAGGAACGGTGGGGGTGCTGTGGATGAATCTGGAAAGCAGTTCAATGACACTGGGACTGGTGTGGGGCGCGATTGGCCTGGCTTATATGGTCTGGAAAACCCGTGCTTTCCGTCAGGCTCTGCCTCAGTTTAATGGCGAACTGGCACAGTAATCGCATTTAATATTGCGCAATTGCTGACTAAAACGGAGCCTGATGGCTCCGTTTTTTATTGGATAATTTGCTGCCACAGCCCTAGCTCACTAAGCCTCTGGCATACTCAAACAGTGCTTTCAGCAGTGCCAGCTTCTCTTTATCATCTTCATACTGGTTATAGAATTGTTCCAGTTGCAGCACGTAGTCCTGCACTCTTTCAGGATTGAGGGCTTCGCGGCGATGTTCCAGCCAACGCTGTTGCTCACTGTCAGTCAGCGTATTGGGGTAATTACGGGCGCGAAAGCGGAAAAATAGCGCTTCCAGCCGTGGATCTTGAAAGGTCAAATCCAGTGCGGGCAGGTTTTGCGGTTCAGTTTGTAAAATGATCTTCATGGTGGCGCGGTCGGCATCGCTGAAGAAGCCATTATACAGTTGTGCATCGACATCATCGGATACCGCAAAAGGTTCGGCTTCGGCGAACAGTGCCACCACTTTTTCACGTACTTGCGGATTTTGCCGCAATAATTGCAAATTTTGCAGGCAACGTTGGCGATCAATGCCCAAACGATCAGCATTTTCCGGTAATAAAGTTTTAGCGGGAGCCAGTACCGGGCATTTATTGATGTGCACCAGTTTCAGTGGCACCGCTGCATCTTGTGCATTGAGTTTGTCGCGGCGGGTATATAGACGCTCGCGCAGTGTATCGCTATCCAACGCCAGCAATGGCGACATATCACCGGCCAGGTCACACATAATCACCGCATTTTTATTCTCAGGATGCCATGCCAGCGGCGCAACCCAACTGGTATTGCCTCGTGCCGCGCCAAACATGCCGGAGACATGAACCAACGGCGTCATCTCCGCGATATCAATCAGTGCGTTTATTTTATGCTTACTGCGGTGTTGATATAAATAGTCGAATAGGCGGGGTTGCGCCTGTTTGACCAATTTCGCCATCGCAATGGTGGCATGCACATCTGACATCGCATCATGGGCATGCAAATGCTCAACACCATTGGTTTTGGTCAGATGCTCAAGCTTGAAACTCGGCAGGCCATCTTCATTTTCCGGCCAGACAATACCTTCTGGGCGCAGGGCGTAACACGCCCGCATCACATCTAACAGATCCCAGCGGGAATTCCCTCCTTGCCAGCTATAGGCATAGGGATCGTAAAAATTGCGGTAGAAAATATTGCGACTAACTTCATCATCAAAACGAATATTGTTGTAACCGAGGATACAAGTGCCCGGCACATTGAAAGCCTGATGGATTTGGCGGGCAAATTCTGCCTCATTCACGCCATTGGCTAAGGCATGCTGTGGCGTGATACCGGTTATCATCACAGCCTCTGGCTGTGGCAGATAGTCATCGGCGGGAGCACAGTAAATGACCAATGGCTCTTCGATAATGTTGAAATCCAAATCGGTGCGCACCCCGGCAAACTGGGCCGGCCGGTCCAATGCCGGACGCTGACCAAAAGTCTCGTAATCGTGAATGTAAAACGTCTTTTGTATTGGCTTGTCTTTCACTGTATTTATATGCTCTTTGTTTGCCAAGTTTGTACATTAATTTCAATGGTTTAATGTGATTTATGTATTTGTTCGTAATTCAATGTATGTGTTTGTATATTGATGTTTAAGATAGTCCATGTGATATTGAGTACCAAGTTAGTACAAAATCACTATTAATGTTGAGTACAAAAAATAAAATGGCTATCAGTGATACAAAATTACGCGCTCTGTATGGTAAACCATATTCAGGAGCACCAGAAGTAACGGATTTGGATGGGCTTGGGATAAGGGTATCACCAAAGGGCGTAATAACTTTTCAGTATCGCTTTCGATGGGAAGGTAAGCAACACCGTATTGGTTTAGGGCGATACCCGGCTGTAACGTTAAAAGATGCGAGAAACAAAGTTGCTGACTTCCGTGAGAATTTAGCTCGAGGATTAGATCCACGATTGCTCACCAGTCAAAACAAAAACGCCAAAAGCCCAACAGTTAAGGACTGTCTTGCTTACTGGGAAGAAACATACGTTAGTGTCTCCTTGAGGGATAAGACACAGCAGCTTTATAGATGTACCGTCATAAAGAACATGTCTAACGCTTTCCCTGGTGTGCCTATTGATGAAATAACAGTTCGTAACTGGATGGATTTATTTACTGAAGAAGAGAAAATAAACCAGCGCCGCGCTCGCCATCTTTTAGTGCAACTTCGATCAGCGATTAATTGGTGTATCAGGCGTCAATTTATTGATGGTTGTAGCCTTATGAAAATCAGCCCTCGAGATATAGGTGAGAAACCAGCGGTAGGGGACAAGGTTCTTACTTACAATGAATTGGCCCGCATATGGCTGGCTATCGAGCGTAGTAGGGCGTCAACATCTAATAAGCTGCTTCATCAGATGCTCATGTTGTGGGGTGCAAGGAATGGAGAATTAAGGCTATCAGAACTTAGTGACTTTAACGAAGAAGACAAACTTTGGATTGTTCCGGCCGAAAAATCCAAAACGAATAAAATAATTCGTCGGCCAATCTTCAGCCAGGTACTCCCTCTCTTTGAAAAGGCAAAGCTGACTTACGGAAACGTACTATTCCCAGGGCAAAAGCTTAATGCTCCAATGACAATAGCTGCCGCTAATCGTTATATTGGCAGGATTAGGAACGTTGTTAATGCAGGGGTATGGACAGCGCATGATTTCCGCCGAACCCTCGCAACTAGATTGTCTGAAGAAGGGGTGGCCCCGCATGTAATTGAAAAAATGCTGGGCCACGAACTAGGCGGCATCATGGCTGTTTACAACAAGCATGACTGGATTGAAGAACAGCGCGAAGCTTATGAACTGTATGCCGAGAAGATATTTTGGCATATTAAGAAGCTCGCTGGTTAACCCCGCCGTTGAGTATCCATTGCTCGACCTCTGCCAGTAAGTATTGCTTTGGGTGCGTCCTCACTGGTAGAGGAAAATTATAAATCTTTGTGTACTTCCAGATTGTCATGCGAGAAGAGATCCTGAGCTTAGCCATCACTTCTTTCTCTTCAATCATATCGGTGCTAGACATTATCTCCCCCTTTCTTATCTGTAGGGTAAAACATTGGTGAACACTCTGACGGATAGCCCGCCTGCCGGATCGCTATAGAGCACATAGCAATGGCGGCGTTGAAATGGTTCGCGGCGTTCAGATCCTCACCCTCAAGCCCTTCGATATCAATCATGGGCGGGAGCATTACCGGCGTTTTGATTGCTGCTTGCTTACCCATTGGTGGACTCCTTGCGATATCCGGCGTCATATAGCATTTCAAGGTACTGTCGAACGCTGGTGGTATCAGGAGCATTGACATACATGACGTGCATTTTATCGACCGCTATATCTCTTTCGGTAGCTTCCTGTGCTGCAATGCTTTCATTCAGACGGTAACTGGCTGCCAATACTGCTTTAGCGATTTTGCCCGGAAGTGGGTTTACCGAATAGAATTCGTCAACCAACACACCAAGTTCAAATTTAAGCACTCCATCCAACGTTTCCGGCCAGACATCTGGAGGTAGAAAATCCATGCAGTGGTTACCGATAATGTTCATCGTCAAATCAGTAATTTCATCCGCACCGCGTTCTGGTTTACGGTAGTGAGCTACCCAAATAGCGGTTGTGATATCACCTGGATCACTGCCGGCTGATTTGATGATGTTCGCCAGTTGGAAAATGCTATCGCTCATTGCGCACCTCCGGCCACCGTAGAACCCATGTCGGAACCCATGTTTTCCCATATCTCACGGCCGCATTGCGTTAGGTTGTTGCCATCCATGCATTTAGTCAGTAATTCGATTGCGACTTTTTCCCATCGTGAGTAATTCAGCTTTAAGGCCTCTAGAAAGTAGGCATCAACCAGACCGCGAACCCCTGACACCCCACCTGCAATTTCAATCCGAAGGGGAAACTCACCAGCATCCACCATGAAGAAATTACCGCCGTTCTGTTGCTTCACATGGTCATAAATTGCTGCTGAATACTGGTTAGCCAGCGCATTCAATCGGAAGTTTTTAGTGATAATCTTCATCGCGCCACCTCCCGAACAACAACCTTGTAAGCCCTGAGCACCTCCACAGAGCGACCGGAAAGCACGGTTTTCATAAAGAATGCGCCCGTTCTGTGTGGGCTGACATCTGCCAGAAGCAGCGTCGTATCAACCACACGGTTATGCTTGCGGAACTCAAACACCGTACTGGTGATCGTGATGCTGGCCACTACGCCCTTGTCTTCATATTTAAATTTCATCAAGTACCCCCTGACAAAGTTCAAAGGCGTTATCACGCAGGGGCATAATTACCAAGAATGGATTCCCATACAGGTGATTGGTGACCGGATCGAGCAGCAACTGACACGGTGCTCCTTTTCCGTAAGGTTTGAACTTTACGGGGCCAAAGCCGCTACCAAACATCAGGTGAGGCAAGGCCAGCAGTTGAGAGGTAAACATGGGAAATTCTTCACACGGCCCTGGATCTGGTGGCAGCACCTTGCTGAAATCAGGGTATTGGCAATCGAGTAACTCCAGCATGTTTGAACAAATTGGCTTCTCGTTTTCATCGTAATGGACTGCATACCAGTTACTGCCGTCAGCGATAATCGCAGTCATTTCGGCCTCGACGGCTTCGTCAGGAATGTCACCATCAAAGACAAACACGCCATCAATATCATTACCGACTTCACAGCCATGCTCCATCATCACCAGCGCACGACCATCAGTAGCCTTGATATGGGTTGGGGTGATGTACACCCCTTTCAGGTATTCGCGAGTTTCTTCCTCTCCAGCGACACAGAGCAGGGCAGCGCGAAGGATATCAGTTGGAATAAACATTATTCGTCCCCCTCGCTGCGTTGGTTCCAGTTGTGGATTGCCCCATCTTTGAAGTCTGGAAGTTGCGAGGCGTTACAGCATCCGCAGTTCACGAAATGCATGTTCTCACCTCCGAAGTAGGGGATTGTTTCAACTAGACTGACGTGAGGATTGCCGCAAAACGGGCAGGGCTTAAGTGCGCTGTCACTGTTCAGGTCTTCAGTGGCTGCTGGACATGATTCAGGTACGACAGAGACTAGAATTAAATTGGTCGCTTCAATGCGATCATCTTCAATAGCGTTATGTGCAGCAGAAATTGCAGACTCAACGTCTAAAGCTGCCGTTTTAACGATAAGTGGATGATTGCCGCCGCAAGGGTAATCACCAGTGAAAGTCACGATATAGTTAATATTTTGCATTATTTCTTCTCCCCGAAAAGTAAAGTAAGGTCGATCTCATAAACTGCCAACCATGCACCCGCAGGCCATGACTTCACGCTGCCATAACGTTCATCAGCGACACTTCTGGCCTCAGTGCCGTTATCCCGACACCATTTGCGAAGCGCTGCGTATTTGAATGTTTTCTTAAGACCTGTCGCGTTCTCAACTTTAGTGATCGTGGCATCCTTGGTGCTTTCACCCAGACGTTCCTCCAGCTCACGGCAGCGGCGTGTTGCTGCGCTGAGTTTTCCCATGGCTGAGGCTTCACGTTTCCGGCTAATCTGTCCTTTGGCACGAATGGCCGTATCAGCACGTTGCTTTTCAGCAATGCGGCCTTGCTCGGAATCGAGAGCCATCTGCAAGATATCCAAGCGACTGAGGTCGGGAATTGCGGCTACTGCCTGAGTGTTACCGGTTTCAAGAGTAAACCAGCGGTCGATAACGGCGGCGCGGCGTTTCACGTCATAGCCGGTAATCAGGATTTCGGTGTGTCGGCGATCGAGAAGGAACTCAGAGACGAATCCGCGACTATCGATGCAGGCAATAACGCCAGAAACTAACGTAACCTGTTGATTTTTATTATTCCTCAAATCTGAGGAATCTTTAGAAATACCGTACAGGCTATCGAGCATTTCCCATACGTCACGAATCGCATTGTCGTGGCGCTTGCCTGCCAGTTTTGCAATTTCTTTGGTACCCATCATTGGCGCACCATTTATTACCAGTTCAATTTTTTTAGCCATTTCACTTCACCTCTTTGACGTTGATGCCAATGTGTTTTGCGTACCGGCGCATGCTTCGGTTTAATGGCATTTCAACCATGCCGTCTTCACTCCGGTACTTCGCTACTGATTCCTGCACGTTGATGTATTCTCTTGCTGGATCTCGGTCTAATCGGAGCCCTTGCGCCAACGTCACTCCACAAAGGCCCTGACGGGTTTTGCTATTACGTTTCTTTCCCATGCTTATTCGCCCTCGTTGGTGGCTTGTTTCTCAGATGCCGTAACGAACTCATCAATTAACCGGTCAATAAGGGCGTGTCCGCTCTGAGTGAGGCTGCCCAGTTTTTTGATGCTGTCTTGATAGGTTCCTATTATCGATTCACCGGCTTTGGCTTTTCCGAGCGCTTCAATAATCACCAGCTCAAACATTTCTAATGCGCGAGTTAATACCTCGGGCGTTAATTCAATTGTTTGCACCATCCCTTTAGGTGACCTTTTAATTACGCAAGTGCTGCCTGTTGCCCGCTGCAATGAATCCAACTTTGCGGCTACCAGGCGGTTGCGATATCTGCCAATTAATTCAAGATTGCTCATATTCGAATTACCCTATTTTTCAGCCTTTAGGTGTGGGGAGTCCTAACCCGAAGGCCATAGTTAATATTTTGTTTTAGCGATTACTTAATTAATAAGGTTTGGTTTTCATCAGCTCAATATGCTGGCTTGACCATTTCTCATATTTCTTCTGCCATTTAAGCATTTCGCGTTGCTTGGCTAACAGGCGACGAATGCGGCGCATACAGCGATTATGGGAGGCTATATATCTTGGTGATGGTTCACCTCTTTCCCAGTGAATACAGCCATCCACTTCTTTATAAGTTTCACCAACGCGAGACTTAACACCCGCCCGTTTAAATACTTTTTCAGTCATGAAGTGAGCGAGGCGATTAATCGCAGTTTCACGGCTAAAGCATTTCTTATGGCGACCATGACGCATAACGAAATAAACAGGTTCCGGTCTTAATTGGAATGCAACCTCGATACCACCATCATCAATTAAATCGAATTCCCACTCTTCGAATCTGGATGGGTCAACTTTATCAATTTTCATATGTTCATACCTACTGTATTTAATTTCTTTAGCGTTGCTTCAAGCTGGTTAATACTGATGTGTAATATGCCAACTTCATGAGCGACGTTATCTTTATGGTTCAGTATTTCATATGCAGCACTTAAAGCCGAAATAACAGAATCAATCTCACCGTTTGCTTCCAGTATCATTCCTGAGGAGTCCAATTGTTTCATTGCCCCCCCCTAACGATTGCTCAACTTGCTTAGCTGTTCTTTTTGCATAATCTGCGCAGTAATTAACAATAACGTCTGAAACTTCAACCCCACCTTTCGGATCACAGGCGAGAGTCATTGCAGTGTTTAGGTAAGTAGAAATATTATTTAGAATATCCGCCAGATCTACGTCGCTTAATTTATCCACGCGTCACCTCATTAGGTTTATCCATTTCAATAGCTACAGCATCAGACAACCCATCAAGAATAGTTAGCACGGCGTCAACCATGCTGGGGCCGTCATCTGTGGTTAAAGTTCCAAGCCAGAGAGTAAGGACCGTTTCCGCTTGCTGGATCCGGCACATAACATCATCCAGAGTAATTTGTTTTTTGCTCATGCCATTCTCTCCTGACTTGGAATGCGACCAGCAAAAGAAATAACGTAATCGCTTATCAATTGTTGCCGTGCTTCTTTGTAACTATGGGCGGTTACACGCATCATTACCGGCTTGGCTTTAACGTCAGAGCGCTTAATGGTTGCAAAGATGAATACCGTTAAGATAGAATCCGTTTCAACCTTATTAAGACCATCGCAGGCGTTAATTAAGGCTAGGTTCTGGTTTCGTTGGCGCGGTACCAGAGCCGAACTAACACGATTAGATAAGTTATTCATTCTGCCCTCTCTGTATTATCTTGCTTATGGTATTCAATTTGATAATTAAGTGCCGCCGCCAGTCTTGGGTAAGTGCTTATAATGTCAGCGGCTTCCTTATTTGTTTTGCTAGGGTCAGTAAAAAAATCAACAATTACAAATTCAGTACCTTGTTTTTTATAAATTGCATGTTCAATATTTTCAGCAAGGTTTGTTGCTAGAAAAAAGTCAGCGCTAATTGGTGATCTGCTCAGATGCACGCTAAATGGATAATCGGCTTTTTTTAGCCTTTCAATTACAGATTGGAGTTCATTCATAATTGACCTGCTGAGTAGTGTTTAAAATTAAATTAATCTTCGTCGCAGTTACATTCACTAGCTTCTACTACATAGTCAGCAAGGTCGTTTGCGATGTTAAATTTAGCTTCCAATCCCGCCTTGATTAAATCAGCAAAGGTATTGGACATTATTAACATTTTCGGGGTCTTTACGTTTTCGCTATTAAACTTCATATCTAATTCAGCACCATCATTGTGATTAGTGATGGTAATTGTGATTTCTACTTTCTCGGTCATATCTAATTACTCACTTGGCTGGTTTCGTTGTTTGCTGATGTCATGATATTCACGTAACGTGACAGATAAGTCAAACACGAAATGTGTGTGATTTGATTTTTATTTTGTTGTCATTGATTTTATTGCTAATTTATTTAGAGCAAGTTGACCACGAGTTGTGTTCAAGCGAAAAAAAACCGGCATTAGCCGGTTTATTAAGAGTGTTAATTTTTATCCAAATAGTTCATCAGGCCATTGCGACTTGATTACTTTACCAAGGATTCTGCAATTCTCATTACAAGAGATGAGGTCAAATTTAGGATTCAATGGTTCTAGATAAGGTTTTCCGCCATCAACGATGAAACGTTTGAAGGTGAAGTCATGATTATCTAAACTCGCGATGCAAAAATCTCCTGCCTGAACGCTTTCATCGGGGTCAATCAATATTAGTATCCCCGCAGGAAAACTAGGTCGTGCGCCTTGAGGTGCCGTCATTGAGTGCCCTTCGACTTCAAGCCAAAATGCCTTGTCGCTAGCTTTCTTGGTAGTCGCGACCCATGCAATAGCATCCCTTTCAGTGAAAGATCTATCTTCTGTCGAAAAATGCCCCGCCTGAACTTTACTAAATAATGGGTATTCATACCTTGACGACTGTATTGAACCGCCGACACCAAATAGCAGTTCCGCTGGTGCAACCTCTAAGGCTGCCGCGAGAGTGATGGCATCATCAGCACTAATGTTTCTGAGACCCAGCTCGTAATTACCAATACGAGATGCAGACGACCACCCGATCTTTTTGGTTAGTCCTTGCTGACTTAATCCCCTGGATTCACGGAGCGCCTTTAATCGCTCTCCAATAATTTCTTGTGTACTTTTCATGGACACCTTATATCACGATGCGTGGTTATTGTATACCAACGTTTTGTGGTTGACTGGCATTCACAAAACGTGTGTAATGAGGTATTGCATATAAGGAGTTGCCATGAATAACATTTCTATTTACAGGAAGAATCTCAAAATAACCCAACTAGAACTTGCGAAGGCATGTCAATGGAGCGGTTCACGATTAGCTAATTATGAGATTGGGCTTCGTACACCCGGACTTAAGGATTGCCGCATCATTGTTTCTGCCCTTAATGAGCTGGGAGCTGAATGTGTTTTAGATGAAGTTTTCCCCGATGCAGCACTATCACAAGACTAACCCACAACAGGAGGCAGTGATGAATAACCTGATTAGTAATAAACCATCAATGACCCACAAAGAGATAGCGGAAATGGTGGGTTCTCGTATCGACAGTGTTCAGCGCACAATCGAAAGGCTAGCAGATAGAGGGGTTATCCAGCTTCCACCGCTGGTGGATTTCGAAGAAATCAATAACTTGGGGCTAAAAGTCACCAGAGAGTATTACAACTTTGAAGGCGACCAAGGCAAGCGTGACAGCATTGTAGTGGTTGCTCAACTCTGCCCAGAGTTCACAGCAAGTTTAGTTGATCGCTGGCGTGAACTGGAAGAAGAACGTTGTCGCCCAAAATCACAAGCTGAACTTATCGCGGCAATGGCAATGGCTAACCTCGAGCAAGAGCGCCGCCTGAACCATGTTGAGGATCGGGTGGTAGCTGTTACCGAAACCATCGAGAAAATCAAACGTGGTTCCATTCCGGTTGGCTGGGCGGGTTATTCACTGCTTAAGACCAAATCCGGTATGACCGTTCCCAAGTGTAAGAATCTTGTTAATGCATGCCGCATCCCCACAGACACTATCACCATCATGACACCTGATGGACAGCCCCGCCCGATGGCTATCGTCTTGGAAGCTGATTTCATGGCTGCATTTCGCAAGATGATGTCCGAAGCAGAACCCCGTGGCACACGTTGGTATCACCCGAAAATGGGGATATTCCAAGCTATTGGCTGGGCAGGTGCCGCATGAGTATGGATCTGATGGTTAAAGCCTTCAAAGTTCCCGTAGGCAACCCATTACGTAAGCTGATCCTGGTTAAGTTAGCGGATAACGCCAATGACCAGGGTGAGTGCTGGCCGTCCTACGGAAATATTGCCAATTTATGTGAGTGCAGCAAAAGCGCAGTCAAAAGCCATATTACCGCGCTCATTGAAATGGGAATTGTTAAAAAAGAGAATCGGCTGGGTGTGAATAACGGGAAAGGTAATACCTCAAATGTATATTACCTGAACATTTCCAATGAAATACCTGTGCCGCCAAAAAGCATAGCCCCTGTGCCGTCAGAAAGCACCCCTATGTTTTCTGGTGACCTACCTGTGCCGCCAAAAAGCATAGCCCCTGTGCCGTCAGAAAGCACCAGAATCAGTCATTCTTTTGAACCAGTCATTGAATCAGTCATTGAACCTAATAATACACTTGCACCATCTGGCGATGATGCCCCTGCTAAGCGAATTAAAAACGATTATTCAGCAGAATTCGAAACAGCGTGGGCCAATTACCCAAAACGCGAGGGGAGCAATTCTAAACCCGCTGCGTTCAAGTGC
The DNA here is from genome assembly GCF_052217105.1 of Yersinia sp. 2553 StPb PI. Taxonomy (NCBI): domain Bacteria; kingdom Pseudomonadati; phylum Pseudomonadota; class Gammaproteobacteria; order Enterobacterales; family Yersiniaceae; genus Yersinia; species Yersinia sp. 2553 StPb PI. Next base: position 2,124,193 of record NZ_JAZGPX010000002.1, on the reverse strand, counting down.
TGGAATGCCCGAATCAAAGAGGGGGTAGCTAGTGAGGTTTTATTGGCAGGGGTAGAGCGCTACGCCAAGTTCTGCCAAGCCAAAGGCCAGACCAACACCGCATATGTCATGCAGGCTACACGCTTCTTTGGCCCTGGCTGTGAGTATGAAAACACATGGTCAGCTATGGCGCCACAGTCAACCAGCAACCACAGACAAAACACGCATGCCGGGTTCGCCAGTCGCGATTACGGCGCAACTACAGCCCCATTCATGGCGAGGTTTAACAAATGATCAACGGCATGCCCACTATCTGGGAGCAATCCATGCGGGAACTGAACAATAAAGCCCGCGACCTTGAAGCTGAACTGAATTTTTCCTCTGGCATTATCGCCACTGAGGATCGCCACTTCACCCGAGGTTTTGATGAAACACAAAATTGTCCTACACACGGTAATTACACCAGTATTGGCCTGACCTGCCAGTTTTCGGATCGCGTTGTTGAGCGCCGATCTCGTTGCCCTGACTGTATTTCGGATGAAATTAATCAGGTGGGCGGGCAAATCCAAGATATTCGGATCAAGCGACTGACCGCCGAGGCCCATATCAGCCCACGGTTTGAGCATTGTAATTTTGATAACTATCAGCCCGTCAACGAGAAAGCCGCCAGCAACCTTGAGGTTTGCAAGAGCTACGCTACGCACTGGCCGCAGGTGAAAGGATCGGGTACCAGTTTGCTACTGTGTGGTTCGTGCGGAACAGGTAAGAACCATCTGGCGGTTGCCATGACCAAGCAAATCATCAACGAGCACCAGGATAGCGTTTTACTGACCTCCGTAATGCGCATCACCCGCGCCATCAAGCGTACATGGCAAAAGGACTCTGAGAACACAGAAGATGATATTTACCACCTGTACAGCTCGTTGGACTTGCTGATTATCGATGAGGTCGGTGTCCAGTTCGGCAGCGAAGCAGAGAAGCTGATCCTGTTCGAAATCATCAACACACGGTATGAGAATTTCAGGCCAACCATTCTGATAAGCAACTTAACCGTTAGTGAGCTTACCGACGTTATCGGGGAGCGCATCGTTGACCGGATGAGCGAAGGTGGTGGGGCAACACTGGTATTTAACTGGGATAGTTTCCGCAAGGATGGCGCGGCATGACACACGAAGAGATTGAAGGCGCGGTGATTGGGGCGCTGTTGTTGCGTAATTTGGATGCATATCCACAGACGTTCGACGTGTTTTCTACGCTACCGGTGGAGGCATTCGGTACCCGACAATATCGCGATATTTATCGTGAAATTATGCGGCAGGCACTGAGCAAGAATGTGATTGATCCAGTGCTGGTGGGTGAAGCCTTGGGCGGCGAGTATCAGGCGATCATGTCCGCATCGGTAAAACTCTCATGGGCGATCGCCAATCTGGAGCAGTACGCCTCGCTGGTGGTGAAGAATCATTTCATTCGCAGTGCTGAAGAGGTGGTAGCCAATGCGATAACGGCGTTAGACGGCGCACGAACTGGCGACGAGTCTATGACTGCCATTGCTGAGTTACGTGAAAGCCTCCAACACATGGAACTGAACTCGGGTGAACTGGTGGCCGTTCATATTAATGATCTGCTGGCGGGGGTGGAAACCCGGTTAGAAGAGAGAATGGCAGGCGTAGGGGAAGGGCGAACATTGCTGACGGGTATTGATGAGTTAGACGCTTTAACCGGTGGCTTTGATCTGACGGATTTAGTGTTGATAGCTGCACGGCCATCGGTAGGCAAGACAGAGTTTGCGCTTAACCTGATTGATAAAATTACCGAGCTGGGCGGCGGTGTACTGCTATTCAGTATGGAAATGTCCGGCATCCAGATAGCGGAACGGCAAGTTGCCGGCGCAGGTGGCTTATCCACTTCCAAACTTAAATCACCAGGACAATTGGAAGATGAGGATTGGGCCAGAATATCAGCCGGTATCGGTCGCATGATCAATCGGCCTATTTGGGTTATTGACGCTAGCGAGTTAACCCTTGAACAAATCAAGCAATCAGCAATTGCCCATAAGCGCAAGCACCCTGAATTGGCTGCTGTCTTTGTTGATTACCTTGGGCTGATATCCGTTAACGAGCGCCAGCGCCATGATATTGCAGTGGGTGAGGTATCCAGTGGTCTTAAGGCATTAGCCAAGCGCAATAAAACCCCCGTAATAGCATTAAGCCAGTTATCCCGAGGTGTGGAGCAGCGCATGAACAAGCGCCCTGTGAATGCCGACTTGAAAGACTCAGGCAGCATTGAGGCCGACGCTGATTTGATCATGATGTTGTATCGCGACGAACTTTATGACGAGAACAGCCTCGCCAAAGGTATTGCGGAAATTAACCTGACCAAAAACCGCAACGGGCCACAGGGGACAATTTACCGTCAATTCCGTTACGGGCATTTTATGCCAATTGATCAGGCAGAAGCAGCACGACGCAGCCAGCAGCAACCAGAACAAAAGACCCGAAAATACTCAAACGTGCACAAAATTTAAAGAGAGGCGGCACAGTGAAACTAGAATCAGCAATGAAACAGTTCAGCGCCAAGAGCCAGATGATTACGGATTCTCCCCGCGCTACCTCTTCCGACTCGCTCAAGGGACCGGACCTAGCCGCTGCAATGGGAATGGTTGAGGCTCGGGCCAGTTTCGGAATGGCTGCATATCTTGGCAAGGTTGGCATAAGCAAAGAGGACCGGATCAGAACTGTTGAACAGCTTACCCAGTTTGCCATGAAGAATGCCCCGAAACATGTCGGCAAAGCATCGGGCCGCCGAATGGCTCAATGTATGGTTATCCTGGCTAAATTTGCCTACGAGGAATACAGCAGTTCAGCAGCGGCTACTACCACATGTAAACACTGCAAAGGGAAGAGGCTGATTTACAGCATTCAAAAAGTGGTTAAACACCCCGGATGCGGTGAAAAAACAGATGCATGGATAGAGGATGAACTGGTGGGTGAATTGTGTATTCCCTGTAACGGAAAGGGGAAAATTTCCCATCGCTGCCGCTGTAATGGGACCGGTAAAGTGCGTGACCTTGAGAAATCCAAACGGCTTGGCGCGCCAGTAGAGAAAGAGTGTGAACGCTGCTCAGGAATTGGATACAAACGGACACCCTCAACAACAGCTTACAGAGCGATTACAGCGTTGCTTCCAGAACTCAACGAAAGGACATGGCGGCGTAATTGGAAACCATTCTATGAGTCGCTGGTGGCTAAATGCGACATTGAAGAGAGTTATGCTGAGGATGAATTTCAGCGAATAACACGATAGCGTCATGATTGGTATTATTGGCGACAAAGTTTGATTATTAACTTGCATTTTGTCCGAACTTGGCGTAATTTCTCTAAATCATGGGCGTTTCTGTAGATGAGCGCCAAGAAAAACAATTAAGACCTCGCTTCGGCGGGGTTTTTATTTATGGGATTTGGATTAACAGGCTGAATAATCTGAAAAGTCACCTTGTTGATTGTGCGTTTATAAATTGATGCGTAAAACCCACGCTCTAGCCGCCACTAGCTCAGTTGGATAGAGCCGATAACCATAGTTGTTGTAGGTGCGAGGTTCGAGGCCTCGGTGGCGGGCCAAATAATAAGTAATCTGGGTTTAAGTCGATGACGGGTTTCCCTGAGATGTCCAGCTTACTTACTCATGTTCGGCCCTTTAGCTCAGTTGGTTAGAGCGTGCGACTCATAATCGTTAGGTCGCTGGTTCAAGTCCAGCAAGGGCCACCAGTGCGGTCATCGTATAATGGCTATTACCTCAGCCTTCCAAGCTGATGATGCGGGTTCGATTCCCGCTGACCGCTCCAAATGAGTCCCAAGAGAAAAGCGTATCGGGCGTTGTTGATTGCACTATCGGCGTTCCCCCTACGGAAAATTGCCCGGTGCGCCTCTCTGTTGGGAGCTCTTTCTGAGAATTGCTGGCAACCATTCAAGCCCTTGAGTTAATAGCTCGAGGGCTTTTTACATGCGTGATTATCCCGTATGTAGAATCACTCGACAGACTTTTAAGGCTCACTTCGGTGGGCCTTTTCCGTTTTAGCCCATCAGTCACCAATCAACTCCACACACTATTAACAGATGAGTGGCTGCACTGGTGGGCTAAATTCCTTAACTACACGCCCAGCCCGTATGGGAGGGGGAGATATGAAAATGCCAAAAAATGACCCTGGCTCATACGGTCTTATCGTTTGGGTGCTTATTGCTGCCATGTCAATTTATGGCGGCTTCGTTAAATACATCATCGATACCAGAACGAATAAAACCACATGGAGCTGGGTGGCGGCATTCGCTCAGGTTGCTGTGTCGGGGTTCGCTGGGTTAATCGGCGGACTAATCAGCATCGAATCAGGACTCAGTATTTACTACGTTCTGGTTGTTGCTGGCATGAGCGGAACCATGGGTAGTGTGGCTCTCTCATTCTTCTGGGAGCGGATTACGGGGTTTAAAAATGCAAATAACTAATTTTCGATTTAGCCTGCGAAGCGAGAATAACCTGAAAGGCGTTAACACTAGCTTGGTGAAAGTGGTGCGCCGGGCCTTGGAGCTATCGACCGTTGATTTCGGTGTTATCGAAGGTGTCCGCACGATAGAACGGCAAAAAGAGCTGGTGGCTACAGGTAAAAGCCAGACCATGAACAGCCGTCATATTTCCGGCAATGCGGTTGACCTGCTGCCAGTGGGCGCCGACTGGAATGATTATAAATGCTGGTTGCCGGTATTGGATGCCATGCACCGCGCTGGTAAAGAGTTGGGTGTTAAGTTGCGTTTCGGTATCACCTGGACTGATAACCCGAATGACAAGCCCGCTAAGTTTCTGGACGCGCCTCATATCGAGATACCCGCATGAAAGAAACCCTATTGAGATTGATAGCCGTCGCACTGACGATTTCAGTTTTAGTCGGCGGCGGGTACTGGTGGGGTAGCGATAGTAAAAATTCGGAGTGGTCTCTTAAGTGGGCTAATCGTGACAAGTCAGACAGAGACACAGAAATAGCCGCCAAAAAGAGTGCCACCGATAAAGAGGCCCAACTTCAGGCATCACAATCAGCCGGATTAAAGGCATATCAACAAGGGGTAGCAGATGCTGAGAACAAAGCAAAAGGCACTATTGCTGCTTACCGTGCTGGCAATATCAAGCTGCAAAAGCGTTTCGAGTGTCTCGCCGCTTCAGTTGGGGATATGCCCGTTACTCCCGCCAGTGGACAGCTCACTGATGCAGCCAGAGACTGCGGATTTTCAGACGCAGATGTCGGGTTTCTTATTTCAATCGCTGAACGAGCCGATAAGTTAGTCGAGAAGGTCACCGCGCTGCAAAAGGTTGTCACTGACGACCGGCGAATAATTAACAGCACCCTCTCACAGTAGGAATTCAAAATTGAAATCTAAAATAGTTATTAATTTAATCGACACTGTTTTCCTGTTGCTGCTGGGTTACGGACTGTGGCAACCAGAAAGCGGTTTATTAAATATTGCTCAAGCTTATTCGTGGTTGTTAATACTTCTTTCGCTGATATTCATAGCCATTGGCCTTGGGGTTATCATTGCCATAGATACTGTCACTGGCGAGCAGAAAAAAACGCTGGTGGATTATCTGGGGCGGATATTTAAGTCATCAGATAAATCAAAAGTTAAAAAGGTAATAGGCTGGATACGGTTCGTTACTGTTATTTCGTGCATGGCATACATCGGGTGGATCGTTACTTCAATTTTCTTCGCTGCTTCCTCTCTACTTTTCAGGGCCACAAAGCTTATGGCAAGAGAAGCGATAAAGATTCAAGGTGCATAAACATCAATAGCGTCGGGTTGTCGCAGTCCATAGGTATTAGCAGTGACATAGCACCTCTCTATCGAGCGTATCTGCGGAATCAAAAACAACCAATACACCTAGATAGTCGGGCATTAGCGGAAACATCAGCCGTTGTAGGCGAAGCGATGTGACAGCCGGAGAGACGGCCTGTATTGCAGCAGCCATTCAATGAGTGGTTGCGACAATACACGATAAGCAATGCTACCACTTGTTTCCCACCGCTCACCCTGAGCATTAACAGGCTGGTGGCATTTTATTTAATTCTGAAATCGGCGATTGGACAGCGAGAAAAACAGTATAAACACGCTGTATTGGTATCGAGTGGTCTTCGAAATATGCCGGTCTATATTTCACCAACTAGCAGGAAACTCCAAATGAAACCAAATGTATTAACAATCAGCCTTAGTGATGGCGAAACTTTAGTAGTTGAGTTCCCCGAGATGCAAGGGTCAGAAAAAGATAAATATAAGCTAGCGTTATCTGCGGCTTCATATGTGGTTGGTGGGATTGATGGTGAAGTTGTTATCCAGAACTCAATTCAGCCAGCGCATGCCAACATAGACAAAAACAATGCTACTCCCGAAATCAAATTTACTGACCTGCCCTCGATTGCGGTAAAGGACGCCATTGACATAATTAAATCTCGCTTGCTCGAACTCCCCAACTCCCAATATGGGAAAGAGACGGTAGAGCGGATTGTGGAAACAACCAAGCACGCGATGATTACTTTCTACTCGACTAGCAACAAACAGTAAAGGGGAATAATCATGGCCGGAATGACGCTGACAGAAGAACAAAAGGCGCTTTTCGATGCCCTGACACCACTACAGAAAAAGTTTGTCACATGTCTGCTAAATGGCGACCGACAGGCTGAGGCTTATCGCAATGCTGGCGGTAAAGCAAAGGGTGAGGGTATCCACTCCAAGGCCGCCACTATGGTAAGAAATGGTAAGGTTCAAGTCTTCCTCCAGTCAGTTCAGTACGAAGCGATTAACGAAGCCATTATGACCTTTGAGGAAGCCATGGAACGCCTGTCAGTGATGGGGCGAACGTCTATTGCTGATCTGGCGACATTCGGCACTCACGTTGTTGGTGAAGATGATGATGGCAACCCGATCATTCAGTCTGTCTGGTCATTCAAAAATGCCAGCGAATTAAAGCCTGAGCAGTTGGCCGCAATATCTGAACTGACGGCAGGCAAGGATGGACTGAAAATTAAACTGCATGATCCGAAAGCCGCTATCAAGCAACTGGCTGAAATGCGCGGGTGGGAAGCACCGAAGAAAACAGAATTGACAGGCCCGAACGGTGGAGCAATTCAAACCATGAGTATGACCCCTGATGAAGCCGCCGAAGCGTATCGCAAACTTATGGGGTAAACTAATAACGTGGTGAATGCGCAGGCTGATGCGCGCGAAAGGGAGAAATCCCTGGGCTTGTGGCAAGACAATTCGATTAATCGATGCGGCCCCCGTTGACAAGTCAAAGCCGGAGATCAGCACCGGCCACCACTCCTCAAAACATCCAGAAATAGCCCGTTAGATTGATAAATTCTCTATGCAAAATAGAGGGTGTTTTATGCATGCTTTATGCACTCAATTATCTAACACTCTGACACGTTAACCCTGACAAATAAGCCTCTCACGCTGCTTGTTCGATGAGTGCTATGCGCTCGGTGCGGGTAACGTCCATTATGTTAAAAAGTCCCAAAATTCACTCATTTATCGAGTAAAACCCAAATGCCTATTCCGTTCCCTTTTGACTTCAAGAACCCGGATTACATGCAGGTTTTTGAGTGGCGAATGGAGCGATTGCAGCGCATTCGTCAGCAACCTGAATTGTTGCCGGTTATGAGAGCATTTTATAAAGATAACCCCGCTCAGTTCATTATCGACTGGGGTATGACGGTGGACCCGCGCAACGTTGAGCGTGGATTGCCTGCCCGCATCCCGTTCCTCTTATTCCCAAAGCAGGAAGAGTGGATCGAGTGGTTTATAGAACATTGGCGCACATCGAGGCCCGGCATTACTGAAAAAACCCGCGATATGGGAATGTCGTGGCTGACGGTGGGAATGGCTGCATCATTGTGCCTTTTCAATAAAGGGATAATTGCTGGATTTGGTTCACGTAAAGAAGAATACGTAGACAAGATCGGATCGCCGAAATCCTTATTTGATAAAGCAAGAAACTTTGTAGGGTTACTTCCTTTTGAGTTTCGAGGCGGCTGGAATCCGAAGGCTCACGCCCCACACATGAGAATCCTGTTCCCTGAAACTGAGTCGGCAATGACAGGGGAAGCGGGGGACGGTATAGGACGCGGTGACCGAACATCATTCTACATCGTCGATGAATCTTCCCACTTGGAGCGACCGTACCTAGTTGATGCTTCACTTTCAGCAACGACAAACTGCCGTCAAGACATCTCGACACCTAATGGCATGGCGAATTCCTTTGCCGAGCGCCGACACAGCGGCAAGGTAGATGTGTTTACGTTCCATTGGCGTGATGATCCGCGCAAAGACGACGCTTGGTACGCTAAACAAGTTGAAGAGCTTGATCCGGTAACGGTGGCGCAGGAAATTGATATCAACTACAGCGCCTCTGTTGAGGGCGTATTGATTCCATCCGCATGGGTACAGGCAGCAATAAACGCTCATGAGGTCTTGGGTATTGAGCCAACCGGCCAGCGCTTAGGTGCTCTCGATATCGCCGATGAGGGCAAGGACACCAACGCCTTTGCTAGTCGTTACGGCTTCTTACTCGAAAGCATCGAGGAGTGGTCAGGCAAAGGTGATGATATTTTCGGTACCGTACAGAAAGCCTTTGATATTTGCGATGCACAAAACCTCGAAACTTTCCGCTTTGATACCGATGGATTGGGAGCTGGTGCTCGTGGTGATGCTCGGGTTATCAACGAGCAACGCGAAGAACAACGCAGACGGCATATCGTCGCTACGCCGTTTCGTGGTAGCGGTGGCGTAACAGACCCAGATGATGAGGCGGTCCCCGGCGATAACGGACAGCAAGGGCGGCTTAACAAAGATTTCTTTGCGAACGCCAAAGCGCAAGGCTGGTGGAGTTTGCGTACCCGGTTCCAGAAAACTTATCGAGCGGTTAAAGAGAATATGGAGTTCAATCCTGATGACATTATCTCTATCCCGAAAAACCTCAAAAACCTGACCAAATTAACTTCTGAATTATCGCAACCTACCTACTCAGTCAATGGCGTAGGGAAAATTGTGGTGGATAAAAAACCTGACGGCACCAAGTCACCCAACCTGGCAGATTCGGCGATGATCTTATATGCGCCAATGGAAGTCACTGTGATGGATGTTTGGGCTGCGATAGGTAAACAATCTTAGATCGACAATGTTCTGTGAGGAAATATGGCCCGTAAGAATCGCCGAAACGGCGCGAGTAAGCCCGTTAGGACTACTGACGGGTACAATAATTTTACTGCAAAGATTGGTGCTCAAACGCAAAACATCCAGTCAGCGGGAACCTATGTTCCTGGATACATCACTCGCAATAGAGTGATACTGGAATTTGCTTACCGCTCATCATTTCTGGTTGGGGCCGCAGTTGATGCTATTGCTGATGATATGACCCGAAAGGGGATCAATATCAACTCAAAACTCCAGCCGGGACAGAAAGGGAAAGTCGAAAACTTTTGGGATTCAGCCGCTATTTGGGATGGGTTGAATGACACCATCAAATGGTCTCGGCTCTATGGCGGCGCGTTCTTGGTGGTAATGATTGACGGTCAAGACATGTCAACGCTGCTGAATTTGGACACCATCACTAAAGATCAGTTTAAGGGTGTGATGTGCCTTGACCGCTGGATGGTCAAGCCGACATATAACGATTTGGTAAAAGAGTATGGGCCTCACTTCGGCAAGCCACGGTTTTATAAAACAGTCACAAGTCAGCAGGGAATACCCAACTGGAAGATTCATTATTCCCGCATCATTCGGATGGAGGGCGACACACTACCATTCCAGCAGTCCATAACAGAGAACGGGTGGGGAATGTCGGTTATTGAGCGCATCTTCGAACGTATCCAGGCGTTTGATACCGCTACAGCAGGCACTACGCAACTCATCCATAAAGCACACTTACGCACATACAGTATTGATGGGTTAAGAAAGGCGCTGGCGGCGGGTGGTGACCTTGAAAAAGCGATAATGATACACCTAGATAAGATCCGCGAATTTCAGACCATCGAGGGCATGACCATCATGGATGCTAGCGATAAGTTTGAAACGCACAGTTACTCATTCGCAGGTATTGCCGACGTCATTCTTCGTTTTGCTGAGCAAGTTTCTGGCGCAACGGGTATCCCATTAGTTCGCTTATTTGGTCAATCGCCATCGGGATTTAGTACTGGTGATGGTGATCTAGAAAACTACTACAGCCGGATTAACTCACTTCAGGAGAGACGGTTGCGGCGTCATATTCGCTGGTTGTTGGATATCACCTGGCGCTCTCAATTTGGTGAGCCATTACCCGATGATTTCTCATTCGAGTTCAACAAACTATGGGAAATGTCGGACACTGACCGCGCAACAATGGCAAGCAATGTCACTACTGCTCTGGCTACAGCAGTGCGTGATGTTGGCATGTCACCTTCAGCCGCTTTGAGTGACCTTCGCAACCTGTCAGATGTGATCGGCATCGGTGGCTCAATAACAGATGAGGACATCGAGAATGCGCAGAAAGAGTGGTCGGAGGATGAACCTGAAACCGGCGCTCCACCGGCGTTCGGAAATCCTCTACAACAAAAGCCTACTGGGGATAGTCAGCCAGATAAACCAGATAGTAACTGGCTCTTACGATGGTTCCCAGGCAAGCGCTGACACTGTTGCTTCTCATCTTATCGACTACTCTCAGGTTATTGATGATTGGGCCGCTCTGGCCGCTCAAAAGATGTTTTTGCAAGTTGAGCGTGAAGAGTGGCAACAGTGGCGATCTGTATCGCAACAGATTTCCGAAGGTTTGCGTGATGTGGTGGGAAACACCCCTATAGGTCATGTGGCACAGGATATTGTCTATCGGCAAATCCAGTTGATGAAATCACTCCCGCTGGAAGCTGCCGACCGGGTAAAGGATATTCAGGATCGCGCCATTCAGGCAATGATTAATGGTGAGCGGCCAGACGAACTGTACGAGATGATCATGCAGTCCGGTGATGTTGCTGCAAGCCGTGCGAGACTCATAGCACGCACCGAAATAGGCAGGGCCACAGGTGCTCTAACACAAGCCCGCGCTCTGGCTGTAGGGTCGGAGGGTTACTGGTGGCGCATTGAGGGGGCAGGGACAAGGAAGTCTCACCGAAAAATGAAAGATAAGTTTGTTCTCTGGGCTAATCCACCCACTCTTGACGGCATGACGGGGCATGCAGGGTGCTTGCCTAACTGTAAATGTCATCCAGAGGTGCAGGTACCCGCTCCGAGAAAATGAGGAAAATACGGCTTACGGTATCGAATTTAATTCAACACTCATTAGCTCGATTTGTTATCAAAATGTTATCACTAAAATTTCCCCATTTTCCGGTAATTGATACCAACTTTTGGCCCTCTCAACGTGCTAATTGAGTGAGAGGTATTCCACCGGTGCGCTTAAGGGTCTTTATGTTAAAAAGTCACTAAATCAGCACAATTATCTTTTTCTAGATGGTCGCTTAGGCGGCTTTTTTTATGCCCGTAATTTAGCAGGTAACACATGAGATATTTCTACACTGCCAAACTGGGTAATACACGATTTCTTCAGGCTGACGGTTCACTGCTATGCAAAGACGTAGCCATTGCGCGAACAGGCACACAAAGGTACCGACCGGAAGAGGTTGATCTTATTCCGGGGCCGGATGGTTCGGTTTTGGTGTATCGCACTGAAGATGAAGTGTTTGCGCCAGAGACGATAGCCAGCTTTGAAGGTGTCGCAGTAACACTGGGGCATCCAGAGGACGACGAGGGCAATATCGTTTTCGTTAACCCTTCCAACTTCTCTGAACTGGCCCACGGACACATTCAGAACGTACGCAGAGGTACTGGTGATAAATCAGACCTACTGCTGGCTGACGTGCTGATCAAGCGTCAGGAAGCCATTGATGCCGTTAATTCAGGGCTGACCGATGTCAGTTGTGGCTATGACGCGCTGTATGAACAAATCGCCCCTGGCAAGGGCAATCAATACCAAATCACAGGAAACCACCTAGCTGCTGGCATTCCACGCGGTCGGGCCGGTGTCCGTTGTGCTATCGGGGATTCAGCCCCAAACATCAAAAAGGAGAAGCCTGCAATGTCATGGCTTAAGAATCTGGCGAAAGCCATTAAAACCAAAGATGAAGCTGCGTTACAACAGCTTATCGACGAAGCGCCGGATATGCCTTCTGATGGCATGAATTCAATCCCCGGTCACACCATTAACATTAACGTACCGTCACAGGCTACAGCGCTACCCGTAACAGAACGCACCACTACGGACAACGCACCTGAACCCGAGAACAAAACGACTGATGAAGATGTTCCCGCATGGGCGCAGGCTTTAATTGCACGTATTGCTGCGCTGGAAGGGAAAACCACGGATTCAGAACCCGATCCTGACGTGTTAACGGCTGATGAAGATAAGGAAGAGGACGCGAAAATCACCGCTGATGCTGCCTATCGCCGAAATATCATCTCTGATGCTGAAATTATTTGTCCTGGTTTCAAACCAACGGGTGATAAAGGATTGAAACGTCAGGTGTTGAACAACGCGATCCGTACGGGTGATAGCGCCTACTTGAAATCGTTTGGCATTCAGGATTACGCCAAGGTACCGAAAGCCACTGTAGATGCAGTTTTCAATGGCGCGGCAGCTTTGAATAAAGCTAAAAACCAAATAACTCCACAGTCACTTCACACGGTAGACGGTGCGGTTAATACAAAACACGCCTCTCCGGCAGAGCTGAATAAAATCTACGCTGCTCACTGGGCCAAAAACAAATAAGGTAATAAACATGTCTGGAAATGCTTATACATACCGGATGCCTATGGGCATTGCCGGGGCAGTCACTCGTCCTCGTGAATCGACCATCGAGCCGGTAACGCTGAATAACCAAAAGGTGTTTAGCGACTACGGGTTATCGGGTAAATACGTGGACGATAAATTTGTCCCGCTTGAAAGTGGTGACACTATTGATCTGGTGAAAGGTATTTTTATTCGCCCCTTCCCGATCACCTCTCAAGCTGACCTTGCGTATCTCAAAGTTAACGCAAACCCAGTCGGCGATAATCTGAAGCGTGGTTATGTCTGCGTGAAGATCACTGCGGGTAACGCTACTACCGCCAAAAAAGGCGCGCCAATTTACGTGCGTGTTGCCGGTGGTACCACACAAAGCCCGGTTGGTTCTTTTGTTCTTGTTCAGGATGCAACCGCCACAAACACACCTCGACTGACTACCGCAGAGGCAATGGGTCCGGGTGATGCTGATGGGCGTCTTGAAATTGCCTTCAATATTTGAGGAATAATTAATGTTTACAATTGACCGAGCTACTATCGATTCATCCGGTACGTTCCTGATTGGCGAACTGGAGCGCATGGATCAAACACTGAACATGCCCCTGACCTCTGTGAAGTGGTCGCGTGACATGCCTTTACGCAGTGATATCTCTATCGCTGATGAAGTTTCATCTTTCACCAACACCGACTTTGCTAGCGTGGGTGGGCCAAATCCGACCGGTAAAAACTGGCTGGGGAAAAATTCAACCGCTATTCCGGGCATGAATCTTGACATCACCCCAACACGTAACAACTTGACCCCGTGGGGGCAAGAGGTGAGTTGGACTGTTTTGGAACTCGCCTCAGCGCAACAGGTTGGGCGTCCAGTTGATACGCAGAAGTATGAAGGGATGCGCCTTAAATGGAATATGGACACTGATGAGCAGGTTTATATCGGTGATACAGAAATCGGTGTTCCGGGGTTGTTAAACCTTCCATCCATCGCTGCTATTTCTGCTGCTGCGCCCTGGACTGCAACGACCGATCCAGATGTGATTGTTCAGGATATTAACCTGGTACTTACTGACGGATGGGTGCGGTCTGGTTATGCGGTATGCCCGAGCAAGTTAGGTCTTGCACCGGCTTTATTCGGGCTACTGGCAAGCAAAAAGGTTTCTTCCGCAGGGAATATCTCTGTTCTTGAATACGTGAAAATCAATACCATCGCGTTCCAAGAAAACGGGGTTCCGCTGGAGATCGTCTCCATGAAATTTGCCAATGGACGTGGCGCTGGTGGTGCTAACCGTATTGTTGCGTACACACAAGACGAGAAATATATTCGTTTCCCAATGGTTCCACTGCTGAGCACCCCACTTGAGTATCGTGGTATGCAACAGCTTACTGTGTACTACGGCAAGCTGGGGCAAGTTGAAACCCCATATTCGAACACCATCGCTTATCTGGATGTCCCAGCGGCTTGATTTGTGGCGGGGAAACCCGCCTTTCATGGAGTACTGAAATGAAATATATCGTATCGGGTCATTCGGTTCTTAACCTTGCTGACGGTTCTAATTACACATTAACCCCCGGCATCCACGATGGCTTTTCTGATGAAGTGAAAAAACACTGGGCATTTAGCGCCTATGCCAAACCGCTCGATGAATCCGACCTTGCTAAAGAGGCAGAAAACCTCGATCTGGTTGTGCGAGTCAAATTGCTTGACGACGAAATCACCAGTCTGAAAGCACAGGTGGCAGAAAAGGACGACGAAATCACCAGTCTGAAAGCACAGGTGTTAAGCCTAACCGTCAGCGAATCCACATCAGGTGGCGGCGATGAGGCAACAGCAGAAGCCGTGAAGGAATCCGCAAATGCCAAGAAACAGTCTACTGCCAACAAGTGATCAGTTCCGCGCCAGTTTTCCCGAATTTACTGACGAAACCCGCTACCCCAACACCTCAATAAACTTTTACCTCAGCATGGCTGATGACCTTCTGGATCAAGATAGGTTTGGGGATAAGTTTGTCTATCTGGCTGAATTGATGACGGCGCATTACGTTGAATTACGAGGTAAGCGCACAGCATCAGCGGCATTGGGGGGCGTAAATACCTCCGGTGGTGGTGTGGCGACATCCAAGTCGGTTGATAAGGTCAGCGTCAGCTATGACGTCTCAGGCATCATTAATCCTGACGCTGGTTTTTGGAATAACACCGATTACGGCCGTGAGTTTTTCTGGTGGTGGTCGATGTTTGGTGCGGGTGGAAGGCAAATTCTATGAAAAGCGGGTTGAAGGTCAGAAAGGACAATGCCGAGTCTGTTTTGTCCTCTCTACGCGCCCTTTCAAAAATGGATGTGCTGGTGGGAATTCCAGAGGCCAATGCGACGCGAAAGGAAGGGGAAACCCTGAACAATGCAGAAATTGGCTATCTGCAATCCACAGGGGCCACGATACAGATTGGCGGTCAGACCGTCACACTAGAGCCTCGCCCGTTCTTGGATATGGGTATTGAAGATTCACAAGAGATCACCACTGGACACCTGAAAGCTGCCGCAGAGCTGGCACTTGAAGGTAAGCAGGATGCTGCTCTGCGTGAATTAGAAAAAGCGGGGATGGTTGCCCGTGATGCGGCGAAAAAGGTGATCGGAGACGGTGACAGGCTGCATCCACTATCAGAGAAAACACTCGAAAATAGACGGGCGCAGGGTATCCCTGGTGAAAAGCCGCTTTACGCTCACGGGTTCCTTTTACGTTCAATCACCTATGTCGTAAGGAGTAAGTAATGCCATTTCTTGATGTGACAGAGGTGCTTCTTGATCCTGATTTCGTGGACACCACGCTGGTATGTCACCGGCAACTGCAAACGGTTGATGATGATGGGTTCACGACAAATACACCACAGGACACCCCTTTTAGCGGTGTTGTGACGGTTGATCGGTCACTGGAAGCCAAGCGCATGCAGGCGGGGCAGAACATTAACGGGGCCATTCTCATTGTGACTCAGTTCCGGCTTACCCAAGGGCAACCAGGGCTTGATGCTGACGTGGTTACATACCGAGGCAGAAAATACCGAGTGACCTTTGTCGATCCCTATACCGCGTATGGCGCTGGGTTTGTCCAAGCCCACTGCGAGTTGATGGACTTTGACGGAGGAACGCCGATTGAGTAACGACAGCACAACGGCGGGCTACCTGACACCAACAGGGCCGCCGCCTCTCTACGATGAGGAACTGGAGCGGGAAATCAGTAGGTGGATCAGGGCGGTTTCTGGATTACCGGCCAAGATGGTTTTCCCCCGCATGACTGATCCACAAACGCAGATACCACAAAACGGAACCACCTGGTGTGGCTTCAGCATATCTGACTTTAATCAGGACGCTTACCCCGCCCTTATTGCGGGGGAGGAAAGCAGCCAGCAATGGGATCATGAAAGCCTAAATATTTTATGTTGTTTTTATGGTCCAGCCGGGCAGCAAACAGCTACACGCTTTCGTGCCGGGATATTCATCTCACAAAACAATGATGAGCTAAAGCGCCTCGGCCTCACGCTCTGGCAATGCGGGAAAATGTATAACGTCCCCGAACTCATTAATAACCAGTGGGTACGGCGGTACGACATCACCGTAATCCTGCGCCGCAAAGTAATACGCGAGTACGGCATTAAATCGCTGACCTCCGCACCCGTTAAATTCTTCGGAGAATAACCATGTCGCAGGGATTACCTGTTTCTAACATCGTCAATGTGACGGTGAATATGGCTGTGCGTGCTGCCATGGCGCGGAACTTTGGTTCCCTGCTGGTGGTTGGCCCGTCGCCTGTTATCGACGCTCACGAACGTCTGCGCAGCTATTCAAGTGCGACAGATATCGCATCTGACTTTGGTCTGGATGCGCCTGAGTATAAAGCCGCTAATTTGTATTATCAGCAATCCCCACAACCGATTGATTCCTATGTCGGCCGCTGGGTGAAAGAGGATGCGGCCGGACTGTTGCGCGGGGCGATTTTGAACCCTACGCAGCAGCTTATGGCTAACTTTACCGCCGTGGTAGATGGTTCGATGAAAATCACGGTAGATGGCACGGTCAAGACAGTAACCGGTGTTGACTGGTCAGCGGAAACCAATCTGAACGGTGTTGCCGCGCGCGTGGCTGACAAACTCACCACTGCAACCGTTATCTGGAATGGTTCTCGCTTCATCATCACATCCAAAACCACGGGTGCAGCATCGGCGGTTGGTTATGGTTCTGCCAATACCACCGGCACCGATATTTCTGTACTGATGGGATTGATTGAGAGCGCCGGTGCGCTGCCGGTTCAAGGTCTGACGAGTGAAACTATTCAGGCATGCATCTATAAATTGGCTGACATGTCTACCCGCTGGTATGGGCTGGTTATTGCCGACCCATCATTAAGCGATGCAGACGTGATCAGTATTGCCTCGTTTATCCAGAGTGATGATGTTTCGCGGGTTTACGGACACACCACGCAGGTAACCTCTGCCCTGGATGCGGATATTGATACGGATATCGCCAGCAAACTGAAAGCGGCTAAATATGCCCGTACCCTGGTGCAGTATTCCAGTGCCAGCCCGTATGCCGCCGCCTCTATTTTTGGTCGTGCCTTTACCGTGAATTTCAACGGCAATAACACCACCATCACGCTGAAATTTAAACAGCAGCCCGGCATTACCGCCGAATCACTGACCCAATCACAAGCCAATGCGCTGAAAGCGAAGAATTGCAATGTATTCGTCAATTACGACAACGACACGGCGATTATTCAGGAAGGTGTGATGTGCAATGGCGATTTCTTTGATGAGCGCCACGGCCTCGACTGGTTGCAGAACTACGTACAGAACAACCTCTACAATCTGCTATTTACCAGCACTACCAAAATTCCACAGACAGACGCTGGTGTGACTCGCTTGCTGACCGATGTAGAGAAATCACTGGATCAGTCGGTCACTAACGGGCTGGTGGCTCCTGGTGTATGGGGTGGTGATAGTTTTGGTGCACTGGAAACTGGTGACACGCTGACCAAAGGCTTTTACGTGTACGCACCGCCAGTGGCATCACAGGCACAGTCTGACCGTGAAGGGCGTAAAGCGCCGGTGATGCAGTCTGCAATCAAGCTGGCCGGTGCTGTTCACTACGCCGATGTCATTATCAATGTTAACCGCTAAGGAGCTGATGAATGTCTACTTATAGCTTTATGGACGTTACCGCCTCCATTACTGGTGTAGGCGGTTCATTCGATCTGGGTTATGGCGCCGCCGTCGCCGAAGAGGGTATCACGACCTCGATGATCGAGAATAAAAACACCATGACCATTGGTGCAGACGGTGAGGGTATGCACAGTCTGCACGCGGGGAAAGGTGGCACGGTAACGGTAAACCTGCTGAAAACCAGCCCGGTTAATCGCAAGTTATCAGCCATGTATAACGCGCAATCTCAATCGAGTGCGACGTGGGGTAATAACATTATTCTTATCCGCAACACCGCCAGCGGCGACACGTTCGCGGCGCGTGGTTGTGCATTCCAAAAGCAGCCGGATTTCAATAACGCCAAAGACGGCGCACTGGTGCCGTGGGTATTTGACTGCATCAAGGTTGACCAACTGCTGGGTACTTTTTAAGGAGTAATTAATGGAATTCACGATTAAAGGTATCGAGTACCGCTCTAAGAAACTCGACGTATTCGCGCAGTTGAAAGTGTCGCGTAAGTTGCTGCCTTTGCTGGCGGGCATCCTCAAAGACCTGCGAAGCGGTACCGTGACGATTGAAACGGCGTTACCCAGTATCGCCCAGTCACTTTCGGATATCAGCGAAGAGGACTGCAACGCCATTATTCACCCCTGCTTGGCGATGGTGTCACGTAAGCACGGCAGCGCCTATAACCCGATTTTCACCAATAGCGAACTGATGTTTGATGACATTGATCTGATGGCAATGCTGCAAATTGTTGGTCGGGTGGTAGGCGACTCCATGGGAAATTTTTTGCGCGAACTCCAAGAGAGCGAAACGGTGGAGCCGCCAGCGGCTTAATGCTGGATACGTTGCCGGGTGGTGAGGATTTTATCTTGCGCCCGGTAAAGCATCAGCTCACGACCATGGGGGAAATCAAAAGCGGGAATATCGACTTACTCGATATCGCATTGTTGAATGATTACCTCGATCTGGAGGCTGAGAACCAGGCGAAAATAGACAAGTGGAGATCCGATAAATGAGCAACGCTGAAACCATTAAGGATTTCCTGGTCAGTCTTGGCTTTGAACTGGATGAGGCAGGGGAGAAAAAATTCTCCGCTGTGGTCGCTGGCGTCACGGCCAATGTGTTGAAGATGGGCGCAGTGGTCGAAGGGGCGGCGCTGGCCGTTGTTGGTTTTACTACCAAAATTGCCAGTGGGTTGGATAAGGTTTACTTCGCTTCTCAGCGTACCGGTGCATCGGTGGCGGGTATTAAGGCGCTGGGTTATGCCGCTTCACAAATGGGCGTGGATGCTGCGTCAGCGCAAGGCTCACTCGAAAGTCTAGCCAGATTTATTCGCAACAGTCCGGGTGCTGAGGGTTTCCTTAATCGGCTTGGCATTCAGACCCGCAGCGCGAACGGAAGTATGCGCGATACATCAGCCATTTTTACCGGCCTTAGTGCAAAACTGAGTAGCATGCCGTATTACCGCGCGAATCAGTACGCACAGATGCTGGGTATTGATGAAAATACGCTAATGGCAATGCGTAAGGGGCTGGGGCAGTTCAGTTCTGAGTATGCGCTAACCGCTAAAAAGATCGGCTTTAATGCTGAAGTTGCTGCCAAACAATCTAACCGCTTCATGACGTCCATGCGTGATCTCTCTATGACGCTCGGTCAGGCGAGAGACAAAATAGGTTCAAATCTGGCGGATGGACTGGCTGGGGATATTGATTCTCTGCGCAAGCAACTTCTCGATAATTGGCCGAAGATTGAAGCGGTGTTGATGAAAGTTATCAAGGGGGTTCTATGGGCGGGGGATGCGGTCACGCGCGTATTATGGCGTACCGGTCAGGCAGTCGGTGATGTCATCAACTGGTTTAAAAAGCTAGACCCGATAACGCAGCAACTCATTATGTTGTTTGGCGGTTTGCTGCTGGCATGGCGTTTACTCAACACTGCGTTCCTAACATCGCCAGTGGGCATTGTGTTCTCGCTGGGCGCGGCGATTTTTGCCCTGTACGACGACTATAAAACATGGAAGGAGGGCGGGAATAGCCTGATTGATTGGGGGCAGTGGGAACAAGAAATAAACGCTGCGCTAAAAGGAATGGATGATCTAACTAAATCCATTAAAGGCGTTGGCGTTGAGATTGCCAGGCTACTCAACATTAATCTGAAAAACTGGACGCTAAAAGGTGACATCGAGAACCTGACGAAGCAATTCGGCGAGTTCGGCAAGATGTTATCGATGATCGGTGACCTGATTAATGCATTGAAAGAGGGCAATTGGGGTGAGGTGGCCAGGATAGGAAAAGCGTTGTTAAGTCAGGGTAGCGATCAGCCAGATGCAATGCCAGCCGTAACCGATAGCGCGAATAGCGCCGCCGATTGGGTTAAAGATAAAACCGGGTTTGACCCTAGAAGCGTTGGCCGGTGGTTGCGGGGTGAGGGTGATTCAACAGACCCGAGAGGAATACGGAATAACAATCCAGGAAACATTAACTACGTAGGGCAGGATGGTGCATCACTGGAGCGTCCTGGTGGTCGTTTTGCGAAGTTTGAGACGGCCTATGATGGACTCAAAGCCATGGCTCGACAGTTAATGCGTTACTTTACTGGTAAGACTACAGGTAAACCGCTGCAAACCCTCAATGATATTATTTCGACGTGGGCACCTGGAAGCGAAAACAACACAGGGGCTTATATAGCTCAACTGTCAAAAATGCTTAACGTTCACCCTGATGCAGTTTTAAATTTGGAGAATCCGCAGGTAATGTCGGCGCTGATGGGGGGCATTATCCATCATGAGAACGGGCGCAACCCCTACAGTAGTGAGTTGATATCACGTGCGGCTGGTGGAATGCAACAGCAAGGATTGCAGCAGGAAACGAACATCTACATCACTGGTGTTTCTGATCCGGTATCAGCAGGTAATGAAGTCGCCGGCAGGCAGACCAATGTCAACGCAAGGCTAACTCAGCAATTAAGTACACCAACCCGATAGGAGGGTGAATGGATATTCTTTCTGCCATCTTCCGGCAGCAAACGCGAAAAATTGGGTTGCTGGTACCCAGTGTGATTATCTCTGAAAAGCATCAAGATGCGCTGGAGATAACCGAGCACCCTGTTGAAGTCGGGGCCGCAGTTAACGATCACGCCTACAAACGTGCCGCTGAGGTGACAATGGAGGTGGGTTTTGCGGGTGGTGGCTCATTACTGGATTTTGTGGATACCTCAACGATAGGGTTGAGCCTGGGTAAAAGCCCGGAGGAGGTCTATCAAGAACTGCGTGAGTTACAGGAAAGTAGAGAGCCATTCGATGTTATTACCGGTAAACGGAAATACAGAAACATGTTGATCCGTGGCATTGAGGTTACAACCGATAAAACCAGTGAAAACGTGTTGATGTGCGTTCTTACCCTACGTGAAGTCATTATGTCTCAAACTGAATCGGTCAAAGTGGCCGACAAAGAAAACATGCAGGAAGGGGTAAGCACTGCGGCTATGCAAAATACCGGCACCAAAGCACCGGCCCCAGCAAACAATTCACTGCTAAAATCTGGTCTTGATTGGGTAACGGAGAACTTTAAATGAATGTTCAAGAAATCCCGTTAACGGCCAATAATCAGTTTTTCAATATCACCCTTGGAGAAATCTCACTTAACCTGCGCCTGGTCTATCGTGATGTCGCGGGCTGGATAATGGACGTGAGAGATAGCGGCGGCTCTGACATGCTTTGTGGCGTTCCGCTGGTGGTTGGTGTTGACCTGATTGAGCAATATCCTGATCTGGGTATCAATGGTGTTTTTGCTGTGCTCAGTGATGATAGCCGGGAGGAATACCCGACAAAAACCAACCTTGGCACCGGTAGCCATTTATATTTTGTGCAGAATAGCTGAATCAATCCACGCAATTTAACCCGCCACTGAGCGGGTTTTTTTATGAGGTTTTCATGAGTAAGAACTGGATACGCCACTTTGAGTTAATGCTATTGGATAACGAAGGTAAGGGGATTAACTTCACTGATTTTAAAGTGACGTTTAATATTGAGTGGTATAACACTTCATTCCCTCGAGCTGCCATCTTCAAGATTTATAACCTGTCACAAAATACTATTAACCGGATCACCGGTACCGAGTTTTCAAAGCTCCGATTGATTGCCGGTTACGATGGCTCAACCTCACCAGACGGCCAACAGGAAGATGCTAACTTCGGTGAGATTTTCTCGGGTGATATCCGCTATACCATTACCGGCAGAGATAACCCCACGGATACTTTTATTCTGATACAGGCTATTGATGGTCATAACGCATTTATTAACGCCACAATAAACCAGACGGTGGCGGCGGGTTATACCGTGGCCGATATTAACAATTTGCTTATGCGTAACCTTGCCCCGTTCGGCATAACTCAGGGGATCATGCCGGAAATGCCACCCACGGTATTCCCCCGAGGTAAAACCATGTACGGTATGACGCGAGATTATCTGGATAACGTCGCCAAGCAATGCAAAGCCACCTGGCAGTTTGTGAACGGCAAGGTTGATATGGTGCCGAATGATAAGTATGTGCATGAAGCCATTGTGCTGAATAGCAATACTGGCTTGATTGGCATGCCACAACAAACCATTGGATCTGGTGTTAACGTTCGTTGCCTGATCAACCCTAACATTCGCTTAAATGGCCTCATTCAACTGAACCAAGAGTCAGTATATCGTGCGACGCTTTCCAGCCGCGATGTTCAGATGTCAGGCGGTAGGCTTGAAGATCAAAACGATAATGGCAACGTGACCGTAAACGGCCTTGTTAACCCACCGGCCAGCATTGCGACCGATGGAGTGTATATCGTCAGAGGTATTAGCTATACTGGCGATACGCGCGGCAACCCATTTTATATGGATATGATGTGTGAGGCGCGTGGGGCTAAAGATTTGTGGTCATCTTCCAATTTTAATAAAACGGCGTAAATGCAATGAAATTGAAATCGTTAATTTTGTTTTTTGCTCTGATAGGTTGTGTGTCTACAGCAAATGCCGCTTTCCAGTGTTCTGGTTATCACTTGGCAGCAAACGATAACGATGGTTTTATTCGGGTTAACGGCGAAAGAGTGACCTCTCAGAAAATCACCTTTATCAAATCGCAAGGTGATTATGCAAACACTAAAACCGACATGGGGCTGATGCCTGCCCGTGATGGCAACATGTACGGCTTCCAGTTTATCAAGCGTGATGGTAAAGCCTTTCTGAATGTCCAACTCCTACAAAACAGTATGGATGCACCTAAAATTATAGGTTCATTCCCCTGCAAGAAAGTCAGTTAGCTAAGTAGCTTAGCCTCACCTGAACCCGCCACTGAGCGGGTTTTTTATTGGAGTTTTTCCATGACGGTATCAACAGACTCCCGTTCGGGAGAATTAGCCGAAACACTGCGAACATTACAATCATCAGTATCGTCTCAATTGCGCGTATCGATGCCGGGGATTGTTCAGTCCTTTGATGCTGACAATGTAACTTGCGACATTCAGATCGGCATTAAAGGCGAATCAGGCGGGGAGTCAACAAACCTCTCGGTGCTAACTAGCGTTCCGGTTGTATTCCCGCGCGGTGGTGGTGTCACCATGACATTCCCCATTAAGGCTGGGGATGAGTGCTTATTGGTTTTTGGTGACCGGTGCATCGATTTCTGGCACCAGTCAGGCGACATACAGGAAACTGTTGATGAGCGTCAGCATGATTTATCGGATGCGTTCGCCATCATTGGCCCCCAGTCACAGACAAAGAAAATTAGCGGCATCAGTACCAGCGCCGCGCAGTTCCGTAGTGACGATGGCTCAACCTACTTTGAAATAAATCCGACGACCAAAAAAATTAAAATCGTGGCACCTGGTGGCCTCGATGTGGTGACACCTAAAGCGGAATTCTCAGCCGAGGTTCTGGTTAATGGCCTGTTTACATTCCTTGGTGGGCTAGTGGGGAGTGCGGCGGCGGGTGTTTCTGCGAAAATCACTGGCGCTATCGAGTTTGTCGGCACCCTGACCTCTAACGGCAAGACGATTGATGATACTCACACCCACAACGAAGTGCAGCCAGGAACCGGCAACTCAGGCAAGGTAAATTGATATGCGCTATCGCAGAGAGGACGAGAACGGCGATTACACATTCGGTCAGGGTGATAACACCTTCCTTATTAACTCACCGGAGGCGGTCGCTCAGGCGGTAAAAACCCGCTTTGAATTATGGCGCGGCCAGTGGTTTTTAGATTTAACCGAGGGTACGCCTTATATTCAGTCGGTACTCGGTAAGCAACGGTCTGATGTTTATATCCTGGCTATCCGTGAGCGTATTCTTGATACGCAGGGCGTTAGCGCAATTCTGGAATTTGAAGCCAGCTATACCGGCGAAAATCGTCGCGTCACCTTCACCGCAACAATAGACACCATTTACGGCACCACCACCGTTACCAGCGAGGCATAAATGTTAAACCTTGATACGTTAGGGCTGAATGTAATCGTCAGCGCTACGGGGATAACTGCGCCCGATTTCGAGACTATCCGCAGCACCCTTGTCAGTTATTTCCAAGAGATTTACGGCGGTGACAGCTATCTCGATGCGGACAGTAAAGACGGACAGATGGTCACTCTGTATGCACTGGGGATTCACGATGCTAACAATAGCGCGATCGCTGTTTATAACTCATTTTCTCCGGCAACCGCAGTAGGAAGTGGACTCTCAAGCAATGTGAAAATTAACGGCATTAAGCGTAACAAAGAGACAAATTCGACGGTCGATTTGTTGCTTACAGGCAGTGTCGGATTAGAGATTACCAACGGCGCAGCACGTGATGCTGATGGTGTTCGATGGGATTTACCGGCCAGCGTGATTATTGGTCTGGATGGCACTGCAACCGCAACGGCCATTTGCTCGGTACCAGGGGCGATTGTTGCACTGTCCAATACTGTGAACGAAATAGCAACACCGACGCGAGGCTGGTTAAGCGTCAATAACCCAACAGGAGCCACTCCAGGGAAACCGGTAGAAGTAGATGCGGAGTTGCGTGTCAGGCAGGCGGTATCAGTGGCGCTACCTTCGCGCACGGTTCTGGATGGTATTTTAGGGGCTATCGCGGGCATCAGTGGCGTTGAGCGGTATCGCGGCTATGAGAACGACACCAGTATTACAGATGGTGACGGAATACCCAGCCACTCAATCTCTATCGTGGTTGATGGTGGGGATGCGACAGAAATCGCCCAAGCCATTGCCCTGAAAAAGGGGCCGGGTTCTGGAACATATGGCACTACAACAATTCCGATTACGGATAAGTATGGGATTGTTCACCCGATTAATTTCTTCCGAAAAGGCACCGTACAGATTTATGTCAGATTAGAAATTAAAGCCCTACAGGGGTATACCTCGTCAATCGGAACTGAGATCAAAAACTCAATAGCGGAATATATTAATAAAATAGAAATTGGTGAGCCGGTTCGTATTAAGCGACTTGATCTGCCAGCGCAGTTAAATGGCAGCATTGAACGCCTGACTTACGATATTACCCTTTTGGAAATCGGCACTTCCCCAGTAGCGCTATCTGAAAACAATATCGAGATAGCATTTAACGACGCAGCAGCTTGTGTGCCGGAGAATATAACCTTAGTGGTGACTTAATGAGTGAGACTAAATACCAACGTCTCATCACGTCCTATCACAAGAATAAGCCTAAGTTTTACGATCATATATCCCTGATCACCGCGCCGTTCCTCGGCATCCAGCAAACGACAAATCAACTTACAAACGACTTTGACCTCGATAGCTCAATAGGCAATCAGGAGGATGCTGTCGGTCTGTGGGTGGGTATTGGACGAAATATCAGAACGCCAATCACCGATGTCTATTTTTCACTGGATACCGAGGGGCTGGGGTTTGATCTGGGGAGTTGGAAAGGACCGTATGACTCGTTAACAGGCTTCACGCGACTGGACGATGAGACTTACCGCACGATACTTCGGGCAAAGATACAGGCCAATCACTGGGGCGGTACCGTCGAAACTCTCAGTGATATCTATCAGAGTATTTTCCCTGACGGGCGCACCAAGATATTCGCCGTCGATAACTTTGACATGACCATGACTGTTTACATTGCCGGTGAGCAAATCTCATCAGTGATGCGAGCGGTTATTGCACAAGGATATTTAGACGTTAAACCGGCTGGTGTTGGCGTCACGAATTACATCATTTCAACTGAGGCCGGTGCATTATTCGGCTTCGATTTAGATAACGAATATTCCCGAGGATTCGATAGTGCATCCTGGGGTTCACCATTAAGGGCAACAAATGTCTAATCAAATTCTTCCTTTTGGGATCAGTGCAGGCGCAAACGTCATTCCTTATGCCGATTATGAGGCGCTTCCAGCCCGTAGCGGTGGTTTTGTCTCTGGGGTGGCAAGGTCTGAACAACTTAATACTGTGTGGCGCCAGTCATCATTTGTGGCTTCTGTGCTGGCTCAGTTTATTGCAAGTCATTCGGGGCAGGATGTTCTGGATGATGGTGATACGGCAAAGTTGCAAACTAACTTGGAACTGGCGATTAAAACGTATGCTAATAGCAATTTACCAGCCGCATCGACTACCACACCAGGAATAACTCAGTTGAGTAGCTCAATCAACAGCTCAAATGAAACTTCGGCAGCAACGCCGAAAGCTGTTAAAACGGTCAACGATGGAATACCAGCTTTTTTGACAGGTGTTATTGGCACATCACGCAATGCTCGAATGAGTGTTACTGCGGCATCAGCAACAGCCACTTTCACGGCAGATGAATTGATCGTCCAAGAATCTCTAGGTGGGCGTCAGTACAAGCTAACCAGCTTCAACAAAACAATTAACCTTGCCACTATTGGTGCGGGCGGAATGGACACTGGCACCGCTCCTGTAACGGGATTTGTAGCGCTATATGCGATTTACAACCCAACCACTCAAGTTTCTGCATTGCTGGCTGTTAACGCAACATCTGCTGTTGTTCCAGAAATTTGCGCCGGAATCATGCCCGCGAACTATACCGCATCAGCACTTGTATCTGTGTGGGCGACAACAGCAGCACGGTTGCTGAATATTGGGTTCCAGCGCGGGAGAAAAATAAATATTCCCCGGATTGTTGTTATTACAACAACAACACCACCGTCAACAGCAACATCATTAAGTTTGGCTACGGCAGTACCGAAAAACGCGATTGAGGTCAGTGGTTATGCATCGATTGCAGGTGCAAGCTTGAATAGCTCAATTATTGTTTTATCGGCAAATTCAAACGCGGCTGGTTTGATTCAAGTGTCTGCTGCTTTTAGTGCTACAACAAATCAGAATATTGGAACATTTGCGATGACTTTAGATGTACCCCAGGCAATTTACTGGAATTATTCACAGGCGGGTGGAACCTTGGATAACACCGGCGTATCGGTGTCTACATACACGTTTTAAGGGTGGGATCATGTTAATTATTGTTCAATTTGCAGATGATAAAAACGAGATTATTGTTGCTTACCTCTCTTCACCTCAAGACCCTGAGTATTATCCATGTCAAGGAAGTATAGAAGCATCGGATCCTAGATGGCTTGCATATTATGAAAGCCTTAGTTCCTATGGCCGAGATGGGTTACCTGCTCCAGAACCGTCTTAATAGATAAATGGCCGCTAAATTGCGGCCATAATCGACCCATCACAATAATAATCAGTTTGGTACTTTTTTAGGTTTTACAGGTTCAATGATTTTCACTATTTCATGAGATAATAGTAGGGAGCCTGCTTCAGATAAATGATGTACATCCCGGTAAAGAATATCACCATCTTTTTTTGCCCAGCATAACTTATCATCACAAAGGTAGGCTGAAGCATCGAATACTTTAACGTTTGGATAATCTCTGACAATCGATAAAACCAACTCTCTATACTCTTTGTTTTTTAGGTCGTACTCGTATTTAGGTATAGCACAAGGTGACTTTGAACGACCTTTAACTCTCATAGGGCGATCATCAATACATGACCGAGGGTCAAAATCTATCTCTGGGTTATCAATTACATAAATGACATTTTTACGTGCTTTTAAAAATGGATCTAATGTTCTTCTGATTGCAGTTTCTAAAATTACTTTGCGGTCAGTTAGTTCGGGTCTGTCAACTAATTTAAATATTCTGTTTTTATCTTCTGTTAAGTATTTTGGCCCGCGCGTTACCATCACAACAGTCTTTATTGACGGGTCATTAGCAGCTAATAAGGTGCCTCTAATTCCACCTTTATTAACCTTAAATTCAAATTCATTATTAATAGGGTAGTCATCAACGTCTAAAAAAAGCCTTCCGCCAATATTCAAAACTCCTTCCCCATATTCCTTCATCATGTTAGACATTCCATCGTATAAAGCTCTTGCGTGAGAATCACCAATAATAGCAATGCTTGGCTTATCAGAACTGGAAACGTTACAATAGCGGACATAATCTGATAAGTTGTACATTTTCATGCATAAATTGTGAGTGTCTGGGTTATCATCTGCAATCCAGCTAACCAACTCATGATTTTTACTTGCCTTTACCAATGAACCCCTGTTTTTAAATCCATCCATTTTATAGGTATAATAACCAAAACTACCAATGACAAGCATAAGCATCATAATAATAGTAGTTTTGTAAGCGTTATTTTTCCCGTGACGCATTGGTTTTTCTATAAATTTATACGTACACCAAGCTAAAAATATTGAAAGTATAACAGCAGCTATCCGAATTTCTCTGCTCGGAGTATCACTTTCAATAATACGCACAAATGATAATATAGGCCAATGCCATAAATAAAGTGGAAAACTAATCAAACCAAACCATACAAGCCATTTATTGGACAATATCACCCTATTGACGAATGCATTTGAACCAGCCGAAATAATAAACATGCTTCCCAATACTGGCAGTAAAGCCCACTTGCCAGGGAATGCTAATCCTTTATTTATTTGTAGGAATCCGTAAATCAATAAAGATAAACCTATGGCAGAAATGATATTGGGTAGGGTACTAATATCTGTTATGTTTTTTTTATAAACAATTGCTGAGGTAATTTTTTCTATTTTTTTATAAACGGAACTGAATTTATCATTTTTGTAGATAAAAAACCACGCCAACATACTACCAGACAGTAATTCCCAAAAACGAGTTAGCGGTGAATAAAATGCTGCCGCCATATCTTGTTTTACTCCTTTTAAGTTAAGTAAAAAAGACAAGGCAGCCACGATTACTATTATTGTCAGTAGATTAAAATTTCGTTTCCAAGCGAACCAAAGAGCCAAAGGCCAAATGATATAAAATTGCTCTTCTATACCTAAGCTCCAAAGGTGTAGAAGAGGTTTCGTATCCGCAGAATTATCAAAATAACCAGCCTCGTTCCACAACACGAAATTAGATATAAAACCTGCTCCAGCAGCAGTATGTTTTCCCAGTTGTTTGTACTCATCAGCAAGTAATGCGAACCAACCAAATGCAGAGCAAGCTATCAATACAAGAAGGAGGGCGGGGAATATACGCCTAATACGCCTAGAGTAGAACTCAGCAAAGCTGAATGTCCTACTATCTAAGTTTTTAAAAATAATTGTAGATATTAGAAAGCCAGATATAACAAAAAAGACATCCACACCAATAAAACCACCCCTTACCCAGTTTGGGAAAGCATGGAAAGCAACAACAGATAGAACTGCTATCGCCCTTAATCCATCAATATCAGGTCGGTATTTGGGGTGTGATAAATGAGGGATGATTTCTTTCATTGTTTTTTTGAATGCCTTTTCAAATCGCTAAAATTTCATTTATTTTATGAAATTAGATAATGCAATACTAAGCGACTAGCTACGACTCTTCAAGGCTTTCCAGCTATGCCTAAGGCTGAAACCAATCATCAGCACTTTCCCACGTATCCTTCAAAATCTCTTCGACTGTATCCTTATCCTCACTGGATCCGCCAAGAACCGTTAACCCATCAGCCCCTGCAAACCTCACTTTTACGTCAAAATCGCTAAATTTACGGGTAAGGCGATTCGTTAATTCTTCGGTAAGTGCGTTGGTGTAGCCAGCCGGAAAACTCTTCGCGTTCAGCTTATCTATAGTCACTTCGACACGCAGCATAAATCCCCCTCAATTAAATATCGATAACCAGCCACCGATCTGCTTCATCAAACATTTCCTCAACCAGTCGGCTGAGAATAGCCTTATCACCTTTGCTGGCGTCGGTATTGATACCGTTCGCTTGCATTGGCTTAACCTTGACCTCAGCTTTAGGGAAGACACGGTGCACGCGCTTGGTTAGTTCAGCCAGGATCAGTTCATTGGCACCTGGTATCTCTTTCACGTTTCGCTTATCGTAAACCAGTTCAACTTTCATAAATCCCTCTCAACTGTGATAGCGGGTTTTGGTGTTAACATCTTCAATACCAGACTCGATGTAGTCCACGCGCTTCTGTAGTTCTCTAATCAGTTTTTTAGCGGCTTCCAAACGAATCATGACTTGCTGGTCTGGGTAATGCTCCGGCTCAATCTGCCTGAAGCCGGTGAGGGTATCGGTGAATGACGACCGCATAATAATGAACTCACCAAAGGCACTGTGAGCCGTATCAAAAGAAGTCAGTTCCCTCATCCCTGTAAATTCATCTTTAGGATTTCTTGCCATGGTACCCCCTTGCTAATTTGCTGTGTATTTATACAGTAATGGCAAAGAGGAATTCAATCGGTTTTTTAGCGGTAGATAGGGAATTGATAACATTCCAAAGATTTCGCGGACAAAATGAGTACATAACTGAGTACATAATTTGAGGTTTGTGATGTGTAATTATATATATTTCAAGTAATTATATTATTTATTTCGTAATCGTGAATGTAGAAAGTAGGTTGCTTATTTTTATCTGACATTATTCGGTTTAACCCTTTTTACTATGGTCATTCTTTAGTGATGGGCCACCGTTTTGGTGGTAAGCCGCAGTGACCAATAACGTTAGTGTTAGAATATCATTTCAGGTGCGCCGAGACGTCAGGATTTATTTCGACATACTTATGTTTTGCCAGAAACATGTCGATCTAATTAGTATTTACCTACCGTTTACTCAGCTATTCATACAATTCGCCTACTAAATGACACGGTAGGACTCATGGTGAAAAAACTTCTGCTAACCGGCGCAACAGGGTTTCTGGGCGGGGCAGTGCTTGAAAAGTTATTGTTGGCAGACGCCGATTTTAATTATTTATTATTAGTACGGGCGACTACGCCGGAACAGGGGCTAAACCGTATCCGTGAAAATCTGGCGAAATTTTATCTCCCCAGTCAGCGGCTGAATAAAATAAATATCAACCATATTTTATTAGGCGATTTGGCAGAGCCGGATAGCTTTATTAATGACCCACGTATTGATGATGTGACCCATGTTATTAACTGTGCTGCTGTCGCGTCATTTGGTAATAATCCCTTAATCTGGAAAGTAAATGTAGACGGCACTCTGGCATTTGGCAAAAGAATGGCAAATGTAGTGGGTTTACAGCGCTTTATCCACGTGGGTACCGCCATGTCGTGCACACCAGATGCAGGAACGGTGGTTAGCGAGCAAGTATTATCAGCGCAAGATGATGCGCATTTAGTGGAATATACCAAGTCCAAATCAGCTATTGAGCGATTGTTGGCAGAGCAATGCCCGAATTTACCGCTGGTATTAGCCCGGCCATCGATTGTCGTTGGGCATACCCGTTTGGGGTGTCAGCCCTCTAGCAGTATTTTCTGGGTATTTCGCATGGCATTAATGCTGCGTAAGTTTATGTGCTCATTGGATGACTATATCGACGTTATCCCGGTCGATTATTGTGCGGATGCTCTGTTGTGTATTTTGTTCCATCCCCACTTGACCGAAAATATTTATCATATTTCTGCCGGAGAAAAAGACAGCGTCAGTTTTGCCGAAATTGATCAAGCCATGTCCTCGGCGGCACGGCAAAAACCGATGGGTACAGATTATTGCCAGGTAGACTACGGTGCTTTGGTGCAGATGCGTAACCAACTAAAAAGCATTTTCGGCCCCTGCAATGAGCGCTTAATGTTGAAAGCCATGCGTTTATATGGCTCTTTTGCCGTGTTAAATGTGCGGTTCAGTAATGAACGCCTGCTCAGTTTGGGTATGGCAAGATCACCACGCTTCACCGATTATATTGCCTGTTGTGTGGAGTCCAGCTATGGAATAACTATCCAGCAACAAATGGCGGTTGATTTTAAGTAAGCATCTCTCCCCGCGTGACGACAGACTGCGGGGAATAACTTTTCCCGTTTATGTCTCGTCACTGATTATTCGCTACTTTTGCTAACTTTTAACCCCGTGCCAGCCGGTTATAACTCAGCTAAACTTAGGTTTTAGTGTTTTATTGGACGTAGGTATATTGTGCGCTTGAATAAAAAAATCTCGCCACTGGATAACTTGATTTATAGTCACTATCGCCTTACGCATGCTTTGCGAATTACGCTGGCATTTATCTTAACTTTCCTGATTATTCGCTTATTGGCCATCCCAGAAGGCACCTGGCCGTTGATCACGCTGGTCGTGGTTATGGGGCCGATATCTTACTGGGGAAATGTGTTATCCCGTGCGATGCAACGTATTGGCGGCACGGTGTTTGGCGCGATATCTGGCCTGATTGCCCTCTATCTTGAATCCTATTCGCTGACGTTCATGCTGGTCTGGTGCGGGGTTATCATGTTTCTGTGCGGCTATTTGACGTTGGGTAAACGGCCCTATATGGCACTCTTGATTGGTATCACGCTGGCGGTAGTTTGTGGATCTGCGCCGGGTGATATGAATACCGCACTGTGGCGTAGTGGCGATGTTATTTTTGGCTCCCTGCTGGCGTTAGTCTTTACCAGTGTTTACCCACAACGCGCCTTTACGCATTGGCGCATGCAGATGAGCGATAATCTGCGTGCTATCAGCCAGGTCTATGCCGCTTACCTGTCACCGAATGTGGTCGAACGCCCACGATTAGAACCTAAATTGAAAACCGTCCTGAGTCAGTCGGTTAAAATGCGCACTTTTATTGCTCCTGCCAGTAAAGAATCCCATATTAATAAAGATGTTTTTGAAGCCATCCAAACATTGAGCCGGAATTTAATATGCACACTGGAATTGCTGGTGGATGCTTACTGGTCGTCACGTGAAAGCCATTTTATTATGCTTAATGCTAAAGGGTTACGCAGCACCCAACTGATGACTATTCGCACTCTGAATACGTTGAGTGACAGTTTGCGTGATGGCTCACCAGCACGTGAGCGAGAGGTTGCCGCCGAGTTAAGTGAAATTGCGGCCGAACTGAAATCATTGATGCTGGCGGTAACGCAGGGGCAGCAGGTAGAAACGCCCATTTATGGCTATGTTTGGCTGAGTATGGAGCTAACCAAACAGCTTGAGGAACTCGACGATCTGATTAATATGACGTTGCGCAGGTGATCTCTCGCCGCTAAAGGCAGATGAAATTTCTGTCTGGCGGGTAAAGCAGGTAAGATAAGCCAATGAATCTTGTCACCAGGTACGACAAAGCGGTATGGTGCAGGTAGCCTGGTCACCAGCAATTGAATTTGTGTAAAACTTAAGTGAAGGTGTAAAAATGGATAATGCAATTAAGCCGACTTTCCAGGACGTTTTGGAGTTTGTGCGTATGTTTCGTCGCAAAAACAAGTTGCAGCGTGAAATCGTTGATAACGAAAAGAAAATCCGTGATAACCAAAAACGCGTTCTGTTGCTCGATAACCTGAGTGATTACATCAAGCCAGGGATGAGTATTGAAGAAATTCAGGCCATTATCGCGGACATGCGTACTGCTTATGAAGATCGTGTTGATGATTACACCATCAAAAATGCCGATCTGTCTAAAGAACGTCGTGAATTGTCGAAAAAACTGAAAGCGATGGGCGAAGTTAAGTAACTTCACCACGGTTTAATAGCTTATTTTAACGCTATTAAGAGAAAGGCTGGCATCAATTGCCAGCCTTTTCTTTTGGCTAAAATGGCCCTAACTTGACGGTTTGTTCTGCCGCAAGAAACTAAACGCTGGGATTTTCGCACCTTTGACAAAGATAAACGCCAGCAGTAACAAGCCCCACAGCGCCATAGTGATATAACTACTGACACCCATGATATTCAACCCGCTTTCCAGCATTTGCAGCAGGAACAGCGCCAGTACAATGCCGAATACTTTGCCAAATCCACCATCGGGATTTACCCCACCCAGTACGGTTGCCAAAATAGTGATCAGCAACAGCGACTCACCGTAGGATGCTTTGGCTGAGTTCAGTTTTGACATCATTAATAAGGCCGCTACCGCACACAGTAAAGATGAAATTACATACACCCAAACCAGTGTGCGGCGCGTGTTAATCCCAGAGAAGAAGGTGGCTTTCTCATTAGAACCGGACAAATAGATTTGGCGGCCCAATGGTGTTTTAGCCAGAATCAGCCAGATGGTCAGTGCTACCGCGACGAACAGATAAAGTGGCACTGGCACACCGAGAAAGTTGCTGCGATCCAGTGCCAGTACATAGTTCGGGAAGTTTGAGATAGCCGAACCTTTGGAGATAAGTACATTCACGCCTTTGAGCAGCGTCATGATGCCCAGAGTGGCCAGAATAGGGGATACTCGTACCACCGAGATAAGTATCCCGTTGATAAGCCCCACAACCAATGCTACCGAGGCACCCGCCAGTAACATCAACATCATTGAACTGAACGTTGGCGCAAGATGGGTACAAACCCATGCCATCACCAGGGCGCTGGCATTCGCGGTAGCAATAATCGATAAGTTAATCCCACCGGTCAGCATAGTAATCGCCATTGCCAGAGTTAATACCCCCGCGACAGGGATTTGCGAAGCGATGGATTGGAAGTTAGCCGCCGACCAAAATACCTGTGGAATAAATAGGCTGAATCCTACGCCGACCAGCACCAGCAGGGCAACCAGCCAGCGTTCGGTATGATCACGTTGCGTTGTTTTCGACATGGTTATATCCCTACCTTATGGCGTTGGCCCCAGGCCGTCACACTGATACTGATGACAATTACCAGCCCGATAACCACGGTATGCCAGTACGACGAAATGCTCAGTAAATTCAAACCATTTTGTAATATTGCCAGCAAAATCACCCCCAGCAAGGTACCGGTAAGTGTTCCACGGCCACCCACAATACTGGTACCGCCGAGCACCACGGCTGCCAGCACTGTAAGCTCATAGCCCAGTAATGAATCAGGCGCTACGGTTAATACGGTATAAGACTGTACTACGCCGGCGATGCCGGACAAAAAGCCCATATAGCCATACACGAACAGTTGCAGTTTGAGAATACTGAACCCCATGCGTGACGCCGCTTCCTGATTGCCCCCTAAGGCATAGATTTGCCTGCCAATACTGGTGCGGGTCATCAGTAGAGCGGTAACAATAATGGTAATTAGCAGCGTTAGAATAGGGAGCGACAGGCCGTAGTCATAACCATCGGCAGCGGTAAAGGCGAACAGCATTGGCCCGTGTTCAAACCATTCAGGGTAGCTATACAGCCAAACACCACGGCTGAGATACAACAGTAAGCCATAGAAAATATTCAGTGTGGAAATGGTGATAATGATCGACGGTACGCGTAAGCGGTTAACCAGCAGGGCATTAACCAAGCCCAAAAGTAGGCCGATACCACCAGCCAGCGCAAAAGCTACCGGGAAGTTGCCACCAAACTTCACAATTAATGTCACCATGACATATTGCGAAATAATGGTCATCGCCGGGAATGAAATATCAATACCGCCAGAAATCAATACGATAAATAAGCCACAGGCCAAAATGGTTAACATGGCATAGTTATTTATCAGATCATAAATATTGGCAAGGGTCAGAAAATCCGGGCTGGTGAACGCAAGATAAGTCGAAATAAGCAAAATAGTGAATGCCAGCATCACTTCATGGCGTTTTAGTTGTTCTTTATTGAATAAACCTGTTTTACCTACCGCAGATTTATTAACTGCATGGGGGTTAGCCATTTACTACCTCCGCAATGGCTGCTTCGCTACTGTTACCCGGTAAAAACTCTTGTACCAGTCGCCCGGCCCGCATCACTAAAATACGGTGGCTATTGAAATAAGCTTCATCAATTTCATCGCAGACCATTAACACTGCGATACCGCGAGCTGCCAATGCATTGATAATATTATAGATACCGGCTTTGTTAGCGATATCCACACCTACGGTGGGGGAGTCAAGGATCAAAATTTGCGGATCGGTTGCCAGCCATTTAGCGATAGCAATGCGCTGCGCATTGCCGCCAGACAGCGTATTGACTGGAAGGTCGCTGTTGCCGATTTTGATCGACAGGTGTTTCACCATATCCTCGACCAGCGTATCGACCCGCTCACTACGCATCAGATGGAACACGTTTTTCAGGCGATGCAGAACAGTGGCACTGATATTGTCACGAATGGATTGTTCCATAATCAGCCCGGTGCTCATTCGGTCTTCTGACACATAACCGACCCCCGCCGCAATAGCATCACGGTTACTGCTGAAATACATCGGTTTATCGTTAATTCGGATGGTGCCTGACTCCGGCGAGGTCAAACCGAATAAACTAAGACACAGTTCAGTGCGGCCAGAACCGAGCAGGCCCACCAACGAGACAATTTCCCCCGGATACAGCGTCAATGAGATGTTGTGATATTCATTACTACGGCAAAGCTCCTCCACGGCCAGCACCGGCGGGTGGGCGGCACTGTAGGGCGGTAGCACCTGAAAATCAAATTTCATGCCGGTCATCAGCCACGCCAGTCGCTGGTTGTCCACTTCGGTGGCCGGGTAAGTGCCAACCCAATCACCATCCTTTAGCACCGTGATGCGGTCTGAAATCTCCAACACTTCACTTAATCGGTGGCTGACAAAGACTACGCAGATATTGCGTGATTTCAGTTCATGTACCACCCGCAGCAAGCCATTAACTTCTTGTCGGGTGAGGGAGGCGGTAGGCTCATCCATCACAATCAACCGGGCATCCTGTGCCAAGGCACGGCAAATAGCCACCAGTTGCTTCTGGGCGATGGGCAAATTCTCAACCAGTTCATCCAGATTGAGATGCGCATCAATGCTGCTGATCACCTGCTCAGCCGTGGCGCGCATCTGGCGTTTGTCCACCCACAGGTGATGGTGATAATGGTTCATGGCGATATTCTCAGCCACAGTCAGGTTCGGGAATAACGACAAATCCTGATAAATTACCT
Organism: Yersinia sp. 2553 StPb PI; assembly: GCF_052217105.1. Taxonomy (NCBI): domain Bacteria; kingdom Pseudomonadati; phylum Pseudomonadota; class Gammaproteobacteria; order Enterobacterales; family Yersiniaceae; genus Yersinia; species Yersinia sp. 2553 StPb PI. The sequence goes on along the minus strand of NZ_JAZGPX010000002.1, from coordinate 2,086,919 downwards.
GAATCCCTAAGCGAACGGATTCAATCGGGGTCAGGCTTGAGTAAGTTTTGCCATCAATGGTAATCGTGGCATCAGCATCGGGCTGATAGACACCGGAAATAATCTTGATGAGGGTCGATTTGCCACACCCGTTTTGCCCTGCAAGACAATGTACTTCACCGGGTAACAGGGTCATAGCCACTTTATTTAGCGCTTTGACGCCATAAAAGGTCTTACTAACATTTTCCAGGGTAATAAATGGCTGCATATATCCTGTGTCCTTTTGATTCTTAATTAATTAATTGCGGAACCAGACAGGGCGTCCGGCTCCGCAATAACTTAGTGAATCAATACAGCGAATCCACGTTGTCTTTGGTTACCCGTAATACATTGTGGAACTGGATCAGATGCTTATCTTGGTCAACTTCAGCTTTACCCACGCCAGGAATTTCCATACCTGACTCAATTTTTTCACCTTTCAGCACTTTATCCGCCACTGCGGTCAGTGCATAACCGGCAGAACCTGGGTCATAGGTCACGCCCATTGCGATATAACCGCTTTTAATCAAGGATGCAGCCTGTGAAGGGATCATCATACCGAACACATGGACGTTGTTTTTCGCACGTTTCTCTTTCACGGCACGGCCAGCACCGATCGGACCTTGCGAACCGAAGGCGACAATACCTTTCAGGTCACTGTGCGCTTTCATTAAATCGAGCGTGGTACGGCGTGAATCATCAATACTCTCGGCAACAGGCATGCGGCTGGTCACCTCAAACATATCGGGGTAGTGCTCTTTCTGATATTTAACAAACAGATCGGCCCACAGGTTATGCTGTGGTACCGTCAGGCTGCCGACATAAATCACATAGCCACCTTTACCACCCATGGCTTTTGCCATCTCTTCTACGTTATCTGCGGCAAATTTGGCGTTATCGATGATTTCGATATCCCAGTTGGCGCTGGGTTGCCCTGGAGATTCGTTGGTTAACACCACAATACCGGCCTCACGGGCTTTCTTGAATACCGGTTCCAGTACATCGGCATCGTTGGGCACAATACTGATAGCACTAACTTTTTTCGCGATTAAGTCTTCGATAATTTTAACCTGTTGCGGGGCATCGGTACTGGAAGGGCCGATTTGATAGGCTTTGATAGCCAGATCTTTACCGGCGCGATCCACACCTTCGCCCATGCGGTTAAACCACGGCATACCGGCGATTTTTGAGATATTAACCACTTCGACTTCCTGCGCCAGTGCACTGCCCGAGCACACCATCATGCTGAACAGACTGGCTGCCAACAGGGTTTTCACACTCAATTTTTTCATTTAAGGCTCCCGGAACTCATGTAGGTTGAGGTAATTGTTATTTAAGGTATTGGTGCAATAATCAGCATGCTGTATTACATGAATTTTATTTATGTTTTTAAAAAAATGAAGATTTAACAGGAAACAGATTTTACATCTTCACTACATTTCCTGCTGGTGGGATCTAATACCTTGATAGCAGTTTCCCCCATATACATGAATGCTATTTACATGGACAAAATAGCTGCATTCCCTGTTTGTGACTGAAGTCATGATTTTGAGGGGCAAGACAAACAGAATTACATAAAAATGGTAAGCGGCAGATTAATAACAGTGAGGTTTACATGGATATTCTGGTTCAGATGATTCTTAATTTTTCGCTATCATGGCCTGATGCTGAATGACGGGCTAACGCACGCCCCCAGGCACCATGGTTAACAGGTGTTGGCGGGGGTAGTGGCGATTGATATTGCGCTGCTGCAATTGCCAGAACACCTGCTCCACGTCATGCCGTTGATGGTCAAGCAATAATCCAACCACACTGCCACTGTGGGCTACGTTCAACCCGTATAAATCCAACTCATCCACTAGCCTCAGCAGGGCGCTAAAGTCAGGTTTTACCAGTAAACGCTGGCTGGCTTGCGCACTCAATGTGGTGGCCTGACCCAGCAGTGAACAATCGCGGCGCTCGGCGGCTTGGATAAACAGTTGCCATGCCCGTTCCAGTGAGGTGGCACTGGCTAACAGCGCCGGTTGACGATCACGGCGGTGGTAATCCTCGGTTTTGAGAATCTGTGGGCTTTCCAGTAACAAAATATCTACCACTGGCTGCCAGTTATAAGAGATTTGTGTTGCGGCAGTTTGGTGGTCAAACAGTGTCAGTTGTTGAAATAGGGTGCTGTCAGTGGGTTCCAGCCTGACGCACAGTGCTGCCAGTGCGGCTTCATTGAGTGTTTCACCGAGATGGCGGGCGGTTGCCAGTGCGGTGGCGGCGATATCGGCGGTACTGCTGGCAAGTCCTTTTGCTACTGGAATGGTGGAATCAAAACTGATGTGCAGGCCATTAGCCATCTGTGCAGGTTGGCCAAAATAGGCCAGTACCGCCGCCAACATCTGGCGCATGCGTGGGCGTTCATTCTTGCCCGGTACGCCATCGGTCACCGAAACCGTACTAAACCAGTTGACCGGGCAGGAGATAAGCTTCTCCCCCCCCAGTATCCAACCCTGAATCAGTTCACCACAAGAGGCCGGGCAACGGGCTTCAGCCATGACCAAAGACCTGCTGTAAGGCACTGATCAGCCGTTGGTTATCTGCCGCGCTTTTAATGGCTACACGATAGTGGTCGCGGGTTAGACCGGGGTAATTAGCACAATGGCGGATCAGAATATGGTGCTTTAATAGCGCGTGTTGCAGATTAAGTTCAGGTTTAAGGCAGCGCAAGAAAATGTAATTGGCGCACCCTTGCCACACCTGCAACGCTGGCAGGGCGGCTAAATGCTGATATAACCAAGGTCGCTGCTGCGCCAGCCATTGATGTGTGGCTTGAATATAAGGTTGGTCATCGAGAATAATCTCACCCGCCAGTGCGGCAAAAGCATTGATAGTCCAAGGCTCGCGTTGCTGTTTCATTTGCGCCAGCGCCGCCAGATCGCCACTGAGCAGATAACCGAGGCGCAACCCTGGAATGGCAAAGAACTTGGTCAGTGAGCGTAACAAGTATAAGTGTGGGAAATCCGCTAATTGAGGGGTAAGCCCCGGCGCATCTGGCAAGAAATCGATAAAAGCTTCATCGATAATTAAAGCAATATGGTACTGATGGCAACACTGCACAATGGCTTGCAGCAATTTGGCATCAGGCATCAGGCCGGTCGGGTTATTGGGTGTCGCCAGAAATAGGCAGTCTGGGCGCTGTTGGGCTAATAGCGCCAGTAGACGTTCATCGGGCTGATAGCCGTCTGACTCACTCATCTGATAATCATGAATCTGGCAGCCGACCCGTTGCAGGGCGCGGCGGTATTCAGCAAAGCCCGGAGTCAACAGTACCGCAGTGCGGGGTTGCAGATGCTGCACCACTGCGTAAATCAGCTCAGTGGCACCATTGCCTGCCATAATATTCTCTGGCAGGCAGTGGTGAGCACGGGCCAGCGCTGCATGTAATTGGCGATACTCAACATCAGGATAGTGTTCGGCACGGGCCAATTGTTCGATAATCGCCGTTTTCAAGGATTCCGGCATGCCCAGCGGATTAATATTGGCACTGAAGTCAACGATATTGGCTGCATCTGTGCCGATTTTCAGTGCCATTTCCAGCACATTCCCACCATGCTCACTCATTGCTACTCTATTCCCCTATATAGCTTGTGCGTTTAGAGTACCATACCCTTCGTCCTTGATGCTGTAGGGTTGTTTGCTACACTCACGCACCCGAATCACTTACTTGTCGTTGACCCTATATGAATAAGCTCATCGGGATGCGTTTACTTGCTGCCTACCTACAACGCCAATGACTTTGGGTATATCAGCGAGGGAATGGCGTTTAGCGACAATAGCTCCGGCGTGAAGGCGAGCACATCTCGTAGGCGAACCACGTCGCCAATAACAATCAGCGCCGGTGCCGATAAACCCTGCGCGGCAACCTGATCGGCTAATGTAAGCAGTGTGCCGCTGGCAACTTGTTGCTGCTGGTGGCTGGCGTACATCACCACGGCGGCAGGGGTGGTGGGGGCTTTCCCCCCGGCGACCAATTGCTGGCAAATGGTCGTCAGTTGTGTCATTCCCATCAGGATAATCAGCGTACCTTCCAGCTTGGCTAATGTTGCCCAGTCCTGTGGCTCATTGCCTTGGCGCAAATGGCCGGTTATCACATGAAAGCCTGAGGCATAATCACGATGTGTTACCGGAATACCGGCATAAGCCAACCCGCCAATGGCGGAGCTTATCCCTGGAACTACCTCAAACGGAATACCAGCCAACGCCAGTGTTTCAGCCTCTTCACCGCCACGGCCAAAGACATAAGGATCACCACCTTTGAGTCGCACCACATTTAGCCCACGTTGGGCGCAATCAACCAGAATTTGATTGATTTCTGTTTGTGGCACCAAATGGTGGTTGGGGTTTTTGCCCACGTTGATCATTTCACAACCATCAGGGGCTTCTGCCAGTAACTCAGCACACACCAAACGGTCATAGACCAACGCGTCAGCGCGACGAATAACATGTAATCCCTTCACCGTAATCAGCGCGGCATCCCCTGGCCCAGCGCCTACCAACCAAACTTTCCCACTTTCCATATTGCCTCTTATTGTGCGGCGAGGGCCGGTTGTACCGGCAGATTCAGGGCCACGCGAATGACATCACGGGCAATCATTAATTCTTCATTGGTATTGACGATAGCAATCTGTACCGGCGCAGAGTCATGTTGGATAAACGGCTGATTGTTGATATTTTTCTCTTCGTCCAACTCAATACCGAGAAAGGCTAAACCACGGCAGATTTGCTGGCGGGCTGTGCGGGCATTTTCACCGATACCGCCGGTAAATATCAGTGCATCAATTCCGCCCAGTTGCACGATATAGCTGCCAATCACCGCGCGGATACGTTCGGCAAAGAGGTCGAGCGCTACTTTGGCACGCGGGTTGCCGTTGGCGGCGGCTTGTTCGACATCGCGATAGTCATGTGAGATGCCGGATACGCCCAGCAAACCGGATTGGTTGTTAATTAAATGGTTAATTTCACTGGCATTTTTTCCTTCTACTTGCTGAATAAATGGCAGGATGGAGGGGTCAATATCACCGCTCCGGGTGCCCATCATGATACCGGCCTGTGGGGTGAAGCCCATCGAGGTATTCACCGACTGGCCGTTGCCGATAGCACAAATGCTGGAGCCGTTGCCAAGATGGCAGGAGACAATGCGCAGTTCTTCCAAGGGGCGCCCCATTCGTTCGGCGCAAACGGCACTGACATATTTATGACTGGTGCCATGGAAACCATAACGGCGAATACCCAGCTCTTCATAGTAGCGCCACGGTAATGGATACAAATAGGCCGTCTGGCTCAGTGTTTGGTGGAATGCAGTATCAAATACCGCCACCGCGCTGGCATGGGGTAGGGCATGTTGGAACACCCGGATACCGAGCGCATTAACCGGATTATGCAGGGGGGCCAGTGCGCCAAGCTGTTCTATCTTATCCAGCACCTCGGGGGTTATCACGACCGAATCGGCGAATGCTTCACCGCCGTGCGCGACACGATGGCCGACACCGGTAATTTCATCCAGTGAATCAATAATATTGTGTTCAATCAGCGCGTGAAGTAGGTGTTCAGCACCTTGGCGGCAATCGGCGATTGGCAGAATCTCGCGCCATTTCACATCTGTGGCGCGGAGGTTAAATATCGCATCATCCATACCGATACGTTCAATTAATCCCTGACAGATCACTTTTTCATCAGGTAAAGAAAACAACTGAAACTTCAACGAAGAACTGCCGGCGTTAATCGCCATAATCTTACCGGGCATGCGACTCTCCAGAATGATTCAAATAAGTAATAAGGTCGGTTAATCCCTCACCGCTCAGCGCCGAGGTCACAAATAGGTGTTGCGCCCCCGCCTGCGTGAGGCTGTCAGCAGCCCAACGCAATTGGTCTGGCTGGTTAACGGTGTCGGCTTTACTGATAATGCCAATTACCGGCTGGTTGAAAACCTGCGCCAACATCGGGGCAAACCAGCTTTGGGTCGCATCCGCATTTTGTACCAGCCCCACCACATCCGCTTCACAGGCGCTTGCCAGTAACGCACTGTATAAACAGCGGTTTTCCAGGTATTCACCGGGAGTATCAATGGCATTGTCCTGCCAGATAATGGCTTGGGTTTTCTGGTAATTAAGCGCCTCACCCTGCAAACGCTGGATAAGCGAGGTTTTGCCGCACTGGCTAGGGCCAATCAACATGATGCGTTGCATGGCATCAGGTCCGGGTCATCGGGCAGGCGGTAAATTTCATCATGTCGCCGAGGGTGTGGATCACCTGTTTCAGCGCATATTCCACCGCTGACACATCACCGGTAAACACCACCGCACCGGTGAAACGGTCGATAAAACCAATCTCAACCGCACCGGATTTGGTGGCGATATCACTGGCAATAATCGAGGCTTCGCTAGGGGTAATGGTCAGGATGCCAATGGCGCTACTGACATCATTCAGCCCCAGTTTTTTGTAAAGTGCCTTATTAGGATTGGCTATCAGATGCGCCAGGGTTATCTGTTTACCGGGAACATATTCCTGAATTACGCGCTCGGGGGTGCTGCTCTTTTCCATCATGCCTCCTGAACTAACTGACGCCATAGCGCCTCATGGGGCCGTGGGATCACTGAGCTGTAAACCAATAATCCCTTCTCACCGGCACACTGGCTGGCAACGTCCACGGCAGTTTGTACATCAGCAATATCGCCGCTGAGCACTTGATAACATTTGCCGCCGATGCCAAACGCCATATGGATGCGCACCAGCGTGACATTGGCCGCTTTAACCGCACGGTCGGCAGCAGTAATACAGGCCGCCACACTCCAGGTTTCCACCACACCCGCCGCTTGACGATTTTCCACCGTATTCAGGCCGCTGATCGCCGGCAATACGGATGGATGAAGGTTGGGCAGGACGATGCTATCGACCAGCAGATGCCCGCTGTGCCGCTCTCCGTTTTGTACCGACTGGGTGACGGCACCGATATCGCCACCGACCATCAACAGATATTTACCGGGGCACAGAGTTTTGCTCACCAATAGGCTGACGTTAGCGCTTTTCAGCATCAAGTCGCAGACCTCCATGCCCTTGGCGATACTGCTTAATTCAACAATTCCAATGGCTTGTGACATAGCCCTTCCTTTGAATAAACATCAGCCCGTTTAATGGTGATGGCATTTGCGCTGATGGCCGTGACCGTGCCGCTGATACTGGCATGCACCGGTGCGCCTAACGCGTTATTCGGAATTTGGCCAATAAGTTGACCGTGATCGACCCGTTCGCCGACCGTGACCACGGGTTCGGCGGCAGCCCCGATATGCTGGCGCAATGGCAATACCACCTGTTGTGGTCGGTAGCCTTGTTCGCTGAATGGCGCGGCCTGATACCAGTCGGTGAGATCCAGACGGGCAATCAGCCGTGATATCGGTACCATACGGTAATTAGCCATCGGATCGGCCTCACGTAGCGCCCCTTGATAGCGGGCACCTTGCGCCCGCAACTGCGTTTTCAGCAGGCGGTTTATGCGCATCGGTGAGATATCTACCGGGCAGGCGTAGCTTTCACACAGCCCGCATTCCGAGCAGGTCAGAGCGCTGAGTAAAATGTCTGGTGTGGCAACTTGTTGATAGGTTATCGCGCGCACCAGCAGATGCGGGGGTAGCTCATGGCCAATCAAGTGACGCGGGCATAACTCGGTACACATGCGGCACTGCTCACATACGGCACGAGCAATGGCTAACACATCCTGGTCGCTGCGGGCGCGGCGGGTAATCAGTAAGTGATCCGCGGGCAGTACCAACAGGCCGCCGGTAGTTTTGGTTACCGGTTGGTCAAGGTCATGCAGGGCATGGCCCATCATCGGCCCGCCATTGATATAGGCCGGATTGTTGATGGTAGCCCCTCCTGCCAGCGCCAGAACCTCGCGCAGCGGGGTACCCAGCGGTACCGTCAGGGTTAAGGGTTTCGCCACCGCACCATTTACGGTCAGGGTGCGGCGAGTCACCGGCCATTGCTGTTCCACCGCCCGCGCCACATTGAGTAGCGTTTGCACGTTGTTCACCACCACACCGATGCTGACCGGCAGCGCGGCAGGTGGCACCCGGCGACCGGTTGCCAGCCAGATAGTGATAACCTCATCACCGGCGGGATAGACATCGGGCAGAATGTGCAGCCGGATTTGTGATGGTAGCAAGGGGGTTAGTGCGGCAATCGCCTCACTATATTTGGCTTTCAAGGCGATGATGCCTTCGCGTGCGCCGGTGGCTTTCATGCCATACAGCACACCGCGCACCAGTCGGGCTGCCTGGCGCGGCATCAACTGCTGATCCACTTTCAGCATTGGCTCGCACTCAGCCGCATTGACCAGAAAAATCTCGGCCTGCGCTTGTAGCTTCACCGCCGTTGGGAAACCCGCACCTCCGGCACCGACCACACCCGCGTGCTGAACCCGTTGCTGAATAGTCACGGCATCACAATCAGCCAGTTCACCGTAGGCGGGTAGCAAGCAGGTATCCGCACTGTGTAGGTCACTCATAAAGCGCCTCGATAATCCCACGGATATCATTGCCGTCAGCCGCACGCGGGTTAGTGCGCAGTGTCACATCGGCAAGTGCGGCGGTAATTATGTCGGGAATACGTTGCTCTAACTGGCCCTCATTGATTTTCATCGCGGCCAGCGGCTGAGGTAATCCGCATTGGCGTTTGAGTTGTTCAATCTGATGGACCAATTGGTTAACTGCACTGCGCTCATCGCTATTTTCTGCACTGAAATGGCACAGTTTTGCCAATCGCGCATAGCGTTTACATGCCCGCGCATCAAGCGCGTTAAAGCGAATCACCGGCACCAATAGCAAGGCATTCGCCAAACCGTGCGCGATATGAAATTGCCCCCCCAACTGGTGTGCGATAGCATGATTGATGCCCAGACCAGCCTGGCTGAATGCCATGCCAGCCAGCGTGGAAGCATTGTGCATCTTGCCTCGGGTAATTAGGCAATCGCCTTTGCGGCAAGCGGTGGGCAGATGGCGGAACACCAACTGCACCGCTTTTTCTGCCAGCGCATCAGTAAAGTCACTGGCACGTGGTGAAACATAGGCTTCCAACGCGTGAGTCAACACATCCAACCCGGTATTGGCGGTGATAACTGGCGGTACGGTAACCACCAGAGCCGGGTCCAGAATGGCGATGTCCGGGTAAATCTCATCGTCAAACAGGGGGTATTTAATACTCTTTTCCGGGTCGCTGATTACACAGGCACTGGTCACTTCTGAACCCGTGCCGCTGGTGGTTGGGATAGCAATACAGGTCTCGATCTCTATCCCCTGTTTACGACTAAACCAGACAATGGCTTTCGCCGCATCTAGCGCGGAGCCACCACCAAAACCAATCACCACATCGGGGCGCAAGGCATGCATCTGCTCAATGCCCTTAACCACGGTGTTAATGTTCGGGTCTGGCGTAATGTCGCTGAACAGACTGATTTGGTTATCCTCTGCCAGCACTTGTTTCAAGCGATCCAGCAACGGCGAGGTGGCCAGAAAACCATCGCAGACAATCCAGATTTTGCGCTGATGGAAGCGTTGCAGCACCTTAAGGCTGCCTTCCCCGCTGTAGATACGTGTTTGCAGGAAAAAAGTCTTCATACGTCCTCGCTCAGCGAATGGAAAAACCGTTAGTCAGCACACAGCGACGCTGGCGCGCAAAGGTGCGAGCCGAGGTGGTGCCTTCGCCGGTCGGGGTGGCGATGGTAAAGGTGGTAAAGCCTTCACCGCCGACGCCTATCCCGGCATAGGACGGGCCGTTTTTAACAAAAATAGAGGTTTGTAACAGTCGGGCGGCCAGATTCAGGCGTGAGACATTTTGTGAGTGCATGGTGGCGGTATGGTGCAGGCCACCTTCCACTTGCAGTGCCAGCGTCAGGCCGGCATCAAAATCCTTTACCCGGACCACCGGTAACAGCGGCATCAGTTGTTCGGTAGTGACCAGCGGATCGTCACCAGCCACTTCAACCAGCAGCAAGCGCGGTGCTTTGGCCGGACAAGCGATGCCCGCCGCTTTCAGCAGTTCAAGCGGGCTTTTACCCACCAGATTCTTATTGGCGTGGCCTTGAGGGGTCAGGCAGGCTTTGCGCAGGCTGTCGACCTCTTGCGGATTACTGATAAGTAACGCATCGAAGGCTTGCATCTGTTGCAACAACCGATCGGCAACACTTTCCACCACGATCAGGCTCTTTTCAGCGATACAGGGCAGGTTATTATCGAATGAGGCTCCTGCCACGATATCCTGCGCCGCTTTTACCAATTCAGCCGTTTCATCCACCAGACAAGGTGGGTTACCGGCCCCCGCCCCAATCACTTTTTTGCCGCTCTTCATGCCCATTGCCACAATGGCAGGCCCGCCAGTGATAGCCAGCAAGGCGATTTTGTCGTGCGCCATCATCTGCTGAGTGGCTTCAAAGCTTGGCTCTTTCACGGTCACCACCAGATTGCGAATGCCGCAACTGTTGAAGATGATTTCTTCAATTTGGGCGATTAAATCCAGTGATACCGATTTAGCGCCTGGGTGTGGGCTAAAATAGATGGCATTACCGGCAGCTAACATACTGATGCTGTTATTAATAATGGTTTCGGTTGGGTTGGTGCTAGGGGCAACGGAACCTATCACGCCAAAAGGCGAGTATTCGAATAACACCATGCCGCCATCGCCGGTCAGCGCCGTGGTAGACAAATCTTCAATACCTGGGGTGTTTTCTAACGCGGCTTTGTTTTTCAGCAACTTATCTTCTTTATTCCCCATGCCGGTTTCACTGGCACCGCGTTCTGACAGTGAAGGCAACTGTGCTTTTAGCTGTTCACGCAGGGCGCGGATAATCGCGCTGCGGGTCTTCATCGGGCTTTGTTGATAACGCAAAAATGCGTTATGAGCGGCATTGACAGCTTCATCCACGCTGGCAAAAATGGCGCTGGAGGCAGACGCGGGTGTGGGCGTCAGTTGCTCAATGAGGATAGTGCGAATGAGAGATTCAAGGTCATTGGTATTCATTATTCATTCCTCAGATGTAAAGCCGATATGGCCGCTTCTGCTATGTGCATATCTTGTTCGACGCTACCGCCGCTGATGCCTAACCCCCCCACCAATTGGCCGTTACGCCATAGCGGGTAGCCACCACCAAAGCTCACTACTTTGCCACCGGTACTGGCCTCAAGCTGGAACAGGTCGGCCCCCGGTTGTACGGCATCGCTAAGTTGGTGAGTTGCCGTTTTCATCGCCACCGCGGTCCAGGCTTTTTTCGGTGCCAGTTCGCTGCTGACCAGCAAGGTGTCGGGCATGCGGTAGGTCATAATCATGTTGCCGTGGCGGTCAGCCAGTGCTATGACCACGGCAATTTGTAATTTCATAGCGGCATCGACCGCCAATTTAACTAACTGATGAACATCAGAAAATCCCAGAGAAGCCGCTGTTTGTGGCTGACTTGTGGCTGGGAGGAGTGCTGTTGCCGCCAGATAACGGGCCACCACGGTTTGCGTGGTGTGTTGTAACTGTTGGCGCTGGTCTTCATCACGAGCCAGTGCATACAGGCAATCCGATAAACGGTTTAGGTATTGCAATAACACCGGGCGTACCGGGACTTGTTCAGCCAGTTCAATCAGCCGCCGTTCACAGCGCCGTGCCAGAGTGCGGGCAAAATGCAATCGGCTACCGGCTTCACTGCTACCCGGCAGAATAAAACCCTGTACCGGTGGCAGCCCCGCCATACAGCGGTCTACGGCTTGCTCCAGCGCTTGGATCTCGGGTTCATTAATACTTTTGCGCCCGGCAGGCGGTGTGGCGATACCTTCGCTTGCCAATTCAGCGCTGAAATAAAACAACTGATGTTGTATGGCATCGAGTAATTGACGGTTTTCCTCGCCCTGCGTCACGCGGGCACACAAGCTCAGTGCTGCATTGAGTTCATCCAGCGTGCCGTAAGTTTCCACCCGGGGATGGCTCTTTTTCACACGTTGTCCGGTGAACAGGGCGGTGGTGCCCGCATCGCCGGTTTTGGTATAAATGCTCATAAGGTCCCCGTTCAATCAGTAAGAACATTAATCATCAGTAAGAACATTCATCGACGATGGCGACAATCGCCAAATCGATGGCATCATTCGGCTCGGAAAATACCCGTCTGGCACTGGAACCGCCTGACAGCAAGACCAAATCGCCCTGACCGGCACCGACCGAATCGACGGCCACTTCGTCCGGCGTTTTGCTGTCGGGTGGCAGTGAGCCATCACCGGCAACACGGCGCACCAGCAGCAGCTTCCTACCGATCAACGTGGGTGATTTTTGCGTTGAGACTACGGAACCTACCACTCTGGCCAGTTGCATGATTTACTCCTGCCTTAACAGTTGAATGTGACGGGCTGACACGGTGTCCTGCGCCAGCGGTGTAACTAGCGTGTGGCTTGCAATGAGTAGCCAGCCGGAGTCGAGAGCGGCGATATCGCGATAACTTAGAACCTTGCCCGCGTGCACCCGTATAGCAACGCCCTGACTGTCGCTGAAACTGAGCGGCAATGAGTGCAGTGCGGCACAAGGCAACGCAGCCAGCAGTTGGCGATGTAAGCTGATATGCACTTTCATGCCCCACGACCATGCCTCGTTTAGCGCCGCCACCGCAGGGCAGGTGGTATCGAACTGCGCCAGCCGGTGGATAAATGCCAGGTCTGGCAACATCAGATGCAGCGTGGCATGGTGCACGAATACCGATGGATCAAGCCCGGCGCGCAATTGAGGCAGTAGCAGGGCGTGAACCCGGCGTTCGCGCTCAACTAACCGCGTGACAATCTGGCTGACCAGTTGTTCGGTTTGCGCCTGAGTCAGATTCATGGCCGCGTTGTCCCTGATGACGTTAATATCGTGGCAAACGCCGCAGGGTCGTCGGCACCCGCCGCATTGGCCTCGTCGGTATCGATATGCATTTCCAGTTTCATTTGGGGTGAAACGCGGATCGCCACATCATCCAGTATCAGGCGACGGCCACTGCCCTGAATGGCAACTTGTACCCGGTCACCGTGTTTTACCCGATAGATAAGGGCATCCAGCGGCGACATATGAATATGGCGCAGTGCCACAATCACCCCGCGGGGTAACGTCAGCTCAGCGAACGGGCTGACTAACGTGATGGCTGGGGTATCGTCCAGATTGCCAGACATCCGCAGGGGAGCATTGATACCCAGCGTGCGTGCATCGGTACGGGAGATCTCCACCTGGCTGTGGCTACGCAACGGGCCAAGAATACGCACATTTTTCAGGCTGCCTTTCGGCCCGACCAGCGTTACCGTCTGTTCGGCGGCGTACTGGCCGGGCTGGAGCAGCGCTTTCTTTTCAGTAATCGGCTGCTGCGGGAACAGCCGTTGGTAGTCCTGCACCGAAAGATGCAGGTGTCGGTTAGAAACCCCAAGTGGGATCGGACGAAGACGCATTTCGTCGAGGATCTTATTGACAACGGGTTCCAGTAACGCTTTTTCCATCAGACTTTTCCTCGTTTACCCAAGTGGATACAGCGAAAGCGAGGCTCGCCTTTATGGCGTCGGCAAGCCGGATCGAGGCAGAGATTACAGCTCACCCGGGGAGCGATTAGAGCCTCACTTTCCACACTACTTTCTTCGGTGCTGATTTTTTCAGCACTAAAGACAGGTTCAGGTACATCATCTGTGGCGGTCGCCGCAGCGGGCTGAGGCTCTGCGGCTTCCGTCTCCTCGTTAATGGGGGCTGTAGCGACAACTGGCTCTATCGCCACGGCGATTTCGGGGGCCGCGACCTCGACAGTCTCTGTCAGCCAATAGGCCAACAGAGCTTTTGTTGGGCGAGCCAGTACCGCGCGCGACACCAATCCGTGATGCAGTTCGGCAAAGGCGGCACCAGTACTGATTGCCGCCTGCACCGAGGCCACATCACCGGTCAGACGAATTAACATCCAGCCAGAACCATTGGTTTTTTCTATACCTATCAGGTTGATAGATGCTGATTTTGCCATCGCATCCGCCGCACTGATCGCCAGCGCTAGACCGCTAACTTCAAGTAAACCCAGTGACGTTTTCACGCTGTGCTCCTCTTCTTACCCTTAGGCAGAGGTCGGTAAAATGGCTTCTACATCGCTGTGTGGGCGTGGGATCACATGGCAGGATTTCACTTCACCCACCGCGCTGGCAGCCGCAGAACCGGCATCAACAGCGGCTTTTACTGCGCCGACATCGCCACGTACCATCACGGTGACCAGACCGGAGCCGATTTTTTCGTAGCCCACCAGTTGTACGTTGGCGGATTTGACCATGGCATCAGCCGCTTCGATAGCAGCGACCAGACCTTTGGTTTCGACTAAACCTAATGCGTTATTCATGTTTCATTTATCCTTGTTATCAAGTAAGGGCTATCTTGTTTGCCATTTTGAACCAGGGCAGTGCTCGCCATCCTCACAAACCTTGGCTTTTACAACACCAGGTGTACGCTCCGGTGGCTGTGCGCTGGCCAAGTCCAAACTGCCTGCACCGACAACGCCCTGAGATTTGTATGGGGTTACTTAAATGGTAAGCCTTTGACTAACCGGGCCGCGTTATTGCCAAGCTGCCGTAGTTGGTCCTCGTTCTGCCCGCGCCGCTGCCGAAATAGCGGGTTGGCGGGCGGTAAATTACGAAAATGCACGACCACTTCGTCGCCGGAACAGGCCAGCCCGACCAATAACGGGGAGCGGGTGGCGGCCTGCCAGGCGCGTTGTGCTACATCGCCGTCGTCGTCTTGTTGCCAGCGCCAGGGAATACCTTCCTCCTCAATACCCAGCAGCACCTGATGCCAGACGGCTTCGGGTGTCGGTGTCGTCAGACTGATTACTATTGCGGGGGCGTCATGGGTGAAATTCATCCGTGATTCTCCCGTTGATAGGCCAGAATCAGCCCGGTGGCTACCGCATTACGCGGCCCCTCGCTGGCGCGAATGTTGCCGCGCCCCGCCACCAATTTGTAGTGAGAGAGCGCATCGGTGACCAATTGCGGGATTTCAAAGTCCAGCGACGAGCCGCCAACTAACACCACGAAGGGGATATCGCGGATATTGCCGGTCGGGCTGACTTGACGCAGGGCGCGAAGCGCATTGGTAACAAACACCCGCTCTTTGGCTGAGCGGCGGATATTGCGCACTTTTTCCAGCGCGTAATCCCCCGGCAGTGGCACTAAACCTTCCGGCTTGACTACCACCAGTCGGGCAAAAACCTCTGGTGGCAGCGGTTGTGGGAAGAACTGAACGCTGCCATCTTCATGGCGCAGGTGGAACAAGCTTTCCACTTTTGCCAACGGATACTTTTTGATGTCCTCTGCCAGATAGCGGTCTTGTAAATCTAATTCAGAGGCGATGATCATCGTGACCATATCGCCGGCTCCCGCCAGATGGGTGGCGACGATTTGGCCCTGAGCATTGATGATGGAGGCGTCGGTAGATCCCGCCCCCAAATCGAGGATGGCGAGTGGCCGTTGCGTCCCTGGTGTGGTCAGCGCGCCGAGTATCGCCGCTTCGGCTTCCGCCCCCCCAACCTGAACATCAATATTCAGTGTCTTTTCGATTTCTCTGGCGATATGCGCCATTTGCAGGCGATCAGACTTCACCATGGAGGCGATGCCTACCGCTTGTTCAAGCGAGAATTCGCCCGCCAGACCGCCGGTGACATTGACCGGCACGGCAGTGTCTACTGCCAGCAAGTCTTGAATGAAGATCTCATTGGTTGGTTTATTGGTCAGTTCTGCCATGGTTTGGCGAACGTGTTCGAGCATGCCGCCGATATTGGTTCCTGCTTCACCACTGACATTGTCCAAATGACGGAAGCTGTTGACCGCCGTCATAATGGCTTCACTTCCGGTCGCCACATCAACTCGTACCGTGCGACCGTCGGCAAATAACTCCAGATGACCGGCCGGTATCGAGCGAGCTTTAACATCCCCTTCAGGGGTTTTCACTACCACCGCCGAGCGGGTACCAATCAACGCTCGTGCCACCGGCACAATGTTTTTGGTTTCTTCGGCACTCAGTTCAAATACGGTGGCAATGCCATAGGGGTTAGAGAGGGTTTCAATCACCTGACCCGGCATCGCAACTTCTACCGCCGCCAGCATGCCCATCGGGATGCGGTCGATATGTAGCACCTCATCAACGATCGGTAGCGGGTGCGCCAGCCGATTACTGACCAGCACGCCATCGTCCCGTTGCAAGATAACCGCAGTGATGCGGTAGCCAGCGCCGTTGGCGGCATTTACCACCGCCGCGACATCGGCGAAATCCACCGCTGATGGCACCACCAGAATGTAAGGTTGGGCAGGGTCACGGGTAACCAACTCGTCAATAGTAATGGTCAGCCCCACCCCCAATCCCAATCCCCCAGGGGTTTTCGGGTTATGACCGATCATGGTGGATTCGGTGATGATGGTTTCGGTAATTGTCTCCATCGCCACATCACCGATCACCGGTGTGGCCTCGTTAATGCGGATCAGGCTGATATCGCTTAGCGCAATATCGGCCTTTTCCACCAACATATTCAGCGCCTTGTTAATGCCGAAAATATTGCGTTGAGTCCCTTTGATACCCGTCGTCTCGGTCAGGGTACTGGTAATAAAGTGCAACTGACCACCAGCAGTGCATTGTGCTAATGCCACTTCTGTTGACGAGTTACCAATATCCACACCGACGATGTAATCCATATCCGATCCTTAAATGACTAATAACGGGATGTCGTGATCAACGGGGCTATCGTACCTAGGGGCGCTCCGGCGGCTTACGCCGCTACGACCCCCACGGCACGCTTCCCCTTGATTGATATCACTGCGTTAATCGTCGCCTTTTAGCTTCTTACGCTGGACATACAAAACGGCAGCTTCACGGACGAATGCCGCACAGATGGTCGCTTTGTAGGTCTGTTCCAGGTCGTCGGCGATAGCGTTCAGCTCCTCTTTGCTGGAGCGGAATGGACGTAGGGCGTTATAGATATCCAACACCTTGTCATCCGGTACTGCCGTCAGCTCGGCTGCACGCTCGAAGTTAATTGCCAACAGTGGACGACCTGCATCACGGGCAATAGATGCCTGAATACGCAGGATTTCCGGTGTAATCCGCAAATCTTGCGAAGTGACACTGCCGTTCAAAACGTTAGCCAACGTGAGGTCATCCAGCGTTTTGTTAGTGGCCGTTTTGACCCAATCAGGGTGTTTATTTGCCAGCGGATAATCAGAGACTTTGGCATCATTGCGCGAACTGGCTGCTGGTGCCGCACAAGCAGCCGCAGGTGTCTGGCCTTGCAAGCTGTTCATCTTGCTCAGCACATCGCGAACCATGGATTCAATAGCTTCGGAATTCATTGTGTTTTCCTTTGTTAAAGCGCCACCCGGAGTTCCTGAGGATTCTTGCCGGTCACCACATATTTGGTTTCTTTAATATGCAGAATCGCTGATTTGGCCTGATATTTTGGCCGTGCCATTTGGTCGTTCAGGGTAGGAACCGGTTGTGGTGATTCCCGTTTGGCATAACGCGCGGCGTTTTTACCAATTTGGCGATAAGTTTCCAGCGTCAACAGCGGGGCCTGCGGGAACAACTCCAGATTGGAGAGCGGCGGTAAGCCTTGCTGATGAATCACCGTAGTGCCTTTGGATTGAATACCGATGGAGATACCGGAACCACTCAGGCGGTTACCCTCGACGGCAACAAACGCCACGTCGGAGGATTTAAAGCAGCGGATAACCCGTGCTTTAATGCCTTCTTCTTCAATACCGGCGATCAGTTCGCGCAGAATATTTTTGTGCGGGATACCGACGATGTTAGCCGTTTGCGATAGGCCAAATGCCGGGCCGACGGCAATGATCACTTCATCCTGATTGCTGCCAGGGCGGGCTTCACCCACTTCGGTCAGGAAATTTCCTTCAGCAACAGTAGCCGTAGCCGCTGCGGGTTGGGAATCCTGCTTAAAGGAGACGGTATTTTTGTCTCCCTGCATTTCCTGCAATACGCCTTCGATAATTTGACGTAACAGTTTTTCGTTAATATCCACCATCTCGTGAACCCCTTAACCAAGCTCATTCGGATCAAGCGCGTTTGGAATGTTTTTGATCTCTTCCCAACGTGCACCTTCCAGCCGGTAACCGGTAGCTGGACCCGCGTAGTCATTGACGTCATTCACCGCTGACAGCACTTGGTTGTCACCTTTAATGATCGCCGAGGTATGCAGGTAGTCACCGGCAATTTTGGCTTTCTGGATGTTGAGCATGTCTTGCGCTACATCTTCGAAACCACCTTGTGCCAATGCTTTTACCACTTCCAAACCGGTGCGGTTTTTGCTGATGATTTCCTGAGCGAACTTGATGTCTTCAACGATGTTACGTTCCGGCATATCTTTCGAGCCGTGTGCATATGTCGCCGCAATCACTTCTTCGTCAGTAATGGGTGGCAGGCCCATACCGGCAAATACTGCTTGCAGCGCACGGGCAGCTTTATTACGAATCGCCACCACGTCAGCTTCCAGCACCGGACGCAAGCCACCATCAACTTTCAAGTCGCGCTGCAATACGTTGTAATCGTCAAAGTCTTCGGCATCTTCGTTGGAACCGGCGAACATGTTGTCGTAGTTAGGTACCGCAGAAAAACCAGAGGAGATAAAGTCAGTACCCGGCAGGAACTGCATCAGCAGACGGGCGGTACGGCGCATATCGGAGTGGGTAAAGGTCTGGTCGTTACTGGAGGCGCATTCCAAATCCAGTGCAGAGCAAATCAGGTTTTCTGCCAGGATGGCCCGGATGCCCGATGGCACAGCGGATGGCACACCGACACAACTGACTGAACCATTTTGCAGCCCCTGAACCCCGGCAGCTTTGGTGATATAGATACAGCGAGCTTCCAGATACAGCATGGATTTGCCTTCGGCATAACCCATTTGCACCTCGGAGCCTGAACCAGAGGTAAAACGCATTTTCAAACCGCGTGATGCATAGGACGAGGCGAGGAAGCCTTTGGACCACGGCGTGTCATCACCGTCGGTAAATACCGGCTCAGTACCGTAAACCGAAATGGTTTCGGCATAACAGGTATGGCCCAGCATCCCCAGCTTCAACTCGGTGGCTTCTTCCAGCGAACATTGCGTCAGCACACCAGGGCGACCCACTTGCGAACCGACTAACAGCGCGATGGCATTGAATGGCGCATAACGGGCCACGGCCACAGTAGTTTCCTGCTCATCGAAGCCACGGTATGCGCCTTCGGCGGCATCGGCGGCAATCTGCACTGGGTTATCTTTAACGTTAGTGACGTGAGCCTGTTGTGATGGGGTACGACGTGCGCGCATTTTCTGCATCGACATCATCATTTCCACCACGTTCATATGAGAAACCACCTCGACAATTTTGGCCGGGGTCATCGCTGTAGTGAGTGGCACAATGGTGCGGCGCGATACGTTAGGATCACACAGCATATTGGCCAACTTGATGGAGTCCATCTTCATCACTTCTTCCGCATGCGCCAGATTGATACCGTAGCGGGCGATAAAGTGGTCTATCAGGTCGAAACTGCTTTGTGGCTTACCGTCTAATTCGGTCACCACACCGTTAACAATCTTGATGGAAGGTTTTGGATCATTCGGGCTTTCCATGGCAATAAAGCCTTCCTCGATCCACTCTTTGACAAAGCCGTCCTGATTAACCGGGCGTTTCGCCAATGCTTCAAATCTTTTCGATTTCATGAAACAGCCTCACTGTGGCGTCAGATATAAGAAGGGCGGTCGTTTTTCGGTTCAGAACCCAAGGTCGCTAATACCGTTTTGCCAATCTCACGGGCAGAAATCACTGCCTGACGAACTGCGCCAGAATCACCGGAGATAACCAGAATCACTTCGTTACTGAAGCTGGTGCCATGTGCAGGGGAGCTGTAAGCCACCACGTCAACGTTGGCAGATTTCACGGCGGTATCCGCCATCAAAACACCAATCGACGCCGGTGCACCGACTATCACTCCGCAAGAACGGCCCAATGGCGCGCCAAATGCTTTTTCCAATGCGTGGCTGGCACGTGCGCTGTACTGCAATTCAATGTGACCGGCTTCATTGGCGTAAACATCGCCGAAGGTCCGATCCAGCTCTTTCAGCGCCACTTCGACGGCACGTTTCACATCAGAAACATCATCACCACCGAAGATGATCAGCGAGCCATGACCGGCACCGCCCTTGGTATCGCGGGGTAACTCAATACTGACCACTTCAGTATTAGTGGCTTTGACAGCTTCATCGGCCGCCATGATGTGCGGGCCAGCGCCGGTACGTGCGCCCAAAATACCGATGGAGCGATAGCGTTTTTCCAGCTTCATTGCGTCCAGTAGGGCGCTGTCGACGTTGGCGATCACCAGTCCGACCGTGTCACCGATCGCGGTACCAACAAATTCCGTTAAACTGCAAGTCTTCTCAGCCATAGCCGTATCTCGTTGTTTATAGGAGGGTTGTTTAGAAGACGCCGGAGCGTGTTCGCTGACTTTTGCTATCACCTGCGCCATGATTTGGTCGACCAGGTCATTGCTTTTCATTAGCTATTTCCCTTTGGCAAGAACTTCTCGACATCGGTGTGTGGACGTGGGATGACATGGGTCGATTTCACTTCACCCACTTTCGCAGCCGCACTTGCACCGGCATCAGTGGCTGCTTTAACTGCGCCCACATCACCACGTACGATGACGGTGACCAGACCAGAGCCAATTTTTTCATAGCCGACTAATGTCACATTGGCCGATTTCACCATGGTGTCCGCAGCCTCAATGGCTGCAGTCAACCCTTTGGTTTCCACCATTCCTAGTGCTTCTTGTTGCATAAATACCTCGACGGGGATGTCAGGAACCTGATGTTTGTGCGTTGGAAATGCAGCTATTACGGTTTCAAACGCGCTTCAGGTTCTAAAATAAAAACTGTCGTGTTGGTGCCATTCAGTAAATTTAAAAAAATAAATTCGGTAAGTTTAAAAATAAAGTTGTCAGGTTCGTGCTGAGAACGAATATACAAACAAGCAATGAAAAAGAATGGCTGTATTGAATTTACTGACGGGAATGGTTAGTGAGGAAATAACAAATTATTGTCATGGCTATAACTTAATATTATGTTTTAAAACGTTATTTCGTTGATATTGGGTGGTAATAACTGGCTATTGCATATTCAGAATTACAATTTATTAGGTGACAGTAGGTATTAAATCTGCTAATTGCGCACCCGCCCGATTAATAGTTCGCGTGATCGCGCGCATAAATATAATGATACACCTGAGGGGGGAGTAGCCACAAAAGTGCGAGCTTGATAACAATAACGGAAAGAATAAATGGCAAGAAAGTCATATAGCTGAATAAAGCATAAAAGTGCCTGTTAACACGGTGTTGGCGCTAACTTTTCTGCGCAAATGACAATAATTTGTTATTGAAGGTCTATTTTTTGTTTAATTAATGGCACATCACGACAACACTTTCATTTTTGCTCTCTTTATAGTGGCTGGGTCATGGGCCGTGCATTACTTCATCTATTTTGGATAGATTGATCATAATAATCACAAGCAGGGTAAATCTATGAACGACTCACTAAAAGCGCAGTGTATTGCGGAATTCCTCGGTACCGGGCTGTTTTTGTTTTTTGGTATTAGTTGTTTAGCTGCATTGAAAGTAGCAGGTGCCAGTTTTGGTTTGTGGGAAATCTGTATCGTGTGGGGGCTGGGTATTTCACTGGCGGTCTACCTGACGGCAGGAATTTCCGGTGCTCACCTCAACCCGGCCATTACTATCGCGTTATGGCTATTTGCCTGTTTCCCCGCACGGAAAGTCATCCCGTACAGCATTGCTCAAGTTGCCGGTGCTTTTGGTGGCGCGGCACTGGCCTATATGCTCTATCATAATTTATTTACTGATTTTGAAGCCGCACACCAGATGGTGCGTGGCAGCATGGAAAGTCTGCAATTAGCCAGTATCTTCAGCACCTTCCCATCACCGGCAATCAGCGTATGGCAGGCTGCATTTGTTGAAATTATTATCACCTCGATTCTTATGGGGCTGATTATGGCACTAACTGATGATGGTAACGGTGTGCCACGCGGTGCATTAGGTCCACTATTGATCGGTATTCTGGTGGCGGTTATTGGTGCTTCTACCGCTCCATTAACTGGTTTTGCCATGAATCCAGCACGTGATTTTGGTCCTAAATTATTTACCTTCTTTGCTGGTTGGGGAAAAATTTCAATGACCGGCGGCCGTGATATCCCTTATTTCATTATTCCGATTGTGGCGCCGATTATTGGTGCTTGCCTCGGGGCCGCAGTTTATCGCTTCCTCATTGGCAAAAATCTACCTTGTAATACCTGTAAGTTAGAGGATGAGAAAGTTAATTTATAAAGCAACGTGGATTTCCTCATCTGACACTGGGTGAGGAAATTTCGTGATCCATTCTGGTTAATGGCTCATTAATGGTCCCCTGACGTTTATGACTCTGGTAGAGTAAATTGTTACTTTACCTTTTCAGGGAAATAGATTTTAACCTGGTGAATAGGAATGACTAAATAACAATGTTCTAACATATTACTTATTACAGGGATGCTTTATAACAATAAAATAAAATTTAATAACAATAAATTAACTGAGAGGTTTTATCATGATTTCTGCCAGTTCTCTTAACTCAGAGCTCATAAATAAAATCGCCCAGGATTTTGCCCAAGCCACCGGATTGGCGGTGGTGGTGGTGAATATTCACGGTGAGGAAATCTCTGACCTGTTTAATTTCACCCCATTTTGTCAATTAATGCGTCAAGATCCGGTTAACCATCTGCGCTGTCGGATGAGTGATCGTTGTGGTGGCCTTGAAGCGTCCAAATCCAATGAGCCCTGCATCTACCGCTGCCATGCCGGATTAACTGATTTTTCTATTCCTTTGGTGATTGCCGGCCATCTGGTGGGCTTTGTGTTATGTGGTCAGGTCCGGCTACATGCAGATGTTTACCTTATTGATATTCTGAATGTCGATAATAACTGGCAGCAGAATCCGGCGCTAATGGATGAGTTCCATAATGTACCGATAATGGATTTTTCTCGAGTAATAGCCTCGGCTGATTTGCTGAAGCTGATTGTTGAGAACTGCCTGAAAAAACACCTCAATTTTGTTGTAATCAATGACAATATGGGGAGTAAAGAGCCGGGCAGAATACGGCCGCTCCACCCGCATGACAGCAAAATGAAGAAAGCACTACGCTATATAGACACGCATTTGTCAGAAGAGCTCCGGTTGGAAGAAGTGGCTGGCAAGGTGTATCTCAGCCCTTACTATTTCAGTAAATTATTTAAAAAATATCAGGGGATCGGCTTCAATGCCTGGGTCAACCAACAACGCATGGCCAATGCCAGAGAGATGTTGCAGCACAGTGATTGGAGCATTGCCAGTATTGCCAAAAATCTTGGATTTTCCCAAACCAGCTATTTTTGCAAGGTGTTCCGCCAGACCTATAATGTGACACCGCAGGTATTTCGTTCACTTTCTTCTGAACGCAGTGAAATGGAATGACAGTTATTGATCTAATAACAATTAGTCATGCTCTATGCTCACGTTTATATATTTAAGAACTGTGATGGGTATTAATATATTAAATAAATAATGACAATTTTTTGTTATGCTCTTAAATGCCGTTATCTTTCTAACTGATTGTTTTTAAATTATTTTTAATAATGCAGTGGCAATTATTTGCTGTGTTGACACCAAAAAATAATCCCCAAAAAATGAAATTAACCATTTTTTATTTGTGGAAAAGAGTATATTAACGTCAACCGGATTTAATAAATCAGTTGACGTTACAACTGTGTAAATAAAGAGATAAATTCTATAACGAAATAGAAATAAAATAATCTACTGTATTAGATAAATACATACCCCAACGTAGTTGGCGTTGCAGCAAGGTAGCAAACGAACAAACCCGTGGAGCTGACTAAGGTCAGTGATGCAGGTGCGTGAGAGTTGCTAACAACACTGTAGCTATCAATACGAGGGGGAAGTTACTGAAATGGTTATGTCGTGTACGCATTGGCACTTAATACACGACAGGGAAGGGGGTGACAATCCCCCGCAGCCCCCGCTGCTGTGATGCCGACGAACCCGCTGAAACCACTGATCCACCGGATTGGGAAGGTGCGGGAGAGGATGACGCTAAGCCAGAAGACCAGCCAAATCGGTAAAATATATTCAACTCCTTCGGTGGGAAGTGGGTTGTCATTAGATGCGCGCTGCGGTGACGTTGCGCAGACGCACCTTTTTGACACTGCATATCCCGCTCGAAATGGCGGGATTTTTTATGCAACGGTCTGGCAAACAAGCATTTATTATCGCAGGTACCGGCAGTGGATGCGGTAAAACAACCGTGACGTTGGGTATTCTGCGGGCGCTGATGGCACGCGGATTATCTGTGCAGCCGTTTAAGGTCGGGCCAGATTACCTGGATACCGGCTGGCATAGCGCCGTCAGTGGTGTTACCTCGCGTAACCTCGATGCTTTTATGCTACCGGCTGCGACCTTGAATGGGTTATATAACCAGCACATGCGCCATGCTGATGTGGCGGTGATCGAAGGTGTGATGGGCTTGTATGACGGCTACGGCACTGATCCCGATTATTGCAGTAGTGCGGCGATGGCCAAACAACTGGGCTGCCCGGTTATCTTACTGGTGGATGGCAAGGCGGTATCCACCTCGGTTGCGGCTACCGTGCTGGGGTTCTGCCAGTTTGACCCAAATCTCACCATCGCAGGCGTGATTGTTAACCGTGTTAATTCAGAAAACCATTATCAGCTAATCCGCCACGCCATCGAGCATTACTGCGGTATTCCCGTGCTGGGGCGCTTGCCGGTGATGGATGATATCGCGCTGCCATCACGCCATTTAGGGTTGATACCGGTGCAAGAGCAGCGTGAGGGCGTGGCGGGTAGAACCCATCAGCCCGACAGCTCGCCCCGCTGGCAACGGCTGGCACAGCAGGTTGAAGCCTTTATCGATCTCGACCGATTACTGGCACTGACGCATTGTGCGGCACAGCCTGCCGGCACCCCGCCTTCCTTACCTCTGTCTACACTGGCTAACGGCCTGACACTGGCCTTGGCCGAAGATGAAGCATTCAATTTCTATTACCCCGATAACCTTGACCTGCTAGAGCAGGCAGGCGTGCGCATCCAACGTTTCAGCCCACTTCATGACCGCCGGTTACCCGATTGCCAGATGATTTATCTCGGGGGAGGTTATCCCGAAATTCACGCGAGCCGCTTAGCGGCGAATACAGCGATGCATGCAGCGTTACAGCAAGCGCATCGCCAACAGATCCCGCTGTATGCCGAATGCGGTGGCCTGATGTATCTCGGTGATGGCTTAACGGATGAGAGTGGTCAGCGCCACCCGATGGTTGGCATTTTGGCCGGTGAGAGCCGGATGGGGAAACGGCTGACTCGCTTTGGTTACTGTCAGGCACAGGCCCGCAGTGACACCTTATTGGCTGCACAAGGTGAAATTCTGCGTGGTCATGAATTCCATTATTCCGATTTTACTAGCCCATTGACGCCGGTATTTGATAGCAGCAAATGGCGTGATGGTGTCGCTATTCAGCGCTGGCACAGTGGCTATCAACTTCAGCGCACTCAGGCCAGCTATCTGCATATCCATTTTGCCCAGCGCCCCGGTTTGCTTGATGGCTGGCTGACCGCTGCCCGGAGCGTGCTATGACCCTGAGCGCATGGTTTGTCGCTTTCTTGCTTGATAGCTGGCTCGGCGACCCGCCGCACTGGCCGCACCCGGTGCGCTGGATAGGCAACCTGATCTCTGTCATGCAACGTGCTATCCGTGCGGTTTGTCACAGCGAACGGGCACTGAAGTGGGGGGGAGCAGCGCTGTGGTTGGTGGTGGTCGGCGTGACATGGCTGCTGAGTTGGGGGTTCTTATCACTGATGACACACATCAATCCGTGGCTCGGCTGGTTGGCGCAAGTGTGGATGATTTACACCCTCTTAGCCGGACGTTGCCTGAGTGATGCGGCGCTACTGGTATTTGATGCCCTGAAGCACGGTTCGCTGGCACAAAGCCGCGAGAAGCTGTCATGGATTGTCGGGCGTGACACCTCACAACTAGAGAAGCCACAAATCACCCGTGCGGTGGTAGAGACAGTGGCCGAAAACAGCGTTGATGGCGTGATTGCACCGCTGTTCTTTTTGATGTTAGGCGGCGCCCCGCTGGCAATGGCTTACAAAGCAGTCAATACCCTTGATTCGATGGTGGGTTACAAAACGCCAAAATACCGCGCGATTGGTTATGTGTCGGCACGGATGGATGATGTGGCGAACTGGATCCCAGCCCGTCTGAGCTGGTTATTACTCAGCGTAGCCGCGTGGTTACTACGAGCCGATTACCGTCAGGCATTGCGCATCGGCTGGCGTGATCGTTATCAGCACGCCAGTCCTAACTGTGCCTGGTCTGAAGCCACGGTTGCCGGTGCGCTGGGCGTGCGGCTGGGGGGGCCGAATGATTACTTTGGCGTGCGGGTTGAAAAACCCTGGATCGGTGATGAACGGCGCGAGGTGGCGCTGGATGATATCCCGCGCACTATCCATTTGATGCTGATGGCGTCGTTATTAGCACTATTACTGTTTGCCCTGATTCGTCTGCTGCTGGTCGGCATTTAACAAGGATAACCTGATGAACTATATAAAGAACCCGCAGGAAATAGAGCAAAACAGTTTTGCCATCATCGGTGACATTATTGCCGATGAGCACCCGGACTTTCGCTTTGTCAGTGAGATGCAAGAAGCGGTGATCAAGCGGGTTATCCATACCACGGCGGATTTTGATTGGCTGGATATTCTGCATTTCTCACCGCAGGTACTAACCCATATTGCCGAGGGTATCCGCCGGGGTTGCACCCTTTATACCGATACTACGATGGCGATGTCCGGTATCAACAAAGTGCTGTTAAAGCAGATGGGATGCGAATGCCGTTGCTACATCAGTGACCCACGGGTGGTGGAGAGTGCGCCGCTACAGGGTATTACTCGCTCGATGGCCGCAGTGGATGTTGCTCTGGCAGAGTCAGGAGAAAAGCTGTTTGTCTTTGGTAATGCCCCGACTGCGTTATTCCGCTTGTTGGAACGCCACGCCACACCGATCGCGGTCATTGGTGTACCGGTGGGGTTTGTCGGGGCGGCTGAATCCAAAGATGCCTTGGTTGCCAGTGACCTGCCATGCATTGCAGCACTTGGGCGCAAAGGGGGCAGCAATGTGGCAGCAGCCATCATCAATGCCATCCTCTATCAGTTGCGGGGGGCGCTATGAGTGAGGCTACTGTCAATGACAGTCAGATGCTGCAAAACCAGCAATTAGACAGCATTTGGCATAACGGCAAACAATATCGCAAAGGTTACACCACCGGTTCTTGTGCGACGGCGGCGGCTAAAGTGGCGGCGCTAATGGTGTTGCGCCAGCAAGTGATTGACCAGATTTCAATTGTGACGCCTTCCGGTGTCACGTTATGCCTGAATGTAGAACAACCCCTCATTGAGGGCCAGCAAGCTACGGCGGCCATCCGCAAAGATGGTGGTGATGATGTTGATGCTACCCACGGCATGCTGATTTTTGCTCGCGTCACGCTGCGTGAACAGACGGAAATTACTCTGCGTGGTGGCGAAGGGGTCGGGACAGTGAGCCGTAAAGGTATTGGCCTCCCCGTCGGCAGCTCAGCCATTAATCGTACGCCACGCCAAACCATCGAGGCAGCAGTGCGCGAGGTCATCGGCCCGTTACGCGGTGCTGAAATAGAGATCTTTGCTCCCGAAGGGCAAGAGCGGGCGAAAAAAACCTATAACGGGCGGTTGGGGATCCTCGGTGGCATTTCCATCATCGGCACTACCGGCATTGTGACACCGATGTCGGAAGAGAGCTGGAAACGCTCGCTGGCATTGGAATTGGAGATGAAGCGCGCGGCGGGTGAAGATCGCGTCATTCTGGTACCGGGCAATCATGGCGAGCGCTTTGTTCGCGATCATCTGGGCCTCGACAGC
Source organism: Yersinia sp. 2553 StPb PI (assembly GCF_052217105.1). NCBI lineage: Bacteria > Pseudomonadati > Pseudomonadota > Gammaproteobacteria > Enterobacterales > Yersiniaceae > Yersinia > Yersinia sp. 2553 StPb PI. The sequence goes on along the minus strand of NZ_JAZGPX010000002.1, from coordinate 2,058,802 downwards.
CAGCGGGTGGTGACCATGAGTAATTTCGTCGGCTATATGTTGCAGGAAACCGTGCGACTGGGCTTTCGTCAGGTGCTGCTGGTAGGGCATCCCGGCAAATTAGTGAAAGTGGCCGCCGGTATCTTCCATACCCACAGCCATATCGCGGATGGGCGTATGGAAACATTGGTTGCCCATCTGGCGCTGATGGGGGCGCCGCATGCGCTACTGCTTGAAGTGAATCAGTGCAATACCACTGAAGCGGCGATGGAATTGATTGCTGAGCAGGGGTGGCAGGCGGTCTACAGCCGTATTGCCGAACGTATCTGTGAGCGAATTGCTGAAATGATGCGTTTCTCCGTTAATCCGCCGCAGTGCGATGCGATTTTATTCTCTTTCGATAATCAGGTGTTAGGCAGCAGTCGGCCTCTGGATGAGATTGTGGAGGCATTGCGATGATTACAGTTGTTGGCATCGGCCCAGGTGATATCGACTATCTGACCCCTGAAGCCCAGTGGGCTATCAGCCAGGCTGAGGTATTGGTGGGCGGGAAGCGCCATCTGGCAACATTTAGCAGCAATGTTCGTGAGTCCCGCTTGTTAGATGCGGATCTGCTGGGGTTACTGGAGTGGCTGGATAGCAACAAAACTCGCGCCATTGTGGTACTGGCTTCCGGTGATCCTCTGCTGTATGGCATTGGCAAACTGCTGGCGGCGAACTTCGGCACTGACGAGCTACATATCGTGCCCGGCATCAGCGCTATTCAATATCTGTGTGCCAAAGTGGCGCTGGATATGAATGACCTTTTTCTTACCAGCAGCCACGGGCGGGTACCCGATTTTGACTGGATTTTCCAGCATGACAAGGTGGCGATGGTGACTGACAGCATTATCGGCCCGCGTGCCATCGCCGATGCATTACATCAGCGTGGTCTGTCCCGCACCTTGATTATCGGTGAAAACCTGTCACAACCCAATGAACGTATTCACCGTCTGTCGCAACAACAGGTAGCGGCGCGTTATGACATGAATGTGGTGGTGATCCTCAATGAGAGATGATCTGTTCTTACGTGGGCAAAAAGTCCCGATGACCAAAGAAGCGGTGCGTGCATTGGCACTGGAACGGCTGGAGTTGCCTTGTTATGGCCACCTGATTGATGTGGGCGCCGGGACGGGCAGTGTGGCGTTGGAGGCGGCACTGCGCTTCCCCGATTTGCAGGTCACCGCGATTGAGCGCAACCCAGCGGCACTGGAACTGATTAGCGAAAACCGCCAGCGGCTGGGTTGCCACAACGTGGCGATCATCGCAGGCGTTGCCCCCTTGCCTAATACGGCCGCAGCCGATGCCATTTTTATTGGTGGCAGCGGCGGCCATTTAACCGATCTGATTGATTGGGCGCTGATGACACTTAAGCCCGATGGCCGTTTGGTACTGACCTTTATTTTGCTCAATAACCTTAATGACGCGTTGGCTCACTTACAGCACTGCGCTGTCAGTCAGTTAGATTGCGTGCAATTGCAACTCTCCACCCTGACCCCTTTGGGCAGCGGGCACTATTTTAAACCTAATAATCCTACTTATCTTATTTCCTGCCACAAGGAGGCGCGCAATGTCTGAGCATCCTGATGCTGCATCAACAGCGGTACTACAACCCTGGGATACACAAAAAATCTGGTTTGTCGGTGCAGGGCCGGGCGACAAAGAGTTGATCACCCTGAAAGGCTACCGGTTGTTACAGCAAGCAGAGGTGGTTATCTACGCCGGCTCGCTGATCAATACCGAACTGCTGGAATATTGCTCGCCAGAGGCGCAATGCCACGATAGCGCGGGTTTGAATTTGGAACAGATCATCACACTGATGGTTGATGGTGTGCGGGCTGGCAAGTTGGTGGTGCGATTACAAACCGGTGACCTCTCTTTATATGGTTCGATCCGTGAGCAGGGGGAAGTGCTGAGTGAGCACGGTATTGGTTTTGTGTCGGTACCGGGTGTCAGTGCTTTTCTTGGCGCAGCGGCGCAACTGGGGGTGGAATACACCGTGCCGGAAGTGGCGCAGAGCTTGATTATTACCCGAATCGAAGGGCGAACCCCGATGCCGCCGCTGGAGCAACTGGAGGCGTTTGCCGCGCACCAAACATCGATGGCGATTTTCTTGTCAGTACAAGAGATGGACCGCGTGGCTGAACGTTTGATTGCTGGCGGATACCCAGCGTCGACTCCTGTTGCGGTGGTGTACAAAGCGACATGGGCTGAAAGCCGCACTGTGCGCGGTACGCTGGCTGATATCGCCGAATTGGTTCGCGCCGCTGCTATTCATAAAACTGCACTGATTTTGGTGGGGGCGTTCCTCGGTGATGAATACCACTATTCCAAACTCTATGATGCGGGGTTTAGCCATGAATATCGTCAAGCCTGAATCCATAGCGGTATTTTGCCTGACTCCGGGCGGGGTGCGGTTGGCGCGGCGTTTGCAGACCCACTTGCCGCTGACCTGCTTTACCAGTGAAAAACTGTTGGAACCGGGTTTTCTGCCGTTCAATGGCAGTTTTGGCGACACCATTCGTGAGGCCTTTAAACAGTATTCGGCACTGGTAGTGGTCGGGGCTATCGGCCTGACAGTGCGGGTTATCGCCCCGTTGGTGAATGACAAAATGAGTGATCCGGCGGTGGTGGTGATTGATGAGCGTGGGCAACATGTCATTAGTCTGTTGTCTGGTCACGTGGGTGGCGGCAATACCTTAACCCGTTATTTGGCGGGCATTCTCGGGGCCGATCCGGTGATAACTACTGCAACCGACGTTAACCAGATGGCGGCATTGGATACGCTGGCGACCCAACTGGACGGCGAAATGCAGGATTTTCGTCACGCCGTCAAAGTGGTCAATCAAATGTTGGTCAGCGAACAAAAAGTGGGTTTGTGGTGGGATACGCCTCTGCTGGCTGAGCGTGAACGCTGTGACACTCGTGGTTTTGTAGCGGTTGATTCGCTGGATCAATTGCCAAAACTGGATGCGATAGTTTGTGTCACGTTGCGCGACAGCCTGCCTCCATTACCGTTACCGGTGTACAAACTGGTGCCACGCCGGGTGGTCGCGGGTATCGGTTGCCGCCGGGCCACCTCGCTGCAAACCTTGGTTGAATTGTTACAACAGCAAATGGCCGAGAATCACTTTGACCTCATGGCGCTGCGGGCTATTGGCAGTGTCACTATCAAAAAAGATGAACCCGCGCTACATCAATTGGCTCAGTGCTGGCGAGTACCGTTCGAACTGTTCAGTGTCGGCGAACTGAGTCGCCATGAGCAACGTTTCCCTGCTTCTGATTTTGTCCGCCAAACGGTGGGTGTCGGCAGCGTTTCACAACCGGTCGCCTGGCTGATGAGCGACGGTAAATTGGTTGGCAATACTCTGCGTCAGCAGGGTGTCACCATCACTCTGGGAGTATCGCATTAATGTTAACCGTAATTGGCATCGGGCCGGGCAGTGAATCGATGATGACGCAGGAAGCTATCGCCGCAATCCGCGAGGCGGAAATTATCGTCGGTTATAAAACCTATACCCATCTGGTGAAACCCTTGACCGGGGATAAGCAGGTGATCAAAACCGGCATGTGTAAAGAGATAGAGCGCTGCCAAACCGCCATTGATCTGGCGCTGGCGGGCCATAACGTGGCGCTTATCAGCAGTGGTGATGCCGGGATCTATGGTATGGCGGGCTTGGTGCTGGAGCTGGTAACGCAACAAAAATTGGAGTTGGAGGTGCGGTTGGTGGCGGGGATCACCGCCAGTATTGCTGCTGCCTCGTTACTCGGTGCGCCGCTAATGCATGATTTTTGTCATATCAGCCTGAGTGATTTGATGACGCCGTGGGCGGTGATCGAAAAACGCATTGTCGCGGCAGCGCAGGCTGATTTTGTTATCTGTTTCTATAACCCACGCAGCCGTGGCCGTGAAGGGCATCTGGCCCGCGCGTTTGAGTTAATGCAGCCGTGGAAGCGGCCTGAAACGCCAGTCGGGGTAGTGAAAGCCGCCGGGCGTAAAAAACAGGAGAAATGGATCACTACGCTGGGTGAGATGGATTTCGAACCGGTGGATATGACCAGTCTGGTGATCGTCGGTAATCAGGCGACCTATTGCCGTGATGGGTTGATGATCACGCCACGGGGCTATTCATTGTGATGAGCCATCACCCTTATCCACCGATTCATGTCTTTGGCGGTACCAGTGATGCGCGGCTGATTTGCCAATTGCTGGATGCCGCAGAGCAACGCTATAGCCTGTCGGTTGCCACTGATGCCGGTAAACAACTGGCGGGAGATATTGGCGGTGAGGTCATGGTTGGGCGGATGGATGCAGGGCAGATGGCTGATTTTTTGGCGACCAGACAGGTCCAGTGGGTGGTTGATGCCTCGCATCCTTATGCCTGCATGCTCAGTGACAATGTGGTGGCGGCCTGCGAACAGTCAAATGTCACGCTGACCCGTTACCAACGGCCAAGTGAAATTGATGTTCTGAGCCACCCTCTGCTGCACAAGGTCGATAGCGTTGCTGCGGCCTGTGAGGTGGCCAAACGGCTGGGGCCGCGGGTGTTACTCACGACTGGCAGCAAGCAGTTGGCTGAATATCAACGTGGGCTGGTGGGTAAAACCTTACTGGTTCGGGTGCTGCCCACGGCGCAAGTGCTGAACCAATGTGAGGCGCTGGGGCTGGGGGTTGACCACATTATTGCGCTGCGCGGGCCATTCAGCGCGTCTTTCAATCAGGCACTGTATGAGTTTTGTCAGCCGGATGTGGTTATCACTAAAGAGTCCGGTGCCCAGGGGGGATATCAGGAAAAAGTTGCCCCCTGTCTGGCACTGAATATCCCCTGCATTGTGGTGTGTCGCCCCGCAAGCGTGGTATTGGGCGGTATCGGTCAGCAAGTGACGTCATTAGATGAATTTAGCCAACATCTGATCCACTGGCAGCAACAACGAGGGCAATAAAATGAAAAAAGCACTGTTGGTGATCAGTTTCGGCACCAGTTATGAACAAACCCGCCAAAAGAATATTGATGCTTGCGAGCAGCAACTGGCGGCAGCTTACAGCGATCGTGATGTTTTTCGCGCGTTTACCTCGGAGATGATCATCCGCAAATTGCGCAAACGCGATGGTTTGCTGATCAACAACCCACGGGAGGCGCTAAAACACCTGGCTGAACAGGGCTATCAGGATGTCGCCATCCAATCGCTGCATGTGATAAACGGCGATGAATACGAAAAAATTGCCAATGAAGTGCGCACCTTTAGCGACTGTTTCCATCGTCTGGTATTGGGTACGCCGTTGTTAAGCAGTTTTGCCGATTACCAACAACTGCTGGTGGCGTTACAGGCTCAAATGCCGGTGCTGGCCGCTGATGAGCGGGTGGTCTTTATGGGCCACGGTGCCAGCCATTATGCCTTTTCAGCCTATGCCTGTCTGGATCATCTGATGACCTCGCTGCATTTCCCGGCATTGGTGGGCGCGGTAGAGAGTTATCCAGAAATCAGCCATATCATTACCCGGCTGCAACAGCAGGGGGTGCGTAAAGTGCACTTAATGCCGCTGATGTTGGTGGCAGGTGATCATGCCATCAACGATATGGCCTCTGATGAGCCGGACTCATGGCAATCGCAACTGGAGGCCGCCGGTATCTGTGCTCACTCCTGGTTACAAGGATTGGGTGAGAACCCATTGATACGTCAAATGTTTGTCGAACATCTGGACCAAGCCTTACAACAAAAACAGCAGGAGGCAGCGTAATGAGCGGCAGACTTTATGCATTGGGTGTTGGCCCAGGTGCTAGTGATTTAATTACTGTACGCGCAGCACGGCTGATAGCCAAACTCGATGTGCTGTATGCGCCTGCCGGGCGCAAAGGTGGCGACAGTCTGGCGCTCTCTATCGTGCGCGAATACCTTTCACCACATACCGAAATCCGCACCTGTCATTTCCCTATGAGCGCTGATGATAGTGAGAAGCAAGCGGTATGGGATGAGGTGGCACAACAGTTGCAATCTGAAGTGGCCAATGGCCGTCAGGTGGGATTTATCACCCTCGGCGATGCCATGTTATTCAGCACGTGGGTGTTTTTATTGGAACGCATCGGGCGGCCTGATTGGTTGGAAATTGTACCGGGCGTAACCTCATTTGCCGCCATTGCCTCGCGTGCGGCGCTACCGCTGGCGATGGAGCAGCAGTCACTGGCCATCATGTCCTGTACCGCGCCGGAGGCCGAATTGGAGCGCGCACTGCGGGATCACGACTGTGTGGTGCTAATGAAAGTCTATGGCCGTTTTGCTCGGATCCAGGCGCTGCTGGCACGGTTGGAGCTGTTCCCACATGCGCTGTTGATGTCGGAAGCCTCATTGCCTGGCGAAGTGTGCTGGCGTCAGCTTGATAGCATCGCCGCTGACCAGCCATTGCCCTATTTCTCGACCATTTTAGTGAATAAGCAGCAACGAGTTAATGGATAACAGGTTAGTTAAATAGAGGGTTAATTAATTTTAAATTACTCCCCAAAGTGATTGGAGCAACTAATGGAAATGGAAAAAGAGTTAAAGAAACTGTCTTATAGCGGAGTGGCAATGGCAATCTTGCTCACGCTGGCACCGAATGACGTTTTTGCCATGCACATTATGGAAGGTTTTCTGCCGCCGATGTGGGCGCTGGCTTGGTGGGTATTGTTTCTGCCATGTCTGTTTATGGGGTTGGTGCGCTTAAAGCAGATTGTGGCTGAAGACAGCAATCAGAAAGTGTTATTGGCGCTGTGTGGCGCGTTTATTTTCGTGCTCTCAGCACTGAAAATTCCGTCGGTGACCGGCAGTTGCTCACACCCTACAGGGGTAGGGCTGGCTGTCATCTTGTTTGGGCCGGTGGTGGTGGCGGTGCTGGGGGCGATTGTACTGCTGTTCCAGGCGCTATTGCTGGCACACGGCGGGCTGACAACGCTCGGTGCTAACGGTATGTCGATGGCGGTGATCGGGCCGGTAGTGGGTTATTTGGTGTGGAAATTGGCCTGTAAAGCGGGATTACGCCGCGATGTTGGGGTTTTCCTCTGTGCCATGTTAGCGGATTTAACCACTTATTTTGTCACCTCAGTACAACTTGGCTTGGCGTTCCCCGATCCACAATTTGGTATCAGCGGTTCAGTTATCAAGTTTATGGGGGTGTTCTGTATTACCCAGATCCCGATTGCGATTGCTGAAGGGTTATTGACGGTCATGATTTACGACCAATTGACCAAACGGCGCTTAATTCACGCGGAGAGCCACTAACATGAAAAAGACCCTGATCCTGCTGGCAATGGTGATTGCACTGGTTATTATGCCGTTCTTTATTAATCACGGCGGCGAATACGGTGGCTCGGATGGAGAGGCTGAAGCGCTGATCCAGCAAACGGCACCGCACTATGAGCCTTGGTTCCAGCCATTATATGAACCTGCCAGTGGTGAAATTGAGAGTCTGTTGTTCACGCTGCAAGGTTCCATTGGCGCAGCGGTGATTTTCTATATCTTGGGTTACTACCGGGGGAAACGCGGTGAGCATGCTGGGGATTGATAAACTAAGTTATCAAAGCCGCTGGCGGCAGGTTGACCCAATAGGGAAACTAGTGCTGTATGGGGTTTTCCTGTTGCTGGCGATGCTCAGCCCGCCGCTCTATCAGGCGTTATTGCTGATATTTATCGCCGCGCTGACCTGCTACTTGTTACGCGTTGGCCCGCGCCGTTATCTGCACTGGCTGGCTATTCCGCTGTCATTCCTGTTGGTGGGGCTGGTGACCATTGTGTTATCCCTTTCTCGTCAACCGGAGAGTATGTGGTGGAGTATACAAATCGGTAATTGGTGGTTCGGTATCGATAAAGTCGGTCTAACCACTGCCAATCAGACCTTGTGGCGTAGCCTGGCTGCATTGGCCGCGACTTTCTGGTTTGTGCTGAATACGCCATTCCCACAGCTTATTCAGATACTTAAACGCTGCCATGCCCCCCGTTTGCTGACTGAGCAAATTTTGCTGACCTGGCGTTTTATTTTTATTTTGGCTGAAGAGGCTGCTGCTATCCATCATGCGCAGTCCCTACGGTTTGGTTATATCTCATTGCGTACTGGCTACCATTCGCTGGCTATGTTGGTGAGTATGCTATTTACCCGCGTGATGATTCGCTATCAACAGATGGTTATCTCGCTGGATATGAAACTTTATCAGGGTGATTTCCACCTGTAAGGCAGGATTTGATGTTAGCCACCAGACAGTTAGGTTTCAGCTATCAGGATGAGCAGGTATTGCACGATCTGACGCTGGATTTCAGTCAGCACGCGGTCACTGGTGTCTTGGGCGCCAATGGCTGTGGCAAATCCACCTTATTTATGAATCTGACCGGTATTTTGCAACCCCAACACGGGACTGTGCTGTGGCAAGGAGAGCCGCTGAGTTATAAAAAGGCCAGCCTGCGAGAGCTACGCCAACGGGTGACAACGGTATTCCAAGACCCGGAACAGCAGATTTTTTATACCGATATCGACAGTGATATCGCGTTCAGCCTGCGTAATCTCGGCGTGGAGGAAACGGTGATCGCCGCGCGAGTGGATCGGGCGTTGACACTGGTTGATGCGCAGGGTTTTCGCCATAAATCTATTCAGCACCTTAGTCACGGTCAGAAAAAGCGGGTGGCAATTGCCGGTGCACTGGTGATGGAAGCAGAGTATCTGTTACTCGATGAGCCGACCGCAGGGCTGGATCCGGCCGGGCGTCAACACATGATTACCATCATTGAACGCATTGTGGCAGAAGGGAAACGGGTTATTCTCTCCAGCCATGATATCGATTTGGTCTACAAGGTTTGTGACTATCTGTATGTCTTATCTCATGGTCGCTTAATGATGGCCGGTGAAACGACCGAGGTGTTTCTGCAACAGGATAAACTGCGCGCTGCCGGGCTTATCCAGCCATGGTTGGTCAAAATGCACTGCGAGCTAGGGTTACCGTTATGCAAAACGGAAGAACAACTTTTCGCGTTGATGCGTCAGCGTGAAACCGAGGAGGCGCAATGAGTTTATCGGTGATGGTGCAAGGTACCGCATCTGATGTAGGTAAGAGCGTATTGGTGGCTGGGCTATGCCGTATTTTTATGCAGGATGGCTATCGTTGTGCTCCGTTTAAATCGCAGAATATGGCGCTCAACTCAGGTATTACGCCACAGGGTGAGGAGATGGGGCGGGCACAGATTTTTCAGGCAGAAGCCGCAGGCATCACCCCTGATGTGCGCATGAATCCGGTACTACTCAAACCCACCAGTGACCGTAAGGCGCAGGTGGTACTGATGGGCAAAGTTGCCTGCAATATGGATGCGGTGGAATATCATCAATATAAGCCGCAATTGCAGCAACAAATCAGCGAGGTCTACCAAAGTTTAGCCCGTGAATATGACGTCATGGTGCTGGAAGGGGCGGGTAGCCCGGCAGAAATTAACCTGCGTGACCGCGATATCGTCAATATGGGGATGGCGGCAATGGCCGATGCACCGGTGATACTGGTGGCTGATATCGATCGCGGTGGGGTGTTTGCGGCTATTTATGGCACCTTGGCCCTGTTGCATCCGCATGAAAAAGCGCGGGTCAAAGGGGTGATAATCAATAAGTTTCGGGGTGACATTGCGCTGCTTAAACCTGGGTTGGAACAGATTGAAGCGCTGACGGATGTGCCGGTATTAGGGGTAATGCCGTGGCTAGATATTGATTTGGAAGATGAAGATGGTGTGGCATTACAAAATGGCAAATATCAGGATGCGGTGGAAAAAGCGCTGGATATTGCCGTCATTCACTTGCCACACATTGCTAACTTTACCGATTTTAATGCGTTGGCGGCTCAGCCAGATGTGCGCCTGCGCTATGTTTCGCAGCCCTCAGCCTTGGGGCAACCGGATCTGATTATTCTGCCTGGCAGCAAAAATACCTTGGGCGATTTACAGTGGTTGCATCACAGTGGGCTGGCCGCCGCGTTATTGGCACAACATCAACATCAGGTACCGGTGCTGGGTATCTGTGGTGGTTATCAGATGTTGGGAAAACGTATTATTGATGGTGTGGAGTCTGGCCTGGAACAGATGGCGGGCCTTGGTTTGCTGGATGTGGAAACGCAGTTTGCACAGGACAAAGTGACCACGCGGGTCAGTGGCTATTGTCTGATGGGCCTGCCGGGGATCCTGGAAAGCTGCGGCGAGCAGCAACTGGAAGGCTATGAAATTCATATGGGTGCATCCCTGCTTGGAACGGCCGCCAAGCCTTTCGCACAATTGACATTGCGTAACGGGCAAGTGGAGCAATGGTTGGAAGGGGCGGTGAACGCCGATGGCAGTGTGCTGGGCAGCTATATTCATGGCCTGTTTGACAGCCACAACTTCACTCGCCCACTGCTGGACAATTTGCGCCAACGTAAAGGGCTGGCGGCGTTTGACGGTGTGACGGTGAATTACGCCGAACATAAGCAGCAACAGTTTGATATTCTGGCAGCACATATGCGACAAAATATTGATATTGAAAGTATTTATAAAATAATGAAAACACATCGACAGGAGAGCGCGCAGTGATTTTGATTACCGGAGGTGCGCGCAGCGGCAAAAGTTCGCTGGCTGAACGGTTGGCGGCACAGGCGGCTGAGCGGGTGTTTTACATTGCCACCTCAGTGGTAACAGATGTGGAAATGGCCGCGCGGGTTGAGTTACATCGCGCCAGTCGCCCGGCACACTGGCGTACCTGGGAAGGTTATCGGGATCTGGGAGCAGTGTTGGATCAGCAAGTGGAACCCGGCGAAGCGGTGATGTTGGAGTGTATTACCACCCTTATCACTAATCTGCTGTTTGAACAGGCCGGTGATACGCCGCCGGAGCAGATGGATTTCACGTTACTTGAAGTGGGGATTCAGCAACAAATTACCGATCTGCTGGCCGCCTGTGCCCGAAGTTCAGCACCGATTTATTTGGTGACGAATGAACTGGGGATGGGCATTGTGCCTGAAAATCGTTTAGCGCGACATTTTCGCGATATCGCCGGTCGGGTCAATCAGCGCCTGGCTGCTGCCGCTGACCAAGTGTTTCTGGTGGTTTCCGGGATTGAGGTAAAAATTAAATGAGCCTGCGTCTATTTCTCGCCACCTTGCAGTTTATGACCCGGATTCCGGTGCCAGAGCGCTGGACGCAAGGGTTGGCGATGGATCAGTACGAACGCGGCATTATCGGTTTCCCGCTGATCGGGCTGATTGTCGGTATCATCGGCGCGCTGGTCTTTACCCTACTGGTACCTTGGTGTGGCATTCCGTTAGCGGCACTGGGTTATGTGCTGGCACTGGCGCTGGTCACTGGCGCTTTCCACCTTGATGGTTTGGCAGATACCTGCGATGGCGTGTTTTCCGCTCGTAAACGCGAGCAGATGTTGGAGATCATGCGTGATAGCCGCCTTGGGACTAACGGCGGTTTAGCCTTGATTTTTATCGTGGTGGCGAAAGTGCTGGTGGTGAGTGAGCTGGCACTGCGCGATGTACCGATGCTGGCAATACTAATGGCAGCTTCAGTGGCGGGGCGTACGGTGATTGTGTTGTTGATGTACCGCCAGCGTTATGCCCGCGCAGGCAATGGCTTGGGCAATATTTACATCGGTAAAGTTACCGGCCGGCAAACTGCCGTCACATTAGTGGGTGGCGCAATACTTACCCTGTTACTGGGGAAAGGGACTGCGCTGTTGGCACTGGTGATTACCATGGCGGTAGTGCTGCTGTTGGCAACCTATCTGCGTAGCCGTTTAGGCGGTCAAACCGGTGATACGTTGGGCGCGGCTGCCGAAATAGGTGAGTTGGTGTTTTTGCTGGCGCTGTTGTAGCTGTTTTGCAATAACAGCGTTATTTCCTGAATAATCTCAATATTGAGTCATTCTATGCGACTTTTTCTGGTACGCCACGGGCAAACCGAGGCCAATTTGCGTGGCGTTTTTTGCGGCCTGACTGATTTGGCGCTAACGCCACAGGGCGTGGAGCAGGCCGGATGGGTGGCCGATTGGTTAGCGGATGTGGATTTTAGTCAGGGCGTCAGCAGCCAGTTGCTGCGCGCCCGCCATACCGCTGACATCATACTCGCCGGGCACCGGGTGAGTGCCGATAGCGACGGGCAACTAAATGAAATGAATTTTGGTGACTGGGAAATGCGCCATCATCATGATTTACAGCGGGAAGACCCGGATGCATGGGCACAATGGGTGGCCGATTGGCAACAGGCAAGTCCCACCGGAGGAGAGTCATTCCCTCAGTTCTCTGCCCGGGTTGAAAAAGTTATCCAGCCACTGCTGTTAGCGTCGGGTACTTCACCACAAAGTAGTGATAACAATCGGCTACTGGTTGCTCATCAGGGGGTATTAAGCCTGATGTTGGCTCGTTTGCTGGCCATGCCAGCGGCGGCTATGTGGCATTTTCATTTTGATCAGGGGGCATACAGCGTATTAGAGATCCACGATGGATTTGTCACGCTGCGTGCGTTTAACAGTCGGGCTGTTTGGCAGCCTGCAATACGAGGTTAAGTACATGCAAACACTTTCATCGATTCTGCGCACGATTGCGCCGCTGGATAGCAAGGCGATGGCCCGAGCACAGGTGCGGTTGGATGGTTTACTGAAACCACCAGGTAGCTTAGGTCGCCTGGAACAACTGGCGGTTCAACTGGCTGGAATGCGGGGGTTATACGGGCATCAGGTTGAGCGCAAACAAATTATTGTGATGGCAGCAGATCATGGCGTCTACGATGAAGGCGTGGCTATTTCACCTCGAGTGGTCACGCTGGTTCAGGCGTTGAACATGGTGAAGGGGGTAACAGGTGTTTGCGTGCTAGCGGCTAATGCCGGTGTTGAAGTAAAAATTGTCGATGTGGGTATTGATAGCGAGACGCTACCCGGTGTGGTGGATATGAAAGTGGCGCGTGGCAGTGGCAATATCGCCCGTGAAGCGGCAATGACTCGCCAGCAGGCAGAGGATTTACTTTGTGCCAGTGCACTGCTGACATTACGGCAGGCGGCTGAAGGCGTGAAAGTGTTTGGCGTTGGTGAGTTGGGTATGGCGAATACTACGCCAGCAGCGGCGATGGTCAGCGTGTTTACTGACAGCGATCCTGAATTGGTGGTAGGGATTGGGGCGAATTTTCCTAGCGCGCAGTTGCATCATAAAGTGGCGGTAGTGCGCCGTGCTATCGAAACCAATCATCCAGATGCCAATGATGGTATTGATGTGTTGGCGAAAGTGGGTGGTTTTGATTTGGTAGGTATGACCGGCGTGATGCTTGGTGCGGCGGCGGCGGGGTTACCAGTGGTGTTGGATGGTTTCCTCTCATATGCTTCTGCGTTAGCGGCTTGCCGTATCGCACCGGGAGTCCGTGACTATTTGATCCCCTCTCATCTATCAGCAGAAAAAGGTGCAGTCATTGCGCTAAGCCATCTGCAACTCGATCCATACTTGCAAATGGGCATGCGGCTAGGTGAGGGCAGTGGCGCCGCAATTGCAATGCATTTAGTGGATGCAGCCTGTGCCATGTATAATAATATGGGGTTGTTGGCTGAAAGTAATATTGAATTACCCACCCCCCTTCGTCCTTGAAATTACAGGGGGTGTTAGCTACGTTCATTACTCGGCCCATCCTTGGGCCTCGTCTCGTTGAGGCCGCCGCAAGCGGCGTTCAAATCGGTTCCTGACCGATTTGTCACCCGAATCACTTACATGAGTAAGCTCATCGGGGTTCATTCTCTTGCTGCCTACTTGTAATCCCAATGACTTTGGGGGGCCTTCGTCCTTGAAATTACAGGGGGTGTTCCCTTTATCCTTGAAGTTGCAGGGGATTGGCTACATCTACCTGCAACTCGAATGGTTTTGAATTGTTCGGGTGGTTTTTAGTCGTTGAATAATCAGATAGTGTTATTATCAAAAGATAAGTTAGGTTACGCATTAACATAATTGGATAGTGGCATGCAGAAGCTTCTTTTTTCCGGTCGTATCAATTTGAAAATGATCCGCTATTTCTTAGCCGTATCAGAAGAACTGCACTTTGGAAAAGCCGCTGAACGCCTTCATATCTCGCAACCACCGTTAAGCCTGCAAATTAAAGAGTTGGAAGATGCTTTGGGTTTCCCTTTATTTATCCGGGACAGCCGTAATGTGGTATTAACTCTGGCGGGTGAGATGATGCAGGCTGAGATGAAAGAAGTCTTTGAGAATATAGAAAACTCATTAAGCCGTGTGTCTTATATTGCCCGCCATGAGCAAAGCCACCTCAATATAGGCATTATTGGTTCGGCGCTTTGGCACCAATTATTAGAGAAATTCAAACTTTTTAAAACGCTTAACCCTAACACCACGTGGTCTTTGCATGAGTTTCCGCCCAGCAAACAGTATGAAGCGCTATTAAGTAAGAAGCTTGATATCGGCTTCTGGCGTTGTGCTTCCCTAGAGCAAAGCCCGGCGCTGGTCTATCAGTGCGTTGAGAAGCAGCGGGTTGCGGTTGCGGTGTCTAATGAGAGCGCGCTGGCAGATAAAAAAATGCTCACTTTGAAAGAACTCTCCGGCCAGAACCTGATATTCCTCACTTTTGCTAACTCTGGCTACTCCAAAAATTTATATAATAGTTGCCTCGCCGCAGGTTGTAAGCCGCTGACTATTTATCAATTTGATGAACCACAGACCCAACTGGCTTTTGTAAACAGCAATCTTGGCATCGCTCTGGTTCCTGAAAGCATGCAGGAAATCCCATGGCCTAATATTAAATTCATCCCGCTGATAGACAATCTCTCCGCTGATCTGTTTGCCGTTTATCATCCCGGTAGCATGACGCGGCCGCTGGAGCGGTTGCTTGCGTTATTTTAATGCCGCTGTCACTTAGCTTTAACCAACATGACCATCGCAATAACCACTAAGTGACCCCAGCGGCGATCTCCTGCCAATTTATTGCCTGCCCTAGCACCACATTGGTCGCAATAACCGACAGCGGTATCAGATATACATAACCTGATACTTTGGCCGGAGAGAGCACAATGCAAGCTTTTTGAAACAGGAAGAAACTTAACGCGGTGGCAAAGGTTGCAAGATAGAAAACCCCACTCCAGGTTATAACGCTAATATTTCGCCATTCGATTTCTGGCAGTTGATAGGCGACGACTGCGGTTAACAATAGCGTGGCACAGATCAAACTCCAGCCAGTGAGAACCAACGCCAGTTCGCCACGATGTAACTTCTTTACTACGATGGGATTAAGCGCCATTCCTAAGCAGCCGAACAGGAATAAATAATCAGACGGCATAAGCGACAGATGTAAAAGCTGAGATAAATCGCCCTTAAAAATAATAAGCAACGCGCCTAAAATCCCCATTAATAAGGCCACCAGCACTGACCATGTCGATTTCGATTTGAGTAACAGCATGCTCATTATCAGGCTCATTAATGGCACGGTGGTATATAACGCACTCGAATTTAATGCGCTGGTGGTCTGTAGTGAAAATATCATGCAAGCAAAATAGAGTAATGGCGGCAAACTAATTAACGTGTAGCGGCCTAAATCGCGCAATTTAGGTAATTTAAATAACCTCTGACTCACCAGTAACACCATAAAAAGCAAGCTGGCGATAGCATATCTTAACCAAGTGATAACCATGGGGGGCAAGGCATTGCTGATGGTGGCGCTGGCAATAAAAGAACCTCCTAGCAGGGCGGTAAACCCCAGCATTTGCAGATGTGCTTTAACTATTTTTGTTGTCATGTGCATACTTATTACCCTCTTGTGATCGACGATAATTGCGTGGAAATGCACCATGAACCATTACCTTTTCAGTATGGATAAGCGGAATTTTAGTATTGGTTGTGTCATAACCCCCTGCATATGATGGAGAGGAATATCTATCTCGCTACCTATTTATTATTTAGCCGGTTTATTGGATGACCCGTTTATTTGATAAATAAAAAATAATTAAGGGGTTTTATTATGACGACAGTAAATTCAAACAGTAATGCTGATTTCAGTGAATTACCCTTTCAGGCTGCCGCGTATATTCAGAAAATAAAGCCCGGATTTAAGCCTCAGGCGGCGTTTATTTTAGGCTCAGGCTTAGGCGATTTGGTGGCACAAATTACCAATGAAACCACCCTCAGTTATGCCGATATTCCCGGCTTCCCGGTTAGCTCGGTGCACGGGCATGCGGGTGAATTGGTTCTCGGTGAGCTGTTTGGTGTCGCTGTGATGTGTATGAAAGGCCGTGGTCACTTCTATGAAGGGCAAGGCATGAGCATTATGACCAATCCGGTACGCACCTTTAAACTGATGGAATGCGAGTTCTTATTCTGTACTAACGCCGCCGGCTCATTACGGCCAGAAGTATTACCGGGTTCAGTGGTGATGCTTAAAGATCACATCAACACCATGCCAGGAACACCGCTGGTTGGGCCTAATGATGATCGTTTTGGCCCACGTTTCTTTAGCCTGGCGAATGCCTATGATAAAGGCTTGCGTGCCGAGATGGCCAAGATTGCCCAACAGCTTGATATCCCTCTGACCGAAGGGGTGTTTGTCTCCTATCCCGGTCCTTGCTTTGAGACGCCAGCCGAAATCCGCATGATGCAAATCATAGGGGGAGATGTGGTGGGGATGTCGGTGGTGCCAGAGGTTTTGTCTGCGGCCCATTGCGGCTTAAAAGTGATTGCGTTAACGGCAATTACCAATCTGGCAGAAGGCTTGTCTGATGTGGTTCTGTCTCACGAACAAACCTTAAAATGCGCCAAATTGGCCTCGGTTAATTTCACCAAACTAATTGAAGCTTTTTTGAAAAGCAAAGCATCAGCCGTTCGATAAATACACTATCAACCTTTTGGTTAGTCCCCTATTGGCGTCATTGCGGCTCGCAGGCAGTAGGGGATACCGCTGAAGAGGGAAGTACCCTACAGACTCAATAAGCAAATCATATTCCCTCGACACCTTTGTATCACGGAGAATAAAAATGATAATAAAAAAACGGCTTAAAGTTATGTTCTTCCTCCAGTTCTTTATCTGGGGTGCCTGGCTGGTGACCTTGGGTGCCTATATGATGAATACCCTCCATTTTACCGGTGCGCAGGTGGGGCTAGTCTATGGTGCGAAGGGAATTGCCTGTATTTTAATGCCAAGCATTATCGGTATTATTGCCGACCGCTGGATTAAAGCCAATATTCTCTATGCCTGCTGCCACCTATTGGGTGCTGTCGCGCTGCTAATTGCGGCCAATGTTTCCGATCCTAAGATCATGTTCTTAGTGATGCTGTTTAATGCGATGGTTTATATGCCGACAATTGCATTAGCGAATACGATTTCTTATATCTGTCTGGAAAAGGCCGGGCTGGATACGATTAAAGATTTCCCGCCGGTACGTGTTTTTGGCACGGTGGGTTTTATTTTTGCCATGTGGGCTATCAGTTTATCCGGTTTTGAATTGAGCAATATTCAACTCTATATTGCTTCAGGTGCGGCGCTGGTATTGGCTATGTATGCACTCTCATTACCCAGTTGCCCCACCTCTAATGCTAAGAAAGATCGCTCATGGGTTAACCTTTTAGGGCTTGATGCTTTTGTTTTGTTTAAACAAAAGAAGATGGCTATTTTCTTCTTATTCGCCATGTTACTGGGTGCTTCATTACAGATTAGCCATACGTTTAGCAGCCCATTCCTGCACGATTTTGCCAAGAATCCACTTTATCAGGATAGCCTCGTGGTGCAGTACCCGTCGCTTTTGTTATCGATGGCGCAAATTGCCGAAGTCTTTTTCATTCTGACCATTCCCTTCTTTTTATCTCGCTTTGGTATTAAGCGTGTGATGATGATCAGTATGATTGCCTGGACTCTGCGTTTCACCTTGTTTGCCTATGGTGACCCGTCCGCCAGCGGCATTGTTCTATTACTGTTATCCATGGTGGTCTATGGCTGCGCCTTTGACTTCTTTAATATTTCAGGGGCGATTTATGTCGAAAAAGAAGTCGACCACAATATCAGAGGTAGCGCACAAGGCTTGTTTATGACGATGGTAAACGGCGTTGGGGCGTATGTTGGCGCGATAAGCAGCGGGCATGTGGTTGATTACTTTACGGTCGATGGCGTAAAAGATTGGAATAGTATTTGGTTATCTTTTGCTGCTTATACTGTCGTACTGGCGGTTGTTTTTGTCTTTGCTTTTCACTATAAGCATGAACCGACTGAGTTGAATGAACGCCAGCTATCTAATTGATTATATATTATATTTTTACTATTCATGGCTCTGATTGAGGGGCGTGGCATAGAAACAAAAAAACCGCCAGGTAGGCGGTTTTTTGTGCTGGTCAGGTAAGCGGCCTTTCCAGCAGGGCTTTGTTAGCAACGTAACGCAAGCGCGATCTAGTGCCGATATTTGGTCTGATTGCTACTCACTGTCAATTTTAGTTCAAGAGAATAATTACTTACTCTTGTTCTGAATACCGCGTGCACCTAAGTTGTTATTATCAACTTGTGGCAGCCCAGTGGTTGCTGAAGAGGACAATAAACCGGTTTCAACATAGTTAAACAGCTTCTCACGGGTGTCGGTGATATCCAGATTACGCATAGTCAACTGACCGATACGATCATCAGGTGAGAATACGGAATCCCCTTTCTCCATGGTCAGTCGCTCTGGTTTGTAGGTCAGATTGTCAGATACAGTATTGAGAATCGAATAGTCATTGCCACGACGCAGTTCCAGTGTCACTTCTCCGGTAATCTCGCTCGCAACCCAACGTTGTGCAGAATCGCGCAGCATCAATGCTTGTGGATCAAACCAACGGCCTTGATACAGCAGACGGCCCAACACCCGGCCATTGGCATGATATTGCTCGATAGTATCTTCGTTATGAATACCGGTCAGCAGACGCTCATATGCGATATGCAACAACGCCATCCCTGGGGCTTCATAAATGCCACGGCTCTTGGCTTCGATAATACGGTTCTCAATTTGGTCGCTCATCCCCAAACCATGACGGCCACCAATACGGTTGGCTTCCATCATCAGCTCAACACTGTCGTCAAACACTACGCCATTTAGAGCAACCGGATACCCACGTTCAAAACGGATAGAGACTTCTTCCGCTTTCACTACCACGTTTTCATCCCAGAACTTCACGCCCATAATCGGGTTAACGATTTTGACGCTGGAATTAAGGAATTCCAAGTCTTTGGCTTCGTGAGTGGCTCCAAGCATATTGGAGTCAGTGGAATAGGCTTTCTCCGTCGACATTTTATAGTCGAAACCGGACTGAATCATAAACTCGGACATTTCATGACGGCCGCCCAATTCATCAATGAAATCAGTATCCAGCCACGGTTTGTAAATTTTCAACTCAGCATTGGTCAACAAACCATAACGATAGAAACGCTCGATATCGTTACCTTTATAGGTACTACCATCACCCCAGATATTGACACCATCTTCTTTCATGGCGGCAACCAGCATGGTACCGGTGACAGCACGGCCCAGCGGGGTGGTGTTAAAGTAGGTCACACCGGCGGTGGTGTTATGGAATGCACCACATTGAATGGCTGCGATACCCTCAGCAACCAGTTGTTTGCGGCAATCAACCAGACGGGCTTTCTCTGCGCCATACTCCATTGCCTTACGCGGAATTGCATCGTAATCTTCTTCGTCAGGCTGACCCAAATTGGCGGTATATGCATAAGGAATTGCACCCTTTTTCTGCATCCATAACAGTGCTGCGCTGGTGTCCAGGCCACCAGAAAAAGCAATACCAACACGCTGATTAATAGGAAGGTGTTTGAGAATAGTTGTCATCAATTAAATCCTGTATGAATTAGGTCTGTCTGGCAAAGGTTTCAATGCCTACATTGATATCGCAAAACCCCTATTCTAGTCAAAGACATTTTGCATATTTATGTATGTTTCATTGCATAAGTATTTCATCACCACTTTGGTGAAATGATGTTTCACTAAAATTTATCGCATGTTCTATTATGAGATCTGCAAGGGTTTTTTACCGCGGACAAAACGTTAAAATTTAACGCGGGCAATCACCATTGTAAATCAGCGCATCGGGATGTTTCACCATAGTGGTGGAAAGCGTTGATGTATGCAAATGGACGTGATTCCAGGGACTGTTAAGTTGAAAATCTTTCACGCAAGCGCGTGGTATAAAAAGCGAAAATCCTATCGGGTACTGTTTTGGCGTGAGATAACGCCACTGGCTATCCCACTGTTTATTGAAGGGCTTTGTGTGCTGCTGATGGGGGTGTTTAGCACACTGCTGGTGAGTTGGTTGGGTAAAGAGGCCATGGCGGCGGTGGGGCTGGCGGATAGCTTCAATATGTTGATTGTGGCTTTTTTTGCCTCTGTTGCGCTGGGAACATCGGTTGTGGTGTCATTTAGTCTTGGTCAGCGTAAACGCAAACAAGCACAAACGGCAGCGCGTCAATCGATCTCTCTACTGGTGCTCATCTCATTATTTTTGGTGTTACTGGTGCATTTTACCGGTGAGACGATTATTAATCTGATGGCCAGTCAAGCCGATCCCTCCGTTAAGGCGATGGCGCTGACCTATCTGCATCTGACCGTCTGGAATTATCCCGCAATGGCCATCACCTTGGTGGGTTGTGGTGCACTGCGCGGAGCCGGTAATACCCGATTACCCATGGTCATCAATATTATGATGAACATTCTCAATATTGCTATCAGTAGCATATTGATTTACGGCCTATTTAGCTGGCAGGGCTTAGGCTTTATTGGTGCCGGTATCGGTATCACGCTTTCTCGCTATATCGGCGCGTTGGTGGTGGTGCTAATGCTAATTTTTGGTGCCAATCACACTCTGCGCATCCCGTTCAAAGCATATTTTATGCCGTTTACCTCGGCGATTATGTTTGAGGTGTTGAGTATTGGTATTCCCGCGAGTGTTGAATCAGTGATGTTTAGCATTGGTAAGCTGATTACTCAGCGTTTTGTGGCGGGGATGGGGACCGAAGTGATCGCCGGTAATTTCATCGCATTCTCAATTGTTGGGCTGATTAACTTGCCGGGCAACGCGTTGGGCTATACCTCGACGATTATTATCGGCACGCGGTTAGGGAAAGGGCAGATCTTGCAACCGATCCGCCAACTCAAGCATATCTTCTGGTTATCGACGGTTGGGGTGTGTTTTATCGCGCTATTATCGATCCCCAGCGCAGGTTTTTTGGCTTCGTTGTATACCAACGAGCCGGGCGTCATTACTGTCGTTAAACACCTCATCTGGATAAATGCACTGTTTATGCCGATTTGGGCCGCCTCTTGGGTGTTACCATCCGGCCTAAAAGGGGCGAAGGATGCCAGTTACACGATGTGGGTGGCACTGGCCGGGATGTGGGGTTGCCGGATTATCGCCGGTTACATTCTGGGTGTGACGCTAGGATTTGGCGTCATTGGCGTGTGGATGGGCATGTTCCTCGACTGGATAGTGCGTGGTGTGCTGTTTTATCGGCGAATGTCCTCTGGCCGTTGGCTATGGCGCTATCGGCCCACAGCCTGACCACTAAAGTTCATTTGCGCCCGTTTGCGGGCCAGCGCATGGCGACTTTTATCGCATTTCCCAGTGGACGCAGATGGTCGTTAAGTGATGTGCAGCGGCGACGTCAGGCAGTGTTCGGTGCCGCGTTTTTCTCTTAAGTCGAATTATTAAGCATTTTCTCCCACGTGCCGATAACACTATAAGTTCCACCATGGTGAGAATGAGAAAAGGCAATGGACAGACGTGGGACGAGAGGGCACCGTGCGTGCTGTATTTTCCTGTTCCCGAATGAAAGGGTGAAGCATTAGTTGCCGCTGAGCAGAATGTTATTCCTTATTTTCCGAATGGCTGATATCGCCTTGTTATTGCACATCAACAATTATTTGCATTGGGGAAAGTATGGATAATTTTCAAAAAGAGATTGAAGAGAGAACAAATCTCACCTCATCAAACCGATTTGAACTTTTGTTGTTCCGACTGGGGGTATCTCAAGAAGAAGAGAAATCCGAGTTATTCGGTATCAACGTGTTCAAACTGCGCGAAATTGTACCCATGCCTACGCTGACCAAAGCCGCGGGTATGGCATCTCCGATGATGGGTATTGCGAATATTCGCGGAGAAATCATTCCGGTGATTGACCTCCCGTCTATCGTCGGTTGCGTGCCAAAAACTGGACTAAATATTCTGCTGGTGACTGAGTACGCCCGGAGTACACAGGCTTTTGCCGTGGAATCCGTTGACGATATCGTGCGCCTTGAATGGAGCCAGGTACTGGCTGCCGACGCGGGTGTTAAGAGCCGCAATATTACCAGTATCGCGCGCTTGGATAACGATCCTACGAGCAACCGATTGGCACTGGTGCTGGATGTTGAACAGATTCTATATGACATTATTCCTGCTAATCGCAATGTTCAAATCGACAGTGAGAAGACCAAGGCATTTGAACTTAAGCCCGGCTCAGTCGCGATTGTGGCTGAAGATTCTAAGGTGGCGCGTTCGATGCTTGAACAGGGTCTGAAGATGATGAATATCCCTGCCGTGATGCATATCACTGGTCTGGAAGCGTGGAATAAGATCAAGAAGATGGCCGATGAAGCGCGGGCCGAAGGGGTACCTATCTCGGATAAAATCGCCTTTGTGTTAACCGATTTAGAAATGCCGGAGATGGATGGTTTTACCTTGACGCTGAATATAAAACGCGATGAGTTCTTAAAAAATATTCCGGTGATAATCCATTCGTCATTATCGGGTAGTGCCAATGAAGACCATGTCCGCAAAGTGGGGGCAGATGCTTATGTGGAAAAATTCGAAGTCAACGAATTGGAAGCCGCCATCCATAGCGCTCTGGATTCAAAGAAAGCGATAAACGCGTAACCACCATGATACCTACGGCCTTTTCCTGCCTGCTCATATGAGCAGGAACGGGCCGACTGATCACCCTAGCCTAAAACCGTTATGGCACTGTGCTATTTAACGACCCGCGATACTTCCCTCTACTCACAATTTTAACTCTCGCACATCTTCTATCATTTTCTCCACATTTCTTTCTTCGCCAGAAATAGCCAATGGCAATAATTTGACCTTCATCACGAAAACAACAAAACAAAATAAAACAACAAAATGCCAATTTGTGATTTTTAATTTCTAATTATCTTAATTTAATGGAATATTAGTTTGATTATATGATTTTTTAATTAAATTATTGGTATTAATCACTGTTGTGTTAGTGGGGTTAATGGATGGTTTTATGTTGTTTAATGTTGCTTTGAATTATTATTTCTGTGATGGTGAATTGCAGTTAAAAACATAATAACACTTTCTAATATTTCTTATCTTTTGAGGCCCGACATGAAAAATGTAGCAATACTCGGAAGCAGCGGGGGAAATCTGTTCAATCTCGGTGGTGCCTACCCCGAAAGACTTCTACAAGAAATCTATACCCAACTCCACTCTGCTGGGTTAGGTGTCAGTGCGGTGCAATTTATTGCAGCGGAAGAGTCGATGGATGTGGCAAAGCCGACCACCGCCGCCGCCGTTTATTCAATAATCGCGGAAGAAGGGGATAAACCACGGATTAGCTTCCAG
Source organism: Yersinia sp. 2553 StPb PI (assembly GCF_052217105.1). Lineage (NCBI taxonomy): Bacteria > Pseudomonadati > Pseudomonadota > Gammaproteobacteria > Enterobacterales > Yersiniaceae > Yersinia > Yersinia sp. 2553 StPb PI. The sequence continues at coordinate 2,035,184 of NZ_JAZGPX010000002.1, read as the reverse complement.
GGGAAACTCTCCGAGGTGAATGACGCGGTAAAATCATCGGATGCGGCCATTGCGGCACAAATTCGAGCCGGTGATATTGATGGCATCATTATCATGAGTGCCGACCCTGATCGCAGTAATAAAGACGCTATTTTGGCGGCGATAGAAAAGAAAATCCCTATTGTGGGCACTGGCGGCACCTCGATGGCAATTATCACCTCCAAAGGTGCCAATGTGATTGCCACCTCTGGCACAACTGGAACCAATAGCCGCACACGGGCTATCTCTTTTACCGCCTCGCTATGCAAACACTGGCAGATAAAATATACCCCAGTGCTGGGCAGTAGCGAGGCCAACATGCCGGGCAGTGACAAGAGCCTGCTAAAAAGAATCAATATCCGTAGCATCATGATCCCAGCTCTGCCTGGTTTTATCGCCATGGCTATTGTATTGGCGCTAAGCCATATCCCAGGGTTGCAATCACTCAATGCCATTTTTGAACTGTTGTTGAAGGGGTTACCGGTTATTGTCGCGGTTATTGCGGCTAAACAGGTTTCTGAGCTAGATGAAGTGTCGATTGTGGCGGGGGTTGTCGCCGGGGTGCTGTCGGTAGAAGGTGGCTTAATCGGCGGTATTTTGGGAGGGATCGGCGCCGGTATTATGGTGCGTTACCTGTTCGGGCTCTGTCTGAGATGGCAATTCCCAATGACCACCATCAATATCGTAGCGGGTGGTTTGTCCGGTTTATTCTCCGGTTTAGTGATGTATTACCTGCTTAGCCCATTGGCATTAGCCGCTGGTGACTATATCAAATTGGCTATCGAAGCCACTCTGGCTTTTAGCCCGATTTTAGCCGGATTACTGGCCGGTCTGGTTATTTGGCCAGCTATTCTGGGTGGAGTTTATCACGCAGTTATATTGCCACTGGTATTACTGGAAATGGAAAAGTCCGGTGTCAGCTTCCTCGGCGCGGTCGATATGGTCGGGCTGGTGATGGTGGCAGCCGGTATTAATCTGGCAAACGTGATTGCTCCGCGCGAGAAAAGTGAAGCCGCAGTAGCTGCCCCAGGGTTGTTAATTAACCTCGGTTTTGGGACGTTCGTCGAATCTGCTTACCCGTTCATGTTTTCTAATAAAGTCGTCTTTGCTGGTGCAATATTCTCCGCCGGCGTTGGCGGCATGTTGCTGGGATTATTAAATATTAAAGGCGTGGCATATGTACCTGCATTCGCCTCCCCATTCTTGTCGAATAACGCTTTTTATATGGCGATAGTCATGGCGGTAACACTGGTGTTGACCTGTGTAATCACCCTATTAGCCAACAAGTTTGTCGCAATTAAAAAAGCAGTACCCGAATCACCAACACCAGGGATCTCGGGCTAAGAGTTAACAATTAAAAAAGCCGTTTTATATAAATCAAGTAGAGGTAAATATGTTCAACGCTGATATGAGTAAGAAACGTTCCGTCGCTATGGATAAAGTACGAAATGCAATTTCATTACATGGCGGTCAAACTATTCTCAGTACTGGAATAACCGGAGATGATGCTCGCTTAGCGAAAGCAGTATGCGATTCAGGTGTTAAATTATTGGAACCTAATCACCCGGCGTTGGCACTGGCTCGCGGCCATAATGGCGTGACAAATATGCATGCTGCGGAGCGTATTCGTCATGAGATAACCATCGGCCAAATGGCACAAGCCGTGCGGGGGGTGCGTAATGTGGTGGCTGACGATATTTTTATTACCGTCGGCATCGCCGGGGGCTTTACTGAAACTGTACCTACACCCGTGACAGAACAAGATATTTTATTGATAGCTCAATCAGGGGCTGATGGTTTACATACCCATAAGTCCAGTTTTGAAGATTTAAAGGAACTGGTGGATTTAGCCCATAAATATGGTCTGACGGTGGATGCTTATATTGGTCATCCGAGTGACTTGCATACCTTCGGTATTGCCGCTGAAACCCCCGCTGATGTTGCGCAAGTGGCTAAAACGATGGAAGCACTGGGTGTTGATATGATTGGTTTAATGACTGGCATGAGCTACGAAGGTGTCAGTGCGGGTGATATTCCTGATGCTATCAAACAGCGGCTTCTGGCGTTGGTCAGTGCGGTTTCGGTACCAACATTAGCAGAAGGGGGGATCAATCTGGAAAATGCCAAAGCATTTAAAGATACCGGTGTAAATATTCTGGTGGTGGGCACCGCCATTGATAATGTTGTCTGCAACGCGGCAAAGGATGTGGTATCGCGCTTTATTACCCACTGATAGTATAATGTGAGCAAGGAGGGAGAGTATATTAGCAATAATATATTCTCCCTTTTTTATTGGAGTCAACGTATGTATAAGTTATTAGCACTTGATCTTGATGGCACGTTACTCACTCAGTAAAACCAGCAATCATTATTATGAAATAATGAAACATGGCATCAGTAAGGGGTAAGGATTGCATTATTTATCTCAGCACTTAAATATCAGTGCTCAAGCCATGGTCAGTATTGGCGATCAGCAGAATGATATCAGTATGTTTCAGTTTTCTGCTGTGGGTGTGGCAATGGGGGAATGCCAGTGATTTTGTCAAATCTTGTGTGGATAGGGTAAGTCAGGATAATAACCAACACAGGGTCGCTTTTACCATTAATCAACTCTGGCCGGTGTGATTGAATCGCCTTTTGTTTCATAAAATTATTCAGTAGAATGACACTATGTATCGCACAGTTTCGGGCCGCTATTCCTATGAATCAGATCAAACGTAAACAGTTTATTTTAGAAAAGCTGGATAGTCTTGGTGAGGTTTCGGTTATTGGTCTTTCTGAAGAGTTGGGTGTGACGTCTGAAACCATCCGCCGTGATCTTTCCTATTTAGAAAAGAGCGGTGAGGTCACTAAAGTCCATGGCGGTGCGATAAAAGTTCAGAATATACAAGAGGGCAGTTTTGCCCAACGAATGGATTTAAATCGCCAGGAAAAAATGCTAATTGGTCAATATGCTGCATCGTTGGTGACTGAAAACGATACTTTATTTATTGATTCTTGTACCACCACACTTATTTTTGCTTCATTCTTACCATTAGTGAAGTTTACTGTTTTTACTAATTCATCATTAATTGCTGATCAAATTAAAAGTAAAAATAATATGGCTGTCGTGCATGTATTAGGTGGTGAATATAATCATACCTACAAGGCTAACTTAGGCATTCAGACCATTGAACAAATGAACGATATTCATACTGATTTCACTTTCGTCGGAGTTGGCGGAATAGACAGTGATTTTGGCGTGATGGTAAAAAATTTAGATGAAGGGCGTATTGCCAAGAAAATGTTGGCGATGGGCAGACAGAAAGTTATTTTATGTGACACCAGTAAATTTGGCCAAAGTGGGTTAATGAAAATAAGTGACATCAATGATATTGATATTATTGTCACCGATAAAAAGAAGAATATTCATAAACAAGCAATTGAAGCTATCTATTCAGATAAAATCATCTACGCCAATTAATATTATTTTACAACACCCACCGCAATAGCGGGTGTCTTTATATGTATTACCTCAGCATTTTTCAACGTGCATTGCACTACGAATACCCGGTTTGAACCCGTATTGTTGAGCCTGCCAGACAATAATCAACCCAAGGAGTAATAACCCCAACACTGTCCACGGGAAACTTACTGCTCCGGCGCTTTGTAACAACAGGCCACCGATGATCCCGCCCCCTGCAATGGCTAAATTCCAAGCCACCACAATCATTGACTGCGCCACATCGGCATTTTGTCCTGCGGCATCCGCCGACGCGGTTTGCAATAGTGTGGATGCGCCACCAAAACTGAGGCCCCAGAGCAACATGCTGCCATAAATCGCGGAGGGGGATCCCCCGGCGATTGCCAATATCAATGCAGCCAGAATAAAGGTACCAAGACTCAGTAATACCGCGCCACGTAACCATCGATCCACGACTAATCCGGTGAAGCAAGTTCCCGCTAGCGCACTGACACCAAATACCAACAGCACTTTATCGAGCTGATTTTCCAACCCGACTGGGGTGATAAAAGGGGCAATATAGGTATAAAGAATATTATGTGCCAGCATCCAAAGGACAATAACCGACAAAATGGGGCGTATGCCAGGGGTGGTGAACACTTTGCGCACCGGTTGCTGCTGTTTGGCCGATTGCCCTGGATAATCAGGTATTTTCACGATAACCCAGACAATCAGCAGCAAAGTTAATCCCGACATAATGGCAAATGCATTGCGCCAACTGAGCACCATACCCAGCCATGCCCCCAATGGTACCCCTAGTGCCAGGGCGATAGGGGTGCCGGTCATGGCGATCGCCATTGCGCGCCCTTGTTGATGAGGTTGTACCATACGTCGTGCGTAACCTGCGATAAGCCCCCATGCCAGTCCAGCGGCAGCACCGGCCATAAAACGGGCCAGTAAGGTTAAACTGAACCAAGGCGAAATAGTGGTTAAAGTATTGAATATGAAAAAACCGACAATGGCGCTGAGTAAGGCTTTACGCCGCCCCCAACTGCGGGTCAAAGTAATTAAGGGGATCGCAGCCAGTAACGAACCCAGAGCATAGAGTGTCACCAATTGGCCAGCCAATGCTTGTGAAACCCCCAATCCTTGGCCGATCTGCGGCAACAATCCAGCTGGTAATGTCTCGGTCATGATGGCAATAAAGCCCGTCATCGCGAGAGCCAATAATGCCGAGAGAGGAAAGGGCGCTGCTTTCATTATTGTTTCCCGACGCCATAGATGGCGTCCCGCAGATCGTTGACAAATTGCCCGGACATACCTTCGTATAGGGTATTAGTTAATGCGACTGCGGATATCCCTTGAATCCTATCAACAAACCATGAGTGACCATATGCACCTCCCCAACGCCATGTACCAACGGACTCAGGTGAATCAGCCTCGTGTGGATCGCGCAAGACCGAAAAGCCTAACCCGAAGCCCAAACCGGGAGAGTCAGGTAAGATAAGACCCTGAATTTGGTCTCGGCCCATCTCATCGACTAAAGCCGCTGGAAGCAGTGGTGAGCCACCCCGACGTAGCGTTTCCAGCAAGCTCAACAGGTCGTTGGCACTGCCTATCATCCCCGCACCGCCAGAAGGGAAAGCATGGCGATTGAGTGCACGGGCAGGGGAAAATCGAATACCGATGGTATCGGGGAACGCGGCGACAAGTTCATCTTCCTGCAAGGGGTGTGGCGCAGGTGTATCACTGACATAAGGCGTAGCTAGCCGACTGACATCATGGGTGAAAAAATCCGTGTCCTGCATATGTAGTGGCTCGGTGACCAATGCCCTTACTGCTTGATCTAATGGCCGACCACAAACTTGCTCGATAACTGCACCTAATACATCAATTGCCAATGAATAAGCCCATGCAGTTCCTGGGGCATAATATAGTGGCACATCGGCTAACCGACGTAAGTTCTCGTTGAGTGTGATTGCTGATCGATCCATGCCATCGGAGATCCCCGCGCGCGCATAGGGCCCATCCTCATCAGCTTCACAAAAGCGATAGCTCAAACCGGCGGTATGGCTGAGTAATTGGCGTATCGTAATGGTTGGTAATTCCTCATTTGCCAGCCGGGGTTGAAAGTCAGGTAACCAGCGCCGGATATCGCCATCAAGGTCGAGCTTACCCTGTGCGACTAATACCATTGCTGCTGTAGAAACGATCGGCTTACTGATGGATGCCAAACGAAACAGGGTATTGGAGGTCATCGGTTGTCCGGTTTCGCGATCCGCCCATCCTGCTGCCCGGCTGAAATGTGTCTCGCCGTTAAGCGCCACCATGACTACGGTACCCACCAAGCGCTGTTCGGTGAGCGCCTGATCAATCACTGTATTAATTCTGGCTGCCAGATGCACTGGCTGTATTGGCACTAACGAACTCGCAGACATAGTAATTCCTTAATCTGAATGAAGACTTAACCATAGATGGCCATCTAACAATAGATAACTACGCAATCAGGAAAAAGTGGGGTAGATTTCCAGTATTAGAGGATAAAAATGTCCGCAATCGGAGCCGTGATGGATAGCCTAAGCAGTCTGAGTGTTTTTGTTCAAGTGGCCGAGACCCGTAGTTTTGTGATGGCAGGGCGTATATTGGGTGTTTCCGCTTCAGCGGTTGGTAAGAATATCGCACGGCTCGAGGGGTGGTTAGGCGTGAGATTATTTCACCGCAGCACTCGCAGCATAGCACTGACTTCCGAAGGTGCGCTTTTTCTTGAACGTAGTCGGCGGATTCTTGCTGAGGTAGAGGCCGCAGAGCTTGAGCTGTTACAACTTACCGATAAGCCGCGCGGCAGGTTGCGGGTCAGTTTGCCACTGGTGAGCACATTGTTGTTACCCGTATTGGCCGATTTTATGCTCGCATACCCCGACATTGAGCTAGATCTGGATTTCAGTGATCGGATTGTTGATGTGGTCGAAGAGGGATTTGATGCCGTCGTCCGCACCGGTGAACTGACTGATTCCCGTTTGTCAGCACGTAAGTTGGGGCAGTCCACCATGCTACTGGTGGCATCGCCCGCCTATCTGGAGCAGCATGGTGAGCCTATGCACCCTGTTGAACTGGCGAATCATATCTGCCTGCATTATCGTTTCCCTAACAGCGGAAAATTGGAAACCTGGCCCTTGCCTAATGAGTCTGATTTGCGGATCCCAATCTCGATGGTATGCAACAACATTGAAACCAGAATGTGTTTTGCTTTAAGAGGATTGGGCATCGCCTGCTTACCGGATTTTTCGATGGGAAAGGCAGTGGCGGAAGGCAAATTACGAAGCTTGCTGGATAGTTATGTAAAGCGCACAGTGAGCTTGCATGTGGTGTGGCCTTCCGGGCGTTATATCACGCCTAAATTACGGGTATTTATCGATTTCCTTAGTGACAGGATGTTTGCGGGCAAATAGCCACTTAAGCTATAGGCGAAAAGTTTTTAGCACAGGATGATTGGCACCTTGATAATCCGGCCGTGGGGACATTACTTTTCTTCAGTCAATAAGACTTTTTTGGCTGCTTCAAGAAATTCATCCGACAACTTATCCCCGGCGGTGGCGCGCGCCAGTGTTAATGCACCGGACAACATAGCAAGCTGTGCCAGCGCGTGTTGCCTGCGTTGTTCTTCATTTTCTATATCAGAAACAGACATTAATCTGTCTAGCAGGGATCTCACGCCACTGAGATAAACCTCTCGCACCGGATTCTCATCATTCTCACGTGCCACATCGCTGGCTAGCGCAGTAATTGCACAGCCATCTTCTGCATGGTCACGGTGGGTGGTTGAGAGATAAAGTTCGACTAACGTGCGCAGATTATGATGCTCGGGCTGGCTGCTGATTTGCTGCCAACGGGTGCTGGAATCGTCGAGCGCTTTGCGACTGGCGATAGCCGCCAATTCATCTTTAGAGGTAAAGTGTCCATAGAACCCGCCATGAGTCAATCCGACCGCAGCCATTAAATCGTTGACGCTGACACCATTCAAACCCCGGGCACGGAAGAGTTGTGAAGAGGTCTGTACGATTGACTCGCGATTGAGTGCCATCTGTTGCTTTGATACTCGGGCCATACATTTCTCCTGATTGAACAGGCAGCATCATAAAGTATGCCATGCTAGCACATCAATAGATGTTGCCTCTCATCAATACAGATCTTGATTCATGCCCGCGGTGGTCGGGGGGCGATGATACGCGTACTATCGCCGCCCTGCGCCCGTGCCAGAGTGTTGGCGATTTGTTCGTGTGGCGTTCCCAGAGTAATCGCGCTGACCTTATCAAGACGTGCCACTTGTTCATCACTCAATATCACATCTAATGCTGCCAGTGTGTCATCCAGTTGGGCTTGGGTACGGGAGCCTAAAATAGGGATTAGGCTGGTAGGGGAGTTTGCGGCTTTATGGCGCAACCAGGCAACAGCAATATGTAATGGTTGCACGTGGTGTTCCTGTGCTATTGCGATAACTTCATCGAGTAGCGCAGTATCTTGCTCGGTATGCACCAATCGGCCCGCAAAACCAAGTAGACGACCTTCATCGCTTTGACGATATTTTCCTGTCAGCAATCCTCCCCCCAGAGGTGACCACAGTGTGGCTGCTAAGCCGAGTGCTTCGGCCATCGGCAGTAGTTCACGTTCAGCCGTTCGCTGTACCAAACTGTACTCTACCTGAATACCGGCAATACGTGACCAGCCGCGTAATTCTGCCAAGGTATCTGCCCGTGCAATGCGCCATGCCGGGAAATTGGAAAGCCCTGCATACTGTATTTTGCCTGCACGAGTCAGGTCGTCAAAAGCGCGCACAATTTCTTCAAGAGGCGTTAACTGGTCATCAAAATGGGCCCACAATAAATCAATGCGGTCGGTGTTAAGCCGTTTAAGGCTGCTTTCCACGGAAGCAATCATATTGCGGCGGCTGTTTCCGGTTTGAGCAATCCCCGCATCCGGTTGTGCTCCCAGCGTATATTTTGTTGCGACCACAAAACGATCACGTTCCGCAGCAATGAACTCTCCTACGATCTGTTCAGATTGACCGAATTGGTAAGTATCTGCGGTGTCGATGAAATTACCCCCGGCCTCGGCATAGCGGTCAAATACCTGTTTTGCTTCCTCTTTTTCCGAGCCATATCCCCAGGCAGTACCAAAGTTACCGGTACCCAGTGCCAGTTCGGAAACCCGTAGGCCGCTATTACGACCAAAAGTGGTGTATTTCATATTGATTCCCCATCCCAACAATTATTTATGATGACCAACATCTATTATATATGACATGCATAATCTATTTGTGCAAGTGAATCCTCTTTGACGCTTAGATGATGATTTTGGGGGGCTATTGTTATTATTGTTAGGCGACACATTTTATTAGAATAAACCCATCAATAAATTGTGGATTAATGACAGCGTAATCTTGCGTTACCGACAAGTTAGCCTATTATTTGAACAATTTAGCGTTGTAAGTGCTGCTTTGTCTGGTTTTCCCTCCATCCGACATTTTTTCCATCGATTATCAAAGTTTCCTTCAGAGGACGTCACGCACAACTTCGTATTCAAGCGTGGGGTGGATTTACCGTGGGCATTTGGATACCGAAGGCCAATGTTGAACTTGAATGCGACCTTAGCCAGCTTGAACGAGCTCCAAGCATCATAAAATCAAGATGACCTCCAGTATGAATAATGGGTCCGATCGTCGGTCTGGCACCGGAATTCGGTATATCAATTTATGGCGCGACGAAGGCTTTTGTGTTGTTCCTCCCTCAGGGACTGAACCTGGAGTTATAAATAGCGCTAAGAGAATCACATATTTTAATCGGATAAAAGTGTCTGAATCGCCATGGAGCGAATACACTCTTCTACGATGCCGTTTTTATTTGCATTACGTTCATCATCTAATTGTTGAGTGATATCACTGCCGTCCGAATGACGTTTCCTCTCTCGGGAACGCTCTGGTTTTAGTCGGTGACGATCCTGAGTCGGACTTTCTTTTATAGGCTGTTCGTTCGCGAACGGTCCCTGCATGCAACCAAGGAACGAAAGATGGCCTACGCAACAACCAATCCCTACACCGGCGAAACGATCAAGACGTTTTCTGACGCCACTACTGCCGATGTTGCTCTTGCTCTGGATCAAGGCGATGAGGCATTCAAGCAATGGAAAAATACTACAATCGCCGATCGTGTTGCCGTGCTGCAAAAGGCGGCCGACTTGCTCCGAGCCAAGCATACCGAATACGCCAAGTTGTTGACACTGGAGATGGGTAAGCTACTGGGAGAGGCCGAAGCGGAGGTTGAACTGTCGGCGGCTATCTTTGAGTACTACGTCGAGAATGCGCAGCAGCAACTGGCGCCGGAGAAGCTGCATTCTAAAGACCCTGCGGTAACCGAAGCGTGGCTGGTGCATGAGCCTCTAGGCATCATCCTGGCTATCGAACCGTGGAATTTTCCTTACTACCAGATAGCTCGAATCATCGCGCCGCAGTTAGCGGCCGGGAATGTCGTGATACTCAAGCATGCGTCTAACGTACCGCAATCCGCCGATGTGTTTGAGAAGCTAATGCTTGAAGCCGGCCTGCCGGTAGGCGGATTCAAAAACCTCTACGCTAGCCGTGAGCAACTCGAAACCATCATTAACGATCCGCGTGTACATGGTGTTGCGCTAACGGGTTCGGAGGACGCTGGCGCTGTGGTTGCAGCACAGGCCGGTAAGGCATTGAAGAAGTCAACGATGGAGCTGGGTGGTGCTGACGCCTTTGTGGTGTTGGAAGATGCTGATCTGGACAAGGCCGCTAAGTGGGCGGTGTTTGGCCGCCACTGGAATGCCGGCCAGGTGTGCTGCTCGTCCAAGCGTATTATCGTGGTCGAGGCTATCTACGACGCTTTCCTTGATAAGTACACAGCTGGCGTTGCCCAACTCAAGGCCGGCGATCCGCTGGACCCTGCCACGACTCTGGCCCCGCTGTCCTCACAGGGTGCGGCCGACGATGTGCGTAAACAGGTGAAGGAAGCTGTCGGCCACGGCGCGACCCTGACCGTGATTGGTGCTGAGGTGCCGTCGCAGGGCGCCTTCGTGCAGCCGGTGTTGCTCACCGGCCTGACTAAGGATAACCCGGCGTATTACTGGGAATTCTTTGGCCCGGTATCGCTGGTCTTTAAAGCCAAAGATGAAGCGGAAGCTATCGAGATTGCGAATGACTCGCCTTTCGGCCTTGGCGGTTCGGTGTTCACTCAAGACATCGAACGGGGCCGCAAGGTTGCAGCTCAAATGTCTACCGGCATGGTCTACATCAACCATCCGACTGCGGTGAAGGCTGACCTGCCATTTGGCGGTGTGCGCCGCTCAGGCTATGGCCGCGAGCTGATTGGTCTCGGACTGAAGGAGTTTGTCAATCATAAGCTGATTGGTGTGACGGATATCGATGGCGGCTTCTGATCTGCTCTGCAATTTTTAGTTATTCAGAATAAGATTTTATTAAATTGTTCGGAGATCAATAACGGTGCCGAAGCACCGTTATTGATGAGAGCTAATAACGATTAGAAGTTGTATTTCACCCCTAACATCACTGCAGTATCGCTGTAACCTTTGTCGCCCAATTGCTGGCCGACGTTACCCCAGACATTCAGTTGCTTGTTCAATTGCCCCTCAACACCCACTTTCAGTTCACCGATATTCTTCGCGCCAGCTTGTTTCACTTCAACCGCGTTCATATTGGTGCCAAAATCTTTGGTGTTGTGGATCCAGTTGGCTTCCACAAACGGTTGGAACTCGCGATCCTTGCCATTATCACTTTCGTGGTGGCCTTTCATATAAGAACGCAGCCCCAGACGGGTCTGGATATTACCGTCGCCTTGACCACTCACCTGAGTACCGTTTGCTTCACGGTGCTCGTCAGCCTTCACACCCATCCAGGTGATTTGGGCTTTCGGCTGGATAAAGTACGTTTCGTTCTTAGACTTATTCTCGCCGATTTTAAAGGTGTAGCCGCTCTCGACCGACGCGGTGATCCCTTTCGATTTATACTCTTCCGTCGCCAGACCGTCGCCCTGCACGCTATTGTTAAACCAGCTGTACTGCGCCCAACCGTCAACATACAAGCCCGACTTGTCTTCGTCGTTGGCATACCAGGTGCTGTACACCCCGGCGGTGTAACCATCAACCGAACCACTCGACTTATAGCCCGATTTCGCGTGGGTGTCGCTTTTGCTATTACCGTAACCGGCCATCACACCCAGGTGTAAACGGTCCAGACCATCGTTGCTCCACTGGGCGATATCGCCACCCAATTGCATCACATAGCGGTTGCTTTGGGTTTTCAACTGACCACTGGTGTCACGTGAACGGTTATGTCCGCCTTCGTTACGCAGCCACATGCTGGTCACTTTCTGCTCGCCAGTCAGGGCGTCGATATACTGTGTTTCGCCCAAACGATCGTGCAGACGCGTCACAAACATAGTGTTGGCTGCGGCCAGGTTCGCGGTGTAGCTGCCGGCTTCAGGACGTTTAGTTTCCTCGCCTGGGCCCACTGGATTTTCTGGATCAACCGGGTTCTCTGGATCAATCGGCAAATTGCTCAGGCTGGTCAAATACCAGTTACTGGCGTTTGAACCCACCCCACGTACGAGTGAGTAATCATATGCACCCGCTACGATACGGCCAGGGTTCACAAACTCACCGTCGGATTGACCATTCACCTGAATGAGCTCAATACCGTTTAAGGTTTTAGCGCCCGTACCGCCCGCATTATCTACGCTTACGTTAGTGGTGCCGCTGGTGTTACCGTTCACAATCATGCTGTCGGTGGCAGAGCTGTCGTCGCCCAGCGCGGTGTTGAAGTGCAGCAGACCGTTGTTGCCAATATAGTTGCCGTTGACCACTAATTGGTTACCGGTGGTGCCCGTACCGTCACTGGTTTTGTTACCGATAAATACCGTGCCGCTGTTGGTTAAGTCAGTGCCAACGGTAAAGATGTTACTGGCCGGGGCCAGACGTCCCATCGGCGGTACCACCGGTGCCGTTGGGTTGCCCACAAACAGCACGCCCTGGTTATCAACCGCGCCCGCTACACCACCAAAACCGCCCATAAAGGCACCGCTGGCTATATTCACCTGCTGGCTTGCCAGCGTCATGGGGTCAGCACTGCTGCCTAACATCAGGCCACCCGCATTGATATCTGTCTGGCCGGTATAGGCCGCAGATTGTGTCAACGATACGGTGCCTGTGCCGTTTTTAGTCAGGCTGCCACTGCCGCTAATGCTGTTGGCCAGCAACCAGTCACTCGCACTATTGAGCACCAATGCGCCGTCGTTGGTGACCGCCGCCGTCCCCAGATGTTCTGCCTGAGAAGCAGTTAACTGGCTGCCGTTCGTGATAGCAAACAGGCCACTGAACAGGCTGTTATCACCGCTCAATGTGATGTCGCTGCTATCTTCCAGCACCACACTGCCAGCATCACTGATAGCATTTGCTAACTGGCCCGCAGCCCCTTTCAGTGTCAGCAGACCGGCGTTAACGATATTGCCATCGCCCAGACCCGCTGCATTGTTCAGTAACGCTTGTGCGCCACTGGCAAGGGTGGTCACCGCGCTCAGGCCAGTATTGGCACCCTTAACGCTCAGCACATTGGCGGCAATCGTCAGCGCGCCCCTGCCGGTCAGTTCACCCTCAGACACACCGCCCTGGCTCAAGGTTAAGCTGCCACCATTGAGATCAACCGTTGAGCCCGCAGTACTGTTCAGTTCGCCCACGGTTTGGCTGTGACCCTTCATGTCAAAGGCGGTATCTGCTGCCAGTGATAACAGCGAGGTATTCCCCAACACATTATCATTCAGCATCTGCAAGGTGCCGCTGCGTACATCGGTAGAACCGGTGTAATCATTGTCCAGATTGGACAGTGTTACCGTATTTCCTGCACCGGTATCAATCGCCAACTCACCACTGCCCGTCACTTTGGCACTCAAATCCGCCGCAGGACCGGTTTTATTGGTGGCATACAGCGCCAGTGCATCTGCACCGCTGCCCAGCAGTTCAACTTCGGTCAGGCCGTAACCGATATACAAACCGTCGTTACCCGTACCGCTGCTCAGGCGATAATCGTAAGTGCCTTTGGCGACCGTGGTGCCATTTTGTGCAATATCGGCCGTGGTGGCATCGGTAATGACATTGCCATCCTGGTCTTTCAGCACCAGATTGCCACCATTGCCTTGCACCACCACATCACTCACCGCCAGTTGCAGCAAGGTATTGGCATCATCCTGCTCCATGATGGGCAGTACCGGATTGACCGGCGTCTGGCTGTTGTCGACGCTGTCGATGTCCACCACCACCGTCCCGGTGCCCAGCAGGTTCATCTCTTTGGTGGTATGGATAGTGCTTTTCGCCACCGTCTCACCCGGGGTGCCGGTGTTAAATTTCACCGTACCGCCGTCAAAGGTAAGCCCACCGATCGTTTGAATGCCATCGCCTACTGTAGTGATACTGTCCGCGCCCAGTTTCAGGGTGGCATTCACTAATGCTGCGGTGTTATCCGCCGCCAGTTCAAAGGTGGCGTGACCTAATGCCAGTACCCCGTTAAAGGCGTTCTGTGCCGCATTGGCCGTAAAATCAAAGGCATTACCGGCGGTATTAACGGCCATCGTGCCGAGGCCGTTCAACTTGCTGTTAAAGCTCACGGCATTCAGGTTATTAACCTGCAACAGACTGCCGTCACCCAGATTAAAACCGGTGTTGGCATTGTCATCCTGACTGTCACCCAGCGCCAGCAGCACATTGTCCAGTGTCAGCGTTGAGTTATTGATCAGGTTGATGTATTCCATATTCTGGATAGCATCAGCATCACTCAGGGTATACAGCGAACTGTCCAGCGTCAGCGTATCGCTGCCGGTACCGCCGTTCAGTGAGCTAAACACGCCGGTATCGGCTAATGTCAGCCCTTTCAGAATGAAGGCATCATCGCCGCTGCCGGTGGTGAAGTCAGTGCCTTTACTGCCTTGCATCAGGGTCACGGTGTTGTTGCCCGCTAACAGATCCACCTTGCCAACAATTGTGCCACCCGTGGCGTTGGTAAATGCCAGACCCGTCCCAGTATTGGTTACGACAGCCTGCTGCGTGGCGCTGTTGGCTTGAATGGTACCGCTGTTGACGAAGCTGGTGACATAACCGTTATTGATGTCCACCACCGGGCTGGTGAGTGATGTTGATATCAGGTTACCGGACTGCTCGACACGGCCGGTAGTGCCTTTGACAATCAGGGCTGCACCGCCTGCGGCATCATTGACGTTTACGCTGGCACCGGTTTTCAGATCCTGACGGGAGTTGGTGACAATCCCTTTGCCCGCGGCTGAATTGACGTTAATCACCAGACCGGCCGAGTCGGACATGTCCAGCGTATTATCGGTGATGGTGTCGCCGGTGTTGGCAAACAGAATACCGGTACCGCTGCCGTTGACATTGATCGTGCCAGAGTTGGTTGCCGCCAGGGAGGCACCGGTACGAATACCTGCACCATTACCCACCGTCAGCGTGGTGTCTTTTAACTGAATACCGGTAATTTCCGCTTTGTTTTCAATCGCATTACCTGTGCCGCCCGCGGTCATGGTGATGGTTGCGCCATCCACGGTCAGTGCTGTGGCACCGGTATCAAGCAGTACGCCATGGGCAGTGCCGCCCGCTTTGGTTTCACCGTTACCGGATAAGGTCAGGCTCGCCCCCGCACCCAGCAGATAAGCGGCGGTGCCGTCGGTTGCGTTGACGGTACCGCTGTTATTCACGGTAGAGTTAGCACCCTGAATATTGACCGCAGTCCCATTGACTGTGATGAGGTTTTGGTTGGTCAGAATCCCGCCGTCTACCAGCACGCCAGTACTGCCTGCTTGTGTAAAATCAATGGAGCCATTGTGGATAAGCTCACCGCCATTACGGGCGATATAGCCATAGGCACCAGACGCGGTGTTACCGGTGGTCAATACCGCCGAACTGGTTAAGACAGATTTTCCGGTAGCACCGGTGGCAATACCATCCAGGCCGTAGTAGTTGCCATCGACGATACCGGCAGTAGCCCCATCACCGCTCAATTCCAGGCTGGCATCTGCCGTGATGGTGCCGCTGGCGCCACCCTCGACTTTTACCCCAGTAGAGCCCTCGCCAGAAAGGACCATATCTAACGCGCCGGAGTTAAATGTACTGCCAACACCGGTGACTTGAATAAGAGAAGAATCTTTACCGGTGGCATTCATGGTTGAGGCTGTGGTCCCGATAAAGCTGGCACCCTTATCAACGCGATACAGTGTAGAGCCTTCGGTTGAAACCGTTTCATCACCCGTGGCAATGTTATTGACGCTAGAGCCCGTACCGTAAATCAGGTAGCCCACCTGTTTTTTACCTGAAACAAACTCAACCTGACCGGTACCGGAGACATTAATGGTACCTTTATCTTCAGCAACCACCCCAATAGCACCATCGCCCGCCAGCTTTACCTCACCAGAGAGATTAGCCACCGCGCCCGCACCAACCGCCTGAATACCGTAGTTCGCCAGTTTAGTGGCAGCATCAAGCCCGTTATTTACATAAACGTTACCGGCGTTAGTGGCTGAACTGTTGGTCAGTACTTTGATACCGACGGTATTGATACCATTTATAACGATATCACCATTATTGAAGATATTCGTGGCGTTAGCGCTGGAAGAGATACCGATATTCTGCCCTGCATTTTGTCCGGATACAGCACCAGCACCGTTGAGCTCAATAGTGCCGTTTTGATTGACTACTGTTCTCGCTCCTTGTGCAGCAATAGCTGTAGAGTTTTCAGTTTTGCTGCCAATCACGATTTTACCGGTCGCACTATTGGTAAAGGTAGCGATATTGCTCAGATTAACCGTATCTTGCAGTAATTTGACGGCATAAGACTGGGTCTTAATAGCCAGATCAGTGACGATATCAGTCGCTGAACGCTGTGCTTGACGGCCAATATAGACGGTACCGTTATTTTCAAAGGTAGAGCCTTTCTGAACACTCACCCCTTCGTTCAGATACCCTGTTGGAGGCGATTTATCGATAGTTGCAGCAATGTTAATAGCGCCGTTATTGACGAAGGTTGAGGTACCGTCAATGATAGCTACGCGGGTATAAACACTGCTCCCACGTGAAGCCGTGTTAATTACGCCGTTGTTAGTGACTGAGGAGGCCCCATTAGCCAAAATTGCAGTATGGCTCCCACTGGCGACATCCAGTGGTAAAGTGGCACTCGGTATGGGTTTGAAATCCAGCATGTCAGGGTTAGTCCCCGCGTCCAGAACCCCAGTCGCTTCATTGATTACTGTACTGTCAGTGGCGAAAATAATATTGGTGCCACGAACAGTGCCTGCGGCTGAACCTAATGTCCCAGCGTTATTCAGGGTCGCGCCATCGTTCAATCGCACCACGGAAATATCCGTATTGAACGCCTGAATATTGGCATCAGCACCTATATTCACAATAGCATGTTGACCATCACCATGAATAAAGGCAACACGGCTAGAATCGACCAGGTGATTTACGGCATCATTGGCATCAATCCCCATATCAAGATAGATCGGGGTGACTTTGGGTGTAACCTGGCCGCTAGTAGTTATATAAGCTCGCGCAAGTTCAGCCTGGTAGCCATTGCTGTCCAGTGCAATCGCACCACTTTTAATGCCTGCGATTAAATCATTGTTGTATTTTTGGAAATCAGCAAAGTTTTGAACATTTTGGGCCCCTAAATACGGGCTGGTGAATGCACCGGTAAAGTCATCAAGTACAGCATTCGCCACCGAGGTACCACTGTCACGAATGTTATTGCTGTTACTCCCCAGATTGACTACAGTTTTGGCGTTGTAATTTAAGACTGTATTCTGGGCTGAAGTCGTAGAGTCAACATAGAATCCTGAAGAAGTCGTTGTTGCCGCTTCACTTTTCAGGCTGCCTTTAAGAATGGCGTTAAAATAGTTATTGCTGTCATTAACCCAACCTGCGGCCGTGCTGCCGACAGCCACGGTCAGATCACTGCTATCCTGCACATGGAATAAGTTGCGATTCACATACTGGCCATTTTCACCAACCGCATAAGAAACAGGTACCACAAAATCAGCAAGTGGTTTAATTGACATCGCAGTACTGCTATACACATTAATAGTAATTAATGCGCCAGTGCCTTTCGGGTCAAGGAAAGTTTCAGTAACCATATCCCCTAAATTGAAAATATTTTTACTGATCAGATTCTCAGCACCATAGAGGAAGTTCCCCGGGGGAATATCACCCAGTTTACTGTTTTTGAAACCAACATCACCTTTGGCAATATTGCTAAAACTCCCCGATAAAGTATTGTTGGCCCCACTAAACGTCTGCGTAAAATCAACTTCAGGTGTAAATCCGGGAACACTTACATCCGCAGCAAAAGCAGAGCTCGCCCCTAATGTGAACATCAAGGTGATGGCAATTTGGCTCAGGCGAGAGGGGGTCGTTAAACCTAAAGTTGTATCGACAGTTCCCGAGCAAAGTGACTTAGTTTTTTTTCCTGATTTAGAGATTTCAGATGCAACGTCATAGCGGCCTAAGGCACTATTCCAAATGACTTTAAATACTTTATTCATAGTATTACTCTGATTAGATGCGTAGACCTAATAATCTGGTCTATCCACAAGGGTGTTGGTTTAGAACTGAGTAGGATTGTTTAAAATGTTAAATTAACAATGTTGACCTTTTAATCAGCACAATATAACTCACCCCACTAATTACGAATATAGGAGGGCGATAGGGGTGTTGTAGGAAATTTCCCTAAATTGATTTAATTTATTTATTAAGTGCAGTGCGACTTATTGTAAATGTAAGATGTTTGCTTTTTAATTTTTACTTGTTATTTTTCAGGCTGTTATGTTTTTTATTATGGTTTTGGTGGCGTGGTGTTTCGGATTTATTGGGGCGCTATCTTTATATTGATAGCGGTTGAGTTAACCATAGTAACTGAGTGGGTAACTTGCTGCTATTTTTTCGTCGCAATTATCTCAGCCACAGTTTTATATCTATTCTTATTTCAGGTTACGGATACAATGCTCAATGCGTTTAGTGTGTGATAGTTAAATAAAACTGAATCATTGTTAGATGTGTAATTGATAATCTTAATAAGATGAGAATGAAAAAATGTTTTTAATTATAAATTTAAACTGGAGTGAATTAATCTAGTTATTCAGCACCATTATTATCTTTTGTGTGCAGCTGAATTTATGAATGTTACCAAAAGCGCCGGACAAAGATGCTTTAACCCGTTTTTCTGCAGGTAAGGTTTCTGCAAGCCAGAATAGAGAAACCAGCATCAATGCACCGATAATTGCCAGCAACCAGAAAATGGCGTGCCAGGAGGTGATGCTAATCATTTGTCCGCCGACCAGTGGCCCGGCAATGGGCGCAATAGCCATAATGATCATCAGGGTAGAAAGCATCTGTGCTGCACGAGTACGACTAAACAGATCGCGTATCATTGCCCGTGCCAGCATGGGGCCTGTGCATACTCCCAAAGCCTGAAAGACACGCCAGAAAATGATTTGCACAATATCAGTCGATAATGCGCAGCCCACCGAGCCTATAACGAACAATATCATGCCGGCAGGCGTCGACTAAAGTGGTCACTAATTGACCCTAAAATCTGTTGGGCAAGACAAAAGCCGGTATAGTCAATTCCACATCGCCCTGCAAATCTATTGCCATGACTGGCATGGTAGGTAAATAGATATCGATTAAAAAGCCGGTGATAGCCATTAACGCACTGAGAATTAAAACAAGTGTAAGGCCGCTGGTTTTTCCGGCAGCTAGTTGCGATCGTGTCTGTGAGTTGGCCATGATCATCTATCTGAATATTAAGAGGTGAACGCATGTTAACGGATTTATGCAAAGAGATAATGGCAGGTAGCAGGATAAGCACTATGAGCAGTATTCATGAATACACTAAATAGCGGGTCCATTGAGTATCTTTTACCAGGCAGCCAATAAAGACATGACTCCTGGATACAACTAAAAGATAGTTCTCATGACTGTAGAATTTGGTCCGCACCTTCGGCAAATAACTTAGCCTGAAGGTGAGTGCGACAGCTTAAAGAAGAAGGTGTTGGGAAATCTTCGAAAGTGGCACCCATTTGAGGGGTTATTTTTTACGTATCCCATTACTCATAAATTATTCTCATTATTAACCATAATTGCCGGATTGTTCTACAGTTAAAGGGCGTTAATGCTTTCAAAAGGAAATAGGGTTAGGCTGATAAATAAATACTACCCCTTTTTATTGGCAAGTAATTTTTGCGGGTGATTGGATGATTCACGCATTTTCTGTACTTGAAGATAAATGTAGGACAATACTTTCTTGGGTAAAATCGTTTCGTTATATATCATCAGATAAGCGTGATTTAAGGATTGATCTGCTGCGGGGCATTGCTTTGGTGATGATGGTTGTAGCCCACATTGAAGTGATGTCGCTATTGAATATCTTTACTTGGGAGCGTTTTGGCCTGACAACCGGCGCGGAAGGGTTCGTTATTCTCTCGGGATTTATGTTGGGTGTAATCAATCGCCAGCGTTTAAAAAAAGAAGTTCTGCTAACTATAAGCTATGCACTATATCGACGAGCAGCAAAAATATATGTGGTTAATATAGTGATCATCCTTAGTATTTTACTTCTAGCTAAACTGACGTTCATAAACACTTTCGAAGTAACCCATTTTACCGATCGCTTTTCAAACGTAAGTTATACGTTATATCCACTTTACGACCAGCTAAAAGAATCTTGGTTTAACATGGTGCTCTACTTACAAATCGGGCCTCATCAGAGCCAGATTTTGGGGCTATATTTCTATCTGCTGTTGGCCAGTCCTATTTTTATCTATTTATTGCAACGCCGATGGGTAGGTGTATTGCTGCTGTTATCTCTGGCATTATATATTATCTACCATATTACCGGGATACGAGTTACATCAGCGGAATTTGAGTTTGCTTTTCCATTTTTGGCTTGGCAATTTATTTATGTCTTGGGGATGACGATTGGTTGGTACAAAGAAGAGTTGCTTTCTTTAGCCCATACTCAGGCTGGATTCTGGAGTTTGTCAGTTGTTGTATTATTTACATTAGTAATGATGTTTATTGCACAGAATCATACCAATCCATTTATGCCCTATAACACGATGCTCCATATCATAAATACGAAAAATTTCAATTGGTTCTATCTGAACTTTGCTGAAAAGAATGCATTAGGTCCACTGCGTATTATTAATGATTTTAGTCTGCTAACAACATGTTATTTGGTGTTAAGTTATTTTTGGAAACCAATAAATAAGATGTGTGGTTGGTTTTTAATAACATTAGGCCAACATTCTTTGTATGTTTTTATTATCCACGTGTATGTGGTCTTATTGGTTAGTCAGGTAGTTGATTTTGGTTTATGGCATCGGGCATGGTTGCTAAATACATTGGTTCATCTCTGTGCCTTAATGATGTTATGGCTATTAGCAAAATATGATGTCGGTAGGAGATTTATTCCTAACTGATTTGTATTTTTTTGACTCAATCTTATAAATAGGCTAGAAATGAAAAATACTCCATCGACTTCAGATAAGAATCAGATTAGCAAGCTACGTAATAGCATACTTTATGAACTGAAATATTCTCTCGGAGTGATACTATCAACAGCATCATCCAGTGACATTTTTAGTGCATTAGCACTGGTCGTGCGACGCAACCAAACTGATGATTATTTTAACACTCGGGAACGACATCACCAGGCAAGAAAAAAACGTATCTATTATATTTCTATGGAGTTTTTAATTGGTCAATCTCTGCGGAATAACTTAATAAATCAAGGGATAATGGAGATAGCTAAAGCCGCATTAGAATCTCTTGGGGTAGATTTTGAAGTTATTGTAAAAAGTGAAGAAGATGCAGCATTAGGTAATGGGGGGTTGGGGCGCCTGGCTGCATGTTTCATTGATTCAATGGCAACCTTGGATATTGCTGGCTCTGGTCACGGTATAAAATACGAATATGGCTTGTTTCACCAACAAATTCAGGATGGACAACAAATAGAGAAGCCTGATGATTGGCACTCTGCACACTCACCCTGGCTAATAGAACATCAAAGTCAGGCAATGATAATTCCGCTGTATGGGCGCATAGTCGAAATAGAGGACCAGCAAGGAAATTACAATCCAATGTGGATGGATTGGAAAATAATTATTGGTGTGCCTCACGACTATCTGGTCTCAGGTTATATTAATCATACCGTAAACTCGTTGCGTTTATATAGTGCTTGCGCTTCAGATTCATTTGATATTCATATCTTTAATCATGGTGATTATCTGAATGCTGTTAATCAAAAAATAGCATCGGAAAATATCTCTAAAGTGCTTTATCCCTCCGATGAAGTGTTGGCAGGGAAGGAATTACGCTTAACACAAGAGTATTTTCTGGTGGCTTGTACATTACGTGATGTCATGCATGATTTCTTCTTACTTTCCAGTGATATTAACCAGTTGCCGGATTTTGTAGCCATTCAACTTAATGATACCCACCCGGCCCTAGCTATTGTTGAGCTAATGAGAATATTGGTAGATGAACATACTGTTGATTGGGATATCGCTTGGGATTTGACACAACGGGTTTGCGCCTACACCAATCATACTTTAATGCCAGAGGCGTTAGAGAAGTGGTCAGTTAATTTATTCGAGTTGTTGCTGCCTCGACATCTACAAATTATTTATGAAATCAACCGCCGTTTCTTACTGGAAATACATAGATGGCGTCCTGAACGTGCAGATTTATTAGCATCAATGTCTTTGATTGAAGAGACGCCTGAAAAGAAAGTTCGCATGGCCTACCTTGCTATTATTGGTAGTCACAAAGTGAATGGAGTGGCTAAACTTCATTCGGAATTAATTAAATCGAATCTTGTACCCGATTTTTATCATTTAATGCCAGAGAAGTTCACTAATCAAACCAACGGTGTTACACCTCGTCGCTGGATTCAGCAGGCTAATCCTCGGTTATCGACTTTTCTGGATTGTCACTTAGGCCATGAATGGGTTACCGACCTGACTCTTTTGACTAAACTTAAATCGTTAGCGAACGAACGTGACATTATTGCCGAACTGGCTGAAATTAAAAAATTTAATAAATTAAAATTAAGTCAGATAATTACGCGTCAGCAAGGAATAATTATCAATCCCGAAGCTATGTTCGACTGTCAGATTAAACGAATTCATGAGTATAAACGGCAATTACTCAACATCCTCTATGTGATAAACCTTTACCAGAAAATGCTGAATGGAAGAGGAACTATTTCGCCGAAAGTCCATATATTCTCGGGCAAAGCTGCACCGGGTTATGCCATGGCCAAATTGATCATCCAGTTGATTAATCAAGTTGCTCTTAAAGTGAACAATGATCCTAGAGTCAATGAGCAACTAAAAGTGGTTTTTTTAGAAGACTATAAAGTCTCGCTAGCGGAAAATATTATTCCAGCCGCTGACTTATCAGAGCAGATATCTACTGCGGGTACTGAAGCATCGGGTACCAGCAATATGAAGCTGGCGATGAATGGTGCTTTAACTATCGGAACGCTAGATGGCGCTAATATTGAAATTAGAGATGCTGTGGGTCATGAGAATTTCTATGTTTTTGGTTTGTCTGCGGAGCAAATTGCTGAGCAAAGAGCTAAAGGACGGTCATCATATGATGAGTATTTATCTAATACAGAACTTAAAGAAACTGTTGATTCACTTATTTCAGGTGCTTTTCATGCCGATAAGAACCTGTTTTCACCGATATTTCATATGTTGGTGAGTCACGGTGACCACTATTTCCATTTGGCTGATTTTGATAGTTATTGTTACGCACAATATCAAGCATTGACCGATTATAGCGATACTTACAGTTGGCACAAGCGAGCATTAAACACGATAAGTGGCATGGGAGAGTTTTCCAGCGACAGGACTATTCGTGGATACAGCAAGGATATTTGGAGGGAGGACAACCTTAAGTGAAACATTACAAATCACTCACGGTATTACTTAGTGGACTCTTTTTCTGCCCGCTGGTGACTGCGAGTGAAACGACTAATCCACCAGCTGTTAAATTATTTACCAGCCCTTGGTCACGCCTTTTTTCTGGTGATGAGAACACATTTTCAACGGCATTAACCTATAGTTCGCCACTTAAAAAAAAGATGGTTAATGTACCTACAGGGAAATATAGCTCGGAGGAAATATATAAACTAAATCAGCGGGGACTTTTTAGTGTGCAGTATTCCCCAATAAGTTATCTTTTTGCCAATATGACGGTTCGGGTTCCATTACAAAATACCAGTAAATACAGTACCGATTTTGTTTATAGTTTTGGTTATGACGATTGGCATCCGGGTACTTTTAGTTTGGTTTATGGTAATTACAACGATAATAATAGTTTCTTCCCTACGACAGGTGCTCAAAGAACACGGTTTGAACAAGGCTCTTGGACTTTGGGCTATAAATTTACCTTACCCAAGACGGTGGAGTCTGCATTATTGATTAACAAAGATGACTCACTGATTTGTCAAGTTGGCTATAGCTATGTGCCTCGTTATTACTCTGACGCTTCATCAACTATCAAAGAAAATAAGAACAGTTTTTTAGGGAGTTGTGGCTATACCTTACAACAACACTATTTTTTGCGTTTGTCCGCGTTTTATTACCCTAACAAGAATCAGCAGCAACCTTGGAATTATGATTATACCTATAGTTTTGGCTATACGTCTGGCTACGCTCCGGGGTCCTGGTCGCTTTTTTATGGCAATTACACCGGGACTCGCTACCCGTGGCGGCAGAATGCAAATGCTAATTTTCGTAGTGGGACAATAAATCTCAGTTGGACATTACCCCTATAAATTGGAGGTGTAAGAATCTGTGCTACGCTTAATTACGCTATTAATAGTTAAGTGAGCATAATGTTTTTGTGGGTATGAAAGGTTCAGGGACGTTGAGCATCCTCTATCGACGATGATGTTTGATAAATTATGTTTACACGAAGCTCTTGGGTAACTTATGCAACCACATCCTTCCGCTACTGGTGTGACATCTATTCTTGTTGTTGATGATTCAGCAAGTTATCGCTTTTTACTGGTTAATCTACTAAAAAATTGGCAATTTACTGTTTTTGAAGCAGAAAATGGCCAAGATGCTTTGGCTATCCTTGATAATAATGCCATCAATATGGTGATCAGTGACTGGGAAATGCCAGTTATGGATGGGTTGAAACTCTGTACTACTATCCGTAAACATTATTCCGATAGGTATATTTACTTAGTATTGATAACCGTGCGGCAATCCGTCGAGGATTTGATCGCAGGATTAGATGCGGGCGCCGATGATTTTCTGTCAAAGCCGATAAATCAAAGTGAGCTACGCGCCCGATTACATGCAGGTGAACGGATATTAATGCTAGAGGCAACCCTCGATGCCCGTAATCAGAAACTGTCCCAAGCCTACCAACAAATAGAAGATGACTTGCAGGCTGCGGCAAAATTGCAACGTAGTGTTTTGCCAGCAGAAAAGCTAATGGTGAGTGGTTTTCAAGCCGAATGGATGTTTATACCCTCCGCGTATGTTTCGGGTGACTTGTTAAGTTTTTTCCAACTGGGAAATCAACACATTGGTTTTTATAGTATTGATGTTGCAGGGCATGGCGTGGCTGCGGCGATGCTCTCACTGTCAGTTGCACGCCAATTTCTTAATGGGCGCACGGTAGATAACTTACTGATTTCACTGGCAGATACTCCCTCTGGTTATCTAATTACCCCGCCACACAAAGTTGTGAGCGAACTTAATCGCCGTTTTTGTATAGAGAATGATGATATAGCCAGCTATTTCACTCTTATTTATGGCGTTATCGATGTTCAAACAGCGGGTGGGGTGCTTTGCCAAGCTGGGCATCCGACCCCCTTTATTGTCAGTAGTTCAGGTCAGATTACCCCTATTGGTGACGGTGGTGCACCGGTTGGACTTATTGATTCGATGGACTATCAGGACACTGCGTTCACTCTTGCTTCGGGTGATCGGCTCTATTTATTCACCGATGGCATTGTTGAGTGTGAAAACCCTGAGCAAGAGCTATTTGGAGAACGACGATTACAAGACTTACTGGCCGCAAGTCAACGTGACTGTGTGCAAACTGTTTTTGGGCAAGTACAGCAGGCACTGAAATACTGGCATCCGGTACAAAAAGATGAACATCAAAGTGATATTCAGAATGGGCGTTCTGTATTTAGTGATGATATCTCGTTACTGGTGATCGAACGCAATAACAATTCCCCTCTCCTGGCAGCATTGTAAGGAAGAAAAAATGAACTTTGAAACTCAGACAATTGACAATGTATTGGTGATAACCCCCTTGATCAGGCGACTCGATGCATCAGTTTCCCTGAAATTTAAGGAAGATATACAAGCAATGATCGCTCAGGGAGCCAAAAATATTTTATTGGATTTTAGTCGGGTAGATTTCATCGACAGTAGTTGTTTAGGTGCTCTGGTTTCGTTGTTGAAGACCTTAAATGGGAAAGGTGAACTGGCTATTTGCTCACTGAATAATAATATCCACGGAATGTTCAAATTAACCCGGATGGATAGGATATTTACTATCGGTGCTAATCAACCCGATACATTACAGCAGATGCATTCCGTAGCACCTTAATTTGTAAGGAATACCTATTTATGAAAGCCATGATCCTTGCTGCAGGGAAAGGAACCAGAGCCAGACCACTGACTACCATACTGCCAAAGCCAATGATTCCATTGATTCGAAAACCTATTATGGAATCGATTATTGAGCATTTAAGAAAATATGGTTTTAATCAGTTAATGGTGAATACCAGCTATCTATCTGTGGACATCGAGAATTATTTTCGTGATGGCCATGCCTGGGGAGTAGAAATAGGTTACTCCTACGAAGGTATTATGGAGGGTAATACTTTTGTTGACAATGTTCTGGGGTCAGCGGGTGGAATGAAACACATCCAAAATTTCTCAGGTTTTTTTGATGAAACTTTTGTCGTTGTCTGTGGTGATGCATTAATTGATGTAGATTTCGATAAGGTATTGGCTTTCCATCGAGCCAGAAAAAGTGTGGCAACCTTGGTGATGCGCCCAGTCTCAGCAGATCAGGTAAACAAATACGGTATTGTTGTTACTGATGAGCAGGGTAGAGTTAGTAAGTTTCAAGAAAAACCTAAAACCGAGGATGCATTATCAAACAATGCCAATACCGGAATCTATGTTTTTGAGCCAGAAATATTCGATTATATTCCTGATGGCGTTGAATACGACATTGGTAGTCAGTTGTTCCCCAAACTTGCTGAATTAGGTGTTCCTTTCTACGGTATTGCCTTGCCCTTCCAATGGGTTGATATTGGGTCTCTACAAGATTTTTGGCATGTAAATCGCATGATCCTTAATCAAGATTTACCCGACTATCCCATGCCGGGAATTAAAATTGCACCTCAAATCTGGTGTGGACTTAATGTTAAAGCCGACTTTTCGACCTTAGATATTGAAGGGCCAGTCTATATTGGTAGTAGTACAGAAATACAGTCTGGCGTAACGATTAAAGGGCCTACAATTATTGGTGCGGGGTGTTTATTAGAGCAGGGAGCTGTTATCGATCAAAGTTTTATTGCTGATTATACCCGGGTCGGGGGTATTGCGCATTTGCATCAACAGATGATTTTTGCTGGGAAAGTTATCTCACCAGACGGTATGTCCATTGATTTATCTGAGGCGGGTTTAAACTGGCTCATTGATGATAAACGGCGTAAAGATATTATTATGGCAGAGAAATCTTTGTTCGATGAATTCCTACATAAAGATACGTTGATATGAGTTATCACCAGCGTGACTCACAGGGCTGGTTAATGAGAATATGTTTGCCTGCTTCCTTGTCTAGCCTGAATGTTTTACATGAAAAGTTACTACAATTTATTCAACCCTTAAAGATTGATTCATCTAGCAGTTATGCTATGGAACTTGCATTAAATGAAGCATTTATCAATATTGTAAAGCATGGTGTTAACTATGATGCCACCCAAGATATTACTATTGTGATGCATTATGGCAATAATCAACTAGCTGTGACCTTACAAGATAAAGGAAAGCCTATACCTACAAAATTTTTGCAAAATAAAAGTGGGTTATCTCATATTCCTGAGTTGTCAGCGCCGGATTCTTGGCCAGAAAATGGGATGGGATTGATGATGATGTTTAATGCCGTTGATGACATCAGTTATAAAGTGGAAGAGGGCATCAATTATCTATCGCTGATAAAGAAAATAGAAGAGTAGGCGTAAAAATTATGTTTATTCATAAAATAATGCTCTTCGAACTCCCCCTTAAAATGGGCTGATTTATCTCACTTATCTTCATGGATTGACTGAGGTTGTGATAATGGCTTTTTATTTCTCTTCGTTTGAAAACAGGAAACCACCATCACCACTCAAAACTCATTGGGCTACTGAGTTTTTATGGCAAAGTCTGGCGGTTGCAGCACTTATCTTGGGGGCAAATTATATCCGCTGGCGCTGGATGAATTCACTGAATTACGATGCGCTTTGGTATTCCATCCCTTTGGTAATGGCTGAAACACTAGCCTATATTGGTTCTGTTTTATTCACTATCAACCTCTGGAAAGTCAGAGATATTCCTGTACTCCCAGTACCTGAAACAATCGATGACTGTATAGCCGCGGAAGAGATGCAAGAAAGGCGTCAGATAAAAGTTGATTTGTTTATTGCCACCTATAATGAAGATGTCGAATTAGTGCGTTTATCGATTCGGGATGCACTCGCCGTAACTTATCCCTTCTCCTTGGATTATCGCATTCATGTATTAGATGATGGTAAACGAAGCGAAATGGAGGTTGTTGCAAAAGAAGAGGGGGTTAATTACTTAAGTCGGGAAAATAATATCGGTTACAAAGCAGGTAATCTCCGCCACGGGCTGGATATGACGGACGGTGACTTTATTATTATCTGTGATGCAGATACCCGAGTTTTCCCCACAATATTGACTCATACTTTGGGTTATTTTCGTGATGTTGATGTTGCCTGGGTCCAGACTCCTCAGTGGTTTTATGATTTACCACAGGGCAAGCGATTACCTGAATGGGCAAAGAAAAAATTAGGTTCAGCAGGTTATTTTGTTGGTAAAGGGATTGAAAAATTGGTTGGCCCGCTTACTGTGGGGCATGATCCCTTTTTTAATGATCCGCAAATGTTTTACGATGTTATTTTACGCCGACGTAATTGGGCTAATGCGGCTTTTTGTTGTGGCGCCGCATCAATTCATCGTCGTGAAGCTATTATACAAGCTGCACTGCGTCGCTATGTAGATAATATAGAAGATGAGATCGAGCAATATACGGGCGACCTAACTGATAAAGAAACCAAAGTAGACTTGGCTAAGGCCATGTTACCTCATGTGGTGCATGATACCGAGCTGATGCCATATAAATTTCATGTTTCAGAAGATATCTATACTTCTATCGTTTTACATGGTGATCCAGGCCGTAAATGGCGATCTGTCATGCACCCGCAAATAGAATCAAAAATGCTTTCACCGCAGGATTTGTTGACCTGGATGATCCAGAGATTTAAATATGCGGCTGGTTCAATGGATATTGCCTTGCATGACAGACTTTTCACTAGTAAAAGGATTAAGCTCAGTGCAATACAAAAATTAATGTACGGAACTACTTTTTGGTCCTATTTTGCCTGTATCTGGAATACGGTATTCTTGATTGCCCCATTAATTTATCTTTTTACGGGGATCCCCCCCGTTTCGACTTACTCATCTCCTTTTTATTTGCATTTTTTGCCCTTCATGATTGTCTCTGAATTAGCATTTATGTTTGGCACCTGGGGTATATCAGCGTGGGATGGGAAATCGTCTTTTCTTGCTTTATTTTCCATGAATCTACGAGCTCTTGATACAGTACTAAGAGGTGAGAAAATCAAGTTTCATGTGACGCCCAAAGAACGCCAGCAGGGCAATTTTTTATCCTTAGTTAAACCTCAGCTCGCCATTATTGGGCTGACGTTATTGGGGTTGATTTGGGGGGCGATTCAGATAGCCGTAGGGAACATAAAAGATCCCTCAGGTTTTGTGATCAATATCTTTTGGGGAGCTGCAAATATTGCAGCCATGATGCCGATGGTTTTAGCCGCATTTTGGCAACCCGAGCATGCTGAATCCACCGGACAGGAGGGGGCTTGATGTCATTCAAATATAACCTCCTCAAGGCGAGAAGTTATCTGGCGATGGTGATCGGTATTTTAATCGCATTTTCTATTGTGTTGTATGTCGAAAAGAACTCTCAAGATATGGAAGATTCTCGTGTCCATATCACCACCAGTATTGGCAGACCATTAACACCGGTTCCTCGACCATTGAGTTCCGAAGAAGTAATTTGGGCTAAGGCTGCATGGCAATATTTTATTAATAATACTCAGCCGAGTGGTTTAGTGAATTCCGTGGATAAATTCCCATCGTCGACAATGTGGGATACCAGTAGTTATTTTATGGCGCTGATTTCAGCGCAACGAATTGGTATTATTCAACAAGATGAGTTTGATACCCGAATCAGTAATGCATTAGGTGCATTGGCTAAATTGCCACTATTTGAAGGTAAATTACCTAATAAAGCCTATAATACACAGACTCTATCTATGGTTAATTATATTAATCAGCCCAGTACGAAAGGTATAGGCTGGTCGGCTATTGATATCAGTCGAATGATGGTGCCATTAAATATATTGGTCTGGAGTTATCCCCAGCATGCTGTCGAGGTCAATAAGGTTATTTCACGTTGGCAATTAGATGCGCTAGTGGTCGATGATCAATTACAAGGTTCGGTAGTTGATGATAAAACTCAGCTCATTTCATTGCATCAGGAAGGGCGTATGGGGTATGAGCAATATGCGGCACGGATCCTGCAATTAGTGGGTATTAATGCTAGCTTAGCCCTTGATTACACTGTACATCTGCAATTTATTAAAGTTGAAGGGATATTGGTGCCAGATGATGATCGTGTCTCGCAAAAAGAGGG
Source organism: Yersinia sp. 2553 StPb PI (assembly GCF_052217105.1). Lineage (NCBI taxonomy): Bacteria > Pseudomonadati > Pseudomonadota > Gammaproteobacteria > Enterobacterales > Yersiniaceae > Yersinia > Yersinia sp. 2553 StPb PI. Next base: position 2,004,586 of record NZ_JAZGPX010000002.1, on the reverse strand, counting down.
GGCAAATACATTTATCGTCAGTGAACCCTATATCTTGACCGGCTTAGAGTTGGGTTTTGATCTTTATTCATCAGAACTAGCCTGGCGGGTTTTTAAGGCTCAGGAAAATCGTTTTCAGCGTACTGCTATATATACCTCTGTCAGTGAGGATCATGTGGATCAAGCTCCTTTCTTTATTTATAGCACACTCCATTATGCTAATGAAGATTGGGCGGTAATTACGGACAAAGGTGAGAGTGTCAATCAGTTACGACAGTTATCAACCAAATCGGCATTTAGTTGGTATGCCTTATGGCGCACACCTTATAGTGAACAGACACGGAATCAATTAAATAGCTTGATGGATTCGAACAAAGGTTGGTATAGCGGAATTTATGAAGTTAACAATAAAATAAATACTTCACTAAATGCCAATACCAATGGCGTGGTGTTAGAAAGTTTGGCTTTTATCAAGGGTGGAAAACTACTTTGTGCTGCCTGTCCTCAGGTGATGCAATCCGTTGGCGCAACAGATAAACAACTAAGGTAGGAAGGTTTTATGATGGGAAATCAGTCATTTTTGATAAGGTTAAGTCTCATTGTTAAGGCTGGCTGCTTGATTTTGATACTCCTGGCCATACCGTCTTTTAATACCTTTGCTGAATTACCTGGCAATAAATTAGCGTCTGAAAACTACCCTGTGCGGCACGGTGAGTTAACGCCCAGAGAGATGGCGGTTGCAGTTAATGCCTGGCAATATTTTGTCCATAATTTACAACCTACAACTGGGCTTGTTAATGCAGTTAATAATTATCCTTCGACCACAATGTGGGACAGTGCATCTTATTTGGCGGCACTGGTGTCGGCGCGCGAGTTGGGTATTATTAATAAGGAAGAGTTTGACCACCGAATGTTACCTTTTTTAAAGACACTGAATAATATTTCACTATTCCAAGGGCAATTACCCAATAAAGCTTACAACACCATAACTGCTGAAAAAGTTAACTATATGAATAAATCCGGTGAAATAGGATTTTCAGCTATTGATACTGGCCGTATGTTAATTTGGCTGAAAATTATTAAAGAACGTTATCCTGAATATGCCAATAGCATTGATAACGTGGTCTTAGGTTGGGATTTTTCACATGTTGTCGATGATTGCGGTACGTTATATGGTGCGATATTAGATAAAAATAACACGCCTCAGTATGTACAGGAAGGGCGACTGGGTTATGAAGAATACGCCGCCAGTGGTTTCCAACTTTGGGGTTTTTCTACCTGTCAGGCATCGCGCCCTGAACCTTATGATTTGGCTAAAATTTATTGTGTATTAGTCCCTTATGACTCTAGGGATGCACGCAAAACGAATCAACACAACTATGTAGTTACCGAGTCGTATATCTTACATGGCCTTGAGATGGGGTGGGATCGCAGTAATGATCGGGCTAATAAAGCAGCGAGCTACAGCCATCCGTGGATGAAAGACTTCGCCAATCGCGTCTATCAGGCACAGGAAAACCGCTATCGTGAAACGGGAATACTGACAGCGCGTTCGGAGCATCAGTTAGACCACGCCCCTTACTTTGTTTATGACACGGTTTTTTCCGATGGCTATAACTGGAACACAATTACCGATCAGGGCTTTTTTGTCCCTGAAAATGCGGCAGTGTCATTAAAAGCTGCGCTAGGCATGTGGGTATTATGGCATTCGCCGTACACTGACCGATTATTTGATGCAATAGAAAATGCTAACGTTAAGGATATCGGCTTTAACGAGGGCCTCTACGAAAATGGTAAAGGGCCAATTAAAGAGTTTACGGCAAATAATAATGGCATCATGTTAGAAGCGCTATTATTTAAAAAAGCAGGGAAAATACTCCGTTTCACCAGTGGTGATCCTAGCCATAAAGATTATATTCCCTCGTTGTGGGAACGGCAGTTAATTAATGCTTTTGATGATAATAACAGTAAAAGGAATCGGCCGTATATTGATGCAACACCGAGTTTAGCCGCATTTTGTGATCAAACGGGCATTGCGATACGTAAAGCACCAGATTGTAAGAGCTGCCAGTGTGCTCAGTGTCAGGATGAAAGCAGCAGTAATAATTTATTTAAATTACCGGCGGCAACATCATCATGCGCAAAACAGTGAAGTCCGCCGCTTTTGCCTGGGTTATTGGTGCTGGGCTACTGGGTGCTGCATTTACGGGCGGTATGTTTGTGGCAAGCAGTATTACTCACAGCTCTGTTGCCTATTCTGCCCGTAGTGGTGTGCTATCTGATAATGAACAATTGTGGGCGAAAGTAGCTTGGCGTTACTTTGTTAATAATACGCAAGTGAGTACTGGGTTGGTTAATTCTTTGGATAATTACCCGGTTGTTAATCTCTGGCAAATCGGCGACACACTTGTCACATTAACCGCAGCAGCCCAATTAGGGTTGATCAATCGTCAGGAGTTTGATCAGCGCCTCACACTATTATTGGCAACAATAAGTCATTTACCTTTGGTGGAGGGAAAAACGCCAAATCTACTTTACAACACCGCCAACGGACAGATGATTGATTATGCTCACCAGCCAAAACCACTGGGGTGGTCTGCACAAGATATCGGCCGCTTAATGATAGGTTTGAAAGTTGTTGTGCGTTTTTATCCTGAATATGCTGAGTATTTGGATAAGGTCCTATTACGATGGAATTTCTGTCAGATTATTGATGGTCATGGTGAGTTACTGAAATCAGCGACTGTTAATGGCAGATTTATAGCCAAACCCGAAGGCGTTTTGGGTTATAGCGAATATACCGCTGGTGCGTTTGGTCTGTGGGGTTTTCCTGTAGGAATATCAGCTAATCTTCCCTATAACACCACGTTTATTTATGACATACCTATCGATTTTGATATCAGAGATGCTCGAACAACCTATGTACCCTCTATTGTCGTCAGCTTGCCTTATTTACTTACTGCAATGGAATTAAAAAGCACCCCAATATTTAAACAGCAAAAAAAACGGATAGATAATATCTATCGGGTACAAGAAATACGGTGGCAAAAAGAACATATATTGACGGCACGTAGTGATTATTTCACCTCAGTTGCGCCATATCACGTTTACGATACGGTATTCGCTAACGGTTATCATTGGAATACGATTAGCGAAGACGGGCAATTTCATCCTGACCTGGCGTTGGTATCAACCCGTGTAGTTTTTGGCTTATGGGTTTTGTGGAATAGCCCTTATACCGATGCATTAATGCAGTTGACTCAGATGCAGTATGATGAACAACGCGGATGGTATGAGGGGCGTTATGAAAATAATGGTGCCTATAACAAAACAATTAGTCTGACGACAAACGCTATGGTATTGGAAACGCTGCTCTATAAAGCGGCGGGGAGTTTAATTAATAGCGACTCTACCGCGGGATATCTGGATGTGCGCATGAGTGATATTTTTTCACGACCACAATTATGCCTGCCGCAAGAAAGAGTCATCCGTCGACAGGCGGCATCGAAATGAACATTAATTGCTGGTGCAGGGCTTCTATTTTAAGTTTGGGATTTCTTTTACAACTTATCTCGTCGGTTGTTGTTGCTCAGTTGCCATCCACTTTAGATTTGTCCGGTCAGTGGCGAATACGGGATGGCAATCCGCCAGCTTCTGACGCCTGGAGTGACACCCTGGATGACAGCCAGTGGCAACAGTTGAAAGTGCCCGCTAATTGGTACAGTGAGGGCGTCGATCATCAAGGCGTATTATGGTATCGCACCCGGTTTACATTACCGGTTTTAGATACCGATGATATGGCGACCTTGGTATTCGATGGCGTCGATTATCAAACGGATATTTGGCTCAACAGTCAACGAGCGGGGCAACATAAGGGGTATTTTCAGCGGTTCAGTATCGATATCACCGATATAGCCCGAATAGATAATGTGCTGGCTATGCGTGTAGATAGCCCTTACGAGACTCCGGGCAAAATTTGGTCATTTCGTAAGCAACTGATTAAGGGCGTGTTCAACCATCATGATACTCGGCCCGGTGGCGCGTGGTCGGATCACGGACAAGATGCTAATTCAGGCGGTATCTGGGCTCCGGTAACGTCACATATCAGCCGTGGCGCTGTTATAGACAATGTACTGGCCGTGCCTGACTGGTCACGGGGGCTTGCACATCCGATTCTGAAGGTGAGTTTGGATTATCGTGCTAACCACAACCGCCCCGTTGTTATGTTGCTACGCCTGATACCCGATAATTTTATCGGCCAATCTTATCAACTGGAGAAAAGTGTTTCATTGGTTGCCAGTCAGCATAATGCACAAACTCTCACCGCTAATTTTCTGCTTGATAACCCCGCATTGTGGTGGCCGTCTGGTCATGGGAAACAAAATCTTTATCGGCTGGAGGTCAGTTTCTCAGACCGTTTAGGCATGATGGATGTGACTCATGTTCGCACTGGCTTACGGCGAATTGCGATAGACCCCCAACAGCAAAGTTGGTCAATCAATGGCAAGCGACTATTCATAAGGGGGACGAACTATATTGGTAGCCCGTGGCTGGGAAGCCTGACACCGACAGATTATCGCCATGACTTACTCATGATGCAGCAGGCAAACATCAACGCCATACGAGTACATGCCCATGTGGCTGGGCGGGCGTTGTACGACCTGGCTGATGAGATGGGGATACTGCTCTGGCAAGATTTTCCACTGCAATGGGGATATGACGATTCAGCCTCTTTTGCCAGAGAGGCTGCCAGGCAGGCCGCGGATATGACACAGCAGTTTGGCAGCCATCCAGCGATTGTATTGTGGTCTGGGCACAATGAACCGCCCTGGGATGCCACATGGATGCAATATCGTTATTCAGACTGGCGGCCTGACATCAACCGGGCGTTAACCGCGAGCGTCGCGCAGGTGCTCAGTCAGGACCATAGCCGGATCACTCATGCTTACTCGTCCACTGCTGAACACTACTGGCAAGGGTGGTACTCAGGGCAGAAAAGTGATCATCTTAAACCGGCAACTACCTCAATCATCAGCGAGTTTGGCGCACAAGCCTTACCTGACCTGGCAACGTTAAAAACGATAATTCCGCACGCTGAGCTGTGGCCCAAAACGGCGGATAAACAAGATGAAGGCTGGCGTATCTGGGCATACCATAACTTTCAACCTCATGAGACATTTGAATTAGCTAAAGTGACTCGCGGGCCAAATATCAATACGTTTATCAAGAACAGCCAACAGTATCAGGCAAGTTTAATCCAACTCGCCGCAGAGAGTTATCGACGCCAACGTTATCAACCCGTTGCTGCATTATTTCACTTTATGTTTACTGAAAACTGGCCGTCAATTAACTGGGGCGTGGTGGACTATCTCCGCCATCCTAAGCCGGGTTATTTTGCTTTGCAGCGAGCTTATCAGCCCGTTTTACCCTCTATAGATCCGAAAACAGAAAATTGGGTGCAGGGGCAGAGAGGGCGTATTGATTTATGGGCCATCAACGACCGTTGGTTCAACTATCAAAAGGCATCATTACATTGGAAAATATTGCAAAGTGGTATGATTTTATCTAAAGGATCGCGGAACATAAAATTAATGGCGGATAGCGGTCAAAAGGTGATTGAATTGCAAGTTATACCTCGTAGCGTTCAACCAATGAATGTAATGAGTGACATTATTAACGAACAGGGTGAGATATTAGGCCACAATGAACTACAAATTTACATTCAACCCTAACTAATACTGTTTATTATTAGCAGAGAACACTTAAGCTAGATTTGATTGTGGCCAATACTATCTTAAATTACAGAGTGATCCTATGCTTTAGCCAATAGTGATTATAAGGGTATAGATATTATATGAATCCTTCTCCATTCAATGCCCATACGCAGCAATTGTCCTCATCTTGGCTTTCATTTAAGTTACAACAAAATATTTTACTGCCACTGGTTATTTTCATTATTGGACTGGTTATTTCAGGTGCGGGAGCATGGTGGCTTTATAACGAAATTGAAGCCAATGCAAAAATCGATTTTCAACGTAATGTTGATAGGGTTTCTGGAGAAGTTGAGCGACGTTTCTCTCAGCCAATATATGGGTTGAATGGGATAAGAGGTGTTTATGCTACCAACAGTCATTTAACCCGCGAGCAATTTAATGCTTATGTCGCTTCGCGTAATTTGCCGGTGGAGTTCCCTGGCGTGAGGGGATTTGGTTTTATTCAACGGGTGTCGCGCAGCCAGTTAAATGCGTTTATTACTGATACCCGAGCTGACGGTGCGCCGACGTTTTCTTTGCGGCAACTTCAGGATAAACAGCATGATGATTTGTATATTATTAAATACATTGCACCAGCAGAAAAAAACCAAGGCGCAGAGGGGCTTGATATTGGCTCTGAGTCGGTCAGACGAGAAGCCGCATTGTTGGCAATAAACAGCGGAAAACCCACTCTTTCTGGCACTATTCATCTGGTTCAGTCTAATGTTAAAACTCCCGGCACATTACTTTTTGTCCCGGTTTATAAGTCGGGTACCTATCCTACGACACTTGCTGAACGGCAGGCGTCATTGGTCGGTCTACTCTATTCACCCATTGTGATTGCTGATCTATTACGTGATATTCCCGAGTTTATGAATGGGCGAGTGGATGTTGAATTGTTTGATAGTCTCAATGATTTATCTAATAGAACGATGATCTTCGATGCAGATGGCAGTAAATACGCCAATTTCATACCGGACGAAGAGCATGATGATGAAGCCATAGCTGCCAGAATATTTCACAATACCAGCGTCTTGCCACTACCTGGTCGAAAAATGACACTGCGAATCAGCAGCACACCAGTGTTTGAAGCGCTAACCGAACGTTATGCACCTTGGTTGGTGTTTGCTTTTGGTCTTTTGCTAAGTTCGGCATTGGCTTTACTTATTCGCCAGCAAATCAGTGGACGTAATCGGGCAGAGATGCTGGCGCGGAATATGACCGCAGATCTTGAACGTCTGGCTTTAGTGGCCAAGAACACCTCTAACGCCGTCGTTATTACCGATGTAAAACGTAATATCGTCTGGGTTAACGAGGGCTTTGAACGTATTACCGGATACAGTCAAGCCGAGGCTTTCGGCAAGTCGCCGGGGAAATTACTGCAATGTAGTAATACAGACCAAGGCGTAGCAAGTGAGATGAAAATTGCGTTAGATGCCGGAGAGCCATTTAAAGGTGAAATAGTCAATCGCGCTAAATCGGGGCAAGAATATTGGATTGAGCTGGAGATTCAACCGCGTTATAACGATAAGAGTGAACTTATCGGCTTTATGGCGATTGAGTCGGATATCAGTGAACGTAAAGCGACTTATCAACGTCTTGAAGCGGCCTTACGTGAAAATAATGCCTTACTCAGCACCCTTAATTTACACGGTATTATCTCTACTGCAGACCGGGATGGGATAATCACCGATGTTAATGACGCATTTTGTACTATCAGTGGTTACAGTCGCGAAGAACTTATAGGGCAGACTTACCGCTTAGTTGATTCTCATACACATTCGACTGATTTTTGGCAATCGATGTGGCATAACATTGCTAATGGGATCTCGTGGCGTGGAGAAATCTGTAATAAAGCTAAAGATGGCTCTTTATATTGGGTCGATACCACGATTGCTCCGTTTAACAATAGTACTGGCCAGATTGAGCGATATATTTCCATTCAAGTTGATATTACAACCAATAAAAATCAGCAAGCCAATCTGATTATTGCTCGAAATCAATTAGTCAGAGCGGCGGATGTTGCTGAGTTAGGTATTTGGACCTGGAACATTCCAGAAGGTACGCTTTCTTTCGATGAGCGGATGAATAATATCTATGGGATCCCTGAGGAGTTACACAATGCCGATATCCCGTTGGCGTATTGGTATAGCCTTTTGTATCCAGAGGATATTCCCGACGTTAAAAGTGCAATAAAAGCAGCGTTAGAAAATGAAAGTGTCTATCGTCAGGTTTTCCGTATTGTGGTGAGAAATGAAGTTCACTTTATTCAATCAACTGGAACGGTTGAACGGGATGAAAGTGGCAAAGCAATGTTGATGATGGGGATTAATCGGGATATTACTCAACAACGCGAGGCCGAGAATATCCTGAAAACAGCAAGAGAAGCTGCTGAAGAAGCCAATAAGGCCAAATCTGCATTTTTGGCCAATATGAGTCATGAGCTACGGACCCCGATGAATGCCATCCTTGGCATGCTGACATTGCTACGTAGGACGGGTCTTGATAGGAAACAAGCTGATTATGCGGTTAAAAGTGAAGCCGCCACGCGCACCTTGCTGCGCTTGCTGAACGATATCCTGGACTTCTCCAAAATCGAATCCGGTAAAATGGAACTGGAATGTATCCCGTTTGATATTCATGTGATGTTGCGTGATTTGGCGGTTATCTTATCGAGCAATCTGAAGGTTAAAAAGGTTGAGGTCTTATTTGATATTGACCCTTCACTACCCCAGTTTGTTGAAGGCGATAGCATGCGACTCCAGCAAATATTAACCAATCTGGGGGGCAATGCGCTGAAGTTCACCGAACTTGGTGAGGTGGTGCTTTTCATCAAAGTTATCACACAGGATAGCCATCACGTTACGTTGCATTTTGGGGTGCGCGATACCGGAATTGGCATTGCACCAGAGAATCAAGAAAGTATTTTTAGTGGTTTTACACAAGCAGAAGCCTCGACAACGCGCCGGTTTGGTGGCACGGGCTTAGGGCTAGTGATAAGTCAGCGCTTTGTTGCACTGATGGGCGGGACGCTCACCTTAGAAAGTGAACCGGGTAAAGGGAGCCTATTTCATTTCACCATAACGCTGTCGCTACCTTCTTATACCAATCTGGTTATTAATAATGAAACACCAAACACTTTGGTAAACAGAGCACAGGCATTGAATAATTTACGAGTCTTGGTTGTTGATGATAATCCGACAGCCTGTGACCTGATCAAACAGATGGGGGAATCACTAAAATGGACCGTTGATGTCGCAACCAGTGGCAATGATGCATTGCAATTGATGAGACAGCAGCATGATAGTGGTATTACCTACGGGGCGCTCTTTATTGACTGGCAAATGCCGGGGTTAGATGGTTGGCAGACCAGTAAATGTGTGCGTGAACTGATGCCAGTAGATAACGGCCCTATGATTGTCATGATAACCGCCCATGATCGCGAAATGTTATTACAGCGCAGCGAAGAAGAGCAGGCATTACTGGATGGTTATTTGGTTAAGCCGATCACAGCATCAATGTTGTTGGATTCAGTGATTGATGCATTAAGCGAACGCAAACAACCTGATGTTGCGAAACCGGCAATAACCGAATCTTTACACCGACTGTCTGGTATAAGGCTATTAATTGTTGAAGATAACTTGAATAACCAGCAAATAGCACGTGAGTTACTTGAGGATGAGGGAGCAGAGGTCAGTATTGCCAATCATGGCAAAGAGGCAATTGAGATATTAGAACATCATCCGTCTTCATTTGATCTGATATTGATGGATTTACAAATGCCGGTCATGGATGGCTACAATGCGACGAAATATATTCGAAAAAGTCTTGGGTTAAAAAACTTACCGATTATAGCCATGACAGCTAATGCGATGGCCTCTGATCGTGATGCCTGCCTTGCTGCTGGAATGAATGACCATATTGGTAAACCCTTTGACTTGAATAATCTAATACACATCATACGGAAATACAGTGGGCAAACTGATGTTGTCGCTACGATTAGCCATATAACTCCTGTTTTGTTATCTGCTGAATTAAAAAATGTCGCGGCAACGGCAGGAATTGACGTTGATACCGCCCTTAATCGATTAGGTGGCGATATTACGCTGTACCAAAAAATGTTATCGCTGCTTAGTGAGGATTTGGCTAATTTCCCTACCCAGTTGGAGACATTATTGACTGAAGGTGACCATCTGTCGGCATCTCGTCTGCTACATACCATCAAAGGACTTGCCGCACAGCTGGGGGCCACTGGCCTTTCTTTGAGTGCGGGGCAGGGGGAGAAGTTATTTAGCCAGGGCGCTATACCTACGGCAGATACGATTAATCAATTACTGAGTGAGATGCGAAATAAAGTATCCGTTATACAATCTGGGATAATGATACTAATCCCAATGCTATCGAAAGATAACACTAGTAATGTTGTGGCAGAGGCAGTTGATATAAAACCTATCGAGTTGGAACTGAATCGTTTGATGCTGTTATTACAAAACTCAGATATGGCTGCGTTAGAGCTGATGAATAAATTGATGATGACTTTTGCTAAGCAACTTAATGGACAATTATCTCCTCTTAATGATGCAGTAAACCAACTAGATTTTGCCAACGCTATCAAGTTATGCCAAGCCTTGATGGTTAATCTTCCTACTCAGAGAGATAAGAAGATATGACTATAATCCATTCTTTTTCGCAAGATTTGACCTTAGATCTACCCGGCACGGGGAAGCCCAAGATCCTTATTGTTGATGATCATCCGATAAATATTCAGATGCTCTATCAAGCATTCTCTTCCGATTATCATGTGTGTATGGCCACCAGTGGTAAACAGGCACTCGACGTCTGTATTAGTCAACATCCAGACTTGATTCTACTGGATATTGAAATGCCCGGTATGAATGGTTTTGAGGTTTGTGCCAGACTCAAGGCATCGCCAGACACTCAGGATATTCCTGTTATCTTTGTCACTGCGCATATTGATGAAGAGACCGAAACTCGCTGCTTTAGCGAAGGTGCCGTAGATTTTATCAGTAAACCTATTAATAGGAACACCGTTCGGGCTAGAGTGAAAACACACTTATTGCTTAAAGCTCAATCCGACTTATTACGCCAACTAGTTTATTTAGATGGATTAACCGAAGTACATAACCGGCGTTACTTTGATAAACAGTTAGAATTGGAGTGGAAACTCTCAAATCGTAACCAGACTCCACTTAGCATGATCATGATTGATGTTGATTTTTTCAAAAAATATAATGATTTATATGGGCATCAGGCAGGGGACGATTGTTTACGGAGTATTGCAAAAGTTATCCGAGAAACTCTCCGACGCCCTGCGGATTTGGTGGCCCGCTATGGTGGTGAAGAATTTGTTTGTCTGCTCCCCGACACCGAGTTAGCCGGAGCAATGGATATGGCAGAAACTATCAGGCTGCAAATTCTTGAACAAAAAATTCCACATTCTGGTTCCACAGTTTACCCCTTTGTCAGCATTAGCCTTGGGGTTTGCTGCAAAGAAAATCAAAGCGTCGGTATGTCAACGGCACTTCTGCGTCAAACTGACCTGCAATTGTATCAGGCAAAGAAAAATGGCCGAAATCAAACTAGTGGTATGCTCTATCAACTGAACGAGGGGTAAATTAAATATATTCTCGGCATTGGATCAGGCACTTAGTGATTCGGCCTGATTATTTATCCATCTGTATTATTAATCAGAATATCGAAAGCAGTAAGGCAACTGGCAGGCTCAAGGGCCACGTTAATCCGATAAGAGATGATGATAAGCACCTTACTGCTAAGCTCTGATCACGTGTTAGTGGAAAGATGATGAGGGTAGAGGCAATAGCCCCAATTCCGTAAATGCAGAGCAGGATAAATCCGGTATTCATGGGGCAATTTTCCTTTTGACCATGTCATTTACTCATTATCGCTGAAAGTACGTGTATTTTTGCAAGATAATTCAAATTATAGGGCTGCACTATTGTGGGTCTTCTCCAATATTTTAAAAGGGTATAGGATAATGACTTCTCTGAATTGGGGGATTGATGCTCAAGAAAATTCTAAACAGTAAGCTAGCAGGCTATATCGTGGGCGTTTTTATTGCGATTGGTTTTGGCGAAAGCTTCATCACTACTCACGAAGAAGCTGAGAAATTCGCTAAATAATTCAGGGGGACTGGAACTACAGGGTCTGCTGTTATCAAAGAGTTATCGGTCAGGCTGTTCCAGCCGTCTTATGTTGCGCATGAACGTATGATGCAACATATCCTTCTCGGTTTATATCCAGATAATCCGACCACCACTGCATCATCGCTTTACGGACATCGAGATATTCTGCTTTATGGGTGTAAGCCGCCCGCAGGCTGTTGCGTTCCTGATGACTCATCTGGCGTTCAACTGCATTCTATGACCACAGACCAGATTCTATCAGGGCACTACAGGCCATGGCATGGAATCCGTGGTCAATGGTCCTGATTCGGTTTGATATTTAAGATACCAGAAACGTGAACCACTTGGATTGACCAAAAGGTACAAACCGTGTGAATCGGAAACTTTTAAAGGTTTTCAGAAGGCTTGAGACTGCGGATTTTAGTGTCGTTCAGAGACATAGTGTGGTCACTCCATAATCGAACTGAAATGACCCCAAATCAGACCACCAGTCTTGCCCGATGCGGAGGGGGAAATGAAAATGCATCGGGAAGACTTTTCACACTAACTCGTTGAATCTAAATCTTATAAAGATTCGTGAAGATGCATGAAAACACAAATTTGGCTCCTCTGACTGGACTCGAACCAGTGACATACGGATTAACAGTCCGCCGTTCTACCGACTGAACTACAGAGGAATCGTGTGAACGAGGCGAATAATAGCGAGGGTGGTGACGTTTGTCAAAGTAGAAAAACACTAAAAATGTGCGTTTGCTGAGAGAATGAGCTTATTGGCTTGTTTTTCAGCAAACTTGTTTATTTTCCCGTGAGTTATCCCGCCAAATGAGGTTATTTTTAATAAGGCGGAGAGGTGAGTTTGTATTGGGGAAGGTGATTGGCTCGGTAGTGACCGAAAAGCGCACATTACACGCCGAGGTTATGTATTTAACCCCGCTAATCAGTAGGAAAGACACTTTTAGTAGTGTGTTTTAGTGACATAAGCAACATAAGTGGGACATGTGTAAAATATCCCCTAAATTCAATAGGGTAATAATTTCGGCGGCGGGTAGCCAGCATTGTCAGAGGAATTACATGAGCGCTGCAATTCCTCTGCGATTACCCGTGAAAATAGCAATTCGTTACAATGTCACTTTTATTAACTGGCTGTTTTTTAGCTGATTACCAGCATCATCAAAATAAACATAGTTCAAGGTTACTTCACCATTGAGTGAGGTAGGCTGCTGTTCAAAATGATATTGGCGCTCAGCAAAGGGTGTGACCATCATGTCCATCTCTTGTGCTATCAGAAAGCGTTGTTGTTGGTTTTCTAGCTGAACCTGACCAAAAGATACATGGTATGGTGTGGGGTTATGGGCAGTGAGAATGTATTCTTTGTTTTTCTTCTTAAGGGTAAAACTGACTTTTTTCATTGCCTCAGCCGGTTTCGGCGTTAGCCCATCAGGCCGGTAGAATATTTTCATTTGGGTATTCATCGCCATAGCAACCTGGGCTTGAGCATCGATGTTGCGCCGGGATTTAGGCGGAATTTCATACAGATTGAGCCAATAAACAGACTCTCGATCTGTCGGCAGATTGTCACCTTTATTGATAATGCGCAGCCCTTGAGCCGCTCCTGCCTGCATTTTAAAAACAGCAGGCAAGACAATGAAAGGCGCTTTGCTCTGATCGGGAGTGCTGTCCACATCGCCATCATCAATCCAGGTCTGCACCACGACCGGATAATCATTGGTATTAGCCAACATCAGGGTGCGCTCACGCGATTCAGGCTGATAAATCATGCGGGTTGAACCGGCCACTAAACCGGCCATGGTGTGTTGGCTGATGCTCAACATCAGTAAAAATAGGCAGAGGAGTCTCATTGTATCTTCACCAAAACGTAAGCGGTCGCATCGACTTTGCCAGCAGTAGGCGTGCCGTTAGGTAATTTTTTCAAGGTGGCGACAAAGTGATGTGAATAGTTATCATAACCAGCACCATTGCTGCCATTAGCGCTGGCACCCGTGAGTACCGGGTACCAACCCGCGTTGGTATTGGCATTGCAATTACTGACACATCCTCCCCAACCAACAAAATTCATTGCCGCACCGCTGCTGTCACTCAGGCTGATTCCCACGCCGGTGGCTATATTTTTGTCAGTACCATAGTGGTCTGATAAAAGATAACTCACGCCGCCGGCTGCGTTTACTAACCCGAGTCCTTGTGCTTTCAGATAACCGGGTAATGAAGTTTGGATGCCCAGCGCAGTTTGCCCACTATTAATGCCAGATTCCGTACCCGACTGGCATTCGATATCGACAGTGATATCCGCGCTGCGTGATTGATTATCATTAAGTTCGTTCACGGTGATAATAGGGAAAACCACATAAGGTGTGACGTTACGTACTACGCAGGTATTTTTGCGTGTCAGGACAGAGACCGGAGAGGTATTCATACCAAATGCCATATAGCGGCCACTTCCCCATGTTTGGTAATTGGTTGCTGAGTCATAGCCAGTTTCCGGTACTGGCATGCCAGGCCCTTTGAATACCACGTAACCGTTGGGTTGATTGCAGGAATAGCTACCCGAATAGTTATCAGCCGCAGGACCAGAACATCCCCAACTGGAAGGGCCGGGCGTGCGGTCTACAGAACCTACTTTTTTTAGCTCAGCACGAATTTGGCTGAAATGTTTACCCTTAATTTGAATTTTATTCCCGACTACGTCGTACTTTCTCAACGGGACCTGCTGCCAGATGCGGGTGAATTCGACGCCAGTATCAACATGAGTCAGTTTCAATGCGGTATAGGGGAAGAAAGTCTGAAAATAGTTATCACCCATATTGCTGTAGCCGCCGACATTACTGTCGCCATTAGTCGCAAAAACTTCAAATAAACTGTCTTTATCGGCCACATCACATTCATAGATAACCGCTTCTGGGTCTGACCAGAAACGGGCGGGTACCAAGCTGATAATGCTGGAGGCCAGGATTGAATCGACAGGCTGAATGTAATTACTGGTTATATTGATATTGCCTAATTGCAAGGACGCACCGTAGTTATCACCACCGATATTGGCGCCTTTCCAAACACATTGTGCATAACTGGGTAAGCTGATGCTCAGTAATGCGAGTGAAAAGAATAACCCCATATAGTGTGAGAATAGGGGCTTGTATCGGTATAACCTGGCGTAGTGAGTCGTTATAGGATTCATACTGTTTCTCTGATTCAATGCTGGGTAACGACACACAAGGCATCGAGTTTATATAACTGTTTATCGTTATTGGGCGTGCCTAAGTCGTAATTTAACTGGCAGCGTTCATCGGTAGCATCGCCCCATACTAAAATGAGTGTGCCTCGGGTTCCTTCAGCCCGAACATAAGCCTGGCTGGCCTGACCAACCATACCAACCTCGTTCTTTTGCTGCTGAGCACTGTTGTCGCTGTCGGCAGTCGTGCTGTATACCACGGTGCCCATAGGTAACTGACTACCATCAGCCAGCCGGACGGTAATGAGTACCGGGTAACCGCTGAGAGTGCGGAAAGTGACTTTCACTGCTGAGCCGGCAAAGGGGGCAACTTGCCGCTCACCATCCTGAAGCTCTGTATTGAAATCCATGCCATCAGGATTGAGCGTAATGGTGTTGTAGCGATACGGGGTGAGTGTTGGCACCAGTGCATAGCCAAATCTGTCAATACTTGAACCTTGGCCATACATCACTTTGGCACCACTGGCGCCTTTGGCCTCGATCAGGGCAAAAGTATCACTCAGATAAGGTCCCAGTGTGACACCGCCACTATGGAAGGCCACTGCCCCACGGGCGCTGGCTGAACCTTGCCAATAACCAGGGCTGCTGGACGCACTGCCGCTCAGACTAGTGACAGGAAGCCGTTTTTGTAAACTGCCACTAAAGGTGTTTTCTTTCGTTTGTTCACTGCGGGCAAAATCCATACTGTAACTGGAGGATTGGTCCTCGCCCATCACACCGGATAATGAGGTCTGATAGCTGGCGCCACTGAGCTTACTGTTGACAGCACCGGCGGAGATATACGGCGCATGCGCACTACCACCTAATGGGAATGAGACCGACATTTGCACCATAGTCTCGCTGATGCCAAGAATATTTGCACCATTAGCCGCTGGCATGCCGCTACCGGGGTCGACAAAGGAGGTTTCGTTGCTGCCGCCCCCGGTTTTTTGTCGTGAGACCGCAATATTGAAACTGGTATCGCGCCACAGAGTATTGGCATAGCCTAATTGCAACTGTGTATCCCGCTTGCGGTCATTGCGATAATCCTGTGAAGACGCGGTCAAATACAGAGAACCGTAGCTGTTAAAACTCTGATTCATCGATATTTCTGCCCGGCTGCGTTGCCGGTAAGTATCTGAATTCCAGACTTTGCCATTACGGGCTGCACGTACCCCCAAAACATCACTTAAATCGCGATAACCCTCGGTAGAATAGCGGTAACCCGCCACGGATAATGTGGTATTGGTAGCTTCGAACGTGCGGCTGAAGGAGGCTCGCGCCATCCAGCCCTGCTGCCGTTCATCACCATCACTGTTGTCATCCGCTAGCCTGGCATTCGAATAGGTAGCATCCAGCCCTAAGGCACCAATATAGTGGGTAAAGACTCCCCCCAGCATGATGGCCTGATAACCTGATGCCACGCGTAGCCCGGTATTGGCGGTAATGGCGTTACTGACCCCTCGTTGATAAGTCAGTTCACTGAACACTTCATTACTGCTCAGATCCCGCACTTGCCCAGCGGCGAAGCTATAGCGGGAATAACCGGGGCGCAACGACTCCGGCACGGAAGAGAATGGCACCTGAAAGGTGCTTACGCTGCCATCCGCTTCCTGAATTTCTACCGTCAGGTCACCGCCGAAATTGGTGGCTGATAAATCATTAAATTCAAACGGTCCTGGTGACACAGTGGTTTGGTAAATAGACCGATTGTTTTGATAAACCGTGACTTTGGCATTGGTTCTGGCAATCCCTCGCACAATAGGGGCATAGCCGCGTTGCGATTCAGGCAACATGCGGTCATCAGTGGCCAATGCGATGCCGTTAAAACCCAAGCTGGAGAAAAACTGACCAGCGCTGAACGTTTGGCCCAAGGTCACTTCACTGCCTATGGCGGGCAGCGCGCGTTGGCTGTATAGCCGGTTAGAGGTCCAGTCGGCTCCTCGGGTAGGGTCATAGCGCAATGAACCCTGTTGACGCAAGCGCCACATGCCAGCATTGATACCATTAGTTAGGCTGAGATAAGTTGAGTTGGTTGAACGCTTAATTCCATCTTTGTTATAGCCCACGTGATATTGGTTCAAGTTGTAATTGCTGAAACCAATGGTATCCCCCGAGGTTAAATTATGGGGGTCAACATAGCCACGCGGCACTTTTTTAACGAACAGCTGTGGTACCGACAAGTCGAAGCGCAACTTGGCGTAATCAAAGCGATAGTCACTGGCCGGCAAGGTGGTTTTAAAATCCAGACAGTCATCTTTTGGGTCGCTGTTCTTCAGCGCCTCCTCAGTGACGCCGGCTTGTTGCAGTAGTGCGACTGACAAACAGGGAATAACCGCATCATTTTTTGCAATAAATATCATTTCTATACGATCAACAAAATTGTTGTTCATATAGAGATCAACCTGATATTTGCCTTCTTGATAGGAGTCTTTTTTATTAAAGCGGGAGATGGAGCCTAAGCCGAGCGCTGAGCCGCGGACTAACGCATCCTCAAATACATATTCGTCTTGATTACTCTGCTCTGCTGCTGACACGAAATGGCTCGCCAGTAAACCGTGCGTTAGCAAATAGGATAACCAGGGAGCAAACCTCACTGGTTATCTCTATAACTGGGCACCGTCTGGATTATCATCACGGCTGGACTACAAATGATAATTCGTGGAAATGTTGGTGCCATAATCATTAACCACGTTCAGCGTCAGCACTTCGCCCTTTTTGGCCTTAACCCCAGCGGGTAAGGCTAAATCAGTGGTCGAATTGGGCGAGAACATCTCACTGGTGGCGAACGAAATCGTTTTCCCATCACTGACCAATTTGGCATCACGCAGGCTGATATAATAACCCGTCGGGTTACTTATCTTGATTTTATCACCGCTAGTGCCATCCAGAGTAACGCGTATCTTTTCACCTAATGTATCGACATTTTCTTTTAATGCCGCAGGGCGGTAAAAAACTTTCATTCGGTTATTAACGATCAAAACCAGTTTGTTTTCGGTCTGCTTATCTGCTTTTAACGCGGGGATCTGCAAGAAGTTAAGATAGAAAACTGATTCACGATCTTTGGGTAAATGGCGCTCAATATATGACAACCGTACCACTTGCCCACTTTGGGCTTCCATACGGAATATCTGTGGTGTCAGTGTGAAAGGGACATCACTTTTTGATGGCGAAGACTGGTTATTACCGTCGTCCATCCATAATTGGACTAAATTCGGATGGTCATCTTTGTTACTGAGCTGTATTACTTTTTCCCGCGTACCTTCGGGATAAATAATACGAGTACCGGTCATGACAACACTGGCTTGCGTCCATAAGGGTACGCCGCTGAGCAGCAGCAACGAGCAGGCGATCATTCTGTGGGCAATCAGTGTCATAGCAATTACTTATCCTTGATACTTCTGGTTTGTTTCGGCTTCGTTACCGATTGGCAACGTATTCATGATATGGCTTGGATCTCATGAATAGTCAGGGATAGGTGATCGCGTATTGTGCGGAAGCAATAACGCTCCCGGCGGTCGCACGACCTTCTTCCGTAATATATTGAGCCGCCAGATCCTGTGATGCTGAGGTTGCACCGGCGACCAAGGTGATCCCCGGTACTTCAACACTGCCACCAGACATGCGAATTGGGGCACCATTGGTATCAAGTAACTGAATAGCAACATTTTGAGCTGTACCCACATTGCCCAAATTACCCGCCGAAGTGACGTTCATCCCCTGAAAAACCGAACTGATCTTGGTGTCTTGAATGGCGATATTGCAGCCGGTTAGGTTAATCGTAAAATTGGTTTTACCTGCAACTGAATTAACTTGATTCAGGTTGCTGGTCGAAACTGTTGGTAACAAAACTACCGGGGTGTTAGCTGTGCCATTGATATCCACCATGCAAGTCTGTTCGGCTACCTCTCCCTGAAACTTGATAGTGTTATTTGAGGTTGCAGCTAACGCCATACCCGGCAGGGTAAGTAGCACCAACGTCATTAGAGTCTTTCCCATTTAATTCCTACTTAATTTTATAATTTATATTTCGTTGTACGGAGACCTCTAGCATTCATCACAATGAGCGATCATTAAGTTGAATAAAGTCAGCCGCGATTGAGCTGTGCTATTTGGTATCCGGGCCGAGGCTAGTGTAGGGGGAAATAGAGACAGATAAAATGAGAGGCGTCCTTGTTTTATATGTGAAATTTCCCACAAAAGGTGTAGGAACTTAGTCGATTAAAAAAAGTAAAAACTATAAATTATTTTAATTTCAATATCTTATGTTGTTTGTTTTAATTAAATATGAAATTGTGTTTTTGCTATCACGCAGGAATGATTACTTGATAAATAAAAAAGCCCACCAAGTATGTACTGGCGGGCTTTAGATGAAAGCACTCTTTAAATATTTATTTAATCGGGGGTATCGCTATCTATTTCGGCATATGAGGCAACCAGCTTAACTAATAACTGATTAGTCTCCGTTAACTGTTTCAGATAGTCTGCTCCAAGTGAAATGACTGCTGGCCTATCATGAGCGAGTAACAGGGATTCGAATCTGATACAACAATCTACCAGATCTTGCGCATCAATCAGTTGTACCGCGCCTTTGATCCGGTGCACCAACGTTGCCATTTCGTTATAAATATCGCTAGCATTCGTACTGCTATCATCCGTTATCAGATGGTCAAACAGTTTCGTTAGCGCGGCAGTATCCTGCACATTGCTTTCCAGCAACGATTGTAATAACTGCAACTCTACCTCAGCTCTGCCACCCGAGAGCGATTTCAATTTATCTTGTGCTGCGACAATAGGGGGCTGTTGCGTTTTTGGGGTCTCACTGTTGTCCGCGGCTGAGTTCCTATTTTCCTGATGGCTCATCTCCATCGCATTGGGACCATCGTCGCCGGTAGTGTGATGATAATTCGCCTCGACATCGTTACCGACAATCTGTTGATGGAGCAAAACAGTGCGTAAGGTGTCAATAGTCACCGGTTTAACCATGCAATCATTCATACCAGCATCAGAACAGCGAGTTACGCTCTCTTCCCGCGCATCTGCGGTACAGCCAATGATTATCATCTCCTTCATTGCCGGACTATTGCGGATATGGGCGGCAAGTTCATAGCCATTCATCAGCGGCATGTTGTAATCGGTGATGACGATATCAAAACTGTAATGTTGCAATATTTTCCAGGCTTCTGCGCCATTTTCTGCGCTCATCACCTGTTCGATGCCGATAAAGGCCAATTGCTGCTGAAGTAACTGGCGGTTGGCCGGAAGGTCATCCACCACCAGAACACGTAGATTTTTCAACTGGTCCAACTGCTTTTCATCGGCATGCAGAATAGTCGCATCTGGCGGTAAATCCTCAGCAGTGGCAATCTCCAGTGGTAAAGTAATAAACAAACTGGTGCCTTTGCCGAGCTGGCTTTCCAAGCTGATTTGCCCGCCCATTTTATGAATCAATTGATGGCAGATCCAAAGCCCTAGCCCTGAGCCGCCAAAACGGGGTGATTTACCTTCATTCGCCTGGCTAAAGGGTTGGAACAGCGTGGCCTGTGCCGCTGGAGAAATACCAATACCGGTATCGGTAATATCGATATTCATTACGCCATGCTTATCATCCGTCGGCTCCCAAGTCACATCCACCGAAACACTACCTTGTTCGGTAAATTTCAACGCGTTACCTAACAGATTACCCATCACTTGTCGCACTCTGAGCATATCTGCCATCAGCAGGTGAGGGATTTGGTCATCCAGCCAACCCGAGAATTGAAGCCCACGCTCATCGGCGATGGGTTGATAGATAGTCAGCATCCGTTCCATTTCCTGGCGGAAATCTACCACCGCAGGGTGAACACTCAGTTGGCCGGCTTCAATTTTGGCAGAGTCGATGATGTCATCAAGCAGTAACATCAACGATTGAGCTGATTTGGACACGGTAATCAGTGTATCTTTATCAACCGGCTGGGAGCTGCGGATCTCCAGCTCCAATAAGCCCATAATGGCGTACATTGGCGTTCGCAGTTCATGACTGATTGTGGCAAGGAACGTACTCTTGGTCCGGTTGGCGCTTTCGGCTTCGACACGGGCCGCTTCTAACTCACGCTCAACGGTTTTACGTTGGCTAATGTCCAGCCAGCCGCCCAGTAAACTGCGTTCGGCATTGTCCAGTGGAATAATCCATAGGAAGATATCCCGTAGCTCACCATTGATTTCAAGAGATAAATCCACCATTTGTGGTTTTCTGTCCTGTAATACATAACGACAGTATTTATCTATCTCGCGATCAAGCGGACTGGTCATCGGCCAGTTGGCTTGTTCAATATCCTGATTGAGCAAATCGTGAAGCTTATCTTGGTGAGCCGCAGCAAAGTGGCTGTTATAAACGGCTAACTCGGCATTGGTTGTACGAATAAAGACCGCAAAGGGCAATGCATTGATAATCGATTCTTGCTGTAGCAAACGGGCATGTAGCAACTTGGCCTGGCGGCGCTTATTGAACACCAGATAGCACAGGTATAGACCGAAGACCAACAATAGCCCTGAACTTATTTTCAACGCCATCATCAGCCATTCATTATCTGATGAGTCTTCATCAAAACTTATTGGCTTAGGCTTGAAGGTACTCCATTCACTAATTAAGTTGTCTAACTCTTCTGGTGGAATAGATTCAATTACTTTATCAATAATGGCTTTTAATTCGGGCAGGTCTGGGCGGATGGCAAATGCCATCATCAGCGGTTCTTCACCTGCAACCGCGACCGTTTTTATATTCGGGCTAAAATTCTGAGCTGACAGGTAGTTGGCGGTCATCATATTCTTAACGACAGCATCCACTTTACCTTGCTGCAACCAACGCACCAGTGTCATGGTATCCGGGGCTTGGACAAAGGTAATCTTTTGAGCTAACAGGGGGTTACCAATAATCCCGCCAGAAGCACTACCCGCTTGTATCCCCACGCGCTTTCCTGCTAGATCTGCCACATTGTTGATATCCAGGCGATCTTCGCGCGTCAATATTCCCCATAAGGATTGAGCTACTGGTGAGGAGTAAAGGTTGTTACCATACATACCGTTGCGAACGGCTACAATCGGCAGTAAATCGGTTTTACCGGCGATAAAATCACGCACCCCTTCACCGGTATCTTTGGTATAAACCGGTTCAAATTTAATCCCGGTTCGGCGCGCGATAATATCGATAAGATCGACTGAGAAACCGGCCATTTGTCCGGTTTGACGATCGCGGAATATCAGTGGTGCCAGATCAAGTGGGGCGACATAAGTCACCACCGGATGGTGCTGAATCCAGCTCACCTCTTGTTCGGTCAACAGTAACTTGGCATCAATATTGTAATGATGTTTGCTACCAAACCAGCGTTGCTGAATATCACCGGTCGCGCGGGTCGGTAATAATTCTAAAATCTGATTAATGTAGTCAATCAGCTTTTGATTACTTTCCCTCGCCAGGAATGTGTAAGGGGCAGGGTGATAAGGCGCAAAGTTACGAATTTGCAACGTCAGCAATTGTAACTGATCAATCAGATAGTTAGCTGTTGTGGCATTCGCGACAAAGACATCGGCATTACCATAGGCGACAGCCAACAACCCCTGCAATTGGTTGGGGTAGGCAACAATTTTATCGGCATGATAATTAAATAAAAACTCAGGGGAGAGTGGCTCGTTATTAACGATAGCCACCGTTTCTGGGTGGGTACGTTTGGTCGGGTCCCAATTTTTGCTGCGAACTTCGACATGCCGGTTGGTAAAGAAGGCATGGGAAGCTATCAGCCCCGGCTGAGGGGGCATAGGTGTCCCGGCCATTAAGTCAATCTGGCCATTTTCCAATGCATTCAAAACTAACCCGTAATCGCAATAACCGATCATCTGGAAAGATAATTGGCTGGCATCACTGATTATTTTCAGGTAATCCGCAACAATACCTTCAATGGCATTATCATCACGGTTAACGACAAAAGGAGTATTGGCATCCATGACCACCCCCACTTTCACCGTGCGCCGGCTTGATTGGCGAGTGTCAGTGGAAGGTGTCAGTAATAGGTCTTCACTGTAGCTATTAGCGATACTGTGTATCGTCAATGGCTGCCCAGTATCGCACCCCTGACGACCGGTCATCATTGCGGCATTAAGCTGCCCGCTAAGCAACAGCAAACAGTAAAGAAGAATTCGCAAAGATAACCTACTCGGTAAAGATAAGATTGCCCGTGGTAAACCTGAGCCGCCTGAATTATACCAAATTATGGGTATGCGCATAATCTGCCAGTTCAATTACGGAACTTAGCCCTAATTTGGTCAAGATGCGGGTTTTATAGGTACTGACAGTTTTGTTACTGATAAACATTTCGTCGGCAATCTGTTTATTTGACAAACCATTCACCAGATAACGTAAAACATTAATTTCTCGTTCTGACAACAACCGCGCCCGATTGACAGGATCATGGCTGGAAGGTTGCCCGGCTAATTGGGTCAACGTTTCAGAGGGGAAGAAAGAATACCCACGTAATACGTTCTGTGCAGCAAAAAGAATTTCGCTAATATCTTTATTTTTACTGATGAAACCGTTGGCACCGGCCTGTAATGCCCGTACCGCAAAAACTTGCTCATTCTTGGCGGACAAGAATAATGATTTGCCTGTAAATCCACGTTGCTGTAGTTTTTTCAACAATGAGAAACCATCGAAGTTAGGTAACTCAATATCGATAATAACCAGATCAACAGGGTTGTTTTTTAAAATCTCTAAGGCTTCACTGCCATCAACCGATTCGTAAATGGTTGAAAATTCGTTACTTTGTGATAGTAATGCACGAATGGCGACACGAATAGCCGGGTGGTCATCAACTATCATCACTGATTTTGTCATGTTCTCTCCGTAAATCGTTATATCTTGGGATTCGCAGAGTTAATTCACTGCTCCTCACTCGCACCGATCGACTCCAAATGATTACCCAAGACGAGATAAACAAGAACCACGCTGCCGATGCCCAAAGTACTATTTCGGTGATTCTAATCTCTAATTATAGATTATCAAGAAAAGATTCTTACTCATGTATAGCCGCTGAAGTCAACTCATCACCGCAACCTTATTCTGCCTAGTGAATTGATTATAAACGAATTAGGAATTTTTTTATTAAATTTAAAATAGATTATTCAGAAAAACAGAGAAGAAATAGTTAATTTATAATTCCAAATGTAAATATATACGACTTTTCAGAGTAGGGTGTAGGAAACTTCTATAATCTATTGTGTGGGTTATTCTAGTATGAATATCAGGGAGATAGGTCCTATCTGATAATGGTTTGCGGATGGTAACCTAATGCAATTAATGATAATACATTAACTATCGCAAAACTGCGGCGGAGCGTGAATCTACAGGATTAAAATAAAAAGCCCGCTTAGTTGCCTAAGCGGGCTTCTCTAATTTGGCTCCTCTGACTGGACTCGAACCAGTGACATACGGATTAACAGTCCGCCGTTCTACCGACTGAACTACAGAGGAATCGTGTGAACGGGGCGAATAATAGCGGGGTATGAGGAACATGTCAAAGGGGAAACAGTAAATTTGGATTGTTTGCTTACAGTTTGCGCAACTTATTGAGAATTTTGGCTTTTAGCTCAATCCTTGCGCAAAAAACGGCCGATTGTTTAACGAAAGAGCGAGCAACGTATTGTTACGCTGCTCGCCAACAAGTCTACTGGGGCGTATCAGCCAGAACAAACATGCCATAGGGATGGATTTGCAGATAATAACTGTCACCGGGGGCGGGTTGCAGTTGTGTGGCATTTACTTGCAATAGCAAAGATTGACCTTGCCAATCCACCAGTACCTCATATTGCGGCCCCATATAAGCCACTTTATTAATAGTACACCGCTGGCTTGGCTCACCTTGCTGACTTAGCGTGATAGCCTCTGGTCGTACACCTACGGTGGACTGTTGCCGTTGGGCGGCAAATCCCTGTGGTTTAGGAATGTGATAACCGAAGATTTCAACGCTACTGCTGTGAATAGTGGCTGGAAAGACGTTAGCGTCACCCATGAAACTGGCCATAAAATGCGAGGCGGGATGGCGATACAGTTCTTGTGGCGCACCAATTTGCATTATTTTACCTTTATTCATCACCAGCACGGTATCAGACACGGCAAAGGCTTCACTTTGGTCGTGGGTAACATACAGCGAGGTAATATTAAACTGCTGCTGCAATTCTCGAATTTTATCACGCATGCTGCGGCGCAAATTAGCATCCAGATTACTGAGCGGTTCATCAAAAAGCAGCACTTTAGGTTTGAGGATTAGTGCCCTTGCCAGCGCAACACGTTGCTGCTGCCCACCGGATATTTGATCCACGAAGCGATCGGCAAAGCCGTCTAAATCGACTAACGCTAAGGCTTCTTGTACACGATCTCTAATCTCATCTTTCGGCCGGCCCAGCATTTTCAGACCATAGCCAATGTTTTCGCCCAGTGACATGTGCGGGAACAAGGCATAGGACTGGAATACCATGCAGATATCCCGTTGCTGGATAGATCGGTCAGTCACATCTTCACCATCGATAAAGATTTGTCCACCGGACGGTTTTTCTAGCCCGGCAACCAGCCGTAATACCGTGGTTTTACCACAACCCGATGGCCCCAGCAGGGTGACCATTTCCCCTTTAGGGATAGCCAGATTGAGACTGTCAATCACGATATTGCTACCAAAACGCTTGGTGACGTGTTTTAGCTCGACGAAATGTTTCTTATCGCCAGTGACTGTCTTTTGCTCTGACAGATTATTTTGAGTAGATACTGTATTTATAGTAGACATAGCATTCAGCCTTATCAGTACGTCATTATTCAGCATTACTGGCTTTCGAGCGGGCAGTACGCGCTTCGCCAACCAGATAATCAAACAGGAAGATGATGGCGAGCATGACCACAATCAGAATCGAACCATAAGCGATGGCAATACCGTATTCGCCATCTTCCACCCGGTTAAGGATGTAAGAGGTGGCGACCCGTGTATCAGGTGTTACCAGGAAGACGATGGCACTGACGGTAGTCATGGCGCGCACAAAACTGTAAATCAGCGCCGATAGAATCGCCGGGCGTAGCAACGGCAGTAGAATATAAATCACCGTACGCAGCGAACCCGCCCGCAGACTAAGTGATGCCTCATCCAATGATTTATCCAGTTGTCCCAGCCCGGCAATCCCCGCGCGTATCCCTACCGGCACATTACGCATCACCATAGAGATAATAACGATGGCGGCAGTACCGGTCAGGTACACCGGGGCACTGTTAAAGGCCAGAATATAGGACACCCCCGCGACCGTACCCGGTACCGCGAAGCACAACATGGTGCTGAATTCGATGGTTTTTTTACCACGGAACTGTTGGCGCACCACGATATAGGCAATCAGCAGACCAAAGGCGGCGGTGATAGGGGCAGCAATACCCGCATAGAGCAGCGTATCGAGCAGAGAAGGCCATGCGCCGTCACTGAAACCTTGACCAAATAGCTGATTAAAGTTATTCAGCGTCAGGGTGTAATCGACCCCCCAGTTGACGGTGAAACTGCCGTAGAAAATGCTGCCATACAGTAAGACGTTAAAGGCAATCCACACATACAGCATGGCGGTGGTGCCCCACACCAGTGATACCGGTAATGGCTGGACATCGCCCCGAGAAGACTTACCAGAAATGGTGACGTAAGAGCGTTTACCTATCCACATATACTGAATGCAGAAGATAAACAGTGAAAACATCAGCAAGATAACCCCCAGCGTGGAGGCTGCTGGATAGTCAAGTTGTGCACCAGTGATATAGAAGTAGATTTGGGTAGCCAGCACGTCAAAGTTACCACCCAACACTAATGGGTTACTGAAATCAGCCAGTGATTGCACAATGACGATTAGGAATGAGTTGGCCAATGCCGGTTTTAGCAAGGGTAAAAACACCTGCATAAAGGTCTGCCAACGGCTGGCCCGCAAGGTATAAGAGGCTTCCTCCAGCGACGGGTGGATAGTTTTGATTGCGCCATCGAGGATCATAAATGACATCGGCGTAAAGGCTAAAACTTGTGCCAGCCAGATGCCGGTGAAGCCATATAACCAGTTGGTATTGGTCAGTCCGAACCAAGTGACCATCAACTCTGTCACATAGCCGGAGCGGCCCATCATCAAGGTTACACCCAGCCCGACGACAAAGGGTGGGGTAACAATAGGCAGAATTGAGAAGATGCGCCCCAGCAAAGCGGAGCGTTTGGCAATACGCGTGGTATAGATAGCCAGCACCATACCGAAAAAGGTACAACCTATGCCAACCGCCACCGACAGCAGGAACGAATTCCAGATAACTTGCAGGATATGCGCTTGACCGAGGATTGCCATAAACTGCCACGGTGCAAAAGCGCCACTCTCATCGGTAAAGATCGGGATAAAAATGGCAATACTGGGGAACAGAATAAAAACGGTGATCAGGGCAATGATAGTCACCAGTGATCCGAGTACAAAACGGTCACCACCCAGCCATTCAAGGCGCGCCAGCGCCAGAGTAATGATTGCCCCCAGAGCGATAAACAGCCCGATAGTGGCAAATCCTAACCCGCGCCCGAGCCAGGCTGAGCTTACCACCACCAGCAGTGCGCAGAATAAGGCATAGCCTGCATCAAACAGATGGCGGTAGCGATGTTCGCGACCAACGGGTGACAATGGCCTGAAAAGCAGCAGTAACGGCAGGCCAAACCACAGCGTACTGATATTAAGGCCAGACCAACCATAAGAGGCCAGTAGCTCCGAACGACTGGCCTCAAGCAGGCCGTAATCCAGGCTAAACGCGGGCAATAGGGCAAAAGCAGCCACGGCGAAAGCCAGCCAATAGAAAATAGCATCCCGTGTCTGCGGGAGCCGCAGAGCATGTGCATGTGTCATGGTGTTCCCCAGATACCCTTTGTCCCTGGCGTTACAGCAATGTTCGCTTACCTTGCGAACCGGCATAAATGCTATGCAAACCGGTCCCCGACCGATCTGTTATTCATTTGCTGCCTTGCTGCAACGCCAATGACTCGGTTATAGAAATAAATTATTTATATGAGTAGGAGTCCTTTGTGGGCTTTTATTGGCCCATCTTGACGTCGTTGACCCACTTGGTGATCAGCTTCTTACGCATTTCTGTGGCACCATAAGTGTCCATGTCGTAGTTAATCAGCTTCAGATCATCCAACTTGAGCGAGTTAGGTGAGGTTGCCGCCGTGGTATTGGTCAGAATCTGGTAGGACTGGCCCTTCTGCCATGCCAGTTCTTGTGCCTCTTTTGACAACACCCAATCAACAAATAACTTGGCATTATCCAGATTACGAGCGCCCTTTAGGATACTGACTCCGCCGATTTCATAGCCGGAACCCTCACATGGCGAGATCAATTTCAACGGTGCACCTTTCTCTTTTTCCAGCGAGTAGTCGTGCAGGAAGCCAATACCAATTGTGGTTTCGCCACGGGCAGCATTCCGGGCCGGGGCAATACCGGATTTGGTGTATTGCGACACGTTGGCATTCAGTTTTTTCAGGTAATCGAAGGCGGCATCTTCACCCCATAATTGTGAAAAAGTTGCCAACGCGGTGTAGGCGGTACCGGAGCTTTGTGGATCAGCAATCTGAATTTCACCTTTGTAAACTGGGTTGGTCAGGTCTTTCCAACATTTTGGCTCTGGCAGACCTTTTTCTTTCAAGCGGTCGGTATTCACGCCCATGCCTAAAATGCCGATGTAAACCGCTGAAGAGTAGTTACCTTTGCGTTTGGCCGGATCACGGAACTGCGGCATTATTTGCGCCAGATTAGGTGACTGGTAAGGATAGAGCAGGTCCATTTCACCCGCTTGAGATTGTGGATCCAGAGTGCCGCCATACCAAACATCGGCCTGCGGGTTCTTTTTCTCAGCATCCACTTTGGCCAGCGTGCTGCCGGAACCATTACGAATAAAGCTGGTTTTTACATCGTATTTTGCCCCAAAGGCTTTGGCTTCTTCTTCACACATCGCATTGGTGGCACTGCAATAAATCACCAGACGGCCTTCGGCTTTGGCGACAGTAGTCAAGGCGCTCAGGGCGAGGCCGGCGGCAATCAGAACTGAGAGTGGTGCGAGTTTCATAACATTATCCTTTTATCCCTTTTTGTCGCCGATACGGGGTGACAGGTCGGGCTGATGTTGTAGGGTAGAGGTCGTGCTGACTTCACGTAAGGTACTGTTTTATTTTCTTTTTTAGGTGCTACTCACCTGCGTTCCATTGCGGGCTAAAGATTATCTTTATCTTGTGGGGCGAATCTCTTTTGCGCGGGTTCCAACCCCGACAAATTCATACCGGTCATTAATAGCGGCATTAATAGCAACCCAACCCCGGCTGATGCCAACGTCAGTAAGGCAAAAAAGCCTTGCCAGCCATAATGTTGCAATACTTGCGCCAGTGGCCATCCCGCGAGTGCTGCACCGAGGTAGGCAAATAATCCGAGAAATCCAGTGACCGTACCGGCGGCGTCTTTATGGGTATATTCCGTTGCCGCCAATCCAATGAGCATTTGCGGCCCGAAAACAAAAAAACCGATACTGAAAAATGTCACTGACAGCAGCGGATAGTTATGTACCGGTGCCAACCACAGCGCGGTCATAGTCAGAAATAACCCCAGCGCGAATAACAAAATCATCGGTGCCCGTTGACCACGAAATAACAGATCTGATCCCCAGCCAGCAAACAGCGCGCCAAATAATCCACCTAACTCAAATAACGACAACGTGGCATTGGCACTGAGCAAATTGACCCCATGGCTCTCCGCCAGCCAGATATTGCCCCAGTCGTTGAGAGCAATGCGGATCAAATAGACCAGCACATAAGAGACCCCCAGCAACCAGATGGTGCGATTACCTAAAATGGCATCACGTAAAATACGCCCCATCGGCATCGGCGGGCTTTGTTGCTCCTGCCATTGATCCTGTGGATCGCGCCGCCATTGGCCGATAGTCGGCAAACCTTGCTGTTGCGGCTTATCGCACAACTGCCAGCACAGCCAAATCCCTAATACGATGCCTATCGCACCCGGTACCAGTAGTGCGGCTTGCCAGCCATAGTGCGAAGCCAGAAAGGCAGACAGCAGAGGCACTGCCGCCCCCCCGATGCTGATAGAGGTATTCCAGCATCCCCACCAGCTACCGCGTTCACTGCGTGAATACCATGTGCTGAGCAATTTGGCGCATGGCGGCCAGCCCCATCCCTGAAAGAAGCCATTCAAGGTCCACACAATTAACAGTGCGGGTAGGGTGTGGCATAGGGTGAACACCACATTCAGCACCCCGGTCATCATCAGGCCGATGCCCATAATCCAGCGGGCTTGAGTCCGGTCGCTGACGATACCGGAGACAAATTTAGAACCGCCGTAAGCCAGGTAAAACAGGGTGCCGAGTAAGCCGATATCCCCTTTGTCCAACCCCAGTTCCAGTTGCATCACTGGCATCGCGTAATTGACACTTTTACGCGTTAAATAAAAGGCGGCGTAACCCATCACCATGGCGGCCATCAGGCGCGGCCGCCAATAGCGATAACGCGCATTCACCTGTTCCGGCGTCAAAGGCTCGGGGGGTAAAGTCTTCGACGACGTGTACGATGCAGGCATGGATTCCTCCAGTAAGTGAGTTGAGTGTAGGGAAGGTGAAAGTGAAAGAGATGAGACAAGGTTTTAGGCGGCTAGGAATAATGCTTATTTATGAAGACTTTTGATTCAATTTTGTGGGCAGGTTCACAGTGTCATTACTGCGGACGTGAGTGGGTAGATTGACCACCACCCGGGTACCTAGCCGGCGTTGCAGTAACCAGTCTCCCCCCAGTGCGCGCACCCGTTCTTCAATGCCACGCAGGCCAAAACCACCTCCAGGCGGTTGTACCGGAATACCCATGCCATCATCGCGCACGTCCAGCGTGATGATATTGTTACCGATGCGCAGGCTGACGTGAATATTGTGTGCCTTGGCATGCTTATTAATATTGTTCAATAACTCCTGCACCAATCGATACAGGGTGAATATCACTGCATCTTCACCAGGGTCGGGTGGCAGCGCATAATCCAGTTGGAAGTTGATACCTTGCTCGGCAAAAGCAAATTCTTCAGCCAGATGGTGCAGTGCTTGATCCAGCGGCATTTCATCCAGAACTGGCGGACGTAACTGGCGTAACAGTTGGCGCGTGGTTTGATGAATACGTTGCGACAGGGTGCTTATCTGATTTGCTGCGGATTGCGCTGCCGCGGAGGGGGCGCTGCGGTTGACTAACATCGCCTGGATTTGAATTGCAGTGATATTCTGACCAATCTCATCATGCAACTCGCGTGCAATCTCTTTGCGCACATCCTCCTCGGTATGCACCAACCGCTCCATTAGTTTGCGGCGAGTTTGTAATTCTTGTTCTAACTGATTGCGGTAACGGTGCAGATGTTGTGTCAGTTGCTGCTGACGGCTGATAGCGATACCCAGCGTCATCCCCAGCAGGGCTTGGGTCGAGAGGAACAGCTCCAGTTCCGCCAGGTCATGAAACGCGCCACTGGCCTGACGGGTGACTGTTATCATCAGGCTGCCTAATACCGCAGCCAATACCCCCCCTTGCCAACCGAATTTGTAAGCCATAAACACATTGGGCAGAAAAACAAAAATCAGCAACAGGCGCTCCATATTCGGCGTAATAGCAACCTGTATACACACGCCAATGGCAAAAATAAGCGAGCACCAAATCAGTAGCGAGGTACGCAGCGGCGGATCGGGCATCTGTTGGGAAAACAGGTTACGGATGTGCTGCTGCTTTAAATATTCATAGATAAGATAGGTAAAGGGGACTAGCAAAATACCGCCGGTAAAGGTGGCAAGCAGGGTCTGCGTTAACGATAAAGGTAGCCAAAAACCCAGTACGAAGCCGTGCAGTAAGCTGTTGCCCGTCACCGCCGTGAGTAAAAGTAACAGCCGTTGCCAATAAAGGGTGTAGTGATGCCAGAAACGTTGACTCAGCCAGGCGGGCAATAAACTCAGCGCCGATGAAAGCACAATTAAGGCCGTAACTTGTAACTTTTCGCTATACAACCACCACAACATCCCAGATTCGGCCAGCAGCAGTACCGGCCAATAACGGCGAGGTAGCAGAATCATTAAGGCCAGCCGTAGCCCTTGCGGCAGCAGTAAAACGGCGTGTAAACCGTCATTACTGAGATAAAAACTGATGGTCCACAGGGCGAGCCAACTCAGAGAATAGAAGATGGTCAGAAACAGCGATAGCCCCACCGACCGTAGCTGCAACATACTTAGTTACCTGCCAACAACTGATGCTGTAGGGCAAAATGCACTAGTTCGACAGTGGTTTCACAGTTGAGTTTGCCCAGAATATTGGCTCGATGGACGTGGACGGTTTTGTGGCTGAGTGACAATTGCTCGGCAATGGATTTAACACTGATTCCATTGATTAACAATTGGAAAACCTCTTTCTCGCGTGGCGTTAATATTGCCAGTTGTGGCGGATGTTGTGGTATATAACGCAGTGCTCGCAGTGCGTCGGCACACAGATAGAGGCCGCCGCCATTGACCGTCCGCAGCGCCTGAACCAATTCATCCGGCCCACAGCGTTTAGTCAGATAGCCGCTGGCACCCGCATCCATCGCACTTTGCACAAAGGCGGTGGTGTCATAAATACTCAGAATAATTGCGCGAAAATGAGGCATGGTTTGACGCAGACGTTTGAGCAGACTTAGCCCGCTTTCATCCGGCATCGAAATATCCATAACGGTAACATGCACATCGATATTCGGTAGTTCGGCCCACGCCTGCGCTGCCGAACCATATTCACCAATAATGCGAATATCTTTTTCCAGCGAGAGCAGTTGGGCAAACCCAGAGCGGACGACAATATGGTCATCTATCAATGCAACATTAATCATGATTTTTCTGTATTACGGAACCTAGCCTGCATGATGCTCATCAATCTTTGTTGTAGCAATAATTGTTATCAAAAATGTTAGAGGCTTAACAGATGCAGGAAAAATCTGATTATTAACTAGGCAATTATTATCTGAGAAATGAAGCGCTCCACGTGATTGACGGTGGAACGCCTTTGCTGTCGAGTGGAGAGCCGTGCCAACTACGCTGATTTTTTACTGCGATAAATCCGCTGTGGCCGACCCACCTTGCCATAAATAATTTCTGCCTGTAGGGCCTGATTAGTGGCACAGAACTCCAGATAACGGCGTGCCGTAGTACGGCTTAATCCCAGAACCTGGGCGACAGTTTCTGCGGTGTACTCCGCCGTGTTATCACTGAATAGGGTTTGGATTTTGTCCAATGTCATCTGGTCTATGCCTAATGGTAGCGTCACTTTCTGTTCACCACGGGCATAGGTATTATACATTTCATCGATCTGGCGCTGATTAACCTTGGTACCATCTTGTAATACCTGATGGCGGTGGCTGTAACGGGCTAATGACTGCTCCAACCGCTCATAGGCTACCGGTTTAATCAGGTAATCAAAAACCCCATAACGGATTGCTTCAGATACCGTCTCACTATCGCTGGCAGCAGTGACGAAAATAATGCCACCAGAGAAACCCTGTAAGGTCATCTCACGCAGTAATTCCAGGCCACTACCATCGGGCAGATAGTTATCCAGCAAAATCAAATCAGGCTTGAAACGCGTCACCATGCTGCGGGCTTGTTGCAAGTTACCCGCGAGCCAAACTTCGTGGCAATAGCTGCTTTGTTTGATAAATTCTGCATGCATCTCTGCCAGCGGTGTTTCGTCTTCTACCACTAAAATATTAAGCCATTCCATGGGATCTCCTCATCTTTGAGATCAACGCGTCTTCGGAATAAAGACCGTAAATAAGGTGCCGCGCGGCGGATTTTCTTCTATCGTAATGGTGCCGCCACTTTGCTGAACATAGGTGGCTACCAGGTACAGGCCGATCCCGTGTTCGTCTGAATTTTTAGAGCTGATACCGCGTTCGAATAAGCTATCTTGCAGTTGTGGATCGATACCGCAACCGTGGTCGGCAACCTCCAAAATCAAGTTATCCCCTTCATCAGAGAGGTAAATCTCAACCTGTTTATCGCATTCCGGGTTCTTCAAGCTAGCCTCAAAAGCGTTATCCAGTAAATTCCCCATGATGGCAGCCAATTCGTTCTCCCCGATGGTGGGCGGCAGTATGCCCAACTGGCAACCGGGAATAAAGTTCAAGCTCAGCCCTAACTCCTTGGCCCGGTGGTATTTACCGAAGAGTAAAGCGGCAATTTGCCGGTTACTGAACGCGGTACGTAACATATCAATCAGAGCCTGATGGGATGAAGACTCGGTTTTTACCATCTCAAGCGCCCGATCAAACTCTTTCATCTGCAATAACCCACTGATGGTTGACATCCAGTTCAAGTGTTCATGGCGTACCGTGCGCAGATTCTCGACATATTGCTTAATCTGGCTCAGTTGGACGCTAAGAGTATGAATATCATCCTGGCTACGAAAGCTCACCACCCAGCCTTGAAACACCCCCTCTTCAGACCAAATACCCGCCCGATTGGCGATAGTATTCAAGCCATTAAAGGTACATAGCTCATCCTGACGGTTATCGCCGGTTTGATCGAGGAAGAAATGGTCAGGTGAGACCACTTCACTGACGTTGCAACCTATTAACTGTTGTGGTGTGGCGGAGATGTGCAGCATTTTACGCGCATTTTGATTGATTGCAGTGATCCTTCCCTCAGGATCAACCGCCAGCAGCCCTTCAAATACGGCACCAAACAAGGCTTCTTGTTGGCGCAATACCCGCGCTATCTCTTTCGGCTCCATTCCCATCATTTGTCGGCGGATGTGGTGTGCAAACAGCCATGACAGCAATAGCAATACAATCAGCACCATGATAAACGAGTGAGTGAGTGGCAGCAGATAAATGAGTCGCCAGTGGTCAATCTTGCTGATGAGGTAGCCCAGAGAAACGACCCCGATGATTTGTCCGTGTTCGTCACGGATCGGGGTTTTGGCCCGCATCGCTTCCCCCATCGAGCCTTTACCGAAAATGATATAACTTTCACCTCGTTCCAGCGCACCGGGTTTCGTCCATTGCATCGGATAACCAATCATTTGCGGATTAGGGTGATACAGACGAATCGACTGAGTATCGCCAATCACCAGATAATCAAGATCTGAGGTATCACCTAACCGCCCCACAATTTGTGCTAACTGAGCTTTATCGCGGCGTTTTACTGCATCCACCACCGAATCCATCGCGGCGATAATCTTGGCCTGATTCATCGCGGTTTTACTGACCTGATCCAGTAAATATTGTTCAAAACTGTGGCTCAGAAAACGATCAAGTGTACCAACCAAAATGATCGAGACGGTTAATAGCAGCAAAAATATACGCAGCGGGAAGGCAATATTCTTCAAGCGACTCCATTTCAGGCCGTGCCATTTTAATTTGCGTAATGGGGAAGAACCTGAAGAGGAACTGGGCATGCTACTCACCTTAATTAACATATGGACCATTAGCACAGGCATTAACATAAGTGAATTTAAGCAATAATTAAATAGCTAAGAGAAATAAAAAATAATATTAATAATTAAAGAAATTAAAACCATTAAATAACTTATATTTACTCTCTTATATGTGAAATAGGTCAATTAACCACGCTATTTTTATGTTTAGCATGTGGTCGTAAATTAATTGGAATTAAAAATCAGTTTTTAAATGGTTATTTTATATTGTTGTTTTTATGTGAATTTTTAATTTAAATCGCACGCTTTGACTTGCCTGATTATCGGGAGTTTAACTTGTGTTTTATTTGTTATATAAACGTTATGCTAGAGAGTGAATTATGGATACGGTATTTAGTCAAATTAATCGTTCAGAGCATCAGCAAATTGCAGAAATAACACGTTTCTTGCGTGCAAACGATCTGAATATAGATACCACTGTTGACGTATTTATTACCGTAAGCCGTAATGAACAACTCGTGGCCTGTGGCGGGATTGCCGGCAATATTATCAAATGCGTGGCAATCAGTGAGCAGGTTAGGGGGGAAGGATTGGCGCTGACCCTGGCGACCGAACTGGTCAATTTGGCCTATGAACGTCACCATAGCCATCTGTTTATTTATACCAAGACCAAGAATGAAGACTTATTTAAAACCTGTGGCTTTTATCCGATAGCCAGTGTCCCCGGTATTGTGGTGTTGATGGAAAATAGCGCCTGCCGCTTGCAGCGTTATGCCAAACAACTAAGCCAGTTACGCCAACCGGGACAAAAAATTGGCAGCATTGTAATGAATGCCAATCCGTTTACCCGTGGGCATCAATATTTAGTCCGCCAGGCCGCGGCACAGTGTGATTGGTTGCACCTGTTTTTGGTGAAAGAAGATAACTCGCGTTTCCCTTATGAAGATCGCCTGCAATTAGTGCTCAGTGGCACCGAGGATATTGCCAATCTTACCGTGCATCCAGGCTCGGAATATATGATCTCTCGTGCCACTTTCCCGTGTTATTTCATTAAAGATCAAGGTGTGGCCGATGACTGTTATACCGAAATCGATCTGAAGATATTCCGTCAATATTTGGCCCCGGCATTGGGTGTCACTCACCGCTTTGTTGGTACCGAACCGTTTTGTACCGTGACCGCCAAATATAACCATGACATGAGCTACTGGCTGGAAACCCCGTTATTAGTCTATCCCCCCATCTCACTGGTAGAAATTGAGCGCCTTAAATATCACAACACCGCTATTTCTGCCTCTTGGGTACGCAAATTACTGGCTCAGGGGGATGGCGAAACCATTCGTAAATTGGTCCCCCCCGCCACCTGCCACTATCTACAACGCCTGCTGGCGCAGCGGGCAAAAAAGGTAGCTTCAGCAAAGGATCCAGCCCTGTTTTAGTCGAATAAAGCAGGGCACAAAGATAGGTGCAGATACGTAGATCAGCAATCTCGAATTTGAAGACAAGTTAATCAGGTGAAAAATGAAAATTATCAGAGAGGCCGTCGCCGGAACACTGGAGTCGAGCGACGTGATGGTGCGCATTGCGCCATTAAATCCACCCGAAATAGATCTGCAAATACATAGCAGTGTGGATAAGCAGTTTGGTGAAGCTATTCGTTACAGTGTTTTGGCACTGTTGGAACAGTATCGGCTAAGCGGAGTGCAACTGATTATTGACGATAAAGGCGCACTGGATTGCGTGTTGCAGGCTCGGTTGGAAACCGCGCTACTCAGGGCAAGTGACGAAAAAATTCTGCCATGGAGAGTATCGTGATGAAACCTGAAATGAAAAACAGAATGCGTCGCAGCATGTTATTTGTTCCTGGCGCTAATGCTGCAATGGTAAGCAATGCCTTTATTTATCAGGCTGATGCATTGATGTTCGATCTGGAAGACTCGGTTATTCTGCGCGAAAAAGATGCCGCCCGACGTTTGGTCTATCACGCCTTGCAACACCCGCTTTATCAAGATGTGGAAACCATTGTGCGAGTCAATGCGTTGGACTCAGCCTACGGACTGGCCGATTTGGAAGCGGTGGTCCGAGGGGGGGCCGATATTGTACGTCTGCCCAAAACTGACTGTGCGCAAGATGTGACCGATATGGCGCGCGAGATCAGCCGTATCGAGTCGGAATGCGGCCGTGACGTTGGCAGTACAGGTCTGCTGGCCGCGATTGAGTCAGCACAAGGGATTACTCAGGCACTGGCTATTGCACAGGCATCTCCGCGCCTGATGGGGATTGCATTAGGTGCAGAGGACTATGTGCGTAACTTGCGTACCGAGCGCTCACCAGAAGGTATTGAGCTGCTGTTTGCGCGCTGTTCAATTTTGCAGGCGGCCCGCGCTGTTGGAATTCAGGCTTTCGATACCGTCTATTCCGATGCCAACAACGAAGCCGGTTTTTTGCAGGAAGCCGCATTGATCAAACAACTGGGCTTTGATGGCAAATCGCTGATTAACCCACGGCAAATCGAACTGCTACATAACCTCTATGCCCCGACCGAGAAGGAAGTCCACCACGCACAACGCGTGGTCGATGCGGCGGCGGCGGCGGAAGCCGAAGGACGTGGGGTGGTCTCCCTGAATGGCAAGATGGTAGATAGCCCGGTGATTGAACGGGCACGGTTGGTTTTGCAACGTGCGGTCAGTGGCCTGCGTGAGGAATAAAAGATGAATAGGCAACAACGAGTAGAAAGCTTAAGTCGCACTCAGGATAACGGCCCGGCGTACCACCTGTATCAAAACACCT
This sequence comes from Yersinia sp. 2553 StPb PI, assembly GCF_052217105.1. Taxonomy (NCBI): domain Bacteria; kingdom Pseudomonadati; phylum Pseudomonadota; class Gammaproteobacteria; order Enterobacterales; family Yersiniaceae; genus Yersinia; species Yersinia sp. 2553 StPb PI. The sequence continues at coordinate 1,966,197 of NZ_JAZGPX010000002.1, read as the reverse complement.
CGAAAGCGAATTTACAGGCGCAGAAACCCCGTGATATCAAAATATGTGACTCACTGGAGACAGTTATCCGCCGTTGCGGGTTGCAAGATGGCATGACTATCTCCTTTCACCATGCTTTTCGTGCTGGTGATTTAACCCTGAATCTGGTGATGGATACCATTGCCGCCATGGGATTCAAAAATCTGCGTCTGGCCTCCAGCTCGCTGAGCGACTGCCATTCACCGCTGGTGGATCATATCCGCAATGGGGTGGTCAGTGAGATCTATACCTCTGGTCTGCGCGGGCCGTTGGCAGAGGAGGTCTCTCGTGGGTTACTGGCTAAACCCGTACAGATTCACTCCCACGGTGGCCGGGTTAATCTGATTGAATCCGGCGAACTGACTATCGATATTGCCTTTATCGGCGTACCGGCCTGTGATGAATTTGGTAACGCCAATGGCTTTAGCGGTAATGCCTGTTGTGGCTCGTTGGGCTATGCCAGAGTCGATGCAGAATATGCACACTGTGTGGTATTGCTGACAGAAGCGGTGGTGACCTATCCCCATCATCCAGCCAGTATTACCCAAGATCAAGTTGACCTGATTGTACAGGTTGAAAAGGTCGGTGATGCCGACAAGATCGGTGCTGATACCACCCGAATGACCTCGAATCCTCGTGAGTTACTGATCGCCCGCCGAGCTGCCGAGGTGATTGCCGGTTCTGGCTATTTTATCGATGGATTTTCTTTGCAGACCGGGACCGGCGGGGCATCGCTGGCAGTGACGCGCTTCCTTGAGGATAAAATGCTGCGGCGCAACATTACTGCCGCTTTTGCCCTCGGTGGCATTACTTCAACAATGGTAGAACTGCACGAAAAAGGGCTGATTACCAAGTTGTTGGATGTGCAAAGCTTTGACCGGCAGGCTGCCTCCTCACTGGCCCGTAATCCACGTCACATCGAAATCAGTGCCAATCAATACGCCAATTTTAGTTCGAAAGGTGCGTCAGTCGACCGACTGGATGTGGTGGTGCTCAGTGCTCTGGAGATTGATACCCGTTTTAACGTCAATGTACTGACCGGCTCGGATGGCGTGTTACGCGGTGCCTCTGGCGGCCATTGCGATACGGCGGTGGCCGCCCGACTCTCTATCATCGTCGCTCCCTTGGTTCGTGGCCGGATCCCGACGCTGGTCAATGATGTCACCACCTGTGTGACGCCCGGCTCCAGCGTCGATATTTTAGTGACCGATCATGGTATTGCGGTTAATCCAGCCCGGCCCGAATTGGCAGAACGCTTACAGCAAGCCGGTTTAGCCGTAGTCACCATCGAATGGCTGCATCAGCGCGCGTTACTGCTGACTGGCGTGCCACAACCTATTGCATTTACTGATCGCGTCGTAGCGGTGGTGCGCTATCGCGACGGCTCAGTAATTGACGTTGTGCATCAAATACAGGAGTAGGCGATGAACACTCTCTCTCCTGCGTTAGCGGCCAACCGGCCCATCAGCTTACCGGAGTTACTTACCAGCCGTGAGTCCCGTCAGAGCAGACAACAGGCGTGGCTGGCTCGCCATCGGATGACGCTGATTTCACTGACGTTGGTGGCACCCGGTGCGGTGAAAGATAACCCATTGACGCGCAAATTATTTGCATTGGCATGGCAGGCGATCACTTCGCTAAGTCAACAGCAGTGTTGGCCAGTGTTGCAGCAAGAGATTTTTCCACTGCCGACCGGCTGTGAAGGTTTGATTGCGGTGGATTTACCTGCGGAACAGGTGAAGGACGCCGCGTTGTTACTTGAGCTAAAGCACCCGCAGGGCCGGTTATGGGATATCGATGTGCTTGATGCATCGGGGCAAATCTTATCGCGCCGTGATGTGGGGTTAGCGCCGCGCCGCTGTCTGCTTTGTCACCGTCCAGCCAATGTCTGTGCCCGCGCGCAAACCCACAGTATTGACCAACTATTGGTTCAGATGGAGTTGATGCTCAATGCCACAACTGCAACGCACTGACAACAGGGCGGCTCAATCACCTGTCGCCTCCTCTGACTTTGCCAAAAAATATGGCGCACTGGCGTATCGCGCCATGCTGGCAGAGGTGAATCTGACACCGAAACCGGGCCTGGTGGATCGCTTCAATTGTGGTGCACATAAGGATATGGCGCTGATCGATTTTTATCACAGTGCTGATGCTATTGCGCCGTGGCTCCCGCGCTTTATAGAACAGGGCATCAACCACGCTCAGCTTGGTGGGCAGGCAGCACTGAACAGCCTGCGACCGCTGGGACTGGCGTGTGAAAATAGTATGTTCCACGCCACTGGGGGGGTGAATACCCATAAAGGTAGCGTTTTTTCGCTGGGATTAATTTGCTGTGCGTTGGGGCGGCTGAAAGCGCGAGGTGAATGGATTAGCGCTGATGCTATTTGCCAGGAGGCGGCGCGTCTGTGCTCTGGGCTGACAGAGCGTGAGTTGTGTCAATCCAATCCACAACAAACGGCGGGCCAACGGCTGTTCAATCACTATGGCCTGACCGGCGCACGCGGCGAGGCCGAATCTGGCTTCGCTACCGTGTTGAATTATGCCTTGCCGGCTTACCAACGCTTATTAGTTAACGGGGCGGAATCCGACCATGCCTTATTGCACACTTTGCTGATTTTGATGTCCGTCAACCGCGATACCAATGTGGTATCCCGTGGCGGTATGGCCGGGCTGCAATGGCTGCAACAGCAGGCGACAGAGATTCTGGCTTCACTCGCATCGGCAGGGATGGGTTCTCCTCTCAGCCTGAGGCGGGTGCGAATGTTTGATACCCAATGTATCGCCCGCAACCTTAGTCCCGGCGGCAGTGCTGACCTGCTGATCCTAACCTGGTTTCTGGCGCAGTTCCCTCATCATCTCCCTCACAAAAATAATAGCGTTGTTATTGAACCAGTAACAGCTATAGGAGTATCTCTATGTTGAAGTCGCAAGAGAAATTATGGAAAGCGCTCGCGCCTTTTGTGGTGCTGGCTGTTCTGCTGTTGATTCCCACCCCGGAAGGAATGCCACCTCAAGCCTGGCGCTATTTTGCGATTTTTGTCGCCATGATTGTTGGGATGATTTTAGAACCGATTCCAGCCACCGCGATAAGCTTTATCGCCGTGACGATATGTGTACTGAGTTCAGATTGGGTGCTATTTAGTGCGGCTGAAGTGGCTGATGCCAGCTTTAACGGCGGTAAAGAGTCTTTAAAATGGGGGCTGGCCGGGTTCTCCAGTACCACTGTCTGGCTGGTGTTTGGGGCATTTATCTTTGCGCTGGGTTATGAAGCCACCGGACTTGGCCGCCGTATCGCCCTGTTCATGGTGAAATTCATGGGCAAACGTACCCTGACGTTGGGTTATGCCATTGTTATTATAGATATTCTGTTGGCACCCTTTACACCATCAAATACTGCCCGTACCGGGGGAACAGTGTTCCCGGTAGTAAAAAATCTGCCACCCCTGTTTGATTCATTCCCCAATGATCCGTCGTCACGGCGTATCGGGGGGTACCTAATGTGGATGATGGTGATCGGGACCAGTATCAGCTCCTCCATGTTTGTCACTGGCGCGGCACCTAACGTGCTGGGTATCGAGTTTGTCAATAAAATTGCCGGTGTCCATATTGGCTGGATGCAGTGGTTTTTGGCGTTCCTGCCCGTTGGGTTAATTTTACTGATAGTGGCACCCTGGCTCTCTTATGTGTTGTATAAACCCGGCGTGACCAAAAGCGATGAGGTAGCGGCTTGGGCGCAAACAGCACTGACTGAGATGGGGGCGTTAACGCGCAAGGAAGCAATCCTAATTGGTTTGGTGCTGCTGAGCCTGTGCTTATGGGTGTTTGGCGGTAAATTCATTGATGCGACGGCGGTAGGGTTGCTGGCAGTATCCCTGATGTTGGCACTGCATGTGGTGTCGTGGAAAGACATTACTAAATACTCAAGTGCCTGGAACACGCTGGTCAATCTGGCCACACTAGTGGTGATGGCCAATGGCTTAACGCGGTCGGGCTTCATTGATTGGTTCGCCAATACCATGAGTACCCATTTGGATGGTTTCTCGCCGAATATGACGGTGGTCGCGCTAGTATTGGTGTTCTATTTCTCTCATTATCTGTTTGCCAGCTTGTCTGCCCACACGGCAACCATGCTGCCGGTTATTTTGGCGGTCGGTAAAGGTTTAAGTGGTGTGCCGATGGAACATTTATCTATGCTGCTGGTGTTATCCATTGGGATCATGGGTGTCCTGACGCCGTATGCGACTGGCCCTGGTGTGATTATCTATGGCTGTGGTTATGTGAAATCGAAAGATTATTGGCGGCTGGGTGGCATCATGGGGGTGTTCTACATCTCAATGTTGCTGCTGGTGGGCTGGCCAATCATGAGCCTGTGGTATTGATGACAAAGTAACCGTGAGAAGGGCCGGTCAGCGGCCCGACTCATGATTATCGGTTTATCAGCCGGTGTACACGCCAAATACCCTTGGCAGCCACAGTGATATTTCAGGAATATAAGTGACCAACATCAGCACCAGGAACAGTGCGCCGTAGAACGGCAACATCGCTTTCACCACTTGTTCAATCTTCTGTTTACTCACCGCACTGGCGACAAACAGCACCGACCCCACCGGGGGAGTGATCAGACCAATTCCCAAATTGATCAACATAATCATACCGAAATGGACCGGATCAATACCTAATGAATTGGTCACTGGCATCAGTACCGGTGTTAGGATCAAAATCAGCGGTGCCATATCCATCAAGGTGCCAATCAGCAGCAGCATGATATTGATACACATCAGAATCACGTATTTGTTATCAGAAACCGAGGTAAAGAATTCAGTGATACGTTCTGGCAACTGCATGTAGGTCATGATAGCGCCGAAACTGGCGGCAAAACCTATTAAAATCATCACGATAGTGACAGTTTTTACTGTGCGATACATCAGTTTAGGCAATTCGGACCATTTATAGTCGCGATAGATAAACATAGTGACAAAGAATGACCACAAACAGGCAATCGCGGCAGATTCTGTGGCGGTAAATACCCCGGAAAGAATTCCTCCCATGATGATGACCACCGTCATCAACCCCCATAATGTATCGACAAAGATTTTGAGCGCCTGACGGAACGGCACTCGTTCACCTTTAGGGTAACCTCGCTTATAGGCAAAGCCGACACACATTAACATCAGGGTAAAACTGAGCAGCAAGCCCGGTAAAATCCCGGCAATAAACAGTGCCGCGATGGATACGGTGCCGCCGGTTGCCAGTGAGTAAATCACCGAATTATGGCTGGGTGGGGTCAATATCGCCTGCACTGAACCACTGGCGGTGACTGCGGCGGCAAAATCACGCGGATAGCCTTTTTTATCCATTTCCGGGATCATTACCGAGCCAATGGAGGCGGTATCTGCCACTGATGATCCTGAAATGGCACCGAAAAATGTTGAAGCCACAATGTTAACTAGCGACAAACCACCACGGATGAAACCAACGAAAATATAGGCGAAACTCACCAGCCGCCGTGCGATGCCACCTTCGGCCATAATGGCCCCCGCCAGAATAAAGAACGGAATGGCCAGTAATGAGAATTTATTGACGCCACTGGTGATTTGAATCATCACCGCTTCCAACGGTAAATCAATCCAAAATGCACCGGCGATGGCACTTAAACCGACGGCATAAGCCACCGGGACACCAATAGCCAGCAAGATTGCCAGCGTAAAAACTAAAATAAATGCGTCCATAAGGCAAAGTTCCCCAAATTATGAATTGCCGATCATCACTACCGGGCGGTGGGTCTGCGGGCCAAAAAATAGCCGCTCGATGATAAACATCAGCGTAATCGCGGAGCCGATTGGCAGAGGAATATAGCTTTGTCCTGCTGTCAGTAATGGGAACTCAGCCACTGGTTGTGACCAAAGCTCGCTACACAGAATGTAGCTATAGACCAAAATAAACAGGCTTATCAGCACCATCAGCAAATCAACCAATAACAGGCATACTTTTTTACCGGTCTCAGAGAGCCGATCAGTGACCATACTGACAGCAATATGTGAACCAGAACGATAACTGGCGGCAGCACCAATAAAAGTAAATGTCACCATACATAATATGGCGACGGGTTCTGGCCAGGATAAGCCATCGTTTTGGACATAACGGGGCTTTGTTGAATAATTCGGATTTAGATAAAAGCGCCTCTCGTCACTGACTTCCTCAGGCAATCCGCACACTTTCTGGCATCCCTGCACGCGTCATTTTGTTTAAGGCACGGATCATGGCCATAGTTTCTCCAACCTGCGCATCGTAATCCCTCAACGTAAGATGCCCACCAAACAGCTGTTTTACGCGGTACATCGCCGTTTCGGCCACTGAACGCCGGTTATAAGCCGTGTGCCATTTCCAGTACGCATTGCTCCCAGTAAGCCGTTGCCTCGCCACCGCCTGATTTCTGTCGGCATACTCCACCGGCCAGTAGCCGGCGCGCGTTCGCGGCGGGATAAGCGCCTTAATTTTCTTGCGCCGCAACTCGTCGTGGCACCGCTTTGTGTCATAAGCCCCGTCGGCACAGGCAGCCCTGATTTTCCTGTGCGTCTGACGGATAAGCCCCGGGAATGCCTCTGCATCAGTCACGTTGTTTAGGGACAGGTCAGCGCAGATAATCTCATGCGTATCAGCATCCACCGCCAGGTGCAGTTTCCGCCAGACGCGGCGCTTTTCCTGGCCGTGTTTTTTCACCTTCCACTCACCCTCACCGAAGACTTTTAAGCCGGTGGAATCGATAACCAGATGGGCAATTTCACCGCGTGTTGGGTTTTTGAAAGGGATGCTGACGGATTTAGCCCGCCTGCTGACGCAGGAATAATCCGGGCAACGGAGCGGGAGCTTCATTAGGGTAAAGATGGAGTCAATGAATCCCTGCGCAGCGCGAAGTGTGAGGCGAAAAACGCGTTTGAGCATCAGAACGGTTGAAATGGCCAGCTCAGAATAACGTTGCGGACGACCGCGTAAAGACGTGTTGGGCTCGTCATACCATGCCTGAATGGCCGACTCATCAAGCCAGAATGTCAGTGAGCCCCGATTGACAAGCGCCTTGTTGTAGGTGGCCCAGTTGGTGATTTTGAACTTTTGTTTTGCCACGTGATATCGCTGCAGGATCAGGAGTGTGGTGATCTGATCCTAACTACGGCCAAAAGTTCGATTTATTCAACAACGCCACATAACGGGCAAATATCCCCATAGGGATAACCACAACCATAATGATTAAGGCAATACCAGCGACCCAAATTGACAGGCGATATAACGCATCCATCGTTGATAGATAATAGCGAGCCATAGCGGAGACCTCAGTGTACCCAGGGTCATTGGCTACAACCCCCATGACCTTGGGTAAATATCAGTAGTATTAAAATATTTAATACTGTCGGAAAGATGTTATTGCACGGCTGCAATCTGCTTGATCAGTTCTTGATGATCCTTACCGAATTCATCACGAACGGGTTGAGTGGCTTTATAATAATAGTCATGGTCCATTTCATGATATTGCACGCCACCGGCTTTCATTTTGTCATGGGATTGCTGCACATAGGCTTGCCATAATACGCGCTGCTCAGCCTGTGCTTCTTTGGCCAATTTCAGAATAGTTTGTTGATCTTCAGCAGATAATTTATCCCATTTTGTTTTGGAATAAAGGAACAGCTCAGGAATAATAAAATGGCCGCTCAGGGTATAGTTTTTGACAACCGGCAGATAATTGTGGGCGATAAAGGTCGGTTCGTTATTTTCGGTACCATCAATCACCCCGGTTTGCATCCCGCTGAATACCTCGCTTACACCCATACTGAGTGAGTTGGCACCCATGGCCTTAAGGGTAGCCAGTGCAATCGGGCTGCCCTGAACGCGGATTTTCATACCTTTGAGGTCTTCTGGTTTAACCACCGGTTCTTTGGTAATCAGATTACGGGTACCCGCATCCATCCAGCCGAGAAATACCAATTTTGAGTTCTTATTGTTAGTGATTTTATCACCGATTTCTTGGCCGATTTGACCATCAATAACTTTATGTAAATGGTCTTCGTCGCGGAACATATAGGGCAGGGTAAAGACACTGATCTCCGGCAGAATAGAGGCAACAGGGGTCATAGAAACACGAATAATATCAATTGCTCCCATTTGAGCCTGTTCTATCATTTGCTTTTCATCACCTAAGACGCCACCTGGGAATGTTTTAATTTCCAGGCGACCATCCGTTGCGGTCTTTAGTTTGTCACCCATATTTTTAACAGCAACAACATTAGGATAATCTTTGGGATGAACATCGGCAGCTTTAATTTGTTGAGCAGAGGCCATTTGACTAAATAATATGGCAGAAATAGCCAGGCACAGTGTGGGCAAAGGCTTTGGGAATTTCATTCAGTGTTCTCCAGAAGTCGCTATACAAAAGATAAAATGGATTATTTTTAATAATGGGATAGGTATATACCCAATAGAATTCAAGCAGCAGGTGCGTATCTGTAACCTGTAACCTGACGGATATATCAATATATAAAAAAAGGTTATTCCTTTATCCCTCTGGTAATTAACCTAGCTGTTTACTTTTTCTTTTAAATTGACCATTGTCACAGAAAAAGAAACGTCAGGAACTGCGTTTCAATAATTGTGAAGTGACATTTCATAATGAATTAAGTCGTATTGGGTTATTTGTTGATGGGATTGGTGTTTTGGCTTTTGGTAGCAACTTGCTTTCACTGATGTGTTTTAGCCATCGGGATAGGTTCGGATATTGTGGTGCTGTGGGTTAACTACTATTATAAAGGCCTATGAATCCAGATGATTAGGATAACGCGTGACGTCGGTATTTATTCGTAACTTTACCTTTGCCGCACTGCCAGCCAGCGGTTTAAATGGCCAGCCATTGTTTCACGGCCTGTTGGCAAAATGTGATTTTGATGTCAATGAATACCGGGATGAGCTGTTTGCTGCTTATGGCATTGCCTTTCCCGGCAGTTTACAAAAAGCAGTGGCAAAACGGCGTGCCGAATACCTGGCGGGCCGTTTTGTCGCCCGACAAGTGCTGAATATGCTTGAAGTACGCAATTATCCGTTAGCGAATGGGCTAGATCGCGCGCCACTATGGCCCGCCGGTTTGATTGGCAGCATCAGTCATAACAACCAACGTGCTCTGTGCACTGCGCAAATTATAACGCCGGCTACAGAGTATTCTGATCAAAGTGCCCATGTCCACGGTGTTGGGCTAGATATTGAAAGCCTGATTGCAGTTGAAAGGGCGAATGATCTATGGCCCGGAATCCTTAGTGAGCAGGAGTACCGCGATCTTCAGGAAGGCCCATTAGTATTCAACCATTTACTGACATTGGCTTTTTCAGCCAAAGAGAGTCTATTTAAAGCGGTGTATCCACAGCTAGGGCGTTATTTTGACTTCCTGGAGGCCCGTTTCCTGAGTTATTCCATGGCATCAGGGCGTTTTGAGTTGCAGCTATTACGCGATCTCAGCAGTGACTTCCCAGCAGGCCGCATTTTTACGGGATGTTTCACTGTTAATGACAGTGATATTCAAACATTTATTGCTTACTAAGTTGGGGCTAGTCACTTGTTGTAATAACTTTTTATTTTTTTAAGTTGGAAATTTCAATCGATATAGACTAAATATTTGACTATCAACCATATTTATTTGATAGGACATCATGAAATATATAGTGCTATTCGCTTTTATCTTATGTGTAGTCTATGTGCATTTTCGTGGCAAAGTTCGCTACAAGTTCTGGCGTCAGGTCTCAGATCATTCGACATTTGTTTCACCAATCAATGTGTTTATGTATCTGTTTTCACGGGTACCCACCACGCCCTATTTAAAGCAGGATCTCTTCCCTGAATTGACCGTGCTGCGTGAAAACTGGCAGCAAATCAGGGATGAAGGTAAGGCGCTGATGGAAATCCAGCAAATCAAAGCATCGGATAAATATAATGATGCGGGTTTTAATTCGTTTTTTAAAACTGGCTGGAAACGTTTTTATCTGAAATGGTATGAAGATAGCCATCCCTCGGCGATGACACTTTGCCCTTATACCACCTCGTTATTACGCGAATTACCTTCGGTAAAGGCAGCGATGTTTGCTGAATTACCGCACGGTAGCCGCCTGCCTCGGCATCGTGATCCTTATGCCGGTTCTTTACGTTATCACCTTGGTTTAATCACCCCGAATGATGACCGCTGTTTTATTGATGTTGATGGCACCACTTACAGTTGGCGTGACGGTGAAGGCATTTTATTTGATGAAACTTATATTCATTATGCCGAGAATCAGAGTGGGCAGAATAGGCTGATCCTGTTTTGTGATATTGAGCGGCCAATGCGTTACCGCTGGGCGCAATGGATTAACCACTGGTTGGGGCGCAATTTAATGAGTGCAGCCACAGCCCCCAACGAAGAGGGGGATCGTACCGGTGGTGTCAATCGTATGTTTAAATACATCTATGCAGTGCGCAAGGTGGGGAAACGGTTGAAAGCCTGGAATCGTAGGATCTATTATTTGATTAAATGGATATTATTCGGTGGTATTGCCGTATTGATTTTTTATGCACTGTAAAAGAAAACAGCTCACAGAACAGACTATCAAATAGCGAAAGCCCCGCCCAACCTTAGCTATACGGGGCTTTCTCATCAATTATCTTGATCACTTTTCTTTTTTGACGCCCGCAACCCCGCCACAAATCCAGACTCAGACCAACATCACACCCAAAATTGATACTTAGAGTCGTCAAAAACCAATGAAATATTTTATTCTATTGATGGCTTATTTTGAAATAATATAGTTATCTAAGTCACAAAATTGTAAATTTTTTTGTAATTATAGCGTGAATAACGCATCAGTGCCGTTATCTATTCTAAGTATAATATTACTTATATATCAGTGAGATAATTGTATTTTTGATGATGAGATACCTGTATTACCTGAAATTCCCCTCACCAAAAATGAAATTATAATGCCATGTTGTGATCGATATAGAATTTTAATTTCAATAAAAATGATATGTTGTGTCACAGTGAGTTAACATACTTATCAGTGATAACGCCAGTTGAGGATCGCCAGAAACCGCTAGCGAGCATTCATTGATAGTCTATTTTTGTCTCGTCAGGAGGATATAGATGAAAGAAGTCAGTGTTGGATTGATTGGTGGTGATTATTGCAGTCAAGCCGTCGGTTGGTTTCAGGCCGCAACCTTTGTTTGTGCTGTCAGCAGAATGAGGAGCTGGGACGTCGGTTGAGGCGGGGTAGCAAAATATAACGTATTACCAGTACCACCATGGTAATCGGTACATTTTAAAAATTGGGAGCGCAAAAGGATCATGCAAAATAAAAACCGTAGCAAGAATCATATAATATCGGACTCTGGAATAAAGCTTATTTGTCTTCAATAACTGCATTTATCTTATTAATAAATCAGAGTGTCAAAAAGTTCTTCATCACCTCCATGTTTTAAGGTGGAGAAGGAGTTACTTTTGTTTTTTGAAACCCTTTTTGACATTAAATGGATAATCAAATAAAAAGGTAATGATATGTCGTTAATGATGAATCTCAATGCACAACAGAGAAAACGATTACATCAAATAACATTAGTCGCTACATTTGGTGGCTTGCTCTTTGGTTATGATACCGGTGTTATTAATGGTGCATTTTCTTCATTGAAAGAAAATATGGCCCTGACGCCGACGACAGTGGGCCTGGTAATGAGTGTACTATTGGTCGGTGCCGCCATTGGTAGTGTTTTTGGCGGAAAATTGGCTGACTTTTTTGGTCGAAGAAAATACCTGCTCTATCTCTCCTTCGTTTTTTTCTTTGGTGCGTTATTGTGTGCATTATCACCTAATATCACCACTCTTTTAATTGCCAGATTTTTGCTTGGTTACGCGGTAGGCGGGGCATCGGTTACTGCACCTACATTTATATCCGAGGTTGCACCGACAGAAATGCGGGGCAAACTTACCGGGTTGAATGAAGTTGCCATTGTTATTGGACAATTAGCAGCATTTGCAGTAAATGCGGTAATTGGTATTGCCTGGGGCCATCTACCTGAGGTCTGGCGTTATATGCTATTGGTTCAAACTATCCCTGCTATTTGCTTGTTAGTGGGAATGTGGCGTTCGCCAGAAAGCCCCCGTTGGTTGATCAGTAAAAATAGGCGGGAAGAGGCATTAGTAATTTTAAAACAAATTCGCCCTGAGCCACGGGCTATTAAAGAATTTAATGATATCGTAGCGTTGATTGATATCGAAAAAGAAAAGAAATTGTATGCTAAAAATGATTTGGCTATTATTTTTCAAACACCGTGGATCTTAAAATTAATTTTGGTAGGTATTGCCTGGGCAGCTTTACAGCAAACTACCGGTGTTAACGTCATTATGTATTATGGTACGGAAATATTAAAAACTGCCGGATTCTCGGAAAGAATGTCGCTAATCTGTAACGTGTTAAATGGCGTTTTTTCTGTCGGGGGGATGGTTATTGGGGTTATGTTCCTGGTTGATCGTTTTAAACGGAAAACACTGATTGTGTATGGTTTTGCCCTGATGGCAACGCTGCACTTGATTATTGCTGGTGCGGATTATTATCTGGTTGGTGAAATAAAGGCAACTGTTATTTGGTTGCTGGGTGCACTGTTTGTCGGGGTCATGCAGGGTACGATGGGCTTTCTGACTTGGGTCGTATTAGCAGAACTGTTCCCATTAAAGATTCGTGGCCTATCTATGGGGATCTCAGTATTTTTCATGTGGATCATGAATGCCATTGTGAGTTACTTGTTCCCCGTGCTTCAGGCGAAACTTGGCTTAGGTCCGGTCTTCTTGATTTTTGCTCTTATCAACTATCTGGCGATTATCTTTGTGATTACCGCCTTACCAGAAACATCCAATAAATCATTAGAACAACTTGAAGAAGAACTGTCTGCCGGTAATTAATAACATAATTTTTATATGAGATAAAAAAGATCATATCGCAAAGGGGACAGATAATGATAGATAATATTACCGTTGATAACCTACACTTAGGATGTCATGCAAAAAATAAAGCTGAAGTTTTAGCAATGATAGGAAAAGAGTTTAAATTAAAAGGTTATATTAACCAAGACTGTATCTCTTTTCTTAATGAAAGAGAACAACAAGTCTCTACATTCTTGGGGAATGGTATTACCTTACCTCATCTGCCTAAATCAGCCACAAATACCATTGTTAAAACCGGTGTTGAAATTTTTCAATTCCCTGATGGTGTCATCTGGAATAGAAGTAATGTTATGTTTATTGCCATTGGGGTTATTGCTAAAGAAAAAGAGCATATTGATGTGTTAAAAGATGTAGCCTCGATTTTTAGTGATGAAATTATTGCCAATGCGCTCTCATTAATCTCAAATAAACAGGATTTTCTCCGTATCCTTAATCGTAAATAGGGGGAGGGTCGTGTAAGCCTGGAGTTGTAGGGCTTATTAGCAGATTAAATAGTAAAAAGCTCACTTGAGGTTGCTTAAGTGGGCTTTTTTAATTTGGTAGTTGTAAAACCATCTCAATGTGCTGGCTGACGCTTAACAGTAGTGATTTTTATTAACCATTTCGGCATAAAGTTATTAAGGCGATTTGATGCCATTCGCGCATGTTCTCATCCTGAAAGAGAACCTAGGTACTCAGAAAAAGGTTACCAACGACAATAAAGGTATTGGTCCTTTTATTTTGGCAAGCAGTGAAATGAACAGAAGACAATAAAGAATTATTTTCAGTAACACTTTAGGTATTTGAACGCAAAACCAATGCCTAAAGTGGCTTCATTATAATAATCAGCCTTTTATTTATAGTTTTATGAAGTTCATTTTATAGAGTGTTAGACGACGCGGGCATGCCGAATAAACCGGAGTGGCAGGGTATCAACCCACCGGACAGTAACTCAGGAAGATAGCCGCGCACGTCTGGATCAGTTCGGGGAATTGCCGGTAAAGGCTATTCCCCGCAACCGCGGTTAATCTATGAGGGAGATGTATGATGAACGGCAATAACATCAGTAATGTCGATCTCGCCCCTATTAACTTGTGCGACCTTGCGTTCTGTCGCTGAGTTTGATTCTGCCGAGTTGTGTTGAATGGGGTACCAGTTATTCAGCCTATCAACGTAGGCGATGACATTTGTGTGTATTCTGTTGTGACTGAATGACATCTCAGGATGACTTATATCGTTGCCCTGTGTTGCTATCAGGTGTACCACCAAATACATGCATAGGGCTTGCGATACGTTACTGCGATAGTTGTTGTAGCCTTGAGCGTTGGAAAAGGACTGCTGAGCAGGCCCAGACATGTTGTAGTAGTACTCGTCGTTCTCATAATAGATGAAATACGGGGCTAAGCCTGGGCGGCTTATCATGACCTCCATGACCTTCCCACCAAACCAATTGCGTGGTCGGTCTTGCAAGCTGTCTGCCGTCATAACGACTTTCCCTGATTGCGTTATGAGGAGGACCGATGCCCCCATCTGCTCAAGATTAACTGCGATTTGTCTCTGAGTTTGCTCGACCTGAGACTCCCGCTTCCTGGCAGATAAGTCCATTTCGTTGGCATGACTCTCGCGTGATTCAGCTAATAATCCTGCATCCTCGATAAAGAACGTATCTATACCGCGAAGCGGCTGAGAATGATCTCCGTAGGGTGATTTTGCAATGATATGTCCCACGATAGAGCAACGGGCCATGGCAGCGAGCTTTTCACTTACACCTGACGATCTCATCGCAGCATGTAACTGATTTAGGCCATCAACGATTTGATCCGCGGCTGAATCGGGTTTTAACCGGTTCAAACCCCCTTCGTAGAAGTCCTTGTTTATGCCAGTTCGCTTGACGAATGAATGAACGAAATCAAAATTGCTCATTGTGGCTGCATCCAATTCATAAGCGATAACGTCCACCGTAGCGCCGTATTTTCGGCAAATCACATCATAAAAGCGGGCGGCACAAACCATTATCGAATATATCAGGCTATCCCCAGAATTCGCGTCTTTGGCAAATTTAGCGAGATTATTTGCTCCAAATCCACCTCGATCCGCTGCCTCCAACTGCCAGAGAATAGCTTTGGCTCGAGGATGACCGGCTTCCGCTGCTTTATACCAACAGTCTGCCGCCAGATCGAAATCATAGGGTGTCACACTGCCTGACCCCCAAAGAAGAGAAAGATTGAATAATGCCGAAACGTGACCTCCCCGAGCAGCATTGCCTAAGTGTCTACTTGCAGCGTTGCAATCGTCTGCCCGTAAGGCCTCAACACCACAAACGTATTCGGCTTCCACGTCTTCTGATGTGCTGGTGAAAAACGGATCCTGAAACTCAGCCATATTCATATTCCTTCGCGTCGACTAATATTCATCTCGCACTTTTGTACGGATGTCTCCGTTGCACACAACGTTGTAATTTCCAGGATATCTAACAATTAACATATCAAAATGTCGGCCTGGTACGATAATAGCCGCACAGGATCAATCCAAATATAGGCTGGTGGATAACGGCAAACGAAGCAAAATAACGTATTCCAAACCGCCATTAGCAGTGGTGTAATCTGCTTTTTTTACGGCTAAAAAGCCAGTTTAGTACACTACACTTCTTGTTATTTATTGAGCAAGGTGAGTTGCAGAAAATTCTGATTACAGGAAGGTTTAGTGTTTATGGTTGCAGCATCATCGCCACCATTCTCTATTTTTAACCCTCTTTTTTCGGCCAACACTAACGTATTGATTTTATACAGGATTTGTCGAGAGTATTAAAAAAGCCTTTTTTACCCTCGCAGTCTATTTTTCTTTTACCATCAGCAAGTTATGTGTATTTTATAACTGTTCACTGCCGTATCGGCAGGCTTAGAGAAGAGGCTTCGGCCAGTAACACACAAAAACGATCAAAAAAACAAAAGCAAAAAGCCCGCTTAGTTTCCTAAGCGAGCTTTTCTAATTTGGCTCCTCTGACTGGGATCGCCTTTGCCAATAACTGGCTGAATAAAAAGCTAAACCTGAATTCGGCTCTTGTCAAGACCACCAAAGTGACCACCAATAGGCCGGGTTACATAAATTGATTTGAGCGGTCTACGTTCATTTGGTAATCGTTACTATGGTTATATTTACGAGGGTAGTGTTGTTTCTGTCCTCATAGTGGAATTGTACCCGAGAAAATACCTGGGAGCCTGTTCTGTGCATATGTTGTGTGAAAAGGTTTTTGGTCAAAGAGAGACTGCCGAAAATAGAGCTAAAAACCGTGCTCGTGTGTAAAATTTGGCCCTAACTAACCAATTGAGCAATTTCATATTTTGCGTAGACACGCGCCCTAATTTTTTGGCAAGGGTTTTCACACAGTCTGCGCCAATAGCGGACGTTCAAAGTATTCAAGTAGTTACAATATTATGTTCTGGCTTGGGTCTCTAAACGTGGATATGGTGAAATCAAATAATTTTTAAGGGTCAAGATTTCTATGAATATAGCAGTAAGGAACGTAGACAAAGTCAGAGTATCACGTGCGGGACACACTTTTCATGAACGGTGGACAGCGCGGCGAGCTCTTCAACTTGTGTTCCCGAAGGATAATCTTTTCGCGATAGTGATCGAAGGCCTATCCCCTAACGAAGATCTAAAGCTTGGAAAGGAGGCAGAGGATATAGCTGACCTTGTTCTTTATTATGGCAATGGAGATACTTTCGAAACCTGCACAGCCCAGCAGATTTTGCAGTTCAAATACAAGGAAGTTTCCGAGCCCGTCACATCATCCTATCTGAAAAAAACGATCAAGAAATTCGCCGCAACACTGCGAAACTTTAAGGCTAGCATTTCGGATGAAGACATAGCGAAGAAACTGTCATTCGGGTTCGTGACGAATGCAGAATTTTCTGGTGAGCTTTGGGATGCTATCGCGTGCTTGAAATCGGGTCGCGCACCGGGGTCCAATAGCGCCAAGAAGCAACTTGAGTACCTCAAAACCTGGTGCAAGGAAGAGAAGGTCGAAGCGGAGGACATTTTCCTGCTCATCGAGTTTCGCGCTGCAACAAATGATTTGCCTGCGCAGAACCGATTCTTGCGACGAACAATCAGTGATTGGTCGGCTGACTCAAGCGGACTGGCTGCAAGGAGGCTGTTTGCACTCGTAGAGCTTGTCCGAGAGAAGTCGCAAATCGAGGGGCAGGGCAAGAATTCTATCAGGCGTGAAGATATCCTCGATGCTCTTGAATGTGATGAGGATCAGTTATTTCCAGCGGATACGCGGTTTGTTGATGTTGGTGATGTCGTTGAGCGCAGCGCCTCGCAAGATGTCAAAGACGAGATCGAAGCCAGCAATCTTCCCGTATTCCTCCATGCTGACGGCGGTGTTGGAAAAACTGTCTTCATCCAGAGCCTGACCACATATCTGACAGATACTTTCGAAATCGTGGTGTTCGACTGTTTCGGAGGCGGGTCGTATCGCTCCGAAGCCCAGGCACGTCACCTTCCTCGGGTTGGCCTTCTGCAAATCGTCAATGAACTGGCGACCCGCGGACTCTGCGATCCACTTTTTCCAACCGACTGTAATGGTCAACTAAAACCGGACACGGATTTAGGCACATTGTTGTAATCGGCGTTCATATTCATTCGGCGATATATTGCCCAGCCGGTAATGCCGACGCTTCAGATTATAAAAACTGTCGATATAATCGATAACGTCCGCAATGCCCTGACTTCGGGTTTCATAGCGACGGTAGTTAACTCTCTCTGCTTTCAGGCTGCGGAAGAACCTCTCCGTAACGGCATTATCCAAACAGTTACCCTTGCGGCTCATACTGCCCGTCACATCAAGTTCCTGCTGGCAGGACTGGAACTGGGCGCTAGTATACTGAGCACCTTGATCGCTATGGAATACGACTGGGCCTGTTGGCCGTCGTTTATTAACCGCCAGTCGTAATGCCCGGATAGTCAGGGCGCTGTCCGGTTTGTCCGAGAAGGCCCAACTCACTATTTTTCTTGAACATAAGTCCATGACAATAGCCAGATATAACCAGCCCTGAGCGGTACGAAGATAGGTGATATCACCTGACCACCAGGTATTTAATGTCTCTGGATTAAACTGTCGATTCAACAGATTAGCCGCCACTACAGCCGGTTTACCACCACGTGGATAGCGATGACGTCCGGGACGCTTCGCAACCAGCATCAGGGTCTTCATTATCTGACGGACACGGTATCGGCCAACGTTAAAACCCTGTTCACGCAGCTCAATACACATGCGCCGACTGCCATACGTCGCATCCATTTCAGCATGAACATGCTTAGCCGCCGCATGAAGCATCAGAACATTTGCTCTGAGGGCTGGCCGCCGGCTTCGGGCGTAAAATACACTGCGCGTGAGCGACAGGCATCGACATACTTGCTGGATGTTTGCCCCGGCCTTCTTCAGCTTCACCGCGACTTTTTGTCGTTGTTCATTTCCATGGCGAAGAAGGCTGAAGCCTTTTTTAACAGGTCATTGTCGCTTTGCAACTGACGTACCTGCTTTTCAAGTTCCTGTATTCGTCGTTGTTCAGACGTGATCGCGGTGGCGATGGGAGTATCTCCCCTCACTTCTCCGCGATATTGGCGTAACCAGCGTTGTAATGTTGAAAGGCCTATATTCATCGTTTCAGCAGCCTGGGTCACCGGGTACTTATGCTGCAGAACCAAATTGACACATTCCTGCTTGAACTCATGGGTAAACGTTTTTCTTCGCATTTTCACCTCGTTAGCGTTGCTCATTATATCTCTAACAAAGTGTCCGAAATGATTAGACCATTACAGTATGTCTCGTTCAACGCAAATGCTCTCGCAGGTAAGAGTTGGTCGGGCGCTGAAATCTCTATCTATGGCCAGCTCTTTAGGCGCGAATCCTGTTGCTCTCGATGACATAAACAGTAAGGTAATTGGCAGGTTACTGCTGGACAAGAACTCCCTGCTAGATGTTGATACTTACGTAAACAGTGCCATTGAACACGAACTATTAGATATTTCCTTTCTTGAGAAGGAACTGGAGAATGTACCTTGGCAGGATATTCTCCAGATGAGGAGAGAAACCCTGCCTGCTATAAATAAAACTAGACGTTTTCTGATCGACAACTCTAGGTCGTCACCCCCATTTCCTTCTGCCAGTCCCAGAGAAATTCAGAATAAAGCAATCGAGTTAAGAGATGAATACTGGAAATTAAAGCTTGAAGAAAATATTAAGTGGACTCAGCTAGGACTAAGCACTGCCATTTCGACCGGAGCTGGTCTGGCAGGAGTAACGGTTACTGTTGGTGCAGGACTAATCGGTTTACTGGCCGCTCTTATCCCTGTAGCCGGAATGGTTCTCGTAAGAGAACAAATACCAAACATCATGGATATTGTTAAACTCCGCCGAGAAAGAAAGTCGAACTCATTAATTCAAATAGATAGTTGTAACTACCTGAATTTGAAAAATGGGAATTAAGCCTGACCTGCTCCCCATTGATGCTTGCGTAAGTCTGGGGCTATATCAATATCAGCCTAAAAAGTGGGAAGCCTCTCAGTTGCGGCGGAAGGCTTCATCTTGAACTTATACAGTCTTTACGTCCGGTATGGTGAACAGTCCGAACTTTGTAAAAAGGTTCGAAGTAGTTCGCTTGTCTGTAGGTGTCTCACACCGCAGAAAAGGGCTTTGATCTGCTCACCAATAATTAATACGGTCCTGACTTAGAAAAGTCCGCTTTTGGTACATGGCGGACGAACTAAGTGAGTTGAAGGTCCGGTGTGAGCGAAGAGCAGACATACACGGTCGGTGAATTAGGACCTTGTTTATCGGAAAGGTTAATCTGATTAACCCAACATAGGCATAGATGATGAAGTTGACCAAAAAGCAGGTTATCATAATATCTATAAGGTTTTAGGTCTGCTAGGTTATGACTGATTAATTACTAATCATTTTTTGGAATAAAATGAAAATAATAGATGACATTTGCGCTTCAATAGCTGGGAATGCGAAAACAAGAATAAATGATCCATTTATTGGTACGTTTATATGTTCTTGGGTAGTATGTAATTGGAGTCACTTATCCCTACTTTTCTGGGGAGAAGGAAAGGTAACTGAGCGCATTAGTATTTTTTATAATTATCTTTCTGAGACACCGAAGTGGGAATTGAATCTCGTATTTACCATTCCATTCGTTATTGCCATTAGTTATTTATTTCTTTTCCCATGGTTGTCAATATTTATTAATTTCCTCCAGCACTGGGCTAATGAGCAACTGCATAAGCAGGCTGTTCACAGAGAGTTAATTAAGATTAATCAGCAAAAAAACCTCAACAAGGAGAAACTAAAAGCCAATCCCAATAAACAATTCTTGGAACAGTTGGTTCAACAAGATATAGATAAGCGAAATGAGATACTGGGACATATGAAACAGAGGAGTTCTCGTTTAGAAGCAAAAACCATAGAAGCGAAAGAAAAAGCCAAGGAACAAGATGCAAAAACACAAGAAGCAGAAAGCAAAGCGAGTTTATTGATATTAGATTTAGAAAAAAAGAACAAACAAGCCGAGTTAGAAAAAATTAGATTCGAAAGTGATAGTGCCAAAGCTAGAGCTACTCATGCTACACACCGATTCCCATCCGCGTATTTTTTAATGTTAAAAATAGAAGAAAGTTTAAGTGAAGATGCTATAAAAATTTCTCTTAATGCATTAGGATCTATTGTAGCTGCACTTTTTGGTTATGAAAATTTTGAAGAGCTTTTAAACGATAAGAACTTTAACAATGAAACCTTAGGGAAGGTTGAGTACGTTTATTATGACGATGAGTTAGCTAAACGCCTTGAGCAGATAGTATTGGATGAGGATTCAGACAATGAAGATTTTTCAGCAGATCTTATCTTCAATCATTTTGAAATGCTGTTTGAAGATGCGCCTTTCAAATTGATTGCTGGTGATAATCTTGCTGAGGAATGCAAAGATGAATTTGAAAGAAACCCATACGATATATTTAATGGTGATGGAACTTCAGGTGCTATTGCAGAGTCAGATACGTTCTTTGACAATATTGAAGATATTAGTATTGAGCACTTTGATTTTGATAATGGTTTTCATGCTGAATTATCTGCAAATGCAAGTGGTCATCATCGTAAGGAAGAAGGAGTTCCTGGCCGGAGTATGACAGTTTCAATAATTATGCAATGTGAGGTATTAGTTGGAAAATTTGGACTTGGTTCGATTGAACAAGGGGAAATCAATGGAACTTTGGATGACTATGAATAACCGTTCTGTTTCAAACATTCATCATACTAACGTCTGCTTTTGGCACGAAGCGGCCGACCTAACTGAGCAGAAGGTTCGCTGTGAGCGAACAGCGGACGTTTGCAGTTGTTAACACGAACCAATACTTTAATTGAATAGTCTTCATCGACAGGGCACGGGTCGCTTCCCCTGTAAGTCGGAGTAAGCTTACCAACAGCCAGAAGCGGCGATTCAGACTTGGCAACCTAGATTAGACGGTGAAAGCCAAGGTTGCTTAAACAGTAAGTTCCTCAGGATGCATAAAATAAATAGACAGTCTTCTCTTGCTAAGTTTACTCTCAGAATAAGGTTTGCAATCGAATGCAGAGAAAGATTATATGTTAGATGCTAAAGAACTCAATTGCTTCAGTAATGTTATTCATCATCTGCTTATCACCGTTTGTCACCGCCTGGTGCAAAAGGCCAGAGAGCATGGCATTACGTGTGTTAGCCGGTATGACACAGGGACTGAGTATTCCACGCGACTGCGGATATCCATCCCAGTGAACGCCGAGTTCTTTAGTGCCGCCGTTGTATTCGTGCTTATGATCATAGTGACCATAAATTAATACCATCCCATCATCTTCATGGAATGGTTTAGAATTTTTCCAGTACGAAATCATGTTCATTTTTGATTCCTTTAATCACAATGTGTTAAGTTAGCTTGCTGTACCCTGATTGAAGTTAGCGTTTATTTTCTTGATAGCAGACCAATACATATCCTCGAAGTTATCGCCTATTACTTCAATTGTAATAACTTTGACACTGAACGCTTCAAGCAACCCTTTCTTTTCATCACTAATGTTATGGGTATAAAAATAGATTTTGTTATTTATTGTTGCTTCAGATAAAAAGCGGGCTCGTTTATTTAGCAACCACCAGATGTCAGTCTCGCTGTAGTCTAATGAAAAACCGAGAATGTGGACATTGCTTGAGAAAAAGAGATCAACCCAGGATGTGTGACAAAATGAAAAATCCCTCAGTTTGTCTAACATGGACTTAACAGTAACGTCAACACCATTAATCTTATGTGAGTACGTACCTTTAACATATGCATCGATTTTACTCACTGAACCACAATAATGATCTAACCCAAGCATGATGGATTTAGGGTTATCTATTTCACCGTGTATATTCCAGAGAAATTTTGTATCGTTCTCTGACTCGTACATTCTCTTTCTTCTCAGGCTATAGATATCTTCTGAGCTGAGCTTTACTGGCGAAATGTTAAGTGCCTTTTCGAAAGCGTAATCATAATTAGTAGTAAGATAATGCTCAATGGGTAATGATGCTAACTCCTCAAGAACCTCATTTGGTCCTTGTTCTCGCAGTCCATTAGCTATAACATTTTTTATTTCAAGTTCATCTTTTTTTTCGCTTCTATCTGGCGCATGTTTTTCCAGAAAGATTCGTTCATACACCATAGTGTTTGGCAGTTGCCCGCTTTCGAATTTGTTGATGCCTTTTATATTATCCAGCAAATCACTCCAGGTGACGTGATTTTCAGAAAGCCTGTTTATTCCATTACCAAAAAAAAGAGTGTTTGCCATATGTACCATTTGTTTTTAGCCAGTTAACTATGTTCTTAAATTCAATTTTTTAAAAAAACATTCGTGAACCACGATCATTGCTTTTCATTAGTAGCGTGAAGAGATCAAGTGCTCGCTCGTAATTAATTTTATGTTTCCCGTGTGGTGTCGCCTCTATGAACATCCGCATTTCCTGGGGGGAGAACGAGAATTTTTTCGGCAGTTTAAGCATCCTTTTTACTGTTCCATCTGCTGAATTACACTGGTCACAAATTAGTGTTTCAGGAAACCGAGACACGCCTAAACCCATGTAGTCAGTAGAATGGTCGTGGTGTTTGTGTAACGCTGCAACCCAATCCATAAAAGCGGCCGGTGTATTCGGGAATCTGAGGGTCCATCTCATGATCTGAAATTTGCTGCGTCCACACCCAGGGCAGATCCAGTTGTCTCCCGTTGCTTTCCATAGTCTATGATAATGGAGTCCAGTGTGGTTCCGATAATCTTCGTATGTAGGCGTTTTGTTCTTCATTATTTCACTGGCGCTCCACTTTTACGGCACTTTTGCGGTTGGGTTGCCATTCAGGATGGCAGGAACATCGTTGTAATCTGTAAGCAATAGCACACATGTGAGCACAGATATGACTACTCTAGAGCTGTCCTAAATCATCATCCAATGTGGCTATACGCTGGATTATGTCGTACAAAACGGGCCTCTCCGTCACCAGGTGAAAACCACAAGAACATAAATAGCGGCTCTTTCCGGGCGAAGATTTGTCAGAGGTCAACAATTCGCTTCCCACTAGCTAGGGGAAATTTTCCCGCTGGCAGCACATAGGGTACGGCAAAGGCTTTTCTGCAGGTTTCACTGTGGCAAAAATAATCGCCCGTCAAAACTATTGCATCCGTATTGGGCATGCTTACAAAGGCAGCTTCCCTTTCATTTTTCTACCATACCTACTTAAGAAGTATGGAATTAATAATTATCACAATCGCAGATAGATGGCTATAGATCCGTTTCATTCACTGTGTAACTCTCAGGGTTCGAATGACTATACCTGCCCAGAGCAGCCTGTCAGATAAGGTTTGGCCCTGTGTCGTAGTTGTGCCAGGTCAAGTCTGAGCTAATACAAGTCAGTATCTTTCTGAAGCGTCTGAAGGCGCTGTTCCAGGCTATCCAGTCTTGCTTCTAGCCCATGACTCTGCTGCTCAATATCTTCCAGTGTTTCTGACAGAACATCACGTAGCAGCACAAAATTTGCGTGCAGGGCATACACAAAATCGTGGCCGCGAACCAGTAATGCTTCGCGCGGTATGTCGTGCAATGCGGAATGCGTCATCCACGTCACCAGCGCTTTTGCGCTCATTTCGATCATTACGTCCACAAGTCGGTCAGTTTCTCTTTTCATTCTGGAGTCCTGTCTGTTCTGATTTGGGTGAGTATTTCGAGGGGTATTATTTCGGTCGTTGCGCTGCTGGTTGGGTGGGGTGGGACTTTAAGTGATACAGAAGAACTATATGCCGTGGTCTAAATCGAGCCGTTGCAACTCGTCGAGCGTATAGATGCGGAAGACATTCCGGTGGCGGGTTTCCAGCGGGATGTGCTGATGGTTAACGATGACGTGCCTGATGCTGTCAAATAGCCGTTCAAGACCGCGCTTTTTCTGCGGGTCCGGCACGATATAAAAAACGTAAATCCAGTTTTTACGGGTCCGGGCCAGCAAATGGCTGGCGATGATCGACTGGTAACGGGCTTTGGTTTTCAGACGGCGCTCGGTCTCAATGGCGATCACGGTGCCGCCGGGGAGGGTGATCAACCCGTCCGGGCGGTGACTGACCTGATAACTGCTGAGGAAGGTTGTGCGATCGCCGTTTATCCATCCGGATGCGCCTTTTTGCTCAAGGATGATCCGTGCTGACTGATTATCAAGGTGATGCTCCAGCGTCCAGCCAGTTATTTTTGACGGCTCAAACCGCGCCGGGAAAAGCGCATCGTCGGGGGTTAACACTACGGCCAGTCCGTCACTGGTAATGCCCCACAATGAAATTTTCATAGTTCGCGATACCAGGACATGCTTTTGTATTAAGCCCATTACCTCGACTTTTGAAAGAAGGGAATACAGCGATTTATGATCCCTGAAGCCGAACAGCAGCATCAGCGTTTTAAAGTCACTGTACGTCTCTTCTTTCAGGAAATTCAGCAGTCGTTGTATTTTTTCGTGGTGTCGCGTCTGGCGTTCGCGGTATGCGGTGATCAGCATCATTCCCCCTTTAAAAATCCAGCAATGACGGGTTTTCCTCTTTATCGGCATTCGGTGTTGTCGTGTCTTTTTCGCCCGACTCATCAAAAAAAAGATCGGGCCGCGTTGTGTTGATATCCGGCGTTGATGCCGGTCCGGGGGAGATTTCCTCCTCGCCAAAATCCAGGGTGATGTTTACCGTTGTGGCGGTGGCGGCAATCGCGGGCGACACGGCACAGATCTCCAGTTCGCGTTTTCTCACCCTAATGGGCGAAATCAAAGAAGCAGAGGGGAGTGTTTTTGTCGTGAAGATGAAGCTGACAAAATCGGGTAAGTTCAGGATCATATTGCTGTCGGTAAAGAAACGCTCTGCTTGCCTGATGGTGCGTTCGTCGTCGATCGTCTCTGTCAGCACGGCGTCGGTTTTTGCTTTGCGGACCTCATCATCGACTAATATGGTGCCTGACATCCTTGCCACCCATTCAGCGGTATCCGGATCCATGACCCGATAAACCAGTTTGAATTTCGCGTTCTCAACGACTGCACCGACAACGGCGTCACCTTTTAAATCTGCCGGACAGTCTTTTAAATCGGCAATCGACTGGTGGTCCATAATAATGTGAACACCTTTATCGCGCGCCGCGCCTAAACCTTCCAGCGCGGGCCTGGATAAATGGTATTTCAGTTCGGAAAGATAAATAGCAATGGGGCGGG
This sequence comes from Yersinia sp. 2553 StPb PI, assembly GCF_052217105.1. NCBI lineage: Bacteria > Pseudomonadati > Pseudomonadota > Gammaproteobacteria > Enterobacterales > Yersiniaceae > Yersinia > Yersinia sp. 2553 StPb PI. Next base: position 1,940,408 of record NZ_JAZGPX010000002.1, on the reverse strand, counting down.
GCACGTCTTTCACTCGCTCGCGCCTTTCTGCCAACTGGTACAGGCGAACCAGCAACATGCGTTGAGTGGTAATGATTTTGCTGTTGCGCATTGAGCCAATCACGTAGCAGCAACCGCCTTCCTCAAATATCGTATTAAGCGAAAATCCTCTCGGCGCATTAATGGCATTGAGCAAGGCCAGCTCTTCAATTTTCCCGAAAAAGGCTTTTATCTTATCCGCAATACCCTGAACGTAGTCGCCGTTATAAACATCCCGAATGGTTGCGGTGGTATGTTGATTAACAAACTGTGCTGCTATCCGGGCCGCTTTCCGGTCGTCAATGCGGTAAAAGTCCGACTCCTGACCTTTTTCTGCCAGGCTGAACCCGGCAACAAAAAGCTCTTCCAGTTCATCGGCGGTGATCTCTTCAATCAGGTTTAACTGGTATTGGGGTTTTCGCAGGTCAATTAAGGCAAAGGGCTTCCCGGCATCTTCACAGGCTTTTCGGTAAAGGTGGGGTGCCCATTCATCATCCTTGGGGTCCATAACAAATACGCCTTCACCGGCCAGAATACTTTGATAAAGTAATATCCCGGTGGCAACCCCTTTGCCGGCCCCGGTGGTGCCGATAATATCCGCGTGTTGTTTTTGCCAGTCTTTTAACGGCAGATACATCGGCTGAACATCGCGGTCCATGCCGATAAATAACCCTTTGTTCAGGTCGATATAATCCAACGGGTCATAATGCAGTGTTTCCGGCAGCAGGGATTTCACCGTGCGCACATCGGTGCGTAATTCCCGTTCAAGCGTGGTTTTCCTGACGAGGCGTTTCTTTATTTTGTCTAACTCAGGTGTTAATACCCTACGCAGCAGAATATGCAAAATAAAACCCGTTACGGTAAAGGTAATCAGCACCGGCCATGCCAGAACGGGAATGCTGGCGATAACACGGCCCCGATAAAGCCACTGGAAAATCCAGATAAGTATTGGCCCCATCGAGCCGGAAAGAAAACACACCATGGAAAAAGCGATAATCAGCTTTTGCCACAACGGGGCTTTTTGCCGTTCATCGCTTTTCATCGACGCGAAAAACGGCATCGTCAGCCCCGATAACAGCGCCAGCATCAGCTGATGCTGTTGCATAAAAGCCATGAAGCTCAGCGCGCCATTCACTATCGGTGAGAGTGACATGGCCAGCTTATTCAAAATCACGATGCCTCCTTCGTCAGCAGTTGGCCCCATGACGTCGCCCCATCAATTCGCCCCACGGGGTCGGGCGAAAAGGCGGGGCGAACGTCAGGGGCAAAGAAGGTGACCGCGTTGCGGCCATGTGCAGGGAAGCATGCTTCCGTGCCCGAACGGCGTGCGCCAGTTCATGCGGGCTGGACGCCCTTATGATATGTCGCATGGGGGTAATGTCGCGGCTGGACGCCGTGACATTACCCCCAACGTCAACGGCGGCACACCGTCGCCCGCTACGCGCGACCACCCCCTTTAAGACGGTCGCTTTCGCCTTTTTCTTCCCTTTGCTCGTTCCTCGCAGCGGGAATAAAAGGGAAGCTGACCTTTAAAGAGGGTGGTCGCGCCACGCTACCGGCTTTTGGCCGGAGACTTAGCCGCGACGGTGTGCGGGGCTATGCCCCCCAAATAAACCGCTATCGTGGGCGATAGCTTTTCGCTCGCTGGGGCGGCGAAATTTATTCGGCTCCCCCAGCCAGCTCGGTTCACCTGGGGCTGAACGCTCGCTGGTGGGTTCGGCGTCGCAAATTAGCCATTTCTTCGAAATAGAATTTACTCGCCTCACGCCACTTTCTAATTCCTTCTGAGCACATGAATTAAAAAGCCCAAACCCCGCCACGCCCTTGCGGGGTGGCTTCGCCATCCTTTGCTAAATGCATGTGGGTTTTCGGTCTGTATTTACGGGCAGGGTATTTTGTCGTGGGAGTGATGTTTCTATCTTCAATATTCGCTATAACGAATTTCAGTCAGCGTGTCCTGATAACTCTGGCGATTTTCTTCAATACTGGTTTTATCCAATTTAAATCCGCATCTGTTTGCTTCCTCCGTGAGCGTCAGCCTGTCGGTTATATTAAGAGTGCTCAGCAATGGTAATAACTGACTGATGACGCGATAGTGATAAATCTCGTAATAAAGCCCACATCCGCGCATGGCCTCTTTTTCAATCCGCTGAATAACGCTGGCGGCGCGCAGGGTATCACCTCGCTGATGTGACCAGGGATGTTGAATAAATCCGGGTTTCGTCATGATGATAATCCTCTTTTATCCACCACGGATGCGACCAAATTTACTAATGATTTGGTTGATGATTGCAGGGTTTGCCGACGAGCATTCGAGTAAAAATGATTTTCTTGCGTCAGCGGTATGGTCAGGCAGAAAGCCGTGCCTGTTCTTTTTCACAATATTAAAAAAAGATTGCTCAGCAGAATGGCATTCATCGTTGCCGCTGTTATCCGTTGTTTTACCGTACAGGCATAAAACCACTTCACAAGCATCAGCGGCCCTCACCGGCGATGAAAATATCAGCATGCTGCAAATCATCAATGTCGGCGCTATTACCTTATTCATATCCGTCACCATTATGGATAAATGCGTGGTTGGGATTTTCATGCGTTAATAATTGGGTAAATGCTATTTATCTGTAGGGTGTGCGGAGAGGGTTATTTGAATGCCTCTTTCATCTTATTCAGATGTAGCCGCTTGAAATAAATATCCCCCATCCGGCGAATATCGCCGTCAATATCCACGCTGACGATGATATCTACGCATTTAAGCACTTTGCGTAACAGCACATCGAACGGGATATTTTTGCAGGCCGGATTCTCATAGCAGCGGTCAATAATCCCTTCAATACATTCTTCCGGGCTGCCCGCGTGCATTGATGTGATAAGCCCCTCATGGCCGGAACCGATGATTTTCAGTGCGTCCCATGCCTCCCGTCCGCGAATTTCCGCCAGCAGAATCCGATCCGGATTCATTCGATAATTCGCTCTGATAAGTCTGCTGGGTGTGACAATCGCCTCGTCTCCGGCATCTGCCGGGTAAAACAGATGAACATAATTGGTGTGGCAGTAAAACCGGATTTCAGGATTATCCTCGATAGTGGTCAGTCTGAGATGTGGCGGAATATAATGCAGCAACGTCTTCATATAGGTGGTTTTACCGGAGCCGGTTTCACCAACAATAAAGATCGTTTTACCGTACTCAACGGCCTTTTCGATAAAGTGGGGAATATCACCATTGTTATAGCAGCGGATCAGTTCATCATCTTTGCTTTCGTTTCTCTCCCTACCTGCTATCCGGTTATAAAACCCGGCATCAATCCAGGACTGATGCGTTTTCTGCTCAAATGACGGGTTTCGCAGTGTAATAGATACGGTATTCCGCTCGCAGGCCGGGGGAATAATGATCTGGACACGTTCACCTGATCCTAATGTGGCGGAAAGGATAGGGGAGGTATCATCAATATTGTCCTCATTCCATGATGCCAGCGCTTTAGCAAAGGCATGGCACTGACGCAACGTAACCGGAGAGTCATGTTTCTGCCATCGCCCGTTTAATTTGGTGTGGATCTCTCTAGGCCTGTTGATGGCGATTTCCGTCAAGCCTGCCAGTGGCAGAAAATCACCAAATAACTGATTCTTCATGAACTCAAGAGACAGGTTTTCAGCGTTCATACCACCTCTTTTTCAGACGCAGTTGATAGACAGAAGAGAAATCAATATCTGTACCGGTCATGATGCCGATCACGTCGCCCTGATTCAGGTACATGGTTGGCGGGATATTGATACTGTTTTCCAGTGCAGTTTTCGCCATTTCTGATGCAGCGGCGCGGGTGTTTTCGGTGTAGTCGGTATTGCGGTCTTTCCCCGGTGCGGAATCTGATGCGGCGGCGGCCACGTCCTGCACCATACTCAACATCAACGCATTGCCGAACCGTTCCCAGAAATGGGTATCAATCCAGCCGCTAATACCGGCCTCACCCAGCGGGCCAGTGGCTTCGCTATCAGTCAGTGGGATTTGCAGGCTACCGGGTTCTGGTGTGCGTAACTCCGTCCAGATGACAAACATCCGACCCCGGCCATGTTGCAGCGCCCCTGTATGATAGATACCTCTCGCGACCGTTCCGGCAGGCAGCAACTTCACATAGTTGCTGGCGCTGTAGACATCTTCGCCGATAAGGCAGGAAATGCGACCGCCCACATCAGAAACAAAGCGCCGCATCATTGAGCACGGAATATAGCGATCAACTGGAAGATAGAGATTGGGATCGAGGCCCAGCCGCCTGACACTGGTGAGCTTCGCCACGCCGGGATTGGTTTCTTGAACCTCTGAGTGAGAATCGGTGACGGCTTTTTCCTTGCTCAGATTGCTATCTGTGCCAGAGGATTCGGTTCGGGAAGCCTGTGAGTTACCGCGTTGCGCTGTATCAGAAGTATTGCTTGAACCGTCGGCCATAGCTGCCGCTTTATTTATGGTGGGCGGCTCTGGCGATGGTGGAACTGCCTGTGTCTGATGATTATCACTCTCAGCTTCCTGTTTTCTCTGACCGAACAGGCCGAATGGATTACTGTCCATGCCGAGATTTTTACGCGCATACTGACCCGTGCGGTCTGACGGATGTGTAGTATTTGCCTCTATATCATCGCTTTTCTTTAATGCTACAAGGACGCGATCTCCACCCAATGCCAGCGCAATCAACACGGCCAGGCTCATCAGGCTGACCATCATCGTCCGGCGACTGGAGGCTTTTTTGAAGCGGGTCACTTCGGGTTGGCCGGGTGGTATGTTCAGCTTCGGTGCCTGACTCGCCATCGTTGACCGGGCGCGTTCACGGGCTTCGGTCTCCAGTTCAGCCACGGTTTTTTCTGTTGCTTCTGGGATGGATTTATCATTCATCTGGCCTCCAGCGTGACGGCAGGTGAAACGGTGTCGCCGCTGGTGGCAGCAACGTTGCCGAAAGTCGTATTCTCAATGCCGACCACCGCGCTGCCATAGCGCAACACCAGACGTTGCGACAATACATGCAACACCATCACGGTGTAGTTCCCTTGTTTGGTTATGCGGGGCGTTACGGTTTGTTCCTGACTGTTAACGATCTGGAAGGCGGAGGGGAGGATTTTGATGGGAGAAAAGCCGAGGTAGATGAAGCGCCCATCATCGTAAGTGAAGTCCGGCGCAATGGACGCTGAACCGGCAGCGACCCGTTTGGTATAACGCCAGTTGCGCGGTGTGGTGGCCTGCTCGAATGCTGTCGCTATCTGCTGCTTTTCTTGTGTTTCACGCAGGAGTTTCAGGCGAACTGCGCTGGCTGCCTCTGATTGCCTGCGTTCGTCACCCGGATAGCGAAAACGGATAATAAATGCCTGAGAAGGTGAGTCATTATCCAATACGTTCAGCTCCAGACTGTAATCACGTTTTGATGTCACGACAAAGAGATTGGTTCTCCACTCTTTTGACGTTGGCAGAAACACTTTATTGGTGTTATTGCCGTTGTCATCTGTTACTGGCTGGGTTATGGGGTTTGGACTGACACCCACTCGATTATCACTTTTCGTCACTTTCCAGCCTTTGGGAAAGCCTACCTGCGCGTCGATAACGGTTTCATTATCATCAAACAGCAGTGTGGTGAGGTAACCGGGGCGGGTGTTGACGATGGTAGCATTCTGACTGTGATAGGTGACATGCTGCATGCGAGTGTCATACGTGCTGCTGCGTGGTATCGCCGCCCCCCATGCTGCGGATGACACCAAAAGAAGCCACAAGATCACTGTTTTTTTCAGCATCATTCACTCCTCAGTTCTTTATCGCGCTGGTAACTGGTCACAATGAATCCCAGCGGATTCACTTCTCGCTGGCTGTCTGTCAGTTGTTTGCGGGGGAGGTAGCGATAAGTCAGGCGGATGTTCCAGACATCCGTTTTGACCGAGTTATCGGAAATACGGCGAATAGTGCGTTTTATGCGTAAGGCCGCCAGATGGTCAGGGGCTGTTGCGGTCGAATGAACATTGGAAATAATCTCGATATAGACGACACTTTCCGCTTTATTGAAAATGATATCTGGGGCCTGATTATCGTTAAAACCATCGAGATAATCCTTGTTCACGCTGTCACTATTGAATAACTGCACCTCGTCGTAATCGCGCTGGAGAGAAAAATAGTTATAACCCTCACGAAGCCTGACGTAATGTGCTGATAACGCGTGAGCCAGTGCTTCTTCGGTTGAGATGTCCTTCTCCTTAATTCGAGTCATATATTCGTAGCGTCCGGTTTGTCTATCCACTGACCATAATTCTATTTCGGTGGTTTTCAGCGGCAGCAGGATAATCAGCGCCGTAATTACCATCGCGGCCAGTACAAATCCTGTGGCCGCCATTCGCCATGCCATCTTTTTTTCCCGTACATCTTTTTCCAGCAGGACAGATTCAAAGGTTCGGGATGACGCAATGATGTTTTCTGTTTCAGACATGTGTTGTCAGCTCCTGGATAATGGCGGGGGAATTAACCGGTTGAGGATCGCCAGATACCGGCGAGAGATCGTGCTGATGCTGTGAACAGCCCGTGAGGACGCACAGCATCAGAAAGACGATGCTGGATTTCATATCGATTCCTATGTTTGCCGAATACAGAAATGCCGTACCGGTGGCAGTAGCCACGGTGCGATGTGGGGAGACTGGGTTAGAAGGAGATTAACGGTTACGCTGTTGATTGAAGCGCTTCATGCTCTGAATGGAGGCCGCACGCTTTTGCCATGCAGATATGGCTTTGCTGGTGCCTGCGGCGACGAGTGTACCGGTTGCACTGGCGGCTCTAGTGCTTTCTTTTGCTGCCAGCCTGGCACCCGCCGCACCGGCTTTCATGGCAGGTTTTGCTACGTCAGAAGACTTTTTCGCCAGCCCACGTAGACCGCTCATGGCGGCACCCTGCAATGCGACCTGAACGGCGACACTGCCTAATGCACTGGCGATTTTCGCCGAAAACCAGATAATGACGCCAGAAATAACACCTGCAACGCAGCACTGAACGCCAAGCGTGATGATGTTGGCGCTATCTGCAAAATTTACCGCCTTATCTAACAGGCCATTGAGATAACTAATGACGATCCTGATTGATAAGGCAGAAAACAGAGTCGTCAGGATCACCGTGAAGATGATTTTCAGCCAGTTGTTAAACATCGGGACAAGGAATCCATACAACAAGCAGAAAATAAATAGTGGCGCGGTGGTGGTCATTAATACAATGATAATTCCGGCTAACAGGTTAACCGCAGAACCAAATAGCAGGGTGACGATTGCGCCTCCCCATACCAGAATTTCGGCAATACCCCCATTGAGTTTTACATAGGTGGAATCATCCTGCTGATAAAGTTTTTGCCCTATCGTTTGTGCTTTCACCCAGACGGTATCCAGCAATACCCAGACATTATCATCACCACTGACACCGTCTATTAATCCGTTAATGGCCGAAATAGCTAAATCCAACCAGCCATCGAGATTTAAAACGAATGTCATGATTAATAGCATTCGCCCGACATCCCACATGAGATCTTCTACTGGTGTTTGAAGTTTTCCGGCCAGGGTTTGATAACCCCGATAAGTGACAAATAACGTGAAGGAACTAACGGCTATTACGCTTACCATATCGCCGTACACGGAAGTTTGTCCCCGTAGTACGGCATGTAAACCGTCAGTGATCGTGTTGTTCATTCCAACAAACATACCACCTGACATAGATTGCCCCTTTAATTCAAATCGGGAACCTGTGTATTTTCCTGGCGGAGTTCAAATCGCGCTTCTCGTGCATTTTTACAATCTTGGGAGTCTTCCCTGGTTGATTCCCACGCTTTATATCGCTGGTTCATTTCATCAGGATGTTCTTTGTACCATTGGGTTGATTTTGGGTTATCACATCCCGTCAGAAATAATGAGCCTAAAATTACCGGAACAATGCAAAGTGATATTTTCATTCTTAGCCTCTTAATGATTAAGGTCAGGAATAGGTGCGGTGAGTTGTTGTTCATTGAATGCTTTTTGCCGCTGTTGAGTCAACATCGTGGCGCGCTGCTCAGCCTGCTTGACTGACATTTCCCACTGGCTGCTCAGCGCATTCAGTTGTATGCTTTTGGCTGCTACGGCGTTAGCCAGATCCTGTGACTCTTTCGAGTCTTTGGCATTGGCTATGCGGTCGGATAAGTCTGATATGTCGTTGAATATGCTGGTGACCCTGTTCTGGATATCACGGGTATTCTCAATCGATATGGCCTGATTAAGTATGAGCTGTTTACAACTTTCCAGATAACGTTGTGATGAACCGGACTGATTACAGACATCAAACGATTGGTATTTGTTATATAAGCGTTGAAGATCCGAAGAATAATGACCGCTTTGGTTGGTCAGCAGGTCATCCAGTGAAATACCATCTTTACGGAGATTATCGATATCGTTTTTTAGATTTTTCGCCTCGCGGAGAAATCCCTGAATATCCCGTATACCTGTTGCGGTTGCTAATTGCTGCTTATAGGCATCAAGTTCGCTTTTATAATGGGTGACCGTTTCCTGCCATTGTTGGAGTTTCTGAATCCATTGGTTAATCGACTCGGTGTTGCTGGCGGCATCAAACACCGGGATCCCGGCGCTGAGTGCTGGTGTGGAAACCCATAGCGATAGCGCCAGGAACATCTTTCTGGTTTGCATGGTGATTACCTCCGAGGTGAATATCAGATTGCTTGTTTAAGGAACGTTTCCTTCCAGTCGTGGGGTGACATGCCTTCCTGATAAATGGCATCAAATATTTTCAGGTTGTCTTCACTGCCGCTCAGGATTTTGGTGATGTTTCCGAGGCCCGATAAATCCATTCTTGCCATGGCGACAAACGGGCGGGTTTCACCGGCACGCAGTGGTGTTTTAAGGATAACCATGTAATGCTCGCTCGGATCCAGGTTCCGGATGATGTCATAAACGCTTTCCGGTACTTTCATTTTCTCAACGTAATCGGCGTGGCTGGCTTTCGGGTTGGCGAGAAAAATTTGCGTGCTGCACTGCTCAATAATCGCCGGAGCGATGGGATGTCTGACGATCTCATCGGGTGACTGGGTGGCGGGGATAAAAATACCGTTCAGTTTACGAATAACTTTCAGCATATTGAGAGAGAATTTAGAAAACTCGACGTCAGCCAGCCATTTCCAGAATTCATCCATGAACAGCACCAACCGGCGACCATCCAGCAGGTTGGTAACACGGTACAGCAGATAAAAGGTGATCGGACCGCGGATGTCGTCGTCATCCAGGAATTCCGTGCCGTCGATACCAAAGTTATCAATATTGCTGATGTTGAATGTATCTTCCTCGTTATCGAATACCCAGCCAAATTCACCACCCTGCGCCCACTGTTTTAAACGAATGCGCAGTCCGTTTGTCCGAGCCTCTTTAGTCGGTGGTTCTGGCAATACTTCCAGTAGCCGGGTAATACCATAACGGCGGTATTCTGGCGGGTAGTCCAGCATGATGGTATCCACGGCGGTGCTGATACGCTCTTCATCACGTGGGTCAAGCGGCTTACCGTTGCGGCGGCACAACATCCTAGTCAATCGCTTGATAAAACTGATGTTTCGCCGGGTCGGCGGAAGTGAAAATGGGTTGAATCCGGTAGGAATGCCCGTTCTGATGCGGAAATAACGACCGCCCATCTGCCGGATTGCCATCTCCGCCGCCCGGTCTTTATCAAAATAAACGGTGGTCAGCCGTTTGATGGGGGCAGAGGCTGAAAATGTCGCCGGATTGCGGTACTTCTGCATCAGTTGTTTCATCATTGTCATCAGCAGGGTTTTCCCTGAACCTGTTTTGCCGATGATCGCTGTATTTCCCGGCATTTTTTCGTTGAAGTCATTCCGCCCAGACTGGCTGTCGTGCAGGTTCAGATAGTAACCGCCGCCTCCGGGGGATTTCAGGATGGCGATGGCTTCGCCCCAGGGATTGCGGTTGCGCTTGTGGGGATGGAAATTATGTAGGCTACCCATATCCGCGTAGTTCTGGCTGCTGATCACAACCAGTCGAGGGCGCAACGTATACACACCTGGGAGTTGCGCCAGATAGGCGGCAGGTAAAGACAGGGTGGACAGGGATGTCATGATGCCGAGATCGTTAAAAGGCTGAGCCAGCGTATTGGTCTCTTTCACCACCTGAGCGGCACTGGCCGACGACACCAACAGGGAAAAATGATATTTGCCGCAGGAGACATGGCCGGACTGGAGCAGATCGCGCAATACAATCAGTTCTTCACGCTGTGAAATAGCGTCATCGTCGGTTGAGTCCAGCCGTTTTTCTGCCCGTCGGATATGATTTTGTGCTTCATCCCGCGCCATACAGGTGAAGGACTGCGTCAACACATACTCGCTTTCGGCATACAACAGTGCATCCAGCAGGCCGGTATAGGTCTCTGGCGAATAGTCTTTAATTTCCAGACTGCGGAAGAAACGGGAGCCGCCAACCGTCTGACATTCGGCGGTATCGGTAGTGAAGAACACATCCGGCGTACTGAGTGCGTCATAAAACGGTGTGCGTGTCACCGCCACGTTCTGCCATTTGCCGGTAATCAGCCGATGGTAGAACGCCAGTTGTGAGGAGTAAACTCGGCTTTTTTTCTCATAAATCCCCAGAGGTGTAGCCATATAGCGTGACAAGGCGGCGTTGATCGCTTCATGGTGTTCGAGTATCACCTTCAGGGCATCATCCAGTACTGCTTTCCTTTTCCCGATAGGCAGCCTCTTCCTTACTTTTTTCTCCAGTGTAGAGAAGGGCGCATAACAGACGGTGAAAAACAGCCGGTGCCGCCAGAGCGGTTTATCCCTTATTGTTTGGTAATAGCGTTTAGCGACGTCATCCGAGAAGGAAATACCCGAGTTTGCGCCAAACTCATCCTGATATTTCTCCCGTATTCGGTGAATATAGAAGGTAAGTGGTAGCCCTTCATATGCGCGGATCATGTTGTTGAGGTGGGTTGCCATCAGAGTCAGGTGATGTTCGTCCTCACATTCAAAAACGGTACCACCCAGCTCCCAGGTAGCGACTAAATCACTAGAGCGATTTCTTATTACGTGCGGGTGAATGTGGGAGGAATAAGGAATATGGTTATCCAGCGTGCTGCGCTCGTTTAATTTCATCTTGCTGGTAAACTCCGAAATATCGACGGCGTCGTAGTGGCTTGCCAGCATGGCATTGGCACCGAAATGACGATTTGTGGCAAACCGCCCACGGGTTTTAAAGGCCAGCCACAGCAGCCCGAAATAATGAATATCCGTTCGCGCCTTTGCTTTCATTTCCAGCCAGGCCGGGATCAGCAATAGAGCCAGGTAATAACTGATATAGACCGATAGCAGGACGATAGTCCCGCTAACGATTACGAACGGCACGAGAGGGATCCCCATAATGGCGGCAGGTCGGGTCAGCGCTTTATTCAGGGTGGTCATTGATTCCCCCTATGCGGCCCAATAGGCACCAAAGCCCGATGCGCCGACAATCAGGATGGCACCGATAATGACGTTGCGCATATCATGCAGGCTCTTACCATCAAACAGTACCTTGTAACCCACCCACATGGTCGCCAGCGTGATAGTGGCGGCGCCCAGCCCAAGCAGGCCGGTGGAGGTATTGCTCAGTGTATCTTTAGCTTTATTAAATCCGCTCTCTGCCGCCAATATCTGGGTTGAAATCAATACGGAAAAAACCGCAGACCAGCGTTTACATTTGCGCATCGTCATTTCTCCTCATTAATCACAGGGATGGATAAATCGCCGCGAATGGTGGCGTTGGGATAGTGCAGTGAGGTTAAAACAGGTGTGGCTTTATCGGTAAGTTCACCGCGCAGGACGGTGGCCGGGTAATGAATATCTGAAGTGGATCGGCTGGTGGTACTACGTTTGAGATCTTGCCGCGTTGCGGTTTGGCGTTAATTGCGCGGGGTTTCTTGCGTGACAAGTACATGATAAATCGGTCTTCGCATGATATTTCCTTTAAGGAATAATAACGATGGGGTAAATACGTAGATCACATCCCAATTCTGCATTCCGGTTTTAACGGGTCAGCGAGAATATTCAGCGGCACCCTGAATTGCGGTTACGTGACAGCCCGACTCACATTGTTAAAGAGCAATACTTACCCCGGACGAATAAATGTCTATAAAGCTCGCCAGTAAAAAGTGGCACGGTCAGAGTGTGATATCTGAGCCAGGATGAAAATGATAAAATCAAACAGGAAATAAAAGAGAAAATTTAGATTAGGATATTCTATTGAACGGAGGTGAATAATATTAAGGCGAGTTTTCGTTTTGTATCTCACCGGTTAAAATACACATAGTGACTTATTCAGATAATAAAAAACGCGCAGAGAAGATAACCTCTCTACGCGTATACCTTCATATTATCAGCGTTGACGGCGTTCAATAATGGTTTGGCATTCTGTGCAGGTTGTCACACCTTGCAGGGTTTGCCGTCGCTTTTCGGGAATGGGTTCACCACATAGGCGGCAGTAATATAATGAGGGCGTGGTTGCTGGTTTAAAACGGTTTTGTTCAATCATCTCTTCCAGACGTTGCTCATTAAATTCCTGATCGCGGTCGATCTCATCTGGCATGCGATGTCCTCCTGTTTGGTGCTTCTTTTTCGCAAAGGGTGATACGGTTCCAGACTGCGGTAAGGGAAGGCCCTTTCTCCCGAGAAGACAACGCTTCAGTAACCTGCATCATTGCTTCCAGAGCGTTAAGGGTTTCAATGTTTTCAGGGCGATTTTTTTGCCATAACTGCCAGATTTCGGCATCGACAACTTCATCTGGGATGGGGGTTCGGCCATAAGGAATCGTCACTCCCAGTAGCCTGCGGCGGGTACAGACGTCATTCGAGGTGAGGCCGAAAAAGTGATTCAGGAGTGCAATGGATCCGCCCAACCTGATGGCCCGGTTAATCTGTTGCTGGTATTTCGCCTCCTGACGGGACAACATCAGGAGCTGTTGTAGAGCGTCGTGACGGACAGTGATCGCCATAAATTGTGTTGATGCTTGGCTGACGATAAACAACTCGTCAAGGGATAGCTGATTGAGGGCATTCAATTCGTTAAATGTGAACCCTAATTTTTCGCAATAACGGAAATTACCTTCCTTTAGCGCATGCAGGATGTTTGTTAATACAGCGTAATTCAGTGAGGGGATCATAATTTTGTATCTCCCTTCAACGTGTTAAGCGGTTAGCTAATTTGAGGTTAATCCATTCGTCAATTTCAGACTCAAGCCAGGCCACACTGGCTGGACCAATTTTTATTGAAGAGGGAAAGGTGCCGTCCTTCATATACAGATAGATTTGCGAGCGTTTCAGACCGGTTTTTTCTTCAACTTTTTTCAGACGTAATAACTGATGAGATGTCATAGGTGCTCCAGTGCAGAAATGAGATATGCCCGGAGATGACAAAAAAACACAGAGAGGGTAAGAGTGAAAGTTGATGACCCCGTATTACGGATACTACAATCCTTAATACGGGTTTTCAGATTGAAGAGCGTAATGACATTAATTTGGTGCCTAAATGGACGTAGGTGAGCCGCGTTCAAGTGCAGTTTTCAAGGTGTCACCGCTGAGTCGATCGGTAATGCCTTCGGCTGATGCCCATTGCTCAAAGATGGATAGAAGTTTATAAGGTTGTCTGATTAATGGACTGATAGTCTCATTATTTTTACACGCTAGCCAAAATAGACGGGACAATGGTGTGGATATGCGTGTTGGAGATATTGGAGAAGTATCATTCTTAACGGGCATGCTAATTAATTTTTCAAGTTCTGTATGTCTGATGACAAAACACGCGTCCTTTGGTAAATCGTGAATTGGGAAATATCCCCTGTGGCTGTATTTATTTTCTCTCTGGTATGGGACTTGCGCAGTAATATATGATGCAATATTCTTAGGAAGCCGAATGAGTTGCTGTCTTATTCTTTCCTGGTATCTGACCTTGGTGAATAGTTGGAAAACATCCTCGTCAACATTGACAGTAAGTCCATGATTAATATAATCCTCCCCGATCACAGGCAATGGAATACCCAGCGTTCTAGCCAATAAACGTTGAGCCAGGACGTATTCATATCCGATAAGCGCTGTATCAATAACTCGTTGAGTCGGATATATATATTCTCCCTCAGTACTTACGATTAAATTTCTTTTATTAAGGAAGCAATTTCTTTCGAGAACGCATAGCTGGTTTATTATATGGCATCCTATAGGTCTAAGTTTCACTTTAGCGTTTGATATTTGGATTCTTCGTAAGATTACTGGAGATTGGAAATAGATGGAAAGGTTGATGTTTCCATATAAGGCATGGCGGTAAATATCAGCTTCCGTTAACTGCGTTTTTTTTAACTGAGCCGCTATATCTATTGCCTCTTGTATCGTAATCCAGTTAAATTTATCATTCGTTGTATTGAGAATCCTATTTATTATTATCATGATTCATCTCCTTTATATGAAAAAGATATATTGAATGGAGTGGTTAATGTTTCCTTATGCAACCATGACGTATAGATAAGATTCTAAAAATGAGGAATAGAATTAGTGAAGGTCTGCTGGGCGATATTGATAGCTTTTCACTGGCCGTCACAAAAAATTTTAAATAGTGAAGCAATCATCAGATAGCTAATTTTCCTCATGTCGTTATTTACCCGTGCGTTACTGATTTTATTCAGAGCAACATCACCAAAGTTCTACGTCAAACAAGCGGAATGGAAAGATCCTGAGCCAGGACATATCAATTGGTTCAATGTAATTAACGAACCAATTGATGATGCCGTAGGATTGAATCGAACGAAAGTTTGTCCCTGATTGTTGGCGCTTAAATTCAATGAATGTTTACTAATGATCTAACTGGTTTTATGACGAATTTCTCGCGGAATGCGCTGCCCTTGTGAATCGAAGTAACGATTCGGCCAGATTTCACTCGCTGGTATACCCAGAGCGTCTGCGATGAGTCGTTCACCTTTCGGCCATGGCCGGATTAGTGCATTTGCCAGAGTTGATGAACTAAGACCGGCTTCCCGTGATACGGCTGCTAGCGTGGTGTTTCGTTTACGTAGAGCTGCAATGATATCGGCAGGATGCCAGTCCATTCGCAGATTTCGTGGTTCAATATTCATACTCCCTCCTCTTGTATTAAAATTATACTTTCCCCAGTGAATTTTAAATTCATTATAGGTGAAAAAACAAACAAAAATAAAGTTAAAATTTATCTAGGAAAGAAATACTTCAAGAAGGTTTTGTCGAGAGAGGCGATAATCAGCCTATGTTAATCAGTACCGTGGATAACGCTGTGATTGGTAAGCGATTAAAATTGGCCCGAGTGAACAAGGGATTAAAACAGACAGAGCTTGGTTGCCTCTCTGGACTGGATGAAGAGACGGCAAGTTCTCGTGTGAGCCAATATGAAAGAGAGGTCAGTTCGCCGGATTTTGGTCTGGTTTGCCGGTTCGCGGCGGTGCTGGATGTGCCGGAAGCTTATTTCTATGCTGTGGATGACGATCTCGCTACCTTGATCTTGCAGTATCACCGGTTCAAAAAATCTAATCCTAACTCCACTTTACTCATCACACCCCAGTGAGATTGATGTCCAAACCGACCTTTTAGTGCTCAATTTTTATGCATTTATTCTTCCAAATTTAATTATTACTTCTATAAATAAATGCTTCCTTTATTTTTGAATTAAAAATAAGCAAAAATAAATTTTAAATTTACTGGGTAAAGAATTACTTTAAGAGCGGTGTGCCTGGAACGGCGATAATCGGCTTATGTTAATCAGTGAAGCAGGTAATACCGTGATTGGTAAACGATTAAGATTGGCTCGAGTGAACACGGGATTAAAACAGGTAGAGCTCGGTTGTCTGGCTGGACTGGATGAGGAGACGGCAAGTTCTCGTGTGAGCCAATATGAAAGAGAGGTCAGTTCGCCGGATTTTGGTCTGGTTTGCCGGTTCGCGGCGGTACTGGATGTGCCGGAAGCTTATTTCTATGCGGTCGACGAGGATCTCGCAACGTTAATTTTGCAGTATCATCGTTATAAGAAAAGTAACCCTAATTCTACCTTACTAATTACCCCGCAATAGACCTGCATCCCTGTATCTATCGCCTGAATGATTTCAGGTACTGCCCAATTTTTTGTTAAAAATAGATACAATCTTTCGGTAAGTAAGCTGCAAAGCAGATCCCTTTTATCAGGATCTGCTCTTATCAGAGCGTTATCGATCAGGTTGTTCCAGCCGTCTTATGTTGCGCATAAACGTATGACGCAACATATCCTTCTCGGTTCATATCAAGATAATCCGACCACCACTGCATCATCGCTTTACGGGCATCGAGATATTCTGCTTTATGGGTGTAAGCTGCTCTCACGCTGTTGCGTTCCTGATGACTCATCTGGCGTTCAACGGCATCCTGTGACCACAGGCCAGATTCCATCAGGGCACTACAGGCCATGGCACGGAATCCGTGGCCGCAGATTTCATCTTTCGTGTCATAACCCATCAGGCGCAAAGCCTTGTTGACCGTGTTTTCGCACATCGGCTTATATGGATTATGATCACCGGGAAAAATAAGCTCTTGATGCCCGGATATTTCCCGTATCTGTTTCAGAATAGCGATGGACTGACGTGAGAGTGGAACGATATGTGGAGTGCGCATTTTTGCACCACGCCCTGAGTAGCGGACACCGGGGATAGCCTCACGAGTGGCAGGAATGGTCCAGATTCTATTTTTGAAATCGATCTCAGACCAACGGGCGAAGCGCAGCTCGCTGGAGCGGATGAATAGGTGAAGGGTGAGTGATACTGCCTGGCGGGTTAATTCTCGCCCTTGCTTGTAGTTTTGAATGCGTGCCAAAAGTTTTGGTAGTTGTTCCAGTGGAAGGGCAGGGTAGTGGCGTTTAATCGGAAGTGCCGTTATACCATCCAGATTCGCCGCCGGATTGTTTTCTATCAGTTCCTGATGCACCGCATGACGCATGATGTTGCACATATGCTGTCGGGTACGGGCCGCCACTTCCAGCAGGCCTTTTTTCTCGATGCCTTTCAGTAGGTCAATAAAGTGACGGGTTTTCAGTTCGGTGACCGGAAGGTGTCCAATTATCGGGAAGATATGGTTGTTCATGCTGGCAAGCAGACGGGTGGCGTGGTTCTCTGACCAAGTTCGATTACTTTTATGCCAGCTCAATGCCACTGACTTGAAGGATTTTTCCGGTGAGTGAGCGGCTCTTTCTGCGATACGTTGCTGCGCTGGGTTGATATTCTGCGCCAGCAATTTACGGATACCGTCACGCTGCTGACGGGCATCGGCCAGAGATACATCAGGATAGGCACCTAAGCCAAGGCGAGATTCTTTTCTGTTGATACGATATTTAAGATACCAGAGACGTGAACCGCTTGGATTGACTAAAAGGTATAGACCGTGGGAATCGGAAATTTTGAAAGGTTTTTCAGAAGGCTTGAGACTGCGTATTTTAGTGTCGTTCAGAGACATAGGGTGGTCACTCCATAATCGAACTGAAATGACCCCAAATCAGACCACCAATCTTGCCCGATGCGGAGGGGGAAATGAAAATGCATCGGGAAGACTTTTCACACTAACTCGTTGAATCTAAATCTTATAAAGATTCGTGAAGATGCATGAAAACACAAATTTGGCTCCTCTGACTGGACTCGAACCAGTGACATACGGATTAACAGTCCGCCGTTCTACCGACTGAACTACAGAGGAATCGTGTGAACGGGGCGCATGATATCTAGCATGCCCGATACTGTCAACGCTAAATTAGTACATTGCGATTGACTGCTCAGCATCTGAGCAAAGAGGGTGGATATAGCGGCTAAATAAGGCCAGTCCGCGATTTATTATTAACTATCGACTCTTTACTGCTTCAACGAAGGTATAGGTAATTAACTTAGTGGCTGCATATTATAGGTATTTTGATTATCCGCTAACCCATTTTCCCAACGTTTTAATCTGGCGAGTGGGTCCTGACGATAGAATGCGCAGAAATGCTGATAAACAACAGGAAAACGACTTTCTAATAGTTCAGGCGCACTGAAGAAATACTCTGATAATACCGCAAAACATTCCGCCGGATCACTGGCGGCATACGCATCCATACTGGCAGCCTCGACACCTACCATATCTATCTCATCTTGAATACTGTCCATCGCCTGATGCAGGTCATATTCCCATGCAGCTACATCACGCATAGCAATAGGAGGCACCCCGTTAGAATTGCCACCATTACGCATATCCAGCTTGTGTGCGGCCTCATGAATAACCAGATTAAAGCCTGATAAATCAAAGGAATCTTGAATATCTTGCCAGTTCAAGACAATCGGCCCTTGTTCCCAACTTTGACCCGATTGTACCGTTTGACCAGAGTGCACCAAGCCGAGATCATCTTGCCAGTCGTCGTCAACCACAAAAGGTGAAGGATAAATAAGGACTTCATGAAAGCCATCTAACCATTTGGCGCCGAGTTCCATCACTGGCAGTGCGAATAGCAGACAAAGGCGGGCTTGCATCAGCGGTGTTAGTTCTAACCCCTGCAATGGCACCAGCCGCTTTTGTTGCAGCAAATTACTGGCAACAGAAACCAGCCGCTGCTGCTCCTGCTCATTCAGCGGAGCCAACAGTGGGATGTTCAGTGCTTCCTGCCACTGCGCAAGCATCTCCGCTTGCGGTTGATTTGCTTTCCACAGCCACTTAATCATCAGGTTGCCCACAAAGTGATAATTCGAATATCTAAAGCAGGGAGGTGTTGCCATAAACATGCCGTAAAAAGGTGCATGATCGCAACCGTTTCATGGAGAGATACCGGAGCGGCTGAAGAGGTTGCCCCGAAAACGACTGAGAAGATAACCTTTCTAAGGGGAAAACCCCGCTTGCTCCGCCATTATTCAAGCACTTATAGAAAAAAAATTCAGCGATCCTTATCACACTAAGTTGGCGTGGCAAGATGATAAATAATAGATCAGGGTTGTTGATTGTTTGCTGCTATTTAGGCCTATATTTAATTATGACATCAGAGAGTTCTGACTGATGAATCCCAAATGCAGGAGAAGGCTATTCGCGGCTTAACCGGTTTCATTGTAATACTGACGGCACTACTGCTGCCGGGCAGTGTTGCCTATGCAGCGATGGCGGGTGATGCCAGCCCGATGTTCATGCCAATATCGAGTCTCCTTACCTCTGACCCGATTCGGGTCGCTCAACACCATTTTGAGCAGATTGAATCCTATCAGGTCATAATTCATTCTCTGTCAGCACAAGGCGAGGCTACGGTGATTCGTTATAGCTATCGTAAGCCGGGATATGTGCGTATGGATTTTACTGAACCCCACAATGGCGCCGCGCTGGTCTATAGCCCTGACAGTGGCAAAGTTCGATTATGGCCCTTCGGTGTAAACACGCTACCTGTGCTGAGCCTTTTGCCCACCAATACCTTAATACGCGATAAAAATGGCCACCGGGTGGATCAATCAGACATTGGAAGGTTGTTAGACAACATCCAGCGCCTGCAACAAGGTGGCAAGACCGCAATTCTTGGTGAGGAGGTTTTCGCGCAACAACTGGTATTGCACCTCTCAATAACTGGCCCGGCCGGTTTCACTGTGGATAAGGTGCATCGCTGTGACATCTGGCTAGATAATCGATCCCATTTGCCTGTCAAAGTGATCAGTTATGGGGTGGATGAAAGGCAACTGGAAACGGTCATTATGGAGGCAATGATTATCAATTTGCATTTTCCTGAGCGTTTTTTCACCCCTTGATGCGGAGTTCGCTGGTATGGCTGAGTATCGGTTTTCCACCATTTGGCAGGTCAAGGCACCGCTTCAGGCAGTATGGGATATTTTATGCCACCCGGATATGTGGCCGTATTGGTGGAAAAGCCTGGAGCAAATCATTGAGATAGAAAAAGGCGATCTACAGGGTATCGGCGCATTACATCGTTATACCTGGAAAGGTGTACTTCCTTATCGGATAACCTTTGATATTCATGTAGTAACCATTATGCCTTTACATTTGTTAGAGGGGCAGGCGAGTGGTGAAGTTGAAGGGATTGGGCAGTGGTCATTATTTTACAATGGCAGCGACACCATTGTTCGTTACGATTGGCATATTCGAACCAATACGCGCTGGATGAACTGTCTGGCACCAATAGCTGCCCCATTATTTCGCTGGAATCATGATAGCGTTATGCGAGAAGGTGCCAAAGGGTTAGCGCGTAAATTAGGCACACAGGTGGAGATGAGGTGATGCTATCGCTCCATAAGATGGCATTACGTACTGGCTTACAATGATTGGCAGAGTCAAAAAAGATAACAGTAAGTGATAATTATTTCTGTTTATAAGATAATAAAAGTGGCTATTTTTGTTTCTTTTTGTCATGAGATTTGTTGATATTAATTTAATTTTTCGATAAATAGATATTTTTCACTTAAATATTATAAATAATTTGTAAAGATCATTTTTGGCTAAATTTATGTTTGGCATTTTTTGATGTGTTATATCTAAGAATGGTATTTTTTTAAGATGTCCTCATCTATCAGCGTAAGAAAAGTCCCACAAGCCTGTTTTATATTGTTTTTTTATTTATGAGTCATTCACGTGTTTAATATCGAATATAACTTATTTTTATATGTTATCTATCGATTGTAGGTAATTTCCCACACGGAATGAGATATGTCCTGCCGTGAATTTCCACTCTTCTTTTGTTTGTATTCTGTGATTCTTATTATTTGGTAATGCATTTATAACATCACGTTTTGGACTGGATTGACAATATTTAAAATGCTGAAATAATAGCCGTACGAAATCGGATGTCACTGATTCAGGATATTAATCCTAATTAATAGTATTGGTCTAAAACCTTATTTTAAAGCACAGGGAAATAAACATGAAAATTAAAACTAGCAATGCATTAATCGCTGCTATTGCAAGCGTATTTATTGCACAATCAGCATTTGCTGCTGATGGAACTATTACCATTAACGGTCAAATTACAGATACGACTTGTGGTGTCTCTGTCAACAACGGCACTAAAGATGGGACCGTTAACTTACCGACTATTTCTGCAAGCGCACTGAGTTCAGTCAACTCCGTTGCGGGTACCACTCCTTTCAATATCTCGTTGTCTGGTTGTACTGGGGCGACACTGAATAACGCTTATGCTTACTTCGAACCAGGTGCTTTTGTTGAGACCAGCACTGGCCGGTTGAACAACAATAGCGGTACAGCAACTGGTGTTCAGGTTCGTTTGTTAGACAAAAGCAGCACAGCAATCATGGTAGGCGGCGCTAGCCAGGGCGGCGTGGTGGAAGATATTTCCACTGGTGATGCAACATTGGGCTACTACGCACAATATTATGCGAATAGTGGCACTGTTGGTGCTGGTACCGTTGTAACACAAGTCGACTATACTATTGTTTACGATTAATCAAAGCGTGTGATATAGCGTAGCTGGTGGCAAGTGATTGTTATAGCTAATGTTATCTGTTGCCAAATGGGAGCTTAATGCTCCCTGTTTCATTCGCTCTATAATTGGAAACTCTTATGCGCAAAACATACTTTATAGCCTTTGCTTTTGTCACATTACTGGTTGCAGCAACGGTTACCCGTGCTGAAGTAATGATCACGGGTACGCGTGTTATTTATGACGAGAAGCAGCGTGAAGGTGTGGTTAAGGTTTCCAATACCGGTAATATGCCGGTTCTTCTTCAAGCCTGGATTGATAACGGTGATGCGAATGCGCGTCCTGATACCATCAAGGTGCCTTTTAGTGTTACGCCACCAGTAGTGCGTCTGGATCCTAAACGGGATCAGACTATTCGCCTGTTCCGTACTGGCAGCGGCTTAGCAACCGATCGTGAAACGCTTTTTTGGTTTAATTTGCTAGAGATTCCGCCTAAACCCACTAAAGGTGCCACGGGGGAAGATAATAAATTGCAATTGGCTTTTCGTACCCGAATAAAAATGTTCTATCGCCCAGCAGAATTAACGATGCCGATAGAACAGGCTATTACGAATCTGACCTTTTCTAAAAAGGGCAATCAACTGGTTATAAAAAATGCATCACCGTATTATATAACCTTTAGAAAATTGGAGTTACGGGCATCAAAAGAGAGCCCGGCGGTGGCGAACTTGAGCAAAATAAATAATAAGATGATTGCACCTTTTGCTGAGCTTAGCTTACCGGTTAGCGCTAACGGACCAATAAATAATACTACACAAGTTTTTTATTCTGTTATCAATGATCAGGGTGGCGAGACGCAGGGTGTTCAAAAGTTGGCGCAATAAAAACATAAATATAATTAATTAGTCTTTCTCTGCATCCACCGGGTGCATATTTATTAAATGGCCTCGATATAATGTTTAATTATTACATGTATTATCAAAAAAACGAGCGCCCGAAATATTTGTCGGCATTCTCCCTTGTTATTTTTAGCTTGGGCGGCATGCTATTTAATTTACCCGCCTGTGCTGAAGACCCTGAACATGTTGAGTTCAGTGATTCTTTCCTCCGTTTTTCTGTTGATGCCAGCCGCTATAGTGAGGGCAATCCCGTTGCTCCAGGTGAGCGTAGTATTGATATCTATTTGAATGAGCAATGGATCGGGCGTCAGGCGATACGCTTTGAGTTGCCGTCGCCAGAATCTAAAGTGGCTCTTCCGTGTTTTGACTTAAAGTTGTTTGATGAACTCGGAATTGATACCACTAAGCTCACGCCTGATGTACTGAAACAACTGGAAACTGCCAGTGTTTGCTCGTCATTGAGTACTCTGCTGGACGGTGGGAATGCCATTTTTGATGAGAATACCCAGCGGTTGGATATTCAGATCCCACAGGCTTCCTTAATCCGTCAGGCGCGTGGCTATGTTAATCCCAAATATTGGGATGACGGTGTGACGGCGGCAACGCTGAAATATGATTACACCGGTTATCGCAGTAATCAGAGTGATGCCAGCAGCCAGACTTATCAATATCTCGGGCTGCTAGGCGGATTCAACTGGCAAAGTTGGCGTTTATACTATCGTAGCGCATTAAATCGAAGTGACAGTCAGGGATTTGATTATCAAAATCTGGCCACCTACGCGGAGCGTGCGGTGCCATCGTTATATAGCAAAATGACGATTGGTGACTCCAATACTGATGGTCAGGTATTCGACAGTCTCAGCTATCGTGGCATTGAATTAAGCTCGGATGATCGTATGTTCGCTGACTCTCAGCGTGGTTATGCACCCGTAGTGCGCGGCATCGCCCGTACTAACGCCCGTGTCGTGGTGCGTCAACAAGGCCAATCTATTTATGAAACCACGGTGCCACCGGGGCCTTTTACCATCGACGATCTCTACCCTACAGGTCAGGGCGGCAATCTGATTGTCACTATTACTGAAGCTGATGGTAGCGAGCAGTCGTTTACCGTGCCATTTGCATCAATTGCCGAGCTATTGCGGCCGGGAACCACGCGCTATTCTTTAATGGCCGGTGAGTATCGTGATAATTCAATGGCGGAAAAACCGGCTCTCTTGATGGGAACCTTGCGCCATGGCTTATCCAATTTAATCACCGGTAACGGTGGAGTGGTTGCAGCCGAAGGGTATCTATCGGCCTCTGCCGGGCTGGCGTTTAATACTCCCGTAGGCGCGGTGGCATTTAGTTTGACACAAGCACAAACCAGGTTACCCGGTGAGAGTGATCAGAACGGTCAGAGTATGGGCATTACCTATGCGAACTCATTACCGGAAACGAATACCAGCCTGACCATCGCCAGTTACCACTATTCCAGTGACGGTTTTTATACGCCGTCAGAAGCGATGCGCATGCGTGACTATTTGCAACATGGCGAAGTTAATAACACTATTTTCAATTCAAGCCTGCCAGATGGTAATACTCGCTACGATGACAGTTTTAAGTATCGTCGCCGCAATCAGGCGCAAATCAGTATTACTCAAGGTTTGCCAGAGGGTTATGGTTCGTTTTATGCCAATGCGAATGCGCAGGATTATTGGGGCGGGCAGCGTCGCGATATGAATTTCCAACTCGGTTATAATAATAGTTATAAGTCACTGAGTTATAACCTAGCTCTTAATCGGCTGCGCAATATGTCCAGTGGGGATTGGGATAATCAACTGAGCGTCTCTTTCTCCATTCCGTTGGGCAGCAAACGGGGTTCACCGCGGTTGAGCACCAGTTACACCAACACTCGTGACAGCAGTTCAGTTCAAACCG
Source organism: Yersinia sp. 2553 StPb PI (assembly GCF_052217105.1). Lineage (NCBI taxonomy): Bacteria > Pseudomonadati > Pseudomonadota > Gammaproteobacteria > Enterobacterales > Yersiniaceae > Yersinia > Yersinia sp. 2553 StPb PI. Next base: position 1,916,133 of record NZ_JAZGPX010000002.1, on the reverse strand, counting down.
GGGTTTCAGGTTCTGCTGGCGACGATAATCAATTTAACTATGGTGTTTCAGCGGCGAATAACCGTACTGACGTGAACGGTAACTACAACACTGTAGGCGTGACGGGCAGTTGGCTGGCGCCTAAAACGACTATTGGTGGCAGTTATTCGAAAAGTAATGATTACGAGCAGGCCAGTGTCAATATGTCTGGTGGCATTGTCGCCTACGGTGGTGGTGTGGTTTTTGCCTCCTATCTGGGCGATACGGTAGGGATTGTTGAGGCCCCGGATGCTGCCGGAGCCCGTGTGGCCAACTATTCGGGGATGCGTCTCGATAGCAGTGGCCGGGCGGTGGTGCCTTACTTAAGCCCTTACCGACAAAATGATGTAGAACTGGATCCAAAAGGCTTATCGTCGGATGTGGAATTTAAAACTACCAGTCAACGGGTTGCCCCTACTGCCGGTGCGGTGGCACTGGTGAAGTTTGAGACCTCCAGTGGCTATTCGATGTTATTGACCGGACATCGGGCGGATAACACACCACTGCCGTTTGGTGCCGAGGTGAAAGATGCCACTGGTGCCAGTGTGGGCTATATCGCTCAGGGCGGGCAAGCCATGGTGCGGGTGAACCAGCAAGATGGACATCTGCGCGTGATATGGGGTGAGGGCGTTGGTGATAGTTGCGGCTTTGATTATAAATTACCCAGCAGCACATTGGTTAAGGGTGAATTCCGGCAGTTAGAGGTGATATGCAAATGAGTTCTTATCAGAATATAGCGCAATATTACATGGACAGGTTCTGTGGTGCAGCCAGTGATTCGATAGCGCGCGGCTGCCGTCAACTAAAACAACTTTTACTGTGGTTACTGGTGATGAGTAGTTTAGCGATCAGCCATAATGCTAATGCATTGGGCTCTGCCATGGATTGTGACTATAGCGGTACTTACTATATTTATGGCCCGACAACCACACTGCGAGTTCCGCCCAACACCGCGGTTGGTTCGCCGATTGGTTCATGGATAAGCTTCCCCGCAGGGGGCTGGGTGTGCAAGATATTATCCACCTCAATGAATGACAGTATTAAGGCTGGGGCAGGGCTGTTCTCGCCGTACAGCATCGACCGGACAATCAACATTGATGGCAATAGTCACAGTGTATTTTCTTATACCGGTAAAGCTGGCTTAGGCTATGCACTGCGTTTTCGCGTGACCGGCGCAGGTTTCAGCAGCGACTGGAAGCCGATGAATGGCTTTAGCGCGGCAAATATAGTTTATTCCTCACCGCTGTTAGGCCCTATTCCTTACAACAATGGGGCTAATTTTAACTTGAACGTAGAACTACAAATCAAGTTTGTTAAGATTGCCACGACATTAACCAGTGGATGGGTTGCCGCTTTTGACCCTGCTTATGCCTATAACTATCGCACCTATAACAATGGCGCCAGTAGTTATCTTGAATCAACCCGCTACCGATTATTTGATTTTGCGCCAAATTCCCTGAATATCCAGTTAATGACACAGACCTGCACCACACCGGATGTGATTGTCAATTTACCGGATGTCGCCAGCAATAAATTTACTGGGATTGGCAATATTGAAGGGTTAAGATCATTTAATCTCAATTTTAATAACTGCCCTGGTGGATTGGCGGGTATTAATTATACGTTTGGCGCGGCAACTAATGTGCTGAATGCGGCAAATGGTGTGGTAGCGTTGAATAGCGGATCTACTGCCAGAGGCGTGGGGGTATTATTGCGTAGCCAGACAAATACACCTATCGTGTTGAATACCGAATACACCTTGAGCGGCTATAATTCAGCGAGCACGCAGAGCTACACCGTGCCGATGAACGCCGGGCTTTATCAAACTGAAAGCACCGTGCAAAGTGGTTCCGTCAACGGCGCATTTACTTTTACGTTGATCTATAAATGAAAACGCTATCGTACTGGCTCATGCTGTATATCCGCAGGTTCACGCATCGGTATCACGTGTTTGCGGCGGTGACCCTTGCCTCCTTCTTGCTCAGTACCACAGCGCAGGCGGGTATTGCTATTGGTCTGACCCGAGTGGTGGTTACTGGAGATGATAAATCAGGCAGCGTGCAGATCCTCAATAAGGGCAATCGCCCAGCTTTACTGCAACTGTGGGTTGATAACAATATTGCTGAAATGGATAAATCAATTGAGCAGATAAAGGTACCGTTTGTTGTTGATACTCCAGTGTTCCGCCTTGATCCCCAAACCAATAAATCTGTTCGCATTTACTATACCGGTACTGCCGGTCAACTGCCGTCTGATCGCGAATCGATGTTTTGGCTGAATGTATTAGAAGTGCCACCGAAAACCGCTTCACCGCAGGCTGCCGACAATGAAGTGCAAATTGCCTTCCGTTCGCGCATCAAACTGTTCTATCGCCCGGCGGGTATTCCTGCCAGTTCAGAGGGGGTGCTTAACCAACTCTCTTTCAGATGGGTTCCAGAGGGCAGTGGCGGGGTTTTTCGTGTCACCAATCCGACGCCATTTAATGTGACATTCCAGACTGTGGAGATTGCGCAAAGTAAAAGTGCCGCGAGAACCCCGGTTAAGTTGGGGAATGACGATATGGTCGCGCCGAAAAGTAGCATCGATGGTGGGCTAGTCGGTAATCAAATTCCGGCTAAGAATATGACGGTATTCTTCTCAATTATTGATGATTTTGGCTCGACAGTGGAAGGTCAACAGCCACTACAATAACCCGCGTTGTTACTCCTTACTGCTGCGGCGAGACTAACGATAGCCCGCAAACAGGCAAACAACGTGGTCATAAGAAAAATCCTACAAATCAAACGGATACAATTCATTCCTGCTTTGCTTTTCCTATTGGTCTCTCCGGCCACAAGTGATACCTTTCTATTATCACGATGATAAACAGGCGTTTCGCACAGAATTTCAGCAGCGATTTATCATTTTGCAACAACTTGTCACAAGGAAAATGCCGTGACTCAAGGAAACCGTATCGCGCAGGAACTGGCGTTTAGCACCAGTGATAATGTTCCGTTATTCTACCGTTATTCTACCGTTGTTGGGTTGGCCTGTTCGGTACAAGATGCTGATGAGTTTGTCCGTTTCGCCGCCGTTAACTGACCTGTTCTTAGCGCGTTAAATCCTGAAAAAGCAGGCGGTGTCGCCTGCTTTTTTTGGCGTAAAATTTAGATAGTGGGTTCCTGATTACCTAACTGTGTGACCACCAGTTCCACCTGTTGTTGCTGCAACAGTGCGGCCAGTTGTGACGGGGGGGAAACATTGGTAAACAGCGCTGTAGCTTTGGCAACATTACCAATTTCGACGGCGGCGGAGGCGTGGAACTTGGTATGATCGGCTGCCAATAAGATGTGGCGGGAGTGTGCCATCATCGCTTTCACCACTGTCGCCTCATTAACATCAAACTCCAGCAGGCTGCCGTCGCTATCAATTGCCCCCATGCTGGTAATCAGATAGTCGGCGCGGAAACCTTCAACGAAAGAGACCGCACTGGGGCCAATAATGCCACCATTGTTTGGTCGTAGCGTACCGCCTGGCACCATCACTTCAAAATCGGTATTTTTATATAAAATGTGTGCCACCCTCAGGCTATTAGTAATAATCCGCAGGTGGCTGTGATTTATCAATGCGCGGGCGATATGTTCAACAGTGGTACCAATAGTGATAAACACCGTTGAACGATCGGGAATGTAATCAGCAATCGCCTCAGCAATGGCCATTTTCTCTTTAGTATATGAAAGCTCTCGCTGTTCAAACGCGGTATTCACGACGCTAGACGCTCGCCCGGCCCCACCGTGATGACGGGTAATCAGCCCTTGTTCGCTAAGCTTACGGATATCGCGACGCACGGTTTGAGTCGAAACATCCAGCAATTGTGCCAATTCATCAATATTCATATAGCCACGACTGGCGATCAGTTGAATCAGTTGATCGTGGCGCGGGTTACCGGTTAGTTCGGTCAGACTCATGCTTTGCTCTCTCTCATTCATCATACTATTGTTTATTTTATACAAAATGCGTCAGGAAAGAGTCAGTTTGATCACAATCAGGTATTCCGGCCCGCCCACCGGGGCGGGTACATTTTAATGCCGCCACGGCATTAGCATAGCGCACTGCCGCAGTAATTGTGTGTTGTCGGCCCAGCGTTACCGCTAATGCACCATGAAAAACATCCCCCGCACCGGTAGTATCGACCACGGCTACCTCAAATCCCGCTTGATGTTGCTGTTCGCCGTTCTCCAGCCAATAACAACCTTTTTTACCTCGGGTGACATACACCTGTCCGTTTGTGTCACTGGCGGCTAATAAGAGCGCAGCGTCAGTGTCATTTTTGCCCGTCATTCGCTGTAAACCCGGCTCGGAGAAGACCGCGTGGTCCGCAAGAGCGACCAACGGGCGGATATCTTGCGGCGTGACATCGGCATCAAGTAGGGTGGTGATACCGGTTTGGCGGGCCAGTGTAAATGCGGTTAGCGCCCCCTGATGCCAACGGACATCCGCCAACACGACATCATAGTGGCTGAAATCTATCCCCGTCAGCCATTGGGCATCTTCTGGCAGGTCAGGACTGGGATGGTTAATGATGATGCGCTCCCCATGACGGTCGACTAAGATCGCCGACTGCGATGAACGGGCATTGGCGTAGCGGCGGCTAAGGGCGGTATTTACCCCATAGTGTTCCAGCTCATCGAGCAGAGTATTGCCCGTGGCATCATCACCTACCCGGCCAATAAAATCGACTTGCGCGCCCAGTCGAGCCGCCGCTACCGCTGCTGTTGCCGCCGGGCCTCCACCAATCTCACGATAATCATCCGCCACATATTTACCGCCGCTATCGGGCAGTTTTGCCAGGTAATAGAGGCGGTCCTGCACCGCAATTCCTACACATGCAATCCGGGTCATGGTTTCAGTTCCTTGGTTAGCCAAAAAAGGGCTGTTGATCACGATGTGACCATTTTAATTCGTTCAAATGTTAAAAGAGTGACGGATGTCAATTTTTTGACCATAAATTACAAATACGATCAAAAACAGACAAAATATTCCAATCAAGTGACTAAAAATGACATCAGGTGACAGGAGAGAATAATGGCACAGGTAGCATTCATCGGGTTAGGGCAAATGGGATCGCCCATGGCGCGTAACCTCATTAAACACGGGCATCAATTACATGTTTTCGATACTAACCCCGGCGCGGTAGCGGCGTTGGCTGCGCTGGGTGCCACGCCATGTGGTAACGCAGGGCAGGCCGCCGAAGGAGCAGAGTTTGTTATCACCATGCTCCCTAACGGAGAACTGGTGCATGACGTGCTGTTCGGCAACGACGGCGTTTGTAGCCGCTTGTCACCAGAAGCACTGGTGATTGATATGTCCACTATCCATCCGTTACAGACTGACCGTTTGGCGCAACAGATGCAGGCCAAAGGGTATGGCTTTATGGATGCGCCGGTGGGGCGTACCTCTGACCATGCACAGGTCGGCACCTTATTGATACTGGCGGGGGGAACGCAAGCGCAGGTTGAGCGGGCAACGCCATTACTGATGGCAATGGGATCTGAACTTATCAATGCGGGCGGGCCGGGGATGGGGATCCGCGTGAAGCTTATCAACAACTACATGAGTATTGCGCTCAATGCGTTGTCGGCGGAGGCCGCCGTACTATGCGAAGCACTGGGACTGTCTTTCGATGTCGCACTGCAAGTGATGAGTGGCACTCCGGCGGGTAAAGGGCATTTCACTACCACGTGGCCAAATAAGGTGCTGAAGGGAGATTTAACGCCAGCGTTCATGATTGATTTAGCACATAAAGATTTAGGTATCGCTCTTGATGTGGCTAACCAATTGCACGTCACCATGCCGATGGGGGCTGCTTCCCGCGAGGTTTACAGTCAGGCCAGAGCCTGCGGGCGCGGGCGCCAGGATTGGAGTGCCATTTTACAACAGGTTCGCAGTCAGTCTGGTCTGCCAACAACCGAATGATTTCCGATTAATTGATGGTTTTTAAAGCGGCTGTTATCAGCACGCAGAGGGAGAGAAAATGTCTTATGTATCCGGTAATACCTTAATTCAACACGCATGGCAGCATGGCTATGCCATCGGCGCTTTTAGTGCCCACAATGCTGAAACAATCCGCGCGATCTTGCTGGCTGCCGAAGAGGAGCAGGCGCCCATCATGCTGCAAATTGGGCAGAAAGTGATTAGCGTCATGGGGTTAAAACCCATGAAAGAGATGGTTGATGCCTTTATGCATGACATTACGGTACCGGTCTGTATCCATCTGGATCACAGCCGTAGTTTTGAGCAGACCATGGCGGCAGTTCAGGCCGGTTTCCAGTCGGTGATGTTCGATGGCTCTCACCTGCCATTCGATGAAAATGTGCGTATTACCCGCGCGGTGGCAGATGTCGCTCATGCCTTGAATATCGGCGTTGAGGGTGAAATTGGTAAAATCGGTGGTACTGAAGATGATATCTCAGTTGACGAAAAAGATGCCCTGATCACCGGTTGCGATGAAGCGCTACAGTTCGCCGAACTGACCACCGTTGATTATCTGGCGGTATCGATTGGTACCGCTCACGGGATGTATAAGCAAGAGCCGAAACTGGCATTTAAGCGCCTGCAAGAAATCCGCGAAATCGTCAAGAAACCTATCGTATTGCATGGCGGCTCTGGGGTGCCGGATGAGCAAATTCGCCGCGCGATTACCTTGGGGGTTGCCAAGGTCAATGTCGATACCGAACTACGTCAGGCCTTTACCCAAGGGGTTAGCGAAGTATTGAATCAATCACCAGAGGAGTATGTCTTGGCGGTTTCGCTGGGCCACGGGCGTGATGTGATGAAACAAAAAGTGATTGAAAAAATCCGCTTGTTTGGCAGCCAGGGGAAAGCCGCTGCTTTTGCTGGCTAATCCTTTCTATCTATCGTACGGCATGGTGTTTTGCACTTGAACGGGCAGGCGACCAAAGCCGTACGAAATACGAGGTTGAGTGTATGACGACAATTCAACGCCAGCAATTTGGCGAGCATCAGGGGCAGGAAGTTTCGCTGTTTACACTAACTAACCGCAATGGTATGCGGCTCTGCGTGACCGACTACGGTTGTATCATCACCCAACTTTGGGCGCCAGACCGCCACGGGCAACTGGAGGATGTGGTGATGGGGTTTGATGATTTGACCTCCTATCAGGCCGGTCATCCGTTCTTTGGTGCCATTGCCGGTCGCTGTGCCAATCGCATTGCGGGTGGGCGCTTTAACATTGACGGGCAAGAGTATCTGCTGGCAACCAATGAACTGCCGACCGGGCAGCATTTGCACGGTGGCCTGCGCGGCTTTGATAAGTATGTCTGGCAGGCGCAGGAAGAGGGCGATGGTCTTATTTTTAGCCGCACGTCGCCCGATGGCGAAGAGGGATATCCGGGGAATTTACAGGTGCGCCACCGTATCGGCCTGACGGATGACAATGTCATGACCTTCAGTTTCGAGGCGCAAACCGATAAGGCAACCATCGTCAATCTGGTGAATCACAGCCATTACAATCTGCGCGGTCACACTCATTTAATTCACGACCAGCAACTGAAAATTGACGCTGACTTTATCACGCCAGTGGATGAAAGCAGCATGCTACCGACCGGCGAGATTGTCCGTGTTGCAGGCACTGCATTTGACTTTCGTAATGCCCGCCGCTTGGGTGATGCGATGCAACAGCGGCCAGCGCAGGATTTTGACATCAACTATGTGCTGAAAAAAAACGATTTATCGCAGAAAAATAGCACCACTCTGCAACCGGCGGCCACGCTGATTTGCCCACATTCAGGTCGGGTGATGGCGGTTCATACCACCCTGCCAGGTATTCAGTTTTATAACGCATTCAAGCTTTCTAACAAGGTATGGAATGGCAAAGCAGGGCATCGCTATCAGGCATTTTCAGGAATATGTCTGGAGACACAGGCCTTCCCTGACAGCATTCATCATGGGCACTTCCCCGATGTCATTCTGCGACCAAATCAAAATTATTCTAGCTACACCGAACACCGTTTCAGTGTTGTCGCTTGAGCTGCGCCAACCGATAAGTCATTAAATTCACTGGAAGCAATATGATGAATAAAAAAGCAAAAGTGGGCGTGTTGGCCTTGGGCCGTAGTACTTTTGATGTGCCGTATGCGCAGGAAATGCTGGCGCAGGCGTGGAATACCCTGAGAGCAATGGATATCGAGTTGATTGGGGAACCGGCATTACAGTTTGATGCCGAGTCTGCGTTACAAGCGTTGCCCGCGCTGAAGCAGGCCAATCTTGATTTACTGCTAATTTTACAGGTGACGTTTACCGATGCTTCGCTGACCTGTGAAGTGGTGCGTGACTTCCCGGTCCCAACAGCTATGTGGTCCTTCCCGGAGGCTCGTACCGGTGGTCGTTTACGGCTCAACTCCTTCTGCGGGGTTAATTTGGCCTGCCATGCATTGAGCCGCGAAAATATCAAGGTCCAGACTGTTCACGGCCTGCCGGATGATGCCCATGTGGTCAGCGAGCTACAACAATTGGCGCAGGCTGCCGCGATCGTCAATCGCTTTAAGTGCGCCAAAGTGATGGTAATAGGCGAACATCCACTGGGGTTCGATGCTTGTAACTACAACCAACAACAACTGACACAACACTTTGGTGTCAGCGTTGATCGCCAACCCGTGTTGGAATTTATCGATGAAGTAAAAGCGCTACCGGACAGTGCCGCCGATGCACCCTATCAGCGCCGCGCTAAAGATTTCCCGAATTTGGCGGAAATGGACCAAAGTGCGACCTGTAAAACGCTGAAAGTCTACTCAGCGTTGCGTGAGAAAGCGCAACAGCAGGGTTACTCCGGTATTGCGGTGCGCTGCTGGCCAGACTTTTTTACCGATTATGGGTGCGCTGCCTGTGGCGCATTGGCGCTGATGAATGAAGACCTCGTTCCATGTGGCTGCGAGGCTGACATGTTCGGTGTGCTCTCGTCATTAATGGCGCAGTGGGCCTCTGGTAGTGCCGCGTTCAATACCGACTTGGTCGATATCGACCCGGTGAGCAACAGTGTGGTGTTCTGGCATTGTGGTCAGGCACCGATTGAAATGGCTGATCGCGACGGGCCGGTGCAAGCCACCATCCACTCCAACCGCAAGTTACCCCTGCTATCCGAGTTTGCCCTTAAACCAGGCCGCATCACCCTATGCCGTATTACGCAGGGTGAAGGCAAGTTGCGTCTGATGCTGGCAGGCGGCGAGATGATCAAAGCTCCGCTGGCATTCTCTGGCACTGCCGGGACGGCAAAACTGGATATCGATGCTGATAGCTATCGTCAACGGCTACTGGATGCCGGAATGGAACATCATACCTCGCTGGTCTATGGCGAGCATCGCCCGCTGCTGCGCAAGGTGGCTCGTTTACTCAACCTTGAGGTGATTGAGCTGACCTGATAGGGCAACCATTCTGATAATAGGGGTTCTGATGAATGTTAAGAACCCTAACTAAATCAACAGTATTTATACTTTTTGGGGATTTTTATTATGACTTATCAAGCGGACAACCTGCCGGGAGTGGTATTGGTTGAGCACGATGGCGGTTTCACTCTTTCATTCCAACAACGTTTGTTACTGCAACACAGCGCACAAACGCCGTGCCTGTGGATTGGCCGGGGTAAAGCGGACATCGATATGTTCCGTGGCAATTTCAGTATCAAAGATTGCTTGAGTGAAAAACTGGCATTGACCGATGCGGTTATCATCCCACAACAGCAGGGGTGGGAGATTCAATTTAGCCGGGGAGAGGTAGCCCAAGCCACATTACATATTACCTACGACGCGGCCGGGCGGTTGGAGATGTCCCTGCGCAATGGTGATAAAGAGAATAACCGAATGTGGCTACGGCTCGCCGCGCAATCGGAGGACCATATCTACGGCTGTGGTGAACAGTTCTCCTATTTCGATCTCCGTGGCAAGCCATTCCCACTGTGGACCAGCGAGCAGGGGGTGGGGCGCAATAAGCAAAGTTATGTTACCTGGCAGGCCGACTGTAAAGAGAACGCGGGCGGTGACTATTACTGGACCTTCTTCCCGCAGCCCACTTTTGTTAGCAGCCAAAAATACTACTGTCACGTTGATAACAGTTGCTATATGAATTTCGATTTTTCAGCCCCTGACTATCACGAACTGGCGATTTGGCAAGACGTAGCGGTGCTACGGTTTGACTGTGCTGACAGTTATATCGGTCTGTTGGAGCAATTGACCGCATTATTGGGCCGCCAGCCTGAGTTACCGGATTGGGTATATGACGGCGTGATCCTGGGGATTCAGGGCGGGACCGAGGTGTGCCAGCAAAAGCTGGAGGTGATGCGTGAGCATGGGGTGAAAGTCAGCGGGATTTGGTCGCAGGACTGGGAAGGTCGCCGCATAACCTCTTTTGGTAAACGCCTGATGTGGAACTGGCGCTGGGACAGCGACCTCTATCCTGAGCTGGATAAACGGATTGTGCAATGGAAGAAAGAAGGTGTGCGCTTCCTCGGCTATATCAATCCCTATGTGGCGATTGAAAAAGAGCTGTATGCCGAAGCGGCAGAGAAGGGCTATCTGACCAAAGACTACAGCGGCAATGACTACCAGGTGGAGTTTGGTGAGTTCTATGCCGGGGTGGTTGATCTGACCAAACCGGCGGCCTACGACTGGTATAAGGAAGTGATTAAAAAGAATCTGATCGCGTTTGGCCTTGATGGCTGGATGGCCGACTTTGGCGAATACTTGCCGACCGACACCGTGATGGACAATGGTGTCGATGCTGAAATCATGCATAACGCCTGGCCCGCGCTGTGGGCCAAATGTAACTACGACGCCCTGGCCGAAACCGGCAAATTAGGCGAAATATTGTTCTTTATGCGGGCCGGTTATACCGGTAGCCAAAAATACTCGGTGATGATGTGGGCTGGTGACCAGAACGTGGATTGGAGTCTGGATGATGGGTTGGCATCTGTTATACCTGCGGCGTTATCACTGGCAATGACCGGTCATGGTTTGCATCACAGCGATATTGGTGGTTACACCACGTTATTTGAGATGAAACGCAGTAAAGAGTTGTTGATGCGCTGGTGTGAATTCTGCGCCTTTACCCCACTGATGCGTACTCATGAAGGTAACCGCCCGGATGATAACTGGCAGTTTGATAGCGATGTCGAGACTATCCGTCAGTTTGCCCGGATGACCCAAGTCTTTACCACGCTGAAGCCGTATATCAAACAAGCCGTGGCGCTTAACTCACAATCTGGCTTGCCGGTAATGCGCCCACTGTTCCTGCATTACGAGAATGATGCTCACACCTATGGCCTGAAATACCAGTATCTGTTTGGCCGTGATCTGTTAGTTGCACCGGTATATGAAGAGGGGCGCACCGATTGGTCACTCTATTTGCCATCAGACAACTGGATCAATCTGTGGACCGGTGAATCACACTGTGGCGGGGCTGATGTAACTGTCGCGGCACCAATGGGACAACCGCCGGTGTTCTACCGGGCGGGCAGTGAATGGGCTGAATTGTTTGCATCATTACGGGCGTTATAACACAGGCAGAGGCCCGCGGGTGGCTGGCCTCTCAGGAGAGTGACATGAGTGAAATACATCAAGATCCAGTAAAATTGACACTGCCGCTGCGCGAGAAATTCTCCTACGGGATTGGCGATGTGGGTTCAAACCTACTGTTGTGTGTGGGTACATTGTACTTGCTTAAGTTTTATACGGATGTGTTGGAAATCCCCGCCGCTTGGGGAGGATTAATCTTTCTAATCTCGCGTTTCTTTACTGCATTCACCGATATTGGTACCGGTGTCATGCTGGATAACCGCCGCAATATCGGGCCAAAGGGTAAGTTCCGCCCCTTTATCCTCTATGCATCGATGCCGGTGGCCTTGCTGGTGGTGGCTAACTTTATTGGTACCTCATTTAGTATTACCGGTAAAACCATCACGGCCACGTTGATCTTTATGAGCTTTGGCCTGTTCTTTAGCATGATGAACTGCTCATACGGTGCAATGGTTCCCGCCATGACCAAAAACCCACAAGAGCGAGCTCAGCTTGCCGCATGGCGTCAGGGGGGGGCAACCGTCGGACTACTATTGTGTACCGTCGGTTTTGTGCCCATCTTGTCGCTATTTGAAGGGCAGGCGCAGACCGGTTATCTGGTGGCTGCATCCATCTTCGCTTTTGTCGGCATGCTGTGCATGTGGTGGTGTTATTCCGGCGTTAAAGAACGTTATGTCGAACTGCCAAAGCCGGGAGCAGCCAAACCTGGTCTGTTGCAATCATTCAAAGCCATTACTGGCAATAAGCCGTTGTTTGTCCTCTGTATTGCTAATCTGTGCACCTTGGCTGGTTTCAATATAAAACTAGCGATTCAGATCTATTACACCCAATACGTACTCAACGATGTCACGTTACTGTCATATATGGGGTTCTTCAGTATGGGGTGCATCTTACTGGGGGTGCTGCTGGTACCGACGGTGGTGAAACGCTTTGGTAAGAAAAACGTCTATTTGGGTGGGCTGAGCTTGTGGATCTTGGGGGATGCCATGAACTACATGTGGGGCAGCACCTCGACTTTATTTGTTCTGTTCTCTTGCCTGGCTTTCTTCGGCACGGCTTTTGTGAACAGCCTGAACTGGGCGCTGGTTTCTGACACGGTGGAATATGGTGAGTGGAAAACCGGCGTGCGCTCAGAGGGGACGGTATACACCGGTTTCACCTTCTTCCGTAAGATTTCCCAAGGGTTAGCAGGCTTCTTCCCCGGTGTCATGCTGGCGTATATCGGCTATGTGCCTAACGTGGCACAGGGAGAAAGAACTCTGGAGGGGCTAACGCAGCTTATCTTCTTGTACCCATGCGGGTTGGCGATACTTACCGCACTGACTATGGGGTTGTTCTACCATCTGACCGAGAAAAATTACATCAAGATTGTCACCGAGCTGGAAGAGCGCAAACGCGATGTCAGTCCGGCAATCTAGCCTTGATCTGTTTAATCAGATGAATTAACACCACCAAAACCCTACAACCCGCTTATGGCAGGATCCGGTGCGAGTGAGATTTAACCGGAGGTAAGCGGGTTAAAAAATAAAAAGGACCTGTCAGATGCCGAATTCAACTTACCAGGATCCCGTAACACTTCGATTACCGCTGCGGGAAAAAATAGCTTATGGAATGGGCGATTTTGGTTCTAACCTGATGCTGTGCATCGGGACACTTTATTTACTGAAGTTTTATACCGATATTCTGGGGCTCCCGGCTATTTACGGTGGCGTGATTTTTTTGATTGCCAAGTTCTTTACCGCCTTTACCGATATGTTTACCGGCGTACTATTAGATTCTCGCCGTCACATTGGTGTGAAAGGGAAGTTCCGGCCATTTATTCTGTATGCCTCATTACCTGTGGCATTGCTGGCTGTCGCGAACTTTCTCAATACCGGTTTTAGTCTAAATATCAAAACGGTATTGGCAACAGTGCTGTTTATGTTATTCGGTTTATTCTACAGTTTGATGAATTGCTCTTATGGTGCGATGGTCCCGGCAATGACCAAAAACCCAAATGAGCGCGCGCACCTGGCAGCCTGGCGACAGGGTGGGGCGACGGTAGGGCTATTACTGTGCACGGTAGCTTTTATGCCAATTCAACTGCTGTTTACGTCCTCACCTGAGATAGGCTATCTGGTTGCAGCGCTAATATTTGTCACGTTCGGCCTGGTCTGCATGTGGTGGTGTTATTCCGGTGTCAAAGAACGCTATGTGGAACCGGTATCGGTACACCATAAACCGGGTATTTTTAAATCATTTTGCGCCATCTTTAAGAACCCGCCGCTATTAGTGTTATGTATTGCCAATTTGTGCACGTTGGCAGCATTCAATATCAAACTGGCGATTCAGGTTTATTACACTCAGTACGTATTGCAGGATATTCATTTACTGTCCTATATGGGCTTTTTCAGTATGGGCTGTATTTTGATTGGTGTATTGCTGGTCCCCACGGCGGTGAAGTATTTCGGCAAGAAAACCGTCTACCTTAGTGGCTTAATGTTATGGGGCATGGGGGATGTACTGAATTATATCTGGGGCACCAGTTCGGTCAGCTTTGTTGCATTCTCCTGTATGGCCTTTTTCGGTACTGCATTTGTCAACAGCCTGAACTGGGCATTAGTCTCCGATACGGTGGATTATGGTGAATGGAAAACAGGGATTCGCGCAGAAGGGTCGGTGTATACCGGCTATACCTTCTCACGAAAAATTTCTGCCGCACTGGCTGGATTTCTGCCCGGTATCATGCTCACTCAGATTGGTTATATTCCCAATGTTGCCCAATCGACATCAGTATTGGAGGGGTTGCGCCAATTGATTTTTATTTACCCTTGCACTCTGGCAATGATTGCAGCCATAACCATGGGGCTATTTTATAAGCTCAATGAGCAGCGCTTTGTTAAAATTATTGCTGAATTGAATTTACGTAAAATGGCTACGTCGGGGTGATTTCTATTTTTAGTGGTAATAAGAAATGCTATTAAATATAGAGTGATGTGACGTTAAAAACTGGCATGTTGTTATTTTGATTGTGTTATTCCTCTACCGGTTATTTATGGCAGAGGAATAGCCATGATAACTATTTGTCATTTTTCATGATGTAAGAAAAATAATAAACCTTCATTTATTGTTATCAATAGGGATTTGTCATGAATAAATATAATTCAATTATCTTGATTACCTCGTTGGTTTGCTCTGCCAGTGCCTTTGCCGGTCGAGCTTATGTTGAAACCCGTGAAGCATATAATACGGCCTCTGAGCTGCATGAAGTTATCCTGCGCGGTGGGTATAACTTTGATAATGGTTCCGGCCTGATGTTAACGAATGCTTATAACACAGGGAAAATGGATCAATTCAAACATAGCTATAACGAACTGGAGGGTTGGTATCCATTATTTCGCCCAACAGATAAATTCACTATTTCCCCTGGCGGCTTAGTGAACTCCAATAGCTCAGGTTCGGGTGGTTCCGTCTATATGGATTTTAACTACAAATTCTTACCGGTATTTAATTTGACTGCGCGCTATCGTTATAATCACAATAACTATGAATCAAAAGATCTCAATGGTCATTATGCTCACAATGACAGCCATGAGTTTGCTACTTATTGGAATTTCAAACTGACTGATGCGTTGTCATATACTTTTGAACCTCATTACTTTGTGCGCGTCAATGATTTTCACGGTAAAAATGGCAAAAGTTCTCACTGGGAAATAACCAATAAATTCAGTTATAAAATTGACACTCACTGGATGCCCTATTTTGAATTGCAATGGTTGGATCGTTGGAATGAATACAACAGCGAGCAATATCGTTTCCGCTTAGGGTTACGTTACACCTTCTGATCGATAATGAGATTGTTATCACAAAAAAAGACGGCACATTGATGCGCCGTCTTATTCTATCAATACCCGTCATACTTCAAGCTGCATGTGTGCTGGCTGCGCTCGTTACTCGGTCCATCCTTGGGCCTCGCCTCTGCGAGGCCGCTGCAAGCAGCGTACAAATCTGCTCCCGACCGATTTGTATCTCGCTTGTCGCCTTCCTGCAACTTGAATTATTTAGGGTATATTCTGACAACTGAAAAGGTTAGCGGTCTTTCTTCTTACCAAAAATCCTCAGTAACGCGCCAACGGCACAACCAATAACCACACCCAATATGACCCATTCAGTAAATGACATAATCAGACCTTTTGATTTGTTTGGTCTGATTATATAAATTATTCCTCACTTGTCCATGTCAGGCCACCTCTGTCCTTACAGCTTTGCCAGCATCTCGCGGGTGACTAATACAATGCCACTCTCTGAACGATAGAAACGACGGGCATCTTCATCTGCATTTTCGCCAATCACCATCCCCTCGGGGATAGTACTCGCACGATCGATTACACAACGGTGTAGACGACAAGAGCGGCCCACATTGACGTCGGGTAGCAATACGCAAGAATCAATATTGCAGAAGGAGTTGACCCGCACTCGGGAAAATAGCACTGAGTTGACCACCACTGAACCGGAGATAAAGCAACCGCCGGAAACTAAGGTATTCATGGTCATCCCGTGACTGCCAGAACGATCCTGAACAAATTTCGCCGGTGGTAAGGGCTCGGCATAGGTACGTATTGGCCAATGGGGGTCATACATATCCAGCTCGGGTGTGATAGCTGCTTGATCGAGGTTAGCCTGCCAGTAGGCATCCAATGTTCCTACATCACGCCAATAATCAGGGGCATCGGGTGACGTTGAGACACAAGACAGTGAGAATGGATGCGCCCAGACATGACCTTGTTCAGTAATTTTCGGCAAAATATCTTTGCCAAAATCATGGCTACTGCCTTTATCTGCGTGATCGCTTTCCAGTAAATTGAACAGGAACTCAGCATTAAAGACATAAATTCCCATACTGGCCAGGCTGCGCTCAGGTTTGCCGGGTAACGTTGGCGGATCCTCCGGTTTTTCCCAAAACATTTTTACTTGTAGATCTTCAGACACTTCCATTACACCGAAGGCACTCGCTTCCTCTTTGGGCACTTCAATACAGGCTACGGTGCAGGCAGCGCCGCTTTCCACGTGATCTAACAGCATGCGGGAGTAGTCCATTTTATATATATGGTCCCCGGCGAGGATCACGACATATTCAGAACGATAACGGCGGATAATATCCAGGTTCTGGAAGACGGCATCAGCGGTGCCGGTATACCAGTGCTCTTGTCCTTGGCGCTGTTGTGCAGGTAACAAATCAACAAACTCGTTCATCTCTTCACTGAGAAACGACCAACCATGCTGAATATGTTGCACCAAGGTATGAGATTGATACTGCGTTATCACGCCGATTCGGCGAATACCTGAATTGAGGCAGTTAGAGAGTGCGAAGTCGATAATGCGGTATTTTCCGCCAAAGTGAACTGCGGGTTTCGCGCGAACGGACGTAAGATCTTTAAGGCGTGAGCCACGGCCTCCTGCAAGAATCAGTGCTACGGCTTTGTTTGGAAGTTGTCTGGCCGACATGACTCTGTCGATATCGCCTGTTTTCCGCATGTCAGACTCCTTATGATGTGTATGTATAGCTGCCGGATTACGGGCTATATTCTCCAATCCTAATGTGCCAAATGCTTTTATGCGCTTAATGCTTTTCGGACAATAGCCGGAATGATAAAGCGGATTTGTACCCTCCCTCCTTTCAATATAAATATTGTTAATGACATAATCGGCTAATTATCGTTCTAACACTGAGAAGCGAATCAAGTTTAGCGCCAATTGACATAATTTTTTGCGCTATAGCACTTATTAGCACTCCTACTGCTTATTGCTTTCGCACATTGTGGGGGCGTCGATCGTCGACCATACTCGTTGAGGCAAAAGTATTCGTAGTTTTAATAAGGATATAAAATTATGACAGTAACAGTAGATAGTCTGCGATTATCCGCACTGGTCTTGATGCTAAGTAGCAGCGCGATTCGTGCCGCACCGGTTGCTATCCCGCCTACCGGTTACACATTGGAGCGCGTGGTTATTTTGAGCCGCCATGGTGTCCGCTCGCCGACCAAACAAACACAGTTAATGAATGATGTAACCCCCGACAAGTGGCCGCAATGGCCGGTCGCCGCAGGATACTTAACCCCCCGAGGTGCACAATTAGTAACATTGATGGGCGGATTCTATGGCGATTACTTCCGTAGCAAAGGGTTACTCGCGCCAGGGTGCCCAACTGATACGGCTATCTATGCGCAGGCCGATATTGATCAACGAACGCGTTTAACCGGGCAGGCATTTCTTGATGGAATAGCACCGGGGTGCGGCCTGAAAGTACATTATCAGGCTGATTTGAAAAAAGTGGATCCGCTATTTCACCCGGTCGATGCGGGGGTGTGTAAGTTAGATTCGACACAGACCCATCAGGCTGTTGAGGAGCGACTGGGTGCGCCATTAAGTGAACTGAGCCAGCGCTATGCTAAACCCTTTGCCCAGATGGGCGAGGTATTGAACTTTGCAGCATCGCCTTACTGTAAATCACTACAACAGCAAGGAAAAACCTGTGATTTTGCCCAATTTGCAGCGAATGAAATCACGGTGAATAATACCGGGACAAAAGTCTCGCTCAGTGGACCATTGGCGCTATCATCAACCTTGGGTGAGATCTTCCTGCTACAGAATTCACAAGCGATGCCCGATGTTGCCTGGCATCGGTTAACGGGAGAAGAAAATTGGATCTCGTTATTATCGTTGCATAATGCGCAATTTGATTTAATGGCCAAAACACCTTATATCGCTCGTCATAAGGGCACTCCATTATTGCAACAGATCGAGACCGCACTCGTCCTTCAGCGCGATGCTCAGGGACAAACACTGCCGTTATCACCACAAACCAAAGTTCTTTTCCTTGGTGGGCATGATACGAATATTGCCAATATTGGCGGAATGTTGGGTGCCAATTGGCAACTACCACAGCAACCCGATAATACACCGCCCGGTGGAGGGTTAGTCTTTGAGCTATGGCAGAACCCAGATAATCATCAACGCTATGTCGCGGTGAAAATGTTCTATCAAACCATGGAGCAATTACGAAATGCTGAGAAACTAGATTTGAAAAACAATCCGGCAGGTAGGGTTCCTGTTGCGATTGAAGGTTGTGAAAACAGCGGAGAGGACAAACTTTGTCAGCTTGAGACCTTCCAAAAGAAAGTGGCTCAGGCGATTGAACCGGCTTGTCATATTTAAATAACGCTGATCCGACGGGCGGCCATTAACACCCGCCGGATATATTATTGGGAGTTGATGATAATAAGTGTTGGCTAGGATTCCACTCTCTATTGTTATAGTTGATGGCTATCATAGTTGTGTTGTTAAATGCCATAATTATATAAATAGCAAGGTTATATAAAAATGATGGGGCGACCTTTTAATACAGGTGCCCCAGCATATTAGTGCCACTGCTAATAAATTAGCTTTTCAATTTTTGCCAAGAAAGTCGCATGTCTAAATCTATTCATTATATGCACTCACGACTATTAGCCTAGTCTGACTAAATCGAAAGGCACATAACGTTCACCTGTTTGCTGCAATTCAACCACTCTTTCCCGTTCGGCCTGTACTGGGGCCAGCCCGTCGGCATGGATAGCTTTTGCCACGTCAATCTCACCGGTTTGTGCGACCATTACACGTTTTCCCGGGATAATTTGGTTTCTGTTTCTGTCATAGACCTTAACCATATTAACCTCCAATCGCTATCTGATCAGATTCCATGATTATAAGCTATATAATAAAACTGCTATCTAAAATCACAAACAGAGCAATAATATACCCTATATGGATTGTGCTCGATGAGGCTAATCTATTTACCTCAAGTAAAACCATTGCGGAGTTGGCTTACATAACGTGAGGAATTATATTTATTTTTTATCGAGGATCAAGCTTAACAATGATTTTTTTTGCTAATTTACTCGCGATATAACCGGTGCGGTTTGGCAATGATATTTTTAATCACTAATCCGCCGAGTTGGCGGATTAGTGGAATCTCTGTATGGATTATATTAGTGCTTTCTGCGTCAATGATTCCAGTATCTTTAACGGGGATTGCTCAGGGTGTTTCATGCCGGTAACCGGCAATAGGAAAGTTTGTTCTAACATATATTGCCCACCCATTGCGGCATGGGGGGTTTGATCAGAAAAACAGATCCAACTGCTGCCCGATGGGAAATCAATCGCTTGTTGTGAGCCATTCTTCTGATAATCCAAATCGGACTTCATTTTGTCGTGTAACTGAAGCATCAAATGGTCGTAATGGCTGCGACGGCGTTTAGTGATACCCACTTTATTTTGTAGCCAACTACTGATAGGGGAGTAGTCATCCAGTTGCGGTAAATAACGGCTGGCCAACTGGGTGAAATTTTCGCCAACACGCCATGACCGGGGTTCACCCTGAGGGTTGATATTGGTGAAGATACGGATGATACGTTCACCATAATTGGGGCGTGAAGGGAATGCATCAACATGTAGGCGGCTATCGTCTTTACGCCATGATGTGTTATCACGCCAGGCCGCAACCGGGTGTAAACGTAAACTATTGGTTGGGCTGTGCAGGGCAGATTTATACTCTGGCAATAGTTGATTAATTAAATTTAAGCAACGTTGGTAATAGCGTTCAAGTAACTGACGGGTTAAGGTAATTTTGCTTTCATCAATAACACCCGTTAGCGTGCCTTCCACTGGCTTGAAGCTGATATTTTTACGCTTAGCATCAACCAATGCAGGGTTGAGCAGTTGTTTCTCCTGTTCACTTAGTGCAAAGGCCAGATGAGGTAAAAATAGCACTTTACCTTGTTCTAGAGCCTCAATAGCGCGGGCATTTTCTGTTTCACTCTGATCCCAACTGCTGTTGGGGAGTGTTAGAATCAATGACTCCGGCACCTGGCTTAGGGTTTCACTGCTCATCAACTATCCATTTTTTGATATCTATCTAATGGTAGGAAGCATAACTCTTTATTATAAATAAAGTGAGCCTGGAGGCACATATTTTAGATTTTTGTGCCCCTGATTGGCTGCATTAATGGGGGTAATCGCCGCATAATAGGGGATGATTTTACGATTGAGGTATGAATTTCGGCGTGTTCAGACCAATGGTCAGTGATGGCATCTAATTGCTCCAATGACTGAAGGTATAGACGGCTAATAAAGCAATCGTCACCGGTTACTTTGTCACACTCAACACATTCTGGTGTCTCCTGGATCATCTTTGCAACGCTATGCAGCATTCCCGTCAAGGGCTTGACCCGGACAATAGCTTGCAAGTTATAACCGAAAGCTCGCGGGTCTAAGTCTAGAGTGTAACTGCGGATGATATTACGTTCTTCAAGACGCCGCAGACGTTCGGATGTACTCGGAGAGGAGAGGTCCACTTGTTGTGACAGATCTTTTAGAGATATCCGAGAATTTTCCGCTAAAATAGCAATCAGTTGTTCATCAATTTTATCCATACCTATTAGCCTCTTTTTATTAGGAGCATTAACCTTATTATAGGCAAAATTTTAGCGTATTAACGATATCTGCCTA
This sequence comes from Yersinia sp. 2553 StPb PI, assembly GCF_052217105.1. Classification (NCBI taxonomy): domain Bacteria; kingdom Pseudomonadati; phylum Pseudomonadota; class Gammaproteobacteria; order Enterobacterales; family Yersiniaceae; genus Yersinia; species Yersinia sp. 2553 StPb PI. Next base: position 1,895,026 of record NZ_JAZGPX010000002.1, on the reverse strand, counting down.
ACAAAACTAATGAGTATGCTGGATAAAAAGGCTACTTTGATATAACGATTAAAGCCCCATACGGGGCATAAGTGTTATGAATACGGGTATTTACTGCCCAATAACTGACGAACTGGCTAACGAGGAGGTGACGTTTGGTTCATTAAACCGTGAGGGCTTTTTTTGTAAATAAGCCAAATCATAGACATCATAAAAATCTATTTCGCCTTTATTATTAATAATATGCTTAAAGCGAAGTTTAAAGTCATCACTGATATTCTTGTTATTTAATATTTCATCAATTGCTTGTGTTGATAACGCACGACTAAAGAACCACTCTCCGTTGTAGCAAACGCGTAAGTCAAGAATGCCAATATCCTCAAACTTAAATACAGGTTTGATTTCCATCATAAGGATGGCTGACATCAGGACAAAGAAAGCGGTAAATGCAATCATGTAGCCTGTGCCAAAGTATGGCGTTAAGTACATCAAAACTAAGACGAAAAAATATGACACTAGCATTGCCAGGCAAAGGTAGGGATGTTTGTAGACAAAATCGCTGTTAAATTTTAACCGGCCATCTCTTTTTTCTTTTTGATTTATTCTTGCGATGTCGTCAATTAATATTTTTTTAATTATGTCCATAATTATGACCTTGTGATTAATGACTCATAAAAATTAAACCATAATGGTTTGTTATAGATTAACATAGAAGATCAAATCTAAAGTATATCAGTTCAATAAATTAGTTAGCTAAACTGTTATAGGCTGATAAGGGATAATAGTGATGTATATTATTTACTCATCCGCAGAAATCAACCCTTGAGTGTCGATTTCTGCGGATGAGTATAAATAATAGCGGTTTTTATCGTTTTGCATTGCTTTAAACGGTCAAAACAATTTTCCCGATATGTGTACTGCCTTCCATCAACTCATGCGCTTTCGATGCTTCTTCCAGTGGGAATGTCTGGCAGATTTGCGGCTTCATATTGCCCTTACCTAGTAAAGGCCAGACTTGCTTTTCCAGTTCTTGGGCGATCAGTGCCTTTTCTGCAACGCTACGAGAGCGCAATGTGGATCCGGTGTGTGTCAGGCGTTTTAGCAACATTAACATCAGGTTAAGATCTTTAGCATTACCATTTTGTGTACCAATTTGAACAATACGCCCATTCATGGCCGCAGCTTCATAATTGCGCCCGACATACTCTCCAGCAATTAAATCAACAATAACATCAGCCCCTTTACCGGCAGTAGCGCGTTTAGTTTCAGTGACAAAATCTTGGGTGTGGTAGTTAATAGCAACATCTGCCCCTAACTTCAGGCACGCTTGACGTTTTTCCTCTGAACCCACAGTGACAATCACTGTCTGTGCGCCAAATGCTTTGCTCAGTAATATTGCGGTGGTCCCAATACCCGAAGATCCGCCGTGAATTAAGACTGTTTCGCCGGCGCTAAAATGGCCTCGTTGGAATAGGTTGGTCCATACGGTAAAGAATGTTTCAGGTAACGCCGCTGCTTCAATATCAGTAAGGGGGGAGGGAATAGGTAAGGCATTGGTTTCATGTATGACACAGTATTGCGCATAACCCCCACCAGCTATCAGCCCACAGACTCTGTCTCCGATCTTAAAACGGCTCACATCAGCTGCAATGGCGACCACTTCGCCGGCAACTTCTAATCCAGGAATATCTGAGGCCCCCGGCGGCGGCGCATACTGACCACGACGTTGCATCACATCAGGGCGGTTAACACCTGCGGCTGAAACTTTAACTAATATTTCGCCCGCAGCAGGCATCGGTGTTGGACGCTGTACGGCCACTAAGACTTCTGGTCCACCAGACTGAGTGATTTCAATTGCGACCATATTCGCCGGGAGGTGCGTTAACGATGTCATAATATTCCTCTTGTCGCCTAAAAGTGGTAAGTCCGATGCTATGCCGGTGACTACGAGACTATCTTAGTCTGGTAATGGAAATAATTCATGACGAGAATGTGCTTAAGTGATGACAAAAATAAGCGTCAGAAAACATCAGTGAAGTAGAAAACAAAAAAAGCGCCCAACAGAGTGGGCGCACAAATTTGCAAAGGAGTCGTGCATGTATGGCTTACTTGCAGGGCTACAATCAAGACTAAGAGATGTTTGGAACGCTTTGATTGTATGAACATTACTTTTCTTACGCTATAGGTATAAATCTGAAATTGTGGACCAGGATAACCCGCGGCGTACGGTGACGAGATAGCCACCGTACGCCGCGCTAAGCTTAAGCCTAACCCTTATAGTGCCAGCAGACCTGATAGTGATAGCTTTCGTCCGTCAGCAAGTGATCAGCGTGAACACTAGGGCTCCATGAGTCGTCACCACCGACCCCCATATGAAAACCATCGATATTCAACCAGGTACCTTGATCGGGTTTTAGTAAGTGCTGGTGGCTGGTTATCATCAGTTGCTGCGTGCTGTAACGGCTGATACCAAAATGGAACCGACCGGTTAATTGCCAGTTTCCGTAACGCAGAGAGTGGGTATTACAGCGTAAGCCATTTTCACTCGGGAAAATGTAGGGTGTGTGCATCTGCTCAAGCGGCTGTGACCACTGACCATATTGTGCTGAAAGCTGCCGGTCAGGATAGTTTTCATGTGGCCCTAACCCTTGCCAGTCAACATATGGAGCGAGATCTGATAGTTGGCAGCACATACCGATTCTGGCCGGAGGGGGAAGTGATGTTGCCACTTCAACCTGAACATCAATGGTCATACGGCCTTGCTGATCAAAACGGTATAACCAATGTGAATGCAATAGCACTTCATTGGCAAACTCATAGCTGTAGTCGGCACAGATTTGTATTGAGTGGGAGAGGCTATCAGCGTGTAATGATAGACAACGTTGTTCCAACTGATACATTCCCGCCTTTTTCCAGCGTTCGACCCAGGCGTTGGGGTCGATACGGGTTGCTTCGCTAATACCAATATCGTTATCCAGTGGCGCACGAACAAATTGATCACGCAGCGGGCTAAGTAACACCGGTAATTCACCCACCCACCATTGTTCCAGCAAGCCAGTCTGACGATTGAACTGCCAACGCTGTTGCTGGTGAGTCACCATAATCGAGTGCGCATCTTGGATGAGCTGAAGCTCGCTTGGCTCGGTACTATTTAGCTCAGTGCTATTTGGCACAGAGCGGCGGGGTATAGATAGCGCCCGAGGTAAACGCCATTGATGCCAGGCGCTGCGATGGTTGCTGGCTGCCCAAGGTGTTTCTGTTCTCAACCTGACGTCAACGTTTAACCATAAATGGCCGGGTTTATCTGTCAGGGGTAATTGCTCTGCCAGCCTGTAGTGCTGCGTAGTCTCAGGAGATAAATCAAGAGAAAAGTCACCTTCCTGTATCAATTCGCCGTCTAATTCAATTCGCCAATAGAGCTGTTCATTATCACTGTGTCTGAACAGATATTCACTGGTGACACTTATCACCAGTGGCGTGGTGCTCAGTAATGAAAATTGGAAAAACTGCTGCGCGCATTGTGCTTCGTACAAGCTGGGATGAGGGCTGCGGTCAGGGAAAACTAACCCGTTCATACAAAATTGGCGGTCATTGGGGCTATCACCAAAATCACCGCCATAAGCCCAGTAAGGTTCACCATTCTCATCATCGCGGATAAGGCTTTGATCTACCCAATCCCAAATAAAACCACCCTGTAACCGAGGATATTGGCGGAATGCCTGCCAGTAACGGGCAAACCCACCGAAGCTATTACCCATTGCATGAGCGTATTCACACAGAATCAATGGGCGAGATTCATCAGGCAAACCAATCCATTTCTTGATTGCCCACTTGGGCACCGCTGGGAAAGGTTGGTCCTCATCCACGCGAGCATACATTGGGCATACAATATCGGTCGCGAGCGTATTTGCGCCGCCGCCTTCGTATTGTACCGGACGTGTCGGGTCATTGGTTTTAATCCAGCGATAGAGGGCATCATGGGTTGCGCCATGGCCAGATTCGTTGCCCAAAGACCAAATAATGATACAGGCGTGATTACGGTCACGCTGAACCATACGCGTAACCCGTTCGCTGAAAGCAGAGAACCACTGAGGATCGTCCGCGAGACGCCCCATCGGTTGCATACCGTGTGTTTCAATATTGGCTTCGTCCACAACATACAGACCATAGCGATCACACAGGCGGTACCACAATGGATGGTTTGGATAGTGTGAGCAGCGCACGGCATTAAAGTTATGCTGTTTCATCAGAATGATGTCTTGCCGCATGCTCTCTTCATCGATGGTCTGACCGGTTTGCGGATGATGTTCATGACGGTTCACCCCTCGAATCAATACCGTTTTACCATTAACCTTAAGCAGACCCTGGTGGATGGTAACTTGTCGAAAACCGACATCATAGGCTTCTGACTCAATCAATTCTTGCTGCTGAGTGAGCAGCGAAATCACGGCGCGATACAGTGTGGGTTGTTCTGCACTCCATAAAGAGGGGGATTCCACCCGCAGCTTAAGATGGGTGCGATCAGTGTATTGCCCGCGTTCATCAATGGCTTGGGTACCTAGCGGTTGCTGCAAACTGCTAATTAACTTATCTGCCAGCCACAATTGTACGCGGACTTGATAAGCCCCAGTTATCTGTGGATCGTTGATGCTGAGTGGAGGAATATTTATCGCTGCCATTACCTCTAAATTGGCAGAGCTGAACTCCGGGGACAAATGTGTGGCGATATGGATATCCCGCAAATGGATCGCTGGTTTGTGAAGCAAACTGACATCACGGAAAATACCGCTCATGCGCCACATATCCTGATCTTCCAGATAACTGCCATCACTCCAACGTAAAACCAGAACGGCGATACGGTTATCACCCGCCTGTAAGTAAGGAGTGAGATCGAACTCAGCAGGCAGGCGACTGTCTTGGGAATAACCCACCCATTTCCCGTTACACCACAGATAAAATGCGGAACTGACACCATCAAAAATAATGCGTGTTTGGCCTGATGAGAGCCAATCTGGCTCTAAAACGAAATTACGCGAATAACAACCGGTCGGGTTCTGTTGTGGTACTCGCGGCGGGTCGACCGGAATAGGGTATTGGACGTTAGTGTAAATCGGGGTGTCGTAACCATGGCGTTGCCAGTTGGCGGGGACTGGCAGTAATCTCGCTCCCGATAAATCGTGCTCAACCCACTCATCTGGTACTCTTTCTGGCTGGTCGAAATAGTTGAATGACCATTGTCCGTTGAGTAAACACCGTTGTGGCGAAGGGGTATCATTTTTTGCGCTGTCGCTATCACGCCAACTGTAAAAGGGAGGATGTGCTTCAAGGCAGTGATACTGCGTCACCTGCGGGTTCTCCCAATCTCTGCGTGACAAAATCTGCGATAGGGGCGGTTGAACCTGCTGTTGAACCTTCTGCTGTGACGTCATGATATCAGCCTCATTTCTGCGATGTGCGTGGATACTTTTTGTGCTGGTAAGTGATCAAAGGGTAAAAATGTTATGCGCTCACAATTGTGTTGGGGTAAAGATGAATTCAACGACAGATAAAGTAAATAGTGGTTGGATAAATAGTCGAGAGTGATCGCATTTATTCGTTTTTAAGGATAGAGCGCTTAAAGCGTGCTGTTGTTTGGCGTATTGTCAGTTCAGTGGCTAACAAGAGAGACTCAGAAGGTAGCTCAATTGAGTGGTGCAGCCTGACAATCAGGCGGGAAACGCTCTCTTCCCCTAATTGCTTGAAGTCCTGCCTGACAGTCGTCAGTGGCGGTTGGAAATAGGCGCTGTCTGCGGTGTCATCGTAACCAATGACCGAGACGTGCTCAGGGACATTGATATTATGCTCATGCAGAGCGCGTAATACACCAAGAGCCATTTGATCGTTAGCGACCAAAATGGCGCTAAAAGGGATGTTGCTGGTAATGAGTTGCAGTGTGGTCTGATAGCCGCTTTTGGCATTCCACTCACCGTGATAGACCGCCTGCGGTATTAACGAGGCATCATTGAGTACCTGTAACCAGCCCTGATAACGTAACTGGGCTGAAATGGCATTTTTGGGTCCACAGATAAGGGCAATCTGCTGATGGCCTAAGCTAATTAGGTGTTCAGCCCCCTGAACTGCCCCGACCTTGGCATCAAACAGAACACTGAAGGCGGTAGATTGTGGATCAACATCCAAGAACAGCACTGGAGTATCAGCACACTGTTGGACAATTTTCTCGCAGCCTTTGGGCTTCAGCGGAATATTCACTAAGATCCCGTCCACCCGTTGAGCTAATAGCTCATTTATGGCTTGCTGGCAGGCTGGGCCAGTTTGATCATCAACCATGGCAATCACTATTGCGTATCCCAACTCGCGGGCTTTGCTTTTTATCGCTGCGGCTATTTGAGAGGGGGCATGCAACGCGAGATCTGCCGTTGCCAGCCCAAGCGTAAGGCTATGTTTCCCCGCTAATTGCTGTGCTACGCGGTTCGGAACATAGTTTAAGTCAGCCATGGCCTGTTCGACCTTGCTGCGGGTTTTTGGCGAGACATGAAGGGCCTGGTTTAAAACACGTGATACGGTTTGATATGACACTCCCGCCTGACGTGCAACATCATCTAAGGTGACAGACTTCGGCCTCATGTGTTCCTCTCAGGGGTAGGTGGCTGCATATTATAGCAAACTCATGAGATAAACTTTCAGTACCCATCGGAAAACATGACGTGAAACAGCCTATTTAATATATTTTGCTCTTTTTATTATCGCCAGCGTTTGGGCAGCAGTAGTTTAGTAACAATAAATTTTATGATTATTCTGCGTAAAAGTGGGCATCAAGAGTATAATTAATAGCTTTTTTGGTTTTATTTTAGCCATGCAAACAAGAATCTGTAGTTTGCCCGCTAAAAAGAGTTGCTATTAAAAGCCGGTCATGAGTTAATGCGTCTCGGCCTGTGGTACAGACCTATTTATGCACGACATCTTGAGTAAAGTGGTTCATATTTAAAGCGTTATCGTTGATAGCTCTTCACTGACGAATTTCCTTCATAGTGCCTCCATAAGTAACGACTGATAACCGGCTATAACACGCCCATGGTGGCAAATTATTTTTAATAAAGGAAATACACATGTCTAACATGATGAAAGGTCAAGTAAAGTGGTTCAACGAGTCTAAAGGCTTCGGTTTCATCACTCCAGCTGATGGCAGCAAAGACGTGTTCGTTCACTTCTCTGCAATCCAAGATCAAGGCTTCAAGACCCTGGCTGAAGGCCAGAATGTACAGTTCTCTATCGAGAACGGTGCTAAAGGTCCGTCTGCAGCAAACGTAACTGCAATCTAATTGGCCTTTGGCTGATTATAAAAAAACCCGCTAAGGCGGGTTTTTTACTTTCTGGCATCCAGTAAGATCCTCTGCTTTATCCCCTCGACTCTGATTAACTCAGCTTCTCTTACTCAGTAAGCCAATACTGTTCTGCCCTCGAATATATTCACCAAAAGCATACCGTTGTTTATACGTAAACCTTATCATTCTCACCTTATTCTGTACTACACTAGCAGCATTGATTTAATTGAAGGTAATATCATGAAAGTGAATGATCGGGTGACAGTAAAAACCGATGGCGGCCCACGGCGTGAGGGGGTTGTGTTAGAGGTTGAGCAGTTTAGTGAGGGTATTATGTATCTGGTTTCGTTGGAAGATTACCCCTCAGGTGTCTGGTTCTTTAACGAGATTGATAGCCATGATGGCACCTTTGTCGAGCCGCTTCACCCGTAACATTGGTGTTCTGTCTGTTGTGCTGCGGGCGACGCAATAAAAAACCGGAGGAAGGTGAGTACACCTTGCCTCCGGTTTTGCTATCTAAATATCGTCACTATAGTTTGGTTGAACGGTTTCTGGTGTTAACTCAGAACGTTTCCCAGTTTAGTGAGTCGTCACCGGACTTCTTATTCCCGACCGCGCTCTTCTGTTTGGTGGACATAGGTGCCGGAGTTTTCAGTGACGGGGCAGGGTTGCCGCCTTTTAAATGGAATACTGCAACGGCTTGAGTCAAGATTTCAGCTTGTTGTTCCAAAGAGGCCGCCGCCGCTGACGCTTCCTGAACTAAAGAGGCATTCTGTTGCGTGACATTGTCCATTTCTGAAACTGCCTGGGCAACCTGACTAATACCACGACTCTGCTCATCAGAAGCAGAGGCAATTTCACCCATAATATCAGTTACATGACTAACGGCTGTCACGATCTCATTCATCGCTTTACCGGCATCGGACACCAGAATGGATCCATCACCAATCAGGTCAACCGAGGCCTCAATCAACGATTCTATCTCTTTGGCAGCATCGGCACTGCGCTGTGCCAGATTACGGACTTCACTGGCCACTACAGCAAAACCACGGCCTTGTTCACCCGCCCGGGCAGCTTCAACCGCAGCATTCAGAGCCAGAATATTCGTTTGGAACGCGATACTATTAATTACATTGGTAATTTCAGCAATTTTCATTGAACTGAGGGATATCTTATCCATCGTGCTAACAACATCATTAACGATATCGCCACCCTGGGCAGCTTTACCTGATGCGTTGGCTGCGAGCTGGCTCGCATGATGGGCATTCTCCGCATTTTGTTTTACGGTTGCGGTCAGTTGCTCCATGCTGGCGGCGGTCTGTTCAAGTGATGCGGCTTGTTGCTCGGTACGTGCCGAAAGGTCGGTATTACCCAGTGCAATTTCACTCGATCCTTGGTAAATAGATTCAGCACTGCTGCGCACAGCTTCCACAGTTAGGGATAACGAATCCTGCATTTGTTGAATATTGTTACCCAACACACCAATTTCATTGCGGCCAAATGAGACCGAACTTTGTGTCAAATCCCCCTGAGCAATACGCTGAATACGTGCTACCAGCCAATTAATCGGCTTGATGATGACTTTGCTGATCACTAAAAAAGCAATTAATGTCAGTAAGATGGCCAGAATAAAAGCGCCTCCCATCAGCATATAACCAAGACGGGCTTGTTGTTGGGCGGTCTGATTAATCTGGTTAGCCCGTTCGGTACGATACTTAACTGCTTTCAGCAGTGGTTCATTATAAGCATCATCCAACTGATTAAGTTTTTCAGCTTCAAGGGAAATAACTTCTTCAAAATGACCTTCTTTCGTCGCGTCGAGCATGAGTTTCATTCCCTCGTCGCGATACTGTTCATAGGCTTTTTTCAATGGTGCATCTAATGCGCTATCCGTTTCGGATTTAACCGGACGGTTATAGTAGAGATTAAACATTTGCTGCGATTGAGCGATACGGCTCTCAGCGTTTTTTAGCCCCTGCTGATAACCCTCGGTATCACCGATACGTGCCGCTGATGCTGCTTGAATCAGAATAAGGCGTGCAGTACGCAGGTGGTTCGAACTGTTAGACAGACCCAGGCGGATATCTAGTTCTTGCGTCGCCTCTTCCAGTGATTGGTTACTCTGTTTTAAGAAGTAACCTGACGTCCCAATCGCCGCTGCAAATAAAAGCAGTATTCCCGCCAAGATGGCGATAAACAACGTGACCAGACGCATATTATTAATAAACAATACTTTCGTATTTTTATTCTGTTCTGGCGCTATTTTTATATCCAATGGCTGATGCGTACTTCCACGTTTCATTGTTAGTTCCGTTTCTATAGTCGCTCGAGGAAAGGTCCTTGCCTGATGTACCCGGTATGGTTGAAGCTATAGCCTGGTTCGCTGTAACGCCGATTTACGGTGGGTACAGGCATCGCTACTTAAAGTTAATCCACCCCTATATCTAAAAAAATTTCAACAGTCCTTTAAGAACCTATCGGCAACGGAGCTAAAATAGTTAGGGTTATAAATGGGATCACGATCGCAATTTGGATTAAAGATTGATGGGATTTCTGTAATTGCGTCAATGACTTGATGGTAAGGACAGGGGGATGCTCTCAGTTGGTTGAGTTAGGGGGTATAGGTGTCATTGTGCGCGAGTCTTAGCGAAGGTGATTGAGTATGGGCGCCGACGCGGGGAATGGCAGGTAAGAGTGTTTGAGTTGATTCTCTTATCTCTGTTTTATTCTTATATGCCCCTGACGCATGCTCAATGGCTTGAGTAGAGTATGATGTAATTAATCGATATATTATAAATATTAAGTTTATTGTTTAATTCATTGGGGCTGGTTTAGGTTTTGTTTAGAAATATAGACTTTACATAATTATCACACGCAACTATACTCTTGAAAAATTTCGGTGGAGAAAATAATGGATACGCAAAGTAGTAGTCAAATAAGCAAGGCAAGCTAACCTATCTCTCTACAGATTTGTTGCTTGCCGAAAATGGCGGGCAGCACCCTCTCTTATTTCCTGAGTTGTGCATACCCAAGTAGACCCTTATTACTTGACGTTATCGTGGCGCTGGTGGTGTTTATTCACTTGAAGCCCATGTTTTAGTCAGCGCAACGAGATTCATTCAATCGTTGTCTGGTTATAACGCCAATGAATGTGGGTGTAATATTTAACTCGATGTTTAATCATCGAGGGTAATAATTCGGGTTTTTATTATGGTATTTAACAACCACGCACTTTTTCCTCCTGGCAGAAACACAGGCTATTGCTGATTTATACCCTCGGGTTATATATCTCAGCACAATTACCTGTGTGCTAAATAGCACATGATTATTCTACCAATGATTAATTCATGGAGAGAATCATGGCATTAACTCCTTTTGTCGTAAATTTATTACTGGCGATGTGTTTGGGCGCATTAATTGGCGCTGAAAGACAATGGCGCCAGCGTATGGCGGGCTTACGTACTAATGCATTAGTCGCGACCGGTGCTGCAGTATTTATTCTCAGCTCTTATGCCACATCCCCTGATAGCCCTGGTCGTATCGCCGCTCAAGTTGTTTCAGGCATCGGTTTTTTGGGTGCAGGCGTCATTATGCGTGAAGGCATGAATATTCGTGGCCTGAACACCGCAGCTACACTCTGGTGCTCGGCGGGTATTGGTGTGCTTTGTGGCTTGGGACTGTATTGGAATGCAGTGGCCGCCACTGCCGTTATTCTGTGTGCCAATATATTGTTACGGGAGGCGGCGCAACGGATTAATATGCAGCCTCAACAACAAGCCATAGACCTGGAAGTTCGTTACCGGATTCAGGTCACTTGTGGTGCGGAAGATGAGATATTGGTTCGCACCCTTATTTTACAGGCGTTAAATGGTGTGGCATTACGATTACAGTCACTTTGCAGTGCAGATATTGCCAAACCCGGTCAATTGGAAGTGTGTGCAGAAATAATGGCGACACCCGCAGCGCAAAGAGAAATTGAAAGTATTGTTTGCCGTGTCAGTCTGGAGCGGAGCGTCAGTGCTGTCCATTGGCGTATCGCATCTGAATTACCTGCTTAATAATAAAGTAATTTACTCATTAATAAATTGCTCAATTTTTTGCAATAAATAATTAAATACTGACCCACGTGGTAGTAAGGAGTTGTTATGGACGATCACCCCGGAGTTAACCAAATTAGTCGCTGCTAATTAAATATAAATACAAAGTTGGCAGCGCAATAATAGTTCAGCACATTTATCTCTCAATAATTGAGCGGATAAACCCTGTGCGTTTAGAATTAAAAGAGAAGCGTTATGACCCAATTCAAAAAAACAGTTACCAGCCGTAACAGTAATAAAAAAACTTTTGCTATCGCGCAAGAAGCCAAGAATAGTTTGGATCAAACATTATCCAAGTTGAATGCTAATTTAAATGGGCTGACAGAAGAGGATGCCAGGGAGCGACTGGAATTATACGGCATTAATCAGGTAGCACATGAGAAAGCGCCCCCAGCGTTGCTTCAGTTATTGGCAGCATTTAATAACCCTTTTATTTTTGTTTTGATGGTATTGGCGGCAATCAGTTTCTTTACTGATTATTGGCTGCCATTACAACAGGGTGAGGAGACTGATCTGATTGGTGTCACAATTATTGTGACGATGGTATTGATCAGTGGTTTATTGCGTTTCTGGCAGGAGTACCGCACCAATAAAGCGGCTGAAGCCCTGAAATCGATGGTGCGAACCACCGCCACAGTATTACGCCGTAGTAGCCATAGTGCCCAACCGGCAAAACAAGAAATTGCGATTAAGCAATTAGTGCCGGGGGATATCATTCTGTTATCCGCCGGAGATATGATTCCGGCAGATTTACGGCTCATTAAATCCAGAGATTTGTTTATCAGCCAGGCGATCCTGACCGGAGAAGCTATCCCTATTGAAAAGTACGACGCAATGGGGGCCATCAGCTCAAAATCAGTAGATGCGGATGCCAATAGCGAGAGTGAATTACTTGAATTATCTAATATTTGTCTGATGGGAACTAACGTTGCCAGTGGAACGGCAATGGCTGTGGTTGTGGCTACCGGCGGGCATACTTATTTCGGGTCGCTTGCTAAGTCGATTGTTGGCACTCGCGCACAGACGGCATTTGATCGTGGCGTCAACAGTGTCAGTTGGTTATTGATTCGTTTTATGTTGGTAATGGTACCGATTGTATTGCTAATTAATGGTTTTACAAAAGGTGATTGGACTGAAGCGGCACTATTTGCATTGGCAGTTGCGGTTGGGTTAACCCCTGAAATGTTGCCAATGATTGTCAGTTCTAACCTGGCGAAAGGCGCAATTGCTATGTCACGGCGAAAAGTTGTGGTTAAGCGATTGAATGCAATACAGAACTTTGGTGCTATGGATGTGTTGTGCACAGATAAAACCGGCACATTAACCCAGGACCGCATCATTCTTGAACACCACCTGGATGCCAGTGGCAGCAATGACAATAAAGTGCTGCAATTAGCATGGCTTAATAGTTTCCATCAAAGTGGTATGCGAAATCTGATGGATCAGGCGGTCATAAAATTTAGCCGCGGTAAACCTGAAATAGATGCTTTGCGCGGCTTTAACAAGGTCGATGAATTACCGTTTGATTTTATCCGTCGTCGTCTGTCAATTGTGGTAAAAGATGAGCAGCAGCACCAGCGCTTAATTTGCAAAGGTGCGGTGGAAGAGATGCTGAGTATCTGCACCCAAGTTCGCGAGGGAGATAAGATATACCCACTGGATGAAGCCCGCAGAGCCAAATTACTGGCGTTAGCCACACAATATAATGAAGACGGTTTTCGTGTTTTGTTACTGGCAACCCGTGAATTAGGGACTCAGCTCAGTGAATTACCGTTAAATATTAATGATGAACGTGATTTAGTTGTTCAAGGGCTACTGACTTTCCTCGATCCGCCAAAAGAGAGCGCAGAGGCTGCTATCACCGCACTGCGAGAAAATGGTGTTGCAGTAAAAGTGTTAACGGGCGATAACCCGATTATTACGGCAAAAATCTGCCGCGATGTCGGGTTGGAGCCGGGGGAGCCGCTGAGTGGTCGTGATATTGAAGGTATGGATGATGAAACGTTAGCGCGTGAAGTCGAGTTGCGCACAGTGTTTACCAAACTTACCCCTTTGCAAAAATCACGGGTGCTAAAAATGCTGCAAAGCAATGGGCATACCGTTGGTTTTCTTGGCGATGGCATCAATGATGCACCGGCATTACGCGATGCTGACGTGGGGATATCGGTTGATACTGGCACTGATATCGCTAAAGAGTCGGCAGATATTATTCTGTTAGAAAAGAATCTGATGGTGCTGGAGGAGGGGGTTATTATAGGGCGTGAAACCTTCGGTAATATCATCAAATATCTGAATATGACGGCTAGCTCGAATTTCGGCAATGTGTTCTCAGTGCTGGTTGCCAGTGCATTTATTCCCTTCTTACCCATGCTTGCCATCCACCTGCTGTTACAAAACCTGATGTATGACATTTCCCAGCTCTCCCTGCCGTGGGATAAAATGGACAAAGAATTTTTACGCAAACCGCGTAAGTGGGATGCTAAGAATATTGGCCGCTTTATGCTATGGATTGGGCCAACTTCCTCAATTTTTGATATTACGACTTATGCACTGATGTGGTTTGTTTTTGCGGCTAACAGTGTTGAGCATCAGGCTTTGTTCCAGTCCGGTTGGTTTATTGAAGGTCTGTTGTCGCAGACGTTGGTTGTCCATATGTTGCGCACACAAAAAATACCGTTTATTCAAAGTACCGCCGCCTTACCAGTGCTATTGACGACCGGATTGATCATGGCAATAGGTATCTATATTCCGTTCTCACCTTTGGGAGCATTAGTCGGATTGCAACCATTACCGTGGCAATATTTCCCTTGGTTGGCAGGTACCTTAGTCAGCTACTGTATTGTTGCGCAAATGATGAAGCAATTTTATATTCGCCGCTTCGGTGAGTGGTTGTAATTGCTTCGATTAATGTCTAGGTTTTATATCTGGCAAGACTATTTGTTGCTATCAGGGCATTGATATAACAGTTTCCGGGGCGAGTTGGCCCCGGAATTATTTCGACTATTCATTACTGACGCGAATCACCAACTTGCCAAAATTCTTGCCTTCCAATAGGCCGATAAAGGCTTGCGGCGCATTTTCTAGTCCGTCGACCAAGTCTTCACGGAACTTGATTTTGCCCTGATCAACCCATTGGGTCATTTGCTGTAGGAAATCACCAAAATGATGGCCATAGTCATCAAAAATGATAAATCCTTGCATCCTAATCCGTTTGCGCAAAATGATGCTTTGTAACAGTGGCAAACGATCCGGGCCGTCCGGTAATTCTGTATCGTTATAGCGTGCTATCAACCCGCATACTGGAATACGGGCGCGTGGGTTCAGCAATGGCAATACCGCGTCAAATACCGCACCACCTACATTTTCATAATAAATATCAATGCCGTCAGAACAGGCTTTTTCCAATTGTTGCGCAAAATCTGTTGCCCGGTGGTCAATACAGGCGTCGAAGCCCAATTCTTCCACCACATAGCGGCATTTCTCCGTTCCTCCGGCTATCCCGATAACTTTGCATCCTTTTAGTTTACCGACTTGCCCGACAACTGAACCAACCGCGCCACTGGCAGCGGCAACGACCAGGGTTTCGCCCGCTTTGGGCTGACCAATATCCAATAGTCCCATATAAGCCGTGAAACCAGGCATGCCCAAAACGCCCAGAGAGCGTGAAGGATGGGAGAGTTGTGGCCCCAAATTGCGGATACCAGCACCATCCGATAACGTATAGTCTTGCCAGCCACTGTTGGCCAAAACCCAATCACCCACTTGAAACTCCGGATGATTAGAGGCTTCAACGCGTGAGACGGCCCCGCCTACCATGACGTCACCAATTTCAACCGGCGCGGCATAGGAGGGGGCGTCGCTCATACGGCCACGCATATAGGGGTCAAGCGACAAATAGCGAGTGCGAAGTAGCACCTGACCTGCTGCGGGTTGCGCAATAGGTTGAATATCTAAGGTGAAATTTTCGCTGGTTGGTGTGCCATGTGGGCGTGAAGCCAGCAGAATACGGCGGTTACTGGTTTTATCTTGAGGCATCAAATTCCCTTACTTGGACGGAGTAAAAAGGCCGGTAGTGAACATAGCGAATATTAAAAATAACGCGTGTTGAGAATAATAGTAGAACTCGGCGGGATGATTTCAGCTAATAGTGCGGCAACACAGTGAAAGGCATTACGGTGCTGACAGAACGGTTGTCGCAACGCACAGCTACGGGTTAATTAAAGTGGGACGATCAATACGTCGACACTACTGGTATTAATCAGCTTGGCAGCAGAACAGGAGAGTTTATTCATCAGGCTTGTACTGTGGTTACCGCAGATAACTAAATCAATATGCTGCTGTTGGCAAACGTAAGCCATGCTATCAGCGAATTGCCCGTGCACAATGGATCTATCCTCTATGGGATAATCAGCATTAATCGCTAACTCCTCCATAAATAGTTGCGCTTCTTCTTGCAACACAGAACGCAAGTCTCCCAGCATGGGGGCAGCATAACTGCTGTACATTTCTGGCTCAGTTGTCAGGGTGATTAACGAAACCCTGCCATTATAGGGCCGCACGATAGAAACGGCTTTATTAACCAATTGTTGGCTATCGGGTGAAAGGGCAACTGCGACCAGTACATTTCTGTATCCCATCATTAAGCTCCCATAAGCGCGGCTATAGATTAAAGGTTAGGGGAATACACCTTTGATAAATGGGATGTCAGTCACATTTGGTTACGACCAGCCAATAATGCGAGCCGTGATAGGGCGTTAATTAAAATAGTCGCTAATAAGCAATATTTGAAACTTATGTTTCAAACATTATTAATTATTTTTAATTACATTTTATTCACAAATTCCTTGTGAAAACGCGGATATGAACCGCAGTTGAAACTGCGGCAGAATGAAATGTGTGCAATAGCGTTGAATTGAAACATGCAGTTACCTCTGTTGCCTTTTTTAATACATGTTGTTGGGTTTTTTAACGTTAAAAGGTAAATAGGTTAATAAATGGTCGGTAGGCGGTGTTTTGTGAAATCGCATAAATATTCGTTAAAACAAAATAGTTTCGGAAGGGTACTTATAGGATAACCGAACTATAATCCTCTGCTTTAGTCCTTACTGCTGATAATTTTGGGTTATAACAGATTTATGTTCTGCTATTTTGCTTTAGGAATGCTTTTGTTCGAACTGATCTAAAAACACTAAGAATTGGGCCTATATATCTAGTTTTTTAGCTCTTTTCTGACTTGTGAGTGTTTTTTAACCATGAGTGTGAGTGAAAAGTGAACAATTATGAGTGTAAGAAACAGCTTTATATTTTATTTTTGTGATCTATATCACATTACATTTAAAATGAATCACTAGTCACATTGTATGTGCTAACGATTCGGGAGTAGAGTTGGGCCTCTTTAGGAATAATCCTAATATTTTGTAAGAAAAGTTGCATAGCAAGATGCACTATCAGAGCAGCACAAAATCGAGCTGCCAAGTTTACGACATGTTATTTCATACCAAAATGGTATTTTTGTAATGTAACACCAGTAGGTTTTAATTACTTTTAGTTCTATGGGTTTTAATTAACTGTATAGCGGGAAGGATCCCAGGTCTTGGGTGAAGAATTCTATCATCCAACTTATGTTTTAAAACATAATCAGTCGGGATGTATAAAATGAGTACGTCTGAATTACTCAAACATATTTATGATATTAATTTGTCTTACTTGCTTTTAGCACAACGGTTAATTAACGATGAAAAAGCCTCAGCGATGTTTCGTCTGGGTATTACAGATACTATGGCCGACGCATTAGCGCAGTTAACTTTACCGCAAATGGTTAAATTAGCTGAGACTAACCAATTAGTCTGTCATTTCCGTTTCAGTGACCACAACACTATTCATCATCTGACGAAAGAATCTCGTGTCGATGACTTGCAGCAAATCCACACAGGGATCCTATTGTCGAGTCACTTACTCCACGAGCTATCGTTACAAGACGGTAGTGCGCCTAAAAAAAGAGCATGACTGATGGTTGTGAAAAGTATTGTTCAGGAAGCTAAAGACATTCATTTGGCAATGGAGTTGATCACTTTAGGTGCGCGTTTGCAGATGCTTGAAAGCGAAACGCAACTCAGCCGGGGGCGATTAATTAAGCTCTACAAAGAGCTGAGAGGGAGTCCGCCACCTAAAGGAATGCTGCCGTTTTCGACTGATTGGTTTATGACCTGGGAACAAAACATTCATTCATCGATGTTTTATAACGCTTATAGCTTCCTGCTAAAAAGCGGGCAATGCACCGGTGTTGAGGCCGTTATTAAGGCCTATCGTCTTTATCTGGAACAGTGTCCTGATCAGTCTGGAGTACCGCCATTACTGGCGTTAACTCGTGCCTGGACCCTGGTTCGATTCGTTGACAGTGGTATGTTGCAACTCTCAGGTTGCAGTTGCTGTGGTGGGACTTTTATCACCCATGCGCATCAACCACGAAATAGCTTTGTTTGCAGTCTCTGCCAGCCACCTTCCCGCGCAGTAAAAAAACGTAAACTTTCTCCGCCATCTGCCGATATTACTTCACAACTGCTGGATGAGCAGGTTAGACGCGCAGTTTGAGTCTCTTTGAGTTGTCAGAATTTTTTGGTTACAGCTGCGGTATGGATACCGTTCCTGTAGCCAGTTAATGACAATTCATTGCACTCAAAGGGTGCTAACGCCTCACCTTCCACCCACACACTTTGCTAAGGATGTCGCGTGTTAGTTATTTTGGGTTATATCGTGGTCTTAGGTGCGGTCTTCGGTGGCTACATGATTGTTGGTGGCAACCTTGGCGCACTGTATCAGCCAGCCGAATTTTTAATTATCGGCGGTGCAGGTATCGGTGCATTTATCGTGGGTAACAACGGCAAAGCGATAAAAGCGACAATAAAGGTCATGCCAAAATTGATGCGCCGTTCTAAATATAACAAAGTCCTGTATATGGACTTAATGGCGTTACTTTACCGTTTATTAGCTAAATCCCGTCAACAGGGAATGCTGTCACTGGAACGGGATATAGAAAGTCCGCGGGAAAGTGAAATTTTCTCTAATTATCCTCGGATCTTGGCCGATAAGTTATTAGTGGAATTTATTACTGATTATTTACGGTTAATTGTTAGCGGAAATATGAATGCTTTTGAAATCGAAGCACTGATGGATGAAGAGATAGAAACTCACGAACAAGAATGTGAAGTTCCCGCAGGTAGCTTGGCGATGGTGGGGGATTCGTTACCCGCATTCGGTATTGTTGCTGCGGTTATGGGGGTGGTACATGCCCTGGCTTCCGCCGACCGACCAGCCGCAGAACTTGGGGCACTAATTGCCCATGCGATGGTGGGGACGTTTCTGGGTATTTTGCTGGCATATGGTTTTATTTCACCTTTGGCCACCTTGTTGCGTCAACAGAGTGCAGAAACCACCAAAATGATGCAGTGCATCAAGGTGACACTGCTTTCCAGCCTGAACGGATATGCGCCACAAATTGCCGTGGAGTTTGGTCGTAAAACGCTCTACACCACTGAGCGTCCATCGTTCATTGAGCTGGAAGAGCATGTACGCAGAGTGAAAGCGCCGGCACCGCAAGCGACAGAAGAGGACGCATGAAGCATCAGAACCACCCCGTTATTGTGATTAGAAAGCGAAAAGCTAAGCATGGTGGCGGTCATCATGGCGGGTCATGGAAAATTGCTTACGCTGACTTTATGACAGCGATGATGGCCTTCTTTCTGGTGATGTGGTTGCTATCGGTTTCCAGCCCGCAGCAACTGACGCAAATTGCGGAGTATTTTCGGACACCGTTGAAAATAGCGTTGACCAGCGGTGATAAGAGCAGTGCCAGTACCAGTCCGATTCCAGGGGGCGGTGATGATCCCACCCAGCAAGTGGGCGAGGTACGCAAGCACATCGATTCAGAAGAGAGTCGCAAAGAAGAGTATCGACTGAACAAGTTGCGGGAAAAACTGGATCAATTAATCGAATCTGACCCGAGATTGAGAGCATTACGGCCACATCTGTTGATTAACATGATGGAAGAAGGGTTAAGAATTCAGATTATTGATAGCCAGAATCGGCCGATGTTTAAGATGGGCAGTGCGCAGGTAGAGCCGTATATGCGTGATATTTTACGTGCTATAGCCCCTATCTTGAATGACATACCAAACAAAATCAGTCTGTCGGGGCATACCGATGATCTGCCGTATGCCAATGGCGAACGAGGTTACAGCAACTGGGAGTTGTCGGCTGATCGTGCTAATGCTTCACGGCGTGAATTGCTCGCCGGTGGTTTGGATGAGGGGAAAGTGCTGCGGGTGGTGGGTATGGCCTCGACGATGCGCTTGAAAGAGCAAGCAGCGGATGATCCGGTTAACCGTCGAATCAGTATTTTAGTGCTGAACAAACAGACGCAACATGATATTGAGCATGAGAATTTAGATAACAAAGCGCTGGATATAGAAAAAGCCGCGAGCTTAAAGCAGCTTGAGACCAGTGGGACTGTGCCAACCGCGACGCCTGCTGCTGCGACAGCGCCAACGGGTACGGCAACCTCCACCGGGCAACCCGCGACTGGGGCGGTAACAGTATCGGCGGCGGCAGTACCGGTAACGGCAGCACCTGTGAAAACGATAACGCAGCCTGCAACAGCACCACAAACACAACAATCGAGCACGGGGAGCATCACTCCAGCAACCACTGGGCCAACGACATCGTTGCCAGCGGCACCTGCAAGTAATGCACCGGTCTCTCCGACAAGCCGCGACGCACAGTAGAGGTGACACCGTGAGCATGGATATTACCGCGTTTTATCAGACTTTCTTTGATGAAGCAGATGAACTGTTGGCAGATATGGAACAGCACTTGTTATTGCTGGACCCACTGGCACCAGATAAAGAACAACTCAATGCCATTTTCCGTGCTGCTCATTCGATCAAAGGTGGTGCAGCGACGTTTGGCTTTACGGTATTACAAGAGACAACCCATCTGTTGGAAAACCTGTTGGATGGTGCTCGTCGCGATGAAATGCGGTTGAGCACTGATATCATCAACCTGTTTTTGGAAACGAAAGATATTATGCAGGAACAGTTGGACGCCTATAAAACCTCTCAGGAACCTAATGCGGAAAGCTTTGAGTATATCTGCCACGCATTGCGCCAACTGGCATTAGAGGCTTTAGAACAACAAAGCACAGGTACCAACACATCAGTAGCACAAGGGAATGGCGTTGTGATGACTGACACCAAAGTGGGTGGTAAGTCACCGGCATTGGTTCAGGGGGGAATGCGCATTCGCTTGTCTGGCCTGAAAGAGCAAGAAATCCCACTGATGTTGGAAGAGCTAGGCAATTTGGGTGAAGTGAAAGATCCGCATCAAAGTGCTGATAGCCTGGAAGCCACCCTGATTACGTCTGTCAGTGAAGATGATATCAGCGCCGTGCTCTGTTTTGTGTTGGAACCGGAACAGATCAGTTTTATACCCGCTGAATTGCAACCAGAAGCTACAGCTGAAGTGGCTGTAGTGGCGCCGGTTATCGCAGAATTACCGCCAACGGCGGTGGCCCCAGTGGCTGAAACCAACAGTTCCTCTAAAACGGGTGTTATTGCCGCACCGACCAGCCCGGAACATGTAAAACCAAAAGCGAAAGCCAGTGAGTCAACCAGTATTCGCGTCGCGGTTGAGAAAGTTGACCAGTTGATTAATCTGGTGGGCGAGTTGGTGATTACTCAATCAATGTTGGCACAGCGCTCCAGTACGCTGGATCCCGTCATCAACGGTGATTTGCTCAATAGTATGGGGCAGTTGGAACGCAATGCGCGTGACTTGCAAGAGTCGGTGATGTCGATCCGTATGATGCCGATGGAGTATGTGTTCAGCCGCTTCCCTCGTTTGGTGCGCGATTTAGCCAGTAAACTCAATAAGCAAGTCGAACTGACGCTGCTTGGCAGTTCTACAGAACTGGATAAAAGCCTGATTGAACGCATTATCGATCCCCTGACCCATCTGGTTCGTAACAGTTTGGACCACGGTATTGAAGATGCTGAAACCCGTATTGCTGCCGGTAAATCGCCGGTGGGGAATCTGACGCTGTCCGCAGAGCATCAGGGCGGTAATATCTGTATTGAAGTCTTGGATGATGGCGCAGGGTTAAACCGGCAGAAGATTCTGGCAAAAGCGCAGTCTCAAGGAATGGCCATTAATGAGCATATGAGCGATGAAGATGTTGGGATGCTGATTTTTGCTCCCGGATTCTCCACCGCAGAGCAAGTCACTGATGTTTCCGGCCGCGGTGTCGGTATGGACGTGGTTAAGCGAAATATTCAGGAGATGGGCGGCCATGTGCAAGTCAGTTTCCAGGCCGGTCTTGGCACTTCAATCCGTATTTTATTGCCATTGACGCTAGCTATTCTTGATGGAATGTCAGTAAAAGTCAGTGATGAAGTCTTCATCTTGCCATTGAATGCAGTAATGGAATCACTGCAACCTTTGGCTGAAGATTTACACCCGCTAGCCGGCGGTGAACGGGTATTACAAGTGCGCGGCGAGTATTTACCTTTGGTTGAATTGTACCGGGTATTTGATGTTGAAAACGCCAAAACTGAAGCCACTCAGGGCATCGTTGTGATTCTGCAAAGTGCCGGGCGTCGTTATGCACTCTTGGTAGACCAGTTGATTGGTCAGCATCAGGTGGTGGTGAAAAACCTCGAGAGTAACTATCGCAAAGTGCCAGGTATTTCAGCCGCAACCATATTGGGTGATGGCAGCGTGGCATTAATTGTTGATGTGTCGGCTTTGCAGGCATTAAACCGGGAAAAGCGTGTAACGGCTGATGATGTGGTCGCTGCCTAGCAGGTGGACCAATTGAAGCCTGTATGGAACCCGTATGAAAACAGGTATAGGGCACGGAGTGTTCCGGTCCTGAAAACAAACATAAATTCAACCTATTGATTGAAGGGTAAAAACATGGCAGGACTAGCAACCGTCACGAAGCTGGCTGGCGAAACGGTAGGACAAGAGTTCCTGATTTTTACGCTGGGCGATGAAGAGTACGGGATTGATATTCTGAAAGTACAAGAGATCCGTGGCTACGATCAGGTGACCCGTATCGCTAACACCCCGACGTTCATTAAAGGTGTCACTAACTTACGCGGCGTCATTGTCCCTATTATTGATTTACGGGTTAAGTTTGCACAAAAAGGTGTGAGCTATAACGAAAATACCGTAGTGATCGTACTGAATTTTGATCAGCGCGTGGTGGGTATTGTCGTTGATGGTGTGTCAGATGTGCTGTCATTAACCAATGAGCAAATACGTCCTGCACCAGAATTTGCCGTCACTCTGGCAACTGAGTATCTAACAGGTTTAGGTTCACTCGGGGAAAGAATGCTGATTTTGGTGGATATCGAAAAGCTGTTGAGCAGTGAAGAGATGTCGTTGATTGACTCTGTCATTAAAGGGTAAGTTTCGGTTAATTTGCCTATCGGGTTTCGGTTGATATTCGTTCAGTGATCAGGTGATCTCCTGTCTCATGTCAACCGAACCAATCACCACGCCGCTCTCCATCGAAACCGTGGTCCGTTCTTGTCCGGCCAAAACCTGATGAGGCCGGTTTTCACCTCGATAATAACAAACTGCTAACACTCATCCTCATCTCGTTAAAATAATGTCTCTCTCCGGTAAAGTTCCCCCTCCCAGTGCCGATAACACAGTTAATTAGACGTCCTATGTTTTGGCGTACCTGTGTTTTGACGTACTTATGAAGGGATAACATGTTTAAGCGTATGAAAGTGGTCACCAGCCTCCTGTTGGTGTTAGTGCTATTTGGTGCCTTACAGTTCGTTTCCGGCGGGCTTTTCTTCAACTCCCTGAAAAATGACAAAGAGAACTTTGCGGTTTTACAGGTTATTCGTCAGCAACAGTCGGTGTTGAATGAAAGTTGGGTAAATCTGCTGCAAACCCGTAATACGCTGAACCGCGCAGGCATCCGCTACATGATGGATGTGAATCATACCGGTAGTGGCCCTACGGTGAATGACCTGTTGGCATCAGCCAAAGGGACATTAGGTGTGGCGGCGGAGCGTTTTAAAAGCTACGAACAGATCCCGTTGGATAGCCAGCAAGACGCCGAATCAGCTAAAAAATTAAAACAGACTTATGACCAATATTTTGGTGCGTTAACCGAACTGATCCAATTGATGGAAGCTGGCAAGATCAATGAGTTCTTCGACCAACCCACCTCTAGCTTCCAAAATGCTTTTGAACAGGATTACAACACTTACCTGACACAAAATGATCGCTTGTATGCCTCCGCAGTGGAAGACAGCAACCAGTCATTTAGCTTCGCGATGGGGGTGATTGTTACCGTACTGATTGTGGTATTCGCGGTAATTATTGTTGTTTGGCTTGGCATGCAACACATCTTGATTAATCCGCTTAAACACTTGATAGAACATATTAAACATATCGCTAACGGTGATTTAACGCAGACTATCGAAGTGCATAGCCGCAACGAAATGGGCACATTGGCCGCCAGCCTGAAACACATGCAATCTGAATTGATTACCACCGTCAGTGATGTGCGTTTAGGTGCCGATGCTATCTATAGCGGTGCCTCAGAAATTTCCGCCGGTAACAACGATCTGTCAGCGCGTACAGAACAACAAGCCGCCTCACTGGAAGAAACCGCCGCCAGTATGGAGCAGTTAACCGCCACAGTGAAACAGAATGCTGAGAATGCTCGTCAAGCTAGCCAACTGGCCTTAAGTGCATCGGAAACGGCACAAAAAGGTGGCAAAGTGGTGGCGAATGTGGTGCAAACCATGCATGAGATTGCCGGTAGTTCACAGAAAATTGCAGATATTACCAGTGTTATCGATGGTATCGCTTTCCAGACCAATATCCTGGCGCTGAACGCCGCCGTTGAAGCAGCCCGTGCCGGTGAGCAGGGTCGTGGTTTTGCCGTTGTTGCCGGTGAAGTACGTAACCTGGCACAACGTAGTGCGCAAGCTGCAAAAGAGATTAAAGGCCTTATCGAAGACTCGGTTAGCCGTGTCGATATGGGGTCAGTACTGGTTGAAAGTGCGGGTGAAACCATGGGAGATATCGTTAATGCGGTAACCCGCGTCACCGACATCATGGGTGAAATCGCTTCTGCTTCCGATGAGCAAAGTCGCGGTATCGATCAAGTGGGTCAGGCGGTCACTGAAATGGACCGGGTAACCCAGCAAAACGCCTCTTTGGTGGAAGAATCAGCCTCTGCCGCCGCCGCACTGGAAGAACAAGCCAGTATGTTAACCCAATCCATGTCTGTATTCGTTCTGCGTATGGATAACGGTAGTACTACAAGAGATGTTAGAAAAATAAAGCAGCCGACACAGGATTTGAGCGGAACTGCTAAAAAAACACTGGGAAGTGACCTGCAAGACAATTGGGAAACTTTCTAGTCCCCTACAACCCTTGATACTTGAAATTGCAGGGGTGTTAGCTGCGCTCACGAACCCGAATCACTTACTTGAGTAAGCTCATCGGGGTTCGTTTGCTGGCTGCCTACCTGCAACTCCAATTATTTTGGGTGAACAAAAATAGATAAAGCTGGCCAATGAGCCGGCTGAGAAGAGGTTACGATGTTTGGCCGAATTCGGATTTCTACCAGCTTTTTCCTGTTACTGATATTAATTTGCTCGATACAGTTAATTTCAAGTGGTCTGTCATTTACTGCTTTTCGCTCAGACTACCAAAATTTGAACCGGGTGGATCTCAGTAGCCAGCAACGGGATGCATTAAGCCTCAGTTGGGTATCCTTGCTTCAGGCGCGTAATACCTTAAACCGGGCGGGGACGCGCTCGGCTCTCAAAGTACCTCAGGAGCAAGTCAACGCATTAATGGGCAATGCGCGCAGCTCATTACAGAAAGCGGACCTCTACTTCAATCAGTTTATTGCGGTGCCACGCCTTGATGAGAGTGATAACGGTGGCGAATTGTTGGATGCCACTAAAAACAGTTATCAGAACTTACGGACGTCGTTACGACAACTAATCGATTTTCTGGAAGCCGGTAATTTACAAGGCTTTATGGACCAACCCACCCAGAAAACACAGGATTTGTTCGAAGCCGATTTTTTACAGTATTTGCAGTATGCCAATGAAGTGATTGCTGAGGCCGGTACCCAAAACCAGCAGGCGTACCATCTCTCCATGTGGATATTTGGTGCGGCGATTGTAATGGTAATAGCCATGGCGATTTCGTCGCTTGTTTGGCTGCGCACCATGTTTGTCAGGCCGCTGAAAATTATGCGCGCGCATTTTGACCGCATCGCACGGGGGGATTTATCAGCGCAGATTCATGTCTCCGGGCGTAATGAAATCAGCGAGATGTTTGCCAGTTTACGCATCATGCAGCAGTCGCTTATCACCACTGTTAGTCATGTCCGAGATGGCACTGAAGCAATGCTAACGGGGATTCAGGAAATTTCTGCGGGTAACAATGATTTGTCAGCAAGAACCGAACAGCAAGCGGCGTCTCTGGAACAAACTGCGGCCAGCATGGAGCAACTGACCGCGACGGTCAAACAGAATGCGGATAATGCTCGTCAGGCAACATTGCTGGCGAAAGACGCATCAGCAACCGCTGCCAAAGGGGGTGAGTTGACGGGCAGTGTGGTGACAACTATGCATGATATCGCCACCAGTTCACAGAAGATTGGTGCCATTACCAGTGTTATTGATGGTATTGCCTTCCAGACCAATATTCTGGCGTTAAATGCTGCTGTTGAGGCTGCTCGCGCTGGTGAGCAGGGGCGCGGTTTTGCTGTCGTCGCCGGTGAAGTTCGTAATCTGGCCCAGCGCAGTGCACAAGCAGCAAAAGAGATTAAAGGGTTGATCGATGAATCGGTCAGCCGTGTTCGCCAGGGCTCCACTCTGGTTGAAAATGCGGGTACTACCATGGAAGAGATTGTTCGCTCAGTGACTCGGGTTACCGACATTATGGGTGAAATCGCTTCCGCCTCGGATGAGCAAAGCCGAGGTATTGAGCAGGTTTCACTGGCAGTAACACAGATGGATCAGGTCACTCAGCAAAACGCCGCATTAGTGGAAGAGGCTGCGGCTGCGGCTAACGCACTCGAAGAGCAGGCAAGTATGCTCTCCGATGCAGTGTCTGTTTTTCGTTTGGAGCAGGATAGCGACAGCGGGGAGGGGCAGGCAGCAGACGGCAGTGGTAAACAACCGGCTGTTAAGGAAATTCCAGATTGTCAAACGGCGTAACGAAGACTTTGTTGTGGGGTGAGGCCGGATGAAACCATCATCGATGAAACAGCCATCGCCCCAAGAGTCTGGGTCGATCCTGACTCAGATGATTCAACGGCTCCCGTTGCCGGATGTTCACTTCCGGCGCATATGCCAACTTATTTATCAACGAGCCGGGATAGTACTGGCCGATCACAAACGGGAAATGGTCTATAACCGCCTGGTCAGGCGGCTGAGATTGCTAGGGATTAACGATTTTGGTCAATACCTTGCTTTGCTAGAGACCGACCCGAACAGTGCAGAGTGGCAGGCATTTGTTAATGCCTTGACCACTAATCTGACGGCATTTTTCCGTGAGGCACACCATTTCCCGATTCTGGCTGAACATGCCCGCCAGCGGCCGGGAAGCTATTCGGTGTGGAGTACGGCGGCATCGACCGGTGAAGAGCCGTACTCTATCGCGATGACACTGTGTGATGTGTTGGGAAATAGAGCGGGTTCGTGTCAGGTGTTAGCCAGCGATATCGATACGCAAGTACTGGAAAAAGCGACCAGTGGTGTATACCGGCAAGATGAATTGCGTTCATTGTCGGCACAACAGATGCAACGCTATTTCTTGCGTGGCACCGGCCCACATCAAGGCATGGTGCGAGTGCGCCCGGAATTGGCCAATATGATCCATTTCCAGCAACTCAATCTGTTGGCACCAGAGTGGGCATTACCCGGGCAGTTTGATGCTATTTTTTGTCGTAATGTGATGATTTATTTTGATAAAGAAACGCAGGAGCGCATTCTGCGTCGCTTTGTCCCTTTGCTAAAACCAGGTGGTCTGATGTTTGCAGGCCACTCGGAGAATTTCAGTCAAATTAGTCGGGAATTCTATTTGCGCGGGCAGACCGTTTATGGGCTGACCAAGGAGAGGTGATGAGTAAAATCAGAGTATTGTGCGTTGATGATTCTGCATTGATGCGCCAACTAATGACCGAGATTATTAATAGTCACCCGGACATGGAAATGGTTGCAACGGCTCCCGATCCGTTGGTTGCCCGTGATTTGATCAAAAAATTCAATCCGCAGGTTTTGACGCTCGATGTCGAAATGCCGCGGATGGATGGTTTGGATTTTCTTGAAAAACTGATGCGGTTGCGGCCGATGCCGGTGGTGATGGTCTCATCATTAACCGGTAAGAACTCTGAGATAACCATGCGTGCGTTGGAGTTGGGAGCGATTGATTTTGTTACCAAACCTCAGCTTGGGATCAGAGAGGGAATGCTGGCTTACAGTGAGTTGATTGCGGAGAAAATCCGTACAGCTGCTAAAGCTCGCCTGCCGCAGCGCGGCCCAGAAAACGCGCCGGTTATGCTTACGCATACACCACTGCTCAGTAGTGAAAAGTTAATTGCAATTGGTGCCTCTACCGGGGGGACAGAAGCTATCCGTATGGTATTACAGCCGTTGCCACCGACCAGCCCGGCACTGTTAATTACTCAGCATATGCCACCGGGTTTTACCCGTTCATTTGCTGAGCGACTTAATAAGCTGTGTCAAATCACTGTGAAAGAAGCAGAAGACGGTGAGCGGGTCTTACCGGGGCATGCCTATATTGCTCCCGGCGATCGGCATATGGAACTGGCGCGTAGTGGGGCGAACTATCAGGTTCGCATTCATGACGGGCCGGCGGTTAATCGCCATCGTCCCTCGGTTGATGTCCTATTTCGCTCAGTGGCGCAGTATGCCGGGCGTAACGCCGTGGGGGTTATCCTGACGGGGATGGGCAATGATGGTGCGGCCGGGTTGTTGGAGATGTATCGCGCCGGTGCTTATACCATCGCGCAAAACGAGGCCAGTTGTGTGGTTTTCGGCATGCCGCGTGAAGCGATTGGTATGGGGGGCGTTAATGAAGTTCTGGATTTGAACCAGATAAGCCAGCGTATGTTGGCGCAGATTAGCAGTGGTCAAGCCCTGCGAATTTAGTAGACATTTTCCGGTGGAAATCGGGCGTTGATAGTTAATCGCTCAGCGGTGAGCAACAAACCTTAGGAGTTGGTATGGCGGATAAGAATCTCAGATTTTTGGTGGTAGACGATTTTTCGACCATGCGTCGTATTGTCAGAAACCTGCTGAAAGAGCTGGGTTTTAACAATGTGGAAGAGGCCGAAGATGGCGTCGACGCATTGAATAAATTACGTGCGGGTGGCTTTGATTTTGTGGTTTCTGATTGGAATATGCCGAATATGGATGGCCTGGACCTGTTGAAAACTATCCGTGCCGATGGTGCTCTTGGTACTTTGCCGGTTCTGATGGTAACCGCCGAAGCGAAAAAAGAGAATATCATCGCAGCAGCGCAAGCAGGTGCCAGTGGTTATGTAGTGAAACCTTTCACTGCCGCTACCTTGGAAGAGAAGCTCAATAAGATTTTTGAAAAGTTGGGTATGTAAGGAGGCGAGATGAGTAACCATCAAATGCCCGCAACAGATGCGGCATCGGCCAGTGATATAATAAGCCGCATTGGCCAATTGACGCGGATGTTACGCGACAGCCTGCGCGAATTAGGTCTTGATCAGGCGATTGCACAGGCTGCGGAAGCCATTCCAGATGCGCGTGATCGACTGGATTATGTCGTTCATATGACGGCTCAGGCCGCAGAAAGAGCACTGAACTGTGTTGAGGCAGCACAGCCGCGCCAAAATGAGCTGGAGTCATCGGCGAAGGCGCTTAAAGTTCGTTGGGACGAATGGTTTGCTAATCCTGTCGAGCTGTCAGATGCCCGCTCTCTGGTCACTGATACCCGTGAATATCTGGAAGTCGTACCGCAACATACCTCATTTACCAATGCACAATTGTTGGAAATCATGATGGCGCAAGATTTCCAGGACCTTACCGGTCAGGTTATCAAACGCATGATGGATGTGGTGCAAGAGATTGAGAAGCAGCTATTAATGGTACTGATGGAAAATATCCCAGATATGCCATCTAAACCGCAAAAATCTGCTGACAGTCTACTCAATGGGCCACAACTGGATAAGAATGGTGCTGGTGTTATTGCCAACCAGGATCAAGTTGATGATCTGCTAGACAGTTTAGGCTTCTAAGCCGACTGATCGACCATAATAGGCAGGTGAGGGGATATCTCATCTGCCATTATTTCTCGCTGGATTTATCGTCGTGATAATCTCATTTAAAACCGGCTATTCCTGGCGTTGCGGCTGATCGTGTTCTTCATCCCTTTTCCTTCATCTATCACTGGCTGTAGACGTTCCTGGCTATCAAATTTGACGACAGCCAGTCCCCCAACAGGCTACTGAGCCTGACATGATGTATTCATCCGAGAAATAACCCCCTAATTGCTGCTTTGTTCCATCCATAACCTTGCTGAATATTTGTCATGCTAGACAGCAATTTTTTATTTCCTAATTATCTGATATGGGAACGCTTACGCTGAACAGGAAAACCTGCTGTGGCTGAAGATAGCGACGCGGAAAAGAGCGAGGAACCCACAGCCCACAAGCTGGAGAAGGCTCGCGAAAAAGGCCAAATACCGCGTTCGCGCGAACTGACCTCGATGCTGATGCTCGGGGCCGGTTTGGCGATCCTGTGGGTATCTGGGGAGTCGATGGCTCGCCAACTGGCGGCGATGATTGCCCAAGGACTGCATTTTGACCATGGCATTATCAGCGATGATAAGCAAATGTTGCGCCAAATAGGGACGCTGCTGAGTCAAACGATGATGGCATTACTGCCCATCTTTGCCGGATTGGTGATCGTGGCGCTAGCAGTACCGATGCTGTTAGGTGGGGTGCTGTTCAGCGGAGAATCCATCAAGTTCGATTTTCAGCGGATGAGTCTGATTGCGGGCTTAAAGCGCATGTTTTCTTCTCAGGCACTGGCCGAATTGCTGAAAGCCATCCTCAAGGCCACGCTGGTCGGTTGGGTCACGGGAATATTCCTCTGGCATAACTGGCCAGATATGATGCGGTTGATGGCAGCCCCGCCAGTGGCGGCTTTAAGTGATGCTGTCCACTTGATTATTTTCTGCGGACTGGTGGTGGTATTAGGCCTGACCCCGATGGTCGGATTCGACGTGTTTTTCCAAATAACCAGCCACATTAAAAAATTACGTATGACCAAACAAGAGATACGTGATGAATTCAAAGATCAAGAAGGTGATCCACATGTGAAAGGGCGCATTCGTCAGCAGCAACGGGCTATGGCTCGTCGCCGAATGATGGCTGATGTCCCTAAAGCTGATGTAATAGTGACCAACCCAACCCACTATGCTGTTGCCTTGCAATACAACGAAGCAAAAATGAGTGCACCCAAGGTGCTGGCGAAAGGTGCTGGCGCAGTGGCACTGCGTATCCGCGAGTTAGGTGCAGAGCATCGTATTCCGTTATTAGAAGCGCCGCCGCTGGCCAGGGCACTGTTTCGGCACAGCGAGGTAGGCCAACATATTCCAGCCACCCTTTATGCCGCGGTGGCAGAAGTTCTTGCCTGGGTATACCAGTTGAAGCGTTGGAAACGGGAAGGCGGGCTAATCCCGAAAAAACCTGAACATCTGCCAGTGCCGGAAGCACTGGATTTTGCAACAGAGAGTGAGACTGACTAATGGCTAATTTGGCCGCCCTGCTACGTTTACCGGGCAATTTTAAAGATACGCAGTGGCAAATCCTTGCCGGGCCAATTCTTATCCTGATGATCTTGTCGATGATGGTGCTGCCGCTGCCGCCCTTCATCCTTGATTTGCTGTTTACCTTTAATATCGCGCTGTCCATTATGGTGCTGTTGGTTGCCATGTTTACCCAACGCACACTGGATTTTGCCGCCTTCCCAACCATTCTGTTGTTCTCAACGCTGTTGCGTTTATCGCTAAACGTCGCCTCCACCCGTATCATTCTGATGGATGGGCATACCGGTGCGGCGGCTGCGGGCCGTGTGGTGGAAGCGTTTGGTCACTTTCTGGTTGGTGGCAACTTTGCCATCGGCATCGTGGTCTTTATTATTTTGGTCATAATCAACTTTATGGTTATCACCAAAGGGGCGGGGCGTATTGCCGAAGTGGGGGCGCGCTTTGTTCTGGATGGTATGCCCGGTAAGCAGATGGCGATCGATGCCGACTTAAATGCCGGCTTGATTGGTGAAGACGAAGCCAAAAAACGCCGTTCCGATGTTACGCAAGAAGCTGACTTCTACGGTTCAATGGATGGGGCCAGTAAATTTGTTCGTGGTGATGCGGTTGCCGGGTTACTGATCATGGTGATTAACGTGGTCGGCGGCTTACTGGTCGGGGTGCTTCAGCACGACATGGCGGTGGGCCATGCAGCAGAAACCTATACCTTGCTGACGATTGGTGACGGCTTGGTAGCACAAATCCCGGCATTGGTTATCTCGACGGCGGCGGGCGTTATCGTGACCCGCGTCAGTACCGACCAGGATGTTGGCCAGCAAATGGTCACCCAGCTATTTAATAACCCACGCGTGATGGTGCTGAGTGCCAGTGTCCTCGGGTTACTGGGGATGGTGCCTGGCATGCCTAACTTTGTCTTCCTGCTATTCACCAGCGCACTGTTGGCATTAGCCTGGCGCTTACGTGGTAAGCAAATGAAGCAACCGATGGTGGCAGAATCACCGGTGGTGCAAGACCAGCAACAAGCCACTGAAGCGACCTGGTCAGATGTTCAACTGGAAGATCCGCTGGGTATGGAGGTGGGGTATCGCCTGATTCCGATGGTGGATTTCCAGCAAAATGGTGAGCTGTTGGGGCGGATTCGCAGTATTCGTAAAAAGTTTGCTCAAGAGATGGGATACCTGCCACCGGTGGTGCATATCAGAGATAATCTGGAACTGCCGCCAGCAAACTATCGGATATTAATGAAAGGGGTCGAGATTGGCAGTGGCGAAGCTCATCCCGGCCGTTGGTTAGCCATTAACCCCGGCAATGCGGTTGGCTCGTTACCCGGTGAGGCCACCCATGATCCCGCCTTCGGATTGGCGGCGGTTTGGATTGAAAGTGCATTACGTGAGCAGGCGCAGATTCAAGGTTTTACCGTGGTTGAGGCCAGCACCGTCGTGGCGACCCATCTAAACCATCTGATTAGCCAATTTGCTAGCGAACTGTTTGGCCGCCAGGAAACCCAGCAATTGCTGGACAGAGTTGCGCAAGAGATGCCGAAGCTGACGGAAGACTTCATTCCCGGCGTCGTCACCTTAACCACGCTGCATAAAGTACTGCAAAATCTACTAATGGAGCGGGTATCCATTCGCGATATGCGCACCATTATCGAGACACTGGCTGAACATGCGCCAAACCAGACCGACCCTTACGAATTAACAGCGGTAGTTCGAGTGGCGTTAGGGCGCTCCATTGCGCAACAATGGTTCCCAGGAACCGGCGAGATTCAGGTCATCGGGCTGGATGCGGCATTAGAGCGTTTGTTACTACAGGCGCTGCAAGGTGGGGGTGGTCTGGAGCCAGGTCTGGCTGACCGTTTGTTGGATCAATCTAAACAAGCGCTGCAACGTCAGGAGATGCTGGGTGCACCGCCGGTGTTGCTGGTTAACCATGCACTGCGGGCACTTTTAGCCCGTTTCTTGCGCCGCAGTTTGCCGCAGATGGTGGTGCTGTCTAATCTGGAAATTGGCGATAATCGCCAGATCCGTATGACATCAACGATAGGAGCTGCTTGATGCTAACTCGTCTCTCCCTAATGTTGGCTACACTACTTCCGGTATGTGTATTGCCGTTGAATGCTGTCGCTTCAGGCACTTGGGTGGCGGACGATATTGGGGTTACGCAGGGTTTGCGCGGGGTAGCTACCTCGTCGGCGGTACTGCAACCACCGGTAGCGCTGGCGCAGGAAAATGCGCGCATCGTGTCGGTTGGCTGGCGCTACCAATTAATGTCGACAGCGCCAGAGGGGTTACAGGTTAAATTATGCACCCCGACCCGTTGTATGCCACTTGAGGGTGGCAGCGGACAGAGCCGGGGACTGGCGGGAGAGGCGGCAGCAACTCAACTGAGGTTTGTTTACTTTATTGCCGGTAAAGGCCGAGTTAACCCGCCGTTGCAAGTGATCAGCAATCAGGTGCTGGTCAATTATCGCTAAAACCAGACGAAGGGGTAATAGCAAGTCATACAGAAATAGACCGGATGTTCGAGCTGATTGTTGGTCTCAACGGCCTGCACTGCTTGACTCATTGACAGTGCTGCCGCCCCGCAAAAAAAACACCCCAGTAGCAGACTTACATACCTTTTTTTCATATCTCCTCCTTGAAACTAAGCACATTTGCTCAGTTTCAGCAGACTAAAACATCGGAGAAAAACAGGAAAACTCATTTTTTAAGTAGGTAGAAAGCATTGAGGGCACGAGTCAATTAACGCGGAGGAACGGTACGGATATAAGCCTCGACTGAGCGGCGGTTTATATCCGTAGGGATGAGGTTTTAAATACCGATCTTGCGGCCCAGTAGACTGGCACCTTTAGAATGACCATCTGGCCCGTATAGTGACTGGCCGTGGCGGGTATTCAATACTGCCAGCGCCTGAGTATTATGCTCAATATGCTGTTGTAGCAATAATCCATTGTGCAAATTACTGTACTGAAGGTTCTCAGCCAACTGCAAGATACGTTGCCAACGTATTGCCAACTCTTGAATCTCGCTATAAGGCGCCTGTATATTGGCCGCAATTTCGGTGGTGAGCCGGGTTTGATCCAGATAAGCCAAGGTGGCCAGTATTGAACTTTTTTGTTCCGTCACACCTTGCAGCACGACACCTTGAATCCGACCGGAGCAGAGTAATTGCTGCTCTTGTGCTACCACAGTCGTCAGTGACTCGAGAAGTTCCAGTTGCTGGTCCAAATTGGTCTGTAGTCTTTCCACCACCACGTATCCTTTTACGGTTAACGACTGTTTTGCGGTTAACGATTGTTCTAGGGTTAATGACTTTTGTTATGTTTAGCTATTTCTCAGATCATCCGCGACATTCTTTAACAGAGCATCGGCAATTTTACCGGTGTCCATCGTTAGTTGACCTGAACGGATAGCCTGTTTTAAGGTTTCTACACGTTCTACGTTGATGTCCTGGCTGCCCGGTTGCATCAGTTTTGCCTGCGCATCACTTAATTTAACCTCAGTACCACTCACCTGTGCTTTTGTTTGGGCAGAAGGCTTACGCATCTGCTGCGCAATGTCACTGGTTTCCCGTGGCTGCACTTGCGATACCGGTAATAACGGTTGAGTGCGATCAATACTCATGTTGTGTTGCTCCCTCTATAGCGGGATTGACGTTTATCGACCCGCGAGACTTTTATCTTTTAACAAAAAGAAAGGCGGGATTGTCACTGTGCTACCCGCAAATAACTGCATACCAGAGTTATCGGCAAAGGTTAAAAAAACTTTAATCACTATAACATAATCCGAATTGTGCCATCTTCGGCCACGGTGCCACTGACGATTTGGCCAGATGCCATGCGCACCCGAACGTTATCCTGTATGGCGGCGTTGTTCATCGCTTTACCATTGCTGTTAACATTAAATCCTTCTCCCTGTGCCAAAACTTGCACCTCTTGCCCTGCTTTAATGACCCACAATCGACGCAGCATATTGCGCGTCAGCGGCTGGCCGGCACTGATTTGCCGCAAGCTGACGGCACCTTGAGCAAAATGTGAATCCAGCAAGGCGCCGGGGGGGAGGGTATCCAACCGGCCTTGTTTCATCTGAATATCAGACACGGCAATTTTCTCACCAGCTGCCAGTTGGCGGCCAGCCACAGCATATTGTCCACTAACCTGCACTTGTGTCTGAATAAAACGGCGAACCCCCTCACAGCGTACGGACAAACTGATATTGCCCCACGGGCGCGCATTGGCAGGCAGCGTAATTTCTGGCACTTCGCATTGTGGCCATTGGTTCTGTGGCGTTTTGATAACCACCTTAACCTGACTCTCTTTATCCGGGTATTGCTGTTGGAAGAATTGATTTACCTGCGTTGATAAATCTGCCGCCATCGCTGAATGAGTGACGGTCTGACTCAGCAACAGCACCCCCCAAGCCAACTTTATGACGCCATTTTTATTCATTGTCATCAATCTCCTTTCTGCCGGTGTAACCAGGTAATACCAAGGCACACCTCTTTTGCACACTAGTGTACCTGTAGCGCGATGAGGTTAAGGGGACAAATAGCGACGCATTTTGCTCTTATTCTGGCGATAGGCTTTCCTATACGGCGTTTATGCTGTCGACTCCA
Source organism: Yersinia sp. 2553 StPb PI (assembly GCF_052217105.1). Taxonomy (NCBI): domain Bacteria; kingdom Pseudomonadati; phylum Pseudomonadota; class Gammaproteobacteria; order Enterobacterales; family Yersiniaceae; genus Yersinia; species Yersinia sp. 2553 StPb PI. The sequence goes on along the minus strand of NZ_JAZGPX010000002.1, from coordinate 1,859,136 downwards.
AATTCTAACCTTGCGGGGGGACTATGCTCGACAAACTGGACGGTGCTCTGCGTTTTCAACAAGAGGCGCTTAACTTGCGTGCGCAACGACAGGAGATCCTGTCGTCCAATATTGCAAATGCGGATACACCCGGCTTTCAGGCACGTGATATTGATTTCTCCAGCCAACTGAAAAAAGTGATGGAGCAAGGCCGTGCCACAGGTACAGGGGTGTCGCTCAGTTTAACGTCAGCCCGTCATATCCCGGCAAGCACCGTTGCGCCACCTGACCTTGACCTTTTATTCCGGGTTCCAGACCAGCCGGCGATGGACGGTAACACGGTTGATATGGATCGTGAACGTACTAATTTTGCCGATAACAGCCTGAAATATCAGACCGATTTGACCGTTCTTGGCGGCCAGATCAAAGGGATGATGTCAGTGTTACAACAAGGATAAGACGTATGTCTTTACTGAATATTTTTGATATTGCCGGTTCGGCATTATCAGCCCAATCGCAACGGTTGAACGTCAGCGCCAGTAACATGGCCAACGCCGATAGCGTTACCGGCCCGGATGGTCAGCCTTATCGTGCCAAGCAAGTGGTGTTTCAGGTAGCGGCTCAACCAGGGCAGGAAACCGGCGGGGTACGTGTATCACAAATCGTTGACGATCCCGCACCGGATCGTTTGGTGTATCAGCCGGGTAATCCGCTGGCTGATGCCAAGGGCTATGTCCGCATGCCCAACGTTGATGTAACAGGGGAAATGATTAACACCATTTCGGCCTCGCGTAGCTATCAAGCCAACGTTGAAGTGCTTAATACCACTAAATCTCTGATGCTCAAGACGCTAACACTGGGTCAATAACAGGAGCTTGTATACATGGCCATTACCAATTCCCTGACCGATAGCGATTACGGTATTACCAGCACTAGCGGGACCAATTCCACCACCGGTAGCGGTAGCACCAGTCAGGATTTGCAGAACAGTTTCCTGACGTTGCTGGTTGCCCAGTTAAAGAATCAGGACCCGACTAACCCAATGCAAAACAACGAGTTGACAACGCAATTGGCGCAAATCAACACCGTAAGCGGCATTGAAAAGTTGAATACTACGCTGGGTTCCATCTCCGGGCAGATTGATAGCAGCCAGTCGCTGCAAGCCAGTAGCCTGATTGGCCACGGCGTGATGATCCCTGGCACCACGGTGTTGGCAGGCAGTAAAGATGGCACCGTCACTACTACGCCATTTGGTGTTGAGTTAGAACGTTCAGCAGACAAAGTGACGGCAACCATCAGCGACAGCAATGGTCTGGCAGTACGCACCATTGAAATCGGTGGTCTGTCAGCAGGTGTCCACTCCTTTACCTGGGATGGTTCACTGGAAGCGGGCGGTAATGCGCCAGATGGTGCTTACACCGTAACGATCGCCGCCAGCAGTGGTAGCGAATCACTGGTTGCTACTCCGCTGAGCTATGCGGTTGTTAATGGTGTGACCCGTGGCAGTGACGGTTCCAAGCTGGATCTGGGCCTGGCGGGGACTATCACCATGGATAAAGTCCGTCAGATTTTGTAGGTCAGAGATCAGTCTTAAGCAGTAACCAAACAAACACCACGGTGAGTTAACTAATTGAAAAAACTTACCTTAATTTTTAAATAGCGTTTGATATGTCATCAATGCTCAAGGTCTTTAACGGACCCCGAATCTAACGGAGAAGAAAATGGGCTTTTCTCAAGCAGTCAGCGGTTTGAACGCAGCATCCAGCAATCTGGATGTGATCGGTAACAATATCGCCAACTCGGCGACATCAGGTTTTAAAGCCGGCTCAGTTTCTTTTGCCGATATGTTCGCAGGTTCACAGACCGGTATGGGGGTTAAAGTCGCCGGGATTACTCAAGACTTTAACGACGGTACGCCAACCACCACCAACCGTCGTTTGGATTTAGCCATCAGCCAGAGTGGTTTCTTCCGCATGCAAGATAGCAGCGGCGGTGTGTACTTTGCCCGTAACGGCCAGTTCAAACTTGATGAAAACCGTAACATCGTTAACATGCAAGGGCTGAGTCTGACCGGTTATCCGGCAACAGGAACTCCTCCTACCATACAGCAAGGGGCAAACCCGGTACCCCTGTCGATTCCTCAGGATATGATTGCCGCGAAAGCCACCACCTCGGGCAATATGGTCGCTAACCTGACCTCAACCCATGATGTTATTAGCGCAACCTTTGATCCGCAAAAGCCAGATACTTACAGCTTTGTGAATAACATGACCACCTACGATAGCCTGGGTAACCGCCACGTTATCAATGTGTATTATGTGAAAACCGCTGAAGATGCCGTCAATGGTAATAGCTGGAATGTCTATACCAAGGACAGCAGCGGGACATTGGCCGATGCGACTAAACCTTTTGCCCCTGCTGACCCTGCCGCTGCCTCTCTGCGCGGAACGATGGTATTTGATACCAATGGCGCACTGAAAAGCGTGAAAAATGGCGCGGGTGCTGCCAGTACCACTGACTTCAATCTGACTGTCCCTATGGCGGTGGTGAATGGTGCCCCGGCGCAAACCTTCGCGCTGAATGTTGGGGGTAGCAAACAGCAAAATACCGGTACTGACGGTATTGTGACTCAAAACCAAACCGGCTATGCCGCAGGTGAGTTCACCGGCTTCCAGATCAACAACGATGGCTCGGTTGTCGGCACTTATTCAAACCAGCAGACCCAACTGCTTGGCCAAATTGTGCTGGTTAACTTCTCTAACCCTGAAGGTTTGTCTCCTGAAGGCGATAACGTTTGGAAAGAAACCAAATCTTCCGGTAACCCGATCCTCGGTACCGCCGGTGGTGGTGGTTTCGGCACCTTGACCAGTGGCGCGTTGGAGTCTTCTAACGTGGATTTGAGTAAAGAACTGGTGAATATGATTGTGGCGCAACGTAACTATCAGTCCAATGCGCAGACCATCAAAACTCAGGATCAGATCTTACAAACTCTGGTTAACCTGCGTTAATCGAACTGACGGGATAAGCTCATGGATCACGCAATATATACCGCGATGGGGGCTGCCAGGCAGTCGCTGGAGCAGCAAGCGGTTACGGCTAACAATCTGGCTAACGCCTCGACGCCGGGTTTCCGCGCGCAGTTGTCAGCGATGCGTGCCGTACCTATCGACGGGCCGAGCATGGCAACCCGTACCATGGTGACGGCATCGACCCCCGGTGTGGATATCAGTCAGGGGACGATGAATTATAGCGGCCGCCCATTGGATGTTGCCTTACAGCAAGATGGTTATCTGGCGGTACAACTGCCTGATGGTACCGAGGCTTATACTCGCAATGGGAATATTCAGGTTGCGGCTAACGGTCAAATGACCGTGCAGGGCTACCCGCTGATGGGCGATAACGGCCCGATTGAAGTGCCACCGCAGGCCGCAGTGACTATTGCGGCTGATGGCACCATTTCGGCGCTGAACGCCGGTGACTCACCGAATACGATTGCTCAGCTCGGCCAAATCAAACGGGTTAGGGCCAATGCGGGTGAAGTGATGCACGGTGATGACGGTTTGTTCCATTTGACTCCCGCGACGCAACAGGCGCGTGGTGCTCAGTTGGCCAATGACCCGCTGATTAAAATTATGCCGGGTGTACTGGAGGGCAGCAACGTGAAAGCGGTTGAAGCCATGACAGACATGATTGCCAATGCCCGCAGTTTCGAAATGCAGATGAAAGTCATTCACAGTGTGGATGAAAATGAACAGCGCGCTAATCAGCTGTTAGCAATGGGCTAAGCGCGCAGGCGCAGAGGAATAAACTGATGATCCGATCATTATGGATTGCCAAAACCGGTTTGGATGCACAGCAGACCAATATGGATGTCATCGCCAACAACCTGGCGAACGTCAGCACCAATGGCTTTAAGCGCCAGCGGGCGGTATTTGAAGATTTGCTCTACCAGACGATGCGCCAGCCGGGTGCGCAATCCTCCGAGCAGACAACCTTGCCATCGGGTTTACAGATTGGTACTGGTGTTCGCCCGGTAGCGACAGAGCGTTTACACAGTCAAGGCAACCTGTCCAAGACCGACAATACCAAAGATATCGCCATTAAAGGTGAAGGGTTCTTTCAGGTGCAAATGCCTGATGGTACCAACGCTTATACTCGCGATGGGTCTTTTCAGGTGGACCAAAACGGCCAGTTAGTAACATCCGGCGGTTTTCAGGTACAACCGGCGATTATCATTCCGGCCAATGCCCTGAGCATGACGGTGGGGCGCGACGGGATAGTCAGTGTCACCTTGCAGGGGCAAACTGCCACGCAGCAAGTCGGGCAACTGACATTGACCACATTTATCAATAACAGTGGCTTGGAAAGTATTGGCGAAAACCTGTATCAGGAGACCGCCAGTTCCGGTGCACCAAACGAAACCACGCCAGGTCTGAACGGCGGGGGCTTGCTGTATCAGGGCTATGTTGAAACCTCTAACGTCAATGTGGCGGAAGAGTTGGTCAATATGATCCAGACGCAACGAGCCTATGAAATCAACAGTAAAGCGGTTTCAACTTCAGACCAGATGTTGCAAAAACTGACCCAATTGTAAATCCGCTTTCAGGGGGTAATTTAGCCCCCTGACTGCAACAGAATAATGAGTAGATGAGGCCGACCGCGTGGCCTCTTACCGGTTACAGGACTGATAATCAGAGATGGACAGAAAGCCGCTGCGCAAATCAGGTGGATTGAAATGGGTCTGTATGCCGTTGACGGCGATGCTGCTCAATGGCTGCGCGTATATTCCGCATAAACCACTGGTGGATGGTACCACCTCGGCACAACCGGCACCGGCCAGTGCGCCGTTGCCGAATGGCTCTATTTTCCAGGCTGCTCAGCCAATGAACTATGGTTATCAACCTTTGTTCGAAGACCGTCGCCCACGTAATGTCGGTGACACGCTGACCATTACCTTGCAGGAAAATGTCAGTGCCAGCAAAAGCTCCTCTGCCAACGCTAGCCGTAATGGTTCAAGCAAATTTGGTGTCGCCACCGCGCCGCGTTATCTGGAAGGATTATTGGGCAATGCGCGGGCTGATATGGATATCTCAGGTGACAATACCTTTGGCGGTAAGGGCGGGGCGAATGCCAACAACACCTTCAGCGGCACGATCACCGTTACCGTCGATCGCGTGCTCGCTAACGGCAACTTGCATGTGGTCGGTGAGAAACAGATTGCAATCAACCAGGGGACTGAATTTATCCGCTTCTCTGGGGTAGTAAACCCACGCACCATCAGCGGCAGCAACACCGTGACCTCAACGCAGGTTGCAGATGCGCGCATCGAGTATGTGGGTAATGGTTATATCAATGAAGCGCAGACCATGGGCTGGTTGCAGCGGTTCTTCCTTAATATCTCACCGTACTAAGAGGCCGTCGATGCGTAAACAGTCACTTGTCACTCTATTTGTTATACAGCTTATTGCGCTGCTCACACTGGTGTCATTACCTGCCACCGCAGAGCGTATCCGTGATTTGGTGACCGTTCAGGGAGTACGTGATAACGCGTTAATCGGTTATGGCCTTGTGGTCGGCCTGGATGGTTCCGGTGACCAGACCATGCAAACGCCGTTTACCACGCAAAGCCTGAGTAACATGCTGTCGCAGTTGGGGATTACCGTACCGCCAGGTACCAATATGCAGCTCAAAAACGTAGCAGCAGTGATGGTCACGGCCAAGTTACCGGCATTCTCCCGTGCCGGGCAAACCATTGATATTGTGGTTTCTTCAATGGGTAATGCCAAAAGTATTCGCGGCGGCACCCTGCTGATGACCCCATTGAAAGGGGTGGATAATCAGGTTTATGCCCTGGCACAAGGTAACGTGCTGGTCGGCGGTGCGGGTGCGGCATCGGGTGGCAGTAGTGTACAGGTCAACCAACTGACCGGTGGGCGAATCAGCAATGGTGCCACTATCGAACGTGAGCTGCCGACGACCTTTGGTACCGATGGTGTGATTAATCTTCAATTGAATACCGAGGATTTCACCATGGCACAACAGGTGAGTGATGCCATTAACCGCCAGCGCGGTTTTGGTTCTGCCACAGCGATTGATGCTCGCACCATTCAGGTTTTGGTCCCGCGCGGCAGCAGCTCGCAAGTGCGTTTCCTGGCAGATATTCAAAATATCCCAGTGAATGTCGATGCGGGTGATGCCAAGGTGATTATCAACTCTCGTACCGGCTCGGTGGTGATGAACCGCAATGTAATGCTGGATTCTTGTGCTGTGGCGCAAGGGAATCTATCGGTGGTGATTGATAAGCAAAATACCGTCAGCCAGCCTGATACCCCATTTGGTGGTGGGCAGACCGTAGTTACCCCGAATACTCAGATTTCCGTTCAGCAACAAGGTGGGGTATTGCAACGCGTCAATGCCAGCCCGAATCTGAATAATGTGGTCCGCGCCCTGAACTCGCTGGGGGCAACCCCGATCGATTTGATGTCTATCTTGCAGGCAATGCAAAGTGCTGGCTGCTTGCGGGCTAAATTGGAAATTATCTGATGAGTGATTTGATGGCGATGTCTGGGGCGGCGTATGACGCCCAATCACTGAATACCTTAAAACGTGATGCGGCAAGAGATCCACAGGGTAACTTGAGGCAGGTTGCCCAGCAGGTAGAGGGGATGTTTGTGCAGATGATGCTGAAAAGTATGCGTTCTGCCTTGCCGCAAGATGGCGTGATGAACAGTGATCAGACCCGGCTTTATACCTCGATGTATGACCAACAAGTCGCGCAGCAAATGTCGGTCAAGGGGTTGGGTCTGGCCGATATGATGGTGGAGCAGCTTTCAGGCTCTACCTCGCCAAGTGAAACGGCAGGAACGGTGCCGATGCTGCTGGATAATGAAGTGCTGCAAACATTGCCAGCACAGGCATTGGCACAAATGGTACGTCGCGCCATGCCAACACCGCCAGCCAACAACTCAGCGTCATTGCCACAGGGCACCGGTAATTTCGTGGCGCGGATGTCTATTCCGGCGCAAATTGCCAGTCAGCAAAGTGGCATTCCTCATCAGCTGATTGTGGCTCAGGCGGCACTGGAGTCGGGCTGGGGTCAGCGCGAAATTCCGACGGCCGACGGCAAAACCAGTTACAACGTATTTGGCATCAAAGCGGGTAGCAACTGGGATGGTCCAGTCAGTGAAATTACGACTACCGAATATGAGCAAGGTGTGGCGAAGAAAACCAAAGCTCGCTTTCGGGTATATGGCTCATATGTCGAGGCCGTCAGTGATTATGTCAAATTACTGACACAAAACCCGCGCTACGCCAATGTTGCCGCAGCACAAAGCCCTGAGCAGGGGGCACATGCGCTGCAACAAGCCGGTTATGCCACCGACCCGCAATATGCGCAAAAATTAGTCAGCGTGATCCAGCAAATGAAAAATAGCGGCGAACAAGCAGTAAAGGCATACAGCAGCGACCTAAGTCAGTTGTTCTAAATAGGCTATTTTATTTTCCATTTTGGGATTGGACAGTGCTCGGTACCGTTACGTAGCCATAATTTACAAAGTCATGGTGTGCGCTGGCTGCACCCAAACTGTCTGCGACAATAACGCCTATTGGATTGGTGAGGATCGAGATTTACACCCATATTTTGACTCAAGTTTTCCAAAGTCGAGCCGATAATAATCACAGGCTGTGCGGAGGCTTAGGTCTCCTCAGGCAGTATCCCAATATTAATTAATGCAGGCGCTGCGATGCTCGTCGTCTGTGGTAAAAGGATTTCTTCATGTCCAATAGTTTAATGAATACTGCGATGAGTGGTCTGAGCGCAGCGCAATATGCCCTGAGCACCGTCAGTAATAACATCACTAATTTTCAGGTGGCGGGCTATAACCGTCAGAATACTATTTTTGCCCAAAATGGTGGAACCTTAAGTCCCGCCGGCTTTATTGGTAATGGCGTTGCAGTAACCGGTGTTAACCGCGAATATAACTCGTTTATTACCAACCAATTACGTTCTTCACAAACGCAAAGCAGTGGCTTAACTACCTACTATCAGCAAATTTCGCAAATTGATAATTTGCTCTCTAATTCGTCCAATAACCTCTCCAGCACCATGCAGGACTTTTTCAGTAACCTGCAAAATTTGGTGAGTAATGCCGGTGATGATGCGGCCCGTAAAACGGTATTGGGCAAGGCTGAAGGGTTGGTTAACCAGTTCCAGAATGCGGATAAATATCTGCGTGATATGGATACCGGCGTAAACCAGAAGATCACCGAAAGCGTTACGCAAATCAATAACTATGCTGACCAAATTGCCAAGTTAAACGATCAAATTACCCGTTTGCGCGGCAGCAGTGGCAGCGAGCCAAATGCGTTACTCGATCAGCGCGACCAATTGGTCACCGAATTGAACCAGATTGTTGGCGTGACCGTGACCCAGCAAGACGGCGATGCTTACAACGTTTCTTTTGCCAGCGGTCTGCCATTGGTGCAAGGACCGGATTCTTATAAAGTCGAAGCCATACCTTCCAGCAGTGATGCTACCCGATTAACCATTGGCTACAAATATGGTAGTGGCGATGTGCTTGAAGTGGACGAAAGCCGCCTGACCACCGGTAGCCTGGGGGGTACGCTGAAATTCCGCAGTGAGGCACTCGACAGTGCACGTAACCAACTGGGGCAATTGGCCCTGGTCATGGCAGACAGCTTCAATACTCAGCATAAAGCCGGATTTGATACCAGCGGTGATCCGGGCGTTGATTTCTTCAGCTTTGCACAACCAAATGTGTTGAAAAATGCAAGAAATCAGGGTGATGCCAGCTTGACGGTGTCCTACACCGATACTTCAAAAGTCAAAGCCAGTGATTATAGTGTGGAGTTTGATGGAACTGACTGGCAGGTGACACGGCTGTCTGATAACACCAAAGTGCCGGCTAACCCGGTAAAAGACGGCAGTGGTAACACCACTGGGCTGAGCTTTGATGGTGTCGCCGTCAGTGTTGATAACGGCACTGCCGGCGCGCAAGCCAGAGATAAATTCATCGTCAAAACCGTCTCTAACGTGGCTGCTAATTTACAGGTCGATATCACCGACTCAAGTAAGATTGCTGCTGCCGGTACCGCTGATGGTGGCGCGAGTGACAACGTTAACGCCCAGGCATTGTTAGACCTGCAAACCAAAAAACTGGTTGATGGCAAAGCCACGCTGTCTGGTGCTTATGCCGGTTTGGTCAGTAACGTCGGTAACCAAACCAGCACCGCGAAAACCAACAGCACGGCGCAAGCCAATATCGTCAAACAGTTGACCGCCGAGCAGCAGTCTATTTCCGGCGTGAACCTGGATGAAGAGTACGGCGATTTACAGCGTTTCCAGCAATATTATCTGGCGAATGCCCAGGTCATTCAGACGGCTTCGACGCTGTTTAATGCGTTGCTGAGTCTGCGCGGTTAATTTTTTGTCAGCGGCAGAGAGTCCCTGTCGCTACTTATCTTATTTAGCGGTTAGTCAGTATCCCTGTTAAGACAGATTGATTGTTGAAACGGGGTTGGCGGGCTGAACGATTACTAAAAGGAACTGGCATCATGCGCTTAAGTACCAGCATGCTGTATCAGCAAAATATGCAGGGCGTGACTAACGCCCAATCACTGTGGATGCAGTCGGGCCAACAACTCTCCACCGGCAAGCGGGTGGTTAACCCTTCCGATGACCCGATGGCCGCATCTCAAGCGGTGATGGTGTCGCAAGCCCAATCGGAAAATAGCCAATATACTTTAGCGCGCAGTTTCGCTCGCCAAAGTTCTTCGCTGGAAACCACGGTTTTGGCGCAGGCGACCAGTACCATTCAATCAATTCAGACCTTAGTCATTAGCGCGAAGAGCGATATGTTGAGTGATGATGACCGTGCCTCTTACGCCACTCAGTTACAGGGTTTGAAAGACCAACTGGTCAATCAGGCTAACACCACTGATGGCAACGGTCGTTACATCTTTGCTGGCTTCAAAAGTGACAAAGCGCCGTTTGCGGTTAGTGCTACCGGTGATGTGACTTATCAGGGCGGCGATGTCGCTATTGAGCAGAAAGTCGATGCTAACCGTTCGATTACAGTTGGACATACCGGTTCCAGTGTCTTTATGGCATTGACCAGTAATGCGAAACCTGAACCTGATGATGCCGGTGGTAATCCGGTTGCGTCAGAAAGCAATATTTTCAATACCATCGATACCGTGCTGAACTCACTGAAAGTCCCGTTACAAGGGGCGACTGATGCGGTTAAAGATCAAGCTAATGCCGATATGGATAAAGGTATCCGTGGGATGTCCAACTCATTGAATAATGTGTTGTCGGTTCAAGCCGAAATCGGTACCCAACTGCAAGAGCTAGACAACCTGGATAGTTTGGGCAGTGACCGTAATTTGATTAATAAACAGCGTTTGAGTGATTTGCAGGATGTGGATTGGACCGCGGCTATCTCGTCATATGTGATGCAGCAGGCTGCGCTACAGGCTTCATATACCACATTTACCAATATGCAGGGTTTGTCCCTGTTCCAGCTTAATAAGTAATCCGTCTTCTGCCTGTGGGTCTACCCCACAGGTTCCCTCTTAAGTGTACTTAAACCGGGTGCACTTTTTGGTGTGTCATCTTTTCCCACTAAGGTTTGGGGTGACATACCATTTTTTTGCAGCGACTCAGTTTGCCAATCCGCTCAATACGCCTGCTAATCGGTCAAAAACTTCCCCGAACAGATGCTCAGCAAAGGGGGGCAGCAATGGCATTATCAATCCGATTGAGATGATCCCGACGGTCAAGGTCAGTGGAAAACCGATAACGAACACCGAAAGCTGTGGGGTCATTCGGTTTAGCATGCCTAATGCCATATTCAGAGTTAACAACAGCGTGATCAGCGGCAATGCCAACATCAGCCCATTCATAAAGATTAATGAGCCGGCCTGCGTCAAGGCCAGAAAGCCATTACCATTGAGCGGTTCGAACTGAATGGGTAAGGTATGAAAACTGTCGGCCAACAATGAAATCAGCCATAAATGACCATCAAAAGTGAGGAATAACAGCAGGGCCAGCAAGTTAAGTAACCGGGCTAAAACCGGCATATTCGGCCCCCCCGAGGGGTCAAAGAAGGTCGCGAACGATAATCCCATCTGTAAACCAATCACTTCACCGGCCAGCCGGATGGCAGCAAAAGCAAATTGCATGGTCAAGCCGATGGCTACCCCAATCAACACTTGTTGGGCGGCGACCCAGACTGCACCGGTTGAGACTAAGGGAATATTGACCGGGGGCAGCGAAGGGGCAATCAGAAAAGTAATTAACAGCGCCAAACCGACTTTAACTTTGCGGTTTATCTGTTTCTCACTTAACACCGGCGCGGTGGTGATCAGCGCCAGCACCCGAATTAACGGCCAGAAATACTGGCTGACCCAGAGGCTAAGTTGAGTGGTATCGAGGGAAAGCACCGTTAGCCAATCAACGTGGGCAGGCTGGTGAACAGATTACGCATATAGTCCAGTATCAGGTTCAGCATCCATGGGCCTGCGATCACCATCGTGGCGAACACGGCCAGTATTTTTGGGATGAATGACAATGTCATTTCGTTAATTTGCGTTGCTGCCTGCAACAGGCTCACGATCAGGCCGCTTATCAGGGCGGCTAATAACAAGGGAGCAGCCAGAGCAAGTGCAATCTTCATTGCCTCAACGCCGAGGGCCATTACCGATTCAGGTGTCATGATGAGTCTACCTTAGCTATAAAAACTCTGTGCCAGGGAACCCAGTAGTAGCTGCCAACCATCAACCAAGACAAATAGCATCAGCTTGAAGGGCAGTGAGATACTGGCTGGGGGAACCATCATCATCCCCAATGCCATCAGCACACTGGCTACCACCAGATCGATAATCAGGAAGGGAATAAACACGGTAAAACCGATTTGGAAGGCGGTTTTCAGCTCGCTGGTGACATAGGCAGGTAGCAGAATGCGCATCGGTACCACTTCGGGACCTTCCAATGGCGGCAGATTGGCCAGCCGGGCATACAGTGCCAGATCTGATTCTCGGGTTTGGCGCAGCATAAATTCACGTAAAGGTTGTGAGCCTTTATCCATTGCCACTTCCATGCTTATCTTGTCCTGACTGAAAGGCAGATAAGCGTCCTGATACACCTTGTCAAATACCGGCGACATAATAAAAAATGTCAGAAACAGCGCCAGACCCAACATCACCTGATTGGGTGGTGCAGAGGGGGTACCCAATGCGTTGCGCAGCAACCCGAGCACAATAATAATACGGGTAAAACTGGTCATCATCAGTAAGGCGGCAGGCAGGAAACTCAGGGTGGTGATGAAAACCAAGGTCTGAACCGGTAAAGACCAGCTCTGCCCACCATTAGCCAATGGCTGGCTGATGATACCGGGTAGTTGAGCCAGTACCGCCGGAGAGCAGAGTAAGCCTAATAGCAGTAGGGTGGTTTTATTGATGAGTGCAGCCAGAAGACGGCGCAGCAGCAACCGATAAGTGAAATCAGTGTTGGCCGCTGCGGTTGTTACGCTATTTGCTGCGGTAAGCACGGGGCGAAGAGACATCATGCCGATTTTTCCGGGTGTTTCGATTTCTTGTTAAATAGATGGTTGTTCAGTAGCTGGCGAAAATCGGCCGGTTTCGCACGGTCGGGCGACGAAGCCGCTGTGGCTTCATCAATCGCAGGACGTGTCAGAGTGTGGAGTTGTGTCACCTGCTGTGCAGTTACGCCTAACACCAGCCAGGTATTGTCTACTTCAACAATGACCACCCGTTCGCGCTGACCAACCTGACAACTGGCCTTCACATTCAATAATTTGTTGTTACGTGCCTGCGGGGCAAAACCTAAACGGCGTACCAGCCAGGCACCACATAAAATCAGCAGTAAAATACCGCCTAACACGCTGCCAACCTGCGTTAACACCGAGCCGGCAGGTATCGCTGGTGCCGTCTGTTGCACCGCAGTACCTGGGTGGCTGGCCGCAAAGCCAGTAACCGGTGTCGTAACCGTGGATGCGGCAGTATCAACCTGTGCTGCGGTCATTAGCGGCTCAGACGGCGCATACGTTCTGACGGAGTAATGATGTCAGTGATACGTACGCCATATTTATCAGCGACTACCACCACTTCACCCTGCGCAATCAGATAACCGTTAATCAAAATATCCAATGGCTCACCGGCCAGTCCATCAAGGGAGACGACCGAGCCTTGAGACAAGCGCAGTAACTCTTTGATGGTCATTTTGGTGCGACCCAGTTCAACGGTCAGCTTTACCGGGATATCCAGAATTAAATCGATATCCTGTAGGTTACCCAAGGCATCCGGCGCTTCCAGTGATTTAAATACCCCCTCGGTGGTGGCCGCTGGTTTATCCGCTGCCTGCTGCTCATTAAACGCATCAGCCCACAGATCGTCCACGGATTCCTTTCCATCATCAGACGGAAGCTTAGGGTCACTCATTGGGCTGTTCCTCATTCAGAGCATTCAAAATAGGGTTAATCAAATGTTCAACACGTAGGGCATATTGCCCGTTTAATGTCCCGTACTGACTGGTCAGTACCGGGACGCCGTCGACATGCGCAATCAGTCGATCCGGTTTATCTATGGGTAATACATCCCCTGGTTGCAGCTTGAGTATCTGCGATAGTCTCAGCGGGATATCGACAAAATTAGCCACCAGCTCCAGCTCGGAGTGCTGCACTTGCTTCACCAGTGTTTCGCGCCAGTGGCTATCTTCCTGTCGGGAATTTTCCAACGGTGGGTTGGTTAGCAGCTCACGCAATGGCTCGATCATGGCGAAGGGAATACAGATGTTGAACTCACCGCTCAACGCACCGATCTCCACATGGAAAGGAGTGGTGACCACGATATCGTTGGGGGAGGTGGTGATATTGGTGAATTTTACCTGTATTTCAGAACGGACATATTCCACATCAATTTTATAGATAGGTGCCCAGGCATCACGGTAGGCATCCAGTGCCAGCCGTAACATGCGGTTAATCACACGTTGTTCGGTGTGGGTAAACTCGCGACCTTCTACTTTGGTGGGGAAGCGACCATCACCACCGAACAGATTATCAACCGCAATAAAGACCAGGCTCGGGGCGAAAACGAATAGCGCGGTGCCGCGTAGCGGTTTGAGATGAATCAGGTTGAGATTGGTCGGTACCGGCAGATTACGGGCAAAGTCGTGGTATGGCTGAATTTTTATCGGGCCGACGGTGATATCCGGGCTGCGACGTAACAGGTTAAACAGCCCCATACGGAACTGACGAGCAAAACGTTCATTGATGATCTCCAACGCTTGCAGGCGTTCACGCACCACACGTCGCTGGGTCGTCGGATCGTAAGGTTTAACGTCTGTTTCATTACCGACGACAGCAACTGGCTCATCGCCACCGCTGTCACCGTTTAACAGTGCGTCAATCTCTGCTTGTGAAAGAATGCTATCGCCCATAATGATTATCGCAATATAAATGCGGTAAACAGCACATCGCTGACTACCTGATTAGGTTGGCCTTTAACCATTGGCGGGCTAAGTACGTTTTTAATTTCACCGACTAAACGCTGTTTGCCTTCTTCATTTGACAGGCTATCGGCGGACTGCCGAGAAAGTAGCAACAGCAAGCGGCTGCGAACTTCCGGCAGATAGTCATTGAGTTTAGCGCGAGTCGTATCGTCGGGCAGCCTTAACGTTAATCCGATATAAAGCACGCGATCCAGATTGTTATCTGGCGTGATCAGATTGACCGTAAAGGTCTCCAGCGGCATAAACACCGGAATAACAGGAACGGCTTTCGCAGCGGTAGGTTTACTCTTATGGAGTATCCACCAGCTATAACCGCCACCTGCAGATGCTGCCACAGCAATCAGCACTAGCAGGATCACCCAGATCGAACTCTTACGCTTGGCCGGGAAGGTATTATCAGACATGGAGAAGACAAATTCCTGTTTCGGTATCAAACCGGTGAATCACGACAATAACCTGGGGTATCTCATTGCTGGATGGCACAAACCGCTGACCACCGACAAATAACCCCATGCTATCCGAATTATTACTGATGATTATCCCGCGTATCTTTAATGCCAATAGGCAGAATAGGTGGCGAAAAACGGCCTAACTTGTCCGTTTGTCACCTTTTGCTGAAATTAACACCCGTTTTAGGCGAAAATATCAACACCACCATTACCATTAGCCAGTGATTGCAACGCCGCAGGTGTCACTAGCGGTGTGCTGTTCGGTACATCACCCGATGCGCTGCTACCGTAAGCGGGTTGGCCGTGTGATGCGAAACTCTGCTGATTTTGTTGGCTCTGTTGTTGTGCCTGTTGCCACTGTCCTTCACTGCCGACACTGCTTTGGCCCAACTGGATACCACTTTCAGCCAATGCCGAGCGTAAACTTGGCATCGCCGCTTCAATAGCTGCCCGAACCTGGCTGTGAGCTGAAGCAAAGTGCAACTGAGCTTGGTTATCTTCCATTTTCAGGCTGATTTGCAATGCCCCCAACTCTTGCGGATGTAGCCGCAGTTCAGCATTTTGTTGGCCGTTACGGCTGAACATCACCACTTGCTGACCCAGCGATTGTTGCCATTCCTGGCTACCTAACTGAGCACTTAAATGGCCACTGACTGGCACGCTAACCGCACCACTGGCCGTCGCTGGCAGGACCGGGCTGGAAACCGGAGTGAGTGATGGTGTTACCGTGGCTGAACTCACGGCTATTTTATCCACGGCGGCTGTGGCAATAGTTTTGTCAGCCTGTACTGCTACAGGAACTGCTTTCGCGCTGAGACTGCTATCTGCATCCTGTGCTGCTGTTAGGCGCACCAATTTATCTTGAGCTGTGGTGGTTTTTGTCTTACCGGGGGTGGCCGCTGGCAGTGCGTTGTTGCTGGCATTGTCACTTTTCGCAGTGCCGATTGTGCCGCCGATCAATGCCGCCAAACCTTTATCTTGTGAGGTCAGACTGGTCAGAGTGGCTAAGTCCTGCTTAGCGCTGGTTTTGTCGCTGGTCAGGCCATTGCCGTCAGTCAACTGCGTTTTCTGCCCATTGTTGGCGCTGCCCAGCGTGGTAGCAACCTGGTGGGGTAACATGGCTAATAACGACTGCAACGCACTGGATTCGGCCAGCGCGGTGGTTTTATCCAGCGTGCTGTCATCATCTAAGGTGGTTTTCTTCACATTAGCCGCGTCTCCAGTCTGCCCTGCGTGGGTCAGGCCTGCAGGCAACGTGGCACTGATATCACCTAAGGCGGCCAATAACTGATTCAATTTACTGTTACCACTGATTGACTTTCCTCCATCCACATCGGCAGTGATATCAGTGGTTGCAGCCAGCGATGATTTCAGGGTCGAGGCATCCATAACCGTCAGCTCTTTACCCAGTTGGTCACCCAATAATTTGGCAAAATCAGCCGGTAGCCCCGCGTCTGTAAACAGCGCAGCAATCGATGAAGAGGATGATGCGCCCTCAGTTTCACTGGCAGTCGCAGTGGCAGGCAATAGGGACAGATTCATGAATTAAGACTCCTTTGTGAGGCGCGCTGTGCGAACTCATCCATCAATTTTTGATCCAAACGGCTTTCTTGCAGACGCAGGGTGGTTTCAGCCCGCTCATTCAAGGTTTCAAATGCATTTAACCGCTGCTGCTTTTCTTGCCAATGCTTAACTGCCTGTTCAACTTTGACATTCCACTGAGCCAACTGATTACGATGTTGGTCAATAGCTTGCTCCAGCGTCTGAATAAATTGCTGATAGTTTTGCCAACTGGAGGAGGCCATCCCGTTACTCAGTGTGTCATTCAACCGCACCCGGTATTCATCCTGATAAGTCAGCAACATCGTGAGTTGCTGCTCAGCATTCTGATAGGACAGGCGAACCTGACCCAGTTGCGTGCTTGCCTGTTCGACGGCTTTCTGGGCCAGATCGCGCAGGGTGATGAGAGGTGACTGACTTTTCATCGTATTCCTTATACCCTCCGTACTTGAAGCCGCAGGGTTGTTGGCTACGTTCACTTACCCAAATTACTTGACTGTGTAAGCTCATTGGGATTAATGAGGCTCATCCTACGGGCTAGCATAAATGCTGTTCAAATCGGTTCCCGACCGATTTGTCATTCACTTGCTGCCTACCTGCCACGCCAATTTCTTTGGGTATACGACAGGGGCGGTGGCTTGAGTCACTGGCTATCAACCCGGAAACAGACTCTTCAGATGCTGGCATGCATCGTCGTAACTGCTGCGTTCGAACATGCCTTGCTGTAAGAAGATTTCCATTTGCGGGTAAAGAGCAATGGCCTTATCCAATAGCGGATCACTACCGGCGGCATAGGCACCCACACTGACCAAGTCTCGGTTACGCTGATAACTGGCAAGTAGTTGTTTAAACTGGCGAACTTGACTGTAATGGTTCTCATCGATCAGTGATGTCATGGCACGACTGATCGATGCTTCAATATCGATGGCCGGATAGTGGCCAGATTCAGCCAGACGGCGTGATAACACCACATGGCCGTCGAGAATGGCGCGTGCCGAGTCTGCAATCGGGTCTTGCTGGTCATCGCCTTCGGTTAATACGGTATAAAATGCAGTAATCGAGCCACCGCCGGTGACACCGTTACCCGCACGCTCCACCAGCGCCGGTAATTTAGCGAATACGGAGGGTGGATAACCCTTGGTTGCCGGTGGTTCGCCGATGGCCAACGCAATTTCACGTTGCGCCATGGCATAGCGAGTCAGCGAGTCCATAATCAGCAATACGTGCTGACCACGGTCACGGAAATCTTCTGCAATGCGAGTTGCATAAGCGGCACCTTGCATACGCAGTAATGGCGATACGTCGGCAGGAGCGGCTATCACTACCGAACGAGCACGGCCTTCCGGCCCTAAAATATTCTCGATAAAGTCTTTTACTTCACGGCCACGTTCGCCAATCAGACCCACCACAATGACATCTGCTTGGGTATAACGCGCCATCATGCCGAGCAGCACACTTTTACCTACCCCAGAGCCGGCGAACAGACCCATACGTTGTCCACGGCCAACGGTCAGTAGGGCATTAATCGTCCGCACACCGACATCGAGTACCTGCACAATCGCGGTACGTTGCAATGGATTGATTGGCGGGGTGATCAGTGGGGCGCGATAACTGGTTTCTGGTGCAGGTAGACCATCAAGCGGTTTGGCACTGCCATCCAATACTCGCCCCAGGAGTTCCGGGCCGAGCGGCAGTTGTTTACTGGCTGAAGCACCACCGGTGGTCACCCGGGCATAGACTCTGGCTCCTGGCACAATGCCTTCGACTTCTTCCAACGGCATCAGAAACAGGCGATGGCCGTTAAAACCGACCACTTCACTTTCAACTTCCTGCACTTCGCCGTTATCGTGGCGCTCAATCAGACAAGTTGCGCCCAATGGCAGTTGTAACCCTGTGGCTTCCAAGACTAAACCGGTGGCGCGAGTCAACCGTCCGTAGCGGCGGATAGTGGTTGACTGGCTGATGCGCTCTTCGAATTTATCTAAAGAGGCGAGCCAACGACCAAGGCGCGCGGTCATCATAATTCTCCCGGCGCGGCGAGGCGGCACAACTCATGCCAGCGGGTCGCCAAACTGGCATCCAGATCACCTTCTTCGGCGCTGACTTTGCAGCCACCCGGATGAATTTGACTATCACCCAGCAAGCGCCAGCCATGCAGACTTAAGGTGCTGCCTAAGCGTTGCTCGACGACAGCCAGATCATCGGGATTAACCCGCAGTTGTGGCTTACCGGTGAACATCGGTTCCTGCTGAATCAGTTGTTGGATTTGGGCCAATAATGCCGTGCCATCGCAGATTGCAGGTTGCCCGAGAATTTGTTTCGCGGCGGCCAGGGCCATTTGCATTAACCGCGAGGCTATCACGCTGTCGAGTGCATCAAGGGTACTTTGGAAGTCGTTCACCATCAGTTGCCAGTGGGCAGTCATCGGGGCCAATTGCTTTTGAGCATCGGCCAGTGCCTGTTGATGACCTTCCTCCAGACCGGTCTGGTAACCTTTATCCAACCCTTCTTGTAACCCTTTAGCGAACCCTTGTTGGCGGCCCTGCTTCTCGGCTTCGAGTTGCAGATTTACCAGCGCTTGCTGCTCACTGACCCCGGTTGATTCACTATCGCTACCCGTATCCGGTTCATCAGTAAACAGCATACTGATATCCGGCGCAGCCACTGGCGGAGTAGTATCCGATGTAGTGGCAAAGTCGTTGAGTGACCAAGGTTGCCAGGGCAGGGCATTTATCCTGTCAGACATAGATATCCTCGCCACCACCAATGACTATCTCGCCGCTTTCCGCCAGACGACGGACGATAAGCAAGATGGCTTTCTGTTCGTTTTCGACCAGTGACATACGTACCGGTCCACGGGTTGCCAGATCGTCGCGCAAGATTTCTGCTGCACGCAATGACATGTTGCTGAGGAAACGCTCGCGCAATGCTTGATCGGCACCTTTCAGGGCGATCAACAGTGATTCGTTGTCTATCTCTTGCAGTAAACGCTGAATGCTGCGGTCGTCGACACTGACCAAATTCTCGAACAGGAACATTTCGTCGATAATTTTTTGAGCCAATTCGCCGTCGTATTCGCGCACTGCATCCATGACCGTCTCTTCCTGTTGTGTTTTCATCAGGTTGATAATCTCGGCCGCTGTGCGGATACCGCCCATTTTGCTGCGTTTGAGGTTCTGGCCATCGAGCAGGTTGTTCAATACTTCGGTCAACTCAGCCAATGCGGCGGGCTGGACACCACCAAAGGTGGCGATACGCAACATCACATCGTTGCGCAGGCGCTCGTCGAACAGCGCCAGTATATCGGCGGCCTGAGCGCGTTTCAGATGGACCAGGATGGTGGCGATAATCTGCGGATGTTCGTCGCGGATCAGGTCGGCCGCCATCTGCGGCTCCATAAAGTTGAGCGTTTCCATGCCACTGGTGGTTTCGCACGATTCCAGAATATCTTCCAACAAGCTGGATGCGCGCTCTTCCCCCAGGGCTTTTATCAGCACACTGCGCAGGTAATCACTGGCGTTCACGCTCAGTGCGGCATATTGCTCGGCATCGTCTTCAAATTCAGCCAATACATCAATCAGTTGCTGGTGAGAAACCTGACGCATACTGGCCATGGTGGTACTGAGTTGCTGCACTTCGCGCGAGGAGAGGTGTTTAAACACCTCGGCGGCATGGTCTTCACCCAGAGTCATCAGCATGATGGCGCTTTTTTCAGTTCCGGTCAGGCTCATTGGTCATTACTCATCCATTGACGGATAACCAGCGCGACAACACGTGGGTCTTTATCCGCAAGTTCGCGTATACGCTGGGCCTGAACTTCAGCACTCACTCGCTGCTGATTTTTCTTACGTAAGGCCAGCTCTTCTTTACTCTGTTTGGCATTTTCAGACGCTACCGCAGTCTGGACAATGTTATTGACCGATGCCGCAGCCTTATCAGCAACTTGTTTCTTAGCGACCATAGGGCGCACTAATTTGCGCCATAAGATCCATGCCACCAGCAAGATAAGCAGATAACGACCAGCATTTAACATCTGATCAAAGAACGATTGTTGTTGCCAGAAGGGCAGTGTGTTACCGCTGGCATCATCGGTGGCGTTAAATGGTGTATTCACCACATTTAATGTGTCGCCACGATCAGTAGAGAAGCCCATCGCCTCGCGTGTCAGGGATTCCACTTGTGCCAATTGATCTTTGGTCAGCGCAACTGGCTTGCCCGCCTTATCACTGCCGTAATTAACAACAACGGCAACCGAGAGGCGCTGCACCATGCCAGCTTGTTGCTGGGTATGACGGATTGTGCGGTCAACTTCAAAGTTAGTGGTTTGGTCGTGGCGGCTGTTGCTTGATGTCGCTGTCGATTTAGCGGCAGTGGCCGGACGATTAGCCGCGTTGGCATTGTTGGCCGTGGCACCAGCAGCACCAGCAGCACCGGCAGCAGGCGTCGCTGCTGGGGTTTCAATCGGTGCGACCGGTGTGGCAGATGGCTGATTGGATAATGCCCCCGGAACACCACCGACATTGGTTCCCCCTAGTTGTTCACTGGTGCTAACTTGCTGTGAGCGGACCGCGCCTTTGTCGGCGGCCTGATTAGGCTTATACTCTTCATCGGTCTGTTCACGGCTGGCAAAATCAACTTGAGCCGTGACCTGCGCATGCACATTACCGCTACCGACCATCGGGGCGAGTATGGTTTCAATGCGACGTTGGAAGCGATTTTCAACTTCGTTAGTAAATTTGAGTTGTGCGGCGTTTAAATCACGGCCCGCACTGTCGGATTGCGTCAACAAACGGCCGGTTTGGTCAACGACAGTCACGTTACCCGGCGGTAAACCGGCCACGCTACTGGAGACCATATATACGATGGCGTTAATCTGACCATCATCAAGGGCACGACCTGGTTGCAATGCGAGTGTTACAGAGGCGGTGGGAGACTTTTGTTCCCGAACAAAGAGAGAAGGTTTTGGCATTGCCAAGTGAACACGCACATTCATCACTGGCCCGAGGGTGCCAATAGTGCGCGCCAGTTCACCTTCCAATGCCCGTTGATAGTTAACTTGTTCACTGAACTGGCTGATGCCAAATTTTTCCTGGTCCAGCAGTTCAAAACCTACCGCACCGCCTTTAGGCAAGCCTTGTTGGGCCAGACGCAGACGGGTTTCATGCACCTTATCTGCCGGGACCAACAACGCGCCACCATTATCCGCGAAGCGATAAGGGATATTCAGTTGTGTCAGTTGCGTAACGATATCACCACCGTCACGATCATTCAGGTTGCTATAAAGGACGCGATAATCCGGGCTTTTAGCCCATAACATCAGCGCGACAATAATAGCGACGGCCGCAGCCGCAGCAATCAGCAGTGGGATTTTTGGATTCGCGCGTAGGCGTGCCAGTGTTGTCGTAAAAACATTTTCACGATTTTCACCGCCAGTTATCGAGGCATTCATACACGTCCTTGGCCAAGCTGAACAACGTTTGAGTTAGTATTTTTTATGTAACTAATGTGTCGAAACAAAACAGACTCCCAAGTGCTGTGAGCGATAAAGCATCAATAGCTGATCTCCCCTTTTATGGGCATGCCATTATTTGCTGTAAGTGATGAATTCGATGGCTCAATAAGCCGGTATTTTTGTGTCTAATTAGCGGCTTTAGTCCAAAAATGATGTGTTAGGGTGTCATCCTGAAAATAGTGACACGTGGCGAATGGTGAATAACTGCATTTACGGACTCACTTTCCATGTTGTTATTTGACCCATTACATCGTTTGAGGATGAGCATGTCTGTTCAAGGTATTGAAGGGGTTTTACAGCAGTTGCAGGTCACTGCATTGCAGGCATCCGGTTCGGCAAAGATGTTGCCAGCAGAAGCCGGTTTCGCCAGTGAGTTGAAAGCGGCCATCGGCAAAATCAGTGAAAACCAACAGCATGCCCGCACTCAGGCACAGAATTTTGAATTGGGTGTGCCCGGTGTTGGCCTGAATGATGTGATGGTAGATATGCAAAAATCATCAGTATCTTTACAACTGGGCATTCAAGTTCGTAATAAGTTAGTTGCGGCTTATCAAGATGTGATGAATATGGGGGTGTGAGGCTACTTATACCGTCTCATGTGACAGTGCCCATAGATAGAGGGATGCCGTTGTTCCATAGGGTGTGTAACGGCGGCGGTAACGCTCAAAGCGTTCTCGTGGCAGCGTTTTATGGCCATATAGATTCATCATGCCGCGCCGGATCGCTAAATCTCCCCAACTGACGACATCGGGTCGTGCAAGTGAGGAGATCAATAACATTTCTGCGGTCCAGATGCCAACACCGTTGAGGTTTGATAGCTGTGCAATAACGTCGTTATCGGGCAGCAGAGAAATAGCAGATAAATCCAGCGTGCCATTAAGTGCAGCATCTGCAGCACCTTTAATGTATCCCGCTTTCCTCATCGTCATACCACACCCTTGAATAGCCTCTACCGTTGCAGTTGCGACAGTTATTGGCGTCACGACCCCGAGCAATGCGACCAACCGTGAGTTGACCGTTAGTGCCGCCTTGACCGAAATTTGTTGGTCAACGATATTTCTGATCAATGCAGCAAATAAATCAGGGGATAGCGGGCGAGTTATCATCCCCAGCCGTTCGATGGCTGCGGCCATCTTTTTATCACGCCGTTTGAGATGGTTAATTTCTGTTTCACCGTAATGATAGAACATGCCCGACAGCCCCCTGTTATCTAAGTAATAAAATATATAAGTAGAAAGTTAAAAATCATAGCGCTAATTCTAGCTGCTGCACACTCTGTTTGTTGCTGATGTTTTTTTACAATTGAGAATTATCTGACCACTATCACTGCTATATTTATTATTCATCTATTTAAAAAAGAATGCTTCATTTAGGTACATATCACCTATTAGTATAATGAGGATTAGATAATGAGTGAAGAAAATAGAAAGACAAACAGTGATCCCTCATCGAAAACGGGTGAGAAAGCTTTTCCGACAAAGGTAGGTTATATAATCGGGATTGTTATTTTATTTATTGCTGTAAGTTATATGTTTATGTATTGGTAATTAGCTGAAAAAAGAATGGGTTATGCCTTATAAATCTAATGAATTACTACCAGACTCAGTGAGGAGTGTTCTCCCCGCCCATGCGCAAGATATATATCGTGCGGCATTTAACAGTGCATGGGATCAATATCAGGACAGTGATGAACTACGCGGACATGACTCGCATGAAGAGACTGCCCATAAAGTCGCCTGGAGTGCGGTAAAACAAAGCTATCGTAAAAATGAGAGCGGTGAATGGAGTAAAAATAACACTCACCACTCAGGAAAATAACACGCCTTGTCGTTATCCTGTCTTTGCCAATGAGATATTCTGGTGGCCAATTTTTTGCAATAATACAGGAATATCAATTGGATCAATTTTATCTGCTTGTAGATAAGCAACGGCATATTCGTGCCAGATACCCGATTGCAGGAACAAAATAAACAGTTCCCGGTCCAGATGATTCTCATTCACCATGTTGACCATGATATTGAGGGCTTCAGACAACAACTTCCCTGGTTTATAAGGTCGATCGGCAGCCGTCAGAGCCTCAAATACGTCAGCTATGGCCATCATCCTCACCGGAATACTCATCTGTTTATAGGTGAGCTGATAAGGATACCCTTTACCGTCCATACGTTCATGATGCCCACCCGCAATCACTGGGACATTTGCCATGGTTCGTGGGAAGGGGAGTTTATTTAACATCACGATGGTCTGCATGATGTGTTCGTTTATTTTATAACGATCCTCGTCTGTCAGGGTGCCACGGCGAATACTGAGGTTATAAATTTCGCCACGGTTATAGAGGAACCTCGGTTCTTGTACTTTGAAATCAAAATATTCCGGGCGTTTATTTTTATTATCACGGAAAATAATATGTTCATCTTTATCCGCCAGCATCGGCTCCTGTACCGGCAGTGGAGCGGCGGGTTGTCTGGCTTTACGCACTCGCTCTTCTTGGGCGATACCTGCATTATCATCTAATGTGCGAGTCCAATGGTAAGCGGCAATTTGCTGGATACGCGCGATAGCTTCGTCAGACATATACTCGCCACCCACATTGCAGTTGGCAATAAAGTAAAAATCTTCATCTAATTGGCGTAATTCCTCAGCTAACAACTGTTGCTCAGCTTCACTGGCGCTCATCGCACCATATTGGCGTAAGAAGGCGATTTCTTTCTCACGTTTTAAGACTTCAAACCGCATGCGTATTTCATGGATGCGATCATAAATTAGCTCCAGTTTTGTTGATTTATCGACTACAAATTCCGGCGTGGTAATCTTGCCACAGTCATGTAACCAGCAGGCTGTATGTAACTCTTCCCACTCATTCTCTGATAACGTAAAGTTGGCGAAAGGCCCCTCTTTAATATTGACTGCGGCACGGGCGAGCATTTTAGTTATTTCAGGTACACGCTGACAATGCCCACCGGTATAGGCACTTTTGGCATCGATAGCTCCGGCAATAAGCTCAATAAATGCGTTGAGCAGGTTTTTTTGTTCTTGCAATAATCGCTGTGTTTCTACTGAAACTGATAAACTGCCCACCAGGGCATTAACTAATTGAATTTTTGAGCGTTCACGCTCAGCATTTAGCTCATAAGGGTTAAATAACAGTAGGAATCCGAGCAATTGGTTATCATGGGTCTTCATCGGTACGGCAACAAAGCGGAGGGGCAAATAAGGTTGTAGGAAGTCATGTAATTGGCTAAAGATATTATCTTTATTGAGCGTTCCTACAATGGTTTTCCCTTCGAGTACCGGCAGGAAAGTCGTGAGATTGTCTTCTTTAATTTGTAATGAGGACATTTCTGCTACCGGGATATTTTCACCATTCCAGCGAAATGCCGTTGGTGTGAAGGTTCCCTCATCTTTATCTGACAGAAAAATAATCCCTCCGGTCATGGCAGCAATTTCTGTGGTTTCACTTAATAGCCCTTGCATCTGCCGGAAGAAATTACTTTCTGCTGTCAGCATATTTCCCATCGAAATAAACTGCTTCAGTGTTGATTTCATTTTTGACATTGATTTGTGGAGTTCGTCAACTTCCTCAATCACAGAGCGTTCTAATTCGCGCTCTTCGAAATGGAGATTGCTGATGGAATCCGCGTCCTGGCGTAGACGAATAAGGGGTTTGGATATTCTTCTGGAGAAATACCAAACTAACGGCAAGCTGAGCATTAACAGAATAAATGCAATAAAGGTTGAGTGATTACGAATAGAATTTGCATCGGCTGTCAGATAGCTGGCGGGTGTCGCAATAATCAACTGATAGGCATTGCCGTTGCTATTAATCTCAACAACTGAGCCGAACCAGCGCTGATTTTGTGCTTCAAACATGATACTACGATTAGCATTGTTTACCGGTGAGTTGCTAGCTGTCTGACTATTCTTTTGACTATTGAGCAAAACTTGCAATACAGGGATTTGCCGGTCTGCATTGGTGTTATCTGCCGCCTTATCTTTAGGTTTTGGCAGGCTAGCGATAACTTCACCATGGGAATTAATAATAATGGCCTGGCTACCTGGCGGTAGATTTTGTTTTATTAAAAATTGCGAAAGTGAAGCCAGGGAAACGTCCAATCCAATGATTGTCTGTTTATTCTCAGCTTGACGGCTATAAGTAAAACCGACTTCTCCGGTGCCTTTAAAAATATAAATAGGAGAGGTTATCAGCATAGGACTTGCGGCGGCCAGAATAAACCAATCCCGCCGCCGTGGATCGTAGTTATCATTTTCACGCGGCATAACAGCAATCACTCGCTGCTGCTTATTAAGATAAATAAAACGTTTCTCCGGTAAACTATCAAGAAAACGATTACTTTGAACCATCCATTCGGCATCTTCAGGGGCATGGAATAATGTACGGTTAGCTTCCGTTAAACGCCGCAGCATAAAAAAATCACCATTAGCATAGGCGCTATACACGGCACTGGCATAACTATTCTGCTTCAGAATTTCAATAAATTTATCGACAAAGGCCATTCGTTGTTCAAGGGTCGATAGTTCTGTGATTTGCATACTGGCAAGAATATTAACCGACATTATCATTGGTCGTGTTACGGCATCCAATTCAGCGGCAATCGCCTCTCCGGTTTTTTGATACTGCCGATTGGTGCTGATTTCAGTCAATTTAGTCAGTTGGCTATGACCAAAAATAATAATGACGGTACCTATTGAGACGATCAACAAGGTGAAGAGAGCGGCAATCTGGATATGCAAAGGATAGCGGTTTTTTAGCCCGAATAGATTACTTAGCATCATAGCCATCCCGGAAGTTTATTATTTAATTACTTATAATCATAGAATGTACTGACATAATCAGCATATTCCCCTATCTTTCAGTAGGTTGTATGTAATTGCATGATTGTAAAAGCTTTGTTTTATATTGTATCGGAATTGTTGGATGAAAAAACCAATCACAGTCAGAAAAAAAATGTTTTAACGTGCAGAATATCTAAAAGCAGTATTTAGCAGCCCGATTTTTAGGCGGTTAAAAGGACTTGATGAGTCGAATGGGATGCAGCGAATTTACTGACCGGCATTAAACAGGCCATATCGGAAATTATTAAAAGTATCACCTCAATAGGCTCATATTGGCCCTAAATCAGACGCATGCAGACCTAAATAGCGATGATAGTTGTCAGGGGGTGGATCATTATCTGTCGGATGTAAGCGATGGTGCCCACGGATGGCGGTAGGGGCAAAGCCAAAACGTTTGCGAAAACGTTCAGCAAAACGTGATGCACTCTCGTAACCCACTTGGCTGGCTATTAATGATATTGGCCAATCAGTACCTTGCAATAAACGCAATG
The DNA here is from genome assembly GCF_052217105.1 of Yersinia sp. 2553 StPb PI. Classification (NCBI taxonomy): domain Bacteria; kingdom Pseudomonadati; phylum Pseudomonadota; class Gammaproteobacteria; order Enterobacterales; family Yersiniaceae; genus Yersinia; species Yersinia sp. 2553 StPb PI. The sequence goes on along the minus strand of NZ_JAZGPX010000002.1, from coordinate 1,831,743 downwards.
CACTGGTCATGCGGACATCAATCATTAAGTCACGTAATAGTATTTTTTCGGCAGCTAATTTTCGGCGTAATACAACTTCGCTCATCGCCATATGGTCTGCAACTTCTGATGCCGACCATATTTTGTATGGATCTGTCGCCAAACAACGGCGCACTCTCTCACTTAACGAATCACTTTCATTTAATATAAATTTAACGCCACGCTGAGCCAACCAAAGTAACAATTCAAGCATGCGGTGTCTGACGATAGTTGGCGGAATATCACCAATGTCAGATATTGCTTTAAACGTATTGCCGAATGTATTGATGAATTCAGGTGCTAAATTACGTACCGGCATAACGCCTGGAACATACCCAAGACCAGCGGATGCTGGATGATTGGCAAAGGTAGCAATCAAACGGGGATCACAGCGAAGTTGGTGGCTAAAAAATAGTCCGTCGTCAGATAAGCCATTAATTACATCAACTGTTTGACCACTACTCACTGCGACTATTTCACCGGCTTGTATAATACATTCCTGATTATCCCAGCGAATGATTTTGTACCCACGGTTAACCATAATGAGCAATGGATGCTCAATATAGACGGAGGTGAGTAGTAGCTCTGTGTGTTGAATAACATGTGCCGAGCTACCCACACCGGGGCAAAAATTAATTGTACGTTCCATCGATATTCATTTCACAATTTTAGCCTGAGAATATCTTTACGCTTTGAGTGGCAGAGTAGCAACTCATTTTAATAGAAAATTTACAGCAACTGGCTATTTTAGCGAAAAATATTAAGGGTGAGAATAATAGCCAGCTCGATATGAGTGATTGTTACTGTCAATATAATCCCATGTTAAAAAAAATGACAATAAAAATTAATTGGCATGTTAATAATTGCAGTGACATGTAATTTCTTTACAACAAAAGGTGTAATCGTTTTCGGCAACTGACCGCTACTGTGTTTCACCCAGCAGCAATGCATGATCAGGGAATTGACCATAAGTATTATTAACAGCTTGCTGTCGGGTTGATTGCCCGACTAATTCACTGAGTGCATCGAGACGTAACTGTAATAGACGTTTAATTTCTATTTCATTTTCCAAAATAGCTCTCAATTTCTCACGTAACAGCTCTTGCAACACCTGAGATGAGCATGAGGATATAGTGACATTTGCCGTGCTTTCTACCGCTTTAAGGTAAGTCATTTCGAGATCAACCAGCGCATCCCAATTCCCCTCAGTGGCTAATGCAAGCATTTGCTCACTGAGTGTCAGGATTTGTTGATATTCGGACAAAAGGTGCTGGTGACGTTCCATTAAATGGGGTCCTAATCAGGTTGATAATTGGGGCCGATCTGCCGCCAGGCGTCTGCAATATTTTCGAGCAAAGCAGACACTTCATTAATTGCCTGTTCGTCATTATGCAAATTGGCATGCAGCAAGCGCCGCGACATATAGTCATATAAAGCTGACAAATTCTGTGCCAGCTCACCGCCTTTTTCCATATCCAGTCCTGCACTCAGCCCATTATCAATAATATTAATGGCTTTTGACAGTGCAGCACCTTTGGCCGGAATATCTCCCTGACTCATCAAGATGCGAGCACGAACCAGGGCGCTTTGCGCCCCGTCGAAGAGCATCACGATCAATTGATGAGGGCTGGCACTCATTACACCACTTTCGACTCCTACGTTTGCGTAAGCTTGAACCCCTGATCGGCTGTACATGCTCTATCCTTTATGAAGAGAATTGTTGAGTTAAGAAATTACCGGTATTGGTTAATGAACTCACCAATTTGTCCAACTGGGTAAATTGTGCCTTATAGCGTTCAATGGTGGCATTAATGCTATCAGTGGTTGAAGTAACCTGTTTCTCTAATGATTTTAATGTCTTGTTAATACCATCAGTGGCTGTCTTTAATGAGCCTTTGGTGGAATCCAGTGCGGTATTTAGCAGGTTATCCATCTGAGTGGCGAAACCGGTGGTTTTGCCATCGCCGACAAAAAATGCTGTTACGTTATTCGGCTGGTCAGTCAGTGCTTTATCAAGTTTCTTCGAATCAATGACTAATTTTCCATCAAGATCTTGAGTAATACCCATCGCTGCCAGGGTTTTCACATCACCGGCCTGGGCAGAGGCTAATTGGCTCTTCAATTGCGTTTGGATGCTGCGCAATGTGCCATCGCCAACTAATGCGCCATTACTGGTTGATTGATCCTTACCCGCTTCAACCGCAGTATATTTGGTTAAAGAAGCAAACGTGGTTTGTAATGAATTATACGCATCGACAAATGTTTGAATCGCAGCTTTGGTCGCGGTGGAGTCACGTGTAATTGTCAGTTGCTCAGGTTCATCTTTTTTTGTTAAGGCTTTCAGGCTGAGTGTAACGCCTTGTGGTGCATCAGTAATGGTATTGCTTTGACGGGTAATGGATACGCCATTTACTGTCAGTGTTGCATCTTCAGCTTTTACTTTTTGCGTTAAAGCGCCACTACCACCGGTGGTGCTTGGGGTGTAGTTCAAAAAGTTGTTTAAAGTATCATCACCAGAAACACTGACTGTCATTTCTGACTTCGTCCCTGTTTCCTTGGAAGTTAATGCGAGGTAGTAAGTATCATCATCCGCTTTCATGATACTGGCGCTGACACTACCTTCTTGTTTATTAATCGCATCGCGAATACCGGTCAACGAGGTCTGCTCACTGGTCAGTTTTACTTCCAGTGGTTTTGCTTGACCGGGTTGAGTGATAGTAATTGTCCGGCTGTCGTTACTATTACCCAGTTTATCTGTGGCGTTCGGCACATCAGAAGAGAGTAATGATTGCGCTTTAGCCAAATTAGTCACTTCAATCGTGTAATTACCTGCTGTCGCACCACTGCTGGTAGTGGCGGCAAAAGCGGTATTGGTGCTGTTAACAGAGGTCGTGGCTAGGGTATCGGCTTTTTTTAGTGCTGCAGATGCCGTTTCGACTTTAGCCAGGGCGCTTTGTAACACACCATAGGCAGTAAGCTTGCCTTTATAACTGGTCTGCTGGTTGGTTAGCGGAGTTAAGCGGGTTTGTTCCCCGGCACTTAACTTATCCAGTAAAGTGCCTAGCTCCAAATTTGAACCGATACCCAGAGAACTGATACTTGCCATGTCTAATCCTTAATATTCAAGTGTCGTTGCAGGGGTTATCGGCCAGAGAATTGAAAAGTTTACACATAAAATGGAATTTATGATGGCTGGAATAACGGGGGATAACAGGGCGCTATTTGCCCTATTGAATCGAGTGATAATTAAAGAAGAGAGAAAAAATAATTTTACCTAAATTTAAAATTATTTCACAGAATGGCTAAAGGTTCCTTAAAGAGCGCCGATACAAGTTGTGACGGTGATGAAGCCGTGGGCAGTAAGCCCAAACCATAACCCAACAGCATTTAAGGAATAACATTATGGCGGTAATTAACACTAACATTCTGTCTCTGACGACTCAGAACAACATGAACAAATCCCAGTCAGCTTTAGGTTCCGCCATTGAGCGTTTGTCCTCTGGTCAACGTATCAACAGTGCGAAAGACGATGCTGCGGGTCAGGCAATCGCTAACCGTTTCACTTCTAACATCAAAGGCCTGACTCAGGCTTCCCGTAACGCAAACGACGGTATCTCTCTGGCGCAAACCACTGAAGGTGCGTTGGGCGAAATCAACAACAACTTGCAACGTGTGCGTGAGTTGAGTGTTCAGGCTGCTACCGGTTCTAACTCATCTTCTGACCTGAAATCAATCCAGGACGAAATTAAACAACGTCTGGATGAAATCGACCGTGTATCTGACCAAACTCAGTTCAACGGCGTGAAAGTTCTGGCTGGCAACAGTAGCATGAAAGTTCAGGTTGGCGCTAACGATGGCGAAACTATCAGCATCAATCTGGAAAAAATCGACTCAAAAAGTTTGGGTCTGCAAGGCTTCAACGTTGATGGTGCAAAACAAGCCTCTGTTGATGATCTGACTTCTCAGTTCAAAGCTACTGGGACTAACAACTTTGATGTCGGCGGTGTTGCATATAAAACTGATATCAACAGCGGTGCAGTGACTAAAGCTGGTGTAGCACAATATATTGATGCGGGTACCGGTGCATTCTCCGGCACTGCGACTGCTGCTAACACAGCATCAACTGTTTACACAACTACAGCAGTCGCTGGCGCAGAAGCTACTTCTATCGCTGCTGCGTCTGTTGGTAAAGCAACAGGTGATAAATTCACTGCTCAAGGCATGGAATTTACCGTTAAGACTGCGGCTGACGCGAATGGTAACGGTGTTTTCAGTGCTACAGTTGACGGTAAAAGTGTTGATTTCACAACTTCAGCCAGTACTGCACCTGCCGGTACCGCTGCTGAAGTGAAAACTTCTAGCGCTTTATTCGCCTCTGTTGTTGGTGGTGGTTTAACCACAAAAGCTGCTGAAACCAACCGTGCTGCAACCTTAGCTGATCTGGATTTACAAGGTGCTACCAAAACTGGCAGTACTTTGACTGTTAACGGCACTGCATACACCGCTAACGCCAAAGGTGATGAAATCACCGATGCGGGTGGCAAAGTAATGTACATGTCACGTACTGCTAACGGCAACACCACCCTGATCAATGAAGATGCTGCTGCATCTCAGAAATCAACTGATAACCAACTGGCGACTGTTGATAAAGCGCTGGCACAAGTTGATGCGCTGCGTAGTGGCCTGGGTGCGGTACAAAACCGTTTTGACTCAGCTATCACCAACTTGGGTAACACCATCAATAACCTGACTTCAGCTCGTAGCCGTATCCAGGATGCTGATTACTCTACTGAAGTTTCTAACATGAGCCGTGCTCAAATCCTGCAACAAGCAGGGACTTCAGTATTGGCACAAGCAAACCAAGTACCACAAACTGTGCTGTCTCTGCTGCGTTAATTCGCCAGAAAGACCACATTATGTCAACCCCGCTGCGGCGGGGTTTTTATATTACTCACTGGAAAGAGAAAAGAGCACTTTTTCCAGTGGGAATAAGTTTAAACCAGACGCTAATGGCTTATTTTTAGCGGTTTTCATCTCTATTTATCTCTCTGTTTTTTCAATGACTGCAATAGGTTAACAGTAAAATTAACGGGCATAAGCCAAATAGCCGCCCTTTTATAGGCCTATTCCAGCGATTGTCTGGCTGACCTGACAGGATAATGGTACGACTCTCTTACCCTTAGGTGCCTGTCTAGTGAGTGATCTGTATACCGCCGAAGGCGTGATGGACAAAAATTCCCTCTGGCAACGCTATGTTCCTTTGGTTCGCCATGAGGCACTGCGTTTGCAGGTTCGCCTGCCGGCCAGCGTGGAGTTGGATGATTTGTTGCAGGCTGGAGGTATTGGTCTGCTGAATGCTGTCGAGCGTTATGACGCTTTGCAAGGGACTGCGTTTACCACTTATGCGGTACAGCGTATACGGGGTGCCATGCTAGATGAACTGCGTAGCCGAGATTGGGCTCCACGCAGTGTGCGGCGTAATGCACGTGAAGTTGCCAGTGCCATGCAAAAGGTTGAACAACGGGTGGGGCGCCCTGCAACTGAGCAGGAAGTAGCGCAAATTCTTGATATTGATTTGGCGGAATACCGCCAGATTTTGTTGGATACCAACAATAGCCAGCTTTTCTCCTATGACGAATGGCGGGAAGAGCATGGTGAAAGTGTCGAACCCCTGCTGGAAGGGCATGAGGATGCCAATCCATTGCAACATTTGTTGGAAGGAAATCTGCGTCAACGCGTGATTGAAGCGATCGAGGCATTGCCGGAACGCGAAAAGATGGTGCTGACGTTGTATTACCAGGAAGAGCTGAACCTGAAAGAAATCGGAGCGGTGCTTGAGGTCGGGGAGTCCCGCGTCAGCCAGCTTCATAGCCAGGCGATAAAACGCTTACGCGCCCGCCTGAATAACGACTCTTAATTCACTTCCGCTCAGTGATATCACAGTTTCTATTTTATTAATGCAGGTCTTCTTATGCCAGGACTTCAGTTAAAAAAACGGCCACTGAGCCGTTATTTAAAAGATTATAAACACGGCCAAACCCATTGTTCACATTGTCATAAAGAACTTGACCGTATGGCGTTGGTTTTCCGTGGACAAATCATTAATAAAGAAGCTATCTCCGGTATGGATCAGCCCATTGACGATCAAGTATGGTCAAAGCTTCAGCATGAGTTGACTGCATTATGTCGTTTTTGCAGCGAAATATATTGTAATAGCACGCCCGGTTATTTCGATATTATGGCGTTCAAGCAATATTTATTTGAACAAACTGAGATGAGCCATAGTACTGTTCGCGAATATGTTGTGCGCCTACGTCGTCTGGATGAAATGTTGGTTGCCACTAATTATCCGGCTGAAAAGTTTGCCAGTGAGACCATGCATCAGCGCATTATTGATGAGTTGCCTAATGCGGCGCATAACAATTATCGTATTGCCTTGCGTAAATATGATCAGTATCTGGAATGGCAAAAAAATTACTGAGACTGGTACGTGCATTCAGGCAGTTGAGAAAACTCTGTATTTTCGCTAACAGCGTCGCGAGTGTAACGCGAAACCCTTCAGTCATTATTTTACGCCCGGCAAGGTTCCCCGTGCCGGGTTAATACCCTTCATTCTGTACCCTGTAGAGGTGTTAGCTACCCTCGTTCCCTCGAATGACTGACTTGATTAAGCTGAGTAGTGCCGCCCTCTATAGCTTGAAATCGCTGAGTATCGTCTATTTATTCCGCATATTACGTTATTCCCCTGCGCTATCGTCAACGACATCTATAATAAAAATAAGTGATTATTGGTGTTACATCTGATAAATCTATATTTCCTCTTGGTACTTGCAGCCGCAGGGGTTAGTTACATTGACTTATCCGTACCTACCTACACGCCAAGTTCGTTGGGCAACAGTTGACTTATTAATTCCCTGGGGGATCCGTGACGTTTCAACACAAACTGGCGCAATTTCCGCGTCTAGATCTGGTCGGCAATCCGACGCCATTGGAAAAACTATCTCGACTCTCCGATTATCTGGGGCGTGAAATTTATATCAAACGTGATGATGTAACACCTCTGGCATTAGGGGGGAACAAATTGCGTAAGTTAGAGTTTTTGGCAGCAGATGCGTTAAGTCAGGGCGCGGATACGCTGGTTACCGCGGGCGCTATTCAGTCTAATCATGTCCGCCAAACAGCAGCAGTTGCGGCGAAATTGGGGCTGCGTTGTGTCGCATTGCTTGAAAACCCGATTGGCACGGCACAGGAAAATTATCTGACTAACGGCAATCGGTTGCTATTGGATCTATTTAACGTAGAAGTAGTGATGTGCGACGGGTTACATGACCCGAACCAACAATTGGCTGAGCTGGCAACCCGTCTGGAGGCTCAGGGCTTTCGGCCGTATGTGGTGCCGGTTGGTGGTTCTAATGCCTTAGGCGCTTTAGGTTATGTGCAATGTGCATTAGAGATTGCGGCTCAGTCGGCTGGGAATGTCACTTTTAGCTCGGTGGTGGTGGCATCGGGTAGTGCGGGCACCCACGCAGGTCTGGCAGTAGGGTTGCAACAATTATTGCCTAATGCCGAGTTGATTGGGGTGACCGTATCGCGTAAAGCCGATGAGCAACGCCCTAAAGTGGCGCATATTCAGCAAGAGTTAGCTGCGTCCCTGGGGATTACTGGGGAGCAGGCAGAAATTATCTTGTGGGATGATTATTTCGCCCCGCAATATGGCATGCCGAACGATGAAGGGTTGGCAGCTATTGGGCTGTTGGCAAGGCTTGAAGGTGTACTGCTCGATCCGGTGTATACCGGCAAGGCGATGGCGGGTTTACTGGATGGTCTTGCGCAGAAAAAGTTTCGCGATGAGGGTCCAATTCTGTTTATCCACACCGGTGGTGCACCCGCATTGTTTGCTTATCATCCACGGGTGTAACCTTTAGTTATTGCTTATTCCGTTTATAGCTATCGTTATTAGTTTATATTCCTTTATTCCATTAACAGCACTGATAAAGTGCTGAATATCAAAAAATAAACATGACAGTCGGGGTATTTATGGGTTTTTCAATTGTTCGTCGCCGGTTAGTTCTGGGCATGGTGGCAGTCGCACTGGCAACAGGCTTGAATGTGAAGTCTTATGCTGCAGGTGATTTGCTGAGTCAGGTCAAAGATCGAGGAACTCTGATTGTTGGGCTAGAGGGCACTTATCCGCCGTTCAGTTTCCAAGGTGAAGATGGGAAACTCACTGGGTTTGAAGTGGATTTTGCTAATGCATTAGCAGAACACATGGGCGTTAAGGCCAAAATCACCCCGACTAAATGGGATGGCATGTTGGCTTCATTGGAGTCCAAGCGTATTGATGTGGCGATTAACCAAGTCACCATTTCTGAAGAGCGTAAGAAAAAATATGATTTCTCAACGCCTTATACCATTTCTGGTATTCAGGTGCTGACTAAGAAAGGTAACGAAGGTAACTTCACGAAACCTGAAGATTTGCAAGGCAAGAAAGTCGGTGTTGGCTTGGGTAGTAACTACGAACAATGGTTACGTGACAACCTGAAAGGTGTTGATATTCGTACCTATGATGATGACCCAACTAAATATCAGGATCTGCGTGTAGGCCGTACGGACGCCATTTTGGTTGACCGTTTAGCTGCATTGGATCTGGTAAAGAAAACCAATGGTACTCTTGCTGTTGCAGGCCCGGCGTTTGCTCGTCAGGAGTCTGGCGTAGCATTGCGTAAGAACAACCCAGAGTTGTTAGCGGCAATCAATCAGGCGATCACTGAGATGCAAAAAGATGGCACGTTGGCCAAAATCTCTGAGAAATATTTTGGTGCGGACGTAACTAAATAATGCAAGAAAGTATTCAATTGGTGCTGGATTCAGCACCATTTTTATTGAAAGGTGCCTGGTTTACCCTCCAGCTCAGTCTGGGGGGGATGTTTTTTGGTCTGGCATTAGGTTTTATGTTGGCCATGATGCGGTTATCTCGTTTCTTGCCGTTATCACTCCTTTCTCGTTTCTATGTCTCCATTTTCCGTGGTACTCCATTAATAGCTCAGCTATTTATGATCTATTATGGTCTGCCACAGTTCGGCATTGAACTGGATCCGATGCCTGCTGCATTGATCGGTCTATCACTTAATACCGCCGCTTATACATCTGAGACATTGCGTGCTGCTATTTCGTCAATTGAGAAAGGGCAGTGGGAAGCTGCGGCCAGTATCGGTATGACACGTTGGCAGACACTTTATCGGGTGATATTGCCGCAAGCCGGGCGCACCGCATTACCTCCGCTAGGGAACAGTTTTATCGGTCTGGTAAAAGATACCTCTTTGGCGGCGACTATCCAGGTTCCTGAACTTTTCCGTCAGGCGCAATTGGTCACTTCTCGTACATTGGAAGTTTTCACTATGTATCTGGCGGCCTCGTTGATTTATTGGGTCATGGCGACATTGTTGTCAGCATTACAAAATCGGCTGGAAGCCCATGTTAATCGTCAGGATCAGGAGTAGCCATGAGTGCCATAGACATTAAACAACTGACCAAACAGTTTAAAGGTCAGCAGGTGCTGCACGGTATCTCACTTGAAGTAAATAGCGGTGAAGTGGTGGCGATCATCGGGCCGAGTGGATCAGGTAAAACGACTTTATTGCGCAGTATTAATCTACTGGAGGTCCCTGATTCAGGGATTATTCGTGTCGGTGACATTGAGATTGATGGCAGCATCCCTATCAGCAAGCAGCAACGTCAGGTGCGTGCACTGCGCCAACAGGTCGGGTTTGTGTTTCAGAGCTTCAATTTGTTTCCACACCGTTCGGTGCTGGAGAATATTATTGAAGGGCCGGTTATTGTTAAAGGCGAAAAGCGAGCCTCTGCGGAGAAACGTGCTCGTGAACTGCTGGCAAAAGTAGGGCTAAGTGGGAAAGAAGATGCTTACCCACGCCGTTTATCCGGTGGTCAGCAGCAGCGGGTTGCCATAGCACGAGCATTAGCGATGCAACCACAGGTTATTCTGTTTGATGAACCGACGTCAGCGTTAGATCCTGAACTGGTGGGGGAGGTTCTCAACACTATCCGCGCACTGGCTGAGGAAAAACGCACCATGGTGATTGTGACGCATGAAATGAGCTTTGCCCGCGATGTGGCTGACAGGGCTATTTTTATGGATCACGGACGGATTGTTGAGCAAGGTCCAGCAAAAGAGTTATTTGCCCATCCGCAGCATGAGCGTACTCGGTTATTCCTTGATAAGTTCCTGAACAATCACTGAGTCATTTACTGCGAAGCTGATAGCTAAATTCAGCGAAATAGGGGGCACTTTTGGGCCCCCAGTTTTATCAAATCATCTTACAAAAAGGCTTCCAGCTTAAGGCGAAGCGCGGTAGCTTTAACTTCTTTCATCTGCCCATGGCCCGGTAATACTTTTTGTTCGACGGTGACCAACCCTGCTTTTTTCAAAATAGCCACATCGCGGGTGACGGCACTGCGATCCCTTTTTAAACGGGTTGAAAGGGAGGTGATAGAGCCAGGGTGCATTTTTACCGCCCGCAGCAGAACAATGCGCGCAGCACTTAATATCCGCACCATCGCTAATGGGTCTTCAAAGGTAATAGTGTGTTCTTCAGGTAAGGCTTTCCCTGCATCTGCCAGAACCGCGAGTTGTTTGCCTCGTTTGAAAAAATCATCTTCCGTTGCTGTTTTGATGACCAGTTTGTCCATTAACTTCTCCTTAATGAAGTCCAATCCTTCTGAAAGCAATCCTCTATCTGTTCAAAGCTGACAAAATCAACTGCTTCAATGCCACCTAAGTAATGGCGATGGTGAAAACCATGCGCATTGTCGTAACCTATTACGCGACCATTATCACCCAGTGATAAATGGTGATTGATATAGGCTAAATTATAACGGGTGATAGTACCGGCCCGATCAGCCCATATTTCACGGCGTAATTGACCATTACCCCGCCGGTTAGCAATTTGATGAGTCTCATCGACAATCTTTTTATCAGACATGAATATTATTATCACTCCTGAGAAGGGTTGTACATAAGATCTTCACTAAGAAGAAAGCTAGGGGCGTATACAGTTCCGTCATTTGTCTGAATTTATAATGAGTTAATTACCAGGAAAGGCTCAACAGAGTGATGTGAAATATGCGAGAGGCTACCAGAGGAAAATAGTTTCATACCCGTTTTACATCGGGGAATGCGGCACATATCGAATAATAACCCGTCAGTTGCGACCGGAGTCTACGTAAAGAATAAGGTCCCGAAGGACCTTATTGGTGCAGGCACTCTAAGTGCGAAAAAGAGTGAGCTTAGTTAGCTAGCCGATGGTCATCAGGCTGGCATTTCCTCCCGCGGCGGCGGTATTCACACTCAGTGAGTGCTCAATCAGCAGACGTTCCAGCAGTATATTTGTTTCACCACGGGCGAAGCCCTGTACCGAGACAATTGGCCCCTCAATTTGCGCTATCTGCTCACACAAGGTGCGCAATTGATCAGCATCACCGTGATAGATAACGGCATCAAACGGTACGTTGGCGGTTTGCCAGTCATGGGTAAGGGTAATTTGGGATTGCACTACCGCCGGTAGCTGGCGTAACAGATCCTTTTGTATCCCCTGTTCTGGCCATAAGATCTCGCAGCCGATTGCCAGAACGGCTGCCAGTTGTATTAGAGCATCAGTGTCATTATCCGCCAGACAAAGAACACGTTCACGTGGTAGTAGGGTATAACTGTTGCGCTCACCGGTTGGCCCAGGCAATAACTGTATGGTGCCACCTTGCGCCAGTTCGCCATAGCGCTGCGCTAAAGGTACTAATTCAGCATATTGTTGTTTGTCAGCCCATTGTATTAGGGCGCGATGGGCTATTTGTAATGCTTCGCGACCAGCCATATTCTGTGGTTGCTCAATATTTTGATGTGCCAGTGTCTTAAGAACTGCATCTTCTGGGCGGCTGCACAACAGGCGATACAGATACAGTGGACCACCCGCTTTAGGGCCGGTTCCTGACAACCCTTCACCACCAAAAGGTTGTACGCCAACCACTGCCCCAACCATATTGCGGTTAACGTAGAGGTTGCCTACCTTAGCTTTTTCAGTGACTTGGGCGATAGTTTCATCAATACGAGTGTGAATGCCCAAGGTTAAACCATAGCCGGATGCGTTGATTTGATCGACTAAGGCGCCAAGGTTCTGACGCTGGAAACGTACCACATGCAGTACCGGCCCGAAGATCTCTTTTTTCAACTCATCAAAGCTATCCAGCTCTATTAATGTTGGCTTAATAAAGGTACCGCGTTGCCACTCGGTTTCGTCCTGACTGTTGGTGCGGGCAGCCTGGTAAACTTTACGCCCTTTGGCGCGCATGGCCTGAATATGGCGCTCAATCCCAGCTTTGGCCTCGGCATCAATCACCGGCCCAATATCTGTAGACAGGCGTTCTGGATTACCCATCCGGCACTCGGCCATCGCGCCACGCAACATTTGCAACGTGTGCTCAGCAACATCATCCTGAATGCAAAGAATACGCAAGGCCGAACAACGTTGGCCCGCGCTGTCAAAGGCTGATGCGACGACATCGGTCACCACCTGTTCCGTCAATGCAGAGGAATCAACAATCATGGCATTGAGGCCACCGGTTTCGGCAATCAGCGGCGTTGGGCGGCCCTGAGGATCAAGGCGGCCTGCGATGCTGCGTTGCAAAATAGCAGCGACTTCGGTTGAGCCGGTAAACATCACGCCGCGCACACGGTTGTCATTGACCAATGTCGCCCCAACGTTGTCGCCTCGTCCTGGTAATAGTTGCAGTACGCCGTGAGGAATACCGGCCTCTAGCAAGATACGTACAGCTTGCGCAGCAATCAGTGGCGTTTGTTCTGCCGGTTTTGCCAAGACACTGTTACCGGCAGCTAATGCTGCGGCAATCTGGCCGGTAAATATTGCCAACGGGAAGTTCCACGGGCTGATACAAACCACAGGGCCAAGAGGGCGGTGGCTATCATTGGAGAAATCGTTTCGTACCATTCCAGCATAATAGTGCAAGAAATCAACAGCTTCACGCACTTCGGCAATGGCATTACTGAAGGTTTTACCCGCCTCTCGTACCAGTATCCCCATCAATGCTTGCATCTGACTTTCCATCAGTTCGGCGGCGCGCACTAAAATAGCCGCACGCTCAGCCGGTGGCGTTGCAAACCAGATAGCCCCCGCGCTGCCAGCCGCATCTAGCGCACGACTGATTTCAGCATCCGTTGTTTCGCGAACGTAACCGACGATATCAGCGGGTTCTGCCGGGTTGATAACGGCTTGCTCTATTAGGTTATCAAGTCCTATACCGTTATCACTTTCTGCGTCAATCATCGGTTCTGCCCGCCATATCTGGCTGGCACTGGTGAGGAGAGCACTGGAGAGCGAGGCCAAACGGTGTTCGTTGGCCAAATCTAATCCGCTGGAATTGGCTCTATCTTTACCGTAGAGGTCGCGTGGTAACGGGATACGTGGATGAGGCAAACCAAGTTGCCCTTCACTGGCGGCGATGGCTTCTACAGCACTAACAGGATCAGCGACCAGTTCATCCAATGGCAGAGTGGCATCGGCAATGCGATTGACAAACGATGTGTTGGCCCCGTTTTCCAGCAGGCGGCGCACTAGATACGCCAGTAAGGTTTCGTGGGTACCGACCGGAGCGTAAATACGACATGGGCGATTAAGCTTACCCTCGGCAACTTTCCCGACGACTTGTTCATATAGCGGTTCCCCCATGCCATGCAGGCATTGGAACTCATACTGGCCGGGGTAATAATTTTGCCCTGCAAGATGATAGATAGCGGACAAGGTATGCGCGTTATGAGTGGCAAATTGGGGATAAATCAGATTAGGTACGGCCAGTAATTTACGCGCGCAAGCCAGATAAGAGACATCGGTATACACCTTGCGGGTATAAACCGGATAACCTTCTAACCCATCAACTTGAGCGCGTTTAATCTCGCTGTCCCAGTATGCGCCTTTGACTAAGCGAATCATCAGCCGGCGGCGGCTGCGCTGGGCCATATCTATCACGGCATCAATAGTGGCGGGGCAACGTTTTTGGTATGCCTGAATGACGAAACCGATACCATTCCAGCCTGCCAATTTTGGCTCGAAACAGAGTTTTTCCAGCAGATCGAGGGAGATTTCCAGACGATCAGCCTCTTCTGCATCAATGTTAATGCCAATATCATACTGCCGTGCTTGCAAGGTCAACGATAATAGCCGTGGATACAGCTCATCCATTACTCGTTCATATTGAGCACGGCTATAGCGAGGGTGCAGGGCGGACAGCTTAATTGAGATACCTGGCCCTTCATAAATTCCCCTGCCATTTGAGGCTTTGCCGATAGCATGGATTGCTTGTTGATAGGAGAGCAGATAAGCCTGAGCATCTACCTCTGTCAGTGCTGCCTCACCCAACATATCGTAAGAGTAACGGAATCCTTTATCTTCCAGTTTACGGGCGTTCGCCAATGCCTCGGCAATGGTCTCGCCGGTCACAAATTGCTCGCCCATCAGGCGCATCGCCATATCCACACCTTTGCGGATCAATGGCTCACCACCTTTACCGATAATACGATTTAAGGAGCCGGAGAGCTTAGCCTCATTATGAGTAGAGACCAGATGGCCGGTAAAGAGCAGCCCCCAGGTCGCCGCATTGACAAACATCGACGGGCTGCGCCCCAAATGAGAGTGCCAGTTGCCGTTACTGATTTTATCGCGGATCAGTGCATCACGAGTGGGCTTATCAGGAATACGCAGTAGTGCTTCCGCGAGACACATCAATGCTACACCCTCTTGTGAAGAGAGGGAGAACTCTTGCAGTAAGCTTTGCACGATACCCGCGCGACCATTAGCACTCTTCTGGTTACGCAATTTTTCAGCAATGGAATAGGCCAGCTTATGGGTTTCTTGCGCTAAATCGGCCGGTAAACGTGCTTGCTCCAATAACATCGGTATAGCTTCAGTTTCGGGACGACGATAGGCCGCAGTGATGGCCGCACGAGTTACTGATTGTGGTAGCACTTGCTCGGCAAAATCTAAAAATGGTTGATGTGCGCTTTCAGTGACTTGCGGCATAATATCGTCCGTTTCCGCGATAGGGGTCACATGGGGTGTTGGCAATTCGGGTAGCTCACTGCCACTTTCCAGTCGTTCCAAATAGTTAAAAATGGCCTGCTTGATCAGCCAGTGTGGCGTGCGGTCAATACGCTGTGCCGCGCCCTTGATACGGTCGCGTGTTGCTTCATCGAGTTTCACGCCCATTGTGGTGCTACCCATGCTGTCCGGCTCCTTTAATAAGGGGGATTATGATTTGATTCCTGATAATATCAGGCATGTTGCAACTTTGTGCAACCGTGTTAAATCACGGCGTGAATGAAGTGTGAATTCAGTCTTGTTTTTAACAATCGAGCGGGGCGTAGGAGGGATCGAATATTATGTTTAACTAAGGCTAATGCTAACAATGGTAGGCTTTGTGAGGGATTAACCTTAGGTATGACTCATTTTGCAATGGAAGGTGTAACCTCTAACATGGCGTAATGTGATGCAGGGTGAATTTTTTGTAAAAAATTTGTTTAATTTGTTGTGAGTAAGGAAACTCCTCCACTAGGATAGCCACCGCGAGATGGCCGTTCGCCAGCGAATAGTTGTGCTGGTAGTTTATTTGAGTTCGAGATTCATCTCTGGTGCAACTGAGTGTCACGTTCCGGCTCTCCAGAGTGAAAACATGACACCGCACTGAGCGGAAAGAACTCAAAATAGCGGGATATATTAAAACGATAATACGCACTATGGAGACGTTGCATGACCATGAATACGCCAATGTTGGTGACTTTTTTAGTTTACATTTTTGGGATGATATTAATTGGCCTCATGGCCTACCGGGCAACCAATAACTTTGATGATTATATTCTGGGTGGGCGAAGTTTAGGCAGTGTGGTCACTGCATTATCTGCCGGTGCTTCCGATATGAGTGGCTGGTTATTAATGGGATTACCGGGGGCAATATTCCTGTCGGGTATTTCCGAGAGCTGGATAGCCATTGGTTTAACGATTGGTGCTTATCTTAACTGGAAGTTGGTCGCAGGCCGTTTGCGGGTTCATACCGAAGCCAATAACAATGCACTGACATTGCCTGATTATTTCACCAGCCGTTTTGAAGATAAGAGTAAATTGCTGCGGGTGATATCAGCGGTAGTTATCTTGGTTTTCTTCACTATTTATTGCGCTTCAGGAATCGTTGCCGGTGCGCGTTTATTCGAAAGTACGTTTGATATGAGCTATGGCACCGCATTATGGGCTGGTGCTGCGGCCACCATCGCCTATACCTTTATTGGCGGTTTCCTCGCAGTAAGCTGGACGGATACAGTACAAGCAACGCTGATGATTTTTGCTCTGATCCTGACCCCGATTATTGTTATTCTGGCGGTGGGAGGTATCGACACTTCCATGATGGTCATTGCTGCGAAAAATCCCGCGAATATCGACATGTTTAAAGGGCTGAATCTGGTTGCCATCCTCTCTCTACTCGGTTGGGGATTGGGTTATTTTGGTCAGCCACATATTCTGGCGCGTTTTATGGCGGCAGACTCTCACCGTACTATTCGTAGTGCACGCCGCATCAGTATGACTTGGATGATCCTCTGTCTGGCAGGGACCATCGCGGTGGGCTTCTTTGGTATTGCTTACTTTGAAAACCATCCTGAACAAGCTGGGAATGTGAGCCAAAATGGCGAACGTGTTTTCATTGAGTTAGCTAAATTACTCTTCAATCCATGGATTGCCGGTATTTTACTGTCCGCTATTCTGGCAGCCGTCATGAGTACCTTAAGCTGCCAGTTACTGGTGTGTTCTAGTGCGTTGACGGAAGACCTGTACAAAGCATTCCTGCGTAAAAAGGCCAGCCAGAAAGAGTTAGTGTGGGTCGGCCGTGCCATGGTGTTGCTGGTGGCATTGATAGCTATCGCACTGGCAGCGGACCCGGATAATCGGGTTCTTGGTCTGGTTAGCTATGCATGGGCTGGTTTTGGCGCCGCATTTGGTCCTGTGGTTCTTATCTCGGTGATTTGGCCACGAATGACTCGCAATGGCGCACTGGCAGGGATGTTGCTCGGTGCTATTACGGTTATCGTCTGGAAGCAATATGCCTGGTTGGGCTTGTATGAAATTATACCAGGCTTCCTATTTGCCAGTATCGCCATTGTGGTGGTGAGCTTGTTGGGCAATACGCCAAGTAATACCATTACTGAACGTTTCCGTAATGCTGAAGCGGAGTTTAAAACCATTTAATAGCGCACACATGCAGTTATTAATAGCATTTACTGTTGCTTAACATCGCCTCCTGTACAACAGGAGGCTTTTTTTTGCTGAAAATTGCGCCAGATATCGATAAATAGGCTGAGAGGGCGGTGCGACCTAAAAAAACGTATCTTAATGAATTTATTTGTTATTTAACCTGGCAGAAACAACTTGCCACAGTTTGTTTAACAATATTCTTATTTAGCCTCTTGAATTTCTTTTTGCCAGAATGATAATCACTATCGTTCTTAGTTTTACTTTTCTTTACGAAATTTGACGTTACTCATAATTACATATTTATACCCATATCCAGCGCAGGGGTGCTTAGCATGTTTGTCCCATTTCTAATTATGTTTCGTGAAGGGCTGGAAGCCGCGCTGATTGTTAGCTTGATAGCCAGTTACCTTAAGCGTACTCAACGCGGTCAATGGATGGGGGCAGTGTGGATTGGAGTGGTAACGGCAGCCGCGCTATGCCTTGCTATCGGCATCTTTATTAATGAAACCACGGGTGAGTTTCCGCAAAAACAGCAAGAGCTGTTTGAAGGTATTATTGCGGTGGTCGCAGTTTGCATTTTAACCTATATGGTTTTCTGGATGCGCAAGGTATCCAAGTCAGTCAAAGTCCATCTGGAAGGGGCAATTGATAATGCACTCAACTCAGGCCGCAGTCAGGGCTGGGCATTGGTGGCGATGGTCTTTTTTGCCGTGGCCCGCGAAGGGCTTGAATCGGTATTCTTCTTACTGGCGGCTTTCCAGCAGGATGTCGGGATTGGCGCGCCAATTGGCGCAATACTTGGCCTGACCTGCGCCATTTTGGTGGGGATGGCTATCTACTGGGGCGGCGTTAAGTTGCATCTGGCTAAATTTTTCAAATGGACCAGCCTGTTTATCTTGTTTGTCGCCGCAGGCCTGGCCGCCGGAGCCATCAGAGCTTTCCATGAAGCCGGTCTGTGGAATCATTTTCAGGATATCGCGTTCGATTTGACGAATGTGCTCTCCACTCATTCACTGCTCGGCACCTTCCTTGAAGGGATGTTTGGCTATCAGGAAGCACCAACAATCAGCGAAGTTGCGGTCTACTTTATCTATCTGATTCCGGCACTGATCCTCTTTTTCCTTCCACCACGCACTACGGCGGCCACAATTGCCCCTGCTGCGCGGAAAACTAACCAATAATTCAGGAATTTTCACATGTCTAACCGGTTCTTCCGTCGCACTGCATTGCACGCCGCGTTACTGGCACTACCTGCTGTGGCTATCAACGTACAAGCAGCTGATATTCCACAAATTAAAATTACCGTTAACGATAAGCAGTGTGAGCCGATGGCGCTGTCTATTCCGGCCGGTAAAACTCAATTTATTGTTCATAATGCCAGTCAGAAAGGGTTGGAGTGGGAGATCCTCAAAGGCGTGATGGTGGTTGAGGAACGCGAAAATATTGCCCCGGGCTTTACCCAGAAGATGACGGCTAATCTGGAGCCGGGTGAATACGATATGACCTGTGGCTTACTCAGCAACCCGAAAGGTAAATTGACAGTCACGGCGGCTGGTGATAACGCGGCGGTAAAACCGGACGCGATGGCATTGGTCGGGCCAATTGCTGAATATAAAGTCTATGTAACACAAGAAGTTGCCCAATTAGTCACGCAAACTAAAGCCTTTACTGATGCAATCAAGAAAGGCGATTTGGCTCTGGCGCGCAAGTTGTATGCGCCAACCCGCCAGCATTATGAGCGTATCGAGCCGATTGCTGAACTGTTCTCAGATTTGGATGGCAGTATCGATGCCCGTGAGGACGATTTTGAGCAGAAGGCCGCTGATCCGAAATTTACCGGTTTTCATCGGTTAGAAAAAATCCTGTTTGGTGACAACACCACTAAAGGCGCGGATAAATTCGCCGACCAACTGTACAAGGACACCCTGGAACTGCAACAACGCATCACCGGCCTGACATTTGCGCCAAATAAAGTGGTTGGTGGTGCTGCGGGCTTAATCGAAGAGGTTGCGGCCAGCAAAATCAGTGGTGAAGAAGACCGTTATAGTCGTACTGATCTGTGGGATTTCCAGGCCAACGTTGATGGAGCACAGAAAATTGTTAATCTGCTGCGGCCATTGCTGGAAAAAGCCGACCAGCCGCTGCTGCAAAAAATCGATGCTAACTTCAAAACCGTCGATAGCGTATTGGCGAAATATCGCACGAAAGAGGGTTATGAGTCTTACGAGAAGTTAACTGACGCCGATCGTAATGCTATGAAAGGGCCGATTACGGCACTGGCGGAAGACCTTGCTCAGCTTCGTGGCGTATTGGGTTTGGATTGAGGCATTAAGATGAGTAAGAAAACCGACCCGCAACACGGGTCGTATCAACATGGTAGCGGGGCGGCGTTGCCCTCCCGTCGGCGTTTACTGCTGGGTATGGGCATGATGAGTGGTGCCTTGGCTCTTGGCGGGGCAAAGATAGCCCGAGCGGCAGATTGCCCTGCACCCGAGGCTGCACTTGCGCAAGATGAACGCTGGCAGAAGCAGCCCTTTTATGGTCAGCATCAGTCAGGGGTATTAACCCCACAGCAAGCGGCCATGATGCTGGTAGCATTTGATGTACTGGCCACCGATAAGGCGGCCTTGACCCGATTATTCAAACTGCTGACGGAGCGGCTGGCCTTCCTGACCCGCGGCGGGCATGCACCTTCGGTTAATGCCAAATTGCCACCGCTGGATTCTGGAATTATGGGGCCGGAAATTTACCCGGATAACCTGACCATTACGGTTTCTGTGGGGGATTCCTTGTTTGATGAGCGGTTTGGTTTTCAGGGGCAGAAACCACTGCGGCTACAAAGAATGACGCGCTTCCCCAATGATTCACTGGATGCGGGTTTGTGTCATGGTGATATCTTGCTGCAAATCTGTGCTAATACCAATGAAACGGTGATTCACGCTCTGCGCGATATTATCAAGCACACGCCAGATTTACTCAGTGTGCGGTGGAAGCGTGAAGGTTTTATTTCTGCTCATGCGGCCCGTAGCAAAGGTAAAGAAACGCCGATCAATTTGTTGGGTTTTAAAGATGGGACTGCGAATCCCAAAACCAGTGATAAGCCGCTGATTAATCAAGTGGTATGGGTTCAGGGCAATATCGGCGAGCCCGCATGGGCAGTCGGGGGTAGCTATCAGGCGGCGCGGATTATTCGCTTTAAAGTGGAATTTTGGGATCGCACACCGTTACAAGAACAGCAGACTATCTTTGGCCGTGATAAACATAGCGGTGCCCCCTTGGGGAGCCTACATGAACATGATGAGCCGGATTACACCAAAGATCCCGATGGCAACGTGATTAAGTTAGATGCACATATCCGGCTGGCAAATCCACGTACCGCAGAAACTCAGAGTAACCTGATGTTACGCCGTGGCTACAGTTACTCGCTGGGAGTGTCAAATTCAGGGCAACTGGACATGGGCTTGCTGTTTGTCTGCTACCAATCTGATTTGGAAAAGGCGTTCCTGACGGTACAAAAACGGTTGAACGGTGAGGCGTTAGAAGAGTATGTCAAACCGATCGGTGGGGGATATTTCTTCGTGTTACCTGGGGTGGTTGATGCTAACCACTATCTGGCACAAGGGTTGCTTGAAGCCTAACTCCGTTTAATGAGTAAGAAAAAGCACCGCTTTCATGCGGTGCTTTTTTATTGCCAGACAGCAGGGTTGATGCTCAAAGCAGATTTGAACGCTACTTGCCAAGCCCTGATATGGGCTGAATATTGAGCGAAACTAACCCCGCTGCGGTATTAGGTCTGAAGGGCGTTAGCTTACCAGTTTGGCGGTGATTTTTGCCACATGCTCGCCCTGGAAACGGGCGATAGCAAGCTCTTCAGCAGTTGGCTGACGGGAGCCATCACCACCGGCAATGGTTGTTGCACCATATGGGGTACCGCCACGGGTCTGTGAAACATCAAATAACTCTTTGGCCCCATAGCCGATTGGCACGATGATAAAACCGTGGTGGGCTAATGTGGTCCATGTGGAGGTGATGGTGTGCTCTTGTCCGCCGCCAGTACCGGTTGAGGAGAATACACTGGCAACTTTGCCGTACAGTGCACCAGAAGCCCATAGCCCGCCGGTTTGATCGAGGAAGGTACGCATTTGCCCTGCCATATTACCGAAACGGGTTGGGGTACCAAAAATGATGCCATCGTAATCGGCCAGTTCTTGCGGCGTTGCGACCGGGGCTTGCTGGTTGTTTTTGCCGCCGGCATTGGCGAAGGCGTCTGGTGGCATGGTTTCAGGGACCCGTTTGATGGTCACTTCAACACCGCTGACTTTTTGGGCACCTTCGGCAATCGCACCGGCAAGTGTTTCAATATGCCCATACATGGAATAGTAAAGCACTAAAATTTTCGCCATCTCGCTATGCTCCAATCAAATTTATTGAATAATGCTGATGATGTAATCATAGTCGCTGCTAATGACACCTATTAACCATACGCCAATACAATCAGGCTGCAACTTATTAGTCGTGCGCAAAATGAATGGGATATGAGCTAACCTTCTCTTTCTGCTGGTTTTATTAGCGCAATATTGTTACAGATTACGTAACTTCTTTTGCAGGCGTTTTTGCTGCCAGCGCTCGACCCAATTACCCAGCAATAACAGATTTATTGCGCGCAGACACAGCGGGATACTTAGCCCTAGCACTACCCACCAGGCCCACATATAGCCAGGTGAAGTAAACCAATTGATAGCAAACAGCACTGCACACAGAATAACCGCCCGCAGTAACTGACGCAGTAAAGACATTTCATCCTCAACCGCTTTGCGGGCATCAATGACGCGTTGGTCAACAGCTTGCGACGGGGTGCTCTGTTCCTGAGAGACATTTGGGCAATACAGCTCACTGACTTTCAGATCCATGACGGCCGCAATAGCACTCAGTGTTTCCAAGCTGGCTTGTTCACCATTCTCTATGCGTTGAATCGTGCGTACACTCAGACTGCAAAGTTCAGCCAACTGTTCTTGTGACCAGGCCCGGGCCAACCGCAATTCACGAATACGATACATGTTCATACTGATTTTCCTATGAGGTTTGAAGCGATATCAACAAACCTATGCTTAAGCCCTCGTCACTGCCACGACAGCAGCATGACATGTTCCCGACAGCTTTCTGACACGCTTATCACGACTTATTTAACCGCTGTTGCGAGCATTTTACCGCGACGACCCTGCACATGGCGTGACGTCTTGGTTATAAAACGCCTTAACGCTCTTGATTGAGCTTTTTGGCACACTAACAGAGCGTTATGGCACAATGTAAACAAGCCTGTTTGCGTAAGCTACTAACTTACCTCACAGGAGAACCATCATGAAAAAGATAGCACTGTCTCTGGCGATTATCGCAGTGTCATTATCTGCTCAGGCACAAACCTTCAGCGTCAAAAGTAGCGATATGCCTGAAGGTAGACCCTTACAAACCCAGCAGGTTTTTAACGGATTTGGCTGTGATGGCGGGAATCAATCGCCACAGCTTTCATGGCAGGGTGCGCCCGCAGGAACCAAAAGCTTCGCCATTACCGCTTATGATCCTGATGCCCCGACGGGGAGTGGCTGGTGGCATTGGACGGTGGTGAATATCCCCGCCGATGTTCATTCATTGGCAACAAATGCTGGGCAGAGCAAAAATGGCACTTTACCTGTTGGTGCCGTTCAGGGGCGCAATGACTTCGGCTATGCGGGATTCGGAGGGGCTTGCCCACCAGCAGGAGATAAACCTCATCGCTATCAGTTCACTGTGTGGGCATTGAAAACAGATAAATTACCCCTCAATAGTGATGCCAGTGGTGCATTGGTGGGTTTTATGCTCAACAGTAATGTGATTGCGAAAACGCAACTGGTTGCCACTTATGGCCGCTAATTATTAATCCAAGAGCAGGAAGTATGCAGCAGATAAATCATAGCCAGATGACTATCTCCAGCGCTGAAATTGTTGCCCGCCGAGCACATACGTTGCATCGGGTCACGGTGTTTTCACCGGCACTGTGCCATGTCCGTCAGGGCAGTAAATTGGTGCAATGGGGGGCACAGGCTGCCAGTGCGGGGCAATCGTCGCTTATTTTGTTTCCTGCCGGTATCGAAGTCAGTATCGCGAATACCCCGGATCGGGGGCATTATTGTTCTGATATGGTCTATCTGCCGCAAAGTTTATTACGCCAGTTTCGCCACTGGTACGGTGCCTCTGCGGTGACGCCAGTGGCAACTGCATCGCTGTGTGTTCCTCTGGATAGCCATACCCGCCTTGCATGGGATAGCTTATTGCTCAACGTGAAGTGTCATGCGCCAGATGCGCTCTTACAGCATGCGGCGATGGGGGTTTTATTGGCGCTGCACTTGGCTGGACAGGCAGGGACGTTATTAATCGACCGACGAGATAAATGGGCGGAACAGGTACAACAAATTTTACTGCTCGATCCGGCGCGCAACTGGAGCGTGAGTGACGTCGCCCACTCTTTGCATATTGGGGATTCAACTTTGCGGCGCAAACTGATGCAAGAAGATCGTAGTTTTCGCGTGATTCTGGAAGAGGTTCGTATGGGGTGTGCATTAAATGCATTACAAACCACATCACTTTCGATTGGCGAGATCGCTGCACAGCACGGTTATATTTCACCGTCCCGCTTTACTTCACGTTTTCAGCGGCATTTTGGCTTAACGCCACGCCGATTACGCGAAGCAATCACGGCAGCCTAAGTATATCTATATAAAAACCTTACTCCCGTGCAGGGAGTAAGGTGATGATAATAAAACAACCGCTATAGGTGATGATGATGCCTTACTGATTACGGTTATCGTACAAGTAGCTTCTGCGCTTCTTCAAGATGAGATAGCCAATGGTCAGAATGACAAACCACAGCGGCGTCACTATCAGCGCTTGGCGGGTATCACTTTCCAAGGTTAACAGCACCAGGACAAAGGCAAAGAACGCCATACATACCCACGACATGAAAATACCAGCGGGCATTTTATAGATGGATTTCTTATGTAATGCCGGGCGTCTTTTGCGATACACCAGGTAAGAGCAAAGGATGATGGTCCAGACGAACATAAACAGAATCGCTGAAACTGTGGTGACCAGTGTAAACACCGTCATTACGTTCGGGATTAGGTAAATGAGAACCACACCACCTAGCAAACAGATACAAGAAAATGTCAGGCCGGATGCGGGGACGGAACGGCGCGACAGCTTACCAAATTGCTTTGGTGCATCACCTTCTTTTGCCAAACCGAACAACATACGGCTGGTGGAAAACACGCCACTGTTAGCTGACGAAGCCGCCGAGGTTAGGACCACAAAGTTGATCACACTCGCAGCGGCGGGTAACCCGACCAGAACGAATAACTCAACAAACGGGCTTTTATCGGCAACTACTGAACTCCATGGTGTCACTGACATAATCATAATCAATGAGAAAACATAGAACATGATGATGCGGATAGGGATGGAGTTAATAGCACGCGGTAATACCACTTCAGGATCTTTGGTTTCAGCGGCGGTGGTCCCAACTAACTCAATACCGACAAAAGCAAAAACGGCTATCTGGAAGCCCGCAAAGAATCCACTGATTCCTTTCGGGAACATCCCGCCATCATTCCATAAATGGGTAAATGACGCGGTGGTACCCGAAGGGGACTGATAGCTCATTAACACCATGGTTAAGCCGGCAAAGATCAGTGCCACAATTGCCACAATTTTAATCATGGCAAACCAGAACTCCATTTCACCGAACATTTTCACCGTGGCCAAATTCAGTGATAGCAACAGTAAAACCACTAGCAGTGAGGCAACCCACTGGGAGAAACCGGGGAACCAAAATTGGGCGTAAGCCGTGATGGCAACCACATCAGCGATACCGGTGATGACCCAACAAAACCAGTAGGTCCAGCCGGTGAAAAAACCAGCCCAAGGACCGAGTAAGTCGGCAGCGAAATCACTAAATGATTTATATTTCAGATTCGATAGCAGCAGCTCACCCATGGCCCGCATCACGAAAAACAGCATAAAACCGATTATCATATAAACGAAAATAATCGACGGCCCGGCAAGGCTGATGGTTTTACCCGATCCCATAAACAATCCGGTACCTATAGCCCCGCCAATAGCAATTAGCTGGATATGGCGGTTGGAGAGACTTCGTTGAAGGTGCTCTTCAGGTTCCGGCAACTGTTCTGCCACTATCTTGGATTGGTCTACCATCTTTCCCATTCCCTCTTCCTGTATTTGTGAAGTTGTTGAGCTCTATGTTGGCTCTTTGGTCTTAACCTGTCTGTCTGTCTGTCTGTCTGTCTGTCTGTCTGTCTGTCTGTCTGTCTGTTAGTTTTTTGCTATGTTTTAAGTACAATTTGCGAATTATTTAATATCTTCGCAACAATAATTGCACAATACGCCTCGTTTTCCAGTGTTTATATTTCACACACTGAATTTTGTTAAGTTCATCACAGCATCTGGAATTACAACATGAAGTCACATAACTAACAATAATCGTAAAGAACAGATGAATAATTAATCTCCAGAGAGGGATATAAACAGTATAAACAGAAAAATCCGATGAAATGTTTGACAGCCAAGGCTAACAGGAGAATAATTATCGCCGTTGGGTCGTTAGCTCAGTTGGTAGAGCAGTTGACTCTTAATCAATTGGTCGCAGGTTCGAACCCTGCACGACCCACCAACAAAATCAATCACTTAGAATTAACCTCTAATTTCAAATCTATTTCATGGGACATATTTGGGACACAATCATTAAATATTGCGTCTATTTGTCTGGCATGTTCATTTAAATGATTCGGTGAAAGATGGGCATATCTTTTCACCATTTCAATTGACTCCCAACCACCCATTTCTTGTAATGCAGAAATAGGAACTCCGGATTGAACTAACCAACTTGCCCATGTATGTCTTAAATCATGAAATCTGAAATTATCTATTCCGGCTCTTTTTAATGCCGAATACCAAGCTTTATTACTATCAACACGCAATTTCCTTATTTCTGGTGTTAATGACCCATCAGACCTATTTGATGCGTGAGTGTGAACAAACACATATTTGTTATGCTTTCCAATCTGCTCCCTAAGCACTTTTGCAGCTGTATCATTCAGGGCTACGCCAATAGCCCTGCCTGACTTACTATCTTCCGGGTTAATCCAGGCAACTTTTCTCTGCATGTCTATCTGTTGCCACTCCAAGTTGATAATGTTGGAGCGACGTAGTCCGGTAGAAAGAGCAAAACGAACCACAGACTTCAACGGCTCTGGGCACTCATTTATCAATCTGATCGCCTCATGTGGTTCCAACCAGCGAATACGCTTATTCTTCAGTTGTGGAACCTTAATGAGTGGTGCCTTATCAAGCCATTTCCACTCACGCTCTGCTGCTCTCATTATCGACTTAATCAACGAAAGGTGCGCTGCCTTTGTAGCCGTTGATGATGGCTTAGACTTGAATGGGGGCGGTTCCTTCCCTTTATTGGCTACTGATGTTGCCATTATCCG
Organism: Yersinia sp. 2553 StPb PI; assembly: GCF_052217105.1. Lineage (NCBI taxonomy): Bacteria > Pseudomonadati > Pseudomonadota > Gammaproteobacteria > Enterobacterales > Yersiniaceae > Yersinia > Yersinia sp. 2553 StPb PI. Next base: position 1,804,868 of record NZ_JAZGPX010000002.1, on the reverse strand, counting down.
CCAGTTCTCTTCATGCCTTCGATTCGTCATTTTGCTGATCGCTGCGTATATTCTCGCCTCGGTAATATCCTTCAGCTTCATTCCCTCGAAATGTGATAACCAAAACCCCATAAGACTTTTATCTGTATCAAGAGATCGCTTTTCTGCCTTCTCTTCAATCCAGCGCAAGCAAGCCTCCTCAAACATGATTTCAGGCATTTCACCGAGTCGGTCTACGCGCCAATAATCAGACTTTAACTTGTCGTGCAGTTCCTGAGCCTGCCGCTTGTCTTCAGTTCCAAGTGATTCTTTAATACGCTTCGCACCCGGGATAGAGATGCTCGCGTACCATACCTTACCTCTGCGGAAGATTGACATTGTGATTCTCCTGTCGCATCTACCGCGCTCACTGCAACAGTGTGCAGGGGATTTTGTAGGGCGGCAATACATGCTTGGCGGGTTATGATGTACGGTGATTGTTTTGCTGATGTCTTACGGCTTGCGGTTAATCTTCCTGATTTAATCCACTGTGATAATGTTGGCCTTGATAACCCAAGGAATTCGCAAGCCTCATCGAATGTGAGACTGTATTTATCCATTTTGGCCTCTTATCTCTTTATCAATCTGACGAACGTAATAACTCAACCAGCGCTTAGCCGGGAAAGTGTTAGGGGGTAGGGCGGTGATTTTTTTTGCGTGGCGGTCGAGGATTTCGGTGATGAGCTTGTCGTGTTCTGAAAGTGGCTTGCCGTCCGTGGCTTCAATTATTTCTGTCCTACAACATCGTGGTACAGACCTGATAGCATTCTCTATTGTGGCTTCCATTTTGGCACCACCTCATCAACGGGAACCAATCTCCGCTCTGCAACCGTATCGACACACTCATCAAAGTCAGAGGTGTACGCATCGAGAAGTTGCTCGCGGTCCTGATATTTCTGCATGCCATCCCACCATAATTTCTGACCGGTACCGCGAACCACTGCCAGCCGCTTAGCCCAATGTGGAGCACCATAGAAATCACTTGGCGCACCTGATAACTGCATCCATTGCATCATCCGAACATCCCCCTAACAGCCTCAGTCTCAATTGTATAAATTGTTGCCAGCACCGCCCACGCGATGATGACGATAAAGAACCAGGCACCGTCTGATATTTTTGGTAGTTTCATGCTGCTTTACTCCCGTTAACTAATTTCATCGAGTGAGCAATTCTTGCTGCCGCAGTAGTCATGAAATCGGGGTCCATCTCAATTCCAATAAAGGAAAAACCATCAAGCAGTGCTGCCTTGCCCGTACTACCCGACCCCATAAATGGATCTAAAATCACACCATCTGCAGGAGTAATTAAGCGGCAGAGATAGCGCATTAGTTCAGTTGGTTTTACCGTTGGGTGGTTGTTTTTTGCTCCACCCGTACGCCCAGCACCAGCTCGCGGATCATTAATCCCTGCGCTTCCCTCGGCTCTACCTCCTGTCATTTCGCTAGCACTAACAGGAACAAACCTTTCCATTCCTTCATCACGCTCTGATTTGCTGACTTTTGCGCAGTAGAAAAATCTGGCGGCTGATTTGCTTATCTCAATACGTGCTGCATGCTCACGGGGTGCATTCATGTTTCCGTAACAAGTCTTTGCAGGGCGATCTCTTCCTGTCGTTTTTAAATCTCCTTGTTGCCCTTTTGCGTCCGGGAATGATGAAACAACCTCTTCGGTACCATCATGAATTATGTTTGCAGGCCACCGTCCAAGTTGGTCTGGTTTCCATTCTTCTTCATCAGGATTCTTATCATCACGAAAGTGGGATAATAGGCCGCCACTACCACCAGAAAGAGATTCATTAGTTGGGACACGACATAAATCTATTTGTAGTGCGCCGGTACCAAACTGATTAACATTACCTTCCACCGTCCCAATTAGCGGCTTACGTGCCATAACAATCGGCTCATGAGCCGGTTTTAACGCGGTACCAAGCCCAGAATTTTCACCAGTGAGATTTTTCGACTTAGGGAAGCCGCTTCCGTATATCCACATAAGCTGATCACGTATCTCAAAACCGGCATCTTCAATATTCACAACTAGCCTGTGATAAGTTCTTGATCCACCGAATGCCAGTAGATGACCACCAGGCTTTAATACGCGCAGGCATTCAGCCCATTGCGCAACTGTAGGAACCTGATAATCCCACTTGTTACCCATAAAACTGATGCCATATGGTGGGTCGGTTACTATTGAATCAACTGAGTTATCAGCCATATCCAGTAGAACTTGCTCGCATTTACCAACATGCAACTGATAACTCATGCCGCCTCCATTATCTTTCTCACTTTCGCTTTCACTGACTTCACCGTTTTAACTGGTGTTGGCGGGACAACTTGCCGCGGTACCGGTCTCTTTGATTTATCGCCGGTTCGTAGCCGCTGCTTTATTTTCATATCCCACACATACGCTTCTTTGTGGTCACGTCCGTCATCCGGCGCGCGGCCAATAGTCAGAATTAGTTCGCTGATATCGTCCATATCAACCTCACAGATTTAGAATGGTTTTTACATCATCCGGCTCGCAGCCAGACGACATGATATGAGTGCCTTCATGTAGCGACACCACAACATCGGCAGGCATGACGCCGTACCGTTTCCACAATCCCTGATGCAGAACTTGCGCTAATTCATCCGTGCTAACGCGACCCGCAGTGAAGTAAGCGCGGGGTAATTTGACGATGATTGACATAGGGACACTCCAGATAGTGAAATCCGTTTACTGAGAGTTCCGTGGTGGGGTTAAAACGAGTTACCGATACACTTCGCTGCACATGAGAACAGCGTTGGGACTGCGCTCTTTAATCAGCGTTGATATTTGCAAACATTCGGATTGAGTAGGGTAGATATCTTCGGTAACTGGTAGGGCATCACAGGCATCAAAGCCGCAGGAGCTGACGAGAAGAACAAAGCCGATTAGCATTAGTCCTCCGCTGGCTTGGCTGCTGTGAATAGCAGTGTTCCATATGGGACGCCACGCAAATCAATCAACAGCTTAATTTCTCGCTCACCGAATGCTTCAGGGTCGCCGAACTTCGATACAACCTCCGCAAACGTCGGCAACTGTTTAAGCGCTGCTATTTCTTCTTCCAGTCTGGCCCCGTACTTCACGGCTTTGTAGAAACGATTCCCGCTTTCATCAGCCCGCCGGCGTTCGGTATCCAGTTGCTCACGCAGTGATAGCAGTTCAGTAGCAAGACTTCTCGCGTAGTTCTGCCAACTTGATAAAAACTCAGAATCACAACATGAAGCACAAATACGCCCGCCATCAGCGTGCGGAACGGTCATTTTCGAATGGCTACAAAAATCACAACAGGCCACGACTGCAACATTCCAATCGCGACGAATTCGTACCGGTTGTTTACTCAGCATCTGCATTCCCACACACCAGATTGATTCCTTTTTTGGTCAATCGAACGCGATAATAGAGAGTCTTGTCGCGCTCACCGTCATTAACAAACTCAACAAAGCCCAGTCGAATTAGTGGTGGTATGCTTGGCGCGTTTACACGACGGGGCGCTGAATATGCGCGGTCAACTCGCATTTCATCACCTTTGCGACCATCGCCTCTCGCCAGGTAACCATTACCTATTCCCATTCGCCGTAACGTATAGATTTGGGTTTGAGATAGTTTCGGTTCATTCAGCATCTGCATTCCCCTCTATGCCAAACATTCGTATGACTTTATTCATGTTCTAGACCCACCTGTATTTTTGTCGCCATAGCCACGCCCAGATACTTGAGTGACGTTGGCATTTCCCCACATCTTTGGGCTATGCATCCTTGATGGGTAGTTAACGTGGTCCTCCTCAAGAAAGACCGAAACCCCCCAGCCTTTGGACGGTTCATTAATTATTTTTTTTGCGGATAATCCGCGCTTTTTGTAACTCTCAATCAAAAAATCAGCTTCACTTTCGGTCATATTTTCATGCTTGAACTCACTATAATTGCCAGCCATAAACCCTACTCCTCTACTGTGAAACCGGCTTTTTTGATATTTTGCTCGCAACGCCAAATTCCGAAGTTATAACCGGTGTCAAAGTCATTTCGCCAATTGTCGGGCCACATGTTTATGCAATCTTCCAGACCATCATCAGGTAATACGACAGGCACAAGTAGCTTCTCGCTTGCCGCTGATAACTCTGCTTCTGCTTTCTCAAGTTGAGATTTTATTTTTTGCAGATTTTCATATCTTCCAGCGGCGATTTTCTTCCACACTTTCAAGTTGTCAATTTCTTCCTGCGCCGCTTCCAGTTGGGCCATAAGTGCTTCCAAATCAGGCATTGGCACTGTTAGCTGGTCTGAGCCGTACGACTTGGCTATTTCAAACTTACTTTTAAGCCGCTCAATTCGTGCTTTGCTGGTTAGCTCTTCGATGCCATTCATCAGTTGTTACCCCTCAGGCTAGCGGCGAACTTAACAAGCTCATCACGTGGCACGGATTCAACACTTACACCGAACCTGTCACCATAAAGCCACGGTGCTTTCTCTGCTGCTAATTCAACACCCTGCGCCTTTATCTCGTTAAGCTCCTGAGTTGTGGTGGGCATATCTCGGAGTAAATCCTCTACAAGTTCGCCAACAATATCACCGTGATATGTAGTTATGTCGCTGCGGTGAATGTCGGTATAGTACCCTTCCACGGTGTGGTGATGCCCAGAGCCATATCCGTGATTAAATAGCGAAACGTAGAGTGTATTTTTCTCGCCAACCAATGCTTGATGTTTCTCATCCTTGAGAATAATTGCGTCGAATATCTCACTGGTATCACCGCTGTAATCGACAATTCCAAGTGCTGCTGCAATGCGAGCTATTTCTCTGCATGCTTTGTCATAATCAGTATTTTCAGACATAACTGTTTCCTCAGCAGATTGCTGTAATGGGGTGGGGGATTAGGCTGCTTTCTTGAGAGCAAGAGAAACTCCAAGAATTCTGGCTTTCTCTTCAATGGCTCGCTTTGTTCTTTCAAGTTTCTCTGCTATCAGTGCCGCGCTAAATACTCCTGCCACCTCTCTTATGAAATCCTTTTCATAATCTTCCCACGGCACATGTTTTCTTATTTTCATGACAGCCTCACATTGGAACTTCTTCCATTTCAGCCTTGCGGATGCCGTAGATGTCGGTAGCCTTTTCGAGTTGGTCGTGGTGGGCTGCAAGAACGTGCTGGGCGTACTTGAGGATCTTATCAAGCTCCACCACTGTTTTTGCGCTACTTGCCGCTTTGGTGAACTCAGCAAGCAATCCATCTGGCGTGCGCTCCTCAACTTTTACTGGCTTAACTTCCAGCTTTTTAACTCGATGTTCTGACCGCTTTCCACGCGAGGTAGTTAGCATTAGTGAGAAATCAGAATTGATATCGCTCATGGCTGAAACCTTGATCCCGCCAACAGCAACACCGCCAAATTTCACTGTAGAGTCACCGATTAGGGTTAGCGCCTTGCCAACCCACGAATGACCATCGTTTCCCCAGCCGCCGATAAGAACGCGCCGCATGGATTTTGATGGCTTATATGGTCTGCCGTCATACCCATCAAGATCGATGAATACCGGCTGCTCACTATTACCAGCGCGGACGGATTTGATTACAGCAGTGATACTGGAAGACTGAACATCCTCGAAATTGAGCTGGTCTGATTTCGGGATTATTGTTCGTGATAAGTCCATTAGATATATACCTCGTCGTCGAATTCCTCATCGAACAGATATGATGGGACATTGATTTCACTGGATGGAAGAACCATTCCCTCAGTTCGTAATGAATCATCAGCCAAGCACTCAACCAGCTTATTCATCGCCTCAAACATTATTTTCCTGCCAAGTTCTAACGAATCTTCGCCGATGTAATACATGCAGTTTTTATATGGCGGAGTATTTTCAAGAGCAAAAAAGCAGAACTGATTTAACTCTCGGCCAGTAACCAGTTTCAAAACGTAGAGATAAAAAGCCGCCTGAACATGGTAGTGATATTGCCCAAATGCCTGACTAAATCCGCGCTGACTTGCATCCCTGCAACTCTTCACATCCAGTGGGTAAGAGTGGCTATCCGATAGCCGGTCAAATCGACATTTAAGCTTCAGTCCAGTAACAGGGCACGTGGCGAACATGGAAACCTCAGACCGTCCGCTAGTGCTCATATAATCCATGAAGTCTTCATTTAGCTGAGCGGACCCAATCATTTTTTCCAGCGTGCCGACTTCGCTACCAATCAAGATTTTTTCAGCATCAGCCGGTAAAAGTGCTTTATATTCTTTCGATGCTCTGGAACTGATATCCGGTTTTAAAATGAAATCCCTTTCAAATACTTCAGGCTCAAGCAATGCTGCATGTATTGCTGTTCCAATCTGTGCCGATTTACTTCCTTTAAATGGGTTGAAATACAGATTGGCCGGGCTAACACTGATTGCTTTAATCGTCGTAGAACCTATCGCCTCATCCTTGTGATAGTCCTCGTTCGAGATGTCATAATAAATTCCTGTTTCCATCACGCTACCCTGCCATATAAGTTAGTTAAGGCCATGTAACCCTTATGCTCTGTCGCCGATTCAGCTTCCCGCTTACGTTGGTACAGAGCTTGCCAATAGGCACTATCTCGCTGATAGTCATGCAGGCAATCCGTGAACTCATCGCTTTCCATGAACTGCCGTTGTTTATCATCATCAGTCAGGCGTAAATTCATCCACGCCTTGCGAAATGCCGAGTCTTTAATACCTTCCATGTACTCACTGGCATATCTGTCAATAATGCTGCGCTCCTCATCGCTCAGCGCGTTGAGTGCCTTTTCTAAGTCGTTCATTTCGACCCCCGATAGAAGAGACAAAAGGCAACTTGCCACAGGTCGTTATTACCAACGCGGCGAGCATCAACCGCGAGCAATTGAAGTGCTTTTACGATATCCATTAAGGCTCACCTCGCTGGTTTAATGTTTTAGCAATCCAGAGCAGAAGCTCTATAAGTGGATTGCGTGGTGGTTCATCAGAGCAGCCCACGCAAGGCCACCCTGCACAAATTAGCTGTTGCATGGGTTGTTCCTAATAAAGTTTGTTTATTTTCGCCCACAGCAAAACACCGACAGTTGTCAGTTATTTACTCTGGGGATTGGTGGGGGGTGGATTAACCGCGACTAAATGCTTGATGGCGTGTAACTAAACCATTTTTCTTTGCGTTACGTTTGATTCGTTTTATCTCGTCTTGAGCTTGCGAAAGTGTTATCTCTCCTGCGTAAACCCTTTCCATGAGAGCCTTTCTCACATCCATGCTATCGGCTACAAGCCCATCAGCCTCCGCATTCTTTACTGCGTCACGCTTTTCTAAAGCAGCATCAAATTTTGAGCGCTCCATATCTCACCCTCTCGCCTTAATCATTGCGTCTGCCATCTGGTAGGCTTCTTCTGCTAAGTCATCGTTGCTGTACAATCTTTCAGGGTTCGCGCTCACACCCTGCATGTACTTAGCTGCCATGTAATCGCGCAGTTGCATACCAAGCCCAATGTGCGGCGTATCATTCAAATCACCGCACCACGGAAACGCTGGTCCGCCTGTTTTAATTTCATCTGTCATACATCACCTAATTTTGTTGGTTTAAATGTATAGGTTGGTGCAATTATCTTGTGCATGCAGTCACCTTTCTCGTTGTACTGCTGCAACATCTCCAGTACATCTTCATCGCTCTGCGTATCACCATGGCTGCCAACAATGCAGAGCAGATGAGTGTCAGCACCAAGATTGATTAGCGCCTTATACAGCTCACGAATAATCATCTGATCGATTCTCATGCATCACCTCATCTAGTGGTCTTGCCAAAGGCCCCTAAAAAAGAGCCAGTGGTAAGGTCACTCATTAGCGGTCACATAATTACCTCTCCAGTTTTGCGCCTGTTATCCATGGTCAGGCTCCCTATAGAATCTAGTGGTCTTATTGCTGCCACCGGTTAAGTGGCAGGGGTAAGGTCACTAATTTGGCTCGCGTGGTGTGTGGTTATAGCGGTGCCAGCCGTCTGTAAGCTCAAAGGTCGAGTAGTGTTCGCGACGCTCTGCAAATCCAAGCTCAACAGCTAAGGCGTGTAACTCATGACGGCGCTTAATTTGAGCCATGCCAATCCAGTCAGCATCAGCCTTTCGCTTCTGGCATTGCCTTGGTGTGGAGTCACGGTAATCAATTGCGCTTATCTTGCTGCTACGCTTCATGTCAGCTTTCATTTCACGCAGTATTCTCAGCATTGAGTCAATTCGCTGTTCATCAAGTGAACTCATCATTCATTCCTCATTTACCCGCCAATAAAAAAGGCCGCGTTATGCGACCCTGATAATCTGTGCTGGGATATTTAGCCACGCCCAGCCGTGGTTTCCCTGCTTTCCACAGTCAAAGGAAATTGATATGTTGGTTATTCCACAGTCAAAATAAGGAAATGGAAATGTCAGATAGATTAAGCCCGCTAAAATATCCAGACTACGCAGCTCACGAAGTGGTTATTGAGATGATAAAAGCAGGCAAAATTTCATACGCTAAAGATGCTATGGATGTCTTTACTCACGTTCTTGACCATTATCGTGCTGAATTGAAGCGGACTCAGGCTGAAAATAAAGTTCAATAAATGCCTCTCTTACCTCTCGAGCCAGTGTCTTAACTGGCTCTATTTTCTCATCCATTCCTACGCCTAACGTTGAAAGCCTGTTTGAAAGTGTCTGGGCTGCTATCAACTGCACTTCACGTGGTAGTTCTACAAATCTCATTCTCTTACCCCTTAACTATGTGGTGGGCTTCTCGTTGCGGCTCAGTAATTACAACGCTCAGCGTCATTACTCGACCGTCTGCATATATCCACTGAATAGGCTTGCCATCCTTTGCCAGCTTTTCAGCTACCAGACTGATTGCATCGTCAGTCACATCGAATTTTTCTGCTGTGAAAATCCGCACACCCTCAGCCATTCCCTTGGCTGGCTTACTGCGTCCTGCATAAATCTTTCCGGTAAGTGGCGAGTAACCAAGCGTTATAGGGTTAGTCATTATTTGTACCTCTGAATTTTTTAAGATGTTTATCAATCTGGGTTAGCGCTTCATCGAAGTAAGCTTTCTGGTCTTCGCTGTAGCCTTTGATGTGATTTTTCTCTTCGTAGAGATATCCACCAGGAGACCAAGCCGCAATAGCGCCGACCACCATCACTCTCTGCTTGCGTAGGCTCTCTTCTGAGTGCGCATTGTTATTAATTGATGTCAGTAGTACCGCGTTAGGCTTGCCTGTCATTTCTCACCCCTTAATAACGTGATAGCAGTCTTCACGAACGTTACGGAAGCCTGCTGCAAACTTAGCTACCTCTGGCAAACACAATCCGCCCTCAATTACCGGTTTGCGCTTGAACTCATATTCGAAGAGATACGAAGCGCGAATAATCTGCATCTTGTACGCCTTGACTCGACCAAACGCTGCTCTGGCAATCATCCGTAGCGGGGCAGGTGAGTAACCAGCACGTCTAACCAGCGAGACTGACTGAGCGTTAACCTGATACTTGCGACCGACTGACATAGGGTTAGCGATGGCATATGCCTGTTGCTTTTCTTTACGCTGTGCATCACGACGGCTGCGGCAATTTTCTTTGATAGTGTGCGGCTTAATCATGTTGTTCTCCTGAGGTAGCTTTGGTGGTGTGTACTGGGGAGGGTTACCCGTATCGACTCGCTTCTGGCTACTCTTATTCGCCCAATTTCTGCAAGCCTAGCTGCTTCACGTGCGACATATTCCAGTCCATTGACCTCTGGTCACACACCCCAAACCTATCTCGTTTGGTTATTTGCACTTTTCAGCGCTCGATTGAGTTTTAACTTCCTGTCGTGCTTTTGGCGTCCTGCCGTTTCGTTGAGATAGATATTGAACCAATAGTACGGATAATGCAAGAACCACAAGTACGAAATATTGATGTTAATGTGTACTTATGGTTTATTTTGTTGTTTTTAAAGGTAATTTATTTTAAAAATAATTCAGACGTGACCCTTCGCACCGGCTCTCAGGCGTGAAAAGTGTGCTAAATTGGGTGAAATTTATTCGTAAAGGGGTGAGATATGGATAGCGAACAAGAGTTTTTCGAGCAGCAGCGGCCGGAAGTGGCGCAAGTTATTGGTACTGCTGTGATGCAGCTACTAATAGAGAGTGAGGAAGTGTCGAAGGATTCGATAGCTGAGATGATAGAGGTACTGTATCAGGAGGAGCAGGTAACTTTAGCCGTCGAGTTAGCTATTGATATTCTGCGATTACCGCCAGAAGGCTGATTACAGGCACAAAAAACCCGGCAGCGGGGCCGGGTTAAGCGTGGGGTCAGTGTGGGGATGGCAGTTCAGGCCTGCGGACCGCCTCAAGTAAGCTTTCGATATCTTCGATCTCGCCTTTCTTTTTCTTTCTTTCAAGGTATGCAGGGAGATTCTCCACCGCGTATGTTGCGTAAAGCCACTTTCTAAAATCACCTAGAGCTTCAATTGGATAAATCCACGGCTTAATGAATGAGTTTGCTGCTGCCTGTCTGTAGCTATCTGGATATCTATGTGAAAACTTCACCCTTGGACGATACTTTTCTTCCATTTCATTGGCGCTCCAGTATTTACCCCAAGCGCCACCAACACTTCCATCAGGAACGGTATGATCGTTGACTGGCAGCCCACCATTAACAAGATGAACCATTAAATCGGCTATTTCACGGAAAACAGAGAAGTAATCATACGGAAGTTGATCGTTAAGGAGGATTCTCTCTTGGTAGTTTATCCAAGATTGAGTGATTTGATTTTCATGATAACCGGTTTTGCTATAGATGAATCGCTTGAACGAATCTCGGGCAAGAATTCTATAATTATTTCTGGCAGTTTCAGCATTAGACTGGCTGGCATCAAATGCATAATACTCCAGCACCGCCATGCAAACCTCACCTGTATAAGCATGAACCTCACCACCAACCCCTCTTGTCCTAATGTACAAAGACTCGCCAGAGTGACCCTGAGTTATAAGCGCCTCGAGAATTTTTCTTCCGCGGGGCTTTAGTTTTTCACTTTCCCAATTAGATGCAATGGCTTGGATAGCTGACGGCACAACACCGCACATTGTTGCAAGGCCTCGCATATTTAAATATGGGGACCCGTCTGAGAGTATCCCCATTTGAATGCCGTCTATTTCGACTTCTCTTACAGGAACCAGAGTTAAATTTAGCTGTACACCACTAGAGGGTATTCTTTTGTTATCCATATGAATTACCTTAGATTTTATTGTTCACCAAAATAACCCTGGAAATCTTAACGCGCTCCGGTCTTTGCCAGATTCGCTGTATTTGTTTACCCACCCCTCTATGGGCTAGCAGTGTTTTCGGTAAATATGAATATTATCAATACATATCCCACTGATGTTCAGTCCTTCACCCAGCAAGTCAAGCATACTCACTGCTACAAGCGAAAGGCTCACTATGCTTACTGCGACTAAAACTGTAGGAATCACATACTCTTTCATTAATCCTCCTTGAAATGTGAGCTAGCAGTGGGTTAGCTGAATGTCTCTTCGGGCCACTGAGCCTTAACTACCTTCCCGATGATCCGGCAGTTGTCATTGCATTCAATGCTTTGATAGCGAGGATTGGGGTTTAGAGGTTCCAACCATGGCTTGCCATCCTCCCAAACGAATTTCTTGAATGTCACCTCGGTATCGCCATAAATACCAGCCACGCAGAAATCACCAGGTTCAACATCTTCGGCTGGGTCAACCAAGATCAGCACTCCTTCAGGGAAGCTGGGCTTACTTCCTGATGGCGCAGTCATGGAGTGACCAGACACCTCAAGCCAGAACGCGGAATCACTAGCTTTTTTAGTCGTACCAATCCAACTCTTAGCGTCTCTTTCTGTATATGTTTCTACATCTGAAAAAGATCCCGCCTGAACATCCGTATAGAGCGGATATTCATAACTCCTACCAATATCTCTAGCAGCTTTTTTATCTCCCAGAACTGGACCTTCACCTTGCCCATGCTGAAGCCAGACAATATCAACTGATAAATATGATGCAAGCTTACTCATTACCTCTGGGCGCGGCATAGACTCAGCATTAAGCCATTTACTCACTGCCTTTGATGTGACGCCCGTAGCCTTAACCAAGGCAGTACCTCGACCGTGAAGACTTAATCCGGAGTTTTTACAGGCCAGTGCAAGCCTTTCCGAAAATTCTTTACGCACTTTATTATCTTGAACCATGAGTACGATAGTAAACCACTTGCAAAAACTTTCAGTTCAATCATAATCTGTACTGAAAGTACGAAAACAAGGAACTCCCATGGAAACTTTGGAAGTAGCAATCAAAGGCGTAGGGATTCCCGAAGTAGCTAAGGCTTGTGGTGTCAGTGAAAGGGCTGTTTATAAATGGCTCAAAAACGGATTTTTACCCAAGACTGAATTTTTCGGCAAAACCACATACGCGAACACGATAGAACGAATATCAGGTGGCAAGTACCACGCGACAGATTTACTTGATTTAAGTAAACGAAACCTATTAGCCGCTTAATCACCATCCGCATTAAACACTTCAATCGAGCGCTGAAAAGTGCACCACCAAAAAACTAATCAAAAGTGGCATTAGCTACGGCTTTGTCACGTAACAACATCTAAACCACAAGGGAAGAGTACGCAATGGAACGTGCAAGTAACAGCAAGAGAATTATGGAAGTTGAATCTGAGCTACGAAGCCGAATGGCTATCAAGGGCCAGAGCAAGTTTGCGCGGGAGGCTGGCTGGGCCGAATCAAAGGTAAGCCGGTTAAACGTACATGACATGGCAGTGACGTTTGTTCTTCTGGAGAAGATATGGGAGACGAGCGTGATAAGGGAAATCGCAAGGCAGGCTGTGATTGCGGTGACCGGAAAGCAAAAAGCCCCGCCTGCACGAACAGGAGAGGCTTCTCAAATAACTATCAATTTCTGAGGTAACTATACATGAGTTTATCTACGGTAGTAAACCCGACCATGACCAGCCAGGAGATAGCTGATCTCGTTGAGTCTCGTCATGACAAAGTTAAGCAGTCAATCGAAAGACTGGCACTTCGTGGAACAATTCAACTCCCCCCATTGGGGGAAGTTAAAAATCACCTTGGGCAATCGGTAGCTGTGTACCAAGTTGGCAAGCGAGACAGCTACATCGTCGTTGCCCAGCTTTCCCCTGAGTTCACAGCTCGATTAGTTGACCGCTGGCAGGAGTTGGAAAATCAGGCGCGCATTCCTCAAAACTTGCCAGATGCCTTGCGACTGGCGGCAGACCTCGCAGAAGAAAAACAGAAACTGGAAAATCAGCTTGCCATTGCAGCTCCGAAAGCTCAGTTCGTTGACAGCTACGTAACTGCAACCGGATCTCTTGGTTTTCGCGAAACGTGCAAACTTCTTCACATCAAAGAACCAGCCTTCCGTAAGTTCCTGCTCGATAGCGAGATCATGTATCTGCTGGCTGGGAAGCTAACGCCTTACGCTCAACACATCGATGCAGGTCGCTTCACTGTTAAAACAGGCGAGAACCTAACAAACGGTCACGCCTTCATCCAAAACAAGTTCACCCCCAAAGGCATCCAATGGATCGCCGGATTACTGGCTACTCATCAAATCAAGGATATTGCCGCATGAGTACAGCCAAGCTATTTGATATCAGCGCCGAACGCGAGCGCAGGAGCAACAGGATGGAGAACCAGAAGCTTGGTTATGTCCCGTTGTACCGAAGCATCAAGAAGAAACCTTGGCACAAAGATGTTTTCCTGCGGACTCTCTGGGAGGACCTGTTATTGGGTGCTCAAAGAAAGCCCCGTACGGTTAATTTCAAAGGTCACCAATGGAATCTTCAAGCCGGTCAACTGGTCACGACAGCGGCTGATTTAGGGCTATCTCTGTGCGATAGAGAAGGTAAGCCAACAAGCCGTGATGCGGTGGGCAGGATGCTCTCCTTTTTCGTCAAAGAAGGGATGATTGCAACGGGTGGAGAGAAGCGAAAAGGGACGGTAATAACTATCCTAAATTACGCTGAATATGCCGAAAAAATAGACAATTTACCCGCACATAACGCCGCACTTAAACCCGCACATGGGGAGGCCAGTAACGGCGCGGCTTTAGAGGGTGGTGCCGCACATAACGCCGCACTTAAACCCGCACATCATGAACAAGAAGGTAATAACAATAATATAAAACCCTTTACGTCAGAGAATTCTAACGAATCCCCTGACACCCCACCTAAGAAGCTTCCTGTAGTTCGTCCTGATGCTGCAATCCAAAGTGGTAAAAATTGGGGAACTGCTGATGACCTTAGAGCAGCTGAGTGGATGTTCAGCGCCGTGCTGATGATTGCCCCCGATGCTAAGAAGCCGTCTTTTGCTGGTTGGGCCAACAGCATCCGGTTGATGCGTGAACGGGACGGCAGGAATCACCGAGACATGTGCGTGCTCTTCAAGTGGGCCATGCAGGATAGTTTCTGGTGTGGCAACGTGCTTTGCCCGTCAACGCTACGCGAGAAATGGGACAAGCTGGACATTAAGCGCAAGAAACAGCAATCAGGCACTGCCACTGGTAAGCCTGTTATTGATTTTGATAACACTGACTGGATAAACGGGGTATCGGTATGAGAAATGTCGTCACAGCCATCCAGAACCGTGATGGTCAATCATTGCAGCAGATGTACGCCGCTGATAAGCCAAAGCAGCAGGTGCCAGAGCAGGCCGCGCAGATATTCAACGAGCTATTTCGCCAGTTGAAGGCTGCATTTCCAGCGCTGATGACCAGCATAAAAGACCAAAGCGACCTGAATGAGCTTCGCCGCCAGTGGGTTTTGGCATTCATCGAAAACGGGATTACCAGTATCGACCAAGTTAACGCTGGAATGAAGATCGCCCGTCAGCAGGCTACGCCGTTCCTACCGTCACCCGGTCAATTCATTACATGGTGTAAGCAGGGTGCCACCCGCGCCGCTGGGCTGCCTGATGCAGATGAGCTTTACGACATGGTGATGAAGTTCAGCGCTAAGCGTGATCTCTATGATAGCGCCGAGGCTTATCCATGGCCCACTTCAGCATGTTACTGGATGGTAACGAAGCTTAACTCTGAGCAAAAAGGGTTAGGGCTGAGCGAGCCAGAGCTTAGAAAGCGCTGTGTCAAAGAGCTGAGCACCATGTCGAAAAAAATCGAAGCGGGCGAACCAATACTCGCGCCAGTAGCGCAAATCCAGAAACTTCACATTCCGGTTAGCAACGAAAAAGCTTTGGATCACATTGCTGAAATCAAAGCAAAACTGAATGCAGCGAGGAAATCATGATGCTGATTGATGTTGAAGATTATGAAGTTATTGCAGCTTATGCCGGTAGTGATCGCTCTTGGCATGATCGAGTATCAACCAAAAAAGGCGTAAGACAGCACCTTATTTTCAGTGAGCGAATGGCGAAAACTGCAATTTTAGTAGCTAAGCATGAATCTAAATGTATCCGTGGTTCGAAATTTATCCCGTCGGTGGATGAATTCATCACATGGTGCAAACAGAGGAAATCATGATGGACATAACTAAATCGCAGTCTGACTTTGAAGCTTGGGTGATTACTTGGTGGCCCCAAAGCAAAACGATGATTGCTGAAAAGTTTGATGATGGCGGTTACTGGAACATGCCATTACAACAGTATTTTGAAGCATGGAAAGCGTCGCGTGAAAGCATTGAGGTGGAGTTGCCAGAGCGGGCCAAGCTAGAGCGTTCCGGAAAAAATAAAGGGCGATACGTTTGCTGGCCTTGCTCGTTTGATCCTGAATACGCGCTGGGAATAAACCACACAATAGACTGGTTTACCGAGGCCCTCCGCACTGCCGGTATTCGAATCAAGGGAGAGAGTGAATGAGCTACATATTTCTGATTATTGTCATTTCAAGCCAATCCTCAAACATGCAGGTTACTCCAATGCAGTCGATGGGGCAGTGTGAGGCTGCGATAAAATCCATTGATATATTGCGCGACCAAGGCTCTTGGAGTGATTACGTTCCACGGATTAACCAAGCGAAATGCGTTGAGGTAAAGCCATGAAAGCATTAGATAGTTTCACTGTAGAGAGACTTGAAGAAATAACTGAGTTGAAAGCATTATCATTCCCACCATCACATCATGAACTCGCAGCGTTAGCCAGAATCGCGTTAGCTGCAAAGAGGGCTGAGCCTGTTATCAATATCAAGTTCAAAGATGGCTGGCCAGTACCTGAATCTGTCGGTGTCGTTGATAGCGGTCAAAAGCTGGCTGATGGATATCACGACTTCTACACCACCCCACAGTTGAACTCTCCGGAGATACCGGAAGGTTGGAAGCTGGTTCCCAACGTAGTAACTACAGAAATGACTGATGCCGCAAGGATAATTGACGGTCGATTATCGGCGGAAAAGTACCACCGCATCTATCGCTTAATGCAAGCCGCCGCGCCGGATGGCAATAATAAAAGGTAAAAATCCAATGAAAAAAATCGATTGGCCTTGCGTGGGCGGATACGAGTGTTGGAATAAGTATTTTAAATATGATCAAAATACAGGCGTGCTGATAAATAAAATATCGCGTAGCAGTAAAGCTCTCGCCGGCGCACCGTGCGGCTGCGTTAATAGCAGTGGTTATTTGCAGGCAATGATTTTAGGCAAGACTCGTATGATTCATAGGATTATATGGGAGATGAACAATGGGCCAATACCAGAAAGAATGCAGGTTGATCATATTGATCACAACCGAACAAACAACCGGATAGATAATATGCGCATAGTAACCCATCAACAGAATAACCAAAATAGAACAATACCAAAAAACAACACAAGTGGAGCATGCGGGGTAGGTTGGCGTCAGTCTGAAAAAAAGTGGTATGCAAAGATAACTGTCAATGGAAAGCCAAAACATCTTGGTAGATTTAAAGATGTTAATGATGCCATATCAGCCAGAAAAGCCGCCGAAGCTAAATATGGATTTCATCCTAATCATGGGGATATGCATATCTGCACATCGGTGGAGGATAATTGAAAAAGGAAGCCGCCAATGGATAAACAAATATTCTTTCTACGAAACGAGCAAGTAAGACGAAATCTGATAGCAGCAATAAACCAACTCCCCCTCGATGACCACCACCCCATAACAATCCGCATTACCGACTTTGACCGCTCCCTACTGCAAAACAGCATGTTTCACGCTCTGTGTGGTGACGTGGCTAAACAGGCTTTGTGGATGGAGAAAGAGCGCAATCTGGTTCAGTGGAAAACGTTATTCGTGTCGGGCCACGCAATGGCAACCGGCATGGGCGCTGAAGTCGTACCTGGTCTAGAGGGTGAATTCTGCAACATTAGGGAATCAACCGCCAAGATGGGAATAAAGCGCATGACTAGCCTGATTGAATACAGTACGGCGTGGGCGGTCGGAAGTGGCGTGAAGCTGCGCGAGGTTCGCTACACCAATGATTATTTCGGGAGGGCAGCATGATTACTCTGATATTAGTCGCAGCTTATTTCTGGATGGCTGGCGTTGTATCTGAATGGGCACATGACATTCAAGGCAGTAAAGAAACAGTTTCGGGGTATGCAAGGGCGTTTTGCATTGGCATCACATGGCCCTATTGGATTTTCCTGTGCAAATCAGGAAGGCGACATGAATGAGCCGACAACGAAGCCCGACCCAGATAGCCATAGACAACCTGATATTCCGCAAGACCTCTCGAACCAAGCCTAAACCCCCAATCCCCGCCAGCGAAATACCCACATATGACCACATATGCGTTTTGCTGCGCGCCAAATTCGACAGAGTAAGGAGAACGCGATGTTAACGCTTAAGCACTTTCTCGACAGGCCAACATGGGCCGCCGCAGCTGGCTATGACTTTAATATCATTGATTGCATGTCATACGCCGCCGCCCTATACGGCGATATCTGGTCAACCCTGCGAGACCATATATTGGACTTTCCCGATATTGAGGTTCGCGAGGTGCCGCTATCGATACTGATCATGCTTGCCGGATTATTCGGGATTGTTGTTTACCCATTCATTTTCTGGATATTTGGCATAATCCTCAACGTTGGGTGTCGGAGAGTTAGAGCCAAATACCATGGGCAGCCTCAATCTGAGGTTGTTCAAGTAAACCTGCGCGACTGGTTGAATAAGTGCGAGAAGAAATTCAACAAAGGCGGTCGCCATGCCTGAACTCCCCCAATCAATATGTATCTTCTGCTTCCTGATGCTTAACAAGGGTGAAACCTACGCTCATCAGAAATGCATTGATAAAGCAGCGAAGGAGAAAAGAGATGGCGAACTTACGCAAAGAGGCTAGAGGCCGCGAGTGCCAAGTTAGGCTGCCTGGTATCTGTAACGGCAATAACGAGACCGTGGTGCTGGCCCACTACCGGCTATCGGGAATATGTGGCACTGGAATCAAGCCGCCTGACCTGTTCGGCGCATGGTGCTGCTCTGCGTGTCATGACGAGATAGACCGGCGTACGCACATCATGGATATAGAGAGTGCGCACTTGGCTCACCTGGAGGGAATGGTGAGAACGCAGGCAATTCTGCTGTCGGAGAATAAGGTGAAGATATGACCGAATATCACATAGACCTACCCTGGCCGCCCAGCGTTAACACATACTGGAGACACGCAAGGGGAAGGCACTACATCAGCGAGAAAGGCACCAAATACCGACAAGCAGTAATCGATACCATCAAACAGCTAAACCTCGATATCAACACCTCCGCACGACTCAAAGTATCAATATCAGCACACGTACCAGACCGCCGCCGCCGTGACTTAGACAACCTGCAAAAGGCTGTCTTTGATTCACTGGTACACGCTGGATTTATGCAGGACGACGAGCAGATAGATGATTTCAGGGTTAGGCGGCAGCCGATGGAGAAGGGTGGGCGGTTATCAATATTCATTACTGAATTGGAGGCAGAGTGATAATCATTTTATTCGTCTCGATATACATCCCAGACCGGTTTAAAAGTCGCTTGTGGAGACTGTGGGAGTATCGGTTGCTTTTTCGTCTGGGAAAGGCTCGCTACGGATTTGAGATGGAGTACTCAATAATCAAGGTTTTAATGAGCAACTTCATACATTGCGAACTTAGATCGCGCAGCACTGTTAACACTGACGAGCAGAGGGCAGCATGAGACTGGAATCAATAACGAAACACTTCTTCGCTAAATCCACAATGATTAGCGACTCTCCACGGGCAACGGCTTCTGATTCACTTACCGGCACCGATATCATGGCAGCGTTAGGGTTGGCAGACCTTAAAAGCGGCTTCGGGCTGGAATTGTTCTTGGCAAAGCAGGGGATCAGTAATCCGCATCGCGCCGTGGAAAGTCTTACTCAATATGCGCTGAAAGAATCCGTTAAGTACAAAGCAATCTCAAAGCTCGATAAGAATATTAAACAAAGCGTCGTGCAAACTCTCGCAAGATATGCGTTTGCTGATTATGCGCGGAGTGCGGCAAGTGTTCGCGAATGTGAATGTTGCAAGGGTGAGGGCTTTATCGAGGCTGATGTTTTCACAATGAAAAGCCACTACACGATGGGGCTACCTGAGTGGGCTAAAGCCCTTGGCCAGAGCCCGAGTGATTTCGAGGTGAAGCGAAAGGTGCCAGAGGTAGTGCGACTGCTCTGCAAAGCATGCGGGGGGAAGAGGGTTGTTAGTAATGCATGCCGGTGCCACGGAAAAGGGAAAGTACTGGATCAGGAGCAAACAGAACTCCAGGGTATTCCAGTAATGAAGAATTGTGATAAGTGCTCTGCCCGTGGCTATGCAAGACTGCCAGCAGAAACAGTGAGGTTGTTCATTTGCGAGAACATCACTGAAATTACCCAGCCAACATGGTCACGTAACTTCAAGCCATTCTATGAAATGCTGATAACTAAATGCCATCAAGAGGAGGATTTAGCAGATTCAGAACTACAAAAAGTCACAAAAGGAGAAAATATTGCTGCATAAATTCGGATATAAAGAAAATATCCATTGTGTTATTGAATGGAATGGACTAATCTGACTCTAACGATGGGTTACTGCATTCGTTCAGAGATAAAAAGACTCAAGGCCCAGCCCTAACCGGTTGGGCTTTTTGCATTCTACATTCGCATGGGTACTGGATTGGTTAATCCAATCGTTGTGAAACAGTATCCAGCCGAATGCGTTAAGTAACTCCACGCATAACCATATCGAGCAAGTCCTCGGATTGGTGCCCTCATTGGTGAGGGTAGCATTCATTAACTGCATGAAAACATTAACGTACGAATGTGGTGAATCGGTTAAATCCAACACTCGCCAAGGCGGGCATCACATACCAACTTTTAAGGCTCACTTCGGTGGGCCTTTTTTATTTCCACTACGCACCCAGCCCGTCCGGGAGGGGGAGATATGAAAATGCCAAAAAATGACCCCGGCTCATACGGTCTTATCGTTTGGGTGCTTATTGCTGCGATGTCCATTTATGGCGGCATTGTTAAATACATCATCGACACCAAAACGAATAAAACCACATGGAGCTGGGTTGCGGCATTCGCTCAAGTTGCCGTGTCGGGGTTCGCTGGATTAATTGGCGGGCTGATCAGTATCGAATCAGGACTCAGTATTTACTACGTTCTGGTTGTTGCTGGCATGAGCGGAACCATGGGTAGTGTGGCGCTCTCCTTCTTCTGGGAAAAAATTACAGGAATGAAGACTAATGCAAACCAATAAATTTCGGTTTAGCCAGCGCAGTGAGAACAACTTGAAAGGCGTTAACCCGGCATTAGTGAAAATCGTTCGCCGTGCCTTGGAGTTATCGCCTGTTGATTTTGGTGTAACTGAGGGGCTCCGAACTGTTGCCCGACAAAAAGAGTTGGTAGCCAAGGGTGCCAGCCAGACCATGAATAGTAGGCATATTACTGGCCACGCTATCGACGTATTTGCTTACCCTACCGCAAGTGGCTCATGGGAATGGAAATACTACGAACAGATAGCGACGGCATTCAAACAGGCCGCTAAAGAAGTTGGCGTTCCTATTGAGTGGGGCGGCGACTGGAAGACACTAAAAGATGGGCCTCACTTCCAGCTACCACACAAAGAATATCCGGCATGAATCGGGTAACGGCAATACTCATCGCTATGCTGTTTTTGCTTTCATTCGGTGTCTACTACTACCAAGACGCATACAGTAAAGCTGAACACAATTTGACGCTGGCGAAAGACACAATCACCGACATGCAAACACGTCAGCGTGATGTTGCCGCGCTTGATTCGAAATACACGAAGGAACTAGCTGATGCTAAAAGCAAGCTTGATGATTTGCAGCGCTGCGTTGCTGCTGGCAAGTGCGGGTTGCGTGTCAACGTCGTCAAGCAAGCCACCGCCACCTCCGGCATGGATGATGCAGCCAGCGCCCGACTTACTGACTCCGCTCAACGGGATTATTTCACTCTCAGAGAGCGAATCGGAATTGCAACCAGCCAAATAAGCGGCTTACAGGACTACATCACTAACGTGTGCCTGGCTAAGTAGAATTCCCCCAACAAGGAATAGATAGCTTCTCTCGATGGAGGTGATCGCCTGTTTCACAGGGCCATTCTTGCTGACTGGTAAGCCGTAAGTGGTGTAGCAACGCCGAGAGGAGTAGCAAAGCCGCGAACAAAGAACATGAAGGCTCAGTTTAACGACTGGGCCTTTTTTATACCCGTAATACCCCGCGCACCGAAAGCGCAATAACCCACCGAAGAACCTGTTTAGGAATGAAGCCTGTGGATCCCAGCATGACTGGCGAGTCTCTTCGGGCTGCTATCCATTTCGGCAGGCTTCATCTCTAAAAAGGTAATCGCCATGCAATATCCAGTTAATGACCAAGTAATGTCTATGACCAGCATTGAAATAGCTGAGATGGTAGAAAAGCGACATGACAATGTTAAACGAACTATCGAAACGCTGATTGAAAAGGGCGTGATAGCTTCTCCTCATTTTGAGGAAAAGCCCACAGCAGGACGGCCATTGTCTATTTACGTTTTTGAAGGTGAGCAGGGGAAGCGAGACAGTATTATTGTTGTCGCCCAACTATCACCAGAATTTACCGCCAAGCTAGTAGACCGCTGGCAAGAATTAGAAAAGGCTGCAAATCAACCCATTCGAATACCTCAATCTCTGCCAGAAGCCTTACGTTTGGCCGCTGACCTAGCCGAGCAGAAAGCCCAACTAGAAAACAAGTTGGCTATTGCCGCTCCAAAGATTGATTTCGTTGATAACTACGTCAATGCATCCGGTTCATTTGGTTTCCGTGAGGCTTGCAAGCTACTGAAGGCGAAAGAGCCAGATTTCAGGGCGTTCCTGATTGCTTCGAATGTTATGTATGTTCTTGGTGGAAAGATGACACCTCGCGCTCCGCATATTGATGCAGGCCGATTCACTGTAAAGACAGGTGAGAACCTTAACAACGGGCATGCATTTACCCAGGCTAAATTCACACCGAAGGGTATTCAGTGGATAGCGGGGTTGTGGGCATCGTGGCAGTTGAATAATCAAGCCGCATGACTCCTTGAAACCAAGGAAACCAAGGTTGAGAGCCACTTTCACAACGGCTCTCAATTTATAAAACTCTGCAAAAGGTTCTCACAAGTGCCTTTGACAGAATCTTATAGATGTTTTCACATGTCTAGGTGTCGGCCAATCAGCGGCTGAGACTTTACCAACCAGCGGAATATTCTGTTATGGCTAATTCAGACACACAAATGAAGCGGCCATATCCGCCATTGTCATTCGTCAATGAGTTCAGACCGCACATTGAATTAGTCCCCGCCACTGAAGTTCTTGAGTGGGTTAACAGCCAAATACTCAGTGACGAAGGCGAGCTACACAATCCCGACCACGGACACTTAATTGACGCTGACATAAAAATCATGTGGGCATCATCTGCGTTTGAAAAGCAGGGTAGAACTGTTCTTGGTCAAGCTGAGCAGGTAGCAATGAGAGCTGGCGGCTGGCAAAAAGCCCGAATGGAACAGCAGATGTACGAATGGTTCGGCGATGTACCGACATTCATCATTACCCTGGCTGCGGATTACTGTGCTCAATGTTCTGACCTTGAGTTCTGTGCGCTGATAGAACATGAGCTTTATCACATCAGTCACGCAAAGGACGAATTCGGAGCACCCAAGTTCAACAAAGAAGGGCAACCGACATTGAAACTTCGCGGACATGACGTTGAAGAGTTTGTCGGTGTAGTTCGCAGATATGGTGCGAGCATTGAAGTACAAGAAATGATTGATGCGGCAAACAAACCTGCGGAGGTAGCCCATCTTAACGTTGCCAGGGCGTGTGGAACATGCCTGCTGAAACTGGCCTGATTAGTTACATTACGTTAGTCATGGAGGATGCCAATGGCTGCACTAAAACCAGAGGTCAAAGCCTTCATCGTTCAAGCCTTGGCCTGCTATGACACTCCATCGCAAGTGGTCGCGCAGGTGAAACAAGAATTCAACCTCACCTTGACTCTTCAGCAGGTTTCTTCATACGACCCGACAAAGGCCATCGCGAAGAATCTGGGGCAGAAATGGATAGACCTATTCAACTCAACTCGCACTCGATTTCAAACCGAAATATCTGATATTCCAATCGCTAATAAAGCGTACCGGCTCCGCGCCTTGAATCGTATGGCGGCGAGCACTGAAAAAATGAAGAACTTCGGAATGACCGCCCAGCTAATGGAGCAGGCCGCGAAAGAGGTTGGCGATGCGTATACCAATAAACAGAAAGTTGAGCACTCAGGTGGGATGTCTATTAGCTCAGTAGCATCAGTAATGGATGAGATAGGAGATGATGACCTGTAAGGGGTGGCTGTGTTAACTGATAAACAGAAAAAGCTGCTAAAGGACAGGTTCTGGCGTCTTAATCACCTCTACAAAATCAAAGATAAGAACGGAAAGTGCGTCACTTTCAAAATGACTCCTGAACAATTGGAGTATTTCGACGGTATGCACGACCGAAACGTGATCCTAAAGGCAAGGCAATTAGGTTTCACGACAGAGGTTTGCATCATCCAGCTTGATCTCGCACTGTTCCATAAAAAAGAATGTGCACTTATCGCTCACTCCCTTCCCGATGCAGAGCGCCTGTTTCGAAATAAAACCCAGTACGCCTACCGGCTTTTACCGGATGATATTAAGCGAGCAAATCCTTTAACCAAGGAAACGACGAGCGAATATGTGTTTGATAAAGGTGGCAGCGTAACGGTATCCACATCGTTTCGTGGCGGTACGCTATACAGCTTGCATGTTTCGGAGTTTGGCAAGATATGCGCGAAGTACCCAGAGAAGGCCAAAGAGATAGTAACTGGAGCCTTTGAAGCTGTGCCGCTGGGTGGAAAGATAACCCTTGAGAGCACCGCCGAGGGACGCGCTGGCTATTTCTACGATTACTGCCAGGATGCAGAGAAATCGCAACTCCAAGGGAAGGAACTTTCAAATCTCGACTGGAAGTTCTTTTTCTTCTCATGGTGGAAGAATCCACAGTACGCAATCGACCCGGTTGAGGCTTTACCGCAACGCCTTGTTGATTACTTTGCTGAGATGGAAGCTAAGCACTGCGTTCATCTTAACGAGCGCCAGAAATCCTGGTACTACGCCAAAGAAAAGACACTCGGCGATGACATGAAGCGGGAATATCCCACTATCCCAGCCGAAGCATTCCAACAGTCTGTTGAGGGTGCTTACTACGCCAAGCAATTCCGCTGGCTTTATACCAACAAGCGGATCTGCAAATTACCTGATAACTCACATCTGCCGGTTCACACGTTCTGGGATATCGGCGTGGGCGACTCCACAGCCATCTGGTTCGTGCGTGAAGTTGGCGAAGAGTTCCATGTCATCGACTACTACGAAAACTCCGGTGAAGGTCTACGGCACTATATGAAGGTGCTGAAAGACCGCGGCTATACGTATGGCGATCACTGGGGTCCGCACGATATCGAAAACCGTGAATTCGGCTCTGATGCCAAGTCTCGCAAAGAACTGGCGCGGGAAGGCTATGAAATCGATGGGAAAATTTACTCCATGACATTCAAAGTGGTGCCGAAAACTGGCGTTGATACTGGTATCGAGTCAGTGCGTGAAATTCTGCCTAAGTGTGTCTTTGATGATGAGAAGTGCGCAGAAGGTATAACTCACCTCGAAGGATATCGCAAGGAATGGGACGACAGGCGCGGTTGCTGGAAAGACAAGCCACTTCACGATCACACCTCTCACGGCTCTGATGGATTCCGTTACTTTGCTGTAGCGAAGAACAACAAGCGCCAAGAAGCATTCAGTATTAACATGAGAACCGCATTCTAATGGCTAATAACGACATCACATTTATCCGGCCTGAACATGGGGCCGCAAGCCCGTTATGGGAAACGGTTCGCGATGTTTGTCGTGGGCCAGATGCGGTTAAACGTAGACGGCATAAATATCTGCCAAAGCTTGACCCAACAAACAATAGTGAAGAGAACAACCGGCGCAATGATGACTATCTTCGCCGTGCTGTCTTTTATGCGATTACCGGTCATACCAAAAATGGATTGATTGGTATGGCATTTCGTCGCGACCCAACAGTGACTATTGTCGATAGGATGGAATATCTGAAAACCAACGCCAATGGCGCGGGTATCAGTATTTATCAGCAGGCGCAGTCAGTTCTTGAATCTGTATTAGAAGTTGCCAGAGAAGGGTTATACGTCGATTACAGCGCTGATATGAAAGGGGCCATCATTCTTAATTATCGCGCTGAGGACATTATCAACTGGCGAACTGAGCGGATAAATGGGCGTGATAAACTGGTTTTGGTCGTGCTCCGTGAGTGTGTTGAAGAGCCGGATGGCTACGGCTTCAAGGATCGCATTCAATACCGTGAGCTGGCGATGGACGGTGGTCGGTTCGTGTGTCGCGTCTGGCGTAACGTAGGGCCGAAAAAGAGCGGCGTATATGTCGTTGATAGCGAATATTACCCAGTGATTCAGTTTGGCGGAGCCTGGGATGAAATACCCTTTACCTTTGTTGGCGCGCAAAACAATGACCCATCAATTGATGAGTCACCGTTATTGGCACTGACTGAAATCAATCTCGGCCATTATCGTAACTCGGCCGACTATGAAGATAGCCTGTTCTTTTGTGGGCAGGTGCAGCCGTGGATCAGCGGATTAACCGAAGAATGGCGTGATTGGTTGCAAAAGGCCGGAATTGCTCTTGGCTCTCGTTCGCCAATATTACTGCCAAAAGATGGCGCATCAGGATTTAACCAGGCGCAGCCGAATATGATTGCCAAAGAGGGGATGGATTCAAAGCGTGACTACATGATCTCTCTTGGCGCTCGATTGGTTGAGCAAAATAGCGCGGTAAAAACAGCAACGCAGGCAACGGGTGACCAGGCGGCATCTACCTCTGTTCTTGGCATCTGTTGTGCCAACGTTTCAGAGGCCTATACGCAAGCGCTGCTTTGGTGTGCGAAATACATGGGGAATAAGGGCGCAGAGGTTGCGTATTCCATCAGTCAGGAATTTATTCAGCGCGTTGCCGACTCAGGGATGTTGGCTGCGATTGTTGCAGCGTGGCAGAGCGGTGCAATTCGTGACGCGGATATGATCCGGGCAATGCAAAAGCTGGATATTATCGACCCCGAATCTAATCCCAATGATGTTCTGGACGAATTGAAAAATCAGAGTCCCAGCCTGACAGGTGGCTAAATGGCAACGATTAACGAAAGGCTGCGTGATGAAGCAATAGCACATAGTCTGTTTCAGTCCCGTTATGGTGCTGGTGTTGCCCGTAAAATGGTTAAAGTACTTAACGAGAGCGACGCAGAGCTATCGGCTCGTCTTATCGTGGCACTTGATGATGTTAATCCAAACAGTGTCACCGTGAAGCGCTTAGAAGGCTTGCTGGTTAGTGTTCGTCAAGTGAACAAGCAATCTGTTGATGCGATGTATGCATCTCTGTCCGACGAGCTGCTGGACTTTGCGAAGCATGAGGCAGGTTATCAGCTTAGTTTGTTTGACTCCTTATTACCGGGGCTAGTTTTAAATCGGTTCCCGCTAGCATCAATCACTCAAGAGCAGGTTTACGCCGCTGCAATGGCTCAGCCGTTCCAAGGGCGATTGTTGCGAGACTGGGCTGAGAATATCGAAGCCGATCGGATGAAACGTATTATCAATACGGTGAAAAACGGTTACCTGGCTGGCGATACTGTTGAACAGATGGCGCGGAAGGTACGCGGTACAAGAGCAAGAAGCTATCAAGATGGCGCAATCGAGGCGGGACGGAAGAATGTTACCGCGGTGGTGAAAACGGCCGTCACTCATATGGCAGCCGTAGCGCGGGATAAATTTGCTGAGAACAACAGCAATATCATTGATGCTAAGCAATGGCTCAGTACCTTGGACAATAAAACCTCTCACGATTGCATCATCCGTGATCGGCTCAAATACACACTAGAAGGTAAACCCATTGGTCACAAGGTTCCGTATCTTCAGGGGCCAGGCCGCATTCATTTCTGTTGTCGCTCGATGGAAACCTTAATCACCAAATCATGGCGTGAGTTGGGGGTCGATATCGACGAAATGGATGAAGGCACTCGCGCTAGCATGGATGGACAAGTTCCAGCGGGAACTACCTATAGTGAATGGTTGCAACGGCAATCTTACCGCCGACAAGTTCAGGTTCTGGGCGAGACTCGCGCCAGACTGATGAAAGATGGCGGCATGCGAACTGATGAATTTTTCACTGATAAAGGGGAGTGGCTGACGTTACAGCAGCTTCGCGATATTGACGGTCGGGCATTCTCTGATGCAGGCCTGTAGAAAACTACGCTCTAACAATTACCGCCAACGGTAAAAAACTGAGTTATCCAAAATATGAGCCTCGCCATCGTGCGGGGCTTTTTAATGGGCTAGGCCCAGCAATAAATCCCAAGGGGACAGCATGCTATTCCGAAATATCGCACGTAAATATTATGCCGAGGCTAGTGAAGGTGGCGAAGGTGGTGGCGGGCCAGCCGCAACTATCACACCAGAGATTCAGGCATTGATTGATGCCAGGGTTAATGAATCTGTCACTGGACTCAAAACCAAAAATAGCGAATTACTCGGCAAGCTCAAAGAGCAAGGCGAGAACCTGAAACGCTATGACGGTATCGACCCGGACGCGGTGAAAACTATCCTGCAACGATTCTCTGACGACGAAGAAGCCAAGCTGATCGCCGCTGGAAAGATTGATGAGGTACTGGATAAACGTACTGAGCGATTACGGGCTGATGTTGATAAAAAACTCAAAGTTGCCAATGACCGCGCTGATAAAGCCGAAAGTTTCAGCAAAAAATTCAGTGACCGGGTGCTTGGTGATGCCATTCGCTCCGCCGCATTGAAAACTGGCGCATTGCCGGGTGCTGCTGACGACATCATCCTGCGCGCAAAAGGCGTATTTACTCTCAACGATGAAGGTGAGGCCGTCGCCGTTGATAAAGATGGTTCAGCCCTACTGGGAAAGGATGGGAAAACACCACTCACCCCGCACGAATGGGCTGAATCACTGAAAGATGTTGCTCCGCATCTCTGGCCGCAGGCTGAAGGCACCAACGCTGGCGGTCATAAGCAGAATGGCGGAGCACTCAAACGATCAGCAATGACCGCAGCCCAAAAGGCGGAATTTATTCGTGCTAACGGGCAGCAGGCATTCTTAAAACTTCCGAAAGAATAAGGATTTATAATTTATGACCACAACCGTTAACTCTGACCTGATCATCTATAACGATCTGGCTCAGACATCCTATCTTGAGCGCCGACAGGACAACCTTGACGTGTTCAACGCCTCTTCAAATGGCGCGATTGTGCTGGATAACGCCTTGATTGAAGGGGATTTCCGTAAACGTGCTTTCTATCAGCTTGGTGGCAGCATCGAGCACCGTGATGTTGATTCAACTGGGAAAGTCACAGGCAAGAAAATTGGTGCCGGTGAATCAGTTGGCGTTAAGGCTCCGTGGAAATACGGCCCTTACCAGACGACTGAAGAGGCATTTAAACGTCGTGGCCGTGACGTGTCTGAATTCTCCGAAATTGTGGGCGTAGATGTCGCCGACGCTTCACTGGAGGGGTTCATCAAGTACGGCATTCAGGCATTGAGCGCTTCCATTGGTGCCAACCCAGACATGGTTGTTACTGCCAACATTGAAGTTGATGGCAAGAAAACCCTGACCAAAGGTATGCGCAAGTACGGTGATCGCTTTGGCCGTATCGCGCTGTTTGTTATGCACTCATCCACCTACTTTGACATCATTGATCAGGCGATTGCAGCCAAGATTTATGAAGAGGCTGGTGTTGTAGTGTATGGCGGTCAGCCTGGTACATTAGGTAAGCCGGTTCTGGTTACCGATACTGCGCCAATTGATGCCATCTTTGGGTTGTTGCCGAACGCGGTGGTTATTACCGAGTCGCAGGCTCCTGGATTCCGTTCATACCCAATCAACGATGAGGAAAACCTCGGCGTTGGTTATCGCGCAGAAGGGACAATTAACATCGACTTGCTGGGCTACAGCTGGGATGAAACCAACGGCGGCAAGAACCCGAGCCTGACCGAAATTGGCGCAACCAATAGCTGGAAAAAACATGCAACCAGCAACAAAGTTACCGCAGGTGTGATGATTAAGCTGATTGCTGAAGATGTGGCGGCAACAGGGGTCACTCTGAATAAATCAACAACTTCATTGGTTGTTGGTGCAGATGAAACTCTTGTTGCTACCGTTGCGCCATCTGATGCAGCCAATAAAGCCGTTATCTGGACCTCATCCGCTGCTGCAAAAGCCACAGTTGATGCAAATGGTAAGGTGACTGCTGTTGCCGCAGGAAGCGCAACTATTACCGCTAAGTGCGTGGACGGCAACTTCACTGCGACTTGCGTAGTGACTGTTACGGCTGCTTAAGTTGGATAACTATAGGGGCTTAGGCCCCTTTTCTATTGGAGGATAGGATGTTAGTAACCGATCCAACCTCACCAGATTTTAACAGCTATGCATCACTCGAAGATTTAGTCGCGTTCGCTTTGGCGCGCGTAGTTAACTTACCTTCTGAAACAGAGTCATTACTGATTAAGGCGATGGACTACCTGAACGGGCTTAATTGGTATGGAAGCAGAACCAAACTAACCCAGCCATTACCCTGGCCGAGATCGGGTATCACTTTCGACGGATTTAGTTACCCATCAACTAATATCCCTCCACAACTTATTACAGCGCAGTGCATGCTTGCCGTGGAAGCTATTGAAGGAGATTTACTGGGTTCGAATAGAGAGGCGGCAATAAAGTCTGAGGCTGTATCAGGAGCTGTGTCGATCACTTACGCTGTATCTGATGCCGAGTCATTCACTCCCAATTATCCGGCCGTGATGGCAATTCTACGCGGGTTTGCTGCGGGTAACGGCTTTGCTATTAACGCAACAGCGAGGCGTTTATGACTGCAAAACTTAACATTGTTCAGTTTACCAGAGACGACAAAGCTGAACACAACAAAGCCAATGTCATCAGATTACTAAAAGAAGCGCTAGCGTTTGCCGAAAATGGCAGCCCCCAGAGCCTTGCGGTGATAATGATCAGCAATGGCGATGTTATGGATTGTTATCACCATGGTGGCGCGCCATACATGATGGTGGGTGCGATTGAATCACTTAAAACTGGCTATATTCACGCTCAGATAGAAAGGCGATGATATGGCTATCAATTACCCACGAATGCGAGCGACAGCAACACGATTGATTACCGAGAATGGAGCGACCTACCAACTATCTCGCGGTGGTGGCGTCGAGTTCGTCGGCGGTGTTGAAGTGGAAATCCCTCTGGAAACATCTTCCATTGTTGGTGTTATTTCCAGTTACTCTCCCGGCGAGATTGATGGCACCTTAATCCAGAACGGTGATGTGAAAATGTCGGCTACGGCTGATGTGGAAATTCGCATCGGCGATCTGATTATGATTGATGGCAAAAAACACCGAGTCATTAAACCTAATCCAGCAAAACCCGCCGCACTGCTGATCTGCTACAAACCACAACTGAGGGCGTGATATGGCTGAAAACTCCAGCTTCATGGCTTCGATTAATGCGTTTATTGAAAAGGGTAAACGCAATCAGGAATTGGTGGTTCAAAAAGCAGGGATCAAAATTCTTAATCGGTTAGTCACGATGTCTCCAGTTGGTAACCCTGACTTATGGGCAACCAACAACACTGCCGTTTCTTATAACGATGCTGTTTTCGAGCATAACGAAGAACTAAAGAAAGATTCAGCTAACTTAACCAAAACAGGGCGACTGAAAAAACGGGCTAGGGTGACTGATAGCATGGATGTCAAAGCACCTGCTGGCTATACCGGTGGGCGATTTAGAGGTAATTGGCAGGTTGGCCTAGATGTTCAGCCTGACGGTGAGACAGGGCGTATCGATAAAAGTGGCAATATGACAATGGCTGTGGGCAATTACATGCTTGAGCAGTTCAAGGTCGGCACCAAGGCTATCTACTTCACCAACAACGTCCCTTACGCTTACCGGCTTGAATTTGGTCATTCATCACAAGCCCCAAACGGGATGATCCGCATAACCGCCGAGGACGCTGTTAAATACTTTACTGAAGCAGCTAATGAGGTGAATAAGTGAGTACTCAACGAATCACGGTATTGCTGGAGAAACGGCTTGGCGAATGGGCGGCGATTAAAGGCATTCCGTTGGCTACCGAAAACGTTAGCTTTGATGATACTGGTGATATGTATCTGCAATCGCATGTCATGCCAGCCACAACAGACACTATCGATTTAGCGCAGGCTTCCCGCGTATTCAAAGGTGTGTATCAGATTAATATCAACGCCAAAGCAGGTAGCGGTAAATCAAAATCACATTCCATTGCTGCTGAGTTAATAGAATTGTTTAACCTCAATACTGAGCTTACAGACGGGGTGGTAACCTGCTATATCAACAGTGTTCCCAGCCAGTTTCCCGGCATTACTAACAACACCACATACACAACACCAGTCAGCATGAGCTATCGCGCTGACGTCATTTAAACCTCAATCAATCCCACATCACCGGCCTATGCCGGTTTTTTTATATCCAAAATCGGAGAATTACCATGGGCTTTGCTCTACCTAATGGCGCGGGTATTTACCTGGCTAAAACATATGAAACCGAAGTTGCGGTAACGGCAGTTTCCAATGCTGTTGATGCAGTTCTGACGGTAGCAACGGGGCATGACATTGCCGAGGGCGATATTGTGCAGCTAACCTCAGGCTGGGCCGCGTTGAATGACTTGGTTGCAAAAGTAACAGCATCCACCGCGACTACTTTAACGCTCGGCTCTATTAACACCTCGAACACCGATCGTTTTGCCGCGGGTGGTGGTGTGGGTACGGTTAAGAAGGTCGAAAGTTGGATTGAAATCCCGCAGATCACCGAGGTATCGAACAGCGGTGGTGATCAGCAGATGATTCAAATTCAGTTTCTTAGCGATACTCGTCAGCGCAATCTCAATACGTTTAAGGCGGCTCAATCTCAAACCCTGACGTTGGCGCATGATTCCAGTATGCCTGTTTATCCGGTGCTACGTGCTGCGGATGAGTCAGAGCAAACACTGGCAACCTACATGTATGTGCCTAAAGCCAAAGAGAACCGCTACTCGTCGGTGAAAGTGTCCTTTAACGATATTCCAACTACGGCGATCAACGCCATTGAGACGGTTGCTGTGGTGCTTAACCTGCAATCGCAAGCGACGACTTTCTACAAGTCTAGTGCACCAGTGGCTGTTACTGGCGTCACTTTGAATAAAACTACTACCACTCTTGCCGTGGCTGCCACTGAAACCTTGACGGCAACCGTAGCGCCAGTAAACGCAACTAACAAATCAGGCGCTTGGTCATCATCAGCACCAACCAAAGCTACCGTTGACCCGGTAACTGGTGTTGTGACTGGCGTCGCTGCTGGCAGTGCCAATATCATTTACACCACCGCAGATGGCGCGAAAACCGCTACTTGTGCCGTCACCGTCACCGCATAAGGAACATGAACCATGGCAGTAAAATTCACCCTGGTACCGTCACCAACATTTAAAGCAGATGTGAAAATCCCTCGGGCCGGTCTGGATGACGGCGAGTTAACGTTTACCTTTAAGCATTTGCCGCTTAATGAAGTATCGAATATCGAGAAAGCAGAAGGGCAAACAGGGTTAGATTTCGCAGAGAAAATTATCCAAGGCTGGGCGCTTCCCGACGCATTCAACCGCGAAAATCTGGAAGTGCTTGCGAATAACTACCCGAAAGCTATCGAGAATGTAATCAGTGCGTTTTATCGCGAACTGCTTGGTAACCGCGAAAAAAACTAACCTCGGTTGCCACAGCCCTCTATACCCCTGAACCCACCCGCGAAGAATTGGCAGGCAACGGCCTGACACCTGATGATTTCGACGATGTGATTATCGAGATATGGCCGGATGTTTGGCCTGCTTTCAATGTGATTAGAGCAATGTCCACGCAGTGGCGTACCGGCATGTCTGGGCCTACTGGGTTGGACTACGGCTGCCTATCACAAGTCATGGATTGGGTGGGTGTAGAGAGCAAAGCAACCGTGTTTGATGACATAAGGCACATGGAGAGCGTTGCGCTGTCCGTTATTCACAAGCGGAGCAAGTAAATGGCAGATATCGCAACAATCGTACTAAACGTAAACACGTCTAGCCTGGAGCAGGGTGATAAAGCGTTAGACCACTTCGGGCAAACAGCGGAGAAGGCTACCAAACAAGCGGATGGCTTGAATGAGTCCAATACTAAGCTGGCTTCATCTTATGATGAGGCCGCTAAGTCCCTAGCTAACAATTACAAAGCGACAACCGATTATAACGAAAGCGTTGAGCGTAGCGCCAAATCTTCAAAAACGGCCACTGCCATTATTGAGGAGCAAAAGGCTGGGTTAAGCGCGCTACTAGATAGAATCAATCCAACTAACAGAGCATTTTCTGAGCTGGATGAAATATCTAAAAAACTAAGAGCTGCTAAAAATTCTAATCTGATAAATTCAGAGGAATTTGAGCACTACAACTCAATTCTATCCACGACAGCAGATAGGATAAGCAAAGTTGCTGATGCACTAACCGAAGAAGGCAGGGCTGCCACTGCTCAGGCAGCGGCAGACAGAAAGGCCACTGAAGCAAAAGAGGCTTTTCTTGCCAAATTGCGCGATCAGAATGCTTTGTTCAAAGCATCTGCTTCTGATTCAGCCACCTATCGTGCGGCGCAGTTAGGCATTACAGCCGAAGCTGCTCCAATGATAGCCGCCATCAAGCAACAGGAAGATGCCACCCGCCGCGATGCGGAACAAAAGAAATTAGCCGCAATTGCAGCTCGCGGATTAAAGGAATCAATCAAGCAACTTGAAGCTGAAGAACGGGCTGCCACACAAGCAACTAAAGCTCAGGAGGCTGCGGATATTTCTGCGGCAGCCGCTAAGGCGAATTTTGTTCAACGCTTGCGGGAACAAGTGGAGCTGCAAGGGAAAACGGCTTCAGAGGTTCAGGCATATAAAGCTGCGCAAATGGGGGTTACAGAGCAAGCCGCGCCATTCATCGCAAGACTGAAAGAGCAGGAAGATGCCTGGAAGAAAGGTACTGTCTCTGCTGGTCAATATCGTATGGCTATGCGCCAATTGCCCATGCAATTCACGGATATCGCCACCTCAATCGCCGGTGGTATGCCGTTGTACATGATCGCCATTCAGCAGGGCGGTCAGATTAAAGATAGTTTTGGCGGTATTGGTAATGCCAGCAAGGCGCTATTGAGCCTGATCACTCCGATGACGGTAGGGCTAGTTGGCGCGGCGGCCGTAGTCGGGGGGCTGGCGCTCGCTTACTACAAAGGCGCGGCAGAAAATGAGGAGTTCAATAAGCAACTCATCCTTACTGGTAATTATGCAGGACGAACAGCCTCACAGCTTCAGGATATGGCTAAAGGGCTATCTAGTAATGGGTTAACACAATCAGCACTTTCCGCCGCCATGGCAAAAGTGGTCGGCACCGGTTCGTTTGATTCTTCACAAATTGAGATGGTTACCCTGGCTGCCGCCAAGATGGAACAGGCAACCGGCCAATCCATTGATGCAACTGTTAATAACTTTAAGCGCCTTCAGGATGAACCGTTAAAGGCAGCAAAAGAGCTTGATGATCAGCTTCACTACCTAACTGCTTCCGAATATGAGCAAATCTCTGCGATGGAGCGCTCAGGAAACACCATTGGCGCAGCTAGAGTAGCGATGGAATCGTACTCTAAAGCAATGCGTGAAAGGGCTGATGAGGTTGTTAATAATGTCGGCTATATGGAGAAGGCGTGGTTAGGTCTTAAGGGTGTTGTTCTTTCGACGTTTGATGCGATGGCTGACATCGGGCGAGATAAGTCCCTTGATGATCGGTTGGCTGATGTAAATGCCCGAATGGCAGAAAGTCAGGCTAATCCGGGGCGTTATGACAACAATAAACTTGCCGCCGAAAAAGCGCTGCTTACCGAGGAAAAATATCAGAGAGATGTCGCGGCTGCCCGAAAGAAAGCCAACCAGAATGCTGAGGAACTGGAGAAGAACAGCCTGCGGGTTATGGATGGTTACCGCGACCAATACGCAACGCGAGAGCAGCAACGGACAAAGGAACAACAGAAGTTTAATCAAATTGCGTACCGGTTCAGCGCTGAAGAACAAGCACGTATCCGTTCTGAGATAGATGCTAAATATAAGGACAGAGCGACACCAAAAGGTCGCGCAGCCGCAGCTTATCAAGACGATGCAGCCACCAAAGCATTGCTTGATAGTGAAGCGCGAATCGCAGTTTTAAGAGAACAGTCAAAAGTAACTGAATCAATGACGGAGCAGGAAAAGCAACTTTCGTCATTCACTCAGAAAATCGCTGACCTGAAAAGCAAAACCATCCTCACTGCTGACCAAAAATCACTTCTGGCCCGTTCTGGTGAAATCACTGCCAGTATGCAGCTTGAGGCCCAACTTTCACGCGAAAACGTTGAGCGCAAGAAGGCCACTGAAGCCCTGAAAAAGATGGAAGAGTACACGGCTTCTATTGCAGCAAAGAATAAGCAGAACCAAGATCGCTTTGGTCTGACTTCTAAGCAGGCAGGAAGGGTAGATCAGGAAGCTCAGCTTGATAACACTTTCCGTAAGGATACCAAGGGCATCAATGATGCTGAACAACTGGCGAAAATCACAGCAGAGTACAACAAGGCAAAAGCTGAGTTGCATGCTGGATTTGAACAGGAGGATTTGAATGAAGGTGACTGGTTAGCGGGTATGACTCAGGGGCTAGAACAGTACGGTGAAACCGCCAATAACGTTTTCTCTGCTACCGCGCAACTGGCCCAAACCACAATGGGTAGCATGACATCCATGGCGACCCAGATGATGACAACCGGCTCCGCTAACGTGAAGCAATTTGCGACCAACTTCCTGACCAGCATTGTCGATATCATCAACCGGTTACTGATTGCCCAAGCCATTCAGGCTGCTATGGGCTGGATGAGTGGCGGGGCATCGGCTGGCGCAGGCGCA
Source organism: Yersinia sp. 2553 StPb PI (assembly GCF_052217105.1). Lineage (NCBI taxonomy): Bacteria > Pseudomonadati > Pseudomonadota > Gammaproteobacteria > Enterobacterales > Yersiniaceae > Yersinia > Yersinia sp. 2553 StPb PI. The sequence goes on along the minus strand of NZ_JAZGPX010000002.1, from coordinate 1,768,273 downwards.
GCGGCCAATAGTTCATTCTCCGGTGGGGCGTATAACAACCTCACATTTGCCTATGACGGCGGATACATTCCGCAATATGACCGTGGTGGCTATACTGGTGACGGCGGTAAATTCGAACCGAAAGGCGTGGTTCATGGTGGGGAGTTTGTCTTTACCAAAGAAGCTACAAACAGAATTGGTATCGATAATCTCTACCAGATGATGCGGGGCTATGCCGATGGTGGGCTGGTCAGTAATGCGGTAACTGCCACCGCGCCAATGCTTGGCATGCAGGGCGGCGGTAATAACATTACTGTTGGTATTGGTGATGTAGTCATCATGAGCGATAGCCAAAAAGAAAATAATGCTTCAAATTCACAAGATATTGGTGCCGGTATACAGAAGCAACTAAAGCCAGCAATAGTGGCTACTATTAGTGAGCAACTGAGAATACCTGGCACTCCATTATGGATGGCTATGAATGGTAATAGATAACGAATTGAGGGAATTATGAATTTAAAAGCAACAAATTTCAGAATGTATTCAGCAACACCTGAACAGAGTGCGTCTGTAGTTGTCAGTGTTGACGTTTTCCATGATAACGATGATGACTCCATCATGGGGAGGCACATCAACCTTCCATTTAATCCGAAAGATACATTTGAGTCAGTCGGCGACAAAGCGATTGCTATTGTTAAAGCCGAGCTATTGTCCCTTGCGAAAGATATAACTAAATTTGAGTAATAGAGTTGCGTTGATCTTATGTAGCCGCCAATGTGCGGCTTTTTTATTGGGGTATATATGGCGATTGAAACATTTCTTTGGCGAACGCAGGGTGTTCCTGAAGGTAGCTTTAACCAGCGAGTCAGGACTGCTCAGTTCGGTGATGGCTACAAGCAAGTCGCTGGTGATGGAATCAACCCTGAAACGCAGTCATGGCCGTTGACTTTTCAGGGTTTGGAAAAAGACATGATGCCAATCCTGGCGTTTGTTCGCAGGCATACCACCAAGTCCTGCCAGTGGACTGCACCCTATGGGGTTGTTGGCCTGTGGCGCGTCACTGCTGACTCTATCAAGGCCGTTCCAGTTGGCGGTAATGTTATGTCTGTCTCTTTCACTTTCGAGCAATCTTTCAAGCCTTAATATCGAGTAACCCAATATGGCAATTAATACTGACTTGCAACGACTGGAGCCGGGTAACCGCGTTCGCCTGTATGAAGTTGATGGTTCTAAGTTTGATGGGCCATTGTTGCGTTTCCATGCCGATACATTACCCCATACCCCAGAAGAGATTGCGGCGGCCGGTGGCGACGAAACCAAACTACCAGCTAAATCTATCTGGTGGCAGGGAGAAGAGTATTCAGCATGGCCGGTACAGGTTGAAGGCATTGAGATGTCCAGTGATGGGCAGAGTGCACAGCCAAAGTTATCGGTAGCGAATCTTGATGGGAGCATCACCGCGCTGTGCCTTGCATTTGACGACATGGTGCAGGCCAAGGTTATCGTTCACGACACATTCAAACATTATCTGGATACGGTGAATTTCCCTGATGGCAATTCTGAGGCTGACCCGGAACAGGAGAAAGTACAGGTTTACTATATTGACAGTAAATCGACAGAAACTAATGAAACTGTTGAATTCTCTCTTTCCAGCCCTGCGGATTTGCAGGGACTGCTTATCCCCACCCGACAAATTCACTCACTCTGCACCTGGTGTATGCGCGGTGATTATCGCTCAGGCAATGGCTGCGATTATGCCGGAACGCTTTATTTCGACGTGAAAGGCAATCCGACAGATGACCCGAGCAAAGATAAATGTTCAGGGCTATTGGTCGATTGCAAAAAGCGATTTGGTGCCGACAACCCGCTGTCGTTTGGTGGATTCCCCGGCTCAGCTCTAATCAAGAGGTAGTCATGAGAGACAAAACGATTAAAGCGATATTGGCCCACGCCGAAGCGGAATACCCGAAAGAGTGTTGCGGGGTTGTGGCGCAGAGGTCGCGAGTAGAGAAGTATTTTCCTTGTATTAATCTGGCTGCAAACCCGATCGAACAGTTTCACCTCGACCCTGAAGGTTATGTAGCGGCAGAAGATTGGGGGACCATCACAGCAATTGTACACAGTCACCCAGATGCCACTACTCAGCCATCCGAATTGGACATGGCCCAATGCGATAATAACGAACTACCCTGGCACATTGTGAGCTGGCCCGAGGGGGATTTACGGACTATCCAGCCGCGCGGGGACCTTCCGCTAATTGGTCGTCAGTTCGTCCTAGGCCATACAGATTGCTGGGGCTTGATAATGTCCTACTTCAAGAAAACGCATGGCATTGAGTTGAAAGACTATCGCGTTGACCGGCATTGGTGGGAGTCAGGCACAGAAAACTTCTATATGGATAACTGGTATGAATGCGGTTTCCGTGAGTTCAGTGGCTCAGCGCAACCCGGCGACCTGATCATCATGCAAGTCTCAGCCCCAGTAGCTAATCATGCGGGGATTTTGCTGGACGATGGGATGATGCTGCACCACCTATACGGACAGCTTAGCCAACGTGTGCCTTATGGCGGCTACTGGCAGGAAAGGACGGTTAAGGTGGTTAGAATTTTGAAAAAAACTTAATTCTTACATCATCACATTGTAGGTATTAATAGTTTAAACCGTATTGCTATCACAACTGATTATATGTACTGTATATAAATACAGTTAATGTATTCTTCTTGATCAACTCATCTCTAAGCTAGTAGATTGTTCTAAACAAAGCCACTGCTAGGGATATTAAAGTGCTTTCAAATTTAGAGCGTTGGGTTTCATTTTATGACTTTTCAATCAAAGCAAGTCATGACGAAGGGCCTGATATCCCTCTCGTTCAGATCATTCCAAGAGTTGACGCTCTTTTCAAAAGAGGGGCAGCAGTTAAGCTTTATAATTTAAATACGCGAGCTTTGAGGATTTCAGGATGGGATCATGATGAAGAAAACCAAACATTAACTATCCTCATGCAACTTTGCGATCAACGAGTGGCAGACCCTGTATTTGCTCAGCTTGAAAATGGGCAACTAAGAGTAGAACCAAAGCTTGCTGGCGAAGGTATTGCTGTTTCAGCACATTTTATTGTTAAGACCATTCCTAACATAGATTCGGTCGATCACTACACCGCTCTTGTGGAGTGTGTGCCCGGAATAACAAAAAGTGTTTTTGAGCCTTTCTTGAATGCGATCTTCCGTAGTGCTTATGAAAATGAGGAATTTATCAGCGAGGTGAGTCGAAGAACTTATAAGTTACGTCCAAATCTTAACGTTATATCTCATGGGGCACAAACATTAGATGAAAGTTTGGCGGGTTCTAGGCTACAGGGAATAAGGCTTATTAGTACAAAAAAAGTAAAGGAAATGGATAAAAATCCGTATACAGATGTTGTTGAGAAAGCCATAAAGTTGAAAGTGGTAAAGCAACCTGGTAGGACTGGTCGGCGTCGTTTGATTGCCACATTGAGAGAAAGGGGCCGACGAGAGGGATTTAACAAATTGAGTATCAGTTTTTCAAAAGAAGGTCGGCAATCAAGCATAGATCTTGATATTTTAGAGGATGCCGCCACTAAATTATTCACTAAAACAGAAAAAGTAATCCTCCCTGATGGTATTGGGCAGTGTGAGCCTGTAATTCATGAGGATTTAAAAGCAAGGATGACTGTAATATTACTGACTTAAGTGCAGGAGCATTAAATGAAATTGCTAGCGCCACTAAATTATTTGAGAATAAAACATGCGGAGAAGCGTCGTTATGACTTCCTGTATCCTCTCATTGGTGCTGTCGTTGTTACTCTTTGCTACTGGTTAATGAGCCATCCATTCAGCATCTTTGGTAAGGCGGGGTTAGTTACGCAAGTGAATGGTTTGCTTCAAGTGCTAATTGGTTTTTACATTGCAGCATTGGCAGCTATTGCCACATTCTCTAATCCTACTATTGACCAACTAATGGCTGGAGATCCTCCAACGATTAAAGAGCGATTTCGTGGGCGCTTGGTTGAAGTTGAATTAATTAGGCGAAGGTTTCTATGCTACTTGTTTGGTTATCTAGCCTTGGTCAGTTTTATCGTGTTTTCTTTTGGTGTATCAGTATCACTGATAAGTGAAAATCTATTAAGTTTCATTCAGAACTCAGGATTATCTAACTTTATGATATTATTTAAAATATCATTTGTATTTGTATATACTTTTGTTCTGTTTAATGTTGTGACAACGACATTACTTGGTTTGTATTACCTGGCGATTAGAATTCACCAAGGCGACCACTAAACCCGCTCCGGCGGGTTTTTGCATTCTAGCCCACTCAGGTGGGCTTTTTGTTGTTACCTTTTTCCATATGTTCGCCGAGAAGTTTTATGAGTCGAAGATTATGCTCCTCAGTTTCTCTTAGAAGCACCGCAGCAAAAGGGTCCTCTTCCTCTAATTTTTTAAGGTAAGCCATTTTTTCGTCTAAGGTTTGGCTAATATTTAGTTCTTCCTCGTATCTACCAAATCTTTCAGTGTCAGCGTTTAGTTGCTCATCAGCCAGTGCATCCTGAAGTATCTGAACAATTTCAGAATTCATTGATCTGCCATTTTTCTTAGCTCGACCTGCTATGGCATCACGCATTCCGTCAGGCATCCTGACCGTAAATCGCTCTATAAAGTTTGGGTCATCTTTTTCAGTCATTTTCAGGGGCCGTAATTATTTATATAAAACACGGTAGCATCATATTGACATTACCCACAATGACATCATAATGATGTCAGGCATCAAAATGATGCTATCTGAAAGAGGAGAAAGTAAATGCAAGATGTTCTTTATACCGGGCGTAAGAACGATAGCTTTCAGCTTCGCTTGCCTGAGCTAATGAAGGAAGAAATTCGCCGTATGGCTGAAATGGATGGGATTTCTATCAATTCTGCGATTGTGCAGCGTTTAGCGCGGTGTCTGCGTGAGGAAAGGTCGAGTGCATCATCAAAATAGTGAAGCCCTAACTACTTGCAATAGTCAGGGCCTCGATTTGTCAGCAACCTTAAGCGAGTCAACCGACATGAAAAGTATAGCGAATAATCAACTGACATTCCATAGCACTACTTTCTCTTATATGGAAATGGCGGGGCAAATCTGGCTGACGGCGGCAGAAGTTGGGCAGGCTTTAGAGTACGCGGATGATAAAGCTATTCACCGAATTTTCAATCGCCACTCTGATGAGTTCACGACACAAATGACAGGGGTGGTCAGGGTGACCACCCCTGGCGGGATGCAAGATGTACGGGTGTTTTCCCTGCGCGGCGCTCATCTGATCGGTATGTTTGCAAGGACAGCTAAGGCCAAAGAGTTTCGCCGTTGGGTTCTGGACGTATTGGATAGCCAAATATCCACATTTCCAGTACCGGAGAAGCGCCAATTCACAGATGAAGAATTATGCACTCTCTGCTGGTTGTGGAGAAACGCGGTTTCGATGATCAGTAATTCCGCTGATGTTTATCCAATTTTACGCGCAGCAGAACACCGGCTAGCTGGTTCAGTATACTCAGCGGCCCATGAATATCCTCGCAACACCAACAAAGTGAGAGCGTTACTTGAGCGTGAGACGGCGCACATAAAAGCGGGACCGTTCACTGATGATAATTGGCGGGTGCTTAACCGTTTGAGGGTGGGGCAGTTGCTTAACTAACTTTGCCGGAACACAGGCAATAAAAAACCGCCAGTTAGAGCTGGCGGTCATGTCAAATAAAACTGTGAGGTCTTTAATGACTGATTTAACTTTAGCAAATAAATCTCTGCCTGTCATCGCTGGTGTTGAGATTAACACTGATACAGAAGGGCGCTTTAACCTGAACTCGTTACACAAGGCCAGTGGTAAGGGTGAAGATAAATCACCTAGCCAATGGATGCGTCGGGCTACTACTAAGGCACTGGTTAATGAGCTAAGTGTAAATTCGCACTTAGGTTATGAAGTAATCAAATCAGTTAAAGGTGGCATCGCTCCAGGCACCTTCGCCCACGAACTTCTTGCTGTCGAATATGCTGGGTGGATTTCACCATCATATCGCCTGAAGGTTAATCAAACTTTCCTCGACTACAAGGCAGGAAAACTGAAACCAGCATTCGACCCGATGGCAGCATTAAATGACCCTGAGTTTTTGCGCGGCACATTACTGACCTACAGTGAAAAGGTGATCGCGCTAGAACATAAGGTAGAAGAAATGACGCCGGATGTTGAAGCCCTGGAGCGAATTGCTAAGTCAGATGGTGCTCTGTGCATTACCGATGCTGCGAAAAACTTACAGGTACAGCCTAAATTCCTTTTTCGCCTGTTGTCAGAGAATCGCTGGATTTACAAACGACTTGGTAGCAAAACTTGGGTCGGATATCAGGACAAAATTCAGTCGGGATATCTGGAGCACAAAGTGCATACAGTAGTTCGCAATGATGGCAGCGAGAAAGTGACAGAGCAGGCTCTCGTTACCGCTAAAGGACTTACCAAACTTTCCAAGATGCTTGGCATCAATGGTGTAGCAGCTTAAATAGCACCAAAATAATTTAAAGAGTAACCAAAACCCAACCCACTTAACTGTGGGTTTTTGCGTTGCCTTGCAGCATCCCCCTGCTATCATGTAACGAACTGTTACTCATGGAGGGTAAACGATTGGAAATTATCATAGCGGCGATTTTTCTTGGGTTAATACCGGCGATTATAGCAAATAGTAAGGGGCGATCATTTGGCCTGTGGTGGCTATACGGGGTTTTACTGTTTATTGTGGCTCTGGTTCACTCAATAGTTATGAGTGCCGACAATAAGACAATAGAACAGAAACAAATAGACAACGGAATGAGGAAGTGTCCGTTCTGTGCTGAGTTAATCAAACCTGAAGCCATGAAGTGCAAACACTGTGGGAGTGAGGTTAAACCAGTAGATGAAAATATCACCTCAAATTTAGAATACGGATTTAATCCATCCAATCTACCATTTGATTCTTTCTTCATACGTAGAAAGGTTGGATTTGATGTTAATGATCATGCAATTATGGAAATGGTTAATAAACTAAAAAGGGTAAACCCAGGTGTTCACCCTATGAATATTCAGACCCGATATGCTAATGACTTGGATAAATTAAAAAACAAACTACCTAGCAGTATTAGGGATGAGTTTGAAACTAGATACAAACACTGGCTGAATAGCTGAATAGCTGAATGAAATTATGAACATATCCAACCACCTTCGGGTGGTTTTTTATTATCTGGAGAAAAGTAAATGACGGTATTTGCACAAGAGATAATGACTCCAATCAAATTAAGTGGGTCATTAGCCACGCGGTTTGGTCGAAATCATCAGCGCTTGATTAGCCACACTAAGGAGGCGTTTAAGGCATTAAGCGTAACTATTCCCGGCTTTGAGGAATATCTGATTACCGCCAAGAAAAGAGGGTTAACGTTCGCCATCTTCAAGGGTGGTAAGAATATTGGTAAGGATGAATTAGACTTAGCCAGTGGCGGGCAAGAGATACGAATAGTACCTGTAATTATTGGCAGCAAAAAGGCGGGTGTTTTTCAAACAATCTTAGGTGCTGTTCTCGTCGTCGTGGGCGCTGTCATGACGGTAATGTCTGGCGGCACGGCAAGTCCATTAGCTATGGGCTTTTTCCAAGTCGGTGGGGCAATGATGCTCGGCGGTGTAGTCCAAATGCTTTCCCCCCAAGTAGGCGGCCTTGCATCCAGGCAATCACCGGACAACAAGCCAAGCTATGCATTCGGTGGCCCGGTTAACTCTACGGCTCAGGGTAACCCGGTGGGCGTACTCTACGGCAAGCGTAGAATTGGCGGAGCGGTTATATCTGCGGGTATTTATGCTGAAGATCAAATGTAAGAGTGGTTACATTAATTAACGCCGAAAGGCAGGAGTGAGTTATGACGCAAGAACAACGAATTGAAGCGCTAGAGCAGCAGGTGTCAGACATGCAACGGCAGATCACTAGCATCCAAGAGGCAATAATTCATTATCAAGATTCAAATCAGGCCAATTTTAACGATATAAATGCGGCCATATCTCAGGCCGCGATAAGCACAAGCATTTACAGTATGAACCTAGGGATTAATTTCGATTCCCAAGTTTAAGATTAGACACCCATTGCTGTACTGACTCAGATTTAATATCGGAAAGTTCATTTATTAGCTGTTCCCTTTCCTGTTCGCCTAATTTATAAGCGATAGCCAACATAATTAGCTTTATATTATTTAACTCATTAGCTATCTCAGATGTTTTGCCTGTTTTTGAGCTTAATTTAATTATCAAATCTCTAAATCCTAGCATTTTTATTTCCTTATCCCAGAGTAAATCAGCCATTCCTCCGATAGATAAACACTCAAGCCGCGCATGGCTAGAGTAGGCTGACCTTACACAATAGAAGATCAGCCGGTAATCTCCATTGAGTTGATCAATAAACACGCCAATGCCCACGAAAAGTGGGTTTTTTTATGGGTGAAATATGGCACGTAAACAGATTAAAGGCCGTAAAGGTGGGAGTAGCAATGCCACTACACCTGTGGAATCTCCTGATAGTATTCAATCAACAGCGAAGGCGAAGATACTTCTTGCGCTTGGTGAAGGGGAGTTTGCAGGCGGTTTAGACGGGACTAACATATATCTTGATGGCACCCCAATTAAAAACCCCGACGGTAGCAGTAATTTTACTGGCGTAACATGGGAATATCGGGCTGGCACCCAGGCTCAGGACTATATTCAGGGCATGCCGAATGTTGAGAATGAGATAACAGTTAATACAGAACTGAAATCAGATACGCCATGGGTTCGCTCTGTCACCAATACGCAATTGTCTGCTGTTCGGGTTCGCTTTGGCTGGCCCTCATTACAGCGCCAGGCTGATAACGGTGATGTTGGCGGTTACCGTATTGAATATGCGATTGATGTTTCTACCGATGGCGGAGCATATTCGACACTGCTCAATACTGCAATAGATGGCAAAACGACAACGCTTTACGAGCGCTCGCATCGAATCAATTTACCCAAAGCCACAACTGGCTGGCAGATCCGCTCGCGACGCATCACGGCGAACGCTAACTCTGGCCGTATTGCAGATAGAATGAACACAGAGGCTATTTCTGAAGTCATTGATGCCAAGTTGCGCTATCCGAATACTGCACTTCTTTATATCGAATTTGACGCGACTCAATTCCAGAATATACCCGCAATTTCTTGCGAGCCAAAGGGTAGGGTAATCCGCGTTCCGACGAATTACGACCCTGGCACCCGGAGTTACTCCGGCGTTTGGGATGGTTCATTTAAGTGGGCATATACCAATAACCCTGCCTGGGTATTTTACGACATTGTATTAGCTGAACGATTTGGGCTTGGGCTACGCATAGATTCAACGCAGGTTGATAAGTGGGAACTATACAGAATAGGGCAATATTGTGACCAACTGGTCCCCGATGGGCGCGGTGGTAGCGACACAGAGCCGCGCTTTATCTGTGACGTGTATATTCAATCCCAGGCTGAAGCATTCACCGTGTTGCGTGATTTGGCTGCTATCTTTCGAGGAATGACCTATTGGGGAAACAATCAGCTTTGTGCTTTGGCCGACATGCCACGTGATGTGGATTATATTTTCACGCGAGCTAACGTTATTGATGGTCGTTTCACCTATGGAGGTGGATCTGAGAAGAAACGTTACACGACAGCCATGGTTAGCTGGAGCGACCCCTCAAACAATTTTCAGGATGCAATAGAGGCGGTGTCAGATAATGATTTGGTTCGTCGCTACGGCATCAACCAGATAGATATGACGGCGATCGGCTGCATCAGGCAGACGGAAGCCAACCGGCGAGGTCGCTGGGCATTATTGACCAACAGCAAAGACCGGATAGTAAACTTCAATGTGGGGCTGGATGGTGCAATTCCTTTACCCGGTCACATTATTGGCATTGCAGATGAAATGCTATCTGGTAGAAAAACGGGCGGTCGTATTAGTGCCGTTTCTGGTCGAAACATTACCTTGGATCGCATTGCTGATGTGAATGCTGGGGACAGGTTGCTTGTTAACTTATCGAGCGGGGTATCTCAAGCTCGCACTGTTCAATCAGTTAATGAAGAAGTAGTTACCGTCAGCGTGGCATACAGCGAAACGCCAGTTGCTGAGAGTATTTGGTCTGTCGATGCAGATGATTTAGCCATTCAGCAATATCGGGTTACCGGTATTTCTGACAACGATGACAACACGTACAGTATCTCGGGTGTTCAGCACGACCCTGATAAGTATGAGCGAATAGATACGGGGGCTCGCATTGATGAGCGGCCCATCAGCGTAATCCCACCTGGCGTTCAGCCGCCACCAACGAATGTGGTAATCGATAGCTTCTCCGCGCTTTCACAAGGGCTCGCAGTAACTACCTTACGTGTTACATGGGAACCAGCAGCCAGTGCAATAGCATACGAGGCAGAGTGGCGACGCGATAACGGAAATTGGATATCAGCACCACGGACATCGGCACAAGGCTTTCAAGTCGAGGGGATATACGCTGGGCAATATCAGGCTCGCGTTCGCGCTATTAACCCCTCGGATATATCCAGTATCTGGGCTAATGCACAAGAAACCACATTAAATGGCAAAGAGGGCAACCCTCCGATGCCAGTGGGTTTCGCAGCCACCGGCATTCTCTTCGGCATCACCCTGAACTGGGGTTATCCAGAAGGGGCAGAAGATGCGCTAAAAACCGAGATTGAATATAGCCTGTCTGCTGATGGCACTGATCCATTATTGTTGAGTGATGTACCACATCCGCAACGAAACTACACTATGCAGGGATTAAGGGCGGGGCAAGTGTTCTGGTTCCGCGCGCGGATAGTTGATAAATCAGGTAATCAGTCGCCCTGGATAGATTGGATTCGTGGCATGTCCAGCAACGATACAAGCGCCATTCTCGAAGCGATTGGCGATGATTTCATTAATAACACCGTGGCGGGTCAGCAACTTCTTAATGATGACTTCATGAATGCTGAAGGTATTCTTGAAAATGCTGTCGCTAATAATAAAGGTATTGTGCAGCAATGGGCGCAATACGGAGAGAATAAAGCCGGTGTTATCCACTTAACCACCACCGTGGCTGATGCTGAACGGGCATTCGCTGAGTTTGAAACACTCGTTACAGCAACATTTGAGGGCCAGACCGCCGCGATTGACCAGAAGATGACGGCCGTTGTTGATGCTGATGGTGCCAGTGCAACTTACAGCTTGAGAGCGGGACTAAATTATAACGGTCAATTTGTCAGTGCTGGCATGGTAATCGGTGCTGAGTTTATTAATGGTGTAGCTAAATCCTCAATTGGCTTTACTGCTGATCAATTCATATTGCTCTCCGGCCCAACTGGTAATTTATTTTCGCCTTTTGCAGTGGTAAATGGTCAAGTATTCATGAATGACGCATTTATCGCAAAGGCATCAATTGGTCGAGGAAAAATAACAGATACCCTTGAATCAGATAATTATGTTCAAGGACTGTCTGGTCTAAAGCTAGATTTTAAAAATGGCAATGCTGAATTTAATAGTGTAAATCTCAGGGGGAATATAACTATGGATAATACGATTAATGGGATTCGTACTATATTAGATTATCGCGGACAAAGAACATATCACGCTAATGGGCAACCAGCATTAATAGCAGGTTACTTCTAATGGCGGAGCCTATTTTATATGTATCCCCCAGTGATGGGGGTAAAGGCGTATATATGACCTCTGGCATGCGTATGCTGTCCTATCTGGGGTATTACGATAACACTGTAAAGGATGGAGACACGACAAGATACCAAGATATTCCCAACTATAGAGGCGGGGAAATATGCATTGTACCCACTGATTTCGGTGGAGTGTTAAGCCCCGCTGGATCATCAACTTCTTTTGGGTGGTGGGTGACGGGGTATTATATGTCAGGTACGCGTTTACATCTTTCATTAAATACGTCTCCCATGGGATGGGCTAAGTTTTCAGCATTTGAGGTGTTGCCACCACAGGCTTTCGGAAGTTACGGTCTTTACATGCAGAACTCTACCAATGTCATGGCAATAACAGACAGTTCAGCATTGGGTTTTTGCACATGGCGTGGAAATGTAACGATAAACGGGTCGTGGGCTGTACCAGCAGGAGTTATAGCGCGAGATAATGCTATGGTTTTTGCTAATTGGACCGACTCTAATGTTTCTTTATATTATGATTCAGTAAATAAAGTAATAAATTGCTATCAAATAAACTCTACCGGTACAACGAGTAGTGGCTCAGTAAATGCCAATATTTGTGTATTCACTAGTGGTTTCTTCCCTCAACAACCCGACCCAGGTACGGCGGGATTGGCTATTTTCAACGTGAATGGGCAGTGCACATATTCGTCGCGGTACGCGCCTATGATACTTGCTGGATTTACATCACTGAGCAATCAAGCAAACGCGTGGGTAGACACCGGAGTAGCTCGCCCAATGATACCACTTCCAAGCGCTGGCGGACTTCCTGCGGGTAATGTGCAGAGTGGGAATTACAGGGCGTGGTATAGGTCTGCAATGAGGATGTCAGGGGCAAGCATAACTGCTGGCGCTGGGGCATATGTAAACAGCTCTAACACAGTTGATGCGCCCAGCGGAATATGCCCGATAAGGATGCCTGTGCTGGACACTAACACCTACTTTTAAACTGATTTAGGGAAATATTATGGCTTGGTACAGGTCAGGTACAGTCACGTCAGTGGCGGGGACAAATATTATTACGGGTACAAGTACTCAATGGAATAATCCAATATTTGGCATTGCTTCGGGACAAATGATTTTTGTTCCCGGGGCGGGTCAGGTTGTTATATATGAAATACTGGCAGTAGATAGCGATACTAAAATAAGAGTAACAAAAAATATAGCATCAGCAATCACCAGCTCTGAATACGCAATTGTCACGACCGTATCAAATTCAATGTCAGATTTAGCGCGGCGTACCGCCGTGCAACTGGCTCTATATCAAGGCTTGCTTGAGGATTGGCAGCTAATAACTACCGGAACCGGTAACGTGAGTATTATTGCGCCAGATGGTTCAACTGTTGTTATTCCTTCATTGACTCAAATATCACAAGATGTAAGTAATAAAGTTAGCCAACAGCAATTATCTGCGATTGGCATTGGGCTGCCAAATCAGCCGACTATTGAGAATTTTGACTGGCAGACATTTGTATACTCGTCTGGGGCTAATTACTTATCAAACTCAGGGAATTGGGTAAATACCCCGAGCGGGGTTGTATACGGAAATTATACGATTGGCATGACAGTAAATTACATTACTGGAAGTAATGTTAGTGTTACTTTAAGGCCAAATACAGTGAGCAATACTAACTTTAAAGTATATGAAGTTATTTCCTCTGGGATTGCAGGGTCAAGGACGTTTATAGTAAGGGAAATACCAACATCAGCCAACCCTATCCCAATCACCGGTGGGGGTCATGGCGCAACTACTTTAGCGGGGGCACAATCTGCGCTTGGAATAGTTGCTGATGCATTCGGGGCAAGCCAGGTTGCAAACACCGCGTGGATTAATGCGACCTTGCAAAATGGATGGTCTGCCGCGTCAGGGGGGAGGGCTGTATATCGCAAAGTTCTGGGTATAGTTTTCATTCACCTTAATCTTGTTCCCGGGACAGCTACTGACGGCACAGTATTATTTACCCTGCCTGATGGTTATAGGCCTGCATTTGCTACATCATTACTTTCTTTTGCGGCCTCATCTTCGGCACCGTTGCCCGCGAGAGTGAATATTCAGCCAAATGGACAAGTAACTATAACGCAAACAGCGGCCACATATGGCGTCACTATTATGTCCAGTTTCACAATTCAGTAGGATAAATGAATGCAAAAAGTTAATGAAATCACGGCGGATGGGTTCTATATCTGCGACCATATTGAAGGTGAGTTGCCATCTAATTGGACAATCGATCTTGCTGGGGATGGTTATTACAAAGCTCAATATCAAAATGGGTCACGCGACCCAGAAACGGGTGAATGGACAGGCGGAACGTGGGTGGAGACAAGCGGCCCATCGCCTGAAGATATCGAGAATGCAAGAGAGTCACTTATTGCTATTGCTAACGCTGAAAAATCATCACTAATGTCGCATGCATCTAACGTGATTGACGCGATAATAGATGAGATCGAGGGGTTGGAGGATAGCGATGATGTTGTACCGGATAAACTGCGCACTGATTTGAAAGTATGGAAACAGTATCGTGTAAAAGTGAAGAACATCGATGTTTCCCTGGTGCCAGATATTGAGTGGCCAGTAGCGCAGGATTGATGGGTGGGCAGGAATGTCTATTGTGGTGGTATATTGATGAATGGGCATATGAGGGGCAAAAAACTACCACAAAGTAACTCAAAGCAACATGCTCATTGAATCAGTTTGCAGTAATACATTGCTAAAACCTTAGATACAACTTAACTCACCGTAACATATTGATTTATGTTGGCACATACCTAAAGAGCAAGACTTGGCAAAGTTTTATTGCTAATTTATTTAGGTTTTTATAAATAGTTCCGAGATGGTTAATTTCATAATTTACGAATAGGATGCTTACCATGATGATTTACGTGCAACTTTCTGATGGAACCCCAAAAAGATTATTTAGTATATTTGGTGGGCCTCAGCCTGATTGGGGGGGCGATGGTTATGTAGAATTAGATATTGACCCTAATACAGCATATGCACTTAATGACTATTATAATCCAGCCGATAATAAATTTTATGTAGACACCGATTTTATACATTTATCTGGATGGATTGACCCGGTAAAGATATATAACATCGCACTTGACGGACTAAACTCAAATGGCGCGATTGCTTTCGGAGCTGTTTTAACACCAACCTCTGATTTTGGTGCTCAGACGTGGTGGTGCCAGTGCGACGAAGCAAACAGGTATCATGCAGATAATACTTTTTCAGCCCCATTGCTTACATCAATGGTTTCTGCTTCCAATGGTGAATTAACTTTGAATGATTTAGTTCAAAGTATCCTTACGAGCGAAGCGGATTGGAAAGTAGCGGCAGGTAACATTGCATGGCAGATTTATAATAAAAAATTAACCCTACAATATTTACGCGATGAGGTGATTGCAGGAACAAAAACAATTGAGGATATCCAGAATTTTGATTGTAGCATCATCATTCCACAGTTGAATTAACCTTCATGGCAATAATTTAATAGTTTATCAAAATGAGATCAAACCGGGCTTAATGGCCCGGTCTATTCGTTCGCATGGATAGTGGACAGGGATGCCCATTGAGATGGGTGTGGGGATAGAGACAAATTTGGGACTATCATTGCTTTTCATCGTGTACCAACGTTTGTCATCTTTTTGCATCTTGGGACGTGTGAGCGGCGGTTGATGCGGTAAGTTACTGGTTTAAATGGTAGTTCTATGCACTCTTAATCAATTGGTCGCAGGTTCGAACCCTGCACGACCCACCAACAAAATCAATAAGTTACACTAAATTTCATATGTTTTATTTATATTTTCGTGCCATATTTGTATCGGTAATATTTAATATTCCATCTGTTTATTTTATATGCTGGATTAAATTGATAGGTTAACCACGAACAAGCCTTATTAGTATCTCAATATCTTCTCTCAGCCTATTTCTTATGATATATAAATAGTAAATCTCGATTTAAATAATTGACTTTTTTATGTATATCTTAACCAGGAATATGGGTAAAACACGTTAAAACCCAAATGTTAATTGAGTAAATAAAGTTGAATAAACATCAATTATGATTATAGGCTTGCGCTGAATAGTTTTATTTTCTCCGTAGTTGTGATAATCGTAATGCTTTATTCACTAACATTGCACAATAAAAATCTCAATTTTCCATAATATCCAGGGGCCGTGATATGAGAGGTCTGTAAACAGTAAATACCTATGGTGGTCGAAAGCGGAAATCGCTCAAACGTTTGATACTACCTTTCCTGAGAATATTCTTTCGACTTTAGGCTAAACGTCGAGGCGTAATGGCTGTATGACTGCCATGTAGGGTGAGGATCAATGAGTCAAACAATTATTTTTTTGCGTATTAATACGACAATTTATTGTACTTTTTACCCGAGATAAAACAAAAGAGCCGCGCATTAGCGAGACTCTTTTAGTGGTTACTGAAAAATAAAATTGATGGTTCCAGCAACCAGTAGCAGAAATACAGTATATTGTAAGTAGTACGCAGACATTGCTCTCATTTCTTCCTCCTTGCTGTTATGGTCTTTAATCAAGCAATATTTGCGCCATATCTAACTAATTGAAAAATAGTTTATTTTTATTATGGATAACTAAATTAGTGCCCCTATTTAGGGAGTCGGCACCATTTAGGAGCATATCGGGTATATCTCTCCTGGCAGATTTATTGTTTAGGCATTTAGTTTTGATTTGATTAATTATTAACACGACGACTTACTGGTGCTTTGAGAAGTGTAATAACACATGACATTAACTCTTAGAAAAAGGGTTTTTTTTAGTGCGTAGCTCTAATTTATGCATGTACATGGATGAATCGGCGGCGGCGAGTAGTTCATTAATCGGTGTATCTTTCTCTAAATTGCAATTAGCGTACCCCACGCTAAAATCAATATTATAACCACGCAATTCTTGGCTATTGCGTAATTCTAACGCATTCTTAAAGCGGCTTAATATTGCTGGCATATCACTACAACCTGATGCCGTGAGTAATGTGACAAATTCGTCGCCACCCAATCGGGCGACAACATCTGTGTCACGGAAGAAAAACTGTAACTCCTCAGCGAAAGTCACTAATGCCTTATCACCTTCAGCATGACCATAACTGTCATTTATTTCTTTAAAATCATTTAGATCAAAGAAAATCAAAGTGGCAGGAATATTATTATGTGAGCAAAATGTTAATGCATGCTGAGCCAGAATTTCAAAGCCTCGACGGTTGGTTAACTGTGTTAGTTCGTCAATAGTTGCTAATTGAACGGCAGCAATTTCTTGCTCAGCCATTTTCGCTAAGTCACATAAAAGTTGTTGGTCGTATTCATCTAAAGAGCGCGGTTTAAGATCGATAATACAGAGTGTGCCAAGTTTACTGCCATTGGGAACAACCAGCGGACAACCCGCATAAAAACGAATGCCAGGATCGTCGGTAACGAGTGGGTTGTCACTAAAACGAAGGTCGTTAAGGGCATTGGGTACCAAAAGGATATCGTCACCTAAAATCGCATGACCACAAAAAGATATATCCCTGGGGGTTTCGCTGGTTTCCAGTCCGGGATGTGATTTAAACCATTGCCGGTTTACGTCGACGATAGATATAAGCGCTATTGGCACATTAAATAAACGTTTAGCTAAGCGGGTGATACGATCAAAGCGTTCTTCGGGAGAGGTATCGAGAATATTATAAGAGCGTAATGTAGCAATTCTCTTAGCCTCATCTTGAGGTATCGGGGGAGCTTGCATATTCATCGTCTCCTGTTACTTGTCTTATCCACTTAGCGCGAAGTGTCGCTAACAAAGATTAGCAGTAGTGACCAAAGACTACTGGGTGTGGCTACAAAACAACATCAAAAATAAATTTAACGCATTGAAAAATAGTTATTTTCTCATCAGTGAGATGACATTTTACAGACGTAAAACTCAATCCAAGAAGCTATTTATCCGTATCACAAATTACCAACTGTGGATCGGGTAGCTTTTATTACCATCAGTCTCAATTCCCAGGCCAAATGATCGCTTGTGCTGCAATTATCGTCTTTTTCTCTGGGTCATAAGCGATTGATTGTGAGCCGTATAATACATAGCCAAGCTTCAATTGATCAGACACTCGGTGACAAAATGATGAATCATCTGGTCCGGTAATCAGCCGGTATATTGGTAATCCATCTGGCGGCACAGTGTTCATATACATCCCCCATTTTGTTGATTAGTCGTGTGTATGCTTTTGTACATTCTCTCTGGCTGCGGCTTTGGCTTCTTCAGCCAACTGTTCAATTTGCTCTTCGGTAAGTTGTTCTGAAGCTTCATGAATTTTAGCCAAACCTTCATTAACTGTTGTTTCTTCGTGATTTTTATTAGACATAATGGATCCCATACAGCGTTGCATTTAATTTATACTATAGGTCATTTAACCCTATTAAGGGGTTTTATAATGAGTTAGTGGTTTTTAGGCTCGCCGAGTCAATATCAAACAGGCGCTGGGGGAGTAAACCTCCCCAAGAGTCACGAGTTGATGCAGGAATTTTTAATAAAAACCATCCCGATTTCTATTCAGGTTTCTTCGCAGAAAGTAAAAATAGCATAGGGCGTTCTTTCTCTTCATCCAATTCAGGATAATCTATAATTTGCTGTGTTGTTGGTCCCCATTCTTCGACATGCGTAATTATAAAACCTTGTTTTATCAAAAAATTAATATAAGTCCCTAATGTCCGATGCTGCTTGATAACGCCTTCTGCCAACCAGTTTGTTATACGTTCCCCTTCCGCCTGATAACTGTTCACCGGCCAGGATTTTTGCCCATTATCGGCAATTAACCAACCAGGTTGCTTTGCTGCGGTAAAGATAGGGTGTTCGGCGGAAAAAACAAAACTGCCCCCAGGAGTTAGTGCTTGATAAATCGTGGCAAACAGTGCTGGCAGTGCTTTTATATAATGCAATGTGAGTGAGCTATAGGCTAATTGGAACAGCTGTGGTGGTAGATGCAAATGTTCCAGGTCTTCCTGACGGTAAATAATGTTTTCGTCAGTGGTCATCTCTTTAGCGTGGTTTAACATTCGCGTTGAAACATCCAGACCTAAAACTTCGCTGGCACCTTGCGAGCGTGCGTAGCGACAAAACCAGCCATAGCCACAACCCAGATCTACAACTTTGCTTCCTGACAGCGACGGCAGCATCTGGCGAATGGCTTCCCATTCTGGCGCGCCAGCCAATCCATCAACTGAACGGGGAAGTTGTGCATACCCTGAAAAAAATGCCTGATTATCATAAATATTCTGAGTCATTTCTCTTCTCCTTTAAATTAACTTTTTACTCCTGAATAAAAAACATCGACAGTTTAGCACTAATGAAAAGATATTGAATATATCAGAGCAGCCGCCAAATGTTATTCCTTTGTTATAAATACAAATGACTGAGATTAGCTAAAGCGATATTGAGATGTAATAACGGATAGTTAAAACTATTTAATATGGAGTGCGGAGTAAATTAATATTATGCGGATTCTGTTATTTATTGAGAAATAGCCTAAACTTTATACAGTACGTGTTGACGGACTTCGTTAACCGTTCGGGAAGGGTCACCTTCTGTTTGGTGTTGCCAAAGACTGATAAAGCGTGAATATACTGCGAGAGCAGGTAGCCACTATGCCAGATTAAGGCACTTTATCCCTGATTAGATGCTTCTCTTGAAGGAGATAGCGATGACTCCCGTACAAATACTGATTATTCTGGTGCTAACACTTTTTGCATTGTACCGCCAGTCGGTCAGCCACGAGGTGTCTTTAGGCCCCGCCCGTTTTAAATGGGCCTGGGTTTACGGGATGGTCGGCCTGGTAGTCGGTGGAACATATATGCCCGCTACGATGACTTCCTGGGTAGTTTTAGGTAGCGGAGTTTTATTTAGTATTGTTGTCGGTGTTTTGCAAGGTCGCCTTATAGAGATTTGGCGTGAACCTGATGGACGTATTTTTTGCAAGGGAACACCACTGACGATAACTTTATTTCTGCTATTGGTTGGTTCTAAATGGATTATAGGGACACTGCAATATCTTTATAATCAACCAACGGAACAAGGCGGGTTTGGTGAAATCCTGATCATGATTGCAGTCATGGCAGCATTTCAGGTCGAGATTGTCAGACGACGTATTCGGGTTTTATACCCGGATAACCCCGTTGATTCATTACCTGAAGGGCAGTAACAACGTTTATTTCAGCTAACAGCCGAGGACTGGCTGCTAGCTGAATATAAAGGACTCATAGACATCTTCGAAAAACGTGATCAGTCGACAATAAAAAGTCTGGCCCCTGAGATTGTAGATGAACGATGTGCTTCGGCGCCATCGGCAACCTGATAACTCATACCTGCCTTCAATATAAAGCTTCGCCCATCGTCCAATTCAGTGCTTAGTTCGCCTTCAAGGCACAGCAATATATGCCCTTTAGAACACCAATGGTCAGCTTTGTATCCAGCACTGTACTCAACCATACGGACTCTAACACGACCAAAAAGTTGTGTTCGCCAGTAGGCAACCCCTTGCTCCCCCTTATGCTCAGTTGTTTCTATTTCTGACCAATCGGTGATACCGAAGGGGATATCCACTATTTTCATTTAAATTACCTCTTTTTAATGCTGGCCGACCTTACATTAACTCACTATTAAAACGAATACACAGTCTATTACCTTATTGCCAATCCAACTTTTATAAAGTGGGCCATACTGTGAGATATACGGTTAAATGGAGTTATCAAGCCTATGAATAATCCCACAATCTTCCAGTTTTTCCATTGGTACTATCCTGATGGCGGTAAATTATGGCAGGAGGTCTCAGATCAAGCCGCACATATTAGCCAACTTGGAATTAATATCGTTTGGCTTCCCCCCGCATATAAAGGTGCCTCAGGAGGATATTCTGTAGGATATGACACCTATGATTTGTTTGATCTGGGGGAGTTTGATCAGAAGGGGACTCAGTCGACTAAATATGGCGACAAAGAAGGATTACAGAATGCGATTAACCGATTGAAGGAGAATGGCATAAAAGTTCTTTTTGACGTCGTATTCAATCACAAGATGGGGGCGGATGAAAAAGAACAGGTCAGTGTCCGTAAAGTTAATCCTGATAACCGGACTGAAATGGACGATGATATTATCGACGCCCTTGCCTATACCCGTTTTACGTTTTCTGGCCGCAATGAAACTTATTCATCCTTTGTTTGGGATAAACAGTGTTTTACCGGTGTTGATTATATTGAAGAACCCTCAGATGAGGGGGTTTTTAAGATAGTAAACGATTATAGCGATGAGGGATGGAATACAGAGGTTGATGATGAGTTAGGTAATTTTGATTATCTGATGGGGGCGGATATTGATTTCCGTAATCCTGCCGTTATGGATGAGTTAAAATATTGGGGAAAATGGTTACTGGAGTCACTGCCAATTGATGGTTTTAGATTGGATGCAGTAAAACATATCCCAGCATGGTTTTTTAAAGCATGGATAGAATATATACAAAATGAAACAGAACATGATTTACTGATTATTGCGGAGTATTGGTCCCCTGATATCGAAAAATTACAACAATATCTGGCACGGGTAGAAGGCAATGTAATGTTGTTCGACGTTGCTTTACATCACAAGTTTCACGAAGCGTCGAAACAGGGCGAAGATTTTGATTTAACGCAAATATTCAATGGCTCATTAATTGAAGTTGACCCGTCACATACCATTACGTTGGTGGCCAATCACGATACTCAGCCACTTCAGGCCCTGGAAGCACCTGTAGAACCTTGGTTTAAACCTTTGGCTTACGCGTTGATCTTAATACGAGAACAAGGTATTCCCTGTGTTTTTTACCCCGATCTTTTTGGTGCCAATTATGAAGATAACGGTGAAGATGGGGGGACTTATCAGATAGAGATGCCGGTTGTTGCTGAATTGGAGAGGCTAATTCAAGCCAGACAACGCTTCGCTCATGGCGCACAAACCGATTATTTTGATGATAAAAACTGTATTGCTTTTGTTCGTGCTGGTACGGCGGAGGCACCCGGTTGTGTGGTGATTCTTTCGAATGGCGCAGAAAGTGAAAAAACAATCGTCCTTGGTGAAGGTTTTGAAAATAAAGAGTTTGCTGATTACTTAGGTAATCGTCAGGATATTATTACTACAGATGAAGATGGTGGGGCGACATTTCCTGTTAATGGCGGGAGTATTAGCCTTTGGGTACAGAAAGAACTTCTGTAATCCGTATAATGAATATGTTCTTCAGAGAAGATGCCATATCATCTTGAGCTAGGCACTAAGTTGCTATGATTCACACAACTTAGCGCTTAGTCATTATTTCCTTAGCTTAATGATGGCTGATTAATTTGAAAGAAACGGATAATCTGGCGCAACTCCGCGCCTTGCTCCGTTAATGATTGTGCGGCGGCGGCGGCTTGTTCAACCAATGCGGCATTTTGTTGCGTAACTTGATCCATCTGTTCTACAGCGATACCGATCTCTTGAATACCAATGTGTTGCTCGTGTGATGCCGTCGATATCTCGCCAACGATATGAGCAACTTTCCCCACCGAGTCGACTATCTCGCCCATCGCTTGACTGGCATGGTCAGCGCGTTCTGAACCCGCATTAATTTTCTCAACCGTACCAACAATTAATTGCTTTATCTCTTTGGCTGCATTTGCACTTTTCTGTGCCAAAGTGCGTACTTCGCTTGCGACAACGGCAAATCCCTTACCTTCGGTGCCCGCTCGGGCGGCCTCAACTGCAGCATTTAACGCTAATATATTGGTTTGGAAGGCAATGCCTTCAATAACAGCAATAATATCGACGATCTTCCTTGAGCTTTTGGTGATTTCTTGCATACGAAGTAGCATTTCATCAACAATAATTCCGCCTTCTGTGGCGGTTGCTGCTGTATTAACCGCTAACTCACTTGCTTGCCGTGCATTCTCCGCATTCTGACGTACGGTTTGGGTGAGTTCCTGCATATTTGCTGAGGTTTGAATCAGAGAGGATGCTTGTTCCTCGGTACGTTGTGATAAGTCAGCATTACCCTGAGCAATCTGATTCGACGCCACAGAAATTGATTCGCTCCCATGCATGATCTCATTAATCGTTTTCTTCAACTGCCGGTTCATGATATTCAGGGAAGCCAGTAAGCTATTATTATCACCTGGGCGAAGTTTTATTTCAGTGGATAAGTTTCCGGCGGCGATATGGCCCATAATAGCCACAGCATAGGCCGGTTCCCCTCCCAATAAACGAGAAAAGTTGCGGGCAATCATGACAGCAAGCAGTGCAGAAATGAAAACAGCAAAGAGCAATAAAGCGATAAGTACGTTTTTGGCAGTATTAAAGCTTTGTTGACCATCCGTTGCAGCTTGTTCCCCACCTTGAACTTCCAGCACGACTAATTCAGCGAGGTCTTTCATCAACTGTGTGCGATATTTTCTTGATGTATCACCACTAACTTTAGTGGCTTCAGCTAATTGATTATTATTAACCGCATCAATAACGAGACTGTTTGCCTGAGAAAAGTGGTCAAAATCTGACATTATTATCTTGAATAGTTCGGAGTGATTGTAACCTTCGGGTAATTTCAGAAATCTATCTTGCGCGGCACGAAAGTTGTCTACGGCTTGTAATATCTCCAGACGGTGTCCTTCGCGCTCTTTTTCTGTCGATGAGGCGATATACTGAACCTGCTGCAGGCGCAATTCGGCTAAAACGCCTCGCATCTCTAATGCATAGCGAACACCCGGTAACCAACTGTCGCGATAGGCTTCCAGCCTGGCGTTATTACTGCTTAACTGTGATAGTGCCACAGCACCTAGCAATAACATCATAACAATAACAACCGAAAAGCCTGAGAGTAACTTTGTCAAAATGGATAGGTCGGAGAACTTTTTCATGAACATTACGTATATTAAATAAGAGGTGCAATGTATAACGGCAAATAAAATGAATTCTTGATGTAATAAAACTACTTAATTTGATTTTTTAAGCATTTTATTTGAATGTACAAAACACAGGATAATGTTGATTTTTGAGCTGAATTTATCATGTTTTAGATAAAGTCATAGATGATTTGTCTTATAATTTAGTTATCGCTTTATCTTATGCTATTTAATTGTGGATGTTCAATACGGTTCTTTTTTTAAATTAACTATTTATTAACTTCATTTCTGCTGTTTATGATGTTTTTAGACTGACATTTTATGTTTTCTGCATTCCTTTTTTTCTTGTAAGTGGGTCTTAATGGTTTTTAAGGAGTGTGCTAAGCTCGGACTATCAAAACTTTAGGTGGTTAATCATGGTCTTTGTCATTCTTTGGTTTGCTATTGCAGGATTAAGTGAGTACTTAGTCTGGGGATCTCCACTCTTGGCGGTGTCTCTGGCCTTGCTTTTTGTGGTGCTCGGCGGGTACTGGGTTTACAGAGTCAGAAAAATTCAAGTAAGTGATATACCTTCTGATGAAGTCAGATCAAAATCTATCAGTAATTTGAATCTCACCTTCTCTGTGGCGCTGTTGGCTATTCATGCGCTTGTTTTATTACTATTGCGCTGATAATGGTATGGTTTTCGTTAACTATGCCATTGGTTCCAGGCAGCTATAAGTATCCAGGCGGCGATGGCCCAACATAACACAGCCGCGGTCAATGCGAGTGGTAGGCGTAAATAGTCAATTAAAAAATAAAGCGATATCAAATAGATAAAGTAGGGAATGATAGCCCATAAACCGAATATAATTGTTATGCGCAGTGCTTCGATATTGCGCTCATGGCCAACAATATAGTGTGCGATGAGGGCGAAAGTAGGGAATAACGGGATTAAACCAGCAATATAGTAATTGCGCGTCTTCGATAATAGCCCAATCAATACCACAACTATGGCGCCGATCAGTGCTTTAAGTAACAGTCCCATCGCAATCCCGAAAAATTTAAAAAAGCTGCCAATAGAATATATTTCAATGAAAAACAAAGAAATTCCTATATATGGCAGCGGAGCAAAATAAGACTCTATATCTTGATAAGCTATTGACGATAGCCGTTCTTGATTTGTGCCAGGGTATTGGTGAAAACTTCAGCTTGAGCAGTGTCTTCGATACCGGCAATGGAACGTTCGATATTTAAGATTACTTTCCCAGCATCGGCTTGGCCGATCGCTTTTAGCAATAGAGTCAATGTTGCTTTCAAACATGCAACTTCATTTGCTAAAGTTTCTGGGTCAGCAGAAGTGGTAAAGTCTGGATTACTCATTTTTTTCCTGAAGTGATAGCTTACCTGTGAACAAAGTGATGTGGGCTAACCCAGTATCGCAGTGAACATTCGCGGCATTATTAAACAGTTATAGCATTATATCATAAACTGATGGTCAGCTTTGATAACATGTGCTTAATCTTTAGTTTGTGGCGCAAAATGTGGTCGAAGGCGAGCAGGGGATAGGTATGTCTGGAAGATGCTTCCTCTGACTATGTAAGTATTATCTTAATTAAGTGAGTTTTGTTCATAAAAATCATACCATTTCTGAATGAGTAATTTTGTGTCAAAAATCACTCATTTTGAGCGTGAATAAGAGATAAACAATAAATAAACAAAACTAAGAATAATTCCTATGCCGCAAAATTAGAACGGAAATAGCCGATCCTGTGTGGTATCAATATGTTGTGCTTTTTCATGTAAAAATAAGTTTCGGGATGTCAGCAATTACTGTTTGCATGAATAGCAGTGTAATGCCAAGAAAACTCTTAAAAAAACTTTTCTTTTTTATCATGTCGTTAATTGATATGTCAGCGATTTTATGTACATAGTCGAAATGATGATAAAAATAATATCTGTCAAACAATATAGATATGAATTTGCAATTATTCTGTATTCATTCTTTGGTCGAAAACAAGTAATATCATTGTCGTAAACAAAGCGTGATTAGGTTACTCCCTTATTTTTGGAGAATTTTCTTTGATTAGCGTTCTTCTTGTTGATGACCACGAACTGGTGCGCGCAGGGATTCGACGCATTCTTGAAGATATCAAGGGTATCAAAGTAGCGGGCGAGATGCAGTGTGGTGAAGATGCGGTAAAATGGTGCCGTAGCCATGTTGTTGATATCGTTTTGATGGATATGAATATGCCCGGTATCGGCGGGTTGGAAGCAACTCGTAAGATTTTGCGTTTTTCTCCAGATACTAAAGTTATCATGCTAACCATCCATACTGAAAATCCGCTGCCCGCAAAAGTCATGCAGGCTGGTGCCGGTGGGTATTTAAGTAAGGGGGCAGCACCTCAGGATGTTGTTACGGCTATCCGTGCGGTTCATTCGGGGCAACGCTACATTGCTTCTGATATTGCGCAGCAGATGGCCTTGGGTCAGTTAGAGCCTCCAGCCGAAACGCCTTTTAGTTGTTTGTCAGAGCGTGAGTTACAAATTATGCTCATGATAACGAAAGGCCAAAAGGTGAACGACATTTCGGAACAACTTCATCTGAGTCCGAAAACGGTGAACAGCTATCGCTACCGGATGTTTAGCAAGCTTAATATAAGTGGTGACGTTGAATTGACCCATCTGGCCATTCGCCACGGTCTGTTTAACGCGGAGACGTTGTCTAATAGTGACTGATTGTTTCGATTCTAAAGAGTTTTTGAAAACTGTCACCAGCCAACCTGGTGTTTACCGTATGTATGATAAGACGGGGACAGTTATTTATGTCGGCAAAGCAAAAGACCTCAAGAAACGTCTGACGAGTTATTTCCGTGCTCAGGTTGCCAGTCGAAAAACAGAGACCTTGGTTAAGAATATTGCTCAAATTGATGTGACCGTGACACATACAGAAACGGAAGCACTGCTGCTTGAGCATAACTATATCAAGCTTTATCAGCCTCGTTACAACGTACTGTTGCGTGATGATAAGTCATATCCTCTTATTTTCTTGAGTGCGGATACTCACCCGCGCTTAGCTATTCATCGCGGTGCTAAGCATGAGAAGGGTGAGTATTTTGGCCCGTTCCCGAACTCTTATGCTGTCCGCGAAACCTTGGCATTATTGCAAAAACTTTTTCCAGTAAGGCAGTGTGAAAACAGTGTCTACCGCAATCGTTCACGGCCTTGTCTGCAATATCAGATTGGCCGTTGTTCAGGCCCTTGTGTTGCAGGTCTTGTGAGCGATGATGAGTACCAACGCCAGGTTGATTATGTGCGTTTGTTCCTCTCGGGCAAAGACCAACAGGTACTGACACAACTGATTTCCCGGATGGAGGAAGCCAGTCAATCGTTGCATTTCGAAGATGCGGCGCGTATTCGAGATCAAATACAAGCAGTAAGGCGAGTTACTGAACAGCAATTCGTTTCGGGCGACAATGAAGATCTTGATGTTATCGGTGTGGCGTTTGATGCCGGGTTAGCTTGTGTCCATGTGCTATTTATTCGACAAGGGAAAGTGCTGGGAAGCCGGAGTTACTTCCCGAAAGTTCCTGCTGGGACTGAGCTCAGTGAAGTCGTTCAGACCTTTGTTGGGCAGTTTTATTTGCAAGGAAGCCAGGGGCGAACGCTCCCAGGTGAGATCTTGCTGGACTTTACCCTAGAGGAAAAGGATCTGCTGGCTTCCTCTCTTTCTGAGTTGGCCGGAAGAAAAATTCAGATCCAAAGCCGTCCTCGGGGGGATCGAGCGCGTTACCTTAAACTTGCGCGCACAAATGCCTCTACTGCGTTGATTACTCGTTTATCGCAGCAATCAACAATACATCAGCGAATGAAAGAGTTAGCCAAGATTCTTAATCTTGATGAGATCAATCGTATGGAATGTTTTGATATCAGCCATACGATGGGAGAGCAGACTGTCGCGTCTTGTGTCGTATTTGATGCAAATGGTCCTGTACGTTCGGAATATAGACGCTACAATATTAGTGGCATAACGCCCGGTGATGATTATGCGGCGATGTCTCAAGTGCTTAAACGTCGATATGGTAAGTCATTAGATGACAAAAAAATTCCTGATGTTATTTTCATTGACGGAGGGAAAGGCCAACTGTCTCAGGCTTTTGACGTGTTTGCTTCTCTCACCGTTGAGTGGGATAAGCAAAAACCATTATTGGTCGGCGTTGCTAAGGGAAGTGATCGAAAAGCGGGGCTGGAAACATTGTTCCTGGAGGCGCAAGGGGAGGGGTTCTCGTTGCCACCAGATTCACCAGCATTGCATTTGATTCAACATATCCGAGATGACTCGCATAACCATGCTATCACCGGACATAGGCAGCGTCGTGCTAAAGTAAAAAATACCAGTGCATTAGAAACGATAGAGGGAGTTGGCCCTAAACGGCGGCAAATTTTGCTGAAGTATATGGGGGGACTGCAACCTTTACTGAATGCTAGCGTCGAGGAAATTGCAAAAGTGCCGAGTATTTCACAAGCATTGGCAGAAAAAATCTACAATGCATTGAAACACTGAGGCTAATGTTGCACCATACTCATAATATCCACCCCAGCCAGATAGTTATCGTAGCATTATGCAATTGAATATACCGACTTGGCTTACCCTGTTTCGTGTTGTACTCATCCCATTCTTCGTTCTGGCGTTTTATCTGCCATTCGTTTGGGCTCCGATGGTTTGTGCCATCATATTTGTGTTTGCAGCAGCAACCGATTGGTTTGATGGCTTTTTAGCGCGCCGCTGGAAACAAACTACCCGTTTTGGGGCTTTTCTTGACCCTGTGGCGGATAAAGTTATGGTTGCCATCGCATTAGTGTTGGTCGCTGAGCATTATCATGTCTGGTGGATCACTCTACCGGCGGCAACTATGATTGCCCGTGAAATCATCATTTCTTCCCTGCGTGAGTGGATGGCTGAAATCGGTAAGCGCAGCAGTGTTGCGGTGTCATGGATTGGTAAAGTGAAAACCACGGCTCAAATGGGTTCGCTGGTTGGCTTACTTTGGCGCCCAGACCATAATGTTGAGCTCGCCAGCTTTGTTCTTCTCTACATTGCTGCGGTACTGACATTCTGGTCAATGTTTCAATATTTAAACGCCGCCTGGAATGATTTGCTCGAACCTTGATCGAAGCGCCGCAAAAAGCAGCAAACGAACACATTAGTCAGATAATTTTATTGACTCATTGCGTCAGGTAAGTAGAATGCATCGCATCAGACGGCAGCAACGAAATGTCGAAAGATAGCAAAAGAATCAGTAAGTTCTGATGTTGCGGGAATAGCTCAGTTGGTAGAGCACGACCTTGCCAAGGTCGGGGTCGCGAGTTCGAGTCTCGTTTCCCGCTCCAAATTAGTAGGTTGGCTTAAGGCGAACCTCAGCTGTAAAGGCAAAGAAGAATAAGGCGCGTTGGCAGAGTGGCCATGCTACGGATTGCAAATCCGTCTACCTCGGTTCGACTCCGGGACGCGCCTCCAGTTTTCCAGAGCCCGGGTGGTGAAATCGGTAGACACAAGGGATTTAAAATCCCTCGGCTTATGGCTGTGCGGGTTCAAGTCCCGCCCCGGGCACCATGGAAAATATTCTAAGTAAAACAAAGTAGTATGAGTATGTCGTTAACCGCCGAGAGGCGGTTTTTTTGTGCCTAAAATCACCTTTCATAATATCTCTTCATAATATTATTTCTGCTTTACTGGTCTCCTACCGCTGGCACTATCGCAATTTTACGATCATATCGTGCTGTTTGAGCTGCATTCTTGTGTCCTGATATCGCCTGTTTGTCACTGAGTGAACCCTCAAGATCAGAAACCCCTTTAGCTTTCAGGTCATGGAAGGTGAAATTAAAATCCAGCTCAGGGTGCGCTTCTTTTGCTGCTTCTTTGGCTTTGCGCCATCGACTATTAAAACCGTCGCGTGTATACCGCAGTCCCGTTCGTTGGCGAATGATGTAGATACTGCTGATACCCGGCTGTAAGGACAGGGACTCAGCCAGCGCGATAGCGTCACGTAATCGCTCCGACCATTCCTTGATTTGTTTTGCCCCTGTCTTACCCTGCCTGATGTATATACCTGACTCTCTGAATTGATCCTTGCGTAATGAAAGCACATCAGCCTGTCTTGCGAGGCACAAGTACGCTACCTGAATTCGTTGGTACCACTTGGGGCGATAGTGGGTTGTATGCCCTAGCTCTTAAGCGTGAGTTGCGGATCTGTAAGGGGCGGCTCGATGAGGTTATTAGCTGGCGGCAGAACGCCACCCGGAAGCAATGAAAAAGGATCGGACATTAACGTTATATAAATGGAGTTAATAACTTGTAAATAAAGGCTTGATAGCGTCAGCTTTTAACTGTATAAAAAAACAGGTCATTAATTTATTGTTAAGTACAATACGTTAATAATTAGAAAGATAATTAATTCACAAGGAGTGATTATATGGTAGTTCGCTTATCTGCATTAATTGTTGCTTTGACTGTATCGTTCTCTTCGGTTGCAGCAACTTCACAAGAAGATATCCAAGGAGCTAAGGTAGTGACTATGGCTACCGAAACAATATCCGGCCATCTTAATATTGCAAATGGCCGTAACTGTTTGGATGAGAATACCCAAGGTAAGCCCACCTTGTTAGCCTGTGATAGCGTGGCAAAGGCCAGTTCAGAAAAAAACACCGTCCATTACATCGTGTTGAAAAGTGGGCAGTGTTTGTCAGATGAAGGTGGCTCAACTCCGGTCATGGCAACCTGTGATTATCAGAACACAAAACAACAGTGGAAAGCTCTTCAAGGTGTTGGTTCGGATGTGCGAAATGTGGCGTCAAATAAGTGCCTGACAACTGCAGGGTTGGACAAGTCGGTGACGATGGCTACATGTGCTGGCCTGCCAGCTCAGAATTGGAAATTACCTCAGTAAAGTAGCATTACAGGTGGCATTCCTTGAGTGCCATCGATAATGGTGCGGATATATAAGATTTTCCTTAATTTAATGCCATTACCAATGGAAATAAGAATTATTATTAACAGCGGTTAAACAAACCAACTTATTTGATTGATTAGTGGACTTGATGAATTAATGATTAGGGTGGCTATTGCAGGTTATTAAAAGCAATCGTCGCATCGTCCGTCACTTTAGGCGGCTAATCATGGAGGAAGTTACGATGAAAGATATGTTAAAAGGCTTACTGTTAGTTAGTGTTATGTTGCTATCTGCGGGTGCTATGGCTGAAGAATGTAATCCATCCAGCAAGTGGTGGCCGTATTGTAATGATCCTGCAACGGGGCCTGATGTTGGCACTCCTGAACATGGACACTGTCAAGCTAACGGCGGATGCACTAATAATTAAATAGTTGAAGATTCCCTATATTGGGAGTCACATTTTATGTGTTAAATATTATTATCAAACCGCCTACGGCGGTTTTTTATTGGAGTAAACAAATGACCAAACCAGATTGGGAGGCCATCGAATCGGCGTACCGAGCTGGCTTGATGTCATTGCGTGAAATAGCCTCACAACACAAATGTCTTTGCCAGCGAGGGCGTGAGCGGCTTATCGTTGGCCCACATATGGGCCTCAGCCATGGTGTCAGCCAACATTTGCGTGGTACGGATGTAGTTTTCAAAGGCAAATAGCGGATAATCAGAGCAGGAGCGGGAACCCAAGAGGCGATAGCCATTTTTACGGATCAGGGTGGTAACATTTGTTATGGTGCCGGATTGCTACGCGCGGGCAGGTGATGGGGGCTGTGTGAGGGATAGCACAAAATAAGGTGGCACTATTACTGATTAAGTAATAGTGCCACTATTTATAGAAACAAATAAGGATGATTACATACTCGGCGCTGCACTTTTGTATTTTGCGTCAGGCGTCGGTTTTGCACCTAATGAACGACGGAACTCGTCAAGAGACATACAGGCACATATATCCCCATTTTTATTGACGCAAGCCACTTGCGCATAATCCGTTACCCCCAGACCACCCGAACTACCAGGATTACCACCTTTTTTAAATGCGATAAATGCTTCGACATAAATAATAAAAGCTCTTATGCCTTTACCATTTTTGATGACCTCATCTAGGGAGACTCCGGTTCTACCAGAGAAATAGGTTTGTGCCCATAGTGAAAATTCACCTGTGTAGAGCATGCCGCCATAAATCAGGAAATGATGACCATCAATTGCGGATAGAGCGCTTTGAGCCTGTTGATAATTAATAAACTTTGTTTTTTCGGATTCTAAGTCGGCCTTACTTCTTTTAAATTCAATTAATACCCATTTATTGCCCTGAGTAAATATATTGTCACCGGCTTTCTCGTGATTGCCATCTAATGGGGCTATAGCAGCTGTGTCACTCAAATATTTAGCCACGAAATAGTATTCAACGGTTTTTTCCCACCATATCATGGTGCCAGCGGTTTTATCTTGCCCGAACATTACAGCTCCTATTGCTGTTATCTGGATGATAAATATAACTATACATCTATTTTGGCAGCGTGTATTAACGGTATTTCTTGTGAGCTATTCTATGACAAGTGGCCAAGTGGAAACGATATAACCTTGATTCACCGCTTCAATCAAAAGCCACTGCGGTAGTTCGGGTAATTCAATCAGCGGCCAGTTTTCCGCTGTCGGCCATGCGCCGAGGCCGACGGCGGCGGGAAGTCATCAGAGAAAATGCCACGCAGCACAAAGGCTGTATCCAGTTCGTCACCGAGGGACAATATCAACACCTACTCACCCTCGGACGGTGCTCACCATGATCGCGATTGACCGGCGCGCAGCGTCAGCCAGTTTAACTAGCCGGTGGTATTGTCTCCTGTCGCCACGCGGCGCAGGACTTGGTCGAGATCGACCGCGGCCACTGTACCAATACGGATCAGGTTGTGCAGCAGGCGCAGAATTTCAGTGATTTGGATTTGAGTTTGCATGGGGGAAGCATGCTATCGGAGATGGTCTTCTTCAATCTGATAGGGTTGTAAGAGCTATAGCACAACAAATTTTGAAATAACTTGCTAATCACTAAATTGATAGTAATTTATTATCGATAAATTTTCAGTATCACATTTTTTATAGCTATCTTTATTTCTGGGACAATATAATAGAAGAAAAAGAATTCTTTAGTCATGGGGATGTATGGGTTACAAATGCTTGTTTACGGTAAGCGGTGCCACTTATGCAATGAATGGCGTTACATCAGTTAAAAAACTATAGACAAAGTACTCAAAGGTAGGCTCGGTTATTTTAGCTATTATTGGCGCTCTAGTTACATTTAACACTGGTGGTGAGGTTAGGATTATTGGAATATTAATTTTATTAACTGATGTCTTTTGGTTTAGAAAAATAAAACTAAAATATGTTGTCGTAAGAAAATACGATATTTTGCCATGACAACTCTGCAATAGTATTCACACTTGTTCAGTGGTGGCAATATATTAAAAAACATTTCACTAATGATGTAATAAAGCCTCAAATATTGTTATTGTCAATAAGATAGTGATTAATTTGACTAAATCGGATATTCCCATTGCCTTTAAATCATGAAACGTGAAATCAAAATCCAATTCAGGAAATGTCTTTGCGGCCAGTAATTTTGCATTGCGCCACCGACTATTGAAACCATCTCTTGTGTAGCCATGCCCTGACTTTTGCTGCAGTACATAAATACTGCTCACTCTTAGCGCTATTTCTATTTCATCGGCAATCTTGATGGCCTGCTGTAATCTTTCTGTCCATGCCTTGATCTGTTTCTTGCCTAGAAATGGATCCGGCAATAATGAAGTCAGAAATTTATGATAAAAGTGTCGGTGCGGCCGCAAAAAGTGCATTAGTGTGATAAGAATTGTTTGTGCAGTAGTGCCTAGCCAGCCAAATAAACCTCGCTTCGGTGGGGTTTTGTCGTTTTTGAACTTGGATTGGTGGGCTGAATAATCTGAAAAGTAACCTTGTTGATGGCGTGCTTATAAATTGATGCGTAGAATTCGCTCTGTAACCGCCACTAGCTCAGCTGGATAGAGCCGATAACCATAGTTGTTGTAGGTGCGAGGTTCGAGACCTCGGTGGCGGGCCAAATTTCAGCCCTTAGCTTAACGGTAGGGGCTTTGCCATTTTGTGAGTCATGCCCACTATAAAGTTGGTCATGTTTACTGTTTGTTTATAATTACAATGTAAATTATACGGTGCTGTGATAGTTACCTTGGTGCAAGGATTGCATTATCATTGGTACGGTTACAGGGTCAGCTATCACAGCACCAAATTTAAAGCCTCAGCTAATCGCTGGGGCTTTGTCATTTCTGGAGCTTGATAATGGATAAAAATAACCCCTCGATGTTCTGATATTTCGTCAATGAAGTAGTTTCAGATAACTTGATTAATAATGTTGTATAAAAAAACACCATTTATAAGAATGAGTGTTAGGACGTTATCTGAAAAAACCTACTAGAGAATATGATGAAAGCAAATATCGGTGGCTAGTTTGAGATTTGTGTTGCAGGCATGTATCGGGCACAAAAATTCTATGAAGCGGTCTTTAACACTAAACTAGAGAAACTGGGCGATGGTGAGACGGAGTATTTAATGTTTCCTTATAAAGAGGGGACTGAAGGGATTAGTGGGGCATTGGTAAAATGAAGGGTGTTACACCAGGGCCAGTGGCACGGTAATTTACCTGATATGTGATGATTGCTCGGTGGAAGAAGGTAGAGGAAGTGATTGTCCGGTTTTCAATACAAAAGGCCGCCACTAGCATCTAATTACTTGTAGACATGATGTTTCGTGGCGGAAGCAAGACCTAATCCATAACCTTTTACAGGGTCTCATAGCTTGCTTACAGGTTGACAGACATGAAAGCGCTGTGGATTTGGCACTAAAATGATTGATCAAAAAGTGATCAATTACAATTGATTTGAAATGACATGCATCACATAACCACAAGTATGCTCGCTAACTCGCTTATTTATATAACGAGGCCCACACAAGGTATGGGGAAGCAAGTAATATATGCAGAATACTTATTTTAACGTTGGTTTCTCAATGGCTGTTTGGGAGCATAGAAGGATTTCAACCTTCTCTTTAGCACTGCAAGCTGGAGGGAGGTTAAATCAGAGGATCATCATTTAATAATCATCCTCAACGTCTTTAGCTGCCGAGCGAAGAATGAGCCAGACTATCACCGCGATGATCACAACAATACCGGCTATTATCAACGTTATCTTCAATTCCAAAATTGCCTTATTCAAAGTGTTATTAATACTCATCGCGGTTGAGTAACTAATAAAATAGCGTATAACGCTCGACATTGCTGGATTGAGCGCTTTCTCCGATCAATTAAGTTATGTGATAGCGCTGGCAGGGATGCTAGCAGATATTAAAAGCATAATCGATATGCAACATAGTAATTAGGAGTATTGTTTAGTGGCGATGGTGAGTGTCAAATTTAATGCACGAAAACAGTGCATATCATCAGTAGATAGCCATTCTGATTAAATAGAAACCTTTATTTTATAAATTATTTGCCATGATAGACAGCTTCAATATTGTAACCATCTGGATCAAGAACAAATGCAGCATAATAGTTTTCATGATAATGAGGACGGTAGCCAGGCTCTCCATTCGATATTGCACCAGCTTCCATGGCAGCATTATAGAATTGATTGACCTCATTTTTGCTTGCAGCACGGAAAGCGATATGGCTTCTTGGGGTATAAGGTTTACCTTCCATTACCCAAAAGTCACCGCCGGGATCATCCCCATTGGCTGAAATTTTCACACCAAAACCACAGGCATCACCAAGGTTTAGACGTATCTCGTAATTGAGAGGTGCAAGCGCTACACTGTAAAAATCTTTACTTATTAATATATTAGTAACGTTAATCCCCGTATGGTCTATCACTCTTTATCCCTTCTATTAAATGCCAGCCATTAATCTCATTCGAGTATAGCTCACACAGAACATCTTATAATTTGATGCTAATCTCAATCCTTATTAAGACATTGCATAACTTGCAGCCACGCTGTTTCTGTTTCTTTTCCCAGTTGTTGGAATACCTGTCGTAGCAGTTGCATTTGTGTCTCTGTTAATTGAGATTCAAGCTTTTTACCGGCGGGGGAGAGAGATAACTGCCGCACTCTTTGATCATATTCGGCGGTGGTAACCGTGATTAGCTCCATTTTAACTAATTGTTTTAATGGTGCATTAAGCGCTTGTTTGCTGATTTTCAGAATTCCCAACAAGGCATTGATGGCGATATCAGGATTGTGTCCGACAAAGTACAGGATGCGGTGGTGAACCCGACCTAATCCTCGCTGAGCCAGTAATTTATCCGGTAGTTCAGTAAATGTCCGATAACCAAAATAGAACTGTTCGATGGCTTGATGCAGTCGTTGGTCTTCCTGTTGCGGGACGTTTTTGGAGGTTGCCATCGGATTTTTATCACAAATTAAAAAATAATTAGGTCAATACTATTGACGTAATCAGCCGTCCATTTTACTGTCCATAAAGGTCAAATATGTTGACCTTTATGGAAGGACTGCCATGAATAAGACTGTAGTGGATCAGAATAATCGATTTTCCTCACGGCTGCACGATCTTCACCCCTCGCCTATACGGGAAATACTCTCTGTTATTGAACGGCCTGGGATGATCTCATTTGCTGGCGGCTTGCCTGCGGTTGAAAGTTTCCCCCACTTGCACCTGGAAGGAATGCCGCAATCGATGTTGCAATACGGGGCCAGTGAAGGGGAAACAGAATTGCGCAGGCATATTGCGCAGAATTTATGTAGGCGCGGTTTATCTTGCACTGAGGAGCAGGTCCTGATTATTTCAGGCTCGCAACAAGGAATTGATCTGGTCGCTAAATTATTTATTGATGCAGGAACACCTGTCGCTGTTGAGTCGCCCACTTATTTGGCGGCATTGCAGGTATTTCGGTTCTTCGGGGCACAATTTGTGGCTTATGATTCGGCACAACCTGATATTGATAAACTCAAAACAGAAAAGCCTGCTTTTGCCTACAGCATCCCAACTTTTCAGAATCCAAGTGGTCACTGTCTTGATAGTACGCAGCGGGCCACATTAGCAAAGGCGTGTGATGACCTTATGTTGCCGCTGTTTGAAGATGATCCCTATCATGACCTGGTCTATGATCCGTGTGAGCGAAAGCCGGTATGTGCCTTATTACAGCACGCACCGTGGATTTATCAGGGGTCCTTTTCTAAAAGTTTATCCCCGGCATTGCGGTTAGGCTATCTGGTTGCTTCGTCAGAGTTAATTCCTTATCTGACACGGCTAAAGCAGGCGGCTGATCTACACAGTAGCCGAATCAGCCAATGGCTGGTATTGCAACAGCTAGGTGCCGCCAACCATGCTGAACATATGGACCAACTGGCCACATATTATAAGAGTCGTCGTGATGCATTTGAGATCTCTTTACAACGCCATTTTGGTTCTCTTGCCACTTGGGAGAAACCTGCCGGTGGGTTATTCTTCTGGCTCACACTTAATCATTGTATTGATACTCGTAAACTATTGCCTAAAGCACTCGAAAAAAATATTGCATTTATGCCGGGCGAATCGTTCCTGCCATATCCGTCAGAGGGCTGTGGCCAGTTACGACTTAACTTCAGTCATGCAACAGAAGAACAAGCTGATATTGGTTTACAGACGTTAGCTGCTTTGGTGAGAGAAGATTGTTAATATTCTAAAATAGCTTACAAATAGAATGGCGAGAGCCGCAATAATAGAGAAAATTAATTAATAGGCGGGAGTCTTTCCCGCCAATATATTTTTGTTATTAAATATGTCTATGTGAAAGGATGTTCTTTCTTTAGAATTTTATCAATTATATTTAATACGCCAGAGTCGTTATTTGATTCGGCCTGATACTTTGCTACATTCTTAATGTTGTCTGGAGCATTTGCCATGGCATAACCAAAGCCGGCGTACTGTAACATTTCAATATCATTGCCACCATCGCCAAAAGTTACGACTTGTTGATCAGTTACATCCCACATTTTTTGGAGTAGTTTAATACCATGGGCTTTATGAATTCCGGGTATTATAAGGTCTACAGAACCATGTCCACTTGATACCGGGGTCACTATATCTGCGAGTTCTTGCTCGATAAATTTCATAAAGTCTACCAGTTTCTCATTGGGTAAACTTATCGCAAATTTGAATGCAGACTCTGTTACTTGATCTAAGTTATCGATAATTTTAAGGCGATGGTAGTATTTACTCATTGTAGTGTAGAAATAATTATCTGAAGAGCTCAACATGTAAGCGCCATTTTTGCCACAAACAATGACATCAAGATAGGGTATTGGTAGTAATGTTTTTAGCACTTTATTACAATCTTCATCAGAGATTGAACCGCAGAAAATTTCAGTATTCTTGTTACTGACATAAGCCCCATTTTCAGCAACAAAAGCGATTTCATTGGCAATCTCAGGGAAGAATGAAATTAGCTGATAATATTGATTACCACTGGCAACAACAAATTTTATTCCATTTTCTTTTAGTTGTGAATATTGTGTAATAAACCGTTCCCTATCAAAACTCATCTGATCATTGAGAAAGGTTCCATCCATATCAACAGCAATGATTTTAATGCTCATACAATTTCCCTCTTTAACATCTTGGTTTGATAGAGAATATCTCGGCATAGTATACCTAAAAAAAAGCTAGCATAATTTTGCTAGCAGGTAAAATTACCATACTCAGTCACACTTTTATCTTCAAAAAACAGATTGACCCACTATCCACCGGCTTTATTTATCGGTAGATAAATGTTTAGTCACTGGAATATTTCAGTTTGAATGCCCCAACTGCTATGACAATAAATGTCAGGGCAACCACTGTGAATGCAGTGTAGAGGTCAGTTATATGTGCAATAAAACCGATCAGTGCCGGCCCCCCTAAAATACCGAAATAACCCAGCGTTGCGACCATGGCTACCGACATGTTCACGGGCATTACACTTTCCTGGCCAGCCAGCGTGATAAGTACCGGAACAATATTAGCTGCACCTATTCCTACCAGTGCAAAGCCAAATAACGTAAATTTCCAGTCAGGTATTATGACGGCAATGGCATAGCCGGTCATGGCGATGATACTGCTAAAAATCAGTACATGCTTGCGTCCCAAAATACTGACAACTTTATCACCAGTGAAACGCATTACAGACATGGTGCCACCGAAAATAGCAAACCCCCAACCGGCATGTGCTATGTCAAGGCCACGGTCATTGGTTAGAAATACGCCACTCCAATCTAATACTGCACCTTCCGCCATAAAACAAATCATGCACATAAGTGCCGTTAATATGAGCCTGAAGTTTGGGCGTGGTTTTATTTTTGGCTGTTGATTAGGTTCTTTATGATCGCCAAAAGGGATTAATTCCTTGAAAACGACTGAGGTAATTATAGCCATTATCACGACGGCAATCAGTGTTACGGGGAGGGGCATTAAGCCAAGAGTAAATAATATTGCACCGCCGCCAGCACCCGCAATTGAACCAATGCTGAATAAACAGTGGAAACCTGACATCAGTGGTTTATCCGAGGATTGTTCAACCAGAGAGCCTTGGACATTAACCGCAACGTCGACTAAACCAATGCCTGCGCCAAAAAAGAACAGACATAGTGCCATCAAAGGGAACTGATCAATAATTGCCAATGTGGGCAGGAAAACAGCGCTAACAACGATACCTAATAGTATTATTCTTCTACAGCCGAAGCGGCCAATCAGTTTGCCAGAGAATAGCATTGCCAGTAGGGAGCCTGTTCCCAAGCAAAGTAATAACATCCCCAAAGAGCCTGCATCAAAATGAAGTCTATTCTGTGCATAGGGCACCAACGATGCCCAAAGGCCCATAGCAAATCCAGCGACAAAGAAGATAGAGCGCGTAGATGTGCGTGTAGCCGGTGTATCCAGAGGGTAGTCGACGACATGGCTAGACATTTAAGCACCTTTCTCTGGTAAGTGGCAGCGAGCAAGTAATAAGTATAGTCACTTTATAAAAGACTTATATTAAGTTGTGAAATATACAGTGGGTACCTGGCTTGTCAAGAACATTTTTGCCTATCAAGGTGGTTTGCCGACTAGAGAAAAGGGCATACGACGGTTAGGATAGCCTGAAGGTGGGAGAGGGGGCTCTAGAAAAAGTTTCTCATCATAGATACCGCTGAATACTAGATCTCAAATACTCGAAAATTATTATAGGCATCAAGAGTGTATTCTGATATTCCATTGTGATAATCGTACTTAATGTTGTCGCGATAGACAAAATGGGGTATGTGTTTGCAATCAAATTTTTTGAGTAATTGAGCAGATAATTCTGCAATACAATTTTGACTGATATGTTCTCCTGAGATGGCTATGGTTGCAGGGTTAATCATGGCGATCAACGATGAAGTAATATAAATAAGTCGTTGTTGCACCAGTTCATGGTGAGAATTTATATTAGTCCCTAGATTGTCATAAAATGGCAGTTGCGACACTTCACCTGCAAATTGACTTGCACCACGTAGCATTTTACCTGAAATAACAATGCCACAGCCGGCACAATGTCTTGGTGGCATAAAAATATAGGCGATAGGTTCCTTTATATTACGGCAGTGATTACGATAAAAACCAAATGCGGTATAATTCATGTCATTCCCCACCTGAACAAAAATACCGAATCGGTTACTTAATAATTCAGTGATTGCCAATCCCTCCAAGCGGGTAATATCGCAAGTAAGTATTTTTCCATCCACAATGACACCGGGCAATCCTAGCCCTATTGCTTTGATATTATTGTATTTATCTGAAAATTCTTGAATTTGCGCGAGCAACATATCTTCAGTTAAATCAGAATATATTTTATCGTACTCAACAATGATTTTGCCATCTGCAGACCTTAGGGATGACGATATAACGCCGGAGGTATCGCTCCCTTCAATATAAATACTTAATATGCTAAAGTAATTTGAGTTGTATATATAGCGCTTTGCTGGTCGGCCACCACGTGATTCATCAATAGATTCTTCAATGATTTCGCCCTTTGAACATAATTCATTCAAAATGGTGCCACATGTTGCCAAGCTTAATCCAGTTTGAGCAGATATATCGCCTTTGGTTGCGGATGACAGCGATTTTAATGTGCTTGCAACCAACATAATATTTTTTTGTTTCATCTGCCGGGTGGTATTAAGCGGTACAGTAGTCATTTTCTTCACCAAATATTTAATTGAAATGAATATAACATGTTCGTATTTATGAAGAAATAATTATCATGGCATTTATCCGTATGGTTGTGGTGATTAAACTTTGCTATAAATGAGTACAGTTGTCGAGCTATAACCACCAGTGGTATTTTCTGTTTTCGTGACTCTCGCGTTTCACGATATTGATGCTTTAGAGGCTGCCTTGTAAAGGGACTATTTGATGGAACCATTACTGACGGATCGTTTGCTATTAATACCTTTAACCCTACAGGATGCTGACCAGATACAGCTAAAATTTCCGGTATGGGAAGTGGTGAAGTATTTAGATGCTTCTGCCGTACCTTGGCCTTACCCAGCCGATGGTGCCCTGACCTTTGTCCGTGATATTGCATTACCTAAGATGCAATGTGGTAGCCGTTTTTTCTGGTCAATCAGGCCGAAGGTTTCACCAGAGACCTTGATTGGTGTTATTAATTTGGCCTGTGATACAGACGATCACCGTGGCTTTTGGTTAAGCCCTGTGTGGCAAGGGCAGGGGTTAATAACGGAAGCCAGTGATGCAGTCACTCACTTCTGGTTTACACAATTGGACCAGCCTTATTTACGAGTGACAAAGGCCGCACCGAATAAGGCGTCAGCCGCCATATCACGTAAAAATGGTATGCGTTTGGTTGCAACGCAGGAGCGAGACTACGTTAGTGGGCATTTCCAGACGGAAATATGGGAAATCAGTCGCGAAGATTGGTTGAGAAATAAGCGCTGAACCATGGCATGCCAGCTTTGAGGTTATTAATGAGACTAACCGAATGAATAAAATCTGTGGTTGGGCGACAGACTCTTGTTGATAGGGTTGCTAACATGGTGCATATACCGGACAAAGGAGGAGTACAACGATGGAAAATCGCATCACTTTAGCGCGAGTTTACGATGTTCAGCCGCCATATCAAGCCAATACCTTTCTGACTGATCGGCTGTGGCCGCGAGGCATTAGCAAAACCCGGCTGTTAGGGGTGGTATGGTTAAAAGAAGTGGCGCCGGAAAATGCATTACGAAAATGGTTTCATCAATGTTTAGATTGGCCAGAGTTTGTGGTGCGTTATCAGGCCCAGCTTGATAGCTCAACGGCCTGGCAACCTTTACTAGACGTACTGAAACAACAGCCAATTACGTTGCTGTATGGCAGTCGCGACACGCAACAGAATCAGGCGGTAGTGTTACGTGATTTTCTGCTTAGCAAGCTATAGTATTTTCTCTTGTAATACCCATACTGCGGCTTCAACCCGCGATTTCAGCTTCATTTTTTTCAACAGATGTTTGACATGAACTTTAACGGTGCTCTCTGCAATCAGCAATTTCCGGGCAATGGTTTTATTCGGTAACCCTTTAGCGATCAGCTTCAATATGTCGCGTTCACGTGGGGTGAGGGTGTTAATATCGCGCTCATTATCAGACCGATTCTCGCGGAGGTTGATTGCCAGTATCGACATCAATGCGTCGCTGAGAACCATTTGTCCTGCTGCTGCATCATACAGTGAGACCAGCAAATCTTCAGGGTCCATATCTTTTAGCAGATAACCATCGGCCCCGCGTTTTAAGGCACTGATGACATCATCCTGATGGTCAGAAACGGTAAACACCACAATTCGCCCGGATAGTGGCTGCTGACGCAATCTATCCAGTGTTTCCAATCCATTCATGCCCGGCATGTTTAAATCCAGCATGATCAAATCAGGATCAAAATTGGTGGCGAGAATAATACCTTGAGCACCGTTGCTGGCCTCACCTGCGATGGATAACCCAGGTGCCATGCTGATTAATTGCTTAATACCGTGCCTTAGCATCGGGTGGTCATCAATCAACAGGATGGTCGCGGCGTCTTGTTCACTCATGAATAGTTCCTGTAGCTGAGAGGGTAAATACCTCGAACGGAAGGGTTGATCGATATTCTTCCTCATCCTTGACTATTACCCCATAACCAATAGGGAGTACCCCCTAATAGTCAACGGGTGTATTACTCGGTTTCAAGAAAACATTCACATCGGCAACTAAATGAAAAGAGGCTCTTTTTTACCAGTAAACCTACTACCCACAAATGATGTATGGGTATTGTTAGCTAAAAGTTAACTTCACATCCTCTTGATGTAAATCAACTTTGAAATAGCCTCTGGTGCCTAGGGTGACGCATTACTTCCCGTTTGTGGTCACCCTGACTGAGGTTTTTATGTCGCACTCTCCGACACCATTAACTAACTCATCATCTTCCGCTATCCCGGCAAAGTTAGCCGGTGGTCAATCAATACCGCAGTGGTACCCGGAAGATCCACAGTTCTGGCAACAGGTAGGGCATAGTGTTGCCCGGCGAAATTTGTGGATTTCAGTACCAGCATTGTTACTGAGTTTCTGTGTCTGGATGCTGTTTAGTGCGGTCGCAGTGAATCTGAATAAAGTGGGCTTTAACTTCACCACCGATCAACTGTTCATGCTGACAGCATTACCCTCAGTATCGGGGGCACTGTTACGTGTTCCATACTCGTTTGTCATACCGGTCTTTGGTGGTCGTCGCTGGACGGCTATTAGCACATTGTTTCTGGTTATCCCCTGCCTCTGGTTAGGTATCGCGGTACAGGACAGCGCCACCCAGTATGGAACATTTGTATTGATTTCATTGTTGTGTGGTTTTGCCGGTGCGAACTTTGCCTCTAGCATGGCTAATATCAGTTTTTTCTTCCCGAAAGCCAAGCAGGGGGGGGCGCTGGGCCTCAATGGGGGATTGGGGAATCTTGGCGTCAGTGTGATGCAACTTATCGCCCCTATGGCTATTTCGGTTGGGGTGTTCAGTGCCTTTATGGGCAGTGGCTATCCACAAGCGGATGGTAGCCAGCTCTGGTTGCAAAACGCAGCCTATATCTGGATCCCCTTTTTGCTGATATTCAGTGTGGCGGCCTGGTTTGGTATGAATGACTTGTCTGCTGCAAAAGCGTCGATTATCCAGCAATTACCGGTCCTGAAACGTGGCCATTTGTGGATTTTGGCGG
Source organism: Yersinia sp. 2553 StPb PI (assembly GCF_052217105.1). Classification (NCBI taxonomy): domain Bacteria; kingdom Pseudomonadati; phylum Pseudomonadota; class Gammaproteobacteria; order Enterobacterales; family Yersiniaceae; genus Yersinia; species Yersinia sp. 2553 StPb PI. The sequence continues at coordinate 1,724,378 of NZ_JAZGPX010000002.1, read as the reverse complement.
TGTTATATCTGGCAACTTTTGGTTCATTTATCGGTTTCTCAGCCGGATTTGCCATGTTGGCAAAAACACAATTTCCTGATGTTGTCATCCTGCATTACGCTTTCTTCGGCCCGCTATTGGGCGCACTGGCTCGTCCAATGGGCGGTGCGCTCTCTGATCGCTTTGGCGGCATTCGCGTCACCTTCGTCAATTTTATCCTGATGGCAATATTTGCGGCATTACTCTTCCTCACCTTACCGGGAACCAATGTTAATGGCTCCTTCTTTGCCTTTTTTGGCGTATTCATGCTGCTGTTTCTGACTGCGGGACTGGGCAGTGGTTCAACGTTTCAGATGATTGCGGTGATCTTTCGCAAGTTAACGGTCGATCGAGTGACCCTCGCGGGTGGTAGTGATGAACAAGCGCAGCATGATGCCGTCAGAGAGTCAGCGGCGGCACTGGGTTTCATCTCAGCCATTGGCGCTATCGGCGGTTTCTTTATTCCTAAATCCTTTGGTACCTCGCTGGCCCTAACCGGTTCACCGGCCGGCGCGATGAAGCTATTCGTGGTTTTTTATGTGGTTTGCGTATTGATCACCTGGTTTGTCTACGGGCGCAAGCTTAACGCGGGTATGGCGACCAAAAAACCACGTTGACCGGTACGGTCCAATAAATAAGCAACATTGAGCAATGTTAATCCACTTATAAAAATAAATAGGGCCGTTATGTCCCCAATCAGGAGGTCTCCCGATGAGCAAATTTCTTGACCGATTTCGTTATTTTAAACAACTTGCCGAGCCTTTTGCACAAGGCCATGGCCAGACACTGGACACCAATCGTGATTGGGAAGATGGCTATCGTAGCCGCTGGCAGCATGACAAAGTGGTACGTTCAACTCATGGTGTGAATTGTACGGGTTCATGTAGCTGGAAGATTTATGTCAAAAATGGGTTGGTCACTTGGGAAACCCAGCAAACTGACTACCCGCGTACCCGCCCGGATTTACCTAATCATGAACCCCGTGGTTGCCCTCGTGGGGCCAGCTATTCCTGGTATTTGTACAGTGCTAATCGGCTGAAGTACCCGATGATGCGCAAGCATCTGTTGCAATTGTGGCGTGCTGCCAAAGTGCTGCACAGTGATCCGGTGGAGGCATGGGCTTCAATTGTTGGCGATAGCGTACAATCAAAGGATTATAAACAGGCTCGTGGCCGGGGGGGCTTTGTCCGTTCGACCTGGCAGGAAGTGAATGAACTGATTGCCGCCGCTAACGTCTATACCGCCAAACAGTATGGGCCGGATCGGATTATCGGTTTTTCACCGATTCCAGCGATGTCGATGGTTTCCTACGCGGCGGGCGCGCGCTATCTATCACTGATAGGCGGCGTTTGCCTCAGTTTCTATGACTGGTATTGCGATTTGCCTCCGGCATCACCGATGACCTGGGGTGAGCAAACTGACGTGCCAGAATCCGCTGACTGGTACAACTCATCCTATATTATTGCCTGGGGTTCCAATGTTCCGCAGACCCGCACACCCGATGCCCACTTCTTTACCGAAGTCCGTTACAAAGGGACCAAAACTGTAGCGGTGACGCCGGATTATGCAGAGGTCGCTAAACTGTGTGACCAATGGCTGAATCCGAAACAAGGAACAGACAGTGCCATGGCTATGGCAATGGGGCATGTGATCCTCAATGAATTCCATCTACAACGACAAAGCAGCTACTTTGTTGAATACATGCGTCAGTACACCGACATGCCGATGCTGGTATTACTTGAACCTCGTCATAGCGGCGATTATGCCGCCGGGCGGTTACTGCGCGCCGCCGATCTGGTGGATAATCTGGGAGAGGAGAATAACCCAGAATGGAAGACCATTGCCATTGACGCTAACAGCGGGCAGTTGGTAGCGCCGCAAGGGTCTATCGGTTATCGCTGGGGTGAAAAGGGTAAATGGAACCTTGAGCAGCGCGAGGGCAAAACGCAGCAGGAAGTCTCATTACAACTCAGTTTATTGGGTCAACATGATGCTATTGTTAATGTCGGATTTCCCTACTTTGGTGGCGAAATCAGTGAGAATTTTCAAAGTGTTGCGCTAGAGGAAATACTGCAACACAAGTTGCCAGTAAAACGGTTGCCATTAGCCGATGGCAGTGAAGCACTGGTGACCAGTGTTTATGACCTGATGATGGCAAACTATGGCCTGGATCGTGGTTTGGCTGATGACAACTGCGCCAGCAGTTATGACGATATAAAAGCTTACACTCCTGCCTGGGCTGAAAAAATTACTGGCGTTGCACGTCAGGATATTATCCGCATTGCGCGTGAATTTGCAGATAACGCCGAGAAAACCCATGGCCGTTCGATGATTATCGTCGGGGCCGGTATTAATCACTGGTATCACATGGATATGACCTACCGTGCACTGATTAATATGCTGATTTTCTGCGGCTGTGTCGGGCAAAGTGGCGGCGGTTGGGCGCACTATGTGGGGCAGGAAAAACTGCGACCACAAACCGGCTGGTTACCTTTGGCATTTGGCCTCGATTGGCAACGTCCACCGCGCCATATGAACAGTACGTCATTTTTCTATAATCACTCCAGTCAGTGGCGTTATGAGACCGTCAGCACCACCCAATTACTCTCTCCCTTGGCCGACAGTTCGCGCTTTAGCCCAAGTCTGATTGATCTTAATGTGCGCGCTGAACGTATGGGGTGGCTGCCTTCGGCCCCGCAACTGAATTGCAATCCATTGACCCTTGCCGCCAGCGCACAACAAGCCGGTCAAACACCGGTAGAATATACCGTCGATAGCCTTAAAAACGGGTCACTGAGATTTGCCGCTGAACAGCCAGATGATCCACAAAACTTCCCGCGAAACTTGTTTGTCTGGCGTTCCAACCTACTGGGTTCTTCCGGCAAAGGGCATGAATATATGCTCAAGTATTTGTTGGGTACGGAAAATGGTATTCAGGGTAAAGATTTGGGCCAGCAAGGTGGGGTGATGCCGGAAGAGGTTGAATGGCAGGAACAGGGAGGCGAAGGCAAGCTGGATTTAGTCGTGACATTGGATTTCCGCATGTCTAGTACGTGTCTCTATTCAGACATCATTTTACCCACCGCAACCTGGTACGAAAAAGACGACATGAATACCTCGGATATGCATCCGTTTATTCACCCGCTGTCTGCGGCGGTAGATCCTGCCTGGGAGTCTAAAAGCGACTGGGATATCTACAAAGATATTGCCGAAACCTTCTCTCGAGTTTGCGTCGGCCATTTAGGTCAGGAAACCGATGTAGTGACCTTACCCATCCAACATGATTCGCCAGCCGAACTGGCACAGCCATATGGTGTAAAGGACTGGAAAAAAGGTGAATGTGAACTGATACCGGGCCAAACCGCGCCGCACATTGTGGTGGTCGAGCGCGATTACCCAGCAACCTATGCTCGCTTTACTGCCTTGGGTCCCCTATTGGATAAATTAGGTAATGGCGGCAAAGGGATTAACTGGAATACCCAGACTGAAATTGATTTCCTCAAAAAACTTAACCATACCCAGCCTGACGGCCCTGCCGCCGGACGACCAAGAATTGATACTGCTATTGATGCCGCAGAGGTGATTTTATCCTTGGCCCCTGAAACCAACGGTCAGGTGGCGGTAAAAGCCTGGCAGGCTTTGGAACAACTTACCGGTCGCCAACATGCTCACTTAGCTCTGAATAAAGAAGATGAAAAAATTCGTTTTCGCGATATTCAGGCGCAACCACGCAAAATCATTTCCAGTCCAATCTGGTCCGGCTTGGAAGATGAGCATGTTTCCTATAATGCTTGTTACACCAACGTTCATGAGTTGATCCCGTGGCGCACCCTTTCAGGCCGGCAACAACTTTATCAGGATCATGAATGGATGCGTGCTTTTGGTGAGAGTTTGTTGTGCTATCGCCCGCCAATAGATACTCGTGCCGCCCAACCTTTGCTTAATAAGAAGCCGAACGGTAACCCAGAGAAAGCACTTAACTTCCTGACACCCCATCAGAAGTGGGGCATTCACTCAACCTACAGTGACAACCTGTTGATGCTGACACTGTCGAGAGGGGGGCCTATCGTTTGGTTGAGTGAAGATGATGCCAAAGATCTGCTGATAGAAGATAACGACTGGATTGAGGCGTTTAACAGTAATGGCGCATTAACTGCTCGTGCCGTCGTCAGCCAGCGAATTCCGTCAGGCATGACCATGATGTACCACGCACAGGAGCGCATTATTAATATCCCCGGTTCTGAAATTACCGGCCAACGTGGCGGTATTCATAACTCAGTCACCCGTATCAGTCCAAAACCAACCCATATGATTGGCGGATATGCGCAATTAGCCTACGGCTTTAACTACTACGGCACGGTAGGGTCCAATCGCGATGAGTTCGTGGTGGTGCGCAAGATGAATAAGATTGATTGGCTGGATGACGAACAGCAAAACCAGAGCAAAACCGGGGGCAAACTATGAAAATCCGTTCACAAGTCGGCATGGTTCTGAATCTGGACAAATGTATTGGCTGTCATACCTGCTCAGTAACCTGCAAAAATGTTTGGACCAGCCGCGAGGGTATGGAATATGCCTGGTTTAACAACGTGGAAAGCAAACCGGGGCTGGGTTATCCGCACGATTGGGAGAATCAGGATAAATGGAAGGGGGGCTGGATCCGCAAGATTAATGGCAAATTGACCCCCCGTATGGGGAGCCGAGTCGGGGTCCTCGCCAAGATATTTGCTAACCCTGATGTACCAGCATTAGATGATTATTACGAACCCTTCGATTTTGATTACCAGCACTTGCACAACGCACCGGCTGGAAAACATCAGCCGGTAGCTCGCCCACGTTCGCTGATTACCGGTCAACGAATGGAGAAAATCGAGAACGGCCCTAACTGGGAAGAGATTCTGGGCGGTGAGTTTTCTAAGCGATCTAAAGACCAGAACTTCGCCCATATTCAGAAAGAGATGTATGGGCAATTTGAACATACCTTCATGATGTATTTGCCACGTTTATGTGAACACTGCCTTAACCCCGCCTGTGTCGCAACTTGCCCCAGTGGGGCAATTTATAAACGGGCTGAAGACGGTATTGTGCTGATTGATCAGGATAAATGCCGGGGCTGGCGTATGTGTCTGACCGGTTGCCCGTATAAAAAAATCTATTTCAACTGGAAAAGCGGCAAGTCGGAGAAGTGTATTTTCTGCTATCCACGCATTGAGTCCGGTGAACCGACCGTTTGTTCAGAAACCTGTGTGGGGCGCATTCGTTATCTGGGGGTACTACTGTATGACGCGGATGGCATTGAACAAGCCGCGGCTACTACTGATGAGAAAAACCTCTACCAACGGCAAATGGATATTTTCCTCGATCCCCATGATCCGCTGGTGATTGCCGAAGCGCAGAAACAGGGGATTCCCTTAAGTGTCATTGAGGCCGCCCAACGCTCCCCGGTTTACAAAATGGCAGTGGAATGGAAATTGGCACTGCCGTTGCACCCCGAATACCGGACCTTGCCGATGGTATGGTATGTCCCGCCGTTGTCACCGATTCAGTCTGCGGCAGACTCTGGCGCGCTGCCCCACAGCGGGGTGCTACCGGATGTGGAAAGCCTGCGTATCCCGGTTCAGTATTTAGCCAACTTACTGACTGCTGGTGATACTCAACCGGTATTAATGGCACTGAAACGGATGCTGGCAATGCGCCACTATAAACGGGCTGAAACCGTTGAGGGTAAAACTGATCTCAGTGCACTGGAGGCCGTGGGGCTAACAGAGGCGCAAGCGCAAGAGATGTACCGCTATCTGGCGATTGCTAATTATGAAGATCGCTTTGTCATTCCATCCAGCCACCGTGAAATAGCCCGTGACGCTTTCCCGGAAAGTAAGGGGTGCGGCTTCAGTTTCGGCGATGGTTGCCATGGCAGTGACAGTCGTTTCAATTTGTTCAATAGCCGCCGCATTGATGCCGTTGATGTCACACGTAAGACTGACCAGGGGGCCATTCATGATTAGTTTGAGAATCATTTCACGTTTGCTGGAATACCCAGATATTGATCTGTGGCAAAACCGGCAAGAAGTTGTTGAGGCGCTCGACAGCGCCGACGAACTCACGACGGAACAGGTTCATCGGCTCAGGCAATTTATCAATACATTATGTCAGAGCGAATTGCTTGAGTGTCAGGCTAGCTATTGTGGCTTATTTGACCGGGGGCGAGCCACCTCACTGTTGCTATTTGAACATGTGCATGGTGAGTCGCGCGATCGTGGTCAGGCCATGGTGGACCTCATGGCACAGTATCAACGTGCGGGGTTAGTGCTTGACTGTAAAGAGTTGCCTGATTTCCTGCCACTTTATCTTGAGTATCTGGCTAACCAGCCAGTGCAGGATATCACCTTGGGTTTGCAGGATATTGCACCCATTTTGGCGCTGCTGGGGGCACGTTTACATCAGCGGGATAGCGACTATGCCCAGTTGTTTGATCTGCTGTTAGTGCTGTCTGGCAGTGCTATTCGCAGTGAAAATCTTGGCGATAAAGTGGCGGGTGAAAGCCGGGATGACACCGCCAAAGCACTGGATGCGGTATGGGAAGAGGAGCAAGTGAAATTCCTCGGCACGCAGGGGTGTGCATCAGCTCAGCAGGGGATGCCCCCCAAACACCTTGCCGATGCCGTACTACCACAATATCTCAGTATTCAGTCTGCCTCAGAGGGCAAAAAAGTCGTTCAGTCCCATGTGGTGACGGACCGTAAAGGAGCCATCTTATGAGCTTTTTGAATAAATTCTTTTTTGATATTTATCCTTACATGGCAATGGTGATTTTCTTTGTGGGCAGTTGGTTGCGTTACGACTATGGGCAATATAGCTGGCGAGCAGGTTCCAGTCAGATGTTAGATAAGAAAGGTGTATGGCTGGCATCTAATTTATTCCACATCGGTATTCTGGGGATATTCTTCGGCCATGTGCTGGGTATGCTGACGCCACATTGGATGTATGAATCGTTCTTACCGATAGAGATAAAACAAAAAATGGCGATGATTGCTGGCGGTGCCTGCGGTCTGATGATGTTAGTCGGTGGTGTAATGCTGCTACACCGCCGCTTGACTAATTCGAGGATCAGGGCAACCAGTACCCGGGTAGATATTCTGATTCTGATATTGCTGGTGGTACAAGTTAGCTTGGGGCTACTGAGTATTCCGTTTTCTGCTCAACATATGGATGGTAGCGAGATGATGAAATTGGTCGGTTGGGCGCAGTCAATTGCGACTTTCCGCACCGGAGCATCGGCCTATCTGATAGATGTAGCCTTGATTTTCAAGTTGCATATTGTCTTGGGATTGACCCTTTTTGTTTTATTCCCGTTCTCACGCTTGGTACATATCTGGAGCGTACCCATCGAATATTTAACGCGCCGTTATCAACTGGTGCGTAACCGCCACTAAGCGTGTCGATTCAGCCCGTAGGTCTCTCTATCAACCTACGGGCTAACGATGGGCTTTAACCGGTGGAGTTTTGTTCGCGTAACTTAGCCAGAGCCACTTCTGAAGCGTTTATATCTTCCTGCGGGCGCTGTTTGGGCATTGTATCTACCGGTGCGGCAGCTACCTCAGTGGCGCGCTTACGTAAACTAAACCAACCGGCAACCAATAACACGGCCACCACCGGCAATGTGGCGATAGTCCAGGTTCCATTCGGATAGTCGAAAGCCATCATCACTAAAACACCTGCCAGGAAAAACAGTGTCAGCCAGGATGTGACCGGCGCACCGGGCATTTTAAAGGATACGGGTTTTGCTGTTCCCTGCTTTATTGCCTGACGTAATTTCATCTGACAGATAATGATGAATGCCCATGAGCTGATAATACCCAAAGAGGCAATATTAAGAACGATTTCAAATACCTGTGATGGTACCAGATAGTTAAGTAGCACGCCGAAGACATAAATACCCACGGTAACCAATATGCCGGCGTAGGGAACAGATTGTGGGCTCATTTTGGACATGAATTTAGGTGCTGAGCCACCCATGGATAATGAGCGCAGAATACGACCTGTCGAGTAAAGGCCAGAGTTCAAACTGGAAAGTGCGGCAGAAAGTACCACGATATTCATGATGGTCCCGATATAGGGGACGCCTAAGTTACTAAAGAAGGTGACAAAAGGGCTTTGGCCGGCCTGATAGGCATTCCATGGCAGCAGACACACCAGTAGCACCACAGAACCGACGTAGAATAGGCCAATCCGCCAAATCACACTATTAATTGCCTTTGGCAGCATCTTTTCCGGGTCTTTACATTCACCGGCCGCCGTACCAATTAATTCAATACCGGCAAAGGCGAATATCACCCCTTGAACCAATATCAACGCGGGTAACAACCCGTGGGGGAACAATCCGCCATTATCGGTTATCAGGTGTATACCGGTGGGATGCCCGGCAACACTTTGCCCTGTGCCGAGAAAGATCACACCCACGACCAGAAAGATAGCAATGGCTGCGACTTTGATCAGTGCAAACCAAAATTCCATTTCAGCAAACCATTTAACGCCAATCATATTCATGGTGGCAACAATTGAGAGCGCACCCAGTGCAAATAACCACTGCGGAACATCAGAGAACGTCCCCCAATAGTGCATATAAAGGGCCACCGCAGTGATATCGACAATCCCGGTCATGGCCCAATTAAGGAAATACATCCATCCGGCAACATAGGATGCTTTCTCACCGAGGAATTCGCGGGCATAAGAAACAAAGCTGCCACTGGTTGGGCGGTGCATAACTAATTCACCGAGCGCTCTAAGAATAAAAAACGAGAAAATCCCACACACCAGATACACCAAGGCCAGTGCGGGGCCAGCCATTTGCAAGCGGGCGCCGGTGCCTAAAAATAACCCCGTACCAATAGAGCCACCGATAGCGATCATCTGGATATGACGTCGGCCCATACTTTTGTGGTAGCCAGTATCATGAGAGTCTAGCCAGCGTTTTTTGGCGGCGTGATGGGTCTTTGCAGTGTGTTTTCCTGACATCATAGCTTTCCCTATTTTCCTGTCTGTCGTGCAATCATCGTGAATGTATTACAGCAACTGATTGCTAAAGGTTAATGCATAAATAGCGTCTTAGCGCCTTCGATTATTATGGTTTCTATTGCTGCCACTGGATTCTGGGAGGGCATGCTATCGTTTCTATCGTGATGAGGCAAAAAAAATATTCACTTATAAATTATTTTTTTTGTTCTATTACCGGAATCAGTAATTGCAAATGAAAGGTTAAATTATATACAGGAAAAATGTTTTTATGGTAATGTATTACTTATGCTTATAGGGCGAAATATCAGTATTTCTTAACTCATTGTTACATTTATGAAAGTAGAATTTTTTTGGATCGGAGTTATAGATTGGCTGTATATTATTCAACGATAAACCCTTCTTAGATTGAGTGTATTTATTAAGATTATTGCTTCACATAAAATTGCAATTTATCTTATTATAGATAAAAATAATATATTGTTTTTCTAAGTGTTAATTTTAAAATTTATAATTTATTTTTGTGTAGCGCAGTTAATATTTACGATGATATTTATCAAGCAATTAGATTGTTGTATTAACGTGACTCAATCTAATAGGTAAGTTGCAGAAACTCTTATTCGAATAGCCTCGACTTAGTGCTGTGCATAAAGCGTACTGCGTAAGATGCAATATGAGATCTAACACACAGTTTTCCGAGAATGATATTGCATTTTCTCACCTTCAATGATGATACTAATAACGCAATAGTTATATTTATTGCCATAATTTTATTGAGGCGTGTTACTGGTAAAGCAGGCAAGACCAAAATAAAAGTGTCCCCCGTTCGCGGGTGCATTTTTGTTTTGGTCTTTTTTTTTGTTTTTTTTAAGTGATAAATTCAGGGGAATAGCGATGGATTACCAGCAGTTAGGATTGAAGATCTTAGCGTTGATCGGGGGGAAGCGTAATGTCAGTAAGTTAACACATTGCGCCACCCGCTTGCGTTTTGAGTTTAACGATGACACTAAAGTTGATGCTAAACAGATTGAAAAACTGGAGGGTGTGATCAGTGTGGTCGAGCGAGGAGGCCAGTTTCAAATAGTTGTCGGCAACAACGTGCAGCAAACCTATCGGACGATATTGAAAGAGATTGGCAGTGTGCCAACAGCAGAGAAGCAGGGCAATAAAAATAAAACCAAAAATGGTATTTTCAGCCAGATAATCAGTGTGATTTCTACCACCTTTACCCCTGTCATTCCGGCTATTACCGGAGCCGGGATGATTAAGGCGTTGCTGGCAATTTTGAAACTCACCGGTGTGATTACAGCTAGCAGTACCACTTATCAGTTGCTCGATACCATTGCGGATGCGGCATTCTTTTTCCTGCCGGTTCTGCTGGCATATGGTGCCGCGATTAAGTTTGAATGTAATCCTATTTTGGCAATGACGATTGCCGGGGCACTGTTACACCCTAATTTGGCACAAATGTTGGTAAAAGGTGACGCGGTTAGTTTTATCGGTATTCAGGTTAGATTGGCTGATTATGCCGGTTCGGTATTACCGATTATCTTTACCGTTTGGTTGATGTCTTATGTCGAGCGCTTTGCCGAGCGAATTTCGCCCTCGATGATTAAATTTTTTACCAAGCCAATGATTATATTATTGATTACTGCTCCTTTGGCATTAGTCGTGATCGGGCCATTTGGTATCTTTCTTAATGATATGGTGGGCAGTGGTGCTGCCATTATAAACACGAAAGCCAGTTGGCTTATTCCCATGTTAATGGGGGCGCTGCAACCCTTCTTGGTTATTACGGGCACGGCGTGGGCCATGACCCCGATTGCAACCATGCAATTGACTAAGCAAGGCTATGAGATGATCAATGGCCCCGGTATGTTGGCATCCAATATTGCTCAGGGGGCGGCGACACTCTGTGTCGCCTTCAAAACAAAGAATAAGAACTTGAAACAACTGGCATCTTCAGCAGGCTTCACTGCACTTTTGGGGATAACCGAGCCGTCATTATATGGTGTGACCCTGAAGCTGAAACGCCCGCTGGTGGCGGCAATGATCGGCGGGGGCTGCGCTGGTGTTTATGCGGGGTTAAGTGGTGTGGTGCGTTACGCCTTTGTATCACCAGGGCTTGCTGCATTACCGGCGTTTATTGGCGAAAACCCAATGAACATTGTGCACGCATTAATAACCTGCGTTATTGCTATTGTGGTCACTTTCGCCCTGACCTGGGTATTGGGCTTTGAAGACCCGGTAGATGAACAATCGCAAGTTGATGAAAGTGATAACGTTCCCTTGTCTGCCTCTGTGGCGAGAACTACGGGGACAGCGGTTCAGGCAGCAGTCATAAGTAGTCCATTAAGCGGAAAATTAATCCCATTAGGCCAGGTTAACGATGATGTGTTTTCTCTGGGATTGTTGGGGCAGGGGGTGGCTATTATCCCTGATGTGGGTGAAATGCGCGCCCCAGTAACAGGTGAAATTATGACGTTCTTACCCAGTAAACATGCCGTCGGAATTAAATCAGACGACGGGGCTGAGGTTTTGATTCATATCGGTATTGATACCGTCAACTTAAATGGTCAGCACTTCAGTTCGACGCTGCAAGTGGGGGATCGTGTCATGGTGGGCGACCTACTGGTGAGTTTTGATATCACCGCCATTACTCAGGCAGGCTACGATATCGTCACACCGGTATTGATTGTAAACAGTGATGCGTATTCGCAGGTTAGCAGTGTAGCTTGCGGGCCAACTCAGTTTGGTGAGCCGATTATTACTCTGGGTGCACGTGGTTAGGGGGCGGTTATGATTTATCAACAATTACAGAACTTCCCAGCAGGATTTCTCTGGGGCGGTTCCACCTCTGCCTATCAGGTTGAAGGTGCTTGGGATGAAGACGGTAAAAGTCCATCGATCATTGATATGTGCCAGCATCCAGCAGGGACGGCAGATTTTAAAATCGCCAGTGACCACTACCATCACTATAAAGAAGACGTTAAGTTATTTGCCGAATTAGGCTTAAAGGCATACCGATTTTCTGTCGCCTGGACCCGCATTATCCCTGATGGTTCGGGGGCGGTTAATCCTGCGGGGATCGCGTTTTATCAGAATTTGATTGATGAACTTAATCATTACGGCATAGAGCCAGTTGTCACACTTTACCATTTTGATTTGCCCTATTGTCTGGAGCAGCAGGGTGGTTGGGGGCATCGCGCCACGATTGATGCCTTTGTTGAATACGCCAAAGTGCTCTTTAGCCATTTTGGTAGCAAAGTAAAATATTGGCTGACGATTAATGAGCAGAACACCATGATCCTCCATCCTGGGGCAATTGGTACTCCGCCCAATGGTCAATTACCGGATAAAAAATCCTTATATCAGCAGAGTCACCATATGATGTTGGCACAGGCGCAGGTGATGGCGTTGTGTCATCAAATGTGCCCGGAAGGTAAAATTGGTCCGGCGATAAATACCACATCGATGTATCAGGAAACCTGTGCACCACAAGATGCTATCGCAGCCCATAACTGGGAAACATTACGCTGCTGGAGTTTTCTCGATGTGGCGGTGTATGGTCGTTACAATGCGTTGGCGTGGCGTTATTTGCAGGATCGTGGATTAGCGCCCACGGTGGAAAGTGGCGACAGTGAAATCCTGTCACAAGGGCGGCCGGATTTTGTCGCGATTAACTATTATTCGACGGCGACTATTGCTGCCAGCCGGGGCGATGCCTCAGATATCACGGCCCGTGCCGGAGATCAGCAGATCATGTTGGGTGAACCGGGAGTGTATCGCGCAGCAGAAAATCCGTTTGTGGATAAAACCCGCTATGGCTGGGTGGTCGACCCCATTGGTTTACGTCTCACGTTACGTAGGACGTATGAGCGCTACCATCTGCCCATCCTGATTAGCGAAAATGGTATTGGCGCACCGGATTCGCTGCAAAGCGACGATCAGGTTAACGATGACTATCGTATTGATTTTCTGCGTAAACATATAGAGCAAATGCAGTTGGCTATCAGTGATGGCGTAGAGCTAATGGGATACTGCCCGTGGTCTGTTATTGATGTTGTCAGCACGCATCAGGGCTATGGTAAGCGCTATGGCTTTATTTATGTCAATCGGACTGAACATGATTTACTCGACCTAAGGCGTATAAAAAAAGCCAGTTTTACCTGGTATCAACAAGTCATTGCCTCAAATGGTCAGTATCTTTGACCGTAGTTTGATATTCTGGGCGGTAGAGAACCGCCCATGGCACATGAACAGTTGGCATACTAGACAGCCCGGTAGACCGGGCTAATCATGATATAAAGTCATTGCGGCGCAAAGACAGGGGTGGCTAGAAAAATGGATGTCATTAAAGTATTGAATAACAGCCTGGTCTTATCTGTCGATGCCAACAATAATGAAGTTATTGTTATGGGGAAAGGTATTGGATTTAATAGCAAAATTGGTGATGCGATTGATGCTGGGAAAATAGAAAAAGTCTATGTGATACAAAACACTCAAACCAGTAGAGAATATGTTAGGTTGATCGAAAATACGCCAGAAGAGTATATATCTTTGGTGCAGAATATTATGAGTGACGCCAATGCCAGCCTGAAGGGAAAGCTTAGTGAACAGCTATTTTTTACTCTAACGGACCATATTACCTTTGCCATCGAACGTTTTCACAAAGGGATTTCAATCCAAAATAGATTGTTATACGAAGTAAAAAGATTTTATCCGCATGAATTTTCCATTGCGCAACAAGCAGTTAAATACTTAAATGAGAAACTCAATATTCAGTTACCTGAAGAGGAAGCGGGAAATATAGCTTTCCACTTGGTTAATGGTCAAACTGATATTCAGAGTATGGAAAGTACACTGCTCTCAGTTAAGATGTTGAAAGACATATTTAATATTATAAAATACCATTTTAATGTCGTAATTGATCAAGACTCGCTAAATTACCAACGCTTTTTGACGCATATGCAATTTTTTATCCAGCGAATGATTGAACGTAACCAGATAGAAACCAAAGATGACTTTATTTTTGAACAAATGATCCGCGAGTACCCTGGTGAGTACCGTTGCAGTATGTTAATCGGTGAATACATCAAAAACCTGCTCAGTATTACTCTCTCAAATGACGAAATGTTGTACTTAATCATTCATTTAGTTCGTATTGCAGGCTCGTCAATAGATGAAGAGTAGCACCAAATAACAACAGGTGGTATTTCAGTATAGGTTTGTCTGTCAGCGACAAAAAAGTATAACAGACAAATCTCACATCCTTCAGATTATTTAATTACAAAACACCAAGTTAAGTTAATTAAAATAAACTTGACGATAGCCTCGCAATTACAATACATCGTTGCACCTTAACTGTTCTTTTATTTTAAATAGAGTGGTAGTTTGCCATTCTATATTCACATTTGAATTTTTTTGTGTTGTTTTTAACATCAATAATAATTTTTAAGTGCCAGGTTGGTCGATGCCTCATTGAGATACATCAGTCAAAAAATATCAAATCACTATAACCGGCTAAAGCATTAGATCCGTTACCTCCCGTTCCTTAGGTGCTACCCAATAGTAGGTCTAAAATGAAAAAAATAAATCAGGATGTCGTGCTTACCCCCGTCGAACAGATTGACATGTCGGGGAAATCTGCAATCAAGAGAGTTATTACACACTTAAATCAGATGAACATAAATACTATGCCAATGGCATTATTTATGACTATTTCAGCTATTGTATTCATTTCGGCTTATGCCAGTTATTTACCCAAAAATATGATTGGCGGGCTGGCTGTAATCATGACGATGGGTTTTGTTTTATCACATATCGGCCGCCACATACCGGTGTTGAAAGATATCGGTGGGCCAGCAATTTTGTGTTTAATGGTACCCTCGGTTTTGGTTTATTTTGGTATTTTCCAAACCAACACCTTGGATACTGTCCACTTGCTGATGAAAGAGGCGAACTTACTCTATTTTGTTATCGCCAGTCTGGTGGTCGGCAGTATTCTTGGGATGAACCGCGTGGTGCTTATTCAGGGAATGACCCGGATGTTTGTCCCGCTAGTGGTGGGAACCATTACGGCGGTGGTTACGGGGTTGCTGGTGGGTAAATTATTTGGTTTTACTCTTTATCACACCTTCTTCTTTATTATTGTACCTATCATCGGTGGCGGTATTGGTGAGGGCATCTTGCCATTGTCGTTGGCTTACTCGGCTATCCTTGGTCAGGCTCCTGATGTGTATGTGGCCCAACTGGCACCGGCTGCGGTGGTGGGGAATATTTTCGCTATTATTTGTGCCGGGGTGCTGGCTCGTATTGGTCTGCGTCGCAAGGATCTCAATGGCGAGGGGATGTTAATTCGCTCGGCACAAGATAATGCGGTATTTACCGCCCAGGAAGGGCCAAAGCAAGCCGATTTCCAACTGATGGGCGGTGGGTTATTAATGACCTGTGCTTTCTTTATTGTCGGGGGCTTATTTGAAAAGATTGTCCACATTCCCGGCCCGGTGCTAATGATTTTGATTGCGGTGATGTGTAAATATGCGCAGGTTATTCCGTCGAAAATGGAACAAGGTGCGCACAGTTGGTATAAATTCGTCTCCACCACACTGGTATGGCCGCTGATGATTGGATTGGGGATGCTGTATGTTCCACTGGAAAGTGTCGTCGCCGTATTCTCTGTCGGTTATGTGGTGGTGTGTGGTGCGGTGGTGTTGTCGATGGCCGCAGTCAGTTTTATTATCGCACCCTATCTGAATATGTATCCGGTTGAAGCGTCGATCGTCACCAGTTGCCACAGCGGGCTAGGTGGCACCGGTGATGTTGCTATTCTCTCTGCCTCGAACCGAATGTCACTGATGCCATTTGCCCAGATAGCAACCCGTATCGGCGGTGCGTCCACCGTCATTGGGGCTACGTTACTGTTGGGTTGGATTATGTAAATAACTGCCCGATAAGACTGAGGTCATCAGCGGCATCCCTGAGCAAATGCCGCTGGTTTTTTATCAGGACAGTTTCTGTGCGTGCTGGTTGATAAAAACAGCTTCGAGGCAGTGCGGCTCATTACTGGCAATACTGCTTTAAGACTTCTTGCTGGCTGGGTAGCAACTTGTAGAGATAAACTGGCCGACCGGTCGCACCGTAAAGTACCTTAGTGCTTAAAACGTCGGTATCAGAAAGGTAAATCAAATATTTGCGACAAGAAACCCGTGAAATACCAATGGCGTTCGCCATTTGTTCGGTTGAAAATTCCCCATCCTGCATTTCCTGAATCCATTCACACACCGTGCGCAGTGTTTGTGCTGTCAGCCCCTTGGGTAGCTTCTTGCGCTCAGTTGGCGTCGCATTGCTACGCCGCAGTAATGAGTCGACATCTTCCTGAGCACAATATTCACGTTGCCCCAGCAAACTCTGTTTTTCCCGGTAAGTGGAGAGTGCCTCTTCGAAACGCGAAAACTGGAAGGGTTTAATTAAATAGTCCACTACACCGTATTGCAGCGCTTTCTTAATGGTATTCACATCGGTGGCAGATGAAATAACAATCACGTCAGTATGTTCGCTGAATTCACGCAACACTGGCAGCAAATCCAAGCCATTGTCTTGGCGCATAAAAACATCTAATAACACCAGGTCAATGGGGTGTTCTGTTGTCATCAAATGCTCTCTGGCTTGCTGTAAACTGGACACTGTACCGCAGCAGTTAAAGCCTGCCACTTGGCTCAGATAGCACTTGTTCAGCTCAGCTACCATTGCATCATCATCTACTATCAATACATTAATCATGATTTACCGCGCTGATGTTGTTTGAAGGAATGTCATTCG
Source organism: Yersinia sp. 2553 StPb PI (assembly GCF_052217105.1). Lineage (NCBI taxonomy): Bacteria > Pseudomonadati > Pseudomonadota > Gammaproteobacteria > Enterobacterales > Yersiniaceae > Yersinia > Yersinia sp. 2553 StPb PI. The sequence continues at coordinate 1,707,527 of NZ_JAZGPX010000002.1, read as the reverse complement.
GTGTGATGTCGTAAGGAAGGCTGATAAAGAACTGGGTAAAAACGCCCGCTTCAGAATCAAATTCTATATTGCCACCAATACTCTCTAAACTCTGACGCACCAGGCTCAAACCGATACCGTGCTCATTTCCTTTAGTGGAAAAACCATTATCAAAAATACGGCTTTGCAATTCTGATGCGATACCCGGCCCATCATCGCTGACAACACAATGTAGCCGGCCATTTTGATAGTGGAAGCTGACATTGATCTCCCGTTGACTCAGGCTACCAATGGCGTCCATGGCATTCTCGATTAGATTACCCAACACCGTAATCAAAGTGGTGGTCACTTGCTCATTATCGGTATCGGGGAGCAGGCTTTCGTCACTGATGGATAGGGTTATCCCCAAATCGCGCGCACAGTTAATTTTCCCCAACAGGAAACCGGCTATCACCGGCGATTTTACTTTACGCAACAGCGATCCAATTTCTGCCTGATAATTATTGGAGGTTTTAACGATGTAATCTTCAAGTTGCTGATAATACTTCATATGCAACAGACCCAAAATGACATGAAGTTTATTCATAAATTCATGTGACTGCGCCCGTAACGCGTCTGCATAGTGCACCATACCGGTCAAGCGTTGCATCAGTTGGCTCACTTCAGTTTTATCGCGGAAGGTGGCAATAGCACCGATAATATCGCCTTTTACTATTACCGGCACGGTGTTGGTCAGTAATATGCTGCCATTAAAGTTTATCTCTTCATCACGGCGAGCGATGCCCGTTTCCAATACTTGCTGTAAGTACAAGCGCACCGGCCAATATTTGCTGGCATTACTTAATAATAAGTTCTCCATCGGCCCACTTTGTTTAAATAAGCGCTTTGCTTCATGGTTAACGACGGTAATGCGTGAGTTGGCATCAACCGCAATGACGCCTTCCTTAATGGATTGCAACATGGCGTTACGCTGTTCGAATAAATTAGATATTTCATACGGCTCGAAACCTAGCATAATTCGTTTAAGCGCTTTGACTAAAAACCAGGTGCCCAAGGAGCCAATCAAAGCTCCGAATAATATGGTCCAGGGAATGGTCCAGCGAGTTTCGCTCACTACCGAATCGATACTGGTCAGTGAGATACCAATGGCGACCACCCCTAACTGTTTGCCGTGCGGCTCATAGACCGGAATAAAAATACGTAATGCTTGCTCAAGGACGCCACGGTTTATCGCACTGTTCTCTTTCCCCTCAAGCGCAGGTTGCAGATCATTACCGATAAAGTGTTGACCGATCATTTCAGGATTAGGGTGTGAATAACGGATGCCTTTCATATCGGTAACCACGATGAACAACAGACCATTGGCTTTCTGAACTTCACTGGCATAAGCCTGAATCTGCCGTCCGGCAGCCGGGTCACTCAATCCGTTAATAATCGTGGGCGAGAACGATAATGTACGTGCTACGGCAACGGCCTTGTCTTGCAAACTATCCTGTGCCATTTGACTGAGCTGAATAAAGAACAGAGTGTGAACCACCAACAGCACCGAGACAATGACCCCAGAAACCATCAAGGTAATCGTGGTGCTGAGCCGTAACGGCACTTTTTGCTTTGCTGCCGTTGTTGCGTTGTTCATGTCATGCTCCAGAGACACTGACCAGTGTGATGCATCGACCGCTAGATTGAGGTAATAGGGGTGGGTGAATCAGCGGTAAGCTAAATAAACGGGTAAACTCAATTACCCTATAGTTTACGCCGTTTATTTATTAGGATGCTAAGACTTAGAATTACTTTAACTACATAACGATTTATATAATTATTCAAACTGAATGCTGTCAGGCGGTTGTCCCATTTGCCGCGCAAGGAACCGCTACAAGCGGTTTTATCATCAATTTGCCAAGCGCGGGACGGAGGCGATGATCAATTCAATCTCTTTATCGGCCAACTCGTCATGGGCCGCTGCCGATAAACTGCTATCAGTGATAACCACATCAAAATCAGTTAATGGTAATGCCAGATAGGTGGCTATTTTGCCGTATTTTGACGCATCAGCCAGTAGCACGCGCTTACTGCTGACTTCACAGACTGCCCGTTTGACCACCACCTTATCTTCGTCTGGCGTAGAGATACCCCGCAATCCCCAGCAGGACGCGGAAATAAAAGCGATATCGATGGACAAGTTTCGTAGGGCGCGGGCTGCTGCCTCACCGACACATGAGCGGTTTTCACGACACAGTGTGCCGCCGGAGTGAATCATTCTGCATTGGCAGGATTCAATCAGAAAGTTGGCGATCACAAAGTCATTAGTCACCACCAATAAATCATCTCTGGCTTCCAATTGGCGCGCCAATGCCAGTGTCGTTGTTCCCGCATCAAGATAAATACAGCTATTACGTGGAATATGCAGTGCGGCTGACATGCCAATGGCATTTTTCTGGCTGCTATACATCAGTGTCTTATCCAGATGCGAGGGTTCTGCGGCCAGCCGCTCGGTGGAACGCACCCCACCTGACACTGATAGCACTGCGCCTTGCTCTTCCAGCTTCTGCACGTCACGGCGAATAGTCATGTGTGATACGCCTAAACGATCAGTCAGTTCAGCAATGCTAACCACTCCACGTTCGGCAACCAGTGCCAGTATCTGTTGGTGACGTTCAACCGGTATCACGTTAACTCCTCGCCAAATTCACCCACTTGCGGGCTATAGGATGGTAATTAATGTGATTATACGTCAAGAGTGAAAATTTCTTTCTCATTTTTTAACGTAAATGTTACGCAGCGCGGTGAAATGGGTGATGTTACGGGTAAAAAAAGGCGGTAAAAATAGCTAATCGATTAATTTTGCTGCTGAATGCAGGGGTGAGCTACTGAATGGGTAAATGTGAAATGATGTGATTTAATGATTTTTGGTGTTAATTGTTGTGATTTCACTCACGATAACAGCCCTTACCTCCGGCTATGCTTAACATAAGAAATCAAATTATCACCAAAATTAACACGGAGAGAATATGACTCACGCAGAAACACTATCAGTATGCGTTATCGGGCTAGGCTCTATGGGAATGGGGGCCGCACAGTCTTGTATTAAAGCCGGGCTACAGACCTACGGCGTTGATCTTAATCCGCTGGCACTGGAAACCTTACGAAAAAATGGCGCGATAAGTGCCCAAGTCAGCGCGGATGATTTTGCCAAAAAATTGGATGCCGTTGTGGTGCTGGTGGTGAATGCTGCCCAAGTAAAACAGATTCTATTGGGCGAGCAGGGGTTGGCGGCCAAATTAAGGCCCGGCACTGCCGTTATGGTGTCGTCAACTATCTCAGCCCAGGATGCCAAATTGATCGAGCAAGGGCTGTTGGCACATAACCTCATTATGTTGGATGCGCCAGTATCGGGCGGCGCAGTTAAAGCTGCTGCGGGTGAAATGACGGTAATGGCCTCCGGTAGTCGTGCTGCTTTCGAAAAGTTACAGCCAGTATTAGACGCGGTAGCCGGGCAGGTTTATCGCATCGGTGATGAAATTGGCCTGGGCGCAACCGTGAAAATTATCCACCAGTTGTTAGCCGGGGTCCATATTGCTGCCGGTGCCGAAGCGATGGCTCTGGCCGCGCGCGCGGGGATCCCGTTGGATACGATGTATGAAGTTGTCACCCATGCCGCGGGTAACTCGTGGATGTTTGAAAACCGTATGCGCCATGTCGTAGATGGTGATTATTCGCCCAAATCGGCGGTAGATATTTTTGTAAAAGATTTAGGGCTGGTGACCGATACCGCCAAAGCGCTGCACTTTCCTCTGCCATTGGCATCAACTGCCTTCAACATGTTTACTTCAGCCAGTAACGCCGGTTTTGGTCAGCAGGATGACAGCGCGGTAATCAAGATTTTCAGTGGTATTACCTTGCCTGAAAAACAGGAGAATATCTGATGCGACTCGGTGTAATTGCGGATGATTTTACCGGTGCGACCGATATCGCCAGTTTTCTGGTGGAAAATGGTATGTCGACGGTGCAAATCAATGGTGTGCCTGATGCCGATTATCATGTGAATGCCGATGCGGCAGTGGTCAGCCTGAAATCACGATCTTGCCCAACGGCAACTGCGGTGGCGGACTCACTGGCGGCCCTGGCATGGTTACAAACGCAGGGCTGCCAACAATTCTACTTCAAATACTGCTCAACCTTCGACAGCACCGCGCAAGGCAATATTGGCCCGGTCACTGATGCATTACTGGATGCACTGGGTCAGCAACAAACCATCATCTCTCCGGCGCTACCGGTGAATGGAAGGACGGTATATCAGGGCTACCTGTTTGTGATGGGGCAACTGCTGGCGGAGTCGGGAATGCGTAATCACCCAGTGACGCCGATGACAGACAGCAATCTCTTGCGGCTGATGGACGCACAAGCGCGCGGTCGCAGTGGATTAATCAACAGTACAGTGATGGACCAAGGGGTTCAGGCGGTGAGATCACAGCTCGCTCACCTAAAGGAAGAGGGCATACGTTATGTGGTGCTGGATAGCTTAAACGAGAGTCACTTGCTCACGCAGGGTGAAGCAGTACGCGACATGGTACTGGTGACCGGGGGATCCGGCTTGGCCATCGGTCTGGCACGGCAATGGGCTGGTGATGAGTCCCATCAGCCGCAAGCCACATCTGCTGGTGCACCACAAGGCAAACTGTGTGTGGTGCTGTCGGGGTCATGCTCGGCGATGACCAACCGTCAAGTGGCTCGTTATGCACAACAAGCGCCTAGTCAATCGGTAGATATCGCCCGTTGCCTAAATGAACCTGAATCTTATGCTGAAGAGTTATGCGCGTGGGTAATGGAAAATGCGGGCGGTCCGTTGGCACCGTTACTGTATGCCACCGCTGAACCCGAGGTGTTACAAAAAATTCAGCAGCAGTGGGGGGCGGCTGCCAGTAGTGAGGCGGTAGAGCGGCTGTTCGGTACCATTGCACACCGTTTACAACAACTTGGCTTCCAGCGTTTTATCGTGGCTGGTGGCGAAACCTCAGGGATTGTTGCGCAGTCACTGGGTATTCAAGCTTTCCATATCGGCCCGGCAATCTCACCGGGAGTACCTTGGGTAAAATCCACAGATCATCCGGTTTCACTGGCGTTGAAGTCAGGTAATTTTGGTGACGAAAACTTTTTTGCCAGAGCACAAACGGAGTTCGCAGTATGAATGAGCAGCAAGCGCGGGAAGAGATGGTTAAGTTAGGCGCGTCCTTTTTCCAACGGGGCTACGCCACTGGCTCTGCGGGAAATCTGTCAATGAAACTGGCTGATGGCACATTATTGGCCACACCAACAGGTTCCTGTCTGGGTGAACTGCATGCGGAACGGTTATCAAAAGTCAGTTTGGAAGGTGAATGGATCTCAGGTGATAAACCGTCAAAAGAGGTCAGTTTTCATCGCGCAATCTATCTTAATAACCCTGCGTGTGAAGTGGTTGTTCACCTCCATTGCCTCTATCTGACAGCGCTTTCCTGCTTACAAGGGCTGGATAGCCGTAATGCCATCAAGCCCTTTACACCTTATGTGGTGATGCGGGTCGGCGATGTCCCAGTGGTGCCATATTATCGTCCAGGTGACACACGGTTGGGTGAAGAGTTGGCAAAGCTGGCACCCCATTATCGTGCTTTCCTGCTGGCAAATCATGGCCCGGTTGTGGTGGGTAAAAGCCTACGGGAAGCCGCTGATAATATGGAGGAGCTAGAGGAAACCGCTCGTCTGATATTTACGCTGGGTGACCGACCTATTCGCTATTTGACTGATGACGAAATTGCAGAGTTAAGGAGTTAAAGATGCCTAAGTTTGCGGCTAATTTATCAATGATGTTTACCGAGGTTCCTTTCCTGGATCGCTTTAAGGCGGCCAAAGATGCCGGTTTCAGTGCGGTGGAATTTCTATTCCCTTACGACTATCCGGCGGCACTTCTTGCACAGACACTGGCAGAAAACAGTTTGCAGCAAGTGCTGTTTAATACCGCACCTGGAAATACCAGTAGCGGTGAATGGGGGCTGACGGCACTACCTGGCCGGGAGCAAGAGGCGCGCCGCGATATAGATTTGGCGTTGGAATATGCATTAGTGCTGGGGTGCCCGTCAGTCCATGTGATGGCCGGTGTGGTGCCGGTGGGGGCTGATCGTGCAGTTTATCAGCAGACATTTGTTGAAAATATTCGCTATGCGGCTGACCGCTTTGCCGAACATAATATTAAGGTAATGATTGAGGCGTTAAACCCGAAAATAAAACCTAATTATCTTTTTTCCAGTCAGTATCAAACCTTGGAACTGGCTAATGTTATTGACCGCCCTAATGTATTTACCCAATTGGATCTCTTCCATGCGCAAATAGTGGATGGCAACCTCAGTCAGTTAATTACCTCTTTAGCTGGGCGCTATGGCCATATTCAAATTGCCTCGGTACCGAATCGTCATGAGCCAGATGAAGGGGAGATTAACTACCCGTACTTATTCGATCTACTCGATAGTATTAACTATAGCGGCTGGATTGGTTGCGAGTATCAACCACGGGCTAATACGATGGCAGGCTTAGGCTGGATAAAACCTTACCAATCATAGCTGCTGTCATCGAACACTTCACCGGGTTGTTTGAATCACAGAAATAATAATTACAGAGTCGAGAAAACATCGTGATGTCGTTTGGCGGCCGCGCGCTATTTCTTCGTTACTCGCATTAGGCGGGTGTGGCTCAGAATAAGATTAATAGAAAAGTGCCAATAAGCACATAACAAACAACCTATGTAATATTTTTTGTTATCGAGGTTTAAATAATGTCTACCTCCCTACTGCTGACTATTGCTGTTGCCAGCGTTTTACTTTTATTAATATTAGTCATTAAAGCCAAGGTCCATCCCTTTGTTGCGTTATTGGTTGTCAGTCTGTTGGTTGCAATAGCAACAGGTATTCCGGTCAGTAATATCATGAAAGTGATTATGTCCGGTATGGGCGGATTGCTTGGTTCGATAACCATAATTATTGTGCTTGGGTCAATGCTGGGAGGGCTGATTGAAGCCTCCGGTGGTGCGGAATCTCTGGCTCAACGATTTACTGGCTCATTGGGGATCAAGCGCACGGTCATGGCATTAACCCTGACTGCCTTTATTTTGGGGATCCCGGTATTTTTTGAAGTTGGCTTTATCATTGTTATCCCGCTTATTTATGGTTTCGCTAAAGTTGCTAAAGTATCACCCATTAAATTTGGCCTACCTATGGCCGGGGTCATGCTAACAGTACATGTGGCCTTGCCAACTCATCCGGGAGCAGCGGCGGCGGCTGGGCTATTGGGTGCGGATATGGGGCGGCTAATGATGATTGGCATCCTTATCTCTATTCCAGTCGGGCTGATAGGGTATTGGGTCGCGAAGAGTATGAATCGGCGTAACTATGCGCTTTCAATTGACGTTTTGGAGCAGTTGCAGTTGGCAAAACCTGAAACCGGGATTGCTGCTGAACCGGCGAAGGATATTCGTGACCGAATCCCGGGGGCGGGTTTAATTGCTTCACTTATCATTATTCCCATCGCCTTGGTCATGCTAGGTTCGTTGGCTGCTACCGAGTTGCCTGAAGAGAGCTTGCTGCGGGAGGTTATCGTGCTTATCGGTACGCCCGCCATTGCATTGTTAATTGCTCTGGGGTTAGCAACCTATCTGTTGGGTATTCGCCGTGGCTGGGGCAAGGACAAAATAGAACAGATTATGGGGGATGCTATTCCAACGTCGGCGGCGGTCATTATGGTTGCTGGCGCTGGTGGCGCTTTTGGTAAGGTTCTGGTTGAGTCTGGTGTTGGCAAAGCATTGGCGGTTTCACTGGAAGCTATCCACTTGCCTTTAATTCCCGCGGCTTTTCTGCTCTCGCTGGCATTACGTGCTTCTCAAGGCTCGGCTACCGTGGCAATCCTGACTACCAGTGGTTTGCTGACCCAAGCGGTTACCGGGCTTGATAGCATGCAGTTAGTATTGGTGACCCTTTCGGCGTGTTTTGGTGGCTTGGGGTTATCCCATGTTAATGATGCTGGATTTTGGGTGGTAACACGTTATCTGGGGCTTTCCGTCGCTGATGGATTAAAAACCTGGACAGTATTGACGACGCTGATGGGGCTAACCGGATTTGCTTTGGTATGGTTGGCATGGGTCTTGGTATAAAGAACAGCAGTCGATAGGAATAAACTAATAATAAGAGTCCACAGGCCAGGCGGATTCTTATTACATTCACTTTCCCTGTGGCGATTATTCCCCAACACTTTGCCAGTAATCACTCACTATTATGCTAATTTAATGTCAGCTTACCTACTAATCTACTACCGCTAATTAAATCATTCCTACGTCGTTACGCCTATCACATATCGCTAATGTCATGATACTGCAATAGTATCGTTGTTCTCTCGTCTGACCAAAAATAATCAATCTTATTGAAAACAACTGATATACAGCTTTCTAAACCTAAGCTATCTTAGCTTAAGAATTTCATGATTAATTGATAAAACCAAAGGTGAAAGAAGCCAGGATTCATTATTACCATTTTATATAAATTAAAATGTGAAAGTATTACTGTCGCCTAAAATAAGTGGTAGAGGCAAAAAAAAGACAGAAAAATAAACAAAAGGTAAACGGGAGGTAGCGAATATGCCTACAGATGATAGCAAAAATGGAATTATCGACTACGTATCCACCGGGCATCTACCTGACCCAGACACTGTGGTTAAATTGGTGCAAGAAGCTCATAAACGTTTTGGTGCAGATACCGAAGGTGTAGTTTCTAGCGTTTATCCTGCATTGGAACGCGTTTCGCCGAATCTGTTTGGCGTCTGCATGGTTGGCACCAACGGTAAAGTGCATTCTGCCGGTGATGTAGATGTTGAGTTTACCATCATGAGTGTCTCCAAACCCTTTGTGTTTGCGCTGGTTTGTCAGGCTATCGGAGCCAAAGTTGCACGTGAAAAACTGGGCGTGAACAGCACCGGTATGGCATTTAACTCCGTTACTGCGATTGAACGCACGCCAGATGGCCGCACTAACCCGATGGTGAACTCCGGTGCGATTGCCACCACCAGTCTGGTACCTGGATCAACCAGTGATGAGCAGTGGAAATTTATCTATGACGGATTGTGCCGTTTTGCCGGACGCAAGCTGACACTAAACGAAGAAGTGTATCAATCTGCTTGTGAAACCAACTTCCGCAACCGTGGTATCGCTAATGTGCTGCATGGTTATGGCCGTCTGGGGTGCGATCCTCTTATTGCTACCGACTTATATACCCGCCAATGTTCGCTGAATGTCAGCGCCAAAGATCTTGCGGTGATGGGCGCGACACTGGCTGATGGTGGGGTTAACCCACTGACTCGCGAGCGGGTGGTGGACAACGATGTATGCCATTACGCATTAGCGGTAATGGTAACAGCAGGGTTGTACGAAACGTCTGGTGACTGGCTTTATGACATTGGTCTGCCGGGCAAAAGCGGTATTGGTGGTGGAATTGTGACGGTGTCACCTGGAAAGGGGGGGTTAGGGACGTTTGCACCGCTACTCGACAGTGCGGGTAACAGCGTTAAAGGGCAACTGGCTGCCCGGTTCTTATCACGTAGTCTTGGGATGGACATGTTTGTTTCTGAGCCTTACACCGAAAAGAGTTGAGTTACACGATCTGAGCATTGCGCTGACAGTCATATTGTTTCGTGTGCAAGGTTGATTTAAGAACGAGAGTACTTGGTAGACGAAATTATCTCGCAAGCCAAAGGGCTCGAAAACAAGAATACATGTCAAAAGGACAGAGAATTTATGGCGAATCAATCAACTCACCGCGCTGGCGCGGAAGTTAAAGAATCCTGGGTGCCGATGATAACCATCGCATTAGCCCAGATTCTGATGTCATTCAACGTTGCTTCCCTACCGGTCGCATTGGGTGGGATGGTAAAAAGTTTTAATGTGCCACCCACCACGATCGCCACCGCGATTGTTATGTACTCATTATCTGTTGCGGGCTTCGTGATGTTGGGCGCCAAACTCAACCAACGTTTTGGGCCGCTGGTGGTATTTCGCAGCACAGTACTGCTGTTTGGTATCGCGCAGGTCATGATGACATTCAGCCCGAATGTTACTGTAATGATCAGTGCGCAAGCATTAAGTGGCTTGGCGGGGGCGGCTTTGGTGCCAGCTCTGGTCGCTTTGATTGCTGAAAACTACCGTGGTACACAACAGGCGACGGCGCTCGGTGCTTTAGGCTCAGCTCGAGCCGGTGCGGGTGTCGCGGCGTTTCTGATTGGTGGTGTCCTGGGTACCTATATCGGCTGGCGTCCAGCGTTCGGTATTTTGATTGTGTTATCGGCCGTGATCTTTGTGCTGAGTTTCCGATTGAAATCTGATAACGGTCGTCCTGAAGTGGGCATCGATGTGTTTGGGGTGGTACTGGCGGCATCGGCGATTATTCTGCTGTCGTTTGGTTTTAATAACCTGAACCGCTGGGGCTTCGGTCTGGTGCGTGATGGTGCGCCCTTTGATTTGTTAGGCTTCTCACCCGCGCCCTTCATGATTGTATTGGGTATTGTGCTGGGTCAGGCGTTTGTGGTTTGGACCCGTCGCCGTCAGGAACAAGGTAAAACACCGTTACTGGCACTGGAAGTGATTACCTCATCTACGGAAAAAGCGGCAGTATTCGCTATGTTTGCTGTGGTCGCACTGGAAGCGATGTTGAACTTCTCAGTGCCGTTGTATATCCAGATAGTGCAGGGCAGTACCCCGATGGCCACAGCGATTGCCATGATGCCATTTAACTTGTCAGTGTTCTTCTCCGCGATGCTGATAGTTCGTTTCTACAAGAAATTGACACCACGCAAAATTGGCCGTTATGGTTTTATCACCTGTACCATAGCCCTGTTGTGGTTGGCATTCGTGGTGCGCAATAACTGGAGTGAGTTCGCGGTACTGTTCGGTCTGGTGGTATTCGGTCTGGCACAGGGCGCATTGGTGACCTTACTGTTTAACGTATTAGTCAGTGCATCACCGAAAGAGTTGGCAGGCGATGTTGGTTCGTTGCGTGGTACGACTAACAACCTGGCAAATGCTATCGGTACTGCGGTTGCCGGTGCTTTGTTGGTCGGTTTGCTCAGTGCTAACGTGCTGCGTGGTGTGGCTGAAACGCCAATTCTGACGCCAGAAATTCAGGCTCAGATCAATATGGACAGCATCAACTTCGTCAGCAATGACCGCCTACAAGGTGTGTTAGCTCAGACGACGGCGACACCGGAACAAGTTGCCGAAGCGGTGCGAGTCAATGAAGAGGCGCGTTTACGAGCGCTGAAATTTGGCTTACTGATTATGGCGTTGCTATCACTGCTGGCTATCTTCCCAGCAGGCCGCTTGCCTGATTACTTACCGGGTGAATTGCCTGCGGATAATCTGGATCCTAAAGCCCGCAAATAACATGCTGTATTGATAGAAGAAAACGCTAAAAAGAACCTGGCAGTGTGCTGCGAAAACAGCCACTGTCAGTGTTCAACCCGCTTTAAATCCCATCAGCTATAATCTCATCGACAGTGCGCCTTGTGGCGGCGCTGATGACTGATGCTCGTTTTACAACTTCAATATCGTAATCGCCGCGAACTGCAAGTGATGCATAAACTCACGCAGGATCAGCAGGCGTGCGGCAAACACATTATCTGCCGGTATCCCTTCAGAGGCTGCGGGTCTACCCATCATTACCGCCGCCAGCCTGTCAAACACCCGCTCTACCGCCTCAAGTGATAAGTGCATTTCGCTCTGTAAAGGCAAACCCGCGAGCAGAGCTATCTCGGCTATCTCGCTATCGGTGGTGACTAATTGCGAGGTTTTATTCAGCGCAGGGCTAATACGGATAACTTCATCTTCAACCACCATAATGGCGGTTTCCATCTCATCAGCCGTTGGCGGATTGTGGCGGAAATAGCGCTGAGCTGTATGGGTATCACCCACGGTAAGTGGCCATTGAGCACCAGTCGGGTCAATAATTACCGTGCTTGCATCACGACCAATATGCAGCAGGGTGATGACCTGCGCGCTATTACTGAGAGATGCGCGGATAGTTTCATATTCGGTCTGAATGCTATGCATTATCTACCACCTAAAGGGCTAGCGTTACTCAATTAATCCATGTGGAACAACCAAATTACCCCGGAAAACCTGCGGATTTACATGTTTACCCGCGCGGGCATCAATTAAGTCGACCACCTTTCTCGCCAATGTTTCTAATGAATACTCGATTGCTGGCACTGCTGGGATACCGGGTAATTGCACTGAACCATCCAGGCTGAAAACCATCACTTTATCAGGAACGGTATGCTTGAAGACATGCAATAGCGAGATGGCCTTTTGCGCTTCGATTTCATCCATTACCAACAGCGCATTAAATTGTGCACCGTTATTCAATAGTGTCTGCAACGCCTCTGAAGAGGAGTGAACGTTACCCATCACTAAACTGCGGTTATAGGGAATCAGGTAATTCTCCAACGCCCGTTGATAACCCAGTAGCGTCTGTTCCGCCACCGTGCCAGAGGCATGATTTAACAGCGCAATATGTCGGCGGCCCTGACTGACCAAATAGTGACAGGCAGTTTCTGCTGCGAATGAGTGGTCGAATAAAATACTGTTAGGGGTAGAGGACTCAAGACAATCAATCATGATGATATTTTCATCATGAGATGGCAGCGCAAAGCGTGCGCCGATGATGATAATGGCATCACACAAACCATTGGCGAGCTCAGCGACAGCATTTGCTACCCCGATGCTATTGTCGGCAAAACGCAGTAATAAATGCTTTTGATGCTGGCTAAACTGTTTTTCCAAGGCAAACAGATAACTGGTTGTTTGCTGAATGTGTTCAGTAGCGCAAATCACACCGACACACCCGGTTGACTGTGCAGTCAGAAACTGGGCGATGACATTCGGTTTATAATTCAGAGTCTCAACGGCCTTCATCACCGCCAGACGGCTCTCTTCCTTGACGCCGCGTGTACCGCTTAACACCCGGGACACTGTAGCTTTAGATACGTTGGCTAACCGCGATACATCATTAATAGTCGACATAACTTCACTCCACTTTATCTGATCAATGGCCAGAGGGCCTGGTCAGTTCCCTATTTCCTTGGTTCCAGTCTTACTGCATCTATTCTATACCGCGATCATCATAACGGAAACCGTTGTTACCAAGGAGTATCCAATAAAACAGCTCCCAGTGCTTAGCTTTTTGTGACGTCTTTCACAACTGCATATCTTTCAGTGGTTAAATATTTGAGCGCGCTCTCATATCTATTCTGTTTGCATGGAAACCGGTTTCCATTTTGTTTCCAATGAGGCTCAATATGACAAAATTACTCTGAGGCGATACGTAATGAAAAAGATAATGTTGTGCTGCTCCGCCGGGATGTCTACCAGCATGTTAGTGAAAAAAATGTTGGCTGAGGCAGCAACGCGCGGACTTGAGGTTCAGATTGATGCTTTCGGTGCCAGTGAATTCAATGAACAGTTCAGCCGCTATCAGGTTGTGCTATTGGGACCACAGGTGAAATATATGCAACGTGATTTGGCGGCAATCGCTGAGCCTTTAGGGATCCCGGTGATGACTATCGACATGATGGATTACGGTATGCAACGCGGTGATAAGGTGCTCGACTTCGCCTTATCTCTTATTAATGCAGTGAAATAAAAGGTATCTGCCATGAGTTCTCTTTACCAAGCAATGGTTGGAATGATAGAGCAAACCATTACGCCACTGGCTGGGCGGCTGGGGCAACAAAAGTACATAATCGCCATTCGTGACGGGTTTACCTCGGCACTGCCGTTTATGATTATTGGTTCATTTATGCTGGTGTTCATTTTTCCGCCGTTTTCTGCGGACACCACATGGGGTTTTGCCCGTGGTTGGTTAAACTTCTCAAGTACCTATCGCGAGCAATTGATGCTGCCTTTCAATCTCAGCATGGGGGTGATGACCTTCTTTATCTCGGTGGGGATTGGTGCCAGCCTTGGGCGGCAATATAAGTTGGACCCAATCATGACCGGTCTGCTGGCATTGATGTCCTTTTTGCTGGTAGCAGCACCTTATGCTGATGGGCACATTTCAACCCAATATTTCTCAGGACAAGGGATTTTCACCGCCATCGTGACCGCGGTGTATTCCACGGAGTTGTATGCATTCCTCAAACGCCACAATATTACTATCCGCCTGCCGAAAGAAGTGCCGACCGGGGTTGCACGATCTTTTGAAATTCTGATCCCCGTAGTGGCAGTGGTTGCGACATTGCATCCACTGAATTTATTTATCGAATCCTCCACAGGAATGATTATTCCAGAAGCGATTATGCACCTGTTGGCACCTTTAGTTTCTGCCTCAGATTCGCTACCTGCCATTTTGTTGTCGGTTCTGTTATGCCAAATTTTGTGGTTTGCCGGTATCCATGGCGCATTGATTGTGACCGGTATCATGAACCCGTTCTGGATGACCAATTTGGCGCTAAATCAAGCGGCTTTAGCTGCCGGAGCGCCGTTACCTCATATCTATTTGCAAGGTTTCTGGGATCACTACCTATTGATCGGTGGTGTGGGTTCGACTTTACCGCTGGCCTTCCTGCTATTACGCAGCAAAGCCATTCATCTGCGTACTATTGGCAAAATGGGGATAGTCCCAAGCTTCTTTAATATTAATGAACCGATTCTGTTTGGTGCCCCCATCATCATGAACCCGGTGTTCTTCCTGCCTTTTATCTTCGTTCCGATGATCAACGCTACATTGGCCTATATCGCGACCAAATTGGGGTGGATAGCGCAAGTTGTGTCATTAACCCCGTGGACGACGCCTGCGCCAATTGGTGCTTCCTGGGCTGCCAATTGGGCGTTTAGTCCAGTAGTTATGTGTCTGTTATGTATGGTGTTCTCGGCGGTGATGTACTACCCATTCCTCAAAGCTTATGAGCGCAGCCTGCTGAAAGCCGACCAGGAAAAAGAGCAACAACTGAGTTTTGCTGAGTCAGCCGAAACCCGCTAAGTCGTGATTAGATTAATCTTTATGGAGAGTATGATGAAGTATCAATTTCCACATGATTTTTGGTGGGGCAGTGCCAGTTCAGCCCCGCAAACCGAAGGTGAAAGCTTGAGTGGTGGTAAAAGTGCCACTGTCTGGGACACTTGGTTTGACAAGCAACCGGGGCGTTTTCATCAGCAGATTGGGCCGCAACAGACATCAACGTTTTATCAACATTGGCAGCAAGATATTGCTTTATTGAAACAGTTAAATCACAACAGTTTCCGTACCTCCATCTCATGGGCGCGACTGATCCCCAACGGACGAGGTGAAGTGAATCCGCAGGCAGTGGATTTTTACAATGGTGTCATTGACGAACTGCTGGCACAGGGGATAACCCCATTTATCAATCTGTTTCATTTTGATATGCCAACAGTCATGCAGGAGTTGGGGGGGTGGGAAAGCCGCTATGTAGTGGACGCCTATGCTGAATATGCCGATACCTGTTTTCGTTTATTTGGTGACCGGGTACAACATTGGTTTACCTTCAACGAACCAATCGTGCCAGTCGAAGGTGGCTATCTCTACGATTTCCATTATCCGAATGTAGTGGATTTCAAACGGGCGGCCACGGTGGCTTATCACACCGTGCTGGCTCATGCTTTGGCGGTGAAAAAATATCGCCAACGTGAGTTAGGTGGTGAGATTGGCATTATTTTAAATCTCACGCCGTCGTATCCGCGTTCTGAAAATCCTGCGGATGTAAAAGCGGCTAATATCGCCGACTTACTTTTTAATCGCAGTTTCCTCGATCCAGTATTACGCGGCGAGTATCCGGCTGAGCTGACGGCATTACTGAAAGATTATGATCAGCTGCCTGCCTGCCAACCTGGAGACAGTGAATTAATTGTTGAGGGTAAAGTAGATTTACTCGGTATCAATTATTATCAGCCACGTAGAATTAAATGCCGCGATAGCCGGGTTAATCCAGAAGCCCCCTTCATGCCAGAATGGCTGTTCGATTATTATCAGATGCCAGGCTGCAAAATGAACCCGCACCGGGGTTGGGAAATTTATGAACCCGGTATTTACGATATCCTAACCAACTTACGAAAAAACTACGGCAATCCGCGCTGTTTTATTTCAGAAAATGGTATGGGTGTCGAAAATGAACAGCGATTCAGCCGCAACGGTCAGATAGATGATAGTTATCGTATTGAGTTTGTTTCCGAGCATTTAAAATGGGTTCACCGTGCTTTGGCGCAAGGGAGCCATTGCCTTGGTTATCATATGTGGACGTTTATTGATAACTGGTCATGGTGTAATGCCTATAAGAATCGTTATGGCTTTGTTCAGTTAGATTTGAAAACGCAGCAACGTATCGTGAAAAAAAGTGGCGAATGGTTTGCGGCAACGGCAAATAATCAAGGTTTTGATGAGGTAGAGCGAAATGATTGATTTGGAAGAGGCCGTAATGGAGATTATCGTCAATGCCGGTCAGGCCAGAAGTCTTTGTTTTGAGGCATTGCGAGCCGCCCGTGAAGGTGATTTTGTTCAAGCGCATGCACTGTTATCAGAATCGGATGGCTTTACCAAGGCCGCACATCGGATGCAAACCAAGCTTATCGAACAAGATGCCGGGGAAGCCAAAACACCGATGACACTGATTATGGTCCATGCTCAAGATCATTTAATGACATCGTTATTAGCCCGTGAATTAACCAATGAATTAGTATTATTATATCAGCGAGGATAAATCGCCTTGGGTAAATGAAATTCATTGTGTAAGTCAAAGAAATATTTAAATTAACTATTGCACTGAGGTCAAATATGAATATTTAACCATGGCTGGTTATTTGCCAAAAAGATACTTCTGGGTATAAAAATAAATAAATCATTAACTCTTTAAAAATGGGTGAGCTGAGTATCGCCTTTATTTTGAGAGCCTAATACTTTACTTCACATTATCCTAAATAGAGATGGTTATTATGAATAAGTTTATACTGGTTGGACTTACCAGTCTTTTATCATTGCCTGTATTCGCTGAAGTGTCCTGGGAGACCCCACAAGGGAATCTGAAATTATACGGTGATGTTGAGATTAATATGGATGCTGCCAGTAAAAGTGGGCAGCTCACTTCTCTACGCACCAGTGCAAATAAAGACTGGAAAGC
Source organism: Yersinia sp. 2553 StPb PI (assembly GCF_052217105.1). NCBI lineage: Bacteria > Pseudomonadati > Pseudomonadota > Gammaproteobacteria > Enterobacterales > Yersiniaceae > Yersinia > Yersinia sp. 2553 StPb PI. The sequence goes on along the minus strand of NZ_JAZGPX010000002.1, from coordinate 1,690,361 downwards.
GGGGAGTAGAGAGCAATGGGATATTAATGGCAGAATACTGATCGGTCTGGATGGTTATCGGCGTATGAATAATGGCAATTTCGCAGGTTTCACTGTACAGCCACTGGCTGATATTGGTGGTCATATGAACCTCGATGATGCAGCCTTCTTCTTTGGTCATGAGAAAGATTGGAAGGTGAAAGTCGGTCGCTTTGAAGCCTATGATATGTTCCCACTGAATCAGGATACGTTTGTCCAACACTCAGGTAATACTGCGAATGATCTTTACAGTGATGGCTATGGTTACATCTATATGATGAAAGAAGGCCGTGGGCGCAGCAACAATGGGGGTAACTTCCTGGTCAGTAAAACTCTGGGTAACTGGTATTTTGAAGTTAACACCATTCTAAAAGACGGAACCACGTTATTTGCCAATAATACTTATCATGGTAATACGCTGGAAAATGAAAAAAATGTGGCGTATGTTCGTCCGGTGATTTCGTGGAAACAAGATAGCCTTTCTGCGGCTATAGCAATGGAAAGTAACGTTATCAGTAATGCCTATGGTTATCGTGATGATCAGGGCCAGTTTCAGGACCAATCGAAACGTAATGGCTATGGGGCAACATTCACTTGGAATAATCAGGATAAAGATCCTGACAATGGTATTGTCGCTAATCTGAGCTCAGCTTATATGGATGCAACCAATGAGAAGAACTTCAGTGCCGGGGCTAATATCTTATGGCGAAACTTTGAAATTGGTTATATTTACGCACACAATGATATCGAATATTTCAACAGTGCAAATGCAGGGATAGTTACCTCGGGGATATTAACCTCGCCTGATAAATATGATGTTCACACGATCCACACCTCCTATAAAATTGCCAATATCATGGATATGAATAACTTTAATTTATATCTTGGTGCTTACTGGTCTAAATTGGAAGTGTCACCTGACAATAAAGTGGTTAATGCTGAAAACGATGACCGCTACGGTGTACGTGCCAGATTTAAATATTTCTTCTAATAGATTACTGGCGACCACATGAATTAAATTAGTTATTTAATATTTTACTCAGATTAAATTTCACTTAAATAAATGCCTGTCTGCGGAATTAGGTTATGCACGCCTGTGGTATTTCCGCAGCAGGCCAGGTTGTTTTCTACTCTTGTCCCCCTCAGAACCAGCGAATAAAAAACCTTCTATTTGAATTATTTTTGCACTTTCCTAAGAAGAAATTGCGTAGTGCGCCGCATTTTTAAACAAAAATTCAAGAAACTAAATATTTTTTGATGCGGATCAAGACACATTTCCTTTGTTTAGTGTTAATGTTAATAAATCTCATTATCAACTTCATGTGCGTTACTCATATTATGCGAACTTGGCACAAACTCTTTCTGCTTTGCTGCTGTTGGTGGCTATCAGCCTCATTAGCCTGGGCTGCGACGGATTACCCGCAGTTGGTTAATGATATCCAATCCCGTCTCGATAAAACGTCTCAGTTGTACCAACAACAGAACAATGATGAAGCCCGTACTACGGTGCAGATGGCGTACTTTGAAGTTTTCGAAAACCTCGAAGGCCCGATTCGTATCAATATCTCTGCCCAGAAGAGTTATCAGATGGAAGCCGCTTTTGGTGAAATCCGGCGCATGATTGGGGAGGGCAAGCCGCAAGCGGAAGTTGATAATAAAATTAATTGGCTTAAAAGTGAACTCACTGCGGTACTGCCTATACTGACCGATGGGCATAAACTTAATGCAGAACAGCAACATGCAGCTTATGAAAACAGTGAAATTGCACTGTACTGGCAGCAGAGTTTCAAGATCATTGATGACTTACTGGCACAAGCCATAAGCGAATATCAAGAAGGGAAGTTCGCCGCGGCCAGCGAAAGCGTGCAACAGGCTCATTATCAGGGTTTTAAAAACTCTGAAATGGAAATGTCAGTGCGGGGCAATCGTTCCGCACAAGCAGCAGCGGCAATTAACCAACAATTTGCCGCATTAATCGATCTCACTCGCAAGCCAGACCAAATAACGGAAGTTGCCTATCGTGTCACCGGTTTACTACAAACTATCGAAGACACCCTTCCAGGCTTACCCACAACGCGTGAACAGCAACCCGTCACCGCAGATCAAGCCAACGTTGGGCAATCTTCGGCATCGGCTGCTAGTTCTGACGGACAAGCTAATGCCGATTGGGCGGCTGTTTCCAGTAAGATAAATCAGGCCATCAGCGATGCTATTAGTCAGTACCAAAAGGGGCAGACTACACCGGCAATGATGGCTGTGCAGGATACCTACTTTGATTTGTTCGAAGCCAGTGGCATGGAGAATAAAGTTGGTTCACGTGATGCTGCATTTAAATCGACGTTAGAGGGGCATTTCACTCGTTTAGTCAGCCTGATGAAAGCCGGTCAGCCAGTCGAACAGTTACAAGCCGAAGCCGTCGCGTTGCAAAAGGATTTGGCCAGTGCTGTAGAGATGCTCGGTGGGGGGGATGAAACCAACTGGAGTCTGTTCATCTACAGCCTGCTGATTATTGTGCGTGAAGGGCTGGAAGCTTTACTGATTGTTGCCGCGATAGTGGCTTATCTGGTGAAAAACAACCATCAGGATAAATTACCGCTCATTCGTCAATCCGTTGTAGTGGCCTTAATCGCCAGCGTGCTAACCGCTTTCGTCTTCCAGTGGTTATTTGCTAATTCAGGGCAAAGTCGTGAGTTATTAGAAGGTTTCACCATGATGATTGCCGTGGTGATGCTGTTCTCAATGAGTTACTGGTTATTGTCGAAGACTGAAGCACGGCAATGGAAAGCTTATCTCGAAGGGAAATTTTCTAAATCACTCAGTAGTGGATCGATGGTCGGGTTATGGCTGACAAGCTTCCTGGCGGTGTATCGCGAAGGTGCTGAAACTGTACTGTTCTATCTGGCCCTGATGGGCGATGCCAGTACCACTAGCGGCCACTTGTCGATTCTGGCAGGTTTTGGCGTTGGCTGTGTATTCTTGCTGGCAGCTTATCTGGTCATGCGCTTTACCGTAGTCAAATTGCCACTCAAACCCTTCTTTATGTTTACCGGTGGCTTTATGTACCTAATGGCGTTTGTATTTGCCGGTAAGAGTGTTCTTGAACTAATTGAAGGTAAATTGTTTGAGCCGACATTGCTACCGGGCGTACCTGAAATCAGTTGGTTGGGGATCTATCCATATCTGGAAACATTGATTCCTCAAGGGATATTACTGATTGCTGCGCTGGTTGCTCTTTGGGTAATGCAACGGCGTGGTCGTACTGTCTCAGCGTAATGGTCCGGCATGATGCCGGTGTGAATAACGACAATGTAATTATCATTTGATACCAGAGGGTGTGCTACATGACCATGAAGAAAACGATTATTGCCAGCAGCATTATCGCCAGCATTTTTGCAGCGCCTGCTGCTTTCGCCTTTAAAGAGTATCCGGCTGGCGAGCCTATCAAGATCAACGATATGGAAATTGCTGCAGTTTACTTGCAGCCAATCGATATGGAACCGCGTGGCATGGGTTTGCCTGCCGCGAAAGCTGACATTCATCTGGAGGCAGATATCCATGCCACCGAAGGCAATAAGAATGGATTTGGTGCCGGTGAGTGGATGCCGTACCTGACTATCGCTTATACCTTGGTGAATACGGATACTGGTACCAAACAAGAAGGCACATTCATGCCGATGGTTGCCAGTGACGGTCCACACTACGGTGCCAATATTAAAATGATGGGTGTAGGTAACTATAAAGTTACTTACCATATCAGTGAGCCATCTAAAGCCGGATTACATCGCCATACTGATAGCGAAACGGGTGTTGGCCGCTGGTGGAAACCGTTTGATGTGAGCTATGACTTTAAATATACCGGTTTGAATTGATAACAATGGCCGCGATGACTAAAACAGTTATCGCGGCTTTTTCTTAATGCTGGATGGTCAGCGCGTTTTTATCCGCGCGATGTAAAAGCTGATCAGTGATAACTGGCAGGTGTTGTGATTATCTTGCCCAAGGTGTGTGCTAATGAGTTATTTTTTTGTTTCCGTGCTACAAGCCTTTTTACCGGTAGCGTTGTTATTGGGGTTAAGTTGGGCATTCAGGCCAGCTCCTGCATTGAACCGGGTGGTATGGATAACGATACTCATGGCTATCTTGGGTATTTGGGCCGGTACCCATTACCCAAAATCGCAGCAATTGCAGTTAGTTCTGGCGGGGGGGCAACTTCTCGCACTGCTGTTATTCTTGTTAAGTCAATTTACGCTCCGCCGATCGTTAGGTTATGTCTGGCAAGCCCTGTTGGTATTGGGCGCGGCATTCAATTGGGGTAATAACCCGAATCTCGGTGCCTTTACCAATACCCATGTCATCAACACCGATTTACTGCTTAATTTGGCGGCTATTGTCGTGGCATTTGGCTGGGTGATTTTCAGTGCCGTATTATTGCTGATGATGGTCAGGCAATTGCCTCGTTGTCGTTGGCCACTATTGATACTGATAACGGTATTACTGATTTTGCCACTCAGTGGCGACGGCATTCTGTTATTAATGAAGTTACAGGTTGTGCCACTGACCAAATCACTACTCAGTTATGTCGCTTTAGTTACCAATGGGCATGCCTGGTTGAGTTACATTTGTGCGCTGCTTCTGGCATTTACGACGCTGTGTTACTTGATACCGTTACGGAATTCCCGCCGGATCGTCGGTGAAAATTCAGACCCGATTGCTCACCGTAAAGCATTAGCTGATTACCGTAATGTACGCCGAATCTTTGTTTTTTCCTTGCTGGCATGGGTAATAGCCGCAGGTGCTCAACTCTACTGGGATAAAGTCGCTTCTCAACCGCCCCAGTTGTCCGAGGCTTTACCCGTGACACTCTCGGCTGATGGTTTAGTCCGTATTCCAGTAGAGCAGGTACGTGATGGTAAGTTGCATCGTTTTGTCTGGGTCGCCGATGATGGTAAAGCAGTACGTTTCTTTATTATTAACCGTTATCCCGATCGTCTGCGCCTGAGTGTGGTTTTCGATGCCTGCTTGTTGTGTGGTGATCAAGGGTATGTCATGGAAGGCAATCAGGTCATTTGCGTTGCCTGCGCCGTGCATATTTTCATTCCGTCGATCGGTAAAGCAGGGGGCTGTAACCCGATACCGTTGGAGGGGTGGAAAAGTGACGATAAAGAGTTAGTCATTCCCAAAGCCTCTTTGGAGGCGGGTGTCAATTACTTCACCACGGTAGTAACGCTTGATGTAATTGATCCGGTTGATAAAACTCGCCTCACCAATCAAAAGGCCGAATATAAGTACAGTTATGGCGAGAATACCTATTTCTTCTCATCTGAGGCGAATTACAACCGTTTCCGTGAACACCCGGAGCAGTTTGTGACGCCGGTTGCCAGTAGTGAAGACAGTGACACGCAGGAGAATCCATAATTATGTTATGGCGCATGCTCAAGCAGTCTTGGTTCAGGAATGTCCGGCGTAAATCCCTGGCGGTATTTACGGTCTTCCTTGCTGCCGGACTCATCTCGTCATTGTTGGCGGTATCGATAGATATTGGCGATAAAATGTCACGTGAGTTGAAGTCTTATGGTGCCAATATTTTGATTGAACCTGCTGGGCAGGTGGCACTGCCGTCATTATTCGGCGAGCAGAGTAACCCACTTACCGGGCAGGATTTCCTCGATCAAGCTGAGTTACCCAATATCAAAGATATTTTTTGGCGTAACAATATTGTCGGTTTTGCGCCATTACTGAGCGGCGAAACTGATGTTAAGGGGCAAATTATTCCGCTGCTGGGGACCTATTTTAATCAGCCGGTTGATGTACCCGATGAAGAGGACTATCACACTGGTCAGCAAATTATCAGCCCGTATTGGCAGGTTAGTGGTAACTGGCCGCAGGAGCCAGTTAAAGCCGATGCGACAACGGCTGAGGCATTGTTAGGTAAACAACTGGCACAGCAAACTGGTTGGAAAGTCGGTGATGAGTTGCACCTCAACGGTGCCTCTGGCCCACTAACGGTGAAGATAAGTGGGGTGCTGAGTAGTGGTGGTGAAGAAGAGAGCCGCCTGGTATTACCCCTAAGCGCAGTGCAATCACTCCTCGGCTTGCCAGGAAAAATCCAGGCAGTGCGGGTTTCAGCATTGACTGTGCCAGAAAATGAGTTGTCGCGTAAAGCGCGCGAAAACCTTGAAGCCCTTAATGCCGAAGAATATGACCTGTGGTATTGCACTGCTTATGTTTCTTCAATTGCACACCAATTGGAAGAGGCTATTTCTGGCTCCGTAGTGCGGCCAATTTGGCAAGTTGCTGCATCTGAAGGGGTGGTGATTGAAAAGATACAACTGCTGTTGGCGGTGGTTACGCTGGCGGCGTTGATTGCTGCGGCAATGGGGATTGCATCGCTGATGACCAGCACGATTATGGAACGCGCGAAAGAGATTGGTTTGATGAAAGCATTGGGGGCGCGTCAGTGGCAAATTTTGATGCTGTTTTATCTTGAAGCAGCAATCAGTGGCTTGATTGGTGGTCTGGCAGGCTGTTTGGCTGGCTGGGGCTTGGCAAAAACCATTGGCCTGATGTTGTTTGGCGCTCCACTCAGTTTTGCCTGGATGGTGGTGCCCTGTGTGCTGGTGATATCCGTGTTGATTGCCGTCATAGGTACCTGGTTCCCTGCCCGGCGTATTGCCAGTCTCTATCCGGTGGAGGTGCTTTATGGCCGTTAATCATCGGGCAATTCAGCATAAAGGCAGTAATAGTATGTTCTGGCGATTAGTATTACGTGCACTGCGCCTGCGGATGCAACGGGTCAGTGTGGTATTTGCCGCACTCACTGTTGGTGCAGCGATTGTCACCGCAATGTCAGCAGTTTATTTCGATATTAATGCCAAAATGAGTCAGGAGTTACGAACCTTTGGTGCCAATTTCTATATCGGCCCAGGGCATGGTAACTCTTTTGAACAACAGCGATTTCAGCCAATTATAGATGCGGCACCCAAAGGGCTTATCAATGCTTCCAGCCCCTATATTTATGGTATGGCCCGCACCGAATTGGAAAAAGTGGTGCTGATGGGGGTATGGTTTGAATCCCTACAACAGCTCGTTCCCTACTGGCAAGTCACCGGCAACTGGATCGGCGTCAGTTTTGATGATCGCAATGCCATGATTGGTGTCAAACTTGCCGAACGCTTGCACGTCAAAGTAGGCGATACCATTACATTGGTGAATGGAGCGACTCGCCAGCGTCTTCAGGTCAAAGGTATTGTTGAAGCGGGTGACGCCACGGATAACATGTTAATCGTCAATCTTGAACTGGCACAAAAATGGCTCAATCAACCGGGGCATATCAGCAATGCGCTCCTTAGTGTCAGTAATGATGTGGGGCAGGTTGAAACATTTGCCAGCCGCCTGCGTGAGCAATATCCCGATCTTGAAATTCGGCCAATCCGTAAGGTTTCGGCTTCTGAAGGACAAGTGCTTGATAAAATAAAAGGGCTGATGGGGCTGGTCTCGGTGGTGATCCTCATTTTGTCATCACTGTGCGTTAACACCACCTTAATGGCGATAGTGGGTGAGCGTTCAAAAGAGTTCGCCTTGCAAAAAGCATTGGGTGCCAGTGGTGCCGATATTATTCGTCAGATGCTGACTGAAACACTGATTATATCGCTGGCTGCCGCAGTCTGTGGTGCTTTGCTTGGGTATGTGTTGGCGCAAGTATTGGGCCAGACGGTGTTCAGTGCGGCAATCGCTTTGCGAGCACCAGTACTGCCATTGACCCTGATATTGTCATTGTTAGTCGCCGCCGTGGCGGCCATTGTTCCCACCCGTCGGGCTATTCATATCGAACCCGCTAAAGTCCTGAAAGGAGAGTAGCAAATGACATCGCCATTAACACGGGTGAAACCTGAATACACCGCGGATGCCGTCATTGAAACCCGACATTTATATAAGCGTTTTGGTCAAGTTACAGCGCTGGAAGACATTAATATTCGCATTAATCGTGGTGAGTTTGTCGCGATTATGGGGGCGTCCGGCTCAGGTAAAACAACATTAATGAATATCCTGACCTGTCTGGATACCGTTAGCGAAGGGCAGGTGTTACTTGACGGTATTGATGCCGCAGGCTTAGACGAAGAAGGCCGCAGGCAGTTTCGGGCTGACAAGATAGGGCTGGTTTTTCAACAATTTCACCTGATTCCTTACCTGACTGCGTTAGAGAACATTATGTTAGCGCAGCATTATCACAGTGTGGTTGATGAAGACGCCGCGCGGCAGGTTTTAGAACAGGTCGGGATGACACCACGTATGGGGCATCTGCCTAGCCAACTCTCTGGTGGTGAGCAACAGCGAGTGTGTATTGCACGTGCGCTTGTTAATCAGCCCCCTATCATTTTTGCTGATGAACCGACCGGCAACCTTGATGAAGAGAATGAACAGCGGGTGCTGGATCTGCTAAACCATATTCATCGTCAGGGTAGAACCATTGTCATGGTTACCCACAATCCAGATTTAGGGTGTGTTGCTGATCGGATAATCCGGCTCCAGCACGGTAAATATCTTAATGAAGAGAGCCGTCATCATGTGGCGTAATCGGTTAAAAGTTATCGGCATGTGTGGTGTGTTATTGCTACTTAGCGCGTGCAAACAAGAAGAGTTGGTGGTGGGTGAAGCGGCCCCGCAATTGGCAGCTTATGACCTAAAAGGCAAGCCGGTGGCACTTGATCAATGGAAAGGTAAGCAGGTGTACCTCAATTTCTGGTCAGCTAGCTGTGGCGGTTGTCTGGCTGAAATGGCGGCACTGGATAAACTGAGTCAGGAATATCGGGATGATATCGTGGTTGTGGCGATTAACACCGATCCTGAACAGGTGGATATCAATCCGGTGTTGGCACAGCGGAATATTAGTTATCCGGTTATTCGTGATCAATTAGGTATCACACAAGAACGCTACCAGGTTATTGGCACCCCGACTTCTTTTCTGATTGACCGCAGTGGTAAAGTGACGCAATTGCATCAGGGCGCGCGTAATGAGCAGGCGCTGGTTACGTTGTTCCAACAATGGGCGGCGGGTGCATAATGAAAGCAGTGCTGTTGTTAAGCGTGGGTGTCCTGCTGCTCAGTGTCACGGCTCAGGCGGCCACTGACGGTGAGCATATTTATAAACAAACCTGTTCAAGTTGCCATGGGCGTTCGGCTGATCGCAAAGGCTTGGATAAGGCACCGCCACTGATATCGTTATCGCGTGATGAAATTGTTGATGGTCTAACTGCTCGCCGCGATGGCAAGATTGTTGGCCGGGGTAATAAGGCCAAAGCACATCTGACGGATGACGATATTCAAAAACTGGCCGACCATATCGAAAACTTAAAAACGATTAAACACACAATGCCTTGATGTAATATTATCTTTTATTTCAATTTGTTGATTGATTTAAATAAACCAAATCTCGTGCCGAATTTGTTTGTTCCGACGGCTTCATTTGATAATGTTAATGCTGTATTATATGTTGCATATTAAATACATCTTTAAGTTATCTGAGGAATATCAGTATGGGAAATGCATCAGCACTGCTGTGTTATAAAGAGTTACCTGTCTGGAATAGTACCGCTGTACCGGCGATGTTCCGGGAAAAACACAATACCAAGGCAGGTACTTGGGCCAAACTGACCATTCTAAACGGGGAGATGGATTTTCTGATCCTCGATGAAGCGGGGAATACTTTGGCGAGGCATAGCTTCTCTTGTGAGCAGCAGCCACCCTTTATAGAACCCCAAGTCTGGCACCGTATTGCCGCATGTTCAGATGACCTGCAATGCCAACTCAGTTTCTATTGCACGGCAGAAGATTTTTATCATAAAAAATACAATTTAACCCCGACGCACTCTGAAGTCATTGAAGCCGTGAAAATGGTTAAACCGGGTAAAGCATTAGATTTAGGTTGTGGTTCTGGTCGTAATTCTTTGTATTTGAATTTATTGGATTTTGATGTCACGGCGGTAGACAAAAATAGCGATAGTATCCATAATTTACAGCAGATTATAGTACAGGAAAATCTGCAAAATATTACCGCCAGCACTTACAATATTAATGAAGCCAGTGTGGACAACCGCTATGATTTTATTTTATCGACTGTGGTCCTGATGTTCCTACAACCGGAAAGAATTCCCTCTATTATTAATAATATGCAGGAGTGTACCTTGTCCGGTGGTTATAATTTGATTATCTCTGCCATGTCTACGGATGACTTCCCTTGTACTGTGCCGTTCTCCTTTACATTAAAGTCGGGTGAGTTAAGCCATTACTATAAAGATTGGGATATTATTAAGTACAACGAAGATGTTGGGCAATTACATAAGACCGACGCCGAAGGTAATCGGATAAAACTGCGCTTTGCGACACTATTGGCGAAAAAACGGTAATTGCACCGTAGGTACCTAACCTGCGACTTAGTTGGGTTTAATACAGCATATTAAATCGCGGGTAATTTAACCGCCGCGGGGGGTAAGTTGGGTTCTTTACGCAAACAACTGACAATATAATCAATAAATACGCGCAGCTTGGGGGGTAAATAGCGGGTTGGCGGGTAGAGTAACCATAAGCCACCGCTGTACGAACTGATAAAGCGCCATTCTGGTAATACCGGTACTATCAGTCCCTGTTGCAATGCTGTTCTGGCCGTAAAATAAGGTAGGCTGCCGATACCTATATGCTGCAAGACAGCATCTAGCCTGACACCGGTATGGTTAGCTGCGTAGCGGCCCCGTACCGCGACAGTTACCGCTTTGCTACCTTGACGGAATTTCCAGCGGGCGTCTCCCGGCGTCTCTCCGAGATAAATACAGCTATGGTGCGCTAAATCATGAGGATGCAGGGGAACCTCATGGGCGGCGAGATATTCGGGTGTGGCGCACAACAAATGTTCGATAGTCATCAATTGCCGGCCAATCATTCCAGCAGGGGGTTGGTCAGTAATACGAATTGCCAAATCGATATTTTCATCAATTAAATCAACGTAGCGGTCATCTAAGATCAGTTGTACATCTATTTTACTGTGGCGGCGCAAGAATTCAGGGATATGCGGGTGAACGACAAAACGGCCAACCGCTTTTGGTACACTGATACGAATAAGCCCTTCCGGTTCCAGATTGTACTGGCCACTGACTTCCATCACTGAATTGGCTGCACTAAGCATCGCATGACAGCGTTTAAAAACCTCTTCGCCACTTTCGCTCAATCGCAATTTACGCGTAGTTCGTTGCAATAAGCGCGTAGCCAGCGCTTTTTCGAGTCGGCTGACGCTACGGCTGATTGCTGAAGGTGAAACGCCTAACTGGCGTGCAACTGCCGAGAAACTGCCGGTTTCTACCACTTTAACGAAAATAGCCATTTCGCTTAGCGGAGTCAGAGGCGTATTTATGCTCACAGCGCAACAGTCCTTTGAGGTTATGACGGATTATCACGATAGACTGACATTAATATAATCATAATGGAAATGATAAAAGGATAATGATTGTGACTACTCGTCTATTTTTTGATAACGATACGCTGGCTACGGATGTAAATGTCCTGAGTTGTACTCCTGATGGTGAGCGATTTGCTTTAATATTGCAGGCTACTATTTTCCATCCACAAGGCGGTGGGCAACCTTGCGATACCGGTATGATTGGCGGCAGCCCGGTATTACATGTGGTGCAGCAGCAACATCAATTAGTTCATTATGTGGCGCTGCCCGTTGCATTAGGGATACAACCTGCGTGTATCGACAGTGACCGGCGTTTTCTGAATGCACGCATGCATTCCGCTGGGCATATCATTGGCAATATTGGCGAAAGTTATGGCTGGTTGCCAATAAAGGCACATCACTGGCCGGGTGAGGGCCGAGTCTCATTTAAACGAACTGAAAATCCGCATCCAATTGATATTAATACTGTTCAGATAGCTTTAGAGCAGTTTATTCATCAGGATTTAGCCCGACAGACGTTGATCCAGGGTGATTTTCGCGAAATCGGATTTGGTGAATTGCCCGCGTATGCCTGTGGCGGAACACATGTTAGTTCGCTGCGCGATGTGGGAAAGGTTGTTGTTCAGTCCATTTCGGAGAAAAAAGGAGTGATGTCGGTGAATTACACGATTGATTAGTCGGTAATAAATTGTCCTGGCTCTGCACCTGCAACTTCAATGACTTTAGGTATATTATTCAGATCACAGATAAAATAAGCCTTGAAGGAAAGTTTGGTGAATAAAGAAAAGATTGCGCATTTAGACGCGGTAAGCCGCAAAGCCCGTACGGTAATGGAGCGAGAAGGGCTTGATGCTCTGGTGGTCACCGTCTGTGATAATTTCTACTATCTCACTGGGTTCGCCAGCTTCTTTATGTATACCTTCCGCCACACTGGTGCGGCGGTGGTGATTATGTTCCGTGATGCAGCAATTCCTTCGCAAATCATCATGAATGAGTTTGAGGCAGCCAGTGCCCACTTTGATATGCCGAATATGGTGCTAAAAACCTTTCCGGTGTGGGTCGATGTCGACTCTCCACGCAATCCCCTTAATCATCAGACCAAGCGTGAGCGGCCGATTGGCCCGCCAGTTGAAGCTGTTTTTAGTTTAGTCAAAGCAGCGCTTGAGGACGCCGGGGTGCTGGGTAAGACCATTGCCATTGAATTACATGCCATGTCTAACGGGGGAAAAGGTGTTCTGGACAAAGTAGCGCCAGGGCTGAAATTGGTTGATTCAACGCCGTTATTTAATGAAATCAGGATGATCAAAAGCCCGTGGGAGATTGAACATCTGCGCAAAAGTGCTGAGATAACCGAGTTTGGTATTGCCCGTGCAGCGAAAGAAATTCGCGTCGGTTGTACTGCGGCACAATTGACGGCGGCATACAAAGCCGCAGTAATGACGTTCCCGGAAACGAACTTCTCCCGTTTCAATCTTATTTCGGTTGGCGATAACTTCTCGCCTAAAATGCTGGCGGATGACACCCCAGCTAAGCCGGGAGACTTAATTAAGTTTGACTGCGGTGTGGATGTTGCAGGTTATGGTGCCGATCTGGCGCGAACTTTTGTTCTGGGGGAGCCGGACCCACTAGCAAAGCAGATATATGACACCATTAGAATCGGTCATGAACATATGCTCTCAAGGGTGGCACCGGGGGTTAAATTAAAAGATGTTTTTGATTCCACCATGGACGTCATTAAAAAATCGGGCTTGCCACATTATAATCGTGGTCATCTAGGGCACGGTGATGGTGTATTTTTGGGATTAGAAGAAGCACCTTTCATCAGTACATTAGCGACTGAAACGTTCCAGCCTGGGATGGTGTTAAGCCTTGAAACACCCTATTACGGTATTGGGATCGGTTCGATTATGTTAGAGGATATGATTCTCATTACTGATAATGGTTATGAGTTTTTAACTAAACTCGATCGCGGCTTACAACGTTGTGACTAATCTGCGCTGAACATCTCACTTTATGTGAATTAAATTCATCTTGCAAAATAGACTCTAGCTATTTTAGCTGAGCCTATTTTTCTTAGGTCAAAATCGTATATGACAAACATTCAAATAGTTATAAAAATTATTCATATAAAATAATGAGTTAAATTGTAGAAGTGTTTTAATAGTTTGGTTACGGGCATTTTGGCAGTAAGACCTGATTTTCAATCAGTTCATTCTTAATGATAACGGTAGTGATAATCTACTATTGCTAATAATAGCGGACTTATTTTCTAGTTATAAGATAAATAATATTTTAGATATTAAAATTAAAAGTAGTAAAAAAAACAGGCTAAAACAGCCCGAAAATCAAATCGTGCTACCCTTTTGCAGACGACTGTATCGCAGGATTCCCTTAGTGAAAATATTTCGTCGCTAAATTTTGCCTTTTTAAAGAGTTTTCTTCTAAGATTAATCTTAATTTCATTAAAACTAACCGCTATAACACATTTTCACCTCTATTAATCGCTGGAATAACAATATTCTATAATAATTCGACAACAGTATTTTCTTTCAACTATCCTATGTAACATGCTGTAATACATTCTAAGGACTTCATTTCATCATAATTCCATAATGAAAAATGGATGTTCGTGAAGTAGCTTTCCTTGATCATCAAACAAGTTGCTGGCTTAAGGGTTATATAATGTATAACGCATTTACAGCACTACTGCGCCCGTTGCACCGGCACAGAATAACTTTATTAGCGCTATTAATTTCCGGCCTTTCAGTTAATCCAGTTTTGGCAGATACACAGTATGATTCGTTAATCATCCAAGCCAGATCAGGAGATACCGCGCCGGTCCTTGACTACTTACAAAAAGAATCCAAATCTGGCCCTCTCAATAGTGGGCAGGTAGACGACTGGCTACAAATAGCCGGTTGGGCAGGGCGTGATCAAGAGGTCATTGACGTTTACGAAAGATACCACTCTTCAATGAATCTCTCTTCGCGGGGCTTAGCGTCAGCAGCGCGTGCATATCGCAATGAAAAACGTTGGGATCAGGCGTTGGCATTGTGGCAAAGCAGTTTAAAGAAAGACCCAACCAACCCAGATCTTATCACTGGCATGATAATGACTCAGGCGGATTCCGGGCGCGGTGGTGAAGCTTTACAGCAAGCGAAAGACCTGGCTGCGCGTGACCCTTCTGCAAAAAACTATATGACCCTCTCTTATCTTAATCGGGCAACCAACCGCAATTACGATGCTTTACAGGCCTCGAGTGAGGCGGTACGACTGGCACCGGAATCTGAGGAAGTATTAAAAAATCACCTCGAGATTCTGCAAAGAAACCGTATTGCCGATCCTGCGTTGCAGCTTGCCAAAGAGAATCCAAAATTAGTGACCGCAGAGCAATATCGGCAACTTGAGCGAGATGCTGCAGCGGAACAAGTCCGTATGGCGGTACTACCAACACGCAGCGAGACGGAGCGATTTTATATTGCTGATCAAGCGTTGGCTGATTATCAGGATTTGTTAGCCCGCTGGAGCAAAGATCCCGAAGCGCAGGCCGATTATCAACGTGCTCGTATCGATAGATTAGGCGCGTTATTGGTTCGCCGTAATACCGAACAACTCATTAAAGAATATGAAGGCATGGAAGCCGAAGGCTACAAGATGCCGGATTATGCACGTCGCTGGGCGGCATCTGCTTATATCGATCGCCGGATGCCAGAAAAAGCAGCGCCCATCTTGACCAGTTTGTATTACGCCGATGGCAAAACATTCCGTAATAGCGATGATTTACTTGATGCAGATGATCTCTATTATTCGTTGAATGAAAGTGAACAATTGGATAAAGCACATCAATTCGCTAAAAACTATAGCGAGCAAACGCCGTATCAGGTTGGCGTTTATGGTCTGCCAGGTAAAGAGCCGAATGATGACTGGATGGAAGGGCAGACTCTGCTGGTTCAATCCCTGGTAGCACTCAATGATCTGCCTGCGGCGCAGAAAAAACTGGAAACGCTATCCAGTACTGCTCCTGCTAACCAGAATTTACGTATTGCTCTGGCCGGTATCTATTTGGCAAAAGATTTACCACGTAAATCTGAACAAGAATTGAAAGCAGTAGAGTCATTGGCGCCACGCAGTCTTATTCTGGAACGTGCACAAGCTGAAACTGCGATGGATTTGCAGGAATGGCATCAGATGGAGTTACTCACTGATGATGTGATTACCCGTTCTCCTGAAGATGTTCCCTCTCAGGAGCTCGATCGTCAGCGCAAAGTGCATAACATGTATGAATTGCGTGTAACCGGGAATCGAACTATTTCTTCCAACAGCCCAATCAGTGGTAACAAGGATTTTGGCGTTGAAACCTTGCTGTATAGCCCCCCGATAGCTGAAAACTGGCGGGTATTCGGTGGTGGCAGCTACGACAATGCGCAATTTGAAGAAGGAAAAGGCATTAATCGTGCGACACGGCTAGGGGGCGAGTGGACATCCCGTGACCATTGGGTTGAGGCTGAAGTGAATAATCAGAATTACGGTTTTGGTAACAAAACCGGTGCTCGGTTATCGACTTGGTACGATTTTAATGATCACTGGCGCGTTGGCGGGCAGGTTGAGAGACTGGCCAAAGATACCCCATTGCGGGCATTAAAAAATAATATATCCGCTAACAGTGCGTCAGCATATGTGTTCTGGAAAGCAGATGATCGGCGTGATGCTGAAATTAGCGTGACACCGTCACGTTTCTCTGACGGCAACAACCGTTGGGAATACGAGTTCAACGGACGCCAGCGTGTCTGGACGGGCCCTTACCTGACGGCAGATCTTAGCTTAGGGTTAGCGTCGAGCCATAACACCAAAGAGGATGTGATTTACTATAACCCGAAAAGTGATTTCACTTACGTCCCTGCCATTACCCTAAACCACATTATGTATCGCCACTATAAAACCGTCTGGAGCCAACAAATTCAGCTCGGTGTTGGCGGTTATTGGGAGAAAAACTTCGGTAATGGTCTGGTAACCACGGCAGGTTATGGGCAACGCATTCAATGGAATGATGTCGTGGATACTGGGATAGCAGTGACCTACGATAAGCGCCCCTATGATGGTGTCCGTGAGCACGATCTCTCGCTCGCTTTCGATTTGAATTACCGTTTCTAAGGGATCAGCGCCATGGCGAAGATACTATTTTTTATACGAATACTTGTAGTAGGAATGATAACGGTGCTGGCCTCGGTGTGTTATGCAGAGAAACCGGTATTCGTTCCACCCGCTGAGCGGGCATTGCCGCTAAGTGAAAGGCCGTGGCAAAAAAATACCTTTGTGGTTATTGCTTATCACGACGTTGAAGATGAATCCGCAGACCAACGCTATCTGTCAGTAAGAAGCAGCGCATTAAGTGAACAATTGGCCTGGCTAAAGGATAATCGTTACAACGTGGTGTCTGTTGATCAGATTTTAGCGGCCCGTAATGGTGGCGCACCGCTGCCTAATAAAGCCATTTTACTGACCTTTGACGATGGGTACAGTAGTTTTTATAACCGTGTTTACCCATTGTTAGAAGCCAATAATTTGAGTGCAGTACTGGCTCCAGTGGGGACTTGGATCGATACGCCACCGAATAAGAAGGTGGATTTCGGTGGTTTAAGTACTGATCGCGATCGTTTTCTTACCTGGAAACAGATCAGCGAAATGGCTAAATCAAAACTGATTGAAATCGGTGCACATACTTACGCTTCCCATTACGGCGTGATAGCAAACCCGCAGGGGAATACCGAACCGGCAGCAGCCAACTTGATTTATGACCCTAAAACGAAAAAATATGAAACTGAAGCGGCTTTCAAGCAGCGGATGGAAAAAGACGTTACCTTGATAACTCAGCGTCTTATTCAGGCAACGGGCAAGCAACCGAGAGTCTGGGTTTGGCCATACGGTGCAGCCAATGGAACCGTGTTAAATATCTTACGCCAACACGGTTACCAGATGGCTATGACACTGGAGCCCGGTATTGGTAACGTCAATGATCTGATGAATATACCGCGTATCTTGATCAGTAATAATCCGTCGTTGAAAGACTTTGCCCAGTTGGTTACCTCTGTGCAGGAAAAAGACATCATGCGGGTGGCGCATGTTGACTTGGATTATCTCTACGATCCAGACCCGGTACAGGAAAAGGAAAATCTCGACAAACTGGTACAACGGATTTCTGATTTACGCGTCACCACGGTGTTCCTGCAAGCATTTTCTGATCCGAAAGGGGATGGCAATATTCGTCAGGTATACTTCCCTAACCGTTGGATACCAATGCGCCAGAACTTGTTTAACCGCGTTGCCTGGCAACTAGCATCACGCCCTGATGTGGATGTTTATGCCTGGATGCCGGTGTTGGCATTTGAGATGGACCCGTCGTTACCACGGATTAAGCGTATTGACCCAAAAACAGGGAAAACCAGTATCGATCCGGATCAATATCGTCGCCTATCGCCATTTAACCCGGAAGTCAGACAGCGCATCATCGATATTTATCGCGATATGGCCTATAGCGCACCGATTGACGGGATTCTCTATCATGACGACGCGGTAATGTCTGATTTTGAAGATGCATCGCCGGATGCTATCCGTGCATATGAGAAAGCCGGTTTCCCAGGTTCGATTGCTACCATACGCCAAGACCCGGAAACCATGGCCCGCTGGACGCGATATAAGAGTAAATATCTGGTTGATTTTACTAATGAGTTAACACGTCAGGTGCGTGATATCCGTGGTCCACAAGTAAAATCTGCCCGTAATATATTTGCTATGCCGATCTTAGAACCGGAAAGTGAAGCATGGTCTGCGCAGAATCTTGATGATTTCCTGGCTAACTATGATTGGGTTGCCCCGATGGCAATGCCGCTAATGGAGAAGGTGCCGTTATCAGAGTCTAATGAGTGGCTATCGCAATTAGTTAATAAAGTTGCAGAGCGCCCTGGGGCCCTGAATAAAACCGTATTTGAACTGCAATCGAAGGACTGGACCAAGCCTGAGGGCAGCAATGCCATCAGCGGCCCGATACTGGCGGGATGGATGCGCCAGTTGCAGTTAAATGGCGCGCAAAATTTTGGTTACTATCCGGATAACTTTATCACTGGCGAACCACCGCTAAAAGATGTCCGCCCTGTGCTATCTTCTGCCTGGTACCCTTTATATGATCGATAGAATTATTGCGTTACTCATCCTATGCCTAGTACTGAGTATACCTGCGGGTATGATCCTGCTCTTTACTGGTGATGTGTTGCTGAATTTTGTTTTCTTCTATCCGCTCTTTATGTCCGGTATTTGGATAACCGGTGGTGTCTATTTTTGGCTACGCCGAGAAAGACACTGGCCGTGGGGCGATGATGTTCCCGCACCGGAGCTAAAAGGTAATCCGTTAGTGTCTATTTTAATCCCTTGTTTTAATGAGGGAGAGAATGCGCGGGAAACCATTCACGCGGCATTGGCACAGACTTACACCAATATTGAAGTGATCGCCATTAACGATGGCTCCAGTGATGATACTGCACAAGTGCTGGATGGCCTGTTGGCTGAGGACTCGCGGTTGCGTGTTATTCATCTGGCTCATAATCAGGGTAAAGCTATTGCTCTGCGTATGGGAGCAGCAGCGGCACGTAGTGAATATCTGGTATGTATTGATGGTGATGCCCTACTGGACAGCAAAGCGGTGCCTTATTTGGTCGCGCCGCTGATTGCGAATCCACGCACGGGTGCGGTTACCGGTAACCCGCGAATCCGTACGCGCTCAACGTTGGTTGGCCGTGTGCAGGTTGGTGAGTTCTCTTCTATCATCGGGCTGATTAAACGGACACAACGTGTCTATGGTCAAGTTTTCACCGTCTCTGGTGTGGTTGCTGCGTTCCGTCGCCGAGCACTGGCGGATGTGGGCTACTGGAGCCCGGACATGATCACGGAAGACATCGATATCAGTTGGAAATTACAAATCAGGCACTGGTCAGTATTCTTTGAGCCTCGCGGTTTGTGCTGGATTTTGATGCCGGAAACCTTACGTGGTTTATGGAAGCAACGTTTGCGTTGGGCGCAGGGCGGGGCTGAAGTTTTCCTGAAAAATATGTTTAAGCTGTGGCGCTGGCGTAATCGCCGCATGTGGTTACTGTTTCTTGAATATTCACTGTCGATAACCTGGGCGTTCACTTACCTGTTCAGTATTATCCTGTTCCTACTGGGATTGGTTATTACTTTACCGCCAGGTATCCATGTACAAACAGTCTTCCCACCGGCCTTTACCGGGATGGTACTGGCGTTGACTTGCTTGATGCAGTTTGCGATAAGCTTGGTCATTGAACGGCGCTATGAGCCTAAACTGGGTAGTTCACTGTTTTGGATTATCTGGTATCCCATGGTCTACTGGATGCTGAGCTTGTTCACCACAGTGGTTTCGTTCCCCAAAGTCATGCTCAATACCAAGCGTAAACGTGCGCGTTGGGTTAGCCCTGACCGTGGGATCGGGAGGGTTAAACCATGAGTGCACCTCTTATTCACACTGAACAGCGGCTGATACCGCGCTGGATCGACATTATTATCACGGCATTGGCCTGGATAGGTTTTATCTTTCTGTTCGTGAAAGGTTTTCTCGACATGATTGGTAGAGCGCCGAATATGGGGCCGATTCCGTTCAGAATGTATATTATTAGCGGCCTGACAACCTTGGCATTGTATGCGGCGATTGCGGCATTCAATGCCGTGGTAATCATCGTCTGGGCTAAATACAATCAGGTGCGTTTTCAGGTAGAACGTCGTGGGCATCGACCACATCTGAATGATGATGAGTTGGCTAGCAGTATGGAACTTTCAGCGGAGGTGGTGGCTCAGCTTCAAGCGGGTTCCTGTCTCACGTTATATAATGATGAACATGGGCAATTACTGGACGTCAAAGAAGGACTACAGCTTCCCACCGTTGCACCGGTAGTTAATCTACGCCGGGGGTGATGGGCCATCATCTCTGAATACCTGATAGTAAGTTATTCTGTACTTATATCGGGTATTCAGACCCTGCTTGCTATTATTTCAGCTATTTCCCGCCAAAAAACGTCACTTTGTTTTGCCATTCTTGCCTTATATATTGCTATGATTTGGCAGGAATTACCGCGCGTGAAATCATTGAGTATCGTAATAATTGATATTCCTCTGCCAGTTGTGTTTAAAAGGAGCATACAGTGAAGCAAAACTATTTTGGGCAAACTATCGGCACTGAATTACCGCATTGGCAATCAGCGCAGCAACCTCAGCGTGAGATTTTACCCGGCCATTTTTGCTATCTCGCGCCAGTGAATGCAGACAAGCATGAAGCGTCGTTATATCAGGCGTATCACATGGCGAAAGAGGCCGATGACTGGACTTATTTTTATTGTGAACGACCTGAAAATGAAGCTGATTTTCATCTCTATCTGCAAACCCTGATCAATGCACCGGGGGCTGTCCACTATACGGTTATTGATGCACAGACGGGCCTTGCATTGGGGACGGTTGGCTTACAGCGAATTGATGAGAATAATGGTGTTATCGAGATAGGTTCAGTGAATTGGTCGCCACGTTTAAAACGTAACTCGGCAGGGACAGAGGCAATATATTTACTATTACATTATGTCTTCGATAAATTAGGTTATCGGCGCTGTGAGTGGAAATGCGATTCATTGAATGAACCCTCAAACTCTGCTGCGTCTCGTTTTGGTTTTCAGTATGAGGGCCAATTTCGTCAGGCGATTGTGACTAAAGGGCGCAATAGAGACACCAATTGGTATTCCATAACTGATCGTGAATGGCCATTAATTAAGCAGGCATTTAATGATTGGCTGGCTCTGGAGAACTTTGATAGTGAAGGCCGACAAATAGCACGTTTACAGGATTTAAGAATCAGCCGTTAGAGAGGATCTGGTTAATTACATTTGAGTTTATTCTATTGTATTAATGATGTTTTTTTATTTTCGTCTTTACTTATAACCCAAATAAAAAAGGTAAAGGCGAAATTACGAAGCTCGTTTGATGCAGGGAGTAAAACAGGGCTTAATAGTATAGCGCGATGCAAAAAATAATCAGAGCAAAAAATGAGCAAATAAAAAAATTATATTTTTTTACATTTTGAGATCGCGAAACTTAAGAGTGTCATTATACTGTAATCATCTGGCGGTATTTTTCACACGGTGCATAGCTTAGGCTGTTGTTTATCACTGCGGGGATCGCTAATGCTAGAGTCCATGATTGGGCTGTTAAGACAAGACCACTGTTTTACCCAAGCAACTCGTTGTTACGAGGGCTCCCCCTCCGACTCTCATTTTCCAGCAGTACTGTCATTATCTATCCCTGATATATTTTTGTCTCCAGCGTTATTGTTTCAAGTATTCATGTCACGTAATAACTCCCTTGCGATATCGTTCTCACCCCAGACCTGTTTTTACCCAAGTCATTTTGGGGCCTGGGTGTTGACGCTACTCGCATTTTTCATTGGCTATTATTGGCTGCGAAGGAAGCCAAAAACCTCATCCGTATGTGAAACATATACCCAAAGTAATTCGAGTTGCAGGAAGTCAACACACATGCAGCTTGAAGTATGACGGATATAATCGCGCAGGCAACCGCTGCTGCGGTAGGTGAAACAAACTGTAAGGTGCCACTATGGGAAGACAGAAAGCAGTGATCAAAGCTCGTCGTGAAGCGAAACGCGTAATTAGACGTGATTCACGTAGCCATCGTCAACGTGAGGAAGAAAACGTGACATCGTTAGTGCAAATGGGCGGTGTTGAATCAATAGGTATGGCACGGGATAGCCGTGATACCTCCGTTATTCAGGCGCGTACGGAAGCTCAAGGTCATTACTTATCAGCCATAGACAATAAACTGCTCATCTTTGCGACCGGCGAAGCTGGGTGTGGTAAAACCTTTATCAGCGCGGCTAAGGCCGCAGAAGCACTGATTCACAAAGAAGTTGATCGGATAATTGTGACGCGACCTGTACTACAGGCTGATGAGGATCTGGGGTTCTTACCTGGTGATATCTCTGAGAAGTTCGCGCCTTACTTCCGCCCGGTGTATGACATTCTGCTGCGCCGGCTCGGCTCGTCTTTCATGCAATACTGCCTGCGCCCAGAAATCGGCAAAGTGGAAATTGCGCCTTTCGCCTATATGCGCGGGCGTACCTTTGAGAATGCGGTAGTGATCCTCGATGAGGCACAAAATGTAACCGCCAGCCAAATGAAGATGTTCCTAACCCGTCTCGGTGAAAATGTTACGGTCATCGTTAATGGCGATATCACCCAATGCGACCTTCCGCGTGGTGTGAAATCAGGTCTCAGTGACGCGCTGGAGCGTTTTGCTGAGGATGAAATGATTGGTATCATCCGCTTTGATAAACAGGACTGTGTCCGCTCTGCACTCTGCCAACACACTCTAAATGCCTATTCATAACTCAGTGTTATGAATGGATGACCCGATAAAAAAGGGCAAGCGCGATAAACGTTTGCCCTTTGCTTATCCCTTGGCGGGCATGAAGTTACAGCATGATAGTCATCATATAAGCGGCAAATAGCGCCAGATGGGCGGTACCATTAAGTACGTTGGTTCTGCCGGTGGAAAATGATATTTGCGACAAAATCAACACGCTGACCATCACCACGATATGTGGCGCTTCCAGACCAAAGTTCAACTCTTGCCCGGTGATTACCGCAATCAAGGTAACCGCAGGAACGGTCAGTGAAATGGTTGCCAGCACTGAGCCGAAGAACAGGTTCATCGCACGCTGTACCTGATTAGCCAGCACCGCTTTTAACGCCCCTAATCCTTCAGGGGAGAGGATTAGCAGAGCAATCAGGAAACCGGTAAATTTAGCCGGTGCATTTAACTCAGTAAGCAGTGCTTCTAATGGGTTGGCATCAAATTTGGTAACGGCTATTACTGCTATTAAATGAATTAACAACCAAAATGTGTGCCACAAGCTACTGTGTGAGGATGGCTTACCATGGTGAGGGTCACTCGGGTCGTCACCTTCATCCTCATGTTCATACACAAATAGACTTTGGTGCGTTTTGGTTTGAATCAGCAGAAAAACACCGTACATCGCGGCTGAAATTGCTGCGACAACCAGTGATTGAGCCACGCTAAAGTTGCCGCCGGGCAGGGTACTCGGTAGCACCAACACAATGATAGCCAGCGGGAATATAGCCATCAGATACTGTTTAATGCCTACCAGATTGACATGCTGGGTAGCAAATTTTCGACCGCCGAGCAGCAAGGAAACACCGACCAATCCACCAATCACAATCATGATGATTGAATAGAGCGTATCGCGCATCAGGGCGGGTGCGGCATCACCTGTTGCCATCATGGCTGAGATCAAACTGACCTCAAGCACAACAACCGACAGACTGAGGATTAAAGAGCCATAGGGTTCTCCCAGGCGGTGTGCTAATACGTCGGCATGGCGCACTACGCTAAAAGCACTGCTCAGGATACCCACAAGTGCGATCAGGTTGATAACAATAACAGCAGCAAAATTGCTGGTATCACCCCAGATATTAAGAATGACCAATGCAATGATCGGCAGGATGAGGGAGTATTCGTGATGGCGAGATTTAGATCGGCCAGGATCATTTTGCGACTTCATTTCGAGAGCGCTCCTAATAACTTTACTGCATTAAACGGGCATTAGAGCCATTTAATGATAATTAAGTGCCATATTGTAGGCTAAGTAGCTTTAAGACTAACAAATAACAGGGAATTGTCGCAGAAAATTTACAAGGTTTTAACTGGAAAGGGTAAAAAAAATAGCTATGAAAACGGACACTACAGGGTAATGTCCATTGATTTTACAGATATTAATTAATCTTACTCGTCAATATTGTCCATAACTTCATGGCGCTTATGGTGATAATCTTCTTCATTCAGCCCTTCGCGCCAGTAGGGTACAGCATAAAGTTGCTGCCGCTCACACCCTTTTTCTCGGCGCAGATAACGGCGCAATTGCACCACCATGCTATCTTCTCCAGCCAGCCAGAATGTTGACTCTTCCATCAGCAGATTCAGCGCACAGAATTGGGTTATCACATCACCTGTTTTTTCCGTACCCCCAATGACCCAACTCAGTTCCAACCCGGCAGGTTTAATCAGATTCAATACATCTTGCGGGCTATCTACACGGATGATGGCATGGCCTTCGGCATTTGCAGGCAGGGTTTCCAGTAAGGCGGCAATAGCGGGCAGTGAGGCGGGGTCACCCACTAGATAGCTGTATGCCGCTGCTGGCAACATAGTTTCCGGTCCACCAGGATTGGTAATCCCTAACCAATCACCGACTTTGGCATTGCGGGCAAAATCGACCGCCGGACCACGGTGATCATGAATAGCAAACTCAATATCCAGCTCACTCAGTTCTGGGCGAGAAGCACGAACAGAATAGGTTCGAACAATCGGACGGACCTCGGCGGCAGGCCAGATTGGACCTTTTTCACCAAGTACTGGCAGTTCCGGCTGAGTTTGGCTCGCCAAAGGTAGGAAGATTTTCAAATGAGCGCCCGCGCAATCAGACGGGTAATTCTGCAATGTCGGGCTATGGAAGGTGATTCGACGTAAATGCGGTGAGGTATCCACTATCTTTTTCACCTGAATCAGACGCGGTGGAACTGGGCGATGTGTGGGTTTTGCTGCGGTTGATCCTGTGGTCACAGTTTATCCTTCTTATCCTATGATGTTTTATTCTTGGTCATCAGCCAGCAGAGGTTGTGGCTTATAAAGGGATAAACTATAACATCAACCAATGTTAATGATAATTATTTGCATAAAAAGAGTGCGATAGGCTGCAACGGCGCATTTGCCCCACAGATATGTAGGGCAAGATGAATTGATTGCTTAATTGATGGGTTTTACAATTGCCGTTCGACGGAAATGCAATCTTAAACGCAACATAGTGACCAGTGCGATAACCATCACGACCATTGCAGCCAGCGGAAGTTGCTGTAATTGCAGACCAAAAGCCAGCAAGGTGCCACCGAACCAGGCGCCCAATGCATTACCTAAATTGAACGCGCTTTGGTTAAAGGTTGATGCCAGATTAGGGGCGTCACGGGCCTGATCCACTACTAATAGTTGTAACATTGGGCACAAGGCAAAAGCCACAATACTCCAGATAAACAATGTCAGTAGTGCCGGTAAATAGAAACCAATGGTGTAATGCAGCGCCAGCAGGATAGCTATCAGTATGGCGATTAGTCGGGTCATGGATCCCACCAGGTTTTTGTCGCCTAAACGACCTCCCATCACGCTGCCGATGGACAACCCAACCCCAAGAATCAATAACACCACAGTAACGCCATGTTCAGAAACTCGCGTCACCTCACGCAATAATGGTGCAATATAAGTGAAAACAGTAAACAGGCTGGCATTGGTTAATACTGATAGCAGTAAGGCGGTTTGCACTTTTTTCTGCATCAGGGTTTTGAATTCCAGCTTAGGACTGATTCTCTTCATCGGAATATTATTCGGTAACCAGGCGATTACCGCGATGATAGCTACAATACCAATAGCACTGACACCCCAGAAAGCGGCTCGCCAACCAAAAGCTTGTCCAACTGCTGTACCTAATGGCACACCAAGTACATTTGCCAGTGTGACACCCATAAAGACTAATGCTATTGCCCGCGCCCGGCGGTTAGGTTGGACCAAATCAGTGGCGACCACCGATGCCAAACCAAAGAAAGTGCCATGGCAGAGCGCTGCAATAATACGGGCAGCCATCAATAAGTTATAGGTTTGTGCCAATGCACACAGGACATTGCCAATAATAAACAGGACAATTAAACCCAAAAGTGTGGATTTACGCGGGATTCGCGCCGTTGCAATAGCCAATAAAGGTGCGCCGATTACCACACCCATGGCATAAACAGAAACCAACATCCCGGTTTTAGGGATACTGACCCCCAAGTCATGGGCAACTTCCGGCAATAACCCCATAATTACAAACTCGCTGGTACCAATGCCAAAGGTAGCAATGGTGAGTGCGATAATAGCCAATGGCATGAGTAACTCCTGAACAGCCTTACATACATAAAAGGCTGAATAACATCAATGTCAACTCACTCCCTGGCATGAATATGAAGGAGATAAAGTCTTGGCAGATGAATTTTATTAAGCGATTTTAGCACCGAGCCAAAAGGGCGTCTAACGGCAAAGTACGATCCTCTGGGTAACTGACGCATCAGTAGGGGAGTCGGCGCTCTACCGGCAATACCAATAGCTCTGGGTATATTAAAAAGTAATTAAATATAGCTGATTTTAATTTCTCCCCCAAAATTAGAAACCCCTCTATTTCCCCTATCTTTTTGATAAATTGGGTTATTTCAATTTTTACCACCATAGTATAGTGATTTACGTATGCCATAAGCTTTACTTAGCACAAAAAAACATAAGCAACGGTTTTTTTGTATTTGTTGGTGGCCATTTTCCCCCGTAAATCTATCTACCAAATAGAGTGAAATCAAAAGGGGCTAAATGTGAATTTCCAGCAGCTTAAAATTATTCGGGAATCAGCCCGTTGCAACTATAACCTGACCGAAGTGGCTAATACTTTATTTACCTCACAATCGGGTGTTAGCCGGCATATTCGCGAACTAGAAGAAGAATTGGGTATTGAGATCTTCGTTCGACGAGGAAAACGGTTGCTCGGGATGACTGAACCGGGCAAGGAGTTGCTGACAGTAGCCGAACGCATGCTGAATGATGCTAATCAAATCCGCCGTCTGGCTGATGTATTCAGCAATAATGATAGTGGACAGTTGCATATTGCTACCACACACACTCAAGCTCGCTACAGTTTGCCTCGGGTGATTAAAGAATTCCGCCTGTTATACCCGCAAGTTAAGTTAGTTATTAGCCAAGGGAACCCGCAAGAGATTGCAGCCATGCTGCATTCCGGTGAAGCGGATATTGGTATTGCTACTGAACTATTAATGAGTGACGAGTCTGTCGCCACGTTTCCTTATTATCGCTGGCACCACGCTATTGTCGTGCCGGATAATCACCCGCTAACACAAGACCCTAATATCACCCTTGAAACGCTGAGTACGTTGCCATTGATTACCTATCGTCAGGGGATTACTGGCCGCTCACGTTTGGACAATGCCTTCAAAAATGCTGGACTGACACCCGATATTGCACTCAGTGCACAAGATTCTGATGTAATTAAGACCTATGTTGAACTCGGCATGGGAGTCGGCATTCTGGCGGATATGTCCTACGAGGCACATCGTGATAAAGGGTTAGTACGACTAAATGCCGAACACTTGTTTGATGCTAATACTGTTTGGCTAGGGCTAAAACGAGGTCAGTTACAACGTAACTTCATTTGGTTCTTTATACAGCTCTGTAATCCAACACTTTCTTTGCATGATATTAAAGAGAAAGTGTTGGCAGAGGCAGCAGATGAGGTGGTGATTGATTACCAGATCTAGCCACGAAGCGGTAGAGATAGGCCATCTGGACAGAAAGCATCAGTCAAGAGAGTCATTATCTGGAGCAAATCGCACCTGAACTTCTGTTCCGCCATCGTCCCGTTGGCGGATGTTACAGTCACCATTCAGGCTATTTGCCCGATCCTGCATAATGATCAAACCGTAATGATTAGGCCGCTCGCTGGCCTGTCCAATCCCACAGCCGTTATCGCGGATGGACATGATGACATCACCTTGCTCAACAGTAACCCTGACTGTGGCCATACTGGCGTGAGCATGCTTATAAATGTTGTTCAGTGCTTCACGGGCAATGTTAACCATATGAATGGCTTGATGGTCGGGGACACAGTCTGACGGCAAGTTAAACTCGAGGGTAATGGGTAAACTGGCTCGCTCGCTGAATTCATTTACCAAAGTCTGAAGTGCCGCTTGTAATGTTGCCTCATTTAGCTTCAGGCGGAAGGTCGTCAGTAATTCACGTAGCTGGCGGTAGGCGATGTTAAGTTCATCGCGCATTTGCTGTACTAAAAGTTTACTGGGTTCCGGCATGTCGGGCGCTTGCATCTGCAAACAACTGATTTGAATTTTGAGGCAGGAAAGCGACTGGGCGATGGAGTCATGCAGTTCCCGGGCAATGGCTGAACGCTCTTCCATCAATAATAATTGCTGCTGATGCCGGGCTTGGCTTTCCAGAGCCAATGTACTGCTCAGTTGCTCCACCAGCATATTGACCAGTTGCTGCTGATCTGAATTGAGTGATTTATCAGTGGGTAGTTTTGCCAGTAGTAACCCATATTGACCAAGCTTATCACTCAGACTCCAACTCAAAGATTCCCGCAAAACAGCACTACTCACTCCGCCAGATGAGCTGCTAATAGTGAGTTGTGCCGGGCTGTTTTGGGGCGGCAGATATTCGCCATCGGCGTTATCAGCGAGATGATCGCGATAAAGATGATTTTCATATAAACAGATCTGCACATTTTCCAATGGTGTCAGTGTTTGTAGCTGCTCGATAATTGGAACTAAGCGCTCGCTTAATGGTTGGTGGGTATGTAATTGACGGCTACTATGATATAGAAAGGCTAATACTTGATTTTTTTGTTGTAAATCAGCGGTTTTTTGAGTAACTCGTTGCTCCAAGTCACTGTATATCAAAGAAAGTTCCTGCGACATTCGATTCAATGCGGTACCCAGCATTCCCATTTCATCTCGTTGATAAGACAGCGTATAGCGTTTGCTGAAATCACCGCGACCAATCGCATTCGCCATGGAGATTAATTGCAGCCATGGACGCAGTATGCGGCGGCGCAAATAATAGATAGTGGCCAATAGTAAACTCATTGTCAGAACAATGAACACCAGTTGAATCATGGTAACCAATAACAAGCGTTGTTCAGTTTTATGGTCAATGGCTAATACCAGAGCATCTAGCTGGTGGACAAAGTCTGCCACGTTGACGGCAACGTCATCGGGATGTTTAGCTTGTAGCAACTGTGGTTTTAGCGTGGTTTGCCAGTAACGCTCTATTTGTTGATATTGGCTGGTTAACCCTTCTCGCTGTAACGCATGTTGTAAGTCGCTACTGGTTTTATCCTGCTCGAGTGCAACCAGGTAGGGCAAATCACCATTATTTAACGGTACCATTGAAAGCAGCCGGTAGCTTTGCATGCGTAGCGAGCCTGCTTTGTTGATGGCATGCGCGTTACCCTGAATACTTTGCGCCATCCATGACGAGATAGTCATACCGGCAAGGCCCAGTAAACCCAGTAGCATCATCAGTAAAGCTATCTGATTAACCAAGGGGATGAGGTAACGTTTCATAACATAATATTCCTTTGACCAATAAACGTGGCAACCTTACCGTATGTTCATCGTGTCATGTAAGCGTTAATGGGACTTCATGCCGGCCGCAGTCATCATCATACGAAACAACATAGAAACTGCGAATAAAGTCAGTACGCTACCGCACCAAATAAGTAACATCCAGCCGATCTTCTTCCACCAAGGCGATTTTAGCTGTTCAGTTGGCTGAAGGGCTGTTTGTGATTTTATCGTTTTATTTTCAGACATATAAGTCTCATGCATACAAATTCTAATATTCACTATAAGAACATATCAGGGCCAGCGAACTAGCCCATGATTGTCATTATCCACTTGGTACTTAGTGGTAACCTTGATCGTGATGGATTTTCCCTCGGAATACGTAGTAGCTCCAGAAGGTGTAAACCAAAATAATAGGAATAATAAAGAGTGCGCCGACCAGCATAAAACCCAGACTTTGCGGCGGAGCTGCCGCTTGCCACAAAGTAATGGATGGCGGAATAAGATAAGGCCAAATGCTAATACCCAAACCGCTATAGCCAAGGAACACCAGCAATAACGTCAATAGGAAGGGGGCATAATGCCCACCCCGTTTAACTGAGCGCAGTAATACCCAACTAGCCAGGACTACCAATAATGGCACCGGTAAGAACAAAAACAGATTGGGTAGCGTAAACCAGCGTGCCGCAATTTGTGGATGTGCAAGCGGTGTCCACAGGCTAATGATGGTAATAACGAGCAGCATTACACATGTCAGTGGTGTGGCTAGCTTATGCATGACCTGTTGCACATGTCCTTCGGTTTTCATAATGAGCCAGGTACAGCCGAGTAGTGCATAGGCTATAACCAGACCGAAGCCGCAAAACAGAGCAAAAGGTGTCAACCAGTCAAATGGGCCGCCACTATAACTCCGCCCCGTTACCGGGAAGCCGTGAATAAAAGCACCGACCACTATGCCCTGAGTAAAGGTGGCAATCAATGACCCACCGATAAAGGCTTTATCCCAGATATGCTGTTTTTCAGCGCTGGCTTTAAAGCGAAATTCGAAGGCTACGCCACGGAAGATCAAACCCAATAACATTAGGGTAAGAGGAATTGCCAGTGCATCCAGAATAACTGCATATGCCAACGGGAAAGCACCTAATAAGGCCGCCCCTCCAAGAACCAGCCAGGTTTCGTTACCATCCCACACGGGGGCGACGCTGTTCATCATCAAGTCCCGATCACGGCTGTGTTTTACCAGTGGAAACAGGATCCCGATACCCAAATCAAAACCATCCATCACTACATACATCATGGTACTGAAAACGATAATGACAAACCAAATCAGTGGAAGATCGATACCCATAATTAGCTCCTGCTTTGGTGGTTGTCAGAACTAAATGACTCACTTACTGCCGACAGTGGCCGTGATGGCGTATTCGGCTGACCGGGTCCGCCGGGTTGTTGCTGGGTACCTTCATGCGCTTTTGGCCCTTTACGGATAAGCCGCATCATGTAAGCGTAACCAACCCCAAATACCGAACCATAAACCACAATAAAGACCAGCAGGCTGATACTCATATGCATTTCGCCATGAGATGAAACCGCATCACTGGTGCGTTGCAAACCATAGACTATCCACGGTTGGCGGCCGACTTCGGTGGTGAACCAACCGGCCAGAATAGCAATTAAACCCGACGGTCCCATCCACAGCACAAAATAGAGGAAAGGGCGCGATTGGTATAAGCTGCCACGCCAGCGTAGCCATAAACTCCAGATACCGGCCAAGATCATCAACATGCCTAATCCGACCATAATACGGAAGGACCAGAAGACAATGGTTGAGTTCGGACGATCTTCCACTGGGAAAGATTTCAATGCTGGGATCTGTTTTTCTAAGCTGTGAGTGAGGATCAAGCTGCCTAAATAAGGAATTTCCAGCGCAAAATGGGTTTTCTCCTGCTTCATGTCTGGCCAACCAAACAGAATGAGTGGCGTGGGTTCTCCGGGCTTGTTTTCCCAGTGCCCTTCAATCGCCGCAATCTTAGCCGGTTGATATTCCAGTGTATTCAAGCCATGGGCATCGCCAATAACCGCCTGTAGTGGGGCAACGATCAACGCCATCCACATTGCCATTGACAGCATTTTCCGCATCGCGGGTGTATCCCGTTTACGCAGTAAATGCCAGGCGGCAGAGGCGCCGACAAAGAATGCCGATGCAAGGAAAGCAGCCGTGGACATATGCAGTAACCGATAGGGGAAGGATGGATTGAATATCACTTTCAACCAATCGACAGGCACCACTTGCCCATTAATAACTTCAAAGCCTTGGGGGGTTTGCATCCAGCTATTGGAGGCGAGTATCCAGAAGGTAGACATCAACGTGCCTAATGCCACCATGCAGGTTGCAAAGAAATGCAAACCCGGCCCAACGCGGTTCCAACCAAAAAGCATCACCCCGAGGAAACCGGCTTCAAGGAAGAACGCGGTCAGTACTTCATATGTCAGCAACGGGCCGGTGATACTGCCGGCAAATTCTGAAAAAAAGCTCCAGTTAGTGCCGAATTGATAGGCCATGACCAAACCAGATACCACACCCATACCAAAGTTAACGGCAAATATTTTTGACCAGAAATGATAGAGGTCGCGGTAATCCTCATTTTTGGTTTTTAACCATAAACCTTCTAACACCGCAAGAAAACTGGCCAACCCAATAGTGATGGCTGGAAAGATGATATGGAATGAGATGGTAAAAGCGAATTGGATTCTGGCCAACTCTAGAGCGGTTAAGCCAAACATAGTGACCTCGCTGCAAACATGGTGCTGCCTCATTAATCTATAAAATGAATCACGCCGGTATTAGTTATCCCGATAACAGGTAGTGACAACAGGCGATTATTTGGCGGAGTAAACTTGGCAGTTAGTTAACCATAAGTTAAAGTGGCTATAATAGTGACAATTAATTCAATCTTACCTATAACAGTTGGCTTATGACTCGATATGAACAGTTAGCTCAGCAAATCCGGGCACAAATACAATCCAAGGTCTGGCAGGCGGGTGACAAGCTGCCTTCGTTGCGGGAAAGTTGTAAACAATCAGGATTAAGTCTGATGACCGTAGTGCAGTCCTATCAGCTATTAGAAAGCCAAGGTTGGATCGTGGCCCGGCCGCAGTCGGGATATTATGTTGCTTCACGGCCGACACAATTACCCCAGCCACAGCGAGGGAAAAAACTGCATCTGGATGAACAGGTAGACATTAATGCCTTTATTTTTGATGTACTACAGGCAGGGAAAGACCCAGCAATAATGCCATTTGGCTCGGCATTTCCCGATCCGAGTTTATTGTTACAACCCCGATTATCACGGGCGCTGGCCAGCGTCGCACGTAAGATATCACCACAAAGCTCTGTGACTAACTTACCACCGGGTAACGAAAGTTTGCGGCGCAATATAGCTCAGCGTTATGCCGCCAGTGGAATGAATGTCTCCCCTGAAGAAATTGTTATCACTGCGGGTGCGATGGAATCACTAAGTCTGAGCTTGCAAGCGGTTACGCAGCCCGGAGATTGGGTAGTGATTGAGTCACCCGCATTTTATGGTGCATTACAGGCGATCGAGCGTTTGCGGCTAAAAGCGATTGCCATTACAACCCACCCACAACAGGGTATGGACCTCGATGCGCTCGAACAGGTGATTAACCAATACCCGATCAAAGCTTGTTGGCTGATGACACATTTTCAAAATCCATTGGGTTGCACGATGTCCTGGCCGCAGAAAGAACGGCTCGTAGCCCTGCTACAGCAGAATAATATCTCGTTGATTGAAGATGATGTTTATGGTGAGTTGTACTTTGGTGCGGAGCGGCCGTTGCCAGCCAAAGCACTCGATCAGCATCGGCAAATTCTGCATTGCTCATCGTTTTCTAAATGCCTGGCGCCGGGATTCCGTGTCGGTTGGGTCGCAGCAGGGGAACATGCGCAGCGAATTCAGCACTTACAACTGATGAGTACGGTTTCGGCCAGTGTGCCGACTCAGTTAGCGATTGCAGATTATCTCAGTCAGGGGGGATATGACATTCATCTGCGCCACCTGCGCCGCTTAATGGAACAGCGGCTCAATACGCTGCATCAGGCGGTTATTGAGCATTTTCCTAAAAATGTCAAAATCAGCCATCCTGCGGGGGGATATTTCCTTTGGCTGGAGTTGGAACCGCCGTTTAATGCCAGTGAGTTATATCGGCGGGCGTTGGCGCAGGGGGTTAGCATCGCGCCGGGGAGAATGTTTACCACGGGCAGTCAGTTTGATCACTGTTTTCGCCTGAATGCTTCGTTTGCCTGGTCGGAACAGAGCGAACAAGCCATCCGCATACTGGCGCAACTGATTAATCAACTCACCAGCGTCATAGATAATAGCCGCTCGCGTCGATAACCATCTAATTTCCGCTATGAGTATATTTACCTGGCTCCAGAAAATGGAGCTATAACAGCATTATCTTCTGCCGCTATTTCTGCAATATCCCTCATTCCATTATGCATAAACGGAGTAAATCCTTTCGTATCACCGGCCTTGTTAGCAGGAGAAATGCACTTAATTGATGCATTCACTGCCCATTTATAGGGCGTTGGAAAGCTTAATTGTTATTTTTGTGTTGCTGTAATGTGATCTGACAGAGCAAAAATCAAAATTGATGTCAAATGCATATAATTTCTACTCAAACCCACGAAAATGGCTTTTCTCTTCGCTAAAGTTCAGTATGAATGCGAGTGTTTTGCATAACTATGCAATTTAAATTATTGTTTTAATGGAATTTGTACATTTTATTCACATTGTGACTGGTGTGGCATGAAAGCTGCTGTACACTTTATATCAGGTGAATATATTTCATTCTTTATTGTTAACAGAATAAGAGATTTTTGTTGGGGTATGGTGACCTCAAACGATGACTCTCTCAACCCCATATTTACGCTGATCAAAGAGGCCACTATGGAACACCCAATCCCCGTTACCCGACAGTCTTTTGATGAATGGATCGTGCCAACCTATGCACCAGCAGATTTTATTATCGTGCGAGGGGAAGGCGCGACACTGTGGGATCAGCAGGGCAAATCTTATATCGATTTTGCTGGTGGTATCGCCGTAAATGCCTTGGGACATGGGCATCCGGCAGTAAAAGCAGCACTGATTGAGCAGGCAGAAAAAGTATGGCACTTGGGTAACGGCTATACCAATGAACCGGTACTGCGCCTGGCAAAACAATTGATTGATGCCACTTTCGCCGAGAAAGTTTTCTTTTGTAACTCTGGGGCTGAAGCCAATGAAGCGGCACTGAAACTGGCCCGTAAATATGCGTTGAATAATTTCGGTAATAAGCCAGGGCTTGCCGGCGAAAAGAACCAGATTGTGGCATTCAGGAATGCATTTCATGGCCGGACGCTGTTTACCGTTTCTGCGGGCGGGCAGCCGAAATATTCGCAAGACTTTGCTCCGCTACCGGGGGGGATCAGCCACGGTATTTTCAATGATATCGCCTCAGCGGAGGAACTGATTAATGACCGAACCTGTGCTGTCATTGTGGAACCGATTCAGGGGGAAGGTGGTGTGCTACCCGCTGATAGCGAGTTCTTACATGGCTTGCGAGCTTTGTGTGATCGTCATAACGCATTACTTATTTTTGATGAAGTACAAACCGGGGTTGGCCGTACCGGAGAACTTTATGCCTACATGCATTACGGTGTAACGCCTGATGTGCTGACCAGTGCCAAAGCACTTGGGGGCGGCTTCCCGATTGCGGCAATGTTAACGACGACCAAATATGCCAGCGCACTTAATGTCGGCAGTCATGGTACTACCTACGGCGGTAATCCACTGGCTTGTGCCGTGGCGGGTACTGTTTTGTCTCTTATCAACACACCAGAACTCCTCGCAGGCGTAAAAGAGAGGCATCAGTGGTTCTTGGCTGGATTGGCTGAAATAAACGCCCGCCACAAAGTCTTTTCTGAAATCCGTGGGCGCGGGTTGCTGATTGGCTGTGTGCTTCACAAGGATTATGACGAGAAGGCCAAAGAGATTGTTCAGGCTGCCGCACAGTACGGGCTTATTGCTTTGATTGCGGGTCCGAATGTGGTGCGTTTTGCTCCGTCCCTGATTATTTCTCAACAGGATATTAAAGAGGGCTTAGCCCGGCTTGCCATGGGTATTGAACAGGTTTGTCGACAGGTTAAGTCATAACATTGATGCAGTAAGCAAGGGACCTTGACTATGATGATAGTTCGCCCGGTAGAACGCCGTGATCTGGCCGATATCCTTGAATTGGCAGGTAAAACTGGCGTTGGCATGACTTCACTGCCACAAAATGAAGAACACCTCGCCGCTCGAATTGAGCGCGCGTTAAATACCTGGCAAGGTTCTTTGGCTGCGGGTGAACAGGGCTATTTGTTTGTTCTGGAAGACAGTGAGCGAGAAAAAGTGGTGGGCGTTAGTGCTATTGAGGTGGCTGTTGGTTTGCATGACCCTTGGTATAACTTCCGTGTCGGCACGTTGGTTCATGCATCCAAAACACTCAATGTGTACAAATCGGTACCGACCCTGTTTTTAAGCAATGATCACACTGGGTATAGCGAACTCTGTACCTTGTTTCTCGATCCTGAATACCGTAAAGATAAAAATGGCCCCTTCTTATCAAAAGTACGTTTTCTCTTCATTGCCGCATTCCGCCAGTATTTCTCCCGCAAAGTGATTGCGGAAATGCGTGGCTATACCGATGAACAGGGGCGTTCGCCATTTTGGGAAAATGTGGGGCGGCACTTCTTTGCCATTGAATTTGCTAAAGCTGATTATCTCAGTGGTACTGGGCAGAAAGCGTTTATTGCTGAATTAATGCCAAAACACCCGTTATATGTGGATTTTCTGGCAGAAGAGGCGCGGGCCGTCATCGGGCAGGTCCATCCACATACGGCTCCCGCACGTGCAGTGCTGGAAACCGAAGGCCTGCAATATCAGGGATATGTGGATATCTTTGATGGCGGTCCAACACTGGAGGCCAACACAGATGAAGTGCGGGCGGTGCGCGACAGCAGTAAGCGAATCGTGGTTATTGATGACATCGATATTGACCCGAGTGGCACTGCCTATTTAGTGGCTAATGACAGCTATCAATATTTTCGCTCAATATTGATTACTACTCATCTTTCAGACGAGCTACTGCATTTAACGACTAAAAATGCGGCAGCGCTGGGTGTCGTAGCCGGTGATACGGTTCGGATAGTCAGCCTTTTTGCCCCGGAGATTAAAAAATGACTCACCCAGCACTGTTTATTCAAGGGGAATGGCGCACCGGTAACGGCGCGCATTTCGACAAACTTGACCCCATAGATAGGCAATTATTGTGGCAGGCGCGCGCCGCAGACAGCCATGATGTCGCAATGGCTTGTCGTGCGGCACGGCAGGCTTTCCCTGCTTGGGCGCGTACATCGCTGGAACAGCGGGTCGTGGTGATACAGCGTTTTGCTGCATTACTTGAGCAGTATAAACAGCAACTGGCCTGCACTATCAGTTTGGAAACCAGTAAGCCACTCTGGGAAACACTGACAGAGGTGCAAGCAATGATTGGCAAAGTGGCTATCTCGTTGCAAGCCTATCAAAGCCGAACCGGGAGTAGCCAAACACCGATGGCTGATGGTATGTCCGTGTTACGACACCGTCCCCATGGTGTATTAGCAGTATTTGGCCCTTACAACTTCCCAGGGCATCTCCCTAATGGGCATATCGTTCCTGCATTGCTGGCCGGTAACACGGTGGTATTTAAACCCAGTGAGCTAACACCAAAGACGGCAGAAGAAACCGTCAAATTGTGGCAGCAGGCAGGTATGCCTGACGGGGTATTAAACTTAGTACAAGGTGGGCGTGAAACAGGCGAAGCCCTTGCTGCGCAACATGATATTGATGGTTTGTTGTTTACCGGTAGCGCCCATACCGGTTATCACTTGCATCGCCAACTGGCCGGCCAACCGGAAAAAATCCTGGCACTGGAAATGGGTGGCAATAATGCATTGATTGTTGAGCAGATAGCAGACTGTGATGCGGCAGTAAATCTTGCTATTCAGTCGGCTTTTATCTCAGCCGGTCAACGCTGCACTTGTTCGCGCCGTCTACTGGTTAAATCTGGCGCTGAAGGCGATGCATTTTTACAGCGTTTTGTCGCTATTGCCAAAGCCCTGCGTATCGGGCGCTGGGATATGCAGCCAGCACCCTTTATGGGAGCGGTGATTTCATCACAAGCAGCAGAAAAAATGCTGGCAGCGCAACAACATTTGCTGGATTTAGGTGGCAAGCCATTATTAGCCATGACCCGCCCAGATAGCCAAAGTGCAGTGCTGACGCCGGGGATCATTGATATTACTGGTATCAATGTCCCTGACGAAGAGTATTTCGGCCCACTGGTCAGCGTTATTCGCTATGGCGATTTTACGCAAGCATTACACATTGCTAATCAAACCAGGTTCGGTTTGGCGATAGGTCTGGTTTCTGAGGACCGGCAACAATTTGAACAACTGTTATTGGAAGCCCGAGCCGGTATTGTTAACTGGAACAAACCGTTGACCGGCGCATCAAGTGCTGCACCCTTTGGCGGGGTTGGGGCATCAGGTAATCATCGACCAAGTGCCTTCTATGCTGCCGACTATTGTGCCTGGCCAATGGCATCACTCGAAAGCGAAAGTTTGACGCTACCAGCAACATTGTCGCCGGGTATCTCTTTCGATTTGCCCGATAGCCATTGAGCCATGAATGGAGAATACGATGGCAGGATATGAGGTTAATTTTGATGGATTGGTTGGGCTGACACATCACTATGCTGGATTGTCATTTGGTAATGAAGCCTCTACTGCGCATCAAAACAGTATTTCCAACCCTCGCCTGGCTGCGCGGCAGGGGTTGCTGAAAATGAAAGCATTAGCCGATTTAGGTTATAAACAAGGTATTTTGCCACCACAGGAGCGACCAGCCATAGGCGTTTTGCGTCAGTTGGGCTTTAGTGGTTCAGATGAACAAGTATTGAGTGAAGTGGCACGTAAATCTCCACGTCTATTATCTGCGGTAAGTTCCGCATCATCAATGTGGACGGCGAATGCGGCGACGGTCTCACCTTCTGCGGATAGCGCGGATGGGCGAGTGCATTTTACTGTGGCCAATTTAAATAACAAATTTCACCGTGCAATTGAGGCCGAAACCACGTCGGCTTTACTCAAAGGCGTTTTTAATAACCATCGTCACTTTGTTCATCACGATGCACTACCTGCTGTGGAATTGTTTGGTGATGAAGGTGCGGCTAATCATAATCGTCTGGGGGGAGAATATGGCTTGCCAGCGGTTCAGGTCTTTGTTTATGGCCGCAACGCACTGGAAAACGGAGTAAATCCTAGCCGATACCCTGCTCGCCAAACGCGAGAGGCCAGCGAAGCAGTGGCTCGACTGCATCAACTGGCACCAGACCGAACTGTTTTTGTGCAACAGAACCCCGCAGTGATCGACCAAGGGGTTTTTCACAATGATGTCATCGCTGTCAGCAATCAGAATGTGTTATTCCATCATCAGCATGCATTCATTCCTGGCATTCAAGCTATGGATGAGATTCGCCGTAAAATGGGTAGCATTGAACAACAGTTGATCAGTATAGAGGTCCCTGACGCGCAGGTGTCGGTTGCTGATGCAGTATCAAGCTATCTGTTTAACAGCCAGTTATTGAGTAAACCGGATGGTAAAATGTTGTTGGTTATTCCGCAGGAGGCACAAGAAAACCCGTTCGTGTGGCGATATCTGTCGGAATTAATCAATAGCGGTGGTCCGATTGACAGTGTCAAAGTATTCGATTTACGCGAGAGCATGCGTAATGGGGGGGGGCCTGCTTGCTTACGCTTGCGTGTTGGCTTGACCGATACAGAGTTACAAGCTGTTAATAGTCGAGTAATGATGACACCGGCGCTGTTTGTGACGCTGAATAATTGGGTCGACCAACATTATCGTGATCATTTGCAATTTAAAGACTTGGCTGATCCGCAGTTATTACAAGAAGGGCGGCAGGCATTGGATGAATTGACACGGATACTTAATATTGGCTCGGTATATCCGTTCCAGCAGAATTAGAAGGAACGATGATGCTAGATTTCCTGGCGATAACACTCTCGGGCCATCCGCCAGAACAGACCCGTGGCGCGACGCTGAGTATCGAGTGGCAATGGCTCGATGACGGGATACT
Organism: Yersinia sp. 2553 StPb PI; assembly: GCF_052217105.1. Taxonomy (NCBI): domain Bacteria; kingdom Pseudomonadati; phylum Pseudomonadota; class Gammaproteobacteria; order Enterobacterales; family Yersiniaceae; genus Yersinia; species Yersinia sp. 2553 StPb PI. The sequence continues at coordinate 1,650,359 of NZ_JAZGPX010000002.1, read as the reverse complement.
GATGTTGACACCTTCTGGCAATTACACCCAGTCAGTGGTGTTATCTGCCGGTATCCACGGAAATGAAACGGCCCCGATTGAGATTTTGAATCAATTGGTGTCAGATTTGTTAGCAGGTGAATTAACGCTGGCCGTCCGTTTGTTAGTCATATTTGGCAATCCAGCGGCGATAAGCGCCGGCAAACGTTTCCTCTCAGCAGATATCAACCGTATGTTTGGCGGGCGGCACCGGCGTTATCCTTCCAGTAATGAAACCCGACGGGTTGAAATTATTGAGCAAGCTGTGTCGGCGTTTTTCCGAGCAGAGAGTCAACTGACGCGCCAGCATTACGATTTACACACGGCAATTCGTGAATCTCATCATACTCGATTTGGATTGTTGCCTTATCAAACAACACCCTATAGCGCAGTAATGCTACGGTGGTTACAAGATATTCAACTGGATGCATTAGTGATGCATACCTCGGCAGGGGGGACCTTTGCTCATTTTAGTAGTGAGCACTGCCAGGCCGCAAGTTGTACGCTTGAGTTGGGAAAAGCGCTACCATTTGGCGAAAATCAGTTGGCTGAATTTACGCATATAGTCGGGGGATTACGTTCATTAGTTAGTGGGGAACCATTGCCTGTACAACCCTCAGGAGGAATGGTGTTTTATCGCGTGGTGAAATCACTGCTAAAACAACATCCTGATTTTAAACTGTGGGTTGACAATGATACGGTTAATTTTACTCGTTTTAAGCAAGGTACACTGCTGGCGGAGCAATCCGGTGAGTATTACCGTGTTAAACATGAAGATGAGTGGATCTTGTTTCCAAACCCTCAGGTAGCCCTTGGATTACGTGCAGGGATTATGTTGGTACGAATGGATAAGAGTGAGGTACCAACGGTATAAATAAGGCCGTGTTACCAATACCGCCATAGATAGTTACTTGAGGTAATATCACCACCAGAACTACAACTTAAGCCAAATTTTAAGTGGTATATTGTTTCTAACCTATAGGAAATGAGCTTTTAGCTATGGAAGTTCATTTTTTATGCATTAAATTAAAGTTTTTCTTATTGCGATTTTTATAAAAAATACACTTCCAATGAAAATACCGATAATTAATAACCAAACAAAGTCATACTTTCTATAACCCTATTAACGTCCCTAATGTTTAATTTTTATGTTATTGCACCAAAGGTGACATGACATTACTCTCTATTTGTACTTTAAATAGTCATCTAATTACTTTAGATATATAAAAAATCGCATTGGAACTGTGATATTCGATCCATTTCACAAATATGATATCCGAATAGAACAAAAAAGAAACAAACTGAAATTTTTTCGCACCATTTTGGTGCTTATGCACTATTTTGGTTATATATAATTACCTAAAAATAAATATAATCAATCAGTTACGGAAAGTTCCATTAAACACATTTTGTTACAATTGATTACCTGTTTATACCTATGTTTCTACAAGTTTACCGTTTTAACTTTTTGTGCTTAATGCTAATGTCTCTTCGCTTTACAAGACAGGTAACTATAAAAAATTAAAAACTAACTTTTATGAGGCTGAAAATTTAATTCAGCCCGATGGGTTTGTTTTATTAAAATTTAAAGGAAAATTAATGATGAAGCGCAGTTTACTGGCCTTGGCGGTCACCTTGAGTATCGTTCCTACTCTTTCAAATGCAGCAGAGATTTATAATAAAGACGGCAATAAGCTGGATCTTTATGGCCGCGTAGCCGCTAAATATCTTTTCTCAAACCATAATAACGCTGACGATACCTATGTGCGTTTCGGTTTTAAGGGTGAGACACAGATTAATAGCCAATTGACCGGTTTCGGCCAGTGGGAATATAACGTAGCCGCTAAAAATGCAGAATCACAGGGCGACAAAGGCAATAAAACCCGCTTGGGTTTTGCTGGTCTAAAATTTGCTGAGTTTGGCTCTTTCGATTACGGCCGTAACTATGGTGTAGTTTATGATGCGCTGGCCTATACCGATATGCTGCCAGAGTTCGGTGGCGACTCAATCGCTTATACCGACAACTACATGACAGGTCGTTCTACTGGTTTGGCAACTTACCGTAACTCTGACTTCTTCGGCCTGGTTAAAGGTTTGAATGTTGCAGCTCAGTATCAAGGTCGTAATGACGATGGAGATACCACTAAGAATGAGCGCGCAATCCAGAAGGCTAATGGCGACGGTTTTGGTTTGTCTGTTGATTACCAAGACATCGAAGGCAGCGGTATCGGCTTTGCGGGTGCATACTCTTCTTCCAATCGGACCTTAGGCCAAAAAACATTGGCTGACAGTGCGACAGGGGATAAAGCTCAGGCTTGGGCTACTGCACTGAAATATGATGCAAACCAAGTTTACATCGCAGCAATGTACGGCGAAACGCTGAACATGACGCCATATAAAGCACTGATTGCGAATAAAACCCAGAACGTTGAATTGGTCGCTCAATACCAGTTCGAAAATGGCATTCGCCCGTCCATCGCTTATGTCCAGTCTAAAGGTAAAGAACTGGCAGTTGTTGGCGATGCAGATTTGCTGAAATATGCTGAAATCGGTGTGACTTACTATATTAACAAAAACATGTTTGCCTATGTTGACTACCAGATTAACTTACTGGATGAAGACAACAATCCACTGGGCCTGGGCACTGATGATACTGTTGCAGTTAACTTGACTTACCGTTTCTAAGTTAACTTAGCAGTAATTATTACCCTTTTCTGTGTCGGAAATAGGTGAATTAAAAAGGCGGGATTAACCCCGCCTTTTTTGCATTTATTACCGACTGAAAACTCAGTGAGTGGAATGTTACGTTTCAGCGTTGATAGTGCTGTTCACCCCATGACAACATGATATGAATTAACTGTTCGAGTAACTGCTGCAAATGCGTGGCTCGCTCAGGTCGGTAGTGATAAGGCTCAGTTTCAGACATATAGTTTAACTGGGATAATTCCAGTTGCACGGCGTGTTGCTGATTCTGGGGCAGACCATATGCCCGAGTTATATGACCACCTTTAAAGCGCCCATTCAATATATGGCTGAAGGTGGATTGATGTTGACAACATTCAATTAATTGCTTGCTTAATGATGGGTCACAACTGACACCACTATTGGTACCAAAATTCAAATCGGGTAATTGTCCTTCAAATAATCTCGGAATAACTGATGCAATTGAATGTGCATCTAACAGCAATGCATAGCCAAACTGTGCTTTAAGCCGGTCCAATTCGGATTGAAGTTGCTGATGATAAGGACGCCAGATATGTAACAGGTAAGATTGACGCTCCTGCGGCGACGGTGTTTTGTCTGAGATAAAACAAGGTCGCCCATCGAACAACGTTTCGGGGAATAAGCCAGTTGTTGCTGTGGTATACAGTGGTTGATCGTCCTCTGGGCGATTAAGGTCAACGACTAAGCGAGAGTAATTACCTATTAGTAAGCTGGCCCCCATATTTCGGGCAAAATCATAGAGACGAGGAATATGCCAATCAGTATCTGATAAAGGGCGTGCGGCAGCTGTTAGGCCAGCCTCCACCACGGGGGTTAGTCGGGTGCCGGCATGAGGAATGCTGATTAATAAAGGCAGTTTACCGGAGTGAAAACTTAACGGGTCAGTTAGATTCATGGGCGAACCTCTCCTTGGAAAACGACAGTTGCAGATAATTGGCCACCTAGCCAGTAAGCTAATTCGGCCGGGCGGGATAGTGGCCAATGGACCCAATTTGCCAGTTTGCCAATTTCCAATGTGCCTTGAGTCTCTTGCAGACCAAGTGCCTGAGCGGCATAGCATGTGACACCCGCCAACGCTTCTTCCGGTGTCATACGGAATAAGGTGCAAGCCATATTGAGCATCAAACGCAAAGAGAGTGCAGGGGAGGTTCCTGGGTTGGCATCGCTGGCCAAGGCCATTGGCACACCATACTGGCGAAACAGTTCAATGGGGGGGCATTGTGTTTCACGTAGCAAGTAATAAGCACCTGGTAGCAATACCGCCACAGTACCCGCATGGCACATGGCTTGAACATCTGACTTCGTGGCATATTCAAGATGATCGGCCGACAATGCATTAAATTTTGCTGCAAGAGTACTGCCACCAAGTGCCGACAGTTGCTCGGCATGCAGTTTGACCGGCAAACCGACTTTCTGGGCGGCCAAGAATATGCGCTCGACCTGTGCCGGTGAAAATGCCAGGTGTTCACAAAATGCGTCAACGGCATCGGCCAACCCCTCTTCAGCTACCCGAGGAATGACGGTATTACAAACGAAATCAATGTAGTCGTCTGCTCTGCCGGCAAACTCAGGTGGTAAAGCATGTGCTGCCAAACAGGTTGTTTTAACTGTAATGGGGAGTAATTCACCCAAACGGCGGGCAACCCGCAGCATTTTTATTTCACTTTCAAGACTAAGGCCATAACCGGATTTTATCTCTATGCAAGTCACGCCCTCGGCAAGAAGAGGTTTCAGCCGAAATAAAGCTTGTTCGAGCAATTGTTCTTCACTGGTATTCCGTGTTGCCCTAACCGTCGAGATAATCCCACCACCATTAGCGGCAATCTCTGCATAGCTGACCCCATTAAGGCGTTGCTCAAATTCAGCACTGCGATCACCGCCAAAGACGAGATGTGTATGGCAATCAATTAAACCAGGGGTAATCAGGCCACCTTGAAAGACGATCTCACGTGAGGCATGGAGTGCTGGTAACTCTTTATGTGGCCCAATCCAGACTATTTTACCGCCTGTGACCGCTATTGCTCCTTGCGGTATCAGATGATATTCCCCTCCACACATGGTCACGATATCGGCACCGTACCACAAACTGTCACAGTGAATTACTGACACCATCTCACTCCTTCAAGCTATACCCTTTATACCCGACGCCACAGCGCTATTCACTGATTGAATCACTGGCGTAAGTCAGTGCTCCGAAATTGATTTGTTGCTATAGCGTTAATGATGGCGAGTACACAGCGAAATTAAGTTGTATATACAATCATGGACAACCTAGCGCATAAAGTCACTATCAGCAAGATAGAGATTTAAACAATTGCGTAACACTTCGCAGTTCTCACAGAGAAATAAAATTGATCAGGACGTCACGGTGCCTTGTGGGGTAAAACGACCATAGAGTTGATAGCGTGAGCCTGGATACAGTAATTGCGCCGCAGTGACGACGACTTTTCCATACCAGGTTCTTCGGCGAATCAACAGACAAGGCTCATGCTCATCCAATTGCAGCAGTTGTCGCTCAGTCTGGCTCGGGATCACGGCTTCAACAATATGTTCACCTTCAGTCAGAGGCGCGGCTTGTGTGAGATAGCTGTAAGGAGTTATGTGATTGAAATCCTGCTTCATATAGTCGGGGGCCGTGCTTGGGTTAACACAGCGATTTTCGACTTGAACAGGGAAGTCATTCTCATAATGCACAATTTGCGAGTAGAACAACTGTTGACCGGGCAGGATCCCCAACGCTACCGCTTCTTCAGGGGTTGCCGGGCGAGCTTCTAGTTGCAGAATTTTACTGCTGTGGCGATGACCTCGAGCGGTTATCTCGTCAGCAATGTTATGAACTTCAAGTAAGGCACTGTGCGCTTTTGCTTCAGCAACAAAAGTTCCCACGCCTTGCATACGAATAAGGAAACCTTCATTGGTTAATTCACGTAACGCGCGATTGATGGTCATACGGCTGACCCCCAGCTCAGCAACGAGCTCGCTTTCTGAGGGAACGCGTTGATGGGGCTGCCAGACCTCGCTTCTGATCTGGTGGATAATGGCCAACTTAACCCGTTGATAAATTGGCGCAGGAGTATCGTCCATTGCGGCACTTAATTGTAAGACTTTTTGTTGTTCCGCCACGGCGTTAACCTCGTCAAATAAAAAGTTTATATGCTAAGTCTACGGTTGAATTTAGCGTATGTATATGTATATACAAGTGAGTGGTTTAATTAATTGACGCCGCTGCTGCTTAGCGCGTTTGACTCTGAACAAAATATTGGGATATCGCTATGCCAGTTTATTTTACCGAGCGTGCTTTCTTACCGAGTGGATGGGCAGATAACGTACAAATTACTGTTGACGAACAGGGGTATATTCAGCGCATTGTGACCGGCAGCAGTGGTACTGGTTGTCAGGTTTTATCCGGCCCAATAGTACCAGGCATGCCGAATCTTCACTCCCATGCCTTTCAGCGCATGATGTCTGGATTAGCCGAAATCGCCGGTAACCCACAGGATAGCTTCTGGACTTGGCGAGATCTGATGTATCGACTGGTACAGCAATTAACACCGGAAGATGTTGGTGTGATTGCCCGTCAACTGTATATCGAGATGCTGAAAGGTGGCTATACGCAAGTCGCAGAGTTTCATTATTTACACCACGATCCCGACGGTAATCCATACAATTGCCCAGGTGAAATGACCGCTCAACTGAGTCAGGCCGCGCAAGAGGCGGGTATCGGGATGACATTGTTACCCGTATTGTACAGCTACGCGGGGTTTGGTGCTCAGCCTGCTCAGCAGGGGCAGCGCCGTTTTATTCAGAGCACCGATAGCTATCTCAAACAGCAGCAGGTTATTAGTAAACAATTGGTTAATCAGCCATTACAAAACCAAGGTTTATGTTTTCATTCTTTGCGCGCCGTAGAACTCAGCCAAATGCAGGAGATCCTACAAGCTTCGGATAATCAATTACCGGTACATATTCATATTGCTGAGCAGCAAAAGGAGGTCAACGACTGTCTGGATTGGAGTGGGCAGCGCCCCGTTGCATGGTTGTATAACCATTTGTCAGTCGACAGCCGCTGGTGTCTGATTCATGCGACACATCTTGATAAATCCGAGCTTGTTCGTTTGGCAGAAAGTCAGGCTGTGGCAGGATTATGCCCGACTACCGAGGCTAACCTTGGTGATGGTATTTTCCCTGGGGTCGATTATCTGCATTATCAGGGGCGGTGGGGTATCGGCTCAGATAGCCATGTTTCATTGGATGTGGTGGAAGAATTACGTTGGTTAGAATATGGTCAGCGCCTGCGTGATCAACGCCGCAATCGTCTGACGAGTGAGCAATATCCTGCCGTGGCTGATTTGCTTTATAGCCAAGCTTTAGCGGGAGGACGACAGGCTTGTGCCAGCAAAATTAGTCAGTTAACCGAAGGCTACCGCGCTGACTGGTTAGTATTGGATGGCGATGATCCTTATATTGCTGGTACAAAATCGGCATCTTTGTTGAATCGGTGGTTATTTGCGGGGGGCAAATCGCAAATTCGCGATGTTTATGTGGCAGGCAAAGCGGTAATAGTGGATAGATATCATCCAATGCAACAGCAATCTGCACAGGATTTTCTGACGGTATTGAAAGCCTGTCAACAGGAGGTCTGATGAGCTTTACCCTTTTTGATTTTGCCAGCTTACCCGTTAGCCGTTGGCGAAATGGCGGCGGCGAAACCCGTGAAATAGCATGTTGGCCCGTTGGTGGAGATGATTTTGCCTGGCGTGCCAGCATTGCTACAATCGAACAGGATGGCCCGTTTTCAATGTTTTCGGATATCGATCGGTCAATTACGCTGCTATCAGGTGAAGGGGTTGAACTATCCAGCCCAGGCTGGGAGGCACATACTCTTTCCAAGCCGTTGCAGCCGTTTGCTTTCCCCGGTGATATCCCTATTCATGCGCGTTTATTAGGGGGGAGTAGTCAAGACTTTAATATTATGACGCGGCGCGGTTGCTGGCAGGCATCGGTATCGTCGGTGAGTTCGGCACAAAAACTCCCTGTTTCCCATAGTGGATTGATCTACGTTGTGAAGGGAAACTGGCTTGTTTGCCATACCGAAACACACCAACTTACTGCTTCGCAAGGCTGTTGGTGGTTGCCTGCAATTAAGGGAGGGCAATTACAGCCTCTTACTGCGGATAGCCATTTGCTATGGGTTGATTTATTTCCTTGGCGGTAAAAGGGAATGTTTTTTGTAATTTTCATTACAAACCAAAGTGATGCAATTCTTTGGGGTTACTTTTTCACATGCAAGACTGCTATAACTGATGCTCACATAGATACTGTGGGCATCACCGCTATACCTGTTACAATTTCCCTCTGCCACACAAACTGCAACTAAGAAGATTTCCTCATTGCCAAGGCATGTGCTTGGTTACTCGATAGTGTTCAAATTACCAGCATTTGTTAGATCCATGTCATAGTTTTGTTATTTGCTCTGCGCAAAACACACATTTCGGTTGTTTGGTATTAAAAATTTCAATAATCTTAATTATGAAATAAATATTTAAAAAAAGAGGTGATAGATGGAAGAATAGATAATAAAAAACTAACCAATTGTTTTATATTGATTATTTGTGAATTTCAAGCCGGGAATGGGGCGTTTGCATTCACGGAAGTGCATTGAAGTGCCTAAAATAACTATTTTTATCTTCTGCGAGTCATGCAGTTATAAAAAAATATTTTCAATAAGCAGGCGCTGAGATGTTAATGCATTCCACTTTTGAAGGGTATAGTTCATGAAGCTGAAAAAAATCATTATCGCCTCACTCGCTATTTGTCTGTTGCCATTGGGTGCTTATGCTAAAGATCTTAAAATTGGCGTTTCCATGGCTTACTTCGATGATAACTTCCTGACAATATTACGTCAGGCTATGCAAAACAAAATGAAAGAAGAAGGGAATGTCACTGGGCAATTCGAGGATGCAAAAGGGGATATTGCCCAACAAATTCAGCAGGTAGAGAATTTTGTCAGTCAAGGGGTCGATGCCATTATTCTGAATCCGGTAGATACTCAAGGTGTAAAGCCAATGATCAAATTAGCTGAACAGGCGAAGATACCATTGGTTTTTGTGAATCGCCGTCCTGAAATAACGTTACCAGCTGGTATGGCCTATGTGGGATCAGATTCTGAGCTTGCAGGTCGTCTACAGATGGAGGAATTAGCGAAGCTGATGGGGGGGAAAGGTAACGTAATGATCCTGATGGGGGAACTCTCGAGTGAGGCTACTCGTGATAGAACTCGGGGAGTAGAGAAAGTTGCAGCTCAGTATCCAGATATTCATATCATTGATAAGCAAACTGCAAAATTTTTCCGCAAAGAAGCGGTAGACGTTACCACTGATTGGGTTTTGTCTGGGCAACAAATAGATGCCATTGCATCAAATAATGATGAAATGGCCATTGGGGCTATTTTAGCCTTAAAACAAGCGAAGAAAAATGGCGTAGTAATTGGTGGCATTGATGGCACACCCGATGCGCTTGAGTTTATTAAGAAAGGCGATTTGAATGTCAGTATTTTCCAAGATGCTAAAGGTCAAGGAGAAGGCGCTGTAGAAACTGCGATTAAATTAGCCTCCGGCCAGAAAGTTGAAAGCAGTGTTATGATTCCTTATCAACTCATCACTAAAGATAATTACCAAGACTTTGCTAATAAAAATAAAAAGTGAAAACAACCTTTTCCCCTGGCTAATAGTTAATTATAAAAACACAGAAATAAGTTAACTTTTCAAGTCAAATTTTTATACATGAAAAATCAAATATTCATTAAATATATTTTAATGGATAGGTGGTGCCGTATTTATTGTTATCACTTTTTTGATAAGTACGGCGCTTACCCACTGAGCGTATTATGATGACCAAGGAGATGATGATATGTATCCTTACATTCTCGAGGCTGAAGGCATCAGTAAGCAATTCCCTGGTGTCAAGGCATTGAATAAAGTGGGCATTAAAATAAAAGCAGGAAGTGTCCATGCATTAATGGGAGAGAATGGCGCAGGAAAATCGACCCTGATGAAATGTTTGATAGGAATATATCATCCTGATGAAGGCTCAATAAAAGTAAAGGGCGAAACGGTTAGCTTCAGTGATACATTAGATGCACTCCATGCTGGTATTGCAATGATTCATCAAGAGCTAAATTTAGTCCCGCATATGACGGTGGCAGAAAATATTTGGTTGGGGCGAGAGCCCGTTCATTATGGTTTTGTTAACCACGATTTGCTCAACAGCAAAACCAAGGATTTATTAAAGCATTTAAATATAAAATTGAAACCAGATATGCTGGTTGGTGAATTGAATATTGCTAGCCAACAAATGGTAGAGATTGCTAAGGCTGTTTCTTATGATGCAGATGTTTTAATAATGGATGAACCGACATCAGCGCTGACCGAAGGTGAGGTTTTTCATCTGTTTGCGATTATTACTGAGTTAAAAGAGCAAGGGAAAGGCATTATCTATATCAGCCATAAAATGGATGAAATATTCGAAATTACTGATGAGGTAAGTGTTTTCCGCGATGGCATGTTTGTTGCCACAGATAAAACGGAAAACCTGACAAAACAATCATTAATCACCATGATGGTCGGTCGTGAACTTACTCATATGTTCCCAAAATTTAATAATAATATTGGTGAAGAAGTTTTGCGAGTTAATGAGTTACGGCGAGATGGGTTATTTCGCAATATCTCATTTTCCGTAAAACGAGGCGAGATATTGGGTGTTGCTGGTTTGGTTGGCGCAGGTCGTAGTGAGGTTATGGAAAGCTTATTTGGTATGCATCCTGCGGACAGTGGTGAAATTTTTATCGATGGTCTGCCAGTCAATATCGACTCCCCATCAAAGGCTATTGAACAAGGATTGGCTTTTCTTACCGAAGACCGAAAGAAGTCAGGGTTATTCTTAGTCTTGTCTGTGGTTGAGAATATGAGCATCGTAAATCTTTCTGAGTACATTAATACAAAAGGTTTTGTCAGTCATGGACAAATGGCTCAAGACTGCATGGAGCAGATTAAAAAATTAAACATCAAAACACCTACGATGGATCAAATAATTAATAATTTAAGTGGCGGTAATCAACAAAAGGTGCTCATAGCACGCTGGTTATTAGCTCAACCCAAAATACTTATTCTGGATGAACCCACTCGAGGTATTGATGTTGGGGCAAAATCAGAAATTTATCGTTTAATTAGTGAACTGGCGAACCGTGGTGTAGCCATTATTTTAGTTTCCTCTGAGCTACCTGAAATTCTTGGTATGAGTGATAGAGTTATGGTCATGCACAGCGGACACATCACTGGAATATTAGACAAACAAGATGCTAGTCAAGAAAAGATAATGGCCCTGGCCTCAGAATAATTACTGGAAGGTAACGATAATGAGTAATGTTAAATTTGCTAAATCATTAACGGTTGAGTCAACAAAAACACATTCATTCATGTCTGGATTTAAAGGGAAATTACCTAAAGATACCGGTATTTTTATTGTCATGATCGGTATTGCATTGATTTTTGAGTTCCTTGGCTGGTTTATTCGCGATCAATCATTTTTATTGAATCCTAATCGGCTATTATTGATCGTTCTGCAAGTGGCTATTATAGGTATCATTGCCGTCGGAGTGACACAAGTTATTATCACTACCGGCATTGATCTCTCATCCGGCTCTTTAATTGCATTAACGGCTGTTGTCGCGGCGAGTCTGGCACAGACATCAGAAAGTATTTCACCTATGTATCCGCACTTATTGGATTTACCCGCGGCTATCCCTATTATTGCAGGCATAGGGGTCGGGATACTGTGTGGATTTATTAATGGTTTCTTGATAACCCGTACAGGTATTCCTCCCTTTATCGCTACATTAGGAATGATGGTTTCTGCCAGAGGACTTGCCCAATATTACACTAAAGGCAATCCGGTAAGTTTTCTCTCCGATGATTTTACCGCGGTTGGGCAAGGTGCTATGCCCGTTATCATTTTTTTGGTTATTGCGGTGATATTCCATATTGCACTGAAACACACCCGTTATGGTAAATACGTCTATGCCATCGGCGGGAATATGATTTCAGCAAAAGTATCAGGCATTAACGTTAATAAATATCTGGTAACGGTTTATACCATTGCCGGGGGATTAGCTGGCTTGGCGGGCGTGGTTTTGGCCGCCCGGGTGAGTAGCGGGCAATCAAGCATGGGCCAATCTTATGAATTGGATGCGATTGCGGCTGCCGTTATTGGTGGTAGCAGCTTGATGGGTGGGGTCGGTCGTATCACCGGTACAGTAATTGGCGCCGTAATCTTAGGACTGATTAAGAGTGGTTTTACTTTTATTGGTGTGGACTCCTACATTCAGGACATTATCAAAGGCATCATTATTGTCAGTGCCGTCGCCATAGATATGCATCGTAACCGCAAGAAGCGCTAACCGCAGTCGGCGCGATTAAACCAGTAGCACTAACAGCCTATCATTCTGCTGTTGAGTGCTACTGGGGTTTGAGGCCAAATCACGCAGAAAACATACTAACATCGGAGCTAGTTTTTATTTCAGATAATTTTTTATAGGATGATGTATCAGTTTTTACTAATGCATTGGCTTACAGATAGTCACCGTTTAGCGAAAATAATCCAATAAATCAATTAACTCTGTTCTAGAGTATTACAATTCCATTTGTCACTCACGGCGTTGCTTTACTGTCATAAATACGCCTCCACACCCAGCTTAGCATCTTGGCGGTATCACCCGACTCAGGCAATTGGGTAATTTCTGGTGCTGCTGCCCAGTGGCCACTTTCATCTATGCCAGCAATGTCATAGCGGAAAAAATAATCGGGCTCTAACCCCATTCGCAGATCTGCAAGGGTCAGCCGAAGCTCGCCATCCTCACGTCGCTGAGCGTGAGCGGCGATAAACCCATGTGTGAACCACAATAGACGTTTCAACTGCGGTACGGATGTCAACTGCGCCAACGCCTGGTTGTCGCTTTCGTGAAAAGTAAATTGCATCGCTCCCCGATCCGCGACAAGGGATCGGTCACCGAGCCAGTAGCCATCCGGTACCATCACAATCACCCGCCAAGCCAGCGTGTTGAACGGAAGCGGTGTAGAAAAACGCGGGGCATTCTGCAAGTTCAGAACAGCCAGGCTTTGCGAGGCTACCCGGTCAACCAGAGATTTGGCGGCAACACTCCAAGCCAGGTAGGCCGAGCTCACGAGCAAGCCTGCTACCAACCAATTGTGTGCCGCCCTGTCTCGGCCTGAGCCACTCGTTTGCTGCGCAGTTTTATGTGGTGAAAGCTGCCAGGCAGCCATAACCCCTATCAACAACGGCACTGTATACAACGGATCAATGACGAAGATTGTCGCCCACATGACGGGTGGGGTCTTCATGGGCCATAGCACCTGCGTACCGTAGACGGTAAAGGCATCCAGCAACGGATGTGTTATCAGGGCCAGCCAGATCGCCAACAGCCACCGCAATGGGGCACCTCGAACCAGCGAACTGCGAGACTTGAGCAAGAGCCAAAGCAGCAATCCCAACAACGTTAGCATCAAGAGTGAATGCGATGGACCACGGTGCCAGGTCACTTCTGTAACCACATCACTGCTGAATACTTTGAACCAGAGCACGTCCAGATCGGGCAAAGTACCGAGAACTCCACCCGCCAGTATTGCCTGGCGTCGATGATGTGGGGGGACAACAAGTGCGGCGACACTGCTGCCAAGAACAATCTGAGTTAATGAGTCCATGGCAGATTCCAACGGCTTGGTTTACTGATCTGTTGGGCATCTTGTGCTTTTATCCATCGGTCATGCAGCCATTGTTCCGTTTTGCGGCGAGCGAGCAGGGTTGCCCATTCCAGATCGCGCTCGAACAGCATCGGTTTCTCATCGCTACCGATGATGACCCAGAACCAACGCCCATCAGCCAGATTGCGTGCCTTGAATTTTAAACCGGTGAGTTGGACGGTCTCGTTACGGCCTGGGTGTGATAAGCGAATAGGTTCATCATGGAGAGTAACAGACGCTCTCCCTAGGCTGGTCAGCAAGTCGGGCGCAGCCTTACGCAAGAACTCTGCCGCAATCTGCTCAGCGCGCTCACGAGACGGTAACGGTTTCCCCACTAGGTCGAGCGAGATGTTGGCAAAACCCTTGAGTGTGCCATCGGCGGCGATCACCGTACTAAAGTGTTCTCCCTCCAGGAAGGCATTGCGCTCATCGCGCCTCTCGTAACGGCTGAGTGCGGCGGGTTGACCATCCAGAGTGACCGAACGCTGACTGGTTTGATGATGAGTATCTGGGATGCTGATCGGGTTATCTCCAACCGCACCGGAGGCTGTTTGCAACGCGAAAGCAGACAGAGCAGCGGTAAGCCCTAGACTGATGCGGAACACCAGGATCCAACGGCAGGAAGTCAGAACTGAAGAGAGCGAAGAACGGATAGAATTCATGATTTCCTCGTGGATGAAGCAAGCGATGCACTGCCCGCAACGCAGACAGTGGCCAGTAAAAGTGCCACCGCAAGCCCCACCAATAGCGGGACGAAACCGGGCACCCAGGACACGATAAATGGACCGATGCTGGCACCGATAAACAGGACAAAACCATTGAGGGCCATGCCCGCTGCGCGGTTAGGTACCGCCAGATCACCAAACTGGGTGATCATTGCCGGAATAGCGAGAGCGACGCCGACCACGAAGACCAGACTCCCAATGGCAATACCGGTCAGCGATTGCGCTAACACAGCCTCTAGGGCCAAGCCCACGGCCGCAACCAGATAACCTGCACCCGCAACGCCCGGCATCCCGATCCGAGCAGCAAGCGGCCCGACCAGCAAGGCGATGAACATCCCTGGCAATCCAACCAAGCGCAGTGCAATGACTGTGGCAGGAGAAAGGTTCAAGCCCGCCAGATGCGGCCCCAACGCCGTATACATCGCAACGAAAGACAGGAGAAGTGTGATGTGTGCAAATGACAGCAGCAGAATGGCAGGCCGCACGGCAATTTTGCCCAATGCTACGAAACGATGGCCCAGATGACCCTCAACGATAGTGCGTGCCGGTTCCTTTATCATCAACGCAATTAATGGAAGCATGACCACAAGACCGCCTCCCGTGGTCAGAAATACCCAGAACCAATCCCATCGTAACGCCACCCAGGCCGCGAATACTTGCCCAAGGATGCCGGCCACGAGGAAAGACGTAGACATGGCCCCGATGGCGGTTGCTCGGTGACGTATCCGCACCGCTTCAGCAAGATAGGCCAGTGCTACCGGGGCAAAACTGGACGCTGCCAGCCCCTGTAACATCCGAAGTCCCGCCAACCATGGCAACGAAGGCACGAAGGCGCAGGCAAGTGTGGCAATCGACAGGGCGCTCAGCCCCATCAGCATCACTGGCCGACGACCATACTGATCCGATAACGGCCCCCAGAGCAGGAACCCGCCAGCATAGGCCAGGCTGAAACAAGTGGCCAGCGCGAACGAGACAGCCCCCGGTGTTGCCGGGCTGAAAGAGTGACCGACGTACGTCAGCAAAGGGATTGCCAGGTAAAGCTGGGTCAGCACCAACAGGGCGACCGAGACCAGTAGCGTGACACCTGGCCCACTCGCGTAATGAGCTGGTCTGAGGTGAGGGGGCTTGCTGAAGGTCTCATCAGCCAAGCCTGAGAATTGCGTATTTTCAGCCATGGAACTCTGCTTCCGATATCGGTACAGCACCCCCAACGATGACGGAATGTACCTGACGTGCAGTATGCAGTTCCCAGAATTGGTCAGCGATGTCCATTGGGGCGACGGTATCACTTTTACCCACACCGCCCGGTGTTCCCTCAACGAAGCCGTTGACGATCACCTCACCGACATGAATGTCATGTGACGCGAGGGTATGCGCCAGAATATGGGTAGTTTTACGTTGAGCTGCAACGCTGATGGCAATCGCAGCATAATCGATGGCGAACGCATTGATTTGTGGGTCATCGAGCGCCATGACGCCGCTGGTAACCAATACGGTACCTTTTGATGCCGCAAGGTCGTTCCTGCTCTCTTGTACGGCGGTGATGTAGCCAACAACGCGAAGATCGAAACTCTTGCTCAGATCTGCGGGCTGAGTGGACAGCAGGTCACCTTCGATATCGAGAAAAACGTTCCAGTGCAGGATACCTATAGGCCCCATTATCTCATGTACGTCCGTGACGGCATGTCGAATCGCTTTAACATCGCTAAGATCGGCTGGGAAAGCGCGAGCCTGGATGCCTTCGGCGGTCAATTCCGTTACCGCATCAGCGAGACGCTGAGCATTGCGCGCAATCAAGGCTACGGGATGACCCGCCTTACCAAAACGGCGAGCGACTGCATGGGAAATACCCGGGCCATATCCACAGATGAGGATGGTGTTTTTCATAGTTCAGACTCCGATTATAAAGTAAAATTAAAACTCCAACGTTTTAGTTGGAAATAACTATAGTATGATTACGTGACAGCAACAACCTATAAATGAGAGAGAAGAAAAATGGCTTGGGATACTGAAGGGACGAAACGCAAAATTCTGGATGCGGCGATGACCGAATTCGCCCGACTCGGACCCGATGGCACTACCCTTGAGCGGGTTGCCAAGTTGGCCGGGGTAAACAAGGAGCGTGTTTATAATTACTTTGGCGATAAGCGAGCGCTGTTCTCAGCCGTATTACGTAGTGAGTTGGCCAAGGTGGCATCGGCGTTGCCCATTACATCCTTTGCGGTTGAAGATATTGGCGATTACGCTGGCCGTGCCTACGATTATCACCTCGACAATCCTGAACTGAGTCGGCTCATGCGCTGGGAAGGGTTGATATTCAGTGATGAGGTGCCGGACGAAGAACAGCGACGCGAATACTATGGATACAAGATTCAGGCCGTGAGCGATGGGCAGCGCGAGGGAATTGTTACCCAAGCCATTGGAGCAGATCATCTGGCTTTTTTGGTGTTAGCTTTGGCCGGATGGTGGTCTGCCGTTCCACAGGTCGCGCGCATGTTAACGGGACCAGATAGCGCAGAAGAACATGCCAGACGGAGATCCTCTGTCATAGAAGCTGCCCGACGTCTGGCGTCTGCCCCATAAAGTTATTCGAACGCTAGCTTTTGCGTACTGTGGACGAACTCAGAAAGAACTAGAGGCAATGTAAGCCTAAATAGCGGCCTTAACTTTCCTCTCTAAACGGAAATCAGGGGTTCTCGACATCCCGGTTTTGCCATAACCCGCTTTTTTGTTAATAAGAATACTAGCCATGTCTGATTTCATTCGTGGTTTTCGCCCTGACTTAATTTTGGTAGCCATTGCGGCGGCACAACGGCCATTTTCCCTCTCCAGGATACGTCGATGCTCGGCCTCAGCGACGGCAGCTAATATCTGGTGGCCTACTGTACAAGCGCCTATTGATTAGCGTATGTGTAATAGTATAACATTACATTCGTGCTATCCAATAAGGAGCTATAGATGTCTAAAAAATATAACTGCCTATCCATAATTGCATTGAGTGTTTGTGTTTCATTGATCAGTTTTAAATCATTTGCGCATGGTAAACATAGCCACTCACATGAGCACCATCAATCGGATGCTGCACGCACAGCAAGTGAAGGCATCTTTGTAGACAAAGATGTTAAGGATAGGGGGCTGAGTGATTGGGATGGGGTCTGGCAATCGGTTAATCCCTATCTGTTAAAAGGGGATCTGGATTCGGTACTCGTTAATAAAGCGAAAAAAAATAAAGATAAAACGGTTACAGAATACCGAGAGTATTACCGCCGGGGCTATCATACTGATATCATTATGATTGGCATAGAGAATAACACTATTGATTTTCACACCTCAGATGCCGTTAATTCATGTAAGTATAGCTACTCTGGCTTTAAAATAATGCACTATGACTCAGGGAAGAAGGGAGTACGCTATTTATTCGAATGTAAAGATGCTAACTCAAAAGCACCAAAATTTGTCCAATTCAGTGACCATATAATAGAACCACAAAAATCCCATCATTTTCATATTTACACGAGCAATGAGTCGCATGAAGCATTGTTTAAAGAAATGGATAACTGGCCAACGTTTTATCCAATCACATTAGGCAAAGATGAAATAGTTCACGAGATGTTGCATCACTAAAGTTAGTGTTGTCGATTATTTCCAGTAAGAGAAGACCATGCATCCGCATGGTCTTTTTGTATGTTATTCAAGCGAGCATTTGGGTCGATAGGCCAAACATTGACCGATTTGATTTTGTATTCGTCGCAGATGAGTGACGCACACAGCTACATACACCCGCTATTCTCATGGTTATCCGGTAGGATGCATGGCGACTAAATCTCAAAATGTGATATTTATAAAACATCTTTTCATTAAAATTGAAATTTTGTTTTTAGAGTGCTATGTTCTGCACAGTCAAGTCTAACTATCACACCCAATGGGCCACAGCTCATTGGCGCAAAGGAGAGAACATAATGAAAATTGCACTGATGATGGAAAACAGTCAGGCAACTAAAAACGCCATCATTCTGAAAGAGCTGAATGCTGTAGCCTCGGAAAAAGCGTACCCGGTATACAACGTGGGCATGAGTGATGAAAACGACCATCACCTGACTTATATTCATCTGGGGATCATGGCCAGCATTCTGCTCAATTCTAAAGCAGTGGATTTTGTGGTTACTGGCTGTGGTACAGGCCAAGGCGCAATGATGTCGTTAAACATCCATCCAGGTGTTGTATGTGGATATTGCATCGATCCTGCTGACGCTTTCCTGTTTGCTCAGATCAATAACGGTAATGCATTGTCACTGCCATTCGCCAAAGGTTTTGGCTGGGGTGCTGAATTAAATGTGCGTTATATCTTTGAAAAAGCGTTTACTGGCGTGAAGGGGGAAGGTTACCCGCTGGATCGTAAAGAGCCGCAGGTACGTAATGCGGGTATTTTGAACCAAGTGAAAGCTGCGGTAGTGAAAGAAAACTATCTCGATACACTGCGCTCTATTGACCGTGAATTAGTGAAAACCGCAGTAAGCGGTGCACGTTTCCAGCAGTGCTTCTTTGATAACTGCCAAGTTGAAGAGATTAAAGCTTTCGTGAAAGAAGTACTGGCGTAACGATAGCCTCGAGTGTTGAAGAATAAAACAAGGCTCCTGAACAGGAGCCTTTTGCTTATTTGATTCCGCTAGAACACTTAACGACTACTTACACCGCGGTCTGCTAACACTTAGGCGCTGCCCCTTGTGGTGGCAGATAGCGTAGTGGATCAAGTGCGGTTGCTCGGTAACGGATTTGGAAATGCAACATTATCGTGTCTGTTCCGGTGCTGCCCATCGTGGCTATTTTTTGTCCCGCTTTCACATCTTGAGCATTGTTCACTAGCATGGTGTCGTTATGGGCATAAGCGGTGATGAAATCCTCACCGTGTTTAATCATTATCAGGTTGCCATAACCACGTAACTGATTCCCGACATACACGACTCGCCCTTTGGCCGACGCGTAGATTGGCTGCCCACGTTTAGCCGTAATATCAATGCCTTTATTACCACCGTCGGCGTTGGAGTAGCGCGATATTATTTGGCCACTGGTCGGCCAGCGCCAGCATCGATTAGCACCCGGTGGTGGTGTCGATGCAGCGAGTACAGTATTTGAGGATTTACGCTTCGTTGATGCCAGTCGCCCGGACGCCGCAGAACTGCTGAGCTGAAGTTTTTGCCCAACCTCAAGTCTATAGGGGGGGCGGAGCCTGTTGATGCGGGCAAGGTCACTCACTTCGCTATCACTGATCCATGCAATAAAATAAAGTGTGTCACCTGACTTAACGGTATACGATTTATCGTTATAACTGCCTTTTGGCAGTTTGGTGTAGTCACGATTGGATTTGTTTGAGCACCCAGCCAATAGCAAGACAACCATTGCGTATACCGCCAACCATGGCCACAACTGCATTCTACTTTTAGTGTTCAAAACTTTTCCTTTATCGCCGTGATATCAAACTCCCTCAGCCAACTATATTAACATTTGAACTATAAGGTTCAAAAGCCTGTGTAAGATTATCGTTTAGGATTGGTGGTAATTGGCAGGCTAAAATGGCTCACAATTTCTTGTGAGACGGGGGAAACCCATAGAATTGTGTAGATTAGTGGCTTCTTACGTATTACCGCTTTCCAATGGAGTGCAGCACTCTGGCAGAGAGTCGCCTTTGCTGCTTACGGTTTACTAGCCATGATAATGATGGGCTGAAAGGCATGTAATATTTATAACTATTAATATACCTAAGCCTACTTATGTCTTTGCTATGAATTATCTGTTTGTTATTAAATTAACTTCATTCAATAAGTATTAATATATCTATAAATCAAAGTGTTTTTTAATTGGCTTTTATTAAACTACATTTTTTAAATGTTGACGATCAATGCGAGAAATATACTGACTTTCTGTGTTGCTTGTCTGGCATTTTTATTCTAGATTTAAACTGAAAACAATATAAGACATGGTGGTTGATTTATATTTAATTATTAGCTGACTTGTTTTTATTCTTTGTGAAAACTATGGTGCTAAATTTAAACTAAATAAATAGGGTGTTTATTATGTCAGATAATATGGATTGTTTGTTTTTAGATTCTCGTTTTGGATCATTACAAATGAGTTACTCAATTGATAAAAAACAAATTCCGCTTCAATCACATCTAATAGATTGTTTTTAATTATCTTTTAATAATCTAATTATGAGGTGAGTTTATGCAGAACAATAACGTATCAACCAAACGCAGCCCGTCAATAAAAAAACTGGGCATTATGACACTAGTGGTAATGAATATTGTGGCAGTGGTCAGTCTAAGAGGGTTACCTACCGAAGCGGAGTATGGATTAAGTTCTATTTTTTACTATCTGTTTGCTGCTGTATTCTTCTTGATCCCGGTCTGTTTGGTGGCGGCTGAATTGGCAACCGGTTGGCCGGAAAAAGGCGGAGTATTTCGCTGGGTAGGCGAGGCTTTTGGCCCGCGCTGGGCATTTTTAGCCATGTTTATGCTGTGGACTGAGGTGACGGTATGGTTCCCTACTGTCCTGACGTTCGGTGCGGTTTCATTAGCTTTTATTGGCCCCGACCAGACATGGGATCAAGCACTCGCGGCCAATAAATTCTTTGTGCTCGGGATTGTGTTGTGTATTTATTGGTTTGCGACCTTTATTGCCTTTAAAGGGGTGGAAACCTTTGCCAAGGTCTCTAAATGGGGGGGATTGATAGGCACCATCATTCCGGTAATTATCCTGATCATATTAGGTTTTTCATATTTGATTGGTGGAGGTACCTCGCAAATAGAGTTGTCATGGGATAACGTTGTTCCTGACTTTTCTAATTTCGATAATGTGGTTTTAGCCGCCAGTATCTTCCTGTTTTATGCTGGGATGGAGATGAATGCCATCCATGTCAAAGATGTAGAGAACCCGCAGAGAAACTATCCCATCGCTATTATGTTGGCTGCTTTAGGGACTGTACTTATTTTTGTCTTGGGCACGTTAGCCATAGCTTTTGTGATCCCCGAGTCTGATATCAATCTGACGCAAAGTTTGTTAGTGACTTATTACGACCTGTTTAAGTGGGCCGGTATCGAATGGCTAGGGCCGATAGTGTCATGCTGTCTGGCTGTGGGGGTATTAGCAGGTGTAGTGACATGGGTTGCCGGGCCTTCATCCGGGTTATTGGAAGTGGCTAAGGCCGGATACTTACCGCGCTGGTGGCAGAGTATCAATAAAAATGGTATGGCGACGCATATCCTATGTGTTCAAGCACTTATTGTTACCTTGCTATCTATCTTGTTCGTGGTACTTCCCTCAGTTCAATCGGCCTACCAGATATTGAGCCAATTGACCGTCATCCTGTATCTCATTATGTACATGTTGATGTTCAGTGCGGCTATCTACCTGCGCTTTAGTCAACCAAACCGACCACGGCCTTATTGTATATCTGGCGGTAATGCAGGGATGTGGATTATTGGTGGTACAGGGCTACTGAGTTCGTGTATTGCTTTCATCTTTAGCTTCATTCCACCTAGCCAAATTGTGGTGGGTAGCCCCAAGGAGTATGTCGCTATTTTGATCGCATTAGCCTTGTTCTTCTGCATGGTACCTTTGGTGATTTATGCACTGCGCAAACCTCATTGGCGTGATGAAAACTGTGATTTTGCCCCTTTTACCTGGGAGCGAGACCGTGGGCATCCCGGAATCCCGACCACTAGTGCAATTCATACCAGCGATGCAGTAGCAAACAGGTAATACCCATAAATTGGCTATCGGCATTATCAATCAAAATCATAGATCCGTCATATGTCAGTGAGCTTTTCAAAAAAAACATTATGACTGCAATGCCTAACAGGCTAACGTCTTCTATTTATATCAACACCCGCTTTTGGCTGTGAATTCACTCGATGGATGCATCACATTGGTTAGATCGCTCTGCGTTTTCCATGAATTGGCTGAGCATAAAATCTTAATGAAAAGCCCTGAGGGGCTTTTCATACATACGCATCTGCAAACTGTTAATTACCACATCAAATCATCGGGCACTTTGAAATCGGCATACGGATCTTCTCCATCTTGCTCTTCCTGACTAAGCGCACTATTTAATACAATACTGTTCGCATCTCGCTGCGCAATTTTATCGGCTACGCTCGCGGGGATAATAGCGTATTCACTCTCGCCACTGTTCTCAACAACCAGACGAGCAATGGCGAGACGACCACTAATCAGCTGAGCTTGAGTGAGCTTATCCACAACTATTTTTTTAATTAAATTATTATCTGTGAAGTTAAAACCAATATTGCCTTTTGAAATATCGATTCTGTTCATTTCAATGAGCTGTTTCACCTGAGCTTTATACTCTTTAGATAAAGCCGCTTGTTTTTGTTGTTCGCTTAGTTGTTTATCACGCTCAAGTTGTTCTTTTTTATTTTCATCCACAGCCTCTCTTGCCTCACGAGCCTGAGCTCGTGATTTCTTAGCTGTTCTTTGGACTTTGGCCATTTTTTTGCTGGTCACTAATCCAGCTTTTAGCATCTGCTCTTGTAAGGTGAGTTTTGTCATCTTCGTTCCTAAACCAGTTGAATAATTTGTGGGATTATACCTGTAATTTTTGAGTCTGTTCCAGATTGCAGGACCTGATCACGGTATTACTTGAGTTTGGAGGGGGTTATCAGAGGCTGGTGGGACCTGCTCTCAGGATTCGCCAGTCGGTTTAAAATTCGGTATCATCCGCTCCCACTCTTCATCCGGGTAGCCTGATGTCTAAGATAATCGATACCTTTATTGCCCCGCCGTGTCATGACAAGATAGAGACTCTCTATCAGGACGATCACCTGGTTCTTATCAATAAACCTGCGGGGCTGCTTAGCCTCTCGGGGAAAAATCCGCAAAATCTGGATTCGGTGCATCATCGGTTAGTACAGATATTCCCCGGCTGTACCCTGGTTCATCGCCTGGATTTTGGCACTTCCGGGCTGATGGTGATTGCCCGCAATAAGGCTATAAATGCCACCCTCTGTCGACAGTTCAGCCAGCGCACCGTGACCAAAGTGTACAGCGCACTGCTCTGCGGACATCTGGATGACAACGAAGGGATGATAGACGCAGCGATTGCCAAAGACCCGGCACTGTTCCCGCTGATGTCGATTTGCCCAATCCACGGCAAGCCGGCTCGCTCCTACTATCGGGTCGTGGAGCGCTTTTATCATGAGTTGGAAGATGGGACGTTACTGCCATTAACTCGGGTACAGCTAACCCCAGAAACCGGGCGTACTCATCAACTCCGCATCCACTGTCAGCAGTTGGGCCATCCCATTTTGGGCTGTGACCTGTATGGCGGTCGCCTGCTGCCAGGTACCGAACGGACTCCACGGCTGATGCTGCACGCCAGTGAGTTGCATTTTGTTCATCCCATCAGTGAAGAGTGGGTCAAAGCCCATAATTCCAGCCCGTTCTGAAAGCGAAAGTTTCTATTACGATGCCACCCGGAGTATCTCCCCCATCTTATTTAAACGGGTATTACCTGTTGTTCTGGTCACATGTGTGCTGAAAGTACCGCTCCAGCCGAGGCTTTTGCGTCGTTGACGCAACGAGTGCAATGTCATTGGGCCGCATGGATTATCACGACCCGGAAATAGGTGCAGCCGATATCCTGTCAAACTATGGCGCGTTCTGAGCATTTTGACGGTTTGAAAGGGAAGGGGAATAGCATGTTATCTGCGGATTGTTATCCACATACTTATTTTAAACTGCGCTTTCACGAGACAAGATGAGACATTATGAAATGAAAAATCCACGCAAATGCGTGGATTTAATGGTATTTGTTATTTTTCATGAGACTCAGTGAATCCTCATGAAACAACAAAAATGATTTAGACGTTGAACAAGAAGTTCATCACGTCGCCATCTTTTACGATGTAATCTTTACCTTCTGAACGCATTTTGCCGGCTTCTTTCGCGCCTTGCTCACCCTTGTAGGTGATAAAGTCCTCGAAAGCGATAGTTTGTGCGCGGATAAAGCCTTTCTCGAAGTCGGTGTGAATTTTACCGGCAGCTTGTGGTGCAGTTGCACCTATCGGGATGGTCCAGGCACGCACTTCTTTTACACCGGCAGTAAAATAGGTTTGCAGGTTCAGCAATTCATAACCGGCACGGATCACACGGTTCAGACCGGGTTCTTCAATACCTAACTCAGCCATAAATTCAGCGCGGTCTGCATCTTCCAACTCAGCAATATCAGACTCAACTGCGGCACAAACGGCAACTACCACAGAACCTTCCGCCGCAGCGATGGCACGCACCTGATCCAAATATGGATTGTTTTCAAACCCATCTTCATTGACGTTAGCAATGTACATGGTTGGCTTCAGGGTGAGGAAGCTCAGATAACGGATGGCGGCTTTATCTTCAGCACTCAGGTTCAACGCACGCAGCATGCCAGCATTTTCTAAATGTGGCAGACATTTTTCCAGCGCTTCCAGTTCCGCTTTAGCGTCTTTATCACCGCCTTTAGCTTTCTTCTGAACACGATGCATTGCGCGTTCACAGGTTTCCAGATCGGAAAGTGCCAGTTCAGTGTTGATGGTATCAATGTCATCAACGGGATCAACTTTACCGGCAACATGGATGATGTTGTCATTTTCAAAACAACGTACCACATGACCAATTGCTTCAGTTTCACGGATATTGGTCAGGAACTGGTTACCCAGGCCTTCGCCTTTGGATGCACCCTTAACCAGGCCCGCGATATCGACGAATTCCATCGTCGTTGGCAAAATACGCTGAGGTTTAACAATCTCGGCCAGTTGGTCCAGACGCGGGTCCGGCATTGGCACCACACCCGTGTTGGGTTCAATGGTGCAGAACGGGAAATTAGCTGCTTCGATACCCGCTTGTGTCAACGCGTTGAACAGGGTGGATTTACCAACGTTAGGCAGGCCCACAATACCGCATTTGAATCCCATGTTTTATATCACCTTAAATAACTTAAAAATCAACTCGTTAGGGTTAACGTGCTGATGTAATCAAAATTTATGTCGCCATTATACACATTCTGACGATTTATCTCGATCATGCTGTTTCGTCGCCGCAAGGGAACATGCTGTGAGAGCGAGTAGGTGATTGATTTTTCTAACTCTGTGTCCGAGATCACGCTTATGCCATCTTAAGTTTCCTGATAAATGTCCGATAACTAGTTATTACAGTCCGCATACTGAATTTGGGTAATTCCAATGGAAATGAGTATCTATAAATGGCTGATCGTCATCTTGTTCGGGGGGATGGCGGGTATTGTGGGAATGCGTTTTCTTACCGCAGATGTTGAGCCTGCCGCCCCCTCCTTTGCCGAGTTGGTTGATCAATATGGGGTGGAAATTGAAAGTCACTCGGGCAAGAGCGTTAGATATGTGGGGTACAAAAAAAATACCCTTTATGAAGATTTCGACAGCATCCAGTTGAAATTTACCGCAGTAACCGACAAGTTTGAACGCAGCCACGACTTATCGCGCAACAAAGGAAAGGCATCAGATTGGGATTCGCTTTTTTGTAGCGATAAATTGAGTGATATTGCGGGCGAATATGATGGTAAAAGCAACAATTTTCTCGGGCGGGTGAGGGTGATATTTTCAGGTGTGGTATTGACCGGTGAGGGACAACAGGGGATTAATGCGCTGTGCAACAAAAATGAATAACAACTAATACAGGCACCCCGGCTTATGTTCGTTAGCCGGGGAACCGGGCCAGTATTATACGCCGGCCTTAAAGGAATGCAGGCGATTCATTGCCTTAGTGATGTCTTCTTTTAGCAGTATTTCAGTACAGCGGATAGATTCATCAATAGCCTCGTCAATTAAGGTTTGTTCACTGATTGGTGGCTTACCCAAAACAAAACCGGTGACTTTACTTTTATCACCCGGATGGCCGATGCCGATGCGCAAACGATAGAAGTTAGGGTTATTCCCCAACCTGCTCTGAATATCTTTCAGGCCGTTATGGCCACCGTTACCGCCACCTAGCTTTAATTTAGCCACGCCCGGCGGGATATCCAACTCATCGTGTGCGACTAAAATCTCTTCCGGCAGAATACGGTAAAACCCAACCATTGCGGCTACGGCCTTGCCACTGAGATTCATAAAGGTAGAGGGTACCAACAAGCGAACGTCTTGGCCTGCCAGATTTAGCCTTGCAGTGTAGCCGAAGAATTTACCCTCTTCTTTCAGTGGTTGATTATGGCGCTGCGCCAATAAATCCACATACCAAGCACCTGCATTGTGGCGAGTTTGGGCATATTCAGCGCCCGGATTTGCCAGCCCAACGATTAATTTAATACTGCTCACGTCGCCATTCGCTATAACTAAAGGAATTAAAGTGCCATAGTTTACCTGTCATAGCGCGTAATAACAAAACTGCTAGCATGAATTTATTTAGAGTGAATAGTTCAAGATGTGAATAGTTGCCTGTATGTATAATTCAAATTCAGTGCCAAATGTCTGGATTATGTAAAGATTTGTTGGAATATATTTGCCAGTTGTGATCACAAGCGCAATACCTTCCTCGCAAGCCTGACTATACTTAGTTATTAAGTGGACATGAATAATCGCATTAAGCAAGCAGTTTTAGCGTTCGGCTCAGTGGTTATTTATTGGCAACCTAGGTGGAGGTGGCATATGAAACGTAAAAGCGCAGCAAGGGTCGGTAATGTGCTGATGGGATTAGGTTTGGTTACCATGGTCGTAGGGGTAGGTTACTCAATCCTGACAGAGGTATCCCAACTGGGTCTACCGCAATTCTTTGCCCATGGTGCCGTGATGAGTATTTTTGTCGGCGCACTGTTGTGGTTAGTTGGCGCGCGTATCGGTGGGCGTGAGGAAGTTGCGGATCGTTATTGGTGGATTAAGCACTTTGACAAGCGTTGTAATCGCAACCAGCGTCACTCCTAGCGAGCAAGGCATCATTAGCGACTAATTACAGCGAAGCGGCAAACATAGACCTGTTTTCTTGGCTTTTTAATTGAGCTGATGTGCAGGAGGGGTAAATGACGGCTCAACGAGCGATAAAACAAACACCTATTGATCAAGAACTCAGCGATCGAGAGTAGAAAACCCGTTGTCGCATCTGCTTCAACGGGTTTTTCTTTATCTGCTTCAATTTATGCATTGCATAGTATCAATTCGTTATGAACCCCATTCGTGATGCCCACCAAGTGACCTATCGCGAAAATAGCTTAATGGCTAACTGCGGCCAGATAGCACCGCAGGGATATCCACAACCTAATACTGATTAATGCTCAAACATCGCAGAGATGGACTCTTCATTGCTGATACGGCGGATGGCTTCAGCCAACATGCCTGACAGGGTCAGAGTACGCACATTTTTTAATGCCTTGATTTCAGCTGACAACGGAATCGTGTCACAAACAATCACTTCATCGATAACAGAATGTTTGATGTTTTCAACCGCATTACCAGAGAAGATCGGGTGAGTCGCGTAAGCAAATACACGCTTGGCACCACGTTCTTTCAGGGCTTCCGCTGCTTTACACAATGTGCCACCGGTATCGATCATATCGTCAACTAACACGCAGTCACGGCCAGCAACGTCACCGATGATGTGCATCACCTGAGAAACGTTAGCACGTGGGCGGCGTTTGTCGATAATCGCCATATCAGTATCGTTCAGCAGTTTTGCAATGGCTCTGGCGCGAACAACGCCGCCGATGTCTGGAGAGACAACAATTGGGTTTTCCAGATTCTGCTGCAACATATCTTCCAGCAGGATTGGGCTACCAAATACGTTATCAACCGGAACATCAAAAAAGCCTTGGATCTGTTCAGCATGTAGATCCACTGTCAATACGCGGTCAACCCCAACACTTGAGAGAAAATCGGCAACAACTTTGGCAGTGATCGGTACACGGGCAGAACGCACACGGCGATCCTGACGAGCGTAACCGAAGTAAGGAATAACAGCAGTAATACGTCCTGCGGAGGCGCGACGCAGGGCATCAACCATGACAACCAGTTCCATCAGGTTATCGTTCGTGGGTGCGCAGGTGGACTGGATGATGAAAATATCACCACCGCGTACATTTTCGTTGATTTGCACGCTCACTTCGCCGTCGCTAAAACGACCTACAGCGGCGTCACCAAGACTGGTGTACAAACGGTTGGCAATACGTTGTGCTAGTTCCGGGGTGGCGTTACCAGCAAAAAGCTTCATATCAGGCACGAGAAGAACCTCAGGCATGCGTCCAGAGAAGATATTGTCATATCAGTAATCAGGGGCGATTATTCATACTGATTGCAATATACATACGGGTATTTAAAGCCAAAACACGGTGAATAACCGTCATCATTCAAATTACAGGTGTGTCGACTGTTCTCGTTCACCCGCATCACTTACTCATGTAAGGTTATCGGGATTCGCTCGTTTGCCGCTTTCCTGCATCTTGAAATCTATTGGGTACAAAACAGCATTATGAACCGGCTTTCAATCAAATGAGACAGGTATTTTCAGAACCCAAGGTTAGTAGAGCCATTACATCGACCTTACATAACGCTGTAAATCGTTATCTGCACTCACAACTTTCAATTTTCCCAGAGCGCGCACGATGCAGTGGCGAAACATTTACACCACGAGCAACAAAACCATGCAACCACTCCGGGGCAATACTTAACACCTGTCGGGCCGATGCCTCAGTGTCGAATTCTGCAAACACACAAGCACCGGTTCCGGTAAGGCGTGACGGAGCGTATTCTAACAGCCATGAAAGAGCCTGTTCAACCTCGCGAAAACGTTTTCTTGCGATCGGTTCGCAATCATTTGCGTACGGAGTGCTTAAAAGCGCCGCCAGTGGGCGAACTGGCGTATTTCTTTTTAATTCAGGATCAGAAAAAATAATTGGTGTTGGGATGCTTACACCGGGGTGTACCACCAAATACCACTTCTCTAAAGGCTCCGCAGGTTGCAATTTTTCGCCAATTCCCTCAGCAAAGGCAGCATGTCCACGAACGAACACCGGCACATCGGCACCTAATGTTAGGCCAAGAGTGGCCAATTTCTGATCAGAGAAACCACATTGCCACAGTAAATTGAGTGCAACCAGTACCGTAGCGGCATTAGATGAACCACCACCCAGTCCTCCCCCCATTGGTAGGCGTTTATCAATACTGATATCTGCCCCACGAGGTACTTTTACCGTGCCGGGCTGTTGTTGTGGCAATTGTTGTTGTAGAAATTGTTGTTGTAGCAATCGCGCCGCGCGAATTATCAAGTTCTGTTCGTTTTCTACGCCTGCAACTGGCGTTAATAAGCGAATCTGATTGTCATCTCGCGGCACAATAGTTAGCTGGTCGCCATAATCGAGAAACTGAAACAGGGTTTGTAAGTCATGATAACCATCGGCCCGTTGCCCGGTGATATAAAGAAACAGGTTTAATTTGGCCGGTGAGGGCCAGACATGTTGCTGCGTGCTAACCATGTTATTTGACAGTCCAATTATCCATTTTTAGCTTAATTCGCTGCCCGCCCTGGCTCAGTTCCATGCGGCTCGGCAATGCTGGCGTCACTTGAGTGTTGTATTCCTGATAATCAACCACCCACGTCATACCATTTTGTTTATAAGTCACTTGCTTCAAACGGTACTTATCATCAAGGATGAAATCAGTGGTATCACCGGGTAACCCTAAAATCCACTGACGTAAGCTTTCCAATGGAATGGACATCCCCGTCAACTTTTGAATCATTTCTTGTGGGTCATCACTGACATAGCGTTTGCCTTGATTATCGGTCAACTGGGTAACGCCTGGTTGTACCACCAATTCCAGTTCTGTGCTGCCCAATGGGTTGGTCAGCAGTAGGCGATAGCGCTCAGGTGTAGTTTGTTGCCAGAAAAAGCGCGCATAGACTTTTTGTTTTTCAGAAATATACGCAAAGGCACCCCGGGTCTGGAATTGGCTCAATTGCTGTAATTGTTGCTCATGTTGACGCCACTGTGGCGATGTCGGACTGGTCGCCGGACCGGTCGGTGGCGTGGTGCTACAGGCTGCTAGCAACAGCGTTGCTAAAGGGAGCAGGCGATAAAAACTGATTTTATACATCGACATATGGCTATAAATCCTATCGGTCGCACGGATATCATTGGCGACGCGTCTTTGATGAGGTCATGTTACCGATAAATAATAATTTTTGATAAAACAAATTATTTGATACCTAGCTAATTGGTATCTGAGGTGCTCACGCTAACGGGCTGAAGGCTGAGCGTCAATATCTTGTTCTATTTTGTACAGGGTTTACGCAATATTGTTGTACAGCAGATAACCAATTTCTGATCATAATTTATGATAATACTTAGGATATTGCACTGTGACTTTTATTGAACCCGCGCATCAAGTAGAATGCGGTTCAGACGAGAATCCATACTAACATCAGTATTACTCGAAGCCGTTCTCATGACTCTGCTTGCATTAGGCATTAATCACAAAACTGCGCCTGTATCTTTACGTGAACGAGTGAACTTTTCACCGGAATCTATCGACCAGGCGCTTGTCAGCTTGCTCCAACAGCCGTTGGTGCAGGGCGGTGTCGTATTGTCTACGTGTAACCGAACTGAGTTGTATCTCAGCGTAGAGCAGCAAGATAATCTGCATGAACAACTTATTGCCTGGCTTTGTACCTATCACAAACTCAGCCCGGACGAAGTGAAAAAAAGCCTGTATTGGCATCATGGTAATGATGCCGTCAGTCATTTGATGCGTGTTGCCAGCGGGTTAGACTCACTGGTATTAGGCGAACCCCAAATTTTGGGGCAGGTGAAAAAGGCCTTTGCTGAATCTCAGCGTGGTCAATCGCTGTCTGGCGAGTTGGAGCGGTTGTTCCAGAAATCTTTCTCGGTTGCCAAACGGGTTCGGACAGAAACAGATATTGGAGCCAGTGCCGTTTCGGTTGCTTTTGCTGCCTGTACTCTGGCACGTCAGATATTTGAGTCGCTTTCTGAACTGAATGTGCTGTTGGTGGGGGCTGGGGAAACCATTGAGCTGGTGGCTCGTCATCTGCGTGAGCATCAAGTCAAGCATATGATTATCGCTAACCGTACCCGTGAGCGAGCTCAAGTGCTGGCGACAGAAGTGGGGGCCGAAGTGATTACTTTGCCGGAAATTGATGCTCGATTGGCCGATGCCGATATTATTATCAGTTCAACGGCCAGCCCATTGCCTATTATTGGTAAGGGAATGGTCGAACGTGCTCTGAAAAGCCGCCGCAATCAGCCAATGCTGTTTGTCGATATCGCCGTACCACGGGATATTGAGCCAGAAGTGGGTAAACTGTCTAATGCCTATTTATACAGTGTTGATGATCTGCACGCGATTATTCAGCACAATATGGCACAGCGTCAGGCCGCTGCGGTGCAGGCCGAATCAATAGTACAGCAGGAAAGCATGAATTTTATGGCCTGGCTACGTGCGCAGGGGGCGGTTGAAACCATTCGTGATTATCGTTCTCAGGCCGAACAGGTTCGTAGTGAGATGACCGCTAAAGCATTGGCCGCCATTGAGCAGGGTGCCAATGTAGAACAAGTGTTGAATGAGTTGGCCCATAAGCTCACTAACCGCCTGATTCATGCTCCTACCAAATCCCTCCAGCAAGCCGCCAGCGATGGCGATATGGAGCGGTTGCAATTATTACGCGACAGCCTTGGGCTGGATCAGCATTAGTTTCCTCTAATTACAGGGTTTAAAACCACGGATGAAGTCTTCTATTGTTGCCAAACTGGAAGCGTTACAAGAGCGTCACGAAGAAGTGCTGGCGTATCTTGGCGATGCCAGCGTTATTGCCGATCAAGACCGTTTCCGCGCGTTGTCACGTGAATATGCGCAATTAACGGATGTCACCCGCTGTTTTAAAGAATGGCGCAGCGTGCAAGATGATCTCGAAGCCGCAGAAATGATGCTGGAAGATCTTGAAATGCGCGAAATGGCTCAGGAAGAACTGAAAGAAGCAAAAGCGCGCAGTGAAGAGCTGGAACAGCAGTTGCAAGTGTTGTTGCTCCCTAAAGACCCTGATGATGAGCGTGATTGTTTTCTCGAGATTCGTGCCGGGACCGGTGGTGATGAAGCGGCTATTTTTGCTGGTGACATGTTCCGTATGTACAGCCGTTATGCCGAAGCACGCCGCTGGAAAGTTGAAATCATGAGCGCCAGTGAGGGCGAGCATGGTGGCTATAAAGAAGTGATTGCCAAGGTCTCTGGTGATGGGGTGTTTGGTCAGTTAAAATTCGAGTCAGGTGGTCACCGTGTGCAACGTGTACCCGAAACCGAATCACAAGGCCGTATTCATACCTCTGCCTGTACCGTCGCGGTAATGCCTGCCATTCCTGAAGCTGAGATGCCGGAAATCAATGCCGGTGATTTGCGTATTGATACTTTCCGCTCGTCTGGTGCCGGTGGTCAGCACGTTAACACCACCGATTCGGCAATCCGTATCACCCATATTCCAACGGGCTTGGTGGTGGAGTGTCAGGATGAGCGCTCGCAACATAAGAACAAAGCCAAGGCGATGTCGGTGTTGGGTGCACGTATCCGTGCCGCAGAAATGCAAAAGCGCCAATTGGCAGAAGCTTCCGAGCGCCGTAATCTGCTTGGTTCAGGTGATCGCTCTGATCGTAATCGTACCTATAACTTCCCACAGGGCCGAGTGACCGATCATCGCATTAACCTGACCCTCTATCGCCTAGATGAAGTGATGGAAGGCAAACTGGATATGCTGATTCAGCCGATTGTGCAGGAATATCAAGCCGACCAGCTCTCTGCGTTGTCAGAGCAAGATTAATGGACTATCAGCAGTGGCTGTCGTTAACGGCAGCCCGTTTCAGTCAGAGTGACAGTCCAAAGCGCGATGCCGAGATTCTATTGAGTTTTGTCACCGCAAAGGCGCGTACCTATGTGTTGGCTTTCGGTGAAACTAAGCTGACAGCCGATCAGTTACAGCGATTGGAACAACTGGCAACCCGGCGTGAGCTGGGGGAACCTATTGCTTATCTGGTTGGGGAGCGCGAATTCTGGTCATTGCCACTCAGTGTTTCCTCCGCCACTCTTATTCCACGCCCTGACACCGAATGTTTGGTTGAACAGGCGTTGGCACATCTGCCAGCCACTCCTTGCCATATTTTGGATTTGGGTACCGGTACCGGTGCTATTGCTTTGGCGTTAGCCAGTGAGCGGCCAGATTGTGCTGTGGTGGGTGTGGACATCCAAGCCGACGCTGTTGCACTGGCTCGCCATAATGCAGAAAAGCTGGCCATAGATAATGTACATTTCCTGCAAAGTAGCTGGTTTGACGCGGTCGACGGACAATTTACGCTGATTGTTAGCAATCCTCCTTATATTGATGCCGATGACCCGCATCTGAACGAAGGTGATGTCCGCTTTGAGCCTCACAGTGCGCTTGTCGCACCTGCCGAAGGGATGGCTTCACTGGACGAGATTATCCGTCGTGCGCCGGCTTATTTAGAGGCGGGAGGCTGGTTAATGTTGGAGCATGGCTGGCAGCAAGCCGATGCAGTACAGAAATTACTTAAAAACGCCGGATTTAGTGCTGTAATGACGTATAAAGATTATGGTAATAATGATCGTGTTACTTTGGGGCAATGGATCGGCTAATCAAGAAAAATCTGATTTTGTGCGGCATTTATTCGGCAACAAATAAAAAAAACGATAAATATTTAACATAGATAAGGAAGCGAGAGTCATGTGGGTTGATTATATCGCCATGAAGTATTTACATTTACTCACAGTAGTTATCAGTATTACGCTGTTTGTATTACGTTTCTTTTGGAAATGTCGCGGTTCGGCTATGATGGATAAGCGCTGGGTAAAAATAACGCCACATATCAATGATACGTTGCTATTTGTCAGCGGTATTGTACTGATTTTTATCACCGGATTTTACCCTTTCAGTCCGCAAGGAACATGGCTGACTGAAAAGCTGTTTGGCGTTATTATCTATATCCTGCTTGGCTATGTCGCATTAGGTAAGCGAACCCGCAGCCAGAATCGTCGCTGGCTTGCTTTCATACTCGCATTGGGTTGCCTGTATTTGATTGTCAAACTGGCAACAACTAAATTACCACTGCTGATGGGATATCTATGAGTAGCATTGCTGATTTCGAATTTAACAACGCGTCCCTGTGTGATGGGGTGTTATTGGTTACCCAGGAGATTCGACAGAATTTTCCACTGGTTGATGTACGCAACCAATTACAACAGCTCGTTGATGATGCCCGGGCTGCGATGCCCGCCAATCTCAATCAGGATCAGCAATTAGAAGTGCTTATTGATCTGTTTTACCGTAAATGGAAATTTGGCGGTGCTGGTGGCGTTTATCGCCTGTCAGACGCTATCTGGCTTGATAAAGTGTTGGATAAACGTCAAGGGACGCCAGTATCGCTGGGCGTCATTTTCCTGCACATCGCCCATCAACTGGATCTACCTTTGATGCCAGTTATCTTTCCAACTCAATTAATTCTTCGGGCTGATTGGTTAGATGAAGAAATGTGGCTGATTAATCCGTTAAACGGTGAAACGCTTAATGAACATATGCTAGAAGTGTGGATTAAGGGCAACCTGGGTTTGAGCGCCGAACTGGAAGATGAAGATCTGGAAGAAGCGGAAAACACCCTGATTGTTCGTAAAATGCTTGATACATTGAAAGCGGCATTAATGGAAGAGAAGCAGATGGAGTTGGCATTGCGCGCCAGTGAAGCGGTATTGGCTTTTGACCCCGATGACCCCTATGAAATCCGCGACCGTGGCTTGATTTATGCCCAACTGGATTGCAACCATATTGCTATCTCTGATTTAAGCTATTTTGTTGAACAGTGCCCGGAAGACCCGATTGCTGAAATGATAAAAATGCAGATCCACTCCATTGAGCAACAGCGGGTGACATTGCACTGATCTCTTTTATACCGCGGTTGTATGGTAGCCATGTCTTGCGGCATAACCGTGGTAATTAATCTCGATTTACCCTTTATAAAGGTATTAGTATGAAACAGAAAGTGGTTAGCATTGGCGATATCAACGTAGCGAACGACCTACCTTTCGTGCTGTTCGGCGGCATGAATGTGCTTGAGTCGCGCGACCTGGCAATGCGCATTTGTGAACATTATGTCACGGTGACCCAAAAGTTGGGCATTCCTTATGTGTTTAAAGCCTCGTTCGACAAAGCCAACCGTTCTTCAATTCATTCTTACCGTGGTCCCGGTTTGGAAGAGGGGATGAAAATCTTCCAAGAGCTGAAACAGCAGTTTGGTGTCAAAATCATCACCGATGTGCATGAAGCCAGCCAGGCAAAACCGGTGTCCGAAGTGGTTGATGTTATTCAATTACCGGCATTTTTGGCGCGTCAAACTGATTTGGTTGAAGCTATGGCCCGCACTGGCGCGGTTATCAACGTGAAAAAACCGCAGTTTGTCAGTCCTGGGCAGATGGGCAATATTGTCGATAAATTTAAAGAAGCCGGTAATGATCAAGTGATCTTGTGTGATCGCGGCAGTAACTTCGGTTATGACAATCTGGTGGTTGATATGTTAGGTATCAACGTTATGGTCCAGGCGACTGGCGGTCATCCAGTTATTTTCGATGTGACTCACGCATTACAATGCCGTGACCCGTTTGGCGCAGCCTCCGGTGGCCGTCGTGCTCAAGTAGCTGAACTGGCGCGTGCTGGCATGGCCGTTGGTTTGGCAGGGTTGTTTATCGAAGCGCACCCAGAGCCGAACAGCGCCAAGTGTGATGGTCCGTCAGCTTTGCCATTAGACAAACTAGAACCGTTCCTGGTGCAGATGAAAGCTATCGATGATTTAGTGAAGAGTTTCCCGGTGCTGGATACCAGCAAGTAAAAAGTGTTCGCCGGTAATATTTGAATAAAGAAAAGGCAGTGTAGGTAACTACACTGCCTTTTTTGAAAACCGTAATACTCATTCAAAGGGACTAACCTCTTACGCGTAAAGCCTCCAGCGCTTCTGGCAGTGACCCATAAAAACTCAACTTGCCTTCAATGGGCTGCACTCTGGCTCTTGCCAGCGTCTTCAGCGGCTGGAAAGGAATATCCGTGATAACGAGCTGTTGTTGCTCGCCCAGCGCCTCTGTGAAGCGTAGGAACGCATTTAGGCCACCGGCATCCAGAACCGGTACTGCATCCCACTGCAAAATAATGGTTTGATAATTCTCACAACGGCTGAGTAACTCATTAAATATCCGCTCTGCGGCAGCGAAAAACAGTGGCCCGTTCACTCGCAATACCAGCGTATGCTCATCAACAGCCGCGGGTATCTCACTCAGGCGCGTCATGCGCGCAATACGCCGCATAAACAGCAGTGAGGCCAACACAATACCCACTGTGATTGCAATCACCATGTCAAATAATACCGTCAGGCTCATGCACAACAACATCACAATAATGTCATCTTTAGGCGCTCGGCGCAGGAGGTCAACGACTTTATGTGCCTCACTCATGTTCCAGGCCACAATCAGTAGCAGAGACGCCATCGCAGCTAAAGGCAGATAAGACAACATCGGTGCCAGTACCAGTAACGCCAGTAAGACCAACAGTGCGTGGATGATGGCTGACACTGGTGAGGTTGCACCTGCGCGAACATTAGCCGCAGAACGAGCAATGGCGGCAGTCGCAGTGATCCCGCCAAAGAATGGCGCAATGATATTCCCCAGTCCCTGACCGACTAACTCACTGTTGGAGTGATGCTTTTGTCCTGTCATACCATCAAGTACGACGGCGCAGAGCAATGACTCAATTGCGCCCAGCATTGCCATAGAAAAGGCTGCGGGCAGTAATGCAGAGAAGGTTGCCCAGTTCAATACAAATGGCTGACTATTGGCGGCAGGTAAATTCCACGGCAAGACAAATTGCGGCAGGATGGGGGGAATACCGTGGCCTTGGGTGCCATCGGCCAGTAAATAGCCAAAGCGCGAGCCGATAGTC
This sequence comes from Yersinia sp. 2553 StPb PI, assembly GCF_052217105.1. Classification (NCBI taxonomy): domain Bacteria; kingdom Pseudomonadati; phylum Pseudomonadota; class Gammaproteobacteria; order Enterobacterales; family Yersiniaceae; genus Yersinia; species Yersinia sp. 2553 StPb PI. The sequence continues at coordinate 1,613,080 of NZ_JAZGPX010000002.1, read as the reverse complement.
GCCACTTGATGATCAAATAGCGATAACACCGCCATGACGGCAGTACCCGCAACCAATGCCGGTAAGTGACCCGGTAACTTTAATTTTAACCGTGGCCAGAGTATTAATACCAGCAGAGTGACGGTTGCAATTAGCGTATCACTGAGGTTGATGGTTGGCATTGCTTGAGCCAACGCGGCAACTTTACCAGCATAATTTTCCGGCACTTCTGTCAGGTGCAGGCCAAAGAAATCTTTCACCTGCATGGTGGCAATGGTGATACCAATACCTGAGGTAAAACCGAGGGTGACGGACAGCGGGATATATTCAATCAATCGGCCAAGTCGCCCTAGGCCCATAAATAATAAAAATATACCGGAGATCAGTGTAGCCAGCAGCAAACCCGCTAAACCAAACTGCTGTGATACCGGATAGAGAATAACCACAAAAGCGGCAGTGGGGCCGGATACGCTATAGCGGGAGCCGCCGGTGACCGCAATAACAATACCGGCAATAGCGGAGGTATATAAGCCGTATTGTGGTGGGACACCACTGGCAATAGCCAGTGCCATCGCCAGTGGGATAGCAATGATACCGACAGTGACACCGGCAATTATATCTTTGAGAAGTCTTTGAAGTGTATAGGTTTCTCGCCAGCAAGCGTCAATAAGCGCGCTGAACGGCCTAATGCCGTTAATTCCGTGCGTTTTCATCTAAGGTGCAAACCAAATAAAGAAAAGACAAAATAAATGGCGGGCCAGTAAGGGTCCGTCTCGAGTAGCAGAACACAACGATACGCCAATTAGGTGACTAAGATCTAGATGTATATCAATCTCAGTCGGAAAATTAGATAACTGTCGGTTTTATAAAGAGGGTTAAATGAACGGATTCATGGTGGACCAGTGCATTCCTCCCCTGAATAAATGAAAAGTGGTTATTATCCCCACTAGCGCCTTCTTTTAGACCCAAGTATCGGAAATTGAAAAATAAGCATCCAAACTAGGGCTGCATCCTGTGTGCGAAATCGAAAGGGGGGTGATTAGGCGACATCTTGTTACATGAATTGAGGGATTGGTCCCATAGTGAAATTATTCAGGAATAAAACCTGTCTCACAGCTAAGATTTGAGTTAGAAACTATGGCTATTAACCATGCTTAATGTTTAGGATTTCCAATGAATATATTCGACGTAAAACGTTACTTAATGTTAGTTGGCAATAAGACAAACCAATGTCAGCCAAAATCCTCGCTGAGAATTCAAAGGATTAATGCTACGCCATGAGCGAATTAGAATCTCTATCGACACTATACCGAGATGCTTGTGTCACCTATGCGACGCTCTCAATCAGTTATTTTGCCTTAAGTAAGAACAGTGCTTTTTCTTACAATGGGGACGTCTGGAAACGTATTCTATTTGGTGTCGCATCGGGACTGGTTTCACTTTATCTGAATCAGGACCAGTGGGTGATTTCAGGTGCGTTTTTCTATAGTTTCGAGTTGATTCCGATTATTTTGGTCACTTTCTATGGTGGTTGGTTAAGTAGCTTGACGGCATTGCTGATTAATTTTGCTTTCACAGGCTGGTTTACCCTCGACAATATTCTTATAACAATAATATTTATTCCGCTCATACTGTCACGAGTCTGGGAGCGAAAAAGCAATCGTATTTTTTATACCGCAATCCTCGCTATTGCGATTTATCGTATGGTCGTTGCTGTATTAGTTGCCCCGCATATTTTGACCTGGGCCCAGGTGATAGTATATCAACTGATTTCCGCGCTCTGTTTGGCTATTTGCTACCATGCACTGAATTTTAAAGAGCGTCATATCTCCGCCTATTTTTCGATGAAAAACCGGGCGAATATTGACAAATTAACCCAGCTAAATAACCGGGCAAGTATTGATTATCGATTAACGGCAATTCACAACAGCCGTCAGGCGTGTGGTTTAATGATTCTGGATCTGGACCATTTTAAGTCGGTGAATGACAGCTATGGTCATGACGGTGGTGATTTACTTCTAACAGAAGTGGGGAAGCTGCTGACGTCAATCATTCGCGATGAGGACTTTGTTGGCCGTTATGGCGGTGAAGAGTTTATTGTTATAACCCGCCGCCACGAACCACAAACGATTAAAGCGGTTGCCGAGCGAATTCTCCAACAAGTTGAGAATCTCGCGGTGGTTTTACCTGACGGACGTAAAATAAAGGCCACCATCTCGATTGGTGCGTCTCTTTATTTGCCTGGAATGTCGATGCTAAAAGCATTAAAAATGACGGATGAAGCACTTTATCAGGCGAAGAAACAAGGGCGCAATCAAGTGGTTTACAGCCGATTAATGCCATTTTCCCCATTGGGAGACCGCATAGATAAAGAGGGGCGCCGCCGTAAGTTGTAGAAACACCTTGGTGGGAATCACGAAAAAGGCTCTGACTTTCGTCAGAGCCTTTTGCTCGAATATGGCGGTGAGAGAGGGGTTCGAACCCTCGATACACTTACGCGTATACACACTTTCCAGGCGTGCTCCTTCAGCCACTCAGACACCTCACCGTTTGTTACCGCGCTAAGCACGGCAACGGGGCGGTACTATAGGGACCAGCAGGCAGATGGTCAAGCAGTATTTACCCGTTGCCATTCATCTGGTTATTCTGCATGCATATAGCGTAAATCACCGGCAAATTATAAGCAATCAACGCCAATTTTTCGCCTGCAGTGGTGAATCAACCATCACATAATCGGCACCGAGATCTTTAGCTAGCTGATAATCTTTTGCAGAGTTTATGCCAATCAGCAAAATTTTTGCATCTTCGCTCTGCTTGAAACAGTCCATTGCCTGTTGATTCCAAACCAATTGGGTCCGGGTTGTTCCTTTACCCAGGGTGAATTTCTCGACGACCTTTACCTCACGTCTTAATTCAAAGGCATAATGTCTATTCTGGTTGCTAATGAATGAATTACCCTTGTTTTTGGCTATTATACATTCATCTGCCATCACCGCAGTAGCTAAAATTTTACGGGTTTTATTACGTGTCTCGAATTTACTTATATAATCAGGTAGCGCATCAAGATATTTTTTCTCAGTAGAATAGAAAACAATGCGGTCAGGTGAGAGAATGCTTTCTCTCATTTCTGTTATGGCATTCGCTATTATTTTTGGATCTACATCAGGAGACTTAATATCTATAGTGAATCTTGCTTTTGGGAACGATAATAAAATATGATGTAATGAGGGGATCTTTACCCCCCATCCGCGGAATGTATACTGATCGTCACTTTTAAAGTGATAGGCCGCATCTAATAACTGTAATTCTTGCCAAGAGTGGTCAGAGACCAGGCCGCTGCCGTTAGTCAATTCGCTCAAATCTTTGGGCCGATATAGTACTAAAACACCATCTTTACTAAGTTGAACCGAGACCCAAATAATATCAGCATTATTTGATAACGCTTTACTGATGGCATGTCGAGTGTTCTCTGGGAAATCGGCTGTTCCTGCACGATGAGCAACGATTAACGGCGAGGCTGATAGGGGGTTAACACACAGGGTGAATAATAAAGAAATAAAATAAAATCGCTTATTTTTCATTTGATACCTCGATATGGGTTATTTCGGATTTATAATATTCCTTATCTTGTAACATGTAATATTGAACTGGAAATAAACCAATTAGTAATAGAGGCATTTAATAAAGTGATTATGTTTATACCCGTCATACTTCAAGCTGCATGTGCGTTGGCTACGCTCAATAATCTGAATCACTTACAAATGTAAGCCCATCGGGATTAATGAGCCTCATCCTTGAGGCTCACCCTACGGGCTAGCATAAATGCTGTACAAATCGGTTCCCGACCGATTTGTATTTCGTTTGCCGTCTTCCTGCAACTCGAATTATTTTGGGTATATATGTCTGAAACGATATTTGGCAGGAAATAAAGCTATCTAAAGGCGAAAAAAAACGGCAATCGGGTTAACAGGTTCAGGTATGAAACCAGACATGTTATCGATTGCCGCTTCGTTTGTCGTAGAAACCAAGGTTCATCTACAGACTAAATATGGCGGTGAGGGAGGGGTTCGAACCCTCGATACGCTTACACGTATACACACTTTCCAGGCGTGCTCCTTCAGCCACTCAGACACCTCACCGTGTTACAGCTATCAACTACGCTAAACGCTGTCGACCGGCGTAATGTAGGCAAAAGTGTGCCCAGCGTCAACCCTCTTATATTGGCTTTGTTACTGTTTAGCTAAAGTTACAGCAGTTTGCTGATTTCATCGTCATTTCTTGCGGGTAACACTTGCATCTGACCGTTAATCGCGGAAATCTATCAGGTACTTTCGCAAGGAGTTGGCAAATAATGAATATTATTTTTTATCACCCGTTTTTTGAAGCAAAACAGTGGTTGTCAGGCATACAATCTCGCTTGCCCACGGCGAAAATCAGGCAGTGGCGACGTGGTGATACACAACCAGCGGATTATGCTCTCGTCTGGCAGCCACCACAGGAAATGCTCGCCAGACGTGTTGAACTGAAAGGCATTTTTGCTTTAGGGGCGGGGGTCGATGCTATTTTGGATCAAGAGCGCCGCTCTCCGGGCACATTGCCAACCGGAGTGCCGCTGGTACGATTAGAAGACTCTGGTATGTCATTGCAAATGCAGGAGTATGTGGTAGCCGGTGTATTGCGATATTTCCGCCGAATGGATGAGTATCAACTGCAACAACAGCAGAAAGTGTGGCAACCGCTGGAGCCGCATCAGCATGATAAATTTACCATAGGTATTCTTGGGGCGGGGGTATTAGGTAAAAGCGTGGCCCACAAATTGGCTGAGTTTGGTTTTACCGTGCGTTGTTGGAGCCGTACACCAAAACAGATTGAGGGTATAACCAGTTTTGCCGGCAAAGAGAAACTATCGACTTTCCTGCAAGGGACACAATTATTGATTAATTTGCTGCCCAATACGCCCGAAACTGTCGGTATCTTGAACCAATCGCTGTTTTCACAATTGAATGCTAACGCTTATGTGATCAATATTGCGCGTGGTGCACATTTATTGGAGCGTGATCTATTAACTGCAATGAGTGTTGGGAGCGTTGCAGCGGCGACATTGGATGTATTTGCTGAGGAACCCTTACCGTCAATGCATCCTTTCTGGAGTCACCCACGCATCACTATTACACCGCATATTGCAGCGATAACCCTGCCGGAGATAGCGATGGATCAGGTAGTTGCCAATATTCAAGCCATCGAAGCGGGGAGAGTGCCAGCGGGCCTGGTCGATGTGGTACGAGGTTACTGATTTACATACTGACTCGGTTCGATGAGATATAGCGATAGCCCTGCAAGTAAGGGCTTTTAGCGCTGTTGATGAGAAGAATTCCTGCTATCATTAGCAGTCTATGCTTTACCTGCAAAAAAGCCATCCTGCCTTAAAAGACTTTGTGGAGTAGTCATGTATCCTGTTGATTTACATATGCATACCATCGCCAGCACCCATGCTTACAGCACCCTGCACGATTACATTGCCGAAGCTAAGTTAAAAAATATTAAGCTGTTTGCCATTACTGACCATGGCCCGGATATGGCTGATGCCCCGCATTACTGGCACTTTATGAACATGCGTGTCTGGCCACGGTTGGTAGATGGTGTGGGTATTTTGCGCGGTATTGAGGCTAATATTAAGAATTTGGACGGTGATATCGATTGTACCGGCCCGATGCTTGATGCCATCGACCTGCTAATTGCCGGCTTCCATGAGCCTGTATTCCCGCCTCAAGACAAAGCTGCCAATACTCAGGCAATGATTGCGGCCATGGCACAGGGGAATGTGCACATCATCAGTCATCCCGGTAATCCTAAATATCCTGTTGATATTCCAGCTATTGCTGAGGCAGCGGCAAAATACAATGTGGCGTTGGAGTTGAATAACTCGTCCTTTACGCATTCACGCAAGGGCAGCGAAGCGAACTGCCGGGCGATTGCTGAAGCGGTCCGTGATGCCGGTGGCTGGTTGGCATTAGGTTCTGACTCCCATATTGCCTATTCATTGGGGACTTTCGAACATTGTGAGCGGATTATTGCTGAGGTGAATTTCCCGCCAGACCGTATTTTGAATGTTAGCCCGCGCCGCTTACTGAATTACCTTGAGCAGCGTGGCCGCCCGGTAATCCCTGAGTTGGCTGATTTATAATATAAAGTATGTGACATTGTCACTTGTGGTTTAAATATTCATAAGAAACAGGAAGATGTAAATGAATGATTTCTCTCTGGTGTGCCGGGTTCTTGGGTCACTATTTTATCGCCAACCACAAGATCCGCTACTGGCCCCCCTTTTTGCGCTGATAAGTCAGGGCAAATTAGAGCAGCACTGGCCACTGGAACAAGGTGAGCTGCTGGCGCGTTTGCAACAAGAGTATCAGCCACCGGCGGTGGTCGCTGATTATAACGCGTTGTTCGTCGGCGATGATCGTAGCGTGTCACCTTATGGCAGCGATTATGAGGATGCTTGCCCAGAAGCTGAGGTCAGAGCGTTTTTGCAACAACGAGGGATGCCGCTGGGCGATGGCCCAACTGATCATTTTGGTGGGTTATTATTGGCAGCCTCTTGGTTGGAAGACCAAGCCGCAGAGGATGAGATTGCGGCTCAAACCGCACTGTTTAACGACTATTTACTGCCCTGGTGTGGTCGCTTTCTTGGCAAAGTAGAGGCCCACGCTAACACCGGCTTTTATCGGACGTTGGCTCAGTTGAGCCGCGAAGCGTTACAGGCGATGTGGGATGAGTTGTCTGAAGATACTTTGCCGAATTAAGTAACCCTCTTTGGATTAATGAGCCTCATTCTTTGAGGCTCACCCTGCGAGCCAGCATAAATACGGTTCAAACCGGTTCCCGACCGATTTGTCATTCGTTTACTGCAACGGCAATGACATTTGGTATCAGTGACGATGCAGCAAACGATAGCCTGTAAACCTCGCAGTGCAGCTAGTCAGTCAGTGGGATGACTAACTGGCCTGGTTTCACTTCTAAACCTTTTGCCAGCTTTTTCGCCATCCCTTCAGCTTTACTCTTTTCACTGTCCAACACATAGACCGGTTGCTGATTAAAGTAGGATTTCAACGACTGATTCAGATAAGGGGTCAGTGCTTTCATCACTGAATCCATTTTTTCTGGCTTAACGGTATAATCAGTCAATTCCATATCTTTTAGGAAGATAGCGCCTTTCTCACGATCGAATGTCGGTTGCGCTTTTAGTGTCAGCGTCATATCCGCACTTTGTGGGCCAAGGATCGAGGTAATGTCTACTTTGGCATTACCGGTTAAGGTCACTTTACCAGGCTCAGTACGGCCAATCTGGCTCTGCAATTGCGTCAAGATAATGTGGGCGTCAACCAGACCGGGTATGCCAATCTGCTTTTCATAGTTATTGTGTTTTTGCAGATATTCATTGATTTCCTGTTCGCTCAATGTGTATTGAGTTAATTGGTTACAGCCGACCAGTGTCGTGGTCACAATCAGCGCAGCAGCGCCCCACATTAATGTCTTCATCAAAACCTCATAGCAATATTTACTAAACAAACAAGATGGCGCATCACATCAAACCAGACAAACAGGCCAATAGTAACCGGTTAATCCACTGTTTTGTATTATTAACCATATTTGTTCAACCAAGGTTCAGTATTGCGGACAATAATGCGGCGGTGGGGGGCATCTGCCAATCGGATAACCCCGAATCAACGTTGGTTTGAAAAGAGAATAAAAAGATGCCAGAGAGGCTTGGCGACTCTGGCGCTAGTGCTAACGACAGAATAGTGCTAACTGCCGCTTAGCATGGCAGACTCGATACGGCGCTGATTAAACTGCCAGTAAAGCCCGGCCAGCGTAATTACCCCAATAACGCCCAGCAGGAACCAGGGTAACTCCGGCATTTCCAGCGTTCGGCCAGTATCGTACATCCAGCCGCCACCGGTATAGCCTAATGCTCCTCCCAACGCCAGCCCCAGACGGCTAAAGCCCATATAGCTGCCACGTGCGCGCGAGTCGGCCAGCGAAGCTCCCAGGGTTTCACGTGCGGGTTCAGCGATAATTGAACCTGTATAGAAGAAGCAAATGAACATAAACAGTGTTTGCAGGTGGGAAATCAAGCCGATCGGAAACAGGCTTAATGTCATGATTAATAGCCCAAACATGAGGCGCTGTTCGAGGCGAAAACGTTTCTCGCTCCAGCGAGCAAGTGGGTAAAGCAATGTCAAAGAAAGCGCGGCCTCAATGGCGTACATCCATTTAACGGCAGCAGGAGACCCCGCAATCTCATTTACCACGATCGGCAGCATGAGCATCACCTGTACCGACAGCATGTAATAGCCTGTTAGTGTCAGGACATAAGTCACAAAGCGGCGATCACGTAGCACCCGCATTAAACCTTCTTTCATTGGCGCACGCACGGTAGAAATGCGATACGCGGGCAGCAACCAAAGGTTCCAGCCTGCCGCCAAAATGAAGATTACCGCGCCAGTCCAACAGACAAAATGGAAGTCGTATTGCAGTAACCAACTGCCGATTAATGCGCCGATCACCGCACCTGCACTGTCTTGCATCATCAGCAGGGAGTAAAAACGGCCACGTTCATGGGGGCGGGTTAATTTGATAACCAAAGCGGTACGCGGCGGATCAAATAGGGTGCCACCTAAGCCAGATAGCGCACAAGCCAGCAGGAGTATCCAAGGTTCATCGGCCATTGCCATAAATGCAAAGCCAGCAGCCCGCATTAGCATGCCGGTAACAATCATTGGCTTGGCACCAAAACGGTCGGCAATGGCACCACCAAAGATGCCTAACCCTTGTTGGACAAGTTGCCTTAGCCCCAAGGCCAGGCCAACGAGCACCGCAGCCCAACCCAGTTGATCGACAAATCGGATAGAGATGAGTGGGAAGACAACGAAAAAACCCAACACAACTAATAAGTTATCAAGCAATAAAAAATACTTACCCAAGCTCCGAGCTTGCGATACCAAGGCCATGCTTCACCGTCAGAAATTAAATAAGGAGGGAATAAAAAACACGCTTATAGTTTGTACCCAAATTGCTAGAAACGATAGAGGGTAGATTGATAATATTTTTTTATCGTCAATACGTTACCTCATCGATTATTCATAATAAAATGCTTATTCACCGCTTTAACTACGTGATTTCATTGTGTCCTCGTGTGCAAAGTTTGCAAGGGCGGTTTTACGCAGGGTATGGGCAACAGGTATATTGAAGTAAAAGATTGTCGCTAAATTAAGTACAGAGTGCAGCCCAAGGGGAGCAGATGTTCGGCTATCATTCAGCAACACCTAAAATACGCCTGACGACGGACCGCATGTCATTGCGGTTGATTCATGAACGTGATGCCTACCGCATGGCTGAGTATTATGCTGAAAATCAGGTATTTCTCAAACCATGGGAACCCGTGCGCGATCAAAGTCATTGCATGCCTTCCGGTTGGCAGGCGCGGCTGGGTATGATCATGGAGCTACAAAAGCAGGGGAGCGCCTACTACTTTATTCTGCTGGACCCCGAAGAGAAAGAAGTGCGCGGAGTGGCTAACTTTAGCAATGTACTGCGAGGTTCGTTCCATGCCTGTTTTCTGGGTTATTCATTAGGTGAGCGCTGGCAGGGTCAGGGTTTAATGTTTGAAGCGTTGCAGCCGCTGATTCGCTATATGCAGCGGCAGGAACGGATGCACCGTATCATGGCTAATTATATGCCGCACAATCATCGCAGTGGCAATTTACTGGCACGCCTTGGATTTGAGCGTGAAGGTTACGCCAAGGATTATTTACTGATTGATGGTCAGTGGCGCGACCATGTGCTGACTGCTTTGACTAATAAAGAATGGACGCCAACTCGCTGAGGTCAGGATGAAACACAGTTTAAATGCACAGGAAGCCAGAGTTATTGGCTGTTTGCTAGAAAAACAAGTGACAACACCGGAGCAATATCCGATGTCGCTCAATGGCGTGACCGTCGCCTGTAACCAGAAAACCAACCGTGAACCGGTGATGGAGTTATCCGATTCGGAAGTCCAGCAGACACTGGATTTCTTGCTGAAAAAACACCTTATTCGCACCCAGAGCGGTAACCGAGTAATGAAGTACGAGCACCGTTTTTGCAACTCGGAATTTGGCAACCTAAAGTTCTCACCTGCTGAGTTGGCGGTGATTACCACGCTATTATTGCGTGGTGCACAAACACCAGGAGAGCTGCGTACTCGCACTAACCGGATGTATGAGTTTGCCGATGTTACTGAAACAGAAGAGGTATTGAACCAACTGGCAATCCGCGAAGATGGGCCATTTGTGGTGCGTTTAGCCCGTGAACCGGGTAAACGTGAAAGCCGCTTTATGCATCTTTTTAGTGGTGAGGTGGCCCCGGCCTTGGCAATAGCAGAGAGTGCTGAAGGAGAAAGCAGCGCCCTTGAGGAGAGAGTTGCCCAACTTGAACGGCAAGTGGTCGCACTGACACGTCGGTTGGATGAAGTATTGATTCAGTTGGATGATTAATAAGGATCCTATGAAAAAGCTACGTATTGGTATTGTCGGTTTGGGCGGTATTGCACAAAAGGCCTATTTACCTATTTTGACTCAAGCACGGGACTGGCAACTGGTTGGTGCGTTCTCCCCCAATCAAATCAAAGCACAACCTGTGTGTGACAGCTATCGGATGCGCTATTTTTCTCGATTAGATACGTTAGCTGCTGAATGCGATGCTATTTTTGTTCACAGCAGTACTGCCAGCCATTTTAAGGTGGTCAGTGAACTGTTGCAGGCAGGGATTCATGTTTATGTCGATAAACCGCTGGCCGAAACACTGGAGCAATCCGAACAATTGATAGCACTGGCCGCGAAACGGCACTTGGCACTGATGGTCGGGTTTAACCGACGTTTTGCTCCGCTATACCAACAACTGAAACAACAAGTCATTCACCCGGCATCGCTGCGGATGGAGAAACATCGCCAGAACAGTGTGGGGCCGAATGATCTGCGCTTTACCTTGCTTGATGATTATCTGCATGTGGTGGATACCGCTCTGTGGCTTGGTGGCGAAGCGGCAAAGCTGCTGAGTGGAACGCTTCAGACAAATGCGTTGGGACAGATGCTGTATGCAGAACACCATTTTCAAGCGGGCAATGGTCTGATAACTACCAGTATGCACCGCCACGCAGGGACCCAGCGGGAAAGCGTGCAAGCCGTCAGTACGGCTGCCTGTTATCAGGTTAGTAATATGAGCCACTGGCAGCAGGAGTCGGATGGGCAGGTGATAAGTTTGCCGGTAGCCAGTTGGCAAACCACCATAGACCTGCGAGGCTTTACTGGGGCAGTGCAGCATTTTATTGATGCAGTAAGCAACCAAACGGCACCACAAGTTTCGGGTGATGAAGCTATTTATGCGCAGCGAATGATAGAGCAAATTTTACAGCAGGATACTGTTCAATAAGTCGATAATGCAAAGCAAAATGGCGCAAAAAGCGGGCTAAGTCAGTAATTTGTTACACCTTGCGATGGATATTCATCGCCGGATACGTAGACTGGCGGCTGTGTTCACACCGTTTCAGGGGCACCTTAATTTCGGTACCTCAACAATTGGGTAGAAGCGACGCCTGCTAATTGCAGGCGTTGATATTTACGGCGAATTAAAAACAGATCGGAAAACAGATCAGAACCCCATATCAGACAACCTATGAATCTACTGAAATCACTGGCAGCCGTCAGTTCCATGACCATGTTTTCCCGCGTATTAGGCTTTGCCCGTGATGCGATAGTGGCGCGGGTTTTTGGTGCCGGGATGGCAACGGATGCCTTCTTTGTGGCATTTAAATTGCCTAATCTATTGCGGCGAATATTCGCGGAAGGGGCATTCTCACAGGCTTTTGTCCCCATACTGGCCGAATATAAAAGTCAACAGGGCGAGGAGGCAACCCGCACTTTCATTGCTTACGTCTCTGGTCTGTTAACCCTGATACTGGCAGTAGTGACTGTTTTGGGGATGTTGGCCGCGCCTTGGGTGATTTTTATTACGGCTCCCGGCTTTACTGATACACCTGATAAGTTTGCGTTAACCTCCGCGCTGCTGCGAGTGACTTTCCCTTATATTCTGCTAATTTCGCTGGCCTCCTTAGTGGGGGCGATCCTTAATACCTGGAATCGTTTTTCTATTCCTGCTTTTGCGCCCACTTTCCTTAATATCAGCATGATAGGTTTTGCGCTGTTTGCCGCACCCTATTTCAATCCACCAGTCATGGCGCTGGCCTGGGCGGTGGTGGTTGGCGGGGTGCTGCAATTAGGCTATCAACTCCCTCATCTGAAGAAGATTGGCATGTTGGTGCTGCCACGGTTATCACTGCGAGATGCTGGCGTCTGGCGAGTTATGCGCCAAATGGGGCCGGCGATCCTTGGTGTGTCAGTCAGCCAAATCTCTTTGATTATTAATACCATTTTTGCTTCATTCTTGGTGTCAGGTTCCGTTTCCTGGATGTATTACGCTGACCGTTTGATGGAGTTTCCGTCGGGGGTGCTGGGCGTGGCGCTTGGCACGATTTTATTGCCCTCACTGGCAAAAAGTTTCTCCAGTGGCAATCATGATGAATATTCCCGACTAATGGATTGGGGACTAAGGTTATGTTTCCTATTGGCGTTGCCAAGTGCTGTTGCATTAGGGATTTTAGCTAAACCGTTGGTGGTGTCATTATTCCAATACGGTAAATTCAGTGCTTTTGATGCGGCAATGACGCAACGGGCGTTAGTGGCCTATTCCATTGGTTTAATGGGGCTGATTGTAGTGAAAGTGTTGGCACCCGGTTTTTACTCGCGTCAGAATATTAAAACGCCGGTGAAAATTGCCATTATCACACTGATATTGACCCAAGTAATGAACCTGATATTCATCGGGCCGCTCAAGCATGCTGGGTTATCACTCTCTATTGGGTTGGGGGCCTGCCTTAATGCCAGCTTGCTATATTGGCAGCTGCGTAAACAGAAAATATTCCAGCCACAACCGGGTTGGGCCGTATTTCTAACCAAGCTGGTTATCGGTGTTGTGGTGATGTCGGCCGTGTTACTGGGGCTGCTCTGGGTGATGCCTGCGTGGGATGTGGGGGGGATGGCCTATCGCTTGTTACGGTTGTCTGCTGTCGTTGCCGCAGGGGTGATTGCCTATTTTGCCGCGCTGGCATTACTCGGATTTAAAATTCGGGATTTTGCCCGCAGAACATCCTGAGTCAATCAATCCAAATATAATTATAGATTAAATAAATAATCTAACCAAAGCCCCGATATTTCTCGGGGCTTTTTTTATCTTTTAACGACGCTGTTTTATTGGTTTACATAATAAAAATTTTATTTCTATTAAATAAATGCATCTAAATCGACTAATTATATTACTAATCATTAAAAAGCATCTCATTAGCTTATCATGTACTTTATTGGGCTTGGGTATTATGTATTTTGAATGGGTGTTGATATGCACATCAATTTAAATAAATTCGTTCATATTGACCTTTCACAGTATGTGATTCAATTCGTCTTTATGTTTATGAAATATTTAAAATGTACACTCAAGGTATTTGATAAATGCTTATTATACGGCTATCTATTTTAATCGCTTTTTTCATTTGTAATATTGCCCAGGCAGATAAGACTGACTTGATCGAAAATGATAAAAGAAAACAGTGCCTGGCAATGTCAGGAATTTTTGTTCAAGGGAATACACTTATTTCATTAAAGGATATAGAACGACTCATTAATATCGAAAATGACTGTATTACAAATAATGATATTAACACTCTGGCTAAAGACATTACCAAAGAGTATATAAAAAAAGGCTATATTGCTGCTCGCGTCAAATTTATACCTATAAATGCGCAGGGACAGCTTGGGCTGCGTGTGACTGAAGGTATTGTTGAAAGAATTGCCGGTGGGGATAAACGAACAGATCACAAAATGCTATTTCCTAGCGTGGTGGGTAAACCACTCCAGGTAGCACAGCTTGATCAAGCCATCGATCAGGCCAACAAATTGCAATCTAACCAAGTTACTCTGGATATATTACCGGGCAGTAATGAAAATGGCTCAATTATTCTGATAAAAAACAAACCGTCTACGTCATGGCACTTATCAGGTTCAGTCGATAATTATGGTTATAAAAATATTGACGAGTGGAAGAAAAAAATATCTTTTACCCTGGATAGCCCACTCGGACTGTCAGATGTGATCAGCATTAGCCTGAATAGAACATTAGACAGCCAAAGAGTACGTTATAAAAATGAAACTACTCTATTTTATTCAATCCCTTATGGTGCTTTTACATTTAGTGCTTTTATCAACCAAATGCAGTATAGGCGCTATGAAACACTGACTTACAATAGGGTTAAACTTCATGGGGATGTAAGAGACATTAATTTTCGCTCTGAATATACATTTGATCGCAGTAAAAACAAGATAAACACACTCAGTGTGCAGTTAAAAAACAAGAAAATAAATACCCGTTTTAATGATAAGAAAATCGAGGTAAGTAGTTACCAATTGACTACGCTGCAACTTGGTTTAAATCAATTATTCATTATGCCCACAAGTGCAATTAATATTAATTCTTATATAGAAAGAGGTGTGCCATGGTTCACTAATGATAAAGTTCGTGGTCATAAAAAGGTGTTTAAAATAGATAATGGATTCACAAAAGGAGGTGTCAATTTTAATTTAAATTACGGCTTTCTGGTCCTTAATTCACGGTATCAACTAAACAGTATTTTATCCGGACAATATAGTCATGGTCAATTGCCTGGCTCGGAGGAATTCAACATAACAGAACGTAATGCTATTCGCGGATTTAGCCGGGGAGCGAGTAAAGGGCAATTAGGTTGGTATACAAAAAATACACTTTCACGACATGTATCGAGGGCCAATTTAACCTTTATACCTCGCGTGGGTATAGATGTTGGGCGGGTATTGCAACGTGATAATAAACAAGGCTGGCAAAGCAACGCCGGTTTGAGTGCCGGAGTCACGCTTTACTACAAGAAGGTAAATCTTGATGTCGAGGTAAGTCGTGGTTGGCTGTTATCAGATAGTTCCGGCCGTAAAGAACCTGTCCAGATATTAGGTCGGCTAAGCTACGCATTTTAATATTAATACAATATTGATTAAAAAATTAATAAGGGTAATAACTCATGAGAAAAAAAGAATTTAAACTTTCACCAGCAGGAAAATTAACCGTTCTATTGGCGATGATGCTAACGCCAATATCTGTTATTCACGCAGCGGAGTCGAGTCTGGCAGCGACAGCAGGGGCGCATGGCCCTGATATCCATGTTGCTACCAATGGGGTGCCAGTGATTAATATCGCCCCACCTTCGGCATCGGGAATGTCTCACAATCAGTATGAGGCGTTCAATGTAGGCCGTGAAGGAGCGGTATTTAATAACTCCTTGGAAAGTGTTAATTCAAATGCGGGGCAACTCGGTGCCAACCCCAATCTGCAAGGCAACGCAGCCAGTTTGATTCTAAATGAAGTGGTTGGTCGTAATGCCTCGCTGTTATTGGGGCGGCAGCAAGTTGTTGGTATGGCCGCTGACTACGTTCTGGCAAATCCGAATGGTATTAGCTGTGATGGGTGTAGCTTTGATCCTAATTTCAATCAGGTAACCCTGGTGGTGGGTCAGTCGGTGGTAAATAACGGGGCATTACAGCAATTTGATACTGCAAACAACACACAAAGAATGACAATAAAGAACACCGCTGCCACCGATCTGGCTAATGTATTGACGTTAATTACCCCGACTATCGATGCTGACAGTGCTATTCGGGCGGCTAAGGATGTTAATGTTATTGTTGGGCAAAACAGGGTTTCTAGCCAAAATGAAGTACTCCAGTCTGATACTACAGAAGCCCACGAGACTATGATTGACGGATATTTCCTTGGCAGCATTGCGGCAAATCGTATTCAACTCATCGATACCCGTAAAGAGAGTGGTTTGACATTGGTGGGGGATATCACTGCCCAAGAGGAACTAAATATCAATGCAGCGGGCACCATCTGGCTACAAAGCGATGTTGTAAAGGGAGAATCTATTGATCTACAAGCCAAGAATATAATCATGGCTAAAGACCCTGTATCCACAAAAGGATCGAATAAAACAGACGAACTTATTTTTGTGGACAGCAGTAATATTAACATTACCGCAAGCGAAAATAACCAATTAACCGGTGTTACATTTAGGGCACATGATGTATTAGTCAAAGGCTCTACCGTAATCATTGAGGGTTTGGCGCGTGAAAAGAAAACCATTATAGATTCAGATAAACAGGGTGATGGCATTGGTGATAAAATTACCGAATATACTCAAAGTGTGAAGAAATTCGACGAGAGTTTAATACTCGGTATCGATAGTTTAAATATTGAGGCTACTGATGGAGATTTGGTTATAAAAGGCACGAATCTAAAAAGTGGCGGTGACACAAAATTGGATGCAAGTCGTGATTTGCTTCTCAGCGGGCATATTGGCAAGGAAACGACTGATAAATTAGTTGTAATGAACGATCTGGGGGGGGATCTAAAAAATGGCAATACAAGAGAATTAATTACATTTGAGACGTTAGGTAAAACAAATATATATGCTAATGGAAATGCTGAGTTGAAGGCTGGGCGGAACATCAATATTGCTGGCGTGAAAGTTAATGTAGATGGCTATCTTAAATTAAATAGTGGTAATAATATTAGCGTAAATCCACAAAAAATTGAAAATTCCAAAGTGAGTTATACGGGCTTTACTCAATGGGACGCGTTAGGAGGCAGTGAAAGAGATTCAGATAAAAAATATACTTATATCAATGAACCGTCAGAGTTATCTAGCAACAAGGTTTATATCAACGCCAATGAAAATATTTCTATTATTGCTAGTAAAGTTAATGCGTTAAATGATACATCGATTAAAGCGTCAGGCGATCTGATTTTGGCAGGGGTACTTAATAAAACAAGCGAACGCTCTAGCAAAGAAACAGGTGTTGCATTTAATATTATCATAGATTCTAACAACAAGAAGAACAGCAATGAGCGTTTTATTGATACTGAGATAACATCAGGGAACGGCGTTGCTTTAGATTCAAATAATGTCTTTATTGATGGTGCATTGGTTAATACTCGCGGTAAATTAGACATCGATGCCAAGGGTAACTTCGTTGTCACGGCAGCTCGCCAACAACAACAAAGTGATGAACAAGACAGTCGTCTTAGTTGGGAATGGTTCGCTAAGAAACAGAAAGATAAGCAATACCGGGCAGGGTTTGAAATTAAACATGTTAATAACAAAGAAAAAAACAGTAAAACAAAGAGTCATTTTGCCACATTAATGGGAAAGACAATCAATATTAATGCGGATAAAGACATTAGGTTTTACGGTACTGCGATAAAAACAAATCAGGGGGACTTGGCGTTATCGGCTAAAGAAGGGATCCAGTTCCTGGCTGCAATTGATTCCAATATGACGGATAAAGAGCGTACCATTTACTCCGGTGGTGCACATTATGATGGCGGAATAGATAAATTTGGTAGTGGTGTTGAAGGTAAATATAGTAATAATAAGAGCCATGAGCTAACTAATACCAGTATTGGCGCAAAGACTGATATAAATGGAAATATGACGATTACTGCTGGAGAGGATATCACTCATCAGGGCGCTCAGCATCAGGTTAGTGGGAAATATTATGAAAGAGCGAAAAATATCTATCATATGGCCAGCAATGATAAAACTATCAGTAACAGCACTGAAAAAGAAATTAAAGCAGGGCTAGGTTTTAATATTAATTACAGTAAATATACCCGGCAAATAGAAAAAGTCATAAAGGACCCTGCGAATGTACTTCATCATTTAGGCGGCACAGGGAGTATCAAAGGAATTTCAGATCCTAACGTTGGTGTGGATATCTATGCCAGTGGTGGTAAGACGACTAAATCAGGTCTCAGCTCATTGGCTTCAGTAACAGAAATAGCCGCCGCAGATATTACTTTGCTTGCCAGAGAAAATATCATTGATGATGGCACACAGTATCACGCCAAGGGTATTAATAAGCAAGGCGGACTGTTTAGTTTGGACGCAGGCCATCATTTCAGTCATGCAGCAATAAACTCCAGTCAAAATAATATTGAAAATGAGAAGGGGGAAGGCGCGATTCGGGTCTCAACCATGACAGGTAAAGACATAAAAGTAGCATTATCAGCCGCAGGCGAGACGTCTGAAAAAGATAGCGCGAGCAGCGTGTTGTTACCCTCATCTATTAAGGCGGGTAGTAATGTGCTGATTAACACAATTGGCAATGCCTATTATCAAGCGACGGAAATCTCTTCTGAGCAAGGGGGGATTCATATTAAATCTGGTGGGGATATACATTTTGATCAGGTCATTGATAACCGCAGTAATAACGCCACAGGCACTCATGGGAAAGGTAAATTAGCCGTAGGCGGTGGTGTGGGGTCTAAAGAGTTGCGCCTTGAATTGGGAGGAGGTTACCAAAAGAGTCATGGACATGAGTCAAATGCTAAAGTGGGTCAAATAAAGGCACGGCATGCTGTCACTTTAGATGCGAGTAACATTACTCTCATTGGGACTAAAATAGGTAATGAAAAAGCCAAGGTTGGCAATGTTCAGATGATGGCAGGTCAAAAATTAATATTAGGAGCCTCGCTGTCAGACAGCGCTAATAATGGTCTTAAAGCCGGTGGGAATATCAGAGTCGGAGGTAAGGTCGCCGCTTCTGAGACTGATAGCAGCAAAATGGGTTTCATTGGCGGTGATGGCAATGCAGATAAAGTCAATGAATCCAAAGTGGTCCGTAAAGGAATGAATATATACAGTGCCGGGGTGGTTTCATTGCAGGCGCACAGTGATGATAATCAGGCGATTTATACTCAAGGGCTACAGGTTGATGCAAAAAAAATGGATATCAATACCAATCAAGGGGGCATATTGATGGAGTCTGCGCTAACTGTGTTGCCAAAAGATAATTGGAACTTTGATATTAATGCCGACTTAGTGCTAACCGGTAAGTTTAATAAAGACAGCAATGGTCTTGTTGATAAAAATAGTAGCAGTAAAAGTCATTATACTGGTGCAGGAATAAAAGTGGCTGTCGATAAGCAAGATGTCGTTGAGCACCAAAACACCCATATAAAGACGGGCACTTTCACACTCAAAAGTCATAAAGATACCCGCATGTTGGGTGCTGATGTCTCGGCAGATATCGCACTCGTTGATGTCGGTGGTGATCTCAATATAGAAAGCCGGAAAGATAAACAAGATATCACGGAGGTATTGGTCAATTTTGCCCTGAGTCATACAAATGATAAAAATAGCAGTGTGATCAGCAATCTATCGAAAATTGGCACCAAGCGCTTTGAGGGGGAAATTAAGAATGTGTTAACCAAGGGTATTAATAAAATGGGTACCGCATACAATAAAAAATTTCCGGCCAAAGATACCATGGGAGGTGTTAGTTTTAGCAAAGATAAGCAAACTGTAGCATTGCCGCCACTATCAAACAAAACTCACTCACGAAACCTCGCAGATAAGACGGCCCGTTTTCTTGGCGATAAATTTAAAACAGGATTAACCGGCCCTGCTGGATTCGCAGGCCATGCTAATTTAGATGTCAATATAGTTAAAAATGATGCCGTCGATCATCTGTCAGGTATTTTTGCGCAAAAAATCGCTGATATTAAGGTGTTAGGAAAAACGACATTGATCGCCGCTCAAATAAATAACGCGGAGAGTAAAGTTATTGCTAATATCAAAGAACTGCACGTGGGGAATATAAGTAATAGCTATCATCAGGGTGGTGGTGGTTTTAATCTTGCATCTACTATCCTGGGTGTCGCCCGTGGCACCCTCGCTGATGCAGATTCAGGGAAAAAGTTACTGATACGCGCACCCTATAATACTAACAAGAATAACAATATTCAGGGCGGAATTTTTAATTATTCAAGCGGAGAGTTTATTATGCCTGACGTCCCTGAGAGTAATTAGCGGTCGGTGATTTAATCTGCTGGCTCGTATTATAACAAAGGCACCTAAAGGTGCCTTTTCACTGATATACCCGCCGCCCTGTATTTTGCCGGGCGACGAGAATCGAGAATATAGATGTAGCTACCAATTACATCCGTTCTACCGTCTGAATACCTAAAGTATCCAGACCTTGCTTCAGTGTTTTTGCTGTCAGCATCGCCAGTTTTAGGCGGCTTTGGCGGATCTCTTCACTTTCTGCATTCAGGATCTGGCAGTGTTCGTAGAAGCTGGAGAACAAGCCTGCTAAATCATACAGGTATGAACACATCACATGTGGTGTGCCTTCACGGGCCACCGTGGTGATGACCTCTTCAAACTGCAACAGGCGGGTAGCCAGTGCTGCTTCACGGTCTTCAGTGATAACCAATGGCAATGTCAGGTTGCTTTCATCAATACCGGCACGCTTAAATACTGAAACCACGCGGGTATAAGCATATTGCATATAAGGCGCCGTGTTACCGTCCAGTGCCAGCATGTTATCCCAGTCGAAGATATAGTCAGTGGTGCGGCTCTTAGACAAGTCGGCATATTTCACCGCACCAATACCAACGGCGTCCACCACCTGCTTCAGTTCATCTGCGGGCATATCAGGATTTTTCTCGGCAATCAATTTGCCGGCACGCTCGATAGCTTCATCCAATAAATCGGCAAGCTTCACTGTACCGCCGGAGCGCGTCTTAAACGGTTTACCGTCTTTACCCAGCATCATGCCAAACATATGGTGCTCAAGGGGTACTGACTCAGGAACATAACCGGCTTTACGAACGATAGTCCAGGCCTGCATCAGATGCTGGTGCTGACGGGTATCGATGTAATACAGCACGCGGTCTGCGCCCAAGGTTTCATAGCGATATTTGGCACAAGCGATATCTGTGGTGGTGTAGAGGTAACCGCCATCCTTTTTCTGAATGATGACGCCCATTGGCTCACCATCTTTATTTTTATACTCATCCAGATACACCACGGTTGCGCCTTCGCTTTCCACCGCCAGCCCTTTGGCTTTCAGATCAGCAACAATACCCGGCAACATGGCGTTATACAGGCTTTCACCCATTACATCATCTTTGGTCAGTGTGACATTTAACCGATCGTAGGCAATCTGGTTTTGCGCCATGGTGATATCCACCAACTTGCGCCACATCTGACGGCAATACTCGTCACCGCCTTGCAGTTTCACTACATAAGCGCGGGCGCGTTGGGCAAACGCTTCATCTTCGTCATAGGTTTTCTTGGCTTGCTGATAGAAAAGCTCCAGATCCGATAAGCCCATATCACTGGCATTTTCGTTCTGCATCTTTTCCAAATAGGCAATCAACATGCCGAACTGGGTTCCCCAGTCACCCACGTGGTTAGCGCGAATAACATTGTGGCCCAGAAACTCTAAAGTGCGCACCGCTGCATCGCCGATGATGGTTGAACGCAGGTGGCCGACATGCATCTGTTTAGCCACGTTGGGTGCCGAGTAGTCAACCACGATAGTTTGCGGTTCTACCGGTGCAACACCGAGTTTCGGTGCCGTCAGCGCATGTTCTACTTTTTCTGCAACCCATTGGCGGTCCAGAAAAATATTGATAAAACCGGGGCCGGCAATCTCAACTTTGCTGGCAATGCCTGAAAGATCAAGCAGCTCGATGACTTTTTCTGCCAGTTGCCTTGGTTGCATGCCAAGTTTTTTGGCAACGGCCATTACACCATTAGCTTGATAATCGCCAAATTGAGCTTTAGCAGATTGGCGAACCTGAGCTTCGCTATCTGCTGGAGCACCTGCTGCAATCAGCGCCTGGCTGACTTTATCTGAGAGAAGAGCCTGAATATTCACCGGGTTACCTTAATTACGCACAAAAGACAGATTAATGACGCACAAGAAAATCTCTGTGCCAGTTAATTCAAACAAGGCCAAAGCCTTTCACCACAAAAATGATGGGCGGCAGAGCCGTCTGGCAGAGGGTTAGTCACAAGATGGCAGGATTTATACCATATTTGACCCTCGGCGTCAGCATCAGGCCAGTGGTTGTCGCTAATCTCATGGCTAAATAGATTAACCGGTTATTTTATTAGCAATGGCGAATGCGAAAGAACAAAACGGTTAGATTAAATATGGCTGATTAGCGGTAATAACGGTAGATTATGGCCGCGTTACTGCCCGCAATAACAATTCAAAAGGAGAGCCGGATGCGTAGCCTGAAAGATATTGCCGAATTACAGGACTTATTTACTGACTTACCATGCTTTGAGCAAAAACTGGCTCGCTTCGCCACGCGATTGAATTTGGATTTAATGCAATTTAGCGCTGATCATATTTCGTTACGTTGCCACCAAGTCGAAACCGCGCAACGTTGGCGCAGTGGGTTAGCGCAGTGCGGTGATTTGATGTCCGAGACACTGATTAATGGTCGGGTGATTTACCTGTTCGACTTGGCTCAACCTCTGGTGGTCGGGCCATGGCTGATCGATTGCGTGGAATTACCCTATCCGGGGAAAACGCATTACCCCCATCAGGGATGGGAGCATATCGAGCTAGTCTTGCCAGGGGACCCGCATACCTTGAGGTCACGTGCTCGTGCTTTATTGCCAGCCACATTACCGGAGGGTATCAGCGAGAAATTCAGTTCTCCACAAGGGGAACATGAGCGCTTAGCCAACCCGACACTGGCGGTGAGTGATGGTGAGATAACCATTAAGTTCCATCCCTATACTTTGCGGCAAATTATAGCCAGTGAGCGCAATATTTAACGTTAATGGGTTATTTATTTTGATAGCGACTTTCACTTATGGTTATCACTGTGACTGACATCTACTCATAGATTTAAAATGAGTGCCATAGTAAACGCTTAAGTATGTGTTATTAGTTTCTGTTTTTACTTGAGAGCGATCTTCGCTATTTATTCAACAGGTAAATTATTTAGTTCTTATTTATATGCCCGTAAGTAAGCGGGTATAAATACTGTCGCAGTGGCGTTCGTCAAACGGGAGAGAGAATGACTATATTGGAAATTTGTTGCTATAGCGTTGATTGCGCGCAGATAGCAGAAAAGGCAGGAGCCGACCGGATTGAATTGTGCTGCGGTCAGTCCGAAGGGGGCTTAACACCCAGCGTTGGTACATTAATGCAAGCCAATGAAACTGTTACTATTCCGGTGCATCCTATCGTAAGGCCTCGAGGTGGCGATTTTTGTTATAGCAATAATGATTTTGCAATCATCAAAAATGATATCGCGCGAATCCGTGATATGGGATTTGCGGGCGTAGTGGTTGGTGTACTGGATACCGACGGCCACATTGATATGCCACGGATGCGGGAGATAATGTCCATCAGTGGCCCATTGGCGGTCACTTTCCACCGGGCATTTGATATGTGCCAGAACCCAATGATTGCCTTACAGCAATTAACTGACCTGAATGTGGCGCGGATTTTAACCTCGGGCCAGCAGCCAAATGCTGAGCTGGGGTTGGCGTTATTAAAAGATTTGCTTGCTGCAACTCAGGATAAAGGGCCGGTTATCATGGCGGGCGCTGGGGTTCGTTTGACGAATATGCAAAAGTTTATTGATGCCGGTATCCGTGAGCTGCACAGCTCTGCCGGGCGGGCGGTCCCATCGACGATGAAATATCGCAAAGCGGGCGTCACTATGTGTGCTGACAGTGATGTTGATGAGTTTGCCCATTATTGTGTTGATGGTGATGTCGTTGAGGCAATGAAGAGTTTATTAGTGATGGGCCGCCCTCTTTCACAAAGTGCCTAGCTCTTTCAAGCGTGCTGCCAACCGTTGTACACTGCCCCGGCCAATTACGCCGGGGCTGCCTTATTATGGCTTACGCGCGATTAATACCGCTCGGAGGGGAGCAGGGTAGCCTTCTACCGTTTTACTCGGGTCATGTGGGTCAAGAAACTCGGCTAACGATTCGCTGGTCATCCAGTCAGTACGGCGTTGTTCATCGGTGGTGGTCAGCGCCATATTAGCGATCCTGACATCGACAAACCCACACTTTTCCAACCAGGCTTTCAATGCCGGTGCCGATGGAATGAAATATACGTTGCGCATCTGAGCGTAACGGTCACCCGGGACTAACACCTGTTGGCTATCGCCTGCAACGACTAAGGTTTCAAGTACCAGTTCACCGTCGCTGACCAACTGATTTTTGAGCTGATAAAGGTGGTCCAAAGGTGAGCGACGATGATACAGCACCCCCATCGAGAATACGGTATCAAAGGCTGCAAGTTCCGGCAGCTGTTCGATACCCAGTGGCAACACATGCGCTCGCTGATCCCCCCCTAGCAGTTTACGAATAGCTTCAAATTGGCATAAAAACAGCTGCATTGGGTCGATACCGACGGCCAGATGGGCACCTTCGCCAATCATGCGCCACAAATGATATCCACTACCACAACCGACATCCAAAATGCTACGGCCAGCCAGTGGGCTAATATGCGGTAACACCCGTTGCCATTTCCAGTCAGAACGCCATTCAGTATCAATATCCAGCCCATATAGCGAGAATGGGCCTTTGCGCCACGGCATCAGCGCACGCAACATATTCTCCATCCCTTCCCGCTGACCGGCAGAGATCGGGGGGGACATTTCGGCCCGTACACCGTCACGCAAATCCAAGGTGGTCGGTGTAAGTAACGGCAAATGCTCTACTGCATTAAACCAGGTTTTAAATTTGCCGTGTAACGACTCACGCTGCCAGGCACTGAGCTGAGCGGGCAGGGTATCTAACCATGGGCTTAACGGGCCTTTGGCAATCAGCCGGTAAAAATCGCCAAATTCAATCATTGCGCCTCTCCTGCTTTCAGGGCGATCAGAGAACCAAAGTTAAAGCATTGAAACCAGACTTCTGCGTGTTCAAAACCCGCCTGATGCAAGCGTTGTTTATGGGTTTCAACCGAGTCGGTTAACATGACGTTCTCCAGCATGCTGCGTTTCTGACTGATTTCCAGTTCGCTATAGCCATTAGCGCGCTTAAAATCGAGGTGCATATTGAACAGTAATTCGCCAATATCGTTATCTTCAAAATTGAATTTTTCGGATAACACCAGAGCACCTCCCGGGCGTAACCCTTGGTACACTTGGTTAAGTAGCCGCTGGCGATCTGCCGGTTCAAGGAATTGTAGGGTGAAGTTAAGCACCACCATGGAGGCATTTTCCAGCCGAATATCCAGAATATCGGACTCGACAACCTCCACCGGCGTTTCCGCCCGAAAAGCATCAAGATGGCGGCGACAACGTTCGACCATTGCCGGCGAGTTATCCACGGCAATAATTTTGCAACCTTCAGCCTTAATATTACGGCGCATTGACAGGGTGGCCGCACCCAGCGAGCAGCCGAGATCATAAATCTGGCTGTGAGGCTGCACAAAACGTTCCGCCAACATGCCTATCATCGAAATAATATTGGAGTAACCAGGGACCGATCGCTGGATCATATCGGGGAACACTTCAGCAACTTTTTCGTCGAAGGTCCAGTCACCTAACTTGGCAATAGGGGCAGCAAATAGGCTGTCACGCAGTGGCTCGATAGCCCCAGCCGGATGGCGTTGTGCGTCGTTTTGAGATTGAGTGTCGCGATTTGGCATGACTGTCATTGGCATTAACAAGAAATTTAAGGCGCATATTATAACAGAAAACCAAACGCATTAGCGTGATAATGCGTGAGAAGAGGGCTGATAGACACAGATGAGCGTGAAGGCGGTAGTCAGCCGCCCAAACTAATAGAACTCCGGCGATGGGGACCTCGCAACGGAACAAGCGATAAGCCTATCAGGTCAGACTGAAAATCTGATCCCAAGGCAAGTAGTAAATATTAGCTATAACCATTAATACCAAAGAAACATAGGTGGCACTCATCCCGGAGCGACGCCAGCGAATTTCGCGATGGCGTAAACCATAATAATGTAGCAGGCGGCCAACTATCAGCATTAATCCACAGATATGGATCATCCACGTTTCAGCACCGTTCATCTCCATCATAATGAGCAAAATGACAGCAATAGGGATATATTCTACGGCGTTCCCATGTACCCGGATAGCGGTTTGTAATTCATAAAAACCGCCGTCGCCATAAGCTACCCGGTACTGGTTTCTCAATTTAACCACATCAAATGAAAGCTTTATCAATAACAGTGCGCCCAACACGACATAAAGCGAGCTAACCATTTTCAACTCCATTGCCCAACCATAGACTGGCGGAATAATGATAACCGCCTGTTGGGTCACTGTCGCTAGAAAAATCGATGGATTGTCATTTCTTGAGGTTCAGTTTAGTGTTTGGAAAGATGAGCTTAAAACAACGTCACTTGTTCAGGCCAGTCAGGTGCGGTTGCTAGCGTCGGTATGCGTGCTGCCAACTGTTGCCATAGCTTTTGTGCTTGCTGCGGCGAGTCACTGTTATCTGGTGTGTGAATGAATAAATAAGGCTGATATTGCTGTTCCCACTGTGGCAGCCTTTGTAACCATGGCGAAAATAGAGCCAAATTATCATCTATTTGGTCGCCACCAATAAATCGCACCAAGGGATGACTGCCAGTGACGACGGCATGAACAGGGAGGCGGGGTTTCTTGCTTTGTGCATCCCGTACGGCCGCAGTTGCCGGTTTGGCGGCATGAATAGCGCGGCTATCTAATATTACCCGATTGATTGACCGTTGGTGCAAACCTTGATTGAGCGCCAACTCAGCAGCACCTTTGGCAAAAAACTCAGGATGACGCACTTCGACCCCATAATTGAAGCCTGCGGGCAATTTATCGAGAAATTGCCACAAATGGTTCAACGCATTAGGCCCAAATGCTGCGGGCAACTGTAACCACAACTGGCCAATGCGTTCATGCAGTGGAGCCAAACAGTGATAAAAAGCCTGTAGATCTTGCTCACATTCGCGCAAAGCCGCCTGATGGCTAATCGTCGAGGGGAATTTAAAGCAAAAGCGGAAACTGTCCGGCGTCATATCACGCCAGCGCTGTACTATTTCCAGCCGTGGCAATGCATAAAACGTGGTATTCCCTTCAACACAATTAAAGTAGCGGCTATAGTCAGCTAAATCCTTGATACCCAGCCGGTTCCAGGTTGGATGTTGCCATTGCGGCAGTCCGATATACATATTTTACCCTTCTTACTTGGCGCTACAGCGTTGTTAGCTGCACTCATTCACCCGAATCACTGACTAATGTCAGCTCATCGGGATTCATTCATTTGCTGCCTAGCTGTAACACCAATTAATTTGGGTAAACTTTTATCACTTGGCGCTACAGCGTTGTTAGCTGCGCTGACGTTATAGCGTTACGCGTTAAGGGCCGCAAGAATTTCGCTACTGCTGCGCACGCGGGATATCCGCGGGAAAATATGGGTAAATGCGAACTGCTGCATCTCGCTGCTCGCCGTACTGCAACCATCTTCGGCAATCACCAACTCATAACCGTGCTCCCAAGCGGCACGAGCTGTTGATTCCACACCGATATTGGTGGCAATCCCCGCCAATACGATGGTCTTTATGCCGCGTCGGCGTAATTGTAAATCCAAATCTGTGCCGTAAAATGCGCCCCACTGGTGTTTAGTAATTTTGATATCTTGATCAGCCACCGCGAGTTGTTCTGGGAACGTCCACCATGAGTCTGGCAACCCACCCTCGGGGGCAGGACTTGGCTGATCTACGGGCTGTTTTAGTGCCTCGGCGAAGGAGTCAGACCAACCCACTCGCACTAAAACCACCGGAGCACCCAGCAGGCGAAACTGCTTTGCCAATTGTGCGTTGGTGGCGATGACCTGTTCAGCCCTATAGGGGCCTTTGGCAAAAGGTAAGATCCCTTGTTGTAGGTCAATCAGTACCAGTGCGGTGGTTTTTGCATCAAGTTTCATTCTGTTACGCCTCAATATCATTATGCGAAAGTCTGGATGAGCGGTTCCACCTGCTGACCCGTTGTTGCTAGCATATGTTATCGGGCGGTCCTTGTGAGGGGATAAATTTGTTAAATGATGTGTTAAAACATCGCTGAAAGGGATTTTGTCATGCCTGAGCTGTGCGTTCGCTCTTATCTATACCATGAAATTCCTTTATAATGGCCCCCATTTTTCAAGACTCTTTAATCCAAAACACCTAAGAAAACAGTCGCACGGACAGTGCATAACGCGTGTGGCATCGGCTGAGTAAAAGGATATTGTATGCGTACTGAGTATTGCGGGCAGTTGAATCTGTCCCATGTGGGCCAAAGCGTTACACTTTGTGGTTGGGTTAACCGTCGTCGTGACCTCGGTGGTCTGATTTTTATTGATATGCGTGATCGCGAAGGCATCGTTCAGGTATTTTTCGATCCAGACCATAAAGCCGCTTTTGAACAGGCTTCAGAGTTGCGTAATGAGTTCTGTATCCAGATTACCGGCACCGTGCGTGCGCGCCCAGATAGCCAAATCAATAAAGATATGTCGACGGGGGAAGTGGAAATCTTTGCCAATGCGCTGAATATCATCAACCGTTCTGAGCCGTTGCCACTGGACTCTAATCAGACCAACACTGAAGAGCAGCGTCTGAAGTATCGCTATTTGGATTTGCGTCGCCCGGAAATGGCCGATCGCCTGAAAACCCGTGCAAAAATCACCAGCTTTGTCCGTCGCTTTATGGACAGCCATGGTTTTCTCGATATTGAAACCCCAATGCTGACCAAGGCAACGCCAGAAGGTGCGCGTGACTATCTGGTGCCAAGCCGGGTACACAAAGGCAAGTTCTATGCATTGCCACAATCACCACAACTGTTTAAACAGTTGCTGATGATGTCTGGCTTTGACCGTTATTATCAGATCGTAAAATGCTTCCGTGATGAAGATTTGCGTGCTGACCGCCAGCCTGAATTCACCCAAATCGATGTTGAAACCTCTTTCATGACCGCCGATCAAGTGCGCGAAGTGATGGAGAGACTGGTGCGTGAATTGTGGCAGGAAACCAACGGTGTCGAGCTGGGTGATTTCCCGGTGATGACTTTTGCTGAAGCTATGCGTCGTTTCGGTTCTGATAAACCAGACCTGCGTAACCCAATGGAATTGGTGGATGTTGCGGATCTGGTTAAAGAGGTTGAGTTTAAAGTCTTCTCTGGCCCGGCAAATGATGTCAAAGGTCGTGTCGCTGCACTGCGTGTTCCCGGTGGCGCACAGGTTACCCGTAAGCAAATTGATGAGTACGGCCAGTTTGTCAACATCTATGGCGCGAAAGGCTTGGCATGGTTGAAAGTCAATGACCGTGCAGCCGGCGTTGAGGGTGTACAAAGCCCCATTGCGAAATTCCTCACTGCAGAGGTGCTGGAAGCCATTCTGGCTCGCACTCAGGCTGAAAGCGGCGATATCCTGTTCTTTGGTGCCGATAGCAACAAAATCGTCACTGACGCGATGGGTGCATTGCGTCTGAAAGTAGGTCGTGATCTGGAACTGACCAAACTGGGAACATGGGCGCCGCTGTGGGTGGTTGACTTCCCGATGTTTGAAGATGATAGCGAAGGCGGCCTAACGGCGATGCATCATCCGTTTACTGCACCAAAAGAGATGAGCCCAGAGCAATTGGCTGCGGCACCGACTACGGCTATCGCCAATGCGTACGATATGGTGATTAACGGTTATGAAGTAGGTGGCGGTTCCGTGCGTATTCACCGTACCGAAATGCAGCAACAGGTGTTTGGTATTCTGGGTATCAATGAACACGAGCAGCGTGAGAAATTTGGCTTCCTGCTGGACGCATTGAAATATGGCACACCACCACACGCAGGTCTGGCTTTCGGTCTGGATCGTCTGGTGATGCTGCTGACCGGTACTGATAACATTCGTGATGTCATTGCTTTCCCGAAAACCACTGCGGCGGCTTGTCTGATGACCGATGCGCCAAGCTTTGCTAATCCTGCTTCTCTGCAAGAGCTGTCAATCAGCGTAGTGGCGAAGAAAGGGGCAACAGACGTAGCGGAAGAAGAGAATAAGTAATGAATTATATATACCCAATAGATTTCAAGATGCAGGAAGGCGGCAAGCAAGAGAATCCCGGTGAGCTTACACCGGTAAGTGATTCGGATGATTGAGCGAAGCCAACACACTTGCAGTTTGAAAGATGACGGGTATAAGCGCCCAGAATCAATACTGGCGGTGATCTACGCCAGATCCAGTGGTCGGGTGTTGATGTTGCAACGGCGTGATGATCCTGATTTTTGGCAGTCGGTGACCGGCAGTCTGGAAGAGGGGGAAGCGCCGCGGCAAACCGCACAGCGCGAAGTAAAGGAAGAAGTCGGCATTGATATACTGGGTGAAAACCTTGATCTACTCGACTGCCTGCGTTGTGTGGAATTTGAACTCTTTGTGCATTTGCGCCGTCGCTATGCGCCGGGTGTTACGCGGAATAAAGAACATTGGTTCTGTCTGGCGTTACCCGAAGAGCGGGATGTGGTTATCACCGAACATCTTGCCTACCAGTGGTTAGATGCTGCAGATGCCGCAGCATTAACTAAATCCTGGAGTAATCAGCAAGCGATTGAAGAGTATGTTCTTTATTCAAGCTAGTATTTTTGGAGATACTTATTTATGGCAGGTCATAGTAAATGGGCCAACACAAAACACCGCAAAGCGGCACAGGATGCTAAGCGCGGTAAGATTTTCACTAAAATTATCCGTGAGCTGGTGACTGCGGCACGTCTGGGTGGTGGTGATCCCGGCGCAAACCCACGTTTACGTGCGGCCATCGATAAAGCGTTATCGAATAATATGACGCGTGACACCCTGAACCGCGCAATTGCCCGTGGTGTTGGTGGTGACGAAGATAACAATATGGAAACCATTATTTACGAAGGCTACGGACCTGGCGGCACTGCCGTGATGGTTGAATGTCTGAGTGATAACCGTAACCGTACCGTATCTGAAGTCCGCCATGCATTCACTAAGACCAGCGGTAATTTGGGAACCGATGGTTCTGTTTCCTATCTGTTTACCAAAAAAGGCGTCATTTCTTACGCACCAGGTCTGGCTGAAGATACCGTGATGGATGCGGCATTGGAAGCGGGTGCCGATGATATCGTGGTATATGATGACGGTGCTATTGATGTGTTCACTGCTTGGGAGTCATTGGGCGCGGTGAAAGATGCTTTGGATGCAGCGGGTCTGGTGGCTGAAGGTGCTGAAGTTGCGTTGATTCCATCAACCAAAGCGGATTTGGATGCAGAAACCGCACCAAAACTGCTGCGTTTGATCGATATGCTGGAAGATTCTGATGATGTGCAAGAGGTTTACCATAACGGTGAAATCTCTGATGAAGTGGCGGCAACATTGTAAAACAGCGTCATCTCATCCGGTTGTTCAATGAGTTATGTCATTCTCACTGGCCGCATTCTGTGGCCAGTGTTTTTAGAGGCACCCCCGGTATTGCACAGGTACGGTGCCTTTGCTCATTAATGTTACTCAACATAATATTAATGAGAAGCAATGCAGCGAATAAGGTAAAAAACTGGTATGGCGATCGTATTAGGCATCGATCCCGGTTCTCGTGTCACCGGTTATGGCGTTATTCGCCAGCAAGGCCGTCAGCTCACTTATCTGGGCAGCGGTTGTATCCGCACTGTTGTTGACGATATGCCTACTCGTCTGAAGCTAATTTATGCTGGTGTGACTGAAATTATCACTCAGTTCCAACCTGATTTTTTTGCTATTGAACAAGTGTTTATGGCGAAAAACCCGGATTCGGCGTTAAAGCTGGGGCAAGCACGCGGCGCTGCAATTGTTGCTGCGGTAAACCTGAATTTACCGGTTTCTGAATATGCAGCCCGCCAGGTAAAGCAAACTGTGGTGGGAACCGGGGCGGCAGAAAAAAGTCAGGTTCAACATATGGTGCGTTCACTGTTAAAACTGCCAGCGAATCCCCAGGCCGATGCGGCTGATGCATTAGCTATTGCGATAACCCATTGCCATCTTAGTCAAAATACCTTGCGATTGGGGAATGACCAAATGACATTGGCGCGTGGCAGAATTCGCTAACCCATTACCAGACGCGAACAGGTTAACAGTTATTGTTGGCTGGATATCCATCCAGCCTTTTTTATGCTATAAACAGCCATTATGTTTATACCCGACCGCGGGTAAACGAGGAGAGAGTCAACGTGATAGGGCGCCTCAGAGGTATCATTCTGGAAAAACAGCCACCGTTGGTGCTGTTGGAAACAAACGGTGTTGGCTATGAAGTCCAATTACCAATGACCTGCTTTTATGAGCTGCCGGACTTGGGGCAGGAAGCCATTATCTTTACCCAATTTATCGTGCGTGAAGATGCTCAGCTTTTGTATGGCTTTAATGATAAGCAGGAGCGGGCGCTGTTTCGCGAACTGATTAAAGTTAACGGTGTTGGTCCTAAACTGGCGCTGGCCATTCTCTCCGGCATGTCTGCGCAGCAATTTGTGGCCGCGGTTGAACGGGAAGACATTACCACTTTGGTTAAATTACCCGGTGTCGGCAAGAAGACGGCCGAACGGCTGGTGGTGGAAATGAAAGACCGCTTTAAAGGTCTGAATGGCGATCTGTTCAATAATACCGGCGATATTCAGTTGCCCGCCAGTTCATCGCAAACATCGGATGCCGATATTGAGGCGGAAGCTGCTTCGGCACTGGTTGCTTTGGGCTATAAACCACAGGAAGCCAGCCGTTTGGTGAGCAAAATTGCTAAACCGGGTGCTGACTGTGAAACCCTGATCCGCGACGCTCTGCGTTCCGCATTATAGAGTGAGTCATACAGGATGATTGAAGCAGACCGCCTGATATCGGCAGGTATTATCAGTGATGAAGAGAGCATTGATCGGGCTATCCGACCAAAGCTATTGGCAGAATATGTCGGGCAGCCCCACGTCCGCGAGCAAATGGAAATCTTCATTCAGGCGGCAAAACAGCGTGGCGACGCGCTTGATCATGTCCTGATTTTCGGCCCGCCAGGGCTGGGTAAAACCACATTGGCAAATATTGTTGCTAATGAGATGGGGGTGAACCTGCGAACTACCTCCGGCCCGGTCTTGGAAAAGGCCGGTGACTTAGCGGCGATGCTGACCAATCTTGAACCACACGATGTCCTGTTTATTGATGAAATCCATCGATTATCGCCGGTTGTAGAGGAGATCCTCTATCCGGCAATGGAAGATTATCAATTGGATATCATGATTGGTGAAGGCCCCGCCGCCCGTTCAATCAAACTTGATCTGCCGCCATTTACCCTGATTGGTGCCACCACTCGCGCCGGTTCATTGACCTCTCCACTGCGTGACAGGTTTGGTATTGTGCAACGCCTGGAATTTTATCAGGTGGCAGATTTAGAACATATTGTCGCGCGCAGTGCCAAGTGTATGGGGTTGGAACTGACGCCAGAAGGGGCTCATCAACTGGCGCGTCGTTCAAGAGGGACGCCACGTATCACTAACCGTCTGCTGCGCCGGGTGCGAGATTTTGCTGAGGTCAGAGCCGATGGCGCGATTAACGGCGATGTGGCGATGAAAGCGCTAGATATGCTTAATGTCGATGCCGAAGGGTTTGACTTTATGGACCGTAAGCTGTTGCTCGCCGTGATTGACAAGTTTATGGGCGGTCCGGTAGGGCTGGATAACTTGGCCGCCGCGATTGGCGAAGAGCGGGAAACGATTGAAGACGTACTGGAACCTTATTTGATCCAACAAGGTTTTATTCAACGCACACCACGTGGGCGAATTGCCACCAATCATGCTTACAAACATTTTGGGATTACCCGCGAAGAGTAA
Organism: Yersinia sp. 2553 StPb PI; assembly: GCF_052217105.1. Taxonomy (NCBI): domain Bacteria; kingdom Pseudomonadati; phylum Pseudomonadota; class Gammaproteobacteria; order Enterobacterales; family Yersiniaceae; genus Yersinia; species Yersinia sp. 2553 StPb PI. The sequence continues at coordinate 1,579,273 of NZ_JAZGPX010000002.1, read as the reverse complement.
ATTTTTTGATGCAGGGCTGAGCCAATGCCAGCCCTGATGGAGTGATAGTCAGGCGGTTGCTTGTTCGCCGACAGGTATGTTAATCATTCGATTAAGCCATGGAATGAGTAGCGCCATAACCAGTGCAATGGCCAGTGTGGCGATGCCAATTTTGCCAAAAACATCGGTATAGATAGGCAGTGTTTCGAGTGGGTCTGTTATCCCTTCTGGTGTCGCGGTAAAGGTGGCAACATAACCGCCAATCAGGAACGATGCGGCTTGCGTCAGGAACCACATCCCCAGAATAAAGCCCATCAGATATTGCGGTACCAGTGCCGCCACCATCGCTAAACCTAAAGCACTGATCATCAATTCCCCCAGGCTCTGGAATAAGTAAACCAGAACGATAAACCAAGGTGATGTCAGACCTTGTGCATCAGCAAACCACATCCCCGCGGCGGCCGCTGTCAGAAAACCCAGTGAACATAAAAACATACCTAAAGTAAATTTGGCCGGCATCGATAAGTCACGGTTTTTACTGCCCAGGCGGGTATAAATTGAGGCTAAAATCGGGCTGGCCACCACTACCCAGAATGGATTTAGTGCCTGGAAACTCACCGGATTGATAGTGAAACCAAGAATTTCATGATGAACATTATTGATGGCGAAGAAGTTGAGTGACGTCGGCATCTGTGCATACAGCACGTAGAAGACGATAGCTTCAATCATCAGAATAAAAGCGACATACATTTTATTGCGGCCTAATTTATCCTGCTTAAATGCTTCTTTGAAAAAGATAAATACCACAATCAACGATAAGACGATCAGCACCAGATTGGCAATCACCACATGGTTCATTAACCAAGCACAGAGACATATCATCACCGCACTACCAGCCAGTACCAGTAGCAAGTTTCGCCAATTTAACGGTTTAGCATCAGGCTCGGAACCGATATGACTCACCATATGGCGGCAGCAGAAATAGACCAACAAAGCAAAAATCAAACCAATACCGCACAAATAATAGGTCACGGTATAACCGAAGCGTTCGGCAATAACCGGAGCCAATGACAGTGAAATTAGGGAGCCGATATTGATCGACATGTAAAACAAGGTGAAGGCCCCATCAAGGCGTGGATCTTTGGGGAGATAGCATTTTGACAATAGGCTAGCCGGATTAGCTTTAAACAAACCATTACCGACAGCAATGGTCCCCAAAGCAAAGAAGATTAGATTTGGGTTATATAGTGATAAACCGGTAGCAAAGTATCCGAGAGCCAGCACGATAGCGCCTAATACCATGGTGCGTTTAGTGCCTAATAAATGGTCGCCGACATATCCACCAATCGAAATCAGGCCATAAACCAAAGCGGCAAAAGCCCCAAAAGTGACAAACGCTTGTTCCTGTGAAAACCCTAACTGCTTTACGAAGAAAACAGCAAGAATACCTTGAACACCGTAATAACCGAACCTCTCCCATAGTTCGACAAAGAAAATCATGAAGAATGGTTTGGGTTGCTGAAGTAAACCAGTGGGTGTGGATCTATCCATGAGAACCGCCTCTGCGGAATAATCATTCTGCGTAAATTGGGAGCATACAAGCCCATGCAGAAATGAAAGAGGTATCTGCATAACCATTATATTGCTCATTGATTTGAGTGATAGGCAGGGTATTACACTGCAATTTTATTGTATTTGTGGTTGATCACACTAATTAAAATATAAAATACAGAATTGATGATTGTTGGAATATTTAGCAATAGACGCTAATCGTGAACGAGGTTATTGCTATTAGTGGCGGGAGTTAATGGTTTGAGAACATTAATGGTAAGGGTGGATAGGGGGTTTATTACTCTAACCCCCCTTTAATCGAGCAATTATCCACGCGCCTTTTGTGACAGGCTGAGTACAAACATGACCGCCGCACAAAGTACCACTGAAGGCCCAGCGGGGGTGTCATAGAAAGCAGAGAATGTCAGACCACCGGTCACGGCAACAATACCGATACCGATGGCAATTCCAGCCATCTGTTCGGGGGTTCGGGCAAAACGACGAGCTGCCGCAGCAGGAATGATTAGCAGTGAGGTGATAATCAGCGCGCCAACAAACTTCATCGACAGCCCGATAGTCAGTGCGGTGACCAGCATTAGCAACATCCGTACCCGTTCTAGGTTGACCCCATCAACATGAGCCAGCTCCGGGCTAACCGTCATTGACAGCAGTGCCCGCCATTGCCAACACAGCACCGCTAACACCACAATAACACCTACGGCAATCAACCAGATATCACTCAGTGTTACGGAAAGCAGATCACCAAACAGATAGGCCATTAAATCGACCCGGACATTATGCATCAGACTCACGACCACCAGGCCCAGTGATAATGCGCTGTGAGCCATGATCCCCAGTAGCGTATCGACTGCTAACTGTGGGCGGCGTTCTAACCACACCAAAATCACGGCTAATACCATGGTCATTACAATCACGGCATAAAACGGATTCACATTTAGCAGTAAACCAAAAGCAACACCCAGTAAGGAGGCATGGGCCAGAGTATCACCAAAATAGGACATTCGACGCCAAACGACGAACGACCCCAGCGGGCCGGCCGCTGTTGCCAATAATACTCCTGCTAACCAGCCAGGTAGCAATAATTCAATCATGCCTCACGACTCCCGCTGTTCTTCAAAATAATCTTTCCGTGCAAATCGTGTCGATGATTATGGTGGTGGCGATAAACCGCTAGCTGCTCAGCGCCACGATTGCCAAACATGGCAATAAATTCAGGATGAGTGGAAACAACCTCTGGTGCACCAGAACAGCAGATATGTTGGTTAAGGCATAATACTTCATCAGTTTTGGCCATCACTAAATGCAAGTCATGGGAAACCATCATAACAGCACAGCCTAACTCTTTACGCAGTTGCTCGATTAAGTCGTATAGCGCTAATTGCCCATTAACATCAACACCTTGCGTTGGCTCATCCAGTACCAGTAACTGCGGTTTGTTCAGTAATGCACGGGCTAACAGCACGCGTTGGTTCTCACCGCCAGACAGTCTTTGCATGGGTTGGTCTAATAAATGTGCTGCATGCACACGCTTGAGTGCCGGCAGGATATCCGCCTTTTTGACACCCGGTTTCAAACGCATAAAACGGCTTACAGTGAGCGGTAATGTGGCATCCAAATGAAGTTTTTGCGGAACATAACCGATGCGTAAGCCCGGCTGACGGACAAGCGTGCCGCTGGTGGGAGGAATCAGCCCCAGTACCACGCGAACCAGCGTCGATTTACCGGCACCATTTGGCCCAAGCAGGGTGAGAATTCTTCCCGGTCGCAGTGAAAGGGAGATATCGTTCAGTACCCGCCGGCTACCAAAAGTGACGGATATATTATGTAGAGTTACCAATGTGGACATTATGATTACGTTTGCAGAACCGAGTGAATGTTATAATATTACGCTTTACCCAACAAAACGTCGAGAATTCGTATTATGTTACATAAAAAAAAATGGCTAAAGCGGGCAATGCTAGCCAGCGCAATTTTAATTGCCAACCCATTTAATATTGCCTCAGCGGCGGTCGTTACATCAGTACGGCCATTAGGTTTTATTGCCTCTGCCATTGCCGATGGGGTGTTACCAACGGAAGTATTATTGCCCGATGGTGCATCGCCACACGATTATGCGCTTCGTCCGTCGGATGTCCAGCGGTTACGCAGTGCCGAGCTGGTTATTTGGGTCGGACCAGAAATGGAAGCATTTTTAACAAAACCATTGACACAAGTTGCTGATAATAAAAAGATTGCACTGGCTGAGTTACCTTCAGTTACACCTTTATTGATCAAAGGTGACGAACATGATGAACATGAAGGTGAAACCGCAGGGCATGACCATGATCATGCTGAAGATAATCACAGTGACGAGCACCATCATGGCGAGAACAACATGCATATTTGGTTGTCGCCAACGATTGCGAAACAATCTGCAATCGCTATTCACGACAGATTATTGGAACTTATGCCACAAAATAAGGACAAATTAGATGCAAACCTGCGCCGATTCGAGGATCAACTAGCGCAAAACGAAAAAAATATTGCTACTATGTTGAAGCCTGCCCAAGGTAAGGGATATTTCGTCTTTCATGATGCCTATGGCTACTTTGAAAAACACTTTGGCTTGAGCCCGTTAGGGTATTTTACAGTCAATCCCGAAATACAGCCTGGTGCGCAGCGTTTACATCAAATTCGAACACAGTTGGTTGAGCATAAAGCGGTATGCGTTTTTGCTGAGCCACAATTCAGGCCGGCCGTCATTAATGCCGTTGCTAAAGGAACAAATGTGCGTTCAGGCACCTTGGATCCCTTGGGCAGCGGTATCGTATTAGGCAAGGACAGCTATGTGAACTTTTTGTCTCAGTTGTCGAACCAATACGTGAGCTGCCTGAAGTAAGATTAAAAGGATACTCATAAGTGCAGCAGATAGTCCGAACTATCACCTTGGCGTATAACAATCTCCCTCGACCCCACCGTATTATGCTGGGGTCGTTGACTGTAATGACACTGGCCGTAGCTGTTTGGCGGCCTTTTGTTTATCACCCCGAGCATGAACCTGTCGCTAAGAGCGTGGTATTAGATACCAGCCAAACCCGCATTTTATTACCTGAAGCCAGCGAACCCATCGATCAGCCCACGCCTGATGATGAAATTCCACAAGATGAGCTAGATGCCAAAGATGTTAGTGAAACCGGTGTTCATGAGTATGTGGTTTCAACTGGGGATACCCTGAGCAGCATTCTTACCCAGTACGGCATTGATATCTCTGATGTGTCGCTGTTGGCGACGCAAAACCGTGATCTGCGTAATCTGAAGATCGGGCAGCAAATCTCTTGGACCGTCAATGATACCGGTGATTTACAGAGCTTGACTTGGGAAGTTTCTCGTCGTGAAACGCGGACTTATGACCGTGTTGGCAATAATTTCAAAGAGACCAAAGAGCTACAAAAAGGTGAGTGGAGCAACAAGGTTCTGACGGGTCGCCTTGATGGCAGCTTTGTCACCAGCGCCAGGAAGGCAGGCTTGACGGCTTCCGAGATTCGCGCGGTCACTAAAGCATTACAGTGGCAGCTTGACTTCGCCAAACTGCGTAAAGGTGATCAATTCTCGGTTTTGATGTCACGTGAAATTCTTGATGGCCGCAGTGAGCAAAGCCAGCTGGTCGGGGTGCGTATGCGTTCCGGTGGTAAGGATTACTACGCTATCCGTGCCGATGACGGTAAATTTTATGACCGGCTTGGTTCTGGCCTGGCCCGTGGTTTCATGCGTTTCCCTACCATGAAGCAATTCCGGGTGTCGTCAAACTTTAACCCACGCCGCCTAAACCCGGTAACCGGGCGTATTGCCCCGCATAAAGGTGTGGATTTCTCTATGCCTGTCGGGACGCCAGTGCTCGCCGTCGGTGATGGTGAAGTCGTGATCGCAAAACGCAGTGGGGCTGCGGGTAACTATGTTGCTATCCGCCATGGTCGCCAATACACCACCCGTTATATGCATCTGAAAAAGTTGTTGGTCAAGCCAGGTCAAAAAGTAAAACGTGGTGATCGTATCGCATTGTCAGGTAATACTGGCCGCTCTACTGGTCCTCATTTGCACTATGAATTCTGGATGAATCAGCAAGCCGTTAATCCATTAACCGCTAAATTACCGCGCTCAGAAGGCTTGAGTGGTAAAGACCGCAGTGAATATCTGGCTATCGCCAAGCAGGTCATTCCGCAGTTACAACTGGATTAACCGCTATCCAGTAACCACTATCTACCGGAGTGTTATACCCAGACAGTGGAGTTGCAGGGGGCAGCAAACCTACGAATCCCAATGAACTTAGGTTAAGTGATTCGGGTGAGTGGGAGTAGCTAGCAACCCTGCGGCTTCAAGGATGAAGGGTATACTATTATTAGCCCACAGAATTCCAAGAGTTCCCCCATGCATAAAGATAAACATGACGCCGCTGGCTTTATTCCGGTATTTAAGAAATCTTTCCTCCACCCACGGTTTTGGGGGGTATGGTTGGGGGCCGGTTCTATGGCCGCGATGGCTTATGTGCCACCGAAATTCCGCGATCCTTTGTTAGCAGGGATTGGCCGTCTGGCGGGCAAGTTTGCCAAGAGCGCCCGTCGTCGCGCGCGGATTAATCTTCTTTATTGTATGCCAGAGCTGCCGGAAGCTGAGCGCGAACATATCATTGACCAGATGTTTGCCACTGCGGCGCAACCGTTGATGATGATGGCAGAACTGTGCTTTCGTGAACCGAAGAAAGTACTCTCTCGGGTTCATTGGCACGGTTTGGAGATTCTTGACGAGTTGCAGCAGCAGCAGCGTAATGTCATTTTGTTGGTGCCACATGCCTGGTCGATCGATATACCGGCAATGCTGCTCGCAGAACAGGGCAAACCAGTTGCCGGTATGTTCCACCATCAGCGCAATCCGCTAGTTGATTATTTATGGAATAGTGCCCGTTTGCGATTTGGTGGGCGAATTCATGCGCGTGAAAGTGGCATCAAGCCATTTATCAGTTCAGTGCGCCAGGGGTTCTGGGGCTACTATTTGCCGGATGAAGATTATGGCCCTGAGCAAAGTGAATTTGTTGATTTCTTTGCCACCTATAAGGCGACCTTGCCAGCAGTGGGGCGTTTGATGAAAGTATGTCGTGCGGCAATCGTACCGATGTTCCCAGTCTATAATTATCGCGAACACCGCCTTGATATCTATATTCGTCCACCGATGGATGATTTGGCTGATGCTGATGACGCCTATATTGCCCGCCGTATGAATGAAGAAGTTGAGTTGTTGGTCAAACCCAACCCGGAGCAATATACCTGGATTCTTAAGTTGTTGAAAACCCGTAAAGAGGGTGAGATAGAGCCTTATGTTCGTAAGGATATTTAACAGTCGCTATCGTGATTAAACATAAAAAAGCCCGCACATTTTAGTCGCGGGCTTTTGCATTTATTGGCTACAGCAAACTACTCAACACGTAGGATGCGGCTGGTATTGGTCGTACCAATAGTCCCCATCACATCGCCCTGCGTTACAATAACCAGATCACCTGAGACCAGGAAACCTTTATCTTTCAGTCGGCTGACAGCTTCACTGGCCGCCAGAACACCATCAGTATGGGTATCACAATAAACTGGCGTGACACCACGGTAGATTGCCGTCAGATTTAAAGTATGGTCATGACGCGACATCGCAAAGATAGGCAAACCGGAGCTGATACGGGACATCATCAGTGCCGTACGGCCAGATTCGGTCATGGCGATAATGGCCGTGATACCTTTCAGGTGGTTTGCTGCATACATGGTCGACATCGCGATAGCTTCTTCGACATTGTCGAATTGCACATCAAGGCGGTGTTTAGACACATTGATACTTGGGATCTTCTCCGCACCCAGACAAACTCGTGCCATAGCAGCAACAGTTTCTGCTGGATACTGACCGGCAGCGGTTTCTGCTGACAACATAACAGCGTCAGTACCATCTAGCACGGCGTTAGCAACGTCCATCACTTCCGCACGGGTTGGCATCGGGTTGGTTATCATTGACTCCATCATTTGAGTCGCGGTGATAACCGCACGGTTAAGCTGACGAGCACGGCGGATCAGTTTCTTCTGAATTCCCACCAGCTCTGGGTCACCAATTTCTACCCCCAAATCACCACGGGCAACCATCACTACATCAGAGGCCAGGATGATATCATCCATAGCTTCATCGGTTGCAACCGCTTCAGCACGCTCAACTTTTGCCACGATTTGTGCATTACAGCCAGCATCACGCGCCAAACGGCGGGCATAATGCAAATCTTCGCCAGTCCGTGGGAACGAAACAGCCAGGAAGTCCACCCCGATTTTAGCGGCGGTAATAATATCGGCTTTGTCTTTTTCTGTCAGCGCTTCTGCCGACAGACCGCCACCGAGCTTATTAATGCCCTTATTATTGGAGAGAGGGCCACCGACAGTAACTTCGGTGAACACTTTCATGCCCTGGACTTCAATGACTTTTAATTGTACCCGGCCATCATCCAGCAGCAAAATATCACCAGGAACCACATCAGCGGGTAGGCCTTTGTAATCGATACCGACTTTGTCTTTATCACCTTCGCCTTTTGCCATATTGGCATCGAGCAAGAATTTATCATGTACGTTAAGGAATACTTTGCCTTCCTTAAAAGTAGATACCCGGATTTTAGGACCTTGCAAATCGCCAAGAATAGCAACATGGCGCCCTAATCTTGCAGCGATCTCACGGACTTTATTGGCCCGCAACTCATGATCTTCGGCGCTACCATGGGAAAAATTCAGGCGGACTACGTTAGCACCAGCAGCAATAATCTTTTCCAGATTATTGTCGCGGTCGGTAGCCGGCCCCAGTGTAGTAACAATCTTGGTCCTTCTGAGCCGTCTGGACATCTCTTACTCCGTTGACTGATGAAGCATGGTGTTGTTAAAACAGCGGATAATGAATCCGATAGTAAAATGTAATTAAGATCAAATTTTACGACGACATGCGATACGATAACCCTGTTTTACCACACAGCGCCATGCATGTTATCCGCTTGCGGATGTAAAACGATTGATGCATAAATGGCCCCATCCGAGCACCACCAATACATCAATGACAACATTACAAAAGCGAGCTATTTACCCCTTATCGGTTTTGGTAACGTTTACCGCCGCCATACAAGGACTATTTTCCAATAATACGTCAAATTATTACTCCAGAAGATGCGCTAACACAAAACAAAGCGACTTCTGCCCTTGACGTTATTCACCGCTGTTGACGCGCGGCGAACCTTTATCAAAGCGCGATTCTTTCAAGGCGTCTTTCACACGTTTCAGGTTATCCCTGAATTTTGCTCCACGCCGTAGGGTAAACCCGGTTGCCAGCACATCAATTAATGTCAATTGAGCAATACGGGAGACCATCGGCATGTACATATCAGTATCTTCCGGCACATCCAGCAGCAGTGATAGTGTTGCTTCATTTGCCAGCGGTGTATCACGCGAGGTGATAGCAATCACTGTGGCATCGTTTTCACGGGCTAAGTGGGCCAACTCGACCAGGTTTTTCGTCCGGCCAGTGTGAGAGATCAATACCACTACATCACCCTCACTGGAATTCATACAACTCATACGTTGCATAACGATGTCATCGAAATAAATTACCGGAATATTGAAACGGAAAAATTTATTCATCGCATCGTGAGCAACCGCGGCAGAGGCGCCAAGGCCAAAGAACGAAATTTTCTTCGCCTGAGTCAGTAAATCTACTGCCCGATTAATGGCCGCAATATCTAAATTGTTTTTCGCCATATCCAAGCTGGCCATGGTCGATTCGAAAATTTTTGTCGTGTAAGCAGCTACACTATCATCTTCTTCGACATTGCGGTTCACATAAGGTGTGCCATTTGCCAGACTTTGCGCCAAATGCAGTTTAAAATCAGGGAAACCTTTGGTGTCCAGTCGGCGGCAAAAACGGTTAACCGTCGGTTCGCTAACGTTCGCCATTTTGGCTAGTGTCGCGATACTTGAATGGATGGCAGTTTGTGGGGAGGCGAGGATCACCTCGGCGACTTTCCTTTCTGATTTGCTCAGGAGGTCCAGACTATTTTGGATATTTTCCAGCGTATTCATATATCGAGAGTCACCCATGGGTTTTACCGATTTCATTTAAAGGAGAAATCTATGCCGGTTTAATGAAAATATACTACGAGCTGGGACCCGTTGGCAGTGGCATAGGGTGGGAAGTAAGGTTTTTTCACCAGAATATGACCTGTGTCTAATTTTCATAATGGTAAATAGTTGTCAAAAACGTCATAAAATTACATTTTAAAGTTGCACGGCCTGATTTGGCGCGGCTTGGCACCCTGATGGATGTTTTTTAACCTTTTTTGCTCTGCTTTTATCTGGGTTTACTGGCTATAGTCAAAGAGAGTACATTAGTAATGTAAGAAAATTACAAATATCCTGCAACGAGGAGAATAACATGGCGGTAACTAATACAGCCCAGGCAGCCCAGGCGTGTGATCTGGTGATTTTCGGCGCTAAGGGAGACTTGGCTCGCCGGAAACTGCTGCCTTCCCTTTACCAATTAGAGAAAGCGGGTCACATCCACCCAGATACTCGCATCATCGGCGTAGGCCGTGCCGAGTGGGACAAAGACGCGTACACAGCCGTGGTAAAGGAAGCCCTCGATACCTTTATGAAAGAGAAGATGGATGATGAATTGTGGCAAAAGCTCAGTTCTCGTCTCGACTTCTGTAATTTGGATGTCAATGACAGCAAACACTTTGCCAAATTGGGCAAGATGCTGGATCAAAAAAATCGTACCACCATTAACTACTTTGCCATGCCGCCCGATACGTTTGGTGCAATTTGTAAAGGATTGGGCGAAGCAGGGCTGAATAAAGAGCCTGCTCGTGTGGTAATGGAAAAACCGTTAGGGAAGGATTTGGTCTCTTCTCGGGTGATTAACGATCAAGTGGCAGAATATTTCAACGAGTGTCAGGTTTACCGTATCGACCACTATTTAGGTAAAGAGACAGTACTGAACCTGTTGGCTCTGCGTTTTGCTAACTCACTGTTTGCTTCTAACTGGGATAATCGCACTATTGACCATGTGCAGATCACGGTTGCCGAAGAGGTCGGGATTGAAGGGCGCTGGGGCTATTTTGATGAAGCCGGCCAGATGCGTGACATGATCCAGAACCATCTGCTGCAAATCCTGACCATGATTGCCATGTCACCGCCAGCAGATCTCAGTACTGACCGAATTCGTGATGAAAAAGTGAAAGTACTGCGATCATTGCGCCGTATCGACCACACCAATGTGCGGGAAACCACAGTACGTGGTCAGTATACCGCCGGTTTTGTCCAGGGTAATAAAGTACCCGGCTATCTGGAAGAGGAAGGGGCGAATAAGAACAGCAACACTGAAACGTTTGTTTCTATCCGTGTCGATATTGATGACTGGCGTTGGGCTGGGGTGCCGTTCTATTTGAGAACCGGCAAACGCCTGCCAACAAAATGTTCTGAAGTGGTGGTTTACTTTAAAAATCCGGCACTGAATCTGTTCCGCGAGTCTTATCAGCAATTGCCTCAAAACAAGCTGACGATCCGCTTGCAACCGGATGAAGGTATCGAGATTGAAGTGCTGAATAAAGTGCCAGGTCTGGAGCATAAACACCGTCTGCAAACCACAAAGCTGGACCTCAGCTTCTCCAAAACCTTTAACGAGCAGCATATTGCTGATGCCTACGAACGTCTGTTGCTGGAGACCATGCGTGGTATTCAGGCACTGTTTGTGCGCCGTGATGAGGTTGAGGAAGCGTGGAAATGGGTCGATTCCATTATGGATGCATGGGCGGCTGATAATGACGCACCTAAGCCATATCAATCTGGAACCTGGGGGCCGGTGGCATCCGTTGCCATGATTACCCGCGACGGTCGTTCATGGAATGAGTTCGAATAAATATTTAGGTTATGACTATACCCTAAATAATTCGAGTTGCAGGAAGGCGGCAAGCGAGAGACAAATCGGTCGGGAAGCGATTTGAACAGTATTTATGCTAGCCCGTAGGATGAGGCTCATTAACCCCGATGAGCTTACATCAGTAAGTGACTCGGGTTATTGAGCGTAGCCAACGTACATGCAGCTTGAAGTATGACGGGTATATTCCCGATAACAGCGCCTCACCTAGGCGCAATAATAAAGAGTCGTTAGCTGGCTCGCATTGTGATTCTTTATGGCAGACAGAAGCAGGAATACATGTTCTGCCTGCCATATTTCAACTGGCACCCTCGGGTGAGTACATGCCAATCGGCATAAGTGGAGATAACAACTGATGAAAAGCTGGAAAACGAGCGCAGAACAGATCATGACCGCAGGCCCCGTGGTCCCGGTGATTGTGATTAATAAGCTCGAGCAGGCGGTACCGTTGGCAAAAGCCCTGGTGGCTGGCGGTGTTCGGGTGCTGGAAGTGACGTTGCGCACCCCTTGTGCTGTTGAGGCTATCCGTGCTATCGCAAAAGAAGTTCCTGAGGCGATTGTCGGCGCAGGTACTGTGCTCAATCCACAGCAGTTGGCTGATGTGGTTGAGGCTGGCGCGCAATTTGCTATCAGCCCAGGGCTGACTGATGAATTACTTAAGGCAGCCACTGCAGGCTCAATCCCATTAATTCCTGGGATCAGCACCGTTTCAGAACTGATGCTGGGTATGAGTTATGGCCTGCGTGAGTTTAAATTCTTCCCGGCAGAAGCTAACGGTGGTGTTAAAGCATTGCAAGCCATCGGCGGCCCATTCTCGCAAGTGCGTTTCTGCCCAACCGGCGGCATTACCCCGAATAACTACCGTGATTACCTGGCGCTGAAAAGCGTATTGTGTATTGGCGGTTCATGGTTGGTTCCGGCAGATGCGCTGGAAAAAGGGGACTACGCTCGTATTACTGAATTAGCCAAACAAGCCGTGGCGGGTGCAACAGCATAAGCTGTTCTAACCTCCTGAACTGACGAGATAATTCGCATAATCTCGTCAAACTATAAACCTCTGCCATGCAGGGGTTTTGTTTTTTTAGAACCACTAACTTATTATTTTATAATCTCTTTTTTTAAACTATTTATAAAATTGATGGTTTGCTTTATAAAATTGGCTGTGGTAAAAATACAGCAGTGAATTATTCCATTTTGATGAGGGTTTTAGGCGTATCACACTAGGTTTGGCAAACAAGTATGTAGCTAAAGCATGTGTGGCTAAAAAAAAGAGATATATTATGATTAAAACTAATGGAATTACTTTCAAACCTTCTGCCTGTCAACTTTTCCTGTCAGCCATTCTGGCCAGTGAGCATCACTGGTGTAGCGAGCTGTAGCGTCTTTATTCTTCCATCTTAAATACCCGTCATACTTCATGCTGCATGTGCGTTGGCTGCGTTCAATCACCCGAATCACTTACTGATGTAAGCTCATCGGGGGTCTCTTGCTTAGCGCCTTCCGGCAATTCGAATTATTTAGGGTATAAAAAAGTTTATACGCCAAGTGAGTTTCTATTTCTTACGGCCTGCGCATGTCTATTCCTTGTGAATAGGGCATCAAATTAGGATAACCGTAACAAATAGACCTTAGCGTGCGTTTTACCCGTCACTTTTCAAATAGCAGGGATGTTGGCCACTTATTACTCGGCCGTCCATGGGCCTCGCCTCTTTGAGGTCGCTGCTTGCACTTTGAAATCGATAGGGTAGCTGTGTTAGGAGAAGAATGATGATTTATTGGATATTTTTAGGTTTAGCGATTGTCGCAGAAATTATCGGCACGTTATCAATGAAATATGCCAGTGTCAGTGGTGAAATGACCGGGCATATCGTGATGTATTTTATGATAACCGGTTCATACATTTTACTGGCTCTGGCAGTGAAGAAAGTCGCGCTAGGCGTGGCCTATGCCCTGTGGGAAGGGATTGGCATCCTGATTATTACTGTGTTTAGCGTGCTGTGGTTTGATGAAAGCTTATCACCACTGAAAATTGCCGGTTTAGTGACCTTGATCGGCGGCATAATGTTAGTGAAGTCAGGGACGCGTAAGCCGAAGAAACCAAGCAGTCCGCACAACAATTCAGGTGAGCAGCATGCAACAGCTTGAGTTTTACCATATTGCGTTTCTGATTTTGGCGGTCATCCTGGAAATCATTGCCAATATCTTGCTGAAAATGTCAGATGGTTTTCGCCGAGTATGGTTAGGCATATTATCACTGCTGTCAGTGTTAGGGGCATTCAGTGCTTTGGCACAAGCAGTGAAAGGCATTGAATTATCAGTGGCTTATGCCTTGTGGGGCGGGTTCGGTATTGCCGCCACCGTGGCCGCAGGTTGGATTTTGTTTAATCAGCGACTGAACTATAAAGGCTGGATCGGCCTGATTTTGCTACTGGCTGGCATGGTGATGATTAAGCTGTCCTGATATCCCCTTTGTACTTGAAGCTGCAGGGGTGTTGGCTGCGCGCGCAAACCCGAATCACTTACCGGTGTAAGCTCATCGGGAATTGTTTGCTGGCAGCCTACCTGCAACTCCAATTACTTTGGGTATATCGAGTGACAGTTTTTAATCGAAGCTGATAAGCGGGGAAATGTACTGAATGGGTCCTTATTTGTTTAAAATACAAGGGGCGCGAGCCGTCAGAGTGCCCATCAGTGCAGTCGCCCCGCAGATCGCAAAATCAAATAGCCGCAATAATTTTGATTTCAACTTTGTACTTCGGATTCATCAATTTGGCTTCGACGGTACAACGCACTGGCGCATTGCCATCAACCACCCAGGCATCCCACGCCGCATTCATCGCCGCGAAGTCCGCACTGTCTGCCAGAAAAATGGTGGCATCCAAAATACGGCTTTTATCTGAACCGAGCTGATTCAACATCATATCTATTGCAGCCAGTGTGTTGGCAGTTTGCGCCGTGGCGTCTGCATCCAGATTTTCCGGTACGCTGGTGTAATAGATAGTGTTGTTAAATACCACAGCATCTGACCAACGTTTTTCTGGATTAATTCGTTCAATACTCATTTTCACTCCCTTGTGTGAATGTCAATGTCAGTTATCAGTAGTAGGGTAGCATAGCTTATGATGAGAATGTGTGGTCGCGGGGCGATAGGCTTGGCATAATCACCGCTGATTTCGCCCGGAAGAGAACGCGTGACAGACGATTTTGCAACAGATGGCGCATTAGCGCAGGCCATTACAGGTTTTAACCCCCGAGAGTCTCAGCGCCGAATGGCGGCGGCCATCAGTGAATCTATTGATGCCAAACAACAATTGGTGGTAGAGGCAGGTACCGGTACCGGTAAAACATTTGCCTATTTGGCGCCCGCACTGCGTGCTGATTGCAAAGTGATTATCTCCACAGGTTCGAAAGCGTTACAAGATCAGCTCTATTCGCGTGACTTACCCACGGTAGCGACTGCTCTCAAATACAAAGGGAAGCTGGCCTTATTAAAGGGGCGCTCAAACTATCTTTGTCTGGAACGACTTGAACAGCAATCATTGGCCGGGGGTGAATTAGCCAGTGAGACATTGGTTGATTTGGTTCGTTTGCGTGGCTGGTCAGCCGAAACCATCGATGGTGATATCAGTACCTGTGGCCAGGTGGCTGAGGATAGCTTTGTCTGGCCGTTGGTCACCAGTACCAATGATAACTGTCTGGGTAGTGATTGCCCGCTGTATAAAGATTGTTTTGTGGTCAAAGCCCGCCGTAAGGCGATGGATGCAGATATAGTGGTGGTGAACCACCATCTGTTCTTGGCGGATATGGTGGTGAAAGAGAGCGGTTTTGCCGAACTGATCCCCACCGCAGATGTGATGATTTTCGATGAAGCCCACCAGATCCCCGATATTGCCAGCCAATACTTTGGTCAGCAACTGACCAGTAGACAACTAATGGATTTGGCAAAAGATATTATTATTGCCTATCGCACCGAAGTGCGTGACTCCGCTCAATTGCAAAAAAGCGCCGACCGTCTGACGCAAAGCACGCAAGATTTCCGTCTGGTGCTCGGCGACCCGGGATATCGCGGCAATTTACGTGATGTACTGGAACAACCGGCGATTCAGCGGGCGTTGCTGTTGCTCGATGATGCGCTGGAGTTGTGTTATGACGTGATGAAGCTTTCCCTTGGCCGTTCAGCCATGCTGGATGCTGCTTTTGAACGTGCAACGGTGTATCGCAACCGCCTTAAGCGTTTAAAAGATGTCACTACACCCGGCTACAGCTATTGGTATGAGTGTAATTCACGCCATTTCGTACTGGCGTTGACACCGTTGTCGGTTTCTGATCGTTTTCGTGAGCTGATAGAAGAAAAACCGGGAAGCTGGATTTTTACCTCTGCCACACTGTCGGTTAATGATCAGTTATCACATTTCACCTCAAGGTTGGGGCTAACGAACGCCAAAACGCTACTCCTGCCCAGTCCGTTTGATTACGCCAATCAGGCATTACTCTGTGTGCCACGCAATTTGCCTTCGGCAAATGAACCTGGGGCTGCCCGTAAACTGGCGGTGATGCTAAAGCCACTGATTGATGCCAATAAAGGGCGTTGCTTCTTTTTGTGTACCTCACACCAGATGATGCGTGGTTTAGCCGAAGAGTTCCGCGCCAGCATGACGCTACCTGTTTTGGTGCAAGGCGAAACCAGCAAGGGGCAGTTGCTGGCACAGTTTGTAGCAGCAGGCAATGCACTGCTGGTGGCGACCAGCAGTTTCTGGGAAGGGGTGGATGTGCGGGGCGACGCGTTATCTTGTGTCATCATCGACAAATTGCCGTTTACCTCACCGGATGACCCTTTGTTGAAAGCCCGCATCGAAGATTGCCGTCTACGTGGTGGTGACCCGTTCAATGATGTGCAATTGCCTGATGCCGTTATTACCTTGAAACAAGGTGTGGGGCGTTTGATTCGTGACATCGACGATCGCGGCGTGCTGGTTATCTGTGATAATCGCCTGGTGATGCGCCCTTATGGCGCGATGTTCCTTAATAGTCTCCCGCCAGCACCCCGCACCCGTGATTTGGCGAAAGCCATCGCTTTTCTCAAGCAACGCGATTAAGGGAAAAGCGAGGAGGGGTGTGCTATCATGCGCGCCCTGTATTGAATTCATACTCTTTTCCTGCCGAGGTTGGCATGTCCACGCGAATTTTAGCGATCGATACCGCAACAGAAGCATGTTCTGTTGCATTGTGGAATAACGGCGAAGTTCAGGCGTTGTTTGAGCTTTGTCCACGGGAACACACCCAACGAATCTTACCGATGGTGCAGCAAGTACTGGCTGAATCAGGTTTATCACTGACGCAACTCGATGCATTGGCCTTTGGCCGTGGCCCTGGTAGCTTTACCGGTGTCCGTATTGGTATCGGTATTGGTCAGGGATTGGCTCTGGGCGCAGACTTACCAATGATAGGTATTTCCACCTTACAGACCATGGCTCAGGGGGCATTCCGTCTGACAGGCGCGTCTCGCGTATTGGCTGCGATTGATGCCCGCATGGGGGAAGTCTATTGGGGTGAGTTTGAGCGTGACGCACAAGGCGATTGGCTTGGTGAACAGACTGAGGCAGTAATGACGCCGGCACAAGTCTTGGCACACGCGCCATCACTGAGCGGCCATTGGGCCACAGTAGGCACTGGCTGGCAGACGTATCCTGATCTGGTTAGCAGCGATAACGTGGTGCTGGCTGACGGGCAGATGCTACTGCCGCAGGCAGAGGATATGTTGCCACTGGCATTATCATCATGGGCGAACGGGCGGATAGTGAGTGTGGAAAATGCCGAGCCAGTGTATCTGAGAAATGAAGTGACCTGGAAAAAACTGCCAGGCCGTTAGAACTGCACTGCGCCACGGAAATGTGAAAAATTAACGATATAGCAACTTGTCATCCTGTTTAGAGTCTAAAATATTCAGATAGCTATAGATATGATAAGGAGCAGCACACTATGGCGATAAATACGTCAACAACTCAATCTATAAAGAATAGAAGCCGTAAATGGACGTGTGGCTGGCTAGGATTGGGCGTTTTGCTTCTGTCCGGCTGTGTTACTGTCCCGCCTGCTATTCAGGGTACCACTGCGACGCCGCAGCAAAATCTTAATTTGGTTCGAACCGATCCGAAGGTCTTTATAGGCCAGGAGGCGCGTTTTGGTGGGACCGTCATCAATGTGGCCAACGAAGCGCATCGCACCCGGCTTGAAATTGCCAGCGTACCCTTAGACTCGGGTGCCAGACCTATTTTGGGGGAGCCGTCGCAAGGGCGAGTGATAGCCTATGTTAATGGTTTCCTTGAGCCAGTTGATTTTCGTGGTCACCTGGTGACCGTGGTTGGGCCGATTACCGGTGTTGAAGCCGGTAAAATTGGGATGACGCCGTATGACTTTGTGGTGATAAATGCCACAGGTTACAAACGTTGGAATCTTGCACAACAAGTGATGATGCCACCGGCAATGGGCCCGTGGGGTTACCACAACCCTGGGATGTGGGGGCCGGGATGGGGTGGTTGGTACAACCCGGGACCAGCACAGATTCAAACTATTGTTACGGAGTAGGTAGTCTGACCGGTTTCAATTGCTGCCAGATGTTAGGGTGTAATGGCATGAAGGGCGCTGAATTCAGCGCCTTTTTTACGTCGATAAAACATAAAAGATTATATAATCAAAGAGTTATAGTTTTAAATGTTAAAAATCGCCTGTAATATTTTGATTTTATTGAATTTTAATGGGCGGCATTGTCTGCCTTAGTTATTTTTGAGATCTCGGCGCCAGAAAATAGTGACGTATATCCCAACCTCAAAATTGTTTGAAAGCAAACTGGTAAGCTGAGTTAAAATATTGTTAAAGTTCTGGTGTGAATTTGCGTCTTACTCTGGCGATCAATAATAATTTCAGGAGTGCTACCTTGGAAAAAGTATGGCTAAAGCGTTATCCGGCAGATGTCCCCGCAGAGATTGACCCGGATCGCTATTCTTCTTTGGTGGAAATGTTTGAGAACGCCGCACTGCGTTATGCGGACCAACCTGCGTTCATCAATATGGGGGAGGTGATGACCTTCCGTAAGTTGGAAGAGCGTAGCCGTGCTTTCGCCGCCTATCTACAGCAAGGTTTAGGGTTACAAAAAGGTGACCGTGTCGCCTTGATGATGCCCAACCTGCTGCAATATCCCATAGCTTTGTTTGGTATTTTGCGTGCGGGTATGGTGGTGGTGAATGTTAACCCGCTGTATACCCCGCGCGAGTTAGAGCATCAACTGAATGACAGCGGAGCTGTGGCAATCGTTATTGTCTCCAACTTCGCTCACACGCTGGAAAAGATCGTTTTTAAAACCCAAGTCAAACATGTCATCTTAACTCGCATGGGTGATCAGTTGTCGACGGCCAAAGGGACGCTGGTTAATTTCGTGGTGAAATACATCAAGCGACTGGTACCGAAATATTATCTACCCGATGCTATTTCGTTTCGCACTGCGCTACAAAAAGGTCGCCGTCTGCAATATGTTAAGCCGGATATTATCAATACTGACCTGGCATTTTTGCAATATACCGGAGGTACGACGGGGGTGGCGAAAGGCGCAATGCTGACACACCGCAATATGCAGTCGAACCTGGAGCAGGCGAAAGCGGCTTATGCACCTTTGCTGCAACCCGGCCACGAGCTGGTGGTCACGGCGCTCCCCCTCTATCACATATTTGCTTTAACCATGAACTGCCTGCTGTTTATTGAGTTAGGTGGGCGCAGTTTATTGATAACCAATCCGCGTGATATTTCGGGAATGGTAAAAGAGCTAAGTCGTTATCCATTCACCGCCATGACGGGTGTAAATACGTTATTTAATGCTTTGTTGAATAATGAAGAGTTCACCAAGTTAGATTTCTCCACACTGCGCCTTTCTGTGGGTGGCGGCATGCCAGTGCAGAAAGCGGTTGCTGAACGATGGGAAAAACTGACTGGGAAACATCTGCTGGAAGGTTATGGTTTGACCGAGTGCTCGCCGTTAGTGACGGGTAATCCTTATGATTTGAAACACTACAGTGGCAGCATTGGTCTGCCTGTCCCTTCTACCGATGTTCGGCTGGTGGATGATGAGGGTAACGAAGTTGGATTGGGTGAACCGGGTGAACTATGGGTGCGTGGTCCACAAGTTATGTTAGGCTATTGGCAGCGGCCAGAAGCGACGGATGAAGTGCTGAAAGACGGTTGGCTGGCAACTGGCGATATCGCAACCCTTGATGAACAAGGTTTTTTACGTATCGTTGATCGTAAAAAAGATATGATTCTGGTCTCTGGTTTCAACGTCTACCCCAATGAGATTGAAGATGTGGTAGCGTTACATCCGAAAGTGCTGGAATCTGCTGCGGTTGGCGTGCCTAATGAGGTCTCTGGCGAGACGGTAAAACTGTTTGTCGTGAAAAAAGATGCCTCACTGACACCTGAAGAGCTGCTAACCCATTGCCGCCGCTACCTTACAGGGTATAAAGTACCGAAAATAGTAGAGTTCCGCGACGAGTTGCCGAAATCGAATGTCGGCAAAATTTTACGTAGGGAACTGCGTGACGAACAAGTTAAGGCTAAAGGTAGCAACCAAGACGCAGCCTAACTTAACAGCGTCACTCAATCATCATCAACAACGCCGGTCATCGCCGGCGTTGTTGTGTTTGTCATAGACTAACGACCAAGAGAATCACGTTTTGAATTATCAGTTGATCACGACCAATAGTGCGTTGCAGCAGGTCTGCGAACAAGCCCGGACACATGCTCATGTCGCGCTGGATACGGAATTTGTCAGAACGCGCACCTACTATCCTCAGTTGGGCCTGATTCAACTGTATGACGGTGAACAACTTTCACTCATAGACCCCTTGCCCATCACTGAATGGCAACCTTTCAGTGAGCTACTGCAAGATTTGAATGTGGTGAAATATCTGCATGCTGGTAGCGAAGATCTCGAGGTGTTCTTAAATGCCTTTAGCCGGATGCCAACGCCGATGATTGATACTCAGGTATTGGCGGCATTTTCTGGCCGAACCCTGTCTTGCGGTTTTGCCATGCTGGTAAATGAGTTTGAAGGTGTTGAGCTAGATAAAAGTGAATCACGTACCGACTGGATTGCCCGTCCACTCAGTGAAAAACAGTGTGATTATGCCGCCGCTGATGTTTTCTATCTGTTACCTTTGGCAGCTAAATTAGTGGAAGCCACCGAAGCTGCTGGGCGAATGGATGCAGCGATAGATGAATGCCAACTACTGTGTCGCCGTCGCAGTGAAACACTTGACCCTGAGCTGGCCTACCGTGAGATAACCAATGCCTGGCAGTTACGTGGCCATCAGTTGGCATGTTTGCAGAAGCTGGCGGCATGGCGCTTGCGTCAGGCGCGTGAGCGTGATCTGGCGGTTAACTTTGTCGTGCGTGAAGAGAATCTGTGGCAAGTCGCCCGTTATCAGCCAACCTCGCTGGGTGAGTTAGATTCCCTTGGCCTGAGTGGGCAGGAGATTCGCTATCATGGGCGTACCTTGTTGGCGCTGGTGGCTGAGGGGAATGCTGTAACGGAAGAGCAGTTGCCGCAACCGGTAGCTAACCTGATCGACCAACCCGGCTACAAGAAAGTCTTTAAAGATATTAAAGCGTTGATCCAGTCAGTCAGTGAACGTAGTGGACTGAGTGGTGAGTTACTGGCGTCACGTCGTCAAATAAACCAATTACTCAGTTGGCATTGGAAACTAAAATCAACTGACACTCAGCCTGAATTATTAAGTGGCTGGCGGGGCGATTTGTTGTCTACGGAATTGGCTGAGATTTTGAAACAGTATTAATCGATATTCAGAGTGGGGTGGGCTTCACTCTGGGTGTTTCAATTTTAATTCATAAGTACTTTATGACTAATTGAAATAGAGATTAAGATTTTTCTTGTTTCAGTGACAGATATATTGAATAGCACAATGGGCTGGATATATATACAGTTAACTAAATGAAAGTACCCCCTGTAAATAAATACAGGGGGTAGTTATTGCGAAGAAATCATTTAGGCGTTTCTTCCGTTTCCGGTAATGTCACGTTAAGTTCAAGTACCGAAATATCATCCCCTTTCTGCTCGAATTGCACATGCAGCATTTCAGGATCGATCTGTATATATTTACAAATAACCGCCAAAATATCGCGTTTCAAGTCAGGCAAATAATGGGGCTCACTGTCCCCACGACGACGCTCAGCGACGATAATTTGCAGCCGTTCCTTGGCTATATTGGCTGTCGGTTTTTTGCGGGACAGAAAAAAGTCTAACAAAGCCATGGTTTATCCCCCAAAAAGGCGTTTCAGGAAGCCCTTCTTCTCTTCTTCGATGAAGCGGAAGGGGCGTTCTTCTCCTAGCAAACGGTCAACGGTATCGTCATAAGCTTTACCGGCATCTGACTCTTTGTCCAGAATCACTGGCTCGCCTTGGTTCGAGGCGCGCAATACAGATTGATCTTCTGGAATAACGCCAACCAGTGGGATCCTCAGAATATCGAGGACATCTTCCATGCTAAGCATATCGCCGCGATTAACACGCCCAGGATTGTAGCGGGTCAACAGCAGATGTTCTTTAATTGGATCCTGGCCATTCTCTGCGCGGCGCGACTTGGAGGACAGTATCCCGAGGATGCGGTCAGAGTCACGAACCGAGGAGACTTCAGGGTTAGTGGTAATAACGGCTTCGTCAGCAAAATAGAGCGCCATCAAAGCGCCGCTTTCGATACCCGCAGGGGAGTCGCATACCACAAACTCGAAATTCATATCGCCAAGATCGTTTAAAATCTTTTCAACACCCTCTTTGGTCAGGGCGTCTTTATCGCGCGTCTGAGAAGCCGGTAAAATGTACAGATTATCTGTACGCTTATCTTTTATTAATGCTTGGTTCAAAGTGGCATCACCTTGAATCACATTAACAAAATCATAAACTACCCGGCGTTCACATCCCATGATCAAGTCTAGATTCCGTAGGCCGATATCGAAATCGATAACGACGGTTTTTTTACCTTTTTGGGCCAAGCCGGTTGCGATAGCCGCGCTTGATGTGGTCTTGCCAACGCCCCCTTTACCCGATGTAACAACAATAATGCGTGCCATGAAATGGATTCCTTGTCAAAAGGGCTTAATTTAAAGGTTGTATAGTTAATGCGTTATCCAGCAGATGCAGACGTGCGGCCTGACCAAAATACTCACGCGGGATCTGGTCACTTAACCAGTACTGCCCCGCGATAGAGACGAGCTCAGCGCCTAAATGTGTGCAAAAAATCTGGCATTGGGCATCCCCGGATGCACCTGCTAGCGCACGGCCTCGCATCATTCCATAGATATGAATATTGCCGTCGGCAATTAATTCAGCACCGGCACTGACACTGCTGATAACAATCAAATCGCAATTACGGGCATAAATCTGTTGGCCGGAACGGACAGGTGTGTTGATGATACGTGTCTTGGTCGGCGCGTTTTCCGGCGGGCTGATAACGGGCTCGGGTACCATTTTCTGGCCTTTACCCTCACTCAATAACGGCAAACCTGCACGTGATATCGCCCGTTTTTGACGCTCATCCTGACAACCACTGATGCCAACAATACGCAGACCTGCTGAAGTGACAGCCTGTTGGAGATCTTTCCAGTTAGCACCGTTTGGTAACGTTGCAACGTTAATCACAACAGGGGCGTTTTTCAGGAAAGCGGGGGCTTGATCCACCTTTTCCTGCAATGCCTGACGGATTACCTCCGGTCGTGAATCGTGTAAATGAACGACCGATAGGGTAAAACTACTGCCTTTTAACTCAATTGGCGATTGTGACATCTATCCTGACTCAGTTTCAGCTACGTTTAATCCCCAAAATACCACTCGGGGTACAATATTCTGATGTTCCCAAGCATGTTATAGGTAATATAAAGATAAATCTATCCGTATCAATATATTGAAATCTTAAGGTCATAATGACTTCAATCTGACAAGAAATTACAGCATAACTTCCGCTTATTCGCTAGCCCTGACCTGCCTATATTTGGCGGTTATCACTCCCACCGTTAAATTGTGTATTTTTTCAACAAGCAAACATGCTGATGGCGGGTTTGACGTCGCCCATAAAAGTGACCATTTTTAATCAGAGATGAGTCATTTTTTTATCAGATGAAGTTGTTTTTTATAAAATAGAGTAATGACTCACCATTATTATCACTTTCAAGATGATGAAATAGAGATATTGAGTGTGGTTATTATCGACTTAGTGAAATACCTCACACTATTATTTCAGAGAAATCTCACCCAGTAATCTGTGTATCACCACATTGCCGCTGGCATGGGTAATTAAAGCTGAGTGATAAATGGCACTAATCAGTGCTATTTTTAATGATTCTATATTGAGAATGATAATCATTTTGTGATATTTTGCGGTTTCTGCATCAATCTATCTGAGGAACATCAACGATGAAAAGGAATTTCATCCCACTATCATTTATCTGTGTTATGGCTTTACCTGTTGCATTTACTGCATGGGCTGACTTTGGCTATCACGCCGAAATCCCAAAAGACAGTAAGGTTCCCACCGATTATCTTGAAAAACGTAAGGCGCTTGGATCGGTGGCGACAAGTGCTGAGTCATGGCAAAAGCAATTGGATGAGGAGAAAGCGCGGATAGATGCCGAAGCGGCAAAACGGGAAAACGAAAAGCAGGCTAAATGCCAACAGCAAGAACATTACCCAGCTCGGCGCGCCGAAAATGATAAACGTCAATATGCTGTATCTGATCCCTGTGCTAGCAGTATAGGCATCAATATCTATTGATATCCCAAGCATCTGAGCCAGGCTAGCGTGTTATAATACTATGCTAACTATACCCGTAATACTTCAAGCTGCATGTGCGTTGGCCGCCTTCTTGTAACTCGAATGATTTAGGGTATATACAGTCTCATTATTGAATTTATCAAATAGAGTCCAAACATGCTGTGTGCTATCTATAGAAGCCCGAAACGGGATCAAACCTACCTATATATTGAAAAGAAAGATGATTTTTCCAGAGTGCCGGCTGAATTACTTACCAGTTTTGGCAAGCCGCAATTTGCGATGCTGCTTTCATTAAATGAACGCAAAACGTTGGCGACAGCGGATGTCGAGAAGGTAAAAAGTGCACTCATTGAGCAGGGTTTTTATCTGCAAGTCCCACCGCCACTCGAAAGTTTGTTGAAAATGCACTTGGGCGATACTACCGTATAACGTTGATTTTCATCAAAACTGCCTACCGTGATGGCATCCATCACAACCCTAAGGTGGATGTCCATGTATCAGCCCCGGTTGATTTTATATTTCCAGCTTCCTCTCTGGTTGTTGTTTTACACAGGAATGCGTCGATGAAATTGTCAATGATTGCAGTTGCTCTGGTGACGCTCATCTCAGTGGGATGTGCCAATAAAAATGCTGCGGCCCCGATTGCGGCACCAACACCAGCAACCGCGCCACCAACCATGCTGGATTCACCACCGGCTGCGGCCAAGAACAGTACTAAAATGACATTATCCCAGCAAGGGCGTGATCCAGCGCAGTTTCCTGCTTATGTCGAACAATTAAAGGCCCAAGCTCGTGCAAAGGGGATCAGCGAGGCTACGCTTGATAAAGCGTTTGCCAATATTCATTTTGTTGACCGAGTCATTCAGTCAGACCGCAATCAGTTAGAAAAGAAAGTCACACTGGATGATTACCTGACCAGAGTTCTGACAGAGGCGAAAGTCGCGCAAGGTAAAGAGATTTATCAGCGCTATCAGCCTCAGTTATCACAAGTTACTGCGCGCTATGGTGTGCCTGAGCGTTACATCGTGGCGCTGTGGGGCATGGAAAGTGGGTTTGGCAAGTTTCAAGGTAAAGAGGATGTCATCTCTGCCTTATCCACCATGGCATTTGAAGGGCGGCGTGAGGCATTCTTCACTAAAGAGCTGATAGCTGCATTGCAAATCATTCAGCAAGGCAAAGTTGATGACCCCGAGTTGAAAGGATCATGGGCTGGTGCGATGGGGCAGAGTCAATTTATGCCTAGCTCTTTCCTGACCTATGGCGCTGACGGGGATGGCGATGGGAAAATTGATATTTGGAATAATATCGATGATGTCTTTGCTTCGACAGCTAACTATCTGTCTACTGAAGGTTGGAAACCGGGTGTTGATTGGGGCCAGGAAGCGACGCTGCCCGAAGGATTTGATATTAAGCTGGCGGGCTTAAAAGACAGCCAAGCCAAAAGCGTCGCCCAATGGCAGCAACTCGGGGTAATGGCGATACCCGGCGGTAACTTTGCCAACTCAGATCTCCGGGCTTGGGTCATCGTACCTGATGATGTGCAAGGGCGGGCGTTTCTGGTTTATGATAATTTTCGTACCATTATGCACTGGAACCGTTCTTACTATTTCGCTATTAGTATTGGTATGATGGCAGATAGCGTAAGTCAATAATGTCTGCGAACACCTAATCGTGGTATGACTTGGTTGTGTCGCTGCGGCAAGAGCCAATCAAGATGTAAATTCAGACAGGATGTTAATTCAGGAGAGGCAGTATGTATCAACATAGAGACTGGCAAGGGGCTTTGCTGGATTTTCCAGTGAGTAAAGTGGTTTGCGTTGGCAGTAACTATGCCGAACATATTAAAGAGATGGGGAGTACTGTGTCAGTTGAACCGGTGCTGTTTATTAAACCTGAAACAGCGCTATGTGATATTCGCCAGCCGGTATCGATCCCGAAAGAGTTCGGTGAGGTTCATCATGAAGTAGAATTAGCCGTTTTGATCGGTACTCCGTTAAAACAAGCCAGTGAAGACCGAGTGGCACGCGCAATCGCCGGTTACGGTGTCGCATTGGATTTGACACTGCGTGAGCTGCAATCTGGCTTGAAAAAGGCTGGTCAGCCGTGGGAGAAATCGAAAGCATTTGACGGTTCTTGCCCGATTTCCGGTTTTATACCGGTGGCGGAGTTTGGTGATGCGCAACAGGCTGACTTATCGCTTATCATTAACGATGAGGTCCGTCAGCAAGGCAACACGCGTGATATGATCACCCCCATCATTCCGCTAATCAGTTACATCAGCCGTTTCTTTACTTTGCGTGCTGGCGATATCATTCTGACGGGCACTCCACAGGGCGTCGGGCCGATGAAATCAGGCGATATGCTGAAAGTTATGCTAAATGGTAAAACGTTGAGTACCCGCATAATCTAAGAGCATCGCTGCCGCTTATGCCATCAGGCTGGGCGGCAACACTTGCATCTGACCGCCAAAGCGTCTATAACGACCCGCTCATTTATTCACACCGGATACCGATATGTCACAACTTCCTTTTTGGCAACAAAAAACACTCGCTGAAATGTCAGATAGTGAATGGGAATCACTGTGCGACGGATGCGGCCAATGTTGCTTGAATAAACTGATTGATGAGGACACGGATGAAATCTATTTCACCAATGTGGCCTGTGATCAGCTCAATCTCAAAACCTGCCAGTGCCGTAATTATGAGCGCCGCTTTGAATTAGAAGAAGACTGCATCAAGTTAACCCGAGAGAATTTGGTAACGTTTGAGTGGTTGCCACCCACCTGTGCTTATCGGATGGTGGGCGAGGGGCGTGGCCTGGCGAGTTGGCATCCACTGTTAGCCGGTTCAAAATCTGCGATGCACGGTGAGCGGATCTCGGTACGCCATATTGCCGTACGTGAGAGCGAGGTTATCGACTGGCAAGACCACATTTTGAATAAACCGCAGTGGGCCAGATAACCATTGATATATATGTAATTTATATTGAAGCCTCTCAGACAACAGATGCCTATTCAGACGCCAGATATGGCATACTAACGCCGAAATTTAACCAAGAAACTTAATAAAATGAAATATTCAACGTTGGCCGCTGTTATCATCGGCATATCTGCTACTTTAGGTAGCATTTCGCACCAGGTTCAGGCCGCTGGGGCCTCATTGATAAATCTTGATTGTAAATTGAAAGAGGGAGGCAGCCTGACCGCAGTGTTAGACGGCCCGAATCAGCAATTGACCATTGATAAATCAGTGTTCCAGTTTGTAAAAGTTAATCCAGAAGGTCAGGGCGAGGCGTTAATATTCCAAAATGCCAACAGCCAGGAGCAAGTTATTGCTTCTCTCAATATTTCCGCGCTGCCAATCCGTTTGGCGGTGGTTGATGGTGAGCAGGCTAATCAGTACATTTGTACCCATACCACAGCTTAACTAGTTTATAATCGAATTAAAATGAGGCTGCCTTATGGTGGCCTTTTTTCGTTGTATGACCATTTATGGCTGTAAATTTGATTAAACCACTGGATGGATTAGTCCTTAGTCGACGCTGAAGTTACCCACAAAGTAGTAATGTGAGTCCTCCATCTGGAGAGTTAAATAGCTTGATTGATAACACCGCGATAGTTTCTGCTTCTGCAATTATTGAGAAGGGTGCGGTGATTGGTGCGAATGTACAGATTGGTCACTTTTGTTACATTGGTTCTCAAGTCACTATTGGTTCCGGCACGGTGCTTAAATCGCATATTGTAATTAATGGTATTACCGAGCTTGGATGTGACAATAATATTGGACAATTTTCCTCTATTGGAGAGGTTAATCAGGATCTTAAGTACCAGGGGGAGCCTACCCAGGTTATCATTGGCGACCGCAATTTGATTCAGCAAAATGTCACGATACACCGTGGCACGGCTCAAGGACACGGTATAACACGTATCGGTAATGACAATAGTCTGATGAATCATGTGCATATTGGCCATGACTGCATTATCGGTAACCACTGCTTATTGGCGTCGAATGTAGGATTAGCCGGACATGTAGAGGTCGATAATTTCGCCATTATCTGCGCGGCCAGTGCTGTGCACCAGTTTTGTGTTATTGGCACCCATGCCTTGGTCAATGAAAGCGCCTGCGTGGTGCAGGATATCCCCCCTTATGTGATTGCGGGGGGTAATCGTGCCGTGCCGGTGGGTATCCGAGCAGCAGGAATGGGGGACGACTGGTTGAACAGTGATGATTGCCAAGCGGTTCAAAACGCCTATCAGCTTATTTACCATACCGGTAAGTTGGTGGCGGATGTCAGTCAGGACATTGAGGTTTTGGCCAGAGAATGGCAAATACTTCAGTCTTATAAATCTTTTTTCTCTCGCTCAGCGCGCGGGATCATCCGTTAATGCACTGTCATCCAAAAGAAATGGCACCCTGAGGTGCCATTGTCAGATAAAGATATGTTTGAAATTATCGACTAAACAGGTCACGTCTTTTCGGTTTAACGAATTGGCTGATCAGCACCAATACGCCAATCAATAAGTATGCAGCAAAGATACCGACCAACCATTGCGGCATTTCTAATGACATAAATGCCCATTGTTTTACCGAGCAATCACCACTGGCAACAAAAATAGCGGGCAGCCATTTGTCTAGTGGCAGCCATGACGGGAAGCTGACAAAGAAATCACAGGTCGTGAACGGTGAAGGATGGAGTTGCAGCATAGTGTGTACCCAGGCTAGCTGAACACCGCGCCATGCGCTGTAGATCCAGATAAAGATTGCCAGGTAGCGCAAGGGCGATTTAGGTGCAATGGCACCCAACAACGACGCACCGAGAATACCGAATAACGCAGCACGTTCGTAAATACACATTACACAAGGCTGTAACAACATCACGTGTTGAAAATAGAGTGCGACCAATTCTAGTGCAAGTGCAGTCAGGGCCATTAAAAGCCAAGCACCGCGCCCTTTAGAGCAGCGGTTAAGGAATTGCAACATATCTTTATTTTCCATGCAGTAAGCAATTGTACCGGCAGTGTAAACCAATTCATCTTTGCTGCCAGCCACCCAAAGGTAAAATTAGGCAAAAATCAGCTCTTTCTCGCGCGTGACAAGTTATCACAAGCCTGAATTTTACTTTGGGTGAGATATTTGGTTTGTTTTGCCAGCCCATAATCCCTCGAAGCTAATAACAGCCCCCGCGGCGACCAAAAGTGTAGGGCTGGCAGATACTATAATGCAAGCGATCAATGTGTGATGCTAGCTCCGGCTGCCAGATGAGGCAAACTTATCCAGCCACTTTGCATCATCCATTCGGTTATTGGCACTAATAAGTACTCCACGCCTAACAGACCGACGAGGGTCATCACAATAGTATAGGGGAGTGCCATATACACCATGCGCCCATAAGAAAGACGAATTAAAGGGGCCAGCGCGGAGGTTAGCAGGAACAGAAAAGCGGCTTGGCCGTTCGGTGTGGCAACTGAGGGGAGGTTGGTCCCGGTATTGATGGCAACAGCCAATAACTCAAATTGCTGAAGCGAAATAATACCGTGCTCAAATGCAGTGCGCGCCTCATTGATATAAACCGTACCGACAAATACATTGTCGGATACCGAAGAGAGTAAGCCATTAAACAGATAAAACAGTGATAACTGTGCTGATGGTGAAGATTGTAAAACAAACTGAATAATCGGTGAGAAGAGGCTCTGCTCAATAATGACGGCAACCACGGCAAAAAACACCGTGAGTAGGGCAGTAAAAGGCAATGCCTCCTGAAATGCCTTACCCAGTGCATGTTCATTGGTAATTCCGCAGAGGGAGGTGGCGAGTATAATCACCGATAATCCGACCAAGCCTACCTCGGCTAAATGCAGGGCCAATGCGAGCACCAACCAAACACCGATCAAGGCCTGAATCAGAAGCTTCACTTTCTCTTGCTTGCTCCGTTTCGCACTGGCTTGTTGATCATAGTCAGTCAAAACCTGACGAACGCGCTCGGGAAGCTGTGCACCATAACCAAACAGTTTAAAACGTTCTACCAGCAGACAAACCAATAATCCGCAACACAGGACGGGTAACGTCACGGGCAGCATGCGAATAAAGAAGTCGGTAAAGTTCCAACCGGCACTCTTAGCGATAATCAGGTTCTGCGGCTCGCCAACCATGGTCATTACGCCACCCAGCGCAGTACCCACACCCGCATGCATCATCAGGCTACGCAAGAAAGCGCGGAATTGCTCCAACGTTTTACGGTTTTCCTGATTATCGATCCAACTGTCGTCGGTGATATCTTTATCGGTATGGTTTGATGCAACATGATGATAGATAGTATAAAAACCAACAGAAACACTGATAACCACGGCGATTACAGTTAAGGCATCAAGGAATGCCGAAAGGAAGGCAGAGGCGACACAGAAGGCTAATGAAAGAACGATTTTTGAGCGAATGTTCAGCAGCAGTTTGGTAAATACAAACAGTAATAACTGCTTCATGAAATAGATACCTGCCACCATAAACACCAACAACAGCAGCACTTCCAGATTATTAGCAATTTCTTCTGCCACCTGATGTGGGCTGGTCATACCGATGGCAACGGCTTGAATGGCCAATAAACCCCCCGGTTGCAGTGGGTAACATTTTAGCGCCATAGCCAGTGTAAAGATAAATTCGACCACCAACATCCAGCCAGCAATAAATGGGCTGACAAAAAAGAATACCAGTGGGTTAATAATGAGAAACCCGATAATTGCCAGCTTGTACCAATCAGGTGAATTCCCCAGAAAATTCTTGAGTACAGCTTGTCTAATGGTCATATCCATTGTGAGTTACAGTCTCCTTATTAAAATTATTATGGTGCAATTACTGCCTAAAGTTACATTTTACCTTACGTCATTGCTCTAAAAGCAATACGTATAATCTGTACATCATTCCATCTGCGCAATTTTTGCAACTTTATGACTACTTTCACCATTTGTTCGGTCCTGATGCTATGTCACGATAGCGTCGTCTGGTATGATGAGCGCACTAAATTGCTGATATGTATCGCTACGGAACGTCAAAAATATGGTTATAAAGGCGCAAAGTCCTGCCGGTTTCGCGGAAGAGTATATTATTGAAAGTATTTGGAATAATCGCTTCCCTCCAGGCACTATTTTGCCCGCGGAGCGTGAACTTTCAGAGCTGATTGGAGTGACTCGCACTACATTGCGTGAAGTGTTACAACGCTTAGCCCGCGATGGCTGGCTCACTATTCAGCATGGTAAACCGACGAAAGTAAACAATTTTTGGGAAACGTCTGGTCTTAATATTCTGGAAACACTGGCGCGACTTGACCACGACAGCGTGCCACAATTGATAGACAACTTACTGGCAGTCAGAACAAATATCGCTACCATCTTCGTTCGCACGGCAATCCGTAATCATCCAGAGAAAGCACAGGAAATCCTGGCACAAGCTCAAACAGTTGATGATCACGCCGAGGCTTTCACCGCACTGGATTACGGTATTTTCCGTGGTTTGGCTTTTGCTTCGGGTAACCCTATTTATGGGTTGATCCTAAATGGCATGAAAGGGCTTTATACCCGGGTTGGGCGTTACTATTTCTCGAATCCTGAAGCCCGTAAGCTGGCACTGACTTTCTACAGCAAACTGTCAACGCTGTGTGATGAAAAAGCCCATGATCAGGTGTCAGAGTGCCTGAGAGCATACGGTAAAGAGAGTGGTGCTATTTGGCACAGCATGCAGGGCACGATGCCAAGTGATTTGGCCGAAGCACGCCGTTAGGCGAATATCGCGTAAAATTGCAACGCAAAAGGGGCATTAAATGCCCCTTTTTCATGGCAAGATGTAGCGCAATAGCTCGCGCGGTTATCCACCTCGTCTGCCCTGTGCTAGAGCTTATTGGCTCTTGGCGGCACGCTGTCGAGTAGCTCAATCGAGCCATCGTCATTCAGTTGTTCCATATGAATATCAAACCCCCATAGCCGGTGAATATGTTTCATCACTTGCTGACGGCTCTTATCCAGTGGTGCCCGATCATGAGGAATATAGCGCAGGGTCAGGGAGCGGTCTCCGCGCAGATCAACGTTCCATACCTGAATGTTTGGTTCGTGATTACTCAAGTTATATTGAGCAGACAATTCATTACGTATAGCCCGATAACCTTCTTCATTATGAATGGCTGAAATCTCCAGATAGTTATGCTTATCATCATCCAGCACGGTGAATAGCCGGAAGTCACGCATTACTTTCGGTGATAAGAACTGGCTGATGAAGCTTTCATCCTTAAAGTCGCGCATGGCAAAATGCAACGTATCCAACCAATCTTTACCGGCGATATCCGGGAACCAATAATAGTCCTCCTCAGTCGGTGATTGGCAAATACGCTTGATATCTTGGAACATGGCAAAGCCAAGGGCATACGGGTTAATACCGTTGTAATAAGGGCTGTTATACGGCGGTTGATACACAACGTTGGTGTGGCTGTGCAAGAACTCCATCATAAAGCGGTCAGTGACCTTACCCTCATCGTACAGATGGTTAAGAATGGTGTAATGCCAGAAGGTGGCCCAACCTTCATTCATCACTTGTGTCTGTTTTTGTGGATAAAAATATTGGCTGACTTTGCGGACTATTCGCAGCACTTCGCGTTGCCATGACTCCAGCAGCGGAGCATTTTTCTCCATGAAATAGAGCAGGTTCTCCTGCGGTTCACTGGGATAGCGTTGAGCCTGGGCTTGGACTTCCCCTCGATCCTTGCGCGGTAGGGTTTTCCACAACGAGTTGACCTGACTTTGCAGATACTCCTCGCGGCTTTTCTGCCGGGCGGTTTCCTCCACTAAAGAGATCTTTTGCGGACGTTTATAGCGGTCCACCCCATAATTCATCAGGGCATGACAGGAGTCGAGTAGCCGCTCTACTTCTTCCACCCCATAACGTTCCTCGCATTCACTGATGTAATGACGAGCAAACAACAAATAATCCACTATCGAACTGGCATCGGTCCAGGCTCGAAATAAGTAATTATTCTTAAAGAAAGAGTTATGTCCATAGCAGGCGTGAGCCATGACTAAGGCTTGCATGGTAATAGTATTTTCTTCCATTAAATAAGCGATGCAAGGATTGGAGTTAATCACAATCTCGTACGCTAATCCTTGCTGACCGTGCTTATATTTTTGCTCTGTTTCGATAAATTTCTTACCAAAAGACCAATGGGTATAGTTGATAGGCATACCGATACTTGAATAGGCATCCATCATCTGTTCGGAGGTAATAACCTCTATCTGGTGGGGGTAAGTATCTAGCCGGTAATGTTTTGCCACCCGGTCTATTTGGTCCAGATAGACCTGCAACAATTCAAATGTCCAGTCTGGGCCGTCAGTCAGGCGCTTATCTTGCGCGGTTTGTTTCGGTGTTGAAGTTGTCATAGCGCATCCTCACGGTTTTATAACCCTGCAAAATACTGGTCACTTCAATAATCCTAGCTCAAGATTAACAAGTTGAGGCATGGCAAGACCTTATGTCAATGAATATCCGCCATCTTTCAAACAACAGGTAGGTTGACTGCCGGTTCGTGCCAGAATCATTGCTGTCGTATCAGTCTGTACGATTAATTAGATTTTATAGATTATTATTCTGATTTATTGGTCTAATTATGGAATATAAAACTAGTAAAAGAGTCTTACACAACATGCCAATTATTCATGCTGCTAATTGTGGGTATTATGGCGCTTTCTCTCCTTTTAGACGTTTAATTGGGCAAAAATAGCATCTTATCGCTATTTTCCTAACGCTATTGAACTGAAAAGTAATTGCATTGTAAATTAATTGTGAATTAAGTCACGACCTGGCATTAATATGTTGGCTAGATTTTTCTGCTGAGTTAATTTTCTGTCAACAGAATATTATGCTTTAGGTGTTGTTTGGGGGGAGGAAGGTATGCGCATTGTCATTTTAGGAAGCGGTGTGGTGGGGGTAGCCAGTGCCTGGTACTTAGCCAAAGACGGGCATGATGTTACGGTGATTGACCGTCAGCAGGGGCCCGCGCAGGAAACCAGTGCCGGTAACGCAGGTCAGATATCGCCGGGATATGCGGCACCTTGGGCTGCGCCTGGGGTTCCTCTGAAGGCCATTAAATGGATGTTCCAACGCCATGCGCCGTTGGCAATCCACCTTGACGGCAGCAGCTTCCAGCTACGCTGGATGTGGCAGATGCTGAGAAACTGCGACACTTCCCACTACATGCTCAACAAAAGCCGTATGGTGCGTCTGGCAGAATACAGTCGCGACTGTTTAAAAGAGCTGCGTGAAGACACCGGTATTCAGTATGAAGGCCGTCAGGGGGGAACACTGCAACTGTTCCGTACCGAACAGCAATTTGATAACGCCGCCAAGGATATTGCGGTGTTAGATGATGCGGGGGTGCCATATTCACTGCTAACGGCTGATCAACTGGCAACAGTGGAACCGGCATTGGCGAAAGTAGCACATAAACTGACCGGTGGTTTACGTTTACCTAATGATGAAACCGGCGACTGCAAACTGTTTACTGAACGCTTAGCCCAAATGGCCGAGCGGGCTGGGGTTAAGTTTGTGTTCAATCGCTCGGTGGATAAATTGCTGGTGGACGGTGACCAAATCGCCGGTGTGCTGTGTGGCGACGATATTATTAACGCTGATGCCTATGTAGTGGCCTTCGGTGCTTACTCTACGGAGCTGTTAGCCGGGCTGGTCTCGATTCCTGTTTATCCACTAAAAGGTTATTCACTCACTATTCCTATTACAGATCCGGCCTCGGCACCTTTCTCCACCGTGCTGGATGAGACCTACAAGATTGCCATTACGCGCTTTGATGACAGGATTCGGGTTGGGGGGATGGCGGAAATCGTTGGATTTAATACTCAATTGGCACCAGCACGTCGTGAGACGCTGGAAATGGTGGTGGGTGATTTGTACCCTCATGGGGGCAATATCAGTCAGGCCACGTTCTGGACCGGGCTGCGCCCGATGACACCTGATGGTACGCCCATTGTCGGGCGAACCTCGCTTAAGAATCTCTATCTGAATACCGGCCATGGCACCTTGGGCTGGACCATGGCCTGTGGGTCGGGTCAATTATTGGCTGATATTATGTATGGGCGTCGCCCAGCGATTCTGGCGGATGATTTATCTGTCGCGCGTTATAGCGCGGGCTTTCGGCCACTGAATATCACGCCTTTACACGACATTCACCCTGTGCGCTAAAAGGCGCCGATTGATCATTACAGCCCACTGGCGGGCTGTAAATAATTGAATACCGCCCAAGAAGGAAAAAGCATGCCTCGCCCGATATCCGCTACGCTTCATTTATCTGCCTTACGCCATAACCTCAGTATTGTTCGCCGTCTTGCCGGGGCCGCTAAAATTTGGTCAGTGGTAAAAGCCAATGCCTACGGCCATGGTCTGGCCCGCATTTGGCAAGGGCTGGATGCAACCGATGGTTTTGCGTTATTGGATTTAAATGAAGCGATAATGTTGCGTGAACAGGGCTGGCAAGGGCCAATTTTGCTGCTTGAGGGGTTCTTTCGTGCGCAAGATATAGTCCTGATCGACCACTACCGGTTAACCACCGTGGTACACAGTGACTGGCAGCTTGACGCCATCAAAGCGGCGCGGCTGAGCACACCACTCGATATTTATTTAAAACTTAATAGCGGCATGAATCGCTTAGGTTTTCCCATCGGGCAGGCAGAGGCCATCTGGCAATGGGCTAACAGTATAAATAACATCGGCAAGGTGACGCTAATGAGCCACTTTGCCAATGCAGATAACCATATTGGTGCCAGCGAGCAATTCACGCAGATTCAGCAGGCCAGTGGGCATCTGGTGGCTGCGCGCAGCTTTGCCAACTCGGCGGCAATATTGCGCAATCCTGAAACCCACTTTGATTGGGTGCGGCCAGGTATTATCCTCTATGGCGCGTCACCCAGTGGTGATGTAAGCGATATCGCTGGCATTGGATTGCGCCCGGTAATGGAGCTGCACAGCGAAATTATCGCCATACAGACGCTCTCAGCAGGGCACAGTGTTGGCTATGGCAGCCGCTACAGTGCCACAGGCACACAGCGCATCGGTGTCGTCGCCTGCGGTTATGCTGATGGTTATCCACGGCTGGCTCCCAGCGGCACGCCCATCAGGGTGGATGGCATACTGACTCATACGGTGGGGTCGATTTCAATGGATATGCTAACCGTAGATTTGACACCCTGTCCGCAGGCGCAAATGGGGAGTAAAGTTGAGATCTGGGGGGATAATCTTCCTATCGATGATGTGGCGGCGGCGGCAGGCACCGTGGGGTATGAGTTGATGTGTGCACTGGCGAGTCGCGTTAGCGTCATCACCGAGCGCACTTAGGTTGTTTTTAGTTTATTTTCTGCAAGTTACCACGGACATGCTTACTGGCACGGCGTGCCTGCCAAGCCAGTAGACACCCTGCCAGCATTACGATGGCGAGTGATAATTTAGGCTCAATTGGTAAGGACATTGCCAGCAAGCCTAATCCAGCTCCCCCGGCCATTTGCACAAAACCCACCAGCGCGGAGGCGACACCGGCTTCATTGGCATAGGGCTCCAATGCATAACTGGTGGCTGGCCCCATCATAAAGGCTAAACCGGCACAGGCACTGGCAACGGGTAACATATACACCAGCCAGTGTTGCTGTATTTCTGCCGACAGTTGCGTCAGACCAAATAATAACCCTAGACACCCCAGCGCCATCAACAGGCTGCCGGTCATCAGGCAGGTAGGGCGGCCGATTTTTTGGATAATACGGTTAGCAATAAAACTGACCGCCATGATCCAAAAGCCATTGGCACCGAACACCAGTGAGAACTGTAATGGACTGAGTCCTGCGCCCACCATCAATACGTTGGGTGCCAGCGAGACATAAGTTAAGGCCATGCCCATAGCGCCCGCGTTCACCAGTGCGAAAATCAGAAAACGGTCATCACGTAAGATGCGCAGATAGTTCTTTATCGGCAAGCCCTTAACGGCTTGGGTACCCGCTGGCCGTGTTTCTGGCAGGAAGATAATTATCAGAATTAATACCAGCAAGCCATATAACGCCAGGAACCAGAATGGGGCGCGCCAGCCAAAGGCTTCCGCCAATAAACCACCGAGCAAGGGGGCCAATGCGGGTACGATATTTAACGTCCCATTAAGGAAACCAAAAGCGCGCGCGGCCTCATTACCGTTGAGGCGGTCACGCACCCCACTGAATGCCACCACCGCAGTACAGCAAACAGCGACACCTTGTAACAGGCGAGAACTGACAAACATCAGCGGGCTGACTGCCAGTGCAGCCATCGCGGCCCCCAGCATGTAGAGAATAATACCGATGATGGCTATGGGTTTACGCCCATACTTATCGACTAATGGCCCAGCAATCAGCTGACCAATACCCAGTACCAGAATAAACAAGGCAATAGTGGATTGAATCAGCGACTCGCTACTGTTTAGCCCCTTGGCTATCGCGGGAATCGTGGGTAAGTAGAGGTCGATGCCCAATGGGCCGAGCAGAATCAGGCTTAACAGCAGAAAAAGAAATTTTTGCATAACAAAAAAACAACATCCAGATTGCAAAGGCGACAAGAATAAAGAATTTATCGACGAAAGAAAAGGTTAGCCATAGCCAACCAAACGATAGTGACAATGTCACCTATTGGTGTTCTAAATCGACTAATAGGGTACTACAACTAATAATTAATCTCTTGTTATTGATTAGCTACTGCTACTAGTCGTGCGATGCTCTAACCACTGTTCTAGTTTCACGGCAGGTAATGCCTCGGAAAAAAGAAAACCTTGGCCTATTTGATAACCTTGGCGGCTCAATAATGTACGTTGCGCCTCGTTTTCTACCCCTTCGACAATCACTGATAGTTGCAAACTTTCACCAATACGGATCACCGCCTCACTTAACGTTCGGCTGGTTTCGTCATGCTCAAGATCATGGACAAAACTTTTATCCAGTTTGATTTCATCAAGATCCAAATGGCGCAGATAACTCAGACTGGAATAGCCGGTACCAAAGTCATCCATTGATAAACGCACGCCCAGTCGATGAATTTTTTCTATAGTGGCAAAAATCGCCGGATTATTTGCAATTAATATGTCTTCGGTGATTTCCAGCGTGAGATCCTGCGGCGGCAAGTGGTAATGCTGCAAGATATGTAAAATCATGTCCGGCAAGCCTGGATTATGGAAATTGGTCGGCGATAAGTTCACTGAAACCGAGGGCACATCAATACTCCGTAAACGCCAGTCCGCCAACTGTTGACAAGCCGTCTCAATCGCCCACAGAGCCAGTTCGTTGATCAGCCCGCACTCTTCAGCAATAGGAATAAAACGCTGTGGAGGAATGTTCCCCAGTATGGGGTGAACCCAGCGACTAAGGGCTTCCACACCATATAGGTGCCCATCTTTTAACATCACTTGTGGTTGATAAAATAACTCAAGAGACCCGATATGAAATGCATGACGCAGAGCATCTTCCATATCCTGGCGCTGTTGATTGAGATTATTCATCTCTGCACTGAAGAAATTGAAATGACCATGTCCCATATTCTTGGCTTTATGCATGGCAATGTCGGCGTGATTCATCAGCGCATCCATTTCTAAACCATTCTCAGGATACAAACTGATCCCGACACTGGCCGAAGGAATAATATTGACGTTGGCTATCTGACAGGGCTGAGACAGCAGACTGAGCATTTTCTCAACTTTCACGGTAGCCTGCTGCATGGTGCAGGGGGCTAAAATGATAATAAACTCGTCGCCCGATAAGCGGCCGATAATGTCACTTTTTGGCATGTCGTTGCGCAACCGTTGGGCAATCAAGGCAAGTAATTCATCACCGGCGGCCAGGCCGAGTGAATCATTAACTTGTTTAAAACGGTCCAGATTAATGATTAATACTGCCAGTGTGTAATCCATTTCAGCGGCAAGGGCGATAGCTTGTTTGGCATAAACCAGAAACTGAGTGCGGTTAGGCAAGCCAGTCAGGGAATCATAAAAAGCCAAATGCTGAATTTGCTGACGTGATTGCTCCCGTTCCATCGCCAATGAGCACAAATTTGCGATTAATTTGACCAACTGATGGTGGAACTCGCTGGGGCCTTGCACTTCTTTGTAGTAAAAGGCAAATGTGCCCAGAACATCCCCCTGGCTTGACAGAATAGGCGTCGACCAACAAGCTAACAAACCATGGGGTAGAATTAGGTGCCGATAGTTCTCCCATAATGGGTCAGTGGCAATATCATGGACTTCAACCGGTTCTTTACGAAATGCGGCGGTGCCACATGAGCCAGATACCGGGCCAATAGGCACACAGGCCAGCGCCGCAGTATAAATCAGGGGTAGGTTGGGTGCTGCGAGATGGCTGAGGTAGTTGTGCCCGCTGGCTTGCAAAATACTGGCGGTCACCTCGGGGGCAATCCGCTCAACTTCGCGGCACAGCAAAGACATCACTTCTTCCAGTGGCAGCTCTTTAACCAGTGCTTCCAGCACCTTATATTGCAACACTTCATACATTTTGGTCAGCGTGATATCAGTCAACACACCAATGCTATAACTCGGTTTACCCTGCTCATCAACTAGCGAGTTGATAATGGCGGAACACCAATGCGGCTGTTTGTCTTTGCTGTAGAATAACTCTTTGGGTAGTAATTGCTGATGTGAATTTGGCGAAGTGGAATCAATTAACCCCAGTTGTTCAGGATGTGCACTCTGGAGTAAATCGACCATGCTCTGGCCCAGAGCCTGTTCGGGTGTATAACCGAATAACTTAGTAAAACCTTGATTAATATAAACTGCTTGTTGCCCGTGATCACTATTAGCGGCAATAAACATTGCGCTGTCGCTGCGATCAGTTAATTGGGTTAAAAGTTCTACCCACTCTTGAGTGGCTTTTTGTTGCTCAATTAAAAAAGTAATGTCCTTAGCAATTTTCACCATCCGGGTAACGCTACCCCCTGGGCCTGGTACCGGTTGATAGATGGCGGCCAGCCAGACCGTGGATCCGTCTTTGTGCAATCGTTCAAAACGGCCCTCAACGGACTTCCCCGCCAGTAAAGATTTCTTCAGTGTCTGATACTCGTCGCTACTGGCATATTGTGGATGGCAAAACATAAGATGATGTTGACCAATGACTTCATCACGTTGATAGCCAAAATAATCAAGGTAGTTTTGATTAACCGCAATTATGCGACTGTTGAGATCAAACTCAATGATGGCTAATGAGCGGTCCAATGCACTTAATAACGCACTACTTTCGTCGTATTCAGACTGCGTGGCATCCTGCGATGCTGCTGTTTTTTTGGGCTTCATGATGAATTCCTATGTAAAAGAAGCGCTTGGCAGTCGTATTACGTAAATGAATTACCACTGTAACCATTGGATAGCACTATTTTTAAATAAATAAAATAGGATAAATGACAAATATTCCAATACGAATTAATAGCATCAAGATTAAAAAAATACGGCCGTCTTATTTAAGCTGGTGGTATTTCAATACATCGCTCTGTGTCCACACCATGAACATCATTGTGTTAATCAGCCAGTGATAAATAGAGGAATAAGTAATATTAAGTTTAGTCGATATCCAGATAGCTAAATGTGGGATTGATTGCTGGCACGTGACAGCAATCAATCTATTTCCGACTAAGGTCTATTTTTAAACGGTGGGATGCTTTGCTGGAAGGTAACCGGCCATTACCTGACAAAAACCTCGTCAGGCAATGGCGGATAGATAAAGGGTTATGAGTGGGTATCCATTGAGCCAAAACGACCGCCGTTAAAATCAGCGATGGCCTCGATTATCTGCTGCTGAGTGTTCATCACAAATGGCCCGTGACCGATAATAGGTTCATCAATCGGCTCACCACTCAGTAGCAACAGCACTGCATCATTATTGGCCTCAATAGTTACATTGCTGCCAGCCGCATCCAGTAATACCATTTCGGCATCGCGGGCAACGGCATCGCCATTGACCAATACGGTACCACGCAACACAATTAATGCCGTGTTCCAGCCAATAGGCAGTGAAAATTCCGTACTTTTACCCTGATTCAGCCGTATATCCCAGACGTTTAGTGGTGAGAATGTCTGAGCAGGGCCATTTTTACCTGCATACTCACCGGCTATCACCCGCAGGCTGCCAGCATCTTCAGCTAGCACTACCTGAGGAATAGTTTCACTGCGAATGGCCTGATAACCAGGATCTGCCATTTTGTTTTTTGCGGGCAGATTGACCCACAATTGCACCATTTCAAAGGCACCGCCACGTTGTGCGAACATATCTGAATGAAACTCTTCATGCAGAATCCCGCCACCTGCCGTCATCCACTGCACGTCACCAGGGCCAATAACGCCGCCTTTGCCGGTGGAGTCCCGATGTTCAACTTCGCCGTGATAAACGATGGTGACAGTTTCAAAACCACGATGCGGGTGTTGCCCGACCCCCCGGCGATGTTTGGTCGGGGTAAAATCCATCGGCCCGGCATAGTCCAGCAGCAGGAACGGGCTGAGCTGTTTACCATGGCTTTGATATGAAAACAGTGAGCGAACCGGAAAACCATCTCCCACCCAATGCTGGCGAGGTGCGCGATAAATACCTTGAACTTTTTTCATCGTAAACTCCTTACAAACATCATCAATGAGGTATTGCAGCCCGGTACAACCTCTGGCCGGGCTTCATGTTGGATAAAGTATATAATTAGGATAATTTAAGCAGTAGATAGCAAAATTAGTTATCACTGTTCTATTATCAGAACAATGATGACGTTATCTTTGGCAAGTAATACAGAGGCAGGTTATGCAAGATCTTAATGATCTCTACTATTACGCAGAAGTGGTGGAACACGGTGGATTCAGTGCTGCCGCGCGGGTATTGGGTTTGCCAAAATCAAAACTGAGCCGACGGCTGGCATTGTTGGAATAGCGATTGGGCGTGCGTTTAATTCAGCGTTCAACCCGCCGTTTTGCGGTTACCGAGGTGGGGCGTACCTACTACGAACACTGTAAAGCGATGCTGGAAGAGGCCAACGCCGCTCAGGAATCAATTGACTTAACACGGGCAGAACCCCGTGGTGTGGTGCGCATCACCTGCCCAGTGGCGCTATTACAGGCCACAGTTAGCACCATGCTGGCGGATTTCATGGTCAGTTGTCCTTTGGTGACGATTTATCTTGAATCGACCAATCGACAAGTGGACCCGATTGCTGAAGCCATTGATATTGCCATTCGGGTTCGGCCACCGCCGTTGCAAGACAGTGATTTGGTGTTGAAGGTGTTGGGTAACCGTTGTCAGTGTCTGGTGGCCAGCCCGGATTTGGTGGCACGACAAGGTATCGTCAATGTTCCGGCAGATCTGACTGGCTGGCCAAGTCTTGGCTTGGGCCGCGCGCCCCAAGAATTTATCTGGCATTTAGCCGGACCAGAGGGCGCGCATGCCGCGATTTATCACCAGCCCAGATTGGTGACGGCCGACATGACAACGCTTCGTAGCGCAGCACTGAGTGGTGTCGGGGCAGTACAGCTCCCGGTTATGATGGTGGCAGATCAACTGATGGCCGGA
This sequence comes from Yersinia sp. 2553 StPb PI, assembly GCF_052217105.1. Classification (NCBI taxonomy): domain Bacteria; kingdom Pseudomonadati; phylum Pseudomonadota; class Gammaproteobacteria; order Enterobacterales; family Yersiniaceae; genus Yersinia; species Yersinia sp. 2553 StPb PI. The sequence continues at coordinate 1,536,335 of NZ_JAZGPX010000002.1, read as the reverse complement.
ACGCTGATTCGCTTATTACCGGATTGGGTATTACGCCATGAGATTATTCATGCGGTATATCCATCACGGCGGGGATTACTGCCGTCTGTTCGCAGTGTGCTTGATCATCTGGCGTTGCGGTTTAGCCAACTCGAAGACCAATAGCCAAGCCTTTGCATAGCTGAGCCGCGGGTAACGCGGCAAGTTATACCGACTCAATGCTTGTGGCGGTGATGTGAATCCGGGTAATGCGGGTGAGAGTGTGCCAGTGGCTGATGTTGATGGCGATGCTTATGCGCCACACCGACTGTCACAGGGAAATCATGTGCATGTTGATGATGTGCGTCATGGTGATGTTCATGTTCATGCAGCAATTCATCATGGATATGCTGATGGGCATGCTGTTCAGTGAGATGCAATGCGATCCCTACAGCCATCAGGAGACCCGCCACGACGAGTGGTATAGTGACAGTGTCACCCATAATAACGGCCAATACAGCCCCTAAAAATGGGGCAATAGAGAAATAAGCACCAGTACGAGCAGTGCCAAGATGGCGCAGGCCGATAACAAAGAGTGCCAAACTCACGCCATAGGCAAAAAATCCTACCAGAAGGGCACCGGCCAGATTTGTCAGTGGTGGCAATGTTGCGCCGAGGACAAAAGCCAGCCCGAGATTGACGATACCGGCAACCAGTCCTTTGACTGACGCAATCCAGGTGGCATCCGTCAATGAAACCTTACGGGTCAGATTGTTATCAATCCCCCAGGCAAAGCAAGCACCCAGAATTGCCAGTGTTGGCCACCATCCGGCAAAACGCGCTTCACCCGGCCAACTTAAAATAGCTGCACCGGCCACAATCACTATCATGCCAAGGGCGATGCGACGGTCAAAATTCTCTTTAAACGCGAACCAGGCCAGTAGGGCGGTAAATACCCCTTCGGCATTAAGCAATAATGATGCGCCAGATGCAGGCATACCCGTTAGCCCTATCATCAGCAGAACCGGGGCAACAATCCCTCCAGCCGTAATGGCACCAATAAACCACCGCCGTTCGTTGCGAGGTAGGCTCACGGCTGTTGCTTGGGTGAGCAGACGATAGAGCGCCAGACCGGCACCTGAGCCAAAATAGAGCAGGCCCGCCAGTAGCCATGGACTGACCGTATTGAGTAACTGTTTTGCCAGCGGGGTTCCGGCACCAAACAGCACCGCAGCACTTAATGCGGCTAATACACCGGGCTGTCGTAATCCATCATGCCATTTCATCGATTCAACTCTGAAAATAAGGTCGTAGTGGCAATTTTAGCCCATGAAAAAGCCGGGAAACCATTCCTGTCATGGAAAAAGTTGACCGGCTAATTTTAGTATTAATTATCAACGGTTTGTTTGTGGAACAACTCACGGAATACCGGGTAGATATCTTCAGGTTCTCGGATGTGTTGCATGGCAAAGTTGTCAAATTTTGCCTGTAAGTCTTCATATTCCCGCCACAGAGTCTGGTGTGCGCGCCGGGTTATCTCGATGTAGCTATAGTAACGCACCATTGGCAGGAGCTTTTGGGCCAGTAACTCATGACACAGTGGTGAATCATCGGCCCAGTTATCGCCGTCTGAGGCTTGGGCTGCATAGATATTCCACTGCGTTGGGTCGTAACGTTCCTGAACCACTTCTTCCATCAATTTCAGGGCACTGGAGACAATTGTTCCGCCGGTTTCCTGCGAATAGAAGAATTCTTGCTCATCAACTTCTTTCGCTTGAGTATGGTGACGGATATACACGACATCAACGTTTTTATAGGTACGGCTCAGGAACAGATAAAGCAGGATGTAGAAGCGCTTTGCCATGTCCTTGGTGGCCTGATCCATCGAACCTGACACATCCATCAGGCAGAACATCACCGCCTGGCTGGATGGCTCAGGACGCCGTTCATAGTTCTTATAACGTAAATCGAAGGTATCGATAAACGGAACCCGCGCGATTTTTTGCTTTAATTCAGCAATGGCTTTACGTACACGTTCTTCTTCCAGCAATTGTGCTGGTTCCGTGTTTTCCAGTACGTTCAGCGTTTCTTCCAATTCGCGTAACTCACGGCGCTTACTGGCTGTCATGGCGGTACGACGCGCCAGTGAGTTTTGCAGTGAGCGCACCACGCTGATATTGGCGGGCACGCCATTCGAGGTATAACCCGCACGATGGGTTTTGAATTCGGTCAACTGCTTATACTGATTTTTCTTCAGATTGGGCAGCGCAAGGTCTTCAAACAGTAAGTCGAGGTATTCATCTTTGGAAATCTGAAAGACAAACTCATCCTCGCCTTCACCGTCCTGACCGGCATTACCCTGACCACTGCCGCCGCCTCCACCGCCACCTTGAGGGCGCTCCACTCGGTCATTGGTGACAAAATGGTCATTGCCAGGATGTACCCGGTGGCGTAACCCACCACGGCCCTGATGGAACATCGGCTCATTGATATCATCAATAGGTATCGAAACTGACTCGCCGCTCTCAATATCAGTAACTGATCTTTTATTGATGGCATCGGCAATCGACTGTTTAATTTGCGACTTATAGCGGCGCAAAAAGCGCTGGCGATTGACCATGCTCTTATTCTTGCCGTTAAGTCGTCTGTCAATAAAGTAGCCCATATATCCCCCAAACGACTTTGTCACTGTCCCTGCATCTTTCACGCGGTAGCTGTGTTGGCTGCCATCACTCACCCCAGTCACTTAGTAGACTAAGCTCCTGGGGCTTCGTTCAGTTGCCGCCTTACTACAACGTGAAATCTATTGGGTCTATACCTACGATTCCGTAGTGAATCGGTAAATGGGTTATGACGATTTTCTCACCCGCAGATACCATTCACACAGCAAACGAACTTGCTTACGGGTATAGCCTTTCTCCATCATCCGATCGACAAAATCATCATGTTTTTTCTGCTCATCCGTTGAGGTCTTGGCATTAAAGGAGATAACCGGCAGTAACTCTTCGGTGTTAGAGAACATTTTCTTCTCGATAACCGTGCGCAGCTTCTCGTAACTGGTCCAGTTTGGATTACGGCCATTGTTATTGGCTCTGGCACGCAACACAAAATTGACGATTTCATTACGGAAATCTTTCGGGTTGCTGATACCCGCCGGCTTTTCAATTTTCTCCAGTTCAGCATTCAGTGATTCACGGTCAAACAGTTGCCCGGTGTCAGGATCACGGTACTCTTGATCCTGAATCCAGAAATCGGCGTAGATAACATAACGGTCAAAAATATTCTGACCATACTCAGAGTAAGACTCCAGATAGGCGGTTTGAATCTCTTTACCAATAAATTCAGCATATTTCGGGATTAAATAGCCTTTCAGGTGTTCGAGATATTTCTCCGCAACATCTTGTTGGAATTGTTCGCGTTCGATCTGCTGTTCCAGTACGTAGAACAGGTGCACCGGGTTAGCAGCCACCTCAGCGTGGTCGAAGTTAAATACTCTGGAGAGGATTTTAAAGGCAAAACGAGTAGAAAGGCCGTTCATACCTTCATCAACCCCAGCGTAGTCGCGATATTCCTGATAAGACTTGGCTTTAGGATCGGTATCTTTCAGGCTCTCACCGTCATACACCCGCATCTTAGAGTAAATACTGGAGTTTTCTGGCTCTTTCATCCTTGAGAGAATCGAGAAGCGTGCCAGCGTTTCCAGCGTGCCAGGTGCACAAGGCGCATGGGTCAACTCACTGTGATTTAACAGTTTGTCGTAAATCTTGATCTCTTCTGATACCCGCAGGCAATAAGGCACTTTGACAATATAAACACGGTCAAGGAATGCCTCATTATTCTTGTTATTACGGAATGTTACCCACTCGGATTCGTTAGAGTGCGCGAGAATTATACCGCTGAATGGCAGGGCGGATATCCCCTCGGTTCCGTTATAGTTCCCTTCTTGTGTCGCGGTCAGTAGTGGGTGCAGCACCTTAATTGGGGCTTTGAACATCTCGACGAATTCCATGATCCCCTGGTTAGCACGGCATAAAGCACCGGAATAACCATAAGCATCGGGATCGTTTTGGGCGTGATTTTCAAGTTTACGGATATCAACTTTACCGACCAGTGCCGAGATATCCTGGTTGTTTTCATCACCGGGTTCGGTTTTCGCTATCGCAATTTGTTCAAGGATAGAAGGCCAGACCTTGATAACTTTGAACTTGGTAATATCACCGCCAAAATCGTGCAGGCGTTTTGCCGCCCATGGCGACATAATCGTACCGAGATAGCGGCTTGGGATACTGTATTCTTTGGCCAGAATCGCCGCATCTTCCTGCGGATTGAACAGACATAACGGGTGGTCATTGACCGGGCTACGTTCACCGTTAGCACTTAAAATATAGATAGGCACCCGTTGCATCAGGGCTTTCAGTCGTTCAGCCAATGATGACTTACCACCACCCACGGGACCCAGCAAATACAGGATCTGTTTCTTCTCTTCCAGCCCTTGGGCGGCGTGTTTGAGATAGGAAACGATCTGCTCTATGGCTTCCTCCATGCCATAAAACTCTTCAAAAGCAGGGTAGCGAGCGATAACCCGATTAGAGAACAGTCGAGACATGCGGGACTCAAGCGCGGTATCGACCATGACTGGCTCACCAATAGCCATCAGCAGACGCTCAGCCGCATTAGCATACGCGCTGCGATCTTGCTGGCAGATTGTGAGGAACTCCTGGAGTGTGAACTCTTCGTCCTTGGCCGCCTCATAGCGCTGGCGATAGTGATCAAATATGTTCATAGCGATGCCCGTCCTGTTTGAATGGTTGGGAACATAAAATAGTAGTAGCGCTTTATTGGGTTAAAATTTTGAAACTACTACCTTATTGTTATGGCCGTGTCTCCTCCAAAGGTCAAGTTAAGCCAGACCACAGATTTGCCACCCCTCAAACAATAAATAACCATTATTTGGTAATTAAATCTATTTATTATTAGATTGGTAGTGTTTTGTATATGATTGCTTGAACTTATCTATTTGAATATCTCGATATTTTATTGTAATCAAATCTACGTAAATTTTTAGGTTGTCAGCCTCTTGGTTATCGGCGATAAGTTATACAAGCAATATCGATATCTGGCTGACATGTGTAAAGATTTCGCCACGGGCAACCAATTGATTTACACTAAGTTAACTAATTATTTTGTTACCAATGGGATTTAATCCGTGAAAAAACATTCTTTAAAAGCCAAGCAAATAAAAACACTGGCTGCTTTAGCAGTCGCTACGGCCGTTTGCATGCCGACGGCAATGGCAGGGACCTGGTCTTTGGGGGCTTCTGCGTTAATCAGCCCAGACCCTTATCGGGGTAAGAATGACCGTGTCTATCCGGTACCTATCATTTCTTATGAAAGCGATAATTTCTACTTCCGTACCTTAGCTGCGGGTTATTACCTGTGGAAAGATGACAATAATCGCTTATCAATCGATGCTTATTACTTACCGCTGCACTTTACGCCAGGTGACAGTGATGATCAGCAGATGAAGCAGTTGGATAAACGCCGCAGTACCATGATGGCGGGGATGTCATATTCTCATATTGAGGATTGGGGGACGTTGCGCGCTATGTTCTCTGGCGATGTGCTGGATAATAGTGGTGGTTTTATCGGCGATTTGGCTTACCTTTACCGCTTTAACGTCGATAGCTGGACGCTGACGCCGGGGGTAGGTTTTAACTGGAACAGTGGTGATCAAAACAGTTATTACTATGGCGTGAGCGGTGCTGAATCTGCCCGTAGTGGCCTGGCGCAATACAACCCAAGTGATAGCTGGTCGCCATATCTTGAGTTGTCGGTGAACTACAACATCAATCCGAATTGGAATGCGTTCTTTACCGGCCGCTATGTGCGCCTGGCCAGTGAAGTGAAAAATAGCCCAATGGTTGATGCATCTTACAGCGGCGTGTTGTGGACTGGCGTGACCTATACTTTCCGCTAATTAATGACGCGGTAATGTTGAGCCATAAAAAATGGGGCATAGCGCCCCATTTTTGTGCCTAACGACATCTGGAACGTTAGCTATTTTTACGGCTACGGATGGTCATGGCAAGACGCGCCGGGGCGTCAAGTGTTGCCACCAACGGCTTATTCACTCGCGCTGTTTCCACGCAAACCATGGTTTTAAAACCCTCGTTTGGCATATCAACCATGCTACTAGACAACTCTGCACCTGGATTCCATGCCACTACATCACTTTGGTGATGATGATGTACTTCAATGGTGCGTTTGAGCGCCGCATCTTTGATCAAGCTATAGGCTTCGGGTTGTGTGTAGATACGGTCAGTCTGGCCGTTGAACACTAAATCGCCTTGTTGTGTGGCATCGGCAATTTTTAGCACTTTATCGAAGTATTTCTCACCCAGGCCACTGACTTTAATCTGGTCGATGTCGCCAATCTGGAAGTAAGTATGTAGCGCGGCTACTGCCTGATAATCACCGTGTGATTCCAGCTCCATTTCGCACTCATCACCTAGCTTGAAGCGGGCAATCAATGTGAAGGCATGCGGCCAGTATTTACGGGATTCATCACTGTCTTCCAGTGTGAAGGTCAGGATAACTCCATTCTCGTTTTCATCATGGGCACTGAGAGTCCATGGTAGTAGACGGGCAAAACCATGAGAAGGTTGTGCTGATGGACCAAACCAAGGCCAACAGATTGGCACGCCACCACGAATAGCGACGCCATCTTTAAACGGCGTGTTATTGCTCAGCCAAATGATAGGTTGCTCACCGCTAGGTTGATAGGCCAGCAAATGAGCGCCTTGTAGGCTTACTGCGGCACGCACCTTCGGATGAGAAACCACCACTACCGGCAATTCATCCAGTTGGCGTTGGCTGATGTAAGGCGAAATTTGTTCAACAACAGGTAGGGTGAATACTTTCTCGTTCATTCGTTTGGCCTTATGGGAAAGGGAGCAGGGATCCTTTGAATTTCAGACTCTCGATAATATCACAGGCTGTAAATCTTGTAGCAAATGGACGACACCATAGTGGTGAATCATTGATATTGCGCAATTTATTATAGCTACAAATAAAAAAGCCACCCGAAGGTGGCTTTTGGCAGAAATCTACATCAATCCATTATTACTTGGAGATGTGAGAGATCAGGTCCAGAACTTTGTTTGAGTAGCCAGTTTCGTTATCGTACCAAGAAACCAGTTTCACAAAGTTGTCGTTCAGCGCGATACCGGCTTTAGCATCGAATACTGAAGTCAGTTTTTCGCCGTTGAAATCGGTAGAAACAACGTCGTCTTCGGTGTAGCCCAGAACGCCTTTCAGCTCGCCTTCTGAAGCCGCTTTGATAGCAGCACAGATTTCTTTGTAAGAAGCTGGTTTTTCCAGACGTGCAGTCAGGTCAACAACTGAAACGTTAGGAGTAGGAACGCGGAACGCCATACCTGTCAGTTTGCCGTTCAGTGCTGGGATAACTTTACCAACTGCTTTAGCGGCACCAGTAGAAGAAGGGATGATGTTCTGGGATGCGCCACGACCGCCGCGCCAGTCTTTATGAGACGGGCCATCAACAGTTTTCTGCGTTGCAGTAGTTGCATGCACAGTGGTCATCAACGCTTCAACGATACCGAACTTGTCGTTGATAACTTTAGCCAGTGGAGCCAGGCAGTTAGTGGTGCAAGAAGCGTTAGAAACGATTTCCTGACCCGCGTATTCTTTGTGGTTGACGCCCATAACAAACATAGGGGTGTCATCTTTAGAAGGACCAGTCAGAACCACTTTCTTAGCACCGGCAGCGATGTGCTTACGTGCTGTTTCGTCGGTCAGGAACAGGCCAGTTGCTTCAGCAACAACGTCAACGTTAACTTCGTTCCACTTCAGGTTAGCCGGATCTCTCTCTGCGGTAACACGGATGGTTTTACCGTTAACAACCAAGTGGCCGTCTTTTACTTCTACAGTACCGTCGAAACGACCGTGGGTAGAGTCGTATTTCAGCATGTACGCCATGTATTCAGCGTCCAACAGGTCGTTGATTGCAACGATTTCGATGTCAGAACGTTCCTGAGCAGCACGGAAAACAATGCGACCGATACGGCCAAAACCGTTGATACCTACTTTGATAGTCATATATTCCACCAGCTATTTGTTAGTGAATAAAAGGTTGGTTGTAAAATTACAAAAACCTTGCCGAGCGTCAAGCGGAATCGTGTCAATTATTGCTACAAATCAAACCAACGACGTTAGATCGAACATTAATCACGCGTTTCCAGATACGATTAGCCTCATTTTTATATTGGGGCGAATTATTCAGTTTAAAGTGAGAATCGGTAATATTTGCGATTTTTATCGCATTTATACCCAAAATGATTGGCGTTGCAGGTAGGCAGCTAGCGAACGAATCCCGATGAGCTTACATTAGTAAGTGATTCGGGTGAATGAGCGTAGCTAACAACCCTGCCGCGTCAAGTATAAAGGGTATATGCGGTTGTCACTTTGATGGCATACAGTTTAGGACAATTTTAACTGCTTTGTTGTTAATTTTTTGTTATTATTAAACGTTGTTTTCGTTGACTTTATTCCCTGCCAGAGAACCGCACAAATGGCTAAAGAACTGAACTCTACACCCGATATTGAGAAACTGTCCGATATTCAGCGTCATGTCACCCAGCAGCGCGGGACAGAAGCCCCGTTTAGTGGCAAATTGCTGCATAACAAACGCGATGGCATCTATGAGTGTCTGTGTTGTCATCAACCTTTGTTTATCTCAGAGTCGAAATTTGACTCTGGCTGTGGTTGGCCGAGTTTTTACCAACCTATCAAAGATGACTCTATCCGCTATATTGATGATAATTCACACAATATGATTCGAGTTGAAATTCGTTGTGGTAATTGTGATGCTCACTTAGGCCATGTTTTCCCCGATGGGCCGCAGCCTACGGGCGAGCGCTATTGCGTGAACTCGGCGTCATTGAATTTTGTTGATGACCAGAATGGCGAGCAGATTGCCGGTTGATACTCAACGATTATGCATGTTGAAAAATCGATTCAGCTTATTATTCGTTTTGCTAAGGATACTTTGATGGAGCTTGAAGACCTGATTTCAGTGATGACACCTGAAATTTATCAACGTTTGATGCAAGCGGTTGAGTTGGGTAAATGGCCGGATGGTGTGGCACTGACACCTGAGCAGAAAGAGAATAGCCTGCAAATGGTAATGCTATGGCAAGCCCGTCACAATGAGGATGCTCAGCATATGAGTATTGGCACTGATGGCCAAATTGTGATGAAAACCAAGCAAGAATTGAAACAGCAATTCAGCCAGCCAACATTGGTAAAACTGAAGCCAGAATAGGGCTGTTACCCACAAGATTTATCAAAATCAACGGAGCCGGGTGAGGCTCCGTTGGTGCTATTTTTATTGCCAGTTATTTGCTTGCTGAATCTATTTCAGCCAGCCACTGTGCCAGTGTTTGTAAGCTTGCCCCTGCTTTATGCATCGTATTTAGGGCGTGTTGACTGTCATGCGGTTGTAGGTTGACCCCGCGACAACCGTCACTGATGACCGTTGTTTGATAACCCAGAGCTAATGCATCCAAGACGCTATATTTCACACAATAATCAGTTGCCAGCCCCATAATGAACAAACGATCTATCCCTTGCTGCCGTAACCACTCATCCAAAGGGGTTTTTGCTCGCCGACCATTGTCAAAAAAAGCGCTGTAGCTATCAATATCAGGATCTTGGCCTTTGCGGAACGTGGCATCAATTGCGTGTTGTTTCAATTGCAGATGTAAGGCGGCCCCTGGCTCATTTTGCACACAATGCACTGGCCACCAAACTTGTGGTAACCCATCCAGCTCACCTACGGTACCCGATTCCGCATTTGAATTGACGGCAAAGCTGCGGTGCCCGGCAGGGTGCCAATCCTGGCTGGCAATAATAGGTATCTTTTTGCTAAGGCAGGCATCAATAGCTTGATTGGCAATGGCAATAACCTGATCACCCTCAGTAACAGCCAGCGCCCCTCCCGGACAAAAGTCATTTTGTAAATCAATTAAAAGCAGTGCCGCATTCATTGATATTCCACCGGATCAGTTAGTGTCAGTGAGTTCACCACGCAGGTTTTGTTGCATTAACCGGCGAATGTCTTCAGGGGTTAAAGATTGACTCAATAAATAATGTAGTTTTGTCAGTGCGGCCTCGACCGTCATATCAAAGCCACTGATAACACCGGCGTGGGCCAATGCATTACCGGTTGCATAGCCTTCCATATTGACTCTACCGGAAATACATTGTGTCAAATTGACTACCACAATACCTCGCTCGCTGGCATTTTTTAACTCATCCAGTAACTCGGCTTTTTGTGGTGCGTTTCCCACACCATAAGAACGTAAAATGAGGGCTTTAACGGGCTGCAACAGGAAGTTGCGCACCACCGCGCCGGATATCCCAGGATAAATAGTCACCACACCGATCGGTTGAGGGGTGATGTTATGGACAATCAATGGCCCATTATTGGCTGGTGACTCGACCGACACCATACGCCGAATATGAATACCAGCCTCAAGCAGTACTGACAGATTCGGGGAGGCAAAAGCATCAAAACCATCAGCATGGGCTTTAGTGGTGCGATTGCCACGGAATAATTTGTTGTTAAAGAACAGACTGACTTCATTCACTGGGTGGTTCGCGGCCAGATAGAGGGCGTTAAGCAAGTTGGTTTGCCCATCAGAGCGTAACTCTGCCAACGGGATCTGAGAGCCGGTAACAATCACTGGCTTGGCCAGATTTTCTAACATGAATGACAGGGCCGAGGCTGTAAATGCCATGGTGTCTGTGCCATGTAAAATAACAAAGCCGTCGTATAAGTCGTAGTTTTGCTCAATATCGTTGGCAATATGCTGCCAGTCCTCGGGTGTCATATCTGAGGAGTCAATTAATGGCGCATATTCATGGATAGTGAAATCAGGCATTTCGGGACGATGGAACTCAGGCATCAGCGCAAGTTGGCGTTGCAGATGGCCGGATACGGGGATGTATCCATGTTCCGAGCGCTGCATACCGATGGTACCGCCAGTATAGGCAACATAAATAGATTTCTTCTGCATAAGCATGAGGGCCTGAAAAGTAGTACTGAATAAGATGAGTGAATTATAGGGAGACTGACGAGGAAAAAAAGCCCGGCGGGTGCCGGGCGGAGTATTTTGATTAATTTTCTAGCGGACATCACCACAGGTTAGGCATAACGCATAGCGATTCTGCGGGTCATTCAATGTACTGAGTAAACTTGGCTGCTCTTTCACGGCTTGCGCCATAGCAGATAGCGGGGCAGGTATCCAAGCCTGAATGGCGGCGGGTAACATGGCCTGTACCGATGCGCTCATTTGGCCGAAAATCAAGTCACTAAGACTCGGCTCATCAACAAACCAATTCAACTGCCAGGTTTTCAGTTGTGCCAGCTCCGCGACCTTCTTCACCGCGTCATCAAAGTCACCTAACTGATCCACCAGACCGTTACTTTTAGCATCAATCCCAAGCCACACATGGCCCTGTGCGATTTGATCCACTTGTTCAGGGGTTTTATGACGTGAAGTTGCGACCAGGTCAATAAAGGTCTTGTAGCCATTTTCGATATTAATTTGCATCATCTGCGAAAACTCAGGCGGCAAGTTTTTAGTAATCGAAATATCGGCTAATGGCGACGTGGCTACGCCGTCAGTATGAACACCAATACTTTCCAGTGAATTTTGGAAGGTATTAATCACGCCGAAAATACCAATCGAGCCGGTAAGGGTGCTCGGGCTGGCAACGATATAGTTAGCGGGTGTGGAGATCCAATACCCACCCGATGCCGCCATTCCCCCCATCGATACCACCAAGGGTTTATTGGCTGCGCGTAACGCCGCTAATTCTGAACGAATCAACTCAGAGGCGCTGACACTGCCCCCAGGGCTATTTACTCGCAGAATTACGGCTTTAATTTTTGGATCTAAACGCGCCTGGCGAATCTGTGCTGCCAGCGAGTCGCCACCCACGTTGCCCGGAGTTTGCGGACCATCAATGATGGCGCCGTTAGCAAAAATAACCGCTATCTGCTCGCCCTGCTGTGGTGTAGGTACCGGTTGATAGTCATAAATACTGACGTAATTAAAGTCGTTATTCTTTTTATCCCAACCAAAGGTTTTAACCAACTCGGTTTCTACCTCAGGGCGTGACGCTAATGTATCCACCAGTTTATTGTCCAGCGCATATTTTGCCGGAGAACCGCCAGCGGCTTGCAACCCACTGATAACACCCGCGGCACCTGGGAACAGTTGCTCTGGCGTTAACTGCCGGTTGGCAGCAACAGCAGTAAGATAATTTTGCCATAACCCACCAATCCAGCGGCTGTCTGCTTCACGTGCAGCCGGTGACATATCATCACGAATCATCGGTTCAACCGCGGACTTGTAGGTGCCAACCCGGAAGATATTAGTGGTGACTTTAAGTTTTTCCAGCAACGATTTGTAATAGAGGTTATTACTGGCGAAACCATGCAGATCGACCGCCCCTTGTGGCGATAGATAGATTTTATTAGCAAAGCTGGCTAAATAGTATTGGGTTTGATTATAGCTATCGCCAATTGCATAGATTGGCTTACCGCTGTCACGGAATTCCCGCAGCGCTTTACCTATATATTGCAATGAAGGTTGGTCGGCACCGGTAAAATCACTCAGTGACAGCACCAAACCGGTAATATTTTTATCGGTTTTTGCCAGACGAATAGTTTCGACAATATCAAACAGCGAGTTTTCCTGTAGGCGATTACTGGATGCCCCTAAGAACTCACGCCCCAATTGACGTAATTTATTGTTTACCGCGGGCTGATCAACCACCACGCCACTTAAATTTACCAGCAGCGCGCCTTTAACCGGTTCTGCTGGTTTACTTTGGAACTGAAGGTAAATACCCACACCGACTAAAATTAACAGTATTAAGAACAGATTAAGAATAAATTCCCTGACGAAATTAAGCAGACGCCAGGTCCACTTGAAAAAGCCAGCAATAATTCGCCACAAAGTGCGCATGTTATCTCCAACAAAACCGGGCAAGTACGGTTATCCTAATGACCTGACGAACAAATGTCAGCTTTAAATCACTGTTAAGCCTAGCCGAAAGGTCAACACTGGCAACAAAACGACAACTTATGCTACCGTGCTGAAAATGAAAATCGTTATCAGGAGAGAATGATGGATGCGTTAGAACTGTTACTTAACCGCCGTTCGGCGTCCCGTTTGACCACCCCAGCCCCAACGGGTGAGGCATTGGATCATATTATCCATGCGGGCATGCGGGCACCTGACCATGGCACATTGCAGCCATGGCGCTTTATTTTGATTGAAAATGAGGGGCTAGAACGTTTTAGTCAATTGTTACAACAAGCAGTGCAACATGATGGTGCTGATGACGCCGTATTGGAAAAAGCAAAACAAGCGCCGTTTCGTGCGCCGCTGATTATTACCGTTATTGCTCATGTCACTGAAAACCCCAAAGTGCCCAATTGGGAACAAGTGGTTTCCGCCGGTTGTGCGGTACAAGCGATGCAAATGGCCGCACTGGCTCAAGGCTTTAATGGTATCTGGCGTACCGGCTCCTGGACCCATCATCACGTGGTTCGTCAGGGGTTTGCCTGCCGTGAACAAGATGAAATAGTCGGCTTCCTTTATCTCGGCACACCACAACTGAAATCAGCGACGAAAGTGACCCCACTGGATTACACCACTTTTGTGAGCTATTTCTGATAGTTATATGGTCTATAATCAATAGGTTTCAAGGCGGCAGCGAAGAAGCAAATCGCTTGGGGCCGTCTTGAACATCACAGCTTATGCACTTTTATAGGAACTAAGCTGTGTTTTCGTCTGCTTTGTGACCAACCTATCTGCCCGACAGCGGCCTCTACTTACCAAGCCACGCCATAGGCGCTACCATAGGCAGTCTGGATACTAGGCCTACGAGCATAATTCCTCAATAAACTGCTTATTACTGACCATCACACGGGAGAGTGTTATGACACCGCCAGCGATACGTCTTACCCAATACAGCCACGGAGCGGGGTGCGGTTGCAAAATTTCGCCCAAAGTTTTGGATAAGATATTGCATACCGATCAGCAGAAGCTTCTTGACCCCCGGCTGTTGGTGGGGAATGAAACGCGTGATGATGCAGCAGTTTATGATATTGGCGGCGGTGTTGGCATCATCAGCACTACCGACTTTTTTATGCCGATCGTTGACGATCCCTTTGATTTTGGCCGAATTGCAGCCACCAATGCTATCAGTGATATCTATGCGATGGGGGGTAAACCCATTATGGCGATTGCCATCCTGGGCTGGCCGATAGATAAACTGGCACCTGAAGTTGCCCAACAGGTTATCGAGGGCGGGCGCTATGTTTGCCAGCAGGCCGGTATTTCTCTGGCAGGGGGGCATTCCATTGATGCGCCTGAGCCGATTTTCGGTCTGGCGGTCACCGGAATCGTCAGCACTGAGCAGGTTAAGAAAAACAGTGCCGCACAGGCTGGTTGTAAGCTATTTCTGACCAAACCGCTGGGTATTGGTATTCTGACGACGGCAGAAAAGAAAAGTAAGTTGCGACCTGAACATCAAGGGGTAGCAACAGAAACCATGTGTCAGTTGAATAAATCAGGGGCGGACTTTGCCAGTATTGCCGGTGTCACTGCCATGACCGATGTTACCGGGTTCGGCCTGTTAGGGCATTTAAGCGAGATTTGTCAAGGGTCCGGTGTTCAGGCCAAATTACATTTCTCGGCTATACCGCGATTACCTGCGGTTGAAGAGTATATTGCTGCGGGTTGTGTGCCGGGGGGAACTGGGCGTAATTTTGACAGTTATGGCCATCTGATCGGCGAGATGACCGAGTTACAGAAAACGTTATTGTGTGACCCACAGACTTCCGGTGGTTTGTTGTTAGCCGTATTGCCTGAAGCGGAGGCTCAGGTGCAGGCTATTGCGGCTCAGCACGGTATGACGCTCAGTTCTATTGGCGAGTTGAGCTCTGTGGATAACCGCCGGGCGTTGATTGAGATTACAGAATGACCTTTTCTTTGATGCATTTTTGCGGTGAATGATGCGACTTTTTATTGCTGAAAAACCCAGTTTGGCGCGGGCGATTGCCGATATTTTGCCAAAGCCGCATCGTCGAGGCGATGGATTTATTGCCTGTGGCAGTGATCAAATGGTGACTTGGTGTGTGGGTCACTTGCTGGAACAGGCCCAACCTGATGCTTATGACAGCCGCTATGCACGTTGGTCGTTAGCTGATTTACCTATTATTCCTGAAAAATGGCAACTACAGCCTCGGCCCTCGGTCAGTAAGCAATTGAATGTTATCAAACAACTTTTGCAACAGGCCGACGAAGTGGTGCATGCCGGTGACCCAGACCGCGAAGGGCAACTGTTGGTTGATGAAGTATTGGATTACCTCGATTTGGTGGCAGAGAAGCGGCAAAATGTCCGCCGTTGCCTGATTAACGATCTCAACCCGCAGGCAGTGGAGCGTGCGGTGGAGCGTTTGCGTTATAACCGCGAGTTTATCCCGTTATGTGTTTCGGCATTGGCCCGCGCCAGAGCCGATTGGCTATATGGCATCAATATGACCCGTGCCTATACTATTCTTGGGCGTAATGCAGGTTATGATGGTGTTTTGTCAGTAGGGCGGGTACAAACGCCGGTATTAGGCTTGGTTGTCCGCCGTGACGAAGAAATTGAAGATTTTATTCCCAAAGACTTTTTCGAAGTTAAAGCCCATATTGTCACGCCTGCGGATGAGCGTTTTATTGCCCTATGGCAGCCGAGTGATTCTTGCGAGTCATATCAGGATGAAGAAGGGCGCTTGTTGCATCGGCCACTGGCTGAACATGTGGTTAATCGCATCACGGGTCAGCCTGCATTTGTAACTTCCTATAATGATAAACGGGAATCAGAAACCGCACCGTTACCCTTTTCCCTTTCGACATTGCAGATTGAAGCTGCTAAACGCTTCGGTTTGAGCGCTCAGCAAGTTCTGGATATTTGTCAGCGTTTATATGAAACGCACAAATTGATTACGTATCCGCGTTCAGATTGCCGATACCTACCAGAAGAGCATTTCGCTGGGCGTCATTCGGTATTGAATGCCATCAGCATTCATCAGGCTGACTTATTGCCGTTGGAGGTAATGGACAGTGATCGGCGTAATCGCTGCTGGGATGACAAAAAAGTCGATGCCCACCACGCCATTATCCCAACAGCACGGGCCAGTAAGGTGAATCTAACCACTGATGAAGGCAAAGTTTACCGATTGGTAGCACAGCAGTATCTGATGCAATTTTGTCCAGATGCACAATTTCGTAAATGTGTCATTGAGCTCGATATTGCTGGCGGCAAGTTTGTCGCTAAGGCCCGTTTTCTGGCGGAGGCGGGGTGGCGTACCTTGCTTGGTAGCAAAGAGCGCGATGAAGAAAATGAAGGCTCGCCGTTGCCGGTGGTGGAGAAAGGTGCTGAATTATTGTGTGAGCGGGGTGAGGTTGTTGAACGGCAAACTCAGCCGCCACGACCATTTACCGATGCCAGTTTATTATCAGCGATGACCGGAATCGCGCGGTTTGTGCAGGATAAAGAGCTGAAAAAAGTGTTACGTGCAACAGATGGGTTGGGGACTGAGGCAACACGAGCTGGGATTATTGAGCTACTTTTCAAACGTACTTTTTTATTCAAAAAAGGGCGTTATATTCATGCAAGCCCTGCGGGAAGAGCATTGATTCACGCGCTGCCTGATATTGCTGCACGGCCCGATATGACGGCCCATTGGGAATCGACACTGACACAAATCAGTGAGAAAAATTGTCGTTATCAGGATTTCATGCAGCCACTGGTGGCAACATTGCAAGATTTAATCAGTCAGGCAAAACAAAATCGTTCACCTCAGGTTTTTCGCGGGTTGCCAGCAGCACCGTCTGGGGCGATAAAGAAACGTAAAAAAGCACCGTCCAAAACCAAGGATAATAAGTCATGAGAATATTGTTATTGCTAGGTTGTATTGGTTTTGCCTCGCTTATTTCTGCTGCGGCGATGGCCAATCGTAACAATGTCGATGTTGTTGTTCCTTTGCCACCTGAAATATGGAATAACTCATCAAATCGCAACACGAATAATAATCCGTGCACTCGCTGTTGTGTCTATCAAAATCAGAATTATTCTGAAGGTGCTGTATTGCGAGTTGAAGGTGAAGTGTTGCAGTGTGTGCGTGATAGCAGTGTGATCGGTACCAATCCATTGATTTGGAAGCGGTTGACCAGGTAACAGGCTAACGTTTCTGGGCAATAAACGCATCTAAAAGCGGAACATCGGCGGGTGCCAGAGGGTAACGGTAAGCCTCCTCTGGTGCCAACCAGACCACTGCGGAGTGACAATGCAATGCTAGCTTGCCGCTGAAACTCTCAACGAGCCAGGCATGCAATCTGATGGTCTGTTTATCTGAATCCCATTGGTTGGTGGCGATATATCGGGTCACTGATGCCTCAATATTTAACTCTTCGGCCAGTTCACGTATCAGAGCCTGAGGTTGGTTCTCTCCCGCCTCAACTTTCCCTCCAGGAAACTCCCACAAACCGGCCTGATCACGGCATGAGTCCCGCTGAGCCAGCAGAATCTTACCATTTTGTTCAATAATGGCGGCGACAACATCAATCATTTTTTGTTTACCCAGCTTTGGTCGCGTATTGGTAAGTGGTAGGCCCATTTTGATAGGGCCTCCACTTATGTCATCAGAGCGCGAATTCAGACCATACTGGCGCGTGGTCTGAGGGTTTTTCCATGCCGCGAATTGCATAATCAATTCCTGTCGCAACGCAGCGGGTAGCCAGTGGCTGACTTGCCAACAATAAATCTATACGCAGGCCTCTATTCTCATCAAAACCACGGGAGCGATAATCAAACCACGAAAATTGATTGTTACACTCAGGATTAGCTGCACGGAATGTATCAACCAGCCCCCAGTTTTGTAAACGTTCCAGCCAGGCACGCTCTTCAGGCAGAAATGAACACTTACCTGTGCGCAGCCAACGTTTACGGCTCTCTTCGCCAATACCAATATCCAGGTCAGTTGGACTAATATTTAAATCCCCCATAATCAGTACCTGAGCATCTGCTGAAAGTTGTTGTTCCAGATATTGTTGTAAGTCAGCATAAAAACGCTCTTTTGCTGGGAATTTTATGGGGTGATCACGGCTTTCTCCTTGGGGGAAATAGCCATTAATAACAGTGAGAGGACCATTTGGCGTTGCAATATCAGCCATTATAATACGACGTTGAGCATCTTCTTCATCAGTAGGGAAGCCACGACGAACAGCCAATGGTTCATTTTTGGTTAACAGCGCCACACCATAATGACCTTTTTGCCCATGATAAAAAACGTGGTAACCATGCTGACTGACATCCTCAAGGGGAAACATATCATCATGTACTTTCGTTTCCTGAAGGCCGATAACCTCTGGTTGATGTTGCTCGATTATCGCCGCTAGTTGATGTGGTCGAGCACGTAGGCCATTGATATTAAAAGAGACAAACTTCATGGTTAGCACCGTTTATTCGATAAAAATGATTTCAGATATTAGCAGATACTGAATAAAAATGTAACGCACAGGTAAAGAATAAAGAAATTGGATAATACCGATTGATAACGAAAGTGAAATAAAATAATACCAATGAATTTAGTTGGTAATTCTATTTGCCATTTATAGCTATTAAAATTTAAGTCGCCATTCAGATATCTATTTATGCTTTAAATTAATTATCTGGAAGTGACCACTATTAAAATAAAACGTGAACGGTGGTTTTGTATTTGTAAATATCAATTGTAAATTCAAATTATATATTTTTTGTGAATGTAGTGCAGGGTTATTAGCGGTGTAACCACCTTGAAAGTTAAAGGGTGAAAATATCGTTTTTTTATTCTTTGCAATGGAGTTATTCATTTTAACTACCAGAGCTATCCGATTCCAGCTACGTATGTTAACTGATTTTGTAACGGGGTGGATAAAAAATAGTTATTAAATATCATAGAACTACGAATGGTTGTCTGTTAGAAATATGTGTAATGTTGAGATGCTAATAGACAGAGTCTTACAGTTTTTTCGTAAAAAACGACATCAAAGTATTAATTTCTACGCAGTAATAAATTTTTATAATTTACCTTTCAATTATTTTAAATGCAATTTATATAATAAACTTATTTAATGTTGAATGTTATCTACAGCTAGCCTTGTGCATGTTGACATGCCTGTCATTTTTTCTGATAAATTTTTACGCAAAGGATTAGTGAATTATGTTTCTATCTCGAAAGCTAGAGGCTTTTATGGCCGTAGTCGAAAATGGCTCGCTGAGTAAGGCCGCAAGGGTGATGAACAGGACTACACCTCCGGTAGCAAAGTCGATCAAAGACTTTGAAAATATAATAGGAAAAAAACTTTTTAAAAGAGAGAAATTTGGTATGAGTTTAACAAGGGATGGTGAGATTTTATATAATGATCTAAAAGATTTATATCAGCAAGAAAAAGAAATCACAAAAAAACACCTTACTGGGCACGTATCGAATGTCATCAATATTTACTACGATTGGGGTAAAAGTGAGAACTTGACAAAACTCTATCGGGAGGCAGAAAAGAATAACATTCAAGCTAATATAATTAAATTTTACTATGAAAATATTGATGAAATTGGAGACTATGATGGAAATTCACTTATCCTGTCATCAGAAAAAATCTCTAGCGAAAGATTTACGTTGTTAAATGAAGTGCCAGACAGTGGTTTCGGTATCTATGGACGCAAAGATATAATAAATGAAAGTCAAGATATTATAAATATTCTCCACAAGAATGTTTGGTTGTGCAACCCGACACTATATAGAAGTGACTTTGTTAAGAATCTTGAAGAATCAGTTAAAAAACAACATGATAAAGTTAGTGTTAGGCAGGTGGATAACCTGGCTTGCTGCCTAAACTTTATTTACTCTGGTCGCTATATATGTATTACAGATTCAATAATGGATGATTTTAATGGTGATTCTAAACTGGATTTTATAAATTTAGCCAGTTTTGAAAGTGAGAATAAGTTATATTTTTATAAATCACGCTCACATTCAAGTGTATTAAATAGACTTATTGAGTACATTCATACGATGGTATAAAACTATCTAGACTATTAGCCGGTTGTATCGCTACCCTCGGCGACCTTCCCTGATGGCAATATCTTTGATTTTTATTGTTTTTATTGGATTAGAATAACTCTAGGAGATGGTGGTGGGGGAAGGATTATTCGTCACTGCGTTCCTCACCCTTCGGGCCGCCGCTGCGCGTCGTTGTCTCGCTACGCTCGGCGCGAACCTTGTCGAAGGTTCTTACCTTCCCTGATGGTAATATCTTTGATTTTTATTGTTTTTATTGGGTTGGAATAACTCTAGGAGATGGTGGTGGGGGAAGGATTATTCGTCACTGCGTTCCTCACCCTTCGGGCCGCTGCTGCGCGTCGTTGTCTCGCTACGCTCGGCGCGAACCTTGTCGAAGGTTCTTACCTTCCCTGATGGCAGTATCTTTGATTCTTATTATTTTTATTGGGTTGGAATAACTCTAGGAGATGGTGGTGGGGGAAGGATTCGAACCTTCGAAGTCGATGACGGCAGATTTACAGTCTGCTCCCTTTGGCCGCTCGGGAACCCCACCACTGGCCTAACTGCTTATCAATACTGTCTTGGTAAGCGGGGCGCATCATATCAAATGAAGCGCCCCTGTAAAGACTTGAAATGAAAAAAATAAGTTGTTCGGTGCTTTTTTGTTCTTGACGATGTTTATCTGGGCAAAAAACATCTGTTTATTGCGCGCTTACAGGATAACGGTGCGGTTACCGTAAACAAAAACACGTTGTGCTAAAACACGATACAGAGCACGGCTCAGAACGTTTTTTTCCACATCTCGCCCGGCTCGCATCATATCTTCAGCCGTGTACGAATGATCGACGTGAATAACATCTTGCATGATGATTGGGCCTTCATCCAGGCTATCGTTTACATAGTGAGCCGTGGCACCAATAATTTTCACCCCCCGCTCATAAGCCTGGTGATAAGGGCGAGCACCGATAAATGCAGGCAAGAATGAGTGGTGGATATTAATAATCTGGTAAGGGAAGTGTTGAACAAAGGCTGGTGTTAGCACCCGCATATATTTGGCCAGAACCACGTAGTCTGGTTGGTATTGTTCAATTTGCTCAATCAGACGTTGGTCATGTTGATCACGAGTCAAACCTTCGTGGCTGATGAGATGGAAAGGGATATCAAAGCGCTCCACTAAATTCTGTAGTGCATCATGATTGCCAATCACCGCCGCAATTTCAACATCCAGACCACCATAGGCACTCTTCATTAATAAGTCGCCGAGGCAATGTGCTTCTTTGGTGACCATAATGACAATACGGCGACGCCCTGCGGTATGTAATTCGCGGTTGGTGCCTTCGGGTAAAGCATCATCTAAGTCTGCCAGCAGGGTAGTATCGTTAAAAATACCTTCAAGCTCTGTACGCATGAAAAAGCGGCCAGTCAGATGATCAACAAATTCATTATTCTGCACGATATTCAACTGGTGCTTGTAACAAATATTGGTAATTTTTGCGATTAAGCCTTTAGCGTCAGGGCATATAGTGCGTAACACTTTCTTTTGTACATTCTGGTGTGGCATAAGGTGGTAAATCCTGTCTTAACAGTACTTGATGTTATGTAAATGTTTGATGCTACGGTCCGTAATGAAACGATTTTACTGTTAATGCCCGCAGCATTTCTTATATTTTTTCCCTGAACCGCAAGGACAGATATCATTTCTACCCACCGACGGCCGGACTCCGTCGATATAGTACCAGTGTTCTTTTATTCGAAGGAAGCGGGAACGTTCATGCATTGTGCTTATCTGCATATTATTTGGATCAGTAAAGCGGGCAATGAACTCAACAAAGGCTTCGTCATCATGACTGCCAGTAGTTTCTGCAATAACTGTTAATCCGTGCCATACAGTATTGGTGAAGCTTTGAATTATTCCATCTCGCCATTCTTGTGCCTTGCAGTCTGGATGCCAGGTTTTAATCAGATAGTCCGCATCCTTTTTTACATAGGCGCTATAGCGTGAGCGCATCAGTATTACAGGTTTGGCCGCAACTTGCGTGTTAAGGATATAAGGCGCACAGCATCGTTGATATTCAAAGCTGCTGCCACATGGGCACTGTTCTGACAAAATTTCTCCGAAAAACCAATAATGCCATCTTATCTGCGAATGAATGGTCAGCAACAGAAGAAGGCGGGCAATCAAATAGGGGCAAATAGGGCCTTATCTTACCTAATCACGGGATGAGGTTCAAAGTTGATAATTTTGCGCGGGATATGGGGTGAACTTAAGTTTTGTGATGTTGCTCACAAAAATAGTTGACCGGCGTTTCATTATGGAGTAACTTAATAACTGTGATGTGTATCACATAAAAATAATGATATTTACAGGAGCAACCCATGAAACTGATCAATAAAGTTATCGCTATGTTCGAAAAAATGAGTGTCTCATTTGGTACTATTAACGGTTAATTATTTCCTAAATAATCCGTAAGAATTCATAATATTCTGAGAAAGGTCGAGTTATAGTTAATAACACTATAGCCCACGAGAGCTAACGGTGAAATGACAGCATGTAACGCGATTATCTATTTATTGAATCTTATATTACTAGATAATATTAAATATTTTAATTTGTCTTAACTCCGAATATTTACTCTGAATAGCCACTACTATAGTGGCTATTTTGCTGTGTTATGTCGAGTGTCAAAGCAATAAAGTCAAAAATAGCAACGGTTACTGAATGAACTGAGTGCTACCTCTCTGTTTTATCTTTTACTTAGTGACAACTAGCCACTGTTTTTACCATATAGAAACTAAGTGGGTCGTATTGATAACAACCAAATTCAGACGTAAATTCAAAGCCTAATCGCTGGTACAGTTTTACCGCTTCAGGTTGATGAATCCCTGTCTCCAAATAAACATATTTTAAATTCAAAGAGATAGATTTTTCGAGCAGTGCTGTAACTAGCATTGACGCAATGCCATTACCTCGGCAGTCAGGGATGACAAAAACGCGCTTAATCTCAGGATATGTACTTTCGGGTTGGAAAAGAATGGCGCATCCCACAGCGCGACCTTGTCGTGTTGCAATATAAACGAATGTTTTTTTCTGAGCCATACTCTCAATCGACTCTGTATGATTACTTTCAGCCGGATAGAGTGCTTCTTGATACGCATCTAATTGAGCAATTAATGCAATAAGATCTGGATTAAATAGATCGGTTTGGCATATTTCAATATTCACAGTATATCCTTCCACTTACAGCCTATATCTTAGTAATGAAATGTAAACTATTTGTATCAATTTACCAGAAGGATAAATGTTAACTATAGTTCAATCAGTAGGGTTATAGCACTGGCGAGTAAATATGGATTTTTCCTCTGAGTGAGCGCTAAGTTGTTGCGTGCTAGCGTTAAGAGCCAAGCGGCAGTGTCGATAACAAAATCAGAGTCTGATTTATTTAGTTGAGCGGTAAAGTGCCAAATTGATCGAAAATGGACGAAATAAAAATGAGAAAAATTAAGATTGGACTGGCACTTGGCGCGGGTGCCGCGAAGGGATGGGCACATATCGGGGTCATTAACGCGCTAGGAAGAATGGGCGTCAAAGTTGATGTTGTTGCCGGTTGTTCGGTTGGTGCCTTGGTTGGTGCAGCGTATGCCAGTGATCACCTGAATGTGATGGAACGCTGGGTTCGTTCGTTTAAATATTGGGATGTTATTCGATTGATGGATTTCTCCTGGCGTCGTGGCGGATTACTGCGGGGTGAGCGGGTTTTTAATGCTGTAAACCAAATAATTGAAGTGCAGGACATTACTGAATGTAAATTGCCCTTTGGGTCTGTTGTAACCAACTTAACGACGGGCCGTGAGTTATGGCTTACTGAGGGGGATATTAAACAGGCAATTAGGGCTTCATGCAGCATGCCTGGATTGCTTTCTCCTGTCCGCTTCGGTAGCTATTGGTTGGTTGATGGTGCAGTAGTCAATCCTGTTCCTATTTCTTTGGCAAGAGCAATGGGCGCTGACATTGTGATTGCCGTTGATTTGCAACATGATGCACATCTGATTCGGCAAGATCTGTTTTCCTCACAATCATCTCCTGAAGGTAAACCCCCGGAGATGCCAGCAAGTTGGCATTTGCGCTTAAAAGCACGAATAACCAATATGTCAGGTAATCCAACGATGGCCGTTCCCAGCGCCATGGAGATAATGTCTACCTCAATACAGGTATTGGAGAACAGATTAAAACGTAACCGTATGGCAGGAGATCCTCCCGATGTGTTGATCCAGCCCTACTGCCCACAAATATCAATGCTGGATTTCCATCGGGCGGATGAAGCCATTGCCGCTGGACAATTGGCTGTGGAGAAAAATATAGAGCAGTTACGTCCTTTGGTAAGGGGCTGATGAGTAACAAATGTGTGTGAGTAAAGCAGTACGTAACAATTTCAGACAAGCACAAACAGCCATTTTGGGCCACTATTACGTTTAAGGTTAGCAAGAGAAGCAGTACATGGAAAAACCATTAGCAGGTAAAAATATTTTAGTCGTCGAGGACGAAACGGTCTTCCGTACTGTAATCACTGAGTTTCTAAGGGCACTCGGTGCGGCAGTCCAGCAGGCAGAAAATGGCCTGGAGGCGTTAGAGCAGATTAAGGTCCAATCACCTGACCTGATACTCTGCGATCTCGCTATGCCTAAGATGGGAGGGATCGAGTTTGTTGAGCGTTTACTCATGCAAGGAGTAAAGATCCCTATTTTAGTTATATCGGCTACTGATAAGATGACTGACATTGCTAAAGTCATGCGTATGGGCGTGAAAGACGTACTGTTGAAACCGATCGTGGATTTAAATCGGTTACGTGAAGCGGTGCTGGCATGCCTTTATCCCATACTGTTTACCTCTCATGCAATTGAAGAGACAGAACTTATTCAGGATTGGGATGCATTACGTAAGAATCCTCATGATGCAGCGCAGTTACTTAAGCAATTGCAACCACCGGCACAGCAAACCATTGCACACTGTCGGGTAAATTACCGGCAGTTAACGATGGTCGAGAAACCGGGATTAGTCCTTGATATCGCTGCATTATCAGATAAGGACCTGGCATTTTATTGTCTGGATGTCACCCGCGCCGGGGATAACGGAATTTTAGCCGCACTATTATTACGCGTGTTATTTAACGGGATTCTTCAAGAGCATTTGGCACATCAACAACAGCGTTTACCGCAGATGTCAACGTTACTTAAACAAGTTAACCAGTTACTAAGACGTACTCATTTGGATGGGCAGTTTCCTTTGCTCGTTGGTTATTATCATGTGGAATATAAAAATTTAATTCTGGTTTCGGCTGGTCTTCACGCGAATGTTAGTGCGGGTAAAAATCAGATTCAACTTAGTAATGGTGTGCCTTTAGGTACGTTAAAAACAGCACATTTAAATCAAATTAGTCAGCGTTGTGAAGCATGGCAATGCCAGGTATGGGGAGGAGGGAGTCGATTGAGGTTGATGCTTTCAGCCGATGAATAGTTTATATTTTGAAAGTATTACTCAATAAATAGTTCACGTAATTTATGTATCTTGCTCACTTATTCACTGCTATGACCCTCCAAGTCTCAATGGTTCTATAACGAATCTACGAAATAAACCTCATTTGTTTCAATCAATGAGTATGCCCGAGATGTAAGAAATATCGGTTGATATACTTTCCTCCTTACTTGTGGCTGAAAATTTTCAGTTAACTTTTATTATTCGCTGGCAATAAGGTTGGCTACCTCAGGCTAAATTAAGGTTAGGTCTTGATAATGGTCGGCGGTGTGTCTCTTATCGAATTCCAACTTGAGGATTGATTGCATGAAAGTGACGGTTTTTGGTATCGGTTATGTAGGACTGGTTCAGGCAGCAGTACTTGCCGAAGTTGGTCATGATGTCCTGTGTATCGATATCGACGCAAACAAAGTTTCCGACCTACAAAAAGGCCGTGTCGCTATTTTTGAACCAGGATTAGCGCCATTGGTAAAAGAAAACTACGACGAGGGCCGGCTTCGATTTTCAACAGATGCCGAAGCCGGTGTTGCTCATAGCACGATTCAGTTTATTGCGGTTGGTACTCCTCCTGATGAGGATGGTGCGGCTGACCTTAAATATGTGTTAGACGTTGCCAGCACTATTGCGAAATATATGGATGCGCCTAAAGTTATTATCGATAAATCAACTGTGCCAGTGGGTACCGCGGATCAAGTGCAGCAAAGGATTAAAGCGATTTTACAGCAACGTGGACAAGATATAGCTTTCAATGTGGTATCGAACCCTGAATTCTTAAAAGAAGGCGCTGCTGTTGCTGACTGTAAGCGGCCTGAGCGTATCGTTATCGGAATTGATACTGATGATAATGGTGTGATTGATTTAATTAGCGAACTATACGAGCCATTCAACAGAAATCATGACCGCATGTTAATTATGGATGTCCGCAGTGCAGAACTGACCAAATATGCAGCAAACGGTATGTTGGCAACCAAAATCAGTTTCATGAATGAAATTGCTAATATCGCAGAGCGGCTCGGTGCCGATATCGAAAAAGTACGCCAAGGTATTGGCTCAGATTCTCGCATTGGCTACCATTTTATTTATTCTGGTTGTGGCTATGGCGGTTCCTGTTTTCCAAAAGATATCCAAGCATTAATTCGTACCGCAGAAAATTGTGGCTATCAGCCGCAACTGTTGCGTGCAGTGGAGAGAATCAATAACGAACAAAAGTGTAAGTTAACTGAATTTATTCAATACCATTTTGATTCGCAGCTTGCAGGGAAAACATTTGCACTCTGGGGATTAGCATTCAAACCCAATACAGATGATATGCGAGAGGCCCCCAGTCGGATTTTGATGGAGGCTTTATGGCGTGCTGGCGCTATTATTCAAGCTTATGATCCAGAGGCAATGGATGAAGCTCAGCGTATTTATGGTGCAAGGGATGACCTAAAGTTAATGGGGACAAAAGAATCAGCGCTACAAGGGGCGGATGCTCTGATTATTTGTACTGAGTGGCAGAATTTTAGAGCACCTGATTTTGATATGATCAAGCTCCGATTAAAACAGCCGGTTATCTTTGATGGGCGTAATTTGTACGATCCAGAACGGTTAAATAGCCGAGGTTTTACCTATTATGGGATTGGTCGGGGTACATCGATTAATCGAGCGTAATAAGTTCTAAAGATGATTTTATGTGTTGGGTACAAAACTTAATTAGTTTCTGTTTTGTGCTCAATCTTCATGCCGTAGGGCGGGGGTGACACAACTCTTTCACTCCAAGATTCTCATATATCACAATATTATGGGAAATTTAGTCAGTTATATCGATTATTGTATTGTTATAAATTAGCAGAGCATTCTTATAGATTTACAAGCACAGTGATAACTAAGGGGTATTTATCGAATGCGATATGTTTAGGTTAGGTGCTCCTTGGCAATTGTATGTTAATTCAACAGCCGTATTGATAAGGATTTCAACTATGATTGCAGGGCAAGAGGGAGGTAAAAAAATACCCCCCGTATAATAGGAGGGTACTTTTATCATAATAGTAAATTAACTAATACTATTACAGCAGGAAATCATCCAGTGATTTACCTTCGTCTTCAATGGCTTTCTTAATCACTGCTGGAGTACGGCCTTGGCCTGTCCAGGTTTTAGTTTCGCCATTCTCGTCTACATACTTATATTTAGCTGGGCGTGCAGCACGCTTAGCTTTAGTTGTAGCTTTAGTTGCACTCATAGTTTGCAGCAGTTCATTTGGATCAATACCGTCTGCAATAAGCATTTCACGGTATTGGCTCAATTTACGTGTGCGTTCTTCAATTTCAGCTTGTACTTGAGAATCTTCTTCGCGGCGTTCGTTAACGACCACTTCAAGCTTCTCCAGCATTTCTTCTAAAGTTTCAAGAGTGCATTCACGCGCTTGTGCACGCAGAGTACGGATGTTGTTAAGAATCTTTAACGCTTCGCTCATTGTCCTGGTCTCAAATTATAATTGGTGGGGGGGCGTCTGGATAATAATAGAGTGCTATTTTAATTTCTGCAATAGACAATTTGATTAGCATCCTCGAATTTACGTATTTTATTAGCGAAAAGTTGCTGCTTGCTACTAATAAGCGATGGCGGTTTGTTATTCTCCGTAGTGTTTTTAACGTAAAAGTTCATTTTGCTCGCTAATGACCCTACGCGAAAACATGATTTTCTCACTAAGTTATAAGTTTGCTTTATATCAATAAAGCAAAAATAGACGACTTATCGTGCTAGCGTGTGCAATAACTGATCATGCAAAAAGTGCGATATTGATATAGCTACGATGAAAGATTGAGTAAGGGAAAAGCATGCTGTATTGGTTTTGTCAGGTTCTGACAATATTTGTTATCACTATTTTACCAATTAACCATGGTAATACATTACTTGTATCATTAATGAACCAATCGCGGTACATCCTATCCGACCCTATTGCTATCCCACTCACCTAATCTGGTTAATGTTCAAGCAGCATACGTTCGCTGTATCAATATTGTGAGATTGGTCATGTAATGTACCTAATAATAGCAAGGTGCTTCAAATGAAAGTGTCGGCAGCTACATTAACGCTACCATTACTTAATATAGAAAACAGTAATATAGAGAAGTAGTCTGCTCCTCGTTAAGTCTGAATTTATGATAAACTTGATACTCGTTGTCATTGTGACCATTTATTATACCACTGGAGTTACGGGCCCATGGCTCAACTTTATTTTTATTACTCTGCGATGAATGCAGGGAAATCCACCGCGCTGTTGCAGTCTTCTTATAACTACCAAGAGCGGGGCATGCGTACCTTGGTGTTTACAGCAGAGATAGATAATCGCTTTGGTGTCGGGACTGTCAGTTCGCGTATTGGCCTGTCCTCACAGGCGCTGCTTTATAATAGTGGAACTTCACTATTATCCATTATTGCCACTGAGCATCAGGAAAAGCCTGTTCATTGTATCTTGCTAGATGAATGCCAATTTTTGACCAAAGAGCAAGTTCAGCGATTGTGTCAGGTGGTGGATGAACTGCATATCCCGGTATTGTGTTACGGTTTGCGTACCGATTTTCTCGGCGAACTATTTCCCGGTAGCAAATATTTGTTGTCGTGGGCTGACAAATTGGTTGAACTGAAAACAATTTGTCATTGTGGCCGCAAAGCAAACATGGTGCTGCGGTTAGACGAACAAGGCAGAGCTGTGCATGACGGCGAACAAGTCGTTATTGGTGGTAACGAAAGCTACGTTTCTGTTTGTCGCCGCCATTATAAAGAGGCGATTAAAGCGGCTTCTCTCCAAAATCCTTCCTAGATACTCATTGTCCACCAAGGATGCCTCACGGGATTTCTTATTGAAGCTGTGGGGTAACCAACCTTTTGCTGAGTTTACGCCATATTAAGCCATACAGCTTTATCCCTCGTATTTATGCGGGATGAAAAGCCTTGGTTTAACGTTATATCCTGGACTGGGTCATTATTTTGGCTTTATCGCCACATTTTCTACAATCTTACAAAATTAATAAAAGACACGATGTTGATCCTAATGTCTCCTTAATCAATAGCCGATTCGGGGGATGACGTTATAACGCATTAGCTTGGGTATAGCAGGGGTTGGTGGCGATGTGGCAAGCCGTATTGAGATTAGTCCGGGGATTAGATGCGTGGTCCGTAGGAACGGACTATGGCGATTTGAGCGGTTATATACCAAATGTTTTTAAGTGTGCTTATAAAAAGAAACCCCCAACAGCAATGGCAATTGGGGGCTATATCTTCTGTTGTGTAACCCCCAGCTATAAATGGGGGTTACACATTAAGATTACTATTATTTCTTGGCTTTCTTTTCAGTTTTTGGTGCAGGAGCTGCTGTAACAGCAACTTCTTCACGGTCAAGTTCTTCGCTAAATTCGCGGCCGTAATAAGTATCCATCAAAATCTGTTTCAACTCAGAGATCAGTGGGTAACGTGGGTTAGCACCGGTACACTGGTCATCAAATGCATCTTCAGACAGTTTGTCTACTTTAGCTAAGAAATCAGCTTCTTGAACGCCAGCTTCACGAATTGATGCTGGGATACCCAACTCTGCTTTGATTTCATCTAACCAAGTCAGCAGTTTCTGAATTTTCTGTGCAGTACGGTCGCCCGGAGCACTCAGACCCAGATGATCTGCAACTTCAGCATAACGACGGCGCGCTTGTGGGCGGTCATATTGGCTGAAAGCAGTCTGCTTAGTTGGGTTGTCATTCGCGTTATAGCGAATAACGTTAGAAATCAACATGGCGTTGGCTAAGCCATGCGGGATATGGAACTCAGAACCCAGTTTATGGGCCATTGAGTGGCAGACACCCAAGAAGGCGTTAGCAAAAGCGATACCCGCGATGGTTGCGGCATTATGTACACGCTCACGAGCCACTGGGTTTTTAGCACCTTCATTGTAGCTGGCTGGCAGGAATTCTTTCAGCAGTTTCAGCGCTTGCAGAGCCTGGCCGTCAGAATATTCATTCGCCAATACAGAAACATAAGCTTCCAGAGCATGAGTTACTGCGTCCAGACCACCGAAGGCACATAAAGACTTAGGCATATTCATGACCAGGTTGGCATCAACGATTGCCATGTCTGGAGTCAATGCGTAGTCAGCTAATGGGTATTTCTGGCCTGTTGCATCGTCGGTAACTACCGCAAATGGTGTCACTTCTGAACCGGTACCTGATGTGGTGGTTACCGCGATCATTTTCGCTTTCACACCCATTTTCGGGAACTTGTAAATACGTTTACGGATATCCATAAAGCGTAGTGCCAATTCTTCGAAGTGGGTTTCAGGGTGTTCGTACATGACCCACATGATTTTGGCTGCATCCATCGGTGAACCACCACCCAGCGCAATGATCACGTCTGGTTTGAAGGAGTTCATCTGCTCGGCACCTTTGCGCACGATGCTCAGGGTAGGGTCCGCTTCTACTTCGAAGAAGACTTCAGTCTCGATACCGTGAGATTTCAACACGCTGGTGATTTGATCGGCATAACCGTTGTTGAACAGATAGCGGTCAGTCACGATGAAGGCACGTTTTGCACCGTCAGTTGCCACTTCTTCCAACGCGATAGGCAGAGAGCCACGACGGAAGTAAATAGATTTCGGTAGTTTATGCCACAACATGTTTTCTGCTCGCTTAGCCACAGTTTTCTTGTTGATCAAGTGTTTCGGCCCAACGTTTTCAGAGATGGAGTTACCACCCCATGAACCACAACCTAGCGTCAGAGATGGCGCCACTTTGAAGTTGTACAGGTCACCGATACCACCATGAGAGGCAGGGGTGTTGATTAGAATTCGGGCGGTTTTCATTTTATCGCCGAAATACTTAACGCGTGCAGGTTGGTTATCCTGGTCGGTATACAGGCAAGATGTATGGCCGATACCCCCCATTTCTACCAGTTTTTCCGCTTTATCAACTGCGTCTTCAAAATTCTTCGCACGATACATCGCTAAAGTAGGCGACAGTTTTTCGTGAGCAAATGGTTCTGACTCGTCAACAACCTTAACTTCACCGATAAGAATTTTGGTGTTGCTAGGAACTTTAATGCCAGCCATTTCAGCAATTTTAGTTGCTGGCTGACCAACGATAGCGGCGTTTAAACCACCATTTTTCAGAATGATATCCTGAACTGCTTTCAGCTCTTTACCTTGTAACAGGTAGCCACCATGGGAAGAGAAGCGCTCGCGAACTGCGTCGTAAGCTGAATCAACCACGATGATAGATTGTTCAGAGGCACAAATCACACCATTATCAAAGGTTTTTGACATCAAGATAGATGCAACAACACGTTTAATATCAGCGGTTTCGTCAACCACAACAGGAGTGTTACCTGCACCAACACCGATAGCCGGTTTACCTGAGCTATAAGCTGCTTTAACCATGCCTGGGCCACCGGTTGCCAGAATCAGGTTAATGTCAGGGTGGTGCATCAGTTGGTTAGACAACTCAACTGTTGGCGCATCAATCCAACCAATAATATCTGCTGGCGCACCTGCGGCAATAGCGGCTTGAAGCACGATATCTGCAGCTTTATTGGTTGCGTCTTTAGCACGTGGATGTGGAGAGAATACGATACCGTTACGCGTTTTAAGGCTAATTAATGCCTTGAAGATAGCGGTAGAAGTCGGGTTAGTTGTTGGCACGATACCGCAGATTAAACCAATAGGTTCAGCGATAGTAATTGTACCGAAGGTTTTATCTTCTTCTAAAATGCCACAAGTTTTTTCATCTTTGTAGGCATTGTAGATGTATTCAGAAGCAAAGTGATTCTTGATCACTTTATCTTCAACAATACCCATACCTGATTCCTCTACCGCCAGCTTGGCCAGGGGAATACGGGCATCCGCTGCAGCCAGAGCTGCGGCACGGAAGATTTTATCAACCTGCTCTTGAGTAAAGTTGGCATACTCGCGCTGGGCTTTCTTGACGCGTGCTACTAGCTCGTTAAGTTCAGCGACATTCGTTACAGCCATAATGCTCTCCTGATAATGTTAAACTCTTTTAGTAAATGAGCTGTTGAAGCAACTAGTATAGTCAGGCTCTAGTATGCCGTAAGGTCAAATAGAGCTAGTTTTATAGCTTACTTTCCCATTTTTTACCGCTGATTTACTGAAAGAGCTTTTGTTCCACTAAGAATAAGATGAGGGGGAAAATATCATTTTCAACCTTTATACTCTGTTTCTCAGTGAACTTACTCTCTACCACTGCTCAGAGCTTAACTATTCTTAGGTATGTTTTTCGTGATTTAAATCACAAAATCGTCAAGCTGACACCATTCAGCAATTATTTGTTGAGAGTAATTATCATTAACATGAATAAATTGATAATTCATGACGTTAAAGCTTCATTAACACCACAGGACATTAACAAGAGTTATCATTTTAAACGGTAAAAATTTACCTTGTATAAATGCTGTTTTATTACATAGATTCCTATGACTAATTCCATTACATTAGCGCGCACATCTGTAGAAGAGCGCCCTAAGGGTGATTTTTAGTGAAAAGAACTGTGGTCAGAGGCTTGAATAATGCAGGTGCCATTCTGCATGGTTGCGACATTATTTTTGTCGCGAATTTTCCAGGCACGGGCCATAAGGTGTGTTGTCTTGGGGCATTAAATTATAATGGCCTGTTATCTGTGACGTTTTTATCAGCTATTGCGCGGAGTGATGTGTGAGTCAATCATTGTTGGACCTTTCAGGTTACATCAAGTTTTTTGTTGGCTTATTTGCACTGGTAAACCCGGTAGGTATATTGCCGGTATTTATCAGTATGACCAGCTATCAGGCAGCGGCTGGGCGGGATAAAACTAACCTGACAGCTAACCTGTCAGTGGCGATTATCTTGTGGATATCCTTGTTCTTGGGGGATGCCATTCTGAAAATTTTTGGTATTTCCATCGACTCATTCCGTATTGCCGGTGGGATTCTGGTCGTCAGCATTGCGATGTCGATGATCAGCGGCAAACTCGGTGAGGATAAGCAGAACAAGCAGGAAAAAACCGAAACGGCGGTCCGTGAAAGTATCGGTGTTGTGCCACTCGCATTGCCCCTGATGGCAGGGCCAGGTGCCATCAGTTCAACAATTGTTTGGAGTTCCCGCTATCACAGCTGGCAGAATTTGTTAGGCTTGACGGTGGCTGTGGCCTTGTTTGCGTTCTGTTGCTGGTTGCTATTCCGGGCGGCTCCGCTGCTGGTTCGGCTGTTAGGGCAAACCGGTATTAACGTTATAACGCGTATTATGGGGTTGTTGCTGATGGCATTAGGCATCGAGTTTATTGTCACCGGTATCAAAGCGATTTTCCCCGGATTACTTTAATCTATCCCCATATCCCACGGTATGTAGGTCACCGGTATTATTACGGGTGACCTTTGCTGTTTTTCAGCCTGGTATTTAAATATCTAAGCATTATTTTAGTGCAGAATATGTATGTAATTTAATCTATTGCACTTAAATGCTGCAATAATGCTATCTCTATAAAGATAATTTGGCTTAAGGCTTATTTACTCATCTTTAATAAATCATTCAGTGACCCTCAGAGTAAACTAAATACGCTATTTGTTGTTAAAATGCTCACATCATTCTGTAGGGCTTGTGCGGAATTTATCTAGGTGTTATTAGTGATTACTCTGTAATCAGTAGGTGTTTATTCTGGTATTAGTGCTAATGTTAACTTTATGTTTCTAGAACGGCTTTTTTGACATTTTTTTTGCTGTGAATTTAAATTTTAAATGATTTTTTTTGAGCTAAATCATATAGATGATTATTTCTTAGGCGACTAATTAAGATAGGTAATATCGTTAGTTACTCTGTAGAAAAGAGAATTGCTTAACATTTCTGTAAAATTTATTGGCGTCAGATTTCGGGTTCTGTTAGTTTTCGGACAACTTCCCGACAAGAGATTTCTTGTTTTTTAATGAAACTAAACCGAATTTTGATTTTTGGAATAGTTATTGCTAGTCGTTGTGGGCAGCAGATTGACGTAAACCTTGAGAAAAACATCACGAAATCTCGTAAAAGGGCGGTTTGAAATGCAAATAAAGTTTAAGCAACCACCACTGGCAATAATTGGCGCTATTCTGGGTTTGTCATTTTCGGCTGTATCAATGGCGGCGGCAGTTCCGGCCAGTGTGGCATTAGTGATAGATCAGAGTATTACCATTAATAATGGTTCCGAGGTTGCCTCATTAGACCCGCATAAGGTTGAAGGCATTCCTGAAACCAATATTATTCTGAATTTATTAGAAGGTCTGGTGAGCAATGATGCTAATGGGCATATAATTCCGGCAGTTGCCATACGCTGGGATAATGACGGTTATAAAGTCTGGACCTTCCATTTGCGAGATAACGCCGTGTGGAGTGATGGAACTCCGGTCACTGCTCAGGATTTTGTCTATAGTTGGCAGCGTTTGGCTAGCCCTAAAGTGGGTTCACCTTATGCCAGTTATTTGCAGTATGCCCAAATTGAGAATGTTGACGAGGTATTGAAAGGGACCAAAAAACCGGATGAATTAGGTGTTAAGGCATTAGATAGCAAAACCTTGCAAGTGACGCTAACGGAACCGGTTCCTTATTTTATCAGCATGTTATCTCACACCTCGATGAAGCCGGTTAAGCGTGAGGCTGTTGAAAAGTATGGTGATAAATGGACTCTACCACAAAATTTTATCGGTAATGGCGCTTTTCAGTTAAAAGAATGGGTGGTTAATGAGCGGATTGTGCTGGAGCGTAGCCCGACTTACTGGAATAACAACGAAACGGTCATCAATAAGGCGACTTTTTTACCGATAACGTCAGAAGTCAGTGATATTAATCGCTATCGCAGCGGCGAAATCGATATGACTAACAGTGCCATTCCCCCGAATTTATTTGCCAAAATGAAAAAGGATCTGCCATCGCAGGTTCATATCAGCCCATACCTCTGTACTTTCTATTACGAAATTAATAATAAAAAAGCACCATTCACTGACGTCAGAGTGAGAACGGCAATTAAATTAACGCTGGATCGCGACATTATTGCGACTAAAATTATGGGGCAAGGGCAGATCCCTGCCTATGGCTTTACC
The DNA here is from genome assembly GCF_052217105.1 of Yersinia sp. 2553 StPb PI. Lineage (NCBI taxonomy): Bacteria > Pseudomonadati > Pseudomonadota > Gammaproteobacteria > Enterobacterales > Yersiniaceae > Yersinia > Yersinia sp. 2553 StPb PI. Next base: position 1,500,569 of record NZ_JAZGPX010000002.1, on the reverse strand, counting down.
CCGACATTTACCGCAGGGGGTAATTTCGCATTGCCAGAATGGGCCAACTGGACTCAAGAACAACGCAATGCAGAGGCGAAAAGAGTGCTTGCCGAGGCCGGTTTCAATGCCCAAAATCCATTAAAGTTTACGTTGCTTTATAACACCTCAGATCAAAATAAGCAGCAGGCGATTGCCGCTGCCTCTATGTGGCAGAAAAACTTGGGTGCTACCGTTACCTTGCAGAATCAAGAATGGAAAACCTCTCTAGAAAGCCGCCATCAAGGGCAATTTGATGTTGCCAGAGCAACATGGTGTGGTGACTACAATGAGCCGACCGCTTTTCTGAATATGCTGCTATCGGATAGCAGCAATAATACTTTCTTCTATAAAAATCCAGCATTCGATGCGCTGTTAGCTAAAACGCTGACGACTTCGAGTGTCGAGGCGCGCGCTGCTTTATATCAACAGGCAGAGAACTTATTGGATAAAGATTCTGCAATGGTGCCGGTCTATTATCGAGTCAGTGTTCGACTTATTCGGCCAACTGTCGGCGGATTTACCGGTAAAGACCCACAAGATTTAGTGGATTTAAAAAATCTTTATATGCGTAAGTTGCAGTAAATATTAAGTTATAAAAGTTTATCGCAGCAAAACAGACTTATATGTCAATTGTTCACAAGCGAAAATCGCGGTGGCATGACAGCAAATAAGAGACAGACAAGGTAATAGGGATGTATAGCACAGTACCGATTTTAGTCTGATGCTAATACATATAGGGCATTACATGGCCGGGTTCGTTCCCCGCGCAATGTGATTTAAAGATACCTTTTAAAGGTGAAGCTTGCTCAGTCTCTGAGCGACGCAATAATAAAATCTGGAGTAGATATCAGCATGACCAACATCACAAAGAAAACTTTCCTGGCCGCAGGTATCGCTGCTGCTATGGGTATGATGGCTGTGGGAACTGCCTTTGCCGCCAATGTGCCGGCAGGTGTACAACTGGCCGAGAAACAGGTTTTAGTTCGCAATAATGGTTCCGAACCTCAGTCACTGGATCCGCATAAAATTGAAGGTGTGCCTGAATCCAATATTTCGCGCGATTTATTGGAAGGGTTGGTTATTAACGATCCAAACGGCAAGATTCTGCCTGGTGTCGCTGAAAGTTGGGATAACAAAGACTTTAAAGTTTGGACTTTCCATCTGCGTAAAGATGCTAAATGGTCAAATGGTGACCCTGTAACAGCACATGATTTCGTTTATAGCTGGCAACGTCTGGCGGACCCTAAAACAGTTTCTCCGTATGCGAGTTATGTACAATATGCCCATATCGCGAATATCGACGATATTATTACCGGCAAAAAATCACCTGATACCTTGGGTGTAAAAGCGTTAGATGACCATACTTTGGAAGTCACGTTGACCGAACCTGTTCCTTATTTAGATAAACTGTTAGCTCATCCATCCATGTCTCCAGTTAATAAAACTGTGGTTGAGAAGTTTGGTGAGAAGTGGACTCAGCCACAGAATTTTGTCGGTAATGGTGCCTATAAGTTAAAAGATTGGACCGTTAACGAACGTATTGTGTTAGAACGCAGCCCAACCTATTGGGATAATGCGAAAACAGTTATCAATCAGGTTACTTACCTGCCAATCTCTTCTGAAGTGACTGATGTTAACCGCTACCGCAGCGGCGAGATCGACATGACCTATAACAACATGCCGATTGAATTATTCCAGAAACTTAAAAAAGAGATCCCACAAGAAGTTCATGTTGACCCGTATCTGTGCACCTATTATTACGAAATCAATAACCAAAAAGCGCCATTCACCGATGCACGTGTTCGTGAAGCACTGAAACTGGGTATGGATCGCGATATCATCGTGAACAAAGTGAAAAACCAAGGTGATTTACCTGCCTATGGCTTTACGCCTCCGTACACCAGCGGTGCAGAATTGACCCCACCAGAATGGTTTGGCTGGACCCAGGAAAAACGTAATGAAGTGGCTAAGAAGTTGCTGGCTGACGCTGGCTACACACAAGATAAACCACTGAAATTTAACCTGTTGTATAACACATCTGATCTACACAAAAAATTGGCTATTGCGGCAGCATCTATTTGGAAGAAAAATCTGGGTGTTGACGTTAAGCTGGAAAATCAGGAATGGAAAACCTTCCTTGATACCCGCCATCAAGGCACTTTCGATGTAGCGCGTGCTGGCTGGTGTGCTGACTATAACGAACCGTCGTCATTCCTGAACATGATGCTATCTGACAGCAGCAATAACACGGTGCATTATAAGAGCCCAGCCTTTGATAAGTTGATCCAAGATACGCTGAAAGTAAAATCTGAAAAAGAGCGTGCCGGTTTGTATCAACAAGCTGAGGTATTGCTGGATAAAGATTCTGCTATTGTGCCGTTGTTCTACTATGTGAATGCCCGCTTAGTGAAACCTTATGTCGGTGGATATACCGGTAAAGACCCACTGGATAATATGCACGTAAAAGATCTTTATATTATCAAGCACTAATATATTAAGGGCAGCAGCTGAATTAGCGTGCTGCCCTTATTGCGTTGATAATATAAAGTCGCAGTAAGAGGCTAAAGGTACAGGCAATGTTAAAATTTATTCTACGCCGCTGTCTGGAAGCGATTCCGACACTTTTTATTTTGATAACCATTTCATTTTTTATGATGCGTCTCGCCCCAGGAAGTCCGTTTACTGGCGAGCGTAATCTTCCTCCTGAAGTTATGGCCAATATTGAGGCAAAATATCACCTCAACGACCCGGTTTATAAACAGTATTTCAACTACTTGGGTCAACTTGCGCATGGCGATCTTGGGCCTTCGTTTAAATATAAAGATTACACTGTGAACGATCTGGTGTCTGCATCGTTTCCCGTCTCTGCGAAGCTTGGTTTTGCAGCATTTTTACTCGCAGTAGTATTAGGAGTTAGTGCTGGGGTCATTGCGGCACTGAATCAAAATACCAAATGGGATTATACGGTAATGGGCTTTGCCATGACTGGGGTGGTCATCCCGAGTTTTGTGGTCGCCCCCTTATTAGTGTTGGTTTTTGCCATTATATTGAAATGGTTACCGGGTGGTGGTTGGAATGGCGGAGCGCCGAAGTTTATCATTTTGCCGATGGTCGCGCTGTCGTTGGCTTATATCGCCAGCATTGCACGTATTACCCGTGGCTCAATGATTGAGGTTCTTCACTCTAACTTTATCCGTACGGCGCGAGCGAAGGGATTACCACTGCGGACCATCGTATTACGCCATGCATTAAAACCGGCGTTGTTGCCTGTTTTATCCTATATGGGACCTGCGTTTGTAGGGATTATCACCGGTTCGATGGTTATTGAGACCATCTTTGGTTTGCCGGGCATTGGTCAGTTGTTTGTCAACGGAGCGTTAAACCGCGATTACTCTTTGGTGCTGAGTTTGACCATTTTAGTCGGCGCTTTGACTATTTTATTCAATGCGATTGTTGACGTGCTGTATGCCGTTATCGATCCTAAAATCCGTTACTAGCACTGGAGCACGCCAATTATGTTGAGCAATAAAAATAGCGAAGCTCTGGAAGTTTTCAGTGAAAAACTGGAAGTTGAAGGGCGCAGCCTTTGGCAGGATGCCCGCCGTCGTTTTGTTCATAACCGCGCGGCGATCACCAGTTTGGTGATCCTAATGTTAATTACCCTATTTGTTATTTTGGCGCCGATGTTAGCGCAGTTTACTTATTCAGACACGGACTGGGGCATGATGTCAGCCGCCCCGAATATTGAGTCTGGGCACTACTTCGGTACTGACTCTTCTGGTCGGGATCTGTTGGTTCGTGTTGCTATTGGTGGTCGGATCTCATTGATGGTGGGGGTGGCTGCGGCGTTGGTTGCTGTGGTTGTCGGCACCTTGTATGGCTCTTTATCGGGCTATCTCGGCGGGAAAGTCGATTCACTGATGATGCGCCTGTTGGAGATTCTTAACTCATTCCCCTTCATGTTCTTCGTTATTCTGTTAGTGACCTTCTTTGGCCAGAATATTCTATTGATATTTGTGGCGATCGGTATGGTGTCCTGGCTGGATATGGCGCGTATTGTTCGTGGACAAACATTAAGTTTGAAACGGAAAGAGTTTATTGAGGCCGCATTGGTGGGCGGTGTTTCCACACGTAATATCGTATTGCGTCATATCGTTCCGAACGTGTTGGGTGTGGTGGTGGTGTACGCTTCTTTACTGGTTCCCAGTATGATTTTGTTTGAATCTTTCCTGAGTTTCCTCGGCTTAGGCACCCAAGAACCCTTGAGTAGTTGGGGCGCATTGCTAAGTGATGGCGCCAACTCCATGGAAGTGTCGCCATGGTTGCTGATGTTCCCTGCCGGTTTTCTGGTAGTGACCTTGTTCTGTTTCAACTTTATCGGCGATGGCTTGCGTGATGCCCTCGATCCGAAAGATCGCTGAGGAGTAGCACTATGACGACTATTGATAATCGGTCTGCTGTTCAGCAATCGGCATTGTTGGAACAAAATAGACAGTTGGAACAAAATATCCTGCTGGATGTAAAAGATTTAACCGTGACTTTTGGTACGCCAGATGGTGATGTAACGGCAGTTAACGCCCTTAATTTTGATCTGCGTGCGGGTGAAACATTAGGCATTGTAGGTGAGTCTGGCTCAGGGAAATCGCAAACAGCTTTTGCTTTGATGGGGTTGCTGGCCAGTAATGGCCGGATAGGGGGGTCTGCAAAGTTTAATGGCCGCGAAATCTTAAATCTGCCGGAAAAACAGTTAAACCGTTTGCGGGCTGAGGAAATCTCGATGATATTCCAAGACCCAATGACCTCGTTGAATCCTTATATGCGTGTTGGTGAGCAGCTAATGGAAGTGCTGCAACTGCATAAAAAGATGAGTAAAAGCGAAGCATTTGAAGAGTCAATTCGTATGCTTGATGCGGTAAAAATGCCAGAAGCACGTAAGCGCATGCGCATGTATCCCCATGAGTTCTCTGGTGGTATGCGTCAGCGGGTAATGATTGCAATGGCGCTGTTGTGCCGCCCTAAATTATTGATTGCCGATGAGCCAACAACGGCACTTGATGTCACCGTTCAAGCACAAATCATGACGTTGCTGAATGAGCTAAAGCATGAATTCAATACCGCGATTATCATGATCACCCATGACCTTGGCGTCGTTGCCGGAATCTGCAATAAAGTTCTGGTGATGTATGCAGGTCGAACGATGGAGTATGGTCAGGCCCGCGATGTGTTTTATCACCCAAGTCACCCTTATTCTATTGGTCTACTGAATGCGGTTCCTCGTCTTGATGCTGAAGGCGAATCTCTTATGACGATACCGGGTAATCCGCCGAATTTATTGCGCTTGCCGAAAGGTTGCCCATTCCAACCGCGTTGCCAATATGCCATGGATCGCTGTGGCGTGGCCCCGCCATTGGAGCATTTTGGTGATGGCCGTTTACGTGCCTGTTATAAGCCAGTAGGGGAACTAGTATGAATGCCATGACTGAGAAGAAAGTATTGCTAGAAGTGGCTGATCTAAAAGTCCATTTTGATATTCAGGATGGCAAACAATGGTTCTGGCAGCCATCAAAAACACTAAAAGCTGTTGATGGTGTAACATTGCGCTTGTATGAAGGCGAAACCTTAGGTGTGGTTGGCGAATCTGGCTGTGGCAAATCAACATTCGCCCGTGCCATTATTGGTTTGGTGAAAGCGACCAGTGGCAGTGTTTCATGGTTAGGTAAAGATTTGCTTAGCCTGAGTAATGCACAATGGCGCGCGACCCGTAGTGATATTCAGATGATATTCCAGGATCCACTGGCTTCACTAAACCCGCGTATGACCATCGGTGAAATCATCGCTGAGCCGCTGCGAACTTATCATCCCAAAATGTCGCGTCAAGAAATTAAAGATAAAGTTAAAGCAATGATGCTTAAGGTCGGCTTGTTGCCTAACTTGATCAACCGATATCCCCATGAATTTTCGGGGGGGCAGTGTCAACGTATTGGTATTGCTCGTGCATTGATTCTTGAACCGAAGCTGGTTATCTGTGATGAACCGGTCTCCGCGCTTGATGTGTCAATTCAGGCGCAAGTGGTGAACCTGTTACAGCAATTACAGCGCGAAATGGGCTTGTCACTAATATTCATCGCCCATGATTTAGCGGTGGTGAAGCATATTTCTGATCGGGTTCTGGTGATGTATTTAGGCCACGCAGTGGAGCTGGGGACCTACGATGAGGTTTATCATAATCCACAGCATCCCTATACCAAGGCGCTCATGTCGGCGGTACCTATCCCTGATCCTGACAAAGAAAGGGCGAAAGTGATTCAGCTACTGGAGGGGGAACTGCCTTCACCGATTAATCCGCCATCAGGCTGTGTATTTCGCACTCGTTGTCCGATTGCCGGGCCGGAGTGTGCGAAAACCCGCCCACTGTTAGAGGGTAGCTTCCGCCACGCGGTATCTTGTCTGAAAGTCGATCCGCTATAACATTCTGATAGTGATTGTCCAAAAGCAAAACCCTCGTCAGAGAAATGACGGGGGTTGTTATGATTACGGTATTAGCAGCCATGGGGGAAGGGACGTGTAACGATCACTCTTTCCACAAAATATGGCAAAGTTTATGGTCTTTTTCGCGGCACAGAAGAACTCGCGCAAATACATCATTAATCTCTTCACCATCACTATCAGCAAGGCCGATAACAACTTCGGCGAAAAAATCAGGGTTTAAATCAAAATCGACATGTTCTTGCCAATCTTCGGCTGGATCAAATAACTCCGCACCGCCACGCTCTTCAAACTGAAGGTTAAACAATAAAATATCTGCCGGATCGAGATTGTCCCCCGCCAGCTCCAGAAAGATATCGTAAGCCTGTTCCAGTGTTTCATCTTCAGTCAGGCGGTTATTGAGATCCATTAAGCTTGGCTCTTGTCTATTCTGGTCCATTTGCCGATTCCCATTTGTTATTTGCAGATTGCGCTCATTAAAACATTCTATATGCCGCTTTTACAATTATTATGCTATCTGAAGTCAATAACTCAGAGAATCTACAATAGGCATACCACCAGCCGCCTCAGTTATTACAGTAACGGGCTGAAAAAGTAGAATAATCGTTCAGTAACGCGATGCCAGAGAGGGCGTTTATTCCACAATTCACCATCTAACAGTACCGAGCGGGCAATGTAGTCGTCCTGAACTTGCGCCAAATCTGCACCAAAACCATCATCATCAATGACCAGCGTGATTTCAAAGTTCAACCATAAGCTGCGCATATCCAGATTGACCGTACCAACCAAACTTAGTTGACCGTCGACCAGCACACTTTTGCTGTGCAATAGGCCACCTTCAAACTGATAAACTTTAACGCCCGCTTCCAACAATTCTGAGAAGAATGCCCGGCTAGCCCAACGGACCATCATCGAGTCGTTGTCTCGAGGAACAATAATGCTGACATCAACACCACGTTGTGCTGCGGTACAGATGGCATGCAGCAGGTCATCGCTAGGTACGAAATATGGCGTCGTCATGATTAACTGCTCACGGGCTGCATACACCGCCATTAATAATGCCTGATGAATCATTTCCTCAGGGAATCCAGGGCCAGAGGCAATAACCTGAATGGTATGACCGCTCTCTTCTTCAAACGGCATGATATTAGTATCAGGCGGCGGGGGTAGAATACGTTTGCCGGTTTCAATCTCCCAGTCGCAGGCATATACGATACCTATGGTGGTGGCCACCGGGCCTTCCATCCGTGCCATCATATCGATCCATTGACCTACGCCGGCATCTTGCTTGAAAAACCGAGGATCAACCATATTCATGCTACCGGTGTAAGCAACATAATTATCAATCAACACAATTTTACGGTGTTGACGCAAATCCATTCGGCGCAGAAAGACCCGGAACACATTGACTTTGAGTGCTTCGACCACCTCAATCCCAGCATTGCGCATCATCGCCGGATAGGGGGTGCGAAAGAATTGTTGGCTACCGGCGGAGTCCAGCATCAATCGGCAATGAACACCTCGGCGCGCTGCCGCCATTAACGATTCGGCAACTTGATCAACCAAGCCACCAGGCTGCCAGATATAGAACACCATCTCGATATTGTGACGGGCCAGTTCAATGTCACGTACCAGTGCTTTTAATGTGTCATCGGTGGTGGTCAATAACTGTAATTGATTACCTTTAACGCCGCTGATGCCTTGGCGGCGTTCACATAATTGGAATAATGGGGTAGCGACTTCGCTATTTGAAGTGGCAAAAATGTGTTGGCAGTCTTTCAGTTCACTTAACCAGCGAGCAGTGGATGGCCACATCGCTTTTGCTCGCTCAGCACGGCGCTTGCCGAGATGAAGTTCACCAAATGAGAGATACGCAATTATCCCAACTAACGGCAGAATATAAATAACCAGCAGCCATGCCATAGCCGAAGGAACGGCTCTGCGTTTCATCAGAATACGCAATGTTACCCCGGCAATAAGCAACCAATAGCCAAAAACCGAGAGCCAACTGATTACGGTATAAAATGTTGTCATAAGGGCGGAAGTCCTGTTCACAAACGGTCACTAAAGAGTGTACGCACAGTATTGCAAAGGCGAAACCTTTAATCAGATATATTACTGGATAAAATCTTTTAAGCTAAAGGACTTGCAACGGGTAATTAAATATTTAACGGGATTTTTTTAATCTTCCCACGCTGAGCTAAATAAGCTATTTGGACTAAACCCACGATTTCGCCGTGCAGCGGCTTGGCTCACAAGATGAAAGGTTTATAATAGCCCAGTTCTCAGCTTTGGAAGAATTGTTTCATGAGACGGAGTAAGAATGAGGTGGGCCGTTGGCGTATGCTGCGGCAAAATCAGCGCCGAAGAAATCGCTGGCTTGAAGGTCAATCACGGCGCTATCGCCATATCTATTGTGTCAGGCAGCTCCACGAGCATCAGCATCGTCGGGCGCTATTTTTCACTGTAGCTTATGAATGGTAGTCCGCTGTGGTAGTAATAAAAACAGTCTCTTTATGAGGCTGTTTTTGTTTTAATCATAGTAAACACTGAGCTTTTATTAACTTCCCACCACAAAATATCTCATATTATACTTGCCGGAACTGAGCTGTTGCAGATGAACTTGTCAATAATTTGTTGCTGGCGTTAAATTCTGGAATGATATTTTCTACTTTAAATAGTGTTTTTCTTCGCAGAAAAATCACTCCTATCCTAAATTATCAAAATGCGATAATTCTGATGTTACTACTAATAATAAAAGGTGCAGAATAGTCATTTATAAGTTTATTTCACATCAGAATGACATCGCGCTACCATATATATTAGGTCGCTTCGTTCTAATCATTCAGTTTCAGGGGTGTTACTGTTTGGTTGTTCGAAGCGACCATTCTCCTATGAAATAAATGATTATGAAATAATAACATTGATAATCATCATGATTAAATAATACTTTCTTATCTATCAATGGGTTGATCAGAGTGGTTGCTACTTTTGGGAATCTCTTATATCGTTTTTAGTGATCAATAATAAAAAATTGATCAATTTTATCAATTGATCAATACTGCTGTTCTAATCAAATAAAAGGGTTTTACTGTGGATAGCAGGCTAAACATTGCAGTTGATTGCACTTTTATCTGTGAACCAGTTTACTGGCAGAATGGTAAGTTATTTGCTGTGGAGTTATTGAGTCGGTTCACAACGGCCTCTTTTAAATCGCCTATTTATACTGAGCGCTTCCTTCATCAACTTAATGCTCAAATGAAGGCTAAGCTGCTGTTTGACCAATTATGTGCGGTAAAATCACAGCAGAAATGGTTTATTGACCAACAAATAATACTCTCAATTAATATAGATTTTGATATGGCTCAGACGGTGCTGTATGACGAAGATGTCATATCATTGTTAGCTATGATGCCCTTTATCCGGCTAGAAATAATGGAGAGTTTTCCCAATCTCAGCGATGGGCCGAAGAACACACTATTAAGTAAGCTGGCTGAACGATATTCATTATGGTTGGACGATTTTGGTAGCGGTAATGCTCACCTGGCGGCCGTTGCCAGTGGGTTCTTTGAATGTGTCAAAATTGATAAGCACTTTTACTGGCAATGGGGGGGAAGTGCCACGTTCGATAACCTGCTGACACGACTTCGTGAGCACTGCCAGTGCGTGATAGTTGAGGGGGTAGAAACTCATCAACAGCTTACTCAGTTATCTGATCTCGGGGTGGATGCCATGCAAGGTTATCTATTTAGTTCATTTCCGTTGATTGAGGTGGAGAAGTTGTCGCTCGAATAAAGCTAAATTTTTCCGATAGGACATCAACTTAGGGTACTTTTTGTAGTGGATATCACAGTTATATCTGGCTGATGAGTGGATGATAGAGTCCCTATTTCGGTAAAGGCTATAGTTCATGTCTCAATATAAATTAGCTAAAACAGTATTCTTCGGGGATTTAAAAGTTAGCACCGCACTTTATAAGTACGAGATTTATTGTGAAGAATCTGAGCTGGTATACCATGCTGCTATTTATTCTGAGCAAGTCATTGCTGCTGGCAAACACACTTATCCGGTTTGGGTAAGAAAAGACCATATGATTTTAAAAGCACCGGCGCATATGCTGGATAAAGCAGTTGAGGCATGCGAAGAGCATTGGCTGAAGCACTACAAAGCTTAAGGCGGCGTTAACGTCTTTGTTCTGGCTGGTAGTATAAAATCAAATACGCCTGTATTCAGGCGTATGATCAAGTTGACTATTGTTTACCACCACAGCGCAAAACAATCTGTGTGGTTAATCAAATAACTCTGAGAGGAAACTTTTCTTTTTGTAGTGTTTAGGCTTTGCATATCCGTGATTATCGCGTTCACGTTCTCTGGTGTCAGAGTATGGCGCTGATGTTGATGTCGGTGTACTTTCAGCCGATTTTTCAATGATTTTATCCAGTTCTCCGCGATCCAGCCATACACCACGGCAGTTAGGGCAATAATCGATCTCAATGCTCTTACGTTCAGACATCACCAGTTGGGTATCTTTGCATACTGGACACTGCATAGTCTTCATCTCCGCATTTAACAAAATGACTCAACGTCACGATAGAAAAATCGATATCTGATTAGACAATGATTCTCAGTAATTATAAGTAAAGATAATTAAATACATGTAATCGCCTGACGAGATGGCTACATGCAACCGACTTTGCCTATGGCCGGATAGATGTCAGACATCTGTAGTGATTCAGAATACCCGTTTATAGGGTTTTACAATAACCGACTGATACACACCAGCCGCGCTATAAGGGTCTTGTTCCGCCCAGTATTCAGCCTCTTGTTGCGAGGCAAATTCGGCGATAACAGTCGATCCAGTAAATCCGGCAGCACCGGGGTCTGCGCTATCAATGGCTGGGTTCGGGCCTGCTGTCAGTAGGCGACCTTGATCCTGCAATACTTGCAGGCGGGCCAGATGTGCAGGGCGAACGGATAAGCGCTTATCAAGTGAATCAGGGACATCCGTTGCAAAGATTATATAAAGCATGTTTCACCTTTAAAATTATCATACCCGTCATACCCGTCATACCCGTCATACCCGTCATACCCGTCATACCCGTCATACCCGTCATACTGCAAGCTGCATTGGCTGCCTTCCTGCAACTCGAATTATTTAGGGTATATACCTCAATATGATGATTTGTATTCGTTGCGCCATAACACCATGTTCTATCCATAAATTCAATAAGGTGCAGAAAGGGCGGCATCTAAAATTCTCAGATGAATACACCGGTAGTTAATAATGAAATAAAATGATAACTAAGCGTAACGAGAAAGTATTATTTGGTTGATATTGCCGTTTAAAGCATCATTTAAGGCTGTTGAGGAAGATTGTTTGCGGTTGCTTATTGAATATGATTGCTATTTGCATTTACACTTAGCTGCATTAGAGGACATTGAATTATTATGCAGCTAAATAAATTTTTCCTGGGTCGACGGCTTACATGGCCAATCGTATTTTCAGTTGGTTTACATGGCAGCGTAGTTGCGGCATTACTGTACGTTTCTGTCGAGCAAATGAAGGTACAACCTGAAATAGAGGATGCACCGCTGGCCGTTACGATGGTCAATATAGCGACCTTTGCCGCACCACAACCAGCGGCGGCGGAGCCACAGGCCGAACCGGAACCCGTTGAAGAAACACCGCCAGAGCCTGAGGTGTTGCCAGAACCTGTTCCTGTACCGATTCCTGAACCGGTGAAGCCGAAACCAAAGCCCAAGCCTAAACCGGTGAAAAAAGAAGTTAAAAAGCCGGTAGTGAAAAAGACCGAAGCACCACCGGATGACAAGCCGTTTAAATCTGATGAGCCAGCACTGGTTGCCAATAATGCGCCGGTAAAAGCCGCGCCGAAAGCGTCAGTCCCGGGGGCATCAACCACGGCTGGGCCAAGAGCCTTGAGTAAGGCGAAGCCAACTTATCCGGCAAGGGCACTGGCTTTGGGGGTCGAAGGGCAGGTTAAGGTCCAATACGATATTGACGAAAATGGTCGTGTCACTAATGTGCGCGTTTTGGAAGCGACGCCGCGTAATACCTTTGAGCGTGAGGTGAAGCAAGTGATGCGTAAATGGCGATTTGAAGCGGTTGCGGCTAAAGATTATGTCACCACCATTGTGTTCAAGATCGGCGGCAATATGGAAATGAACTAAGGTTATTATGATATTACTCAGTCTGCTATTGAGTAATCAGCAAATATCATAATAAGAAAAGGGTCGCTGTTATACAGGGCGACCCTTTTTTTGCGTCAGGACAAACTTGGCCAACGGTTATTGCGTTGCGCCAACCTCGAAATTCCCTCTGCCGTTAGGTAGCGCACGGGCTTTACCGGCATCATCCACCGCTACATAGGTAAATACCGCTTCAGTGGCACGATAGCGCTGCCCGATTGGCTCAGAAGAGACCTTTTTCACCCAGACTTCAATATTGATGGTAATTGAGCTACGGCCGGTTTTAATACAGCGGGCATAGCAACAAACCACATCGCCCACAGCGACTGGCTTGAGGAAGGTCATCCCATCCACCCGAACAGTGACAACTCGCCCTTGAGCTATCTCTTTGGCCTGAATGGCTCCGCCAATATCCATTTGTGACATTAACCAACCGCCAAATATATCACCATTAGCATTAGTGTCTGCGGGCATTGCAAGGGTACGAAGTACCAATTCACCATTAGGTAATGATTGCTCACCGCGAGGTGATAATTGTTCCTGAGTCATCTCTGCCTACTTCTAAAAGTAAATCTATTCACCTGGAATGGCTCACTGAAATTTCAATAAGCGCAAATATACCAACGTCATTGAGGCCGCAGGGCGATGCCTGTCTGCAGTCTCAATGACGTTGGGAGCTATTATTTAAGATTATGACTTTTTCTGTTCTTCCGGCATATGCCGGTAAATATAAACGCCACTGATCAATGTGAATATCAGGGTGAGTGCGGTTAAACCAAAGACTTTAAAGTTTACCCAAATATCTTGCGGTAACCAGAACGCGACATAAATGTTCAGCAGGCCACAAGCTAAGAAGAACAGCGCCCATGACATATTCAGTGTTGACCATACCGCATCTGGTAGCGTTAGCTCTTTACCCAGCATGCGCTGAATCAATGGTTTTTTCATAACCCATTGGCTTATTAACAAAGCAACAGCAAACAGTGCATATAACACCGTCACTTTCCATTTAATGAATAAGTCGCTGTGGAATGTGAGCGTCAAGGTCCCGAATACCAGCACCATAACAGCGGTAACTAATGTCATCTTTTCTACTTTACGGTACTTAACCCAAGTAAAAGCTAACGCGAGTAGTGTCGCGACAATCAGTGCCCCTGAGGCGACAAAAATGTCATACATCTTGTAGAAAACGAAAAATACGACCAGCGGGAGAAAATCTAAAAGTTGCTTCATGAATCAATCCATCATTTGTACACAGCCCGACTATACCGGATTCAGTGGTGTGAGGGTACCAGCGGTAAAATACTATTATCCTTAATTATCCGTCGGAATGCGCGCTCTGCCAGTGGAATTTGCAGAAACTTACGATAAACAAGTAACAGATTTTGTCAGCATATTGCCAGTAGTGCGTTAACCCAGCATGATGAGTAATAATTATTGGGTTAGGTGTTGTGGAGTAAATATGCAGAGAAGATCACTTCGGTACTGGATGCCGGGTTTGACCCAATTGATGGCGTATGAACGTGAATGGCTCAAACCCGATGTCAGGGCGGGTCTATCCGTGGCCGCAGTCGCATTACCTATTGCTATTGCTTATGCTGAATTGACGGGGGTTAGTGCCGCTGTTGGTTTGTACTCCTGTATTTTGCCGATGATTGCCTACGCTTTCTTTGGTTCATCGCGACAATTAATCGTCGGACCTGATGCGGCAACTTGTGCGGTGATTGCCGCTGTGGTCGCGCCACTGGCTGCGGGGAGCAGTGAGGTGCATTGGCAGCTCACCATCATGATGACATTGATGATGGGCACATGGTGTCTGGTGGCCAGTCGTTTCAAACTGGGGGCTTTGGCTGATCTATTATCTCGGCCAATATTGACCGGGTTACTTAATGGGGTGGCAATTACCATTATTGTCGATCAGCTCGGTAAGGTTTTTGGTTTTATGACCCGCCCCCCACAACTGATTGAGCGGGTACTGGCATTACCCCATAATTTAATTAATAGCCATTTGCCCACCGTCGCCATTTCACTACTGACTTTTGTGGTGCTGTATGGTGTTAAGTGGTTACGACCAAACTGGCCTGCACCGCTGTTGGCGATCGTCATGGCGACCTTTGTTTCCTGGGCTGCCAATATGCAGCAATTTGGTGTGGCGGTGGTCGGCGGGTTCGATGGTGGCTTGCCAATGGTGCATTGGCCTGATTTCCAACCCGGCCTGCTGCGCGATATGGTTATCCCGGCACTTAACCTGGCCGTGGTCAGTTTTGTTAGCATGATGCTGACCGCGCGTAGTTTTGCCGCCAAAAATGGTTATGAGGTGGATGCCGATGTAGAACTGCGCGCCTTGGGTATTACCAACATTGTTTCAGCGCTATCACAAGGTTTTGCTATCAGTGGGGCCAGTACCCGTACAGCCGTAAATGACGCCAATAATGGCAAAAGCCAGTTGGTTTCTATTATTGCTGCGTTGATGATTGCGATGGTGTTGCTGTTTTTAACCCGACCGTTGCAATTTATCCCGATCGCAGCGCTGGGCGTGGTGCTGATTTATGCTGCCTGGTCACTGCTGGGATTCAGGAGTTTATGGCAATTACGTAAACGTAATACTCAGGCTTTCTATTTAGCGATATTTACTTTTGTCAGCGTAGTATTGGTCGGCGTGATTAGTGGTATTGGATTGGCGGTACTATTGGGGCTATTGCAGTTCCTGCGCACGGTATTCCGCCCAACAGAACAGTTATTAGGGGTTAATGCTGATGGTATGATCCATTCAATGCGTAGCGGCAATGGGATCAAACCTGTACCCGGCGTGATGATTTATCGTTTTAATTCACCTCTGACCTATTTTAACGTGGCGTACTTTAAGCGGCGGATTTTGAATTTGGTTGACAGCACCCCCCATCAGGCAGATTGGGTGGTTATTGATGCGGTTGCCAGTTTTACCTATGCCGATATTAGTGTTCTATCGGCGATTGATGAGCTTAAACGTGACCTGAAGCAACGCAATATTAAGTTGATACTGGCGGGAAGACGTACCGAACTAACACGCTGGTTTAGAGTTAATAAATTGAAAAGTCAGGATAATGACCTAATTCTGGTACCGGATCTCTATCTGGCACTAAAACTGATTCAAAGTAAGCAGCGGGTGGCAGAGAAACAAGAACCAGAGATAGGTGCCGAGCCTGAAGTTAGTGCATAGGTATCAATCATTGATGAACAAAAAGGGCCGTAATGGCCCTTTTTGCTTTTACTTGGCGGGGTACTTACTCCGCTGGAGTGGCAGGGCGCAACAACATATATAAACGGAACAAATACACCAGCAATAATGCAGAAACCAGATTGCTAAGCGCACTTAAAATAATAGTCGCAATCGGTGTTGGCAAAATAGTCAGGTGGCTTACCAGATACAACAGAATCAATTTGGCCGCTATCCACAGCATCATCGCAGGGATGATTAACCGCACATTGGCAAATGCCAATTTAATACTGACTCTTATGGCCGAGAAAACACCTACTTTCTCTGTGGTCACGATGATCGGTGAGAGTGATAACGCGACAGCAATGACCACACCAGGCACGATAAATATTGTTAATCCTAACTGAATCAACAAAGTACCGATAAACATCAGCAGCAGTAAGCGAGGCAAGATCGGTACTGAAATACCAATAGCTTGCAATGCACTGACCCGACGGCCCATCGATACCATAGAAATCAGGGTTAGCATTCCACCGACTAATAACACGTTACCGACTAAGGCAGAAAAGGTCGCCGCCGCAGAGACTTTAAGCAGCACCATCTGCTGCTCCGGTGTCATCTGCGATACTATCTCACTGATACTGACACTTGCTGATGACGCAATATCACTGTCCGCAGCACTTAAAATACCCAGTTGTTCAGCATCAGGGATAAATGCCTGATTCAGCATGACGGTAATGAACGCAGTCAGTAAAGCCAGCAGCAGGATTGCCGGCAGTTGATTACGTAAAAAGTTAAAACTGTCACGGTATAAACTGTTAGCCGTGATAGGCATGAAAGCTCCTTGGGATCGAAAAAATAGCGCTAGCCGATGATTATACCTTGTTATGAGGCGCTGTGGGATCCTGTCATTAATCTAGCAGTGATTTCTTCTAATCTGATTACCTCGACGTTATCAATAGCTAACGGTGGTAACCCATAGTGCGCACGGGCGCGGTCACAGTGCGGATTATGAATTCCGGCATCCCCTGAGCGTTCAAATTCATAACAGGGTGGTGGGCGGTCGCCATAAATTGTACAGGAAACAGTGTGACCGACTTCACCTTGAAGTGCACTGCAACGGGGGGATTTACAGTTAGTACCGGACATACAGCTTATAAAGGGTGTGACTTGTTCGGTCATGGCGTTGGGCACTGTACCGCCTCCCTCTTTGGCTTCAGCCCAATAGAACGACACTCTAAAATAGGCGCAACACGCACCACAGTTCTGACACGGATTAATTTCAGCGTTCATCTTGAATCTACTGCTCCTTACAAAGTAAACAGCCAACCGATCGCGATTTCACACATACAACATCCAAGCATAGCAGCATGACAACAGTTCCATTTTTCATCAATGACTGTCAGCACAATTTGCGGCTAAATGGTTTTTATGATCCAGATCAATTTCAATATTATTAAGGAATTAAATAACCTTACATAAAATAGGATTTATTTAATTTGTTACCAAAGATGTGATCTCGATTGGATCATGAATACTCATTTATGGGTATATTTTGCTCGCGAATATACCTACAAATGGAATGGATAATGAAAAAAGTCACTTTGGCATTGTTAGCTGTAGCAGCTCTGGCTCCCATTGCGGCAAGCGCGCATCAAGCAGGCGATTATATTTTCCGGGCAGGGACAGCAACAGTCAGACCAAATGCCGGGTCTGATGATGTATTAGGTTACGGTTCCTTCAAAGCGGATAACAATACTCAGTTAGGGCTGACCTTCAGCTATCTGATTACTGATAACATCGGTGTAGAATTGCTGGCTGCTACGCCGTTCCGCCATAAAATTGGTCTGGAGGCAACCGGTACCATTGCTGAAGTTAAGCAATTGCCGCCAACCTTAATGGCGCAATACTATTTCCGCGATAAACAAGACAAACTGCGCCCGTATCTGGGTATCGGCCTGAACTACACCACCTTCTTTGATGAGAAATTTAATAACACAGGGCAAGGTGCCGGTTTGACGGATTTAAGTGTTAAAGATTCGTGGGGTATTGCTGGGCAAGCGGGTATGGACTACATGGTCAGTGAAAACTGGATGCTGAATATGTCGGTCTGGTGGATGAATATCGAAACTGACGTGAAATTCAAAGCCGGGGGTGAAGAGCAAAGTATTCATACCCGTCTTGATCCATGGGTGTTTATGTTTGGCGCGGGCTATCGTTTCTAATTACCCTTCGCTCTTGCCGCTGCAGGGGGGTTAGCTGCACTCACTTACCCGAATCTCTGACCTGAGTCAGTTCATCGGGATGCGTTTGCTGGCCGCCTACCTGCAACGGCAATAACTTTGAGGAATCTCTGATGTGATTGCGGGGGCCTACAAAGGAGGCGCGAAGAGCGCCTCCGAACAGGGGATTATTTGATTTGCATTCTATCACTAACAGATTTCACCCCAGGTACGGTACGGGTGATCTGTACTGCACGGTTTGCATCCTGACGCGAACTAACAAAGCCGCTTAACTGGACCCGTCCTTTAAAGGTCTCAACACTGATTTCAGTAGATTTAAGATTCTTCTCACCCAGTAACGCCGATTTTACCTTGGTGGTCACCACAGTATCATCCAGATATCCACCTGTGCCTTCAGATTTAGGTGTTGGTGCACAGGCTGCTACTGCCATTGCCATGATTACTACAATACATAAGGCTGAAAGGGTCTTAAAAAGCTTCATAAATTACTCTCCATGTTTGCCAATAATTTAACAGGACATTACGAAAAAAATAACTTGTTGAAAGCGTTATTAACACATATTGACGTCGTGCTACTGATCACTCATCGCATCCAAAATGTAAAGAAATGCTTAGGGCGTTACATAATTATTGGTTATGAATAGTGTTAATTCAAATTTGCAGCAGATATATAGCATGGCAGGTGAGAAGTTCGAGCGAATATAGCGCCTGATCGGAACCGACAATCAGGCGCTGGTGGTGAGATTAACCGCGAGTTGCCGCTTTCATTTCAGTCACAAAACGCGACAACTGGGCTAACATCTCAGCGGGCTGTGAGACATTATTTTCAATGATTTTTACAATCGCGGAGCCTGAAATCGCACCGGCCGCACCGGCTGCCAGACTGGTCTTCACTTGTGCTGGCTCTGAAATACCAAAACCTTGTAGTGCTGGGGCGGCATTATATTCACGCAGTTTATCAATCAGATGATTCAGCGCAAGCTGACCGTGATTCTCAGCACCGGTGACACCCGCACGTGACAATAGATAGGTGTAACCACGGCCATGAGAAGCTATCTCGCGCAGTAAATCATCGTCCGCATTGGGTGGGCAGATAAAGATAGGCGCAATCCCATGGCGCAGTGCCGCTGCGCGGAACGGGGCTGACTCTTCAAAAGGTACGTCAGCAATGAGCACTGAATCGACACCGACAGCAGCACAACGCTGGTAGAAACTATCAATTCCATTGTGGAATACCAGATTTGCATACATCAGTAGGCCAATGGGAATCGCGGGGTGTTTTTTACGGATTTCCGCCAGCATTTCAAAGCAGATACCGGGTGTCACGCCAGCGGCAAAAGCCCGCAATGCTGCATTTTGAATGGTTGGGCCATCTGCAAGTGGATCAGAGAATGGTATACCCAGCTCCAACGCATCGGCACCTGCGGCAATTAATGTATCAATAATCTCTAAAGATAGAGCCGGTGTTGGATCCCCTAGCTGTACGAAAGGAACAAATGCCCCTTCTTTTTTGGCTGCCAACTGATTGAAAAGTTGCTGATAACGCTCCATTAAATCTCTCCCCGTGCTTTCAGAATATCGTGAACGGTGAAAATGTCTTTATCACCACGCCCGGACAGATTCACTACCAATATCTGTTCTTTTTCCGGCGACGCTTTAATCATTTTTAAGGCATGGGCCAAGGCATGGGAGGATTCCAGTGCTGGAATAATCCCCTCTTTGCATGACAGCGCTTTAAAGGCATCGAGTGCTTCGTCATCGGTAACGGAAACATAATCAGCACGACCAATGCTATTTAAATAAGCATGCTGTGGCCCTACGGATGGGAAGTCTAACCCCGCAGAAATTGAGTAAGATTCTTCGATTTGGCCGTCACTGGTCTGCATCATCGGCGATTTCATACCGAAATAGATGCCTACTTTACCGTGTTTGAGTGGTGCACCGTGCTGGCCGGTTTCAATACCCAGCCCTGCCGGCTCAACACCAATCAGAGCAACACCTGGCTCATCGATAAAATCAGCAAACATACCAATCGCATTCGAGCCGCCACCGACGCATGCCAGCACCACATCCGGCAGACGGCCTTCCCGGGCTAACATCTGCGCTTTGGTTTCTTCGCCAATCATCCGTTGGAATTCACGCACGATAGTCGGATAAGGGTGTGGGCCTGCTGCGGTTCCCAACATATAGTGGGCGGTTTCGTAGCTGCCAGACCAATCGCGCAGTGCTTCATTACAGGCATCTTTCAAGGTGGAAGAACCGCTGTGCACTGGGATCACTTCAGCCCCCATCAGGCGCATACGGAACACGTTGGGTGACTGGCGCTCAATGTCTTTGGCACCCATATAAATACGGCATTTCAAGCCGAGCAGGGCGCAAGCCAGTGCTGACGCTACCCCATGTTGACCTGCGCCGGTTTCCGCAATGATTTCGGTTTTACCCATGCGTTTGGCCAATAAGGCCTGACCCAAAACCTGATTGGTTTTGTGCGCGCCGCCGTGCAGCAGGTCTTCACGTTTCAGGTATAACTTGGTTTTTGTCCCAGCGGTCAAATTCTGACACAGGGTTAGCGCGGTCGGGCGACCAGCATAGTTCTTTAACAGATCCTGAAATGCTGCCTGGAACTCAGGGTCCAGTTGAGCACTGACAAAAGCCTCTTCCAGTTGCTTCAATGCTGGCATCAAAATCTGCGGCACATACATGCCACCGAACTCGCCAAAATAAGGATTAAGTGTGGTCATTTTTCTGTCCTATGGGGTTACTAAAGTGTGTCCATGAATCATGAATAAAGTTAGCCAGCAAAATTATCCATCAGTAAGCGCGTAACGTCTGGAATACAGCGGCGATCAGTTGTGGATCTTTGATGCCGGGGGCACTTTCTACACCGGAATTGAAATCAAGACCGGCACAACCCAGTTGGGCTGCTGCACAACAGTTGTCAGCGCTTAGCCCACCCGCCAGCAGCACATTATCCAGCGGTTGACCGGCCAGTAATGACCAGTCAAAGCGTTGACCGGTGCCACCGTTGCCGTGGTCCAGAACATAACGCTCGACATGCTGTGAGTTGCGTTGCGGTACACTATCGTCAACACGCAACGCCTGCCAAATTTGGCAACTGGCAGGCAGTATCGCCCGCAGTTGATTGATATAGCTCTGATCTTCTTGCCCGTGCAACTGCACTGCCACCAGCGACAGGCGCTCGGCTGTTTGCTGCACAGTTTCAATTTTGGCATCACGGAATACGCCAACATACTTCAATGGTGCGCCGCTAATCACAGTCCGTGCTTTGGCGATATCCACATAACGCGGTGAACTGCCAACAAAGATTAAACCACCATAGACGGCACCTGCTTGATAAGCTGCGGCGGCATCTTGAGCGCGGGTCAGGCCGCAGACTTTATTTTCACCGAGTAACACACGGCGCACCGCAGCATTGAGATCGGGTTCAGACATCAACGCGCTGCCAATCAGGAACCCGTTGGCAAAGTGACTCAGTTCGCGCACCTGTTGGTAATTATTAATACCTGACTCGCTAATAACCGTGACACCTTTTGGCAGCCGTGGGGCCAGTTCGCGGGTGCGATCAAGGCTTATCGACAAGTCACGCAGATCCCGGTTATTAATACCGACCACTTTGGCACCCAATGCTATTGCCCGATCCAGTTCTTCAGCATTACTGGCCTCGGTCAACACCCCCATATTTAGGCTGTGTGCTACGGCGGCCAGTTGGCGATAGCTGTCATCATCGAGCACCGATAGCATCAGTAAAATGGCGTCAGCCTGATAAAAACGCGCCAATTGAATCTGATAGGCGTCGATAATAAAGTCTTTACACAGCACCGGCTGAGTGACGGCAGCACTGACGAGTGGTAAGAAATCAAAGTTGCCCTGGAAGTACTTTTCATCGGTTAATACCGAGATGGCCGATGCATAATTTTTATAAACTGCTGCAATGTCTGCCGGATTAAAGTTCTCGCGGATAACCCCCTTAGAAGGGGATGCCTTCTTACATTCCAGAATAAAAACGGTCTTACTGCCTTGCAGCGCGTGATAAAAGTCGCGCTGGCTCAGGGTAATATCGTTTTGAAAGCTAGCCAGAGGCTGTTGCAATTTCCGAGCGGCAACCCAGATTTCCTTATCGTGCACAATGTGGTGGAGCACGGTTTTATTAAGCCCAGTTTCCTGCATGATTTATCCTCTCGCCGCCAGAGCGGTAACACGATCAAAAGCCTGACCGCTGTGAATCATTTCCAATGCCTGCTGTGCGTTATGGCGCAGGTTTTCCTGACCGTGCAACTTCAGCAATAACGCCACGTTAGCCGCAACGGCTGCGGCGTGTGCCGGTTCACCTTTACCTTGTAACAACCGTGCTAAAATGTCACGGTTTTCTTCCGGTGCGCCGCCTTGTAACGCGCCCAGTGAATAACGGTTCAGACCAAAATCTTCCGGTGCTAATTCATAGCTTTCGATGCTGCCGTTATTCAGCTCAGCAACCTGAGTCGGTGCATGAATCGCCACTTCATCCATTCCCCCACCATGTACCACCGCAGCACGCTGGTAACCCAACACTTGTAGGGTTTGCGCGATGGGTAATACCAACTCAGGGCTGTAAACACCAATCAGCGCCAACGGCGGGCGAGCCGGATTGATTAATGGCCCCAACACATTAAACAGGGTGCGGGTCTTCAACTGCTGGCGAACCGGCATCGCGTGGCGAAAGCCAGTGTGATACTGCGGCGCAAACAGGAAACAAACCCCTAACTCATCCAAGGCTAATCTGGATTGTTCCGCGCTCATGTCCAGGCGAATACCAAATGCGGCCAGCAAGTCTGATGAACCGGAACGGCTGGAAACACTGCGATTGCCATGTTTGGCCACTTTTACGCCACAACTGGCGGCAACAAAGGCGCTGGCGGTAGATATATTGATACTGTTAGTGCCGTCACCCCCGGTACCAACGATATCGGCGAACAGGTAATCCGGGCGCGGGAAGGGCTGTGCATCCGCCAATAAGGCTTGCGCGGCACCCGCTATTTCGGCGGGTGTTTCACCGCGTACTTTCATACTGATTAACGCCGCCGCCAATTGGCTCGCTTCCAGTTCACCTCGCACGATAGAGCTAAACAGGATTTGGCTTTCCGCTTGGGTCAGGGATTTAGCCTGAAACAGTTTTTCCAATAATAATTCTTTTGATAATAATAAGTTTTGCATCTTATAGTCCTTAATTACACCCTACCCAAAGAACATGGTGTTACAGGTGACAGCATGCGAGTAACGAATGTAGCTAACACCGCTACAGCTTCATGTGTGGAGGGCATAATGCCCAGTCCAGCGTCTGCTCAAGCAAACGGGCACCATGGGTGGTTAAAATAGATTCCGGGTGGAATTGGTAGCCACACACCCGATGTGCGTCATGGCGCACCGCCATGACCATCTCACCAAAACGGGCGTTAACGGTTAATTCTGTTGGGATATTGCTGCCCACTAATGAGTGGTAGCGGGCTACTGGCAGCGGATTCGGCATGCCTGCAAACATAGCTTGTCCATCGTGTTCAATGGCCGAGGCTTTGCCGTGCAGTATCTCTCCGGCCTGTCCTACATGGCCGCCATAAGCTTCGACAATGGCCTGGTGGCCAAGGCAAATACCGATAATCGGTAACTGGCCGCGTAGACGTTGCAATAATTCGGGCATACACCCCGCCTGTGCCGGTGTGCCAGGGCCGGGTGAGAGCATCAGCACCGGTTGTTCGAGTTGTTGCAAGCGGGCGATAATGGTATCGGCGGCGATTTGGTTACGGTAAATCACCACCCGATGGCCACTGGAGCGTAATTGGTCCACCAGGTTGTAAGTAAAGGAGTCAATATTATCGAGCAGCAAGATATCAGCCATTAGAAGATCTCCCTGGCATGGTGTGCGCTAGCAATTGCCCGCAGAACCGCACGTGCTTTATTGCGAGTTTCATCGGCTTCGGCCTGTGGAATGGAGTCAATCACCACACCGGCCCCCGCTTGAACCGTGGCGACACCGTCTTCGACATAAGCTGAGCGGATAACAATGCAGGTATCCAAATCGCCGTGTGCGGTAAAGTAACCTACCGCGCCACCGTAACTGCCCCGACGTGCGCCCTCACTGCCAGCAATCAATTGCATAGCGCGGACTTTCGGTGCGCCGCTCAGGGTGCCCATATTCATACAGGCTTGATAAGCATGCAGTACATCCAGATCCTGACGCAGCGTGCCCACTACGCGCGAGACCAAATGCATCACAAAGGAATAGCGGTCAACTTTAGTTAAATCGGCCACATAGCGGCTACCCGGCTCGCAGATGCGGGCTAAATCATTACGGGCTAAATCCACCAGCATCAGATGTTCAGCCAATTCTTTATGGTCAGTGCGCATCTCCAGCTCAATACGGCTGTCTAAATCACGATCCAATTCACCATTGGCACGGCGGCCACGCGGGCGCGTACCGGCAATCGGGTAAATCTCAATCTGGCGGTTGGTGGCGTCATATTTCAGCGCACTTTCCGGTGAAGCACCAAACAGGGAGAATTCGTTATCCTGCATAAAGAACATATACGGGCTGGGATTATGGTCTTTCAATGTTTGGTATGCCGCCAGTGGTGAGGGGCAAGGCAGTGAGAAACGGCGCGAAGGAACAACCTGGAAAATTTCGCCTTCTCGGATTGCTATCTGCAATTGGGCCACCACTGCACCGTACTCTGCGTCTGATTGGTTACACTGTAACGCCATCTCAGGCACTGACTGGGCAGGGATCGGTTGTGGTGCTTGCTGTAGCTGGTGGCTAACTTGTTCTAACCGCTGGGTCAGACGCAAATGTTCGCTAGCGTCGGCGGTAAACAAACTGGCTTGCAACTGCGTCGAGCGATGCTGATGATCCAATATCAACAAGGTTTCGGCTAAATAGAAGCAGAAATCTGGGCAACGTTGGTCCTGGCGCAGCGGGGGTAAATTTTCAAAACCCGCCACCAAATCGTAAGCGAATAGACCACCAATGAATACGGCCTCCCGCTCAGCTTCGGGTGCATCGACCAGTTTTAGTAGCAAACGTAGCGCATCAAAAACCGACAATGACTGTAAACGAGAGTCTTCATCTTGCACTTCGTTAATGATAGGGAAGGTTAATTCACGGCCATTCGGGCGCACTTGAATCTCTACTTGTGGCGGTAACGCAGCATCTAACAGCGGTAATAACGACGCGCCATTGCGACTGAGTGCTTCAATCGTGACTTTCTGCTCAAGGGCGGTAATACGTAAAGCGCTATCAATAATCAGCAGGCTTTTTAAGTTCTGTTTACTGGTCACTTCTGCGGATTCAAGCAGCAGAGTGGCTGGTCGTGCGCCGCAGAGCTGGTGAAACAGCGCGGTTGGGTCATCGCGGTAACACGCCGGGGTGCTCAGTAACTGTAATGTGGGGCGCGAAGTTTGCATCATTTATCTTTCCTGAAAAGTGATTACGCCGAAATCTAACCATAAAAAAGCCCGCTATTAGCGGGCTGAAGCAATCTGCATTGTCTGGTGACTGATATGCGTGATTACATCGCCCGAGAGAGGGAGATGTGCCACCAACGCAGTAAGGAAATCAGGGAAGTTTTCATTATCAGTCACTACTCTCTATGATTGCATTCAGTTTATTCCCCTTGCCCTTGACGCCGTAGGGGGTTAGCTACGTTCACTTGCTGTTTACTCAGACGTTTAAGTGCCCTGTGAACTTGTGTACTAGTTAACTGGTTCATGAGGTAAATGTCAACCCTTGATTGATTGTTTTCTAACAAAGTCTGTGCGGTTATCTATTTCACTTTAATTTCGATACGGTGGCAGAGCACGACTAAGTTTGATTAACGTTAGTGTGTTATTAACAGGTATGATAGCCCGCCACGCTTTTTCGGATTTTTGTTTTGGTTAATAAGACCATTTTGATAAATAAACCTGTTTTGACTGATAACACCACCTTATCTGATAGGGCTGATGCCACCATATCAACGGCCTTTACACTTTATGATTTGCATAGCCATACCACTGCGTCGGACGGCTTGTTAACCCCTTCGGCACTGGTAATAAGAGCAGCGCAGATGCGGGTAGGTGTTTTGGCTATTACCGATCACGATACCACCGCAGGGTTGGCTGAAGCCGCCGCCACCATTGCCCAGCAACAATTGGCACTACGGCTTATCCCTGGGGTGGAAATTTCTACATTATGGGAAAACCACGAGATCCATATTGTGGGATTAGGTATTGATACCCAGCATGCCAGTATTGGCAAATTATTGAGTGAGCAGTCCAACTATCGCTATATTCGGGCGCAGGAAATAAGCGCGCGACTGGAAAAAGCGCGTATTCCCGGTGCCTGGGACGGAGCTAACCGCTTGGCGGGGGGCGGACAGGTAACCCGTGGGCATTTTGCCCGCTATCTGGTGGAGTTGGGGTTGGCGAGTAACGTTGGGCAGGTTTTTAAAAAGTATTTAGCCAAAGGCAAGACCGGTTATGTCCCCGCACAATGGTGTACAATAGAACAAGCTATTGAAGCAATTAAGCAATCTGGTGGGCAAGCGGTACTGGCGCATCCGGGTCGTTACGATTTAACCGCCAAATGGTTGAAACGTTTATTAGCCCATTTTGCCGAGCATGGCGGTGATGCCATGGAAGTTGCCCAGTGCCAACAAGCCCCCCATGAACGAGCGCAGCTTGCACAGTATGCGCGCGACTATAATTTACTGGCATCCCAGGGATCTGATTTCCATCAGCCTTGCGCCTGGATTGAATTGGGCCGCAAATTGTGGCTGCCCGCAGGGGTGGAACCAGTATGGCGTGATTGGCCTGTAGAGCCAGCTAACGCGAACGTTGAATGATGAGGTAGTGTCATGAGTCAATTTTTTTATATACACCCGGAAAACCCTCAGCCGCGACTGATCAACCAAAGTGTTGATGTGTTACGCAAGGGCGGGGTGGTGGTTTATCCGACAGATTCTGGTTATGCCCTTGGCTGCCGTTTAGAAGATAAAGCGGCAATGGAACGTATTTGCCGTATCCGTCAATTAGATGGTAATCATAACTTCACACTGGTGTGCCGTGATTTGTCGGAGTTATCGACTTATGCATATGTTGATAATTCAGCGTTTCGACTTATCAAAAATAATACCCCGGGTAATTACACCTTTATATTGAAGGCGACGAAAGAAGTTCCTCGGCGTTTGATGAATGACAAACGTAAAACTATTGGTTTACGTGTGCCTTCTAACCCTATTGCGCTGGCGTTGCTGGATGTATTAGGCGAGCCTTTGATGTCGACGACATTGATGCTACCGGGTAATGACTTTGCTGAATCCGACCCGGAAGAGATCAAAGACCATCTCGGTAAGCAAGTGGATTTAATCATCCATGGCGGTTCATTAGGGCAGCAACCCACTACAGTTATTGATCTGACTGATTCCTCTCCTGAAGTTATTCGTGAAGGAGCGGGTGACGCCACGCCGTTCCGCTAAATATCTTTAATATCTGGGGTGTTGGATACGGCATAACCGAAAGGTACCGGTATCCAACCCAGATGACATGCTCAATCACGGGTGTTAGAAGGCATATTTCACACTAAGCCCGCCAGCTACACCTTCGCGTTTTCCGCTGTAACCTGACAGTTTCAGGTCCATAGACAGATTCTTTTCTTTAGTCGGTGTGATACGAATGCCCACTTCACCAATGCCCGTGCTCCCTTTAATGCCCGCAGAATCGATATTATCCCCATCGATAGTCCCCTTGGCTTTACCATCAAACTCATATTCATAGGCAACCCCGCCGATAACATCCAGTTTAGGTGTGGCATGATAGGTAACAGTAACGCCGGTATTCACACGCTGTGAGTTCAACGCCGAAAACGTCAGCTTCTCACCCTGGGAATTGGTGACACTGTCACTGCCCACTCGAGTCGACAGGATACTGGCATGGGTGTCTAGTTTCACCGCCGGCGTCATGGCATAGCGATAGCCGGTTTTCAGCTGCCCGCTGACATAAGGTGACGCGCTGTCATAATGGCTCGCAACCCCGCCATTCACACCGAAATCAGCAGAAGAAAAGTCGCTAGATACCCGCCCTGCACGCAGAGAACTGTTGAGGTAAATAGCGTCAGTGAATGCATAGTTGGCAATAATACCTGCACCTTTATAGTCGACATTTCCGTTACTTTTTACACTGGCCAATCCGCTAAAATCATTATAGGCGTCATAGCTACCCCAGCCGGCTTCAAACAGGCCACCGAGGGTGAGTTGCCCCAGATTCTTGGTGATACCTGTGGTCAAAGCGAAGCTATCCATATCAATGTGGGAACCGGTGTTGTAACGGCTCTTGCTGCCGGAGGTAAGACCAAACAGTGCCACCCCATTATCATCACGGTAAAGTTGTGCTGTATCCAACCCGGCAAGCAGGTCGCTGCCTTGATTGATTAAAAACATGCCTGGCAGACGGCCTTCCAAATAGGCTTTAGTCTGTGGGTTTGCGTCAAAACCGGTGGTCGGGCCGTTTTCCCGGCTTAATTGGGTTACGCTATCTAACGACGCTTTTACTGCATCATTTTCCCGATACACTCTGATATCCGCCAGTTTTGCCGTACCAATTGTGACTTTTTGCGTGTTATTTAACGTCGGCTCACCCCCGGTGACATTTGAGATAAGCGTAATAGCATCACCCTTGACCAGGTTGCTGTCCTTACTGATACCGGTCACTGCAATAGCCGCATTGTCGATATTAGCCGCGTTAGTCAGTGCAATCAAAACATCATTATTTTTAATATTGTTGTTCAGATAGAAATTATAAAAGGCAAAATTACCGATCTTATTCAGAGTGATAGGGTTGGCGGAAAAATTAAAAGTATTGCCGGTGAAAGCATCACCATATGAGGTTGCGATACCGTCGAACATATCCGCATATCCCCCCCATATTTCACTACTATTAGCGTTAAATACCGGAGCGCCTGACAGCGTAATGGTGTTATTGATTGCAGTGGCATTCTCGGGGGTTGGTGCGCCACCAAAGCTTGAGGCATAACCGCCATAAATAAGGCCACTGAATACACCGCCATTCAGCGTAAGAGTGTTGGCATTACTTTTCACACTGATACTGCTACTTTCTCCTGGGGTTATTTGGTCAATCATGGTGATAGCTTCTGCGTAGCCACCATAAATAGAACCAATAAAGGAACCATCATTAATAACAATTGTATTGCCACTGCTTGAGGCGCTGGCGTTCGCCTGAGTTTTATCTACGCTGTTAGCGCCATAGGCAAAAGCAAACACATTGGTATAGGCATATCCACCATGCACAGGGCCACTAAACGAACCGCCATTAATCGTAATGTTATTGGTATCACTGGTGGCGCGCGCATCAGCCAAACTTCTGGCGATGCTGCCAGTACCGTAGGCGTTTGCCAAAGCATTGCCATTGCTAACAGAATAACCGCCGTAAATATCACCCTTGAACACACCATTGTTAATAATGATCGTATTCATATTACTGCTGGCGTTTGCATAGGCATCACTTTCGGCAATGTGACTTATCGCCATAGCGCTTACCATGGCATCGCTATTGGCATCGGCACTGGCATAACCGCCATAAATATCGCCGTTAAATAAACCATTATTGACGACAACCGTATTATTATTACTTGCCCCATTAGCATCAGCACGGCTCATAACCGCATCAGTATTACTTACGTTAGACGTTGATGCGACAGCATCAGCAGACCCGCCAAGAATAGATTGCAATGTGGCGGATGCGGGCGTATCGACAGTAACAGTATACCCGGAGGCATCGGTGCTCTCTGAACCCTGCGCCAATACGCCGATAATATCAGTACTTGAGGCTGTAGTGACCGTGCAGGCACTATCAGCCGATGTTCTGGCGGGGTCGTTACACTCAATAGCATAAGCACTGGAGGCCGCACCAGTCATTAACGTTGCCATCAGGCAGCGGGTAATAATATTTAATTTTTGGATTGTAATAGGTTTCATATAGATGAATACATCCTGGTGATAATAATGATTACAAGAAAGATAAAATCGAAATAAGAAAACGGAATAGAAATAAGAAGTGAGAAATTGAGAAAAGAAAGGCTTGGTTTTTAATCGGGTTTAAACTCGCCTTATCGAGTTAGAATTAGCACTGCAGATGGCAGTTGATGGAGTACATCTTAAATTGATTTAGATCACAAAATAATTAGACAGGCATCCAATCGGTGTAGGATTATTCTTGTATTGCACGATTTTTATCCATTTTGGACATGGCACTGTGGATCTCTGGGTAAGTGAAAAGGGTGGTCAGACACTTTTTGAATCCTTGAGTGTGAAATTAGTGTAATATGTCGGGTCACGAACCAGTGTGTGAGGCCGCCTGCACCCTTTTTAGTGCGCCATGCTGTGTTCTAAAATGTATTACATTCAGTGAGTTTCGCTTGATTGCGAGCTTAACTTGTTGATTACAATATATAATTCGACGCCTGTGAAGGCGATCAAGATAAATTTTTATTGTATTAAAAACAATTGGTTACAGAAGCCCTGATTCAGTGTGTTACCTCCGGTATGACAGCACTTATAATCATCCACTTTGCCATTTTTTAGTACACAAAAAGATTAACCCCCCTCCATTTTGGCCTCTTTTAAAAGGGGCTACTCTCCTTACTTTCTTGCCTTAAAAATATCGTCTTGGTGTCCTACCTTCTAAGCAAAGCCTTATCAGTCAAATTATCAGCATTTATGATTTTGAAATATCGTGACCTGTTTACAGCGCGTAGAAAGCCCGTACAGAAGAGTTGGTGTATGGCTGTGGGTATGTATGACTAAGCCCCGTAAGGGGCCTTAATACAAGGGTTATCAAGGCGCTAGCATGGTGTGATTAGATGATGAAGGAAGTGTAAGTACTATCAACTGTTTGTTGGTCTAATCCAATGTAACGCATAGTGATAGCTGGGCTGCTGTGGTTAAGCACCTTAGCGATGGTTTCGATATTTATTCCCGAGTTGAACATTACCCATCCTCTCGTTTTCCTCATGCTGTGAGTGCCTAAAGCAATACCTATAATCTCACCTATCTCTTTGAACTTTCTAGAGACGTTCTCCCTGCTTATAGGCTTCCCTTTGGCTCTATTAGTAGACACTTCAAATAGGTATACATGAGTAGGGTTGGCAGCTTTGCGACGCTTTACGATGGCTTTAGCCTTGTCGTTTAACACGATGTGACGAGGCTTGCTGGTCTTCCCTTCAATGATAACCAATCTATCTCCTTGTACGTCTGCATAAGTCAGAAATAGCAGGTCAGATATGCGTAAGGCTACCTGTAGGCCAAAGTTCCAGATATCGGCATAGGTTTGATTACCATGCTTTAGGAGTAGTTCGCCTACCTGTTCACATTGTTCGCTGGTTTTTACTGCATCAACGAGGTTCATCTAGCCACTTCCTTTTGTTTACTGGGTTTTCTAAGTCACAGAATATTTAGTATGAAGTCAGTTTAATCTAAATGATGGGATAGTCAATGATTACGTATGTTTTCTATATCACAGAATACTAATGTGTGACTTAGACATAACATCTAAACACCTCTTTGTTATGTGTTATAAGTGAGAATGCATATCAACAACAGACAATAATAAAATTTTTATTTGTAATTCATTTTTGCATGGTTTTGAGGGGTTAAGAGGGATATTCGCTTAGTTAGTTTATTTCTACAGTATTATGCAGGTCAGATAGTGCAGGGCTTACAGAGGTATACAGCCTTATACGAACTGTGTAATCACTGCCTAACCAGGCAAATCATTACATCATCATTACCGGTTATTTAAGGCTATATAAACCCTAGATTAACTGTTGTTTTTGATCAGTATAAACAATCAAATAAGACAGTGCGATATTTACATATTATAGAGCCTATAAAGGCAAAGATTAGATTATAAAATAATAAAACGACATACTTATAGTACTTATCGGTGTGTCGTTACTCACTCCTTAAACATCCCATTCTTACACCGATAAAACGATCTACTATAGACTCTTACAGAGTCAGGAATAAAACGCACTACTATAAGAGTAATGGCTGAAAGAGTGATACTCACTCGGTTAGAGTGTTCACAGCCATAACAGATAAATGTGTTCCAGTAACGCTGTACCAGCTATACACCCAATCTAACTGGAAAGGGATAATCTAATAGGCTTTTAGAAGAACGTTTTTAATAATAAGAAGAAAGAACAATAATCTTAAGCCTATGTACTAACAAACCTAAACCATGCAAGATTTTAATAAAATACATATATGTGCAACCTACGGTTAGCTAAAAAGCTTGCACAGTGAATAGAAGAGACACGAGACCAAGAACATTGCATGTGTAATGATAAAGATATTACATATGTGATGGTTTGGTTATCGAGTGTTACCTTATCATTAAAAGAGTAAGGGACATGGGTTATCGTGTTCATTAATCATTTAATTATACGGTTACAGTTAGTAGGGTGTTCGGTGTGAGCGTAGCGAAAGAAGACCCTATATAGTAGATCGTTTTATAACATGAGTCTGAGGTTAGCATGAGAAGCGATAAGCTTAGAGTGATTAACTCAGTAAACGAATGTTAGAAGGAATCGATAGTCAGAGTGTCAGAAAGACAGTCGGGATGTCGATTTATTCTTATCTCTTATAGTAGATCGTTTTATAACATGAGTCTGAGGTTAGCATGAGAAGCGATAAGCTTAGAGTGATTAACTCAGTAAACGAATGTTAGAAGGAATCGATAGTCAGAGTGTCAGAAAGACAGTCGGGATGTCGATTTATTCTTATCTCTTATAGTAGATCGTTTTATTAAATGACAGAGAGACAGGCTACAACCTTATAGATAACCTTACAGACAGTCTTACAGATGGTTTATCTAATATGCAAGGATAGAGGCACGAGTCTCGTGTGATTTTGCAAGCTGTGAGCCGTTTAAATCAATAATCCACTGTGACCTACAGCCTATCTACATGAAGGGCTAAAACGCAGGAGAATTACAAGGGAAAGGAACCTTAATTTTAATTGTAAAGAATCTGGACTTTTGTATAAGAAAACTGCTATCATGAGAAGTATTGAATAGGGTAAAAATAAATACCTCAACCCTATTGCAATGTTTATGGAAAACATATATACTAGAGATATAGGGTAAGTAAAATTACTCTATAATACAGAAGAACATTATATGAGACTGGAAAGCCTAAAGGCATCCGGTCTTTTTTTTATCTAAAAAATCAGGAGGCAGTATTAACAAAAATAATATTAAAGTAGATAAAGCAGATAAACGAGTTCGTTTTCCAGATGTACAAGCAGTTGTAGAAGCATTAAAAGATGGAACTATTTGCAGGAATGCCGTGTATCTAAGGGGCAATCATTGCAAACAGTACACTGAAAAAAGAAAGCATATGTATAAACTGGCTCTTAAAATGTACGACATTTACATTCTAGAACAAGAATTAAAACTTTTATTACTAAAGGAAGACAAACAATAACAATAAATAGGAGGAAGATTGGCAAGAACTAAAGGAGCAGTGAGAAAAGCAACAGATAATAGATTCACCAAAGAGTATATTTCTTCCTTTTGGGAATATGAAGAATTACCAAATTGGATTGATGATTGTATTTGTGGTGCATTAGGGCAAGCAGGGAAGGATACACGATTATCTCCCATTAGATTTTTCAGGGCATTACAGACACTTGATGAAATTGATACACTAATTGTTGGAAGTTATCTTAATAAAAAGAAAGAGTTTTTTGGTGATAAGCCACTCAGCAAAAGGACTATTGAGTACTACACAAAAATACTAAGAACCGCATCAGATGCTATAGCACATCACAAACTGAATCCAAATAACAGTAAGTTTGGGGGAAGCCGTGGTTCTCGTCTTGAACAACAAGCTATTACACCACCAGAGATTGCTATGCAACAGTCAGTAAGTTCTTCTGTTAAAGCCTCTGATGATGAAATGCATAAGCTACATATTTTGAGTATTAAGTGGAGTGCTCCGGATTTATCAGAGGTATACACTAAAACTCATGGCTCCTTAACTTACTCTATGCAAGAGCCAGCTAAAGTAAACCCATTGATTGGAGTTGTCTTTACAGAAGAAGAGAAAGAGCATATACGCAACTTGGCATTAACAGGAAAAACAAAAGAAATAAAAGCTTACATTGATAAATTAAATCAAGAGTATTTACAAGAAAGTATAGCAGCGTAGATTATAACTATATTATCTCATAGGGGGTGTTATTAGTAGAACTGTAAGCATTGAACGCAAACAGAAATATATTGATTGTGTAAATAACCAAATAAAACAACCAAACTCCTTGTACTATGCACTGACCAGTTTAGAGATAAAGCACATAAAGAATAAAAGAAAGAAACCTTTAAAAATCACTCAAGACTCTGTGGATTATATTGAGGGTGGTTACTATCAACGAGATTTTGCCAATATACCTCATATGGGTTGGTTATATTTCAATAAGCGCGACCAGTACGAGTTAAACGAGCATCAGGCTGGTATGTGGGTTCCAGTTCACGAATAGAGGGATTACTAAATGAAGAAGAAATTAATTATAGAATTGGAAAGTTATCAATATCAACTACTACTAAAAGAATGTAATGCTCGTGGGTGGTCAATTGCAGGATATCTGATTTGGATAGCCCAACAGGAATCAAAGAGAATTGAACAGGGGGTTAATTGAAGATACTGACTTTGTTTTTCCTGCTTACTTTGACGGTTGTAGCTTTACCACTTGTTGCCCCAGCATTGATTATTCCACATCTACCAGCCGCAACGATGGTAATAACTGCAATAGCACTCCTATGATGTGATTCCTCGTGGGATTTTGCAAGCTGTGAGCTGTTTAAATAGAAAACCTAAGCTACCCTATGCCTTATGGTGTACTCATCTAAAACACCGTGTTCGCTCCGCGAATGCTAATAGTTATTAGCACTCACTTAGTGAGCATCGTGTTTATCACGTCAGAATGCGGTGTTAACAATAACAATAATAAAAATGCTCACTAATGTGAGTGCTAATAGTTATTAGCATTTGCAGAGCAAACAATAAAAGGAAACTACTTATGATGTACTTTTTGAAAAAACAGAAACAGAAGAGATTATTGAAGAAAGTAAATAAGGAAATCACTGAATTAGAATCTGTCTACCTTGATTTAGATTACTTCACCAGAGACGATATAAATATTATTGAGCTAATGCAGTGGACTGAAGCTAAATTAGACGCTATGGCAGTGGCTATTGAACCAAATGAAGATTTTATTATGGAGCACCACCCTGAGATTATTACTAGAGCTAATAGGGTTTCACATATTGCACTTAAATGTGGAGAGGCCGCTGTAAAAGAGTTCCAAGATGAGTTAACAGGGCTGGGTAATATCTTTGCATAAGAAGAATATTAAAATAAATAAGAAATAGTCAAGAAAAACCACCACAATATATTGCGGCCCACTACCGAATTATGGTATAATAGATTATAGAGGGATGATTTAAAACTAAAGTTCACACCACGTAAAATAGCCGAAAATTATCTCCTTAATAATTATCTTATTGGTCTTCGATGATTATGCCTAAATCTAATGTTTATCTGTAGACAAATCCTTGTGGCCTCAGCAACCGCACTGCTACAGATGCACATTTATTAAGTGTTCTTATATGTCCTACTAAGAGAATATTTAATAAATGTACTCACGTTCATTGCTTCCATCTGACTTCTTGTTTACTTCCTCCTTGTTATTGTTTGTTTGTGCTTAAAGATAAAGGTTCTATCGCTGGATGTGATAGAGCCTATTATTTTATATCTACACTGCGGGAATATATAGTCAAGAGAATTCAGTAAGTTATAACTTCTCATTTTAAACAAGCAAAGTAAACAATCTAACTATCAAAGTAACTTTCATACACTTTCAAATGCTTCTTGTCGTTGATTTGACTATTCATGATTATTGTATTCTCTAAATCTAATACATCTTATTAAGTCAACTCAAGGGGCATTTCAAAGTGCTATAACAAATATAAGGAATAACCTATGGCAAACGATATTAAAAAATTCAAGATTACTTATTTTTCAGATAATGCTGAGCTTCTTAATAAGATGTATATGGTAGCACAGCAATTTGATATTAAAGCTGATGAATACGGTGAAAAGGGTCTCATGAAAAGCAGTGCTGTTATATTGAATGAAGACCATGAAGATTTTGAAGTAAACAAAGCTCTTGAAGTAAACAAATCAGCACGGCAAGAAAGTAATGATCAGCTTTTACAAGCTATTAAAGCAAAATACAAACAATAACAATAAAAGGAAATAATAATAATGACTATTCCAGCATTTAAAGAAATTAAAAATGAAGGCGACGTCCTCGCGTATCAGGGCGATGATGTGTTCAGTAAGGGTTTTCATACCTTTAGTAATCTTGCAGTAGATGCCGAACCCGGCAGTGTGATTAAAGCAGATGGTTCTGCACTGGTAGCCGCCGCAACCACTGGCGATGTTGTAGTTAGCCTCGATTATGCAAAAGCAGGTAGCAATGTACGAATCCGTACTGTTGGCGTACTAGCTGTTATTAAAGAGGGTTCTCTTATCGTTGCAACAGGTGGGCTTGCTAACGCTAAGCAATTGATCAGTGCAAGCGGCTTTGTTCGAATTCAATAATAAAACAACAACAAACAATAAAATTATAATAATAAGGAAAAATAATAAGATGCCTATTCTATCATCAATGAATTCACAGACACCAAATAATGTAGTAGACCTATCCAGTTCGTTTCATCTGATTCCTAGCCCTAATTACTTGTTGCAGAATTTGAAACTGTTCTCATTTGATCCGTCTACTACACGCTCTACCAGCTTGGACTACCTCGTAGAAACTAACAATTATGTTGATCGAGAGACTACCCGATACGGAACTGATCAAAACACCTCTATCCTGCCAAAAATGACCAACTATGAGATTGAAATCCCTCACTATTATCGTCAAAATGAGGTCACGCCAGAGGCTTTCCAGTCACGTCGCCGGTTTGGTAGCAGTGCCGAGTTAGACGCCAATAGTGTGGTAATTAGCTATCTTGAAGCTCACTCAATTGCTTATCATGCAACTCGTGAACGTTTGTTAGCGAAGGCTTTATTTAAGAATACTGTTGATGCAACTAATACCCGCAACCCAAATATTAATTGGGAAGATACTTTTGGGTCACAACAGCAGGTTGATACTGTTGACTTGGCAAATGCTAATACGGACGTACCGGAGTTCCTAGATTCTGTTATGGTTAAACTGCGTAGTGCATTGGGGTCATTAGCTGTTAGCCAAACGGATACCCTTGTATTCTGTGGCTCAAGTTTCTATTCCAAAGTCCGATTCCACCCATCTGTAAAAGAATTATATACGTTCACCTCTGCGGCTGATAATGGCAACAACATTATCACTAATTATCGCGAGGCTGGTGCATTACCGGGTATCTCCATGTTCAGATTTTTCGATATGACTTTCATTAGGGTTCCGGATGATAGTGTTTATTCTGTAGGTGCAGATGAGGCTTATTTTGTACCTAAATTCTCAGAACTGGCTAACCCATTCCGTGCAATTTATGGCCCAGCTTCACGTCATATGGATGTAGCTCAAATGGCACCACAGGAAGTATTCAGTTATCAGAATTATGATCAGATGAAAATGGTCTCCATTCATAATGAATATAGCTTATTGCCCGTCAGTCAATTACCGAGTGTGGTAGTTAAAGTTACAAACACAACAGTGTAATATGGGTTAATTGAGAGGGCTAGTAATAGCCCTCTATCTCACTCTATTCATTGCACTGTTATTTTATTGGGGATTCTATTTATCTCCGATATTCCTTTTACTAATTATCCAACTTATAGAAAGATAGAGGGTTAAACAATTATGATTGTCACACTTGAACGAAGCGATTCACAACGGGTAATTAAGCGATTAAGCAATGCACAGGTTTTAGATATTTTAAATATTAGACAACTTGCAAAGTTATTTGGTATGTCAGAAAGCACCGTTCATTGGCGCATGAAAGAACAGAAAATGACATTGGAGGACGCTTTGACAGAACCATTGCAATCTAAGTAATAAAGCTCAGCCTAATAGCTGGGCTTTTTTTTATCTGAGAAAAACAATAATAAAAGGAAGATAAACAATGAGTGTAAACATTCAAGCAGCCGTATTAACTAACATGGTTAAATGGAAAAATGATAACGCCTCTCTTAAAAAGATTAAAGACGAGATGAAGAAACTAAAAGCCTCTTCTTCAGGTATTTTAGGTAATTCGATTACTCCCAAGTCGGCTGCTAATAGTGTCAAGATGGCTAAAGAAGCGGCACAGCAGCAAGTAAGCGCGATGAAGCGCGTGTACGGTAGTGCTGGAGTAAAGGGTGGCTTAGGTACTGGGGTACTGGGCAAACCGTCAAAAGACTGGTTAGCTACGTCTCTAGCGCAGACTAAAGCAATGGAACAGACAGGCAAAGCTCAACAAGCACAAACTCAGGCAACTAAAGAAGCAGCTAATGCTGAGAAGCGCAAAGTCCAGTTAAAGCGGCAATCAGAATTAGCACTGAAGAAAGAAATTAGCGCGACTATGAAATTACGGGATGCAACGTTTACTATCTCTCGCATGGAACACCTGAATGTTGCCCAACGTTATAAATCAATCCAGCAAGCAAAGCTCCTGAGCCAAGAATACAAAAAAGGGAATTTAGACCTCAGTGAGATGAATCAACAAATGCGGTTTCTGGTAGCGAATACCAGAAAAGCTGAGGCACAAGCCCGTAGACTCAAACGAGAGACAGCCAAAACTAAAGCACAAGAAGGCCGTAAAGGTGGGGGTGCTCTATTAGGTGTAGGTTTGGGTGGGTATGCTGCCGCTGGCGCTGTAGGTGGTGCTTATGCAGCGTACAGTGGGGCTTCTGGTAGTGTGGATAGAGCTAAACAGATTAACAAACTCACTAAAGCTGGTGCTGACTCATACGAAGCTCAGGCATTGCAGAGACTCGTGCAATCCAAAGGGATTGATGCAAATTTAGAGAATGTTTACCAAGACCTACAAGAAAAACTAGGCGAGTTGGTAAGTCAAGGAATCATAGACCGCCGCTCTGGGAAAATAAAAGGCGGTGGCGAGCTATCTGACGTAGCGTCAGACCTCTTTCTACCGTTAGGTTATACCCTAAAAGATATCGCTAAAATGAGTAGCTCCGAGTTCATTGTGCAGATGCAGCTTAATGGCAAGCAGCTTAAAAAGAGTGCGGCAGAAATGCGCTATTACGAAGAAACAGTTAATGACCTTAGTCGTATATCAGGACTCTTTGCCAATAACGGTGATGAAGTCATCGAGACCATTATTGATATGAAGGCTAAAGGCCAACTGCTCTCTGATGAGCAGTTGGCGAGTCTAACCAAACTACGTGAATGGGGTATCGCAGTTAGTTATGCTTCACAAACCCTAAGCGATAAATTCTCAGTAGCCCTTAGTAGTGCGATGGGCGGGGCCGATGGTCTAGCGGAAGCTATGCGCCAATTAACCCCACTAGTAGAAGCTTTAGGGAAAGCCGTGGCCCACATAATCAAGCTTACTGGTTTCTCAGTTACTCAGCTGGCAGAGCCAAAGACAAAAGCAGAATTATTCCAAAGTGTAAAAGAGCCAGAGAAGAGATTGAATTCCAACTCGAGCTTACTAATGGGGCATACGGCTTGGGAGCTATTGAAGAATCAGTTTAAAGATAGCAAGCCAGCAATGGTGCCTACACCCCCAGCAATGTTATCTCCTACACCGTACCAGCCAAGCTCTGCATATGCAGCACCTAAGCAAACAATT
Organism: Yersinia sp. 2553 StPb PI; assembly: GCF_052217105.1. Taxonomy (NCBI): domain Bacteria; kingdom Pseudomonadati; phylum Pseudomonadota; class Gammaproteobacteria; order Enterobacterales; family Yersiniaceae; genus Yersinia; species Yersinia sp. 2553 StPb PI. The sequence goes on along the minus strand of NZ_JAZGPX010000002.1, from coordinate 1,460,534 downwards.
AACGTCATGCCAGCCCCTGTAAGCCTGAATATCAATGGTGAAGAGTTGAAAGGCGTATTCAATCTGGTAGCAGATAACAAAATTCAAGAATATAACAACAACACCATGAATGATTTACTTTCAAGTTATCCTGCGCGGTGATTTATAAATAAACAGGGCGGGGTTAATCCCCGCTTTTAATCTAATGTTGTTATTCGATACAATCCACCACAGGAAGCAGGTCTTTTATCGGTGGTGCATGAACATATATGTTAGTTAATCCAAGGCTACGAGTCCGGCTATGACCTACAACAAATTGCACAAGAGTATGATTCACTATTGTCGTTATTGCTTTGCTTATAAATGTATGACGTAGTGAATGAATCCGTCTTTTTAAACCAAACTCATCATGATCAGGGATCTTTAGTTCTCTCATGATATTTACCCACGTTTGAGTAATAGTTGTGTAGTCTGGCAGGTCACTAAAAACAAGATCATTACTGGATAAGGTCGATATATGTTTTAGTAATAACGGTTCTATCAATTTATGTACGGGTACATTACGTTTTGCATGTTTCGATTTTCCCCCTGTGATAGCAATATAGTATCTACCAGTATCATCATTTTGTTTTATGTGTTCTTTCTTGATATCTGCTATTTCGCCCCTACGAGCACCAGTGTAGATTAAGGTAAGGAAATATAATTTTAGGCGGTCATCGCAAGGTAATGCATTGAAATACATCTTTAGTTTGCACATTTCTGTTTCAGAGTAATGCCCACCTCTATTTGGTTCTATCTTGTAATTAATACCCTCTGTGGGGGCTTTCAATAAAATATCTTTTTGCTCTACTAAAAATGTGCTGAATAATGACCTCCAGATTTTGAGGTGTTTATGCACATGTTCACTTGAGATAAGATCATCTTCTGGAACATCATAATTTACGTCTTGTGTAAGATTAATACACTCTTCAAGAGTCATTCTACTGTACGGCTTTATGGTGCGTGATGGCAGGTTCTTAACCACTTGCAGTGCATCGCGTATATGCTGCTTGGTTATTACATCTACTGGAATATCTCCCACAACCAGCAGCAAAACCTCGTAGAACCGTTGATTTTCTTTAGCTACAGGTAACCGCCAATGATTTCCCTTTTCTTCAACAAACATTTTCCAAGCTTCTGATAGCTTGATTGCTGGATTAATGCTTAATTCTTGGTTGCTTGTTACAGGGTCACGTTTTATTGAATTGTGGCTTAAATGTGATTCTGTAGATAACTGAGATTTCAGCGAGTTGACTAACTGTTCATACTTAAGAAAATCACCATTATAGAAGGCTTGGTATGCCTGATATACCTTACTCTTAGACATACCTAACTTAGTGGACGCTTCAGAAATTTCGTTAGATAAAGACGATGGGTCAATGTTCTGATGTTGAAAGTGATTTTTGATAAGGTTTACTGTGCCGTCGTTACCTTCAAACACCCATGATTGAGCAGCCCTAGCATACCCATGTGCCCCGCCTGCCGTATCCTCTGGCTTGATAATTGGTGTTCCCATCTCTTTTGCTAGTTTGCCGAGTTGAGGGATGTATTCAGCTTCAATTATATCAGCCTCAAGCGTTCGAAATAGAAAAGTGTCTAAATCTTGTTTTGTCAGGTCTGTCATGCCATTTAACTTGCTCTTAAAGGCTTCTACGGGCATAGCACCGGATTGTACTAATGGAATATATGGCGATATTCGCGACATCATTGCTTGGGCTTGACGCAGGCTGTCTGTCCCTAAAGATAACCGTATGGATTTAGTGGAACCTTTCATCTTAAAATTAGTGTAATATGTCTGACCTCGAAGCATCAGGTGTGACAGTTGGTGTGACACTTTATTTGACATGCTTTATTCCAAAAGGTTTTACAATCCAATGAGTTGATGTGCAACATCGCGTAACTTGTTGATGATACGATTATATACGACGCCTGTGAAGGCGACATTAGAGGTTGCTCAATGAGCGAGAAGTCAGAAAACCAAAAATTACCAAACTCAAAGCCACAAAGCCCTAAACCGCAGGGCGATAAAATTGTGGGTGAAAAATTACAGAAAGTCTTGGCACGTGCCGGTCATGGTTCGCGTCGGGAAATCGAAACTATTATCCAACAAGGCCGTGTCAGCGTTGATGGTAAAATATCAACGCTGGGTGATCGTGTTGAAGTCACTCAGGCCACCAAAATTCGCCTCGATGGTCATCTTCTTTCTATTAAAGAATCTGAAGAGGCTGTTTGCCGTGTTCTGGCGTATTACAAGCCGGAAGGTGAACTCTGTACCCGTAATGATCCCGAAGGTCGCCCAACAGTATTCGATCGTTTACCTAAACTGCGCGGTTCGCGCTGGGTGGCGGTAGGCCGTCTGGATGTTAATACGTCAGGGTTATTATTGTTCACCACTGACGGTGAACTTGCCAACCGTCTGATGCATCCAAGCCGTGAAGTTGAACGCGAATATGCCGTGCGGGTGTTTGGTCAAATCGATGACGAAAAAATCAAACAACTTAGCCGTGGCGTGCAGTTGGAAGATGGTCCAGCGGCTTTCCGCACCATTAGCTTCCAAGGCGGAGAGGGGATTAACCAGTGGTATAACGTTACGTTGACCGAAGGGCGCAACCGTGAAGTTCGCCGCTTGTGGGAAGCTGTTGGCGTGCAGGTTAGCCGCCTGATTCGTGTGCGTTATGGCGATATTAATTTGCCGAAGGGCCTGCCACGAGGTGGCTGGACCGAATTGGATCTGAAGGCAACCAACTACTTGCGTGAGTTGGTCGAATTGGATTCTGAAACTGTCAGTAAACTGCCTGTTGAGAAAGACCGACGCCGGGTTAAAGCCAATCAAATCCGTCGTGCGGTTAAACGCCACACTGAAGTCGCTGGCCGTCAGGTCGCGGGTCGTCAAGGTTCTGCTCGTAAAAGTTCTACTCGTCAAAATACGGGTAATGCAGCGCCAGCAGCAACGACTGCTCGACGCGGATCTAACAAGCGCGGGTAATTTGTCTAATGGGGAGGGAGCATTTTCTCCCCATCATTGATTTTAAGCATTCACATCCCTCCGTCAGCTATTGTGTTTCTTCCTGAAGTATAAAAAACCACCATCCATCTATTGGATAGTATAATATTTCTATAATAAATGTTTTTACCACATATACACACCGTCAACCACGATGAGATACCGCTAGTCTCTAAATATTCGGCGTGACTATATTGCTCTTGGGGAATACCCCTCGGATTTAAAATCTCAGGAGCATTAATATGAAAAAGTCTCTGTTAACGACCAGCGCGGCTATTTTATTTGTCGTCGGCACCGGATTCTCATCTGTAACTTATGCTTGTGCTGGGCCTCACTCTTACTCTCACTATGGTGACAATTGCCAAAACACGTGTGGTTCGCTCCCTAAACCATTGAAAAAAATCTGCTATTTTGACAGCACACAACACCAAGCGCAGTCGTCAAGCCAAGTGGTCCCTGGGATGGCAACACTAACTCCCGCCATTGGGACATTGACCCCGTCAAAAATACCCATGATCCCTCTAGAGAAGTAATTTGGAAAACTGAGTTTGCCAAAAGGGGCCGTAAGTTTAGATCTCATTATATATAGCGAAAAATGCCGCAGATATTGCCTCTGCGGCATTTCATTGGTTTGCATGAATACTGCGAATTACCAGTCAATACCTTGTTGTGCTTTAATTCCGGCATCAAAAGCATGTTTGACCGGGCGTAATTCACTGACGGTATCGGCCATTTCCAACAAATCGCGGTGGCAGCCACGGCCAGTAATAATCACGGTTTGATGGGCAGGGCGCTGTTTGAGGGCGGTGATGACCTCATCAAGTGGCAGATAGTCATAGGCGACCATATAAGTCAGCTCATCGAGCACCACTAAATCCAGGCTTGGGTCTGCCAACATGCGCAAACCGTGCTGCCAAACACCTTGGCAGGCGGCAGTGTCAGTTTCTCTATTCTGAGTATTCCAGGTAAAACCGGTCGCCATAACCTGAAATTCGACCCCATGCTGTTGCAGCAGGTTTTTCTCACCGTTAGGCCATTCACCTTTAATAAACTGAATCACCCCCGCTTTCAGACCATGCCCGACTGCCCGGGTCACAGTGCCAAATGCTGCAGTGGTCTTACCTTTACCGTTACCGGTAAAAATAATCATGATACCGCGTGTTTCTTGTGCTGCCGCAACCCGTGATTCAACCTTTTCTTTTATTTTTTGTTGGCGCTGCTGGTGGCGTTCTTCAGACATAACATGTTCCTTTATTCTGCGGGGCCGGCTTTACGGCCGGGTTGTGCATCGAAACTGATGCCGGTTTTTCTACGGCTATCATCGCTCATGAGATAAAGATATAGCGGCATAATATCAGCAGGTGTTTTTAATTTAGTTGTATCTTCGTCAGGGAAGGCGGATGCCCGCATCTGAGTTCGGGTGCCGCCCGGGTTAATACAATTCACCCGCAAATTGCTGTGTTTATATTCTTCTGCAAGCACTTGCATCATGCCTTCAGTGGCGAATTTGGATACGGCATAAGCGCCCCAGCCGGAACGACCCTGGCGACCCACGCTAGAACTGGTGAATACCAGCGAGGCGCTGTGAGATTTCAATAGTAGCGGTAAAAGTGCTTGGGTAAGCATAAATGTCGCATTTACATTCACTTGCATCACGTCCTGCCAGACGGCTATATTTTGCTGCGCCATCGGAACTATATCACCTAATAAACCGGCATTATGCAACACACCATCCAGATGTGAAACATGCTGACTTAGGGTGTCTGCCAGCTGCTGGCAATCTTGTTCCGATGCATGTAATAGGTCAAGTGGCAGTGTTACAGCGGGCAACCCTTGAGCCTCAGCTATCTGTTGTTGTACCGCCATTAATTTACTTTCAGTCCGGCCAACTAACACCAGACGAGCACCAAAACGGGCATAGGTCAGTGCCGCTTCGCGACCAATACCATCGCCTGCTCCCGTCACCAGTATAGTGCGGTTATTGAGCAGATCGTCTTTAGGTTGATAATGCATAGTTATTCCTCTTACTGGCGGCGGATATTTTATTCAGGCATGCCGCTATATCTCTTACATTCTTATATTTAAGCGAAACCAATGCAATTTTTCATTTGCGCAAGACGGCAGCTTACGGGTTCGCTAGAATGCAGATATCTCTCTAATAGCAGATGAATAAAGGCGGTATTTGTGGAGTTAATTTCTCTGTACGGACTGTTTCTAGCCAAAGTAGTGACGATTGTGGTCGCCATTGGTGCGGTAGTGTTACTGGTTGTCAGCCAAGGGATGAGAAAACAAGGGCAACGGGGTGAATTGAATCTGGTTGATTTGGGTGAGCAATATAAGGAAATTCAGCGGGAAATGCGGCTAGCGCGCATGAGCCATGCAGAACAAAAAAACTGGAGCAAAGAGTTTAAGAAGCAGCAAAAAGCGGATCAAAAGCTGAAGAAACAGCGCGCCAAAGCCGGTGCGGTGGCAGCGGTAAAACCCTGCCTATATGTAATTGATTTTAAAGGTAGCATTGATGCACATGAAGTGACGTCATTGCGAGAAGAGATTTCTGCGGTTCTGGCGGTTGCTAGCGCGCAAGATGAAGTGCTGCTGCGACTCGAAAGCCCTGGTGGCGTAGTGCATGGTTATGGTTTAGCCGCCTCGCAATTGGAGCGCTTGCGCCATAAAGGGATTCGCCTGACGGTGGCGGTCGATAAAGTAGCTGCCAGTGGGGGATATATGATGGCTTGTGTGGCTGATCGTATTATTAGTGCGCCCTTTGCTATTATTGGCTCTATCGGTGTTGTGGCCCAAATCCCGAACTTCCACCGCTTGCTGAAAAAGAACGATATTGATGTAGAACTGCATACTGCTGGTGAGTTTAAACGCACACTGACATTATTTGGTGAGAATACTGAACAAGGGCGCGAGAAATTCCGTGAAGATCTGAATGAAACGCACCTGTTATTCAAACAGTTCGTACAGCAACAGCGGCCCTCTTTGGACATTGATGCGGTTGCGACCGGTGAACACTGGTTTGGCACCCAAGCGAAAGAAAAAGGGTTGGTTGATGCCATTGGTACCAGCGATGATTTATTGATTGCTGAAATGGATAATCATGAAGTTATCGGTGTGCGTTATTCGCGACGCAAACGTCTGATGGATCGTTTTACCGGCAGCGCGGCAGAAAGCGCTGACCGTCTATTATTACGCTGGTGGCAGCGCGGCGAAAAACCCCTTTTATAATCTGAGAGCATAGGGTTTTTAGTGAAGGAAGGCAGGGGGCTTAGCCCCCTGTTATTTGTGGCTCAATGGCGAAATTAGCCATGTAATAATGGGAGGAGTCACCGGCAATTAATCGATTAAATGGTATTTAGCTGACAAAACATGAGCCAAATGTTTAAACATATTAAATACTGCGGTTGTTTTCGCTGTCGGTAAACCGTCTGCATCCAAGAAAAACTCGCCGCGAAATACCAATACTGGCCCTTTTTGCTCAACCTCAGTTGCCTGCATCCCATGCATATAATCTTCGTGCTGGCGAATAATCTCATTAGCCTCTGCTAATAATTTATTACGCTCAATCGGTGCTGTGTTTCCGTGCATTATATCTCCTTACTACAATGTAATTTCTCTCACTATTGTACTGCGGGTTAGCATTTGTTCGCAAACCGGCTAAGGTTTATTCGAGCATCTGGCTGTTTTGTAGCCGTGATTGGATAAATTCATATTCCTCGCTAATTAGGTTGCGTAGCGCTTTTTATCAGGTACAGTGTGGGATTTTATACTATTAGGTGGAAGGTTTTGTTGACGCCATGAGGCAGAATTCGCTGCTGTAGTGCTGGGTGTAGGCAAAAATTTTTAGGGATCGAGGGGTCGTCAGGTAAGACTCGGCAGGCGCATTTATGGCTCCGATCAAAAAAACAGGTTGATCTCCTGAGAAAGTACCGCAATATAAAAAAGAGATTCAGAATGCCGCGGTACGGCAAGATAAAAACCTTCTTTTAGAAGAAATAATTTAGGTAAAGGTCATTATGGGTAAAGCCCTCGTAATAGTTGAGTCCCCGGCAAAAGCCAAAACTATTAATAAATACTTAGGGAATAACTACGTGGTTAAGTCCAGTGTCGGTCACATTCGTGATTTGCCGACCAGTGGATCAGCCAGTAAGAAGAGCGCTAACTCAACTGAAGATAAAGCCAAGAAAACCGACAAGCCCAAGACTAAAGTAAAGAAAGACGAAAAGGTTGCGTTAGTGAACCGTATGGGCGTCGATCCTTATCATGGCTGGAAAGCGCAGTACGAAATTTTGCCCGGCAAAGAAAAAGTGGTTGCCGAGCTGAAAGCATTAGCCGAAAACGCTGACCACATCTATCTCGCAACCGACCTTGACCGCGAAGGAGAGGCAATTGCCTGGCATTTGCGGGAAGTGATTGGTGGTGATGATAAGCGCTTTAGCCGTGTGGTTTTCAACGAAATCACCAAAAATGCCATCCAGCAGGCGTTTAATCAACCGGGTGAATTGAATATCAACCGGGTTAATGCCCAGCAAGCTCGTCGCTTTATGGATCGGGTTGTGGGTTATATGGTCTCCCCGCTGCTCTGGAAAAAAATTGCCCGTGGCCTGTCTGCCGGTCGAGTGCAATCAGTGGCAGTGCGCTTAGTTGTTGAGCGTGAACGGGATATCAAAGCATTCGTTCCCGAAGAGTACTGGGAGCTGCATGCTGACTTGCTGGCGAAAGGTGAAGTTCCGATTCAAATGGAAGTCACCCATGCCCATGACAAGCCGTTTAAACCGGTAAATCGCGAACAGACGCATGCTGCACTGAAATTACTGGAAAATGCGCGCTATAAGGTGCTGGATCGTGAAGATAAACCGACCAGTAGCAAGCCCGGCGCGCCGTTTATTACCTCCACCTTGCAGCAGGCTGCCAGTACCCGTCTGAGTTTTGGTGTGAAAAAAACCATGATGATGGCGCAGCGCTTGTATGAAGCAGGTCATATCACCTATATGCGTACTGACTCCACCAATTTAAGTCAGGATGCGCTGACCATGGTGCGTGATTATATTGGCGACAATTTCGGTGATAAGTATCTGCCATCTGCGCCTAATCAGTACAGCAGCAAAGAAAATTCGCAAGAAGCGCATGAAGCTATTCGCCCTTCAGATGTGAGTGTGATTGCTGAGCAGTTAAAAGATATGGAAGCCGACGCCCAGAAGCTGTACCAACTGATTTGGCGTCAGTTTGTGGCTTGCCAGATGACACCAGCTAAGTATGACTCCACCACGTTGACCGTTCAGGCTGGCGATTTCCAACTGCGGGCGAAAGGGCGTACTCTGCGCTTTGATGGTTGGACTAAGGTGATGCCTGCGCTACGTAAAGGCGATGAAGACCGCACTTTACCGGTAATTGAAGTGGGCAGTGATCTGGATTTGCAAAAACTTATCCCAAGCCAACACTTCACCAAGCCGCCAGCACGTTACAGCGAAGCATCACTGGTAAAAGAGTTGGAAAAACGGGGTATTGGCCGTCCATCCACATATGCATCAATCATTTCGACCATTCAAGATCGTGGTTATGTGCGGGTAGAAAACCGCCGTTTCTATGCCGAGAAAATGGGTGAAATCGTTACTGACCGGTTAGAAGAAAACTTCCGCGAATTGATGAATTACGATTTTACCGCGCGCATGGAAAGTGGCCTGGATCAGGTTGCCAACGATCAGGCCGAGTGGAAAGCTGTACTGGATGGTTTCTTTGCCGAATTCAGCGAACAGCTTGAAAAAGCAGAGAAAGACCCTGAAGAGGGCGGTATGCGCCCGAATCAGATGGTGATGACCAGCATCGACTGCCCAACCTGTGGCCGTCAGATGGGGATTCGTACCGCCAGTACCGGTGTGTTCCTTGGGTGTTCTGGTTATGCATTGCCACCTAAAGAGCGCTGCAAAACCACGATCAATCTGGTACCCGAAGCTGAGATTCTCAATATCCTTGAGGGTGATGATGCGGAAACTAACGCATTACGCGCCCGCCGCCGTTGCCAGAAATGTGGTACGGCAATGGATAGCTATCTCATCGATAACCAACGTAAATTGCATGTTTGCGGTAATAACCCTGCGTGTGATGGTTATGAGATAGAAGAGGGCGAGTTCCGTATCAAAGGGTATGAAGGCCCGATTGTTGAGTGCGAAAAATGTGGTTCTGAAATGCATCTGAAAATGGGGCGTTTTGGCAAGTACATGGGCTGCACCAATGACGAGTGTAAGAATACCCGTAAAATCTTGCGCAGTGGTGAAGTCGCGCCACCTAAAGAAGATCCGGTACCGTTGCCAGAACTGCCTTGTGAGAAGTCAGATGCCTATTTCGTGTTGCGAGACGGTGCTGCAGGCGTGTTCCTGGCTGCGAACACCTTCCCTAAGTCGCGCGAAACCCGTGCGCCGTTAGTCGAAGAGTTAGTTCGCTTCAAAGATCGTTTACCTGAAAAATTACGTTATCTGGCTGATGCGCCTGTGGCGGATAAAGAAGGTAATAAAACCATGGTACGTTTTAGCCGTAAAACCAAACAGCAGTATGTTTCATCCGAGAAAGATGGCAAAGCCACGGGTTGGTCTGCTTTCTATATCGATGGAAAATGGGTTGAAGCGAAAAAATAAGTGGTTAAACCGATCGGAGTACACTTAAGCCTATAGTGCGGTACTCCGGTACCACAACAAAAAACCAGCCTCAATGGCTGGTTTTTTTATTGGGCTAATCTACTCAAGTGCTTTATAGTCTTAGTTAATCCGCTAAAGTTATTACACTTTGGCTACTGTCTGCATTTATCAAAAAATACTATTATTTTTAGGCTGATGTACTGTAATACCAAGTAAGAAGGGTATATACAGTTAGCGATGAAATGATATAGTAGTTATATAAAATATTTTCTTATCACCTAATGTTATTATAAGGTCAATACTGACCAGCTTCGCACCATGCAGTTTACGGGTTTTAGTTAATAACTTCTCGGCATACCGGGTGATACCGATATACCAAACTGTGGCGTTCCCACAGTGTTCAACCTAGGATGGTATCGATATGAAATTGCAGCAGCTCCGTTATATTGTTGAGGTGGTCAATCATAACCTTAACGTATCGTCCACCGCAGAAGGACTGTATACCTCGCAGCCGGGGATCAGTAAGCAGGTCCGAATGCTGGAAGATGAGCTGGGTATCCAAATTTTTGCCCGCAGTGGCAAACATCTCACGCAGGTGACCCCCGCAGGGCTGGAAATCATCCGTATTGCCCGTGAAGTCTTATCCAAAGTAGATGCTATCAAAGCCGTTGCCGGTGAACATACCTATCCTGATAAAGGTTCGCTGTATGTAGCCACTACCCATACTCAGGCGCGTTATGCATTGCCGAATGTGATTAAAGGTTTTATCGAGCGCTACCCGCGTGTGTCGCTCCATATGCATCAAGGCTCGCCGACCCAAATAGCCGAAGCGGTTTCTAAAGGGAGCGCTGATTTTGCTATCGCCACTGAGGCGCTGCATTTATATGACGACCTGATTATGTTGCCGTGCTATCACTGGAACCGTGCTGTGGTAGTCAAGCCTGATCATCCTTTAGCAGGTAAAACCCACGTCAGCATTGAAGAGCTGGCAGCATACCCGATTGTGACTTATACCTTTGGTTTTACTGGCCGTTCTGAGCTGGATACTGCGTTTAATCGTGCTGGTCTGACACCGCGCATTGTGTTTACCGCGACAGATGCCGATGTGATTAAAACCTATGTGCGATTAGGGTTGGGTGTGGGGGTTATCGCCAGTATGGCAGTTGATCCGATCCAAGATCCTGATCTGGTGATAGTTGATGCCCGTGATATCTTTACCTACAGCACCACGAAAATTGGTTTCCGCCGCAGCACTTTCCTGCGCAGTTATATGTATGACTTTATTCTGCGTTTCGCCCCACATCTGACCCGTGATGTGGTGGATAAAGCGGTTGCCTTGCGTTCTAATGATGATATCGAGGCGATGTTTAAAGACATTAAATTGCCGACTAAGTAATTTATAAAGAAATAAAAGCCATCTCTTTTTCGTGATGGCTTTTCCATAACAGAACTAATAAGTAAAAATTCAAAAGCCAATAGTCACCTCTCCTGTTAATTTGTTTATGAAAATAATGGTGTTATTTTTATAAATACTTTCAGGGGAATATATGTCTTCAACATCTTGTCCATTATTAAGTAATACATTAACTAATGTGTTTTCATTTCATGATGATGTCTATGCCGGAAGTGAAATTTTTAATATAAAAATGGGTGAAGAACAGTTTTTTTTAGAAAAAAAGAATGGAATTAATAAAGTATTAGATGAATTATGTAAACATGGGTGGGTTAATCCATCTGCAAATTATCATGACACAAACCTGCACAATTTACTGAGTTCGTTGGTTGAGACCCCACTGGCAGAAACGATGATAGGTTTCGATAACGCACTGAAATGTGGTTTGCCGCCTGGTTATAACCCAACTTTCTGCTTTGAGAGAAATGGTCAATCTGGTGTGAAGATGCATTATGAGGTGATCCACAGTAAAGAGAGCTGTAATCTTTTTAAATTGACGGGTGAGTTTCTGTTTGATAAAGATTGTCAATTAAGTCATGAAAAACCTTCAATTTCTATTGAATTTTTCCCTCAATGCCCTACGGTGTTAGAAGAGGCTCTGGACTCCAGAACGGTAATAAAGAAATTTTTAGATTGGCTAATGAATTTATTCAATTTAAATGGTTTTGTGTTGGCAAATACTCAATCTGATGTAGATATGGCAAAAAATATTGCGGTGAGCTTTTCAAATATAAATAAGGATGATAGTAATTATTGCGTAATGGAAAATAGATTGAATAAAGAACGAGCAGCGCGTGAAGAACAAGCAGATGATTTTAATAAATCATTGCAATCCATTATTAAAGGGTTTGATGAAATAACTCATTATATAAACAATGAATTAGCTGAGTGTAGTGATAATAAAATTGAACAAATGATAACAAACTTTTCTGGCGTTCTTAAAAATGAGATAGAGAATGATGAGAAAGGTCTTAAACAACTAGAAAGTTATTCAGTTAAATTAACTCAAGATCCTGGAGAGATAGAAGAGATAGAAGAGATAAATGATGGATTAGTGTCTCAGCAGGAAGATGATTATGAATGGGACGATTATGGTTTCAATAATGTAAATAACCCTGTCCATAAATCTGAGTAATTGACACAAATTGGCCATCACCATCGTTTACACCTATCGCTGCCAGTAATTGCCATTGTTGCCAAAATGTTAATGTTTCTTTGTGTTATATTTAATTCAGACCTCATAATTACAAGGGAATAGCCTTGTTGGGATGAATGCTGTTTTAGAGCACTTATAAGAAACAATGGAGGCGCTATGTCGTTGGATCTGCGAAAAACGAGTATGGCCAAGTTGGTCGCTCTTAATCATGAATATCACTACTACAGCCTGCCGCAACTGGCGGCAGTGCTGGGGGATATTGACCGACTGCCGAAATCACTGAAAGTGTTGCTGGAGAATCTACTGCGTCATCTGGATGGCGAACAGGTTCAAGAGGATGATTTAAAAGCCATTATTGATTGGCAGCTCACCGGGCATGCCAGCCGGGAAATTGCTTACCGGCCTGCGCGGGTATTAATGCAGGATTTCACCGGCGTACCAGCGGTAGTCGATTTGGCTGCGATGCGTGAAGCAGTCAAACGGCTGGGGGGCGATGTGGCGCAGGTTAACCCATTGTCACCGGTAGATTTGGTTATCGACCATTCCGTCACTGTTGACGAGTTTGGCGATAAAGCCGCTTTTGGCGAGAACGTCCGGCTCGAAATGGAACGTAACCACGAGCGCTATATCTTCCTGCGTTGGGGGCAGAAAGCCTTTAGCCGTTTCCGTGTGGTACCGCCGGGTACCGGGATCTGCCATCAGGTTAACCTTGAGTATTTGGGGCAGACGGTTTGGCATGAACAGCAGGGTGGGCGGGAGGTCGCTTACCCCGATACGTTAGTGGGTACCGATTCCCACACCACCATGATCAATGGCTTGGGGATACTCGGTTGGGGCGTTGGTGGGATTGAAGCGGAAGCCGCAATGCTGGGCCAACCTGTCTCAATGCTGATTCCCGATGTGGTCGGCTTCAAAATGACCGGTAAGATGCGTGAAGGGATCACTGCCACGGACTTGGTGCTTACCGTAACGCAAATGCTGCGAAAACATGGGGTAGTAGGCAAATTCGTTGAGTTTTATGGTGATGGTCTGGCGGATTTGCCACTGGCAGATCGCGCGACTATAGCCAATATGTCGCCTGAGTTTGGTGCTACCTGTGGTTTCTTCCCGGTGGATGACGTGACGCTGGGGTATATGCGCTTAAGTGGCCGCAGTGATGAACAGATAGCCTTGGTTGAGGGCTACAGTAAAGCACAAGGGTTGTGGCGTCATCCTGGTGACGAGCCAATTTTCACCAGTCAGCTCTCATTGGATTTGAGCACAGTGGAAGCGAGTATGGCTGGGCCGAAGCGGCCACAAGACCGGGTCGCTTTACCCAAAGTGCCCTTAGCCTTTAAAGCGTTTGAAGAACTGGAAATTAATAGCAAAAAAGATAAAGTTGACCATGTTAGCTTCACGCTGGAAGGAAAAACGCACGAGTTGGCATCTGGCGCGGTGGTGATTGCCGCGATCACCTCATGCACTAATACTTCGAATCCCAGCGTACTGATGGCAGCCGGTCTGTTAGCTAAAAAAGCGGCAGAAAAGGGGCTAAAAACCAAACCATGGGTGAAAACTTCACTGGCACCAGGCTCTAAAGTGGTGACTGAGTATCTCAATGCCGCCGGATTAACCGCTTATCTGGATAATTTGGGCTTTAATCTGGTGGGTTATGGTTGTACCACCTGTATTGGTAACTCTGGCCCATTGCCTGATCCAATAGAAAATGCCATCAAAGTCGGGGATTTGACCGTCGGTGCGGTGCTGTCCGGTAACCGAAACTTTGAAGGGCGCATTCATCCTTTAGTAAAAACCAACTGGCTGGCTTCGCCGCCGCTGGTGGTGGCTTATGCTCTGGCCGGTAATTTGAATGTCAACTTGGCACAAGAGGCGCTCGGTAACGACCCTGACGGCAAGCCGGTTTATCTAAAGGATATCTGGCCTAGCGGATTTGAAATCGCTAAAGCTGTCGAAGAGGTTAAAACTGAGATGTTCCGTAAGGAATATGCCGCCGTATTTGATGGCGATGAAGAGTGGCAGTCGATTCAGGTTAATAGTACACCAACCTATGATTGGCAGAGCGATTCCACCTACATCCGTTTGCCTCCTTTCTTTAGTGATATGAAAGCGTTGCCTGATCCGGTTGAGGATATTCACCATGCACGTATTTTGGCGATTTTGGCTGATTCTGTCACCACAGACCATATTTCTCCCGCCGGTAATATCAAGCTTGATAGCCCTGCGGGCCGCTATTTACGTGATCGTGGGGTCGAGATTAAAGAGTTTAACTCCTACGGTTCCCGTCGTGGTAATCATGAAGTGATGATGCGTGGGACGTTTGCCAATATCCGTATCCGTAATGAGATGGTCCCGGGGGTTGAAGGGGGTGTCACTCGTCATATTCCGTCACAAAATGAGATGGCTATCTATGATGCTGCTATGCGCTATCAGCAGGAGAATGTGCCATTGGCGGTGATTGCCGGTAAGGAGTATGGATCCGGTTCGAGTCGTGACTGGGCAGCTAAAGGGCCAAGATTACTGGGGGTGCGGGTAGTGATTGCTGAGTCATTTGAGCGTATTCATCGCTCCAATCTGATTGGGATGGGTATTTTGCCCCTCGAGTTCCCAGCAGGGGTTAATCGCAAAACTTTGGGGCTGACGGGTGATGAATCCATTAGCGTCAGTGGGTTACAAAAACTGTCCCCAGGGCAGAAGGTGGCAGTGACGATAACCTATGCTGACGGGCGGCAACAAACGGTAGATACCCACTGCCGTATAGATACAGGTAATGAATTGGTTTATTTCGAAAATGGCGGCATTTTGCATTATGTTATCCGCAAAATGCTGTAGTTATTAGAATGTTGTCGTTATTAGAATGGCATAGCCATTAGTGACAGTGTCACTACGGTGCTTGTTCGATAAAAAGGGTGGTTGAGAAACCACCCTTTATTGTTCTTGAACGCGGCTAATTATTTGGTCAGCAGATGGCCCATTTTGGCCGCTTTGGTGGCCATATACTGTTCATTCTTGGGATTTTGCCCGACAATCAATGGCACCCGCTCAACGATATTAATCCCCGCCTCGGAGAGAATCTCAACCTTCTTCGGGTTATTGGTTAGCAAGCGCACGGCTTTGACGCCCAGTAATTTATATATATCTGAGCATAAGGTGAAGTCACGTTCATCGGCGGCAAATCCGAGTTGATGGTTAGCTTCCACCGTATCAAAGCCCTTATCCTGTAACGCGTAAGCGCGAATCTTATTCAGCAAACCAATATTACGGCCTTCCTGACGATGATAAATCAACACACCGCGCCCCTCTTCGGCAATGTGCGCCAATGCGGCTTCTAACTGAAAACCACAGTCACAACGCAGGCTAAACAAAGCATCACCTGTCAGGCACTCAGAATGAACACGGGAGAGCACTGGTTTATCACCACTGATATCACCAAATATTAAGGCCAGATGATCATGGCCAGAGGCTAACTCTTCAAAACCGACCATCAAAAAATCACCCCAAGGCGTGGGTAACTTGGCTTCTGCTACACGTTTAAGCTGCATCTTACTGTTCATATTATAACTTCAGACCTTAAGGATGTTATCGCGCATCCTGATGTGGATACCCGCTTTAACCCGTTATATCCCTTCATCTTAGGGCATAGGGTTAAATAAAAAGTTTCTCTGCGATCATTATTAGCTATATTGCCATAACTTTTGGCTCACTGCTGTTCAACAAAGCAGCGAAAAGGAAAGAGAAAATGTCTGACGAGAACATATTTGGGTAATAACATAATTTTGTTTGTGTTATCAATGATTAATGGGACTTATACTGTGTGGTTATAGCCGCTGTACAATTCGTGCTATCACCATGGAAAAGACGATATAGACATCATGTGTAACCAAGGGCCCCAGATGTGGAATATAGCGAAACGAATCACTGTCGGAACACTTATCTTACTCTTACCCACCCTTGTTATCTGGCTTTCTGGTTGGCAGTGGCAACCCGGCAGTAATAATGTTTGGTTGAAAAGTGTGTTCTGGGTGACTGAAACGGTCACTGCGCCATGGGGAATCTTGACCAGTGCGTTGCTCAGTTGCTGGTTTTTATGGTGCCTACGGTTTCGGATTAAGCCCGCGATAGGGTTGTTGGTCCTGATGGGCGGCGTAATTCTTGTCGGTCAGGGTATAAAATCACTGATTAAAGAGCAGGTACAAGAACCTCGTCCATTT
Source organism: Yersinia sp. 2553 StPb PI (assembly GCF_052217105.1). NCBI lineage: Bacteria > Pseudomonadati > Pseudomonadota > Gammaproteobacteria > Enterobacterales > Yersiniaceae > Yersinia > Yersinia sp. 2553 StPb PI. The sequence goes on along the minus strand of NZ_JAZGPX010000002.1, from coordinate 1,444,060 downwards.
GTCGTCTGGCTTGAGGCAGAACATCATATTGATAATCGCTTTTTCTATTCGCTTCCCCGTGCTGAACGCAGTGAGTTGGTCAAACAGCAACTACAGAGCCAAACCATTATTCCGCCGTGGTTGAGCAGTCATTGGCAGTTTGAAACTGGCTTTGCTTTCCCCTCAGGTCACACGGTTTTTGCTGCCAGTTGGGCATTGTTGGCGGTAGGCATATTGTGGCCACGGCGACATTATAAAACCGTCATTTTGCTAATGATATGGGCGCAAGGTGTCATGATGAGCCGGTTGGTATTAGGCATGCATTGGCCACGGGATCTGGTAGCCGCAGCACTTATCAGCGGGTTATTGGTCGCCATTGTGTGTAGCTTAGTACAACGTTGGTTCGGCTCGTTAGCCATTTTGCCACAAGAACAGCGCGAGATAGAAAAACGTGAGCATGAGGAAAATTGAGTGATTAGTTATTATTCTCAGCCCAGTCGCTTAAAATAATATCAATTAGGTGCCCAATCGGCGCTTTATCTTGGTGCAGGGTTTCTTTGCTGGGTAAGGAAGTGCTAATTTATCAAGTAAGGGCGCCACATTTTTGGCATAATTCATCAGGTTGATTCGGCCTTTAGGAAAAAACGTGAAATATTTGCTGATTTTTTTGTTAGTACTGGTGATTTTCGTGATTTCAGTCACGTTAGGGGCAAATAACGATCAAGTCGTTACCTTTAACTATTTATTGGCTCAGGGCGAATATCGGGTATCTACGTTATTGGCAACGCTTTTTGCGGCGGGCTTGGTACTTGGGTGGGTTATTTGTGGGCTTTTTTATCTGCGAGTTCGAATTTTACTGGGGCGCGCAGAGCGGAAAATTAAACGTCTTGAGTCACAGCAAGAGCAGCCTATTGAATCCAGTGCGGCTGTTTCCACACCTGCTGTCAGCAAGGAATAATTTTCTATGTTAGAAATGCTGTTTCTGCTGTTGCCCGTCGCTGCCGCCTATGGCTGGTATATGGGGCGTAGAAGCGCTCAGCAGGATAAGCAACAGGATGCTAACCGCCTGTCTCGTGAATATGTGGCAGGGGTTAACTTCCTTCTCTCTAATCAGCAGGACAAAGCGGTTGATCTGTTTCTTGAGATGTTGAAAGAAGACAGTTCGACCGTTGAAGCGCATCTGACATTAGGGAACTTGTTCCGTTCTCGTGGTGAAGTTGACCGCGCTATCCGCATTCATCAGGCGTTGATGGAAAGTGCTTCTCTGACCTTTGAACAACGATTGCTGGCAATTCAGCAACTTGGTCGTGATTATATGGCCGCGGGTTTATATGATCGGGCAGAGGATATGTTCAATCAATTGGTTGAAGAGCAAGATTTCCGGCTCGGGGCACTACAGCAGTTATTGGTTATTCATCAGGCCACCAGTGATTGGAACAACGCGATTGAAGTGGCGGAAAAACTGGTCAAGATGGGCAAAGATAATCAGCGGCTGGAGATAGCGCATTTCTATTGCGAACTGGCGCTGCAAGCCATGGGGAGTGATGATTTAGAGAAAGCAATGGGGTTGCTGAAGAAAGCGGCTATTGCGGATAAGCAGTGCGCCCGTGTCTCCATCATGCAAGGTCGGGTGCATATTGCCAAGGGTGAATATGCCAAAGGCGTAGAGGCGCTGGAGCGTGTGCTGGAGCAGGATAAGGAAGTGGTCAGCGAGGCATTACCTATGTTGAGCGATTGCTACCAACATCTACAACAGCCCGAGGCGTGGGCGAATTTCCTCAAACGCTGCGTTGAAGATAATACGGGTGCTACGGCTGAACTAATGCTGGCCGAAATACTGGAACAGCATGAAGGCCGTGATGTGGCACAAACCTATATCAACCGCCAGTTACAACGCCATCCCACCATGCGTGTTTTCTATCGATTAATGGATTATCACCTGGCAGATGCAGAAGAAGGGCGAGCGAAAGAGAGCTTGCTGTTGCTGCGAGACATGGTAGGAGAACAGATTCGGACCAAACCCCGTTATCGCTGTCATAAATGTGGTTTTACCGCGCACTCTCTGTACTGGCACTGTCCATCATGCCGAGCCTGGGCTTCGGTTAAGCCGATCCGGGGATTGGATGGGCAGTAAACGTTTCTATTGTCAGAGGTATCGCGACAGTCATCGGGTGACCTGAGCCACCCGATAGTTTTTGATGAAGTATTGTGGTGTTATCTTTATTTTTTCTTCTGAGGCGCTTTCACACCGTCTTTCAATAATTGTCGCAGTTTCTTCAACTCTTTTTGGCTTAACGGCTGCTCTGAAATCTCTTCTACACCTTGGCTATCAATCTCACCTTGATGCAACTTGGCATCTTTGCGGCTGGCTTTACTACTTTTAACATCAACCTCAAAGCTCTTTTCTAATCTTTCGCACACTTCGGTACTCAGGGAAAACTGTTTTTCTAAGGCAGCAGCCTTGATTTTCTCTTTTAATTCCAGAGGGATTTTAATGGTTAAGGTAGATATTTCGCTCATCATATAACCTTTAACTTAGGAGGAAATACCAAGCTAAGCGAGGGAAGCGAAACTGTCTAGGGGATAACACAACTGTCACAAAAAATTCACATTAGCCACGGCAAAAAGAGCGCAAATGCGCTCTTAGAAAGAGATAAAGCGTTAACCGGAGAGACGGGTATTAACGATAGATAATGGCGGTACCGTGCATTTTGTTATTGCCGGTCGCAGAGGTTATCAGGAAAGATTTTGCACCGGCAGCTTTGGCTTGCTGCGCCAATGCATTTTCTAACTCGGTCAAGGTAGTTGCATTACTGGCAGAAATCACGCCAGCTTCATTCAATCCTGCTGATTGATTAGTTTGTATTTGAGTGGCGGCGACGCTAGCAAATGATGCGAGAGACAGAATTAATGCCGGGGCGATGAATTTAATGCTTTTCATGTGAAACTCCAGTTTCTAGTTTATTATATTGAATAATTGATATTTTTTACTTATTCAGTAGACAATTACTGTCTGGCGATGGAGTGAATGATACAGCATTAATATTGAATGAGAATCACAAATAACTGAGCATCTAAATCAAAATATTTGATTGAGAATTTACGTTTCTTGAAGCTGATTTACTTAATGGCAGGTAAGCACAATCTCACTGCTTGACGTAAATTGACCCTCTGCGGCAATTACGACCCATAAACAGCAAGTATTGGTGTCGCTCGATAGCTGTAATTTCAGTAGAGCAGCCTGTAGAATATGAGCGTTATCATTACTTATTGACTGAAAAGGGCTTAAAAATGACGTCTGCAACTAAAACTAATAACAGTGGCCCGATATCTTCTCCGATCATTGTCGCGTTGGACTATGCCAATAAAGACGCTGCGTTAGCCTTTGCTGATCGTGTTAATCCGCAAGATTGCCGGTTAAAAGTGGGCAAGGAGATGTTTACCTTATATGGCCCTCAGTTGGTCCGTGATCTGCATGCGCGTGGTTTTGAGGTTTTCCTTGATCTGAAATTTCACGACATTCCCAACACCACCGCTAAGGCGGTGAGTGCGGCAGCTGAGCTTGGGGTGTGGATGGTCAATGTCCACGCCAGTGGTGGTGCACGCATGATGACTGCCGCCAAAGAAGCTTTATTGCCTTATGGGCACCAGGCACCCCTATTGATTGCTGTTACGGTGCTCACCAGCATGGATGGCGAAGATTTACGTGATATCGGTATTAACATCAGCCCGGCAGAACATGCCGAACGGTTAGCGAAACTGACATGGGATTGCGGTTTAGAGGGGGTGGTGTGCTCCGCCCATGAAGCTGTGCGCCTCAAGCAGGTTTGTGGCGCTGATTTTAAACTGGTTACCCCAGGTATTCGCCCGCAGGGCAGTGAGGCCGGTGATCAGCGCCGTATCATGACTCCTGAGCAAGCCGTCTCTGCTGGGGTGGATTATATGGTTATTGGGCGTCCGATCACCCAATCTCCTGACCCAGAAAAAACACTGAGTGAGATTCTGGCATCATTGAGCAAGGTGGCATAATGACGAATTATAATAGCCGTTTGGTGTATTCAACTGACTCGGGGCGTATCAGTGAGCCTGAGCTAAAACCCGCGCGGCCAAAAGGGGATGGTATTGTTCGTATTCAGCGCCAAACCAGTGGTCGTAAAGGAAAGGGCGTGTGCCTGATTACCGGTGTTGATGGCAGTGATGAGGTGCTGGATAAACTGGCAGCAGAATTGAAGAAGAAGTGCGGTTGCGGTGGCTCGATTAAAGACGGCATTATTGAAATTCAAGGAGATAAACGCGATCTTCTTAAGCAACTGCTCGAAGCCAAAGGGATGAAAGTCAAACTGGCGGGTGGCTGAGAATAATTTACAGTTTCATTTATCAGTTTTCCCCTAATTAATTGACGTTGCAGGTAGGCAGCAAGCAAACGAATCCCGATGAGCTTACACAGGTAAGTGAGCGTAGCTAACACCCTGCAACGTCAAATCATACCGATAACATTATTTGCTGACTTGGTGCCCGATAACCCCACCAACCGCCGCGCCACCTAATGTCCCCAGCGTACTGCCGGTCAACACCGCACCACCTACAGCACCAGCACCGGCACCGATTGCGGTATTGCGGTCACGTTTGGACATATTAGAACAAGCAGACAGGGACAAGGCCAGTGTTAGCGCCAAGGCGGCAGTGGCAAATCGTTTATTGATTATCATCATCATAATTCTCCTGACGTTGGCTAAGTACGGATAGATCAGGTCATATAGTTTGAATCTATCTATCCTGATGTATCCGTGCAAAATTGAAATTACCTAACTAAGTATAGGCGTTGTAGCAATTTTAGCCGAAGTCTCATTTTGTTAGTGTTTAGAATAAAAATCGTCGTTTAGATTTAAATTCAGAATTAATGCTAAAAACTCGTTTTGTCACCAATAGAAACTAGTATAAATATCCGCGAATCATTTAATAGGTAAATAGTCCTAATTTGATCTGACAAGACGGGGAATTAGGGATTGTCTGAGACTAAAGGCACGATTAACCCATTGTCAGTGCTAAATAAAATATGACGTTCTGCTATGTGTACCTCGCAGACTGTACTTTCCAGCCGATCTGCACGCAGTTTATAGCCATTTATCCCATACCGGTTCTTACCTGTGGCGCTGAAAATGAGAGAAATTCAGTCATTCAGGATACGACGATGCTCAACGAACTGAAGCAACAGGTACTGGCCGCCAATCTGGCGTTACCTCGCCACAATTTGGTCACATTCACTTGGGGCAATGTCAGTGCTGTCGATAGACAACATGGGTTACTGGTGATTAAGCCTTCCGGTGTGGAATATGACGTGATGACACTGGACGATATGGTGGTGGTAGAGCTGGAAACCGGCAAAGTGGTGGAGGGCAGTAAGAAGCCCTCATCGGATACTGATACTCACCGGGTGCTTTATCTTAATTTCCCGCAAATTGGCGGCATCGTTCATACCCATTCACGCCATGCAACCATTTGGGCCCAGGCTGGGCTAGATTTGCCTGCGTGGGGTACCACTCACGCAGATTACTTCTACGGCACCATTCCCTGTACCCGGTTGATGACGCAAGAAGAGATTGCTGGCCGCTATGAATGGGAAACCGGCAATGTCATCGTTGAGACATTCCATCAACGGGGCATTAAACCAGAAGATGTGCCTGCGGTTTTAGTCAATTCACACGGTCCGTTTGCCTGGGGGACCAGTGCGGATAATGCCGTACACAACGCGGTTGTGTTAGAGGAGTTGGCTTATATGGGGATTTTCTCACGCCAATTGAACCCGCAACTTGGTGATATGCAACCGCAACTGTTGGATAAACACTATTTACGCAAACACGGTAAAAATGCCTATTACGGGCAATAATCGCTGTTTGGGCCTCTCGTTGAGAAGGTGACCCGTGTTCAGTCTTGCACGGGTTTCTCCAGCCATAGCACGGAGTCAGTGATATCGAGCATTTTTGCTTCGACCTGTGCAATGGCATCATTGATACCTTGATTGTAATAATGCGCGCCCAGCTCACGACTGATGAATTCCAGTAAAAATTCCGCATCAAAATCTTCCAGCTCAATACTCAGGTTCTGCTCCAGATAATCCTGAATTTTACGTGCCATCCGTTGAGTCTGTTCACGCGTGAAGGTGATGTCCGCCATTATTGCTGTTACTCCGTTATGAATGTTGTTCCTCTTATTCGCTGAGGATATCGACTTGAATGCCTTGTGCCGTTAATTGCTGCTGATAACCTGCGGGCAGGCGGTTATCGGTAATGACCCGGTTGATGGACGATAATGGCATCAGTGAGTTCTGATGCACCTGACCAAATTTTGATGCATCGGCCAGAATGATATTTTCAGCGCCTTTGGCTAACACACTATTAATCACATCGGCGCGTAACATATCGCGCCCGGTAAAACCGGTATCTGCCTGATAACCGTCGATACCGATAAACGCCTTGCTGAAATGCACATGGCGCAAACAAAGTTGCGTCAATGGGCCAACCATACTGTCACTTTTTTTCTGATAAATTCCGCCTAGAAGAATCACTTCACAGGAAGACTCTTTCAATTGTCTGGCGATATAACCACTCACCGTCACCAAGGTGATACCAGGGCGTTGTGCCAAATGATGCGCCAACAGGGCGTTGCTACTGCCGCTTTCGATAAATACCGTCTCACCTTCATTGACCAGTGAAGCGGCGTGATTAGCCAATTTTTGCTTCATGGCAAAGTGAGTCATCATGCGAACATCGACATCGTCACTCTCAAGAGCGACGGCTGAACCATGCACTCGTTTGAGCAAACCTCTCGTCTCTAGCTGATTGAGATCCTGACGGATTGTCACCTCAGAGACCTGCGTTTCCTGCGCCAATTCACTGACACTGACTCGTTGCCGGTCGTTTACCAACTGTAAAATTATTTGCTGTCTTGGGTTCATGGCATTCCCGATAATAAAGTGTGCTGAAAATTGAACCAGCCAACGTGGTGGTAAAAGTTCGCCGGTTCACAACAACATCATAATGATAAATAATACCTTAAATAGTAGGGATAACACCCTGTGTTACTAAGGGAAAAGTGAGGCAAGCCACAACTCTGTCTTACAACGCTATCATCGCATTTTTTGCAGTATGTAAAATACATTGCTTTTGATTGAAGTTTAATTTGCTTTCGAATGAAAGTATTTTGATAAAGATCACATTATCGATTCATGATTGGTCTATGATTGCGGCTGATGATTGGTGGTAAATCCATTTGCTTAACTGGCTTATTTGTTTAACCAGTCTGGCTGCTTACATAATCCAAACCGGAGGTTCTTATGGAGCTTTATCTTGATACCGCAGATGTAGCTGCAGTAAAACGCCTGGCGCGCGTACTGCCATTACAAGGTGTCACTACCAACCCGACTATTTTGGCCAAAGCGGGCAAGCCTATCTGGGAGGTGTTACCTGCGCTGCGCGATGCTCTGGGCGGTACCGGTAAACTTTTCGCACAAGTGCTGGCCAGTGACAGCGAACTGATGGTGTCTGAGGCAATCATGCTATCAAAGCGCGTCCCCGGTTTGGTTATCAAAATCCCCGCCACCGCAGAAGGATTGGCGGCTATTAAGCAATTGAAAGGGATGTCTATTCCGACATTAGGTACCGCCGTATATGGTGCCGGGCAAGGGCTGCTGTCTGCATTGGCGGGGGCTGAATATGTCGCACCCTATGTTAACCGACTGGATGCACAAGGCGGTGATGGCATTGCGATGGTCCGTGAGTTACAGCAATTGTTAACCTTACATGCACCGGGCGCGAAAGTATTGGCGGCCAGTTTCCGTACGCCACGTCAAGTAGTAGATTGCCTGTTGGCGGGCTGTCAGTCGGTCACCATTCCGGTGGATGTAGCAGAGCAACTTATCAGCGCGCCTGCGGTAAAAGCGGCAGTAGAACAATTTGAACAAGATTGGCAGGGCGCATTTGGCTCGCCAATCTTGAGCTAGTTGGTGGTGCCTGCTGTTCAAACGGAAAATAAAAACGCCCTGTGAAACATCAACAGGGCGTGACAATGTCACTTTATGATTCAGCTTGCTAGTTTAACAAGGGCATTTCCCCAGTTTGCCGGCCTCACTGGGGAAGCGGGCATTCAGACAATAATGGTGGAATTCCCGTTCGGTCATCGGTGTAGTGTCAGGATGATGTCGGCGCATATGATTAACATAATTGCCGTAATCCTGTACTCCCACCATCAGTCGAAAGCTTTGTGCCACGCGGTGTGCGATAAGGCACAACCAAGCCCGTAGATGAGTCGGGCGGACAGCCACAGGAACCAACGGTACACAACGCGTAATCTGGCGCGGCGTGGTTGCTAACCCTGTTCGGGTACGAAACGGTATACCTGCATTAGCCACGGGCAACCTCCTCACGGAAGACAATTTCAGTCTCATGGGTGGTCGGTTTGCTGGATTTCAGCGCACGACGGACCACAAAGAAAGATGAAATCAGCATGGTCACTGCCACCAGCATAAAGAAGGCACATAAGGCGGCATTGATCTGGTTATTGAACACAATAGTTTCCATGTCTTTAATGCTCTTGGCGGGAGCAATCAGAACGCCTTGCTCAACACCGGCAGAGAATTTCTTCGCTTGAGCCAGGAAACCAATACTCGGTTTTTCATGGAAAATCTTCTGCCAGCCCGCGGTCATTGAGGTAATAAACAGCCAAATTGTTGGCAGGATGGTTACCCAAGCATAGCGTTGCTTCTTCATTTTAAACAGGACGACAGTCCCTAAAATCAGCGCCATCGATGCCAGCATCTGGTTACCGATACCGAACAGTGGCCACAAGGTATTGATCCCCCCTAATGGGTCAACCACACCTTGATAAACAAAGAAGCCCCAGCAGGCGACCGCCACTGTGGTGCCGGACAAGTTACCCAACCATGAGCGGTTATTTGCCAGGCTCGGCACTACGACACCCACCAAATCCTGCACCATAAAGCGACAGGCTCGGGTACCGGCATCCACGGCGGTCAGAATAAACATGGCTTCAAATAGAATGGCAAAGTGATACCAGAAGGCCATCATATTGCGGCTATTAAATATCTCACTGATAATATGCGCCATCCCAACGGCGAAAGTGGGGGCACCACCCGCACGGGATAAAATGGAGTTCTCGCCAACATCTTTGGCAATCATGGCCAGGGTTTCTGGTGTGACTACAAATCCCCAACTGCTAATGGCCAGAGAGGCGCTTTCTACTGTGGTGCCAATCAACGCTGCCGGAGAGTTCATGGCGAAATAGACACCGGGATCGATAACCGAGGCACAAATTAGCGCCATGATGGCGACAAAGGATTCCATCAGCATCGCGCCATAGCCGATAAAGCGGGTGTGACTTTCACGCTCAATCAGTTTTGGTGTAGTGCCACTGGCAACCAAGGCGTGGAAGCCCGAAATGGCCCCGCAAGCGATGGTAATAAACAGGAACGGGAACAGGCTACCGGAGAATACCGGGCCGCTACCATCAATAAAACGTGTGACGGCAGGCATTTTCATTTCAGGCATGGCAAAGACAATACCAACGGCCAAACCAATAATGACGCCGATCTTCAGGAAGGTCGACAGATAGTCCCTTGGCGCCAACAACAACCACACCGGTAGCACTGAGGCGATAAAACCATAAATAACCAGCACCCAGGTCAGGGTGGTGCCGTGTAAGGTAAAGAATGGTCCCCAATAAGGGTGAGCCGCGATATTGCCGCCGTAAATAATTGCGGACATCATCAGTACGAAACCAATTAAGGATACTTCCGCGATTTTCCCCGGGCGGATAAAGCGCATATAAACGCCCATAAACAGTGCTATCGGGATAGTCGCTGCAATGGTGAACAGGCCCCATGGGCTGTCAGCCAAGGCTTTAACCACCACTAATGCTAGCGCGGACAAGATGATAATCATCACCCCCAGCGCGCCCAGCATAGTGATAACCCCGGCAAAAGCACCCAACTCTTGTTTTGCCATCTCCCCCAGAGAGCGACCATCGCGACGGGTAGAGATAAACAGGATCAAGAAGTCCTGTACTGCACCGGCCATCATTACCCCGACCAAAATCCAGATAGTCCCCGGCAAGAAGCCCATCTGTGCGGCCAGAATTGGCCCAACCAATGGCCCGGCACCGGCAATCGCCGCAAAGTGGTGACCGAATAGTACCCATTTATTGGTCGGGACATAATCCAAGCCGTCATTGCGCCGCTCAGCAGGTGTCAGGCGCCGGTCATCCAACTCAAACACATTCTTGGCAATAAATAGGCTGTAAAAGCGGTAAGCGATGCTGTAACACGCCACTGAGGCGATCACCAACCAGATGGCATTGACATGCTCACCGCGGCTGAGTGCCAGCATAGCAAAGGCAAATGCACCAATTAACGCCACGGTCAGCCATATGACGACAGTCTTGACGTTCTTCATGGGTAACGACTCCTTGTTATGAGGAAAATTTAACAGTTATCAGCATCGGTTTTGGAAAAAAGATACAAACCGTTAGTTAACATAGGAGCTTTAATGTGAAAGAAAAGGTGCGAAAGTGAAAAGTGTGATCAATAAATTACTTTAACGTAACGTTCAGTAGTATTTGCTTACATTTTGTGACGCTGAGAGCGCTAAACTGGAGGGAACATCAAGTGGGATTGACGGGGGGCAATTGAAAAAGCCGTGGGATGTTGTGTATCACCACGGCTTAATGTGTTTTTTCTAAATATCAAACCACCGGGCGGGCCACCACATTGCGAGTTTCCATGCGAACCTCGGCAATGCGCACTTCGATTTTATCGCTTTGGCTATAAACCGTTTCACCTTTAATTTGCACGGTACCTGTTTCCTGACTGCATACCATCTCATCACGTACTGCATGAATAAACGGTGCAGGGATAAAGGCCACGGCGCCATTATCCAGCAAACGAACACGCAGACCACCACGGGTAACATCAATAATTTCCGCAGGGAAACGGGTATCAGTACCCGCTTGAGGCTGTAGATAACGGGCATACAACCAGTCACCGACATCGCGTTCGGCCATGCGATTCAGACGACGACGCTCAGCCAATTGAATCGTTATCTCGTCTTGTGGTTTCTCCGCTTGCTGGCCGGTAATAATGGCTTTGAGCAGGCGATGATTGACCATATCACCGTATTTACGAATAGGTGAAGTCCAGGTGGCATACGCCTCTAGCCCCAAACCAAAGTGTGGGCCAGGAACGGTACTGATTTCAGCAAAGGTCTGGAAGCGGCGGATACGGCTGTCGAGGAACTGGGTTGGCAATGCATCAAGATGACGGCGCAACTCACAGAAGCCTGGTAGGGTCAGTAGAGCCTGTGGGTCAGCCTCGACACCATTGGCCTGCAACACGGTCGCTGCCTGTTCAACCAATGCCGGATCAAAACCGGTATGTACGTTATAAATGCCAAAGCCCAAATTATCGAGCAAAGCAATAGCAGCGCAGACGTTGGCGGCAATCATGCACTCTTCAACAATACGGTTAGCAATACGGCGGTGCTCAACAATGATATCCAGCACCTCGCCTTTTTCACCCAATTGGAAGCGGTAATCTGGACGGTCTTTAAACACCAGGGCATGTTCTTGACGCCAGTTGCTACGCGCCTCGCACACCCGTTTCAGCAATAGAATTTGCTCGGCAATATCCGCATCCGGTGGCTGCCAACCTGTGTTGCCGTCCAGCCAGTCAGAAACCTCGTCATAAACCAGTTTGGCTTTGGACTCGACCCAGGCGGCAGAGAAACGAATATCATCACTCAGCGCGCCATCAGCGGCGATAGTCACACGGCACACTAATACCGGGCGGCGCTCATTTGGCCGCAAAGAGCAGAGGTTGTCAGACAAGTGGCGTGGCAGCATCGGAATGTTGAAGCCAGGCAGATAGTTAGTAAATGCACGTTTACGGGCGATTAAATCCAACTCACTGTTTTCATCGACATAGGCGGTTGGATCAGCAATGGCAATGGTCAACAACAGGGAACCGTCACCGTTGTCTTCCACATACAGCGCATCATCCATATCTTCGGTGCTGTTGCTGTCGATAGTAACAAAATGGAGCGCCGTCAGGTCTTCGCGTACTAAGGCGCTATCATGTAAGGTAGATTCAACCATAACCGGGGCTTCACGCTCCAGATTATGGCGAGCTAATGTTACCCACCACGGCACGAAATGATCTTCACCATTGGTAATAAATGCCGTCAAATCAGCATTAAAAGCACGATCGCCTTTTAATGGGTGACGGCGCATTTCAGCCACCGCCCAATAACCGTTCTGGAAGTCGTGGGTTAACTCACGGGCTGGACGACATTGGATGGCATCACGCAGCAGCGGGTGGTCAGGCACGATAGACAGACGATCATCTTTTCGTTGGACGCGACCGACAAAGCGGGATAAAAACGGCTCGACCAATGTTTCTGGCTCAGCAATTTCACGATCTTTATCCGTGTGCAAGGTGGCAATAATCCGATCGCCGTGCATGACTTTCTTCATCTGTGGCGGCGGAATAAAATAACTTCTCTGCCCATCTACCTCAAGAAAGCCAAAGCCTTTCTCAGTACCTTTAACCACGCCTTCAACGCGCGGGGTCTGAGTGTGAAGTTGCTGTTTTAGCTGCGCCAGCAGCGGGTTATCTTGAAACATATCGTCCAGTAAATGGTGTAGTGAGTGGGTTTAATCCGGCTGACAGTTTTACGCGAATCAGCCCCATCGGGCAAGCGGCATATCACGTTGGAGGGGAATTCCTTGTTAAAGGTATGGGCATATCCGTTGCCCATGATTGCCAGCCCTGGCAACAGCCAGAGGGCCGGCTTTAGCTAACAAACTCAGGCAATGCGCTGTGACAATGGTGGTTGCCAGCGTCGAATGGTCACTGGCACTGATTTTGACGTTGGGGTGTGGGTTTGATCACCAAAGCTGGATAAGGGCACCAGTGGGTTGGTTTCAGGATAGTATGCGGCGAGATTACCGCGCGGGATATCATAGCTCACTAACTTGAATCCACTGACTTTACGAGTAATCCCATCATTCCATAAGGTTTCTATTTCCACTAGCACGCCATCTTCTAAAGCTAACGCGGCCAAATCTTGTGGATTAATGAACAAAACTTCTCGCTGACCATAGACACCCCGGTAGCGATCGTCGAGACCATAAATGGTGGTGTTATATTGATCATGAGAGCGCAATGTTTGTAACACAAACGGGGCCGCCCCCCCTGCAATCGGCGGGAATAGACTCTCTGGCAGGGGCGCTGCGCAAAATTCAGCTTTACCACTTGGGGTAGCAAAACGCATTTCAGCGGCGGCACTACCCAGATAGAAACCACCGGGTTGATCACAACGCGTGTTGAAATTATCAAAGCCCGGTATGGTGGCGGCAATATGATCACGGATCAGATTGTAGTCAGCGGCCAATGCCAGCCAGTCCAGCTTTGCACCATTAACCTTTTTGTTAGCGAAAACCGCATTGGCGATGCCACAAACAATGGCGGTTTCGGCGTGCTGGGTATCCGCCAGCGGCTTCCCGACACCTTCAGATGCGTGCACCATACTGAAAGAATCTTCTACCGTAATGAATTGTGAACCACTGGCTTGCATATCGCGCTCGGTGCGGCCCAGTGTCGGCAAAATCAAGGCATCAGTGCCGGTTATCAGGTGACTACGATTTAGCTTGGTACTGATATGAACGGTCAATTCGCAACTGCGTAATGCTTGTGCGGTGCGCTCAGTATCCGGTGCCGCCGCCGCCAAATTCCCGCCAAGGGCAATCAGCACTTTTACTTCACCGCGCAACATCGCCTCGAGAGCTTCCACGGTGTTATGACCCGCACTTTGTGGTGGGGTGAAACCAAAATGGTCGGCCAAACGATCCAGCATGGCTTTTGCGGGTTTTTCATCAATGCCCATCGTGCGATTACCTTGCACGTTACTGTGACCACGTACCGGACATAACCCCGCGCCGGGTTTGCCTAACTGACCAAACAACAGTTGGAGATTAGCCAGTTCCCGCACCGTTATCACTGAATGTTTATGCTGAGTGATCCCCATCGCCCAGGTGATGATAATGCGCTCGGCATGTTGATAAATATCAGCGGCATGGCGAATTTGCTCTTCACTCAGGCCCGACTGTTGGGTGATCTGCGCCCAAGAGGTGTTATCAACGGCCGCCAGATACGCCGCTATACCTTGTGTATGTACCGCAATAAAGGCTTGATCAAACAAACCTGATTCCCCTTGCGCCAATTGATGGCGATGGGTTTCCAATAAGGCTTTTACCATGCCGCGCACCGCCGCCATATCACCACCCAAATTAGGTTGAAAATAAGCAGAACTAATAGGGGAGGATTTTGGTGTCAGCATCTCAAGAGGATTTTGCGGATCGGCGAAACGCTCCAAACCGCGTTCACGCAAGGTATTGAAGCTAACAATACGTGCACCGCGATCTTTGGCATGACGAAGGCTGTGTAGCATGCGGGGGTGGTTAGTCCCCGGGTTTTGTCCGAAAACAAAAATAGCATCGGCCAGTTCGAAGTCCTGCATCTGAATGGTACCTTTACCAACGCCGATACTCTGCTTTAATCCGGTACCACTGGCTTCATGGCACATGTTTGAGCAGTCCGGGAAGTTATTGGTCCCCAACATGCGGCCAAATAACTGATAAAGGTAAGAGGCTTCATTGCTGGCCCGCCCGGAGGTATACAGCTCCAGCTGATCGGGGTTATCCAATCCATTAATATGCTGAGCGATCAACGCCAAAGCATCTTCCCAACTGATGGGTTGGTAGCGGTCAGTTTGTGGGTTATAACGCATCGGATGGGTGAGTCGCCCCTGGTACTCAAGGAAGTAGTCACTCTGCTGGCGCAATGTGGTCAGACTGTGTTCGGCAAAGAATTGGGGTTCCACCGCTTTGCGGGTTGCTTCCCAACTGACCGCTTTAGCGCCATTTTCGCAAAAACTGAAGGTGCTGTGATTATCGTCGCCCCAGGCACAACCGGGGCAGTCAAAACCTTTTACCTGATTGACCCGCAACAAATTGCGAATATTTTTCAACGCTTGCTTGCTGTCCAGGACAAAGCGGGTGGTTGCTTCGAGAGAACCCCAGCCACCAGCTGCGCCGGTATAGGGTTTTATTGCTGATTTAAATTTCATAATGATACGCCGCAGGTGTCTTTTTTGTTTCAAGCAGGTAACAAAATCATTAACTGTTTGAGTCTGTTTTGTCACAAGTTTAGTGGCGCGGCGGTATGGCGTCTAATCGAATACCGCAATCGCGGCATAGAGGGGGTTTATCGTGGTTGATAACATGCGGTGAGACGCGCCAGAAGTGTATCGCGCTCACTGCATAGAGTGGCAGCGTGATGTATCAGCATTCTTATCGTCGGCCGGTGCTCACCGCCACAGGTATTTACTGAGCGTGGTCAGTGAATTAATGCTCGGGGTAGACCTTCTCTTTAAACTCACACAAGTCTTCAATAATGCACGAACCACAGCGCGGTTTACGGGCAATACAGGTATAGCGACCATGCAGGATCAACCAGTGGTGGCAATCAAGTTTAAATTCAGCCGGAACCACCTTGAGTAGCTTGGCTTCAACCTGATCTACATTGCTACCGGGAGCAAAGCCAGTGCGATTACAGACACGGAATATATGGGTATCTACCGCGATTGTGGGCCAACCAAAGGCGGTGTTCAACACCACATTGGCTGTTTTACGCCCCACACCGGGCAGCGCTTCGAGTGCTGCTCTGTCTTCAGGCACCTCGCCATTATGTTTTTCCAGCAAAATACGGCAGGTTTTAATCACATTTTCAGCTTTGGTATTAAACAAGCCGATGGTCTTGATGTATGCCTTCAGGCCATCGACACCCAGGTCAAGCAGGGCTTGCGGGGTATTAGCCACCGGATAAAGTTTGGCAGTGGCTTTATTGACGCTGACATCGGTGGCTTGTGCCGAGAGCAATACCGAAATAAGCAGTTCAAAAGGTGAGGTGTAGACCAGTTCAGTGGTTGGATGTGGATTGTTGTCCCGCAGACGGGTCAGAATCGCGACACGTTTTTCTTTATTCATAAGGCTTTCCCGGCATCTCCATCCTGAAGTTGCGGCGCAGTTGCTACTACTTGTGCTTTGCGCGCTTTTATTTTTTCGTCAATGACATATTTACCGGCCAGCAGTAATCCCAAACCAATAAAGGCACCTGGCGGCAGCATTGCCAGCAGAAAAGGGCTATCCAGATGCAGAATTTCGATACGCAGCACTTTTGCCCAGTTACCTAACAGCATATCCGCGCCATCAAACAACGTACCGTTACCCAGGATTTCACGCAGTGATCCCAGTACAAATAACGCGCTGGTTGCCCCTAGCCCCATAGCCAAGCCATCGAGTGCCGATAACCCCACCGGATTCTTGGCCGCGTAAGCTTCCGCCCGGCCAATCACAATGCAGTTAGTAACAATCAATGGAATAAATATCCCGAGGGATTGATATAACCCAAAGGCATAAGCGTTAATCAGCATTTGCACGGTACTGACCACGGAAGCAATGATCATCACATAGATTGGAATACGAATTTCATTTGGCACCCAGCGGCGCAAAGCCGATACCGCGGTATTGGTACATACCAATACCAGCGTGGTAGCTAATCCCAAACCGAGGGCATTGGTGGCGGTAGAGGAGACCGCCAACAACGGACATAGCCCCAGTAGCTGCACTAGCGCTGAGTTATTCTTCCATAACCCCTGCGCTAACAGATTTTTTGCTTCACTCATTGCCGTTCTCCACAGCCTGGCAGGCTATCAAGCCTTGCTGGCAAGGTTTCCAAATACAGCGTGGTGCTTTTCACCGCCCGCACCACTGCTCTTGGTGTAATGGTGGCGCCGGTAAATTGATCAAAGGTACCGCCATCTTTTTTTACGGCCCAGCGTTTGTCTTGTTCACTTGCTACATGTTGGCCGCTGAAATGGCTAATCCAGTCAGAGATTCTAATATCAATTTTATCACCGAGACCGGGGGTTTCGTGATGTTCTATCACCCGACTGCCCAGCACATTACCGTGGAAATCTGCACCGACTAACAGTTGGATAGCGCCGGAATAACCATCGGGAGCGGTGGTTTCAATCGCGGCAGCCACGGGTTTATTCGCCAACCGGGCCAGATACAAGCGATGAGGCGACAGGTTACCCAACGCGGCATCAGTGACAACGTAACATTCTGCTTGCATATCGTTGTCATAATTTTCAGCCGGGACAACCTGATCCAGCAACGCTTTTTGTTGCAAAGCGGCTTGATGGGCGATGGTTGACTCTGTCAGTGAGTTAACCACCGCCGTCAATCCGGTAGCACCGGCGGCAAACAGCGCCAAAGTAATGCCGTGACGCTTCATGGTTTTTAGCATAACGGCTCCTTATTTACCGGCACGGTTGTGACCATAAACCCGAGGCTGGGTATAGTGGTCAATCAGTGGAACAGTAATATTGGCCAGCAGTACGGCAAAGGCAACCCCGTCAGGATAGCCACCATACACCCGAATTAACCACACCAGAATACCGATTAATGCGCCGAAAATCAGCCGGCCACGGGGCGTGGTGGAGGCACTGACCGGATCGGTGGCAATAAAGAACGCCCCCAACATGGTGGCACCGGAAAACAGGTGCAACATCGGCGGGGCAAAACTTTGCGGGGCAACTATCCAACTAATTGCGGCACAGCCAGCCAGTGCCAACAAGAAACTGACCGGAATGTGCCAATGAATCGCTTTACGCCATAGCAGCAATAAGCCGCCCGCCAGAAAACCGAGATTGATCCATTGCCAGCCTACCCCCGCCAGCGTTGCGGCAAAAATGGGCTGTTGCAGAATTTGATCTACGGGTTGTGAGCGTAGGGCGGTTTTAAAGCTATCAAGCGGTGTGGCCTGACTGACACCGTCATAACTCATCTGGAGTTGATGAATATCAGCGCCACTGTGGGTATATCCGGTAAAGATAATTAAAAGAGAGTCATAAAACCCCACCGGTGCAGCTTGTAATGGCAGCGGCGGTAACCAACTGGTCATTTGTACCGGGAATGAAATAAGCAGAACAACATAACCCACCATGGCCGGGTTGAACGGATTTTGTCCCAAACCACCATACAGTTGTTTAGCGATGACGATAGCAAACAGCGTACCCAACACAATCATCCACCAAGGGGCCAATGGGGGCAGGCTTATCCCCAGCAGTAAGCCGGTGAGCAGGGCGGAGTTATCTTGTAACCGCATCAATACGGGCTGTTTGCGTAACTGCAAAACGGCCCCTTCGGCTAGCATGGCGGTAACCATTGCCAGTGCTACCTGAATCAGGTTGCCATAACCAAAGAAGTAGGTCTGAGCAATAATGCCCGGAATGCAGGCCAGAATCACCAGCAGCATGATGCTACGGGTACTACGTTGATTGTGCGTAAAAGGGGAACTGGCTATTTGCAACCCTTTGTTCTGGGTCGATGCTGCTGGCCTGAATTTCATGAAATTACAACCATATGTCGAATGCTTAACAGAGTTCTTAAACGCAGTTATCGCGCTGGCAAGTCAATACTTGCGGGCATCGATACACTCAGCCGTCAGGGGGATAATATTTGTGCCGCATTCTACCCTATTCAGACAAAGTGTAATACGCCTTAATCATAGGGTTATTATCCATAATGTGTTGAAATATTAAGTAAGCTGCAGCATTTAATAAATCAGGCTAATCTAAAAATTTAACTTGCAATTTATATCGCGATGGTAACAAACATATAGCAAAAACGGGTTTTTGTGCGGCTTGTGGGTATTAGGCTTTGGTCTCAGATAAATAGATTTAACTCTTTGTTTTAATGGGTTTGTTTTTGTTTTATCTGTAGCTAATCAACTGTAAGTTAACGATTTATTAACTTGTGAAATTAGATTTGAGAAAAGCGTTGGCATAATGATAGATTAATGTAGTATGCACTGTAATTATATATTTAAAGAACAATAAGATGATAAACGAAGACATATTGTTTATAGAAGAATTAATTGAGTGGATTGAAATCAATTTAGAAAAGAGGCCCACACTGGACGATGTGGCGAAGATTTCTGGATATTCAAAATGGCATCTACAACGGAAATTTAAAAGTATTGTGGGGGTACAATTAGCCTCCTATATACGTGGCCGGGTACTGACTCGCGCAGCGGTTGCATTGCGCATTTCACGCCGTCCTATCATTGAAATCTCTGATGAGTTGGGTTTCGATTCGCAGCAAACCTTTACCCGTACATTTAAGAAGCGTTTTGGTGTTACCCCAAATAGTTTTCGTCAAATGGAACACTGGGATGTGCAAGGGATGATTCCCCGTTTCGGTTTTTGTGAAAATTACACCCCAGAAATCAAACGGATATCTTTACCACCGCGAGAATTGGTGGGCTTTACACGGCGGCTGGATTTTGACGAACACAACCATTGTAGTGGTCAACACTCCTCCTGTATGGCTATGAAAGATGAAATTCTGCTCGATTTCTTTAAGGAAGTTAATTTCTCATGCCAACGGGTGTACTCGCTGTTTTCTGCCAAAGAGTGTCAACAAGGGCAAAACAGTGTGAATTATTCGACTGCGATTGATAAAGACAAGCGGCATGAAATCCAGGGGCTGCGTGAGGTTGATCATATCTCTATTCCGGCGGGGGAGTTTCTCTCCATATCCCACCAAGGTAGTGCCAAAGAGTGTGTGAAATTCTCAATTTATTTGTTTAATGAAGTGCTGCCAAAATTACGCGAAGAGTTTGGTGGTGGTATCGAAATGGAAGTTATTGAGATAGACAGTTGTCACGCCGAATCAAAAATGCGTGATATCTCGGTGGTTTATAACTATCAGATGTTGACGAACTGATGTACTGCCGCAGTGGCAGTGCGTCAGTTCAGTGTGTTACCTCTTAATCTGGGTTAGCAGTTTGTGCGGCTTTCTTGGCTTTGACCCGGGCAATGGCGGCAGCTACAGCGGCTTTGCGTGGATCTACTTCTGATTTTTCATGTTCATGCGTCACAACCGCGGGCTCAAGCTGTGTTTGTGCGGCTTTCTTGGCTTTGACCCGGGCAATGGCGGCAGCTACAGCGGCTTTGCGTGGATCTTCTTCTGGTTCTTCATGTTCATGCGTCGCAACCGCGGACTCAAGCTGTGCTTGTGCGGCTTTCTTGGCTTTGACCCGGGCAATGGCAGCAGCTACAGCGGCTTGGCGCGGATCAACCGACGACGGTGTTGACTCATCGGAGGCGACAGTCAGCTGTTTTTCTGCCTGACGTGCTCTGGCCTGTGCTTTACGTGCTTCTCGAGCGGCAATAACGGCACTGTTATCCGGTGCTTGCCCTGCGATCACGCTGATAACCGCGTCGGCATTCTTATCCTGGCGAGCTAATCGACTGACAGCGGCTTCAACCTTTTGCTGGTCAGCATCAGTCAGCTTGACCGCGGCTTGTTTATGGCGCAGTTCACGCGCATGCTTTTCTCGTTCCAACCGCGCTTGTTTGGCCTCAAAACGTGCTTTGGCTTCCGCTGCTCGGGCATTTTCCTGATCGAGGGCGCGGATTTCTGCTTTTTCCTGACGGTAATACTGTACTAATGGGATATTGCTCGGGCATACATAGGCGCAAGCACCACATTCAATACAATCGAATAAGTTATGATTGCGCGCTTTCTCGTGTTCTTCACCTCGACTGAACCAATAGAGCTGTTGGGGCAATAAACCTGCTGGACAGGCATCAACACATAAGCCACAGCGAATACAAGCTTGTTCCGGTTCAGATAGCCCCATTTCGGCTTCGGTCGGCGCTAAAATACAGTTACTGATCTTAACGATCGGTACATCCAAACTTGGCAAGGTAAAGCCCATCAGCGGGCCACCCATGATCACCATCGGTTGGTGCTGAGGCTGAAATCCGGCCAGTTTCAACAAGTGCAATACCGGTGTCCCAATTCTGGCCCAGAAATTGCCTGGGTTTGCTAATGCATCACCAGTGAGTGTCACGACTCGTTCAATTAATGGCTCATCGTCGATAATCGCTCGCTTAATGGCAACTACTGTACCCACGTTTTGCATCAATACCCCAATGGATGAGGAGTGCTTGCCGAAAGGCACCTCTTTACCAGTCAGGATTTTGGTGAGCTGCTTGGCACCCCCGGACGGATATTTAGTTGGTACAACCCGCAACTGGATCTCGTCATGGCCCTGTAATACATGTTGTAAAGCCGCAATGGCGGCGGGCTTATTATCTTCAATGCCAATCAACACCTGCTGTGGTTGCAGCAAATGTCTTAGAATATCAATACCGGCGACCAGTTCCTGCGCGTGCTCCTGCATTAACCGATCATCGGCAGTGATATAAGGCTCGCATTCAGCCGCATTGATAATCAGGGTGGTAACACTGTTCACGCCACCTTGTAATTTACTGGCGGTCGGAAAGCCTGCGCCGCCCAAACCGGCGATACCCGCTTGATGAATACGATCCAGTAACGCTGCGGTATCTCGCTGTAAATAGTCGGCCCACGGCTGTTGCTCACGCCAACGGTCTTCGCCATCCGGGGTAATATGTACACACAACTCAGCCAACCCGGAGGGATGTGCAGTGGTATGCGGGGCAATAGCCGTAATAGTGCCAGAGGTGGGGGCATGTACTGGAACTGTGCGGCCACGGCCCACGGTCAGTGGCTGGCCCTTTAATACTTGTTCACCGGTTCTGACGCGCAGTTCACCTTCTGGCCCCAGATGTTGTTGCAACGGAATGATCATTTGCTCAGGCAAGGATGCGATGCGCATTGGCACCGTGCTGGATTGCAACTTCATTTCCGGTGGATGGATACCCCCGTCAAAATCCCAGATATTGTCGTGTTGGCGGGCAGTAAACAGCTTAAACATGTTGCTCCACATCTATCATTTTCACTGGAATCATCTGTGAGGCCACTAACTGGCTGGGAAGATTTTTGACCGGAATAGTGCTCAGATCCCACTTCCAGTTAGCGGTGGTGGTGGCAACCGGAATCATTTCAATACAGTCTGTCGGGCAAGGGGCAACACAAAGGTCGCAGCCGGTACACAGGTCTGGCAATACGGTATGCATAGCTCGGGTGGCACCCACAATGGCATCGACAGGGCAGGCCTGAATACATTTTGTGCACCCAATACAATTGGCTTCATCAATAAAGGCCACTTTACGCTGTGGATGAGCCGCCGCTTCGTCACCCTCTAGAGGTTGTGGTTCAACCGCCAGCAGTTCAGCCAGCTTAAGCATCACTTGTTCGCCACCCGGTGCGCACTTATTGATTTTCTCCCCCTGAGAGGATACAGCTTCTGCATAGGGCCGACAGCCAGGGTAGCCACATTGACCGCACTGGCTTTGCGGCAAGATTGCTTCTACTTGCTCAACCACGGGGTCTTGATCAACCTGAAAACGGCGAGCAGCAAAACCAAGCACCACGCCTGATATCAGCGCCAATGTACTTAATGCACCTACGGCAATCCATAACGACATCATTAGAACTTCACCAACCCGGTAAAGCCCATAAAGGCCAATGACATCAAACCTGCTGTAATCAGGGCGATAGAAGACCCGCGGAATGGCGCAGGAACGTCAGCCACCGCCAACCGTTCGCGAATAGCAGCGAATAACACCATTACCAGAGAGAAACCAGCTGCGGCACTGAAGCCATAAACCGCCGATTGCATAAAATTATGAGATTGATTGACATTAAGCAACGCGACACCCAACACAGCACAGTTAGTGGTGATCAGTGGCAGAAATATCCCCAGCAAACGATAAAGTGCCGGGCTGGTTTTGCGTACCACCAATTCGGTAAATTGCACCACGACGGCGATGACTAAAATAAAAGCCAATGTGCGTAAATACACCAAACCAAGCGGCAGCAAGATAAAGCTGTTTACCATCCAGGCGCAAACAGAGGCCAATGTTAGTACAAAGGTAGTTGCCAGCCCCATACCAATAGCGGTCTCCAGTTTTTTGGCGACCCCCATAAACGGGCACAGGCCAAGAAATTTGACCAGCACAAAGTTGTTTACCAATACAGTACCGACAAACAGGAGCAGGTATTCAGTCATTACGAAGCCTAAAAAAATAAAAGCCGCCTATTATCCAAAATTGGCGGCCTGACGACAACAGATGAAGTGCAGGGTTATTACGATTTACTGGCTATTTTAGGGGGAAAAGGTGCGCAATCCCATTAAAGTTCGGTAAAAGTATGCTTCACGCGTTGAGAACGTTTGATGTAAGGCACAAAAACAGCGGCGGCCAGCAAGGGCCATCCCAGAGTGCGTAAGGCAATATCATCACTGATCGGCGAGAAAGCAAAGGCCTTTAGTGCCAGTAGCACGGTTAACAATAACCAAAGAATAAACCATTTCGGTAGACGACGTGAGCGGCTGCAAAACAACCAGATGACCCATAATGTATAGGCCCACATCACCAAGGTTGTTATCACCGAGAAATACCATTGTAGGGTAAATGCCTGTGAGTTGGTCACCAGATACTCTCGTGACTCTGGGGTGAAGATGGCCATGGCATACAGTACTAGCATCAGGCTAGCGCTGAGCAGTGTGACGATCAAATAAGCCAGTGGGGCCAATAACCAGCCGCCAATGCGCTGATATTCCTGCGGTTGAGACATAGTGAACCTTAGTAATCTATTAATAAGGAGTGATAACCATCTGTCGCTATCACTTCTTTGTATGATGCTAGCTTAACCCGCAAATGTGTCCTTCGTCATCTATATCAATATGGTAATACGCCGGTTGGGTACCCAACCCTGGCATGGTCATGATATTTCCAGTGTAGATACGAACAAATCCGGCACCTGCCGACACGGCACAGGCCGTTACAGGCAATACAAAATCATGTGGGACGTTCTTCAGGCTAGCATCGGCACTGATAGACAGGGGTGTTTTGGCGATGCACAGCGGCAAATGGCCGAAACCTGCTGCGGTTATCTCATCAAGTTGTTGGCGCGCTTGAGGCGTAAATGTCACATCGTGGGCGCCATAACGCTGTGCCATAACCTGTAACTTGCTCTCCAGTGTGGCGCTGTCTGGATAGGGTAACGTCGGCTCAGCGCCCTGAGCGCAGGCAGTTATCACTTGTTGAGCCAGTGCGGTGGTCCCGGCACCTCCCAGGGCAAAAGCGTCACTGATTTCACAAGCAAGTGCGCCGGCAGATAAAGCATAGTCGGCTAAAAATCTCAATTCTTCGGGGCTGTCGTCGGGGAAGCGATTAACCGCAACCACCACCGGCAAACCGTAACTTTTCGCGTTATTTATGTGCCATTTCAGATTGGCGCAACCTTGATTGAGCAAGGGAATATTGCTATTGAGGATCTCGGCAGGTAGTGGCTGACCCGGCTTAATATCATACGCGCCACTATTGGCTTTCAGGCTACGCAGTGTCGCCACCAAAACCACACAAGCGGGGGCAATACCGGATTGGCGATACTTAATATTAAAGAATTTTTCCATCCCCATATCGGAACCAAAACCCGCTTCGGTTACCACATAATCCGCTAATTGTAAGCCCAACCGGTCTGCCAGAACCGATGAGTTGCCGTGGGCGATATTGGCAAAAGGGCCTGCATGGATCAGTACCGGGGTGTGTTCACTGGTTTGCATTAATGTTGGATGAATAGTCTCTTTCATTAGCACGGTCATGGCACCGGCGACGCCCAAATCTGTTGTGGTTATCGGTTCGCCGTGGGTGGAGTGAGCCAAAATAACCCGGCCAATGCGTTGTCGCATATCTTGCAGGTTTTCTGATAAGGCCAAGATAGCCATCAATTCAGATGCAGCGGCTATTTCTACATGGTCTGCCCGCTCCACACCGTGGGTACTTTCGCCGATCCCCACACGAATATGGCGTAGCGCCCGGTCGTTGTGATCAACCACGCGTGGCCAGAGGATCCGCTGCGGGTCAATATTCAGTAACGGTAATCCGGTTTGTTGACTAAACGCCAGCCCCAAGCGTTGCTCATGGTACAACCGCGCATCCAAAGCGGCGGCGGCCAGATTATGTGCAGCACTGATGGCATGGATATCACCTGTGAGATGCAGGTTCAGTTTCTCCATCGGTTGCACCTGTGAAGCACCGCCACCCGCAGCACCCCCTTTCACACCAAAGACCGGGCCAAGACTGGGTTGACGGATACAGGCAACACAACGGTGACCTAATCGGTTGATCCCCTGACTTAAGCCAATCGTTGTTACGGTTTTCCCTTCGCCTAACGGCGTTGGGGTGATACTGGAAACTAAAATCAGTTTGCCTTGCGCACGACCAGGCTGGATCGCCCGGATATCAACTTTTGCCATATGATGCCCATAAGGGATGACATCATCGGTGCTAACACCTAATTGCTGAGCAATATGCATGATTGGCAACATTGCTGGGTGACGAATAAAATCTGAATGAGGGGGGAGGTCATCGGCAGTCGAAGGCATTGTCGGTGTCATGGCGAGAAAAAGTCCTGTTATCAGTGATAAAACGGCGGCAGCCAACCACTATGGCTATAAATCACCGCAAAATTATCACATAAAGCGATGAATAATTGACGATACAAATCAATAAATGTGAAGTGACCGAGGTTAAGTGTCCTACCATAGATATTCTTAATATTGGCGGCCTAATATGTCTAATTTATATCGCTCCATTGTGAATTAAAATTCACAAACATAACGAAACTAAGGTGTTTTGAGTTATCAAAAGTTATAAATCCTTACGCGATATGAACGATATATAAAAACCATTCTATGATACCAGCGTTATATGTTTTTAGACTTGTTCAGGCGATTATCTGTTTCTTATGTTAACAGATGTTCCTAATAATTTAGGTAATCTACTCTATGGAAAACCACGTTCATTCCTCATTGGTCTGCGCTGCTCGATTACTCCGTCTGGCGGGGTTGAATTCAGACACTGTTGAGGATTTTAGCCACAAAAATGCTATCGGTTGTTGGACCATGGCCACACGTGCATCATTGCAGCGCTATTTAGCGCAATTTTCACATACCACAGCAGCTCGCTTCAAAATCATAAAAAAGTCATTAAATAATATTAAACCAGAACAATTGCCACTTGCCTTTCGCGATATGCAAGGCAAATTTATCTTATTGGCACGTATTAATGAAAAGCAGGTGCTACTGCAACATGCAGATAGCGGGAAGCCAGAAATAATAACTTATCAAGAGCTTACGTCGATTTGGAGTGGTGTCATCATTTGTTGTAGCCATTCGCGTTTCAATATTCGCTGGTTTGTTCCCGTATTACTGCGCCACCGTAAATCATTGATTCAGGTATTGGTATTATCAATGTTATTACAGTTTCTGGCCTTGATTTCTCCTCTTTTCTTTCAGGTTATTATGGATAAAGTGCTGGTCCATAATGCACTCACAACACTTGATGTGTTAATTATTGTGCTATTAGTCGTAGGCATATATGAAGTCGTATTAAAATTACTGCGAGAATATATTTTCACTCACACGACCACTCGGGTTGATATTTTATTGGGCGGCAAGCTATTTAACCACCTAATCAAATTACCACTAAGTTATTTTAAGCAACGCCATGTGGGCAATATTGTCGCTCGAGTGAAGGAGCTGGACAATATTAGAGAATTTATTACGGGATCCGCACTGACGCTATGTGTTGATGTGGTTTTTACCCTGGTGTTGTTTATTGAATACATTGCGCCAATGTCATCGTATTTTGGTATTAGGAAACGGGCAAGTATTGGAACAAGGCAGTCATCAGGCGCTACTTGCTCAGGAAGGAGCCTATGCACGGTTGTGGCGGTTACAAACTGAGTAATGCATCGCGACAGTGGGTTATTAATCTCGCTTAGAATAACGCTGGGTGAGAATCTCTCACCCAGCTATCACCAGCCATACAGTGCGTGATTACAACTTGTCACCGTTGGTTTTAATCACCCCTTGATACCAGAAGAAGCTTTTTTTACGCTGACGTGCCAGTTGTTTCTGATGGTCGACATAAACAAAACCATATTGCTTCTGGAAGCCATTCAACCAACTGAGTAGATCGATAAATGACCACGGATAGTAACCACGGACATCTGCACCTTGCTTGATGGCATCTTCAATTGCCACAATATGCTGACGCAGGTAATCAATCCGGTCATCATCAACCACTTCGCCCTCAATGATTGGGTCTTTAGCACCCAAGCCATTTTCAGTGATATAGATAGGGATGTCACCATAGCGCGCCTTGATATTCATGATACCTTCGGTAAGGCCCTGCGGGTAAATCTCCCAATCCCAGTCGGTATAAATCCCGTTAGGATTGCGGACAAATTTAAACAAATCTTTGAAGCCGAACTCATTCCCTTGTTGATGACCGGAACCTTTTTCACCTGAGGTGTTCATGGTCAGATGCGTTTCTTGGTTATTGGCAGCAATAGTTTCACGCTTATAGTAGTTCAACCCAATAAAGTCACAGATATTGTTACGTAACAGAGCATCATCATCGGGGGCGAATTGTGGAACACCCCAAATGGCCTGGGTCTGTGCCAGCAATTCAGCTGGATACTCACCTTTTAACACTGGATCATATAACCAATGGGTAAAGATCCCTTCAGCTAAGCGAAATGCGGCGATATCTTCGGCGGAATCACTCAGTGGCGTGTTGGTTTGCAGGACATTCACAAAACCTATTGTCCCGTCGATACCGCTGGCACGAAATGCTGCAACCGCTTTGGCGTGAGCGACAAAAACGTGATGGCAGGCTTGGATAGCACGGGCAGGATTCTGGACGCCCGGCGGATGACCGCCAGTAATATAGCCAAAACCAATAAAACAGATGGTCTCGTTGAACGTTGACCAGAGCTTGACCCGATCACCATAGTGCTGATAACACAAACGTGCATATTCTTCAAAAGCATCGGTGGTGCTGCGGGTTTCCCAACCCCCTTCATCTTGCAAGGCTTGTGGCAAATCCCAGTGATAGAGCGTAATCATCGGCTCGATGTTGTGTTCCAGCAATGCATCGATCAATTCACTGTAGAATTTAACTCCCGCGGCGTTCACCTCCCCACGGCCTGTTGGCAACAAACGCGGCCATGAAATTGAAAAACGATAACTTTTCATGCCCATCTCCGCCATCAGAGCTACATCTTCGCGGAAACGATGATAGTGGTCGACAGCAACATCACCATTGGTTCCCTGATAGGTGGTTCCGGGCAGATGTGCAAAAGTGTCCCAGATAGAAGGACCTTTACCATCAGTATCATAGGCACCTTCAACTTGATAAGCGGCGCTGGCGGCACCCCACAGGAAATTTTTCGGGAAAGCAGACATAAAATCACTCTCATGTAATGGATAAAAAGGGTGTTTGATAAAATCTCTATCCTCAGTGTATTAGGGAAAACGTTATTTATGCAACCGGTTTCTGTAACCGGTTTCTGTGATGCTAAATTGAGTGATTGAACGGCAATAAAACGACAGCGATATACAAGACACCAATCACAAAACCGTAAACAGTGCCTAAACGAGGTGAAGACAAGATGGGTCATTGAATACCACTGTGTATATAATCAGTGTTTCGCAAATTAAGATTTTTTGTTGAAGAAGGAAGAATGATGATCACTCGGCTTGCTATCTCTGGCTACCGTTCGTTACGCGATGTGGTACTTGAATTGGGGCAATTGAATGTCATTACCGGCGCGAATGGCAGTGGCAAGTCCAGTCTTTATCGAGCGCTCCGGTTGCTGTCAGATATTGGTCAGGGGCAGGTTATCCAATCATTGGCGGCGGAGGGCGGTTTACAATCAACCCTCTGGGCGGGGCCCGCGTCGTTTTCCCAGTCGATGAAATCAGGAGAACAACCGATTGAAGGTACCACTCGCCATCATCCCGTGAGCCTCAAATTGGGCTTTGCTGGCGCGGACTATGGTTATGCTATCGATCTGGGTCTCCCCACACCGCGCAGGTCATTTTTTGCATTGGATCCTGAAATCAAGCTTGAAAGCCTGTGGTGTGGCGATACCCTGAACAATAATGCGCTTTTTGCTGAGCGGCGAGGCCCGCGGGTTCGCATCCGTGATGAGCGCGGAATTTGGCGCGAGTCATATCACGGGTTAGCGGCCTATGACAGTATGATGACCCACAGCACAGACCCCCGTGATGCCCCAGAGATTCTGCTTATGCGCGAACGGATGCGGGCCTGGCGTTTTTATGACAATCTGCGTACCGACCGTCATGCGCCAGCTCGCCAGCTTCAAGTGGGGACTTATACACCGGTACTGGCCAGCGATGGTGCGGACTTGGCCGCAGCGTTACAAACGATCAGAGAGATCGGGGATACAGATGCACTCACGCATACCATTACAGATGCTTTTCCCGGAACTACGTTGGCTATTGAACCCAATTTTGAGTTGCTGTTGTCACAGCAAGGTTTGTTAAGGCCACTCAAGGTCGCAGAGCTATCAGACGGTACCTTACGTTATTTATTGCTGGTGGCGGCATTGCTATCGCCACGACCTCCCGAAATGATGATCCTGAACGAACCCGAAATCAGCCTGCATGTTGATCTGTTAAAACCATTAGCGCGGTTGATTGGGCAGGCGGCACAACATACCCAGGTGATTGTGGTGTCCCATGCCGCTGAACTGGTGGCGGCGCTACAGCAGGAAAGCCACTGTCGCCATATCTTGTTGGATAAACAGTTAAGTGAGACAACGATACAACAAGAGGCCACACCTCATTGGTTATGGGCAGCACGTTAGCGGCAGTGACTGCGATGTTGAAAACATATAGGGCTGTTAAGCTCCTCAGACTGCTGACAAACTTCGACGACACGAGCTCTGGTGGGGAGAATAGGCAGAAGATATTGTATCCGTGGCAAGGATGGTGCGGTTCGAGCCTAAATAGGTGCTTATTATGCGCGGAGAAGATGGCGTCTTTACGATCTGCTGGTTTTTCACCGTGGCGGACAGGTTGTCATTAAACTCAGGGGCCGTTAAGCCCCTGGATAGCATGTTTAAATCAATTGATTTATTTAAATCACTAAGTCTATTTAAATTACCAGGTCTATTTAAATCAACAAATTAAATCGCTGTATTAGCCTTAACTCAGCGATTTAGATGGTAATACACTTCGTTCCAGCGGATTTCATTTTTAAATGCAGGAAGCGTCGTATCATTGTCGATCAACAGGAATTCAATACCGTGCATCTCGGCATACAGGCGCAATTCATCCACCCCGACGGCTTGAGAGAATACCGTGTGGTGCGCGCCACCGGCGATAATCCAAGCTTCAGCAGCCGTTGCCAGCGACGGCTGAGCTTGCCAGATAGCACGGGCTACCGGCAGTTTAGGTAAGGGGTGCGGCTGTTCGACAGTATCGACGACGTTGACCAATAAGCGGAAACGGTTCCCCATGTCAATTAAACTGGCATTCAGTGCCGGGCCTGCCGGTGTAGAGAAGATCAAGCGCGCCGGATCGGCTTTACCACCGATACCTAAGTGTTGTACATCCAGCAACGGTTTCTCTTCTTTGGCGATAGAGGGACACACTTCCAGCATATGAGAGCCAACCACTAAATCATTGCCTGGTTGGAAGTTATAGGTGTAATCCTCCATAAACGAGGTGCCACCTTTCAGGCCAGTGCCCATTACTTTCAGAATGCGCAGCAACGCGGCAGTCTTCCAGTCACCTTCACCGCCAAAACCGTAACCTTGTTGCATCAGTCGTTGCACTGCCAGCCCCGGTAACTGCTTCAGGCCATACAGATTTTCAAAGTTAGTGGTAAAGGCTTTAAAACCACCTTGTTCTAGAAAACGCTTCATGCCTAATTCAATACGGGCCGCATCCAGCAAATTTTCACGTTTATTGCCGTTCAGTTTTACCGCATCAGTGAAGCGGTAAGTGGCTTCATACTCTTCAACCAAGGTATCAATATCACCTTTGCTAACGGCATCCACCACCGTGACTAAATCACCGATCCCATAGGCATTAACTGAGTAACCAAACTGGATTTGAGCAGCCACTTTATCACCGTCGGTTACTGCCACTTCGCGCATGTTGTCGCCAAAACGTGCCACTTTAAGCTGTTGGCTTTCTTGTTTGGCTGCCGCTACTCGCATCCATTGACCAATACGTTGATGCGCTGCTTTATCCTGCCAATGACCGGTTATCACGCTGTGTTGTTGGCGCATCCGCGCGCCGATAAAGCCAAACTCGCGGCCACCATGGGCGGTTTGGTTCAGGTTCATAAAGTCCATATCCATGGTTTCCCACGGGATCTGCGCATTAAACTGAGTGTGGAATTGCAATAAAGGTTTATTCAGAATACTCAAACCACCAATCCACATTTTGGCGGGAGAGAAGGTGTGTAACCACGTCATTACCCCGATACAGGCGGTATCATAGTTCGCCTCACGGCACAGTGCAGTTATCTCATCCGGTGTGGTCACCAACGGTTTTAGTACCAGTTTTATTGGCAAGCCCGCTTCACTATTCAGGCTGCTAACCACCTGATGGGCATTATCCATAACTTGTTGCAGGGTTTTCGGACCATACAGGTTCTGGCTACCAATGACAAACCACACTTCTGATTGCTTGAATACGTCCATCTGATACTCCGTTTAATAAATTGTTATAAAAAATATATTTATAAATCAGTTTGATCGCCAAGATCAGTGTGTCGTCTCGGTCATTGGCGCAGGTGTATCGGTTACTGGCATATAGTGTGGTTCTGCTGACAGACACCACTGTTGATAGCGCTGATAAAGTTGCTGATAGCGAGCAACCTGGCTGGCGTCAGGTGTCAGAGTGCGCTCAATCTTACAGGCCATCTGACGCTGCGCAGCAGGGACATCGCGATATATTCCTGCGGCCACGGCGGCAAAAATTGCCGCTCCCAGCGCGCAACATTGATCAGAGGCAACAATTTGCAGTGGTCGATTCATCACGTCGGCACAAACTTGCATGATAACCGGTGATTTACGCGCAATACCGCCCAATGCCAACACGTTCTCAACCGGAATATCCTGCTGTTCAAAACACTCCATGATAGCGCGCGCACCAAAAGCGGTTGCTGCGATAAAACCACCAAATAGAGTAGGGGCATCGGTTCCCAAATTCAGATCGGTAATAACCCCTTTTAAACGTTGATTAGCATTCGGCGTACGGCGACCATTAAACCAATCCAATACCACTGGCAAGTGATCCAGTGAAGGGTTCTTTGCCCATTCAGCGGTGAGTGACGCGAGGAGGGTAGATTCAATCTGCTTTAACTGGGGTTGCAATTCGGGTTGTGCCAAGGCGGCCTGACGTAATGGCCAACTCAGTAAACGACTGAACCAGGCATACATGTCACCAAAAGCTGACTGACCTGCCTCCATACCAATCCAGCCGGGTACCACACTGCCTTCAACCTGACCGCAAATACCGGCAATGGCGCGCTCACCCACCAACTTGTCATCGGCAATCAGAATATCGCAAGTGGAGGTACCAATAACTTTGACCAAGGTATAAGGTTGAGCACCTGCGCCCACGGCACCCATATGGCAATCAAACGCGCCACCAGAGAGCACAACACCGGTCGGTAGCCCCAAACGCTCAGCCCATGCGGTAGTAATTAAACCCACCGGCCGTTCAGCCGTGTAGGTATCAGTAAACATAGGGTATGTAAGGTCGTCTACCAGACGGGTATCCAGTGCCGCCAGGAATTCACGCGGTGGCAATCCCCCCCATGATGGGTGCCATAAGCTTTTATGGCCCGCGCTGCATCGCCCCCGTTGAATATCCTGTGGGGCGGTGGTGCCGGATAACAGTGCCGGTACCCAATCACACAACTCAATCCACGACACCGCTGCATCACGCACGGCGGCATCGGCGCGTGTCACGTGCAGGATTTTTGCCCAGAACCATTCAGAAGAGTAGACACCGCCAATATAGCGGGAATAGTCGGCAAATTCGCCACTGCGACATAAGCGATTAATCTCTTCCGCTTCTTCTATAGCCGTATGGTCTTTCCACAGCACAAACATCGCATTGGGATTATCTGCAAATTCAGGGCGCAGTGCCAATACCTGTCCTTGCTCATCAATCGGCGCGGGTGTTGAGCCCGTGGAGTCAACACCAATCCCGACGATTTGCAGGCGCTGCTCTTCTGACAGGCGGCTGACGACCTGACGGATCGCCTGTTCCATGGCTTCGATATAGTCCAGTGGATGATGGCGAAACTGATTTTGTGCGGCCTGACAATAAAGGCCCTGCTGCCAGCGAGGGTAGTAGACAACTTCGGTATCGATCTCGGTGCCATGTTGACAATCTACCGCCAATACCCGGACGGAATCGCTGCCAAAATCTAATCCAAGCGCTATAGCTTTATTGGTTAATAAAGGACGGTCCGCCGATACAACGCTGGTTGTCATAGTGGTTGCTCCTAACATTTGCAGAAAACAGGAATTCATTGCCAATAACCATAGGAGTGAGTGACAGCAAGATGTGAGGAGCCGATGGCTGGAAGTATGTACTTTTCTGCTTCCTACAGTGTTTTTGTGATGTCAGTCAAAAGTTAGAGAGAGGTTAAATTTGCTGAATATATGGATAAATAAACTGTAATCCCTGGATGTGATAGCGCTCTACATTCTAAAGCATAATTAACGTTAAAACTGTCAGCGTCTTACCGGGTGTGGTGAGGTTAAGTGGCTTTCAATAAAGCATTCAACCGCACTAAAACTGAAAAATAACATTGATAACGTTTCCACTAAAAATCAGATGATTTGGGTGGTTGACGATTAAATAAACAAAAATCATCTCTTCCTACAAAAATAGTTCGGAGAACACTATACATAAATTAACTAAGGCGCTGGCAGTCGTTGGGTTAGCGGCAGTTATGTCACATTCAGCTATTGCCGAAAGCATGAAGTTGGGTTTTCTGGTAAAGCAGCCTGAAGAACCTTGGTTCCAGACCGAATGGAAGTTTGCAGATAAAGCAGGGAAAGATTTAGGTTTTGAAGTGATAAAAATTGCAGTGCCCGATGGTGAGAAAACCTTGAATGCTATCGATAGCCTTGCCGCCAGTGGTGCGAAAGGCTTTGTTATCTGTACACCAGACCCGAAACTGGGGCCGGCCATCGAGGCGAAGGCGCGCAGTTATAACCTGAAAGTGATCGCAGTAGACGACCAATTTGTGAATGCCAAAGGCAAACCGATGGAAAGTGTTCCATTAGTCATGATGGCGGCGACCAAAATTGGTGAGCGTCAAGGACAGGAACTGTGGAAAGAGATGAGTAAACGCGGCTGGCAACCGGGTGAAACGGCGGTAATGGCGATCACTTCTGATGAACTGGACACGGCTCGCCGACGTACCAGTGGGTCAATGGACGCGCTGAAAGCCGCAGGGTTCCCAGAAAAGCAAATCTATAAAGTACCGACCAAATCCAATGATATCCCTGGGGCATTTGATGCCGCCAACTCCATGTTAGTCCAGCATCCTGAAGTAAAAAACTGGCTGATTGTCGGCATGAATGACAACACCGTGTTGGGTGGTGTCCGGGCGACAGAAGGTCAGGGCTTTAAAGCACCCAATGTGATTGGCATTGGTATCAATGGCGTTGATGCAGTCAGTGAACTGTCCAAAGGCCAGGCTACCGGTTTCTATGGCTCTCTGTTACCAAGCCCGGATATTCATGGTTATAAGAGTATCCAGATGCTGAATGACTGGGTGACCAAAGGTGTTGAACCACCGAAATTTACTGAAGTGACTGATGTGGTGCTGATCACCCGGGATAACTTCAAAGTCGAGTTAGAGAAGAAAGGCTTGATGTAATTCCGTTATACCCAACGTCATGGGCGTGGCGGCTAACCCTCTGGCCGCGTCAAATTCGAAGGGTATACACGCTATGGCGCACGGGGGCAGGCTACGGCTTGCCCCAATGGACCACACAGACGGGTGGTACCGTGCGACCCAAACTTTATAAGGAAGCCATCATGTCAGCACTCCATTCTGCGTTACAAGCCGAGCTGGAAGCCGAACAGTCACCTTATCTGGCTTTTTGTGGCATTGGAAAAAGTTTCCCCGGTGTTCAAGCGCTGGATGATATCAGTTTTACCTGTCAGGCCGGTCAAATCCATGCCCTGATGGGAGAGAATGGCGCGGGGAAATCAACCTTGTTGAAAATTCTCAGCGGTAACTACTCACCGACTCAGGGTGAAATTCACATTAAGGGCAAAGTGGTTAATTTTGCCAATACCACCGATGCGCTTGATGCCGGTGTCGCGATCATTTATCAGGAACTGCATTTGGTGCCGGAAATGACGGTGGCAGAAAATATCTATCTGGGCCAATTACCTACCAAGATGGGCATGGTTGATCGCAAATTATTGCGCTATGAATCCAGTTTGCAGCTCTCACATTTGGGGCTGGACATCTCCCCCGATACCCCACTGAAATATCTCTCCATCGGCCAATGGCAGATGGTCGAAATTGCCAAAGCGCTGGCCCGTAATGCCAAAATCATTGCTTTTGATGAGCCGACCAGTTCGCTCTCTGCCAGAGAGATAGAACAACTGTTCCGGGTGATCCGTGAATTACGCGCCGAAGGGCGGGTCATTTTGTATGTATCACACCGGATGGAAGAAATCTTTGCACTGAGTGATGCCATTACGGTGTTTAAAGATGGCCGGTATGTGCGCACGTTTGACGATATGACCCAGGTGAATAACGACTCGCTGGTACAAGCCATGGTTGGGCGCAATTTGGGTGATATTTATGGTTATCAGCCGCGTGAAATAGGGCCAGAGCGTCTTACATTGCAAGAGGTGAAGGCGATTGGGGTGAAATCGCCAATAAGTCTGACCGTCCATCAAGGGGAGATTGTTGGCCTGTTTGGTTTGGTGGGGGCGGGGCGCAGTGAATTACTGAAAGGGTTGTTTGGTGGCACCAGGCTTAGCAGTGGTCAGGTTTTGCTGGATGGCAAGCCACTGACGATTCGTTCACCCATCGATGCCATCACCGCCGGGATCATGTTATGCCCGGAAGACCGTAAAGCAGATGGCATTATTCCGGTTCATTCGGTACAGGACAATATCAATATCAGCGCACGGCGCAAAACACTGACGGCTGGCTGTTTGATCAACAACCGCTGGGAGCAGGAGAATGCGGCACTGCGTATTCAGTCTTTGAATATCAAAACACCCAGCCCTCAACAACTGATTATGAATTTGTCCGGCGGCAACCAGCAGAAAGCCATTTTGGGCCGTTGGTTATCCGAAGATATGAAAGTGATCCTGTTGGATGAGCCAACTCGAGGTATCGACGTTGGGGCTAAACATGAAATCTATAACGTGATTTATCAACTGGCGAAACAGGGTATTGCGGTGCTGTTTGCGTCCAGTGATTTGCCAGAAGTTCTTGGGCTGGCTGACCGAATCGTGGTGATGCGGGAAGGGGCAATCTCTGGTGAGTTAGACCACGGTTCTGCCACTGAAGAACAGGCGTTAAGTCTGGCGATGCTACGCACCCCGAATATTGCTACTGATGCCGCGCCTGCGGTTGCTTGATTGTGAAGGAGTTATCCATGTCCAGCGTTACTTTGAGTTCTGATAAGAAGAACCCGGCATCAACTGAGTTAAAAGGTGGAGCACACAATAGTCAGTCGCAACCACCACAAGATACACCCGCTAAAAGTGGACTAGGACTATCCCGTATTTGGGATAGCTATGGGATGTTGGTAGTTTTCGCGGTGGTATTTATTGGTTGTGTGATATTTGTGCCTAACTTTGGCTCCTTTATCAATATGAAAGGGTTGGGGTTGGCTATCTCGATGTCGGGGATGGTGGCCTGTGGCATGCTGTTTTGTCTGGCATCCGGCGATTTTGACTTATCCGTCGCCTCAGTCATTGCCTGTGCGGGGGTAACGACGGCAGTTGTTATCAATATGACCGAAAATATGTGGCTGGGGGTAGGCGCCGGTTTGTTACTGGGCGCGCTATGCGGGCTGATCAATGGTTTTGTGATTGCCAGATTGAAAATTAACGCCTTGATCACCACGTTGGCGACGATGCAGATTGTTCGCGGCCTGGCCTATATCATCTCTGATGGTAAAGCGGTGGGTATCGAGGATGAGCGTTTCTTCGCATTGGGTTATACCAATTGGCTCGGTTTGCCTGCTCCTATCTGGATTACTATTGCCTGTCTGGCCTTGTTTGGCTTCTTGTTAAACAAAACTACCTTTGGCCGCAATACCCTGGCTATCGGGGGCAACGAAGATGCGGCGCGCCTGGCGGGGGTGCCGGTAGTTCGCACTAAAATCATCATTTTTGTCTTATCGGGTTTGGTATCGGCGGCGGCTGGGATCATTTTGGCATCACGGATGACCAGTGGTCAGCCAATGACGTCGATTGGTTATGAGCTGATTGTTATCTCGGCCTGTGTGCTGGGGGGCGTGTCACTGAAAGGTGGGATTGGTAAGATTTCCTATGTTATCGCTGGTATCTTGATTCTGGGGACAGTGGAAAATGCCATGAACCTACTCAATATCTCTCCGTTCTCCCAATATGTGGTCCGTGGTTTGATCCTGCTGGCAGCGGTTATCTTCGACCGTTACAAACAGTTGGCTAAACGGACGGTATAAGTTGCACGGTGACAGAAAAGTCCATAAAAAGCCTATCTGGCTCACAGTTCTGTAATCACTATCGGGCAGCGTGAATTCTGCCCGATAAACTGAAATAAGCACATGTGTTTGCACGCCAATCAGATCAGGACTCCAAGGAGGCTAAATGTACCATCGAATGGTTCAGGAACCGCAACCCAATCCCTTGTTACCCGGCTATACCTTTAATGCCTATCTGGTAGCAGGATTAACCCCGATTCTGGCCGATGGACCACTCGATTTTTTTATCGATAGGCCAGGCGGCATGAAGGGCTATATCCTGAATCTGACCATTAAGGGGCAAGGTAAGATTTTTGACGGTGAGAATACCTTTTACAGCAATCCAGGTGATTTGCTGCTCTTTCCCCCTAAGGCATCACACTATTATGGTCGCTCACCGAACAGTGATTGTTGGTATCACCGTTGGGTCTATTTCCGGCCACGGGCATACTGGGCGGACTGGTTGGAGTGGCATAGCAAAACGCATGAAGTTGGGCGGTTATCTTTGCCTAACAACAACTTATTACTGGAATTTGATCGCCTGTTTGCCAATATTGAACAGACGCAAAAATCAGGACGGCGTTTTGGCGAAGAGTTGGGTATGAATCTACTTGAGCGCTTACTGCTGCGCGCAATGGAAGAAGATCCTCTTAGTCCACAACGCATTATGGACCCTCGAGTGATTGAAGCGTGCCAGTTTATTACCGGCAATTTGGCCGGTGAGCTGCGTATTGACGAAGTTGCACGTCATGTTTGCCTGTCTCCGTCACGTCTGGCACATCTGTTTCGTGAACAAGTTGGTATCAATATATTGCGTTGGCGTGAAGACCAGCGGGTTATTCGGGCTAAGTTATTACTGCAAACCACGCAAGAACCGATTGCCACTATTGGTCGCGTGGT
The DNA here is from genome assembly GCF_052217105.1 of Yersinia sp. 2553 StPb PI. Classification (NCBI taxonomy): domain Bacteria; kingdom Pseudomonadati; phylum Pseudomonadota; class Gammaproteobacteria; order Enterobacterales; family Yersiniaceae; genus Yersinia; species Yersinia sp. 2553 StPb PI. Next base: position 1,405,492 of record NZ_JAZGPX010000002.1, on the reverse strand, counting down.
GGGTTACGACGATCAACTCTATTTCTCCCGCGTTTTTCGTAAGCGTGTTGGTGTTAGCCCCAGTGATTTCAGGCGTCGTAGCATTGAAACCAATTACCCGCAACGCAGCCTCCGACAGCCAGAATGGCGGGATAATGCTGAGGCCATAGTGCGAATTTAGTCTCGCCACTGACATTCAGCCAAAAATTACCTCTTGTCGCGGGAATCATCATGGTGTCAAATCGATTGATCGACTGATATCAATTGGCAAATATGCTGCGCGAGAGGAAATATAATGGCTGAAAAAATCAAAGTGGGTTTACTGGGCTATGGTTATGCCAGCAAAACGTTCCATGCGCCGCTGATTATAGGCACTCCGGGGCTAGAGCTGGCAGGGGTTTCCAGTAGTGATGCCAGTAAAGTACATGCTGACTGGCCGACAATGACGGTGGTTTCTGACCCCCAAACGTTATTTGATGATCCTTCAATCGATCTTATCGTGATTCCAACCCCGAATGACACTCACTTCCCGCTGGCTCAGCAAGCACTGGCTGCCGGTAAACATGTGGTGGTGGATAAACCGTTTACCGTGACACTGTCACAAGCAAATGAATTGAAGAAACAAGCAGATGAGGCCCACTTATTGCTTTCAGTGTTCCATAATCGCCGTTGGGACAGTGATTTCCTGACGCTGAAAACACTGCTGGCTGAAGGCTCACTGGGGAATGTTGTCTATTTCGAATCTCATTTTGACCGCTATCGCCCGGAGATCCGCCAGCGTTGGCGTGAACAAGCCGGTGCGGGCAGTGGCATTTGGTACGATTTAGGCCCACATCTGTTGGATCAGGCGCTACAACTGTTTGGTTTGCCACAGACGCTAAATGTTGATTTAGGGATGCTGCGCCCCGGTGCGCAATCTGTTGATTATTTCCACGCGGTTCTTAGTTATCCGGGGCAACGGGTAGTGTTACACGGTACGGTGTTAGCCGCAGCAGAAACTGCTCGTTATATCGTGCACGGCATGCAGGGGAGTTACATTAAATTTGGTCTGGACCCACAAGAGGACAGGCTGAAAGCGGGTGAACGTTTGCCACAGGCAGATTGGGGCTACGATATGCGCGATGGAGTAGTGACACTGTCACATGATGGCATCCTCGCTGAGAAACCACTACTGACGTTGCCGGGTAATTATCCTGCTTATTATGCGGGGATCCGTGATGCCATTTTAGGTACTGCTGCCAACCCAGTACCCGCCTCGGAAGCGATAAAAGTAATGGAATTAATTGAACTGGGCATTGCCTCTGATCAACAGAAAAAAACGCTGCCGGTATCGCCAGCAAGTTGATTTTGCAGCCAAATACGCTTATTTGATAGAAACGATAGCCAAAGTCACTGGCGTTGTAGGTAGGCTGCCAGCAGATTTGAACACTACTGGCAGCGGTCTCACCGAGGCAAGGCCTAAGGATGGGCTGCACAACGCAAACAGCTACCCCCTCTGCAACGTCAAGAACCAAGGTTATATTGAAGGAATACAGTGGCATGTCATGGTTACAACGCTTACGGATAGATAAATTTTTATTAGTGCTGATTCTGGTCGTTATTATTGCTTCTATTTTCCCTTGTGAAGGGGAAGTTAAGGTGTGGTTCGAACACCTGACGACCGCGGCCATTGCATTATTATTCTTTATGCACGGTGCCAAGTTATCCCGCGCCGCCATAGTTTCAGGCATGGGGCATTGGAAACTGCATCTGGTGGTGTTTCTCAGCACCTTTGCCTTATTCCCGCTGTTAGGGTTGGGAATGAATGTGTTGGTACCTGGCGTGTTAACACCAACACTGTATCTGGGTTTCCTCTATTTGTGCGCGTTACCTGCCACGGTTCAGTCAGCTATTGCCTATACCTCCGTCGCGGGAGGTAACGTGGCGGCGGCAATTTGTAGCGCCTCGGCATCCAGTATTTTGGGGGTTTTCCTGTCACCGCTGCTGGTGGGCATGTTGATGCATACCCAAGGGGGTGATACCGACACGTTGCATGCGATAGGTTCTATTATCATGCAACTGATGGTGCCATTCATTGTTGGGCATTTATCGCGCCCACTGATAGCTAAATGGGTTGAGCGCCATAAAAAACTGGTTAATATCACTGACCGGTCATCTATTCTATTAGTGGTGTATGTCGCGTTCAGTGAAGCCGTGGTGCAGGGGATTTGGCATCAAATTGATGGTTGGTCACTGCTGGCAATTCTGGTCTGTTCGATGGTGCTATTGACACTGGTATTAGTCATTAACACCATGGCAGCCCGCTGGCTGGGCTTCAATACTGCCGATGAAATCACCATTGTGTTTTGCGGATCGAAGAAGAGCCTCGCCAATGGTATCCCGATGGCTAACGTGTTGTTTCCCGCCTCAGTAGTCGGTGTGATGGTATTACCCTTGATGATATTCCATCAGGTTCAATTGATGGTATGTGCCGTCCTGGCACAGCGTTACGCGAAACGCGTCGCCAGAGAGCATGCCGAGGCGACTGAATCTTTGGCGACGGCGGCGCGGGCAGAAACTAAGTAGCCGGTTGCGATCTGCAATAAAAAACGCCGCTACTTCTATGAAATACCGGCGTTTTTAGTTAATCCCTGACCGATTTAGCCACGGATTTTGTCGCGCAGTGCCTGTTTTTCCTGCTCGGTGATAAATGCCATCGTCAGGCCATTTTGTTGTGCCTGGCGGATTTCTTGCGCTGTTAGGCCTGCAGCAGGTGCGGCAATGTGATATTCATTAGCAATTTCAATCCCTTGTACCGCCGGGTCATCGGTGTTGATCGATGCCATTACGCCATGGCGCAGGAAGGTTGCCAGCGGGTGAGTAGCTAACGAAGAGACGGTACTGGTCTGAATATTAGAGGTCAGGCAGGATTCGATCCCAATGTTGTGTTCAGCCAAATAATCCATCAATTTGCTATCTTCAATGGCTTTCACACCGTGACCAATACGTTCAGCACCTAACTCACGGATAGCTTGCCAGATACTTTCTGGGCCAGCGGCTTCACCGGCATGGACGGTAATACGCAGGCCCGCATCGCGTGCGCGATTAAAGTGACTGCGGAACAAACCGCCAGGGAAGCCCAGTTCGTCACCGGCCAGATCCAACGCAGTAATCCCCTCGCGATGTGCCAGTAAACCATCAAGTTCTTGCAAACAAGCTTGTTCACCAAAAGTGCGGCTGAGGATCCCAATCAGGCGGATATCAATATCAAAATCACGACAACCGGACTGCACCCCATCAATGACGGCCTCGACCACACCGGCGACCGGCAATTGGTGTTTCATTGCCATATAGAAGGGTGAAAAACGCAGTTCGGCATAATGCAAACCGGCATTAGCGGCATCTTCGACATTCTCGTAGGCCACACGGCGGCAAGCATCAAGTGAGGCCAACACCGCAACCCCCCAATCCAGCTTTTGCAGGAAGCTGACTAGATCTGGCTCAGTTTTAGTGATTTGCACATGCGGGCGCAGTTCGGCTAGTTCATCAGCCGGCAGGGCCAGATTAAATTGGCGACCCAGGTCCAAAATAGTTTGCGCACGGATATTGCCATCAAGGTGGCGGTGAATGTCGGTCAGGGGGAGGCGGGGATCAATCATGCTGTGCACTCACTTTTTATCAGAAGTAGATTCTTGTAGGTAAAGTGCAGAACATTATAAAAACAAATGAATGAAAATATCCACTGCGTTGCATAAAAAAGTGACATAAATCACGAATTGGCATGGGCGGACAATATCGCCCGCCCATGACGCCGGCTTTAATTTCAACTATTTATTGCGATTCAACTGCGACCAATCTTTTCTCGGTTCGCACTACCAGCAGATAAGTGAGGATAAATGACAGGCCGAGCGACAAGGTGACACCTAATAGGATGTAGATAAAGTAAGGGCCAATATAGGCCGGTAAGCTGAATATACTTGATAAAATATAGCCGTACAGCCTTACGCCGAAAAAGGCGATAAATGCAGAGGCAATCGAGCTGCTTATCGTCGTGGCAATAAAGGCTTTTTTGTATTTGGTTAGCACCCCAAACAGTGCGGGTTCTGTAATGCCCAATAAGCCAGAAACGGCGGCAGACAGCACCACGGTTTTTTCTTGCCGGGTTTTGACATGGAAATAGATAGCAAATGTTGAACCCGCAATGGCCATGTTTGCCATAAACATCATTGGCATTAACATATCAAAACCTTTGTCGGTAAAGTTTTGCAATGCAATGGGGGTCATGGCGTGATGCATTCCGGTAAGAATAGCAATCGGGCGAATGGCACCGACGATAAAACCAGCAAATACCGATGAGATATCAAATAATCCCTGAATACCGAATGCCAGCAGTTTGCCTAAATAAATGCCGGCCGGGCCGATAAACGTCAATGAAACCAATGCGGTGATAAAAAGGGTTAGTGTCGGGGTAAATACTGTTTTCAGCACATCGGGCATAATTTTATCGACCCAACGGTGAATATAACTCAGCGCCAGAATTGAGAAAATAACGGGGATAACACTGGCAGAATAGTTAAATACCGATACCGGCACGATATCCATAAAATAGATGACACTCACCGCGCCCGGGGTATGAGTGGCCAGCGCTTTGGCGGCATCAATGAGTGTGGGATACATCAGGCAGGCTGCCACCGCCGCTGCCAGATATTCATTAGTTTTAAATATCTTAGCCGCAGAAACGGCAAGGAAGAACGGCAGGAAATAGAATACCCCGCTGGCAATTAAATCGATAATCATCACGGTGTCGCTTTTGGCTGAGATGATTTTTAAGGCGATCAACCCTGCCAGTAAGCCTTTAATCATCCCCGCCCCGGCAATCGCCGGAACGATAGGGCCGAATACCCCAGAAACGGTATCCATAAACAGTGAAACCAGACTTTTCCGTGCTTTAGGTGTTATTGCCGTAGTCGCGCTTGAGGGAACATTCTCATCAGGTGACATATTATCAACAATATCTTGATACCAGGCATTTACCTGTGGGCCGATAATGATTTGTACTTGATCACTTTGATTTTGCGCACCTAATACACCGGGTAATTGTTTGATTTTCTGCCATTCGACTTTACTATCATCAATTAAATCAAAACGCAGCCGTGTCATACAATGCCAGACTTTATTTATATTATCCTGACCACCGACCAGTTTAATTATTAACTGACATACCTCAGTCCTTCCCATAAAACCCTCGCACCTGAGCCATTATTTTTATTCACTGTGAATGATAATAAGTTTACTGAAAGTTAAAAACAAACCAATAAATCATGGGTTACATCACATTATTCGATGGTTAGGGTGTTCTTAGATGCTTTTTCTATTAATTGGTATGGTTTTTTGCGGTAATTTGCGTAATTCACGAACCAAAAAAAACATTTAAATTTTAGGTTTACAAGGTCAGTGTAAATAAGGTGAAATTAGCGAATACGTCATACGAATTTATTTATTCATGCATCATTGGTTGCCACGTTGAAGAGTCGCAATCTGAGTGTTGTAAAGGAGCATTGCATGCAACCCACGTTGATAACTGGCATTGAATGTCAGATAACCCGGCCCGATCGCCATAATTTAGTTGTGGTTAAGATTGAAACTAATAAAGGGATTGTTGGCCTGGGTTGCGCCACATTTCAGCAGCGCCCCCTTGCCGTTAAAGTGATGGTGGATGAATATCTCCGGCCACTATTACTGGGGCGTGACGCTAATAATATTGAAGATTTGTGGCAGATGATGATGGTCAATGCCTATTGGCGAAATGGGCCGGTGATCAATAACGCGATTGCCGGGATTGATATGGCATTATGGGATATTAAAGGCAAGCTGGCGGATATGCCGCTCTACCAACTGTTTGGTGGCAAATCTAAAGATGCCATTGCCACCTATAGTCATGCCGCCAGTGACTCACTGGATGGGTTGTATGTTGAGGTGGATAACTTGCTGGCGCAAGGTTATCGGCATATCCGCTGCCAGTTGGGGTTCTATGGGGGGAATGCTCAGGATCTGCATGCGACCCGCCAGCCAACAATCGGCGCATACTACGATCAAGACCAATATATGGATAACACGTTGGCGATGTTTAAAGCGCTACGCGAAAAATACGGCAATCAATTCCATATTTTACATGATGTGCATGAGCGCTTATTCCCACAACAAGCGGTTCAATTCGCCAAGCAGTTAGAAGCTTATCGCCCTTATTATATTGAAGATATTTTGCCGCCGAATCAGAACGAATGGCTGGAACAGATCCGTAATCAAACCGCGGTACCACTTGCTACGGGTGAATTATTTAACAATCCGGCAGAGTGGAAAGACTTGATAATCAATCGCCGGATCGACTTCCTGCGTTGTCATGTATCACAGATTGGCGGAATTACCCCGGCATTAAAACTTGGCAGCTTCTGTCAGAGTTTTGGGGTTCGCCTGGCATGGCATTGCCCGCCAGATATGACACCGATTGGTGCTGCGGTTAACACCCATTTAAATATCTATTTGCACAATGCAGCAATTCAGGAGTTCGTGGCCTATCCGGCGAATACCCTGAGTGTATTTCCGGGCGCCGTTCAGCCGACAGAAGGCTATTTGTATCCAATTGAACAGGCGGGGATAGGTGTTGATTTTGATACTCGTTTAGCCGATGAATTCCCGGTTGTTTATCGGCCTCATGAATGGACACAAAGCCGTTTGCCTAACGGAACAATTCATACACCATAGTGGGTCTGAGCTGATTCAGCTCTGGCGGAACTTCAGGTTATCCTGATTAAACGGAATAATATAGGTGCAGGAATAGTCGATATCCACGATATCACTGAATGTGTATACGCGGCCATCCTGCAAAATGCCTCGGTTCAGGATATGCATGGCGGCAATACCTTTTTTGCATCCAAGCAGTTCAGCTTGTTCTTTATTGATATTAATCGCCTGATAATGGGTTAATGCATGGGACAGGCGATAGCCTTTGCTGAGAATATATTGCTGTATCGAGCTTTCAATGACTTTTTGGTTCAAATCAGGGAAAGCGGAGACTGGCATGCGCGAATTTTCGATTTGAACCTTACGATTATCAATGTAACGCAAACGTGAGAATGCCCAGATAAAATCATCCGCGCTAAGGTTAAAGATCTGTTGTTCTTCATTATCAGGGCGGCGTTTATGCAGATTAATTAAACGAAAACTGATTTGGTTAAATTTCTTTTCGGTAATTGAATTGTATACCAGTGGGTTATTACCCACGCCGGGATTAATGAAGATCCCAGCACCTTGCACCATATGCACGGCACCAATGGCTGCCAGCTTCTCTAACGCTTTGCGTATGGTAAAACGTGACACGCCATATTCCTCTGCTAACTGGCGTTCCGGCGGCAATTTCTCAGGTAATTTCTCGCCAGACTGATACATTTTACTCAGCAAGTCCTGAGCAATAAATTCTTTCTTTTTCATTTGGTTGTCCAGCACAGATAAACCTAGCCGCGTGATAGTAGTATATCGATTATTGACGTTATCGGCAGCGGGAAAGATGAGATGGGGAGGGGGAGAAACGCCACTCAAGGCATCAAGTGGCGTAATACACGATGCTGTTTTACTTAACTGCCGTTATTGCCCTGCAAAAAACGAATAGCGTTAATCAGCTTATCCATACCGGCTTCGACCTTGCTGCGGGAACAGCCTACATTCAGACGTAAAAAGCCACGCCCCTCTTCGCCATAGGTAAAACCGGGCATAATGGCGACTTTCTCTTTCTCAATCAGCACCTCTTGCAACTGATGGTCATCAATGTTCAAGGGGCGTAGGTCTATCCATGCCAGATAGGTTGCTTGCGGTGGCTGCCAGTTTAATGCCGGGAACGCCACATTAAGGCGCTGTGCCACATAAACCAGATTGGCTTGCAAATAACTGCGTAGCTCATCCAACCATGGTTGCGCCTGCTGGTAAGCCGCAATGTGCGCCACAATGGCCAGTACCGCCGGAGAGGATAGTCCATCACGGCCTTTCAACATTTGAGTGTAGATATCACGGGTTTCACTGTCACTGATAAAACCGTATGCACCGGTTAAGGCGGGGATATTGAATGTTTTGGAACCCGAGGTCAGCAGCGCCCACGGAGTCTGACCTACCTCACTCCAAGGGGTATGCACCTGATTGCCCCAGGTCATATCCATATGGATCTCATCGCTGATAACGCGGACCTGATGGCGTTCACACAGTTCGGCCATTTGCGCCAGCTCCTGTGGTGTCCAGACTTTCCCTGTTGGATTATGCGGACTACACAACAGCAGCACTTTCGTCTGTGGCCGCGCCAACAGTGCCTCCAGATGTGCCATATCACATTGCCACTGGTTATCTACTTTGTGCAGCGGGCAGCTAAGTAGCTGGCGCTGATTACCGAGAATGACTTTATAGAAGGCGTCATAGGCAGGGGTGTGGGTAACGACGAAATCACCGGGCGCAGACCAACAGCGGATTAGCTGAGCGACCATATAGATAACTGACGGGCCGTAGACCGCCATTGAGGTATCGATATGGCAATGAAACCGTTGCAGATACCAATGACGAATTGCACCAAGGAAATCTTCATGCTGCCAGCGGCTATAGCCCAACACACCGTGGGCTATCCGCTGATTCAGCGCTTGCAGAATCACCGGTGCGGTAGGGAAGTCCATATCAGAAATGGTAAAAGGCAACAGGTCAGCAGCACCAAAACGGTCGGCAATATAATCCCATTGGGTACACCAAGTGCCGTGACGATCGACAGGCGTGGAGAAATCAAACATCAGCATCTCGCTTATCAAATATACCCTTGGTCCTTGAAGTTGCGGGGAGTTTCGGCACCTGTTACTCGGCCCATCCCTGGACCTCAGGCGAGGCCGCTGCAAATCACGCTCAAATCGATTCCCGACCGATTTTTCATTTGCTGTGGCCTACCTGCAACGCCAATAACCTTGGGTATAATTTTTCATGTAACTGGTATTTAGGTAACGGCGCTTAGCGAATTACCGTCCTAAGGCGTCGCAAACTGAGTACTGCTTATCAGTGAGTCTAATTCATCTTTCACCGATTGCACTTGTGGACCAATAACAACTTGCAGATTATGGTCATTCAGTTGAATAACGCCAATGGCGCGGTTGGCTTTTAACGCCTCTTTATCCACCAAACTCATATCTTTAACTGACATCCGCAAACGGGTAATACAGTTATCCAGCGAGACAATGTTATCTGCACCACCCAGCGCATGAAGAATAGCAGGGGAGTTATAACCGGATTTACCGGTTGCAGCGCCATAAGTGGCTTTTTCTGCATTGCTGCTAGCGGTGGTTTCGCTTTCGCGGCCTGGTGTTTTGATATTGAAGTGCTGAATAGCAAAACGGAAAATCATGTAGTACGCCACGAACCAGATCCCGGCAACCACTGGCACCCAATACCATTTAGTCGCAGTGCCATGCAGAATACCAAATACCACGAAATCAATGATATTACCGTCGGTATTACCAATGGTGACACCCAGCAACGCCATCACAGTAAAGCCCAAACCGGTCAGGATCGCATGGATCAAATACAGGAACGGTGCTACAAACAGGAACAGGAATTCAATCGGTTCGGTGGTACCGCCAATCACACAAGCCACAACACCGGAAATCAACAACCCTTTAATTTTATGTCGATTTTCAGGCTTGGCACAGTGATACATGGCTAGCGCAGCACCCGGCAGGCCACCGAGGAAGGCGGGCATTTTGCCTTGAGATAGGAAGCGAGTCGCACTTTCTGAGAAGCCGGTGGTGGTTGGACAAGATAACTGAGCCTGGAATATTGTCAGTGCACCACTCACGCTGTGACCACAAACATCCATGGTTCCGCCCGCTTCAGTAAAGCGGATCAATGCCACCAAAATATGGTGCAGGCCAAACGGCAGCAATAGACGTTCGCCACTGCCGAAAATCATCGGCCCGAACATGCCGGCACCGTTAATCAGGCGACCCAGACCGGTGATGCCGGCGGCGAAAAATGGCCAGATCAGCGGGATCAACAACCCCACCAGCCCGAGCACTACCGTCGTCACTATCGGCACAAAGCGAGTACCGCCAAAGAAGGCTAATGCATCAGGTAAGCGAATGGTGTTGAAGCGTTCATGCAGTAAATAAACAATGACCCCGACAATCACCGCCCCCAGAATCCCGGTGTCGATCGACTGAATACCTAAAATATTTTGAATATTATGGGTTTTCAGGACTAATGGATCGGTGGTTGGCAACACACCGCTGGTGGTGAGGTAAAAGTTGGTCGCCAGATTCAGCACGGCAAAGCCGACGAAACCAGAGAAGGCGGCTACACCCTTATTTTCGCGCGCCATACCCAGCGGGATAGCAATGGCAAACATTACGGGCAGGAAACTAAAGGCAAATGAACCCACCTTGCTCATCCAGGTAAATAGTAGCTGGAAGGCAGGATGACCAATTACCGGTAATAGGGTGATGACATCTTTACTGCTGAGTGAACTGCCGATACCCAGCATGATCCCACAGAAGGAGAGCAAGGCGACCGGCAGCATGAAGGTTTTCCCTAAACTCTGGAAAAACTCCCACAGCGTAATTTTTTGTTTTTTTACCGCTGACATAGTGACTCCTGTTTTTCAAAACGCCTGATGTTAAAAATGTCTGCTCTAACCACCGCGCTTCTTAATACGGTGTGTTTATCGATAAATGGCGACTATTTCGCCTCCCTGTCTGGAGGTTAAACAAGATAAAACGTTTAACCCAGATAATATGAGTGATATGTCACAATTACTGATCCTACTTCTGTATTAGAGTAAATCATTAGATTAAACGTTTAACTTGGCTTGTTTATCCGCGGGTATGACCATTAAAAAAATCACAATTACCGATGTGGCTAAGTTTGCCGGCGTCTCAGTGGCGACAGTTTCATTAGCTATAAGTGGCAAAGGGCGTATCTCTGGGGCAACCGCTGACCGGGTCAATCAGGCAATCGAACAGTTAGGTTATGTGCGTAACCGCCAGGCGGCACAATTACGCGGTGGTGAGTCCGGCGTGATTGGCTTGATTGTGCGCGATATCGGCGATCCGTTTTATGCCGCAATGACGGCGGGTTTGAGTGAAGCAATTGAAGCCGAAGGCAAATTGCTGTTTCTGACGCAAAGTGGTCGCGAGGGCAAAGGTCTATTGCGCTGCTTCGATACCCTTATCGCTCAGGGTGTTGACGGCTTGGTCCTCGGCGGGGGAGCTAAACGTGAGATGGGATTGCAGGAGAAGGCGGCAGAGCATGATATCCCATTGATTTGCGCGGCACGGTCGAATGTGTTGGAAGGTGTGGATGTCGTGCGCCCTGATAATATGCAGGCGGCTAAAATGGCCACTGAGTTTTTGATTGGCCGTGGTCACCGGCAAATTGCCTACCTTGGCGGGCACTCGCATTCATTGACGCGGGCAGAGCGCTTGGGAGGCTTCTGCGCCACCTTGGTTCAATATGGCCTGCCATTTCGTTCTGAATGGGTGGTTGAATGTGACGGGCAACAGCAGGCGGCGGCAGATGCGGCAGAAGAGCTGCTACGTTATCACCCCAATGTCAGTGCCATCATTTGTCATCAGGCATCAGTGGCATTGGGGGCTTACTTTGGTATCTTACGCACCGGCCGGACTATTGGTAGTGCTGGTGTAGACACCTATCTGGATCAACAAGTGGCACTGATTGGTTTTGGTGACGTGCCGGCAGCCGAATTAACCGAACCACCACTCACCTTTATCACCAGTTCCGCCAGAGAAATTGGTTACAGTGCCGGGCAGCGGTTACTCCAGCGTATTGCCGGTGTTGACCTGCAACTGCAAAATGTCATATTACCGCCGGTGTTGATCCGCCGAGGGTCTGCTTGATCATGCCTGATCTTGGGGGTTATTCATTAACGCCAAAGCATCGACATCGCCCGCGGTAATCAGATGCAGGTTGCGGCTGATATCTTCTATCGGCCAGTCCCACCAAGCAATAGCCTCGAGTTTAGCTATCGTTACTGGTGGGAAGCGGCTCTTAATCACGGTTGCCGGGTTGCCCCCCACAATGCTATAAGCCGGTACATCACGCGTCACTACCGCTCGTGATGAAATGATGGCACCATTGCCGATGGTCACACCTGGCATGATAAGTACGTCATAACCAATCCAAACATCATTTCCAACGCAGGTATCGCCTTTATAGGGCAGTTCATCCATTGATGGCGTGACGCGCTCCCAACCATTGCCAAAAATATTGAAAGGATAAGTCGAAATACCTGAAATTTTATGATTGGCGCCATTCATGATGAATTGAACCCCGCGTGCCAGCGCGCAGAATTTGCCAATAATCAGTTTGTCACCAATAAACGGGTAGTGATAGAGCACGTTGCGCTCAAAGTTTTCCGAATCTTGTGGATCGTCGTAATAGGTATAATCCCCGATAATAATATTCGGGTTGTTCGTTGTATTTTTGATAAAGCAAACCTGCGGAAAGCCTAGCATAGGGTGCTTGCAGTCGGGGTTGGGGCCGGTCATAAGTTTATCTGTCATTGCAACCTCCTGCGTACTGTTTGGATCCAGAGATAAAAAAACGGAGCCATCAGGCTCCGTTCTATGTGTTATTACTGCGACTTATTGCAACAACTATTGTGCCGGAACCGCAGGTTCTGCTGGGGTTGCTGGCATCTCTTCTGGTGCGCTGCCGGTGTCTTCTTCAGCAGGTGCCCCGCCAAACATACCAAACAGGCCAACAAACTCTTGCAGTGACATTTTCTGGCCATTCAAATTGACCTGATTATCAGCAAAATGGAAGCTGCTGCTGATAACATCATCTTTGGTGGTGGTCAGTTTAAACATCTGGCCCATAGCGGCAATGCCTTGAACCTGTTGTTGTGCCAGCTTCTGAGCTTCTTCCGGGCTGTAGCCTTGCAGGCGTGCGGCCTGGGTCGTCAACTCAGTTGCCATTGGCATCGGGATAGTCAGGGTTGCGTCAACTTTCTTCACTGACTGTGCTAACAGGGGTTCTGCACTTGCTTTAGTCTGCGCCGGATCAACCAAGTCGATATTCAGGGTAAAGGTACTTTCCCCTTTAGCGTTTTTCCAGCTCAGTGGCGCAATGCTCACGGTTGGATTGCCTTTTAACAGCCCTGGAAGATTGGCAATTAACATCTCAGTCATTTGCTCTTGATAGGCAACAGGATCGAGATTTTCACCAGCCTGAACGGCTTTCAGCACTTGTTGATTATACGCGCTGGTAAACTGCTTCAGGTTTTGGCCATCAAGCTTGTCAAAGGCAAAGGCTAATTTACCGGAACCGAAATCATTACCCTGAATTTTTAATGCATCGAGGGTGTAGCTCAGTTTGCCGTTCAGGTCTTTATCCGTTTCACCCAATTGGGTATTAAGGTTAAAGCCAACCAGTGTTGCCATCTCTTTGCCATCAAGACTGAAACCAATTTGCTTGATAGCGACTTGCTGATCACCAATGCTGAGATCAAATTTACCCATTTTGCTGTCACTTTTCAGCGTCAGGCCCTGCACGCTGAATTGTTCCAGTTGGTCCCACTGATTTTTGCTGGTGAAGACGATATTCTCGCTGCTACCACTCATCTTCACATTACGCATATCGCGCGAAACATCGGCATCAATAGTAGCACCAGAGAATTTCATGCTGGTGGTATTTTGCTGATAGTCGATAGGAATAAAGGTAATGGCGGAAGAGGTATCACCGCTGTATGAAATGCGTGAATCCGCAGTAAACGGTGATTGGCCCTTGGTAACATCAAATAGCTTTTTCAATGCAGGGGTATTGGCAAGTTCGGTATGTACCGATGCCATGCTCGGGATCAAATTGAATTTCTTCAACTGCGCGAACGGGAATGGGCCGTGATCGATAGTTTCGATAAAAGCGATTTCATCACCGTCTTTTAACGCTTTTTCACCCACGACACTGCTATCTGCTTGCAGCACATAGCGAACCTGGCTACGGAACAAACCACGTTGGTAATCTGTATAGGCGAGTTTGACACCGGCTTTAGGCAGCAATGTTCTGATCTGCCCGTTTGCGGTGTTAACCAGCTCGCCCATCCGTTGTTCAATCAGTTTGCCGGTATACCATGAGGCTCCAGTCCATGCTGCGCCAAGTACGACAATGACGCTGACAGCCACTAACGATTTTTTCATTGTTCTGTTCATCCTTTTCTAATACACCAAATTCACTATGTTGAACGCGGTAATGAGTTGCTGGTGAAAAACCACCCAAGAGAATGCCTGAAAAACAGTATTCACCAAATTAATATAGGCATAGATTAACCGGACACAAATATTATTGCGACGATAACTATCCTGAAACGGCAAGTGCGAGTTCTGCGTAATAGCAAAACCCCGTCATTGCGACTATAGAATCTATCTATCACGACAGCAAAAAGCCAGTTATTGACAACAAAATGAGTGACTTCGTTCAGTCTGCGTTGTAAACACGCGCAATAGAGCCAATTCCTTGCACTGTAACCGGTGATTCATTCGCCGGGATAAAACAGGATTCGCCTGGTTGTAGTGTTATTTCCTGCTGCTGTTTTTTCAATACCGCCTGACCCTGAATACAAAACACAATTGCCGCACTAGGTTGTGCCAACACTTGAGTCTCGGCCGTTACTGTATGCAGTGAAAAAGCAAAATCCTCAACAGGGATAGGGAAGGCCAGTTCATTGCCTTGCTGTTTTGGCGTGGTCAGCAGAGTATCAGCCGGTTTGGGGATAAATTGCAGATTGGCCATCAGTTCGGGAATATCGATAAACTTGGGTGTCAGGCCCGCGCGTAATACGTTATCGGAGTTTGCCATCACCTCTAGTGCCACGCCGTTGAGGTAGGCGTGCGGTGTTTCAGCATACAGGAACATGGCTTCACCCGGTTGCAGGGTCACGACATTTAGCAATAAGGGGGAGAACAAGCCGCTGTCATCAGGGTAAAAACGCGAGATACTGCGGATGGTATCCCAAGGTTCACCTAACTGGTTATTTAAGGCTGCTTTCAAAATTCCCAGCGCGAGCGTTTTTGGGTCACCAGCCAAACTCAGCAAACTGGCAAACAGAGCCGCTAAGTGTTCAGTATCCGGTTCGCGCAGGAATGTGGCGATATCGGGATGCGCTGCCGCCAAGGGGTGGAGTAATGCCTGAATATCTTCCAGTGTACGGAAACCATTCATAGCCTGAAAGGGTGTTAGCGCATAGACCAGCTCCGGCTTATGGTTGGCATCTTTATAATTTCTTTCGCCAGCATCCAGTGGGATACCCGCCTGATTCTCTTTGGCAAAACCAATTTCGGCGGCGGTTTTACTGGGATGAACCTGAATCGATAACGGTTGTGCCGCACAAAGTACTTTGAACAGGAATGGTAGCTCACCAAAACGGTTGAAAACATCATGGCCCAGATTAGCATCGGGATCTTGTTCGATCACATCACGCAATGAATGCCACTGGCCGTTAGCATCTGCCACCTGTGAGCTGCTCTTCGGATGCGCACCCATCCACAGTTCAGCCATCGGTTTCCCCTGTGGATTTGCTATGCCATAAAGCTGAGTGAGGGCGTCAGTACTGCCCCAAGCGTAGTTTTGCACTGCATTCTTCATCTTTTGCATATTTACATTCTGCCGTTTGTTAAGGGCCAAATTAAGGGTTACACACAAATCAGTTATTTTATATGACTAATCGCGCCTGGCCCTGCCGCCCAATAAAATTGTCCCTTAGTAAACAATGGCGCTACGGGGGTTGCAAGTAGTAATCGGAGGGTGGGGGGCCAATTGAACGAAAACGGGCACTACCGCCGTTTAATGTCGCGAAGAGGGCGTAACATCGACGCCCCTATTTAGGAAAGTGAGAAAACCGCTAAGGTAAATACGGCGAAAATCACCGAGCAAAAGATAGCGCTTGCCCTTGCCATCCAGTGGTACGCAGGAATTGTTCCCAGGTTAAACTGGCCGGATTTACTTGTCGGCTCCAAAGCAGATCTCGCTCTTTACGGAAGTAACCGTACTCTACCGTATACTCAGCCATACCGATTACCTCATCCACTAATCCCCCAATGCTGGAAAATGTGGGGAAGTGTTGACATAGCTCCTCACGTGTAAACGCCGAGCTGTAGCGGGCTTTTTTCCCCGTGACACGGCTAAACGTTTCAACCATCTCTTTGGGTGAAATGATCTCCCCGATAACAGGCAAAGATTGGCCCGCGTACAGGTCCTTATCATCAAAAATCGCTAACACCGCTGGGCCGGTCGCTGTCAATGGGTCGACAAAAGGTGCGCAAAAATCTTCAGGTAGATAGAGAGGAAAGACTAAAGTATCTCCTTCCATTCGTGGCTGATAGAACTCAAGTAGATTAGTGTAAAAAAACGCCATGTAGATAAATGAACTGGTGACGGGCAGTGTACGAATGTAGCTCTCAACCCGGCTCTTATCGGTAAAGTGTGGCACCCACTTTTTCCCTTCGGTAATCTTTTCTACGTTTTCCAGACTAGAGAATACAATATGTTTTACCCCCGCTTCGACGGCGGCATCTGCTATTTGTTTACCTAACGCTGTTTCGTGTGTTTCCGCGTGGCTTGCCTGCGGCGTGATAGCGGGCGTCATCAGAAACGCGCCATATGCCCCTTTAAATGCTTGAACAAACGTCTCTTTATGGCCCAACTCTAGCGGCACTGCCATGAGTTCTGCACCCTGAAGCGCCAGCTCTTGCGCTTCAGGGGAATCTACCCGCCGCGTTAACGCGCGTACTCGGTAGCGCTGACTCTCTAGTAGCGTGCGCACCACACTACGCCCTTGTTTACTCAATGCACCCACCACTGTGATGAGTGGTTTGCTATTCGATAACATCAACTGTCTCCTGATCATCCCTACAACATGAACTTGCATTATGATGACGGCTGAGGGATAAGAGAAATCGATTGTTTTATATTAAGGAATCCACCAAATGGATACCACACGGATAGACCTAAACCTGTTGGTCACCCTGGAAGCTTTGCTTGCTGAACAGAATGTAACGAAGGCCGCAGCGCGACTTAATCTCAGCCAGCCCGCAGTTAGTGCGCAACTGAATCGCTTGAGAGAGGTATTTGACGACCCTTTGCTGGTTCCTGCGCGACGGGGGATGACGCCGACTGCAAAAGCGCTGGAGTTACTTACTCCGCTGCGTGCGTCTTTGGACCAACTGCGCCGCACGCTGCAATCGCACAAGGATTTTTATCCCGAGCGGGCTCAACTGACGGTCACCATTGCTGGTACTGACTACATACAGGCTGCGGTCGTCATGCCGCTGGTTTTGGCCTTACGGCAAAGATCACCGGGGGTCCGCATTGCCGTTCGTCACTATAATCCGAGCCAGTTGGAACAACAGTTGGCCAGTGGCGAGGTTGATATAGCGGTTATTACACAAGGTGCCTATCATGCGCGTCTAAGAGCACGCCATTTGTTCGATGAAACTTATGTACTCATCGGGCGGAAGGACCACCCGGGGCTTAGAGACAAGTTAACAATGGCAGATTTTAGCCAACTAGAGCATGTCATTGTTTCACCTTCTGGGGGCAGCTTCACCACACCAATAGACGATGCTCTGGCGGCATTCGGATTTCAACGTAATGTTGTTATGTCGGCAGCGTCATTCCTTTTTGTTCCTGAGATAGTCGCCACTAGCGACCTTGTTGCTTTAATTCCACGGCGATTGTGGCAAGTGCAGGGGCAGCCGGATCGATTCACGATGGTTGAGGTTGGCTGGCTTGCGGAGCAATTTGATGTCAGCTTAGTTTGGCATGAGCGCAGTCATAGTCATGCTGGCCATGGTTGGATCCGAGATTTGATGGTTGAACTGAGTGGTCACAAGGATGAGTGTGCTAATTAGCGGTGTGTTTTAGCCGCCGGCTCGTTATGAGAATATTGATCACAAAATGATATAAATGCGAATCAATCGCATAAAGGTGACAGCAAATGTGCCATGATAGTTGTCATGTCGCCAGTGAGACTGGTATGACATACCTCAACCGTTCAGTTCTACATGCTAAGGAGACCGTGATGGCGACCACCCGCAGTGAAAAAGACTCTATGGGGCCTATCGATGTACCAGCAAATCAATTATGGGGCGCACAAACCCAGCGTTCACTGGAACATTTCCGTATCTCGCAAGAAAAAATGCCGACGGCACTGATCCATGCTCTGGCACTGACCAAACGGGCAGCGGCGCAGGTCAACATGGATTTAGGGCTACTACCAGCCGAACGGGCAAAGGCCATCATGCGCGCCGCAGATGAAGTTCTGGAAGAGTGTCATCCGAGTGAGTTTCCACTGTCTATCTGGCAAACCGGGTCTGGTACCCAGACCAACATGAATATGAATGAGGTTTTGGCGAACCGTGCCAGTGAGTTGTTAGGTGGCGAGCGCGGAAACAATCGGTTAGTACATCCTAATGATGATGTAAATAAAAGCCAAAGTTCAAATGATGTCTTCCCAACGGCGATGCATGTTGCTGCGGTTATCGGGTTGCGGCAACATTTGTTACCGGAACTCAAAACATTGCAGGAGACTCTGGCACACAAAGCGGACGCCTTTCGCGATATCGTGAAGATTGGACGGACGCATTTGCAAGATGCTACGCCATTGACCTTAGGGCAGGAGATATCAGGCTGGGTGGCGATGCTATCTCACAGCGTGCAGCATATTGAAGCGACTATTCCTCATCTGTGTGAGTTGGCGTTAGGGGGGACGGCGGTAGGAACCGGGCTGAATACGCATCCAGAATATGCCGTGCGAGTAGCCAAAGAGATTGCGGCGCTTACCCATCAACCATTTATCACTGCGCCTAATAAGTTTGAGTCATTAGCGGCTTGTGATGCATTAGTTCATGGTCATGGGGCTTTAAAAGGACTTGCGGCTTCATTGATGAAAATTGCCAACGATGTGCGCTGGTTGTCCTCCGGCCCTCGCTGTGGCATTGGTGAAATCGCGATTCCTGAGAATGAACCGGGCAGTTCAATCATGCCTGGCAAAGTGAATCCGACACAGTGTGAAGCCATGACGATGTTATGCGCACAGGTTATGGGTAACGACGTGGCCATCAATATTGGTGGAGCATCCGGTAATTTTGAGTTGAACGTCTTCCGCCCGTTGGTGATTCATAACTTCCTGCAATCAATTCGTTTGCTGGCCGATGGTATGCGCGGTTTTAATGAACATTGCGCGGTGGGTATTGAGCCAAATCGTGACCGTATAACGCAGTTACTGAATGAGTCTTTGATGTTAGTTACCCCGTTGAATACCCATATTGGTTATGACAAAGCTGCCGAGATTGCCAAAAAGGCCCATAAAGAAGGGCTTACACTCAAAGCTGCCGCCTTGAAATTAGGCTATCTGACCAGTGAACAGTTTGATGAATGGGTCAAACCGGAAGATATGGTTGGCAGTATGAAATAACGGCCAGCCAAACAAACGATTAACGCCGGTCCTTATGACTGGCGTTTTTTACGGATAAAAAACCGGTGTTATCAACCGTCAAACTCAGATCTCCGTTTTCTATACGGCAGCGACTATCAGCAATACAACTTGTCTAAAGGAAACATCGATGGATGAGAACCATAAAGAATTCAGCAGGGAAAGTTTTATCGTTACGACAGACAAATCTCGCTTCGATATTCATGCTATGCACGCATTTTTAACATGCTCTTCCTGGGCTCCAGGAATTGATCTGGAAACGGTCAGACTTTCCGTTAAAAATAGCCTTTGTTTTGGACTGTTTGATGGAAAAAGACAGATTGGGTTTGCCCGTCTGGTCACTGATTATGCCACTTTTGGCTATTTATGTGATGTGTATGTGCTTGAAGAGTACCAGGGATTGGGTTTAGCAAAGTGGCTGGTCGAATGCAGTCAGGCTCATCCGGTTACAACCAGCCTTAGACGGATTATGCTCGTTACGGACACTGCCGCTTTCCTTTATAAAAAGACTGGTTTTCAGGCGATCAATCGTCACGACTTTGTATGGCAGATAAACCGTCCAGATATCTATCTTAAAAAATGTATATGAATTCGTTATGGTTATTGCCCGTACTGGAATTGATCTTGGCAACGCATTATTTATTCAACGTCGATATACAGATGCAGCCTTGGCACCAGTAACCGCAGAGGTTTGGCATCCGGCTTATATTTATGCTTAATTTGGTTGATATCGTAGTCTATTAACTCACCTAACTTAGGCAATTCCGCCGCTGATTGTACCTGGCAAAAAGCAATTAACGGCATAGGGCAGGGGTGCTGCACTTGCTTTTGCTGTTCCTGATACCAAACTCGTGCGATAGGCTGCACTTTTACTGGCCGCTTAATCTTCAGGCGGGTATTTTCAGGTAAACGTTTTACATCATTAATTTCCAAGCTAATTAATTCCATCCACTGTTCGCGGCTAAAAGGCGGCACCGCGCGCCCGGCATTAAGGCTTTTATTCAGTTGAACTAAGATCTCTTCACGGGTGACATTCTTAATTATATGTTTGTTGGCCCAGCCGAAACGCACAGAACTAGGATTGATGAGTGGAGTAATGGTGCGGTAAGTATTTAAGGTAATCAGACCATGCAAATGGGTATGCACAAACTCGAAACGTTGCTCACTCGGTAAGCCAGACTCGACGGTTATGATATGTTCCAACTCATTTTTCAACTGATTAATCTGAGCAATAGTATTTTCACATTCCCCCAGTTGCTTATCACTCACGCTGAAACACAGTACCCCGGGTAAGCGCAGGGCCGCTTTACTGCTCGCATTTTGCCCCTGATGATGAATAAACAACCGCTGGTAATGTTGTAACCCCAGTTCTTTTGCTTTATTACCGACTTTTGCGGTAACGCTGATTTTCTCAATAGGTTGATGTTCGGTACCTTTTTCAATTTCAGGCAGCGAAAATACACGGGCTGCGAGTAGGGGGAGCGCATTAAGTTGCTGGTGGAGATGATCTAATGCAATTTCCAGTGCAGCAAAACTGCCATTCATTCGCTCAATCAAATCATACTTAGCCATTATCTTTTCCAATTAAGCTGATTTTAGTTACAACATACATTGTGTCATATCAGTAAAAACAGCACCATGAAAGCCTGTTGTTAACTTTAATAAAGGGGATATCTATTCGTAATGGCAAAAGATTCAACAGCACGGTTTTTCAGGGTGGATTTACTGGTGGGTTAATATTTATTATCTTGAGTGTCAATTTTACGCCACTTTAACGTAGGAAATAATGTTAATTCAAAAGATAGATCAGACCACACTATCCGGGTGGGTAAAACTCCGTACACAGCTCTGGCCCCATCATGGTGGTGATGCGCATCATCATCATGGTGAAAACATAATTTTTTGTTCTGATAAGCTAATTTCATTTGTTGCTATCGCTGACTCAGGCGATATCGTCGGATTCGCAGATGCTTCACTTCGGCATGATTATGTCAATGGTTGCAATAATACGCCGGTCGTCTTTCTTGAAGGAATATTCGTTGTTGATACATACCGGAGAAAGGGAATTGCTGCACAATTAGTGACTGCCATACAAGCTTGGGGGCGAGTAAAAGGTTGCAACGAATTAGCTTCCGATACCGATACCGATAACATTGCATCACAGAAAATGCATCAGTCATTAGGTTTCCAAGAAACGGAACGCGTGGTGTTCTTTAAAAAAAATATCAGATCTTAGATAGCGGGGCATTAATATCAATACCCCATACAGATAATCAGGATAGGTGCGCTAAAACAATTTTGGTGGCCGCAGCTAAAACGTCACGACGTGGTTCTGCTTCTTTCTTAAGCTGCGTAAAGTAAACCACTAAAACCAGTGGCGCACCTTTCGCCGGCCATAACACCGCGACGTCATTTGTCGTACCATAATCACCACTGCCGGTTTTATCACCAATAACCCAATCAGTCGGCGCACCTGCACGGATAGTTGCCGCTCCCGTGGTATTTCCTTTTAACCACAAGGCTAACTGCTCCCGTTGCGGTGCAGCTAGGGCATCTCCCAGTACCAACTTGTTGACACTGGCTGCCATAGCCGCAGGTGTTGTGGTATCTCGAGGATCATTTGGCAAAGCAGTATTTAACTCAGGTTCCCAACGATCCAGTCTGAATGTCTGATCACCAATACTACGGGCAAACTGGTTAACCGCCTCGAGTCCCCCCAACTGTTTGATTAACAAATTGGCTGCCGTGTTATCACTATACTGAATAGTCGCTGCGCACAGTTCTGCAACCGTCATCCCTTGTGCTAAATGTTTGCGCGTAATCGGTGCATAATCGAGTAAGTCACTTTCACGATAAATAATGTGTTTACTGAGTAGATTTGGCTGAGATTGGCTATGACCCAACACTGCGGCGGCCAACATTAATTTGAAGGTACTACAGAATGGAAAGCGCTGGCCGCCACGATAGTGAACTTTGGTGCCCTTGTCGGTATTGATTAACGCCAATCCTAAACGGCCATTTGACGATTTTTCAAGTTCAGCGAGTTGATTATCTAATGACATTTTCGCCCCAGCCGCCCAGGATGGTAGTGTAAAATTGAGCAATGGCACGGTGAGACCGGCTAATAATAGCGAACGCCGCAACGGTGAATGTTTCATTCCTGAATCTCGCAAGTGGGAAGAAAAATTTGCCTCTAAACACATGGCGCAGATAGGCAAATTGTTAAGAATTTTCATCAGGCAGTTTACAGTAAGTTATATCAAATAGGGGAAGGGAAAAATTTAAACAATGCCGCATATCGAGGAAATTGATGCCGTGTTACATGCCGCAGGCCGCGATAAACAAGGCTAAATGCCATTCAAAGTGACATATTAGCCTTGTTGGGGGCAGGTAGCTCAAATATTAAGCCAATGCTTTAGCTTTCAATTGCTGGTATTCGCTTTCAGTTATCGTGCCTTCATCCAATAATTTCTTGGCATCAGAAATCTGTTCTGCTGGTGATTTCCCCGCAACCTGGCGGATATAATCATTGGTATCAGATACCGACTTCTGTACCGTAGCGCGATAACGCTGCGCCATGCCTTTCCCTCGGGTAATGAGATACAAAAGAGACGTGAGGAGCGGGATGAAAAGCAGAAATACAATCCAGATTGCTTTATAAAAACCGCCTAACTCATGATCACGGAAGAGGTCAGAAATGACTTGAAATAGAATCAGTAAGTAAGCAATAAAGAAGAAAATTGAAAACGTTGTTACCAGTATGTCCCAAAGCGTAAGAAAGTGACTTGCCATATGTTCTCCTGAAAAAAATAAATTAAGGAAATATTTTTCGTAAAATCCCTAAATACGTTAGATACTTAATTTACACGCTAACTAGCAGTAATCCTGTATTAAGTTTCATATTAATAATAGATACATAGGCGACAGGACGTCAAATTATAGTTTGGCGCCGAATAGATCTTATCTCGATAATTAAAGATTAAATTCGTGCGGCTTCTGGCAATTTACGTAATCGCTGCCCGACATACAGTGCTAGCAGTAGCAGCGTCGCAATAAACCCCACCACCCCAGTCCAGCCTAAATTAAGCCAGAAAATGCCCCCCAATGTTCCCGCTACGCTAGAACCGGCATAATAGCAAAATAGGTAGAGTGATGAGGCTTGAGCTTTAGCGCGACGAGCGCGGCGCCCAATCCAACTACTGGCAACCGAGTGAGCAGCAAAGAAACCGGCTGTAAATATCATCATGCCGAAAAGAATCGTAATCACCGGGGGGAAACTGGTAATAATAACACCGGCCAGCATCATACTTATTGCGGCTAATAATACCGGCCCACGACCATATCGGCTGGTGAGCGAACCTGCTTTCGGTGAACTATAAGAACCCGTCAGATACACTATCGATAATAATCCCACCACTGCTTGACTCATATAATAAGGCTGAGCCAACAAGCGGTATCCAATGTAATTAAATAAGGTGACAAAGCTGCCCATTATCAGAAAACCTTCGGCAAACAGCAGTGGTAAGCCTGGGTCACGCCAGTGCAGCTTGAAATTAATCACCAGTGTTCTAGGGCGTAACGACGTTGGGCGGAAATGTTTAGACGGCGGGAGAATTCGCCAAAACATGCAAGCGGCAGCTAAAGCAAACAACCCAATAACCGCCAGTGCAATACGCCAGGAAAAGAAGTCACTCAACACCCCCGTCACCAGGCGGCCACTCATCCCTCCAATGGAATTGCCGCTGATATACAAGCCCATGGAGAGTGCGACAAAACTTGGATGAATCTCCTCACTGAGGTAGGTCATGGCCACAGCAGCAACGCCGCTTAAGGACAGACCAATCAATGCCCGCATCAACAAAATCCCTTGCCAACTGGTCATAAAGGCACAAATTAAAGTACAGATAGCCGCCAGCATTAGCGCAACGACCATGACCGACTTACGTCCAATGGCATCGGAAAGTGGACCGGTAAACATCAGGCCAAACGCTAACATGCCGGTGGCGGCTGAAAGCGATAAGCTGCTGCCCGCAGGTGAGATATTAAAGTCTTGAGATAACAGTGGCAGGATGGGTTGTACACAATAGAGCAGGGCGAATGTAGCTAATCCTGCTGAAAAGAAAGCCAGTGTCACACGGATAAATTCTGGTGTACCACGTTGAATATATGGCCGTTTAGTTAAACGTGTAACCTCGGGAAGCGGAACTAACGAAGTTGCACCATCGTGTGCTGCGGATGTCGGCGCTACGGTGGTCGTAGTGCGCAAAGAGGTGGTCACGGTATTTCCTTATCAATAACCCAATTAAAGACTGTCTGTTTCGATTTAGCCACTATTTAGCTTAATGAGAAGAGCATAGAAATAGCTGAGTTTTTTGTCTAATATATTAATTATTATAAATGAGACTTTAAACATATCAATGGAGCGCAATGAGTATTGAACTCAGACATTTACGTTATTTCATTGCCGTAGCAGAAGAATTGCACTTTGGTAGGGCGGCAGAGCGCTTGCGCATTTCTCAGCCACCACTCAGCCAGCAAATTCAGAGTTTGGAAGAGCAAATTGGTGCCCGACTCTTGGCGCGTAACAACCGTAATGTCAGCCTGACCCAAGCCGGCTCCTTGTTTTTAAAGGAGTCTTACCAAATTTTAGCCCAAGTGCATTCGGCAGCGGAAAAAGCGGGGCGTTTGCATCGCGGAGAATCCGGCGAACTGACTATCGGTTTTACTTCATCGGCACCTTTTATTAGCACGGTATCTAAAAATTTACAGGCATTCCGGCAACTGCATCCTCAAGTGCATATCAAAATGCGGGAAGTTAACAGTAGACAGCAAATTGAACCTTTACTGGATGGGCGGCTTGATCTTGGCGTAATGCGCAATACACGATTGCCGGAGGCACTGCAATATCGTCTGTTGTTACGTGAACCTTTGGTTGCCGTTGTCCACGAAAAAAGCCCCTTAGCGGCTTTACCTTCGGGGAGTGTTAAATTTAGCTCACTGGCAGAACAACCCTTTGTTTTCTTTTCGCGTGAAGTGGGTACTGCCCTGTATGATGAAATCCTCGCACTATTAACCCGCGCGGGTATCACGCCTTATATTACGCAAGAAGTAGGAGAGGCGATGACCATCGTCGGTTTGGTGTCCTCTGGTTTGGGCGTGTCGATACTGCCTGCCTCATTTACCCGAGTAAAAGTGGATGGGGTGAAATATTTACCTTTGGCTGAACCTGATGCCACCACCGAAGTGTGGTTGGTTAATCATAAACATCGGCCAGTAACCGCCCCAGCAGAAGCGTTGATTCGCTTGATGGTTAAGGATACTCAAGCGACGCCAGCCAACTGACTCCGTATAAATAACCAGCAGTAAAGCCAGGAAAACCGGTGATTATGTGCAGTAAATCACATAACTAATCAAATAGTTGACGGCATATACTAAAAGCCCCAACATAGCCGATAATCTTTATTTAGAAGCGCGAAAAATACTCGGTTGGCAGAGAAGGAGCCGGTTCAGTGATAACGGATGGACAGCCTGGGCACATTGATCAAATCAAGCAGACCAATGCAGGAGCCGTTTATCGGCTGATTGATTTGTTCGGCCCAATATCCCGTATTGAACTGTCTAAACGGGCGCAACTGGCCCCGGCCAGTATCACGAAGATTGTGCGGGAACTGGTTGAGGCTCATCTGGTCAAAGAGACCGAATATCAAGATATTGGCAGCCGTGGGCGGCCTGCCATTGGTTTAGTTCTTGATACCGAAGCTTGGCATTATGTCTCTGGGCGTATCAGTCGCGGTTCTATTACTCTCGCCTTGCGTGATCTCAGCAGTAAACTGGTGGTTGAGGATCAAATTCCGTTACCGGATAGTCATCCTGAACCGCTACTTAATCGTATTCTCAATGAAGTTGATCAATTCTTTATTCGGCATCAAGACAAGCTTGAGCGGTTAACTGCGATTGCAATTACTATGCCTGGCATCATTGATGCCCCGGCGGGTATTGTGCATAAAATGCCGTTTTATGATGTTGATGAGATGCTGCTTGGCCCAGCACTGGAACAGCGCACGGGATTACCTGTCTATCTACAACACGATATTTGCGCCTGGACGATGGCCGAAGCACTGTATGGTGCTTCACGTGGCTGTCAGAATGTCATCCAAGTGGTGATTGATCATAACGTCGGTGCTGGTGTTATCACTGCCGGAAGGGTATTGCACGCAGGTAGTCGTAGCGTAGTGGAGATTGGTCATACTCAGGTGGATCCCTACGGCAAGCGCTGTTATTGCGGTAATCATGGCTGCCTTGAGACAGTTGCCAGTATCGAGAATATGTTGGAAATTGCCCAGCAACGATTAAATGGTTCAATGAGTTCGCTATTACACAGTTCTCCACTGAATGTTGAATCTTTATGTGATGCGGCGCTGGCGGGCGATCAGTTAGCTAAAGATATTATTCTGGGCGTTGGCCACAGTGTTGGCCGAATTATTGCCATTATGGTCAATTTATTTAACCCGGAAAAAATTCTGGTCGGTTCCCCATTAAATAAAGCCGCATCTATTCTACATCCGGCAATTGCGTCATGTATTCGTCAACAAGCACTACCTGCTTACAGTGAGAATATTCTGGTTGAACCTACAGCATTTTTTAATCAGGGCACAATGCCAGGAGCTGCATTAGTAAAAGAAGCGTTATATAACGGTTCATTATTGGTGAAGTTGCTGCAAGGGTAAGGTATTAACACTAATAATTATGGGTTAATTATTAGTGGGTATGTACGATGTATTCCTCCTATTATTTGGTGTTATCCGTTAAAAACCTCTCTCAGTTCGGCAAAACCTTGCGCTAACGCAAGCTGTCTGTTGTCGGCATCGCCTAGACTTTTATCCATGTTGCCAATTTCGCTAATGTTAGGCGGAAAGACTTGAGTCTAAGTGGCCAGATTGCGGAGTATTGTTATGTTAACGCGTGTATTTGTGACGGGTACCGACACTGCTGTCGGTAAAACCGTGGTGTCACGGGCCTTACTTCAGGCCTTAAGCCAAAATGGCAGAACAGCGGTAGGCTATAAGCCGGTAGCGACAGAAAGTAAAGAGACACCTGAAGGGTTGCGTAATCAGGATGCACTTATTTTGCAGGCTTCATCCTCTATAAATTTGGATTATCAGGAAGTTAATCCATTCCCGCTGCAAGGGGATGTTATCCATGCCTGCACGGATACGCTGATTAATTACGGTGCAATGACCGAAGGATTACAACGTTTATCCGCCAAAGCCGATACGGTTGTGGTCGAAGGTTGTGGTGGCTGGAAAGTTATGATGAATGACCAGCGTTTCTATTCTGATTGGGTGATACAGGAACAATTGCCGGTTATTTTAGTCGTCGGAATTAAATTAGGTTGCATCAATCATGCATTATTAACAGCACAAGCCATTATCAACGATGGATTACCCTTATTGGGATGGGTCGCAAATCGAATTAATCCCGGATTAGCTCATTACGCCGAAACAATTGCTATGCTACGCGAACGGTTACCTGCGCCACAATTAGGGCAATTACCTTATCTTCCTCATCCAGAAGAGAAGCCGCTGGCGAAATATTTAGATTTGACGGCGATCGGCTGATCATCTATTTATCCCTTTGGGCTGATTAAATTAATAGTGGCTATCCACTATTGCATTAGTTGCCTATTTTAGCGTGAATGATATACCGAAATCGGACGCAACCATCGGGCTATTGTTGTTGAAATAACACAGGATAATAGTAATCCTGGGAGTAGGGTGTATTCGCCCGTCATTTCGCAAACCATTAATGCCGCCATGATAGGGGCATGAGTGGTCGCAGCCAATAGAGTCGCCATACCGGTCAGTGCCATCAACAACGCAATATTGTCACCAAGAGCTGGCCACCAGGCAAACATCTGCCCACATAACATGCCTAACGCGGCCCCAACAAACAAGGTCGGGGTGAATACCCCGCCCGGAGCACCTGAACCGCTACTGGCTAATACAGCCAACAATTTGCATATCAATATACCTGCAATCAATAAAACCCCTGGCGGAGCTGTCAACAGTGACTGCACCACACTGTAGCCATTGCCCCAGACCTCAGGGAAAATCAGCGATAATAGCCCGACAATTATCCCCCCCAGCGCAAGCTGTAATGGGGGAGAAAGATTCAGCGAGCGGAAAGCATCGCCACTGGCGGCCATCCCTTTTAAAAACAAGGGGCCACAGAAGCCAGCCAGCAAGCCTAATAGTGCCATCAGTAAATATTGTATTGGCCACGGTGATGGTAGCGCTTGCACTTGATAAAGGGTTTCCTGGCCACCGTGTAGCAGGTTGGTGGTGAGCAATGCACTGACTGCAGCGATCACTACTGGCCCAAGTGAGGCCAGCATCAACGTACCAAACAGAATTTCCGCAATAAATAGACTGCCCGCCAGCGGCGCATGATAGGCGCTGGCCATCCCGGCGGCGGCACCACAGGCAACCCAAAGCTTCCATTCGTTAGGTTTGGCATAGCGCTGAGCAAAAACGGACGCAAACAAAGCGGCCAACAGCACCATTGCCCCTTCGCGACCAATCGCACTGCCGCTGGAGACCACGAGTAATGAAGCGAGAGACTTGACCAGACTGGCGGAAACATCTAACCGGCCATCACCGATCTCGATGGCCTCCATATAATCAGTTGGCGCACTGGGCTTTTGTTTTCGGTAACGCTGGTATCCCCATAAAAGAGCACCGGCGGCCAAACCACCTAATGCGGGGGTTAATGCGCGTCGCCAGCCAGTAATAGAAGAGGCAGCGGCTACCAGACTGCCATCAGTTCGGGCAAATAACAGCCACTCCAAGCCCAACATTGCTTGATGGAATAACCAAACAATCAAGGCTGCCATCATACCCAGCATGATCGAAATCAGTAGTCGACGCAGCATGGCGCGATAGTAATACAGGTGGGCAGGCCGTTTCATGCAACGCTACTGACTGACATAGTGAGGTAAACCCCATACTTTGGTGATTGATAGGTAAGTTGACGGAGAGTGTGTTACTTGTCATCGATTGTTACTTGCCATCAAATGAATGACCAGTAAAAATTGAGAAATGCAGAAATAAATTATTGATAAAACAAAAGGGTGCACCGAAAGGCACACCCAGACCGGTGACGGCGAAATTACTCGCTGTCGGTTATGCGGGTATAAACAATTTTCTGGCTATCATTTTCGCAATGTCCAACCACCTGACCGCCAGCTTGCTGAACTTGATCATTAGGAACGATATCCAGTTTAAAGCCGGACTCAGGCACCCCATTATTGATAATCTTCTGCGTGATATCTGCTTTCACACTTTCACAAGATGCCAGAGCAGCCAAAGGGGCCAGCGATAACAACAATGTACTGATAATAAGCGTTTTTTTCATCATAAAATCCTTATGTGGATGAATAGCTTGCCTAACATATTGATTCTTAAACCGTGCCTAAAGGATAGTCCAGATTCTCATAACCTCAAGTAAATCTGAGCCATAGCCACCCATTACGGATTAATCTGGCGACCTGATAGCCGATCCAGACAGCGCTGCGTGTTAGGCTCCCAATAGGCGTTCAAATTTTCACTGCGGTCGCAGTTGTCTTTCGCATCTTCAGCCCGATCAAACTTATCAAAGTTCTTTTCAACCCGGGTATTAACTTTATTGCGCAGACGATGAGTATCATCCCATTGCTGTTGGCTTTGGCGAGCCTGTTCTTTGGACATCGAATCATTACTACCACCAACAGAAACACAAGTGCTGCCTTGGGTGCAATTGGTCGCCTGTGCCAGGGCCGGTGTTTGCCAGGCAAGCATAACCAAAGCTAGCGGTAGAAACGCACGCGTCAGGCGTGGCAGGCTAGTTATTTTCATCGTCTTAAGTCCTTTATTAGTCGGTGATGTTAAATCATCATGTGGTTTACTGGCACGCTATCAGCGGATAAAAAATTATATCATTGCTTTCGGTATATAAACCAGTCAGCGACAGGTTTGTCGGGAATATGTAGAGTAACCTAATGTTAATTTTAAACATTTGCCTCAGAGGTAAGATGTTGCTGGCAATATCAAGAGATCAGAACATGTTAAAGACGTCGTTACTGTTTTTTGTTACCGCACTGGCTGAGATAATTGGCTGTTTCTTGCCCTATTTGTGGTTACGTAGAGGAGGCCCTCTCTGGTTATTACTGCCCGCGGCGGCCAGTCTGGCAATGTTTGTCTGGTTATTGACACTGCATCCCGCTGCCAGTGGGCGTGTTTATGCGGCATACGGTGGGGTTTATATCGCGACAGCGCTAATTTGGTTACGGGTAGTGGATGGCGTGAAACTTTCACTGTTCGATTGGGTCGGCGCAGGGGTCGCTCTGATTGGGATGCTGATTATTGTTGCGGGCTGGCGAGTAAATTAAGGGTGGGGCGGTGATAGCCCCCTCGTTTTCTTTATTGTACTAAATGTGATTATGATGATATTAATTAAAACTGACAAGCAGCCATTGAGATTATATATAATAAATTTTCGACTATATTTTTAGTTGATTTGTCTTTTGGTATGCATATGGATAAAATGCCTAAACGGAAAAATTTTTATTACAGTGATTTCGTTAAAACCATCACTTCAATATGATAGCATCCATCAAGCTTCATGCGGCAATGAATATTTAAATTTATTATAATGGGTTTATTTATAATTATTTTCCTAAATAATATTAGGGCAGGATTAATTCACTTAAGATTAATAAATAGTAGATAACTAAAGTGCCTTCGAGACCATCTTGATATCGCGGATTCTGTTGAGTATACTTTATAGGGTTGCACTCAATGGTCACATTCTTTTTTATTAAAAATAACTTGAGAGGCTGAACTGATCATGGATGAAAAAAATAAGCCATCGGATTCAAAAAATTTAGTCGTAAAATCCTTAAATTCACTGCCGCTGATTTCCATTATGGAACACAGCCATGAACCGTGGGTTGTGAGAGATTGCCAATCGCGTTACGTGTACGTAAATCAAGCCGGTCTGGATTTTTTAAATTTACCTGCTGGTTTTGATATCGAGGGACGGTTAGATAACGAATGTCCGGCTGATTGGGCGGAGTTTGCTGAACAATATCAAGCGAATGATAGAAAAGCGGAAAAAAGTGGAAAACGTGTGGCTATTATTTCAACCAATTTTTATGGCCGAGATAGAATACTAGAACCCTACTATTTACCCAGGTTTCCTATTTACAATAAAATCGGTGAATGTATAGGAACATTAACAAATGCCAGCAAATTAAATTTTATTTCTCTTTCTCAATATATAGACCGCCGTACACCTTCAGTATTAACACTTACCCCGCCAACAGATCTGTTTAGTGAAAAAGAACTTGAGATAATCTTTTTCATATTACAACCTATGACTACTAAGATGGTAGCGAAAAGGCTTTCTTTATCACACAGAACAATAGAAAATAGATTAGGTATAATGTACGAAAAATGCGGTGTTGGTTCTATAAATATGTTTAGAGAGTATTGTGGGAACTTAGGTTTTGATTTATATATCCCCCCTAAGTTTGTAAGACCCAATGTTCAAAATCAGAGTTAATTTTATATTAAAAACACCCAACGCCAAGCATGCTGATAATTGTTGCGGACTGGCGGATAAATTAAGGGTGGGGCGGTGATAGCCCCAGCCCAATTTTACCCAATAACGCCTGATATTAACCTTCGCGATGAATACTCAACCCAGCAAAAGATTGACTGACCGGCATCATCTCCAGTGAGTTAATATTGACCCGTGCTGGCAGCGTAGCAACCCAATAGACGGCTTCAGCGATATCCTCAGGTATCAGTGGATTAGCGCCATCGTAGGTTTTATTGACTTTATCGCCATCGCCTTTAAAGCGAACTGCTGAGAATTCAGTGCCACCGACCATACCAGGCTCAATATCCGTCACACGAATATGTGTACCGTGCAAGTCAGCACGCAGACCCAGACTAAATTGTTTCACAAACGCTTTCGTGGCTCCGTAAACATTACCACCGGCATACGGCCAGTTGGCGGCAGTAGAGCCGATGTTAATCACGTGACCAACATTACGTGCCACCATTGCGGGCAATAATGCTCGAGTCATATTCACCAAACCTTTGGTGTTGGTGTCAATCATCGTATCCCAGTCTTCAACATTAGCTTTATGTGCAGGTTCCAACCCCAATGCCAAACCGGCATTGTTAACTAACAGATCGATATCTTTTAGTTCGGTAGGTAGCTCATCGATAACTTGCTGAATAGCCGCCCGATTCCGTACATCTAAACGTACGATATGTAACTGCTCACCCAATTCGTCCTTCAATTCTTCCAAACGCTCCTGACGACGACCTGTCGCGATAACCTGATGACCGTGGCTAATAAACTTTCGAGCGATTGCCTCACCAAACCCTGAGGTTGCACCAGTGACGAAAACGATCATACACATTCCTTATTTTTAGTTGCTAAAAATATAATTGATATGATTAACATACTCTTAACTACAGAAGGAAGCTATTCCGGCATAGTCCACTACACATTTTAGCGTCGTGATGGTTTCTTACGTACTTCATCGCCCGCATCACCGCTAAGGGTTAATGTATCTACTAACGATAGTAATGCGACCAGCGCGATAACCACAAATGCTATCTGGAAATTCTCCAATGGGATCACACCTGCGCGATGGGGGTGAAACCACTCAGCTATCCGCAGCGCTAAGGCTCCGATGGCGATGCCGAGGCCAATTGCCATCTGTTGCGCCATATTAGATAGCGTATTGGCACCGGCCATTTTCGGACCAGGCACTTCAGAAAAAGCCAGCGTATTGAACGCAGTAAACTGCATTGAACGCGTCAATCCGCTGATAAATAACAACACAATAATCAGCGTTGTTGGTGTTTCTGGCGTGATAAACGCACAGGCAAAGATAGTCGCGGCATTGAGTAAACCATTAACCAATAGTGTAGGGCGGAAATGAAAGCGATAGAGGATAGCAGAGGTAAAAGGTTTCATTACCAGGTTACCAGCAAACACCGCCAACACTAACAAACCGGCATTAAAAGCGCTCAGGCCAAAACCTATCTGAAATAGCAACGGCAGCAAGAAGGGAACAGCACCAATAGCCATTCGGAATAAACCGCCACCCCAGATAGTGACGCTGTAACTTTTTATTTGCAAAGCCCACAAATCAACCAATGGGAATGCCTGATGTTTTGCATGATACACCGCCAGTGAACCTAGTATCAGGCTGCCTGCAATACAGAATAGTGGGATTAAACGTGACAAGTTTTGATGATTAAATAATTCCAGACCAAACATCAGGCTAAAACAAGCAGCGCCGGTTAACAGAAAACCAAGGGTATCAAAAGGCGTTTCTTTCTGTGGCGACTCCTGCGGTATTAACCGCCATGCAAGCCATAACCCAATGATCCCCAATGGAACATTTAATATAAATATCCAGTGCCAAGAAGCATAGGTAGTAATAAAGCCCCCCACAGGAGGTCCGAGTATCGGGGCTACCAATCCGGGCCAGGTAATGGTGGCGATGGCTTTGATCAGATCAGGTTTGGCCGTATTACGTAATACAATGAGCCTACCGACCGGGACCATCATCGCACCGCCAAAACCCTGCAAAATTCTTGCGGCAGTAAATGTCATCAAATCAGTGCTTAATGCACACAGCACTGATGCTAATGTGAAAATAATCATTGCGGCAGCAAAGATATTACGAGCGCCACAGCGATTGGCAATCCAACCACTGGCAGGAATAAAAACCGTCAGTGTCAGAATGTAAGCAGAAATACCAATATTCATATCAATGGGATGTACTGCAAATGCCGTCGCCATCTGCGGCATGGCGGTGACAATAACTGTCCCATCGAGATTTTCCATAAAGAAAGCGCCAGCAACCAATAATGGCAGAGCGGAATTGCGCACTATCGATTGGCTCATCATTCGCACCAGTGGGAGTTGTGGTAATTTACTGATTTATATTGGAATAGATAATTTAAGTTGGCTACTGGAATCACGTTTCAGATCCACAAGATTTTCTGACATATTTCGAGCATACCGGATCTAGATAGGATTAAAAAGGGGGGTTATTGGTGACGGTGTAACAAAAAAATAGGCAATCAGGGAGATTTGCCATCTAATAAAATGGGCTGTCACTTCACAGCCCATTCTGATATTACCGAGCAAACTATCATGGTTATTTTTTCTTATAAACATCAGCAGTAGCATGAATTTTTGTGTTGGTATTTGCTGATGTTACAACAAAATAATCCCCACCAAGCTCATCAGCCTTTTTAGACAATTCTTCCTTAGCATCACTTGGCGCTAACTCGCCAGCAGTAACAATATTGCCGATTTTTTCGTATTGACCTGGGCTTTTACTCAGTTCGTCTTTAGTTAACAATTCGGCGGCGATGGCACCGGAAGAGAATGCCCCTAAAAGAACTAATGTTGTCATTGCTTTAAATAATTTCATAGTATCCTCTCATCAATAATATTTACGGTTATGTGAAGCCTTATTCCAGTGGAAAGGTAAGTATTGTTCTCATTGCGGGTTTTATCCAGTGGATCGGCTGCTTTTAGGATTTTTGCACATTCGGGCAAGGATCATCGTCAGATTGAACATATAAGATAATTTGCTTAAAATAGATAAAAAGGTGATCGTGATGAATATGAATTTTTACCTCTGTCCGCTGTTGCTCCATCCCCGAATAACTGAATGCAGTGATTATTTGAACGTGTAGTCACTGCCACGAAATTAAAATGTTCCGTGGCTTTCTTTTTGAAAGGGAAAAGTCATGAAAGAGAAACATTGGTCAAGAGTGGAATATCTCCATCTCACTGTTAAAAATCCAAATATTGAAATCAAAGGCCAACATAGCTACTACAGCGATAGCTGGGATCAGGGATTTGAAAGATCTGTCGTTCGATACCTGCATGGGGATACCATCAGTCAGGAATGGGAGCCGCTTGGGCATACAGACAGGCTTATCATCGGAGATTATGTCTGTATTGCGGCTGAAACAGTTATCTTGATGGGAGGTAATAACAATCATTGTACTGATTTTATTAGCCTTTATCCATTTATGAGCATGATAAAAAACTCATATCAGCACCGGGGGGACACAGTGCTGAACGATGGCTGTTGGCTCGGTATGCGTTGCATGATTATGCCTGGAATTACGGTCGGTGAGGGTGCCGTTATCGCGGCTGGGAGTGTTGTTACAAAAGACATTCCGCCATACGCTATTGTTGGTGGCAATCCGGCACGCGTTATTAAATTTCGTTTTACACAAGATGTCGTAACACGCATTCTAAATTTAAGTATTTACGACAAATCTGAAGACGAATTAGCCCGGTTAATTCCCATACTCAGCTCTGATGATATTTCCGTATTGGAAGTCGCGTTAGCAAAGTGAAGTGCCTTAATATCGTATTTGAACAATGATCCAACCACAGCACTGGAAGACGATTCCAGTGCTGTTTTTAGTAGAACGTAGATAACTCAAAAGGCCCAGCCAAGGATAGTTGAGTAATTAATGACGGACCGTAAAATATGAAGCGTGAACTACGCCAGCGCAATGGTACAAGATGTTCGTGAGTACGGAACAACTGTCAGGAGCTTGGCAAGTACACTGGATTGAAGATTGAATAGTACAACCTG
Source organism: Yersinia sp. 2553 StPb PI (assembly GCF_052217105.1). Classification (NCBI taxonomy): domain Bacteria; kingdom Pseudomonadati; phylum Pseudomonadota; class Gammaproteobacteria; order Enterobacterales; family Yersiniaceae; genus Yersinia; species Yersinia sp. 2553 StPb PI. Next base: position 1,369,322 of record NZ_JAZGPX010000002.1, on the reverse strand, counting down.
AGCAGGCAAGTTTCCCCTGAGCTGGCGTACCAACGAAGAGATTTAAATAATCAACAACCACATACATGATAAAGCCTAAACCCTCAGATTCTACCTAACACCACCTTGGTGCGCATAATGTATATTATGTTAAATTGATTAGAGCAACCCATAACTTCATGGTTATCTGTGCCACCATCACAAATCCGTCAGTTACCTTTGATGATGCCCCTCTCTATTTTGTTATGATCTTCATTGTTCATTGCAGATTTTGATGAATGTTCGTTATGTTGTCAGGAGTGATTTCTCATGTATTCACTCCCCAACCTCTGTCGACATTATCAGTTTCAGGAAATAATTCTTTACTGCCTCATCACCATCTTTAATGGTTTGCGAACCTAAAATTATTTATGTCATTATCCCAAGGTTATTATTTATTAACTAACTCGCCATAATGCACCGCTAACCAGATAGTCGGTCCATTCGGATCGGTCCATGCAACTCGATGCCGGCACTGGGCTGGAATATTAACAAAATCCCCGGCGTGTAGTTCACGAACGCTCGGTTCATCTGCAAAATGCAAACATGCTGATCCCTGTACAACCATCACCCACTCACTTTGTGGCTGACAATACCAGAAATCTGGCGGACTCGATTGCCCGGTTGATATTATGCGTTCAATATGGACATTTGGCTGAGATATCAACTCTTCAAAAGTTTCTGATGCCGCCTGTCTCGCCGCGTCTGGGAAGTTAGTAAATATATTTTCCGTCATATAAAATAATTCCTCTATTCGTTAGCTGAAGATCCGCGCAGGTCTGTGTGACTATGGGAACGATGTGCGAGTATCCACAGCAATGAGTAAAATCAAATTTCATGTATTTGGATACAAGAATCGGATGATTTGAATATAATTTGCTCGAAGGAATAATAAATAAGGCACCATTGAATACTGACTCAGATATTAAGTACAATCCCTGTTAGCGTTAGTTAAGGCTCAACTGGTCTGTTTAGCTCCGGTTTATGCCTTTTAACACCATTAACAGTAAGATAAAGAAGAAGTTATCAATAGAAGAATTAAATAAAACAATTGAAAACTTAAACAAACAGAGGACAAAAATGTCCGTATTGTCTATTTTTGCCACTGATGACCATAGCCGCTGCTTGCACTTTAGCAGAGGATAGTCGGTTTCTTTGCCAGGCAATTACCAAAAACTGGAGAGTATTATCGCCTGTTCTCATCGCTTTCACTCTGTAACTAAAGTTACACCGCGGGGTGCACTTCTCGCTTGTACTCTTTTACTTGCCAGTTGCTCCTCCGAACCGCCGAGGTCGCTCGTCACCCCGCTACCTTCGGTGGCTAAAGTTCAGCAGAGTCAGGAGCCGGTGCGCGGTGTCTGGCTGGCGACTGTTTCCCGCCTCGACTGGCCACCGGTAGCGTCAGTCTATGCCAGCAGTTCTGCTATCCGCATCAGCCAGCAGCAGCAAGCACTGACCGATAAGTTAGATAAGCTAAAAACTCTCGGTATCAACACCGTGTTCTTCCAGATTAAGCCTGATGGAACTGCACTGTGGGCATCAAAAATTTTGCCATGGTCAGATATGCTGACGGGCAATATTGGTGAGGATCCTGGATACGATCCCCTGCAGTTTATGCTGGATGAGGCGCACAAACGTGGCATGAAAGTCCATGCTTGGTTCAATCCCTATCGGGTATCTGTCAATACCAAGCCGGCTACTGTTACAGAACTGAACCGTACATTGTCGCTACATCCGGCCAGCGTATTTGTGCTACATCGCGACTGGGTCCGCACCGCAAACGAGCGTTTTGTCCTCGACCCAGGTATCCCTGAGGTACGGGACTGGATCACCAGTATCGTGGCCGAAGTCGTTGCACGTTATCCTATTGACGGTGTGCAATTTGATGATTATTTTTATGCCGAGTCAGCAGATTCAGCCCTGAACGACAGCCAGACATTCAAAGAGTATGGTCAATTATTTGAATCAAAAGCGGACTGGAGACGGCACAACACTCTGCAACTTATTCAACAAGTTTCACGCACTATCAAGCAATTGAAACCCAACGTTGAATTCGGCGTCAGCCCTTCTGGTGTCTGGCGTAACCGTTCACACGACCCAGCAGGTTCCGACACGCGAGGAGCGGCGGCATATGATGAAGCTTATGCAGATACCCGCCTCTGGGTACAACTGGGATTACTGGATTACATTGCTCCGCAGCTTTATTGGCCCTTCTCACGCCAAGTAGCCCGTTATGATGTGCTAGCCAAATGGTGGGTTAGCGTGGTGAAACCCACAAAAACACGGCTCTATATTGGTATTGCCCTGTACAAAGTGGGTGAACCTTCAAAAAATGAGCCTGAATGGTCGAATAATGGGGGCGTGCCAGAGCTGAAAAAGCAGCTCGATTGGAACGAGTCAGTACCACAAATCACCGGAACGATTCTGTTTAGAGAGAATAACCTCAACCAACCACAGACCCAAGAAGCAGTCAGTTACCTTCGAAGCCGCTGGGGTGGTTAACTAAACTATTTAGGCAATTATTTGGCTCAGCCGCTGTATCCCTGCTACGATTTCCGCAGGTGAATGAGCGGCAAAACCTAATAAAATAGCCTGTTCTGGCGAATTTGTTTGGCAATAACGAGAAAGTGGTTGTGCCCCTAGCCCAATTTTACGACATTTATCGATAATATCTTGCTCTTTTAGATTGTCTAATAACCAGCAGACAATATGAATACCTGAATCAGCAGGTTCAATCTTAAAACTATTTGGCAGATATCGTTGTATGGCGTCTATTATTACTTTTTTACGTTCGTAGCAGGCTTTTCTGACCCGTCTCACGTGGCGGGCGTAATGACCATCAGAAATAAAAGTGGCCAGTGTAGCTTGTTCTAAATAAGATGTACGCGTATCTGCATAGTATTTAGCGAGCTTAAATGACTCAATGAGATTATTCGGTATCACCAGGAAACCTAAGCGAAATTCGGGGAACATCATTTTTGAAAAGGTTCCGGCATAAATTACTCGTTGTTGTTTATCCAACCCCTGAAGAGCTTGTATCGGCGGAGCGGTATAGCGGAATTCACTATTATAGTCATCCTCAAAAATCCACGTTTTATTTTCAGCCGCCCAGTCAAGTAAAGCCATCCTCCTCGATAAACTCAATGTTCCTCCCAGCGGAAATTGATGTGAAGGAGAAGTGAAAATCATTTTGGCATTTGGCCAGCCCCTGATGCCATAGGAAATATCCATACCGTCTTTATCACTGATTACAGGGCAAATTTTGGCACCCATGGCAGTAAATGCACCTAAAGCACCATCATATCCTGGCTCATCCAGCCAAACTTCATCGCCCCTTTGCAACAGAACTTGTGCCGCCAAATTCATCGCCTGTTGAGTCCCATTAACAATGAGTATTTGGTCTTCATTACAATTTAAACCACGTGTGGTTCGAACATAATCAGATATTGCCATCCTTAATGGCTGAAATCCTAAAGGTTCATTTAATTGCCCAATCTGTTGGCGAAACTGCCGCCACGCTCGCCCTAATAACCGCCCCCAAAGTTCATGGGGAAATAAATCTGTACACCCTATTCCAATACTAAAAATTCGATTTTGTCCGGTATAAGGTGAGGATTTATCCCAAATTGAGGACATTATTTTCATTTGCGGATTAATATTGAGTTCGATGTTTTTATCATCAGCACATTGGTGTTGGGAAGTAGCTTGTATATGAATCATTTCATCAGGAATAATGGATGAAACATAAGTACCCGCGCCCTTCTTGGTAATTAGATAACCTTCATCAATCAAGCGTTCGAAACCCGAAATAACCGAATTCCTGGAAATTGACATCATTTCAGAAAGCGTTCTGCTGGAAGGAAGTTTAGTTCCCGACCTTAATTGCCCATTGAGGATCAATTCTTTTAGCGCATGATGAAACTGCTCTTTAATTACGCCTTTCTTAAGCAATAAACTGGGGAAGTTGGCATCGTTCTTTTTCATTGTAAAGTGGATCCATTAAAAATGAAGAAAGTGTACCTTATGTAAGACCACTATAAAAACTATGATTCAATCTCTAAAGGCTTATATTTCTATTTATGAATACAAGAGGTTGATATGATTGATAATATGCATACTATTTCAGTGAGCCCAGTACAAGCAGATGATTACGCTAAATGGCTGCCCTATTGGTTGGACTACCAGCAATTTTATAACGTTGGGTTGCCGGAAGAGACAACGCTTGTAACATGGAAGCGTTTCTTTGACGCAGAGATCCCGATGTATTGTGCAGTTGCGCGAGAAGTTTAGAATGTCTGTTTGTTGCACAGAATCCCAAGATAAACAGCTTATTGAATATGTGAAGTAACAGGCTAATTTGCTCGATTATATTGGCATACTTAATCGAGCAAATTGACAGTTCAGACGCAATTAACGCGATTGCTGAGAAACCCAGCGTCATTCAATAGAGAATGCCCGCTGAATGTCTGATTATTCAGCTACACGTCTGCCCTGCTCATCTACCAACCGTTCACCATCTTCCTTGGTGAACGAACCACGTTGCGCATCGGGCAAAATCTCCAACACCACCTCAGAAGGTCGACACAGCCGGGTACCCAGTGGTGTGACAACAATCGGGCGGTTGATCAGGATGGGATGCAGTAGCATAAAATCAACCAGTTGGTCATCGCTGAAGGTGTTTTCTGCCAGACCTAATTGCTCATAAGGCTCGACGTTTTTACGTAATAACGCCCGAACCGTGATCCCCATATCTGCGATCAATTTTACCAACACCTCACGACTTGGTGGTGTCTCCAGATACCGAATAAGCGTGGGCTCAGTGCCACTGTTGCGAATTAACTCCAGCGTGTTACGCGATGTGCCGCAGGCCGGATTATGATAAATAGTCACATTGCTCATTTGGGTGATCTCTCATTGAAACCCCAGCCGGCATTGCCTTCTGGAGGGTAAATAATAGTTATTGCATCATTGATAATCGCAGCGCCAATGCTGCCAGCGTGACCAACAGCACCGGGATCGTCATGACAATGCCCACCCGGAAATAATAGCCCCAGGTAATGGTCATATTCTTTTGTGACAGTACATGCAGCCACAATAAGGTCGCCAGGCTACCTATCGGGGTGATTTTTGGCCCCAGATCACTGCCGATAACGTTGGCATAAATCATCGCTTCCTTGATCACGCCGGTGGCAGAGCTGCCATCAATCGATAGCGCCCCCACTAACACGGTCGGCATATTATTCATGATGGAAGACAGGAACGCCGTCAGGAACCCGGTACCGAGCGTAGCCACCCATAATCCCTGCTCCCCCAGTTGATTCAACAAGGCGGAAAGGTAATGAGTCAGTCCCGCATTCCGCAGGCCATAGACTACCAGGTACATACCCAGTGAGAATATAACGATTTGCCATGGCGCACCACGTAGCACCTTGCCGGTGTTGATGGCATGTCCTTTCTTCGCTACGGCAAACAATATCAGCGCCCCCACGGCGGCGACCAAACTGACGGGCACACCAAGTGGCTCCAGGCCAAAGAAACCCAACAGCAGCAGCAGCAGCACCAACCACCCGGTTTTAAAGGTGTTGATATCGCGGATGGCCTCTTTTGGTGCCTTCAACAGCGACAGGTCGTAAACGGCAGGAATATCTTGGCGAAAAAACAGATGCAGCATGACCAGCGTCGCCGCAATGGCGGCCAGGTTAACCGGCACCATCACTGCCGCGTATTCAGTGAATCCAAGATTAAAGAAATCAGCTGAGACAATATTGACCAAATTCGAGACGATAAGTGGCAAGCTGGCTGTATCGGCAATGAATCCGGCTGCCATCACAAAAGCCAACGTAGCACCACGGCTGAAGCCCAGCGCCAACAGCATCGCAATCACAATCGGTGTCAGGATCAGCGCGGCACCATCATTAGCGAACAGTGCTGCCACTGCTGCACCTAATAAGATGATGTAAGTAAACAGCAAACGGCCACGGCCATTGCCCCAGCGGGCCACATGCAGTGCGGCCCATTCAAAGAAACCGGATTCATCCAACAGCAGACTGATGATGATCACGGCAATAAAAGTCGCGGTCGCATTCCAGACAATCTGCCACACCACAGCAATATCACCCATGTGAACCACACCGGTCAGTAACGCCAGTCCCGCACCGAGCAGCGCACTCCAGCCAATTCCCAACCCTCTGGGTTGCCAGATAACCAGCACAATAGTCAGGACAAAAATAGCACCTGCCAACAACATACCGCCCCCGAAAGGCAAGAGTTCTCTCCTGCCCGGTAAATTTTAATGGATTAAACATCAACGGCCAGATGAGCTAGACCATCCTTCCTGCTATCTGCTTTCTCTTCCAATCAAATATGTAAATTCATATATGATTAGGCAAATTTTTACTGTATTAGCGGCAAATTGCCTTACCGCCCGAGGCTACATTACCGCTCGCCAGCAAAACGATTTTATCTCGTTGGCTAAGATAGGCCTGCTCAATCACCGTGGCCGCCCAAGCTGGGATATGTGGTGACAGACGATAGTGAATCCACTTCCCTGCACGGCGATCGAGTAAAAGTCCAGATTCTCTCAGCATTGCTAAGTGTCTGGAGATCTTGGGTTGAGACTCATCCAATGTGTCACAAAGCTCGCAAACACATAGCTCGCCCGACTCTCGCAACAGCAGGATGATATTCAGACGTGTTTCGTCGGACAGATTTTTGAAAAGCTGTAATGGCGTGAGTGTAATCATGGGATCTCCAAGACTGAATACTGAGGTTATCTTAGAAGTCTTGGCGTTAAAGTCAATTATATATTCGTTTTACCATATCTGTCTTCATCGTCACCGATTACAATTTTTGTGTTGAAAGTCATGTCCCCTGGCCGCTCATTGGGTCTGGATGATAAGAAAGTCACTTTTATGGCATGAAACGGGCCATTCTAATGAGAAAATTCTTATTAATCTGGAACAATTTGCACCTGTTGTTTAGTATGTCGCTATCCTGTCTACGCTATCAGCAAATCCAATATTTATGAAAAAACTCATTAAACGGCTGGAGATCATTAAAAGTGCTATTGAGCTTGAAGATGAGGATATTATCCGACAACAACTGCCTTATCTTAAAAGCGAATCCCAGGACGCGGTGCTGGCTTTTATTGCCATGGAAATTGAACAAGGGAAATTTACGCATGCGCTAGACGCAATTGCAGCCTGGCTGGCGAGTAAACAAGCGGTTACCCAGTGGCAAGACCTTGAATTGGCCGCCTGTAAAATGGAGCTAAAAGCACTGGAGGAACAGTTACGCGAGTTAATCGATAAACGTAACGAGCGGGTTCAGTTGCTGGATGACTTTAATGATCTCTATCTGGTGCGCCTTGGCCCATTGATGAATAAAATCCTCCAGTTACGTAAACAGTTGGCGGAATGTACTCTGCGTAAAGCAGAGGCCGAAGCCCGGCGCAGGGAACGCGATTATCGCAACTGCCAGCAGTATATATCTCAAGCCATTGATGAACTTGCCGCGTTAAAACAGCGCTGGTTAGCGCTCTCTGCTATGTCGAGTGAAACCATTGAGATACGACAACAGATTCAGCAGCAAACGGATTTAATCGCCGCACTGCTGGCGGAAATTAAAGAGCTGGAAAAGGGTTTTTGTACCCGCAATACTGAGTCAACCCGTAAAGCTCGGGAAGAAGCGAAAGAGAAGTACGAGAGCTATCAGGAGCAGCAAAAAGATGCCGAACAGCGGCATAGTAATGAACAAAAACTCTCAGTTGATCAGCGCCAAGAGCTAAAACGCCTGTGGCGGCAAGCCAGTCGACTCTGCCATCCAGATTTAGTCGCCGATGAGTTTAAAGAGAAAGCACATCAACTGATGGTCCAGCTCAATCAAGCCCGCCAACGGGGAGATTTCCCCGCAATTAACGCGTTACTCGAGAGTTTAAAACGTGGGTTTGAACCGCTAATGGCAAGTGATTGTATTGACGATCTTGAACGGCTGCGCAGAAAAATTAAGCAGGTCAGAGATCAAATTGACGTGATGTTGCGTGAACTGGAAGCATTAGAGGATGAAGACTCTTGGCAGCTTGTCACCTCTTTGTCCGATAAAGATAACTGGTTCAAAGAACAAGAAAACGTATTATCAAAAACGCTAAAACTGCTGGAGCGGCAAGTTGAAGAAGCATCAAAGGTACTGTATGAAATTTGAGTGACCTCATGCTTACTGGTAATGCTCTTTTGGCCTACTGCCAACTGTGCCCGGTCCATGCCTGCCGCTTAACAACAAATATTATCCCTGTTATCTTTTATTATTGATGCATAATCACTATGCGTATTATTAAGTTCGTATTCATTCTGAAATAAGGTAATCAATGATGAAAGATAACGAATACCAGCCTCCAAAGGTCTGGACGGAAAATAACGAGAGTGGCGGTGTATGGTCCAAAATCAACCGCCCAACGGCAGGTGCACGTCATGAAGCGGTCCTGCCTGTTGGCAAACATCCGTTACAGCTTTACTCCATGGCGACACCCAACGGCCAGAAGGTCACTATTCTGCTGGAGGAGTTATTGGCGCTGGGCGAGAAAGGCGCAGAGTACGATGCCCACTTGATTCGAATAAGTGAAGGCGACCAGTTCTCAAGTGGTTTTGTCGCAGTGAATCCTAATTCAAAAATCCCCGCGCTGATGGATCACTCAACGCCGACTCCGGTGAGAGTTTTTGAGTCCGGTGCTATTTTGCTTTATCTGGCGGATAAGTTCGGCCATTTCCTGCCAAAAGATCACGCACAGAGAACGGAAGCACTGAACTGGTTATTCTGGCTACAGGGCGCGGCACCTTATTTAGGCGGGGGTTTTGGTCATTTTTATCATTACGCACCGGTAAAAATCGAATACGCAATTGACCGTTTTACCATGGAAGCTAAACGCCAGCTTGATTTGCTCAATACTCAGCTCAAAACACATGAGTATATTGCAGGGGATGAATATTCGATTGCCGATATCGCCATCTGGCCGTGGTATGGCAATTTGGTTTTAGGCTTGCAATATGAAGCCGGGGAATTCCTGGATGTTAAATCCTATACCCACTTGATACGTTGGGCGGAGAATATTGCGAAACGACCAGCCGTGCAACGGGGGCGTATCGTCAATCGGACCTGGGGAGAACCAAATGAGCAGTTGCCTGAGCGCCACGACGCATCAGATTTCGATCACTTATAGCTCATAAGTGATAAAGTCAATTCGACTAGAAAAAGGCGATAAACTCTGTTTACGCCTTTTTCTAACTCGAGTGACTACAGCTACTGTACCCCATCAAAATGGAGAAACAATAGAGCCAATACGCTGGCAGAAATCATCGTAAGCATCGCCCAGTTTTTCAAACAATTTACTGATGTCATTTAAGTGTTTCATTGGCTGTTCCTCTGAGAACGTTGAGATTTATTTGTGTGATCTGCATCACTAAACAAAGTTTACTATTTTTAAAACATCATTTCAATATTTTTGTGATTTGAGTCACAAAAATAGTAACTCTGCATAATGCTCATGATTATTGAGCGACACCTTCCCCGCCCGCAAGCCACAGAAACTCTTCTAGCGAGATTCAGATATAGATATTTATTCATAAAAAATGCGTTTTTTTTCATACAACCCACCAGATCGTGATCGTGATCTCATTTTAAACACAGCAAGAGGATTATAAAGAAACGCAAGATTGATAAATATGAAACATTGTTTCATTTAAATGAAGGGATGCAAATGGAAAAGAAAATAACCATCAGGCACACGGTTGCATACGGCAGTGCAAACCTGTTGGGCAGTGGTGCATTGGCGATCAGTGGCGCGTGGCTTATGTATTTCTATACCACGTTTTGTGGACTTTCTGTCGTTGAGGCTGCCGCCATATTCTCTCTAGCCAGCATTCTTGATGCCATCAGTAACCCTATCATGGGCTACATCACCGATAACTTTTATAACACCCGCCTTGGCCGCATGTTTGGACGTCGTCGCTTCTTTATCCTCATCGGTATTCCGCTGGTCTTGTTCTATCCCCTACTTTGGGTGAGTGGTTTTGGCTTTTGGTACTACTTGATAACTTATGCCATGTTTGAATTGATCTACACCTCGATCATGGTGCCATACGAAACGCTAGCCACAGAGATGACAACCGATTTTGCTAAGCGCTCCAAGTTGACGGGATCAAAAGCGATATTCGGAAAAGTTGCCAACTTTATGGCGGCCTTTATTCCAGGGCAATTTATTGCGCTCTATGGCAAGGATTCTCCGGCCCCCTTCCTTTATACCGGCATCGCATATGGAGCTATCATGTGTTGTGCCATGATCTTCCTGTACGTTTCTTCTTGGGAGCGCCCGGCCAGTGAAGTGGTCAAAGAGACCACCAGTAGTTTGTTTCAGGCGCTGAAAAAAATGTGTATTGATATGGCGTCAACATTTCGGCTCCGTATTTTCCGTAAACATTTAGGGATGTATCTATTTGGATTTGGTGCCGAGTGGTTATTCGCTTCCTCATTCACCTACTTTATCATTTTCGGTTTACGCCAAAGTGCTGTTCTGGTGTCGCAACTCAATAGCTTCAGTTCGATTATGCAACTGATCTCGACCGCATTCTTTATCGGCATCTGTGTGAAAATGGGCTTTGCCCGTCCTTTCCGTATTGCATTGCAGGTGGTGATTGTCAGTGTTTTTGCCTATGCCGCGCTCTATTTTACCGGTTGGTCTGACACGACCACTGTCATTGTATTATTCGCAATCACCGTTGTTTTTGGTCTGAGTACCGGCGGTATTTATTATATTCCCTGGACCGTTTATACCTTCCTCGCTGATGTAGATGAAGTTCTCACGGGGCGTCGGCGTGAGGGTCTATATGCGGGTGCAATGACATTCGCTGGCAAAATGGTTCGTTCGGTTATTGTGTTTGCGATGGGCTGGACACTCAGCAGATTTGGCTTTGTCTCTGGTCAGTCGGTGCAGCCAGAAACCGCGGTTCAGGCGATTGTTGGCGTCTTTGCCATCGGCGTAACCGCGCTGGCATTAGTGGCAATTTTTTATACCACACAGATGAAACTCGACAGAAAGAGTCATATGGTTCTGTTGGCAGAGATTGCCCGGATTAAGGCCGGTGGTACGATAGCTGACATTGCTGCTGGCCCCCGCGCAACGATTGAAGAACTGACGGGTTGGAAATATGAACAATGTTGGGGTAATAACCCGCTTGGTCAAAAGAAACCGACAGAAAAATTGACTGAACTGACATCAGAGGACTGATGGCTACTGTAGATTCAGGGACCGTATCATGAAAACGCTCGTGGGGAAGTGGCAGGTATCGCTTCTGAGGAAGAGGGAATTGTCATATTTGAAGATGCATAATCACAAAAGGGGAAAAATCGTATTCTGGATATTCCACCAGAGTAATTACATCAACGAGTCCCCTTCTTTGTCGGCACCTCTTCGATGGTTGAGGATGCCGAACGTTTCATTGCCGAAAATCCTGATTCCTTATCCGGTTAATGCTCATTTACCCAGGCACGTCACTAACCGTTAGATAAAATGGACTGTTGGTGACGGCGGCCTCCTATCGTTTTATGCCGAGCCGTTTGGCAAGACGATGGAGGTTGCCTGCGTCAAGGTTTAGCGCACGAGCAGATGCCGACCAATTCATCCCATGCTCCTGAAGAACCTGCATGATAACCTGCCGCTGAAAATCACGGGTCGCCGCTTGCAGGTCTACAGGCGCGCTACCTTGGTCCTCACTGACTGATATCGGTGAAATACCCGGTATAGTGGTGACTGTAATATTAAATAAGTCAGCATGCAGTTGCGCAGATTCTGTCGCCGGTTGTGAGGCACGCGCTAATACCGCAGCACGATAAATAGCATGTTCCAATTCACGCACATTTCCGGGCCAACTGTAATTCTCTAGCAAGGTTAGTGTGGTTGCCGGGATGCCCAACTGCTGAAGCCCCAGTTTCTTTCTTATCCGCTCCACAAAAAATCCTGCTAACAGGACAATATCCCCTTTCCGTTCCCGTAACGGTGGAACATGTAACGGGAATACACTCAAACGGTGAAACAGATCAACGCGAAAGTGCCCTTCGATAACTGCTTGTTTAAGATCACAATTGGTAGCAGCAATAATACGCACATTCACCCGCTTGGTACTGTCGTCACCGACGCGCTGTAAGTCGCCGTACTGAATAACACGGAGTAATTTGGCCTGAAGTACCAAAGAAAGCTCGCCTATCTCATCAAGAAATAGTGTGCCATTGTCGGCAATTTCGAACTTACCGGTTCGGTCATGTATTGCACCGGTGAAAGCCCCCTTCACATGGCCAAATAATTCGCTCTCCGCCACATTCTCGGGCAAGGCGGCACAGTTTAAATAGATTAATGCCTTCGCAGCTCTGGGTGATAAATGATGAATTGCCTGAGCAACCAACTCTTTACCTACCCCCGTCTCTCCAGTGATTAGCACATTCAGTTCTGAACCTGCTACCACCCCTATCTCATGTTTTAGTTGCAGTATCAACGGTGACAGGCCAATCATCTCGTCTTCCGAGCTTGGTGTGGCTTGTTTTTGGATGCTTAATGAGCTAACCGTAGGGAGCGCTTGCTTCTCCAACACATCGACTAAAAGTGCATTATTCAATGCCGAGGCCGCTAATACGCCAATCAGTTTAAGCTCTTCATCACTGAATCCATCAAATTGCAGCGGGTTCATACTGTCGAAAGTTAATGCACCAATAAGTGTTTGATCAGCAAACAAGGGCAGACCAATACAGGCATGGACTTTTAGCTCATCATGGCCCGGGATCAGGCCGTCATAGGGATCAGGCAGATGGCTGTCAGTCGGGAAACGGACCACATTCCCTGCCCGGGCAATGGCCTCTAATCGCGGATGGGATGACAACGAAAAACGCCGCCCCAACACATCAGGCGATAAACCATCAATGGCCAAGGGGCGGAACAATTGATGTTCATAACGTAAAAGTGCCGAGGCATCGCATTGCAGTAATTGCCGCAAGCTACTGACTAACGTCTGAAAACGATCTTGCCCTGATAAGCCGCCCTGTAGCTCAATGGCTATTTTGGCCAGTGACTGAATGGATAAACTCATATTTTGTCATTCCGACATAGTGTTAGTCATTATGACAATGACACATCAATGTCATAATGACTAACTTTAATTTTTATATGATTAAAATCAATACTATAAATCATGGCACGCTATTTGCTCTCTAAGGTGAGGTAAATCATTTATTTTAGTTGAGGAACGGTTCATGGCGATTCAAGTTAAGAATAATATCAAATGGGTTGGGCAACGTGATTGGGAAGTGCGTGATTTCCATGGTACTGAGTACAAAACCCTGAAAGGGACCAGTTACAACAGCTATTTAATCTGCGAAGAAAAGAACATTCTGATCGATACAGTTGATCAGAAATTTGATCGAGATTTTGTTGCCAATTTAGCACGGGAGATCGACTTAAATGCGCTCGACTATATTGTTATCAATCATGCCGAAGAAGACCATGCCGGCGCATTAACCGAGTTAATGGCGCGTATCCCCAACACTCCGATTTATTGCACCGCCAATGCTATCGACTCAATCAACGGACATCATCATCATCCTGAATGGAATTTCATTACAGTTAAAACAGGCGATACCTTAGATATCGGCAACGGTAAGCAATTGATCTTTGTTGAAACGCCGATGCTGCACTGGCCTGACAGCATGATGACTTACATCACGGGTGATGCCGTGTTGTTCAGTAATGATGCTTTCGGTCAGCACTACTGTGATGAGCATCTGTTTAATGACGAGGTCGATCAGACCGAACTTTATGAACAGTGCGCTCGCTATTATGCCAACATTTTGACCCCTTTCAGCCGCTTGGTAACACCAAAAATCAATGAAATTCTTGGTTTCAATCTGCCAGTATCAATGATTGCCACCTCCCATGGCGTGGTATGGCGCGATAATCCAACCCAAATTGTCACGCAATATCTGGCTTGGGCGGCAGATTATCAGGAAGACCGGATAACCATTTTCTATGACACCATGTCAAATAATACCCGCATGATGGCCGATGCTATTGCTCAGGGTATTCACGATACCGACCCCGGTGTGGCAGTGAAGATCTACAACATTGCCCGCCATGACAAAAATGAAATCCTCACCCAGGTCTTCCGTTCTAAAGGCGTTTTAGTGGGTTCTTCCACCATGAACAACGTCATGATGCCAAAAATCGCCGGGATGCTCGAAGAACTGGCCGGATTACGTTTCCGTAACAAAAAAGCTGCGGCATTTGGCAGCTTTGGCTGGACTGGCGGTGCGGTTGACCGCATTCAAACTCGCCTGATGGATGCCGGGTTTGATATCTCCCTCTCCTTAAAAATGAAATGGCGGCCTGATACTGATGCTTTAGCAGAGTGCCGTGAACATGGGCGTAAAATTGCCCGTAAATGGGCACTTCATCCATTGGAGACCCCCCATTTATCTGAGGTTGACGACGTTATCGCCCTCACTCAAGAAAAGGTCCGCGCCGAGAAACAGAATCTGGGTATTTCAATGCAATGCAGTGTTTGCCAGTGGATATATGACCCAGCACTGGGTGAGCCTCTTCAAGAGGTTAAGCCAGGAACCTGTTGGGAAAATGTCCCCGATTTCTTCCTCTGCCCAGAGTGTGGCTTGGGCAAATCTGTGTTCGATCCACTGTAATGGAGCATGTTATGACAGATAACATTATTATTGTGGGTTCAGGTTTTGCCGCCCGCCAAGTGGTTAAAAACATCCGTAAACTTAACCCACAAGTGCCAATCCAGATGATCGCCGCTGACAGTGGCGTGGATTATAATAAACCTGATTTAAGTCATGTATTTAGTCTTCAGCAGAGCGCTGACGATCTCACCCGGTTGTCGGCCGAGAAGTTTGCAGAAGAAAATAATCTTACTTTGCATACAGCGATGTTGGTCACCGCCATTGAGCGGCACACTAAACGCGTTTTTTGTGGTGATCGGGGATTTAATTACCATAAATTAGTGCTGGCTACCGGGGCGTCTGCACTGGTTCCGACCGTGCCCGGTAGCGAGATGATCGTTACATTTAATAGCCAAAATGAATACCGGCAACATCAAGATAGGTTGCAAAAAGCATCGCGTGTTTTAGTGCTGGGCGGCGGGTTAATCGGGACGGAGTTGGCAATGGACCTACAGCGTTCTGGTAAGCAGGTGATTCTGGTGGATAAGGCACACAGTTTGCTAGCCTCTGTGATACCAGTGGAGATCAGTAGCCGCTTACAACAGCGCCTCAGCCAAAGTGGTGTTACTTTGGTGTTTAATAATGAATTGCTCAGTGTGACAAAAGTCACCAACGGCTTGCGAGTAGAACTTCGCGCGGGTCAAACGTATACCGTTGATGCTGTTATTGCCGCGATTGGTTTAATGCCGGAAACTGCCCTCGCCGCTGCCGCAGGTCTCGATATTGGGCGTGGTATTAAGGTCAATAATCAGTTGCAAACGGTTGATCCAGATATCTTTGCCGTGGGTGATTGTGCCGAGGTCGAGGGGAAAGTACTGCCATTTTTGCAGCCCATATTAGTGGGAGCCATGACACTGGCAAAAAATATTCTAGGGGGAGCCGCGTGTCTCACCCTGCCGCCGATGTTAGTTAAAGTCAAAACACCTGATCTACCGCTCTATTTCGCTGGCGAAACCAACCGCGAGGATCTCCACTGGGAAATATGCCTGACAGCGCAGGGGATAGTGGCGCGTGGCACTGATAACTCACAGCAATTACGCGCGTTCGTCGTCAGCGAACAACAGACCCAACAGGCTTTCCCCCTGTTACGTGAACTGAGTGTGTAACATTAATCGTGCTGCGCTATAACATCACAACGCTAACCCCCCGCCACCTGCGTAGGGGGTTTTGCCTGCAATTTTCATCACTTCTGCCCCCAACGTGACAAAAGGTGCCCGCCGACTGGCGTAGATAATGCCGCCAGCCTGAGCGCGAACCGCTTTTACCGTATCGGTGAGCGGATCAATAATTTCAGCTACCACTTCATCTTTCCCAACCCATTCACCCGGCTGGCGTAATAACAGCAGAATGCCACTGGCAGGTGCTGTCACTATCTCACCCGCCGTAAACGGCAACAGGGTGACTTCCCGCTGCGGAATAACCAAAGATTGCCCTTTGACTGCGCCACGGTACTGCAAATAGTGATAAAGACGCTCGGCATCAGCACTGGCCAACGCGTGGCTAACATCCTGTTGACCCCGTAATTCTAGCGTCACCGCCATGCAACCCGGTTCAAGCTTTAACGCCGGATAGTGCGCCGCTAACCGGTGCCATGGCAAGCCGCAAGCCTCATCAAAGGATCCACCACCGCTATCTTGCGACAGTAATACGGTGCCAATATCTAAGAACCGTGCCAAGGTTTCGGCGGGTTCACGCCAGGCAGGATCAGCGTACATGTGCAAAATAGCGTGATCATCACAATGCAGATCCAGCACCAGGTCCGCATCACAAGCCAGTCTTAATAAGTGTTGGCGCAGCGCTGCAACTTCACTGCTGGCAGGCAAATCCTGCAATGCCTCAACCATGGCAACTCGCACTTGTTGCTGTATACCAACACTATCAGTGAGCGGCCGCGATGCCAGCCGCGTTTGTACCCCTTGCGCCAGATCAGGGAAGTCACGGTTGAAATTGCGCCCACTGCCCAGATCAAAACGGCCGATACCACTATTAAGGAGCACTTGCGCAATACCTACCGGGTTGGCAAGCGGCACAATAATTATTTCGCTCTGAATTTCACCGCGCCGTTCCGCCTGACTCAGTAATCTTTTAAGATAATGTAATACCAGCATGCCGGGCAGTTCATCAGCATGCAGGCCAGCTTGTAGATAGATTTTCTCACCAAAACCTTGCTGGCCGAAATGAAAGCTGGTTAATTGACGCTGCCCACCTAGGGCATGTTCAGGTAACTTATGATTATTGATTTTCATTGGACGTCCTATCTGTGGAAAAGAAAGCCCGGCTTGACCGAATTGACAAAAAAATCCTTGAAATACTGAGCCAGGATGGTCGCATCTCTTATCAAAAGCTCTCTGAACAGGTAAACCTTACCGCTCGCCCTTGTCTGGAGCGCGTGCGGCTACTGGAGCGTGCCGGTATTATCCGCGGTTACAGCGCGATTATTGAGTTGCCGGAACCTGCACATGCTTTTGTTATACAAGCACAAATTGCACTGGCCGACCATGGGCACTCGCAGGCGGCATTCGAACAGGAAGTGTGCAAAACGCCGGAGGTGCTGGACTGTTGGTTGGTCGGTGGCAGCTTCGACTTCCTGGTGCGCATTGGCTGTCGTAACATGGAACACTACCGGTTACTGGCTGATAGTTGGCTGACCAGTAAAAAATTCCGGGTCGATAAAATTGTCACCCTGACGGAATTACAAACCATCAAACGCACTTAAATCCGCAGTGCCCGCACGGGATACTTAATCGTGACGGGCAAAAGCCAGCCAGCGCCGTTCTGCACGTGAAAATAGGTAAATCAGCATAAAAGTGCATAACAGATAGAGCGCCGCCGCCATCAGGAACGGGATGAACGGGGAATAGGTTGCCGCATAGAACGAGCGCGCCACGCCGGTAATATCCAATAGCGTTACGGTACTGGCAAGCGAGGTGGCGTGTAGCAGGAATACCATCTCGTTATTCAGCGCTGGGATACCGCGCCGCAATGTTGCGGGCAGTACCAACCGGCGAATAATCTGCCACTGGCTCATGCCAAAAGCTTCGCCAGCCACCCACTCCTGACGTGGAAACGTCACCATCATTCCCGCCAATAATTCTGCCACATAAGCACTGGTATTCAGCACCAGCGCGAGCGTGGCACAGAAAGTGGCATCACGGAACAGCAGCCAGAACGGTTGGTCGTCCTGCCAACCCAACTGCACGATGTCAAACTGTGACAAACCGTAGTAGATCAGCATTAATTGCAGATAGAGCGGCGTGCTACGGAAAAAATAAGTTACGCTGCGGATGAACCAAGAGAGCGGCCGTGGGCCAAAAGCTTGCCCAACTGCCATCAGTAGTGCCAACAATAAACCCGGCACCACGGACAGTAAAAACAGCTTAGCGGTCATGGCCAACCCGGTAACATCCGACCCGTCGCTATACAAAAATGTCGGTGCAGCCTCCAGCATGGTTTGCAGATTCATCCTTGCCTCGCTGCACTAGAGGTTGACAGCGCATAGCGCCGTGAAAGCAGACTGAATCCCCAACTAGAAAGCGCGGTGATGACCATGTAAATCATCGCCACCAGGAAGTAAAACAAGAACGGTTTTTGTGTCGCCCGTCCTGCCTGTTCAGCCAGCCACACCATATCTTCCAACCCCAGAATGGATATCAACGCCGACGCTTTCATTAAACCAAGCCAGTTGTTATTGATCCCCGGAATGGCAAAACTGAGCATCTGTGGCAACATAATGCGCCGGAATACCTGAGCAGGACTCATACCGTAAGCTATTGCGGCCTCCAACTGACCACGATCAACGGTTTGAAATGCGCCCCGGAAGGTTTCAGTGTAGTAAGCGCCGAATACAATACCAATGGCCAACACGCCAGAGATAAAAGTGTTGAAGCGAACCGGCCCCACGCCCAATAAACTGAGGAACCCATTCACCAGCATTTCGCCACCGAAAAATAGCAGCAACATAATCACCAGTTCAGGAATACCTCGCACCAGCGTGGTGTATCCGGTTGATATCCAGCGCAACCAGCGCGGACCAAACAGTTTGATAACCGCATTGATCAACCCAAGTACCAGTGCCACCGCGAGTGACAGCAGCATCACACACAGTGACAACCCCGCCCCCTGTGCCAGTAAAGGCAAATATTCGGCTACCA
Source organism: Yersinia sp. 2553 StPb PI (assembly GCF_052217105.1). Taxonomy (NCBI): domain Bacteria; kingdom Pseudomonadati; phylum Pseudomonadota; class Gammaproteobacteria; order Enterobacterales; family Yersiniaceae; genus Yersinia; species Yersinia sp. 2553 StPb PI. The sequence goes on along the minus strand of NZ_JAZGPX010000002.1, from coordinate 1,350,387 downwards.
TTATTGGCCCCCTGTCGCTGAAAAACCGGTGCCGGGCGCGTTAGTCATCGGCCCGGCGGGTTTACATCACAAAAAATGGTGGAGCACTCAGTTGCCGTAAATATCGAAACTGAAATATTTTTTCTGAATGGCGTCATAAGTACCGTCAGCACGGATCGCCTTAATTGCTCCATTCAATGCATCGCGTAACGCTGGATTATCTTTACCGACGGCGATACCCACATCAGATGAGATAGTTTCGTCTTGGATAACTGGCCCGGCAAAAGCAAATTTCTGCCCACGCGGGGTATCAATAAAGCTACTGGCAGCCTGAATGTTATCTTGTAGCGAGGCGTTGATGCGCCCAGACAGCAGATCCAGATAGACATTGTCCTGATTGGCATAAGAGACGATTTTCACCCCTTGTCCACCCCAGTGTTTTTTCGCATAGGTCTCATGGATTGAGCCGGTTTGCACACCCACGGTTTTGCCTTTCAAACTGGCGGTGTCCGGTAACAGCGGGCTGCCTTTGCGCGCCACCAATTGTGCGGCACTGCGATAGTATCGATCCGTGAAATCCACTTCTTTTTTGCGCTCTTCAGTAATGGTCAGCGACGCAATAATTGCATCGAACTTACGGGCATTAAGTGCCGCGATCATGCTTTCAAACGGTTGTTTAACGAATACACACTTCGCATGCAGGTTTTCACACAAGGCATTCGCGATATCGATATCAAAGCCGGTGATCTCGCCACTGGGAGAAAGAACATCAAAAGGTGGATAACCCCCGTCTACACCAAAGCTAATAGTGTCAATGGTCTGAGCCGCCACGGGCGCGGAAAGTATCAGGCCGGTCAATATTGCAGCTAATGTCTTTTTCATGGTTAAGATCCCAATATTGGCAAGTAATAGAAACCGCAAAGATTAGAAACGAAGCGAGAGGCAGGTCAAGCCGCCATCCATTTTTTTAAATTCACTGGTATCAAGTTGAATAATTGGCATTCCCAGCTTTTCAATTTGCGCCAACGTGTAAGGATACCCTTGCGGTGTAATCAACGTATCATTGATCCACAAAGTATTACCGGCGTAAGACTCATCTTCAGGAATAACAATGGTATTAAACCGAGAAAACGCAGGATGGTGCTGATAATCCTCGGTCAGCAACAAGGTGTTACGCCCAACATAGTTAACAATCGACTTCAGGTGTAACCCCGCACTCACTGCTATTGGCATTACCCGATAGCCATAGCGCGCGACCGCGGCGGTAAACTCGCTGATCCCGACTTCATCAGTGCGTGAAGTCAGGCCGATAAAAAATTGTTTATCCACCAACAGCACATCACCCCCATCAAGATGGCCTTGCTCGCTCATTCGAAAGACCGGGCGGTCGGTAAATAGCGGCTCGATAGTCGCCACTTCGCCTTGGCGGCTGGGTGCCCCAGGGTGGGTTATCACCGCCAGTTCCGGCATGACGACGGCAGTATCCTCAACAAAGTGCGCATCAGGGAATGCCGGTGCTGCCGGTAAAATAGTCACTTTCAGGCCAAGACGGAGCAAGGTATCAACGTAGGCCAAAAATTGGTGACCCGTCACAGCAATATCTGGGGCGCCCAATTGGGACGTGGTCTGGCCGCTACCACAGGTAGCCGCCGGCAGTCTGGCAATGGCTTGAGTAAAGTGCATAGGCGAGTCTCTTGATTGAGTGTTGCAAAAGTGTTGATCTGATTATTAAACAGATACTGTTACCAATCAGGTTGAATCAGCTATCACTGCCATACATTTACGCTGTATATGACTCTCTCTGCGACCTATTCAGTTGTCAGATGAAAACCATAGACAACCCGCTTTAGCTATATACTATTTGATATAACTTATCGGGCAGTATCCGAGACAGGCAAGCTACCCTTCCTGTCTCTGCGCGCGTAGCGTGCTAGCGAACCTAAGGAAACCGAATGAAAAAGTTAATCATGGTGATGATTACACTATTGCTGATTGCCTGTGCAAATACCGGTCATGTCGGCGTGAGTGGGGGTTCGGGCGGAGTATCGAGTATCAGCATTGGCACCGGCATTCGCCGGTAATACAGGCAGGTGTTTTCAGTCCCTGCCTTACCAGTATTGACTGTAAAATTGGCTGTCAGCTATCTGTTTTTCAGGACTGGAGCATCCTCGGAAAAACGTGCTGAAATAGCATCCCGTTCATAACCTTGCCGCTCAGTCAAAATGGTATATAACTCAGGGCGGCGACCATAGATCCAGCGCCGTCCAGTACTGAGTGGGATCAAGGAGAGATCCAGCTCAGCGCACACCATCATGTCGGCGGCCTCCCAGGTTTCATTGATGATGCGACCATACGGGTCCAGTATCATCGCATTACCGGTGCGCACTTCATCATCATCGGCCCCAATACCATTACTGAACAGAATAAATAAACCATTATCATGTGCCCGGGCTGGTAACCAGCGCATCAGCCATTCCCGGCCATTGATACCACGAATTGCCGCGGTTATTTCTTCTTTTCGTTCAACACGTTGTTGCCACAGTTCGAGTGGAATGGGCTTCATGCCATAAGGGCTACGGGAGTGAGTTCCACCGGTTTGGTGTGGTGCCAATAATATATCCGCGCCCAGTAAGGTGGTAGCGCGAACATTCTCCACCAAATTGTTATCCCAGCAGATAAGTATGCCCACTTTGACCCCCCAAGGGGTGTCAAACACGGTGTAAGAATCGCCGCTGCTAATGGTTGGATGCTCAAAAGCATGCAATTTGCGATGAGTGTGCCAGGTGCCATCAGGCATGCAAGCAACATAGGCGTTATAGAGTCGCCCGTCATCTGCCCGCTCAATCAGACCCACACCAATAAGCATTTGATATTTAACTGCTAACGCACGAACCAAGGCGATTGATGGACTGTTTCCTATCGATTCCGCCAGTGCATTGACTTGCACCGCAGTCAACTTAGGGACATGCCAGTATCCAGTGATACACATCTCTGGAAAGGCTAATATTTTGATGTTTTGCAGGGCTGCCTGCTCGATAAACTTCTCAATAACCAACAGATTATATTGTTTGTTATTGGCCTGATGCTGGAACTGCACTGTTGCTGCTGTTATCAATGGTAATTCAGTCACATTATCCTCCTAGGGCATCTACCGCTGATTTTTATCATTGGCATTACAGCAGCCGTATTGATAACTTTATAATGAATGATTTTCCTTTATCGATTACCAATTGGAATGTAACAGTGAATATTAAGTTGCTAAAAGCCTTTGTTATGCTGGCACAGAAAAGCAATTACAATGAAGCTGCACAGGCGCTTTGTATCACGCAACCGGCCCTGTCTAAGCAGATTAACTTATTGGAATCGATGCTAAATCTTCATCTGTTCTCACGCGGGCGTCATGGTGCGCTACTGACCCCTGGCGGCCAACAGTTGCTGGCAGAGGCGGAGAAAGTGATTAATCAGTCTAATTTTTTTCTACAACATGCCGCCAGAGTGGCCAAGGGCATTGAAGGGTTTATATCGATAGGTTTTGGATTGTCGACTTTCTATACTGCTCCGCACTGTATCGCCAAATTCAGAGAGCAGTTCCCTGGCATTGCCATTACGTTGGAGGATATCCCCTCGGCACAGCAATATGCATTATTAACCCACGGTGAACTGCAAATAGGATTTGTTCGAGTGCCGCCCAAGGCGCCGTTACATTATCATCCCTTATTTGACGATCGCCTGGTGCTGGTAACCCCGCAAGATAAGGCACTAACACTCGACGAATGGTTAAAACATCTGCCGTTACTGCGTTTATATACCGAGCGTGGGCGCGGGCTAAATGCACAAATTGACCTGTTCTTACAGTCAAATCAACTCTACGTGCCAGCGATGCAAGAAGTTGAGGATATCCAGACCATACTCGCACTGGTGATTGCCGGTCTCGGCGTGGCATTACTGCCGCAGAGTGTGGTGCATATCGCGCCCCCGACGATGAATATTATTGCGCTCAGCGGTGACACCCTCAGTTGGCAAGTGGGTATCGCTTGGAATAATACTATTCCTGATTTGGTGCGGGACAATTTTATTAAGATGGTCATCGAGCATAACCGGCAAAACATCGATTGATACTTTGCCGGTTTATGGCGCGATGAGATTAGCGGAACGGCGGCTCGTTAAAGGTGCGCAGTTTGCGTGAATGCAGTTGATCACCCTCCGCGCGCAATAAATCTATTGCCCGAATACCAATCTGCAAATGCTCAGAAATAGCACCTTCATAGAAATGGTTAGCTTGCCCCGGCAACTTGATTTCGCCATGTAACGGTTTATCTGAAACACAGAGCAATGTGCCATAAGGCACTCGGAAGCGATAACCTTGAGCTGCAATGGTGGCACTTTCCATATCGACGGCAACTGCGCGGCTTAAGCTAAAACGCAGTGCTGACGCAGAAAAACGCAACTCCCAGTTACGGTCATCAGAAGTGACTACCGTCCCAGTGCGCAACCGCTGTTTGACTTCAACGCCTGGCATGCCACTCACCGCTTTGGTGGCGTCGTACAATGCCCGCTGTACCTCAGCAATACTTGGGATCGGGATATCTGGCGGCAACACCGCATCCAACACATGATCATCACGCAGATAGGCATGAGCCAGCACATAATCGCCGATGGCCTGACTTTCACGCAATCCACCACAGTGCCCAATCATCAACCATGCATGAGGCCGCAGTACCGCCAGATGATCACAAATAGTTTTGGCATTGGATGGGCCGACGCCAATATTCACCAAAGTAATGCCATGACCCCCTTCTGTAATTAAGTGATAGGCCGGCATCTGATGTTTTTTCCATGCCAGATCAGAGGTGGTCTTTTCAGGATCAGCATTTTCAGCCGTTATGTAGCTGCCACCGGCACAGGATAAGGCTTTATAAGGGCTGGCGGGGTCGAGAATCTGCTCACAAGCCCAACTGACAAACTCATCAACATAGCGGCTGTAGTTAGTGAAAAGGATATAAGGCTGAATATGTTCTGCGGGGGTGCCGGTGTAATGTTTTAGCCGCGCCAGTGAAAAATCAGTCCGCAAGGCATCGAAATGCGATAAGGGAAAATCAGCGGTGGCAGTATCAATACCATCAGTAATGCCATCACCGATTTTTGCCAAATCCGTGGTTGGGAAGTGCTGAGCAAGGCCCGCCGTCATTGACCGGTCGAGAATGAGGTCAGAACCGTCGATCACAAAAGGATATGGCATTTCTTGTTGTGACGGTGTCACTTCAAACACCGCGCCGTACTCACTTTCAAGCAAGGTGAGTTGCTCTGTCAGATAGTCCCGAAACAATGTCGGCCGAGTAACCGTGGTACTGTATTGCCCGGTCCGTGAGAAACGCCCATAAGCACGGGTACGCTGGTGGTCGCGGAATCTTCCGTCCCAACTGACACTGAGCTGTGGATATGAGAACAAACCCTTAGCCCTTTCACCAACATCCGGCAGAGCGCCATCGCGAATAAAAGCGCTAATAGCATCACGTAATGCCGCAAGTGCGGACTCGTATAGCGTCTCAAGCCTATCAATCGCTTCGCTGGCTGATAGGTGAATGGTATTTTGTGATTGATTCAAGATCTCTCCTTTCAATACGCGTAAAGGCGGTGCTTAGCTTACTCAATTAACCGACGCAGAAACATAGTAAAAAACACGGTTTTACTGTCCATCGACGTAATGTGCCCTGTAATGAACATTTTGCCGTTACAGGTCAAATATCCAAACACGCGTTACACCAAAAACCTCCATTCATTGAAAACAAGAGGACATTTTGCCACTTATTCCGTCGTTTGATTCCCCTTCACCAACACTAAAGTATAGGTTGTCGCAGATAACACATTATTTTCTGCCTTGGGCAACACTATAAAGGTCTCTTTTGCGTGGCAAAATCATTTTTACGCAGTGGTAGTTTGGACGACATTCTGGCGTTAGGCGAAAACGGGCAACCGGTTTATGCCTCTGCACGGCAGATAAGAGAGGCATTACGCCTTAAAAAACAGCAACATATTGCTGACTGTCTGGCCATACCTCAACTTAATGAACGCGGCGACCGCATAGATTGGTATGCCCCCATTGAAGGCAAAGTGACCTCATGGCTGGCAGCCAGCAGTGTTGAGCGCAAGGCAGCGGTTAAGCAGTTGTCAGCCTGTCTGGCAAGTGCCAATGACTTGTGTCAGCGGGCGCAAAAATCAGATAACGCCGCACAGCGGCTATTTGGCGTACTGTTGGCCAAAACAATGCAATTCCCCGATCAAAATCACGTTTATTTAGTGGCAGGCAAACCCGTACTGACCTTTTGGGGATTTGTCAGCCCGGATAAAAAAACACGCATTGACCCACTCGATTGTCTGCGCCAGACCACCGAAGTTTACGAGCCGATTGAACCTATTATCGCTACCATTGCGGCCCCAATGCCCACGCTGCCTGCCGCTGCTGTCATTGAGTTAGCGCCTCAGGCCGAAACTACGTTGCTGCCCCCGCTGCCGGAGCCTGTCGCAGAGGTCACCCCGCCATCAAAAGCAGTAAAAAAACCAACACGTTGGCTACGATTTAACTGGATGTTACCGGTGTTGGCGCTAATCATCGCCTTGATAGTGCAATTCAGTGGTGGAATGCCGGAAAATGCCGCTGCCGCCCCGGATGTTAAGCCCACTGTCCTCGAAGATAAATCAGCCACTGAAGATAGAGCCCTGTCAGTTAAAGACCTTGCACCGGTAACCACTGCACCTGTTGCTCAAATTATCCAGCCCACAATTGCATCACAACTGCCGTTGAATAATGCCACCGTCGTGCCTGCATCAGCTATCGCGGAACCGACCGCCGTCGCATTGCCGACCACCGTTGAGAGCAAAAGTGCGCTGATACTCCCTTCAGATGCCGTCAAAGTGGGATCGACTACATTCCTTAATGGAAACTGGCGGGTCAGCCCGGATATTAAAACCGCCCAAACCGGTAAAGCACCCAGCCTGAAGTATCAAATTAAAAACGGTAAAGGTACGGTGAAAATCACCCACGGGGATAACGTGACTTGCCGCGCAAATATCACTGCTGGTGTAATGAAGTCAGGCAATTTGGTAATCAATAGCCGCTATAGGGCGCAGTGCAGTGATGGTTCAAAATATCAAATGCCTGAGATCGTCTGCAAACAAGGCGTGAGCGGGATTGCAGATTGCAAAGGCCGTTACGATGCCAATACGACCCTTCCAATGACGATGAAGCGTGAGACTAAATAATATTATGCTGGCAACGATCACGGATTTAAAACAGAAAATTACGCTTATTCAGGACAGCGGCATTCAGTTTCTGGACTTCGCTTTAAAGCCCCAATTAGATACTGAGCTGCCAAATAAATTCGTCCGCAAAAGCGCTAATGGCCCACTATTACGCCTGAATTACCATCCACATAACGGTAAATATTCGCTAATGGTACCCGGCTCAGCCCCAGAGATTGTTAAACCTGAATTTAGTATTCCATTGGAACAATCGCTAAAACTGCTGAACAAGATTTGGTTGCCGCTGCCCTTCTTGCGTTTTAATCCGCCGCGCACCTTCGTTAATGGGCCTGATAACTGGGCCAGAGTACAGATTTTAGTGCTAGATTCGCCAGATCAAGATGGCAATACTTTACGTGTCACCATGGCATTTGATACCAAAGTCTATCCTGAAGGTGATGCTAATGAGTATTTGGCACCTAATGAAAATGATGTCAAAACCGGATTAAGTTTCGCCCTGGCCTACCACAATGAAGAATTGGCAGAATTCCTTGATTTAACCTGGGTTGACGGTTGGTTGCGGGAAGTTTTTGTTCAACAGGCATCAGAGCAGGAAGAACGCACCGAAAGGCATATCAGTGTGTCGCTGCGCGAATTCGAATATCAGGCGCACTATCTTAATTTGCTGGAGTTACTTGGCAGCCAAATTGGTGTGCTAGAAATAAAAATCAATACCAGCACCCTACAAGAACCTACCGTTAATGTTGATTTGATCCTCGATGTCGGCAACTCGCATACCTGCGGCATTTTGGTGGAAGACCATGCCGATGAAAGTAATGGCCTGAAACAGACTTACGAATTACAAATTCGTGATTTAAGCGAGCCACACTATCTGTATAACGAACTGTTTGAAAGCCGGATTGAATTTGCGCAAGCGAAGTTCGGCAAACAGAATTTTTCGGTGGAAAGTGGCCGTGACGATGCCTTTATCTGGCCTGCGATTACCCGTGTTGGTCGTGAAGCCAGCCGTATGGCACAGCACCGTTTAGGCACCGAAGGGTCTACCGGCATTTCCAGCCCCCGCCGCTATCTGTGGGATGAAGAGACCTATACTGCGGGCTGGCGCTTCAACGAGACCCAAACCACGCTAATACATGAACCGCTGGCGACGGCGTTGCCGCTGACCAATCTGGTCAATGATGACGGCCAACCGCTCTATACGATGCCAGTAGATGAACGGCTCCCGGTATTTTCACCACATTATAGCCGTAGTTCATTGATGACATTTATGTTGTCGGAACTATTGGCGCAAGCGCTGATGCAAATCAACAGCGCGGCACAACGTTTGAAAATGACCCATGCCAATGCGCCACGGCAATTACGCGCCATTATCTTAACGCTGCCGTCCGCCATGCCAAAACCGGAGCGCGAGATATTCCGCCGCCGGATGAATGAAGCCATTGCCTTAGTTTGGAAATCTATGGGTTGGCATCCGGCAGATGATAACTTTGCATCCACCCAAGGCCGCGCCAAAAGCCAGGTTCCAGTACCAGATGTACAGATGGAATGGGATGAAGCGACCTGCGGTCAGATGGTTTATCTGTATAACGAAACTCAAGTTAATTTCGGTGGCCGTACCGCAGCCTTTTTTGCCAGTATGGCACGACCCGATAAACAGCCGGAAGCTGGGGATGTTGCCGGGAAAACCTTACGTATCGCCTCTATCGATATTGGCGGTGGCACCACCGACCTGGCAATTACGCAATATTGGCTGGATGATGGTATTGGCAATAATGTCAAAATCAGCCCGCGCCTGTTATTCCGTGAAGGGTTTAAAGTGGCCGGTGATGATATTTTGCTGGATGTTATTCAGCTCTATCTTCTACCTGCCCTCCAAGCTCGCCTTAAGAAAGCTGGCGTCACCAATACTGATGCCTTGCTGGATAAATTATTCGGCAATGATGGCCGCATGGATGGGCAATCAGCCCTGCGTCAGCAAGCCACATTGCAGATATTTATGCCCGCAGGCCGGGCTATTCTGGAAGCCTACGAGAACTTTGATCCCCTGGATGCCAGTGCAGAAATAGACGCTAATTTTGGCGAGCTATTGCCCCAATTACCGACGCAGAAAGTCCTTGATTACATTAACAGCGAAGTTCAGCGTGAACTAGCAACAGATGCTGGCGGGTTTGATATTTTGCAGGTTCCGTTAGTATTAAAGCTAAGCAAGTTGCACGGTGAGTTTTTATCTAACCGAATGAGTATTACGCAAAACCTGCGTTCACTGTCTGAAGTGGTATCACTCTATTCTTGTGATGTGCTGTTATTGACTGGCCGCCCTTCACGCTTCCCCGGCATTCAGGCACTATTTCGCCATCTGCAACCTCTGCCCAACAATCGTATTCTCTCGCTGGATGGATATCACACCAGCGATTGGTATCCGTTTAACAAGCATGGTCGCATTGATAACCCAAAATCGACTGCCGCAGTGGGGGCAATGCTATGTTTACTGGCACTGGACTTACGGCTGGCCGGTTTTTACTTTAAAGCCGGTGATTTCCAACCTTATTCAACCATACGCTACCTCGGGATGTTAGACAGCAGCGACGCACTGACAGAAGAGAATGTCTACTATCGCGATATCGATCTGGATAGCAGCAATTTTGCCTTGCCATCCGACGCTCATTTTCAGGTTAGAGGGTCGTTGTGCCTTGGCTTTCGCCAGCTCGATAATGACCGTTGGCCTGCCTCGCCGCTTTATACCTTATCCATTGTTGATCAGGAACTGGCGCGCAAAGTCGCGGGTGACAGCGTATTGCATGTCAGACTGAGATTAGCAAAGGGCGACAAGCAGAATGACGATGGTCAGGAGCGCTTTGAGATAGCGGATGCCGTATTGCAAGATGGGAGCCGTGTGCCATCCCACCACCTGCGCCTCAAGCTCAACACATTAGCCAGCAACGGTTCAGGATCAACCCATTATTGGATTGATAGTGGGAGTGTATTTAGAAAATGAAATCATTAATCACCCAACAGCTCAATAACCAGCTTGAGCAGGTCACACAAGGTATTGATCAAACAATTGATTGGATTAACAATGTGCGCCAACACGCCATTCGATTGGATATTGAAGCCGATCTTCTCACCATCAAACTGCGTCGCCATCGCAATAAAGCACGTCAACTAACGGAAACATCCTTAACCGGCATGAGCATTGGCTTTTTTGGTCAGTCATCTGCCGGGAAACAGCACCTTATTTCAGCGCTGGCGGCGGATGAAAATGGCCGCTTGGAAACCACCCTTGGCGGGAAAACTCTCGACTTTTGGCAACAAATAAAACCGGGCTATCAGGCCAGCGGGCTGGCAACACGTTTTAGCCAGCAAGCCGTTAGTCATTCCGAAAGCCATCCGGTACGGCTTTCTCTTCTCAGTGAAGTGGATATTGCTAAAATAGTTGTGGGTGCTTTTCTACTGGATAACCCTCAAGGCCCCCGTCATCAGGATGGACGAGAGCATTCGCTGGATGAACAGCATATTACTGACCATCTGCAACAGCTCGTTATGCGCAGACAACCGATCGCCAACGCAGGTATCAGCAGTGATGATGTCATTGGGCTGTGGGATTATCTGGTTCGTCATGACGCCCCGCGCCAGAGAAAACTGGAAACTCATTTCTGGCCGGTGGCCATTGAACTGGCTCCTTATCTGAGCATTGATGATCGTGCCCTTTTGTTCTCATTACTGTGGACAGAATTACAGCCATTGACCGATGCTTACCGCCATTTTGCCTATACTTTGCAACATCTGGGCGGCGCGACTCAAGTACTGTCACCACTAAGCGTATTAGTGGACGATACCCTACTGCCCGCCAATGGCGTTATGAATGTTGCGACACTCTATTCTCTGAACACACCCGCGGATAGCCACATTCAAGTTATACCCTTAGTTGATGACAATGCGACTGATTTAGTGACGTTGTCACTTGCTGAGCTAACTTTTTTAGCTGCCGAGTTACATATCCCGCTGACCACATCTACCCGTAAAAATGTATTTGAATCCATTGACTTGCTAGATTTCCCTGATTTTACTGAGCCATTCGATACACCAGAATACCTTGAACATCCTCCTTATCCGCAGGCCGTTTTGCTATCTCAAGCTAAAAATGCCTATTTGCTTGACCGCTACACGGATAAACAGCAGATAAACCTGCTATTAGTCTGTAATGCGGCGGGTAAACGCTCAGAAGTCAAAACTGTCAGTAAGGCACTGGATTATTGGGTTAAGCAAACACAGGGGGAAAATGTGCAGGTGCGTTCCCGTCGCAATCCTGGGTTAATCTGGGCATTAACACCTTTTGATCAACGGGTTACCGCGGACCCACAGTTGGCTGGTGCGAAAAATTATGACGAAGCGGTACAACGTCATGTGGGTAATCCTGGTGATAGCTGGGGCTCCATGCTGGCATTGGACACTCGTGGTGTTGAACGAATGGTCACTTATCTGACCCAAGAGATCCGTCGTGATATCAAAACAGAACGGATAACCGAACAACTTCATGAGTTACAACGAGAATTGACCGATAATCTGCTTGCAGGCTGGTATCAGCCAGCAAACAGCGAATTGCAACAGAAACAACGTATTGCTGAAACCTTACTCAAAGCCTTACAAACGCGAACCGGCTTACACGGCGAGTTATTAGAGCGACTGCTGCCCTCTCGTGATGAGTTACGCGGTTTATATCTACAACAGCAAAACCGTGCGGCTGAATTGATCACCCCAGCGACCCATAGCGAACCTTTTAGTATCGGTATCGATATCGACTTATTCAGTGATCAGCCCGAATCCGCGGCATTTCAAACCACGGTAACACCTGCGATAAGCCATGATTATGAAACAGCCTATGCCGCAAGTGTGCAGCGTTATTGGATAAATCACCTGCGACAACTGCCCGATAACGGCCCATTGATTGAACTGCTCGGTATTGCCAAACCCACCATTGAATTGCTGGTTGCAGAACTGATTACCGCCAGTATCCGACTGGATATCGCCGGGCAGTTAATCACGATACTGGCAGACAGTGAGCAAGTTGGTCTGCACCGTGAAACCAAAGCCGATCGTCAGGTATCGCGTGCGTTGACGGTATTGGGCGATTTTGTTGCCTGGCTTGGTTTCTTACAAATAGAGGAAAACCAGCGCCCTGATAGCCGTATTAATCGGGGAAATAAGATTTTTGCCCAACCACCTAAATCAGTATCGCCGTTGGGGGCATCACAGCGATTGACCAAATTGGCATTGACCCCAACCAATAATACTGCATTTTATATTTATGATTGGCTGGTTGGCTTAGGTGAAATGATTATTCACAACCAGGGTTATTCTGCCAGCAGCGAAATAAACTTGCAGAATCGTGAACAATTAGCGGCAATATTCTTGCTGATTAATCCGCAATTCAGGCCGTAAACCATCAGTAATATATCCGTTATTCCCCGTTGAGTCGGGGGAGTAACGGATACCACCATACTGAACTCAACCCATTGGTTCTAAATCACTATCTCCGACCGGCAATGCCCTAAGTACCACAATGCCTGGGGTTTTCTTCACATATTCCAAGAAAGGTGAGTCGACAACTTTATTGTTCCCTTTCATTGATGATGCATTACGGAACATCGCGCCTTTTGCTGTCCTGATAAATATTCCTGTATGGGTGACATCCAGACCTAAAATAGGGGTGTAAATGCCGATATAATCCCCATTTTTTAACTCCGCGACTACCGCATCATTAATAAACTCAGCCGGAATATAAACAATATTACGCTCAATAGCACTCAGCCCGGGGATAAACTCGCCACCCTCTTTTTTCTGATTCAGATTTTTGAGAACAGTGTGGGTATGAGTACTTATTTGTGCAGTAACATCTTGTGCGTTTAAAGGGGATCGCTGTGACCAGTCAGTAAAGAAATGTTTTCGGTGCAAGTAGCTGACATCAGCATCAACATATCTTGTTCTGATAACTTGCTGCACAAACTCCGCCTTGCTTCCTGATTTTCGCAAGGCTTCAACATAATCCAGGTAGGTGAAGCAGTCCAATCCACGGAAATCGACCACTAACTGTTCCGGTTGCGTTAGCGAACCAATGAGTACATTTGCCTCATAAGGTGTACCTAAAAACTCAGCAGATATATTCGCAATAGCATCACCCTTATTGCTATAAGGTGCTGTTTCTAATTTAGCTTCTATAATACTGGTGATACGATTTGCGGTGTAATTATCAATGCTGACCGTTTCGGGAGGGGGTTGTTTCGCACCACATCCTGCGATAACAGCAATGAGAACCAAAGATAACGATTTATGCATAAGTCCCTTCTATGCCTTATCAAGCGGCTATTCCATACACTCCAAGAGTTTTACTTTAATGTTTAAATTTTAAACAAGGTATCAACAAGAGCAGATTAGCCTGTGTTGATAGGCTATCTGAGTGCTGACACCTCATGCTATATGATAAAAAACCTTATCTTGCTAAATCGCTAACCAAACATCTATTAATTACTTTAATTTTCAAATAATTAAACAAAAAAATATTTAACTACCGCGTCCAGCCACACCAGTAACGTTGTGATCCGCCTCAGATTTTTGCATTGTTATCATTCTGATTGCTTGTGCCTTTTGGCGAATCGTGTTTATCTTTTAAGGCTTATTACACTTATTGATGAGATACCTCGTGAACTATTCCACTGCCACCTTCAGTCTACAAAATACTGCGTATGTTAACGCAGTGGTAGTCGTACGCGTGCTAGTGGTGGTGGTCGGCAGCGCGCCGTAACGGGTACCGAATCCAGAAAGATTCCCAAACCCCGCCGGCGCCAGCCGAGCGGGGTTTCTTTTTAGCCCCACTCTGTTAACCGCCGGCCCTGATGAAGGATATAACCATGCGTTATACAGGCGCCCAATTAATAGTTCGCTTGCTCGAGCAGCAAGGTATTACCACGGTCGCAGGCATTCCCGGCGGCGCAGCGTTACCGTTGTATGATGCTCTAGGGCAAAGCCGTATTATTCGCCATGTGCTGGCACGACACGAACAAGGTGCTGGCTTTATGGCTCAAGGCATGGCCCGCGCCACCGGCCAAACCGCAGTCTGCTTAGCCTCCAGCGGCCCTGGGGCAACCAATCTGGTCACGGCAATTGCCGATGCCAAACTCGACTCTATTCCACTCGTGTGTATTACAGGTCAGGTTTCCTCCTCAATGATTGGCACCGATGCTTTTCAAGAGGTTGATACCTATGGCATATCGATACCTATCACCAAACATAATTATTTGGTTCGCGATATCAGCGAATTGCCCCGGGTGATCCCGGCGGCATTTCGCATTGCCCAGTCTGGGCGGCCCGGTCCAGTATGGATTGATATTCCCAAAGATGTGCAAACAGCAGAAATTGAGCTTGAGAGTTTGCCGCTACCAGGAGTTGCCGATGAACCTTGCCCAATAGACCCACAAGCTATCGCGCACGCCGCTCAAATGATCAACCGTGCGGCACGGCCTGTGCTCTATCTGGGGGGAGGAATCGTTAGTTCGCAGGCACACCAACAAGCAATACAACTGGCTGAACAGGCTGGACTGCCAACTACCATGACATTAATGGCACTGGGTACCATGCCCGTTGACCACCCATTATCCTTGGGAATGTTGGGAATGCATGCAGCACGCTCAACCAATCTGATCATGCAACAAGCTGATTTATTGATCGTACTTGGGGCGAGATTTGATGATCGTGCTATCGGAAAAGCAGAACAATTCTGCCCTGATGCCAGCATCATTCATATTGATATTGACCCGGCTGAATTAGGCAAAATCCGCCGACCACACCTGGCGATGAATGCCGACATTAAGCAGGTATTAACCCACCTGTTGCCTTTAGTTGAAACTCGTTCACGCAGCGAATGGCGCTCAACCGTCAGTGATATGCAGCGCGAATTTCCGTTCAATCAACCCAACAGCACCAACCCACTGTGCCACTATGGTTTGATTCGCGCGGCGGCCGAAGCGCTGGATGATGACACCATCATTACCACTGATGTGGGACAACACCAGATGTGGGTAGCGCAGGCTTATCCGTTGCATCGCCCGCGACAGTGGTTAACGTCTGGCGGACTGGGCACCATGGGATTTGGTCTGCCCGCTGCCATTGGTGCAGCACTGGCGAAACCAGAGGCAAAAGTAGTGTGTTTTTCTGGTGATGGTAGCCTGATGATGAATATTCAGGAAATGGCGACCGCCGCTGAAGAGCAGCTGAACGTTAAGATTATTTTGATGAATAACCAATCATTGGGTTTAGTCCATCAGCAACAGGAACTGTTCTTTGGTAAACGTATTTTTGCAGCCGACTACCCGTATCGCACAAACTTCATCCATATCGCAGAAGGGTTTGGTTTCTCCACATGTGACCTCAACACAGCCAGCGACCCTTATGCTGCCTTGCATGAAGCCTTAAACCGCCCAGGCCCAGTATTGATCCACGCACTGATTGATGTAGATGAAAAAGTGTATCCGATGGTGCCACCGGGTGCTGCAAATATCGATATGATTGGAGGGGAGTAATATGACGACTCAACAAATGGCAGGACAACCAGCACCAAACCTATCGACATCTGCGCAGGTGACACTGTTACTCACAGTACGCAACCACCCCGGGGTGATGTCTCATATTTGTGGGCTATTTGCCCGGCGCGCATTTAACGTCGAGGGAATTTTGTGTATGCCGTTGGCTGGCGGTGACGAAAGTCGCATTTGGCTGCAAGTCTTGGATGATCAGCGATTACTGCAAATGATAAGCCAGTTGGAGAAACTGGAAGATGTGCTCCAGGTGCGCCGCTTCGGGCCTGAAATGCCTATTTTTGACCAAGTAGAAGACTTAATTGCCAATCAACGGTGACGTTGTCACTAGCATTGAATTACGTTAGATGGCAGACCTTAGTTGTAAACCCGCACTTCCGCTTACTGGCGGCTGTGCGGGCTAGCTCAATTTTAGGCTGGATTAATAGCAAATAGCGTTTCTATCTCAATATTTATCTCAGGTGAGAATAAACCTTTAACTTCAACCAAAGAACTGGCTGGCAAGTTTGCACCATAAAATTTATACATAACATCACGCAAGGTACTTAGCTGCGAAATGTCCGTCACAAAAATCGTTATCTTAATAAGATCAGCAAAACTGCTATTTTCAGCCTGCACAATACTAGCGATTTGATGAAAAATCTCTGTAGCTTGTTCGGCCATACTTCTCCCTTGTGCAATGGTACCGAACGCTGTCATACCTGAAATATAAAGCAATCCATTGTGCTGCACGCTATGAACGTAAGCCCCCGCAGGGTTAGCAAGATGAGGATAATTCTTACGAAGTAACGTCATATTTAAAATTCCTCTTTAAATCTATTGAAAATAAAATCTTGCACTCACCCCGTGGCTACGGGCCTTCCTTCAGAATTAATATAGTCAAGATTTGCAACTAATATACGAGCATAGATAACCGGCTGTTATCGATAATATACCGTTAACAGCCTTTTAAAATCAGATAGGAGGTTAATTAGGCCAAGAGTAATTTCTGTAACTCTGCCAGCGAACTGACTTGGTAACGAGGCGCAATATTATCATCCGGTACACTGCCGTGCATATTAAGCCAGCAAGTATCTATCCCTGCATTAATACCACCCTGAATATCAGAATGCAGATTATCGCCCACCATTAGAATATGCTCTTTGGCCGGATTATTCATTAAATTGAAAGCATGCTCAAATATAGCCACATCCGGTTTGGCCACCCCGACTTGTTCAGAAATGATCAGCGGAGAAAAGACATTTTTCAGACCAGTACGTTCCAAACGTATCGTTTGTAGCTCGGTAAAACCATTGGTAATAATGCCCATATTCACTTTACCACTCAAGGCATCAACCAACTCACGGGCCCCCGGTAGGAGTGAACAGATATCCGCCATGGCGACTAAAAACTCACTGTTCAACCGGGTAGCTGCCACCCCCAGTTTCTCTGCCCACATCTCAAAACGGGTGTTTTGTAATTCGCTGGCGGATATTTTTCCATCTTGATAATCAACCCACAGCGGTTTATTAACCAATTGATAATAATCGAAATCTTGCACGGAAAAATCCACATTAAAGCGAGAAAACATCAGCTTTAACCCTTGATATGCATCAAAGTGAAATAGTGTCTCATCCGCATCGAACAGTATCCATTGGTATTTCATCACGACTATCTCTCTGACATTATTAGGCGCGCTATGGTAGCGATTATTAGCATTCAGCTCAAGTTACACCGCGGCGATACCTGGCTAATCATATTAATAGTGCTGCCGATATATCACGGTTTATTGCGATAACTTCTTCACCGGTTACCAAGGGGGCATCAAACGCCGATAATACTTTGCGGTTGATTTCAATCAGCGCGTCGTCAATTTTGATTTCCATATCTAACGCGATATCTGCTAATTTTTCTCTTTCCCAAGAGTCGCGGGAAATCAATAATTTCAAGAAAGTCACGATACTATCGGGCAAATTAGCACTAATTGCTGCTATTGATTGTGGATTAATATCTTCCTGAGTCGATACCTCAGTATTTTCAGTAACAAACAGACTCTCCAGCAACACCACTAATTCCTGGCTTTCATTTTTTAACAGATTAATACGGTCTGTATCATTAATAACTTCAGCGGCTTGAGACGGCAGACTCAGTGTCATCGGGGTTGCACGGCTATCAAGATCGCTATAAACCAATTTGCTGTCTAAGGCAAAACGCTTATATACCCGCTCAAGAAATTTCACTTCTGGTGGCGTAATGGTTCCCTCTACCTGAATCAAATGTGCCAAAAAGCGAGCAATGGCCCGACGGTTCTCCAGTGAGAGCGGCTCAAGATTATTTTTCAGGGCCAGCAGGGTATTATTTTTCCTGATACCGGGTTGGAGATAAGCTTTCAACCGCATACGCTGACCGGGGCTAAGATAACCCCAGGCATCAATATGTCGGGTCAATATCATAGATTCTGGCTCACCGATACGCCCATCGATCATCACCGCTGCGCAAGCCAACTCCACCGCAAGCATGGTCACGCGGTATGCGGCAAAGGTGGCAGATTCAGCCACCATTGACTCAATAGGGAACAGTGCCACAGTATCTTGCAAAACAGGTGTGCGGTTATCTGCTCTGACATCAGGTTCAATACCCACTTGCAGTGATGCTAATGCAAAGGTTAATGCCATAACCTGACTGCGGGATAAACGCTCTAATGGCTTGGTGTCGCACGCCGTACTGAGCCGAAGAAAAAGCTCATCCAGCGTTACCATCAACAAGCCATAACCCACTCTCGCTTTGATACTTTCTAACTCTGTTTTTAATGCTGCTGACCACAACGGCATCGGTAATAATAGTTGCCCTTCCAGTGACATTTTTTTCTTTGGATTAACACTGGCAAAACGGTTATAGATATCCAGGTCATGCTGGCAAGATTCAAATATTGGCCTCAGTTTATCCCTATGCGCTTTACACACAGCCACATTCGGCAGTTCCCCCATCTGCTGAAAGAACTCTTGCCCCATTAATCCCGCAGATGCAGGGCGATAAAATATCAGTAACTTGGTTTTATTTATGGGTAATAAAAATCCGTCTCCATACTGCTCACGATAACGCTGCTGAAAAAGTGAGGAGAAAATATCAGCACAATGTGCCATTGAGATATTCTGATTTATCGCCGGATCAGCCTCGCCCCAGGCGAGCGCCCAGGCGGCAGGCAAAGGTTGCTGGTCGACAGCCAACTGCCCTAAACCAACCAGTAGCGCCAACGGAAGTTCTGTTGATGCCTCGCGGGTTAATGGGGGTGGAGAGAGATAGAGTTTCTCTTCTATATTCACTCGAGATATATAAACCAACAAGTTCTGCGCATAATGATTAAATGCGTTATTTTTCCCATAAATATTTAGCAGGCGATTAATTTCTTCTTCAAGAACAGGAAGTTCTTTTTTCGCTACCGGATCAATCGCAGCATCGATTAAAATCCGATGTTCCAAACCATAGAAGAATAGGAAGACGTAACCAATATGCGCAGTAGGTGATTTACGCCCATCTGCAAGCCATTGTAAATAAGCTCTTCTCGCTTGCGGCGAACATGTCGAGTAATCAGGCGCATTATCAATCAGCGGCAAGGAGATATCTATTTCTTGTTCTGCCACATCCATCGATGGGTTAATAAATGCAGGTTCCGCACCAGTGCGATTACTTTTGTATTTATTACCAATGTAAATCATGCCATCGGGTAAATTTATTCCAGCCACAACCGCCAACTCTCCAGGACGTAACCAGGAAGCGCGGGCTAAAGATCCTCGCGAGGTCTCGGGTTTTTTAGTCGCGGGTTTCTTCATTTCATCAACTGATGGGGTCTGATTTGCGCTGCTACCTTCAATGCTATTTTCGGGTTCAAGCTGTGAAGGGGTAATAGGATAATCGCCAAGATCAGGTATCGCTGCAGTTTTCTGCATGTCCGCGCTAATAGATGAGGCGACAGACCGCTTAGTCCCTTTAAGATTTTGCCAGACAAAATACATGCATAAGATAGCCGCACTCAGTGCAATCCACACTTCTCTTGGGATACCTGTAATCAGCCCTAAAACGACTATTAGTAGGATAACCCAGCCGGTACCGGTAGATTTTCTCTTCGCCACGATGGTTTATATGCCCCTATCTTAAAATAGTAATTTTTATTCTGCCTTTAATGGCGATTTTTAATAAATAACTCTTTTCACACACGGTTTTTACACAAATAAACCACGGCAAAAAGCCGTAGAGAAAACCTGTAAATTTAACTTAAGTGCAATTTACAGGTTAAATAATAAGTCAGTGTTTTAATTTAATGCATCTGCCCACCATAACAACAGGCCAGAATGCACAATAAATCAATTATGCCAGTTGATTATGCATTCAGCTAGCAAAGACTATGCAACCATTGGATAAACTCCACCGCTCTTGGTTTGTCCAGGGTTCGCTTGGGGTAAATTAGATAATAAGGTTTTGTAACGGGTAATTTATGTTCAGACAACTGAATTAAACACCCTTCATCTAATTCTTTTTTAATCAAATGTTGTTGGCCCAGTAAAATACCGTTCCCCGCCACGGCCGAATCAATTGCCATGGAGGTTAAGTTGTAGATTGGCCCTCGGTTGGGAACACACTCATCTAGTTTTGCTGACAGCAGCCATTCATGCCAATCAGGTAAGAACTGCCCTTCTTTGCCCCAATCAACATGTATCATCGGGTAGATAATGTTGTGTTTGCCATCAAGCCAAGGGGTAGTTAATAGCAGTGGGCTTGCAACCGGAAAAACCCAATCCTGAAATAGCATTTCTTTCTCTTGTTGGGGATAATGTTCATCACCAAAAGCCAGGTAAAAATCTGCCGCAGTACGGTTGAAATCAACCACCCCGTGAGTAGCATGAATCCGAATATCCACATCGGGATATTGGGCTAACCACTGTTTGAGACGCGGATTAAGCCATCGACTCGCTAGGGCGGGCAGTGCTGAGATATTTAATGATATATTGCCTTTATCCCGCGCCATACTCTGTTGGGCCATCCGTAATGTTTCAAATGCCTGCTGTACATAAGCTAAATAGGCACTGCCCTGCGAGGTCAGTTCAACGCCTGATTTCGAACGGGCAAATAATTGAATCCCCAGATGTTGCTCTAACTGACGTATTTGCTGGCTAACCGCCGCTGGCGTTAATGATAACCGGGCCGCCGCACTGGCCAGACTGCCGGTATTAGCGGCTGTCTCGAATGCTAAAATGGCGGTTAACTTTGGCAAACGAACAGCCTTCAAACTATTCATAACAGCCCCCCTTATCCATAACGCATTATATTGATACCGATAGCCAAACTTAACCTAACAGTAACGTTTTATTGTTATTCCAGTTACAACTAATCCTATACAGTTAGGAACAGAAACCAAGCAACATTTAGCATTACTGGGAGGATATATGCAGCAGCTCAGCGAAATTATTAATATGGAAGCCAACCCAATCAACGATGTCATGTTCATCACACAGTGCAAGAACACGTTAGAAACATACGGCGCCTTGGTACTATCAGGCTTCTTGCAGCCCCGCGCACTGAGTAGTATTCAACAAGAAGGCGTCAGTCATAAGCATCGAGCTTACTATGCCGCTAATCAGCATAATGTTTATCTGACCAAAACCGATCCCGCCTTCCCTGCTGGTCATCCCCGTAATCGGTTGGTTACTTCATCAAAAGGCTGTATTACTGACGAAGAAATCCCTACCGATTCCGCATTACGAACGCTGTACAATGCGCAAGATTTCCAAGACTTCTTGTGTGCCGTATTAGATGAAAAACAACTCTACCCTTACGCCGATTCACTTTCTTCAATTAACTTGCACTACGCCAGTCAAGGCCAAGAGTTAGGTTGGCATTTTGACAATTCATCATTCGCCATCACCTTATTAGTACAAAAACCGCAAGCGGGTGGCGTCTTTGAATATATTGAAGAGATGCGCGATGCCGATAAAGGAGAGATGAATTACTCAGGAGTGGAACAACTGTTAAACCAACAGGTCACACCTAAAACATTGCAAATTGAACCGGGGGACTTAGTGCTATTTCGTGGAAGAAATGCGATTCACCGGGTCACGCCGACCCAAGGGAATATCACACGAATGCTGGTAGTGTTAGCCTATAATGCTCAACCCGATATTGCGCTATCCGAGACAGCCAGAATGACTTTTTACGGTCGTATTTAGTTTTCAGTGGTTTGGCATTTACTTAACGGCTCTGCGGGCGTCCTTGCCCGCTAATAACATAGCTATTCTCTGCCAGCATACAACATTAAACCACTCCGGTGGTCACGCTGAAATGGCGGCTCTCTCCTGGCGATAACATTATTAACGTCCCCTTTTCTTTCGCCGCCATATACCCTTCCGGGCGACAGGTTGCAGGTAAAATAAATGCAGCCACTTTTTGATCGCCATTATGTAAAATCCAACGAGTAGCATAATTAAACTGCGCGGTGGAAAAACGAGTCACAAAACGATGCCCTTGCGGGGACAACATAAAGAATTCTGCATTATCAACATATTGTGCAAGATTATCGGCAAAAAATACAATTTCTGGATCGTAAAACTCCGATTCATTTAAATCGGTTAATCCCTGAGTTCTTTCCCGTAATTGTTGGGTGTAGTGCAACCATTGCGGGGTTGGGTGTACATGTGCCGGTACTGTCTCACGCAATTTCAGTGCTGAACCGGGTAAGTTTTGACGGAAAGTGGCCCCAGGAATATAGGTGTAATTCATATGACACATATATTGCAGAGGCATCGGCATACTGGATAAGTTAGTCACCTTCATCTCAATATCGAACTGCGCACTACCGGCCCTGAGCCTAACCAGCGGTTGCGCGCAATAATGATCACCGAACCCTTTCACATATTCCACACTGCCCGTGACGGCAAGTGTGTCGCCGTCAATAAGGAGCCAAGCGTAGTCCATTTCAGCACAAGGCATCTCGCCGTGTAATACATGGTCGTCCTCAGGCGATGGACAACCATTACGGCGCAAACCCGAATGGAAAGCAAAACAACCGTAGGTATCAACAATGTTCTCTCCACGCTTAGGTTGAGAGAACATATTTTCCATTTTCAGGTTATGCCCATCAAATTCCGCATCCCAAATCATTTGGCCGTAATAAGGTAAAACGGTCAGGTACCCACGAGAATTAACAATTTTCAGAGCTTCAATACCTGAGGCATATTTAAAACTGATAACAGTAAAATCACTACTGCTATAGATCTCTTGCTCCTGAAGACTGAACTGTTCACGGATTAGCGTTATTTTGGCGGTCATTTATTGTTACTCCCGGTTCAATTAAGACTCATTATTTGCCAATGTTGCCGCACTTGTCCGTTGTTTATTGCGCAGTTCACCCCAAAAATAGAAACCAACATAGGCGAAACACAATAATGAGACAAAAAATGCATGTTGCATTGAACCAAGATGGTCAGAGACAAACCCTTGTAATGCTGGTACCACTGCAGCCCCCACTATCGACATCACAATAATGGCCCCGGCCACTTCGGTATATTTGTTGTCAACTGTATCCAGGGTGCCTGCATAGATAGTCGCCCAGCAGGGCCCAAACAAGACGCTAACAAATACGGCTGCATATACCGCCGTAAAGTTGGGTACGGTTACGACATAAAGCAACGTTAATGCACCTAAAATAGAATAGGCAATTAACACTTTTTCGGCTTTAAATCGTGTCATCAGGAAGTTGGCCACAAACTTACCAATGAAGAAGCAAATAAAACTGTAAATCATAAAGTTCGAGGCATCTCGTTCATTAGATGCGCCCAGGTTTAAGGCCAGGCGAATCGTAAAGGACCATACTGCGACTTGCATACCCACATAGAGGAACTGCGCCGCAATGCCTTTTTTAAAACGACTGTTCCCAGCTAAATATTTCAAGGTTTCTTTTAATGACGGTGAAACCACTTTTTTACCGCTATCACCTTGTGGTTTGCAATGAGGATAACGAGTAATAACAAATAACAGCATAACCAGCAGTAGAACGAAAATCAGATATTTATAAGGCTCCAATGTATGTTCTAACATCGTAAGACGAAAAGCATGAATCTGTTCTGGCGTCATCGCGGCCATTTGGTTGTGTAAACTATCACCTTCCTGAAATACCAAGTATTTACCGAGTACTATCCCCATCAATGCACCGATCGGGTAGAAAGTTTGGCTGATATTAAGCCGTAAAGTGGCATAGTCTTTATGACCAATCATGGAGCTGTAGGTATTAGCAGCAGTTTCAAGGAAACTTAAACCAATAGCGATGGCAAAAATAGCGGCCAGAAACATAGTATATGTTGCCATATGGGAAGCAGGATAAAACAACATACATCCGATAATATAAAGTGTTAACCCAGTTAATATAGCAACTTTGTAGCTGCTTTTTTTGATGACCAAAGAGGCAGGAATAGCAATCAGAAAATAACCGCCATAAAAGGCACTTTGTACCAGTGCACTGGCAAAATCACTGAGTGCAAATACGCTTTTAAATTGAGTAATTAAAATATCATTCAGACTGGCTGCACATCCCCAGAGCGGGAATAAGCAGGAAAGCAAAATAAATTGGAATAACGGTGTTTTATTTAAATAGCCATCTGGCAGTTGAACGGTATTAAGGCGCATTTTATTTTCCTTGGTGTAGGGTCTTTAAAAAATCAATAAATTGCGACGCATCAGGATAAGAACGTTGGGTTCCCTTTCCTGTGACACTGTAGGCTGCAAAAGCAGAAGCCATTTCCATCGCTTTTAATATATTGCCGTGCTGGACATATTCATGAGCAAAACAACCAATGAAAGCATCACCTGCGCCGCTGGTGTCGATGGCGTGGACACTAACCGGTGGCACATGGTTAATGTGTTCACCGTGCATCCATAATGATCCGCGATGCCCCAAAGTAATGATCAGGTTATGTAACCCTTTATCCAATAAGCTGCGCCCTGCACGGTAAATGTTATCCAGACTATCAACTGGCATTCCGGTCAGAATCGCGAGCTCAGTTTCATTTGGCATAAAGAACTCGCACTGACATGCATAGCCGATATCCAATGCTTTAGATGCGGGGGCTGGATTAAGAATGACTTTAATCTGGTGCTGGCGGGCAAAGTCGATAGCGGCGTAGACCGTTTCCAGCGGAATTTCGAGTTGTAGAATAATCAATTGGCAAGCTTTGAGCGCATCAGCAGCAGCATCGACATCCGCGGGTAACAAATGATTGTTAGCGCCTTTGATAATCAAAATTCGATTTTGTGATGATTTATCGACGAAAATCGGAGCCACACCACTCGAGGCCCCTGTAACTGCTTTTACATACTGGGTATCAACCCCAGCTTTTTGTAGATTCCTTATGGTATTTTCCGCAAATAGATCATCACCAACCCGAGTGATCATCATCACATTGGCACCTAACTTGGCAGCGGCAACCGCCTGATTGGCCCCTTTACCGCCGCACCCAATTTCAAAATTCGGTGCCTCCAATGTTTCCCCGACTTGCGGCATTTCATCAATATAAGTGATCAGATCAACCATGTTGGAACCAATTACTGCAATATCCATTGTTAACCCCTTTATTCTAATTTTTACCACGCAATGTTATTGCAATAACATTATCAGCTGACAAATATTATGTGTGTGACAAAGATCGCAGCAATTTAAGTACACAGCACGCGAAAGACAGGAGTTTGGCATGAATTAAAATGTTATTATTATAACAATTGGTAAGAAATGATAATGTAAATCAGTGATATTTAGAGGATGGATATAATCGTAGCTAACAGAAACTAAAAATCCCGGCCATTATTGCACCGGGATTATTCAGCGAATTGTGCTGTAACAGGTGTATCGTGACTTATTTAATCGCCATAGCATCACGCATGGTAAAGAACAGGTCGGTTTGGTCTGTTAGACCAACCACATTTGCCGCATGTGGTCCGTAAGCTGCTATGCGCAATTGGGTACCCGTGTGCCCTTGAGAATCATCTTCAGAGTTGCCATAGCTTATCGCCATAACTGCGCCATCTTTCGTGGTTAACGCTTGTGTTAAGCCAGGAGCTTTTGCATCTGCTTCAATAATTTGACTGGAATGCGCGTGATCTGCCGTCACAATAACCAAGGTATTACCTTCTGCACGCGCAAACTCCAGTGCTTTTTGTACTGCTTCATCCAAATCGACAGTTTCACCGAACTGACCACAAGGATTCGCCGCATGGTCTTGTTTATCAATGGATGCCCCTTCAACCTGTAAGAAGAATCCTTTTTCGTTATGTTTCAGCAGGTCAATTGCTTTTTCAGTCATCACTGCCAAGGTTGGAATATCTTTAGTACGCTCGGCATTGTTTTCACAAACTACCGGCGGCTTATCTAAATTGCCATGATAAGACGCTTTCGGCCCCTGCCAACGTACTGGCATGTTACCTGGGCTAAATAACCCTAATAGCGGTTTTTGTTGGTCTGCCTGCTTTATTGCATTCAGATCGTCAAGATTTTCGACAATAACATAACCTCGAGCCAAGGCTTGTTCACGCAGAGATTTATCTTTCCATTCACCGGCTTTAGCGACTTGGCTGAATGATTTAGCGCCACCACCCAATGTGACATCCGCGCGCCCGGCAATCATCTGCTCAGTAATTGAACCGCGCCCACCCTTTTCCAGCGCATTGCTACTGCACTTCTCGCTTGTTTCCTCCGGGCCATAGCATTTTCGCCCAGTTACGTGAGCAAACTGTGCCGCAGGAGTGGCATCTTGCAGTTCAGCAGTTGAAACGTTACCAGTTGCTTTACCGGCTTTCTTCGCTAACTCCAACAAGGTGACGTGATCTTTTCCGAACACATCAACACCCAGCGCGCCGTTATACGTTTTTACACCTGAGGACCAAGCTGTTGCGGAGGCAGCTGAGTCAGTCACGTAATCCGGTTTTTGCGTTTTCTTATCTAATGAGTAGTGCGTGTATTGCCCTGTCAGTGGTAACGCATCAATTCCTTTAAAGAAACCACCGGCCCCCATAGCATAGTTACGTGCTGAGGTGATTTCTGAATCGCCCATACCATCGCCAATCAGTAAAATGACATTCTTTACGGTTTTATTGGAAAGCGAATCACGAAGAGCCTGTGTCTGATCACCGGTCAAACGTCGTGCCCCACCAAATTGAGTGATATCTCCCTTGGCGCTACGGTCATATAAGCCAGTGGCGGAAGCAACAGCATTCGGTGTAAACAATGAACTGGTGAGTATCAGAGTGGATAACGCTATGCCGGACAAAGTGGATACGCGGTTCTGCATCGGTATAATTCCTTGTTGTAAAACAGTAATACAATTTGTATTGATTGGTTACAACGGATACTAGAACAAGCGAATGACGCTTTTATGACAGTCGCGATTAATTGTTATCTCTGACAATGCAGGCTCCCCTGACCTTTCCACGCGTTCACCACAGGCTAAATCAGGCCACCGTTGGCGCGTAAAACTTGCCCATTAATCCAGCCACCGTCTTTTCCAACCAGAAAAGCCACGGCTGCTGCAATATCCTCTGGCGTTCCTAATCTTTCTAGTGGCGCCATTTTCGCCATTTTTTCAATTAATTCGGGTGATTTACCATCAAGGAAGAGCGAGGTTGCCGTCGGCCCAGGAGCCACAGCATTAACGGTGATATTACGCCCCCGCAACTCTTTCGCCAGAATAGCTGTCATGGTTTCAACCGCCGCTTTGGTTGCAGCATAAACACCGTATTTTTCCAGTTTCAGCCCGACAACACTGGTTGAAAAGTTTACGATGCGGCCGCCATCTTTCAAACGCTTTGCCGCTTCACGCATCCCGTTAAAGCTCCCTTTCAGGTTAATGGCGATCTGGCGGTCAAAGTGTTCATCATCACTGTCTGCAATGGCACTGAGAGATAGAATTCCAGCATTGTTGACCAAGACATCAACCCCGCCAAACGCAGCTTCTGCTTGAGAAAATAACTGTGCAACCGCTGCGGCATCACTGATATCCCCCTTCGCACTCGCTGCATTTCCGCCCGCTTGTTGAATTTTGCGCACCAGTGTTTCCGCCTCAATGTTACTCCGGGCATAATTGATCAGAACGGTATACCCCTCCTGAGCCAAACGCTCAGCAATTGCTGCGCCAATACCCCGTGATGCTCCGGTTACAATGGCAACCTGCCCGGTTGTATTCACCATGATTTTCTCCTCGATGTGTATTTTATCGTTTGTGACGATGCATTGATTGCTATCCAGCAAGTGGAGCATGCTATGTTTAACCGCCCGCAAACAGAGAATGCCACTTTTATCGTTTCGGATAATCATCTATTATTCGTTAACACTATCCGAATAAAGCGAACAATCACGTGGACCGAATTGATGCAATGCGGGTATTTATCAGGGTAGTGGAACAACGCAGTTTTACCCAAACCGCCCAAGATTTAAATCTACCGCGATCTACAGTGACAGATGCCATTCAACAGCTCGAAAAGCGTTTAAATGTGCGCTTATTGCAGCGAACTACCCGACATGTTAGCCCTACGCTGGATGGTGGAGCTTACTACCAGCGCTGTCTGCGTATTATTGCTGATATTGAAGATGCTGAAATGGCCTTTGCCAATGCCAAGCCACGAGGTTTGTTACGAATTGATGTACAGGGCACGTTAGCCCGCCATTTCGTCTTGCCACAATTACCTGATTTTATTGCTCAATATCCTGACATTGAGTTATTTATCAGTGAAGGTGACCGCTTGGTCGACCTTATTCGAGAAGGTATTGACGGGGTGCTACGTGTAGGTAATTTACAAGACAGCGATATGGTCGCCCGCCGAGTGGCGTTGTTGCCACAAGTCACCTGTGCTGCACCGCAATATTTACAACGACAGGGTACTCCACTCCGGTTGGACCAGTTACCAGGCCATCAGATGGTAGGTTTTCGTTCTAGCGCAACCGGTAGCCTGATGCCACTGGAATTTGGCACTGACAGCACCCTTAGCCCCGATAAAACAACAGGTTATAATAAATCAGCGTCCTCCAGGGTAATAACAGAAAGCGCATATCTACCCTCTGCTTCGTCATCATCTACTAAAACTCAGCAAGTAAAATTACCGACTGTTCTATCAGTCAGTGGTGCAGAAAGCTTTGTAGCAGCCGCACGTCTTGGATTGGGTATTATTCAAGTGCCTCGTTACCATATCGAATCTGACTTAATCGCTGGCACCTTGGTTGAGATACTACCAAAATACGCACCACCCCCGATGCCAGTCTCGTTCCTGTATCCTCACAACCGCCAGCTTTCCCCTCGAGTACGTATTTTCAGTGACTGGTTGAGCCAGTTATTTCTTGCCACCGAGATAAAGTGATAATACGCCGGTACGCCTATCCTGAATCAATGTTGCCACGATAGGCAGCCGCACCAACCGGCACAGCCGCCACTCATTATTGTGCTTTTTCAACCGATTGACAGATATCGATATCAAAATAACCATCAGTTATGCCGTCATTGAGGTAAACCTCATAACACGCACCTTCTACCGAACGATAACCACTTTGTGGCAGATGCTGGTTATACAACTCGCTCCAGGCTTTGGCATAATCATCATCCGTTACCCTGGTGTGATACACCGCATACAACCCCCCGGGAATCACTTGTAGTTGTAGTTGATCACTGAGTTCTGCGGGCAACACATAATCGTCAGCCACAGACAAGGATATGTCAGCCCGTAGCTCAGCAGGAGGATTAGTCTCAGGATTGTCCCAGTAAAGAGCCAACCACTCTTTCCCAGGGATTTGGTACTGAGTATAGAGTGAAGAAAGTTGGTTAAAGCCTTGCGGGATAGTCTCGTGATAAGGGCCGACCAGCCGAATACTGACTATTTGCTGCGGTTGCTTTTCTACTATCTTAAATGTCATATCGCTACCTCGACTTAATGGTTTCAAGAAAGATGAAGTGACCAAAAATGCGACTTTATGCCACAACTGTACATTCATACAGTATAGCGAGATTTTATGACACTCGGTTAATTTTCAACCTTGACTTGTGAAGAGCTTCGCAAAAAATCATCCGCCTGTTTAAGCTGATGATGGCTGAAAACGGTTATTCCGTGGCGGCGCAATAACGCCGTGGTGACTCCCTGTCCTGTGCGCTGGGTGCCGCTAAAATGACCATCATAGATGCGGCTGCTCCCACAAGATGGACTCCCTTCGGTCAAAATTGCTACTGTGCAGCAGTGCTTTTGCGCCAACTCCAGAGCCTGATAAGCCCCTTGCAAAAACTCCCGGCTAACATCATTGCCCCACTGCTCGGTCACCCGCGCCAGCCCTTGCAACACCGCCTCGCCGTTACCTTGCTGAATTTCGGCAGGCGGACGCGGTACCGGCATACCTGCGGATAATTCAGGGCAAATAAGGACCAGTCGCCCCTCATCCTGCCAGCGTTGAATAATTTCATCGCTAACAGACAGGGCACTGCCGTTATAACGTACCGGTTTTCCCATTAAACAGGCACTGATCAGAATGCGCGCAGGTTTTGGTTCCACGTAATTATCAACCTTAATATTATGCAGCGAATAAAAAATGATGATTATGCTGATAATAACCAATTAATGGCTGTTGGTCATGAGCGTGCGTTGATAATTGTTGCAGAACAGATAATTTTCATGTCAATAAATGGCATTGTTGCTTATTTTGCATAATTCAATGCCGCTAACACCTGCGGCAACAGTCGCGCCAAACGGCTCGCCCAGAGCGCCTGACCTGCTTGATGCGTAATAAGATCCTGACGAATCTCAATACCCACATAAGGTAACTGCCGCTGTTCTGCGTGGAAGGGTAACGTGAAATCTGTTGCATCCGTCATGGCATAAGGTTCGTTAATCCCGACGTGCAGGTCACCTTCTTGCTGTAACAATGAAACCAGTTGCAAAGCAAACTCAGGATTACGATGAAACAAGGTACCAATCTGCCAGGGGCGCGCGATGTTTTTAAACGACGGTGTAAAACTGTGCATGGAGAGGATCACGCTCATCTGGCCGCTATCACGACGTTGATTCAGCGTTTGTGTAATCAAATCATGATAAGGCTGGAATACCTCAACCCGGCGCGCTTCAGCCTCTGCTACGGTGACACCAATATTGCGCGGGATCCGTGTGTGCTCAGAAATTTCAGGGATCGAACTGGCGATTCCCGGCGTGCGATTGCAATCAATCACCAATCGCGAATACTGCTGATGAATCAAGGTTGCATCCAGATACTGGCTAAGTAACCGCGCCATTGCCAATGAACCTATATCCCAACCGATGTGGCGGTCAATTTCTCCTGAGGGTAACCCCAAATCACCAAGTTGAACCGGTATCCGTTGACCGGCATGGTCGGCCAGTAAGATAAATGGTGATTGGCTGTGCGGGCGCTCGATAACAGCTGACTGAGGATCGCCATCACGTAATAAAGGAGACAAAATGATATTTGACATGGAGTTAGTACCTGGCATGAAGTGGCAATCGTAAGTATCAGTCGTCACAACAGTTAATACTCACAAACAAGGGCTTTCGTAATCAATAAGCTATCATCCTAGCCGCTAATGTTGGGTTCGCCCACCCCGAATTTATACCTAAATTTTCTTGGTTATGCGATTATCGCCACAGTAGGTATCTTTTGATGCCATATTTCAGGCAATCATTATCGGCAAAACTGTCTACAACCAACAGCAGCAGCATAGCGGAGACTTATGGAAACGTTTTTTATTGATCGGATGGCAACTCCACAAGGTGAACTGTTACTGATCGCAGACCAAGAAAACCGGCTACGTGCCATCGATTGGACTGACCACTACGAGCGTCTGATGAAGTTGCTAGGCAACCATTACGGCCAGGGCGCGTTTACATTGGTTGAAGAACGCAATCCCGGTGGGCTAAGTGACAGTATGCAACGCTATTTTGCTGGTGACCTGAGCATTATTGATAATTTACCAGTTAAAACCGCTGGGACTGATTTTCAGCGTCAAGTCTGGCAAGAGCTGCGAAAAATCCCCTGTGGCGAAACGATTACTTATGGCGAGTTAGCAAAACGAATCAACCGCCCTACCGCTTCGCGGGCTGTCGGGATGGCGAATGGATTGAACCCTATTTCAATTGTTGTCCCTTGTCATCGGGTCATTGGGCAACAAGGTGCATTGACAGGATATGCCGGTGGAGTGGAGAGAAAACGCTGGTTATTAATGCATGAGGGTTATCTTTTAGCACGCTAACTATTGTTGCTCTTATCAGACGCAAGAAAAGATGTTAAAATTGACGCATATCAATATTAATGGGAATACCCTATGATCCCGGAAAAACGCGTAATCCGACGTATCCAGTCTGGTGGTTGTGCAATTCACTGTCAGGATTGCAGTATTAGCCAGCTCTGTATTCCGTTTACCTTAAATGAAAACGAGCTGGATCAGCTCGACAATATCATTGAAAGGAAGAAACCTATTCAGAAAGGACAGGCGCTGTTTAAAGCGGGTGATGAACTCAAATCCCTGTATGCCATCCGTTCCGGGACCATTAAAAGCTACACCATTACCGAAGAAGGTGATGAGCAAATCACCGGTTTCCATCTGGCGGGTGATTTAGTCGGTTTTGACGCTATCAGCAATTTGCAGCATCCGAGCTTCGCACAAGCTCTGGAAACATCCATGGTTTGTGAAATCCCGTTTGATACGTTGGACGATTTATCCGGCAAAATGCCAAATCTGCGCCAGCAGATGATGCGCCTGATGAGTGGTGAGATCAAAGGTGACCAAGATATGATTTTGCTACTTTCCAAAAAGAATGCAGAAGAGCGTCTGGCGGCCTTTATCTATAATCTGTCTCGCCGTTTTGCTCAACGTGGTTTCTCTCCACGTGAGTTCCGCCTGACGATGACCCGTGGTGATATTGGTAACTATTTAGGTCTGACGGTAGAAACCATCAGCCGTTTACTGGGCCGTTTCCAGAAAAGCGATATTCTGAGTGTGAAAGGTAAGTACATTACTATCGAGAATACCGAAGCTCTGGCCAAACTGGCGGGTAATCCAAGACCAAGTCTGTAACCTGATCAAAACCAGAATAATAAATACCCGATAGATTTCAAGTTGCAGGAAGGCGGTAAGTAACGGCCTCGTAGAGAGCAGGTCTGAGGATCGACCGAGTAACACAAGCCGTCAGCAAATCTGCAACTTGAAAATTTATTGGTCTGCTTCTCCCAGCCACCTATCCTGTTTCCCTTTCATGGTTTACTCTTTAACTAACATACTGTTAATTCACGTTTGTAAGGAGACTCTATGGCAAAGTATCAGAATATTCTGGTTGCTATTGACCCCAATCAGGATGATCAACCTGCACTAAGACGTGCAGTTTACCTTGTGCAGCGCAATGGCGGCACAATCAAAGCATTTTTGGCTATTTATGATCTGTCATATGATATGACCACCCTGCTGTCGCCTGATGAGCGTACCGCAATGCGTAAAGGGGTTATCAGCCAACGTTCCGCATGGATAAGCGAGCAATGCCGCTTTTATCTTGATGCCGGTATTCCAATTGAAATCAAAGTGGTATGGCATAATCGGCCCTATGAGGCCATTATTCAGGAAATCCTGAACGCCAAGCACGATTTGTTGTTAAAAATGGCGCATCAACACGACCGCCTGGAGTCGATTATCTTTACCCCAACCGACTGGCATTTATTGCGTAAGTGCCCATGCCCAGTCTGGATGGTGAAAGACCAACCTTGGCCGGAAGGCGCCACAGCGCTGGTGGCCGTTAACCTCTCAAGTGAAGATCCACTCCATGACCCACTAAATCTCCGTTTGGTCAAAGAGACCAGAGAGTTAGCCGAACATGTCAATCAAACGCCAGTGCATCTGATCAGCGCCTACCCGGTAACCCCGATTAATATCGCCATTGAATTGCCTGATTTTGACCCGAGCGTCTATAACGATGCCATTCGTGGTCAGCATTTGGTTGCGATGAAAGCGTTACGCCAGCAATTTGGCATTGATGAAAAATTCACCCATGTTGAAAAAGGTCTCCCTGAAGAGGTTATCCCTGATTTGGCTGAACACTTGCGGGCTGGGGTGGTTGTTCTGGGTACCTTGGGGCGTACTGGGCTATCTGCCGCCTTTATTGGGAATACTACCGAACATGTGATCGACCATCTTAAGTGTGACTTACTGGCAATTAAACCCGAAGGATTTACCTGTCCGATAGAAGGCCATGAAGATCTGGAAGAGATTGAATAACCCTTGTCTGACATCACCCATTGATTAAATCAAAAAGAAGGGCCACCGAATAGGTGGCCCTTGATCTGCGATTCGTAATAACGAATTACAATGCGCGTAAAATTGCTTCTACGCTGTCTTTAGCATCGCCAAACAACATTTGGGTATTTTCTTTAAAGAACAATGGGTTTTGCACGCCAGCATAACCGGTATTCATTGAACGTTTAAAGGCAATAACACTTTGCGCTTTCCATACTTCCAACACCGGCATGCCGGCAATCGGACTACGCGGGTCTTCCAGTGCTGCTGGGTTAACCGTATCGTTGGCACCAATCACCAACACGACATCAGTACTTGGGAAATCATCATTGATTTCATCCATTTCCAGCACTACGTCATAAGGGACCTTGGCTTCAGCCAATAACACGTTCATATGACCTGGCAAACGCCCAGCTACCGGGTGAATACCAAAGCGGACTTTGATGCCCCGCGCTTGTAGTTTTGCAGTAATCTCAGCGACGGGGCATTGTGCCTGTGCCACTGCCATGCCATAACCCGGAGTGATGATAACTGAGCTAGCATTTTTCAGCAGGTCAGCCACTTCTTCAGCCGTGGTTTCACGGTATTCACCCATTTCTTCAGCATTACCGGTTGAAGAACCATCAGTACCAAAGCCACCGGCGATCACACTGATAAATGAGCGATTCATCGCTTTACACATGATGTAAGACAGAATAGCACCGGAAGAACCGACCAAGGCACCCGTTACAATCAACAGGTCATTGCTCAACATGAAACCTGCCGCAGCCGCAGCCCAACCGGAGTAGGAGTTCAGCATTGAGACCACAACCGGCATGTCAGCACCACCGATAGATGCCACCAAGTGCCAGCCAAAGCCCAAAGCAATCACCGTCATCAATAACAACGCGACCACTTGTAAGCTAACGCTGTCGGTTTTGACGAACAGAATCATCAGCAGGAATGACACAACCAGTGCCACCAGATTCAACTTATGGCGTTGTGGCAACATCAGTGGTTTGGATGAGATAATCCCGCGTAACTTACCAAAGGCAACAATAGAACCGGTGAATGTTACTGCCCCGATAAAAATACCTAAGAAGACTTCAGTCAGATGGATATTAACCATCACCGCGTCCATCACCACCGGGCCGTGATCCAGATAGCTGTTAAAGCCAACCAGAACGGCTGCCAGACCGACGAAACTGTGCAAAATGGCAACCAGTTCTGGCATTTCAGTCATTTCGACTTTCTTCGCCAGATAGATACCAATTGCGCCACCAATCACCATGGCAATGATGATCCAGGCAACATTACCTGAATCCGGCCCAAGGATGGTGGCGATAAGCGCGATGGCCATACCGGTCACACCGAAAGTGTTACCTTGTTTGGATGTTTCGTGGCGCGACAGCCCAGCCAAACTGAAAATAAATAAAATCGCAGCAACTATGTACGCAGCTGTAACGAGACCACTAGACATCAGTTACCCCTATATTTTTGTGTGACATTATTTTTATACCCACCGAGTTTTATACCACTCAGTTTTTACGGAACATTTTCAGCATGCGCTGGGTGACCGTAAAGCCACCAAAAATGTTGATACTGGCAATCAGTACGGCAATAAAGGATAAGAAGCTTACCCAACCGCCATGGCCAATCTGCAATAATGCACCGACGACAATAATGCCTGAAATGGCGTTAGTGACTGACATTAAAGGTGTATGTAGTGCATGGCTGACGTTCCACACCACGTAATAACCCACTACGCACGCCAGTGCAAAGACCGTAAAGTGAGATAAAAACTCTTTCGGAGCAACATTTGCTAACCAGCCAAACAACACAACGACCAGTGCCATAATGATGTATTTCGGCCATGGCGAGCTAGGCTTGGCGTCTTCTTTCACAATAGGTTCAGCTTTAGCCGCCTGAGGCTGTGCTGATACCTGAATAGGCGGCGCTGGCCACGTTATTTCACCGGTTTTGACCACGGTTACACCGCGAATCACGGTATCTTCGAAATCAATATCTATCTCACCATTTTTCTCTTTACAGAGTAATTTCAGCAAGTTAACCAAGTTGGTTCCGTAAAGTTGCGATGACTGTGTGGGTAAACGGCTGGGTAGATCGGTATAGCCGATAATTTTTACGCCATTGTCTGTCACTGTCACTTTATCGGCGACGGTCAGTTCACAGTTACCACCGGTTTGCGCGGCCAGGTCAACAATCACACTGCCCGACTTCATGGATGCCACCATCTCTTTGGTGATCAACCGAGGAGCAGGTTTACCCGGAATCAGTGCAGTGGTAACAATGATGTCCACTTCAGCAGCTTGAGCGGCAAACAGTGCCATCTCGGCTTTGATAAAAGCGTCAGACATCACTTTGGCGTAACCATCACCACTGCCCGCTTCTTCCTCAAAGTCCAGCTCAAGGAATTCAGCACCCATACTCTGAACTTGTTCTTTTACTTCTGGGCGGGTGTCGAATGCACGCACGATAGCACCCATACTCCCTGCCGCCCCGATGGCTGCCAAACCTGCAACCCCAGCCCCGATAATTACCACTTTCGCCGGTGGAACTTTACCCGCGGCCGTAATTTGCCCAGTGAAGAAGCGACCAAATTCATGGGCAGCTTCAACAATGGCACGATAGCCGGCTATATTGGCCATTGAACTGAGCGCATCCATCGATTGCGCGCGAGATATGCGCGGCACTGAATCCATGGCCAATACGGTTACCTGACGCTCCGCTAACTTTTGCAGTAATTCCGGGTTTTGAGCTGGCCAGATAAAACTGGCTAACGTACTCCCAGCACGCATCAGGCTAATTTCTTCCTCAAGGGGCGCATTCACTTTGAGGATAAGGTCGGATTGCCACACATCGGTGGTATCCGTAATGGTGGCACCCGCTTCCTGGTACGCCGCATCGTCGAAGCTGGCTAAGTGACCAGCTCCACTTTCAATCGCCACGGTGAAGCCTAATTTCAGCAGTTGTTCCACCGTTTTCGGCGTTGCTGCAACACGGGCTTCATTGGCCAACCGCTCTTTTGGTACACCAATACGCATAATGTTCCCTTTTTACCTGTCTTTGATGATGAGTATTGCCATATCCATCTTACTCGGCGTTGCTGGGACGTTAGCGACTTACACTCACCCGAACCACTGACGTGAGATTCGTTTGCTTGCAGCCTACCGGCAACACCCACTAATTTGGGTATGCTTCAGTTCTATTTGGTTACTGATAAACCTGCTTTGCTACAGCTCCCTATAACCTACTGAAAATGTGACTGATGATCCATATCTGTGTGTGCTTCTGGTGCAGTTTTTGCACTAAAACTGGCAGGCGGAAAGAACTCTCTATAATTCACTACAAAAATAATATTTACTAGCGGCTTGTCCTGCAACTTTGCACCAAAATAACAAGCCGGACAATAATGAGGCAGCCCAGTAATGGCGCGGCATCAGGTTAGCAAAATGTAAATAATCAGCACTTATGACGTTAAAGCAATTATTCGTAAAGCTTATCCCTATTATTGCTGTAAAGTACCGGCGGGCTAATCTTCAGAATTGATATACTAAGTCATATAAATTGCTGAGACACCCGCCATTATTACATGTAATAATCATCTGCTATTCTGTTACACATCAATTGTTCCGCACGTATCAACGTTAATGCGCAAGGCGAAAGGATTTTTTATGAAGCTGAAATACACGATCATCGCATCGGCATTGCTATCACTCACCGCGCTTTCTGCTGCACAAGCGGCAAAAGAACTCGCGCCTGAGCAAGCAGCAGCCATTAAGCCATTTGATCGCATTACTATTACTGGCCGATTTAATGCAATAAATGAAGCAGCGGATGCGGTATCCCGCCGTGCTGACAAATTGGGTGCAGACTCCTTCTATATTCAGGATATCAACAGCAACAATAATGGCGGCAACTGGCGTGTAACGGCCGATGTTTATCATAACGATGCCGCGGAAGTGAGCAAAGAAACCCAGTATCGCGTCTTTAATGATGTGAAAGAATTGCCAAAAGCAGAAGCCTACGCGCTTCAGCCTTATGATACCGTTTCTGTTAGTGGCTTCTTCCGCAGCCAGCCTGATATCAACGATGCCATTTCAAAAGCGGCAAAAGAGAAAGGGGCTTACTCCTTCTTTATCGTACGTCAGGTTGATGCAAACCAAGGCGGCAACCAGTTTGTTACGGCATATGTTTATAAAGCAGATGCGGCAAAACGTGTTGTCCAGAGCCCGGATGTTATTCCTGCCGATTCTGATGCTGGTCGTGCGGCACTGGCTGCCGGTGGCGCAGCTGCTGCCAACGTTGAAATCCCAGGTGTTGCCTCTTCAGGTACGCCAAGTGCTGATGTGGGCCGTTTCTTCGAAACGCAATCATCAACCGGTAAACGTTACACTGTCACCCTGAATGATGGTACTCAAATTCAGGAGCTGAATAACACGACAGCCGCACAGATGGTGCCGTTTGATTCTATTACCTTTAGCGGTCACTACAACAGCATGACTGACGTATCTCATGAAGTGGCTAAACGTGCTGCGGCAAAAGGTGCGAAGTATTACCATGTGACTCGCCAGTGGCAGAACCAAAGTGGTGGTAACCTGAGTGTTAGCGCTGACTTGTTCAAATAAGTTTGCTTAAATCGTTACTGTAAGGGCAGCTCCGTGCTGCCTTTTTTTATGTGTCTGCTGTTGTCCTGCTTCTTATTGGTACGGACTGAATAATTTTTTGCCCAAATCGCATAACCAATCATTGCATGATCGCGTTCCACTCCGTAAAATCTCCCCAAAAATTTGGGGCTATTATCTGTCAATTATCGATAATCTTTCCTCATATAATGCTGCTTACAAGTCAGTAACCATTCATTAATACTTTCAAAACCAGGATCCATAATTGGAAAAAAAACTCGGCCTGACTGCGTTAACCGCGCTGGTCCTTAGCTCAATGCTGGGAGCGGGTGTCTTCAGCTTACCGCAAAATATGGCAGAAGTTGCCAGCCCTGCGGCACTGCTTATCGGCTGGAGTATTACCGGCGTGGGGATCATCTTCCTGGCGTTTGCCATGCTGTTACTGACGCGTTTGCGCCCTGATCTCGATGGCGGAATATTCACCTATGCCAAAGAAGGCTTTGGTGATCTTATCGGTTTTTTCTCAGCCTGGGGTTACTGGCTATGCGCCGTTATTGCTAATGTCTCTTACTTAGTAATTGTTTTTGCTGCATTAAGCTTCTTTACTGATAAATCGGGTCACATTATCTTCGGTGAAGGGAATACTTGGCAGGCATTGCTGGGAGCCTCCTTCCTGCTATGGTTGGTGCATGCACTGGTTCTGCGCGGTGTCCAAACCGCCGCCAGTATTAACCTGGCCGCCACCTTGGCAAAACTGCTGCCTATCGGTGGTTTTATTGTGTTGGCGGGACTTGCATTCAGCCTTGATACTTTCAGTTTTGATTTTAGTGGTGTCGCGCTGCATACCCCGGTCTGGCAGCAGGTTAAGGACACCATGCTAATAACGCTCTGGGTCTTTATTGGTGTGGAAGGCGCAGTCGTTGTTTCGGCCCGCGCACGCAATAAAAAAGATGTGGGTCGGGCAACCATGTTAGCCGTACTTTCTGCCCTGTGCGTTTATTTGCTCATTACCCTATTGTCTCTTGGCGTAGTGCCGCGGGCTGAGTTAGCAGGCATGCGTAATCCGTCGATGGCTGGAATTATGGTCGAGATGATTGGCCCTTGGGGGGAAGTCATCATTGCCACTGGGCTCATTATTTCTGTGTGTGGCGCTTATCTTAGCTGGACCATTATGGCTGCTGAAGTGCCGATGGTTGCAGCTAAGCACGGGGCTTTTCCCAAAATGTTCCGCCATCAGAATAAAAACAATGCACCGGCACAATCTTTGTGGTTAACCAACTGCGCAGTACAGGTGGCTCTGATTCTGATTTGGCTGACGGGTAGCAACTACAATACCTTACTAACAATTGCGTCAGAAATGATTCTGGTACCCTATTTCCTCGTGGGAGCCTTCTTATTTAAAGTCGCCTTAAAGCGTCATGACTGGCGTTTGATTGTTGCTGCCAGTGGCGCGTGCTTGTATGGTTTGTGGTTAATTTATGCTGCCGGATTAGTGTACCTGCTGTTGTCCGTTCTGTTATATGCCCCAGGATTATTGGTATTTATTTATGCGCGCAAAGGGCATGAAGGGCTGAAATTACTCAATACCGTGGAGCGAGCGGCTATCTGCCTGG
This sequence comes from Yersinia sp. 2553 StPb PI, assembly GCF_052217105.1. Classification (NCBI taxonomy): domain Bacteria; kingdom Pseudomonadati; phylum Pseudomonadota; class Gammaproteobacteria; order Enterobacterales; family Yersiniaceae; genus Yersinia; species Yersinia sp. 2553 StPb PI. The sequence continues at coordinate 1,310,044 of NZ_JAZGPX010000002.1, read as the reverse complement.
TGTTGATTGCAACTATTCCAGCAACCTGGCTCGCGATGCATTAAGCCCGAATAAAAGCGGCGAAAAATAAGATCTCAAATGGGCTGACCGCGTTACCTCAGTTTGCCCGTTTGAGTATCGTCTGTTAACTAATGATTAGCTGCTCCCGCCAAATCCACCGATAAACACTCCCCCTGCTGGTTTAATTTTATCGATTCCGGCAATTTTTGTTTAATCTCACCGAGTTGATCAGTATCCAAAGGGTAAGGCAACTGGATATCCAACACCGTAATGCCCTGTTGTTCGGCTAGCCGAATCAAGCGAACAATATTGGTTTGGTCATTAAGCTGGGTAGATAATACCTGTAAGGCCAATGCTTTAAGCCGCTCTTGCGGTGTTTTTTCCGATTCAGTCTGCGATTTTACTACCATGCCAAATATCGGCATAACACCATAAATCGCATCGATAAAACTCCACCGTTTTTTGCATGATGCGGCTAAAAATTCCGTGTAATTGAAACAAACCTTTTCACTGTGCGCTGGCGCACCAATGTGTTCGCCACTCATCCCTCAGTCCTCAGCTGATCGATACAGCTATTCATTAATCGTAAGTATTGATATATAAACGATAGGCGCAACAAAATAGAGATGACGATATAATCACTTTTATTAATATAATGAAATGATTTACCTGTTGTCTAGCAATCACTCATCAGCATTAATGATAAGCGGAATAAATAACATGCATAGTATTGCTGTCAACTGCGCGCTATGCTGAATTCTGGCACCTTTATAAACTGAAAAACATGACCAAAATTGTTTTTGTGGAAGACGACCCGGAAGTCGGAAAATTGATTGCTGCCTATCTGGGTAAGCATGACATTGATGTGTTTGTAGAACCCCGTGGCGATACGGCCCAGGCGGTGATTGAACAACAACAACCGGACTTGGTATTGCTTGATATCATGTTGCCAGGAAAAGATGGCATGACGCTGTGTCGTGATTTGCGGCCGGTTTATGAGGGGCCGATTGTGCTACTGACCTCGCTTGACAGTGATATGAACCATATTCTGTCGCTTGAAATGGGCGCAAATGACTATATTCTCAAAACCACACCACCCGCAGTACTGCTAGCACGCCTACGGCTACATCTTCGCCAGCATAATCAGCAACAAAGCAAAGAGATCATTAGTCCGCCATTTACCGGTCATAATGCGATTCATTTCGGCTTACTCTGTATCGATCCGGTAAACCGCCAAGTTAATCTTAATGATGAAGAGATAACATTATCCACGTCTGATTTTGATTTGTTATGGGAGTTAGCTACCCATGCAGGAATAATAATGGACCGTGAAGCGCTACTGAAAAATTTACGCGGCGTCAGCTACGACGGCATGGACCGCAGTATAGACGTTGCCATCTCGCGTTTGCGGCGCAAACTCTATGACAATGCTTTCGAGCCATTTCGCATCAAAACCGTGCGTAATAAAGGCTATTTATTCGCCCCCAATGCCTGGGAGTCCGTGCAACAATGAGGAAGCTATTTATTCAGTTTTTCTTATTGCTGTTCGTCTGTTTTATGGTGATGGCGATGCTGGTTGGCTTGGTTTACAAAGTCACCGCAGAGCGTGCTGGCAGGCAGTCATTAGATGACCTGATGAAAAGTTCACTTTCGTTGATGCGCAGTGAATTGCGGGAAATTCCCCTGAAGGATTGGAATAAAACCATTGCTACACTGGACTTAAATCTTTCCTTTCAGTTGCATATAGAACCTCTCGATAAACGGGATCTCGGCGAGCGTTTGAATAAACGCCTGCGCGCCGGTGAAATTATTGCGTTAGATGATGAATATACTTTCCTGCAACGTATCCCACGCAGTCACTACGTTCTTGCTGTCGGCCCAGTCCCCTATTTATTTTATTTGCATCAAATGCGCCTGCTCGACTTGGCCTTATTAATCCTGATTGGTATGTCCTTAGCGCTGCCAGTATTCTTGTGGATGCGCCCGCACTGGAAAGACCTACTGAAACTGGAGAATGCGGCTCAGCGACTGGGGGCTGGCTATCTTGACGAGCGAACCCATTTTGATCCTACGTCCAGTTTAAACCGCTTAGGCGTAGCGTTTAATCAAATGGCTGACAATATCAATACTCTGATTGTTAGCAAGAAATTACTCATTGATGGTATTGCTCATGAACTCCGCACACCGCTCGTGCGTTTACGCTATCGTTTAGCGATGAGTGACAACCTGACAGAAAGTGAACAATTGGCTTTAAATCATGATATTGGCCAGTTAGAAGCACTGATTGATGAGTTACTGACCTACGCTCGATTGGACCGCCCGCAGGTTTCCCTTAATCTGGAACCCATCGACCTACCCGCTTGGTTAACAGCAAAAGTCGTGGATATGCGCTTAATCCATAGTGATCGGGAAATCGAACTCGATATCCCCCATCGCGGTGACTTTGGTGCTGTTGACCTGCGTCTGATGGAGCGCGTATTAGATAATCTGGTTAATAACGCGCTACGCTATTCCACTCAACGACTGCGTATCGGATTATGGTTTGATGGTGACAACGCCTGCTTGCAAGTTGAAGATGATGGGCCTGGTATCCCTTTGGAAGAGCGCGCACGCGTTTTTGAGCCTTTTGTTCGCCTCGATCCCAGCCGCGACCGGGCAACGGGAGGCTGTGGCTTGGGCTTGGCGATTGTTCACTCCATCGCACTGGCTTATCAAGGCAGTATCTCCGTCGATGCCAGTTCATTAGGCGGTGCCAGTTTCCGTTTCTGTTGGCCGGTAAAAAGCCTTTACTCACTGTCCGTTGCTCAAGATTAAGCACTAACTTTTACTTTGGAGTGTTTTATGACCACTGCTTACCACCACCTGCGTACAACCTTTACCCGGCTTGCACGTTTCGAACACCTGTCGGCTATTGCCGGATGGGATATACAGACTATGATGCCAGTGAAAGGTAACCTTGCCCGTTCAGAAGCGATGGCGGAGCTGAATGTCTTACAACACCAGATATTAACGGCCAACCAGGTTGGTGAATGGTTAAAACAAGCTGAGCAAGAAACACTTGATGATATTGAGCAGGCAAATTTATGCGAAATGCGTCGCCATTATGACAATGCAGTCCTGCTGCCAGAAGCACTGGTAGAAGCTAAATCACTGGCAGGGGCGCGATGTGAGCATGCATGGCGGCAACAGCGTATCGCTAATGATTGGCATGGTTTTGCAAAGAACTTGCGGGAAGTGGTCAAACTCAGCCGTGAAGAAGCCTCGATACGTTCTCAGGCGGCTGGTATATCGGGTTATGACGCATTACTTAATCTCTATGAACCAGGGACTAACAGTGCCGATTTAGACCGTATATTTGGTGATCTTAAGCAATGGCTACCTGACCTATTACAAAAAGTGACGGCTAAACAAGCCAATGAAAACTGCCTGATACCACAGGGCACTTTTGACGTGGAAAAACAGCGTCAGCTTGGGTTACAAGTGATGAAAGTACTCGGTTTTGACTTTGACGGCGGGCGGGTCGATGTCAGTGTACATCCGTTCTGCGGTGGTGTTCCTCAAGACGTACGCATTACAACTCGTTATAACGAACAAGAATTTCTCAGTTCATTAATGGGTATTGTGCATGAAACAGGCCATGCCCGTTATGAGCAAAATCTACCACGTGAATGGTTAGGGCAACCCATTTCCCATGCACGGTCAACCGCCATCCATGAGTCCCAAAGCTTACTGTTTGAGATGCAATTAGCACGCAGTAATGAATTCTTACAAGTGATCCGCCCACTGGTAGCAAACCAATTTGGGGATCAACCCGCTTTTGCGCAACAGAACTTCATAGCTCTCAATCAACGGGTTAAAACGGGTTTTATTCGAGTTGATGCCGATGAAGTGAGCTATCCTGCCCATGTTATATTGCGGTATGAAATCGAAAAAGCGTTGATCAGTGGTGAAATCGAAGTAGATGATATCCCTATGCTGTGGAATGAGAAAATGCAGCAATACCTCGGTATTAATACTGAGGGTAATTACCGTAACGGATGTATGCAAGATATCCATTGGACCGATGGTGCTTTTGGCTATTTCCCAACGTATACATTGGGTGCAATGTATGCAGCGCAACTGTTCCAAACTGCCCGTGATGCTATGCCGGGGCTGGATAAAAGTATCGCTAGTGGCGATCTCAGCGCCCTATTCACCTGGTTACAACAGAATATCTGGCAGCATGGCAGTCGTTACTCAACCGCAGAATTAATTACCAAGGCTACCGGTGAAACACTTAACCCTCGCTATTTCCGCCAACATTTAGAGCGGCGCTATTTGTAATTTATTGCGTGTTAGTCTGCGCCTAACCTCTCATTAGGGTTGGGCGCCTTCTCCCTGCATAACTCAAATTACATCCCCACTATCAAGCGACGTTGATGTTACATAAGACGATAAGTTTATTAAAAGGCTATATGTATGTTGTAACTAAAATAAGTGATTTAGTCGGTTATTTATCTGGTTTATTGCCGTTGTACAATCGGTTACAAGCCGAAACCAATGACTCACGGAAGCCAGTATATATTTCCTCTACTCTCTTTATAACGACCCAACGGGGCCGATATACAAACAGAACACTGAGGAATAAATTATGAAAACAGTATTAGCTCTGATTGTTGCTGCAACCTTGGGTGTATCATCTATAGCAATAGCCGCCGACACCGTTGCACCACCGGCAGCACCCGTTGTTACAGCACCTGTAGCTCATAGTGCACCGGCTAAAACCATGCACCACAAGAAAGCTAAAAAATCTGATTCGATGAAAAAAATGGATAAAGCAGCCCCGGTGCAAAAAGCACAGGCAGCCAAAAAACACCATAAAAAAGCGACACACAGTAAGTCAGCTCCAACCGCAGTGCCAGTGACCAAATAGCGGCAGCATTTAACTTGTGAAAGCTACAACAGGCTCTCACGATTGACCTGCAACAGCGATTCACTCGACACCCGGTTTACCGGGTGTTTTTTATTAGGAGTGCTGATAATGCTGCGCCATTATTTATTTGAAATCACTTTAGCCATATTAGTTATTTGCGGTCTGATCACATTATTCTTTTATTTATAGTACCAACAGCCGATAGCGCTCTAAAATTATCGAAAAATCAATTACTGACAACATATGACACAACTTATTATGTCTATAGTTAGCGCTAGTAGAGCCGTGATTGGTCGTCTAATCAGCAGGTCTCAGGTGTGTTAATGGATAACCTTTGGTCAGTAAATAAAGGCAAGGCTAATTATTTATGCGTTTATCTTCATTATTACTATTGAGTCTGTTGCCACTTTCCATCTCTATGGCTTTAGCCCTTCCCCCCACTGACAAGCCGAATGATGAAAGCAGCATTGCGGATCAAACCACGTTGTTCTTCGGGAAAGATGACCGTACAGCGATAACAAATAGTACGGAGTGGCCGTGGCAAGCCATTGGGCAAGTTGAAACAACCAGTGGCAACCTTTGCACAGCAACGTTAATCTCCCCTCGTCTGGCGCTCACCGCAGGCCATTGCGTTCTTACCCCACCGGGGAAAATTGATCGCGCTGTTGCCTTACGTTTTATTTCTCATGATGGTCATTGGAAGTACCAGATTACCCGACTGGAAACGCTGGTTGATGCCAAATTAGGTAAAAAACTTAAACCTGATGGCGATGGTTGGATAGTTCCACCCGCCGCCGCCGCTTATGATTTTGCACTTATTCGGTTAACTAACACAAAGCCTATCCCGATTAAGCCGTTACCGCTTTGGGATGGAACCTCAAGTGAGCTGACACAAGCGCTTAAATTGGTTAATCGTAAAATAACTCAAGCGGGTTATCCCCTTGATCATCTTGAAACTTTATACAGCCATGAAGACTGTCTGGTTACCGGGTGGGCACAACAGGGCGTACTTTCACACCAATGCGATACCTTGCCAGGTGACAGTGGTTCCCCACTATTACTAAAAAATGGCGACGCGTGGTCTTTAATTGCGATTCAAAGTTCTGCACCGGCCGCCAAAGACCGCTATCTTGCGGATAACCGCGCCCTAGCGGTAACGGCGATTAGAGAACGGTTAAAAACGCTCGCTAAAAATGCAGCAAAGTGACCACTTTATTCAGTGATACACAGAGTGAGGGATATCCCCTATTTCTTACTGACACAATGGGGCTTTTGGTTGAATTTGAAAACAAAAGTCCCACCTAATGCTGCTGCGTAACGGCTCAACGTGGTGAGGTTGGGAGAAATGATACCTTTCTCCATACGGCTGATATTTTGTTTTTTCAGCCCTGCTCGTTGCGCCACTTCCTCTTGTGTTAAATTACATTGCTGACGGGCAGCTTTCAGCTCAGTCATCATGGCGTCGCGAATCTGCAAGTCTGTGTAAGCTTCTTTGACCTGAGGATGATTTAAAGCATCTGTTTTAACCTCAGCAAAAGAAATAATGTCAAAGTCATCTTGTTTTTTCATGGTTGCAATCTCCGTTTGATTTCCTTCATCCGCTGATAAGCCAACATCAGTGTTCGCCTTGGGGTCTTTTGCGTCTTCTTTTGTAAGATATGAATGATGTAAACCTGCCAACCCAGGTGGTAAAAGAAAAAACCACGCCCGCCCCCCTCTCTAGCACTAACCCGCAATTCCTTTAGCCCGCGCCCAATATCCCGCACCTCTGGCTCCCGCAACTCATGACCATAAGCCTCTAACTCATCCATAGCTTTAATCAGAGCCGCCTGAATGCCTACAGGTAATTTAAACAACTCGCGCTGTGCCAACCTCAACAAACTAATTTGATACATAAGCAATCCCTGCACTGGAAAAACTCTATCAAACTCACCATAGGTAATCAAATATGGTGACCCTAAATCAGACAAACTTTAACCCAATGGTCTGATTTATCAGTACCCATATAGCGGGAGTTCAAGATAGGAGGCAATAATGCCGCGGCCATGCAGCCCAGTTAATTTACAATTCTCGAGAGGCTTCGCATCAACATCAGCAAGTTTCATCTATTACATAGTTGACATGCAGATAAAAATAGACGAATCATAAAGATAGTGAATTTTATAGCGGTATATTAGGAAGGAATTTAGTCAGTAAGAGACTCCGCGTCTAAATCAATGATACTTAGAACGCGGAGTGATATTAATCGCTAATCAGGCAGAAAGCTGTTCGATAGTTTGTAGAATACGCTTGTCAGAAATAGGGTAAGCTGTCCCCAATTGCTGGGCAAATAAGCTCACACGCAGTTCTTCAATCATCCAGCGAACTTCTTTAACATCTTCATCTTGCTGGCGTTTTGGCGGCAATTTATGCAGCCATTGCTGCCACATCTGTTGCACATGTTCTACGCGTAGCATTTGGGCACGATCACGATGAGGGTCCATAGCCAGCTTTTCCAATCGGCGCTCAATTGCTTGCAGATAACGCAGTGTATCCGGCAGACGTTTCCAACCATTATTGGTCACGAAACCACGATAAATAAGCCCCCCTAGCTGGGCTTTGATATCAGAGAGAGCCAATGCCATTGAGATATCTATCCGGCCTTTCAGTCGCTTATTAATACTGAATACCGTCGTCAGAATTTGTTCAACTTGCTTGGCAATCTCAACCACCGTGTCATTCAGCTCAGCACGAACCTTTTCCTGTAGTCGAGCGAACTCCGCCTCTTGCCATGCGGGGCCACCATGCTGCGCAACTAACTTATCCACACCACAAGCAATGCAGTCATCAATCAGGTCCAACACTTTGCCATAAGGATTAAAATAGAGCCCGAGCTTGGATTTGTTCGGCAATTTCTCATGTAAATACTTTATAGGGGATGGGATATTCAATAATAGTAAACGTCTTGTCCCCTGCCACATAGCTTGTTGTTGCTGAGATTCTGTATCAAACAAGCGAATAGCGACACTGTCTTTTTCATCCACCAGTGCCGGGTATGCCTTGACTTCATAGCCACCACGACGCTGCTCATAGCACAGCGGTAGATCACCGAAACTCCAGATATGTAAGTCAGTTTGTTCAATACCATCGTCGGCAACGGCGGACAATGTTTCCTGCACTTTCTCTTGTAACTGTAGCTTCAAGGCAGCAAGGTCTTTACCTTCACGCAAAATACGATTTTTATCATCGAGCACACGGAAGGTTATTTTAAGATGATCTGGAACTTGGTCCCATTGCCAACTATCACGTGACACTGTCACACCAGTCATGCGCCGCAGTTCACGCTCTAATGCATCGAGCAGCCCCACCTCCATCGGGGTAACGCGGGCCAGAAACGCCTCAGCATAATTGGGCGCGGGGACAAAATTGCGCCGCACCGGTTTAGGCAAAGACTTGATCAGTGCAATCACTAATTCACGCCGAATCCCCGGTATCTGCCAATCAAAACCCTGCTCTTGGATCTGATTAAGGATGGGCAACGGAATATGTACGGTTACCCCATCAGCGTCAGTACCGGGTTCAAATTGGTAGGAAAGCCGTAACTTAAGCGACCCCTGATACCAAAAATTGGGATAGTCGAGCGGGTTAACTTTGTTCGCGCCATCTTTGATAAGCATGGTTTTTTCAAAGTTCAATAACTCTGGCTGTGTCTGGCTGGTTTTCTTCCACCAGCTATCAAAATGACGGGCTGAAATAACCTCGCGACCAATTCGCTGGTCATAGAAGTTAAACAGTGTCTCATCATCCACCAGAATATCGCGCCGACGTGATTTGTGTTCCAACTCTTCAACTTCAGCCAATAGTTTGAGATTGGCGCGGAAAAAAGCGTGACGCGTTTGCCAATCCCCCTCCACCAAGCCATGACGAATAAACAACTCACGGCATAGCGGTGGGTCAATCAGGCCATAATTGATTTTGCGCTCAGCAACTATGGGTAAACCGAATAGGGTGACTTTCTCACTGGCCATCACCGCACCCTGTGCTTTCTCCCAATGCGGATCACTATAATGATGTTTCACCAAATGCTGCGCCAAAGGTTCGATCCATTCCGGCTCGATGCGGGCAGCAATGCGGCCCCATAAGCGACTGGTTTCGACCAGCTCAGCCACCATGCTCCATTTCGGCGGTTTTTTAAATAAACCGGAACCGGGGAAGATAGCAAACCTTGCGTTACGAGCACCGGTATACTCTTGCTTTTCAACATCTTTTTGGCCGATATGAGATAACAAACCGGTCAATATCGCGGTATGCACGCTACGGTAGTCGGCTGCAACACTATTCACCGGAATACCCAGTTCTTTCACCACCTGGCGCAGTTGCGTGTAGATATCCTGCCATTCGCGCACCCGCAGATAGTTGAGAAAGTCACTACGGCACAGTTTACGGAACTGCGCTGATGACAACTCTTTTTGCTGCTCTTTCAGGTAATCCCATAAGTTAACAAACGCCAGGAAATCAGAATCCTTATCCGCAAAGCGACGATGTTTTTCATCAGAAGCCTGCTGCTTATCCATTGGCCGTTCACGCGGGTCCTGAATCGACAACGCCGAGGTAATGATCATCAGTTCACGGACACTGCCACTTTTCTGTGCTTCCAGCACCATCCGTGCCAGACGAGGGTCGACGGGCAATTGCGCTAATTGTCGCCCCAGCGGGGTCAGTTGTTGATGACCATTATCAGCGGTTTGTATCGCACCCAGCTCTTCCAGTAACCGAACACCATCTTGGATATTGCGTTTATCGGGGGCTTCCACAAACGGGAATGCCGCAATATCACCCAGACCGAGTGACGTCATTTGCAAAATGACGGAGGCCAGGTTGGTTCGTAGAATTTCCGGGTCGGTAAACTCTGGGCGAGAGAGGAAGTCCTGCTCAGAATAAAGACGGATACAGATACCGTCTGACACACGGCCACAGCGGCCTTTACGCTGATTAGCTGACGCCTGAGACACCGGCTCGATAGGCAACCGCTGCACCTTAGTACGGAAGCTATAACGGCTGATGCGAGCTGTACCGGGGTCAATCACGTACTTAATCCCAGGTACGGTGAGCGAGGTTTCAGCCACGTTGGTCGCCAATACAATTCGCCGCCCATGATGCGACTGGAACACCCGATTCTGCTCACTGTTTGATAAGCGGGCATAGAGTGGTAGTACTTCCGTATGGGGCAGATTTTGCTTCATCAATGCATCAGCGGTATCACGAATCTCACGCTCACCACTCATAAAGATCAGAATATCGCCGGGACTTTCATGGCCTAACTCATCAACCGCATCAAAAATAGCCTGTAGTTGGTCACGTTCAACATCATCGGCATCATCCACAATGGGGCGATAACGTACTTCGACCGGATAGGTGCGGCCAGAAACCTCGATAATAGGGGCATTATTGAAATGCTGGGAGAAACGCTGCGGATCAATGGTCGCCGAAGTGATAATTACTTTTAGATCTGGGCGTTTGGGTAATAATTCACGCAAATAGCCCAAGATGAAATCAATGTTCAGGCTACGTTCATGGGCTTCATCGATAATCAACGTATCATATTGCATCAACAGACGATCTTGCTGAATTTCAGCCAACAAAATCCCGTCGGTCATCAACTTAACCAGCGTGTTTTCACCCACTTGATCGTTAAAACGCACTTTATAACCGACACAACCGCCAAGGGAGGTATCCAGTTCATCCGCAATACGGTTTGCGACGGTGCGCGCAGCCAGACGACGTGGTTGAGTATGGCCGATCACCCCTTGCACGCCCCGCCCCAATTCCAGGCAAATTTTCGGCAACTGGGTGGTTTTACCGGAACCGGTTTCACCGGCGACGATCACCACCTGATGGTCACGAATAGCATGGTAGATATCTTGCTTTTTCTGGCTGACCGGCAAGTTTTCAGGATAAGTTATCGCCGGACAAGCAGCTCGACGACGAATAACCCGCTGCATGGCGGTTGCTATATCAGCCTCAAGCTCGAGGGTAATCGCCTCTACGGCCTGTGGATTATTAATTTTTCGTGCGCCTTGCAGCCGACGCCGCAGGCGTTGTTGGTCACGGAGCATCAACTCACCGAGTTGGGTGGATAATGCTGCGAGCGAAGATTTCACGTTCTGTGTTCCTTGTTACGATGCGGCTGCAACCTACGGTATCAGCCCAATGATTTTATGCTATGAGTTTGATTGGCAGATATTTTTTATTAATCGGTATCAATTTTTAACCTGCCAATACCCCCATTTTCGACGCCAAATAGATGAGTGACCCATAGCTTTTATTAGATAAACCCTTACCTGATATGGTAACACAGCCTCGGATTACGCTGTAACCCGGCGGAGATTTCCTATCTGATTATCATCGTTCAATTAAATCGAACAAAGAACGCAAAATATTGCGCTATCACTAATAGAAAAATATTAATAAAGTGTATCTCATTGAAAGGGCGAACCGCCTAAGTCTCTGTTACCTGTTAAGGAATTACGATGAGCAAAGTACTGGTCCTGAAATCAAGCATTCTGGCAACTTATTCACAGTCCAACCAATTAGCTGACTTTTTTGTCGAACAATGGCAAGCAGCCCATGCTGACGACGAAATCACCGTACGTGACTTGGCCGCTCAACCGGTTCCGGTGTTAGATGGTGAACTGGTGGGTGCTCTGCGCCCTTCAGATGCCGCGCTAACACCGCGCCAACAAGAGGCTTTGGCACTGTCTGATGAGCTGATTGCGGAACTGCAAGCCAATGACGTGATAGTTATGGCAGCACCAATGTACAACTTCAATATCCCGACGCAGTTGAAAAACTATTTTGACCTGATTGCACGTGCTGGCGTGACTTTCCGCTACACAGAAAAAGGTCCAGAAGGTTTGGTAACCGGTAAACGTGCCATTATTCTGACCAGCCGTGGGGGCATTCATAAAGACACCCCAACTGATCTGGTGGTGCCTTACCTGCGTCTGTTCCTGGGCTTTATCGGCATTACCGATGTTGAATTTGTGTTTGCAGAAGGCATTGCTTATGGTCCTGAAGTGGCGACCAAAGCACAAGCTGATGCCAAACAGTTACTGGCTCAGGTTGTCAGTGCTTAATTGATAACTTTCGCGCAGAAGTGGGTGTCTCCGTCAATGCGCGACTGAAAATGACCTTGTATTACCCTCGTGTTACCCAGTAGTGTCATTGGTTAATTGCGCGCCTTTCGGCGCGCTTTTTTCTCTGTGATTATGCCAGTAACGCCATCGCACTCTCTTCATCCGTAACCAAACCATTCACCCAATGCCCCCTGAGCGCCGCTTTAATAGCCTGATGTTTCTCCTTACCACCTGCGATAGCAATCACCGGTTTTTCTGGCTGAATACGTAAGCTGGCACTGGTTAAACGCTGATCCAATTCATAGGCGACGCGCTGACCATCGATATCAATGAAATTACCCAGCATTTCTGCCACAACATTCGCGGCCATGAGCACATCGACATCTTGTGCAGAAATAAAGCCATCTTTATGCAATGGACAATGATACCCCATTGAGCCAATACCGATAAACGTAACATCAGCCTGAGCTGCTTTCTCAGTGACAGTGCGGTAAATCCGGTGATTACACCACAGGTCACGATCCGCCGCGCTGTCAGCAAACAAAGGCGCGGGCAAAATAAAGTAGCGTCCTTGTGTTTTCTCGGCCATCCACAGCGGGACATCATAGCGTGTACAGGAACCATCAGCAGCAATAGCGCCGATAAGTGAGACACAACTGTGCTGAGGACGTTCGAAATCAGGTAACTCATCAATGGCGGCTTTCAAACTGCGACCAGAGCCGACACCAATGACCAGTGGCTGTTCTTGACGCAGAAATTGCGACATCACTTCAGCCCCCACCACAGCAATGGCTCGTTGGATACCCGAGCTGTCCATCCCCAAGCTGGGGACCACCTGACACTGATGCAAGCCATACTGCTTTTGCACCTGTTCGGCCAGCGCCATACAGCGGCCAACCGGGTGAGCAATGCTGACACTGACCAGCCCGTTATCAATAGCACACGCCACCAGCCGCTGGGCCACCTGACGCGAAACCCCCAGGGCATCAGCAATTTCATGTTGCGTCTGCCCGGCAACGTAATACATCCAGGCCGCTCTGGCCGCTTGATCCAGCTTCTTATCACTCTTCTGCATGAGTTATCTGCGCAATATTATTTGAAATAGAGATAGGGGGTGAAACCACAATGGTCATCATCTTACGCCTCTATTTGACAGATTTTTATCTCTACTTACGGTTATGTGAGCCAAAGCCCACCTTTCGGGCAAAAGTTACATTACCCTAACGCCATTAGAGCAAATGCCCTACATTAGAGCTTATGCTCAAATTATAACGCCAACACTTACCGTGATTGTGGAGATAATTTATGAACAGTTTTCTGAATACCACCCATGCAGTGTGGTTGCACATTGGTGCAGGCTCCTTCCACCGTGCTCACCAAGCCTGGTATCTACACCGGTTACGGGCCATAGGCGATAATCGTTGGTCTATTGCTCTGGCTAATATTCGGGATGACGCGACCCCGTTGCTCAATGCATTACAAGCCCAAAACGGCGAATACACCTTGGAAACCGTGACACCAGGGGGGGAGCGTCAATATGAAAAAATCACATCAATCCGCAAAATTATCCCTTGGGATAAAGAACTGAGCCAATTGGTAGCACAAGGTAGTCTGCCAGAAACGCGCGTTATCTCCTTTACCGTGACCGAGGGCGGTTACTACCTGGATAACCAATTTAACCTGCAACAGGATAATGCGGATATCCAGGCTGACCTCAAAGGTGATTGCCGCACAATATACGGTGCTATCAGCCGTATCTTGCTGCAACGCCAACAGATGCAGAGCGGGCCAGTGACCTTGCTGAACTGCGATAATTTGCGTCATAACGGTGAGCGTTTCCGCCATTGCCTGCTTGAGTTCCTCGCACTTCGCGACCAGCAAAGCTTGCTCAGTTGGGTGACAAGTCAAACCCGTAGTCCCAATACCATGGTTGACCGCATTACCCCGCGCCCCGCTGATGACATCGCACCACGGGTGCTGGAACAAACCGGTTTCGCTGATCTGGCACCGGTTATGGGGGAATCATTCATCCAGTGGGTTATTGAGGACGATTTTATTGCCGGACGCCCAGCATTGGAGAATGTGGGTGTAGAGATGGTGGAATCAGTTCTGCCGTATGAAGAGGCAAAAATCCGCATCCTCAATGCCAGTCACAGTTGTATTGCCTGGGCTGGCACCTTGCTTGGGCAAAGTTACATTCATGAAAGTACCCAGACTGACGCTATTCGCCAGATGGCCTATGACTATGTGACTCAGGATGTCATCCCATCACTGTCGCCAAGCCCACTGGATCTTGCCAATTACCGTGATGTGGTGCTGGACCGTTTCAGTAATCCGTATATTCGTGACACCAACCAACGGGTGGCGGCAGATGGCTTTTCCAAAATTCCCGGATTTATTACACCCACATTGATGGAGTGCTACCAACGAGGTGATACCCCAGCAGCAACCGCGATACTACCCGCATTATTCTTCGTATTTATGGAAAGTTGGCATCAGGGCATCCTGCCGTATGAATACCAGGACGGAATACTGGACGCCGCGGCCGTCCATGCCATGTTCCAATCAACTGACCCGGTAGGTCTGTTCGCTCGCGACAGCAAGCTATTTGGGCCACTAGCCAGTGACAACCAGTTTGAACAGCTGCTGCGCCAATCGATTGACCGGGTAAATACCTGGCTCGTTGCTAACCGTTAATCATCGACAAGGAATTGCTATGTATCTTGGACTTGATTTAGGGACGTCAGAAATTAAAGCCGTGGTGATTGATGACCGGGGCCAGATTCTGGCCAGTGAAGGCGAACCCTTGACCGTGCAGCGCCCGCATCCTTTATGGTCGGAGCAAAATCCCACTGACTGGTGGCAGGCGACACAACGGGTTATTGGCCGCCTGCGCCATAAAATACCCCAGCGCTGGGGTGAGATCCTCGCGATTGGTCTTTCGGGTCAAATGCATGGCGCGGTGCTGTTGAGCCGCGAGGATCGTATCTTGCGACCGGCTATTTTGTGGAATGATGCGCGCTGTGCCGAAGAGTGTGATGAGTTGACCCGCAATGCCCCACAGTTGCATCAGATTGCCGGAAATCTGGCGATGCCAGGCTTTACTGCACCGAAACTGCTGTGGGTTGCTCGCCATGAGCCGGAGGTGTTCGCACAACTGGCGACGGTACTGCTACCTAAAGATTATCTGCGCTGGATGATGAGTGGCGATAAGGTCAGTGATATGTCTGATGCCGCCGGAACGTTATGGTTGGATGTCGCCAGGCGCGACTGGTCGGACTCTCTCCTGGCTGCCTGCGGATTATCCCGCGATATGATGCCGCGCTTGATTGAAGGTAATGAACCCAGTGGTTACCTGAAAACAGATATTGCGCGCGAGTGGGGCTTAGCCGATAAAGTGATTATTGCTGGCGGTGGTGGCGATAACGCAGCCAGTGCTGTTGGGATTGGTGCCATCAATCCTGGTGATGGCTTCATCTCTCTGGGCACGTCCGGTGTATTGTTTGCCGTTAATGATTGCTACCGGCCCAATCCACAATCTGCCGTTCATGCCTTTTGCCATGCTTTGCCGCATCGCTGGCATCAGATGAGTGTCATGCTGACCGCAGCCAGCGCCCTGCGCTGGTTGTGCCAATTGCTGGGAACCAATGAAACCACCCTTCTATCCGAGGTTGCGCAACTCAGTCGCTCAAAGCAGCGGCTGGCACCAATTTTCCTGCCTTACCTTTCAGGCGAACGCACCCCCCATAACGATCCGCTGGCAACCGGTGCGTTTCATGGCATGACTCATGCGACAGACCGTGCGGCGCTGGGATATGCCGTGCTGGAGGGGGTGACTTTCGGTATTGCTGATGGCCTGGCGGTGTTACAGCAGGCCGGTACCCAACTGAGCCAATCATCGTTGATTGGTGGTGGTGCACGCAGTGTGTGGTGGGGGCAATTGATGGCTGACACCCTTAACCTGCCAATTGTCACCCACAGCGGTGGGGAGGCTGGTGGGGCTTTAGGTGCCGCACGTTTAGGGTGGCTTGCCAGCGGCGGTGATGAGCAGGAGGTGTGCAGCAAACCACAAATCGACCAACGCTTCATCCCCGATGTTAACCGGCAAGATGCCTTGTTTGCGCGCCTTGAACGCTATCGACTGCTCTATCAACAGCAGCGGCAGTTACGCCAACAACAGCCGCAATAACCATCTAAAAAATAAAGATATAACAAGCCCGGGCGAGCCTATCGCCCTTTTCTCTGTCCCTATAACCGTTGCTCCTACCAGCAACTCAACCAGCCGGCGCTCAAGCGCCAGAGGAACTTACTATGCAAAAAAAACCTACCCACTGGTTTGGTTTGCCAATGAATTTGTTCTGGGGTTACATTGCCATTGCCATTTTTATGAGCGGCGATGGATTTGAAATGGCCTTCTTATCCAAACATATTACTGATATGGGCTTTTCTCCGGCACAATCAGCCTTTGTGTTTACACTCTATGGCTTAGCTGCTGCCATTGCCGCCTGGAGCTCTGGTGTGGTTGCAGAGATCATCACGCCACAACGCGCCATGCGGATTGGTTTTGTGCTGTGGGTGGTCATGCACTGCTTATTTATGGTATTCGGTTTAGGCATTAAAAGTTATCCACTAATGTTGCTGTTCTATGGTATTCGTGGGTTGGCCTATCCGTTATTTATCTATTCATTTGTTATGTTAATTGTTCAAAATGTCCCTAAACAGCAACTCTCTTCTGCCATGGGTTGGTTTTGGGCGATGTATTCCGTCGGTATCGGTGTCATAGGGAGCTATTTGCCCAGTTTCACCATTCCGGTGATTGGTGAAACCGGTACGTTGTGGTTTGCCATTGTCTGGGTCATGGCCGGCGGTATGATGGCGTTGATATTACTGCGCAATGTTGGCACTGCCAGCCCTAAAGCATCACTCTCAAATAAAGAAAAAATCAAAGAGTTGTCACGGGCCGTCACTATTCTGTTTACCAATAAAAACATCTTCTTATCCTGTTTAATCCGCATCATCAACACCCTGTCATTATTTGGTTTTGCCGTTATTATGCCGCTCCTGTTCGTTGGCCGACTTGGTTTTACCATGTCTGAATGGCTGCAAATCTGGGCGGTGTTCTTCTTCGTGACAATTTTCACCAATATTATGTGGGGGATCTTGGGCGAAAAAATTGGTTGGATGCGGCAGGTGCGTTGGTTTGGCTGTATCGGTTGTGCCCTTTCTAGTCTGGCGTTCTACTATATTCCGGTTCATTTCGGCCATAATTTCTGGGCGGCCCTGATCCCGGCAGTAATGTTGGGGATAACCGTAGCCGCTTTCGTTCCGATGACCGCAGTATTCCCGGTATTGGAACCGGAACACAAAGGTGCAGCCATCTCGATTTATAACTTGTCTGCGGGTCTGAGTAACTTTGTTGCCCCGGCGATTGCCTCGCTGGTGTTACCTTTCTTCGATATTGTTGGCGTGGTGTGGGTTTATACTGCGCTGTATCTGATTGCTGCTGTGCTGACCCTGATTGTTAAAGTTGAGCAACCAGGGCATGCAGATACCTATTATCGCAAAGAATCACTCGATAGCCTCGCTGGGCATCCTGCTACGGCCAGTTTACACCCTGAGCGCTAGCGGGTTATTTTTTAAGCTAAGGCCAATACCGTCGAAATCAATATTTCAGCAACCCGAAGTTTAGACATAAAAAACGCCCGTGCTGAGACGGGCGTTTTCCATAGCGTCATTGATACCATCATCGCAACAATTAGCGCTGCATCCACTGGCCATTAATACCGCGCACATATTCACCGGCAGCCGCACGGTTAACTAACTTTTGCCCTGCCAGCTTGGCAACATCTTCAGTTGAAATATGGTTTTTCTGCGCCACTTCCTGATATTTCTCTGTTCTGGCAATATTGATTTGCTCTACCAACGCCAGTGTCTCAGGATCTTTTTTGACCGGAGCCAAATAACCACTTAGGGTTTCGCCAACCCGCCCTTGCTGCTTTGCCTGTTCCACGGTCAGGGCGAAAGCCATGGCGCTGAACAGCAAACTGCCACTCAATATCGTCCACCCCAACATCACTCGAATCAGCCTTAGCCTGCCACCAATCCAGCCTGAATTTTGCTTTTTCATCGTGGCTCCTTAAAATAGATTGGATTGATTTTTAAGCAAGTTTTCCACATCTTTATCAACTTTTATCTGGATTTCATGCTCAATCTTGACGTTCATATTGATAGTGATCGGTTTTTCCGGTGTCGCTACCTCAAGGCGTAAACAGCCACTGAGCATCAAAACACCCAAAGCTATTGCCACATGTTCCCCTGTCAAGATCTTCATTCCTTCGTCCTCGCCGGTATCACTGTTGGTTGTAAAGAAAGCGTCTGTTGTAGCCACTCTTGTAAATTGTCACCAAAACGCAGGCTACGCCAGAGTTGGAACACATTTTCCTGATGCTGATAATTCAATACTATCTCACGCTTTGAGTTTTTTTGCGTATTCACACCATGAATCTTCGAGCGTAATGTCAATTGCCCCAAATTATCCAGATCCACTTTGGCATAAGATTGATAAATCTCCATATAGCGTAACCAATCAATCGCAGCACCGGCGACAAAGTTACTATCACCGATTGAATTGGCCAGATCTTGATCGAGGCGCAATGTCACCCTGCCATCGTTAGCAATCCAACCATTACGCACCAACCACTGTGGGTTATTGAGATAAAGAGGCAATTCCCCGTTGACCTTCCCCGACATCGCAAACTGTTTCGGTTGTAGCACGGTAAATAGCTCACTCAAGTCAATGGCGGTTAATTTCAGCACGGCGGCGTCGTGTTGCGGTAAGCGTAACGCGGACAAACTCAGATGGCCGTTAAGAATGTCCATACCGACGTTACTCAAAGTTAACGGTGCATCATCAGAATAGGGATAAGTACCTTGTAAATCAGCAGTTATATTCTGCATTTCAAACAAGTTGCTTATTGAGGCGATACGCAACATCACCGGGTCTTTCGCGCCCAACTGCCAGTGGTGATTCTGCAAGCGATACGACATGACAAAATCTAACCCGCTCATTTCTCCGTCTTTCAGCCACATCCCGCCATTCTTCACCACCCAGTGACCACCGGCGGTAAAGCCTTGTTCTCGGGCTGCCGAAAAGGCCGCCTGAGCATACAGCTCTCCATCACGCAGTTTGATGCCTAACTCGGATGCGATAAGCGGCTGGAATACGGTTAACGATTGTTTCGGCCACCAGCCCTCACCCCGTAACCGCTCGCCATCCCAGCGGCCGCGCAGTGGGATCGGCCCGATAGGCTGCGCCTGCAATTGCCCCTGCCACAGAAAGCTGTTTGGTTCCCGACCATTGAGTTGCAAAGATAATTCAGCGGGAGGTAGATAACCGCCCCCGTCGCTGAACGACACTTTTTTCGCCCCTAACGCAAAACCGGCAATAAAGGCTGGGTGATGGTTATCGCGCTGCCAGGTGAGTGGTTTCACCAATGTCAGTCTTGGCGCCTCAACCTTAACCAGGCCATATTGCAACCGATCAAAACCGGTCGAGAGCTGGTCAACGGTGATTAATGTATCGCGCCAACTCCCCTTGCCCGCCATATCCCAGCGAGCAGCCAGTGGCGGCAGGTGACCATTGCCCCAGTAACGCCACTGCCAATAACCTTTATCCGGCCAAAACTCTTGCGCCTGACCATCCAAATGCAGGTTGAAATTACCCCAATAGCTGTCTTGTGCATCAACGATGGCTTGTAGACGCCCGCTAACCCCGGCAGCCGTGACCTTGACACCAGCCAATGGCCAGCGAGCATCTCTTATCCGCAATTCAGGCGTCACATTGCCATGCGCGCGCAGTAACGCCCCCGGGTGCAGCACCCACGTTGGGTTCAACACCGAACCACTGAGCAGCCCTGGAATGGTGGCATTAAGCACCATTTTCTCCAGATTAGCCTGACCACTGAGTTGGAATTTTAAATCGCTGTTTATCATGCTCAGATTACCCGGCCCGAGGGTCAATACGGCATTACCCTTACCACTCTGCCCAGAGGTAATCACATTAATTCGCGCGTCAACTGAGGTCTGATCCAACCCTTGGTCCCAGTCATGTAACGTCAGGTTAATACCGCCACTTAATGGTTGCTGCGCGTATGGCCATTGCCACTGTCCGTTAACTAGCTGAATTTGGTTTACCGCAACACGCCATGGCAACCGTGCGAGCGGCACATCATCGCCACGCTCAGTGAGCGTCAGCACACCTTGCTGCTGTTGCCAGCTCAAGTTTAGAAGCAGTGGTTTAGACAGATAACCGGTGGTTAGCATCCCCTGTAATTCACCCTGTTCCGGCCAATCATCCAGTGACAAAGGAATCTTTATTTTTCCACTGAGTTCGAAAGGCTGCGGGGTACCAGGAACCGCAATAGAGAATTGATGCAAACTCAGTTGTTGATCCTGATCAAGGGTCGCGGCAAAGCTCAGTTGCGGCCCCTGATAACGTAACTCTTGAATCAATTTAAGCTTATCGGGCGAGGTGAGGGTCAGTTTACCGGCATATTGCTGCCAGGGCGTAATCTGCAAATTGCTGATATCCAGATCCAATACCGATAACTGCTGTTGCCAGTAAGCTAAATTCAGTGGTGCGCTGTCGCCATTAGTCGGTAATTTACTCAAACAAGCAGTATCCAACGCAACATTACCGGCCGCAAGTTGCCAGCGCCCCTGATGGTAGCCGACACTCAATTGATTCATATTTGCGAGGGTGCAGTCTTGTATCGAATAGCGCAATTGCTTGATACGCAGTGCGCCGTCACGCCATACCGGTGGCGTAGCCAGCGTTATCTGACTCCCCACGGGTAACCAATAATGTGCCACTTTGGGTAACCACTGTGGCAGGGTTTTCCATAATGCCATCAGAGAAATTGCGCTGATTAATAACAACCAACCCACTATTTTTGCGCATTTAGCCATGACTCGCCTTGTTTTATCCCCAACCAGACTTACGGTGTGCTTTAATCAAATCACTGCAAGATACAATAATAGATAACGCTACCCTTGCAACTCAGACAAAACTGTTGCCATTGAAAGTTGGAATAAAAACCTTATCTCTTTGGCATGAAAAAGTTACAAGTGCTCTATTTAACTTATTATTGTGGCAAATTGTATGATTTATTCAAATCTGTTAGATTGATCACAATATTTTAGCGGAGATATCGCGATGAAATTAGCCGTTTACAGTACTAAACAGTATGACCGTAAATACCTCGAATTGGTCAACAAAGATTTTGGCTTTGAATTAGAGTTTTTCGATTTTCTGTTAACGCCAAAAACAGCAAAAATGGCTGCTGGCTGTGATGCGGTCTGTCTTTTCGTCAACGATGATGGTTGTCGTGCGACATTGGAAGAACTGAAAAGTGTCGGTGTCGAGATTCTAGCGTTGCGTTGCGCTGGTTTCAATAATGTGGATCTGGAAGCCGCGAAAGAACTGGGAATTCAGGTAGTTCGTGTCCCTGCCTATTCACCTGAGGCGGTCGCTGAACATGCTGTGGGTATGATGATGAGCCTTAACCGCCGAATTCATCGTGCTTATCAGCGCACCCGTGATGCCAACTTCTCGCTGGAAGGACTGATCGGCTTCAATATGCATAACCGCACTGCCGGGATTATCGGTACCGGTAAAATTGGTGTGGCAACCATGCGCATTCTGAAGGGTTTTGGTATGCGTCTGCTCGCTTTTGACCCCTATCCAAGTGCGCAAGCTCTGGAACTGGGTGCTGAATATGTCGATCTCAAAACGCTATATGCTGAATCTGATGTTATTTCCTTGCATTGCCCGATGACACCGGAAAACCATCATCTGCTTAATAAACAATCATTTGATCAAATGAAAAACGGTGTAATGATCATCAACACCAGTAGAGGTGG
The DNA here is from genome assembly GCF_052217105.1 of Yersinia sp. 2553 StPb PI. Taxonomy (NCBI): domain Bacteria; kingdom Pseudomonadati; phylum Pseudomonadota; class Gammaproteobacteria; order Enterobacterales; family Yersiniaceae; genus Yersinia; species Yersinia sp. 2553 StPb PI. Next base: position 1,288,096 of record NZ_JAZGPX010000002.1, on the reverse strand, counting down.
TCTGATTGACTCTACCGCAGCCATTGATGCCCTAAAACAGCAAAAAATAGGTTCGCTCGGCATGGATGTGTATGAAAATGAACGTGACCTGTTCTTTGAAGACAAATCCAACGATGTGATTCAGGATGATGTTTTCCGCCGTTTATCTTCTTGTCATAACGTGTTATTTACCGGGCATCAGGCGTTTCTGACCGAAGAGGCGCTGACCAGTATTTCGGCCACCACAATGCAGAATATTGCCCAGTTGAAAAAGGGTGAACCCTGCCCGAATATTATTACCGCCTGATTATTTATACGTTATAACAAGCGGCAGCATGGGATACCCAATAGATTTCGAGCACAGGCAGGCGGCAAACAGAAGTAGCCAATACACCTGAGACTTGAAAGATGGCGGGTATCAACGTGCCGGACAAGCGCCGCGCATTAACGCCCATTCTTCACAACGTTTACCATCGGGTAACTGACACATCCCTACGCTGCCACCATTGAGTTGTTTGGCAATGGTTAATACACCACCGGCATTGGCACAATTGACTGCCGCCGGATTGGCCATATTAATATTATGGTGGACACTGGCGCTGGTGGCTTGTTGCACGGGTTCATAGGCATCAACATTATTTAAAGCTGTATCCGTTGGGTCATTGCTGCTACAGGCGGCTAAAAAGAACACAGCGCCACCCACAAACATTGATAATACTTTCATTCTTCTGCTCCGGCATGAGAAAGGCATAAATCTATTGTTTAATGCAATTTCGTCTACGCTAATTGGCTTATATAATATCTGTTATAATTAAAACACAACATAAATAAGCGCAAATTCGATAATTAAACTTAACCTGTAACAAGGTGAATAGCCGAATTATCAAGGTAGTTTGCTGTTAAAAATTTGGCGAAATAACCAAACCGAGACTAATTAGATAGAGAATCAGTTACCTACGATTTGGATAAAACGGGAATAACTATGATCACTGATTTACTGCTACGAATAGCCCTTGCCGGATTGCTGGGTGGGTTAATAGGTATTGAACGTCAATTGCGGTCAAAAGAAGCAGGATTGCGTACTCATATCCTGGTTGGTATCGGCAGTGCCATGTTTATGATTGTTTCAAAATACGGTTTCGAGGACTTACTGACACTGGAACACGTCAGTTTTGACCCTAGTCGAGTCGCAGCACAGGTTGTCAGCGGCATGGGGTTCCTGGGAGCCGGGACGATTATGATTCAAAAGCAGATGGTTAAAGGCCTAACAACCGCAGCCGGTATGTGGGTAACAGCGGCTATCGGCCTGGTGATTGGTAGCGGCCTGTATGAAATTGGCATCTATGGCACGCTAATGACACTGGTGGTACTGGAGATCTTCCGCCAATTGAGTAATCGCCTGCTTGGCCAGCACCATTATGTCTCGATCAAACTGTTACCCGAAAGTGTGCCACTTATTCTGGTCGCATTGCAAAAACTGCGACTGCGACCAATTAACCTGTCAGTGGTACAAAAACGTGAAGAGAAGGATACCGATTGTGAACTGACCATGGAAGTGACTTTGTCACCTAGAAAAAGTCTCGATCAGTTTTATGAGACGTTATTGTCTATTGATGGCATACATCAATTAGACATTAAATAGTTGAAAAGGACGTTGTCCTACCTTTCAGTGACACCGACCATCACTCATTAGCGTGTTATCCCGCCCCACCACGATAACGCGCTAATAGATGAGTTCCGCCTGTATCCTACAGGCGTGATTAATGCATGGGTGTCTTAGACAGCAGATTAATCACCATAACCCCCGCAATGATTAGCGTCATCCCGGCAATGGCTGCCCAATCAAGCTTTTGTTGGTACATAAAGGTAGCGGCGATCGACACCAAAACAATACCCAACCCTGACCAGATGGCATAAGCGATACCTAATGGCATGGTTTTAACCACCTGCGAAAGCCCCCAAAATGCAATGCCGTAGCCAATAACCACCACAATTGAGGGTACCAATCGGGTAAACCCATCAGATGCTTTCAGCATCGTAGTAGCCACCACTTCGGCAACAATTGCCATCATTAAATACATTAAACCGCTCATCATCATTTTCTCATTTCAGTATTGGGTCAACATTATGCCCGTCCCATATTAAATGTTCATTAAATCTAATTCAGCTTCACAATTATTTTACAAAAGCACCCATAGGTATTGCTTCACCAAGCGATATCTGAGCAGTGCAATAAATAGTTTTCTAATTGTAATAATTATTATCCGAATAACATCTATATAAGCTTTGCCTGCGCTACTGGCTTATTTTCTGCATTTTAACTGAAAGCATTTAGCCCCCCAGCCACACAAACTCGATAACTGACAAAAATGCACTCTGCTAGAATTTCAGTATTAGTTCAAATAATTCGTTAACCGTCAGAGGCACCCATTACTACTTTGGTCTCTGCGTGACAAGCAATGTGAAGGTATAAATTAATGATTACTACTGACGGTAACAGTGCAGTAGCTTCTGTGGCCTATCGCGCCAGCGAAGTTATTGCTATCTACCCTATTACACCCAGTTCTACCATGGCAGAGCTTGCTGATGCATGGTCAGGTGATGGTAAAGTCAATATTTGGGGAGACGTTCCCCGCGTGGTTGAAATGCAGTCAGAAGGCGGCGCCATTGCCACTGTGCATGGCGCACTACAAACTGGCGCGCTGTCGACCTCCTTTACCTCTTCGCAGGGATTGCTGTTGATGATCCCCACGTTGTATAAGTTAGCGGGTGAACTGACCCCTTTCGTACTGCATGTTGCAGCCCGAACCATTGCGACTCATGCCTTATCCATCTTTGGTGATCACTCCGATGTTATGGCCGTGCGCCAGACCGGTTGTGCCATGCTGTGCGCCAGCAGCGTGCAAGAAGCGCAGGATTTCGCCCTGATTTCACAGGTAGCGACGCTCAATAGTCGCATTCCATTTATTCATTTCTTTGATGGTTTCCGCACCTCACATGAAATCAATAAAATTGTGCCACTCGATGATGACACGCTACGCCAATTATTGCCGCAAAAAGGGATAGATGGCCACCGCAGCCGAGCGCTGTCACCGGAGAGTCCGGTTGTGCGCGGTACCTCTGCCAACCCTGATACCTATTTCCAGTCGCGTGAAGCGACCAACCCTTGGTATAACAACACCTATCAGCATGTTGCTGATGCCATGGCCGCTTTTGCCGAGGCCACTGGGCGCGAATATAAACCATTTGAATATTACGGCCACCCACAGGCGGAGCGTGTCATTATCTTAATGGGTTCCGCTATCGGCACCTGCGAAGAAGTGATCGATACTTTGTTGACGCGCGGCGAAAAAGTCGGCGTGCTTAAAGTGCGTCTATTCCGCCCTTTCTCTGCGGCGCAGCTGTTGAGTGTCTTACCCCAATCAGTAATAAAAGTGGCCGTGTTGGATCGCACCAAAGAACCGGGTGCACTGGCCGAGCCACTCTATCTTGATGTGATGACCGCATTGGCTGAAACCTATAGCCGTGGCGAACGCGCCACATTACCGAAAGTGATTGGTGGTCGTTATGGTTTGTCTTCCAAGGAGTTTGGCCCTGATTGTGCTCTCGCCATTTTCAAAGAGTTGACATTGGATTTGCCTCGTCCACGTTTCACCGTAGGGATTTTTGATGATGTTACTGGTCTGTCATTGCCATTGACTGACGAAAAGATAGAACAACGCGCCACACTGGAGGCGCTGTTCTATGGCCTGGGCAGTGATGGTTCGGTCTCTGCCACTAAAAACAACATCAAGATAATCGGCAACAGTACCTCACTGTATGCACAGGGTTATTTTGTTTATGACTCGAAAAAAGCGGGTGGCCTGACGGTCTCGCACTTGCGCGTCAGTGAAACTCCGATCAATTCCGCCTATTTGGTCAGCCACGCCGATTTTGTCGGTTGCCACCAGTTGCAGTTTATTGATATCTACCAAATGGCCGAACGGCTGAAACCGGGTGGTATCTTCCTGATTAATACCCCATTCAGTGCAGACGAAATGTGGTCTCGCCTACCACAAGAAGTGCAGGCCGTATTGCACCAGCGCAATGCACGGCTGTTTGTGATCAATGCAGCCAAAATTGCCCGTGAATGCAAACTGGGCGCTCGTATTAATACCGTGATGCAGATGGCGTTCTTCCATCTGACACAGATTTTACCCACTGCGATGGCGCAACAGCAGTTGCGGGCCGCAATTGATCTTAGCTACAGTAATAAAGGGCCAGAAATTGTCACGCGCAACTGGCAGGCACTGGATGCGACCCTTGATGCACTGATTGAAATCCCGCTACAACCGATTAATGAAAATAGCCCGATGCGGCCACCGATCGTCTCCGATCAAGCACCTGATTTCGTCAAAACAGTTACCGCAACCATGTTGGCTGGTTTGGGGGACGCACTGCCAGTATCAGCCTTCCCGCCTGATGGAACCTGGCCGGTGGGTACGACCCAGTGGGAAAAACGCAATATTGCAGAAAATATTCCTATCTGGCAGCCCGACCTCTGTACCCAGTGCAACCACTGCGTTGCCGCCTGCCCACACTCAGCAATCCGTGCCAAAGTGGTACCGCCAGAGGCTATGTCTGGTGCACCTGACAGCTTGCAGTCACTCGATGTCAAAGCCCGTGATATGCGTGGGCAGAAGTATGTGTTACAAGTTGCGCCGGAAGATTGCACCGGATGTAACCTGTGCTATGAAGTCTGTCCGGCCAAAGATCGCCAGAATCCTGAAATCAAAGCCATCAACATGCAACCACGGCTGGAGCACCTGGTGGAAGAAAAAACACACTATGACTTCTTCCTCAAATTGCCGGAAATCGATAAAACCCAAATGGAACGTATTGATATCCGTACGTCACAATTGATTTCCCCGCTGTTTGAATACTCTGGAGCCTGTTCGGGTTGTGGCGAAACACCGTATATTAAGCTGTTGACCCAGTTATATGGCGATCGTCTGTTAATTGCCAACGCCACCGGTTGCTCATCAATCTATGGCGGCAATCTACCTACCACGCCTTATACCACCAACGCCGATGGCCGTGGTCCGGCATGGGCTAACTCACTGTTCGAAGATAATGCCGAGTTCGGTCTGGGCTTCCGCCTCACCGTCGATCAGCATCGTCAGCGGGTAACTCGCCTAATCAACCAACTGGCACCACAGTTACCACAAGAGCTGGTCGATCAGTTAATTCTTCAGGATGCCACGCCAGAAGTACGCCGTGAGCAAGTCTCTCAATTGCGTCAGCTATTGCGTGACATCCCAGGCAATGATGCTCAACAATTGGCAACGGATGCGGATTATTTAGTCGATAAATCCATCTGGTTGATTGGTGGCGATGGCTGGGCATATGACATTGGTTTTGGTGGACTTGACCATGTATTGAGCCTAACAGAAAACGTCAATGTGCTGGTGCTCGATACCCAGTGTTACTCCAACACCGGCGGTCAGCAATCTAAAGCGACCCCGCTCGGGGCGGTCACTAAATTTGGTGAGCATGGCAAACGTAAGGCGCGCAAAGACTTAGGCGTCAGTATGATGATGTATGGCCATGTCTATGTTGCCCAGATTTCGCTGGGAGCGCAGCTCAATCAGACGGTAAAAGCCATTCAAGAAGCGGAAGCTTATCCTGGCCCATCGCTGATTATCGCTTACAGTCCGTGTGAGGAGCATGGTTATGATTTGGCCTACAGCCATGACCAGATGAAGCAATTAACCGCCACCGGTTTCTGGCCGCTATACCGCTTTGACCCACGCCGCACTGACGAAGGCAAAGCGGCCTTGGCATTGGACTCCCGCCCACCAAGCAGTGACCTGACCACCACACTGCTGAATGAGCAACGTTTCCGCCGACTCAATACCCAAGAGCCGGAGGTGGCGGCACAGTTGTACGCGGCGGCGGAGAAAGACTTGAAAAAACGCTACGACTTCCTGAGCTTACTGGCAGGGAAAACAGAAAAAACCGCCTCTGAGGGATAAGTCCACTCAGTATCAACATCGTTTATCAGCAGGATAACAACGCCTCATTCGGGGCGTTGTACTGCGGGTTTTGATTCTGGGGGCACCCTATTCTATTGTTTTTCTCGTACTGAGTATTCCCCCATAAATCAATGGGGGAATAGCAGAATGGGTCAAAGGTGATATTACCGCGTTAACTTAATAGATAAATAAAATCAGAGATTGGTTACATCTATATACAGGGCGTTATTGATATTGGTAGAAGAAACCGTTGCTTCACTAAACGCGTACTCTTCCCTATCCCCGTCACGATCTAACGGCAGGTTGACGAAATCAAAAAGGTTACGGTCAGCTAACTGGCTTGGGCTTACGTTTTGTATTGACTTAAATACACTCTCAACCCGTCCCGGATCTTTTTTATCCCATTCGCCTAGCATGGTTTTAATCGCCTGGCGTTGCAAATTCTCCTGCGAACCACACAGGTTACATGGAATTATTGGAAAAGTTTTATACTCAGAATACTTAATCAGGTCTTTCTCGCGGCAATATGCCAGCGGCCTGATAACAATATTACGTCCATCGTCAGAACGTAATTTTGGCGGCATCGCTTTCATGCGTGCACCATGGAAAATATTCAAAAATAGCGTTTCAACAATGTCATCCATATGGTGACCGAGCGCGATTTTTGTAGCGCCAATCTTCTCCGCAAATGAATACAATGTTCCTCTGCGTAGACGAGAACATAGCCCGCAGGTTGTTTTACCTTCAGGTATTTTCTCTTTAACAACCGAATAAGTATCTTTATCCACAATATAATAAGGGATATTAAGGCTTTCAAGATACTCAGGCAGAATATGCTCAGGAAAACCGGGCTGTTTTTGGTCTAAATTTACCGCAATAACATCGAACTTGATCGGCGCAACCTTTTGTAGGCCGAGCAGGATGTCCAACATTGCAAACGAGTCCTTCCCACCACTCATGCATGCCATTACAACGTCATTATCTTCGATCATGTTGTAATCGGTGATAGCGTTGCCGACATTTCTCCGAATGCGCTTCTGGAGTTTATTGAACTCAAGGGTTTCTTTTCTTGTATCTTCTTGATTCATAAATACTTATCAGGTCTCTAATAACGTTCAGAGCGACTAATTCCGAGTGAAAAAGTAAAGCGTTATTATACGTAAGTTTATGCATCCATGAAACAGTAGAAATTGCAGCAACCCTGAGCAGGTTGAAAGGAATTAAATATCTTGCTAAAAATGCATAAAAAAAATGCCGATGTTGAGACAACATCGGCATCGTAACAATTATGTGCTATGCAGTAATTCAAAATAAAAGTATTACAAATATGGAGCGCAACGCCCATCGCTTGACGTTGCATTCACCTGCACAGTGATAATGCCTGAGTCATTACCATCAAATCTTGATGTGGCTCAATTTTGCAGTGATTAACCCTATCTCTGGCACACTCTTTTACGCGCCTACCGCTTCATTATTAGAGCCATTTACTGCGCTTTAACCACCAGGCAACACCTAACACCAAAGCCACCAACATCATGCAAAAAGTCGCAAAACCAAAAGAGTCGGTATTACCGGGGATCCCACCAAGGTTGACCCCAAACAAACCGGTCAAAAAGGTCGTCGGTAAAAAGACCATTGCCAAAAGCGACATGGTATAGGTCCGCCGGTTCATCGCATCAGCCATTAATGAACTAATTTCATCAGACAGCACTGCCGTGCGGGCGATGCTTGAATCTAAATCCTCTAATCCACGGCCCAGCCGTTCTGAGATTTCCTGCATTCGACGCCGATCATCATCATTCATCCAGGGCAAACGCTCGCTGGCCAATCGAGAAAATACATCGCGTTGTGGTGCCATATAGCGGCGTAACACAATTAGCTGCTTGCGTAATAATGCCATTTGCCCACGCTGGGGGATTTTTTGCTCCAGTAAATCATCTTCAAGATCGATAATTTTGTCGTGTAAGTCTTCGATAAACTCACTGGTATGGTCGGTCAGGCCATCGACAATCTCCACCAGCCAATTACCACTGTCTGTCGGGCCAGTGCCGCTTTGCAGGTCATTTAGTACATCATCGATGGAGTAAACCTTACGATGGCGAGTTGAGACGATCAATTTGTCTGTGATATAGACCCTAATCGTCACTAACTGATCGGGACGGGCATCGGTGTTAAAGTTAATACCACGCAAGGTTATCATCGTGCCATCACCCAGCCGGGTGACCTTAGGACGCACACTCTCCCCCGCCAGACCATCACGCACCACCTCTGGCAGTAAGGGTGTATTTTGCAACCAGGCTGCACTTTGCGGATAGGTATAATCCAGATGCAACCAGCAAGGCTGCTCCGCTGTGGCGACCGCATCAACACTTATTGACGTCACCCCCCCTTTACCATCGAGTTGATAGGCATAAACCGCATCAGAGACTTGAAGTGCTTTCCCTTCGACTACATCCACAACAACATCCTCTATTTCGGAATTTATCATGCAATTAGCTCAGTGTAGCGCTAGCCACCCGATCTTTAAAGGTGATGAACCAGGATAGCTCGCCGCAGCCATAACAGAACCGTCTGACACTAAGAAAACGCAATGTTAAATGTAGTAAAATGATCTAAACATAAAGTGACCAGATAGATTTAATTATCTCATCACCACTGAGAGAAAATTAAAAAAATAGAAAAAGCCGCCAATTAATACTGGCGGCCTAACTGTCAGAAACACACCAGCTTTAGTGCTTGATGATATACATCGTCTGACTGTATGCCACATCCTCAGGGTTAGTGATTGGATAACCTTTCACCCACGGCTTAATTAAACGGCCATTGGTAAATTGATATATAGGTGCGATAGGTACTTGCTCGGCAATAATCTGTTCAGCTTTATTATAATCATCACTCAGTGCTTTAGCATTGGTCTGTTTACCCGCTTCATTGAGTAACTTATCATAATCTACACTATTAAATTTCGCGATATTTCCGCTGTGTGTGGATGTCAGCAGTGACAGGAAGGTAGACGGCTCATTATAGTCACCGACCCATGACGCACGAACCACATCAAAATTACCGGTGTTACGGCTGTCAATATATGTCTTCCATTCCTGGTTAATCATTTTGACATCCACACCCAATGTTTTCTTCCACATAGAAGCAATGGCAATGGCTAATTTCTGATTATTATCAGAGGTATTATACAAGAGGGATAATGTTAACGGCTTATCAGGGCCATAGCCCGCAGCATGCAGCAATGCTTTGGCTTGTGCGTTCAATTCATCCTGATCTTGCTGCTGCAATAAATTTGCAACCGGATGGTAGCCAGCAGTAACATCAGGCGTAAAGTGATAAGCTGGCTTCTCTCCAGTACCTAATACTTTTTCAGCAATGATTTTACGATCTATCGCATAAGATAATGCTTTACGTACGCGAATATCATTGGTTGGTGCACGTTGCGTATTAAAGGCGTAATAATAGGTTCCTAGCTGATCAGGCGTATAAACCTGGTCAGGAATATCTTTTAGCAACTTCTGATATAAATTTTTCGGGAATGATTCTGTAATATCAATATCACCCGCACGATAACGTTTAGTGGCATTTGCTTCCTGATTAATTGGAATAAACGTTACTTTGGTCAGCACCGTATGCGCATGGTCCCAATAATGTTCATTCGGTACTAAGACCAATTTCTCATTGACGACTCTATCTTGTAATTTAAATGCGCCATTGCCTACCAGATTACCGACTTTGGTCCAATCATTACCATATTGTTCAACAACAGACTGGGGTACCGGGAATAAACTGAAATTTGCTGTCAGACTTGGGAAATAAGGTACTGGTTTACTGAGTTTGACTTTTAAGGTGTGATTATTAATAGCACTCACCCCTAGCGTGTCGGGTGACATTTTCCCTGAAATAATTTGCTGTGCATTCTCCATCCCCGCTAATTCAGCGAACCAGGCAAAAGGAGATAAACTTTTAGGGTCAACTAATCGACGCCAGCTGTAAACAAAGTCCTGTGCAGTGACCGGTGAGCCGTTAGACCATTTAGCGTCTTTACGTAAAGTAAATATATAGGTTTGGTTATCTGTTGTTTGCCAGCTTAATGCCACTCCGGGAATTATTTGGCCCTGAGCATCCTGATTCACTAAGCCTTCAAACAGGTCACGCGCGACCTGAGCCTCGATGAGCCCCACGGCTTTCATCGGATCAAGGGAGGCTGGCTCATCTTTAATATGACGAACGATTTCTTGTTTTTCTGCCAATACGGTACCCGCAGGAACATCAGCAGCATTTGCTGCGCCCAACGCGGTGCCCACTAATGCGGCACACAATGCATAACGGAAATAGCGCATAATCGATAACCTTATCGTTGTTGTCCATGTCAGCGAAAGCAGCCCCTGACTGCTCATAACGTTAACTACTCACAGCGCGTACCAACATATTCTATGTAGGTAATATTCAGCCATGACCTTGGGGTTACTGTGTGTGTAAATTTAACGCATCATTATTTCTAGATCTATTTATTTAAAGTAAATCAAACAGTAAAGCTTCAACATCAACTCAACACGTTGTCGATATAAACTAGCAGATTAAACCCTATACTGACGATGATAAAATATAGCTCACCACGGCAACATCAAAAGTAAACTGCATTCAACAATACAATCAGCGACTGACGTTAGCCTTTATGGTTCTCTGAACCATTGCCATCAGCATCAAAAATAACTTATTGATTCAAAGAAATAATATTAAATGCTATGTTGAAAGTATTATAAATATGTTCAGGATAACAGAGAACATTATGACTCAATATCGACCTCGTTCAGCACGAGGAAATTTGTTCACCTTAGGCCAACACTACGGCCAATCGCTGCTGGGGGCACCGCTGCTTTACTTCCCTGCCCCCACGTCATCTGTGAACACCGGGTTGATTATCGCCGGCACCCATGGCGATGAAAGTGCGGCCATTGTTGCCCTTTCCTGCGCGTTACGCACTATTGCCCCGGAACAACAGCGCCATCATGTGGTATTAGCAGTGAACCCGGATGGTTGCCAATTAGGGTTACGTGCTAATGCCAATGGTGTTGATCTTAATCGCAATTTCCCGGCAAAAAACTGGCAACCAGGCGAGACGGTTTATCGCTGGAACAGTGCCGCTGATGCACGTGATGTCCGGTTATTGACGGGCGAACACGCAGGTTCAGAGCCAGAAACACAAGCTTTATGCGCCTTGATTGAGCAACTTGCTCCCCGCTGGGTCGTCTCATTCCATGAGCCGTTGGCCTGCATTGAAGACCCTGATAGCTCTGTGCTAGGGGCTCGGTTGGCAGCCAATTTCGCATTACCGCTCGTTAACAGTGTCGGTTACGCCACACCGGGGTCATTTGGTAGCTGGTGCGCTGATCGCAATTTGCCGTGTATCACCGCAGAATTACCGCCAATTTCCGCCGATGCGGCCAGTGAATGTTATCTGGCTGCATTGGTGGATTTACTCACGTTGGCGGATTAAACCGACAAATCGATCGCCCCTGTTGAGAAGTGCAACCCACCCTCAATGTCCTGTTCCAACCATGTCGGGCCGTCGAGATCAACAAACCGCGCGCCCGGTGCCAGTGGCAAGGCCGCTCGTATGGCGCGGGAAGTACACAACATGCAACCGAGCATAATGGCAAATCCCTGTGATTTTGCCTGCTCGGCTAGCAATAACGCTTCGGTTAACCCGCCACTTTTGTCCAGTTTAATGTTTACCATGTCATAGCGGCCAACCAGTCCGGCTAAATCCGCCCGCGTATGGCAGCTTTCGTCAGCACAAATCGGCAACGGATGAATAAAATTCTGCAAGCTATCATCTTCACCGGCCGGTAGCGGCTGTTCCAGCATCGCCACACCTAAATCTGCCAGTAACTGGCAACGGGCAACCAGCCCTTCGGTTTGCCAGGATTCATTGGCATCCACGATTAAGGTCACTTCTGGCGCAGCACTGCGGATCGCCACTAAACGCTCAGCAATAAGATGGTCATCAAGTTTTATTTTCAACAATCTGGCGCCAAGATGTGCCAATGCACTGGCACTGTACGCCATCGCTTCTGGCGTGCCGATACTGACTGTTTGAGCCATTGAAATATGGGGAATAGCCGTTGTCTGGCTCATATGCCACAAACTTTGCTGGCTCTGTAAACATTCCAACTGCCACAGTGCACAATCCACCGCATTCCTGGCGGCCCCTGCGGATAATAGCGGCTGTAAATCCTGCCGTGAAATGCCACCTTCTATGGCATTAACAACCAAGGCGAGCTGTGCCATGACCGATGATTCACTTTCACCATAATGTGGATATGGCGTACATTCGCCGCAAGCCAGGATGCCGTCCTCTTCAATCTCGACGACCACCACTTTGGCTTCGGTGCGGCTACCACGGGAAATAACAAACGCAGAATGTAAAGGCCATGCCTCAGGGTAGAAACGCATTGTTCTCAATTATGGCTCCTTGGCAAAATTCGGGTTTGAGTATCAGACGTTAGAACCTAACGTAAGCGAAATCTCAATTATTTAGCAAATTTCTCATATCCAAGCCGCCATTGTTACCTTAAACTGAACTTCGTGTTACACATCTGTAAAAGGGATCAAATAATGACACAGACCGTACATTTTCAAGGCAATCCAGTGACTGTTGCAGGTCAACTGCCACAAGCTGGCGATAAAGCAAAAGACTTTACTTTGGTTGCGAAAGATTTATCTGATGTTGCCCTGAGCAGCTTCATTGGCAAACGTAAAGTCCTGAATATCTTCCCAAGTATTGATACCGGCGTTTGTGCGGCATCGGTACGTAAATTCAATCAATTGGCTGGCGAACTTGAGAACACTGTCGTTCTTTGTATCTCCTCTGACCTGCCATTCGCTCAATCACGCTTTTGCGGTGCTGAAGGCCTGAGCAACGTAACGACCTTATCAACGCTGCGTGGCGCCGATTTCAAACAAGCTTATGGTGTGGCCATTACCGAAGGCCCATTGGCTGGTTTGACTGCGCGTGCTGTGGTGGTTCTGGATGGGCAAGATAACGTTATCTACAGTGAACTGGTTAACGAAATCACCACTGAACCAAACTATGATGCCGCCCTGGCAGCATTGAAGTAACTGGTTAACTTGGGTTTAACTAATCCGGAGCATTAACTCAAAACGGCTGGCCCATCTGGGTACAGCCGTTTTTTAATACAATCCGTTTTTAATACAATCCGTTTTTAATACAATCCATTTATAGCAACGTATTGCTCTGTTGCTTACTCTTCTTCGCTGTTATCACTGACTGGCCGCTTACTGCTTAAACCATATTCGCGCAACTTGTTGGCAATCGCGGTATGCGAGACGCCAAGGCGCTTGGCCAATTTACGTGTACTGGGATAATTACGATAAAGACGGGTCAGCACTGAGCGTTCAAAGCGTTTGCTGATGTCATCAAGCGAACCATCAAGCACTTCGTCCCCCAGTACGGCTTCAACTTCGAACTCCGGCAAGATAATGTCCTGGGGCCGTAGTTCGAAACCGTCCAATTGGGTCAGAGCGCGATAAATGGCATTTTTCAACTGCCGTACATTGCCGGGCCAACCATAATTAGTCAGAAAACTGCTCAGTTCAGGAGCCAACTTCGGCCGTGGCACGCCTTGTTCGTCCGAAAAGCGGGCAACGAACAATTCGGTCAGTGGCATGATATCAGCCTGACGCTCACGCAATGGTGGCAAGGTGATAGTCAGCACATTAAGGCGATAATAGAGATCTTCACGAAACTCACCACGCTGAACCAACTCCACCAGGTTCTTTTGCGTGGCGCAAATAACCCGAACATCGACATGCACTTCATGTTCTTCCCCGACACGGCGGAAGGTACCATCGTTTAGGAATCGCAACAGTTTGATTTGCATGCGTGGCGACATTTCGCCGATTTCATCCAGTAGCACCGAGCCACCATTCGCCTGCTCAAAGAAGCCTTTTTTACCTTCGATGGCATTCGGGTAAGCCCCGGCTGCATAGCCGAATAGCTCGCTTTCTACCACATCGTCCGGCATTGAAGCACAATTAAGGCCAAGGAAAGGCATTTTCCCGCGCGGGCTACGCAAGTGACAGGCGTGAGCCAAGAGATCTTTACCAGTACCGGTATCACCGACCAATAGCAAGGGGGCATCCAGCATCGCCAATTTACGGGCTTGCTCAAGCACTTGGCGCATCTTAACGCTGGTGGCAACAATCTGTTTAAATTCAGTATCATCGTTAACTGATAAGATTTGTAACTGTTTACCCATGCGCGCCGTGGATTTTAACATCACCACTGCACCCACTGTTTGGTTCTGCTGATGCTCGTCTTCAAGCTCGATGGGGGTTATCTCCATCAGGTAATCCTGATTGTTGATCAACACCCGTTCGGTATGAGGCGCGGTTTCCCCCCCTTCAAACCAACGGGCAAAGTTATATCCCCCGAGCAGGCTGCCGGCAGTTTTGTGGCGAATACGCTCCTCATGAAGGGAGAAAAGCTCACGGGCCGCAGGGTTCGCTAACTCAAGATTACCTCTTAAATCAATGGAGAATACCGGTTCTGGCATCGATTCAAGTAACGCTCGCAGCGCGCGGTGTTCACGTTCTGATGGCATAAAGGAGACGGTTCGAACGTCTGTTACCCCCTCGATACGTCGAATATCCATCATTAAAGCACTGAATACACTGAAATCCAGTTGAGAAAAGTTCAGGTAAATACGCCCTATCGGATCAATTTCGATCCCCCGTAAATCAATGCTGCGTAAAACCAAGAGATCAAGTAACTCTCTGGTGAGACCGAGTCGGTCTTCACAAAAAACTTCCAAGCGCATCAGTATCGACCTTATATAGTGCAGGTGCGGAGTCTCTGCTTATGATAATACCCTGTCCCCCCTTGCTGATGAAGCAGTCTGTCAGCAAAAGTTGACAGGAATCGGGTTTTTGCTGATTTTTTCCCCGACCAATACTAGCAAGGTAAGATTTTCAGCGCCTGTGCGCTATACATCTAGCGAGTTATTAGTTTTTATAAGAATAATTCAGAATAATATAATGCCTGACTGTATCAGTCCCTTCGTCAAGGTGAGGTGACACTTTGCATTCCATCGGCCAACTGGCTATAGTAGAGGTAGCCATATGACCGAGGAGGTTACATGAGAGCTTATCAGCCTACCCCCACAACCAAGGCAGGGGCGCTCTGGCGTGAAATTGGTTTGCCGGCCAGTCGTGGCACGGTATTGGTGGATAGCATCAAATTGGGTTTTTCTGTCGATGTCATCGATAGCATCCATCTCTGGGCGTCCATACCTAAATCTGAAGTATTGCGTGCTACCGGTATTCCCAGCCGTAGTCTAACCCGCAGACGCACCCATGATGGCCGTTTCACACCGGAAGAAAGCGAGCGAATTGCGCGTTTCGTGCGAGTAATGGATGCCGCCGTTGATCTATTTGGTGGTGATAAAGGCAAAGCCATCGTCTGGATGTCGACGCCAATTAAGGGGCTTGGGCATCGCAGCCCTGACTCACTGCTGGAGACCGAAACCGGCGCACTAGAAATCTGTGATTTAATTGGCCGGCTGGAACACGGTGTATTTTCATAGCTGAGTGCCAGGAAGGATAAAAGTTCTATAGGGAAGATGACATGGATAAGTTCACAATTACTAGCAACCCGACGGGGCAATACTTATGATGCTCTATCGCATTGTGATGCGCCGTTATCTTGCTTCAACCTGGACCGGCTATGGCGCTGAAATCTATGGCGGCCGCTGGAATCATAAAGGCCACGCTGCCATCTATTTAGCCAGTAGTGTGTCACTGGCAATGCTGGAAACACTGGTGCATATTCAAGACAGCTCAACACTCAGTGAGTTTGAATTATTTCAAATTGAGATTGATGATAGCAATATCATGCTGTTACAGCCACAGGATTGGCCCATTGACTGGCGTAACGACCCCGCACCTGTCGCTACGATGGATATCGGCACCGAGTGGTTGGCATCAGAATCATCAATTGGATTACTGGTCCCGTCCACACTGGTGCCATCAGAACACAATATGCTGGTCAACCCACGCCACAAAGATTTTCAGACCTGTTTGAGTACCGCTAAAACACTCTCCTTCGCCTTCGATCCGCGATTGAAATAGCCAACCGGCTATGGCTTAGCTTGGTCTTTTTTCGGCAGCGTATTTTTCAATTGGCTAATCAACTGGCGGCGAAAATCTCCCAGTTTAGGTTTATCACCATCCAGCCATGGCAACGGGCGACATAGCTCCATCGCTTTGATACCCAGTCGGGCGGTCAGTAGCCCCGCCCCGATCCCTTGCGCCGCACGAGCCGATAAACGCGCGGCCAAATCCTGTGACAACCAGTCCATACCCACTTCTCGTACCAATTCGGAAGCCCCGGCAAAAGCAATGTTCAGTAACACTAAGCGGAATAACCGAATTCGGCTGAAATATCCCAATTCGATACCATACAAAGCAGCAATACGATTAATCAGACGAATATTACGCCAGGCGATAAAGGCCATATCCACCAACGCCAGAGGACTGACCGCAATCATTAATGCTGATTCAGCAGCGTAGCGGCTAATTTCTGCCCGTGCCTGATTATCCAGTGCTGGCTGTACCAGTTTGGCATATAACTCAACCACTTCTCGATCGTTATGCGTCTCATGCAAGGACGCCTGCCAACGTTGCAGTGCCGGATGCCCTTGATCCAGTCCGGCCTGACGCGCCAGTTTTTCACAAAAGGTGCGCCCTTGCCCGATACCGTGACTCACCAAGAGTTCACGGGCGATATCTCGCTCTTGTGCCCGCTGGCGTAAACGGTATAAGCGCCGCCACTCGGTCAACACCGAACCAACTCCGGCCACCACAATCAGCCCACCGGCAGTCGTTGCCCCCAGTGCTATCCAATCCTGCTGCTGCCAAGCCTGATTAACCCATTGCACTGACTGGGCAATTACACTGACACCAAAGAGTGCCAGTCCGGCCGTCACCATTTTGCGCCACAGACTGCGTTTGGGTTTCAGCGCAGCATTCACCAACCCTTCCACCCGCCCTTCTTCATCTTCAGCGTCTAGTTCAGGTGCCGCAGGGTAGAAGTTCTCCGCGGTTTGTTGATCAAAAGCCTGTGCTGCTTTTAATACTGGCTCATCAAGAGGCTGCAAAGGCTGTTCAAAATCTATCCGTGGTTTCAACGGCTCACTCATCGCAACTTATCTCCCAATAAGAACTCCATCACTGCATCCAGCCGAATATGGGGCAATGGGCTATCAACATTCACCGCTTGTGGACGAAATTCATCAAAATGAAAACCCTGTTGCTGCCAGAATGCCGGACCAGGCAAACGCGCCGGGACATCCCCCGGGAATACCGTCAGCGGTACACCATCCAGTAGGCGATGGCCACGCAATGCAGGGATTTTTTGCCCCTGATGTTCAACTATGCCACTTTCTGTCGCCTGTACCGATGCTAGCCCAACACAATCCATACTGATCCCTTCGAAAGCAGCATTTTGCCAGGCTTCCTGCACCAATTGCTGGAGTAACGATACTAGATTCGCGTGTTGATCCGCCGTCACGTGATCCGCTTTAGTCGCCGCAAACATCAGCTTATCGATACACGGCGAGAATAAGCGACGGAATAACGTTCGTTTTCCGTAATGGAAACTCTGCATTAATTGTGTCAGAGCCAGGCGCATATCGTTGAATGCCTGCGGCCCGCTGTTCAAGGGTTGCAAACAATCCACCAGCACAATTTGTCGATCAAATCGGACAAAATGTTCTTTATAAAAACCTTTCACCACCGAGTTGCAGTAATAGCTAAAACGGGTGCGTAACATACCCAAATTGGAATGTTTATCCGCCTGCGCCAGCCGTGATTCACTCAGTTCATTCACCTCCGGCCACGGGAAAAACTGTAGTGCAGGCGCACCAGCCATATCACCAGGCAGGACAAACCGCCCGGGTTGAATGAAATGCAGGCCTTCATTCTTGCAGCGAATAAGATAATCGGTATAGGCCTGTGCAATGGCCGCTAGCTGGTTTTCGTCTGCCGGTGCTAACGGATCACACTGCTGACACAATGTTAGCCAAGGTTTGGCCCACTGTGCGCGATCCCCTTGTAGTAGACCAGCCATCTGGCGGGACCAGCTTAAATAGTCCTGTTCCAACATAGGCAGGTCCAGTAACCATTCACCGGGGTAATCGACAATCTCCAAATAAAGTGTCGATGTCTCTTTAAAGTGGCGCAAAAGCGAATCACCAGAACGAAAGCGCAATGCTAAGCGAATTTCACTGACGCCACGGGTTGGGGTTGGCCAGTTTGGCGGTGTGCCATATAAAGACGCCAATCCTTCATCATAGGTAAAACGTTGAATACCCAAATCACGCTGCGGTACCCGTTTTACACCCAGTAGCCGCTCTTCGCGCACAGCCGAAAACAGCGGTAAACGTGCACCGCTGTGGACATGAAGTAATTGATTCACTAACGAAGTAATAAAGGCAGTTTTCCCGCTGCGGCTCAAGCCGGTTACCGCTAATCGCAGATGGCGATCCATCCCACGATTAACCAAAGACGTAATCTCATTTTGCAGTCGTTTCATGCTTCTCCTTGGCAAATTGGCCAGCAGCTGCCTGCATTGCGCGTTTTAACATTGGCTCGAGCAGCATCAGCAGCAACCAACGCAGGGGCTTGCGGCTCACACTCTTTACTATCAAGCCAGCCGCACTGGCTGGGCCATAGGCCAATGCAACAGTAAAGATAATTTTAACCAGTGACGTTAATACTACACCTGCACGTGAACGGGCGGGATTATTGTTCATCTTTTGCCCTCCGGCAGGCTGTATGGATAGGTAAGTAACATCTATGGGCAACATTCCCGGCTGCAATAATTGGTAACACTACAACTGGCGAAAACGGCTCTGGACACCAAAAGTCTCAGAGGTGACATAGCGCTCTACCTGGCGCAAACGCTGTTCCCCGGCGCCCAACTCAAACTCTAGTTGATCCAGCAGCTGACGAGGCGTTGCTTCATGCTGCCCATTAAAACTGGCTGCGGGGACCGGTTCCAGTATAAAAGTCAGTACGATATAGGCCGCGATAGTGAAAACAAACAAACCAAAGAACAGGGATAACACCACCATCACCCGAATCAATCGTACTGGAATATCAAAATAGTGGGCCAGACCAGCACACACCCCTTTGATCATGCCCTCTTCTGGCACCCGGTACAGTTTTTTGCCACTTAACATATTATTTTTAAAAACATCGCCCATTATGACTGCCTCCAGTTCGGATGTTGCGCATCAAGAATTTCTTCTAATGTTTGAATCCGTTCCCGCATCCGGCGAGCATCATCAGTTAACTGTGATAGGCGCTGCATATCCTGATGACTAAGCTGAGCGCCACTTTGCTGGCGATTGCTGTAATGCAGCCATAACCAAATAGGTGCGACAAACAGCACAAAAATGGTCAGTGGTATGGCAAGAAACAGGATACTCATTCGTTCCCCTTAATCATCTGGCGCGGGTATCCGCATTTTAATTATGGCAGGCCGCTTTATTGCTTACGGCCCGCCCGATATATTTTCGCCCCTAAAGCGATAAAACAGAGCAAAAGATAGGGCTTACGCAAATGGGTCAAGACCATTACTCAGCCGAATTCATTTTCGCTTTCAGTGCGGCCAACTGGTTACTGATTTCATCATCTGCTTTCAGTTCAGCAAACTGGCTTTCCAGCGACTTTTGTTTGCCGACCCCCACAGTTTCAGCCTCAGCTTCCATATGGTCAATACGCCGCTCGAATTGCTCAAAACGTGCCATAGCTTCGTCGAGTTTCCCACTATCGAGCTGGCGGCGCACATCGCGAGATGACGCAGCAGCCTGATGGCGCAGGGTCAGCGCCTGTTGTCTGGCGCGGGTTTCAGTTAGCTTACTTTCCAACTCGCTAATTTCATGTTTCATGCGGCTCAGTGTTTCTTCTACTGTGGCCACTTCACGGGTCAGTGTATCAATCAATGCAGCAACTTTTTGTTTTTCAATCAGTGCCGCGCGGGCTAAATCTTCTTTATCTTTACGCAGAGCCAGCTCGGCTTTTTCCTGCCACTCTTGCTGCTGACTTTCGCTGTGATCGATGCGACGCAACAACTGTTTTTTCTCAGCTAATGCGCGGGCAGATGTTGAACGAATTTCGACTAGTGTATCTTCCATTTCCTGAATCATCAGGCGTACTAACTTTTGTGGATCTTCCGCTTTATCTAGCAATGTATTGATGTTGGCATTCACGATATCGGCAAAGCGTGAAAAAATACCCATAATGTATGTCCTCTTTGACTTAATGGCTTTCTGAAATAGCGGCGTCTGGTTGCATCCATTCGCCTAACTCTTGTGGAATAACTATTATCAAGAGTCGTGCCAACTTTTCATTAGTTTTAATAAGTTGAAAAATAACAAAAAAATATTTTCTGCTTAAATTAAGATAGAATGTAAAGTGAGTGTTTTAACTAACTATTGGCGAATTTCATCATGAGCGAGCAATTAGAAAACCTGTTAGGCGAAGCAAACTCTTTTGTTGAAGTGCTGGAGCAAGTTTCCGGGCTGGCAAAGTTGAATAAGCCGGTGTTGGTGATTGGTGAACGAGGCACCGGTAAAGAGCTGATTGCGCACCGGTTACATTATTTATCAAACCGTTGGCAGGGGCCATTCATCTCACTTAACTGTGCCGCATTGAATGAAAACTTACTTGACTCAGAATTATTTGGTCATGAAGCGGGGGCGTTTACCGGTGCGCAGAAGCGCCATCTGGGGCGTTTTGAACGAGCAGATGGGGGTACGCTCTTTTTAGATGAACTGGCAACAGCGCCTATGTTAGTGCAGGAAAAATTACTGCGTGTGATTGAGTATGGTCATCTGGAGCGCGTTGGCGGCAGTCAGCCGTTGCAAGTGGATGTCCGGCTGGTTTGTGCTACCAATGACAATTTACCCGCTTTAGCGCAGGCAGGTAAATTCCGCGCCGACCTGCTGGACCGGCTCGCCTTTGATGTAGTGCAACTACCACCGTTACGTGAACGTCAGCAAGATATCATGTTACTCGCTGAACACTTTGCCATCCAGATGTGTAGAGAGTTAGGTCTGCCGCTATTTCCCGGTTTTACGCCACAAGCTAAACAGCAACTACTGGATTATGACTGGCCGGGTAATGTGCGGGAGTTGAAAAATGTGGTGGAACGTTCAGTTTATCGCCACGGGAATAGTGACCAATCACTGGATAATATCATTATTAATCCTTTCGCACCCCGACAGCCTCGTGAAAACAAAGCGCCGCAAATGGCAGACGTTCACGTTTCTGAACTTTCTCAATTGCCTCTCGACCTAAAGCAGTGGTTGCAAAACAGTGAACAACAAATGTTGAAACACGCTTTGGAACAGGCGCGGTTCAATCAACGCAAAGCGGCGAGTTTACTCGGGCTAACCTACCATCAGTTACGTGGCATGTTAAAGAAACATGCTATTTTAAGCGGTGATATCGGTCAGTAGAAAAGAATTAGCTTCTCATTTCGTTCAGTGCAGAGGATAATAACCGGCTGATCTGAGCGAAAAGCTAATGAACCCCCTCCAGCCCCCGTAGATATTTACCTTTAACACAGACATCGACAGGGAGATTAATTAAGTAAGCGGCTTGTGCAAAACTGGATAGCCCTTTCGCTCCATTACCATTAACTTTATCTTCTGCTATAGTTCCATACCATTTATCATCTATTTTAATATTAATCGCATTAAGCGACATATCATCCGGTCGCCACATAATAGTCGCATTATATTTTTTAATTATCTGATTATAAATCATCATGCTGTTATCAGCATCACATTGTGATTTTAAATCTCCAGGTTTAGTCGCCAATACCGAACTACAAAATAACACAATGGCCCCATAAATAACCACCTTCATAATATAACCTCTACATATTAGGAATATTAACTTTATAAAATAGCGATTAACTTAAACATTCTGCCATGACCTCGATAAATTGAATCTATACCCCGCTTGTGGTTCGTTGACTTCATACTGCCAAAACACGCCCTGACCATCGGTCTTATTCCCATTCTTAACATCCAGACTCGCATTATATTCAGAGTCGACGGTATTATTAAAGCATTGCGATAAGGATTCGCACTGGCACTCGATCGTGTTTGCCGATACAAAGGGTTAGGCATAAACTCATTAGCGATAACTTTGCCCTGACGCAACAGGTATGAAGTTGCTGACATAATTTGTTCTCCTAAAATTCTGCTATGCGCCATCCATTCCGATAAGAACGGCGAATAGCGAAAAATATGGTGAAGCTCCTGTTGCATACCACTCGCCCCCACGCGTAATATAAAATTCAATGTATAATCTGCGCTATACATATTACTATCAGCCCTTATCTGATAAAGATAAACCAGTGCATCACTGCCTATTGTCGTTTGTGTTTTTTTCAAAACTCTCTCTAAATAATTATAAGCAAATATTTTATCGGCTGTAGTGGAAATAAATATACTATCCGCTGATGTGGCATGGTCACCACGGCAACTTCTGCCACTAAGGTGTTCTACTACAGAATCATTATCACCTAAAGAGTGAAAACCCTGACTGAATATCTCTTGATAATCGCGGGTATCAACACGCCAAACAATATCCGGCGGTTTAGCCCAACCACTCATACTTATTATATAAGAAATAAACAATAAAACCATTAATTGACATCGTTTCATAACGCCACCAGACTATATAAATACAGTTTCAGCACTAATATTTTTCATTTATTAATATAGCAATGGATGTATTGATTTCATAATACAAAAAAACTGAGTGCACACAGGATAAATATCATTATCATTTATAATTAAATCGTGATCGAACGTCAGTACACATAACATATGAAAGGACCAGGCGACGCCAGGCAAAAAAAAAGCCAGCACCCGAGCTGGCTTAAAAAACACTGGAAGCAATGTGAGCAATGTCGTGCTTTCCTGTCTAAAACCAGAAGCTACTGGCCTTATCTCGAAGAGCAAAATGATGATAATGGTTATCAATAGCACTTGCAAACACTTTGTTGAGAATTTTTCTCATTCCCGCACTGATTATGATGGAATTATACTCAATTACAGCATCGAACACCGCCGCCGCCGCCCATTGCTCTCACTACATCCTCGCGTATAAACAACAATTTGCTGTTTATTCACCTCGATTGCTGCAACAACCAGCAGACAGTGCAGTTGTTTTACTCAATGGATTGGGGGGAGTGTCAGATTACGGTACACTAAGAGTATTGCTTACTTACTGCGAAGCGTTTATGCGTGCTTTACTTATTTGCTTGCTGTCGTTGTCTTGCCTTGCGACATCAGCGCTGGCGCAACCCGCCCCGGCCCCTCAACCCGCTCAACCGCTGCCGGATATCCGCCAACGTGGCTTCGTCTATTGTGTCAGCGGGATACTCAATACCTTTAATCCGCAGATGGCCAGTAGCGGATTGACCATCGATACCCTGGCAGCACAACTTTACGACCGCCTGCTGGACGTTGACCCGTATACCTACCGTTTAATCCCTGAACTAGCTGAAAGTTGGCAAGTGCTGGATAACGGCGCGACATATCGTTTTCATTTACGTAAAGACGTCTCCTTCCAGACCACCGATTGGTTTACCCCAACCCGGATGATGAACGCAGATGATGTGATATTCAGCTTTCAGCGGGTATTTGACTCACAACACCCCTACCACCATGTCAATGGTGGCGAGTATCCTTACTTCGACAGTTTACAATTTGCCGACGCAGTGCAAAGTGTCAAAAAACTGGATGATTATACGGTTGAATTTAAGCTGAAGGCTCCAGATGCCTCCTTCCTTTGGCATCTGGCTACCCATTATGCACCAGTACTCTCTGCCGAGTACGCCGACGTGTTGACCCAAAAAGGCCGACAAGAGCAGATCGATCGTGAGCCTGTGGGGACCGGTCCCTTCTTGTTGAACGAATATCGCTCCGGGCAATACATTCGTCTGTTCCGTAACAGTGATTATTGGAAAGGTTTACCGCGCATGCCGCAGGTGGTTATCGATCTGGGTGCGGGTGGTACTGGCCGCTTATCCAAACTACTGACCGGCGAGTGTGATGTGTTGGCCTATCCAGCAGCCAGCCAATTATCCATTTTACGAGATGACCCTCGCCTGCGTCTGACACTGCGCCCAGGGATGAATGTAGCTTATTTGGCATTCAACACCCGTAAGCCACCACTCAACGATCAGCGGGTGCGGCAGGCGATCGCATTATCGATTAACAACCAGCGATTAATGCAGTCAATCTATTACGGTACCGCTGAGACCGCAGCGTCTATTTTACCTCGTGCATCATGGGCATATGACAATCAGGCCCAGGTAACCGAATATAATCCAGAAAAAGCTAAAGAGATTCTAAAACAGCTTGGATTGACTAATTTACAATTCAATCTATGGGTGCCGACCGCCTCGCAATCTTATAATCCCAGCCCATTAAAAACGGCGGAACTGATTCAGGCTGATTTGGCTCAGGTGGGGATTACGGTCAATATAGTGCCGGTCGAAGGCCGATTCCAAGAGGCGCGGCTGATGGAGATGAATCACGACCTGACGCTGACAGGGTGGTCGACAGACAGTAATGACCCAGACAGTTTCTTCCGCCCGCTATTAAGCTGTGCGGCAATTCGTTCGCAAACAAACTATGCTCATTGGTGTGATCCGGCGTTTGATGAATTGCTACAAAAAGCATTACGTTCCCAGCAATTATCCGCGCGTATTGAATATTATCAGCAAGCTCAGCGTATTTTGGAGCAACAATTGCCACTGTTGCCATTAGCATCTTCATTACGGTTACAGGCATACCGTTATGATATTAAAGGTTTGGTATTAAGCCCGTTTGGCAATTCTTCTTTTGCTGGCGTGTTCCGTGAGAGCAATGAGGGCAAAAAACCATGATTATCTTCACCTTACGCCGCTTATTACTATTAGTGATAACGTTGTTTATGTTGTCACTGGTCAGTTTTAGCCTGAGCTACTTTACCCCTCATGCGCCGTTAAATGGCGCATCCTTAATGGATGCTTACCGCTTCTATTTCAATAGCCTGTTTCAGTGGGACTTCGGGGTTTCTAGCATCAATGGTCAACCTATTAGCGAGCAATTGCGTGAAGCCTTCCCCGCCACCATGGAATTATGTGTACTGGCCTTTACACTGGCCCTATTTGTTGGTATTCCGCTGGGGATTATTGCCGGTGTGATGCGCGGGAAATGGGCTGATATCGCCATCAGTTCTGTCGCATTACTTGGTTTCTCAATTCCTGTATTCTGGTTGGCGCTGCTGTTGATGTTGTTCTTTTCACTGCATTTAGGTTGGCTGCCGGTTTCTGGCCGGTTTGACCTGTTATATCAAGTGAAACCGGTCACTGGTTTGGCTCTGGTCGATGCATGGCTATCACCTTCGCCGTATCGCAAAGAGATGATGCTCAGCGCTGTGCAGCATATGATCCTGCCAATCACCGCACTGGCGGTGGCCCCAACGACCGAAGTCATTCGCCTTATGCGCACCAGTACCGATGATGTTATTGGGCAAAACTACATTAAAGCCGCCGCCACTCGCGGCCTATCACGCTTTACCATTATTCGCCGCCATGTGCTGCATAATGCATTGCCGCCCATCATTCCAAAACTGGGGTTACAGTTTTCCACCATGCTGACGTTAGCGATGATAACCGAAGTGGTGTTTAACTGGCCGGGATTGGGCCGTTGGTTGATAAACGCCATTCGCCAGCAGGATTACGCCGCCATTTCTGCAGGGGTAATGGTGGTCGGGTCGTTGGTTATCGTCATTAACGTCCTGTCAGATATTCTGGGTGCAATGATGACACCGCTAAAGCATAAGGAATGGTATGCCCTTCGATAATGTCTACCGTGAGAAGAAAATGCCCAGCCCGTTGCTGTATACCTGGCGGCTTTTTTATGGCGATGCCTTGGCAATGGTGGGCTTCTACGGCGTACTCGCCCTCTTGGTGCTTTGTGTGTTGGGCAATACACTGGCACCCTATGCCCTTGACCAACAGTTTTTGGGCTACCAACTGCTCCCGCCCTCTTGGTCACGCTATGGCAACGTTTCGTTCTTCCTTGGCACTGATGATCTCGGCCGCGATATTTTAAGCCGATTATTGGCAGGAACCGCATCGACTTATGGCTCGGCACTGTTAGTCACACTGGCTGCGGCGCTGTGTGGCGTGATCCTTGGTGTATTTGCCGGTATCACTCACGGCTTTCGCTCCGCTATTCTTAATCATGTACTGGATACCCTGCTCTCTATTCCGTCGCTGCTGCTGGCCATCATTGTGGTCGCCTTTGTCGGGCCGAGTTTAGAACATGCCATGTTCGCGGTTTGGCTGGCACTGCTACCCCGAATGGTACGAACCATTTATAGCGCCGTACATGATGAGTTGGATAAAGAATATGTTATTGCCGCCCGTTTAGATGGCGCGTCTACCCCTCATATTCTGGCTTATGCTATTTTCCCCAATATTGCCGCTATTTTGGTCACTGAATTTACCCGGGCACTATCAATGGCAATTTTGGATATTGCTGCGTTGGGTTTTTTGGATTTAGGCGCACAATTGCCCTCACCGGAATGGGGAGCGATGCTGGGGGACTCACTTGATTTAGTCTATGTCGCCCCGTGGACCGTGATGTTGCCGGGTGGCGCGATTTTAGTCAGCGTACTGCTAGTTAACCTGTTGGGTGACGGCATGCGCCGGGCAATTAATGCGGGGGTGGAATAATGCCGTTACTTGATATTCGTAACCTCACCATTGAATTTATGACCTCTGAAGGGATGGTCAAAGCGGTTGATCGCATCAGTATTACCCTGACTGAGGGTGAAGTTCGTGGTCTGGTGGGTGAATCCGGTTCAGGTAAAAGTTTAATCGCCAAAGCTATCTGTGGGGTCAGTAAAGATAACTGGCGCATTACCGCTGACCGTTTTCGCTTTGACGACATCGATCTGTTGCAATTGACCCCACGCGAACGACGCAAGGTGATCGGCCATAATATCTCGATGATTTTTCAGGAACCGCAATCCTGTCTGGATCCCTCAGAAAATATTGGTCAGCAATTGATACAAGCGATACCGGGCTGGACCTATAAAGGTCGCTGGTGGCAACGTTTTCATTGGCGCAAACGGCGGGCAATTGAGTTGCTGCACCGTGTAGGGATTAAAGACCACACAGATATTATGCGCAGTTATCCCTATGAGCTGACTGAAGGTGAATGCCAAAAGGTGATGATTGCCATTGCACTGGCTAATCAACCTCGGCTGCTTATCGCCGATGAACCTACCAATGCCATGGAACCCACCACTCAGGCACAAATTTTCCGTCTGCTGGCGCGACTTAATCAGAATAACAACACCACTATTTTGCTGATAAGCCATGACTTGCAGATGATGAGTAAATGGGCGAATCGGGTTAACGTGCTGTATTGCGGCCAAACTGTGGAAAGTGCCGTTTGCGAAGACCTGCTGGCCGCCCCCCACCACCCTTATACTCAGGCGCTGATCCGTGCCATGCCCGATTTTGGCCGCTCCCTGCCACATAAAAGTCGCTTAAATACCTTGCCTGGGGCTATTCCATCACTGGAGCATTTGCCCGTTGGCTGTCGTCTTGGGCCTCGCTGCCCTTATGCGCAAAAAACCTGTATTGAAACACCGCGCTTGCGGCTGGTAAAAAACCACGCCTTTGCCTGCCACTTCCCCTTAAATCTGGAGGAGCAATAATGGCAGAGACTCTGCTCGAAGTCCGTAATCTGAGCAAAACCTTCCGCTACCGCACCGGGTTATTTCGTCGTCAGCATGTGGAAGCAGTCAAATCGGTCAGTTTTACTTTACGCGAAGGCCAGACCCTGGCGGTGATTGGTGAGAACGGTTCCGGTAAATCCACCTTGGCAAAAATGCTGTCGGGCATGATTGAACCAACGGATGGTGAATTGCTGATTGACGATCATCGCCTGTCCTACGGTGATTATGCTTACCGCAGCCAACGTATCCGTATGATTTTTCAGGATCCGAGCACCTCACTTAACCCGCGTCAGCGCATCGGCCAGTTGTTGGATGCGCCACTGAAATTGAACACTGATTTAGACGCGGTGGCTCGTGAGCAACGAATCTATCAGACCTTGCGGCAAGTGGGATTACTGCCCGATCACGCTAACTATTATCCGCATATGTTGGCGTCCGGCCAGAAGCAGCGTATCGCACTGGCACGGGCACTTATCCTGCAACCTAAAGTGATTGTTGCCGATGAAGCACTGGCGTCTTTGGATATGTCCATGCGCTCACAGATTATTAATCTGATGCTGGAATTACAGGAAAAACATGGCATATCTTATATTTATGTCACCCAGCACTTAGGCATGATGAAACATATCAGCGATCAGGTGATTGTGATGCATGAAGGAGAAGTGGTGGAGCGTGGTAGCACGGCCGAGGTGCTGGCATCCCCGCTGCACGATCTGACTAAGCGGCTGATTTCCAGCCACTTTGGTGAAGCTTTAACCGCCGATGCCTGGCGGCGGGACTCAGGCCATTTTTAGGCGGGTTTTCTGCCCTGCCATTTACCTCCACGATCACCCATTCCGCGCTCACCTCAGCGCGGATTTTTTCCTGCTTCTTTAGTCATTTATTCGCTAACGTAACAACATTTTTGTTATATATAATAATATGTTATTACTTTTAGTTATGGATTATGGTTTAACATTATTTTATCTCGCAAACTCAATCAGTAATGATATCCACTGTGTTCATTCCATAAAACAACAGGATATCTTGCCGATGTTGATACCGACTACTTTGCTATGCTCCCGGTCCGATACCGCACTACCTACCCTTGTCACTGATTCGCTCTCGGTTTATAGCCAAACGGTGCTTACAACCTCTTTATCGTTAACCTGGGCGCGTTGCTGTCCCTAACGGAGGTCATCATGGTGCAATTTCGACAACAGGATAATGCCCATTGGTATCATGAAACTCAACGCAGCGGTAACCCGGAGATCTACGCCGCCCCCGTCACCGAGGAGAGTTACAGTGCTAATAGTTGTAATGGCGATAATCTGCTGACAAATGAGAACAGCATTGAACAGGGTATCTTTTTGCTTGGCTTAGCCGATACTATTCCCGCCCGATTAGATGACCCGTTACGCCAGCATGCGGCGATTTTGTCTGCCTCAGATGCAATGTATCAGGCACTTTTCCCGCTCACTGTCGAGCTGAACCGAGACCACACCTTTTCACTGTATGACCGCTTAAGTACCGCACTGACGGTGGCACAAGTTACCGGGGTTCAACGGTTGTGCAGCCATTATGCCGCCCGCCTGACGCCACTTTCCAGCCCGGACGCATCGCGGGAAAGTAATATGCGATTGACACAGATAACACAATATGCCCGTCAACTGGCCAGTCAGCCGACATTAATTGATAAGCATGCTTTGCAACAACTCGCTGATGTAGGTTTAACCGCTACAGATATTATTGTTTTATCGCAGATTATTGGTTTTGTTAGTTATCAAGCCAGAGTAGTGGCAGCCCTTTGTGCACTCGCTGGATATCCTACGGTAATATTGCCCGGTTTTCCGCGCATGGAAGATGCTCCCGCAGGCTTGATAGCGTCATCTGTAGCGCAATGGCAAGGTTGGTTACCCTCAAAGACAATCAATGAGGTCATTTCATCTGAGCCATCGTCAGATGACGCAGAGATAACCCTCAGTGAGTTGCTACAACACCATCAGCAAAGTCTGCTCGCGTACCGCACCATTATCACCCGCCAACATTATCCTCCGTTGCTGCCACCTGATTGGCTGGCATTGGTGGCGTTGGTGACTGCGCGCATCAATGGCAGTCGCTACTGTCTGGCTATCCATAAACACCAATTGCACCAATTAACCCCTAACACCACATTGATAACGTCACTTGACGCGGGGATTGATAACGCTTTGGCGACTCAATCTGATGAGCAGATTATCCACTGGCTTATCTATGCCGCAGCCGAGTTGACTCGCGCACCAGAACGCTTTAGCCATCAACATATCAGTCCATTGTTAGCTCTGGGTGTCAGTAATCAGCAACTGGTGAGTATCATCTTCGACACCGCCGCAGCCGGATGGACCAACCGGTTAAGACAAACGCTGGGGCAAGCTGTTTGATACTCGCCCGCAATTGCGGATTGCAGTGTTTTAGTCGGTAGCCAACCACGTTTTAGCGACATCAAAAAAGTGCTGGGCCAGCGGTGTAACTCGCCCTGGTTCAGCCACCACGACAGCAGCATGCCGACTCATCTTCAAAATATCCACCGGCCGCCGTTGCAGGTCGGGTGACATATCCTCAAGTAGACTACCCTGCGGGAACAAGCCACAGCCTAAACCGACAAAGATTCCTTGTAACAACTGAAAGATAGAAGTACTTTCCAGCCGCACATGCAGCGGCAGACCGGCATCACGAAAACTGTTATCCAGATAGCGGCGGAAGTAACGGCTGGGTTCAGCCAGGCAGAGCGGCAGTTGTGCTACCTGGGCCAGTGCCAGCGGCTCAGTCCCCATCAAATCAGGGAAATGTCCGGGGTGAAACACCAGGTCAATGCCCCCGTCAACTAGCGGTTGTACCTGAAAATGCAGCTCATTCAAGGTGGTCAATTCAAAAAAACCAATGCCCACATCGACCGAGTGACCGGTTAAAGCTTCCAGTAATTGGTCAGCACTTAACACTGAAACACGGTAATCCAGATGGGGATAGCGTTCACTGGCACTTTTAAGTAATAGTGCCAACGAGATACTGCATTGTGGTACTACACCAATACGCAGCGTGCCGTTTAAACCATGTTTAAGGGACTCCACCTCTAACTTTAGCCCTTGATAGACAGAGACAATCTCTCTGGCCCAGGCTAATACGCGCTCACCTTCGGCGGTAAATCCTTCGAAATTATTACCCCGGTTTATCAGTGCCACCCCCAGTTCCCGCTCCAGGTTTTTCAGACGCATCGACAATGTTGGCTGGCTGACAAAGCTGGCCTCAGCCGCACGACCAAAATGGCGCTCGCGCTCCAGATTACAGAGATAGACCAGTTGCTTGATATCCATACAGATACTCAGATTTTCATGATTCTATCCAGTATACCATCGTCCCTTGGTGGCATGTTTTGCCGTGCTGGCCTTTTTCGCGCGAAAAATTTACACAGCTATCTGATCCAGATCCCATTTCATCTTTCAACTCAGGCATTTTACTGATTAACATTTGAACGAAATTTGGATAATTTCAGATTATTCACAATAACCACAATATTGAATTGTTTATTCACTCACATCTGACCATATAAACCACTAACCAATCAAATAGCAGAATATACCACCAAATAAAATCAGTTCAGCTTTTAATCAAAACAAAAAATCGTCAAACAGCTAAAACATAAACGTTAATACTGCATAACATTTGTAACATGGTCGCATAGCCCTGCCTGAGATATATGTAACAGAATATTGCAAAATCCTTGTCTCGTTGACAAAGATAGTGAACATTAACCGCCGCTAAACATCTTATAACAATGCAAAAGGATGCCGGTTCGCGCATTCACTTTTGTCTCTCCCACCATTTGTGGTCGGTAGTGAAAAACAGAGGTCCCCGTGTCAACAGCAAACAACAGTCAACAGCCACCCAACAGTGAGCAACCCGAAAGCATCAGTATGAATGCTTTCAAACAACCAAAAGCATTTTACCTGATCTTCTCTATCGAGCTTTGGGAGCGCTTTGGTTATTACGGCCTGCAAGGGATCATGGCCGTCTATCTGGTAAAAATGCTCGGGATGAGCGAAGCCGACTCCATCACCTTGTTCTCATCCTTCAGTGCACTGGTCTATGGCTTTGTGGCCATCGGTGGCTGGTTAGGCGATAAGGTGCTCGGTGCCAAACGTGTCATCGTACTTGGTGCATTAACGCTGGCAGTTGGTTATGCCATGATTGCCTACTCCGGCCATGACATTTTCTGGGTTTATCTGGGTATGGCGACCATTGCGGTTGGTAATGGTTTGTTCAAAGCCAACCCATCCTCTCTGCTGTCAACATGCTATAACAAAGATGATCCGCGTTTAGACGGCGCATTCACCATGTACTACATGTCCGTCAATATCGGTTCATTCTTCTCTATGCTGGCCACCCCATGGTTAGCCGCGAAGTATGGCTGGAGCGTCGCATTCTCACTGAGCGTAGTGGGTATGTTGATCACCTTGGTAAACTTCTGGTTCTGTCGTAAATGGGTAAAAAATCAAGGTTCAAAACCTGACTTTGCACCACTACAGATTAAAAAGTTACTGATGGTATTGGTGGGTGTGGTTGCACTGGTCACGCTGTCAAGCTGGTTGCTGCATAACCAAATAGTGGCACGTTGGGCGTTGGCATTAGTATCTCTGGGCATCATCTGTATCTTTGCCAAAGAGACCTTCTCTCTGCATGGCACTGCCCGCCGCCGAATGATTGTGGCATTCTTACTGATGCTGGAAGCGGTGGTGTTCTTTGTGCTGTATAGCCAAATGCCAACGTCGCTGAACTTCTTTGCTATTCATAACGTTGAGCATTCAATCTTTGGTATTACCTTCGAACCAGAACAGTATCAGGCGCTGAACCCGTTCTGGATCATGGTAGCCAGCCCAATACTGGCGGCTATCTATAATAAGATGGGTGACCGACTGCCAATGCCACACAAGTTTGCTTTCGGTATGGTGCTCTGCTCTGCGGCCTTCCTGGTTCTACCATGGGGTGCCAGCTTCGCCAACGAACATGGCATTGTGTCCGTTAACTGGTTGATCCTGAGCTACGCATTGCAAAGTATCGGGGAACTGATGATTTCGGGCCTCGGCCTGGCGATGGTTGCGCAGTTGGTACCTCAGCGCTTGATGGGCTTCATCATGGGTTCATGGTTCCTGACGACAGCAGCAGCAGCCCTGATCGCCGGTAAAGTTGCAGCATTAACTGCGGTGCCAAGTGATATTACTGATGCCCATGCATCACTGGCAATCTATAGCCATGTATTTATGCAGATTGGTATTGTCACTGCCATTATCGCAGTATTGATGATGCTCACTGCACCAAAACTGTATCGCATGACTCTCGCACCAACAGAGAGTAATAAAGCGACCCCAGTAACCGCCGCATAATTGCCCGGCAGGATAAAGCACGCGTGCTAAGCACTTTATCCTGCCAACTCCCACGTAAAACTCAGACAGCCTGTCGTTTGGCGAGAATAAGTCCTAAATTCAATACTTATTTATCAGACCATACCGCCAACTGATAGCCATCCGGGTCGGTAAAGTGGAAACGACGCCCGCCGGGGAAAGTAAATATCGCCAGCACAATAGAGGCTCCCGCTTCTTCCAACCGTTTTTGCGTCTGTTCAAGATCATCAGCATACAAAATGATTAACGGCCCACCGTTGGGCTGAACGTCACTCAGGGTGGTGAAGCCACCGGTCAGTCGGCCATCGGTAAACTCACAATATCCTGGGCCATAGTCAGTAAAGCGCCAATTGAATACCTTGCCATAGAAATCCTTCGAGCGAGCAATATCACCGACGGCAAACTCTATGTTGTCAATTCGACTATCATTTCCCTGAATACCCATAAACGGCTCCTGATTAAAATACCTGATTAATTCACTGATTCATCTTAAACATTTACTGAGATGATGAATATCACTCGCCTTATCAATGATAACTTCATCACATTATTTGTGCGCAAAAAATAAACTATACTGATAACAGACCGCACAGCGTTAACCCCATTTTGAGCGATATCAGAATGAAACCCGTCTGTTATTTGCGGTCAATAACCGGCAAGGAGGTGATTTATGATAAACCATGTATGGGGGCTTCTGACCCGTCCTAGTCAGGAATTGCAGCAAATTAAACGCGAGGGGGAAAGTGTCCGCCACCTGTATGCCCATCACGTCCTTTTAATGGCTGCCATTCCCGTGATTTGCGCGTTTATCGGCACCACACAAGTGGGCTGGAACTTTGGTGATGGTCAGATAATAAAACTGGCTCCCCTTACCGCACTCTATTTTGCCATTATTTTCTATGTTTTGATTTTGGCGGCGGTAGCTCTCATGGGACGAGTAATTTATTGGATGGCCCGCCGCTATGAGAGCCGGCCTAGTTGGCAAAGCTGTACCTTATTCGCCGGTTATGCTGCAACGCCCATGTTTTTAGGTGGCGTGGTTGCCCTCTACCCGATTATCTGGTTGTGCTTATTGGTTGGCATCATTGCACTCTGCTATGCAGGCTACCTGATGTATTTGGGCATCCCCACCTTCCTGAATATAGACCGACAAGAAGGTTTTATCTTCTCCGGTTCCACATTTGCTATCGGCGTGCTGGTATTAGAGTTACTCCTTGGTCTGACTGTATTGCTGTGGGGTTACGGTTCACGGCTATTATGACCTCCAAACCTTCCCTTCGTTAACACCGCTCCTGATAACATTTACAGAGAGCGGTGGCTGTTACTCCGTTGGTTCTCGCTTTATTAGCTTTGACTGGGGCTAATATCAGGCTTTTATGGTGATTAATGTCGCCCAGATCGCAATCTCTTACATCCACACGCAGGATAAGGTTGTACACTGAGTAAGACTGATGCAAACAAGGCGAAAAAAATGAAAAGGCTAACATTAAAAGAAATGACCGAAAGTGAGCAACGTGACGTCAAAACGCAACTCGATAGAGCCAGAATAAATTTAGGAAGGGCTTTAACCAATTCAGAACAGAATAAAGTAAGAGAAGAAGCAATAGATAAAATCATGAACGCTCGGGAACAAGTCGCCAAGTTAACCCGCGTAGAAAGAAAAACCAAAAAAACCGCACCAAGTACCACCACTTTTAGCTGGTCCGCATCGATCAGCACTCGCCCACCACGGTAACTGATTTCCACTGCCTGATAATAACAGACAGGGATTACCTACAGCGGTGGATACTCACTGCTGTAGGACAACACTTTATTTCTGCGACTAATTTTATTTCCCGCACAATTATATTACACCGCTAGCAGCATTTTTCCCCCGCCTGCCTTAGGATTAAGGAAGCTTTTTTCTTTCAGTGATCGATTAAGGAGTTTGTGATGAAATTGTTCTATAAACCCGGTGCCTGCTCTCTGTCTCCACATATTGTATTACGTGAAGCAGGGTTAGATTTTAGTATTGAGAGTGTCGATCTGGCGGCCAAAATAACTGAAACGGGTGAAGACTATTTAAGCATCAGTCCAAAAGGACAGGTACCCGCCTTGGTACTGGATGATGGCAGCCTGCTCACTGAGGGTGTTGCTATCGTGCAATATCTGGCAGATATGGTGCCAGACCGCCACCTGATTGCCCCATCA
The DNA here is from genome assembly GCF_052217105.1 of Yersinia sp. 2553 StPb PI. Taxonomy (NCBI): domain Bacteria; kingdom Pseudomonadati; phylum Pseudomonadota; class Gammaproteobacteria; order Enterobacterales; family Yersiniaceae; genus Yersinia; species Yersinia sp. 2553 StPb PI. The sequence continues at coordinate 1,252,641 of NZ_JAZGPX010000002.1, read as the reverse complement.
GGGACCCTTTCCCGCTATCATGCCATTGAGTGGCTAAACTTCATTGCGACTGAATTACATAAAGGTTTCAGCCCACTGTTTAACCCGAAAACACCAGATGACTATAAAACGATCGCACGTGAGCGGCTGAATAAACAATTCAGTTATGTAGACAGCGTATTAGCACAACACGATTATCTGTTAGGCAAAAAATTCAGCGTGGCTGACGCCTATTTATTTACTGTCACTCGTTGGGCGAGTGCGCTGAAACTTGATATTACCCAGCGCAGTAATTTGGATAAATATATGGGCCGTGTAGCAGAACGCCCAGCCGTTAAAGCCGCATTAGCCGCAGAAGACGTTAAGAAATAAGTCCTTTGATTAATTAGAGTGCCCCTCCATTAAGGGGCACTGTATAGCAGGGATTATAACTTGATGGCAGAGAATTTACTGACGGGATTAACAATTCCATCCTGAGCGGCGACAACCTGAAGTTCATACTCACCCATCTCCTGAGTTTTCAGCATCACTTCATATACAGCGGCAGTAACATGCTCCAGTGCCTTATCCAGTGCTTCACCTTTCAGCAAGTTCACCAGCAATAAACCACTGGTCAAATCACCCACACCGACCGGTTGGCGGGCACCAAAGTCCACCAGCGGACGGCTGATATGCCATGCCTCATCGGCCGTGACTAATAACATTTCAAAGCAGTCAGCATGATAACCGGCGCGGCTTAGGTGCTTAACTAACACAACTTTTGGCCCTTGGGCGCAGAGATCACGAGCAACCTTAACGGCCTGTTCGACACTTTCAACCCGCACACCACTAAGTTGCTCCAGTTCAAGCAGGTTCGGTGCAATGATATCGCTGGCAGGCAAGGCCTCTTTACAGAAGAACTCTGCCACCCCTGGCGCGACGATACAGCCCTTCTCTGGATGCCCCATGACCGGATCACAAAAATACCAGGCATTCGGATTGGCTTGTTTTACGCGTGCAACCGCAGCCAGAATATGATCGCCCTGCTCGGGTGAACCGATATAACCACTTAATACCGCATCACAATCTTTCAGCCGATCAATATCGGCAATGCCTTGTACTATCTCAGTCAAATGGCTGGCGGGCATCACACAACCAGTCCAGTGACCATATTGCGTATGGTTGGAAAACTGGACGGTATTCAGCGGCCAAACATTGACCCCCATTCGGCGCATAGGAAATTCAGCAGCACTATTACCCGCATGGCCAAAAACAACGTGAGACTGAATCGAAAGTATATTTTTCATTGGAACGGCCTAAAGTTAAGGGCACCCATGCCCACTTTGTAATACAGCGCTGACTGGAATAAAACATCAGCTAACAAAACATTAGCCAAAAAATAAGGGGCATTTCGGCCCCTTATCTTATTTCATTCTTATAGCCAGCTAATCAGGCAATAATGTTTTTTGCCACGACGCAATAAGGTATAGCGCCCAAACAGACGATCAGCATCGGTAAAGATGTATTCTGGGTCTGCCTGCTTTTCACCATTAATGGCGACAGCATTAGAACCAATCATAGTACGCGCCTGCCCACGAGAAGGGACCAACTCAGCATTAACCAATGCCTGTTGTAAATCAGCATCGCGGCTCAGTTCAATTGTCGGCATGCCATCTTGTGCTAACTGAGCGAAGTCGGCTTCGGTCAGCTCATTTAAATCACCGGAGAATAAGCTCGCGGTAATACGTTTGGCGGCAGCAAGGCCTTCTGCACCATGGACCATGCCGGTGACATTTTCGGCCAGAACATACTGCGCACGTGGCGCTTTGCCGCTGTTTTTATCTTCTTCTTCCAGCGCGTTAATTTCTTCCATACTCATGAAAGTAAAGAACTTCAGGAAACGATAAACATCGGCATCTGCGGTGTTAATCCAGAACTGGTAGAATTTGTAAGGACTGGTCTTCTTCGGATCAAGCCATACCGCACCACCTTCGGTTTTACCAAATTTAGTGCCGTCAGCTTTAGTAATTAATGGCACGGTCAGGCCATAAACTTGCTGCTGATGGAGGCGACGCGTCAAATCAATACCAGAGGTAATATTACCCCACTGATCAGAGCCGCCGATTTGCAGCGCCACACCGTGAGCTTTATTCAGGCAAGCGAAATCATAAGCTTGTAACAGGTTATAGGAAAACTCAGTAAACGAAATCCCACTGTCATCGCGATTCAGGCGTTGCTTAACCGCTTCCTTATTGATCATCTGATTAACAGAGAAGTGCTTGCCAATATCACGCAGGAAGGTCAGCACATTCATGCCACCAAACCAATCGTAGTTATTGGCCGCAATAGCACTGTTTTCACCGCAATCAAAATCCAGGAATGGCGAAACCTGACGGCGGATTTTCTCCACCCATTCGTTAACCGTATCTTCCGTATTCAGTTTGCGTTCGCTAGCCTTGAAACTTGGATCACCAATCATACCGGTAGCGCCACCGACCAGCGCCACGGGACGATGCCCAGCCAGTTGGAAACGCTTTAGGCACAACAACGGAACCAGATGACCCAAATGCAAGCTGTCTGCGGTAGGATCGAAACCGCAATACAGTGAAATTGGCCCTTGCGCCAGTCTCTCTGCTAACGCGTCTTCATCCGTAACCTGGGCAACGAGGCCCCGCTCTTGCAATTGTTTAATCAGGTTGCTGCTGGTCATCAACGACTCCATTGTTTTTCACAAAAAATTGTCTTTTACAAAAATTATCTTTTACCAGGAAAAGAGGATTTATACCCAAAAAACTTGGCGTTGCAGCCAGGCAGCAAGCAAATCCCACTGGGCTTACTCAAATAAGAAATAAGCGATTAGGGTGACAAATTTGCTTGCCGTGGCCTCGCAGAGGCGAGACTCAGGGGTGGGCCGAGTAACGAACGTAAAAACCCCCTGCGGCTTCAAGTACGAAGGGTATAGAATAAAGCGCCCGCCACACGAGCGCTAGGCTTAACCACAATTATTTCATCGTTCTCAAGGGGCTAAACGGTCAATTTTCCATGCATCTGCTTGCCGTTGATAAATAAAACGGTCATGCAAGCGATGCTCACCGCCCTGCCAAAACTCCACAGAGTCAAACTTAACGCGGAACCCGCCCCAAAAACTGGGCAACGGCACGTCACCATGCTGGAATTTTTGCTTTAACTCGAGGAACTTACTTTCCAATACACCACGAGCAGAAATACGTGATGATTGTTGGGAAACCCAGGCACCAATCTGGCTATCTTTCGGGCGGGAACTGAAGTACTTCAGCACTTCAAGGGTTGAAAGCCGTTCTGCGGTACCGAGGAAGATGACTTGCCGGTCTAACATATGCCAAGGGAACAACAGACTAATATGTGGATTTTCAGCCAGTTGCTGCGCTTTGCGGCTGCCCAAATTGGTATAGAACACCATACCCTGATCATCATAATGCTTCAGCAGCACGATGCGCTGATAAGGTTGACCATCGGCAGCTACCGTAGCCACACACATAGCTGTTGGATCAGGCAAACGCGCTTCACAGGCCTGTTTTAACCAACGTTCAAATAAGTCCAGTGGGTTTTCGGTTAAATCACTGCGACGCAAACCGCCGCGAATATATTCACGACGTAAATCTGCAACATCAAATTCATTCTTGTCAGTCATATAAGCTCTGTAACGCGCAGGAAAGCAGTGACTATTATTCTGCCCTTGCAGAGCAAGAATCACAATCACTCAGAGCAGACAACGGCCTGATTACTTGATCAAAACACAGTCATTGATAATGACTTTTCCATCACGCTCAACAAAAGCACTATTTCCTTTCGACCAGAAGCTATAGTGGCCGTTGCTATATTTAGTACCGGAAGCTGCACGCACCTGAGGTAAGGTCAACTGTTCACCATCTAACACCAAATTGACTTTATCTTGGCGGTTGTCCTGAGCAACGGTCAGCCGGGTTGTGCCACACTGATAATGCAACGTTTCACTTTTAGGTTGAACCAGACTGCATCCTGCCAACATCAATACTGCTGTTACGCCAAATACTGAAGTTGCAACAAATAAGTGTTTCATTATGTCGTCCTCGTTGATGGAATAAGGCACCGTACCCTATGGCAGCTTAACACCCTCAGCGTGACGATACAGGATAGACTGCTCCTAAAATGGTTTCGCAACTGGCTCCGGTCACCGAGGGCAAATTACCCGATTTACCGGACAAGGTCCGAAATGCCAGCCAGGCGAACGCCAGAGCCTCCATATCGTCGCCACTCACACCAAAATTGTCAGTTACGCACACCTCCGTCCCCGGTAACAAGGTTGACATCCGTGACATCAGCAACGGGTTACGCGCCCCGCCGCCACACACCAACAGCCGCTCACAGCCTCCCGCCAACTGCACCTGTTCGGCGATTGATAGCGCGGTTAACTCTGCCAACGTTGCTTGAATATCTTCCGGTTTCAGCCCCGGCACCTTCGCCAATTGCTTATCCAACCACCCGGCATTGAAATATTCACGCCCGGTACTTTTTGGAGCAGGCTTGGCAAAATAGGGATCACTGAACATCAGCTCAAGCAGCGGTTGATTAACTTGCCCCGACAGTGCCCAGCACGCATCTTTATCATAGGGTAAGGCACGATTACGCCAGATCCAGGCATCCATCAACATATTGCCAGGCCCGGTATCAAACCCCCGCACCGGCAAATCGGGTAATAGCATAGATAAATTAGCAATACCGCCAATGTTCAGTATCATGCGCCGCTCGGTGGCATGGGCTAGTAACGCATGGTGGAAAGCGGGTACCAAAGGTGCACCTTGCCCGCCATAAGCCATATCACGGCGGCGAAAATCCCCAACAGTAGCAATGTTTGTCAACGCAGCAATACGATTATTATCACCTAATTGTATTGTAAACGCCGGTTCACCAAGCGGTTCATGCCACACCGTTTGCCCATGACAGCCAATGGCGGTAATGTCCTGTGCGCTAAGGCCTTCTTTTGCTAGTAAGCCCTGCACCGCTTGCGCAAACAAGATACCCAGTTGGGCATCAAGCTTACCCACTGCGGACAAGGTCGTAGACTGGCCCTGACACATGCCGAGGATATCTTTTTTCAGCTGTAGCGGCATTGGATGACTATAGCTGGCCTGCTGGGCCACCATACGCTCATCAATGGCAGCTAACACCACATCAATCCCATCCAAACTGGTTCCTGACATCACTCCAATAAAACGGCCTGATTTCATAGCAATGACCTTATTCCCTCATTCAGGGACAAAATAGCAATAAGACTTTCCACAAGCCAAGTCAGAATAATAAAATTAACACCCTGAAAAGATATACTTTTTAAAGTGTATACCGCTATAGGAGCCTGTCCTAAACGCTACTTTTTATTTGTAGGAAAGGTCACATAAAAGTCACTCTTACTGACATTTTCATTTATCGCAGTGATATTTCTTACTTTAAGAAAGTTAAACTGCCGTTTAATATTCGTTGAAGTATAAACCGCTAAGCTGCGTACCCATCGATGGTGGTCGAAAAATTAAGCAGAAAGTTAAAATAAGTAAGTAGTGAAATAAACATTTGGGTAAGCCATACTTTGTGCAAATATCGGCCCTGCGCAAATACTGGGCCATCAATGGACTGGATTTGGATATCCCTGGCATACTGAACCGTAATACGGTTGTGCATTTTTAATAGGAGTTTTTATGATCAAGCCACTAATCGCCGTTGCTATCGCTGCGGTTACTCTGACCGGTTGTGCCAATAATAGCACCCTGTCCGGTGATGTCTTCAGCGCATCCGAAGCCCGACAAGTACAAACTGTGACTTACGGTACCCTACTATCCGTACGCCCAGTCACTATTCAGGGTGGCGATGAAAACAATGTTATGGGTGCCATTGGCGGTGCAGTCTTGGGTGGTTTCCTTGGCAATACTGTTGGTGGTGGTACTGGTCGTAGCCTGGCAACTGCAGCAGGTGCTGTTGCGGGTGGTATGGCAGGGCAAGGTGTTCAGGGCGCAATGAACCGCACCGACGGCGTGCAACTTGAAGTCCGTAAAGATGACGGCACAACCATTCTGGTGGTGCAAAAACAAGGCCCAACTCGCTTTAGCGTCGGTCAGCGCGTGATGCTAGCGAGCAGTGGTAGCACCGTTACCGTTAGCCCACGCTAATAACTCTGCTATTACTGTCTTCAGGTAAAAGCCAGAGTTCGTAATGAACTCTGGCTTGTTTTACTAAAATATTTCTTTCTGCTGTGAATAGAGTCGTAAATCTTTATTATTACTTGCTTTGTAATTGGTTAATATTGCTCTCAAGCTTATTAATCAGACCAGATAGCAATTCAATCTCATCTGTTGAAATCCCCCCAAGAATTTCTTTACGGGTGGAACATATGACTCCATCAACCGTATCGATTATCGGTGAAGACTGCTCCGTCAGTTTTATCCTCTTCGCACGGCGATCATTTGCGCAGGTATGCCGTGTGATTAAACCTTTCTCCTCCAGTTGATCTAAGGTTCTAACCAATGATGGTTGTTCGATACCAATCGCTTTTGCCAGTTGAATTTGTGACTGTTCAGGCGGTAAACGATTAATGTTATGCAAGGTAACCCAATGCGTTTGAGTTAACTCCAGCGGCTTCAACCGATGGTCGATAAGCGCGCGCCAAGCGCGAACTAATCGTGCTAAATCAGATCCTAATGTCGATTCCAATTGCCCCTCCTTTTAATTAGCGTGCTAGCATAACTCCCAGAGTCCCGTCTATTTTGGGTAATTAACATTAAAAACACAAATGTATATATACCGTCGATGCTAGGGTAATAGCAATAAATACGGCGAATCCTTTAGAAAAAATGATGTTTTAGCTAAAAATACCTATTAAGGATTAACCTTATGTATGTATCAGTGTTACCCATAAACGCACCTCTTACAGACTTGGTTATAGGTGCCTCAATCTATTTCCCGCCGATGTTTAAGGCGGTTATGCTAGGTTTGGTGTTTTGGCTATTGATCCATCATGTCCTACGGAATTGGATCTACTCTGGTGACATCTGGCATCCAATATTAATGGATCTGTCAATTTTTGTCATTGCGGTCAGCGTTTCTTTATGGATATTAGCCAGTTGGTAAATTGATATGAATCATCAGTCTCTTAAATATTTCTCCTCTGTCATTGTCTTCGCTCTCGCACTTTGTGCGGGTTGGTGGATGTGGAACTACTACATGCAATCACCCTGGACTCGCGATGGTAAAGTCCGGGCTGAATTGGTCAGCATCACCCCGGAAGTGTCGGGCCGGCTGGTTAAAATAGTAGCTCATGATAACCAGTTGGTAAGCTCGGGTAGCTTATTATTTGTGATTGACCCACAACCCTACCAACTGGCACTGGATAACGCACAAGCCGCTTTAGTGAAGGCGCAAGCTGACCTGGCTAAAGCGAATCATGAAGCAGAACGTCGGCGAAATTTACCGAAAAATATCATTTCTGGTGAAGATCTCGACATTGCCAACTTAACCGCCGATAGCATGAAAGCGGCCTATCAGGGCGCAGTGGCGAATGTCGAACAAGCGAAATGGAATCTCAGCAAAACCCGTATTTATGCGCCGACCGATGGTTATATAACCAACTTGCAAACACGGGTGGGTAACTATGCTACCGCCGGCATACCATTAGTCGCGCTAATCGATACCAATTCATTCTATGTGATGGGCTATTTCGAAGAAACCAAGTTGAAACATATTAGAGAAGGTAATAAAGCAAAGATTGTTTTGTATAATGGCAACATTCCTTTACGCGGCGTAGTCGAAAGTATTGGTCGTGCTATTTATGACCAAAGTGTTGATAGCAGCGGTGACTTATTGGTAGATGTAAAACCTAATGTTCCTTGGGTACGGCTGGCCCAACGGGTTCCGGTAAGAATCAAACTGCTGGATGTCCCAGCCGATGTCACCCTTATTGCCGGCACCACCTGCACTATTTCACTGGTTGACTAAACGATGCGTATCTCCTTCCCCCTGTGGCACCAGACCCCATGGGGTAAAGCCAATACCGGTCAGTGGCGTTATGCATTGCGTAATTCATTGGCAATGTGCTTATCACTGTGGATTGCCTTTGCGCTGAATTTAGATGAGCCTTACTGGGCAATGACCTCCGCTGCGGTGGTGAGTTTCCCCACCGTCGGCGGGGTCATCAGCAAGAGTATTGGTCGCATCATCGGCAGCTTACTGGGGGCGGCCGCATCCGTGGTAATTGCCGGCCATTGCCTAAATGACCCCTGGCTGTTTACCTTTACCATTGCAGCCTGGATTGCCCTTTGTACTTTTGTCTCCAATCACTATCAAAATAATGTTTCTTATGCGTTTGCGTTAGCCGGTTATACCACCGCGATTATTGCCTTTTCTACGGTCAACACCGCTGGCACCCAGCAAATTTTTGATATCGCGCAAGCCCGAGTGTGTGAAGTAATTACCGGTATTCTTTGTGGTGGCCTGATGATGATGCTGATGCCGAGCACCTCCGACGGCGAAGCATTACTGACCTCACTGCGCCGCATGCAATCTCGCTTACTGGAACATGCCGAGTTATTGTGGCAAACCGATCATAACCCCCAGCTACGTGCCTCACATGAAGGGGTAATTGGCCAGATCCTGACCATGAATGTACTGCGGATCCAGGCCTTTTGGAGCCATTACCGCTTGCGGCGGCAAAATAACGTCTTGAATTTTATTTTGCATCGTCAATTACGTATAACCAGTGTAATTACCAGTTTACGACGCATGTTGCTTAACTGGCCAACGCCACCGGAGAACCTGACACCAGTTCTGTCACAGTTGCTACAAACACTACAGCGACCCGATTGCGATAAATATCAATTGGCCAAAATACTGCAACAAATCGCCCCGCATGATGAGTTCGACTATCGACACCGCGCCTTCTGGTTACGATTACAGCATTTTTGTTGGTTATATTTGCAAGTGAATCGTTGGCTGACACAGTTGGATAAAGAATCTGCCAGCGACCTGCCACAACCGCCACCAGTAACCGCGCTGGCTCGCCATACCGATACCTATGAGGCCGCCTATAATGGGCTGCGAACCTTCGTGTGTATTGTTATTGGTTGTGCATTTTGGATAAATACGCAGTGGAGTTCGGGCAGTGCTGCACTGGCATTGGCCGCGGTAAGTTGCGTGCTCTACTCCGCAACCCCGTCGCCAACCGACAGTATTGCTACACTATTGAAAGCCATTGTTCTGCTTTCTATCGGCTGTTTTATTCTTAAGTTTGGTGTGATGGTACAGATTGATGATTTCTGGCAATTTGCTGCCGTACTGTTCCCCATTTTAATCACCATGCAGATGATGAAACTACAGCATCCGGCCTATGCTTCATTGTGGGGACAATTGATTGTCTTTATGGGTTCTTTCCTAAGTGTAACCAACCCGCCGAGCTATGATTATCAAGAGTTCCTTAATGATAATATTGGTAAATTAGTCGGCGTAATGTTAGCTGGTGTTGCTTTTCAGCTATTGCGCCCCAGTTCTGATAAACGCAAAAGTCGACGTATCATTCGGATGCTCCGCCGCGATTTCATTGATCAAATCAGTAGCCATCCACAACAGAGCCAGAATCAATTCGAATCACTGATTTACCATCGAATTAACCAACTCAATCTCAGTAAAGATCAGTCAGCTCGCCTGTGGCTGCTGCGTTGGGGGATGGTATTGCTCAATTGTAGCCATGTGGTCTGGCAATTACGTGATTGGCAAACCACCTCTGCACCCTTGTCAGCAGTACGGGACGTTTGTATTCACTGCCTGAAGGGGTGTATGACCGAAAAAGGTGTGCAACCCAGTTCGTTACTCGCAACATTGCAGGAGTTACAACGAATGAGTGCTATTTTGGCTCAATACCCCGATGCCTCTGGGCGGGAACTGGCGGGGCTGATTTGGCGATTATATTGCTCACTGACACAACTGCAACTGGCCCCTCCTGCTGAGGAAAGCAAAACTGCGCCAGCCTGAGGCTTACTGGCGCAGAAAAGAAGCTTAAGGCACGTCATAACCCAGTGCAGCACGACGAATGCGGAACCACTGCTGGCGAGTCATCGTCAAGGAGAGTGATGCCCATGCGGCTTTAACCCGCTCTATCTTGCCAGAACCAATAATCGGCAGCGGCGCTGACGGCAAACGTAGCACCCAGGCATAAACCACTTGCTCAATGCTTGCTGCACCGATTTCGTCAGCTACCGCCTGTAACTCATCACGTAATGCCTGGTACTCCGGGTCGCTGAACAACCTACCACCACCAAGACAAGACCATGCCATGGGTTTGATACGCAGTTGCTGGCAAGCATCGAGCGTACCATCCACAATAGCAGGCTGATGTAGCGGGGAAATCTCTACCTGATTCGTTACCAGCGAGAATGGCAGGCGTGATTGCAGTAAATTGAATTGCGCAGGGGTAAAGTTTGACACACCGAAATGTTTTACTTTGCCGCTTTTGTGCAGTTGGGTGAAGGCTTCTGCCACCTCATCGGCATCCATCAACGGGTCCGGGCGGTGAATCAGCAGTAAATCAAGATAATCAGTGTGCAAATGGGCCAATGATTGCTCAGCACTTGCAATGATATGTGAACTATCCGTAATGTAGTGCCCCAACGCATGTTCCGGTTTAGCCGTGGTGGCAATGCCACATTTACTCACCAGCTCCAGTTGGTCACGCAAGGACGGTTTAAGCCGTAAGGCTTGGCCAAATGCTTGTTCACACTGATAACCGCCGTAAATATCAGCATGATCCGCCGTAGTAATACCCAACTCAATGTGTTGCTCGATAAAAACCAACAACTGCTCAGGCGTCATGCCCCATTCCATCAGCCGCCAATAACCGCAAATCATACGTGAAAATTCAGGTCCAAGCGGAGCCAGTTGGCTACGTGTATCCATTATTAGCTACCTCATCTGTTTATCTACCTATAAGCATACACAACCGGCGGTAAGGTTAAATCCTCCCTGAACCATCAATTAAAGGTCAAACGGGGGCTTAGCGGTAAAATAGCCAGAAATGGTAAAGTTTAAGACCGATTAAGCGCGAATTAGAATAAGGAAGGTTGTTCTGGTAACGGCTCATCGACTTGTTTGTTACCACGCTGCAAGCGCATTAGGCGTTGGCGGCATAAACGCAATACATCCCGTTTCTGCGGGTCACTCATTTTCATCCAATTAAAGCGCTCATCCCTGCTACGCAGACAGCCACGACAAAAGCCACGGTCATCTGATTGGCAGATGCCACGGCACGGACTGGGAATGTCGAAAAACTCAAGTTGCTGAGACACGCTGCCTCCTGCGGCTGATACCTTAATTGAAGACTGCTTCACCGCGGCTGGCAAGTCCAATTTGTTTACGGTTGTAAAAATCCGCTATCAGCGCCGAGGCGCGGCCCTTAACCGCTAAGGTTATCTTAAGTTTCATTCGATACCATTCAGGTAATTAGTGAACTGTAGGATTCCATTTTCACAATGAATGTTCGATATAAGTTACGGTGTAACAGCCTGAGTTTTATCCTGGCCAGTGCACTCTTTTTCACTCTGGGTCATAACGCACTGTTTATTGCGAAAGCCTGGTCGCTGATCCATTTTGACAGCAGTGACAGTTACTTCTTCGCCGCGACAATTCCGGTGGTGATATTTTGTGCACTGAACATCATATTTAGCCTGTTAGCTGTGCCCTTTCTGCATAAGCCAATCATTATTCTATTGCTGTTGGGCAGCGCGGCGGCAAACTATTTTATGTTTAGTTATGGTGCCGTCATTGACGCCAATATGATGCAAAATGCCTTTGAAACCAACTCACAAGAGGCGGCCGCTCTTTTCACTCCCCGTATGACCCTATGGCTACTGGTGGCAGGTATTATTCCTGCGACCCTGGTCTGCTTTGCCCGTATTCGGGTCAGCCGCCCATGGTGGTATATGTTGGGGCTGCGCGCAGCAAATATTTTGATATCAGCAGTGATTATTCTGTTGGTTGCTGCCCTGTTTTATAAAGATTATGCATCGTTGATTCGTAATAATAAAAACATCGTTAAAATGTTAACTCCATCCAACTTTGTCAGTGGCAGTTTTCAATTCACTAAACACAAATATTTCACCCGTAATCTGCCACTGGTAACACTCGGTGAAGATGCCCATAAAGGCCCATTGATTAGTGGGCAACAAAAGAAAACGCTGGTCATTCTCGTGGTCGGTGAAACTGCCCGTGCAGAGAATTTCTCCTTGGGCGGTTATGAGCGAGAAACCAACCCGAACCTGAAAAAACAAGATGTTACCTATTTCAGCAAAGCATCATCCTGCGGGACTGAAACTGCGGTGTCGGTACCTTGTATGTTCTCGAATATGGCGCGCAAAAATTATGATGCCACCCTCGCCAGTCATCAGGAGGGCTTAATGGATATTCTTGCCCACGCTGGCTTGAATGTCTTATGGCGCGAAAATGACGGGGGTTGTAAAGGTGCCTGCGATCGCATCCCACATCAGGATGTTACCCAATTGCAGCTCACCACCGATTGCGAGAACGGGGTCTGTTTAGATAACGCATTACTTTATAAATTAGATAATTATATTAATGGGCTACAAGGTGACGGTGTCATTGTCTTACACCAAATGGGCAGCCACGGGCCGGCTTATTATCGCCGTTCAACCCCAGAAATTCGCCAGTTTTCCCCTACCTGTGATAGCAACCAAATTCAGGATTGCACCCCACAGGAATTGGTAAACACCTACGATAACTCTATTCTTTATACCGATGCGATGTTGGGTAACACCATTAAGTTATTGCAACAACACAATAATAACTTTAACACTGCGCTGGTCTATCTCTCTGATCACGGTGAATCATTAGGCGAAAATGGCATGTATTTGCACGGTACCCCTTATATGTTCGCCCCAAGTCAGCAGACACATATACCATTTCTAATGTGGCTATCACCTGAATATACAAAAAACTATGGCATTGACCGTCAGTGCTTATCCTCCAGTGCACAACATGATGAAATATCACAAGATAATCTGTTTCATACCTTATTGGGCATGATGAATATTCAAACCACTGAATACCAATCAGAACTAGATTTACTACAGAAATGCCGAACTCAGGGCGAAAGAATTAGTCAAAAAAGTCCGTAAAGAGTTAATACCTGATAGTGAGCTTGATGCTAGTGTTTCCCTCCGCTGGCATTTTTTTCTTGACCTAGACCGATTGGTCTATTACGCTCTGCGACATGAACAAAATACAGCACACACACATAGACACCCGTGAACATCTGTTAGCAACCGGTGAGAGCCTTAGCCTGCGTCTTGGCTTTAATGGTATGGGTCTCAGCCTGTTACTGACCACGGCAGGCATACCGAAAGGCTCGTTTTATCACTATTTCCGTTCTAAGGAAGTTTTTGGTGAAGCGATGCTACAGCGTTATTTTGATCGTTACGACGCTGAAATGGAAAGCCTGCTCACCCATTCACAAGGTGATATGCGCCACCATTTGTTGCACTATTTTGCTCAAGCTATTGCTAACTATTGTGGCAGTGAATGCCACAATGCTTGTCTGGCAGTTAAACTATCAGCAGAGGTAAGTGACTTATCCGAACCTATGCGTCATGCATTGGATATCGGCACTGCCCGTGTGATTGGTCGGTTGCAAGATGCCATTGAAGCCGGTATTGCTGAGGGCTCGCTGCGCATTACGCTCTCACCGGCGGCAACCGCTGAAACACTGTATGCCTTGTGGCTCGGTGCTTCACTGCGGGCTAAAGTGAAACGATCGGTTGCTCCGCTGACCTGTGCGCTAGAAAGTATCGAACTGATTCTACAACCAACCCCATAATCCAATGATTCTGAAGCTAACACTTTTGTTTTTCAGAATTTACCCAGTTACTAGTTGACTGGTCTATTAATATAGGACGCACCATGAAGACTGCTAAACTGTTCTCCCCTTTGAAAGTTGGCGCGCTCACATTGCCAAACCGCGTATTTATGGCTCCGCTAACGCGCTTGCGCAGCATTGAGCCAGGTGATATTCCAACTCCTCTGATGGCTGAATATTACCGTCAACGGGCCAGCGCCGGTTTGATTATTACCGAAGCCACCCAGATTTCTTTCCAGGCGAAAGGCTATGCGGGTGCTCCAGGGTTACACACTCAGGAACAGTTAAACGCCTGGAAAAAAATCACGCAGGCGGTGCATGAAGACGGTGGACATATTGCTGTACAGTTATGGCATGTCGGCCGTATCTCGCACAACAGTTTGCAGCCAGGTCAGCAAGCGCCGGTAGCACCTTCAGCCATTGCCGCGGATACCCGCACCACCGTGCGCGATGAAACGGGAGCCTGGGTACGCGTTCCCTGCTCCACCCCACGCGCCCTGGAAACAGAAGAGATCCCTGGCATCATTAATGATTTCCGTCAGGCAACAGCGAATGCCCGTGAAGCTGGCTTTGACTATATTGAATTGCATGCAGCCCACGGCTACCTGCTGCATCAATTTATGTCTCCGGCATCCAATCAACGTACCGACCAATACGGCGGTAGTATTGAAAACCGTACCCGTCTGACATTGGAAGTGGTTGATGCAACAGTAGCCGAATGGGGCGCTGAACATATTGGTATTCGTATTTCACCATTGGGGCCATTCAACGGCTTGGATAATGGCGAGGATCAGGAAGAGGCTGCGTTGTACCTCATTGACGAGTTGAACAAACGTCATATTGCTTATCTGCACATGTCGGAACCCGACTGGGCGGGTGGTAAGCCTTACTCCGACGCATTCCGTGATGCCGTTCGCGCCAAATTCAAAGGTGTGATTGTGGGTGCCGGTGCATACACGGCTGAAAAAGCTGAAGAGCTCATTGATAAAGGGTTTATTGATGCCGTCGCCTTTGGCCGTAGCTATATTTCTAACCCGGATCTGGTAACCCGCCTGCAACAACAGGCTCCGTTGAATGAACCAGATGGTGATACCTTCTATGGCGGTGGCGCAAAAGGTTATACCGACTACCCAACTCTGTGATTAGTCCGTAAATTAAATCATTAAATAACAGCCAGTTAGATTAACCCTCTGACTGGCTGTTTTGTTTATGGCTACAGGTGAGATAACACAAAAAATGGCGCAATTGCCCCCACTACGGATGATGTAATACAACCCCCGCTATCGACTTAGGTATTTAGTGATTCATTTCGAATTCTTTGGAAACAAGATAAAGCCATTGATTTTGTAAAAAATGACGAGTAGAAACAGAGGAATACTTACAGGGAGGATAAAATGGACAGCACTATTATTTCTGTTTTAACCATCAGTGGAGTGATAGCTTTAGGGGCTATGTCTCCAGGGCCGAGTTTCATCCTTGTTGCGCGAACGGCAATGTCATCCTCACTTAAAAATGGTTTAGCCGTTGCTTTAGGCATGGGCACCGGGTGTGCATTCTTTGCCTTGGTCGCTCTGCTTGGTTTGCAATCTTTGCTACTCACCGTACCTTGGCTATATATGTCACTTAAAATCGGCGGCGGTTTTTATCTCATTTATTTAGCCTTTAAAATGTTTTTCGCGCCTAAAAAAGCAATAAAATTTGAACCCGAGGTTGGCGGACAAACAAGTCTGTCTCGTTCGTTTTATATCGGGCTTATTACACAAATTAGTAATCCCAATACAGCATTGGTTTTTGGCGGCATATTTGCCGCAATCCTTACTCAGAATATCGTGGGCTGGATGTATATTGTGTTACCTGTTCTGGCATTCTTGATTGACCTCATTTGGTACGCAATCGTCGCTTGTGTCCTGTCAGCCCCGGTACCAAGAAACTATTATATGCGTTTCAAAATATATTTTGACCGTATTGGTGGTTTGGTCATGGCGCTGCTAGGCATCAAACTGATATTTCAGAAGTGACGGTACTCAACTATAAATTAACAGATTGTTTTTTAATGATATTACTTAACATGCAGATGATTAACCACAAGAACGCATAGCGGGAGAGTCGATTAAATTGATCTTCACATGATGGCAAAAAACACGATAATACCCGCAATAGCCCTCAATACGCCTACTGTGATTAATCTACGTATCCATTTAGCACCCTAGGTTAAAGAATAAATTGCTTCAACCACGAAGAGTATTATCGAAAATAAAAAAGAAAATAGGCTTACCAATAAATTAAATAAAGCTTCTGCTATCGCTACAACTAAAGAGTCCATTTTCATAAGAATAGTATCCATAAAATTCCTACGACTAACCACGGGATAATACAGATATTTTACTGAATCAGAATAGTGTACTGACATAATGTCACAAAAAAAGTCAATTTACTCCCCCCTTTCCAGGGACAATCCCGCCATAATGATAACCAAATATCAGAAGAGTCATG
Organism: Yersinia sp. 2553 StPb PI; assembly: GCF_052217105.1. NCBI lineage: Bacteria > Pseudomonadati > Pseudomonadota > Gammaproteobacteria > Enterobacterales > Yersiniaceae > Yersinia > Yersinia sp. 2553 StPb PI. The sequence continues at coordinate 1,236,272 of NZ_JAZGPX010000002.1, read as the reverse complement.
GTAGAGAGCGGGATGATATTACTATATGATTATGAATCAGTTTTGATTTATAATGATTTTAAGACTTTAAACTGTTGATTATAAAGAGGTATTATGAAGCGCTTACTCCATACCATGATCCGCGTTGGTGACCTGCAACGCTCTATCGATTTTTACACCAAGGTATTAGGGATGCGTTTACTGCGTACCAGCGAAAACACGGAGTATAAATACTCGCTGGCTTTCGTCGGTTATAGCGATGAAAGTGAAGGTTCAGTGATTGAGCTGACCTATAACTGGGACGTGAACAGTTACGACATGGGGACTGCATTTGGTCACCTGGCGCTGGGCGTGGATGATGTTGCCGCTACCTGCGATCAAATTCGTCAGGCGGGTGGGAATGTGACCCGTGAAGCCGGCCCGGTAAAAGGCGGTAATACTATTATTGCTTTTGTCGAAGATCCCGACGGTTACAAAATCGAGTTAATCGAGAATAAGAGCGCCGGACACGGCCTTGGCAACTGATTAGCGCAAAGGCACCTAAGGTGCCTTTTTTCTCATCGCGATATCCCCCTGCATCCCGCGCTAAAATTTGACATAATGCGCGCTGAATTCGATGAAGATAAGAAACTGATGGCAGATAAAAGTGATCTTAACGCCCTAAGTGGCCGTTTTCGTGGGTATTACCCCGTTGTAATTGATGTGGAAACCGCCGGTTTTAATGCGCAAACCGATGCATTATTAGAAATTGCTGCCGTAACCTTGCAGATGAACAAGGATGGTTGGTTATTACCCGATGAAACGCTGCATTTCCATGTAGAACCATTTGAGGGTGCCAATCTGCAACCAGAAGCACTGGCATTTAATGGCATTGACCCAACCAACCCTTTGCGTGGTGCTGTGAGTGAATACGATGCTTTGCACGCCATCTTTAAAGCCGTGCGTAAAGGGCTGAAAGATCAAGGTTGTAACCGAGCTATTATCGTGGCACACAACGCCAATTTTGATCACAGCTTCGTGATGGCTGCTGCTGAACGCGCCAGTTTGAAACGTAACCCGTTCCACCCATTTGCAACCTTTGATACTGCGGCGCTCAGTGGGCTGGTGCTGGGGCAAACTGTGCTGGCGAAAGCCTGCCTGACGGCAGGTATTCCGTTTGATAGTAGTCAGGCGCACTCCGCATTGTATGACACCATGCAAACGGCAAAATTATTCTGTGAACTGGTCAACCGCTGGAAAAAACTGGGTGGCTGGCCTATACCGGCGGGGGAATCCGAATAGCGCAGTGTTCACGAAATAAGATTGTTCATGAGAGAAGACGCAACAATTTTACGTTCAAAAAAGGTGGCCCAAAGGCCACCTTTTTATTTTTGTCACAGAAAACACACATGCCCTATTCTGCGGCAGGCTTTTCTTCTTGTGCACGGTATTTGTCAGCGGTTTCTTTCAACAACTGTTGTAGTTCGCCACGCTGATACATTTCCATCAAAATGTCGCAACCGCCGACCAATTCACCATCAACCCACAATTGTGGGAAGGTTGGCCAGTTAGCATATTTTGGCAGTTCCGCACGAATATCCGGGTTTTGCAGGATATCAACATAAGCAAAGCGTTCGCCACAGGCAGACAGCGCCTGCACAGCCTGAGCCGAGAAACCGCAGTTAGGTAACTTTGGTGAACCCTTCATATAAAGCATGATTGGGTTTTCTGCTATCTGGCGCTGGATTTTATCAATCGTCGTCATTTCTTGCTTCCTCAAGCCATATAGTGGCTACAATACTTAGAACCTATCCATTAGGGCTGTTTTATTATTGCGTCCGGCCTATTGTAGCGACTGTTACCACTGGAATAAAACGCCATCTTTTGCAGGGGCTTTACTCCGTGGACGAATGGTTATATTGTCAGCTACAAATATGTGCATTTAGAATAACATTTTTGATCCCATCACTTCACTATTATCTTCTTTATGGGATTCCCCCTGCGGCTTCAAGTAGGAAAGAGATAACTCGTTGACGTATGGTTGATTTAAGTCCATTAGACGTGTGAAAAAGCGACAATATCTAAGCCATTAATGTTTTCTCACAATATCGATTAAGATCCTGTCGCTCTCTGCTTTTTTATATCGTGAGTTTCGGCAATACTGTGACTCTTCATATTCATCTCAGGGCAAGGTTGGTAGCGTTATTATGCGTTTAATATTTACGCTGTTTGTGCTGCTGTTTACCCAGCTATTTTTAAATCTGGCGCATGCGTCGCCGCAGGCTCATGTGTCTGCTGAGCAGAAGAAAGGACAGGTCAGCCAGGCCAGCCCTGATGATCGTAAAAAACGTAAAGCAGATAAAAGTACCAAAAAAGTAAAAGTAGCCAGCAATAAAACCCCTACCAGCAAAGTGACTACCAATAAAACAGCAACCAGCAGCGATAAAAAGAAAATTGCCGCCGGCACGACTAAAACCATTAAAAAGAAAACGCAGGAAGTCAGTAAAATCGCTACAAAAAAAACCAGCAATACGAAAAAAACCAATATTAAAACTGCAGCCAATAAAAAAGTGACTGCAGGTAAAAAAACAGAAAGAGTCGCTTATGGCCGACACAGAAATAAAACCCAAGGCAAAGCGGCTACCGAATTAGTCGCCAATAGTAAAATCAAGCTCAGTCCAGCGCATAAAAAACGCTATCAACACGCCAAACAGACCGCGATGAGCAAACTGATGAAGCAAGTCGGTAAACCTTATCGTTGGGGTGGCACCTCTCCTAATACCGGATTTGATTGCAGCGGGCTTATCTATTACGCCTATAAAGACGTGATCAGAATAAAAATGCCGCGTACCGCGAACGAGATGTATCACTTGCGTGACGCCGCCCCCGTCAAACGTGCTGAGCTGGAGAGCGGGGATTTAGTGTTCTTCAATATTGCCAACCGTGGCGTCGCCGACCATGTAGGCGTCTATCTGGGTAACGGTAAGTTCATTCAGTCCCCACGCACTGGTGAAGAAATTCGTATCAGTATGCTGGACAATGACTACTGGCAGGATCATTACGTTGGCGCACGCCGTGTGGTCACACCGAAAACCATCCGCTAAGACTTCAGTTTGCGCCCGGTTGTCCTACCGGGTGCTGATGGCACAATAACGCCCCTGCACTTGTTATCCCCATGGCATAACGGTGATACAATCACCCATCAAACAGTATGGTTATATCTGTCATTCCTGTTGAAAGTTGTTAAGATTAATACCCACAACAAAAATACAACAATTAAGCTTTAACCGCTCTTCGCCACCTCACTGCCCGTGGCAATTGATGTGATTTGAGGAGCAAACACCCTGAGCAACCCCGAAAGGAGAGAGCGATGTCTTTTGAATTACCGGCATTACCCTATGCGCAAAATGCGCTAGAGCCCCACATCTCAGCTGAAACGCTGGAATACCACTACGGCAAGCATCACAACACCTATGTGGTTAATCTCAATAACTTGATTAAAGACACTGAGTTTGCGGGTAAGACGCTGGAAGAGATTGTAAAAACCGCTAATGGCGGGATCTTTAATAATGCGGCCCAAGTCTGGAACCACACCTTCTACTGGCACTGCCTGTCACCTAACGGCGGCGGCGAACCTACGGGCAAAGTTGCCGATGCCATTAATCAATCATTTGGTTCTTTTGCTGAATTTAAAGCACAATTTACTGATGCGGCAGTAAAAAACTTTGGTGCGGGCTGGACCTGGCTGGTTAAAAAAGCAGATGGCACACTGGCGATTGTCAGTACGTCTAATGCAGCAACTCCACTGACCACCAACGATAAACCAGTGTTAACCGTAGATGTGTGGGAACATGCTTACTATATTGATTACCGCAATGCGCGGCCAAAATACCTGGAAAACTTCTGGGCACTGGTTAACTGGTCTTTCGTTGAGAAAAATTTAGCCTGATACGGCAAGAAGAGTGACAACCCATCGTCGCATTACGCGTAAAAATAATTAAGGGCGGGATTAACCCGCCCTACTTATCACTTCACACCGGCAAGCGGTTTAATTAATTCATTACCGCCACGAAGCTAAAGACAATAATCATCGCCAGCGCACCAACAGTCGTAATCAGCGACATTTTCAGATTGGTATCCATAAAAACTCCTTAGCCGGTTAGTTTGTAGTAGGGAAAAGGCACATAGTTAGTGTGTTAAATTATTTTCCCACAGTTCAGAAAAAAAATCTTGTGCTCATTACGCACTTTATAACTTTGATTACCCCTTTCACTTTTCCTCCAGATCAGCCAAAATTCGCAGTTCATAACTGCATACCGACTAATAACGTCCAATAAATACTCTCAGACAATCAGCTGATTTAACTTCCCAGCCTAATATCGTGTTTTTGTCTGAGCGGTTTTCGGGTTATGCAGGCAAACGATTAACATAATACTTACCCTACTGTAACCGGTAAGCTTAGGAGTCATTCTTTTTATGGCAACGATTAAAGATGTGGCCAAACACGCGGGTGTGTCCACCACCACCGTTTCGCACGTTATCAACAAAACTCGTTTCGTCGCCGAGAATACCAAGGCTGCGGTGTGGGCTGCCATTAAAGAACTGCATTATTCACCCAGCGCTGTAGCCCGCAGTTTGAAAGTTAATCACACTAAATCAATTGGTTTACTGGCAACATCCAGCGAAGCGCCCTATTTTGCCGAAGTGATCGAAGCGGTCGAAAATAGTTGTTATAGCAAAGGTTATACCCTGATTTTATGTAATTCTCATAATAATCTGGACAAGCAAAAAGCTTATCTGGCGATGTTGGCACAAAAACGTGTCGATGGGTTGCTGGTGATGTGTTCAGAATATCCTGAGCAGCTACTCGGGATGTTGGAAGAATATCGCAATATCCCAATGGTCGTCATGGATTGGGGAACCGCACGGGGTGATTTTACTGACTCGATTATTGATAACGCTTTTGAAGGCGGCTATTTGGCGGGCCGTTACCTGATTGAGCGCGGTCATCGTGACATTGGGGCTATCCCCGGCCAGTTAGCCCGTAATACCGGTGGTGGCCGCCACCAGGGCTTCCTGAAAGCACTGGAAGAAGCAAATATTACCCTGCGTGATGAGTGGGTGGTCCAAGGGGATTTTGAACCGGAATCCGGTTATAAAGCGATGCATCAAATCCTGACACAAAAACATCGCCCAACGGCGGTGTTCTGTGGCGGCGATATTATGGCCATGGGCGCGATATGTGCTGCTGATGAGTTGGGCCTACGGGTACCACAAGATATTTCGGTGATCGGGTATGATAATGTGCGTAATGCGCGCTATTTCTCGCCGGCGCTAACCACTATTCACCAGCCCAAAGAGCGCTTGGGCGAAACGGCCTTTGCCATGTTACTTGACCGTATTGTCAGCAAACGTGAAGATTCGCAGACCATTGAGGTACACCCTAAACTGATTGAGCGCCGTTCTGTCGCTGATGGCCCGTTCCTCGATTATCGCCGTTAATCCTCTCCTGCCGGTAGTGTTTAGCTCTACCGGCGGCTAATCTTGCCTCATTAATCCTCAGTCATTGATTGATAACTCACTGTCATCTTTCAACCATTCGGTATTAAGTGTGACACTGTCACCTAGATATTCCAGCAGCCAGGCCAATGCTGGTGAATGGTTGTTCTGCTCCCAGGTCAAGCAACATGGACTATCGGGCAACGGTTCAGCCAGCGTCAGTGCCGCTAGCTTCCCTTGCTCAATCAACGGCGATACCATATGTGCCGGCACCATCCCGATGCACAATCCTGCACACAGGCAATCGATTCCCGTTGCCCAGTCCGGGGCGACCAATCGCTGCTGGTTTGCTAAAGTCCAGGTGTCACGTTTAGGTAAATTACGGGCGGTATCTTCCAGGCAAAGTGAGGGATAAGGCCGTAACTGATTATCGCTAAGTGGCTCGGTTAATTGGGCTAAAGGATGATCGACACTCACCACACAATGCCAGCTTAAAAAGCCCATATCGCGAAAGATGAACCGCCCACCGACCGGGATCGCGCGGGTCGCACCAATGGCCATTTCCGCCTGCCCATCCACCAGCGCATCCCACACACCGTTGAATACTTCATAGCGTACCCGCAGTTCAATATCAGGAAAATGTCGGTAAAAATCCAACACTAAACGGCGACTACGCTGTGGTTTAACAATTTTATCTATTACTATATTTAACTGCCCACGCCAACCATTCGCCACCTGTTGACACTGACGGCGTGTGTCATTCATTTTTTTGATAACATCTCGCGCATCTTTAATAAAAACCACGCCAGCTTCGGTTAATTCCACATCGCGATGACGTCGTTCAAACAACGGAACGGCCAACCACTCTTCCAACTGGCGCACCGTATAACTAATCGCAGACGGTACGCGGTGCAATTCTTGAGCAGCAGCACTGAAACTCCCAGTACGGGCTACTGCGTCCACCACATCCAGTGAATATTCAGACCACATAGTTTTTCACCTTTTTACATCACCAATTTGCTATCAAATTTTTTAATAGCATGGTGCAAATATTACCGTTTCACAACAGAATATCGCAGCGGATAGAATGCCCTCCGCAATTAATTTTCTATAACAGAAGTTTTGCCTGCAAAAATTATAATTTAGCCAACGTCATTGGAGCCGCTGCTAACACCTCTGCGGTTTCAAAGACCAAGGATATAAAGAGAAATAAAGAATGAAAACGTCGTCTGGTTTTATGTTCTATCTGGCCGGTCTGAGTATGTTGGGCTATTTGGCCACTGACATGTATCTACCCGCTTTTGGCGCAATGCAACAAGAGCTTCAAACGTCTGCCGGCGCCATCAGTGCCAGCTTAAGTATCTTCCTCGCCGGTTTTGCTATCGCTCAGCTTATCTGGGGACCCGTATCGGATAAGTTAGGCCGTAAACCGGTACTGTTAGCCGGTTTGGCGTTATTTGCCATCGGTTGTCTGGGGATTTTATGGGTTGAAAATGCGACACAATTATTGGTACTCCGCTTTATTCAGGCGGTAGGGGTGTGTTCTGCTGCTGTAAGTTGGCAGGCGTTAGTGGTAGACCGTTATCGCGATGGCAAGGCCAATCGCGTGTTTGCCACCATTATGCCGCTCGTAGCACTCTCTCCCGCGTTAGCTCCGCTACTGGGTGCCTGGTTATTAAACCACTTCAGTTGGCGTTCAATTTTTGTAGTGCTACTGGCCGTTACGTTGCTGCTATTGATCCCAACGGCGCGGTTGAACGAACGCAAAAAAACCGCACAAGATAATGCTGCACGCATTAGCACCAACATCAGTTTCTGGCAGTTGCTTAAGTCGGCAACATTTAGTGGCAACGTGATGATGTTTGCTGCCTGTAGTGCCGGTTTCTTTGCCTGGTTAACCGGTTCACCTTTTATTCTGGGTGATATGGGTTATAGCCCGAATGTCATCGGATTAAGTTATGTCCCCCAGACCCTGGCCTTCCTGTTAGGTGGATTTGGTTGTCGCAGTGCTCTTTCCCGAATCAAGGGTAATACCTTGCTGCCGTGGCTGTTGGCGGGATATGCAATCAGCATGATTGCACTTTATCTGATAGCAACGTTAACCACGCCGACGCTGCTGACCTTACTTATTCCATTCTGCATAATGGCGCTGGTGAATGGTGCCTGCTACCCTATTATCGTAGCGAATGCATTAATGCCTTTTCCAGCTAACACCGGTAAAGCAGCCGCGCTGCAAAATACGCTTCAGCTCGGGTTATGTTTTGTTGCCAGTATGTTGGTATCGGCCTATATCAGCCAGCCATTGCTGGCAACAGTGACCGTGATGCTGTCGACCGTGGTGCTGGCGTTTTTAGGATATGGCATTCATTGCTACGCATTGCGAAAAGAAAAAAATGATACTAATCCGATGCCCAACGTCATCGGTGTTACAGCAAAGCAACAAACGAATGAACCACGGTGAGCCTGGATAAGGAATGATTCGGGTCGGAAATCGATTTGAACGCTGCAAGCGGCAGCCTGATAGAGGCGAGACCCAAGGATGGGCTAAGTAACGAGAGCCGCTAACACAGCGGTAGCATCAAGGACGAAGTGAATTAATTTCCAATAGAAATAGTCACTAAGGAACACGTGAGCCGGGTGTGATTTATTATTGAGAAAGCCTCCCGGCAAGCCTATACTCGATTTAACCAATTACGATATCATTAAAAAAAAGCATTATCTTAAGTACTTTCTGTGCGCGTGGATTGCGTCACATTTACGCTTATGGATGAGTTACCCTAAATCAATCTTTATTAGGGTTTCTTCTTAATCTTCCTCTGTCCGTTATGGATATTAGACACCAAGGTCACAACAACCTTATTGGTATGAATCTGCATATATCGCGGGTCATAAGTCAGAAGAAAGTGATGGAGAAGCTATGAGTTCATCCTGTATAGAAGACCAGAGTATTCAAGAAACCCCTTGGTTTCGCATTGTACAAGAAATGCTGAATCGGGCTGATATTGAAATCAATGGCTCACGCCCTTTCGACATTCGAATCAATAACCCAGACTTTTTCAAACGAATACTTCAAGAAGGATCTTTGGCATTAGGTGAGAGTTATATGGACGGCTGGTGGGAATGTGACCGCTTGGATATCTTTTTCCAACGGGTTCTCAGGGCTGGCCTGGAAAATCAACTTCCACACCATCTCAAAGATACTTTACGCATTGCTGCTGCGCGTATTATTAATTTGCAATCAAAGAAAAGAGCCTGGATTGTTGGCAAAGAACATTACGATCTGGGTAATGATCTGTTTAGCCTAATGCTCGATTCGAATATGCAATACTCATGCGCTTACTGGAAAGATGCCACGACCCTTGAGCAAGCGCAGGAAAATAAACTGCGGATGATCTGCGAAAAACTTCAATTGGCTCCGGGCATGACATTGCTCGATATCGGTTGTGGCTGGGGAGGCCTCGCAGCCTATGCTGCCCGGCATTACGGCGTCGCCGTTTCCGGTGTGACCATTTCGGCTGAACAACAAAAACTGGCACAAAAACGCTGTGAAGGTTTAGACGTCACTATTTTATTGCAAGACTATCGTGATCTGAACGAACAGTTCGATCGTATCGTTTCTGTCGGTATGTTCGAGCATGTCGGGCCAAAGAACTATCACACCTATTTTGATGTGGTAAACCGCAATTTGAAGCCAGATGGCTTGTTCTTACTGCACACTATCGGTGCTAATCGTACCGATCTGAGTATCGATCCGTGGATTAATAAATATATCTTCCCTAATGGCTGCCTGCCGTCAGTAAAACATATTGCTAACGCCAGTGAGCCTTATTTTATTATGGAAGATTGGCACAATTTTGGCGCTGATTATGATCGCACCCTGATGGCGTGGTATGAACGTTTTCAAGCCGCGTGGCCGAGCCTGGCTGCGAATTACTCGTCGCGATTTGAGCGGATGTTTAGCTATTATCTCAATGCCTGTGCGGGTGCTTTCCGCGCCAGAGACATCCAACTGTGGCAAGTATTATTCAGCCCTAACGGGGTCGAGGGTGGGATTCGCGTGCCGCGTTAGTACTTAAAAGAGGACAGGTGGACTGCCTGTCCTATCCTATTTACGTTAAGCCCACATTTATCCGCGAGTGGCCTTATCAACTACCGGCGTAGCGAGTACAGTTTCCCGCTGAGCCAATACCCGCTCAACCGTGTCCACCACCGCCTGGGTTTGTGGATCGATCTCGATATTTACCCGATGTCCCAAACGCTTTTTACCTAATGTGGTCCGCGACAGTGTTTCTGGTATCAGATGTACACAGAAGCGGTTCCCCACAACCTCACCAATAGTTAGGCTGATACCATCAATACCGATAAAACCTTTGTGTAACACATACTTCATTAAATCAAAGCTGGGCATACGAAACCAGATCTGACGATTATTTTCTGATGTGTATATCTTGGCAATCTCAGCAGTACAAATAATATGGCCGGACATGAGATGCCCACCGATTTCATCGCTGAATTTAGCCGCACGTTCCAAATTAACGGTATCACCAACCTTAATATCGCCCAAATTGGTAATACGCAGTGTCTCCTTCATTAAATCAAAGCTAACCCGATTACCCTCAACGGCGGTGACTGTCAGGCAGCAACCATTGTGGGCAACAGAAGCGCCTAACGCTAATTCAGGCAACATCTCCGCTGGCATGTCTACTACATGGGTGCGGAAATTTGATTTTTCTTCGATGGCAACCACCGGCGCGGTGCCTTGAACAATACCGGTAAACATACGCCATGCCTCTTATCTATAGAAAGAAAGTTTCTTTGCCTTGATTTTGCCTCAGAAGATAAGGAAAACCAAACCACTTACACTAAAAAAACAGATAAGAGGTATTTAGCTGATAATTAGCAACAAAGATTGCTTAAGCGCGATGAGCAGGTACAATCCTTCATTGTTTTTCCGCTATTTTATTTATCGCCCATGGCGCGATAAATAGTCGTTATTGAAATCATAACTAGGTTATACCCAAGTTACTTCGAGATACAGGTAGGCGGCAACCGCGTGAACCTCCAGGAGCTTAGATAACTAAGTGTCTGGAGTGAGCAAGGGCAGCCAACACCCCTGTATATTGAAGGGCGACGGGTAGAGAAAGGTGCATACGTGCAGAAGTATATCGTCGAAGCGCGTAGCTTATTGGCTCTCGCTATTCCCGTTGTCATCGCGCAATTATCTCAAACCGCCATGGGCGTGGTTGACACCATTATGGCCGGTTCTGTCAGTGCTACTGATATGGCTGCCGTGGCGGTAGGTACTTCTATCTGGTTACCGGCTATTTTATTTGGCCATGGTTTGTTGTTGGCACTAACCCCGACAGTTGCACAGCTCAACGGTTCCGGGCGTCGCAATCAAATTGCCCATCAAGTCAGGCAAGGGTTTTGGCTGGCGTTTTGCGTTTCACTGCTAATTATGTTTGTTCTATATAATAGCGACCACGTTATTATGCAAATGCATAATATTGACCCCGTGCTAGCAGATAAAGCCGTGGGCTTCCTGCATGCCATTATGTGGGGTGCGCCGGGCTATCTCTTCTTCCAGGTGCTACGTAATCAATGTGAAGGATTATCCAAAACCAAGCCGGGGATGGTTATCGGCTTTATTGGTTTGCTCGTGAATATTCCGGTTAACTATATTTTCATCTACGGGAAATTCGGTGCTCCGGCATTGGGTGGCGTCGGGTGCGGGGTGGCAACAGGCACAGTCTACTGGGTGATGTTCCTGATGATGCGCTGGTATGTCACCCGCGCTCGTTCACAGCAAGATATCAAACTGGAGAAAGGGTTCGCCGCACCGGACTGGCAAGTAATGAAACGCTTGGGTGGCCTAGGCCTGCCGGTTGCTCTGGCACTCTTCTTTGAAGTGACGCTGTTCGCGGTTGTCGCCTTACTGGTTTCACCTCTGGGCATTGTCGCTGTTGCCGGGCACCAAATTGCGCTCAACTTTAGTTCATTAATGTTTATGTTACCGATGTCGCTGAGCGTAGCAGCCACCATTCGTGTTGGTTTCCGCCTCGGTCAAGGCTCGGTAGAACAAGCGAGAGTGGCCGCTTATACCAGTATTGCCGTGGGTTTAATGCTGGCCTGTGTCACTGCGGTATTTACCGTTATTTTCCGCGAGCACATTGCCTTGCTGTACAACAAAACACCGGCAGTGGTAATGATGGCCTCGCACTTGATGTTGCTGGCCGCTATTTACCAGCTATCGGATGCGATTCAAGTAATCGGTAGCGGTGTGCTACGTGGTTATAAGGATACACGTTCGATCTTCTTTATTACCTTTACTGCCTATTGGTTACTGGGGTTACCGAGTGGTTACGTGCTGGGGCTGACCGATTATATCGTGCCCGCCATGGGGCCAAGTGGTTTCTGGATTGGGTTCGTTATTGGCTTAACTTCTGCGGCGATTTTAATGGCACTGCGCATCCGCTGGTTACAAAAACAGCCAGCAGCATTTATCCTGCAAAAGGCGGCGCATTAGTACCGATAGTCTCTGGCGTGACAGCCAGAATTCATATTGGCAAGTCGCGACTGCGTAAAACACCGAGGTGGAGAAAAAAACAGCGCAATGGGCAAAAGCGCAGCAATTACGTGAGTTTGCGGTGAATATTGTGTTTTTCCCCTTGCCAGCAGACGGGCAGCTCGTTAATATTCGTCCCCGCTGTCAGCATTGATGGTGAGTAATAAAAGAGGATGCGTCCGTAGCTCAGTTGGTTAGAGCACCACCTTGACATGGTGGGGGTCGATGGTTCGAGTCCATTCGGACGCACCAAATTTATTGCAGGTAGATAGCGTTAAATATTTTGTTAGTTCAGTCGCTAAGGTAGTAGTCGTTGCAGTTGGTAACACTGTAGCGTCAAGTCAGTAGGGTAATGTGCGTCCGTAGCTCAGTTGGTTAGAGCACCACCTTGACATGGTGGGGGTCGATGGTTCGAGTCCATTCGGACGCACCACTCTGGCAACAGGTTTATCATCTTTAGATGCGTTCTTAGCTCAGTTGGTTAGAGCACCACCTTGACATGGTGGGGGTCGATGGTTCGAGTCCATTAGAACGCACCACTCTGCATTTGCGGTTTACTCTCTGTTTTCTTAATCTTCCCAATACTCTTTTACCCCCTATTCCCTGCAATATATAACCGAGATAAAGCAATAAATATCAACCAATCGCCCTGCCACCTCCTGCTTGTTTTTCAACCCTGGATTGGCTAAAAATGTTAAACATCACACCAGTTGCGCAACAAAATAAGAAATATTCGCAATACTTGCGCGACTAATTCCCCCTTTTTATAAAAAACGGCAATGAGTTTCTGTTTTCTATTTCATTTCCCGTTAGTTACCGCTTATAATACGAACCGTCGTTTCAGTTGAATGGTTTCAGCATCTTGATCTGCCGATACGCTAAAAAAATACAACTCACATTTACGCCATCGTATACCGATCATGCGGTTAGCCTCGTGCTAAAGTTTTCCGCTCAACTTCCGCAACTGTCATCTATCCTTAGTAATGTTTTGCTTCTTTGTAACGTTTCGCTACACCAGACACTAATCAGATCCCACTCCGTTGATCTCATTAACGGAACTTTCGTTTTTAATCCATCACAACTTGTAGAAAAATCCTCATGAACATGAACGACAAAAAGACTAAAATTGTTTGTACTATCGGTCCCAAAACCGAATCTGAAGAAATGCTGACAAAACTGCTTGATGCCGGCATGAACGTTATGCGTTTGAACTTTTCTCATGGTGACTATGAAGAACATGGTCAACGTATCAAGAATATTCGTACTGTCATGGCAAAAACCGGCCACAAAGCTGGCATCCTGCTGGACACCAAAGGCCCTGAAATCCGCACCATGAAACTGGAAGGCGGCAAAGATGCAGCCCTGGTTGCCGGTCAAACTTTCACCTTTACCACGGATCAAAGTGTTATCGGTAACGACAACATCGTTGCTGTGACTTATCCCGGTTTTGCTGCTGACCTGAAAATTGGTAATACCGTGCTGGTTGACGATGGTCTGATCGGCATGGAAGTGACTGAAGTCACTGAAAGTACCGTGGTATGTAAAGTACTGAACAACGGTGACCTGGGTGAAAACAAAGGCGTTAACCTGCCAGGAGTTTCTATCCAGCTACCTGCATTGGCTGAAAAAGATAAAGCTGACCTGATCTTTGGTTGTGAGCAAGGTGTGGACTTCGTTGCAGCCTCGTTTATCCGTAAACGTTCAGACGTGCTGGAAATTCGCGAACACCTGAAAGCGCACGGTGGCGAGCATATCCAAATCATCTCTAAAATCGAAAACCAGGAAGGTCTGAATAACTTCGACGAAATCCTGGAAGCATCTGACGGTATCATGGTTGCCCGTGGTGACCTGGGTGTTGAGATCCCGGTTGAAGAAGTTATCTTCGCGCAGAAGATGATGATTGAGAAATGTAACCGCGCTCGCAAAGTTGTTATCACTGCAACGCAAATGCTCGATTCAATGATCAAAAACCCACGCCCTACCCGTGCAGAAGCTGGCGACGTTGCTAACGCCATTCTGGATGGTACAGACGCCGTGATGCTGTCGGGTGAAAGCGCCAAGGGTAAGTACCCATTAGAGTCTGTCACCATCATGGCGACCATCTGTGAGCGTACAGACCGAATTATGCCTAGCCGCATTGATACGCTGAATGATAATCGTAAAATGCGTATCACCGAAGCCGTTTGCCGTGGCGCGGTAGAAACAGCAGAAAAGCTGGAAGCAAAACTGATTATCGTTGCCACTGGTGGCGGTAAATCAGCAAAATCAGTGCGTAAATACTTCCCTACCGCCACCATTCTGGCATTGACCACCAATGAAACCACCGCACGTCAGCTTATTCTGACTAAAGGCGTGGTGACTCAACTGGTCGATAAGATTGCTTCGACTGATGATTTCTACCGCATCGGTAAAGAAGCTGCTTTGGCCAGCGGTCTGGCACAGAAAGGCGAAGTTGTGGTTATGGTTTCTGGTGCTCTGGTAGCAAGTGGCACCACCAATACTGCTTCGGTGCACGTGTTATAATCCCAACACGTCCTCTCGGATGATAATTAAAAACGCCGCTTTCAATAGCGGCGTTTCCTTTTTTAAACCGTCCAAATAAACTTTCTGAAAAATCTGCTTTATCCCAACTGCGTTAAAGTCATTTTTTCAAATAAGACTTATCCCATAGAATCCGGCTGTTTTGCCTCGTTTTTTTAACTTTTTTTTAAAACAAGGTGCTTCTTTGAGCGAACGATCAAAATAAACCCCTCTAACACTAAAAATTTATTCTCTTTCGAAAAAACTTTGTGTAATACTTGTAACGCTACATGGAGATTAACTTAATCTAGAGGGTGTTAATAATGAATCGTACTAAACTTGTACTGGGCGCGGTAATCCTGGCTTCAACTATGCTGGCTGGTTGTTCAAGCAATGCTAAAATCGACCAACTGTCTTCTGACGTTCAAACTCTGAACGCTAAAGTTGACCAACTGAGCAACGACGTGAACGCAATCCGTTCTGACGTTCAAGCAGCTAAAGACGATGCAGCACGTGCTAACCAACGTCTGGACAACCAAGCTCACGCTTACAAGAAGTAATATTACTTCCTGAAAATGAAAAATGGCGCACATTGTGCGCCATTTTTTTACCCCGCTAAAATGAATCCCTGACGTTACCTTCCTTGATATCGACCTTCCTTTGCTACTGACTCACCATGTCATCCTGCGGTTACTGCTACACGCTTTGCCACGACGGATAAGTTGCCATGGCAAAGGTGCATCTAAAACTTAATTAGCGGCGGAGTAGACCGGACCTGGCTGAACCAGCTTAGGTGCGGCTTCATCAGCCGGTTGCTGCTCTTCTGTCTGCGGTTGTGCCTGTTGCTCGCCCTGAGGCGCTACAGCGGCCGGAGCCTCTACAGGGGCAGTCTCACCTACCGTTACGATGACGGGCATGCCAGCGCGGCGTACAATCGCATCCTGGACCACTTGAGCATCAGTCTGGCTGTCACTCATAAACTTCAGTAGGCTGCTGCTAATCGCAATTGGCATCGTTTGTGGGTCATCACTGTCTACACGGGACAACGGCTGATGAACTTCCACATAACGTTTACCATCAGGTTCTACGGAATATTTAACCGGTTCGTTGACTATCTGTACGCGAGTACCTTTAGGTACTGAGCTGAACAGTGCCTTGATATCATCAGGACGTAAACGGATACACCCGGAGCTGACACGCATACCGATACCAAAGTTGGCATTAGTACCGTGGATCAAGTACTCACCGCCGCCGGCTGACAGACGCATAGCAAACAGGCCCATTGGGTTTTCCGGCCCTGCTGGAACAACTGATGGCAAGGTAACGCCTTGTGCCAGGTAGTGCTTACGGATGTTCGCAGTCGGTGTCCAAGTCGGATTCGGGATCTTCTGGCTAACAGACGTCGTCATCGTCGGAGTATTACGCCCTAACTGGCCGATACCGATAGGATATACGATGACCTTGTTCTGGCCTTTAGGGTAGTAATAAAGACGCAGCTCAGCCAGGTTGATGACGATACCTTCACGTGGGGTATCAGGCAGCAACATCTGGGTCGGGATAGTTAATACTGAACCCGGTAACGGCAAATACGGGTCAGCACCTGGGTTGGCTTCGAGCATCCCCAGCAAACCGATTTTATAATCGGCAGCAATAGCCTCAAGCGGACGGCCATCGTTTGGAACGGTATAGGTAGTATTTTCACCAATCAGACGGCTATTGGCTGGCGGCAGAGGATACTCGGTCGCATTGGCAGCGGTGATACTTCCCGCCATACAAGTTGCGAATAACATACCAATCAAAGTTAATGCACGTTTCATGCTTAGTTCCTACATCACTTCTTCAAATTCGGTTTACACGGCTATACCCGATAGATTTCAAGTTGCAGGAAGGCGGCAAACAAATGAATCCCGCTGAGCTTACGCAAGTAAGTGATTCGGGGGGATGAGAGCAGCCAACACACCAGCAGTTTGAAAGATGACGGGTATATCTACGTTAATTCTAGCAGCCAATTATAAGGCCAACATATAGTAACAGCCATTATTATAAAGGCAATTTATATCTCTAGAAATCAAGGTGTTACAAAGTAATTTATTATGCTTTATCCAGCAAGAAAGCCGATTTAACCTGCTGAAATTCCACCATTTTAAGACTGTGACCCATGACGCAAAAATGGTCAACCGCCGAGGAATAAAGCACAAAATGTTGGCATGAATTAGTGAGTTTTTAAACTTGCCGCTTTAATACGAATAGCACGGATCATCGCTTCCAGACCTTGCGAACGCGATGGTGTCAGGTGCTGACTCAGGGCTAAGTCGGCAAAAAATGGCCGAACATCCAATTCGATTATCTGTTGTGGCGTTAAACCTTGATAAAGGATAAACACCACCGCGACCAACCCTTTAACGATAGCCGCATCACTGTCACCGGCAAAAACCACCTGGCCCTCATCAGAGGTTGTCATGGCAATCCACACTTGGCTTTGGCAACCGGAAATAAGATTCTCCGGCTGGCGCTGCTGTTCCGTTAACGCTGCCAACTGCCCACCCAACTCGATCACATACAGATACTTTTCTTCCCAATTCAAACAACGGGAAAAGTTACGAATCAATTTATCTTTATCTGGCAAAACAGCCATAGCGTGCTTCCTGATACCCTTTGTACTTGATGCCGCAGGAGATTAAGGCCCCACTGCCCCGCCAAATTACACGAACGCGTAAGCTCATTGGCATTAATGAGCTTCATCCTGCGGCATCAATAATGTGGTAGTAGTTGATTTTAGGTACGGCGCTTATTAATAGCACTCAACCTAGCAATTTTTCAATGCGCTGTAGCCCTGCCACCAAGCGATCTACTTCCTCACGGGTATTATAAAGTGCTAATGAGGCACGACACATACTCGGAACCTGGTAGAACGCCATCAGAGGCATGGCACAATGATGACCAGTACGAATCGCGATACCGTATTGGTCAAGGAAACTGCCAACATCATACGCGTGGTGCACCCCTAAATTAAACGCGATAACCCCGGCACGGGCTTGCGGGCCATAAAGTGTCAGGCTGTTTACCTGACCCAGTTGCTCCAAGGCATACTGCATCAGCGACTGCTCATAGTGCTGGATCTGCGCAAGTCCAACATCAGTAACATAACTGATTGCCGCACCCAGCCCCATAATGCCTGCGGTATTGGGTGAACCAGCCTCGAAACGCCATGGCGCATCAGCAAAAGTGGTACCTTGCGTCAGGCTAACGGTTTTGATCATCGAACCGCCCCCTTCCCATGGCGGCATGTGTTGTAGCAGTTCACTCTTGCCGTATAAAATACCAATGCCTGACGGCCCATAAAGTTTATGGCCGGAGAAGACATAAAAATCACAATCCAATACCTGCACATCTATCGATTGATGCATGATAGCCTGCGCACCATCCACCAGCACCACCAGACCAGCAGCTTTAGCCTGAGCAACAATCTGCTGTATGGGATTCACGGTCCCCAATACATTGGAAACCTGAGTAATCGCCAACAACCGGGTGGTATCATCAATCAAGCCCGCCAATGCCGCCAACTCAAGTTCCCCGGTCGCCGTCAGCGGCCAGATACGAATTTCAACACCCAAGTCAGTTGCTAACATCTGCCACGGCACAATATTGGCGTGATGCTCCATCTCAGTGATGATGATGCTGTCACCGGCGCTCAGGAAATGACGGCCATAACTGTTAGCCACCAGGTTGATGGCCTCGGTAGTCCCTTTAACGAAAACAATCTCTTCAGCCGAGGCGGCATTAATAAAACCCGCAACCTGGCTGCGCACCGCTTCCATCTGTTGGGTCGCTTCGCTACTTAGGGTATGGATACCACGATGGACTGCGGCATAACCCTCACGATAAAAGTTAAGCTCCCTGTCGATGACCACTTGTGGCTTCTGTGCGCTGGCGGCGCTGTCCAGATAGGCCAGCGGCTGGCCGTTAACCTGACGGCTCAGCAGTGGAAAGTCAGCTCTGACCTGTTCGATAGGGAAACTCATAGCGATTCTCCGGCTAAGCGCTCAGCAATCCGCGCCAGCACCACTTTGCGAATGGCATCGCTGTGAATGGCTTCCGTCAATTCGGCTGCAAAGGCAAAAATAATCATCTGTTGCGCATCAGCCTGATTAATCCCGCGCGATTGCAGATAAAAAAGCTGTTCCGCATCAATGCGCCCAACCGTCGCACCATGACTGCATTTCACATCATCAGCATAAATCTCTAACTGTGGCTTGGTATCAACTTCAGCCAATTTACTCAACAGTAAATTATTGTTGGTCATCTGGCCGTCAGTTTTTAATGCATGTTGAGCCACTTTAATCATGCCGTTAAAGATAGCTTTACCCCGTTCACGCACAATGGTTTTGTGTAACTGGCGGCTTTCACAATAACCTTTGTTGTGCTCCAGATAGCTGCGGGTATCGCAGATTTCGCGCCCTATCGGGAGCAGCAAGCTATTAATGGATAACGTAGCACCTTCGCCGTTCAGCTGGGCGCTGGTATTATGACGGGTCAACCCGGCACCCAGCAGGAAACTATAACTACGCGCCCGCGCATCACGACTTAATACCAGATCATTATGGGCAAAGTGATAGCTGTGAGGGGTTTCAAATGCCAACTTACAATGGCGTAGTTCAGCATTATCACCTACCTCAATGGTAAGCCGTGCGCCGGTAAAGTGAGGCTGCTCACTCAGACTGACGAAATGTTCAATCACTTCAGCCTGTGCATTAGCTTCAATCACCAGATGGTGTCGGTAGTGACTGGTATTCACAACGTCAGAATCATTACCTGAGCTGATATGCAGCAGATAGAGCGGCTTCTCACTGTGTTTCCCCACCGGCAATCGGATATGCAGACTTTCCTGCGCCAGACTTTCCGTCAGATGCAAAAACACCTCAGACTGGATCGCCGGAGGAAACTGCGTATTTCCACTCAGGTTGGTCAGTTGATAAGGGCCACACTCAATATCACTGAGTTCAGGTGCATATCGGCCATCAATAAAGACTAAACGATGAGCATCTTGCACCAACGACAGTTCATCGCGTTGGCTAGCCGTCACCTGCGCAGGGCTGGCGAAACTGAAATTATTGACCAGCAAACGTTCCAGTGGCGTGTATTTCCAGTCTTCATGTTTAAAGCTCGGGAAACCCAACTGTAACACCTGTTGCCAGTGCGCACTGGCCTGTGTTGAATGGCCATGCTGGCGCAGATTAAACAGTTGACCGAATTGTTTCAGTGCATCACTGCGCTGTTTTTGTTGCAGATGCTGCTGTTCCAGCATTTTACTGTTGGTCGGTAAGCCAGCCATAGCCTTGCTCCTCCAACTGTTTTACCAATGTGAAATCACCTGACTTAATGATCCGCCCCTGATACAGCACATGCACAAAGTCGGGTTTTACATAATCAAGGATACGCTGATAGTGAGTCACAATAATAAATGCACGGTTTTCGTTACGTAGCGAGTTAACCCCGTTAGCGACAATTTTCAGCGCATCAATATCCAGCCCAGAGTCGGTTTCATCCAGAATACATAACGAGGGTTCCAGTGCCGCCATTTGCAGAATATCGTTACGTTTCTTTTCGCCGCCGGAGAAGCCCACATTAACCGAACGGGTCAGCAAGTCAGCCGGCATTTTCAGTAACTCAATTTTTTCTTCAATGAAATCAGCGAAATCAAAACGGTCCAATGGCTCTTGCTGGCGATATTTACGCACCGCATTGACGGCAGTTTGCAAGAAGAAATGGTTACTGACACCCGGAATTTCCACTGGGTACTGAAAAGCCAAAAATACGCCTTCACCCGCGCGATCCTCTGGGTCCAACTCCAGCAGGTCTTTCCCTTTAAAGGTTATATGCCCCTCAGTCACCTCATACTCTTCACGCCCCGCCAACGCGGCAGATAATGTACTTTTCCCTGAGCCGTTTGGCCCCATGATGGCGTGCACTTCACCGGGTTTGATCTCCAGATCCAAACCTTTGAGGATTTCATTACCTTCAACACTGACTTTTAAATTCTTAATGCTTAACATAGGGTTCCTTGGTGCGCCAGAGCGCAAAACTCTGCGAATGCGTGTTTCAACTCACACTTAACCGACACTGTGTTCCAGACTGATGGCTAACAGTTTCTGTGCTTCGACGGCAAACTCCAGCGGCAGTTCGGAGAACACATCTTTACAGAATCCGTTAACAATCATTGAGATGGCATCATCTTCACTGATACCACGCTGCAAGCAATAAAACAGTTGGTCATCGCCAATTTTTGATGTTGTCGCTTCGTGTTCCAATTGGGCTGAGTTATTGCGCACTTCCACATACGGGAAGGTATGCGCACCGGAGTCCGGCCCAATCAACATCGAATCACATTGCGTGAAGTTACGTGCGTTATCCGCACCGGGCAGGATTTTCACCAAACCACGGTAGGTGTTCTGGCTATGCCCAGCAGAGATCCCTTTGGCAATAATTGTTGATTTGGTGTTTTTGCCAATATGAATCATCTTGGTACCGGTATCAGCTTGCTGGTGGCCATTCGTTAGTGCCACCGAGAAGAACTCACCGATTGAGTTATCACCCTGTAAAATAACGCTTGGATATTTCCAAGTAATAGCGGAGCCAGTCTCAGATTGAGTCCATGACATTTTTGAACCCGCACCTTCACACAACGCACGTTTGGTCACGAAGTTAAGAATACCGCCAGTGCTATCAGCACCGGCGAACCAGTTCTGCACCGTTGAATATTTCACTTCAGCATTTTTGTGCAAAATGACTTCAACGACCGCAGCGTGTAGCTGGTAGCTGTCTCGCACTGGCGCTGAGCACCCTTCGATATAGCTGACATAACTGTCTTCGTCAGCAATCAGAATGGTGCGTTCAAACTGCCCTGTTTTAGCCGCATTAATACGGAAATAGGTGGATAACTCCATCGGACAGCGCACACCTTTTGGCACATAAACAAAAGTGCCATCAGAAGCCACCGCCGCATTTAGCGCGGCAAAAAAGTTATCTTTAGCCGGTACCACCGACCCCAGATATTTACGTACCAAATCCGGGTATTCCTGAATAGCTTCGCTAAATGAGCAGAAAATAATCCCTTGTTCGGCTAATTTCCCACGGTAGGTGGTCGCAACCGAAACTGAGTCAAAAATAGCGTCTACTGCTACTTCGGCCCCTTCGCGCACCGGAACCCCTAGCTGAGCAAAGGCAGATTCAACCTCTGCGGTGAGGTACTCATTCATCGCCTGTTCAGACAGATCACGTGGTGACGCACTGTCCGCAGACGATTGCTGCACTGCACCGGGTTGCGAATCACAACTGTCATCACAACTGCCACAGGATGGCGCGGAGTAATAACTGTAGTCCTGATAATCCAGACTTTTATAATTGGCTTTCAGCCAGTGAGGCTCTTCCATTTCGAGCCAACTGCGATAAGCACCAAGACGAAACTCCAGCATCCATTCAGGCTCATTACGTTTCGCTGAAATGGCGCGAATGACATCTTCACTAAGGCCTTTCGCTAACTGATCAGTCGCAAGCTGGGTAAAAAAGCCTTCTTTGTAACGACCATCGCTGACCCAAGCCTGCACATCATCTGGAACCTCTACATTGCTTCGTGTCATTTCGTTTACATCGCTCAAACGCCAAAACTCTCGCCACACCCGCAGGAATGCTGAGCTTTAGGATTATTAAATTTAAAAATCTGGTTTAGCCCTTCGCGGACATAATCCACCTCGGTGCCATCGATAAACGGCATCGCTTTTAACGGTACGTAGAGTTTGGCACTGCCCTGTTCGAAAACCAGAGCGTCGCTGGCGGGCTCTTTAGCCATATCCATTACATAAGCAAACCCCGCACAACCGGATTGTTTCACGCCAAGCTGCAATCCTTTAATTTGCGGATCTTGCTGCATGAGTCGTGTAATTTGTGCGGCAGCGCTCTCTGTTATCGTCACGCCCTGCCAGACATTCTCGTCGAGTGAAAATGTCCCGACTGATTCCTGTTGCATATGCCCTACCTTATATTTCGCAATCACCCATTAGGTTGATCTTTTCAGGTTAACAATTTGCTGGCTGATTATTGGAGAATCAACACAGATTATTTACAATGGTAGTGATAATAATTATCACTTCAACCGTTTGTTTTGCAGGGATATTAAGAAAAGTGCCGTTTGAACCTCGAATGAGGCGGCAACGAGTAAGCATGCTGCGATGGCCGAAGAGGTCTGGAGGAAAAAGTGCACTTTTATCACCCTGAAATAAATGAATAAATTCCTCTGTGACGCTCGAATCCCTTACTATATCAATGGCTAATCGCAGTCAGCCGCTGAGTATTTAAAACATTCATAAAAAATACCTATTTCTATTTTAACTTTAGCTGAAAACCCTCACAGGGGAAACCTATCATAGAGATTCGCCGCATTTATCGGCTAAATGAAACTGTCTGAAGGGAGCCGCAGCAAGTGCCATGAGCTGCTGACGTCACTCAGGGCCATTGGTGGCCCTGAGTCAGGTAATCACGTGTAATTTGGTGGGGGAATGACCTTATCGGGACAACACGGCGACGGTTAAACGCGAGGTACAACACAGATGGTCTTCTTCATCAAACACCTCAATCTGCCACACCTGATGGCTGCGGCCGATATGAATGGCCCGACAGCAACCCCGAACTTTCCCGGAACGTACTGCTTTCAGGTGGTTAGCATTAATCTCCAACCCCACGACTTGCTGGCCTTCGGTGGTACACAGATATCCGGCCATCGAACCGAGCGACTCCGCCAGCACCACCGACGCACCACCATGAAGTAAACCGAAAGGTTGAGTCGTCCGCTGGTCTACTGGCATCGTGGCTTCTATTTCGTTATCAGAGAGGCGGGTAAACTCAATGCCCAAATGCCCAACCATACAGCCCTGGCATTGCTGGTTTAACTGTTCCAGCGTTGCGGTGCGTTTCCACAGCATCTTTTCCCCTTGGTTGTTGAAATTACAGCAGCAATAGCTGTTCTGATTACTCAGCCCATCCTTGGGCTTTGCCTCTGCGAGGCGGCGGCAAGTAGCACGAAGTAAATAGCATAGTCAGCTCGTAGGTTAAACCAGCTCAAGCAAAGCTTGTAACGGATGTCTCAGTCCATTGCCTTCAATACGTTTAACCTGACTCCGGCAAGAGTAACCTGTGGCTAAACAGCGTTTACCCGGTAACTTTTGTAACGCCTGTTGCCAGGATAACGCGTAAATACCCAACGAGTTATCGATGTTCCTCGCTTCATGACCATAAGTTCCGGCCATGCCACAACACCCGACACTGACGTTTTCCAGTTTGGCACCATAACGGGAGAATATTGCTGCCCAGTGCTGGCTGCTGGCAGGTAGTGCCGTGGTTTCGGTGCAATGCCCAAACAGGTACCAGGATTCGCCACTCATCTGCTGCTCTGGCAGGTCAGCCAGGGCCATCTGTAGCCACTCGTGCACCAATTGCACCGTAAAGTCACCGCGCGCATCACCAAGAATCTCTTTATATTCATCGCGATAACAAAGAACCAGCGCCGGATCAACCCCAACCATTGGTATCCCCAGTAACGAAATGCGATTAAGAAAATCTGCCGTCTTACGGGCCGTTTTAGCAAAACGTTGCAGGAAACCTTTAATGTGCTGCGCTTTACCGTTGGGTGAGAATGGCAACAGCACGGGATTGAAGCCCAGTTTTTCGACCAAGTGAACAAAATCCGCCACCACCTGAGCGTCGTAGTAACTGGTGAAGGGATCCTGCACGATCAGCACATGCTGGTGGCGTTCTGACTCAGACAGTTTCTCCAACTGCTCAAGGGTCATAGTACTGGCATAATGGCCGGATAATGATTGCTTCAACGTTGGGCTAGAAAGCATCGGTAAGTCCACCATACCAATACTTTTCCGGCTTAGCTCCCTGACCCACGGCTGTTTGAGGAAAAAGTTAAACACTTTTGGGGTTTTGGCCATTAACGGCGCATAACTCTCTACTCCAGCCACCACATAGTCACGCAGTGGGCGATGATAACGGGTGTGATACAACTGTAGGAAGCGGGAACGGAAGCCCGGTACATCAATTTTTATCGGGCACTGCGTCGAGCAAGCTTTGCATGCCAGACAACCTGACATCGCCTCTTTGACTTCATGAGAGAAATCATAATCCCCCTGACTGGCAGCCCAGGTATTACGGGTTTTCTCAATCAAACCACGCAGGCTGGGGCGTTTGGTCGCCAGCCCTTTCTCTAGTGCAATGGGGTCAACCCCTTGCTCAGATAGCAGCCGTAACCATTCTCGCACCAGCGTTGCCCGGCCTTTTGGTGAATGAATACGGTCACCGGTAATCTTCATCGACGGGCACATCGGGCTACGTGTATCAAAGTTAAAGCACAGACCGTTACCATTACATTCCATCGCACCACGGAATGAGGTTCTTACTGCTAACGGAATACGCCGGTCCAAGGTACCGCGTTTAGCTGAGGTATCCACTTTCATCATTGGCGCATCACTGCCCAACGGTGAGCATATTTTCCCCGGATTTAAGCGATTATCCGGGTCGAAAACGGATTTAATGCGCCGCAACTCGTGGTAAAGCACTTCACCAAAGAAGTCAGGGCTGTATTCTGCACGGAAACCCTTACCGTGCTCGCCCCATAGCAAGCCGCCATAGCGCGCCGTCAGTTGCACCACTTGGTCAGATATCTGTTTCATCAGCATTTCTTGCTGTGGATCGCACATATCCAGCGCTGGGCGTACATGTAATACCCCCGCATCCACGTGACCAAACATGCCGTAGCTCAAATTGTGGCTATCAAGCAGTTGGCGGAACTCGACAATATAATCGGCCAAATGTTGTGGTGGCACACAGGTATCTTCCGCAAACGGAATGGGCTTAGCCTGGCCTTTACTGTTGCCTAACAAACCAACCGCTTTTTTGCGCATACCATAGATGCGCTCAATACCCGCTAACTCACTGCAAATCTGGTAACCAATAACGCCGCCTTGCTGAGCAGACATCAGGTCATCCAAGCGCTGACAAAGTGCCTCCATTTGACTATCGATCAGTGCCTTATCATCACCGGCAAACTCAACGATATTCAACCCCAGCATCTCTTTATCAGGGATATCGGTAATCAGCTCTTTTACTGAGTGCCAGACAATATCTTCTTTGGCCAGATTAAGAACTTTAGAGTCCACAGTTTCCACTGACAGTGCTTTGGCTTCCACCATAAACGGGGCATTACGCAGAGCGGAATCGAAGGAGTCATACTTTACATTCACCAGACGGCGAACTTTAGGCAGCGGTGTTATATCCAGTGTCGCTTCAGTAATGAAGGCCAGCGTGCCCTCTGCACCGGTTAAAATTCGGGTCAGGTCAAAGGTTTGCAGGTCATCACTAAACACGTGGCGTAAATCATATCCGGTCAGGAAACGGTTTAATTGGGGGAATTTCTCCAGAATCAGCGCGCGCTGCTCACGGCAGTGATGCAGCACCGTATGATAAATACGGCCGGTTACAGAGTCCTCCTGCGCAATCGTTTGTGCCAATGCCGTCGGCATGGCGCGGGTATCGAGCAGGGTTCCACCCAGCAATATGGCACGTAGCCCCAACACATGGTCGGACGTTTTGCCATACACTAGCGACCCCTGCCCAGAGGCATCGGTATTGATCATTCCACCCAATGTGGCGCGGTTACTGGTCGATAACTCGGGCGAAAAGAAGTAGCCGAATGGCCGCAGATATTGATTGAGCTGATCTTTAATCACCCCCGCTTCAACCCGCACCCAACCCTGTTCGGGATTAATCTCCAGAATACGGTTCATATGGCGCGACATATCCACCACAATGCCACTGTTCAGTGCCTGGCCATTGGTGCCGGTCCCGCCGCCGCGAGGCGTAAATACCAGGGATTTAAAACTCTCCAGGCCAGCCAGACGGCCAATCAAGGCAACATCTGCAGTCGAACGAGGAAAAACCACGGCGTCGGGTAGCAGTTGGTAAATACTGTTGTCCGTCGCCATAGTCAGGCGATCGGCATAATTAGTGGCGGTATCGCCGGTGAATCCGTTTTGCTTCAAAGCATCCAAAAAATCTAGCACCAACTGGATGACACCCGGTGCCTGAGAAATCTGTGGGATCATTAGTGTGACCCTATCTAATAGGTATGTTTGTGGTTCCGCCAAGAGATTATCTGCTAGCAATCCTCTTTGTCGAATAATTTATGTCAATTCAGAATGATGAGAAAGTGATGCGTATCTGCCGAGGATAAATGCGGCAATAAATCATTAAGTATCAAAATTATATATTGTATAAATAATAGTCGCACCACGCCGAAAGAACATTGTTTCAGCACCTTGGTTGCGGTCGGTGTTTTTGTTATGTCCAAGCTAATGCTATTTTTTAACAAATCACAGCAGTAAAATCCGGCGTTGTCTGTTAAAACATTAAAAAATACACCATGATTAGTACAGATGCTTAATTAGTTCAAAATCTAATGAGTGCCTAAAAAACAGTGCGATGGCCACCTTGCCATGACTTTCGATGTGAGAACCCATTGATGAATTACCCGCAGCAGCGCCGTTTCGATTTACCTAAACTGATGTTTGGGGTGATATTCATTATGATAATGATTATCGCCAGTTTCTGGGTGGTACAGCCTTTTATTATGGGTTTTGCCTGGGCGGGCATGGTAGTCATTGCGACCTGGCCACTGTTGATTAGGCTGCAAAGGCTACTTTGGGGTAAGCGCTGGCTGGCTGCTATTGTCATGACTCTGCTGCTGGTGTTGTTGTTTGTCATCCCGATAGCCCTACTGGTCAGCAGCCTGGTGGAAAACAGCGGCCCGCTTATCCAGTGGGCATCCAGCCCGTCTAATGTGCGCATGCCGGATATGACCTGGTTGCAATCGATCCCAATGGTGGGGAACAAACTCTATAGTAGTTGGCATACATTGGTTGCCGGTGGTGGCAATGCGATGATCGCCAAAGTTCAACCCTATATTGGTGCGGCCGCGACCTGGCTGGTAGCTCAAGCCGCCCATGTCGGTTATTTTTTGATTCATCTGGCGCTGATGGTGCTGTTCAGTGTTTTACTCTATTTCCATGGTGAGCAAGTCGGGCTGGGTATCCGCCATTTTGCGGTGCGCGCTGCCGATAAACGTGGTGATGCCGTCGTGGTGCTGGCCGCTAAAGCTATCCGGGCCGTCGCATTGGGGGTCGTGGTCACCGCACTGGTACAAGCAGTGCTGGGCGGGATTGGGCTGGCGATTGCGGGCATTCAATACGCCACACTGTTTACCGTATTAATGTTTATCTGCTGCGTAGCTCAGCTTGGGCCACTGTTGATACTGGTCCCGGCAATTATCTGGTTGTATTGGACCGGTGATACCACCTGGGGCACGGCACTGCTGGTTTGGAGCTGTATCGTTGGTACCATGGATAACGTTTTACGCCCCTACCTTATCCGTATGGAAGCTGATATGCCGATGATTCTCATCCTGTCCGGGGTGATTGGTGGCTTGTTGTCATTCGGCATGATTGGCTTGTTTATTGGGCCGGTGGTGTTAGCCATCTCCTACCGCCTGACTTCTGCCTGGGTCAATGAAGCGCCGGAACCTGAAGAGAGTATGAAGGAAGTTGCCAAGCATTTAGAAGAGCTTTAGCTCTTACCGGGGGTTTGGTAGTTATGCTGCCGAACCCCTATTATCCAGCGACATTCGCTATTAACAATTAAGAACAACCGTTTTAATTCCTCTATTTCTATTCTCAACCTGTATTTCATTAGTTATTAAATAGAATGATTATTAATAACCATATGAAATTAATCCTATAAAAACATTTATTTAACCTATTATATTCAGAAGATTCTTAATGACTAAGCCACGGAATTTACTTAATATTATTATTAGAAAGTGCTTTCCCCAAGGCATTTAAATAATTCATCTTCAAATGACTTATTTAAATATCTGTAATCGAATACACGTATTGCTGTGTGTAGTCTTTGCCTGTCATCTTAGACGGGCTTTTTTTTTTACTTATTATTGCAAAAAATCCGCAACCTAAGCTGCGGATAATTAAATGTCTCTCTATCGGTATAACCCGAGTCCAATCAATGCTTAGTATGTTGCGCCAAACTGACCCACGTTTGTACTACGGTGTCTGGGTTAAGGGACAAACTGTCAATCCCCTGATCCATCAGCCATAAAGCAAAATCCTCATGGTCTGACGGACCCTGACCACAAATCCCCACATACTTGCCTTGACGTTTCGCCGCCTGAATGGCCATCGACAGCAACGCCTTAACGGCTTCATTGCGCTCATCAAACAGTTCAGAAACCACACCGGAGTCGCGATCCAGCCCCAATGTTAACTGAGTCATATCATTGGAGCCGATAGAGAAGCCATCAAAATGCTCAAGGAATTGATCCGCCAGCAATGCATTGGACGGGATTTCGCACATCATAATAAGCTTCAGGCCATTCTCACCACGTTTCAGTCCTTGTCTTGCCAGTTCTGCCACCACCGCCTCTGCCTGAGCCACTGTACGTACGAAAGGCACCATGACTTCGACGTTAGTCAACCCCATCACATTCCGCACCCGCTTAACCGCCTCACACTCCAGTGCGAAACAATCACGGAAGCTGTCTGCGACATAACGCCCCGCCCCACGGAAACCTAACATCGGATTCTCTTCATGTGGCTCATAAGCTTCTCCGCCAACCAGATTGGCGTATTCGTTAGATTTAAAATCCGACAAGCGCACAATCACACGTTTCGGCCAGAAAGCGGCACCCAAGGTAGAGATCCCTTCGGTCAAGCGACCAACGTAAAACTCGACCGGATCGTCATAACCCTTCATCAAGGCTTTGATTTCTGCCTGAATTGCAGGCTCCTGGCTATCGAATTCCAGCAATGCTTTAGGATGCACACCAATCATGCGGTTGATGATAAATTCCAGACGCGCCAAGCCAACGCCGTCATTTGGGAGACGGGCAAAGTCGAAGGCTCGGTCTGGATTGCCAACATTCATCATTATTTTCAACGGCAAATCAGGCAGTTCAGTAACTTGTGAGCTCTGAATCGAGAAATCGAGCAACTCTTGATAAACATAGCCCGTATCCCCTTCGGCGCAAGAAACCGTAACCTTCTGCCCTTCTCTCAGAATATCAGTGGCATTACCACAACCCACAACGGCTGGGATCCCCAGCTCACGAGCGATGATTGCCGCATGGCAGGTACGCCCGCCACGGTTGGTCACAATCGCTGATGCTTTTTTCATGATCGGTTCCCAGTCAGGGTCCGTCATGTCTGTTACCAGTACATCACCCGCCTGAATACGGTCCATCTCGCTGATATCATTAATCACCTTAACCGGCCCCGCACCAATACGATGACCAATGGCGCGCCCCTCCACCAGCACCTCACTTTGGGCATTCAGCAGATAACGCTCCATAACTTGCTCGTTGGAACGTACTGTTTCTGGGCGAGCTTGCACGATAAACAGCTTACCGGTATGGCCATCTTTGGCCCACTCAATGTCCATCGGGCGGCCATAATGCTTTTCGATTGATAGTGCCTGATGCGCCAGCACTTGTACCTCTTCATCACTGAGAGCGAAACGATTGCGTTGTACTTCTGGCACATCTTCAATCTGTACCTGTTTGCCATGTTCCTGGCTTTCGGCATAGATCATGCGAATTTTTTTCGAACCCATAGTGCGGCGTACTATCGCGGGTTTGCCATTACGCAATGTTGGCTTATGGACATAAAACTCATCCGGGTTCACCGCCCCTTGCACCACCATTTCGCCTAAACCATAAGCTGCGGTGATAAAAACCACCTGATCGAAGCCTGATTCAGTATCAATAGTAAACATCACGCCCGCCGAGGCGAGATCAGAGCGCACCATCCGTTGTACACCAGCAGATAGCGCCACCCCACGGTGGTCGTAGCCTTGATGCACACGATAGGAAATAGCGCGATCATTGAACAGTGAGGCAAATACGTGCTTGATAGCAACCATCACCGCATCAATCCCCTGCACATTCAAGAAGGTTTCCTGCTGGCCGGCAAAGGAGGCATCTGGCATATCTTCGGCAGTAGCCGATGAGCGCACAGCAAAAGAAGCCTCAGGCTCACCGTCAGCTAATTGTTGGTAGGCTTCATGAATAGCCTGTTCAAACTCGGGATGGAACGGCGTCTCAACCACCCATTGACGAATCTGCGCGCCCGCTTTGGCTAATGCCGCAATATCATCAACATTGGTCTGATCCAACAATTGATAAATGCGTTGGTTAACACCGCTTTGCTCCAGAAATTCGTTAAATGCTTG
The DNA here is from genome assembly GCF_052217105.1 of Yersinia sp. 2553 StPb PI. Lineage (NCBI taxonomy): Bacteria > Pseudomonadati > Pseudomonadota > Gammaproteobacteria > Enterobacterales > Yersiniaceae > Yersinia > Yersinia sp. 2553 StPb PI. Next base: position 1,205,383 of record NZ_JAZGPX010000002.1, on the reverse strand, counting down.
AGCTGTGGTAGCAAAACCATTAGGTACCGAAACACCCAGGTCTGAAAGATTGGTTATCATTTCACCCAGGGAGGCATTCTTGCCGCCTACCCGCTCAACATCGTTCATGCCAAGCTGATTGTACCAAAGCACATTGCACAGATTTAGGCCATTGTTGGACATCGAAACAATCCTTTTTACATTGTCTATTAATTATGGACGGTCAGTAGGGTACAGACGGAGGTATCACGGCTGACGAATCAGCTATTTCAGACTAGCACAATGATCCATAGTCCATGGACAGGTGAATCGATCAACCCAACAAGAAAAGTTATTTTCAGGCGATTCTGACAGCAAACGCTTTACCGATAGGCCGAATCAGGCACACTGATTAGGCTAAACTTGTCACCAGATGCTTATTTATCAGTGTGGTCAATCCGACCAGAAAAATACTCAGGAGTCAGCGTGGAGAGAAGTGTGTTTTATATTTCGGATGGTACCGCCATCACTGCAGAAGTACTCGGTCATGCTGTTTTGTCGCAGTTCCCTGTTAAAGCCACTACCTTTACGCTGCCGTTTGTCGAAAGTGCTGCGCGTGCGCAAGAGGTTTGCCAGAAGATTAATCAGATATATCAAGACACTGGCGTTAGACCGCTGGTTTTCTATTCGATAATCAGTGCGGAAGTGCGTGAACTCATTCAGCACAGTGAGGGATTTTGTCAGGATATTGTGCAAGCACTGGTTGCCCCACTACAGGGCGAACTGGGGGTTGCCCCACAACCGGTGCTCAACCGAACCCACGGTCTTACTGAAAGCAATTTGGGCAAATACGATGCGCGGATTGCGGCTATCGACTACGCCCTGGCCCATGATGACGGTATTTCTCTGCGTAATCTGGATCAAGCACAGGTGATTCTATTGGGGGTTTCCCGTTGCGGTAAAACCCCAACCAGCCTCTATTTAGCCATGCAATTTGGGATTCGTGCTGCAAACTACCCATTTATCGCCGATGATATGGACAATTTGCAACTTCCCGCCGCGCTGAAACCTTTTCAGCAAAAACTGTTTGGTTTGACAATTAACCCTGAACGGCTGGCGGCAATCCGTGAAGAACGACGTGAAAATAGCCGTTATGCCTCGCTGCACCAATGCCGAATAGAGGTGGGTGAAGTAGAAGCGCTATTTCGCAAGAATCAGATTCGCTATCTGAACTCCACTAACTACTCCGTTGAGGAAATCTCCACCAAAATCCTGGATATTTTAGGCATGAGTCGCCGCATGTTCTAATGGAATATTTGCCTGAGATATTATTTACAGTTTATTTCATCACAAATTGTATGAATCAAGGCCGTGGCGGTTGAATTCATTTAGTTTTGGTTTATTGTGATCGCCATCACTTCCCGGTATTCCTGCCGCAGAGAAGAACAGATTTAGAGAATTTCCATGCACAAAACAGATGAACTGCGGACTGCGCGCATCGATAGCTTAATCACGCCACAACAACTGGCGGAAAAATTACCGATTTCTGCCAGCATTGCCGATAACGTGACAGCGTCACGTAAACGAATTGAAAAGATCCTCACCGGCGAAGACTCCCGCTTGCTAGTGGTTGTCGGTCCCTGCTCGATTCACGACCTTGATGCCGCCATTGATTACGCCACCCGACTGAATGTATTACGCGAGCGCTATCAGGATCGCCTGGAAGTCGTCATGCGCACCTATTTCGAGAAACCGCGCACCGTCGTGGGTTGGAAGGGGTTAATTTCTGACCCGGCGTTGGATGGCTCATGTCAGGTCAATCGAGGGATTGAGATGGCGCGCAAACTGCTATTGGCAGTTAATGAGTTAGGTCTACCTACTGCCACCGAATTCCTTGATATGGTGACAGGTCAGTACATTGCCGACCTGATCAGTTGGGGGGCCATTGGCGCACGTACCACGGAAAGCCAGATTCATCGAGAAATGGCATCGGCCCTCTCCTGCCCGGTGGGTTTCAAAAATGGCACTGACGGCAATACCCGCATTGCAATTGATGCTATCCGTGCCGCGCAAGCCAGCCATATGTTTTTATCCCCGGATAAAAACGGCCAGATGACGATTTACCAAACCAGCGGCAACCCGCATGGGCACATTATTATGCGTGGCGGTCGGCAGCCTAATTATGGTGCATCTGATATTGCCACAGCCTGTGACAGCCTGCGTGAATTCGATTTACCGGAACATCTGGTGGTCGATTTTAGCCATGGTAATTGTCAGAAAATGCACCGCCGCCAGTTGGAAGTTGCCGCTGATATCGGGCAGCAAATCCGTAACGGTTCTAGCGCTATTGTCGGTGTGATGGCTGAAAGCTTCCTGATTGAGGGCTCGCAGAAAATTGTTGCGGGTCAGCCCTTGATCTATGGACAATCCATTACCGACCCTTGCCTGAATTGGGCCGATACTGAACAGTTATTGAACTTATTGGCCATTGCTGTCAGCAGCCGGTTTTAATTAACACACAGTGATAGAATGGGTTAACACGCCACATTGACTCTGTTCTATCACTGGATTAAATGGTCCACGCCCCCTCATTCCGCTCAAGCTCCCTTTTTACAAATCAATTCTAAACTATCTATCCAAAATATTAATTACTAAGAAAAATAAAGGAATTAACATAAAAAGTAATAGAGATTGTTATTGAAACCATCCACAGATGAAGATGATAATGATTATCACTTAACTGGATACTCTAAAGAATACTTCTTATGCGCAAGGGCACCTATCCTAATCAAGCCGTAAATTGCACACCAACCCCATCTCCTGCGGTGTTGCAATTATCCTGTATTAATAGCGGACAACTGCTTGGTCAACATGATGTCGTGGTGATCAATCACCAAGGGCAGTTCTATTATTTGCGCCAAACCAAAGCAGGAAAACTAATACTGACTAAATAATTTTTAGTCACTCGATCCTATTTGCAAAAAATATCCACTACGCCAGCCACCTTATATTGAATACTCAGGCAGCCAGCAACTTATTGATTATGTTTAATAACATAGGGAGAGTTGCTTATGCTTCGTTTTTTTCGTTTGTCTTTATGCAGTCTGGCAATAACCGTGGCGTTATCCCCGCTGGCAACAGCTCATTCGGCACCTGCCAGTAAGAATCACACCCTTATTGTTACCGGAACTCAACCGGCGACTGACAGTTTCAACACCCCCGGCACAGTCACCGTCATTGATGCTGCATTACCAGACAAACAAACTGCTACCACCGCCGCAGAAATGCTGCAAAACGTACCCGGTGTGAGTGTTAGCGGTGTTGGGCGCACCAATGGACAGAACGTTAATATCAGAGGCTATGATCAGTATGGTGTGCTGGTGCTCATTGATGGTATTCGTCAGGGCATCACGGGGGCCAATATCAGTGGTACTTTCCTTGATCCGGCCCTGATAAAGCAGGTCAGCATCATTCGTAGCCCATCAACATCAAGGTTTGGCAGTGGTGCCATGGGCGGGGTGATTGCTTACCAGACCGTTGATGCGGCCGACTTGCTGGCTGAGGGCCAAAATCTTGGTTTCCGAGTCAGTGGCTTTGGCGCCACGGGTTATCACAGTATCGGCTCTGGGGTGTCCATGTTTGGCCGTACAGAGAGTCTTGATGGCATTATCGCGCTAAGTAAACGTAAGGTCGGCAATATTTACCACGGCAACGGTAATGAAGCGCCGAATGATGAAACGATTAACAGCTTGATGTTTAAGGGCACCGCCTATCTTTCTGACAGCCAATCGTTAACCACCGCCCTGCGTTATTACAATAACCAAGCACTAGAACCGCGCATGGCTAATCTTAGTACGCCTGACTTAAAATTTAATAAAAATCCAATGATGAATCGTTCCACCCTTCAACGTGATGCCGAGTTAACCTACCGCCTGCAACCACAACACCTTGATTGGTTGGATGCCACCAGCCAACTCTACTATTCCGAGATCAATATTAGCGATGACGTCAATCGCGAAGGCTCAGGCCGCCGAAAACAGATCACCCGTGGTTTAAAGCTGGAAAATAGCAGCCTGCTATTTACTCACAGCCCGGCTGCAAATTTATTCACTTATGGCATTGAAACCTACCATCAAGAGCAAGTTCCAGTCGGTGTTATTCGTAGTTTCCCCCCGTCTGAAATCAAATTTTCCTCCGGTTGGTTGCAAGATGAAGTTACGCTGCGTGATTTACCCGTTACCTTGCTGCTAGGCAGCCGTTTTGATCGTTATCACAACAGCCGCGCCGGTTTTGCTGATAGAGAAGCTAAAAACGGGTCAACTCGAGGTGCCGTTACCCTCAAGCCCACCGATTGGCTGATGTTGTTTAGTGCCTACAGCCAAGCGTTCCGTACCCCAACGCTGACTGAGCTTTATAATGATTCGATTCATTTCTCTATGGGGCCTTTTACCAATCGCTGGCGACCCAATCCAAACCTAAAACCCGAAAGCAACGTCACTCGTGAGGCTGGTTTTGGTTTGAACTTTGAACAATTATTGTCCAATGATGATTTGATTGAATTCAAAGCCAGCTACTTTAATATTGATGCCAAAAACCGCATCACCAGTGAAGTCCACACCGAATTTTTTGGTAAAAATTACTCCGGCTACATCAATATCCCGCGCAGTAAAAGCTGGGGTTGGGATGTGTCATTGGATTACCAGAATCAATGGATTGACTGGGCGCTGGCCTATAACCGCACTCGTGCTATTAATCTCGACACCCGCCAATTTATTAACAGTATCAATCCAGATACCGTCACCAGCAGGCTTAATATCCCTATTGCCAACAGTGGTTTTAGCACTGGCTGGATCCTGACAATGGCAGAAAACACCAAGTTTATGAAAAATAACGATGCCAAAACGTCGTCACGCCGTTCCTATGCGCCGCAAGCTGGTTATGCGGTCCATGACTTTGACCTAAGCTACCGTGGGGCTGGCAGCTTGAATGGCCTCACCACCACCGCAGTATTGGGTAATGCGTTTAATAAGGAGTACTACTCACCGCAAGCAATCCCGCGGGATGGGCGTAATGCCAAACTGTTAATCAGCTATCAGTGGTAATCACAAGGAAGCGACTCATGGAAATGTCACATTACCAACACTATCTCAACATTCGGCAGCAACACCCCAGCAAGCCTCTATACGATATTGCCCTCATGATGAATATCAGTGAAGCCGAGCTATTTTATGCGCGGGTAGGACAGGATGCAGAACGCCTGGATATCAGTGCCGATAGACTGCTGACTGAGTTAGCCAGTGTCGGTGTCACTAAATCGATCACCCGTAACGATTATGCAATACATGAGCATTGGGGTGAGTACCAGAATTTACGCTTGCACGGTCACCTGGGCTTGGTTCTTAATCCACGCGCGCTGGATTTAAGGCTGTTTTTCCGCCAATGGGACAGCATTTTTAGCCTGAGTGAGGAGACACCACAGGGTAAGCAACTGAGCATTCACTGCTGTAATCTGCAAGGCAAGGCAATCCATCAAATCTACTGTACCGAAGAAACAGACCTTAACGCATGGCAGCAGTTGGTAGAAAAGTATCGCTGTGAAACCAATGCGCGATTGGTGTTCTCCCCCGCAGAAAAGGCGTTAACTCAAGAGACAGCCATTGATAACGCTGCGATAGATAATGAATGGCGCAAGATGAACGATATCCATCAGTTCTTTATGCTACTCAAACGCAATAAAATCACCCGCCGGCAAGCCTTCCGGTCTGTCGGTGATGATCTGGCTTATCCGGTTGATAATAAAGCATTAAGGCAAATTTTATATGCGGCACAGGCTTGCCAGAATGAAGTGATGATCTTTGTCGGTAACACCGGGTGTATGCAGATCTTCACTGGCGTGATAGAACAATTTATTGCCTGTCAGGGGAAGCAAACACCGCCGCCTCATTGGATCAGTGTGCTTAACCGCCGTTTTGCTTTGCACCTGCATGAGAATGCCATTGCAGAAAGTTGGGTAACACGCAAACCGACCAAAGAGGGTTACATCTCAAGTCTGGAGCTGCTGGATACTCAAGGTAATCATATTCTGCAATTATTTGGGCAACGTAGCGAAGGCCAACCAGAGCAGCACCACTGGCATCAGCAACTGGCCGAATTGACTGCCATAGGCTCCGCTGATGAATAAATGGCTAATATTTATTGCCCTTATAATTCCAATCAGTGGCATTGCCAGCCAACGCATTATCACACTCGGTAGTGATATCTCTGAAATCACCTACGCATTAGGCGTAGGTGCCAACATGGTGGCCAGGGATAGTGCCAGCCAGCACCCCAGTGAATTGAAAACCTTACCCGACGTGGGTTACTTGCGACAACTCAATGCCGAAGGCATTCTCGCGTTACAACCTACGTTGGTGTTATGTCGTAAGCAGGCTTCAGCGTCACGAGCGCTGAAGCAAATCACTGACTATGGGGTAAAGGTCATACTTATTCCCGCGGACAGCTCGCCACAAACAGTGGTAACTAAAATTCAGTTGATTGCCACCGCAGTTAATCAGCAACAGAAAGGCCGACAACTGATCAATCACTACCAGCAACAGCTAGCAATGATAGATTCCACACCATTGTCGGTAAAGGTTCTATTTATCCTAAGCCACGCGGGGTTACCGCCGCTGGCTGCGGGTAAAAATACTGCTGCGGATAGCTTATTTCGCCTTTCAGGCCTGAACAACACCATGCAAAAATTCAGCGGCTATCGCCCTTTATCACAAGAAGGGATTATCGCCAGTGCTCCTGACCTGCTGATTGTTACGTCATATAGCGTTAAATCACTGGGTGGCATTGATAATATATGGCGCTTACCGGGAGTAGCTCTGACTCCTGCGGGTAAAAAACAACGATTACTGGTCATTGATGATAGAGCATTACTGAGTTTTGGCCTGCAAACACCCCAAGTTCTACAACAGTTGCGGAGTGCCGGGGAGTCCAGCCGGTAAAACGTCTTCTGTTAGCGACGAGTAGGAGTGATTGAAATACCTTTCATCCTTGAAGCCACCGCTAAGTTAGCGGTTGTTACTCACCCGAGTCACTGAATACGTTGGATATGCAACCAACTAACTGGAACAGGAGATTTCCAGATGTTTCCCCCAGTCAGGAGGTAATGCCGCCAAGTCATCAAATTCAGGTTGCTCTGCGAAAGGATGTTGTAATGCCTGATGCAACCGCTGTAGAGGTTGAATATCATCCTTTTCAGCGTGATCAATCACTTGCTGTGCCAGGTAGTTACGCAATATATATTTCGGGTTAACCGCTTTCATCAATTGCTGACGCTGAACATCGTCAATCAGCTCTTGTTGCAAACGTGTACGATAACGGTGGTACCAACTGTCAAAACCGGCTCTATCGATAAAATCATCACGTAGTGGCGATTGCGCCGAATGCATTTCAACCTGGCTCAACAAGCGGAATGTACGGGTATAATCTCGCCCCTCTTGAATCATCAAACTCAATAATCCTGTCAGTAACTCGTTATCCTGGCTGCTGTTTTCGACAAAACCTAGTTTAGCGCGCATCTGTTGGCCATAAGCTGCCATTAACTCTGGCTCATAAGCCTCTAGTGCCAACTGTAGCTGCTCCACCGACATTAAGCCGGACAACGCCTGCCCCAACCGATGCAGATTCCATAGTGCGACCGCTGGCTGATTATCGAAAGCATAACGCCCCTGATGATCAGAGTGATTGCAAATATATCCCGGTACATAGTCATCAAGAAAACCAAATGGACCATAGTCCATGGTAATACCAAGAATCGACATATTATCGGTATTCATCACACCATGAGCAAAACCGACCGTTTGCCAATGAGCGATTAAACGTGCCGTGCGTTTTACCACATCAGTAAACCACAACAGGTAACTTTCCGGTTGACCGGCCCATTGCGGCCAGTGACGAGCAATAACATAATCAGCCAACTGTCTGACCTGTGCAGGCTGCTGTCGATAATAGAAGTGTTCGAAATGGCCAAAACGAACATGACTTTCAGCCACGCGTAATAACATCGCCCCACGCTCTGGTTGCTCACGATAAACAGGATGTTCGCTGGTAACAATGGTCAGTGCACGGCTGGTAGGTATTCCTAGATGGTGCAATGCTTCGGAGGCTAAAAACTCCCGGACGACTGAGCGCAAAACGGCCCGCCCATCTCCCATGCGGGAATAAGGGGTTAACCCTGCGCCTTTCAAATGCCAATCCATACTGCGGCCGTCACTGAGTTGTTGTTCCCCGAGCAAAATCCCACGGCCATCCCCGAGTTGCCCTGCCCATACGCCGAACTGGTGGCCACTATATACTTGTGCCAGCGGCTCCATACCTGGTAGCAAAGCCTCTCCTGCCCATACGCTGGCTTTCGGCAAACTAAACCAACTCTCATCCAGCCCAAGCTCCAGCGCTAACGGGGAACTGTGGTACAGCAAGCGTGCCCCCTTTAACGGCGTTGGTTGCAAGTGAGTATAAAAACCGCTCAATTGCTGCCCGTAGCTATTATTAAATTGAGGCGTATTCTCAGATTTTGAAGCGCTATCTGATTGAATGAAGTTAAAAGGGGTCATCAGCGTAATACCTCAGCCAGCCAGTGACTAACTTGCAACAGCTCAGCATGTGACTCAGGAAAATCATCGCTTAATTGCTGACAAACAACGTTAATAGCCTCGGGACGATACACCGTCCCTTGTAGCCGCTCAGCCAAAGCTTCCAGCGGAGCAGGATTCAAACTATCCGTAAAGATTTGGCAGCGAGCGATGGCACCCTGTAATACATCAAAATGCAGTTCAATTCCGCCCCAAATAAAACGGGTATCGACTAAGTGGCTAAAGGCGGGGGCCTGACCGAAATTCCATTCCCAGCTACTCTGTTTCGCAAATTGTTCGGTAAAACCAGGTAGGTCGGGCAATGCTTGTGGGGAGATTCTTTCCGCCAGCACCTTTTCATTATAATAATCGAAAAAAGCCTGCTCAATGGCGACACAAATCTGTTGATGCTCAATTCCCGGTAATAGCTCCACCAGATTGGTGACTCGGGAGCGCACTGATGTAATCCCTTTGGCCTGCAATTTTTTCGGATCAGGATTAAGGTAATCGGCCAAACGACTCAGATCCGCACTCAATAACAATGTGCCATGATGAAAACCACGATCTTTGGTCTCTTTATACGCCGAGCCCGAAACTTTGCGCTCATCATCACCGTTCTTAACCACCAAATCATTACGACCTGAAGCGGTGGCCTGAATTCCGAGCGAGGCTAACGCAGTAAGAATAATTTGAGTGGAGACCGTTTTATCATATTCAGGTTTACCCGCCATAAAGGTGAAACAGGTATTGCCCAAATCATGAAATACCGCCCCGCCGCCGCTGCTGCGCCGAGCCAGCTTCACGCCATCTTGCTCCATTTGGCGCGTATTACACTCTTTCCATGGATTCTGAGCACGGCCTATCACCACGGTGTCAGCATTACGCCACAAAAATAACACTCGCTGATCCGGGGACATCTGACGGAAAATGCACTCTTCTACCGCCAGATTAAACCAGGGGTCATAAGAATCAGAAATGAGTAAGCGAAGGGATGACATAAACGCGGCTCCGAACCAAAATAAGCAGCTATTAAGATAACATAACCAACGCCGATATCTTTAGGTTCGAGGATTCATTCTGTATTGATTAAGAACTATATCGAAAATGCATCAAATGCGACGCGCTTGCCAGTACACACGTTTCCAGTAAACATTTTCCAACGATGAACGGATCACACCTTTACTCGTTGAGGCATGAATAAATTCATCATTAGTATCGTAAATACCGACATGCAGCCCATTTTGTCCACTGCCAGTTTTGAAAAACACCAAATCGCCAGGCATGAGTTCATCACGAGAGACTTTAGTGCCTAAGGTGGTCTGCGCTGCTGTTGTTCGGGGTAATTGCATATCAAAACGATCACGGAATGTGCGGTAAACAAACCCTGAACAATCAACACCACTTTGATCCAGCCCACCATTACGGTATGGCGTTCCTTCCCATTGACGCAGTTGTTCATTCAGTTTAGCGACTACCACAATAGAATCTGATAAGTGACCACTCGGTGTTGGAGCATGGCTGCTACAACCAGCAAGAATCATACTGACCAAAAAGATCCAGAAACGCATCCGCATCGAGATATCACCAGAGTAAGGCTTAGCCAATCCACCGCACAGCAAGCTATTCGGCGCTATATCTGGCCAGCGAGAGGTACCAGTAGAGCTAATTTAGCTATCGAGTCTGGAAAAAACAAGTTATATGAATGAGATAATAGATTTAATCACTTTTTATGGGTTTGGTGTGAATCAGCCATATCCCCAGTAGGATAAACCCCGCCCCTAACGTTTTTAGTAACGTCGCCGACTCATTGAACCAGGGTAGCAATACAGCGGCTAAATAGACCAGCGCATAACTAAGACTCAGTAATGGATAGGCTCGATTGAGTGGCAAATACCTTAAGGCAAAAAACCAGCACAACATGGATACTGCATAGCCGACTAGCCCGAAAGTTACCGCCATTAATTGTGTCAGATGATGTGCTAAAAACTGACCATTAATATCTGCCAACGATATTAATGGAGTATGCATCATCCCCCACTTCAACATGAGTTGGGCCATGGTCACCAACACCACACTGCCTATTCCCCACAGGTAACCTTTCATAAATGCCAACTAATCAAAAGGATGCCAAACATAATGGCAGCAACACCCAACCAATGGCGAGAAGTTGTCTTTTCTCCATAAAACAACTGCGCGGCCAAGGTCACCAGCACAAAGTTAAAGCTTAATAGCGGATAAGCCACACTCAAAGGCAGATGTTGCAATAAACGCAACCACAGCACCATTCCTAAGCCCAGCAATATCACTGCGATAGCAAGCCAACGCAGTGTGGGCGCAAGCCGTTTTTCACCAGATTGCCCCCAACATTGTGCAGCTTGCTTCTGACACAGTTGCCCCGCACAGGTCAATAAACTGACAACTATCAATAGCAAATAATTTGTCATGGTGTCTTTTGGTACCACAAAAGTGCCAAACGATTCATTAAATTAACCTTGTCGGCTACCGGATAATGGGTAGAGATGTCCTCACCGCGAGATAATTGCACAACTAACGACACGTCACCTTGCTGCCTTGCATGAGCCAACCATTCACTAAAATCTTTATTGCTAATGTATTTATCTTTGCTGTCAGCATAGTTCAGCCCATAAGACAGCTCGCCCTTTTCGCTGAACATCAGTATATCGCTACGTTTCAGTTGCCAGGCTAACCCTGCCGCTACACCCACACTGTCGGTAAGCACATAGCGGCTGCTGCTCAACGCATCAAAATTATTCTGAATAAAATTTTGCGGCTGTTTGGAATCAATAACCTGTTGAGGAATCAGGTAACCCACCAGCAAAACCAACAATAATGGACAGGCGGCAGCCCAACGCCAATAACGGGCGTTATTATACAATGTAATCAGCCCCACCAACCCCCATCCAGTAAAGGCGACTATCCCCAACACTACTTTCTGCTGCTCTTGTGGCCCATAGGCGACCAAGTGCCCTACCAAATTCAAACCAATAACTAACACCGCCAGCGCGCAAACTAATCCAAAAATAAGATTTATTGCACCATTTATTTTCAGCGCGCGCATACGCATGTTACTGGCGCAATCTGTTGCATATGCCGCTATCAGTAAAGATAGTGGAGCCATACATGGCAAGATATACGTTGGGAGTTTTCCTTTAGCCACACTGAAGAATAACAACGGCATGACGACCCAACTGAGCAAAAAGAACAGCTCTGGTTTTGCCACCCGTTCACGCCACCCTTTAAGTAACGCTCCCGGTAATAACCCCAACCACGGCAATACACCGATGCAAAGAATAGGCAGGTAATACCAAATGGGGGCTTTATGTTGAGCATCTTTTTCAGCGAATCTCTGAATATGTTCAACCCAAAAGAAGTAATGCCAGAAATCGGGTTCACGTTGCGCGATGGCCAATGCCCACGGCAAGCTCAAGATTACCGCACCCAATATCGCTATCGGGCCAAAAATGATGAGTTCTTTTATTCGCTTTTGCTGTATGACAATAGGCAATACCGAAATAACCGGCACGGCCAACGCCAGAAAACCTTTAGTCATAAAGCCCATGCCACAGGCAAGGCCGAGCAAAAGGTAAGCCCCAACCTTCTGCGCCAAAGTTTCGGCCCGCAATGTGAGATAAAAACAGACCATTGAAGCGGTTAGCCATAATGAAATCATCGGGTCCAATACCGCATAGGAGCCGATACTAAATACCAACAACATGGAGAGATAAATTAATGTCGCCAGTACCGATGTAGAGCGGTTACGCCACAATAAAGTCGCTAACCAATAGACTAAGATTGCACTCAGCGCGGTACTAAAAATGGAACCAAATCGGACGGCAAAATTAGTGTCACCAAATATCCACTGGCTAATATTATTAAACCAATATCCAGCGATAGGCTTTTCGAAATAGCGGATCCCCAGAAAATGCGGCACAACCCAATCACCACGTTGCAACATTTCCCGACTAATCTCAGCGTAGCGAGTTTCGTCAGGTTGCCACAGTAAACGACTATTGATTGGCAATAGGTATAGCAAAGCAAAAAACAACGCCAACAGTGCTGCCCCGCCTCCTTTTAACAGTTTCATCCGACATCCTTAATTTTTGTCTGACACCCTAACCAACCCTCTCGGCCAGGAAAGGTGGTACGCTCGACTGTCCCTATCGGCAATAAATCTAAATCATCGGGTAATAACTCTCGAAGCGGGCAAAACTGGATACCTTGTTTTTTGGCCTGGACTAATAATTGCTCAAACATTACTGCCTGAGACATCCCTTCAACTTCAGCATGAATGGTATAAACCGAGACACCTCTATCACGCAAAATAGCTTCAATGATGAAATTATTAAAATCCTCAGCCCGCACTTCACTCCCTACGACTTCATCGTACGTTGGCAACGTAACAGGAATTTGTACACTGCCGAGACTGCCATCAGGTAATAGGGGGCGGAAAGGGTGAGTACCACGACAATCACTGTTATAACGAAAAGCGAACGGTTGCTTGATGGCTAACACCCGCGAGTCTGCACGCCAGCCAGCAGCGGCGGAACAAGTTACTGGCTGCCCAATGCTGTTCTGTAATTCATCCACACCCCATTGAACCTGCTCAGTTAGCTGTTGTGTTGACCACGATGCAACCTTAGCTTGCCAGCCTTGATGATCCCATGCATGCAAACCAACCTCATGCCCTGCTTGTAGCGTGGCTTTCATTAATGAGCCAAGGTCTTTACCGATTTTTTTACCCGGCCAGGCGGTTCCGGCCAGTAAGATATCCCAGCCATAAAGCGAAGCGGCATTAGAACGCAACATCTTCCACAAGAAACGAGGTCGGAAAAGGCGCCACAAGTGACGCCCCATATTATCTGGACCAACACTGAAGAAAAAGCTGGCGCTGATATCATACTGTTCCAATACAGCAAGTAATGATGGCACACCTTCTTTTGTTCCACGGTAGGTATCCACATCAATTCTTAGTCCAACTTGCTTCATAGATAATGCTCATCCTTTTGGGTTTCACCCAGTTCGAGTACAGCACCACGAAGGAAGAAATCCAAGGTTTCGCTGACAGTTTGCTGCAAAGCGATTTCTGGCTGCCAATGTAAAATACGTCGCGCATTCGTGATGCTGGGGGTGCGATATTCGACATCTTGGTAGCCTTTACCATAATAGGCACTGCTTTCGATATCTTTAAAGCCAGCAAATGGTGGGAAGTGACCACGTAATTGATGTTTTTCAAAACTACTCAGCAGCATTTGCGCTAATTCGCGAATACTAGCCTCATTCGTCGGGTTACCAATATTGATTATCTGACCATCACAGCAGCCATCATTGTTCTCAATAATGCGAAATAGCGCTTCAATGCCATCATGAATATCAGTAAAACAGCGTTTTTGCGCGCCGCCATCAACCAGTTGAATAGGAGAGCCTTCAACCAGATTTAATATCAATTGTGTAATGGCGCGGGAACTGCCAATACGAGCAGCGTCAAGGTTATCCAGACGTGGCCCCATCCAGTTAAATGGGCGGAACAATGTGAATCTGAGATTTTCTTTCGCACCATAAGCCCAGATAACACGATCCAATAATTGTTTGGATACCGAATATATCCAGCGCTGTTTGTTAATTGGCCCAACAATCAGTCGCGAACTGTCCTCGTCAAACTCTTTGTCATCACACATACCATAAACTTCAGAAGTGGATGGGAAGACAATACGTTTATTGTATTTAACGCAATCGCGAACAATCTTTAAATTTTCTTCAAAATCTAATTCGAAAACACGCAGTGGATTGCGGGTATATTCAATTGGCGTCGCAATAGCCACCAGCGGCAAAATGACATCACATTTTTTAATATGATATTCGATCCATTCGGAATGAATACTGATGTCGCCTTCCACGAAATGGAAGAAAGGGTTATCCAAGAAACGACTAATAGCATCAGAACCAATATCCAGACCATAGACTTCGTAACGGTCATCACGCAACAAGCGTTCGGTTAAGTGATTACCAATGAAGCCGTTCACACCAAGGATCAGTACACGGGTACGTCTTTTCAAAGCATTGCTTGGTCTATTAGCTAAACGCACATCCGTGACAATGCCCATTTCTTGGGCTAATCGACTGCCCTGAACATACAAACCAGCGTCTCCCTGACCAGTAACAATCTCCAGCGCACCTTCACCGCAGGCGACAACTAAAGGTGAAATTGAGAGTATGGTGCCGGGTAACTTTCCGTGTGCCATCTTCAGCGGTCGCGCACGCCAGATGATGAGTTTACGCTGTCCAAGATAGCTGAATGCACCGGGATAAGGCTCCGTCACGGCACGAACTAAATTATTGATATCTGATGCTGACTTTTGCCAATTGACCTCTCCATCAGCAGCAGTTCGACGGCCAAAATAGCTGGCATCAGCTTCTTTTTGTGGTGTCAGATGCAGTGAAGAACGCTTCATTTTTGGCAATAAATCACGTAACAACTCTTGCGACGCTTCACGCATTTTTGCATGTAATGTCAATGCAGTATCTGTATCGCTGATGGTAACTTTGTGCTGACCCACAATTGGGCCTGCATCAGCTTTTTTTACCATTTGGTGCAAGGTTACACCTGTTTCGGTCTCCCCATTAACCAGCGCCCAGTTAATCGGAGCACGCCCTCGGTATTTCGGCAACAAGGAGCCGTGTAAATTGAATCCTCCTTGCGGTGCTAACGACAAAATTTCATCACACAGCATATTGCGATAATAGAAAGAGAAAATAATATCCGGCTGTAATTGCTTAATGCGCTCAACCCATAACGGATGATTGGCATCATCCGGTGCAAATACAGGAAGTTCTAAATCAGCAGCAACCCGGGCCACTGAAGAGAAAAAACGATTCTCATTAGGATCGTCAGTATGGGTAAATACTGCCTGAATATCGTAACCAGCTTCTACTAGTGCTTTTAGACCTACACAGCCAATATCATGATAGGCAAATACAATCGCTTTCATTTTTCTACTTCCTGATTATTGTCGGTATGCTCTGCCCCGACCACTTTCTGTATGAAATAACGTGGGCGCGCGCGCACATCGTTATAAATTCGACCGATGTATTCACCGAGTAGCCCCATACCAACGAATTGGGCACCGATGAACATGAACAACACGGCAAAGAGCGTAAAGACACCGCCGCCCGCCCATTCCGGGCCAAATACCAAACGCAAAACCACTAACAGCACAGCAAGAGTAAAACCAGAAAGTGCAATGACACTGCCCACCAGGCTTAACAGACGTAATGGGGTCGTTGTCAGGCAAGTTATCAAGTCATACATAAGATTAATGAGCTTCATCAGGCTGTATTTTGAGTCACCGAATTCGCGCTCAGCATGATGAACTGTAATTTCAGTGGTACGGCGGGCAAAGCTGTTTGCCAGAATGGGAATAAAGGTACTGCGTTCGTGACAGTGTAACATTGCTTCTACGATATGACGGCGGTAGGCTCGTAACATGCAGCCATAGTCACCCATAGATTTACCTGTAGCACGTTGAATCATCAGATTAATCAAACGGGAGGCTGTTTTACGAAACAGCGAATCTTGCCGATTAGCGCGCACAGTCCCGACGACGTCGTAGCCCTCTTCTGCCACACCGACCAGCCGTGGGATTTCCTCCGGCGGGTTTTGCAGATCAGCATCAAGTGTAATGATCAAATCACCACTAACCTGATTGAATCCAGCCATAATGGCTGAATGTTGGCCATAATTACGATTTAGCAAAACTGCGATTATGTGGTTTTCAGGTAGGTTCGCCGCTGTTGTCAAAATTTCAGCAGAACTATCACTACTCCCGTCATCAACCAGAATAATTTCATAAGGTTGGGTGAGTGACTTACAGGCAGCCGACGTCCTCTCTATTAATGCCGGCAAGCTCTCTTGCTCGTTATAAACAGGGATAACTATTGATACTTTTTTGATTTGCTCATTTTGTAACACGGTGCGGCCCTATAATAGTTGCCAATGCATCAACTACCCGGTCAACATCACTGTCTAGCATGTCGGGGAAAAGGGGCAATGTGCATAATCTGGCGGAATTCCACTCGGTATTGGGTAAGTGCAACTGTGGATAGCGTTCGCGATAATACTTTTGAGTATGGGCGGCACGAAAATGCAGACCAGTACCAATTCCTGACTCTTTCAACCGCTCCATCAGTGAGTCGCGACTAATTCCGCAGCGACCTTCATCAACACGCACCATAAACAGATGCCAAGCATGGAGATGGGCATAGTCGGGAACCGCCAGGGGTTGCAAGGGGGAATCGTTCAATGCTTTATAGTAGCGGGCAACTAATTCTTGGCGACGAGCATTGATTTCAGGTAAACGCCTGAGTTGCACTACCGCAATCGCTGCGTGAATATCAGATAAGTTATATTTATAACCAGGCACTATAACTTCGGCCTGTGGGCTACGCCCTTGTAGCTGTCGATCAAAGGCATCCACACCCAAGCCATGAAACTTAAGTTGCCGTACTTTGTCGGCTAGCTCATCATCATCAGTGGCAATTAAGCCGCCTTCAGCACAAGTCATGTTTTTAATGGCATGGAAAGAGAAAATAGCGGTGCCCTTCTCGCCAATCCATTGATTACCATAGCGGGTGCCAGCAGCATGGGCCGCATCTTCAATCAATGGGATACCTTGATGCTGAGCAATTAAACGCAAAGCATCAAGATCACAGGGAGCGCCGGCATAATGCACCGGGATAATGGCTTTGGTTTTTGCGGTGATAGCTGCTGCAACATCCGCAGCATTTACCATTAAAGTGTCGCGATCAACATCAATCATTACCGGCTCAGCGCCCAACAACACAATCATATTAAGAGTAGAAACCCACGTTTGAGACGGGGTAATAACTTCATCCCCTGGGCCAATACCCAAGGCCATCAAGGTGATATGCATTCCCGCAGTGGCCGAACTGACAGCAATAGCATGCTTGCAACCCAATGCCTTACAAAAATCAGTTTCTAACTGTTGATTCTGTGGGCCAGTAGTTATCCAACCTGACCCTAATACATTTATGACCGCATTAATTTCGTCCGTACCGATTGACGGACGTGAAAATGGCAAAAAATTCTGCATTGAATAATCCCTTAGGACACCAGAGCTGTCGGCAACTATATGCTCACTTAAGTTAACGAAAACTAAACGCCCATCAGATAAACCTGTGGTCTGCTAGGGTCAACTCTAGTCCATTAACCTTAAATAAACCTTAAGATAGCGTTTTTTTGCTGATATATTCAGAAAGGGTATTTCACGAAGAAAGGAATTGTTTTTCATAGTAAAATCAATCAATTAACATAAAACACTGTGGGATATTTCATCGCAATGATTTAATTGATTTCTTCTGTGGAGAAAAAGAAAAATAAGCACCATAACAAATATTAATGCAAATTATAGATGCAGGTTATTAATTTTATACTCCCAATAAAACTTAGTAGCTAAATGTAAGTATCATATGCTTTTTGTAATAATCCAATTCTGGCCATCAAAACTATGTATTTGAAATTCCACTTCGAACACATCAGATAAAATATCTGCCTCCATTACCTGTTTAGCCCCACCCTGTGCAAGCACGTCCCCTTTAGACATTAACCAAACCTGATCAGCCTGTTGCAAGGTGTGGTTAAGGTCATGAGCACTAATGATAGCACTGCGCCCAGCCGCACAAAACTCAGCAAGCAGACTATCAAGTGCCACTTTTTGCGCCACATCAAGCCCGGTATAGGGTTCATCAAGCAATAACAGCTTGCTGTCAGCGTTGATATCCGGCCAAACTTGCAAGAATACTGCCGCGAGCCGAACACGCTGCCACTCGCCGCCTGAAAGTTGCGATAACATTCTTGGCAATTTATCGGTTAATCGTAATTTTTTACAGAGATAACCAATCGTTGCCGCTACAGCATCCAAAGCGGCACCGGCTGGCTGATAGAGAGCCAGATATTGGAAAACCGGCATTAGAGTCAGAGCCGATTGCTGTTGACTTAGATAGGCTCGTGAACGGGCCAAGTCGTGCCCTGCATAGATAGGCAGTGGTTGCCCGGCCAGTAAAATATCACCACGAGCAGGCAACAAGCCTGCCAGAGCGGCCAACAGGGTACTTTTCCCTGCACCATTGGGACCTATCAAATGAATTTGCAACCCAGCAGCCACCTGGGCAGAAAAAGGCGCAAGGCGGGTTTCGACATGGACATTGCTGAGTTGCAAAAGCATCAAAATAAACCTGTTGTCGGTAAATTATTTGGTGGCTAACGCTTGAGTAATTGCACTGATTAGAATCGAATCTTCTGGTGCCATATCGGGAGCAAAACGCTCAAGAACTTCGCCATCACGACTAACCAGGAATTTCTCAAAATTCCACAGAATATCACCCGGTTGCTTTGGCTCACGCCCCTTACTGGCTAACCGTTGATAAAATTCGCTCCCTTCCGGTTTTATTGCAACAGACTTAGCCGCAATCAATTGCTGGTACAAAGGGTGCCGTTGCGGGCCATTGACCTCAATTTTACTAAACATCGGAAATTCA
The DNA here is from genome assembly GCF_052217105.1 of Yersinia sp. 2553 StPb PI. Taxonomy (NCBI): domain Bacteria; kingdom Pseudomonadati; phylum Pseudomonadota; class Gammaproteobacteria; order Enterobacterales; family Yersiniaceae; genus Yersinia; species Yersinia sp. 2553 StPb PI. The sequence goes on along the minus strand of NZ_JAZGPX010000002.1, from coordinate 1,186,232 downwards.
ACCCCAAATGTGCCACGGCAGAAAGCTTGGATCTCTTCATCACTGCCAGGCTCCTGCCCCGCAAACTCATTACTCGGAAAACCTAAGACTTCAAAACCTTGCTGATGATATGTTTTATAGAGGTTTTCAAGCCCTTCATACTGCTTAGTCAGACCACACTGAGAAGCCACATTAACCACCAACAGCACTGAGCCTTTATACTTTTCCAGCAGAATAGGTTCACTTTCAATGGTTTTAACAGGAATGGAATAAATTGGATTACTCATCAGGAAGGATCCTTATTCAGCGATGATATACAGATGAACTTACAAGAGTATCAATAGGTGTAAGGCAGATCACTTTACACTTTTCACTCGTGTCAGCAACCAGATAAATAATGGCGAACCCAACGTTGCTGTCACCACACCAATGGGCAGCTCAGCCGAAAATAGAGCGATACGTGCGATAACATCCGCAAACAACAGTATTCCAGCGCCAGCTATTGCACATCCGCTTAGCAGATGGCGTTGGTCAGTTAAACCGGTCAATCGTAAGATATGGGGAATAACCAGGCCAATAAAGCTGATAACACCAGCCAGAGCAACACTAATACCTACCAGCAATCCTATAGCCAGTACTAATAAATTCCGCCATAAATGGAGTGGGATCCCCAACTGCCTGGCTTGCTGCTCACCCAATGACATAAAGTTGAGCACTCGCCCCTGGCAACAAAGCCATACCACGATCGGCACCAATGCTACGACCAATCCCTGCTGTCGCCAATCTATACCGCTGAATCCCCCCATCATCCAATACATCAACTGGCGTAAATCCAAGCTGGTACTGAAATAAACAGCCCATGTCATCACCGCGCTGCAAACGATCCCCAATGCAACACCAACCAGTAACAGACGAGCGTTAGTCAACAAACGCCGGCGAGCGAAACCTAACAGCAGAACCGTCATAAGTAAGGCTCCAGCAATAGCACAGCCACTTAAAAACCAGATCGGTAATAACCCGTGCCCTAGCAAGACCGCCATAACTAATGCAACACCTGCACCATTCGCCACCCCCAGCAGACCGGGTTCGGCTAATGGATTTTCAAACAATGCCTGCATTACAGCACCCGCAACCGCAAGACTTGCACCAACCATCATTACGGCTAAGGCTCGGGGCAAACGCAACTGCCAGACGAATAATTGCCCGTTTTCACCAAACCACTGAGTGGGCCAAATCCACGCATCTCCAGCACACAAGCTGACTACCAGCGCAAAAAAAAGTATCACCACCAATCCCTTGAGGTAACGGTGATCACGCTGTTGTTGCCGCTGTTGAAGCGCAGTAAATAACTGACTGGTCTGCATTACATCCTCGGTCGCTGCCTCAGGATTAACCTGAAGATGTCTCATAAATATTAGGGGCTGATACCCATAGCTAGGCTACAGATAGTAGGGGGTTAACGCGATAAGGGGAAGTTTTGCATGAAGAATAAGACTTTTTTATGGTAAGAGAACGCAAACTCTGTCGATGATTTTAGCGACAAAGCCTGCATTCATCGGTTACTTACTGTCAACGATGGCCCTTATTTTGCGATGGATAGAGTGGCTGACCATTATGATTATCGTTATTATTTGGCCCGCCTTGCTTAGCACCACTACCCTGTCGGCTATTATTCACTGGCTGGCCGCGTCCATTATTATCACTGCCATTATTGTGCTGTGGCGAATTACCGTAATCGCTGCGTTCATTATGGCGTTGACTACCTTGCTGCCCACGGAACGGGTTATGGCCATCCTGCGGTTGTGGATGTTGCCAACGCCCCCCGTCCCAATAATAGCCACGGTCATTGCGGTCACCAATATGGCCACCACGATGTTCATGCCACCACTGTGGCGGACGCCAATCATAACCATCCCAGTAATAGCCACGGTTGTCCTGATCACCTAGATGTAAGCTGACTCCGGGTATATTGATGTCAAGTGATACGTCTGCCTGTGCAAACGATGGCATTAATGCCAACACCCCAAGTAATAGCAGATATTTTTTCATATACATCCGAATGTATTATTTAACAGTTATTAAATTTATATCAGCGAAAATAAAAACCATCTATCAGACAATCCGCTCTTTTCATTTTCATTTCATCTTGCTTACGCAATACATACAGTTCTTACAAGTCGGACATTTTCATTTACTACCACTCCTAACATATCTTAACGTTTATCTGACAGTGACATTTATTGTATTGAATTATAATCCAAGCATTGCCGGATAATAAAAGATGAGACAAATAAAATGCAACGTATAACGTTAATGACAATAGTACTCTTATTAAGCACTACATTATCAGCTTGCTGTATATTCCCACCGCATGGCGGTGGCGGTGGCGGTGGCGGTGGCGGTGGCGGTGGCGGTGGCGGTGGCGGTGGCGGCCCAAGGATGCATTATGATAACCATCAGTTGCGTTAGATTACATCCTAAAAAATAAGTATAAAACTGGCATTCAATAAGAATAGTCTAATTTATTTAGAATAAAATATTGAGTGCTAACTTAAGTACTTCATGAAAATATAATCTCAGCCAATCTAATTTGGATGCAAAAATTAATTATCACGTAATGATTAATATAGTCCTTACAATTTAATTAATAAAAAATGTTATAGAATGAATGGTGCCACTCCACCGAACATTAGCAGAAACATGACAAATCCTACTCTAGATTAATGCTTTTGCAACGGTTGTAGACTAGACAAACTAAATGCTGAAAATTCCATTTCCAATCAACCCCCACTGGTTTCTGTGACCCCACCTTAAGGCTAAGCTAGAAATACAAATAAAGGGAAATGGCCCCAACCTGCGGTCATGATGTGGGCACTTATAAAATAAAATCGATGTTTCTCAATGAGGTGCAGGCAAGAAAAAGGCCGCTTGCGCGGCCTTTTGTTTGGGGAAATACTTACTCTTTTGGAGTAGCACTCTCTACCCGGCTTTTTAGCTTTTGCCCTGGACGGAAAGTCACCACACGGCGCGCCGTAATAGGAATGTCCTCACCCGTCTTCGGATTACGGCCCGGACGTTGGTTCTTGTCTCGCAGATCAAAATTGCCAAAGCCAGACAGTTTGACCTGTTCGCCATTCTCGAGAGCACGACGTACTTCCTCAAAGAATAACTCAACCAGATCTTTGGCATCACGTTTGCTAAGCCCTAGCTTTTCAAACAGATGTTCTGACATTTCAGCTTTAGTAAGCGCCATAGGTTCAATCCCTCAAGGATGCTTGGAATCGCTGTTTTAACGCCTCTACACATCTTGCAACGGTAGCGGCGATCTCCTCTTCTTCCAGTGTACGTGCGGTATCCTGCAACACCAGACTAATAGCCAGACTCTTATAGCCCTCTGCTACGCCCTTGCCACGGTACACATCAAACAAGTTTACGCCAACTACCTGATTTGCGCCAACTTTCTTACACTCCGCCAAAATATCTTCTGCGGGGACGTTTTCGGCCACCACAACGGCGATGTCACGACGGTTTGCTGGGAAGCGTGAAATCTCGCTGGCCTGAGGCACAGCGCGGTCTGCGAGCTTGTTCCACTGCACTTCAAACACCACAGTCCGACCATTTAGACTCAGCTTACGCTCCAACTCAGGGTGAACTACACCAATGAAACCAATGTGTTCCCCTGCTAAATAAATTGCAGCACTCTGCCCTGGATGCAGTGCAGGATGTGCTTGTGCACGGAACTGAACATCAGATAATTTGCCGGTAAGTTCCAGAATTGCTTCCAGATCACCTTTCAAATCATAGAAGTCGATTGGCTGACGCGCCAGATCCCAATGCTCTTCAAAACGGTGGCCAGCAATGACACCGGCTAGCATTACATCCTGTCTAACCCCGAGATCTGCTGTATTATCAGGTACAAAGCGTAACCCACTTTCAAATAAACGCAAGCGAGATTGCTGGCGATTCTGGTTATAAACCACTGCTGACAGTAAACCTGTCAACAATGATAAGCGCATCGCAGACATCTCAATCGAGATAGGGCTTGGCAAAATTAATGCGTCTTGCTGTGGGTGCAGAAGTGCTTGTACTTTCGGGTCAACAAAACTGTAAGTAATTGCTTCCTGATAGCCGCGATCGACTAAAGCGGTTTTTACACGCTTCAATGATAAATCAGCTTCGCGGTGTTTGGTCATCACCAAATCAGCTTTGATAGGCACATCCGGGATATTGTTATAACCGTAGATGCGGGCAACTTCCTCCACCAGATCTTCTTCGATTTCCATATCGAAACGCCAGCTTGGCGCCACTGCCCGCCAATCAGAACCGAGTTCAGTCACCTGACAACCGAGCCGGCGCAGAATGTCACTCACCTGCTGTGAAGGGACATGATGACCAATCAACCGATCCAATTTCTCACGGTGTAGCGTGATGGTGGCGCATTTTGGTAATTCTGCGGTCGCGGTCACGTCTATTACCGGCCCCGCTTCACCACCACAGATATCAATGAGCAGACGTGTCGCACGCTCAATCGCTTTATGCTGTAACGCAGGGTCGACACCACGCTCATAGCGATGAGATGCATCGGTATGCAAACCGTGGCGACGCGCACGACCAGTAATTGATAATGGATTGAAGAAAGCGGATTCCAGCAAGACATTGCGGGTTTCTTCGTTAACACCTGAATGTTCACCACCAAAGATACCGGCCATCGCCAACGGCTTATGCTGATCAGCAATGACCAGCGTATCTGCATTCAATTTGGCTTTTGTGCCATCCAGCAGTGTTAATTCTTCACCTTCAGCCGCCAGGCGAACAATAATCCCGCCTTCAATACGGTCCAGGTCAAACGCATGCATTGGCTGGCCTAACTCCAGCAACACAAAGTTAGTAACGTCTACCACCGGATCAATCGAACGAATACCACAGCGGCGCAGTTTCTCTCGCATCCACAATGGTGTCGCAGCCTTAACGTTAATCCCTTTAACTACTCGGCCCAGATAGCGCGGACAAGCCTGCGGAGCTTCTACATGGATTGGGAATGTATCCGTAATGGAAGCCGCAACAGGGCTCATATCCGGTTCGATTAATGGCAATTGATTCACAACCGCCACATCGCGCGCGACACCAATAATGCCCAAGCAATCGGCACGGTTTGGTGTCACACTGATTTCAATGGTTTTATCGTCCAGATACAGATATTCACGCAGATCGACACCAATAGGCGCATCAGCAGGCAGTTCAATAATACCGTCACTATCTTCTGAAATAGCCAGCTCAGAGAAAGAACACAGCATGCCTTCTGATGGTTCACCACGCAGTTTGGCCGCTTTGATTTTGAAATCGCCCGGCAGCACAGCACCAACAGTCGCAACAGCGACTTTCAAGCCCTGACGACAGTTCGGTGCACCACACACGATATCCAATAAGCGGTCACCGCCTACATCAATTTTGGTCACCCGCAGTTTATCGGCGTTGGGATGTTGGCCACATTCGACAACATGACCGACAACGACACCATTGAATTCGCCCGCAACCGCATCTACACCATCAACTTCTAAACCGGCCATAGTGATTTGATGGGCCAGATCATCACTACTAATGGCTGGGTTTACCCATTCGCGTAACCAAAGTTCACTGAATTTCATGAGATATCCCGCCTTACTTAAACTGTTTGAGGAAACGCAGATCATTTTCGAAGAATGCCCGCAAATCGGTGACGCCGTAACGCAACATAGTTAAGCGTTCCATCCCCATACCGAATGCAAAACCTGAATAAATATCAGGATCAATACCGACGTTTCGCAATACATTTGGATGCACCATGCCGCAACCAAGCACTTCAAGCCATTTACCATTTTTACCCATCACATCCACTTCAGCGGACGGTTCGGTAAACGGAAAATAGGAAGGGCGGAAACGAATTTGCAAATCTTCTTCGAAGAAATTACGCAAGAAGTCATGCAAGGTGCCTTTCAAATTGGTGAAACTGATATCACGGTCAACAATCAGCCCTTCCATTTGATGGAACATTGGAGTGTGCGTTTGGTCGTAATCATTACGATACACACGGCCCGGCACGATAATTCGAATCGGTGGCTGCTGGGTTTTCATGGTGCGAATTTGCACGCCCGAGGTTTGGGTGCGCAGCAATCGGGTAGCATCAAACCAGAAGGTGTCGTGGTCAGCACGCGCTGGGTGATGAGCCGGAATATTCAATGCATCAAAGTTATGATAGTCATCTTCAATTTCCGGGCCAGACTCGACGGAAAAGCCCAACTCACCAAAGAACGTTTCGATACGATCGATAGTGCGGGTAACCGGATGCAACCCACCATTTTCCATACGACGCCCCGGTAGAGAGACATCAATGGTTTCGGCTGCCAATCGGGCATTCATGACCGCTGATTCCAGCTTGTCCTTACGTGCATTAAGCGCTTCTTGTACTTCCTGCTTGGCCTGATTAATAACGGCCCCCGCTGCCGGGCGCTCTTCAGCTGGCAGCTCGCGCAGTGATGTCATTTGAAGGGTCAAATGGCCTTTTTTACCTAGATATTCGACGCGTACCAAATCCAACGCGGCAACATCTTGGGCATCTTCTACGGCTGCTTTAGCTTTGGCAACCAGCTCTGCGAGATGTGGCATTGTTCTCTCTTCCTCTGGCCAGTATGGCCCGCTTGTAGTTATATCCTTTGTTCTTGAAGCTGCTGGGTTGTTAGCTACGCTCACTCACCCGAATCACTTACCTATGTAAGCTCATCGGGATTTACTCGCTTGCTGCCTACCAGCAACTCCAATAACGTTGGATATAGATAATGAGTTAAAATCCGATAAGTAAACTAAACTTTTCATACAAAATCAATAAGGTACCACATCCGCGATACCCTTACTCCAGTCGCCATAAATGCTATAGAGCAAAAACAAAAAAGCCTCCACGATGGGAGGCTTAGGCGTTATTTTTCGTTTCTATTCTTACGCGCAAGCCTCCTGAAATCAGGCGCTAAAGTAAAAAAAGAAGCGAAAAGTAACTGCATGCATCATAAAAGTGACCTTCTTACCAAGAAGATAAAGATTAAAAGAGGGAGACAAGCTCCCTCTTCAATTCTGACTTACGCCAGAGCTACTTTCGCTTTTTCGACCAGTGCAGAGAATGCCACTTTATCGAATACTGCGATGTCAGCCAGGATCTTACGGTCAATCTCAACAGAAGCCTTTTTCAGACCATTGATGAAACGGCTGTAAGACAGACCATTCTGACGAGCAGCTGCGTTGATACGTGCAATCCACAGTTGGCGGAATTGACGCTTCCGTTGACGGCGGTCACGGTAGGCGTATTGGCCTGCCTTGATTACTGCCTGGAAAGCAACACGATAAACGCGCGAACGGGCACCGTAGTAACCTTTCGCCTGCTTTAATATTTTTTTGTGACGTGCACGAGCTACCACACCACGTTTTACGCGAGCCATTTACTTCTCCTATCGTCTTAATTCAAACCAAAATTACTTATGCGTATGGCAGACATGCTACGACCAAACCTAGATCGTTCTTAGATACCATGCCTTTTGGACGTAAATGACGTTTACGCTTAGTAGCTTTTTTGGTCAAAATATGACGCAGGTTGGCATGCTTACGCTTAAAACCACCGGCACCGGTTTTTTTAAAGCGCTTAGCGGCGCCGCGTACTGTCTTAATTTTTGGCATTGAATATATCCACTTCGCATTGTTAATTACAACGAGCTAGCTAGGCGAACAGACCCCTACTCTGCAATCAGAAAGAGGCCTATTACTTGAGTGCCTTACTGTCTCTTCTTAGGTGCGAGCACCATGATCATCTGACGGCCTTCGATACGAGTCGGGAAAGACTCCACGACAGCCAAATCAGAATCTTCAGTCAGATCTTTTTTGACACGGTTAAGGACTTCCATGCCGATCTGCTGGTGCGCCATTTCACGCCCACGGAATCGCAGGGTGATTTTGGCTTTATCGCCATCTTCCAGAAAGCGAATCAGGTTGCGTAGTTTGACCTGATAGTCGCCATCATCGGTACCAGGACGGAATTTGATTTCCTTGACCTGTATGACTTTTTGCTTCTTCTTCTGTTCTTTTGTCGACTTGCTCTTCTCATAGAGGAATTTGCCGTAATCCATGATTCGGCAAACCGGCGGCTCGGCATTCGGACTGATTTCTACTAAATCAACACCAGCTTCCTCAGCTTTTTCAAGAGCTTCATTCAGACTGACAATGCCAATCTGCTCACCATCGACGCCTGTTAAGCGAACTTCTGTGGCGCGAATCTCTTTGTTGATGCGATTAGGACGCGCCGGTTGAACTCGTTTTCCGCCTTTAATACTTTATTCCTCCAGTTGATGAAGACTACGGCTGCGAATTTCTGCTAGCAGCTGGTCTACGACCACGTTGACGTCCAAGCTTCCTAAGTCTTTACCACGGCGGGTACGAACGGCAATTTTGCCTGATTCGACCTCTTTATCGCCACAGACCAACATATATGGAACCCGACGCAACGTATGTTCACGAATTTTAAAGCCAATCTTCTCATTTCTCAAGTCCGCTTTTGCCCTAATCCCTGCATCTTGCAGTTTTTTGGTCACTTGTTGGACATAATCAGACTGACTATCGGTGATATTCATCACCACGACTTGTACCGGAGCTAACCACGTTGGGAAGAAGCCTGCATACTCTTCGGTTAAAATACCGATAAAGCGCTCCATTGACCCCAAAATAGCCCGGTGAATCATTACTGGCACCTGACGATCGTTATTTTCGCCGATGTAAGACGCACTTAAGCGGCCCGGTAATGAGAAATCGAGCTGTACGGTACCACACTGCCACGCGCGATCCAAACAATCATGCAAGGTAAACTCAATTTTCGGACCGTAAAACGCTCCCTCACCCGGCTGATAATCAAATGGAATACCATTTTCAGTCAGCGCAGCGGCCAAATCATCTTCGGCACGGGTCCACAGATCATCACTCCCAATCCGTTTTTCAGGGCGGGTAGACAGCTTAACCACAATTTTCTCGAAGCCAAAAGTGCTGTACATGTCGTACACCATCTTGATACAGCTATTCACTTCATCGCGAACCTGCTCTTCGGTACAGAAAATGTGTGCATCATCCTGAGTGAAACCACGGACGCGCATTAAACCATGCAGTGCGCCTGAAGGCTCATTACGGTGGCAGCTACCGAACTCAGCCATACGCAATGGCAAGTCACGGTATGATTTCAACCCTTGGTTGAAAATCTGCACGTGCCCTGGGCAGTTCATTGGCTTGATGCAATACTCGCGGTTTTCAGACGATGTGGTGAACATATGCTCAGCATAGTTTTCCCAATGTCCGGTTTTTTCCCACAGTACGCGGTCCATCATAAACGGCCCTTTCACTTCCTGATACTGGTACTCTTTGAGCTTAGTCCGCACAAAAGTTTCCAGTTCACGGAAGATAGTCCAACCGTCGTTATGCCAGAACACCATACCTGGTGCTTCTTCCTGCATGTGGTAAAGGTCCAATTGCTTACCAATCTTACGATGGTCGCGTTTGCCCGCTTCTTCCAGACGTTGCAGATAAGCATTTAGTTGCTTCTTATCACCCCAAGCCGTGCCATAAATACGTTGCAGCATTTTATTTTTGCTATCGCCACGCCAATAAGCACCGGATGTTTTCTGCAATTTAAAGTGATGGCAGAAACGCATATTCGGTACGTGCGGGCCACGGCACATATCAACGTATTCTTCATGGTGATACAAACCAGGATGATCATCGCGGCTAATATTCTCATCGAGAATCGCCACTTTATAATCTTCACCACGAGCAGCAAAAGTGTCGCGGGCTTCTTGCCAACTGACTTTCTTCTTAATTACATCGTAATCTTTATCGGCAAGTTCATGCATCCGCTTCTCCAGCAGATCCAGATCTTCCTGCGTCAAGGTGCGGTCGATATCTACATCGTAATAGAAACCGTTGTCGATAACCGGGCCGATGGCCATTTTGGTATCAGGCCAAAGTTGCTTGATTGCGTGCCCCAATAAGTGTGCACAAGAGTGGCGGAGAATCTCCAGACCTTCAGCATCTTTGGTGGTGATAATAGCCAGTTGGGCATCAGATTCGATCAAGTCTCTGGCATCGACCAGTTCGCCATTAACTCGACCAGCAATACAGGCTTTTGCCAAACCAGGGCCGATATCCAAAGCAACATCGAGAGCAGAAACGGCGTGATCGAAATGACGCTGACTGCCGTCAGGAAGGGTAATAACGGGCATTCTAATTCCTTATCTACAGTGGTGACCCACACGACAGATCACATGCAAAATTCTAATACTATTTAAAATCAATATGTTATAAACGCTATCCGACTTTACTTTGCCTGATATATACACTCATATGTACACAACTTGTTTGCACATAGGGTGTGACGCTATAACGGACGAACCATACTAACATCCTCATTATTGGTTTATCCACTCAGAATGATTTCTTTATCAGGCATCCCTGCCCCGTTAAAGAGTGATAATTATCTGATAATTGGTCACTTCACTCAGCGATGTTACTGTCGACGTTACCCTCGGCGAATTTGCCATATTGCGACTAATGAACTGATTAGAGCATGACAAAAACGCGTAGACTACATCGAATCGGGGAACGACCAGCCACACTAGCAACGGCTATCACAGTTAAGGGCAACATCATGCTACGTATCGAAGTGACAATAGATAAGCTAAATATCAATAAATTCCCGGCAGGATACACCGACGCACTCACTGAGGAGTTGGATAAGCGGCTTGGGAGGAAATTTGACCATATTGATGTGAAAGTAAGGTTTGCGGGCGCTGATGGTCTATCAGTTCTAGGTGGTGCGCCAGATGATAAGAAAGCGGTAGAAGAAATTTTACAAGAAACATGGGAAAGTGCTGATGATTGGTTTCAGCCTTAGAATAGACTGGGCAATTACGCCCGGTTTTTGTATTTAGAATGGCAGTACAATCCGCTCCTGGCATGATCGACCCAATGCCAATAAAGAGGATGTATCTCCGCAATCGGCCGTCACGGATAGAATAATACCTAGCGAATAATCTATTAATACTACAGCCAAACGGTGATAATGATCACCGACAAAGTTATCAAGCTCAAACTGCTCTACGATCACTATAATATCAATACCGTACAACTGAGGGTCAACTAGTGCAGCGACAACCTGTTACATCTTCCAGAATTCTGTCGATTGGTTATGATCCTGAAAATCGCATGCTGGAGATACAATTTCGCGAACAAGGGATTTATCAATATCTTGGCGTCCCGGAGCGCGTTCATCAGAATTTTATGTCCGTGGTTTCGAAAGGTCGTTTTTTTGATGGCGTGATTAAGGGTAAGTTTTTGTGCCGGAAAATTGGCTAATTAGAAAAATAACCAATTAAAACAGTCAACTAAATAAATCTGAAACGGTCGCTTCAATGATAAATCTGTGCAGAGAAGCCTACCGTTTTAGAAATCATCTTTCCGCTCCACAGATTATCCCATCAAGTAGCGCCATAAATAGGATATGGGTACCACAAACAATAGCGCGGGCAGGAAATTCACCACCGCGAATATTTTAATTTGTGCAATACGTAACCCCACTGCAATCATAATAATCCCACCGCAGGCGGAAAAATCAGCAAAGGCAATATCATCCATATACGGCATGATCAGTTTAGCCAACAAAACCAATGCAATTTGGATCAACAATTGCGGCACAGCAATAGCCACCAGCGCAATACCGAGCGAGATGGAGAATATCAGCGCGGTGAAGAAGTCCATTAACGCTTTGACAAATAGCAGTTGAAAATCACCAGTAATGCCTTCAGTCAACGAACCAACAACTCCCAGTCCACTAGCACAAAACAGCACAATCATCGCGGTGAAACTCTGCGCAAACTCCTTCGGCGGCAATGTACTGCGTGATGGAATAACTCGTTCCAACATTATACGGGTTTTATTTGCCCCCCATTTTACCCCCTGCTCAAGGGATAATAACTCCCCCACGGCTGTCCCGATAATCAACGCCAAAATAACCGCTGGCATAAAATGTACTTTTACCACCATCACAATACCGATGGAGATAGAAGCTAGCGCAAACGTAGCCGGTAACCCTTCCTGTAAACGCTTAGGGACATGACGCGCTAGTAATACGCCAACTATCCCCCCCAGGATAATGCCTGCACTGTTAATAAATGGGCCAACCATACCGTGCTCCCAATGGCTAAAACGCGTTCTGCTGATAAAAAATGTGTCTGTTTTAGAATTAGGAATTTCGATAATAGCTAAAGACAAACAACTGATATGAGGTATCCCGACCACTGGAATCCCCCATACAGACAAATTATATGTTACGGTGTCACAAACCCCAATTCCTGCGAAATACGCTGGGCCGTAGCCAGAATAGGTTTAATTAGGGTTTTTACCCCCACCTGTTGCAGTTTGGCTGTGGGCAGGGAAACTGAAACGGAGTACGGTACCCGTTGCTGAATATCAAAAACAGGAGCCGCCACACAAGATACACCTAGTTCATTCTCTTCACGATCCATCGCCAGCCCTGCTTGACGAATATCTGCCAGCTCCTGGTACATTTTGGGTAATTCGGTGATGGTATTGTGCGTCAGCGGCTGAATCTCATGCTGATGGCTCTGCCAATAATCATCTGGATAGTCACTTTTACCGTACGCCATAAATATCTTACCCATCGCCGAGCAGTACAGTGGCATATGCTGCCCGATATAAGCGCGGGTGCGCATCATGCCAGTGGTAGGTTCTAACTTATAAATCAGGATAACGTGGTCATCTTCGCGGGTTGAAAAATTGACTGTCTCACCAAGCTCAAGATTGAGTTGTTCTAAATGTGGGGCCGCGACATGGATAATATTCAGTGATGACAGTGCTTTTTGGCCAATTGAGATGAACTTGGTTGTCAGCCGATAACTGCCTGGAGAAGGCGCCTGAGTGACATAGCCACAGGTATGTAGCCCTTGCAATAACCGATGAACGGTACTTTTGTTCATCCCGGCCAATTCAGATAGATGCGCCAATGGGCAGCCATTAGGGTAATTACTTAATATCTCAATCAGTTGCAGCCCGCGGAACAGACTTTGGCTGCCTAACGGCTTATCTTTCTTGTCATCTGTGAGTATAAGGGCCATAGACGATATCCTTGTTGTTTAGCATGAAATGGTACTCCAAAGCCGCAGTCTGTGTGAAGCACGAAACAGTGTTTCGTTATCATCCCTGGCGCTGTATCTCGCAACATTTATCCAACATAAGAAGTGCGTAGTTCGTCACATTTCCACAAACAAATAAATAAGTACTTGTTTTTTATAGCAACTTAATTCATCACTTCTTTTGCTTTAGCGAAGATATCAGCATATTATTTTTGAAATCAGATTTCGTATGTTGAAATATAAAGTCTAGTTTATGCTCGATAACCACTAAATCGCGAATGCTTTCACTCAAGACATTCACCGGATAAGGGGCGTCACACTGATGAATACCACTGAATTGGGCCAACCCATTCTCTCGATGCGCCATATCATCAAAGGATTTGGCGGCAATATTGCGGTCAACGATGTCAGTCTTGATGTTATGCCAGGCGAAGTACTGGCATTGCTCGGCGAAAACGGCGCAGGAAAATCCACTCTAATCAAAGTATTGGCGGGCGTCTACCCACGGGACAGTGGCGATATTCTGTTCCAGGGAAATAACATACGTTCTGCCGCAGAAATTAAAAGTGATACTCGTCAGCCTATTGCTTTTATCCATCAGGATTTAGGGCTAATTGACTGGATGACCGTTGCCGAAAATATGGCGTTGGTGATGGGGTTTCCGCGTCGATTCGGTCTGATTAATTGGTCAGCTATTCGCCTGCAAGCCAGTCGGGCTTTACAGGATATCGGCATTGACCTCTCACCTGATGCGCGCGTGTTTGAACTGTCGCGCACTGAAAAGTCATTATTGGCCATTGCCCGCGCCGTTGCGGTTAATGCCGAACTATTGGTGTTGGATGAGCCGACCGCCTCTCTACCCGCCAACGATGTCCGCCATTTATTTGAAGTGATTAACCGCCTGAGGGATAAACATGTTGGCATGATTTATGTCACTCATCGTTTGGATGAAGTGATTGAAATTGCCGACCGGGTGTGTGTGATGCGGGATGGACGCTATGTTGCGGGTGGGAATACCGCCGATTACTCATTGCGTGATCTGGTGCAAATGATTGTTGGTGAAGCCATGGGCGACTCCCAGCGTGAACCGTTACCTGAAGCCAGTAAACCTGTATTACAGCTTAACGCGGTGGTGGTAGGTGAGATTGGCCCGGTTACTTTCAGCCTACAACCAGGCGAAATGCTGGCACTAGCGGGGCTAAGAGGAGCGGGCCAAGAAGAGTTAGGCCGCCTGCTATTTGGTTTACGCCATTGTGATCAGGGTGAAATTATTTTCCGCGACCGCCCCTATACCGCCGCCTCACCGCAGCAAGCTATGGCAGCAGGTGTTTCCCTGGTGGCCGGTGACCGCACCGGTGAAAGTCTGGTGATGTCGATGTCGGTGCGCGAAAACCTATTCATTAACCCAATTGCCAGCGGTCACAAATTACTTTCCCGTTATAGCACCCGCAGCGAAATGGGGGAAAGTTGGTGGAAAGTGCAGTTATTCGATGTCCGACCTAAAGACGTCAATATTGATATCAGTGCCCTTTCCGGCGGTAACCAACAAAAAGTGGTCATGGCACGCTGGATGCACCTGGGCGCGCCATTACTGATCCTTGAAGATCCAACTGCTGGCGTGGATGTTGGCGCGCGTGCTGAAATTTATCACTTATTAAACAAATCATTAGCAGAAGGTGTGGCGGTTTTGGTGATTTCCAATGATTTAGAGGAGATCGCACATATCTGTAATCGGGCATTGGTGTTTAACCGTGGCGAAGTGGTTGGTGAACTGCGTAACCAGCAGGTCTCGTTCGCTAATTTATTGGAGTTGGCGTCTGCCAGCACCGGGGAAGTTACATCCGTTTAAAACAGCGACCTGTGCTAATGGTTACATCGCCCCTCGCGGTGTCATTGTGGTGCTCAGGTTTCGGAGAGTGTTATGTCTAAAACATCCATAAAATCGACAGCGCTTGAACAACGAGTCAGCCTGAGTGAACACGGTTTCGGTGCCTGGTCCATGCAGGCCATGACGCGCTACGGCTTACTATTATTGTGTATTTTATTGGTGCTGGTGTTCTCACTGACCACCCCGTCGTTTGCTTCCATGCTCACTTTGCAGGCCATTTTGTCCAGTAAATCAAAAATTGCTTTGCTGGCACTGGCCGCCACTATTCCGATGATTGTCGGCAAGATCGATTTAAACGTCGGTTTCGGTATTGTGCTCTGGCACATTCTGGCGATAACCCTGCAAGTGCAATACGGTTTTTCTTGGCAGGCTGCCGTCATAACCGTATTGATAATTTCGGCACTTTACGGGCTATTAAACGGCATATTGGTAGCATTAGCCGACATTGATAGCTTTGTGGCGACCTTAGGCTCCGGCACCGTGCTTTACGCCATCGCGTTATGGCACTCAGGTGGCCGTCAGATAGTCGGTGATCTTCCTGATGCTTTTATTGCACTGCACCATACCGAGATATTCGGCATTCCTATTGTTGCATTCTATGTATTGATTATCGCCGTGGTGCTGTGGCTCATTACCGAACATACCCCGCTTGGCCGCTGTATGTATGCCGTGGGTGGGAATCCCGCGGCCGCCCGGCTTAACGGGATTTCGGTCAACCGTTTTACTGTCGGTGCATTTATCACCTCCAGCGTGTTGACCGGATTCAGTGGTGTGCTCATCGCCTCGGAGCAAGGGGTTGGCCAGGCCAGTGTCGGTATGGACTATCTGTTACCAGCACTGGTCGGTGCCTTCCTCGGCAGTACCACCATCCGCCCAGGCCGGGTCAATGTATGGGGAACGGTAGTAGGGATTGCGATTCTGGCAATTGGTATTGCAGGTATTCAGCAATTCGGTGGCGAGTTCTGGGTTGAACCCTTGTTTAACGGTGCCACATTGCTGCTTTCCATCACCTTAGCCGGTTATGCCCAACGGCGCAGATTATTGAATCAAAAAGCCGTCAAGCCCAACCAAACGCCGGGCAACACTAAAAAAGCTACAAATTCTTAACCTCACCAAGGAACAGAATATGAAACGCAATTTGATACTACAGGGCTTAGTTTTTACCACGCTATTTACCACAGCATTACCCGGCTGGGCTGACAGCTATCTTGATGAAGCCAAGGCCGCAGTCAGTAAGGCCACATCAACGGTGACTGAATGGGATGGCCCCACCAGTGGCCCAGCACTGCAACCCAATAAACATATTATTTTTATTGCTTCTGATATGAAAAACGGCGGCGTGCAAGGAGTACAAGAAGGCTTATCACAAGCGGCCAAAGCCGCTGGCTGGAAGCTGGAAACACTTGATGGCGGAGGCTCGGTTAAAGATCAGTTATCATCATTAAATCAGGCGATTGCACAAAAACCTGACGGTATTGTTATCGGTGGTTGGAATCCCAATGTCGCGAAAATACCACTCAAAAAAGCCATTGCACAAGGTATTGTGCTGACCGCCTGGCATGCCGTCCCAGAGCCGGGTCCGGTGAAGAATTACAATATTTTTTATAATGTTACCTCCGACTCCAATGATGTAGCCCGTATTGCTGCACTGTATGCCGTAGCAAAATCAGAAGGTCAGGCCAAGGTACTGATTTTCACTGATTCGCTGTATCAAATCGCGTTGGACAAAGCCAATGTGATGAAACAAACCATTGAGAAATGCACCGGATGCCAGGTGATTGAATTTATTGATACCCCGTTGGCAGATACCGCCAACCGTATGCCAGCAATGACTTTCAGCCTGTTACAAAAATACGGTGATAACTTCCAATACGCTTTAGCAATTAACGACCTCTACTTTGATTTTATGGCCCCTGCCCTGAAAACGGCTGGTAAAGGTGGCAAGAACGCGCCTTACAATATTTCGGCGGGGGATGGCTCTATTTCTGCCTATCAACGCATCCGCTCTGGCGACAGCCAGTCAGCTACGGTGCCGGAGCCGTTGAAGCTGCATGGCTGGCAACTACTGGATGAATTTAACCGTGCATTCGCCAAACAGCCTCCCTCTGGCTACGTGACTCCTGCTCATTTGGTTACCCGCGACAACATAAGCAGCGACGGGGGTGATAAACAGATGTTTGACCCACAGAACGATTATCAGGGTCACTATAAAGCTATTTGGGGCGTGAAATAAGTCAGGCGTAAATACGCCGTCGGAGGCAGCAACCATGACCACGTTAACGCTGGCTGAGACAGGTATTGGTGAATTATCGGCGGTGTTGGCCGCCGATAGCCCACTGGAATGTTTATGCTCCCCAGCTATCTGGGCGGAAGGGCCGGTCTGGTTACCACAAGAAAATGCGGTGGTATTCAGTGATGTAAAAGGGAACCGGATGTTTCGCTGGTGTCGCGACGGCGAACTCAGCCTCTACCGGTCACCGTCCAACTTTGCTAATGGTAATGCCCGTATGGCTAATGGCTCGATTGTCAGTTGTGAGCATGGCCGACGCGGTATCAGCCAGACTGATATACAAGGCAATATCACGCTATTAGTTGATCGTATCGACGGCAAGCGTTTTAACTCGCCCAACGACATTGTAGTGAAATCAGACGGTACCTTATGGTTTACCGATCCGCCTTATGGCATTACCGGCGACGACGAGGGCTATAAATCAGAAAGTCAGGTTATTGGCTGCTACTTGTACTGTTTCGATCCTAAAGATAGCTCACTACGTATCGCCGCTTGTGACTTACAGCGACCAAACGGGCTGGCTTTTTCGCCAGATGAACAACTGCTGTATGTGGCGGATATGTCAATTGTCGATTTCCCCACCCTCGGCCGGCGGCAGTTGCGGGTTTACCCCGTAATTGGGTTACAACTGGGTGATGGCCGTGTTTTTGCAGAAATATCACCGGGCTTCCCTGATGGATTCTGTGTCGATCATGCGGGCAATCTATTTTGCAGTTGTGCGGATGGTGTGCTGGTTTTTACCCCACAAGCAACATTACTGGGTAAGATTTCAGTTCCTGAGCGGGTATCAAATTGCACTTTTGGCGGACCGAACGGTGATGAACTGTATATCACTGCCGGTACTTCACTGTATCGCATCAGAGTGAATACTTATGGCTGAGAAAAACCCATAACCCAGCCCCCTATCCATGCCGGATTCATCCGGCATTAACCCTCGTAACCCCATAATAAAACAGGATTATCCTGCGTACGACCACGTCGTGTCTGTGCGCCACACTGCCTAAATAATCAACAAAACGAGGTGGTGATCACATTTTGACTAAAAACAATATAACTGATTGTTTTTAAAAAACATTTAACTACGGCGCTGCTTTGACTTCACTTCTGTGGAGGTATAGCATTAATTTGAAATGTGATTTCGTATATTGAAATTTAGCGCATCAAAAAAATACACTTCAATTTTTAAATTATTCAGGGGAGCGCGCAATGAGAGTCAGTTACCAGCAGTTAAAGGCAGAGTTTAAACGGGTACTATTGGCGCGAAAAGTGAGTGAAGTTACCGCTGATGCTTGTGCCGAGATGTTTGCGCAATCCACTGAATACGGTGTTTATTCCCACGGCGTAAATCGATTCCCACGTTTTATTCAACAATTGGAAGCCGGTGATATCGTGCCTGATGCTATTCCAACGAAGGCATTAGCACTCGGGGCTATCGAGCAATGGGATGCTCATCAGGCTATTGGCAATTTAACCGCCAAACAAATGATGGATCGTGCCATGGTATTAGCGGATCAGCATGGTATTGGGGTGGTTGCCTTGCGCAATGCTAACCATTGGATGCGCGGTGGTGCCTACGGCTGGCAAGCGGCAGAACAAGGTTATATTGGCATCTGCTGGACAAACTCAATTGCTGTAATGCCGCCGTGGGGAGCCAAAGAGTGCCGTATCGGCACCAATCCTCTGATCATTGCCGTTCCCGGTGAAACCATCACTATGGTCGATATGTCTATGTCGATGTTCTCTTATGGCATGCTGGAAGTTAACCGATTGGCGAGCAATACATTGCCCGTGGATGGTGGTTTCGATAATGACGGCAATCTCACGCGGGATCCGGCCATTGTTGAGAAAAACCGGCGCATCCTGCCAATGGGTTATTGGAAAGGTTCTGGTTTATCCATTGTGCTGGATATGATTGCCACCCTGCTCTCTGGCGGTTTATCCGTTGCCGAAGTCACGCAAGACAAATCAGATGAATTCTGTATCTCACAAGTGTTTATTGCCATTGAAATCGACCGTCTGATTGATGGCAAAACTCGCGATGAAAAATTAAAACGCATTTGTGATTATGTCACTCAAGCTGAGCGCGATAACCCTGATGTCGCTATTCGTCTACCAGGGCATAAATTCCCACGCGTTAAAGCGGAAAATCAGCGCGATGGTATTCCCATTAATGACCAGGTTTGGAAAAAAATCTTAGAAATGTAATTAAAATCAATAAAATTCAGCAGGATACTTATTTTTATCTTGAAGGAGAATTAAGAGCAGTGAGTCCTTAAAATATTTAGCCAATGGATTAACCTCGAGAGTTTAAATAAATATCCAGCGGAATAATCTCGGATGAAAAATTAATCATCTTTAAATTTAAACATTAATAATAAATAGGAAAGGCGTCTTTTTATATAAATATACTTGATATTTATATTACTAGCTGTCGCCTCCTTATTGGCACTGTTGCTGCCCAAAATAGACAAAAAAGCTGACCGGAGGCTGAAATGGAATATTGGTTGGGTATCGATTGTGGCGGCACCTTTATTAAAGCGGGTCTGTATGACCGAGACGGTAACGAATGCGGGATCGCGCGGCAAAATTTAGCCATTATCAGCCCCCAGCCGGGATGGGCTGAGCGCGATATGACTGTGCTATGGCAGGCAATGAGTGCGGTGATTCGCCAACTGTTAGCCCGCCACACGATTCCCCCCAGCAGTATTCAGGGCGTGGGCATTTCTGCTCAAGGTAAGGGACTGTTTTTACTTGATAAAAAAGGTGAGCCATTAGGCAATGCCATATTATCCTCTGACCAACGGGCGCTGTCATTGGTTAAACAGTGGCAACGAGATGGCATCCCACAAATGCTCTATCCAATCACCCGCCAAACATTGTGGACCGGGCACCCGGTATCCTTGCTGCGCTGGTTGAAAGAACATCAACCCAGCCGTTATGAGCAGATTGGCAGCATTCTGATGGCCCACGACTATTTGCGTTACTGCCTGACCGACCAATTAGGTTGCGAAGAGACCAATATCTCAGAATCTAATCTCTATCCGATGGCCGAAGGTGGCTATCAACCCGCACTGGCACAACTGTTAGGTATCCCTGAAGTTATGGCAGCCCTGCCACCGATTGTGGGTTCGGCACAAATTGTCGGCACCATCACTCAGGCTGCCGCCAATGCCACCGGTCTGCCGGTTGGCCTCCCCGTTGTCGGCGGTTTGTTTGATGTGGTCTCTACCGCCCTCTGTGCTGGCCTGAAGGATGAAAGCCGATTAAATGCAGTGATGGGGACCTGGTCGGTGACCTCGGGAATCACCGACCAGCTTAAAGCTGATGTTGAATATCCCTTTGTTTATGGCCGTTATGCCGAAGCAGGTAAATACATCGTGCATGAAGCCAGCCCGACCTCTGCGGCCAATCTGGAATGGTTTACCCACCAATGGTTTGGTGCTGAGGGCGGGAAAACAGACTACCAACAGCTTAATCAATGGGTAGCACAGTTACCCAAAGCAGGTAGCCAGCTACTGTTTGTGCCGTTTTTATATGGCTCCAACGCTGGATTAGGAATGTGTGCCGGATTTTATGGCATGCAATCTTTCCACCAGCGCCAACATCTGGTGCAAGCCATCTACGAAGGGGTGGTATTCAGCCATATGACCCACCTCAACCGAATGCTGAAACGCTTTTCGGCCGTCAGCGCACTACGGATTACCGGCGGACCGGCTCAATCACTGCAATGGATGCAGATGTTTGCCGACATCAGCGGGTTACCGGTAGAGCTGCCGCAAGTTGAGGAGACGGGTTGCCTGGGCGCATCACTGGCGGCAATGGTTGGCACGGGGCGCTTTGTCGATTTCAGTGATGCTCAGCAGGCCTTAACCCCGCTACTGCACACTCTGCAACCCGATCAGCACGCCCGACAAGCATATCAGGAGAAATATCTCCGCTATCAGGCACTGGTTGCTGCTCTTGGCACTTTGCAATGAGCTTCTATTGCTCAGGCAAGGTTGCGGCACCGACTCTATTTAGGACATTGATACTATGACAACTCAGCACCTCAGGCCGCAATTACAACTCGCACTGGACAATACCCGGCTTGATGCCGCACTGGCGACCACCGCGTTGCTGCACCGCCATGTCGATATCATCGAGGCCGGTACCATCCTGTGTATCAGTGAAGGTATTCAGGCGGTCAAAACTCTACGTCAACGGTATCCACAACATACGCTGGTCGCTGATCTTAAAGTGGCTGACGCGGGCGCCACACTGGCGCAGCAAGCATTTTCTGCCGGCGCAAACTGGATGACGGTGATTTGCGCAGCCCCTCTCGCCACCATGGCAGCCGCATTGGAGGTGGCAAAGCAACATGATGGCGATATCCAGATAGAACTGTTTGGCCACTGGACGCTAAATGACGCTAAAAACTGGCGTGACTTAGGGTTAACTCAAGCCATTTATCATCGTGGCCGCGATGCTCAAGCCAGCGGACAAAGCTGGAGTCAGGCTGATCTAGAGAGGATGCAGACACTGTCCGACTTAGGAATCGAACTGTCGGTTACCGGCGGTATCACTCCTGCTGATTTACCCCTCTTCCACACCATTGCGGTACGTGCCTTTATTGTCGGCCGTGCACTGTCTGAAGCCGAACATCCCGTAGCCACCGCCACCGCGTTCCACCATGCCATTGACGCTATTTGGGGGAAATAATATGCGCCAACATCCATTAGGTATTTATGAAAAAGCATTGCCTAAACACTTGAGCTGGCCTGAGCGTTTAGCCTTAGCCAAAGCATGTGGTTTTGATTTTGTTGAAATGTCTATCGATGAAACAGATGAAAGGTTAGCGCGGCTCAGTTGGAGCAAAGCACAGCGTTTATCTCTGGTTGATGCCATGTTAGAAACCGGGATTGCAATCCCTTCCATGTGCTTGTCGGCTCATCGCCGCTTCCCTTTTGGCAGCCATGATGACGAGTTGAGAAAGCAGGCCTACCTTTTGATGCAACAAGCGATTCAATTGGCGAAAGACGTGGGTATCCGCACCATTCAGTTGGCGGGCTATGATGTCTATTACGAAGAGCAGGATGCTGGCACTCTAAAGCGCTTTACCGAAGGGCTGCAATGGGCAGTACAACAGGCAGCCGCCGCGCAGGTTATGTTGGCGGTCGAAATAATGGACACGCCGTTTATCAATTCGATCAGTAAATGGAAGGTCTGGGATAACTGCCTCGCTTCACCGTGGTTCACGGTTTATCCTGATGTCGGCAACCTGAGTGCCTGGGGTAATGATGTCAGTAATGAGTTATCGATAGGAATTGACCGTATTGCAGCCATTCATCTGAAAGATACTTATCCAGTCACTGACCAGTCACCAGGGCAATTTCGTGATGTGCCTTTTGGTGAAGGATGCGTGGATTTCGTCAATGTTTTTAAGACACTTAATCAACTCAATTATCGCGGCGCATTCCTGATTGAAATGTGGACGGAGAAAGCAGAGGAACCGGTGGCGGAAATTGTTCAGGCTCGCCGCTGGATTGAACAACGAATGCAACAAGGGGGTCTCACCCCCTAATTTAACGTTGGCTGCATTACGGTATTGGCAAAGAAACGAATTGGGAACAAAAAACCTACAGAGACGGCTGACATTGGTTGTGTAAAGGTGTTTATCACCACCAACAATGATTTACATTATGATCTATTGCTTTTGAGTAGCGCTGGGTGTATTGCTATTTCTACAGGATGTGCTCATAATCAATTTCCGTTTCCGTGTAGCAATGGTTACTGGAACGCCGCCCCGATTGTTCATGCAATCGGGGCGTTTTATTTGGTCGCTATCCACCATTTCTCGCGCCAAAAACGCGCAACCGCCCCCCTACCGTGCATCTCTCACTATTTAGCTTTTGCCCTGACAATGATAAATACGGAACAAAATAATACTTTCCATCCGTTTTTCTTCCGTATTTTGTTGCCTATGATTTGTTCACCGGTCAACGAGGGGAGAAATATAATGCAAAAGATTACAGACGATCTGTCGGATCTCGAACGCTACTTCCAACAAACACACCAGCAATGCACCGCCAAAACACCTTGGTTTACGCGTTGGTTATATCTTCCGGTAGCAGAAAGAATGCAAATACTGGATGACTTACTGCTGCCATATTCAGAGAAGCCCCAGCAGAAGCAATAAGCGCTGTGAGTGAATGCAGATAGTTGACCTCATGAAGAGAGGCCCAGACGGGAGGTGGCTGCAACGGGCTCACTCAGATGTGTGCGTTTTAGCCAACTCTATGGCAGCTTGAATCGCTGAGCGCGCTTGCGGGCTATTCTTCCAACAAGTAGAACCCACCATGGCCGCCGCACTGGTGACAATTTCACCCATATCCGCCTGACTGAGTTGCGCAAGGGAGGTAAAACCGAGTTGTTCCAGGCGGGTGACTACCGTTGGCCCGACCCCTTTGACGGCTAACAGCGCATTGCGTTCATCGGCGTTAAAGGCCATATCAGCTTACTCCACATTTAACTATTAGAGCCGTTTTCTGGCCGCATTCTCCGCACTGAAGAACCAGAGTTCTGGCATACGGTTAGGATAAAAACGAATTTCGTAAGTATCTTTCAGGGGGGCTAAACGCCAACGCGGCCGGGCTTCACGCTTAGGTTTTAAAAAACGTAACCGACCACGCGCACGCGCGGCCTGCGTATCTAACACCCATGCAGCAGAAGCCGATAGTGGCTGACGAGTATATTCGTCTTCAACGCTGATATCACAAATGCACAAAACCGTATTCCTTGCAGAAATTAATGCTGACATGATTATTCTGGATCTACCCTATTGAACCAACTGTTGCTCGCCAGAGATTTGATCTATATCACATATAAGTTACCGTAGCGTTGGCAGCATTTATTCACTCAACCCGCTCACTTACCAGTGATTCATCAGCCACAAGTTAATCCCCGATAGCCTTTTGCCTGACGTATCGCGTAGAGTGGCAAAGTAGGGAATAATGCACTGTTGCAATATATTTACCCAATGTACGACTAATTGCCTGATATGCTTTACTTTCATCGGGGCGTTTGATGTTATTTTCGGAGTAAGACTGATGCAAGATATTTTCGAATTATGTAAAGCCATTGGTTTAGGCTTGGTATTACTGCTGCCACTGGCAAACCCGTTGACAACGGTAGCCCTATTACTTGGGTTATCTGGCAACATGACCAGCGAGGAGCGCAATCAGCAATCGAAGATGGCATCAATCTATGTCTTCTTTATTATGACCATCGCTTATTATGCCGGCCAGGTTGTGATGAATACCTTCGGTATTTCTATTCCCGGTTTGCGTATTGCCGGTGGGCTAATTGTGGCGTTTATTGGTTTTCGTATGCTTTTTCCGCAGCAATCAGCTGAAGATACGCAATTAGAAGCAAAATCGCAGGATTTAAAGAAGCGAAAATCTATTAATATCGCCTTTGTGCCACTGGCGATGCCAAGTACCGCTGGGCCAGGTACTATTGCCATGATAATCAGTTCTGCCGCATCAATGAAAGGCCATGCTGTATTCAGCCCATGGGTCGTTACCGTTGCCCCAGTGCTGATTTTTCTTTGTGTTTCATTGATTTTATGGGGTTCACTGCTCAGTTCCGGGGCCATTATGCGCTGGGTGGGCAAAAGCGGCATTGAAGCCATTTCACGCTTGATGGGGTTCTTGCTGGTGTGTATGGGCGTACAATTTATTATAAACGGCATCCTGGACATTATTGCCAACTACCATCCAGCACTTGCATAACCAAGAGTGAGATTGAAGAGGGAAACGCTAGCCGATGTTTATACTGATAACAGTTACGGCGCCTATAAGACTACATCGGTTAGCGTTTTAATATTACTCTGACATTGCCCGGTACGCGGTATCTACTTTCCACAAATAGCGTGGTGCTTGTGCGGCCGGATGTTTCTTTTGTATATGCTGATAAAACTCGTTCGGGCTAAGACTATTTATTTTATTTACTGCCAGACGTTTATCTGATGAAAAAGTCCGTAGCATCGCCCCCGCACCATTGGCATAAGAAACGATGGTGGCATAACGCAATGTTTGCGGATCACTTATCCCCGCTAACTGCTGGTTTTGCAAAATATTGATATACGCCGCGCCAATATCAATATTCTTCACCGGATCTTTTAATTCACCTGAACTCGGTTGACCATCGCGCCCTTTCATCCGGTAGGCATCTCGACCAGCGGTAGAGGCTTTAATCTGCATCAAACCCACAGCATTCGAGGTGCTCACCACATCAGGATTGTAACCAGACTCCACCTGAATAATGGCTTTAATCAACGTTTCATCAACGCCGTAATGGCTAGCTGCTTGTTTAATTACATCGCTATAGGCAACTGTACTTGAACCGCCGCTGCTTTTCGGTGCGTTAAGGAAACCACCCTGTGGCGCTTTCTTCAGCCACCCGTTATTTGCTTGTGGTGACGGAGTTTGTTTAGCACACCCCGCCAGCAATAAAATTGCCATTAGGCAACCGACTTTTGGATTCACAGTATTCCCCGTGCTGATAAGCCGTTTTGTAGCATATACAAGTTGTCACCTCGTCCAAATAGATTTTTTGGCCTAGCTTGACCATTATCAACATAATGATCAGGCTATATTCAGTAACTATCGGTAAGTTTTAGTTTATTGTATGGCAAGGCTTGACTTCATCGCTAATGATATTGATAATCATTTTCATTTAAAGAAAGGGAACATCGCCATGTTTATTAAGCAAAAAATACCCTACCTGCACTCAATTAGCCGTATTACACCTCGTTTTTTACCTGCCATTACCCTATTGGCTCTTGTTGCATTCTCCTCGATGATCAGCAACTCAGCCTTGGCAGAAAATAAACCCAGCGACTCTGATAAAAAATTCAAAATTGTGACTACATTCACAATTATTCAAGATATTGCGCAGAATGTCGCCGGTGATGCTGCCATTGTTGAGTCAATCACCAAACCCGGCGCAGAAATTCACGACTATCAGCCCACGCCACGAGATATCGTGAAGGCACAATCAGCAGACTTGATTCTCTGGAATGGGATGAACCTGGAGCGCTGGTTTGAGCGTTTCTTTGAAAATATTAAAGATGTCCCTTCGGCTGTGGTTACAGATGGCATCACCCCCCTGCCTATCCGTGAAGGGCCATATAAAGGTATTCCGAATCCACATGCCTGGATGTCACCATCAAACGCTTTAATCTATATTGAGAATATTCGTAAAGCACTGGTGGAGCACGATCCCACCCATGCTGAAACCTATAATCGTAATGCCAAAGCTTATGCTGAAAAAATTGCCGCCTTGGATGCCCCGTTGCGTGAGCGTTTATCTCGCATCCCCGCACAGCAACGGTGGCTGGTGACCAGTGAAGGTGCCTTCAGTTATCTGGCAAAAGATTATGGTTTTAAAGAAGTTTACTTGTGGCCAATTAATGCGGAAGAGCAAGGTTCCCCGCAACAAGTGCGCCACGTGATTGATACCATGCGCGCAAATAAAATCCCGGTGATATTCAGTGAAAGTACTATTTCCGATAAACCGGCGAAACAAGTTAGCAAAGAAACCGGTGCACAATATGGTGGTGTGTTATATGTAGATTCTCTGTCGAATGAAAAGGGGCCGGTCCCCACTTATATCGATCTGATTAACGCCACTGTACAAACTATCGCGAAAGGATTTGGTCAATGAGCCATGCTGTTTTTGTCCGCCCGGAGCTGGTAGTGGATAATGTCACTGTCACTTATAACAACGGGCATACTGCTATCTATGACGCCAGTTTCTCACTGACCGGTGGCACAATTTGCGCCTTGGTCGGTGTGAATGGTAGCGGTAAGTCGACACTGTTTAAAAGTATTATGGGGTTAGTTAAACCCAGTGTCGGGAAAGTAGAGCTGAGTCATAAACCCATCAGCCATGCCTTAAAACAAAATACCATCGCTTACGTGCCGCAGACCGAAGATGTCGACTGGAATTTCCCAGTGTTGGTGGAAGATGTGGTCATGATGGGCCGTTATGGCAAAATGAATTTTCTGCGCATCCCGAGCCGGGAAGATAAAACCATTGTCGATAAAGCCATTGAGAGAGTCGGCTTGACGGCATTACGGTCACGTCAGATCGGTGAGCTATCGGGGGGGCAAAAGAAACGGGTGTTTCTGGCACGCGCGTTGGCACAGCAAGGCTCAGTCTTGTTATTGGACGAGCCGTTCACCGGCGTTGACGTCAAAACAGAAAATGCCATTATTGATTTATTGCGGGCACTGCGCGATGAAGGCCATCTGATTCTGGTTTCCACGCATAACCTCGGTAGCGTGCCAGAATTTTGTGACCACGTGATTCTGATTAACCAAACCGTGCTAGCCGCCGGGCCGACCGAAACCACCTTTACCCAAAAGAATCTCGAAATGACTTTTGGTGGTGTTCTGCGCCATATCAATCTCTCCGGTACGGCACTGCACGATGATAATGACCCACGCACCGTCACGGTCATTACCGATGATGAACGTCCTGCGGTATTTTATGGTCACACCAAGAATGACCCGCCGGCACAGAGTCAGTCAAAGGAGAATAACCCCTGATGCTGGAACTGTTACTGCAACCGTTTAACTACAATTACATGGTCAAGGCTATCTGGGTCAGTGCGATTGTTGGTGCCGTCTGCGCATTCTTATCGGCATATCTGATGCTGAAAGGTTGGTCGCTGATGGGGGATGCGCTATCGCACTCCGTCGTTCCGGGAGTTGCTGGCGCTTATGCTCTTGGGCTGCCTTATGCCGCTGGTGCATTCTTTACCGGCATGCTCGCCGCATTGGCGATGACATTAGTGCGCCATATCACTCGTCTGCGTGAAGATGCCATCATTGGTTTCATCTTCTCGACCTTTTTTGCTGTTGGTTTATTAATTGTTTCGCTCAACCCTACCTCGGTCAATGTCCAGTCGATCATTTTCGGTAATATTCTGGGGATAGCAGACGAAGATGTATTGCAGGTAGAGATCATAATTTTGGTTTCGTTTGTGATTCTATGTCTGATCTGGAAAGACTTGCTGGCGGTGTTTTTCGATGAAAGCCACGCTATGTCGATAGGACTATCACCCCTGCGCCTGAAAATTTTGTTCTTCACCCTGTTAAGTGCCTGTACTGTCGCGGCTTTACAGACTGTTGGCGCGATCTTAGTCATTGCCATGGTGGTGACCCCCGGGGCGACGGCTTACCTACTCACGGACCGTTTCAGCCGCTTACTGATGATAGCGATTGCCATTGGTGCCTTTACCAGTGCCTTTGGTGCATATCTCAGCTTCTATCTGGACGGCGCAACAGGCGGGGTCATTGTGACCTTACAAACACTGGTCTTCCTCTTAGCCTTTTTCTTCGCGCCGAAACACGGATTACTGGCGACCCGTTTTCGTTCGCGGCAAAAACGCCGTCACCCATTACCCCACCTGCCAGAGGATAATGTATGAATACATTGTTTAGTCTGGTCAGCGAACCCTTCGCCTACCCCTTTATGCAACGGGCGATAGTGGCCGCGATTATTACCGGTGTGGTGTGTGCAGTCTTGTCTTGTTATCTGGTGTTAAAAGGCTGGTCATTAATGGGGGATGCTATCTCTCATGCCGTGCTACCAGGCATTGTGCTGGCCTTTTGGCTCGGTATTCCGCTGGTTATCGGTGCCTTTGTCTCAGGTATATTCTGCGCGATTGCCACCGGTTATTTAAAAGATAATAGCCGGGTCAAAGAAGATACCGTTATGGGGATTGTGTTCTCCGGTATGTTCGCATTTGGCCTGGTGCTATTTTCCCGCATGGATACAGACCAGCACCTCAGCCATATTTTATTCGGCAATATGCTGGGTATTTCATTAGCGGAACTGAAACAGACATTGTGGATTGCCGGCTTCACTCTGTTGGTGGTGCTATTAAAGCGTAAAGATTTCATGCTCTACTGCTTTGATCCAAACCATGCCAGGGTGATTGGGCTGCCGGTCAAATTGCTGCACTATGGCTTACTTTGCCTGCTAGCATTGACCATCGTGGCATCATTGCAGGCGGTTGGGGTTATTCTGGTTATCGCCATGTTAATCGCCCCCGGTATTATCGCCTTTATGGTTTGCCGTAGTTTTGATCAAATGCTGATTGTTGCCACACTGGTGTCAGTGGTGGCCTGTGTGCTGGGCACCTTAATCAGTTTCCATATTGATGGTGCCACGGGTCCCTGTATTGTCATTATTCAGGCACTGTTCTTTGTGGTCGCCCTGATTTATAGCCATATAAAACCCGTAAAGGGCCGAAAAATATCCCCTCAGGCCAAAGCTGCTAGCGCTAAAAACCTGCCGAAAGGTAACCTGCTATAATCAATTAAGTCCCAATAAATATGCCGGATGGCCATTACGCTGTACGGCATATTTATTATTCAGATTCAGCCAGCAGCAAGTTTTTTACCATGCCATTTTTGTCGTAATATGAGCAAAACAGCGAAACGACTAACACTTTACCAGTAGAATCAGTCTTTTGTTTGATCCGGCACGGGTATCCCTGTGCGCCAGCTCTTGTTCTTCGCAGCATAAAGACGCTAACCTAATGATCTGTAGCCAGAGTCATTGGACTTGCAGGTAGCGGCGAATGTCAAATCGGCCGGGAGTCGATTTAAATAGCATTAATGCTAGCCCGCAGGATGAGCCTTATGGATTAGGCTCATTAATCCTGATGCGCTAATGTAGTCGAGTGATTAGGATAAGTTAACGTCGCTAACAACCCTGTAATTTCAAGTTCACAGGGTTTAACTGGCAGCTAATAGGGGGTGAATCATGTGGCAAGCAGTGAATCGTCTGTTAGGTGAATATCTCGGTCCCGCCGAAATTCGGGAAAGGACTGAATTACCGGGCGGAGATATTCATGAAGCCTGGCGTCTCAGTTATGGTGAGACTGAGGTTTTCGTAAAATGCGATACCCGTGAGATGTTACCCATATTTACCGCCGAAGCTGATCAACTCGCTTTATTATCCCGCAGCAAAACAGTCCAAGTCCCTGAAGTCTACGGCGTGGGCAGCGATCGCGATTACAGTTTTCTGTTACTAGAGTATCTCCCCCTAAAGCCACTCGATGCGCATAACGCCTATTGTCTGGGCCAGCAATTAGCCCATCTGCATCAATGGAGCGAACAACTGCAATTCGGGCTGGATTTTGATAATGATCTGGCCACCACACCGCAGCCTAATAGCTGGCAGCGCCGCTGGGGGCAATTCTTTGCTGAGCAGCGTATCGGTTGGCAATTGCAATTAGCGGCGGAAAAAGGCATGTCTTTTGGTGATATCGACCAGATAACTGACTTAGTTCACGCACGTTTACAAGGCCACCAGCCACAGCCCTCACTCCTACACGGTGATTTATGGCCAGCTAACTGTGCTGCCAGTGCCCAAGGGCCAGTAATTTTTGATCCCGCCTGTTATTGGGGAGATCGCGAGTGCGACCTTGCGATGTTACCGCTCTACCCTGCCTTACCCGCCCAAATTTATGATGGTTATCAGCGTGTTTGGCCGCTGCCTGCCGATTTTATTGAGCGCCAACCTATTTATCAGCTTTATTATTTATTGAACCGCAGTAATTTATTTGGTGGACAACACTGGATTAACGCGCAGCAAGCCGTTGAGCATTTGCTGCACCCCGAACGTTTTTAGTGAGATACCCGCTCGCTGGTTAGCACGAATAACCCGCCTATTATAAATAGCACCCCCAATTATTGGCTAGCCAACCAATAAGGGTGCTTTTTTTATGACCAACTTCTCATAACGAAAGACGCCTTTCCTAAAAAAACATGAACAAAACCACAGATTAGATGCATTTCCACTGACTAATAATGACGTGACACCCTGTTCTTTTTTGCCAGCGACAACCCACGGCAAAAAGCGCTTACTTAAATAAAATCAAAAGCCTTCGTCGAGGAATATCTCATAACCTTCGATAGGCATTCTATTGCCAGTAATTGGGAGCAAGACAAATGGTGGATATGCGTGAGTGGGAAAACCTCGCTAATAAAGAATTAAGCAAACGAGGAAAAAAAATAGAAGATTTGATCAGCAAGACGCCCGAAGGTATTGCGGTAAAAGCACTTTATACCGCCAGTGACCTTGATGGATTAGAGGTTACTGGCTCATTCCCCGGTCTTGCACCCTACGTCAGGGGGCCAAGAGCCACAATGTATGCCGCTCAGCCCTGGACAATTCGCCAATATGCTGGTTTTTCAACCGCTAAAGAATCAAATGCCTTTTATCGCAAAAACCTGGCTGCGGGGCAAAAAGGTCTTTCTGTAGCATTTGATCTTGCCACTCATCGTGGTTATGACTCAGATAACCCACGCGTTTCTGGTGATGTGGGTAAAGCAGGTGTGGCAATTGATAGCGTTGAGGATATGAAGGTTCTGTTCGACCAAATACCACTCGATAAAATGTCTGTTTCGATGACGATGAATGGTGCGGTGCTGCCCATTCTGGCGTTTTATATCGTCGCGGCCGAAGAGCAAGGGGTAGAGCCTGCGCTACTGACCGGCACTATTCAGAACGATATTCTGAAAGAATATCTGTGCCGCAACACCTATATTTACCCACCCAAACCCTCCATGCGCATTATTTCCGACATCATCGCCTGGAGTTCGCAAAATATGCCGCGCTTCAACACTATCAGCATCAGTGGCTACCATATGGGAGAAGCCGGCGCTAACTGCGTGCAGCAAGTGGCTTTTACTATTGCTGATGGTATTGAATATATCAAAGCGGCCTTAAATGCCGGTTTAAATATTGATGACTTCGCCCCACGCCTCTCATTCTTCTTCGGCATTGGCATGGATCTGTTTATGAACATCGCCATGTTACGCGCCGCACGCTACCTCTGGAGTGAGGCGGTCAGTGGATTTGGCGCAACCGACCCTAAATCATTAGCGCTACGAACCCACTGCCAAACTTCAGGGTGGAGCCTGACCGAGCAAGACCCCTACAACAATATTATTCGTACTACCATCGAAGCTCTGGGCGCAACACTCGGCGGCACACAGTCTTTGCATACCAATGCTTTTGATGAGGCTCTCGGCCTACCGACTGATTTTTCAGCACGCATTGCGCGTAATACACAAATAATCATTCAGGAAGAATCGGCGATTTGCCGCACCATTGACCCGCTGGCAGGCTCTTATTTTGTCGAGTCATTAACCGATCAAATGGTGAAACAAGCCAGAACCATTATCAAACAGATCGATGATGTGGGCGGCATGGCCAAAGCCATTGAGGTTGGGCTACCCAAACGGATGATTGAAGAGGCGTCCGCCAGTCAGCAATCACTTATCGATCAGGGAAAACGCGTTATTGTCGGGGTGAATAAATATAAGTTAGAGACAGAAGCTGAAACTCAGGTGTTGGATATTGACAACGTTAAAGTGCGCAATGGACAAATTGCACAACTTAAACGTATTCGCGCCGAACGAGATAACAGCGCGGTTCAACAAGCATTGCTAAACCTGCGTCATGCGGCGGAAAACCATGAAAATCTACTGGAAGCCGCAGTTCAAGCTGCACGACTGCGGGCAACACTGGGTGAAATCTCAGATGCAATGGAGAGGGTGTTTGACCGCTACCTGGTACCAAGCGAATGCGTTACCGGTGTCATTGCGCGCAGCTATCACCAGAGCGAGAAAGACGCTCTGGAATTTGATCAAATAGTGGCGCAGACCCAAACGTTCTTCAGTGAGAATGGGCGCAGACCCAGAATTCTGATTGCCAAAATGGGCCAGGATGGCCACGACCGGGGGGCTAAGGTTATTGCCAGCGCTTACTCTGACCTCGGTTTTGATGTCGATCTTAGCCCGATGTTCTCAACACCGGATGAAATCGCCCGTCTGGCGGTGGAGAATGACGTTCACGTCATCGGTGCTTCTTCCCTTGCCGCCGGCCACAAAACATTGATCCCCGAGTTGATTGAAGCGCTGCGTCAATATGCACGGCCAGATATTCTGGTGGTGGCTGGGGGGGTTATTCCGCCACAGGACTACGCCTTCTTGCGTGAACAGGGTGTGGCAGCAATTTATGGGCCGGGTACACCAATGCTCGTTAGCGTGCGTGACGTTCTACAACTCATCAGCCGCCGCCATGATTGATATCGACAATATGGCGGACTACGTTCACCGTTTACGCCACGGAGACCGAGCCGCATTAGCGCAAGCCATGACCCTGGCAGAAAGCCGCCTCCCCCGACATCAGGCATTAAGCGCTCGGCTGTTAGACCGCATTATGCCTTATACCGGTCAGGCTAAACGGCTAGGCGTTACTGGCACACCCGGTGCGGGGAAAAGCACCTTTCTTGAGGCGCTAGGCGAAGAGTTATTGGCACAAGGGCATAAGGTCGCGGTGATTGCCGTTGACCCCAGCAGCCCGATCAGTGGCGGCAGCATTTTGGGCGACAAAACCCGCATGCTGAATCTCTCACGCGCTGAGCATGCGTTTGTGCGCCCGGTGCCGTCAGGGGGCCACCTCGGTGGGATAAGCCAGAGTACCCGCGAGTTGATCTTGCTCTGTGAGGCCGCAGGCTACGACGTCATCATCGTTGAAACCGTCGGCGTTGGGCAGTCTGAAACCGAAGTGGCTGAAATGGTGGACTGCTTTATCTCTTTGCAAATCGCCGGTGCGGGCGATGACCTACAAGGCATTAAGAAAGGCATTATGGAAATGGCCGATTTTATTGTGATTAACAAAGATGACGGCGACAACCATAGCAATGTTGAAATCGCCCGCCATATGTATCACAGCGCACTGCATATCATTCGCCGTAAATATCCCGCATGGCAGCCACGGGTTCTCACCTGTAGCGCGTTGGAAAAACGCGGTATCCGCGAAGTGTGGCAAGCAGTACAAAGTTTTTGGCCGGTCATGACGCAAAGTGGGCAGCTCACCACCTTGCGCCAACAACAAAATCTTGGTTGGGTGCGTCATCAGGTAGAGGCAAATGCACTTGCAATGCTGTTTTCTCACCCCGAGGTCCGCCAGCACTATCAGCAAATTGAAGATCTGTTACGTCAAAATCAAATCTCGCCGCGAGCCGGTATTAATGACGTAACCCATTTTATTACACAAAAAATTATCAATTAAAGGGAACAACCATGTCTTATCAGTATGTCAAAGTGTTGATTGCCAATCGGGTGGGTATTATTGAGTTCAACCACACACGCAAACTCAATGCCTTAAGTAAGGTGTTTATTGATGATTTGATGCAAGCGCTGCATGACCTCAATCATACCGATATCCGCTGCATTATTCTCCGCGCGCCCGAAGGTTCAAAAGTGTTCTCCGCCGGCCATGATATTCACGAATTACCCACTGGCCGACGGGACCCACTGTCATATGATGACCCACTGCGCCAAATCACCCGAACTATCCAAAAATATCCTAAACCGATCATTTCGATGGTCGAAGGTAGCGTTTGGGGTGGTGCATTCGAGATGATCATGAGCTCAGATATTATTGTGGCTTGTAACACCTCAACCTTTTCGATGACACCGGTGAATCTGGGCGTTCCCTACAATTTGGTGGGTATCCACAACCTTATTCGCGATGCTGGCTTCCATATCGTGAAAGAGTTGATTTTCACTGCCGCGCCAATAACCGCGCAGCGTGCACTTTCGGTTGGTATTCTCAATCATGTGGTTGACCCCGCTGAACTGGAGGATTTCACACTGAAATTAGCCCACGTCATTTCTGAAAAAGCACCACTGGCGATAGCCGTTATTAAAGAAGAACTACGGGTTTTAGGCGAAGCCCACACCATGAATTCAGATGAGTTTGAGCGCATTCAAGGTTTGCGGCGTGCCGTCTACGATAGTGAGGATTATCTCGAGGGTATGAGTGCATTTATGGAGAAGCGTAAGCCTACCTTTTTGGGGCATTAAACCTTCTCAACCAGAGGATTTCTTTATGAAACGGTCATATTGCATAATGAGCGCGGATGAAGCCGCTGAATGTATTGAACATGGTCATATGGTGGTGTTCAGTGGTTTTACCCCAGCCGGAGCGCCTAAGGCGCTTCCTGCCGCTATAGCCCGGCGCGCTATAGCGCATCATCAGCAGCAAAAAGATTTTCAGATTCGTTTACTGACCGGCGCGTCCATTAGTGCTAAAGCTGATGATGAAATGGCTGAGGCTGACGCTATCGCCTGGCGCGCGCCCTATCAGACCGCATCATTATTGCGGGAAAAAATCAACTTGGGTGCGGTCAGTTTTGTCGACCTGCATCTGAGTGAAGTGGCGCAAATGGTTAACTATGGCTTCTTTGGCGACATTGATGTCGCGGTTATTGAAGCCTCGGCGATCACCGCTGATGGCAAGGTGTATCTTAGCAGCGGCATTGGTAATGCCCCGGTTTTTTTACATAAAGCCAAGAAAATCATCATAGAACTCAATCATTATCACAGCCCACGGGTCGCTGAACTGGCTGATATCATCATGCTCGGTGCCCCACCACGGCGTAATACCCTGCCTATCTACCATACATTGGATAAAGTCGGCCAACCCTATGTACAGGTGGATCCGAGTAAAATTTTTGCCATCGTTGAAACCGAACTGCCGGATGCCGGTAATAGTCTGGATCGCGAAAACCCACTATGTGAAAAAATAGCCGACAATGTGGTGAGTTTCCTGCTTAATGAACTCAAATTGGGCCGTATTCCACCAGAGTTTCTCCCGCTGCAAAGCGGCGTCGGTAATATCAATAATGCCGTGATGAAACGTCTGGGAGAAAACCCAGATATTCCGCCGTTTATGATGTATTCAGAGGTGCTGCAAGAGTCGGTGGTTCAATTATTAGAAACCGAAAAAGTGATGGGGGTAAGTGCCTCCAGCTTGACCGTTTCCCCCGCCTCATTGAAGAAAATCTATGACAATATGGATTTCTTCTCTACCCGCATTGTATTGCGGCCACAGGAGATTTCTAACA
Organism: Yersinia sp. 2553 StPb PI; assembly: GCF_052217105.1. Taxonomy (NCBI): domain Bacteria; kingdom Pseudomonadati; phylum Pseudomonadota; class Gammaproteobacteria; order Enterobacterales; family Yersiniaceae; genus Yersinia; species Yersinia sp. 2553 StPb PI. Next base: position 1,149,888 of record NZ_JAZGPX010000002.1, on the reverse strand, counting down.
ACCCAGAGATCATTCGTCGGTTAGGGGTTATTGCCCTTAACGTCGGGCTTGAATTTGATATCTACGGCCATGCCAACTCGACCCACGTTGCCGGTACGGAATTGGTCAACGGTATTGGCGGCAGTGCAGATTTTGAGCGTAACGCCTATTTGTCGATCTTTATGGCCCCCTCCATCGTCAAAGGTGGAAAGGTCTCCACCATTGTGCCGATGTGTACCCATGTTGATCATAGTGAGCACAGCGTAAAAGTTATCGTTACAGAACAAGGCGTGGCTGACTTACGCGGGCTATCACCCATGCAGCGTGCCACCACGATTATCAATAACTGTGCACATCCGATGTATCGTGACTACCTGCATCGCTATCTGGCACAGGCCAAAGGCGGACATTTGCATCACAATCTGGCGCAAGCATTCCAGTTGCACCAAAATCTGTTCGAATTTGGCTCAATGTTGGCACCTTAATCACCCTCTCGGTCTGAATGTATATAGCCCATGACTTTTTCGATGTGATGATTATTCTTGAGCGAATATAGGTACTCTCGCATATACATGGGCTGATTCGGTGCATCAAAATATTTCAGCTTGGCGGGGTTAACTAACCGATAAGCAAACTGAGGCACTACCGTCAGAAACTGCCCTTGCTCAACAGCACTGATTTTTGCCATAAAGCTGTAGGGGCGATAGATAATAGTGGGGTTAATGCCAATCGCACGGAAATGCGCATCCAGTAGAGCCTCAAAATTTGCCCTATTTTGGAAGCGCATTTGCAACCAAGGCAATGTATTCAACAACTCTAGCGCCTGGATATTCTCAAAGCGACGTGACACTAAAAAACCGAGCCGTAAAGAGGGAAGCTCCGTGGCTTGCAGGGTATCAATATGGGTGACACGTTGTGACGCTTGCTGCGGGGAGATAATAAAATCTACACGGCGATCGAGTAAGTCATCAATCACACTGTTTTCGTTAAACTCAAAAGGCTGAGCGGTAATCCCGTCGTATTTATCGCTGAGACTGAACAATTGATCAAAAATGATGGTTGGGTAAGTGTTATCAATTCCTATCACAATATTCTTCTGACGCTGTGATATAGCCACAATGCTGTTATCTATAGCTGAAAGTCGTTGATAAATAGGAAATAGCTCCTGATAAAGCTCTTGTCCTGCTTTATTGAGGCTGATACTTTTCTCATTACGAGTAAATAAGGAATAACCGACCAATTCTTCCAGCGCCATAATACTTTTGCCGAAAGGAGATGCCGTCATGTGTAATTTTTCAGCCGCCTTCGCCATGCTATTTGTTTGGGCTAACACAATAAAATTACGCATTTTCTTGGAAATGAAAACGTTCATTACTTTACTGATATGACAGAGGAGAGAGTGCTACAGCATAAGGGAATCACATCAGAAATAGTGTGAGTGCAAGAAGAGTATCACTACCATTTTCTGGTAAAATTCTTTCAATACATTAATTTATTTATATATCAATAAAATAGACAATAAAAAGGCCAGAATGCTGTGTCACACACTGGCTTGTTTCTATACATCTCTATCACTCAGCAAGGCTTTCTTACAACAGAATCACCCTTGAGCCATCAATCCCAACAATTTAAGAACAAAATACCCCACCACAGCAATCACTAACGGCAAGATATATAAGGTAAAGAACTGCAAGAAGATGGTGTGATGCGGTAAAACCACCTTCTCTTCTAGCTGTTCACGGCTGCGCCCTTCGCTACCTTTGGCTTGTTCCAAAATCAATTGATCTTCAATACCTTCACGAATGTGCCGCACCTGCCGCGACATACGAGCACCAGATGCCTGTAGTGACAAACCGACAAAAATCAGCATATAGATGATAAAGAACATAATATTCGCGGCGGTTAAGCCCTGCTGAAGATCAGGTACTGGCGAGTTGAACCAGAAAACATCCAGAAAAGTGGTATTGAAGCGAATCATATCGGTCATCACATGGATAAAATCCAACATGACCGCATTAATCCCGCTGCTTTTTTGACTATATTGATAGGCAAAATTGATAATTGAGATCAATGTTGACAGCAGTGCTGGAATAAAAACGAGCCACCCTGCAATCCGTTTGATAACAGCGACGCGCCCAGCCTGTTGATAGGTCATGACTTCTCCTTGTAAATACCACAACTTATGTAGCTCTAGTTTACCCGCTACATTCGCTCTTTGTGCAAAATTTTTGCTATAACTCTCACCCTTAACACAAATTCAAGCCTAGCTCATTCGGCGCTTTATCATTAAGTTAATGATAAAGTATTCAGCCCGTAGCTAAAAAAACCACAGGAGTGATGATAAATGGCAACCCCTCACCCGATTAAAGCGGCAATTTTCGATATGGATGGCTTGCTGATAGATTCGGAACCATTATGGCTACAGGCCGAACTCGATATTTTCACCAATCTTGGGCTGGATACATCCTCACGGGATTCATTACCCGATACCTTGGGTTTACGTATCGATTTAGTGGTAAAGCTTTGGTTCCAAGCCATGCCATGGCAGGGTCCTAGTCAGGCGGAAGTGTGCAAACGGATTATTGTTCGGGCGATAGAACTGGTAGAAGAGACCCGCCCGGTGCTGCCAGGCGTTGAGTACGCACTGGACCTTTGCCGCCAACAAGGGCTGAAAATCGGCCTGGCATCAGCATCCCCTCTCCATATGCAAGAGCGTGTGCTGGACATGTTAGGTGTTAGAAATCAGTTCGACTGTCTGGTTTCAGCCGAATACCTGCCCTACAGTAAACCGCACCCTGAGGTGTATCTGAATGCTGCGGCTGATCTCGGTATCGACCCGCTACAATGCGTCACGCTGGAAGATTCGGTAAACGGTATGATTGCGACTAAAGCAGCACGAATGCGCTCTATCGTGATCCCATCGCCTGAATACTGCGCAGACCCACGCTGGGTATTGGCTGATCTTAAGTTGGAATCATTAGAGCAATTGAATAAAAAAGATATAACGTAATATTACCGTATTGATGATAGAGGGCGGTGGAGCCAATGACTCAACCGCCCAAATACCCTTTAGAGGAAATCATCTCGCTTAGGGTTAAAGGTGTCGATTAAAATACTGTTATCTTCCAGTGATACCGCGCCGTGCATCTCATTTTTCACGGCACGATACGCATCACCCGCTTTCAATATGCGTTTCTGCCCTTCAATTTCCACTTCAAAGCTGCCTGCGGCAACATAAGCAATCTGGTCATGAATGTCATGTTTGTGTGCAGTACCAATGGCACCTTTGTCAAAGTGAACGCAGACCATCATCAGATCATCGCTCCAAGTCATTACTTTGCGTTTAATGCCATTTCCTAACTCTTCCCATGGCGTTTCATCATTAATAAAGAACATCTTCATTGTCTCACCTCATTATGCAGAATAAGTTTCTGATGTAGCGTAGTCACAGTTTCACGCTGAATTCTGCCCATTCTACGGGCAAAATTGGCAGATAAGCCATAAATAATCCAAAAATCATGACATCCCTCAAAAAATAATAAAACATCATTTCATTTTTATTGAATTAACTTCCCGCAAACACTATCATCATCAGCATTACAAGAAACACTCGGTCAGACATCAGACCAGTACAAGTTGTCAGCAACAATTGTCGACATCATGCGCTTGTTTGAGCCGGTCTTGCTTTCTGAGTTGGGTTTTACCCACCAAGATACTGTTCTGTAAAAGAGGTACTGACATGCAAGTTCGCCAAAGCATCCATAGCGACCACGCGAAACAGCTTGATACTGCCGGTTTGCGCCGTGAATTTTTGATCGAAAATATATTCACCGCAGATGAGTACACCCTGACCTATAGCCACATTGACCGCATCATCGTCGGGGGTATTTTGCCCGTCAGTAAAGCAGTCAGCATTGGTGATGATGTAGGTAAACAACTGGGTGTCAGTTACTTTCTGGAACGCCGCGAATTGGGCGTTATCAACATCGGTGGCTCAGGACTTATCGTTGTTGATGGTCAGCGTTATGAAATTAACAATGAAGAAGCATTGTATGTGGGTAAAGGTGCGAAAGAGGTGCAGTTCAGCAGTATCGACAGCACAAAACCTGCCAAGTTTTACTACAACAGCGCGCCAGCACACACCACTTACCCGAACAAAAAAATCACGTTGGCAGAGGCCGCACCGCAAACATTGGGTGATGATGCCACCAGCAACCGTCGCACTATCAATAAATACATCGTGCCTGATGTGTTGCCAACCTGCCAACTGACCATGGGTTTAACCAAACTGGCTCCCGGCAATCTGTGGAATACCATGCCTTGTCATACCCATGAACGTCGTATGGAAGTCTATTTCTACTTTGATATGGACGAAGAAACAGCGGTGTTCCACATGATGGGCCAGGCACAGGAAACACGTCATTTGTTAGTCCACAACGAACAAGCTGTGATTTCACCAAGTTGGTCTATTCATTCTGGCGTGGGCACTAAGCGTTATACCTTCATCTGGGGCATGGTCGGTGAAAACCAAGTCTTCAGTGATATGGACCACATCGCTGTTAGCGAATTGCGTTAAGCGTCACCAACCGAATCCGTCCTTTGGGCGGTTTTCTCCCCAATATTGAAATCGCGGCAATCTTTGACCGCCTTGAGAGAGATGTTAGCTATGATTTTAGATTCCTTTGAATTGAAAGGTAAAGTTGCACTGGTTACTGGCTGTGATACAGGTTTGGGCCAAGGCATGGCGATCGGTTTAGCCGAAGCCGGTTGTGATATCGTGGGTATCAACATTGTTGAGCCACGTGAAACTATTGATAAAGTGACTGCACTAGGCCGCCGTTTCCTTAGTCTGACGGCTGACCTGAGCAAAATTGAGCACATTCCTGCCCTGTTAGAACAAGCTGTCGCTGAATTTGGTCAAATCGATATTCTGGTCAATAACGCCGGTATCATTCGCCGTGAAGATGCGATCAACTTCAGCGAGAAGGACTGGGACGATGTCATGAACGTTAACATCAAAACCGTGTTCTTTATGTCTCAAGCGGTTGCTAAACAGTTCATCAAACAAGGCCATGGCGGCAAGATTATCAACGTGGCATCAATGCTGTCTTATCAAGGTGGTATCCGTGTGCCATCTTACACCGCATCGAAAAGCGCAGTCATGGGTGTGACTCGTCTGTTAGCTAACGAGTGGGCTAAACATGGCATCAACGTGAACGCAGTGGCACCGGGTTACATGGCAACCAACAATACCCAACAGTTGCGTAAAGATGAAGAACGCAGCAAAGAGATCCTTGACCGTATCCCTGCTGGTCGTTGGGGCTTGCCTGATGATCTGAAAGGTCCAGTGGTCTTCCTGGCATCTAAAGCATCTGATTATATCAGCGGTTACACCATCGCGGTTGATGGCGGTTGGTTGGCTCGCTAAGCCGATAATCATGACTAATTTGAGTTAAGGTCTATCTGGCGGAGTTATTCGCAATATTTTGACTCAAAAACGCATCAAGGCACAACTTCTGTTGTGCCTTTTTTATTACTTATTTATCAATTAGTTAACAAATAAATCTACCGGTAAATTTCTGCCAAAAGCGCAAAAATAAAAAATTCAAAACAACGTTCCGACTCCGATCACACTTTTGTCATTCGCTCAATGACTCGTCAGTAAATACAAATATAATAGATTGTGAAACGACGTTTCTATTTATAAGGAACCTTAAACCGGTTCTATCCTGATGTTCGATGATGGGGTTATGGCAATGGATTTTATAGGCAACATTAAAGGCAGCGACGCAATGATGATTAACTGGCTCAGCGCTATTCGCAGCTATGTTGATCTGGTCCAGTCTATTGGCCATAGCAACCAAAACCCTACCCCCCTGCTAGCTGATGGCTTTGATGTGCTGACACATCAACCGGTCGTATGGGAATTTCCTGATGGCCACAATACACCAATATCTAATTTTGCCAGTCAGCAAAACTGGTTGCGGACATTGGATGCCCTCAGTCTGGTGACTCAGGATCCGCAATATCACCAACAAGCACGAGTGCAAAGCAGCTATTTTATGCACCTTGGCGTTCATGAGCAAAGCGGGTTGTTTTACTGGGGCGGCCATCGTTTCCTCAATCTGGATACATTAACGACCGAAGGGCCAGAATCAAAAGCGCAAGTACATGAACTGAAACATCATCTGCCCTATTACGATTTTCTGGTCACTGTTGACCGGGAAAAAACACTTAATTTTTTACAGGGTTTTTGGCACGCCCATGTAGAGGATTGGCAAACGCTGGATCTGGGCCGCCACGGTAGCTACGACAAGTTACGCGACCCACATGTGTTTACCCATGCTCGCCGCGATGTGGTTAATCCTACTGACTTACCGCGCCTTCCTGAAACCAAAGGCCTGACCTTTGTGAATGCGGGTACTGACCTGATTTATGCCGCATATAAATATGCTGAATATACCGGTGATATCGCTGCTGCTGCCTGGGGGAAACATCTCTATCGTCAATATGTATTAGCCCGTAACCCAGAAACCGGTTTACCGGTTTATCAGTTCAGTTCGCCACAACAGCGTCGCCCTATCCCGGCGGACGATAATCAGACCCAATCTTGGTATGGCGATCGTGCCAAACGTCAGTTTGGTCCAGAATTTGGTGACATTGCTCGCGAAGCTAATGTGCTGTTTCGCGATATGCGCCCGCTACTGATTGATAACCCATTGGCGATGTTAGATATTCTGCGCCAACAACCCGACGAACAAGTCTTGCAATGGGTTATTGATGGCTTAAAGAACTACTATCGTTTCGCTTATAACGTTGAGAGTAATACATTGCGCCCGTTATGGAACGATGGACAAGACATGAGCGGCTATGTATTGCAGCGGGATGGTTACTATGGCGCCAAAGGTACGGTTATTTCGCCATTCCCATTAGATGTTGATTATTTGCTGCCATTAGTTCGCGCCTGGCGCTTGAGTGAAGATGAAGAGCTGCTGGATCTGATTGGTGTGTTACTGCACCGCTGGCAGTTTGCTGAATTGAACAAACAAAAACGCCGAGCATCATTGATGGTGGGTAAAAAACCTGCTGCCACTGCACACCTATTGTTGGCCCTAGTTGAACTGGCAGAACACTGCCAATGTAGCCGATTATTTGAATTAGCCTGGCAAGTTGGCGATGAACTATTTAAACAACATTACCATCGCGGCCTGTTTGTTGAATCGGCTCAACACCGTTATTTCCGTATCGACAATCCAATTGCATTAGCAATATTGGCCTTAATTGCAGCAAAACAAAATAAGTCTGCTGCTATGCCTCAATTTATTACCAATGGTGGTTACATTCATGGAGATTATCGGGTGAACGGGGAAAACCGTACTCTGTATGATATTGATTTTATTTATCCGACGCTTTTGAATCAGTAATTTTATTTATCTTTCATGTTATTAAAAATAGGTAAGCATTATGAATGAAAACAGAATGCTGGGGTTAGCCTATTTATCGCCTTATATACTCGGGTTGATAATATTTACGGCTTTCCCCTTTGTATCATCCTTCTTTCTCAGTTTTACTGAGTATGACTTAATGAACCCTCCCGTATTTAACGGGATCGAGAATTATCGTCATATGATTCTTGAAGATGATTTATTCTGGAAATCCATGGGCGTTACATTCGCTTATGTTTTTCTGACTATTCCTTTAAAACTGGCATTTGCTCTAGGGATCGCTTTTGTACTGAACTTTAAATTACGCGGTATTGGCCTGTTCCGTACTGCTTTCTATATTCCATCAATCCTCGGCAGCAGCGTTGCAATTGCCGTGTTATGGCGTGCCCTGTTTGCCATTGATGGCCTGTTAAACAGCTTTATTGGCGTGTTCGGGTTTGATGCCATCAACTGGTTGGGAGAACCAGCGCTGGCGCTGACATCCGTGACATTACTGCGTGTCTGGCAGTTCGGTTCCGCCATGGTTATCTTCTTGGCTGCATTGCAGAACGTACCGCAGTCACAATATGAAGCAGCCATGATTGATGGTGCCTCTAAATGGCAAATGTTTATGAAAGTTACCGTGCCACTGATCACGCCGGTTATTTTCTTTAACTTTATTATGCAAACCACGCAGGCGTTCCAAGAGTTTACCGCGCCGTACGTTATTACCGACGGTGGACCAACTCACTATACGTATTTATTCTCGCTCTATATCTATGATACCGCGTTTAAATACTTTGATATGGGATACGGTGCTGCACTGGCCTGGGTATTATTCCTGGTAGTCGCCCTCTTCGCCTCAATTGCATTTAAATCATCTAAATATTGGGTCTTCTACTCCGCCGATAAAGGAGGAAAAAATGACTGACGTACAACAAACTTCCAACCAGAAGAAATTAGATCTGGCGCAGGAAATTGCTAATGCGGAAATTAGCCGCACAGAACGCAAAGCAAAAGTCAGTGCTGCTTTCCGCTACATCATTTTGATTATTGTCGGTCTGATGATGCTTTATCCGCTGCTGTGGATGTTCTCTGCGGCGTTTAAACCCAATAATGAAATTTTCACCACATTAGGATTATGGCCAGAAAACGCAACCAGTGATGGTTTCGTTAATGGTTGGAAAACCGGTACTGAATATAACTTCGGTCACTACATGCTTAACACCTTTAAGTTTGTAATCCCGAAAGTCATTCTGACTATTATCTCTTCCACTATCGTGGCATATGGTTTCGCACGCTTTGAGATCCCATGGAAGAAATTCTGGTTTGCAACATTGATTACCACCATGTTGCTGCCAAGTACTGTGTTATTGATTCCGCAATACATCATGTTCCGTGAAATGGGCATGCTGAATAGCTACTTACCACTTTATTTGCCGACGGCCTTCGCCACCCAAGGGTTCTTCGTCTTCATGCTGATTCAGTTCCTGCGTGGTGTACCACGTGATATGGAAGAAGCGGCACAGATCGACGGTTGTAACTCGCTACAGGTGTTGTGGTATGTGGTTGTGCCAATCTTGAAGCCGGCCATTATCTCTGTCGCACTGTTCCAGTTTATGTGGTCAATGAACGACTTTATCGGCCCACTGATTTATGTCTACAGCGTAGATAAGTACCCGATAGCGCTGGCTCTGAAGATGTCAATTGACGTCACCGAAGGCGCACCGTGGAACGAAATTCTGGCAATGGCAAGCATCTCCATTCTGCCGTCCATCATTGTTTTCTTCCTGGCTCAACGCTACTTCGTGCAAGGCGTAACCAGCAGCGGAATTAAAGGTTAATAGAGGATTTATCATGGCTGAAGTCATTTTCAATAAATTAGGCAAAGTTTACTCCAACGGTTTCCGCGCGGTTCATGGCATTGATCTGAAAATCCATGATGGCGAGTTTATGGTTATTGTTGGTCCATCAGGCTGTGCTAAATCCACCACTCTGCGCATGCTGGCAGGTCTGGAAACCATCAGTGATGGCGAAGTTCGAATTGGTGATCGGGTGGTCAATAATCTGGCACCTAAATCACGTGGTATTGCCATGGTGTTCCAGAACTATGCGTTATATCCGCACATGACAGTGAAAGAGAATCTGGCCTTTGGCCTGAAACTGAGCAAGCTGCCAAAAGATCAGATTGAAGCGCAAGTCGCAGAAGCGGCCAAAATCCTGGAGCTGGAAGACCTGCTGGACAGACTGCCGCGCCAGTTGTCAGGTGGCCAGGCACAACGTGTGGCAGTAGGCCGGGCGATTGTGAAAAAACCTGATGTTTTCTTGTTTGATGAACCGTTGTCGAACCTCGATGCCAAGTTGCGTGCCTCAATGCGTATCCGCATCTCAGATTTGCATAAGCAATTGAAAAAAAGCGGCAAAGCAGCAACAACTGTTTATGTTACCCATGACCAGACCGAAGCCATGACCATGGGTGACAGAATCTGTGTAATGAAACTGGGCCACATCATGCAAGTTGATACCCCGGATAATCTCTACCACTTCCCTACCAACATGTTTGTTGCAGGTTTTATTGGTGCACCGGAAATGAACATCAAACCGAGTACGCTGGTAGAAAAAGAGGGGCAGATTGGCCTGACAGTTGGCCAATACACTCTGGTATTGAGTGAAAAACAGCAAGCCAAAGTGGCCGCCCATGCCGGAGAAAAAGTGTTCTTTGGTGTACGTCCAGAATTTATTCGCATGTCACAACAACCCTTTGCCAATAACCATTCGCAAGGTGAATTAGTTCGTGTGGAAAACATGGGGCATGAATTCTTCTTATACATCAAGGTTGACGACTTTGAATTGACTTGTCGCTTACCGTCTGATGAAGCACGGCCAATTATTGAAAGTGGCCTGCATCGCACCGTGTACTTCCAATTTGATATGGATAAATGCCATATCTTTGATGCAAAAACAGAAAAAAATATCTCTCTTTAACAGGAGCAGTACCCAATGAAAAAAGCGATCCTACACACGCTGATAGCATCCACTCTGGCTTTATTATCACATCAGGCTTTTGCACAGGATGACGTTAACCTACGCATGTCATGGTGGGGGGGCAATGGGCGTCATCAAATGACACTTAAGGCTCTGGAAGAGTTCCACAAGCAGCACCCAAATATTAATGTTAAAGCAGAATACACTGGCTGGGACGGTCATCTTTCTCGTCTGACGACGCAAATTGCTGGTGGAACTGAACCTGACGTTATGCAAACAAACTGGAACTGGTTGCCCATCTTCTCCAAAGACGGCACTGGCTTCTATGACTTAAATAAAGTGTCAGAGCAGTTGGATTTGGCTCAATTCGATCCGAAAGAACTGCAACAGACTACCGTTAATGGCAAATTAAACGGTATCCCGATTTCAGTGACAGCGCGTATTTTCTATTTTAATGACGCGACCTGGGCTAAGTCTGGTTTAGAGTATCCTAAAACGTGGGACGAATTACTTAAAGCAGGTTTAGTATTTAAAGAAAAACTGGGTGACCAATATTACCCTGTGGTATTAGAGCACCAGGATACTCTGGCATTAATTCGCTCTTACATGACACAAAAATACAACACCCCGACTATTGATGAAGCTAATAAAAAGTTTGCTTATACACCAGAACAGTGGGTTGAGTTCTTTACTATGTATAAGAAAATGGTTGATAACCATGTAATGCCATCCACTAAATACTATGCATCATTCGGCAAAAGTAATATGTACGAAATGAAGCCGTGGATTAATGGTGAATGGGGTGGTACTTATATGTGGAACTCCACCATTACTAAGTATTCCGATAACCTGACTAAACCAGCAAAATTGATACTTGGCCCTTATCCGATGTTGCCAGAGGCAAAAGATGCAGGTCTGTTCTTTAAACCTGCTCAAATGCTCTCTATTGGTAAATCGACTAAGTATCCTAAAGAAAGTGCCATGCTCATCAACTTCCTGCTTAACAGCAAAGAAGGTGTTGATGCTATGGGCTTAGAGCGTGGTGTACCACTGAGTAAAACTGCGGTAACTCAACTGCGTGCCAGCGGTGTAATTAAAGATGAAGACCCATCTGTTGCTGGTTTAAATATGGCATTAGAACTGCCACATGAAATGAAAACGTCACCATACTTTGATGACCCGCAAATCGTTTCATTGTTCCGAGATGCAATCCAATATATCGATTATGGTCAGAAATCTGTTGAAGAATCTGCGGAATACTTTAATAAACAAGGTGACCGTATCCTGAAACGCGCCATGAGATAATCTGTAAATCTATTTAACTTAAGTGGTTATTAAACCCTGCCATTGATTTGGCGGGGTTGTTTTGTTTTATAAATAAAAAATAATAATAGCCAATTAGATCGCCATCACAAATTAATATCTGATTAAAAAATTAATCTCTAAGAAAGATCTGGATCACACAAATAATTATCCATATAAATAGAATATGAATCCACATAAAGTGAAACGTTGTTTCTTTGATTGTGGAATTGTTTTTTAGTCGTATGTTGATTTTTATAAAATTGTTAATGATTGTTGTTTTAAATAACCATAACCCTGGGATTATATAAAAAATGAAATTTAAATTACTTACTTTGGCAGTGGCATCTGTTATCAGTTTTAGTTCTGTTGCAACAACAATTGACTATCGGCATGAAATGAAAGATACCAGTAAATCTGATCATAAAGACCGTTTACTGATCTCCAACCGTTTTGCCAATGGTTTTGGTTTATCTTTAGAAGGGAAATGGGGCCAGCACAGCTCTGATACTACGCCTAATAAACCATTTAATGAGCAAGTCAGTAATGGTACCGAAGTGGTTGCCAGCTACGTCTATCAATTCAACAAAACATTCCAGATTGAGCCTGGTTTCTCATTAGAGTCATCATCTGACTCGAACAACTATCGCCCTTACCTGCGCGGTAAAGTGTCCTTTACTGATGATTTCTCTACCTCACTGCGTTATCGCCCATATTACAAGCGTAACCAGCCAGCTCAGACCAAAGCAACAGAGAAAGGCCATGAGTTCACCATGCTGTTTGCTTATAGTTTCTTGAAAGACTATTCAGCAGAATACGAATTAAACTACAAGAAATCTGAAGATGAAATTCTGGCAAATAAAGAAAAAGAAGAATGGAGTCATGATCTGAAAATTGCTTACAAATGGGATAAAAACTGGAAGCCATATGTTGCTATCGGCAACGTAGCAGGTAGCAAAACGACTGACGAGCGTCAAACTCGCTACCGTGTCGGTGTGCAGTACAGCTTCTAATTATTATGTTGTTATGAGTACCCTCATCATTATTTGTTAAATTATGCCCATACCCGTATTACTTTGGGGAAAAGTCGACTCCCGGTCACTTTTCCCCTTTTTTTATCAATGTAACTTCATTTCAGCCCAAGACCTGATATTTCCCCCCTGAATACTCACGTTAAACTCCCTGCTCTCAGCCAGAGAAAAATGAGACATTTAGTTACAGCGTAACGGCTATCCACGCCAAGATAAATCTCATATACTGGATAAATCAACAGCTACAGACTCGGAATTCAAGTATGACAGGGGAAGGACACCTTATTTTTTCTGTCGCCTGCGCTATCTTTGCCAAAAAAGTCGGTCTTACACCGGAACTGGCACAGGGTGACTGGTGGCATATTATCCCTGGCGCCCTGCTAACTTCCCTGCTACCCGATATTGATCACCCAAAGTCAATCCTTGGCCAGCGGTTAAAGTGGCTCTCCACCCCCATTGCTCGTGCATTTGGCCATCGTGGGTTTACCCATAGCCTATTGGCCGTTATTGGTGGTGTGGCACTATTTCAAATGGACATCTCACGCGATTGGATTATTCCCGCAGATGCGTTCCATGCAATGATTATTGGCTATTTCAGCCATTTGCTAGCGGATATGCTCACACCTGCTGGCGTACCGCTGTTATGGCCTTGCCGCTGGCGATTCTGTATCCCGCTATTACGCCCACAAAAAGGCAATCAATTAGAACGCGTATTCTGTGTTCTATTAGTTTGTTTTTCCGTCTATTGGCAAACTGATACCACCATTCCCTTGCTATCCTATATGGAACAATTGAAAAACTTTCGACTGTGATCACATTTTAATGGGTTAATAATCACCAATTTGAATGTATTCCATACAAATCAGGGTAAAAATTTATATAAAATTCCTTTTGGATATAAGTGAGCCTGAAGAGGAACTGCTACCATATGCGGCTAATTGCACCATGACGGTGCTTGGCTCTGTTCTAGATAAAAATAGTAATAGAATATGTGCCAGTATTTAAAATAATAATTTGGAGATATGGGGATGAACCTTCCGCTTGTGATTAACGTGCTGGTATTTGTAGCACTGCTATTACTATTGGCACAAACCCGGCATAAACAATGGAGTCTGGCCAAGAAAGTTTTGGTTGGCTTAGCACTGGGTGTGCTGTTTGGTCTGAGCTTGCAATGGGTATACGGTGCTGATAACCCGGTACTGAAAGAGTCCATCACCTGGTTTAATATTGTCGGAAATGGTTATGTGCAATTATTGCAGATGATTGTTATGCCGCTGGTATTCGCCTCAATCTTGAGTGCTGTCGCTAAACTGCATAATGCCTCTTCGCTAGGTAAAATTAGCGTACTGACAATCGGTACGTTGCTTTTCACCACCTTAATTGCTGCTCTGGTTGGCGTGCTGGTTACCAATCTGTTTGGCTTAACCGCTGAAGGCTTGGTACAAGGTACGCAAGAGACAGCACGTTTGAGTGCCATTGAAAGCAACTACTTAAGCAAAGTGACGGATTTGACAGTGCCGCAGTTGATCCTGTCGTTTATTCCGAAAAACCCGTTTGCCGATTTGACCGGGGCCAGTCCGACCTCAATTATCAGCGTGGTGATTTTCGCGACGTTCCTCGGTATTGCCTCACTGCAATTGCTGAAAGATGATGTCGAGAAAGGACAACGCGTATTAGTTGCTATTGATACGCTGCAAGCTTGGGTGATGAAACTGGTACGTCTGGTGATGAAACTGACCCCCTACGGCGTATTGGCACTAATGACCAAAGTTGTCGCTGGCTCTAATATTCAAGATATTATCAAGCTGGGGAGCTTTGTCGTTGCCTCCTACCTTGGTCTGGCGATTATGTTTGTGGTCCACGCCGTGTTGCTGTCATTCACTGGCATCAATCCGTTGAAGTTCTTCCGCAAAGTCTGGCCGGTGCTGACCTTCGCCTTTACCAGCCGCTCCAGCGCCGCCAGTATTCCGCTGAATGTGGAAGCTCAAACCCGCCGCTTGGGTATCCCGGAGTCCATCGCCAGCTTCTCTGCTTCCTTTGGTGCCACCATTGGGCAAAATGGCTGTGCTGGCCTCTATCCGGCGATGCTGGCCGTAATGGTCGCACCAACGGTGGGAATCAACCCTCTGGACCCAGTATGGATTGCCACACTGGTTGGGATTGTAACCATCAGTTCTGCCGGTGTTGCCGGTGTGGGCGGTGGTGCAACCTTCGCCGCGCTGATTGTTTTGCCGGCATTGGGCTTGCCAGTCACATTGGTTGCTTTATTGATCTCGGTTGAGCCATTGATTGATATGGGCCGGACCGCGCTGAACGTCAGCGGTTCAATGACCGCCGGTACCATTACCAGCCAATTGATGAAACAGACCGATAAAGAGATTCTCAACAGCGACGATGATGGCGATTTAGCCCATCAGTAACCGACGCTAATTAGTCACTCTATTGTGATGACTCAGAAAGCCAGTCAATAAAATGACTGGCTTTCTGCTTTTAAAGTGCTTATTGCCGCTAATTAATTGGCGACGTCAACTACTCTATGGGTGATATTTCTCGACCAACGCCAGAGCAATGGCTTCAGTTTCTATATCTGGTACGCCGCGAATATTCTGCGCCCTGAAATGCATCTGAAAAGCCTTAATAACCTGAATGGTTTCATTATCCAGCACGCCGCTTTGTGGGATTTGATAACCATAACGGGCCAGTGCCTGCTGAATAACAGTAACTGAGCCGATATCATACTTATTTCGACCATCAATATACTTAGCGACTGTTGCGTCATCTGGCCAGGCGCCTATGCCTTGCTGCGCCAAACGCTGCCATGGGAATAGCGGACCGGGATCAGATTTTCGCTGTGGAGCAATATCGCTGTGAGCTACGACATTCATCGGAGCAATATTATAACGCTCGACAATATCTCTGGTAAGGCGCTCAATCAATTCAATCTGAGACTCATTGTAAGGATACCACCTTCTACCCAACATCCTCTCAGTGAAGCCCTTATTGACGATTTCGATACCGATAGAGGTATCATTGAGACTGGTGCGCCCTTCCCAGTAACTCACCCCGGCATGCCAAGCTCTTTGGCTTTCAGCCACCAATTGCAAAACAACCGGTTTGCCCTCAACATTTTGGGGATGTGTTTTTACCAAATAATGGGCACTGACATTACCCTGAGTCAGTATTCGCAGTGATTCAGCATCATCTGTTGCAGTATAATGAAGCACTAAAAAACGCACTCGTTCATTTTGAGCCACTGATGGATGATTAGTATCGATTTTATAATCATCACGGTCGATCAGTTTATGCGGCCGGTCACTGTGAGGGCTACTACAACCCGCCAATAGCAGTAACAAACCCGCGCTTAATAACTTCCTCATCATTTTTCTCCCTATAATATGATTAAGCACGGTTATAGTGACCCAACCGAATTAAATGGACTGTCAACAATACATTTAATTAACAAATCACAAGACCGAATAATACCAAACACAATAAATAGTATTAGATTGATAATTATACATAGAAATTAATGGCTGTTTTAACAACCCAGCTTACCGTCATATCACTGATTTTGGTACGTCGGGCCGCTTACACCTTGGCGCGGGGGATTTACCAATAAAAAACGGCTCCTGGTTAAAGGAGCCGTCCGGCATCGCTGGGAAGGAATAAATAGTTATAATTAACAGCTGATTAAAAATATCCAATAATTATAAAGTATTTACCCTATTTCGCTTTATCCTCAGAAAGGATAATCACGGTAACCCATTTGCTCTGAGATGTTACGTGCTGCGCGATGCAAAGATTTAACTATGTCACTCTTGCTGTCTTCAGAAAAACGCAGCGTCGGGTATGAAATACTTAAGCCCGCGATCACCACACCGAAACGGTCGAAAACAGGTACAGCGATACAACGCAAACCTTCTTCTTGCTCCTCGACATCTTCACCAAAGCCCTGCTCACGCACCAGATCCAGCACTGGCAATAATGCAGCCGCGCTATCCAGGGTGTGTTTAGTGCTACGGGTGAACTCGATATGAGACAAGATTTCCTCTACTTCACCACGGTCACGCCACGCCAATAACACTTTACCAATTGCGGTACTGTGCAGTGGGTTACGACGACCAATACGGGAATGCATCCGCAGGTTATACATAGAATCAATTTTATGAATATAAACAATGCTGTCTTCATCCAATGCACCCAAGTGAATAGTTTCACGAGTTTCATTAGATAATTCACGCATCTGTATATCTGCGCTACGAATCAAATCAACATTTTGTAGCGCTTTAGCCCCCAGCTCAAATAACTTCAGCGTAAGGGAGTATTTCTCTGATTCGCCTTCCTGAGCAACATACCCCAGGGATTTCATGGTCTGGAGAAAGCGGTAAACCGTACTTTTAGGCATCATTACACGTTGGGAAAGCTCGGTAATACCAATTTCCCGTTCTTCACCCAATGCTTGTAAGATGCCAAAAACCTTCAGAACCGACGACACAGAGTCGGGCTGTTTATCTAGATCTGCAATAGCCATTTCTTGGTTACCCTACTCAGTTTTCTGTGTTTCATAAAACAATATGTTTTAAAAAAAATAGAACAGTGGTTTTATTATAAAGGGAAGTTGCGAGACTGTGCAATAAACCAATGTGAATAATAAGATATTAACCTTGCAGACAGCAAATTAGCCTCTTTCCATGAAAGAGGCTAGTGCAAAATTTAACTATTGCCAGACTGATTCAGGCAAAGTAGCCAAATAAAGTGCAGGTTTGCCATGAACATCAGATGTGAACAGAACTTGTTTATCATCAGGGGTAAAGGAAGGATGTGGATGCGTCACCTGCCGATCACCTTCAAACACCTGCCATGAGGTATCGTGGCGAGCAACACGATGCTGGCTGCCATTTTTCATGTTGAATACATACAGGAAAGGATCGTTTTCGATCTTATAGCCGCTATCGTCTTGTACATCTACCGGTGCATCTGAACCATCGCCGACCATCAACGTACCGTCATAGTTACTCATCAGATGGGAACACGCCGGCATAGAGGTCAATTGGCGATTTTCCAATGTCTGTGGGTCAGCACTGTAGATAAAGCGATCCGGGCTGCCTTTCAAATAAGAGACATACACCAGCGCCGAACCATCGGGTACCCAGAACTCATGGGTGCAGCTTTCGCCTTCAGCATGAGTTTTCACTTTACGCATGTTGCTGCCATCTTCATTGATTAGCCACATACGTGCATCAACCAGATCGTGTGGACCTTCATGGCAGAATGCGACCGTACTGTCATCATAAGGGCGATAGATTGGGTGACCTAGCCATTGATTCTCTTGCAAAATCACCGCCGACTCACCGGTTTTCAAGTCAACACGCATCAAACGGCAACAAGGCTTAGTGAAATAGAACTCGTGGAATTTTTTCCAATCGGTCAAGGGGACCCAGTCTTCGCGTTTAATTTCAATACCGACCAACTTGGTACAATCTGAATTGGCGACCCAGGTACCGTAACCCACCCACTCTTCAGGCACCTGATAAACCACGCTCTCTTCCAGTGTGGCAAGACAGACTCGCATCAGGTTACGCCCATCTTTGACATAAAACAGTGCATCATCTTCAGGTGACAAGAAACCACCAAAGGTATTGTCGCCACGCCCTTCTGTCAGTTGTGTTGCCACTTGCGTGTTGAGATCCAACAAGTAGTAGTTCCACGGACCATCAAAAGCGCCGCCGAACAATAACTTACTGCCATCACGGGTGAAACATTTTTGATAGAAATAGTTACGGTGGCAAGTGACATCAGGCGGCGTTAACCGTGTAACTTGTGCACCGGTAGAGGCATCCTGATATGTGTGAAATGTCAGGGGGATTTGTTTACCTTTGGCCATCAGGAAAGTCCTTAAAATCATCAGAGAATTAAAATTTGCCCGCAGAGGAACCTGTCAGGCTATTACTATCTCACATTATAGAAACGATGT
The DNA here is from genome assembly GCF_052217105.1 of Yersinia sp. 2553 StPb PI. Lineage (NCBI taxonomy): Bacteria > Pseudomonadati > Pseudomonadota > Gammaproteobacteria > Enterobacterales > Yersiniaceae > Yersinia > Yersinia sp. 2553 StPb PI. Next base: position 1,131,193 of record NZ_JAZGPX010000002.1, on the reverse strand, counting down.
TTCATTTTTCCGTGATCGCGGTTCTATTTTCACTGATTTAGCCAAATTACTGTGCTTATCAGCCTGTTAATCTGATTGCGATAACTGTACAACATCGCTATTTACAAATAAGCCGGCTGGCAAGGATGCATTCAAGCACAATACTGGTTAGCATATAAACACTTACCTACATCATTATTTTTACAGATAAAACCTATGATCCCATCATCAAACGATGGCATGCCGGTTCCTCAGCGCTATGCTGCAATATTGGTTATTGCACTCGGTATTACCATAGCGGTGTTGGATGGCACTATCGCCAACGTAGCTTTGCCAACCATCGCTCGTGACCTCAATGCCAGCCCAGCCACGTCTATTTGGGTCGTGAATGCTTACCAGTTAGCTATCACCGTGTCGTTGCTCTCAATGGCATCGCTGGGCGATATCATCGGTTATCGGCGGGTTTATCAGGCAGGTTTACTGGTGTTTAGTGTGACATCGCTGTTCTGTGCTCTGTCTGACTCCTTATGGACGCTAACATTTGCCCGTGTGCTGCAAGGGCTTGGCGCAGCAGCCTTAATGAGTGTTAATACTGCATTGATTCGGATTATTTATCCACGAGCACAACTGGGCCGTGGTATCGGTATTAATTCATTGATTGTGGCCGTTTCCGCCGCCGCCGGTCCCACCATTGCCGCGGCGGTGCTATCGGTTGCTTCATGGCAGTGGCTATTTGCCATTAATGTCCCCATCGGCTTGTTGGCATGGTTGTTAGGTATGAAGTATTTGCCTGCCAATAATATGAAAAGTAACGGTAACCGTTTCGATTTTACCAGTTGTGTGATGAATGCTCTGACCTTTGGTTTACTGATAACCGCTATCAGTGGCTTTGCTCAGGGACAAAGCCCAACCCTGATAGCGGCTGAAATTATCGCATTGCTGCTAATTGGTTTCTTCTTTGTACGCCGTCAACTTAGTCAGTCTTTCCCGCTGCTTCCGGTTGATTTACTGCGTATTCCTATTTTTGCATTATCAATCGGCACTTCTATTTGCTCTTTTGCCGCACAAATGCTGGCAATGGTGTCACTGCCCTTCTTTTTACAAACTGTTCTGGGCCGTGATGAAGTGGCAACCGGACTGCTGTTAACCCCATGGCCGTTGGCAACCATGGTGGTAGCCCCGATAGCCGGGCGATTAGTCGAACGTTATCATGCAGGATTATTAGGCGGGATAGGTTTGGCGGTGTTTGCCAGTGGTTTGTTCCTGCTAGCATTGCTGCCAGCCAACCCGAGTGATGTGGATATTATCTGGCGGATGGTGCTATGTGGTGCCGGTTTTGGCCTGTTTCAGTCGCCGAATAACCACACCATTATTTCTGCTGCACCGCAACATCGTAGTGGTGGGGCCAGCGGCATGCTAGGCACCGCCCGTTTACTCGGGCAAACCTCTGGGGCGGCATTAGTGGCATTAATGTTTAATCTGTTCTCAACCAGTGGCACTCATGCTTCTCTGGTGCTGGCTGGCTGCTTTGCCAGTATCGCCGCATTGGTGAGTGTGCTGCGCATAAGCCAGAAACGTGGCTAGACTCGGGTTGCAATAAAAAAACCCCGCTGGTGGGCGGGGTTTTTAATCAGAAGAGTTGGTGGTGGCTACTTCAGATACTGGCCTGAACGTAGCGCTTCAATACGTTTGTCCAGCGGCGGATGTGACATAAACAGCTCGCTGAAGGTTTTGGACTTACCATTAATGCAGAAAGCCATCATGTTGCCTGCTTCCTGTGGCTCATAGCTGGTTTTCAGCCGTTGCAGAGCCGCTATCATCTTCTCACGCCCTACCAGTTTCGCTGAGCCGGCATCAGCGTGGAATTCGCGATGGCGCGAGAACCACATGGTGATAATGCTGGCCAGAATACCAAAGACCAATTCCAAGACCATTGATACGGCAAAGTAGACCATCGGGTTACCAGCGCTACTGCTTTCATTATCACGGTCCCCTGATAGGAAACCGGCCGCGACTTGCGCAATCAGGCGTGAAATGAAAATTACAAAGGTATTCACAATCCCCTGAATCAAGGTCATGGTGACCATATCGCCGTTAGCAACGTGGCTAATTTCATGAGCAATAACGGCTTCTGCTTCATCACGGCTCATGTTCTGCAATAGACCTGTACTCACTGCCACTAAAGAGGCATCACGACGAGCCCCGGTCGCAAAGGCGTTAATATCCGGTGCCTGATAAATAGCAACTTGTGGCATAGCAATACCGGCTTGCTGAGATTGGCGACGTACCGTATCCAGCAACCAGCGCTCAGTTTCATTGCGCGGTTGTTCGATAACCTCACCACCCACTGAACGCAAAGCCATCCATTTGGACATCAGCAACGAAACAAATGCGCCGCCGAAACCGAACAGACCAGCCATGATCATCAGCCCTTGTACACTGCTGGACTGAATACCTGTCAGGCTTAGTACCAACCCGAACACCAACATGACTGCCAGGTTGGTGAGAAGGAACAGAGCGATACGCATCATAAAAATTTATTTCCTTATTGTTTTAAGTCGACACTGTGTTGAGTCACATGGGTCTTAAGTCAAAATTGGCATAATCCTGGATGATGACTTAGCCAAATTACTACTGAGATACGCTGATCGTATGGGCATCTGATAAATTTTCAAGGCTTGTTAAGTTCTAACAGAGTAAATCAACATAACTTTACAAATTTGGATACTTTTCATTACATATTTTGCTATTTTTTCGCCAATTGATAAATTCGGCGATGAAAAAAAGTAAAAAAAATCCGGGCTCTTTTTAAGGCCCGGATCCTTCATATTATCTGCTGACTTATTTTGCCGCAGGTGCTGCCGCTGGTGGTGATTCAACTTGCGGCTGCGCTTTTTCTTTATGAGCCAAATCCAAAGCAATATGAACAGTCTCATCCAGATAAGGGTCTGGCTCCTGATAGTCTTTTGGCAAATCCTCCAATGACTTCAGTGGCTTTTTACCTTCACGCTTGAAACGCTCATTCAAGCGATTCAGCCGCGTGGCATCATCATCATGGTTCTCTTTTTCACGCTGAGCGTAATTGAGAGAGACGATGTTGCGTTTTTCTTTCAACGCTTTATAACGCTCAATATCTTGCTGAATATGCTGGAATTCAGGATCAGCGGCAATCCGCGCTGTATGTGCTTTCAGTAACTCCGGCTCCAGTGGCTTCAGATCACCACTCTTGACGTAACTGGCCGCATTGATACTGTCCCAAGGCAAGGCATTGTCTTCGAAACTCTCACCCGTTTCCGCCGGATCAACACCGGTTGGCATCACGATATCCGGGGTTACCCCTTTACGCTGAGTACTGCCACCGTCTACCCGATAGAATTTCTGGATAGTGTATTGCAGTGAACCTAACGCAGGCCATTCCGGGCGCAACATTTGATCATAAATACGATTTAACGACCGATACTGTTGAACAGTACCTTTACCAAAGGTTGGTTCACCGACAATTAATGCACGACCATAATCCTGCATGGCAGCAGCAAAGATTTCGGAAGCGGATGCACTGTAGCGGTCCACCAATACCACCAGCGGGCCTTTGTAGTACACCACGCCATCAGTATCACTGTCTTCACGCACTTTGCCGTTGTTATCCCGCACTTGAACCACCGGCCCACTCGGAATAAACAAACCGGACAGCGACACAGCCTCGGTCAGAGCACCACCACCATTACTGCGCAAGTCAATAATAATGCTACTGACATTCTCTTTCTCCAACTTCTGCAATTGCACCTTAACGTCTTCGGTCAGGCCAACATAGAAACCAGGGATATCCAGTACACCGACACGCTCTTTGCCGATAGTTTTCACCGACATTTTCACTGCGCGATCTTCAAGACGAATGCGTTCACGGGTCAAGGTTACAGTGCGCGGTTTAGTACCTTTACCGGCCGGTAAAATCTCCAGCCGCACTTTACTGCCCTTCGGCCCTTTAATGAGTGCCACGACATCATCGAGACGCCATCCAATCACATCCACCATCGGCTTACCGGTTTGACCCACACCGATCACCCGATCACCTACGGCGATAGTTTTACTTTTCGCCGCGGGGCCACCTGGAACCATAGAGTTGATTAAGGTGTAATCATCATCCATTTGCAAGACAGCGCCAATACCTTCCAGAGACAAGCTCATTTCAGTATTGAACTGTTCGGTATTACGTGGCGACAGATAGTTGGTATGCGGGTCAATTTCATGCGCAAACGCATTCATAATTAGCTGGAACACATCTTCGCTATTACTTTGCGTCAAACGCTTAATGGCCGCCTGATAGCGTTTTGTCAGCGTCTCTTTGATTTCTTTATCCGTTTTACCGGTTAATTTCAAATTAAGCTGATCGTACTTAACTTTTGCGTCCCAAAGCTTATTCAGCTCAGCTTCGCTGGTAGGCCAAGGTGCTTTACCACGGTCAATATCAATGGTGTCATTACCGGTAAAGACCATTGGCCGGTCCAGTACTGACAATGCATATTGATAGCGCTCAAAGCGGCGTTTTTGCGCCAAATTGAATAAAGCGAAAGGCGTGTCCAACTGGCCTGATTTTAACTCATCATCCAGCGACTGCTTTTTATCCGCAAACTGTGCCACATCTGATGCCAACAACACGTTATGGCTGTAATCCAGCATGTTGAGGAATCTATCAAATATTTTGGCGGAAAACTGATCGTCCAGTGTAAATTGACGATAGTGAGAGCGAGTGAAGCGCGATGTTACGCGCTCACTCACGGTTGCATGCTCGGGTTCCTGACGCAGTTGAGGTAGCTGATCGATGCGATAGGTGGTATCCGCTGCGTAACTCGCCCCCGCCAGTAACAAGCCTGCGATTGCTGTTAGTCTGACAAATTTGTTCATGCCTAGGTTGGCCTCCGTATCAGAACTGCAAGTGTTCTGCGCGCACAATCATCGCCAGACCGGAAGATAGCTGCACCCGTACGCCATCTTTAGCGATTTCTAATACGGTTGCATCCATCGCGCTCTTACCTGCTCTGACTTTGATTTCTTGACCAATTTGCAGTTTAGAGATATCTGTGACCGGCACAGGGCGTGGCTGGTTTTCCTCGGCCTGTGGCCGAGGTGGCCGAGCCTGTGGTGGGCGAGGTGACTGACGAGGCTTGCGGTTTTCCGAAGCCACACCCGCTTCACGACGCGGCGCAGGTTTTTTACCTGCCGGACGTGGGCGACGTGGCTCTGGGGTTTCACCCGCAGCAATGGCAGCTTCGCGCTTTTTAGCTTGTTGTTCAGCACGTTGTGCCTGAACACGGGCTTTCGCCTCTTCTAGCTGTTTGCGGGCATGTTCTACATGTTGCTCTTCCAGCACACCACAAGGGTTGCCGTCTAAATCAACACGTTCAGCACCGACTTTGACCCCATAAAGATAACGCCAGCTTGAGGTATAGAGACGCAGCGCAGAACGCAATTGCGTTTTGCTTAAATTCTCTTCCCCCTGAACACGTTCGACCAGATCTTGAAAAATACCGATCTTCAGTGGACGTGCTTCGCCTTCGGCGGTGAAGCAAAGCGGGAACCGCTCAGCCAAAAAGGCTATGACTTCTTTACTACTGTTCAACTTAGGTTGATTTTCCATGAAATTTCCTGATTACAACGGGTTTGCCAACCAGCGCAGGCATGAACAGGCGTCATTATAATGACGCCATCAGCAATTGCCACGTTATCCGTATATCAACTTGCAGTCTGTGTGACATATTTCTCACTGTCACACAGGTCAAGATGCTCGCAAAGCCCCGCCACAACTGAGATTAAACCCAATTCATCAGCGTCATCAAAGCGATCATAAACAATGCTGTCGATATCCAAAACGCCGATAATTTTACCCTTCACAGTGATTGGCAGCACAATTTCAGCATTACTTGCGGCGTCACAGGCAATATGTCCGGGGAATGCATGCACATCCGCCACTCGCTGAACGCGGTTTTCTGCCACGGCAGTTCCACATACGCCTTTGCCGATTGGAATACGGACACAGGCGATTTTCCCTTGAAAAGGACCCAGCACTAATTGTTTGCCGTCGATCAAGTAAAAACCGGCCCAATTCAACCCATCAAGACGCTCATAAAGTAAAGCGCTGGCATTAGCCAAAGTAGCAATGAAATTCGTTTCACCTGCAATCAGGGCACTCAAGTCACGTTTTAATTCCGCGTAGAATTCTGCTTTTTTCATGTAATGACCGTTAGAAACCTAAGAATAGCCAGAGGCGATAGTTATGCTTAGCTTATATAAAGTAATCATTAAATACCCTTGGCTACAAGGTTATTCCGCTATAACGAAGTAAAAGAGTTATCGCCATCGGGGGTTTGGCCCGTTTTGCCCCTTGTTTTGACCGATTGCTCTGCTACCATCCGCGCTATTCTTTATAAACCGGTGTCAGCATCAGGGTTTTATAATATGAAGGTACATGCCATTCAACGGCCACTCTCCACTGCAAGGGTTCAGCGTTGCTGCCAGTGCGATGCGCTATTTACCCTGCCGCCGCTCAATGGTACACAAACAGCCTATTGCCCACGATGCAGCGCAAAAATTGCCAGTGGGCGCGATTGGTCCCTTACCCGCCTAACCGCCATGGCGGTTGCCATGTTACTGCTGATGCCATTTGCTTTTACCGAGCCGCTGATTACCATTCGCCTGCTCGGCACGCGGATTGATGCCAGTCTGTTAGAGGGTATCTGGCAAATGAGTCGTCAGGGCGGCCCGATTACAGCCAGTATGGTGGCATTTTGTATTATTGGCGCTCCCGTTACACTCACCGCATCGATTCTGTATCTGCGTATCGGCAGCCGGATTGGCATGAACCTGCGCCCGGTGTTATTGATGCTGGAGCGGCTAAAAGAATGGGTCATGCTAGATATCTATCTTATCGGTATGGCGGTGGCCTGTATTAAGGTCAAAGAGTATGCGGACGTTATGCCCGGTGGCGGGTTGATAGCGTTTCTGGCTCTGACGTTACTCAGTATTCTGACGCTGGTGCATTTGAATCTGGAGCAGTTGTGGGAGCGATTTTATCCCCAGGAGCAGCCCCCCGGCCCCCGGGAAACATTGCGCATTTGCCTGTCATGCCATTATACCGGGCACTGCGATGCACACGGCCGCTGCCCACGCTGCCATACCCCTTTGCGCCATCGCCGCCGCCATAGCATCCAAAAAACCTGGGCGGCGTTAATTGCCTCGATAGTCCTGCTGTTGCCTGCTAATCTTTTACCGATATCAATTGTTTATGTCAATGGCACCCGCATGGAAGATACTATTTTCTCCGGCGTGGTCTCTTTGGCCTCATCGGGTAACCTGCCCATTGCCGCGGTGGTGTTTATCGCCAGTGTGCTGGTGCCGTTTACCAAGGTGATTGTGTTGCTAACATTGTTGCTCAGCATTCATCTAAAGACGCAACATAGCCTTAAAACGCGCATGCGATTACTGCGACTGATTACCTGGATTGGCCGTTGGTCGATGCTAGACCTCTTTGTTATTGCGTTAATGATGTCGCTGATTAATCGTGATCAGCTCCTTTCCTTCACTATGGGACCGGCAGCCTTCTATTTTGGGTCTGCGGTCATTTTGACTATCCTTGCTGTTGAATGGCTCGATAGCCGATTGATTTGGGATGCACATGCAACAGGAAACGCCGAGTACACCGACTGAGGCACAAATTAAACATAAACGCCGGATATCGCCTTTCTGGTTGCTGCCTTTTATTGCCCTGCTGATTGCCGGTTGGCTGATTTATAACAACTGGCAGGACCGCGGTACCGAAGTCACTATTGATTTCCAGTCTGCCGCCGGTATTGTGGCGGGCCGAACCCCGATTCGCTATCAGGGCGTTGAAGTCGGGATGGTGCAATCCATCAGTCTGGATGATGACCTGCGCAATATAAAAGTCACCGCCAGTATCAAAAATGATATGGAAGACTCATTGCGAGAAGGGACACAGTTCTGGCTAGTGACGCCCAAGGCCTCTTTGGCCGGGGTCTCTGGCTTGGATGCGCTAGTCGGTGGTAACTATATCGGGATGATGCCAGGCGAGGGCAAACCGCAGAGCCACTTTACCGCATTGGATACCCAGCCTAAGTTCCGCCTGAATACCGGCGAATTGATGGTTCACCTCCATGCCCCCGATTTGGCCTCACTCAATAACGGCTCTCTGGTTTACTACCGTAAAATCCCGGTGGGTAAAGTCTATGACTACAATATCGCGCCTGATAATAATGGCGTTGTCATTGATGTACTGATTGATCGGCGCTTCGCCAAATTGGTAAAAAACGATACCCGCTTCTGGAATGTGTCTGGTTTTAAAGGTGACTTCAGTCTCAGTGGCGCGTCGGTTCAAATGGAAAGTCTGGCTGCCTTGGTCAATGGTGCCATTGCCTTTGACTCACCCAAAAACAGCCCAGATGCGAAACCGGACCAACCCTTTCAGCTCTACCCCGATTTAGCACATAGCCAACGTGGTGTGGCAATTACGCTGGATTTACCCAGTGGGAGTAGTTTAAGCGAGGGGAGAACACCGCTGATTTATCAAGGGTTACAGGTAGGCACCCTGACCAAAATGACACTTCAACCGGACAGTAAGGTGACCGGTGAACTGACCATTGACCCTTCAGTGGTCGATTTGATGCGTGCAGGCAGCCGCATTGAAATGAACAGCCCCCGAATCAGTCTTAATGATGCCAAACTGAGTGAACTCTTGACTGGCAATACATTAGAGTTAATCCCGGGTGAAGGGGCACCACAAAAACACTTTACCGTGCTACCAAGCAGTAAAAGTCTGTTGCAGCAGCCCAATGTGCTCGAATTGCAATTAACTGCACCGCAAAGTTATGGCATTGATATCGGCCAGCCGATCTCGCTACATGGAATTAAAATTGGCCAAGTCTTGACCCGTGAGCTATCAGCCGACGGTGTTACCTTCACGGCAGCAATTGAAGCCAAATACCGTGATTTGGTGCATAAAGACAGCAAGTTTGTGGTGAACAGTCGGCTGGAGGTAAAACTCGGGATTGATGGCATTGATATTCAGGGTGCCAGTGCGCAGGAGTGGATTGATGGCGGTATTCTGATACTGCCGGGCAGTAAAGGTGCAGCCCTGAATAAGTATCCGCTGTATAGCAGTGTCGCCAAAGCTACCGACGGCATTTTAGGCAACGCCCCCGCCACAACACTAAGTTTAACTGCTGCCAGCTTGCCCGATGTGCAAACCGGTTCTGTGGTGTTATATCGCAAGTTTCAGGTAGGTGAAATTACCCATATCAGGCCAAAAGCCAATGAGTTTGAAGTAGATGTCTATATTCAGCCCGAATATCGCAATTTACTCACTGATAAGAGCATTTTCTGGGCCGAAGGTGGGGCGAAAGTCCAGTTGAACGGCAGTGGGCTAACTGTGCAGGCATCTCCATTGAATCGCGCTCTAAAAGGAGCTATCAGCTTTGATAATCTGGAAGGTGTGACACTGGATAAGGGGGCCAAACGCACCTTGTATGGTAATGAAACCGCCGCCCGTGCTGTCGGTAGTCAAATCATCTTGCGCACCTTTGATGCCAGCAAACTGGCAACCGGCATGCCGATTCGTTATTTGGGTATCAATATTGGCCAAGTCGAATCGCTGAAACTGGCACCAGAGCGCAACGAAGTGTTAGCCAAAGCCGTGCTTTATCCAGAATATGTGCAGAACTTTACCCGGGCCGGTACCCGCTTTTCTATTGTCTCGCCGGAGATATCAGCCGCAGGGGTCAATAATCTGGACACCTTGTTCCAACCTTATATTAATGTAGAGCCGGGTAAAGGTGGCACATTACGTACTTTTGAGTTGCAAACCGCCACTATTACCGACTCCCGTTATCTTGATGGGCTGAGCCTTATTCTGGATACCGCTGAGGCAGGATCATTGCAAGTTGGCACACCGGTCCTCTTCCGTGGGCTTGAAGTAGGTACTGTTACCGGGTTTAACCTTGGTGCGATGTCTGATCGCGTGCAAGTATCGATACGGATCAGCCAGAAATTCCAGCAGTTGGTGCGGCAAAATAGCGTGTTCTGGCTGGCATCAGGGTACAACCTTGAATTCGGTCTAACCGGTGGTGTGGTGAAAAGCGGCACCTTCCAGCAATTTATACGCGGCGGCATTGCTTTCGCGACCCCACCAACTACGCCACTGGCCCCTAAGGCCAGCATAAATCAGCACTTCTTGCTTAACCCAGAAGAGCCGAAAGATTGGCGCAATTGGGGTACAGCAATCCCCCGCTTTTAGGTGCTCATCAGGGTAGCTCACACTGGGCTGCCCTGATAATTCCCCAACATCATTTCCGCATAAAGATTAATCTTCGTGTGCGATCTGCTGCTCACTCGGTGTCACCACCACATCCAGCACACATTGACGCAACCAGCGGTGCGCCGGATCAGCATCCATGCGCGGATGCCACAACATCGAAACCGTAATAGTCGGTAAGGTTAAAGGAAGCGGAAAACTGTACATCCCTCGGCGCAGATTCTGGCTATGCCGTTCGGGAACCGTCGCCACCAAGTCCGTCCCTCTCACCAGCGCCAATGCGGTGGATATAGAATCAACCGAGGCGATAATATTCCGTTCAATCCCAAGTAATTGTAGTGCCTCATCAATCGGCCCTTTATGGCCCTGACGCCGTGAAACCACAATATGCCCCTGAGTTGCATAACGCACGGGGGTGATGTCCTCCCCACATAGCGGATGACCATCACGCACTACGCCCATAAAGCGATCGCGGAAAAGTGCCCGTGTTCGTAATTCAGGGCTGGCAGTCGGGCCCACCACCCCCGTTTCCAGATCCACCATGCCATCACGTAACAATGCGCTGTCTTTATTCAATTTTTGCATGAAATGCAGTTGCACATTGGGGGCTTGTTGATGAATCCGAGTCAGCAATGCGCCGCCAAAGTTTTCGACAAAGCCATCGCTGGTACGCAAAGTGAAGGTACGCATCAACTGTGCCAGGTCCAGTTTTGCCGCAGGCCGCAGCGCCGATGTGGCTTCTTGTACTAATTGGCTGACCTGTTCACGCAGTTCAAGTGCTCTTGGTGTCGGTACCAAGGCGCGCCCTGCCCTGACCAGCAAGGGATCACCGGTTGTTTTACGCAATCTTGCCAACGCCCGGCTCATCGCCGATGGGCTAAGCCCTAATCGCTGGGCAGCACGCGCTACGCTCCCCTCGGCCAGCAGAACATTGAGTGTGATTAATAAATTGAGATCAGGTTTTGTCATGTACTGACTCTAGCACAACCTCATGCTGACATGGCGTTTTATGCATGGATAAACTGCATTCCATGCGCCTTCCGCCTTATGATGTAATGCCCTAGTCTCTCCTGAACAGGTCATTCAGGAGTTAATCTATTAATGAAAATCAATACCGAAAACATCAATAGTGACATCATCGCCAACAGTGCGCTAAGCAGAATAGTTATCAGCCTCTCACTGCCGATGCTGCTTTCTTCATTAGCAACCAGTATCGCCAATGTGGGTTTACCCACGTTAACACTCACTTTCAGTGCCTCTTTTCAAGCGGCGCAGTGGGTCGTTTTAGCCTATTTACTGGCGATTACCACCTCGGCCATCAGCATTGGCCGTTTGGGGGATATCACTAACAAACGCCGATTGTTGAATGCGGGGATTGGTTTATTCACAGTGGCCTCTCTGGGTTGCGCGTTAGCCCCTGACATCGGAGTGTTAATTGCTGCCCGTGTGTTACAGGGATTAGGGGCCGCCACCATGATGACACTGACTCTGGCGCTGGTCGGTGAGGCGATTAGTAAAGAAAAAATCGGGCGGGCGATGGGCATGCTCGGCAGCATCTCGGCTATCGGCACGGCACTTGGGCCATCAGTGGGCGGCATGTTAATCAGCGGATTCGGTTGGCCAGCGATGTTCCTGATTAACATCCCTTTTGGGTTATTAGCCCTATTTTTGCTATCACGCTATTTACCCATCTCCGACTCATTCCCTAGCACTAACAACGAATTACAACAGGCCCATGGTGGTTTTGATCCTCTTGGGATGCTATTGCTGGGCCTGACTCTGGCACTGTATGCCCTTGCCATGACGCTGGGCCATGGCACCTTCGGCACACTTAATTTAGTGTTATTACTCGCTGCGGTAATCGGCATCGGATTATTCATCTGGGCGGAAAAGAACACCTCATACCCATTAATTCAAACCGCTATGTGGCGCCACTCACAACTGCGTAGTGCATTGATAGTCAGTGCATTGGTCACCACTATCATGATGGCAACATTAGTCGTTGGGCCATTCTATCTTTCACGGGCTTTTGCCATGAGTACACCATGGGTTGGATTGTCGATGTCCGCCGGCCCGATAGTCGCGGCACTCATCGGGGTTCCTGCGGGTTATCTGGTCGACAGATTCGGTGCTCAAATGATGGTGATTACAGGATTAACGGCGATCACTACCGGGGCAATTGCACTGTCGATGATCGGGCCAATTGCCGGCCTGCCCGGCTATATTTTGCCGGTCTGCCTGATTACAGCTGGCTATGCTATTTTCCAGGCTGCGAATAATACGCTGGTGATTAAATCTGTTGGCGCGCAACAACGAGGCATTGCATCCGGCCTGCTGAATCTTTCGCGCAATCTCGGGCTGATTACTGGCGCCGCTGTCATGGGGGCTATTTTCGCCTTTGCCTGCGCCCAGCAAAACATTCAATTAGCAACCGTAGATCATATCACCCAGGGAATGCAGTTTACTTACCGCATAGCCGCCCTATTGGGCGGTACTGCTTTAGCTATTTCTGCAATATATTCAAAAAATAAATCTAATCAATAGCCAGGATCTTTGATATGGATCTCAGCATATCCTTATTTGGCTGAATGGATTCATGCCAGTAAACCCCCGATATAAAAACATCAATTTATCTTGAATAAAATAGCTAACCCATTTTTAAATTTTTGCCAGTACAAATAGGAATAAATGATGTAAATGAGATGGATAAAGATTTTTTAATTAATTTTAAACACTTTCTAAATCTTGCTGCTATTAATTAAATATCTAAATTTTTAATGATTTGTTACATAAACATTAGTTTCGCTACGTTATTGGCGCAACTCTGTTCTCGCTTACCTGGCTGCAAATTAGATGATTAAGGAAGCAATAATGAAGAGAATCTTACTTATTTTAGGTGCGGTGATGGTACTACAGACAGCGCCAGTGCAAGGTGCAGGTACCGCCAGTGGAACACTAAACGCAACACTCAACATCATCGCCGGTTGTTACATCGATAATGGTCTCGGGAGTGGCAACTTAAGTAATCTGGGCACTGTAAATTTCGGCACAGTGAGCGACCTAACCGCACCTCTTAGCGTGACATTCAGTGGCACGACCAACGATTCACTTAAATTGCATTGCAGCAATAATACCGCTTATTCCATCGCAATAGATAATGGGCTGCATGACAACTCTGGGCAACGCCGACTGGCTGGCGGAACATCAGAATTCGTCAATTATAACCTTTACAGAGACAACGGTTTTCTTCAGCCATGGAATGCGACGCCAGTATCCGGCACGGTTGATGGAACGGGCACTGGGTTGGCCACCGCGATCCCACTGACTATTTATGCCCGCGTCCCTGTTCAAACGACACCCAGTGTCGGCACCTATCTCGATACTGTTACCGTCACTGTTACCTGGTAATGGCAGGCCGCTTGTTTGCTCTGGCCGCCACTTGCAGCTTGTTACTGCTGCCACTTTTTCCCGTTGGGGCTATAACGAAAAATGCCAATATCACCGTCCGTGCCACGCTATTGCCCACTTGTACTGCGGGCACCATTGTTAATGGCGCAACCAGTTTTGGTACCCTGAATTTCGGCACTGTGGTGGCGTTAACTACTCCGATTGCCGTCGCCGGTCAGGGAAATAACGGTGCCATTTCCGTCCAATGCAGTAAGGGGACCAGTTTTAATGTGCTACTCAATGGCGGGCAGAGTGGTAGCACTGCCAGCCGTTATTTGGCCGGCGGCCCGTCAGGCCAGCATGTTAATTACAACCTGTATACCGATGCGGCACATAGCAAAGTTTGGGATAACCTGACTGGCATTTCCCAGATTGCTAGCGGATCAGTGGTGATCATTCCGGTTTATGGTCTGGTTTTTGCCCAACCGACCCCGGCGGTAGGGACTTATACCGACACCGTTCAGGTCACGGTGAATTGGTAAATATTATGGAGGATGCTGACAATGAAATATGCTTTATCTCAGTATAACCTCACCCGCGCCCTACTTATTTTAGTACTCAGCATAGCCGTTACCCATGCTGCCACCTCACCGGTATCTAAAAGTTTCACTGTCAATGCAATAGTGCAAACCGGCTGTAGCCTTGGGGGCGGAGCCACCGATACCAGCAACTTTGGCACATTGGATTTCGGCACCGTCTCTTCATTGGCAAACGCCACTAACGCAATATCTGGACTCAACTCAGGCAGTATCGTCCTCCAGTGCAGTGGTAATCCCACGGTCACACTGGCGCTTAATTCCGGGGCCAATACCTCAGGTAACATTTCTGCCGGCAGGCGCTTACTCAACAGCACAACGGGCGAATATTTGCTGTATCAAATATATCAAAACCCTGCCCGAACACAGATCTGGGGGGATGGTGCCAATGGGGGATCGACACGTTTAGTGACCACCGATGGCACCCAGCAACAAGTCAATTTTATGCACAACTATTTGCCAGTAGTATGCAACCCAGCGCTGGCGTCTACACAGATACTTTATTAGTTACAGTTACTTATTGATTACTGGCACGATGCCGCAGGAGATTTCACTATGACGCCATTTAACCTACTATCTCGGGTAATATTGCTTTCGGCCACACTGACCAGTAGCCAACTGTATGCTGCGGCCTCCGTTCTGATCTGGCCCATTGACCCGATAATTTCAGACAATGATAAAGCCACTGCATTGTGGTTGGAAAATAAAGATAGTCAGCCTATCTATATGCAGATTCGGGTATTAGGTTGGCAGCAGGTCAACACCCAAGACGATTACACCCCGCAATCAAGAATCATCGCCAGCCCACCGGTTGCAACTATTCAACCCGGTAAGCGTCAACTGATTCGTTTAGTCAAAAACGCCCCCGTTCCCGCTGGGCAAGAACAAGCCTACCGCATATTAATTGATGAAATACCTTATAAGGACCCAAACGATAAAACCGCCCCCGCTGCCACTCAGTTAGGGCTGAAATTCCAAATGCGCTATTCCGTTCCCTTGTTTGTTTACGGCAGTGGTGTGCTGGCGGCATCTGATACCACGCCAGCCCCCGGTGTTATGCCGACGAAACTCAGTTATAGCGTGCATTCACAAGGCGAGAAACAATGGTTGAATATCACTAATCAGGGCGCTGTTCATGCACGGATTTCGCGGGTGACCCTGCAAGAGAAAGACATTAATAAAGGTTTACTCGGTTATGTGTTAGCCGGCGCAAAAATGAGTTTCCCGCTCAGCCCAACAGCCAGAACAGGAGAATTAAGCGCCATTATCAATAACAGCACCAAACCCATAGTCATCCCACACCAATAAGGTGTTCGCATACAGCAGATAAGGTGTGTTTAATAATAACCTAGGGTTGGGAATGACTATCAGATTCAAGCTGTCACCATTATTAATATTGATGTATGGCTCAGTGTTGTTGCCTCCACTCATCCCCTGGGAAGTTTGGGGGGATAATCTGCCGCCACCTATGGCAGCAATGCCCGACAGTACCTTATATCTTGAGTTAGTGGTCAATGACCGTAACTTTGGTGATGCTGTGCCAGTCATCTATCGCGGGGGACATTACTATCTTTCACCAGCACAGTTAAAAACCATCGGATTACCCTCTAGTGCTGAGGTTGCGGTTGATAAGATGGATAAGGTGGCCGTGAAATATGATGGAGAAAACCAACGGCTATTAATTGATGTTCCCAGCGAGTGGTTACCGAAACAGCAAATTAACTCTGCCGCAACCGATGATTTTAATCTTGCACAAAGTAGCCTGGGATTTTTATTAAATTATGATTTTTATGTCAGCCAGAACAGTGGTAACCCACAGTCAGGTAATGCCTCAGCCTGGAGCGAGCAACGTATTTTTGACCGTTTTGGTTTAATCAGTAATACCGGCGTTTATCGTACTAACTTTTCAGGTAATAACGGCGACACGGATAATAACGGCTATATTCGGTTTGATACCCAATGGCAGAGGAATGATGAAAAAAACCTGCTACGTTATACCGCAGGTGACCTGATCACTGGAGCCTTGCCCTGGAGTAGCGCGGTGCGCCTGGGTGGTGTTCAAATCGCGCGTAATTTTGCTATTCGCCCCGACCTTATTACCTATCCGATGCCGCAATTTGCCGGTCAAGCTGCGGTACCTAGCACTGTCGAACTGTATATTGATAACTTCAGAACACAATCAGCCAATATTAACCCCGGCCCTTTTGTTATCGATAATGCCCCTCGTATTAATGGTGCTGGCCAAGCGACTATTATTACAACCGATGCCCTCGGTAGACAAATCAGCACCTCAGTGCCATTTTATGTTGCCAGTTCACTGCTAAAACCCGGCATGTGGGATTTTAGCCTGTCAGCCGGTGCTTTACGCCGCAATTATGCCATCCGTTCTGCCGATTATGCTGATCCTGTCGCCAGTGGCGTGGTTCGTTATGGCACAACGTCTTGGTTGACACTAGAAGGCCGAGGGGATGCTGCCAAAGGCATGAATGTGGTAGGTGGCGGAGCCGGATTTCGACTGGGCCTATTTGGGGTACTGAATGGTGCCTACAGCATGAGTAGTACCTCTGCCGATGCATTTAGTGATGTCATCAGTCAACCAGCCACTGATATCAACAATTCAACCATTAATACCTCACAGGTTGCCATTAATACCCGTGGTGGTATCGGTAACCAGCGTTCATTAGGTTATACCTACAGTAATTCCTACTTTAATCTGAATGCTCAGCGCATTAGCCGCAGCGATAATTATGGCGATCTGGCTAATTACAAAAGCGACTTTCGTCTGAGCCGACGTACCGACCAGATAACCGGCAGTATCAGCCTTGGAAACTTAGGGACACTTGGATCTGGTTATTTCGATGTCAGGGATGCGCTCGGTGAGCGAACCCGGTTGGTCAATATCAGCTATAGCACCTCAATATTCCGTAATACCAGTATTTACCTCTCCCTCAATCGTGAGTTGGGGACCAAAGGTTACAACGCACAACTGATCTGGAGTATCCCGCTGGGTGAATGGGGATCAGCCAGCGCCAGCACCAGCCGTGATGTTGATAACCAGTGGTCCCAACGCGTGAATTATAGCCGGGCAGCTCCTTCTAATGGCGGACTGGGTTGGAATCTCGCTTATGCCAACGGCAACAGTGAAAATAGCAGTTACCAACAAGCAGATGTTATTTGGCGCACTCGGATAATGGAAAGTCGCGCCGGTGTTTATGGCAATAGTGATAACTATAATAGTTGGGGTGAATTAAGTGGCTCGCTGGTTATGATGAATGGCGGCGTTTATGCCAGTAATATGATTAACGATGCATTTGCCTTGGTATCAACCAATGGTTTTAGCAATATTCCGGTCAGTTACGAAAACCAACTGATTGGTACTACGAACAACAACGGATATATCTTGATTCCGACAGTTTCTTCATATTATCAGGCCAAATTCCAGATTGACCCCATGAATTTACCTGCCGATGTCATATTGCCAACAGTAGAGCGAAATTTAGCGATTAGCGAACGCAGTGGCTATTTAATTGATTTCCCCATAACACAGATTACCGCCGCAAATATCAGACTTACCGATAAATCCGGTCAAGACTTACCGAAAGGCAGCGCGATATATACCACGGGCGACACACCTAGCGGTTATGTCGGTTGGGATGGTATGGCTTATATTGAGCAAGCCACCCAGTTGAATAAACTCACCATAGTGCGGGCTGATAATGGCACCCGCTGCTACAGCCAATTCCAATTGAAAAATACTAAAGGGATACAAGATGCTGGTACAGCCATATGCCAATAATTGCCGTACCTGGCTATCGGCAACTTTATTTAAGGAGCAGCTAATGATATCGCTCACGACGCAAATTACCAGCAAGATACCTCGGCCATACAGGCTACCTTATTGGTTGGTTCTGTCTGTACTGTGGCTATTGTCTGTCAGCAGTGCCACCGCGTGCACTTTTGCTGCCGCAGAAGTAAAGCTGCCACAAAATTCATCGTTTAATGTCAATACCCTCCCCGAAAGTGCCAGTGGTATAACGGCACTTGGCTGTGATGGAACAGCGCTGAGCGTATTATCCACTCCCGTATTGAACAGCACCATCACCAGCACTGCTAATAATCTTAATCTTAAGAATGCCGCCGGCGACTTAATTCCTTATTCAATCTATTCTGACCCAGGCTACAACAATCCCATTATAGTCGGGGGGAATATTAACTATGCTAACAGCAATTTACTCACCATCGTGCTGGGGAAAATAAAAGCCAATTTACCTATCTATATCCGTACTGGCAGTAATAATGCCATTAACGTCAATATCAGTGCCGGCACTTATACCGATACTATCTCTTTGAACTGGAATTATGATTTATGCTCTGCCGTTATTGGCGTCTGTATCGGTGGCACATTCAAAGGAACGGCTTCATCAACAGTCACTGTCACATTGGTGGTCAACAACGATTGTGTCATAAACGCCGCGCCCAATGTCGATTTTGGTAGCTACGCGTTAATGTCACAATTTATTCCTGTAAATCAATTTATCACCGCTACCTGTACCAAGAACGCCACCTTCACTACCTACATAACAAATGGCGATAATTTCTCTGCCCTTTGGCCCCAAATGAAATTACTCCCAGGGAGTGTTATACCTGCCCCCCCTACCGACTATTTACAGTATCAACTGTATCAGGGCTCGGGGTCGATTCCCTGGAATATAACCAACAAAAGATCAGATACCGCGACAGGCTCAGCTCAACAGATTCCTTATAAAGCGATGATCAATGCACAACAAACGCAAAGAACCGTTGGCACCTATCAGGACAATGTCAGTGTAGTGCTGGAATACTAGTGTGGTGCCGGAATACAGAGGAGGAGAAGCCATTAACTCGTTGTGTTTTATGCACTATTGGTCTTTTAACCTTTTATTTTTTTATGATTGAAATTTTTAGTTATTGTTTATTTATAAGAAAAATCCGATTGGACTGTACTAAATCTGTCCCTGTTATACAATCTGCGGGCTTAAATAATAGCCGACATATTTCTATCTAAGGAAAGCCGAGATTAAACAGGAGTGGACATCATGACTGACTACGATAATCGGGAAGAATCAGCTGACATTGGTCTGTTAAAAGAAATGAACAGCTTACGGGACATCATCGAGAATAATTCAGACTGGATCTGGGAAGTTGATGCTTCCGGCCGTTATACGTTTTCATCTGCAAAATCCATTGAGCTTCTTGGTCGCCTACCCCATGAGGTGGTCGGTAAAACGCCGTTTGACTTTATGCCTCAGGATGAAGCCAGCCGGGTAGGAAAGATATTTGCAGAGATTGCGGCTGCACGTATCCCTTTTGCCGGTTTGCAAAACCGTAATATACGCGCTGATGGCAGCGAAGTCTTAGTTGAAACCAGTGGTATCCCACTGTTCGATGATAACGGCGAATTCAAAGGTTATCGAGGAATTGATCGAAACCTGAGCAATTTACCTTATGATGCGGGTAAACGCTTATTTGAGTTGGAATCGATTTATTCCAGTGCTCCGGCTGGTCTGTGCTTTATCGATACAACCCTGCGCTATGTTACTGTAAATGATTATCTGGCTGAACTTCTGGGTAAAAATACAGTAGAGATTAATGGGCGCAAAATTGCAGACTTCCTACCTGGCATTATTCCTATTTTGCAGAGTGCTCTGCTGAAAGCCTATTGCAATGACAGTATCCCCGATGCTGAGTTTCAGATGCCGGATAAAGCACGGGTGTTCTTTATGCGGATAAATGCCGCCAGATATCCCAGTGGTCAAGTGAGTGGGCTGTCCGTCGCGATGATCGATATTACGTCATTAAAAGAGATGGAAGAAAAGCTGCGCAGCAGTAAACAGCATTACCGCAATATGGTGGAGCTGAATCCGCAAATTCCCTGGACTGCATCCCCGGATGGCATGATTACCGATGTCAGTTCTCGCTTTGAAAAAATTACGGGATTAACCCGCGAAGAGGCGCTGGCAGATAAATGGCTGCGTACCATCCATTTAGATGATCGCCACCCCACCTTAATCAGTTGGGAACACTCCTTACAAACACAGCAGCCACTGGATGTTGAAATCCGCTTTTGTCATGTTGAAAAGGGATGGAACTGGATGCGAATCCGAGCAGTTCCCAGCGTAGATGACAATGGCGATGTGTTGTGTTGGTATGGAACCGCAGAAGATATCCATGAACGAAAATTGCTGGAACTTAAGCTGGTTAAAGCAAATCGACGTCTGGAAATTCAGGCCAGAACAGACTCACTGACTAAATTGCCTAATCGCCGGGCGTTCAAAAAAGTGCTGGCCCATGAATTTATGCGGGCAAAACGCTCAGACTCTCCGCTAGCAGTTTTAATGATTGATATTGATTACTTTAAGAACTTCAATGACTGCTATGGTCATATCTCTGGTGATGCCTGCTTACGGTTGGTCGCCAGGGCATTACGCAAATCACTAAAACGCAGCACCGATATTGTTGCTCGCTATGGTGGAGAAGAGTTTGCTGCTATTCTGCCAGATACCGATCAACAGGGCGCCAGCCTGGTGGCCGAGCATATATTGCAATCTATCCGTGCTATGGGAATTAAACACAATGACAGTAAATTCCGTAAAGTCACCATCAGCCTTGGTGTCACTGTTTATCAAGCCCATCAGCATAGTGGTATTACAGATCAAGCGGATTTAATGCTCGCGGCAGATCAAGCACTTTATTACTCGAAAAAGAATGGCCGTAACCAATTTAATTTGGCTGAACTCCCCTGCGAATGCAGCCATTAGGCTACTCTGACTAAACATACTCGGTATTAAATAATTAACACCCATCAGATTCGATGCGGATAGAATTTACGCCGAGGCGGTATTTTTTAGATGCGGCCTCTGGCACTTTTTTCTGACTCAGCTATTCTCAATAAGGCGACCAATCTGGTCATACCTCATACCACTTGGTAGGTAAGGAGTCTTTATGGGAAAAACTCTAGTAAAAATCAGAGATTTTGAAGTTGATGACGCAGAGTTATCTGCACCACTGACAAAAGGCGAAAACACCCTCAGTATCCCCTGTAAATCGGATCCTGAATTGTGCATGCAGCTAGATGGGTGGGATGAACATACCAGCATTCCCGCAACGTTAGATGGGAAAGACCGGTTGCTTTTTAAGCAACATTACGATCGACATCAGGATGCTTGGGTAATGAGGGTAACGTGATTGTTGCAATAAGAAGATCCGTCAACCCATAGCTACAATTTATGAGTGACGGTTTCTTCTGTTGCGACTCGATAATATCTGTAGTGCAAAATCAATCAAATTACTGACCACTAGAAGCCAGCTATCAGAATTTTTCCAATACTTTGAACTGCATACAAATCAGCATCATTTCTGGGGAGAACATCTCGTACTCCTCAAAAAAGCGCTGTTGCGTTTTACGCCAAAACGTCAGCGTTCGATCGCCCTCACCTTCAGCGACAGCATGGGCTTCATCAACCTGATCAAACGTTTTCAATTCTACGTCGGTCAACTCTATCGCACAAACCGGTTCATTGCGGCCATTGACCACAACAAAGATATCCCCCGCCTGCGGCACGCCATCTTCATCCAATGCCGCACAGGTCGCTGTTTTCGTACCGTTCAGTACTAATGCCAATACATCATCTGCCACTTGTTCAGTATCACCAAATGCCCAACGCTCGGCATCTTGATATTTTTGTGGGACTGTAGCCATAGTTTCATTATTCCTATTCGTCATCTTATTGATGCAGCGCATATTACACTTTATCTTAACTGGTACGAACTGACTAACTCTCGCATCAGCATAAATTTTCGCTACTATACCTAAAGTAACCAGCGTCGCAGTAAACAAATGAATTCCGCAGAGCTGACCCCGTCAGACATAATACTAAATTGAATAAGGACCCTATGGTGACCAAACGCTTGCATACGAAACATTGGAAAATGTTTGTGGTGTTACTCTGTATCTGTGGCGCATTAATGCTGCTGCGGTGGGCGTCGATGATTTTTGGCTGATATGACTACCGCTAGCGTTTGTCTTTAGGTAAAAATAAGCAACCACACTTTGGGCAAACCAAGGCCGTATTTTTGTGCACTTTTTCTGAGCTCTGCTCAGAGACTGCGCCACAATCTGGGCACTTGATCTTCACTTTTACACTGCTAACCAATCTTTTGACGCTATCAAGAAATGACATATGCTCGCCTCTCAGTTGTACAACCTCGTTAGATTACGTTAACCAACGGCAATAAACCGTGGAGTGGTCAGCGTTTACTCAGATTATCTGTACCGGGCCAGATTTTTGTTCACGAAAATAGCCGGTTTTGCAGGAGACAACGGGGAAAAAAACAAGCGGAAAATGGAAAGTACGGGGAAATCATTCACCACGCAGCATGACTTGCATGCTTGGCGTAGTGATGTGGTAGACGGGTTATTGGAAACCTTTGGTCTGGGGTCAGTGATTCCATAATTCTTGGATCAACCCTCTGACCCGAACCTTGGAAGCACCAGCAACCAAACTGATAACACGGTTAGCACTCAACGTAGAAACGTCGGTATTCCATTCATCAAAAGAATGTTCTGCGTAACTATCGTTGAAAACTTTTTTTATCGAGGATTCAGCTTCGGACATCTCACTGAAACTCTTAGCGTTTATTAAGCACTGAGCAATGATTGAGACTTTTTTCATGTTTTATCCTTGATTATCGGTCGCATAGTGTAGCACAATTACACTCTCTCTGATCATATGCTGCTTAAATTGTTTTCAATTGAAGATAACGTTTTGATATTACAGCATATTCAACCAAGACTGACAGGCAAGATCTGGTCCTAACCTCATTGTTCAGTCACTCTAAAACCCTACTACGCGCTCAGAACTTGCTTGAAAAGCATTCATCATTCTAAATCCACCCCAGCAGATTCATTATTTATTCACTATCAGTGCGTTTTTTAGTCAGCTCACATGCTATATTGTAGTGGCTTTGTCATGACAAAGACCTTATCTGTGTGAGTAATTGAGGTGCCGAATGATCAGCAATTTCTTTCTCTATTCACTATTTATTATCTATATCACCGCGGCGCTTATTGATGGCTCACTCCCACTGCTTGACCTAATGTAACCCAAGTACCAGCCTGACATGGCATCAACGCCAAAGCGCCCCCTCTAGTTACTGTGCATGGCAGCAGCATCTTGTAGTAAGGAGTTCATCTCAATGGTACCTGGTGGCCGTAGTGACCATTTTGGCCCCTGTAACGCCTCTGCATAACCCGCCTGATACAAACGCTCCATCTTGATGGGATCAAAAATCTCTGCGCCATTGGTATCAACATTTGATGGAATCGTTATCCAGTGGAATCCTGAATTTTCAGCCAAAGAGAATGCATAAATACGATACAAATCCCCGACCAATGCCGCTTTGCTGGTTGAGTCAAGAGTACGCATAGCGATATTACGCACCAACCGTGGGGTCGGTTCTGGTTGTGGGCCAAGCTGTCCATTATGGATGATATAAATATCTTCTTTACTGTCTGCCAGGCCCGCTCTGGTACGTACGACTTTTGAACTGTACACACCACCATTATAGAAGACCCGCGCCGCCACACCGCCGTCAACATGCATTTCATCGTAATGCTTACCCTGAGCCACCACATCAAAAAATACCGGTGAGAACGCGACAGGGACTGAAGAGGAAGCCAGCATCACCTTACGAAATAGCATTAAAGCTTCAGGAGTCCCTTTCATCGCAATCAGCCCCATGTTCCAGACAATAAATCTTTGCGAATCGAGATCCACCGTACCCATATACAACCGCCGACCATGCCGATGTGCCTGGGCGATTTCACTCATTAACTCAGGAGTAATATGCCCATCAATCAATTTAGACAACGGGCTGGTATCCGCTAATGATTCGCGGAAAAAGAGGCGAAATAATAGATTATCCAGATGGAAAATATCACGGGTGGTGGTGGTGGTATAAAAGTCATGTAATGCCTGGTCGTGATCACTCCCTAAAAAGGCGAAAGGTGCGATCAACGCGCCAGTGGAAACTCCACTGACCACCTTAAACACGGGGCGCTTACCTGTTTTCGTCCAGCCGTTCAAAAAACCAGCACCGAAGGCGCCATTTGGGCCACCACCAGATAATGCCAGATGGGGATAAACCAATGTTCCATCCGCGGCTCGGAACATCTCTTTCGATTCATCTTTATAAGATTGCAGTAAATCCGCTTCAAATATCGGGCTAATGTGCCCTGCCCCGGCACGGATATCCGGCATTCCAGGGATTTCGGCCGCTGGCATTAACTCCACTGGCACTGGATTTCTAGGTAATTGGCTACAGGCCACCAATAGAGAAACTCCGGTTAGCAACGCCATGGAACGAACTAATTCCCAGCTTATTATCATTATATGTCCTAGCAGATGCGGCCAAATATTACTGACTAAACGTAGACTAATTTGATGATAGTCTCACAAAATCATCCTGTCTGTTATGCCATTGTTGATGAGAAAGATGATACCAACAGTGTTGGCTTAACTTACTGTCAGGGCTGACAATTGGATGGGGAAAATGGTCTGGCGCGCGCACCATGCCGATTCGTTCCATCAATGCTTGTGAACGCAGGTTAATTAAAGCAGTAAATGAAACAATTTCAGCCAGTTTTAATTGATCGAAACCTACCGTCAATACTGCCAATGCAGCTTCCGTTGCCAGCCCTTGCCCCCAAAATGGAAAAGCAAAACGCCAGCCTATCTCGACACAAGGTGAAAAAGGTAATTTAACGGTAGGAATATGTAACCCCAATGCGCCGACAAACTGCCCGCTAGCTTTCAGCTCAACAGCCCACAACCCCCAGCCACACTGTGCTATCAATAATTGACAACGTGAAGCCATCATATCGCTTGCTTCACGTGTTAGAGGGGCTGGGAAAAATGCCATAACGCGAGGATCTGCGTTAAGCGCTGCAAAAGGTGCCCGGTCTGACGGGAGCCACTGCCGTAGCTGTAAACGCTCAGTTTCAAACTCAATAACGTTTTTCATTCTATCGAAGCTAATCCTACTTTGGTACAAGGTGAAGGATTGCCCCCACCCTCAATTTTTCTTACCTCTATTTCTGCGATAATGCTCGCCATTGCTGCACAGAAGGCCGCTGCCATTGGTAATTTGCATACTGACGAAGATACTCAGGTAAGTTGTCGCCATTCAGAACTAACCGGTTAAGCATCAGTGCCAAATCAGTATCTGCGATACACCATTCACTGAATAAATATCTTCTGCCATCCGACAGCAAACGCTCCAACCCAGAAATAAGTTTATTCGCCGCTTGTTGCGCGCTATCAGACAAAGGAGGCAGCCTTAACCCAGCAAAGACCACTTCAGTTGGCCGTTCAGTGCGGACCGGCATAAAATCACTGCGCAGCCATGCCTGTATTTCACGCGCTCTGGCACGCTCTTGCCTATCTTGCGGATACAGCCGAGCGTAATCTGGCGCCGGGAAACGCTCGTCCAAATATTCAGCAATAGCTGAAGACTCAGAGAGTTGAAAATCATCGATAACCAGTGTCGGCACCCGACGTGTCGCCGACAGACGGGCATAAGCCTGTTGCAGATTCTCCCCAGCAGACAAATTAATGACGCTTAATGAGAAAGGCAGTGCTTTTTCTGTCAATGATACGAATACCGACATCACATAAGGACTAAAAAAATCTGAATCGGTATACAACGTAATAGTTTGCTGGCTCATCGAAACCCCGACTGATTATCACTAAGTAGATTGACGTTAATCGGTTTTAGCCAGATTGAATAGCAGCTTCTGCAAAAAAATATTATCGCTAATAACGCCCTATTTTCTGTTTCAAAAACCGCAGATGATCTTTATATAGCAACATTGCACAGACGAAAGCCAAAGTAATGAAATCTAATCCGCAGGTTGTTGGTCATCTAAAATTGTCAGCAGAATATCCGCATCCGGGGTTGTTATATGCTTCCCTTCGAGAAAACCAGCGAGTTTAGCCTCTGCATCATGTTCATACACTTCATAACCTGTGATTCGATAGCCCGGTACGCCATCCTGGCGGCGAATATACTCATCACCATCAATGTAGTACTCAACAACACCACTGGCATCTTCAATCTCATAACGTTTATCAAAAGGGAACTGTTTCATTACTCATCCTAAAAAAACAACATAGCTCTATGATGCCAATTTATAGCTGTTTTAGGAAGTGTTCGGCGTACCGTCTTCCCCACTAGCGCTCAACAACGTTGCTTTAGCAATGAGAAAGGTTGCCCTGTTAATCAGGCAACCTTTATTACTTTTTATCTATTTTTTTAGACTTAAAATAACTGAATTAACTAATAATGGTCACTTCTTAAACTTTAAAGAAAGCAGTGCATTCTTGCCAACATCCATATATTTGTCAGCTAAAGCTTCAGTCGTGTTAAACGTAGCAATAACTAGTTTCCCATCAATCGTAGTGAGCAACATCACATTCTTGATGGTTCCATCAGCAGCCGGGGTATCCATAGTGATGATATAAGCTTTACGCCCATCAACATCCTTCTCTTCCAGAGTCGGCTTGAATGGCGCAAATTGTTTCTTCATCATATTAACAACTTCAGCGAGCTTGCCATCGGGTATGGCACTATTGCTATCGCTGAATGCGAAGGACACACTGCCCTGTTCAACGGAATAGGCTTCTTGTGGTGCATTCTGCTGAGGGTATTTAGTTGCCAGCATTTCTTTAGACATTAAAGTGAATTCAGCTGGCATCTCAATGTAAGCTTTGCCACCAAAAACTTTAGTGCCTGTTGGTTCAGGTTCAGAACAACCGGCAAGAACAACGACCATAGCAAATAATAGGAAAACACTTTTTTTTAACAAAATAGACACCCCAGAATAAAATGAATGTAGACTCTGGCTAATAATAGCCAGACCCTGTTTTTGATAATAATTTATTGCCGTTGAATTATATCCACTGGTATTCTTTTTAGTCCATTTAGATCATCCAAGATATGTCCTAATTAATTATTCCCTTTTATCATAAATAAAATTAGAAACACGATTACTATCAATGATAAGGAAAAAGCAACGAATATCATATGCAATAAACACCCCCATTTACTTAATCAGAGCAATGTCACCTTGGCGTAATCCACCCTTATTTATTGCTTAAGAAAGTAAATAAGATGATACAGATGTTGTTAGTTAGTTATATTTACTCTTGCAATAAATCGGGACATTGAGCTCATTTTTTCATCTTCTCCCTCACTAAGAATCAGCTATCTGGAACAATTTTTACGTGTTACAGACGTGAAAATAAATGCAATTAAGGTAAACTGAGACGCCTAAGTAAGGGGATAGAATGAGTAGTGAAATATTTCTTGCAGTGCTGGGCGCGGCACTGTTACATGCTTGCTGGAACGCTCTTGTTAAATTTGGCAATGATCGTTTTGTCGCTATCTCTTTGATGGCAATTTTCTCCGGAGTGATTTCACTGTTCGGTATTTTTTTTGTGGCGTTACCCTCGCTGAGCGCGCTTCCTTGGTTACTGTTGTCGGTTGCTTTTCACACAGGTTATTGCCTGTTTCTAAGTAAAGCTTATGAACAAGCCGAGTTTGGTCAAATCTATCCTATCGCACGTGGCGTTGCCCCCCTGTTAAGTGCTCTGCTCTCTTGGTTAATCTTGTCGGAAATCCCCAGGTCATTAGCCTTAGTAGGGGCGGCTATTTTAGTCTCCGGTGTCATCATGATGACATTTGATGGCCGACGTGGCCCTGACAAAGTCAATGGCAGGGCTATTATCTATGCCTTAATTACTGCGACTTTTACTGCCTGTTACACCCTATCTGATGGGGCTGGTAGCCGCGCCAGCATTGAACCACTTAGTTATATTTTTTGGTTGTTTATGTGCAACGGCATAGCCATGTTTGCATTACTTTGGATAATGCACCGCAATGTGGTTTTTCGTCAAATACGCCAGCACTGGCGACACGGCGTGATTGGTGGTGCGATGCAATTACTGGCTTATGGCATTGTCATTTGGGCCATGAAAAGCACGCCAATCGCCCTCGTTGCCGCTCTACGTGAAACCAGTGTCTTGTTCGCCATGATAATCTCAATCTGGATGCTAAAAGAGAAACCATCGATGTTACGACTCATCGCCAGTGCCATTATTCTGATGGGGGTAGCAGTAACTAAACTTGGCTAATACTTAACCAAAAAATGCAAACTCCATTTCTTAGAAAAGGAGAGCACTACTTCTTCAGCAAACGCGCTATACTCATATAAATCCTATAAATAAGGAGAATATATGCTCATAGGATTTGTTTTATTGGTTAGCACCTGCGGTATGGATGCTTGCGAGGCACTGCCCGTGACCGATGATGTGTATACAACACGCCACGAATGCATGGCTGTAGCTACTCGTCTTCATGAACGCAGACCTGATGTAGTTTTGATTTGCGGTGAAGTATACCGCCAGCCTGACAGCGATCAATCTCATTGAGGGTTTCACTGTATTAATTCGATCTGCTGAACATCTGTTCCGATATTATTTTTAATATTAGAGGATGTGCTTTATTTCCTACATTTAATCTGTAAGAAATTGGCAAGTTAACAAAAAAACAACCAAGGTGACGTTAACCACATTCGCCAATCATTAATGCTAATCACCAAAATAAAGTGTTAAATGGCCTGCTGAGTTAAATGTAATATCACAGAAAACCATTGATAAACACACTGCTGATATTAGTTTCCTGACTAAACTACCGAACCAATGATATAAAATATTAACATACTAGATATCACCACAACCACGATATTGTTAATGAACAAAGCAAACATCACACTGAATAGTGCGCCCCATAAATAGGGATTATCCGAGAATGAGCGTAGTGCACCATCCTGAAATAGATAATTGCCCCACAAATTGTTGTTAATAAACAGGGTGTGGCGTACTTAAGTGCCTGGGCGAACTTCCCTCAATAGCACAGAGGGACGATTGACCATCGGAACAACAATTGAAGCGAAGGTGGCAATAATGGAGAAATCTAGCTGCAAGCGGGCAAGATCAGGCATCATTGTGCCACTACAGGCTATTGTTTTCTCTTACCCGAACAATTAGAGCACATTTTATCGGAACAGTAATAAATATCAGGCAAGCTACCACCAGCCCGATCCCCACCCACCCCGTAATAGGCAGTCTTTCTCCCACGATAATCACTGCCAATATGGCAGCAATAACAGGCTCGATGAGGGTAATAGTCGTCGCCATACTTGCCGTTATACGAGCCAGCCCATATCCATAGCAAATATAGCCAAGAAACATCGGGACCAACGCCATATAGGCACCCACTGCCGCATTACTCCAAGATTCCAGCAGCGGGGCTCCAGTCATAAGGAGTACTGGCATT
Source organism: Yersinia sp. 2553 StPb PI (assembly GCF_052217105.1). Taxonomy (NCBI): domain Bacteria; kingdom Pseudomonadati; phylum Pseudomonadota; class Gammaproteobacteria; order Enterobacterales; family Yersiniaceae; genus Yersinia; species Yersinia sp. 2553 StPb PI. The sequence goes on along the minus strand of NZ_JAZGPX010000002.1, from coordinate 1,101,478 downwards.
AGTAAAATGCCGCCAAGACCAAAAATCGCCCCCATCGCGGTGCGAGAAGGAAGTCCTCGCTGCATCAAACGGCGAGCAGCCCACGAATACAGCGCATAAGTAAAACCAGCAAGAAGGCCTAGAATTACTCCTATCGTGACATTGGGTGACTGAACCAGAGTGCCGTGCCCCCCACTTTCAGCCATACAAAGCAACACCATGCCTGCAATGCCAAGAGCCGCCCCCAACATCCAGCGAGTCGTCAACCGCTCGCCCTCCAAGACATATTCAATCAGAGCAGATAACAGAGGGGCAGAACCAATAGAAATGACAGTCCCGACAGTGACACCCGCTAAATGCATAGAGGCATAGAATGCCAGCGGATAGATGGCAACAGCAATGACCCCTATCAGCAGTAAACGCCACTGTTGAAGGAGTTTATCTACATAACTAATGATACTCCCAGCGGCTATCATCGCTTGGAGTAGCCCCCCTAGCCCCATCGCAACAGCGCCTATGGCAACAGCACTAACCGCAGGAGCAAATGTTGCCGCCGTTCCTGTGGTTCCCCACAAGATGGCCGCAATCAATACTCCCACCCTTCCCATCATGCGATCTCTTGGCGTGACAGTCATAGCGACTCCATCATTTCGGCGGCCATTGTCATTGCCTGACGAACGCACTCACCATTCCCTTCCAAGCCTGCGCGAGACATACTCCCCTCGAGTAAAAATGAAAAGTGCCTGGCCATCCGTATGGCACGTTGTTCATCACCAGAGAGAAGCACACAAAGATGTTCAGTCAGAATCGACTCTACCTGCTCCTTGTGCCCGCGCACTGCCTGTCTGCCCGGTGCGCCCGCGGGCAGTTCAGCCGCGGCATTCAATAGTCCGCACCCTCTGAATCCACGTTCATAGGCAAATTCAGCATGGTCTGCATAAGCAAGAAAAACAGCCATCACGCTCTCTTTTGGACTCGCCGTTTGTTGCAGACGATTAGCGTACAGTGCGAGCCACTCTTCATGACGAATCTGTAAGTAAGTAGCAACAAGTTCTGCTTTGGACTCAAAGTTGTTGTAGAGACTTTTCTTGGCAACACCAGCCCTTTTAACAATGGCATCAATACCCGTTGCCGCAATGCCATCGTTATAGAACAACACCCTTGCAGCACTCAGCAGCCGATCTCGGGCACTTTCTGATAATTCGCGTGAGGACATGGCCAATTTCTTCCTGCTTTGGATAATTATAGGTATACCAGTCTACCTACTATTATTGTGACGTCAATACGAGCAAGAAAGTATGCTCTATATTAAATATTGGGAACTAATGCCGTACTCAGGCCATAGCGTCAGGTTTGACAGGACATGAGGAAAAAGACTGATGATTGGTTTCACACCGAGTGTTTCATCAATATAAACTCGGCTATTGCCGAGTTTATATGCTTGAGTACTGAGACCGATGATAATTATGTGAGCTTAGCGCCCTTTCTTCTTACGTCCGGGCTGGGTAAAGCGCTTGCGGGAAGCTGAGTTACCATCGGGTTTTTCGGCCTTTTTCGCCCCACTAACACTCGGTTTTTTATCTGCCACGGGCTTAGCCTTGGCTTTTTTCACCGGTTTTTCGTCAGATGATGAGTTTTCAATCAGCTTAAATAACTCGATTAGCTCATCATCAGTCAAATCTCGCCACTCACCCATTGGCAGTCCTTTCAGGGTGACGTTCATGATACGAGTGCGCTCAAGCTTGGTGACTTCATAGCCAAAATGTTTACACATACGGCGAATTTGACGGTTAAGCCCTTGCACCAGCGTGATATTAAATACAAAGGTCGCGACTTTATTCACTTTGCATTTTTTGGTCACGGTTCCCATCATCGGTACACCAGCACCCAGACCGAGAATAAACTCGTCAGTCACCGGTTTGTTGACCGTAACCACGTACTCTTTTTCGTGGTCGTTCCCAGCGCGCAGGATTTTGTTAACCAAATCACCGTGATTCGTCAAAAAAATCAACCCCTGCGAGTCTTTGTCCAAACGTCCGATAGGGAAGACTCGTTTACTGTGATTAACGAAATCAACGATGTTATCGTTTTCCCCCTCTTCGGTGGTGCTTATGATGCCAACCGGTTTATTCAGTGCGATCAGCACCAAGTCGTTTTCGTCACGCGGTTCGATAAGCTGACCGTTAACTTTGACTACATCCCCGCCATATACTTGATCGCCAACAGCGGCCCGTTTGCCATTAATAAAAACATGTCCTTGTTCAATATAACGATCGGCATCACGACGAGAACAGATACCGCTCTCGCTAATATATTTGTTAAGACGAGTGGATGAGTTGGTCAGCATAAATCTTCCGTAAAAATAAGATTATATCACGTTAGGCTATGAAGCCGGCAGAGCAGCTTAGCAGAGAGAATGCAAAGTCATAAAGACGATTTCGAAGGATATGATGGCCGGTGGCAATATCATCGTGCTGCAACACATCCTCGGCCATTCAGATATTCGGGTCACCATGCGCTACTCTCACGTCGCGGCAGACCACCTGCAAGACGCTATTCACTCAACCCATTAGCCCGATTTAAGCATGGCGACAAAGTGGCGATAGGGATGAAATAACAAGTAACGAGGGGTGATGGTAGTCCTATTAAGCAATTGATATCATCTCAAAAAACACCTTCCATTACCTTACTTCCCTAGTCTTTAAATTCATATAGTTAACTGCTAATTCGGAACCATTCGTAAAAATTTCGATACGTTTAATGCGTTCGGGTTGTGTTCTGTAGCAAGGTACGAACAAGCCTGACTGTCAGCTATGAGCGAAGAGCGGACGTTATGGATCCATTAGGACACCATGTTAATGTGTTATGGCTGCCACGCATTTCTATTCCCACCCTAATTCTTTATAGGTCTCCCTATCCTGCTCAGGGAAATCAGTTTGATATTCCCCCCAATTACGAAACTCATAATATATTGTCATTGCTTCAAAGTGAGAATCTGAATCACACGTCCACACTAACCTGTAGCCCGGCTCCAGTAATTTACGAGCAGAATCGCCCCGCTGACCTGCAAGGCAAAACAAATCCAAATCTTCTTCATTTGTCCAAAGCTCGTGTATCATAATTTTGCTCTCAAACAAGCCTGTTTGACCGGCCCCTCATCAAATAACAATCGTGATTTAGTAACAATACATTTTAACATTAACTACTACACGAAGATTTTTCGGCAGCTATTAGCGAAATATAGTCATTCGCACCCTTGTGGTGTGAAAAACCATCTGGTAACAAGGTGGTATTAGTGGATCAATGGCCGGTAAACTTAGGCGTAGTCACTACACACCGCTAGTTGAAATAATAAAGGATGAGACTTTGAGACTTAATGATGTAATCACCGACTGTATCAAGCTTAAATTAAGTGGAACTGCAACGGATACTTTTATTCAATGCTACGGTGGCAATATACTGAGGAAAGAAAAACCAGTTTTAGCAATTGAGGTTTCGAGCAAAGAAAATTTGATTTGGATGATGAAAGGAGCAACAAATGCTCATATTTATATCAGCTCAAATACTTTTCATATAAATGCATTGTATGAGCCGACTGACCGTTTTCCTGCAGCTAGAATTTATTTCATGAAATCAGAAGATCTTTTTTGGGTTGGCCACATTGGTGCTTATATCGAGCAACACGGGATCAAGCTGGCGCCAGTGAATGACGCCAGCTTCTCGGAGCTCATTGATGATGCAGGGTATGCACAACGTTATAAGTTGTGGTACGAGAAAAGGAAAGCCGACTCTAGCTTATTTGATGGTTTACTCGTAGGACGTCTTCAAAATACTACCGTAGATCCGGGCATCTGGCTGTCTTCTGGAGGACGTTGCCTTGTTTGTGGTGAAAAAACCGATCGCATGGCGACCAGTACTGTTTGGGGAAAGTCCGGGATGATGATTGGTATGCAGTTGTGTTTGTCGCACGAAGCCGAATCTCAGAAGCAATCAATTCTTCTCAACTATCTCTCAAAGCATTTGGGTGGAATAGTTATGTTCTCGAATATGAGCCCACAGACTACTGAAGAAATGCTTGAGCAGACCTGTGAAATACTTAAAGTAAACTTCAAATGCACTATCGTGAAAGTTGAAGGGGAAACTGTAACCGCCCGAAGACAGTCCGGGATCACCGTAGTAATCAGACACCAATCTCCATCGAATTATGCCTATATAATTCTGGCCCCTGATGGAAAACAGTTGTCCAGGGTCGATTCTGCCGATCATCACAAAGTGCCTTACGGCCCGGATCATGTGCATTTTGATCTGCGTAAATCTACAAAAAATGTCGTCGAGGCAAGCTTTACATACGGAAATGTTGGTCTGGATATGAAACTACTTTTGAAGTTGATCCAAGAGGCTGAAGATAAATTATAAGGTATTCTGATGATGTTAGTAATGTCCACTTCTGGCACGATGCGAACTTGCCCACCAAGAGGTATAACATCTGCTCTGAGCGAGAAGCGGACCTTACAATCAGATCGAGTTAGCAGGGCGGCACATGGATAGCCAAGTGCCAAACTCAGCTTTCCCCATCCTGTTTAGTTTTAGCCGTCAGCTGGTATCTGTCTATCAGCGATGTTTTCGTTCATGTTCGATTAGCCATTCTTTGCGCGCGATGCCCCCGCCGTAACCGGTCATCGAACCATCCTTGCCGATGACTCTGTGGCAAGGAATAACTATAGCTATTCGGTTTGCTCCATTTGCGGCGGCCACCGCTCGTACTGCGTTAGGTTTTCCAATCTGCCCGGAAAGAGCTTGATAGTGTGACGTTTGTCCATAAGGAACAGCACTTAGCCCCTGCCAGACGGAGCGTTGAAAATCACTGCCAGGAGCATCGAGCGTGAGCTCAAACTGTTGTCGCGTTCCGGAAAAATATTCACTAATCTCTTTTTCCGCTTGTCGGGTATGGCTATTCTCCCCTGACATTATTCGAGCATTCAGCAAACGTTGGAGATCACGGAATTCCGTCTCCAGCATTCGGCGATCGGTAAACTCCAGCAGGCAAACTCCACGTTCCGTAGCACAGACGAACATTGGGCCTAGGGTCGTGGTAAATCGTTGAATTATAATTATCTGAGTCTGCTCTGTTGGAGCAACACCCGTAAGTCGCTTATAGGTATAAGCAAAACCACTCAATGATTCGTAGCCATTATCAAAAGCCACATCGGTGGCTGCGGACCCACCTTTTAGCTCCTGAAGTGCGATATTCACCCGCTGCATTCGTTGAAATGCCTGGAAGGTAATACCGTGGTTTTGTAGAAACCAGCGTCGTACCCGCTCGGGGCTGATATCGTGCTTACGTAGCGCAGTGTCGCTTATTCGTGTTTTAGGGTTAGCGCGCACGAGTTCAAGTGCTTTTTCGATAAAAAATGGAGCTGTGTGCGCATTTTCAGTGGGTCGGCACACTTTGCAGGGGCGAAAACCTGCATCTAGAGCAGATTTAAAATCTTTATAGAACTCGACATTCTCACGTTTTGGTTTCCTCGCCCGACATACCGAAATACAAAATACCCCCGTTGTTTTGACACCAACGAAAAACACCCCTGTATACTCCGAAGCGCGCTCAAGTAATGCCTGATACCAGACATTGCACTGGGCATTATCGAGAACTTTCATCAATGAAAACTCCTGCAAATGTTTGCTGCGACTGGATAAGTAGCATTAAATCTTTAAGTTTCGATTGAATGGCTGAATGAACGAAATTTCCCATAGAAATGCGACTTACACCCATTTTACCCAGCCTTTCGAACGTGGGAAGATCTGGCATACACATGACGTTTAATGGAATATTAAGCTCTTTGGAAAAGGTCTCAATATCTTTTTCTGACGTCAGACATGGGACAAAAAGCCCGTTTGCCCCCGATGCTTCATAAAGTCGGCCACGTAAAAGCGTTTCCTGTAAAGCATGTTCATGATTAAGCAGGTATGTATCAGTACGGATATTAAGAAATAGTTGATAACTCTCGTTGTTCAACGCATCGCAAATCTCTTTTAATTGACTGGAAAATGCAACTGCATCATCAAGTTGTCTGACACCGTTAACAACTCTGCTGTCCTCAAGATTTATACCAACAACTCCAAGCTGCGCGAGACGTTTAAGATTGGTCGTTATCTCATCAGTTGTGCCACCAAACCCCGCTTCTACATCAACACTTAATGGTAGGCTACTGACGGATTGGATACGTGTGACAATGTAGAGCAATTCATCAAAAGACATTGCTTCTCCATCTTCGTAACCTAACGTTGCGGCAATCGCTGCACTTGAAGTACCCATGGCCTGATAGCCCGACTGGTGCGCCATAATTGCACTAGCAGCATCCCAGACATTGGCGATGAGTAATGGTTTGTTTTGATGGTGAAGTTCCGTGAAGTTCATGATTATCTCCTTTAATAAAGTACAGGATGAATCTAGAACATCCGATGAAACACTCACAACCGAAAATTAGACGACCATTTTTTTAAACCGCTATAAGAACTGATCTGCTCGCTTTTGATTAACATAGCTGGTGCTAGAACGTCCGCACTTGGCACAGAGCAGCCGAAGCAACATCAGGGGACTGCTATGAGCGAGGAGCGGAAGTTGGCCTTACACCGCATTGATGTATAACTGTGTTTGTAAGTGCGCTGTAGTAGCGACTATCTACGCTTTTCAAGGCTGTCCATGAAAATCCCAGCGCGATGACCCCATTACGTCGTAGACGTGCTGATCCGTAAATGGTGGGAATAATGTACGTTTAGAAGCTTCCACTAAAGCATGACAATAACCTTCATCGCCGCTCTTTATGATGAAATTTTGTAGGGTACCATCAATTTTGAAATCGAGGTGTGCATCACATCTTTTACCACCCCAAGCATGGGGCTCAATGAGGGCTGCATCAAGTGCTTTTTTGATACCCAAGGCCTGGTAACCAAAAAGGTCTTTATCTGATACCTTCCCAGAACGGTTGTAGGTGCAAGAGTTAAGTGCGCTATTTTTATGACAATCCTTAGGAGTTAGTGGTGCGCATCCTGTAACAGTTGCCGCCAGTATCATCAACATCAATATTTTAGTCATGCCTAAATCCGTCCATGGTGATTTGCATTAAGTTGTGCTTGCAAATAGTAGTTTGGGTTATTATACCATTCAATCTAGTCCGTGACCTGCCCCCTAATTTTTAACGCAACGCGATGTTAGCGACGTCCATATGTACTCTTTCAAAACTGGTTACGTCAGCTTCTGGCACCAATGGGACGACCAGAGACGAAAGTCAGTACATTATGCCAGGAACTGGGGATAACCAGGCAAACGCTATACAGGCATATATTTCCTGATGGTCAGCTGCATTCTGACGGAATAAAACCTCTCAACCGGAGTTAGACCAGTTAATTAATTCTTTTTATTGAAGGTATTATATGATTATGAATGGTAAAAATGGTCATTTATATTATCGAACAAAAGGTAATGGTCCTCTTGTAGTACTATTACATGGCTTACTGATGGATGGAAATTCATGGCTCACTAATGGGTTGGTTGAGGCTCTCAGCCACAAATTTTGTGTCGCATATCCTGACATGTTAGGGCATGGAATGAGTGATAAGCCAGTTGAAATTGGTCTTTATGAGCAGGAAAAACAGGCATTAAATATAAAATTATTAATCAATGCATTAGGGTGCCAACAGGCTCATGTAATAGGCTATTCTTCGGGGGCTTGGCTGGCTGCAGGATTAGTAAAATACCATCCAAAAGCCCTGTCTTCACTGGTTATTGGGGGATGGGATGTTGAAAATGGCCTTCCTGAAGGCCCAAATGGAAAACTGGATTTTGATACATTTTTTGCGTACGCAAAAATTACTGCCCCTGAATTAACCGACTGGATAACACCAGCTACAGAACCAGCAGTACGTGCATATTTCAATGCAATCAGCTCGTACGATGGTTTTTATGATTCGGTACAGCTTACTCAGATCAACACTCCTAAATTATTTTGGGCTGGACTGGAAGATGTTTACTACCGACAACTAAATTACTGGACCGAAGCGAACAAATTTGCGTTCATTTCGGCAACGGGAGATCATGTAAGCGCAATACTCAAGCCTGAACCTGCCATCATCAGTGAAATTTGTAAATTTGTTACACAAGCGGAATATCAAACCTCAGTATAGTTTTAACCGCAGGAAAAATCTGAGATTCCGGCGTAAAACCCTGATCTGTGAAATACGCTCTAACGTTTTATTTTTGCTCATGGCTGCTTAAAGTCTTTGCTACGGCAGCTTCGAGCGAGGTGCGGAAGTTAGAACTGAAAAATACATTCCTGGTATCAGCGGATCGAATGTTTCAGAATAGAACGTGGAGATTTAGTCAATCCAGGCTGGGTGAAATTTTTATTTCAGTGATAATCAAAACCCGGACAGCGTTGTCACACAGGAGCAATACGGGCAGTATGGATGCGATCTGAAACAATAATAAATAAGGGATTTTAATGTTCCGAAAATCGACTCTGATAACTTTACCCCTGCTGATGACGTCTATCTTCCTGCTGACAGGGTGCCCCCCTGCACCGGATCTAACACAGTGGCAACGTCCTGATACGGATATCGACGGCGTGCGCGTCGCGATGGGTAAATGCGGCGTGCAACTCCCCGGCTCCGATATTCCCAAAACGGATAATGAGTCAGTTCTGTATTACCAATGCATGGAGAATATGGGGTTTACCCGTAAAGACGGATTCAAAATTTGCAGCGTTCGTGTTTACCATGATACACCAGCCTGCCTCAAGCAAGAGCAGGGGTATCCCTTGAGTCAGAGTCAGCTAGAAGCGCTGCCTTTTGTTGCAGACAGAGGGTTTCATCCGATTAAGCCGGATTCCGGCGTGAGCAAGTTTTCCTTGATTACCTGGCGTAAAGTGGGAGCCTCGCTGCATTTTTCTCATGAAGTTGAAAACGACAAGCAAGCACTGGCGGTGATGTATCAATGCGGTTATCCGCAACCGTTGGGTTCGACGCCTTACGTGCCGACGCTGCGCAAAGCCGCTAATATTCAACGATGCATGCTGGATAAAGGTTTCGAGCCGAAAAACAAACTCAATCTAGTATGTCGCAATTACCCGCAGGTCACTGACTGCTCAAAACATCACTCCTCCCCCTGAACTAGCCCTGAAGAAGCTGTATAGGCACTGTCGTTATCTCCCCCATATATGATCTCTGAGGAAGTTTTTTTGGCCGATGATGGGATTTTCCACGACGACATATTCATAATCAAACCTCCTCCAATGATTATGTTGGTCTCTCGAGAGCGAGGATCAGACATAATTGATCTGCCCCAATCCAGATAAGGGTACCGTTATTTTCTCTTAGGTTCCCAGACACATGTGATGCCGCAAACCTTTTCGATGAACGCACAAAGAGCTGCCGCACCTTCTTCAATCGTGTTGTAAGGCTCCGAACCGTAAATTTCGTTTTTCCCGTTGAACCAACTACGATGTTCTGGCCGTATATCAACTGAAGTGAAGCGTTTCAGACAATCTGGACTGGTACGAATCCGAAAACCACCATTTTTGTCGCGCTGAAGCATATGTACACCAGTGGTATTGTTACCTTTAGTGTTAGCAAGATTGACCATTTTCGATTCCTATTTGTATTAAGATGATTCTGAGGATAAACACACCACTAATCGTTGTATTTGCTCAACAGGGACCCGAATTTAACGATATTTAGATAATTTTTATAACCCATCGAGTCGAGAGTTACCAGATAACAGGTTGGTGAATTTTAGCAAAACCAGCACCGCTATAACGAATTACATCACGTGGCCACCAGTTGGGTATATATCCCCGCCATTGGTCGGGTTCGTATGCTGTTGAGTAGGTAATAGCTCCCGTCGTAGTCACTCGGAGATATGAGGGTGTTTTCAGTAATTGACTGTTTTGACGGGCGCTAAATAAAAAAGGCCACCAAATTGGTAGCCTTAAAATTATTCTGTAGTGATCGGGATGTTCTCTGGCTATATCAGTTTTAATCTATAGATATTAATAACGAGCTAATTATATAAAACACATTTATAAATAATCTATTTTAATTCAATTAATTGAACTTATATATTCATTGACGGGAACGATCCCTTCGGTAAAATGAAATCAACATAACTTTCCCTGGTGTTGGCCGAATTGGCATCCCTTACCAAATAAGATAGAGGTAAGGGCTTTTTTTTTGCGCCTAATAATCATATTGGATTGGTCGATGAAATATAATGCAGTGATAGCTAACTACCACGGGTAGGACGACTGAGCCACAATCATCAAAAAGCAACTGTCACGGCAAGTTATAATTTACACTAGCAACATAAACAATTAGTAAATATCGCTCATTTTTATTGAGCTCCTCGCCCCCCCCCAAAAAAAATGAATAAAAAAATCACCGAAGTGAGCCTTAAAAATTGTCGTGAATTGATCGCTTAGCGTTGCATAAAACTAGTGACTAAAATTAAATCTATTACACTATAAAAGCACTCGGTGTAGCCCTGACTATAGCAGTTTCAATTAGCTAAACGTGACAGAGCTCGCAAGCACTCTTATCCGAAAGTTATAACCCTTTCGATGTTAAACGTGCCACGTGCTCGACAAATAGTTGAACAGGGTTGGTACTGCTGGTAACAACCCCCGCAGTTTGATTGATAGCATCCAGGTGATCCATTGAATAATCAGAGCGGATAACTTTGCCGAGATGCATACTATAGCGCCCAACCAACCCATCATTCTGTAAACGTTCTTTTGTGAACAGAAATGAGAGGGCAACCATTGAAATATGCAGCGGATCAAAATTATTGAGTCCCTGCTCAATCGGGTTGTAATTAATCACCCCACCCCAAGAATAATAATAAACGCCATTCTCATATTCTTTACCTTCGCCTCCCCAATTGCTTGGCAAACCCTGCGGATATTTGGCATTGAATTTAGCGACGCCTTCGCTGGTGAGCGAGTTAAGCGCTGCGACACTGTCTTGTGGCAGGGAGGGACGACCAGTCATAATGGAAAGGAATGAGCCAAAAACGTTCATCACTGCGCCCGCAATCGCTTCTGGAAGGGAGCCTGGTTTCATCGCCAAACGGACCAGATCGGCAATTTCCGAGCCAAAGTTTGCCCCATTAACGGAGGTAACAGACGCAACCAGTTCGGGATGAATGGCGGCGACGTAGCGGCAGGCCAAAGGGCCTTGGCTGTGACCAATCAGGTTGACCTTGTGGGCTCCGGTTAATTGGGTGACTTGTTTTACAAAACTGAGTAATTGTTCACCACGAGCTTCATTACTGTTTTCTGCCGATATAGAGGCAGTGAATACAGTAGCTCCGGCTTTTTCCAGTGCTTGCTGAATACCGAAAAAGTAAGGATAGATTCCAGCAATCTTATCGAAACCACTGAAACCGTGAACGAGAATAATGGGATATTTTAATGAATTAGACATGATGAATACCTTTTAGGATTATTTGTCCATGTGGTCGAAATAAATAGTAAATCAAGGTGATGACTCCAATCCGTCATTACTGTTGTGTGGCGAGTAATACAAAGAATGCGTAATGGTGACGCTGTTGAACATTAATAGGACATGTGCTTTTCAATGAAGGTATCCGCCCATTCCACAAACCAAAAAGCCCTGACTTATGTCGGGGCTTATCATTTTTGAAGTCGGTTACGGTTCCGGCGTCAACACCTAACGATGTGCTGACCACATACCTTTAAATGTACTTCTGTGGTGGCGGGGAATTCGCCGATGTCGTTTCACTGGTGTTCCACTTGTATCCCCACATATCGGTGCCGGTTTTCTCCACATTCGGCTGGATACTGTTTCACAACGATTGGATTAACCAATCCAGTACCCATGCGAATGTAGAAATGAAAAAAAGGCCAAAATTAAATAGCACCATAATCATTTCATTATTAACTAGTATACGTTCATCAATGATCCATGTATTTATTTTGACACTCATTAAATATTTCAAGTATATGGACGTGAGCATATAAAAACTCACCTGCAAATTTGGAGAAATCATTATGTTTAAAATTATAAAGTTTGGAGCGGTGGCGTTGTTGTTTACAATAGCAATCCCTACGTTTGCTTGTGTCTCTATGGGTGTTAGTCACACGTGTAATAAAGATTGTAATTCTTGGTCAGAGCCTTGGTACGCACTTTGTATATATGGTGGAGAACAACATCGATAGCTAATAAAAAGCCCCTGAGCAATTAACTCAAGGGCTGGAAAGTTGCCTGTTTTTCCCAACCGTTACTTCACATCAGTAAGGTACACTTAGCTTCTTTTGGAAAGTCGATAGTGTGGATCTGCCCAGCGCTCATGCGAATGAGCCCTCCAGTAATTACAGCTCCCACCAATAATTCAACGGCATTGCTGAGAGATACTATCCGTCCCGCGAGGGCATATCTCTGAAGAACTTGGGTACGGCATTGGTATCCAACTCCAAGAACAAGCAGACAATGGTAAACACAAAATAACAGCAATTAACATTCTCATAAATCACATCCCTATCATTTGTTAAGGGAATATATCAAAATATTAATAACCCATTTTTAAACGAACAATGATTTACTTAAAATAAAAAGCCCCGGCGATTAACCGAGGCTTTGAGTTTGGTGCTGTGATAGCTGACCCTGTAACCGTACCAATGATAATGCAATCCTTGCACCAAGGTAACTATCACAGCACTATATAATATACAGTGCAATTATAAACAAACATTAAACATGACCAGTTTTATAGTGGGCATGACTCACAAAACAGCCCCCCTATAACTATTAACTCAAGGGCTGGAATAGTTGCCAATATCTCATAGATATGATTACCAACAGAGAGGCGCACCGGGCAATTTTCCGTAGGGGTCTACGCATCAATTTATAAGCACGCCATCAGCAAGGTTACTTTTCAGATAATTCAGTCTACTAATGCAAACTCCAGAAAAGACAAAACCCCGCACAAAGGCGAGGTTTATTTGACTGAATAAGCGCTACTTCATAACCAACTCTTATCATACTAATACACTTTTTGCGGCCGCACCAACACTTTCATCATAAATTTCTGACTTCATTGTTGCAGGGTCCATTTCTAGGCAAACGTCTATCATCGACAAGCAACCATCAACAAATCCTTCGGCCATCTGCATGCTCACCCTGACGGCTCTTTCATCCCGTTTCTGCTGCCGAGCAATGGCCCGTTTTGACTGATTCAACACATAATGCCGTATAATCAGTTCGTACTCATCAGGTCGATATTGATTTAGTCAGGCAACCCGCTAACTGGAAAGGAATTATCTCTCGGCCAAATTGCCCGGCGAGACGCCATATCCCAAGCCATTGAAGCCAATAACTTCATTGAACAAAATTACACGCCTGTCGCGCTACTAGAAAAGCTCAAAGGCACGCAGGAGTACACACTTTCAGCATGGCTAAAACGGTATGACGTCATTTATAAACGTCGGGAACTGGCGGAAAACACATATAAAGTTCGCAAGGGACAAATAGCTATGATCAGCGAAATGATGGGTAACAAGGTGTTAGCTAAAATCAGTACGCGCCATATTGCCGAGTTTTTAGAGTTTTGGGTGGCACAGGACAAAAAAACTATGGCCGCTACTATGCATTCAGTGTTGTCTGATATTTTCCGAGAGGCGATTGTCGAGGGCCATATAGAGAATAATCCGGTGGCACCGACACGCTCAGCTAAATCTGTGGTGAAACGTGAGCGCCTGGAACTGGATCAGTATCTCGCTATTCGTGAGGTCGCTGACACATTACCGGCGTGGTTTGGGCTATCAATGGATCTGGCGCTAGTCACTGGCCAACGACGTGAGGATTTATCTCTGATGCGCTTTGACCAGATTGTTGATGGCAGATTACAGATAGACCAAGGCAAAACCGGTGCCAAAATATCCCTACTCTTAGACCTTGAACTGAAAGCTGTCGGTCTGCGGCTAGGTACAGTAATTGATCGATGTAGGTTAGCCAGTAATACAGATTTTATGATAAGTGCAGGCATCAGAAAAAATAGCCCTGATGGATCACTACATCCAGATAGCCTGACAAAGAAATTCGTAATGGCGAGAAAAGGAACAAATCTTCGTTTTGATGAGAGTCCGCCAACTTTTCATGAGATCAGAAGCCTAGCCGGACGATTGTATGAAAAGGAAAAAGGCAAGGAATTTGCGATGAAATTGCTGGGGCATAAATCGGAGAAAATGACGAATAAGTATCCCGATACGAGGGGGAAAGAATACGTGATGCTATAAAAGACCGAATATCAGATTTCGATAAAATTTCGATAAATTTCGATAATCCTAAAAATTCACCTTTAAAATCAACAAGATAAAAAAAGACCGAATACGATTCCTAAAGGTGAGAATTCTTAATTTTATCAATATAAAACAATAAGATAACCAGAATTATGACCTTTAGCCTACGTTTAACACCGTCTTTAAAAGATCAACATGATCATATAATTATCAGCTATTTCGAAAATTCTCGGGAAAATTTCGAGCGTTAAAATGAGGAAAACATGACTTCAACACTGTTTATAGTCTGCCTAATACTGACAGCCGTAATGATCACCATCCACCCTGCTCTCTGCGTTCCGTTTGTTATCGCTGCTTACCTGTTGGCAGGTAAAGGAAACATGCACATGGACAGTAACGCGAGTATCATTTTAGGTATTATCGGATTTATTCTGTTATTAGTTCTGTTCGTCATTGTGAATGACGCCCTCAAATAATTATTGATGCTGTAATATGGATTAATAGTTACTTAGTCTGGTCGTCAACTAAGAGCGAACAGCGGACGTTGGCCTTTCATATATGTACGATTTACTCGCTGGCCTGCTCTGACGTATATATCATAGATTCAGGGATTCATTAGTATGATCGGAGATTGCATATGTTGATATATAACGTTTTTGGGCGGCATATTGGCGTTCAACGTAAGAATGAACGATGGCTGGTATTTCGTGCTGACCTGACGGAGAGAAAGTTTTCTCGACTCTATGACATCGCTATACCAGACGATATGACGGAAGGCGAGATTGCCGGCTGGCTGGGTGACATTTTCCATGAAGCCGCAACCGAGCGTCATCCAAATGTGGAACGCATTGAATAAGGATTTGATGGATAGCATTACATTGAGTCCGTTCCTGGCACACAGCAGACAAGCACGTGGCGCTGAAGGTCCGCCGTGAGCGAGGTGCAGACCTACCGACCCTGCATGAAGGGTGCCATAGGATCATGAAGAGAAGAACTACAAGGCATCTTGAGTTCAGTTGACCAGATATCAAATCGGTTAACCTGTAATGGTCAACTAAAACCGGACACGGATTTAGGCACATTGTTGTAATCGGCGTTCATATTCATTCGGCGATATATTGCCCAGCCGGTAATGCCGACGCTTCAGATTATAAAAACTGTCGATATAATCGATAACGTCCGCAATGCCCTGACTTCGGGTTTCATAGCGACGGTAGTTAACTCTCTCTGCTTTCAGGCTGCGGAAGAACCTCTCCGTAACGGCATTATCCAAACAGTTACCCTTGCGGCTCATACTGCCCGTCACATCAAGTTCCTGCTGGCAGGACTGGAACTGGGCGCTAGTATACTGAGCACCTTGATCGCTATGGAATACGACTGGGCCTGTTGGCCGTCGTTTATTAACCGCCAGTCGTAATGCCCGGATAGTCAGGGCGCTGTCCGGTTTGTCCGAGAAGGCCCAACTCACTATTTTTCTTGAACATAAGTCCATGACAATAGCCAGATATAACCAGCCCTGAGCGGTACGAAGATAGGTGATATCACCTGACCACCAGGTATTTAATGTCTCTGGATTAAACTGTCGATTCAACAGATTAGCCGCCACTACAGCCGGTTTACCACCACGTGGATAGCGATGACGTCCGGGACGCTTCGCAACCAGCATCAGGGTCTTCATTATCTGACGGACACGGTATCGGCCAACGTTAAAACCCTGTTCACGCAGCTCAATACACATGCGCCGACTGCCATACGTCGCATCCATTTCAGCATGAACATGCTTAGCCGCCGCATGAAGCATCAGAACATTTGCTCTGAGGGCTGGCCGCCGGCTTCGGGCGTAAAATACACTGCGCGTGAGCGACAGGCATCGACATACTTGCTGGATGTTTGCCCCGGCCTTCTTCAGCTTCACCGCGACTTTTTGTCGTTGTTCATTTCCATGGCGAAGAAGGCTGAAGCCTTTTTTAACAGGTCATTGTCGCTTTGCAACTGACGTACCTGCTTTTCAAGTTCCTGTATTCGTCGTTGTTCAGACGTGATCGCGGTGGCGATGGGAGTATCTCCCCTCACTTCTCCGCGATATTGGCGTAACCAGCGTTGTAATGTTGAAAGGCCTATATTCATCGTTTCAGCAGCCTGGGTCACCGGGTACTTATGCTGCAGAACCAAATTGACACATTCCTGCTTGAACTCATGGGTAAACGTTTTTCTTCGCATTTTCACCTCGTTAGCGTTGCTCATTATATCTCTAACAAAGTGTCCGAAATGATTAGACCATTACAACCATCATATCCGAATGATGCCCCTCTGTAGGTCCAAAAGCTACGTAGTCTGAATGTCCAGCTATATGGCTAGAACGAGGGATTTTATCTTTTCAGCCTTTTCAAAGTGATCCAGCTTCATCTCCATAATCCACCAATGCGCAACCTCCATGAGTAGTTCCGGATCCTCATTTTTATTAGCAAAAAAAGCATAGAAAGATAGACCTACGTTACCGCCCTTGGCCGCGATTTTAGCCTCACACGTCCTGATGATTTTTTCCTTCATTTCTGCACGCACATTCTTTCCCTTTTTGTTCGTTCACTGCCCGTATGAAAAAGCCCACTCCTGGGTGGGCTGGACCAGATTATTTTCGTACAGACAGTGACTTGCGTCATGCAATCAATCTAACATACCAGAGGGGCAGTACTCGCCTTCCCATCCCACTATCTTAGCGTTTGAATCCAGATCTTTTACCGATACGCTATCTCCGGAAAATTCCGAGCCAGTAACGACGATATCGTAATCATGATTTGGCTGAGGAATGAATCTCTCGGAGGTAGACTGTACTGTATTTTGATAGTACCCAGCCTGGGTCCAATAATGAATTACCGTCACCAGTTGCCCCGGCTTGATAGTAAATTCATTTATGAAAATGCCCTTGTTATTAGATGACTCTGGCATTCCGATTTTTTTATTTCCTGTGACAGGAATACCGATAATAGCCAAACCAGCAGTAATCCGGCGTTCTAGAACTTTTTTATAACAACCACTTGCCTGTTTTTCGTAAAATTGAAGAGCTGTATTGCCATCAGATGCAGCACGAATCCGGGCTGCATCTGAACCTTTATAGTCTTCCAACGAAGGCCTAAACCCCGCCGTACATCCACTCAACAACGTTACCATTATTCCCGTAATGGCCAGTTTTCCATACATGAGCATCACCTTGCGTTTTTGTTGATCCCACTTTTATCGACTCAGACGGGGAAAACTTTAAACGAATATTAAGCCAGTCATTTACCACTTCATCCCGTTATAGTGTTCCAACCACTCATATTTAGCATAAAATCAGTTCATCGTACCGACTCTGTACCGCTTTACTGTCAGCGCCAATGTTTATAAGGTCCGCTCCTGGCACAGAGCAGACAAAAAGCAAGGTCATAAGGTTCGCTATGAGCGAGTAGCGGAAGTTCGCTCTTAGGTAACCTAATCCTTATGTCGGAAGTCTTCTAGAAGCGTATGAAACGATTATTTGGGATACTTACATAACCACATCCGCGATGCTCGACTGGTGAGGGAATATGCTCCCACTCCCTGTGCTATGCCTGGGCACAGAACGCGATCCAGTATTACGAAAAACAGGAACTGAGTCAGAATGAAGCGCTGGCATTAATACCAGCGGGTCTGGATAATGAGGATGGACGCGGGCGATACATTGAGCAGATTCATGGAAATGCTGAGTAAATATCTGACTAAAACAAGAGCTTTTAATCATTCCTACATGTGAAATTTTTCACAAATAACTTAATGTAGTAGTAGAACAATGAAAAAACGAGGTAGTGAACACGTGACTATTCCGCTTCGTCGCATTTGAGTTTAAAATCACTAAATTCAGCAAAAACATAGGACTACTTGTTATGAAAATCTCATATTTAAAATCATCACCATCTTTGATTGAAGTTTTGAAAAGTAACTATGAAGCTTTCATAATTCAAAATTATAAATTAAATCATTTTGGTTTGTTTCATGACGAGGAAACTATTTATGCTGTAATAAAGGATTGCGAAGGATGTAATTTAACATTAAATGAAATACAAGAAAATTATAACTATAATTTTAAAACCATAGGTGTTCCAGGACCAATCTTCACGGATGAAATAAAAGATGATTTCATAAGGATAGATCTAAGAAATACCTACGAAAAAGTAAATTTATTTGGACAGCCGTTTAATCCTTCCGATTTCAATAATAATATAAGTATAGCTATACCACCTGAATTCCATCCTTTTCATGTGGACATGAAGTGGTCCAACAACACCTTTACTTTTACCTTTAATAAAAACCTAACTCAAAATGAAACTGATGAAATTATTTTAATATGCGAAAGTTTGGGTTTCTATGGATACAATTATATTATTAAAACAGATCATGAACTACCTGATTACAAACATCAAAAAAATAAAATGAACACACAGGTAAATCTTACACTGGTTGCAGGTCGATACCTTAAAAATAATCAACCTAAAGAAATTTTAGAAAAATATGAAGAAGATCAAGATTTCTGGGTTGAGAAAAGAGTAAATGTATTTTCAGATATAAATTTCACCAGAGATGAATGCCTTAGCGATTCATTTAAAAACAGTCAAAATAGATGTTTTGTAGATGCTAGCGTTTTCCCTCGAAATAATATAAGAGAATATATTTCACTATATGATACTGTGATCATTGCAATTCCATTAATAGATACATCTAATACTAATAATTTTCATGATATTTTTAAAATCAACAGAATTGAACTATTAGAGTTAGTTAGACGTGGACGTATAAAATTCGTCGCATTCCAAAATCTCCAACGCTATGATTCAACATTCTTGGCGGATGTTCTATCTGTTGATCCAGAATGTGTTTTATTTTCCAGAAGATTAGCTGCCGCCTCATTATTAGGAATTCGAGAGAAAACAGGATTTTTTGGATTTTCTTTTGATAGTAACACTCAATATAAGATATTAAAAGAATGTTACAACTCAAAAAGTAATTCACTAAAAATATTAGCAGAATCCTTATCTAAAAATATAGCATTTCTTGAGCATGGAATAAACCAAAGGGGGGCTCTGGGTGTTAGTCAATTTTGTGGGGCGGGTTTTGCGGCACAAATATATAAATCACGTGGTCGTGATTATGATATTGAGTTAACGTCAAGTGCAATGTCACTTGAGTTTTCAATGGGATTAGGAGCACATCACTTCCCCTTTGAACACGTAGATTATTCTGAGGTAAATGCCTGTAAAATACTTAATGGAATATATAGTGGAGTTAAGCAATCACAAAATGAACTCCGAGAAGTTGAGATAAATACTTTACTGTCAAACATCCTTACAATTAATAACGACATGAATGTTCTTGAGTTAGATGATATTTTAAGTAAATACAACAGGCGCATGATTCCAGGAATATTAAAAGAATATGCCAATCTGACACCAGAAGAATTAAGTTTTAAAATATATTCTTTAAATAAAGATATAAAAGCAATTGAGCAAAGGAAGAAAAATTTATCTGTGTTAGACTTATCTGGCTTAGCCCCAGTCGTTGTAGGGGCTGTTATGGAGTACAAAGGTCTCTCAGGGGCTGGTTATATCGCATTCCTTCCCTGGTTTTTTAAATTATTAAAAGCCACCTGTAATAATTCAGATATATTTAACAATAAAATCCTTAGTGATTTAGAATCACTAACTTTAAATGCTCCAAGAAACACAGTATTGGTTCATAAAATCAGAAAAAACTTATCCAAATAGTATGTATTTAATACATTACTGCATGTATGCGACAAGCCCATACTCGCGTATGGGCCATAGTGATGTATGTTTAGCACAACACCGTTAAATCAACCAGTTCAAAATGAGACTGCTTCACCCGAACTTCTTCCAGTATGGCAGTCACTTATCTCATAAGTTTTCCAATTTCAATATCGCCGATGTCACACAGACCACATCAACTCTGAACAGGAAGGGATGCTGCGGAGGTACATTTCAGGTAATCTGTTCATAGTGATCCACCATACACATGGTGATCTTTAGTTTTGCTTCACATTGAAAACGCAAATAAAAATACGATATTTCGCCCCCCCCCTAAAAACCTTAATGATATATAAGCTTCTTCATATCAATATCATAAACACTCTTTTGTGCCTCCCCCAGGCGTTGTTGAATAAATCGAACTTTTGGCCGTAGTTAGGATCAGATCACCACACTCCTGATCCTGCAGCGATATCACGTGGCAAAACAAAAGTTCAAAATCACCAACTGGGCCACCTACAACAAGGCGCTTGTCAATCGGGGCTCACTGACATTCTGGCTTGATGAGTCGGCCATTCAGGCATGGTATGACGAGCCCAACACGTCTTTACGCGGTCGTCCGCAACGTTATTCTGAGCTGGCCATTTCAACCGTTCTGATGCTCAAACGCGTTTTTCGCCTCACACTTCGCGCTGCGCAGGGATTCATTGACTCCATCTTTACCCTAATGAAGCTCCCGCTCCGTTGCCCGGATTATTCCTGCGTCAGCAGGCGGGCTAAATCCGTCAGCATCCCTTTCAAAAACCCAACACGCGGTGAAATTGCCCATCTGGTTATCGATTCCACCGGCTTAAAAGTCTTCGGTGAGGGTGAGTGGAAGGTGAAAAAACACGGCCAGGAAAAGCGCCGCGTCTGGCGGAAACTGCACCTGGCGGTGGATGCTGATACGCATGAGATTATCTGCGCTGACCTGTCCCTAAACAACGTGACTGATGCAGAGGCATTCCCGGGGCTTATCCGTCAGACGCACAGGAAAATCAGGGCTGCCTGTGCCGACGGGGCTTATGACACAAAGCGGTGCCACGACGAGTTGCGGCGCAAGAAAATTAAGGCGCTTATCCCGCCGCGAACGCGCGCCGGCTACTGGCCGGTGGAGTATGCCGACAGAAATCAGGCGGTGGCGAGGCAACGGCTTACTGGGAGCAATGCGTACTGGAAATGGCACACGGCTTATAACCGGCGTTCAGTGGCCGAAACGGCGATGTACCGCGTAAAACAGCTGTTTGGTGGGCATCTTACGTTGAGGGATTACGATGCGCAGGTTGGAGAAACTATGGCCATGATCCGTGCCTTAAACAAAATGACGCGTGCAGGGATGCCAGAAAGTGTGCGGATTGCCTGAGGAAGTCAGTGACGAGAGGCGCTTTTATCTAAATCCGAATTATTCAACAAAGCCGATCCACTGATGAAACCCGTTCATTTAGTTCCTATGAGCGTGAAAGATGCGGTAAGTGGTAAATATGAAATGCGTGATGTGGTGATGCCCGGTGTTGGGCTCTATCGCATACAGGCAGACCGCTCTGGTAACTATGCCGGTGCACAGGAACCCGAATTTGGCCCTGACCTCACACAAGTTTTTAACGGAGTAGAAATTACTTTCCCTCAGTGGTGCAAATACACCCTGAGCAAACTCATGCCTAACGGCACTATCGTGGAGTTCAGTGCGAAGGAATATTGGCTGGAGAACTATGCGACCGCTGGCCGCGATACCCAAGCACCCAATGCCATGTGGAAAAAGCGGCCTTATGGGCAATTAGCCAAGTGCGCCGAAGCGCAGGCACTGCGTAAAGGTTGGCCGGAAATTGGTCAGCAGCCAACAGCAGAGGAAATGGAAGGTAAAAGTCTTGATGTGAATGAAGGTAAAGAACACAGCCAAGGCAGCCAGCAACCAAGCCAGCCGCAGGCACTACCAGAATACAGCGCGGAACAATTTCAACGCGCACTTGCTGACTGGACAACACTGATCAACAAGGGCAAGAAAACCGCCGCGCAAATCATCAACACCATCGAAAGCAAATACACCCTCACCTCGGCACAAATCAAAACTATCGAACATCTGGAGGCAGAAGATACAAATCATTAATGTCCAGCAAGGCACGCCAGAATGGCACGCCTTACGCAGTCGCCATTTCACTGCCAGCGAAGCCCCAGTAATGATGGCAGCCTCCAGTAAAATGCGCCGCGATGAATTGCTGAATATGAAGGCCACCGGCTCGGAACGGGAAATCAGCGATTGGGTACAAACCAACTTGTTCGATAAAGGCCACGCGCAAGAAGCCACAGCGCGGGTCATCGTAGAATCCATGATCTGTACCGAATTATTCCCAGCAACCGCCATCGATGATGATGGCTATTTGTTGGCTTCCTTTGATGGCATGACCATGATGGAAGATGTGTTGTTTGAACACAAAATGTGGAATGCCACACTGGCGCTGGCGGTGAAAAATAAAGACTTGCCGCCAGAGTATTACTGGCAGTTAGAACAGCAGCTTTTAGTGAGTGAGTCCGAAAAGGTCATTTTTGTGGTATCAAATGGCACTGAGGATAACTTTGTGTGGATGGAGTATTTACCGGTACCTGGTCGCCGTGAAGTTTTGATGGCGGGTTGGCAGCAATTTGAACAGGATTTGAACGGTTACACAGCCCCTGAGATAAAAGACATACCGCAAGGTAAAGCCTTAATGCGCCTCCCTGCCCTATTGGTGGAGATAGAGGGCGCGGTAAAAGAATCAAACCTGACTGTTTACCAGAATCAAGCGTTGGCCTTTATTCAATCCATCAACACTAATCTGGTGACCGATCAGGACTTCGCTGACGCAGAAGAAACCGTTAAGTTCTGTGAAAAAGCAGAGAAAGAGCTGGATCTGATTAAGCAGCAGGCACTGTCTAAGACTGAGCAGATTGATCTACTTTTCCGCACCATTGATACCTTGCGCGATGAAATGCGAAACAAACGGCTAGACCTGTCAAAACTCGTTAAGTTGCGCAAAGAAGCTATTCGCCTTGAAATACTGAATAAGGTAAACCCGCTCTTGCTGAGCACATTGCCGGTATCAATAAACAGTTGGCTATTGTCACTCTACCTACTATCCCGGCTGATTTTGCCACTGCTATCAAAGGCAAGAAAACCCTCACCTCTTTGCAGAGTGCAGCCAACGATGAACTGGCCCGCGCCAAGATAGCTGCTAACCAATTAGGTGAGAAATATCAGTCTAACTTAGTGCTATTTGCTGATATTGAACCGGCTTATAAAAATCTGTTCGCTGACATCAACCAAATAATTGCCCTTGAGCACGAACATCTGGCGCTGATGATTGATCAACGCATTACCAGGCAAAAACAAATTGAGGAACAGCACAGACAGCAGGAAGCATTGCGGCTTGATGAATTGAAAAAACAACAACAGTCAGTGCCAGTGGCCACTACAGAAACAGTCGCCGCAAGTACGGATACAACAGTCCATCAGTCGTTACACCCTGCGGGATCGCTTAACTTTCCTAAGCAACTGGGCGGATCGGTAAATACGCAACTAACAGACAAGCCAGCTAATTGGATTGCCCAAATTGATGCTGATTTAGTAGCGGCAGGAATTGAGCTTACTACTGAAACAGTTAACCGCCTGTACAACGCGGTAAAAGCTGGCCGGATCCGCTATTTCTCTATCACGCAATAACCTTTCATAACCTGCCACGGCAGGCATTCCACAGGTAACCCATCATGACCACACAGGCCACAACTGCCAGTGTGCTGGAGTCATCCCTGCGTCCAGTTCGGGCGCAGTTAGACCTTGCCATCGAGCAGACTACCGGCACCGCACAGCGCTCTATAGAGAGCGCGACTGTTTTACTCAACCAAGCACAGTCCCTATGTATTGAACAACTCAACATCGAGACTGACGAGTACAACCTTTTATTCGACCGTTTAGAAAAAACTGAAAACGACCTAACCACGAAATCCTTGGCGTTAACACAAGTGCAGGAACGCATAGAAAATGCAGACCTGTTAGTCGCTGAAGCTAATGCGCAGCGAGACAGTATTTCAGCCAAATACAATCTTTCACTTTCAGGCCAACGCGTGTTGGCTACTGAGGTGAATCGGTTGAAGTCACTGAATCCTGAAAAAATGAAAATCCAGATCGTTCGCCTCAAAGATGATTTGGAGAGCAAGCGCACGCTGTTAAACCAGCAACTAACAGAGATCCGGCGATACAAAAAAGAGGTGGCAGAAAAAACCAGCAAACTGGCTGTCATGGTCAATGTTAATGACCAATTGAATAATGCCGTTTCTGACCTCACCAACCGGATCCAGCGTATGGATGGTGACGTCGAGCCAACCTACTATCGTGGCAATGATGGTATTGAGTTTTACTTTTATACCTTCCAGTGGGGACTGAAACTGCGCTCAGGTGATTACGATATGCAGCTCATTAACGATATTGACTGGCATATTGAAATTCGCTCCACCAGCGGCATTGGCCTGATCGTCTCGGTCAATGAGTGGGCATTACCCGTCTATCCCATGGTTGAGGATTTCAAACAGAACTGGCCGGATGGCCTGACCCCAGCGGTTACCCAGCGTTCACGCCGTCAAAGGCTTCGGGATAGCAACTGCCCGCCAGGTACACGCTCAATGCACCAGAATCGTAAAAGAGTGGGAATTAGAGCAGAAACAGAAGGAAGCCGCATGATGGATGAGGAACTGAACCAGAGTACCGGCAGCTACTTTAAAGAAGATGACCGGGGGGACTATACCGCTCGTATCATCTGGCTAATGCGCTGTCGCGCTGAAATCCGCAGCGGTAACCCCTACCAGCCAATACCGAAGCCGATTTATCCCAATGATGAGCGATGGCCCGGCTTATCTCAGGTGAATACGGTCGATATAGGTATTCGTAAGCGCTACTCACTGGAAGTTTTGCTGGCTATCTATCAGTTTCACCGCGCTGGCCACAATGAAAACTTGATTGCCAGCAGCACCGGTATCCCGGTGACCACTATCCGCAAAATGTTGGAACATAAAACTCAGAATCAGCGCAAAGCATGGCAATTGGCCTACCAGCTTCGCATTCCCTCCAAAAGAGACATTATCAACCGGTTAACTCGGGAGGTTTAACCATATCCGACCGTAGCATTCGATAGCAGTATCACTAAAACATAGCCCCTTACCACCCCAGACCAAACGACCATAATAGGGCGTAACATCTTTGCGCCCTTTCCTACTGAGGAAAGACCAATGACCAAACTACTGACATTAGAAGAATGGGCGGAAGAAACCTACCGCAGCAAGCAACCAACCCCCCAGACACTCCAGCGCTGGGCGCGAGGCGGCAATATTTACCCTGCCCCTGAAAAACATGGGCGGGAATATCGTGTACAGCCAGGTGCTATTTATATTCAACCTAAAAGCTATCGCTTAGCTAAAAAAATAATAAAAGCATCACCCGATGTTAACTCACCATTAATAGAGAGAATTAATCATGGCATCAAGGCCGCAAAGATATGATGCCAATTTACCTCGGAACCTTACCTATCGCCGCTCGCGCAAATCATTTTACTGGCGTAACCCTATTACTGGGGAGGAAATAACCCTCGGGCAAATTGCCCGTAGAGATGCCATATCTCAGGCTATTCAGGCCAATAATTATATTGAATCCAATTTTCAGCCAGTTGCCCTGCTTGAACGATTACAAGCCCCTACCCCAACTCCTGCGGCTAAAGCTGAAGTTAATACCGTAGCAAGTTGGCTAAAGCGCTATTCAGAGCTATTAAAGCGTAGAGAACTGGCTGAGAACACCATGAAAATGAGAGTCCTGCAAATCGGATATATTAACCAAGAATTTGGAGATAAACCGATCGAGGCTATTACCACCAAGCATATCGCTGATTTTATTAATGCCTATGTCGATAATGGTAAAAGTTCGATGGCGGTAAATCTACGTTCTGTTTTATCTGATGTTTTTCGCGAAGCAATAGCTGATGGTTTAATTAGCACCAACCCAGTGGAAGCAACACGCACGCCGTCACCAAAAGTTAAGCGGGAACGGCTCGACTATGCTGCCTTTTGCAAGATTTACGAGGCAGCCGGCCAACAGCAGAACTGGGTTCAACTCAGCCTAGCATTGGCGCTAATTACCGGCCAACGCCGTGACGATGTGCGGCAATTAAAAAGAAGCGATGTGCATGATGGCAAGCTTTGGATAGTCCAAAGTAAAACTAAAATGCAGATAGCTATATCACTATCACTTCGGTTGGAAATAATGAATACCTCCGTCGGTGACGTTGTAGAAAAGTGCCTGAATAACAATAAGAGCGAATATCTCATTTGCTCGTCCAGTAGAAAATCAGGCCGGGAGCCCGGTGCATTAAATGCGGACTCACTCACCAAAGCATTTGTTAAAGCATTGAAAGCAACGGATCTGGTTTATGACATATCCCCTCCCAGCTTTCACGAGATCCGCAGCCTGGCATCGAGACTTTATGAAGCTGAGTACGGTAAGGAATTTGCACAGAAATTGCTCGGTCACAAATCGATGAAAATGACGAATGTATACCTGGATTCGCGTAAAAATGAGTGGGTAGAAATTTAGGCCGAGTATAGGATTTCGGGGAAATTTCGGGGGATTTCGGGAGAGAGGAAAAAACATCAACAAAATCAACACATTAAAAAGAGACCGAATACGATTCCTATATTCGGTCTAGGGAAATGGCTCTTGGGAGAGAGCCGTGCGCTAAAAGTTGGCATTAACGTAGGCTTATTCAGCCGTACTCCTTAAGCGTAGTCGAGTACATGTGTTTCGCCAACTTGGCAATAGAACTAATTAATTACGGTTGTAAACTAATCTGAATGGCGAAAACTCAAACCTATTACTAGTAATAGTAATCATTTGAAAAATACGGGTTAATATTGGTGAGTCTCACAATTTCAGGTTTAATTTTGACACAATGACATTGCACGCTGCTGGAAAGGCGCCAAGCTCATCTTCTGCCCAGGGTTGTTACTGTCATCTAACAACAAAATATCTAACGGCTTCGCTAATACAAGGCCAGATTTCATCTGCTCGGTAGCAATATCATTGAGGGGATATTGCGCTAACGTACTCGGGTTAATCACAAATAAAGCATTACCTGGGCGGCATTCCAGCATCACTTCTTCTCGGGTAAATGCCCATTGCTTACCAAATTCAAATTTACTGACCGTCACTATCTTTCCAGCAGCAATAGCGTTAATTGATAGCATCAGCAACGATAACGTCAGCACAAAACCTTTCATCTTAATTATCCTCAATTAATTGATTGCTTAGATTTTCTCGCATCCAAAGGCTCCAATGCAAGCTCAGTAGCAATATCTGTTACTTATAGCTTTACCCTATACCGGTGCCATAGTGGCAAAAACACTGACTAAGAGTAATACCGCTACACCGAGGATAATTTCCACACAACTATTTACCACTAGCCAATAGTGAGCTTTAGCGGGTAATTGCTTAAGCAATGGAACGATGAGATAACGATTAATCAGTGCAACAATAATCATAAACATCACCAATATCACTTTGCAGAGCAGAAGTATCTGATAAGTAGATGTCAGCGTCAGCGCGGTATCGCCCAGTATAATGATGCTGTTAATAACACCACTCGCCAGTACCAATGCTACGGCCAGATGTCCCCAGCTTGAGAATCGAATCAACGTAGTGATGGCTTCACGTTTGACATCATTATTGCGGGTATAAACGAGGCAAATCAGCAGCGCTGGCAAGCAACCCAGCCAGTAACCCGCACTGAGCAGATGTATGATTTGATTAGTTTGGTGAATCCATCCCACGACTCCAGCATGCATCGCCGCATGCCCGGTAAAAGCAAGACTCGCGAGTAACAGCGTTGAGCAGCCCGCTATCAGTCGATAGTTGCTACGAGTTGAACCCAGCAACACTATCCACATAATCAAAATGGATAAACCCATATGCCATTGCCACACCTGGCCGAAGCGTGTACCAAATACCGACCACCAAACGGTCAATCGATAAGTATCAGCCCAACCATCACCCATCATTCCAGCCTGAACGGCTAAAAGCCCCACGGCAGAGATAAGCCCCAGAAAAGTACTGAAGATAAGTAGAGGTGACAGACGGGTTTTGAGTATTGAAGAGAATCGATCTGGTGCTAATACAGCGGTGAATATACTGATGCCAAACATCAGCATCACCGCCAGAAAATGCAAGAAGCGACACAGAACGAATAGAGCCGCCAGAGACATATTATTTCACAGTGAAGCTGTATGTGCCTTTGGTTTTATGACCATCGACAGACACCACGTGCCATGAAACATTATATTTCCCTGCTGTTAATGCATGATCAATAGGCAAAATCAACTGTGTGTTATTCACCGGATCCAATTTTAACGCACCAGTTTTCACTACATTGTTATCAGGGCCGGTAACTTTCACACCACTGAAATTGAGTTCAATACCTTCAGAGAAACCCAGCGTCACTGCTTCTGGTGCTGAACCGATAGTGGTATCGGCAGCTGGCGACTCTATTTTCAGGTGTGCGTGAGCCAGAGCTTGCTGGCTAGATAGCCCAACAAACAACACAATAAGCGCCGAAAGCATGCGGCAAGAAGAACGGACTTTGCGAATAAACATAGTATCCCTTAATCAATGGGGAAAAGAATCAATCTGCTACCAACCATATCCTATATTGGCAGCGCGAACCCCTATCACTTCCAGTCAATTGCACTACCTGTGAGATAGCACACAAAACAAAACGCCAAATTCTGAGTGGTGATTGAAATATCACCAATAATTGGGCAGCAATTCAACTCACTGCCTTGTCGTTATTGCAAATGATAACGATTTGAATATAGCAAGTCGAGAAACCATAGCTAAACAATATGCAATTAGCACGAAAACAATAAGATGGAGGGAGTTGTGTAGCTAAGTTAGCGGGGAAAAACGAAAATCGCAGTTCCTGATTCTGTTGATCGAGAATCAAAAACTGCGTCAATCACTCTAACAATACAGATTAAGCTTGAACGTGGCTTTGGGCCGCCATTGTTTTCAGATCTTTATCAACGAAGAACAATGAATTACCGCTGTTACCCACCAAGGCCAGTTTATCAAGAATGGATTTGAACAGTTTTTCTTCTTCATGCTGCTCAGCCACATACCATTGCAGGAAATTGAACGTGGAATAATCGTGGTTTTCCATTGCTGCATGAGCGAGTTCATTAATTTGAGTAGTAATAAGCTGCTCATGCTCGTAAGTCTGCTTGAATACATCAGCCAGAGAAGCAAAATCAATTGGTGGGGCGCTGATCGTACCCAAAACCGGCATAGAGCCTGTCCCGCTGAGATATTCGAACAAACGCTGCATGTGCTGCATCTCTTCTTGAGAATGCTCTTTTAAAAATGCCGCAGCACCTTCAAAACCTTTATCGCTGCACCAGGCACTCATTTGCAGGTAAAGATTCGCAGAGTAAAACTCCAGATTAAGCTGCTCATTGAGCTTTTTTGCCATTTCTGTTTTCAACATAATAATTCCCTTATTTTTATAATGCAGGTAAGCGATGATTATTTTTCGTATTATGCCAAGATAAATACAAAATAAGAACACCCCATTTACAATAAAAACATTAAAAAGATAAAGACAACTCAACCACTTGATTTAAATCATAAAATAGTAAATACCACAAATTACCGTAATTATTATAAGAATCATTCACATTACCGGCAAAATACTAAAAGGAATGATTATTATTTGATTTTCACCTTAAAATAATAATTAATTACAGTGGGTATTAATATTATCCCAATACAGATAACCGATTAATGTGATGGTTTGGTCACATCCGCTACTTGCCAATCCACGTTACCTGCATTACCTTTTGCGCCATACCCCCACAGCCTAAGAAGGAGAAAACGATGGGATATAATCTGACGGAGCTTTCTGACGAAGAAACGGCAAAAATGAATGTTGATTTAGCCGCTTCAGGTGTGGCGTTTAAAGAGCGTTACAATATGCCAGTGATTGCTGAAATGATCGCCCGGGAACAGCCGGAAGAACTGCGTGAGTATTTTTTACAACGCTTAGCTCACTACCGTGCTGAATCAATTAAATTCTCACGCTTACCGTATGAGCCCAAGATAAAGTAAGCGACTAAAAACTCCCGCAGGTATCAAGTTGCGGGAGTGGACCGAATAAGACAATTATGACTTACGCGCAAATCTATCTGTAGCCAGAATCAACTGGTGCAGAATTCCTGGCTCATCAAAGGAATGCCCCGCACCTTCGACAATATGCAATTCAGCCTCTGGCCAGGCTTGTGCTAAATCCCAGGCATTCTGTGGCTGGCACGCCATATCATATCGACCATGAATAATAACTGCTGGAATATGACGAATACGTGTCACGTTATCCAACAATTGGTTATCACTGTCTAAAAAACCTAGATGGGTAAAATAGTGATTTTCAATACGGGCAAAGGCCAGAGCAAAATCATCTTCGCCAAAGGAAGCAGAGCTTTTGGTCGGTAATAATGTAACAGTTTCACCTTCCCATAAACTCCAAATTTTGGCAGCCTCCAGTTGTACCGCCTTGTCAGGTGATGTCAGCCGCTTACGGTAAGCAGCAGTAATATCACTCCGTTCTTCTGGCGATAAAATGGAAAGTATACGTTGCCATTTATCTGGGAAAAAACGAGAGGCCCCATCCTGGTAGTAGCAATTCAACTCTTTTTTGCGTAGTGTGAAAATTCCACGCAGAACCATCTCACTGACCCGTTCGGGGTGTGTTTCACCATAAGCCAATGCGAGTGTTGAGCCCCATGAACCACCAAAGATCAGCCACTTATCTACATCCGCCATTTTGCGTAGCCGTTCGATATCATCGACCAAATGCCAGGTTGTATTATTGTCCAGACTGGCGTGGGGTTTTGAACGACCACATCCACGTTGATCAAACAGCAGCACTTTATATTTTTTAGGGTTAAAAAGTTGCCGGTGATAAGGTGCAATACCCCCTCCCGGTCCACCATGTATAAATACAGCTGGTTTACCTTCTGGGTTGCCACAGAGTTCCCAATAAATCTGATGCCCATCGCCGGTGTCTAATAAACCACTGTCGTAGGGTTCATACGCTGGATAAAGCCCACGTAATTGTTCCATTATTTTTCCATGTTTGTTATTAGACATTAAAGTTATCAAAGCCTATACAGCACGCAGGGTCAACGATAAAACATCACATTTACGCCAATCAGCCAATTAATTCCTCCAACTGGCGATAATTACGCCATATCTCAATGCATTCTGCGCAGTTATATCCTCGGGATAACACGATTTAAACGGTAACAAGATAAATTAAGATTTAATAATACTGTTGTTAAACAATAGATTAATTGCATTGATGCTTTATCTCCTTGCAACTTACCCTCATAAGGTGGTTAATAGGTGGGCGTACCAACCTAACCGAAGGTAAAGAGAGGCAAGCCATGAGTAAGGGAATGGACAGCAAAAAGAACGCGAAGAAAAAGCCACTAAAAACTCCAGCTGAGAAAAAAGCGGAGAAACGCGCTAAGAAGTCATCTTCTACCAGCGCAGAATAAACGGGCTTTTCGTCTCGTCAGTCAACCCGCCATATTAGGCGGGTTTTTTGTTGCTATTATTTAGCAATAGTCGGTGGGGGATAGAAATGTATTTTCGTGTTATCGATACCGAAACCTGTGGTTTAGCCGGTGGGATTGTTGAGGTTGCTTCTATTGATTTAGTTGATGGAGCATTGGCTAACCCTATGAGTGATCTGATTAGTCCAGACCGACCAATCAGCATTGATGCGATGGTAATCCACCATATCACTGAAGAAATGGTAGAAGGCAAACCACGAATTGCGGTGGCGATTAGAAGATATCAAGGCAGCCCATATTATGTTGCCCATAATGCGCCTTTTGATCGTGGGGTATTACCGGAGATGGGCGGCCAATGGATTTGTACGCTTAAGCTGGCACGAATGCTCTATCCTGACATTAAGCACAGTAATCAATATCTGCGTTACGCTTTGCGACTGAATGTTTCAGTACCGGATAATCTATACCCGCATCGTGCTTTATACGACTGCTATGTCACTGCGGCGCTATTACAGCGCATTATGCAAGACTCTGGTTGGAACGCCGAACAAATGGCCGAGATAACACAGCAGCCGCTGTTATTACAGACATTTAAATTTGGGAAATACCGGGGCAAAAGCATTGAACAGATAGCCCGGCAAGACCCGGACTATCTGCGTTGGATGTTAGCTTCAATAACTGACCTTACGCCAGATATGCGCCATACCCTGACCTATTACCTGACGTAATATTCCTGACTAGATTAAGCCAAAGCCAGTATGAATGCATATTCCAAAGCGATGTCTTCATACGCTTTGAAACGGCCTGATTTACCGCCATGACCTGAATCCATATCGGTGTAGAGCAATAATTGGTGGTCATCCGTTTTCATTTCACGCAGCTTGGCGACCCACTTTGCCGGTTCCCAGTATTGAACCTGTGAATCATGTAAGCCGGTAGTCACCAGCATGTGCGGATAATCCTGAGCCTTTACCTGATCATAAGGACTGTATTGCTTAATATAGTCGTAATACGCCTTATCGTTCGGGTTGCCCCATTCATCATACTCGCCAGTGGTGAGAGGAATCGATTCATCCAACATGGTGGTTACCACATCAACAAACGGCACCTGTGCCACTACGCCTTTATATAACCCGGGTTCCTGATTGATGACCGTCCCCATCAACAAGCCACCAGCACTGCCTCCCATGGCAAATACACGGTTAGCATCACCATAACCCTCAGTTATCAATGCTTTGGTAACATCGATAAAATCGTTGAAAGTATTTAACTTGCTGAGCAATTTACCGTCTTCATACCACTGCTGTCCCAATTCTCCGCCGCCCCGAATATGAGCCAGAGCGAAGACAAAACCACGATCCAATAGGCTTAATCGGCTACCACTGAATGCGGGATCCATACTGCTGCCATATGAGCCATAGCCATAAACCAACAGTGGATTACTACCTGAAACAAAGTGATCTTGGTGATAAACCAATGAAACCGGCACTTTTACGCCGTCGGTTGCAGTGACCCATATCCGCTCGCTGCGATACTTTTCCGGGGTGAAATTCTTCACTTCTTGCTGTTTCAGTAGCTGGCGCGTACCTGTATCCATATTAAGTTCAAACATTGAACTTGGTGTAGTCATAGAGGAGTAGCCATAGCGCAGCAATTCTGTTTCTGGCTCGGGGTTATAAGCCAACCAGGTAACATAGGTTGGATCATCAAAAGTAATGTATTTCTCTTCGTCAGTGGCCCAGTGAATCTGTCGTAAATGCGTCAGCCCTTCACTACGCTCTTCCACTACCAACCAATCACGGAATAGGCTGAAGCCCTCCAACATAACATCAGTTGTTGGCGCGATTAATGACACCCATTGAGATTCATCGGCAAAATCACGTTGTTCCTTACCTTCTTCGGCTATTTTGTACAAACCGAAATTCTTGCCATCTTTATTTGAGCGTAAATAAAAATGTTGCTTATAGTGGTCCAACCCGTATTCATGGTCTTTACGGCGCGGTGCAAACATCTGTGGTGCGGATTCAGGCTTATCAGCATCCAGCAACAAGATTTCAGATGTAGTGGTACTGCTCAGATTAATAACAATGAAACGTTCAGATGTGGTTTTTTCCAGCCCAACATAAAATGTATCGTCAGTTTCCTGATAAATAAGTTGGTCCAATTGAGGGTCGGTTCCTACTACATGGCGATACACTTGATAAGGCAGTAATGTTTTTTCATGTTTGCGCACGTAATAGAGCGTTTTTGAATCATTGGCCCACTCAAAACTACCTGAGGTATTGCTGATAACTTCTTCGTGCCAAACATCACTTTGCAAATGTTTCACCCGAATATCATATTGGCGACGCGATAAGAAATCCTCTGCAACCGCTAATAGATGATTATCTGGGCTAACATCCAACCCACCCAAGGTATAAAACTCACTGTCCGCTGCCCGTTGGTTGCCATCCAATAACGTTTCCCAACTGCTATCAGCCCAAACCGGTTGACGCACGTAAATAGCATATTCATTACCCGGCTCAAAACGCGTCTGATAGCGATAGCCATTGCGGATATAGGGGACTGATTCTTCCTGTGGCGGAATTCGCGAAACCATCTCTTGATACAGGGTTTCTCGCAAAGGTTGTTGTGGCTGCAACACTGCGTTGGTGAAATCATTTTCAGCTTGCAAGTAGTTCAGAACATCGGCGTCAGTACGCTCGTCATCACGTAGCCAATAATAGTCATCTACACGGGTATCGCCGTGCATAGTTATTGGATAAGGGCGTTTATCGGCCTTTGGAGGTATGGTCATTGATTGAGTTATCCATCTGTGTTCGTTAACGCGAGAGTGACACGATTACCTGTGGATGCCAAGCACCAGCATATGCTTATAATTTAGCTGAAGGGAGCTAATTAAATGATAAATATGATTATAAAAGAGACCTGAGAGAGTATCCGCCGTGAGGGGGGATAAACAGGTACCAGATACGTTTCCTCCAGCACCTGTTTGGCAGCTATTAACTTTATGCAGACGTTATTCTACCCAGACCTATTTGAGTCAATTACTAATGAGAGGTATACCTATTTAGGGCCATTATAGGTAATGCTGCCAGCTTTGCAGTCAAGTACCACTTGGTAGGTTTTGTCACCCTTGTTACCACGAACAGTCATTGGAACCTGCCAGACATCATCCTGGCCTGTAATGTCTACCGCGCTAATCCAAACCACTGGGCTATCAGTACCCAATTGTTTCTTATCCGCTTCCCAACGCGTAATTCTGTTTTGCAGAAAATCTCGCTTAACCTGCGTTGCTACCTGAGATTGGTTTAAACCGGGGCAAGCAGGTAATTTCGCTACTCGCGGCTCTTGGGCCTGTACACCACTGGTGATACCCGCCAATGCAGTGATCAATACCAAGGCTAATCCTGTCTTTCTCATCATTCCTCCAAATATTATTATTTCTATCCTATGGTAGGAACGATGATTGAAAGGTAGGTTACAGAGTGAACAGCGTTGCAGGGTAATAATGATAACGCCGTTTAATTAACACCGCGTAAATTCAATCACATAAAACTGTTCCAGCCCAGGATAGATCTCCTTAATCACCTTTTTCAGCTCATCCAATGACATATTTTCTTGCTCCGCATGACGGTCAGACAGTGCCTCCAGCGTGATTGGCGTGACTGATTTGACCATAATGTGGCAGAAGAATACGCCATCTTCATTGCGACATACGCGCAAGGTTTCCCCTGGGCGGAAATCGGATTCACTGCTATCCCGGATGGTGATCGTCTTACGATCTGCCAGAATATCCGCCTCAAATCGGCTAAAGAAGGTGATTTCACGATTCATTTTAGATCCCTTTTTCACTTTCTGCTGAAAGTTGGCAAATTAAGCGGCTTGATTTTCTTCAGATTTGTTTTTTTTCTCTGGTACATTCTTTTCCGCTTTCACTTTTGCTTGCCCATCGACAGGAGTCGCAGGGTTAGCACCTCGAAGAATTTGCCCCAAAGCCTCTTTATTTTCTGCCAGGAAGAAACTCAGCGCCTCGCGTTGATCTTCTTCAAGGGTTAAGGGAGCCTGTGACAGCCACTCAGACAAATTGTCAGCCAAATCCAGCATTTTATCGTAAGCATCGGCTTCTTTTTTGGTTGTGAAAGTCATTTTTTCCTCACCCTGTCTTACCACGACGAATTTTATTTCAACGGCCATTGCTGTATGTCCTTTTCATGTCTTTCACGCCCACAAGTAACTGTACATATAAACAGTATAGTGTGAGTTGTCGGGGGGATGCAACAGTCATCTCCCCTTCGTGTAATTATTTCAATAAACGGGCTTTGCAGTTTTTGCCTTTAATCTTGCCTTGTTGTAATTGCTGTAAGGCACGTTTGGCACTGGCTTTACGGATTGCAACATAGGCATGGACTGGGAACATATCAATCTTACCGACGTCAGCAGCGGTCAGACCGGCCTCACCGGTTAAAGCACCCAAAATATCACCTGGGCGAATTTTTGCTTTGCGCCCACCATCAATGCATAACGTGACCATTTCAGGCTCTAGCATCGTGTTAGCACTACGGCTCACCTGTTCCGCCGGGGTCCATTTCAGTTTTATTTGCAGATAATCTTCAATGGCATGCGCGCGGGACATCTCTTGTGGTGTACACAAGCTAACCGCCAGACCACTCATCCCTGCCCGACCAGTACGACCAATACGGTGCACGTGAACCTCTGGGTCAAAGGCCAGCTCAAAGTTAACCACCAGCGCCAGATCTTTAATGTCCAGGCCTCGGGCTGCTACATCGGTTGCCACCAGCACACGACAACTGCGGTTGGCAAAACGCACCAGCACCTGATCACGGTCACGTTGTTCTAAGTCACCATGCAAAGCCAGCACACTGATTCCACGAGATTCCAATGCTTCATAGACACTTTGGCAATCTTTCTTGGTGTTACAGAAAACCACACAAGAACTCGGCTGATAATGACTGAGAACTGATATCAGTAGCGGCAAACGTTTTTCGCGGGTGGTTTCAAAGAACACCTGCTCAATGGCAGGAACTTCATCGCCATCATCAACTTCAACATTGATTGGTTGGCGTTGAACTCGCGCACTGATTCGTTCGATACCGACCGGATAGGTGGCTGAGAACAGTAGGGTTTGGCGCTGTGGCGGGGTATAGGCAATGACATCGTCGATGGCATCGGTAAAGCCCATATCCAGCATGCGATCAGCCTCATCCAATACCAGAATCTTAAGATCTTCCAGTACCAGTGTTTTCTTACGCAAATGCTCCTGAATACGCCCCGGCGTGCCCACAACAATGTGTGGCGCATGTACCAGTGAATCCAATTGATGCCCCATCGGTTGGCCACCGCACAAGGTCAGGATTTTAATGTTTTGCGTGAAACGGGCCAAGCGGCGCAACTCTTTGCTGACCTGATCAGCCAATTCACGGGTCGGGCACAGCACCAATGCCTGGGTAACAAACTCACCGACCGCAATTTTATCGAGTAAACCAATACCGAATGCCGCAGTTTTGCCACTGCCGGTTTTGGCTTTCGCCCGGACATCCTGCCCGTTGAGGATTGCCGGTAAAGCCGCAGCCTGTACCGGTGTCATCTCGGTATAGCCAAGTTCATTAAGATTGGACAACTGCTCAGCAGGCAGCGTCAGGGAAGAAAAGGAAGTTGTGCTCACGGCAGTAACTCTTATAACTGGATGGAATGGCAGCGACAGCCTGAAGGCAAGCGCAAGATTTTGGCGCGATAATACCAGAAATGGGGGCATTGCCGGAGTTAAACCGCAAAAAACAAACCAAATACGCAATGCGCTGCACATATATTGATATCGACTCACTGCCATTCGCCAGATACGCAATCGTTTTCGTTGCCATTTTGCCGTATACTGGCGCCCGTAAAATTGATCGCGCGACAAATAAATGTGCAACTATCCCACTGATGTAGGTACCTAACTATGCTAACTATTGGAACCGCTCTGCGCCCAGGCGCTACCCGTGTCATGTTGCTTGGCTCTGGCGAGTTGGGTAAAGAAGTGGCTATCGAATGCCAAAGACTGGGGCTGGAAGTGATTGCCGTGGATCGCTATGCAGATGCACCCGCCATGCATGTTGCCCATCGCAGCCATGTCATTAATATGCTGGATGGCTCGGCGCTGAAACAGTTGGTCGAACAGGAAAAACCGCACTATATCGTGCCAGAAATAGAAGCTATCGCCACCGATATGCTGGTTGAACTCGAGATGATGGGCCAACGGGTCGTGCCTTGTGCCGAGGCAACCCGGCTGACGATGAACCGTGAAGGCATTCGCCGTTTAGCGGCAGAAACCCTGCAATTGCCAACCTCTAGCTACCGTTTCGCCGACACTGATAGCGCATTCCGTCAGGCCGTTAGTGAAGTGGGTTATCCCTGTATCGTTAAGCCAGTAATGAGTTCTTCCGGTAAAGGCCAAAGTCTGATCCGCAATGCAGGTCAACTCCAAACCGCCTGGGATTATGCCCAACAAGGTGGCCGCGCCGGGGGTGGCAGAGTGATTGTTGAAGGCTTGGTTCGTTTTGATTTTGAAATTACCCTGCTGACAATCAATGCTGTTGATGGCATCCATTTTTGTGCGCCTATTGGCCACCGTCAGGAAGATGGCGACTACCGTGAGTCTTGGCAACCACAGGTGATGAGTGAGACCGCCTTGGCGCGCGCAAAAGCGATCGCGTCTCAGGTGGTGAAAGCTCTCGGCGGTTATGGCTTATTTGGCGTGGAATTATTTGTTTGTGGCGATGAAGTGATTTTCAGTGAAGTGTCACCGCGCCCGCACGATACCGGCATGGTGACGTTAATTTCACAAAATATGTCTGAGTTCGCATTACATGTCCGGGCATTTCTTGGTTTCCCGATTGGCACTATCCGTCAATATGGCGCGGCCGCTTCAGCGGTTATTTTACCTGAATTGACCAGCCAGAATATTGCTTATCATGGCTTAGAAACTGCGTTGACTGGCGATACGCAAATTCGCTTATTTGGTAAACCTGACATTGCCGGCAAACGGCGTTTAGGGGTGGCGCTGGCCGTCGCTGATGATATCACTACCGCCATCGAAGTAGCGAAACGAGCCGCAGCGGCTGTCGTGGTCAGTGGGTAACCCTCAGCCCGTTCATCTGGTTATCCCATAAAAAACCCGCCAATTAACGGCGGGTTTAATCAGTTGCTATCCCGAGCTTATCCCTCGTACGGATCCTCAATGTCATCCGCATCTTGCTCATTATCACGGCGATAATCAGATTCATCATGATCATCAAAATCAGTATCTTCAAAGATAGCCATGGCTTGTGGATCATCTTGGTGCCGCTCACGGATTTCTGCGGCCACCAGTGCGATCGCTTCACCACTGCTCATACCTTCTGACATGAATTTGTGAATACGTTCGACAGCTTCTTGCTGTTCCTCATGGGAAAGTGAAGGCATACCCGCTAGCATTGATTCATCTCCAACATATAATTGATTAAGTATACCTGTTTATTCGGGTCTGCGGTGAATTGACTGCCCCAGACGACCCGCCCGCCAATTTATGCTAATCTTCACTGCGGCGCGCTGCGAACTGCGTCATCGCGCCCCCAATATGTCCATCCGAAAGAAAAGAATAGTGACTCATGAGTGTGAAATCCCTGACCATCAAAGCCTTGCCTTATCAGCCTGACGCCCTGCTCCAACAATTTGCTCCACTCGCCAATCAAAGCTGGGCAATGCTGCTGCATTCGGGATTCGCAGAACATGCTCATAATCGTTTTGATATATTGGTCGCTGACCCGCATGTAACACTCACCACTCGGGGCCTGCAAACGGAGATAATCAGCGCGCAAGGCCGAGTCTGCTCCCCGGCAGATCCCTTCTGTTTATTACAGCAGCAGCTCGATAAATTCGCCTTGCCACTGCCATCACACCCTGACCTGCCATTTCTGGGCGGTGCATTGGGGTTATTTGGTTATGACCTGGGCCGTCGAGTTGAGAAGTTGCCGACACTGGCCGAACAAGATATCGCATTACCGGATATGGCGGTCGGCTTGTATGACTGGGCGCTGATTGCCGACCATCATTTGCAGAAGCTGACGCTGGTGTGTCATGGGGATGCCGAGCAGCGCCTACTCTGGCTACAGCAGCAACAGAGTCCTAAAGCTCCCCAGTCATTCACACTGACCAGCCCATGGCAGGCCAATATGTCGCGGGCGGAATATGGCGAAAAATTCCGCCAGATTCAAGAGTACCTGCACAGTGGTGACTGCTATCAAATTAATCTGGCACAGAGATTCAGTGCTGAATATCAAGGTGATGAATGGCAAGCCTTTCTGTCGTTGAGTCGCAGTAATCGCGCACCGTTTTCGGCCTTTATCCGCTTGCCACACAACGCCATACTGAGTGTCTCGCCGGAGCGCTTTTTATGGCTGGAAAACCATCAAATTCAAACCCGCCCGATCAAGGGCACACTGCCACGTTTGGAGCTCCCCGAGCAGGACCGCTTGCAGGCTGAACGGTTAGCTAACTCACCGAAAGATCGGGCTGAAAATCTGATGATAGTGGACCTGCTGCGCAACGATATTGGCCGTGTGGCACAACCAGGTAGCGTGCGGGTGCCTGAGTTATTTGTTGTTGAGCCTTTCCCGGCAGTGCACCATTTAGTTAGCACCATTACCGCGACCCTGCCTGCTGAATGCCCGGCGACGGCGCTGCTTCGAGCCTGCTTCCCCGGTGGTTCAATAACCGGAGCACCGAAGATTCGTGCCATGGAGATCATCGAACAACTGGAGCCACAGCGGCGCAATGCCTATTGCGGTAACATTGGCTATATTAGTTGCTGTGGTACGATGGATACCAACATCACCATCCGCACGCTGTTGACCGAAAACGGCAAAATCTATTGTTCTGCCGGTGGAGGAATTGTGGCTGATAGCCAGGAGCAGGCTGAATATCAGGAAACATTTGATAAAATCGCCCGCATTTTGCCGCAACTGGAAATGCCTGGCGTTGAAAAAGACAGCTTATAAGCGAGCCATTCTGTGAGTGAATTATTTATCGGGCAAACTTTGTCTGAATTTATCAGCCGGTTTCAACTGCAACTGCCCCAAGCTGGCAGCTTTACGGCCAATAGCCACCATGCCGCGGTTTTAATTCCGATAATCTGTCGACCAGAGCCTACTTTACTGCTGACACGGCGCTCTGATCATCTGCGTAAACATGCCGGTCAGGTCGCCTTCCCCGGCGGCAAAGCAGACAGGGAAGACAGTTCACTGATTGATACCGCACTGCGTGAAGCGCAAGAAGAGGTCGCTATTCCTGCTTCGGCGGTACATGTCCTCGGGCAACTGGCGCCATTAGACAGTTCCAGTGGTTATCAGGTCACCCCGATTGTTGGTTTGATCCCCGCTAATATTGCCTTTCATGCTAATGAAGAAGAGGTGGCTGGTCTGTTTGAAATGCCCTTACACGAGGCGCTTAGCCTTTCACGCTACTATTCTCTGGATATCCATCGTGGAGGTGTCAATCACCGGGTCTATCTTTCTTGGTATGAGAGCCAGTTTGTCTGGGGCTTGACGGCGGCAATTATCCGGCGGCTGGCACAACAGGTGAGTATTTAATCTAAAACCATCACTCAAGCATGGGTAATGAGTGACACACCTCACAGCGTTGCCGCTAAAAAAGCTGAATTACAGCATAAAGCGATCCCTATCACCCCATCACATCGATTTTTACTCTACTTTCCTTGCACAACCATTTTAAAAAAACTGTAAACTGGCCTGTCAGCGTTATGAAATATCTGTAAAATAACATTCATCACTATAAACCACTAAAAATGTAAGGTTAAAACCTGATAGTGAGCGCCACTGATGTCATCCTAAGCTGCTCTCGATTTAGTTCGTGGGTGATAACACAGGCAGACACCATATGTAGTTAATTTCATATGGTTTTTGATCGTTTTTTAGCCCTAAAT
This sequence comes from Yersinia sp. 2553 StPb PI, assembly GCF_052217105.1. Classification (NCBI taxonomy): domain Bacteria; kingdom Pseudomonadati; phylum Pseudomonadota; class Gammaproteobacteria; order Enterobacterales; family Yersiniaceae; genus Yersinia; species Yersinia sp. 2553 StPb PI. Next base: position 1,059,758 of record NZ_JAZGPX010000002.1, on the reverse strand, counting down.
TGATCGTGATATGTAACTGTTGCGGCATCAAATCGATGCGGCTAACACCAGTAGGACCCAAATAAACAAGGGTCTGTGATGGCAATACTTCATGTATAAATATTTATCATGCGAAGTAACCTGCTGCTATCCACAGAACTCTTATACTTAATATAGATATTCTCAGTCACATTCATATGCACTGGGAATAACAAAATGCGTTGTTAAGGAGTTATAGCGTGATTAGCGTTTTTGACATGTTTAAGATTGGTATCGGCCCATCCAGCTCTCATACTGTTGGGCCAATGAAAGCTGGCAAGGAGTTTGCTGATTTGCTGGTGACTCAGGGCTTGATGCCATCTGTCACGCGTGTTGCCGTTGATGTTTACGGCTCACTCTCATTGACAGGGAAAGGTCATCACACCGATATCGCCATTATTATGGGGTTAGCCGGCAATATGCCTGACACCGTGGATATCGACAGCATCCCAGCCTTTATCCGTGATGTGGGATTAAGCCAGAAATTGATGCTTGCCAATGGGTTGCGTGAAGTTGATTTCCCACGGGAAGGCGGAATGGTGTTCCGCAGCGATAATCTGCCACTGCACGAAAATGGCATGCAAATCCACGCCTTTGCCGGTGATGAGAAAGTGCTGAGCAAAACTTATTATTCAATCGGTGGGGGTTTCATCGTTGATGAAGAGCATTTCGGCAAAGCTGCGGTAAATGCCGTCAGCGTGCCCTATCCATTTAATTCTGCTGAAGAAATTCTGGCAAACTGCAAGCAAACCGGCATGTCTATCTCCGGTATGGTGATGCAGAATGAGCTGGCGATGCACAGCAAAGAAGAGATTGAAGCCTATTTCACCGCTATCTGGCAGACCATGCGCGCCTGTATTGATCGCGGTCTGAACACCGAGGGCGTATTACCGGGTCCTCTGCGTGTACCGCGCCGTGCCTCCGCATTGCGCCGCCTGCTAGTCTCTTCCGATAGCCTGTCCAGTGATCCAATGAACGTTATTGATTGGGTCAATATGTTTGCACTGGCAGTTAATGAAGAAAATGCGGCTGGCGGGCGTGTTGTTACCGCGCCAACCAACGGCGCTTGCGGTATCGTCCCCGCAGTGCTGGCATATTACGACCACTTTATTGAGCCGGTCACCCCGGAAATCTTTATCCGCTATTTCCTGTCATCAGGTGCTGTCGGTATTTTGTACAAGATGAATGCCTCTATTTCTGGCGCTGAAGTAGGCTGTCAAGGTGAAGTGGGCGTTGCCTGCTCAATGGCAGCCGCAGGTCTGGCTGAATTACTGGGTGCCAGCCCAGAAAAGGTCTGTATTGCCGCTGAAATTGGCATGGAACACAATTTGGGGCTGACCTGTGACCCGGTTGCCGGCCAGGTACAAGTGCCTTGTATTGAACGTAATGCCATCGCATCAGTAAAAGCCATTAACTCTGCACGTATGGCGATGCGCCGCACCAGTGATCCACGCGTCTCCCTCGATAAAGTTATCGAAACCATGTTTGAGACCGGTAAAGATATGAATGCCAAATATCGCGAAACATCCCGTGGCGGTCTGGCTATCAAAGTGCAATGTAATTAATTTATTACATTGAAAAAATCGTGTTCATCAAGGGGATGCCGGTGCGCCCCTTGATGCACAGTAAAAGATTAAAAATAACTGTTATGCCTAGCAACCAAAACATGCGGGAATGCAACATATCTCACAACACACAGACCAATCAATATCTCCTTGAGGTATTTGAGGCTGAGTATCGCACGCTTTTTTATTTACCTCAGCGGCGATGGGTGTCGATAATGCATCACTAAGCGCCCTTGACGCCGTCTCCTGGCCGAATGTACCAAATGAAGACAGCATTAATACAAGAACAAAAACTATCTTTCTCATAGAACCTCCATCACGAGCGGGTAGAATGGTGAAAATATAGGTTATACGGCATCAAAAACAGAAAGTTAATTTCTATTCTGGCATTTTAAAATAGATTAAAACCAATATTTTAAACTGTTTTTAATGCCTACTTAAATTCTGTTTAAATACCCATATAACTGCCTTGAGCATTGACTTGCTTAAGTGATTTTAAGCATAGTATATATCAATTTATTTGGCGTTATTATTTTAATTAATTATTACTTGTTTCCATTCACACGTAAAATAAACATAACCTGTTGATTGTGAACAACTTAATGAGCAATTGTTTATTTTAATAGTCATCAGTATTTACTGGGGTTTTAGTATTATTGCTTTCGTTATTATATATATCAGTTTTATTTAAATTGCAGGCCTGGAAATTAACAATAAAAAACATAGTTAACTATAATTGTTTCGTCTATTAAAAAACAATTAATAGTGTGATGAGTATTATTTATCAGTCTGATAAATTAAACGAACTAAAAAGCGCTGAAATATCCATTAAAAAATGCGGGTCACCTTAAGATGACCCGCATTAGCCGAAACTCTTTTCGTTGTTAGAGTGTTACTCTTCCAGTTCGTTATTCAGTTTGGTGATTCGCACTAACTCGATACGGTAATCCGAAACCTCCATAATCTCAAAACGCAGGTTATGCAGTTCAACCACATCCCCGGCGGTTGGCATATGGCCTGAGTGAGACAGCAGCATCCCGGCGAGTGAGGCATAATCGGCGGTCGGACTTACCAGTTCGTGACAGTCCAGAGCCTGTTCCAGAGAGTGTAAATCCGCGCCTCCTTTCACCAACCAGCCATCACCGTCAGTGATAATGTCTGGTGTTTCATCTTCATCCGGGAACTCACCGGCAATGGCTTCCAACACATCAAGTGGTGTTACCAGACCCTGTACCACACCAAATTCGTCATTGACCACCACTAAGCGGCCTTTTGCTTTGCGTAATACACCCAACAGATTAATCACGTCCATGGTATCGGGTACCACAATCGGTGGCGTTGTCGCCGCAAACTCACAAATAGAGTCACCTCGCTCAATGGCAACTAACAGATCTTTGGCGCGAACCACGCCGATTATCTGATCCAATGAATCACGACAAACCGGGAACAAACTGTGTGGTGTATCTAAGAGCTGCTCACGGATCTCCTCTTGTGAGCGATTACAATCGACCCAGGATATCTCTGTCCGTGGTGTCATCACACTACGCATCGAGCGGGATGCCAATGTCAACACACCACTTATCATATAGCGCTCTTCTTGTGCAAATGCCTCGGTAGGTATCATCTGTTGCGAGTCACCATTTTGTGGTTCCTGCTGCTGACGCCCCCCCATCAAACGAATGATGGCTTCAGCCGTGCGCTGGCGTCTTGGCAAACGTGACTCATGCTTAATGAAGTTACGGCGCGCAATCTGGTTAAACAGCTCAATCAGAATAGAGAAGCCAATGGCTGCGTACAGATAGCCTTTCGGAATGTGGAAACCAAAGCCTTCAGCAATCAGACTCAGGCCAATCATCAGCAAGAAGCTCAGACACAGCACCACCACCGTAGGGTGGGCATTGACAAATCGGGTCAGTGTTTTCGATGCCAACAACATCACGCCCATGGCGATGACAACCGCAGTCATCATAATCGCCAAGTCATTCACCATCCCCACCGCAGTAATCACTGCATCGAGTGAGAATACAGCATCCAGCACCACAATCTGTGCCACTACTGCCCAGAAGCTGGCATAGCCTCGATTGGCACTGTCATCGTGCTGGTTACCCTCCAGCCGTTCATGTAGCTCGGTGGTGGCTTTAAATAGCAAAAACAGCCCCCCCACCAGCAAAATAAGGTCGCGTCCCGAGAAACTAAAACTGCCGACACTAAACAGTGGTGTCGTCAGCGTGACCATCCAGGAGATGACCGACAACAGCCCCAGGCGCATGATCAGCGCAAGCGACAGCCCGATGATTCGCGCTTTGTCTCTTTGTTTGGGGGGGAGTTTATCAGCCAGAATGGCAATAAAGACCAGGTTATCAATACCCAGAACAATTTCCAGCACCACCAGTGTCAATAACCCTGCCCAGATTGAGGGGTCCATTAGAAATTCCATGTCAGACTCCGAAAATAAGAACACGATTTAGATGATGTGCGCACTGCAACAGATACAGCAAAACGCCGTAGCACGGTTGTCAGTATAGATACGCAGAAAGATTGGGTGAGATTATACGCAGCAAAGGTGCGTGATTGAGTAACCAGATTTAAACCCACTGGTTGGGTATTAACGCTAAATAAACAGTAACTTCGGTGACAGTCCATAGGGAGAGCTGAGGCCCTTAACTCCTGACAATTAATAGAGCCGTTAACTTTATCAGGATTTTTTTTATCAGCATAGGGGGATTTATTACCTGACCCACGATAAACAGTCATCTCATCACCTTAAGGTTCATCATCAGCCGCGATTCTATTTTTCTATACCTGAAATTTATCCCTCACCGAAAAGTGGTTATGAATCAATTTTTATACCGATTACACAAATAGTTAACACAAAAAGTCTAATATGACGCTAGCAGCCCAACTGAATACATCAATGTCGTTTATATAACTGTCGATTAATTACCCAAGTAAGCTAAATCATTCATAACATGTCCGAATAAATGAACAGCGTCACATAATTTATTTTTTCACTGACTAAAATAAATCACATCCAACAACATTAAGCGGCCTACTTGAATCGATTCATTTGTGTTGCGAATAAATCATCAGCAGTACGCTGATATTGTGACTATCATAATAGATTCAATGTATACCGAAATGCTGTGGGTGATTACTGGATTTTCTGTTACGTGCTAGGACTCAATTCTGAGTTAACAGAGGGGGTAGCGAGTGAGTATAGCTATTATCATCGGCACACATGGGGCTGCGGCAGAACAACTGCTGAAAACAGCTGAAATGATTTTAGGCGAACAAGCTAACGTCGCTTATATCGATTTCGTCCCCGGTGAAAATGCCGAAACGTTGATTGAGAAATACAACGGTAAATTGACCGGGCTTGATACCAGCAGTGGTGTTCTATTCCTGGTTGATACCTGGGGTGGTAGCCCGTTTAACGCTGCCAGTCGTATTGTTACTGATAAAGAAAATTATGAGGTCGTTGCCGGGGTTAATATCCCGATGCTGGTTGAAACCTTTATGGCTCGTGATGATAACCCATCATTTGCTGAATTGGTTAAAATCGCGGTGCAAACCGGTCGTGAGGGAGTTAAAGCATTAAAAACCGTCGAACCTGATGTGGCTACCACTCAACCGCAACCCCCTGCCGCTGCACGTAAAGTCGCGGCCCCAGCCGTCGCTTTAGGCCCCAATGATCATATGAAGATTGGGTTGGTGCGTATTGATGACCGCTTAATACATGGTCAGGTTGCCACCCGCTGGACCAAAGAAACTAACGTAAATCGTATTATTGTCGTCAGCGACGAAGTTGCTGCTGATAAAATGCGCAGTACGTTGCTAAAGCAAGTTGCTCCTCCCGGCGTCACCGCGCACGTCGTTGATGTTGAAAAAGCGATTCGCGTCTATGACAACCCGAAATATGCCAAAGACAGGGTCATGCTGTTATTTACTAACCCAACTGACGTCGTCCGTGTGGTTGAGGGTGGTGTAGACATCAAGTCAGTCAATATCGGTGGTATGGCATTCCGTCAGGGTAAAACCCAGGTGAATAATGCGGTCTCCGTTGATGAAAAAGATATTGAAGCTTTTAATAAATTAAATGCCCGTGGTATTGAGCTGGAAGTTCGGAAAGTCTCTTCGGATAGCCGACTCAAGATGATGGATTTAATCAGCAAACTTAATAAATAGCTTTATTAAAAACTACGTAGAAAGGTAATGCCCTGTTCTGTTTGGAACACGGTTATTTTTACTCAGCTTTTTTGGTCATAGGAGAAGTACAATGGAGATCACAACTCTTCAGATTGTGCTGATATTCATAGTTGCATGTATCGCCGGGATGGGTTCCATTCTGGATGAGTTCCAATTTCACCGTCCCCTGGTCGCCTGTACTCTGGTAGGTCTGGTTTTAGGTGATATGAAAACCGGTATTATTATCGGTGGTACTTTGGAGATGATCGCTCTCGGCTGGATGAACATCGGGGCTGCAGTAGCGCCTGATGCCGCGTTAGCCTCGATTATCTCTACTATTCTGGTTATTGCAGGTGGCCAAGACATCGGTGCAGGTATCGCACTGGCTATTCCGCTAGCAGCAGCCGGTCAGGTATTAACCATTATCGTCCGTACCATTACTGTGGCCTTCCAGCACGCCGCCGACGGAGCCGCCGAACGTGGCAGCCTACGAGCGATAACCTGGATCCACATTTCAGCCCTGTTCTTGCAGGCGATGCGTATCGCTATCCCTGCCCTGATCGTTGCCCTGTCTGTTGGGACATCTGAAGTTCAGATGCTGCTCAGTTCGATTCCTGATGTGGTTACCAGTGGCCTGAATATCGCCGGTGGTATGATCGTCGTAGTAGGTTACGCCATGGTTATCAACATGATGCGTGCCGGCTACCTGATGCCATTCTTCTACTTAGGTTTCGTGACCGCCGCATTTACCAACTTCAACCTGGTGGCATTGGGTGTTATTGGTGTGGTTATGGCCCTTCTTTATATCCAGCTCAGTCCTAAATACAACAAGTCTCAGGTTGTACAGTCTGGCCCGTCCAATAATGACCTTGATAACGAATTAGACTAGGAAAAGGTGAGAGAAATGGTTGATACAACAACTGTGCTTGATAAAACCACAGCGACTGGTGAAAAGAAACTCACGCCTGCTGATATTCGCGGGGTGTTTATCCGCTCTAACCTTTTCCAAGGGTCGTGGAACTTCGAACGTATGCAGGCGCTGGGGTTCTGCTTCTCAATGGTGCCGGCGATCCGTCGTTTATACCCTGAGAACTCGGAAGAGCGTAAGCAGGCAATCAAACGTCATTTGGAATTCTTCAACACCCAACCTTTCGTTGCCGCGCCAATTCTGGGCGTAACGCTGGCGATGGAAGAGCAGAAAGCCAATGGTGCCGAGATTGACGATGCAGCAATTAACGGGATAAAAGTCGGTCTGATGGGGCCGCTGGCAGGTGTCGGTGACCCAATATTCTGGGGTACTGTGCGCCCGGTGTTGGCAGCTCTTGGTGCCGGTATCGCAATGAGTGGCAGTTTACTTGGCCCATTGCTGTTCTTTGTACTGTTTAACCTGGTACGTTTGCTGACCCGTTATTACGGTGTAGCCTATGGCTATAAAAAAGGCGTCAATATCGTCAGCGATATGGACGGTGGCCTGCTGCAAAAACTGACTGAAGGGGCGTCTATCCTCGGCCTGTTTGTTATGGGGGCCTTGGTTAACAAGTGGACCCACGTCAACATACCGGTGGTGGTATCCAAGATAACCAATCAGAATGGTCAGACCACAGTAACTACGGTGCAAACCATTCTTGACCAGTTGATGCCAGGTTTGGTGCCATTACTGTTAACGTTCGGCTGTATGTGGCTATTACGTCGTAAAGTTAACGCGTTGTGGATTATTATGGGCTTCTTCGCCATCGGTATCTTCGGTTACTGGATTGGCTTCCTGGCACCTTAATGTTCTGATTAGATTTGGTAAAAACCGGGGGTTTACTCCCGGTTTTTTTTAGGGTAGATACCAATACCCAATAGATTTCAAAGTGCAGGAAGGTGGCAGCAACACACCTGTGGTTTGAAAGATGATGGGGATGTATCTCTTGGGAGTTGTTGCATGTCGGTTACTGATCTCGTTTTAATTGTTTTTATCGCCCTACTGCTCGCTTATGCTATTTATGATGAATTCATCATGAACATGATGAAAGGGAAGACCCGGCTGCAAGTTCACTTAAAACGTAAAAGCAAAATCGACTGCGCCATCTTTGTCGGACTGATAGCTATCCTCATTTACAATAATGTCATGGCGAATGGTGCACCGTTAACCACCTATTTATTAGTGGGTTTAGCGCTCATTGCGGTTTATATCTCTTATATCCGTTGGCCCAAATTATTGTTTAAAAATACCGGTTTCTTCTACGCTAATGCTTTTATTGAATATAGCCGAATAAAAAGTATGAATTTATCTGAAGATGGAATTTTAGTCATTGATTTAGAGCAGCGCAGATTATTAATCCAGGTTAAACAATTAGATGACCTAGAGAAAATCTATAATTTTTTCCTTGAAAATCAATAACAAAACAACATCCTTGGGAAATAGGTCTATTGAGTGCCTACTCAACTGATTAATTTCCCAGCAAGACTCTTGTCTCTTATCCTGCTTATTCCCACATTGTTATCGATGTTTATATGTACTATTTTGCACAAAAATCTCGATAATGAAAATAATTATCAGTAATAGTAATTTGTCTTATTATCTTTGGGGTTGTCGCTATAATAATTTATATGTTAAGGTTGCGCCGTTCATGGGGAGTAGCCGGTTTCTGTGCAATTGTACCTAACGTAATTGAAGGGTATTTATTGATAAGCAGAAACGCCCGTATCAACATACTCGTTTCATCTATTGAAACGTGGTACGGGTAGCCAGGTAAGGTTGGCGAGACCATAGACACGTAGCTCCGTCGTTAGGTTGGGGGTGGGTTACGTGTATATGGAGCCGCCCGGCCGAGTTTATTGCTATGAATCTATCTGCAACTCTTATCCTTGCTTTTGCTATGTCTATGGATGCATTTGCTGCATCTATTGGTAAAGGCGCCAGTCTACACAAACCCCGTTTTCGAGAAGCACTACGTACTGGCCTTATTTTTGGCGTAATAGAAGCTATCACCCCACTCATAGGTTGGTGTATCGGCCTGTTCGCCAGTCAATATATTCTGGAATGGGATCACTGGATTGCTTTCAGTCTGCTGTTTATTCTTGGTTGCCGCATGATTTTTGAGGGTGCGAAACAACAAGTTGCAGAGACTGAAAAAATGCGCAGCCACAGCTTCTGGGTTTTGGTCATGACCGCAATTGCTACCAGCCTTGATGCTATGGCAATTGGTGTCGGTTTAGCCTTCTTACAAGTGAATATTGTCCACACCGCCATGGCGATCGGTCTGGCGACCATGATTATGGCTACCTTAGGTATGCTGATTGGCCGTTATATTGGCCCATTATTGGGTAAGCGTGCCGAAATCATTGGTGGGATAGTCTTGATAGCGATCGGCTTTAATATTCTGTATGAGCATATCTATCGGGTCGCTTAATGGCTAAAACGCGTCTATTCTGCCGATAAAATCATTGGGCAAAAATAAACCCCGCATTCAAAGAATCGCGGGGTTTTTTATGGTTCCGATGCCGCTTAGCAAACGGGCATCAACCTCGGATTAGAAGTCCATGGAAACAGACAGTTTTAGCTCACGCGGATTACCTTGATACATATAAGTACCGGTATCTTCAACCGACTCCCAGTAACGTTCGTTGGTCACGTTCTCGAGATTCGCACGCCAGATCAGATTGGTCTCTTTCAGCGGCATGGTGTAACGCATGCCCAGATCCAGACGGGTCCATGGTTTTAGTTTTAAGGTGTTTTCTTGGTTAGCATACTGCGAACCAGAACGTGTGACAGTACCAGTAGCCGTCAAACCTTCTACTGCTTTAATATCGTACTCACCGCCAAACACTAACTGATAGCGAGCCACACCCACAGCATAATTACCATTATTTTGGCTGCTTTGCGCTTCGGTCAGTATCGGGTCCAACCACACGGCACTACCTAACAGACGAGTACCAAATACCGGTTCACCGAATACGTTCAGTTCAACGCCGCGGTTACGCTGTTCACCACCCAAGGCGTAGATATTGGTTGTTGCATCAATGGCACCGGCAGGTCTGGTGATTTCAAACAGAGCCAAGGTACCGCCATAGCGCTTGTTATCGAATTTCACGCCAACTTCATTCTGTTTAGCATGAATAATACCGGTAACATTACCCGCATTGGCGGTATACCAAGGCGCGACCTTCCCCGGCGATAATGCTTCAATGTGGTTAGCATACAGGGAAACATTTTCCCACGGTTTAACCAGCAAGCCATATACCGGTGTCACTTTCATGGCATCTTGCACGTTTTTACTGTCTGGTACACCACTGTCAAAATTGCGAATAACCACTTCCTGACGGCGCAGCCCGAGCATCAACTGCACTTTATCATCCATTGCCGACAGGGTATCCGACACCGAGATGCTACTGGCCCGAACCTGACTGTTTAGTGTTGGGTCTTGATTAGGGCTAGCAAAAGCAGTTGGGGGGAATGGGATTACCCCTGGGTTATAGATATTGGTGTCTACTGGCCCTGACATATTCCAGGCAGATTTAGCCGTTCGGTAGTTAGCGGCATAACCGAGATTCATCTTATGGGTTACTGGGCCGGTTTCAAAATGACCACGAATCCCCCCTAAACCAGCAATAGAGTCCGAAACATAAGGCACATACAGACGGCTGATGGTGGCGTTGCCATTATTATCAGTCAGCGTTGGTGAGCCATATTGCCCGGTTTCGTCATTGTGGCTGGCACCGAGGGTACCGTATACCGTCCAGTTCTGGCTTAAATCATACTCACTACGCAGCATACCGAAGGTGGTTGCCATATCGGTATAGACCCACTGCTGACCATAGTTTAAGGTGGCTGCCGGTGGTTCTGGAATCACCGTCGCACTACCAATGGCAACATCAGTACGCATACCGTGAACGGTTTGTTTTTGATATCCAATATCTAAAGAAGTACGGGCGCGGTCACCACGGTAATCTAAACCGGTTGAGAGTGCGGTCGTGCGCTCGTTCTGATCATGAATCGCCGTTTCGCCTTCGCGGTGCAGCACATTAACCCGCACACCGAATTGGTCATTGTCACCAAAGCGGCGACCGACATCCAACGCACCACCAACCTTGGCAGAAGAAGTATAATCCACACTAACACGCGTCAATGGAGTATCACCGGCACGTTTAGGCTCCAGGTTAATCATCCCTCCCACACCGCTGCCGCTCGGCGAAATACCGTTTACAAATACGTTCGGGCCTTTAAACACTTCAACTCGCTCGACCATACTGGTATCAACCACCTGACGTGGCAGTACGCCGAACAGACCGCCGAACGAGATATCATCCCCATCGAGATTAAAACCACGAATACGGAAGTTCTGTGAAGCATTACCGTAGCCGCGCACGTTCTGTACTGAAGCATCGTTTTTGACCACATCAGCCAGTGTCCGCGCTTGCTGGTCTTCTACCAATTTAGATGTGTAGCCAATCACATTAAAAGGTACGTTGCGCGCATCTTGCTGCCCCAGGAAGCCAATACGCCCACCGTTAGCTACCTGACCGTCCAGATAGGTTGGAATAAGATCATTACCACCGGCACGGAAGGTCTCTTGCGTCCCGACCACGGTAATAGTATCCGTTGTTTTGCTGCTATCAACCTGAGTGGCATCAGCTGTTGTGCTAGCCTTTTTGCTGCTTTCAGCCGTATTGTCTGTGGCTGTTGCTGCCCATACAGATGCAGACAAAGTCCCTAATGCCGCACCGATCATCACGCACAAAAGACGTGGTGCAAGCCGCTTCTGATTTGCGCGGGTAGAGATAGTTTGATTCATCGTGTTGATGCCCCTGAAGTTTGCAATTTTGTTAATAATGAGAATGCTTATTATAAGGATTCAGAATTATCCTGATAACAGTTGCCGATGCAAGCATTTCTGCACTTCTGCGGGGTTATTTTTTGTATCGTGAAAAAATTAGATCAGTTATGTAATGAACATGATCTCGGTCGGTAATCTTATGGCCCCAAATGAGGGGAAATGATTGCGTAAATTACTTTTATATACGACCAGACTAATTTCCCCTTCCCTACTTAAGTCAATTTTTATGGGTTATTCACGCCACCCCCTATTATTAATAAGGCGATTTATTCTTTCTCCCTGTTATATTGACATCAGTTCCTTACCTGAAGTCCCGTAGTGACAGGCTTGATAAGCGTAACCCTCATATCCATTACAATTCTTATCGTGTATTTATTTCTGGTAAGAAAATTCTCATTACCTAATTTCATCTGTTAGCGATAGACTGCTACATTACTTTTACCGCAATAACAGATTAACCCTTCTGGCTCTCGATCCGCTCAGCCAAAGGTGGCTGAATATTAATTCAAGGAAATACAGGAATGGCTTTGCATCCAGCATCATTTGACGATCATATTTTCCGGCTCTTGATTGAAGCCGTTGATGACTAAGCCATATACATCATTGATGCTCAAGGACATATCCTCACTTGGAACAGTGGCGCAGAACGCAATGCCGGTTACGCTAGCGAAGAAGTTATTGGTCAATCTTTCGAACTGTTTTATACCCCAGAGGATTTGGCGAACAAATTACCGACCAAAGGGCTGCAACATGCCAATCAGTTTGGCCACTATGAAACCCAGGGCTGGCGGGTGCGTAAGAATGGTAAACGTTTTTGGGGTAATATTACGCTGAGTGCGCTGCATGATTCAGACCATATTTTGCAGGGATTCGTCCATGTCACCCGCGACTTGACGGATAAATGGCAGCGCGAAAATGCGCTGCGAAAGAGTGAGGAACAGTTTCGTCATCTGATCAGTGAAGTTGAAGACTATGCTATTTACATGATCGATACTCATGGCCGAATTCTCACCTGGAATAAAGGTGGAGAACGGAATGAAGGCTATACCAGCGATGAAATAATCGGTGAACATTTTGCGTTGCTGTTCACACAGGAGGATATTTCTGCTGGGGTGCCGGAGAAATCACTTGCCAAAGCTACCGCAGAAGGTAATTACCAGAGCGAAGGCTGGCATGTGCGCAAAAACGGTATTCGCTATTGGGCCAGTGTAGCAATTAACCCAATGCATGATGACAGTGGCAAACTGTTGGGATTTACCAAAATTGTCCGTGATCTCACCGAGCGTCGTCAACGAGAAGAAGCACTGCGCATCAGTGAAGAGCGTTTTCGCTTAATGGTTGATACTGTTGAGGATTACGCTATTTTAATGCTTGACCCTTGGGGCCGGGTCAGTACCTGGAACCAGGGTGCTGAACGGAATATTGGCTATGCCAGTAATGAGATAATTGGTCAGCATTTCGGTTGTTTCTTTTTACCCGAGGATATTGCCGCCGAGTTACCGGAGAAGTTGCTGAAGACCGCAGCATCGACGAGTCGAATGGAGCGTGAGGGCTGGCTGGTTCGCAAAGATATGACGCGCTACTGGGCAGTGACAGTCATAACAGTAGTCCATGACAATAATGGGAAACTTCTCGGTTATGCCGAAATAATCCGTGATATGAGTGAGCGCAAACAACGCGAAGATGCACTGCGCGCCAGTGAGGTCGCGCGTTATGAAGAGCGCGAGCAACTGCATCGGGTGTTGTCATCTATCCAGGAGGGGATTATCTCCCTCGACACAGAAGGCCGTGTGGTACTGATGAACCCCAAAGCCGAAGAGATGACCGGGCGTAGCCAAAATGAATCCTGCGGTTTGCCTATTGAAGACGTTTTTATTTTGTGGTCTCCGTTGCAAGATAAAAATCAGTTACTTGCCTTCAATCAGTGTTTGGCCGAGGGGCGCAATACCTTATTACCAGAAGGCAGCCAGTTATTATCAAGCCAAGGAGAACGGCAAGAGATTCGCTGTTCTGCCTCGCCGATCCGCGATCGTGACAATATACTCACTGGCGCGGTCGTGGTATTTCAGGATGTGACTCGCGCCCGCCATGCACAGCGCGAACTGCAATATCAGGCCAATCATGACATGCTAACTGGCCTGATTAATCGGCGTCGACTGGAAGAGCGGCTCACCCAGTCAATCAGCCAATTGGGGGATAACGAGCAGCATATCCTCTGTTATGTCGATTTAGACTATTTCAAAGATGTTAACGATACCGCAGGTCATGAAGCTGGGGATATGGTGCTGAGAATGGTGGCACAAACCATGCAACAAGCCGTTCGTGAAAATGACATTGTTGCCCGTTTAGGTGGCGATGAGTTTGCTATCGTGTTGTTTAATTGTCAAAACAAGCCTGCAACAGACATTCTGGAATCTGTGGTTGCCGATATTGCCGCCATCCAATTTCATTGGCACGGTCAATCGTATACATTTACCGCAAGTCTGGGCGCCATCCCGCTAACTCGCCAAACTGAGAATGCCGCACAAGCCATGCGTCAGGCAGATATCGCCTGTTATGCAGCAAAACACGCAGGCCGTAACCGGCTATCACTCTCACTCTAAACCCTTCTTGTCTGGGTGGCGATGACTGCCACCCACTCATCAAATTGACCAATCATCAGAAGCGCATTAACTCAATCGCCCTTAATGACACAATTTTATCAGGGTTATTGGTTTGTATGTCGCGCAATTAGACTTTGGTCAAAATATCGCTGTCAGTGCTGTGCTATATAAAGATAATCATCTTATAGCTTGGAACAAATAGATATGCCGTACTTTACGGTTAGTGTTGTTTTGCATAATGCAGTGGAAGGCGATTACGAGTCACTTAATAAGAAAATGATTGATGCCGGCTTTACCCGCCTTATTGGTCGGGAAAAAGTCTATAAATTGCCTGAAGGGGAATTCAATTATGGCAGTGGCACACTAAACAAACAAGAGGTCGCTGATTTAGCACTAAAAATTGCCGAGGAGGTACGGTTCATACCCTCTATACTGGTGACTGAATCCGGTGGTCGAACCTGGCGAAACTTAGATCTTAAATAAACCACTTCAGTAAAATATAAAAAAACCATGAATTTGACTTAAGTTAATTAATGATTCTACACCAGGGAATGTCACACTATAAATATATTAAAATAATAATGAGAGTTTACCTTAGGGGAGTTAGCTAATATTAAGGTATTGGTGATTTTTAAAAATCAAATCTGGATTGATATAATTTATATAAGACTCGTGGCCCGAACACTGTCAGGCCAACGCTAACAGCATAGACTATTGGTCACTGCTCACGGCTGCAATTTCAGCCGTAGGCTCTTCTCTGCGGCGGTGCAACGCAATGACAAAGTCAGTTTCACAGATAAATGCCTGCCGCGCAGCCAACTCCTGCCCCATTTCGATTGATGCCCGCCAGGCAAAAGGGGTCATCTGCAATAAATTAAAACTCTGCTTACCCGGAAGTTTCATTTCATAAGCCAGTTTTTCGCAACTCAGCAAGTCAAACCCCTCAAGGTGCTCTTGTGCATCACCGTGGAGTTGTACTTCTGGGTAGATCAGTGCTTTTAACTGATAGAGATGACGCGGCCCAGGGGCAACAGTAACCACAATCCCGCCAGGTTTCACGGTACGTGATAACTCCGCCGCTTTGCACGGTGCATAAATCCTTAATACCGCATCAAGCGAGTTATGGGCAAAAGGTAAGCGATGGCTGGAAGCTACACAGAAGCTCACCTGTTGATAGCGCTTTGCGCCATACCTTACGGCGACTTTTGCCACATCTAAACCGAAAACAGCCATTTGACGCCGCCGATTTAACCTATCTGCCACAGCGCCGGTGTAATAACCTTCACCACAACCGATATCCAGCAACATGGTGGCATCCAGTGGTAACGCTGCATCCAGAAGCTCGCAGACCCGCTGCTGCAAGGGCTGATAATATCCCGCATCAAGAAATGCCCGCCGGGCCTGCATCATCTCAGGGCTATCTCCTGGTTGTTTCGATCCCTTGTGCTGCACTGGCATCAAATTGACGTAACCCTCTTTGGCGCAATCGAACTGATGATTATTGCTGCAACGCCACTGCTGCACGCTAAGCTGCAAAGCCTGATGACAAAGGGGGCACTGATAAGACATGGTTGATTTCCAGATGACAGACAAATAACCGCCAGAATCGCGGACAGACACGGCGTTAGTCTAAAGAAGCACTTCCACCGTTGCAAGCCACTGTTTAACGCCATAAATCGGTCGAATATCAGCTATGGTGTACCATCCCTGCCGGGATAGCGTCAGGTTCAACATTCATGGTGCGCAAAATTTGCCCCATAATATCGCTAAATACCGGGGCAGAAACCGCGCCGCCATAGTATTTGCCGCCTTGCGGATTGTTTATCACGACCACCAATGCAAAACGGGGTTGGCTGGCAGGCGCGACACCCGCGGTATAAGCCACATATTTATCAATATACTGGCCATTTGGCCCAATCTTCTTAGCAGTCCCCGTCTTAACGGCAACCCGGTATCCCCTGACGGCCGCTTTCATTCCGCCACCGCCGGGCAGCGCCACACTTTCCATCATATGTTCCACTTGCCGCACCAGATCCTCGGGGAATACCCGTAGCCCTAACACCGGAGGATCGACCTTAGTAATCGATAATGGCCGATAAATACCGAAACTGCCGATGGTGGCATAGACTCGAGCCAGTTGCAGCGGCGTCACCATCAAGCCGTAACCGAAAGAGAAGGTAGCACGATCCAGATCACTCCAGCGTTGCCGCTGTGGCATTAACCCACTACTTTCACCGGTAAGGCCTAACTGAGTCGGTTTTCCCAAACCAAACAACGCATAGGTTTCCATTAATGCCGAAGACGGCATTGCCAACGCCAGACGAGAGACGCCAACATCACTTGATTTCTGCAATACGCCGGTCAACGATAGCGCAGGATAAAAACCCACATCTTTAATTTGGTGCCCACTCAGCACATAAGGATGGGTATCCAGTACGCTGTCTGGCTTTACCAGATGATGTTGTAATGCAGTCATTACCACCATCGGTTTGACTGTCGAACCCGGCTCAAAAATATCGCTGATAGCCCGATTACGAAAATTCTCTTCCGCCGTGGCTGCGCGGTTATTCGGATTAAAGGTGGGATAGTTGGCCATCGCCAAGACTTCGCCAGTATTAATATCAATAACCACTGCGGAGCCAGAATCAGCCTTATTAAACATGACAGCATTGGTCAGCGCATGGGATGTTTCAGCCTGCAAACGTTCATCAATACTGAGTTCAACATTCTGTCCCGGGTGGCTATCAGTAGAAGAGATATCCTCAACCACTCGGCCAAAGCGATCTTTACGTACCACTCTACTGCCAGCGGTGCCACTTAATAGCGAGTTAAAGCTCTTTTCTACGCCTTCAATACCCTGGTCATCTATATTAGTGAAACCAATTAAATTGGCCGCCACATCACCGGACGGATAAAAACGCCGTGACTCCGCTTTGGTCGCGATACCGGGCAGTTTCAAGCGTTGAATGTACTCAGCAACATTAGGTTCAACTTGTCGGGCAAGATAGATAAAACGGGCATTGGGGTTTTGATTGATACGGTTGATTAATTGACCTATTGGCATATTGAGTTCCTGTGCCAATGCCTGCCAGCGTTCGGTAGTACCTACCCCGCCTTTTTCCAGTACCGTTTTGGCATCAGCCCAAATGGCCTCGACCGGGACACTGACCGCCAACGGATGCCCGCCACGATCAGTTATCATACCGCGTGTATTGGGTGTTGCCACCACACGCACTGAACGCATGTCCTCTTCTTTTACCAGCGGATCCGGTTCAATAACTTGCAGCCAGGCAACCCGTGCCAGCAGGCCAAAAAGTGACATTAAAATACAACTACACAACAAGCCAAAGCGCCAACGAATAAAGTTATTACTGTCAGTTTTTGGTTTAGGAATCATTAAGATCAACCCTGGAGAATAGCGAGCATCATAGCTGCCATTAAACCCTATCCCAGACACTAACGGGTGCCAAAACAGTGATACAAGATGCATTATTTTGCAACAATTCACTAACGGCGATTTAAAAGAAAAGGTGACTGGTCAATAACTTAAAAATCGGCTTACACTGAGTGGCGTTCTTTTTCTTCATTAGGTAGGTTCTATGACTGATTTTTCACCACAACTTAGCCGGATCACCACCCTCTGCCATGGTTTTGGCAATAAATCGGCCCTGTTACCTTCCTGCCTCTTGCCATATCAGGCTTCACAAGCCATTAAAAAGCAGGTTCATGGCACTACGATTATCGATGTGACCGCCCCGGGACAAGAGTGTGGTGAAGCCGATGGTTTCTATACCACTCAAGCAGGCATTTTATTGACCGTTCTGACGGCTGATTGTCTGCCAATCATTTTTAGCCAACAACAAGGGAGAGCCATTGCGGTGGTTCATGCTGGTTGGCGGGGCTTATTTGATGGTATTATCTTAAAAATGGTTGAGCGTATTGCGCGCGATGATGACCCTGTAAATTGGGTTGCAGCCATCGGGCCTGCCGCACAGTCTTGCTGCTATGAAGTCAATGAGGAGTTGGTCGAAAGGTTTACTAATAAATTACCACTGGCTAAAAATATCATTTCACCCCGTTTTCGCCACCTCAACTTAGCGGCCATTGCTGAACACCAATTACGAAGTGCAGGCATTCATCAAGTCGATCATGTGGGCAGTTGTACTATTTGTACGACTATTCAACATGATGATAATAATAAAAGTCACTTCAAATATACCAGTTTCCGCCGAACCAGCCAGCAGCAAGCGATTGACCCAACCCATCCAGGGATTAAAGGCCGTAATCAACATTCCGGCTTAATTATTTTGCCTTAACGGATAGATAATATTTATCGCACCCTGAATACGAAAAAACCCGCACAAAGGCGGGTTTTTACAGCAAAAGAGCTGATTAGATTGCAGTAACGTTTACTGCAGACGGACCTTTCTGACCGTCTTGGATTTCGAACTCTACGTTCTGGCCTTCAGCCAGGGTTTTGAAACCATTACCCTGGATTGCAGAGAAGTGTACGAACACATCTTTGCTGCCGTCAGCTGGAGTGATGAAACCGAAACCTTTAGACTCGTTGAACCACTTAACTTGACCTTTGATCTTTGCCATCTTGAGTATTTCCTTTGGATTGTTTAACTCGCCCGTAGGCGTTTACATAGACAAACTAGAGTCGTTACTGCTTGAGGCACTAAGATAAGGATCGGCAGAGAAGCGGTATTCAACGCTAACGTCTTTACTCAGAACTTCTTTACTGAAAATGCCACACATATACAGAACTGTACCTCGTTTTACCCATATGCGTTATCACATACTCTGTATTCGATGGCAAGCCATTTTTAATCAAGGGTGAACCTGTCGCACATATTTGAAACGCTTGCTCATAAAGAATGCGTAAATATGCTGAAATTTGTTGAAGGTCATCGTATTTTCTGCTCTATTTTTTTATACTGGCCTATCGCGCTTTCTTACTGGTTTTTAACATTTCAGCTAACACTTTTTATAATACTGCTTACGTGGATATTTACTGTTTTCCATCCCCAGCATCGAACCGAAAATCACAGTGGTATAAATTTTATTAGCATTAAATATATAATAATTGAATATATCCCTCCCCAGCGCTGACGGCTCACTCTCTTCATCTAGTGACTGTCACAGGGGCAAGCTTGTTAGCTAACCCCTTACTTAATATCAGGTTATAGTTTGAATCTTATCTTTGCTCAAAAATCAGAAATAATTTATTGGCGACTTTGTTATGAAGCACAATTGCACAACCTACCCCCAACAGTAAGGAGAGCCCCTTGTTATATAAAAATATAAACTCAAATGCCAAATTTAATACTAAAAGATTGGCTCTCCATATGGACTGGTATTGTGCTATATAGGTGCAATACACGAGAAAAATTAGCTGCATCGCACCAACAAGGTGCGATAGCACTTTATTTAATCTGCATGAATATCGCCTAAAGTACGCATTATTAGTTAATTCACCAGGGTGAAATGTAGCCTAATCCACCTACATTTAGTGTGAGAAATTCCTCTTGATATATTCTTAACTTTTCTGAAACAGAATTTAATAGCACTGATGTACAGTTGAAAACTCTAAATTACTTTATCGTTATAGTGTGGTTTAGGTTCGAGATTATAAGCTCCACGCAATTATAAATAATCTATTAATCACTCTTATTTTGATAAGTACAAAGATTATCTGATGCACAGATATCTTATTTCGCCTTATGGGCATCAGAGAGCCATGTTATGAATTGTAAATATATTATCAACACCTGTATTCTCAGTAGCTTATGGTGGGGTCAGGCCGCTACTGTATTGGCGGAGGAAGACTATCAGCCAACACCGACATCTATAGGGCAGCATAACCCGCAAACCAGCAATGAAAGCTTGTGGCAACGCCTGACGAGCAACATCTCGCTTACCTGGGATTCACCAAACCAGGAGCTGTATATCCCGCTGAATACCTGGCACAACCGCTGGACCTACGATGATGACAAGATAGAGTCATACAATGAGCGGCCATGGGGTATCGGCTATGGCAAGTATCGCTATGATGAGGATAACAACTGGCACTCTGTGTATGCGATGGCATTTATGGATTCGCACAACCAAATTGAACCCATTATAGGTTATGGCTATCAAAAAATGTGGATACCGGGAGCGATGGACGGCTGGCGTTTTGGCGTAGGCTTTACCGCCAGCATTACCGCACGTCATGAATATTATTACATTCCTGTCCCATTGCCTTTGCCACTTATTTCTATTGAATATAATAAGTTTTCACTACAAAGCACCTATATTCCCGGCACTTATAATAATGGTAATGTTTTGTTTACCTGGATGCGCTGGCAATTCTAATGGACTCTATTATTTAACTATTTAAACCATGCAATTAAAGTGGTTATAGGCGACTATTAAGAATTAATCTCAATTAGCGTTAATTGATCCAAAAAAATACGATAGTTCTCATCAATTAAAACTATGCTGAGTATCCGCTTAGTTTATTGCTGATTATTTAAACACAACAAATAGCGTCTTAGGTGATAACAGCCGGGCTTGATTTTTCATACAGTTAATCGCCCGGCACTTTTATGCTAACACTTCAATCAGGCTACATCTGAGTCATTTACATTCAGTTTATGCCGCTTATGTTTACGCCGAGTGAGTATAAAACCGCACCACAATAGCGCAACCCAAACTGGCATCATTAGCACTGAGATCTGAATACCATCAGTGAGATACATAATGACCAGAATCAACGACAGAAACACCAGGCACAGATAATTACCGTATGGGTACCATAGCGCCTTAAACCGCGGTTCTACGCCTTCTTGCACCTTCGCAGCCCGGAATTTGAGGTGAGCTAAACAAATCATCACCCAGTTAATGACCAATGTTGAAACAACCAGCGCCATAAGCAGTTCAAACGCTTTGCCCGGCATAACATAGTTAATAACAACACCGGCTGAGGTGGCCAACGCCGAAAGTGCGATTGACAGAATAGGCACGCCACGTTTATTAACTCGGGTCAACAACTTAGGCGCATTCCCCTGCGATGCCAAGCCAAATAACATGCGGCTATTACAATAAACACCGCTGTTGTAAACCGATAGCGCGGCGGTCAAAACCACTACATTCAAGATTGTTGCAACCCAATTGCTATCTAACGCATGGAAAATCATCACAAAGGGGCTACCGCCTTCAACCACTTTGCCCCACGGATATAGGGAAAGCAGTACCGCCAATGAACCGATGTAAAAAATGAGGATGCGATAGACAACCTGATTGGTTGCTTTAGGGATACTGTGATGGGGATCTTCAGCTTCAGCGGCCGTAATGCCAACCATCTCCAAGCCACCAAAAGAAAACATAATCACCGCCATCGCCATCACTAATCCGCTCAAGCCATGGGGCATAAACCCACCTTGTGCCCAGAGGTTAGTAACCGATGCCTCAGGCCCACCAGTACCGGAAGCCAGCAGATATGCACCGAACACAATCATACCGATAATGGCAACAACCTTGATGATTGCGAACCAGAATTCAGTTTCACCATACATTCGTACGTTAATAAGATTGATGGCATTTATTAAGACAAAAAATACAGCAGCGGAAACCCAGGTGGGAATCTCTGGCCACCAGTATTGAATATAAATACCGACGGCGGTCAATTCAGCCATACCAACCAGTATAAACATCGCCCAGTAGTTCCAACCAGATAAGAAGCCAGCGAAATCGCCCCAATATTTATACGCAAAATGACTAAATGAACCTGCAACTGGCTCTTCGACAACCATCTCACCGAGCTGACGCATAATGAGAAAAGCGATAAAACCACCGATGGCGTAGCCGAGTATCACTGAAGGGCCAGCCATCTTAATCGTCTGAGCTATCCCTAAAAATAATCCGGTCCCAATCGCACCACCCAAGGCAATCAGTTGAATATGTCGATTTTTTAAACCGCGTTTTAGTGTTGAATCCTGCAACTGCTGTTCCATCCTATCCTCTGCCGCACCTATTACGCACTAACGTGCTAAACAGCGCTTTCATAAATGAATCTGCGGCGGTTTTTTAACACTTAAACCTAATTGCAGCAAGAATAAAGGTGGTTAGCTGACTATCGGAGAAGGATCAATCAGCCGATGTTTACATGGGAAGGATTTGATTAGAGGACAATGATGCTTTGCCTGTTTAGGGTTGTAACGCAGATATGCCACATAACTTACTCAGATTCCTGGCCCCAATCATCAATGTCGCGACATAAGATTGACTCCGGGTGACAACTTCAACCGCCACGCGATTATTTTTATAGCGGATAAGATAAGTTGAAGGCCAGCCTTGGCGCCGCTCACCATAAGACTTTTGATGGTGGTCAATCGCCGCATGGGCAATGACCAGGTGAGATAAATTTGAATCCCCTTTAATAATACGTTTCATCATCAGCTCCAAGAAGTCAGTCAGAGAATCGCTTACCGTTGGTCACGCCACGCGCTCAGCATATGGGTATCCACGCGGTCGAAAATCATCAATATTTACTCAAATATCTTGGCTGAGCAGGTAACAAATCATCGCGGCACGAAGTGGACTTTGGCTATAGGCTTGCCACTCACCTTGCGGATTGGTAATCCGAGCATTCCACTGATTATTATCATTAACTTCAGGGGAATAGAGGCCAATTTTATTGGCATAGATGATAGGCCAGGCATCAGAAGGGTTTTTGCAGTAGTCCTTACCTTTAACTCCACCGTATGGATACCACTTATCGGGATCTTCCCCTGTCAGCAGTGCAATATTTCGGTTCACTTCAGTGTCACTTTCTTCATACCATTTAATCATTAGAATCACCGTTGTCTTGAAAAGTTCTGGCTACATTACGGCGAAAATAAGACAAATTTATGACAATCAGCGCAGTATATTGGGCTAAATAAAGGGGCAAACTCACATCGCGCAAAAAGATAATGCCGGCTATGCAGGAGAAACCATAACTCTAGCTACGACGATATTCTGATACCGCCTGGTGACAGCATCAGAATCGGGGGGATTTATCGCTCTGGAATAAACCCTTTGAAGTCGAGAGGCGAAACAATATCACTATCGTCTTGCTCATGCCTGACACCCGTAGCATTTTCCAGTAAAGCATTGAGCAATTCGGTTTGCCGTTTTTGTTGTTCGGCAATTTCGTGTAACAAACGGATTTGTTCATTTGCTCGTACACTGGCACGGCTCAAAAAGAACCAGACTATCAAGAAGAAAATGACAGTAAGCAGCGATAAAGCAATTGGGATGACACCCAGTGCCCCCATATTTGTATCTAACATTGACTACCCTATGACATACGTGGCTAAGGCGCTATCTTATCACTCTGCCCACCACAAAGGGGATCTGAATAAGTGATTCATACTTAATAACGATAACTAATAGTAATAGTTATCTATCGTTATTATAGCTAAGCATAATAGGCTATCCTTACCATGGAATAATCGAAGTGATAGCACAAATACCGGTAGAAAAAGTCCCCCCCTGATCGCAATAACTATCAAGGGCTAATAGATAAAACAAGCAGCAAACGGCAATGATCCCTACCGTTGCGACAAGTTTCTTAATGTTCAAATCGGGCACCTTCCGTAATGTTTTTTTTAATTATACTGTATTAAACATCAACCATTTATAGCCAAAATGTAATTACTGATGTGCACTATAGCTCTGTAACAACATTTTTTATAAGAATTTACTGTTTAGTCTTATAAATCAATATGATTTAGGATTTTTACTATTAACTAACTTATCATTACTCGTTAAACTGTTAAATATTTATCCTAAAAAATAAGTAAAACTAATTACATGGAGTGACTACATGAGTTTATTCAGACTGGTTTTGGTGGCAGCAATCATATACTTGGGCCTTCTCTTTTCAGGCTATGGCGTGCTTATTGGCAGTGAGAAAAACGCCGCAGGCATTGGTTTGCAGTGTAAATATCTGACGGCAAGAACTGTTACAACCGCTCAATTTATAAACGGTGAAAATGGTGTCATTGGTGTCAGTAACTGCCCATTAGTGAAAAAGATCGGCAATAACGTTTTTGAATAATTGAACTGCGGGTTTGCTATTCATAACCCGCAGTGCATTTCCCCCACGGCCGCTAGCCTGATACTACCGCCCTACTTGCAGACAGCCTTAAACGGTAGCTGTTATTTTTGGCTAAATTTCATATCAATTAATGCAATGGCTTTCTCAATCGCTCGCTTAGTCACTGGGTCCGCCCCTGCCGGGTGTGTAGAGAAATCAATAGCTTTAAGTTGATGGGACATTTTATCTCGCACCTCCACCGGAGCAATGATATCAATCACATCAAGGATTTGCTTAATCACCAGTTGGCAGGCAACCAAGTCTGACACCAGCTCTTGGTCATTAGTAAACATTTCAGACATGCATAATTCCTTCTCAGTAATATCGTAAAAGGATATCACGCTTGCTGAAATATTTCTTTAACCTGCACTGCTCTTGTCGACTCGAGAGACTAACATTATCCTTGGCTAATGAAATACCTACAACCGATGTCGATGATGTGCTTAATCAATTGCCCCCTCTTTTTGAAAGAAAGAAGCAGATATGAGATGGCAAGAAAGCTAACGTCAGTACGAAGAGGATATAAAAAAACCAGGCATGAAATTATCAATCACCTGGTTCTAGAGGAAACTCATTAGATGTAGATCGATCACAATATTCCTAATCTCACAGTTCATCACCTCCTGCGCCTTTACCTTTATGCAGGACCATTACTGGCATCTTTAAAAAAACGGTTACGCCGACAACCGCTATCAGAGTCATAATCACCGTTATTAACATGCGATCACCTCATCATTTTTAATTTCTATTTTTCCAAACTCAACCCTTTATCCTCGGGATAGACCCCTTCCTGATGACACTACCCTTTTACTATGGCACCAGAAAAATCTTTTGCAAACACTGTCTGAAAAGTCTTTATGGTCTATTTTGTTCAATCGGGAGCAATTTGGTGTTTTGTGTTGTTCGATTCAACTTGTGTATACTGCTCTACTCCTATCCAGAAAAAACAGACTAAATAATGTCACAAGAAAATCATCTCGCGTTAGTCTGCGCCCTCAGTAAATGGGTCGAAACCCATCTAGGGCGGGTCATCTACCTTGAAGAGTTAGCCGTGTATTCAGGCTATTCGCTTTGGCATATGCAGAAAATATTTAAAGAAGTGACCGGGGTATCGCTGGGTAAATACATTCGGGAAAGACGCTTAGCGGGCGCGGTTTATCAACTAAGAAGTAGTGATAGTACGATTTTTGATATCGCATTGGACTTTGGCTTTGGCTCACAGTCACATTTTACTTACATGTTCAGAAAACGTTACGGTATCACTCCGTATGATTTCAGGCAAAATACTGATATTGACCTGAATATCGCGTTGCCCTTGCATGCTATTCATCAGAAGCTGGCATAACACTCCGCAATGCCCACGATTCGCCTGAATGCTTACCACTGCTTTCCGGCGAATAACGCTTTTCAGTTCTTTTTATAGCAATTCTGTACATCAATAGGTTGTGCTTCGTTACGTTGGCGATCCGCCATATAGGTCATCGCAAACATGACACTGACGACAATGAGTGCCGCCAACAGTAAACCGATCAATGCGATGACTTTGTTGTCATCAAACAAGCTCTTATCCATACACTCCCCCTAATTTCTATGGCGTATCATTAGATTAACCATAGGATCGCAATCAATGTTATTGCAATCAGCAAACATGATGTTGTAAGTAAAACCACGAGCGCAAATTGCGCATCGCCAATTCCCGCAGAATAATCACTATTCGGGGTAATATTTTGTTGTTTTTTCAAAGCAATACCTACTGATTGGCGCACACCAATCCTAACTCTATATAAGAAAAATCGCATTTTATAATGGATACATTTCTATCGGATATCAACCTAATCATTAGTTATTCCAACGCGATCCTGTCGTACTCTGTGTTATAGATCAAGCCCATCCATTGTAAAGTTAGGGATAGGCGCAAAATACATTAGCTTTGATTAAGTGTTTGTGGCGATAATATAATGTCATCTCTGTTCAGTGGACAATTACTGTATCACCGACGTTATTATACCGTAATTACCCCTGTGGCGAGGCTATACAGAGCGGCTAAAGCGGTAATCATGGCCACGGCAAAAAGACATTTTTCAATCGGCGCGAATATTGCTCTCTTTTGCTCACGCTTCGCGATGATAAACAGCACAGTTCCCGGACCATATATCACTGCTGACAGTAATATGTATTTCAACCCGCCCGCGTAGACCATTAATATGGCATATAGTGTTGCTATCAAAGCAAAAATAAAATCTTTCTTCAGCTCGACCGAACCTACCG
This sequence comes from Yersinia sp. 2553 StPb PI, assembly GCF_052217105.1. NCBI lineage: Bacteria > Pseudomonadati > Pseudomonadota > Gammaproteobacteria > Enterobacterales > Yersiniaceae > Yersinia > Yersinia sp. 2553 StPb PI. Next base: position 1,033,168 of record NZ_JAZGPX010000002.1, on the reverse strand, counting down.
AATAGGTTTCTCGGGTCCAGGCCAATTTCAGCCCATAAGCCGCAACCAGCAAATAGGGGATCAAAACTAATGAGCTGGTGAGTTCCAGTGCCAACTGGAACGCATACTCAGTGAAGAGCGTAACAATTAAGAATAATTGGATAAAAATATTCGACATCCAAACCGCTGCCGATGGCACCCCGCGCTTATTCTCCGTTGCAAATATCTGCGGCATGATATTACTTTTTGCTGCGGAATAGAGTGCTTCAGCCGCCAATAGGGTCCATGACAGATACGCACCCATAACGGAGATAATCAGCCCGATGCTGATAAATATAGCGCCCCATCGACCCACTATATGTTCTAACACCCCAGCCATTGAGGGTTGCCGTAAAGCAGCAAGATCAGGACGAAGCAGCACGCCATAGGAAAGCATTGTCACTAATACCAGTAAACATAAAACACCAATAAAACCGAGAACAGTAGCAATACCAACATGCTTTCTTTCTTTAGCGTAACGGGAATAAACACTCGCCCCTTCAATACCCACAAAAACAAATACGGTGACCAACATAGTACTGCGCACTTGAGCAAATAGTGTCTCTGATGTTGCACCAATATCTAATGCCGCATGACCGGTATAACCATAGTCATCCAAATGGGAGAGATCACCGACACCAGACAAAGATTGGGAACCCCAGAAGTTTAATGCAAACGTATCTGTATGAAATGCAAATGCCAGCACAATAACAAAAATAAATATCGGAATAACTTTAGCAAAGGTGGCAATAGTATTGATTGCTGCGGCTTCTTTGATGCCGCGCAACACCATAAAATGAAAACTCCACAAGATTAATGACGCAATTAAGACAGCGGATAACGTATTACCATCACCAAATAGTGGGAAGAAGGCTCCCAATGTTGATTTGATCAAAACAAAATAGGAAACACTTCCGATACAGGCGCCAGCCCAAAAACCAATGGCTGAGGCAAAACCGGCATAATCACCAAACCCAGTTTTAGCATAAATATAAACACCGGAATCCAAATCTGGCTTACGTTGTGCCAAAGTCTGAAAAACAAAGGCCAGAGTTAACATTCCGCCACCAGCAATAATCCACGCGATGATGGCACCCAATCCTCCGGTTGCTCGGCCGAATGTAGCAGGTAAAGAGAAAATACCAGCACCTATCATTGAACCCACGACCAGCGAGGTTAATGACCACAGCGAGAGCTTTTTATTTGATGAAGCCGCCATATTCATTTCCATTTACATTAACTAATCCAATGTAAAACAGAATAACCTAATAGAAGACCCACGCCTATAGATGCAATTCAGAGAAAATGTGAGCCTCCTTTAAAAGCTGAATATTCACTGTTGAGTGGGCGTGACACTAATATTAAGGCGTATATACACTCACAGCGGTAGCCTCTTTATGTATCAGTGACAAAATAGACCTATTAGACATAGGTCTTGATACCATTTGAATTTAAACTGCGCATAGTCGGTTTGTGCTGCCAAACTAGTTAATCAGATTTTTAGTCAAATAATAACGGTGGTACTCACCCAGTACATTTTCTAGCGTCATTTTCAATTGATAACCCTGTTTTTCATAGAACGGGCGAGCCTGGAAGCTGAATGTATCTACTTGGGCAAACTTGCATCCCCGCTGTATTGCTTCCTGTTCGGCTGCGTTCATCAAGTTAGTACCAGCCCCTGAGTGACGTAATGCATCCGATACCCATAACAACTCAATACTCAGGCAATTACCTAATGTATATCCGGTAATCCCTCCCAACTTTTCGCCACCTTCTCCTGTGATAAATACGGCTAATGGTTTACGACCATTATCACCAACAAATTTACGGTTAAAAGCCTTCAACCCCTCAATGATTTCTGCAATATCTTCAGTCGTTGGGGCATCTGTCATGGTCAAATTCATTGCTACTGCTCCTCGCTATTATCTGACTAACAATACTCGATATAATCTTGGCTTCAATGCATATTCTCACAGATAAGAATTCTATTATCGGATAATAAATAGCAAAATAAATGCTATTAAGAACCATTTACATTTATAATGCAGCGAACAGCTTTTCCGACATTTGTACCGATTTCTCCTCTGTAATTGTAAGGATACCCCAATGCTCCGCCGTTTCTTTTCTTATTATGCCCCGTACAAAGGGCTTTTTTATCTAGACTTTGGCTGTGCCATTTTGGCCGGGCTGCTGGAGCTGAGTTTCCCGATGGCGGTAAAACTGTTCATTGATAAATTACTTCCCAATCAAGATTGGGTGTTGATCGTTTGGGCGGCAACTGGCCTGTTGATGATTTATCTGCTCAATACTGCGCTAATGGCGATTGTTAACTACTGGGGGCACGCATTGGGTGTGGGTATCGAAACCGACATGCGTCGCCAGGCTTTTAGCCATCTGCAAAAATTATCATTTAGCTATTACGACAATATGAAGACCGGCCATATTATCACCCACGTCACCAAAGACCTTGAAGAGGTTGGAGAAATTGCCCACCACGGTCCTGAAGATCTTTTTATTGCCATTATGACCTTTATCGGTGCATTCATTTTGATGGCATCCGTCCATTTACCACTGGCGATGCTCACCATCATCATCGTACCCTTTATGACCTATCTGGTCAGCCGCTACGGTTCACAGATGACCGAAACCTGGCGCAAACTGTTTGGTCAAGTTGGCAATTTTAATGCCCGCATTGAGGAAAGTATCGGCGGTATTCGTGTCGTCAAAGCTTTCGCTAATGAATCTCATGAAAAGAAATTGTTCGCCGCAGATAACGAAAGCTACCGCACCACCAAATTGCGGGCTTACCGCATCATGACCACCAGTATGACTATGAGCTACCTCAGTACCCGTCTGGTGCAGTTAATTGTGATGGTTGCCGGTACCTGGTACGTCGTGCATGACCAGTTGAGTTACGGCGGTTTTGTCGGATTTCTGTTATTAGTTGAAGTGTTTTTTCGCCCGGTGGCGAAAATAACCTCAGTCCTGGAAAGTTATCCGAAAGGAATTGCCGGTTTTAAGCGATTCACTCAATTGATAGATACACTGCCTGATATTGTTGACCGACCAAACGCTCGCCCTGTTGGCCATTTGCATGGCGATATTTGTTATCACAATGTCAGTTTCGGTTATTCACCGCAGAATAAAATTTTCACCCATTTGAACCTGCAAATCCGGGCTGGCGAAACCGTGGCATTCGTCGGGCCATCGGGGGCGGGTAAAACCACGTTATGCTCACTGCTGCCCCGCTTTTATGAACTCGATGAGGGGGCAATCACGATTGATGGTATTGATATCCGTGATATGACTCAGCAATCATTGCGTAATAATATCGGTATTGTTCAGCAGGACGTTTTCTTATTCGGCGGATCTATCCGTGAGAATATTGCTTACGGTAAACTCGATGCCAGCGACGATGAAATAATGGTTGCAGCACAACAAGCCCGGCTAGATGAGTTGATTGAAAGCTTGCCTGATGGACTGGATACCGTTGTTGGTGAGCGCGGAGTGAAATTATCCGGTGGGCAGAAACAGCGCTTGTCAATTGCACGTATTTTCCTGAAAAATCCACCGATTTTGATTCTGGATGAAGCCACCTCCGCGCTTGATACTGCCACTGAACAAGCCATCCAGCTTGCGCTAACGGAATTATCACAAGGCAGAACGACGTTGGTGATTGCCCATCGCTTAGCCACAATTCAAAATGCCGATCGTATCATTGTGGTCGATAAGGAAGGGATTGTGGAACAGGGCGACCATTATGAATTGCTGGCCCGTAAAGGTGCCTATGCAAAATTGCATAATGCCCAGTTCAGTGCTGCCTGATACTCAGTAAAAACCCACCCGCTGATGGGCGCGAATGGTAAACTGAAGGAAAATTCAGCCAAAGCCATTCCATCGCGGGCTTAAATAGGGTACAAGGACGCCATGAAAATTCCAAAACGAATCCAACCGCTGGTTGATGACGGCTTGGTTGACGAAGTCATCCGTCGTTTGAAAAGTGGCAAAGAAGCTGATGTATACGTTGTCCGTTGTGGGCAGGATATCCGCTGCGCTAAAGTCTATAAAGAAGCTGAAAACCGCAGTTTCAAACAGGCTGTTCAGTATCAGGAAGGGCGTAAGGTTCGTAACAGTCGTGACGCGCGAGCCATGGCCAAAGGTTCTAAATTTGGCCGCAAGCAACAGGAAGAGACCTGGCAAACTGCCGAGGTGGATGCCTTGTACCTGCTCGCCAATGCCGGTGTTCGGGTACCTCAACCTTATGCATGCCTTGATGGTGTTTTATTGATGGAACTGGTCACCGATGCAGATGGCCTTGCCGCCCCCCGCCTGAGTGATGTGCCATTTAGCAGAGAACAAGCGCTGATTGACCATGCGTTGATGATCCAATATGTGGTACGGATGCTTTGCGCCGGTCTGGTTCATGGCGATTTATCAGAGTTTAATGTCTTAATTGATAAAGAGGGCCCGGTCATTATCGATTTACCGCAAGCCGTCAATGCTGCGGCGAACAATCATGCTAAAGCCATGCTGGAGCGGGATGTCGCAAACATGACACACTATTATGGCCAATACGCACCAGAACTGCTTAATCGTAAGTATGCCAAAGAGATGTGGGCACTTTATGAGGATGGTAAACTGCATCCAGAAACGCAACTGACTGGTGAGTTTGCAGAAAGCACCGAAGCAGCTGATGTTGAGGGTGTACTGGAGGAAATCAAAGCGGTTATAGCTGAAGAGCAAGAACGCCTGCGTGAAGCTCAGGATCACGACAACTAGACATTAACTATCCTAAATCGACTCTCTGTGGGGCAGTAATGACTCTCTTCCCTGCCCCACACGCTCTTTACGTATCAGTTCAGCACCACCGCTTCCACGCGGTTTTTCCCCGTGGTTTTCGCCCGATATAACGCTTTATCCGCAGCATCCGACAAGTCTGTCGCCGAAATAGACTCACCCGGCGCGGATACCGAAGCCACACCAATGCTGATGGTCACCCGCCCCTCTGGCGATATCCCATGGGGAATATCTAACTCCTCAATGGAGTGACGCATGCGCTCGGCAACCGCTTTCGCATCCGCCAGGGTACTGGGTGCTAGCAATACAATAAACTCCTCGCCGCCATAGCGCGCCAAAATGTCTGAACCACCACGAATAGATTTTGACAAAGTTTCGACAATGGATTTCAAACAAACATCCCCCATTGCATGACCATAAAGGTCGTTAAAGCTTTTGAAATTATCAAAATCGATCATCAACACAGACAGAGAACCGCCTTCGATCTGGTTTTTTTGCCAGATGTGCTGATAGATATCATCAAAGTGGCGACGATTGGCTACCCCAGTTAATACATCGGTTTGTGACAACGCCTTGAGGATCGATTCTGACTGTTTAAGTTCAGTAATATCGAAAAACGAGCCATACCAAATAACAGCCCCATCATCCTGAAGCGTCGGGAAAGACTCACCATGGAGCCAGTGTGTACCTTTGCCCGGCAACACCACGCGAAAATCGCAGCGCCAGACAGATAGATTCTGTTGAGAGATGGCTACCGCCTGTTTTAGCATATCCATATCGTCAGTATGCACGCGGCTAAACAGAGGGTTTTCCTCTCTGGGCACATACAAAACATCAGCCGGTGACAGAGCAAATATTTTCCTGACACCCTCGCTACAATATTTAAAATAAGATTTACCCTCTGCATCTAAATAATAAGCATAAATCATTGCTGGTAAATTCTTAGTTAAACGATCCATCATCTGCTTACTTTCTTCCAGCTTCATCAGCAGGAATTTTCTTTCCGAAACATCAGCAATCACACTAATATAACCCACGGTCTGGTTATTATCGGCAGTTATTTCATGGACACTAAGTGCTCCCCAGAAACGTTTCCCATCTTGGCGCTGATAACACCACTCGCTGGCATCACGCCGATTAAGCAATAAATAATCCAGCTCAGCTTGATCCTTACCAAACTCTGGAATGTGCAGTATATCCGAAATAGGGCTTCCCAAGACTTCATCTTTAGAATAGCCAAACATTCGCTCCGCACCCACATTAAATATGGTGATCCGACTATCTAAGTCGGTGGTAATAATCGCGACCTGTTTTTCCGCATTCAACAGTACATCCAGTTGAAGATTAGATAATTTATCTTTCCCATTCTCTCTCTTCACTGGTTCACCTTTACGGTGCTGACCAAATACTTTCCCAGTCAAAGCATTCAGGCAGTTATGATAAAAAGAAAATAAAGACATAAAGTAAATCACCTATAATTTAGAACAAGAAAAAATGAAATTATAACCAGTCTACTGATGGCGCTAATAATAACACTGTGAACTATAACATACACCAATGAATCAGTGTAGGTTTGGAATGATGATACTCTCTAATAGATAACTACAGACACTCAACTTGATAATATCATTACAAATCTCGCCAAGAAAACTGAAAGAACAATCCGTTATGGTGATGATGTATTCCTATTGAATAACTGGAGCGAGAATGAAGAAGTTACTGATGTTTTGTGGTGTATCAATGTTGCTATTGAATGCAGCCTCTAGCTTTGCCACACAACCTATTAATAAAGAAGCACAAAAACAATCGGGGGTGAGATGTAAACGCCCACCTGAACCGCCGAAAGACAAGAGTGGCCGCCCGTTGCCGCCAGCGAAAGAACATCATGATAGCCAACCAGCAAAAAACCAGCCGCAACATGATGGCAAGTATCCATGCCCTCCACCGCTATCAGATAAAAACCACAAAGTTTAAAATGTTATATTTATTAGTATCGCTAATAGTATTGTAGCAACAGATAAATTGAAAGCAGGCATATTTTGTTGCTCTGCTTTTTATTTCAAAATAAATAGCCATGTCATAGTTAATAAAGAAACAAAAAATATAAACAATTACTATTGATAGCTACGTTTACCAATCTTATATAAATCGCTATTAAATCTCTTTCATGCAAATCAGACACATAAGAGGAACGCTAGCAGAAAATAATAATCCGTCTTATCCCTCATCCCGATAATTTAAGCTTGGCGCTGGCAAGATATACCTTTATAGCTCATGCTAAATAACGAGATATAACTCTCATCCATGTAACAATAATATCAGTTGAAATTTAATATATAGATAAGGAAATAGTCATGTTCTATAAATCACTGCTTAAGAGTGTCATTGTGACACTCATGCGGCGTTGTTGAATAAATCGAACTTTTGGCCGTAGTTAGGATCAGATCACCACACTCCTGATCCTGCAGCGATATCACGTGGCAAAACAAAAGTTCAAAATCACCAACTGGGCCACCTACAACAAGGCGCTTGTCAATCGGGGCTCACTGACATTCTGGCTTGATGAGTCGGCCATTCAGGCCTGGTATGACGAGCCCAACACGTCTTTACGCGGTCGTCCGCAACGTTATTCTGAGCTGGCCATTTCAACCGTTCTGATGCTCAAACGCGTTTTTCGCCTCACACTTCGCGCTGCGCAGGGATTCATTGACTCCATCTTTACCCTAATGAAGCTCCCGCTCCGTTGCCCGGATTATTCCTGCGTCAGCAGGCGGGCTAAATCCGTCAGCATCCCTTTCAAAAACCCAACACGCGGTGAAATTGCCCATCTGGTTATCGATTCCACCGGCTTAAAAGTCTTCGGTGAGGGTGAGTGGAAGGTGAAAAAACACGGCCAGGAAAAGCGCCGCGTCTGGCGGAAACTGCACCTGGCGGTGGATGCTGATACGCATGAGATTATCTGCGCTGACCTGTCCCTAAACAACGTGACTGATGCAGAGGCATTCCCGGGGCTTATCCGTCAGACGCACAGGAAAATCAGGGCTGCCTGTGCCGACGGGGCTTATGACACAAAGCGGTGCCACGACGAGTTGCGGCGCAAGAAAATTAAGGCGCTTATCCCGCCGCGAACGCGCGCCGGCTACTGGCCGGTGGAGTATGCCGACAGAAATCAGGCGGTGGCGAGGCAACGGCTTACTGGGAGCAATGCGTACTGGAAATGGCACACGGCTTATAACCGGCGTTCAGTGGCCGAAACGGCGATGTACCGCGTAAAACAGCTGTTTGGTGGGCATCTTACGTTGAGGGATTACGATGCGCAGGTTGGAGAAACTATGGCCATGATCCGTGCCTTAAACAAAATGACGCGTGCAGGGATGCCAGAAAGTGTGCGGATTGCCTGAGGAAGTCAGTGACGAGAGGCGCTTTTATCTAAATCCGAATTATTCAACAAAGCCCACTCATGCTCGTAACCGTTAACACAGTATTCGCAGCATCATCACCCACCACCCCAACAGAAATGACCTGCAAAGAATTCCTTGATCTTAATCCGAAAAGTATGACCCCCGTCGCTTTCTGGATCCTAAACCGGGATATCCAGTATAAAAAAGGCGATAGCGTAGATTTCCAGGAAATAGACCAGGTCTACACACCAAAAGTGATTGATGTTTGTAAAAAATCACCGAACAAAAAAATTACTGAGATGAAAAAAGAGATTGAGTGGGCACCTAAGAAACCAATGTAATATAATTCTGAGCCTCACATTATTCAATGTGGGGCTAACATTATCTTTTGACTATTATTTGGGAAAAATAATCATGTTAAAGAAGATCATATTGATATCGCTACTGGCATTACCCGTCGACCAAGCATTGGCACTTGACTGCCAGAACGCACTGACACAACTGGATATAAACCAGTGCGCAAATTTAGATTATAAGAAAGCCGATACCGAACTAAACCGTATTTATAAACAAGTTTTGGCCAAAACCCCAGTTGCCCAAAGAGCATTATTAAAGAGTGCGCAACTTACTTGGATAAAATACCGTGACGCAGATTGTACCTTCCAATCCTCAGCCACCGAAGGCGGTTCAGTGCATCCTATGATTATCTCGGCTTGTTTGACCCACAAAACTGAAGCTCGCTCGGCAGAACTACAGTCATTCCTTGATTGTGCTGAAGGTGACCTAAGTTGCCCCTTATAGCGTGCTGTGATTAGCGTTGCCGAATAGTCGAGGGCGTTAGGCCATAGGCCACTTTAAAACAGTTACTGAAGTGGCTGGCAGAGCTGAAACCACACTCCAGGGCAATGTGAATAAGCGGCATCATGCTATGTCTTAATAGCTGGTCTGCGCGAGATAACCGCGCTTTCAACACAAATTGATGTGGTGACAGCCCAGTGCTCTGCTTAAACATCCGTGCGAAATGGAACTCACTCAACCCTGCCTGTTCAGCAAGATCTGACAACAGCAACGGCTGTGAAAGATGTTCGTCAATATACTCTTTCACCCGTTTTAACACTGCCGGAGACAACCCACCGCGAATTACGGGGATCGCCCACTGCAACTGGGTGTAATTTTTTAATAAATGGGTCATCAACAAGGTAGCAGCACTACTGAGGGCTAAATGATTGGCCTGTTCTTGCCAGTTACAATTCAGTAAAAATTGGCGATATAACAACGTTATTTGCGGATCTTCTGCGAAAATTCGTTCATCAACCTGAATTGACTGGGGGCTGCGCTCCCAAATTTGTTCAGCTAGCTGGCGCAGATGCTTATCGGTGCAATACAAATGTACAAATGACAGGTCATCCCGCACATCCCAACTGGATAAGCTGCCCTTTGGCATAATACAAAAACGATCCGGTCCACCGCCATTTTTCCAGCCAGCGCGCGTTTTGTGATAGCACTCATAGCCATCTGCAACATACAGGCTCAAGGTGTGGTGATCAGGGCTTTCTTGTGTAATACAGTCATCACGGTTAGACCAGGCTGCCAATTGAATACCCGAGCCGAGTTGCACACAATCATGCAAGCACGCTTTGTGTTCTTTTAGGGTTTCAAAGGCTTGATACCGTTCCAACATTGCGCTGACTTCCTTTCGGTACGCGGATGCAACCAGTTTAATGGCTTGCCAGACGGCAGACTATATTTTCCAGCGATTTATCGTAAAAATGCGCAAGATTTTGCAATTTAAAGCAAGCCGCTGAAAGCGCCTCTCCTTCCTATACCGGATACTGCTGTTTTCTAGCTGTGATGAGAAATAACGATGAACGCGCTGCTATATTTGTTAGTTGTACTGATCTGGGGAACGACCTGGATTGCCATTACCCTACAACAGCAAGGTGATGTTGCTATTACTGTGTCCATTTTTTATCGGTTTGTGCTGGCGGCCGGTGTCATGATGCTCGTTTTACTGCTCGCCCGCCGACTGCACCAGCTCACGGTGCGTGACCACCTTTTTTGTCTGGCACAAGGGGTTTGTGTCTTTGCTTTTAATTTTTACTGTTTTTATCATGCTGCGGCTTATATCAGTAGCGGCCTGGAATCGGTTATTTTCTCAATGGCGGTACTGTTTAATGCCATCAATGGCATGCTTTTCTTTCGCCAACGCCTTAGCCCTAACCTGCTGCCAGCCAGTATCCTCGGCATGATAGGTATTGTTGCTTTGTTCTGGCAAGATCTGACCGCCACACAAATAGCCCCGGAATTACTTAAAGGTATTGGCTTAAGTTTGCTGGGTACCTATGGTTTTTCTCTGGGTAATATGATCAGTAGCCGCCACCAACGCAAGGGATTGGATATTCTGTCAACCAATGCTTATGCCATGACTTATGGTGCGGCAGTGATGGGACTTTTCAGTATGATTCAACAACACTCTTTTACTCTCGAACTCACGCCACGTTACCTTGGCTCATTGTTGTATCTGGCTATCTTCGGTTCCGTGATTGCATTTGCCGCCTATTTCAGCTTGATTGGACGAATCGGAGCCAGTGGTGCGGCTTATAGTACCTTGTTATTTCCGCTGGTGGCCCTAACCATATCAACCTTCTATGAAGGCTATCACTGGCACCTGAATGCCATTATTGGTTTACTGCTCATCCTATTGGGTAATTTAGTGATGTTCTCACGCCCAGGCATGATGCAATCCTGGTTTAAGCGCCGCCATCATTGCCAGCCACAAAGATAACCAAGAAAGGCCGATCGTTATCTCATCGAGAGTTCTGATCGGCCTTGCTCATTTTATTTTGCGGTATCTAAAATGGGTTCACGTACAATGAATATGTAAGACAGAGCCCCGAGGACAGTAACGCAAGAACAGATGGTTAATGCCAGGCTAAATGAGTGAGTGGTATCAACTATCCAACCCGTTATCACCGGTGCAAATGATGCAAATATGAAACTGGCAAAATTCTGTATGCTGCCAACCGATGCAGTCATACGAGAAGAGACCGCGACATGTATAAGCCCCCAGCATGATGTCCCAGCGAAGTGAATACAGAACAGTGCCATGCCTATTAATATAACCGCACTCCCGGTAGTGTCAGCACGGACGACGACAGAGGTAAATGCCGCTGACAGCAACATACCGACCGCAATGCATATTTTGCGGCTTTTTAAAGGAGCCATACCCTGGCGGACCAGAAAATCGGTAACGAATCCATTACATAACATGCCTGCCGCGCCGAAAATAAAGGGAATAGAAGCAAACATGCCAGTGCTAGCAAGATTTAAATGATACGTTGTCTGCAAATAGCCCGGCAGCCATGCCAGATAGAGCCATGCAGTATAATTGACGCCACTGAAGCCCAGCATCATGCCCCACATAGTGCGATTACGGAATAAGCCACGCCATTCTTTAAAATTCATAGGCTTACGACTTACATTAACACTGCCTGCATCAAGATATTTTTGTTCTGCTTCGGTTAAATTGATACTGTCACGATTACGGTAAAGCAGATACCAACCGATAGAAAGTACGATCCCCAAAAGACCAATGGTAATAAACATCCCACGCCAACCGATAACCATCATCATGGCGGCCAGAATAGGTGGACTGATGGCTAAACCGATTGTCGACGCAGAATTAAATATCCCCATAGGCAGGCCACGTTCTTTAATATTGAACCAGTCATTTATCACCTTCACACCGCAAGGATTCATGGGTGCCTCACCGATACCTAACCCAATACGTACCAGAATAAATTGCGTAAAGGTATGAACAGCCCCGGATAGCGCCTGAAAGAATGACCATACAAACATGCCTAGCCCTAACATAATGCGCGGGCCTTTACGGTCTAACAACGGGCCACACGGCAGTTGAGCAATACCGTATGCCAGAGAAAATGCGGAAAGCAGAAAACCAATCTCCGTGGCACTTAGCCCTAGCTCTTCACGAATGGTTAAATTCGCTACAGATAAAGAACTACGGTCAAGAAAGTTAATGACTGCGGCCAAGAATAATAAAACCATCGATACGGTTTGAATTCTTTTAATACGACTAGAACGCTCTGTATGTAGTATAGCCTTGGGGGTTTCATCTGATGTTGGGTTTAATACACCCGCATCATTATTTATCACGACATTATTTTTTTCCACGCCCAGCTCCTGAACTTTATAATATATTCACATTGCGATTCATAAAAAAACCTGTCCGATATGAATCTATTAGGAAATAAAAATCTCAAGAAAAAAGACTTATTACAGCGTCAACTATAGAGAGAAAAGTTAACTGAAATTCAGATTAGTGTGGGCATTCTATATACAGCATATCTTTGTGATGAATACGTGAGATGATTAATAGTTTGCTGGATTTTATCTGTCCTTAATGGTTTTTTATGCGGTTTTTTATCTTAGTATGCGCTTTCAGCAATACTCTCTAGGTGGTTAATCATTCGCTGTATTGCGTGATCGAGCGAATCATTGATTGCTTAGCAGTATCCAGATGACGCCGTAACTCGCGCACCGCATCCAAATCATTGCGAAAGATTAACGCACTTAAAATCGCCATATGCTCTTCTATCGCCACGATATTGCGCTGCTTTAAATCGCTCTCATCCCATTGATAATGGAAGTGGAAAATAACTGAAATAATCTCCAGAGATTGATTAAAAAATGGGTTATTAGCGGCAGAAAGTATCAGGGTATGAAAATCACGATCTAACTGTGAAAACATGCGATAGCTGCTGCCAATGGTATCCCGCAATTGCCGATGGCGAGCCAATAGCTCTTTGGCTTGCAGCCAACGTTCATCACTATGTGCAAGATTTAAAAAGCGATTTAGCGCATGCGTTTCCAACATTTCACGTAACTCAAATAATTTTTCAGCATAGTTTTGATCAAATTTTTTCATGCTCCACTGACCACGGCGGATATTAACAATGAGGTCATAACGACAAAAACGCAGTAAGAACTCACGAACCACCACGGCGCTGACATTGGCGGCACGAGCAAGTTGTAACTCTGAAAATGAATCTCCTGCACGAAGCTGACGTTGATTAATCATCTGAAAAAAAGCACGTTCAAATACGTCGGCCTGAGCGTCTGGTGACTGACTGATACAATCAAAACCGTCCTCTGATTGGGGTGTTCTGACAATAATGTAGTAGTCGCCGACCTTCTCCAACACGCCACAGTGATCTAAATGACTCAGGGTATTACGCACAGTTGTCCGGCTGATACTGTACATTTCCGCTAGGGAAGCTTGAGAAGGAAGTGGTGATGTAATATGCCCTTTGGCAATAGCGTCGATCATCTGATTGATGACATTGTGACGAAGATTTTGTGTTCTGCTCATGATTATCCTTAGCTGTTTTTTATTCATTTAAAACCAATTTAAAACAGAATAATTCGTCATCCCTCACAAATATCACATTCGATTTAAACCTGGTTGTGATTTTTAATGAATATCAAACCTCACCTTTTGGAGGAATAGTCATGACCACGATGAATACTTTAGTTTGCCTTGAACCAACCAAACTTATTTATCAAAAACGAACTCAACCGTTACCGAGAATTAATGAAGCCTTAATAAAGGTTTTAAATGTTGGTATTTGTGGCACAGATATACATGCCTGGGCAGGTAATCAACCGTTCTTTAGTTATCCCCGAGTATTGGGTCATGAAATTTGTGGCGAAATAATAGCGCTAGGGGATAACGTCAATAATATGCATGCCGGGCAACGCGTTGCCGTTATTCCTTATGTTGCTTGCCAGCACTGTAATTCCTGTCTCAGCGGTAAAACCAATTGCTGCGAAAACATTTCTGTTATTGGCGTCCATCAAGACGGGGGTTTCAGTGAGTATTTATCCGTCCCAGTCAGTAATTTATTGGTGGTCGACGATGTAGATCCCGTCTCGGCTGCATTGATTGAACCTTTTGCCATCAGCGCCCATGCTGTGCGCCGTGCCGATGTTCATCCTGATGAGCATGTTTTGGTGGTCGGTGCTGGCCCAATTGGCTTGGGTGTGGCCGCCATTGCGCAAGCCGATGGTGCCTATGTAGTGATGGCCGACACCAGTGCACAACGCCGTGAACATGTAGAAAACCTGTTGGATATCCGGACATTAGATCCCAGTGATGCCGGATTTGAGCAAAATTTACGCCAGCAATTTGCTGGCATGTTGCCACTAAAAGTTATTGATGCCACAGGTAACCAACGAGCAATGAATAACACCCTCAACTTTATCCGTCACGGGGGCAGCATTGTATTTGTGGGCTTATTCAAAGGTGATCTCAGTTTCCCTGATCCTGACTTCCATAAGAAAGAGACCACCATGATGGGCAGCAGAAATGCCACCTTTGAGGATTTTGACAAAGTGGGGAAATTAATGGCCGCTGGCAAATTATCGGCGGACATGATCCTGACACATCGTTTTGAATTCAATACCTTGGCAGATATTTATGAACAGCAGGTCGTGAAGAATAAAGATCTTATCAAAGGCGTTATTCAATTCTGATCTCACTCATTTTAAGGATATAACACCATGCTAACGTTAAACCGCGAAAACTTTCCTGGCCGTACTCACCCAGATAAAGTGATTCAATTTGGTGAAGGAAACTTCCTGCGCGCCTTTGTCGATTGGCAATTGGACCGACTAAATGAACATACCGACCTTAATGCCGGTGTCGTAGTGGTCCGCCCGATTAACAGTGATTTCCCCCCATCACTTAATACTCAGGATGGCTTATACACCACAATTATTCGCGGTTTAAACGAACAAGGTGAGAAAGTCAGTGATGCACGCATCATTCGCTCGGTTAACCGCGAAATCAATATTTATCAGGACTTTGACAGCTACCTCGCCCTCGCCCGTAATGAAGATATTCGCTGGGTGTTCTCCAATACTACGGAGGCTGGGATAAGTTATCTGGAAGATGATAAGTTTAGTGATACGCCTCCCGCCAGTTATCCTGCGAAATTAACGCGGCTCATGTTTGAGCGCTTTCAACATTTTTCCGGGGCAGCCGATAAGGGGTGGGTGCTATTGCCATGTGAGTTGATCGATTATAACGGCGAAGCATTGCTGGAGTTAGTCCTACGCTATGCGCAGTGCTGGAATTTAGGCGAAGGTTTCAGTCAATGGTTATTACAGCACAATACGTTTTGCTCTACATTGGTCGATCGTATCGTGACCGGCTATCCCCGTGATGAAGCTGTCGCCCTGGAAAACCACCTGGGTTATCACGATGCATTCCTCGATACCGCAGAACACTTTTACCTGTTGGTGATCCAAGGACCGCAATCATTAGCGCAGGAACTGCGTCTGAATCAATACCCACTAAACATTCGAATCGTCGATGATATTAAGCCCTATAAAGAACGCAAAGTGGCAATTCTCAATGGGGCTCATACCGCATTGGTGCCGGTCGCATTTCTGGCGGGTTTAAATACAGTCGGCGAGGCCATGGCCGACACGCAAATCAGTCAATTCGTCGCACAACTGATCAGCGAAGAGATTATTCCAGTCTTGGATTTACCCGCGGATGAGCTACAAACCTTTGCTCAAGCCGTGTTGAGCCGTTTTCGTAACCCGTTTATTCAGCACCAACTGCTGTCTATTGCCCTCAATAGCATGACCAAATTCCGTACCCGTATTTTGCCTCAGTTGCTCTCCAGCCAGCAAAATAACGGGCAGTTACCGCCACGACTCACCTTTGCCTTTGCCGCCTTACTGATGTTTTATCGAGGAAAACGTGACGATGAATGTTTTGCATTACAGGATGATGCCCACTGGCTAAATTGTTTCGCCTCTATGTGGCACGACGTTGACGCCGGTTCACTGCCGATGGAGGGATTAGTGCGATTGGTATTAGCCGACGCCACCCATTGGGGGCAAGACCTCAATCACATCCCGCAGCTCACCAATAGCATTACTGAACAGTTGCAAACAATTAAACGTGTGGGGATGCGAGCTGCTTTAGCCGCTTACCGTTAAATATGTTTATCCGGGCAGATGATTTTATTTTCTGCCCGCCATCTAGTGCAGTCACCGTGCGGTTTAAGCACCATCGTGATGGATAAACTCAATACCATACAACCCACCAATAGCATTGATGGTTTCTAATAGATGCGCACCATCCGCTTGATGCGGGACGGTATCGCTCGCGGCTGAATGCGCTGGCCACCACAGGGGAAGCCCGATAAACCATGCTGTAATCTTAGCCATTGCTACCTCTGCGTTATTTATCTAGCGGGATGAAACTGATGCTTTAAGGGTAGATGCTGCCGCGCGCAAAGGTGAAATAACGATTATGGCTTTGGATATGCCAAATTTATCTATGAAGGCCAAAACTTAAGATAAAAATTAATAATTATGCATTTTAAAGATGCCAGCCATCAGCCAAGGCGTTATCTTAATTAGACATTCGCCCTGAAGGAGTTTCGCATGTTTGTTGTCAGTCTGACTTACCATCAACCTATCGATGTGGTCGAAGCACTCACTGAAAGTCATAAAGAGTGGTTGAAAAAGTACTATACACAAGGTGTTTTTATCGCATCAGGCCGTAAAGTGCCGCGTACCGGTGGCATTATTTTGGCCAAAAGTATTGCCCGTGAAGAGCTGGATAAGATATTGGCCGAAGATCCGTTTAATGCGGTTGCCGATTATAGCGTGACCGAGTTTATCGCCTCCATGGCTATCGAGTCGGTGGAAGCGTTGAAAACTCTGTGATGCTTTTATGCGATAAATCCTAACAGCAGCTATGGTTGATGCCATGGCTGCTGTTACAACGTATTGGTAGTTAATTCTGCCCGCTGTTGTCGTTGCGCCATAATACGGTGCAGATTGGCCTCAAGCCATACAGTCAGCCCTTCCACCTGCTCCTGAATCTCTTTCCCCAACGGCGTTAATTTATATTCCACATGAGGTGGTACTACCGGATAAGCAATACGCTCAACAAAACCATCTTCTTCAAGGTGTTGCAGAGTTTGTGCCAGCATCTTTTCACTAACACCGCCAATCTTTCTGCGCAACGCACTGAAACGCAGAGTCTCATTGCTTAACGCAATCAAGGCTAACACCCCCCAACGGCTGGTTACGCGCTTGAGCACTTCTCTTGAGGGACAATCAGCATTGAGTAATTCACCCCGCCGAACTTGTTCGGGAAACGAAACAGTGTGACTCAAATTTTGCGGCTCTATTATTTTCATACTAACCTTTTGGTGCGTACTTACGTAAAGTTAGTATATTGCATATGATGAACTTAAGGGCAACTTTCTGGCCAATTATGCGGTTTTATTCTTTGCCAACTGTCTGTCATCTTTCTCATAACATCAAATCTGGAGTGTCATTATGATCGCAGTAACCGGTGCCACAGGCCAATTGGGCCGCCTTGTTATCAATGCATTACTTAAAAAAGTGCCAGCCAGTGAGATTATTGCTGCGGTACGTACCCCGGACAAAGCCCACGAGCTGGCGGCGTTAGGTGTTCAAATCCGCAAAGCTGACTATAGCCAGCCAGCCACGCTGGATACCGCCTTTCAAGGTGTTGATAAACTACTGTTAATTTCATCGAGTGAAGTGGGTCAGCGTATTGCCCAACATAGCGCCGTGATCGCGGCGGCCAAGCGTGCAGGTGTTAAATTGTTGGCATATACCAGTTTGTTACATGCGGATAAAAGCCCACTGGGGTTAGGCGAAGAACACCGGGCCACCGAAGCACTATTACGTGAATCAGGTCTGCCCGTGGTGTTATTGCGTAACGGCTGGTATACCGAGAACTATGCAGCAAGTATCGCGCCAGCCCTGGCACACGGCGCATTTATCGGCGCAGTAGCTGAGGGGCGTATCGCCTCTGCCGCACGTGAAGACTATGCCGAAGCGGCCGCTGTGGTGCTAACGCAGGGAAACCAGGCGGGTAAAGTTTACGAATTAGCCGGTGACGATATCTATACACTGGCTGAATTCTCGGCAGAAATTGCCCGCCAGTCAGGTAAAGCTGTGGTGTACCACGATTTGTCTGAAGCCGATTTCAAGCAAGCATTGCTCGATGCCGGTTTACCTGATGTTTTCGCCAGCCTATTAGCAGATTCTGATGCTGGCGCAGCTAAAGGGGGGCTGTTTGATGACAGTCATACATTGAGCAAACTGATTGGCCGACCGCCAACGCCTTATGCAGATGTCATTGCAGCAACGCTAGCGACACGTTAAATCTATTCAAATATTCTCGGCCGGTTCCCCTTAAGTTACCGGCCGTTCTCCATTAGAACTTATAATAATGCCGGACTAAGACTTGGCAGCATCCAGTGCCTGAGCAAGATCATTGAGAATGTCATCAATATGCTCAATACCAATCGATAGACGCACCATATCCCGTGGTACGCCCGCCTTGATCAGCTCTTCATCGTTAAGCTGACGGTGGGTGGTTGACGCTGGGTGGCAAGCCAGTGATTTGGCATCACCAATATTCACTAAGCGCACGATCAAATTCAGCGCATCTATAAAACGCCCGCCCGCCTCCTGGCCGCCATGAATACCAAATGACAATATTGAGGCTGGTTTGCCACCTAAATAGCGCTGGGCCAGTTCATGCTCAGGATGATCAGGTAAGCCTGCGTATTTAACCCAACTGACTTGTGGATGGTTTTGCAAATAGTGCGCGACTTTCAGCGCATTTTCAGTATGACGCTCCATACGCAAAGCCAATGTTTCCAGCCCCTGCAAAATCAGGAAAGCATTGAACGGCGATAACGCAGCGCCAGTATTGCGCAATGGCACCACCCGGCAACGGCCAATATAGGCAGCCGCGCCGAATTGCTCGGTATAGGTCACGCCATGATATGACGGATCAGGGGTATTTAATTGAGCAAAACGCTCAGGGTATTGCGTCCAAGGGAACTTACCCGAATCCACCACGATACCGCCAATACTGGAACCATGACCGCCGATATATTTGGTCAATGAATGAACCACAATATCCGCACCGTGTTCAAATGGTCGACACAAGATTGGTGTTGCGACGGTATTATCGACAATCAATGGCACACCATGGCGATGAACCGCATCAGCCAATTTTTTCAAATCAACAATATTCCCAGCAGGATTACCAATTGATTCACAGAAAACTGCTTTAGTTCGGTCATCGATTAAGGCTTCCAATGCGGCGATATCATCATGATCGGCAAAACGGGTTTCTATCCCATAACGCGGTAACGTATGCGCCAGCAGATTGTAAGTCCCGCCGTACAACTTGGCCACCGACACAATATTATCCCCCACTTCGGCAATGGTTTGGATAGCATAAGTAATCGCCGCCATACCGGAAGCCACGGCCAGAGCGGCAATCCCCCCTTCGAGAGCGGCAACCCGTTTCTCCAGTACATCATTGGTGGGGTTCATGATGCGCGAGTAAATATTGCCGGCGACTTTTAAATCAAACAGATCAGCGCCATGCTGGGTATCGTCAAAAGCAAAGGAGGAAGTCTGGTAAATAGGTACCGCAACGGCTTTGGTGGTGGGGTCCGGTGAATAACCTGCATGAATAGATAATGTTTCTAATTTCATTCTTTATCCCTTGTTATATGACAATAGCCAGCGCCGCTGCCAACACGATGATATAACGTGACTAGTCATATTCTTAACTGGCGACGGAGGTGATGAAGAGAATAACAATAGAGGAATTAATGAGCAGTACCTACCTACAAAAGTAATTATTTAGCTATTAATTATAATTAAACGATATCGACATCCTCTCAGCCGCCATTCAGCCAGGTAGCGCTACGTTTCATCTATTCCATCCTGATAGATAACTTTCTCTTCTTATAAATCAATATACTGAATAAAAATATCTCTTCAGGGCTTTTCTGTCCACACCTCGCCGCATATACTGTATGCATAACCAGTTATTTTGTAAATCAGTCGTTTTTTTGTTATCACGCTCTCCCCTTAGATAACGCATTTGGAGGCTTTATGGGTGCATTCGGCAATGCTGCACAGGACTATATTGAAAAGAGAATCGACCTTAATGAACACTGCATTGAGCACCCAGCCGCCACCTTTTTCATGACCGCCAAGGGTGACGCCCTGAGTGATGCAGGTATTAACAACGGCGCACTGCTGGTGATAGATCGCAGTTTGCAGGCACAGCACGGCGATATTGTCGTTGCAACCATCGGGGGTGAGTTCAATATTAAGCGGCTTTATTTACGACCGGTTCCCCGCCTTGAGGCGCTGAATGCAGCCACTCCCCCACTCATATTATGTGAAGGGGATGAAGAGTGGGTTATCTTTGGCGTCATTGTATTTAGCATCAATAAGTTACGATAATGTTTGCTCTCGTTGACGTGAACTCATTTTATGCCAGTTGTGAAACGGTATTCAGGCCTGATTTGTATGGTCGCCCTGTGGTGGTGTTATCCAATAACGATGGCTGCGTGATTGCCCGTAGCCGGGAGGCTAAGGTCGTGGGTATTCCAATGGGGGCACCCTATTTCAAGATACAGCAAGTTATCCATCAGCATCGTGTTGTCGCGTTTAGCAGTAATTACGCACTCTACAGTGATATGTCTGCGCGGGTCATGACTATTCTTGAACAACTGGCCCCAGGGATTGAAATTTACTCAATCGATGAGGCATTTCTCAATCTTAATGGTGTACAGCATTGCATTACACTAGAAGAGTTTGGTCAGGGCGTGCGTGATAAAGTACGCAAATTGACTGGCCTAAATGTCGGTGTAGGCATCGCCCCAAGCAAGACTCTCGCCAAGCTGGCAAACCATGCTGCTAAGTTATGGCATAAAACGGGCGGTGTAGTCGATTTGTCCAATCCCATACGTCAACGCAAATTGCTGGCGCTGATGCCAGCGGCACAGGTATGGGGCGTGGGCCAGCGTACCGCAAAAAAGCTGGCAGTGATGGGGATAACCACCGCCCTTCAATTATCAGAGGCCAGCCCCGCGCTTATTCGCAAAAACTTTAGCGTCGTACTGGAACGGACAGTGCGAGAATTGCGCGGAGAAGCTTGTCTGGCGGTGGCTGAGTTCGCACCTACAAAACAACAAATAATCTGTTCGCGCTCATTTAGTAAACGCATTACAGAATATCAAAGTATGCATGAAGCCGTTTGTAGCTATGCCGAGAAAGCAGCAGAAAAGCTACGCAAGGAGCACCAATACTGTTGCCATGTATCAACCTTTATCAAAACCAGCCCTTTTGCCCGTAACGAGGTCTATTACAGTAACCTCGCCAGCACTCGCCTCAACTTTCCGACCTTGGATTCAAGGGATATTATTGCCGCAGCTCTCAAATGCCTAGCGGCAATTTGGCGACCCGGTCACCATTACCTGAAAGCAGGTATTATGTTGGGAGATTTTTCAAATCAGGGTATCGCGCAATTGGGTCTATTTGATGAGAGCAAACCGTACATTAACAGTGAATCATTGATGGCGGCTATCGACAAAATTAATCAATCCGGTAAAAGTAAAATTGCGTTTATCGGGCAAGGAGTTAATCAAGAATGGCAGATGAAACGTGAAATGTTATCACCTGCATATACTACCCGAATTCAAGATTGTCCTATCGCGGTTATCCGGTAACATAACTTAACGAATACCTCGGTGTACTGCTTATAGATGAATGTCACGTGAAAACGTTGATGGTTGGCAACAGAGGCTTAGTCCGCCCCGCATATAGAAAGGAATATTATGGGTGAATTTACCGGTTTTACTCAACATGGGCTGACATTCTTACAGCACATTGCTCACAACAATAACAAAGAATGGTTCGAGGAACATCGCGATATCTATGATCAGCATCTACTACAGCCAGTGCGAAAACTGGTTACCGACCTGAGTTCAGATATGCTGACTATTGATGAACTGTTTGAAGTTCGTCCGGCGATTGGCAAGACAATTTCTCGCATGAATCGCGATACCCGTTTCTCTCATGATAAGTCACTCTATCGCAGCAATATTTGGTTAACATTTAAAAGATCGCGTAAAAATTGGACGGATGCTCCAACTTACTTTTTCGAATTTGGCCCAGACTGGTGGCGTTATGGGTTGGGGTATTACAGCGCCTCGCGAGAAACAATGGATCTTTTCAGACAACAACTGCTCCGTGCTCCGGCTGATTTTCTCACCATAGCTGACTGTATTTATCCCAATTTCTCGATTGAGGGAGAGAGTTACAAGCGCCCTTTGATTAAAGATCTACCACCGGCATTGGCGGTCTGGTACAACAAGAAGTCGTGGGCATTAATTAGCCACCGCAGAGATATGGATTTATTATTTTCCAGACAACTGGTTGACCGGTTGAGTAAAGACTTTCTCCGTCTTTCACCTATCTATGATTTTTTGATGAAAATTGAAAGCTTGAAGAAAAGTCATAATCACTTTAGCTAGGCGAGAAGATTTACCCTATCCACGGTGCAAAAGTACAATACTCAAATGGGTTTAATCCATTTACAAGCATCAAAACCTTGCAAGCTGCACAGATGAAACATTAGATTTAGAACAGCTTGCTATTAAACGTCCATACGGTCTTATTCATCTTTTACCCCTGCCTTTCAGGGGTTTTACCTTTGATAGCGACTCAACTAATACCCCCACTACTGTAACAAATAGTTATTCATATATTCATAATCAATGGTCAGTTGTAAATAAAAAACTCATGAGCATCATCTTTTGCAACATTCAAACAGATTTGAACTATGTTTTATCTAAATAATAGACAAACAACTAGATGCAAGAGAATTCATTCACTCTTTTCATCAATTATATTTAATGCAGCCCTACAGTAAAGATCCCATCTAGTTGTTTTTAATGTATTTTTATATAACTTACATCACTTTAAATAATAGAATTATAATTGAATAAAAAAATAAATTTAAATATATTAATCATTTAATAAATACAATCTTGCCCCAGAAAAGTGCAATAGCATGAATAATCAGCACCATTATGGGGAATCAATAATTTAATTAATAAAAGTATAAAGTTTTATCTTATGAGGCCGATTACCGTCTGTAGTTATTGTATTCACCTGTTATCAGGGAACTCCCCCATTTACTGAGGTTATTATGAGAGTGAACAAGCCTGTCAGTCGGCAGGAGTATCCCATTGATCGCGATACCACCTTGCAATCCACCACCGATATTCACGGCAATATCGCCTATGCCAATGCCGCCTTTGTTCGCGCCAGTGGTTTTGAATATCAGGACTTACTGAGTCAACCGCACAATGTTGTTCGGCACCCAGATATGCCACCCGCGGCATTTGCTGACATGTGGCAAACCCTGAATGCTGGCTTATCCTGGTCATCACTGGTTAAGAATCGCCGTAAAAATGGTGACTACTATTGGGTACGCGCTAATGCTACGCCATTACGTCATGATGGCCGTCTGACCGGTTATATTTCGGTACGCATTGCCCCCACTCGCGAAGAAGTTAAACAAGCGGAAGCACTGTATGTCGATTTTAATTCGGGTAAGGCCAGGCAGCGCCACATAGCACTATATCGAGGGTTAGTTGTTCGTACCGGTTGGTTGTCTTTATTGTCGTTGTTCCAAAAATTACCATTACGCTGGCGCTTGCGCGGGGCATTATTGGGGGCAGCTTTACTCCCTACTGTGGCCGCCGGAGTGATAGGGATAACCGGTTTGCCATTACTCGTTTTGGCCGCAGTTAGCGTTGCCAGCAGCGTGGTGACCTCCTGGTGGTTAGAACGTCAGGTTGCCCACCCTATCGCCGCAATTTTGCAACAAGCGCAAGATGTCTCTTCTGGGCAAGCGGGTGATTACGTACAGCTAAATCGCGTTGATGAAATTGGTTACTTGATGCGGAGTGTCAATCAATTAGGGCTGAATCTCCGTTCTCTGACGGATGACGTTAGCGGCCAGGTTGATGGTATTAACACTGCCAGCAGTGAAATTGCCGCAGGGAATCGTGAGTTAAAAGTTAGAACTGAACAGGCTACCGCCAACTTGCAGCATATCGTCAGCGCCACAGAACAATTAGTGGCCACAGTACAGCACAGTGCTAATAGTGCCAATGAAACCACATCGTTGGCCGCGATGAGCAGCCATGCTGCAGAACAAGGCAGCGAGTTGATGCATCAAGTCATTGAAACTATGGGTACGATTAATGCCTCCAGTCATCGTATTGTAGATATTATCAGTGTCATTGAAGGAATCGCCTTTCAGACCAACATTCTGGCGCTCAATGCGGCGGTTGAAGCGGCACGTGCTGGCGAACAAGGTCGAGGGTTTGCGGTAGTTGCCAGCGAGGTACGCCATCTGGCTCAGCGCTCTTCAACCGCGGCCAAAGAAATAAAACAATTAATTGAAACCAGTGTGGAGCGGGTTCGTGACGGTAGCGCCTTAGTGCAAAATGCTGGGGCCACCATGGATAATATCGTCAAACAAGCGGGTCAAGTTTCTACCCTAATCAGTGAAATCAGCACCTCAACCCATGAACAGACACAGGCACTTGGTCAAATTAACCAATCGATCGGTCAGTTAGATCAAATGACACACCAGAATGCGGCCATGGTTGAACAGTATGCCGGAGCGGCAGAAGAATTGGCGCATCGCACCCTGCGCCTAACAGCGGCTGTTCGAATTTACCGCCCAGTAAAATGAGATAGGTTGTTAGATACATAACGCTGAAATAGTGCCAGCACTGATACTCCAACGCCCTACTTCGGTAGGCTTTGGTGAGGTGTTTAAGAACAGCATCCAGTAATGTTCATATTAAAATTAGCGGAGAGTGTCGCAAGATATTCTCCGCTAATGTCAGATAAGATATGACCCGTCATGACTTAAGGCTATTGGCCTGACATCTCAGATGTAATCCTTTATTTTCAGCATAATATAATATGCCCAGTAGCCATAATACTGCCGCGTTTAACGTCGCCAGAAGGCTGAGTATCATTTTTTAAAAATATCACTTCGCTTTAATAAATAAACATAATTACAACGTTCCATCGTGGGATGAAAATTAATCGCCCCTAAAAAATGATAATAATCAAAATGATGACCAATCCTTAACTCAGCCATGTTCGGTAACTGTGTTAAATATAATAGCAGTGAAGATATACATAATTTACTCATAGAGTAACAATTAAAGGATTTGATAAATGAATTATCACACCACATACTTATAAAAAAATTAAACACAAAATAATATATTAAACGATAATTCCCCACAAAAAACACAATGTCATCATGTGCACCAAACTTAGCATTAACGATATTTATCACAAACAAATTAATAATAAGTTTGATAATTAAATAAACAGTAGAATAAGGTTATTTACAAAATATCAAACTGCAATATTACCAATTAATACTTATATATTGTTGCATAAAAATCTAAAAAAACACTTAACTATCGAGGTAAAAATCATGAGTAACAATAAATTACAACTTCGGCATGGCCGGGTCACTGATCCTCAAACACGAGGCTTGGTAGCAACTGATTTAGGATTGATTGCTGAATGGGAAAATAATGAAATGGAAGGAGGAAAAAACTTCCCTGATTTGACAGGCGGTTCTTTCGTCCCCCCTTACGAAATGGATAGTTGGAGCAACCCACCACCCCCTGATGGCCTTATTCTCAGTGGTGGTCACCGCGGTAATCGAGAGGTGGTGAATTTCACCGATAAAGAAATGCAACACAAGCTACGGTCTATCGGTCACCCTAATGATAACTTTACCTGGCCAACTATCGTGGTTAACCCAGGCAGTGACCTTGATATATATTGGGCCTACACTGTTGCTCATGTTACTCGTGGTTATCGTTGGTTTATTACCAAAGATGATTGGAACCCAGCAGAACGTATTACACGGGCTCAATTAGAGCCAGCACCGTTTTATGAAGATATCTATCCTTATGTTCCTTATTACTCGCACAACGATAAGTTAGTGGCTAAAATCGAGCACAAGGTTCATTTACCTAAAGGTAAAAAAGGCCATCACGTCATTATTCTGGCATGGATTGTTGCAGACTCAGGCAATGCGTTTTATCAAGCATGTGATGTCGACTTTGGTCAATAAATAATTAGGCTTTATCTAATTTAGCCAATCTCACTATGCAGGTGGATAAATTTCACCTGTATTTTTATACGATAGCAATAAATAAAAATCCCGCTATAGTAGTCAGGTAGTTACTCAATTATTAAATAAGGAGTTTTATGTCATCACTTAATCAAACATCTGTCCGCGCTCACAAAGGTGAAACTGATGCAAACTTACCTGGTGAAGATCATCTGATCGCCCATGAAGCTTTGCTTGTCGCGTTAATGGTTGAATGTGCTAATGAGTCAGATAACGATCAGTTCCTGGCCAGTGTCCGAGAGACGCTTAGCGGCATCTTACACTCAGCACGTTATCTGGATGCCAGCAAAATAGCCAAAGGCCTGCTCGATGAGGCTGATGATAAAGCCAACCGTTAGTCTATAGCCCTCATCATTGAGGGCTTTTTATTGGTTCATCCTCAGGGTCGTGCCGGTTGTTCAACAATGGCAATAACATGATAATCAACCAATTAAAACGACAACATGATCCATTAAGGTCACACGGTGGTATCGCGTCAGGCGATTAACCTGATTACCCGCATATACAGCAGCACTGTCGTCCTTACTACTGATATCTCCCATCTGAACACCGTATTTTCTGCATCATTGGCTGAAGTATCTACTGGAACATCGCTATCGTGGCGGCTGTACAGGCCTGTGCTAAGGCAAAGGTGAAGGAAATAATAATTGGGTGATCTAGTGACTAAAAAGTCATTTTCGCTCACTCTGTCCATGATTTTTATATGGTTTTACGTTATCGTTATTGTACTTTGCGTATTCGACCTAAAAGATCAATTCGGCAAGGTTTATGAAGCCAAAAAATACAAGGAGGAAAAGTGCTGCTGGATAAATTCTTGCTAGTTGCCATTATGGTTTTATTATCACTTTTTACCTGGTTGTTTTTCTCACCATACCATATGTATTCAATAGTTTATGAGTTTTTAGAGGTATTTGGTTTTAAAGAGGGATACAACAGTTTAGGCATCACTTCAGCCACGGCAACACCGGAATAAACAGATAAATAACAGGTGCCACATCGGGCACCTGTCTTATTTATTTCACAGCCAACTTTATTGACTACTGATTTCATTTTGCTCTTTCGGCGGCAGAACTGAATAACTGGCAACTATCGCCGTAAGAATAATAAACAGATGCCCTTCTGAAGAGTCGAGTAAGAAGGAATTAAACAAGTGGCAAGCCAAATAGGCACCAAGTAATGCAATCAGCACATTTCTAACCTGAGCAGATAAACGCCATGCGGAGCGGAAATAACACCACATCCATCCCAGGAATAAGGCTAACCCGACCAATCCCGACTGAACTGTCTGCATCAGATATTCATTATGTGGATTGATGCTATACGCACTTTGCGAGAAAGAATACCAAAAACCCCCAGCCCCATGACCCAATATCGGCGCATCCTCAATCAACTTCACTGAGGCGAGCATAAATGCGGTACGTAGCCCCATCGAGCTATCACAGGAAACATTAGCATCACCATTCGAGACGGCCAGACAGGTTTTAACCTCAGTCACGCCCTGCTGCAACCGATCTACCGCCCGGTTAGGCACCATAAGTACAATGGCCGCGACGATAAATGCGCAAACGACCATCGCCAAGCGCTGGCGGATTGACAGTGACAGTAACCCCCACAGGCCAAATGCCGCGGCCAATGCAACATAGCCGGTGCGGCCTTGCACCATAAACACAATGTTATAGATAGCCAAACACATCAACAGACCATAACCCCAACGCTTCCATCCTTGGCTTCTAAAAGCCAGAGCAAGCCAGATAACGGCGGCCAGTGCCATAAAGAAATTATGCGTAATTTGCAGTTTAAACACAGAGGGATTCAGTGGATCGATATGCCCCAACGGCAGATGGAGAAGGCCAACCCACAGGCTGGCTGCCAGGATAACGGCATTTGCCAGTAAAAAACCTTTGGCAAAATAGCCAGCCAATGAACGTGACAGCACAAAGAACATCGCTAACGGTAAGATATACAGTAATTTGGAGTACTTGCTGACCATCACTTTGCCGTATAGGTTATGCTGCCAGAGCAACGACAGTGCCAGCAGCATGAACATAATGGCAGGCAACCAAATCAACGGATTCTTTGCCAACGTTTTCACATAGCGAGTATCGCGGTTCAGCAGCAAACAGATGACAGCTAACACCATCGACAAATTCATTATGAAATTAGAAGTGGGTAGACCAATACCTAACAGGAATGCCGTAGCACAGGAAAACATGCCAACATATCGATGCACTGGCGCTGAGCCGGGCAAAGAAGTAGAAACCGGAGAAATCATAAGTCACTCACTTCGAATTGATAATCAGTTGAGGCTATCAGATACCTTTTCGCAAAGGATAGCAGCCCCAATTTACGCCATAACCAACCATCAGATAACCACTAGCTATGGCAATATTTTGTGGCGAGTGCCGTTATGCTGCCAGTGATCTAAACAAGTAACGGAACCACCATAATGGTCGCCACCAAAGCTTGCGTTCAGGCACCGTCGGCACACGTGAATGCACTTTTTTAATTTCCCAGTTAAAGTTAAGAAATATCCGGCTATGGCCATATTCTGCACCAAACCGTGCAATTTCACTCTTCTTCCGGTCATCAATCGGGGCGTTGTGAGTCAAATCACGATCCAGAGAATGGTAGCTTTTCTTCCTATCTACATTACGCTCAATGCATCGGTACTGCTTAGGCAGATAACGTGGTGTGCTACCATGATCTTTATGGAACTTCACAAACCGATAATCCTCCGAGCCATAATGGCCAGCGAACTCTTCATCATACCCATACAACCTAAAGAACCGTGCTCTGGACATGAAGAACAGGTTAGGATGGCCACGATAGGCTTTACCTGTTTTTTCATCTGTGCGGTAGATACGATATAGGGAACGGCCAGGGTTACGGGCATTCACCAAATAACGCAGGGTGTCTGCCGGTAGCAAGCAATCTAAATCAGTAATGATAATCTTATCTGACTTCGCGTATGTCACCCCCAGATTCCGAGAGCCGGCCTGATTCCACTGAATATCAGT
Source organism: Yersinia sp. 2553 StPb PI (assembly GCF_052217105.1). Classification (NCBI taxonomy): domain Bacteria; kingdom Pseudomonadati; phylum Pseudomonadota; class Gammaproteobacteria; order Enterobacterales; family Yersiniaceae; genus Yersinia; species Yersinia sp. 2553 StPb PI. Next base: position 1,003,784 of record NZ_JAZGPX010000002.1, on the reverse strand, counting down.
GGTTATTCTTAACCACGTGAAATTCAAATCATAATCCTTTACGTCATACTCTAATGGCGAGCAATCATCGACGATGACAAACTCCACTGCATCTTTAATATCATCAGGGTAAGTTTCATATTCCTTCAACAAAGATTCAACAGAATCCATATTTCCCTGATTACAGTAAAAATGAGTTACATAAGTCAGTTTGATATGCTGCTTATCTAACGGATGCCGTGCTTTAACAATTTCTACATCCTTTGTCACAATGTAAACCTCTGTTTTAAGAGAGAAAATAAAGAATAAGATTTTTATAATATCTTGAAAACTGCGAGCTAAATAAGCTCAGTACAATTCGCCAGCAGCTATATGCCAAATAACTTGCGGTAAAGGATAAAGAGTTACCATAATCAGTCAAATATTTTCTTCATATATTCCTACCGCAAGAACAGTTTGAGAGGTGAATAACAATTTAATAACAAATAAGAGATAAATCTGTACTAGTAGATATTTAAGCAATCAACTTCGTCCCTTCTTGGGATAAAAAAAGCCTCACGGTAGCTTAAACTCCCGCGAGGCTTTGTTCTGCTCAACAATTTACATGTTGTCGATGATATCTTGACCAAACTCGCTACATTTGCGCAGTTTAGCGCCATCCATCAGGCGTTCGAAATCATAAGTCACGGTCTTGGCCTGAATTGCGCCTTCGGTGCCTTTGATAATCAAGTCAGCCGCTTCGAACCAACCCATATGACGTAGCATCATTTCTGCGGACAGAATGATTGAGCCTGGGTTCACTTTATCCTGACCAGCATATTTTGGTGCAGTGCCGTGAGTGGCCTCAAACAAAGCACAATCATCACCAATGTTGGCACCCGGAGCAATACCGATACCGCCAACCTGAGCAGCCAAGGCGTCAGAGATGTAATCACCATTCAGGTTCATACAGGCGATAACATCATATTCAGCAGGACGCAGCAGAATTTGTTGCAGGAAGGCATCAGCAATCACATCTTTGATAATGATCTCTTTGCCATTATTGGGGTTCTTGATTTTAACCCAAGGACCGCCATCGATCAGCTCACCACCAAATTCCTCACGTGCTAACTGGTAACCCCAGTCTTTAAAGGCACCTTCGGTGAATTTCATAATGTTGCCTTTATGAACCAGAGTTACTGATTCACGATCGTTGGTAATTGCATACTCAATTGCCGCACGAACCAAGCGCTTAGTCCCTTCTTCTGAGCAAGGTTTGATACCAATACCGCATTGTTCAGGGAAACGGATTTTCTTCACACCCATCTCTTCACGCAGGAACTTAATCACTTTTTCAGCTTCTGGTGAACCGGCTTTCCATTCGATTCCAGCATAGATATCTTCCGCGTTTTCGCGGAAAATCACCATGTTGGTCAATTCAGGGTGTTTTACCGGGCTTGGGGTCCCTTCGTAATAACGCACCGGACGCAGGCACACATACAGATCAAGTTGTTGGCGCAAAGCAACGTTCAACGAACGAATACCGCCACCGACCGGGGTAGTCAATGGGCCTTTAATCGCCACGCGGTACTCACGAATCAGATCCAATGTTTCTTCTGGCAGCCAAACATCTTTGCCATAAACATGCGTTGACTTCTCACCGGTGTAGATTTCCATCCAGGAGATTTTACGCTCACCTTTATAGGCTTTCTTAACCGCGGCATCTACCACGTGGATCATGGCAGGGGTCACATCAACGCCGATACCATCACCTTCAATAAATGGAATGATCGGATTATGCGGAACAACCAGTTTACCCTGAGCATCGACAGTAATTTTCTTACCTTCTGCCGGAACAACTACTTTGCTTTCCATCAACCTTCTCCTTCAGCGCAATTTTGTTAATGCCTTGTAAGATTCGTGTCAATACTACTTGAATATTCGTTCCACGCCAATCCGAAACGGATTGAGGTATAATGCGCTAATCATTCGGAATCGCAATAAACATGAATAAATTCTCTGTTAAAAATCACAAAGTTAACCGATTCAGCACCAAGACGCCGGCCAAACGGGTAAAGCCTGTCGGCCCAAGGAGAGTGTTGTTATTCAACAAACCTTTCGATGTCTTGCCACAATTTACCGATGAGTCTGGCCGTAGCACATTGAAGGAATTTATCCCCTTTAACGACGTTTATGCCGCAGGCAGACTCGATCGCGACAGTGAAGGTTTACTGGTATTAACCAATGATGGCAAGTTGCAAGCCAAACTCACCCAACCGGGCGAGAAAACAGGTAAAATCTATTTTGTACAAGTAGAAGGAATACCTGGCGATGATGCTCTCGGCCAATTACGCCGTGGTGTCACCTTAAAAGATGGCCCTACCTTACCCGCAGGGGCTGAGTTGGTTAATGAACCTGAGTGGCTATGGCCGCGGGTGCCCCCGATCAGAGAGCGCAAAAATAGTCCTACCTGCTGGCTACAGATCACACTTTACGAAGGTCGTAATCGGCAAGTGCGCAGAATGACGGCCCATATTGGCTTCCCTACCCTGCGTCTGATACGGTTTAGTGTAGGAAATTTAAGCCTTGCCGACCTACAGCCCGGCGAATGGAAGGAGATTAACTATGTTTAAGCCCCATGTAACTGTCGCTTGTGTTGTGCACGCACAAGGGAAATTCTTAGTTGTCGAAGAGACGATTAATGGCAAAAAACTATGGAATCAACCGGCTGGACATTTGGAAGCCAATGAAACTCTGTTGCAAGCCGCAGAGAGAGAGTTGTGGGAAGAGACCGGAATTCGCGCCACACCGCAATCTTTTCTGCGAATGCATCAATGGATAGCCCCGGACAAGACCCCATTTTTGCGCTTCGCTTTCGTTATTGAACTGCTGGCCCCCTTACCCACCCATCCTCATGATAGTGATATTGATTGCTGTCGGTGGCTCTTGGCTGATGAAATACTGCAATCAGCCAATTTACGTTCACCATTAGTGGCCGAGAGTATCCGCTGTTACCAACAACCCGAACGTTATTCCCTTGATCTGGTTGGTTCTTTTAACTGGCCTTTATAAAAAGTAGCGTTGATTTACTCAGGTAATTTCGTCGAGAGCGCGAATCTAGAATGCAGCCGAGCGGTCAACGTGATAAAATCCGGCGCTTGTTTTTATAATGCCTTGCCCGTGGCGATAAAGTGTTCGGATAGTGCTATCCGCCTTGGTCTCTATCAGAAGCTTAGGTATTTACGTTAGTGAGACTCCCATGTCAGATAATAGCCAGAAAAAAGTAATCGTCGGTATGTCCGGCGGTGTCGACTCTTCCGTTTCCGCCTACCTGCTTCAGCAACAGGGTTACCAAGTTGCCGGTTTGTTCATGAAGAATTGGGAAGAGGATGATGGCGAAGAGTATTGCTCAGCAGCGACCGATTTGGCCGATGCGCAAGCAGTATGCGACAAACTGGGCATGGAGTTGCACACCGTCAATTTTGCCGCAGAATATTGGGATAACGTGTTCGAATTGTTCCTGGAAGAATATAAAGCCGGGCGCACACCTAACCCTGATATTCTGTGTAATAAAGAGATCAAGTTTAAAGCTTTCCTTGAGTTTGCCGCCGAAGACTTAGGGGCTGACTATATTGCCACTGGCCACTATGTCCGCCGCCAGGATGTCAATGGCAAAAGCCGTTTACTACGTGGTCTGGATGGCAATAAAGATCAAAGTTACTTCCTCTATACATTAAGCCACGAACAACTGGCCCAAAGCCTATTCCCGGTCGGCGAACTGGAAAAACCTGAAGTGCGCCGTATCGCCGAGCAACTTGATCTGGTCACCGCCAAGAAAAAAGACTCCACCGGCATCTGCTTTATCGGTGAGCGCAAATTCCGTGATTTCCTGGGGCGTTATCTGCCCGCACAACCCGGCCCTATCATGACTGTTGACGGTCAGCATATGGGCGAGCATCAGGGGTTGATGTATCACACCTTGGGGCAACGTAAAGGGCTGGGTATCGGTGGCACCAAAGATGGCGGTGATGACCCATGGTATGTGGTAGATAAAGATGTCGCCAATAATATCTTGCTTGTGGCGCAAGGACATGAACATCCACGGTTAATGTCAGTCGGTCTGATAGCCCAACAGTTGCATTGGGTTGACCGTCAACCGATAACCGCCGCTTTTCAGTGTGTGGTGAAAACACGCTACCGTCAGCAGGATATTCCCTGCACCGTCACCCCGCTGGATGATGAGCGTATCGAGGTCAGATTCGATAGCCCGGTTGCCGCAGTAACCCCGGGGCAGTCCGCTGTATTTTATCAAGGTGAAGTCTGCCTTGGCGGCGGTATCATTGAAGAGCGTTATCCACTGACTGACGTAGTAACAAACTAAATCAGCCCAGCAATGAACCAGAACGTTTACAGGAGTGACCGTGGCGAAGAATTATTATGACATTACGCTGGCACTGGCAGGGATCTGCCAGTCCGCTCGCTTGGTTCAGCAACTGGCTCATGAAGGCCAGTGCGATAATGAGGCATTGAACACCATCTTGGGCGGGCTACTACAGACCGACCCACCGTCAACACTTGCGGTGTACGGCGGTAATGAGCAATCGCTGAAAATGGGATTGGAGACGCTACAAACGGTCTTAAATGCCAATCGTCAGGGGCCAGCAGCAGAATTAACTCGCTATACCCTCAGCTTAATGGTGTTAGAACGCAAGCTCAATGGCAATAAGCCTGCCATGAATACATTGGGTGACCGAATCAATCAGCTTGATCGCCAACTGGCACATTTCGATCTTGAATCAGAAACAATGATGAGTTCACTGGCATCCATTTATACTGATGTCATCAGCCCTCTCGGCCCACGCATTCAGGTTACCGGTTCACCCGCTATTTTACAAAGCACGTTGGTGCAGGCAAAAGTTCGTGCCGCCCTGCTGGCGGGTATTCGCTCAGCCGTGCTTTGGCAACAAGTCGGTGGAAGCCGCTTGCAGTTAATGTTTTCGCGAAATCGTCTTTTTAAACAGGCACAGAGTATTCTTGCTCATAATTGAACCATACCAAAGTAATTGGAGTTGCCACCGATGGAATTATCCTCACTGACCGCCGTTTCACCTATTGATGGTCGCTACGGCGACAAAGTCAGCGCACTGCGCCCAATCTTTAGCGAATTCGGTTTGCTGAAATTCCGCGTGCAGGTCGAAGTACGTTGGCTGCAAAAACTGGCCGCCTGCGCAGAGATCAAAGAAGTTCCGGCTTTTGATGCCGACGCAAACGCTTACCTTGACAAGATCGTGCAACAGTTCAACGAACAAGATGCACAGCGCATCAAAACCATTGAGCGCACGACTAATCATGATGTGAAAGCTGTTGAGTATTTCCTGAAAGAAAAAGTAGCGAGTGTTCCGGCGTTGCACGCAGTCTCAGAATTTATTCACTTTGCTTGTACTTCAGAAGATATCAATAACTTATCCCACGCCTTAATGTTGCAAACCGCCCGTCAGGATGTGGTATTGCCAATGTGGCGGCAGATTATTGATTCAATTAAAGCGCTGGCCCACCAGTACCGTGATTTGCCACTGCTGTCCCGTACCCATGGTCAGCCAGCCACACCTTCAACCATCGGTAAAGAACTGGCTAACGTTGCTTACCGTATGGAGCGCCAGTTCCGTCAACTGTCACAAGTGGAAATTCTGGGTAAAATCAACGGTGCAGTAGGTAACTATAATGCTCACATCGTTGCTTATCCTGAAGTGGACTGGCATCAGTTCAGCGAAAGTTTTGTCACGTCGCTGGGGATCAACTGGAACCCATACACTACGCAAATTGAACCTCATGATTACATTGCCGAACTGTTTGATTGTGTTGCCCGTTTCAATACTATCCTGATCGATTTTGACCGTGATATTTGGGGTTACGTTGCCCTAAATCATTTCAAACAAAAAACTATCGCCGGTGAAATCGGTTCAAGCACCATGCCCCATAAAGTGAACCCCATTGATTTCGAAAACTCCGAAGGCAATTTGGGCATGTCCAATGCGGTGCTCGGACATCTGGCCAGTAAATTACCGGTTTCCCGCTGGCAGCGCGACCTGACTGACTCCACAGTGCTCCGTAATTTAGGTGTTGGTTTGGGCTATGCGTTAATAGCCTATCAGGCGACAATGAAAGGCATTAGCAAGTTGGAAGTCAACGAAACGCACCTACTGGATGAGCTTGATCACAACTGGGAAGTTCTGGCTGAGCCGATCCAAACCGTAATGCGCCGTTATGGCATTGAAAAACCGTATGAAAAACTCAAAGAACTCACCCGTGGCAAGCGGGTAGATGCCGCAGGCATGCAGGCATTTATCGATGGCCTTGCCTTACCGGAAGAAGAAAAAACCCGGTTGAAAGCAATGACGCCCGCTAATTATATTGGCCGGGCAGCCACTATGGTCGATGAATTAAAGTAATTTTTTAATCCCTAATACAGGTGGTAGCCCTATGCCACCTGTATTATCCTCCTGATTTCTCTTATTTTCCTGCGTACTCTCCCCTCCTGTTTAGCAACGGTTTAGCCGTTATCATCGATAATATCCGCGATGCCAAAAGGACGTTACAATTGCAGGAGCTATTATTATATGTTGAAGCAAACCTTATTATCTCTCGCCCTGATGGGTACCTGTACAGCCGCAATAGCAGGTGATTACACTTATGTAGCGGGTGGCTTGCAATACGGTGCCATCAGCAATAAGGCCCGTTTTGATAAACAGTTTGACCAAAAAAAGTACAGCCAGACTGGTAATCGCGAGATGGGCGGCATTTATCTGAATGGTGGCTATGGATTTGATAATGATCTCTTTATTGATGCCCGCCTGAACAGTATTGCCAATAACGATCGCGGCCTTGCACAAGCAGTGCTCGGCTTGGGGTACCACTTTGCTTTTTCACCTAATATCGATTTTTATAGCTTAGTGGGTGGCAGCCGCCATGCGATGGTATTTGATGCCAGCAAAGACGGTAAAAAAACCAATACCTACAATAGCGCTACCGGTGAAATCGGTATTAAGAGCAAACTCACGCAAAGTATCGGTATGGATGTTGCCTATCGCCTGGCAAATTATGACCACCGGGCATTCCATGAAGCGCGAATTACGACGAGCTACGCCTTAACACAGAGCCTTGCAGCGGAAGTAGGTTACACCTACCATAACTGGAAAGTGAGTGATCAAGCAATGCAAGCAGGTTTACGTTACAACTTCTAAGTCATTGATTTTAATTATTTACTTGCCGGGTAATATTGAGTTGCCCGGTTAAGTCTTATCGAGGAATGTGGTATGCGGGTTCTGGTTGTGGAAGATAATGCTTTATTGCGTCACCATCTTACCGTGCAAATGCGTGAAATGGGCCATCAGGTTGATGCAGCGGAAGATGCTAAAGAAGCAGACTATTTCTTGCAAGAGCATGCCCCGGATATCGCGATTATTGATCTCGGCCTTCCCGGGGAAGATGGCTTAAGTCTTATTCGTCGCTGGCGCAGTCATCAAACAAACTTACCTATTCTGGTGCTCACAGCACGGGAAAGCTGGCAAGATAAAGTCGCCGTGCTGGAAGCGGGTGCCGATGATTACGTGACTAAGCCCTTTCATCTTGAAGAAGTCATCGCACGGATGCAGGCGTTGATGCGCCGCAATATTGGTTTAGCATCTCAGGTAATTGAATTCCCTCCGTTTCAGATTGACCTCTCGCGCCGAGAGTTGTGTGTCAATCAGCAACAGATTAAACTGACGGCCTTTGAATACACTATCATCGAAACCCTTATTCGTAATGCCGGTAAAGTGGTCAGCAAAGATACGCTCATGCTGCAACTCTATCCTGATGCAGAACTACGTGAGAGCCACACCATCGATGTATTAATGGGCCGTTTGCGTAAAAAGCTACTGGCAGAACATGAAGGCGAAGTGATTACGACCATCCGAGGTCAGGGATACCGTTTTGACGCCAGCTAGACACTATGTTCAGGAAAAATAGCAAACCGTTCTCTCTTCGTGCGCGTTTTCTTATGGCGACAGCAGGTGTCATTTTAGCGCTGTCGTTATCTTATGGCATGGTTGCCGTGGTTGGGTACATTGTCAGCTTTGATAAAAATACCTTCAGTGCCCATCGCGGTGAAAGTAACTTATTTTTCAGTTTGGCTCAGTGGCATGATAATAAACTGAGTATTTCGGTTCCCCCTGAACTTGAACTGAACATCCCAACGTTGGTGCTGATTTATGACAAAGACGGCAATATTTTGTGGCGTCAGCGCCATGTGCCCGAGCTTGAATCGCATATCGAAAAAAGTTGGTTACAAAAACCCGGCTTCTACGAACTGGATACCGGGACACACATCAGTAGCATGATGTTGGGTGATAACCCCAAAGCCCAAGACCAGCTAAAAAAATATGACGATACTGATAACAGCGCCCTAACGCACTCAATCTCCGTCAATACTTATCCTGCGACCTCACGCTTACCACAGCTCACCATTGTGGTCGTAGATACCATCCCGCAGGAGTTACAACGTTCTGACTTGGTGTGGAACTGGTTTAGCTATGTGTTACTGGCTAATTTGCTGTTGGTGGTTCCCTTACTGTGGCTGGCGGCCTACTGGAGCCTGCGGCCAATTAAAGCACTGGTCAGTCAAATCAGTCAGTTGGAAAAAGGTGAACGCGAACAACTGGATGAAAATCCACCGCGTGAATTACAGAGTTTGGTTCGAAACCTCAATATTTTGCTCACCAATGAGCGTCAACGTTACACCAAGTATCGCACAACCTTGTCGGATCTCACCCACAGCCTTAAGACCCCACTGGCGGTATTACAGACCACCCTGCGTTCTTTACGTACCGGCAAGCAGACGACCATCGAAGAGGTCGAACCTATCATGCTAGAGCAGATAAGCCGTATCTCTCAGCAAATTGGCTATTACCTGCACCGCGCCAGTATGCGTTCCGAACAGAATGTACTGGTCCGGGAAATCCACTCGGTACCGGCGCTGTTAGACAGCTTGTGCAGCGCACTGAATAAAGTCTATCAGCGTAAAGGGGTAGTACTCACGCTGGATATCTCACCTGAAGTCACCTTCCTTGGTGATAAAAATGACTTTATGGAAGTGATGGGCAACGTACTGGATAACGCTTGCAAGTATTGTCTTGAATTCGTTGAAATTACCGCCCTACACTCTGAAAAACAGCTAACTATTGTGGTGGATGATGATGGACCGGGTATTCCTGAAAATAAGCGGTTGCTGATTTTCCAGCGCGGCCAGCGAGTTGACACTTTGCGCCCTGGACAAGGGCTGGGGCTATCAGTGGCCGCCGAAATTATTGAACAGTATCAAGGTGAGATTTCCATCACTGAAAGCCCGTTAGGTGGAGCCAAAATGATGGTAACTTTTGGCCAGCAACATGATTATCACGATGATTAACAAAATTTGCCTGCCAACCCCTGATACTAAAGGCCGGCTTCCGTTATAATCACAAGCAAATTCCCTCCTATTCTGGAATAAACATGGATTACCAACTCTGCCTCGATTGGCCTGATTTTCTGCAACGTTACTGGCAGAAACGCCCCGTTATCCTTAAACGCGGTTTTAAAAACTTTATAGACCCGCTTTCGCCGGATGAACTCGCCGGGCTAGCCATGGAAAATGAAGTCGACAGCCGCTTGGTAAGCCATGAAGAGGGGCGTTGGCAAGTAAGTCACGGCCCGTTTGAGAGTTTTGATCACCTGGGTGAAAATAACTGGTCGCTGCTGGTGCAAGCTGTTGACCATTGGCATGAACCTGCTGCTGCATTAATGCGCCCTTTCCGTCAGTTATCTGATTGGCGTATGGATGATTTGATGGTCTCTTTCTCAGTTCCGGGTGGCGGTGTAGGTCCGCACTTTGATCAATATGATGTCTTTATCATTCAGGGTACTGGCCGCCGCCGCTGGCGAGTGGGTGAAAAAACTGAAATGAAGCAGCATTGCCCACACCCTGACTTGCTACAAGTCGATCCCTTTGATGCCATCATTGATGAGGAAATGGAGCCGGGCGATATTCTCTACATTCCACCGGGTTTCCCCCATGAAGGCTATGCACTTGAAAATGCATTGAATTATTCAGTCGGTTTCCGCGCGCCAAATGGCCGTGAATTAGTTAGTGGTTTTGCCGACTATATCCTTTCACGTGAATTGGGGAGTTACCGATACAGTGATCCTGATTTGCAACTGCGTGACCAGCCGGCAGATATTTTGCCACACGAGGTGGATAAACTGCAGGCAATGATGTTGGATTTACTCCAACAACCTGAGCATTTCCAAAACTGGTTTGGTGAGTTTACCTCTCAGTCACGACATGAACTGGATGTTGCACCGCCTGAACCACCTTATCAGGCCAGTGAGATCTATGATTTGCTACAGCAAGGTGAGCCATTACGGCGCCTTAGTGGCCTGCGCGCCCTGCGTATTGGTGATAGCTGCTTTGTTAACGGTGAACTGATTGATACGCCACATTTGAGTGCTGCCAATGCTTTGTGTCAACATTTCAGTGTGGATGCTCAACAACTTGGTGATGCACTGGAAGACCCGGTCTTCCTGGCACTGCTAGCAGAGCTGGTTAACAGCGGTTATTGGTATTTCAACGACTAATATCCGTGAATAGAGATACAAAAACGCCCCATTTACGGGGCGTTTGGTATAGGCGGTTAAGCAGGTAGCAGGCAATTTATGACGCTTTAGCTCGTGCTGCTGTCAGTTCAGAAATCCGCATGATTACTGCAACCGCCTTCTCCATCCCTTCCAGCGTAATAAATTCATGTTTACCATGATAATTATAACCACCAGTAAAGATATTGGGACAAGGTAATCCGAGGAAAGATAACTGCGCGCCATCAGTGCCTCCCCGTATCGGCTTCATGACGGGCGTGATATCGCAATCACGCATCGCCTGTTGTGCTAACTCGATGATATGCGGGTGCTTGATTATATGTTCACGCATATTGTAATAACTGTCATCCATAACGATTTCGATGTAGCAGTCACGATGCAAACCTTTACCAACCCGCTTAGCAATATCCACCATATTCTTCTTACGGGCTTCAAAACCATCACGGTTGAAATCACGTACTATATAGTGCATTTCTGCCCGCTCAACAGTGCCTTTAATACTTTGCAGATGATAGAAACCCTCGTAACCATCTGTACATTCAGGAGTTTCACTTGCAGGAAGTTCCTGATGGAAACGGGTCGCCAGTGATAATGCATTTACCATTACCCCTTTGGCACTGCCGGGATGGACATTATTACCAACAACCTTGATCGTTACTGACGCCGCATTAAAGTTTTCAAACTCTAACTCGCCAACACCACCACCATCAACGGTATAAGCCCACTGGGCATCAAACTCGTCCACATTAAAGAAGCGTGCACCTTTGCCAACCTCTTCATCGGGAGTGAATGCAATGCGGATATCGCCGTGAGGCACATTACTGTGCTTTAACCGCACCATTGCAGTAATAATTTCGGCAATACCGGCTTTATCATCGGCCCCCAGCAAGGTTTTCCCATCAGTGGTAATTAATGTGTGGCCGAGTAGCTGGTGTAATACCGGGAACATGACCGGTGACAACACCTCGTCGCCTATCCCCAAGGCAATATCCCCACCACGGTAACTTTCTACAATCTGTGGATTAACATTTTTGCCCGAAAAATCAGGTGACGTATCGAGATGTGCAATAAAACCAATAGTGGGGACCGGCCAAGAGACATTTGCAGGTAATGTTGCCATTACACAACTGTGATCACTCAAGGTAACCTGAGAAAAACCCAGCGCCTGCAACTCATGCTGTAATGCCAGCGCAAGCTTGTGCTGCCCCTCAGTGCTCGGCACGGATTTTACATTGGCTTTTGCTTGTGTATCAAAAGAGACATAGTTGAAAAAGCGGTCGAGTAATTTGTCCATGGTTCCCACCCTCATAATAGTGAATATCATTATGGGGAAGTGATCGTGATCAAATATTGCGTCAAGTCAGCTTTAGGCAAACTTAAGCCAGAATAATAAGGTGGGATGCTAAAACCCTGCTGGGTGATTTATTCATCAACCCGCAGGGACTATCGTTTATTTATACGCCATTTTGGCTAATTGCCGCTGCTACCCTGGCGATTCTCACCCCGGGTAGTCAAAAACTCGCGCACATATTCCGGTACCACTTTACTGGCAAGCCCATAGTGTTTTTCATCGAACTGACTTTCTACCTGACTGGGTTCCAGATTCAACTCAACGGTATGAGCACCGTGCAAACGTGACTCATGGACAAACCCAGCCGCTGGATAGACGTGGCCTGAAGTTCCTATCGAGATAAAGAAATCAGCCTCAGCCAGCGCCTGATAGATATCATCCATCCCCATCGGCATTTCACCAAACCACACAATATGAGGTCGCAAAGGGGATGGGAACTGGCAGCAATGACAACGCTCGTCAGCCGAGAGATCCCCCGGCCAATCTAATACCTGGCCAGACTGCGTGCAACGCACCTTCAGTAATTCACCGTGCATATGGATAACACGCTTACTGCCTGCCCTTTCATGCAAATTATCAATATTCTGGGTAATCAGAACAAAGTTATCACCCAGCACCGCTTCCAAATCTGCCAGCGCCTGATGCGCCGCATTGGGTGCAATTTCTGGCTGCTGCAATTGACGGCGACGAGCATTATAAAAAGCTTGAACTAACTCAGGGTCGCGACGATACCCTTCCGGCGTTGCAACATCTTCCACCTGATGCTCTTCCCATAGGCCATCTGCGGCACGGAAAGTACGGATGCCTGACTCAGCAGAAATCCCCGCACCAGTAAGCACCACCACAAACGGTTTCTTCATTTCTGCTGTAGCAGCACTGTCCCGATGAAAGATACGGGAGCGAAAACGTTGATGCCGCAAATGCTTATTCTTGCGAAACCGACATAGCCGATGGCGAATACGCATAACTTTTGCCTCTATATTGGATATCGTTATTGTTTGTGACGACTCTATAGCTTGTGACGACTATTATTCACTCAAATGCAGAAACGCAGCGCCACGAACGCCGCCCGCATCACCATAACGCGCTTTTTCAATGCGTGGCAATCGGGCCACTCGCAATAAATGCTGGGGTAAGCGTTTTGGTAGTTCCTGATAAATCTTGTCAAAATTAGATAGCCCGCCACCAATGACAACCAGATGTGGATCAAGCATCGTCAATAGATTACCCAAACATACCGCCAGCACATCCATAAAGCGCTCAATATGGGCTACTGCTTTGGGCTCGCCAGTATTATAGTTGGCGATAATCTCAGTGGCGGGCAGCGATTGTTGGTTAAAGTGCTTATACATCCATTCAAAACCACGCCCTGAGATATAATTCTCTATGCAACCGTTATGGCCGCAACCACAGGGTACGCGCGGAATATCTGCGCCTAAAATATCCAACGCATCTACCGGTAACCGAAAGTGGCCGAATTCGCCGGTAATATGATTCCGCCCGCTAACAATACTGCCATTAACAATCAGGCCACCGCCAACACCGGTGCCAAGAATTAGCCCCAGAACTGTTGGATAAGTGCGAAATTCAGGATCCCACGCTTCGGACAGCGCAAAACAGTTAGCATCGTTATCGATTCGAACTTCACGCTCAATCAGGCGGGAAAGATCACCCTGCAATAATTGCCCCATGGCCGATGGCACATTGGCCGTAAATACTGTGCCATCATCGGCATTGGGTAAACCAGGAATACCAATACCCACACTGCCTTTAACACCACAATATGCATCAGCTTCCAGCGTTAAATCACGCAAAGTTTGCAGTAACTGTTGATAATCTTCACGGGGCGTTGGGACTCGTTTATGCCAGATTCGTTGCAGATTGGCATCAAAAACGCCTAACTCAATCTTGGTGCCGCCCATATCAAAACCGTAATACATAGAATTGTCCTTATATACCCTAAATAATTCGAGCGGTAGGAAGACGGCAACTGAGTAAGTCCCCAGGCGCTTACTGAAGCAAGTGACTGGGGGTAAACGAAAGCAGCCAACGCATATGCGGCTTGAAGTATAACGGGGGGAATTATTGCCCGCTTAATACCCGAGCCGGATCAATACGACTTGCGCGACGTGCAGGATACCAACTGGCAATTAAACTCAGCACCAGCGCGGTGGCTAATACGCAGGCTACATCAAACCAGTGCAATTCTGACGGCAGGAAATCAATGAAATAGATATCGCCAGACAAGAATTGATGGCCAATCAGCCGCTCCAGCCCACGGATAATGTTGGTCAATTGCATTGAGACAATTACCCCCACTATCACCCCGCTGATACTGCCGATAAACCCGGCCAGTAAGCCATACCAGATAAAGATTGCACGGATCAGACCATCTTTGGCCCCTAATGTGCGTAACACGGCTATATCGCTACTTTTATCTTTAACAGCCATAACCAGGGTGGACACAATATTAAAGCTGGCAACACCGATAACCAGCACCATGGCCAAGTACATGATGGTACGAATCATCTGGATATCGCGGTACATATAGCCATAAGTGCCAATCCAACTGCTGATATAAACATATGCATTGCTCACTTCACCGGCACTTCGCACCAGTTTGTTGGCGTTGTATACATCATTGACCTTGATGGCTATACCCGTGACACTGTCACCCATTTCCAAGTATTGCTGGGCATCAGCCAAAGGGACCAGTGCCAGACTGTGATCCAACTGACCACTGAGTTGAAAAACACCGGCGACCTGTAAGCGAATACGCTTAGGTTGCAGCAGTTTCATTTCAGGATCACTATTCGGGATCATTACTGTCAGCCATGACCCCTGCTTCACACCTAATGCGTCAGCCAGACCTTTACCTAAAATAATCTGCTGCTGACCCGCTTTGAAATTATCCCAAGCATGGTCAAGCACAAAGCTGGGTAATGCGCTAAGACGCTGTTCTGCCTGCGGATCAACACCTTTAACCTGTACTGCACGCAGTTGTGTGGCATTTTCAATCAGACCGGTGAAATTGATATAGGGGGCGGCCGCTACGATACCAGGCACTTTTTCAATACGTTGCAGGGTTTGCGGCCAGCCACTGAACGGCTGATTAACCACCGCAATTTCGCCGTGTGGTACCACGGCCAAAATGCGATCTTTCAGCTCACGTTCGAAGCCATTCATCGCACTTAGACCCACGATCAATACTGCAACACCCAAGGCGATACCCAAGGTAGATATCACTGAAATTAATGACACCATACCGCCACGACGGCGGCCACGGCTAAACCGTAAGCCGATTAAAAGTGAAAGTGGCGACACACCCATTACTCAGCCCCCACCAGTGTCAAGTGCTGCTGTAGCTGGCCATCGCGCATTTCCAACTGGCGGCTCATACGTTTTGCTAACTGCAAATCGTGGGTTACCACTAAAAATGCCGTCCCCTGGCGAACATTCAATTCACCTAACAGATTAAAGATGCTGTCAGCATTACGTTGGTCCAGGTTACCGGTCGGTTCATCTGCCAAAACCAGTGACGGGTTGTTCACCAGCGAACGGGCAATCGCCACCCGCTGACGCTCACCACCAGACAACTCAGACGGCCGATGTTTGCTCCGTTTTTCCAACCCTACCGCGGTCAACATCGCCCGGGCTTTATCCTGCGCCTCTGCGGGTTTGGCTCCACCGATTAACAGTGGCATTGCGACATTCTCCAATGCGGTAAAATCAGGCAGTAAATGGTGGAATTGATAGATAAAACCTAACTCTCGGTTACGTAATTCCGCTTTCGCGGTGGAAGAGAGCTGATTCAGTGAACGGCCCTGATAAATAACCTCGCCGGAGGTTGGGGAATCCAGACCACCCAACAGATGCAATAAGGTACTTTTACCTGAACCGGAACTGCCGACAATCGCCATCAGCTCACCAGCTTCGATAGTGAACGACACATTACGCAATACCTCAGTGTGCAATTGCCCTTCCTGATAGCGTTTGCACAAATCTAAACACTGTAATAATGGATGGTTACTCATAGCGTAAAGCCTCGGCAGGTTGTGCGGCGGCAGCGCGCCAGGAAGGATAAAGCGTGGACAACAAGGCAATCGCCATCGCCAACAGAGCAATCACGGTGACCTGTACCGGGTTAATCTCCACCGGCAAGGTGGCACCATCAATCAATAAACCGAGAATCGGGATAATCGTGTTCAATTGGCTGGCGAGCAAAATACCCAGCCCGGCACCAAGTAATGCGCCAATTACCCCGGCGGTAGCCCCCTGCACCATAAAGACCAGCATGATTTGGCGGCGGCTCAAGCCTTGAGTTTGCAAAATCGCCACTTCACCCTGCTTCTCCATCACTAACAGGCCCAACGAGGTAATTATATTAAAGGCTGCGACGGCAATAATCAGGCTAAGTAGCAACCCCATCATATTTTTTTCCATACGCACCGCCTGGAACAATTCGCCTTTACGCTCCCGCCAATCTTTCCATACCGTGCCTTCAGGCAACGCCTGTTGGCTCAGGCTATCAACAGACAAAGGTTGTGCAAGGAATAGACGCCAGCCGGTAATATTGCCAGCCGGATAACGCATCAGACGTGATGCATCCTGCTGATTAACCAGCATTTGATAGCCATCAACCTCGCTGTCTGCGGCGAATGTTCCAATGATATTAAACAGCCGCTGGCTAGGAATGCGCCCCATTGGCGTGAACTGACTGGCGCTAGGGACCATCAAACGCAATGTTTCACCACGTTTAACACCCAACTGGCCCGCCAGTTTTTCGCCCAGGATAATATTGTAGCTCCCCGGCTGTAAATCCTTCAGGTGCACGTTAACCAAATAATCAGCCAGTGGTTCATGACGCTCGGGATCAACACCCAGCATCACACCAGCCGCCAGATTGCGGGCACTCTGCAACACCACATCCGCAGTGGTTAGCGGCACAATATCAGTAACGCCAGTCAGCGATTTAAGTGCAGAGGCAGGGATCTTATTCGGGTCAAGAGAGCCTTGTGGCGTGGTAATCAGCGCCTGCGGCATCAACCCCAAAATATTATTCTGCAAATCACGCTCAAAACCATTCATCACCGACAGTACCGTGATCAGCGCCATCACGCCAAGCGTGATGCCAATAGTAGAAAGCCATGAGACGAACCGACCGAAGCGGTCAGATGCACGCCCGCGCATATAACGCAGGCCAATAAATAGTGCGACAGGTTGATACATGAAATCTGTTTAGATCCTGTTGCTAAAGCAAAGTGATCGAGGATAATAAAGGGTACTACGCCTTTATGGAACCATTAACCGCCTATATCCTTCATATTTCAAGTTACAGGTGTGTTGGCCGCACTCGTTTACCCGAATCACTTACTTTAGTAAGCTCATCGGGATTTTCTCGCTTGCCGCCGTCCTGCACCTTGAGATCTATTGGATATATCTCTGGCTTTTATTCCAAATCAGAGCGCCCAGTCTGTGGCTATGCCCCCTCACGTGCTAGGATAGCCGCCGAGATAATTTGTCGTCTGCCATGCTGATACTGTCCTGCTGAACGGCAACATGGGTTAACGCTATCCCTGTTACTTGGTCATGCCGGTAGGCAGCACCCAAGTAAAAAGTCGGTAAGCAACTGATTTTGATATCATTTATGCTAGCCCATAGGGTGAAGGCTCATTAATACTCAAGCGCTTAGATAACTAAGTGATTGGGGTGAGCAAGGGCAGCCAACACCTCTGCCTCTTGAAGGGCGGCGGGTATACAAACTAAGAGACTGTTTAACTGCTTATGTCCCAACAATATCGTTATTCATTGCCGCAGCGGCCTGGTGATACCCGTCAATTAGGTCAGTTGACTGGCTCAGCCTGCGCGGTGGAATGTGCGGAAATCATTGAGCGCCATGATGGCCCGGTAATGTTAATTACCCCTGACATGCAAACGGCCCTGCGCTTGCGTGATGAGGTGCAACAATTCTCACTCCGCCCAGTAAGCACCCTATCCGATTGGGAAACACTGCCTTACGACAGTTTCTCGCCGCATCAGGATATTATTTCAGCGCGCCTTTCCTGTTTGTATCATCTGCCCGCGATGGATCGCGGTGTTATTATTCTCCCGATTAATACCCTGATGCAACGCGTATGCCCGCATGAATTCCTACACGGCCATGCGCTGGTGATGAAAAAAGGCCAGCATCTGTCGCGTGATAAACTACGCGCGCAACTTGAGCAGGCAGGATACCGCAGTGTTGATCAGGTAATGGAACATGGTGAGTTTGCGACCCGTGGGGCATTGCTTGATTTGTATCCGATGGGCAGCGAAGAGCCGTATCGAATTGATTTCTTTGATGATGACATTGACAGTCTGCGCGTGTTTGATGTTGATTCGCAGCGCACGCTGTCTGAAGTTGAACAGATAAACCTCCTGCCTGCGCATGAATTTCCGATAGACAAAACCGCAATCGAGTTATTCCGTAGCCAATGGCGTGAACAATTTGAAGTTCGCCGCGACGCTGAACACATCTATCAGCAAGTGAGTAAAGGCATCTGGCCTGCGGGTATCGAATATTGGCAACCCTTGTTCTTTAGCCAACCGTTGCCCTCACTGTTCAGTTATTTACCTGAAAATACCTTATTGGTAAATACCGGCGATCTGGAAGGTTCTGCTGAGCGTTTCTGGCTAGATGTGAATCAGCGCTTTGAAAGCCGCCGTGTTGACCCAATGCGCCCATTGCTGGCACCCGATACGCTCTGGTTACGGGTTGATTCGCTGTTCACTGAGCTAAAAAAGTGGCCTCGGCTGCAGTTCAAGACAGACCCACTGCCGACTAAAGCTGCCAATACCAATTTGCACTATCAGCCCCTGCCTGATGTGGCTGTGCAAGCACAGCAAAAAGCGCCACTGGATAACCTGCGCCGCTTTATCGAAACATTCAGTGGCAGCATCGTGTTTTCAGTCGAAAGCGAAGGCCGACGAGAAACGCTACAAGACCTGTTGGCCCGGATAAAAATCAGTCCGAGCCTGATTACAGCGTTACCACAAGCGGCGGCTCCCGGTCATTATCTGATGATCGGCGCCAGTGAACGCGGCTTCCTCGATACCGATAAACAATTAGCGCTGATTTGTGAAAGTGACCTACTTGGCGAGCGCGTCAGCCGCCGTCGGCAGGATAATCGGCGTACCATCAATACCGATACCCTAATCCGCAATCTGGCCGAGCTGCGCCCCGGTCAGCCAGTGGTTCATCTGGAACATGGTGTCGGCCGCTATCTGGGCTTAACCACGCTCGAAGCTGGCGGCATCAAAGCTGAATACCTGATACTGACCTACGCCGGTGAAGATAAGTTGTATGTGCCAGTCTCATCTTTGCATCTGATTAGCCGTTATTCCGGCGGTGCTGATGAAAATGCGCCACTGCATAAACTGGGCGGAGAAGCCTGGGGTCGGGCACGACAAAAAGCGGCCGAGAAAGTGCGAGACGTGGCAGCCGAACTGCTGGATATCTATGCCCAACGCGCCGCCAAGTCTGGTTTTAAATTCAAACATGACCGCGAGCAATACCAGTTATTTTGCCAAAGCTTCCCGTTTGAAACCACGCCAGATCAGGAACAGGCCATTAATGCGGTTCTCAGCGATATGTGTCGGCCGCTGGCGATGGATCGCCTGATATGTGGCGATGTTGGTTTCGGTAAAACCGAAGTGGCAATGCGTGCTGCGTTCCTCGCAGTTGCCAATAATAAGCAAGTAGCCGTATTGGTCCCCACTACACTACTTGCCCAACAGCATTTCGATAACTTCCGTGATCGCTTCGCCACTTGGCCGGTCAGGATAGAAATGATGTCCCGTTTCCGCAGTGCCAAAGAGCAGCAAGTGATTCTGGAGCAAGCCGCTGAAGGTAAAGTCGATATCATTATCGGCACCCATAAGTTGCTGCAAAGTGACCTGCGCTGGCAAGATCTCGGCCTGCTGATTGTCGATGAAGAGCATCGCTTCGGTGTTCGTCATAAAGAGCGGATCAAAGCGATGCGTGCCGATGTGGATATTCTGACCCTAACAGCCACACCGATTCCGCGTACCTTGAATATGGCGATGAGCGGTATGCGCGACTTGTCGATTATTGCCACCCCACCGGCGCGGCGCCTGGCAGTGAAAACCTTTGTACGGGAGTACGACAGCCTGGTTATTCGCGAAGCCATCCTGCGTGAGGTTCTGCGCGGTGGGCAGGTTTATTACCTGTATAACGACGTGGAAAACATTGAGAAAGCCACACAACGTCTGGCGGAGCTGGTTCCTGAGGCGCGTATCGCTATCGGTCACGGCCAGATGCGTGAACGGGATCTGGAGCGGGTGATGAATGATTTCCATCATCAGCGCTTCAACGTTTTGGTCTGTACCACCATTATCGAAACAGGTATTGATATTCCTAGCGCCAATACCATTATCATCGAGCGCGCGGATCACTTTGGCCTGGCGCAGCTACACCAATTGCGCGGCCGGGTTGGGCGTTCACATCATCAAGCTTATGCTTACCTACTGACGCCGAATCCGAAAGCGATGACCACGGACGCTAAAAAGCGGCTGGAAGCGATTGCCTCACTGGAAGATCTTGGTGCCGGCTTTGCGCTGGCAACCCATGATCTGGAGATTCGCGGCGCGGGTGAACTGTTAGGTGAAGACCAAAGCGGCCAGATGACCACCATTGGCTTCTCACTCTATATGGAGCTGCTGGAAAGCGCGGTTGATGCTTTGAAAGAAGGCAGAGAGCCATCTCTGGAAGATTTGACCAGCAATCAGACTGAAATTGAATTGCGCATGCCGGTGCTGCTGCCAGAAGATTTCATTCCAGATGTGAATGTTCGACTTTCATTCTATAAGCGTATCGCCAGTGCCCGCAATGAGACGGAACTTGATGAGCTAAAAGTGGAGTTAATCGATCGTTTTGGCAAACTGCCCGACCCAGCACGTTATCTGTTGCACACCGCAGAGTTACGCCAGCAGGCACAAAAATTGGGCATCAAACGAATTGAAGGTAATGAGCGCGGTGGCTTTATTGAATTTAGTGATAAGAACAAAGTCGATCCTGTCTATCTGATTGGGCTATTACAGCGCCAGCCACAGATATACCGCCTGGAAGGGCCAACCAAGCTGAAGTTTATGCAAGATTTAACTGATCGTTCACAGCGACTGAAATTTATCAGTGAGTTGTTGGCCGCCTTTGCGCAGCATCGGGTAGGTTAATCAGCGAGTTAATGCGGGTTTCTCAGCAATGAGAGACCCGCGTTAATGCTAATGCCACTCGCTTAAATTTTTTGCCGGGTTTGCGGCAAAAACATGTTCTGTTTAAACGATCAGAATTAGCACTAAATCGCGGGTTCTTGGTACCAGGTCTTGGACAACAGATTTTGTATTATGCTCGGTCGTTCAGTATTAGTTGACCATTTTTATCGATCGGGATCTGCGTACCTGGATCACGATCCATACGAATTTTTCCCTGCTGATCACCAATTTTGTAGGTTACGTCATATCCCAGCATTTTTTGTGACTTGTCATAGACAGTCTGGCAACGCTGTTGAGTGGTGGTATAGGTATCACCTTCCTGCATATTACTTTGCACGCGGTTACCGGCATATCCGCCAGCCAACGCACCGGCAACAGTAGCGATATCCTTCCCTCGCCCGCCCCCTACCTGATGTCCCAGAACCCCACCAGCAACCGCACCCAACACTGAGCCAGCAATCTGATTCTCGTCTTGTACGGGTTTACGGTGAGTAACCGTGACATTACGACATTCCTGCCGAGGCGTTTTGACCGTTTCTTTAATCGGTGTCGCCGCAATAACTTGTGCATATTGCGGCGCGCCAGAGAAAACATTCATACTCGCAACTGCGGCAATTCCCAGAGCGGCCGCAATACCGATACCCACGCCTGCTAACATTGATTTGTTCACAGGAAATCCTCCTGAAAGTGTTACCACGCATCTTCTGCCCCAGAATTCCAGCGTAAAAACAGAAAATCTGACAGTTTCCGACACCAAAGGCTGTCTCTGATTAGCGGAATACGGCGTGCGTGACTCGCCGTCTGTAAACACCATGGAGTCTGCACAAAGTCGTTTGAGCTAGCAATAAGACAAATGGACTAAAAACCCAGATAATAGGTGTAAATGAATATGTTTAGGAGGAATCCGACTGTGGGTATTTGCGACCGCGAAATTTTATGCTGCAAATTTCATATTACGGGCGAACATTTTTAACGTTAAGTGCCTGAGATTGAGCAAAAAAAAACCGCCACCTTTGACTAACGGCAGCGGTTTGTTTAAGTGAGAAGACGATTAGTGCAACTTCAAGCGCGGGCGAATAACCCGATTAATCCCACCCACCAGCATCATCAGGCCAGTCTTGGTATAGCCATGTAATGCCACCTGGTGCATACGATACAGTGAGATATACACCACACGAGCAACACGCCCTTCGACCATCATTGAACCGCGCATCAGGTTGCCCATTAGGCTACCCACAGTGCTGAACTTCGACAGAGAAACCAGTGAACCGTGGTCTTTATAGATATACGGCTTCAACGGTTGCTCATTAAGCAACGCCAGAATATTGCTGTAGCAACGGCTGGCCATCTGGTGAGCCGACTGCGCGCGCGGGGGAACAAAACCGCCACTTGCCTGCGGGCAAGAAGCACAGTCACCAATAGCAAAGATATTCGCATCACGCGTCGTTTGCAGCGTTGGTTCCACCACTAACTGATTAATACGGTTGGTTTCCAGCCCAGCGATATCTTTCATAAAGTCCGGTGCTTTGATCCCCGCCGCCCACACCATCAGGTCAGCGTTAATGAACTCACCCTCTTTGGTGTTCAGACCTTTTTCGTCCGCACTGGTCACCATGGTTTTGGTCAGCACGCGCACGCCGAGTTTAATCAATTCCTGATGCGCGGCCGCTGAAATGCGCGGGGGTAATGCGGGTAGAATCCGCTCGCCAGCTTCCACCAGCGTCACATTCAGTGCTTGATTGTCCAAACCCTCAAAACCGTAGCTATGCAGTTGTTTCACCGCATTGTGCAGTTCCGCAGAGAGTTCCACACCGGTAGCCCCCCCACCGACGATCGCAATGTTAACTTTCCCTTTTTCACCCGGTTGCGCTGAATATTTCAGGAACAGGTTCAGCATTTCATTATGGAAACGGTGTGCCTGATGCGGGTTATCAAGGAAAATGCAGTTCTCTTTTACGCCTGGCGTACCAAAATCGTTAGAGGTACTGCCTAAGGCCATGACCAGAATGTCATAGGTCAATTCACGTTGGGTCACCAGCACATCACCGTGTTCATCGCAAATCTCAGCCAAACTGAGTGTTTTGGTTTCACGGTTAATGTCAGTTAAGGAACCTAACTGGAAGTTAAAGTGATGGTTACGCGCATGAGCCAGATAGCTCAATGCATCGACGCCATCATCAAGAGAACCTGTGGCTACTTCGTGTAACAGTGGTTTCCACAGATGACTGTGATTGCGATCAACCAGAACGATGTCCGCTTTCTTGCTGCGGCCCAGCTTATGACCCAGACTCGTCGCCAGCTCAAGACCGCCGGCACCACCACCAATAATAACGATTTTCTTCTTCGGCGTTGTCAAAATGACCCCCTAAATGTGAACCAATTGTTAGCTAAGGGTAAAAGAATAATATCCTTATATAACATAGGGTTCGCTGATGCTGAATCAATAATCTGTAGCCAGAATATCATGCAGGGTTATTTGGTCATACCAAAATTGATATATATCAACTTTTTTTGATTAAAGTGGCAGCATAGGGAATCTTTCTGGAATAGGATTCAAATAGTTAGCGTTTAGTCACAGTTTAGAATTTTTCTATTTGCAGCGAGGAAAAATCTTATTTTGCCGTTTTTAAGCAACAAAACGGCCTGGATAAAGGATTTAAACTCCCTTCCCCAAACCGGTTAGCAGAACGTTATAAGCTTTACAATTAACCAATCTTTAACAAACCGACAGTTTTAGGCTCAGCAGTCACTTTACGCTAGCCAAGAGTTTTAAAGGCTTTAATGCGCTGAAGGTGGGGTGAAAGATCCTTAAACTTGTGGTTTTGTTTCTCGTCCCAAACAATTTCATAATAAGGATGTAGGTCACCCGCAGTTCGCTGGCTATCAAGCATTTCATCATGACGAGACAACACCACCAGGCAACGATCGCGATTTTTCTCGCGAAAGTCATTAATACACTTGCTGGCGATATCAACATACTCTTCTGGGCGATCGATTTTACCGCCCATATTGTCCTGCGGATACAGATTCGGGTTGAAAGCAACCTGTCGAATACCGCACAGGAAACCAATGCGCTCGGCCCAAAACCCGCCTAAACCAACACCACAAATCAGTGGTTTGACATCACCGCCCTGCTGAATAGCTTTATCCACTTCTTTCAGTAAATGCTGCATATCATGTCGAGGATGCAAGGTGCTGTAACTGATAAAACGCACATCTGGATCGATAAATTGCAGTTGCAGGACTTTCTCGTGATTACCGGGGCTATTGGAATCAAAACCATGTAAATAGACAATCATATTTATCCTCGCGACTTATACTTGTCATACGTCAAGCTGCATGTGCGTTGGCTACACTCAACTACTCGGCCCATCCGTGAGCCTCACCTCGTTGAGGCCGCTGCAACTCGAATTATTTAGAGTATATAACTTATTTCAATTGGCTCTTATGTGCATCCCAACGTGCGCTGAGTGCAGTTAATGCCTTATTCGCCTGTTGCCAGCGTGATGACCCCATCAATGATTGACGCTCAAACTGCCCAGAATGATACAAGCGCGCAACCTGATCCGCTTTGACCGGAGACAGGTTATCTAGCACGCTGATAGCACCCTGGCGGTTATTACACACCAAAATCATATCGCAACCGGCATCCAGCGAAGCCTGCCCGCGCTCGGCGTAACTGCCCATTATCGCAGCACCTTCCATCGATAAATCATCTGAGAAGATAATGCCATCAAAACCTAATTCCTGACGCAATATCTGCTGGAGCCAATACGCCGAGCCGCTGGCCGGGCGCGCATCAGCTTCAGTATAAATCACGTGAGCAGGCATGATGGCATCCAGCAGTCGCCGCTCGATCAACTCGCGAAATATAACCATATCATGAGTACGGATTTCTGCCAGTGGTCGATTATCATGTGGCGTCTCCTTATGGGAATCGGCGGTGACCGCACCATGACCGGGGAAATGCTTACCGGTGGTCTTCATCCCGGCACTATGCATTCCTCGGATAAAGCATTCCGCCATTGCCAGAGCCTGTTGTGGCTCGCTGTGGAAAGAGCGCTCACCAATAGCGGCGCTAACATGGCCGATATCCAGTACCGGCGCAAAACTGATATCGATATCCATCGCTATCATCTCTGCCGCCATCAGCCAACCGGCCTCTTGCGCCAGCTTAGCTGCCGTAGCTGCATCATTAATAGCGGCAAACGACTGGGCCGCAGGCAGGCGAGTAAAGCCATCACGAAAACGCTGCACCCGGCCCCCTTCCTGGTCAACGGCCACCACCAGACGCTCACGAGAGGCCGCCCTGATTTGACGAACTAGCTCACGCAACTGCTCCGCATCATGAAAGTTACGGCTGAACAAAATCAGACCGCCCACCAGTGGGTGTTTTAAAATCTCACGCTCTTCAGCATCCAGCTCATAGCTGGCGACGTCTAACATTACTGGTCCCACAACAACCTCACTTCATTCAATAAAATACCCCTCGGACGGGGCCGCCACAGGGGGTTGATTTGCCTGGCTGCTACGCCAATTTCTTTGGGTAACGCTACGAATTAAAACGATAAATTAAACCGCTGGCGCAGTGGCGACGCCCATTGTAAAAATGTCTCATCACCCGTTTGCTGCCAGCGCACCTCAAACCACATCAGCATCAGGTAATCAATCCACGGTAACCAGCGCTGTATCTGCTGTGATAAGCGTTTGATGTCAGGGTATCCCTGCTCACTCGCGCAGTAGTGCTGTAAAAAGGCATGTTGTTGTGGCAATAACCAGTTATTGCCGCGAAACAGCGCCGCAATATCCAATGCGATATCCCCATCGGCAGCATATTCCCAATCAATCAGTTTCAGCCCGGTTGGGGTCATTAACACATTGCCGGGATGGACATCCATATGCAACGGCGCCAACTTAATAGGCTGCGGTAGCGGGCGGCGCAGAAAGTCATGTTGGCGGCGCAACCAGGCAGGTGAGCGGCGCGTTGAGTCAATCAATTGCCCATAGCGGGTTAACTGACGGCGCAAGTCGAAACGGTAGCCGCTGATGGGCAGATGATGCAGACGGGCCAATAACTGTGGCAACTGCCCATTATCTGATAATTCAATAAATTGCTCATTAGTGACAACGTCACCTTCAAGCCAATTAACCACTAACCAGTACTGATCGGCGGCAATAATGGCCGGTGAGAAATGCTGATTGGCCACGTGTCGTAACAGTTTTCGTTCCCGCCGCCGGTTCACCCCCAACTGACGCTTGGCTAGTGATTGTTGACGTGCCAACCAGTCAATATTGGGTGCTGTAATACGCCAGCTTTCACCGGTTAGCCCCGCGACCGGACTAAAGTGATAATCGGCGATTTTCATCGCCGGATTTATGCTGTCAATGAATGCATACAGAGAGGGATCAGCGCTGAACCGGGCCATTACCTGACCAAATAATTTCGCCTGATTGCGCCTGCATCAATTGCATTTCAATGGTTGGCGACTTCACATCACCACTCACATCGCTGTACAGCACATATTGAGCGCCGACATAGCGGGCCAAACCAATCGCTTTGCTGCGCGACCCCAGGCTATCTTCTTCCGAAAGCCCCAGCGTTTGCTTAGCAACGGCTAATTGTTGCGGCGAGATCAAGACAAACTTTTTATTCGACGCTAGCACTTGATGTAATGCGGCGGTGGCTTTCGCCGTTTGCAATGCACCATTGGTGTTGTTTTTAACGCTATCCAATAGCAGAATGCTGCCATTCGCCACTTCGTTGTTATTCACCATTTTCGCCACCAACGGCTCGACACTGATAGCCCAATCGATAGATTGCACTTTCGGTGGCTGCGGCACGGTGTCTACCGGCGGAGGTGTCTCAACGACAGGGGGGGTTACCGGTTCAATGGTGACGGGCGGTGTCGTTGGTGCAACAGGCGTCCGGGACGGACAACCGGTCAGCACTAGCGCTGCTAAAACCACAAATAAATACCTTTTCATTGCCCTACTCCAATGGTGAAAATCAATCGGTTATAAAAATAAATGAAGGCGTGCACTGCGCGCATTAAAATTATTATTAACTGACTGAATAGTGACATCGTCCCCTGGTGCTATCATCATAAAACGCGGCGCTTCCAGCGGCGGCACATCTAAGCCCTGGGTATCATACCAATAAAAACGGTAGTTGATTCTTACCGGCTTATTCTGGCTATTCGTGATAACTGAACGCGCAACATTATTGCCAGAAGAGAGTGATACTGTGGGTTGAGAAGCCAAAATACCTGCCGTCAGAACCGACGAATCCATTACCACGGTTTGCTGTTTATTTACTGCAATCCCTTTCGGGTTGCTGCACCCCAATAATGTCGCGATACACGCCGACACCATCACCGGTAATAAAAACGCCTTAACACGGCGCATAGGCTTACCTCATTTAGACTCAATCATTATGCCGCTATTGATGCAGCATCATTATTTATGTGACAACAATGAACCCAGATAGCGACCACCAACCAGGTGCATATGAATATGATAGACCACTTGCCCGGCATGTTGGTTACAGTTGATGATCAGGCGATAACCCTCTTCGGCAATGCCTTCTTGTTGTGCAAGTTTAGCTGCCACGGTAATCATACGACCCAGTGTGGCTTCATGTTCTGCGGTGACATCATTCACAGTTGGAATAAGAATGTTGGGAATGATTAAGATATGGGTGGGTGCCTGTGGGGCAATATCACGAAACGCCGTCACCAACTCATCCTGGTAGACCACGTCGGCAGGAATTTCACGGCGGATAATTTTGCTAAAAATCGTTTCTTCGGCCATTACGCATTTCCTTTATCATTATAAAACGGAGAATGCGTAGTATGAGCGACAAATTCTATTGATTTCAACCTCAATAATCAGCCTCTGGCATAAGCCGCCGCTTTTTCAAACAAAGCGGGCTCTGGGCGAATCCCCGTATACAGCACAAATTGCTCAACCGCCTGAATAGCAAATACTTCTGCGCCAGTAATAACGGTTTTCTGCTGTGCTTTGGCGTAACGGATAAGTGGGGTGACTGCCGGCAGTGCCACCACATCAAAAATGATATCCGCACTATCTATTTCACCCTGAGTAAATGCCAAAGCATCAGCATCCTTCCCCCCCGACATCCCCACCGGCGTAGCATTAATCAACACATTAGCCCGAACATCCTGCATATCAGGGCGATAAATATAACCTGATTGATCCGCTAACTGCTTACCTGTCACTTCATTTGTCGCAATGATATAACCCTGCTTAAAACCTGCATTTTTTAATGCAAAAGCCACTGCTTTTGCCATGCCACCACTGCCACGTAAAGCAAAAACCTGCTTTGATGACACCTGATATGTCGCAAGCAACATGGCGATGGCGATATAGTCGGTGTTGTACGCCTTAAGGTAGCCTGCGGTATTGACCAGAGTATTTACTGAGTTAATGGCTTTAGCTGATGGGTCCATCTCATCCACCAGCGGAATCACCGTCTCTTTAAAGGGCATTGAGATGGCACAACCACGAAATCCCAGCGCCCGCACACCACCGATGGCGGCAACAAGATCAGTGGTGGTAAAAGCCTTATACAGATAATCGAGGTCTAAGGCATCGTACAAAAAGTTGTGAAAACGGGTACCAAAGTTACTGGGCCTGGCCGCCAGAGAAATACACACTTGGGTGTCTTTATTTAAATACCGGGTCATCTTCTCACCTTAAATAGTCATTACGCCCTGCCCGTACAAGCTTTTCATACCGAAGGACGGTGGGCGATAAGCCCTTGCTGTACTAAAAATTATCGGCTAAAAAGGTGATATTAAAAACTGCTGAGATTCATTCAATAGAGATCCTCTTTTATGGTCAGTCGACGTCTTGAGCAACAATATTTACGCTTATTGGGCGTGGTTGGAGTGCAACAGGTTACGATTACACTGCAAGAATTAGCCGACAAGCTTAGCTGCACTAAGCGCCATATGCGGACATTGCTGGTTAAAATGCAACAGGCTGGCTGGTTAATATGGCAGTCAGAAGCTGGCCGTGGTCGCCGTTCACATTTACAACTATTGCGGAACACTCATCAACTATTGATTGAAAAAGCGGAACAGTTATTGGATTCAGGCGATTTCAACGAGGCCATTGCGCTACTGGGAGAAGATAAGCAGCTTATTACCCCGTTGCTCCGAACCAAGTTGGGGTACCGGATACGTGATGACTATCAAGCCTTGCGAATTCCCTACTACCGCGCCATGGCTAACCTTTATCCTGGAACCCCACTGCGCCGATCTGAATTACATTTAGTTCGGCAGATCTTTAATGGCCTGACGCGGATAAATGAGGAAAACGGCTAAGTTGCCACCGATTTAGCCCATCAATGGCGCATGTTGGACCCATTACACTGGCGCTTTCACTTACGCCCTGGCGTACAGTTTCATGATGGTCGCGAGCTTTCCAGCCATGATGTGGTCAACTCATTGATGCGTTGTACTGACTTGCCGCTATTTTCACATATTCAATACGTCAGCGCATATGGGCCACTGAGTGTCATTATCGAACTGAATCAACCCGACCCGCATCTTGCGCTATTGCTGACTCACCACGCAGCACTGATTTTGCCGAGCGACCACGCCTCACGACCCGATTTTGCGTCTCATCCGGTAGGCACCGGCCCTTATCGGGTCGCCGAAAATGATGATTGGCATTTGCAGATAAAATCCTTTGACCACTATTTTGGTTTTCGTGGCCTGCTGGATGAAGTTGAAGTCCTTATCTTCCCTGATCTGGCCCGTCAGCATACGCAAACGCCAACTGTACTCGCTGAGCAACTGAGTATTGATCATATTCAGAGTGCAACGTGGCTAAGCTCCAGTATCAGTGATATTGATTATGTCGCTGGATTCGCTGCCAGCCTGACGGGTAAACCTTCAGATTCAACCCAAGAGATGTTTTTGGAACGGGGTGGATATTTTCTGTTATGTGACAGCCGCTCACCCCATTGGCACCACATAGAGCAACGCCGTTGGCTGCGAGAGGTACTCAATCCATATAACGTTACCCAACGGTTGATTGAGCCAATTCGCCCGTTCTGGGTACCCGCCAGCAGTGTTTTACCGACATGGTTCCACTCGATGCATTCAGGAGATAAAAGTTCTCCTTTCGCCGCGACGACAATGGCTGATGACAGCCCGGTGTTAACCTTGGCCTATCATGCCCAACACCCAGAATATACGATGCTGGTTACGGAAATGTCGCATATTTTGGCGGCACAGGGGATTAGGCTAGTGGTATCAGAGCTTGATTACACCACCTGGGCCAAGGGCGATGCCGATGTTGATTTGTGGCTGGGGACGGTGAATTTTGCAGTTCCAGAAGAGTGGAATATCGGGGCATGGTTACTGGGTATGCCGCTATTGCGCCAATCTATTGTAGGTGGTGATGAGATGCGTTTGCAGACATACCTGCACAACTGGCGTAACCAGTCCCTCAGTACCGAGCAATTAGTCAGAGAGGTTATAGCTGACGGCTGGTTACAGCCATTATTCCATCACTGGATGCGCCTGAAAGCCCCACCGCAGGCTCAGGGCGCACATCTGAATAACCTTGGTTGGTTTGATTTCCAGACGACATGGTTAGAACCACAGTAACGTTTTTCCAACAAAAAAAGGGAGGCTTTCGCCTCCCCTTTGCACTCCCCAAACCTGAATTAATGGTTACGAATATACTCGTCCATATCTGTTTTCAGGTTATCTGATTTAGTCCCGAAGATAGCCTGAACACCAGACCCTGCCACCACTACACCCGCAGCACCCAGTCGCTTCAGACCAGGTTGGTCAACCTTGGAGACATCCGCCACGCTGACACGCAGACGGGTAATACAAGCATCCAGGTTAGTGATGTTCTCTTTACCACCAAACGCATTTACCAGTGCCGCTGACATTTCTGTGCCGCCCTGGACAGTTTGCTCAGTGGTTGTCTCTTCACGACCCGGTGTTTTCAGGTCCAGTTTGGTAATCAGCACACGGAAGATGGTGTAGTACACCAGACCGTAGCAAATACCCACCAGAGGGAACAGCCAGATACGGCTACTGTTACCACTGAGAACAATGAAGTCAATCAAACCATGGGAGAAGCTGGTACCGTCACGCATTCCAAGCAGAATACAGATTGGGAACGCCAGACCAGCCAAAATTGCATGGATAACATACAAAATTGGTGCCACGAACATGAAGGAGAATTCAATTGGTTCGGTGATACCCGTCAGGAATGAGGTCAGTGCTGCGGAGATCATGATCCCGCCCACTTTAGCGCGGTTTTCCGGCTTGGCTGAATGCCAAATCGCAATCGCAGCGGCTGGCAGACCGTACATTTTGAACAGGAAGCCACCAGACAGTTTACCGGCAGTTGGGTCACCCGCCATGTAACGTGGAATGTCACCGTGGAACACCTGACCTGCTGCGTTGGTGTATTCACCAATTTGCATTTGGAATGGTACGTTCCAGATATGGTGCAGACCGAATGGTACCAGCGCACGTTCAACTACGCCGTAGATACCAAAAGCAACGACTGAGTTCTGGTAAGCCGCCCATTGGGAGAAGGTCTGGATCGCAGTACCGATAGGTGGCCATACGAAGGACAGGATCACACCAACGAAAATAGCGGTGAAACCAGAAATAATCGGAACAAAGCGTTTGCCCGCAAAGAAACCGAGATATTCAGGTAACTGAATACGGTAGAAGCGGTTGAACATGTAGGCGGCTATAGCACCTGCAATAATCCCGCCCAGTACCCCAGTATCGGCTAAATGTTTGGCCGCAATTTCTTCTGCTGGCAGATGCAAGACCAGAGGCGCTACCACAGCCATGGTTTTCACCATGATGCCGTAAGCAACAACTGCCGCCAACGCGGATACACCGTCGTTATTGGTAAAGCCGAGTGCAACGCCAATAGCAAAGATTAATGCCATGTTAGCAAAGACGGAACCGCCCGCTTCTGCCATTACGTGAGAGACTACTGTTGGTAGCCAGCTAAAATTCGCGGAACCGACACCCAGCAGAATACCTGCGATGGGTAAGACGGATACCGGTAGCATTAGCGATTTACCTACCTTTTGCAGGTTTGCAAATGCGTTCTTAAACATAGTTGAGTGTGCTCCTGAGTAATAGTGCTTTTCTGCTGTTTCTCGCGTTTATTGGCATTACAAAGGGGGGAGTAAGCCTTTGCGAATAAGGGTGTCTAAAGCACCCTTTTAATTTTTACGAAGAGTAAAATAAATAGCCTGCTTAATGTTTGATGGCAGTCACGTTTCTTTCAAGAAAGCGCTTAATTTGCATCAAATCGCGCATTTTTTGTAAAAAAACGTCAACAAGACCTGCCCTCACCCAATAAATCGGGTGAGAACATTACTCGTTCCGGGGATTAATTACGAGCTTAAAAAAAAGTATTATGAAGGAGGCTAACTATTTTCACTGGCGAGCCGGGAAGGGTCCAGATGAAATAACCGGCAGAAGTTGTCAGTCGTCGCCTGCGCCAGTGATTCAAGACTCACGCCTTTCAGCACTGCCATATACTCTGCAACATCACGGACATAGGCTGGTTGATTCTCTTTGCCACGGTGGGGAACCGGGGCCAGATAAGGTGAATCGGTTTCTACTAATATCCGATCCAGCGGAACATAACGGGCCACATCACGCAGTTGTTCCGCATTACGAAAAGTGAGAATCCCCGAGAATGAGATATAAAAACCGAGGTCTAATAGCGTTGCTGCCGTGGCTTTGTCTTCTGTAAAGCAATGTAAAACACCACCACACTCCTGCGCCTGCTCTTCCTGCAAAATTGCGAGTGTATCTTCACGCGCATCGCGGGTATGCACAATCACCGGTTTGTTTAATTCGCGACCAATACGAATATGTTCACGGAAAGAGGCTTGTTGCAGCGGGATATTATCTTGCTGATAAAAATAATCCAGCCCGGTCTCGCCCATCGCCACCACATTATCTGCCGCAGCCAGGCTTCTGAGTTGCTGGAAATCATAGCCACCATCGAGATTCAACGGATGAACACCACATGAAAATGCCACATTTTGGCGTTCGCCAATAAGGGATGTCATGGCAGAAAAGCCCGGTAACGTAGTGGCTACCGCCAGGACGAAACCGACATCTCGCGCATTTGCTTTGGCTAATACATCATCGACGCTGCTGTGCAACGTCTGGTAATCAAGGCTATCAAGATGGCAGTGTGAATCTACTAACAACATAATATTAAACTCTTCCATACTTTTCATAATTGAAGCCGCAGGGGCGCTCGCTATATTCGTTACTCGGCCCATCCTTCGGCCAGCCGCTGCAACGCCAATTACGTTGAGTGTACAATCAAGGTGAGGTGGAATAGGTGCCGGTGGATAACGCGGTTTCCCAGTTAAGTAACAACTCAGTGAGTAACAATTCACGGTTGACACCGACGACAGATAGTAATTGATGACGGCATTTTGCCAGTTGTTGCGTTGACTGAAGCAACACCAGTGTGGTGGCTACGCGTGCCAACTGTTGTACCAGCGACAATTGATCCTGATTAACAGCAAACTCGCCAGCACCTTGTTGCCATTTCAAAGCATCCAGCAGCAGCGAAGAGAGCCATTGGAGGCGTTCAGCTGCATCATCATGGTTCAACTGCACTAACAATGACAGTAGGTCCGAACTGTTCAATGCACTACTCAGCGCGCTACACAGCGCAGTTCGTAGAGTCCAGCGCTCCGGTTGCAACAACCGCTCGGCTGCCAAGGGTGCGCCCTCACTCAATTTAAGCGCGGCCAGCGCCGTCAACGGTTCTGCTTGAGTCTGGCGTTGCAGCCATTGCAAACTGAGTGCGGTATCTGGGCAGGCTAAATACCAGTAAAAACAGCGGCTACGCAGCGTAGCTAACAAACTGGCGGGTTGATGGCAGTCCAGCAGGAAATAGGTTTTCTCCGGTGGCTCTTCCAAGGTTTTCAATAAGGCATTTGCCGCCGCATCGGTCAACAGTTCGGCGTGTGGCAACCACACCACCTTAGCCCCACCTTGTTGTGCATGGGAATAGAGCTTATCTATCTGCTGACGCACCAATTCGACCCCAATACTGCTTTTACCTTTTTCCGGTGCCAGTACATACCAGTCCGGGTGGTTACCCGCCAGCATTAAACGGCAGCTATGGCATTCACCACAACTTTTCTCACCTTGCCGCTGCTGGCACATCAGCCAGCGACTGAGGCCATAAATCAACGCCTCTTCGCCATTACCGGGCAAGGAGTGGAGTAATAACGCGTGGTGCCCGCGCCCGGCAGTATGCTGCCCTATCAACTGGCGATAAGGGGCCGTAAGCCACGGATACCATTTCATTATGCGGTTTCCCGGCTGGCCAGCCATTGAGTCAGTACCCGGCTGATTGATGTGCTCACTTGCTCAAGAGATTGGGAGGCATCGATGGTTTTTATGCTGCTATCAGCGGCGGCCAGTTCGAGATAGCGTGCCCGCGTGCGTTCAAAAAAGGCCAGCGACTCTTGTTCAATACGATCCAACTCGCCACGGGCACGAGCGCGTGCTAAACCGACCACAGGCGGCAGATCAAGATACAGCGTTAGATCAGGGCGGAATTCACCCAATACGGTATCACGCAGTGACGTCATCAGTTGGCTATCAATGCCACGCCCTCCTCCCTGATACGCCTGAGATGAGAGATCATGGCGATCACCCACCACCCAACTGCCTCGAGCCAGCGCCGGTTTAATTACATTCTCAACTAATTGTACTCGCGCGGCATACAGCATCAGCACTTCGGCTTTATCTGTCAGGACTTCACCATCAATACCTTGTTTAATCAAATCACGCAGTTTTTCTGCCAATGGTGTCCCACCCGGCTCTCGGGTAAAAACAATATCGTTAATCCCTTGGGCGCGCAGCGTGGCAACCACGGTGTCTCTGGCGGTGGTTTTCCCTGCCCCTTCCAGCCCTTCAATAACGATAAATTTACTGTTCATTTTTATCCTTAAGCGATTGACGATAGACCCGTACCGCTTGGTTATGACTGGCTAAATTGGTGGTAAATGTATGCCCGCCCTTACCATCTGCCACAAAGTAGAGATAGGCGGTTTTGGCCGGATGCGCGGCAGCCGTCAGTGATGCCAGCCCCGGCATGGCTATTGGGGTGGGCGGCAAACCAGAAATCACATAGGTATTATAAGGTGTTGGTGTATCTAAGTCTTTACGACTAATGTTGCCATTATACTTGTCACCCATACCATAAATGACTGTAGGGTCAGTTTGCAGGCGCATACCAATCCGCAGACGGTTAATAAACACCGATGCGACTTTAGTGCGTTCTTCATTTACTGCGGTTTCTTTTTCGATGATAGATGCCATGGTGACCAGCTCACCCGGTGTCTTATAGGGTAAAGATTCCTCTCGCCCTTGCCAAATTTCATCAACCGTCTTTTCCATCTTCGCATGGGCACGTTTGAGTAAGGCCAGATCAGTCGTCCCGGCGGTATAGGAGTAGGTATCAGGATAGAGCCAACCCTCAGGGTGATCACTGTCTTTTAACCCCAGTAACACCGCAATCTCACTATCACTTTTGCCGGCCAAAACATGTTTTACGTATTTCGACTGCTGCAACTCATCCAGCCAGTCACGTAGCCGCTTGCCCTCAATAAAGCGCACGGTAAATTGTGCTTCTTTACCACTGGCGAGTAATTCCAGCATGCCGCGCACCGTCATGCCAGGGGTAAAACGGTAAGTCCCCGCCTTAAATTTTGCCAACTCAGGCTCTATACGTAACAGCCAGGGGAACAAACGGGTGTTTTTAATCACGTGGTCACGTTGCAGTAAATTCTCCAATGCGACCCGCCCCGTACCGGCGGGGAGTTTAAAGATGGTTTCTTGCTGGATAGCCAGCGGCTGGTCCGCAAAGTGTTGTATTTTCTGATAACCCAACAGCACTAATCCCAAACAGATAGCGGCAAAAAGGATTACAACTCGGGTGCTTTTTATTTTCATCGGGTGGCCATCTTCAAATTAAAGGTAGTCATCTACGCTATACATTAAAACCAACATGCTGCTGAGACCATCAGTTATGCATCGCAACAATACTGATTCAGGAAATCAAACAACTGACGCGAGTGATAAAGCCATTTATCGGCGCGGTTCACAGACAGTAGCGGCATCAGCGCGTTGCACACGATAATTTCATCCGCATCAGCCAGTGCCTCCAGTGGCTGCGCCACAATCGCTACCTGCTGCCCATGCCCGGCCAGACAGGTAATAATCATCTGGCGCATGATGCCATCAACACCCGACTGGCTTAAGTCCGGGGTAAATATTGCGCCACCTTTACGCCAGAATAAATTAGCCGCACAGCATTCCACCAGCAGGCCCGCAGTGTCAAGCACCAGTGCCTCATCAGCCTCTGTCTGCTCAAGATGCGCACGAATCAACACTTGTTCAAGGCGATTCAGGTGCTTAACACCCGCCAGCAATGGGCTGCGAGCTAATGTCACCGGGCTTAATGCCAATGAAATACCCCGCTCACGCCAACTATGATAATGCGCCGGATAATCACTAAGCGAAATAATGCGCGTAGGGTGCTGACAAGCAGTACCGCTGTAGCCGCGCCCACCGCTACCCCGGCTAATAATCACTTTCAGTACCCCATCTTCAGTATGGTTTGCCGCCTCGACCATTTCCTTAGTCAAGGCATTCCAGTTTACTGTCGGCATCAACAAGCGTTCGGTTGCCTGTTGCAGGCGCAGTATATGTTTATCAAGCCACACTACCCGACCATGAGATACCCTTGCCGTCGTAAAGCAGCCATCACCAAACTGCACTGAGCGGTCTGACGCTGAAATCAAATTTTGCTCTATACCATTAATCCAGAACATTCAGACTCTCTTTAAATGGGAGGGGTATTGTTTGCCATACATTCAGTTGCTAAATATACCTTGCCAGTAAATATATACTGTACATAAATAAAAATTGTACATGGCGACAGTAGCAGATTTAGTCAATGGCTGTTTTCAGATTTATCTCTTATTAAGACAGTGATTATGGCGGGATGTTATCTCTTTCTTACTTGGCACTGTGGCGCGACGTTAGCGGTGACAGCACTCACGTTGAGCCATTAAGTGATGCGGGGTTAACCTAATAAAAGACCCGGAAAACCGGGCCTTTTTAGCAGCAGAAGCTTAACAGCAGAAGTTAGACCTTGCGGAAAACTAAAGAACCGTTAGTG
Organism: Yersinia sp. 2553 StPb PI; assembly: GCF_052217105.1. Taxonomy (NCBI): domain Bacteria; kingdom Pseudomonadati; phylum Pseudomonadota; class Gammaproteobacteria; order Enterobacterales; family Yersiniaceae; genus Yersinia; species Yersinia sp. 2553 StPb PI. The sequence continues at coordinate 966,286 of NZ_JAZGPX010000002.1, read as the reverse complement.
CCACCGAAGCCGAAGGAGTTACACAAGGTGTACTCCATATCTTTTACCTGACGGGCTTCATGCGGAACAAAATCCAAATCACAACCTTCATCCGGGTTATCCAGATTAATGGTTGGCGGAATAGCTTGATCACGCAACGCCAGCACAGTGAAGATAGACTCAACCGCACCGGCTGCACCTAACAAGTGCCCAGTCATGGATTTGGTGGAACTGACCATCACTTTGCGGGCATCTTCACCAAATACAGACTTAACTGCCTGCGTTTCGGCTTTGTCGCCAGCAGGAGTCGATGTGCCATGGGCATTGATATAGCCGATTTGAGATGGGGTCACACCCGCATCACGTAATGCATTCACCATTGCCAGCGCTGCTCCTGAACCGTCTTCCGGTGGAGAGGTCATGTGATAGGCATCGCTGCTCATCCCAAACCCAACAACTTCAGCATAGATTTTTGCACCACGTTTCTTCGCGTGCTCGTACTCTTCCAGCACCATCATGCCTGCGCCGTCACCCAGAACGAAACCATCACGGTCTTTATCCCACGGGCGGCTTGCGGCTTGCGGATTATCGTTACGAGTAGACAATGCACGAGCGGCACCAAAACCACCGACACCCAGTGGAGTACTGGCTTTTTCAGCGCCACCTGCCAGCATGACATCCGCATCATTGTAAGCAATGATACGTGCCGCTTGACCGATGTTATGCACACCAGAAGTACAGGCAGTCGCGATAGAAATACTTGGCCCACGCATACCACACATAATGGTCAGATGGCCGGCAATCATGTTAACAATGGTTGATGGCACGAAGAACGGGCTAATTTTACGTGGCCCACCATTCACCAGCGCGGTGTGGTTCTCTTCAATCAGACCCAACCCACCAATACCAGAACCAATAGCGGCACCGATACGAGGAGCATTGGCTTCGGTTATTTCAAGCCCTGAGTCTTGCATGGCTTGCATGCCAGCAACAATGCCGTACTGTATGAATGCATCCATTTTGCGTGCATCTTTACGCGAAATGAACTCTTCACAATTAAAATCTTTTACTAAGCCAGCAAATTTCGTTGCATAGGCACTAGTATCGAAATGGTCGATCAGGCTGATGCCACTCTGCCCGGCAAGAACAGCGTTCCATGTGGATTCTACTGTATTACCGACAGGAGACAACATGCCCAGTCCAGTCACAACAACTCGACGCTTAGACACGGTTGTCCTCCAAGGAGGGAAAATAACACTTAGGACAAAAAAAACTTAGGCGGTCGAGTGACCGCCTAACTATCTAAACTTAAAGCATGTTCGCTTACTGCTGGTTAGCGTTGATAAAATCAATAGCTGCCTGAACAGTAGTGATTTTCTCTGCTTCTTCGTCTGGAATCTCAGTATCAAATTCTTCTTCCAGAGCCATTACCAGCTCAACGGTGTCCAGAGAATCCGCGCCAAGATCTTCAACGAAAGAAGCACTGTTCTTCACTTCGTCTTCTTTAACACCCAGTTGTTCAACGATGATTTTCTTAACGCGTTCTTCGATAGTGCTCATACTCTTAAATTTCCTATCAAAACTCGCTTTCGCGATGGTTTTCGTAGTGTATAAAATGTTGAAAAAGATGCAACTAAATCTCGGCTGGTCAAACCACGATTTTACGCTATTTTGCGGTTTTCACCTCAAATAATGCAAATACTTTCGTGATTTTTAAATCATATACATGCCGCCATTGACATGTAACGTTTCACCAGAGATGTAGCTGGCCTCGTCAGAGGCTAAAAATGCAACAGCGCTGGCGATTTCTTTAGCTTGCCCAAGCCGGTTAGCTGGTACTTGGGCTAAAATGCCTGCGCGTTGTTCATCTGTCAACGCCGTCGTCATGTCCGTCTCAATAAAGCCAGGTGCCACAACGTTGACAGTAATGCCACGTGAAGCAACCTCACGCGCCAAAGACTTGCTAAAACCGATCAGACCCGCTTTAGCTGCCGCGTAGTTAACCTGCCCCGCATTGCCCATTGTCCCAACCACAGACCCGATGGTTATGATACGCCCAAACCGCTTTTTCATCATAGCGCGCATTACCGCTTTTGACAGGCGGAATACAGAAGTCAGATCGGTGTCAATAATATCTTGCCACTCTTCATCCTTCATACGCATCAGCAGGTTATCACGCGTAATACCTGCATTATTCACTAAAATATCAACTTCGCCAAATTCCGCACGAATCGCTGTCAAAACAGCATCGATTGACGCGGGTTCCACGACGTTCAACATATAGCCTTTGCCATTGCTACCCAGATAGGCACTAATCGCTTCTGCACCCTTCTCACTGGTCGCAGTGCCAATAACCCGGGCACCACGTTCGACCAATAATTCTGCAATCGCACGGCCAATCCCACGGCTCGCGCCGGTTACCAGCGCAATTTTTCCTTCGAAGCTCATGTTATCCTCTTTCTTAGTTTTCAAGCGCGCTGGTCAATGTAGCAACATCGTTTACCGGTGCTGCGGTTAAAGTATCCACGATACGCTTGGTCAAGCCAGTCAAGACTTTACCTGGCCCAACTTCTAACAGCAGCTCAATACCTTCTGCTGCCATAAATTCAACACTCTCAGTCCAACGTACCGGGTTGTAGAGTTGGCGCACCAGCGCACTACGGATAGCGTCTGGTGAAACTTCCGTTTTCACATCAACATTATTGACAACCGGGAACAATGGCGCCTGGAATTCAATGTTTTCCAGTGCTTCGGCTAACTTATCAGCCGCCGGCTTCATTAACGCACAATGAGATGGCACACTGACCGGTAAAGGCAAGGCGCGCTTGGCTCCGGCCGCTTTACAAGCAACCCCTGCGCGTTCTACTGCTTCTTTGTTGCCGGCAATCACGACCTGGCCTGGCGAGTTAAAATTGACAGGCGAAACAACCTGACCTTGTGCTGATTCTTCACAGGCTTTAGCAATGGATTCATTATCCAGACCTATGATGGCGTACATTGCGCCGGTGCCTGCTGGTACCGCTTCTTGCATCAGTTTGCCGCGCAATTCAACCAGAGTGATCGCCTGTTTGAAATCAATCACACCCGCGCAAACCAGCGCTGAGTATTCACCCAAGCTATGACCTGCCATCATTGTCGGCAGCTTGCCGCCTTGATGTTGCCAGACACGCCAAATTGCAACAGATGCCGCCAGCAATGCCGGTTGTGTCTGCCACGTTTTATTCAATTCGTCTGCCGGGCCTTGCTGCACTAGCTGCCAAAGGGAGTAACCCAGTACCGACGACGCTTCACTGAAAGTCGCTTCAACTATCGGAAATTGTGCCGCCAAATCGGCCAGCATGCCAAGGGATTGAGAACCCTGGCCTGGAAATACCATTGCAAATTTCGACATTCTGCTTTCCTGTTAAATCAAAAAAGGTACTGTTAAATCAAAAGCGAACCAGCGCAGAGCCCCAGGTAAAGCCACCGCCAAACGCTTCCAGCAGCACTAACTGCCCACGTTGAATACGCCCATCTCGCACCGCTTCATCCAGCGCCGCAGGGACAGATGCCGCAGAGGTGTTGCCATGACGATCAAGAGTTATCACCACTCTATCCATCCCCATGCCTAACTTCTTCGCCGTTGCGGTAATAATACGCAGGTTAGCCTGATGCGGCACTAACCAATCCAGCGCACTGCGCTCCAGATTGTTGGCCTGCAATGTCTCATCCACAATGTGGGCAAGCTCAGTCACCGCGACTTTAAATACTTCATTACCGGCCATGGTGACATAGGCTGGTTGCTCTTGTTTTTGGCGATCTTGGTACGGCAGTGCCAGCAACTGACCATAGCTGCCGTCGGCATGCAAATGGGTTGACAGTATGCCAGGCTGTTCAGATGCGCCTAATACCACAGCACCTGCACCATCACCAAACAGAATAATCGTACCGCGGTCTTCTGGGTCCAGTGCGCGCGATAACATATCGGAGCCAATCACGATGGCATGCTTAACCGCACCACTTTTCACATATTGGTCAGCCACACTCAGCGCATAGGTAAAGCCCGCACAGGCTGCTGCCAAATCGAAAGAGGCTGCATCTTTAATACCCAGCATTTGCTGTACCTGACAGGCCGAGCTTGGGAAAGCATGGCTTGAAGAGGTGGTAGCAACAATAATCAGCCCAATCTGGTCCTTACTAACGCCAGACATCTCCAGTGCTTTTTCAGCCGCATGGAAACCCATGGTTGCGACTGTTTCATCCAGGCCGGCAATACGCCGCTCACGAATACCTGTACGGGTGACAATCCACTCGTCCGAAGTATCCACCATTTTTTCTAAATCAGCATTGCTGCGCACTTGTACGGGCAGATAACTCCCCGTACCGAGAATCTTAGTATACATGTACGATCAGTCACTCTTGGGTAATACCGCTTCAAGGCGCGCGGCTATCCGTTGAGGGACTTGCCGCTGCACCGCCTGCACCGCCTGTTCGATTGCGACTGCGAATGCACGTTGATTCGCCGCGCCATGACTCTTGATTACAATGCCCCGCAATCCTAACAGACATGCACCATTATACTGGTCGGGGTTCAAATGACCGAACCGTTTTGCCACACGTTTTTGCAGCCAGCGCCCAATGAGTTTAAGCCACCAGGACTGTTTACTGCCTTCGCCCGATGATTTGAGCAGTGACAAGAACATTCTTATCACACCTTCCATGGTCTTTAGAGTGACGTTACCCACGAAGCCGTCACAAACCATCACATCGGTCTTACCCGTAAGCAAATCATTGCCTTCCAGATAACCAATATAGTTGATCGCCGGTGTATTTCTTAATACTGCGGCGGCTTCGCGGATATTATCTAACCCCTTGGTTTCTTCTTCGCCGATATTGAGCAAAGCAACACGCGGGTTGGTAATACCGACAACTTCTTCTGCCATCACCGAACCCATGACAGCAAACTGCACCAACATTGTACTATCACATTCAACGTTAGCCCCTAAATCCAGCACCACCGTCTTGCTGCGTTGCTGGTTTGGGATGACAGTCATTAACGCCGGGCGCTCTATTCCATCTAATGGCTTAATCATCATCTTCGCCAGCCCCATCAAGGCTCCTGTATTCCCTGCACTCACACAGGCTGCCGCGTCCCCGTTTTTGACCAACTCCAGCGCTATGCGCATCGAGGTACCACGACTGGCACGAATAGCTTGTGAGGGTTTAGCATCGCTGGCAATAACATGCTCAGCAGGGATGACCTGTAACCTCACCAGCAACAAAGGATCGGCATTAACAAGTAACGGAGTGATGGTGTCGGGATTCCCGACCAGCAGGAGTTTAAGCCGTGGATTAGAGGCCAGTGCCTGCAATGAAGCAGGCACTGTGACGTGGGGACCGAAATCCCCACCCATTGCATCTAACGCTAGGGTTAGACAAGTCAAGGTATCGCCTTGCTAAAGATTAGCAAGTACTACTCAGCCGATAACCTTGCGGCCACGGTAGAAACCGTCGGCTGTGATGTGGTGACGCAGGTGAGTTTCACCGGAAGTTTTGTCCACAGACAGAGTGGCAGTGGTCAGCGCATCGTGTGAACGGCGCATGCCACGTTTGGAACGAGTTGGTTTGTTCTGTTGTACGGCCATTGACCTTACTCCTTAATTACTTTCTTTAAACTGGCTAATACGGCAAATGGATTCGGTTTCTCCACCTCTTCAGGCAGTTTACCAAATACCATGTCCGCCTCGGACACTTCACAGTGTTCAGAATCATGTACCGGAACGACAGGCAGTGAAAGAATAATTTCGTCTTCAATCATAGCCAGCAGATCAACTTCGCCAAATTCGTCGACTTCGATCGGCTCGTACGCTTCCGGTAATGCTTCAGCCTGCTCATCATTGACGACCGGGCTAAAACAATACGTTGTATGAACATGTTGTGCAAACGTGTTACTACAGCGCTGACACATCAATGTTACATCGACGTCCGCGTGACCTGTAATAACCGCCAGGCGCTGATTATCGATATTAAACGATAATGAGGCCACGACATCGCTGTCCACACTTACCACTGAATCGGCTACACGTGTAACCTGCTCAGGAGAATAGATACCTGCGTAATCTAAACGTTTCTGAGCGGTACGAACCGCATCAATGGTCAGGGGTAATTTTACCTTTTGCATAGGGCGCGCATATTAACTTTGTAACGACATAGAGTCAAAGAAAAAGGCCTTTTTACTGCACCTTTCACCAATATTCGCTTCCGAAGCGGCAGACAGTTTAAAATGCCTGATTAAATTACGCTACGGTTTATGGAAAATATTATGCTGCAACTGGTTCTTGCTTCAACCTCATCATATCGTCGGACTTTGCTGGAAAAGCTGCAATTACCTTTTGTTACTGCGGCACCACAGACCGATGAAAGCCCACAGGCAGGTGAAGAAGCCAGCGCGCTAGTGCAGCGGTTGGCGAGTGCAAAAGCACAGGCACTGGCACTGGCGGGGAGTTTTCCACAACATCTGATAATCGGCTCTGATCAGGTCTGTGTCATTGACGGATTAATCGTCGGGAAACCCCACAATTATGCAAACGCAATGAAGCAATTGCAGCAGGCCAGTGGACAATGTGTCACTTTTTATACCGGTCTGGCCCTATTGAATACAGCAACCAACAGCATTAACTGCCTGTGCGAAACTTTTGACGTTTATTTCCGAACGCTAAGTGAAGCAGAAATAGACGGTTATTTGACGCGAGAGCAACCATGGGATTGTGCCGGCAGTTTTAAAAGTGAGGGATTGGGTATTACCCTATTTGATAGATTATCAGGCCGCGACCCAAATACACTTATCGGTCTGCCGTTAATCGCCCTCACCGAGATGCTGATTGAGCAAGGAGTAAATCCGCTCCTGTAAATACTGCATAACAAAACAGGGCGCAATTGATACTTGCACCCTGTTACTTCAATTATTTATTACGGCAATTTATTTTTCTGCTGCTTTCTTTCGTAATATCAACAAACAGTGGCGTAACTGATTATCCAGTGGCGCTTCAATGCGCATGGTTTCACCGCTATTGGGATGCTCAAAACGTAATGCCGCAGCATGCAAGAATAAACGATGCAGCCCGGTTCCTTGCAATTGTTGATCAAATTCACGGTCGCCATAGCGATCATCAAAAGCAATTGGGTGACCCGCATGGAGCGCATGTACGCGGATCTGGTGAGTACGACCAGTAATCGGGCTGGCCTTGACCAAGGTTGCATGCTCAAAGCGCTCTTCAACTTTAAAACGCGTTTCTGACGGTTTGCCCTCGCTGCTGACTTTCACCACTCGCTCGCCACTTTGTATAATATTCTTCAACAAAGGTGCCTGCACCGCTTTACAGTGAGATTGCCATTGACCACGAACCAATGCCAAATAGTCTTTCTGCATCCCTTTTAACCGCAGTTGCTCATGCAAAGAACGCAGCGCAGAGCGTTTTTTCGCTACCAATAAGACACCGGAGGTATCACGGTCAAGGCGATGAACCAATTCAAGGAAGCGGGCTTCGGGGCGCAATGCACGCAAGGCTTCAATAACACCAAAACTCAAACCACTGCCACCATGAACCGCCGTGCCAGAAGGCTTGTTCAACACCAACAGATAGTCATCTTCAAATAAAATACAGTCGGCCAACGCCGCAACTTTATCAAGTTTGGCAGAGACCTGAACCTCTTCGCGCTCAGCGACGCGCACTGGCGGTATCCGGACCACATCCCCGTCAACCAGTTTATATTCTGGCTTAATGCGCCCTTTATTAACGCGAACCTCACCTTTGCGCACGATGCGGTAGATCATACTCTTTGGCACACCTTTCAATTTAGTGAGCAAAAAGTTATCGATCCGCTGACCAGCTTCGTCGGCAGAAATGGTGATTAATTGTACTACTGGATTATTCGTTTTCATGGTGCGCGATTCTAAATACACCGAGGAATTAGCGCCACCCCTTTTTCTGTGCTTAACTGTCAGTCTGGCTATTTAAAGATAACGTTTGCGCGCATTTATTGTTTAATAAGACAACGATAGCCGCCAACGCTGTGAAAACAGTAAAAGAATCTTTACGTAGACAGGTAAAGTCATCTTGCTATATCAGTGTCAGCAATGGAATAATGTCACTAATTCTGCGTTGATTCTCGTTAGACCAAGAGACTTGTGGAATAATAAACTTTGCCTGATCACACAAAAACGCAGCAATGGCGTAAGACGTAATGTGAAATCAAGCAATTAGCGGGCTGCGGGTTGCAGCTTGGCCGGCAAGTGGGTCTGCTCTGTTGTCTTATATTCAGAAGCACCCCTTTATATAAAAGCGCTGTTTTTCAGAAAGAAACACAGGCTTACCGAAATAATGCGCCCCTATGCAGGCGACAACCGTGAGGTTGACGGCTTTGCTAGAAGACTCGGGGTCATCGGTTTACCCGGCCATAGAGGTTATTTTGCCCGCAGTTCTAACGCCAATGTAAAAATAACGAGTAAGTTAAAGATGAAAAGAATGTTGATTAACGCAACTCAGCAAGAAGAGTTGCGTGTTGCCCTTGTAGATGGACAGCGGCTGTATGATTTGGATATTGAAAGCCCAGGTCATGAACAGAAAAAAGCGAATATTTACAAAGGCAAAATCACCCGAATAGAACCCAGTCTGGAAGCCGCTTTTGTTGATTACGGCGCTGAACGTCATGGTTTCCTCCCACTAAAAGAAATTTCTCGCGAATATTTCCCTAGTAATTATTCCTCTCATGGCCGCCCAAACATCAAAGATGTGCTGCGCGAAGGCCAAGAAGTTATCGTTCAGGTTGATAAAGAAGAACGTGGCAATAAAGGTGCCGCACTAACAACTTTCATCAGCCTGGCTGGCAGTTATTTGGTTCTGATGCCGAACAACCCACGTGCCGGTGGTATCTCCCGTCGCATTGAGGGTGATGACCGCACCGAACTGAAAGAAGCCCTATCCTCCCTGCAATTGCCTGATGGCATGGGTCTGATTGTCCGTACTGCCGGTGTTGGCAAATCTGCTGATGCACTGCAATGGGACTTGTCATTCCGCCTCAAGCATTGGGATGCGATTAAAAAAGCCGCTGAAGGTCGCCCTGCGCCATTCTTAATCCATCAGGAAAGTAACGTAATTGTCCGCGCTTTCCGTGATTATTTGCGCCCGGATATCGGCGAGATCCTGATCGATAACCCTAAAGTTCTCGAACTGGCAAAAGAGCATATCGCCGCTCTGGGTCGCCCGGATTTCAGTAGCAAAATCAAATTGTATAGTGGTGAAATCCCCTTATTCAGCCACTACCAAATTGAGTCTCAGATTGAGTCAGCGTTCCAGCGTGAAGTACGTCTGCCTTCCGGCGGTTCTATCGTTATTGATACCACCGAAGCCCTGACGGCAATTGATATCAACTCCGCGCGTGCAACACGTGGTGGCGATATCGAAGAAACCGCGTTTAACACCAACCTTGAAGCCGCTGATGAAATTGCCCGCCAGTTACGTTTACGTGACCTCGGTGGCCTGATTGTTATCGACTTCATCGATATGACACCAGTGCGCCATCAGCGTGAAGTTGAAAACCGCCTGCGTGATGCCGTTCGCCAAGACCGTGCCCGCATCCAGATTGGCCGAATCTCTCGCTTCGGCTTGCTGGAGATGTCCCGTCAGCGTCTTAGCCCGTCACTGGGTGAGTCAAGCCACCACGTGTGCCCACGCTGTAGCGGTACCGGTACCGTTCGTGACAACGAATCACTGTCACTTTCTATTCTGCGTCTGATTGAAGAAGAAGCGCTGAAAGAAAATACCCATGAAGTTCACGCCATTGTACCGGTACAGATTGCGTCGTATCTGCTTAACGAAAAACGTGAATCCGTCAATGCCATTGAAAAACGTCAAGGTGGTGTACGTGCGGTGATCGTGCCAAACGATCAGATGCAAACACCGCACTACTCTGTTCTTCGGGTACGTAAAGGCGAAGAGGTTCCTTCTCTCAGCTACCTGCTACCACAACTGCATGAAGCAGAAATGGCGCAGCCGTTAGAAGAAGCAACAATTGAGCGTAAACGCCCAGAACAACCAGCGTTGGCGACTTTCTCTCTGCCAACCGAAGTACCACCGGAAGCTGCACCTGCTAGCGTCAGTGCTAAACCAAGCGTTGCGCCACAAGTAACCGCATCTGCTGCTACCTCAGAACAGCCTGGCTTCTTTAGCCGTTTGTTCAGTGGCCTAAAAGGTATATTCGGCACATCAGCAGAAGAAGTTAAACCGGTAGAGGTCGAGAAAACCGAAACCACCGAAAACCGCCGTAATGATCGTCGTAATCCTCGTCGCCAGAACAATGGCCGCAAAGAGAGAGGCGACCGTACACCACGTGAAGGCCGTGATAACAGCACACGTGACAACAGTGGCCGTGATAGCAATAGCCGTGACAACAGTGGTCGTGACAATGCGAACCGCGAAGGTCGTGAAGATCAGCGTCGCAACAAGCGTCCAGTGGCGCAAACTACTGCGCCGCAAGCACAAACTGACGTTGTTGAAACGGATAAAGCGCCACGTGACGAGCAGCAACCACAGCGTCGCGGTGATCGTCAGCGCCGTCGTCAGGAAGATAAACGTCAGGCACCACAGGAAGTCAAAGCAGAAGTAGAAGTGGCAGCAGTCAGTGTGGTCGAAGAGGTGCAACCTGAGCAAGAAGAACGTCAACAGGTTATGCAGCGTCGTCAACGCCGCCAATTGAATCAGAAAGTCCGTATTCAATCTGCCAATGATGAGCTGAATGTGCTGGAAAATGCAGCCCAGGAAAATCCTGTTAGTGCACCGCTAGCAAGCATTGCAGCGCCAGTTGTGCAGGAAGAAGTGAAATTACTGCCACAAACGACTGTTCAAGCGGATGATGAAGCTACTCACGATCGCAATGCCAATAATGAAAATGGTATGCCACGTCGTTCACGCCGCTCACCTCGTCATCTGCGCGTCAGTGGCCAGCGTCGTCGTCGCTATCGTGATGAGCGTTACCCGACACAATCTGCTATGCCACTGGCCGGCGCTTTCGCCTCACCAGAAATGGCTTCAGGCAAAGTGTGGGTCCGTTATCCAGTAGCTCAAACAGTTGAACCTGCTTTTGTAGAAAACCCGGTTGAACAACCATTGCCAATAGCAGTTGCAGCAGTAGAGACCCCGGTTAATATTCCGGCCGTGATTGTAGCAGCCCCAGTCGTTGCCGCACCTGTCGTCGTCGCCGTGACTGAAACTGTCACTCCGACACCTGCTGCGCAACATAAACCAGGTGGTTCTTCATCTTCAGCCGCAGCCGTTCCTGGCCGTGCTCCTGTTGTCGTGCCAGTGGTTGTAGAACCTGTTGCCGTTGAGCCAACTGCTGTAGAACCAACCGTTGAAGCTGTCGCTGAGGTGGTGCAAGCTGAAACTACCGCAGCGGTTGAAGCAGTATCCGACGTTGAAGAAACTGGCGTTGCGGAAGCTACCGCTGAACCTGTGGTTCAGGAAACGGTAATTGAGGATACAACTGCTGAAGAAGCGGTGGTGGAAGAAACCATTGTTGCTGAAACTGCTGTTGTTGAAACAACTATTGTTGAAACACCGGCGGAAGATGCGGTTGTAGCTGAAACTGTGGTGGAAGACGCTGTAGCTGAAGCACAGGCAGTGACCGAAGTCGTTGTTGAAACATCGACAATTGAAGAACCGCTAATTGAAGAAACCGCTGTCGAAGCCAGTGTCAGTGACACGGTTGTGGTTGAGGCTCCTGTTGCTGTTGTGCCACAACAGTCGACTATCGCTCACCCTGAAGGTGTGGTGTTCAAACATTACGCTTCAGCACCGATGACCAAAGCACCGGCACCGGATTACGCGCCAGAGTCACCGACTAAAGGTCAGTGGGAACGTCCAGCCTTTGATTTTGCAGGTAAAGGTTCTGCTGGTGGCCATGCGGCGGCAACTCAGGCAACCGCGCCGGCAACAAAACCGCAATCTGTCGAATAAATGTAATATTATTCCGACCAGACATTGCAAAGACAAAACCCGCCATCAGGCGGGTTTTTTTATATTGGTGATATCTTTAACCAGAGATCACTCTCAGGCTATCTGTTTCAGTTTCTTTATTTCGAGGTTTTCCAGTTTGCCTTCAATAGCTTTGACAAACGCTTTGAAGTGCTCGGTTTTATTATGTTTTTCCAATGCATCATCAGATGCCCAGCGTTCGAAAAACACAAAAGAACCTTTCTGGTCGCTTTCGGCATGGAGATCATATTGCAGATTCCCCTTCTCCTCACGACTCGGTTCTATTACCAAATGAACCGCTTCTTTTACTGCATCAATAAATTCAGGTTTTGCCACTAAACTGGCGATGACACGGACTTCCATAGTTATTCTCCCATGCTGTACATTCAATTAGCGTATTTTACTGCTAATCAATAGCTCACCCTAACGGGCAATTTTATCCCGAGCCCCTCTATAAGATGCCCTTTTTGCCTTGTTTTCAACTTAACCCTAACAATCAGATGCATCCTGCGCACTTTCCGCTTATCCTTAGACCCCGCCGGAAACAGTATAAAAACCCCAATATCTCATCATGACTGCGGAGCTAGTTGAATGACTGCACAACCCCAAACCCTGAAAATTCGCCGCCCGGATGACTGGCATATTCACTTACGTGATGACGAAATGCTCAGTACCGTGCTGCCCTATACCTCCGAGGTGTTCGCCCGGGCCATTGTCATGCCCAATCTGGCTCCACCAATTACGACTGTTGCCAGTGCTATCGCTTATCGGGAACGAATTTTAGCCGCAGTACCTGCCGGGCATAACTTCACGCCGTTGATGACCTGTTATCTGACCAATACACTTGATGTCAAAGAACTGACCACCGGCTTTGAACAAGGCGTATTTACTGCGGCAAAACTGTATCCAGCGAATGCTACGACCAACTCAAATCATGGTGTATCCGATATCCCGGCGATATACCCGTTGTTTGAGCAAATGCAAAAGATAGGTATGCCGCTGCTGATCCACGGTGAAGTAACAGAAGCTGCCGTTGATATTTTTGATCGCGAAGCGCGCTTTATTGAACAGATTCTGGAACCGATACGTCGCCAATTCCCTGAATTGAAAATTGTCTTCGAGCACATAACCACCAAAGATGCGGCCGATTACGTGCTGGCAGGCAATCGTTTCCTTGGTGCAACTATCACCCCGCAGCATCTGATGTTTAACCGCAATCACATGCTGGTCGGTGGTATTCGCCCCCACTTGTTCTGTCTGCCAATATTGAAACGCAGCACGCATCAAGAAGCATTGCGCCAGGCCGTTGCTAGTGGTTCAGACCGTTTCTTCCTCGGAACCGATTCCGCTCCCCATACCAAACATCGTAAGGAGTCATCCTGTGGCTGTGCTGGCGTGTTCAACGCACCATCAGCGCTGCCAGCTTATGCTACTGTGTTTGAAGAGATGAATGCGCTACAGCATCTTGAAGCATTCTGTTCATTAAATGGTCCACGCTTCTATGGCTTGCCGATTAACGAAGAGGTTGTTGAATTGGTTAAGGCCCCCTTCCAACAACCAGAAGAGATCCCATTAGGGGATGAATCTGTGATTCCTTTCCTGGCCGGTCAGACTATCAATTGGTCAGTTAAAAGCTGATAACCGCCGCTGTAGGGGCTAACCCTTTACAGCGACGATTTTTATATCAGTCACTTGCAACCTGAATATTTGTACTGTATAAATAACCAGTATAAATATTCGGAGGGCCAAATATGCGTGTTGAAGTGAGTATTGATAAAAAAAACCCGTTACCCGCAGGTGCTATCGAAGCACTAACCCATGAATTGAGTAAAAGACTCAACACCAAATTCCCGGACACCACCACCGCAGTACAAATACGTTATGCCGGAGCAAATAATCTTTCCGTTTTAGGTGGTGCCAAAACAGATAAAGATTTGATCTCTGAAATATTACAAGAAATATGGGAAAGCGCTGACGACTGGTTCGACGCGGAGTAACCCAATGTAATGCTGTTTTGCCGGGGAGTCGCTCCTCGGCTTTTTTATATAAGCGTCTAAACTTTCTTTACTCACCGACTTCTTTTAACCCATTTATTGTTGATTAAGAAATCATCATAAAATAAATAATTTGTAAAGATCTTGCGATAATCTCCAAATTTATCGGCGGTTGCGTATACTGAAAAAGCTCACTTGATAATGAGCCGCATTGATCCTCATTAGTCACTCCAGTCAGTAACTACTATATAAGGGGTCTTTATGGACAGAAATGATGAAGTTATTCAGACTCACCCGCTTGTAGGCTGGGATATCAGCACTGTAGATGTATACGACGCTATGATGATACGTCTTCATTACCTGTCTTCCATGGATCAACCGCCAGAAGATGCGCTGGTTGATAGAACGCTCTGGTTAACCACCGATGTTGCACGCCAATTAATAAATATCTTAGAAGCAGGCATTGCTAAAATTGAGTCATCGGAATATCAAGATCGCGATCACCGTAAACATTAATTTTTTTCCACCAGAAAACGAGTTTAATGTTCGCCAAAAAAGGCACGAGTGAATATCACTTAGTGCCTTTTTATTAACCATTCCCACCACTCTATGGCTAACAGCGCTTTTTCTCCTCTCAGTCCCGTGCTATTACTATCGTTTTAATTTTTATCAGCACTGTTGCTACCTTTAATTCAAATCGTTCGGGTTATTGCCGCGATAAATACACATTGCTAGCACAAACCCTATTGAAAAAGCCAGGTGGCGATATTCCCCGGGATGCAAAATATGGATTATGATCTAATTGTCATTGGTAGCGGTTCGGTCGGCTCTGCCGCAGGCTACTATGCGTCACAAGCTGGTTTAAACGTACTGATGATTGACAGTGCCATGCCGCCTCATCAAGCAGGCAGTCACCATGGTGATACACGGATCATTCGCCATGCCTATGGCGAAGGTGAGAAATATGTTCCCTTAGTTTTGCGTGCCCAAACATTGTGGGACCAGTTATCAGCTCAAACAGGTGAATCATTATTTCAGGCCAGTGGCGTGCTTAATCTTGGGCCAGATGACTCTATTTTCCTGCAAAATGCGCAGCACAGCGCTCAACAATATAACTTGCCGGTTGAAACCTTAAACGCGGCCCAGATCCGTGAAAAGTGGCCGGTATTTACCGTACCAGATAATTATATTGGTGTGTTCGAACCACAATCAGGTTATCTACGTTCTGAATTGGCGATTAAAACGCTGATTAAAGCCGTCACAGAAGCAGGCTGCGGTATTTTATTCAATTGTCCGGTTACCGCTATCGAACCGCTGGATGGTGGTGTAGATGTCGTGACTATAGATGGTACCTACAGTGCTAAGAAAGTGATTGTCACTGCCGGAACCTGGGTCAAAGAGCTGTTACCCGAATTACCGGTGACCGCCATACGTAAAGTGTTTTCATGGCACCATGCCGATGGCCGCTATAGCGAAGGAAATCATTTCCCGGCATTCACCGTCGAGACACCGGATAATATCCATTATTACGGCTTCCCCTCGCAAAATGACGAGTTAAAACTAGGCAAACATAATGGTGGTCAGCCTATTGAAACAGCGGCACAACGTAAGCCCTTTGGCAGTTATGCCGAGGATGGAACCGAAGTATTTGGTTTTTTACGTAACTTCTTACCGGGAGTGGGTGTCTGTCTGCACGGCGCGGCATGCAGTTATGACATGAGCCCTGATGAAGATTTTATCATCGATACATTACCCGATAACAAAAATATCATGGTGGTAACAGGCTTAAGCGGCCATGGATTTAAGTTTGCAACTGCATTGGGGGAAGTCGCTGCACTCTTCGCACAAGATAAACCCTCACCTATTGATATTTCAGCCTTTTCGCTATCCCGCTTCGCCAAATCGTAATGCTGTAACCCGCGAGTTCAGCACTTGATTGTTACCGATGACTGTTTCTTTTTATTTCAGTCATCGGTATATCTCGCTCTCATTTTCACCTCATTATTAATATAAAACGCCGCAAATTTAATAATTAGCAGAGTCTTATATTCGTAAAAGCCGCTAAAAACAATCGTGAATCCCGAATTGACGTTTTAGGCATCAGGGGATTACTTTATCCTTGTATGCGGCCAGGTATGGTTGCTGTTAGACAAGGATGTATGCCACATGAAAATATTAATTATCGATGAATGTTTTTATACCCGATCAGGGGTAAATACTTATTTAAATAACGCTTCATATCTCGATTTAATGGATGTTCCTACGGTGGAACAGGCTACATTAGCTGTTCATGAGTTTGATCCTGAGGTAATTATTGTTAACCTTACCCAATATTGTCGCTATGGTGGACATTGCCCGTTATTAGCACAATTTTTGAGTTGTTGCCTGCGGGCTAAAGTTTATATTTATCTGGATGCGTCATATCCGTTTAGTGAAACGCCGATACCCCTGACAGATTCTGTCTCTATTTTGGCTAAAAAACGCTTACCGGAGTTGTTACAAAGACTATCGGACTTTTCAAGTGAGGGTATCGGTAAGCCACATCCCCCCTGTCCAGCATCCCTATTCAGTCCACAAGAGCATAAAGTCATGTGCTACTGGATGATGGAGATGCCCAATTACCGCATTGCCAGGAAGTTAAATATCAGTGACAGTACAGTTTATTCGCATAAACGGCATATTACCGAAAAAATAAAAGTCAGAAACCGTTTGGAATTATGCTTTATTTACAATGTATTTAAATATTTATACTAAGGCGTTGGTGTATAGAGAGTCGCAATAAAGGGAGTATTCCCTTTCAGTAAATTTTCTGTATATGTGATTTTTGTTCTTAACAAATAATGTAACCGGATTAATATAGTGAGTTATCGCTTGCAGTTAAAGAATCGGTTACATTTCACTTAATATCACCAATACATATCAATCTTTTCCATTCGTACCACAATGCCCATATTATCCAAAGAAATGACTTATTTCATCATGCTGTAACTCAGGAATTTAGCCTGCCAGCTTATTGTTTATAAAAGTTAAAATCCTTATAATGGGCGATAATTCTAGCCTCAGGCACCCTGCATGTTAAATAAATTGCTATCGATGGTTATCAATAATGTACGGGAACATCTACTGCTCTATATCTGCTTGTGGCTGATTCTGTTAGCACTGGATATTTATTTCTTTTTCTATTAACGCGTTTTCTCTACCTTTTCTAGCCGGGCCACCAGATAGCTTCCCACCTGTGGCCCAGCAATAAATACGATATCCGCAGTTTGCACTACTCTACCTTGGCCGGTTTGCCATCACTCAATAACACGGCGATTTTATAACCGGCTGGTGTTAACTCTAATACTATTTTGGCAATAATGGTTAACGGAACGGAAAGCAGCATACCAATTGGCCCGAGTAGCCACCCCCAAAAAATCAAGGATAAGAACACCACCAAGGTTGATAGACCCAAACCACGCCCCATCATCCGTGGATCAATAATATTGCCACCAATCAGGTTAATCAAAATATACCCGCAGGTAACGGCAAAAGCATCAGCAAAACCATTAAACAACAGTGCCTGAACGATGGGTGGGATAGCCGCCAATACGGAGCCGATATTAGGAATGTAATTGAGGACGAAAGCCAGTAGCCCCCAAAGGAAAGCGAATCTGACTCCCATCGCTGCCAGGAATAACCAAATAACAATCCCCGTCGCAATGCTAATAATCGTCTTGATCACCAGATAATGAGTTACACCATTTAGTGCACGCTTGAGAATCGCATTCCCTTGCTCTGGGTTATCAAACATCAACTGCATTTTATAAGGCAGTCGTTCCACTTCAAACAACATAAAGACCACCGTCATCAGCAGCAAGAACATACTAGCCATGGCACCAGAAAGGTGGCTCAGTAGACGGGTCACAAAGTTCATCGCGGTGCTAGGATCGACATGCTTCATAATGTCATCCACCGAGAACTCAATATTAAAGCGCATTGCAAACTCTTGCAGGTCGCGCATTTTTTCCAGCATCATGCCACGATATTGCGGCAACGAGCGGGCAAACTCATTTAATGAAGAACCCAGGCGGCCAAAGAGCAATGCCATGAGTAAAATAATAATGCTAACCAATAAGACAATAGCTAAGGTGCGGGGAATTCTTATTTTCTCCAACAGTTTCACTAAAGGATTTAATACGATAGCAAGAAATATAGCCAACAAGAATGGAACCACGATCGGCGATGCCGCTTTAATTCCCGCCATAATCACCACCAGCATAGCCAGCATCGTGACTAACCGTAGCCCTTGGCTACTCACTCCAGGTATTGTCATTATCAATCCTTGTATTGGAATCGCCATTGCTCTAAAAATGGCATAAAAAAGACGCTATCGAATAAAATAACCGACAACGTCTAACTTTAATAGTACATCCAGTAGGTTAACCCTACGACTATTTTTTATCTGTGCTCTTTTCTGGTATCGGAATGTGCATGGTAGTTTGCAACAATCCTTTCGATTTATTAAAAATCTTGATGCCGTTTTCGCGCCCAGCACGCCGGGAGCGTTGCTCTTCCTGCGGCAACTTCAGCTCTTCCTGACAGATATCACTACAGCAACCAGCAAACTTTGCCGCACAGGTCGGACACTGAATAAATAGTAAGTGGCAGCCATCATTCTTACAGTTGGTATGCGTGTCGCAAGGTGTACCGCACTGATGGCAGTGGGCTATCACATCATCAGAGATCCGCTCCCCCATCCGCTCATCAAAAACAAAGTTTTTACCGATAAATTTCAGCGGCAACCCCTGTTCTTTTGCTTTACGGGCATATTCGATAATACCGCCCTCAACGTGATAAACGTTTTTGAAGCCATTGTGCAGCATATAGGCGCTGGCTTTCTCACAGCGAATCCCACCAGTGCAATACATAACAATATTTTTCTCTTTGTCATGTTGCAGCATATCAACCGCCATTGGCAATTGCTCACGGAAAGTATCAGAAGGGACTTCAATGGCATTTTCGAAATGGCCTACTTCGTACTCATAGTGATTGCGCATATCAACAAACAAAGTATCGGGATCATCAATCATCTGATTAACCTGATCGGCCTTCAGATAATGCCCTATATTACTGGGATCGAAACTCTCGTCATCAATACCGTCCGCCACAATGCGTTCGCGAACTTTCATGCGCAGCACCCAGAATGACTTCCCATCATCTTCATGAGCCACATTCAGCCGCACCTGATCTAGTGCAGAATGTGCGGCAAACAACACGGTTTTGAACTCATCATAACGATTAGCGGGCACACTGATTTGTGCATTGATCCCCTCTTTAGCCACATAAACCCGACCAAACACGCCGAGTTTAACAAATTGACTATAGAGGTC
Source organism: Yersinia sp. 2553 StPb PI (assembly GCF_052217105.1). Taxonomy (NCBI): domain Bacteria; kingdom Pseudomonadati; phylum Pseudomonadota; class Gammaproteobacteria; order Enterobacterales; family Yersiniaceae; genus Yersinia; species Yersinia sp. 2553 StPb PI. The sequence goes on along the minus strand of NZ_JAZGPX010000002.1, from coordinate 946,930 downwards.
GTCACGGAAGGTTTTGGCATCTTCCAGAGTGAAATATTTATAAAAAGAAACTGTGGTGCGCGGTTCGGTTTCAGCCAACATGCGCGCTTTAAGTTCCTCATTAGAAATTCGGTTATGTAACACTGGCATGGTGTACGTTCCTGTCTTTCGAAGAGGTTACTGATAAAAATTTAATTATTGCTCAATGGGTTAGGTAATTCATTAGACGGCTAATCACGTTAATTCATTGTACAATAGAACTGATGTTTCACCACGGGACAGCCGTGCGGCGCATATAATACCTGAAACATTACTGCGGAACATCTTTAGCGGTAATCACTATCAGTAAAAGCGGAAAGAACGATCCCAGTGAGTAAGGCAATTCCGGCAGCAATCAGCAAAGAGAGGGTTTGCCAGTAAGCCCCCATATAACCCAATATGCCACCGACGACCAATAAACCCGCACTGAGTCTTGCTACTGCCATCGACGGCTCTCCGATAAGAATGAATGAAACTCATTTATACATCGGGAATATCATAACGTAGAAATAAAAATCCCTCTTCAATTGAGAGGGATTTAAGTCAAAATTGATAGCCTGCTAGCTAATCACTTCCAATCTGGCTGGTAGCCCTTGCCGAACCGCGGCACCACTGACCCAATCTAGCCAGGTATTGGGGACTTCTCGCGTTGGATCAGTAAACCCCAAGTCATTCAGATTGCTCCCCTGACCGATACGCGGGTCTGACGCCATGATCACACCATCCAACGAATGTGTTCTGGCACCCATCTCGCGATGTCCATAACCATGTTCAATAGCAACCACACCAGGCATAACACCATCCAATAAACTTACCTGTACCTTCATCTGACCACCGGGGGTCATCAGGCGTACACTGTCACCGTGCTGTATCCCGTAGCGCTGAGCATCGGTTGGATTAATCGCCACCAAATTGGTGGGTTTGACCGCGCGTAAGCGCTCAATCATCGCAGTAGAACTGCTCATGAGATGAGACTTGAAGGACATCAAGCGCAAAGGCCAGTCAGTTGCCGGATAATGGGTAAAGACATCGGAACCATCGGCCAGACGAGGTGGATACCAAGTCGGACAGCCGCTATAACGCTCGCCGGTTATCGCATGGTGATGTTGCGCGACATTTTCGTTCCAGATTTGCAGTGGCTTTTTCCACTGCGGCCCGGTGGCATCGCCATTCCAACTTTTCTCATAAGGCGCAAAACGCCCACCACGCGCCAACAGGTAAGCCACTCGGCGCTGCTCATCAATATGCAGACTGCGTTGTAAGTCGGGCCATAAGCGATCGACGCCGGTTAATTTCAGTTCTTCATCCGAGGCTGGTGGCAGTGGTTTTTCACCGCCATAAGCAATATTGGCCGCGGCCCGTAAATAGTAATCCTCGGCCCGCTCCAGCGACAAATTGTTTCCCTGGCTGTCCTGCATCGCATTGGCACCGAACCCCGGTAATTGCAATGCCTTGGCCACTGCAATCAGGAAGCTCTCCATGGCCACAGGCTCGCCTTGAGCCGTGCGGACAGTACGTGATGTCACCACGGGCCAGCGGGCAGTGCTGGCTTTGACCAGTACCCCGGCCCAGGGCGCACTGAATCCCCAACTCTCAAAATTATGGGTATCCGGTACGATATAATCCGCCAATGCGGTGGTTTCATTCATAAAAGCATCAATGGCAATAAACAGCGGCAATTGACGTGGATCTTGTAGTTTCGCCTCAATCAAGTTGCGCAGCCCCGCGACCCCGTACAGCGGATTAGTCATATGGCTAATCCATGCCTTAAGCGGATAGGGATAACCCGCCAATGCCGGTGCCAATTGTTCGGTCAATTGCCCACCGACAAAGGGATACCATGGGCCACGGGCCGGATAGCCAGGCTGACCCTGCTGAATCTTTTGCTGATACTCTTGCGATTGTTCATAGGGCTGCTTGCTGCGCGATAGCGGTAAGCCTTTTGGTTTTATCATTCCAGCGAAAGTAGCTAACTGATAGCGAGGACCATCAGCAAAACCATCAAACTTACCCCCCCCAACCGAAACTCCACCCTTAAGATTCAAATTACCAATCAGGGCATTGAGCATCATGACCGCCCAGGTGGTATAAAAACCGTTACCCCCCATCATGCCGCCATGGGAGATAACCGCAGCCTGACGCTGGTAAGCCGTAAACTCTTTCGCCAAACCAACCATCGTCTCTGCTGGGACGCCGCATTGCTGGCTGTATTCTTCCAGAGTAAAACGCTCTGCCGCTTGCCGCAAACACGCCATACCTGATTGCACCTGCACAATTTGACCATCATGTAAGGTGACATCGCGCGTGACAAACAATTGAGCGTGTAATGCTAATGCAGCAGGCTGCAATGTACCGTCAACCACTTGCACTAATACCGGACTCTCTTCAGCTTCGGCCACTGACTCACCACTTAGCTGGCTGGCACGTAGGAACTGGCCTGCCAAGGGATGGGTTTCAGTGGTTATCACCAGATGGCTGGCATTGGTCCAACTGCGCTCACCCGCCGCTTGCATGGCAACCTCACCAGGAACGGACAAATAAGCGTGGTTAAAACGATTCTGTTCGATAATCCAACGAATCATCCCCATTGCCAGTGCCGCATCCGTCCCCGGCAACACCGGAACCCAGCGGTTATGCTGATTAGCCAATGTGGTTGTCAGTGGCAGCGCGGGGGCGACCACCACATAATTGAAATCATCACGCTGGCGAGCATTGGCTAGCTGACGCCCTTGCCGCTTAAATGGGTTGCCAGATTGCGCAGGCGACGTCCCCAAAAATAGGGCAAAACGGACGTTATCCCAATCAGGCTTAACATGGGCATTTTTATCTAAATCCCCCATCAACGCACCTGAACCGGCACGATACGCCAAACCACAATATGCCCCGTGGCTACCGAGATTTTTAGTGCCGAACGCTTGATGAGCAAAACGTCGGATAAAAGCATCGCGCCCATCATCACCGGCGTTAGTCACTAGTAACTGATTGGCTTTCGGCCCCAATGAGGGCTGCTGAGTATCAATGGGGGTAATCAGATCACGGATAGCCCGCAACCCTTCAACCGGCCCCTCGCCAAAGAGATCACCGCCTTCGGTCACTTCCGCCACCAATTGCTCAAAGCTGATACGCTGCCATTTGCCACTGCCCCGTGGCCCGGTGCGCTTCATTGGCTCGGTAATACGATAAGGGCTATCGACCCCTTCTAATAGCGTCGCGCCGCGCGCGCAAGCCGTTGAACGCCCGGCCATGCCTGACTCTCCACCTAAACGTTGCAGCGCTTCACTTAGTGGTAACTGATACGGAAAATGGTGGTCATGAGACAACGGATGATAAGGGTTACCGGCGATGCGCAGGATTTTATTGTGCTGGGTATCGACTCGCACCCGTAAGCCACACAAGGTCCAACAACCAAAACATTGTGTCATTGAAACCGCTTGTTGCGGATTGGCCTGCCACTGCTGCCCAATACGTCCTTCTGGTGCTAATGCGTTGGCACTAACAGGATCGAGTGTAAGCTTTCCGGCACTACCATCAATCAGGCCAGCCAATGTTTTGCGTGCCACAGCATGATAACTGGCAGCAAATGCAACCACGCCCCCCAAGGCTAAACTGCCTTTTAACCATTGACGCCGTGTAGACTTAGCCATGATGCATTTCTCCTTTCACTGTTTTCTCGCCTGAAACTGTTTTTTCACTTGAGACTATTTTTTCACTTGAGAATTGTTGTTCAAGCCATCTGACACCTTCACGGATAGCAATAATCACCGCTATCCATAATCCGCATGTACCCACCACGGCCAGCAATCCTTCACTCCCCAGCGGCAACGAATAGGGATTGGTTAACACATTGTATTTAGGCAACGTTTGAGTATGCATCAGCAATAGCCAACGTACCGACCAACACAACGTCAGGGCTGCCAGTGCCTGAGCCACTACCATCCCGCTTGATAAGGTTTTTTTCCTGTTGAACAGCGCCATTGCCAAAAGCAATAGCCACAGCACCACAGGAAATGCTGCCAAAGTCTGGGCATGCATAGCCCAGTAGCGCAGAGCCTGTGCCGAGGCATTATCACCACTGGCCCACAGCACAGTAACCAACGCCAGCATCATTAAATTGATGGGTTGCCAGCGCGCCAATGACACCTGATAGTGCGGCTCACGCCATAGCCAGGTAGCCAGTAAAGGCGGGATCGTCTGCCAGGCAGTCAGGAAGATAAACAGTGGCAACCATAAACTAAACCACAGGGGTTGGGCGCGCAGGATTGACACCTCGCGGCCGGTATAGAGCAAAATAGTGATAGCAGAAAACGCACAGAGTCCGGCTAATCCTGTCAATAATCGCGCTAATGGTTTTGCCCGCAATCGGCTGTAGGTCAGCGCCAGAAAATAGGACAACACCAGCAGGGTAAACAAGGGTAAGAAAAGAGATCCCCATGACATCCACGACCACGGCGTAAAGTGGGCATAGAAGTGCCAGACGCGGGCCGGTTGATGTAGGTCCGCATTGAGCGCCAATGGCGCAACCACCACCGCAGTCACCGCCAACATCAGTGCAGCAAACTCCAATGGATTCTGCTGATGGCGAGAGAACATCCGTTGCCAGCAGGCAAACAACACGCCACTACAAGCCAGCCCGATAAAAAAGAAATACTGCACCGCCCAAGGCAACCAGGCGATATCTTGTGGGCGAGCTAAAATTTCACGGATCATGGGTGTACCTCCTGCCAGAGCGCGGGTTGGCCCTGCAATGGTCGGGTGAAAATGTCATTTAGCCCGAGGTAAAACACTTGAGGGTGAGTGCCTTGCTCCGGTTTCAGCACTTTAATGTCAGCGGCATGTTCTAGCAGCATTTGGCGCAATATACTGTTGCCATCGCGTAAATCACCGATAATCCGCGCCCCGCCGACACAAGACTCCACACAGGCAGGCAGCAATCCAACATCCAGACGATGAACACAAAAAGTACACTTGTCCGCAGTTTGGGTACTGTGATTGATAAAACGAGCTTCATACGGGCAGGCCTGAACACAGTATGCACAACCAACACAACGGGTATTATCGACCACCACAATGCCATCTTGACGCTGATAAGTGGCCTGTACCGGACAGACTGGCACGCAAGGCGGGTTATCGCAGTGGTTACACAGGCGGGGTAGCAATACATTGGTGACACTTTCTGCCCCAGACAGGGCAATTTGATACTGATTAACTGTGGTACGGAACTGGCCTTGTGGCAGTTGGTTTTCAATCGCGCAACTGACAGTACATGCCTGGCAACCAATACAGCGGCGCAAATCAATCAACATGGCGTAGCGCCGTTTGATATCACCTTGTTTGCGTGCCGGTTCCATCCGCCAGCCCGCATCCGCCAATGGTACCAATGCTGCGCCAGCAGTTAAGCCCCCGAGCCGCTGTAGAAATGCTCTTTTTCCTTGATCCATTTTTCTTCTCATCTGCTTAATAACAATGCTCTTAATTCAAGGATTGTAGAAATCGACGAGCAGAAGCCCTATTGTGGTTTTCCACATTCCCTTTAAGGACTTGATCCAGGACAATTGCGCACTGCGACGGGGATCATAAAAAGGAACATGCATGAGTTTCAGAGGGCTGGTGATAGTGCTGTTTTGGTGGTTTTCAACCGCCCATGCCAATGATTGGACCATTGGCGTGCTGGCATTACGCGGTGATGCTCAGGCGCAAGCACATTGGCAACCGTTGGCCGATCGCCTTAATCAGCACTTGCCTGGGCAGCACTTTCAGTTATTACCCTTGGATTTAAATGCGATGAAAAGTGCGGTGCAGCAGAACCGAGTTGATTTTCTGCTGACCAATCCAGCGCAATATGTGCAAATTGATAACCACTATCCTCTGCGTTGGTTGGTCTCTTTGCGCTCCAATCATGAGCCAGACAGCACCAGCCGCAATGTGATCGGTAGTGTTATTCTGGTACGCGCTGACAGTGATATCCATAATCCCCAAGGATTGATTGGCAAACGTGTTGGTGCCGTCTCTCCCGATGCCTTTGGCGGTTACTTGTTGGGATACAAAGTGCTACGCGATGCGGGGCTGCAACCAGAACGGGATTTTCAATTGCATTTTTCTGGCTTCCCGGTGGATGCGTTAATTTATCTACTGCGTGATCGCGCTATCTCCGCGGCTATTGTGCCCACCTGCCTGCTGGAAGATATGCAGGCAGAAGGATTAGCGCATACCGCTGACTTTAAGCCGCTATTGGCGAAGAGAACCGCCATTCCATGCCTGAGCAGCAGCGAGTTATACCCAAATTGGTCGTTTGCCGCGTTATCACAGGTACCGGATGAATTAGCCGATAATGTTACGCGGATTTTGCTCAGCCCCGATGGGGACAAAACACCACAATGGGGTGCCCCCTCCTCCACCAGTCAGGTCGAAAGTTTATTACGTTCAATTAATCAACATCCCCAACAGCCGCAGTTCTGGCAACAGACTCTTGATTGGGCACAACAACATCGGCTGTTGATCGTCGCCATCGCGGTGATTCTGTTATTGCTCGCGGCCAATCATATCTGGGTGGCGTTTCTGGTGCGTCGTCGCAGCCAGCAATTGGAGCAACTTCACCAGCAACTTAGGGCTAGGGAAAGTGCGTTGGAACAAGCTCAGCGCCTGAGTATTCTCGGTGAGATGGCCGCGGGATTTGCTCATGAACTAAATCAGCCGCTCAGCGCTATTCAGCATTACGCCGATGGCTGCGCTATTCGCCTGCAACGGGAACAGGCTGATCACTCATTACTGCCCATTTTGAGTCAAATCAGTCATCAGGCCCAACGCGGGGCTGATACCATTGCTAACTTACGGCTGTGGGCAGGAAAACAGCCGGCCATGAACAGCTCTGCCGCCTGCCAACCATTACCTGCCTTGGTTAATCACCTCTGGCAGTTACTGGCAGCCACCAATCCAGCGCCGTGTTGCACGTTGCACACTGATATCGAGGCATCATTAGCGCTGCATTTACCGCCCACGCTGCTCGATCAGGTCTTGTGTAATCTGATCACTAACAGTTTGCAGGCCGGTGCCCACCAGTTATGGTTCAGTGCTTATCAGCAAGCCGATGTGGCAATATTAATTTTGCAAGATGATGCCGGTGGCCTGACGGCCGAACAGCTCAACCAGCCTTTGACCCCATTCCGTTCCACCAAAAGTGATGGCCTCGGTCTCGGCCTGGTCATTTGCCAGCGATTAATCTGTCGCCAGGGCGGAAATCTGGCACTACTTAACCACATGGCCGCCAATGATAAGATTGGACTACGCGTTACCCTGACACTGCCACTTAACCCAAGCGAGGAGCTTACTCTTGTCACTGATTCATCTACTTGATGACGATATTGCCGTCACCGACGCTTGCCGTTTTTTGCTGGAAAGCTTGGATTACAAAGTGAAGGTATGGCATGACGGTGAGCGTTTCCTGGCCCAGGCTGATTTATATCAATCTGGTGTATTACTGCTCGATATTCGTATGCCGCTGCTAGATGGTACGCAAGTCTATAACCAGATGCGCCAGCGAGGCAGCACGCTGGCCGTCATATTCCTTACCGCCCATGGAGAAGTGCCGCAGGCGGTTGAGCAGATGAAACTGGGGGCGGTTGATTTCTTACAAAAACCAGTCGCGACTGCGCCGCTGATTACCGCCTTACAACAGGGCTTCCAGCACACAGAGCAGTTGACAGCCCGCCGACAGGTACAACTGCGTTATGCCTCGCTGACGCCACGGGAACAGATGATTGCGCAATGGGTTATGCAGGGTTTGATTAATCGGGATATCGCCGACAAAGCTTGTGTGTCTGTCAGAACCGTAGAAGTGCATCGGGCTAAAGTGATGGAAAAGATGGCAGTTAACAGTCTGGCTGAGTTAGTCAGCTTACTGAATCCGTTCAAATAGCCAAATTCAATCATGGTTATTTAACCATCAGATAGGTGATTTAATCGGCGGGAACTTCAACCGAAAGGCATAAAAATGGCTTTTTGGTGCGGTCTGTTTTCCTGTAAGCCACTAAAAATGTCACAATAGGCTACCTTAAATGACAGATGAATACGTTGGTATGGATGACCGGCAACTGCCTATTGAGGTTCGCTAAAGAACCACATATCCGCTATCAAGAGTAAATAGTTAACTGTCCGACTGAATTACAATAACGCAGAGAACAGATATGCAAGTTCCTTCTTTTGAACGCTCACTGCTACACCCTCGTTATTGGCTGACCTGGCTTGGCCTCGGTATCCTCTACCTATTGGTGTTGCTCCCCTACCCAGTTATCTATGTCCTGGGCACCTCCCTTGGCCGCTTTTCTATGCGTTTTCTCAAACGGCGTAAACGGATAACACAGCGTAATCTCGAGTTGTGCTTTCCTGATATGCCACAGGCTGAACGCGATGAACTGCTGGTTAAGAACTTTGAATCAGTAGGGATGGGGTTATTTGAAACAGGCATGGCTTGGTTTTGGCCGAACTGGCGCATTGAGCGCTGGTGTAGCGTTAGTGGTCTAGAACACATTCAACAAGCGCGAGAGGAAGGCAAAGGGGTTTTATTGATCGGCTTGCATTTTCTTACGCTGGAACTGGGTGCCCGCATCTTCGGTATCTACAATCCGGGCATCGGTGTCTATCGCCCGCATGATAATAAAGCCATGGACTGGATGCAGACTTGGGGCCGGATGCGTTCAAATAAAGCCATGTTAGACCGCAAAGATCTGAAAGGAATGATCCGCAGCCTAAAACAAGGCGAAATTATCTGGTATGCGCCGGATCATGATTACGGTCCGCGCAGCAGCGTATTTGTGCCCTTGTTCGCTGTCGATCAAGCGGCAACCACCACTGGGACTTACCTGCTGGTACGTATGGGTAAACCGGCAATTATTCCTTTCACGCCGCGTCGTTTACCTAATGGCAAAGGTTATCAACTGCTGTTGCAACCCGCGGTAGAGAACTTCCCGTTAGATAATGAAGTGGCGGCGGCCGCGTTTATGAATAAAGTGATCGAAAAAGAGATTGCCCAAGCCACAGACCAATATATGTGGCTACACCGGCGTTTTAAGACCCGGCCAGAAGGCGCGCCTTCATTGTATGAATAGCATGACTTATTCAGAAATAGAATATTGCTAATGGTAATGAGAATTAATTTATATCAATTTTTTTGATACACTTCGTCAGATTTATCCGCTAGGCAAATAAGATTTATCTGACGATACTGAGAGTAATTAATCTTAGTTATTATCCGGTTATTTTCTTTTTTAATAAGGATATATATGCTCGCAACACTTAATCTCTGGTTCACTCGATTAACAGACCATCCTAACGGCGGCAAACTATTATTACGCCTAACGTTCGGTGTCTTGATGTTATTTCATGGTGTCGCCAAAATTCAGCATGGCACAAGTTGGATAGCCGCGTCTTTACAGGCGCAAGGCATCCCCAGTTTTGTCGCCTATGGCGTTTACATCGGCGAAATTGTCACCCCGATCCTGATTATTCTTGGTCTGTTTACCCGCCCTGCGGCGTTCGTTTACGCCGTTAACCTGCTGGTTGCAGTATTAATGGTCGGTACGGGGAAATTCTTTACCCTGACCCAAGTCGGTGCTTGGGGTTTGGAAAACGAAGCTATGTATTTCCTCGGTGGTGTCGCTATCATGCTACTGGGTAGTGGCCGTTATTCCGTGACTAAAAATGAAGCTTACCGCTAATCACTGGCGCTAAATAACAAATATCAGACTAACCACTTCGCCTTTGGCGGGGTGGTTTTTCCTGTTTTCTGTGCCAGCTGTAACATCATGCTAATGCCACAACTTCTGTGTTATTACCAAATAGAATAAGCATATCCATCCATTTCAAACCACCTTTCCATTTTATAAAAACTAATATTTATCTCATTGATGTCGCTGCACTATGAGCGCATACTTATCAGGCTAAGTATCTGCTTCTCGTGCTTTGCCGCCCCTTCAAACGCCCTACTGACGAATAAAGAGACGCAAAGCAATCACTTGCTTAATCGGTAATTTATGACCTCGGCGCCACAACCTGTTAACTGGAAAAGAAACCTATTTGTCACCTGGTTAGGCTGTTTTCTAACCGGTGCTGCATTTAGTTTGATCATGCCATTCTTGCCATTGTATGTGGAGGAGTTAGGCGTGAGCGGTCACCAGTCATTGAATATGTGGTCCGGTCTGGTATTCAGTATTACTTTTCTGTTTTCTGCCATTGCCGCCCCCTTCTGGGGGAGCCTGGCTGATCGTAAAGGGCGGAAAATCATGCTATTACGCTCAGCGTTAGGCATGGGGATCGTGATGGTTTTAATGGGTATGGCACAGAATATCTGGCAGTTTCTGGCATTACGTGCACTGCTGGGACTACTGGGTGGTTTTATTCCAAATGCCAATGCACTGATCGCCACTCAAGTACCGCGCAACAAGAGTGGCTGGGCTTTGGGGACGCTCTCAACCGGTGGAGTGAGCGGTGCATTAATCGGGCCACTGATCGGCGGGTTGTTAGCGGATAACTATGGCCTGAGACCGGTATTCTTTATTACCGCGGCGGTGTTGTTGCTCTGTTTTACTCTAACCTGGCTGTATGTCAGGGAGCAGTTTGCACCGGTACTGAAAAAAGACATGCTTAACGGGCGGCAAGTATTTAACTCCCTGAAGAACCCGAAGTTAATCCTGAGCCTGTTTGTCACCACCATGATAATCCAGATTGCTACTGGCTCAATTGCGCCGATCTTGACGCTGTATGTGCGCGAACTGGCCGGTGATATTCATAATTTGGCTTTCGTCAGCGGCATGATTGCGTCAGTCCCAGGGGTTGCTGCATTGATGAGCGCGCCGAGATTAGGAAAACTGGGTGATAGAATCGGCCCAGAGCGCATTCTGATTGCCATGCTGGCTCTGTCAGTGCTTATCCTGATCCCGATGGCTTTCGTGCAGACTCCATTGCAATTGGGTATTTTGCGCTTCTTGCTGGGGGCAACGGATGGTGCATTGCTCCCTGCGGTACAGACGTTACTGATTTATAACTGCACCAATCAAGTGGCTGGCCGGATTTTCAGTTATAACCAATCGTTTCGTGATGTCGGTAATGTCAGCGGCCCGCTACTCGGGGCTGCGGTTTCTGCCAGCTATGGTTTCCGCGCTGTATTCTGTGTAACTGCCTTGGTGGTGCTATTTAACGCGATCTATTCTTACTGGTGTTTACAGCGCCAGCCCTTAAAAGCACGGCAGCGTGAGGTTCAACAACAGCAAGATAGCTAAAGATTAGAGGGGTAACCCAACCGCCGGATACCAGCATAAACCATCCTAAGTCCCTAAACAAAAGCACGTATATTCCTGCTCTTTTCTGCCCGAATCCTCCTGAGATGCACTGACAAAGACCCCATCAAACGTTAATCCCTCGCCAAGTTGCTGTTTATTGTGTTTTTATGCGAAAATTTTTTATTTCAGCACTCTCTCATGTCAAAATAGCCATAACCTATTGATTTAACTTATTGATAAATAATATTAATAATAAGATTAAATAATGAAACTTAGTCCCTATCTTTTGTAGTGAAATGCACTCAAAGTCAGAAAGATAACCCTGATAAATGCGATGTGTATCGACTTTTCATCTAAAAATACGATATAACCCCGATAGGCAGCAAAAAATGACGTTATTATTGCGTTAAATTCTACTGTAACGAGTGTTAACCCTGATAACTGGCCGTAGTGCCAAAGGGGTGAACATTCGATGATGGCTTATTCGCCCGACTTTAACGGCGATTCTATGGGAAGACTTTATGCAAACCTCTGTTAACTCCGAAGGTGGCCGCACGTTCTTTGGCCATCCTTATCCGCTCAGCGGCCTGTTTCTTTCTGAAATGTGGGAGCGTTTCTCGTTCTACGGCATCCGCCCACTGTTAATTCTGTTTATGGCCGCCACTGTATTTGACGGTGGTATGGGCCTGCCTCGTGAGCAAGCCTCCGCTATCGTCGGGATTTTTGCCGGTAGCATGTATCTGGCAGCATTACCCGGTGGCTGGCTGGCTGATAACTGGCTCGGCCAGCAACGTGCAGTCTGGTATGGTTCTATCCTGATTGCACTGGGTCATCTGTCGATTGCGCTATCAGCGTTCTTCGGCAATGACATGTTCTTTATCGGTTTAGTGTTTATCGTGCTGGGTACCGGTCTGTTCAAGACCTGTATCTCAGTCATGGTCGGCACCCTGTATAAGCCAGGTGATGCCCGCCGCGACGGTGGTTTCTCTCTGTTCTATATGGGTATCAATATGGGGTCATTTATCGCGCCGCTACTGTCAGGTTGGTTGCTGCGATCCCACGGCTGGCACTGGGGTTTTGGTATCGGCGGTATTGGTATGCTGGTCGCACTGGTTATTTTCCGTGGTTTTGCTATCCCAGCGATGAAACGCTATGACGCAGAGGTCGGGCTAGACTCAAGCTGGAATAAACCGACCAATCAGCGTCAAGGGGTTGGCAAGTGGGTTGCAGGTATTATGGTGCTAGTGGCGGTGCTGATTACCCTGATATCACAAGGGGTTATCCCGATAAACCCAGTATTGATTGCCAGCTTATTGGTCTATGTTATTGCGGCCTCAGTAACACTCTATTTCGTTTATCTGTTTGCCTTTGCCAATATGAGCCGTAAAGATCGCGCTCGCCTATTGGTGTGCTTCATTCTGTTAGTGTCTGCGGCGTTCTTCTGGTCAGCCTTCGAGCAGAAACCAACCTCATTCAATCTGTTTGCCAATGATTACACTAACCGTATGGTTATGGGCTTTGAGATCCCAACAGTCTGGTTCCAATCAATCAATGCGCTGTTTATTATTCTGTTGGCACCGGTATTCAGTTGGGCTTGGCCTGCCCTGGCGAAGAAGAAAATTCAGCCCAGCAGTATCACCAAATTTGTCATTGGTATCTTATGCGCGGCGGCTGGTTTCGCCGTGATGATGTATGCCGCGCAGCATGTGCTTAGCAGTGGTGGTGCCGGTGTTTCGCCGCTGTGGCTGGTGATGAGTATCTTACTGCTGACGTTGGGTGAACTGTGCCTTAGCCCGATCGGTTTGGCCACCATGACCCTACTGGCACCAGACAGAATGCGCGGCCAGGTGATGGGCTTGTGGTTCTGCGCCAGTTCTCTGGGTAATCTGGCAGCAGGCCTGATTGGCGGACATGTTAAAGCTGACCAGCTTGATATGCTGCCGACACTGTTCGCCCGTTGCTCAATTGCATTGGTTATCTGTGCGGCAGTGTTAATATTGCTTATCGTACCGATTCGTCGGCTGATGAATAATACTCAGGGCCAACAAGCGGCCTGATGCATATACTGCAACCACTGTTCACGCAAACCCGCCCTTGTGGCGGGTTTTGTTTTACAACTGCCATTCCTGTTGCTGTAACACCACACGATAACCATCGCTATCTTCGAACGTTTTGCCGCTGACATCCCAATAAGGATTATAAGACGTGACCTCGCGAAAACCTGCCGCCGCCATCTGCTGGCACTGCACAACCCATTGCGCTTGATCCGGTATATAAAATACTAATAAGTTGTCCTGCGTCGGTGCCGCCCCTACCCGAACACCGCGATGATGAGTAAACTCTAAATGGTAAGTGTGATGTGGATGTCCGAGAATAACACCATCAAATCCCTGATGATCAGCAAAATGGCCCAGTTGGCTAAAGCCTAGCCCACGGCAGTACATCTCACTGATTAATTTAAGATTATCTGTGGGTCTGGCAACACGCATTATCGAGGTTTTCGGTAATACTGACGGCGGTTTACTTACGTGGGTATCGGGTAACCTCACTGCTTTTGATGGCATCGACTCTCTCCTGATAACACATTTGAACCTAGAGATTAAACATGAAAATAAGACCTGCGCAACCTGCAGACTACCTGACTATATTAGAGTTGCAGCGACAAAACACCCCAGAAAACTTAAGTCCAGAGCAGCGAAAGCAGGGTTTTATTGTGTCACAAATGGATGAAAAGCAACTGGATTCGATTAATCAGGATTTGGGGGTTCTGGTTGCAGTTGATGATGGGCTAGTCGCCGGCTTTGTCTGTTTGGCCCACACGCATAAACAACCACGACCACCGGTGGTTGATGCCATGCTGGAAGCCATAAGCCATAAGCCATCAACAGTATCAAGGCCAACCATTAGCACAATTGCGGGTATTTCTTTACGGGCCGGTGTGTATCGATAGCCGCTGGCGCGGCAAAGGGGTGCTTAAACAGCTGTTTAGCGCCGTTAAAAACCATACCTGTCATCAATTTGATGTAGGGGCCGCGTTTGTTAACAACAATAATCCACACTCATTGGCAGCCCATGTCAAAGGGTTACATATGACACCGATCAGTGAATTCGTTTGTCAGCAACAACACTACCAACTGCTGATTTTTGCTACCAACGAATGATGTTACTCATAAGGACCATGACGAGCATCGATTGGCAGCATAAAAGTATCAACTATCATTGACAGCGGAACGTCTATCACCGTGACATATTTCCATGGTCCCTCACGCATATCCCATTGCACGCCAGGATAGTATTGATGCCCATGGCCCTGCCCCGGCACCGTGCGGCTGATAATGCTGCCACAGCCGGACAACAACATAATACCGATCACCAGCATAACAATGCGGGCCATGCTGGTAGGGCAATGGGTCAGTTTAACGATGGGATTCACACAGTTACTCTTCAGGTTTAGCGCGATACACAGCTTATCATAGCGCCATGTAAACAACGGTTAAGACTCAATCTGGCTAATGTAAAACATAGAAAGTGTTAAAGCGTTAGTCCGTATTCACTAATACGCTATCACCGCTCAGACCGAATTATCACTAATAAAAAAACGGGCTATACATAATGTACGCCCGTTTTTACTCAATATTACCGTTACTTCATATCAGCGTTACTTCGCTGCTGGAAACGCCTTTATATTATGCGCGAGTTGGCGATAATACCCGTTCCAAATCTGATACTGCTCCGGCTGCTGCCAGACTTGCTGGTGCAAACGCGAAATCAATACCGGGTCACTGAGTAATTCCAGACGCTGTAATTTAGCCAATTTATCCGGCCCAGCCTCCAGCGCGAGTGTCAGCCGCTCGCCACGCACCTGCTCGATAATCGCACGGGTATGGTGGCGAGCTGTCGCCATCGCACTGGCCAGCGCGTTATACGATGGGTTCATCACCGCATGCAAGAAACCATTACTGAGCGCCCGCTGATGGTTAAGCTTCAGGTACTCTTCCGTCGCCAGCAATTCTCGTGGTGGATTATACTCTTCCGGGATCAAAAATAATTTAGCCCGTTTACTGGCCATCCCCAATGTCCGACGGCTGGAAACCACAGAGACTAGCGGTGACAGAATCAACGAAAATACAATCGGCGATAACCACCACAAGAAGCGCAGATCCAGCCAGGCCACGCCACCGGCCCAAACCAGACCCAGTAACAATTGCGAGCCGTGACGAACCATAGCTTCACTCCACGGCGTGGCATCATCATCACGTTGTGGTGAGTTCCATTGCACTGACCAACCGAGGAAGGCGCTGACCACAAACACGGTATGGAACAGCATCCGCACAGGGGCCAGTAACACGGAGAACAACATTTCAGCCAGCATCGACAGCAATAGACGCAGCGCCCCACCGTACTCTTTCGCCCCTTTTGCCCAGATCAAAATGATGCTGAGTAATTTTGGCAAGAACAGTAATACCAAAGTGGTGGAGAACAAGCCAATTGCCAGCTCGGGCCGCCACTGGGGCCAGACTGGGAACAGTTGACGCGGTTGCAGGAAATACTGCGGTTCCATCAAGGTATGCACCGCTTGCAAAGCAGTACACAGCACCAGGAACATAAACCACAACGGCGCAGACAGATATGACATCACACCGGTGAGGAACACAGCCCGGTGAACCGGATGCATGCCCTTAACCAGGAACAACCTGAAATTCATCAGATTACCGTGGCACCAACGGCGGTCTCGTTTTAGTTCATCAAGCAAATTAGGTGGCAGTTCTTCATAGCTACCCGGCAAATCATAAGCAATCCACACTCCCCAGCCGGCACGACGCATTAATGCCGCTTCCACAAAGTCATGCGACAAAATGGAACCTGCGAACGAACCTTCACCCGGCAATGGTGCCAGTGCACAATGCTCGATAAAAGGCTTAACCCGAATAATGGCATTGTGGCCCCAGTAATGGGATTCGCCTAACTGCCAGTAATGTAAACCAGCCGTAAACAGCGGACCATAGACTCGCGTGGCAAATTGCTGGATACGGGCATACAGCGTGTCCATACCTGAGGCTTTCGGCGCAGATTGGATAATCCCGGCATTTGGATTGGCTTCCATCAGCCGCACCAGCCCGGTCAAACACTCACCGCTCATCACGCTATCGGCATCCAGAATCACCATATAGCTGTACTGACTGCCCCAACGGCGGCAGAAGTCATCGATATTACCGCTTTTGCGTTTAACCCGACGGCGGCGGCGGCGGTAGAAAATGCGCCCATGCCCATCGACATCACGACACAGCTCCAGCCAGGCTTTCTGCTCTGCCACACAGATATCGGGGTCATAACTGTCACTCAGCACATAAATATCGAAGTGCTCAAGCTGACCCGTGGCGGCGACTGACTCATAAGTAGCACGTAGCCCCGCAAATACCCGCTCCACGTCCTCATTACAAATTGGCATAATCAGCGCGGTCCGGTGAGCTGGATTGAGCGCCTCATCTCCTTTGATAGTAGAGGATATGCTGTATTTATCTTTGCCAATCAGCAATTGCAGGAAGCCCATCAGCGCGGTCCAGAATCCGGCAGAGACCCAACAAAACAGCACGGCAAACAGAATCAGGATGCCGGTTTGTAGCAGGTAAGGCAGCAATTGCATTACCGAAACCTGCCAGTTTTGTTGCCAGATCTCAAAAGGATCGATTAACGCCCACCCCTGGTAGGGCAGAATGGTCTTCATATAACTGGTCGCAATGGTAGTTTGCAACACAATGAGTATCAGCAAAATATAGCGGCGCAGAGAACCTACGCTACGCCATTTCTTCTCGGCGATGGCCTGCTCATGGGTTTGTGCCCGTGACACCGGGTTACGACCCAATAATGAATCCCAAAAACGCCCCACCGGATTGGTCCGCCATGCCTGCGGTGCCATACTGGTGCGTTTGATGGGCGGCATCGCATTAATGATCGTGCGCCCTTCGCAATCTGACTCCAGTTGTTTCCCTTGCGCCAAGGCCTCCGGCCACGCCGCACGCAGACGGGCATTGACTGATGCTAACGCACTGTCTTCCTGGCTAAAAACTCCCGTTGGTGGCGCACTGGCCGCCAGTTGCTGATGCAAATGCTGCATCGCTTCAGGGGGGCTATCGAGTAATACATCTTCAGGTAGAGCATCACGCAGCGCCCCTTGCTGCTGAGCAGTCAGGGGCAAGTCCGCAATATAATCCTGTACAGGAGATTGATTTGACTTATTCATCGGCAGGTAGCTGATAGCTCCAGGTTTCAGTCAGGGTTTTATCACCGTTAACCAGCGCAGCACGCATTTCTATCGGTTTTTTTGCGTCCTTAACTTTCAGCCGCAATGTTAAACGCCAGCCCTTAGTAACCGGGTTGTAGCGCACACTGTTCTCGATCAATTCACCGTTGTCGTCGATACTGACCTGTGAAGCTAGCGGTGTATTTTCATCAAGTGATTTCAACACTGGACCGACAAAATCAACCAGGAATGCCACACTGCCATCAGGCTGACGAATCAGATTCGACTGTTTCACATCACCGGTTGAACGTAAGGTCTGTTTGACATAGGCCACGTCCGGCGAATGCAATTTCTCTTCATCGCGCGTGAAGTGCAGGCGGTAATTCAGATCAAGTGATGTTTTTGCATCCGGCAACACGTCTGGTGACCAGAAGGCCACGATATTGTCGTTGGTTTCATCCGCCGTTGGAATTTCCACCAGCTCAACTTTACCTTTGCCCCAATCACCACGCGGTTCAACCCAGGCACTCGGACGCAAATCGTAGCGGTCGTCTAAATCTTCATACTGCGAGAATTCACGACCCCGTTGTAGCAAACCAAACCCTTTTGGATTTTCCACCGTATAGGTGCTGACCGACAGGTGTTTTGGATTATTCAGTGGTCGCCAAATCCATTCACCATTACCCGCATGAATAGAAAGACCATTGGAATCATGTAATGCCGGACGATAGTTCAACACTGCTGACGGCTGGCTTGGCCCAAACAGGAACATGCTGGTTAATGGTGCAATACCCAGCTTCTCAACCTTGTCGCGCAGGAAGACTTTGGCCTGTACATCAATAGTGGTGTCGCGCCCCGGATAAATGACGAAACGGTAAGCACCGGTGGCACGAGGTGAGTCCAGCAGAGCATAGATAACCAGATGTTTGTCATTTGGTTTAGGCCGCTCAATCCAGAACTCACGAAAACGTGGGAACTCCTCGCCAGAGGCCAATGCAGTATCAATGGCCAGCCCGCGTGCAGAAAGGCCATAAACCTGACCTTTACCAATCACACGAAAATAGCTGGCACCAAGCATACTTACGATTTCGTCTTTCTTATCCGCTTTATTGATCGGATAAAGCACTTTAAAACCAGCAAAACCTAAGTTCTTCACTGACTCGGCATCATGCTTGACCGAACCAAAGTTAAAATAGTCAGGGCTATAATTGATGGGTTTAACACTGGTCGCAGTAACTTCGTTGATCTGCACTGGTGTGTCGAAGTACATGCCTTGGTGATAGAACTCTAACTTAAATGGCGTATCCAGTTTGGTCCAATACGATTTGTCATGGTTAAACTGAATCTGCTGATAGTCGGCAAATTTCATTTCGCGAAATTGCGATGGAAGGTTACTTTTTGGTGCCTCGAAGCTTTTACCCGCCAATGTCTGTGCCTGTTTAGCCACATCATCTAACGAGAAAGCCATTGCCTGAGAAGTGAATAATGACAGCAAGAGAGTTACCCCCAGCCATCTGACGCTGTTCGCGCGTGACCCTTTAGACATTCTATTAACGTTTGAAAAAATATTAACTCGCACATCTCCCCCTGTTCGGGTGCTTAAATCATCACAGCCAAATTATTGACGGTTTATCCCACATACCGTACAGATAAATTCAGGTTAGCGTAAATGCCTGAGTTATGCTGACGGTTGATTGTTTAAACCCGTGGCTAAGCCACAAGACTATCTTGCCCAGCTAAAATACGCTATGGAAAATTATTAGCCCTTATAGTAGTGTTTCTCGCCTTACTGATCCATTGAATAACGTATATTGTTATCAATAAACGTTTACTATAAAAACAACTCCGTGGGTAAAACCGGCGCGTTATTCTAATTCCGATAACAAATAGTGAATAAGTATGAAAAAAAATACTAACCAACGGGAGTACTTTCTAGACGCTATCCGCGCCTATTTGATGTTACTCGGCATTCCTTTTCATCTTTCTCTTATATACTCCAACCATCATTGGGCAGTGAATAGTACGCATCCTTCACATCTATTTACCTTACTTAACGATTTCATTCACGCCTTTCGCATGCAGGTATTCTTTGTTATTTCCGGCTATTTTTCGTTCATGTTATATCAACGCTATGAGCGCCAGCGCTGGCTTAAGGTCCGCCTGGAGCGGGTGGTTATTCCGTTACTCACCGCCATCCCATTAATAACATTGCCACAATTTTACCTCCTTAAAAATTACACCACCAAATTACAAGATTGGAATTCATTTACAATTTATCAAAAAATAAATATTGCTATTTGGGAAATGGTTTCACACTTATGGTTTTTGTTAACCCTCGCATTGCTGACGACAATCTGTTTTTATCTGTTCAAAAAAATCAAGAATAACCAACAGTCATTTCCAGTGTTGATAAAGGAAATGAATAATATAGGAAAAATCTCACTATCATTGTTTGGCTTTGTATTAATCTACGCGGTCATTCGTAGAATAATATTTCTTCTTAACCCGGAAATACTCTTTAATAGTGTCTTCAATTTCTTTGTTATGGAGACTTTGTTTTATCTACCGTTCTTTCTATTGGGTGCTTACAGCTTTATCTATCCGCCACTCAAACGGGTATTTCTTACCTTTTCACCTGGTGCATTTTTGGCCTCAGTGTTGTTATTCATCGCCTATTCGATAAACCAACATATTAATACTGCTGAGTTTTTTGCCTTTGAGCTGGATCTTATCATCAAGGCATTGATGGGCGTGACCATGACCAATGTGGTCTACTCTATTGGGTACCGGTTATTAAACTACCCCTCACCACGTATCACCTATCTGGTTAATGCCTCACTTTTCATCTACCTGGTGCATCATCCGCTAACCTTGATTTATGGTGCCTTTATTACACCGCTAATTGACAATAATGGCCTTGGCTTTGTAGTGGGCATGGCCTTTGTTTGCCTGATTTCATTCATGTTATATGAGATTCATCGCCGTATTCCATTGCTGAAATTCTTATTTTCTGGCAAGCCGCAGCAGCAAACGGTGTAATCAAATTATTATTCAAACGAATAATGTTATTGCTAAGTGATATGAATATCGGCATACCGCTTAAGCGATAAAACGGCTACACTGTGAAACCATCATGTAGATGGCGGGATGGCTAATGCCTCACTGCTTGCTCTGCTTTCAGAGCAACTATCCTGTTGATTCCTTATCAGGATTTGTTTCACTTGCAGTGACAACAAAAAGAGGAATTGTGATGAAAAAGCAAGAATCTACTGAGAATAATCCCAAGTCTGATGCTGTTGCAGTCACCGAGTTCGCTACCCTGTTTGCCTTGGTTAGCCGCCTTAGCGGAGCGCTGGACAGCGCAATCACCGGAAAAGATCGCAGCGTATTAGTTAACGAACTGTCACAGCTTTCTGTCGATAATCTTCCTGAACAGGAAAAAGCACCGACAGCAGAAGCACTGAGAAGAGCGCTGGTAACACTCAAACGCGACTAGTTCTACTATCCAACGCTCACCCTTGATTCCCCGCTGGGCAATTAAAGGTGAGCGACCCCTCTTTTATCCTCATAATTTTAATCATTATATAGACTTAACGTCTTTTACATTTCAGCAAAGCTGCAAATGATTCCATTCCAAAGAACTGACAAAATCAGTGGTTCAAGTGAGTAAGTACCACAACGCTATGAACTAAAGAAATGCTGATTTAACACATTGAATTAGGTCATCTCTTCGCATTAGATGAGGTAAATCTGTGTATAATAATTTTTTATAACTTTGGCCTGTTATTCATTTATTTTCGCCTTAAATCAGGAGAACTCCCACCTTGGACGCCATCGCAATTAATAGCCTCTTTTTGATCGGCGCAGTGCTGGTGGGAGCCAGTATTTTACTGAGTTCACTCTCTTCCCGGCTGGGTATTCCGATTCTGGTTATCTTTCTGGCCATCGGTATGCTGGCAGGCGGCGACGGTATTGGCGGGATTGCTTTCGATAACTACCCAGTGGCGTATCTGGTCAGTAACCTTGCGTTGGCGGTTATCCTGCTAGATGGCGGGATGCGCACTCGAGCCTCATCATTCCGTGTTGCCCTATGGCCTGCGCTCTCTTTAGCAACCGTCGGTGTGGTGATTACTGCCGGTCTGACGGGCCTGGCTGCGGCCTGGCTGTTCGATTTAGATATTATTCAAGGGCTGCTCATTGGTGCGATTATTGGCTCGACCGATGCCGCTGCGGTATTCTCACTGCTTGGGGGTAAAGGCCTCAACGAGCGCGTCAGTGCCACTTTAGAGATAGAATCAGGCAGCAATGACCCCATGGCGGTGTTTTTAACCGTTACCTTGATTGCCATGATCTCCGCAGGTGAAACCAGCCTCAGTTGGATGTTCCTGGTGCACTTAATCCAACAGTTTGGTCTGGGAATTATCATCGGGTTAGGCGGTGGTGGTTTACTGCTGCTCTTTATAAACCGAATAGAGCTAGCGAATGGATTATATCCCCTGCTGGCAGTTAGTGGTGGGATTCTGGTTTTCTCATTGGCAACGGCCATGAACGGCAGTGGTATTCTGGCAGTATATCTCTGCGGGCTATTACTGGGTAACCGCCCTATCCGTAACCGCTCCGGTATATTACAAACTTTCGATGGGCTGGCATGGCTGAGTCAGATCGGGATGTTCCTGGTGTTGGGGCTGTTGCTTAATCCAAGTGACCTATTGCCGATAGCGATCCCAGCGCTGCTCCTCTCATTGTGGATGATTTTGTTCGCCCGACCACTGTCGGTGTTCATTGGTTTACTGCCGTTCCCAAGCTTTAATCTGCGTGAACGGATCTTTATTTCCTGGGTGGGTTTACGCGGTGCAGTGCCGGTTATTCTAGCCGTATTCCCGATGATGGCCGGCATTCCCAACGCGAATTTATTTTTCAATGTGGCCTTTTTTGTCGTGCTGGTATCACTGCTGCTACAGGGTACCAGCCTGTCATTTGCCGCACGTAAAACTAAATTGGTGGTGCCTCCAGCACTAGCACCGGTCTCGCGCATTGGGTTAGATATTGATATGAATAACCAATGGGAACAGTTCATTTACCAGTTGAGTTGTGACAAGTGGTGTATCGGTGCTGCGCTGCGCGATTTGAAAATGCCTAAAGGGACACGTATTGCGGCGCTGTTTCGTGGTAAAGACTTATTGCACCCCACCGGCAGTACCCGTCTGAAAGAAGGTGACATCTTGTGTGTTATCGGTCAGGAACACGACCTGCCAGCATTGGGAAAACTGTTTAGTCAGTCGCCCAATATCCAACTGGATGAACGCTTCTTTGGTGACTTTATTCTTGATGCCGATGCCAAGCTCCACGATATCTCTCAGATTTATGGCCTTAATCTGGAACCCGGAATCGATAAACAGCAAACATTGGGCCAATTCGTCCTCTATTTATTTGGTGGAGAGCCGGTTATTGGCGATCAGATTGAGTGGGATGGCTTGACCTGGACGATTGCCGAAATGGAATCGGATCGGGTAAGTCGGGTCGGGGTGAAAATCGTTACCGATAAAGCCTGATGTTATGATGAATAAGTGATAGGGATACCGTACAGGGGAACGCAATGAAATTGTCTATTTATGACCATCTGACAGTATCAATTTTATGAACCTACCTCCTGCTGATTGGGATAACCAGCGTACATTTCTGGCCATTATGCGTGAAGGCAGTTTATCTGCCGCCGCACGGAGTCTGAATGTTTCGCAACCGACAGCCCGCCGGCATATTGAGTCGCTGGAACAATGTCTTGGGCAAAAATTGTTTAACCGCACGTCCACTGGATTAATCCCAACGGAAACAGCGCGGGCACTGTTACCCCATGCCTTGGAAATGGCCACCGCTGCCGACGCTTTTGTACGAGCCGCCTGCGCCGATATTGGGTCAGCTAAAGATACCGTGCGCATTGCCACCAGTGAGTTACTTGGCGTTGAAATCCTGCCGCAACGCTTAGAACCTCTGCGCTTACACTATCCTGAGCTGGTGCTGGAATTAAGTCTGGGTAGCAAGATAGAGGGGTTAACCCGCCAGGAAGCCGATATTGCAGTAAGAACCTTACGCCCCAAAGCGTTGCCAGTTATTGCGCAACGGGCGGGTTATTGCGAAGTTGGGCTGTTTGCTACTGAAGATTACATTGAGCGCCATGGTATGCCGCAGAGTCTCGGAGCATTAGCGTTTCACGCGTTAATCGGTCCGGATCGTAACACCTACGATGTCCAGGTTCTGCGTGAACAGGGAATCGATTTTAAACCGCACCAATACCGCCTACGTACTGATAGCCATTTGGCACAGTTGGCGGCAATACGCAGCGGTTTGGGCATTGGTGCCTGCCATGAACCCATAGCTCGTCAATCTGGGTTAGTGCGGGTGTTAGCACAAGAATTCTCGTATCCACTGGAGTTTTGGCTGGTGATGCATGAAGATCTACGCAATACCCAGCGAGTCCGCGTGGTATTCGATCATTTACTCAATACACTGCGCCAATATCTGGCTGAATAAGCGCTAAGTGCAACAGGGCCTATGCGACCCTGTTTTGATTAATTAAGACAATTTAAAGTGGATAACGCAATATAGCGCTCAACTGATTACCGGCTAAATCGCTTTCCCGCACCGCCAAAACTCGAGCTCCGGTTGCCAATGCACGTCTGGCAATCTCATCGATAACCCCATATGTCAGAGCATCATCTTCTGACGCAAAAGTAATAATACCCTGATCATTGATAGTTCCTGGGACTTGGCTTTCAATATCAACCAGTAATAAATCAATAGCACCGAACGTTGCCGCCCGTGCCGCATCCGACAAATCATGAGTGACTCGACGTTCTCCTGCGCGCTGTTCAAATAACGGCTTCAGCCCCTCTATTTGCGCCCGATAGAAATTATCCAATACCGGGCGCGCTAATGTGGCAAGTTCCGAAATATTAAGATGTTCTGCATTGGTAGATAACGTTTCATCCACCAGATTTGATAATGAATTTGTCGCCCGATAAATTGACGTCAAAGGTTCAGTACTGACTAAAATAAGCGGATAGTTATGACGGGCAAATAATGGCCGCAGGGCATTATCTATTTGCCGGGTATATTGTGCGAGCCTTACTTTTTCATGTACGCCATCATACTTACGTGCATTTAATGAAGCTTTACCTACTGCATTTAACACATTGTCAGGTAGGTTGGGAACAGAAACGATAGCGGGTGGTGCATCGGCAAAAAACTCAATCAAACGCACTTCATTTTCTGATAATGCCAGAATATAAGCGGAGTGTGGAAATGTCAGTGCGCGTAATAACGGTTTGAGGTGGAAACGCTCACTGATCTCTACTTGGTCTTGCAGTTTATTAGCCAAACGGTAGGTTCGCAAAGTATCAGGCGTCGCAAGTATTGCGAGGCTGTAAGCATGCAGATCCCAGAATGACTCATCCTCTAATACGGAATATAACTCTTCTTCCAATAAAGCCAGACGCCGTTTATCAAAGTTTACGGCATCAAGCTGTTGTAATGCCTCTTTTATTAAGTTCCCCAGCTGGATTTTACTGCCAGCTAACTGTTGATGTAACGGTGATGTTTCAAGATAGATGGAAACGCAGGCATCGGAGCGTACATCAGAAAGACTAAGAAATTCTTCACGACTTGGAATGTCAACATGTAGCATAGGTCACCTTCAAGAAATAATGGACACGATACTTATATCTTTATCAAGTGCATGTTTATTATAGCCAACCAATGCCACTTTGCTTTCTATCGACATCGAAAAAATCGTTGCACGCTAAAATTGTTAAAATACATTTAACTGCTGGTATTAGCCCTAATATCTCAAATTCAATTAAGGCTAGTACATCCCCCACATTGATAACTTTGCACTATTTATTCTTTATTCGTTATTCGTTATTCTGTCTTATTCTGTTTTATTCGATTAACCAAAATGATCCCCGCACAAACCAATACCAGCGCAAGGGCATTCTTCCATTCTAAAATGCTTTCATTGAGGAAAATGGCGGACAGAACCGCACCTGAAACCGGGATGAGAAAATTGAACGGTGCAACCATCCCTACCCGATTATATTTGAGTAGCAAGCTCCAGAGGGCTTTGTTGAATAATTCGGATTTAGATAAAAGCGCCTCTCGTCACTGACTTCCTCAGGCAATCCGCACACTTTCTGGCATCCCTGCACGCGTCATTTTGTTTAAGGCACGGATCATGGCCATAGTTTCTCCAACCTGCGCATCGTAATCCCTCAACGTAAGATGCCCACCAAACAGCTGTTTTACGCGGTACATCGCCGTTTCGGCCACTGAACGCCGGTTATAAGCCGTGTGCCATTTCCAGTACGCATTGCTCCCAGTAAGCCGTTGCCTCGCCACCGCCTGATTTCTGTCGGCATACTCCACCGGCCAGTAGCCGGCGCGCGTTCGCGGCGGGATAAGCGCCTTAATTTTCTTGCGCCGCAACTCGTCGTGGCACCGCTTTGTGTCATAAGCCCCGTCGGCACAGGCAGCCCTGATTTTCCTGTGCGTCTGACGGATAAGCCCCGGGAATGCCTCTGCATCAGTCACGTTGTTTAGGGACAGGTCAGCGCAGATAATCTCATGCGTATCAGCATCCACCGCCAGGTGCAGTTTCCGCCAGACGCGGCGCTTTTCCTGGCCGTGTTTTTTCACCTTCCACTCACCCTCACCGAAGACTTTTAAGCCGGTGGAATCGATAACCAGATGGGCAATTTCACCGCGTGTTGGGTTTTTGAAAGGGATGCTGACGGATTTAGCCCGCCTGCTGACGCAGGAATAATCCGGGCAACGGAGCGGGAGCTTCATTAGGGTAAAGATGGAGTCAATGAATCCCTGCGCAGCGCGAAGTGTGAGGCGAAAAACGCGTTTGAGCATCAGAACGGTTGAAATGGCCAGCTCAGAATAACGTTGCGGACGACCGCGTAAAGACGTGTTGGGCTCGTCATACCAGGCCTGAATGGCCGACTCATCAAGCCAGAATGTCAGTGAGCCCCGATTGACAAGCGCCTTGTTGTAGGTGGCCCAGTTGGTGATTTTGAACTTTTGTTTTGCCACGTGATATCGCTGCAGGATCAGGAGTGTGGTGATCTGATCCTAACTACGGCCAAAAGTTCGATTTATTCAACAACGCCGCTCCAGAGTGCAAAAGCGGCCGATGACAACAGCACCAGGTAGGCCAATAACAATAAAGCCCGCCAGCCAATGTCACTCAAATGGCCACCAAAGAGATAACCGCCAAGCGTCAACACCAACCCTCCGATGGCAAGTTGGTAGCCTGTCATCACCGTGGTATCCATGGTTTGTGAAATACGTTTGCCGTAAATACTGGCGGCAGAAAGGATGAAAGCAGCCAGTACCACACTTCCCTCACCTAACAGTGAAAAATTAAAATCCATCAAATCGGCGCCAAAATTCACCACCATCACGCCAGCAAAACCCAGTGCGCAGCCAATGATTTTATTAAATGATAATCGATCATTTTTATAAATATAATGCGCCAACAAGACACTGAAGAATGTCCCCGTTGCATTCATGATGGAACCTTTCACCCCGGTAGTATATGCCAGCCCAATATAGAAAAAGACATACTGTAACGTGGTCTGTGTTAGACCTAAAATGGCAATCTGCCTATATTGGCCCTTGTTAAGTCGGCCAATAGCTTTACCACTGGCAACAGCAAAAATGAGTAGCACTAACCCGGCCAATAAAAAGCGATAACCCGCAAACACCATCTTGCTCGGAATGTCATCTGGGGCGATATGAAACAGTGCATAACCATTTTTAATCGCAGGGTAGGCACTGCCCCAAAGAAGGCAACAGAAGGTTGCCACGAGGAAAACAAATTTTTTATTGGTAAAAAGCGCAGGACTGCGGTCCACGTGAACATCCTTTTCAATCAAAAAATGAAATGATGTTTCGTTATAACTATTTCCTGTTGAAAAGTCCCGTCTGATGTCACTTTTCTCTTAAAAAGATCCATCAACTCTCCGAGTACCGCACCTATAGCACGTGGCCATCAAAAATAGATTGTCTGTCTTTTTGCTATTTGTAGAATAATTGAACGACGATGCTGACATTCATTAGTTATTCATGGCGTTGTCTAACCTCGTTCAATGTTTGCACTAACGGACAGAGATCGTGTACGATGCTGGTTTAATTAAATAACTTTGGTTTTCATCATGTTAAAACTATTTAACGTAAACTTTAACAGTATGCCTGAAAGAAAGTTAGACGAGATCTTCACACTTAGAAAAATAACATTTAAAGATCGCTTAGATTGGAAAGTAACCTGTACTGATGGCAGAGAAAGCGACCAATATGATGATGAGAATACAAACTATATATTAGGAATAATAGAGGACACTATTGTTTGCAGTGTCAGATTTATTGAAATGAAATATCCGACAATGGTGGCAGGGCCATTCGCACCTTATTTTTCCGACATTGACCTTCCGGTCGATGGTTTTATAGAATCCAGCCGTTTCTTTGTTGAAAAAAAACTAGCAAGAGATATGGTAGGCAATAATAGTGCACTCAGCGTATTACTTTTTTTAGCAATGGTTAATTATGCCAGAAGCCGTAATTATAAAGGTATACTGACTGTTGTCAGCCGAGGGATGTATGTATTACTGAAGCGTTCCGGCTGGAATATTACAGTTTTAAACCAAGGTGAGTCAGAGAAAAATGAGGTTATTTATCTTTTACATCTGGGTGTCGACATTGATAGCCAACAACAATTAATAAAGAAGATACGCAGAACGCATCACGTTGAACCTCATATACTTGAAACCTGGCCATTAGCGGTGCCAGATATAGTTAAATAGGTTTAATTAACTTTAACTCTATGCCAAGTCTTATCGCATGCTTGGCATTTAAAACACCAAGTTTTCTGACAACATTACCAATATGAAACTTAACTGTACTTCTTTTTATTCCCAATATTATGGAGATTTCCGAGTATGTTTTGCCGACACTAGCCCAATATAAAATTTCGTTCTCTCTAGGCGAAAAGATTTCCCTTTCGTCACCAGCACCATTCAACTTATTGTTTTTACTGTTATTTTTGTGGTAAAGACCCAACATTTTATCATGAGTCAGAATAAGCAGCATTTGAATTTTCTCTTTATTGGTCTCAATGCTCTCATCAAAAGAAATGCTATCATCACTTCCATTAGAAATATTCAGCGTTGCCATATTATGATTATTATCATGAAGAACAAATGTATAACCATTAATGATATTATATTCTCTGGCAAGGTTAAATACGGCTGAGTCGGTTGACTTTATATTAATCACCGAATTATCGTCCCAAGCAAACGGAGCAACTTTGTCTTTTGCCGTCAAAATAACAGGATCGATAAGGTGGTAGTTATTTTTTTTATATGTTTGTATCCAATCCATTGGATAGTTTGAAATAATAGTCGGGTGTAAGGGTGTTTTCTTATTCATTACCAAATAGGAATAACGCAGATCACCATAAGCTTTTATTCTTCTTTGAATATAGTTCTTTATATCTTCATTAATACTTTCATTGTCAAAATAATCAATTATCATAACAGACCAAGTTTACTATATATGTTGAGCAACGATACAATTTTATGACATTGTTTTCAATAGAAATCAGTGTATAAAATAGACTTACAGAGTTTCCTCACAAACGCCCGGCTAACATTATATGAACAAACAACCTAGACTAAAGGATAGTTTCCCAAACTAGACTTAAGGCTAGCTATTATTATAGCCCTATGTTTATTAGACTGTTTTTGCTTTAAATAATTAGTTTTAGATATTATAGAACTAATATATTAGCGCACAGACGCTAAGAAAGTTAGTCAAAAAAGAATATATTTTCGCCAACACCAGGGGACTTTTAGTCCCACAAGACCTGCTCTGCCTAGCCATCTGGATGCATTTACATTCAGATGGCCATAATATCGCCCCGCCCCCTTCTCATCGTTTAAAAATCATACAAATAATCAATGTGTGCAGTAAATCCATGCTCCTTGCGATTAATAAATGATTCCTAATACATATAAACATTAACCTTATTTATATAATTTTGATAAACTTGACTTAAGTCATATCACTAACCCGAATTAATTGTATGATTAATAAACGGTTATAATGTTTTCCCTGGTGTTGGCCGAATTGGCATCCCTTACCAAATGAGATTGGTAAGGGTTTTTTTTGTCTATCATTCAGCCTGCTGCATCACCCGAGCTAATGTAATAGCACGGATAATCACCGCACGATCAACCTGTGGGTTACCACTTTCCAATAACTGCTGCCAAATAGCGATGGCCTGCGCGTATCTATCATGGGTAAAGTTATCAGCGGCTTGCAGCATTAGCGCAGTATATTGCATGGGATCTTTAGTCAAAGCCTGCTGTAACCAGTACGTCACATCACCCGTCATTTTTTGCCCTGACCGGTAATAGAACACCGTCGCTCGTGCAGCATCAAAGTGGGCACTGGCCCCCTGCAAACGTTCAGCCTGCTGCAAGGCGATCAATGCATCCTCAAATTCGTTACGATATAAATAATGTTGAGCTAAACTGTACCATCCATCCCCCTTATCGGGAGCCAAACGAATACGTTGTTGTAACCGAGATAGCGTGGGATCACTGCTCTGCTTATCGAGCATATTATTCAACCGCTGGGCTTCCTGTAGCCGCAAAGCCTCTTGCTGCACGGCGGTATAATGGCCCAGTTGCCGGTATCCCAACATAATTAGAATCAGCACCACCAGGCTGAAGCCCAGTGGCCAGCGCCAGCTCAACCGACCATATTGCACCAGCCACGGCCACCACAAACTCACTACCACCAACAGCACCAGTATCGCCAGCCCTATCGATAGCACCATTATCGCGGCCCTCTCACACCTGAGACAGATTGCCGGCGTATCCTAAAAATCAACCCACCTAACACGCAGACCAGCAACCCCCCAGGCCCAAACCATAGCACCAGTGTGGCACTGCGCAACGGAGGACGATACAGAACAAAGTCCCCATAGCGCTGGGTCATTACGGCCATTATCTCCTGAGAGCTGTGTCCTGCTTCTACCAACTGATAGACCTCTAATCGCAAGTCTTGCGCTATCGGCGAGGTCGACTCCAGCAAGTTCTGATTTTGGCATTGGGGACAACGCAACTCCTGCGCCAATGCCAATGCTTGTTGCTGATGTTGCGGCGAACTAAAATGATAGGTATCCACCAGATCAGCCGCAACACCAGATGAAAAAACCAGTGATAACATCAGGAATAAAACTTTCATGGGGTTCCCACCCTCGCCCATTGCGCCAGTAGCGGCATAAACTGTTGTTGCCATATCTCTGTCGTCATTTCACCAGCATAGCGCTGGCGAATAATGCCATTTGCATCAATTAGCCAGGTCTCAGGTGTACCATATACCCCCATCGCCAGTGCTAATGTGCCATGCGGGTCATAAAGGTTCTTCTGATAAGGATTGCTGTAGCGCCGCAGAGTATTTAACGCCGCCTGACGGTCATCGCGGTAATTCAGACCATAGAACTGCACACCATGCAGCGTCCCGGCTATCTGCCCCAGTAGGGCGAGCTCTTGCTTACAACTGGCACACCAACTGGCCCATACATTAATCACCGTCACCTTACCCAACAGTTGCTCTCGCGTTATGTTCTGCCCGGGCTGTTGCAATTCGGATAAAGAAAAAGCGGGAAACGGCAGGTCTTGCTCGGCCAACTCGATACGATGCGGATCCCGCGTTAAGCCGCTATAAAGCAAGCAGCCCAGCAGTAAGGCAACCAGAGGGACAATCAACCAAGGCCAACGTTGTTTCATTTATCCCCCGCGAGGTCGCTAACAGGGTGGATTCTGCGCCATAGCGCCAATAAACCACCAACTACCATCATCAGTGCGCCCCCCCAAATCCAGCTGACCATCGGTTTATGCGACAAACGTACGCTATACTCCCCCGCGCCCAAACTATCCCCCAGAACCACATAAAAGTCGGCCAGGGGGCTACTGGCTATCGCCGGCTCTATCATCAACATTCCTCGCGCTGTATAGTGCCGCCGCTCCGGTAACAATGTGGTTAACGCTTGCCCATTCTGGCTGACCACAATATGCGCCTGCTCACTGGTATAGTTTGGGCCGATCACTAATTCAGTTTGACGATAGGTAAACTGATAACCCGCCAGCGTGACCTGACTGCCTGGTGCCATACGTCGCCCCTGCTCGACGGTGTAATATGAAGCAAACAGCATTCCCAGCAGGCTGACCGCAACGCCACCGTGTATCAACCATAAATAGCCACGTATCTTTGGCGCAAATAATGGCGCGAACAACGTCCAGAGGGCCAGAGTGACACCTATCAGCATCCCCACCTGCCACGGTGATTCGAATAGACCTAAACTGAGCACCCCACCGGAGATAGCTAATACAGCAGGTACGACAAGACGCCAGCCATTGATTTTGCGGCTTTGCCGCCAATCGGCAAACGGCGTTATGCCCATCAGCAATAGCAACAGCAGCACAAAAGGTGTCAGGGTTTGATTAAAATAGGGCGCACCAACAGACAGTGATCCTAACCCCAGCACACTGACAATTAATGGATACAATGTGCCAATCAATACGGTTACCGCAGCAATGCTTAGCAGCACCATTGCCGCCAGCAGTAATGACTCCAGTGAGAAGAGGTTGAAAGCAGCAGAGCGATTGTTGCCCCGCACCCGCAGGGCAAATAGCGTCAATGAACTCAACGTCACCATGCCAAACAGCGCCAGTAAAGCCTCACCGCGCGCCGTATCAACAGCAAAAGCGTGAACTGAGGTCAACACCCCAGAGCGCACGATAAAAGTGCCTAACAAGCAGAGTTGAAATGTCACCAGCGACAGCAAAATGCCCCAATGATGATATAAGCCCCGTTTCTCAATAACAGCCAGAACATGTAACAGTGCAGTTGCGGTGAGCCATGGCAGTAATGACGCATTTTCAACCGGGTCCCAGAACCACCAGCCGCCCCACCCCAATTCGCTGTATGCCCACCATGCCCCCAACAAAATGCCAAACGTGAGAAAACTCCAGGCAGCCAATACCCAGGGACGGCAGTAGTGCACACTATTGTTGCCATTGCGGCCTGCAAGCAACGCCGAAACGGCAAAAGCAAAACTAACGGCAAAACCGCTATACCCCAGATACAACAAGGGTGGATGAAATATCAGCGCCAGATCCTGCAACATTGGATTTAAATCACGCCCCTGCGCCAACGTAGGGAACAATCGCTCAAAAGGATTGGAGAAAAAGAGGATAAAAACGCTCAGGATAAGCAGTAGCCCCCCCATCACTGCCAACGCGCGAGCAAAAAAACGCAGCGGAAAATGACGGCGAAAAAGCGTCAACGCGGAACTCCACAGGCTCAGAGCAAACAGCATAAACAACAAGGAGCCTTCATGCCCGCCCCAGATTGCCGCAACCTTATAAAATAGAGGGAGCTGACTATTACCGTGTTGTGCTACATAAAGCAGAGAAAAATCATCGCTAACAAAGCACCAACCCAGTAACAACAGTGCCAATGTAATGAATAAGGTCACGGCGTAACTGAACGACGGTAACCAATACAACAAAGCCAATCGCCGCCCATGGAGAGCAATAATAGGCACACCAGTGAGCAGCAGCGCCAATGACGCAGCCACCAACAGTGACAACAGCCCCAACTCACCTACCATACATTTTCACCCATCACCCGTTCGCCTCCTCACACAACCGTCATCTGACCGGCATAAAGAATAAAGAAACGTAAAACCAATACGCCAAACAAACTCAAGCCGGATACCGTCACTAGAAATGAAACCCGATGGCGC
The DNA here is from genome assembly GCF_052217105.1 of Yersinia sp. 2553 StPb PI. Taxonomy (NCBI): domain Bacteria; kingdom Pseudomonadati; phylum Pseudomonadota; class Gammaproteobacteria; order Enterobacterales; family Yersiniaceae; genus Yersinia; species Yersinia sp. 2553 StPb PI. The sequence continues at coordinate 913,527 of NZ_JAZGPX010000002.1, read as the reverse complement.
ATTCCATGGCTACAAAAACGGTTTAAAACTAATGGCAGCACCATGCCGCAACCGATAACCCAGAACCAAAACATCGCGGCCCAAAAACCACCGCCCAACGCGACAGCGACCGCGACTTCTTTCTGACCACCGCCGAACCACAGCCCGGTGAAGAATGCTAGCAGCAGAAATAGCTCCAACCACACCACCGGTTTTTCCAGCCGATGAACAAATGCCAGTGCCGGGCTATCTATGGGTTCTTTAAAAAAGGTCACTGCGCACAACACCATGGCGGCAATACCCGAAGAAACGCCGGAGAACAGAAATAACACCGGCAATACCGGATTATTCAACAAGGGGTAACTCTTCAGGGCCGATAACAGGAAGCCGGTATATGCCCCCAACGCCACAGCCAGAAACATCATCAATGGTTCCAACTTGCATTCAATCGGTGCCAGTTTATGCAGTACCGTGCCAACCCAATTCAATTTGCGGTAAGGCTGTAATAACGCCGTCAGCCCGTGGCGAAATATCACCGCCAGCCAGACCAACAGCACCACCATATAAATTTGAAACAGCATGACACCCAATGACATCACCGAGCTGGTACTGTAGAAAAACATCAGCTTCCAGAAAGTCCACGGCCGGGTAAGGTGCAGTATCAAAATAAACAACCCCATAATCACCGCTAAGGGCGCCATCATAGCGGTCGATTTAACTAACCCACTGCGCGCCGCCTCACCGCCCAGAACCCGTTGCTTAACCAATAGGCTAACTACCACCATGCCCGCCGATACTCCTATCAAAAACAGATAGATGGCTATCGGCCAATCCCACACTAACGAGGCAAAGTGAAACGGGGTATTCAGTTCAGGATTCATCCGGTTATCTCCCCATACTGAAAGGGAACACGATACAATTTCGGTTGTGTCCCAAGATGTAACTTGGCGCGATACACAGTGCGCTGATGCAATAATTTCACCAGTTCACTGTTAGGGTCGTCCAAATTGCCAAAGGTGAGTGCCTTGGTTGGGCACGACAAGACACAGGCGGGCTGTTTACCCTGCTTTAGATTAGTTTTCCGACAAAAATCGCATTTATCGGCAGTTTTCGTCACCGGATGGATAAAGCGCACCCGGTACGGACAGGCGGCGATACAGTACTGGCACCCTACGCAGAGGTCGGGATCGACATCAACAATCCCAGTCCCGCTATCGCGATACGAGGCTCCGGTTGGGCACACATCGACACAGGGCGCCTTATCGCAATGCTGGCAGGAGTGACGATAGAACTGATATTTTACAGCAGGAAACTCACCGATCGGTTGGCTACGGATGATGTTTAACCGTGAGACCCCAGCGGGTACATGATTAACCTCACGGCAAGCATCCATACAGGCCGTGCAACCAATACAACGGGTTTCATCATGTAGCATCCCGTAACGAATGCCATCAACAGTGCCGCTGAGTGCCAGTGAACGTCCAGCAGAACCGGTCAGGAAAATCAGCGCCCCCATACTGGCGATAAAGTGACGACGGTTCGTATTCATGGTGTTTCCTTCGATATCAGCTCCTGCTGACGGCGATGACAGTCAACACAGAGTTTGACCCGCCCTTTATCGTCAAGGCCATGCATCGGGTCGGTTTTAGGATGCAACTGATGACAACTGACACAAGAAAGCTTCAACATGTGCACATCATGGGGCCAGAACGCCTCGCGTAATTTCTCCGGCAGATGGCAGCTCATGCAGACACTGTTTTGTTGTGAGACGCTGTACATCGCTTTATCGGCATTAAACATATCGCGGTTAAAACGCATCACATCTTTAATACCATTACGGTGCAGCACCGATGCCTGCCCATGGCAGTTGGTACAGGTTAAGGCCAACTGCGTATTCGGATTTACCGCGCCAGCATGTTTGCCATGCAACTCATCTTTTTGTTCTTTATGACATTGGATGCAAGCAGCATCCGGGTTGCGCTGCGGCTCAACAATATGGCGCAACGCGGGCATTTTCGCCGTCGTGTTCGGTGTTGTGGCGAGAGTGGGCAGCGTGCACAGAATCAACACTACCAGCAGCGCGGCTGAACCGAATGAACGTAAAACGCGCATAGTTATTCCACCTTTGCTATGGCCCCAATCTGGGGCCGTTTGTCTCTGGAATAGATCCGGTGAGCGTATTGTCACACCGGAACGCCTCTTACTGGCTCAACCGGCCCGCTTTTCTGGCTTGATCATCCCAGGCTGGTACCACTTGTTGCAGAAACTCCTGCTTCTCGCGGTTCAGCTTATCCATATCCATTCCCAGCGCTTTCTGGGCATTGAGTTTGGTCGAAATATCCGGCAGCGGAATTTCGTGGCTAATCCCTTTTGTCGCCAGCAGACGTGCAAGTTTGGTGCGGGCATCGGCAGCTTTATTCAACGCGCCCCCCAATACACGCAGACCAACATCCGGTGCATGCATATGAATACCGTGGGAAGCAATGGCATAATCCCAGCGCCATTGGGCATGGCGGATATCTTGTAGAATAGGTTGCATTTCTTGCTCGGTTGCCCCGGCATCCCAAGCAGCTTTTGCCTCGTAATGCGCGTGAACCAGTTGTTTCTCAACATTCAGTTTTAACTCCTGAATGCTGGCTTTGCGTTCAGCAACAATATCTTGCAAGGTTTTTTTATCCTGGGTATGGCAGTTAACACAGGTAGTTTCAAAGCTATCAAACGGGTTGCGGATCTGGTGGTCGGTATACACCTTACCTGCCGCATTTTGGATTTTCGGCATATGGCAATCGATACAACTGACATTGTTTTTACCGTGGATCCCCGCACGCCAGGTTTCATACTCAGGATGTTGGGCTTTCAACATCGGGGTTTTTGACAGCGGATGAACCCAATCGGAGAAAGCGATTTCATCGTAATACTTCTCCATTGACGCCACATCCGTGCCTTGATCCCATGGGAATTTCACCGCTTTATCTTTACCGGCGAAGTGGTACTCAACATGGCACTGGCTGCACACCATGGATTGTTGATCCAAGCGGCTGGCATGTTCGAAAGGTTTATTGATAGATTGCAAAGCACGCTCAGCATAGGGCCGGGAGAGGACTAAAGCTGGCTTCCCGGCAGCAAAATCAGCAGAAGCGGTATTATGGCAATCGGCACACCCCAACTGATTGACGACTTCCGGGCCACCTCTGGCCCAAGTCCCTTTGAAATACCCTTCTTCACCTTGTTCATTGATCAAGCGGGCAACATCCGGGCTTTTACAGCTCCAGCAGGCCATCGGCAAGGGGCCATCCTCTGCGGTCTTCGGTGCTGCGGTACGTAAGGTTTCCCGCACATCAGTGACAGCATAATAGTGCCCACGAGGTTTGTTATAATCTTTGGCAAACGGATATCCGGCCCAAAGGATCACCAAATTGGGGTCATCCGCCAGCGCATCTTCTCGTGGCCCACTCTCTTTGGTTTTCAGCCATGAGGTGAATTGGTCAACATGCTGTTCAGCGAATTTATCGTTGCGGGCCTCAATCGGCGGCGTAGGTGCCGCCGACAAAGAAAATACCGCGCCTATTGCCAAAAGAGCCATTATCCCTACCAACACCTGTCTTATAAATTTGCTCACAATATTTACTCCAGTGTGTTTTTCCATACCGGACGCTATCAGTGCCCGCACCAGATGGTTTTTTTATTTTTAAACCCGCAATCAGGTGAGAAATAGCGAGCCAGGAGGCGAAGCATGACTGATATCACCCTGTGGGTTAGGCAGATAGTAAGGAGGATTTGCAGCAAATGATTTGTAGTAGTAAGAATGCTTGTTTTAGATCAAACAATTTTTGTGTGGGTATTCGCTTTTATGAACCAGCTCAAAAAAAAAGCATCTCATCGATCAATTTTTACATAAAAGTCAATCATATACCTCTTTGTAGGTATACTAAGACCATTAGAGCTCCTCGCTACGTAAATATAAGGGCTACCAGTTTCACAACTCACTTCAACCGCCAAGATATAGGTAACCAGCAACCACAACACAATCAGGCAAGCGAGTATCACTTGCATCATAACTTTCGATTTATTTCGAATTGCTATTTTATTTGCTATCGATCTCAAATGCCGGATCGCTATCCGGGCTGCAAAAATGGTGCAACCAGGGGATTCCATCATTCTCGACAGTGGCAGTACCACATTAAATGTTGCGCGAGAGCCGGCAAAACAAGATGGAATAATGGTACTGACCAATAATCTGCCGGCTGCCTGGGCACTTTCCAGCAATAGGGAGATTACGTTAGTGATATGTGGTGGTACTTTTCGCCATAAAACCCGTTCATTCCATGGTTCCCATACTGAATCTGAGTTGATGGTTAATCAGTATTCTCACTAATGGGGCGATTCACACGGGATACGGCATACCAGACGGCATACTGAATAATTTTGTTTGGGATAAGTAACTGGGGGAAAAACAAGAGGATAAAGAGAAATGATGGCGGAGGAGGAGAGATTCGAACTCTCGAACGGTTACCCGTCGACGGTTTTCAAGACCGTTGCCTTCAGCCACTCGGCCACCCCTCCGCAACGAGCCGAACTATAAACAGAGCTCTACCGCTTGTAAAGCCTGTTTGTGCTTAATTGACCAAAAAATCCGCTAGCTGATTGTCGAGTGCTGAATTTATCGTCATCCCTTATGCTAACTGGCCATTAGGCGTACAGCAGCCGGTTTATTTACTCTCGCACAGATGGCACCTCACCAAATAACAGCAGAGACTTCTTTGGGGTAGTGGCAAATATTTGCTAAATTAGCGGCCGTTTCATTGATTGAATTACCGAGGTTGTATGTTGGAGTTTAAAGGCCAGGTTATTGATACCGATGCACAGGGTTATCTGAAAAATAGCACGGACTGGAGCGAGGCTTTAGCGCCCATACTGGCTGAACAGGAAGGGATTATACTCACTGAACCACATTGGGAAGTGGTGCGCTTTGTGCGTGCATTTTATCAAGAATTCAATACATCACCTGCAATCCGCATGCTGGTAAAGGCCATGGCACAAAAGTATGGTGAAGAGAAAGGTAATAGCCGATATCTGTATCGTTTATTCCCCAAAGGGCCAGCAAAGCAAGCAACCAAAATTGCAGGATTACCCAAACCCGTTAAGTGTATTTAACGACAGATAACAGTATTTAACGACGGATAGCTGTGCTCTGGTACCGCTCGTGAGTTAATAGCGGATGTTAAATTTTTCAAACGCGGTGCTCGGATAAGGTTCCGTCAGCAGGCGATCCACCCGCGCACCGCGTGGCCCCCCCTGCTTAATCCACTCCAGCAGGTGTTCAACCGCATGTTGCTCGCCGTAAGCCACCACTTCCACACTGCCATCATCACAATTTTTAGCGTAACCCGTCACACCCAGCGCTTGTGCCTGACGTTGCGTGCTATAGCGGAAACCCACGCCCTGAACAACGCCATAAACATAGGCGGCAGTGCATACTTTTGGCATATAGACTCCTCATCTACGTGATAATTTGCATTTTCCGGCTCATACTCCGACAATACTGCTCTTTTTTACCTAGCTGGCAGCAACTTAATTATGACCGTAAGCCTGATTCTTGCCAAAGGACGTGAAAAGTCCTTACTTCGTCGCCATCCGTGGATCTTCTCTGGGGCCGTTCAACGCCTTGAGGGGAGTGCCCTGCCCGGTGAAACCCTCGATATCCTTGATAGCCAGGGTAAATGGCTGGCCCGTGCCGCCTACTCTCCTGAATCACAAATTTTGGCACGAGTCTGGACGTTCCAACAAGATGAAGTTATTGACCGCGAGTTCTTCATCCGCCGTCTACAGCAAGCGCAGAGCTGGCGTGATTGGCTGGCAAAGCGTGATGGTTTGAACGGCTATCGCCTGATCGCCGGTGAGTCTGATGGCCTGCCGGGTATCACCATAGACCGCTTCCAGAACTTTCTGGTATTGCAGTTACTGTCGGCCGGCGCTGAATATCAGCGGGAAACGCTGGTTAGTGCCTTACAACATTGTTACCCAGAATGCTCTATTTATGACCGCTCCGATGTTTCCGTACGTAAAAAAGAAGGCTTACCTCTGACGCAAGGTACAATCAGTGGTGAAATGCCGCCTGACCTGCTGCCAATAACCGAAAACGGCATGCAACTGTTGGTTGATATTCAGCACGGCCATAAAACAGGATTTTATTTAGATCAGCGCGATAGCCGCCTGGCGGCGCGTAACTACGCCGATGGTCGCCGTGTTCTGAACTGTTTCTCTTATACCGGTGCCTTTGCTGTCGCAGCGCTGATGGGAAATTGTAAGCAAGTTATCAGCGTTGATACGTCACAAGCTGTACTGGATATAGCCAAACAAAACATTGAACTCAACCAGTTGGATTTGAGCAAAACCGAATTCATTCGGGATGATGTGTTCCAATTGCTGCGTAACTACCGCACGCAAGGGGAAAAGTTTGACATGATCATTATGGACCCACCGAAGTTTGTGGAGAACAAAAGTCAGTTGGCAAGTGCGTGTCGTGGCTACAAAGATATTAATATGTTAGCGATACAATTATTGCGCCCAGGCGGGATCTTGTTAAGTTTCTCCTGCTCTGGTTTGATGCCAACAGATTTATTCCAGAAAATTTTGGCCGATGCTGCGTTAGATGCAGGGCATGATATACAATTTATAGAACAGTTCCGTCAGGCAGCGGATCACCCGGTTATCGCGACATATCCAGAAGGTCTGTACCTGAAAGGGTTCGCGTGCCGGATAGTATGACTTGAAATGCCCTACACTGCCCTCATATAGAAGGCAGAGTAATGTTTCTCAGGAGGTTATCATGATTGCCAGCAAATTTGGTATTGGGCAGCAGGTCCGCCACAGCCTACACGGCTATTTGGGTGTAGTGATTGATATCGATCCTGAATATTCTCTCGAGCCACCGGAACCTGATGAGGTTGCAAACAACGCTATGTTGCGTTCGTCACCTTGGTATCACGTGGTTATTGAGGATGATGAGGGGCAACCGATACACACCTATCTAGCTGAAGCGCAACTAACCTATGAAGATATGGATGCTCACCCAGAGCAACCTTCATTGGATGAACTGGCGGCGTCCATCCGCCATCAGCTACAGGCTCCGCGTCTACGCAACTAAATCTTGAGATTTATCGATAAAACCCGGCGCTTAGTACCGGGTTTTTTATCGCCAAAATTAGCAACGTCGCGTATCACTGTTTTTCTAATCCCAGGCGCGGTATTTCAATCTTCGGACAACGGTCCATCACCACCTTTATTCCCGCATCTGCCGCCAAGGTAGCCGCCAACTCATTAATAACACCAATTTGTAACCACAGAACCTTGGCGCCGATAGCAATAGCATCTTGCGCAACGCCGTATGCAGCCTCGGCATTACGGAAAACATCCACCATATCGATAGCATGAGGAATATCCGCCAGTTCTGCATATGCCTGCTGGCCCAATAATGATTTCCCCGCCAATTTAGGGCTAACAGGCGTGACTTGATACCCCTGCTGTAGCAGATAAGCCATAACACCATAACTTGGCCGCGATGGGTTATCACTCGCCCCGACTAATGCAATTGTTTTTACCTGTTGGAGAATGTCAGCAATATCTTTATCGTGCATTTTTCAGTTCCTCTGATGCGCTAAAAGAATATCCCAATCCATGTGCACCCGGAGGGATACTACCAATATTAGGCGATCCTCTAAGTGTACATCATGGGGAAAATGGATCATAAATGCGGTCAGATTGATTTGGTTTAAGAGATGTCGCAGTAATTACTGTTAGAGTGCCGGCTTTATCCTTATAATTCATCATGATAAAAACGTTATATTTATACTGATCATTTCAAAAAGTAAATAAATGTGGGCGAACGGAAAGACTTTGACACATAATCTAGCCTGTCTGACAATGTACGCGGATATCACCCTCAGGAGCAGCACATGAAATTTGGTCTGGTGGTCGTAGGGATTTTGGCCGTTTGCTGTAGTGCTTCAGCTATCGCCACGACCTTAAAACTCGCGCCGGAAATTGACCTGTTGGTGGTCGATGGGAAAAATATGTCAGGATCCTTGCTAAAAGGAGCCGATAGCTTGGAATTAAACAGCGGTCAGCATCAAATTCTGTTCAAAGTGGCTAAACCACTGCCAGCCGATCCGAAAGTGTTGTATGCCTCTCCGCCATTAGTGGTGGTGTTTAATACCCGCAATGTTCGTTCAGTCGCCATAAAATTACCGGTCATTGATACCGAACGAGATGGGCATAAGTTTTCTAAAAACCCGGTATATCAGCTTATTGGAGATAATGGCCGCCCATTATCTGTGCGCCACGATGTATTACATCAGGACAATCTCAACACTGCCAGCACACTTGAAACTGCAATGGCCAGTTATAATGTTGGCCAATTTAGTGCTTCAGTTCCCTCTTTTGCCACCATTCCACCGTCAACTGTGAGTGCGGTGCCGGGGACCACTATTGCCGTGGCAGGGACAAATACCGCGCAGAATACCACCAGCCTGCAAGGGGAAAATGTTGCCGAACAGATGCTGCAATATTGGTTCCTGCAAGCCAACGCCGAAACTCAACAACGCTTCCTACTCTGGGCTAAAAAGCAACCGGGCAAATGATCCGTTTACGATAAGGCGGTTCTTAAACATCAGGTTATGCTTGTTTCCTCGCATTTCTTTGCGTTACCGCTATGCACAAAATCTCCGTTTCAGTAATCTGTTAGCAAACCGCTAGCATTTATTGAAGGATATCTTGATGGAACTGACTACCCGCACTATTGCGGTACGCAAGCATATTGCCCTTGTTTCCCACGATCACTGCAAAAAATCGCTGCTCGAATGGGTTATGGAAAATAAACAACTGCTGTCCCAGCACGAACTTTATGCCACAGGTACCACCGGAAACCTGGTACAAAAAGCCACCGGCATTGACGTTAACTGTTTACTAAGTGGTCCGATGGGGGGAGATCAAGAAGTGGGTGCGCTGATATCAGAGAAAAAAATCGATATTTTGATTTTCTTCTGGGACCCACTGAATGCTGTGCCGCATGATCCCGATGTGAAAGCCCTACTACGTCTGGCAACAGTCTGGAATATACCTGTCGCCACCAACCGCTCGACCGCAGACTTCTTAATTGGTTCTAACTTGTTTAGCAGCGAAGTTACCATCGCAATCCCTGATTATGATCATTACTTAAAACAGCGACTGCAATAAGCATTACGCCCGGTGCCACAACCACCGGGCGTAATGTATGCGATAGCTCCGTTAAGGTTTACGCTGAACAGGAACACCTAACTCGCTAAGTTGCTTAACAAAAATAGAGGGTTTTGCTGTATCTTGCAGTAACCAGACCTGGTGCTTCGCACGAGTCATTGCGACATATAATAAACGCCGCTCCTCCGCATCTGGGAAATCTTCCGGTGCCGGTAACAGCACATCTTCCACAATTGATTCCCGCGCTACTGCCGGAAAACCATCATTACCTTCATGCAGCCCTGCAATAATCACATAGTCGGCTTGCTGCCCTTTACTGGCATGAATAGTCATAAAATCAATCGTCAGTTTTGGCCAGCGAGTTGCCGCTTTTTGCAAAATCTCAGGCCGTAAATGGTGATAGCGGGCCAAAATCAAAATGCGCTCATCATCCTTAACAAAACCGCTTAATTTATCCAGCAAGGTGTCAAGCTGTTGGTCCGGTAAAATGATGACTGACTTTTTGTTACCTTTACTCAAGCTGTTAAGTGGCTTTTTCAATTGATGTGGGTTTTGCTGAATAAACCGGTTCGCAATTTCACCGATCCTATCATTAAAGCGGTAAGTGGTATCCAAGGCACATTCAGCCCCTTCACCGAAGTACTGGCTAAAAGCTGTAGTGAGCGAGAGCTGCGCGCCACTAAACCGATAAATCGCCTGCCAATCATCACCCACCGCAAATAAACAGGTTTGCTTATTTTGTTTGCGCAGTGCTGCCAGCAGCATAGCGCGTTGCGGTGAGATATCCTGAAACTCATCCACCAAAATATGCTTCCACGGACTAACAAAACGCCCTTTATCCAGTAAGTTAACTGCCTGATGAATCAAGCCGGAGAAATCAACCGCACCTTCTTCTTTCAACGCCGTTTTCCACGCTTTCAATAACGGTGCCATTAACCGTATACGTTTCTGGAAGAGATCACGCACTTCTTCATCGGCCTGCTCAATCATTTCGGCTTGACTACCACCGTGCATTCGCATCAGCCCTACCCAACGCCCCAGCCGCCCCGCCAATCTGGCTGCTAAACGTTTATCTTGCCAAAACTCACCCTCATCAACCTCCCACTCAAGCTCATCAGTTAGCCATTCACGCCACCCTTTTGCCTGCGCTTTTTTCTCACTACACTGCTGTTGCCAATTCTTAATCAATAACGATCTTCTGGCCTGGCTGTCTGATTCTAATTTACTGATTAGTGGTGTTTTACGGCTGCCTTGCTGGATAATCTGCAATGCCAGTGCATGGAAGGTTTTAGCCTGAATATCATCCACAGCTAACCGTTGCTTAATGCGATGATTCATCTCATCAGCCGCCTGACGGCCAAATGCGAGCAGTAAAATCTGCTCCGGTAATGCTTCATTACGGCGTAACAACCAACCGGCACGGGCTACCAGCACCGATGTTTTACCACTGCCGGCACCTGCCAGAACTAATACCGAGTCTTCGCCATTAACCACCGCCCGGCTTTGCGATTCATTCAGAGGGGAGGTTTCTACACTTTGGAAGAAATCTTGATGCTCTTCCAACATTCGGTTGGTCCATTGCTGATTCCGGCGTTCTACACTGCGACTACCTTGCTGCAACCAGCGCAAACAGATCTCATAATCTGCACGACAGGTCTCAAATTCGTTCAACCGCTGCACCGGTATTGGCAATGAGGCGAAAGCCTCGCGAATAGAGTGCTGCACCTGTCCTAACTCACTGCGTTTAAACCATTTATCCTGTTGCTCAATCCGCTTGATTGATTCCACTTGTTTATGTAAAACCTCAACACAAACCAAGCTCATCTCTTCACTCCATTGCTGCCAGATGCCCAGTAAATGTTGATAGAAACGTTGAGTTTCCTGCCATTCGGTGCCATGTAAACGGACAACTTGTTGGTCTGGCAATTCAAATTCCAGTTCGCCCCAGACAATACCGCGCTTACATTCAATGTTAACCAACTGGTTAAAAGGAATTAGGTACTGATGTTTATCACCGCATACTTCGATGCCAGCATTGAGCAAGCGCACCCGGTTGTAAGGGTGCTGAGCCAAATGCTTGCCAAAAGATGTCGCTTTAAGTTCCATATCTGCGCGCCATTACTCGTATTAAGTGAATTGAAATAACACAATGGAGTGTAAATAAAATAATTGAGTTTAAACAACAGGTATCCGATAGTTGACAACGGAAACTAACCCGCCCTATTCATATAGAATGGTTAGCGTTTGTTATCACTCATCCGCGTTGCGGTTTTTTTATTCAGCTAGGCAGATAAATCACTATGCGTACTGTACTGAATATTCTTAATTTTGTTTTAGGTGGTTTCTTCACCACACTGGGCTGGCTATTCGCCACAGTCGTCAGTGTCGTTCTGATTTTTACCTTACCATTAACGCGCTCTTGCTGGGAAATTACCAAATTATCATTTCTTCCTTATGGCAATGAGGCGATCCATGTCAATGAATTATACCCAGAAAAAAGTAATGCTCTGATAACTGCAGGCGGCTCGTTACTGAATATTGTCTGGTTCATTTTATTTGGTTGGTGGCTGTGTTTATCCCATATCGCCACAGGGATTGTGCAATGCATAACCATCATTGGTATCCCGGTCGGTATTGCCAATTTTAAAATTGCTGCTATTGCTTTGTGGCCCGTGGGCCGCCGTGTCGTTTCAGTCGAAATGGCACAGCAAGCGAGAATGGCTAACGCTCAACGCCAATATCAGCAACGCTGAATTTTCAGTTTTAGAGGTTTTTTGTGCTCACTTTCGTCACTGGTTTACGCCGTTATGTCTACAATAGTAGCCTGCTTTATCATGCCCGTATTTTTATCGCGTTGGCGGGAGTAACGGCGGTTCCGTGGTGGATTGGTCAGCCCAAACTGACAATTCCGTTAACACTCGGTGTCGTCGCGGCAGCACTTACTGATCTTGATGACCGCCTGACAGGGCGATTACGCAATTTATTCATTACGCTGATCTGTTTTTTTGTCGCGTCCGCATCGATAGAGTTGTTATTTCCTTATCCCTGGTTTTTTGCCCTCGGTCTGACCTTTTCAACCTGTGGTTTTATTCTGCTGGGGGCTTTGGGGCAACGCTATGCAACCATTGCCTTTGGCGCATTGCTAATTGCTATCTACACCATGTTGGGTACCTCGATGTACCATATCTGGTACCAACAGCCGCTACTGCTGCTGCTCGGAGCTGTTTGGTATAACGTACTGACCTTGTGCGGACACCTTATTTTCCCTATCCGCCCCTTGCAGGATAATCTAGCTCGTTGCTACCAGCAGCTTGCTCACTATTTGGAAGCAAAAGCTAATCTCTTCGATCCTGATATCGAATCTGATGTCGACCAGCCTCTTATTGATGTGGCGATGGCCAACGGCACACTGGTATCAACCTTAAATCAGGCCAAAGCCTCACTGGTGACTCGCTTGAAAGGTGATCGGGGCCAGCGTGGGACCAGACGGACACTTCACTACTATTTTGTCGCACAAGATATTCATGAACGCGCCAGCTCGTCACATGTCCAATATCAGGTTCTACGAGAGAAATTCCGTTACAGCGACGTGCTATTCCGCTTTCAGCGCTTACTGAGTATGCAAGCCAGAGCCTGCCTGCAACTTTCGCAATCCATTCTGATGAGACAAAAGTATCAGCATGATCCTCGCTTCGAGCGAGCCTTTACGTTTTTAGATGCGGCACTGGCCAGAGAACTCGCGCAAAACGAGAATATCCCGCAAGTTAAAGCCCTTTCCCACTTACTGAGAAATTTACGGGCTATTGATGCCCAATTGGCGGGAATTGAATCCGAACAAGTATTAGCCGAAGGCCCTCAGCCCGAGAGCCGTTTGTCTGACGACCACATTACCGGATGGAGTGATATCAAGCTGCGTATCAGCCGCCATCTCACCCCACAATCTGCACTATTTCGCCACGCAGTTCGCATGTCAGTGGTGCTATGTCTCGGTTATGCGTTTATTCAACTAACAGGCATGCGCCACGGCTATTGGATCCTACTGACCAGTCTTTTTGTCTGCCAACCTAACTATAATGCGACGCGCCGCCGCCTTGCATTGCGTATAATTGGCACGCTAGCGGGTATTCTTATTGGTTTGCCTATCCTGTATTTTGTGCCTTCCATTGAGGGGCAACTCATCCTTATTGTCATTACCGGGGTGCTATTTTTTGCTTTCCGTAATGTTCAGTATGCTCATGCAACGATGTTTATTACCCTGCTGGTTTTGCTCTGTTTTAACCTATTAGGGGAAGGATTTGAGGTTGCCGCACCTCGGGTATTTGATACCCTGCTAGGCTGTGCCATCGCCTGGGTAGCGGTGAGTTTTATCTGGCCGGATTGGAAGTTCCGCCACCTCCCTGCGGTGGTTCATAAAACGCTGAATGCCAACTGCCGCTATTTGGATGCAATTCTGGTGCAATACTATCAAGGCAAAGATAATAGCCTGAACTACCGTATAGCCCGCCGTGATGCACATAATTGCGACGCGGAGTTAGCCTCAGTGATCTCAAATATGTCTGCCGAACCCAAAAATGACAAAGAAACTCAGGAGGCAGCATTCCGATTGCTCTGTCTGAACCACACGATGCTGAGCTATATATCCGCGCTGGGTGCTCATCGAGAGAAACTGAGCAACACCGCCACCCTGAATCTGCTTAATGATGCGATTTGTTATGTCGAGGGTACACTTGAGCAAGAGCAGCCTGACAGCGCGAAAATGGCCCAGGTGCTAGCCAGCTTATCTACCCGGCTACAGAACTGTAATCCTGAGCCGGAGAGCAAAGACCAATTGGTTTTACAACAAATAGGTTTATTGCTTGAACTGTTACCTGAACTCAGTGAACTGAATAGGCACATCAGCCAGACTAATTAAGATTGGGGCCATTCCCGATGGCCCCGCTATGCTGTTTCAAACTGCGTAATGTTGGGCGAACGGATGTGTATCTCAAACCATTCAATAAGTTCACTACGCATCAATAAAGGCAGCACAGCATAATGGTGGCCACTTATCGCCCCAGCAAGCGCCAATAATACATTAACCCCGAGTGAGCGCCTTAATGCACGTAACTTCAGATAACAGCATTTGGCCCCTTCACGCCGCAGTTCCGCCGCATTCTTGATGCCGGCTTTCCACAATAGTCGTTCAAGGCTGGCACTGAGATTCGGCAAATCTTTCAGACGAACTGTTGGCCCTTTTTTGCTTAAAATCTCAGCTTTCGCCCCTTGATAAGCGCGTGTAGCAAAATGACTTAGTGTGCACTCATCACTCCATAATGCAGAGTCTACCCAATAATAACGCAGCAATACCGGTAACCCGCGTTTAGCGTAGACAAAGTTACTCATCCCCCGACTGCGGAATAGCGTTTCTATCTTATTATTAGCGCGTAAATACAGTTCGCCGTCCGAAATCACCGCAAACATAATGCCGTTCGCCAATAGGCCATAGCCACCAAATTGCGAACGAACTGTGATCTTGCCTAAAAAATCGAAACGATCCTGTGCTTGCATGATTTTGTTTTCTGATGCGTTTTCCATAACTACTCCTTTAGTAAAAATCCAATCCAACGTCCCTATCCAGTTGCAATAAGTGTAAGAGGAACAACCAATTAAAAAATACGCAATATGGATTACCTAGCCAAACACAAAATGAATTTGCACGGATTTACATCACAATTATGCGAAGCGTCTTGTAAAAATTTAGTTGATCTTCGAACAAACAGTGACTACTGTATATGCATACAGCACACTACAGGCGAGGTTCATAATGCGTACTCAATCACTAAAACCTTATAATGCTAATTATCATTCTCTTATTAGCCGTGAAACACCGGAAAGAGCTGATGCTCCAACAGATAGTGGCCTTATCAGTGAACTTGTGTACAGTGAAAACCAGCCTGCGGTAACTCAGTTATTGCTTCCTTTATTGCAACAACTTGGTAAGCAGTCTCGGTGGCTTTTATGGCTGGCCCCACAACAGAAATTAAGTCGTTTATGGTTACAGCATTCAGGCTTACCAATAGATAAAGTCGTTCAGTTACGGCAAATCAATCCATTGTCGACTGTTGATGCAATGGAGAAGGCATTATTGACGGGAAATTACAGTGTCGTTCTTGGTTGGCTACCGGAGTTGTCAGAAAATGATCGAATCAGATTACGTTTGGCAGCAAAGTTAGGGAATGCTTATGGGTTTGTTATGCGTCCGTTGAATGACATAAAACTGAACCAAGGACAGTGCGCAACGTTAAAAATTCATTCTTCTTTGTATCATTAAGTAAATTTAGGATTTATCCCATGAATTATTACAATATTTAGCGCTTACTCCTGTAAAACCGGCATAAAGCGAGTCGGAATGCGGCTTGCAGCAGAAAATAACGTCTAGAAAACGCGGGTTTTTACCGCTAAATCGTTAAAGATAATGCACTATTTCGCTTTTTTTTCAGGCGGTTTATCACATCACACTTGTAACTTTCTCGCCACGTTGTAGACTTTACATCGCCAAGGTTGCTCTAAAACGCCAAATTATACTGGCAGCGTGATTAACGGGAGCGTTAAAACCTTGGCGAAGAATTTTAACCAAGGGCTTAGCTTTTTAAAGCTCATTGCCTATTTGGATGATAACGAGGCGTAAAATGAAAAAGACAGCTATCGCATTAGCAGTGGCACTGGCTGGTTTCGCTACAGTAGCGCAAGCCGCACCGAAAGATAACACCTGGTACACCGGTGGTAAACTGGGTTGGTCCCAGTATCAAGATACTGGCACTGGCGGTATCTATGGCAACGTTGGCAACGACGGTCCTACCCATAAAGACCAACTGGGTGCTGGTGCGTTCTTGGGTTACCAAGCAAACCAATACCTGGGCTTTGAAATGGGATACGACTGGCTTGGCCGTATGCCTTACAAAGGCGACGTAAATAACGGCGCATTCAAAGCACAAGGCGTACAGCTGGCTGCTAAACTGAGCTACCCAATTGCTCAGGACTTGGACCTGTACACCCGTCTGGGTGGTCTGGTTTGGCGCGTAGATTCTAGCGCTTACGATGCTCCTACTGATAGCCGTGCTAGCAACCATGACACCGGTGTTTCTCCACTGGTAGCGCTGGGTGCAGAATATGCATGGACCAAAAACTGGGCAACCCGTATGGAATACCAATGGGTTAGCAACATCGGTGATAAAGCTACCGTTGGTGCTCGTCCAGACAATGGCATGCTGAGCCTGGGTGTTTCTTACCGTTTCGGTCAGGAAGATGCAGTAGCGCCAGTAGTTGCTCCAGCACCAGCTCCAGCTCCAGTTGTTGACACTAAGCGTTTCACACTGAAATCTGACGTGCTGTTCGCTTTCAACAAAGCAACTCTGAAACCAGAAGGCCAGCAAGCTCTGGACCAACTGTATGCACAACTGAGCTCTATCGATCCTAAAGACGGTTCTGTAGTTGTTCTGGGCTTCGCTGACCGTATCGGTCAACCAGCACCGAACTTAGTTCTGTCTCAGCGTCGTGCTGACAGCGTGCGTGATTACCTGGTTTCTAAAGGTATCCCTGCTGACAAAATCACCGCTCGCGGTGAAGGTCAAGCAAACCCAGTTACTGGTAACACCTGTGACAACGTGAAACCACGTGCTGCTCTGATCAATTGCCTGGCACCAGATCGTCGCGTAGAGATCGAAGTTAAAGGCTACAAAGAAGTTGTAACTCAGCCACAGGCTTAAGTTTACTCCTTTCGTAAAAAACCCCGCATTGCGGGGTTTTTTTTGTCATCAATGATAACAAACCAGGCCACATCTCTTTTCTTAATGGCTCTATATCAATATCAACTTTTATCTAATTCATACCAAGACAGGTTAAATCTCTTTACCGAGAATATCCTGTAAGTCCTGTTTCAAAGATGACATCTGGTTGGCATATTTCTCTTTACGCTCAGCATCTTCAATTAACTGCACCACTGTATCTGACAGAGTATTGCCACGGCGCCGGGCTAGAGCTGCCAAACGCTGCCAAACCAGAAATTCCAGATCGATCGACTTTTTGCGCGTATGCTGATGCTCAGCATTGAAATGGCGCTTACGTCTGGCGCGGATAGTCTGCTTCATCCGCGTCGCCAGTTGTACGTTCATATGAGTGTCAATCCACTCCAGCACCTTTACTGGTTCACTTTCCAGTTTCATCAATTGCTCTACTGCGTCTGTAGCTGCACTGTTTTCAATGTGGCGGGTAATGGCTTCACCTTCACGGTGTTTTTTTACCAAATACGCCCATTTCCAACCACTTTCCAGATTTTCCAGTTGTTGATATTTCATCGTGAGCTCTTTAGTGACCGTGTAACTTAAGTCAAGCATAACAGTTTTACGCAGAATTTCACCCTACTAAAAGCCTATGATTAGTTTGTTTTTTGTACGGAATACTGCCGATGTCTTACTCCTTGCTACCAACTGCCACTCTACGTATATGCAGCCTGCTTTATTCTTGTATAATCGCCCTTTCCCTTTTTGACGATTGCATCTATTACTTTGACCAATAACCGACTTGAATGGCAGTCAATGCTGCCGAACGCAACGCCCTATGAAGCGTTATTTACTACTGCCTCCCAGTTGGAGCCGGTTTCTTTCTCGGCGATTCAGCCCCGGTTAGAGAATGGCATGACGCTATTTTGTCATCCACAATCTCAACCGCGTTTTATGCTGATTAAAGCACAGGAGAGTACTGAGTATCTGGCATTGATCGCGCAGGCAGTTAAAGAGCTGCAACCTGAAGCCTCTGCCGTGTTTGGTGGCGATTATCAGATTGATACCAATCTAGTGACCTGGCAGCCGGCACAACGTGGTGACGAGCCTTTTGCGGCACATTCACGCTGTCTCTATCAGGAATGGATAGAACCAGAACAACTGTTTGGTTGTGTTAGATGGCATAAAGATCAAATCAGTCTGCAACCCGGCTTGGTTCATCAGGCTAATGGCGGCATATTGATCCTGTCAGTACGGGCATTACAAGCTCAACCACTGATGTGGCTGCGTCTGAAACAGATGATTGTCCAGCAGCGCTTCGATTGGTTGTCACCTGATGAAACTCGCCCTCTGCCAGTACACATTCCCTCTATGCCACTGGATCTGCGCCTGATTCTCGTTGGCGACCGTCTGGGCCTTGGCGATTTCCACGATATGGAACCCGAGTTAGGTGAATTGGCTATCTATGGCGAGTTCGAAGTCGAGCTGCCGCTGGTCGATATCGATGGCATGACCCTATGGTGTGGCTATATCAATGCGTTATTGCAGGAAAAGCAGTTGCCATCTTTATCTGCCGATGCCTGGCCAGTTCTGTTTCGTCAGGCAGTGCGCTACAGCGGTGATCAGGGCAGTCTGCCGCTGTGCCCAGTATGGCTAACTGGCCAGTTGGCAGAAGCAGCGCTGTATGCTGAAGAAGAGTCAATTACAGCCAATGCGCTGGACATTGCCTTGAATGCCCGTGATTGGCGTAATAGTTATCTTGCTGAGCGGATGCAAGATGAGATTGAACTAGGGCAAATTTTGGTTGATACCGAAGGGTTAGTCGTCGGTCAGATTAATGGTTTGTCGGTACTGGAATACCCAGGTCACCCTTATGCTTTTGGCGAACCTGCACGTATCAGTTGTGTGGTTCACTTGGGTGATGGCGAGTTTGTTGACGTTGAACGTAAAGCAGAACTGGGCGGTAATCTACATGCTAAAGGCATGATGATTATGCAAGCATTCTTGATCTCAGAATTGGAACTTGATCAGCCGCTACCCTTCTCGGCTTCGATTGTTTTTGAGCAATCCTATGGTGAGGTCGATGGTGATAGCGCATCACTGGCCGAGCTTTGCGCCTTGATCAGTGCCCTTTCGCAGCAGCCTATCAACCAGCAAATTGCGGTCACAGGCTCTGTTGATCAGTTTGGTAATGTGCAGCCTATTGGCGGCGTAAATGAAAAGATCGAAGGCTTCTTCGAAGCTTGTCAGCGTCGCGGGTTGACGGGCACTCAAGGGGTGATTCTACCGACGACCAATGTCCGTCATTTATGCCTGAATCAGGCAGTGATTGAGGCGGTACAAAATGGTCAGTTCCATCTCTGGGCGGTTGATAGCGCCGCTGAAGCACTGCCGTTATTGACAGGCATGGTGTATGCCGACGAGCAGCAACCAAGCCTGTTAGGTATAATTCAAGAGCGAATCTCACAGGTTAATCCGCAGGACAGACACCGTTGGCCTTGGCCATTACGCTGGCTAAACTGGTTCAACCAGGGCTGATCGGACTTGCTCAGCGTACAGGTGTACGCTATTCTGCGCACTTCACTAAAATAAGGCTTACTGAGAACATGGTAGATAAACGCGAATCCTATACAAAAGAAGACCTTGAAGCATCAGGCCGTGGCGAACTGTTTGGCGCTGGCGGACCACCATTGCCAGCAGGCAATATGTTAATGATGGACCGTGTCGTCAAGATGACAGAAGACGGCGGTACCTATGGCAAAGGTTATGTGGAAGCGGAACTGGATATCAATCCAGATCTATGGTTCTTCGGTTGCCACTTTATCGGTGATCCTGTAATGCCAGGCTGCTTGGGCCTTGATGCTATGTGGCAATTGGTTGGGTTCTATCTTGGCTGGCTAGGTGGCGAAGGCAAAGGCCGCGCGCTGGGTGTCGGTGAAGTTAAATTCACCGGTCAGGTACTGCCTGAAGCCAAGAAAGTAACATATCGTATTAATTTTAAACGCGTTATTATGCGTAAATTAATTATGGGTGTCGCGGACGGTGAAGTTTTGGTTGATGGCAAAGTGATTTACACTGCCACCGACTTGAAAGTCGGTCTGTTTAAAGACACCAATACTTTCTAATATCTGTTATCCCTGTGCAGGGGCAGTTACTCCCCTGCACCATAATAATGATGCCACGAGGCATTTTTTTTAACCCAAGTGACTACAATAAATGTAGTCACCTGTTGAATGTTAATTTTCAGCCCACGCTCAGCCAAAGCCACAATAATGATGTGAGGAATGGAATGCAAAGAACCCGCCTTGAAGACATGCCTTGCCCGGTTGCCCGCTCTCTTGAACGCGTCGGCGAATGGTGGAGCATATTAATCATCCGCGATGCCTTTCAGGGGTTAACGCGGTTTGATGAATTTCAGCAAAGTTTGCAGCTATCACCCACTATCCTCACCCGCCGCCTAAAGTATCTGGTGGAAAGTGGAATCCTTGAAAAGCGGCTCTATAATCCGCGTCCTGCCCGCTATGAGTATTTACTGACTGAGCGTGGCAATGATTTTTTCCCAGTGATGGCGGCACTATTCCAGTGGGGTAATCAGCATTTTGCACCACTTGGTCCTGCGGTAGTTCTCGCAGATCGCCGTACGGGTAATCCGGTAGAAACTATCTTACTGGACAGAAATACCGGGCAACCTATTTGTGCACAAGATGTCACTCTTGCGGCAGGCTCCGTCAAGAGCGATATAATTAATAAACGGTTGGCACTGATGCATGGCAAACAGTCAATAGATACCAGGTAACAGTCTCACTCAATTAAGTCTCAAAAGGAAAAACAATGAATACGCGCCGTGTAGTAATTACAGGTATGGGTGTGGTTTCCCCGTTAGGCTGTGGTAGCGAAACTGTTTGGCAACGTTTGCTGGCAGGGCAATCCGGCATCCGTATTCTGCCGGATGAGATTGTCGGTGATTTGTCAGCTAAGATTGGTGGGCAAGTGCCTACACTTGATGCAGACTCAGAAGCAGGCTTTGATCCTGATAAAGCTGTTGCGCCAAAAGATCAGAAGAAAATGGATCGTTTCATTGCGTTTGCGATGGCGGCGGCAGATGAAGCTATTACCCAAGCCGACTGGCATGCTGACGATGTAGAAAAACAGGAACGTACCGCTACCGTGATTGGTTCTGGTATTGGCGGTTTCCCTGCAATTGCCCATGCCGTACGCACCACCGACACTCGCGGGCCAAAACGCCTCTCCCCTTTCACAATACCTTCATTTTTGGTGAATTTGGCTGCGGGTCATGTTTCTATTAAACATCATTTTAAAGGGCCAATTGGCGCGCCCGTCACCGCTTGTGCGGCGGGAGTGCAAGCTATTGGTGATGCGGTGCGGATGATCCGCAACGATGAAGCGGATGTTGCCTTATGTGGTGGCGCTGAAGCCGCGATTGATAAGGTCAGTTTGGCTGGTTTTGCTGCAGCTCGTGCTCTATCAACCGGTTTTAATAGCACACCTGAGAAAGCCTCCCGTCCCTTCGACAGTGCTCGCGATGGTTTTGTGATGGGGGAAGGTGCCGGTTTACTGATTATTGAAGAATTGGAACATGCTCTCGCCCGTGGCGCACAACCGTTAGCTGAGATTGTCGGCTACGGTACCAGTGCTGATGCCTACCATATGACCTCTGGAGCTGAAGATGGTGATGGCGCATATCGCGCAATGAAGATCGCATTGCGTCAGGCTAAAATTAAGCCAGAACAAGTTCAGCATCTTAATGCGCATGCAACCTCAACTCCGGTGGGGGATCTTGGCGAAATCAATGCGATTAAACACTTATTTGGTGAAGGTAATACCTTAGCCATTACCTCAACCAAGTCAGCCACCGGGCATTTGCTGGGGGCGGCTGGCGGATTGGAAACCATCTTCACGGTACTGGCACTGCGTGATCAAATCGTGCCTGCCACTCTGAATTTGGAGAATCTGGATGCCGCGGCCAAGGGGTTGAATATTGTGGCAGGTAAAGCTCTCCCCCATGAGATAACCTATGCACTGTCAAATGGCTTCGGTTTTGGCGGGGTTAACGCGAGTATCTTGCTAAAACGCTGGGCTGAATAATTTGGTCAGACCTCGATGAGTTGACGCCAGTCAATGATTCGGGTGAGCGAATTCAGACAACAATGCTGCAGCGACAAGTACCACCGGTATTACTCAAAGTAATTGGTGTTGCAGCTAGGCGGCAAATGAGTGAATCCCGATGAGTTGGACACTAGTCAATGATTCGGGTGAGTGAATGCAGCCAACAATGCTGCAGCGACAAGTACCACCTGTATTACTCAAAGTAATTGGTGTTGCAGCTAGGCGGCAAATGAGTGAATCCCGATGAGTTGACACTAGTCAATGATTCGGGTGAGCGAATGCAGCCAACAATGCTGCAGCGACAAGTACCACCTGTATTACTCAAAGTAATTGGTGTTGCAGCTAGGCGGCAAATGAGTGAATCCCGATGAGTTGACACTAGTCAATGATTCGGGTGAGCGAATGCAGCCAACAACGCTGCGGCACCAAGTACGAAGAGTAAAAATGAAAACCTCCGCAATATGCGCATAAAGCGGAGGTGATCCCTTAGTCTGACAGAGAGCCGCTTAAGCGGTCACAGCCCTGTCCTCCATGGCTTGTCGCCAACCTCCTAACCAATGCGATCTGGCGTCTAAAGCTTGATAGGGACAAATTTCCCTTGAACGCCCTGAAATACCTGCTTGATACCCGCGTGACAACGCCCTTTCCAGGCGATCTCTTTTCTGTCTCTTCATGCCTCGTTTCCCTCATCTTTCGGTCTGGTGGAAAGAAAACAGTGACCACTTTATGTGCAGTCACAATTAAGTGATAGACCTTAGGAAACAGAAAAGCAATGCGCAAAATTCACGCCAATGTCATATTTGTGAGCTATGTCCGCTGAATTTGCTAAGTAATTGATTTGGGATAACTGAAAGCAATATATTGATATTAAACAAAAAACCCTCTTTCGCAGTAATTTTTCATTAGCAACGAAAGAGGGTTTGACTGATATTAGACTAAATTAGAACAAAATATTACTTAACGTTTTGTAACTGAGCAGCAATAACCTTGGCTTCCTGCTGCCAGCCCTGCGCCAAGGTTCGGATCAGAGCATCGTAGCCGTCTTCACTCTGTTTAAGCTCGAGATCGAATGGCTGCTTAATCAACTGTCCCTGATGTTTCAGTATCCACACACCACGAATGACGGCGCGACCATCATAGCGGCCATGGAAGCCGGTTACAGTCACATTGAGGACATCCTGATCGCTATCCAGTGGTTGTGAAGAGACCAACCAACCCGGCAGCGCATTACTCAGATTGGTTACCAAGGTTTGCTGCAACTGTTGATCCAGTGGACTGGCCCACAAGTTGTTGCTGGCAATGACATACTGTACATCATTGGTTTGGTATACCACTCCCGTCGCAGCCAGATAATCAGCAACACCAACATGTTCAATCCATAATTGCCTTGAAGCAACACTACTACTGACCGTAGCAGGTGCGCTGAGTGCCGGTAACTGATAGTAGGTTTTGCCGGGTTCGCTACTGCAAGCGCTAAGTAACAGCGCTGCGAGAACTGCCATCCATTTCATCATTTTTTGGCCTTCTTAGGCTGAGGATCCTGACTTCCTGCCGCTTCAAATACCAGCGCGTTACTCTTCTCATTCAGCGTACGCAATACTGGCTGTAATTCACGCAAGACCTGATCTAACCGTTGCATATCACCCACCATCTTGTTGTAGGCCGGTGAACCTGGCTGGAAGCCTTTCATGCTGCGATTCAACTCATTCAGGGTTTTTTGCAGATCTTTGGGGAGATCCTGCATCGCCGGGCTTGAGGTGATTGCAGTCAATGCCGCCAAGGTTTTCTGAGTTTCACGCATCGTTTTCTGACTTTCAGCCAGTGTCTTCGTGACTTCATTCACCATTGGATCCAGAGGTAGACTATTAATCTTATCCAGTGTTTGCATCAATTTCTGCTGAATTTGCGCTAAACCACCACTGACTGTGGGCAGCAATGGATAGCCCGCCACTTCCAACGGCCCTTTCCACGGTTTGGCATCTGGGTAGAAATCCAGATCAATAAACAGCGCCCCCGTCAGCAAGTTACCTGATTTCAATGAGGCACGTAGCCCGCGTTCTTTGGCTGTTTTCAATATTTGCGCAAAGTTGGTATCCGAGCCTAAATCATCGCGGAAACGGCCTGGCTCAATGCGAATAAGCACCGGAATACGGAAATCATTATCAACTCGCTGCCTCATACCTTCGGTGAAGAACGGCACATCGGCCACAGTACCCACACGAATACCACGGAACTCTACCGGCGCACCAGACTGCAAACCACGTACAGAGTCGGAGAAGAACAACAAGAAATCTTCATGTTCAGTGAACAGAGAATTTTGAATGCTGCTGCGATTATCAAACAGTTTGAATTCAGCTTTATCTGCCGTGACCGGTTTGCCCAGATCCAAACCATCAGGCACATCGAAACTTACGCCACCACTGAAAAGGGTTGCCAGCGATGCCATTTCAACTCGCATTCCTTGTGATGATAGATCGACCGCTACACCACTGTCCTTCCAGAAACGGACATTACTGGTGACCAGACTGTCATAAGGCGCACCAATAAATAACTGATAACGCATTAAGCGTGACTTGGCATCGAAGGTGCTGGTTTCTACCGATCCGACCCGGTAGCCACGGAACAATACCGGGTCGCCAGCATTCAACTGCCCAGCCTGTTCGCTGTCCAGAATGATACGCACCCCTTTAGCATCAGGTGAGGCCAGCGGTGGGGAATCCAATAAGGTGAATTCACTTAATGATTTACCTTTGCTACCCGGTTGCAGCTCAATGTAAGCACCGGAAAGTAGTGTTCCCAGGCCAGATACACCCTCACGGCCAATCTGCGGCTTCACCACCCAGAAGACGGTATCGCCATGTAACAGGGTATTCATGCCTGAGCTGAGCCGTGCCTGCACGATAACATGGTTCAGATCCTCACTCAGCGTGACCTGCTCTACGATACCGACATCCACACTACGACTTTTTATTTTTGTTTTACCTGCTTCAATACCTTCGGCATTCAGTGTGGTCAATACCACCTGTGGCCCCTGGTGGCTGAAATGATAAAACAAAATCCATGCGCCAATCAGCACAGTGACAATCGGGATGATCCACACCGGCGACCATCGCTTGATTTTTTCAATTTCCGCCACATTCTGGCTGGGATTATTGTCCGTCACCTTGCGGCTCCTTTTGGGTTGATTCACTGATTCGATCCCAGGTTAAACGAGGATCAAAGGTTAATGCAGCAAACATTGTCAGAACCACTACCATGGCAAATAGCAGTGCACCAATCGCTGGATAAATACTCATCAGTTGCCCAATACGGACTAATGAAGAGAGCACAGCAATAACAAAGACATCGATCATTGACCAACGGCCAACAAATTCCACGATTTCATAGATGAAATGCATCCGTTCAGTATCGCTATTACCTTTACCTTTTGCATCCCAACACAGCCAGGCAATCGCTAACATTTTTAACGATGGCACCATGATACTGGCGATAAAAATCACCATCGCCACCGGATAAGAACCTTCGCTCCACAAGAAAATGACCCCCGCCATAATGGTAGAACCCATTTGACTCCCCAGACTTTCGGTAATCATAATCGGCATCAAATTAGCCGGAATATAGAGCAGAATCGAGGTGATCAATAGGGCCATTGTCCACTGCAAGCTATGGCGACGACGAACATAGCCATGAGTATGGCAGCGCGGGCATTGCACCTGGGATTGCGGCAAAATTGCGGTACAACAAGAACAGGATCGCAACCCCTGACGCAAACCAGTACGGCCCGCAACCAACGGGAGCTTCAGTTCAGGAGCCGGGGCAATATCCTGCCACATCCAATGACGATCGACACATTGGAAGGCGCGGACTTGTAATACACAAAATAGGCAATAGGGGATAAAACTGCTGCCAATACCGATGTCGCCATACGCCATCAGTTTGACAAAGCTCACCAGCACACCGGCGAGGAAGATCTCAACCATGCACCAGCTTTTAAATTGGAATAACGCTTTCGCTATTGCGGCTTTCAAGTGGGCTGGCATCCGCACCCGCAGGCAAAGCAGGATGATGGCTACCATACAGAATGCCGGTATCAACTGAACCAGTACCATAAATAACGTTGCCATGCTGGCATAGTTATCTGACACCATGACTCTGGGTATTTGGAGTAAGGTAATTTCGCTGGTGATCCCGGCCACACGCATGTTGACGAACGGAAACATATTAGCCAGTAATAGCATAAATAATGCGCTAACCGCGTACCCCACAGGGCGCTTGCGTGGCTCATCCCACCTGGTAGTCAGTGTGGTTTTGCAACGCGGACATACCGCTTTAGTGCCATAAGGCAGGGAGGGTAAGGCCACTGACATGTCGCACTGCCGGCACAGGATGACATTCCCTGACTGCCCGCCGTGTTTAGGCTCAATAACAGAATACAATATCTATGTCCTTACGGCTGGCCTGTATATCCCTTCATCTTTCAACATGCAGATGGTTGGCTGTTCCGTTACTCCGCCATCCATGGTTCTCGCCTCTATCAGGCCGCTGCAAGCTACCTTCCTGCACGTTGAAATCTATTGGGTATTGTTGAACACCGTTCTATCAAGAGACTTACTATAACAATAGACATAATATCGTATTGCACGTCATCTGGTAGAACGGCGGTTACACATTTTTAACCGTTTTTCTGAGCTTCCAGCTCTTCCCAACGACCAAATGCTACTTCTAACGCCTGTTCAGCATCAGCTAATGCTTTCAAGACCTGTTGTGTCTCTTCATGCGGGCGGGAGAAAAAATCTGCGTGACCAACTTCAGCCTGTAACTCACTGATTTCATTTTCCAGTTTTTCTAGCTGTTGCGGTAACTGA
Source organism: Yersinia sp. 2553 StPb PI (assembly GCF_052217105.1). Taxonomy (NCBI): domain Bacteria; kingdom Pseudomonadati; phylum Pseudomonadota; class Gammaproteobacteria; order Enterobacterales; family Yersiniaceae; genus Yersinia; species Yersinia sp. 2553 StPb PI. The sequence continues at coordinate 886,565 of NZ_JAZGPX010000002.1, read as the reverse complement.
TCCAACTCACGTTGTAAGTTATAGCTCAACTTACCCGGGCGCTTAGCGGCGGGAGCATTACTCTTAACCGGTGTCGCAGTTTTGGTTTCTTCAACTTTAGCCGCTACCTGACGGATAGGTTTTGCCTCAGCACGTTGCTGATGCGCGTCATAATAGCCGCCAACAAAACTATTGATCTGGCCATTACCTTCAAAGATCCAACATTCAGTCACTGAGTTATCAACGAATTGACGGTCATGGCTTACCAACAGCACTGTGCCCTGATAGCTATCAACCATCTCTTCCAACAACTCCAGTGTTTCCACATCCAGATCGTTGGTCGGTTCATCGAGAATCAGCAAGTTGCTAGGCTTAAGGAATAATTTAGCCAATAACAGGCGATTACGCTCACCACCAGACAGCGCTTTCACCGGTGTCATTGCGCGTTTAGGGTGGAACAAGAAGTCTTGCAGGTAACCGAGGACATGGCGCGAGCGGCCATTTACCATCACTTCTTGCTTACCTTCTGCCAGGTTATCCATCACCGTACGTTCGGGATCAAGTTCTGCCCGATGCTGGTCAAAATAAGCCACTTCCAACTTGGTGCCACAATGTACTTTGCCGCTGTCCGCTTTAAGCTGACCGAGCATCAGTTTCAGTAATGTCGTTTTACCGCAACCATTTGGGCCCACCAGCGCGATTTTATCGCCACGCTGTACTTGTGCGGTAAAATCTTTCACTAATACTTTGCCATCAATCTGATAGTTAACATTCTCCAGATCAAAGACAATTTTGCCTGAACGCACAGTCTCTTCGACTTGCATCTTGGCTGTGCCCATCACTTCACGGCGTTCAGAACGCTCCATGCGCAGCGCTTTCAGCGCGCGCACACGGCCCTCGTTACGGGTGCGGCGCGCTTTGATACCTTGGCGTATCCACACTTCTTCCTGCGCCAGTTTGCGGTCAAATTCAGCGTTTTGCAGCTCTTCAACCCGCAGTGCTTCTTCTTTGCTGGCAAGATACAGTTCGTAATTCCCTGGCCATGACACCAATTTGCCACGATCAAGGTCGACAATACGGGTCGCCATCGCGCGGATAAAGGAACGGTCATGAGAGATAAACACGATGCTGCCCTGGAATTCTTTCAGGAAGCCTTCCAGCCAATTAATGGTTTCGATGTCCAAATGGTTGGTCGGTTCATCCAGCAGCAGCACTTTCGGCGAGCTTACCAGCGCACGGCCTAGTGCTGCTTTACGCAACCAACCACCTGACAGTGATGAAAGTTCGGCATCAGCAGATAAACCAAGTTGAACCAGCACTTCCTGAATGCGGCTGTCTAATTGCCACAAACCTTGATGGTCCAGAATCTCCTGCAATGCCGCCAGACGATTGAGGTTCTTCTCACTTGGGTCTAACTCAACCTGATGCAAGCTTGCGTGGTAGGCTTTTAAATGTTCAGCCTGTTCTTGCACGCCTTCAGCCACAAAGTCAAACACGGTACCGGCCACATTGCGTGGCGGGTCTTGTTGCAGACGCGCCACAATCAAATCTTGCTCATAAATGATGCGGCCATCATCCAGTACGACTTCTTTGCTCAAAATTTTCAATAAGGTGGATTTACCTGCGCCATTACGGCCCACCAGACAAACGCGCTCGTTTGCCTCAATATGCAATTCAGTATTATCCAATAAAGGTGCATCGCTGAACGACAGCCAGGCACCGGACATGCTAATTAACGACATAGTTTCTACTTTTCCTCGTGGCTGTGGGTGACCAGCCAACAGTTGTGGATTTGACGATTACGGGCAAAGTCTTCTGATTGTGTCTGAGCTGTTATCTCTTTCGCTTCCAGCCCTAACGCCTTTATCCCGTCCAAATCCATCTGGAAACCGCGCTTATTGTTCGAGAACATGATTGTTCCCTTACGGCGCAGTAACCGTTTAAGTTCTTTCATCAGCACTAAGTGATCGCGCTGAACATCAAAGGTGGTCTCCATACGCTTGGAGTTGGAGAAAGTCGGTGGATCAATGAAGATCACATCGAACTGCTCATCGGTGTTACTGAGCCATGAAAGGCAATCAGCCTGAATCAAGCGGTGTTGTTGGCCAGTTAAGCCATTCACCCGCAAATTCTTCTCGGCCCACTCCAGATAGGTACGCGACATATCAACCGTCGTGGTACTGCGCGCACCACCCAAGCCGGCATGAACACTGGCCGTACCGGTATAGGCAAACAGGTTAAGGAAGTCTTTACCCTGGCTCATTTTACCTAGCATCTGGCGAGCGATACGGTGATCAAGGAACAGACCGGTATCGAGGTAATCGGTCAGGTTAACCCATAGCTTGGCGTTATATTCACTCACCAGCAGGAATTCACCTTTTTGTGCCAGCTTTTCGTATTGGTTTTTGCCCTTCTGGCGCTCACGGGTTTTTAATACCAATTGATTGGATGGGAGATCCAGTACCGCAAGGGTGGCATTAATCACATCAAATAAGCGCTGGCGGGCCTTTTGCGCATCAATCGTTTTCGGCGGCGCATATTCCTGTACCACCACTTTGCTGCCGTAACGATCGACGGCCACATTATAATCAGGCAAATCGGCATCATACAGACGGTAGCATTCGATACCCTGCTGTTTGGCCCACTTATCCAGCTTTTTCACGTTTTTACGTAGACGGTTGGCATAATCTTCTGCCACCTGAACACCCGCAGCACCCTGTGGATTCGCCGCTAACTGATAGTTTTTCTGCACGCAATCCAGCGGGCCATTTTTCGCTTTAAATTCACGTTCCGCCCGCAGTTGCAGGCAACTCAGCAATTCCGGTGATGCACTGAACAGCGATAAACGCCAGCCACCAAATGCCGATTTCATGATGCGACCGAGCATATTATGCAATGCAATCAATGCCGGCTCGCTTTCCAACCGCTCACCGTAAGGCGGGTTACTGATAACCGTGCCTACCGGCCCTTCCGGCAGGGGGTTCACTAACTTACTGACATCATTGGCATTGAAGCTAATCAGCTCTGATACCCCAGCGCGGCGGGCATTAGCACGCGCCATTTCGATAACTCGTCTGTCGATGTCTGAACCGAAGAAGCGAGAAGTGGTTTCCTGCAAACCATTGCGGGCACGCACTTGCGCCTCGGTGGTCAATTCACGCCATAGCACTTCGTTGAAGGCACTCCAGGCGGTAAAGCCCCAATGGGCGCGATGCAAACCAGGGGCGCGATCAGAGGCTATCATTGCCGCTTCAATCAGCAATGTACCGGAACCACACATCGGATCGACCATCGGTGTACCTGACTGCCAGCCAGAACGCTGGATAATTGCCGCTGCCAGGTTTTCTTTCAGGGGAGCCTGACCGGTCAGATCACGGTAGCCGCGCTGATGCAGCCCTTCACCACTGAGATCCAATGCCACACTGGCCATATCCCGTTGTAGGAAAACATTCACCCGAATATCCGGTTGCTGCTTGGCAACCGTTGGGCGCTGCTCCAACTTACGGGTAAAGCTGTCAACAATGGCATCTTTTACTTTCAATGCACCGTACTGGCTGTTGCGGATTTCATCATTCACGCCGCTAAAGTGCACAGCAAAGGTTTTATCCACACCAAAAATTGACGGCCAGTCGATCGCCTGCACCCCGAGGTACAAGTCCAAATCGCTGTAAACTTTAAATTCGTTAAGCGGTAACAAGATGCGCGAAGCCAGGCGGCTCCACAGCAGGCTTTGGTACATGAGTCGATCGTCACCCTGAAAATGTACCCCACCCTGTACTATTTTACAGTCGTGAGCGCCCAGCGCTTCGAGTTCGCTTTTTAACAGTTCTTCCAGTCCACGCGCCGTGCTGGCAAACAGAGAGTTCATATCGCACTATCACCAAAAAGAAAATTGTTGCGCATTATAGCTAATCCCAGCAGCTTGTCATAAAGTTGCTCCTTCTTATTTAATACTCGCACGGAGGCAATGGTGATTACCCTCTCCCGACTCTACGTTCATCCGGTGAAATCCATGCGCGGCTTGCAGCTTTCTCATGCTCAAGTCAGCAGCAGTGGGCTGGCCTTTGACCGCGTATTTATGATTACCGAACCGGATGGCACTTTTATTACTGCGCGCCAAAATCCGCAGATGGTGTTGTTCACCCCGGCATTAATGCCGGACGGTTTATATCTCACGGCGCCCGATGGCGAGAGTGCCAGTATCCGCTTTAATGATTTTTTAGCCAATGCTGAACCGACGGAAGTCTGGGGAAATCATTTTACGGCGCTAATTGCCCCTGAGACCATCAACAACTGGCTCAGTGGCTATTTTCAGCGTGAAGTGCAATTACGCTGGCTCGGTGCACAGTTAACCCGCAGGGTGAAGCCGATGCCAGAGATTCCACTGTCTTTTGCTGATGGCTTCCCTTACCTGCTCGTTAACGAAGCATCATTTAAAGAACTACAGCAACGCTGCCCTGGCAGTATTAAATTAGAACAGTTTCGCCCGAATTTAGTCGTAACCGGTGCCAGTGCATTTGCCGAAGACAGTTGGCAGGTGATTCGCGTTGGAGATATCACCTTTGATTTGGTTAAGCCATGCAGCCGTTGTGTATTAACCACCGTCAGCGTAGAACGCGGGCGGAAACACCCAACCGGTGAGCCATTACGAACACTACAGACATTCCGAACTGCGGAAAATGGCGATATCGATTTTGGCCAGAATATGGTGGCCAGGAACAGCGGTATTATTCGGATAGGTGATGAAGTAGAAATTCTGTCAACCAAACCACCTCGGCCATACAGTGCAGGTGCCATAGTTGAAAGCCTGGCGGCACCACTTGATCAATCCAAAGCGGTATCGATTGAATATAACGGCATTCGCTTTAATGGTAATAATCAGCAGGTATTGCTGGAACAATTGGAACAACAAAATATCCGCATTCCTTATTCATGCCGGGCTGGGATATGTGGCAGTTGTAGAATTACATTAGTGAATGGCGATGTTGCACCTTTAAAACAGAGTGCCATTGGCAACGACGGAACTATTCTTTGTTGTAGCTGTATTCCCACAGGGGATATTACCCTCAGCGGTAAATAAGATAATCCCGATAAACTTACTCTCTGCACGCAGCTAACCACTTTACTGCGGTATGAAGGGGAATTATACCGCTCGGTCGAAAGCTGGGGCGGTATAAACCTCTGCAATGATAAGGGGCAACAAACGGTCATTCATTATCTTAATGGCATCACCTAATACCATCTGCCGTCCAGCTAATACCACTTGTGATTGTGCTAATAAACACAAACTTGCCGAATCACCCGACTCAACCACTAACAAGCGAACATCTTCACCACTATCCAATACTTTAACTAACGCCAACTCACCATTTTTTGGCATCAGCGCTTTAGGGTATTGTACAAAATACCAACTTTTGGGCATTAGTGGTTTTAGGAAACGAAATGCGACCAATGCATTTAACACTAATTCTGAACGTTGTTCATGGCTCAATTTAATTTGGCGACATTGATCTTCGAATTCAAAATAGAGAGCGGCATCGTCGACACAGAATGCGGATTCATCGAAAGCATCTGGGGTTAGCATTTTAGACGGGAAACGCGAGCGAAATATCATACCATTAGCTAAATCCAACATCAGTCGGTCGTGTTCGGTATCAAAATACCAACGCCATTTATCATCTGGTTTAATTCGCATATTTTTCCTTCCCGCCATGCTGCTAACATCATTGACTCAATAACTGAGTTCTTCGCCCATCAAATGGGATTAATTTCATATATCCGCATCATACTTCAAACAGCATGTGCGTTGGCGGCTCTCGTTACTCAGCCCATCCATGGAGCTCGCCTCTACGAGACCACTATAAGTCGCGTTCAAATCAGTTCACGACCACTTTGTTATTCGATTACCGGCTACCTGCAACTCACATTATTTAGGTATAGGGCTTTCGCTGTATATTTAATCTACCGGAGTAAAATATAGACGAGCCGGAGGAAGAAATAAACCCCCCGGCCAGTAATGAAGTTAAATAATTAGATATGAGTGATGATATTCTTAATCAAACCAGGCCCACGGAAGATAAAGCCGGAATAAATTTGAATCAATGAAGCACCTGCCGCCATTTTTTCGCGAGCGGCAGTAACCGAATCAATTCCACCTACCCCGATAATTGGCAGACGCCCTTGCAGCTCTTGTGATAAGCGACGAATGACTTCCGTGCTGCGTAATTGTAATGGTCGGCCACTTAAACCACCGGCTTGTTCGCAATAATTTAATCCCTGAATGAGAGAGCGATCTAACGTTGTATTAGTGGCAATAACGCCATCTATATTATGGCGAACTAAACTGTCAGCTATTTGGATCAACTCTTCCTCGGTAAGATCCGGCGCGATCTTTACTGCCACAGGAACATATTTATGATGGCGCTGATGTAATTCAGTTTGTTTATTTTTAATTGCTGCCAACAAATCATCTAACGCTTCACCATACTGCAAAGATCGTAACCCTGGGGTATTAGGTGAGGAGATATTAATCGCAATATATCCCGCGTAAGGATAAATTTTATCCATACAAATCAAGTAATCTTCTTTACCTTGCTCTACCGGGGTGTCTTTATTTTTCCCGATATTAATACCTAATATTCCGCCAAAATGTGATTTTTTGACATTTTCAATTAAGTTATCAACTCCGTGATTATTAAATCCCATCCGGTTGATCAAGCCTTCAGCCTCAACGATCCTAAACAACCTTGGCTTATCATTACCTGACTGTGGCCGGGGTGTCACCGTACCCACTTCGATAAAACCGAACCCCATCGCGCCCAGCGCATCAATACACTCACCGTCTTTATCCAGCCCCGCCGCCAAACCTAATGGATTTTTGAATGACAATCCCATACAGCTCACTGGTTTGGTTGGTACCGACTGGCGAACCAGGAATTCGAGTGGTGTGCCAGTAACACGTTTTAACTGCCGGAAAGTGAATTCATGGGCACGTTCTGGATCAAGCTGAAATAGTGCTTTTTTGACGAGTGGGTAGTACATGTGATCTCCTGACCGGCTTTCAACCTATGGATAGACGCGGGAATGGTAAATTTATCTATCAGGAAAGTAAACGATTGCTCAGTAAAGCCACGCAAAGAATCTCTTTGTTTAACTATATTGATAACAAGGTGTTAACTATTTGTAGGTCAAGAACCATAAAAAAGAGGGCATTGCTGCCCTCTGTGCTGTGAAGGTAACGTTAGTGGGCAGCGCTATTGGCTGATTCAGCCATTATGCGGCCAGTGCTTTAGTTATCTTCTCGTATAAATCACCGGACAGATTATCTAGCGTTTTAAGTTGCTCCAGCGCCTGGCGCATTAGAGCCTGACGGCCAGCATCATAACGTTTCAAGCGAATCAACGGCTCAATCAGCCGTGCAGCCACCTGCGGGTTACGGGTATTCAAATCACTGAGAATTTCGACTAGGAATTGATAACCACTGCCATCGCTGGCATGGAATGCCGCCGGATTACCCGAAGCAAAACTACCGACTAACGCACGAGTGCGATTTGGATTGCTCAAACTGAATGCCGGATGCTTAAGCAAAGCCCGCACCTGTGTCAAAACATCAGCCGCCGGACTCGTCGCTTGCAGTGCAAACCATTTATCCATAACCAAACCATCATGATTCCAACGCATATCGAAGGCTGTAAGCAACTCATCACGGCAAGGTAATTGTGCAGAGACTGCCGCCGCTAATGCGGCCAGCGAATCAGTCATATTATCCGCCTGGTGGTATTGTGACGAGACCAGCTTGTTAGCAAAATCTTCATCAGCAAAAGCCAGATAATTCAGGCAGGTATTACGCAATGCACGCTTGGCAATATCACTGTGTTCAATACGATACACAGGTGTCATATTCGCAACATATACGGCTAACAGTTCATCAGACAATGCCTGAGCCAAACAACGAGTAATAGCCTCATGAACCGCACTGATCGCCAGCGGATCAATGGTAGTAAACAGCTCTGCTATTTCATTTTCTGACGGTAAGGTCAAGATCTGCGCTGCCAGAGCCGGATCAAGATTTTCATCGAGTAATACTGCCCGGAAAGCATCCGCAACGTGAGTGGGTAAACTCAGCGGCTGTTTCTGCTGATACTTGGCAACATTAAGTTTGATATAGGTTGCCAGCAAGCTCTGGGCAGCATCCCAACGAGAGAATTCATTACGCGCATGCTGCATCAGGAAAGTGAGCTGCTGATCACTGTAGGTATAATCCAGTTTGACTGGGGCGGAGAATTCGCGCAGCAAAGAGGGGATCGGCGTATGTTCAACATTATCAAAGGTAAATGTCTGCTCAGACTCCGTCACATTCAGGACATGATGGACGGGCAAGCCGTTTTTCTGTAGCGCAATCACATTACCGTTACTGTCATATAGTTCAATATCTAATGGAATATGCAGCGGCAGTTTTTCCGGCTGGTCAGCGGTTGGTAAGGTTTTCTGGCTGACGTGCAGATGGTACTGCTGCTTCTCAGCATCATAGTCATCACGAATGGTCAGAATCGGAGTGCCGGACTGGCTATACCAGCGACGGAATAAAGAGAGATCGACATTCGATGCATCTTCCATTGCTTGTACAAAATCATCGCACGTTGCGGCACTACCATCATGGCGTTCAAAATAGAGCTGCATACCGGCCTGGAATTGTTGTTCACCCAGTAGGGTATGCATCATGCGGATAACTTCTGAACCCTTCTCATACACGGTAAGGGTGTAAAAGTTGTTCATCTCGATAACTTTGTCTGGTCGAATAGCATGGGCCATTGGGCTGGCATCTTCGGCAAACTGTGCGGCACGCATTACGCGTACGTTCTCAATTCGATTAACTGAACGTGAACCTAAATCAGAGCTGAACTCTTGATCACGGAATACCGTCAAGCCCTCTTTCAGGCTTAACTGGAACCAATCACGGCACGTGACTCGATTACCTGTCCAATTATGAAAATATTCATGTCCGATAACCGCTTCAATGTTCAGATAATCTTTATCTGTTGCTGTTTCAGCTTTTGCCAGAACATATTTAGAGTTGAATACATTCAGGCCTTTATTTTCCATCGCACCCATATTGAAGAAATCAACCGCGACAATCATATAGATGTCGAGATCGTATTCCAGACCAAAACGAGTCTCATCCCATTTCATGGAGTTCTTCAACGACGTCATCGCCCAGTCGGCACGATCTAAATTACCCCGGTCAACAAAAAGCTCTAATGCGACTTCACGCCCGGAGCGGGTAATGAACTTATCGCGCAAGACATCAAAATCACCGGCAACCAGAGCAAACAGATAACAAGGCTTAGGGAATGGATCTTGCCATTTTATCCAATGACGACCATCTTCCAGTGTCCCCTGCCCCACAGGGTTACCATTGGAAAGCAAATAAGGATAACGAGATTTGTCAGCCACGATGCGGGTCGTAAAACGGGCCAAAACATCAGGACGGTCTAAATAGTAAGTAATATGGCGGAAACCTTCAGCTTCACACTGGGTGCACAGCGCGTCACCGGAAAGATATAATCCCTCAAGTGCACTGTTGGTCGCAGGATGAATATCATTGACGATTGTCAGTGTGAAATGTGCGGGTAATTGCTCAATGACCAGCGAGTTATCCTGTAGCTGATAATGAGGCCAAACTTGCCCATCAACACTGATACTGACGAGCGTGAGATCCTCACCATTTAGAATCAACGGCGTCACATCTGCTACCTGACGTTTTACTTTACTGACCGCCGTTACCGTCGTTTTTTGCGCATCCAGTGCGAAGTCCAAATCGATATCGGTAATGGTGTAATCCGGCGATTTATAATCGTGACGGTATTTAGCTTGCGGCTGTTGTGTCATAGGAACCCTTTTGACGTCATCAGTGAATATGATTATCAGGTCTGTATTAATAGTCGTATAAGGCCAGTATCACGGCGACCAGAACATTGCTGTCAGCCCATTAGCCTTAGACTCAGATAGCTTTTTAATGTATCACAATTGTAAAAAAAACCTAGGTGAGAGCGAGTGCTATTACGGCAGATAACGCATTGAATGTGCTTTTTTCGAGCCGCCTCGCAGCTCATTTTCCTTCTTGCATTTGGTGAGCAAAATATCCGTTGATTTGCTCGGTATCGTCATTTCTGACAGCAAAATATGCCAATACCATCAGACGAAACCCGACATCATGCACATTGGCCTTCATACATTAATAAGATTGAACATAGATTCAGATCTTTTTGTCGTTGCCCCCCTAACTCATCGTTTTCTTTAACGCAAAATAGCCATCCATTCCATATAACAATAAAAAATAAGCTCAACACACTGAAGATTCAACACTTCATAATACATATTATCGATTTAACAAAAACAATAGAGACGTCGTTTTATTTAAAATAAAATTATGTTCTATTTCAATGGAGGATTGTTAAGATATTCAAATGTAAAAGGAGTTATTATGACCAGCAGAATCAATTCACGTGTCATTCATCAAGCTGCAAGAAACATTTCTCCTGTCGGAGGCTGGGCCGCTGAAGCCGGAGGAACTACCGGAGGCAGCGAAGCCACCAGTGATGATATTTATCTGGTTTTTTCGGTATCAGAACTTAGACGGGCATTATCGGAATCAGGAGAGCGGCCGAAGATAATTCAAGTATATGGTCTGATTGATGTGAGTGAAGGTCTTCCTTATCAGGACCAAGCAGACCAGAAACAGCGTGGTATTGTTTATCTCAATGCCAATACCACGTTAATTGGTGTCACCGAGAATGCGAAATTTATCGAAGGTTCAATCATTATCCAAGATGCCAGTAATGTTATCGTTCATAACATCTATATTGAGAACCCAGTAGATGTCGATCCCCAGTTTGAAGAAGGTGATGGGTGGAATGCTGAATGGGATGGTTTAAATATCATTAATTCACACCATGTCTGGATCGACCATGTCACGTTTAGTGATGGCCGTTTTACGATTGATCAATACACCGAGAAGGATTGCTGGAAGTTTGTTCAGCATGATGGCGCGTTAGATATTAAACGCGGCTCTGACTATGTCACGATTTCTCACTGCCGTTTTGAATTACATGACAAAACTATTTTGATTGGTCATAGCGATAGTAATGCTGAGCAAGATGCAGGAACCATGCACGTTACATTCTTTAATAATTACTTTACGCGGATAATCCAGCGTACTCCGCGAGTTCGTTTCGGCAGCATACATCTCTATAATAATTTATTTGAGCAAGATAAATCAGATCCTATATATCCCTACGAATACAGCTATGGCTTGGGTTATCAGTCTAGTATTTTATCAGAGAAAAATATATTTTTGGTTAATGACCTTACGGCTGAATGTCGGGTAATGAAGGCGTTTAATGGCGGCGATAAAGTTAATGATGACAGCTCGACTTTTAACCATATCCTTGCTGAACTCAACAATTGTGGGTTTGACGCTGATATCGGCTGGGTCCCACCCTATGCCTATGATGTTGTAGCGCTTAGCCAAGAATTCACCGACCATATCCGCAATCAAGCGGGATCGGGTCTACCCTACGGCCATCTTCCCTGATCGTACTTATCTAAGTCGATGTCTAAACATATAGTATGATGTTTGCTATTTCCCCACATTGCTCTGCGTTGATTGTGATATCTCAATGATGGGGAAATACCCGCACCAGGCTGCCAAGGTGACCTCTGATAACTAACAGGAAACAAAGATTTACCTTTTGTTGCTCGGTAGTGCAATTTAATAACCCTATATTTTATAAGTCAATTTATCCTTTATTCGCTAAACAGTTAAAAATCTGACCTTCAGGGCCAACACCACTAAAGAAAATAACCGTTTCACTGATAATGGCACGTTTAATCCTAGACCTGTGATTAGCATTTATGGTGTGATGAGACTTCAATAACAGGATAATACCGGTATACTCCTGCGACTTTATAGATTATGTCCAAAGTAATTGGTGTTGCCGGTCGGCGGCCAGTGAACGCATTACGATGAGCTTACATAAGTAGGTCATTCGGGTGAGTGAACGAAGCAGCCCTGACAACTTCAAGTACCAAGGGTATATGCTGACTGCGGAAAATGCTCCTACGAGGATGCTGTATAGCGCCATGACCCAAGACGCCTCACCGATTTTGACTTCACTGCTTGATACGGATGCTTATAAGCTCCATATGCAACAAGCCGTGTTCCATCGCTATCGCCATATTACCGTTGCCGCTGAATTCCGCTGCCGTGGTGATGAGTTGCTGGGCGAATATGCCGATGAAATCCGCCATCAGATAGCGCTAATGAAACAATTAGCGTTAACCGATGATGAGTTTACCTACCTCTCGGGGTTACCCTTCTTTCAAGATGATTACCTCAATTGGTTGCGGGATTTTCGTTTTAACCCTGAGCAGGTCACCGTATCCAATAATGACGGTAAATTAGATATTCGGATTGCCGGTTTATGGTGCGAAACGATTTTATGGGAAGTCCCTTTGCTGGCGGTGATCAGTGAAATCGTTCATCGGCGCCGGTCAGTCGGTGTCACAACAGCCGAGGCCGTCACGCAACTGCGCAACAAACTTCAGCAGTTTAAGATTCTCAGCGCGGATATCGATATTAGTCATTTCAAGCTAATGGATTTTGGCACCCGTCGCCGTTTTTCACGCGATATACAGCATGCTATTGTCAGCAGCTTAAAAGATGAGTTCCCCTATATTGTAGGTACCAGCAACTATGATTTAGCCCGCAACCTGGCATTAGCTCCGGTCGGTACTCAAGCCCATGAATGGTTCCAGGCTCATCAGCAGATAAGTCCGATACTGGCCAATAGTCAGCGCGTGGCACTTCAAGTCTGGTTAGATGAGTACCCAAATCAACTTGGTGTCGCACTGACTGACTGACTGTATTACCATGGATGCCTTCTTGCGCGATTTTGATGAGACATTCGCCAATCGCTATCAAGGATTGCGCCATGACTCAGGTGACCCGGTAGAATGGGGTGAAAAAGCTATCGCCCATTATGAAAAGCTGGGTATTGACCCAATGAGTAAAACATTGGTGTTCTCAGATAATTTAGATCTGGAAAAAGCGTTGTCACTCTATCGCCATTTCTATCAACGAATTAAATTGGTGTTCGGTATCGGTACCCGTTTAACTTGTGATATTCCCGGCGTTAAACCGCTCAACATTGTCATTAAACTGGTTGAATGCAACAACAAGCCGGTCGCAAAGCTCTCGGATAGTCCGGGTAAAACTATCTGTCAGGACCCGGCTTTTGTTGATGAGTTACGCGAAGCATTCGCCCTGCCGTTAGTCAAAAAGGCCAGTTAGTATCGGCCTGCATAATGAGGGTTCGTCGGGGCGTTAATATAGCCCGGCGAGCCACTTCACTTAGCCGTTTTCCCCTCACAACCACTTCCCAATTAAACCCAGCTCTGATTTGTGCCGCCTTTATTAAGGATAACGACAGAAATGTTGCACTGATCTGGTGATTTCTACTTGTGTCCTGCACTGCCGCAAGTAACATAGCAACATCCCCATTTGGTTGGGTTGTTAACTATTTCTATATCAAAACTATTAAAGAGAGAAATCTATGAGCGTAGTGCCTGTAGTCGACGTACTGCAAGGCCGTGCTGCGGTTGACAGTGAAGTCACCGTACGCGGTTGGGTGCGTACCCGGAGAGATTCTAAAGCGGGTATCTCCTTCGTTGCCGTTTATGACGGTTCCTGCTTTGACCCGTTACAGGCCGTCGTGAATAATGCTTTGCCTAATTATCAGGATGAAGTACTGCATCTGACTACCGGCTGCTCAGTAGAAGTCACTGGAACAGTGGTGGCATCACCAGGTGAAGGCCAGAGCTTTGAAATTCAGGCAACTGCTATCAAAGTGGTCGGCTGGGTTGATGATCCCGATACCTATCCGATGGCGGCAAAACGTCACAGCATCGAATACTTGCGCGAAGTGGCTCACTTACGCCCACGTACAAACCTGATTGGTGCTGTTGCCCGTGTCCGCCACACCTTAGCGCAGGCAATTCACCGTTTCTTCGATGAAAACGGCTACTTCTGGGTTTCTACCCCACTGATCACCGCTTCAGACACCGAAGGTGCTGGTGAAATGTTCCGTGTGTCGACGCTGGATCTGGAAAACTTGCCACGCACGGATACTGGAGCTGTCGATTTCAGCGAGGATTTCTTCGGTAAAGAAGCATTCCTGACGGTATCCGGTCAGTTGAATGGAGAAACCTACGCCAGTGCATTGTCCAAAGTTTACACTTTCGGCCCCACTTTCCGGGCAGAAAACTCCAACACTAGCCGTCATTTGGCGGAGTTCTGGATGGTTGAACCTGAAGTCGCATTTGCTTCTTTAGATGACGTCGCCGCATTAGCCGAGAAAATGCTGAAATATGTTTTCCAGGCTGTGCTCAATGAACGTGCTGATGACATGAAGTTCTTTGCTGAGCGGGTAGATAAAGACGCGGTAGATCGCCTACAACGTTTTGTCACCTCTGATTTTGCTCAGGTTGATTACACCGACGCTATCGAGATTTTGCTAGCATCGGGCCAGAAATTTGAAAATGACGTGTCATGGGGCATAGATTTGTCTTCTGAACATGAGCGTTATTTGGCTGAGAAACACTTTAAGGCACCGGTAGTGGTTAAAAACTACCCGAAAGACATTAAAGCTTTCTATATGCGGATGAACGAAGATGGCAAAACCGTTGCAGCGATGGATGTATTAGCGCCGGGAATTGGTGAAATCATCGGGGGTTCACAACGTGAAGAGCGCTTAGATGTGTTGGACGCACGTCTGGAAGAGATGGGCCTCAATAAAGAAGATTATTGGTGGTATCGTGATCTGCGTCGCTACGGTACGGTACCGCATTCAGGATTTGGCCTTGGATTTGAACGATTGATCTCCTATGTAACAGGGGTGCAAAACGTTCGGGATGTCATCCCATTCCCACGCACGCCGAGAAATGCCAGCTTCTAAGTTCGTCATTTCGAAAAAAAATGTTTATTTGTATAAATAAAAGCCAGCTCAGCTGGCTTTTGTCATTTTTTAAAGTTCGATCTAAGTCACAAAGTTCCCCAGTATTTACATTTAGTAACACATAGTATCTCAATGAAACACATTCAGGTAATTGGTAGCATTTTCGGTGTGGATTATCAGGTCTGTGAATGGAACACTGCGTTCAGACACAGACGACACCAAACTCTCAACAATAGTTCCAAAAAAATTATTGGCGGCAGTGGCAGGTGTCCGAATAACACCAATGAGGGTAATAATAATGATGAAGCGCAATATTCTTGCAGTAGTAATCCCAGCATTGTTAGTAGCTGGCGCAGCTAATGCAGCAGAAATCTACAACAAAGACGGCAACAAACTTGATCTGTACGGTAAAGTTGATGCGCGTCACCAGTTCTCTGATGCCAAGGGTCAAGACGGCGACGAATCTTATGTTCGTTTCGGCTTCAAAGGTGAAACCCAAATTACTGACCAACTGACCGGTTACGGCCAGTGGGAATATAACATTCAGGCTAACAATGCTGAAGCTCAAGAAGGCAAAGGCAACAAAACCCGTCTGGGCTTTGCTGGTCTGAAATTTGCTGAGTTCGGTTCATTCGACTACGGCCGTAACTACGGCGTAATCTATGACGTCAACGCATGGACTGACATGCTGCCAGTGTTCGGTGGTGATTCAATCTCCGCCTCTGACAACTACATGACTGGCCGTTCTACTGGTCTGGCCACTTACCGTAACACCAACTTCTTCGGTCTGGTTGATGGCCTGAACTTTGCTCTGCAATATCAAGGCAAAAACGAAAGTGGCCGTGATGGCTTGCTGACCACTCAAAACGGTGACGGCTTCGGTATCTCTTCTACTTATGATATCGGTTACGGCGTAAACTTCGGTGCTGGTTTCTCTTCTGCTAACCGTACTACTCTGCAGAAAGATGCTCACCTGTCTAACCAAACATTTGCTGAAGGCGATAAAGCTCAAGCATGGAACGTTGGTGCTAAATACGACGCTAACAACGTATACTTGGCTGTAATGTATGCTGAAACTCAGAACATGACTCCATTCGGTGACGATTCTGTTGCTAACAAGACTCGTGACATCGAAATCACTGCACAGTACCAGTTCGACTTCGGTCTGCGTCCGTCACTGGGTTATGTTCAGTCCAAAGGTAAGGATCTGAACAACAACACTGATGACAACCATGACCTGTTGAAATATGTTTCTGTTGGTACCTACTACGCATTCAACAAAAACATGACCACCTATGTTGATTACAAAATCAACTTGCTGGACGAAGACAACTTCACCCGTGCTAACAATCTGATGACTGATGACGTTGTTGGTGTTGGCTTGGTATACCAGTTCTAAGTTAAACTTAATCACGCAGTTTATCTGCTGACATAAGTTGAAAAAAGACAGGGCTTCGGCTCTGTCTTTTTGTTTTTATCCTTAGCCAATAGAGGGATATTACGCTGTCGAATGCACTATTTTGCCGATTTTTCACCCTGAATTCCCCCGCCTCACAACATTCATTTCTTTTTATCGCAAACGGTTGGCAAAGACTGCAACTGGCGCTACCCTGATAGTTCTGTTTGCTTAACGCTAAGCCATGGAAGCCTCTGACATGTTTGAAAAAATCACTGCTGCACCTGCTGACCCGATTTTGGGCCTGACCGATATTTTCCGCGCGGATGACCGCCCTCATAAAATCAATCTGGGGATTGGTGTCTACAAAGACGAAACCGGTAAAACGCCGGTGCTGACCAGCGTGAAGAAAGCTGAGCAGTATTTGCTGGAAAACGAAGTTACTAAAAACTATCTGGGTATTGATGGCCTGCCGGTTTTCGCCAGTTGCACGCAAAAACTGTTGTTCGGTGCCGACAGCGCTATTATTGCCGATAAGCGTGCGCGTACCGCTCAAACCCCAGGTGGTACCGGTGGGTTACGTATTGCTGCTGATTTTATCGCCCATCAGACCAGCGCTAAACGTGTCTGGGTCAGTAATCCTAGCTGGCCGAACCATAAAAATATCTTCGCCGCTGCCGGGCTTGAAGTGGTTGAGTATGCCTATTATGACGCTGCGAACCATTCACTGGACTTCGATGGGCTATTAAAAAGCCTCTCAGAAGCTCAGGCTGGCGACGTAGTGCTATTCCATGGCTGCTGCCATAACCCTACCGGTATCGACCCAACCGAAGCCCAATGGAGCCAATTAGCTGAGCTGTCAGTTGCCAAAGGTTGGCTGCCACTGTTTGACTTCGCCTACCAAGGTTTTGCCAAAGGTTTGGAGGAAGATGCTCAGGGGCTGCGTATTTTCGCTGCTAAACATCAGGAACTGATCGTTTGTAGCTCTTATTCGAAAAACTTTGGTTTGTATAATGAGCGTGTCGGGGCTTGCACCATTGTTGCCGCTAGCAGCGACGTGGCCGATATCGCCTTCAGCCAGGTTAAAGCCGTTATCCGTGCTAACTATTCCAACCCACCAGCCCATGGGGCGTCAGTGGTTGCCACCATCCTGAGCAACGCGACATTGCGCGCCATTTGGGAACAAGAACTGACCGATATGCGCCAGCGCATTCATCGTATGCGTCAGTTGTTTGTGAATACATTGCAGGAAAAAGGTGCGAAGCAGGACTTCAGCTTTATCATTAACCAGAATGGGATGTTTTCATTCAGTGGCCTGACTAAAGAGCAGGTTCTGCGCCTACGCAATGAGTTTGCTGTTTATGCTGTCAACTCTGGCCGAGTAAACGTTGCAGGTATGACACCTGATAACATGGCTCCGCTGTGTGAAGCTATCGTTGCTGTGCTGTGATTAGGCATCAATGACCTACCGTAAAAAGGGTGCATATGCACCCTTTTTATTTTGTTTCAAATGTCAGAATATGAGTCTTAATGGAACATATATTTGGCAAATTCGCTCATCGGCATGGGCCGCCCATACATATAGCCTTGCAGATAGTCGACGTTATGGGCCTGTAAATAGCGCATTTGAGTGTCGTTTTCGACTCCCTCTGCAATGGTCTGCAACCCCAGTCGGGTCGCGAGATCGATAACATTCCCGACAATGTGGCTCGACAATGCATCGGAACCAATCATGCCAACAAAACTTTGGTCAATTTTCAGAAAATCCACTTTAAAGTTCT
This sequence comes from Yersinia sp. 2553 StPb PI, assembly GCF_052217105.1. Taxonomy (NCBI): domain Bacteria; kingdom Pseudomonadati; phylum Pseudomonadota; class Gammaproteobacteria; order Enterobacterales; family Yersiniaceae; genus Yersinia; species Yersinia sp. 2553 StPb PI. Next base: position 868,395 of record NZ_JAZGPX010000002.1, on the reverse strand, counting down.
GCAAATAAGTCAGACTTGAATGCCCGGTACCAAAATCGTCGATAGCAATAAATACCCCCAAAGCATGCAACTCGGCAAATAATCGGTCAGTAATCTCATCGGCAACGATTAATTTCCGTTCGGTTAATTCCAATGTGATATTGATTTTATTACCACCAAAGGCCTGAATAAAACGGCGGCAATCATCTACCAGACTCAGATCACGGCAATGGTTAGCACTGATATTAAAACCAAAGTGAAAACCTTCCGGTAACTGATTTACGTAAGGTGCAAAAGTGGTACTAACTTGCTGCATGATAGCGCGAGTCATCGGAACAATAAGTTCACTGTCCTCGGCCATCGGAATAAATTTATTCGGCTGAATTAAACCATTAACAGGATGCTGCCAACGCATTAGAACTTCACAACCCACCCAGCATTGCTCTTTGCCTGATACTATCGGCTGCATATAAGCAACAAACTCGTTGTTTTCTAACGCCTGTTTTAATACCTGTGTGGGTGATGCCGCCCTACCCGATAACCAGAAAACCAGCGCGGCTGAACCGATGCTCATTAAGATGAAAAATATCAGGCTACCTTGATTATATTGCCAGGCATAGGCCAAATATTGCTGGTTAGAGAGCGTCGTATTTAATGAATAAGCAAACTTGTCTGAGGCCAGATATAACGGTTCGCTTCCCTCGGGGGGGTGGCCTGGATGTACCATACCCACCGCATCCATCCATTTATCACCCACTCTCAGATACAACTGTATATCACCACTTAATAAGTTAAGGATGCTGCGCAGATAATAGCCATCGACCGCAACCAGTATGCTGTAATCACCTCGCGCCAGCCGATACACCATCAAAGCACGATCTGGAGTGACATCATTCCCCTGCATTAGCTCCAGTTGACCATCAACGAACACATCTAGATCAAACGGCGTGGAAAGTGGGCCATATATCGAGGAACAATAGATGGTCGTCCCCTTAGCTAAAGAGACTGAACGCACATCCGGTATAATGACAACTTGATCCCGCAGATTTTGAACAACTTGCATGCAAGGTTTGCCTAATCCGGTTTCTACCTGAAGCGCCGCATGCTGCAAATTATTAAATATCTGCTCGAATCGAGCCCTACCTTGTAATAACTTAGCTTCAGCATCCTGATGCATATTGGCTTTGGTTTGCGCATAAATCACTGCCGCCCCTAACAACAGAAATAAGAATAATACCATGAAAGAAAAACTTAGCCGGGACAGGAATTTATTCAGTCTGAAACGACGAAACGGCATAGTGGCTTCCATTGAAAGGCGCTCGTAATATTACGAACTCAAAACGGCAGCAGAAACAGTGCCGGGTCAATAAACGTGACGACTGTTTGTTGGTCAGGCTTTATCCATCTCGCAAAGATAATATAAGCACCGACCGCTATCATCATTATGATCACAGCACCAATAGATAAATAACTATTGCTTCAAAAAATATGTAAATCACTTATTCAATATAACGTAAAAAGGCACCAGACGGTGTTTTTTTAATCCCCCGCACCACTGGCGCAGCGCAGGGGATCAAGGACTTAACTAGCACTGTTAGCCACTCAAAGTACCTTTAAGATACCCATGTGTGGACAAAGTGTGGACACTAAACCGATGTTTTCCCCTTTAATGGATTGAACGAAATAGCGTCTTGCAAATAGTCGGGGGAGAAATGCGCGTACACCATTGTTTGCTGAATAGTTGAGTGACCAAGTATCCGTTGCAATGTGATGATATTTCCACCGTTCATCATAAAATGAGTCGCAAAGGTGTGGCGCAAAACATGTGTTGCCTGGCCGTGTGGTAGGTCTGACTTCACTGATTTTAGTTGCGAACAAAATGCATTGTACTCAGCATCTCTAAACAACAAGCCTGATTTTCTGGCTGTCAGATCGTCGAATACCTCATTCGATATAGGAACCGTTCGTTGCTTACCGTTCTTCGTCTCAACAAACGTTATCCGGTTACCAATAATATGTTCAGCTCTTAATCTTACCGCCTCACCCCATCGCGCCCCTGTACTTAGGCACAAGATAGCAATGCGCCTATTGTCACCATCTAAGTAGCTAAGTAACCACTCAATTTCGCTTTGAGACAGGAACGCTCTCGCAGTCTGCTTCGGCTTTAATTTGCTGATCCCCATCAGTGGATGCACGGAGTGGTACATTCCCGCTTTAATCAGCGCTGTAAACATCCCACTCAAAACCGCCAAATCCCTATTTACACTGGTAGCCTTTACGCCCTCAGCTAGCCGCGTCGCACGGTATTTAGCTATGGCACTTTTATCAATCTGAAAAGCACAAGGGTCAGACATTATCCTTATGACCTTAGCCAGTTGGACTTTGTACTTTTTCCCATAATCCATGTTCTGACCGTGATAAAGCCACCACAACTTTGCCAGTTCAGAGAGGGGGCGTTTATCGGCAGGCTTAGATAACCACTCTTTTTCGTGATAATTGACAGTCACATACTTTTCAAACGCTACTGCTTCATGCTTTTTACTAAACGTCCTTCTGATCCGCTTTCCATTGCGGCCAGCCGGTCTAATATCCACAACATACTGACCATCATCGAATTTCTTAATCGACATAAGATAACCCTCCGATGTACTGCTCAACCTCTTCCCATAGGCATTCCACCCACAGGTAAAAAATATCTAGCCAATTTTCGTTTCTGAGCGGGTAGAGATTGTTGCGTCTGGCCCATTAAGAGAGAGAGCCGGCGCAATTTGACCGGCCTCTGGGGCTACATGGTCAGTCATAAACCACATTGTGTATTTCATAAATCGTGGGTGATTTAATATTTTCATAATAGCCTCTGCACTCATTCCCTTTGAGCGGGTTTCATAACTTGATAAGGAGCTGTACGGAACCTCAGTTAACTCACTGAATTGCTTTCTGTTAAGTCTCTCGGACTCCCTCATCAGCTTTAATTTTTCTGCAATGTCTATTGACATAAATCTCCCAATGCATGATAGTTTGCAAATCGTAGTAATATATTGAGTATCGGAATCACCGATATCACCATAAGCAACTGCAAGACACTATAAGCGCTTGATTACCCCAATAGGAGAGATTAACAGATGAGCAAAGAGATCGTAAGGGCGACTGATGCGTTGCCCTACCCCGAGTTTGCCCGCTTGATTGGCAAATCGCCCGAGGCGGTAAAAGGCATGATTGCCAAGAACAAATTACCCATCATCGAAATGCGTAATCCAGAAAACCCAGATGCACGAGGTGAGCAATGGGTTTACCTGCCAGCCTGGAACAGCGGCATGAAACTAGCTTTCGAGAGTCGTCCGAAAGAGATCCGTGACGGTTGGCTGATGTGGTTGGGGTTGGGTGAGCCGTCATGATTTCCTCATTGCCTCGCGGCCCAATGTACGCACTGACTGTTATCAGCGATCACACCAGTGCTTACCGTGGGTTTTCAATTACCAAGTTGAAGCGCAATAAAAGAAACCCGATCACCCGTTACCACGTTCGCCAGGGTGATGAGTCTTACGGCAAGTTTGACGCACAGGCGCAGGCCACGGATTACATTGACCGGTTGTATAAAATGAGGAATTCACTATGAAGAAATCACTGATTCTGCAACTCGCCAATATCGTGCTGCAAAACCATCACTTCCAAATGGAGGCTTCCCGCATAAGGCTTAATCAGGGCCTTATCGGTAATTTCAGCTTTATCCGTGGTTGCCGAGTCATTACCGCAAATACCATTGCAAACTTGGACATGCTAACAACGCTGGCGGTGACCACTGGTGAGGGTGACGACACGGTGTATCCAATATTAAGGGATGCCGTTCGTGGCTTTAAATCATGCAAGGTACCGCCCGAACCATTTAATGAAGTATTGAGGGGATAAAGCCCTCCCTCAAATAACAGATTTGCGAAAGGGTTTTATTCTTATTAACCAGAGAGGATTTAAATATGTCTAATTTTGTCAAAATAAAGAAAGACGACAAATACTTTATTCTTAATACTGAAAGTGTTGAGTCAGTATTTCCCGACGCTCCCGGCTCAATAATTAAACTCCTTAATGGCGACCCTATACGCACGTTCGCAGAAATTGACGACATTGCCGCCGCCCTTATTCCAGCATTAAAAAGCGGTACTGTTATTGATGCAGTAACAATCTATCCACCGCAAGAATCAGCAAAGCCAGAAAGTACCGTCGAAGATAAACAGATCACGGGCGGGGTAATGCTTAACACCGAGGAAACCATTTTCCGCCGCCGCTATTATCACAATGGCGCACACGCTGGGTTTATTCTTTACGCCAACGAATCCGATTTCGGCGACGAAATGAAAGAGGACATTGCAAGAAAAATAGAAGAGCTAGGCGGTAAAGTCGAATTTAAAAATATCTTTATTGATACCTCTGCACCCGCCCCCTCATTTAGGTTGGGGATATTAAGTGAAGAGTGCACGTCTGGGGATGTGGGCCTTACTGGTGATAACGTCATGTTCGTATGTAATGTCTATGAAAATGATAACCCTAAAGGACAGCTATTTTTCGGCTCAACAAATGGCTTATCGAGTGATGAAATCCGGTTGGCTCTTTCGGGCTTATCGTTCCAAGAGAGAGAGACTATACGCGCTGAGGCTAAGAATAATATCAATGAAAAGCTAAAAGCAAAGTACGGTCAGTCTTTAGACCGCACTATCGTCATTAACATCAAAGACGGTGAAGTTAATTAGCCGGCTTTAATTTCTGCAAATTCCGCAGCCTTTCTAATCATAGCTAGGGTGCCCTGCTTAATTTGCTTGTCTGTTTCGCTGTCAGTAGGAGCGATATATGACGGTATTCCGTTTAAATCTTCTAAGCTCATGTGTCCCAAGATGTTCATAATTAGGGCTTGATGGATTGCGGATTGAATTTCTAACTGTCTGATTTTCTTATTCGCTTCTTCTAATGCCTGGTTTTGTAGTTCTGTAGACATAACAACTTCCTTTTTGTGGTTGGTAGGTATTGCGCCGGGGTTCCCTCTCACAGTAGTAACCGGCGCAAAAACAGTACCACAAAAAAACGCGCGCCGGGCGCGATGCAGTACCCCGGCAACTATTCATTTGATGGAGATCACTTAATGACCGCTAACCAATGCCCGTCACTGGCTGCAATGCTACGGAACGGCCAGCAAGTTACTCACCGTCGCCACCAGTGCGGCTGGATTGAAACACCGGACGGTCGTGACTTTCAGCCAAAGGCCAGTGAAGTGCAGTTTATTAAAGGTTGTCGTACCCCGTTTATGACAAAGCCCAGGGCTAAACCCCGTTGGTGGGCGCGTCTGATGGGAATATTTGCGTAGGGGGATGTATGGCAAATACCGAGGAGGCCCGCGCCGTTCCGCTGACATTAAAAGAACGGCAGCACGGCCTACAGCATGTTGCTGAAATTTGGTCTTTGCTCCCCAGCAAAAAACACCAGGGAGCTATACCGGCACTGATTAATGAAATGGGCGAGACGGACCCAAAAATGAAAGGTGCCATTTATTACCTTGCAGACATTCCGAAAGCAAGGCACGGATTAGAGTTTAAGGAGCTGCTACCGCAAGAGCAGAGAAATTTAGTTGATGCACTGAATAGATGGAGGGCATCGACCAGTTTATTACCGGAACGGATCACCTATATAGATTGTGATCCATTGCTGGATAATAAAAGTAATTAAATAAACACCTGAAATTTACAGGCGCTTTACTGCGTCGGGATTCCCATTATCTAAGGGCGGAGTAATAAGAATGAGTGTTGCACCGATAAAATTAACACAAGAGTTAAACGATATAGAACTGGTAGCGCATTTTAATAGTGCTCGCCTTTCTGAACGCCTGTTACTACTTGAGCGATTAGAAAACAAATTAACTAAATTAAATCAATCCGTTTTTTCTAAAGAAGAAGTATTTAAAGAGCTATCCCGTTGGATATCAGAAGTTAAATCCGTTGCTAATTCATCTACTGAAAATAAAGAGGCTAAATAATGGCTACTCATATTAATACTACCAATGCAATTAAGGGGCTGACTTGTGCGGCTAGTAGTCTCATTCCCCTTGCTGCGCTCGATGGTATTCATGCAATCGCATTGAGAGCACACGTCAGAAAGCATTTAGTTGCTGCCGGTCTTGAAATCGACCGTCTTAATAGCGAGGCAATCAAGTTACGAGCGCGTGTTCAACATTTGGAGGGGTTCAATTCATCATTCGAGCCTAAATGGGATTCTTTAATATTTGCAATTATGGGTACGGATGCAGGTAAAGATATATGTAAAGAAGGCCATGATAAAACTACGCTATTAGCCATTCAGGCAATACATAAAACAGAATCAGAACGCAAAGAAGCACAACGAACAGCGCTGGCATTTCAGGAAGCGGCTGGATATTCGCTAACACCTAAAACCCATCAATTAAAAACTCTGCCTGAATATTTCCAAGCTGTTATTGAGGGAAAGAAGAAAGCTGAATTACGAACCAATGACCGCAACTTTGCGATTGGGGATTATTTACTTTTGGCTGAATGGGATGGTGGGACTGATGAATATACAGGCCGCAAGATTGTAGTAGAAATTTCAGATATTACTCAATGCGATTTTGTTTCCCCGAAATTAGTCATGCTTTCATTTTTTGATCCATCCGATGAAATTCCATTTTAAGGGGGCGTTATGACTACTCCATCACGTTACCGCGAACTCTGGTCACCGGCTGAACTGGCTTATCTGAGTGAGGCCATCACAACAACCCCTTATCGGGACATCGCCAATAACTTGGGTCGGTCAGTGCCGGCGGTAAGACGAAAGGCATTTCTTAATGGCCTGACTTCATGCCGCTGTGAACTTTGGTCGCCGGGTGAAGTGGCCTATCTGCGTGATGCCGTCAAAACAACCCGATATCGGGACATCGCCGATCGCTTGGGGCGGTCACCCAAGGCAGTGCAGCAAAAGGCATTTGTGGAGGGGGTAAACCCTTCAATTGTCGGCGAGTGTAATCGCAACGCCAAATTCAGCGATCATGATGTGGAGCTATGCCGCGCACTTTACGACGAAGGTATAAAACCCAGGCTCATTGCCGAAAAAATGGAAATCCCCGTCGCTAGCGTCTACAAAATTACACATTACCGGACGCGACGAACGCCCACGCCTGGCAGTTCGCTACGCCAATGACCGACAAGCGCAGTAGATTTCAGCCTGCCCCATCACACCCCGGAAACGATAAAACGTTTGCCGGGGTTTACTCTTGGAATAACAATCCCAGCACCGCCATAAACCCGCGCCTGGATATTGAACCGCCGCCAAAAGTCACCCCTCTAGGGCAAATACTTGCCGCCTATAGCAAAGAGCGGAAGGCAGCAACAGAGGCAGAAAAAGCAAGACAAGCCGCCGTTGTCGCCCTCTTCGTGTCCTCACTGACTGACGACGAGCGCAAAGCCATAGCAAAACGCCAGTTGCTGATTGAATACTTTGAAGAAGAGGAAGAGAAACGCGAGTTTACTTTAGCGCGCCTGGCTGAATCCAAAAAAGCTGAACGCCATAATCGCGCATTAGAAACACAGGCCAATCTCAACAGCCAACCTAAATTCATTCACCAGCCACTACAGCGGCGCATTGATTATTTGCGTCAGGAAAGCGGTGACGAGCGAGCCAATGCCATTTTGAGTCGCTTCATTGAGACGGCACTGTCACGCTTGGACGCCATGCGAGGTAAGCAGCAAACCGTCGCACTACGCCATATTGCCAGCCGTGAGAGATTAGACGGCCTGCTCCATTTGGCCGAACTCAATAAAAAAGAGGTCACCACCCTGGCAACAATGGCCGCGGCACACATGGATATGTTGCTCGATAGCCAAATGGCAACACTGCCCGCCGAAAATGCCACCCCTCGCCAGATATTGCGCGTTTATCACGCCGTTGCTAACGAAGCCCGAAAGCTATCAATCACCCCGCCGAATTGGGATGCTCTCAACGATAAAATACGCCGCAGAGGCCAAATACCTTTCGACCTGATCCCCGGTGCGTTAGCTCGTTTGCGTTGTGCGACTTGGTGGAAAGGTCGGCTGTGGCGCTTACGTTGTCAGTGGCGGGAGGAGCAATTACGCGCTGTCATGTTGGTTCACAAAAAGGCATCTCCTTACATCAGTCAGGAAGCGCTTGTTTATCAGCGCGAACAGTGGCGGCGTTCTACTGAGTTTATCCGTGCTCATGAGCTGGTTAATGACAGCGGTTTTGTCATGGATATGGAAGAGGTGGTTAACGCCAGCGCCAGTAATCCGCATCTACGCTATATCGAAATGATGACCACCTGTAAAGGCTTAGAAAATCTGGCAGAAATGCGCGGAGATAAGGCGATGTTTTACACCATCACCTGCCCGTCGAAGTATCACGCCACGCTTAAAGATGGCAGACCTAACCCGAAATGGAGCACAAAAACCATCAAGGAAAGCAGTGATTACCTGGTCAACCTTTTCGCAGGCATCAGGAAAAAACTCAACCGGCTAGGTTTGCGTTGGTACGGCGTCCGTATTGCTGAACCCCATCATGATGGCACCGTCCACTGGCATTTAATGTGCATCATGGAAAAACAAGACCGCGCCGCGATCACCCAGGTAATGCGGGACTTTGCTATCCGTGAAGATCGTAAAGAGTTAGGGCGGGATATTAAACCCCGTTTTGATGTTAAGCCGGTGCTCAAAAGCAAAGGCACTATCACCAGTTACTTAACCAAGTATCTGGGTAAGAACGTGCGCGGCAGTAACATTAAAGGGAGGCTGGACAAAGAGACCGGTAAACCCATTGTCAGTAAAGAAACCGGCCAGCCATTAGGGGACGATACCGAAAGGGCTGTTGCCTGGGCTTCTCTTCACGGCGTCCAGCAATTCCGCTTTTTTGGCATTCCCTCCCGCCAGGTTTACCGCGAATTACGCATGTTGGCCGGCCAACTCCGACGCAAGGCCGAAGCAAAAGCCATCAAGATGGAAGCAGCAGCCACAACCAAGGACGAAACCGGCTTAAGTAAAGTTTGGTTATGGAAAAAAGTGCTGGCTAATAAAGATATGGATGATGTGTTAGCCGCAGCGGATGCCGGCTGCATGGCGACGTACATCCTAAAGCAAGGCGGTGTTCTGGAACCCCGCAAAAATCACCTTATCCGTACCGCTTACATTGAGTCTGAAACCCCCAACGACTATGGCGAATACGGAACCAAAATTTTTGGCATCTGGTCACCTAGCCTGGGCGAGCGCTCACGCGTTTGTATCCATAGCGATAACTGGAAGATGGTACGCAAGACTGATAGCAACGACAGCCAAACCAAGGCCACTCCTGTGGCCGTTGGGGTTGACGTTGGTTTTGATTTTGACATTGGGGCGGCAGTATCGCCCCTCGGACTCGTGGCAATAACTGTCCCCACCCCCGACGACGAAGCCCCAAAACAGCGTAAAAAACGGACAACGCCGCCGCCAGATTTAAGCGACTTCAACAAAATATCGTTCACCCAACGGAGGGAAATGCGCAACCGACTACGGGGAGAGGCCAAAAAACCGATAAAAATTTGAGATATAGTAGAATATCAATGACCCAATCGTGATTGGGTGTAACGTAATCAACATTATTCAATTGATAATTATTTTCAATTCATTACCATCCTTTCTAGTGTGGCTATTTTAACTAAAAGGAAAATACCTTGATTCAGGAAATAGAAGTAAAATCATTTGATGACTATATAAGTAAAATACAAAACACAGGGAAAGAACTCTGGTTTCGTGGCGTAACAAATAAGAACTATAGTCTTACCCCTGGGTTCGTCAGAGCCAACATTAAAATTAACATAGAAACAACTTCTGTTTTAGATTTCATTAATTGCTACCAAAATTATCATCCAAAAGTTGAGAACCCATGGGAACTGTACAGTTTAATGCAACACTATGGTTTCCCAACTAGATTATTAGATTGGTCAACTTCAATGATAATTGCATTATATTTTGCATTAGATGGAGAGCCTAGCAAGGATGAGCAAGGAAAAGAGATAGAGCGCGTTGTTTGGGCAATGAAGACAGGTGAAATAAATAGATTTAATATTATGAACCGTAGAACATTACCTACTGCCTTGGGCCGTGGAACAAGAGCGGAAAAATATTTACCAATACCGCTAAGATTAACAGATGACCATGAGAATGAATTCGAAAGCAACCCCCTCGCATTTCGTGTCCCTTTAAGCAATAGGCGTATTAATGCTCAAAAAGGTTGTTTTACAATTCATGGAAGTAATAATGAAGGTATTGAAAAAGTAATGGTAGATAATGGAATTGGTAGTGATATATATAAATTTATTTTTAATGAAACTACTGCAAGCAAAATGAGAAGTTATCTTCATCGAATGCAAATTAATGAAGATGATATTTATCAGGATTTAAACTCACTATCAAGAAGGATCATTCGGAGTCGAATGACACCCAGAAAAAGTAATTAGGGGTAACAATAGTAGAGAGAAAAAACCCGCTTTCGCGGGTTTCTCTTATCCTGGCTGACCTTGTAACCAATCCAGGGCAATCTGTTTTTCATCTGGCCGTAGCCTTTCCAGTAGTGCTTTGATTAACCCCTTATCACCCAGGCCGCTAGGGCTAACGGTGTGCGAGCGGGTTAATTCATAAACACTCGTTTCGCTACATTCTACATTTGTGCAGGTGTAATACAGGTTTGCAAGCTGGGGCGCTTGCCATACTGATTTACGGTTATGCATCCGCGCACCACACGCCGTGCAAATAACCTTGATTGTCGCCATACCATCCCCCGAAAAACCGCCATCTTGAGATGATTTTAGCACTTTCCGCCGCTTATTTCTCATACGTTACGCCCCATCACCTGGCGTGATAACAATCTCATTATCAGCCGGCTTGGTCAGTGGCAATCCATCACTGTTTAGCCCCTCAAATTGCAGGTGCAAATGGGGCGGGATTTCGGGATCATGCTTCACCGCACTGGCAAACATCCGTTGAAGCGGGATCACCTCATCTTTTCGATAGGTATCGCGCGCAGTTTCCGGGCTTGCCATCACCGCCCCGTTAGTCGGGATTATCCCCGCCAGGCCGGAGGGGAAACGGTGCGCGGTCAATACGTCTTGTGCGCTGATGCTTTTAATATTGGCGAATTCATCTTTTACGCCGGCATCACCAATCGGGATAAATTGCACCCCTTTTTCGCCACCGTCCGCGATATTGATAAACATCATTTTGAAGTTACCCACCCCTTTGGATTCCTCAATTTTTTTCGCGATATCCTCTTCCATTTCGTCGCTTAAATTGGGGTCGGTGGTATAGATAATCCCGCCGGTATGTGCGCCGTTATGGTAATAGCGACGCCGGAATATGGTGGCTTCCGTATTCAGTAAGGCGCTATGCATCCCGCCGATATAATCCGGCAAGCCATAAACCTGCTGTTGTGGGTCGTATTGGCGCAAAAAAATCACATCATGCGCCGGGTAAATAAGCGGCGGGCCTTTCTGTAAGACCGAAAAATCCCCATCCTTGCGGCGTCGAACGTACAGCGCCGGCAACGGCACCAAATCCACCACATCCCCCCAACCGTTACGCACTTTCAATATAGCGATATCACCAAACAGCAAAAAGTCATAAGCCGCCTGGCCCATTTCGCCCAGGCTCAGACCGCCCCCGGCATAGTCGCTGACCACCATATTCTTGCGGGCGTACAGAACCCCGCCATGCTGCCCGCACATGTTGGCAAGTTGTGCAAGGGCTAGCCGGTCGATGGGTTGCCGCCAGTGGTCGGCGGTCGAGTCGTACCAGATTTCGTGATACTGCGTTCCCTGCGTCAATATCGGCATGGGGGTATCGGTCGTTACGATGCTGAATGTTCCACGCCGTGCCGGCATGGCTTGCGCATTGGATTTTTGCTGCCTGGCGCTGTAGCGCTGTTTGCGTTTGCTCATTATTTTTTCCTGTCAGACGTCCCGCCCAGCCGGATTTCCGCTTGCGTTCGTTGTTGATTGGCTCGTTTATCACCGCATGGGCGATGGCAAAGAATCGGTCGGCGTGGCCGGTGTCGGCGCTACGGTCGGCAACGAATGTCATGCCGCCGCCGCTCTTGGTGGTGGTGTGGCGAATCGCCATAAAGCTTGCCGCAATACCTTTATCCTCAATATCCCAGGCGATACGCTTATGCTCGACAACGTCGATCATCTTCATGACCAGGCGGTTTTTGCTTTCCTGGCTGTAGCGAATCGGTGTCACTTCACGTCGTGCAAAGTCTTGCACCATTTCGCACACCGGCCCGCCAATGCCGGTGGTATCAATGCCGATATGGGTAATGTTGTAGCGGGCCATGTACTCCTTGATGCGGCCTACCTGGTATTTAAAGGCGAAGCCGTGCCAAGTTTCGATATGCAGTACCCGGAACGGCTCCCCGTCCACTTGTGGCGGTGCGACCAGAACAAACGAAGCTGTATCACCGGTGCGGGCAGGGTCGTAGCCGGCCCACACCTCACGGTTACCAAATGGCCGCATGGCATTGACGTCGTGATCTTCCCAGGTACTGACGCTGGTGAGGCATTGTTCCAACTGGTCGAAACGGAATACACAATCACCGGTATCGACAAACTGGCACATGTACAACTGGTTAAAGGCGCTTGCGCTGTTTTCTTCCCGTATCTCTTCCAGGTTGATAAGAATGGCCGCAGCGCCATAGACTTTGGCTTTTTCCTCCATATCGGCAACAGCGGTTTCGACCGTAGTGATATAGCGCCAATGGCTATCCGGGCACATAATCCCGGCTTCCATTTGCGCAAAGGTTGGGAATTCGACGTTTTCCCGCGCCTTTTTACCCTTGCGCCATTCGTCACCCGTCCAGAACGGGTAAGCCTGGTGCGTTTTAGCGCTAGGCGTTGAAATGTAAGTACGGCGTAAATGGGTATGTGTGGCTATCGCGCCGGCCACTCTTTTTAATTCGCTAAATCCGCGCTGATGGAAAATTTCATCTATATAGACGTTGGCGCAAAAGCCCTGGGCGGTGTTGCTGTTGGTTGACAGGAAGTGAAACTCCGCGCCATTGCTCAACACAATAGGGTCGCCGGTCAATTCAATGCCGAACAGTTCAAAAGCAAACTTGATGATATAGCGCCGGAAAATAAGCGACTGAGGGCGAGAGGCCGACAAGAACGCCTGATTGTTACCGGTTAAAATGGCATCTTCCAGGGCTTCAAATGCGGCGTACCAGGTCGCACCGATTTGTCGTGATTTCAGCCATATCCGGTTACGGTGCTTTTTCGCTTCCCGCAGTGTGATTTGATAGTCATACAAGCCATCAATAAATTCATCAAAATCAGCCGCCACAATGCCGGCCACATTATTTCGTTTCCCGCCACGCTTGCCGCTTTTCTTTTTATTGCTGTCGTCGCCCTCATTAGCAATCGCCTCAATGGTGCCACCGGCTCCCGTTGCGATTATCCCGCACGCCGCTGCCTCCAAATTCATGGCGTGAATTTTTTCAGTGTGCTTATGACGGCTGACAATTAACTTGCAGTGCATATCAATGTATTTATCGAGTTCTTTTAACTCAATATCATTTTTATTGGCCTTATCGACCAATACAGCCGCACGGCGGTTAATAACAGATTCTAAATCTTCCTCACTTAATAGACTGCGCCAGCCGCCTTTATCCGCCCAATAGTAAACTATCCGCGTCGAATTGAGTTTTAACTCGGCGGCTATCTCTTGGGCTGTCCAGCGCTTCAAATATAATGAACGCGCAACGCCTATTAATTCTTCTGGATATTTGGATTTTCTGGTCATGCCTCATTATGGCGGCTTTATTTATTCAAAATGACAACTAAATACCGCAATAAATCGCAATGCATATTTATTACGAATGAATAAGAAGTTTGATAAATGAAATAATAAAAACAATCCGTAATACTGAATGAAGTTAATACCATCACCACGCCAAACCGATTAATTAAAAGGTCAATTATGTCCGGTTCACAACTGACAACGAATTTTATTCGCATAGCGACTGAGGGCGCGACTGTTGACGGTCGGGAAATTTCAGCGGAATGGCTGGTCGATATGGCAGAAACATACGACCCCGCAATCTATACCGCCATGATTTGGCCTGAGCATGAACGCTGGTATGGCGCGTGCGGTGAAGTCCAGGAGCTGAAAGCCGAGGTAGAAGATGGCTTGATGCGCCTTAAGGCCCGGCTTTGTCCCGGTATGGATTTGCTCTATGCCAACCGCAACGGGCAAATGCTGTTTTGCTCAATCGAACCTACCGAAACGCTGAATTTTCGCGGTACCGGAAAACCCTATCTTGAGGGCTTGGGCGTCACCAGCTCCCCGGCCAGCATCGGCACGGAGCGTATGCGCTTTAGTGCAAATAAAAACGGAAAACTTTACGGCGCACTAGAAGCATTAGTGATTAGTGATGTTGCCGACACCGAGGAATTAAATATGTCGACCAAAGACCCAAAATCAAAGAAAGCATTATTCCGCAGTCTTTTTAACCTTGCCGATAAAGGCAGTGATAAAAAACCGGAAAAACCAAAATCGCGTTTATTTTCCAGTTCCAGCCGCAAGTTTTCTGATGAAGATATTCAGACCATTGTCGAAGCGGTAGCCGAATTACAGGATGTCGTCGACGAACAAGCGGTAACCATTGAAGAGCAAGCGGTCATTATTACCGAACTGCAAGCCAATGATACGGACGTAACCGAAATTCAGGAAGCTTTGACCGAAGTTAAATCCGAATTGGTCACCGTCCAGGAAGAAGTTACCGAAATTAAAGACGAGGTCACCGGCGGTGAATTCAGCAAACTTAAAAACAAACTCAATGCTGCTGATAAAAAATTCAACAAACTTGAACAAGTCACCACCAAATTACCCGACGCCGCCCCTAATGCGTCCAGCGGTAAGAGTTATAACTTCTGATTTACGGTTAATTAAACCGGAACAGACAGAATTAAATAGCCATTGCGGTAAACGCACTGACAAATAAACGAGAGCACTCATTATGCCAATGAATAAGTTATATGAACTGACGCAAAACTATGCCCGGCGCATTGGTGAGGCCAGCGGTTCGAATGTTAATACCTTGCCAATCAGCACCAACGGCATTGGACGGTTCAGCATTAGCCCGCCGCAAGAAACTGCCTTGCGCTTAGCGTTGATGGAGCAAAATTGGTTTTTGCCATTAATTACCATGCGCGATGTTGACCAAATTCGCGGCCAGGTTATTGATGTCGGTAATCCGGGCCTGTTTACCGGTCGCCGTATTGAGGGCCGATTCACTAAGAATGTGGGCCTGTCTGGCAACGTTTATCAGTTATATCCGACGGACTCTTGCGCCCGCCTGCCGTGGGAAACACTGTCTAACTGGATCCATTCAGGTACCACGGATGATGAATTTATTCAGTTAGTGGCCGAGTTTACCCTACGTACTTTTGCTAATGACACCTTGCGTGTTGGGTTTAATGGTACCAGTGCGGCGCTTGAAACCGATGGCGTGGCGAATCCGAACGGGGAAGATGTCAATATTGGTTGGCATCAAATCGCGAAGAATTTCGATACGTTACACGCGAACCCAACCACACCAGAACAAGACCGCATTCCGGGCTTTACCCAGCGCGTGATCAATCCCGGTGACGGTGAATTGACCATTGGTGCAAACGGTATCTTTAAAACGCTGGATGCGATGGCCTCCTGGCTAATCAGTACCACCATCCCAAGCCAGTTCCAGAACGAACCGGATTTAGTCTTGTTGATTGGTTCAGACCTGATTGCCGCCGAGCAATTCCGTTTGTTCCAGGAAGCGGGCAAACCGACGGAAAATATTGCCGCCCAAATGCTGGCAAATACCGTCACCGGTCGTCGCGTCTATGTTGCGCCATTCCTGCCAGGTAAACGCATGGCCGTTACCACCCTGGCAAACTTGCACAATTATAACCAGCGTAATCACCAATACCGCCGCGCGGAGCATGTGCAAGACCGTCTTGGCTTTGAAAATGCGTGGTGGCGTAACTCTGGTTATGCGCTGGGGCATCCAATGCTGTACGGCGCAATTGATGAATCATCTATCACCATCGAAGCGGAAGAAGATATCAATACCGCGATGTTAGAAGGTTTGATCCCCGGCGCATCAGGTGACGGCGCGCCGAATCTGGATAACACCCAGGTATAAGCGGAGGGAATCCCATGACGTTTAACCCGTTACGTTTTCGGGCGCAGGCTTTAGCCCTGGCGAATGTGCAACGCGCTGCCACGGAAGAGGCCGAGCCTGGCGCAGACGAAAGCCTGCACTTGCAACTGTTGAGCCTGGAAAAGGACGTTAAACGCCTGGGTGTTCTGCCGCGCGTTGCCGACAAGATAGAACTCAAGGCGCGGGAATTGTTACCAAAATGGCTTCCGTATGCCGAGCGCTATCTCAAGGCGGGCAAAGTCTATCAATACCCTGTATTCGGTTATTGCGTGGTCTGGTTGTTTGATACCGGCGATATCGATAAGGCGCTGGATTGGGCCGATATCGCCATTACTCAAAGCCAGGCAACACCGGACAAAATTAAATCAAAATTTCCGTCATTCGTGGCTGATTTTATTCTGGATTGGGCCGCAGATGAGGCGCAAGCGGGCCGCAGTATTGAACCGTATTTTTCCCGCACGTTTACCAATGTGCGAGAGAACTGGCGGTTAAACGAAAGGCACACCGCCAAATGGTTCAAGTTCGCTGGCGAGTTCCTGATCCGCGACAAAGACGGTAAACCCGCTGCCGCCGCGATCAGTGATATCCCGACCTTAATCCGGGCCAATGAATTGCTCGCCCAAGCGGAGGGATTTCATAAAAAAATCGGGGTGGAAACATTGCGTAAACGCATTGCCTCACGCATTCGCGCCCTGGAAAAGCAAGCCGCTGAAATGGCGGACTCTGACCCATCAAAAGGTAATAACAATGAAATTTAAGTTTGAATTGAATCAACTGGTTGAACCCCGCATTAGTGATGAATGGGGAGAGGTTCGGGGCCGCGCTGAATACGCAACATCAGAGAATCAATATTTCATTTTCTATAAGGCCGCAGACGGCCGGGCGGTAAGTGCCTGGTTCAATGAAAGCGAGTTAGAAGCTGTTGAAGATGATCGTCACCCAGGCTGTCCGGTCTATGCCCCCATCGACCCGCCAAAAGGTGCGGTAGTCGAAGAGTGACCCTTTTAATTGTGAACACCGCCCCCTGACGTTGTCGCGGGGCAGTACCGACACCCGGCCAGCCGGGGCGGGCGAAGTGGAGGCCGTAGCGCTTTGCGTCTCACGGGCCGTGGAAACTTGTCAGCCCGCACCCCATAACGAGAGGTTTTTATGTTTCGACCCGGTGATAACGGTTTTCAGAAATCCACGTTAACCAATGATGGCTTTTGGCCTGACCTGGCACTGGATGAGTTCCAGCGTGAGCGCAGCATACCGCCCACGATTAACGAAAAAACCGTGGTGCAAGCCATGCTTGCCGCCGTTGCCGAGATTAACACCTCGTTAGCCAGTTTTACCACGCAGCAAAAAAGTAAGGGCTATATGACGGCCAGCGCGGTACCCGGCCCAAAGATGGAGGGCGAGAACGCACTGACCGCCCAATATAAAAAAGCGGTTTATGCCCGAACAAAAGCCGACTTGATGGGCGAATTTGCCGCCGTCAGCCGGCGCGAGGACAACACCAACCAGGACGCGCCGCAGACAAGGGCGTCATTACTGGCTGAGGCCGCAGTGGTATTGCGCGGCATCAAGGGACGGGGCCGCGTGGGGGTGCATCTAGTATGACTCAGCTTGATAAGTTGTTTGATTTTGTCAGTAGCAACTTGCCGGAACGTCTGATGAAAACCACCGGCGCAGATGCCTGGATGGAAGATATTGAAATTATTCACGCGTCTAAAGCGTGGGGGCTAAATCAGCGCCGGATAGCAATACGACAATATCAGGCGACGTTAGCCTGGGAACGCTGGCCCTATCGCCAGTATGACCCGGACACCTTATTTGCCTTGGTCATGGTGTGGCTGGTTGAACATGCCAACGAGCATTACAACCGGGATGAAATGCCGCCGCCTGACGTCATTTTGCAACTGACAGATAACGATAACGCAACGCTGTTTATCACTGTGCAACTGGCTGACGACATCATTCTGGCAGAAAGCGAGGACGAGGGCATTATCCCGTTGAAAGGTAAGCGTTACCTCGTTGCAGCACCCACAGTGAACACCGCGACAGCCGGCTGGATTGTCGGCGCAAACGGAGCCACCGCACCGACCCACCCAGCGGGTGAGAGTGATGCAAGCTGACTTTACGCTGAACCGCGCCCAATGGGAGGCGCTTAAAAAAGATTTGGCCGCGCTGGAACTGCCACCCAATAAGCGTAAGCGCCTGCTGTGGCGGCTGTTGAAATTAGGCGTGATGCCTGCTGCCCGTCGCCACCAAAAGCAACAGGCCAACGCCGAGGGCGTCAAATGGCCTAAACGCCAGAACGGTTTCAAAGGGAAAATGATGCGGGGATTGCCAAAAATGATGGCAATCAGCGAATTACCCGCTGCTGACTCCGCAAAAATTTATTTGCGCGGCAACAAAAAAACGTCGCCGGGCGTGGTCGGGAAAATGCAGCAATCAGGCTTTACTACCACCGTTACCGCTGACCAGGCAAAGAAACGAAATAGCAGCGAGGCCGGCGCGACACTGCGCCAGGCTAAACGATTACTTGATTTGGGTTACACCGTTTTTCCAAAGACTGCACCGCGCAGCCCGTCCGTGAGTGAAATCATGGATTCACTGAGCCGGGACAAAGCCGGGGCCATTATCCATAGTCTCGAGGGGCGAAAAGCAAAAGCAAGCTGGACGGTGACCTTGCCAGGCCGCGAATGGCTGGCAGTCAATGACGATGAATTTAACAAAATGCTGGCGCGTCAGATGCAAGCCATTAATTACGGCGGTGGCGTCCGGGCGCAAGACATTAAGGGGAAGGTAAAAAAATGACATGGCCCACAGTTACGATAGACCAGCTTAACCAGCGCCAGGGCAAGATTAACGAGGTAGAGCGTACCGTTTTATTCATCGGTAGCGCTGCTGATGATTCTGAAATCCCCGGCGACTTGATCGCGCTGGATTCACAATCTGATATCACCGTTGTGCTGGCTGATGCTGATACGGCATTACGTGAGAACGTCCGCGCCGCACAGCGCAATGGCGGTCAGAACTGGCAAGCCTATGCGCTGTTATTGGCGGCTGATGCAGAGGCTGGCGACGATATGCTTGCAATTCTCAGTGCTCAACAGATGATTTCTGTTGAGGGGGTTATCTGCACCATCCCGATCACTACCGTGGCCGATGGCCGTACCAAAATTAACTTATACGCCGCTTTGCGCGCCGAACTGACCAATAAATATGGTCGCTGGGTGTGGTCAATGCTGACTGTTTCCGGGCCGGCGGCGCTGCCTGTACCTGTTTCATGGTCAGCGTACCAGGCATTTCTTGCTGAACTAGAGACCGGCATTGCTGCTGAGTCCGTGCAACTTGTCCCGGCACTGTGGGGCAATGAAGCCGGCGTGTTGGCGGGCCGATTATGTCACCGCAGCGTGACCGTGGCCGACAGTCCGGCCCGCGTGAAAACCGGTGCATTAATTGGGCTGGGGATTGATACCGCCGAAATGCCCGTTGATCGCAACGGGGTGGAAGTCACCCTGGCGCATTTGCGCGCCATGCATGACCTGCGTTATTCCGTGCCGATGTGGTATCCCGATTACGAGGGCATGTACTGGTCTGATGGCCGCACCTTGGATGCGGTCGGCGGTGATTACCAAATCATTGAAAATCTACGCATTGTTGACAAAGTCGCGCGCCGGGTACGGATTCAGGCAATCAGCAAAATTGCCGACCGTTCGATGAACAGCACCCCGGCCAGTATTGCGGCACACCAGACCTTTTTCGCCCGCACCATGCGCGATATGTCTCACAGCTCGCAGATTAACGGCGTGATGTTCCCTGGCGAAGTGAAATCCCCGCAATCCGGCGATGTGGTGATTACCTGGTCGGATATTGAAACCGTGAGCATTTACCTGGTTGTGCGGCCGTATGGCAGCGCTAAAACCATTCAGATTGGGATCATGCTAGACCAATCCATTACCGCCGTTTCGGAGAATTAATCATGACGACTGCACGCATTGGCGGTAACTCAATCGACATTACCCTGGGTACGCAAATTATCCATGTCAAAACCGTTTCAGTGGATATCACCGATAACACTGCCCCCACACAATCACGCGGTGTTCCTGATGGTTATGTGGCGGGTGATGTGTCTGCTGAGGGGGAGATGGAAGTTGATACCAAGAACTTTAAAAAACTCAGTGCTGCCGCTAAATCCGCTGGCAGTTACCGCAACATGCCAACTACCGACATTTTGTTTTATGCCAACACTGGCGATGAAGAGTTAACGGTCGAGGTATTCGGTTGCAAGCTGATTATCACCAGCCCGTTAGGTTTTGACCCGAAAGGCGGTGAGACGGCCACGCATAAATTTAAGTACATCGTGACCAGCCCGGACTTTATCCACATTGACGGCACGCCGATTTTATCTAGCGACGACGTCCGCGACTTGATCGGGTGAGTGATGCATATGCCAAACGGAGAAACATCATTTATTCGCATTGTGCTGATGCTGGGCGGGATTGGCGCTTTTATTTCACTCGCCAAGGTTTTGGTGGGTAACGAGGCGATCACCCTGCGCCTGATTGTGGGCCGAACAATATTAGGTTCAGGCACTTCATTGCTGGCAGGTATGGCGCTGATTCATTTTCCAGATATTCACATTCTGGCGTTGATAGGTGTCGCTGCTGCCCTGGGAATTATCGGTTCAAGTGTGATCGAGTTAGCCCTGACCCGGTTACTTACCCGCTACTTGGGACGACTAAAAAAAGGAAGTGAATCATGACATTAAGCGAAAAACAGGCGGTATTTACTTTAATGATCGCCCAATTAATTTATTGGGCTGATGAGCGAGGTTATCGCCTAACCTTTGGCGAAGCCTACCGCACCCCGGAACAGGCCGCGCTAAACGCCAAGTCGGGCAAAGGCATTACCAATAGCCTGCACACGCAACGCCTGGCTGTGGATTTCAATCTGTTTATTAACGGCCAATACCAGGACAAAAGCGAAGCCTATAAGCCCCTGGGGGAATATTGGGAATCCATCGGCGGGGCTTGGGGCGGGCGCTTCAAAGACGGCAACCATTTTAGCCTGGAACATAACGGGGTGAAGTGATGCGCGAACTGCTGCCGGCGGTACTGCTATTAATTGCAGCCTGGTGGCTGGGCTGGACGATGCACGGCGACCGCCAGGCAAAAATCGAACTGGCAATTAGCCAGGTAGCCGCAGCCAACCGCTTACAAGTGGAGGATATCGCCGGCACCTCGGCGCGCCAGCTTGAGAACAAATTAACGGAGCTAAGGGCTAATGAAGTGCACACCGAGCGACTTATCAGGACTGAGATTATTAAACCGGTATTTAGCACTGTTTGCGCTACTGATGAGTATGTCCGGTTGTTCAACGCCAGCGCGGAACGTGCCGAACGTACCTTATCAGGAAAACTTGTTGACCCCTTGCCCGGTAACGCTGCCACGCCTGGCCGGTAATACTGGCACCGATTTTAGCAACACATTGCAGCAATATGCGCAGATGTACCCGGATTGCGCCGCACGGCACAACCAGTTAATCGCCGAAATTCACTTACGAAAGGAATTAAAGAAATGAGCAAAGAAAATAAAGAGTTAATCACCCTGACCGTAAAAGGTATGGATGTGCAATTTGCCCCGACCCTGGTCGCGTATAACAAGTGCCTGAATGAGTCGGCGCGGGATGAAAATATCGTCGGTGCTGTCAGTACCTATCTGAAGCGCATTGTTGTACCGGAATCCCGCGACAATCTGGCCGAGCTAATGAAACTCCCCGGACTGGCGGCACAAATCACTAAGAAAGTGAATGAGATTTACGCACCAGATGCAGAAATCGAAGTAAAGGAATAACCGCGCTCATTCAAGCGATTAAGAATAACCCGCTTGAACAATATATGACGCTCCGACGTCATTACCTTCCCAGCGAAGGTGATGACGTTATGAGCCTGGCGCGCGCGGCCTGGCTGGCGGAATACTTCCACGAAAGCGCCATTAACGGCACCACCGCAGGTATATGCAAAGCCTTTAACGGTGAATAGGGATAATCATGAAAGAACTGTCTTTTCTGTTGAGTCTTAAAAATAATCTGAGCGCACCGCTCGGCAAGGCGCAACAGTCTGTCGAACAGTTCGCCAAACAGTCACAACGGGCCTTTAAACAAATTGCGGTCGGGGCTATGGGGTTGTGGGGCGTTGCTCAAGGCCTCAAAGGCTTGCTTGCCCCCGCTCATGAGGTTCAGAAAACATTAGATGAGTTGTCTACACGTAATGTCAGTACGCAAGCCTTAGACAAAATGTTTAAGGCTGCGCAGACATTTAGCACCGCTTACGGCAAGAATGCCGCCGACTTTATCAGCTCAGCAACCATCATCAAAAGTACCATTGCCGGCATTACCGACAATGAGTTACCACGCTACACCACCGCCATAAACACCCTTGCCATAGCGACCAAAGGCAGCGCCGAGGGGGCCGCTAATTACATGGCTGACATGGCAAATAACTTCCGCACCACGGCAAGCGAAATGGGCAATATCCCATTTGCCGAAATGATGGCGTCAAAAGGTGCGTACATGGTGCAGAATTTTGGCGCAAACCTTGACGAAATCCGCGAAATGGTCAAGTCCAGCAAGGGAACCGGTACCCAGATGGGCGCAGGCATGGACGAACAACTCGCCGTCCTGGGGATGCTCAAGCAGACCAAAGGCACCGAGGCCGGCGGGATTTACGACGCATTCCTGAAAAGCGCCATTGAGGGCGGTAAACAGTTGGGCCTGAGCTTTACTGACGCACAAGGCCAGATGTTGGAATTCCCTGACATTCTGCAAAAACTTCAGGCGAAATTCGGTAACACCATTGAGGGCAACGTTAAGGCGCAAGCCGTATTAAATAAAGCCTTTGGCGAGGGTGCGCAGGCATTGACCGCCACCTGGGGCCAGGCGGATAAGTTGCGTAAACATATGCGCGATATGGGGAACACTCAGGGTTTAGAGAGAGCCATAGAAATGGCTAAAAAAATGGCCGACATGTGGGAACGTGTTGATCAGGTGTGGAAGCGTATTCGAATTGCCGTGGGTATGCAGCTTATCCCCGCCATATCCCCCCTGGCTGATTACGCCATCAACGCCGGTACGCAATTCGGTAAGTGGCTGGAAATGTTTCCCAACATTGCGCGCTGGATTGGTTACCTCGCACTGGCAACGCTGGGAATGGCTGCAGCCGGCGCAATCGCCAATGTCGTGATGGGGGTATCGAAATTTATCATGATGGGCTGGACGGGGATAATCAAGCTGACAACCGCCGCCGTTCGCGGGCTGATGTGGGCGATTAACCTCAAGGCCCGCGCCATTCAGCTAGCGACCTTTGTCACGGTCATTTATAACGGCGCACTAAAATTCTTGCGCGTCGCGCTCATTGCTACTCGCATGATGTTGATAAGCAGCACGGTTGCCATGCGCGCCTACGGTATCGCCACTATGTTAGCCGGCGTTGGGATGCAGTTATTGACCAGCCCGATCACCTTAATTATTGCTGGCCTTGTCGCGCTGGCGGCGGGTGTTTGGTATGTGATTTCCCATTGGGATCAGCTTAAAGCCGCACTGTTGGACAGCGCCGCATTCCAGTGGGTTATGCAGATTGCCGGCCAGGTCGGGGAGATGTTCGCCGGTGTATGGTCCTCGATTACCCTGGGCTGGGAAATGGTGGTTGGGTTCTTTGCTGGTCTGTCACCTGTAGAAGCCTTTAACGGTTTTGTTGACGCTATCGGCAATGTGTTTAGCGGTCTGTGGGATTACCTGACGGAGTCTTTCGGCGCGACCTACAACTGGATTGTCAGCAAGCTCAATAAAATCCCCGGCGTGAATATCGACCTTAAGCCTATCGGCCAGAGTGAGGGAGGCGCAGCCGCGCCAGCAACCACCCTCCCCGCGCCGGCGGGTTTGGTCAGCCCGGCGATGAACAAGGGCGGGATAGCCAAAACCCTGACCACCAATAACAGCAACCAGAGCAGTACCGTGCGCACCGGTAACACCATCGGCGAAGTGAATATTTACCCGCCGAACGGGGCCACGCTGGATAGCATCATGGAATCAAGGGAGCTTGCCGCCGGATGAGTGAACAACTGTACATCGACCTGCTAATCACTGACGGTGATTTTACGCTTTCATCCGGTAATGAACCGCTGTTGTGCGATAACCGCATCAGCATTGCGCAGGACTGCGTACATCGGATTATTGAGTCCGGCCTGGTTAAGTTGCTGATTGCCGAGCGTAGCCCGGTATTGCGCACCGATATCTTGTTGCAAATGGAACTGTTGACCGAAACCGATACCCGCATTGTGCCGGGTACCGTACTGATTACCGATGATGACCAGGGGCATTATTTTATTACCGCTGATACCTACGATTTCGGCCCACTGTCACTGCGAGACTTATTATGAATAATCGCCCTAATCCTGACTATAAGGCCATTCTTGCCGATCAGGGCATGCCGACGACTGAAAGCCAGGTACAAGCGGAATTCGCAAAGGTCGCGGCTGATGAAAATTTGGTCACCAACACCTCGAATATGTCGCCGTTCTGGCGGCTTATCAAGGCGATTGTTACAGCGCCGGTGATGTGGCTGATTGATGCCCTGGTAAATACAGTGATGGCAAATATGTTCCTGGCAACTGCCAGCGGGCAATTTGTTGATCTGTTTGCCTGGGCGGTCAATTTGTCCCGCAAAGATGCCAGCCTTGCCCAGGGCGTAATCCGCTTTACCAAAGATAGCGTTAGCGCTGAAATTACCGTACCCGCCGGCACTGTGATCCAGACCGAACGCATTAACGGCACCGTTTATAAATTAATGACATTGGCCGATACCGTTATACCTGCTGGTGTAACCGGGGCGTTGATTGCGGTCAATGCTGAATCAGCCGGCAGCGGCCACAACCTGGCACCCGGCTATTTCCGTATTCTACCGGTCGCGGTCAATGGCATCGCCAGTGCGGTAAACGAGGATAATTGGTTAATCGCGCCGGGGGCTGATAAGGAGCTGGACGACGATTTGCGTGACCGGGTGCGCAATCAGTTTAATTTGCCGGGCCAGTATCATATCGATGCGGTTTACCGTGGGTTGATTGCAGGCATTGCCGGCCTGACCACTGACCGAATTTTTTTCCTACACGATGCTCCGCGCGGGCCGGGAACGGCCAACGTCTATTTATTGCTGGATTCCGGCATCGCCAGCCAGCCGTTTATCGACACAGTAAATGATTATGTGATGAGCCAGGGCAACCACGGCCACGGCGACGATGTGCTGTGTCTACCGTTGCCAGAAGAAATTCATAACTTGACCGTGACGCTTCACTTTTTCGATAGCAGCAATTTAGACGATGAGCAAAGCGACGCCTTGCTGGCAAATATCCGCAATCTGATTGGCTGTGCATTCCGGGAAAACACCGATTACACCGTGCAAAAGACCTGGCCGCACAGCCGCTTTTCTATGTCCCGCCTGGGGGAAGAATTGCACGATCACTTTGCTGAAATCGAATCGCTGACTTTTTCGCGGGGTGACATTATCAGTGGGTTATTTGTGCCACGCCTGGGCGTTCTGACGCTGGAGAAAGCCAATGGATAAGCTACCCGCATTTACCTTGCCGGTATGGCTGAACAAAGGCGAGCCGGTCAAATTAATGCGCGCCTGCCTGGCCTTTTGGCAAAAGGTTTACACCTGGATCAAGTGGCCGCTTAACCAGGCAGACCCGTTAACCTGCGTCGTGCCGTTACTCAATCTGCTGGCGTATCAGCGGGATGTGACCCGATTCCCTGGCGAACCGCTCCCCCTCTTTCGTAAGCGGGTACATTTTGCCTTTATCAATGCCAAAGACGCGGGATCTGTGTCCGGGTTTATTGCGATATTCGCCCGCCTGGGCGTGGGCTATGTCGAACTGTTAGAGCGCCAGCCCGATATTGATTGGGATGTCATAACGGTGCGTGTCACTGATAGCCAAGTGGCTGAAAACAGTGAATTACTGATGAATATCATTCGCCAGTATGGCCGCACCTGCCGCCGTTATCAGTACGAAATAATCACCCCTGTTGATATGTATATCCGCGCCGGCCATGTGGGTTGTGAATATATCTGTTACAGCGCCAGCACCGTATCAAATGAAGTGACAACAACCGCCGCCTTTGGCGCGTCGCTGATGGAGAAAAACTAATGTCACAAACTGCTATTACTTTTGCTTTCGAACAATGGAAAGCCCAGGAAGCCGCAGCGGGTAAAACCGTGGTGCTGGATGAATTTGTCTTGGCCTATGTGCCAGGTCTGGATCATACCGTCCCCATTAACCGCGCCGAAACATTGCCGCCAGTGGCGCAAATCGTTCACCGCCAAGCGGTGAATAAAATTGGCCTGGTCAATGATAATGCGGTGGTTTATTCCGTCACTATGGGTACTGAATTGGGTGACTTTGATTTCAACTGGATCGGGCTGGTCAATAAGGCCAGCGGTACGGTGGCGATGATTGTTCACGCACCGACCCAGCGCAAAGTTGCTAACGTAGCCGGCCAGCAAGGTAACGTCTTGACCCGTTCATTTTTGATGGAATACAACGGCGCGGCGACCGCAACCGGCATCACTACACCGGCGGAAACCTGGCAAATTGATTTCACCGCCCGATTGACCGGCATTGATGAAATGCAGCGGTTAATTAACGTTGATAACTATGGGGCTGGCGCATTTTTTAACACGGGTTATCTGGTTGCCAAGACAGGCGCACAATTCTTTGTGACCAAGGGTACGGGTTATATCGGCGGCATTCGAGCCGACCTACCCGCAAATCGCAATATTACGGTACCCGCCACCACGACCAAGGTTTGGGCTGACGTCAGTTTGCAGGGCAACATTACCAGCCAATGGGAAGCGGTCATTAAAATTACCGTCGCGCCGACGCTGGAAAATTATAGCCAATCAGGCTTTATGCACTATGTGTTTGCGGTTGCCAGCATAGACGCAGCCGGAAAAATTACCGACTTGCGCCCTAAGGGTTCGATGACCGAGCAAGAATCCAGTGACGCACTATCCAGGCATGAGAAATCACGTAATCACCCGGACGGCACGCTAACGGAAAAAGGGTTTGTTCAGATGAGCAGCGCCACCGATAGCGACAGCGAAACGCTGGCCGCAACATCAAAAGCGGCCAAAATAGCGATGGATAATGCCAACGCGCGGTTAGCCAAAGAGCGGAACGGCGCGGATATTCCTAACCCGGTACTGTTTCGGCAAAGTCTGGCGCTGAAAGGCGCGGCGCTAGTTGATATCGGTAAAACGGCCGGCACTGCGGCAGCGGGTGACGATAGTCGGATAGTGGACGCCATCAGCATTAAAAACACCAATATTCAGTTACCCGGAAACCTTGGCGTAAAGAATCTTGAAGTCCACCCGATGCCGAACAGTGCTGAGGGCGGGCAAATTGATTTATATGATAAAGCTGATACCAAGGCCGCCTTTATTGATATTGACTCAGCAGGGGGTTTTCGCGTGGTTACGGAGGGAGTGGGCGTTTCTCTTCAAATCAATAGAACCACTCGTGATGTATCAGTTCCGGCGTTATTTACCGCTGGCAACTCTGTACGCTCTGGCAACGGTACTGCATGGCTGGCTCCAGATGGGAACATTTACGGCTCGGTGTGGGGTGGTTACTTATCCACATATATAGGTCATAGAGTAAGGGCGTGGGCGGCGGTGCAAGGGAACGGAACAATAGTCAGCAGCTTCGGTTTTTCAGCAATAAACCGTACCAACGTTGGCGGCTATAACTTCACAATGTCAACGTCAAACGGCGCATATGCCGTAACAGTCGGGATTAACGGCGGCTCACAAAACGGCGCGATAAGTGCTCACTCCGCCAATATTTGGAATAGAAGCCCTAACTCATTCAGCATCCAAAACGCAAATGACAGCGGCACACAGTACAACTGGATTGATTGGCCTGAGTTTTATGTCATCGTCGTTGGCCCATAAGGAGTAAGTGATGGAGCAATTTATTAATCAAGAAATGCCAGATAACGACGCTTACGACAATATCTATGTTGTGGTGTTTGAAAACGACAGCGGTCGCGGTATGACAGTGGTTAATTTCGCCGCGCAAAAGTATTTAGATGCCTTCACCCATGATGGCCCTTGGCTAAAAATTTTGCGAGAGGATCTGCCAGACCAGCGATTTATTGAAGCCTGGCAGTTCAATAAAAAACAGAAGGCCATCGTGGTAAACCCCGTTTGGTTGCAAGAAATGCATGTTGCCGAAGCCGAAAGAGAGCGCAGCCACAGAATTTGGTCAGTTCAGGACGAGCTTACAGCGCTGCAAACTGACTTTATGCTGGAGATTATTGATGATGAGGATACGGCACGTTTAATCAAACTGAAAAAATACATCATTGCGCTTAAGCAATTAGATGTATCAACCGCACCCGATATTATTTGGCCGGAAAATAAATAATGTGGCATAAATCCGTGTTACGCATCCCGGCCAATTTGGCCCCGGTCAATTGCTCAACCGTGGCCGTTCATCCCTGGGCGTTTGGCGTTGGTCAAACAGAAAAATCAGGCTCGTTTCTGAGTCCGGCCAATGCGATTGATACACTCGCCAGCCGGTTGGCCGGCGCAGACAGCGAACAGGATGTGGTGGTATTTCTTATTACCGCCACATCCCTGGGCCAGTTTATTACCCTGTTGACCACCGCCGCCGAGGTGTTTCCGATACCGGCATTGACTCAGGTTCAGCGCCGGGCCAAAGCCGCCTTGAGTTTAGATGTCAGCAAAATGCAAATTCCCGCGCGTCCGGGTGGTTTGCCAGCCAGTGCGCCGCTATCCGTTGCAACCACGCGCATGGCATCCGGTGCGCAAGCCTTGCAAAAAGCGATCAGCGATACCGCCGCCGGCAGCAGTAGCGAGGCTATCGGTACAGCCCTGGCGGCATTCAAACAACAGCGCGCCGCATTGCTGACCGATGCAAAAAATCGCCTGGAACAATTACAAGGGGCGAGTGTGCCAATTTGGGCGTTTTCAGTGGAGGGCAACACGCAAACGGCTATCGCTGAGATGAAAAAAGACATTCCCGACAGCCAGGCCATTTTTAGCCTGGCGTTACTGTTTGTGGGCGCGGATTTGGCCCCACTGCGTGCAATGGTGGTAAATCATGGCTGATATTGTGATGCTGGCGCTCGATGGCGAGGCGATTCTATTAAAAAACATTCTGGTTACGCTGACGATGCCCATACAGGACAAAGACCAGAGCGGCCAGGCCAGCAGTACCAACAAATCAGAGCAAGGCACCAAAGGCAAAGAGTTGCGGGTATCCGGGTTAATCCGATATACGGATGCCGCTATGTTGACGCGTATTTATAGCCTGGCCGAAGCCAAGAACGCAGATGGCAGTAAGAAGCGCTATCGTGTCGCGCACTCCCTGGCCCAGGCGGTGAAGTTCCGGGAAGCCACCTTTACCAGTGGCGTGGATGCCGCCGAACAAACAAATGCGATGGCCTGGCTGGTTAATTTTACCCTGACTGAGTTTTCCAGTGTGGCCGAACGTAAGGCCCAACAAGCTAGCAAAGGCGGGAAAAATGCCACTATCCAGACCGCAGGCGGTACCGCGACCGCGTCAGAGGGCGAGACAGCGGAAAGCCGCTCATGGTTTGAAAGTGTTCTGCAAAAAATTGATAACACCATAGGCCCGGCAGGGGGTAGCGCATGAAATCCGTTGTCACGTTGCGTATTGGCGATGATGTTATCCCCGCTAATAACTTAAATCTTTCGCTCTCACTTAATGGGTGCGGCCTGGGGTTTGTTACTGCGCTAACTGACCAAGATTGTAACGGTAAATTGGTGCGGCTGGATTTGGGCAATAACGCCTCGATATTCCGCTGGCTAACCGGGTTTGTGGAGCGTAGCGCGCCGGCTGAAAATGGCGCGCAGCGGTTAATGGTGCGGGAGCTGGTCGGCGTGTTCGAACGTTCTTGGCCGTGTTCATTGCAACACCCGACTTTGCGCGATGTTACCGACGCGGTCGGTAAATCCACCAACATGCGTTTTGTGTTACCAGAAAACACCGCTTACACCGACACCCCGATCCCCCATTTTCAGCATAATGGCAGCGGTAACCAGCTTTTACTTAACCTGGGGCGCGCGTTCAGTATCCCGGATTTTGTCTGGTATCAGTTGCCCGATGGCACGGTCTATGTCGGCAGTTATGCTAATTCCCGTTTTGCACAAACGCCGGTCGATGTTCCACAGGAATTCGCCCAGGGCGGCGGCGGCGGGAATAGCCTGACATTGCCACTTATCCCGGCAATCCGTCCGGGTGTGATTGTTAATGGCCGGCGCATCACCAGGGTGGATGTAAGTGACGACACCATGACATTGAACTGGACGCCACTAAACGCCCAGGGCCAGCCGGCGCAGAAATCCCCGGAACAGCGCCAGATTGAAAAGCTTTATCCAGAATTGGGGGCGGGTTTACATTTGCCCCGCCGCGCGCGGGTAATGAGTCCGACCGATGCCGCCGAGTTGGGCGACCCGTCCGACCCCTTCCGGCCACGTTATGCGGTCAATGTTCAATTGCTGGACGAGAACGGCAACGCCGCCGCCGGCGCGCAGGAATATAACGCGGTACCGCTTCCCATTCCGATGGCTGGCAGCGAGGGCGGTATGTTCCAGTTCCCGCCAGAGGGAACACTTGTCGAAATTGGTTTTGCAGATGGCCGGCCAGATAAGCCGATGATCCGGCAAATACTGTCTGAGGGGTTATCACTGCCCGCAGTCAAGCCGGGCGAACAGTTGCAACAGCAGCGCGCCGGCGTCAGTCAGCGCGTGACGGTTGACGGCAGTTGGCAGCGTGATACCGACCAGGCGATAGAAGAAACCAGCAGCCGGCGCAGCGTGACCAGTGACGAGGAAAGCCGCACCACTACGACCCGCAACACCACGGTAAAAGCCAACGACAGCACCACGGTACTGGGAACTAAAACCCTGATAGCCGGCCAGGTGGTGCAACTTGCTGAGGGTGATTATTCGATAGGCACATCGGCAAACATGGTGACCAAAGTCGGCAAAGACAAAAATGACGATGTTGGCCAGAGCCAAAACATTAAGGTTGGCCAGAACCAAACGACCGACGTTGGCGGTGCGCTTACGGAGAAAATCGCAGGCATTCGTCGCAGTGTTGCCGCCGCGCAGGAACTTATCGCACCCTCCGTGCGCCTGGGTACCGATGATATCAACGTGCTGACGTTGCTTACTGATACGCTGGACGTGATCCAAACCCTGGCACAGCAGACCGCTAGCCATACCCACATCAACACCGGTGGGCCACTGAATGCCGGCGATTTCACCGCCACAGCCAACCGCACTCAAGCCCTTACTACCAAGTACGGCCCCTTCATTGCCTAACCTCCATAGAGCACAGACATAACCGTCTGTGCTTCAGTGCTCCCAACATCCCCCGAACAGTAATAAAATTACGTAATATCCCCGTAAGAATTACAGGAATATTTCACATTGCCCGTACCGCAAGGCCAGCACACATCGCACATAACGCGCTGAGAGCCACACCACGACACACATCCTTCAATGCATCTCTCGATTCAGATTCAAACAAGATAATCGCGCCATGGGCCACCCATGAAACATACGAGGTAAATCCAGCCACGTAAAAGAAAGGGGAGGTAAAACGCACACGCCCACCACGCCTGCACAAAATATTTGGCGAACTTATTACAGTTTGGTAACTCTACAAACGCCCACGCCAGGCCGCGCCAGTCCTAAAGATCTCGCATGGATCGCAAGATGTAACGAGTGATATATATTTCAGTGAATTACAGTAAAGAGAATGATCTCGATATGATCTAAGAAATTCAACGATATGATTTTAAAGGGGTTTTTTATTTTACGTCCGATCAAATGAAAAACGGAAAGCGTTCAGGAAAATAAATAGAATTGTGCGGCAAGCCAGACGCCGCAAGGGATTGCGCAAAGTTGAGGGGAAATTTTGATACTGTAAAAACGGGTGAAAAACTCACTTTGATCTCGGACAAAAAACCAACAAAAACAGTCAGAACGGCCACCAAGTAAAATACAATTCCTACACTTTACCCGCATACCATCAGGCAAAACAAAGCCCCGCAAGCGAGGCTGATTTATTCGATGTGGTCAATGCGTGGACATTGATAGAAATTAATCCTTTAATTTCAAAATGATACATTAAAACAAAAGACACCAGACGGTGCCTTCTTTGAAATTCTAGCTGTTTATGATGTCGACATCACCAAATAGCCGGTTCTTCACGTATAAACGGGTTAGTCTGCCGTTCATGGCCTAACGTAGACATTGGACCATGACCGGGAATAAACGTTATGTCATCACCTAAAGGCAACAATTTAGTCCGAATGGAGTTAATCAGTTGTTGGTGATCACCGCGTGGGAAATCACTACGCCCAACACCACCGTTAAAGATAACATCACCGACCAGTGCCAGACGCCCCTGTTGGTCAATGAAGACAATGTGACCTGGCGTATGCCCAGGGCAATGCAATACCGATAACTCCACTTCACCAACAGTGATTTTGTCACCCTCGGTCAACCAACGGGTTGGGGTAAAAGCTTCACATTCGCTCAAACCAAACATTCTGCTCTGCGCCGGTAGCCCTTCCAACCAGAACGTATCTTCTTTTTCAGGGCCATAAATCGGGATATCAAAATGAGCGGCTAACTCAGCAGCAGCACCCACATGATCCAGATGGCCGTGAGTCAACAAAATCTGGCTGACCTTTACCCCCTGACGTGCAACTTCAGCAATGATCTTGGCTGCATCACCACCAGGGTCTACCAATGCGGCCTGCTTTGTGGCTTCACACCAGATTAAAGTGCAGTTCTGGCTAAAGGCCGTCACCGGAATAATTTGATATTTCATAAAACTCCACCCCAAATGCAACTGGCAATATACCTATCATCTTTCAACCATACATCTGTATGGGCTGCGGTCGTTTACCCGAATCACTGATAGCATCAGTTTATCGAGATTAGCGAGCCAGGACTTTGAGGCTCGCCCTGTGGCTGGCATAAGTGCTATTCAAACCCACTCTGACCGATTTGGCACTTGCTTGCCACCGCCCTACAATTTGAAATCTGTTAGGTATGATTCAATGCATTGGCATAAAAATGTCTGCTACCAGGTTCTTGTCGGCCCAGTATCAATATGTACAAAGTTACTGCGAGGGTAATATCCTACACCACCTGCACGCATTTTTAATGCTGCTTTGCGGATATTACTCAATTGAATACCTTCAATATGAAAATCCATTGCCCGCCCTTGCGTGTGGAAACTGTGTTTGGCCACACCACGGCTGCGTTCGCGCAGTTCATTATTGGTATCAAGTGAGCGGTACCCGGAAATAAGCTGCACCGGTTTAGTTGTGCCAAGAAGCCCTTGCAGGCGGTATAGTTGATCAAACAGGCGTGGGTCGATAGTTTTTACCTTATTGGCCCGATAATCGCGAAAGAGATGGTTTAAGCGGGAAAGTTCATCTTTGTTATAGCCCCGACCATCAAAAAATTCGGCTTTTATGGACTCGCCTGTATTGAGGTTATTCAGGGTCAAGATCCGTGGGCGAGGAGTAGAAAGGGTGGCAAATGCCTGCCCTGGAAGCAGCGATATACCCAGCGCTGCCCCGCCTAACGTTAGCCATTTACGGCGATAATTATCAATTTTATCCATGATCTCTGTTAATACCCGGCAAGAATGTCAAAAGAAAGCACTAACCAAATGTGCCGTCCCGAACCATAACCGCCTACGGAAAACCAGTCAACCCGCATTCGGCCCGCACTCGCTGTGCGTTTAAGTTCGGTTATAGAGAACCCCAATTTGGGGCCCCCTACGACAACCCGATATTAAGACCATTAGTTATTGAGTTTTACTGCATTTATTGCATTAAAAGTTCAGCCTGAGGTGAGATTTGTGCACCGGATCTCACCGTCTTATCATAATTGTAAATATCTGTTCTAAATTGTGGCCTACCGTCATCCGCTACCCATGCTGTCAGGTAATACAATTGCACCGGGACACGTTGGCGAATATTCACGTAGGTGGTATCGCCTTGTTTTAACGTTGAGGAAACCCGCGCATCATTCCAGCCAGCATCTTGCAATAACATATTTGCCAGATCCGAGGCTTTATTGACGCGGACACAGCCGGAACTTAATGCACGGATATCTTTCTGGAACAGACCATGGTTCGGCGTGTCATGTAAGTAGATAGCATCAGAGCTTGGCATATTGAATTTGAAGCGCCCTAATGAATTGCTGGCACCTGGTGCCTGACGCAGACGGTACGGGAAGTTATTAGGCGAAATCATGCTCCAATCGATCATCGATGGATCAACAACTTCAGCCTCATTACTCCAACCAGACAGAACGGTATAACCATGACGCTGGAAATAGCCGGCGTCATAGCGTGCTTTGGGTACGATATCCTGGCGCACCAGAGACGTTGGTACATTCCACGGCGGATTGACCACCACATTATTTAACGCACTGCTCATCAACGGTGTCTTGCGGCTTGGACGGCCAACAATCACCCGCGATGAGAGAACCTCAGCACCATTCTTATAATAATTAAGCGAATAGTTTGGGATATTAACCATAATGCCGTTATCGACGTGTCCCGGTAAAATACGCAACCGCTGAATATTCAATGCCAATAATGTTGCCCGCGTTTGTGGTGAGACATTCAACCATTCACGAGTTCGGACACCAATAACACCATCATCACTTAGCCCATGCCACTGTTGAAAACGTTTAACGGCTTCCACCAACTCAGGCGTATAAACATTGTCGGTTATAGTTGTGGTGAGCGGCGCTGATGGCGACGCTACAACCCCACCGGTAACAGGAACGTCGGCCACGGGTGCCGCTGAAGGGCTAACCACTAAACTGTGAGCCTGAGCACGGCTCTTTTCTTCATCAACCGAGAGATCATCATTGACCACGGCTACTGCTGGATTATCCACCGGGATAACCTCTGGGACTTTGGCCGGTTCAGATGCAATGGGGTGTAGCATGCCCGTTCTGTCTAGGATTTCCCGTAGCGCTGGAATATCGTCACTTAACTGACCTGGGCGCAGGCTGGGGCCATTAGACATCTGTGGCCATGGCTGGCGGTCTGCCAGCATCAGTTTCAATGCCTGATGCATTTTGTCGTATTGAGGATGTTGGGGGGCCAGCGATGCCAGATAGGGTGCGGTGGTCCCTTCATGCACCGCTTGCTGCCAACGATTTAAAATAGTAACCGGCGGCATCGCCATTTTGTATGGCACATTGCTGTATAACCAGACACTACCGTTAGCGCCAACACCTGAAATAAAGTGCAAGTATCCCAGCATGGCATCCGACAAAATAACATCGCGAGCTTGACCGGTAATGTCAGGGTCACTCAGCCATTTTACCCACTGCATAAATTGCGGCTGGAGACCGGAGAGTGCCACTTCAGCTAATTGCTGCTGAAAATGCTGCACCGCAGTTCTATCCTGCCACATCGGTTGCATACGGTTGGCGGCATAAAGTAATGCCAACTCAGAAGCATAGAAAGGTGTCACCGTTTTAGGCAGCACTGATAATAACTGTGAGCGGCTTTGTGCGACCGACATTGTCGTACCACTCATAGGCAGCGCTGAGGATGAGTCTAACGGCATGACAGGTGCCGTGGCTGATGCTGTAAATATCGGCATCAGGCTATAAATTAAAGCGCAGTATAATGCTAATGCGCGTTGCGGATTTCGTTTCCCTATCGACATTCTATGCCCCCGGTATGCTTATCTAAGTACGTCATAGTCTGTCGTTACCCTTCTTCCCTGAAGCCGCAGCATTGTTGCTGCTCTGGCACCCGAATCCCTGAGCGTCGATCAGTTCAACGAGATTTGTTCGTTGGCTACCACTTCAATAGTTTCGGGTTTTCATCATTATTATACAAACAGAACTGCCCCTTGCGTGGTCAACGATATAAATTTAACCATTTACGTTACGCTAACAGATTTCCAGTGGTTATAAAATATAACCCTAAGGTGTGGAAGAAATAAAAATGGCCGCTAGTTAGCGACCATTTAATCGGATTAATTATTGCCGCCTTCTTTCTGAACAATAATTAACCGCCGGGTTGTATCTCGGCAGGTATCGGCGGCAATGTTGGTATTTCATTGGCAAAACCTCGTAAGCCAACCACATGTACATGCTCATGATTTTGGAAGACTTTTCGTACCAACTTATAGGTTGTCCCTTTTTCCGGGCTGATATTTTCTGGTGCTGCAATTATTAATTGCATTTCCAGCCGCTCGCACAGTTCAAATAATGTCGCGATAGATTTGGCATCCAAACGCGCCGCTTCATCGAGGAACAGCAAACGGCAAGGGGAAATATCTTTGCCGCGCAGACGACGTGACTCTTCTTCCCAACTCTGTACCACCATGACCAGTATTGACATACCGGTACCAATAGCCTCACCGGTTGACAATGCGCCGCTTTCTGCCCGCAGCCAGCCATCTGAACCGCGATAAACTTCGACTTCCAGTTCCAGATAGTTACGGTAATCAAGCAGTTCTTCACCGATGGTCTGCGGCAAGCGCTGCCCCATATCCATTTGTGGGTTCAACCGCTGGTACAGTTTTGCCAATGCTTCGGAGAAGGTCAGACGATTGCTATTAAACAGATCCTGATGCTGCTCTTGCTGCTCGGATAGCACATCGAGCAAGGTCGCGTGAGCTTCACGTACATTCACATTCAGCCGCACGCTCTTGACCTGACCAAATGACACCGCTTGCAAACCCTGATTCAGCATACGGATGCGGTTCTGTTCGCGCTGAATAGTTTTACGGATAATATTCGATACACTTTTGGAACTGATTGCCAGCTTCTGTTCGCGAGCGGTTAATTCTTCGGTCAAACGGCCCAGTTCAATCTCCATCTGTTCAATGGCTTCAACCGGATCATCAGTGCGAATAATATCCTGACGAATACGTTCACGCAGATGTTGGTAGACCGCGATATAGAACTGAATCTTACGCTCAGGCCGTTTCGGATCTTCAGACAAACGCAGCACATCGCGCAGATGTTCATTATCAGCCACCGCCAGACGCAGAGCACCCAAGGCTTTATCCGACATAGAACGCAGCTCGTCACCGTCCATATAGGCCAGTTCGCGGCGATGCAAACGACGCTCAACGCCATTATCTTTCACCATCCGCATCACCGCACACCAACCTGCTTTGGCATTGACGACTTGTTCACGGATCTGATGATAATCTCGTTCCAGCTTGCGCAGTTTCTTCTGGAGGCTATCCATCTCAGCTTCACAGAAGGTTAGCTGTTTTTCCAACTGATTACGGCGTGAACGGTTAGTACTTAATGCCGCATGCAACTCGTCACGGCGGGTACGAGCACGGGCTTCTGCATTAGCATCAGCCTGAACACCGATATCCACCAGTTCCTGACTTAACTCTTTCAGCATGTCACGCTTGGCGTCATAAGAACTTTTTAACGACGCTAGCACCTGATTATACTGGGTAAATTGCGCTTGATACTGACGTAACTGCTCACGAGCGCGAGTGCGTTCTGCTTCCGCCTGCTCCAAACGCTGGCGCAGTTTATCGTTGAGATCAGAGTTCTCCGTCAACATGCCCGCAGAATCGGTATAGCTAAAGTGCGCACGACGCTGAACAACTTCAGTCAGTGCAAAAGCTTGCTGTTTAGCCTGACGCTGGCTGTTTTGCGCCAATACATAGTTTTCCTGCAACTGTTCGTGTTGTTGCGGGTCACTTTGTAATACCGCTAACAGCGGTTCAAGTTTAGTCAGGGAAGCGCCATGCTTCTGAATATGGCGAGCCGCCTCTTGCGCTTGCGCCGATTCTTCAGTTATCTCTTCGACACGGTCAGTCAACGTATCATCAAGTAGCAATGAAATCAGTGGGATCAAGCGGTTAAGGGCTGAAATCCCCTCTTTAGCCTGTTCAAATTGCTGGCGCTGCTGCTGGTTGCTTTCTTCGTGTGCACTCAGAGCTCGCTCTATTTCACCACGACGGGTATTGAGTAAACGAATTTCAGCTTCAGGATCTGCATCAAATGCCACGGCCAGATGAGAACCGATAAAACGGCTGAATGCTTGATGCAAGCGTTGCGTTTTTTGCACATCAAATGACAACGTAGCATAACGCTCAGCCAGGCTGTCACGCTCTTGATACAGTGCTTCCAGCCGGTTCTCACGGGCAGCGCGGCCAAACAGCGGCAGTTCTGGATAACGGGAGTAACGCCACTGGCGATCCGCAATTTTAACCACTACTGCTTTTTCATGCTCTTCAACGGCAAATACACTGTCATCAAATGATTGCGGGTCACCCTCGATAAGATAGAGGTCTTCCGGGCAGTCTTCTAACCCCTGTAGTTGATCCCGCACTAGTGACAAGTCCGGTACCACGATACCGTGGCGCGATGGGCCATACAGCGCGGAGAAGTATGGCGCATCATCGATGGTAACATCGTCATAAATCTCGGAGAGCAACACACCACCGAAGCGTTCGGCCAAAGCAATCATCCGCGCATCTTCAGCACCACTTGGCTGACTTAACCGCTCAATTTGCGTATCAACAGCACGTTTGCTTGCGGCAACTTCATCGCGCTCCACCGTGGTTTCGCGTTCACGCTCCAGCAGTTGCTGCATGTGTTCGGTAACCTGACGGCTATCCTCCAGCGCCTCACCGCTCTGTTCGCTGAGTTGACTCAGCGCATCTTGTGCCGCCAACCAGACTGGCGCACGCGCCGTCAGCTCTTGAATTTTGAGCTTAATTTGCTCGAGTTCCTGACGCATTTCCATGCGCCGCTCACCAGCATCACTGACGTTGAGAGAGAGCTCTTCAACCTGTGACTCCAGCTCACGCTGCAACTCTTCCAACTCCTCCGGCTGGTATACTTGCCCCTGACGTTTACAGAACTCTTGCAGCAAGCGCTCTGCGTCTTGCTGAGCACGTAAACGCTGTTCCAGCTCTGACAAACGCATCCGCAATGGTTGCACACGTTCAGCCAAATGTTGTTGAGACGGCCAGTCACGCAACAATTCCCGCGCAGTTTGCCAGGCTTCACTGCGACTGACCTCGCCGGCGATAGCCACCACTAACTGATAAGCTTGCTCAAATTGGCTGTGCGCAGCATCAGCAACACTCAGTTTTTGCTCAAGTTGTAATAAAGATTCAGTCGCTTCCTGCTCTTTGGCATGGAAGGTTTCTAGCCACTCTTCGGCATTATCGGCAGTTAATTCTGGCAACTGACACAGTGCGCGCGCGCGTTCCAAAGCCTGTAAGGCTTGCTGATATTGGATAGCACGGGTCTGTTGAACGTCCAGCGCTTGCTGGTAATCGGCCAACTGACTTTTCAGTTCGTCCACCTCCAACTCAGCAGCTTCAGCACGGGCTTCGTTATCGGCCTGCTGCTCGCTGGCCTCGGCGACAACTTCATTTTGCTCTTCCAGCCGGTAAGTCAACTCTTCCAAATCACTCTGGTAGCGCTCGATCTTTTCCTGCTGGCGCATGGCGGTCTGCACCAGACTCAGGTGGTCACTGGCCGCCTGATAATCTGTTTCCAGATCCGATTCCGCACTGCTTTGCTCGGCTAATTCTCGCGACATTTCCACATGACGATACTGCTCAGTCACCAATTGCTTGCGGCTGGTCAGCAAGTCACGGCGCAATACCAATGCGCCATCAAGATGGATCCGCCGCTCATTGGCATGACGCATATAGTCAGCAGCAACGTAGGACGTTGCCTCTGAAATCAGATGCTTAAACAGATCACGATCAGATTGAGTGACACGAATAGCCT
Organism: Yersinia sp. 2553 StPb PI; assembly: GCF_052217105.1. NCBI lineage: Bacteria > Pseudomonadati > Pseudomonadota > Gammaproteobacteria > Enterobacterales > Yersiniaceae > Yersinia > Yersinia sp. 2553 StPb PI. Next base: position 828,308 of record NZ_JAZGPX010000002.1, on the reverse strand, counting down.
CAAGGGTCATACGGTTTTCACGCAATGCCGCTTCCATATCCTGGAAGGCTTTCCGCACGCCGCTGTTTTCTGGCAATAAGTAATCACGCAGTGAGCGGGTAATCGCGCTGGAAATACCACCGTACAACGATGCTTCTATCAAACGGTAAAATTTGCTGCGATCGGCAGAAGAGCGTAAACGCTTTGGAATCACACCCAAATCAAACATCAGCGAGTGGTAGTCAGTGATGGAGTTAAATTGCTTGAACTGCACCCCTTCCATCGCTTCGACGCGCTCTTTCAGCTCTTGTAATGACAGGACGCGCGCCTGACGCTCACCCACCACCTCTGTAAGAATCTGGGTAGGTTGGATAGCCGTCGGCAGCCCCTGAATGGTGAAAGGCTTAATATCAACCTTGCGGTCACGCCCTGCCACTTGTTGCAACCGCACCCCGACAACCACACGTTGGTGGCGGGAGTTGACGACATCCAGCGTTGAATAACAGACCCCGGCCCGCAATTTGCCGTGCAGACCTTTATCACGAGAACCACTGGTGGCACCGGCTTCGGTGGTGTTACGAAAGTGCAGCAGTGTCAGGTCAGGAATCAGTGCTGTAACGAAAGCGGCCATAGTGGTGGATTTACCCGCACCATTGCCGCCAGATAAAGTGGTTACCAGCTCATCAAGATCGAATGTCCGGGCAAAAAAACCATTCCAGTTAACCAAGGTCAGCGAGCGAAATTTACCGCGTTCAATCATTCCTGTTCATCCTCTGCACTGTCCGCTGCATTACCCATGGTGATGTCAGTTTCATCGCTTTCATCATGGAGTGACAGACTGTTTTCCACCGCCATGGCCTCGCCATCACGGATCATGCGTAACTGGGCTTCCCGTGGGTCATCGCCGCTACGCACATCAGCACCAAAGCGGAATACCGCTTCAGTGATACGAAACTTGCTGCTGTCATTGCCCATAAAGTAGATCATCCCCAACCGACGCAGCCGGTTAAGTGAGGTTCGTACTTTTTCCTGCAACTTCTGTTTATCCAAATCCGACCCGGTTGAGCGCTGGTTAACAAACTTCAGCAATTTGCTCTCATCGGCCAGACTTAGCAGCTCTTCGTATAATTCGTGCTGCGCGAAAATGCCTTCATGGGCCAAACGTTCAGGGCTGAGATACAGATAACAAAGGATCTTGCCAACCATCATATCCAGCTCAGATAGCACCGAGCGTGGAATCAGCGTGGTAGAACGGGGACGCAGATAGAAGAAACCTTCCGGTGCACGGATTAACTCCACGTTATAACGGGTATAAAACTCTTCCAGTTGCTCCTGAAAATCCATCAGGAAAGCATGATTATCCAGTTCATCAATCCCGATATGACGACCGGCACGTAACTGGCTGTCAAGTGCTGGAAACAGTGAGTTGGCCAATGCCTGAGCCAGTTTAACGGGCATTACTACTTCAATATTTGTTGATGACATGTGCCTGCACCTTGGCTCCGTAATCATTGATTGCCAACCATTCTGCTGGTAACCCTGAGAAATCGGCTTCGGCCACACCAAGGCGAACTGCCTGGTCGACCAGGATACGAGCCACGTCGAAATGACGAGCACGCGGATATTGCGCGAGGTAGTCGCGCATCACTTCCCCCAGATTAAGTGGCATCTTTTGTTGCTGGTATACCAACAACGCCTGCTCAATCAGGGCGGCTAATTGCTCACGGATCTCATTAAATTCTTCAAATTCCAGATCCGGTGGCAGCTCCCCGGTAACTTCCTCACTGCGCAACGCCAGTTCTTCATCGCGCATATCCAGCAAGCGATCAGCGTTGGCATAGGTGAGAGTCCATGGGCTATCAAAATAATTCTGAACTGACTGGCGCAAGCGTTGGGCGAAGACACGGTTTTTATCCATATCAATCGCAGTACGGATAAACTTATGCACGTGGCGGTCATAGCCGATCCACAGGTCAATCGCCTGCTGACCCCAACTGATAATGCGGTCAAGTTTACTTTGTAAATCAAAGACCAACTTATCCACCAGATCCAGACCCGCATTGCCGATAGTGGCTTCTTGAATACGTAACAGGTTAGCCTGAAGTTTATCACCTGCCGCTTCCAGCGTATCTTGTAATTCACGCAGTGTGCCGGATGTTTCTGACAACAGCATTTCACAACTGGCAATAGCCGCCCGCCAATCCTGATTCAGCAACGCGGCGATATCTTCCTTCACACTATGTTGCTGCTCGTCCATCAAGCGTTGCGTCATATCAATGCTGTCGAAAATTTCAGCAACTGAATATTTTAGCGGGGCAAAAACATTACGATGCCAGTGGAATTCATCCCCCCCCTCTTCGGCTGCTTCTGCCGCCCGTTGTAGCTCTTGTGCGACAATCGATAACTGCATTGACAGGCGCAGGGTGGAGAATTCGCGCTGCCGGATATAGTAGTCAGTGATACCAATGCCTAACGGCGTCAGGCGGTAAATCGCATTACCATCGGCAATTTCACTGGTAAAGCGGTTGAGTAACCGCTGGCGCACCATGTCATTGATAGCATTATTCGCGCGCACGGCCACGGTTTCATGGGTCTGCTCAAAACCTTTGCAGACGTGGCGAAATGCATCAACTAACTCCCCTTCACTCATTTCGCCATCCAGCCGCTCACCGTTTAACGTGGCAATAGCTAAAAGAAAGGCCAAACGATCGGTGGGCAGAGTAATCGAAAAGTCATTTTTCCGCGCCCAGGCGACCAGTTCGGGTACTGTCTGGGAAAAGTCACTCATAATGGGTCCTTCAGATTTGGCTTAAACGCCATGACATGCACGTAGCGCCCCAGGCTGATAAAGGGCTCCTGCCGGCAATAGCGCTGTTCCAACGCCAATAATTCAGCAAACTCATCAACTTGTTGCTGTTTATTTTTCATGTAATCGTGAAACACCCGTACTCCCGTCTTACCGCTAATGGATAAACCCATTTGCTCAAGCCAACCATATACCGTTGGTGGATCTAAAGGGTATTGCGGCGATAGCGAACGCTGCCTACGCCTTTTTACACCCGGTAACGCCAACTGAAAGTTACCCAATACCGCATTACGCATCACCAATCCATTGGCATTGAAAAACATCAATGAGAGCGCGCCGCCGGGAGTCAACGCATTAAAGAGTATTTGCAGAACGTGTTGAGGCTCTGCAATCCATTCTAAAACCGCATGGAACAATATCAGATCAACCGGCTGTTCTAAATGATGGGTGATGTCCTGAGCCGCACTTTGTACAAATTGCATGTTGTGGCTCACACCTTTTTCCAAGGCAGCGGCCTTCGCGCGCTGGATCATCTCCGCTGACAGGTCACATAATAGGACCTGATGGCCTAATGCCGCCAGTTGGCAAGCCATATGCCCTTCGCCACCACCTGCATCTAAAATCCGCAACGGGCGTGGTGGCAACTGCGCTAACAGCCCGCTGATATCTTGCCAAACCACCGCCTGGCGAATCATTCCCTTCGTCGTACCATAGATATTGCGGGAAAACTTCTCAGCAATGTCATCGAAATTGCGATCCTGCATGAACAACTGCTCCGCTATAACTATTGATTTAACGGCTTTGATAGATAATGGTAAATCAATAGCCACAGTAAAAAGAATGCCTACCAACCTGCTATTTTGGCACAGCCTGACTTAGAATAAATCCTCTTGGCCTGTAATCAGCGCCAAATGCCGGTTTTTCAGCCAAAAGGGCCCTATTTTTATGCTTTTCACCTTAAAAAAGTTTGTTGGCGGCTTATTAATGCCCCTGCCCTTGTTACTCATCATCATGGGGCTGGCACTAATTTTATTGTGGTTTACCCGCTGGCAGAAAAGTGGCAAAACACTTTTTGCGTTGAGTTGGCTGGTATTATTGCTTATTAGCCTGCAACCTGTCGCTGACCGCCTGCTATTGCCACTGGAAAAGTCATACCCGACTTATCAGGGAAACGACCCGGTAGATTACATTGTTGTGCTCGGTGGCGGCTACACGTTTAATCCGAATTGGGCACCAAGCGCCAATTTATTCGCAAATAGCCTGCCAAGAGTCACTGAGGGTGTCAGGCTGTATCGTGCACATCCTAACGCAAAAATGGTTTTTACTGGCAGTGCGGGTCCGAACAACCAAAGCAGTGCAACAACAGCAGCTCAGGTGGCAGAAAGCTTAGGTGTTCCGGTGGCGAATATTATTGCGTTAGAGCAACCGAAAGATACCGTTGAAGAAGCCGCGGCGGTGGCCACTCTGGTGGGTAATAAACCATTTTTGCTGGTCACCTCGGCAAATCATCTGCCCCGAGCGATTAAATTCTTTACCGCCATTGGGTTACATCCAATCCCCGCGCCTGCAAATCAGTTAGCCATCACCACGCCACTGCATAGCTGGGAGCGTGCTATTCCAGCAGCGGCTTATTTAGGCCACACCGAGCGTGCCTGGTATGAAACATTGGGGCTGTTGTGGCAAAAATTAAGCGGGGATAGCAAGGATGAATAATTTTGCTATTAATAACTCATTGTCACCCGTCAATATCCAATAGATTTCGAAATGCAGGAAGGCGGCAAGGGAAAAAATCCCGATGAGCTTACTTATTTTTTAAGGTCAAGAGCAGTAAGTGATTCGGGTTATTGAGCGCAGCCAACACACCAGCAACTTGAAAGATGAAGGATATTAATCTAGCCAAGGGAGAAGTTGCCTGGCGGCATTATCAAATACAGCACGATCCAGATTCCCGGTATGGATGAAGCGGGCCACCAGTTCCCAAAGGGTATAGAGCCATCGGCGGGCAACAAAGGATTCAGAGACCGGTGCTTTATTGAGATAACGATAGAATAGCTGACTAGGCATGCCCTCTTCGCTGAGGCGGAACAAGTCATACTCTCGTGGAGCCCACAACATCGGGCCAGGATTAAGCATCGCTAGCAACTGATCGCTGCGCGCATCTTTTAACATGCTGCGGAGAGTCAGGTTGCCGTGCACCAGCACTGAGCTGTCATCAAAACCGGCAAAAAGTGCCGTTAATGACGCCTTCGCACGGTAAAGTATTGCACGGTCTTCCAATGTCATAACCGGTGAATTCATATTAGACAAGGTCGCCCACAACACTTCAACTCGTTGCTGATACCAACTGAACCAATCATTTTCCTGGGTGCTATCAACATTACCCACACAACCGTGGCTATCAATGCGGTGCCATGCCAGCACACCTTCAACTATCTGATCCATCAAAGCATCCCAGCGCTCCCCCGTCCGAGTCGGTGCCTCCACCGAAACACCACGTAAACGCTCCATCAACAGAATTTCTTTATACGGGGATTGGTGGGTCATCACCAGTCCGTACACTGTGGGTAACCGGATATCACCTTCCCGAGCCAGCATGGAAAGTTTATACGCCTCTTGCTGTGCAATCCCCTGACAAACATAGCTCTTCGCCAGTAATGGGATTGCCTGCCCCTGCTGGTTATACATCGCGTACAGGTGGGCATAGGGCTGCTCGCTGATACGTTCGAGGCGGGTGATAGATTCCCCGAGCACCACACTTAATTCAGCTTTCAGTTGTTCCATTATGCTCAGTCCAATTATCTGGCGAAATTGATGGTTCATAATGGGATGACGGGCGGGAGATTTCCAGAATGCAGATCAACTATTATTGATAATAAAAATCAAACTATCGGATACAACGTAAAAACGCCAGGCCCAATTGGACCTGGCGCAAACAGTTCGGTGCCCGTAATGGTTACTGATGAAGCATGATAGCGCGCACCCGATCCAGATCAGCCTGAGTATCAACCCCAACCGTGGGTATCGCTTTTGCTACCGCGACGTGGATCTTTTCGCCATACCACAGTACTCGAAGTTGCTCTAATAGCTCGATTTGTTCGAGTTTGCTCGGCGCCCAATTAACATAACGGCGGATAAAACCTGCACGATAAGCATAGATACCAATATGGCGTAAGAAACAATCACCGATAGTCTCTTTTGACTGAGCAAAACGCTCTCTTTCCCATGGGATCGCCGCGCGGGAGAAATAGAGCGCGTAGCCTTGCTCATCCATCACCACTTTAACCGCATTAGGGTTAAATGCTTCTTCGCTACTTTCAATCGGCACCGCTAATGTTGCCATGCCAGCACGACAAGCGGCCAGATTATCAGCCACCTGACGGATAATTACCGGGGGTATCAGAGGTTCATCCCCTTGGACATTTACGATAATATCATCATCGGCAAAACCATATAGTTCAATAACTTCGGCTAAGCGCTCGGTGCCAGATTGATGATCGGTACGGGTCATACAGACCTCACCACCGGCAGCCTCAACGGCTCTCACCACCTCAGGATGATCTGTTGCCACAATCACCCGTGACGCGCCCGACGCCTTTGCTCGTTCCATCACATGAACTACCATCGGTTTGCCCGCAATATCAGCCAATGGCTTGCCGGGTAACCGGGTTGAAGCATATCGAGCGGGAATTATAGCGATGAAACTCATGCGTGCTTCTCATCAATTGACAGTGGGCGGGCTTCATTCTCCAACAATACCGGAATACCATCGCGCACCGGGTAAGCCAGATTGTCAGCTTTACATACCAATTCAAGGTTTTCTTTATTGAAATACAACTTGCCGTTGCAAACCGGACAGGCAACGATCTCGAGTAAACGGTGGTCCATACATCCTCCAGAATGGAGTTTAGCCAGCAGGAAAGTGCTCGAGGATACCATATCTGCTGAGGCAGGTTAACTGTACCGATGCTGCCTGCGCTATCAGCGATTAATAACAAGGAGTTATGTTAATTAGCAACTACATAAGTAAATATAGATAGCTATCTCGTGGGATAAATGCTGGTTTTGTTATTGATATGTTGAATAGCGAGGAGTAGAATTTTGTGATTCACATCACATAAATGGGCATGTCGAGTAAGAGATGAAAGTATTCCATAAAATTATTGCGCTGTTTGCTAACTTCAGCAACTAAGCCGCATAAAGACAAATAGAAGCACCTGCAAAAGCTGCCCGGCGACAAAGCAACCTGTCGAATAGAGGCCAAAAATACCCAAGGGTATAAATACAAACGGCTACCAAAAGGTAGCCGTTTGCTTAGAAAACGAGTTGATCGTCGTCGTTTACTTAGAAAGCGATCACATCTGCTGCTGACGGCCCGTGAATACTACGATAAGTAGAGAATTCAACGTCTTGCCCTTCACTGAGTGATTTATTTTTGGTGTTGGCGATAGCCGTCTTGCTGACATACACATCCAAACTACCATCGTGTGGCGAGATGAAACCGTAACCTTCTGATTGGTTGAACCATTTCACGCGACCCATTTTTAACGTCATAATAAATTTCCTTTTACTGGGCATCCTAACAACTCATTTTTATTTATTGTTTAGATGCAGTTGCCCATCCTAAAGTTTTCTGATTAAACCTCTATGAGCTTGATTTTATGAAAAAACCCGCATAAGTGCGGGCTTTAGAATTTTGCTATCCAGATCGATGATTAGCACATCGGCATCATCACTTTCTAAGATAATCTAAACATTATTTCTCTTAAATTACAGAGCAACAACGTTTGCAGCAGCCGGCCCGCGCGGGCTGTCTTGGATGGTATACTCAACACGCTGGCCTTCAGCCAAGGTTTTGAAACCATCAGTTGCGATCGCGGAGAAGTGAACAAACACATCTTTACCGCCATCATGCTGTTCAATAAAACCAAAACCTTTGCTTTCGTTGAACCACTTAACCTGACCTGTCTTCTTAGACATAAACTTCACCTTCAACTTCTTCTTTCAAATAACATTAAATCTGCCATAAGGCACTCGCGCTATGAGTAATAGCGGGCCTGCATCAGAACATTACTTATGGGAGTTACTATCAGAGATACTGGAAGGTTCGTCTTTGGATCGGCATCAACAAGATAACGTCTGGGAGGAACTGCTTTACTTTAGTCTCGAACACTCTTACACATAAATAGGTCTGTAGCACAGGCCAGCGGCTATTAACTCATAAAATACCATGCCGCGCAACTATTTTATCTGGGAAGGTAGTTCAGTAAGTAGCATCAATGGGATGCCACGCATAAAAAACCAATATTCTCCACTGCTTACCCCATTAATTATCGATATCAATCTAGACTAAAAACTGAATAAGCATGAAGGAGCTATCCGATTATGACTCACCCACCGTTTGTCCACCCCGATGAGATTCGCGCCAGATTCTCCAGTGCCATGTCGGATATGTATCAGGATGAAGTGCCGCTATACGGAGCCTTGTTACAACTGGTTGCTGATATCAACAACCAAACTATGGGTCAGCAACCGGAACTTACCCGCCATTTACGCCGGACCGGAGAGATTGAGCGCCTGAACATGGAACGACACGGTGCTATCCGAGTGGGAACCGCCGCTGAACTTGCGACCCTGCGCCGCCTGTTTGCGGTGATGGGTATGCTGCCTGTTGGTTATTATGACCTGGCCCCGGCTGGGGTTCCGGTTCACTCGACGGCATTCCGCGCTGTCCATGAAGCTTCGCTGCAAACCTGCCCATTTAGAATTTTCACCTCATTATTGCGCCTTGAATTAATTGAACAACCAGAGCTGCGGCAACAAGCTGCCGATATTCTGGCAAAAAGAGTGATATTTACTCCACGGGCTATCGAATTAATTACTCAGCATGAAATTTCCGGCGGGCTGACCAGCAATGAAGCCGATGACTTTATTGCTCAGTCATTAGAGACATTTCGCTGGCATAATCAAGCGACAGTAAGTGCTGATGTTTACCAACAACTGCACGATCAGCATCGTTTAATTGCCGATGTGGTGGCTTTCAAAGGACCCCATATTAACCACCTAACGCCACGAACGTTGCATATCGATGCCGTACAAATTGCGATGCCAGAACATCAGATTACCCCCAAAGCGGTGATCGAAGGGCCACCTCCGCGCCGCTGTCCAATATTATTACGGCAAACCAGTTTTAAAGCCCTTGAGGAACAGGTTTCGTTTGTCGCAACAGATGGTCGACTCACTCGAGGGCATCACACCGCCCGTTTTGGTGAAATAGAACAACGGGGGACAGCGCTGACAGCGAAGGGGCGTAATCTCTATGACTGCCTGCTACAGGCGGCACAAGATCAACTACAGGTTCCCGTAAATGAAAAAAATGCCCTGCAATACATGGCGATTCTCAAGGAGAAATTTAGCCAGTTCCCAGATGACTACCCGACAATGCGCGCTGAACAGCTCGCTTTCTTTCGCTATTTCCCTACCGAGAGAGGGCTAAGTACCCTTACTGAATCAATGCAAAACCTGACATTAGACCAATTGATTGACGGGGAATTTATCCAATATGAGCCGTTAGTTTATGAGGATTTTCTCCCCGTCAGCGCAGCAGGTATTTTTCAATCAAATTTAGGGGACAGTGGTCACAGCCAGTTTGCGGGGCACTCCAGCAAGCAGGATTTCCAGCGGGCGCTGGGAGCCACGGTAATTGATGAACTACAGCTATATGAAGAAACCCAGCAGCGCTCAATTGTGGCATGCGCGGCATCCCTCAAGCTAACACTGCTGAGTCTATAAAGTGGGCTACTTGGTGTGGCGTGATAATGCCTGAATGTTCAACAGCAATTGTTCAGCCTGATCCGGCGGTAACTGTGCATCTACCGGCAGGTACCACCAATTAGGCTGAGCAAAAGCCCGGCACTTGACTGCATCTTTTTCAGTCATCAATAATATTTGCGGGCCACTCGTTAGTGGACTAAGTTGTGCTAATGAATAATCCTGATGGTCAGCAAAAACATGCTTACTCTTAGGCTCAATACCCAGTAAATTCAGGGTAGTAAAGAACCGAGGAGGATGACCAATACCCGCCATTGCAACGACATGCTGGAGTTGCTGTGCGGGTAACCGCTCACCGCTAACCAGATTGACGGCCTGCCGCGCCACCAACTGCATCGGTATTTCTCCGCTGGCGGCAATACCACCATTGGTAATTACCGCATCCACTGAGTGCAAACGCCCCGCCCGTTCACGCATCGGGCCTGCCGGTAACCACCAACCATTACCGAAACGACGCACACCATCGATCACCACCAGCTCAAAATCACGCTGTAGCGCATAATGTTGCAATCCATCGTCGGTGATGATGAAGTCCAAAGTGTGAGCTTTTAGTAACGCTTTGATGGCATCTGAGCGCTTTGGTGAGACAGCGACCGGTGCCTGAGTACGTTGATATATCAGAACCGGCTCATCACCTGCCTGCACCGTGGATGTCTCATTGGATAGCAGTAGCGGATACACCGTAGATTTGCCCCCGTAGCCACGAGACACCACCCCAACACGGTAACCCCGTAGTTTTAGCTGTTCCACTAACCAGATTACGACCGGTGTCTTACCATTTCCGCCAGCAGTAAGGTTGCCGACAATAACCACCGGGACCGGTGAGCGCCAAGCAGAACGCCAGCCAAGAGAGTAACTGGCCCGGATAAGTGCTGTGACCGCACCGTATAACCAAGATAGTGGCAGCAGTAGCAGATACAGCCGAGACCGCCCAGACCAGATACGCTCAATCATTGGCCAAACTGCATACGATTAAGTTGGGCATAGGCACCATGTTGCGCCAACAACTCTGCATGTACACCACGCTCGACAATGCGCCCCTCTTCAATGACCAAAATTTCATCGGCTTTTTCAATCGTAGATAAGCGATGGGCAATAACCAATGAAGTACGGTTTTTCTGCAACTCATCCAATGCGGACTGAATCGCCCGTTCAGATTCAGTATCCAGCGCTGAGGTAGCTTCATCCAGAATCAATATCGGGCAATCTCGCAATAACGCACGAGCGATAGCGATACGCTGACGTTGCCCACCTGAGAGCATCACACCGTTCTCGCCAATAACAGTATCAAGGCCAAATTCCATTTTATTGATAAAATCCATGGCATATGCCATTCGGGCGGCTTCTTCGATTTCAGCGCGGCTATAGTGCTCGTCACGGGCATAAGCGATATTATTGGCAACCGTATCATTGAACAGATGAACATTTTGCGACACCAAGGCGACTTGGTTTCGCAAGGCACCAAGCCGATAATCACGCAAATCGTGCCCGTCCATCAAGATACTGCCTTCGCTGACATCATAGAACCGGGTCAGTAAATTGGCGATAGTTGACTTACCTGAGCCTGAACGCCCTACCAATGCCACGGTCTTACCCGCTTCAATGTGCATATTGATATCATTCAGTGCTGGGGTGTCTTTGCCTGGGTAGTAGAAAGTGACATGGCGGAATTCTATTTCGCCTTTAGCCCGCTCAACTTCCAGTTTCCCCTCGTCTTTTTCCTGTTCCATATCCAGAATAGCAAATAGCGTCTGACAAGCTGCCATCCCGCGCTGGAACTGTGCATTCACATTGGTAAGGGACTTCAACGGGCGCATCAGAGCAATCATTGCCGAGAACACCACAGTGATGGTACCCGCTGTCAGAGTTTCCATCACACTAGGGAAACTTGCCGCATACAGCACAAACGCCAACGCAAATGAAGCAATCAACTGAATGATGGGATCAGAAATGGAAGAAGCAGAAACCAGCTTCATCCCCTGCTGACGCATGCGATTACTGACGGTATCAAAACGCTCGGTTTCAACTTTCTGGCCACCAAAGATCAACACTTCTTTGTGCCCTTTCAGCATTTGCTCTGCACTGGTGGTCACTTCTCCCATGGTGCTTTGCATATTTTTACTGATATTACGAAAACGCTTAGAGACTAACCGGATAGAAACAGAAACAATCGGTGCAATGACGATTAAAATCAGCGACAACTGCCAGCTGTAATAAAACATCATGATAAACAAACCGATAATAGAGGCCCCTTCACGCACCACTGTAACCAATGCGCCAGAAGACGATGCCGCTACCTGCTCAGAATCATAGGTAATACGGGACAACAACGTGCCAGTCGATTGCTGGTCAAAGAAGGATACCGGCATCCCCATCATATGGCTAAATAAGCGGCGACGGATGAACATCACGACTTGACCAGAGACCCATGAGATACAATAGCTAGAAATAAAGCCGGTTATTCCACGAACCACCATCAAACCGATAACAGCCAACGGCATCCATTTTAAAATTGAGCTATTCGCTTTACCAAAACCATCATCGAGCAAAGGTTTCAGTAACGACAGCATAAACGTGTCACTGGCGGCATTAAGGATTAATGCTATCGCCGCGACAACAAGACCGGTCTTATAAGGAGAGATCATTGGCCAGAGGCGACGGAACGTCTGCCATGTGGATAGATCTTTATCATTCATCATGCAAATACCAGCACCAGAAGAAATAGCGGCCCATTCTACTCATTATGGCCTCCAACGCCAAACCGCTGGTGATACCAACGTGGCATTATTTGTTCCCGATAGCCCCTAATTTGCCAACTATCGCTGTAAAAATACACAGTTAGCTGTCCGGATACCGAGGTATCACGCCAAATAATGCTATTTTTTTGATAGCGTTTAATCACTTTTTTAGCTGGCAGGTGCCATTGGTTATAGCGTGCAGCGGAAGCAAAAGCCAATTCTGGCTTCACTGCCCGCAAAAATGGGCCGGTTGAAGAGGTATTGCTGCCATGGTGGGGAACTTGCAGCAATGTTGAGGCTAGCTTAGCACGATAATTTTTAACTAACTGCCGCTCTCCCCGTGTTTCAAGGTCGCCCGTCAATAACAGACTGTGTTTGCCATCATCAATGCGAATAACACATGAGTCATCATTTTGGGCGTTAATCACATGAGTTCTTGGCCATAAAACCTCAAAATTTAAATTTTGCCATTGCCATTTCACGCCTTGCTGACAGGGCAAACCCGCTATCGGGCCAGTTAAGGAGAAAGGTGCACGGATTTTCGCCTGCGGGAATGCCGCCTTTAACTCAGCTAGCCCTCCGGTGTGATCAAGATGATCATGGCTAAGGATAATTTGCTCAACCACAATGCCCCGCCAACGTAAATAAGGGAGAATAACCGCAGCTGCCATGCTACTGGTGTGCCAACGATTGCCCGTATCAAAGATAATTGCTTTCCCTGCGCGTTCTATCACTATTGCCAGACCGTGCCCAATATCCAACATATCAACACGCCAGCGATAATCATCACGCCGCTGAGTGAATAACACCAAATTGACACACAGGACTACCACCCCAATTGGATAGCTGCGCCACCACTGAAAACGCCAAATAAGTATTACCAGCCACCCCGCATAAGCCACGGCAACGGATGCTAACCCAGTATGCAACCAACCGGTTTTTAGATGATTGAGTGGCCAGAGTACCGCGCAAAGCGATATATCGGCCAAGAACCAAAACAGGCCAGCTACGGTAGGCAATGGTATGCAGGCCAAGGCCAACAATACGCAAGGCACAGTAAGCAGGGATATGATAGGCACTGCCCACAAATTTGCAGGGATAGAAAACAAGCTGACGCCATGAAATAGGCCTATCTGCAGTGGCATCAATAGTAGCATCATACCAAATTGTAAATGGAACCAGCGGATAATCAGCCCAAGCCATCCGCCCCTAAAACGCTGAGTAATTGGCACCCAATAGAACCAACATATCAGACTGAATACCGCCAGACAGGAGAGCCAAAAACTGTCTGATAGTACCGCCAGTGGTTCACTAAGTAATATTAACGCCAACACCCAGAGCCACACTTGCCAGGCGCTGCATAAAATACCGAACAACCTCAGCAGTAACCATAGGGTTAATGCTATAGCCGCCCTCATCGCGGGTGGATTCGCGCCCGCCAACCAAACATAAACCATTGCCACAAACCAGCCAATCAGCAGCGGGAACACGGGCCCTACCCAACTAACGGGTAGAAAGAACTGGATCCCACGAGCCAGTATCCCGCCAAACAGCGCCGCTAGCCCGATGTGCAAACCCGATATCGCCATCAGGTGCGCCGTTCCGGTATTACGAAAAAGTGCCCACTGGCGTGTGTTCAACTGTTCTCTTTCACCAAAAGCTAAAGCTAGCAGTATCTGCCGCTGGTCATACTGCTGTAGCTGCTGTTCAATAACACTGATGGCCCGCTGGCGGAGATTACAATGAGCATCACGCAATTCAGCCTTAATCACTCGCCCTTGCAATGGACGCTGGTTGGCTATAGCCCAGCGTTGGCTATCAAACCCCCCTTCATTGAGTAAGCTATGCACCGCCCGCATTCGTAGCCTCAACACCCATTGCTGCCCAGCACAATAGCGCTCAAGCTTCTCCGGCCACTTTACTGATACTGCAATCGGCGGAAATACTCTTTGCCCATTAACTTGCTGAATGCCCAACAGGACCTTATTCCCTTCTCCCCATGTCAGATAGGCATTCTTTATAGTGGCGATAACTTGCTGCTCACCTTGAGTTAACGCCTCAATTTGCATTAATACCCTATTTCCGTGCCAACTTCCCCACGCAAAACTGATGATGACTAATGCCACGCATTGCCAGTAGATACGCCCACTTAACCATACCAGTCCCCCCAACACTAGCAGCCCCACAATGATGAGAGTTCCTGGCAACTGAGGTAGAAAAATAAGGGGTAAGAAGCCAATGGCAATAGCGGCCGCAGCATGATCGATTGATAAAGTGATAAGAAGCCATCCCTTGTATTACTGCCAGATAGCCTCATTGCCATCCGCTTGCCTCATCGTGAATATGCTGATTTTCTCTGTTGATGGATGATGCAGCCAGTACAAAAAGTGGAAGTTCAGAGCGGCTTCGCGGATAGTTTAATCTTGTTACATAGCTAACAACGCCTATGCGGAATGTATCGAAAATAAAGCTGAGCTTATTACAGGTAAAAGGGAGATAGAGATAGAGATAGAGATAGAGATAGAGATAGAGATAGAGATAGAGATAGAGATAGATGAGGGTATTTGAATAAGTGAATAAACAATATTTAATCTATTCGTTATAAGGTTTTAATATATATTCAGCTAATTTTAGCGCGTGACATTAGAAAGAAAAAAAGAAAAACGGTGCCATTAGGCACCGTTTCTTATCAGCGTTTATACCTTTTATAATCAGCGTCATAGCAGTATTAGCTATGACACCAATGATTTAGGTATAGATAATAACGCGGTAAGTTGTAACCAACTTAACCGTAGATATTAGCGCGATCACGCAATTCTTTACCTGGCTTAAAGTGTGGAACGTACTTACCTTCCAATTCAACTTTAGCGCCAGTCTTTGGATTACGGCCAACACGCGGAGCACGGTAGTGAAGAGAAAAACTGCCAAATCCTCGGATCTCAATGCGCTCACCTTCAGCTAGTGTTCCAGCCATATGTTCAAGCATTTCTTTCACTGCATCCTCAACGGCTTTAGCCGGTACATGAGATTGCTGGCCAGCAAGTCTTTCAATAAGTTCAGACTTGGTCATATTACCTCCAAGCTTTGCAGCTAAACTACCGTATAGGGGCGGAAAAACCGCCCCCCGTTATTACTCGCCTTTTGCAGCTTTGAACGCTTCTGCCATTGCGCTAGAGAAGTTACCTTCTTCTGGCTTGTTGTTAACTGTAGCAATAGCATCTTTCTCATCAGCTTCGTCTTTAGCACGAACAGACAGGCTGATTACGCGGTTTTTACGGTCAACGCCAGTATATTTGGCTTCAACTTCATCACCGACGTTCAGAACCAGCGTCGCATCTTCAACGCGGTCGCGAGTTGCTTCGGAAGCACGCAGATAACCTTCTACGCCGCCTGCCAATTCAACTGTAGCACCTTTAGCGTCAACTGCAGTTACTTTACCAGTAACAATAGCACCTTTCTTGTTAACAGACAGGTAGTTATTGAACGGGTCTTCTGCCAGTTGTTTCACGCCCAGGGAGATGCGCTCACGTTCTGCGTCAACTTGCAGAACCACAGCTGCGATTTCGTCGCCTTTCTTATATTCACGAACTGCTTCTTCGCCTGCAACGTTCCAGGAGATGTCAGACAGGTGAACCAGGCCGTCGATGCCGCCGTCCAAGCCGATGAAGATACCGAAGTCAGTGATAGACTTGATTTTACCTTCAACGCGGTCGTTTTTGTTGTGAGTTTCTGCAAACAGCTGCCATGGGTTAGATTTGCACTGTTTCAGGCCCAGAGAAATACGACGACGTTCTTCATCGATGTCCAGAACCATAACTTCCACTACGTCGCCAACGTTAACAACTTTAGACGGGTGAATGTTTTTGTTGGTCCAATCCATTTCTGAAACGTGTACCAAACCTTCAACGCCTTCTTCGATTTCTACGAAGCAGCCGTAATCAGTCAGGTTAGTTACACGACCAGTCAGCTTGGTGCTTTCTGGGTAACGTTTAGCGATAGCAACCCATGGATCTTCGCCAAGCTGTTTCAAGCCCAGGGATACACGAGTACGTTCGCGGTCGAATTTCAGAACTTTAACAGTGATTTCGTCGCCCACATTGACAATTTCGCTTGGGTGTTTAACACGTTTCCAAGCCATGTCAGTAATGTGCAGCAAGCCATCAACGCCACCCAGATCAACGAATGCACCGTAGTCAGTCAGGTTCTTAACGATACCCTTAACTTCCATGCCTTCTTGCAGGTTTTCCAGCAATTGATCACGCTCAGCGCTGTTCTCAGATTCGATAACTGCACGACGAGAAACAACGACGTTGTTGCGTTTCTGATCAAGCTTGATGACTTTGAACTCAAGCTCTTTGCCTTCCAGATGCAGAGTATCGCGAACTGGGCGCACATCAACCAGTGAACCAGGCAGGAACGCACGGATACCGTTCAGTTCGACTGTAAAGCCGCCCTTCACTTTGCCGTTGATCACACCAGTAACGGTTGCAGCTTCTTCGTAAGCTTTTTCCAGCATCAGCCATGCTTCGTGACGCTTAGCTTTTTCACGGGACAGCAGAGTTTCACCGAAGCCGTCTTCAACAGCGTCCAGAGCAACGTCAACTTCGTCACCAACTTGAATTTCCAGTTCGCCTTGCGCGTTCTTGAACTGTTCTGCTGGAATTGCTGACTCAGATTTCAGACCGGCGTCAACCAGTACGATATCTTTATCGATAGAAACAACAACACCACGGACGATAGAGCCCGGACGTGTTTCAATTGTTTTCAGGGATTCTTCAAAGAGTTGAGCAAAAGATTCTGTCATGTTAATAATCTTCAGGATTCTTAAGTTTAACGTCCATCTAGCATCCCGCCGGATGGGGTTGTTTCACATGCCTCGCCACAGATCCTTGCAGCAAGGTTAAAGTGCTCATCAAAAATAATTTTAATTAAAAAATAAATCGTTGAGAGCTCAGAACTGACCGCATTGTCGTTATTTTTTCAACGGCAACGCTAAAATTCGTTGGGCATAAGCCAGCGCCTGTTCGATCACCTGCTCGATGGACATACTGGTTGAATCCAGTACCAACGCATCCGCCGCAGGGACTAAAGGTGCAATAGACCGGTTACGATCACGAGAGTCTCGCTCCTGTATCTCAGCCAAAAGACGTTCAAAGTTAACATTAAACCCCTTTTCCTGCAACTGTAGCATACGTCGGTGCGCGCGTTCTTGCGAACTTGCATCAAGAAATATTTTCACCGGCGCATCAGGGAAGACCACCGTCCCCATATCGCGACCATCGGCAATCAGGCCCGGTGCTTCACGAAATGCTCGCTGGCGGCGTAGTAATGCCTCACGGACTCGCGGGAAAGCCGCCGCCTGAGATGCAGTATTCCCTACAGTTTCGGTGCGGATTTCATTGCTGACATCCTCACCTTCTAAAATCACTTTTAACTGCCCATTCTGTGAGACAAAACGAACATCGAGATGTGCGGCAAGTGGAACCAATGCCTCTTCGGTGCTGATATCAACCTGATGATGCAGGGCTGCTAACGCCAAAACCCGGTAAATCGCACCCGAATCCAGCAAGCGCCAGTTCAACGATTCAGCCAAAGCTTTGCAAAGCGTACCTTTACCTGCACCACTTGGTCCATCAACGGTTATCACCGGGGCTATCGCCGTCATTTCTCTCTCCTTTCGGTAGGCAAAACCTCTTGTCTACCCAGCAGGGCAAACACAGGAGCAGCATTATACGCCGCATCGATGTGAACTGTTACCCTCGCGTGGTTCAGTTGCTGAAAATAAAACCATAAGCCGTGGCTGGAGTGTAGAAGAGATGTGAAAGATAGCCAGAAAAAACATTTATTCTTATTTGCCAATAAAGAAAAGTGCTATCCGTCTATAAAATAGGGAATGGGTACCGACTGGTACCCATTAGAGGTCAATAAATTCGGCGCAAAAAGGTCAGGCTGTCTGGCTCAGATTGGCCAATTGTTCAAAGTAGTCAGGGAAGGTTTTAGCGGTGCATTGAGGGTCAAGAATCGTCACCGGAGTATCAGATAACGCCACCAGTGAGAAGCACATCGCCATACGGTGGTCATTGTAAGTCCCTATTTCAGCGGCAATTAATTGCACGGGTGGCACCACACGAATATAGTCTTCACCTTCTTCAACTTCCGCACCCACTTTTCTCAGCTCAGTGGCCATCGCAGATAAGCGGTCAGTCTCTTTTACCCGCCAGTTATAGATATTACGAATAACCGTCGGGCCATTGGCAAACAGTGCGGTGGTAGCAATGGTCATGGCCGCATCAGGAATGTGATTCATATCCATATCGATACCCTGTAATTCGCCACGGCTACATTCTATATAGTCATCACCCCAGCTAATTTTTGCGCCCATTTTTTCCAGCACATCAGCAAATTTGGTATCACCCTGCACGCTTTTTTTACCGATACCCGTAACACGCACGGTGCCACCTTTAATTGCCGCGGCGGCTAAGAAATAGGACGCAGAAGACGCATCGCCCTCAACCAAATAAGTACCCGGAGTGCGATATGTCTGGCCGCTTTTTATATGAAACAGTTGATAGTTCTCATGCACCACATCAACACCGAAGGCTTTCATCAGATGCAGGGTAATATCGATGTATGGCTTAGAGACCAGAGTGCCTTGAATCTGAATGTCGGTATCTTGCTCAGCCAAGGGGGCAGTCATCAGCAATGCTGTCAGAAATTGGCTGGAGACACTACCATCAACGGTCAGTTTTCCACCACGGAAACCACCACGTAAGCGCAACGGCGGGTAGCTCTCTTGCTCCAGATAATCAATCTGCGCCCCGCCCTGACGCAAGGCATCAACCAAGTGGCCAATTGGCCGCTCTTTCATCCGCGGTTCACCGGTTAGTACGATGTCGCTGTTACCTAAGCAAAGTGCCGCAGCCAATGGGCGCATTGCCGTGCCCGCATTGCCTAAGAACAGTTCCAAGGGTTGGTCTGCGACCAATTTGCCACCTACACCATCCACTTCACATTGAGTGCGATCAGCCGAAAGGCGGAAATTCACCCCCAATGCCTGCAAGGCATCGAGCATATGGCGAATGTCGTCACTGTCTAACAAGTTATTCAGCTGGGTCGTCCCTTCGGCCAGCGCTGCCAGAAGAAGTGCACGGTTAGAAACACTTTTAGAACCGGGTAAGTTAACGGTGCCATTGATCAGAGCAATGGGTTGTAAAGTCAGGGATTCCAACATGGGAAAAGCACTCTCCAGTCTTCTGTGTGCAAATAAATATATTTTAAATAAGGGTGATAACTCAGTCTGAGCAGACAAACATCCGCCCGGAGGAATCAACCATGGCGGCGTTCAAAGTCAGCCATAAAATCTGTTAAGACTTTAACGCCTTCAATTGGCATCGCATTATAAATCGATGCCCGCATCCCACCAGCAACACGATGGCCTTTTAAGGCTTGCAAACCCTGCTCTTGTGCCTCGCTAAGGAACACTTTATCCAAGGAGGCATCCTTCATTTGGAATGGCACATTCATCAAAGAGCGGTTGGCGTGAGCCACCTGATTGCGATAGAAACCGGTCTTATCGATCGCACCATACAATAGATCAGCTTTCGCCTGATTACGTTTTTCCATTTCAACCAAACCGCCCTGCTCCTTCAGCCATTTAAACACCAGACCAGAGAGATACCAGGCAAAAGTTGGCGGCGTATTGAACATGGAATCGTTATCGGCCAGCACCTTATAATCAAGGATCGATGGCAATTCAGTGCGAGCTTTACCTAATAAGTCGTCGCGCACGATAACCACTGTCAGGCCAGCGGGACCGATGTTTTTCTGGGCGCCAGCATAAATGACACCATAGCGACTGACATCAATCGGGCGAGAAAGGATAGATGATGAGTAATCGGCAACGACAATTTTATCGCCAAAATCCGGCTCTTCTTTGATAGCCAGCCCATCAATGGTTTCATTTGGGCAATAATGTACATAAGCAGCATTATCACTCAACTGCCATTGCTTCATCGGCAAAATACCCGTTAGACTATTTTCGTGGGTTGTCACGTCGATAACGTTAGGGACACAGTATTTTTGTGCTTCTTTGACTGCACTGTGTGCCCAATAGCCGCCGTCAATATAATCAGCACTGTTGTTGTCGCCGAGTAAATTCAATGGCACTGCGGCAAACTGCGCGCGCGCGCCACCATGGCAAAATAACACTTTATAATTGGCCGGAATTCGTAACAGATCACGCAGATCTTCTTCTGCGTCTTCAGCAACCTGAATAAATTCCTTACTCCGGTGACTGATCTCCATCACCGATGTCCCCAAGCCATGCCAGTTACGTAATTCCTGTTCCGCACGACGTAAAACTTCAACCGGTAACATCGCAGGCCCTGCGCTAAAATTATAAACTTGTGTCATTTCCCCTCACCACACTCAACTGAGATTGCCATCGTTATCATTACTCGGTTTTATCATTCGAGTCCGCCTGCTGCAACGGTTATTCACTGGCAAGGGAGAAACTCTCACCCCCTGCGATAGCAGGCTGTGCGTTATCCTGTCATTAATTTGGAATTATTCACCAAAAGCTACCGAACCAAGGTGTTAGCGCACGATAGATGACTCATTTTGCTCGTTGATGGTCCAAAGCTTCAACCCAGTGGTGGTGACCACAACGTTGGCAGGTTTTCTCTGCACCGCTGGATAACGCCACTATCAGGCTGCACTGGCTACAGGCATACTCCGCAGGTTTTTCAATGGTGACCAAGGGGTTAACACAGCATTTAGGTAATACCGGCAAACCGGGTTTGACATGTTCTTGCGCGAAGAAAAACACACTGATTGCACCATTGACTTCCAGGATGGCCAGCCGTACCTGACCAAGATGCTCGACGCCTTGTTGGCGCAACTCCATAAAAAACTCATCATGGGTAATATTTTCCTGCTGCATGGTTTCCCAAACAAATATCCCATCACTGATGATGATCAACGGCTTCCCTTCCATCCACTGCTGTATTTTTTCGCTGCGTGACATCAAGAAAGTAGAGAGGCGGTACAAAATCATAATGCAGATAAATACCATTACGACTGGCAACATCGGCACATCTTCATAAAAAGTGACATCACCCGCAGCGGATCCCAATGTCAAAATGATCACGACTTCAAATAGCGACATCTGCCGCACGCCACGGCGACCACTCAGTTTGAGGAATAAAAAAACCAAGACAAAGGTGAATAAACAGCGCATGCCCACTTCGGCCAAGAATTCGATGGGGAATTTATCCAGTGCCATTCGTTTGAGATCAAATGTTTGCATTTATAGTTGCCCAATAACTTTTTGATTCATTAAAGATAGTCGCCGGACGGCATGGGTGGGTTTATTTCAGATTAGTGGTAATAAAGCAGATACGGAGGCCGAAGCCCCCGTCAAAGACTTATTGAATCAATATGCGTGGAATAGCTTTTGGATCTCTTGCGGTTTTTGCGTTTGGGTTAATGCCAATTGCAGCAACACACGTGCTTTTTGTGGATTGAGTGAGCCGGATGCAACAAATCCATATTTGGTGTCATCAACTTCTGCATCTTCCGTGGTAGAACCAGTAGGCACACGGGATGAACGCACAACAGCAACCCCACTGTGTGCTGCCGTTGCCAGCGTGTCAAAAACAGAATGATAGAGGTTACCGTTACCAACACCGGCACTGACAATCCCTTTATAGCCATCAGCAATCAGCGCTTTAGCCGGTAAATCAGAGGCATTGGCATAGTTATAAATAATGCCAACTTTTGGTAATTCACTCAGTTTGCTGATATCGAAAGCGGGTTGTCTTGGCGCGGGTTGGTGCAGATAATTCACTTTACCGTCATAAATAGACCCCAAGGATCCGGTATTCGGTGACTGGAATGTCTGCACCGAGGTGGTATTGGTTTTCATCACATCACGGCCACTTAGCACTTGGTCATTCATCGCTACCAGCACACCACGTTTAGCTGAATTGGCGTCACTGGCGACGACCACTGCATTATAGAGATTCAGCGGACCATCTGCACCCAGGGCAGTTGCCGGGCGCATCGCCCCAACCATCACCACGGGTTTATCGCAATTCACCGTTAAATCAAGAAAATAGGCAGTTTCTTCCAGAGTGTCAGTGCCATGCGTAATCACGAATCCGTCTGTTTTGGCGCAATCGGCATTAATTTTTTTCGCCAACTTCAGCCAGACCTCGTCATTCATATCTTGAGAACCGATATTAACCACTTGCTCGCCCTGAATATTGGCGATTTTTTTCATTTCCGGCACCGCGTTTACCAGGGCATCAACCCCCAATTTACCGGCTTTATAGTTAGATTTAGTGGCTGAATCTCCGCCACCGGCGATAGTTCCCCCAGTTGCCAATAGGGTGATATTGGGTAGAGCAAAGGCCGAACCGCTGATCCCTGCTAAGATTCCGGCTAAAACAGTTAGCTTTATAGATTTCACATTATGACTCCGTTATTTATAAGCTAGTGAATTATGCGGAATATCCATACTGAAACTGTGACATTTGCTGCGCTTTAGGAATACATGGAGCTATTAACTAAAACCCCGTATGATTGCGCGTTTTTAGTACCGCCAAAAAGTGACGACAATGACCCAAACCTTTATTCCCGGCAAAGACGCCGCGCTGGAAGACTCAATCTCTCGCTTTCAGCAAAAGCTGAGTGACCTCGGTTTTAATATTGAAGAAGCCTCTTGGCTTAACCCGGTTCCTCACGTTTGGTCGGTACATATCCGCGACCGTGATTGCCCGTTGTGTTTTACCAACGGCAAAGGTGCCAGCAAGAAAGCGGCACTGGCTTCGGCTTTAGGTGAATATTTCGAACGCTTATCCACCAACTATTTCTTCGCTGACTTCTATCTGGGCAAAGCCATTGCCGAAGGTGATTTCGTTCATTATCCCAACGAGAAGTGGTTCCCGATCCCAGCAGATAACTTGCTGCCAGAAGGCATTCTCGATGAGCGCCTGCTGGCGTTTTACGATCCAGAGCAGGAATTGGTCGCCAGTGACCTGGTGGATTTGCAATCAGGTAACGCCAAACGCGGGATCTGTTCATTGCCCTTTACCCGCCAGTCAGATTTAGAAACCGTCTATATTCCAATGAATATTATCGGCAATCTGTATGTCTCAAACGGCATGTCTGCGGGCAATACTGCCAATGAAGCTCGGGTACAAGCCCTGTCCGAAGTCTTTGAACGTAAAGTTAAAAACCGTATTATCGCAGAATCTATCAGCTTGCCGGAGATCCCTGCTGCGGTGTTAAACCGCTATCCAGGTGTGGTAGAAGCCATTGCCAAGCTGGAAGAAGAAGGTTTCCCAATTCTCTCTTACGATGCCTCTCTAGGTGGCGCTTATCCGGTTATTTGCGTAGTACTGTTTAACCCGTCAAATGGCACCTGTTTTGCCTCATTCGGTGCACATCCTGACTTTGGTGTCGCGCTGGAACGCACCGTGACTGAGCTATTGCAGGGCCGTAGCCTGAAAGACCTGGACGTCTTTACCGCGCCGACCTTCGATGACGAAGAGGTGGCAGAGCACACCAATCTGGAAACCCACTTTATCGATTCAAGTGGCTTGATCAGTTGGGATATGTTCAAAGACAAGGCCGACTATCCATTTGTGGACTGGAGCTTTAAAGGCAGCACAGAAGAAGAATTCGCTACCCTGATGGCTATCTTCAAGCAAGAAAACGCCGAAGTGTATATCGCTGATTATGAGCATTTAAGTGTCTATGCCTGCCGGATTTTGGTACCAGGCTGGTCTGATATCTATCCTGCCGAAGATTTGCTGATGGCGAACAACACCATGGGTGTGCATCTGCGAGACAGCTTGCTGGCCCTGCCCGGCAGTGACTGGCAACCTGGGGAATATCTGGCGCTCATTCAGCAGTTGGATGATGAAGGGTTGGATGATTTCGCCCGCGTACGTGAATTGCTGGGTATCGCCTCGGGTAAAGATAACGGCTGGTATACCCTGCGTGTCGGTGAGCTGAAATCCATGCTGGCATTGGCTGGCGGTGATTTGGAGCAAGCACTGATTTGGGTTGAATGGACGCAAGATTTTAACTCTTCAGTCTTTACGGCAAAACAAGCGAACTATTACCGTTGCCTGCAAACCCTATTGTTACTGACTCAGGAGCCGGATCGTGAAGCGGCACAATATTACACTGCCTTTGTGAAAATGTATGGTCAGGAGGCGGTAGATGCAGCCTCAGCAGCCTTGGTGGGTGAGGCGCGCTTCAATGGCCTGTTCAGTGTTGATGAGGATCTAAAAGCCTTACCAGCTCATCAGGCACTACTAGGTGCTTATGAGAAGTTGCAAACTGCCAAACGCCGCTATTGGGCTAAAAGCGAGTAAACATTTTCTGCCAGCAAATAGCTAAATGCTAATCAGCAGAAAACGACCCACGGCGTTGTCTTTTGGCAGCGCCGTTTAATTTAGTACTGCAATTAATCCTGACGAAAATAAATACAAATCGCCGCGCTCAACAATTGTTTTTGTCATAAAAAAACGTTATTTTCTGACGCCGTAATAGCACCTTTAGACAAACATTATTTAGCGACCAGATAAAATAGATAAATAGGTGAATGAATAGTTAATTTTTAATGACGGATAATAATAAAAATAACTACAAATACCCCTTTTAGTTAACCTTCTCAACGGCTTTAAAACAGTCCAATCAAAATTATTTGCAAATCTTAAAATATTTTTTTAAATTAATAATCAATAAGTTAATCGCATCACCCCTATGTTTTATGGTGTTTCACAGCTAACTAAACTCGCGCAATATGATCCATATCAATTTTCACGCTATACTGCTTTGCTAGTATCTCGTTGTGCTTTATTAACCCTTAAGAGAGAGTTAGTGTGAAAGCTGACAACCCCTTCGATGCATTATTACCTGCGGCAATGGCTAAAGTAGCCGAAGATGCCGGTGTCTATAAAGCCACCAAGCATCCGCTAAAAACCTTTTATTTAGCGATTACTGCTGGTGTGTTTATTTCAATTGCGTTTGTTTTTTATATTACAGCGACTACCGGTACTGCTGGCGTGCCTTTCGGCTTTGCCAAGTTGGTTGGTGGTATTTGTTTCTCCCTGGGGCTAATGTTAGTGGTGGTGTGTGGGGGTGATCTTTTCACATCGACCGTACTCACAACTGTCGCTAAAGCCAGCGGCCGTATCACATGGCGTCAACTGGCATGTAACTGGGTTAATGTCTATATTGGGAATCTGTTCGGTGCACTATTCTTTGTGTGTCTTATTTGGTTCGCAGGCCAACATACTGTGGCAAATGGTCAATGGGGTCTGAATGTTTTGCAAACAGCCGACCATAAATTGCACCATACTTTTATTGAAGCGGTGTGTTTGGGTATTTTAGCTAACCTGATGGTCTGTCTGGCGGTATGGATGAGTTACTCCGGCCGTACCATAATGGATAAAATGTTCGCGATGATCTTACCGGTGGGGATGTTTGTTGCCAGCGGCTTTGAGCATAGCATCGCAAATATGTTTATGATTCCTATGGGTATTGTGATTAAAAATTTCGCTTCGCCTGAATTTTGGCAATCCATAGGATCAACACCTGAGCAATTTGCTCACTTAACCGTAAGTAACTTTATTATTGATAACCTGATCCCAGTCACTATCGGTAACATCATTGGTGGCGGATTATTGGTTGGGTTGACTTATTGGGTAATTTATCTGCGCGGTGACCAGCAACATTAGTATGTGGCCGCTACGTCTGGTTTTCGAAGAAATTAACATTAAAAGGTAGATGCATTATGACCGAACTTAATGAAAAATTGGCCAAAGCATGGCAAGGTTTTACCAAGGGTGACTGGCAGAACGGTGTAAACGTTCGTGACTTCATCCAGAAGAACTATACCCCTTATGAAGGCGATGAGTCCTTCCTTGCCGGCCCTACCGATGCGACCGACAAACTGTGGGCGCAGGTTATGGAAGGCATCAAACTGGAAAACCGCACCCATGCGCCAGTTGATTTCGATACCGACGTAGCTGCAACCATCACATCTCATGATGCTGGCTATATTAATAAAGATCTGGAAACCATCGTTGGCTTGCAGACTGAAAAACCATTGAAACGTGCACTGATCCCATTCGGTGGCATTAAAATGGTAGAAGGCTCTTGCAAAGTTTATGGTCGTGAACTTGACCCACAACTGAAAAAAGTCTTCACCGATTACCGTAAAACACACAACCAAGGTGTGTTCGACGTTTATACCAAAGACATCCTGAACTGCCGTAAATCTGGTGTACTGACTGGTTTGCCAGATGCCTATGGCCGTGGCCGTATCATCGGTGACTATCGTCGTGTAGCCGTTTACGGTATCGACTTCCTGATGAAAGACAAACTGGCCCAGTTCAATTCATTGCAAGATGATTTGGAAAACGGTAAAGACCTGGAAATGACTATCCAGTTGCGCGAAGAAATTGCTGAACAGCATCGTGCTCTGGCTCAAATCAAAGAAATGGCGGCCAAATATGGCTGTGATATCTCAGGTCCGGCAACTAACGCCCGTGAAGCAGTACAGTGGACCTACTTCGGCTATTTAGCTGCGGTTAAATCCCAAAACGGTGCGGCAATGTCCTTCGGTCGTGTATCTACCTTCCTTGACGTGTACATCGAACGTGACATGAAAGAAGGTAAGCTGACTGAAATTGAAGCGCAGGAATTGATTGACCATTTGGTTATGAAACTGCGTATGGTTCGCTTCCTGCGTACCCCTGAGTATGATGAACTGTTCTCTGGTGACCCAATCTGGGCAACTGAGTCTCTGGCCGGTATGGGCGTTGATGGCCGTACTCTAGTGACCAAAACCAGCTTCCGCTTCCTGAACACCCTGTACACTATGGGGCCGTCTCCAGAGCCGAACATGACCATTCTGTGGTCTGAAAAGCTGCCACTGAATTTTAAAAAGTATGCTGCTAAAGTCTCCATCGATACTTCATCTGTGCAATATGAAAATGATGATCTGATGCGCCCTGACTTCAACAACGATGACTATGCTATCGCTTGTTGTGTTAGCCCGATGATTGTCGGTAAACAAATGCAGTTCTTTGGTGCCCGTGCCAACCTGGCAAAAACCATGTTGTACGCAATCAACGGCGGCGTTGATGAAAAAATGAAGATCCAGGTTGGCCCGAAAGAAGCGCCAATGATGGATGACGTGCTGGACTATGACAAAGTCATGGAACGCATGGACCACTTTATGGATTGGCTGGCTAAACAATACGTTACCGCGCTGAACATCATCCATTACATGCATGACAAGTACAGCTATGAAGCTGCGCTAATGGCACTGCATGACCGTGATGTTTACCGTACTATGGCATGTGGTATTGCAGGTCTGTCTGTTGCGGCTGACTCCCTGTCTGCTATCAAGTATGCCAAAGTAAGCACCATCCGTGATGCTGACGGCCTGGCTATCGACTTCAACATCGAAGGCGAATATCCACAGTTTGGTAACAACGATTCACGCGTTGATGATATCGCTTGTGACCTGGTTGAGCGCTTCATGAAGAAAATTCAGAAGCTGCGTACTTACCGTGGTGCAGTGGCAACTCAGTCCGTGCTGACCATCACCTCTAACGTGGTTTATGGTAAGAAAACCGGTAACACCCCAGATGGTCGCCGTGCTGGTGCGCCATTCGGTCCAGGTGCTAACCCAATGCATGGCCGTGACCAGAAAGGTGCTGTTGCCTCTCTGACTTCGGTTGCTAAACTGCCGTTTGCTTACGCGAAAGATGGTATCTCTTACACCTTCTCTATCGTGCCAAATGCATTAGGCAAAGACGACGAAGTACGTAAAGCTAACCTAGCCGGTCTGATGGATGGTTACTTCCATCACGAAGCGTCCATCGAAGGTGGTCAACACCTGAACGTGAACGTAATGAACCGTGAAATGCTGTTAGACGCGATGGAAAACCCGGAAAAATATCCGCAGTTGACTATCCGTGTATCGGGTTACGCAGTACGTTTCAACTCGCTGACCAAAGAACAACAGCAGGATGTAATTACTCGTACCTTTACACAGTCGATATAATTCCCTGCCGCAGTAAAATGGCATAAACTTAAAGGCTCCACTTTAGTGGGGCCTTTATTCATCCAGCGTTGGAGAAATCCTGCTATGTCAGTACTTGGTCGTATTCACTCATTCGAATCCTGTGGCACTGTTGACGGCCCTGGTATCCGATTTATCGTATTCTTCCAGGGCTGCTTGATGCGTTGCCTGTATTGCCATAACCGTGATACTTGGGATACCCACGGCGGTAAAGAAGTTACCGTTGAAGAATTAGTCAAAGAAGCCATCACCTATCGCCACTTTATGAATGCCTCTGGCGGCGGTGTGACTGCATCAGGTGGCGAAGCTATTTTGCAGGCCGAGTTTGTGCGCGATTGGTTTCGTGCGTGTCATGAAGTAGGCATCCATACCTGTCTGGATACCAACGGTTTTGTACGCCGTTATGATCCGGTCATCGATGAGTTACTTGATGCCACAGATTTAGTGATGCTGGATTTAAAACAGATGGATGACAGTGTGCATCAGAATCTGGTGGGGGTATCGAATCATCGAACACTGGAGTTTGCCCGTTACTTGGCAAAACGTAACCAGAAAACCTGGATCCGCTATGTGGTGGTGCCGGGTTGGTCAGATGATGATAAATCGGCGCACATGTTAGGTGAGTTTACCCAGAACATGACTAATATCGAGAAAATCGAATTACTGCCTTACCATGAGTTGGGTAAGCACAAATGGGTCGCCATGGGCGAAGAATACAAACTGGATGGGGTGAAGCCCCCTACTACAGAGATCATGGATCGGGTGAAAGGCATTCTCGAAAGCTATGGTCACAAAGTAATATATTAAGTCATTACAGTTGCAAGCAGCTAATGGTGCGGCAACTTCAAACAAGAAGGGGGGCGTAGTCAGTTAATTAACGCATCCCCATAGATACCGCCAAATTGGGTTATGCCACTGGCGGTATTTTTTTGGTTGTTATATGGCAGCGTAAGGGGTCTGTTGTTTACCTGGCTTACGCAGCAACATCATCAAATACACTAAGGCGACAGCGGCTATCATGATAAACAGTAAATTATCGGAATAGCGCTGCATCAGCAGCGAGGTCATTGTCGGGCCGGTCAGACTACCGAGGGTATAACTCATCAGTAATGCCTGATTCATTGCCACTAATTCATCAGCGCTGGCCTTTTCACACGCCCAGGCCATGGCGACCGGATAAAGGGTAAAACCGGCACACCCCAGAATAAATAATGCCGGGGCCAAGGCATAATTACCTAAAATGGCTACACTGCCGAGGATGACGACAAACACTTGAATGCGCAGCACCAGTAAACGACCATAACGGTCCGCCATTTTGCCTATCGGCCATTGACCGATAATGCCTGAGCTAACCAGCAAAGCCATCCACCATCCAACGCTGGCATCACTCATGCCCTGATGCGATAAATAGAGCGGCAACAGGCCATAGAGCGAACCTAACAGTACCCCTGAGATAATGCAGCCATTAATACCCAGGCGAGCGCTACGGCGCTTAAGCATCGGCCAAATGGCAATGTGTGAGGACTCACTGCTACCCTGATGTGAGAAGTGGGCAAACAGCAGCGGCAGCATAGCTGTAATAACCAATGTACTGACCGAAGGGATAACATTGAGTAATTGCGTTGACACGACACCTAATAATAATTGCCCGGTGACGGTTCCCAGATAGTAGACCATCATATAAGCTGCCAGCAGTTGCCCACGGTTAGCTAACGTGCCGCTGCGCAGTAACGCACTTTCGACAATGACCCAAATCAGGGCGCAAGCCACGCCGGCCAAAAAGCGCCACCCCAGCCAACTCCAGAAATCCACTGATAGCATTAATCCGCAAGTCGCCAACGCAAATAAAAAACAGGCGTAATGGTAGCTGCGATTAAATCCAAGTTGCTGGATCAAGCGCCCCGCAATCAGTGTCCCAACCAGATTCCCACTAAAATAAGACGAGCTAACCATCCCCACCTGCCAAGTCGGCAATTGTTGATGGGATAACCATAAGGGAACCAATGTATTTAGCACTGCGATAGAAATCGTAAACAGCAAAAGCCCACAGAGCAGAAGCAGAACCGGGCGAGAATATGCGGACATAATAAGACAGGAGCCGTCGGGACGATAAAAGTGAGCGCATCATGCCACCGGCGATATAAAAGTCAATTACTGCGCGGGAGGGGATAGCACGATATGTTGGAAGCACCTACGAGCAACCTTCAGCCTTTACTCTGGCTATACGCCAAAAAGAAAAAGCGCCCTGGGGCGCTTTCTGCATATTGGATTAGTGATTAATCCGTATGTTATTAACCGATAAAGTCCAGGCCACCCATATATGGGCGTAATACTTCTGGAACCTCAATTCGGCCATCTGCCTGCTGGTAGTTTTCAATCACTGCAACCAGGGTGCGGCCAACCGCCAAACCAGAACCATTCAGGGTATGAACTAAACGGGTTTTTCTATCGGTTTTATTGCGGCAACGAGCTTGCATACGGCGCGCCTGGAAATCCCACATGTTAGAACAGGAAGAGATTTCACGGTAAGTATCCTGCGCTGGCAGCCATACTTCCAAATCGTAAGTCTTGCTGGAACCAAAGCCCATATCACCAGTACACAGCAGCACTTTGCGGTATGGCAGGCCCAGTAATTGCAGAACTTTCTCTGCATGACCGGTCAACTCTTCCAGTGCCGCCATCGAATCTTCCGGGCGAGTAATCTGCACCATCTCAACTTTGTCGAACTGATGCATACGAATCAAGCCACGGGTATCACGACCATAGGAACCCGCTTCAGAACGGAAGCATGGGGTATGGGCCGTCATTTTCAATGGCAGAGTGTCTTCTTCCAGAATCTCATCGCGTACCAGATTGGTCAGCGGCACTTCAGCGGTCGGAATCAGTGCATAGTTACTGCTATCTGACTCTTCTTCCAGCGGTTTGGTGTGGAATAAATCTTCACCAAACTTAGGTAACTGGCCAGTACCATACAAAGTGGCATGGTTAACCAGATAAGGAACATAAGCTTCTTGATAACCGTGTTTTTCGGTATGCAGGTCGAGCATAAACTGGGATAACGCACGGTGCATACGGGCTATTTGCCCTTTCATCACCACAAAACGCGCACCGGTCAGCTTCACTGCAGCAGCAAAATCAAGACCACCGGCCATTTCGCCCAGCGAGACGTGATCTCTCACTTCAAAATCATACTTACGCGGCTCACCCCAACGGCTGACTTCAAGATTGTCTTTCTCATCTCTCCCCACAGGGACAGAATCATCCGGCAGGTTAGGAATAGACAACGCCAGTAAGCGGATTTCGTTTTGCAGTTTGTCCAGCTCAGCCTTAGCCGCATCCAGCTTCTCACCCAGCGCATTCACTTCCAGACGTAATGGTTCGATATCTTCGCCACGCGCCTTGGCCGCACCAATCAATTTCGATCGGGAGTTACGTTCTGCTTGCAGACTTTCTGTTTCAACCTGTAAAACTTTGCGGCGCTCTTCTTGTTGGCGCAACATCTCAACATCAAGTTTAAAACCTCTGCGAGCAAGTTTTTCGGCGACTGCGTCTAGCTCATTGCGCAGCATATTGGGATCGAGCATGCTAGTCCTGTGCTTGTAGTTATAGAATGCCTTTCATCTTTGAAGTTGCAGCGGTATTAGCAGCGTTCTCTCACCCGAATCACTTACCTCAGTAAACTCATCGAGACTCGCTTACTTGCTGCCTACCTGCCACTTCAACTATTTTGGGCATAATGGTTATTAAAGGAGAATTTCATGACATAAGCGGTATAAACAGCCACTTACCATATAGCGCTAACCTTACCGCAACAGCAAGACTAGCGGTAGCGTTTTATCGGGCTATTTTGATCCTGCTCAGCCAACCATGCCAGCTTTTCACCGATTTTACCTTCCAGACCACGGGATGAGGGTGAATAGTAGCGAGTCGCGGCCATTTCTGGCGGGAAATAGTTCTCACCTGCAGCATAAGCATGCTGTTCATCATGGGCATATCGGTACTCCGCCCCAAGCCCCATCTCTTTCATCAGTTTGGTCGGTGCATTACGTAGGTGTTCTGGCACATCAAAGTCAGGCTTATCACGCGCGTCCTGCATCGCTGCTTTAAACGCGGAATAAACCGCATTACTTTTTGGTGCACAAGCTAGATAAACAATGGCCTGAGCAATCGCCCTTTCACCTTCTGCCGGACCGACTCGAGTAAAGCAGTCCCACGCTGATATAGCCACTTGCATGGCACGAGGATCGGCATTACCGACATCTTCCGAGGCAATAGCCAATAAACGGCGGGCGACATAAAGGGGATCCCCCCCTGCAGTGATAATACGCGCATACCAATATAGCGCCGCATCCGGGGCCGAGCCGCGAATGGATTTATGCACCGCCGAGATCAGATCATAATAACGATCACCTTTGTTATCAAAACGGGCGCTCCGCTCGCCAGACACTTCTTTCAGCAAATCAGGGGTTAATACTCGCACCCCGTTGGCATCTATTTCTGCCATATCTGCCATCATCTCAAGGCTGTTTAACGCGCGACGAGCATCACCACCAACCAGCTCCGACATCATGCGGCGGGTCTCGTCCGGCAGTTTGATATTCTGCCCACCGTAACCACGGCTGCCGTCTGACATCGCTTGATCAATCACTTTCTCGATATCTGCGGCGGTTAATGCCTTAAGCAAATAAACCCGCGCTCTGGAGAGCAATGCCGAATTCAGTTCAAACGAGGGGTTTTCAGTCGTAGCACCGATAAAGGTAATAGTGCCATCCTCAATATGCGGCAAAAAAGCATCCTGCTGGCTTTTATTGAAACGATGGACTTCGTCAACAAACAAGATAGTGCGCCGACCAGCATCACGGTTTTGCCGTGCGCGTTCGATAGCCTCACGAATCTCTTTAATACCGGAGGTCACGGCAGAAATGCGTTCCACATCAGCTTGGCCGTAACGACCAATAATTTCGGCCAATGTGGTTTTGCCCGTCCCAGGTGGCCCCCAGAGGATCATGGAGTGTAACTGCCCCGCAACGATTGCCCGTGGTAGCGGTTTACCCGGTGCCAGCAAATGTTGCTGACCAATATATTGATCCAACGTCAAAGGCCGCATCCGCGCGGCCAGTGGTTGAAACTCATTTTGGGAAAAGTCGAGGGACATATTACTCACGCAAACCTCACTGCCGCTGGTCGTCCAGCGTCACCCCTTTTGGTAGGGTAAATTTAAATTTGCTGGCGTCAGCCGAGCTATTTTGTTGGCCTTTCAGGGTGTAAGCACTGCGCTGCCCATCTTGCTCAACCGCAGTAAAACTCTTGATAGTCCCCGTCGGCGTAACCGTAATGGCAAATTGCTTCAGATTACCGCTGGCACTTTTAGGTGTCAGTTCAAAATCATCGCCTTTCTGCTTAACATTGTACTGTTTCCAGTCATCCGGGTTGTTGCGGGTAATCAGCATAAACGGAGTGTTACCGGTTGCATTCTTCAACCAGGTTGCCGTGGCCTGCTCAACAAAGGGGTTGTAGAACCACAAGGTTTCCCCGTCTGAGATAAGTACGCTTTCATCCGGTGAGGTCATATGCCAGTTAAACAGATTTGGCCGTTTCACCCATAGCTCCCCTTCACCTTCCTGCACCGTCGCGCCATCAGCGCTGGTCACTTTTTGCGAGAAATTAGCATGGAAACTGTTCACCTTACTCAGACGACCTTGCAAATCGGTACTGACATCCGCCAGAACTGAAGCTGAAATTAAACCCGATAACAGACAGCAAGCAACAAGCAGTTTTTTCATTATTCTAAATACCTTATAAAATTCTCTGATAAATACGGGGTTATGCTTCTTTGCATAAGGGCCGCAAAGCGGCCCTGTCTATACCCGTCATCTTTCAAGATGCAGGGGTGTTAGCTGCCATCACTCACCCAACTCATTGAGTTATCTCAACTCCTTGGGTTCATTTCGTTGCCGCCTACCTGCAACTCGAAATCTATTGGGTATATGTTAACTTCCTCAGAGCAAAATATGACTACTCATGTGGCGGCGGGGCCAACACTTCACGATTACCATTATGGCCCGGCGTACTCACAATCTGCTGGGCTTCCATCTGTTCGATAATACGTGCAGCACGGTTATACCCAATACGGAATTGGCGCTGCACGCCAGAAATTGACGCCCGGCGTTTCTCTAACACAAAGCTCACGGCCTGATCAAACAGTGGGTCCAGCTCTTCATCACTGTCCAATCCAAGACTACCGCCTTCCCCTTCTTCACTACCACTAAGAATGCTCTCAATGTATTGAGGACGACCTCGGGCTTTCCAATCATTAACCACGGCATGCACTTCTTGGTCACGGACAAAGGCACCGTGCACACGTACCGGAATCGAAGAGTTTGGTGCCATATACAGCATGTCCCCCATCCCCAGCAGTGATTCCGCGCCGCCCTGATCGAGGATAGTCCGTGAGTCGATTTTACTGGAAACCGTAAATGCGATACGGGTTGGAATGTTAGCTTTTATCAAACCGGTGATGACATCTACCGATGGACGCTGGGTAGCCAGCACCAGATGGATACCGGCAGCACGGGCTTTCTGTGCCAGACGTGCTATCAACTCTTCAACTTTTTTGCCCACTGTCATCATTAAATCGGCAAACTCATCCACCAGCACCACGATATAAGGCAGTTTCACCAGCATCGGCGGTGAGATGTCCATGCTATCGGATGGCTTCCAGAATGGATCAGGGATTGGCCGCCCCATAGCTTCAGCCTGAGCTACGCGCTCGTTATAGCCTGCGAGATTACGCACGCCCAGCGCCGACATCAATTTATAGCGCCGTTCCATCTCGCCGACACACCAGCGCAATGCATTCGCGGCATCCTTCATATCAGTAACCACTTCGGTTAGCAGATGAGGAATGCCTTCATACACCGATAACTCCAGCATTTTCGGGTCAATCATGATAAAGCGCACCTCATCTGGTGTGGCTTTATACAAGATACTGAGGATCATCGCGTTCACCCCAACCGACTTACCAGAACCGGTAGTACCGGCCACCAGCAAGTGTGGCATTTTGGCTAAGTCTGCCACCACCGGCTGCCCGGCAATATCTTTACCAAGCACAATAGCAAGCGGAGAAGGGTTATCACGGAATTTGGCACAGTCGAGCACTTCCCTCAGGTAGACCGTTTGACGATGCTTATTCGGCAATTCAAGCCCGACATAAGGTTTGCCCGGAATAACTTCCACTACACGCACAGCGATAGCTGATAGAGAACGGGCCAAATCGCGGGAAAGATTGGAAATGCGCGACGCTTTAACACCTGGAGCCAAATCCAACTCAAAGCGAGTAATGACTGGCCCTGGAGAAATACCCACTACTTCCGCTTTTACCCGATAATCACCTAAACGTGCTTCAACCAGACGAGCTGTTTGCTCTAAAGCAAACATATCAACTGGTTCTTCCTCCGCTGGCGGAGAAGAAAGTAAATCAAGCGTAGGCAGTGGTGTGGTCGGTTTAATCAACGGCTGATCATTACGCATCAGGAACGGGTGAATCAAGCTGTCCATTGCTGGCGTTGGTTGCACGGGGGCGACAGGTGGTACCGGTATTGTTGGCTCAACAGCAGACGGGGCTATTGCCGGAACATGTGCTGTTGTCGGTGCATAAGTAGGCGTTGCCGCAGACTGCGTATAGGGTGCTGGCACCGATGTGACTTGCCCTGAATGCGTTTGATGCACTGATGGCTGCTGATATTGCGCTGGTTGCTCAGGCGAAATAGCGTCTGGAGAAGCGACGTGGTCCTCTTCATCAACATAGGGAGAAAGCGTGAACAAGGGCTCACGAGGGCTATCATCAACAAGATCTGCGACCGGCGAGAATGTATAGGCGCGGCGGATATCAACAGGCTGCATTCCTTCTGCGGCACTGTTTTTGTGATGAGTAGAGTCTTCGTGATGAACAACGTCTTGGTGCTGAACCGCCCCATAACGATGCTGTTGTTGTGCTGCGAATGCCTGCCGTAATGCGGCTTCTTCTAAAGCTTGCTCATCTTCTGGCTCAGGGGCGGTGAACGTATTACCCCCTGCGTCTGATGATTGCTCGTAACGCTCGGATTGCTGGTCGGCAAACGCTTTACGCAAGATAGCCTGCTGCAACGCATCATCATCTGCTGATAGAGGCTCGCTGTCGAACGACGCTGCAGTAACCTGAGGATTTTGCGCTTCTTGTTCGCGTTGTTCCTGTTCCGCCATACGTTGTGAAGGCAACTTGATACCGTAAGAGGCCAACTCACGCCGCGTTGGAATACGCACAGGGTTAGGCCGTGGTAACTCAGGACCGATACCCTGTTTTACCTGAGAACCGGTGTCACTAGTAGCAGTAAATGCTGGCATAAACGTCGCTGCTGCACTCACAGCGGCGATGGCTGTTCCCGACAAACCGTGATGAGACAATGGGTTATTTGACAAGCTGCTATTGATCAATGGGTCACTAATCAGTGGATCACTGGCCGAACTTACTGCGGCCAAACCATCAAGGGCACGGCCAAAACCAGTGTTCGCATTAGGAACACTATCGACCTGATCACTATGGCGCTGTGCTGTTGAGAAATCGAACGGCGAATGGCTGACAGGTGCAGGTGGTACATCCCATGCCCCCATTTGTGGCTCTGGCCGCTCAACAGGCGTGGCAACGCGAGTCTGAACCGGTGATGGCGTCTCTTGCGGAATTTCAAACGAATATAACGGCGGTGTCGCTGTCGAGTTAGCCGTCATCGGTGCCGTGCTATGGCTGCTAACAGACTCGGCTATCACCCTAGGAGCAGGTTGATAGTCATCATCTGTTGCCCGCAGGCTGCTTAATAGAGGATCATAGTCGCCATTGGACCCCGGCGCTGGGGATAAGGCCGGCTCAGGCGCATTGGCGATGGCGTCGGTTGCTGATGGCGCGGAGAATAGCACGTCGTCATCAGCATGAGCCGCAGATGCCGCAAGTGCGGCGCTAGCCGCGCCTACTGCTAGCGCTTTATTTGAAGCCGCCCGCTGCTCTTGTTCAGCAACGTCGGAATCTTCAACCTGATAATCGTCATCTTCATCGTCATAGCGTTCTTCACGACGTGAGCGATTAGTCATAAATGTCAGTGAGCCTAAGACCACTCCGCCAATTTTCTCAGCAATGACCAACCATGACCAGCCGGTAAACAGCGTCAGGCCAACAGCCCAGATACAGAGCAATGTCAGTGTTGCACCGACACCATTGAACCACGGCAACATGGCATTACTGAACAAACTGCCAATTACCCCACCAGAGGCAAAGTAATAAAGATCGTCAACATTCAATGCGGCCAGGCCACATGACGTTAAAATCAGGGCTAATGTGCCAATCAGACGTAAAGAAAGAGCAAAGTAATCAACGTGTTCATTGGCATCGCGCTGACGGAAAGCCGCCCAGCACAATATCACCATAATCACAGGGATTGCGTAAGCCAAAACACCAAAGGTGAAGAACAGTGTATCGGCCATCCAAGCACCAATACCCCCACCAAGATTGTGGATAGGCTCATGCCATGCAGTTTGGGACCAGCTTGGGTCCGAAGGATTAAAACTGAGCAGCGCCGCCATCAGGTAGGCTGCCAAAATTGTTACCACAATCAAAACCGCCTCAAGTAAACGACGCCCGCTGCTGAGTTTTTTCAGGGTAACTTCTTTATCTTCTGTATATTCCTGGCTCAAGAAAGGCTCTCCAGGTTCCTGTTAACTGGTATGAGTGACAACGCCGAGAACCCTCCCGGCGTTGAAACTGTATGAATAAACAGGAGTGTAACCAAATTACTCAGGTTTTGCACCTGCCTGTTTACCGCGTTTTAATGACTAGGCGGTTACTCTGCTTCACTTCTTCCATGACCACATAGGTACGAGTGTCATTGACGCCCGGCAGGCGAAGCAAGGTCTCACCGAGTAATGTACGGTAAGCAGACATATCAGGTACGCGGGTTTTCAACAAATAGTCGAAATCGCCGGAAACCAGGTGACACTCTTGAATTTCCTCAAGATTTTTAACAGCGGCATTAAATTGCTCAAACACATCCGGAGCGCCACGATTCAGAGTAATCTCAACGATAACCAGCAGCGATGCATCCAAATACTGTGGATTAAGCAGTGCGGTATAACCTTGGATGAAACCCTGACGCTCTAAGCGGCGAACTCGTTCCAAACATGGTGTTGGTGATAATCCTACTCGTTTTGAAAGCTCAACGTTAGAGATGCGCCCATCCTTTTGTAATTCATTCAGGATGTTACGATCTATACGATCAAGCTCTTTCCCCGGGCGTTTTTTATTATCTATCATCTTATAGTCTCTCTTAATTTCCTTGAGTCTGTGACATGCTCTCATCGTGCTTATACTTCGAGCCTGCTACAGACAACGACCCGCAGCCTGTTTTATGCAAATATATCAACACGTTGTTATCTCACACCCTGTCTGTCCAACTGTATGCGAGGTACTCGATGATTATTAGCGTTGAGGAAGAGATAGCACATCACGAACCGCCGTAGAAACTCCCCCCTACAGTTGTTCGAGAACTTACTTCACACGCCATCCAGCATTAATCGAAAACGTTCCAGGGTTTTCGCTTGGCATCACTGATACCAAATCTGAAATTTATGGCGCGCAGATAATTTCTTCTTCCTATGATGTTTTCGCAAATGCACAGCCGATTGTCAAAGTAAAAGAAGTTAAATCAGTAGAACGTGCCAGAATTAAAATCCCAGAGTGTTTCCCTTAGCTATTTTTTCGTCCTAAATTTGCTATAAAATGGTGCAAAAAGGTGGTTTTGTGTCATGGCTATTTTTTGCTCAATCGGCTTGCAAGCCACATTTTTTATAGGGTCAAAGCTTTTCAGCGCGAATTGGCGCGTAACGTAAAAATTAATTTGGGTCCAATTTGCCCGCAGCCTGACGTCACTTCACCGCTAACTGCCGATTCTTAATACATTTAGTTCATTAAATAGGCATCACCTATCAAACAAATCGCTAACAACATTTTTGTCTGCTTTTTTTAATGCCCAATTTTCCCTACAATCGCTAACATTGTCCGCCATTGTGGGAAAGAGGTATTCATGAGCACGGCTAAACATAGCAAATTGATTATTCTGGGTTCTGGCCCTGCGGGTTACACTGCGGCGGTTTATGCTGCACGCGCCAACCTGAAACCTGTATTGATTACCGGAATGGAGAAAGGCGGTCAGTTAACCACCACTACTGACGTGGAGAACTGGCCTGGTGATCCTGAAGGCTTGACTGGTCCTGCTCTGATGGAGCGGATGCATGAGCATGCAGAAAAATTCCAAACAGAGATTCTATTCGATCATATCAACTGCGTTGATTTGCAAAACCGCCCATTCCGCCTGTTTGGTGATGGTGCTGAGTACACCTGTGACGCGCTGATTATTGCTACAGGGGCTTCTGCCCGCTATCTGGGAATGGCGTCAGAAGAAGCCTTCAAAGGCAAAGGGGTCTCTGCCTGCGCGACTTGTGATGGTTTCTTCTATCGGAATCAGAAAGTGGCGGTAGTCGGTGGCGGTAATACTGCGGTTGAAGAGGCGTTGTATCTGGCGAATATCGCAGCTGAAGTTCATTTAATTCATCGTCGTGATAGCTTCCGCTCAGAGAAAATCCTGATTGATCGCCTGATGGAAAAAGTAAAAAACGGCAACATCGTATTGCACACTGATCGCACCTTGGACGAAGTTTTGGGTGATGATATGGGTGTCACCGGTGTCCGCCTTAAATCCACCAAAAACAGTGAGACAGAAGAGATTGCTGTTGCTGGCGTCTTCATTGCGATTGGTCACAGCCCAAATACCGCCATCTTTGATGGTCAGTTGGCACTGGAAAACGGCTACATCAAAGTTCAGTCAGGTCTGCAAGGCAATGCCACACAAACCTCCATTCCGGGTGTGTTCGCTGCGGGCGATGTTATGGACCATATTTATCGCCAGGCAATTACCTCCGCCGGTACCGGCTGTATGGCGGCACTGGATGCAGAACGCTATCTGGATGGGCTAGTAAACGATAAGTAACGATTCCGCATGGGGATCCAAGCGCTATGTGGCGGGTGGTTTACGATAAGTGAACCACCCGTTTTTTATTTTCACTCGCCCGCATCCCAATTAAAAACAGTAAATTACTCCTGTTGTGGAATGCGGCGACTATCACAACCTAATGGTTTCACCTCTCGTCATGACAAGGTAATATTGCCTTTCGCGAGTTTGCCACCGTCAACGGTGACAGACACTTTTTGATATTTTCTAGCTCCCTGCGCAGATAAATTGCCTGATGAATAAAACAAGACAGTATGAGTTGATTCGTTGGCTGAAAAAACAAAGCGCCCCCGCGCAACGTTGGCTCCGCCTGTCCATGTTACTTGGCCTCCTCAGCGGGTTATTGATCATCGCTCAGGCATGGTTACTGGCCACCCTGCTGCAATCTCTGATTATAGACCAACTCCCCCGATCGGCATTGACTGCTGATTTTTGGCTACTGGCCGGAACCTTTGCATTGCGCGCCGTGATCAGTTGGTTGCGTGAACGGGTGGGATTTATCTGCGGAATGAAAGTTCGCCAGCAGATCCGTAATGTCGTTTTAGACCGATTAGAACAGCTCGGCCCTGCGTGGGTGAAAGGTAAGCCCGCGGGCAGTTGGGCAACCATCATTCTGGAACAAATTGAAGATATGCAGGACTACTACTCCCGCTATCTACCACAGATGTATCTGGCCGTATTCATTCCATTGCTTATCCTGATTGCCGTCTTCCCTATCAACTGGGCGGCAGGTTTGATCTTGTTTGTCACCGCGCCATTGATCCCGCTGTTTATGGCACTGGTCGGGATGGGTGCCGCCGACGCCAATCGGCGTAACTTTGTCGCACTGGCACGGTTGAGTGGCAACTTCCTTGATCGCTTACGCGGATTAGACACGTTACGGTTATTTAACCGCGCTAAAGCAGAAACCGACCAAATTCGTGATGCCTCAGAAGATTTCCGCCGCCGCACCATGGAAGTGCTGCGTATGGCATTCTTATCTTCAGCCGTATTAGAGTTTTTCGCCGCCATCTCTATTGCCGTGGTTGCCGTCTACTTTGGTTTTTCCTATTTGGGTGAACTGAATTTTGGTAGTTATGGTTTTGGCGTCACCCTGTTTGCGGGTTTTCTGGTATTGATCCTGGCCCCTGAATTCTTCCAACCGCTGAGAGATTTAGGCACGTTTTACCACGCAAAAGCTCAGGCAGTTGGCGCAGCAGAATCGCTGGTCACATTTTTGAGTAGTGAAGGCGAAGCGATTGGCCAAGGTGACCAAGTGCTGACAGGTAACCAAGCTATCACCCTGGAAGCCGACCAACTGGAAATTCTGGCCCCTAATGGCACCCGGTTGGCCGGACCGTTGACGTTCTTATTACCCGCAGGCAAACGCGTTGCCATTGTTGGTCTGAGTGGCGCAGGTAAAAGTTCATTACTCAACCTGCTGCTGGGCTTTTTACCCTATCGCGGCTCACTGAAAGTGAACGGGGTTGAATTACGCGAACTGGAAGCACCAGCGTGGCGTAGACAATTAAGCTGGGTTGGCCAAAACCCATATTTGCCGGAACAGACGCTGGCGGCCAACATTTTGCTGGGCCAGCCAGATGCGTCACACAGCCAATTACAACAGGCGGTGGAGCGTGCCTATATCAATGAATTCCTGGCTGATTTGCCACAAGGGCTGAATACTGAAGTCGGCGACCATTCTGCACGTCTCTCCGTTGGGCAGGCGCAACGTGTTGCCGTTGCCCGCGCCTTACTGAATCCGTGCCGCTTATTGCTACTGGATGAACCCACCGCCAGCCTTGATGCTCACAGTGAACAGTTGGTGATGAAAGCACTAGAGGAAGCCTCTCGCAGGCAGACGACGCTACTGGTTACCCATCAGTTAGAAGATACGCTGGGTTATGATCAAATCTGGGTAATGGATAGTGGCCTTCTGATTCAGCAAGGTGATTACTCCACCCTCAGCCAGTCTGACGGTTCATTTGCCAATCTGCTGTCCCATCGCAGTGAGGAGCTTTAATTATGCGCGTACTTCTTCCTTTTTTGGCGTTGTATCGCCGCCATTGGTTCCTGATTTGTCTGGGTATCGTGCTGGCAATTGTCACGCTGCTGGCCAGTATCGGCTTGCTGACATTATCCGGTTGGTTCCTTGCGGGTACC
Source organism: Yersinia sp. 2553 StPb PI (assembly GCF_052217105.1). Taxonomy (NCBI): domain Bacteria; kingdom Pseudomonadati; phylum Pseudomonadota; class Gammaproteobacteria; order Enterobacterales; family Yersiniaceae; genus Yersinia; species Yersinia sp. 2553 StPb PI. Next base: position 785,615 of record NZ_JAZGPX010000002.1, on the reverse strand, counting down.
GCCATCGCTGGCCCTGCTGGATTATATACGTTTAACTACTTACTACCGGCAGCCGGTGTCCGAGGGGCCGCAATTACCCGTACGGCGGGCCGCTACGCAGAGCGAGTTGTCAGCCATGACGCGACATTCCGTGTACTGGCACATCTGCGGGTCTTCGCTTTCCAGAAGATCCTACCACTCTCCCCTGCCGGTATTGCCCGTTTTCGCCAAAGTGAACTGCTGAACCGGTTGGTCGCCGATGTTGATACCCTCGATCATCTCTATCTGCGCGTCATCTCACCGCTGGTGGCCGCCATCGCAATTATTGCTGCCGTGACGTTTGGTTTAAGCTATCTGGATGTCAATCTGGCCCTGACACTCGGTGCAATTCTGCTGGGGTTATTACTGCTCGTCCCATTGATCTTCTACCGTGCCGGTAAGCCCATTGGTCGTGACCTGACGGACCTGCGTGGTCTTTATCGTTCGCAACTGACCTCTTGGTTACAGGGGCAGGCAGAGTTATTGGTATTCGGTGCGTTGCAGCAATTCCGTGCCTCGTTGCAGGATATTGAACAACGCTGGATGAAACGCCAACAACAGCAAGCATCCTTGGCTGGTTTAGCGCAGGCGCTAATGATTCTGGCTACTGGCCTAACGGTCACGCTAATTTTATGGCTCGCCGCTGAAGGTATTGGCGGGAATAATCAACCAGGCGCATTACTGGCGCTCTTTGTTTTTACCTCTTTAGCCGCATTTGAAGCCTTGCTGCCGGTGGCTGGTGCATTCCAACACTTGGGGCAAGTTATCGCTTCCGCAACCCGCGTTGCGCAATTGATGGAACAACAGCCTGAAGTGACATTCCCGACCCATGGTCCAGAGGTGACCGCACAGGTGGCGCTAGAAGTGACAGGGTTGAGTTTTACCTACCCACAGCAGCCTTTACCCGTTTTGCAGAATATATCGCTGTCACTGGCCGCAGGGGAGCATATTGCGCTACTTGGGCGCACGGGCTGTGGAAAGTCCACACTGTTACAATTATTAACCCGGGCCTGGGATGCCAGCCAAGGCAGTATCACGCTTAATGGGGAACCATTGGCCAATTATGACGAAAATACCTTGCGCCAAATGATGACAGTGGTCAGCCAGCGGGTACATGTCTTCAGCAGTACGTTACGTGAAAATCTGTTGCTGGCTTGCCCTACGGCATCTGATGCACAGTTGAAAACGGTTTTGGAACACGTCGGGTTAGCCAACTTACTTGATAACAGTGAGGGACTGAATGCCTGGATGGGGGATGGTGGCCGGCCACTCTCTGGCGGTGAACAGCGTCGTTTAGGAATTGCCCGTGCCTTGCTACATCCAGCGCCTCTTTTGCTACTTGATGAACCTACCGAAGGGTTAGATGCTGAAACAGAACAACAAATTCTGGCTCTGCTGCGCCAACACTGTCAGCACAAGAGCCTGATCATGGTCACTCATCGTTTATACGGTCTGGAATATATGGATCGAATCTGCGTGATGGATGGTGGCAAGATAGTCGAGCAAGGCAATCACCACAGTTTATTGCAACACAAAGGGCGCTATTACCAATTCCATCAACGCCATTGAACAGTGGGCTGCGTGAATTGTGAATGAGTCACCTGATGCGAGCAGGTAATTAGCATAATTCGCGCTAATATGAATAAAAACCACTGAAGAAAAAGTGGTATTCATTGTTATTTATTATACCCAGCGAACTGAGCGTAACAGCTAACAACGCTGTGGCTTCAAGTACCAAGGCTATGGAGCCTGAAGATATCATCAGGGGGATTTATGCGCATTACACAGCTATCTTCTCAGTCATTTGCATTCCCCTCACCTGAGCTGGCTCTGCGCGAACCTAATGGTTTGCTGGCTCTTGGGGGCGATTTAGCCGCTCCTCGCCTGCTGGCAGCTTACCAAAAGGGGATTTTTCCTTGGTTTAGCCCCGGAGAGATGATCCTATGGTGGTCACCGGACCCGCGCGCGGTGTTATTCCCAGAAGATTTGCATATTAGCCGCAGCATGCGCCGCTTTCTGCGCCGTTGTCCTTATCGCCTCACACTTAACCATGCTTTTGCCGATGTGGTCAGCGCTTGTGCTGCGCAACGTGATGAGGGGACGTGGATTGGCGAGGATGTACAGCAAGCTTATTGCCAATTACATGCATTAGGGCACGCGCACTCAGTTGAAGTTTGGTTGGAAAATGAACTGGTTGGCGGATTATATGGCATTGCAGTAGGTAAACTGTTTTGCGGAGAATCGATGTTTAGCCGAGCTGACAATGCTTCAAAAAGCGCATTAATGGTTTTTTGTCATCATTTTACCCGTCAAGGTGGAGAACTGATTGACTGTCAGGTCCTCAACGCTCACACTGCGTCGCTGGGTGCGATTGAGATCCCACGAAACTTTTTTATGCAGCAGTTGAGTCAACTCCAGTTTAGTCCACTACCGGCTGAATGCTGGTTACCGCAATCGTTGAATTTTTCATCCGCGATGCAGTAAAGATCAACCGTTGAGAAAGTACCCCACATTAGGCTTTATCCCCTCTTACCGGCAGACTAATTTTGCTGAAATGGTGCGATGACCGCCAACACTTCTTTACATAATGTGGGTTTTTCGGCATTATCTTGCCGGTTAAAAACTAAGGTAGTAACACCTAGAGGATTCGATGGCCAAAGAAGACAATATTGAAATGCAGGGCACCGTTCTTGATACGCTGCCGAACACCATGTTCCGCGTTGAATTGGAAAACGGGCACGTGGTAACCGCTCATATCTCCGGTAAAATGCGTAAAAACTATATCCGCATCCTGACGGGTGACAAAGTCACTGTAGAGCTGACCCCGTACGACCTGAGCAAAGGCCGCATTGTCTTCCGTAGCCGTTAATCGGCTAATCTGTCGCCAGTTTAAGACTGGCGAGCTCTGAGGATGTAGTCCCCCTCCGGCGCCCTTCCCATTTATGGCAAGGGCGTTTTGCGTTTTCTTTTTTATCGATTGAGTAGGTTTATTCATCGTGAAATAAACAGCAAAATGCAAAAGTCACTAATCGTGGAAAACAAAAAGGGCGATAAGTTTATAGCTTATCGCCCTTTTTTATTGCCCGGTATACTTGACGCAGTAGTCGTGTAACGCCGATATCCCCCGAATCACTCAATACTCACTCATCGGGAATCTTTCATTTGCCATCGACTGCAACGCCACTTATTTCGGACATCTTACATTTAATGAACGGCACCTTCAGTTTTGCGTTTTTGCGCACTCTGAAACTCATAAGCCAGTTGTTGTTTTTCTTTATCCAGCCCAACAGTGACCGAGCCACCATCAACCAGAGAACCAAACAACAGCTCGTTTGCCAGCGGTTTCTTCAGATTCTCCTGAATCACCCGCGCCATTGGTCGTGCACCCATCGCTTTGTCATAGCCTTTATCAGATAACCAATTACGGGCTTCTTCACTGACTTCCAGCGACACGCCTTTAGCATCTAATTGCGCCTGCAACTCAACAATAAATTTATCGACCACCTGCTGAATAACAGTAGGTGACAAGTGGTTGAACCAAATAATGTTATCCAACCGGTTTCGGAATTCCGGGGTAAACACTTTTTTGATCTCTTCCAGTGCGTCAGTGCTGTTATCTTGCTGTTTAAAACCAATTGAGGTCCGTTGCGTTTCACGCACACCAGCATTGGTGGTCATCACCAGAATGACGTTACGGAAATCAGCTTTACGCCCATTGTTATCCGTCAGAGTGCCGTTATCCATCACCTGTAGTAACAGGTTAAACACATCTGGATGGGCCTTTTCAATTTCATCCAGCAGCAGAACTGCATGAGGATGTTTGATAACCGCATCGGTCAACAGACCACCTTGATCGTAACCTACATAACCCGGAGGCGCACCAATCAGGCGGCTGACAGTATGGCGCTCCATATATTCAGACATATCAAAACGCAGCAGTTCGATATCCAGTGCTTTGGCCAATTGCACCGTAACTTCTGTTTTACCAACCCCTGTTGGGCCAGCAAACAGGAACGATCCGACCGGCTTATGCTCGTGCCCTAATCCTGCGCGGCTCATTTTGATCGCCTCAGATAGCGCATCAATGGCTTTATCCTGACCGAATACCAACATATTCAGCCGATCACTCAGATTTCTCAGCACATCGCGATCACTGGCAGAGACGGTCTTCTCAGGAATACGGGCGATACGAGCCACCACGGATTCAATATCCGACACATTGACAGTTTTCTTACGTTTGTTAAGTGGCATCAGGCGGCTACGAGCACCAGCCTCGTCAATCACATCAATGGCTTTATCCGGTAAATGGCGGTCATTAATATACTTAACCGACAACTCCACCGCTGCGCGTATCGCTTTCGCGGTATAACGCACATCATGATGTGCTTCATATTTCGGTTTCAGGCCGTTAATAATCTGAACGGTCTCTTCCGGTGTCGGCTCAGTAATATCAATTTTCTGGAAACGCCGTGCCAGTGCACGATCCTTTTCAAAGATATTGCTGAATTCCTGATAAGTGGTAGAGCCAATGACCCGGATCTTGCCACTAGAAAGCAGTGGTTTAATCAGGTTAGCTGCATCCACTTGCCCACCGGAGGCAGCACCTGCGCCGATAATAGTATGAATTTCATCGATAAACAGGATGCTATCTTTGTCATTTTCTAACTGTTTCAGCAGCGCTTTGAAACGCTTTTCAAAGTCACCACGGTATTTGGTTCCGGCCAGCAGTGAACCGATATCCAGTGAGTACAGAGTGCATTCCGACATCACTTCAGGAACATCGCCCTGCACGATACGCCAGGCCAGGCCTTCTGCGATAGCCGTTTTACCGACACCGGACTCTCCGACCAACAGCGGGTTGTTTTTACGCCGACGGCACAATACCTGAATAGTCCGTTCCAGCTCTTTGTCGCGACCGATAAGTGGGTCAATGCCCCCCACCCGAGCCAGTTGATTCAGATTGGTGGTGAAGTTTTCCATACGGTCTTCCCCTCCTGCCTGCTCTTCATTTACCGGGTTTTCTGCATTCGGTGCTTGACCCGGTTCGTCCTTACGAGCGCCGTGGGAAATAAAGTTCACTACATCCAGACGGCTGACATCATGCTTACGCAGCAGGTAGGCCGCCTGAGACTCTTGTTCACTGAAGATGGCGACCAACACGTTGGCACCCGAGACTTCATTGCGCCCAGAGGACTGGACGTGGAAAACTGCACGTTGTAACACGCGCTGGAAACTGAGCGTAGGCTGGGTGTCACGCTCTTCTTCGCTAACAGGTAATGTTGGTGTGGTTTGTTCGATAAACGCTTCCAGCTCCTGGCGTAACGCTACCAGATCAACCGTACACGCCTCCAGCGCTTCCCGCGCAGCCGGATTGCTTAGCAATGCCAGCAATAGGTGCTCCACGGTCATAAACTCGTGTCTGTGCTCACGCGCTCTGGCGAAAGCCATATTGAGACTGAGTTCAAGTTCTTGATTGAGCATAGGCACCTCCCAATAATTGCCTTAATCAGGCTTTTTCCAGCGTACAAAGCAATGGATGCTCGTTCTCCCTGGCGTATTGATTTACATGTGCGACTTTCGTCTCTGCAACTTCAGCAGTAAAAACACCGCAAATCGCCTTTCCTTGATAATGCACATTGAGCATCAGTTGTGTTGCACGTTCAATATCATAAGAAAAGAACTTTTGCAGAACGTCAATCACAAATTCCATCGGTGTGTAATCGTCGTTGTTAAGTATAACTTTATACATAGACGGCGGTTTGAGCGCCTCTTTCTGTTTATCTTTGACTAAATGTTCAAAATTTAGCCAATCGTTGTTGTTACCCATTGCCTGCCCATCGTTTCACAGAACCATACAGGAGCAATACCTCACTCCGGTTATAAGACCATTTCATGCAGATATCTATTATTATTTTAACATCACTTATGCCATAACGCCGCCAGAGAAAGAAGTCGGTTTTTTTGCGTTAAAAGTGATTAAATTGTAACCAGATAAACACAATAGCGTTAGCTACATCAAACTTTGAATAACTGCCTTGGTCAGACAAAAGCCCTCCCCTTGACGTTAAGGCCATTTCCACTAGAGTGTATTTTCGTGAGCTGTTGGAGTTTTAACCAATTCGCGCTCACTTTAACCAGTTATTACCTCATCTCAAACTAGAATAGCCTTGCGAGGAACGTAGAAGTATGGAGACGGGTACTGTTAAATGGTTCAACAATGCCAAAGGTTTTGGCTTTATTTGCCCTGAGGGCGGCGGCGAAGATATCTTCGCTCACTATTCAACTATTCAGATGGATGGCTACCGCACATTAAAAGCCGGTCAGATGGTTAACTTTGATGTCCATCAGGGACCAAAAGGAAACCATGCCAGCCTGATAGTTCCACTCGGGTTAGAGGTCCTATTGCAAGAAGCCATACCGCAGGAGCTCGCTGCAATGGCCTGACACCACGCATTCACTCGCCTGCACCTGCCCATCAGCGAAACAGTCTGGTGCCAACGGTATTTCCCGGGCGGCGTGTTGCTACTAACATCGATTGCGTTTCAAAATGCCAGCCAACGATGACTGGCATTTTTATTTCTCATACTTCTAATATGCGGCCATATGAACCAAGTTCAATCCTTTGACTGATCTATTCACCAGCTAATTTATTCTCGAGCCAATTTATTCTCGAGCTAATGCATCAATCGGGTTTAGTCGAGCAGCACTGCGGGCCGGTAGATAACCAAACACAACACCTATCACTGTAGAGCACAAAAATGCGCTGAACAATGCAACCGGCGGGAAAGCTATCTGCCAGTTAGGCAGAAACATCTCTACAACCAGACCGATGGCAAAGGATAGCGTGATACCCAGAGCTCCACCGACCAGGCAAACCAGAATCGCTTCAATTAGGAATTGCTGCATAACATCACTGGATCTCGCCCCTACAGCCATGCGAATACCAATCTCTCGAGTGCGTTCGGTCACCGAAACCAGCATAATATTCATCACCCCAATTCCCCCCACCACTAATGAAATTACTGCCACCAGTGTCAGGAACAATTGCATGGTACGGGTAGTTTTTTCCGCCGTTTGCAACAAACTATCCATGTTATAGGTGAATATGTCTTTCTTGCCGTGGCGCATCGTCAACAACCGCACTAGCTGCTGCTCAGCTTCTTTGCTGCTATACCCCTCTTTAATGCGGATAGTTATCGAATCAAAGTAGGCACGCCCCATCAGACGGCTCGCCATGGTGCTGTAAGGTACCCATATTCGCAGCGCTTTACTGCTACCAAACATAGATTGCTTTTCTTCTACCACCCCAACCACGGTGGCAGGCATATTCCCCACCAATATGACCTGCCCTACGACGTCTTTCATATGCGGGAACAAGCGGCGCTGGGTATTACGGTCAATAACAGCAACTTGCGACTGGCGTTCAACCTGCTCACGGGTAATGGCCGTTCCCTGTTCGAGTTTCATACCATATACACGGAAATACTGTTCACTGACCCCCGATACGCTGGCGGCAACATCAATATTGCCATAGCGGAGCCGCATACTGCCTGCGATGGTCGGGGATACAGCACTGACGTAGGACTGTGCTTTCAGTGCTGCCATGTCGTCATAAACCAATGCCTGCCGGGTACTGGGGTCGTCATCACCGAAATCTTTGCCGGGATAAACATCAATAGTATTGGTGCCAATAGCCCGGATATCAGCAAGAACGAGTTGTTTGGCCGCATCCCCAACTACCAAGATAGAGACAACAGAGGCAATACCGATAATGATGCCCAACATGGTCAAGGCCGTGCGCATTTTATTGGCCGACATAGCACGCCAGGCCATTAATAAAGCCTCGCGGAAACGACCCGCCAGTTGCTGCCATGATGGAGCGGGTGGCGTCAGACTAATTGCCTCAGAAGCGGCCACTGCTTGCACCGTTTTCGAGCCTGAATCCGCCATAATGCGGCCATCTTTTATTTCGATAACCCGCTCAGCTTGAGCCGCAACAGTAGGGTCATGAGTCACAATAATAACCGTGTGCCCCTGCTGCTGTAGCTGTTTCAGAATAGCCATAACTTCAACGCTGGAATGACTATCCAGTGCACCGGTTGGCTCATCAGCCAAAATCACCTGCCCACCATTCATCAGAGCACGGGCGATACTGACACGCTGCTGCTGCCCACCAGATAGCTGGTTGGGTTGGTACCCGACACGGTCGCCCAGCCCCAGACGGGTGAGTAACATATTGGCCCGCTCGCGGCGTTCATTTTTACCCAAACCGGCATAGACCGCCGGTACTTCGACATTGTGGGCAGCACTGAGATGCGGCAGCAAATGATAACGCTGGAAAATAAAGCCAAAGTGCTCACGGCGCAGAGCCGCGAGTGCATCATTATCCAATACCGCCACATCCTGCCCTGCGACGCGGTAAACACCAGCACTAGGCTTATCCAGACAACCCAGAATGTTCATCAGCGTCGATTTACCCGAACCGGAAGCGCCGATAATTGCTACTAACTCACCGGCATTAATTGTCAGTGAGACATCCTGCAATACATCCACGGTCTCTTCACCGGACTGATAGCTACGACGGATGCCTTTTAACTCAAGCAATGCCGTCATTACGTCTCCTCCGTGCCACCGCGGCTAACGATGACCTCATCACCGATATTCAAACCAGAAATCACCTGTGCATCAACGTTATTACGGATACCAATCGTCACTTCACGTTTCTCTTCTTTACCGTCTTTCAGCACCGCGACCTGATAACGGTTAGTCCCTAACTCATCACCCAAGGCCGATAACGGAATAACCATTGCCTGTTTTACATTGGCAAGTTGAATTGAAACCTGCGCAGTCATTTGCAGGCGCAATAAGCGATCTGGATTCGGCACCTCAAAACGTGCCGAGTAGAAAATGGCATCATTTACTTTTTCTGGTGTTGGTTGAATATCTTTTAACACCCCATCAAAGTGTTTCCCAGGATCACCCAGCACGGTAAATGAAGCTTTCATCCCCGGTTTAAGATGAATGACATCCGCTTCGGATACCTGCGCATTCACCAACATAGTGCTCATATCCGCCAACGTCAGAATATTAGGCGCTTGCTGAGCGGCGATCACTGTTTGCCCCTGCAAGGTGGTGATTTGCACCACATCGCCATCCATTGGCGCAGAAATTTTGGTGTAATCGAGATTAATATTGGCTGTATCCAAACTGGCTTTAGTTTTATTAATTTGCGCATTAATCGTCTCTACCTGCGCTTTTTTCACTGCCAGCGTGGTACTGGCCTGATCCAAGTCTTGGCGTGATACCACCTGTAATTTTGCCAAATCCTGTTGGCGGCGCAGGGTGACCGCGGCCAGTTGCATTTCAGCCTTCGCCTGTGCCAACTGAGCATTCAAATCCTGTAATGTCGCCTCTACTTCTTTAATTTGGTTCTGTGCCTGTTGCGGGTCGATCATCGCCAGCAATTGTCCTTGCTTAACTTGATCGCCAATCTCCACATACAGTTTTTCCAACTGGCCACTGACCTGTGCACCCACATCAACTTTACGTACCGCATCGAGTTTGCCGGTTGCCAGAACATTCTGTTGCAAGTCACGATTGGCAACTTTTACTGTTTGGTATTGCACCGGGGCTGGGGCCGTCAGATGTCTGATGAGGAAAAAACCCCCGATAATTAACACGGCAATTATGGTAAGCCATCGGCGCTGACTGCGACTGAACTGAATCAAATCAATTACCTTCCCTATTCGTCAATTTTTCAATCTGCTGAAAATAGCATCAGAAATTCTCATTTAACTAAACCAAATATCAATACAACCGTGCTATAGGCGAAATCTAAGATGCATTGAGCCTCTGTTTAGTTCCCGTTTGTTTGAATAGCGCCAGAAACACAGCGATATTACGGATTTAATCATGCATAACATCAATAACACAGCATCAATCCCCAACAATATTAACCGTTGGGGGTTAATTACATTGCTATTCAAAGGTAGTCAGGCTCTGGGTGGCTCATGGCAAAAATTGCAGTTTCGGCTTAAATTTATCGCCCGGACCCTTATCAGCCCAAAACTGACCTTTCGTTTATTGGGTGTACTGGTAAAACAACCGTTACTAAACAGTATACTGCGCGCACAACCCGATTTGCCTTGTAAGTTGCATCGTCCTTATCTGACTAACACGTTCAATAATCGCCAAAAACTGGGGGTGCTACAGGATCATTTCCTCTTGGTAAACCAATGTATGCCTGCAGCATTACGTCGCAACTACTTGCATACTTCGCCCTATAAACTGGCTGAATTAATTGGCAAGAATGAGGAAAAGTATTCTCTTTATTTGGGTGTTATTCCAAAACTCAATAAGGAAGGAGAAATTACGCTGATGCTGGCAAATGAGCAACAGCAAACGCTGGCGGTGCTGACTTTCAGCCTATTTTACTATCAACAGCAAAAAACATTGTTTATTGGTGGGTTACAAGGTGCCGATAATGGAACACCACACAGCGCAATTCACACCAGCACTAAAGCTTGTCATGGTTTATTCCCTAAACGTTTGGTATTGGAAGCCGCATGCTGTCTGGCAGAGTTAATGGGAATAACACAAATTAAAGCCGTGGGGAATGAAACGCACATTTATCAAAACTGGCGCTATCGGGCCAAGAAAAAAGAGAAATTGCATGCTGACTATGACAGTTTTTGGTTGTCTGTTGGCGGAGTAGCGTGCACAGAAGGCCATTTCAATTTACCGACCAAAATCGCGCGTAAACCGATTGAAGATATTGCTAGCAAAAAACGGGCAGAATATCGCCGCCGCTATGAGTTACTTGCACAACTTGAGGGGGCGTTAGCCACGCATTTTACTCACGACGTGGCGTGACCCGTGTTGAAGTGATCTGGTGCTAATCGGCTCGACCACGCGCCAGCCAAACTACTTGAGAGAACATTTTTTTCAGTAATAGGGGGACAGATTCTACCCCCCTCTCTTTGGCCTGACTGGCAACCTCAATAGCCAGATCCGGCTTGGAGGTACGGTGAATCGCCTTTTCAATCACTCTACGCGGCTGCATTTTGGCATTGGCAGGAATTGCTGAGATCCGATGATAGACATCATCAAAGCCAGCGCGATATAAAAAGTGTTCCATATCTGGTGCTGGCAATATGGTCAGGCGATCCCGTTCATGATCGCGCCCATTGTCCGCCATATTACGCACCGTGGCGGCATACTTTTTACCGGCATCATCGCCATCAGTCAGAACATGCCATTGAATGCCCATCCGGTTGGCAAACTTAAGCAGCGGGCGCAAACCACTCTGAGCGAACTCAATCACTTTTACCCCTTCAGCTTCAAAGTGGTAACCACACTGGCGAGCAAACTCATTGAGTAACCAGATCTCTGTTTCACCTTCCACCAGCAGCCAGCAACGAGCAAACAGGGCTGAGGGCCGATTGAAACGAATATGGAAAGCGATACGGCGGCTATCTTCAGGGCTCATGCCACGAGAGCCAATACGATAAGTCGCGACTTTTGCCGATTCGCGCACCAATCGGCAAATGCTCTCTATCGGCACTAATGACACTAACTCACCGGAATTTGTCGTGGTAATCCGTTGCAGAGGGAGCTGGCTGAGCAACCCCCAGGCGACGGACAGCATTATCGGATGCAAGCGGGTTTCAGGGTCTTCTACCAGTAGCAAGGGCCGAGAATGGGGATCGAGACTCAATGGCCCTTTAGCCTGCAATAACGTTGAAAACATCCCTAAAAGTATCAACCGCATACTGCGGCTGTTCGGCTCAGCCACCATCCGGTTTATATTGTCGAGGGCCAGCCAAGCTTCACGTTCCGGTTGTGGCCGATAACGGTGATTACGCAAACCGGCGGACTGCGATCCAGACTCGGCAAAGTAGTGTTCCAGCAGTTGGCGCATCGCCTCCAAGCCCCGGCGTAATTCTGAATTAGTCAGTTTCTGTGGGTTACGGACCAACTCACGGCTTAATTGATCCAATTGCTGGTTCAACGCCACTTTATCAGGTGCATGGCTGTTTTCGGTGCTGCTACGGAGCCGGCGCATAAAGCGCGCATCACGCAATCGCAATACCGGGTGGATACGAATAACGCCACGTGCCAACTTCTCAATATCGTGCAAAGACAGTGGCTGGCCTTCTAAATCAAGGAACGTACGCCAGGTACACACCGTGCCATCATCAGCCAGTTCCCCCTCGACCCGATAATAAATACGATGCAGACCATCATCATTTTTTATCCATAATGGGGCTAAATGGCGGTAACGTGGGGAGTGCCAATGACCAATGTCTTTCTCACAAAAGGTAAAAATAACCTGTAAATGGCGCTCTTTAGCCGTCTCGTCCCCTGCCGGATAATAAAAATCCTGCACGGTAAAATGATAGAGTTGAGGTTCGGGAGACAACAGCAACGTGAGCGCATCTAATAAGCTGGATTTACCCCAGGCGTTCTCACCGATTAGCACAGTATTATCGTCAAGGCTCAATGAAATACGATTAATACCGCGAAAACCGACAATATCAACACGTTCAAGATACATGCTACGCCTCCGGTGCGAATTTATTCATACTGATACTACAGATAACACTGTTAACTCAGCAATCATAGTCGATTGTCTTGACGCCAGACGCAAAAAAACCTTACGGGTCAAGTGCCGCGGCCCGTGCGTACTGCTTTACTCTGCCGCTGATTTTAGATAGCTTATTGCGCCACAGCTCATTATTCATCTGCTCATGATAACCAAAGTCATTGGCGTTACAACAAGTCCACAAACGAATGATTAATCGGTCTCGAACCGATTTGCATAACATTCATGCTCGTTCACAGGGTGAGTCTCAAGTAGGTTCATTCATTCCGATGAGCTTACATCGATAAGTGATTCGGGTGGGCAAGTGCAGCTAACACCACAGTAACCTCAATGAAGAAGGGTATAGGACGGTATAACTCGTGTATTCAGGATTGTTGATCATACTTTTGCCGTTAATTATTGGTTATCTGATCCCACTTAGTCGCAAACCATTAATTCAATTAATCAACCGCTTATTAAGCTGGATGGTTTACGTTATTTTATTTTTTATGGGGATCAGCTTGGCCTTTTTGGAAAACCTCAGCGCTAACCTGCTGCTCATTTTCCAGTACACCGGCATCTTTTTTCTGTGTATTTTTTGTGCCAATTTGCTCGCACTGTTTTTGCTCGAACGCAAAATACCGTGGAAGAATACTCATCGGCAGGAAGCATTACCCTCACGTCTGCATATGGCGCTAGAGTCATTAAAACTGTGCGGCGTAGTCATTGTTGGCTTCCTGTTGGGTCTAAGCCAATGGGAGTGGTTGCAGTTTGCCGCCAAAGGCAGCGAGTTGGCACTGATTTTCCTGCTGTTCTTAGTGGGGATTCAATTGCGTAACAGTGGTATGACACTCCGCCAGATAGTGTTGAACCGCCGTGGCACCATGGTGGCATTTGTGGTAGCAATCAGTGCCTTACTCGGTGGTATGCTTGCTGCACTACTGATCGGTTTGCCGGTTAAAACCGGGCTGGCGATGGCCTCTGGCTTTGGTTGGTATTCACTGTCTGGTATTTTGCTGACTGATGCGTTCGGCCCAGTAATTGGTAGTGCCGCATTCTTTAACGATTTGGCGCGTGAATTAGTGGCCATCATGCTGATTCCAACCTTAGTCCGCAGTAGCCGCTCCACGGCGCTTGGCTTATGTGGCGCCACTTCTATGGACTTCACCTTGCCGGTATTGCAGCGCAGTGGTGGGCTGGAGATGGTCCCTGCCGCTATCGTCCACGGTTTCTTGCTAAGCTTACTGGCCCCGGTATTGATCGCTTTCTTTTCTTAATCACTTTATTACCCAGCGCCGTGGATCAGCCGATTCACTGTGCGCTGTTCCTACCTAATAGTGAATAAATTCTCATTCGCAGCAAAAGTTGCGCCAAATCAAAACAAGTGGAAGTTGCATTAAAAAAGCCTTTTTAAACCTCGGGTGCACCTCTATGCTTTTAAATACGCATTACAAATGCAACTTTAAAAGGAAAAATAATTATGTTCTGTGTGCAATGTGAACAAACTATCCGAACACCTGCGGGTAACGGCTGCTCTTACGCGCAGGGGATGTGCGGAAAAACCGCCGAAACCTCTGATTTACAAGACCTATTAGTTGCTGTACTGCAAGGGCTTTCCGCATGGGCATTGACCGCCCGCGAACTTGGTATTATCGATCATCAGATTGATAGCTTTGCACCCAGAGCTTTTTTCTCGACCCTGACCAATGTGAATTTCGACTCAGACAGAATCGTCGGTTACGCGAAAGAAGCCATCTTATTGCGCCAATCACTGGCCATTCGTTGCCGCTTGCTTGATAGCACTATCACGGTTGATCACCCACTGGCTGAGCTACAACTACTGTCCGACGATATCCCTACCCTGCAACAACAATCGCTGCAATTTGCGCTAAACAACGATAAAGCTGACGTCGGTGACGATATCCACGGCTTGCGCATGCTGTGCTTGTATGGACTGAAGGGGGCGGCGGCCTATATGGAACATGCCCATGTCCTGGGGCAGTTCGATGAGCAGATTTATGCTGATTATCATGCTTATATGGCCTGGTTGGGTACCCAACCGCGTGATGTCGACACGCTACTGAATAATGCAATGGGTATTGGCAAAATGAACTTCAATGTGATGGCCATTTTGGACCACGGCGAAACCCAAGCCTATGGCGATCCACAGCCAACGTCGGTGAATGTGCGCCCGGTTGCCGGTAAAGCTATCTTGATCTCCGGTCATGATCTCAAAGACTTACAAATGCTGTTGGAGCAAACTCAGGGAACCGGCGTTAATATTTATACCCACGGTGAAATGCTGCCTGCTCACGGCTACCCTGAGTTAAAACGCTATCCACATCTGGTGGGTAACTATGGCAGTGGCTGGCAGAATCAGCAGACCGAATTCGCCAAATTCCCCGGTCCGATCCTAATGACATCTAACTGTATCATTGACCCGAACGTAGGCAATTACGGTGATCGTATCTGGACCCGCAGTATTGTTGGCTGGCCGGGTGTTAATCACCTGGATGGGGAAGATTTCACCCGCGTCATTGAACAGGCATTGGGGATGGCTGGCTTCCCGTATAATGAGCTGGAACACTTGATTACTGTCGGTTTTGGCCGCCAGACCTTGTTGAATGCGGCAGATACCGTTATTGATTTGGTCGCCACTAAAAAGCTGCGTCATGTATTCCTGGTCGGGGGATGTGACGGTAGCCGTACAGAACGTAGCTATTTCACTGATTTTGCCCGCAGTGTGCCACAAGATTGCATCATCATGACACTGGCTTGCGGCAAATATCGCTTCAACAAACTGGATTTTGGTACCTTGGAAGGCTTGCCACGCCTGCTGGATGTCGGCCAGTGTAATGATGCTTACTCCGCCATCATGCTGGCGGTTAAATTATCAGAAAAACTGGGTTGTACCGTCAATGACCTGCCACTCAGTCTGGTACTGTCATGGTTTGAACAGAAAGCCATTGTCATTCTCCTGACCCTGTTGTCATTGGGTGTCAAAAATATTTATACCGGCCCGACCGCGCCAGGTTTCCTGACTGACAACCTGATGGCCATCCTCTACGAGAAATTTGGTATGCGTCCTATTACCACCGTAGAGCAAGATATGAGTGCGATTTTGGGGAGTTAAGTCAATATTTTGGCTCATTAAGTAATGGCACATTGCCCGGCCAGAGTGGTTTATTGCCACTGGTCGGGCACTATTAATGGCTTTTTGCCCGAAAATGACCTGATTCGTTGTGAGGTTTTGATGACTGATTTTATCCCAACCGCTGATTTTATCCCAACCGACTGTCCTACCGCCCTGTGCCCTAACCGCATGCAAGTTCATTCCATCTGGCAAGAAACACCCGATGTCTGGAGCCTGCGGTTAATTAATCACGATTTTTATCCTTATTTGCCGGGCCAATATGCCTTGGTAAGCATTCGCAATAGTGATGAAACGTTGCGGGCATATACGCTTTCCTCGACACCCGGTTTAAGTCCGTTTATCCAGCTCACCGTGCGCTGTTTAGCTGATGGGGAAGGATCTCGCTGGTTGACCCAGCAAGTCAAGGTGGGGGATTACCTGTGGCTTTCCGATGCTCAGGGCGATTTTACTTGTGCTCACGCTGATGATGACCACTACCTGATGCTAGCTGCTGGCTGTGGTGTCACTCCCGTGATGTCGATGTGTCGTGACTTACTGGCACGGCGTGCACAAGCAGATATCCGGGTGATATTTAATGTGCGCTCACCAGCAGATGTCATTTTTGCCGCTAGCTGGCAAGCCTTGTTACAGCGCTATCCACAACAATTACAGCTCACATTGATGGCTGAATCAGAGGCCAGCGATGGGTTCGTTGCAGGTAGAATCAATGCACAAATAATGCAACAGGTAGCACCTGACATTGCCCACCGCCGGGTGATGACTTGTGGGCCCGCGCCCTATATGGATTGGGTTGAGCAGTATTGCCGCGAACAATCAGTTCCAGCAGATCATTTCCAGAAAGAGCAGTTCCGCACCCGTGACGACGTTGTCGATAGCGGTAATGAATTGACGATGACCATCAGCCATCCTTTGCGCAGTGTTAAAGTCCCGGTGGGTACGTCCCTGCTATTCGCCTTGGAACAACACAAAGTACCGGTGATGGCCGCCTGCCGCGCGGGTGTTTGTGGTTCTTGTAAAACCCGTATTCTGCATGGCGAATATACCACCAGCAGCACCATGACGCTGACAGCAGAAGAGATTGCTCAAGGTTATGTGTTAGCTTGTAGCTGCCAGTTACAAGGTGATGTCCAACTGGCCTGAATGCCGATTAGCCTCCATTAATGGCGCAATTATTGCCAAACGCGCCATACTTTGACCTCATAGAATAATGACTCGCCATTAATCCTTGAGGGAACACAACTATGAAGCAAACTGTGGCAACACTGGTCGCAAAAACGTTGGAACAAGCAGGTGTTAAGCGAATATGGGGTGTAACCGGCGACTCACTCAATGGCCTGAGTGATAGTCTGCATCGGATGGGCACTATCGAATGGCTGGGTACTCGCCATGAAGAGGTGGCCGCCTTTGCCGCCGGGGCTGAGGCACAACTCACCGGGCAGTTAGCAGTCTGTGCCGGTTCCTGTGGCCCGGGTAATTTGCATTTGATTAATGGCCTGTTTGACTGTCATCGTAATCATGTCCCCGTATTGGCTATTGCCGCACATATTCCCTCCAGTGAGATTGGCAGTGGTTATTTCCAGGAAACCCATCCGCAAGAACTGTTTCGCGAATGCAGCCACTATTGTGAGCTGGTTTCTAACCCGGAACAGTTGCCACGGGTGCTGGAAATCGCCATGCGTCAAGCTATCCTCAATCGCGGCGTATCAGTGATCGTATTGCCAGGTGACGTGGCGTTACAACCTGCACCAGAAGATGCCGCCATCGTGTGGCAAACACCCAAATTACCGCTAGTTCAGCCGCTGATGAGTGAGTTGAACATTTTGGCGCAAACGCTTAATCAGGCGAAAAATATCACGCTAATGTGTGGTAGCGGCTGTGCTGACGCCCACGATGAAGTGGTGAAGTTAGCTGAAATGCTGCAAGCCCCGGTAGTACATGCCCTACGCGGGAAAGAACATATTGAGTGGGATAACCCTTACAGCGTTGGCATGACAGGGCTGATTGGTTTTGCCTCCGGTTATCATGCCATGCTCAATGCCGATACCCTGATTCTGCTGGGAACACAATTCCCCTACCGTGCATTCTATCCAACCAACGCCAATATCATCCAAATTGATATCAACCCCGGCAGTATTGGTGCGCATTGCCCGGTCAATATGGCGCTGGTCGGCGATATCAAAACCACGCTTAGCGCGCTGTTGCCACAACTAGAAGTCAAAAGTGACAGCACATTTTTGCAAAAAGCGTTAGAGCACTACCGTACCACCCGTAAAGATCTGGATGGTTTGGCGATCGCCAATGATAATCAACCCATCCACCCGCAATATCTGGCACAACAGATTAGCCGCCATGCCACTGATGACGCAATATTCACCTGTGATGTCGGCACACCGACGGTATGGGCGGCCCGCTATCTGGAAATGAACGGTAAGCGGCGTTTACTGGGATCGTTTAACCATGGATCGATGGCCAATGCCATGCCACAAGCCATTGGCGCGCAAGCAACGGCCCCTGACAGGCAAGTGGTTGCCTTATGCGGTGACGGTGGTTTCACCATGCTGATGGGGGATTTTCTCACTCTGGCACAATTAAAACTGCCGGTGAAAATTGTGGTGTTTAACAACAGTGTTCTGGGGTTTGTCGCCATGGAGATGAAAGCCGGTGGCTATCTGACCGATGGCACTGACTTGCATAATCCAGACTTTGCCGCCATTGCCAATGCCGCCGGTATCAAAGGGATTCGGGTCGAGAAAGCCTCCGAATTAGATGCCGCACTAGAGAGTGCTTTCGCTCATCCGGGGCCGGTTTTGCTCGATGTGGTCACCGCCAAGCAAGAGCTGTCGATGCCACCACAAATCAAATTTGAGCAAGCCAAAGGATTCAGCCTTTACATGCTAAGGGCTATCATTAATGGCCGTGGCGATGAGGTGGTCGAGCTGGCAAAAACCAACTGGCTCCGCTGATTCCCTAAGCCATCTGGTAACAGAATAATTAGCAATGAAAGTGGTTTTTTAATCACTTTCATTGTTTCCCCCCTCCAGTTTCTGATTGAGACAGAAATTATCCTTATATTTTATGTGTCATAAACGACATTTTTTACTCGTCACCCAGCAAAATAGCAAATAGAGGCGTACTGTCTTTTAATCAGTGGTTGCCATTATTTATCAGGATAATTGTTAGTAGCTATATAAGCAGCACGCTAACTTTATTTATGGTGGTGTCATTATGTCAAAGAGAGCCAAATCAGGGACTTCGGCTACGGCTGAATTAACCTGTTTACTGCGGGCAAAGTCATACGGTGATAAACGGCCTTATTTTAAAAGTGATGATTACGTGGCGGTTATTCTAAGCCAGACCTTCCATTCATTCTTTTCTATGATGCAGAAAACCTTTCTATTGGGCGATGATAGTTTACATATCGCTACCCCGGCAGGAATTTACCCTTATATTGTCGCCAGAACCTTGTATATCGATGATCTATTTAAGAAAACCGCGGGTCGATTTAGTAAAATATTTATTCTGGGTGCGGGCTTTGATTCAAGAGCAATTCGTTTCTATCACGCACTGCAACATAGCCGGGTTTATGAGATAGACCATCCAGCCATGCAACAATCTAAAATAGAGAAACTCCGTGAGTGCGATATCACCCCACCTACCAATCTAACTTTTTTACCCCTTGATTTTAATCTGCAAAGTCTGGCGGACATTCTGGCGGATATCCCGTTACAGGCGGGTGAAAAATGCCTGTTTCTGCTGGAGGGGTTATTGATGTACCTCGAGCCAGAACAGGTAAAAACACTGTTTAGTGCCATAAGTGACTACTGCAATGAAGGTAGCCAAATTATCTGCGACTTTGTTTACGCTCATCTGTTGACGGAACTCTCGGTATTAACCGACGAAGAAGGCTTACCCCAGCACAACCCGGAATATGGCGCAAAAGAGAGTGTTGAACGTGTGCGCAGTATTGGCGAAGAGTGGACGTTTGGTATCACTACCCGCGGCATAGATACCTTGCTGGAGCAATACGGTTTCATATTATTGGATAAGGCTGATGCCCACGAACTGGAAACGCGGTTTTTTACCGATAAACAAGGCAAATGCCTGGAGGAAATTAATACATCTTCGTGTTTGGTCTATGCCCAGCGAGAAAAATCCTAATAAATCAGCCAATAATGCCAATTCGAATTAATTATCAGTTATCACGATAAATATTACTCACCAAATAGCTAAATAATACCTTTCACTCCTTTCTTGTTTTATCAATCTGGCTATGATGAAGAATATCTTCTTATTCTGACCGCGAGAAAATTATGCTGATCGATTTACGTAGTGACACAGTAACTCAACCTGACACCGCAATGCGCAATGCGATGGCTAACGCTGAAGTGGGTGATGATGTCTATGGCGATGACCCAACGGTTAATGCCTTGGAAGCTAAAGCCGCCAGCCTGTCAGGTAAGGAAGCGGCACTGTTCCTACCAACCGGCACCCAGGCCAATCTGGTGGCACTATTAACCCACTGCCAGCGGGGTGAAGAGTATATTGTCGGTCAGAAAGCCCATAACTATCTGTATGAAGCTGGTGGCGCGGCAGTGCTTGGTAGCATTCAGCCACAACCTATTGAAGCCAATGATGACGGTACCCTGCCACTGGATAAAGTGTTGGCAGCCATCAAACCCGATGATATTCATTTTGCTCAGACCCGGCTGTTGAGTTTGGAAAATACCCATAGCGGCAAAGTGTTGCCTCTTCGTTATTTACAGCAAGCTTGGGCGCTGACTCGAGAGAAGAAACTGGCACTGCATATCGATGGCGCACGTATTTTTAATGCTGCCGTCGCCTTAAATGTGCCACTAAGCGAGATCAGCCAGTATTGCGATACCCTGACGATTTGCCTCTCAAAAGGGTTGGGCACACCGGTGGGTTCCCTGTTGTGCGGCAGTGCTGAGTATATTCAACGCGCCCGCCGCTGGCGTAAAATGACCGGTGGCGGTATGCGTCAGGCGGGTATTCTGGCCGCGGCAGGCTTGTATGCCTTAGAGCACAATGTCAGCCGGTTAAAAGATGACCATGACAATGCAATATGGCTAGAGCAGCAACTGCGCGCATTGGATATCGAAATTGCAGCACCCGGAGCGCAGACCAACGTACTGTATATTAAGCAATCCGCCGAGGCTGCCGCCAAGCTTGGCCCTTGGATGCGTGAACGCGGTATATTGATCAGTGCAGGCCCGGTAACTCGAATGATTACTCACCTCAATATCAGCCGCCATGATCTGGAGAAAGTGGTTGCGCTGTGGCGTGAATTTTTGACCGAGCAGCGCTCATGACACCGCAACGGATATTGGTATTAGGTGCCAGTGGCTATATCGGCCAGCACCTGGTTCCAAAGCTCAGCCAACAAGGACACCATGTTATTGCCGCCGCCCGCCGCATTGAGTGGTTAAAAGAGCAACAGTGGTCGGGAGTCGATTGTCGCTTCGTTGATCTTTATCAGCCAACCACCCTCAGTGCTGCGTTGCAAGATATTGATGTCGTTTATTATCTGGTTCATGGTATGGGCGACGGGCAGGACTTGATTGAACAGGAACGTATTGCTGCTAATAATCTGAAAACGGCGCTACAACACAGCGCCGCAACCTCATCGCCCACGGTGAAACAGATTATTTATTTAGGTGCATTACAACCCGAGGATAACAGCTCGCCTCATCTGATTGCGCGTAAGTTAACCGGTGAACTGCTGCGCCAAAGCGGCATTCCGGTCACCGAACTGCGCGCCAGTATTATCGTCGGCCCCGGTTCGGCCGCGTTTGAAGTGATGCGCGATATGGTTTATAACCTGCCCATCCTCACCCCGCCACGCTGGGTTCGTTCTAAATCTTCGCCCGTTGCACTGGATAACCTGCTGGTGTATTTGACTGAATTACTCAACCATCCGGCACAAGATAACCGAATTTTCGAGGTTGCCGGGCCGGAATACATCAGTTATCAGACCCTGTTTGAGCGCTTTATTGCGATCAGTGGTAAACGGCGTTGGCTGATTCCGATCCCACTCCCTACCCGGTTTATTTCGGTTTATTTCATCAATCTGGTCACCTCGGTACCCACGTCGATTGCCAGTGCATTGATTGCCGGATTGAACCATGATTTACCAGCCAATGGTGAGGCTTTGCAGGCGATTATCCCACAACAGCTGATAAGTTTTGACGACGCGGTCAAAGAGACACTGCGCCGTGAAGATGAAGTGGTCGACTCCGCCGACTGGGGCTACGACCCCGAGGCCCGCGCCCGCTGGCGGCCCGGCTACGGATTTTACCCTAAACAGGCCGGTTGCCAGCTATCGACTACCGCCTCCAGTGAGGCGCTGTGGCACGTGGTGCAACAAATCGGCGGTAAAGAAGGTTATTTTTATGGCAATCCGTTATGGAAAATCCGCGCCTGGATGGATGACATCGCCGGTGGTGGCGTGGTATATGGCCGCCCAGAGCGGGAAACACTGGCATTAGGCGACCTGATTGATGGTTGGAAAGTCATTACAATCAAACCATTACGCCAATTAGCCATGATGTTCGGCATGAAAGCGCCGGGTCTGGGCCGTCTCACTTTTACTATCAAGGATTTAGGTGGCTGCCGAAGCATTGATGTGCGGGCGTGGTGGCATCCGGCCGGTTTTAGCGGTTTACTGTACTGGTTTGTAATGATGCCAGCACACCTGTTTATTTTCCGGGGAATGGCAAAACGCATCGCGGCGCTGGCCGAGCAATATGATCGTGAACCTACCGCACCCGCGCACAACGAATCAGAGCCTTAAATCAAACGGCGTGATGCATCCCCTATTTAATGGGCGTTGCAGCTAATAACGCTGCAAATTCAAGTAAGCAGGGGATTCTGATTGCATAGCACCGCATTTCACGAAAGAATGGCATCTTATTTGCTGGGCGAATGATTCCAAACGCTAGCATTCTGATTTTTGGTGGGAACCGAATTCGCTATGAAGGTATTGGTCACCGGTGCAACCTGTGGGTTAGGCCGAAATGCCGTTGAATATCTCCGTCGTCAGGGTATTAAAGTCATCGCCACCGGCAACAATCCGGCGATGGGCGCATTGTTGACAAAAATAGGTGCTGAATTTATTCATGCAGATTTGACAAACCTGGTCTCCTCGCAGGCGAAAGCCATGCTGGCAGACGTCGATACCCTATGGCATTGCTCTAGTTTTACCTCTCCTTGGGGCACCGAACAGGCGTTCGAACTGGCTAATGTGCGCGCCACACGCCGTTTGGGGGAATGGGCCGCAGCCTATGGTGTGGAGAATTTTATTCATATCTCCTCACCTGCTATCTATTTCGATTATCACCACCATCGAAATATTCAGGAGGACTTCCGCCCGGCACGTTTTGCTAACGAGTTCGCCCGCAGTAAAGCTGCCGGTGAAGAGGTTATCAAACAATTAGCACTTTCCAATCCACAAACCCATTTCACTATTTTACGTCCGCAGGGGTTATTTGGCCCTCACGACACCGTGATGCTGCCGCGCCTGTTACAGATGATTAAGTATTATGGCACTTTGCTGTTACCCCGTGGCGGTAATGCGTTGGTGGATATGACTTACCTGGAAAATGCAGTGCATGCGATGTGGCTGGCGACTCAACGTGAGAACACGCTGTCCGGTCGCGCTTATAATATTACCAATCAGCAGCCCCGCCCGTTGCGCACCATCGTGCAACATTTACTGGAAGAGTTGGATATGACATGCCGTATCCGCTCCGTGCCCTACCCGATGATGGATATCATGGCCAGAGCCATGGAGAAACTGGGGAATAAAGCAGAAAAAGAGCCGGTGCTGACACATTATGGCGTCGCTAAGCTCAATTTTGATCTAACGTTGGATACCCACCGAGCTGAAGAAGAATTAGGCTATCGGCCCATTGTCTCACTGGACGAAGGGATTATCCGTACCGCCCGCTGGCTGAAAGAGCACGGTAAGTTATGCGCTAAGTAAAACAGCACCCTAGGTAAAAATTGGTGGAAATGGTTGATTTACTGACCAACTGCAACTCTGATGACTTTGGGTATATACTGAAATAACTTTCATAACAGATTCTTTCACCTAAGGTCATCATATGAAAAAGAAAAATATTGCCGTTGTTCTTCCTCTTGCCATTCTACTTAGCGCCTGTACCAGCACCGTTGATCCCGCTTATAAGGATATCAGCAGCCGTACTGCACCTTGTGTTGAAGGTGGGCCGGATACCGTAGCGCAAAAATTCTATGACCTCCGCGTGCAACAAATTGGTCATCAAAGTGGCTTGCCTGATGATAATCTCTCGGCCCAATTTCGCCCTTATTTGAGTCAGGCGTTGTACGAACAAATTCAGATTGCCAGAAAACAGACTGGCAACCGCACTACGACCCAGGTGAATAAAACTCAAACCATAAACGGCGATATTTTCACCAGCCTGCGGGAAGGGAGTACCAGTGCCGACGTTGCCAGTGCCTCAACCATTCCCAATACCGATGCCAGAAATATTCCGCTGCGGGTTAATTTGACGCATCAAACTGCAGGTGGCCAATCGGTGATGTGGCAAGACGAAGTGCTGATGATACGTGAAGGGACATGCTGGGTTGTCGACGATATCCGTTTTATGGGGGTATCTGCACCGGCAGGGAGCTTGCGGCAGCTACTGGGTGATCACTAACCAGCCCAAAATGCCACCAACACCCCTGCAATTTGAAAGAAAATGAGTATCCCCTATAGATTTCGGATTGCAGGTAGGCGGCAAAAGAGTGCATCCCGATGAGCTTACACTGGTAAGTGATTCGGGTTGGCGAGAGCAGCCAACACCCCTGCAATTTGAAAGATAACGGGGATAGCTCTGTCAGATTTATGCATCGCGTGACAAATTCCCTCGGATATCAGTCAAATCCAAATGTTATGCTGTTTTGCTGGGTTTATTCTGGTTATTAATAAATTTTAACGCACAAAGATTGCATAAGTATGCCGCGGAAGTTACCATTCACCGCATCATTGGCTATTCAGATTTGGCGCATGAGTATTCAACTTAACGGAATTAACTGTTATTACGGCGTACATCAGGCGCTGTTCGACATTACATTAGACTGCCCGGCCGGCGAGACCTTAGTGCTATTAGGGCCAAGCGGTGCAGGTAAAAGCTCATTACTGCGCGTACTCAATCTGTTGGAAATGCCCCGTTCAGGGACTTTGCAGATCGCCGGTAATCACTTCGACTTTACTCAGGCTCCCGGTGCAAAAGCGATTCGCGAATTGCGCCAAAATGTGGGTATGGTGTTTCAGCAATATAATCTTTGGCCACATCTGTCAGTGGTACAAAACCTGATTGAAGCCCCTTGCCGTGTGCTGGGTCTATCAAAAGATGAAGCCATGGCACGGGCGCAGAAGCTGCTGTCACGGTTGCGTTTGACTGATTTTGCTGACCGCTTCCCCCTGCACCTTTCTGGTGGCCAACAACAGCGAGTGGCGATTGCCCGCGCGTTGATGATGGAGCCGCAAGTTTTGCTGTTTGACGAACCCACAGCGGCACTTGACCCGGAAATTACCGCACAAATCGTCAGTATCATCCGTGAATTGGCTGGCACCGGCATCACTCAGGTGATTGTTACCCATGAGGTTGAAGTGGCCCGCAAAACGGCCAGCCGTGTGGTCTACATGGAAAACGGTCATGTGGTGGAACAAGGTGATGCCAGCCACTTTACACAACCAACAACCGAAGCTTTTGCCAGCTATCTGTCACATTGATATCTATTTGGGAATTTGCGATGAAAAAATTAATAATAGCGGCCGTCCTTGCCAGTATCAGTCTGTCCGCCTCTGCCGCGGAAACTATCCGTTTCGCGGCTGAAGCCACTTACCCGCCATTCGAATTTATTGATGCTAATAATAAAATGCAGGGCTTCGATATCGATCTGGCTAATGCGCTGTGTAAAGAGATGCAAGCCGAATGTACCTTTACCAACCAAGCCTTTGACAGCTTGATCCCAAGCCTGAAATTCAAACGTTTTGATGCGGTGATTTCAGGTATGGACATTACCCCTGAGCGCCAAAAACAAGTAGCCTTTACTAAACCTTATTACGATAACTCCGCACTGTTTATCGCTGAGAAAGGTAAAGTGGCTGATTTGGCGGCCCTGAAAGGCAAACGAGTCGGGATGCAGAATGGTTCTACCCATCAGAAATACCTGATGGAAAAACACCCTGAGATTACCGCCGTACCTTATGACAGCTATCAGAATGCTATTCTTGATTTGAAAAATGGCCGTCTGGACGCAGTATTTGGCGACACTGCGGTCGTCAACGAGTGGTTGAAGCAGAATAACCAACTCGCTGCGGTGGGTGACAAAGTGACTGACGCTGACTATTTCGGTACCGGTTTAGGTATCGCAGTGCGTCAGAACAACACCGAGTTACAGGGTAAGTTAGATGCTGCACTGGCGAAAGTTAAAGCAGATGGCACCTATCAGACAATTTATAAAAAATGGTTCCAGCAGTAATCTAAACACCCATGAATGAATTTCAACCTTTAGCAAGCGCCGCCGGTATGACCGTCGGCCTTGCCGTTTGTGCACTGGCCCTCGGTCTGGTTCTGGCGATGCTGTTTGCCGTCTGTGAATCATCACGGGTGAAAGTGGTCAGCTACCTGACTACCGGCTGGGTCACCATTTTGCGTGGGCTACCGGAGATTCTGGTGGTCCTGTTTATCTATTTCGGCTCCTCCCAGTTGTTGATGATGCTGTCGGACGGTTTTACCCTGAATCTTTATCTGTTTGAGCTACCCATTAAGCTCAATATCGATAATTTTGAGGTGAGTCCGTTCTTGTGCGGTGTTATCGCACTCGCCCTGCTCTATTCTGCTTACGCCTCGCAAACCTTACGCGGCGCACTGAAAGCAGTGCCTATCGGGCAGTGGGAGTCCGGTCAGGCATTGGGTTTGAGTCAGGCGGCCATCTTCTTCCGTTTGATCATGCCGCAGATGTGGCGTCATGCATTGCCAGGCTTGGGCAATCAGTGGTTAGTGCTGCTGAAAGACACGGCGTTAGTGTCACTTATCAGCGTCAATGACCTGATGCTACAAACCAAAAGTATTGCAACCCGGACCCAGGAACCTTTCACTTGGTATGTAATTGCAGCGGCAATCTACTTGGTGGTGACTCTGCTGAGCCAGTATGTGCTCAAATGGATTGAACTCCGTACCACTCGTTTTGAACGGAGCCCATCCTGATGCTGGAATATTTACCCGAGATCCTTAAAGGGCTGCATACCAGCCTGACGTTGACGATTGCATCACTGTTGGTGGCACTGGTGTTGTCGCTGCTGTTTACCATTGTGTTAACGCTAAAAACACCGATTATCACGCCACTGGTTAAAATTTATATCACACTGTTCACCGGCACCCCGCTGCTGGTGCAGATCTTTTTGATCTATTACGGTCCAGGTCAATTCCCCGCTATCCGTGAATATCCGTGGTTATGGAGCTTATTGTCGCAACCTTGGTTGTGCGCAATGATTGCGTTGGCATTGAACAGTGCGGCCTATACTACGCAACTGTTCTACGGTGCAGTTAGGGCAATTCCATCGGGTCAGTGGCAATCTTGCGAAGCATTGGGGATGTCAAAAGCCCAATCGTTACGCATCCTACTGCCATTTGCCTTTAAGCGCGCATTATCATCCTATTCCAATGAAGTGGTCTTGGTATTCAAAAGTACCTCATTGGCTTATACCATCACATTGATGGAAGTTATGGGCTATAGCCAACTGATGTATGGCCGTACCTATGACGTGATGGTGTTTGGTGCCGCCGGGATTGTCTATCTGTGCGTGAATGGTTTGCTGACGTTGCTGATGAGATTGGTGGAACGCAGAGCACTGGCGTTTGAGCGGCGCAATTAAGATTATTCTTTTGATTTTGTGACCAATTTGGTTGTTAGCTGTTTAGTTATCATATTCGGTTGTTAGGGCTTCACAGCTCACCTGACCTCCAATGAACCAACCGGCAAAGGGGCCATAAGCGTGGCCCCTTATGCAATCCCGCGCTTGCGCGAAATATTGCCCTGTGGGTAAACCTCCTGCGTCTTTCGGGCTAACGAGCCAGCGCGATTCGCATCCCTGCTCAAGCGCGCTTTTCGCGGGGGTAATTTGTCCCATCCCTGGAACTCACCCCTTCGGGGCCGCTGCTAGCAGCGTTCAAATCTGCTCCCGGCAGATTTGTCCATGCCCGCTCACTCTACCCTCCCTCCTGGTCGGCAACATTCCTGATTGCGCTCAACGTCAAAAGCCAATTCAAAACCATGGTTTTTAGGTTTTGATGTTTAAAAGCACATTTGAGCAGCCGAGTGAAGAGTGGAGTAAGGGAAATCCGCCATGGACGGCGGGTTGAGGCGTCATGAGCAGGGACGCGACAACACTGCGAAGCAGTTTTGAACAACGCTTGCGTTGGCCCGGAGGCTAGCCTCAAAGAGGCCATAATAAAGCCGTCCGCTAGCCGAAATGATGAGCCGAGGGTACCTGCGAAGCAGGCTGGGGATACGTGCGCAAGCGCAGGGGTTCCAAGGGGTTACGCGCTTGTAACCCCCTTGGCGGTTGAGGCACCACATGGCGAGGTGATCACCGCACTCATGTCAACCAAACCCAAACATCTCGCCTGTCCTGTCCTTCCAGTGATTAAAATAAAATTAAATTTTTAATCACATTACTTGCATATAAATTCATAAAATGGCAATGTAAATACCATAATTTATCCGAATAGAACGTGATGAAAAACCACCAGTTATAATAAAATCAATAACTAATAGCTCATTTTATTTAAAAAATTCAGACAGGAGTTTAAGCATGAAAAAGTTACTATTGGCAACCCTACTAAGTGGTATGGTTTTCAGCGCGACTGCCGCAGAAACTATTCGTTTTGCTGCCTCAGCCACCTATCCGCCATTTGAATCAATGGATGCCAATAACGAAATCGTCGGCTTCGATATGGATCTGGCAAAAGCGTTGTGTAAACAAATGGAGGCCAACTGTACCTTCACCAATCAGGCTTTTGATAGTCTTATCCCAGCGCTGAAATTCAAACGTTATGATGCCGTCATTTCTGGCATGGATATTACCCCTGAGCGTAGCAAGCAGGTCGCGTTCACCCAACCTTACTATGCAAACTCCGCCATTGTGATTGCACCAAAAGGTAAATTCAGTTCTTTTGCCGATCTGAAAGGCAAGAAAATCGGGATGGAAAATGGCACCACTCATCAGAAGTATTTGCAAGACAAACATCCTGAAATTCAGACGGTGGCTTATGACAGCTACCAGAATGCCATCATTGACCTGAAAAATGGCCGTATTGATGGGGTGTTTGGTGATACTGCGGTAGTGAATGAGTGGCTGAAAACCAACCCGAACCTGGCATCAGTTGGCGAACATGTGACCGACCCACAATACTTCGGCACTGGCCTTGGCATTGCGGTACGCCCGGAGAATACCGCATTGTTGGAGAAGTTGAATAAAGCCATTGATGCAGTGAAAGCCGATGGGACATATAAAGCTATCAATGATAAGTGGTTTCCAAACTGATTTAATAACTTCCCCAAAGTCATTGCAGTTGTAGGTAGGCGGCAAACGAACGCATCCCGATGAGTTTACTCAAGTAAGTGATTCGGGTGAATGAAGGTAGCTAACAACCCTACAACTTCAAGGCCGCAGGGTAAGTAAGATTAGAACTTCATAGTGGGCGGTATGCGGAAACATATCAAACAACTGCACCCGCTCAATATGGTAATCGGCTAATAGGCTGATATCTTTCGCCATTGTCTGCGCATTACAGCTTGAATAGAGTATGAATTCAGGTGCCATCTGAGCAAGATAGTCACACAGTTCAGCACCAATGCCACGCCGTGGGGGGTTAACCAATACCAACTGCGGCACTTGCGTTTCTGCGGTGGCGAAACGGGTGGAATCCAGTGCAGCAAAACTGACATTCTTTAATCCCAACTGCTGCGCCGATTGGCGTGCGCAGGCGATGGCTTCCGCGTTGATTTCAATACCGATGAGTTGCGTCTCGGTGCTGGCACAATGCAAACCAAAACCACCTACTCCGCAAAACAGATCCCACATACTGCTGATATCCAGCTCCCGCACCCATTGCCGTGCCGTGGCATACAGTGAGGCGGCAACCTGAGGATTGGTCTGGAAAAAACTTTGTGGCCGGATAAACAGCGGCACCTGATTAAACAGTTCGGGCAGCGCCTGCTGTTCAGTTAACGGGACTTCTTGCTCCCCTTCCAAGATTGCCATATGCACTGGCTGAATATTAGCCGAGATAACAGCCAGTTGAGGCAATTGCTGCTGTAACCATGGCAGTGCTGCGCGTAATTGCACCAGCTTGGTTTCAGAACGCAGTACAAAGCGCAGCATTAACTCACCGCTATAAGTACTTTCAGTCAATAACAGGAATTTAAGCTCGCCGCGTTTACGTGCAACGTTATAGGGTGTGAGACCGGCGCGGGCTATAAACGTTTTCAGCACGGTAAAGACCGGGGCAAAACTGGCCGGGTAGAGTGGACAGTCAGATAAATCGACCGGGGTACCGTCACGATGCAACATCCCTAATAGCGGCCGTTCAACACTACCACTGACCACCATTTTCGCTTTATTACGAAAAGCGTTCTCACGCCCGAAAACCGGCGCTAACCACTGAACCACAGGGTGACCAGCTAGCAGACTCTCCAAATGATGTTGTTTGTCAGCCAGTTGTTGTGGATAGGGTTTATCCAGCCACTGGCAGGAACGACAGCGACCCGCCGTATACTGTGCGCAATGCATTAATATTGACCGTTATAATCTGAGAAGTTGAATAATTTGCAGCCGAGGCTGTTGATGAGGCGAATTGTAGCATTGTGCCGCGCTAAACACTCATTTTGACTGAGGGAAATAGCGGTACCAGGGGAAAAACAGCAAACCGATAATCACCACATCAGGGATCTTCTGTAACAGTAGGCTATGTAGAATTTCGCTGCCGGTATCACCTTCAACCCGAAAAACATCTAAATACAACCAGTCCAGTGATACCATCAACAAATAAACACTCGCGATAATCTGACACGCCAAATAGCACCAACGCGCCCAGTTCTTGCGATAACACACCGCAGCGCCGCAGACAATCTCTAACAGCAATAGCACCACACTGGCCAAGAAGATCAGGCCAAAATCCCAGCTTTGCAGACTTTCACTGATAAATTCACCGGTACCCACCCACCCCAGAGTCGCAACCAATAATAATACGCCGAGGATACGGGTAGCAATAATGGCAGTACCGGCGATGAGGACCGGTACTGGCGTCGTTGCAGAGGATGAAAATGCTAAGGATGAAAATAGTTTTCTCATGTCGCCCTATCTGCCCTCAGTCCGGTTGCTGCAACCTAATGTTATCCCTGACAATAACGCCGCTGGTCAGCGGCGTTAAAGCAGAATGAAGCCTAACAGTTTTAACGGCAATCAGCTACGGGCAGCTTTTCGTAATTCACGCAACCGCTGCTTTTCCGAACGGGACATAAACCACCACGCGATTAAACCGATTATCCCAACCACCAGCAAGATAAGTGTGGCAAGGGCATTAATCTCTGGATTAACCCCCATCCGCACACTAGAAAAGACCAGCATCGGCAAGGTTGTCGCCCCTGGGCCGGCAACAAAGCTGGCAATCACTAAATCGTCCAGCGATAAAGTAAAGGCCAATAACCAGCCGGAGATTAATGCCGGTGCAATCATCGGCACGGTAATCACGAAGAACACTTTCAGTGGTGTGGCCCCCAAATCCATGGCGGCTTCTTCAATAGAACGGTCCAGCTCACGCAGACGAGAACTTATCACTACCGTCACATAGGCAGTACAGAAGGTGACGTGCGCCAGCCAGATGGTGAACATGCCGCGCTCTGCTGGCCAACCGATAGCATGCCCCATAGCAACAAACAGCAGTAGCAATGATAAACCGGTAATCACATCGGGCATCACCAACGGCGCTGTCAGCATAAAAGCAAAACCGGTTGAACCGCGAAAACGGCCAAAACGCACCATCACCACCGCGGCTATTGTCCCCAGAACCACCGCCATCGTGGCGGAGGCGGCGGCAATAGTCAGACTCAGGCCAACGGCAGATATCATCGCTGAATCATTAAATAGCTCTGTATACCAACGGGTTGACCACCCCGCCCATACGGTTACCAGTTTAGAGCTGTTAAATGAGTAGATAACCAGCATCAACATCGGCGCATACAAGAAGGTATAACCGACAATAAGGATCACCCGACGCCAGACCGAACGTACTTCCGGTAGGTTATTCATACCGGGCCTCCTATCTCTTTATTCTGATGCTTGTGGAACCAGAGTATCGGCACAATCAGCAGCACTAACATCACCGTCGCAACCGCCGAGGCAACCGGCCAATCGCGATTGTTAAAGAACTCTTGCCACAAAATACGACCAATCATAATGCTGTCCGGCCCACCGAGCAGTTCAGGGATAACAAACTCACCCACCGCAGGGATAAACACCAACATGGAACCGGCAACAATGCCACCTTTGGTCAATGGCACAATGACACTGATAAAGGTCTTAAATGGCTTGGCCCCCAGATCCAGCGCCGCCTCCACCAACGAATAATCCAGTCGGGTCAGCGCAGTATAGATTGGCAGTACCATGAATGGCAGATAGGAATAGACCACACCAATGTATACCGCCAGATTGGTGTGCAGAATAATCAGCGGTTGATCAATAATCCCGGCCCACATCAGGAAATTATTCAAGATTCCATTGTTTTTCAGAATACCCATCCAGGCATAAACCCGAATGAGGAATGAGGTCCATGAAGGTAAAATCACCAACAGCAATAAGATATTACGAGTGGATGATTTACTGTGTGCAATCGCCCAAGCCAATGGATAGCCGATAATCAGGCAGCATAGCGTCGACACCGCAGCCACTTGCAATGATTGCAGGTAAGCATCGATATACAGCGGATCATCGAGCAGTTGCAGATAGTTACCAAGATTGAGCGAGATATCCAACTTGCCGTCCAGCCAGGTAACCAGATCGGTATAAGGGGGTACGGCGCGCGCCATCTCGGCCAGACTGATTTTGAATACAATCAGGAACGGCAACATAAACAACAGAAATAGCCACAAATAAGGCATGGCAATAACCAGTTTACGGCCATGCGCCATTTGGTAACGCTGGACAAAAGCCTTAATCGGCCCGACAGTACGGGTCGGTGGTTCTGCTGCCCCACGGGTAGATTTAGACATCACGATATTAACTCCCCAAGGCTCTTAATTACCCAAAACCACGCAACTGTCAGCATCCCAACATAATTGCACTTCATCGCCCCATGTTGGCATCCCTTTACGGTAGCGATGACCATTTTGTAGCTGTGCACTCAGCATCTGCCCGCTGTGTAACTTCACATGATAAATGGATAAATCCCCCAGATAAGCAATGTGTACCACTTCACCGACCGCGAAGTTGCAGCCATCTTCTGGCACTTGTTCACACAACATCACTTTTTCCGGGCGCAGAGCCACAAATACCGGGACACCGTCTACCACCGAGGCATCAGAATCCACTTTCAATGGATGGCGCAGACCGGGGCTGTCAATCACCAATGCATCATCCAGCCGCTCTTTTAGTACTCCCTCAAATACATTCACCGAGCCGATAAATTCAGCGCTGAATCTACTGTTCGGATGTTCATAAATCTCTTCCGGTTCGCCAATTTGCACAAACTTGCCACGGTTCATAATGGCGATGCGCCCGGCCATCGTCATCGCTTCTTCCTGGTCATGGGTAACCATCACACAGGTCGCCCCCACCCGCTCCAGGATATCAACCACTTCCAGTTGCATCCGATCACGCAGCTTTTTATCCAACGCCCCCATGGGTTCATCCAGCAACAGCAGTTTTGGCCGTTTGGCCAAGCTACGGGCCAGAGCCACGCGCTGACGCTGCCCGCCAGAGAGTTGGTGTGGTTTACGCTTAGCAAACTCTTGCATGTGCACCAATGTCAGCATCTCTGCGACGCGGCTTTTGATCTCATCAGCAGGTAACTTGTCTTGCTTCAAGCCAAACGCGATATTTTGCTCAACCGTCATATGGGGAAATAACGCATAAGACTGGAACATCATATTGATCGGGCGCTGATACGGCGGCACATGAGACAAGTCCTGCCCATCGAGCACTATCTGCCCCTGAGTCGGCTGCTCAAAACCGGCCAGCATCCGCAACAGGGTGGATTTACCACAGCCTGAAGCCCCTAACAGCGCAAAAATCTCACCTTTGTAGATAGTCAGATTGACGTCATCTACCGCGGCCTGACCATCAAATGACTTGGTTAAGTTGCGGATCTCCAACAAGGGTGTAAACACCTTCTGGGATTTTGGCTGCGGGCGGGGAATTACATCATTCACTCAGCGTGCTCTCCGTAAAAGCAGAACAGGCCGCATTTAAGGTGCGGCACAATAAAAAACAGGAACAGGAAGATAAACTCCCTGCCCCTACCCTCGTTCATTTCACTTTCCATCAATGTGATATCAGCCACGCGTTGAGCGCAAGCTACTGATTCACACCAATGGGTTATTTACCACTTTTCACTTTTGTCCAAGCCCGGGTGATCACACGATCAATTTTCGGGTCTTGTACTTTCAGCGTGAACATTTTGGCGCGCACATCCGCTGGCGGATAAATACCAGGGTTATCACGTACTTCTGCATTTACCAATGGCGTTGCCGCTTTGTTGGCGTTGGCATAGAACACATGATTACTGATATTAGCAATCACATCAGGGCGCATCAGGTAATTCAGGAACTGATAGGCTTCATCCTGATTTTTAGCATCAGATGGCATCGCAAACACATCAAAGAACGCTAATGCGCCTTCCTTCGGAATGCTGTAGGCCACATTCACGCCATTTTTCGCTTCTTTGGCCCGATTAGACGCCTGCATGATGTCACCGGCCCAACCGACAGCGACGCAGATGTCACCATTTGCCAGATCATTAATATATTGTGAAGAGTGGAAGTAACGGATGTTCGGCCGCAGTTTCAGCAACAATTCAGTGGCAGGACCGGTGTAGTCGGTCGCCTGAATACTGTTTGGGTCTTTACCTAAGTAATTGAGTACAGTTGCAAAGATCTCACTTGGTGCATCCAGGAAAGAGACACCGCAACTTTTCAACTTCTCAAGATTTTCAGGTTTCAGTACCAGATCCCAACTGTTTACTGGCGCATCTTTCCCCAGAGCAGCTTTCACTTTCTCGACGTTATAGCCGATACCTGTTGTCGCCCACAAATAAGGAATAGCATATTTATTTTCTGGGTCGTGTTTGCTGACCAGCGCCAACAACTCAGGATCGAGATTTTTATAATTAGGTAGCTTACTTTTATCTAACGGCTTAAAGACACCCGCAGACAATTGGCGCTCAAGGAAACTAGCTGATGGCACCACTAAATCAAACCCGGTACTCCCGGCCATCAACTTACCTTCCAACACCTCGTTGGAGTCAAACACATCATAGACAACCTTAATGCCGGTTTCCTTTTGGAAATTAGCCAGCGTATCGGGTGCGATATAATCGGACCAGTTGTAAACGTGCAGTGTTTTTTCCTCAGCAGATGCTGAGACGGACGCGGCCATTAATAAGCCAGCAGCAACACCCGATAACCACTTTTTACGATGGGTGAACATCCGTTAACTCCTCCAGAATAGGGGGTGAAGTCGTGCGCTAAATTTGTATCCGCTAGGATACAACACCTTTGCCCTGCCGAGTGCTATTGCCACCTGCACCAGATGCATGACTATGCACGGTGAGTGATTATTCACCTAGTAAGAATAATCACTGTTTAGGCGGAGGAATATTATGCCCTTTGCAGAAACAGCAGCATAACCGCACTTGGCAATCCGTACCATACTCTAGGGTAAAAAACGCCTTTTATCGATTTTTTATGCACATTCTATCTATGTAATGCGCCACTAATGGCATAAACGGCGATAAATATCTGGCAAAGTAGGGTAAAAAGCAGAATATCTTATGGTTTACAGGGGAAATAACAGTGTGCCACCGCTATCAGCGGCACATTTAATGAAGGGATATTAGTGGATAACCGGATAAGCCGTCGCCGTCTGTAGCGATTCATCGTCGTCACTGTTGCCAATAAACAGTAAATCATTGGCACGCGCTTCCAGAATGATCATCGAAATCTGCTCTTCACACTGCTGCATAAAATAGCCAAATTGAGCAAATGTGACACCCACTTCTACCGTCAGTGACTGGCAGACAATCAATTTCGGCAAATTATCATCCTGAATATCGATAAAGGCTTTAACCGTCAGCGAGCTGGCATTTATTTGACTCAGATCCGCGACTAACGGGATAAGGGCCGTCGGCCTGACTTCAGC
The DNA here is from genome assembly GCF_052217105.1 of Yersinia sp. 2553 StPb PI. Lineage (NCBI taxonomy): Bacteria > Pseudomonadati > Pseudomonadota > Gammaproteobacteria > Enterobacterales > Yersiniaceae > Yersinia > Yersinia sp. 2553 StPb PI. The sequence continues at coordinate 749,393 of NZ_JAZGPX010000002.1, read as the reverse complement.
CAGCGCCGAGAACAAGATGATGTTATCAACCAAATCAACTTTGGCATCAAACACGCCCTCAAAGTTCTGCATATGCGGCAAATGCAGCGCCTGACAGGAGTCGCACTCAAAAAATGAGATACCGAGTTGATCCAGCCAACGCCGTAATAAGGCTAAATCCGGGACGATGAGTGAATCCATAACTACCTACCTCACGATTCTCATAAGACGAAAAGTGGCATAGCTTACGGAATATTAACCGACAGTGCTATGATCAATACCGACAAATTTAATGCCCTTATAAAGACTCAGTCATTATCCTGATCGGGTTTATTATCCTTTTTGCTCTGCTCTGCCTCTGATTCTTTGTTGGATGGCGGCCTTGATATTCTATCGGCGCTACCTAATAGTGGGCCAAAACCACTCGCTACGCGCCAAACAATACACGCAGCGGCAGGGAGCATCAGGCCAATCCCGACAAAAATCATAATAATGGCGACAGCTGGTGTTCCCATTGAACCAGATAATGACAAGTAGCCATTAATACTTAGGTAGGCAACAACCAGTAACAGCATCCCCAGCACTTCTGAAATAATCACAATGCGGGGCATATCTCCTAACGAGCGCATCTTTACCTCCGATAGGCTCTGCATAAGCGTTTATACAGTGTATTGAATCCCCACAACTTGTAACAGTACCGATAAGCAAATAGGTACGATTAATCAAACTAACAGGCAAATCCTGCTTTTTTTTCACCGCGTCAAAGGGCATAGTAGACCGCAGTAAGAGTGAGTAATGCGCTAGAAGTCATTTAACAGTTGAAGATAGAAAGAGCTGTTGGCGAAGTGATTACCCCTGTTTGAGAAATGGCGGGGATAGCTCAATTTAATTAAGGAGTTTTACATGTTTGCTGTGATTTTCGGGCGTCCTGGATGTCCTTATTGTGTCCGTGCTAAAGAACTGGCAGAAAAACTGGAAACTGAACGCGACGATTTTAAATTCCGTTACATCGATATTCATGCGGAAGGTATCACCAAAGCTGATTTGGAAAAAACCGTCGGCAAACCGGTAGAAACCGTACCGCAAATCTTCATTGATGAGAAACACATTGGCGGTTGCACAGATTTTGAAGCATACGCTAAAGAAAATCTGAGCCTATTCCAGTAATCTGGTCAGCCGCACAGAGCGTTTCCTCGCCAATATTATTTGGTTTTATTCGAAAAAGGGTGCTTAGCGCCCTTTTTTTATTGCTGGGACTCTAGTACCACACAGTAAAAACCGCCTCAGGAAACCAGACGAAGCGACCTACAAACAACATATAAGCCCATCTATAATTGGTAACAAAGCATATCCTTCTAGCGAGACCAAACTTCCTGCTTATTACTGGCTGTCTCGCAGCAGACAGATTAGAATAACTCCCACTATCGCCTGCCTTTATGTGCTGTTTAGCGATAAATATTCTGAGTTTAAAGAAATGCCCCTTCTACCTTTAAACCAAGAGCGTATACATCGTGGTCATTCGAGCTAAATAGAAAGTCATACTCGTGAATATAAACGTCGCAAATCTGTTAAACGGCAATTACATCTTGCTGTTATTCGTAGTTTTAGCCTTGGGGTTGTGCCTGGGTAAACTGCGACTCGGCCCTATTCAATTAGGTAATGCTATTGGTGTGTTGGTGGTATCACTGTTGCTTGGGCAACAGCACTTTACCATCAATACTGAAGCGCTGAATCTGGGCTTTATGCTATTTATTTTTTGTGTCGGTGTTGAAGCCGGTCCAAACTTTTTCTCTATATTTTTCCGCGACGGTAAAAACTACCTGATGCTCGCTCTGGTCATGGTAAGTAGCGCAATGATTCTGGCGTTGGGGCTGGGTAAATTATTTGGCTGGGATATTGGCCTTACTGCCGGGATGCTGGCAGGCTCCATGACCTCCACACCGGTTTTGGTCGGTGCAGGTGATACGTTGCGCCATACCATCGCCAATAACCCGGCGTTGCAACACGCGCAGGATAATCTGAGCCTCGGGTACGCCCTAACCTATCTTATCGGGCTGGTGAGCCTGATTTTGGGCGCACGTTATTTGCCCAAACTCCAACACCAGGACTTACCGACCAGTGCTCAGCAGATTGCTCGGGAGCGCGGTCTGGATACCGATAGCCAGCGTAAGGTCTATTTGCCTGTCATTCGCGCTTACCGGGTTGGCCCGGAACTGGTGGCATGGGCAGATGGTAAAAATCTACGTGAATTAGGTATTTACCGCCAGACGGGTTGTTATATTGAGCGTATTCGCCGCAATGGTATTTTAGCCAACCCAGATGGTGATGCGGTGCTGCAAGTGGGAGACGAGATTTCACTGGTCGGTTACCCTGACGCTCACTCCCGTCTTGATCCCAGTTTTCGTAACGGTAAAGAAGTTTTCGACCGTGACCTGCTGGACATGCGCATTGTTACCGAAGAAATTGTGGTTAAAAATAGCAATGCTGTTGGAAAGCGACTCAGCCACTTAAAATTGACTGACCACGGCTGTTTCCTAAACCGGGTGATCCGCAGCCAAATTGAAATGCCGATTGATGACAACGTAGTATTGAATAAAGGCGACGTACTGCAAGTCAGCGGTGATGCACGGCGCGTTAAAAGCGTGGCAGAAAAAATTGGCTTTATCTCTATTCACAGTCAGGTCACCGACCTGCTGGCTTTCTGTGCCTTCTTTATTCTCGGATTGATGATTGGTTTAATTACCTTCCAATTCAGTAATTTCAGTTTCGGCATTGGTAATGCTGCCGGCCTATTAATGGCTGGCATCATGCTCGGATTTTTACGTGCTAACCACCCTACTTTTGGCTATATCCCGCAAGGTGCGTTGAATATGGTGAAAGAGTTCGGGTTAATGGTCTTTATGGCTGGCGTCGGATTAAGTGCAGGTGGCGGTATTAATAGCAGCTTGGGCGCGGTCGGTGGACAGATGCTTATCTCTGGCCTAATCGTGAGTCTGGTCCCAGTCGTCATCTGCTTTCTCTTTGGCGCTTATGTATTACGCATGAACCGTGCTCTGCTTTTTGGTGCCATTATGGGTGCTCGCACTTGCGCACCGGCCATGGACATCATCAGCGATACTGCCCGCAGTAACATCCCGGCACTAGGATACGCAGGGACTTATGCCATCGCCAACGTACTATTAACATTGGCAGGTTCGTTGATCGTTATTATCTGGCCGGGAGTATTAGGCTAGTACACTAAAAAGGCCGTTGCGGAAAAAGCTAAACATTATTTTATACTTTTTTTATTTCCCCAGAACTTTCTTACTGGACTGGGGTCTGATTTAATGCCACTGCTTTTCTTTGATGTCCCCATATTGAGGAGCCCGATAGTCCCGCCTTCTTAGGTTCAAGACTAATCGGGTTTTTTCTTGCCTGAAATTTGAGTTCTGCCTATTTCTACTCTCGTCCATATCGCGCCATCTGCCCCTTAAGGCTTTCTTAAGACAATATTATTACAGTATTAGTATTCCCTATTTCCGCTTCAGGTTACTTCGTGAAGACCAGCAAACCTACCTCTCAAGCCAATGTCACTCCAGCGACATTAAATAATGCCTCAACAGCACAGATAATTAAGACAAACTCCCTTTACTCGTTGCCGTTATCCTTCTATTTTTGGCAGGTTTTTGGGTTAGTGATCTGTGGATTGCTCTTTCTGTGGCTGTCGAACAACGAGCAACTAGATTGGTTTATCAGTAATTACTGGTTTGATCCCGTCGGGCAAAATTTTCCATGGGAAAACAATTACTGGCTGGATTTACTCAACCACCGATTATTGAAAATAACCATTATCAGTACTGCCGTGGTGGCATTGTTATGGGGGATTTATCGCCGTAATGGGCGCTTGGTGACGACCATGTTGTTGTTTGGCATCGGTCCATTGGTAGTTGGGGTGCTAAAGGCCGTCAGCGCCCACTCCTGCCCTTGGGATCTGGTGGAGTACGGTGGCAAAGCTATCAGTTATGCGCTGATGGGTACCGCTCCTGTAGGTGCAGGTCCCGGCCACTGTTTTCCCGGTGGCCATGCATCCAGCGGTTTTGCCGTGATGGCACTGTTCTTCCTGTTCTACCCCGAGCGGCCTCGGTTGGCTTCGCTGTGTTGGTTGCTCGGTATTGGTCTTGGCATGTTGATGGGGTTTGGTCAAATTATGCGCGGGGCACATTTTCTTACTCATAACCTGTGGGCGGGTTGGTGGGTATGGCTGAGCCAGTTGGCTCTGTTTTGGATGATTAGCGGTTTTTACCGCCGCGATAAAGGTACTGAATAATGGAACAAATGAACTATTTTTTCTTTTCCATGATAAATGCGACCCCGGCATCACCGCCATGGATGATTTCTTTTGCGACCTTCATCGCACGTGACCTGATCATGATTATCCCCATGTTACTGGTGGCACTGTGGCTATGGGGGCCAAAAGATAGCATTAACTTGCAGCGAGCAGTGGTAACCAAGGCAGCAATCGCTCTTGTTTTCTCTATGCTTTCAGCGGCTTGCATCGGGATGCTTATCCCACACGATCGCCCTTTTGTTGTCGGTTTTGGCTATAACTTTATGAGCCATGCACCCGACAGCTCTTTCCCAAGTGATCACGGCACCGCTATTTTCACCTTTGCCTTAGCCTTTGTTTTTTGGCACAAACTCTGGTCCGCAGTCAGCATGATGGTCGTCGCGGCCGCCATTGCATGGTCACGTATTTACCTGGGTGTTCATTGGCCACTAGATATGGTGGGTGCCTTCTTATTAGGGATTATTGGTTGCCTATTCGCACAGTTAGTATGGAATTTATTCGGTGACGCTATCGCAAGTGGTATGACTCGCCTTTATCGTATTAGTTTTGCTCTGCCTATCAGTAGAGGATGGGTCAGAAGCTAGTCACGCTAGGTTATAAATCTCACATTGCCGATGGCTCTAAAAGATCGGCAATATCCACCGCCGCCAGTCACATTATAAAATAATCCTTTAAAATCAATTTACAAAAGAAAGTCACCTATTGATTACCGGTGCATTTAAGCCGCTAAAATGTAATTAAAATAACAAAATAAAATGTAAAACAGTTAAATATGTGAGAATTACCTTTGTTTTCCTCTGATAATGTTACTATTATAACAGTAGTGATAACTTACAGATGAACAAAAGGATAAAAATCATGACGATCAATTATGCTAATTACATTGACCATACTCTATTGGCAATGGATGCCACGGAAGCCCAAATTATCAAGCTGTGTGAAGAAGCTAAACAGCATCATTTCTATGCCGTATGTGTTAATTCTGGGTACGTGCCAGTCGCCGCCCAACAGTTAGCCGGTAGTACGGTTAAGGTGTGCTCAGTCATTGGTTTTCCACTGGGTGCGGGTCTGACTGAAGCAAAAGCCTTTGAAGCTCAGGCAGCAATCAACGCTGGGGCGCAAGAGATTGATATGGTTATCAATGTTGGCTGGCTAAAAAGTGGCAAAATTGCCGAAGTTAAAGCCGATATTAAGGCTGTACGTGATATTTGCGCCACTACACCGTTGAAGGTAATATTAGAAACCTGCCTGCTAAGTGATGCTCAAATCGTACAAGTTTGTGAAATGTGTCGTGAGCTTGACGTAGCTTTTGTGAAAACCTCAACAGGCTTCAGCACCGGTGGTGCCAAAGAAGAACATGTTAAATTGATGCGTGCTACGGTTGGTCCGGTAATAGGCGTTAAAGCCTCTGGTGCAGTTCGTGATCAAAAGACAGCAGAAATCATGATCAACGCAGGGGCGACACGCATTGGTACCAGCTCTGGTGTAACCATTGTTTCGGGCCAACAGGCCGTGGCATCAAGCTACTAACTCATTGTAAGTCTATTAATCGATTGTTTAGATTCGAATCGATTGTCAGCCCGGCTACTGCCGGGCTTATTTATTGCAATACGTTGTATTATAAGAAACTATAGTGCAACGTATGGTATTAATAATTGTTTGTCAGGAATAGCTTATGGAAACCCGCCGTGCAGAACGAATCAATAAACTTACTCAGGCCCTAAAGCGTTCCGACAAAATCCACCTCAAAGACGCGGCCAATTTGCTGCGAGTCTCTGAAATGACTATTCGCCGTGATCTTAGCGCCGAGCCGACCGCCGTGATTTTGTTGGGTGGTTATGTGGTGATGGACCCTAAAAGCAATAACGCCAATAACTATTTTGTTTCTGACCAGCAAGCCAAACAGGTGGAAGAAAAACGCCGTATTGGTCAGTTGGCAGCAAGGTTGATCGCCGAAAATGATACGGTTTTTTTTGACTGCGGCACTACAATTCCCTCTATTATCGACGAGATAGACGAAGAACTGGTATTTACTGCCATTTGTTACTCCCTTAACACCTTTCTTTCCTTACAAGACAAACCCAACTGTAAAGTGATTCTGTGCGGTGGTGAATTCAAACCCAATAACTATATTTTCACACCGATCAGTCAGCACAATGAGCTGGACAATGCCTGCCCAAACAAAGCTTTTATCTCCGCAGCCGGCGTTTCAATTGAGTATGGCGCCACCTGTTTCAACTTCGATGAAATTCTGTTAAAGCACCGAGCTATGGCCAAATCACAACAGAAAATCCTGGTGGCCGACCACAGTAAGTTCGGTAAAATAAAACCTGCCAGCATTGGAGCATTGACCCTGTTTGATGCGTTAGTCACCGACCGCCAGCCTGATGCCGAGTTCAGCCAGTTCTTTTTACAACATGGCATCAAAATCGACTGTTAGACTTGATTACATAGCAAAAATCTTAACCCGGTAAATACCGGGTCGATAAACCTATCCGCATATATCAAGTAAAAATTGGATTATATTTAAGCAGAATAGCACAACATTAAATAACCATATTATATTTGTGGTTAAATCACTCTTTGCCTATCAAATTTCTAAAACACAATTCCATTATTAAATGAACATGCAACAGTATAAAGATTTAAGGTAAATTAATTTAACATTTAGTGTTCATTTAACGCATTTAAATAAAAGAATAACGTTAGTTTATTGTCAGACAAATTAGTGACAGAAAAAATTTATATGACAAATATAGGGCTCGATACTAATAATCATGCGCTGACTTATTCCCCCTCACTATGCCTATTGTCTTTTTTCCTCTTATTTTCCTGTTGAATTTATCATCAAATCCATAAACCACCATCACATGATAATTGATTTAATAACATTAAAAATCAACAAGTTAAATTATTTTTGTTGTTTTAAACTAATGATATTCATCAATAAATCAGTGAAAAAATCGATTTCCGCTAGATCCATAAGCGTGGTTAAAATATATTGCACGCCAAGAAGCAAGGAATAAAGAATAGTCTGTTTATTTATCGGCCAGAAGGGAAAGTATACTTTTCATTATTTCTAGTGATAAATCATAAACATTTACATAACAATCAGTTTTAAATTCGTAACAAATGATCGGCGGCGAGTTTATTAAGCATTTGGGAGCATGATCACGGTAGTTTTCACTGCAAATCGCTATCTTGCCGCCAGCAAAAACTATTGTTCTTCCAAGAACACCAAAAATATCCGATACCGCGAATTCATCTTCTTAATATCGGTTAAATTTTGCACTTGACAATTTAGGTATAAAGCACGATTACGGCACCAAAGTAATAACCAGGGCACCAATTTTAAACGAATCGTTTTGACTGAATTTTTCGCCTGATTATGCAACTCGATAATGCATAGCGGGTATCTAACTTTCGGCTCTTAATTTTAAATTAACGTGTTCACAGTGGAGATCTTTATGGACACTACTCAAGCAGGCACTATTGCCTCCCCGGGAAAAGTTTCATCAAGCACATGGCGTAAAAGTGACACCATGTGGATGTTGGGCCTGTACGGTACTGCAATCGGTGCAGGCGTATTGTTCCTGCCTATCAATGCCGGTATCGGCGGCCTTCTGCCGCTGATTGTAATGGCCATCATTGCTTTCCCGATGACCTTCTTTGCTCACCGTGGTCTCTGCCGGTTTGTGCTGTCAGGCAAAAACCCAGGTGAAGACATTACTGAAGTGGTTGAAGAGCACTTTGGTATCGGCGCAGGTAAGTTGATTACCCTGCTTTACTTCTTCGCTATCTACCCGATTTTATTGGTATACAGTGTGGCAATCACCAACACCGTTGATAGCTTCATTACCCACCAGATGCATCTGCCATCACCACCGCGTGCTATTTTGTCCCTGATTCTGATCGTGGGCCTGATGACTATCGTGCGTTTTGGTGAGCATGCCATTGTAAAAGCAATGAGTATTCTGGTATTCCCGTTTGTTGCAGCATTGATGTTGTTGGCTGTGTACCTGATCCCTAACTGGACCGGTGCAATATTTGAACATGTATCAATGGACGGCAACGGTACTGGTAGCGGTCTGTGGATGACCATGTGGCTGGTTATTCCGGTCATGGTGTTCTCATTCAACCACTCCCCTATCATCTCGGCGTTTGCAGTATCAAAACGTGAAGAGTACGGCGTAGATGCAGAGAAAAAATGTTCACGCATTTTGGCTTTTGCTCACATCATGATGGTTGTCACCGTTATGTTCTTCGTCTTCAGTTGCGTACTGAGCCTGTCTCCTGCGGATCTGGCGGATGCGAAAAGCCAGAACATTTCTATTCTGTCTTACCTGGCTAACCACTTTAATACTCCAATAATTGCCTACATGGCGCCGGTTATTGCCTTTATCGCTATCACCAAGTCTTTCCTGGGTCACTATCTGGGCGCACGTGAAGGCTTTAATGGCATGATGATTAAGTCTCTGCGTAGCAAAGGCAAAACTATCAATCATGACAAACTGAACCGTATTACTGCCCTGTTCATGCTGGTAACAACCTGGATCGTCGCAACCATGAACCCAAGCATTTTGGGTATGATTGAAACCTTGGGTGGCCCAATCATCGCGATGCTGTTGTTCCTGATGCCAATGTACGCAATCCATAAAGTTCCAGCGATGCGTAAGTACAGCGGCCATATCAGCAACGTATTCGTGGTTATCATGGGCCTGATTGCTATCTCTGCAATCTTGTTCAGCCTGTTCGGTAAATGATTCTGAGGCTGGCCAACGTCCACGGCCAGCCAGTTATCATGGTCTGATGTTGTAAATTGTTTCAAAAACCGGAGCGTCCGCTCCGGCTTCCTACCACGGCAATGTCATCACTTTAATAATTAGAACCTTTAAGGGGCGATATATGGTCAGCGTTTTTGACATTTTCAAGATTGGTATTGGTCCATCCAGCTCTCATACCGTCGGCCCAATGAAGGCTGGCAAGCTGTTTACCGATGACCTAATCGAACTGGGGCATCTTTCTGCCGTCACCCGAATCACTGTTGATGTTTACGGCTCTTTGTCTCTTACCGGTAAAGGCCATCATACCGATATTGCGATTATTATGGGTTTGGCGGGGAATCTGCCTGATACCGTTGATATTGATGCAATCTCTGGTTTTATCCGCGATGTAGAGTTGCGGGAACGTCTGCTGTTGGCAAACGGCAGCCACGAAGTTGATTTCCCGGCCAATGGCGGGATGAACTTCCACAGCACTAACCTGCCATTGCACGAAAATGGTATGACCATCAGCGCTCATGCGGGTGATGACTGTATTTTCAGTAAAACGTATTACTCCATCGGCGGTGGTTTTATTGTCGATGAAGCACACTTTGGTCAGGAAGATAGCCAAGCGATTACTGTGCCTTATCCGTTCAAGTCTGCCCGTGACTTGCAAAAGCACTGTAAAGATACCGGTTTATCACTGTCCGGTTTAGTGATGCAAAATGAACTGGCATTGCACAGCAAAGCCGAAATAAGTGCTCACTTTGCCGCAATCTGGGCAGTGATGCGTGCCGGTATTGAGCGCGGCATCAATACTGAAGGGTTATTGCCTGGTCCAATGAAAGTACCACGTCGCGCCGCAGCTTTGCGCCGAATGCTGGTTAGTACCGATAAAAATAACTCGGATCCGATGATGGTTGTCGATTGGATTAATATGTATGCATTAGCCGTCAATGAAGAGAACGCTGCGGGCGGGCGGGTCGTGACTGCCCCGACTAACGGCGCGTGTGGCATTATTCCGGCAGTTTTATCTTACTACGACAAATTCATTCGTCAGGTAAATGAGAACTCATACAGTCGCTACTTCCTGGTCTCTGGTGTGATTGGGGCGCTGTATAAAATGAATGCGTCTATTTCCGGCGCTGAAGTGGGTTGTCAGGGCGAAGTGGGTGTGGCCTGTTCCATGGCCGCAGCAGGCTTGGCTGAGTTGATGGGCGGTAGCCCTGCTCAGGTGTGCATTGCAGCAGAAATCGCGATGGAGCATAACCTAGGGCTGACCTGTGACCCAGTGGCAGGGCAAGTTCAAGTGCCGTGTATTGAGCGTAATGCAATTTCTGCGGTGCAAGCCGTTAACTCTGCGCGCATGGCGCTACGTCGTACTAGCGAACCCAGTGTTTGTCTGGATAAAGTCATCGAAACGATGTATGAAACCGGCAAAGATATGAATTCTAAATACCGCGAAACCTCCCGAGGGGGGTTAGCAATCAAGATCGTTGCCTGTAACTGATTTATATCAGTGATAGGTCACCTAATATGCTAAAAGGGCTACTTTTCAGTAGCCCTTTTTCTTATTAATCAATCATCTTCTTTAAACTAGCCAAATACGCTACCAAACCATTGACTGAGTTTCATCATCACGAAGTCCCAGATGCGACTAAAGAAACCGCCCTCTTTTACTTCGTTTAATACCACCAGCGGGCGTTGGTCAATCGTCTTGCCATTAAGCTGAAAATCGATGGTTCCGACCACTTGATTTTTGGCCAGCGGCGCACGCAGCTCCGTTTGATCCAACTTATAACTGGCTTTAAGATCCTTCATCTGCCCTTTCGGGATAGTGATAGCGGCATCCTCTGCCACCCCAAGCTCGGCCTCGCCGGTATCACCAAACCACACTTTCTGCGTCACAAAAGGTTTGGTGGCTTTAATCGGCACCACGGTTTCATAGAAACGGAAGCCCCAGGTCAACAGTTTTTCACTTTCACTAAAGCGAACCCGATCACTGGGTGCACCTAACACCACAGAGATTAAACGCATTGGCCCTTCGGTTGCAGACGCGACCAGATTATGCCCCGCACCGGAGGTAAAACCGGTTTTCATGCCATCCACATTGAGATTAGTGCTCCATAGCAGACGATTACGGTTAATCTGACGAATCTTATTAAAAGTGAATTCTTTCTCTTTGTGCAGCGCATACTCTTCCGGCACGTCGCGGATCAGTGCCTGACCTAATACCGCCATATCCCGGGCAGTGCTGTACTGCCCTGGCGCATCAAGACCATGGACGGTCATAAAGTGAGTATTCGCCAGACCCAAGGCTTTGGCGTAATTGTTCATCAGGCCAACAAAACTGTCTTGGCTACCAGCCACATAATCGGCCAACGCAATACTGGCATCATTGCCTGACTGAATCACAATACCTTTATTCAAATCGGACAATTTTACCTGATCGCCCGGTTTCAAAAACATCAGTGAGGAACCACGTAATGCCGGATTACCCGTAGCCCAGGCATCTTTCCCCACGGTCACTAAATCATCAGGGTGCACTTTCCCCGCTTTAATGGCCTGTCCAATCACATAACTGGACATAATCTTAGTCAAACTGGCCGGATCGAGGCGCTGGTCACTGTTCCCTTCCACCAACACCTTTCCACTGTTGTAATCCATCAGCACATAGGCTTTGGCATCTACCGGCGGAGCAGCCGGGTCTCCAGCCGCATGCGCGGCGGGCAGCACCAAAAGCAATAAGCCAGCACTGAAGGTTAATTTCTTTATCTTAAAGGGGAGGATAAATTTCATCATGAGGTCGCCAGAGTATCCTTGCTAATAATTGGAAATAAGTGGTATTCCCAGAACCAACCACTGTCCAATTAGCGAAAAAATAACGTCTTTTCACTTAGACTGAAATATTAGCTTAGTCATATTTCAGTCCCTTTTCTAAATTTATCCCATTGCTGGCTCAATTGGGCGTAGTTTTACGTTTTGTTTTGTAAAGAGACTGTTTTTTGTGAATATCGATGGCTATACGGCTAACCATCTTCCTGTCTGAACATCCTTACACCTAAGCACCTAAACGTCTAAAAAAACATAAATATATAACAAAAGGTAATATATACAGGTTATTTGTTCTTTTTAATGCTTAAGCCGCTAGCGCTATTATCCAGCCCATCAGTTGTTATCCAAATTCATGCTGTTAAACAATTTATGCTGTTAAACAAATAATGCTGGAGTATGCAATGGCTATCCCACGCTCGGTACTTGATCTTATCGGCCACACCCCGCTACTGGAACTGACCCACTTTGATACCGGCCCATGCCAACTGTTCGTCAAGCTGGAAAATCAAAATCCCGGTGGGTCGATTAAAGACCGTGTCGCGCTCTCGATGATTGAGCAAGCTGAAAAAGAAGGGTTGCTGCAACCCGGCGGAACCATCATTGAAGCCACCGCTGGCAATACCGGCCTTGGGTTGGCATTGGTGGCGGCGCTAAAAGGTTACAAACTGCTATTAGTGGTACCGGATAAAATGAGCCAGGAGAAAATTTTCCACCTGCGAGCATTGGGCGCACAAGTGCTATTGACCCGCTCGGATGTGGGCAAAGGGCATCCGGCTTATTATCAGGACTATGCTCTGCGTCTGGCGCAGGAAACACCGGGGGCTTTCTATATCGATCAATTCAATAACCCGGCAAACCCCGCGGCGCACCGGACATCGACCGGCCCTGAGCTGTGGCAACAGATGGATGGGCAGGTCGATGCCATCGTGGTGGGTGTTGGCTCCAGCGGCACCCTGAGCGGCCTGAGCCAATACTTTGCCGAGGTTTCACCCGCCACCGAGTTCGTACTGGCCGATCCTGCGGGATCTATTTTGGCAGATTACGTCGACAGCTCGCAGATTGGCGATGCGGGTAGCTGGCTGGTCGAAGGAATTGGTGAGGATTTTATCCCGCCACTGAGCAACTTTTCTCAGGTAAAAAAATCTTATCGCATCGATGATGCTGAAGCCTTCAGCACCGCACGCGCGCTATTGCGGGAAGAAGGGGTACTGGCAGGCTCATCTACCGGCACCCTACTGGCCGCAGCATTACGCTATTGCCGCGAGCAAACCACACCAAAGCGAGTGGTCACCTTCGTTTGCGACAGCGGCAACAAGTACCTGTCCAAAATGTTCAACGATTACTGGCTCATGGAACAAGGTTTGCTGAGCAAGCCCCAGTATGGCGATTTGCGTGATTTCATCACTTATCGTCATGAGGACGGCGCAACAATTTCTGTTTCACCGCAGGACACGCTGGCCGTGGCTCACGCCCGAATGCGCCTATATGACATCTCCCAACTACCCGTATTAGACGGCGAAAAAGTGGTCGGGTTAATCGACGAATGGGACTTGCTGAACACCGTACAAGCAGATGCCAGCCATTTCAAATTACCGGCCAGTGCCGCTATGACCCATCAAGTGAACACATTACAAAAAGAGGCCGATTACCGCTCTCTACTGGCGACATTCAATGATGGCCATGTAGCAGTAGTGTTGGATGGAGAGCGTTTCCTTGGCTTGATTACCCGCACTGATGTTTTGAATACCTGGCGTCAAAAGCTGGCTTAATCTTCTCATATTAAGGATTTTTATTATGGCAAAGTTCGATACCTTAACCGTTCATGCCGGTTATACCCCCGATAGCACCGGTGCGGTGATGCCCGCAATTTACGCGACATCCACCTTCGCACAACCCGCTCCCGGTGAGCATACTGGTTATGAATATTCGCGCAGCGGCAACCCAACGCGTGCCGCGCTGGAAAAGGCGATTGCGGAACTGGAAGGGGGCACTCGAGGTTACGCCTTCGCCTCTGGTCTGGCAGCCTGTTCAACTGTGCTTGAACTGCTGGATCAGGGTAGCCATATCATTGCCGTGGATGATTTATATGGTGGAACCTATCGCCTGCTGGAAAAAGTTCGCAGCCGAACGGCCGGTTTGCGAGTGACCTATGTCTCCCCTGCGGATACCGAGGCATTAGAACAAGCAATATTGCCAGAAACCAAAATGATCTGGGTGGAGACACCGACCAATCCATTGCTGAAACTGGCTGACCTGGCGGCCATTGCGGCGATTGCCAAAAAGCATCAACTTATCAGTGTGGCCGATAATACCTTCGCCTCCCCTTACATCCAGCGCCCGCTGGAACTGGGCTTTGATATTGTGGTGCATTCCGCCACCAAATACCTTAATGGCCATTCTGATGTGGTCGCTGGCGTCGCGGCGGTGGGCAATAACCCTGAACTGGCAGAACAGTTAGGCTTTCTGCACAATGCGGTGGGCGGAATTTTAGATCCTTTCAGCAGCTTTCTGACGTTACGCGGACTGCGCACCTTGGCTTTGCGCATGGCGCGACATAATCACAGTGCTCAGCAGATAGCCGAGTGGCTCGAAGGGCAACCACAAGTTGAAAATGTCTATTACCCAGGGCTGAAAAGCCACCCACAACATGAGCTGGCATCACGGCAAATGGCGGGTTTCGGCGGTATGATTTCTGTGCGATTGAAAGGGGATGATGAATACGCTCGCGCGGTAATCAAACGCTCACATCTGTTTACCCTGGCCGAAAGTTTGGGCGGGGTGGAAAGTTTAATCAGCCAGCCATATAGCATGACTCATGCCTCCATCCCCTTAGAAACCCGGCTGAAACACGGTATTACGCCACAATTGCTACGTTTGTCGGTGGGTATTGAGGATACCGAGGATCTGATTGCGGACTTGGCACAAGCACTAAACGGTTAATCTCCTGCTGACAGGACGTTGCCGCGTTGATAGCGGCAACGTCCATTATTACGCAGTGAAACCACAGCAATCAATACCGCGGCTGTTATATCAAATATAGGTGGTGATAAATTTTAGCGCCGGTGAGCCAACGACCTGACCCATCTATCGCCCAGGCTTTGTACGCCCTGAACCAAAATGACCAATATGATTAATGTCGCTACCATCACTTCATTATTAAAACGTTGATAACCATAACGAATAGCCAAATCACCTAATCCACCGCCACCAATAACCCCCGCCATTGATGAGAATCCCACCAGCATCACGACAGTTAAGGTAATACCGGCCAATAAAGCGGGAAGTGCCTCTGGCAATAGAACTTTTTGAATCACATGGCGTGCCGAGCCGCCCATCGATAAAATTGCCTCAATCCGCCCTTTATCCACTTCATCCAAGGCCGCTTCGACCACTCGGGCAAAAAATGGGATGGCCCCCAGAGTAATTGGCACGATGGCCGCGGTACTGCCTAACGTGGTGCCGATAATCCAACGGGTAATCGGAATCAACGCAATCAGTAACACCACAAAGGGCATTGAGCGCCCCAGATTAACAATGGCACCGACCAATGTATTCAAGCGCGGCGCAGGCAAAACCCCATTGGGGCGCGAAATAAATAACAACACCCCCAGTGGTAAGCCAATCAATACAGTGAAAAAGGTGGCAATTACCACCATATAGATGGTTTCGCCGGTGGCATTGGTGACCAGTGCCAGCAGATCTTGCCAACTCATGCCGCTGTTCATATCAGTTCTGCTCTCACGCCACGCTCATTAAGAAATTGTAAGACCTCAGCTAAACTCAACCCGCCGTCTGGGTGGCTGAAATCAACCTGCAAACGCCCAACCCGCTGGCCACCTATCGATTCCACCCCACCGCCAAGTAGGGTTACCCCCACGGCATGTTGCTGCGCCAACTCACTGAGCACGGGGGAAGCCGATAAGGTATCGAAAAAGGTTAGCTCCGCCACTGGCGCACCAGACAACGACGCCGGCCCCCGAGCGGGAAGCAATGAACGCCCTAAACGGGAATGTGTTGATGCCAATAAGTCAGCAATAGCGCCGGTTTCCACCACCCGCCCCCGCTCCAACAGTGCTGCGCTATCACAGATGGATTTCACCACCTCCAATTCGTGAGTGATCAACACGATGGTCAATCCAAGTTGGCGATTGATATCACTGAGCAATGCCAGGATCGATGCGGTGGTTTCAGGGTCCAGCGCGCTAGTCGCTTCATCAGATAACAAATATGACGGTTTGGCGGCCAGCGCTCGGGCAATTCCCACGCGCTGTTTTTGTCCGCCCGATAACTGCGAGGGGAAAGCATAAGCCTTGTCATTCAAGCCAACCAAATCCAATAACTCCGCAACGCGCTGCTGGCGTTGCGCTTTGGGCATCCCAATAATTTCCAGACCAACAGCAATGTTGTCCCATACATTACGTGAATGAAGTAAATGGAAATTCTGAAAAATCATGCCGATATTTTGCCGTTGCAGCCGCAATTCACGGTCAGAAAGTGTGGTTAATTCCCGGCCATCCACTTGAATACGGCCCGAAGTGGGCCGTTCCAATAGGTTTAGACAACGGATTAAGGTACTTTTACCTGCCCCGCTACGGCCAATAATACCGAACACCGAGCCTGTCGGGATCTCAAGCGAGACCTCCTCCAGGGCCACCATTGGCAGCCCTCCTTGTGGATAGGTTTTACTCAGGCGTTCGATGCTAATCATGATTTAAGGCCTGCCACAGGGATAACTGAACCGGCGTATTTCTCAGTGATAAACTTCGCCACTTCGGGTGACTGTAAATCTTTCGCCAATTGTTTGATTCGTGGATCACTGGCCAGCGCGGGGGTGGTGACCAGAATATTGGCATAAGGGTTACCGGCAGCTTTCTCCAGTCCTAATGCATCTTTCGCCGGATTAAGCCCTGCCTCCAACGCATAATTTCCATTAATCACTGCTAAATCAACATCATCCAATGAACGAGGGATTTGCGGTGATTCAATCTCTAAAATTTTCAGGTGTTTTGGATTGTCCGCGATATCCTTCGGCGTCGCCTGATTTTTAGCCGGATCGGTAAAGCCCGGCTTCAAGGTAATCAGTCCCTGATCTTTCAGTAAATAGAGCGCACGGCTGAGATTAGTCACGTTATTCGGCACCGCTACCGTGCCATTTTGCGGGACATCAGCAAAGGTTTTATGTTTGTGGGAATAGACGCCAAGTGGCTCAATATGCACCGTTGCGGCCACGGCAAATTTTTGCCCCAGCGCCTGCTCCTGGGAGTGCAGATAAGGCACATGCTGGAAGTAGTTGGCATCGACATCACCGTGTGCCAGCAACTCATTCGAGTTCACACCATTGGGGATCTCGATGACCTTCAGGTTCAGAGAGGGATCGAGTTTTTGCACAAATTGCAGAATTTCTGCATGAGGAACCGGATCGGCGGCTACCCGCAGCGCTTCGGCTGCCTGTGCTGACAAACTAAAAGAAGACACCCATGCAGTTAGTAAGGTGGCACTAATCAGGCCGGAAATACGTGTTTTAGTCATTATCATCATCCCAAAAATAAAGTTTTTAATTCAAGCGACCCAAAAATCAGTGCGCCAGGTAGATTGCCAGCAGACGATCCGCGATGAACTTATCCAACCCCTACAGCTTCAATTGCGCAGGGTAGTAACGCTCGGCAACATCGGGGTGAGAGCGCAAACGGCCCTTGAGATAATTAAGCCCAACATCACGAAACAGCGGGTTATGAGGATCACTGGCTGGCCCACGCGCTTGCGCCACCAGCGGCGCTGGCAGTTGATACAGCGGAACCACCGCATCCAGACGCGCCCCCAGGAAGAAGGCGATAGATAACCGGTCTGTACCGGCAGGAGGTGTTTCCACCCGGTGCACCGTGGCGCGCAGATAACCATTACTGGCCAGCTCCAGCAGCTCTCCAATATTGACCACGAAGGTGCCGGGTCGTGGTGCGGCATCAATCCAGCGCCCTTCCTCCACCTCCACCTGCAAGCCGCGTTGCTGGTCTTGCAATAAGAAACTGAGGAAACCGGAGTCTTTATGCGCACCGACCCCCTGACCGCTTTGTGTGGTTTCACGCCCTGGATAGCGAATCAACTTGATATGTTCATTGGGTTTATCGCCATACAACTCATCAAATGCATGTTCATCCAGTTCCAATGCCAGAGCGAAAGCCCGCAGCAAGCGCAGTGCCATTCCGGTCATTTCCCGCTGCCATTGCAGTATTGTTGGTTTTAATTCCGGCAATGCCGCTGGCCACTGGTTTGGCCCTTGCAGCCGCGCCCAACTTGGCGTATCTGGCGTTTGCGGTAATGGGGCTCTTTCCGCGCCAATATCGAACTGCTCGCGCCAATCCGGTAGGCCTCGCGTTAACTCAGAGGCCGCACGGTTATAGCCACGAAAATGTGGCGAGCGCACCATGGCCACCGCCAGTTTGTCCTCATCAGGCAAGGCAAAAAATTCACGGGATAAGGTTTGGATTTGTTGTAATAACGCGGGGTCAATGCCATGTCCGGTGAGATAAAAGAATCCGATATCTCGTGCGGCATGGCGTAAATCGACTAAGAATGCCTGACGTTCAGTTTCACTGCCATTAAGCAGGGAAAGATCCAATAGTGGTAATGTGTTGGCAGATAATGGGTTAACCGCGGTTGGGTTAACAAATAATGGGTTGCTTAGTGTTTGATGACTCATGTTTCACTCCAGGATTTTCAGTCGGTTGCTTTTTTTGCTCAGAACCAATGAAAACTGGACAACCATATAAACGAATAATCAGCATAATCAGCTCCTGGGCTGTGGGGTGAAAGCAGACAGACGACAACACTCTTTCTTTAGCCATCGGGCGTTTAGTGACAAACCGCGTTAATAACCTGTCATTTAAGGATAAAAAGCAGTTTTAAGAGCGTTCTCGACTAGATACTTAACAATCTATATCTAAACGATATAAACAATTAACACCGAAACTGAGTAACTCACCAATATCAATCCGTTCTATGTTATTTCTTTCATTACTGATAACAATGCCGTATCACCTGCCCGGCAACATCGAAAACCAGAGTCATAACGTTGTCTTAATATTCAGATAATCTGCCATCCATAACTGTATCGGGGTGAGCTAGCAACCCTGCCGTGCTAAGTAAGCTTCCATGTTTTGCTAGAAAGTATTAGCTTAACGGTTGATACCCTTTTTTCCGTCGGGGAATTTCAGATGCCCAGCACATGCACTGTTAAGTTTCACTTCAATCTTTCTGTCAGCCGGGAGGTGACTTAATGGATTTGGCCCTGTTTGATCTCGATGAAACGCTGATCAGTGATGATAGCTCCGGCCTTTGGTTACGCTGGCTGGTTGATAAAGGGCTGGCTCCTAGTGAGCTGGCAGAACAAGAACAGTATTTGATGAAACAGTACTATCAAGGGCAGATGTCGATGTCCTGTTATATGGAATCAACATTGTCGCCCTTAATCGGCAAACATACGGCTGAAGTTGCTGGCTGGGTTGAGCGTTTTATCGAGCGAGATATTCTGCCACGAATTTATCCGCAAGCCAGGAAGCTACTGGCCTGGCACCGTAATCGCGGTGATTACATCGTGATTATTTCAGCTACCGGCGAACATTTGGTTACCCCTATTGCGCAGCATTTCTCTGCCAATGCAGCATTATCTATCGGTGTTGCGGTGGAGGATAACCGCTACACCGGCAAGACCTATGGCACCCTGACTTACCGTGAAGGCAAAGTCGAACGGTTAAAACAGTGGCTCATGGCGTCGCCTCAGTTAGATTTTCAGCATACCTACGGTTACAGCGACTCGATTAATGACAAGCCGCTACTGGAATATGTTGATCATGCGGCAGTGATTAATCCCGGTAATGAATTAGTGGATTTGGCAATACTGCATGACTGGGATATCCACCATTGGCAACGGCGTTAAATAACGCTGTTTCAGGGGCGTTGGTAGATAAAAATCAAATAAATAGAGAGAATTATATGCTGACTGTTTGGGGTCGGAATAACTCGACCAATGTCAAAAAAGTACTTTGGTGTTTAGAAGAACTGGGTATCAGCTATCAGCGCATTGATGTCGGTGGCCAATATGGCAAGCTCAATGATCCCCTGTATCGCTCAATGAATCCAAATGGCCTGATCCCTTGCCTGCAAGATGGAGACTTCATCCTGTGGGAGTCCAATACGATTGTCCGCTATCTGGCCGCACAATACGGCGATAGTGCACTTTATTTACCTGATGCACAGTTACGCGCAGGGGCAGAAAAGTGGATGGATTGGGCCACTTCCAGCATGGTGGAACCCTTTAAAGCGGTGTTTATCGGGTTGGTACGCACCCCACCAGAACAGCAGGATAAAGTGAAAATTGCTCAGGGTATGACACAACTCAATACCCTGATGGCAATTGCCGATCACGCACTTGAGAAACAAGCGTATCTGTCTGGCGATAAATTCGGTATTGGGGATATCCCGTTAGGGTGCCTGGCCTATGCCTGGTTTAACCTGTCGATCGAACGTCCATCACTGCCAAGTTTACAGCGGTGGTATCACAGCGTGTCACAACGTGCTGCATTCAAAAAAGTGATTGATATTGGCCTGAGTTGATTAAACAGGGGTGAGCTAACGCCGCTAACACCCCGGTGGCTTCAAGAATAAAGGGAGTACCCAAAGTCATTGGAGTCACAGGTAGGCAGCAAGCGAACAAATCCCGATGAGCTTACTCAAGTAAGTGATTCGGGTGAGTGAACGCCGCTAACCCCCCAGTGACTTCAAGGACAAAGGGAGTACCCAAAGTCATTGGAGTCACTGGTAGGCAGCAAGCGAACAAATCCCGATGAGCTTACTCAAGTAAGTGATTCGGGTGAGTGAACGCCGCTAACCCCCCAGTGACTTCAAGGACAAAGGGAGTACCCAAAGTCATTGGAGTCACAGGTAGGCAGCAAGCGAACAAATCCCGATGAGCTTACTCAAGTAAGTGATTCGGGTGAGTGAACGCCGCTAACCCCCCTGTGGCTTCAAGGACAAAGGGAGATTAGAAATCGTAGCTGGCACCAACCATATAACGGCGCCCATCCAGCACTTTATCGTTAACTTCGATATCTACACGTTTATCCAGTACGTTATACACGCCTCCCATCAAACGGAACTCTTTGGTCAGTTGATAGTTAGCCCCTAAATCGACAAAAGTGTAAGACGGCGTTTTATTGCCCATACTGGTACGATCAAGATACTCTGATGTTCTACCCCGGTAGTTAGCCCGAACCCAGGTGGCTAATTCTTCATTTGCCTGCCAGTTCAGCGTACCGTTCAACATGTGCTTAGGCATCTGGTTCAACGGTTGACCCGAGAATTGCCCACTTTTCTGCTCAGATTGAGTAAAGGTGTAGTTCGATGTCAGTGACCAGGCTTTATTGATTTCCCAACCGAAAGTCGCTTCCACACCACGGGTCATGGCTTTATCCACGTTGGTGCGATCACTAATAAATTTATAGCTGGTACCATTGATCATACATTGGCCGGACGCATTGCCCGTGGTATCAGTACAACGGCGTACCTCGGTGATTTTATCTTTAAAATCAGTATTAAACAGTGTCACACCGGCATTCATACCTTCCTGATCATCCCACAGCACACCAATTTCCTGGCTGAGGCTTCTTTCTGGTTTCAGGTTGGCATTACCGACAATGATAGCAGGATCACCCCGACCACCGCCGGTGATTTGTCCCCAGTTTTCCGTGGCCTGACGTAAATCAGGTGAACGATAGCCACCAGATACCCCGCCCTTTAATGTCCATTGTTCAGCCAGATGCCAGACACCGTACAGACGTGGTGTCCAGTGAGTACCGTAGTTTTCGTCCTGATCCATACGGACACCACCGGTCAGCGCGAAATCATTGGTCATCTGCCATTCATCTTCTGCAAATAACGCCCAACTCCAACGGGTCAATTTAGTCAAATCTTTGGCGGAGGCTAGTTGATTACCCTTGTCATTCAGCTCTTCATAACGATATTGACCGCCAAGAATTAAAGTATGGCTATCGAACAGGAATGAGGTTTGGCTATTAAAGATATTATCAACACTCTTCATGTCACGTGATGGATTACGGGTTTCATCTCGTTGAACATAGCTGGTTGAATTACCGAAATCATAATAACCGTGGTGGGTAATCGCATAATTATTACGGTCATATTGCACGTCACTGCTTTTACCGGTTAATGCCACTGAACGCCCGGCGGTTGAGTTTCGGTCCTGCACATAATGGCCGATATCAAAATCAAATTCGTTTTTATCATCGGGAGTCAGGGTAAATGTTGCCGCACCGTTTCTCATGCGCTGTTCATTGTAGCCATCGATTATCTTATCTTCGCTACGATGCGAGAGAAGCCCGCTAACTTTCAATCCCAGCAAGCCATCAATTAATGGACCAGAAGCGTAAGCATTGGTCTGATATATATCGCCGGAGTCTGAATCCTCCTGCAAGGTGGCATCTGCGCGCACCGTGCCTTGCCACTCTTTACCCACCTTCCGGGTAATAACGTTGATTACCCCTCCCATGGCATCCGAACCATATAAAGAGGACATCGGGCCACGTACAACTTCAATACGCTCAATGGCGGCAAGTGGTGGCAGCCAGCCTTGCTCAATCCCTGAACCGTCGCTGTTAGGGCGGGTGCTACGGGTATCAACACGTTTACCATCCACCAGAATCAGGGTGTATTTAGCGGACATGCCACGAATACTGATATCACTGTGGCTACCACCACCGGTGACAACAACGCCGGGAACATCTTTCAGCGCATCGGTAATATCACGATAGGCTTTATTTTCAATCTGCTCGCGGGTAACCACAGAAATAGATGCCGCAGAATCTTGAATGCGTTGTTGGAAACCGGATGCCGTGACAACCATGGTGTCAGTTGCCGTGGTATTTTTTGTTTCAGCGGCGGATGCCTGAGATGAGATAATTGCAGCTATCACTAATGCCGCACTGTGAGATTTTCTAAAACCCTTGTTAACCTTAACCATTACACGATCTCCATGAGGTGTAAATTTATCAACAACCTTTTCAGCAGGCGTTTTTTACTTGCAGCAATGCCGCCTGGCGGACAGGTGAAAATTTATTTTTTATTAATGTCGGCAATAGCTCACCACAGCAGAAATATCGCTTCCGGCCCTTTCTGCCTAATTATTATTTTATGAAATCTGTTACTGCCAAAATATACCCAAAGTAATTAGAGTCACGGGTGAACTGCGTCCCGATGCGCTTAGACGAGTAAGTGAATCGGGTGAACCAGCATCGCTAACCCCCCCTTTGGCCATGCTCCGTGACGACTGTTGCACCGCTTCCCCTTATCGTTCCTTATAAGATGGCGCTAACAATAAAACAAACGATAATACTTATCAATAAGATTGCGATAAACAATTAGGTACAATACGATGTAAATCCTTATTTTATAATATTATTTAATCAATAAGCCTGATTTATCCCCGCATTCAAAAGGGCAATAAAGAGAAGTTAGCGAAATTATTTGCTTAACTTTGCTTAAATAATCACCAGCTTACAGCCCAAAAAAAGGGCGATAAGATTATCGCCCTGCCATCACTATGGCTTAATTTTGATTAGCGCTAAAAACTAGTCAGCGGTCATCACCGGCTTTGTCGGCTCAGGATTATCTTCACTGTCATCACGCCATTTCGGGAATTCCATCTCTTGGTATTTGATAACCTTAGTGCCACGGCTCAATTTGTAGCCAAACCAAATCACCAGGAACAATGGAATACCAATATAGGTTGCAGTCACACCATACCAATCAATGCGGTCTTGCAAGAAAGCCTGATAGTTCTGCCCCAAAGTAATAACCAAACACAGTACGAAGGCGAAAATCGGCCCTATCGGGAAGAAACCAGACTGATACGGTAAGTCGTTCAAGTCACGGCCTTGCATCATATAGCCACGGCGGAAACGATAATGGCTGATAGCAATACCCAACCAAGCAATAAAGCCAGTCATACCTGAGGTATTAAGTAACCACAGATACACAGTTTGGTTGCCAAACATTGAACTTAGGAAGCACAATCCGGCCACTACCGTGGTGGCATACAGAGCATTACGTGGCACCCCGCCCTCAGACAGCTTGGCAAAGATACGTGGCGCTTTACCTTCTGAGGCCAGGGTAAACAACATACGGGTTGAGGCATACATCCCCGAGTTACCCGCTGACAACACTGCCGTCAGGATAACCGCATTCATCACCGCGGCCGCTGACAGCAAACCTGCATTCTGGAATACCAGCGTGAATGGGCTAACACTGATATCTTTGACATCATTACGTAACAGACTTGGATCGGTATACGGAATAATCAGGCTGATAATCAAAATAGCAAAGATATAGAACAGTAAAATACGCCAGAACACCTTGCGCACTGCGCGTGGAATATTTTTACCTGGATCTTTTGATTCACCGGCCGCAATACCAATCAGTTCAGTGCCTTGGAAAGAGAAACCAACAATCATTGCCACACCAATCATCGCCGAGAAGCCCCCTGCAAAGGGTGCATCACCAATGGTCCAGTTGTGCCAACCCGCGCTCTCACCGCCTTTCATAATGCCGCTAATCATCATTACACCAATAATGATGAAGATAATGACTGTGGTGACTTTAATCAGTGAGAACCAGTATTCCGCTTCACCAAAGCCTTTTACTGAGATGTAGTTCAGTAAAAACATCAGGGCGAGGAACAGCGCACTCCAAATCCAGCCTGGTGCGTCTGGGAACCAGTAATTCATCACCAATTGTGCCGCGACCAAGTCAACAGCGATAGTGACGGCCCAGTTGTACCAATAGTTCCAGCCAAGGGCGAAACCAAAGCCTTCCTCGACGTATTTGGAGCCATAAGTTGAAAATGAGCCTGATACCGGCATAAATGCCGCCAGCTCACCGAGACTGGTCATCAGGAAATAAACCATCAGGCCAATCAATGCATAGGAGAGCAATGCTCCACCCGGGCCTGCTTGCGATACCGTTGCCCCTGAGGCAACAAACAAACCGGTACCAATAGAACCACCGATAGCAATCATGGCTAAGTGCCGTGATTTAAGCTCCCGACGTAAACGCTGCGCACCCTGCTGCACTGGGATTTTAGTATTTTGCTGAGTCATTCTTACCCTAATCCACCCTTAAAAAATAAGGCGGGATTGTAACAAATCCCACCGACTCGGATAGTAACAATGCGCTGATATAAGATACCTTCATGATCCCGGTGCAATTATTAGCAAAAGCTCATTTGCCAGTAAAAGCCTCTCTCTATCGGGTATTCTTGCCGCAATAGCCAATATCATTGGTGTAAAACGCTTAAAAACCTTATCCCTACAGGAGTAACTCACTCTCGGCTAATTCTGCGGTTCAGACCTCTTCCTGACAGTAGCTGAGAAAGCGCTGCAAGGCGTTAGAGATATGTTTTTGCCGATGATGAATCAGATATAAGGTTCGTATCAGTGGTGGCAAAGGGATGTTGAGTACGATCAGTTCGCCGTTGGCCAGTTGATCGGCAATCACCCGGCGCGACAAACAACTGATTCCCATGCCATAACGCACCGCCCGCTTAATCGCCTCTGAATTCCCCAGCTCCATAACCAATTTGAAATGTGGTAATTTCGCCAACAGTAAGTGATCGAGCACTTCGCGGGTGCCAGAACCGCGCTCTCGTAGGATCCAAGCCGCATCGGCCAGTTCTTCCAGTGCCAGCATCTTGTGGCATAGCGGATTATCCGGGGCCGCAAACACCACCAACTCATCCTGTTGCCAGGCTTTAGTCATCAGTTCCGGCATATGGCACGGCCCTTCAATCAGCCCCAGATCACCGCGAAAATCTGCCACTGCTTCAATCACATCCTGACTGTTACCGATATTCAATTCCAGCGGTGTGTCGGGAAAGTCACGCCGGTATTTGGCAATCATGCCCGGTAACATATAGTTACCAATAGTGCTGCTGGCAGCAATCCGCAACGCGCCTAAGTCCTGCAAAAAAAGCTGTTCTATTTCAATTGCCTGATCCAGCAATGCCAATGCTTTGGGATAAAGCAACCGCCCATGCTCATTGGTGACTAAACGCTTACCGACCCTATCAAACAGTTGCACCCTCAATTGCCCTTCCAAATCCGCCAACGCAGCGCTGACTGCCGATTGTGAAAGCGCGAGCACAACCGAGGCTTGGGTCGTAGAGCCGCTTTTTAGCACCTCAGTAAAGACTTCAAGTTGACGTAAGGTTATGTGCATAACGGTCTCTGTAGTAAAAAATGGAGGACGCTATCATCACTCTGTTCGTCAGTGACTGGATGAAACGAGCTACCTAATTAGTTGTTAATACAATAACTGACGGACAAAAGTGTACCCAATAGATTTCAAAATACAGGCCGACGGCAAGCAACAGAACCCTCGATGAGCTTACACCAGTAAGTGATTCGAGTGAGCGAGCACAGCCAACACACCTGTAACATGAACGATGGCGGGTATATAGCCTCTATTACCGTATAAGACTAACACCTTTGAGTAAAATCGGGAGGTTATCAGCGGATGAAATTAAGCAGTAAGAATACTATTCATTATCATCTGAATAAAAGAATATGCGGTAAATAATAGCCACTATAGCGCTGATAACCGCGTTAAAAATCAACCAGATAAATAATAAATAGCTAAACGTTTGAGATAAAGGAATCCCACGTTCACTCTTAAAGGGATTAAAATGGGGTAGCGGGACAATATGAAAAGGATTCAAGTTATATAACTTGAAAAAATAAGCGATCAAATAAGGAGGGATCAACAAATAAATAAGTGAGGCAATCACCAATATCACCCACAGCGACTTTTCATGTTTTGCTTTCTTCATATCAAAACTGCTGCCTTGACGGTTATGGGGATACCCCCGCCCGTGTACATTTCCGTTATGTATATCATACCAAACTTCATGGTCATTCACGCTCCCTCACAGAGATAGGCAAAATCAGGTGTTGGGCGCTGCCATCACCGCCCTTACCACTTATATAGATTAATTATAAATATATAATGAATTTATCTATTAAGATTGAAGTCGTTAAACTGTGTGCAATCTTTACAGAACACAGGACACAAACATGGCGACTTCTCATACTAAAGAACTCCCTCGAACACATCAGTTCCCCCTAAGCCGCTATATTGCGGGCTTGGTGTTAACCGGCGTGATTACCGGGTTGGCGCTCAACGTGGGTGATATGCCGTGGTTTATCAATATGGGGTTGGGGGCACTGACGCTGGCCATTTTGTTTGGCATCGTGGTCGGCAATACCTTGTATCCGTGGGTACAACCCGTCTGCTCTGATGGCGTCGTCTTCGCCAAACAGCATTTATTGCGTCTGGGTATCATTTTATACGGCTTCCGGCTGACCTTTCAACAAGTGGCGGATGTGGGGGCTACCGGTATGGTTATTGACCTTTTGACCCTCAGTTCAACCTTTGTGCTGGCATGTTGGCTGGGTAAACGGGTATTTGCTCTGGACCAGCAAACCGTAATGTTAATTGGTGCCGGTAGCAGTATTTGTGGCGCCGCAGCTATTATGGCCACCGAGCCGGTGCTAAAAGCTGATGCCAGCAAAGTGGCGGTTGCTGTCGCCACTGTGGTGATTTTCGGCACGCTCGCCATTTTTGTCTACCCATGGTTGTATCAGCTAAACCTGCATTACCAATGGTTGCCGTTTAGTCAGGAAACCTTTGGTATTTTTGCCGGTTCAACGATTCATGAGGTCGCACAGGTGGTTGCCGCCGGGCATGCCATCGGTGATCAAGCTGAAAACGCCGCCGTGATTACTAAAATGATCCGGGTAATGATGCTGGCTCCATTCCTATTGTTACTCTCAGCCTATTTGGCGCGTTGCAACATCAAAGCCGGCAGTGAAAAACGGGAAAAAAGTGCCATCACTATTCCTTGGTTTGCAGTGATATTTATTCTGATGGCCGGGTTTAACTCACTGAATCTATTACCTGCGGCATGGGTGAATCACCTGATTACACTGGACACCATTTTGCTGGCGATGGCGATGGCCGCACTCGGACTGACCACTCATGTGGGCTCTATCCGTCAGGCTGGGGTAAAACCGTTATTATTGGCACTGCTGCTGTTTGTCTGGCTGATAGTCGGTGGGACCGGCATCAATTTGCTGGTGCAACATATCGCGGCATAAAACATGTCACTTCAGGGCCGCTCGCGGCCCTTTTCTTTTCCTTGCAGCTTCGCCCATTCAATCATGGCGTTATCAGTGCCATAATGGCCCGGTTATCAAAGGAGAATGGAATGAAATTTGTCGGTGCACATGTCAGCGCAGCAGGTGGTGTAGACCAGGCTGTTATTCGGGCGCACGAACTTGAGGCCACCGCCTTTGCCCTGTTTACCAAGAATCAACGTCAGTGGCGTGCCGCACCGCTGGCAGAAGATGTGATAGAGAAGTTCAAGCAAGCTTGTGAGCTATACGGTTATAGCTCCGCTCAAATTCTGCCACATGACAGCTATCTAATTAATCTGGGCCATCCCGTCACTGAAGCGCTAGAAAAATCCCGCGAAGCCTTTATCGACGAGATAGCCCGCTGTCAACAACTGGGGCTGTCATTACTGAATTTCCACCCAGGCAGCCATTTACTGCAAATTGATGAAGATAAGTGTCTGGCACGTATTGCCGAATCTATCAATATGGCGCTCGATGTCAGTGAAGGGGTGACAGCAGTGATTGAAAACACCGCCGGTCAGGGCAGTAATCTGGGGTTTAAGTTTGAGCATCTGGCCGCCATCATTGATGGGGTGGAAGATAAGAGCCGCGTCGGTGTCTGCATTGATACTTGCCATGCTTTTGCTGCCGGTTATGATCTGCGCACGGAAGAAGATTGCGAACATACCTTCAAGCAACTTAGCGATATCGTCGGGTTTCAGTATCTGCGCGGTATGCATCTTAATGATGCGAAAAGTGAATTT
The DNA here is from genome assembly GCF_052217105.1 of Yersinia sp. 2553 StPb PI. Classification (NCBI taxonomy): domain Bacteria; kingdom Pseudomonadati; phylum Pseudomonadota; class Gammaproteobacteria; order Enterobacterales; family Yersiniaceae; genus Yersinia; species Yersinia sp. 2553 StPb PI. The sequence goes on along the minus strand of NZ_JAZGPX010000002.1, from coordinate 720,487 downwards.
AACAGCCGGGTCGATCGACACCACAGTCTCGGTGAGGGCAATATTGGTAAAACCGTGTTCAGCTATATTATGCGTGATCCCCGTTTTGATAATATCCCGCTGATTTTAGAAACGGTCAATCCTGATATTTGGGCTGAAGAGATAGCCTGGCTGAAGTCACAAGCTGAACTCACAAGCTAACGTTTAGCTGAATGGTATTTAGCCGAATCACAGTGAGTAAACATAAAAAAAACCGGCACATAAGGCCGGTTTTTTATGGGTGAAGCTTATGATGCCAGGCTTATGCCGCTTTTGCGACCACGACATCAGCGCGTTTCAACATCGCATACAGACCACCGGCCAATACGGTACCGGCAATGATTGCCACCAGATACAGCAGCACCGGATGAATTGCCCCAGGGATCAGTAACACGAACAAACCACCGTGTGGGGCCATCAGTTGCGCACCGAATGCCATAGACAATGCACCTGTCAGCGCACCACCGGCGATACAGCACGGCAAGACACGCATCGGGTCACGGGCAGCAAACGGAATTGCCCCTTCAGAGATAAAGCACAGCCCCAGAACCAATGCAGCCTTGCCCCCTTCCTGCTCACCTTTGTCAAACTTGTGACGTGCCAACAGTGTTGCCAGTCCCATCGCCAGCGGAGGAACCATCCCTGCGGCCATGATAGCGGCCATCGGCGCGTAAACAGAAGAACTCAGGAGTGCCACACCAAACGCGTAGGCGGCTTTGTTCACCGGCCCCCCCATATCGGTACACATCATGGCGCCGAGGATAGCCCCCAACAACACGGCATTGGCGGTACCCATGGATTGCAGCCAGTTAGTCAGACCTGCCATGATTTTTGCCACCGGCGTACCGACCACATAAATCATAATCAAACCCACTATCAGACTCGCTACCAGTGGAATAATCAATATCGGTTTAAGTGCTTCCATACTTTGCGGCAAACGCAGCTTAGTGCTGATTGCTTTCGCCACATAACCGGCCAGGAAACCTGCGATAATACCGCCGAGGAAACCAGCCCCGGTACTCACTGCCAACATCCCGCCAATCAAGCCTGGGGTCAGACCCGGACGATCAGCAATTGAGAATGCAATGAAACCGGCCAGAACAGGTACCATCAGCGCAAAAGCAGAACCGCCACCAATTTGCATCAAGGCGGCAGCCAATGTGCCTTTCACTTCAAAGGCTTTAATACCGAACACAAATGACAGGGCAATACACAAGCCGCCAGCAACCACCATTGGCAACATGTAAGACACACCGGTCAGTAGGTGACGATAAGGACCACCGGTTTCTGTTTTTTTGGTACCGGTGCTGCTGCCGGTTTTAGGCTGATAGACTTCAGCTTCAACCAGTGCTTTATCCAGTTCTTGTACGGTTTTCTTCAGCGCCAAACCTGTCGTGGTACGGTACATCGGTTTGCCAGCAAACTTATCCAAATCCACTTCAATATCCGCAGCAACAATCACCAGATCAGCCGCAGCCACTTCTTCTGGTGTAATTGCATTACCGGCACCAACGGAGCCTCGGGTTTCTACCTTCACCCACCAGCCACGTTTTTTCGCTTCACTTTCAATGGCTTCAGCAGCCATAAAGGTGTGTGCTACGCCTGTCGGGCAGGCGGTAATAGCCACAATACGTTTCGGGCCAACCACCGTGGTGGTCGCGGGTGCGACAGCAACCGCAGCCTGGTAAGGTTTAGCCTGCGCAATGGCTTGCGCCAGGAAACCATCAGGATCGCGCACCGCTTTTTCCACATCACCGATATAGAGTTTTTTACCGTTCAGCGCACTGTCAGCCGGGGCTGATTGCCCGGCGACAATCACCAGCTCTGCATCAGTGGCATTCTCAACCCAGCTCAGTCCTGCTTTTGCCGCCGCAGCACCCAACATCAGTGTCGCAAGGTGGCCTCTGGCCTGCCCGAGCGAACTGTCTATTATTAGTAGCGTTTTCATTTCGCCTCCAGGGATTAATTAAAGGGTTTCAGGTCGACTCTTGCCATCATGGCTGCCAACTGCGGGCGATCCGTAATACCAACATTGCTCTGACTCACCGCCAAAGCTGCAACTGCTGTTGCCAGACGCAGCGTGTGCTCGCTGGACTCGCGCATTAACAAACCATAAATCAGGCCACCGACCATGGAGTCACCAGCACCGACGGTACTGACCACTTCACAGGCGGGTGGTTTTGCCAACCAGGCACCCGACGCATTGACCCATAATGCCCCTTCAGCCCCGAGAGAAATCACCACATGAGCAATCCCTTGATCACGCAGAGCGTGTGCAGCTTCTACCACATCACCCAATTCAGGTAATGGACGACCCGCCCAGATCTCCAGTTCACGACGATTGGGTTTCACCAACCAAGGTGAGGCTTTCAGGCCTGCGACCAATGCTTCACGACTGCTGTCGAAAATAATGCACGGGCATTGGCTACGCAGGCGTTTCATCCAATCGGTAAAGTCATCAGGGTTTACGCCCTCGGGCAAGCTACCACTGACCGCGACCATATCGAATTGCCCCAACCAGCTCAGCGAGTCAGTGACAAAACGATCCCAATCCGGTTTATTGACTTCAAAACCGGAGAAGTTGAAATCGGTCACTTCGCCATCTTTTTCTGTCAGTTTGACGTTAATGCGAGTACGGCCCGGTACCACCTGAAAGCGGTTAGCAATACCCAGCTCGCTGAATAACAGTTGAAAACCGTCTTGGTTATCTTTACCCAGGAAGCCACCGACCGTGACATCAATCCCTAGGTCTTTCAGCACCTTGGCAACATTAATCCCTTTACCAGCGGCATGCAGGCCGGCAGTTTTCACCAAATTAACTTCACCGCGTTCAATTTCAGGGCAAAAACCCACCAGATCATAAGCTGGGTTCAGCGTGATGGTTGCAACTCTTCTGCTCATGCTGCCCCCTCGCCCAAACCGGCGGCGATAGCTTCACCAATAGCATCCAATGCTGCTTGTGCATCTTCACCACTGGCGGTAAAGCGCAGGCGATTGCCTTTTTTAACCCCTAAAGCCACAACTTTCATCAGACTACGTCCATTAGCGGGTTTACCGGTGCCGTCCAGATTGGTCACGGTGATTTCACTGGTAAACTGTTTGATTGTATTGACTAAAATCGTCCCTGGGCGCGCATGTAACCCGTGTTCATTACGGATAGCAAACTCAGCGCTTAATACTTCATTCTGCTCGACATACTCACTGGTGAGCAACGCTAGCAAGGCGGCAGCATCAGCGTTCAGCAAAGCGTCAGCTTTTTTCGCCAACAGTAAATCACTTAAATAGTTCAATACCGACAGCGGTTGGTCATCGGCCACGGAGAGCGTCAGCAACAGCGCCACTTTTTCGCCATGGTGCTCAAATGCAGCTACCGGGCGGCTTACTGTGGCAGCACTGACCAAATTACCTTCAGTACTGTCGCTCAGCCAGATACCCTGTCCCAAATTGAGTGGCTCACGGGTAATGACATCGCTGACAAAATGAGCATCTACTGCGCCAATTTGTTGCAAGCGACCGGCATTCAGTGCTTGCAGCGTGATCAGATTGTCAGCCGCCACATCGATTGCGATCAGTGACGTGTCAAAATGGAATTCAGCGGTTTTTTGCTCACCCATCAGCAAACTGCGTAACTCTTCAGCCGAGGTAGTTTTCGCCAGACGTGCAGCAACGGCATCATCACTTAATACATGGGTCAGTTGGCGTAACAATGCCAGATGTTCATCTGAACGCGCGGCGATACCGATTACAATATAGGCGGTTTGATCTTCGCCCCATGCAATACCCTGCGGGAATTGGAAAACTTGCACACCGGTGTTTAGCACCAGGTCGCGAGTATCAGTGGTACCATGTGGAATGGCAATGCCATTACCCAGGTAAGTAGAGGTTTGCTGCTCGCGGGCCAGCATGCCATCGACATAAGCGGCGGCAACACAGCCAGCCTGAGTAAGTGCTGCAGCAACCTGAGTAATAGCATCGTTTTTGCTGTCTGCCTGTGCAGCCAGATGGATATCTTGCGTAGATAACTGGAACATAAATCTCCTCTCTTGCTGAAATTGAATCGTTTCAGCTTTAATGAGAAAAAGGAGCGTTACCCTTTATCATTTGGTGACGAGATAACGCTGAAACGTTTCAAGTAGTGTGTTTCCGACTGAGAATATATGCAAGTTTTCTGCTTCTATTCTTGATGGATTTTTGACAGCCCGCACATTTTCGTGGTGAATATAACTCCGTCAGCAGTAAAAAAACCATAATAGCTGATGGTTGCTGACCTTCATTTAACAGGAGTCCGTACAATGTCCGTTGCAGTCGGTGTGGGTGTCATTATCGTTAATCAACAAGGTGAGGTGTTACTGGGTAAACGTTGCGGTCAGCACGCCCCTTATTGGTCGATTCCCGGTGGTCACATGGAGGCTGGAGAGTCTTTTGAACAAGCCGCAAAACGTGAAATAGCCGAAGAAACAGGCTTAAATATCAAAGATATAAGTGTTATCGCGTTATGCAATAACATCGCCACCTGGCGCGCAGAAGGTAAACATACCGTTTCCGTTTGCTTGTTGGCGCAACACGCCGGTGGGCAGCCAGAGCTGAAAGAACCAGACAAGTGTCAGCAATGGCTATGGTGCAATCCGCGGGAATTACCCGAACCTCATTTTGAAGCCAGTCGTCATGCCATCGATTTATGGTTAAATAAGCAGTTCTATTATCCCTTCGACTAAAAAATAGCGCTATACCCGTCATACTTCAAGCTGCATGTGCGTTGGCTGCCATCACTCACCCGAGTCATTGAGTTATCTCAACTCCTTGGGTTCATTTCGTTGCCGCCTTCCTGTAACTTGAATTATTTAGGTTATATAACAAGGTATATAACCCTTTAATTCAGAGAGTTATTTGTGGTATAGCGCTAAAACTGACTGATACCTCGCATTTATATTCAGCAAATCTGAACTAATATTGCTAAATACCCCTAACGAGTTAGTCATCAGCACCAAATCCCCCTACAATAGACCTACTTATTTTATGGAAAATACTTATCGCTAGTAGATAAGGGTCTGTTGGCAGATTATCTGGCCTTTTGAGTATCGAGGCATTAGATAACTTCGTTTTACCAATAACTATTAGATATATTAAGTGGGGCAATTTATGAGCAAGAAACAAACTGGCTTCGTGAAGCGACGCCGGTGGGGATGGTTATGGCTCCTGCTGATCGGCATCATTATTGGTGCTGCACTATTAGCAGGTACCGCCACCGTCTTTCATAAAACCAGTGATACCGCGTTCTGCGTGTCCTGTCACACCATGCAACAGCCATTGGCTGAATATCAAGGCAGTGTCCACTTCCAAAACACCAAAGGCATCCGTGCTGAATGTGCTGACTGCCATGTGCCACACGAACCGCTTGATTATCTGTGGACCAAAATCCGCGCGGTCAAAGATATCTACGGTGAAATGGTTGGCACTATTAATACACCTGAGAAATATGAAGCCCATAAACTCGCCATGGCGCAGTCGGTATGGAAAACGCTAAAAGAGAATGACTCGGCCACTTGCCGCTCATGTCACAGCTTTGATGCGATGGATATCACCGGGCAAAGTGCTGAAGCGCGGATTCAGCATCCGGTGGCAATTAAGCAAGGTGAAACCTGTATCGATTGCCATAAAGGTGTGGCCCATATCCTGCCGGATATGAGTGAGGTGACCCAGGCTGGCGCGGCAGAGTTGGCAACGGCGGCGGCACAAACACCCGCAACGGCGACCACTTTATATACCATCGCCACCGAGCCTTTCTTTATGAATGCTGGTGACAGCCATAACGCCGGTAACCTGATGCCCTCAACACAAGTTGAAGTGGTAAAACAGCAAGGTGATCAGGTGTTGGTTGATGTTAAAGGCTGGCAGCAAGATGGGGTGGCCGAAGTGTTCTATGCCGCACAAGGGAAACGTATTCTGAGTGTATTACTGGGCGAGGACGCACAAAAAGCGCTGAAAACATTGAATACGCAAACCGATGCAGAAACCAATCTGGTTTGGCATCAAGTTGCACTACAGGTGTGGTTACCTAAGAAACAACTCGTTGATGATCAACAGAAAATTTGGCGCTATGCCGCAGATATGATGTCGGCCAACTGTACCGGCTGCCACGGTTTAACCGCACTGGATCGCTTCAACGCTAACCAATGGATTGGGGTAATCAAAGGCATGGCACCACGCACCTCCCTGACTCAGGAACAGTTGCGTGTGATGACACAGTATGTACAAAAACATGCCAGTGATATGCCGGCCAAGCTGTAAATAAGAGGCGAAAATGACTAAATACGAACAACAACCGTTAGAAATGAGCCGCCGTCGCTTCTTACTCGGAACCAGCGCACTGGCTGTATTGCCTATCGTTGGTGGCCTGTGGCCCAAATCTGCATTAGCCCAAGCCATCAGTCAGGCATTACCTCAGTTTCTGGCACTGCGTCAGGCGCAAAAAGGTATTCTGACCGGCGCTCATTGGGGCGCATTTGAAGCTATCGTTGAGAACGGCCGGATGATCGGTGTGCAACCTGTCAAAGATGATCCATGGCCGAATGACCTGATCACTATGGCACCCTATCAGGTGCATGCCGATAACCGCATCAAATACCCGATGGTGCGTAAAAGTTGGTTGGAAGGCGGCCCCGGCAGCCATACCGAACTGCGTGGCCGGGATGAGTGGGTACGCGTCAGTTGGGATAAAGCCACTGAACTGGTATGCGGCGAAATTGTGCGGGTGCAGAAAGACCACGGTCCGCAAGCGCTGTACGCCGGATCTTATGGCTGGAAAAGTGTGGGGATGCTACATAACAGCCGCACGCTACTACAACGCTTAATGAACCTGAGTGGGGGTTTTTTGGGCTATGCCGGTGACTATTCAACCGGTGCGGCACAGGTGATTATGACCCACGTCATGGGGTCAATGGAGGTCTACGAACAGCAGACGGCCTGGCCAAACGTGGTAGATAACAGTGAACTGGTGATCCTCTGGGGCTGTAACCCAATGATCACCTTGAAAAACAGTTGGAATATCCCCGATCATGTGGGTCAAACTGGTTTTGAAGCGCTGAAAAAGAAAGGTACCAAAGTTATCAGTATTGATCCGGTGCATAACGACAGTGCTAAATTCACCAATGCACAATGGATTGCGCCACGGCCATATACCGACAGCGCCATGTTGATCGGTATCGCCCATACGCTATTGACAGAAAAACTGCATAATCCTGACTTTATAAAAACCTACACTATTGGTTTTGATAAATTCCAGGCCTATCTGCTCGGTGAAACTGACGGTCAGCCGAAAAACGCAGAATGGGCGGCGGATATCAGTGGTGTGGATGCCGATATGTTGCGCCAACTGGCGCGAGATATGGCTAAACAGCGCACCATGATTATGGGGGGTTGGGGGATTCAACGTCAGCATCACGGTGAGCAGCAACACTGGTTACTGGTCACGGTCGCGGCAATGCTGGGCCAAATTGGCCTGCCGGGTGGCGGCTTTGGCTTCAGCTATCACTACTCCTCTGGCGGTAGCCCAACGGCCAAGGGCGGCATTTTACCGGGGATTTCTGCCGGGAGTGCACCGAAGAACTCACCATCGCCGATTCCAGTGGCGCGGATTGCCGAATGTTTGGCCAATCCAGGGAAAGTCATTGATTTCAATGGCACCAAAGTCACCTATCCAGATGTCAAAATGGTCTATGTGGCCGGTGGCAATACTTTCCATCAGCATCAGGATACCAACAATCTGGTGAAAGCCTGGCAGCACCCTGAAACCATTGTGGTTAACGAACCCTATTGGACCGCCACCGCCAAGCACGCCGATATTGTATTACCGGCGACCACCAGCTATGAGCGTAATGATCTGGAAATGGGCGGCGACTACTCACAACTTTATGTCTTCCCGATGCACCAGTGCGTACCGCCACAGCATGAAGCGCGTAATGATTTTGATATCTTCGCGGCGATGGCCACCAAGCTGGGGGTGATTGATGCCTTTACCGAGGGCAAAGATGAGACTCAGTGGCTGAAAGCGATGTACGACGATATGAAGTCACAGGCCCGTACCGCACGGGTCGCCCTGCCGCCATTCGATATGTTCTGGCAATCGAACAACTACATTCGCTTCCCTATCCCCGAAGCGAACCAGCAGTGGGTGCGCTTTGCTGATTATCGTGACAATCCATTGCTCAACCCGCTGGGTACCCCATCTGGCAAGATTGAGATCTACTCCGATACTATCGCTAAAATGGAATACGCCGATTGTCAGGGGATCCCGACCTGGATGCCACCTCATGAATGGTATCGCGGGGTGGAAGCGAAGAAATATCCACTGTCGCTAAACACCGCACACCCAATCAACCGGCTGCATTCACAGTTAGATAACACACCACTACGTGAAAAATACGCCGTGGCCGATCGGGAAGCGATACTGATAAGCCCACAGGATGCCAAGGGGCGTAACATTGTTAATGGCGATTTAGTCCGTGCGTTCAATGACCGTGGGCAGATATTGGTAGGTGCTGTGGTATCTGAAGATGTACGTCCAGGGGTGGTGCGCATCAGCGAAGGGGCATGGTTTGACCCGGCGGATCCAGCGGTACCGGGTTCCCTTTGTAAGAACGGCAATATCAACTGCCTGACTTTCGATATTGGTTCTTCCAGTCTGGCGCAGGGTAACTGTGGGCAAATGGCGCAGCTTGAGATTGAGAAGTATACCGGACCGGTGCTGAAAAACACCGCGCATGCGGTTCCTGCTGGGGCTTAGCCACCAGAAGAACCAAGGGTTAAGCGTACCAACGGGCACTCCGGCGTTTCGCGTCGTTTACGGCCCGAACAGCACGCTTCCCCTTAGATTACTGACAAAGTCCCGGCCTCTTGGCTGGGACTTTACTTTAATAGGGGTAGGCTAAAAGGTGGTCAAGAGACGGTTTTTATTCCCCAACAAGGAGCACTTCAATCCCACCTTTTCGTAATCCATTCAAACTTTCCTCTGGAATACCTTTATCGGTGATAACCATATGTATGCGCTGGGTATCAATTATTTTATGCAGGCTGGAGCGGTTAAATTTACTGGAATCAGTGACCACAATGATGCGTTCCGCGACTTCACACATTCGGCGATTTAGGCGAGCTTCGTCTTCATTATGCGTGCTCACACCGCGCTCAAGACTGATGGCGTCTACCCCCAGAAAAAGTATATCGAAATGATAATTTTGCAAGGACTGGTCAGCCTGATCCCCATAGAAGGAAAGGGACTGGCGGCGTAAGTGCCCTCCTGTCATCAGCAATTCCACGCCCTCAGCCTCAAGCAGCGCGTTCGCCACATTCATACCGTTTGTCATAGCAATGACCTCCTTATGATTACGCATATGACGCGCTATTTCATTAGTGGTCGTGCCCGAGTCTAGAATCACGCGGTGCCCAGGTTTAATCAGATTTGCAGCAACGCGAGCAATATCGCGTTTTAAAGAAATATTAAGGGAGCTTTTATCTTCTACCGTGGGTTCAACGCCAGGTGTGCCAGCATCACACACCAGCGCACCGCCGTATGCACGTACAGCAATCCCCTGCTTTTCCAGAAAGGCCAAATCGTTGCGGATAGTCACCGTAGAAACACCAAAGAATGACGATAAATCATTAACCTGAACACTTCCTTGCTGACGAAGCCGCTGAATGATCTGCTCACGCCTTTCACTGGTACCCGTTATACGCTTGTCCATTACTGAATCGGTATTGCTCATATCAGATCCTTCCCAAAAGCCTTTCGTTTCATTTCACTTTATCTATTAACACCTTTCTTTTGCCGGAAAGCAAGTCTTTACATCAGGCCAAACCGTGCTACCACCCGATAAAAAAGCCTTTCATTATGTTTCTTTTGCGAAACAGATCCCATTTCCATTATCTTTCGTTTTGTTTTTATCAACCCATAAAGCAGTATCAATGAAACAAACCGAAAGACTAAAGTAATCAAAACCCCATACGGAGAGGAAAGTGAAACATTTAACCGAGTTTGTGGCCGACCATAAGCACGATAAGCGATGTGGCATTTTTGCCGTCTGTTCTGCTCACCCATTGGTTCTGGAAGCAGCAATGCGCCACGCCCGGGACGCGCAATCCATCTTATTAATAGAAGCCACCTCCAATCAGGTGGATCAGTATGGCGGCTATACCGGTATGACCCCAGATGACTTCCGTGGTTTTGTTGAGCAAATGGCGGATAAACACCACTTCCCTCGCAATCAGTTGGTGTTAGGGGGCGATCATCTGGGGCCAAATCGCTGGCAAAACGCCCCAGCCGCAGAGGCTATGTTTCATGCAGAAGAACTTATTCGCCATTATGTCGCGGCTGGCTTTAAGAAAATTCACCTTGATTGCAGTATGTCTTGTGCAGATGACCCCGTGCCATTAACAGATGAAATCGTCGCCGGGAGAGCAGCAAGGCTTGCCTTAATTGCAGAACAGACCCGCAAGGAAAAACAAGGTTCGTCTGATCTGGTTTATGTTATTGGAACGGAAGTCCCTGTTCCAGGAGGAGCACATGAAACGCTGTCAACGCTGGTGGTCACCTCTCCCCAAGCGGCAAAAGCAACGCTTGAGGCTCATCGTCATGCTTTTGAACAACAAGGTCTGCACGACCTGTGGCCACGCATTATCGGGCTAGTCGTCCAACCCGGTGTAGAATTCGATCATACTCATGTTATTGATTATCAACCTGAGAAATCTCTTGCTCTGAGCCAGACTATCGAAGAGTTTGACACGATGGTCTTTGAAGCTCACTCCACCGATTACCAAACTCCGCTCGCCCTACAACAGCTAGTTCAGCACCACTTTGCCATTTTGAAAGTGGGTCCGGCACTCACTTTCGCGTTACGTGAAGCGCTATTTTCACTGGCCGCTATCGAGCAGGAACTCCGCCCCGCATACCAATGTTCGGGGCTACGAGATGTGCTGGAAAGCGTCATGCAGGAACACCCGGAGCACTGGAAACAGCATTATCACGGTAATAACGATGAACGTCGTCTGGCGCGCGGCTACAGCTATTCTGATCGCGTTCGTTACTACTGGCCCGATCACCACATTGACGAGGCTTATGCTCGGTTAGTAAATAATTTAACGGACAAACCGCTGCCCTTGCCGTTGATCAGCCAGTATCTGCCACTTCAATACGTTAAGGTCCGTGAAGGCCGGCTCGCGGCAACACCGCACGAACTGATTATTGACCATATTCAGGATGTATTGCGCCAGTACCATGCAGCCTGCATGGGAACATCGTCATCCCATTAACACAATGATAATAAGGAATAAAACATGCCAAACATTGTATTAAGTCGTATTGATGAGCGCCTGATTCACGGCCAGGTTGGTGTTCAATGGGTTGGTTTTGCCGGAGCAAATCTGGTGTTGGTTGCCAATGATGAAGTTGCCGAAGATCAGGTTCAACAAAACCTGATGGAAATGGTTCTGGCAGAAGGGATTGCCGTGCGCTTCTGGCCACTGCAAAAAGTGATCGACAATATTCATCGTGCAACCGATCGGCAGAAAATTTTACTGGTCTGCAAAAGTCCCGAAGACTTTCTAACGCTGGTCAACGGTGACGTACCCGTGGCCCGAATCAATGTCGGCAACATGCATTATGCCGAAGGTAAACAACAAATAGCGAAAACCGTCTCTGTCGATGATCAGGATATTGCCGCTTTCTATGGCCTGAGAAAAGCAGGGGTGGAATGTTTTATTCAGGGCGTGCCGACCGAGCCCGCTCAGGATCTCTACAAACTCCTCTGAGGTATTTTCTATGGAAATTAGCTTATTACAGGCATCCGCGTTGGGGATTCTGGCCTTTATTGCTGGCTTGGATATGTTCAACGGCCTGACACATATGCACCGCCCGGTGGTCCTTGGGCCGTTGGTTGGCCTGATCCTTGGCGACCTTCATATGGGGATACTCACTGGTGGTACTCTGGAACTGGTCTGGATGGGGCTTGCTCCACTGGCCGGTGCCCAGCCGCCGAATGTGATTATCGGTACTATTGTCGGCACGGCTTTTGCTATTACTGCCGGTGTAAAACCGGAGGTCGCGGTTGGGGTTGCCGTGCCGTTCGCCGTGGCGGTGCAAATGGGCATCACCTTCTTGTTCTCTATCATGTCTGGTGTGATGGCGCGCTGCGACCGGATGGCGGCAAATGCGGATACCGACGGCATTGAACACGTTAATTATCTGGCCCTGCTGGCTCTGGGGACGTTCTATTTTCTGTGTGCATTCTTGCCCATCTATTTTGGTGCTGAGCATGCGAAGACGGTCATTGATGTCTTGCCAGCCCGCCTGATAGATGGCCTTGGTGTCGCCGGTGGCATCATGCCTGCAATCGGCTTTGCCGTATTGCTGAAAATAATGATGAAAAACGTTTATATCCCCTACTTCATTCTTGGCTTTGTTGCTGCGGCCTGGCTGAAACTGCCGGTACTGGCGATTGCCGCAGCAGCCTTGGCAATGGCGTTAATCGATTTCATGCGTAAAGACTCAACTCCGCAGCAGACTTCCAGCACTCAGAAAGAGGAATTCGAAGATGGCATCTAATACTCAGGTTCTGCCAAGCGCTAACGTCACTGAAAAGCCGGTCATTGATAGCAACGACAATATCTATGAAGACCAAAGTATCGGTGCGGAGCTGACAAAGAAAGATATCAACCGCGTGGCATGGCGTTCCATGCTGCTGCAAGCCTCATTTAACTATGAGCGTATGCAGGCTTCTGGCTGGCTGTATGGCATATTGCCCGCGCTGAAAAAGATCCACACCAATAAAAATGATCTGGCGCGGGCGATGAAAGGCCATATGGGGTTCTTCAACACCCATCCTTTCTTGGTGACGTTTGTCATCGGCATCATACTGGCGATGGAACGTTCAAAACAGGATGTGAACAGTATTCAAAGTACGAAAATCGCTGTTGGTGCGCCACTGGGAGGAATTGGTGATGCGATGTTTTGGCTGACCTTGCTCCCCATCTGTGGCGGTATTGGAGCCAGTTTGGCTCTGCAAGGTTCGATCCTCGGCGCCATCGTATTTCTCGTGATGTTTAATGTCGTCCATCTTGGGCTTCGTTTCGGGCTTGCTCACTATGCCTATCGCATGGGTGTCGCAGCTATCCCGCTTATCAAAGCCAATACACTTAAAGTGGGGCGAGCGGCGTCTATCGTTGGGATGACGGTGATCGGTGCACTTGTCGCCACCTACGTTCGCTTGTCCACCACGCTTGAAATCACCGCAGGCGATGCTGTGGTTAAGCTGCAAACCGATGTTATCGACAAACTGATGCCAGCCTTCCTTCCACTGGTATACACCCTCACGATGTACTGGTTAGTGCGCCGTGGCTGGAGCCCTCTGCGACTCATCGGGCTGACCGTGGTATTAGGCGTTGTTGGAAAATTTGGCCACTTTTTGTAAGCAAGAGGAAACTCCATGTTAAGCATTATTCTTAGCGGTCACGGTGGGTTTGCCACCGGACTGGAAAAAGCGATGAAACAAATACTTGGCGAACAACAGCAAGTGATAGCCATCGATTTTCCTGAAAGCTCCTCCACCGCGCTGCTTACCGCTCAGTTTGAAGAGGCGTTAGCTAATCTGGATGAAAAAGAAGGGCTAATTTTTTTGACGGATTTGCTCGGAGGTACCCCCTTCCGAGTGGCCTCGACGCTGGCAATGCAGAAAGCAGAACGTGAAGTGATCACCGGAGTAAATCTACAGCTTTTGCTGGAGATGGTGCTGGAGCGCGATGGCCTCAGTAGTAAAGAGTTTCGCCTTCAGGCGCTAGAGTGTGGTCACCGAGGGTTGACCAGTTTGGTGGACGAAATGGGCCGTTATCGCGAAGCCGCCCCTGTCGAGGAAGGAATATGACAGCACTGTTGCGGGCCAGACGGGTGCTAACCGAGCATGGCTGGCTCGACGATCATCAGTTACACATAGATGGCAACACCATCGTGGCCATCGAGCCAATCCCCGCAGGGGTTACGCTGCGCGACGTTGAACTACTGTGCCCAGCCTATATCGATATTCATGTCCACGGCGGTGATGGTGTCGATGTCATGGATGACTCGCCAGAGATACTGGATCAGTTGGCATTGTATAAAGCACGCGAAGGGGTGGGTGGCTGGTTGCCGACCACCGTCACCGCTCCCCTTGGGGAAATAGAGTGTGCACTGCGGCGTATTGCGCAGCGCTACCATCAAGGTGGACAAGGTGCGACGGTGTTGGGTAGCTATCTTGAAGGCCCTTACTTCACCCCGCAGAACAAAGGGGCACATCCACCGGAGCTGTTCCGTGAGCTGGACATTACCGAGCTAAATAGGTTGATTGACGTGTCACAAAACACATTACGTGTTGTGGCATTGGCACCTGAGAAATCGGGTGCGCTGGCGGCAATTAAGCATCTAAAAAGCCAGGGGATAAAGGTCATGCTCGGCCACAGCGCGGCGAACTATGAAGAAACTATTCGTGCGTTTGATGTGGGAGCCGATGGACTGGTGCATTGCTTTAACGGTATGACAGGTCTTCATCACCGTAATCCCGGCATGGTTGGCGCAGGGCTCACCGATAAGCGAGCATGGCTTGAGTTGATAGCAGATGGTCACCATGTTCACCCCGCAGTAATGAGCCTTTGCTGTAGCTGCGCCAAGCCTCGAATATTGCTGATAACCGATGCGATGAGCGCGGCTGGCATGCCTGATGGTGACTATGCGATTTGCGGTCATCCAGTAACAATGCAACAGGGTATTGTCCGTACTGCCTCTGGCGGGCTGGCCGGAAGTATACTTTCGTTGGATGCAGCGGTGCGAAATCTGGTCAATAACGTGGGTGTACCTGCTGCGGATGCAATTCATATGGCCTCGCTGCACCCTGCCAAAATGCTGGGGCTTGACCACACATACGGCTCTCTATTGGCAGGCAAACGAGCCAACATTATCGCGCTTGATTCGCGGCTCATGCTACAAACCATTTGGATTGATGGACAACGAATCGCCCTGTAGACCTTTCATTATATATCACTTTGGTTTGTGGCCAATTCCGCCACAAACCTTTCCTTTCCTTTCTTTATGCTCTAGCTCACTTATTAAATAAATATAATATATTCATATAAATCAATAAAATAAAAACAAAAAGCCCACTTTCAGATCACGTTTTTCGTTTTATTACTTTTCTTATATTGACCTTTCGTTTTCTTTTCTATAGATTTTCACTTAGACATAAAATTGATGAAATGAAATGAAACGAAAGATTGTCATGTTCTACTTTGTACTGACCCATTGAATATGTACTACTAAGGACTGAGTTATGAGCGAAACCCAATCTGCCGGTACTTGCGGCACATCAACCTGGACTGAAAAAGAGATCCGCCAGCAACCAGCAAGCTGGATCCGATCGTTAAAAAACATTGAACGTCAACGTAACGATATCGACACTTTCCTTGCGCCGCTCCTGCAAACATCTGACCTACAGATTGTCCTGACAGGTGCCGGTACCTCAGCATTTATCGGCGATATTATTGCGCCGTGGCTGTCGCGCCATAGCGAGAGAAATTTTGTCGCAGTGCCCACAACAGACCTCGTTACTAACCCTGCTGACTATTTATCTCCCCAGCGCCCGACACTGCTCATCTCCTTTGCACGCTCTGGTAACAGCCCTGAAAGCGTCGCCGCAGTGGACTTAGCCAACCAACTCGTCAGCCAGTGCCACCATCTGGTCATCACCTGCAATGAAGCCGGCAGCTTGTATCACAATGCGTTGAAAAGTGATAACGCACTGGCGCTGTTAATGCCAACCGAAACCCATGACCGTGGTTTCGCCATGACCAGTAGCATCAGCACCATGATGGCCAGTTGTTTGGCTGTCTTCGCCCCCGAGGTCATCAACAGCACCAGTTTTCAGGATGTAGCAACGCGCTGTAAGCAGATAGTTGCTTCGCAGGGCGACTTTAGCACTGCCGTATTTGGTGACCTTCCCTTTAAACGGATTGTTTACCTCGGCAGTGGCGGATTACAAGGCGTGGCGCGCGAATCAGCACTGAAAGTGCTGGAGCTAACGGCTGGTAAATTAGCGGCGTTTTATGAGTCCCCCACCGGCTTTCGCCACGGACCAAAATCACTGGTTAACGCTGAAACGCTGGTTGTGGTGTTTGTTTCAAGCCACCCTTATACCCGTCAATACGACCTCGATTTGCTGGCTGAGTTGCGCCGCGACCAACAAGCGATGCGCGTCGTAGCGATTTGTGCCGAATCCAGCCCAGAAATCGACGCAGGCCCGCATATTTTGTTACCCGCAGCCCGAGAATTTATTGATGTCGAACAGGCGTTCTGCTTCCTGATGTACACACAGATTTTCGCTCTCAGCGAATCTATCAAAGCAGGTATCACCCCCGACACGCCTTCCGCCAGCGGCACGGTAAACCGTGTAGTGAAAGGCGTCGTTATTCATCCCTGGAAAGGCTGAGAGGATCACTACATGAGCATTATTTCTACCAAATATCTTTTGCAGGATGCGCAGGCTCGGCGCTACGCCGTACCTGCTTTTAATATCCATAACGCGGAAACCATTCAGGCCATTCTAGAAGTTTGCAAAGAGATGCAATCACCGGTGATCCTTGCAGGTACGCCCGGCACCTTTAAGCACATCGCTTTTGAAGAAATCTACGCACTGTGCGAAGCCTACTCTGAAAGTTATGGCATGCCGCTCGCGCTGCATCTCGACCATCACGAGTCACTGGACGATATCAGCCGCAAGGTCAACGCCGGTGTACGCAGTGCGATGATTGACGGCAGCCACTTCCCATTTGCTGAGAATGTGTCTCTGGTGAAGAGTGTTGTCGATTTTTGTCATCGCCACGATTGTAGCGTTGAAGCTGAGTTAGGGCGTCTGGGGGGGGTGGAAGACGATATGGATGTCGATGAGGAGAGTGCTTTTCTCACTGACCCACAAGAAGCGCGTCGCTTTGTGGAACTTACCGGTGTCGATAGCCTCGCGGTTGCGATCGGAACAGCCCACGGCCTGTACGCCAAACGGCCCAAAATTGATTTCCAGCGCCTGGCAGAAATCCATGAAACCGTCGATATTCCATTGGTTCTACATGGTGCAAGCGATGTCCCTGATGACTATGTCAGACGAGCCATTGAACTGGGTGTTTGCAAAGTAAACGTAGCAACTGAGTTGAAAATCGCCTTCGCAGCGGCGGTGAAAAAATGGTTTGGCGATAACCCGGAAGGTAACGACCCACGCTATTACATGCGCGTCGGTATGGATGCCATGAAAGACGTCGTGCGCAGTAAAATCATCGTCTGTGGATCAGCTAATAAGTTAATCCCCGAAACTGAAACCTCGCTATAAATCTTGTGTCATCAAAATGTTGCCCGACTACCGTCGGGTAACATCATGAATTCTAATCATTATCAGACTCAAAGCACCGACTCAAAATGCAAATAACCTTTCTGGACCTCAAATAACAAGGATATCGTATGAGAACAATCATAAAGAGCTCGTTATTATTATTGCTGATGAGCAATGGCGCCTTTGCCTCCGAATACTTGCTGAATAACAATAAAATCTCCCTCTCTTTTGACGATACAAACTCAGCGGTGGTGATGAAAGATAAGCTTTCAGGCCACAAGCTTGCGCCGGTGGAGTTGTTCTTTCTAACACTGCCCAACGAAGAGGTTATTCACGCAGCCGATTTTAAAATTAAAAATGTCAGCCAAAAAGATGATGCAATTCATATCGACTATGAACATAAAGATTTTGATGTCACCGTGGTGCTCAACGTACTAAAAGGTCAATACGCCAGTATTGACTACCGTATTCAGGCCAAAGGTCAGGCACGGGATGTTGCGAAAATCACCTTCTTCCCAACCAAAGGGCAATCCCAGGCACCTTATGTGGACGGCGCAATTAATAGCTCCCCCATTATCGCTGACAGCTTCTTTATTCTGCCGGAAAAACCGATCGTCAATACCTATGCATATGAAACAACAACTAATCTGAATGTCGCGTTAAAAACACCGATTAAAATGGAGACGCCCGTCAGCTTCACCCTGTATTTCGGCACGTTTGAAGAAAACAACCAGTTGCGTCGCAGCTTTAACCAATTTATCAACAGCATGCGCGCGCGCCCATATCAACCCTACCTTCACTACAATAGCTGGATGGATATTGGTTTCTTCACCACCTACACCGAGCAAGAAGTACTCAACCGGATGGATACCTACGCCGACGAACTGATTAAAAAACGCGGGGTAAAACTTGATGGTTTTCTACTGGATGACGGCTGGGATGACCGCACCGGTAAATGGCTGTTCGGCCCAGCATTCAGTAAGGGATTCGGCGGAGTGAAACAGAAAGCTGACAGCTTACATACTTCGGTAGGTTTATGGCTGTCACCTTGGGGAGGCTATAACAAACCGCGCGATATTCGCGTCTCACATGCCAAAGAAAACGGCTTCGAAACCGTTGATGGGAAATTCGCACTCTCCGGCCCCAATTACTTCCGTAATTTTAATGAGCAAATCATTAAGCTTATCAAAAACGAACATATCACCTCCTTCAAGCTAGACGGTATGGGCAACGCCAATTCGTATATCCCAGGCAGCCAGTTCGCCTCTGACTTTGACGCCTCCATCGAGCTGATTAAAAACATGCGCGAGGCCAATAAAGATCTGTTTATCAACCTGACCACCGGCACCGATGCCAGCCCCTCATGGCTGTTCTACGCGGACGCTATCTGGCGTCAGGGCGATGATATCAACCTGTTTGGCAAAGGTTCCCCCGCTCAGCAATGGATGACCTACCGCGATGCTGAAACCTACCGTTCCATCGTGCGCAAAGGCCCGCTATTCCCGATAAACTCGCTGATGTACCACGGCATTGTTAGCGCGGAAAATGCCTATTTTGGGTTGGAAAAAGTGCAGACCGACCATGACTTTGCTGATCAGGTCTGGAGCTACTTTGCAACGGGAACCCAACTACAAGAGCTTTACATCACGCCGTCCATGTTAAATAACAACAAATGGGATACGCTGGCGACCGCCGCTAAATGGTCACGGAAAAATAGCGATGTGCTGGTTGATACCCATTGGATTGGCGGTGACCCTACGGCACTGGACGTTTATGGCTGGGCCTCATGGAATAAAGATAAAGCGGTATTTGGATTGCGTAATCCATCCGACAAAGAACAAAGTTACTATTTAGATCTCACTAAAAACTTCGAAATTCCGAGCGGCGAAGCAACGAGCTTCACACTTAAAACGGTATATGGCACCAATGCAACTCTGCCACTCGATTACAGTAAGCCGGTGATTGTTACGCTAAAACCACTGGAAACACTCGTCATCGAAGCAACACCGATGACTAATATGAAGTAACGCGCCTATCAGACCTGTCGTAATAATGCCGCCCGTTCTATCACGAAGGGGCGGTATCCGCTTCCAGCTTAATCAAATAGACCAACGCTTGTTCTCGGGTATCAGCGCACATCTCCCGCAATGCTTGTAAGCTGGCACATACTGCCGGGCGAGAAGGGGAATGAAAAATGGCGCAACGCATAGTCTCATCCAAATGCAGACAACGGGTATTGGCAGGCTTACCGAATGGCATACCGGGGATCGGGCTGGAAATAGAAGGAGCAATACAGCAGGCACCGCAATCTGAGCGACAGTCCATCAGCAGGCTCCTGTAGGCTGGTGGAATAACAGCAGACAATAGCAATCACCCCCATTAACTACCAGCACTATCCTTGCTCGGCGGTTTAATAACCGATCCATGCCATAGGCGGTGCTTTTCACCTCCGCACCATCAGTTCACTTTTTAACCGTTACAATCCCAGTTTGTACGATATTCAATCACAAGTTAATACCATTACCAGACTAATCACTGATCATATGATCGGCATGAGTATATTCGTCTGTTTACAGAATCCTCGCCAACATGTACCATTAAGCTAGTACAAAAGAACCACTAACCTATCATTTATAGCCCGCGTCATTAACGTTACAGCAAGGCAACAAATTCTGCTGTAGCGGCAAAGATGAAGGATATTTGGAGTTACCGATGTCGATGGATGTATCCCAACCGTTATCACGCCCTTCCGTTCTTGGCGGAGCGATGATAGTCGCCGGAACCGCTGTAGGTGCGGGAATGTTCTCAATCCCAATCGTCACAGCCGGGGTATGGTTCAGCGGCTCAGTAATACTGCTGATTTATACCTGGGCTTGTATGCTGATTTCTGGCTTGATGATTTTGGAAGCTAACCTGAACTACCCCGCCGGGGCCAGCTTTCACACCATGGTACAAGACCTGCTGGGTAAGATCTGGAGTTCCATCAATGGATTGTCGATAACCTTTGTGCTCTACATCCTGACCTACGCCTATATCTCCGCCGGTGGCTCAATCATTTCTCACACCCTGCAAAATGTCGTGGGGATTGGTCAGACCGGTGCTGGCTTTATCTTTGTGTTATTGGTCGCATTTATCGTTTGGTTATCGACCCGCGCAGTGGATCGCTTAAGTACGATATTAATCGGCGGAATGGTAATTACATTTGTCATGTCGGTTGGTGACATGTTTAGCCATGTACAAAGTGCCATTCTATTCAATCAAACTGATAGCAGCGCCCACTATTTACCTTATGCACTGGCCGCACTGCCCTACTTACTGACCTCATTTGGTTATCACGGTAATGTACCGGGGCTGGTGAAGTACTACCACAAAGACAGCAAAGCAGTGGTGCGCAGCCTGCTGTACGGCACCCTGATCGCGTTAATCATTTATGTCCTATGGCAGTATGCTATTCAAGGTAATATCGCCCGTGACGCCTTCAAACAGGTGATTGCTGACGGTGGCAACATCGGTAGCCTGCTAAAACAGATGGACACCATTTCGACCAGTCAGGCCACCAGCCAGTTACTCAATGCCTTCTCTTATATGGCGCTGGCTAGCTCATTCCTTGGGGTATCTCTGGGGTTGTTTGATTATATCGCCGACTTCTTTAAATTTAGTGATACCCGTAACGGGCGGACTAAATCAGCACTGATCACTTTTGTGCCACCGACCCTCGGTGCGCTGCTGTTCCCGAATGGTTTCTTATATGCCATTGGATTTGCCGGTTTAGCGGCTACCATTTGGGCGGTAATTGTGCCAGCGCTGATGGCGCGGGCCAGCCGTAAACGCTTCCCACTGGCTGTTTATCGTGCTCCCGGCGGGCGTTTGATGATTGGTTTTATCATCCTGTTTGGTTTGATCAATGCCATTACCCATATTGCCGCACTATTGGGCTGGTTACCGGTCTATCAATAGGGTCATTTTTACACCGGAATAACACTCTTTTTAGCGCTATCTCCAAAGCGTTTACTGTTGCCGCCAGGCCGCAAGCGAATACCCCCAGCAACTTCAAATATGGCGGCGATATTTGCTTGCCTGAAACTGGCGGCGCGAGTAACTTGTCGCAACTTATCTTCAATCCTGATTGGCGGTTAATAAATGGCTAGAGCTAACGAAATAAAACGTGGTATGGCGGTCAACCTCAACGGCAAGTTACTGCTGGTGAAAGATATTGATGTGCAAAGCCCAAGCGCCCGTGGCGCAAGTACCCTGTATAAAATGCGGTTTTCTGATGTGCGGACCGGTTTAAAAGTTGAAGAGCGTTTTAAAGGCGATGAGATCCTCGATACCATCACCCTGACCCGCCGATCAGTGAATTTCTCTTACATCGATGGCGACGAATACATCTTTATGGATGATGAAGATTTCACCCCTTATAACTTCAAAAAAGAACAGATCGAAGAAGAGCTGTTATTTATTCCTGAAGGGGGCATGCCAGGCATGCAGGTTCTGACGATGGATGGTCAATTATTGGCGCTGGAATTGCCGCAGACCGTTGATATGGAAATTGTTGATACCGCCCCAAGCATTAAAGGCGCATCGGCCAGTGCTCGCAACAAACCTGCTGTGATGAGCACCGGCTTATCTATTCAGGTGCCGGAATATATCAGCCCGGGTGAGAAAATCCGTATTCATATTGCAGAACGCCGTTATATGGGCCGCGCTGAATAATACCCAATATTCTTAATTTTTCAATATGTTAAGAGCCGGAAATCCGGCCCTTAACTGTTTTATACCCTATAGATTTCAAGATGCAGGAAGGCGGCAAGCAAGATAACCCCGATGAGCTTACATAAGTAAGTGATTCGGGTTATTGAGTGCAGCCAACACACCTGCAGTTTGAAAGATGGCGGGTTATTTTAGCTCAGGGAAGAACGCCCGCTTCAGCGCCAACTCCACACCACGCACCTCAGCTAACCCTTTCAAACGGCCAATCGCCGAATAGCCCGGATTGGTTTTCTTATGCAAATCATCCAGCATCTGATGACCGTGGTCTGGGCGCATCGGGATCGGACGCATATCACCGGCAGTCTGGCGGCGTTGCTCTTCGGTCAAGATGGCTTTGACGACGGAATACATGTCCACATCGCCTTGCAGATGGCCGCCTTCATGGAAGGTCTTTGGGTTCCCTTCGCGGCAGGTCGAGCGTAAATGCGTAAAATGAATACGATCACCAAAGGTTTCGATCATCTTCACCAGATCGTTGTCAGCCCGCACCCCATAAGAGCCGGTGCACATAGTAAAACCGTTATGAATACTATCAACTGTCTCTTTCAGCCACTGCATATCTTCAATGGTGGAAACAATCCGCGGTAGGCCAAGGATTGGGCGCGGTGGATCATCGGGATGTACCGCCATACGCAGACCAACCTGTTCGGCAACCGGTATAATGGCTTGCAGGAAGTGAGCCATATTTTCACGCAGTTGCGCTTTATCGATGCCGTCATACTCCGCCAAACGTGCACGGAATTGATCCAGTGTATAACCTTCTTCAGCCCCCGGCAGACCAGCAATAATATTGCCCGTCAGCTTGGCAATATCCGCTTCAGTCATCGCATCGAAGTAATCTGCTGCCTGCGCCTGTTCTTCCGCAGTGTAATCATTCACCGCACCAGGGCATTTAAGGATATGCAGTTCGAAGGTAGCAAATGCTATCTGATCGAAACGTAATGCTTTGGAACCATCTGGCAGTTGATATTCCAGATCTGTGCGTGTCCAGTCGAGCACTGGCATAAAGTTATAGCACACGGTATCAATACCGCAGGCAGCCAGATTACGCAGCGTTTGCTGATAATTTTCAATATGTTGCTGATAGTTGCCACTGTGCGTTTTGATCTCTTCATGAATCGGGACACTTTCAACTACCGACCACACCAAACCTTTTGCGGCAAGCTCTGCCTGACGTTGCTTGATCTCACTCACCGGCCATACTTCACCATTCGGGATGTGATGTAATGCTGTCACTACTCCAGTTGCACCCGCCTGACGGATATCATCCAGCGACACCGGATCATGCGGGCCATACCAACGCCATGTTTGTTCCATTTATTTTTACCTTCTCTGCGTAAACTGTTCAGGTGCTAAAAATGTTGTTATACCGATTTCCAAGAGGTATCACTCAGCTTTATCCTTACTTTTTAACCGCCGGGTGTCAAAAAGCAAAACCTCATTGGTTGATCCACCTCACGAATATAACCAATATTGGACTTACCAATTTTATTTTCTGTCATATGGCTTTACACTGCAAGCCGATATTCATGGCAACGAGCAAAAGAAAATGGTCAGTATGGTGTGGCTTCTTTCCTACAAACAGCCGACTAAAACTGGTCTAACAACTTTTTATTTGCCACCTTTTATGTCAGCCCCTTTGTAATAATCGTGGGGTGAATGATTTTGGAGCCACGTATGAACACCATTGCCAACAGCCCCCTTCCCTCAACCGTACAGCAGCCTACTTATGATAGAACAGCACTGAAAAGCCGCATTGTTCACATTGGCTTTGGTGCATTTCATCGCGCCCATCAGGCACTGCTCACTGACCGGGTGTTAAATAAACAAGGGGGCGACTGGGGCATTTGCGAAGTCAGCTTGTTTGGTGGAGACGTTTTGATTCAAAATTTACGCCAACAGAATCATCTATTCTCAGTGCTGGAAAAAGGGGCGCAAGGTAATCAGGCCATTATTGTCGGTTCGGTATGCGAGTCAGTCCATGCCCGATTAGATGGCATCATCCAAGTATTGGAAAAATTGGCCGAACCACAAGTGGCGATTGTCTCACTGACGATTACTGAGAAAGGTTACTGCATCGAACCGGGTAGCGGCCAATTGGATCTGCAAAATGAGTTTATCCGCGCAGATCTGGCGATACCCGATGCGCCAACCTCCGCTCCCGGTATTCTGGTAGAAGCCCTGCGCTTACGTCGCTCACGCGGCCTGCCACCTTTTACTGTGCTTTCTTGCGATAATATTCCAGAAAATGGCCATGTCGTGAAAAATGCCGTCCTCGGCCTGGCTATGGCCCGAGACCCAGAACTGGCTAGTTGGATCAGTCAACATGTCACCTTCCCTAATACTATGGTCGACCGTATTGTTCCAGCTGCCACCGCTGAAACCTTGCAACAAATTGCCGATACCCTGAGCGTAGCAGACCCTTGTGGTATTGCCTGTGAGCCGTTCATTCAATGGGTAGTTGAAGACAAATTTGTCGCGGGCCGCCCGGACTGGGAAGTGGCTGGAGTACAATTGGTCGATGATGTCTTGCCATTCGAAGAAATGAAGCTGCGCATGTTAAACGGTAGCCACTCATACCTCTCCTATCTGGGTTATCTCGCCGGTTATCAACATATTAATGATTGTATGGCCGACAGTAACTATCGCCTCACCGCCCGTCGCCTGATGATGGATGAACAGGCCCCAACCTTGCGCGTTACCGGGGTGGATCTTAATGCCTATGCTGATCAATTGATTGAGCGCTACAGCAACCCGGCGTTAAAGCATCGCACCTGGCAAATTGCCATGGACGGTAGCCAAAAATTACCACAACGGATGCTCGATTCCGTGCGTTGGCATTTACAACATGGCGGCGCTTATCGCTGTCTGGCATTAGGTATCGCCGGTTGGATGCGCTATGTAGGAGGGATCGACGATAACGGCCAGGCCATAGATATCCGTGATCCGATGGCTGACAGCTTTAAAAAATGTGTCGCCAGCAGTGAAGATGGCGTGGCCCGGGTACAGAGTTTGCTCTCACTGAAGTCGCTGTTTGGTGAGTCCTTACCACAGCAGTCGGTATTTGTTGATGCAGTCACCGAGGCTTACCTCAGCTTGCAACAATTTGGCGCGAAAGAGAGTGTAAAACGTTTGGCACAGCAGGATTAATTTAGCGCGCTCACAGGGTGAGCCTCAAGAGTGAGGCTCATTAATTCCAATCGGGTAAGTGAGTGCAGCCAACACCGCTGCAACTTCAAGGCCGAAGGGTTTACCCAAAGTCATTGGAGTTGCAGGTAGGCGGCAAGCAAATGAATCCCGATGAGCTTACTCAAGTAAGTGATTCGGGTAAGTGAGTGCAGCCAACACCGCTGCAACTTCAAGGCCGAAGGGTAAATTATTCTTCAAGCTGGTACGGCGCAGACTCAAACAAATAACCATCAAAATCAGGATGGTTGGCATCTGAAAGCTCGAGCAGTTTTAGTTTTACATTTTCCAAGTGCTGCCACATGGCTTGCTTAGCCGCTTTGCTGTCACGGCGTAACACCGCTTGCAAGATTTTCTGATGGTCTTCCAACCACTGCCAACGGTAGCTGAAATCCAGGGTGTGACGGTGAGCAACCTGCCACATGGCGCTGGTTTTGCGCGCTTGCCAGGCCTCTGTAACCATATTGGCTAGCACGCTATTTTGCGTCGATTGTGCCAGTAGGCAATGAAACAACTCATCAGCGCTTTCATCCACTGCCCCCGCAGCCAGTGCAGTCTTTTCCTGCTCGATGGCGTGACGCATTTTGATGATATCGGTTTTGGTCGCCTGCATGGCAGCAAAAGCGGCAACTTCGCTTTCCAGTAATTGGCGGGCTTGCAGTAATTCAAATGGGCCGTAACCACTATCAGAGGCCACTGCGGATTCACCGTTTGCTGGCATATCGGGCACGTTAACCACATAGACGCCTGAACCTTTGCGTACCTCCACCAATTTTTCCAGCTCCAGCATAATCAGTGCTTCACGAACCACACTGCGACTGACACTGAAATTTTCGGCGATGTCACGCTCAGGCGGTAAACGATCGCCTAAGTTGTATTGCCCGCTGACAATCGCCTCACGCAATTGACTGCCCACTTCCTGATATAACCGCATAACCTTATTTCCTGCATCAGGTATTGGCGTGACTAATACCAAATTGGCCTGACCAAAGGGTGTCTGAATGAGGGTTAGTATATCATGTGGTCGAACAATATCATTGTAGCGAAACAAGATGATTTCATTTGAATCGCATCATCCATCTAACACGGCTTATCACTGTGATAAGCCGTGCTTGTAGGAATGCGTCATATTGTTTGAATATATTAGAGATAAGTGACGGTGAAAATTCCCAGACTACGCTGCGGGTTCAACCATTCCAGATGGGAAGAAGCTAAATTACCCGGTAAACGGGCAGTGAGAGGCATATTAGCAGAAACAACTTGCCGTTGAGTCAATGTCTCACCATTACGATAACAGCGTGTGGTAATGATACTCTCGATGAAAGCGGTATCACATGGACTATCTACAATAGCACCAAAAAATGTAATTGTTCCTGTAGCAGACCGGGTAGATTGCGCACTACTTGCAGCAAAGGAGACTATCCATGAAAACATTATTGCTACGATAATTAGCACTCGAAAATTCATCATAACCACCTCGACTCTCATATCTGTCATTTTAAATGATAGAGGATTCCAGCCAGAGCGATGGGAATGAGCGAGCATTTTTTATTGCCCGACTCCGTTTATAACTCACTAAGATTCCTCGTAGAAGTGAATTATATTGCTTAGTCTTGCAACGCTATTAGGCGAGGTTCCTAACATACCTAGGAAATTGTCTGCCTTTTAGCCTTTTTCGTTTAATAATAAGCTTGGCTGGTGTTATATCCTCTTCTGATAACATCGACACCCATGAGCCTTTTCTTGAGAGGTTATTGAAAATAAATTTACGGTAGGAGGCCTCTGATGACAAAAACGAACTTGATTACTGGCTTTTTGGGGTGCGGTAAGACCACCACCATTCGCCATTTATTGTCACAAAAACCGCAAAATGAAAAATGGGCGGTACTGGTTAATGAATTTGGTGAGATTGGTATTGATGGTGCGCTATTAGCAGACAGCGGTGCGGTATTAAAAGAAATACCGGGCGGGTGCATGTGTTGTGTTAATGGGTTACCGATGCAAGTGGGTTTGAATATGCTGCTACAGCAGGCAAAACCGGATCGGTTATTAATCGAACCGACTGGATTGGGCCATCCAAAACAGATCTTGTCTTTATTAACCTCCGATATTTACCAACCCTGGATTGACCTGCGTGCCACCCTCTGTCTGGTCGATGCCCGCCAGTTAAGTGAACCGCGTTATACCGAAAATGAGAACTTCCGCGACCAACTGGCGGCCGCAGATATCATCGTGGCAAATAAGCAGGATACCTACACCTCACAGGACTACAGTGCATTGCAGCAATGGCATGACCGCCAATCCATGCCACGTCCACTTTATTATGCAGAACAAGGAAAGGTAGATGCGGCCCTGCTTGATATCCCACACAGTAATAATAATGAATTGCCTGACGGTACCCATCACCACGGTTCAGGGCGACAAAAAGGCTTGGCGGCACTCCGTTTAAAAGGGATCGAGCCTTGGCGGCGAGCGCTGAATCAGGGGCAAGGTTATCAGAGCTGTGGTTGGGTATTTAATGCTGAGACAGTGTTTGATACGGTTCCATTGTTGGAATGGATACGGTTAAATCCAGTGGAGCGGGTCAAAGGTGTTATGCGTATTGCCGAAGGCACTTTGGTGGTTAACCGGCAAGGTGCTGACTTGCAAATAGAAACACGTCAAATAGCACCACTGGACAGCCGAATTGAGCTGATTAGTGCCTCTGAAGCGGATTGGAACATGCTACAGCATCAATTACTGACTATCAGACTACATAAAGGGGTATGATATACCTCGATTTTTATTTGTTACACAATTCATACATTGATAATTTATAGGCCCCGCATGACTCGGCGTAATTTACCGACAATACTACTGCTCAATTTTCTTGGGATTGCTTTGTTCTTATCTTGGTATATCCCGGCGCACCATGGCATTTGGTTTAAAATAGACTCGGCAATATTCTTCTATTTTAACCAACACCTGCTGTCCAGCACGTCATTTCTGCATTGGGTGGCTATCACCAACAACCGGATTTTTGATGTTATTTCCCTAATATCTATGGGGCTGCTTTATTTGTACTTCTATATGAAGGAAACACCCGCGGGTCGCCGCCGCCTGATAGTCACCGGGTTTGTTATGCTATTAACTGCGGTGGTCCTCAATCAACTAGGTCATCTGCTGCCTGTTTCGCATCCCAGCCCGACACTGACGTTTGAAAATATAAATCGCGTCAGTGAATTAACCGGTATTCCAACCAAAGATGCCTCCAGTGATAGTTTCCCTGGCGACCATGGCATGATGCTGATGATCTTTGCCTGCTTTATGCTGCGCTATTTTTCCCGCGGTGCTTTTGCCATCGCCCTACTGATCGTCGTTATTTTTTCAATGCCACGGGTGATGATTGGCGCGCATTGGTTTACTGACATTGCGGTCGGCTCACTGTCGATAGTGCTGGTTGGGATAAGCTGGGTATTGCTGACGCCATTAAGTGACAAGATAATTGATGTGATTAACCGGAATCTACCAGGGGCAAAAAGCCAATAGCGTTATTGGCTTTATATTAAGGCAAAAAAGTTCATTTTTTGCCTTTCTCTCACCTTAACCTTTTCCTTCATTTATTGTTACCAAACGGCTACAAATCCAGCTATCCACTTTTAATCTGAAATTTTACATTATGTTACATAACCTTTAGCTATAATAATGGATGTAAAAGGTCTCGCCTTTTATTAATCATTACGGTAATCTCGAAAACGTTTGTGTTCGGATTTGGGTCATTCGCCTCTTGCATGATTAATATTGTGCGTTCTAGCACAGTTATTCAGTTAAGTGATTGTCTAATCGGATCTCAATCAATAATCTCGATTCGTTTGGTTTTTTTGGTAGCGACATCCGTCGTAAGGACAGCAAGGGAAAACAACAACAATGGTCAAGTCTCAACCTATTATGAGATATATTCTGCGGGTAATTCCTGCGGTTGCAGCAGCGGTAATGTTATCCGCGTGTAGTTCATCACAGACTTCGAACTTACATAATGCGCAAACTGAGATGCGTGCAGTTAATGACAAAGATGGGCTTTTACTGCAAGCCTCTCAGGATGAATTCGAAGCGATGGTACGCAACGTTGACGTCAAGTCGAAGATTTTAGAACAGTATGCAGGGTGGAAAGGGGTTCGTTATCGTTTAGGCGGTAGCAGCAAACGCGGTATTGATTGCTCCGCATTTGTACAAACCACTTTCCGTGAACAATTTGGTATGGATTTGCCACGCTCAACCTCTGAGCAGCAGGATCTTGGCAAAACAATCCAACGAACTAAATTGCGCCCCGGTGATTT
This sequence comes from Yersinia sp. 2553 StPb PI, assembly GCF_052217105.1. Lineage (NCBI taxonomy): Bacteria > Pseudomonadati > Pseudomonadota > Gammaproteobacteria > Enterobacterales > Yersiniaceae > Yersinia > Yersinia sp. 2553 StPb PI. Next base: position 690,810 of record NZ_JAZGPX010000002.1, on the reverse strand, counting down.
GGTGCTGTTCCGTGCAGGTTCGACTGGCCGCCATGTAGGTATCTACTTAGGTAACGATAAATTTGTGCATGCATCGACCAGTGTCGGTGTGACGATATCGAGCCTAAATGAAGATTATTGGAATAAGCGTTATCGCGATGGCCGTCGTGTCCTAAGTAGCGGTTCGCGCAGTTAGCTGATTTTTATTCCTGTTGTCCGAGATACCAAACGAAACTGTAAAACGCTGCCATTGGCAGCGTTTTTTATTGTCTGAACATACCTCCTTATCCTTCCGCTACCAGCCCAATTTCCGGTCAATTTGTAGGAAACCTCCTTTTTTGGCTGGAGGGCGCGAAATCCAAGAATTTTCTGTGTAAGATAATTCCCGCTTAGCTGAGACTTTTCTGGCGATCAGAGATCTCTACCAACGATTTATCCTTATAAAATTATATAGGTCGTGTTAATAAGCTGGGGATTTGTTTTATCGAAGCATATTGCCAAAAATATATCGGTATAAATGAACGCTGCTTGTTTCAGTTATTTGATGCATTTAAACCGCATCTTTTATTTATATTGAATAGAGATTCAATTGGATAGGCTAATTACTGTTAACCCTGCGCATTGGCAAACTGGTAGCGTTGCGTTGCTAACTTAACTTATACTCATAACACTTTATCGATCATGCTGAGGAGCGGCGTAACATGGGTTCAAACAGTGCGTTCTCCCGCAATATTTTATCCAGACGCCATCTTGTAAAAAAAAGTGTCATCCTCGCACTCTGTTTTTTTATTTGCTTTGTCATTATTACTTTGTCATTACTTTATCGCAGTAGTGAACGTAAATTAACAACACAAAGTGATCATATTATCTCCTACGCCTCCCAGTTTCTAAATGAACTGACTACCACTATGTCTCAACTTATCCCGCTAAGTGACAAAAGTTGTGAGCAAGCCAGCCCGGCACTCCACTATCGGGCTGCATTTACTAATGGTGTCAGAGCATTTTTATTGGTTAGAGACAGTATCGCTTATTGCTCTTCAGCAACAGGTGATATGCAAGTCGCTGTCAGTGCGCTATATCCTAAAATAAACTTACATCAGCCGTTGGACTTTAAAATTCAGCAAGGCACCCCCATGATGCCCAGTAAACCTGCGGTCGGGGTGTGGTTGCGTGAAGCTGGGCGCGGCAATACCGGTGTATTGGCGACATTAGAATTAACCTTACACCCTTATTTATTGCTGAATTATTCAGATAATCAAGTCAACGGCTTAGCCATTATTATTGATGAATTAGCGGTAACGACTTTTGACTCTAAAGTCTTACCTATCAGCCAGCTACCGGCACGCGCCTCTCGTGAGATCCAGCTACCGGGCTACCCGATTAAAATATTGATTTATCATACTAGCCTGACAGCTGATGACATTCGCATGACCCTATTAGGAGGGCTATTACTTGCCGGTCTGGTTGGAATCCTTGCTTATTATATTTTAATTGCCAGCCAGAGTGCTGAAGCTGAAATTTTGCGCGGTATTCGACGCGGCGAATTCTTCGTTGAATATCAACCAGTATTTCGTTCACATGATCGTTCATTATCTGGCCTTGAAGCGCTTATTCGTTGGGAACATCCTATTGAAGGGCGTATATCCCCGGATCTTTTTATTCCCTATGCGGAAGCTCAACATCTGATTCAGCCATTAACCCGGCATCTATTTGAGTTAATCATCAAAGACAGTGAATTAATAGCAGACCACCTTCCGGCTGGGACTAAACTGGCCTTTAATATTTCCCCTGTCCATCTTGCTGATGATAACTTCCGCAAAGATGTTTCTCAGATGTTAAAGCAATTAAATACGGATATCTTGGCACCAGTATTCGAGATTACCGAGCGTGGTATGGTTGAAGAAGAGCTCGCTATTAAACAATTTGCCTGGCTGCGTTCTCAGGGGATACAAATTGCTGTCGATGATTTTGGTACCGGTCATAGCGCCCTGATCTATTTAGAACGTTTTACTTTAGATTATATTAAAATTGATCGTGGTTTTGTCAGCACCATCGGCATTAATACCGTAGCAGCACCGGTATTAGACGCAGTACTGATGCTGGCAAATAAACTCAATATTGAAACCGTCGCTGAAGGTGTTGAAACAGAGCAACAGCTCCAGTATTTGGCACATCATGGCGTAAACTACTTACAAGGTTACTTACTCAGCAAACCATTATCTGTTAAAGATCTCGTCATATTTTATAATAAAAAATAGTAACAAAAAAACATATTCAAAGTAATTGACGTTGCGGCCTGACTGCGCATACACAGCTCGAATGAGCTGATTCGAGTAAGTTATTTGGCTTAATGTTTGCTTTAATCCCCTGCAAACTGGTAATTTCGTTTAAGATTATTATTATCAGAATGAAACGCAGGAGCTTACCGCCAATATGTTGCCACGCCTATTTGCTGCCTTGGTACTTTCAGCCCTGAGTTTTGGCCTACAGGCTGAAACCATCAAAGAAGGCGTCTCTTTTGCCATACTGGGTGAACCTAAGTATTCATCCGATTTCAGCCATTTTGATTACGTCAATCCAGCCGCCCCGAAGGGTGGGGATATCACGCTATCGGCCATTGGTACCTTTGATAACTTTAACCGTTATGCATTGCGCGGTAACCCGGCGATACGCACTGAACGGCTGTATGACTCACTATTTGGTACCTCGGACGATGAGATTGGCAGCTACTATCCATTAATTGCCGAGTCCGCACGTTTTGCGCCTGACTTACACTGGATTGAAGTTGATATAAATCCACGTGCCCGTTTTCATGATAACACCCCTATTACCGCACAGGATGTCGCCTTCACCTTCAATAAATTTATGACCGAAGGTGTGCCACAATTTCGCATTATTTATAAAGGCGTACAGGTAAAAGCCATTTCCCGGCTGACAATGCGTTTTGAATTCCCGGAACCGAATAAAGATAAAATGTTAGGTTTGTTTGGCTTACCGGTGATGCCTGCTCATTTCTGGCAAAACCATAAACTGAGTGATCCGCTGAGCAAGCCCCCCGTTGGCAGCGGCCCTTATCGCATCGGCAAATATAAGATGGGCCAGTTTATTACCTATGAACGGGTGAGAGATTACTGGGCAGCCAATCTGCCGGTTAACCGTGGCCAATATAATTTTGATACCATCCGCTACGACTACTATCTGGATGATAAAGTCGCATTGGAAGCCTTTAAAGCCGGTGCATTCGATTTCCGTGAGGAAACCTCACCGAAGAGTTGGGCGACACAATATGTCGGGGGTAATTTTGCGAAAAATTATATCGCCAAGCAGGATATTGTCGACAACTCAGCACAAAATACCCGATGGCTGGCATTTAACGTTCAGCGCCCGATTTTTAGCGATCGACGAGTTCGCCAGGCACTGACGTTAGCTTTTGACTTTGACTGGATGAATAAAGCCTTCTATTTCAATAGTTATCAACGCACCAATAGTTTCTTCCAAAATACTGAATATGCGGCAAAAGGTTATCCAGATAGTGCCGAACTGGCTTGGCTGGGTCCGTTGAAGGGCAAAGTACCACCAGAGGTGTTCACACAGATTTATCAGCCGCCACAAACTGATGGTAGCGGCGACTCACGGGATAATCTGTTAAAAGCACGGGAATTGCTTAGCGAAGCAGGCTGGGAAGTGAAAAATCAGCAATTGGTTAACAGCAAAACCGGTAAGCCTTTTGTTTTTGAATTGCTGTTACTCAGTGGCAGTAACTTCCAATATGTTCAACCGTTTAAACATAATTTGCAGCGTTTGGGCATTACCATGAATATCCGCGAGGTTGACAGCTCCCAGTTTGTTAACCGCCTGCGCAGTCGGGATTACGATATGATCCCGACGGTTTACAGTGCCTTCCCCTACCCTAGCCCAAATCTGCAAATTTGGTGGAGCTCGGCTTATATCGATTCCAGTTATAACTCCTCCGGGATTAAAGATCCGGCTATTGACCAATTGATCGCAGAGATTATCAAACATCAGGATCAGCCAGAGGCATTACAGTCCCTTGGCCGGGCACTTGATAGGGTATTGACCTGGAACTATCTGATGATTCCGATGTGGTACTCCAACCATGCCCGCTTTGCCTATTGGGATAAATTCTCGATGCCGGCAGACCGCCCCACCTATTCGCTTGGGTTTGATAGCTGGTGGTTTGATGTCAACAAGGCAGCTCGTCTGCCAACAGAACGTCACTAGGGGGCTGCTGTGGGTGGATATCTATTACGGCGACTATTGCTGGTTATTCCCACGCTGTGGGCAATCATTACCATCAACTTTTTTATTGTGCAAATTGCACCGGGTGGGCCAGTTGATCAGGCGATTGCCAATATTGAATTGGGTCACTCCAGTGGATTTACCGCCGGTGGCGGTGATGGTGGGCTGGGGGGGGCTAAAGTCGGCCTCAATGCGGCACAAGTGGGTGATAGCAACTATCGCGGTTCACGCGGGTTAGACCCAGAAGTTATTGCCGAAATCAAACAACGCTTTGGTTTTGACAAGCCGCTGCACCAGCGCTATTTCGATATGCTATGGAGCTATGTCCGCTTTGATTTTGGCGACAGCCTGTTCCGGGGTGAATCGGTAATGTCGTTAGTGAAACATAGCCTGCCGGTCTCTATTTCACTTGGGCTATGGAGCACGCTGATTATTTATCTGGTTTCTATTCCATTAGGCATTAAAAAGGCGGTGCGCAATGGATCAGCTTTTGATACCTGGAGCAGTACTCTCATTATAATCGGGTATGCCATTCCTTCGTTTCTGTTTGCGATTTTACTGGTGGTGTTGTTTTCCGGCGGCAGTTATTTCGATCTATTCCCACTACGGGGGCTGGTTTCCAGTAACTTTGATACCCTGCCGTGGTACGGCAAAATAACCGACTATTTGTGGCATATCACTTTACCGGTATTGGCTACCGTCATTGGCGGCTTCGCCACGCTGACGATGCTGACCAAGAACTCGTTCCTTGACGAAATCCGCAAGCAATATGTGGTGACTGCGCGCGCTAAAGGGTTACCCGAAGAAAAAATTCTGTATCGCCATGTCTTTCGCAACGCCATGTTGTTGGTTATCGCTGGCTTCCCTGCCACCTTTATCAGCATGTTTTTCACCGGGTCGCTGTTGATTGAAGTGATGTTTTCACTCAATGGTTTAGGGCTATTGGGTTATGACGCCACTTTGCAGCGTGATTACCCAGTAATGTTTGGCACTCTTTATATTTTCACCCTGATTGGTTTACTGCTGAATATCCTCAGTGATATCACCTACACCCTGGTTGATCCACGGATTGATTTTGAGGGCCGCCAATAATGATACGGCTAAGTGCTATTAATCAGGCCCGCTGGGCGCGTTTTCGCAATAATCGCCGTGGCTACTGGTCACTGTGGATCTTCCTGACACTGTTTATTATCAGTCTGTTTGCCGAACTGATCGCCAATGACAAACCGCTGCTGGTGAACTATCAGGGCCGAATTTATATGCCTTTTATGGTTAATTACAGCGAATCCACTTTTGGTGGGATTTTAACCACGGCGGCAGATTATCAAGACCCTTATGTGATTGGCCGGATTAATGACAATGGCTGGGCCATCTGGGCACCCATACGTTTTAGCAATAACACCATCAATTTTGCGACTGATGTCCCTTTCCCTTCGCCACCTAGCCGGACCAACTTGCTGGGCACCGACAGTACTGGCGGCGATGTCTTAGCCAAAGTCATCTATGGTTTCCGTATCTCGCTGTTATTCGGCCTGACATTAACCCTGTTCTCCAGCGTAATTGGTATCTGTGCTGGCGCGGTACAAGGTTATTACGGCGGCAAAATTGACTTGTGGGGGCAACGATTTATCGAGGTGTGGTCGGGGATGCCGACACTATTTTTAGTGATTCTACTGTCCAGCATCGTCCAACCCAACTTCTGGTGGCTGTTAGCCATCACCGTGCTGTTTGGCTGGATGGGATTAGTGGGTGTGGTGCGAGCAGAATTTCTACGTACCCGAAATTATGACTATATCCGTGCAGCACGAGCTATGGGAGTAGGTGATCGAGTCATTATGTCGCGCCATATGTTGCCCAATGCCATGGTGGCAACACTAACCTTCCTGCCCTTTATCCTGTGCGGTTCGATAACCACACTAACCTCACTGGATTTTCTCGGTTTTGGCCTGCCGATGGGGTCACCGTCATTAGGCGGTCTGTTATTAGAAGGTAAAAATAACCTTCAGGCTCCCTGGCTTGGCATCACCGCATTCCTGGTATTGGCAGTGCTGTTATCTCTGTTGATCTTTATCGGCGAAGCAGTACGTGACGCCTTTGACCCAAGTAAGGTGTACTGATATGGCGACTTCACCACTTCTGGATATTCAAAATCTCAGTGTTGCATTTCGCCAGGCGAATATTGATCGCGAGGTGGTCAGCGAGCTGTCATTGCAAATCAATGCCGGTGAGACACTGGCACTGGTCGGGGAATCGGGTTCGGGCAAGAGTGTCACCGCTTTATCAATATTGCGTTTACTGCCTTCACCACCGGTGGTCTACCCGGGCGGTGATATTCTGTTTGCCGGGCAATCTCTGCTGCATGCCGATGAACCGACGCTGCGAAAAGTGCGCGGCAATCAGATTTCAATGATTTTCCAAGAACCTATGGTGTCACTCAACCCACTGCATACCATTGAAAAACAGTTGGCAGAAGTGTTGTCACTGCACCGCGGTATGCGCCGGGAGGCGGCCAGAGTTGAGATTATTCAATGTCTCGACCGGGTAGGTATTCGTAATGCCAAAGGGCGTTTGGGCGATTTCCCTCATCAACTTTCCGGCGGAGAACGCCAGCGGGTGATGATTGCGATGGCGGTATTGACCCAACCTAAATTACTGATTGCCGATGAACCTACCACTGCGCTGGATGTTTCGGTGCAAGCCCAGATTTTGAGTTTGCTGAAAGAGTTAAAGCAAGAGATGGGCATGAGCTTGCTATTTATCACCCATAACCTGAATATCGTGCGCCGGTTGGCGGATAACGTGGCAGTGATGCGCGAAGGCCGCAAGGTGGAGCAGAATGGCCGTCAGGCGCTGTTTAGTACCCCACAGCACCCCTACACCCGCCAATTATTAGACGCCGAACCACAAGGTGACCCACAGCCCCTCACGCCGGGTCTAAAACCCCTGCTTGAAGTAAAAGGTCTACAGGTGGCGTTTCCTATTAAACGTGGTTTATTACGACGTACCGTTGATTACCATTATGCTTTGCACGATCTTAATTTCACCCTGAATCCCGGTGAGAGCCTTGGTTTGGTGGGTGAATCAGGCTCAGGGAAAAGCACCTCAGGGCTGGCATTGCTGCGCTTGTTACCCTCAAAAGGTGAGATTTGGTTTAGCGGGCAGCCATTACACAAGTTTACCCCTAAACAGATGCTGCCCTATCGCAGCCGAATTCAGGTGGTATTCCAGGATCCCTACTCAGCGCTAAACCCACGCCTGAATGTGCAGCAGATAATCGCCGAAGGGCTGGAAGTTCATCAAAGACTCAGTGCGGTACATCGTGAACAACGGGTGATTAAAGCGATGGAAGAAGTGGGATTAGATCCGGTCACCCGTTATCGTTATCCAACCGAGTTTTCTGGTGGCCAGCGCCAGCGCATTGCCATTGCCCGTGCGTTGATCTTGCAACCGCAGTTACTGATTCTTGATGAACCGACCTCTTCATTGGATAAGTCGGTACAGGCCCAAATTCTGGCTTTGCTGAAATCCCTTCAGCAGCGTTATCAGCTCAGCTATCTGTTTATCAGTCATGACTTACAGGTAGTGCGATCACTCTGCCATCAGGTGATTGTATTAAGACAAGGCGAGGTAGTAGAACAAGGTGACTGTCAGGCCATATTTGCCGCGCCCCAGCAGCAGTATACACAGCAGTTGCTACAATTTGCGGATACGTCAGATTGAGGTCTGGTGCGGGGCATACCCAAGCGCCATGACACCGACCAACGCGCAATAGCTAATTAGAAGGGGTACAAGGCGGTCAGGGTTTCGGCAATGGCGACACCGACATCTTTCAGGCGACACATAGTAGCACTCTCATCCTGAGTGTGAACAAATAGACAAGGCTCGCCTTCCCATTCGACTATCGCGGAATCCACTTGTATCTCTTGTAGAGAGAGGTGGAGCCGCTGCATGATAATCTGCGCATGGCTGCCATCGTGGCTGAGTAACTTCAGCCCCATAAGATCATTATTGCTATCGTCTATCGCCGTCAGTGGTATCGGTTCAACTTTGACCCCGATAAAACCTGATAACCAACGGTAACTTTGCGGCAGACGATGTACTACCGAAAGTTGGATATTATTCACGTGTTTTTCCTAGTAAAAATAAAAACTCAAAAATTACAAAAGCACCACAATGACTCACACTCACTAAAGTTATAGCCGCTAAGTTGGCATTGTGCCTGATTCACCCCTCATCAAAACACAACATTGATAACAATTTAGAAACTTAAAACCAACAAAGCCATTTTTGTGTTGTTTTTTTAATCGTGTGTCAGCCCTGCATATCCAGACTGAAACCACCGGTTTGAGATTTAGATCCCATTTTTCGTTATATTTATACCTTTATGGCGACCATCTCAACCATTTTTCTTGCAAACCCATTACTTATTGCTCGCGAAATTTTTACATTTGATGAACAATCACATGTTATCTCTATAGCTCAAAATGAAATTAATCAATTGATAAATATATAAATTTACTAACATACGTAACTATTCGACTGACAGAAATATCTGATAAAAACGCTTCAATAACAATTTGCGATTTTTTATATGTTCGCTCAAAAAGTTAACAATATGGTGCCAATCATAACTATGCAATAAATAATGATATGCATGCTTATTATATTGATTGAACGCAAGAACCGCGCATTTTTAAGTGGCAATTCGGGCGATATTGACGGGAATAAATGAGTCGACGAGGAAAATAATTGAATAAATAAATAATGAGTACATTGAGGATAAATAATGTCAGTGAAGGGAACGCCCTAAGACGCCCCCTCACCTTCTTGCAATAACCATTAACTGATAAGCCCCAGCAACTTAGCCTTGATAAGGATTACGGCGATAGTTATTACGACGATAGTTATTTCACCGCATCCTTATGTGGGCGACTGGCATAAAGATACAACAACATGGCCACAATTATACAAAATGCCATTGAGCTTACCATTGGCCAGGCACTGCGGGATGGCGCCATCGACAACAGCGTTCCTACCACCGCACCAATACCAAAGCGTAGGGTCCCTGCCAGAGAAGACGCAGTACCGGCCATATGTGGGAAATCATCCAAAATAACCGCCATCGCATTCGAGGTGATCATGGCGATGCAACCGACATAAGCCGCTACACCCAATACCAACGCCCAGAACCCCATCCCAGTGGCGCAAACCACCAGCAACCAGATCCCCATAACAAATTGCACTAGCATGCCAAATCGGAACATTTTAAGCGCTCCGAAGCGGCGTACATTGCGGCTATTAATCAAGGTCATCAAGAACAAGAAGACAATATTCAGCGCAAAATAATAGCCAAAGTTTTGTGGAGAAACGCCGTTTAAATCGATATAAACAAAGGGACCGGCACTGAGGAATGAGAACATCCCAGCAAAAGAGAAACCGCTCGCTAACATATAGCTCAGTACCCGCTTATGGCGGAATAACGTGGCAAAATTGCCAATAGTGGTGCGCAAATGGAATCGTTGCCGTTTCTCTCGCGGCAAGCTTTCTTTAATAAACAGTGCAACCAAAATCGCGCCGACCAATGCAGCACCCGCCATGGTCCAGAAGATGGCGTGCCAGCTAAACCATACCAACAATGCACCACCGATAATCGGTGCCAGCAAGGGTGCGATGGTCATCACCAACACTACAAAAGACATCATGCGAGAGAAGTCATCTTTAGTGAACATATCGCGCATCAATGCATTAATCACCACACTCGCGGCGGCGGCAGACAAACCATGCAGGAAACGCAAGTTAATCAGTTGTTCGATTGATTGCGCCATGGCACAAGCCATACCCGCGAGCGCAAATATTAGCGTACCCCAAAAGATAACCGGCTTGCGCCCGAGGCTATCAGCCATTGGCCCATAGAACATTTGTCCGATGGCAAACCCCAGCACATAGGCGCTTAGAGTCATCTGCACCGCACCACTCTCTACGCCAAACTCCTGTGCAATAATCGGCATACTCGGCAGATACATATCAATTGCCAAAGGCATCAGCATCGATAACAAACCGAGGATAAAGATCAAGCCAACGTGGGATGTCCGGTTCTTCTCTTCATTTTGGGTACTGGCATGCACGTTCAACAACTCCTTCAATAACCTACCGCGGGTTATACCCGTCATACTTCAAGCCGCATGTGCGTTGGCTACGCTCTTTCACCCGAATCATTGACTCCCGTCAACTCATCGGGACTCTATCGCTTGCCGCCTTCCTGCAACTCGAATTATTTAGTGTAATATCAACGGCAAGACAGCCCGCGCTGTAATAGAAAATCAATTACAGATGAGGCGCGCCGACACTGGCAATCTCTTCTGTGGTTAACGGGCGGTACTCGCCTGGCGCCAAATCGTCATCAAGTTTAATGTCGCCAATTCGCTCACGATGCAGCTCTATAACCCGATTTCCCACCGCCGCGAACATCCGTTTTACCTGATGATAACGCCCTTCACTGAGGGTTAAACGCACCAACTGAGGCTCTATAACCTCAAGTTGAGCCGGTTTGGTGAGAGATTTTTCATTATGCAACTGTACACCATCAGTAAATTGTTGCGCGGTATCATCAGCCAATGGGTGTTCCAGCGTCACCAGATAGGTCTTTTCACAATGATGGCGCGGTGAGGTGATCCGATGCGACCACTGACCATCGTCGGTCATCAGTACCAATCCGGTGGTATCGATGTCCAAACGCCCGGCGGCATGGAGTTTGTATGCCACTGGCTCATCAAGGAAATACAGCACGGTCGGGTGATCTGGGTCTTCTGTCGAACACACATAACCCTGCGGTTTGTTCAGCATGAAATAACGTGGGCCAACGGTTTGTTGTAATGGGTTGCCATCAAATCTCACGTCTTGTTCCGGTGTCAGCTTAATCGCACCACTTTTGACCACTTCGCCATCAATAGTGACTCGTTTTGCCCGCAGCTCGCGCGCGACTAACGCCCGGCTGACACCTAATTGCTGAGATAAAAACTTGTCCAATCGCATTGAATCTACTTTGCCTGTTGTCTTGTCGTACCGCTGACGGGCACGATACCCGCAATCACACCCGCCAACGACAGCAGGATGCTCATGATACGGTGTGAAATGAATGAAGCAGTTGGGAGAAAATCATTTGCTGCCTACCAGATTCATCAGTATAGCGGCGGTTGCCATATCATCCTAGGAACAGTTACGTAAAAAGTTGTTATTGAGAAACAACTTACCCCCAGAGTGCGCCGCGTCTATCACGCCACCCCATCAGTGCTAACTTGGGGCCTCGCGCCAACAGCCTCCGACAGGCATAATAGTCAAAAGTTTTTCATTATAAAGAGAGAGAAATGTCACGCATACGCGCGGAAAAGGGTTGCGGGGAGAATGGGTTGAAAACCATCGGGCTGGTGCACTAATGGCATTTACACTGCGCCCCTATCAGCAAGAGGCTGTCGATGCCACTCTTGCCCATTTTCGCCGCCACAGTGAGCCTGCGTTGATTGTTCTACCCACCGGGGCAGGCAAAAGTCTGGTGATCGCCGAATTGGCGAAACTGGCTCGCGGGCGCGTTCTGGTGCTGGCTCATGTCAAAGAGTTGGTAGCACAGAATCACGCCAAATATTGCGCCTACGATTTAGAGGCTGATATTTTCGCCGCTGGCTTGCAGCAACGCCAAAGCGCAGGAAAAGTAGTGTTTGGCAGTGTGCAGTCAGTGGCACGAAACCTGCCCCTGTTTGATAGTGCCTTTTCACTACTGATTATTGATGAATGCCATCGTATCAGTGATGACGATGACAGCCAGTATCAGCAAATTATTCAGCATTTACGTACCACCAACCCCCGACTGCGCTTGCTGGGATTGACCGCCACACCTTACCGATTGGGAAAAGGCTGGATTTATCAATTCCATTATCACGGTATTACCCGTGGTGATGAAAAGTCCCTTTTTCGCGATTGTATTTATGAATTACCCTTGCGCTACATGATCAAGCACGGTTTTCTGGTCCCCCCAGAGCGGTTGGATATGCCCGTGGTACAGTATGATTTCAGTCGCCTGACCAGCAACAGTAGCGGCCTGTTCCGAGAAGCAGATTTAGACCGTGAACTTAAGCAGCAGCAACGAATTACTCCGCATATTGTTAACCAGATAATTGAATATGCCGCTCAACGTCGCGGGGTAATGATTTTTGCCGCGACAGTTGAACACGCCAAAGAGGTGTATGGCTTGCTGCCAAAAGACGAGGCTGCACTGGTGAGCGCCACTACCCCGCCTAATGAGCGCGATGCGTTAATCACTGCCTTTAAGCAGCAGCAACTGCGCTATTTGGTTAATGTGGCGGTGTTAACCACTGGCTTTGATGCCCCCCATGTTGATCTGATTGCCATTCTTCGCCCCACGGAATCGGTCAGTTTGTATCAACAGATAGTCGGCCGAGGTTTGCGGTTATCACCGGGTAAAGAAGATTGCCTGATTCTGGATTACGCTGGCAATCCCCATGACCTTTTTACCCCTGAAGTGGGTACCAGCAAGCCGCATAGTGGCAGTCAGCCGGTTCAGGTATTTTGCCCAGATTGCGGCTTTGCCAATATCTTCTGGGGAAAATGTACCGAGTCGGGTGACATTATTGAACACTATGGTCGCCGCTGTCAGGGGTGGTTTGAGGACCAACAAGGCGTGCGGGCGCAATGTGATTATCGCTTTCGCTTTAAGTGCTGCCCGCATTGTGGGGCGGAAAATGACATTGCCGCCCGCCTTTGTCACCAGTGCCAGGAGGTTCTGGTCGATCCCGATGATATGCTGAAAGCCGCGTTAAAATTAAAAGATGCCCTGGTGCTGCGTTGTGGCGGTATGAGTCTGGAGACGGGCCATGACGCAAAGGGTGAGTGGCTGAAAATCACCTACTACGACGAAGACGGCACTAATACCAGCGAACGTTTTCGCTTAACCACCGCCGCGCAACGTATGGCATTTGAACAAATTTTCCTGCGTCCACACCAACGGGCACCCGGTGTGGCGCTGAAATGGCAAACGGCGGCCGATATCATCGCGCAACAAGCCCTGTTACGTTATCCCGATTTTGTCGTGGCCCGCCGTCGTGGGCAATGGTGGCAAATTAGAGAAAAGATATTTGATTATCAGGGCCGTTTCCGGCGGGCTGACTCCCTTGCCTGAGCCGCATTTAGCCTGAGATTTTCGCAGTTTTATTTGCTGTCTGGTCGATATTTCGCTAGAATGCCGCCCGCTTTGCTCTGGGTTTACCCAATCAAAGCCGAGTATCGAACCTGTTGCTGGGTCGCCTGTAGCAGGGTAAATTTTCTTTAAGAGAAAACAAAATGACCACTATCAATGTAGAAGTACGTAACGACCAGGGTAAGGGTGCGAGCCGCCGCCTGCGTGCAGCAAATAAATTTCCGGCAATCATTTACGGTGGTTCTGAAGCAGCTATCTCTATTGCTCTTGACCATGACACCACCAAGAACCTTGAATTGAAACCGGGCTTTTATGATTCCGTACTGACTCTGGTTGTTGACGGTAAAGAAACCAAAGTTAAAGTACAGGCTGTTCAGCGTCACGCTTTCAAGCCAAAACTGACTCATATCGACTTCGTTCGCGTTTAATCGCGTCGCTTTCGATATTCGGGACGCCGAAATAAAAAACGCCGCTTATGCGGCGTTTTTTATTGGCTATCGTCACGGTGGTAACCGTTACTTTTTGCCTGAATTACGCTGTAACTGATCACGCAGATTGGGTGGAGTGCCTTTAATAGTCAACGTATCTGTCGCGGCATCCCAAAAAATACGCTCACCCAGCAACAATGCATCAAAATTGATACTCAACCCACCCCCACTGCCAGCAAATTTGGTTAACTGGCGCAAAGTACCGCGATCTGCTGGGAAACTCTCTTCTAACGCATAACCCTGTTCAGCCGAGAATTGCTGAAAATCTTTCTCACCCAGCGTTGGTAGCTCTTGAGAAAGCGCCTGCAACGCAATCTCTTCACCGGCTTGTAACTGCTCATTACAATAGCTATAAACCTGCTGACGGTATGCCTGGCGCTCATTTTTGCCAAGTTCAGCATCCGCGCAGTAATCATCAACCGCCTGTAATAAGCCCCGATTTTGTGCTTTGGTGTCCAGCCCCTCTGCTGCAGAGAGGAAATCCATAAAGAAGTCGGACACTTTGCGCCCTACCCGCCCTTTCAAGAACGTAAGGTAACGCGTGGATTCTGGATTATTTTCCCATTCGGTTAAATCGATACGGGCGACAATATCAGCACGGTTAATATCGAGATAATGAGTGGTACTGAGATCAAGTTGCTCATTCACTCGCATACTATTACAACTGCTCAGTACCGAGATAAGCAGATACTCCACCGCCAGATAACGATATTGGCAAAACAGCACCACACCGCCTTCGGCAAACGGATATTTGGCTAACTCATCACGTAAACGCCCGGTGGCAGCACGGCTAAAACTGAGGAAGTCTTCATCACCCTTACGGCTTCGTTTCAGCGCTTCAGCCAGCTCGCTCTGCTCATTAAACAGCCCGTAAGCTTTGCTTTTGGCGCTGTAAACACGATGCAGTTCGGCCATCATTTCTTCAACTACAGCATTGGCAGGTAACAGAGAATCGCGCAACACCACATCAAGCGTTTGTTCATCACGCTTGATAAGCTGATGTAAGGCTATCTGGTCAATATCCAGACTCATGATAAATACTCCTTTTGGCTAGGGGCGTATTCAATCACTGATGCCTGAGAGCTGCAACCCTAAAGCATTCGCGCCCCTCAATTAATGGCTAATGATTCTTAATGCTATAAAATAGCGGAAAAGCGTGTCTCTATACGGTAAGATGTGGGACTTTGTCAGGTATTGAGCACACTTTTTATGGCACAATCATCCCGTTATAGCGACGAACAAGTCGAAAAACTGCTGTCAGAATTGGTCAGCGTAATGGAAAAAAACCGTACTCCCACCAATCTTTCTTTGATGGTGTTGGGGAATATGGTAACAAATTTGATCAATACTAGCGTGGCCCCAGCGCAGCGCAAAGTATTGGCACGTTCTTTCGCTGAAGCTCTTCAAGCTTCGATAAGTGAAGATAAAGCTCATTAATTTATCGGCCAAGACTGCAATCTCAATATGGTGACAAATCGTCAGCGCTATCGTGAAAAAGTCTCCCAGATGATCAGCTGGGGGCACTGGTTCGCCCTGTTTAATATCCTGTTTAGCCTGGTGCTGGGTAGCCGCTATCTGTTTGTCTCCGATTGGCCCTCATCGCTGGTTGGCCGTATCTATGCCCTCGTCAGTTGGCTCGGGCACTTTAGTTTTATCGTTTTTGCTGCTTATTTGTTGGTGATCTTCCCACTCACCTTTGTGGTGATGTCGCAGCGACTACTCCGTTTCCTTTCCGCCGCCTTTGCCACTGCCGGCCTGACTCTGCTGTTGGTTGATACCGAAGTTTTCACCCGTTTCCATTTACACCTTAACTCGGTGGTATGGGAATTGGTGGTTAACCCAGACCAGACCGAGCTGGCGCGTGATTGGCAATTAATGTTTATTGCCGTGCCTGTCATTTTCCTGGTCGAGATGCTTTTCGGCACTTGGGCCTGGCAAAAACTACGCAGCCTTAACCGGCAACGCTTTGTTAAGCCGTTGGTGGCGGTGTTTATTTCTGCGTTCTTTGCCTCTCATCTGATTTATATTTGGGCCGATGCCAATTTTTATCGCCCAATCAGTATGCAACGCGCAAACCTGCCACTCTCTTACCCGATGACCGCCCGTAAGTTCCTTGAGAAACACGGCCTGCTCGATCAGCAGGAATATCAGCGTCGCTTGGTGGAACAAGGTAATCCAGATGCACTGGCGGTTGAATATCCACTCAACCCAATTACCTTCAGCGATAAAGGCAGTGGTTATAATTTGTTGCTTATTGTGGTTGATGGTATTCGTGCCAGTAGCCTGCAAAAAGACATGCCTACCCTGGCCGAATTTGGCCGTTCCAACATTCAGTTTGACAGCCACTACAGTTCAGGCAACCGTCAGGATACGGGCTTATTTGGCCTGTTTTATGGCATTTCGCCTACTTATTTAGACGGTATTCTCTCCGCGCGCGAACCCTCAGCGTTTGTTACAGCATTAAGCGCGCAGGGTTATCAGTTTGGTCTGTTCTCATCCGATGGTTTTGAGTCACCACTCTACCGCCAGGCACTGTTAGCTGATTTCACATTACCAACTCCCGCAGTGCAACCGGATAGCGAAACCACGGCACAGTGGCAGCAATGGCTGTCCACGCTCAACAATAATGCACCATGGTTCTCATACATTAACCTCAACGGGGCAGTTGAAGCACAAGACCCGGTAATCGGGCAGAAGGTTGCGTTACCGACTGACTTTATCCGTCACTACCAGGCAGGCGCAAAAGATGTAGATCAACAGATTGCGACTATTCTGGATACGCTGAAACAGCGCGGTCAGCTCGATAAAACCGTAGTTATTATTACTGCAGCCCATGGTGTTGAATTTAATGACAGCGGCAATGATACCTGGGGTGCAAGCAGCAGCTTTAATCGCCAACAACTGCAAGTGCCATTAGTGGTTCATTGGCCAGGCACGCCAGCGCAGGCCGTGAATAAACTGACCAACCATGAAGATATCATGACAACGCTAATGCAACGTTTGTTACACGTCAAAACAGCGCCTGAGGATTATTCGCAAGGGGAAGATTTATTCGCCGCACAGCGCAATAATAACTGGGTGGCAACCGGTGACAATGGCATGTTAGTTATTACTACGCCAACACAAACCGTTGTATTAGATAATAACGGTGAATACCGCACCTATGATGAGCAAGGCAATGAAATCAAAAATGAAAAGCCTCAGCTTCCATTACTGCTGCAAGTGTTGACGGATATAAAACGTTTTATTGCGAACTAGCTCTAAAAACAGGCATTGGTGCGCTCAAAAAACAAGCGAACGTTTTGCCAAGTCTTGCATTAATAACGGTAAAATGTAGTATAACCGTCATAGCATCGGCATGTAGCGCAGCTTGGTAGCGCACCGTCATGGGGTGTCGGGGGTCGGAGGTTCAAATCCTCTCATGCCGACCAAAATACCTTAAGAAAACCAATCCGTTAGGGTTGGTTTTTTTGTTTGTGGGATTTGACTGATGTGGCTATGGTGTAAAATAACCAGACGGCAAAAAGCCACGCGCACTACCTGCCAGAAGACAGGATAGTGCGACTCATACGTAGTTTTAATCGATAATGACTCGGCCATTAAGTGGCTGTACAGGGCGATTATTCGTATGATGAACCACAGAGCGGAATTGATTAATTTGTTCAGCAGAAGCGCTCGCAGGCTGCTCAAGCACCATCCAACTGACACCTTCAGAGCAAGGTGGTGTGGTTAGTGAGCCACTAAAGCGATAAAAATCAAACTTTTTGGGTAGCAATGCTTTGATATCAAGAGGCTTATTTAATATCGCCATTTGGTCAATCGCCGTTGGCATTTGCTGCCAAGCCTGTGCCAGTTGTGGATTTGCATCCCCCTGCTGGAACATGAGTGCGAGCACAGCCAGTGCCCCATCTTTATCTTTATAAACAAAATGAGCTTCTAACGGAAACTGTTTGCCATCAATCTCATTTTCACTTGGGGTATGGAAATGGAATTGCTGTAATGTGAAAGTATCGCCGTCCAGTTTCAGGGTATTGCCAGTGCTGACATTCACCTGAATCGTATGGCCGTTATTCACGATTTGCTGTTTACCTGGTTGGAAAGCCAACTCGAGTTGACTGTGATGGGTTTTCAATGCTCCGTGAATATTAACCGGCGACTGATTTTTACCTGTTTCGCACAGTGAGAAATCCGGTGAGAGCTTTCCCCAATGGGCAGGATCTTCCTGACCTTCATATCCCCAATGAGCATGTTCCGCCGCACAGACTGAAAAACTGGCGGCCAACAGCGCTGCAACTAATAACTGCCCTTTCATTTCTAATCCTTTTTACACAAAAAAACTGAATTAACCCTGACGAATATCCCATGCAAAGAATGATGTTATCGCTTAGGGTAAGAGAATAACCCAGCTTTTTTTAAGGATATGTCAGCCACATCCTACAGACAGGAGGAATAAGCTCTAATTAACTGAATTTAAATATATTTTTTAATCAACCAGAAATGTAACAAACTGCGTTTGTTCACCTGAAGTGATGGGTAAAATGGGGCGAGGGGAAATTAATGGAAAGGCCAAAATTATAATCAGCCTTTCCAACATTACGGGGTTATCGCGGGTTTAGAGCACTTCACCATTGCTGGCAATCACTTGCTTATACCAGTCAAAACTTAATTTGCGTGAACGCGCCATAGTACCAGTGCCATCATCATTTTTATCCACGTAGATAAAGCCATAACGTTTGCTATATTCACCCGTAGTGAATGATACACAATCAATACAGCCCCATGGGGTATAGCCCATTAAATCAACACCATCTTCAAATACCGCTTTTTTCATTTGCTCAATGTGGGCTTTGAGGTAAGCAATGCGGTAATCATCGTGGACCATACCGTCGGCAGCCACTTTGTCGATCGCGCCAAAACCATTTTCAACAATAAACAGCGGCTTTTGATAGCGCTCGTACAATACGCTCAGTGAATAACGTAAGCCGACAGGGTCAATCTGCCATCCCCAGTCTGACGCTTTAACGTGTGGATTTGGCACGCTGCCTTCAAAGCCAGAAAGTGAATTACCGCTGCCAGGGTTAGTAGCAGAAACGGCATTACTCATGTAATAACTCAGCCCCATATAATCAGCACAGCCATCACGCAGAGTATCAAGATCACCCTCTTCCATTTTGATGGTGAATCCGCGACGTTCCCACTCATTTAGAATATAGGAAGGATAGTAACCGCGCATATGGACGTCACCAAACAGATAACGCTCACGCATAGCTTCTACTGAATACATCATGTCATCAGGATGGCAGGAGAATGGATACAACGGCACCATCGCCACCATACAACCAATTTTGAACTCAGGATTAATGGCATGACCAAGCTTGACGACCTTAGCACTGGCAACAAACTGATGATGCAGCACTTGGTACAGCGTTTCCTCTGGATTTTCTTGCTCAGTAAACACTACGCCCGAACAGCAATAACCAAATAACGGATACTTCCAGTTGCGCTGATTATTGATCTCGTTAAAGGTCATCCAGTATTTAACTTTGCTTTTATAACGCGCCATCACCACTTCACTGAACTTCACGAAGAAATCGACCACCTGACGGTTTTTCCAACCACCGTATTCTTTCACCAGATGCCAGGGCATTTCGAAATGAGATAAAGTAATGACCGGTTCGATACCGTGTTTCAGTAACTCATCAAACATATCATCGTAAAATTGTAACCCGGCCTCATTGGGTTGCTGCTCATCGCCATTCGGGAAGATACGCGTCCAGGCAATAGAAGTACGGAAACATTTGAAGCCCATCTCAGCAAACAGCGCAATGTCTTGTTTGTAATGGCCATAAAAATCAACCGCTTCATGGTTAGGATAACGGTAGCCGTCCTGTACGCCATCAGTCATCACCCGGTCAATTCCATGCGCACCACCCGACAATACATCGGCGATACTCACACCCTTGCCGTCTTTATCCCAGCCGCCTTCAACCTGGTGTGCTGCAACTGCGCCGCCCCATAAGAAATCTTTCGGTAATTGTTTGTGGCTCATTATTTTCTCCCTTAATACTGTGGGCAACTGTAGGCCCTTGAAATGAAAATCAATGGCGGGATGGCCCACCTGAATATTTAAACGGTTAACCCCGATTCATTTGCGCCTGAGTAATCGGCGCGCCAGATGCTTTAGCGCTGTTTTGCTGTTGCACACTTTCAGGCTCATCAGTAAACCCAACCAACCAAGTGAAAAGTGCGCCCAACACGAACGCTACCGTGATCGACAGCAAGAAACCAAGGAACTGCGCCATATGGCCCTCTTTGAAAAAGACCGGTAATACCGCAATACCCGGTAAGCAGTAACTCCATGACACCGCATTAGATGCCCCTGCGATAGCACCGCCAATTCCGCCAGCAGCACAACTGCATAAGAACGGTTTTTTTAGGCGTAGTGCCACACCATAAATTGCCGGTTCGGTAATACCGAACAACGCGGTGATACCGGCCGACAGTGAAATACCCTTCATCTCACTATTGCGGGTTTTTAAGTAAACGCCAAACATGGTGCCCGCCATGGCAAAGACAGCGGAAGCTTGTAAGCCAGTAAAGGTGTCATAACCCAGCGTCGCATAGTTACCAACGGTAACAGGCGTGATCCCCCAATGCACACCCAGTGTGACCAGCGGCTGCCAGAAAGCGCCGACCATAAACCCAGCCACTGCCGGGCTAAGGTTATAAAGAGAGTTATAAACACCACCAATCGCACCGCCGATCAGATTACCCACCGGGCCGAACACCAATAACGTTAGTGGCACCATGATGGCAATACAGAACATTGGGGTGAATAGATTGCGCACCACCATTGGCAGGATCCGCTCAAAGAAGCGCTGCACGTAAGACATGGCCCATACCATCAAAATAATCGGAATAACCGAGGCGGTATAGCTCAGGTATTGCACGGGAATACCGAAGAAATCCAAGGTTGGCGATGATAAGGGAATACCAGCGATAGTGTTTAAAATATGGGCCACTTGCGGATTATTCAGTGCTTCTTGCATTAGCTGCTGAACGGCTGGATCGGCCGAATTCAGCGTAGTAATTTTATTGGCTGTCAGCATATTCATATAATCAGGACTGATCAGGGCACAAGCGGTAATGACTGCGGTGAAAGGATTAACATTAAATTTTTTGGCAGCGGTAAAGGCCACCAGCACGGGCAGGAAGGTAAAACCGGTCCAGGAAACAAAATTCAGAATACGGTAGGTGCCGCTCGCCGCATCCATCCAGCCAATGGCGGCAAGAAATGAAATAATCCCCTGTAAAATACCGCAGGCGGCTAACGGGTAAAGGAATGGGGCGAAGATGCTGGAGATAATATCCATCAAACGGCTAACAATACCGACCTTGGGTGCAGCAACCGGGGCACTTTCATCGACATTAATCAAGCTGATGACATGTTTATAAGCATCGCCGACATGATTACCGATCACCACTTGCATTTGCCCACCCGCTTCAATAACGGTGATGACCCCTTTAACACGATTTAAACGTTCTTTGTCGACAATTTTATTGTCTTTCAATATAAACCGTAAACGGGTCGCACAATGTGTGACATTAATCACATTATTATCACCGCCAATATATTGGATAATTTCCTGAGCGGTCAGTGCGTAATCTATTGCCATTATTAATCTCCTGTCGCGGGTACTGAGCGTAAGATAAACAGAGCGTTATTGGCTTATTATTAATATTCGTAGCCGGTTGAGATTGGATTCTAGCAAAAAGAAAAGAGAAGTCACGATATAACAAAAATCGTGAATTGGAATATGTTACACTCAAAAAACACAGTGTTTTATGGTGCTTTTTTATTAATTAATTGCGGGAGTTTTTTACCAATAGTTTCTATTATATATAATACTGGAATTTGAGTGGTAATATTATAATGCCCTTCCAATACAATAGGTGGCATATGATAGGAGATATTAAGGTCGGCCATTTTGGCCAGCGTTGAGTTATCACTGTTTGTCAGGCTGATTATTTTACAATTATGTAAACTGAACTGATTAGCAATACGGATAATCTCTTCGGTTTCACCCGAGACGGAAAATATGATAGCAATAGCATCCTGATACATATCGCTGTTGATAGGATAATAGGGATCGTCAATATAAGTACTAAACTTGCCAATATTCGAGAAGAAACGCGCGCTGTATTTCCCTAACGCCCCAGAGGTTCCTATACCCACAAAAATAATTCGGCGCGTGGCGGCTATTTGTGCCGCAGCCATATCCAATAAGTCATCAAACTCGCTATTATTAATACTTTTAAAATAGCTAATTATCTCACTGATACCAAAACTAACCGGTGGTTTTTCGTCATGCTCTACATATAATTTAAACCGCACCCGGAATTCAGAATAACCATCACAATTCATTTTTTTGCAGAATCGTAAAACCGTGGTAGTAGAAACACCCGCTGCATCAGCCAGTTCTCTGATGGTCATATACATCACTTTATCAGTGTTTTTTATGATGTAATTATAAACGATCAATTCCAGTTCGTTCAGCGCTGATATTTCTTTATATGTAAACATACTGATACCTAGATTCCCGTGATTCGCCTGTAATCAAGTCACTTATGCAACGCAATGGCCCAAGATAGCGAATTTAACATGAAATGGGGTCGCTAACGAGCCAGTTGTGGCTGAGAACTGAACTCATAGCTGTTACTCAGTAGAGTCAATATGAATAGGCCGGGCTATTAAGCCCGGCTTGATAACAGTAATGATTACTCATCTAATCTCGCGCTATAAGGCAATTCGATGAACTCAATGTAGCGCGGATCATCATCTTCAACTGCTACAATATTGGGCCATTCTTTTTTATCTTGCGGGCATGAAAACTCAGCCACAACAATCCCATCAACTATGTTTACATGTTTCATATTGAATACCCCGCAGCATAAAAATAACAACTGAAAGTACTGGTGCTACTGCTAACCGCAAGTGTAACTGTGATAGGTGTGATAATAGGGACTTCACTGAAGTTTGATGTGTGGCTTTCTGTTGCATTCATATAATTAGCAATGCGTTGATTACCGATCGCGCCAGCTCCGCTTATGTCTGCTGAAATTGGCCCCGCAGTAGTTGATGACATTGTAATCGAGCCAGACACGCTGATTGCATTTCTTGGGATTACCCCACCCACACTGATCGGAGAGCTTGCAACATTTGATGTAGTACCGTACATGGCTGTGTATTGAATTGAGACATGCCGCCCCTGAACTATTACAGGATTAAAGCGCGATGATGCATCGGTGGGTACAACAGCCAGCAATGCTGATGCAACGTATCCGGCCGGCATTGTTACACCGCAAATTTCTGGCGCGGTCACTGATGTCGCGTTAACAGCAAACAAGGCTGACACTTGAGTTGTCGGGTTGTAAATCGCATATAAAGCAACGAACCCACTGACAGGCGCGGTGCCTGTATTCATCCCGCCAGCGCCAGTAGTAGCCAGGTTAATTGTATTGCTAAACCCGCTCAGTTTGTATTGCAACCCTCCCAAGGCGGATTGAACAATTAATTCATCTGCCGTGAAAGTGGCCGTTGACGATGCGGCTGTAACACTCATTTTTGCATTGCGTGATGTGCCAACAACGCCCGTTAATTGGGGCAGATGGGCTGCATCGCCCAAACCAAGGTTTAAGAGAGTACTTGCAACGGCTGCCGCCCCCGCATTTTTAATTTCCACAAGGTTATTGGCTGTTTTTAAAAATCCACCATCAGTAATTAATTTAGAGACAGCAGTCGCCACCTGATCAAACTTCTCACTGTCAGCATCAATATTCGCGGCAGAAAGAACACTCATTAATTCCCGCTGTAAGGTGTTAAACCATTCAGCCGGTAATATCGTTGGGGGAACGCCGCCGGCGACATTGCCGTCGGTAAATTCGCCATTATTGTCGGCGCGTGAATTAGGAATATCTCCAATTTTTTGCATAGTAATACCTCACCAATTAAGGCGTTTTAAATTAATAGAAATTGATTAGTTAGCTAACGTAGCCAAACTTCAGAATGCTATGAGACGGATTTAACACCGCAAACCGGCATTCAAGTTGTTTATTTCCCCATGACCGCAGCGGATCATTGCAATAAGTGAGGCCACATTGAGCATAATGAAGCGTGGTTTCGGGTGCAGTAATCAACCACGTGAATGGCCACTCGTCACCGTTCAATGCATCACGACATACCGACATACCTGCGCATGCTTGTCGGTATTGGGTGATAGCAATGGAGTAACCCAATGCCTTGGCCACACGGATAAAATAGGCCGCAGACTGGCCGCCGATGCCAAACAATTTCGACACCACTGCCCGCTGGCGCTGGATCATGCTGTCTACTTCACCAATGGCACATAGATCCGGTAGCCCCACAGTGGCTTCCCACTCAGGTAACATAGCCGTCGCCGTTGCCGGGAATGCCGCAGACAGCAAATCTTGCGCATCTTCATCGCTACGCTGATACGCATTCGCCAGCGCCCGCAAGACATCAGTCTGCACACCATCCGGTCGCCGTGGCCAGACTAATCCCATCGGCATTAATGCTTGCAAAGCGGTGGTATATTCACTGACAGAGTAGCGACTCATAGGTAGCTCACCGTACCCCTAATGGGGAGTTTGCCAGTTTGTAACTCAATATTGGCCGCCGGAGATTGCATAATAAAGCCCCCGGTTCCCGGGATCTCACCAATTGCCAGTAATAGTGATGACCACAAGATTTTGCCACCGGGTTCACCTTCGCTGAAAAACACCTCATCGATAGCGGCATTGATGGCGGTCGTGGTAGCACTGTCGGCATGCGATATCCCACTAATAATAAAATCAATGGGTTGTGCAACTGGCGCACAAACATAGACCAGCGCGATGATCGGTTGCTGTGGATAAATATTATCTGCCACCCGCTGTTGATCACCAGTGGCTTTTACCGCACCCCATGATTCCAGAGATGAAATACCGTCGCTACCTTGCGGAAAACCGTCGTGGTCGTTGTCATCGCACATAATATAAACCCCGACAGTCCCTGCCCCCATCAGCCGCCGTTTTACCCAACAACGGGTCACTCCCGGTACCCTTAATGCCCAAGATTGATAGTCGGTATCATTACCACCTTGCGGGATATTCTGGTAAGCCAATAGCATACGGGAACGAAATGCATCCTCAGATTCAATATCCGCACCGCCGGAAATTTTACTCAGTGCCGTGGCGGTGGCCTGAACACCATCAATAGCAATATCTAGCGTCAGCAGGGTGCCAGCCGCACTGTTACCCCGGCTACCGCCGCCAGTCGCATCCTCTAATGGACGGGGTAAAATGGCAGTAATAGCTCCCAGGACGTGGCCATCTGGAGAAATCTTCACTTCATTATCAAGCCGATACTGATAGCCGTCGGCCCGATTAAGCAAGCGGCCAGCAGGAATAGTTCGTCCGGCTATCCCACTAAAGCGAACGTCAGTCGCAGTAGCCGGATTTGCTGCTTTACGAAACACGTCTTTCAGTGCCGCCCAAGCCGCAAGGTACTCGTCGGTGGCATGGTATGGCGTGGCTTGCTGGGCGATATAATCCAGATAGCCATAGTGCAGGTGTGCCATCCCCGCATCTGCGTCACTGATAACGCCAATATTGGAGAAACGCAGTAAGTTGCCGCCGGTTTTCAGTTCCGATTGAATATAAGACTGATTGCGTTGTCGCAATTCACTTAACGTGGGTCGATTAAATGGCATGAATTACTCCTCCCATACCCATGAAAATTTCACTGAAGATTGGGCTTTACCCGGTTGTTGGTAAGCAATAATCAACAGCAATGTATTGGGGTAAATTATTTGTGCCCGGGTGTTTATGGCCGCCACAACACTATCCTCGGTCAGCCACGCCAATGCTTCTGCCGCGTAGTCCTCGGCTTTGATCGCAACCTGAGTGGTAAGTTTTTCCCGCCGCAATAACCACAACCGCGAACCAATAGCTGATAGCGCCCCGCTGTCCCCCCACCAGCCGCGGCGATCATCGCCATCAATAGCATCATCAATTCGCGCCAGACGGTCAGTAAACAAACTCAGTAAAATAGCGGTATGCAAATCATCGCCATCCAGCACTCCCCCGCGACCTGTCTGCCAATCCCCCAATGAGGCATCGACATCCCAAACCGTTTTAATATCTGTTGTCATTGCACCACCTTAGCGGGCGTCTCACTGGTAAGGGTCGCGCTGCCCGACTGTACATTTTTGAGTTGATGGTTGTGGCTGTTATAGGCGTCACGTAAGGTTTTCAGCGTGATGTTATTGCTGTCTGCGTTATCAACAATATCGCCGCTAACCTCGAGTAACGGCGTATTCAGCCTTACTTTTACCGATGCGTTTACCGTCACCGCGGTAGCATTATTGATTGTCACCGGCTGATTGTTAGCCTCAATGATTACCCCACTTTCCGTCAGTTTGATAAATTGCCCCCACTGGGAATAAATCACCGTTTCTCCGGCTGTTAGTCCTGAATGGCGATAAGCCGGATGGTTGGAGGCGATGATCAGGCCGTTGGATCGGTCCCCGCCCAGAAAACCGATAACCACGTCACTGCCAGCGGGCAATCCCGATGAAAAACCAAACTCAGCCAGCCTGGGGGTATCAGAGTGGACTTCCAGTTGGGTTTGATACTGCACAGTTTGTATCCCGTCACTGTCGTCAACGGCACTCACTCGCCCGAGTCCCAACAGCATTTTTATCTGCCGGTACAGGGTCGAAATTTGCCCGGTTAGGTCATTCATAGTTAGCCCCTATATCACTTAATGTTGTAAGGCTGGAATGTGAAGGCAGCAGGTGGCATCAGGGTCATTTTGCTCGTCGTCCCTTTCTCATCTTTGGCATAAACCACTTCCGAGAGTAGCCACAGCTCATCATTAAGCCCAAATGCTGGAATAGTAATGGGAATCAATGTATTAACTTCCCATAGCCGGCCATCGCGATCGCGCCAACTGTCAACTTGCACTGTCAAGACGTTGGCGCGACCAGAGCGGCGGTTCATTTCCCATTCGATGCAATCTTTCAGCAAATGTGGCGAGTTCACGGTACTTTCGACGATAATGACCCGGTTACGATGGCGGGCCGGAAATTGTTCGGCCAATAGTGTGTCTCGCGTGGTAGCTCGCACCGAGGTGTTATCCCCACCCGAGGCAGAATGCCTGGCTGCGGCATTGGAAGAGAGCACCACGCCGGTGTAATCAACAAAGCGTTGATTGATATCGGTATGAAGATTGGCACTAAGAATATTGATGCCCTGTGCCACACCACTTGCAGCTTTATGCATTCCAGCGCGGGTCAGATATAAGTTGCCATCCGGCTGGTCGTAATAGAGCAATGCAGCGGAACGCGTGACATGATCAATAACCGCTTGCGCCGTTTCCCCCCAATTCAGGGTGAATTTCGGCACAATGGTCATATCAGTAATATCAGAGGTCACTTTGATGCCGTAAGGTTCGGACAGCTTTTGCGCAATCTGCAACACCGTGGACTGGCTAATTACGCTGTTTGTCCACTCAGCGGAGCAATCCACCAGATCCTGGCACTTACCACGCCCCGAGGCACTGACTTGGTGCGTTGTGGCCGCAATGGCGCAATCCCAACTGTCAATATAGCCGTTTAACACGGCATCATTACCCAACTTAACCACGCAAGGAGCACCAGGGTTAATCCACTGCTGCCCTCCACTGGCGGGATAACGATCCATCAGCGATAACTCAAAGCTACTGGGTAATTTTTCAATGCTCCGCGTGACCTGAACTTTGCTCCAACCGGTGATCGCTCTGCCACCTACCTCCAGTGTTAAGTCATCACTTGGCATTTTATTATTCATAGATTCAATGCCCTAAATCGAATTGGCATAAATGCCGGATGAATCGGATTCGCCATTTTCACTAGTGCATCACCACGTAGCGCATCCTGATATAACCGATTCGCCAGCATCAGCGCGGGTAGTGAGCGGTTAAAACTAACCTCGTTGATGCGAGATAAATTCGCCCCGGACTGTTGCAATAGCGCCACGATAGATTCGCGCATTTGCATCAGCGCACGGTAGGTTTCATCATTGCCGCGATCGGCGGCGGCCAGTGCTGAGCTATCAATCACCTTACTGACCCTGCCAAGTACAGCGACAGCATCGTCATAACTTTCCGATTGATACTGCGCCGCCGCGATGGCCATCCCTCCGGCGCATAAAGTCATCATTAAATGATGGCTGGCGTCAGCAATTGCGATATCACTGCTATTGGCTCGGAAGGCGTCGTCGTGAGCCGCTGTCAGGCTTTCCATCATGCGGATAACATCCAGTGTGCTAAAACCACCATTTAGCAGCGTGTTAACCAGAGTGAGTAACTTGTCGGCATGCCCCTCAACACTGTTAGTCGCAAGTAACTCATTCACGGCAGCACTGATTGCCGCTCGCCCTTCGACGATAAACGCCAGCCGTTGCGCCACTAACATGGGTAAGTTGGTGGTATCACTTTGCTGGTTCACAGCTTCCGTCACGCCCGAACTGCTGCCACCGACAGTACCGTGGTTAAAGCGGCCATAACGGTTTCGGCCAAAGGTTGAGCGCAGTGCGTTACCCAGATTACTGGCCTCATTGGCAGTATTCGTTACCATTCGGCTCCAAAATTCCGCCGTACTTTTCAAGGTTTTTATTACCTGAGTGGCCGAGCGCATCTCTCCTTTTACCGTTGAGATAAAACCAGCGACTGCTTTGGCGCTCAATCCCAGCCAAGAGGAGTGCGCAGACGCGCTCATTTCAGCCATACCGGTGATGGCAAAGGCACGTAAGCCGGATTCGATAACGGTTAAGCTGAACGCGAATACCCGCTCGCTGCCAACACCTTCATCAATTTTCAGCCCCGTGTCAGCGATGCTGACAGTCATCTCACCCAAGGTTGGGTGGACCAATGTCCCTGGCCCGGCCATTTCACAAGCTGCGATCAATGAATCGCGCTGAGTCATTACATCAGGTGCGGCGTAGATCTGGCTGTTTTGTACCAAAAATCCAGTTAAAACAATGTTCCGCGTACTGCGCCCCAAATCCTCGATATAGCTGGTATCGCGATAAGGGTAAGTGTGCACTGCCTGACGACGACCAAAACTGCCCTTGCTATTCAGGACCACGAAGGGCACTCCCCGAAAGGAGGCTTGATGGAGGTGTTCCGACCATTGCCAACTGTCGTCACTTCCTCCCAAGAGCGCTGATAGTGCGTTATTGATAAGTGACATTTCGTTCTCCTGTCCAGTAGTAGACGTTAGGAAATAAAAAACCCGCCGGAGCGGGTTATATCGATATGCTGATTGGTTAATTTTTACGGATATTAATAGGGAATTACATCTGCATGGCGTGAGCTATTCTGCTGCCTCCCTGAGTTGGGATCACTAAGCTTTCACCGCTTCGACTGTCGATTAACGTCAATTCAATCTGCACCCGATTG
This sequence comes from Yersinia sp. 2553 StPb PI, assembly GCF_052217105.1. Classification (NCBI taxonomy): domain Bacteria; kingdom Pseudomonadati; phylum Pseudomonadota; class Gammaproteobacteria; order Enterobacterales; family Yersiniaceae; genus Yersinia; species Yersinia sp. 2553 StPb PI. The sequence goes on along the minus strand of NZ_JAZGPX010000002.1, from coordinate 661,373 downwards.
TTCTGCATCGCGGTAGCGATAACATCAGCAATAGCATTAACGTTAAAGCCCCCCACTGAGTCAGTATAAAAAGGTGATTCAGCTGTAGGGATGCTGCCTATATTATTATCTGGTACAAGAGAAGATGAGGGGCTAAGGGAATAGGGATCTTCAGCACCGAATTCAGTTATGCGATTGTTGCTCCAGGTGTTTTGTGTTTGAGTTTCAACTTCAACCCCGGATCCCAGATTAAAAGGATCGGTTAATGGAGTGGACTCAATTTTAATTGGCCGGCGTCCGTAAATATCACCCGCATTTTCAGTCTGATAATTTATTTTCTCTGCATCATTGGGCTTAATATGATCCTGATATTTCTTACGAAATCCATCAGTCATAAGACCGCTATTAAGCATGGTTATTTCATACCAATTAAGTTGTTTTTTAAAATCTGTATTATTATATGCCCATCGCATTTTCGCCGAATCATTACCACTGATTACCCCTAAAGTACGCATTATGGCAAAATTATCTGGACCATAAGTCAGCGTGTCAGTTAAACCACCAATGCCATCAGCCACTGAGCCATCAGAGACAAGAATTTCGTATCCGATGTTAGATAGCTTATCTTTCAGACCATCCCAAGCAGCACTTAACTCATCGGTGTTCTGGTCTAACTCTGTCAATTGTATATTAAGCTCAGGATCAATAGTTAGGCCAAATAGAGTAGATTTAGCCAGCAAATCTTTTAGTTGCGCCCCCTCTCGCAGCAACTCAATAGTATTACCGTCTATTTTCAGAGCATTCGTCAGTTTACTTTGTACTTGGGGTGCCATTTGTGGAAAATCCTCGGCAATTTTAGCTATTGTTGCTGTAGCATCAACCGTGCCATTTTCATTACTGATAATGTCAAACCCATACTCATGTAGCTGCGCCAGCCCCTGAACATTATGGCCCCATAGCATATTATTCAAATTGCTGTAGAGCTGCTCAGTTGATTTTATCGCAGCCATTTGTTCAACACCTCGAATACGCATAGCGCCACTTATTTGACTAAATTGATCAATAGGTGCATTAACGTTCCTCGCCGCTGTATTTATTTTACGGGCCTCATCAGCACCGTTATTAAGCCATTCCACTCCCGCAGTTCCAACAGCAATAATTGTGTTTCCACCACCAGCTAATTTATAGTTACTGAATATTTGAGGCGATATTTTAGATAATGGAGAAACCGTATTCATATTATATTTATTAGCCATTTTTGCCAGCCTTAATTTTATTAATCCGCCCGGCCTGCTGGCACCACCACATTAAGCTACTGTAGGTCAGGGACCAGGCATCGCCCGGCCCCCAGCTATAATAGTAAGTGACGTCAGCGATTATTTCGCGCCATCGCCCCCTGTTGGGGAGTAGGCTAAAAAACCCATCATATAAACCTCACAGGCTTTATAGTCGGTAAAAGCCATTTTCTTGATAGCCTCACGCGGCACCCCTGAGACCAAGGCAATCAGCAATCCCATACCGCTGAGCGAACCTGACTTGGTTTGCTCATCGTAGAATTGCTGTACTTGCAACAGTGTCGGTTCACTAAGCTCGACCACCTCGTAGGTGGTCTTGGTTGCGTCGTGTTGAATGGCTTTCACCAGTGAAATAGTTTTACTGCGCTCCAGTACAGTCATATCAATTCTCCGTCACCGAACCGCCTTCCCAGCTCACATCAACCGTGCCTTCAGTGCTGTCAACCACCAACGTGCTCACCGACCACATGCCGCTACCAATAATGGTTTTGCCGTTCGCCAATTCGCAGACAATATTGACATTGGTCTGGTCGTTAAAATCACTGATAGAGACCCCGCCGCTGTCACGGATAGTGCAGGAAATGGACGGTGCCACCACGGTTTCTTTATAGCCATGTACCCCATCCATGCCCATGACAGTTTCACGTTTTACCTTTGAAGGGCTGTATTTGAACTGACCGGCCACCATAATAGTAATGCCATCAACGGTGACATAAGCCGTACCTGCCAGGCGGTTTGAAGTATCGCTCATAATTTATTTCCTATTTTGTTAGTGCATTAAATGGCTAAGGGTTAAACAGCCGCTTGCAGACGGAATTGATTGAGAACCGCAAAGATACGCAACTGATTAATCAGCACGCCGGTCCACAACACATCAACACGATTTGGATTACTGGCATTTTTCTCAACTATCAGGCCACGGGCGAAACCTTTGGCATCCTGAACATAGCCATTAAATTCCAGGGTCTGATACTGAGCAATCAGCTCGGCACGGATGGTATTTGGCGTGATGATGGCCGAGCCTGGTGCAAAACGGGTACCATCGGCAGCCAACTTCATGCGAGCAAACTTCGAGGTCACCTGAGTTCGTAGGTAGCGCGTGACAAACATCAATAAGAACAAGGTCTCAATTTGCAAATAACTATCATCCGCAGCACCGTATTTGTTGGTCTGATAAGTCGTAATGATATTTTCGATTTGAACTGTCCCGTCGTCCGCCACCGTCACGGTTGAAATACCGCTATGCAGCAAGTTATTCCGCTCAGCCAGGGTAAAACGGCTAGAAAGGGGCGCTGCCAATACACCACTTACGGCCAACGTTTGCAGTGGGCGGCCGGGATCATTACGCAAGCTTTGTGCAATAGCACCAACATACGCGGCTGACCAGAGGTAAGCCGGTGTCGGCGAGTTATGGATCCCGAGCAATGAGGCATGTTGGTCATTACGCAGTTCACCGGCCGCAGTCAGTTGACCATAGGTGCCGGAGTGAGCGGCAAAGCTGTGACCATACAGTTGCTGACTATAGCTCCAGCGCCCGGTGCTATCAGAAAGGAATGCCTTGATGGCATCCAATGACGCGGTATCCGTGTAAGGGTTGATAATGAAATCGAAGGTACGATCTTGTAAGTTTGCCAGGCCACTTGCCAGTTCAGGCGCGCCTGCACCGCCTGCCATCGGGGTGATCGACAACACCAGACTCTCCGGAGTGGTCTCTCCGCCGGCACTCCCCAAATAATTCAAACGCAGATCGATATTGTTGCCATGTGCTCCTTTGTTTTTGGCTGTTAGCACCACAACAGCGCCTTCCGATACGCCATCACCAGTATGGGCAACCGTTACCGGTAATTCAGGTTTACTCTCGATTGCCGCTGCCAGCGCCAGAGCGATGGTATTGGCATCATCAGTCGGCACTACCGTGGTTTGTACACGAATACCGGCGATATACAGTGAGATAACACCGGTTGCTGATGCCGGGGTCGTCACGGTAATTTTACCGATGGCAGCAACCATAGCTTCAGAGTCGCGCAATGGTAGAAGATAGATTTCGCCAGCGCTGTCATTGGCCAGATATGCTGCCATTTGCCCATGTAGCATTGAACCTGCACCACACAAACCGGCAACGGTGGCGACAGATGAAACCAGCAGCGGCACATTGACGGGCAAAGTGCTTTCCGCCAGGGTTTGCCCGATAATCAAAGTCCGTTGAGGGGTGCTCGCTGTGTTAGCTTGGGAATTATCAAACTCGGCAAAGAACAGTGGCGTACGCAGATTACTCGGGATATTAGTGAAAGGAATTGTCATAACTTTTTACTCTCCGTTGTTAACACTTAAAATGCAGGTTTCGCTGTTTTTACCGTAACCTGCACCACATCACCGTCTTGAATACGACGGTGCCAAAATGGGTTATCAGGAACCTCTGCGCCAGATTCAGGCAAAAAGGTGCCCTTGACCGGGTCACGCACTGCGCGGCCAGTCATCGGTTTTACAAACATAGGGTTACTCCGAAAGGGTGATGGCGATCAGCGGGTCTGTGGTGCCATCAGGCATATCAATCGCAATGTCGATACCTGTCAGTGGCGTGGTTTCTACTGGGAAGAAGTCTTCCGGCCCTTGGTAATACTCAAGATCGAGTTCTATTTTTACTTCAGCAAAATGTTGCTCGCTGCTGGTATCGATCCCCATCGTGGTACGCACTTTGGCAAATTGCTGAATCTGGCGAGTCAGTTCATAACTGTTAATCACTGCCCGTTGAATCTGTTCACACAAACGCTCAAGTGCCGATGCCGCTTCCGTGACTCGATTTACTGCCTCACTTAGTTGGATATGTCCGCTAATGCGTAAGGTGGTCATGGTATTAAACTGCGGTACATTGCGGCCAATAGACTCTTTTACTTCAAGTGGTGTCTGTAACAAAATGGCTGGATAAGTGGTTACCGGCCATGCATCAGTTGAATAGATACGACCTTCCGCATCTGTTTTGCCCAATAATGCGGCAGCGGCCAGTTGCCTGATTAGTGCAGCATTCATAGGCTCACCTGATAAAAAATGAGATATCTGACATTACTACCGGTCATAGTTATTCTCCTGGTAAATGGTTGCCCCGTTCGGGGATAAGCTTGTCGTCTCACGGCGGTAGTGGATTATCGATTTGGTTATTACGCCAACGAATGACCTCATCAAGCCGTCCTTTACAGAGGCGTAACTCTCGCTTGAGTGCCAACGCATATAAACTACTGTCACCCCATGTGGAACCAACAAATTCCGGGATTTCACACTGGGTCATCGCCGACTCAGGTGGCAGTAATAAGGGGGATTTCACCACCTGAAGGGCCGGCTTATTCACGCAAGATACTAATGCCAGGCTCAGGCATACGGCTGACAGCGCAGTTGTCAGTTGCGGTTGCCGCCACAAAACGCTTGAGACGATCCTCAGTTTCATGTCGCAATACCCTTTCATTTTCCAACTGCCGTGCGACGGCAGCCCGATTAGCCGCATCGTTTAACTGATAGGCAGCGATGGTGTTATCCAATGTTTGATTAACAACTCGTTCAGCCTGTAACTCCGCATGCTCCTGCACCTGTTTGGCACTCAAGCGATAGGTATTGGCCATCAGCCCCATGAGTAATATCGCGAGCAACACCGTGGTGATGGCACGCCTATTCATTTGCCCTCCCTGGCTTTCGCTTTTATTGCCGTCAGGTTCGGTGTCAGACAAAGTTCATGTTCAATCTCACGCCGATTAACCAAACCCTGCCAGCGCTTGCCACCCGCCATAATCCAGCGCCGCAACTCCCCGCATGCGCCGGTTATATTTCCGCTATTGAGTTTCTTTAATAAGGTTGAGTGGATAAATGCGGTTTTACCGACGTTATAGGTAAATGAATAGAGCGCTGCGCGGGTGTAATCTCCCACAGGTACCTGTATCGCATCATCGACCGACTTTTTCACCACCAGTAAATCCTGCTGTAATAGCGCATCACACTGTTGATCGCTATACAGTTTTCCCTGGATAATGTCGTTACCAGTGTGACCATCACACAGCGTCATGACGCCCACTACGTCGTTGTAGGCGATGTATTTACGTCCTTCAAAACCATCGTGCCCACCCAGCAATGTTCCGGCAATGGCTACTGCTCCACCGGCTGCGGCACCCAAAACTTTCTTACGCAGTGAAGGCGTCATGTCAGCTCTCCATTTTGTGTAGCGCGTCATTACATACCGCAATTGCGGCTGGAATATCGGCCACTGTTTTATTACGCAAAAAATCCCGTAGAATTTCTGTTCGTCTCTGCTCTTCTTTAATTATTGCGTCCTTTCCCCGTAAATTAACGTAATAAGTTTTGATGGTAAATATTACGCTAATAATAGTACCCAGAATAAAGATGTAATCCTGTAAACTCAGCGCTGAAAATAGAGCAAGCGATCCTGCCCACCAATACGGCAGTGGATTTTGTTCACTCATTTAATACCTCCCAAGCCGATACACTTGCGCGTATGACTAACAGAAAGAGGAAAGCCCCAACCATGCGGGGCTTTCCTCTTTCTTAATCAGTATGTAACGAACCAGTGATATCAAACTAATATACTTTTTGCGGACCGCGTTAGTGTTTTTTTATAAAAAATAGATTTATTTTTAATTAAATACACATCAACTAAAAAACAAAAAACCTCACCAAAGCGAGATTTTAAATTATGATAATTGCGTAACAAACTAACCAGTAATGTCAGACTAATACACTTTTTGCGGACCGCGTGAGTGTTTCTTCATAAATATGTAAATTCTCTATTAAAGGGTCCATAGTTAATTTCACATTCAACATTGCCAGGCAGCCATCAACAAAGCCTTCCGCCATTTGCATATTAATTCGCACCAGTTTTTCATCTCTTTTCTGCTGACGAGCAATTGCTCGCTTGGATTGATTAAGCACATAGTGACGGATGATCAATTCATATTCATCTGGCCGGTATTGTTTTAATCGAGCAACGCAACCATCGACAACCAGACCGTCATCATCACAACAGGAGGCTTTACTCTTAGACGTATCAGGCAATAACCCCTTAAAGCCCGCAGCGATAGATGAATAATCCAGCCCGGAGCTATATCTTACCCATACTCCCCAGCGCGCCAGGACTAATTGAATATCTCTCATGTTTTGGTTCTGCTTACTGTGGCTTCCGGTTTGTGTACCGTTTATTGAACTCATAAATAATTACTCCACAAAAGGCAGGGCACCGTGATGACACCTCAGCCTATCGATTGCTCAACAACGGAAACCACCGTAAGTCTGGCCGCCGTCTTCTTGTGATAAACAGGAACAACCCATGCTACATATCTGGATAGCAGTGATGCGTGCCAGAACGATCTCATACGTTTCCCTGATATATTTTGATTGATTATTACCGCAAGTGATTTTATAGTCAACACCGCAGATGATTGGATATTATTGCTAACGGTAATAAAATTGACTGATGAAAAAGAAGCCATTGACGCCAGAACAGTTAGACGACGCTAAGCGGCTGAAAGAGCTGTTTAATGCCAAGAAAAAAGTACTGGGTATATCCCAAGAGTCTGTCGCGCACGAATTAGGGGTTGGGCAAAGTGCCGTAAACCAATTCCTTAACGGCATAAATCCGCTCAATGTGACCAACGCCGCTGCTTTTGCCAAAATACTCAATGAACCAATCAGCAGCTTTAGCCCTTCTCTGGCGAAAGAATTGGCGAAAATGGCCGAAAGTTTATCGATCTCGGCGCGTAATGGGCTAAATGATAAACCGGCCGGATCAGTTGCTAACAGCTATCCGTTAATCAGTTGGATAAGTGCAGGTAACTGGTATGAGGCAATAGAGCCTTATACGCTGCGTGATATTGAAATCTGGCCTGAATCGACCAAAAATGCCCATGACAACGCTTTTTGGCTCAGCGTTAAAGGAGACTCCATGACATCGCCTTCAGGGATCAGTTTTCCTGAAGGAATGATTATTCTGGTTGACCCGGAAAAAGAGCCGCTACCCGGTAATTTTGTTATTGCCAAACTGACTGATGATAACGAAGCAACATTTAAGAAACTCATTGTTGATGCTGGTGTTAAGTATTTGAAACCATTGAATCCCTCCTATCGATTAATCGAACTCAATGGCAACTGTAAGATACTGGGTGTGGTGGTTGATGCTCGCTGGCTGGAAATAAACTAGCTCCCATCTAGATAAACACCGGTGCTCAGTTGTAGTTGGAAAAATAAATCACTTGTATAAACAATCAGATAAGCACCCACACATAAAATAACCGCCAGTGATCCCCATAATTAATCACCTGCGGTTATTTTATTGACATTAAAAAATCAGTAATAGTCGTTTTCTCGCCTCAATCCGTGTAAAACAGCGTTGTCTGCCACTCGCCAGTGCTGTATATTAATACAGTATTTACTCATTCAGGAAAAAGCCATGCGTGTTGAATTGATTTATGACAAACGGAATGTCGCCGGCCTACCCAACGCCGCTGAAATGATTAAGGCAGAGTTAACCAAGCGGGTGCATCGGGTGTTTCCTGATGCTGAAGTTAAGGTTAAACCAATGCAAGCCAATGGCATCAATACTGATGCTAATAAACAAGAAAAATCAGTACTGAACCGGTTGGTTGAAGAAATGTTTGATGAAGCCGACGAATGGCTAGTTAATGATTTTTGAAAACCATTTAGCCGGGTAATCAGGCCCGGCTCATATTAATGCATTATAGTGCGCCATTATTAAGTAATATTTTAATACGTTTAATTTTCTTTTAATCTTTATTTTAAAAAATTAATCTCCCGTCAATGTTAACTTTTACCTTCTATTTTTAAAGGGATTAAAGGTTAATGATGGAAAAGAATAGATGGGTAAAGAAAAGTGTTGCTGTATTACCGCTGATTATCACCTGCCATACAGCAGTAGCCAGCTATCACTCAGATATAAACGATGGTCTGACGATTAGCTCCTCATTGGGGTTATTGAATGCAGAATCACAAGAGTTTGTTTATCAGCGCCAATATAATGGTCACAAACTAAGCCAGATAGATTGGAAAGCGGAAAACACGCCTATTGTAAAAATGGATATATCATGGGATCTGTTATCACGGTTAACATTAACCGCGCGCGGATGGTCCACATTATCACCTGGGAAGGGGGTCATGGATGATTATGATTGGAAGACGTTAGGGCAATCTAAGTGGACTGATTGGTCTCATCACGAAAAAACCAATTTAAATTATGCGAATGAAATCGATCTTAATGCAAAGCTTTGGCTTTTAAAGCAAGACAATTACCGTATTGGTATGATGGCCGGTTATCAGCGCAATAATAATAGCTGGACATCTTATGGTGGAAACTATAATTACAATAAAGGCAATAACCTATTTACAGGTTCCGATAGTGTTACCGGCATTGGTTATAAGCAAAAGTTTGAAATGCCCTATCTTGGCTTAGCCGGGAGCTATCATTATCAAAAATTTGAGTTTAATACCTTGCTGAAATACAGCAGTTGGGTAAATGCCTATGGTGATGATGAACACTATTTACGTCAACTTTCATTTAAAGACAGCAGCAAAGGCTCTCGCTATTACGCAGTAGTGGTTGATGCGGGCTACTACGTCACCGATAACACTAAATTATTTGTTGAAGCGTCCTGGAACAGGCATGCCGAAGGAAAAGGAGATACACAAATCATCGACACTGGTGCAGGTGTTTCTGCAAATGTAGCTAATAGCGCCGGCATTGCTCAACAACATCAAACTATCGCTATAGGTTTGCAGTATAAATTTTAATCTAACCACCCTCTTATTACTGCCATCCCTCAGCATCAATGCAGCCTGAAAACCGCTGCTTTAGCTGCATTGATGCTAATTTTACCCTTTTGATGTCACTATTTTTTTCAACTTTATTTGAATTTTTACCTTCAAATGAAGCAGAAAGGAATAATCAAGCTTATGTTTTTATTGAATATAGATGTCAATAAAATCCACCTACTTTGTCACCGTTACATAAAGAAGTATTAACAATGGCGTATTAATTACAGTTTGTTACTGTGACACAGCTCAAGTTTATCTCTGCCAAGCCGTTACTTGAATCATGCCTTCCCTCTTATTTAGGACGCTCTATGCTTGATTCCATTCGTTCACGTATCTTGGCTGCCTGTATCATCATCGTGGCAGGCTCTCTGGCCATTAACACCTATTTTAACTACTCGGTTGCCAGTAAATATAACAATAGTGCCATAGATAATACCCTGACCGCCGTTACCGCCAGTCATGGTGTCGGGATCGCCGATTGGGTTGCCTCCAAAACACAAATGATTGTGTCACTAAAAGACAGCGCACTGACGGCAGACCCGACAGCGGCACTGCGACAAGTTGCAGCCGCAGGTAACTTCATCAACGTGTATATCGGTTACGCGAACAAAACCGCGATTTTTTCTAATCCCGATGGTATTCCAGCTGGCTACGACCCCACTGGGCGGCCATGGTATCTACAAGCGGTAAAAGCGGGCAAACCCGTGGTCACCCCACCCTATGTTGATGCTGGAACCAATCAGTTAGTGGTAACGTTCGCATTGCCGATTATTCAGGACGGCAGCGTTAAAGGGGTATTGGCTGCTGATGTCACCATGGACAGCGTGATTGCAAACGTGAAATCCATACACCCGACTGAAGATAGTTTTGGTATGTTAATCGATGCCGATGGCACCATTATCGCTCATCAAGATGCGAAACTAGCCCTTAAGCCACTGAGCGATATTGCGCCGACGCTGGACCTTAAAACACTGTTAACAGCAACTGAGCCTGTCGCTGCCAATATTGGCGATAACAGTAAATTGCTGCTGGCCCAAGCAGTACCAGGGACTCAATGGTTTACCGTTGTCGCCCTGGACAAAGCTCAAGCTACCACCGGCATGCGGTCGTTACTGACCACATCACTGGTGACGCTGGTGATTATTATTTTAATCGCTGTTGTCATTATTAGCCTCATTACCAAACGTGCTCTGGCACCGCTGACCCATGTGCATAAAGCCATGGATGCTATCAGCTCCGGCTCAGAAGACTTAACTCAGCGACTGCCGGTAGAAGGCCGTGATGAAGTGGCAAAAATAGCCCTTTCGTTCAACAATTTTGCCGACAAACTGAGTGTAGTAATGGCGCAAATCCGTGATACCAGCGAATCAGTACGGATTGCAGCCAATGAGATAGCGGCAGGTAATCAGGATCTGTCGGGCCGCACAGAGTCTGCCGCCGCCAGTTTGCAGCAAACCTCGGCGGCGTTGGAACAAATCTCGGCAACCGTGGCCCACTCCGCCAGCGCAGCGCGCCAGGCCAATACTGCGGTACTTTCGGCGGCTAACGATGCTTCACGTGGTGGCGACGTGATAGCTAAAGTCATCACCACAATGGAATCGATTGAAGCGGCATCTGGCAAGATCGGCGATATCACCAGTGTGATCGACGGTATCGCTTTCCAAACCAATATTCTGGCACTTAACGCGGCGGTAGAAGCGGCACGCGCGGGTGAGCAAGGACGCGGTTTTGCTGTGGTCGCAGGGGAAGTTCGTACATTGGCGCAGCGCAGTGCACAGGCAGCGAAAGAGATCAAAACGCTGATCGAATCGACAGTCAGCAGTGTGGCATCTGGCTCCGGCCAGGTACGTCAAGCCAGTAATACCATGACCGAAATCGTCAGCAGCGTGTCGGATGTCACCACCATTATGTCTGAAATAACCAACGCAGCCGATGAACAAATGCGCGGCATCCACGAAATAAATAGTGCGGTCGCGCAATTGGATACCATGGTGCAACAAAATGCCGCATTGGTGCAGGAATCCACCGCAGCATCTGCGGCGTTACAAGCTCAGGCTGCTGATTTAACCAGTGCCGTGAATCAATTTAGGATCTAGTTCAGCATCGGTATAAATAGAGAAAATACCGATTGGTTTCAGTGGGTTGAAAACTACCCACTGAACCCCCCTACCCCAGCAATATTCGTGCACCAATTTTAATCGGTGCAAAATTGTCGTGTTTCATACCCGCTTCAGTTAATGCCTGCTTGAGTTGTTGTGGTGGTTCATCCAGTGGTTCGTCAGCCAGTTCAAACACCCCCCAATGAATCGGTACTGTCATCGGCTGCTGTAATTGTTTAAATAACTGCACCGACTGCTGTGGATCCATATGTTGGGCCTGCATAAACCACCGCGGGGCATAAGCACCAATGGGCAAGGCGGCATAATTGAATGGCCCTAACCTTTCGCCAATGGTTAATAGTTGCTGGCAATAACCTGTATCACCGGTAAAGTAAAAGTTAATATCATCACGCTTGACCACCCAACCAGACCACAAACTTTGGTTACGATCCCAGGGGGTACGCATGCTCCAATGCCGTGCCGGTACACAATGAAACTCAAATTCAGCTGCGAGGTGTTTATCCCACCAATCCAGTTCATGAACATGGCGAGCACCCTGCTGTAGTAACCAACTTTTTAACCCTAACGGTGCCAGAAAAATCAGCTTAGGAAAGCGGCGCAATAATTGGCTAATCGTTGTCACATCCAAATGGTCGTAATGGTTGTGAGAAATCACTACCACATCTATATGGGGTAACTCTTTTACGCTGGCAGGTACCGGTGTTCTCCGTGCTGGCCCGTAAAAATTGAGCGGCGAGGCACGGCCGGAGAGTACCGGATCAAACAAAACCGTTTTCCCACTGACCCGCAATAACAGTGACGCATGGCCTAGCCACCACAACGCATCCTGCTGCCCGCTAAAATCAGCCGCTTGCCACCAATCAGTGACAAACTGCGCATATCCTTGCTGCGGCGGTTTTGGTAGCGACTGGCGTTTTCGCTCTTCACGCCAACGCTTCAAATCTTGTGGATGATGAACAACCGGCTCCAGATTCTGAAATCCAAACTCAGTGTGGTGTGGCTTACTGGCATCATAATAGGGGTTTTTCTTTGCCATTCTACGTCCTTCACTGTCAGCCGCGATTGCAACCAACATTTATTCATGGGCTATGCCCGCAATAATTCGCCCTTTCACAAAAGTGATATTTTCACACTGTAAGCAATAGCGCTAATTCTAGTAATGGTCTTTCATTTTGCTGGTTAAAATCTTGCCACACGTGTCACGGTCATTATTGTCACAAAATGGCATTATCGATTATTCGCATTATCATGGATATTCTGTTTTTTGCTGAATATCCACCCTAGCTACTAATTTGATTCATATCAATTTTTACTGTAATAGGCGCCTTTTCTGGCCGAAAAACCCTTTTTCGTGATCGAACACTCATTTTTATAAACGCCATACCTTTATAAAGAAAACGATTATCCATTATTAATGAAACATTGTTTTAATTTGAGGTGGCAGTAAAAATGAGTAAACAGATTTCAACAAGGCATACGCTGGCGTACGGGAGTGCCAACTTACTGGGAAGTGGGGCACTGGCAATCAGCGGAGCCTGGCTGATGTATTTCTACACCACCTTTTGCGGGCTATCAGTCGTAGAGGCTGCGACTATTTTCTCAATCGCCAGTATTCTTGATGCGATTAGTAATCCAGTAATGGGTTATATCACCGATAACTTCTATAACACCAGACTGGGCCGCATCTTTGGTCGTCGTCGCTTCTTTATCTTACTGGGTATCCCGCTGGTACTTGTCTATCCAATGTTATGGATGAGCGGTTTTGGCTTTTGGTATTACCTACTGACCTACGCGCTGTTTGAACTGATTTATACCTCCATCATGGTGCCATATGAAACATTGGCGACCGAGATGACCACCGATTTTGCCAAACGCTCCAAATTAACTGGTTCTAAAGCCATTTTCGGTAAAGTAGCAAACTTTTTGGCCGCTTTTATTCCCGGTCAGTTTATTGCCATTTACGGTAAAGATTCTGCAACCCCCTTCCTTTATACCGGTATCGCTTACGGTCTGATTATGTGCTGCGCGATGATCTGGCTTTATAGCTCATCATGGGAACGCCCAGCGAGCGAAGTGGTCCGTGAAACCACCAGCAGTTTCGGCCAGGCGCTGAAAAAGCTGTGTGTTGATATGGCGTCTACTTTCCATCTGCGCATTTTCCGCAAGCATCTGGGTATGTATCTGTTCGGCTTTGGCGCGGAGTGGTTATTCGCATCGGCATTTACCTACTTTATTATTTTTGGTTTAGGTCAAGATGCCGCACTGGTTTCTCAGCTCAATAGTTTCAGTTCAATAATGCAGTTGATTTCCACCGCCGTCTTTATCGGTATCTGCGTCAAAATGGGCTTTGCTCGCCCGTTCCGCATCGCTCTGCAAGTGGTTATTGTCAGTGTGATTGCCTATGCTGCGCTCTATTTTACTGGCTGGTCGCAAACAACAACTGTCATTGTACTGTTCTGTATTACCGCAGTTTTCGGTTTAAGCACTGGGGGGATTTATTATATTCCGTGGACGGTTTATACCTTCCTGGCGGATGTGGACGAAGTATTGACCGGCCGTCGCCGTGAAGGGATCTACGCCGGAGCCATGACCTTTGCAGGTAAAATGGTACGTTCGATTATTGTTTTCGCCATGGGCTGGACATTAAGTCGCTTTGGTTTTGTCTCCGGGCAATCGAGCCAACCGGAAGTTGCCGTACAAGCCATCGTAGGGGTATTTGCCATCGGCGTTATCGCTCTGGCACTGGTGGCTATCTATTACACCACGCAAATGAAACTGGACCGTAATAATCACAAAATCCTGCTAGAAGAGATTGAGCGGATTAAAGGTGGCGGTGCCATGGCAGATATTCCGGCCCATGCCAGAGCGGTTGCTGAAGAACTAACCGGTTGGAAATATGAACAGTGCTGGGGCAACAACCACCTTGGCATGAAAGAATCATCCAATGTGGCTCCAAAGCCTGTGACTGAAAGCTAATTGATTTTCGGTTTTAACCACAAAACGCATCGGCCAACACCGGTGCGTTTTTTATTACGTGGAATAACCTTATGATTCTGCTCAACTAACCGCAGAATTTCATTCGTTTAACGATATCCCGCTAGTGAGCAACTCGCGATCCTAAATCACGATCCTGAGTTTCGCCGTGGATCAGATGTGTCAATTCTTCAACACACTGAATCAGCCCATGTTCGATGCGGTAAAAAGCGATAACTTTCATCAAGACCCTTTGCCCGCTCTTTTTGACCACATCAACCAGATGCACACTGGCAATCTGATCACCATCCGCCATCACTTTTTCCAGCGTGATGGTTCCACTAGCAAGTGTGCTTTTCAACACCTGCACATGGCGAATAAACGCCTCATAATCTAATTGATTACCATCAGCTTGCTGTTGATAATCGGTCGAAAAAAATGCAGCAACATCCTGGGTGCTATAGCTCGAGTCAACCAAAGCAGTAAATACCTGTTGGAGAAATTGTTTTGCCTGTTGCGAATTCATCATGGTGACTCCCGTTATCCAGCGCCAATGCTGAGAATGCCAGACTAGCAATATCCTTGTGGCCTTGATAACGTATCTGAGTCATTCAATACGGTTTTTACGCCATGCAATCTCATTTAATTGATCCTTCACAACTGATGCTGACAACGATGCCAGTATTGACCGTGGTACAGCGTCACGACAAGCTAGCGCGAATGACGCAGCCGCATCGCCACAGTGCGGGCCAATTATTAGCGGCAATAAATGGCTTGCTAACTATCGTCATACCCGAGGGTCAATGGGTGGTACCGGCAACACATGTGGTCTGGCTTCCCCCTCATCAACAGCACGGTTTCCGCTCGCACGGCCCTTTTCACGGCTGGAGTGTATATTTGCGCGAAGATGTCTGTGCGTCTTTACCGCTACAGCCGCGAACGATGCAATTAAGTGGCTTATTACGAGAAACCGTAAATCGCGCAGCGCAATGGCCCCGAGGGGAATTACTTGAGAACCAGCAGCGGATTATGGCGGTGATGCTAGACGAAATTGCATCATTACCTGCCGAACCATTTGAATTACCAATGCCACAAGATCCACGGCTGATAAAGGTCGCGCATGAGTTACTGAGTGACCTAGCTAACAAACAGAGAATGGATCAATGGTCACACTGGGCTGGAATGTCACCCCGAACACTGAGCCGTCGTTTCATCGCAGAGACAGGCTATAGTTTTAGCCACTGGCGGCAACGCGCACGTTTCATGCGCGCGCTGGAAATGCTGGCAGAGAAAATACCCGTGACCCATGTCGCGTTGGATGTCGGCTACGAAAACCTCAGCGCTTTTATTGATCAATTTCAGCGCGTTTTTGGCGTGACCCCCGGCAAGTACTTCCCGGTAATGTAAATTTTTCGTCTGTCTGAAAATTTCAGCATGTTTTATGCCAATATCCGATTACTATAAGCACACGACCACTTACTTTGTTTTTGAACATGGATAAAAGATTGTTGAAACATTTCACTGCCCCGCTACTGGCCGCTGCTCTATTCACTATTCCATTGCACAGCGATGCCAAGACAGAGCTTTTGACCTCACAAGTTGTTGATCAATATGCCGAACATATTTTCTATAACAGTGGTGCCATGGGAATGGCTCTGGTGGTTATTGATAACAATCAAGTGGTAAACCGTAGTTTTGGGGAAACCAAACCCGGTAACAACCTGCGTCCACGGCCAGACTCACTGATTCGCATTGCATCAATTACCAAGCTAATGACCAGTGAAGTGATGGTAAAACTGGCCGATGACGGCACGGTAAAATTGACCGATCCCCTGCGAAAATACGCACCTAAGGGAGCACGAGTCCCTGCTTATAACGCAAAACAGCCGATTACCTTGCTGAATCTAGCCAGCCACACCAGTGGCCTGCCGCGCGAGCAACCCGGTGGCCCACAAAAAAGGCCGGTGTTTACCTGGCCGACTAAAGATAACCGCTGGCAATGGATGAAGCAGGCCACGGTCACCGTGCCGCCTGGGGTTAAAGCCGCCTACTCCAATTTGGCCTACGACTTGCTGGCCGATGCGCTGTCACGGGCATCAGGCAAGCCTTATAGCAGTTTGCTGCGTGACAAAATCACCGCTCCGTTGGGGATGAAAAACACCACCCTGACCCCAACGGCAGAACAATGTAACCGTCTGATGGTCGGAGTAGGCAGTAGTCGTTGTGAAAACACCCTTGCGGCGGCGGGAAGTGGTGGGATTTACTCAACACCGGAAGATATGCAGCGTTGGATGCAGCAATTCTTAGCTTCTGATAACAGCGCGCGCAAAAGCTCAGCCAAACGTGAACAGGCGCTCTATTTCCAACGTCGTGATTTGGTGTCATTAAAAGGTATGGATGTTGCCGGTCAGGCAGACGCACTGGGGTTAGGCTGGGTCTACATGGCGCCTAATACCGAACTACCAGGAATTATGCAAAAAACCGGTGGTGGCGGTGGATTTATTACCTATATGGCGATGATTCCAGAAAAGAACATTGGGGTTTTCGTCGTAGTGACCCGTACCCAACTGACTAAATTTACTAATATGAGTGATGGCGTTAATCGATTAGTCGCTCAATTGGCGAAGAATAGTTAGCATCGGCTCAATTGCGGTGAACATAGGCCCGTTTTAGTTCCCAGCACTTTTTGATATACCGACCGAATAATAGCTCGGTGAGTATTGCTTCGGTATCAGATTGTTAGGCGACATATGCGGGCATTCGATGTCAGTTTGCCGCAAACCGCCCCAGCACAGCACAACCCGCGGTGCTGGTAGGTATCGGCAATGGGCAAACATACCTGCGCATAGATGTAGCCCGTAGCATCAATTATGCTGCCGCTCAATGATGCTAACTCTCGGGCCGTGAGGAAGATAAGGCGCACAGTTGCGCCATAAAGGACCTGCCGTTCTGTGGCGGGGCCGCGTTAAAGAAATCACAAACAGTGGCCCCTACATCAGACAGCGTTGTGCGGTAACCAATCTCCCCTCCGGCAATACCGGGTCGCCACACCAGTAAGGGCACATTCTCGCGAGTGTGATTACTATGCCCAATTGTCGGGTCATTACCGTGATCCGCCATCACCACCAGGCAATCATCCTGCTGCATTCGCCCCATCAAGATCGCCAGATTCTGATCCACTACCTGCAACCTTTCGGCGTAGCGCGCCACATCCTGTGCATGACCCGCCAGATCGGTTTCCTGAATGTTAGTGCAGATAAATCCATCTCCTGGTTTTTGCAATTCCGCCAAGGTGATATCCATGATGGTCTGGGTATCGACCAGATTTTGATAGTTGGTACCGTGCGGATTGAGTGCGATATCGGCCACTTTGCCCACCAGCACCGTTGGAATACCAATATCATAGAGCTGCTGTGGAACTTGAACGCTGGCATCTACGCCATAGCCCAGATGTACGACCTGAAATCCTTGTTGATAAACCCCTGAGCGTGGTGCATTAATCCCGATATAACGACCCTGTTTCTCCTCTGCGGCAGCGAGTAGCTGCTCATTGCTCGCTAGCAAGCCACCAAAAGCAATCACCCGCCCAACCTTCACACAGCTACGCACTGTCTCACCAATGGCACGGACATCAGCAAACGAAATCGCACTCAGGTTAGCGCTGATGTTAAACACCTGTCCGAGATCCGCTTCCAGGTTATCACCGACCGCCGCGGCCTGATTTACCAACAGATACTGCAACCGGCTTCCCTGACGTTCGACATGCCAACCCGCCGCGACCAGTTTTTGCTCGACCTTATCGATCACCTCGGAAAACGGCATACGCAGCGGTGACTGTGGGCGGGTACCCAGTATTTCCTGATGCCCCATAAAGGTGTCACCGCCTTCGTGTTGCAGCGCTGCCCTGCCGTACACCGCCGTTAGCGAAGGTTTCATCACGTTCGGCGCGAACCCCAGAGCGTTGATGAGCCCCAATTGTTCAAGTGTCGCTAGACTCAATTGCGGAAAACGCTCCAGAATATGCCCACAGGTATTCGCACCGAGGTCCTGCGGCCTGACCTGAGGCACATCGGCCATGCTTCCCACACCAAAGCTGTCTATGACTACCACCACGAATTTACTCACCTTGCCCCCTGAATAACATTGCCGAGTCTGTCATACAGCGCTTCGAGTACTGGGTGACCACACACAATAGCGAAAACTAGTGCCACATCGCTACCCGTGACAAAAATCTGAGTACGGAAACTGACTTACCTACACCGAATGACTTAGGTGCAAGGCCGGGAGACATAGCTTGCCGCTAGACTCCATCAGATTAAAAGCCTAATAATCATTTTTTTGAATATTTAACATGAAGGCAAAACTCACTGGCATTGACCTTTATGCGCCATCCACAAGCTGAACAGATTAGCTAATAAATACCCCTCTTCATTTGGGTGCAGGGCCAAATTAAACCGTGACAGCAGCGCCAAATGGATCTGTAAAATTTGTGGAAACGCGTCAGAGGCTCTGATTTCAGCCAACAATTCATCATCAAGTGGTCCAACTTCCTCACCACGGCGACTGCGCATTAATGCATTTGCCATATGCGTGAGCGCCATTTCCCCCTGCTCCGTGCGCACCGGCAGTGCCCATACCGTTTCCAACTGTGCGACAACCTTTTTCATGCCATCGCAGATGTCCTTATCAATAACCCCTGCCTGATATAGCACGTTTAGCCGATTCTCCATACCGCCAACTCCCTGATAGCTTTTAGTCATTGGGTTGCTGCTCGGCGTTCAACGCCCATGCTGTGATCAGCCAACAATAATTGAATATAGATAACAAGCAGAGAACAGACAAAAAGAGAATGGGATCACAAAAAATAAATAGCCCAGGAGGGGGGACAGCAGAAAATCAGCAGTGGCAGCAGTACAAAGGCAAAAACCCGCTATCTTATTCAGATAACGGGTTTTTAATTGGTGCCGGCACCAAGAGTCGAACTCGGGACCTACTGATTACAAGTCAGTTGCTCTACCAACTGAGCTATGCCGGCGAAATTTTTTGGAACGTTACTACGTTTCCTTGGCGCGCAATATAGTATAACTCAGAACAAACAATCAAGCGTTATCAACAAATTATTTGTATCCCGCTTCATAAAACAACAGATTGATGAATAAATAAGCGTAGCAGTTATCATAATCGGATTCCCATCACCAATCGATACCTTTCTGCGCCTTAATTCCATGATCAAATGCATGCTTCACTGGTCGTAACTCACTAACGGTATCTGCCAGTGCGATAATTTCCCGATGGCAGGCTCGCCCGGTGATGACCACACTTTGATGTACAGGCCGATTTTTTAACGCCGCCAACACCGCATCCAAGCTCAAATAACCGTAAGTGAGCATATAAGTGAGCTCATCTAAAACCACAAGCTGGTAACCAGGGTCAGATAACATCCGCGCGCCCTGCTGCCACACTAGTCTGGCCGCTTGGATATCCGCCGCTTTATCTTGGGTATCCCAAGTAAAACCGGTTGCCATGATATGAAACTCGACCCCGTTACGCTCCAGTAGGTTACGTTCACCACACTCCCAGTCCCCCTTGATAAATTGAAGCACACCTACCCGCATATCATGGCCAACGGCTCTGGCTGCGGTTCCAAATGCGGCGGTACTTTTCCCTTTGCCATTACCGGTAAATACAATAATGATCCCGCCGTTTTTTGTCGCGGCAGCAACCCGCTCCTCAACCTGTTGTTTAAGATGTTGCTGCCGCTGCTGATAACGTTCTTCGTACATCGTGGTTTCCTCAACACAACGTTATTTCTGACAACCGGCACAGGCCTTGATTTGAATTTGATCAAAGAATGAATTGCCTTTGTCATCAACGAGTATGAACGCCGGAAAGTTCCTGACTTCCATCTTCCACACAGCTTCCATTCCCAGCTCGGGATACTCAAGGCATTCCAGACTTTCGATATACTCCTGCGCCAGAATGGCCGCAGAACCGCCGATACTGCCCAAATAGAAACCACCGTGCTTATGGCATGATTCGGTGACTTGCTGGCTACGATTGCCTTTTGCCAACATGATTAAGCTGCCCCCCTGGGATTGGAACAGATCGACATAAGGATCCATGCGCCCTCCAGTCGTTGGCCCCATCGAGCCGGATACCAATTCATCCGGTTTTTTTGCAGGTCCAGCATAATAGACGGGATGATCTTTCATGTATTGAGGTAATGGCTGGTTCTGTTCCAAACGCTGTTGCAGCTTGGCATGCACAATATCGCGGGCAACAATTAACGGGCCATTGAGTGATACGCGGGTGGATACCGGGTAAAGTGAAAGCTGTTGACGAATTTCATCCATCGGGCGGTTAAGATCAATGTTAACTACCGTCCCTTCGTTATTAATCCGCAAATCTTCAGGAATATATCGCTCAGGGTGGCGCTCTAATTTCTCCAGCCATATGCCCTCTTTATTAATTTTGGCTTTAATGTTCCGATCAGAAGAACATGAAATTGCCATCCCTATCGGGCAAGAGCCACCATGACGCGGCAAACGAATAACCCGAACATCATGTGCAAAATATTTGCCACCAAACTGAGCACCCAAGCCAAATTCACGTGAAGCTTGTAACAGATCCTCTTCCAGCGCCTTATCACGGAAAGCCTGACCGAACGCATTACCCTCGCCAGGTAAGTTATCGTAATATTTTGTCGAGGCGAGTTTAGCGGTCTTCAAGGTTAATTCTGCGGAGGTACCTCCTATAACAAAAGCAATATGATAAGGAGGACAAGCAGCCGTTCCCAGGCTCTTCATTTTCTCAATTAAAAAGGCTTTGAGTTTTGCCGGTTCCAACACCGCTTTTGTTTCCTGATAAAGCGCTGCTTTATTGGCGGAGCCGCCGCCCTTATTCACAAACAAGAACGAATATTGCATACCCGAGGTAGCAAAAATATCAATTTGCCCAGGAAGATTGGTACCGGTATTCACTTCGTTATACATATCTAACGCCGCATTTTGTGAGTAGCGCAGATTATCTTGGCGGAAGGTGTTATAGATGCCGCGTGATAATGCTTCGGCATCATCAGTATCAGTCCAAACCCGTTGGCCTTTTTTCGCTACAATGGTGGATGTGCCCGTATCCTGGCAGTTCGGCAAAATACCTTTGGCTGAAATCTCCGAATTTCTCAATAATTGCAATGCGACATATTTGTCATTTTCGCTCGCTTGCGGATCATGCAAAATGGCAGAAACTTGCTGCTGATGTGCTGGGCGCAGGAAGAATGAGGCATCATGGAACGCTTGCTGGGAGACTAATGTCAGCGCTTCAGATTCAACTTTTAATACTTCGTTGCCATCAACCTCGATAGTGGAAACATACTTATCCGTTAACAAGTAATATTCTGTGCGGTCCTCAGACAGAGGGAAGAGATCTTGGTAAAAAAAATCATTTTTATACATTATTTTCACTCGATTAGCTGAATGGGAAATAGTAAGAAAATATCGCTGACCCTTTGTATTTAAAAAATCAAAGAATAAAAAAACCTCAGTAAGTCGCTGGTATCATCGTGCTATTATTAATAGAGTAAAATAAAAAGCAATTGTTCTATCTGCAACACATAATGCGTATTGGTGAATAACTCCAGAACAATTTCCACAGCCGAAAAAGAAAGAAAAACCAAGGTAATAACCCATTAAAAATAGGCACAAACCAGAAATGGCTGCGCTATGGTAATATGCCATAAAAATACGACAACTCAATTATCATCGTAAATTTAGAACACGACATTAATTTAATCCTACGTTCAAAACATATATTTTATTTTAAAAAATAAAATATAATTCTTTATCTGTCGCTTTGAAAAATTAATTAACCCATGCTCTTTTTAGCTCTTCCTCTTTAGATTTATCATGGAGCCAGCGACTTAATTTTTGCAAGCTTCTCAACCCTCTTTTACCTTCTTTGTAGGTCAGTACAAAGTGGTTTCCGGTGCTCATGGGTAAATCACATGGAATGACCATATCACCATTTTCCAAATCCTTGTGAATAGCAAATCGGGGCAATAACGCCATGCCAAGATTGGAGCGCACAGCAGAAATCAGCATCGATAAAAGATCAAAACGTGGCCCCATTCGTACTTTAGGGCTATTAACGCCTGATAATGTAAACCAGTCATGCCACGAATCTAAACGAGTTGTTTGATGAAGCAACGTAAGTTCATCCATCAACTGCTCTGCAAGCATCACTTTTTTCTCATCCTGCCACAACATCCGGCTGCAGACAGGCACTAGCTCTTCTTCAAACAAGTGCTCATTTTCAGCACACGGGCTACAGAAATCCTCACGCATAATTGCCGCATCGTATTTCAAATTCAGAAAATCAGCAGGCGTAGTCAGCGCCACTAAATTAAGAACAATCTCAGGATGCTTCTCATGAAAGTCACTGAGATTTGGAATGAGCCAATGTGTGCTAAATGTTGGTGTAACCGCCAGCTCCAACACTTGCTGAGTTGACTGGTAAGACATAATGCTTTGCGTATCTCTTTCCAGTTGCTCCAATGTATCTCTGACTAAACCAAGATAATAACGACCCGCATCATTGAGGAAAATTCGCTTACGGACATGGTGGAATAATGACACATTAAGTAGCTCCTCCAATGCTGTAATTTGACGGAAAACAGCACTTTGGGTTAACGCTAACTTTTCTGCCGCTCGCGTGTAGCTTTCATATTGAGCAACAGCTTCAAATGGGCGTTGTTGAATAAATCGAACTTTTGGCCGTAGTTAGGATCAGATCACCACACTCCTGATCCTGCAGCGATATCACGTGGCAAAACAAAAGTTCAAAATCACCAACTGGGCCACCTACAACAAGGCGCTTGTCAATCGGGGCTCACTGACATTCTGGCTTGATGAGTCGGCCATTCAGGCATGGTATGACGAGCCCAACACGTCTTTACGCGGTCGTCCGCAACGTTATTCTGAGCTGGCCATTTCAACCGTTCTGATGCTCAAACGCGTTTTTCGCCTCACACTTCGCGCTGCGCAGGGATTCATTGACTCCATCTTTACCCTAATGAAGCTCCCGCTCCGTTGCCCGGATTATTCCTGCGTCAGCAGGCGGGCTAAATCCGTCAGCATCCCTTTCAAAAACCCAACACGCGGTGAAATTGCCCATCTGGTTATCGATTCCACCGGCTTAAAAGTCTTCGGTGAGGGTGAGTGGAAGGTGAAAAAACACGGCCAGGAAAAGCGCCGCGTCTGGCGGAAACTGCACCTGGCGGTGGATGCTGATACGCATGAGATTATCTGCGCTGACCTGTCCCTAAACAACGTGACTGATGCAGAGGCATTCCCGGGGCTTATCCGTCAGACGCACAGGAAAATCAGGGCTGCCTGTGCCGACGGGGCTTATGACACAAAGCGGTGCCACGACGAGTTGCGGCGCAAGAAAATTAAGGCGCTTATCCCGCCGCGAACGCGCGCCGGCTACTGGCCGGTGGAGTATGCCGACAGAAATCAGGCGGTGGCGAGGCAACGGCTTACTGGGAGCAATGCGTACTGGAAATGGCACACGGCTTATAACCGGCGTTCAGTGGCCGAAACGGCGATGTACCGCGTAAAACAGCTGTTTGGTGGGCATCTTACGTTGAGGGATTACGATGCGCAGGTTGGAGAAACTATGGCCATGATCCGTGCCTTAAACAAAATGACGCGTGCAGGGATGCCAGAAAGTGTGCGGATTGCCTGAGGAAGTCAGTGACGAGAGGCGCTTTTATCTAAATCCGAATTATTCAACAAAGCCCTTCAAATGTCACTAATAAATCAGTTTTAGGAATTTTACACCGCATTATAGCTCACCCATTATTTCATAAAACACCGATTAAATAGTTGTGTACCTGGGCACAACTAATATTCAAATATTGATAGCGACGCTTCTTTTTTTGATTTTTAAAATACACATTTCTATTTAGATAGACATGGGTCTCCGTCATTTTTGTGATAGCCCTCATGATTATCAATAGCAATATCATATTAAAGATAAAAAATAAGCGAATAAACCAAAACTATAACGAAGGACATTGCACATTTAAATATTGATGCTTTAGCGTTAACACAAATAAAATAAAACCATAATTTAATATGAAAATCATATAGTTATAAAAACAAACATCAAATGCGAAATATTTGAAAGAGATCATTCCATAAAATGATTAAATATTGGGAGCAAGGTCAAATATATAATCTCATATTTATGAATAATGATGCGGAGTTTAATAATCATATGCCGTTTTTATATAACGCATTTCTGGTGATTAATTTTAATAAAATTAAAAATCTTATCGGCCATAAAGGTTGCTCGAATGAGTAAAGGAAAAGTATTGTTAGTTGGGGCGGGACCGGGGGATGCATCTCTAATCACTGTAAAAGGATTGCTAGCCATTCGTGAAGCTCAAGTTATTGTGCATGACCGTCTGGTTAATCTTGAGTTAATTTCTCAAGCACCACCCCATTGCCAAATTATTAATGTGGGGAAAACCTCAAATCATCATCCAGTCCCACAAGAACAGATCAATAAAATCTTGGTCGAGCATGCCCTGGCGGGGAAAAATGTTGTTCGTCTTAAAGGAGGCGACCCTTATGTATTTGGCCGAGGTGGAGAAGAAGCCGAGGCACTTGCCCATGAAGAGATCCCTTTTGAGATAATTCCAGGTATCAGCTCAGCTATTGGCGGTTTAGCCTATGCCGGTATCCCCGTGACCCATCGGCACTACGCTTCCAGCTTTCATGTGGTCACCGGGCATATGTGTCAGGGAAATGAACCACAAAACTGGGATATTTTGGCCCAACTGGATGGGACGTTAATCGTATTAATGGGAATGACGCGACAAGAGGAGATCTGCCAACGCCTAATCGACGGAGGTAAATCACCCGACACCCCCGCCGCCGCCGTGATGTATGCCAGCCAGCAACGGCAAGAGATAGCAAAAGGGACACTGACCACGCTAAAAGATGAAATTGTACGTAAAAAATTACATGCCCCCGCACTGTTAGTGATTGGTCATGTCGTCAATCTTAGTGATGTTCTGGCTTTTACTGCCCACCAAATTGATATCAGTCATGAACCACTATTGCAGGCAATCTGAGTATGTTGTCAGCAATAGTTATTTGTTCCAAGGGGCCAGTAGTGCATAAGAACGGCATTCAATCCGTCAGTTATATCAGGCATCCAGACCACATCTGTAATGGTCAACTAAAACCGGACACGGATTTAGGCACATTGTTGTAATCGGCGTTCATATTCATTCGGCGATATATTGCCCAGCCGGTAATGCCGACGCTTCAGATTATAAAAACTGTCGATATAATCGATAACGTCCGCAATGCCCTGACTTCGGGTTTCATAGCGACGGTAGTTAACTCTCTCTGCTTTCAGGCTGCGGAAGAACCTCTCCGTAACGGCATTATCCAAACAGTTACCCTTGCGGCTCATACTGCCCGTCACATCAAGTTCCTGCTGGCAGGACTGGAACTGGGCGCTAGTATACTGAGCACCTTGATCGCTATGGAATACGACTGGGCCTGTTGGCCGTCGTTTATTAACCGCCAGTCGTAATGCCCGGATAGTCAGGGCGCTGTCCGGTTTGTCCGAGAAGGCCCAACTCACTATTTTTCTTGAACATAAGTCCATGACAATAGCCAGATATAACCAGCCCTGAGCGGTACGAAGATAGGTGATATCACCTGACCACCAGGTATTTAATGTCTCTGGATTAAACTGTCGATTCAACAGATTAGCCGCCACTACAGCCGGTTTACCACCACGTGGATAGCGATGACGTCCGGGACGCTTCGCAACCAGCATCAGGGTCTTCATTATCTGACGGACACGGTATCGGCCAACGTTAAAACCCTGTTCACGCAGCTCAATACACATGCGCCGACTGCCATACGTCGCATCCATTTCAGCATGAACATGCTTAGCCGCCGCATGAAGCATCAGAACATTTGCTCTGAGGGCTGGCCGCCGGCTTCGGGCGTAAAATACACTGCGCGTGAGCGACAGGCATCGACATACTTGCTGGATGTTTGCCCCGGCCTTCTTCAGCTTCACCGCGACTTTTTGTCGTTGTTCATTTCCATGGCGAAGAAGGCTGAAGCCTTTTTTAACAGGTCATTGTCGCTTTGCAACTGACGTACCTGCTTTTCAAGTTCCTGTATTCGTCGTTGTTCAGACGTGATCGCGGTGGCGATGGGAGTATCTCCCCTCACTTCTCCGCGATATTGGCGTAACCAGCGTTGTAATGTTGAAAGGCCTATATTCATCGTTTCAGCAGCCTGGGTCACCGGGTACTTATGCTGCAGAACCAAATTGACACATTCCTGCTTGAACTCATGGGTAAACGTTTTTCTTCGCATTTTCACCTCGTTAGCGTTGCTCATTATATCTCTAACAAAGTGTCCGAAATGATTAGACCATTACACTCTGGCCACAGGCTGTTTCTCATGGCTGAAGCCCGTTGCCCAGCCTCTTGCGGTGAACTGATCCAAGGGTGGATTTTTGGCGGAGAAAAACTTATCTCTTGCCCGATTAACTGGTTTAGCACCGTTTCAGTTACCGAAGGGGAACCGAGCTGGCGTGAACGACCGCGTATGCGTCACATGGTCAGGCAAGTGTTGGCGCATTTTGGCGAGCCTGCCCAATATAGCGAGAATATCTGCATTGCGTTTGAATCCACTATTCCCGTGGCTAAAGGATTAGCCAGTAGCACCGCCGATATTGCCGCAACAGCTATCGCGACCAGCCGCTTACTGGGTAAATCACTGAGTGACGAATCACTGGCCAAACTCTGCGTGGCAGTTGAACCCACCGACAGCACGATATTTAAAGATCTCACCCTTTTTGATCACCAGACCGCGCAAAATCATCATCCCTTTACCTGGCGACCCGACATCGACATTCTGCTACTTGAAAGTACACAAACGCTGTTAACCGAAGAGTTCCATAAACGAAATCGCCAACCCTTGTTACTTAAACAGGCAGCCAACTTAGCCAATGCTATGCAACTGTTTCAACAGGCTAACGATACCCAGTGCCACTATCGTTTGGGCGAAGCCACCACGCTAAGTGCCGTCGCCAGCCAGTCAATGCTGCCTAAGCCTGAATTTCATCAGTTACTGGATATCGTTGAGCGCAGCGGAATTTATGGTTTGAACGTAGCCCACAGTGGCAGCGTTATTGGTTTGCTGTTCAATCATCAACGACACGATCTAGACCGCCTTATCAGCACACTGCATCAACCACAGATAATTAAGCACTATCCGCATATTCATATTGTCAAAATGGTTGTGGGTGGCGTGCGTTGATGAACATATTATTTTCGCAAACATCATTGATTTTTAATATTCAGCTAATGTGATAATAACTCACTATTATTTTTAACATTATAACTCTCACATCTATAAAATATCTCATATTAATTCATTAAATATAGCCAACCAACAGAAAACAAAACTAAACCCTAGAAATATAAATATGATCAGCATCACACAAACAGAATTAACCCATAACTTTTATATAGATCACACTTTCACTCCAAATAATCACATTCATTTTTAATTATATTTATAACCATGCATTAACAAAAAACAAATAACATAAACAATAGATTGATTTTAAAGAATTTACTCAATCTAAACTGCCAATTTAAAATAATTTATTTTGCTTTTTTATTTTTTTCAAGATGTCCTGACAATAAATCAATTGTATTTAATTTGTTGGAAAAGCACATTATAAGCCAGCCAATTCCCAGTGAATTGCCATCGATACCTGAAGAATAAAATAGATAATCTTGATTTACGCGTAGAGGGCTAAAAAAAATAAATTTAGCTCTCTACTCACAAAACCAATATACGGATCGTAATCTACATAGAGGACTTAACATGCAAAATCCAACAATTGTTATTGGCGTCATTGGTGCTGATTGCCATGCTGTTGGTAATAAGGTGCTAGACCGAGTGTTTACAATGCACAACTTCAACGTCATCAATCTCGGAGTGATGGTGAGTCAGGATGAATATATTGATGCTGCCATTGAAACCGGTGCTCACGCCATTGTCATCTCCTCTATCTATGGGCACGGTGAAGTGGATTGTATTGGTATGCGTGAGAACTGCATTGAACGCGGAATTGGCGAAATCTTGCTGTATGTCGGCGGAAATTTGGTTATTGGTAAACATGCATTCTCAGAAATTGAGTCAAAATTCAAAGAGATGGGATTCAACCGCGTCTTCGCACCCGACACTGATTTGGAATTAGTCTGTTCTTTAATGAAAGGCGATATTGAACATGCCATGCAACCAGAAGCAGCGGCTGGGGGCGTGCAATGATCACCGTTTCTATCGATATCGGCTCCACCTGGACAAAAGGGGCAGTGTTCGAGGTGGGAGATGATGACCATATTGATGTGAAGAATTATGCATTATCTCCTACTACGCCACACCATTTGGCTGAAGGATTTTTTTCGGTATTGAATAAGATCCTGAATGTTGCCGATGCACGCCCTTTATTAGCGTCAGGGCAGGTCAATATTGATTACTCCTCATCGGCCAAAGGCGGATTAGCGGTTGCTGCTATTGGGCTGGTGCCCAATATTACCCTCGAATCCGCCAAGGTCACCGCGCATTCTGCGGGGGCTAAAGTGTCACAACACTTCGCCTATAACCTGAATAAATCAGATGTACGGGCTTTAGAAGCATCACCGCCGGATATCCTGTTATTTACCGGTGGTACTGACGGCGGTGACTACGCTCATGGCCTGTCTAACGCGAAACTATTGGCTCAATCTAAATTGAAGTGCTCCATTATTTATGCCGGAAATCGCGACTTGCAAGATGACGTATTGGAGATCCTCGGTGATAAAGATTTAACCATCGTTAATAACGTGCTGCCCAATCTCGACAGCCCTAATCCATTTGATGCGCGTAAGGCTATTTGCAACATTTTCCTCAAAAAGATTATTAGAGGGAAAGGTTTAGACGTCATCGTTGATCAAACGGGTGAAGACCCACTGCCTACGCCCTATTCAGTCTTCGAACTGGTACAACAAATTCGCCAATACGTGCCCGATTGGGAAACGTTCATGTTGATAGATATGGGGGGCGCCACCACCGATGTTTACTCCTCCTATAACAGTCATATGCTGCCCGACACCGTGATACACGGGATCCCAGAACCGCTGATTAAACGAACCGTCGAAGGTGACCTGGGGATGCGCGTTTCAGCGATGAATGCCGGCGAAACCGGTATGCCGATGATTGCTCATTACTTCTCACATCAACAAAACCAAATTGATGCTTTTTATCGATATTTAACCCATATCACTGCGCATCCGGGCTATTTACCCCGTAGCGACGAAGAAGTTGTTTTCGACCAATTGTTGGCTGGGATTTGTGTCGGATATGCCACTGAACGTCATGCGGGCAAAAAAACACAGGTTTGTACCTGCGCAGGCAATATTGACCTACAGGTCGGTCGCGACTTAAGCCTGGTTAAAAAGGTGATTGGCACTGGCGGGTGGCTATCCCGAGCAGAATCATTCGATATTCATAACTGGCTGAAATATCGCAATTTAGATGATGAGGGCAAGCAGGTTCTGCTCCCCGGCAAGTTTGAATATTACAGAGATACACAAGGTTTACTTCCCCTGCTCGCCAATGTCGCCCGTCGCTTTCCTAAAGCTGCCGCCCAAACTGGCGTTCGAATTTTGAACAAGTAAAAACTGGAGTCATGATGGAACTTCGCAACAAAAAGATTTCTTTAGATCACTTTATGTCAGAACGTTTTCACGTCTTACAAACGTGGCACACCGGCAAAGACGTTGAGAAATTTGAAGATGGCGTTAAGTATCAGCAAACAATTCCTGAGTCGAAAAATTTTGCCCGGGCATTATTTGAAGCAGACCGCCAAGGCATTACGTTGAGCCAACCTCGTGCTGGGGTCGCATTAATCGAAGAACATATCGCACTGCTGACAGCGTTGCAAAAAGATTGCGACCTCCTACCCACCACGATTGATGCCTATACCCGCCTTAACCGTTACGAAGATGCAGCCATCGGCATCCAAAAATCTATCGAAGCAGGGACATCAAAACTCAATGGTTTACCGGTCGTCAACCACGGTGTAACAGCTTGTCGCAGCATTACTGAAAGCTTATCTAAACCATTGCAGATCCGGCACGGAACACCTGATGCACGGCTGCTGGCCGAGATAGCAATGGCCAGTGGGTTTACCAGCTACGAAGGCGGCGGGATCTCCTACAACATTCCTTATGCAAAACGCGTAACGCTGGAGAAATCCATTCGTGACTGGCAGTACTGCGATCGCTTGATTGGGGTATATGAAGAGCATGGTATTCGTATTAACCGCGAGCCATTTGGCCCATTGACCGGCACCTTAATCCCGCCGTTTGTGTCCCATGCGGTCGCGATTATTGAAGGTTTACTCGCGCTGGAACAAGGTGTCCGGTCTATCACCGTGGGCTACGGCCAGGTGGGTAATATTGTGCAAGATATCGCGGCTATCCAATCATTACGCGAGCTGGCTCATGAATATTTCCACGCTAATGGCTACGACAATTACGAGTTGAGTACCGTGTTCCATCAATGGATGGGGGGATTCCCAGAAGATGAGTCCCGTGCATTCGCGGTTATCTCTTGGGGGGCCGCAGTAGCGGGGATGGCCGGTGCTACCAAGGTGATTACCAAAAGCCCACATGAGGCCTACGGGATCCCAACTGCCGAGGCAAATGGTCAAGGATTAAGAGCCTCGAACCAAATGCTGAACATGGTTCGTGACCAAAAATTCCCACCTTGTCTGGAGGTCGATCGCGAGGTTGATCTGATTAAACGTGAAGTTCGCGCCGTTATGAACAAAGTGCTGGAACTGGGTCAGGGCGATATTGCGATAGGTACCGTACGTGCCTTTGAAGCGGGAGTCCTTGATGTGCCATTTGCCCCCGCCACCTGTAACTCCGGCAAAATGATGCCTATCCGCGATAACCATGGCGCCATCCGCGTCTTCGATCCGGGTTCAGTACCCCTGCCTGAAGATGTACTAGCACTCCACCATGATTTTGTTGCTGAACGCGCTAAAGAAGAAGGCCGTGTACCTTCATTCCAAATGATTATTGATGACATTAACGCTGTATCCCACAGTAAATTAATAGGAAGACCATAATGAAAATCAAACACGCTCTGTTCACCGCAGGTTACTCATCTTTCTACTTCGATGACCAACAAGCAATCAAAAATGGCGCGAAATTGGATGGGTTTATCTATCAAGGCAAGCCGGTGACTGAGGGATTCACGTCAATTCGGCAGGCAGGTGAATGCGTCAACATCCAATTAATTTTAGAAAATGGGGCCGTGGCAGTGGGTGACTGTGCCGCAGTGCAATACTCAGGCGCTGGTGGTCGTGATCCTTTGTTTATCGCAGCAAATTTTGTTCCTTTCTTAGAAAAACATATCAAACCCCTACTGGAAGGGCGCGATGTCAGTGAGTTTCGTCTGAATGCCCGTTTCTTTGACGACGTGACCATTGATGGCAAACAGCTACATACCGCCATTCGTTACGGCCTTTCTCAGGCATTGCTGGATGCCACTGCGTTAGCTACCGGGCGTTTAAAAGCCGAGGTAGTGTGTGACGAATGGCATCTGCCGCTGGTTGCCAAACCTATTCCGCTGTTTGGTCAAAGTGGCGATGACCGTTATATCGCTGTGGATAAAATGATCGTTAAAGGCGTCGATGTTCTGCCACATGGTCTTATCAACAACGTTGATGAAAAACTGGGCCGCAATGGCGAAAAACTGCGTGACTATGTGAGTTGGTTAGCCAAACGCGTGGCTGAACTGCGCGTTGATCCTAACTACAAACCGAATCTGCATATTGATGTTTACGGCACCATTGGCCTGATTTTTGACATGGACCCAATGCGGTGCGCTGAATATATCGCCAGTCTGCAAGAACAAGCCGGCGATCTGGATCTGTATATCGAAGGGCCGGTTGATGCGGGCAATAAACCAGACCAAATCCGCCTGTTAACTGAGATTACCCGCAATCTGGCAAAACTCGGTTCGAAAGTCAAAATTGTGGCCGATGAATGGTGTAACACCTATCAAGACATCATCGATTTTACTGATGCGGGTAGTTGTCACATGGTGCAGATCAAAACCCCTGATTTGGGCAGTATTCACAACATCGTGGACGCGGTTCTTTACTGCAATAAAAAAGGGATGGAAGCGTACCAGGGGGGGACTTGTAACGAAACCGATATCAGCGCTCGCACCTGTGTGCATGTCGCTATCGCCTCCCGTCCGATGCGGATGCTAATCAAACCGGGGATGGGTTTTGATGAAGGGATGAACATTGTGTTCAACGAGATGTCTCGCACCATCGCGCAACTTAATGCAAAGGCTAACTGATATGTCTAAGACCTTTAAAATTCTCTCACCAACGGCCATCTTGGGGTACGGATTCCCGGAAGAGAGCTTTATGAAAGCGATGGAGGAGTCACCTGATTTAATCGCCGTAGATGCTGGATCCTCTGACCCCGGCCCTCACTATTTGGGTGCCGGTAAACCTTTTACCGACCGCGCTGGAGTAAAACGCGATCTGCGCTATATGATAACCGCAGGGGTGAAAAATGGTATTCCTGTGGTTATCGGTACTGCGGGTGGTTCAGGGGCTGCACCGCACCTGGAGTGGTGTCGCCAGATAATTTTAGAGATTGCCAAAGAGGAATCGCTCAACTTTACGCTGGCTGTTATCCCTGCCGACGTCAGTAAAGAAGTGGTGCACGCCGCCCTTGATGCCGGCAAGATTCAGTCGCTGGATTTTGTCCCTGAACTGACTCATGAAGCCATTGATGCCACAACCTATATCGTTGCTCAAATGGGGATCGAGCCTTTTCAGGAAGCATTGCAAGCGGGCGCACAAGTGGTGTTAGGTGGCCGTGCTTATGATCCCGCCTGCTTTGCGGCGTTACCGATTATGAGGGGATTCGATGAAGGTCTGGCGTTGCATTGTGGCAAGATTTTGGAATGTGCTGCTATTGCAGCAACACCGGGATCAGGCTCCGACTGCGCAATGGGTATTCTGGACGAAACTGGCTTTACCTTAAAAACCTTCAACGAGAAACGTCAATTTACCGAAACCTCGGCCGCGGCACATACCTTGTATGAAAAATCTGACCCATATTTCTTACCCGGCCCCGGCGGCGTGTTGAACCTGAAAGCCTGTCGCTTTGAAAATGTCGGCAACGGCCAGGTTCGTGTCAGCGGGTCAGTACATGAAAACACGCCATACACCGTGAAGTTGGAAGGCGCACGTCCGGTGGGCTATCGTACCCTGAGTATTGCCGGCACCCGTGATTCCATTATGATTGCCGGTATTGATAATATTTTGGTCGAAGTACGCAACAGTGTCGAAAAAAACCTCAAAATCGATCCTGATGCGGTGAAGCTCAATTTTCATCTGTACGGCAAGAACGGTGTCATGGGCAAAATGGAGCCAGAGCCGGATACCACTTCTTATGAATTGGGTATTTTGCTGGATGTTGTCGCCCCGACTCAAGCCATGGCTGATAGCATATGTTCACTCGCCCGCTCTACTCTGCTTCATTATGGTTATGCCGGGCGAATAGCTACTGCGGGTAATTTGGCCTTCCCATTCTCTCCGTCAGATATTCGAGCGGGACTGGTTTATGAATTCTCCATTTATCATTTGATGGAATACACACCAGAAGTTCCATTTAAATTCCGCCTGGAAAATGTAACAACCGAAGGAGTGGTAGCATGAAAAAATCAATTTTAGATTTGGCACACGTTGTCAGATCGAAAAATGCCGGTCCTTATGAATTAGTGCTGGACATTTTATTTAAGGATAAAGAGATATATTCAAGCATTAAAGCATCAGGGCAATTTAAAAAAGAACTGATTGCGCAACTCTATAAAATTGACCCCAAATTTGTACACCGCATTGTTTGGTTCGATCCCGCCAATGCTGTCAAGGTAGTCATGCCGCGTAGCCTGGTATCGGGTGCAGTAGGCGATACTGACGTCTATGGTGCTCAGCAACATGCACCATTATTGAAACTCGAGTTTAGCATTTAGTATTTCATTAACTGTAGCAATAGAAAAAACACTCTAATAATCCGGTGCACTGCGCTGCGTCATTCGCTTCGTCCTGCACCGTGATTAATATAGAGGCAAATACAACATCAGCACTGTTATTAATTAAGTTTAGAGCAACGATACCACCCTACTTATAAATGGAATCCTTATGAAATCAAAAAATTTGACCACAATGATCATATTGGGTCTGATAATAGGTATTATTGTCGGATTTTTAATTAATTCCTTTAGCAGCCCTGAGTTCGCTAAATCATACTCATCTGAAATATCTATTTTCACCGATATTTTCCTGCGATTGATCAAAATGATCATTGCTCCATTAATCATCTCAACATTAGTGGTTGGGATTGCCAAAATGGGGGATGCCAAAACCTTAGGACGCGTTTTCTCAAAAACGCTGTTCTTGTTCATTTGCGCCGCATTCATTTCCATTCTGCTCGGGTTGGTGATTGTTAACCTGTTAAGACCCGGTGATGGGATTAACTTCGTGGCGGAAACTGCCAGCGCTGTTGACGGTATCGCACCAGTACCATTCTCGGCTAAGGTGTTTATCTCACACGCTATCCCAACCAGTATTGTGGATGCGATGGCACGCAATGAAATCCTGCAAATTGTTGTGTTCTCTATATTTATGGGAATTAGCCTGTCCGCCATCGGTGAAAAAGCTACCCCTATCGTTTCGGTATTAGATTCGTTGGCACACCTGATGCTAAAACTCACAGGTTACGTCATGTTGTTTGCCCCTCTGACCGTATTCGCTGCCATTTCAGCCATGATTTCTGAGCGTGGCTTAAGTGTATTAGTCAGTGCCGGTATCTTTATGGGCGAGTTCTATCTCACCCTCGGCCTGCTGTGGCTTATTTTGATTGGTTGTTCGATACTTCTGATTGGCCGCTGCACGCTGCGCTTAATTAAAGGCATCAGCGAACCCGCGCTGTTAGCTTTTACCACCTCAAGTTCTGAAGCGGCCTTCCCTGGTACGTTAGAGAAATTAGAAGAGTTTGGCGTATCCAACA
The DNA here is from genome assembly GCF_052217105.1 of Yersinia sp. 2553 StPb PI. Taxonomy (NCBI): domain Bacteria; kingdom Pseudomonadati; phylum Pseudomonadota; class Gammaproteobacteria; order Enterobacterales; family Yersiniaceae; genus Yersinia; species Yersinia sp. 2553 StPb PI. Next base: position 625,986 of record NZ_JAZGPX010000002.1, on the reverse strand, counting down.
AAATTGCCAGTTTTGTGTTGCCGATTGGTTATTCCTTTAACCTTGTAGGCTCCATGGCATATTGTTCGTTCGCGGTCATATTTATTGCTCAGGCATGTAATATCCATTTGAGCATGGGTGAGCAAGTCACCATGTTATTGATTCTAATGCTGACTTCTAAGGGCATGGCGGGGGTTCCACGTGCTTCATTAGTGGTTATTGCCGCAACGTTGAGCCAGTTCAATATCCCGGAAGCAGGGTTGATTCTACTGATGGGTGTTGATCCCTTCCTCGATATGGGCCGTTCTGCCACTAATGTGATGAGTAACGCAGTTGGTGCAGCATTGGTTGGGCGTTGGGAAGGTGAACACTATGGTGAAGGCTGCCGTGGCGTGGCAAAAGCGCGTACGGAAACTATCATGGTTAAAGAGATGGCGGTGATTCAAGAGACATTTACTCTCGAGGCGCAGGCCAAGTAATAGCCGCTCTCTGTTTGTTCCCGCTGAAAAAGCAAAAAGCCCAGGCTTGCAATAAGCTTGGGCTTTAAATTTGGCGGAAGGATAGAGATTCGAACTCTAGGACCTGTTACAGTCGACGGTTTTCAAGACCGTTGCCTTAAACCACTCGGCCATCCTTCCAATGGGCAGCATTATCATCTATAGCGCGATGATATGTCTAGTGTTTCATTTAGAAAAAATTGAAATTCGATTCGTTTGGTTAAACTTCACACCAAAATTGGTCAAAAAAAGTCTGTGCGGCTAAAAATGGCGCGCCTTTTGATAAACCATCGGCTGTTTTCAATGCACGTAAGAGCTGCCTTCGGCGGATAAACATCCTGTCCTAACAATACCAGCCTGATGACCGACACAAAAAAACGCGGCCAGATTGACCGCGTTCTGCCTCAGAACTTATCCTGTAATCAGAATTAGAACTGGTAAACCACACCAACAGCTACGATATCATCAGTGTTGATACCGGCGTTTTTGGTAAAGGTATTTTCATCCAACAGGTTGATTTTGTAATCAACGTAGGTGGACATATTTTTGTTGAAGGCATAAGTTGCGCCGACATCAACGTATTTCAACAGATCCTGGTCACCATAACCGTTGCCAAGGTCTTTACCTTTGGATTGCAGGTAAGCCACGGATGGGCGCAGGCCGAAATCAAATTGATATTGAGCCACTAACTCAATGTTTTGCGCTTTGTTAGCATAACCGGCATCGGCATTGTTATTGCCGAAATCACCGAAGCGGGTCAGGTTATAAGTCTGAGTATAGTTAGCCGCCAGATAGACATTGTTGGCATCGTATTTCAAACCACCGGTGTATGCATCTGCACGGTCACCGTGACCAAATTTCAGGTTATTTTGATCAGTAGTACGCAGAGAACTGGCCATCGCCGCAGACGCACTCACACCCCAGCCCAAATCGTAAGATACGGACATACCGTAACCATCACCATTCTGCCCTTGTACATCACGGCCATTATTGGTTTCAGTACCGTTACCATTTTTGCCCTGATATTGCAGCGCAAAGTTCAGGCCGTCCACCAGACCAAAGAAGTTGGTGTTACGGTAAGTCGCCATGCCGTTACCACGTTGAGACAGGAAGTTATCCGCACCATATGTATCGCCACCAAACTCTGGCAGCACGTCAGTCCATGAAGTTACGTCGTACAGCACACCATAGTTACGGCCGTAATCCAGAGAACCGTAATCCGCAAATTTCAGACCCGCAAAGCCAACACGCGTGAAGTTGCCTTGATCCTGACTTTCAGCTTTATTCAGGTTTGCCTGATATTCCCACTCGCCATAACCGGTCAGTTGGTCATTAATTTGTGTTTCGCCTTTTAGGCCGAAACGCATGTAGGACTGATCGCCATCATTGCTTTTATTGTCAGAGAAATAATGCAGACCATCAATTTTACCGAACAAGTCCAGTTTGTTGCCGTCTTTGTTGTAAATTTCAGCTGCACCTGCACTACCTGCGACTAATAAAGCCGGAACCAGCAGAGAAAGAACTCGAAGTTTCATCGTTATTATCCTCTATTATTAGATTTGATTATGCCACTGCTCTTTCGAGCAATTACTCCCAATGGGGTTTCTCTATTGTGGGAATAAGATTAGGATTAATCTATACAGAAAATGCTACTAAGTGACGGATAATGTTTCATATACCCAACAAAGTATTTCAAAATGTAAATACTGGCGAACTTTAACAAATATTAAAAACACTAAAAATATAGCACTTACAATCAAGAACAAATATAATTAACATATAAAACAACATGTTGAAAAAACACATCAGCAGCACAAATTGATAAGTAAAATACAATAATCGAGGGCTATAATACATCCGCTATCATCATTATTTTTACTTTTATTCACATTATGGCTTATGTGGCCAGATAATTAGTTAGTGTTACGGCCGGTCTTTGACCGGCTTTTTTATTGCCAATAATATATAGTTAAGTATATTCATAGTGAGCACGTATTAACAAGATGAAATAGTAGCCGAATAATATAGTTTCATGGTTTTATTTAAGCACAAATAGCTTAAAAATATCTAATCAGTGATTATAATGCCCTATGGATGACCGTTCAATTATTCATCAACGATGAATAATTGAACGGTTCACTCTCTACTAGAAATAATCCTCGGCTAATCATTTTTGATTTTAAGCCACAATCTTATTGAGTGATACGGTTATCCTGCGGTGTATTTAGGATGATAAAAACCACATTTTAGCCTAATGAGTAGCTAAAGAGAGGCCAGCTATGCCATGCATATATAGGGCTTAGAGTCATGGGGTGCCCGCAAGCAACCGTATATAAAAAGCAACTATTCTACTAATCCAGACAAATCCCTTCGACCCGCATTTCTCTTTGTGATAGAAACATCTGTCAATATCACTTGTTCGTTTCAATCGCAGATCTGATACCTCATGACCACCAAAGTACTCCAACAAACATTGCAGCCAGGTGTTGCACAGCAAGTCTCGACCCGACTGGCATTCTTTATTGCAGGATTGGGTATGGCCGCTTGGGCCCCTCTGGTGCCTTTTGCCAAAGCGCGTATCGGTCTTAACGATGCGTCGTTGGGCTTACTGCTATTGTGTATTGGTATCGGTTCGATGCTGGCAATGCCCCTGACCGGGGTACTAACGGCAAAAAGGGGTTGCCGCCCAGTGATTTTACTGGCAGGGGCAGTGCTGTGCCTCGATCTTCCCTTGTTAGTCCTGATGAATACCCCGGTGACGATGGCTCTCGCTCTGCTCGTATTCGGTGCTGCTATGGGCATAATAGATGTCGCCATGAATATTCAGGCGGTTATTGTTGAAAAAGCCAGTGGCCGGGCCATGATGTCCGGTTTCCACGGTCTGTTTAGTGTCGGAGGGATTGCCGGTGCTGGTGGCGTGAGTGCTTTATTATGGTTGGGGCTAAGCCCATTGGCGGCGATTATCGCTACCGTGGTGCTAATGATTGTTCTCCTGCTCACTGCCAATAAGAATTTGCTACGAGGTAGCGGAGAAGCCCATGACGGCCCACTGTTTGTTTTGCCGCGTGGTTGGGTGATGTTTATTGGCTTCCTGTGCTTTGTTATGTTTCTGGCCGAAGGCTCGATGCTTGACTGGAGTGCGGTTTTCCTGACTACACTGCGCGGTATGGACCCCTCACAAGCGGGAATGGGATATGCGGTATTTGCCATCGCCATGACACTCGGGCGTTTGAATGGCGATCGGATTGTCAACGGATTGGGCCGATACAAGGTATTATTAGGTGGCAGTCTGTGTGCTGCGCTTGGGATTATCATTGCGATAAGCGTTGATAGCTCAATTGCCGCTCTTTTGGGCTTTATGCTCGTAGGGCTTGGGGCATCCAATGTCGTGCCTATCTTATTTACCGCCGCCGGTAACCAAACCGTGATGCCAGCCAATTTGGCGGTAGCATCGATTACCACCATCGGATACGCCGGGATTTTAGCCGGGCCTGCGGCAATTGGGTTTGTCGCACAATTAAGCAATTTATCGGTGGCTTTTGGCTGTGTGGCGTTACTATTACTGACCGTCACTGCCAGCGCCAGAGCCGTCACGCGCTAATCAAGGAATATGCATTATCGTTATGCAAAATAACTCGTTATCTACCAGTTCTGCGAATATCACTCGCTGTTTCTGGCTGTTTATCGTCCTGCTGCTCGTCACGATGGGCCTGTATAGCTACAACTATACCAATGCCTATCTGGCAGAAAAAAAATACGCGCTAACGACTATCGCCGCAGGCCTGCAACAACGTATCGATGATTACCGCTATCATACCTATCAGATATACGATTTAGCCAATAACCCCAATATGTCTGAGAAAAGTATCCTCTCCGCACAAGAGGTCCGGCTACGCCCTGATATTTACTATATCGAAAAGCCGCGCAGAAAAACTGACTCGGTCATTTTTGGCAATCACGAGCCAGCAACACTGCCGATGATCTTGCAGATATCTGACTATCTTGATAGCCATTGGGGGTCACAAAATGATACTTACTCGATGTATTATCTTAACGGCCAAGATAATAGTCTGACACTCATCACCACCCAGGCATTAAAAGAAGTCACTTCGCGTTTTAAAGAAAGTTACCTGACCGTTGCTGCTGAATCTCGGCGCGCGGAAATGTTGCAACAGGCCAATACCTTAGATGAACGTGAGAGTTTCTCACCGTTACGTAAATTTCGCTTTCAGAACGCCTACTATTTTACGCTGAGAACCACATTTAACCATCCTGGGCATTTGGCTACCGTTATCGCTTTTGACTTACCAATTAATGACTTAATACCTTCCAATATGGCGCGTTCTAACTTTTTGCTGCAACAAGATAAGACCCCCATTAATGAAGGTATGGCGCCCGAGGACATTGTAGCAACCAGCGTGGCATTGAATGGTTCCTGGCTAGAATTTTCAGCCCCTCTGGCGAATGCCGCGCTGAAAATTGTCTATCGTGTCCCGGTCGGGGGGTTAGCCATTGATTTGCTGAGAAACAACTTTTGGCTCCTTTTGTCCAATATATTGTTGCTAGTACTGGCTGTTTTAGGCATCTATTTTGTGCGCCGCCAATATGTGCGCCCAAGTGCAGATATGGTCGAACAGTTAGAAACACAGAAATCACTGAGTCAGGAGATTATTACCAGCCTGCCACAAGGGTTATTGGTCTATAACTTCAGCAACAGCACTGTAGTCGCTAGTAACCAGATTGCCGATAACCTGATGCCCCATCTAAATCTGCAAAAAATTGCTCATATGGCAGAACAGCACCACGGGGTGATTCAGGGCACGGTAAATAATGAAGTTTATGAGATTCGGATGTTCCGCAGCCAGATTTCACCAGAAACCTATCTGTTCCTGCTTCATGATCAGGATAAAGAGGTACTGGTAAATAAAAAGCTGCAACAAGCAAGGCGTGAATACGACAAAAACCTGCAAGCCCGCAAATTGATGTTGCACAACTTGGGGATTGAGCTGAATCAACCTATCAACAACCTCAATCAGATAGCCCATGAGCTCCAGAACACCACCGACTTACAGCAACAACAGAATCTGAAAGCCAAATTGGTAGCGCAAACTGACACTATCGCCGAGTTGATAGATAACATTACCCTCCTGACGCGGCTGGAGACTCAGGACTGGCAGCCTGAACAGGGGGCCTTCTCTCTATCAGCATTAATCGATGCGCTACTGCTGGAGGTACTGCCTGCGATAAATCAGAAAGGTTTAACGCTGTTTAATCACTATCATGTCAATATCGATCAGGATTACATCGGCGATGAAAAAATCTTACGTAAAATACTGTCGCTGCTACTGCATTATTCTGTTATCACCACAGCTTATGGGAAAATCACGCTCAATGTTGGCCACGAACCCGGGCATCCAGAACAACTGATTATCCAGATAACCGATACTGGTGTCGGTATTTCTGATGAAGAGATCAGTAATCTTAATTATCCTTTCCTCAGTCAAACATTGGTTGACCGATACAACCATGGCTCGGGGTTAACATTCTTTTTATGTAACCAATTATGTAAGAAATTAAACGGCCAACTTGAGATTCGCAGTAAAGTAGATATAGGTACTCGCTATACTATCCGTGTATCCATGGCTATCCAAAATGAACAAGTAGAGGAGCAAGAAAAATTATTGGACGGAGTTACGGCGCTATTAGATATAACTTCAGAAGAAGTACGTTCAATTATCACCACGTTATTGAATTCATTCGGCGCCAATTGCATTGTCGCGGATGATCGTTTGCCAGGGCGGGATTACGATGTAACCTTAACGGATAACCCACAACAGTATGATAACTTTACCTTATTGCTAGTCTCAGACGAGGTGGGTTTACAGCAGTTGCAGGATAATTATATTCGGGTAAATTATAATTTGGGCAGCGCTGTCATTGATGCAATATTATTATTAATCGAGCAACGAATCTTATCAGATGAGTCTCCTGAAGAGTCTGAATCCATTGCTGCTGATGATATAAATACCTACGAGCAACAACTAAAGTCCAGTGACTATTATTCCTTATTTGTTGAGACAGTACCGGTAGATCTGAAGAAACTGTATACTGAAGTTCAGCAACGTGATTTCATATCGCTTTCGCAGACCGCACATCGATTGAAAGGCGTATTTGCTATGTTGAACCTGATACTTGGCAAACAGCTATGTGAAACATTAGAACAGCATATCGCAGATGGCGATCGGTTGAAGATCGAAAATAGCATCAGTCAAATTGATTCTTTCGTCACCAGACTGTTGCAGCAAGGTAACCCATAACCATGAACAACCTTAATGTAATTATTGCTGATGACCATCCAATTGTGTTGTTTGGCATCCGAAAGTCGCTTGAGCAAATTGAATGGGTAAACGTTGTCGGGGAGTTTGAAGACTCTACAGCGCTTATTAACAGTTTGTCTAAACTTGATGCCAATGTGCTAATTACCGACCTCTCCATGCCTGGGGATAAGTACGGTGATGGCATCACTCTGATAAAATATATAAAAAGGCATTACCCAGATTTAGCCATAATTGTTCTGACCATGAATAATAATCCCGCTATTCTTAGTTCAGTTTTGGACTTGGATATTGATGGGATAGTATTAAAGCAAGGCGCACCAGCCGACTTGCCTAAGGCATTGGCCGCACTACAAAAAGGGAAGAAATTCACCCCAGAGAGCGTGGCTAAACTGCTAGAGAAAATCAGTGCTAATGGTTACGGTGATAAACGTTTATCACCGAAAGAGAGTGAAGTTTTACGGTTATTTGCTGAAGGTTTCTTAGTGACTGAAATCGCCAGAAAACTCAATCGCAGCATTAAAACCATCAGTAGCCAGAAGAAATCGGCCATGATGAAGCTGGGCGTAGATAATGATATCGCGCTGTTAAACTATCTTTCATCTGTAACCATTAGTCAGGTTGATAAAGAACAATAATCTTTATCTACCGATATAATCTCAAGCCCGGTGTTGCTCAGCAAAATTTGCTCAGTGACCTCGGGCTTATTTTTATCCATTTTTCCATTCATGCTATTAATGCATTAACTCTCGTTATAACAACCAAACGACCTAAACAGCTAACCCCTGCGGCTTCAAGACCAAGGCATAAGCCAAAGTAATTGGAGTTGCAGGTAGGCAGCAAACGAATAAATCCCGAGGAGCATACTCACGTAAGTGATTCGGGTGAATGAGTGCAGCTAACACCCCTGCGGCTTCAAGACCAAGATATAAGCCAAAGTAATTGGAGTTGCAGGTAGGCAGCAAACGAATAAATCCCGAGGAGCTTACTCACGTAAGTGATTCGGGTGAATGAGTGCAGCTAACACCCCTGCGGCTTCAAGTACGAAGGCTTTAACGTGAACGGCGGACTTTGTCACTATAGTAAACCAACATCTGGCGCAATGTATCCAGTGTCACTGGCTTGGACAAACAGTTATCCATCCCTGCTTCAATACAGCGTTGTTTGCCTTCAGCTAATGCATTGGCGGTTACACCAATGATCGGGAAATGATGGTTTAACTGCCGCAGGCGCTGAGTCAGACGATAACCATCCATATTTGGCATGTTCACGTCAGTCAGTACAATATCGACATTATTGGCACTCAATACTGCCAGAGCATCCAACCCATCATTCGCGGTAATCACTTGGTAGCCCAGAGTGGTGAGCTGATCGGCTAACAAGCGGCGATTAATGGGATGATCGTCCACAACCAGAATTTGCAAGTCTGCATTCTCATCCTGATTTGCTTTCGGTGCTGGCAACTGTAATGGCGCGCACTCAACCAATGGTTGTTCCAGCAATATCTGGTCCAATAGCGGGATAATCTCGAGTAGGGTCGATGTGCTCAGTAACCAATAGCCTGGACGCGTCTCTTGTGGCAGACCAATGTGCTCAATGGAGATTTGAATCCACGTCGATAGAGGTGCGTTTATTTGCGGTAAGTAATCACAAATCAGCACTTGATCCTGCAAGGTCTGTTCATTACTGTAACGCCGGATCGTGGCTCCAAAATGACGCAATAAATCAAGTAAATAGCTTTCCAACCGCGCATTGCGGATATCCAACCACAAGGTTTTCCCTTGCCAACGGTCGCTTTGCGGTAACACGGCATTTTTAGCCCGATTGCCATTTTCGGCAAAATATAATGGAATGCGGATAGCAAAAATACTGCCCATTCCTAGCTCTGAAACCACTTCAACATCGCCATCCATCAGGTTGACCAACTTCTCACAGATAGCCAGGCCTAGCCCCGTCCCTTGAAAATGGCGCTGCACTCCAGTTCCAACCTGGAAGAATGGATCAAATAACTGGTTAATCTCACGTGAATTAATCCCCACGCCGGTATCTCGCACTCGGAATTCCAGATAATCACCGCGCACCCGTACTTGCAAGATAATACAGCCAGTATCTGTAAATTTTATAGCATTATTCAACAGGTTAGAAATCACCTGTTGCAAACGGACAGGATCGCCGAGCATCTGTCGTGGTACATCAGGCTCAATAAAGCAGTAGAGACCTAAGCGTTTTTTGACCACCAGCGGTAAATAGTTAGCCGTAATATGGGTTATCACCTCCACGGTAGAGAACTCACTCGGCTCAATTTTCAGTTGTTCAGATTCTATTTTAGAAAAATCGAGGATGTCGCTGATAATTTTGAGTAATAAGCCTGACGAATTATTCATCGCCGTCACCAGCCGCTCAACACCGTGAGGTAACTCTTTGGTTTGCAACAAATCGAGGTTACCGATAATCCCATATAGCGGCGTGCGCAACTCATGGCTGACCGTGGCTAAAAACATCGATTTTGATTGGCTGGCCTGCTCCGCCGCCGCCGCCATCTCTTGCAGTGACTCTTCCATTTTGACCCGTGAGCTGACGTCAACCAGCACACAGATAGCCACATCTTCATTACGATAACGGGAGTGAACAAAGCTAATTTGTAGATTATTGTTATTGCTGGTCATGACATCGACAAAGTTCGCCTGCTGCTCACAAATAATGCGTGTAATACGTTCGCGATCCTCATTCGTCAGCAAATTAATATAATTATGTGCCAATTCATTGCTGAGGATATTGGTCCCGTCACTAATGCGCAGAATAGAAATGCCCACAGGAGCCGAAGCGACAATTTTGCGGTTGAACTGTTCATGTTCCTCCAGCCTCAAAGCGTTATCTTCTGCTGGATGGAACATTTTTCGCTCAAATAGCCACGCCAGAGTAAAGATCACAACACCAGAAAGCGCATTCAGAAGAAATGCATTAAAAATTAATAACTTGAATGTATCTATTATCGTTCTAACCGGCAAGGAATAAGCGATGCTGAGGGTTGATGGCAGTAAATTCTTTTTTAGAATAAGCGAGTTGTAGTCATCAACGTAGCCAAAATAAGACGGAGAATCAGGGTAATCGTCTAACATCGAAGCATACCGTTCCCCTGTTGCTAACCGTAATACCGGCTCATTATCCTGATCAAGTAATGTCACGCCGACAGGCAATGTCCCGGAAGAGATAAAATCCTCCAGGCGGATAGTTTGCTCAGTACCCACCATTGCCTCTAGCTTGTTGCCCACATAGAGGGGGGTCAGGACATATAAGGTACCAATTTCAGGCCGCACACCCGGTACTATCCAATACAACGTGCTGTCTTTATCCTGATTTTTTGCATCTCGATATTTTAAAATATTTTCATTCAATGACTTAAGCAGACTCTCCTGCTCCATCGGGGTATTGCGAATATCGAAATCCACCATGCACAGCGTGTCGCTGCCAATAAAGAATATCCGGTTAAGGTCATAAGCTGCGGCAAAGTTCTCTTTCCAGTACAGAATCAGGTTACTAAGAGAACTTAATGAAGAGTGGCGCGACGAATTAAGTGCAGCACAATCCGCACCGGTATTAAGCGGATGATATTGTGGTGTCGTTTTGTTTTTGATAAAAGCGCCAGCAGCGATATCACTGCTCGCCGAATCCTGATTTAATCTGTTTTCCGCCATATATTTGATATCGCGGATGATATCGGCAGAGTGCCTGATGTAGCTCTGAGCCTGCTCAAAGTTAGTATTATATTCCTGACGGATGTCAGATTTTTTCTCGTTGAGAATGTTCAGGATATAAAAAGTGGTCAACAGTGCACCAAGTGACCATAACATAATGGCCAATACCCGAAACAAGTAACGGGATATTTTCAGTGTCGTGCGAAATGAAGAGAGATATTTCAATCTGATTCCAGGGTGGAAAGTAGGGCCAGACAGGCTGCATGAGCAACAGAATACACTACCAATAGCCCATAAAAAAGCCAGCTCGTAAGCTGGCTCTTGTTTTCAACAACGCATTATACGTTGTCGTCCTCATCTTCAGCATCGCCTTCTTCTGCTTCATCAGCAGCATCTTCATCTTCTGGTGTATTCAGTGCAGCATCGTCTTCGCCGCCCTCTTCACCTTCTAATGATTCGCCATCAAGGATTTCATCATCCTCTTCTGGCTCAGCAACACGTTGCAGACCAACGACATGCTCATCTTCTGCGGTACGGATCAGCGTCACACCTTGGGTATTACGCCCCACGACACTCACCTCAGATACGCGAGTACGCACCAGAGTACCCGCATCGGTGATCATCATGATCTGGTCAGTCGGAGCCACCTGAACAGCCCCCACAACCTTACCATTACGCTCACTGACTTTAATGGAGATAACACCCTGAGTCGCACGGGACTTGGTTGGGTACTCTTCCACTGCGGTACGCTTACCATAACCGTTTTCAGTCACAGTCAAGATTTCGCCATCACCACGTGGGATAATCAGAGAAATAACCCGATCATCACCATTGAGGTTGATACCACGTACACCGGTCGCAGTACGGCCCATCGAACGGACCTGTGACTCAGGGAAGCGAACCACTTTACCCAATGCAGAGAACAGCATGACTTCATTGCTGCCATCGGTCAGATCCACACCAATCAGCTCATCGCCTTCATTCAGATTGACGGCAATAATACCGGCGCTGCGTGGACGACTGAACTCGGTCAAAGCGGTTTTCTTCACAGTGCCGCTGGCGGTCGCCATAAAGATGTGACGGCCTTCTTCATATTCCCGCACTGGCAGAATGGCGGTAATACGCTCATTTGGCTCAAGCGGCAATAAGTTGACGATCGGACGACCACGTGCACCACGGCTGGCTTCCGGCAACTGATAGACCTTCATCCAATAGAGACGGCCACGGCTGGAGAAGCACAAAATAGTATCATGGGTATTGGCAACCAACAGACGATCAATGAAGTCTTCTTCTTTGATACGGGCAGCCGATTTACCTTTACCACCACGGCGCTGAGCTTCGTAATCCGTCAGCGGTTGATATTTGACGTAGCCCTGATGGGACAGCGTCACAACCACATCTTCCTGATTAATCAGATCTTCGATGTTGATGTCGGAAGTATTAGCCGTTATCTCAGTACGACGTGCGTCGTTATATTGCTCTTTGATAGCAACCAATTCTTCACGGATAACCTCCATCAGGCGATCCGGGTTTTCCAGAATAAAGATCAACTCACCAATTAAGGTCAACAGCTCTTTATACTCATCCAGCAGTTTTTCATGCTCCAGGCCCGTCAGTTTCTGCAAACGCAGATCCAAGATTGCCTGAGCTTGTTGCTCGGTGAGGAAATATCTGCCGTCACGGATACCGTATTCAGCTTCCAGCCACTCAGGGCGGGCAGCGTCATCACCGGCACGTTCCAACATTGACGCCACGTTGCCTAATTCCCATGAATTGGCAATCAAGCCCGCTTTGGCTTCAGCAGGAGTGGCGGCACGGCGGATCAATTCGATAATCGGATCGATGTTAGCCAGTGCAATTGCCAATGCTTCAAGGATGTGTGCGCGGTCACGTGCTTTACGCAGTTCAAAAATGGTACGACGCGTCACCACTTCACGACGGTGGCGCACAAATGCAACCAGAATGTCTTTCAGGTTAAGCAATTTAGGCTGCCCTTGAGACAGAGCCACCATATTGATACCGAAAGTCACCTGAAGTTGCGTCAGTGAATAGAGGTTATTTAGAACCACTTCCCCGACGGCGTCACGTTTAATCTCAATCACGATACGCATGCCGTCTTTATCAGACTCATCACGTAACGCGCTGATGCCTTCTACGCGTTTCTCTTTGACCAGCTCAGCGATTTTCTCAATCAACCGTGCTTTGTTCACCTGATACGGGATCTCGTGAACAATAATGGTTTCACGGCCGGTTTTCGCGTCAGCTTCAACTTCAGCACGGGCACGGATATAGACCTTGCCACGGCCAGTACGATAAGCCTCTTCAATACCACGGCGACCATTAATAATGGCGGCTGTTGGGAAATCTGGACCTGGAATGAACTCCATCAACCCTTCAATGGTGATGTTTTCATCTTCGATCAGAGCCAGACAGCCATCAATAACCTCAGACAGGTTATGTGGCGGAATATTGGTTGCCATCCCTACGGCAATACCTGACGAACCGTTAACCAACAGGTTAGGGATTCGGGTTGGCATCACTGCGGGGATCTGTTCCGTACCATCATAGTTAGGCACGAAGTCAACGGTATCTTTTTCTAAATCCGCTAACAATTCGTGAGCAATTTTAGACATACGGATTTCGGTATAACGCATCGCCGCAGCAGAATCGCCATCGACGGAACCGAAGTTGCCCTGCCCATCCACCAGCATATAGCGCAGTGAGAACGGCTGGGCCATACGCACAATTGTGTCGTAGACCGCGCTGTCACCATGCGGGTGATATTTACCGATAACGTCCCCGACTACACGGGCCGATTTTTTGTATGGTTTATTCCAGTCATTACCCAGTACATTCATCGCATACAGTACGCGACGGTGCACCGGTTTCAGTCCATCCCGGACATCTGGTAAAGCACGTCCGACAATAACGGACATCGCATAATCCAGATAGGAGCTTTTCAGCTCTTCCTCGATGTTGACCGGTGTTATTTCTCTGGCAAGGTCGCTCATTGAGCCGCTATCCCTCTACTAATTACCGGATTTAAAGGTACGAAACTATATCACAAAACCCAGATTTTGGCGAAACTACGTGATGTTTGTCGAAACGACTTTATGTCGGGCTTATCCGCCTAACTTAACGGTATTATTCTGCGTCAATTGGAAGGGAACATGTATAATCTGCGCAAAGAAACAGAACAGTGAGAACTCTCCATGCGTGTAGATAACACAGCTAGCCATCAGAATGTCGACGAGCAAGAAATCGCTAAATTTGAGGCAGTTGCCTCTCGCTGGTGGGATTTAGAAGGTGAATTCAAACCTCTTCATCGCATTAACCCGCTGCGTCTTGATTACATTTTACAGCGCTCTGGCGGTATTTTTGATAAGAAAGTGCTGGATGTCGGCTGCGGTGGTGGAATTTTGGCCGAAAGCATGGCTCGGGAAGGAGCACACGTCACCGGTCTGGACATGGGCTATGAGCCGTTGCAAGTGGCTCGCCTACATGCGCTGGAAACCGGTACCAAACTGGATTATGTACAAGAAACAGTTGAAAGCCACGCGCAAGCACACCCACAACACTACGATGTGGTGACCTGCATGGAGATGCTCGAACACGTGCCAGATCCCGCCTCGGTTATCCGCGCCTGCGCTCAATTGGTCAAACCCGGTGGCCACGTATTCTTTTCAACTATTAACCGCAATACCAAATCCTGGCTGATGGCCGTGGTCGGTGCAGAATATATATTGAAAATGGTTCCGAAAGGCACCCATGATTCGAAAAAATTTATTCGCCCATCAGAACTTATCGGTTGGGTTGATCAAACCCTGTTGCGTGAGCGCCACATTATCGGGCTACATTACAATCCGATAACAGATCGTTTTAAGCTTGGCGGTAATGTTGATGTGAATTATATGGTGCATACTCAACGAGATAGCGAATAAATTCATCGCGTGGGGAGTATAAAAATCAAACAATACCCAATAGATTTCGCGTTGTAGCAAGGCGGCAACCGAACAAATTCCCAGGAGCTTAGTCCACTAAGTGACTGGGGTGAGTGAGGATAGCCAACACCGCTACGGCGCGAAAGATGAAGGGAATTTTTCTAATGTTTAATAAACCGGCAAACGATCCACTTTTTAAGGTTTTCAGTAAAATCTTATCCCCCAAAGCGACAGTAGGTAAGATCCAGTGATGGCGCAGTCTGAGAGCGTTTCGTAACAATTCACCCCCAAGTTATCCACACAATTAAGCGATCTTGTTCACTTGCCAAAAGCCGCAATACTCACTATCTTGTTATCTATCCACTACCCACCCCCTACATATAGTGTTTACATACTGAACAATACACTACAGCCTCAATGATTTTCGTAATCATAGAGAGTGTAAATTTGTGCTGTTTGTGCATGAAGAACGGGGATAAAAGGTCAAGAACACATGAACCAAAGCCTACTTGTTACTAAACGCGATGGCAGCAAAGAACGCATCAATCTGGATAAAATCCACCGGGTCATCGACTGGGCCGCAGAAGGTTTACATAACGTCTCGGTCTCTCAAGTAGAATTGCGTTCACACATTCAGTTTTATGATGGCATTAAGACTGCCGATATCCATGAAACTATCATCAAAGCAGCGGCCGATCTTATCTCGCGCGATGCGCCTGACTATCAGTATCTGGCTGCGCGTCTGGCTATTTTCCATCTGCGCAAAAAAGCTTATGGCCAGTTTGAACCGCCAAAACTCGTCGATCATGTCGCGAAAATGGTAGAAATGGGTAAATACGACAAGCATCTGCTGGAAGATTATACCGCAGAAGAATTCGAACAGATGGACACTTTCATCGACCATTGGCGCGATATGAACTTCTCCTACGCTGCGGTTAAGCAGTTGGAGGGTAAATATCTGGTGCAGAACCGCGTCAGCGGTGAGATCTATGAAAGTGCCCAATTCCTGTACATTCTGGTTTCCGCCTGCCTGTTCTCTAACTACCCGCGCGAAACTCGTCTCGATTACGTGAAACGCTTCTATGATGCGGTTTCAACCTTTAAGATTTCGCTGCCGACACCGATTATGTCAGGGGTGCGTACCCCAACTCGTCAGTTCAGTTCTTGTGTGTTAATCGAGTGTGGTGACAGCCTGGATTCTATCAATGCCACCTCCAGTGCCATTGTTAAATATGTGTCACAGCGTGCCGGTATCGGTATCAATGCGGGTCGTATCCGTGCGTTAGGTAGCCCAATCCGTGGTGGTGAAGCTTTCCATACCGGTTGTATCCCGTTCTATAAACACTTCCAGACTGCGGTGAAATCCTGTTCACAGGGTGGCGTGCGTGGAGGTGCTGCCACGTTGTTCTACCCAATGTGGCATCTGGAAGTTGAAAGCCTACTGGTGTTGAAGAACAACCGTGGTGTTGAAGGCAACCGCGTGCGCCATATGGATTACGGCGTCCAAATCAACAAACTGATGTATCAACGCCTGCTAAAAGGTGAAGATATCACCCTGTTTAGCCCATCGGATGTACCGGGGCTATATGACGCGTTCTTCGCTGATCAGGATGAGTTTGAACGCCTTTATACCCAATACGAACAAGACAGCAGCATCCGTAAGCAACGGGTAAAAGCGGTTGAGTTATTCTCTCTGATGATGCAAGAGCGTGCTTCGACTGGCCGTATCTATATTCAGAACGTTGACCACTGCAACACCCACAGCCCGTTTGACCCGAAAATTGCCCCCGTGCGGCAGTCAAACCTGTGTCTGGAAATTGCATTACCAACCAAACCACTCAATGACATCAATGACGAGAATGGCGAAATTGCGCTCTGCACCCTGTCTGCCTTCAACTTAGGTGCCATTGATAGCCTTGACGATTTAGAAGAGTTGGCGGTACTGGCTGTACGTGCGCTGGATGCCTTGCTCGATTACCAAGATTACCCTATTGCCGCCGCGCAGCGTGGCGCGATGGGCCGTCGCACCTTAGGTATTGGGGTGATTAACTTTGCTTATTACTTGGCGAAGAATGGCGTGCGTTATTCCGATGGCAGCGCTAATAACCTGACTCACCGCACCTTCGAAGCTATTCAGTACTACTTGCTGAAAGCCTCTAACGCGTTGGCTCGTGAGCAAGGTGCCTGCCAGTGGTTCAATGAAACCACCTATTCGCAAGGTATTTTGCCGATCGATACCTATAAGAAAGATTTGGATGCCATCAGCAACGAGCCACTGCACTACGATTGGGAAACGCTGCGTAACGATATTAAGACTCACGGCCTGCGTAACTCCACACTGTCTGCGCTGATGCCATCTGAAACGTCTTCGCAGATCTCGAATGCCACTAATGGTATCGAGCCACCGCGTGGTTACGTCAGTATCAAAGCCTCGAAAGATGGCATTTTACGCCAGGTTGTGCCTGAATATGAGCGTTTGAAAGATGCTTACGAACTGCTGTGGGATATGCCAAATAATGATGGTTACCTGCAACTGGTCGGCTTAATGCAGAAATTCGTCGATCAGGCGATTTCAGCTAACACCAATTATGACCCAACCCGCTTCCCATCTGGCAAAGTGCCGATGAAGCAATTGCTGAAAGATTTGCTGACCACCTACAAATTTGGTGTGAAGACCCTTTACTATCAAAACACCCGCGACGGTGCTGATGATGTGCAGGAAGATATTCAAAGTCAGCCGGGTGATGATGACTGTGAAGGCGGCGCATGTAAGATCTGATTTATAGTTCTGGCCCTACGCGATAATCGCAAATACGGTTATCGCCGGGCCATTCTTCATTTGCCCTTGCATTGTTGTCCCCTGAGGAAATCATGGCCTATACCACTTTTTCGCAAAATAAAAATAACCAGTTGCTTGAACCGATGTTCTTTGGTCAATCCGTTAACGTGGCGCGTTTCGACCAGCAAAAACACGCTATTTTCGAAAAACTGATTGAGAAGCAATTGTCATTTTTCTGGCGTCCAGAAGAGATAGATGTCTCCCGTGATCGTATCGATTACAACGCACTGCCAGATCATGAAAAACACATTTTTATCAGCAACCTGAAATACCAGACCTTGCTGGACTCAATTCAGGGCCGCAGCCCTAACGTTGCCTTACTGCCGCTTATCTCAATTCCAGAACTGGAAACCTGGGTGGAAACCTGGTCATTCTCAGAAACCATCCACTCACGCTCGTACACCCATATCATCCGTAATATCGTGAATGATCCGTCGATAGTTTTCGATGATATCGTGACCAACGAAGAGATCCTCAAACGCGCAAAAGATATCTCAGCCTATTATGATGATTTGATCGAAATGACCAGCTACTACCACCTGCTGGGGGAAGGCACCCATCAAGTTAATGGTAAAACTGTCGTCGTCAATTTGCATGAGCTGAAAAAACAGCTTTATCTGTGTCTGATGAGCGTCAATGCGCTAGAAGCCATCCGTTTTTATGTCAGTTTCGCCTGCTCCTTTGCTTTTGCGGAGCGCGAATTGATGGAAGGCAATGCCAAAATCATCAAAATGATTGCCCGCGATGAAGCCCTGCATTTAACCGGTACCCAGCATATTCTTAATTTGATGCGTTCTGGCGAAGATGACCCGGAAATGGCCGAAATTGCCGTAGAGTGCCAACAGCAGTGTTATGACCTGTTCGTTCTGGCCGCCCAACAAGAGAAAGAGTGGGCTGAATACCTGTTCCGTGACGGTTCCATGATTGGTCTGAACAAAGAGATTCTGTGTCAGTACGTGGAATACATCACCAATATCCGCATGCAGGCGGTGGGGCTGGGTGTGCCGTTTGCTACTCGAACCAACCCTATTCCGTGGATCAACTCCTGGTTAGTGTCTGATAACGTGCAGGTGGCACCGCAGGAAGTTGAAGTCAGCTCTTATCTGGTCGGTCAAATTGATTCAGAAGTCAGTGCTGACGACCTGAGCGATTTCGAGCTGTAATCCATGAAATCCATTATCAAGTTGAGCACCACCGGTGTTCAACTTAACCGGCCCGCGAACAGCCGTAACTTGCTAGAAACGCTTGAATATCATCAGGTACCCATCGAATACCAATGCCGCTCTGGCTATTGTGGCTCCTGCCGCCTGCGCTTGCTGAAAGGCGAAGTCTGCTATTCGCAGCAACCTTTAGCTTTTATTCAGGCCGGCGAGATCCTGCCCTGTTGTTGTCAGCCAAAGGGCGATATTGAAATCGAGCTTTAAGCAGATAGATAAATCAGCCAATCGGATTTCACCTATAATCAGCCTGTTGAATAGATGATATTTTTGCATCTGGAATTAAAATCATAGGGACAAAAGATGAAAAGACTGTCAATCGCCATAACCAGCCTGTTAATGGCCGCCTCTGCCAGCACTATTGCCGCTACTGAGCCACCACTTAATCAACAACAGCCGTTAGAGAAGATTGCGCCTTATCCTCAAGCTGAAAAAGGAATGAGCCGCCAGGTCATTTTCCTCGAGCCACAAGAAGACGAAAGCCGCTTCAAAGTTGAATTGCTGATAGGTAAAACCATTGAAGTTGACTGCAACCGCCATATGCTCGGTGGCAATCTGGAAACCAGAACCTTGTCTGGCTGGGGCTTTGACTATTTGGTGATGGATAAAATCTCCGAACCGGCCTCAACCATGATGGCTTGCCCGGATAACACCCGCCGCCCACAATTTATCGCCGCCAATCTGGGGGACGCCGCTATGCAGCGCTATAACAGTCGCCTACCGATCGTGGTTTATGTACCAAAAGGAGTTGATGTGAAATACCGCATTTGGGAAGCAGGCAAAGATGTAAGAAACGCGCAGGTAAAATAAACGGTTCTGTCGCATTAAGACATCGTCAGGTAACATGCTGTTTTTTTTAAGATGTTGCCTAACCATGTCTCTGATCCGAAACGCCTTTAAACGCCGGCATTATCCCGTTGATATCATCGTACAATGTGTTCGCTGGTATCTGGCTTATACCCTGAGCCTGCGCAATTTGGAAGAGATGATGGCTGAACGCGGTATTGCCGTTGACCATTCCACGTTACATCGTTGGGTTATCCGCTTGGTGCCCTTGCTGGATAAGGCGTTTCGTCGGCATAAACGTACCGTAGGTCGGCGGTGGCGAATGGACGAGACCTACATCAAAGTCAAAGGTCAGTGGAAATATCTGTACCAGGCGGTCGATACTGCAGGCCAGACCATCGACTTCCTACTCACCGCCAAACGGGACGCTGGGGCGGCACTGCGTTTTTTCCGCAAGGCTATTCGCCAACACGGCGAACCTGAGGTGGTCACCATTGATAAAAGTGGTGCCAATACAGCGGCTCTGGCTACACTCAATGCCAGCAAACCGGCGGAAGAAAGCATTACCGTCAGGCAGAATAAGTACCTGAATAACCTTGTGGAGCAGGATCACCGAAATATCAAACGGCGGATACGATCGATGCTGGGCTTCAAATCATTTAGACGTGCGCAGACGATATTGGCGGGCATTGAGTTAGTGCACATGATACGCAAAGAACAGCTTCAACATCCAACTGGTGACAGATTGTCACCGGCGGAAAAATTTTATCTGTTGGCCACCTAAATAACCGACAACGCAACTTTTGCCAACTTCATATCACTAATACGACAGAGCCTTCTTGATAACGTATATCGGAGCAAGGCACTTTATTTTTTAAAGTATTTAGTATATGCAACTTTCAGGAAACACCATTAATGAGATAAAATATGTCTTCTTCATACAATATAGCAGGAAATAATTTATGATATTTTGGGTACGTATTTGTCTGGTAACATTAGTGTCAGCAGCATTTGGCTTCACATTTCATGTCTTATATGGAAGAGGATGGGTTTTAGACTACATGGATGCTGCAACTAAAGCAGGTAGGATGGATGGTCTTTTGCAGGAACCTTATCCTGTTTATATTGTAGTTATAGCTGCTTTAACTGCTTTAATCCCGACTCTGGGTAAAGTGTTTATTTGGTTATTTATTCGAGAGAAGCTACCTGGAAAAAATCTTCTAATCAAAGGAATGTGGTTTACTGTAATAATGATGATTGCTGACAGCGATTTGCTGCGTCAGTCTATAATGAATCTCCTTATAGGGATGCCTATAGATGTATGGTTTGTATACAGCGCTGAGCAGTGGATTATAGTACCAACTATGTGTTTTCTAATTGTTGCGCTATCTCCTAAGAATGAGGAAGGCTAACATGCTGTTTTTTATGATGTTACAACCCTATCAGTTAATAAATTCAATTCAAAAATGTTTCTGAATGGAGCAGGATTTTGGGGTAGGTCAAGCGTGAAGATCCGCCAGTTTGGGATAATTGGGGTAAAGCCAAGGGCAGCAGGAAGGGGAGATAATCCATGAGAAAATATTCCCTATCGTACGCTTCCGTACCATTGGACCTCAAACCCAGACTACTACAAAATATTCTTAACCATATCCAGCAGTAAAGAACTCCCCCCCATCTCAGTAAATCTATCTACACCGTGTGTACGCATATAGATAACCGATTGCCTCCACATGACAGGTTTATTAATATGCTCAGAGAGGTTTTTTATTACAGAGGATACGGTATACGGACAGGCCGTCCTATTGGAGATAACTGATATCGTGGGCGATGAAAATGAAAAGTCTTGTATATATTCCCCGAATTTTATAGCTGCGGAATTTAACATCGTACTATGAAAAGCACCACTCACTCTCAGTACAACATATTTAATTGCATAGTTATCGTAAAATATCTCTTCTGCCTGTTTAATACTCTCAATCGGCCCTGATATCACCATTTGTAAATCGGAGTTAATATTAGCTATCGAAATATCAAAAAGATTATTCTCCTCAAGGATTTGAGCCACTTCTTCAGCATTCAGACCAAGAACAGCAGCCATACCTCCCCCCTGACTTTCAGACATCAGCAAGGCTCTTTTTTTTACCAGACGCAATCCTGTTTCAAAGTCGAATACACCGGCGGCATGTAATGCATTAAATTCGCCAAGAGAATGACCCGCTAGAAATAATGGTAACGCCCCAGACTCATCAATATATCGACGATAATACAAAGCATTAACTGTATATAAAGCTGGCTGAACGTAAAGGGTGTTGCTAAACCGATCCGCAGGATAATCCAGAAAAAAATCACGAATACTAAACTCAGCAATTTCTTCAGCATCTGCCACTAATTTGGGGTAGATATCAAATATCGGAGCCCCCATGTCTGGACGCTGCGCCCCCTGCCCCGGAAATAAAATTGCATGATGTGATGCCATGTATCGCCCTCTTTACTGTGGTGGTGCTATAAAAATAGGTAATCTTTCCTATTTTAGTTCGGAAAATGGCCCCTCCGTAGGCCATAGTTCATAGATGTCTAAGCCTCTGAACTGCTCGTTACAAACATATCAATCAGGCCGTTTATAGATTTAATATTTTTTAACTCAGTACGTGGGATTTTTATTTTTAACTCTCTCATAGCACCTGAGACAACGGAAACTATGTCTAAGCTGCTTGCGCCATAGTCTGCCATTGATTTTTGCAAATCAATGTCATCTTCCTTGATACCATCGACAGAATTAATAATGTGTTTTTTCACAATATTAGCAATATATTCTCTATCCATAACATCCTCTCTTATTTATTAATAAAAATTTATTCTTCTCTGTTCCAAACAAGCTCAAACAACCATGACTCCCCATTGAGAAATATACCATCCGTGGATTTAAGAATTAACTTATCATACTCAAAAATAAAGTATCGGCGAAATTCAGTGCCAATTTGATTGGGAATTTTGCTATTTTCAATAAAATGCGTGACGATGTTTTTATCGTGATTCACATCGTAATGGCCACAATATGTTTCAAATTTAGGAAAATCTGCCACGATCTGTTCTGACGGGATAGCACGAATATCCTCCGTGCTAAATTGAGTTCTTTTACCTGATGCAATAAACACCATCATATATTGTTCGGTATAGGTCAACATACCAAACGGTTCACTACCTATAGGATAAATATGTATACCTCCACTGTTACCAACACAGGACTCAAGTTTCCATCGGCCAAGAAATGAGTTACCTTTGGAAATAGACATGATTAATACCTTTTAGGTTAAAGTAACGTGAATAATACCGAGCGATATATGAGTTAACTCGGAGTAATATTCGTGATAGAGGAGATTCTCCCTCATTATTTCTCGACAAAATGAGTTTCAATCATTTCGATCCACTTGGTAAAGTTGTCAGTAAACATCCTGCCATTATCAACGGTGATGACCTGACCACGCACGGCATCCATTAATCCGCTGCAAAGAGCTACACTTACATTGCCAACAGCCTCAGGTTTGACAATGAAATCTGGATCAAATTTTCGAATAAATGTTTGTGCTTTTTTACCAAAAACCAATTCAAAGGCTTCTGTATCTACCACACCAGGTGAAATGCAGTTAATAATGATATTTTCCCGTGCACCAATGTATTTAGTTAATGTTTCCAATACCGCTTTCGATGCCGCAACATAATCATAGCCTGTTATATGGCAACTACGATGTCCTTCGGAAGTAATTGCAACTACATAACCAGGATATTGAAAAAAATATTGCTTAATGCAATCTATATAAGTGACAAGTGGCCAGGCGTTGTGTTCAATACTATCAAGCAGCCCCCTAAATTTATAAGTATCTTTAAATTGGGGAGCAAACGCAGCATTGAGAATAAGAATATCGATTCTTTTGTTTTCTTGAGCAATGGTTTCAATTAGCCGTATGGTTGTGTCTTCATCACTGATATCCGCCTGAAGGAAGATTGGACGATTGATATATTGAGAAAAATAGTTTTCAACTTCATCTAAATTGTCTCCCCAAAAATAAGTGCCATATACTTTTGCTCCCGCCTTAACAAAGCTTTCAACAGTAGCCCGCCCGATACCTTTCGTACCGCCAGTTACCAATACGGTCATTTCACTAAAGTTATTCAGCATATCTAACCCGTGTAATTGTCTTGTATTTGCTGTTCAATATTGCTTTGATTAAATGCAATATGGTGCATAAACGCCTCTATGGTGCTTGTTTCCTCTAGTGTTTTTCGTCTGTCGATAGACATGTATTTTTTTAATAACTCCAAGCTATGGCGTGGTTTTTCAGCAATGGCTGTAGCCAATTCAATGGCTTTTTCCATGACCGTGGCGCGAGGCAAAATATAATTGAAACAACATTTTCCTTTCAGCTCACAGCCTCTAAGATAGTTATCGGTGACCATCATTTCAAAACCGGTATAGTAACCAAATGCCGCCTTACTCATGGCGGTTGATCCCATCCCTGGGGTGAAACCCATGTTCATAAATGACATGCCATAGCGGCTCTCTTCCGCCGCGACTAAAATATCCGCATATAAACCTAAGACTAATCCCCCACCTGTAGCACTGCCTTCCATCGCAGCAATAACTGGGATCGGTATATTCAGAAAGTTCTTGAGGTGATTGGCATACTCATGCTCAATATTAGTTTTGTAGTGTGTGATTAGGCTTTGTAAAAACGCCTCGGTTCCACCGGTACAAAATATATCAGGCAATCCGACTAAAATAAGTACTTTAATGGTTTTGTCTTTCTTTATCGTGTCGATAATACCATGCAACTGTAAACAGAATTCATCATCAATGGCATTATTGTTGACTGGATCGTTAATATGCATAAAAACGATGCCTTCATCAATTTTTCTTAAATAGAGTTTTTTCATATTTGTCATCCGCATATTCATCATTAAACAACTTGATGTTTTCTAAATACTGACATATTTTTTCTATGGTCTGAGAGTCATTTAATTTTTTCACCAGAAGATGTCCACCTAAATCCAGCCTTTCGTCGAAAGAATGATGTTCCGTCAACAGTAACTTACTTTCTTTTATAGCGGATGTTGGAATGCGAGATAGCTTCTTACTCATAACTTGAATATCTTGGTCTAAGTTTTCCAGTATATTTACCTGATCGATTAAACCCCATTTTAGGGCTTGTTTTGCCGAAATAACACTTGAACTCCATACGAAGTATTTAAGATGATGAGGCCTAATACGTTCAAGTAAGCAAGACATGGCTATTGTTGGTGTAATTCCAAATGTGACTTCTGGCAAACTAAAAGAAGCAGTATCGCTCGATAGAATAAAATCGACGACTGACAGTAAGGCAATTCCCCCCGCGATAACATTTCCTTCAACCTTAGCTAATACTGGCTTATGGCTACTCCTTACCATTTTTAGGATAGTGCAGAACTGTGACACAAAGTTGGCGTCATAATCGGTAGAAATATACGTAAGATCCATACCCATACTAAAGTAGGTAGGCCCGCCCGTAAGCACAATAACGTTATAGCGCTCGTTATTTAGCGCAGAGATAAAGCGGCTTTCGAAGTCGGCTAATGAATTGGGATTAAATTTGATAGGTACAGTGACATATTCATGCATAGCGATAACTCCGTAAGTGGTTATCAATACGCTCAAGAATAAGGAGCCCACTCCCGCTGTAATGTTGTGTATACCAGTCCTGTAAGTTGTCCCTGTCTAAGCTATAGTCTTTACCTTGCATTTGTGCACTACGCGCATTTTCCAGTTGCTCGTATGCCGCTATATCCAATATTTTCCGCTGGGCAAGCAATATGTCCAATGCCGTACCTTGCTGTTGCGCAATCTCTAACGCTTGATCCCCGACCTGCATACTGAAATACTCAGCACAGGACCCTGAACCATAAGAGTAGACCCCAATTCGATCACCTGGTTGAAGCTCTGGTGCTTTTACAATCAGTGAAAATAGGGAAAGAAAAATACTGCCACAATAGGTTGCCCCTATTTCTTGCGAATAATATAGAGAAGGCATAACTTTTTGTTTAAATAAAGTAGCTAATGCCTCTTTTCCAAAGAGCCCTTGGAGTTCTAATAATATTTTATGTGCTTCTTTACTAATTCCAGGGAAAGGGACGTGGTATAAATTATAATTGAAGTAGGCACTCTCTCGAGCATCAGGTGTCTGTTTACAATATTCCTCGAAAGCATTTTCGAGTCCATCCATATAAGAGAAAAGACTGGCTTCTACATCGAAAGCGACCTCTTTCCAAGGAAGAGGACGAATAACATCCGTCACTTCATGAGTATGAATACCCGATTTCCCCGTTTCAATGACCGCAAAAAGAGGATTATTTGAGATAAGCAAGGCAATAGCCCCAGCGCCAAGGCTATACTCCATCTTTCCGTGGCAAATCATGTTATTACTGATATCCACATTGATCAATAGCACTTTCTTACCGTGATTAAGACCGGATGATATCCATGACTCAGCCATTTTTAATGCCGCCGCTCCGGCATGGCAGGCAGATTTCAGTTCAAAAACACGGCAAGTCGCAGGCAGTCTCAAATAGCGGTGCGCCCAAGTACTTATAGCCTTTTCCTGGTCTAAGCCTGACTCTGTTGCAATAATAAATAAACCAATATCCGAACGGTCCTGATCGTTGAGCATATCTTTGGCACTATTGACTGCAAGGGTGACCGCATCTTCCCACTGTGGTACTAAACTGCGCTTTATAACCATTAAAGATTCTTGAATGTATTTGTTGTCTCCACCACGTGCTTGTGCCAATTCAGATAACTTCAGCGCCAAGCTACTTGGGTAGATACGGATTTTTTCAATACCAATATTATTCATTAAGGTATCCCGAAGTTAATAAACCCAGTCAATGCCACCGGTCACACTGAAAACCGCGCCGTTTACATAACTACTTTCTTTAGCTACAAGAAATAAAATGACCTCAGCTACTTCACTGGGGGAACCTAGCCTTCCCACTGGCGCATGTTGAGCAAAAAAATTCTTAATACCCTTAATGTCATTTCCAATAATTTCGGTATCAATTAAGCCTGGGACAACAACATTGGCCGTAATACCGAAACGTCCATATTCCTTCGCCGTTGTTTTAGTTAACCCGACCAAACCGGCTTTTGATGCAGCATAAGCCGCTTGTCCTGATGACCCATCTTTAGCGAGGGAAGATAGAGTGACAATGCGCCCATATTTATTGGCAAGAAATAAAGGCAAGAAATAACGAATGAGATAGAACGAGCCACTTAAATTGGTATTAAGTACTAAAGCCCAATCTTCATCAGTCATCGAAACCAAATTGCCAGGTAAATCTATCCCGGCATTGCAAATAACCGCATCAAAATTGCTAAAATCGGCGAGAAGGCAGTCACCTACTGACTCTACTGCGCCGCTGTCGGTAACATCGAGTTCATAAGCGCGACATAATTGTTGTGGGAACTGTGCGGCGGCGATATCAAGAAGTTGTTGTGCGCCATCCCTATTATTATAGTAACTAAAACCAACATTCCAGCCTTTGCCTAAAGCCGCAATGACCACACTCCGTCCAATGCCACTGGCACCACCGCTGATAAAAAGGTTCATGCTAACCATGGTATCGACCAAATAAGCTAGCGCTGTTAATCCCACCCATACCAAAAGAATTGTTTAGAAAAATATTAACTTCTTTTTTTACATTCCCAAAGGCACAAACATTTAATTCGACCTCGGGATCAAGGGTTTCGATATTATGTGATTGGTGGAATTCACCCTGCCTCATTTGCCAAATGGCTATCGCGGCTTCCACGCCACCAGATGACCACATCGTGTGCCCCAGCAAGGATTTTGGGGCATTGATAATCAGTTTTTCCGCATGCGTACCAAACACTTTTTTAATTGATTTTAATTCTACAATATCCCCTAATTTAGTAGAGGTGGCATGCGCACTGACATAATCAACTTGCTCTGGGGAGATATTGCATTTCTTTAGGACATCTTGAATAACCCGAACTTGCCCTTCATGAGAGGGATCGCCTAAATGGTTGGCATCAGAGTTAACATTGGCACCAAGAAGCTCAGCATAAATTCTAGCTCCCCGATTTTTGGCATGGTCTATTTGCTCAAGTATTAAGACTGCACCGCCTTCAGACGGCAGGAAGCCACTGCGATTTATGTCATAGGGACGACTGGCTTTGGTGGGAGTATCTTGATACTGGCTATAACAGATAGCGTCTAAAATCGTCAGCGAATGTAACATCATCGGGTGGAAAGAGGCCATTGGGCAAACAACGGCCATTACCTGTTTTTTTTCTACTGTAATTGCATTGATTGCCGCCTGAATAGCAATGTTCCCCGTAGCACAGGTGCCACCAACCAGATAGGCTAATCCTTTGGTATTTAATACCTGGGCCACAGAAGATGAATGGTCCGTATCAAGCGAATTTAACCCGGAAAAAGCATCAATAAATTCGGGTTCATCAGAGAAAATCTTTTGCTGATCAAGTAAATATTTATCAGAAAGGTTATGGCCCCCACAAATGACTCCGCAATCAAAAGGGTCAATAATTTGTTCAAATAACCCAGCGTCTAACCAGGCATCCATTGCCATCAATACTGAAAGTTGGACACCTGTGTTAGTTTGTTTAAAGACCTTCTCCGCACGGGCAAGCACGCTTTCTGGGATACGGTTTCTAAACGAGTGCAACTTGCTTTTAATATCATACTCAGGTAGCTGGCCGCCAATCTTTGAATAGATGTTGCTGGTATCAAAATTGCGCCAGTAACCAATGGCTGATTTTCCAGATAATAAATTATTGCCCACGAGATCTAATGTGTCACCAATGGGAGTATTAATGGCAATGCCTGTAACAACGATACGATCAGTAGACATAAAATTCTCCTTTTCCGATGGTTACGATCTGATCGTTAACCGTGATTTGAACAATGGCAGTGGCTATAAATGAGTCGTACTCTGTAATGCAGCAGCGAATAGTCATTAATTCACCGGGGTGTACTGCAGACAAATGAAAGACATCATAGACTCGAGTTCCCACCGCGTTAATAATATTATCCTCTACTGGTGGTATAGCCGTTTCATTTAACAGAAAATACATCAAAATAAGCGCGGTTTGAAACATGCTCTCTTGTTGCAATACACCTGGATATATAGGATCATTGGGGAAATGACCATCAAATACTGGGTTTTTTTCGTCTACTCTTCTTATTGCTTGTATTAACCTGAGCTCCAGATTGATCAGTTCCACATTGTCTACCATAAGAAATGGCTCACGATGCGGTATCATTTTTTTAATGACATCTTGTCCAAATGATGAATTCAACTCATTAGTAACATCGTTATTAAATAACAATTTCGTTTTTAAATTATTTAATTCAGTATTTTTCATATTTAAACATGGCCCATAAAAAGTGTTTGCCATCTGAACTTTACTTATATTTATCACGAAATTACTAGCCATTAATTTATGAGACATACTCCGCACGTCAGATTTTAAATCTTCTATAATATACACACCATAAACTTCAACTTAAATTGAATGTATCTTTAATTAAAAAGATAAAATATATCATCTAAAATCAATTATTAAATATAGCTTTTTTTTACATTCCCGTGATTAATCTGATAGATGATTTTTAATTCTCCACCTCGGGTGTACCATTCTCATTAAGGTCGACTAAATGTATCACCTACATGCCTGCCATCAATGACCGTTTCGCCAAGTGAACTAAAATATGCTCTCCAAAATAAGACCGCTTCTTCAGCATCTTCTTCGGAGGAAACGTTCTCTATTTCAAACACTTCGGAAATCTGAGGGTTCTGACTAACTTGCCAATCATGTAATATCTGATCTGGGCAAAGTTCTATCTGCTGCAATAAATACATTTCATGTGTTGGGATCGACTCGCACACATAATCAATGAACAGGCTATAATCGCGTGTCCCACAGACGCCATAAATGTGATAACAACCAGTACTTACCATCATATCGGCTCCTTTCTATTTAGTCACATCATAGTCATCTGCAATTCATATCCTACTTAAGAGATTATCGATAACTGGTTTAATAGAAAGTATATACAGTGTATTCAAGAATGCTAGTTGCATCCATAGATGCTGTAAAAGAGTCATTTTCTATTTAAATAAAACACAATTAATTGAAATAATTAGTTATTTAAGTTGTTTATTTGTTTTTTAAATAAGAATTATTGATGTTTTTTTTGGGAGAAAACTCAACTCCCCACTAACTACAATTGATTATGTCGATTAATTCTGTAATTATGGTATTTAACACTGAGATATGTTTTTTACCATAAGAAATATTTCATATTAATATAACGGGCTGTGAAAATCATTTTCCCTAGTCTAGGGTATAGGAACAGTAAATTTCGGTGAATATGTAGGGTGTGAGTATTTTAAACTGTCATGTTTGTTTTAATTTTTGTTTTTAAATAAAAATTAACTGAAGTTGCCATAAGTGTATTTTTAAGGCAATGGCATGTATCGAGTTACACTCTATAAAAATAGGTATTACATGAAAAAAACAATATTGATAACGGGGGCGCTTTCTGGGATTGGGAATGCGGCGACTAAGCTATTCTCTGAAATGGGCTATAATGTCGTGTTTTCAGGTCGCCGACCCGAAGAAGGAGAAGTGATATTAAATTCCCTCAAACTCATTAATAAAGACGTACTTTATGTTAATGCTGATATGAATAGTGAATCAGATATAAATCACCTTATCGAGATGACTCTGGAGCGATTCGACTCGTTGGATGTAGCTGTAAATTGTGCAGGCACGGTAGGTGAAACTGCAGAGATCCAAGCCGTAACCCAAGATAACTTTCATTTGGTATTCAATACCAACGTATTAGGTACTCTGCTGGCGATGAAATATCAAATTCCTGTGATGGTGGAAAGAGGAAAAGGTAGCATCATCAATATATCTTCAATTGCTGGTATCGTTGGCCTTCCTAACACTGGGATTTATGTTGCAAGTAAACACGCAATTGAGGGATTGACCAAAACAGCAGCTCTGGAAGTTGCAACTACTGGAGTTAGGGTTAATTCGATTTCCCCAGGGCCCGTAGAAGGAAAAATGTTTGATCGTTTTTTAGGCCATAGTGAAAACAATAAAAAGACATTTATAGAAATGATGCCAAACAAGCGTTTTACCACTCAGGAAGAGGTTGCACATACTATTGTTTTTCTTGCAGAAGATAACGTGACAGCTATTACTGGACAAACGATTACGATAGATGGTGGATACACAGCACAATAAGAAGAAAAGGCTTTTGTTGCAATAAGTGAAAATCAGGAGTGCGGGGGCTTCTGTCGCATTAAGGTGCAGAAAGGTAACATGCTGTTTTTTTAATGTTGCCTATTGCCATTCAGTCAAGTTATCTGCCAATCCAATAAACCGTGGAGGCTTTAATGACGACAACCCTTGATATTCTCAATAGTGCTAAAGACCTGGATCCTGCTGAGTATCGCGCGTTTTTTCTTCAAAGCAAGGCGCCCCTATTTTACGATCTGCGATTTCTTATCGCGGCTGAGCAATCACCGTTGTTAAACGTCAGTAAAATTTTCTATTTGCTTGCGCGAGACGAGGGGAGGCTGATTGCGCTGGTCCCGATTTATCTTCAAGAATTTCGGTCCGTTGATCCGTTAGGGTTATTGGTTTCCTCCACTAAGCTCTCGGTAGGATCTGAAGAGCGCGGACTGTTTAGTCATATTATACATTGTACGGATACCACGATACCGACGTTAAGTCACGACCCGAGTCTTTACGCACGAATATTCGATGCTATTACGGCTATCGCACAGGCTGAGCAGGCACGTTATTTCTGTTTTCTCAATGTACAGGATGGTGTGCTCTTGCGTGAGGCTCAACGTAATGGGCTAAATATAAACTACATGGCGGATAAATTTTCAATCGAACTGGATGCTTTTCCGGATTTTGACAGTTTTGTGCAGCCTTTGCCCAACTATGGGCATTACGAAATGATACGCCAGCTTCGTATCTTCAACCACAGCGATGCCAAAGTTCGAATACTTGCTCCTCCCTTTGATAATGAAATTGAGAAACTGGCCCGGTTGTATCATTTGACCACCAAACGGCTGGGGACGCCCTATTATTGGCCAGAATCACAATTGGCTGTTTTTTGCCATTTTTGCGGCGATTTGGTTCGCCTTATCGTCGTAGAACAGAACGGGCAAATTGTCAGCGGCTTTATCTGCTTCGAGGAAGACGGCGCTCTCCATGTCTGGTCGGCCGGCATGGATTTTGAGAGTTCCGATTTCAGCCCTTACACCTTGGGTGTGTCTGCCGTGTATCGCTATGCATTCGAAAGAGGAATTAATCTTATCGAGTGCGGCCGCTTGAATTCCCACATCAAGACTCACTTGGAGTTCAAACCGAAACGACTCTATTCCATCGTCAGCCAGGATCTGGGAATATCCGCCGCTACGCAGACTTCTCGGTCTCTACTGAAGCTGGCATCGCAACTGGATGGCGAGGTTCGTCTTGCTTCGCATCCCGCCTTTGATGAGTGGTATCTCACCAGCGTCTGGAATGGTCGAGGCCCAACACGTAGACCTGCTGGAATAGTACGCGCTGCGACTGAGGCCGATGTGATTCGCGCGGTTGTATTTGCCAAGGAGCGAAGCATGGAAGTGAGCGTGCGTGGAAGTGGGCACAATTACTCCGGTTGTTTTCTTCGCGTTGATACGCTGATGTTGGACATTTCCGGCTTGAAGGGACTTGATATCGATAGCCGGCGCAAACGCGCCATCGTTGAACCTGGGGTCAGTAGTGGTCAATTGAGTCATGCACTGGCGGCTAAAGGTTTGGCTTTTCCGACAGGGCATGTAAAAGAAGTGGGTATCAGCGGATTCCTGTTGGGGGGAGGGCTCGGGATCAACTGTAGCCAATGGGGAGGAATGAGCGTATTCAACGTACAAGCCTTGGACATTGTCACCGCAGACGGTCGTTTACGACATGTTTCCGAAACCCAGGAGCCAGACTTGTTCTGGGCCGCTCGTGGCGCTGGACCCTGTTCGTTTTTTGTTGTGACCCGTTTTTATCTCAGTTGCTACTCATTGCCTCGGGTAATAACCAACAGCTCATATACGCTACCTTTCACGCATTTGCACGATTTATTGGCGAGACTTGAAGACGCATCTCCCCCTACAAATCTTCAGGTGATGATGTCTGTCAGCCCCCCGACATCGGGTGGCACACCAACAGTGCTGTTAAATATTTTGGCGTTTACCGATAGCCCGCAAGAGGCGCAAGCGCTACGCGAATCTTTTGAAACCAGCCTAGAGCTGCCACTTACAGCCTTGGCCATCAATCAGCCCTCAAACTTCGAGGCCATTTACGAGCAGTTCAACAGCATGGTGGTATCAAAAAGGTTTTATGCCGACAATATCCTTACAGATAACACGCAAGAATTGGTTTCCATCCTATCCCGGTATTTATCAGACGCGCCGTCCCGGAGTACCCTTACAACGATTCTCTGGCGGGGTGTGACCACCTATCCGCAAGCAGCCTTTTCGGCACACGGCAAGTTCTTTGTATCGACCTACGCACAGTGGGATGATGCAAAAGATGACAGTGTCAATCAATATTGGTTAAAACGGATGTATGACGAGCTTCAGGAGATTGCTCGTAGCAGTTATATCAACGAGTACGATCTTGAGACAAGGGCGGGCGAGACCAGCATGTGCTTCGCCGCAGAGAACTGGGAGAAACTGCAAAGACTCCGGCTTGAATACGATCCTGACGGCGTATTTGTTGAGGTGCAACAGTTGGAGGAGCATGGCGATCAGCCAGGAGCGAACAACTAAATGGAATGTCAGCGCCTTGGTCCACCGCTGGGTTATCCGCCTGGTGCCATTACTGGATAAGGCGTTTCGCCGACATAAACGCTAAGGAGGTCGTCTGTGGAGCATGGATGAAACCTATATCAAAATCAAATGGCAGTGGAAATATCTATACCGGGCGGTGGATACTTCAGGCCAGACCATCTACTTCCTGCTGACCACCAAACGTAATGCTGCAGCTGCATTACGTTTCTTTAGCAAGGCCATTAGACACCGCGATGAACCTGAAACAGTGACCATCGATAAAAGTGGCGCCAACACGGCAGCGCTGACAAACTAAAAGAAGAAACCATTACTGTTAGGCAGAACAAGTATCTGAATAACCTCGTTGAACAAGATCAACGGAATATCAAACGCCGTATACGACCCATGCAGGGATTCAAATCGTTTCGGCGGGCACAGACGATATTGGGAGGTATTGAGTTAGTTCACATGATACGTAAAGGGCAACTTCAGCATCCTACCGGAGGGGGATTATCACCGGCAGAACAATTTTATCTGTTGGCCGCCTAAATAACCGACAACGCAACTTTTGCCAACTTCATATCACTAATGCGACAGAGCCGTTTTGTTGGGTATCAAGATAGCCGTGCGCCATATCATAACGAATATGCTTAATATCCGTTTCAGTGACGGGCTTATTATGACGACCCCCCACACTTTCCATATTGTGAATAGCCATGGCACCAGCGATAGAATCCCCCCTAGCCACACCATTGGCTAATATGGCATAGCGATCGCCTTTGCTGGCTAAAAAATCATACATCGGGCCGGGGTCTTTACTCTCCTTATTTGCTTCTAATAATTGCCGGGCGCAGACCAGATCGGCGGCATTAAGTTGTAACTTACCTGCATTGCTATTTTGCTGTAGCATAATTATCTTCCTTAACGTTTAATATGCGATAAAAGAAATTGTTGAGTACTGCTAACAATGGCTCTCCATTGCGGTAATTTCTCTACTGTAAAAATGACTTCAACCAGTGAGCCTATTTCTGGCATCACAAAACGGGCCTCACAGATATAATATCTTTTCTCTAACGGCAGCCACTGACAGTCAAATACCACCGGCACTTGCCCGTTAACTTCTGCCCAGTAATAACCATTAATCGTCTTATCAAACCAATAAGGGCTATTCCTATCCTGTGGTTCTGCCCGGAATAATTTTCTGGTGGCTTTAACAAAAAACAGCCCTAATTCATTAATATAAACAACCGGATCAAAGGTTTTATTCTCGTATTTTCTAAGTCTAAGATAGGCATCGCGCATAAAAGCAACATCAGTATCAGATCGTCTATACGGCTCGACGCTGATTGCTAATCCCTCAAACCTCAGCCCCTGTTTATACCATTTCGATTTATCCCCCGGTTGCATATCCGGCCAACTGGCGATCATGGGTAAAGAGGTAAAATTGGCATCGCAGCCTTTTTTATTTTTAGTAAAGCCAGGCGTCCAGGAACTTTTCCCTTCATATTCTGCCCAGTAGATAATATATTCTTTAGGCACTTCCATTACATGACCATTAAATTTACCACAAACAAAACCGGGGCGGTTTTCGGCAAAACTGAGTGGTGACATTAGCAGAAAAGCCATTATCAATAATGTGACAAAATATCTCAATCGTGTTTTATCACATAACAAACTACTCATATTTATCTTAGGGAACATAATTATCTTCCTTAACGTTTAATATGCGATAAAAGAAATTGTTGAGTACTGCTAACAATGGCTCTCCATTGCGGTAATTTCTCTACTGTAAAAATGACTTCAACCAGTGAGCCTATTTCTGGCATCACAAAACGGGCCTCACAGATATAATATCTTTTCTCTAACGGCAGCCACTGACAGTCAAATACCACCGGCACTTGCCCGTTAACTTCTGCCCAGTAATAACCATTAACATCCTCATCAAACCAATAAGGGCTATTCCTATCCTGTGGTTCTGCCCGGAATAATTTTCTGGTGGCTTTAACGAAAAACAGCCCTAATTTATCGATATAAACAACCGAATCAAAGGTTCTATCATTCTGTTTTCTTAGAAAAAAGTCACGCTTATAGGTGATATCGGTATCGGATCGTTTAAATGGCTCGACGCTGATTGCTAATCCCTCATACTCCAGCCCCTGTTTATACCATTTCGATTTATCCCCCGGCTGCATATCCGGCCAACTGGCGATCATGGGTAAAGAGGTAAAATTGGCATCACAGCCTTTTTTATTTTTAGTAAAGCCAGGCGTCCAGGAACTTTTCCCTTCATATTCCGCCCAGTAGATAATATATTCTTTAGGCACTTCCATTACATGATCATTAAATTTACCACAAACAAAACCGGGGCGGTTTTCGGCAAAACTGAGTGGTGACATTAGCAGAAAAGCCATTATCAATAATGTGACAAAATATCTCAATCGTGTTTTATCACATAACAAACTACTCATATTTATCTTAGGGAACATAATTACCTTCCTTAACGTTTAATATGCGATAAAAGAAATCCTCTAGTAGATGTGGATATTTCCTTACATTGCGGTAGTTTATTTTTATGAAAAGGAAAATTAACCGACGATTGTATCTTTGGTAAAACAAACACAAGCCAGCAGTCAGGATAACATCTCATTTTTGGCATGTGATGGCATTTGATAATAATTGGCACTTAACATAACTAAAATATAAATAATTACGAATCATAATAAAACCGCCCGATTCAAGTAATTCAAAAAAAATCGATATAAGTCAGCACCTACGCAGTTAAATAGATAAAGTGAAAATAACGCAAGTGTAAAAATAAAACAAGAGATAAAAATAAAACAACAGAGCAGCAATAAATATAAAACCAGGGTAATAAATAATATGAATATAATAAAAAAGGCGCAATTTAAATACGCGCCTTTATATTATAATCGAGAGTTATTGATTAACTACAAAATCTTAACCACATCCAGCCAGCCATGCTGACCGCACACCGGGCGACCATTCAACCAACGGCGCACCATATCCAGCGCCAGCATCGCACTGCTTTCCTGGCGAATACGCAGACCATGACGGCTGGCCTGATAACGTACTGTTTGAGCAAATGTTCCTTCAGGGGTATACAGAGCCACGCTCAGGTGATCATTTTGCATAGCGCCGACCGCCAGCACCACTTGCGCACCGCACAACATAGATAACGATTGTGCACGGCAGGCAATCTCGTCTAATGTCTCCTGACAATGCGCCGGTAGCAATTCACCGCCCGCCAATGGCACACCAGCACTCTGCAACTGCCAGTTCATCAACCCGCCGGTAAATTGTTCGCTCACCGCCAGTAGCAAGCCGCGTTGGTTCAATTGCTCAGCTAACAATGCCGGCAACCCTCGCGTACCTTCAAATAGGGTGCTATCTCCCGCCACTTCCCTCACCTGCTGCCATACCTGTTCCATCGCCTGATGTTGCGAGGCAGGACCGGTCAGCTTCAATTCAATAATCGGCGCAGATGAACGGTAGCCTAACACCGCCCCCTCAGGGAGTCGCAGTGGGTCCAGTTCCTGTGCCAAATCACTTTCCGAGCGGCCAAAAGTGGTCATACGTAAGCATAATGGGGGTTCGGCCACATCAAAATGTTGGCGTAAACGTGGCATGATTTGCTGTTCAACCATTACTTTAAACTCTGATGGCACGCCGGGTGTGAAGAACATCAGGCACTTATTTAGCCGTAACGCGAAACCGCACGCTGTACCTACTGGGTTATCCAGCATTTCAGCATTAGCCGGAATATGTGCCTGTTTACGGTTAGTCGCCGACATCACCCTGCCGCGCTCATGGAAGAAAGCCTCCATACGCGCGATCCATTCCGGGTGTTCAACCAGCTCCGTTCCGGCGGCGCGTGCGGCGGCCAGAGCGCTCAGATCATCACTGGTTGGCCCCAGCCCGCCGTTGACAATCAACACATCAGCAACCTGACTGCGTTCGGTCAGCACTTCTATCAGTGCCGAAAGTGAGTCACCGACCGTTTCCCTACTGCTGATTGGCAAGCCTTGATTAAATAAATAGTCAGCCAGCCATGCCGCGTTGGTATCGATAATCTGCCCATGCAGCACTTCATCTCCGGTACTCAACATCTCAACTCTGATCATTTTTTTCTCCGTCAGTGCTTATATATTCACTTTATGAATCTGATTACATAAACACAACGTTTATCTATTATCTGAATAATTAACCCCGATAAAAGTCGACTTTTCAATACACCAACAAACGTAACTATAAGTTTACACCTTGCGTAACGTCCATTTGACACAAACAGGGCAATCCACTACCCTGCTGCACTCAATAATTCCAATAAATTGTCATGTAGTAGAGGAAAGCGTGAAGAATCGCACTCTGGGCAGTATATTTATCGTTGCCGGCACCACTATTGGTGCAGGTATGTTGGCGATGCCATTGGCAGCCGCAGGCGTGGGTTTTGGTGTCACACTTGCATTGCTTATTTCTCTTTGGATATTAATGTGTTACACCGCTTTACTGCTAGTTGAAGTTTATCAGCATGAAGCGGCAGATACCGGGCTTGGTACTTTGGCCAAACGCTATCTTGGCAACCGGGGCCAATGGTTGACTGGTTTCAGTATGATGTTTCTGATGTATGCCCTGACTGCTGCCTATATCAGCGGCGCCGGTGAATTACTGGCAACCAGTATCAGCCAATGGACGCAACAATCGTTTCCGACCTCACTCGGCGTATTACTGTTTACACTGGTCGCGGGCGGTGTGGTCTGTATCGGCACCCACTCAGTCGACTTATTCAATCGCATCTTATTTAGCGCCAAAATCATTTTTCTGATTGTGATGCTGGCACTGATGATGCCACATATCGAAAAAACCAACCTACTGACACTGCCGCTGGAACAAGGGTTGGCACTGTCCGCTATTCCGGTGATATTCACCTCATTTGGCTTCCACGGCAGTGTGCCGAGTATCGTCAATTACATGGGCGGTAATATTCGCAAGTTGCGCTGGGTATTTATTATCGGCAGCGCCATTCCGCTGGTTGCCTATATCTTCTGGCAGTTGACCACGCTAGGGGCTATTTCCTCTCATACCTTTGTCGGTATTTTGGCGCAACAGGCGGGTTTGAACGGCTTATTACAAGCGGTACGCGATGTCGTGGCCTCACCTCACGTTGAGCTGGCAGTACACCTGTTTGCAGATCTGGCGCTGGCTACCTCATTCCTTGGTGTGGCCTTAGGGTTGTTCGATTATCTGGCCGACTTATTTAAACGTCGTAATTCAGTACGAGGCCGCCTGCAAACAGGGGTTATCACCTT
Organism: Yersinia sp. 2553 StPb PI; assembly: GCF_052217105.1. NCBI lineage: Bacteria > Pseudomonadati > Pseudomonadota > Gammaproteobacteria > Enterobacterales > Yersiniaceae > Yersinia > Yersinia sp. 2553 StPb PI. Next base: position 587,471 of record NZ_JAZGPX010000002.1, on the reverse strand, counting down.
CACCCCCCCGCTGCTGTTTGCGCTGTTTTACCCGCGTGGCTTTATTATGGCATTGGGCTTTGCTGCGGTGGCGCTGTCAGTTCTGGCATTACTGCTGCCTGCAATGCTGGCGTGGAAAGCCCGTAAGGTCCATCAAGGGCACTATCGGGTCTGGGGTGGGAAACCAGCACTGGCTGCGGTATTTGCCTGTGGTGTGATGGTCATTGCTATTCAAGTGGGGATAGTGACTGGCGCATTACCGGCTGTCGGCTAATACCCTCCCCAATTAAAAGGGCGCATATCCTGTCAGGAATGCGCCCTTTTTTAATCAAATATTACTCATGTATTATCCAAAGTAATTGGAGTCGCAGGTAGGCAGCAAGCGAACGCATCCCAATGAGCTTACACAAGTAAGTGATTCGGGTTCGCAAGCGAAGCTAACACCCCTGTGGCTTCAAGAACGAAGGATAATCAAAATGCTAAGCCAGCGCCGATATACACGCCATCCGCCACACGGTTATCCCGATGTCCGTCTTTACCTTTCATATTGATATAGCGGTAACCGACATCCACGGTTAACGGGCGGAATACACTCCAGCGCAAGCCACCGTTAGCTTCGCTATAGGATTTCATGCCACTGGTCAGCTCTTCCGGGGCGAAATAACCTTCACCGTACAGAGTGAACGATTTGTTGATCGGATAGGTTAACCCACCGCCAATCGCAATTGCACCACCGCTGCTACCGTCTTCCGGTGACATATAGATACCCTTGCCACCGACTGTTGCCATCATTGGGCCGAGGGGGAGGTTGAAGCCCAGCCCCAGTCCGTAGACATCACCATCGTGCTCACTACGTGCCCAGTTACCATTGATAGCCAAACCGCCAGTGTTGGTGCCCATGCCAAAACCTAAATTAGTGTAATCACTGCCGACTTCACCATTAAAACTCACGGCACTGGCGGAACCCGCCACAAACAGCAGGCTGGCTGCACACGCGATTAAATGCTTTTTCATATTTTTCTCTCGTTATTCGTGATGTCACCCGTGAGCAAACTCTGGCCGACAGGTTTTTCCTGTCCGAGTTTAACCGAAAAAAACAGCATAAACATACCAAAAACCGATTAAATACCACAGTAATTCAAATGATTGTAAATATTTAAGCTATAGGTCCGTATTATGCTAACAATAACAACGATAAGGTATGCCTATTTGCTGAATACAACCAATAAGGCTACAACTAGTGTGGAGATCAAAGAATAACCCCTTGTTGTTGTTTAAATTATTATTTTGTCAATCAGGCTTTTGGCGCGATGTAATGCTGTAAAACACCTAAGAAAGCAATCAATTCAACAGCCATACTGGAGAAAATGATGAGCAAAAAGAAAGGATTAACTACTGCCGCGGGCGCACCCGTTGTTGATAATAATAATGTCGTTACTGCGGGCCGACGTGGACCAATGCTATTACAAGATGTGTGGTTTCTGGAAAAACTGGCCCATTTCGATCGTGAAGTGATCCCAGAACGCCGCATGCATGCTAAAGGCTCCGGTGCCTACGGTACCTTTACTGTTACCCACGATATTACCCGATATACCCGCGCAAAGATTTTCGCAGAAATAGGCAAACAAACCGAAATGTTTGTCCGCTTCTCAACGGTGGCTGGTGAACGTGGTGCTGCCGATGCCGAACGTGATATTCGTGGCTTCGCCATGAAATATTATACCGAGGAAGGGAACTGGGATTTAGTGGGTAACGATACGCCGGTGTTCTATCTACGTGACCCGCTGAAGTTCCCTGACCTGAACCACGTGGTTAAACGTGACCCTCGCACTAACCTGCGCAACCCTATTTATAAGTGGGATTTCTTCTCCCAACTCCCTGAGTCTCTGCATCAGTTAACGATCGATTTCAGTGACCGTGGTCTGCCAAAATCTTATCGTCATATGCATGGGTTCAGCAGCCATACCTTCAGTTTTATCAATGCCAACAATGAGCGTTTCTGGGTTAAATTCCATTTCCGCTGCCAGCAAGGCATTGAAAACCTTATGGATGATGAGGCTGAAAAACTGGTTGGAACTGATCGGGAAAGCTCCCAACGTGACCTGTATGACGCTATTGAGCGTAAAGACTTCCCGCGCTGGAATCTACAAATTCAGGTGATGCCAGAACATGAAGCCTCACAAACACCTTACAACCCGTTTGATCTGACCAAAGTGTGGCCACACGGCGATTACCCACTGATTGATGTTGGTTTCTTCGAACTGAACCGTAACCCGGAAAACTACTTTGCCGAAGTTGAGCAAGCGGCATTTAATCCAGCTAACGTGGTGCCGGGGGTGAGTTTCTCCCCTGATCGGATGTTACAAGGCCGGCTGTTCTCCTACGGCGACGCTGCACGCTATCGCTTAGGTGTGAACCATCATCAGATCCCTGTCAACAGTGCTAAATGCCCGTTCCATAACTACCATCGCGATGGCGCAATGCGTGTTGATGGTAACAGTGGTAATGGTGCAACTTATGAGCCAAACAGTTTTGGCCTGTTCCAGGAACAACCTGATTTCAGCGAACCGCCATTAACACTGGAAGGCGCAGCAGATCACTGGAATCACCGTGAGGATGATGATTACTTCTCCCAGCCACGGGCGTTGTTTAACCTGCTGAGTGAAGAGGAGCATCAGCGGATGTTTACCCGCATTGCCGGTGAGTTGTCACAAGTACCGGAAGAGATTCAGCGCCGTCAGGTGGCGTTGTTTACTCAGGTTCACCCGGATTATGGTGATGGGGTTAAAAAGGCGCTGGGGCTAAATTAGCATTATTATTGTAACCGATTAGGTGATCAGCTCAATTGATGGTTGCCGGCGATCAGGTTCGGTTGTTAAAGCACCGAGTTAACAACCGAACCCTGTCACCTAATCGTCTATCAACCGAACCCGATCATCAAATCAACTTAGCCACAAAATCAATAACCGCCTGTCTGGATACCTTAATCCCCCCCTGCTTAAGCGCCGCCGGTAAGCGGTAAAACGCAATTGGTCGTTGGAATACCGCCAATTGTGGTATCAGCCAATCTGATAAACTCACCTCATCCACCTCATCGGCAGCATCTATCACCGCGACCGGTCGGTGGCCGAATTCAGCATCAACCATCGGCACGACGAAAGCTTGTTGTATCCCCGGATACTGTGACAAAACCCGCTCAATATCCTCCGGCTGAATGCCCTCGCCACCACTGAAAAACAGATTATCCAACCGCCCGAGAATATGCAGTTCACCTTGCCGCCACATCCCGCGATCACGGGTATGAAACCACCCTTCGCTGTCGGTTATGGGCTGCAACTTTCCCTGCTGCCAGTAACCCGCCGCAAGGCAATCTGCTTTTATCCATACTTCATCTGCTACCAGTTTTACCTCGCGCCCCGCCAGCGCAACCCCCACACCGGGCAAGCCATCGGCACGTTTGGCACAAACCGTTGAGGCCGACTCCGTCAGCCCATAACCGCACCAGCAGCGGATGCCACGGGTTTCGGCATGCTCCGTCAGCGCAGTTGGAATAGCCGCGCCCCCCAACAAAACCTCTTTCAGTGTTAGACGAGTGTCAGTGTTCGCTAACAAACGCCACAGTTGGGTTGGCACCAACGATGCATGGCTACATCCGGCCAGAGCATCATGCAATGCCATCCCCTCCTGCACCACCAAAGTGGCCCCGGCACTCAGCCAGCGCCAGACAATACCCTGCCCCGAAACATGAAACAGCGGTAACGACAGCAACCAGCTATCCGTCGAGGTGAAACTCATCAGCTTTAATATGCCATCGGCGCTAACCAGATGCGCCGCCAGCAAATGCACTGCGGCTTTGGGCAAACCGGAAGAGCCCGACGTTAATGTCATCGTCGCCAGCCGTAGACTATCCCAGACAACCGGTGTCATAACGGAGTTATCGGTATCAAGTACCAGTGGCGTGAAGCAGAGAGCCGCTGACAGCGGGGCTGCCAGGTTCAGTACAAAATCAATATCCAACTGGGGCAGAAGCTGTGCCAGCAACGCATCAGGTAACTGTGGATTGAGCGGTAAAACGCGCGCGCCACACTGCAATGCCGCCAGATAGGCCATCAACAATGTGTGACTATTCTTACCACGCAGTACCACACCACTACCGGGGGCGACACCTTGCAGTTGAAAACCTGCCGCTAGGCTATCGATATCAGCCGCCAATTGTTGCCAACTGATCAGTTGTGACCCCGAGCGGATGGCGATCGCCTGAGGTCGCAGATTGGCCCAGTATTTCCAAGGAGAAGAGTAAGTCCAGGGAGAAGAATATTGCCAGGGCCAATCATTCAACTGTGCCATAGAACGGCCAACTGTTCGGTTGTCACCATAGGCAAGGGACTCTCCGGCCACGGACGGACTAACTGTGCCTGCATCAGGTTCAGTGTATCCAACCCCGGCACGGTATCCGGTGTCAGCCAATCAGCCAGCCGTGCCAGTTGGGTTAAGCCAAGACTGGATTCAATGCTGGAACTGATCACCGCCACTAATCCCGCCTGATGCGCTTGCTGCACCAGTTGCTGACAGCGGCTGATGCTGCCCACCAGCGTCGGTTTGATAACAATCGCTACCACGCCGGGTTCGGCTTCAACCTTAAAATCAGCCTCGCGCACACTCTCATCCCACGCGATAGCAATCCCCGTGTCACGGGCAAACTCTCGAGACTCGGCGCGGGTTTTACAAGGTTCTTCCAAAAATGCAATGCGTGCACGCAGTTCAGGATTGACATATTTCGCAAACCCATCAGCTTTCGCCCGCGTCCAACTACGATTGGCATCCAGCCGTAGTGTCAAATCCGGCAAAGCTTCCAGCAGCACATTAACAATCATGCCATCACGCACCGCTTCATACAGCCCGACTTTCACCTTGGCGACTTTTTCCCCAGGCAGTGCTTGTAACACTGCAAATAGCTCATCTGGATCACCGGTGCACAGTGGTGCTTTGCGGTAATTTGCCGCTAATGGCAGCGTTTGATTCAGCTCCGCCAGCGCACAACTAAGGCCAAAAGCAACTGATGGCAAAGCATCAAATTCAGGTTCTGCCCCATTCACCCAGTTTTGTAGCCAATGCTGTGTCACAACCTGAGCTTCAGGCAGGGTTTCCTGGCTGAACTCCGGTAAGGGGGCAATTTCTCCCCAGCCAATCTGGTCGCCCTGCTGTAATTTAACCAATAGCCCATCGCGGCTTTTCAGCCGCTGGTGGCGCAATATCACTCCCGCTTCCATCGGAAGGCTATAGTGGTAAAGCGTGGCCGCGCGCATTACGGATTACGCTTGAATTTGCTGAAGTCCGGCTGGCGTTTCTCATTGAATGCGTTACGCCCTTCCTGACCTTCGTCGGTCATATAGAACAGCATCGTGGCGTTACCGGCCAACTCTTGCAGACCCGCCTGACCATCACAGTCAGCATTCAATGCGGCTTTCAGGCAGCGCAGTGCCATGGGGCTGTTTTGCAGCATTTCACGACACCAACGCACGGTTTCACGTTCCAGTTCAGCGATAGGTACCACGGTATTCACCAGCCCCATATCCAAGGCTTGTTTAGCATCATATTGGCGGCACAGGAACCAGATTTCACGCGCTTTTTTCTGGCCGACAATACGCGCCATATAGGCCGCACCCCAGCCGCCATCGAATGAACCGACTTTTGGCCCGGTCTGGCCGAAAATAGCGTTATCGGCGGCGACGGTTAAGTCACACATCATGTGTAATACATGACCGCCACCAATGGAATAACCCGCGACCATTGCCACGACTGGTTTCGGGCAGGTGCGGATCTGGCGCTGGAAATCCAACACATTCAGATGATGGACGCCACTGGTGTCTTTATAACCGCCGTAGTCGCCACGGACTTTCTGATCACCGCCGGAACAGAACGCTTTATCACCTTCGCCGGTCAAAATGATCACCCCGATATTGTCGTCATAGCGGGCATCAGCCAGCGCCTGAATCATCTCTTTAACCGTTAACGGGCGGAATGCGTTACGCACATGGGGGCGGTTGATGGTTATCTTGGCAATACCATCGCTGGATTTGTGATAACGAATATCTTCAAATCCAGTAGAGCAATCCTGCCAGTCGATAGCGGCGTACAACTGTTCTTCGCTCGGATAAAGCATAGTAAGCATTCCTTTAACGGGGGAGTGACAAAAATGAAGACTGTGATAAAAATGAAAGTACCTGCGCGGCAAAAGCACCGGGATTCGCCCGATGTGCATTGTGTCCGGCACGTGCCAGTGTGCGTAATGGCAACTGGTATTGAACAGCCAATTGCTGGAATTTATGGTCGCGATCGCCACACAGATAAGTGTAAGGGACCGTGAGCCGTTGTAACGCCGGTAGCAGCCAAGGTTGATGGCCGAGTGACGTTGCTTCGAGCATATCAGCGACTGATGGGCCATGATTGTCCGCCCGCAGTAACACCAATTTCTCGCGCTGTTGTGGGTCTAAATCAGCAAATACATCCTGTTGATACCAGTCAGCCAGCACCTGCGGCAACGGCTCTTGGCGAAAACGCTGGCCCCACAGGCGGTCTTGCTGCAAGCGTTTTTCACGCAATTCAGTGCTTTCCAGCCCGAGGTTACCCCCTTCGACCAATAAGCCCTGCAAACCATGATGGCTACCATAGCAGGCGTGATACATCGCAATTCGCCCCCCTAAAGAGTAGCCTGCCAGCCAATATTCGCGAATACCGTTAGCCTGTAACGTTTGTACTAACTGACGGCTGATATCCGCAAAACCACAGGTAGTCTCGGCGGCCGATTTACCGTGGCCGGGCAGGTCTATCAGCAGCGAGGGATAATCGCCACATAACTCAGCAACCGGCAACCAATCCAGACCACTGCCTAACAAACCATGTAACCACACCAACCATGGCCCACTATGATGCCGGGCGGGAGACTGCGGGTGGGGATCGAGTTTACGGCAAGCCAGCGTCATAATTGGGCCACCTGTTGCACCAGTTGTTGCAGTGTTTCTGCCCCCTGACTGGGCGGCACCACGATTTCAATCAATGTAACGCCACCTTGCAACCAGCATTGCGCCACCTGTTGTTGGAGCTGGGGCCAGCTATCCGGTCGAGCATAATGCAGACTGAACATAGCTGCGGCGTGCTCAAAACTCACATCTTGCGGCATACAATAAAAGCGCTGGCGGTCTGCTTCTGGGGTAGGCAACAACGAGAAAATCTGCCCGCCATTATTGTTCACCACCAGCAGCACCGTAGGGGCCGAGCTTTGGCGCAATAAGGCGAGAGCATTAAGGTCATATAAGGCCGATAAATCACCCACGATAACCAACGTCGGCTTAGCGGTTGCACGCTGAACACCGGCTGCCGTTGACAATAAACCGTCGATGCCACTGGCACCACGGTTACTGTAAACCGGATAGCCAGCAGGCAGTTGGCCCAACGCATCAATCAAACGCACAATTAAACTGTTACCGACAAACAACTGACCATTATCCGGCAATAATTCTGCCAGTTGATGCGCGACCGCGGCTTCGCTAAATTGCTCATTCAAGGCTTCAGCCACATGGGCTTGAGCATTCTCCGAGCAGACGGTCAGCTCACCGGCCCACGGCGTGCGACGCTGTGCTGGATGTTCCTCCAGCCATGTATTCACCGGTGAAATAATTCTGCGGCCACGATGATTCGCCGGATCGAGGCGACCGGGCAGGTTATCGACCAACCAGTACTCTTGCGGCTGACACCCAGCCTGCCATTGCAACAGCCGTTTACCGGTCAGGCTGCTACCCAATTGCAGCACAATCTGCGCCTGCGAGAGAATAGTTTTAGCGGTGGGATGCCCAAGCCATAAGTCAGCACAAGGTAGCGGCTGACCGGTTTGTGACAACACATCACCGATCAGCGGCCAACCGAGCAGAGCAGCCCATTCAGCCAGTAGCTGCCCCTCTTGTGCCGTCATGCGCCCGGCAATCACCACTCCGCGCTTTTGTCGCCAGAAAAACCAGTCCGCTTGCTGGCCTTGTGGCACAGATAAGGATTGACGCAGCCACGGATGGCACTCCTGCCACCAGTCGCCTAAGGTGGCAGACCATTCGGCATAGGCGTGCTCATCACCACCATACAAGGGTTCGGCAAACGGGCAGTTAATGTGCAAGCCACCGTGCTGTAATTGTGCCATCGCATTATCGAGTGTGGAAACCAGCCAACTGGCAGAAATATCGGGGGTCGGACGCGGCAGATTGAGGCTTAGTGTAGGGTGGCTGGCAAACAGCCCTTGTTGACGAATAGCCTGATTGGCACCGCAATCAATCAATTCTGGCGGACGATCTGCGGTCAATAACACCAGCCGCTCACCGGTTAGCCCGGCTTCAATCAGAGCAGGATAAAGATTGGCGGCGGCAGTACCGGAAGTGACAATAACGGCCACAGGCTCGGTGGAAGCTTTTGCCAGACCTAAGGCCAAATGGCCCAAACCGCGCTCATCAAAATGGGTATGACAAACCAGCGCAGGATTGGCCGCTGCCGCCAGTGTTAACGGCGTCGAGCGGGAGCCGGGAGCAATACAGATATGACGCACACCGTGGCGGGTCAAGGCTTCCAGTAGCAACGCCGCCCAACGACGGTTAAAAACACTTGTCGACATTGTTCGCTCAACAGTCAGTTAACAGACACTGCGACCCCGATAATCAACATGAGGATAGTGCTTCATCCTGTTAAAAAAGCCCGGAGTGACTGATTAATGGTTATAAGTAAGGAAAGTGCTCACAGTTTACACCTGCCGCTTAGGTGTCACAATCCGCCCACATAATGAGTGCGGTTAATTACGGCATTTTATTATCCTACAGCTGACTTTCCAGCAAGGTGCGTAGCCCGGCTGATTTATTGTTAATTTCTTGCCATTCCTGTTCCGGGTCAGAGCCGGCCACAATACCGGCTCCGGCATACAGATGGACCTGCTGTTCTTCTACCCTGGCAGAACGCAGGGCGACACTAAATTCAGTCTGTTTTGCCGAAAGATAGCCGGCCGAACCGGCATACCAGCCGCGGGAAAAAGGTTCATATTGCGCAATAAACTGTCGCGCGACATTGCGAGGCAAACCGGCGACGGCCGCCGTCGGTTGTAGACGTTGCAGGCAATCGGTATCGCTGGCGCGGGTGAGTTGAGCATGAATGCAGCGGCGCAAGTGCTGCACTTTACGCAAGCGGATGATTTCCGGTGGCATTACATCAACTGCTGCCACCCCGCCCTGCAATCGCTGGCAGATATCATCCACCACCAACAAGTTCTCGCGTTGATTCTTTTCATCATGCATCAGCCAATCGGCCAGTTCTGCCGCTTGCTCGGGGGTTTCTGCGCTGGATACCGTGCCCGCCAGAGCCTCAGTCTCCAGATGCAACTGCTGGCGTAGATAGAGATGCTCAGGGCTGGAGCCGAGAAATGCGCGCCGCGCATCAAAACGCAGCATAAAGTGGAAACAGTGGTGATTGACCTGCCGGCTGGCGGCCATAAATGCCCCACTGGAGAGAGGCTTATCCAGCGTCAGTTGGGTGGCACGCGCCAGAACCACTTTCTCCATCTTCTGCTGCTCAATCTCAGCCAACGCGTGCTGAATAAGATGGCGCCACTGCGGATATTCCGGCATATGGCGGGCATGTTGCACCTGAGTATCAAGTGCAGGCAACGGCCTGGCAGCCACCAGTTGGTCGATAAAGCTAATTGCGTGCAGAGCATCTTGCTGTAGGGAGAAGTCGCTGGCCAAATTGAGCGTTAAATAGGTCTGCTCACCCCGACGTAATATTTCAATGCGGGGTAGAAACAGGAAACTGGCCTGCGCCAGTGGCGCGCCATCAGCGGGTTGGTTAACGATCACCGGTTCAAAGGCATTCAAGCCCCAAATACGTAATCCGCTCGCATCCCGATGCTGCTGAATAAAATGATCAGCCGCTTGCATATCATTGAAGAGCCGAGTTTGACCGCAGACCGCAGCCTCTTCATGACCTTCGCGATGGAGCCAGTAAAATTGTGGGAAATGGCATTGGGCGGCCAGCCACTCTAATAGTTGGCTACCGATTCGACCCGGTGCGGGCACGATAATTTGCCGGATACCTGCCTGGTCAGGGAAACCGGCACGTAATTTCTGCCGTAATTCACCCAGCAAACCAGAAAGTTGTTTCACGACCACCTCGGCAAATCAACAGAAAGAGTGGGATTATACGGGGCGTGAATAATAAGAAAAGTCAGATTCAAAAGTTATTGTTAGTTATCACACTAATATTTGATATTGATGGTTTTGTATACTCAATAAGTGTTATCTGGCACTCAGCACAGGTGTCTACTGGCTAGACTCCAATTATGTCGCGTTGCAGCAAAGCGGCAATTGAAAAATAAAGGGGCCGCAGCCCCTGGTAATGGATCCAGTGATCAGCCGTCAATCCTTCAGCGACGGGCGATCAATAGCCCCACGATCAAGCCAGCAGTCGCCCCTATCCCTACGCTGCACCAAGGTTTTTCACGCACATAATCATCGGTGCAACACGCCAGTGCTTTCGCCCGCTTGATATAGCATTCACTGCGGCCATTCAAACGGTTCTGAACCTCCTTTAATGCTTTTTCCGCCCGGGCTTTAATCTCTTGATAGCTTTCATCAGCCGCATCACCCGAGGCGCGCAGCACTTCTTCCAACGTATCGGTCAGCATAGTCAGATCGTCATCCAGCGAGGTTTGCTGTTCTTTATCTCGGTTCATATGCGTTCTCCATGAGTGAAAAAAGGACATCTCATAAGGATAGTCGAAAATAGCCGGCGTAATATTGATTCAAGGTGGAAATGGAGTTTTCAGGATTAATCTGTATGGCAAGTAATATGAGGGGAAAAAGAGTTACTGATGCCCCTTCCCCCTGTTTTATGACTAAAAACGGATACAACAAGCCCCTTGCTCAGCACCGGAAAGTTGTTCGCGCAATGCACCAAACAATTCACGGCCACATCCTACGTGGAAGGCAGCAATATCTGGCAAGTCGGTATGGCGGGCAGCCAGTTCAGCTTGATCCACTAACAGTGAAAGCTCGCCAGTGACACCATCAACACGCACCCGATCGCCATTACGGATTTTCGCCAGCAAACCACCGCAATACGCTTCGGGTGTCACATGGATGGCTGAGGGCACTTTACCTGACGCACCAGACAAGCGGCCATCGGTGACCAGTGCCACCTTAAAGCCACGGTCCAGTAATACACCTAATGGTGGCATCAGTTTATGCAACTCCGGCATACCAATAGCACGCGGCCCCTGATAACGCACCACCACCACGCAATCGCGATCCAGTGCGCCTGCGTCAAATGCCGGACCAACGTCGTGCTGGCTTTCAAACACCACGGCCGGGCCTTCAATGATCTGATGATCACGCGGTACTGCCGAGGTTTTCATCACTGCCCGCCCTAGGTTGCCACTTAAGACTTTGGTGCCGCCATGTGGTGAGAAAGGCATCGCGATACTGGCGATAACAGTTTCATCCAGCGATTGCTGTGCCCCGTCACGCCAACATAATTGCCCCTGATCCAGATAAGGCTCTTGGGTATAGCGCTGCAAGCCAAATCCGGCCACGGTATGGACATCTTCATGGAGTAAACCGCCCTGCAACAGCTCTTTTACCAGCAGCGCTACACCACCGGCCGCCTGAAAGTAGTTGATATCTGCTGGGCCATTGGGATAAATGCGGCATAACTGTGGTATCACTTCCGATAACTCAGAAAAATCATCCCAATCGATGATGATCCCCGCCGCGCGCGCCATCGCCACTAAATGCATGGTGTGGTTAGTCGAACCGCCGGTCGCCAGTAGTGCCACAATGCCATTGACCACCACCTTTTCATCCACCAACTGACTAATGGGTAAATAGCTACCGCTGGTTTCTGTCAGGCGCGTGACCTGACGGGCGGCAGCGGCGGTGAGCGCATCACGTAGCGGCGTATTGGGCTGGATAAAGGAAGAGCCGGGTAAGTGTAACCCCATCACCTCCATCACCATCTGATTGGAGTTGGCGGTGCCGTAAAAAGTACAGGTACCGGCACTGTGGTAGGAGGCAGCTTCCGCGTCCAATAAAGCCTGTCTATCGACTTTGCCCTCCGCAAACAACTGGCGCACTCGCACTTTTTCTTTATTAGACAGGCCGCTGGCCATCGGCCCGGCGGGGACAAAAACCGCCGGTAAATGACCGAATGACAACGCCGCCATCAACAAACCGGGGACAATTTTGTCACACACCCCAAGATAGAGTGCACCATCAAACATATTATGTGACAGGCCAATCGCCGCAGACATCGCAATTACATCGCGGCTCATCAGCGACAGTTCCATGCCATCCTGCCCTTGCGTCACCCCGTCACACATCGCCGGAACACCGCCCGCCACCTGGCCGACTGCCCCCACAGCATGCAAGGCATCTTTTAGTTGTTGCGGATAATGTTCATACGGCTGATGTGCCGATAGCATGTCGTTATAGGAGGTAATAATCGCGATATCGCTGCGTACCATGTTCTTCAGCGCTATTTTGTCGTCCGGCTGGCAGGCCGCAAAACCGTGCGCCAAATTGCCACAGGCCAGTTGCGAACGGCGAACTGTATTTTCCTTAGCCGCGCTGATACGTTGCAAATAGGCAGTACGGGTGGCTACGGATCGCGCTGTAATACGTTGCGTGACTCGGGTGAGGGTCGCGTTCATCGCCATTCCTTATTCACTCAAGGGCGTTAAAAGTTCAATGCTGCTCAGAGGCAGGCCGATAAAATCTGCCAATACCTGTAACAACAGATTGTGATCATCCAGATGGGGGGCGCCAGATACATTCACACTACCAATCACACCAGCCTGTTGAACCTGTAACGGAAAGCCACCGCCCAAGGCGGCATAATCCCGCAAGCTGACACCATAGCGTGCTTCCAGTGAGGTTTGACGCTGCTGTAACATCAAGCCAGCGGCATAAGAGCTGGTATTAAGTAGCTCTACCACATTGCGCTTACGTCGCAGCCAGTCATGGTTTTCAGCGCTAGTCCCCAACATGGCATAACTAAACAGTGTCTGACGATTTACCGTGATATCGATGGCCAGAGCCACGCCTTGCCGCTCAGCCTGACACTTTATTTTCTCACCCAACCGCCAGGCCGTTTCATGATTGAAATGAGGCAATTGCAGTAGTTGTTGATGCTGCTGACAGCGAGCTAATTGCTGTTGTAGATTCATGAAATTCTCCGGTGATAAATGGCGGGGCATAGTGGTTATCCACCAAAACCCCACCACGGCTTAAGCGCGTTTAGCTTTAGCCAAACCTTTGTCAGCGATGCCCTTCCCCGCCGTGCTAACTTCAACATCACACTCTTTCGGCAGGGTTAAGGTTATCAATCCCGCAATAATCAGGGAGCCTGCCAGCATGCAAACTGCCGCGCTCTGTCCATAGAAGAAAATCATCACGCCTACCAGATACGGGCCACAGAAACCGCCCAGATTGCCTAAGCCATTGATCACCCCGCGTGCGCCACCCGCCACTTCAGGCACCGCGATACGGCCCGGAATTGACCAAAATGGACTGGTTGCGGCTTTGAGGAAGAACCCGCACACCACCAGTGCCAAGTAAGAGACCAGTACGTTGTGGCGGAAAATCACCGACGTCACCAGACCGGCGGCGAAGCAGAACAGGGAAACCATAATCAGCAGTCGGCGCTTACCGGTTCTGTCCGACAAGGCAGAAATGAAGTAGATACCGGCAGTGGTGGCAATAAAGGGTAAAATCGCCAGAATACCGACGGAAGCCATATTACCGCCGGTTAGGTTTTTCAAGATGGTCGGCAGCCATAAGGTATAACCATAATCGCCGGTCTGATAAAAGAAGTTCAGTGCGACCAGTTTCATCAAGCCTTTATTCAGGAATACCGCCTTTAATGGCGCATTGGTCACCGGAGCATCGAGCATCCGTTCAGCCCGTTCCCGCGCCAACTCAGTCACCAGATAATCGCGCTCCCTTGCCGACAACCATTTAGCTTCCTCTGGTCGGTCACTGATAACAAACCACCACATCACCAGCACCACGGCTGACAGTGAACCTTCGAGGAAAAACAGCCAACGCCAGTCCAGAGCATTAATAATGAAACCCGATAGCGGTGCGGTGAACATGCCGCCAATTGGGGCAAACATCATGACAAAAGCATTGGCCCGGCCGATTTCGCGTTCCGGGAACCAGTTACTGACCATAGTCAGCACCACTGGCAGCATGCCGCCTTCTGACACCCCGAGCACAAAGCGCAGGAATAGCAGTTGATAATGATTAGTGACAAAACCGGTCAGAATCGAGACGACGGCCCAAACACAAAGAGAGTAAGCAATAAATTTTCTGCCGCTGCCATGAACCGCAATACGGCCACCCGGTACTTGTAGAAATAAATAACCAATAAAGAAAATACCGCCCGCTAAACCAGCCATTTGACTGGTAATTGCTAGATCACTTTCCATACCACCAGGTAATGCAAAACTAATATTTACCCGGTCCATAAAAGAAATAATACAAGCAATCATTATTGGAACAATAACGCGAAACCAACGGGCATTAGGGATCTTACTGTCCATATAAACACGCCTCATGATAATAGCAGAGTATTACCCGCACCATAAATAATGGTGTAGGGAATGCCGCAAGCAAATAAACAGAAGTTTATTTTCTGGTGTTAATTAAAATTCACTGGTCATTTTTAATATTTAATTAAAAGTAATTATCTATTATTTATAGGTGATCGCCGTAGGGGCTTTTTCACCAGAAAAATGGGCTAATATATTTGAGAAGACAATATCGCTCATTTGAATTCGAGTTTCCGTCGTTGCACTAGCAATGTGTGGCAGCAAGACCACATTATCCATCTCGATCAATGCTGGTGGCACATTAGGCTCATCGGCAAAAACATCTAAGCCCGCACCACCAATATTTTGCTGCTGCAACGCAAGGATTAAATCATCCTGATTCACCATACTGCCCCGGGCAATATTGATCAAAATGGCGTGATTAGGCATCGCAGCAAAAACGGTTTTATTCACCAAACCGGCACTGTCTTTCCCTCCCGAGATTGCGACCACCAGAATATCGCTTTGGCTGGCAAGACTCATAAGATCAGGCATATATTGGTAGGGCAGCGTTTCGTTGTGTGCTTTGTCGGTATAGGCAATTTGCATATCAAACCCCGCCGCTCGGCGAGCAATGGCTTGGCCAATCTGCCCCATACCAAAGACCCCCAGACGCTTGCCGGTAACCTTAGATGATAATGGCAAAGTACTGTGCGGCCACTGTCCGGCACGCAGGAATTTATCAGCCAGACACAGGCGACGAGAAGTCGCAATGATTAGCCCCAGCGCGGTATCAGCAACATCGTCAGTCAGTACACCGGGAGTGGTAGTAACAATAATATTGCGCTCGTGGGTGGTTGCTAAATCCACCGCATCGGTACCGACGCCAAAGATTGAGATTATCTGCACTTCAGGCAACAGTGCCAACACCTCATTGCTGACACCAATATCACCACGGGTCACTATGCCTTTAATATTCTGCCCCTGTTCTGCAAAAAACTCAGCATGATCGGTAACCTGGAAGAGTTTATGAACAGTAAAGGTTTGCTCCAATTTTTCAGTTAAATAGTCCATTACCGGAGCGATGATTAATACGGCTTGTTTGCTGTTTTTCATTACGGGTACCTGATCATGTCAATAAATCATAAAAAACCAGAATGGCGGCAGGTAATCATCGGATGATTTAGCCATTCAGCGAATGTCGTTATAAGACCCGTTTTCAATGTTTTATTTTGTGATGTAGGTCACTGTAAATCATGTTAAGAAAACATGTTACCGGTAACGTGATCGACCTATCATTGCCAGTGCTGAATTGTTTCAGCCAGGCAAATGCCGGTTAAGAACTTATAGAATTAACTAAGTAAAATGTTATCGGTTGCCGTTATTTGTTATTGATTGACGGAGGGATAATTTAGCGGCCATTGACCAAAGTGATTCGCAGCCATCATCCAGAGCCATGGCTGCTAGCGGTGATAAGAAGATCAGATAGTCCCACCGAGTGAAATGCGGTAATGCAGGTCAACCTGTTCAATTGTAGGGATTTTATTTATTTTCTTAATCAGAATTTCCGCTGCAACTTTACCCATTTCAAACCGTGGGGTGGTAACACTGGCCAGCACCGGGGTGGTTGCCTGGCCGATATCTAAGCCATGGAAACCCGAAATTGCCATTTCAGCCGGTATCGCCATGCCTATTTTCAGACATTCTTGTAACACGCCGACGGCCATATCATCATTAGTACAGAAAATAGCATCAACCTGCGGATACATTTGTCGTGCCAGAGCTAGCATCCCAGCCCCGATCGAGACAGAAGAGACCTTATTAGGAGTGATATGCAATGGCGTAAATCCTGTATCTATCATCGCCTGGCTATATCCCTGATAACGTTTGCGATCTCGTACATCTGACATCGAGCCAAAATAGACAATATTCTGCTTACCACTGGCCAATAGTGTCGCTGTCATATCGTAGGCAGCCTGATAATTATTAAAACCAACGGTAATACGATTGAACTGTGGCTCTAAATCCATCACTTGTGCAACCGGAATTTCGGCTGCATTCAAATACTTATCAGCACGTAAGGTATGTTCTGAATCAGTGAGTATCAGACCTGAGATCTGACAGGACAACAGATTAACGATCTGCTGCTCCTCACGTTCTTTATCATAGTTATAGTTAACCACCAGCGTTTGATAGCCGCTGGCAGCGGTTACCGATTCAATACCCGCCAGCAAGTCAGAGAAAATCTGGTTATTAAAGGAAGGTATCAAGATACCAATACGCGGGATCTTTTGATTGAAACCATTTTCCCCTTCAGAATCAGGAGCATAATTAACCTCCGCCATCACTTGAGCAATACGCTCAGCCGTCTCTGGAGCCACTTTTTCCAGCGTGCGTAAGTAGCGGCTGACAGTCATTTTGGTCACGCCTGCAAGTAACGCGATATCCTGTAACGTAACACGCTGGTTTTTCATGGCAAATACCTGGAACAAGAGTGCGCAATGGGTAATATGATTATGCACTGTTAGCTTGTGTAATGAAAAGCATGTTACTGCTTTAAAATACAATAACAGCCAGGTGACATATTATTAATCTAGTTTATTATCAATAAGTTAAACTGAAACCTTGCAATAAAACAGCAAAAAAACCGGCTAACAGCAGTATTTCCCCTTCATCAAGGGGATATCGCTCACGTATGTGGTAACAGCTTGTTGTAACATGATTTAAAGTGATCTACATCACAGTTTACCCAAGCGGAAAACGGTTTGATATGCACATGTTTTCACCCAGTCATTATTCAATAATATTTATTTTATAATGTCGCTTAATAAGCGCCATTTCCATCAGGAATTTATTATGAAGAATTTATTTTCGTTAGAAAACCGCAAAGTATTAATTACGGGATCTGCTCAAGGCATTGGTTTTTTATTAGCGAAAGGCCTGGCCGAATTTGGTGCAGAGATAATTATTAATGATATTACCGCAGAACGAGCGGAAAAAGCCGTGGCGGAATTACGTGCTAGCGGTTTTATTGCTCATGCTGCCGCCTTTAATGTGACTAATCACGATGCGGTTAATGAAGCCATTGAACAAATAGAAAGTAGCATCGGTGCTATCGATATTTTAATTAATAATGCCGGCATTCAGCGCCGCCATGCCTTTACTGAATTCCCAGAAAAAGATTGGGATGACGTGATTGCGGTCAACCAGAAGTCCGTATTCTTGGTTTCACAGGCCGTATCCCGCTATATGGTTAAACGTCAACGCGGCAAAATTATCAATATCTGCTCGATGCAAAGCGAATTAGGCCGCGACACTATTACCCCCTATGCCGCCTCTAAAGGTGCGGTAAAAATGCTAACTCGTGGTATGTGTGTTGAGCTGGCTCGCTATAATATTCAGGTCAATGGTATCGCACCTGGCTATTTCAAAACGGATATGACAAAAGCGTTGGTAGATGATAAAGCCTTTACTGATTGGTTATGTAAACGGACACCGGCTGCTCGCTGGGGAGACCCGGAAGAGTTGATTGGTGCTGCGGTTTATCTCTCCTCCAAAGCCTCTGATTTCGTGAATGGTCATCTGTTGTTTGTTGATGGCGGGATGTTAGTTGCAGTTTAACCTTCGCTTGAAGTGATTGGGAGATTAGCGACCTTCGTTATTCGTCCCATCAATAACGTTGGTTAATGCTTCAATTGACTGGGAACAGAGGAACATTATGTCTGGGAAATGCATTATTGTTATGGGCGTATCCGGCACGGGGAAATCCTGCGTCGGTCAAGCACTGGCACAAGCGCTTAACGCCAAGTTTATTGATGGTGATGACCTACACCCGCGCGCCAACATCCAAAAAATGGCCTCAGGTCAGCCGCTAAATGATGTTGATCGTGCTCCTTGGTTAGAACGGTTAAGTGATGTGGCCTATAGCCTGCAACAGAAAAATGAAGTCGGTTTTTTAGTCTGTTCGGCGCTGAAAAAGCAGTATCGCGATCGTTTGCGTGCCAGCAATCAAGGGATACGTTTTCTGTGGCTGAGCGGTGATTACGATTTGGTGCTACACAGAATGCAGCAGCGCGCTGGGCATTTTATGCCTGAAAGCCTGTTGCAAAGCCAATTCGCAACCCTGGAAGTACCGGGTATCAGTGAACCGGATGTTATCCAGATAGATATTTCGCCCGACGTCGCCGGTGTGGTTAAGCACTGTATTGCCGCGCTGGAGCATGAAAATAGCGTGAGTCATTGCGCCTAAACGCGCGGGCCACATAAGCATATAGGAAGAGTTATGATACTTGATGAACTGAAAAGCGCGGCGAATAATCCAATCTATCCAGATGTTATCCGCCGCACCCTTGCGGCTATCTGCAAAATGGATTTGGTTAACCTGCCAGCGGGCGAGCAAGAAATCGAAGGGCGTGAGATTTACTTAAATCATATTATCGCCGCGACCAAGCCACTATATGAACAAGCCCCTGAATTACACCGTTACTATATTGATATTCATATTTTGCTGGAAGGTAGTGAAGTGATTGGTGCGTCGCCATCCACACAGGGCCAGCGCCCGACGATGGATTTTGATAGCGAGCGGGATTATGGGTTGTTTGAAGGTATTACTACCGAAACCTTGTTAACACTGGCGCCGGGTGATATTGCCCTGCTGTTCCCCGGCGAGTTACATCGCCCGATGGGAACATTAGGTGACATCGCACCGATTCGTAAGATCGTGGTTAAAGTGGCGAATCATCTTATCTGATTCGGTATTATTTCGGTTGATAGATACCGGATCAGGTTTCGGTTGATAGTCGTCCAGATTTTCGGTTCGGTTGACATGAGATCGGTGTTCACTTGACCTCCTGCGCCTCAACCGCCAAAGGGGTTACAAGCGCGTAACCCCCTTGGAACCCCTGCGCTAGCGCACGTATCGCTTGCCCACTTCGCGGGTCCCCTCACTCATCATTTCGCTGGCGGGACGGCTTTACGCGGGTCCCTCCGCGTGACGCCTAAATCCGCCGTCCATGGCGGATTTCCCTTGCTACACTCTTCACTCGGCAGCTCAAATGTGCTTTAAACGTCAAAACCTAAAAGCAAGGTTTTGATTTTGACCTTGAGCGCAATCAGGAATATTACCGACAAAGACGATGGCCCGAGTGAGCCGCCATGGACGGCGGCGAAAAGCGCGCTTGAGCAGGAGCGAATCGCGCTGGCTCGATAAGGCCAACGACTGCCGGAGGGCACTGCGAATAGCAGTAATATTTCGCGCAAGCCGCAGGTGCAGGAGGGCCGGCTAGCCCTCCTGCTCGGTTGAGGCGATAGAGGTAAGGTGATAACTGAACGACTATCAACCGAAACCTGATCCGGTATCTATCAACCGAACCGATAACCTGAACGACTATCAACCGAACCGGATCATCTAATCAATATCAACCGGCGCTCCCAAGGAGCGCCTCCCTTGACCCCGCCGCGCCGCCAACCACAACCCGCTGTTCTTCATAGCGTAGCCAAATACCACCCCGACTAACAATGAAGCAACCACCAGCTTCCAATTACCATTACCGGCAAAAGTAGCGCAAGCGCCGATAAAAGTACCTGGAACAAATGATAACCACTGCTGGCAGGCCTGGATGCACATCAAAAACGCCACAAGCCCTGTTAAAACATACCCAAGGATGGTCCATTCCGGTTGCAAGGCACTGCCCTGGATAATCATCATCGCCCAGAACACCCCGCTCAGGCAGGTTAACAGCGTAATCAGTAATCCTTTTAAACCACCTTGTGGGCAAGCGAAATAGGCGGTACAGCCAAGGAAACCAGCCCAACTGATTAGCCCTAAACTGACCGCTACCCAGCCCCAGACACCCGAGAGAATGCCGGTGGTAATGGCAATCATCAGAATAATGTTCATCAGTGTTACCTGCGCGAAAGTATCAAAGCAATATCGATTGAGTGAAAGTCGAGCAGTTTACCTGAATTGATGAGCAATATTCCGTATTTTTGTCACGAAAATATAAATATTGTTGTTATCATTACATTTGTAATGTGATCAAAGTCACACAATAAACACTATGCATAATTTGGAAGCGCGATACACGCGCGTTTATTAAAAATTTGCTTATCACCATTTGCGGTCCATTCGCTAAAATAACCCTTTTCATTAGCATATGGTGTTATTTGTGTTTGGAAATTAAAAATATTGAAAAGCAGTCTATTAGTAAGTACCTCAGGGTCGCAATCTAAAAAAGACACTCCGTTTTTTATAGATTGATAGTACTGAATGACTCTCTCTGAGATAACCGCATTAATATCAGCCTGCCCATGATTATCTTTAATACAAAACTTCAGCGCTTTAGTTAGCGGGTTTCTATTTACCCAATTATCAATATTGATATCATCTATTTTTAAGTCAGATGCTGTGCCAATGAAATGATTAATGATGACTTTATTGAGCAATTCGCCAGCTTTAATATAAATATCACTGCCTTCATCTATTTTTTTCTGCAAAATATTCAAAGAGTTAATTGCAGAAATGTTAACCTTGTCGATTAAGTCAACATAAGGGTTTCTCATATATGTATCATTTTTATTTGTAATTAAATATGCATTTTCTATCATCGCCATATTGAATTTTTCATCTCCCTTCGCCCTATCAAGCAAGAAGTTGATTGTTTCTTTATCTTTAAAAAAACCGGCCGTTGGAACTATTTCATCTGATAGCGATAAAAAATCATCCATAGAATCATATTTTGTATAAGAGTTATTATCATTAATTGATGGAGGTGAAGGTATACAGCACAACATAAATATCCTTAAGAATAGAGTGAAATAATCACTGATAAAGATATCTCAAAAAAATGTGTTCACCGCTCCATGTTTTACCCCACCCCCACCTTAAATAACATTAATTTCAGCACCGGGTAAAAAAACAAAACCCCCTGCGCGTTTCGGCTAACAGGGGGTTTGGGAACAGGCTTAACAATCAATTACATCAGTGGCTGAGCCATCTGAACCAGCGAGATCAACGGCTGCGGGTAAATACCCAGGAACAGCACCAAAATCGCAGAAATCAGCACCACCACACCGCCAGCAGTCAATGCCCAGTTGCTTGGTGTGTCACGCACCAGTGTTTCCGGCGCGCTGAGGAACAGGCTCACCGTCACACGCAGATAGTAGTACAGGCCGATGGCACTGCCTAAGACCACCGCACCGGTCAACCACCACAGGTTGGCGCTGACACCCATTGCGACCACAAAGAACTTACCGATAAAGCCCAACGTCATTGGGATACCGGCCAGTGATAGCATCATTACGGTCATCACCGCCGACAGAATCGGTTTATGCCAGAACAGACCACGATAAGAGAACAGCGATTCTGCATCCGGGCCTTTATACGGGCTAGACATCAAGCTAACCACACCGAACGCACCCAAGCTGCTGAACAGGTAACCGGCCAGATAAACACCGACGGTTTCCAGTGCCAACTGATGGGTCTGCACCGCCACCAGCGCAATCAGCAAGTAGCCAAGGTGCGCGATAGAAGAGTAACCCAGCAGACGCTTGATGTTGGTCTGGCTGATAGCCATTAAGTTACCGAACAGTATTGATGCCACCGCAATCAAGGAGAGCACCAAACGCACCGCTTCACTGTCGGCGGCCGGCGCGTACAGGAACAAGCGCATGACTACCGCAAAGATGGCAATCTTACTGGCGGTCGCCAGGAAGGTAGATACCGGAGCGGGAGCACCCTGATACACATCCGGCGTCCACAGTTGGAACGGCACCAGCGACAACTTAAAGCCAAGACCAACAATCATCATCCCGAGGCCCGCCAGAATCAACGGCTGGTGGATAGCGGAGTCACTTAGGCTCTTGCCCAGACCGGCGAAAGACAAACTGCCAGACTCAGCATACAGCAGCGCCATCCCGAACAACAGGAATGACGATGCCGCCGCAGACAGCAGCATGTATTTGATACTAGCTTCCAGTGAACGCTTCTGGCGATAGGCATAACCAATCAGGCCAAACAGCGGCAGGGAGATAAGCTCAATACCCAGGAACAGCGACGCCAGATGGTTGGCACTGGCTAACAGAATGCCGCCCATGGTGGCAATCAGCACCAACAGGTAGAACTCTTCGCGGTTATCTGGATAGCCATTCAACCAAGGATAAGCAAAGGTGCTGGTTGCCAGGCTGGCAACAATCACCAGCCCGGTATAGAACATCGCATAGCCGTCAATCCGCATCAGCGGCGTGACATCCATCGGCCCGACCTGGCCGACAAAATAGAGTGACAGCAGCGCCAGGTTAAGCCCGATGACCGTCAGGGTGGCGTTAATAAAGTGATCGCGTCGCCACGCAATGGAGAGCATCACAACCACCACCGTCAATCCGACGATCAACAGCGGTAGCATTGCGATCAGTTGTTGAGGAGTTATTGTCATGGCGAATTACGGCCTTGTAGTTGTAATAGATGAAGCATTGAACCACTGCTGTACATTACTCATCGCAGCATGGGAGGTATCAAGAATCGGCTGCGGGTAAACCCCCAGCAACACTAATAACACCACTAACAGCAGGATGATGGATAGTTCCCTTGCGCTCATGCCCGGTAACGCTTCTTGTGATTTTGGCGCACCATAATAAGCACGCTGCATCATGATAAGCGAATAAACCGAAGCAAAGACCAGACCAAAGGTAGAGATCACGGTAATCACCGGAACCACCTGGAAGCTGCCAAACAGGATCATAAACTCGCCGACGAAGTTACCGGTGCCCGGCATCCCCAGTGTCGCTACCGCGAAGAACAGCGATAGTGCAGGCAAGTATTTGATTCGGCCCCACAGGCCGCCCATCTGACGCATGTCACGGGTATGCAGGCGCTCATACAACTGACCACAGATGATGAACATACCGGCGGCAGACAAGCCGTGGGCAATCATCTGGATAACCGCACCTTGATAAGCCAGTTGGCTGCCGGTATAGATGGCAATCAATACAAAGCCCATGTGCGACACGCTGGTATAAGCAATCAGGCGTTTGATATCAGTCTGGCAGAAGGCCATCCACGCACCGTAGAAGATACCGATGACACCTAACCACATGGCGATAGGTGCAAACTCATGAGAGGCGTTCGGGAACAGCGGCAGACTAAAGCGCAGCAAACCATAAGCTGCGGTTTTCAGCAAAATCCCCGCCAGGTCAACAGAACCTGCGGTGGGTGCCTGACTGTGTGCATCTGGCAACCAGCCGTGCAGTGGCACAACCGGCATTTTTACCGCAAAGGCGATAAAGAAGCCCAGCATCAGCAGATATTCCACATTGTGGGACATCGGCGTCTTCAACAGATCTTCGTAGTTGAAGGTCCAGATACCGGTGGCGTTGTAGTGCACAAACACCAACCCCAAAATGGCAATCAACATAATAAGACCGCTGGCCTGGGTATAGATGAAGAACTTGGTTGCTGCCGCGATACGGGTTTTACCGTCTGATGCTTTGTGACCCCACAAGGCAATCAGGAAGTACATCGGCACCAACATCATTTCCCAGAAGAAGAAGAACAGGAACATGTCGATGGCGAGGAACACGCCGATAACCCCACCCAGAATCCACAACAGATTCAGGTAGAAGAAGCCCTGATTGCGCTGAATTTCACGCCACGAACAAAGGATAGCCAGCACACCTAGCAGGCCGGTTAGCACCACCATCAGCAGTGATAACCCATCCAGCGCCAGATGGAATTCAATACCAAACCGTGGGATCCACGGCAAGATGAACTCTGATTGCCACTGCGGGATACCCGCTGGGTTAACCAGTGAATAGTTGCCCTGCCCCCACAACAGCAAGGAGAGCACTAATGTCAGCCCCATCGCGAATAGCGCTATCCAACGCGGTACCTTAGTACCGAAGCGCTCACACTGCCAAGACAGCAGGCCGCCGATAAAGGGGAGAAGAATTAGCCAAGGTAATAGCATGGCGTTTTGTGTCCCTAATTAAACGAAAAGCAACAGAGCCAGTACGACGACTGCACCCAAACCCATAGACGCGACATACCAACGCACCTGTCCATTTTCACTGAGCGTCAAACCGCGATTACTCCAGCGCGAAAGTATCGCCGGGGTATTCATCAGTGAGTTCAGCGGATCACGCTGCAATAGCCTTGCAATCCACAAATACGGGCGGACAAACACATTGTGGTACAGCCAGTCGAAGCCCCACGCATGGAACCACCAGACCGTAAAGAAGCGGCCCGGCGCACTTTGCGCGATGCTGTTGACCAACTGACGCTTGCCCAGATAGAGTGCCGCAGCCAGTGCAATCCCGATAACCACTAACACGCCGGAGAAGATTTCCAGTGGCATTTTACCCTCTTCACCGAAGTGAAGCTCTGGCAACACACCCGCCAGCGGTGGTGTTATCAGCGCGCCGACGAAAGTCGACAGCACCAGCAACACAATCAGCGGCAGGCTGTGAGCTACCCCTTTAACCGGATGCGCTTTGGTTTTTGGCTCGCCGTGGAACACAATGAAAATCATACGGAAGGTATACAGCGCGGTGAGGAATGCCCCAACCAGCCCGGCGACCATCAGATTGATATGGCCACTGGCCAATGCACCCCACAGAATTTCGTCTTTACTGTAGAAGCCTGCGGTAACCACTGGCAGTGCAGCCAATGCCGCGCCACCTACCAGGAAGCAGATATAAACCAATGGGATCGTCTTGCGCAGACCACCCATTTTGAAAATATTCTGCTCGTGGTGACAGGCCAGAATCACTGAACCCGAAGAGAGGAACAGTAACGCTTTAAAGAAGGCATGGGTCATCAGGTGGAAGATAGCCGCATCCCACGCCTGAACGCCCAGCGCCAGGAACATGTAGCCAATCTGGCTCATGGTAGAATAAGCCAGCACCCGCTTGATGTCGGTTTGTACCAGCGCGGCAAAGCCTGCCAGCACTAGGGTTACCGCGCCGATAATACCCACTAAATGCAGCACTTCAGGCGCCATCAGGAACAAACCGTGGGTACGCGCAATCAGGTAGACACCTGCAGTCACCATGGTTGCCGCATGGATAAGCGCGGAGACCGGGGTTGGGCCTGCCATTGCATCGGCCAACCAGGTTTGTAACGGCAACTGTGCCGATTTACCCACCGCACCACCGAGCAACATCAGCGTCGCCCAGGTAATGGCAGTAGAGCCCATTTCCAGTTTCTGCGGTGCCAATACCATCAGCTCGCGAATATTCAGCGTACCCAGTTCTTGATAAAGGATGAACAGGGCAATGGCGAGGAATACGTCACCAACGCGGGTCACGATAAAGGCTTTCATCGCCGCCGCGCCGTTGGCAGGATTGGTGTAGTAGAAACCGATCAGCAGGTAACTGCACAGACCCACCCCTTCCCAACCCAGATACATCAGCATCAGGTTATCTGCCAACACCAAAATCACCATGCTGGCGATAAACAAGTTGGTGTAGGCGAAGAAACGAGAATAACCCTCCTCCCCACGCATATACCAAGAGGCATACATATGAATCAGGAAACCCACGCCGGTGACCACAGACAACATGGTCAGCGACAGGCCATCCAGTGTCAGGGTCAACGGAATGTTGAAGGTGCCAACCGACATCCAGTTCCACAACGTCTGGTTAAAGACTTGGACACCGGTGGCCTTTTGGCTAAGAAAATCCACTGCAACATACAGTGTGACCAACGCCGTCAGGCCAATCGATCCCACCCCGACCGTGGCTGAGGTATTTTCAGACCAGCGCCCACGGGAGAATGCCAACAGCAAGAAGCCCAGCAGTGGCAGCAGAATTGTTAAATATAATAGGTTCATCCGCGCATCTCACTGACTGTATCGATATTCAGAGTATGACGGCGACGATATAGCTGTAACAGCAATGCCAAGCCAATACTGGCCTCCGCTGCTGCCAGCGTGATCGCCAGGATATACATCACCTGACCGTCAGCCTGACCCCAATAACTGCCCGCCACAACAAAGGCGAGCGCCGCTGCGTTGATCATCACTTCAAGGCTTATCAGCATAAACAACAGATTGCGACGAATCAGCAACCCCGTCAGCCCTAGCACAAACAGTATGGCCGCCAGAATCAGGCCATGTTGTAGAGGGATCATGCTTGTTCCTCCGTTTTTCTTTTCGCGCTGTCGCTCGCGCCCATCACGTCACCCGGCTTATGTTCGCGCCCGATATGGAAGGCAACCACCAGACCGGCCAGCAACAACATTGACGCCAGTTCAACTGCCAGCACATAAGGACCAAACAGGCTGATACCCACAGCTTTGGCATCGACCATTTCACCGCTAATACCGGAATCAGTCACTGAACTGATGGCATAAATCAGTACCGACAGCAGCACCAGTGCTAGCAAGCCGGGGCCAATCCACAAACTCGGTTTCAGCCAGTCGCGCTCTTGTTGTTCGACGTTGCCCAAGTTCAGCATCATCACCACGAACACGAACAGCACCATAATGGCCCCGGCGTAGACGATGATTTCCAGCGCACCGGCGAAATAAGCACCCAGCGAGAAAAATACCGCCGAGATAGCCAGTAAAGAGATAATCAGGTACAGCAGAGCATGTACCGGGTTGGTGTGAGTGATGACGCGAATAGTCGCCACCACTGCCACCAATGCTGCAATATAAAATGCAAATTCCATGGAAAGCGGCTCCTAAGGCATCAGACCTTTAACGTCAATCGGTTTGGCTTCGTTTTCGGCTTCGCCTTTCTGCTTGCCGTCTACTGCCATACCGGACATCCGGTAGAAGTTATATTCAGGATATTTACCCGGGCCGGAGATCAACAAGTCTTCTTTCTCATACACCAGATCCTGACGCTTAAATTCACCCATTTCGAAATCCGGCGTTAGCTGGATAGCAGTTGTTGGGCAAGCCTCTTCACACAAACCACAGAAAATGCAGCGGGAGAAGTTGATACGGAAGAACTCAGGATACCAGCGGCCATCTTTGTGCTCAGCTTTCTGTAATGAGATACAGCCAACCGGACAAGCAACAGCACACAGATTACAAGCAACGCAGCGCTCTTCACCGTCAGGGTCACGCGTTAACACGATACGACCACGGTAGCGCGGCGGCAGGTAAACCGGCTCTTCAGGATACATTTGGGTTTCACGCTTGTGGAAGGCATGAAGGCCAATCATCCACAGGCTGCGCACTTGGGTGCCGAAACCAACCACTAACTCTTTCAACGTCATGGTTCATTCACCCCTTATTGAGCGTTGTACAAAATGACCGCGGCAGTCGCCAGCAGATTCAGCAGGGTCAACGGCAGGCAAACTTTCCAGCCGAATGACATCACTTGGTCATAACGTGGGCGCGGCAAGGATGCACGGATCAGAATGAACATCACCATGAAGAAAGCCGTTTTCAGCGCAAACCAGATAAATGGCGGCAGGAACGGACCTTGCCAACCACCGAAGAACAGAGTGACTATCAGAGCAGAGACGGTCACGATACCGATATATTCACCGACGAAGAACAGACCGAATTTCATACCGGAATATTCAATGTGGTAACCATCGGCCAGCTCTTGTTCAGCTTCTGGCTGGTCAAAGGGATGACGGTGACATACTGCAACACCCGCAATGGCAAAGGTCAGAAAACCAAAGAATTGCGGAATCACATTCCAGACGTGTTCCTGAGAGTTAACAATATCCTGCATATTGAACGAACCCGCCTGTGCGACTACGCCCATCAATGATAAGCCGAGGAACACTTCGTAGCTCAGGGTTTGCGCAGATGCACGCATCGCCCCTAACAGAGAATATTTGTTATTACTGGACCAACCGGCAAACAGCACGGCATATACCGTCAGCCCGGCCATCATCAGAAAGAACAGAATACCGATATTAAGATCCGCAACCGCCCAGGTCGGGCTGACCGGGACGATGGCGAAAGAGAGCAGTAGTGAGGTAAAGGCAATCACCGGGGCCAATGTAAAGATAGCCTTGTCGGAGAAGCGCGGAACCCAGTCCTCTTTGAAGAACATTTTGATCATGTCAGCAACCAACTGCAATGACCCGCCCCAACCGACACGGTTTGGCCCGTAACGGTTCTGGAACAAGCCCAGCAGGCGGCGCTCGCCGAAGCTCATAAATGCGCCGCAGGTCACCACCACCAACAGAATCACTACCGCTTTCAGGACAGAGATTAAAATCTCAATCAATTCAGGGGTAAACCAGCTCATAATACTGCCTCCCGCAGATTCTCAACACGCGCACCCACCATAATCGGCGGAATGCCCGGTAAGCCAAGCGGCAAGCCGACCTGACCCCGAGCCAAGGTTTCACTCAGGCGCACTGGCAGACGCAATGTCTGACCGGCACAGTTGAATTCCACCAGCGTACCGAGGTTAACCCCGAGCGTTGCAGCATCGGCTGGATTGACCATCACATAAGGTGCTGGCATGCGCTGCTGGATGACATCTGAGCGCTGCGACATCTCTTCACTACCAAACAAATGGTAGTAAGGGGCAATCTGCCAGCCATCAGTCTGAGCGGTAAAGGCTGTCGGTACTGAATCAAAGTAACCAAGCGTCCCCTCACCTGCTTCAATCAGGCGCACACCCGGATCACCAAAGCGCAAGCTCCCCCCCACTTCAGCCTGGAATTTGTTCCATGCCTGCGGTGAGTTCCAGCCCGGTGCCCAAGCAAATGGGATCTGCTGACGATCGGCCAATGGGCTGTTGTTCCCTTCCATTGAGAAAGCGAACGGCGTGTCGATATCCTGTGGCTGACGCGGTTCATGCACACTGATATCCGCGCGCATAGCCGTGCGGCCACTGTAACGGATAGGTGAACGCGCCAGTTTCTGACCACGAATACGGAAGGTCGCATCCGGTGCCGCTTCAACAATACCTTCCAACTGTGGTAATGCGCGAACACAAGCCGCAATCACGTGATCCAGTTGCGTCCAGTCTACATGGCGACTGGTATAAGTTGAATGCAAGGAGTGCAACCAGCGCCAGCTTTCCAGCATGATGCTGTTGTTTTCCGGTTTTTTCGGGTCGTCGTAATAGGTTGGATCGTAAACCTGGAAGAAACGCTGAGCGCGGCCTTCCTGATTGACCAGCGTACCGTCGCTTTCAGCAAAGCTGGCGGCAGACAGAATCAGGTCTGCTTTTGCCATGATCGCGGTGCGTTGATGATCAACCACGATCACGTTGGCTGCTTGCTCCAGCGCGGCGTCAACTTTGTCTTGCGCCGCATGG
Organism: Yersinia sp. 2553 StPb PI; assembly: GCF_052217105.1. Classification (NCBI taxonomy): domain Bacteria; kingdom Pseudomonadati; phylum Pseudomonadota; class Gammaproteobacteria; order Enterobacterales; family Yersiniaceae; genus Yersinia; species Yersinia sp. 2553 StPb PI. The sequence goes on along the minus strand of NZ_JAZGPX010000002.1, from coordinate 557,645 downwards.
CGATAGAGGTCGTTCTCCATCACGATAACGCTGTCAGCATCACCACGGGTCAGCAATTCCAGCGCGCTATCCAGTGAGCCGCCGCCAATCATGGTCAAGCCGATGCTGTTCGCTGCACTGGCAACAAAGGTGATACCCACATCAGAGCCACGGCTTTTCAGCGCGGTTGCCACGTTAGCTGCCGCAGCAATGATGGCTTCGCTGCCTGCATTGCTGCCGGTCACGATCAGTGGTTTCTTCGCGCCCGCCAGAGCCTGCACGATGATATCCACTTTGCCTTTCAGCGCAGGGTCCAGATCCGTGACCGCCGGTGACGACGCATCCAGCGCGTTAGCGATAGCAAAGCCTAAACGTGCCTGATCATCCACCGGTGCGCGGTAGTTCCACGCCGCGATATCATCCATACGGGTGTTATCAACGTTAGTGATAAACAGCGGATGTTTAGCGTGCTGACCGATATTCATAATCGCCGCGATTTGCCAGTCAGCCACTTTCTGTGCGGCGGCCATTTCACGGGCTTTACCTTTCACCGCCTGACGGACAGACAGTGCGATACGTGCGCCAGTCTGGGTCAAATCTTCACCCAGAATCAGCACCGCATCATAGCTTTCAATCTCGCGCAGCGATGGTGTGTAAACCCCACCTTCTTGCAGCACTTTCAGCATCAATTGCAGGCGTTGTTGTTCACTCGCGGCAATGCCGGTATAGAAGTTTTCCGCACCGACCAGCTCGCGTAACGCAAAGTTACTTTCCAGGCTGGCACGCGGTGAACCGATACCGATGGTTTTCTTCGCCTGACGTAGAATATCCGCCGCGCCCTGCATTGCCTGTTCGGCATTCAGGTGGATCCAGTCATTACCACGCAATTGTTGTGGCTGACGTGGGCGGTCTTTCAGGTTGACATAGCCATAGCCAAAGCGGCCACGGTCACACAAAAAGTAGTGGTTGACGCTGCCGTTGTAGCGGTTCTCGATGCGGCGCAATTCACCATAGCGTTCGCCAGGGCTGGTGTTACACCCCACACTGCACTGCTGGCAGATACTTGGCGCAAACTGCATATCCCATTTACGGTTATAACGTTCGGAATGGGTTTTATCGGTGAATACCCCGGTCGGGCACACTTCTACCAGGTTGCCTGAGAACTCGCTTTCCAGCGTGCCACTCTCAGTACGACCAAAGTAGACGTTGTCGTGCGCGCCATAAACACCCAGATCGGTGCCATCAGCGTAATCTTTGTAGTAACGCACACAACGATAACAGGCGATACAGCGGTTCATTTCATGTGAGATGAACGGACCGAGATCCTGATTCTGATGAGTACGTTTACTGAAGCGATAGCGGCGGAAACTGTGTCCGGTCATCACTGTCATATCTTGCAGATGACAGTTACCCCCTTCTTCACAGACCGGGCAATCGTGTGGGTGGTTAGTCATCAACCATTCAACCACACTCTCACGGAACGCTTTGGCTTCGCCGTCATCAATGGAAATAAAGGTTCCATCGGTGGCCGGGGTCATACAGGACATGACCAAACGCCCACGGGTATCATCGGCGTTTTGGTATTGCTTTACCGCACATTGGCGGCAAGCACCGACGCTTCCCAGCGCCGGATGCCAGCAAAAGTAAGGAATATCGAGTCCCAGGGAGAGACAAGCTTGTAACAGGTTGTCGGCCCCGTTTACGTCGTATTCTTTGCCGTCTACATGTATCGTAGCCATATGCATGCTTCCAAGTGGCCTGAAATAACCGTCATTCTTTACGCTGCTGCTGTGTTGGCTGCCGTCGTTCACACCGGTCATTTAGTTCACTAAACTCCCGGCGTTTCTCTTCGTTGCCGCCTTGCCGCCACGCAAATTATTTGGTTATTTTTCAAGCGTTAATTATAAAAACTTTCTTATTGGGTACACTGAGAGGCTACATTCAACGTATCTCATATATTACCCAAAGTATCACCAGCGCGCTTTTAATAGGTTCGGTTGAATACCGGCTATGGCTCGGGTATTGCCATAGTCTTTACTTGCGATCCCGGCTTCGAATTCTTCGCGGAAATATTTGATAGCACTTTGTAGTGGTTCAACCGCGCCCGGCGCGTGAGCACAGAAGGTTTTACCCGGCCCCAAGAAGCGGCAAAGTTGTTCCAGCGTCTCAATGTCGCCCGGCTGACCTTCGCCGCGCTCCAATGCACGCAAGATCTTCACGCTCCACGGCAACCCATCGCGGCAAGGGGTACACCAGCCGCAGGATTCACGGGAAAAGAACTCTTCCAGATTGCGCACCAGCGGCACCATACCGATTTCATGGTCTACCGCCATCGCCAGTGCAGTGCCTAACCGGCTACCTGCTTTGGCAATATTCTCGAAGTCCATCGGTAAATCCAGATGATCAGCGGTCAGGAAGTCGGTCCCTGCCCCACCCGGCTGCCAGGCTTTGAACTTCAAGCCATCGCGCATACCACCCGCGTAATCTTCCAGAATTTCACGCGCCGAAATACCAAATGGTAGTTCCCACAGACCTGGGTTTTTCACCCGGCCAGAGAAGCCCATCAGTTTGGTACCGGCATCGTTACTCTTACCCGCCGTGATCCCCTGATACCAGTCAACGCCGTGCTCAAGAATGGCCGGAACGTTACACAGGGTTTCAACGTTATTGACGCAAGTCGGTTTGCCCCATACCCCGGACGATGCGGGGAAAGGCGGCTTGGAACGTGGATTGGCGCGGCGGCCTTCCAGCGAGTTAATCAGGGCGGTTTCTTCACCACAGATATAACGGCCAGCACCGGTATGAACAATCAGTTCAAAATCAAAACCGCTGCCCATGATGTTTTTGCCCAGCAAGCCGGCTTCGGTTGCTTCGCTAATCGCACGGCGCAAATGCACGGCAGCTTCGATATATTCGCCACGCAGGAAGATGTAGCCGCGGTAAGCTTTCAGCGCAAATGCACTGATCAACATCCCTTCCACCAGCAGATGAGGCAATTGCTCCATTAGCAGACGGTCTTTATAGGTACCCGGCTCCATTTCATCGGCGTTACACAGCAGATAGCGGATGTTCATGCTTTCGTCTTTTGGCATCAGGCTCCACTTTAAACCGGTGGAAAAGCCTGCGCCGCCGCGCCCTTTCAGGCCAGCGTCTTTTACCAAATTGACAACATCAGGGGCTGCCATGCCTTTTAACGCTTTTTCAGCACCCAAGTAGCCGTTTTTGCTGCGATATTCATCCAGCCATACCGGCTGTTTGTCATCGCGCAAACGCCAGGTCAGCGGATGCATTTCTGGCGTGCGAATAACCTCTTTGGTAAAACCCGAATTAGTTGTCATGGATATTGCTCCAGTAACTTCTCAATATCTTCAGGTTTCAGATAGCTGTGGGTATCGTCGTCGATCATCATGGTCGGACCGCGATCACAGTTGCCCAAGCAGCAGGTTGGCAGCAGCGTAAAGCGGCCATCAAACGTGGTCTGGCCCGGCTCAATACTGAGTTTCTTCGAAATCGCGGCCTGAATCCCTTGATAACCGGTGATGTGGCACACCACGCTGTCACAATAACGGATCACATGGCGCCCAACCGGCTGACGGAAGATCTGACTGTAGAATGTGGCCACACCTTCGACATCGCTGGCCGGGATACCCAGCACTTCAGCAATGGCGTGAATCGCCCCATCCGGCACCCAACCACGTTGTTTCTGCACAATTTTCAGTGCTTCGATCGACGCGGCGCGGGCATCTTCGTAATGGTGTTTTTCATGCTCGATAGCATCACGTTCTTCAGCACTCAACTCAAAAACTTCAGTTGTGGTCGCCGGTTCAGCCGCATTGACTGCCAGATCCACCACATTTTGGCTTTCGTTATGATTCTGAGTCTCTTTTTGGTAGCTCATAATTAGCGGTCCACATCAGACATTACAAAATCGATACTGCCCAGATAGACGATCAGGTCAGATACCAGGCTGCCACGGATAACCGAGGGGATCTGCTGCAAATGGGCATAGCTTGGCGTACGTATCCGGGTGCGATAGCTCATAGTGCTGCCGTCACTGGTCAGATAGTAGCTGTTGATCCCTTTGGTCGCTTCAACCATTTGGAATGATTCGTTAGCTGGCATTACCGGACCCCATGAAACTTGCAGGAAGTGGGTAATCAGCGTTTCGATATGTTGCAGCGTACGTTCTTTCGGCGGCGGCGTCGTCAGTGGATGGTCAGCCTTAAATGGCCCTTCTGGCATGTTTTTATAACATTGCTCCAGAATGCGCAGGCTTTGACGTAACTCTTCCACTTTCAGCATCACGCGGTCATAACAGTCGCCGTTATTCCCGACCGGAACTTCAAAATCAAAGTTTTCATAGCCGGAATACGGACGCCATTTACGCACGTCAAACTCAACCCCGGTGGCACGCAGGCCAGCCCCGGTCACCCCCCATTCCAGTGCTTCTTTGGAATTGTAAGCAGCAACGCCGATAGAACGCCCTTTCAGGATACTGTTCTGCAACGCCGCTTTGACGTAGGAATCGAGCCGTTTTGGCATCCAGTCAAGGAAGTCACGCAGCAAACGTTCCCAGCCGCGAGGTAAATCATGCGCCACACCACCAATACGGAACCAGGCCGGATGCATACGGAAACCGGTAATCGCTTCAACCAAGTCATACACTTTCTGACGATCGGTAAAGGCGAAGAACACTGGCGTCATTGCGCCTACGTCCTGAATAAAGGTACTGATATACAGTAAGTGACTGTTGATACGGAATAATTCAGACAACATTACCCGGATGGTTTTAACGCGATCAGGAACCTCAATACCCGCCAGCTTTTCAACTGCCAGCACATAAGGCATTTCGTTAACACAACCACCCAGATATTCGATACGGTCGGTATAGGGGATGTAGCTGTGCCAGGACTGGCGCTCACCCATCTTCTCCGCACCACGGTGGTGGTAACCCACATCCGGTACGCAGTCGACAATCTCTTCACCATCAAGCTGCAACACGATACGGAACGCACCATGTGAAGAAGGATGGTTCGGACCGAGGTTAAGGAACATAAAGTCCTCGTTTTCGGTGCCTCGCTTCATCCCCCAATCTTCGGGTTTGAAGGTCAGAGATTCCATCTCCAGATCCTCTTTCTGCTTGGTCAGCACAAAGGGATCGAATTCGGTAGCACGCGCCGGATAATCTTTACGCAGCGGGTGCCCTTCCCAAGTCTGTGGCATCATGATGCGCGTCAGATGTGGGTGACCATCGAAGGTAATACCGAACATTTCCCAAGTTTCCCGCTCATACCAGTTAGCATTGGGGAAAATCTTAGTCGCTGTGGACACGTGCAAGTCTTTTTCAGACAGTGCCACTTTCAGCATAATGTCGCGGTTACGCTCGATGGAAAGCAGATGATAGAAAACAGAAAAATCCGCTTCAGGGAAGCCCTGGCGGTGAGTGCGAAGACGCTCATCGACACCATGCAAGTCGAACAGCATGACATACGGCTTCGGTTGTTTTCTCAGGAACGTCATTACTTCCAGCAATTGCTCACGCTTTACCCATACCACGGGCATACCGGTACGGGTCGCTTGAACAACAAAGGCCTCAGGCCCAAAACGGTTCGACAGCTCGCTAATCACCGGATCATCGAGATGGTCACGGGTCTGCCATGCAGGCTGAGTGCTATCGGACGTCGTTAAATCGGTCATTATTTATTCACCACACTGTTTTTTCACCACACTGAATGTGTCATTTTGTGGTCATTTGCCGCACACATGTTCTGGAAGAAAATCATTCATTCCCAAAACAAATCACTTACGCACCGCGATCCTGAGCCGTTATTTTTGCCAAAATAACAAGCTTAGATCTCGTCAGGTGTACGCAGGTTAGTTACTGCAATTCGTTCAGCATGCTTACGTTCTCTTTCTGGTTGCATATTGGCGCGGTAAACGCCTTGGTCACCTACAACCCAAGAGAGAGGACGGCGCTCTTTACCGATAGATTCTTGTAGCAGTAACAGTGCTTGCATATAAGCTTCAGGGCGCGGTGGGCAGCCAGGAATATACACATCGACCGGTAGGAATTTATCCACGCCTTGTACTACGGAATAGATATCGTACATGCCGCCGGAGTTAGCACAGGCACCCATGGAGATAACCCACTTGGGTTCCAGCATTTGTTCATACAAGCGCTGAATAACCGGGGCCATTTTGGTAAAACAAGTGCCCGCCACGACCATGAAGTCAGCCTGACGCGGAGAAGCACGCAGCACTTCCGCACCGAAACGTGCCACATCATGTACGGCAGTGAACGAGGTCACCATCTCCACATAACAGCAGGAAAGACCGAAGTTATACGGCCAAAGAGAGTTCTTACGCCCCCAGTTCACCATGTCGTGCATGGCGTTCTCAAGTTTACCCATGTAAACACTACGGTGGACATGTTGCTCGAGAGGATCGCCGCTGACGGTTTCCTGAGTTTGCAGGGGGTAACGGTCATTCTCACCGTTAGGGTCTATGCGGGTGAGCGTATAGTCCATGTTAATGCCTCGCTGTATTTATTGACCACTATACCCTTTGTACTTAGAGCTGCAGGGTTGTTAGCTACTTTCACTCACCCGAATCACTGACTTGAGTCAGCTCATCGGGATTAATGAGCCTCATGGTTGAGACTCACCCTACGGGCTAGCATACATGCGGTTCAAATCGTGACCGATTTATCGCCCGCTTGCTGCCGACCTGCAACACCAAGACTGTTAGGTATATCTTGTGGAGGACTGCTGGCGTATTTGACTATGCTCGGTTTGCTCACTCGGCGATTAGAACGCGTAGGAGTCCAATCCAGCGCGCCGATACGCACCAGATAAACCAAACCAGCCAAGAGCACCAAAATGAAAATGGTTGCTTCGATAAAGCCTACCCAGCCACTCTCACGAATAGAGATTGACCACGCATACAAGTACAGGGCTTCAACATCGAAAATAACGAAGAACATGGCGACCAGATAAAACTTGGCGGACAAACGCATACGCGCCGAGCCGACCGAGTCAATACCGGACTCATAGGGGACATCTTTGGCGCGGGCCCGAGCTCTCCCACCCAGAAAGAACGCACCCAATAGCATCAAGCCGCATAACCCGATAGCGCCGATCAGAAATACAGCGAACGCCCAATGATGAGCGATAACTTCAGTGGTTGTTGACATACTCATTGCTTACTCATCAAAAGTGGCGTCGGACATCCTGCTCTTATGTTGGCAGTTAGTGCACCACATCGATTCAAAGGGAAGGATAAAAACCACACGAAACACACTGTCTTTACAACTGTTTAGCCAGTGTTTTACTGTGGGCTTTTTACTCCTTTCAGTAACCTTTTGTCAACTTTGACAAAAGTAACTACAGATTAATTTACAAACGCACGATCTTACTTAACATTTGGTGCGAAGTATAAAGCTAAATCGAGTCAGTAATTTGTTAAGTCAGAACATACACCTATAACCCAACGTGGAAACTTCGCTTTAACTATACCATTGTCTCAGGAATAACCGGTTCTTCCACTCACTAGCTAGGGGTATTTTTTTGATCCAGAACACGTTTTGAGTGTTATTTCATAAATATTCGGCATGAAAAGTTGTTTTTTAAAAAAAATAAATAATGGAACACTGTTTTAATAAAAAACAAATAGCAGAAAATGAGAAGAAATATTAACCACTATTTTTATCTGGTTTATTCCCCCTGATCCAGTACGCAGATATACCGCTAAATGAAATAAAACGACGTTTTAAGCATGAAATTAAACTGGAGCAGTAGAAAACTGTTTTTTTAAAAGTTATAAATAAAAAAAGCCCCTAAAATAAGGGGCTTACGATTTTTTAGTCACGTTAGACGATCAACTGTTCTCGTCTATTAAATAATCAGAATCCAGCACTAAATCCGATCCAGACTGCAAGCCATGTTGGTGGCCCGTCTGCATGGCATCGAAAATGGCTAAAGCCAATTCGTTGCCACACTGATTGTCTTTACATAATGCATAATGTGTTTCAGGCAACCGAGGTAGCCCTTCTGTTTCACCCAGTACGCGTAAATCAGGACTCATCATCTCTATTGGCCTGGCGGTCACACCCAGCCCTGCCCTGACTGCCGCACGAATGGCAGAAAGTGAAGAGGCTACATAGGCGATTCGCCATGCAATACCGGCTCTGGTCAGGTTTTCTATTGCCATATCGCGGAATGGACTTGGCTCATCCATCACCACTAACGGTACCGATTCACCGGACTGGAACTGATAGTCGGCGGAACAGTACCAAAGCGTAGGTGATGTCCTTAAGATCACATGAGGATGAGTGTCGACCTTGGCTGTAGTAATAGCCAGGTCCACTTCGCCATTACTCAGCATATCAGCGATAAATGGACTGCGTTTTACCCGCACATCTATCGCTAGCCGAGGATATAGCGTCGCCACTCGGTTCAGCAAGAAAGGCAACAACGTATCGGCAGTATCATCAGATGCGCCGATAATGAGTGACCCTTCTATATTGCTGTACATAAGTGACGTACAAGCTTCATCGTTGAAACGCAAAATTTTTCTGGCATAGCCAAGTAACTGGAGACCATGTTCAGTCAATAATTTGTTACGCCCATGGCGGGCAAATAACTCCTTACCGACTAACTGTTCTAACCGTTGCATTTGTTGGCTAACTGCTGACTGAGTGCGACAAACCGCTGCGGCAGCAGAGGCAAAAGTATTCAAGTCAGCAACAGCTACAAAGGTTCTAAGCAGATCGAGGTCGAGATTAATTATCGGACGATTTGCATTTGTCATAGTGTATTCTTCACTTTTTTGAATTCTAATTACAAACTACCCTGGTGTATAAGTATCGCGCCATCAATAAGGGACAACGCTAAGTATGACAGTACCCCACTCACTAGAGTAGGGCAAAAAATTTACTTATATTTCGTTACCGTTATCTCTTTTTATAAAAATCTATTGAGTAAGTTATGTATTTATTTGTGAATACGGTCATAAAAAGCCACTAAATCTTCGATTAATGAAGATTTTTTCCCTTTAGGATCTTGCTTTTCCTCAGGCATTTTTAAGTGCTGCAATGCTATTTTAATTAAACAAATCTGCACTAACCCTTTTCGAAATATCAAAAAATATCAATATATCTCTATGTGTGTTTTTTATCTAATTGAGTAAATTCAACTATTAACATAGATATTCTCCAAGATTCAGCCTATTTAACATTAATTATTCTTAATAGTTTTCCTATCTACAGTTTTGTTTCTTTTCACATCTTAATAATATGTATGATGATATAAATTGTTGGATTGAGATCCCAGCTAATAGGATGCAGCATAATCGCGTCTCATTATCATCGGTATCAAGCCGCGATTTCGGCACCGAAAGTGAACCTCATCTTATAGATATATTTTGTTGGTAACTGCTGTATGTCACGCAATCAGCCGGAATAAAACTTCAGATAAACTAATAAATAAGGCATAAACCAGTGGATTTAAAGACAAAAACATCGGTTATATTCCATACCAATGAAGCTGGCAGTCATTTAAAATAAGAGCAGCCATTCGCACTAAAGATGTGCATAGAACTTCAAAAAGCAGCAGCGTCGGAGTACATTGGATACCTTGCAGTGTTCCACGCTGAGGACACGCTTTTACCAGCAAAAGGCTCAATTTTTTATGTCCCCCATTGAGAAATCCAGCAAACTGGACAACGTCTGTTACGACATTCGTGGACCAGTGCTAAAAGAAGCTAAGCGTCTTGAAGAAGAAGGTAATAAAGTTCTGAAACTGAACATCGGCAACCCTGCTCCGTTTGGTTTCGATGCACCCGATGAAATTCTGGTGGATGTGATCCGTAATTTGCCAACTGCGCAGGGCTATTGCGATTCCAAAGGCCTGTTTTCGGCGCGCAAAGCTATTATGCAGCACTATCAGGCACGGGATATGCGTGACCTGACAGTCGAGGATATCTACATTGGGAACGGGGTCTCTGAGCTGATCGTGCAATCCATGCAAGCATTGCTGAATCTGGGCGATGAAATGCTGGTACCTGCACCAGATTATCCGTTATGGACGGCGGCAGTTTCGCTTTCAAGTGGTACCGCCGTACATTATATGTGTGATGAAGAGTCGGGCTGGTTCCCTGATTTAGATGATATCCGTAGTAAAATCACGCCGCGTACCCGTGGGATTGTGATTATCAACCCGAATAACCCGACCGGCGCGGTATACAGCAAAGAGCTGTTACTGGAGATTGTTGAAATCGCCCGTCAAAATGACCTGATTATTTTCGCCGATGAGATCTACGATAAGATTTTATATGACGAGGCTCAGCATCATTCTATTGCGGCTCTGGCGCCTGATTTGTTAACTGTGACCTTCAATGGTTTATCCAAGACTTACCGTGTTGCCGGTTTCCGTCAGGGCTGGATGGTGCTGAATGGTCCTAAAAAACACGCTAAAGGTTATATTGAAGGTTTAGAGATGCTGGCATCAATGCGTCTGTGCGCCAACGTCCCTATGCAGCATGCCATTCAGACGGCATTAGGTGGTTATCAGAGCATTAGCGAGTTTATTCAGCCAGGCGGGCGCTTGTACGAACAGCGTGACCGTGCCTGGGAACTGATCAACCAAATACCGGGGGTTTCCTGCGTGAAACCTCAAGGCGCGTTGTATATGTTCCCACGTATTGATCAGAAGCGTTTTAACCTGAAAGATGATCAGAAACTGGTATTGGATCTGCTATTGCAGGAAAAAGTGCTGTTGGTTCAAGGCAGCGCCTTTAACTGGCCATACCCTGATCATGTGCGGATTGTCACGTTACCGCGCGTGGATGAGCTGGAGATGGCAGTGAGGAAACTGGGGCGGTTTTTGGAGACCTACCACCAGTAATTAATCAGGGCTTGTATAGCAAGCCCTGTTTTATTTATGCAGTGATTATCTTAAACACCCTAGTTCTTCCCTTTGTTGACGGTCAATTAAAACCCTCACCGAATCATTAATGCTCCAAGATATTGCAGAACCTTGTTGTTTAATCAGCTTATTGCAACGTTCTATTCTTCGTTGCTCTTGCTGCTTATCCCTCGCGGCGTTATGCGTAGCGCAAAACTCCTCACTGAACGGCCCCAAATTTCCCCCTACACAGAATTCCTCCTGAGCTTGTGTTGTCGCACTGAATAATAAAATTGACATAGGAATAAATAATAATTTCATATAACTATCCTTAGCTTTATAATTTAAATAAAATTTATATGCTGAAATTTAATAATCCATAAAATGGACAAAAAAAGAATAATGAGTTCACATCACTAATTCAATAGAGCTAATGTTAAATAATTTCTTTTATAATTAATGAGATAGAATGGATGGCAAGAATGAAACACAAAGATAAAGTGAGGGTTTAATAAACAAAATTGAGACATTGTGAGAATATTTAATTAACTCATTATCTCATTGATAAAATCGATTTGATGTTATCCTCGTATGCAGATTGTTTCCATCATCTTATGGTTAATATATTGAATAGAGAGAAAACTATGAGTCACTTCTTCGCCCATCTATCTCGTCTGAAACTGATCAACCGCTGGCCGCTGATGCGCAATGTTCGCACTGAGAATGTCTCTGAACACAGTTTGCAGGTGGCATTTGTCGCTCATGCGTTAGCTATCATTAAGAACCGTAAGTTTAACGGCAATCTCAATGCCGACCGTATTGCGCTGCTGGCGATGTACCACGATGCCAGTGAAGTGATAACCGGTGATTTACCCACCCCTATCAAGTATTACAATCCTCAGATTGCCCATGAATACAAGAAGATAGAAAAAGTTGCTCAACAAAAACTGATTGAAATGCTGCCAAAAGAATTACAGCAAGATTTCCGCTGTCTGCTGGATGAGCATTATTATAGCGAAGAGGAAAAAGCACTGGTTAAACAGGCAGATGCTCTATGTGCTTATCTCAAATGTTTGGAAGAATTATCCGCCGGTAATAATGAGTTTATTCAAGCTAAAGCGCGGTTGGAGAAAACCCTCGCCATGCGCCAAAGCCCGGAAATGGATTACTTTATGGAAGTCTTCGTGCCCAGCTTTAGCCTGTCACTGGATGAAATCAGCCTCGATTCGCTGGATTAAAGTTGAAGTTGAAATTGAAGTTGATTTTCAAAAGCACATTTGAGCTGTCGAGCGAAGAGTATAGGCAAGGAAAATGGGCATGACGCCCGTTTTAGGGGTCACGCGCTTGTGACCCCTTTGGCGGTTGAGGCACCAAGGGGCAAGGTGAGCACCAATCTCATATCAACCGAACTAAACACAACTCTTACCCTGTAGCATCCCAATCAGAATGGAAACAGCACCGGCACCACCATCACACTAACAATCATGACTAATATCGTAAATGGCACCCCCATGCGGACAAAATCACCGAATTTATAACCACCTGGCCCCAATACTAAGGTATTCACCGGTGACGAAACTGGCGTCATAAAGGCCGCTGAAGCTGCAATACCAATAATCATCGCAAAGGGATACGGCGAGACCGACATCTCCCGCGCAGCAGCAATCGCAATCGGTGCCATTAGAACTGCCGTGGCAGTATTAGAGATAAACAGCCCAATCGTGGCACACAACACAAACAAACATAGCAGCATGACGCGCGGCCCCATCCCACCGGCCACATCCATCAAGCCACGGACAATCAAATCTACCCCACCGGTTTTTTGCAATGCTTGTGCAAAGGGCATCATCCCGATGATCAAAATCAAACTCGGCCAATGGATTGAACGATAAGCACTTTCCATATCAATACATCGGAACTGACCCATCAGTAAACAGGCTACCAATGCCGCAATCACATTTGGCACCTCGTCGGTCATCATCATGGCAACCATCAACGCCAGACAGAATAATGCATGTGGGGCTTGCGAAATGGCCGGTGCCACTTCATCCACTTCCGCCGGCAGGTTCAGTACGATGAAATCACGGGTCTTTAACTGTAACTGACGAATCAGTTTCCAATCACCGATCACCAGTAAGATATCGCCAAACTGCAATTTGTCATCAACCAGTTTGCCTTCCAAAGTCTTACCATTACGACGAATACCTACCACATTCAAACCATAGCGGGTACGGAAAGTGACCTCACGTAGACTCTTTCCCAAGAGGGCGGAATCAGGAATGAGCGAAACCTCGGCCATCCCGACGTTGCGCGCCTGCTCTGAGAAGTATTCACCGCGCAGCACCATCGGTTCCAGCATCTGTTCAGTGCAAAATTCACGTAAATCTATGTCGCAATCTGACATATCGATCAGTAAGACATCGTTCTCGTGTAATTCAGATGAACCGGTGGCACTCACCATCACACGCCGGAAACGCTTCCAGCGTTCAATCCCCACCACATTCGCCCCATAGCGGGCGCGCAGATGCAGTTCGTCAAGAGAACGGCCAATCAAAGGAGAATCATGGCGGATAGCCAAACGGCGCGCACGGCCAGTCAATTTATAATCGCGGATAAGGTCGCGGAAAGTGCGGCGTTTCCATTGCTGTTCTTTCTCTGAGCTTTCCTGCTTCCCGCCCAGCCAGCGCCGAGCCACTAACATATAAGCGACACCCATCAGCAAAATGATAATGCCGATAGGGGTAACGCCAAAGAAGCCAAAGCCTTTGATACCTTCGCGCAGTAATTCACTGTTAACTACCATATTTGGCGGCGTTGCCACCAGCGTCATCATGCCACTTATCAAGCCGGCAAAACTCAGCGGCATCATTAACCGCCCCGGCGAAATCTTCATCCGGCTGGCAACACTCAGTACCACTGGGATAAAGATTGCCACCACTCCGGTAGAGCTCATAAAAGCGCCCAATCCGGCAACCGTTACCATTAATAACGCCAGCATTTTGGTTTCACTGTGACCGGCGACCTTGACCAGCCAATCACCCACCTGATAAGCAACACCGGTTCTGACCAACCCTTCACCAATAACAAACAGCGCCGCAATCAATATCACGTTAGGATCACTGAATCCGCTGGTCGCCTCACCTAATGACAACGTACCACTCATCACAAAGGCAATAATGACCAACAGTGCTACCACGTCCATGCGCAGTTTATTGGTAGTAAACAGCACAATAGCTATTAGAAGTAGCGTCAACACCCACAATAGTTCGCGGTTCAAAATGGCCTCGTTGGCAAAAAGTGAAAGGAAATATCCGGCTCTGGCAGTAAAACATTAAAATCAGCAGCGGCCGCTGTCTGAGATCAATAATGACTGCAAATTTATGTGCTTACCATCCCACAAAGGGTTTTATTGTGTTTTTTTCCTGAAAAAAGTTTATCAACTTGTGATGTGCCAGACAGTAAAAGAGCGCCATCAGGCGCTCTCAGTGGTGATATTAAGGTATCTGGCGAAGAATTAACCTACTCGCACAACCCGCGCGCCGTTAGCGGTAACCTCAACGCTAATCTGCTCCAGCGAACTGAGCACTAAATCAACCTGATCAAGTTTGGGAGTATCAGCCGGAGCATTGACCGCAATCACCTGACAGCCCGCCGCCAAGCCTGACAAAATCCCCGCAGGGGCATCTTCCACTACGATACAATCAGCCGGTGCCAGCCCTAAGCGCTCGGCCCCCAGCAGATAAGCATCTGGTTGCGGTTTGCCGTGCTTAACTTGTTCACTGGTGATAAACACGTCAGGTACCGGCAGATGGCCGGCGGCACGGCGCGCAGAAGCGACCGGTACTGAGCCTGAAGTGACAATAGCCCACGGAATAGACAGGCTGTTTAGTCGCTCCAACAGTGCCACCGCCCCCGGCAATGCGCTCACACCATCGGTATCATTAGCTTCAACCTGCTCTAATGCCAGAAACTCAGCCTGAATTTCAGCCTCACTTGCACCCGACATAAAATGACGTAAAGAGGTAATTGCTTGTTTGCCATGGATAAAATCAAGAACTTCTGCTGGATTGATGCCTCGACCTTGCGCCCAGCCAATCCAGGCTCGTTCGACAACAGGTAAAGAATCAACCAAAGTCCCGTCCAAATCAAAAAGAAAACCTTTACACTCCACAAGCACATCCTCATCAGTAAAACTATTTTTCAACTTACTGATAGCAAATAAGTTATGCGCTATCAGGCATTGATAATTTGCGAAATTTCAACAGCACTCAAATGGTATTGGCGTGGACATGATTGCCAGATAGCCAGCATACGTTGGTATTTATCCCACATTGGGGTTTGAGAGTTGAAACCATGAGTCCCTGAGTCAAAATGGGTGTAGCGCCCTTCAGTATTGACCATAAAGCGCACATAACTCAGGTAACGGGATTCGGTAGCAGCATCAAAACCGAGGAACGCGATACGGCGTTCATCCAAGTCTTGCTTGTCTTTCAGGTTACCACAGGAGACTTGCAGGGCGTGGTGCATCTCCATGATATTAATAATAGTACGGCAAGTATCTTCGCTCATCTCACCAAAATCACGGTCCAATTCACGCATCTGCAAACCAAAGCCGCGCTCGACAATGGTTTGCTGGCGACGATAACGCTCAGCATTTTCCGGATCCAGCATGGTCATCATTTTGTACTGATTCGACAGAATCAGTCGTTGGGCGTTGGTCATATCCATCACTAACTCCTAAGACATAAATAATGAGGAAATCATCGCACACAGGCTTGGGCCATACTTTGATTTGACAGGGGATTTTGCACCACTAATCCTTTGAGGCATAAAAGCCCGCTGGCATGAAACCGCCACTAGAGGTCATCAAGAAACGTTTTATCCAACTGTTTGAAGGCTCGTTTCAGCACATCGGCCAGGGATTGATAAGTCGGCGTCTGCTCGATAGGCGCAACAGCCTGCCCCGCTTCTGTTAGCTTGTTACGTACCTCATGGAACCACTGGAGTAAGGTTGGCGGTAACGGGGTTATCGCGCGTTTGCCTAACCACCATAACCCTTGCAAGGGTAAACCACAGGCGAACAGCGCCGTAGCGATGGCGGGTCCCAACTGGCCACCGAGGGCTATCTGCCAGGTCAGGGTAAAAATGGCCAGTGGTGGCATAAAGCGGATACCGAAGCGTGTCGCCGTAACCACGCGATTTTCGGGAAACATCGGCGCCAAGCGCTTATCGGCAGGCCAGGTCTTCATATAAAGCTGGCCGCGCTGGAGTACCTGAAACCAACTTACAGAATCAGAGGGTTTTGTTGTCATGGCTCACCTCAACTTCACAAGCAAAAATTAAAATTTTTTTGTAATCCACAAACTAAAAATTAGTCTGTTAAATATATTTTGTTTTTAGGCTCCGCTATCGGTATCCTAACTCGGCCTTTTGGCCGCTAGAAGATGACGCTAAATATGTCAACTTTTTGCAGCTTTTAAATCATTTTTGTTAAATCGCACCGATTTTTACCACCAGGTTTTAACGTTTGCACTTAACGTTTAATCCGCGATTTTTCCATCATCATGCCTTTTTCTCTATCGCATGATGTTAATCATTAATGTCGACGCCAATATGCGCTACGCTTTTGGAATGATTGACGTTTTATTAACCATATGTTTTTCGCTGTTTTTGCATCATCAATGTCGCATGCGCGCTGTTTTTGCAAAACAAATGTTGAACACGACTATAAAATAGGTACTTCCATGTCGAGTAAGCTAGTACTGGTTCTTAACTGCGGTAGCTCTTCCCTAAAATTTGCTATCATCGACGCGACCAACGGTGAAGAACACCTCTCTGGTTTAGCCGAATGCTTCCATCTGCCTGAAGCCCGCATCAAATGGAAACTTGATGGTGGCAAACAGGAAGCAGCATTGGGTGCTGGTGCAGCACACAGCGAAGCACTGAATTTCATTGTTAATACTATTCTGGCACAAAAACCAGAGCTTTCCGCTCAGTTGACAGCTATCGGTCACCGCATTGTTCATGGTGGCGAGAAATTTACAGCATCAGCTATCGTTACCGAAGAAGTTATTCAGGGTATCAAAGATTCCATCCCATTTGCACCACTGCATAACCCAGCTCACTTGATTGGTATCGCTGAAGCGTTGAAATCATTCCCAAATCTGGCTGATAAAAATGTCGCTGTTTTTGACACCGCTTTCCATCAGACCATGCCGGAAGAATCTTATCTCTACGCCCTGCCGTACCGTTTATACAAAGAAAACGGTATCCGTCGCTATGGCGCACACGGCACCAGCCACTTCTACGTCAGCCAGGAAGCCGCTAAAACCCTGAACAAAACGCTGGAAGAACTGAACGTCATCACTTGCCATTTGGGCAACGGTGGTTCTGTCACTGCTGTTCGTAACGGTAAATGTGTTGATACCTCTATGGGCCTGACACCACTGGAAGGTTTGGTCATGGGCACCCGTAGTGGTGATATCGACCCGGCGATCATTTTCCATTTGTATGATGCCATGGGCATGAGCATGGAACAGATCAGCAAGCTGTTGACCAAAGAATCTGGCCTGCTGGGCCTGACTGAAGTCACCAGTGACTGCCGTTATGTTGAAGACAACTATGCAACTAAAGCAGATGCACGCCGCGCAATGGATGTGTTCTGTCATCGCCTGGCGAAATACATCGGTGCATACACTGCGCTGATGGATGGTCGTCTGGATGCCGTGGTCTTCACCGGCGGTATTGGTGAGAACGCCGCAATGGTACGTGAACTGACTTTGGACAAATTGGGCCTGTTGGGCTTTGAAATTGACCACGAACGCAACCTGGCAGCACGCTTTGGTAAATCAGGCACCATCACCAAAGAGGGCAGCCGCCTGGCTCTGGTTATCCCAACCAATGAAGAGCTGGTCATCGCACAAGACGCAGCCCGTCTGACTGCGTAAGAGTTTTTGACATATACCCAAAGTCATTGAAGTTGCAGGTAGGCGGCAAATGAATAAATCCCGATTAGCTGACTCAGGTCAGTAATTCGGGTGCATGAGCGTAGCCAACAACCCTGCGGCTTCAAGGACGAAGGGCATAACCGTAAAGAGGTTTAGCCGTGTCCCGTACAATAATGTTGATTCCTACCGGCACCAGCGTTGGTTTAACCAGCGTAAGCTTGGGTGTCATCCGTTCCATGGAACAAAAAGGTGTACGCCTGAGCGTATTCAAGCCAATCGCCCAGCCTCGTGCCGGTGATGATGCACCTGACCAAACCACCACCATCATTCGTGCGAACTCCAGCATCACTGCTGCTGAGCCGCTGAATATGGGTTATGTGGAAACCTTGCTGAGTTCTAACCAGCAAGACGTGTTAATGGAAGAGATTGTTGCCCGTTATCACGAAAATACCAAAGACGCAGAAGTGGTTCTGGTCGAAGGCTTGGTGCCAACACGCAAACATCAGTTTGCCAATGCATTGAACTATGAAATTGCTAAAACCCTGAATGCTGAAATCGTCTTTGTTATTGCTCTGGGTAATGACTCACCAGATCAGTTGAAAGAGCGTATCGAACTGGCTCGTTCCAGTTTCGGTGGCAGTAAAAACAAAAACATCACTGGCGTTATCATTAACAAATTGAATGCGCCGGTTGATGAACAAGGTCGTACCCGCCCTGACCTGTCTGAAATCTTTGATGACTCCACTAAGGCCAGCGTCGCGAACATCGATCCAAGCCAATTATTTGCCAACAGCCCACTGCCAGTTCTCGGCTGTGTGCCGTGGAGCTTCGAGTTGATTGCAACTCGCGCCATTGATATGGCCAAGCACCTGAAAGCCACCATCATTAACAAAGGTGATATCAACACTCGCCGCGTTAAATCTGTGACTTTCTGTGCTCGTAGCATTCCGCATATGCTGGAACACTTCCGCCCGGGTTCTCTGCTGGTTACCTCAGCCGATCGTCCTGATGTGTTGGTTTCTGCTTGTTTGGCAGCCATGAATGGCGTTGAAATTGGTGCCATCCTGTTGACTGGCGGTTACGCTATTGATGAGCGTATCAACAGCCTGTGTGAACGTGCCTTCCAAACTGGCTTGCCAGTATTTATGGTTGATACCAATACTTGGCAGACCTCTTTGAGCCTGCAAAGCTTCAATCTGGAAGTCCCTGCAGATGACCATGAGCGTGTTGAAAAGCTGCAAAACTATGTTGCCAGCCATATCAGCAGTGATTGGATTGACTCTCTGAGCGCAACGTCTGAGCGTTCACGTCGCTTGTCACCACCAGCATTCCGCTACGAACTGACCGAATTGGCCCGTAAAGCGGGTAAACGCATCGTGCTGCCAGAAGGCGATGAGCCACGTACCGTTAAAGCCGCTTCTATCTGTGCTGAACGCGGTATCGCAACTTGTGTGCTGCTGGGTAACCCAGAAGAGATCCAACGCGTTGCTGCCGCGCAAGGTGTTGAGCTGGGCAAAGGCGTTGAAATCATCGATCCTGTTGCTGTACGTGAGCAATATGTTCCGCGTCTGGTTGAGCTGCGTAAGAGCAAAGGCATGACCGAAGTGGTCGCGCGTGAACAGTTGGAAGACAACGTCGTTCTCGGCACCCTGATGCTGGAAAAAGGTGAAGTTGATGGACTGGTTTCCGGTGCAGTACATACCACCGCAAACACCATCCGCCCACCATTGCAGTTGATCAAAACCGCACCGGGCAGTTCACTGGTTTCTTCGGTGTTCTTTATGCTGCTGCCTGACCAGGTTCTGGTTTATGGTGACTGTGCAATCAACCCAGATCCTACGGCTGAACAACTGTCTGAGATTGCTATCCAATCTGCGGATTCTGCTGCGGCATTCGGCATTGAACCACGTGTGGCGATGATCTCTTACTCTACCGGTAATTCCGGTGCGGGTAGCGATGTCGAAAAAGTACGTGAAGCGACCCGTCTGGCACAGGAAAAACGCCCAGATTTGATCATCGATGGTCCGTTGCAATATGACGCGGCAATCATGGCGGATGTGGCTAAATCCAAAGCGCCTAACTCACCGGTTGCAGGTAAAGCCACCGTGTTCATCTTCCCAGACTTGAACACCGGCAACACTACCTATAAAGCGGTGCAACGCTCTGCTGACCTGATCTCTATCGGGCCGATGCTGCAAGGTATGCGTAAGCCAGTTAACGATTTGTCCCGTGGTGCATTGGTTGACGATATCGTCTATACCGTAGCACTGACGGCGATTCAATCCGCTCAGGCTGACGCCAGCGCATCTTAATTCTAAGATTACGTTGTCTAAGAAACGCCAGCCTTGTGCTGGCGTTTTTGTTTGTTGGCAAAGCGATGTATAAATTGGGGTTAGAACGTTTTCACCTCGCAACCACACTCGCCAAAAGACCGTATCCCTAAAATACGCCAACAAAAAAACCGCCATATAGGCGGTTTCTCTGTGCTGGTCCGGTAAGCGGCCATTCCAGCGGGGTTGTTAGTATCAAAATAACTGTTACCAACATATCGCAAGTGCAACCCTGTTCTGATATTTTGGGCCAGTTGCTATTCACTGTCAAGTATCGGCTGGGGTGCATTCGTGTACAATCGCGGCGGACCTTTTCGCCGCCTTAAGCAAGCGGGCATCGGTTTAAGGGAAGGATATCAATTGGCCGTAACGCAAGTGCAACCCTGTACTTGTATTCACGGTAGTATCACCGGTGGTGCTGGCGTGAAGCCGTCTAAGCATGAACCGCACAATGAAACGGTACTTTTGTATTGTGCTCGTTGTATTTGGCGCATTGTTAACATCCGGGAATGGGGGTTGGCGTATTTTCAACAACTCAATCACGGTGATAATCAACACGTCAGGCAAGTAAGCCCGGTAAGCCGCCCTGCGGGGCGGTTTTCCTTTATTGCTTGGCGCTAGCCTCAGGTACTCTGCCGTGGTTCAAATTTATAGCTGAAACTCTGGCTAACCGGTTCACTCAACTCGCCATCGTCCTCACTCTCAAGCAGTTCGATCAACATCTTGCCGGCATCTTTACCCATTTTCCGGTAATCGATACGCATCGACGTCAGCGTCGGGTGAGTCTGATCGCAGTTATCAGAACCATCCAGGCAGGCAACCGCGATCCCGCCGGGAATTTTCAGCAAGCGACGTTGGCATTCAAACAGTACCCCCAAAGCGATATCTTCGTGGCTGCAAATAACCGCATCCAGCTCAGGCTGGCGTTGCAGAATTTCCGTCAAGGCATAGCGACCAAACTGTAAGCTGGCTGTTTCTGGTGTGGTGACGGTTTGATCAGCATTTTTATAATGTTCCAGCATCGCTTTATGCCAGCCATTCAGTTGCTGACGTTGTAAGCGGTTATCCATATGAGCGCCAATAAAACCAATATTGTGATAACCGCGCTCCAGTAAATGACGGCTTAATGCATAAGCGGATTCAAAAAATGCCGCCTCAAGGGTAATTTTCGCCCCTTTAAAATAGGACCCCACCACATTAACGGTAGGAATATTGGCCCGTTCAAGCAGTTGATAGGTTTTATCTGCCAGTTGTGAGCCAAATATCACCACGGCTGCCGGATTGCTTTGCAGTAACGTCATCAGTATTTCAGCTTCTTTCCGCTGACTATATTCATGGCAACCCAGCAATAACTGAAATTCATTTTTGTTCAGAATCTGTTGCAGCGCCTGCATAAATCGGGAGCTGGCTTTATCGGTCAGCGACGGAATCAAAACCGCCACGGTATCACTATGCCCCGAAGCCAAAGCCCCTGCCGTGCGATTAGGAATATATCCCAATGTTTCAACCGCTTGCTCTATCTTCTCACGTAACTTATCTGAAACCTGCTCCGGCGTTCGCAGCGCTCGGGAAACAGTCATCGACCCTACCCCAGCGTAATTCGCCACATCCGATAGAGTGACCCGCCCGGTATTACGGCGCTTGCGCGTTTTTTCCATGCTGAGTTCCTGCCTAATTAAAATTTCTTGTCGGATTAAAATTTTCTGTCTGGATAAAACAAGCCAGTCCGTGGGGTCTCGACAATACATTGCATTGTATATGGCTTATTCCGAGATAGCCAAAGGCCCTGACGCGACAAATGATAGCGCTATCACAAAATTTGATAGCGCTATCAGGTAGCGCTATCAATTGAGATATTCGTCACATTAATAGCAACGATAACTATCTACTCTCAGGTTAACAGTCATCGGGAGTCATCAATATCATGTTAAAAACACTGTTAACGTCAGACGTCATTCAGGTGGTTAGCCAGGCAAAAGACTGGCGTGATGCCATCGCCATTTCATGTAAGCCACTGATTGATAATGGCTCTATTGAAGCGCGTTATGTCGAGGCTATTTATCTCTCCCATGAGGCGATTGGCCCTTATTACGTAGTCGGCCCCGGCATTGCGATGCCACATGCCCGCCCGGAAGAAGGTGTGAATAAACTCGCCTTGGCATTAACCGTCATTACCGAGGGTGTCACTTTCAATGCTGAAGGTAATGACCCGGTCAAACTGCTCATAGTGTTAGCCGCGACAGACAGCAACAGCCACATCGAGGCTATTTCTCAACTCGCTCAGTTGTTCGATAACGATAACGATGTACAAACCCTACTTAATGCGCAAACGCCGCAAGAGATCCAATCTGTCATTGCGCGTTATTAATCACAGCATTCTGTACGGATAATAATTTTAAGGGGAAAAAAAATGAAAATTACAGTGGTTTGCGGTAATGGCTTAGGTACCAGCCTGATGATGGAAATCAGCATCAAAAGTATTCTGAAAGAACTGGCAGTCACAGCCGAAGTGGATCATGTGGATCTTGGCTCTGCCAAAGGGACACCAAGCGACATCTTCATCGGTACCAAAGATATTGCCGAACAGCTGATTGCTCAGGCCGTTGGTGGAAAAATCGTTGCTCTTGATAACATGATTGATAAAAAAGCCATGAAAGAACGTTTGTCTGTGGCATTAACTGAATTAGGCGCGCTGTAAGCGGAGGCTGGCATGGATTTCTTTCGTTTCTTAATGAGTGATGTGCTTTCTGAGCCGGCTGTTCTGGTCGGTTTGATTGCGTTAATTGGCCTGATTGCCCAGAAAAAACCGGTGACAGAGTGTATTAAAGGCACCGTAAAGACCATCATGGGCTTTGTGATTTTAGGTGCGGGTGCTGGCCTGGTGGTTTCATCTTTGGGTGATTTTGCCAATATCTTCCAACACGCTTTCGGTATTCAGGGCGTGGTGCCGAATAACGAAGCGATCGTTTCTGTGGCACAAAAGAGTTTTGGTAAAGAGATGGCGATGATTATGTTCTTCGCTATGGTGATCAATATTCTGATTGCCCGCTTTACGCCATGGAAATTTATCTTCCTGACCGGTCATCACACCCTGTTTATGTCGATGATGGTGGCAGTAATTCTAGCCACCGCAGGTATCAGTGGCGTGACACTGATTGTGATCGGTTCGTTGGTGGTTGGGGTTGCGATGGTGTTCTTCCCAGCCATTGCCCACCCTTACATGAAAAAAGTGACCGGTTCTGATGATGTGGCAATTGGCCACTTCTCTACCTTGTCTTATGTGCTGGCTGGCTTTATTGGTAGCAAATTCGGTAATAAAGAACATTCGACTGAAGATATGAATGTGCCGAAAAGCTTGCTGTTCCTGCGTGATACGCCAGTGGCTATCTCATTCACCATGTGTATCATTTTCATCGTGACTTGCCTGTTCGCCGGGCCGGAAGTAGTGAAAAGCCTGAGTGGCGGTAAGAACTGGTTCATGTTCTCGCTGATGCAATCCATCACTTTCGCCGCGGGTGTGTACATCATCTTGCAAGGTGTACGTATGGTTATTGCTGAGATAGTGCCAGCATTTAAAGGGATTTCAGATAAGTTAGTTCCTAATGCAAAACCTGCATTGGATTGCCCGGTGGTGTTCCCTTATGCACCTAATGCGGTTCTGGTTGGCTTCCTGAGCAGCTTTGCCGCAGGTCTTATCGGTATGTTCGCGCTCTATTTGATGAACATGACCGTGATTATCCCAGGCGTCGTTCCTCACTTCTTCGTTGGTGCGGCAGCGGGCGTATTTGGTAATGCAACCGGTGGCCGCCGTGGCGCTATTTTAGGTGCCTTCGCACAGGGATTGTTGATTACCTTCCTGCCAGTCTTCCTACTGCCAGTGCTGGGTGATATCGGCTTTGCCAATACCACATTCAGTGATGCCGACTTTGGTGCGCTGGGTATCTTGCTGGGTATTATTGTAAGATAATCAGTGAGATGAAGGTGAGATACACAAAAGCCCCTGCAAAGGGGCTTTTTTTATGGCTAAGCGGGAATCAATCTTCGCGTGGGGTAATTTTACCGTAATCCTGCTCATTGTTGCGCGTCAGCCACAGTGACAGCGCTTTCAGAGAGTCTGGGGTAAATTCGTCACAACGGGCAGTGATATCTTCCGGTACCATCCAGCATACTTCTTCAATTTCCTCAGCCTGTAGTGCAAACGGCCCATGGGACACGCAACTGAATAATCCGCCCCATACCCGACAGCACTCTTCTTCAAAATAAAACAGGCCATGTTCGGCAAACGGGACACCGGCTATCCCTAACTCTTCCTCTGCCTCACGCCGCGCAGATTCCAGGTAGTTTTCACCACTCTGCACCACCCCCCCCGCAGTGGCATCCAGTTTACCGGGATAGAAATCTTTACTCTCGGTACGACGTTGTACCAGAATTTTCCCCATTCCATCGTGCACCACAATATAGGTAGCACGGTGGCGTAGTCGTTGAGCTCTCATTTGTTGACGGCTGGATTGAGCAATAACGTCATTTTGCTCATCAACAATATCAACCCACTCGATGACTGCTGCTGGATTTTGCTCCACCATCCTCTGAAACCTTCTATCTGGGCGCGGTGAGACTCGCGCAATTGTTAATTATATGTTTACCCTCTGACATAACGTCAATAACTTTGGGTAACTAACTATTTATAATAGTTTTTTTAAAATTCAATTGGGTGACAGATTCATCATTATGTAGGGTCAAAACCTGTAAAATCCCCTCGTCTAACATGCCATAACTTGCCGGGTACCCACCTTTGGGGATACTGACCGAACCTGGATTAAAGCAAATAACCTCTCCCTGCCACCGAGCTTCAGGCAGATGAGTATGACCATAGACTAAGACATCACCATTACGCAACGGAGGAAGTGCGCCAGGGTGATAAAGGTGACCATGCGTCAAAAATAGACGGGTTTCTGGCATAATAATCTGCTGCCAACCCGCCATCATCGGGAACTGCAATAGCATCTGATCCACTTCACTGTCGCAGTTGCCACGAACCGCAATGATCCTTTCTTTATAGGCATTAAGGCGCTGTGCCACCTCTGCTGGCTGATAACCCGCGGGCAACGCATTGCGTGGCCCGTGGTTAAGAAAATCACCCAATAGCACCAGCCATTGCGCACCACTGCGCTCGAAGGTAGCCAGCACCTTTTCCGTTGCGGGCAACGAACCATGCAGGTCAGAAGCAAACATTAACTTCATGATATCGTCTTCTCTTAGGTCTACTCTCAGCAAATCAGGCGACGTAAACGCCATGGCACTCAATGAGAGATAAAAGAAGCCTATTCTATCATCCAATTGATCGGATTAATCCGATAAAAATCGATATCTGTTATGCAAAAATTTTATCGCAAAAAGCAGCGCCGACATGAAAAAATAATATCAGCGCAAGGTGAACGACAATACGAGGAAACCGTTATAATGAGGGCTGAGATACCAATTCATCCAATGTCACAGGATTGAATAAATATCCCTGCATTGCATCAATATTGCTACCCTTAAGTTGCGCCGACTCGTCTTCATTTTCCACGCCCACCACAATGACACCGAGGCAATATTTCTTAATGTTATTGATTAAGATCGGGAAGGTATGTTTATTGTGCTGCCAGAAAAAATGCTTATCGATTTTTACATATTCAAAAATATTGGCTGTGACCGCATTCAAGGTGGAGCCGCCGCTGCCCAAATCATCCAGCCATAACGGATACCGCTGCGCCAATTCCCGTAACAATGGGTTATTCATACCATCGGATAAATTAGAAAAAGTCTCCATGATCTCCAACCGTAGGAAGGGCATCTCATCCAACAACTGGCGCGTTGCGGCATCAGTCACAATCACTCCCGCCAAATCAAAATCAATATTGATTGAGAGCAAAACATGGTGAGTGATAAACCAAGCGCTATAGGCTTTTACTGCACGCAATTGATCCTGGAATAAATTAGTCTTTCCGTCGACATCTAATTCTTTAATAAACTTTTCAACATCGATGGGCAAATCAACCGATTTAGCTGAAAATCGGCTTAATAGCTCTACTGCCAGTAAGCTACCATCTTGTCTATGTATGGGTTCGCATACATAAGAACAATTAACTTCGATATTTAGCTTCATGCGCACCTGAAAAAGTGTATGGACAACAATGAGATCACAACCAGATCTCAGCCGGAGGATTTATAAGCCACCGTGAGTTTTTATAAAACACCCAATATTTATTTATAAAACATCCAAACTTCACAAGGGAGAAGGCCAACTGCCCTCTCGTCCATTCAGGTTAGTCTGTTCACTCTAGCAGAAATTCGCAAAATCAGTGTTTTAAAAATAATCAGCGTATGGCTTATAGTCGTTCTTGTTGCTCAGAAAAAATAACCATTTCGGCCGTTTTCTACCGTCGAAGTGGTATTACTTAAGCACTCAATACCGTATTAATCGGACAGATTGGTGCATTTATTTAGTTAAAATTTTTTATTTTTCCAAATGATGTGACTCACCAGACGCTCTGATGAGATAAAAATTTTAATCTCAAGATATGCTCAGTATCGTAGGAGAAGAGCGTAGGTTAGCCTATGCTGAAAGAGACACCAGACTGCCACTATTCAGGCATCAAGTAAGTTATTTGGGTAAGTGAACGCAGATAACACCTCTGCGGCTTCAATTAAGAAGGGAATAAATGGAGGTTGGCTATGCGTATATTAATAACCGGAGCTACAGGCCTAATAGGGCGCAGTCTGACTGCCTTCCTTTTATCGCAAGCCCATCAAGTAACCGCACTGACCCGTGACACTCAGCGGGCAAATCAGGTACTCGGCGCACAAGTCACCTGCTGGTCAACGCTGGATGATAAACATGATCTCAATGATTTTGATGCAGTAATCAACCTGGCCGGTGAGCCTATTGCGGAAAAACGCTGGACCCCGCAGCAAAAAGAGATTCTATGCCAAAGCCGCTGGCAGATAACCGAGCGCCTGACCACGCTAATACAGGCCAGCACGACACCGCCAGCAGTATTTATTTCAGGGTCCGCCGTTGGCTTTTATGGTGATCAGGGGCAAGCTCTGGTTACCGAAGAAGAGACGCCACATGATGAATTTACCCATCAGTTGTGCGAACGCTGGGAAAATCTGGCTCGGGCGGCTGAAAGTAGTCATACCCGTGTTTGCCTGTTACGCACCGGTATTGTATTAGCGCCACACGGCGGTGCACTAGCCAAAATGGTCCCGCTATTACGTCTTGGATTGGGTGGCCCGATAGGGGATGGTCGCCAATATCTACCCTGGATCCATATCGATGATATGGTACATGGTATCCATTATTTGCTGACCACCGATGGCCTCAAGGGTCCATTTAATATGGTTTCGCCTTATCCGGTACATAACGAGCAATTTATTGCCACTCTGGCCGATGTGTTAGACAGACCAGCGGTTATCCGCACACCTGCCGCCGCGATTCGTTTATTACTGGGTGAATCCGCAGCGTTAGTGCTGGGCGGGCAACGGGCAGTGCCGAAACGATTGGAAGAGGCCGGTTTTGGTTTTCGTTATTTTGAATTGGAAGAAGCACTGCGCAATGTGCTGCACAAACCCTCTGTAATGGTCAACTAAAACCGGACACGGATTTAGGCACATTGTTGTAATCGGCGTTCATATTCATTCGGCGATATATTGCCCAGCCGGTAATGCCGACGCTTCAGATTATAAAAACTGTCGATATAATCGATAACGTCCGCAATGCCCTGACTTCGGGTTTCATAGCGACGGTAGTTAACTCTCTCTGCTTTCAGGCTGCGGAAGAACCTCTCCGTAACGGCATTATCCAAACAGTTACCCTTGCGGCTCATACTGCCCGTCACATCAAGTTCCTGCTGGCAGGACTGGAACTGGGCGCTAGTATACTGAGCACCTTGATCGCTATGGAATACGACTGGGCCTGTTGGCCGTCGTTTATTAACCGCCAGTCGTAATGCCCGGATAGTCAGGGCGCTGTCCGGTTTGTCCGAGAAGGCCCAACTCACTATTTTTCTTGAACATAAGTCCATGACAATAGCCAGATATAACCAGCCCTGAGCGGTACGAAGATAGGTGATATCACCTGACCACCAGGTATTTAATGTCTCTGGATTAAACTGTCGATTCAACAGATTAGCCGCCACTACAGCCGGTTTACCACCACGTGGATAGCGATGACGTCCGGGACGCTTCGCAACCAGCATCAGGGTCTTCATTATCTGACGGACACGGTATCGGCCAACGTTAAAACCCTGTTCACGCAGCTCAATACACATGCGCCGACTGCCATACGTCGCATCCATTTCAGCATGAACATGCTTAGCCGCCGCATGAAGCATCAGAACATTTGCTCTGAGGGCTGGCCGCCGGCTTCGGGCGTAAAATACACTGCGCGTGAGCGACAGGCATCGACATACTTGCTGGATGTTTGCCCCGGCCTTCTTCAGCTTCACCGCGACTTTTTGTCGTTGTTCATTTCCATGGCGAAGAAGGCTGAAGCCTTTTTTAACAGGTCATTGTCGCTTTGCAACTGACGTACCTGCTTTTCAAGTTCCTGTATTCGTCGTTGTTCAGACGTGATCGCGGTGGCGATGGGAGTATCTCCCCTCACTTCTCCGCGATATTGGCGTAACCAGCGTTGTAATGTTGAAAGGCCTATATTCATCGTTTCAGCAGCCTGGGTCACCGGGTACTTATGCTGCAGAACCAAATTGACACATTCCTGCTTGAACTCATGGGTAAACGTTTTTCTTCGCATTTTCACCTCGTTAGCGTTGCTCATTATATCTCTAACAAAGTGTCCGAAATGATTAGACCATTACACTCAGCTTAATCAAACTGCTGCGGGATAGATAAAATCGCTATCCCGCAGAGATGTTACTTCAGTGCACCAGAAAGGAACTGCTGCAAGCGGGTACTCTTTGGGTTACCAAAAAGTTCAGCCGGCGGGCCTTCCTCTTCAATTACGCCTTTGTGTAAAAAGATAACATGGCTGGAGACATGACGGGCAAACTCCATTTCATGGGTTACCACCACCATAGTTTTCCCCTCCTCTGCCAGCTTTTGCATAATACGCAATACTTCGCCGACTAATTCAGGATCCAGTGCGGAGGTGGGTTCATCAAACAGTAATACATCCGGTTCCATCGCCAATGCCCGGGCAATGGAGACGCGTTGCTGTTGCCCACCAGATAGGTGCACCGGATATTTGGCGCGTGCGCGCTCATCAATTCCGACTTTATCCAGATAACGGATAGCTCGCTCTTTGGCTACTGACTTACTCAGCCCCAAGACTTGAACCGGCGCTTCCATCACATTTTCCAACACCGTCATATGGCTCCACAAATTAAAATGTTGGAATACCATCGTCAGGCGAGTGCGTAACAGTTGCAGCTCTTTTTTATCAAAAACTTTCAACTGCCCATCTTTATCTCGTACCAAACGGATATCACGATTATTTACACTAATCGAGCCTTCACTGGGTTTTTCCAAAAAGTTGATACAGCGTAAAAAAGTGCTTTTCCCTGAACCGGAAGAACCAATAATGGAGATAACATCCCCTGCTTTAGCTGAAAGTGAAACGCCCTTGAGTACTTCGTGTTCACCGTAATGCTTATGCAATTCCGTCACAGACAGTTTGGTTTCAGCTATTTTAGTTTCTAATGTGTCAGTCATAAGGTCTCCGTACTTAATGCGATGCCTGAGGTTTTATATGAGCCAGCCAACGTTTCTCTGCCTGGCGGAACAGGCTAATTAGCGTAAAGGAGATAATCAGATAAAGTACGGCAGCAATACCAAAAGCATAAAACGGCTGATAAGTTGCGGCGTTAATATCTCGCGCTATTTTCAGAATATCTGGCACTGTGGCAGTAAATGCCAGAGCGGTAGAGTGCAGCATTAAGATTACCTCATTACTGTAGGCCGGTAAGGCAATACGCAGTGCAGAAGGTAAAATAATACAGCGATACAATTTAAAACGTGAAAAACCATAGGCTCTGGCGGCTTCGATTTCACCGTGTGGCACCGAACGAATGGCACCGGCGAAAATCTCAGTGGTATAAGCACAGGTATTCAGTGTCAGCGCCAAAATAGTGCAATTCAAGCCACTGCGGAAAAAGGCATTTAACAGGTCATTGCCTCGGACAATCTCTAAACTGTACATACCGGAATAGAATACCAATAATTGTACATATAGAGGCGTGCCACGAAAGATATAAGTAAAAACCCAGACCGGTAAACGAATCCAACGCCGTTCGGCTACCCTTGCGACTGCCAAAGGAATTGCCAGTAACCCGCCCATCACTACCGAGGAAATAAGTAACCATAAGGTGACAGCCATCCCGGTAAAGCGGTAGCCATCGCTCCAGAGCAACGCTTGCCAATATTGTTGCAGGATTTCTATCATAGCTCAGCCCTCTTCACCCCATGGGAATAGCGCCGTTCTAGCCACAGTAATACGCCATTCGATACCGTGGTGAAGATGAGATAGACCACTCCGGCCACTAAAGCGAAGAAAAACGGCTGGTAAGTCCCTTTGCCTGCCAACTGTGTGGCCTTAACCACATCATTTAATCCCAGAATAGAGACCAGTGCCGTTGCCTTTAGAATGACTTGCCAGTTATTGCCAATACCCGGCAGTGCGTAGCGCATCATGGCAGGAAACATGATTCTGCGGAAAATCTGGCTAGGGGTGAAACCAAATGCCGTCGCTGCCTCAATTTGGCCGCTGGGTACGGCCATATATGCGCCACGGAAGGTTTCAGTGAAATAAGCACCATAGATAAAGCCAAGGGTAATAATCCCAGCGGAGAGAGGATCAATATTGATTTGTTCAAAACCAATTGATTCAGTAATGCTATTTAGGGTTATCTGCAAACCATAGAAGATAAGCAGCATTAAGACTAAATCGGGTACACCACGGATAAGTGTGGTGTAACACTCAAACAAGCCAGATAACAGCCGGTTTGATGATAACTTTCCACCGGCACCAATCAAGCCGATAATCACTGACAGCAGCACTGAACACAGTGCCAACTCCAGCGTCACCAGCGCACCTTCAAATATCAGTTTCGAATATCCATCCAGCATCTGGGTTATCCTGTTTTACTGAGTAAGGAGTCTGGTTAATTGCTATGTTTAATTGCATGTAGAGGCCCCTGCCACTCTTGGCAGAGGCTCTAACGGCAAAGGTGCTTAACCGCCGTAAACATCAAAATCGAAATACTTTTTCGCGAGCTTGTCGTAGGTGCCATCTTTGCGCATTTCTGCAAAGGCTTTATCCAGCGCCGCTTTCAGTTCCGCATCATCTTTACGCAAGCCCATACCGGTACCTACGCCAAAGAACTGATCATTTTTTACTGATGGGCCAGCGAAAGCATAGCCTTTACCCGCTTCTTGTTTCAGGAAACCTTCACTGCCTGCAACTTCATCCTGGAAAGCCGCATCAATGCGCCCTGAAGCCAAGTCAGCGTAGATCAAGTCCTGATTTTGATAGGCAACCACATCGATACCTTTTGGCTGCCACTCAGCATTGGCGAATGCTTCCTGCGTAGAGCCTTGCAACACCCCAACACGTTTGCCTTTCAAGGCGACTAATGTTGGCTCTATTTTACTGTCTTTGGTCGCGATTAAACGGGCATTGGCAGCGTAGAGTTTGTCGGTGAAAGCAATCTCTTTCTGGCGTTTTTCCGTGATGGAGAGTGAGGAGATAATGGCATCGATTTTTTTGGCTTTGAGTGATGGGATTAATGCATCGAAGTCACTTTCAACAAAAGTACATTTAGTATCGATACGTTTGCATAACTCTTTTGCTATATCGATATCAAAACCTACCAATTCACCACTGGCATTTTTGGATTCAAAAGGAGCATAAGTTGGATCAGTACCAATTTTGACATCTTTCGGAATGGCAGCAAAAGCACTGCTGGCAGCAGCTAATGCTAAGACTAGCGGAAGAACCAACATCTTCTTATTCATACATAACCCTCAAATTGATTTTCGATGCCAGAAAGCGCGTTAATGTTCTGTACAACCCAGAGCGTTCATAAATCAATTTGCAGTAATCGTGCCAGTAATCATCTGGTAGGAAAGCTAATTCCACCACCGCTTAACTAGCACGATCACCACGAAATACAGGCATCAAGTCGTATACAAAAATCGAATACCACACTCATGCCATGATACGCGTTCTAAAACAGGATCATTGTGGTGCATAATCCGCCCCATTTCAGTGCGATGTTGCACAAATGTATCAATTAAGGGAAAAATGTTAATTATTGCCTTGCCATCGTGTAAACAGGTCTTCAGGCAGTTCGATGTCAAATTGATCGATAACCCGATTAACGGTCTGATCAACAATATCTTGAATGGTTTGTGGTCGATGATAAAACGCAGGCATTGGCGGCATAATGGTAGCGCCCAGCTCAGCGGCTTGTACCAGCAGGCGTAAATGCCCTAAATGCAACGGGGTTTCACGCACACATAACACTAGCGGGCGGCGCTCTTTTAAGATCACATCCGCGGCGCGGGTCAGCAAACCCTCGGTATAGCTATGGACAATTCCAGATAACGTTTTGATTGAACAGGGTAAAATAACCATACCTTGCGTTTTGAATGATCCGGATGAGATACAAGCAGCAATGTCACGTGAGTCATGTACAACATCGGCCAGTGCCTGCACATCCTTCACGCTAAATTCCGTTTCCAGCGCCAGCGTCTGGCGCGCCGCATTACTGAGAATAAGATGAGTTTCCACACCCTCGACATGTTGCAGCACCTGTAACAGCCGTACGCCATAAATGGCACCGCTGGCACCGCTAATGCCGATAATAAGTCGTTTCATGGGGTATAGCCTCGCACTGACGTTATGCCTTATAGAGTGAGCATAACATAAAGAAATATCGCCCGACTTTGCCGTATCAAGTACGGATTAGCAAGTTATTGGCCCCGTTTTGCCACAATACCCATGGCCCTCGGCTAGATAACAAAAAAGGTGCACCGCGCCGGAACGCTGGTTGCACCTTTTTGATTCACACTCTGCCGATAACTGAAGATACCCAATAAATTTCAAGTTGCAGCAAGGCACTAAACAGCGACCGCATCGCAAGATCCGTGGATTGGTCGAGGCCAACACATCTGCAACCTGAAAGATAACGGGTATTACCCTTCGTTATGCATCTCCAGATTCTCGGCTTCGTTATGATTACGTAATGCCTGCGCATCATCGTTACGTAACGATTCAAGATATTCCAGATAGCTCTGATCGACATCTTTAGTCACATAAACGCCGTTAAAGACCGAGCACTCAAACTGGGTGATGTCTGGGTTATCTTCGCGTACTGCCTCGATAAGATCGCTAAGGTCCTGGAAAATCAGTGCATCGGCACCAATCAACTGGCGGATTTCATCCACTTCACGACCATGGGCAATCAATTCGTTCGCACTTGGCATATCAATGCCATACACATTCGGGAAACGAATTTCCGGTGCCGCAGAGGCGAAATAGACCTTCTTCGCCCCAGCCTCACGCGCCATCTCGACAATCTGTTCTGATGTGGTGCCACGCACGATAGAGTCATCCACTAATAAGACGTTCTTATCACGGAACTCTGCGCGGTTGGCATTCAGTTTACGGCGCACAGATTTACGACGTTCCTGCTGACCCGGCATGATAAAGGTACGGCCAACATAACGGTTTTTCACAAACCCCTGGCGGTACGGTTTATCTAGAATACGGGCGATTTCCAGCGCGATATCGCAAGATGTTTCCGGGATAGGAATGACAACATCAATATCCAGATCTTCCCACTGCTTGGCAATTTTGGCACCCAACTTCTGGCCCATGCGCACGCGCGCACTGTAAACAGAAATTTTATCCATAAAGGAGTCTGGGCGAGCAAAATACACATACTCAAACAAGCACGGATTGTATTTCGGATTTTCAGCACACTGGCGGGTAAACAACTGGCCTTTTTCCGTGATATACACAGCTTCGCCCGGCGCAACATCCCGCAGGAATTCAAAGCCAAGGGTATCCAATGCCACACTTTCAGAAGCGACCATATATTCATTGCGGCCATCAACTAACGTGCGTTTACCAATAACCAGCGGGCGAATACCGTTAGGGTCACGGAACGCGACCATCCCGTGGCCGATAATCATCGCAACACAAGCGTATGCCCCACGGATCAACTGATGTGTTGCGGCAACAGCAGCAAAAATATTGTCTGATTCCAATGGATAATGTTGGAAACGGTCCAATTCACTGGCAAAAATATTCAGCAAAATTTCCGAGTCAGAAGTGGTGTTCACATGACGGCGAGAAACTTCGAATAATTTCTTTCTCAGTTGGTGAGCGTTAGTCAGATTACCGTTATGAGCGAGAGTGATGCCAAACGGTGAGTTAACGTAGAAAGGCTGAGCCTCGGAAGCACTGGAACTGCCAGCCGTCGGGTAACGAACATGGCCAATACCCATATTCCCCTGTAAGCGCAGCATATGCCGGGTTTCAAATACATCCTTCACCAAGCCGTTTGCTTTACGCAGCCGGAACCCATTATGGGCATCAATGGTAACGATGCCCGCAGCATCCTGGCCTCGGTGCTGAAGCACCGTCAGCGCATCATAAATCGACTGGTTTACCGGTGCAAAACCGGCGATACCGACAATACCGCACATGTTGTCTTTTCCTCATAAGCCGCTCCGAATCGGTAATTGATTCGGTAAGAAACTCGACGTGCTCTGCAGGTAGTCAAAGAACCACCTGATTATATAACTGAACTGCGGGATT
Source organism: Yersinia sp. 2553 StPb PI (assembly GCF_052217105.1). Classification (NCBI taxonomy): domain Bacteria; kingdom Pseudomonadati; phylum Pseudomonadota; class Gammaproteobacteria; order Enterobacterales; family Yersiniaceae; genus Yersinia; species Yersinia sp. 2553 StPb PI. The sequence goes on along the minus strand of NZ_JAZGPX010000002.1, from coordinate 522,661 downwards.
AATTGTGACTGTTTCCAGTCAACACTCTGTGAGAAGCCGGTAAACGTATCCAGAAAGAACAGCATGGCAGAGACTATCAGAACACCTCGCAGCGCGCCAAAACAGACACCCAGCACCCTGTCAGTTCCTGATAAACCAGTACGTTCAACCAACGAACCAATCACATAGTTAACAATAGCCCCGACGATCAATGTCGCGATGAACAAAATGCCGATGGCAATTCCGTTGCGAACTACTTCATCTTCAAAACGCGTGAAATAGACAGCAAGGTAAGTGTAAAAATGGCTGGCAACAAAAAACGCACATCCCCATGTTACAAGTGACAATGCTTCACGGACAAAACCCCGGATTAAGCTGACCAATGCAGAAAATCCGATAATCCCTATAATGACGTAATCAATCCAGACCATGACTATTCCAATGACGAAATCGCCGCTGCATCCTGTTCGCGGCGAATTCTAACAGAAAAAGAAAACGTTTGCGTAGGGGAATTCTTACCCGCGACAAATTAAAGTGCGGCGATTTTAAAAACAACAATCGCCGCACAAACTTAGCTCAAAAACCCCGTACACCCTGATATCTTAACTCTCGGCATAAATCTTAACGCGCCGTGCCATAGGGCTTAACTTGCCCATTCAGGCCGCTTAATGAATTAAGCTCTGGCAGCGCAGATTGCAATTTTTGTTTTGACGCATCTGGCCCGACATACACACGGGTTATTTGGCCTTGAACCGGCGTTGTAGGCACCGTAAACGCCCGATGACCTGACAAGCGCAGCGTCGCCACGATTTCATTCACTTTAGCTGCGTTTTTCAACGCGCCCAGTTGGACGACATAAGCCTGCCCTACCGGTGCTTTTTCTTCTGTGACCGGTTTAGTTTCCGGCTGAACGTCCGGTTTAACCTCAGGTTTAGGTTTTACTTCCTGCGGTTTTTTCTCTACCGGTAGCGGTTTGACCTCAACCGGTTTCTTCTCAACAGGTTTCACCTCAACCGGCTTACTCTGTATCACTGGCGGTGCCACGATAGTCGGTTCAGACGGAGGGTTACCAGCATCATTAGCAGCCTGAGAGGCGGAATCATCTTTGGGGACATCCACGGCTTGCGCCGCACCTTCCGGTGGAGCAATAGGCAGAGGTTGACTGACCGGACCAACCGCATCGATCTCCTGACTATCACCTGGTTTTGGCACTAATGGGATAGCGGCGAACTCATCCTCATAATGCTTCTTTTTACCATCCAGTAGCCCCGGCAGCACAATCACGCCTAACGCCACCAGAATTATGGTCCCGACTAAACGGTTCTGGAACTTACTTGCCACTCGCACTCCCAATTCAATGCCTTGATAAACTCAAGTTGTCACAAATTCAGGCTGTCATAAATCCAATACAGCCATCACATGAGCGACAGTATGGAAAGAACCACAGACAATAACCACATCCTGTGGTTTTGCATCCAACATAGCCTGACGCCAGGCCGTTTCTACATCGCTAAACTGGCGTGATAACTCCAAATGCTCGGCTAATTGCTCCGCCGTCGCCCCACGCGGCCCTTCAAGCGGCGCGCAGTACCATTCATCGACTTGTTCAGATAAACAGGCCAGCGTCCCGCCGATATCTTTATCTGATAGCATACCTACCACAGCCCGTACTTTACCGTGTTTTGGCAATCGAGCCAGCCTGTCGGTGAGATAACGTGCTGCATGCGGGTTATGGGCTACATCCAAAATCAGCAGTGGTTGCTCACTGACAACCTGAAAACGCCCTGGCAAACTGGCAGCCAACAAGCCCTGGCGAATAACCTTATCGCTTAAAGGCAGGCCAGAATAGTGCAATACGGCCAAAGCTGTCGCCGCATTTGCCAAAGGTACGTTTGGTAAGGGTAGATTGGTCCAATGATGGTTGCCACACTGCCAATCCCAGGCATTTTCTTGTTTTTCACCTGGCTGTTGTTGGCTAAACCGCCATGCGTCATCACGGCGATACAGTTGTGCCCCCAATTGCGCCGCAACATCGGCAATCGACTGCGGCATATCCGGTTCGCCAACCACGGCAGGTTTCCCCGCACGGAAAACACCAGCCTTCTCGCGGCCAATGCTTTCTCGATCGAAGCCCAACCAGTCAGTATGGTCTATGGCAATACTGGTAATAGCCGCAACATCAGAATCGACTATATTGGTCGCATCCAAACGTCCACCCAGCCCCACTTCCAGAATCACTACATCAAGTTTAGCCTGCTTAAATAATTGCAGCGCAGATAAGGTGCCAAATTCGAAGTAAGTCAGTGATATACCCGCGCGCCCGGCTTCAATTTGAGCAAAAGAGTGGCTGTGTTCAGCCTCAGACAGTTCTTGCCCCTGAATACGGACTCGCTCGGTGTAACGCAAAAGGTGAGGTGAGCTGTAAACCCCGACCCGCAGACCCGCTGCAAGTAAAATTGATTCCAGGGTACAACAGGTGGTGCCTTTGCCATTAGTACCGGCAACGGTGAAGACTTTTGGGGCAGGGTTAAGCAGATCCAAACGCTCAGCAACCTGTTTAACACGTTCCAGACCCAACTCGATTGGTTGAGAGTGCAAACGTTCAAGATAGTAAAGCCACGCGGCCAAAGGCGACGTGGCTTGGGGAATTTGATGGTTTTTCATGAGTCCCGTCACTGGCCTTTATACCCATCATACTTCAAGCTGCATGTGCGTTGACTGCTTTCGTTGCTCGGCCCCCGTCCATGGACCTCGCCTCTGCGAGGCCGCTGCAAGCAGCGTTCAAATCGGTTCCTGACCGATTTGTCACCCGAATCAATGACTAGCGTCAACTCATCAGGATTATGAGCCTCTAATGAGACTCACCCTGCGGGCCAGCGCAAGCGATGTTCAACATGGTTTACAACCAAGTTGTCACTCAATTGCCGCCTTCCTGCAACTCAAATTATTTTGGGTAAATATTTTCTTTTTTAAAGCTATAAAGCTTAAGTTGCGACAATGCACAACAACCGGGCATCACCTTATCAGGGTGATGCCCGCGTGGATAATCAGGCTTCGGCCTGATTATCCGCCTGAGCAGTATCGGCTTTACTCTCAATCACACTGGGTTGTGGCTGATGCGTTAATTTAGACAAGATGCTGGCAATTGTCTGACGCATCACCGGGCGGCGAACGATCATGTCGATAGCGCCTTTTTCAATCAAGAACTCACTGCGCTGGAAGCCCGGCGGCAGTTTTTCCCGAACGGTTTGCTCAATAACCCGTGGACCAGCAAAACCGATTAAGGCTTTTGGTTCTGCGATATTGATATCACCCAACATTGCCAGACTGGCGGAGACACCACCCATGGTAGGATCCGTCAGCACAGAAATGTACGGCAAGCCACGCTCTTGCATTTTAGCCAGAGCAGCACTGGTTTTTGCCATCTGCATCAGTGACATCAATGCTTCCTGCATACGAGCACCACCACTGGAGGAGAAGCACACCAACGGGCAATTATCTTCCAGCGCCTGCTCAACTGCACGCACAAAACGGGCACCCACCACTGACGCCATTGACCCACCCATAAAGGCAAATTCAAATGAAGCGGCAACGATCGGCATCCCTTGTAAGGTCCCTTTCATGGCAACCAAAGCGTCTTTTTCGCCGGTATCTTTTTGTGCGGCAGAAATGCGATCTTTATACTTTTTGGAATCCTTGAATTTCAGGATATCCTTCGGCTCCAGTTCGCTACCCAATTCAACTTCACTGCCTGCATCCAGTAGCATATGTAACCGTGCACGGGCTGTCATACGCATATGGTGATCACACTTAGGACAAACTTCTAGATTACGCTCTAACTCGGCACGGTAAAGCACCTGACCGCAACTGTCACATTTCGTCCACACCCCTTCAGGAATACTCGCTTTACGGGTTTGTGTAATATTGCTTTTGTTAAGAATTCGTTCAATCCAGCTCATCGATGACCTTTCTGTTTGAACCTGGCTGTTGCCAGTCCGCTGTTCATGCTTTAACCATCTCCCTGAAAACATCCCAACAAAAAATGCCTGAGATACACGCCATTACAACGTGGCTAAGGCACTGGAACTCGGGTTGTCCGCAGGAACAGACCATAAATGTCACTCATTAAACCATATTGGCTCGACAGTGTAGATAAAAAACTGGTCGAACCCACGGCTTAGGTAACGTTTTTACTGATTTTTTTGCCGTGATTGCGCGCGCCGATGCCGCCATACCTCAAATACACCCGGCAAAATTGACACCACAATAATGGCAACAATTAGCAATTTCAGATTGTTCTGCACGATAGGTACGTTACCAAACAGATAACCAGCATAGGTGAATAACAGTACCCATACCAACGCCCCAATCACGTTATAAGCCGCAAAGTGGCGATAAGACATTTTACCCATTCCGGCGACAAACGGCGCAAAAGTGCGGATAATCGGGACAAAACGTGCCAAAACAATCGCTTTACCGCCATGTTTTTCGTAGAACTGATGGGTTTTTTCCAGATAGCTGCGGCGGAAAATTTTGGAGTCCGGGTTACTGAATAGTTTCTCTCCGAACACCCGTCCAATGGTGTAGTTAATAGCATCGCCCAAAATAGCGGCGGTAACCATCAGTGCCACCATAATGTGCACATTGATATCATTGGACGGTAATGCTGCCAACGCACCGGCCACAAACAGCAAAGAATCTCCTGGCAGGAACGGCGTCACCACCAGACCAGTTTCACAGAATAAGATCAGGAATAAAATGGCGTAAACCCAAACCCCATACTGCGCCACCAGCTCCGCCAGATGGACATCAATATGCAAAATAAAATCAATAACGAAACGTATAAATTCCATAAATACTCTCAAATGGTAAACATACTTGTGCTTTGAGTGAGTGAGATTAGCTGAACTTCCTTAGGTATTCCTTAGCCCAAGGCGACCTCACTCATCAATGTAGAGAAATCAGTCGTCTGCCAAAAAAAGGGGTCCCATTGGCGCTGTTGGTAGCGCAAAGCGTTCGGGGTAATCAACCGCGACTAAATACAACCCTTCGGCTTTCGCTGTTGCCGCAGCACGTGATCGGTCTTTCAGTGCCAGCAACTGGGCCATCCAGTTGACATCCTGATTACCACAGCCAATCTCAATCAAGCTACCAACAATATTACGCACCATATGATGAACAAAAGCGTTGGCCTTGATATCTACCACGATATACGCGCCATGTCGGGTAACTTTGACATGTTTTACATTTCGCCATGGGGTACGCGACTGGCACTGTATCGCACGAAACGAGGTAAAATCATTCTCGCCGAGTAAACATTGCGCCGCTCGTTCCATTTTTTCAGCATCCAGCGGCAGGTAGCAATGGGTTACCCCTTGCGCCAACACCGCTGGACGATAGCGATGGTTAAAGATGATATAGCGATAACGGCGGGCAGTAGCGCTGAAACGGGCGTGAAAATCGTCATCCACTGTTTTTATCCAGCGTACGGCGATATCTGGAGGTAAATGGCTATTGACCCCCATCGTCCAGGCGGCATCTTTACGCACCGCCGAGGTGACAAAATGCACCACCTGCCCGGTGGCATGTACACCAGCATCAGTGCGCCCAGCACAAAATACGCCAATGGATTCATCGGCAACTTTTGACAAGGCAGCCTCCAAACAAGCCTGCACACTGGCAACCTCCAACTGCCGTTGCCAGCCGAAATAGCGGCTGCCGTTATATTCAATACCCAGCGCAATTTTTATACCGGCCGTTTCAGCCACTATGTCTTGTGGCTGAGCCAACTCGAGTTCGGACATCAGTACAGTTGCTCCTGCAACAGGTGCTCCGCCGTTTCAATCGCCATCAATGCGCCACCAAAACGAATGTTGTCGGCCACTGACCAGAACTGCAACACTTCGGGAATGCCATAGTCATTACGCACACAACCAATACTCAGCACCTCACTGCCCGAGGCATCACTGACCTGTGTTGGATAATCATCCTCTTCAGATAATTGGATATCTTCGCAATTTTCCAGTTCGCTGCGCGCTTCATCTGCGGAGATTGGGCGCAAGGCTTCCAGATGAACCACTTGTGCCTGACCGTAAAATACCGGTGATTGAATGCAACTCACCGAGATAGGCAGACCTTCGTCTTGCAATACTTTGCGCACCTGATCAACCAGACGGCGCTCTTCACGCACACTGCCCTCTTCATCAGCCAGCAACGGCAACACGTTAAATGCCAGTTGTTTGGCGAAGATACTTGGCTCCGCAGGAATGCCATTTAACAACTTGGCACTTTGACCGGCCAGATCGTCCACAGCGGCCTTGCCATGGGCGGAGGCTGAAATCAATGCAGTGACATGCACGCGGGACAAGCCAGCCTGTTCCGTCAGTGGTTTAATCGCCGTCAGCAACTGGCTGGTCAGGCTATCGGCTACCGCCACAATATTGCGATTGCGATATTCTGCCAGCACCTGAGGATTCACACTTGGCACCACCAGCGGTACATCTGGTTCCATCGCGAACAGGCCACTGCTGTCGATAACCAAGCAACCGGCATTCGCCGCTTCTTCCGCATAGAGTTGTGAGGCTTCGCGCCCGGCAACAAAGAAAGCTAACTGCGCCTGAGACCAGTCAAATTCAGCAACATTTTCAACCAGTAAACTTTTACCATTAAAGCGCACAGAAGCACCGGCGCTGCGTTCGCTGGCCAGCGGATACAATTCACCAACCGGGAACTGGCGCTCATTTAACAGCTCCAGCAAAGCTTCACCTACTGCGCCCGTTGCTCCTAACAGAGCAATATTCCAGCCGTCAGACATGTTGGTTTTCTCCACTAACGTTCATTAAATTACAAGGGTTCATTCAGATACTAAGATCGATTGAAAGAGAAAGGCGGTAAAAAACCGCCTGACAATCAATAAATTAACGTTTATACCGCGCTTATAATAACTGTGTACTAAAGCCTAATTTCTGCAACAGTTCAGCACTGGCAGCATCATCGCACTGCACGCAGAGTGATGACCACTCACGGCGTTCCTGATAGTGCTTACGCAGCCGATCAAACTCACCGGGGATACCGGCCACATGGCGCAGTGGCGCATCATCGCGGCGCACATCATACACCAAGTGCATCAATCGTTTTAATTTGCCTTCATCCAACGCACCGTTCAGTCTCAAGTGGCTAAACTCCGGTTGAGGCAATAAAGAAGCTAGCTCTACCGACTGCGGCTGCCCCAGATGTTGACTAAAAGCTTCAAACACTTGTGTGGTACCACGTGCTTTACCTTCCAGCGTATAGCCGGCGATATGTGGCGTCCCGATATCAATCCGCCCTAACAGCGGCAAAGATAATTCCGGTTCCGGTTCCCATACATCCAGAACCACGCTGAGTTTTTTACCTTTTTCCAACGCACCAAGCAGCGCGGCATTATCCACCACGGCTCCGCGGCAGGCATTAATCAGAATACGGCCATCCGGCAAGGCTGCCAGTAATTCATCGTCCGCCATGTGCAGGCTTTGATAAGGGCCGGTTTTATTCAACGGCGTATGGAAAGTGAGAACATCTGCCTCTCGCACCAGTTTTTCCAGCGGCCAGAAAGTGTCGTTATCACCTCTGTCTGCTCGTGGTGGATCGCACAGTAAAGTCCGCACACCAAGGGCTTGTAGCCTGGTATTCAATCTGGCCCCGACATTCCCCACCCCAATAATACCGACAGTTTTGTCACGCAATTGGAAACCATCACGTTCGGCCATCATCATCAGTGCGGAAAAAACATATTCCACAACCGCAATGGCATTACAACCGGGAGCTGCGGAGAAACCGATTCCCTGTTGCTGTAGCCAGTTATCGTCGACATGGTCGGTACCGGCGGTTGCCGTGCCCACAAAGCCAATTGACGTACCTTGCAGCAACGCCTCATTCACTTTGGTAACCGAGCGCACCATCAGTGCGTCAGCATTAGCCAGTGCTTCACGGGGGATTGGCCGCCCCGGCACTGCCTGTACCTCACCTAAACGCCGAAATAGCACATCTGCGTACGGCATATTCTCATCAACCAGGATTTTCACTTTATTCTCCGGCAGCTTACTGCCCTATAGATGAAAAGCAGGGACTTAGTATATACCCAAAGAAGTTGGAGTTGCAGCCAACCCCCTACAGCTTCAGGATGAAGACGATCCCCAAAATCATTAGCGTTGCAGGTAGGCGGCAAGCGAATAAATCCCGATGAGCTGACTCAAGTCAGTGATTCGGGTGCGTGAGCATAGCCAACCCCCTACAGCTTCAGGATGAAGACGATCCCCAAAATCATTGGCGTTGCAGGTAGGCGGCAAGCGAATAAATCCCGACGAGCTGACTCAAGTCAGTGATTCGGGTGCGTGAGCATAGCCAACACCCCTGCGGCGTCAAGGATGAAGGGGATTGTTGCGACGAAAACGCTCCGGCGTAGTCCCTGCAATTTGCTGGAACATGGCGATAAAAGCCGATGAGGAGCTATACCCAACATCCAGTGCGACACTTTGCACGGTTTTGCCCTTTTCTAACAATGAGATCGCATGTAAAAAACGCAGCCGCTGCCGCCATTCGCTAAAAGCCATACCCAGTTCTTGTTGGCAGCGGCGCGATAACGTCCGCTCGGTGGTATAGACCCGCTTAGCCCACTGCGCCAGCGAGGTATTGTCCGCCGGGCAGCGCTCTAGCGCCGCCAGAATAGGTGACAGTAATTTATCCTGTGAGGTGGGCAGATAGGTGCGTTGTACCGGTGACAACCTGAGTTGATCAATTAATACGTGGGCTAAGCGCATATCTTGCTCGCTTTCCGGCATCAATAAACCACGGGAGAAGCAATCTTCCACAATGGTATTAAAGATTGGACTGACATTAATCAGGCAAGCTGATAGCGGTAACTCATCACACAGCGTAGGTGCAATATCAATGGCACGAAATTGCATCGGCTTACGGTTATGGCTGGAGTGCTCCATGCCGGCCGGTATCCAGACACTGAATTCAGGGGGGGCCAGAAAACGCTGCCCGCCGATACTCATCGCTACCACACCTGACTTTACGCAGATCAACTGCCCGTAAGGATGGGTATGCGGCAAAAACTCAGTATTGGCATTAAAGGCCTCACAGCGAAAGGAAAGGCTCAGTGGCACGGTTGTGGCAACCACCGGGAAAGAGGGTTCTGCCATCGTGAACTGTCTCCTGTAAAAAATGATTCCTGCCGAGATTGTCCTAATCGCAGCAGTTATTGTCTGATTTTCAGTATATAGAATAAATCAGACAACTGTAGACTACGTCACATGTTATTTAGATGAGAATTATTATCATGAATATGTTATTCCCCCTGTTCGCGGTGATCATCTGGTCCATCAATGCCGTAGTCAGTAAGGTCTCTGCCACCGCAATTGATCCCGCCGCCATCTCGTTTTATCGCTGGGTGCTGGCGTTGCTAACGTTAACCCCATTCTTGCTGCTGGGTGTTATCCGCAATTGGCAGGCAATCCGCGTTTATTGGTGGAAATTGATGATATTGGGGATGCTGGGCATGGTGCTGTACCAAAGCCTGGCGTACTACGCGGCTCACAGTGTTAGCGCCCTGTTTATGGGGATTCTCAGTTCGTTAATTCCCTTACTGACTGTGCTTATTAGCATTGTGGTGTTACGAGTCGCCCCCACGGTAGGCATTGCATTAGGTAGCGTGCTGTCATTAGGGGGACTAGTGTGGTTGGTTAGTGCAGGTAACCCGGCACAACTGTTGCAACATGGTATCGGCAAAGGCGAATTGATGATGTTCGGCGCATCGGCATCCTATGCGCTGTATGGCGTATTAACCAAACGCTGGGCGATTCAATTACCCAACTGGCAGTCCCTTTATATGCAGATCGTTTTCGGCGTGGTGCTATTATTGCCTAATTTCCTGATGGCTTCAGATGTGCAATTGACGGCGCAGAATATTCCATTGGTGCTATTTGCTGGGATCCCAGCCTCAATTATTGCGCCTTATTTGTGGATCCACGGTGTGATGCGGTTAGGGGCAAATACTGCGTCGATATTTATGAATCTGACACCGGTATTTACCGCCATTATTGCCGTGGCCTTCCTTCATGAGCAATTACACAGCTATCACCTGATTGGCGGGGGTATCACGCTGGCTGGGGTGATATTAGCTCAGCGCCTGCGCACCCCATTGCGAAGAGCGGCGGCGCAGTAAAAATAAGGTAGCGGCGTATATTCTGCGCAGCTACCCCTGCCCTGTTTTTATTCCGCGCTAACCGCCACCATTGCTGCTTGAGCCTTATCTTTACGATGCAACATCAACACCCCCAGTAATACCAGCGCGCTGCCCAACAATTGGGAGGGAGAGAGTGTTTCGCCCAACAAGAAATATGCAATCACCGCAGTGAAGACCAGTTCCAGCGTTAATAGTAGGCTAGCCACCGCCAAAGAGAGTGTTTTCAAACTGAGATTAAACAGGCCAAACCCCAGTAACGTTGGACCGGCGGCTAAAATTAACAATAGCCCCCAACCAGACCATTGAATGCCATTAGCTCTATGGGATAAGAAAAATAGATCACCCACCATTGGCTGTAACCCAGACAATGGAAACCACAGCAATAACTGATTAAATATCAGTTGGTAGATGGCGGAGAAACCAAAGACGTAAAGAATAGTGTTCCAGACCGGATAACAGCGTTCAGTCGCAATGCGCCCAGCCAGAGTATAAAAGCTGTAACCAATACCGGAGGCCAATCCGATAAATAAGCCAACAAAATTAAAGTCTGATGCAGTAATATTCAGGCCATCGCTGACTAAGAAACAACCCAACAGGCTGATAATAATAACCAGTAATTCACGCCAGCCCATATATTCGTTATAGAAAACCCAGCCGAGAAACACGGTAAAACCGATTGAGCAATAGACCAGAATGGTGGAGATCGACGCACCGTTTAAAGCGACAGATTCAGTCCATAGCCCATTAAAGACCGCCAGCAATAAGCCATATGCCGTATAGAATTTTAGCTGGCACCCGCGTAATTTGGCCCATTCCGGTTTGGTCAGAAGTAAAATAGGTAATAACACCATGGCGACCAGTGCTGCCCGCCAGAAAGCCAATACCGAAGTGGGTAGATGATAATGCGCCGTGAGGATGCGAATTATGATGCCGGTAAAACCCAACAACATGGCACTAATAATCGCCAGCAGATAGCCTTGTCGTTTGCCACTAAACCCGCCGTTGCCCGCCCCGATAGAGCCAAATGCTGATGGGAATAAATCTGCCGGAATCGCCATAACAACCTCATAACTACTTTCAGGATATTAATCAGATAGCGATTGTACCCCCCATGTTCTCTGCCACCAGAGCCACTTTCCCACTGATTGATACAGGCCACTTTTTTCCTCTTGAAGCCTTGTTAACCTTGAGTATAGTGACAATATATTATCCACAGTGAGCCACTTTTGGTCGGTGAGACATGCATATTCCGTTAGATCGCCAGCAAGACATTCCACTGTATCTACAAATCGAAGAGGCATTGCGCCGTGCTATCCTCAGTGGGGTGTTTGCTGATGGCGACAAACTGCCCTCAACCCGCACCTTGGCAGCAGAATTATCAGTGAGCCGCCTCACAGTGGATAATGCTTATGCCGAGCTGGCGGCAAAGGGGTTATTACAACAACGTCGCGGCAGCGGTGCCTATGTCTGTCACCTCTCGCCGCCGCCAAGCCATCCGCATCCACGGCTACATGGTGAGTTCCCACTGGATCGTTTTACCACTGTCACCTCAAGGCTGGACGGGTATGCCGATATCCCCTTACCGCCAGATACCATTAATTTTGCTGCTGGCATCGGTAGCCCCAAAATTTTCCCATTGGATGAATTCCGCCAGATCTTGCATTCAATTCTGCGCCGCCATGCTGAAGAAGCATTCAGTTACGGCGATTACTGTGGCTATTATCCATTGCGCGATACACTCAGCCGCATTCTATCCGCACAAGGTATCCCAACACGGCCAGAGCAACTGTTGATAACCAACGGTTCGCAACACGCCATCAGTCTGATCAGTCAATCACTGCTGGCCCCAGGTGATAGTGTGCTGGTAGAAGAACCCACTTATGCCGAAGCATTAGCCCTGTTCCGCCTGCATAAAGTGAATATTATTGCTCTGCCCAGCGACCAACAAGGCATGAATCTGGCGACCCTGCCTGCGCTGTTAGCCAGGCATCAACCGAAACTTATCTATTGCATTCCCAACTTTAATAACCCCACCGGACGCTGTATGAGTGAAGAGCGCCGCCATCAGTTAGTGCAAATAGCCAGAACTGCTGGGGTGCCGATACTTGAAGATGATTATGTGGGTGACTTGCGTTACAGCGGCAAAAAGCTGCCTTCGCTGCGTTCACTGGCAGCCGCGGGTGAAGTTATCTATGTCAGTACTTTTTCCAAAATGTTACTGCCCAGCATGCGCATTGGTTATCTGGTGGCAGACGCGCCCCATTACATCCAACTGGCGCGCTTAAAGCATGTTGACAGTTTTACCAGCTCGAACCTGATCCAACGGGCGTTGGATGCATTTGTCACTGTCGGGCGCTATGACAAACAACTTCGTCGGGCTTGCCGTTTGTACCGCCAGCACCGTGATGCCATGGTCGATGCCCTCCAGCAGACACTGCCACTCGGCTGCCAGTTTGAAGTTCCTGATGGGGGATTATTTATCTGGCTACAATTGCCAGCAAACGTGCCAATGACTCAATTAATGCCGCTGGCGTGGCAGGCGGGGGTCACTTTCGCTAAAGGTGGCGGGTTTTACCGCGAAGAGTCAGATGGAGAGTTCACCCTCCGTTTGAATTTTGCCGCTAATTCGCCCGAGCTGATTAGCCAAGGAATAGCCAGATTAAGTGCGGCGATTGGTCAGTGCCAAGCATAATATTAATCAAAAAAACGCACCACCAAAAGTCAGACTGAGTCCAACTTTTGGCGTGCGTTTCACTGTGGCGTTGGCTAAACAGCGTTACCTCAGAACGAGGCCAGCCATAAACGCAGTTTCATGCCCCAATAGCTGCTCCATCCGCTGGTATTTTGTACCATTTTGCCTTGATAAAGGATCACTAACGTCGGTGTAACACTGACTTGCCACTGCGCTGACAACTCGCCGCGTGGGTCATTTATCACCGGTAACCGGTAGCCTTTTTTGGTCAGCCAGCGCTCAAGCTGTGGTGCTTCACCAGAGCGTAGTGCCACTGTCATCACATTCTCCCCCTCCTGCACCAATTGATTGACACTGGGGCTGGTGAATTTACACACGCCGCACCATGTTGCCCAAAAATAGATGAGCAACGGTTTGTCCTGGCTCATCGCCTTTAGCGAGACAGTCTGGCCCTCCAGGGTTTGTAATGACACATCGCCCCAATCAGCAGGTACCTGCGGGCTACGCAACCAATCCATCGCCAAAGAGACCACCGTGACCAGTACCAGCAGAATAACCAGCTCTTTACCCCACCGCTTCAAGCGACTCATTTACCCGCCTTAGCCAGTTGCTGCTTCACTATCTCCTCCAGTTGCTCATAGGAAATAGCACCTGGGATCATCTGATTACCAATCAAAGTGGCAGGTGTGCCTTGGATACCCAGTTGATCCGCTAATTTCAGGTTGGTACGCAACACATTCAAGCTCTGCTCGCTTGGTGCTACCGGCGTAACACCGGTTTTTTTCTGCGCCGCGGCAATACTGTCAGCATCGTGGAAACCTTTTTTCGCCATCAAGCGCTGATGAAATGGCAGAAATTGATTCGGATGTTGTTGCCACAGTGTCAACGCCAACCGTGCACTGGTCACCGAGCTTTCCCCTTTAAACGGTAGCGGTTTTATCACCACCGCCACTTGCGGGTACTCCTTCACTACCTTTTCCAGCAACGGATCAAAAGTTTTACAAAATGGGCAGTTGTAATCGGTAAATGAAACCAATGTCAGGGCTGGAGTTGCAGCCCCGAAACGTGGGCTACCAGGGTCTTGGAACAGCGCCTGCTTATTGGCTGCGATAAATTGATCCATTTGCTGCCCTTGCGCTTCATTAGCTTGCTGTTGCAAGGCATTGATGGATTGTTCAAGAATGTCTGGATTGGCGACCAGCGTTTCACGGATTAACGCTTTAATCCGCACTTCCTGCTCCGGCGTAAAAGGTGCAGCCGCCCACAGTGAGGTCGAGATCAGCGCTAACAACACAACCATGATAATTTTCATTCTTTATTTCCTTTAGCATCGGCCAAAATTTTTAATAACACGTCACGGTCCAACAGTGGCGAGAGCACCACACCCTGTGGTTGCTGTGGCCCATAAATTTGATTAAATGGGATTGCGACACTGCCGCGCTGGCGCAAAAACTCAGTAATATCAGCAGAAGGTCGCGTCCAGTCACCGCGTAACGCCACCACATCAGGTGCTTGCAACGCCTGCTGCACATCGTCACGCATCAGGACGTGTATTTTGTTAACTTTACAGGTCACACACCAATCGGCAGTGACATCGACAAACACCCGCTTATGCTCCATCAAGGCTTTCTTAATGGCTGATTCAGTTAATGGCTGCCACGGGATGGTGTCATGTAGCGGTTTGCGCCATAGATTAGCCGTCAGCGAACCCGCCAACAGTAATCCGCCGATAATCAACACCCCGATTAAGCTGACGATTGCGGCAACACGCACGCCATAGCGCCAGCCAATTGCCAGTAATAGCGCTAACAGCAACACTCCGCTAATCACCATCACCAGTTGTGAGCCAATATGGCTCACCATCAGGCTCAGTAACCACAGACTTGATGCCAGCATCAGCCCCCCCATCCCGATACGCAGACGGTTCATCCAACGACCTGGACGGGGCAAAAACAGCACCAATCTAGGCCATAGCGCCACCGCCAACCACGGCAGGCTCATACCAACCCCCAGGGCGGTAAATATGCCCCACAGCGCCGGTAAAGGGGCGGCCAGTGCAAAGGCTACCGCCGTCCCCAGAAATGGCGCGGAACACGGGGTTGCCAGTAGCGTCGCCAATGCGCCCTGTCCAAAGTGGCCGGCCAAACCGCGAGCCCCCGATTGCTCCACACGAGGCGCGGCAATACGGCTATTGAGCGATGAGGAGAGGTTAATTTCGAACAAGCCGAACAGGTTGGCCGTAAAGAGTGCGGTAACCAACACCATAAAGCCGATAAACCAAGGGCTTTGGAACTGAATTCCCCAGCCAAGGGCATGATTACCTAAACGCAAGGCGGTCATCAGTAATGCCAACAACCAAAACGAAGTCACAATCCCAGCAGACGATGCCAGAAACTGCCAACGAATCTGACGGCGGGTTTGCTGCCCAGTCTGCAAAATAGACCCCAGTTTCATTGCAAGGACCGGAAGCACACAAGGCATCAGATTAAGAATAAATCCGCCCGCCAGCGCCATCACTATCCAAGACCAAAAACGAGTGGAGGATTGCGGTAAAGTGAGCGCTTGCCCAATGGTCACCGTGGTCTCTTGCGCCAGACCCGCATCAGTAATCACCATCGTCAGGGGTTTACCACGTAGATCCCCCACGCCCTCCCCCCAACCATCAGTCGCAGGAACCCGTACCGATAACTGATTACCCTGCACACTGACCAGCGGTTTACCGAGATCCACGTCCGCCAAGGTATCGAAGAACAACTCGGGCTGTTGCCAACCTTCGTCACGCACCGCCAGAATTTGCACCTCGCCATGATCAAAACCAGCTTGGATCTGTTGGGTCAGGGCATTGGCAATGGGTACCTGCCCCATCGCCTGGGCAAAATCATGTTGGAATTGCTGTTGGTTTTCGCCACTTAACGGCGAGGAAAGATCGATGCTAAACGGGTAGTCAGTCAAAATGCAGACATTGCTACAGGTCGATAGGGTCAAGATGCCACTTAGCGTTTTGGGTGCCTTAGCGGAAATGACGATCGGCAACATGGCCTGCTCGTGATAGCCCTGAGTAGAGATACCAGAAACATCAAACCGTTGTGGTACAGGCCAGTACCATTTTACCGCATCAAGAGCGGTGATCCAGACAATGGTCGGTGCAATGCCCCCTTCACCCGGTGAGCGCCAATAGGTTTTCCAGCCTTTCTCCAGTTGAACGGAAAGTAACAGGCGGGTTTCACCGCTCGTTGAAGGTTCGGCACGAATCCGCACCTTAGCATGTGAGTTTTGTGGGCTGACCAACCAGCCGCTGTCTGCCGCCCAAAGGGTGGGCATCCATAGCAGTAACAGACAGAACAACGCTGTCTTGCTTAAATTGAACATGATTCTTCTCCAGAAATAGATTAATCACAGCAACCCCAAGGGATGCCGTAGTTATGCCAAAAGCATCTCTATTCCCGGAAAATGCACAATCGCAGATGCACCCTCAAACGGCTGGGTGATATCACTCGGGGTGGTGGAAACCTCATGCGGGTCGGGATCACCGGCCCCAATAGCAAGAGTAATAAACCCAGAGAAAAAATCGCTAATTCGAACAGAACAGGCGGGGATGCCAACAGGGATTTGGCACTTAGCTCACAAGGGGTGGGTGCCTCATCAGCATCGGCAGCAACCTGTGATGATGATGTCTGAAGGAGGTTTTTTTCCAACGCGTGCAGGCTGGCGATGCGTTGTGTCATACAAACTAATATGACCAAGCAAGCCAGGCAGAGGAACCACTTTGCCGCGCGCTGTTGTTTAACCATTATTCGTGTTTAACCATTATCCGTATTTAATTCTAATCCATATAATTCATCAGTAAAATTGATAAATTAGTCTCATTCAAGACCGAGCGCCCATCTTAGCGGCATAATCAAGATTATCAATGTCTGAACTTAAACAATCACTCAAAGTGACATTTAATTACAAACGTAGTTAACAAAAAAAACATAATCTGACGGTATGGGTCGCCCACATTTGCGCGTATCATATTGGTAGCCTGCATCTATTGCCGGGTACTTTATGAATTTCCACAGTATCGCCTCCACAGCGAAGGACCGGTTATATGCAACCTTTGAACGGCCCAAGTGTGCCGATTGCCAATGATCGCAATGTCGCACCGACCAAAATACCTCATCAGGGCCAAGTGGAAGATCAGGCACTTACCCCTGCGCAACGCACTACGCTGGAGAAGCTAATTGTGCGGATCATGGCCCTTAGCCCAATCAAATCTGCTGAGATCTGGGCCGGTCTGCGTCATGATTTATCCTTGGGTAGCACTAGCGACTTACTGGCACGCCACTTCCAGCCCGCTGAGCAATTGCTGCAAACCCGTCTGGCGCAGGCACAGGAAAATCATGCCAATCACCAGTTGCGCCAACAACTGACCGAACTGCTGCCTCAAGGCAACAACCGGCAAGCTGTCAGTGATTTTATCCGTCAGCACTTTGGTCATACTGTATTAAGTCAGTTAAGCCATTCAGAGTTACAACAAGTTCTGGTGCTGCTGCAATCCGGGACACTGAATATTCCACAGCCACAACTGGCAACAATAACTGATCGGCCGTTACTGCCGGCGGAGCATCAGAATATTCAATCGCTAGTAGCAAAACTTAGTGCCGCAACCGGCGAGCAACCGGCCAAAATATGGCAGGCATTATTTGATATGGTGGGGGTGAAAAGTAATGATCCGTTACCTGCACGCCATTTCCAGATACTCAGCCAGTTTTTACAGACCAAAGTGGCACTCAGCCAGCAAACAGCACCTACATTGGTTAACTTGCAAACCGCGTTGAAACAGCCCGCTGATGCGCAGGAACAACAATTATTAATTGATTACAGCCAGAGTCGCTTCCAGGCCAGTCCCACCACGCCGCTGACGCAAGCGCAGTTGAACGACATTATCAATGTCCTGTTTACCGCCAGATTGGATCGGGCCAATGCAGCCCAACGTTTAGCAGAAGATCAAAAAATTCTGCAACCAGTGATTAACCCGCTAATTGCCGCCTTACCTCAATCATTACAGCCATTGTTGCAAAAACCGTCACTGGCATTTGTGGCGCTGATCATAGTGATGGTCTTTTTGTTGGCTATCTTCTTCTAATGACCGATGTCGGCTCAGGTTATTTCCCGCTGAGCCGCGCCTGTGACTATCATAATAACCACCAGCCAACCAGAGCACTCCACAACAAAAATGGTAGTGAGTAAGCATGGAATTTTAACCAAATGGCCGGCTCTGCCGCCATTCTCAGCGCAATTAAATTAGCCATAGAACCCAACACAAAACCAAAACCACCAATATTGACCGCATAAGCCACCAGCGCGCTGGAAGGCAGATAATTAAGCAGCAATATTGTGGCGGGGACATTACTGATCAGTTGCGATAGGCCAATAGCCAAAATATAGGCGGCAGCCGTAGACAATGTTTTGATTTCACCGAACAGCGATTGTAAAGCAGGTAATTCCGTCAGTAGGCGCACGTCAATAAACATCGCCATAAAGACCACAATCAAGCTCCAGTCAATGGCCAGTAACACCCGCCGCGCCAATAGCAATAAACCGGCAAAAACGATAAGTAGCCCATAACCTGCCCAGCCCAAATCCACGCAGATAATAAAAATCACATACAGCGCCAAACAACTCAGCAACAGGCGGAACTGGTAAGGATAAATCGGGCTTGAGGCCTGTTTCTTTATCTTACGCGCCGGGAAACGCCACCATGTTACCGCGAATAATGTCAGCAGAATAATGGCTGCTAAAGGTGCCATTTGGCGAGTAAAACCGATAAAAGAGAGTTCGGAACGGCTCCATAACAGAATATTTTGTGGGTTGCCGATCGGTGTTAATAGCGACCCGGCATTGACTGCCAGCGCCGAGAAAATGATCAGACGAGAAACCGGCAGAGACGATATTTTTTTCAACGTCAAAATCAGTGGAATGATGATAAATAGCGCCACATCATTGGTTAGAAAGGATGACAACAGCGCCGCGGCTAAGACTAAAAACAGCGCCAGATGCCGCTCAGTGTGGAGTGTATTAATAATTTTCCGGCCAATAAAATCGAAGTAACCGCTAACCTCAACCCCTTTAGTCAGTAGCATTAATCCCAATAAAGTAACAATGGTGGTCCAGTCAATAAACTGTGGAAAGGAGACAATTTGGGCCGGCATTAAGACGGTTAACCCTATCCCAAAGATCAATAGAATATGTAATAGACGATCTTCCAGAAAAGGTCTGAATAGTGTTTTTACTGCTCGCTGAGTCGTGGCAAATAATGTCATCAGAAAATCTACAAACGGCCTGGGGCTGACAAAGAGAGATTACGTTAGCGTAGCCTATCATTTTATGCCAGCCCCTATTATCTACTGGCTGCCGCAACCTGCGGCGAGGTAGTGTGAACTTAACTTTGCGTGTTGTGTTTTATCGCTTTTCTGAAATCATCCATTGAACAGAACCCGTTAGCATCAATCGGACAGCCCTTAATTTCCAGCGTGACACGTTTTGGTGGTGCCTGAAGGGTCAGCGGCGTCTTATTACGAATTTGCTCAGTCGACAGATAGATATATTCGATCTTCATCATATCTTTATTTTGTTTCGTATCTTTCCAGCGCTCAAATACCACTTTGCCGCTGATTGGCGTTTTCTCATATTGGTCTGGCAATTGGTACTCTTTAGTCTTAAGGGCTGCCAACAATGATGCAATATTAGAGTCATGCCCAACCAATACCGCCAATTTAGCTTTCTGCGCTGCTAATTCATTAGGCGTTTTCTCACCGACGGGATCAAGAGCAGCACTGATAAAACCGACTAACTTCTCAGCCGCATTATCCGCAATGGCAGGAGAACCAAATAACGTCTCATGGTAGAGATTTTTGATATCGATTAATTTACGCCACTCTTCCGCTGACTGAATCCGTCCCCAAGCCACATCTTTAATCGGAAAACCCTCGTAATATTGCAGCATAAACGCATCTGATGCACCGGTACCTAATTTTAACGGGCCGGTAATGCCTGGCTCTTTATTTTGTACCAATACAATATTGGTTGGCTGGGTACTCCAGTCACATTTCTTATCCGTTAAACAGGCGGGTGATTTTTTATAATCCAATACGCGGGAAAGTAAGTCGTAATTAGGCTGTAAACGTTTATTCAGCCCTTCGACCCCACCCGGCCCGGCGTGTTGATTAATCGATGCCAAGGCTTTTTCTTTAAATTCTGGTGTGACATCTAGCGTGATGATCGGATTAAAAACCGGATCCATTTTGCCGATATCTTTTTGGTGCGCCACTGGCACATTACAACCAGGGAAAGCGCCGAATAAGAAATGCTGCGCGGTACCAATGGTCCTTGGCAAGCTGTTAGCATAAGTAAATACCGTGGTATCTGCCGGGCATCCTGCCGCTTTCAGCAATTTGGCATTAACCAGCCACTCGCGGAAATACCCCCCCATCATCGCCTCAAGCTCTGCCCCTTTCGGTGTCAGATACCCTCCTGGGGTGGTCCATTGTGGCCATTTATCTGGTGTCGCACTGGAAAGCATATCGCCATAATTAACTAAAGGTGCGCGTATACCATGCCGGCTCATCACCAGCACTTGTTCAAGTTTATAGTTGTCACTTTTATCCTGTGCTACAACATGGGTTGACGCTGGCAAGAGTAGCGCTAATAGTGTCAGGGTGTATGCCGTCTTTATTTTTATCATCCTAATCTCCGTCATCCTGTTGATGGTAATAGTGTAAAAATAGATAGAAGAATAAATAGATTTTTCTATTGCTACAGATTTGTTACAACAAACATGATAGACAGAGATAACAGCTATAGTCGGAGTCTTGTCACAGTTCCGCTAATTGCTTCGTTACAACGTATCCGGGTGTTTCCGCATCGTTAAACTCTTATCCATACTCAGTGCTGATGTTTGCATAGGAATAAACTAATGAAAATTTTGGGTCTTATTGGCGGAATGAGTTGGGAGTCAACCATCCCTTATTACCGGATGATTAACCAGCAGGTTAAAGAACAACTTGGCGGTTTACACAGTGCCAAAATCATTCTCTACAGTGTCGACTTCCATGAGATTGAACAACTTCAGGCCAAGGGTGACTGGGAAACCGCAGCACAGTTGCTGTCTGATGCCGCCGTTTCATTAAAAAATGCCGGGGCTGACGTCATCGTGGTATGCACCAATACTATGCACAAAGTGGCTGATGACATTGAAGCGGCCAGCGGATTACCGTTATTGCATATCGCCGATGCCACTGCCGCACAAATTAAGCAGCAAGGGATCAATAAAATTGGCTTATTGGGTACCCGCTACACCATGGAACAAGATTTTTATCGGGGACGATTGACGCAAAAACACGGTATTGAGGTGATTACCCCCGATAGTATCGATCGCGAGATTGTTAACCGTATTATTTATGAAGAGCTGTGTCTGGGCGTTATCAGTGAAACTTCCCGTCAGGAATATCGCCGCATTATGGGCAAATTAGAACAGCAAGGCGTGCAAGGTATTATCTTTGGTTGCACTGAAATAACATTGTTGGTTAACGCACAAGACGCGAGCGTGCCGGTATTTGATACCACCGCAATACATGCCTGTGCGGCCGCAGAATATGCACTGAAATGCTAATGGTGATTATGCCCCATTTCCCATTTCCCAATGGCAGCAGAGCTTAACACCGCTTACTCCGGCCTCCCTTGCAAGGCTCAGCAATAGGCCGGGTAATAAAGGCTGCTACATCAATGCGCCATTACGTTCGAAAAATATCAACCGCTAATAATATTCCGTCCCGCCGCTTTTGAGTTATAGAGCATTTTATCTGCGCGAATTAATAGTTGTTCCTGTGCTTCATTTTGCCCCAGCTCCACCACACCTAAACTCATTGTCACATTGATATTCCCTTCCACGGGCATGGTTTCGATACGTTGCCTGATTTTCTCGGCGATACATTTAGCCTCATTTAATTGCGTGTTAGGTAACACAATCATAAACTCATCGCCGCCCCAACGGCCTAAAACATCAATTTCCCTAATATTATTCCTAATCACATCAACAATATGCGTCAAGGTTAAGTCCCCAACAGAATGGCCATACTTATCATTAATAGATTTAAAATTGTCTAAATCCAACGAAAGCAATGACAACGGCTGGCAAAATCGTTTTGCGCGGTTATATTCGTGCTTGAGTACTTTTTCCAGCAAATAACGGTTAGCCGCAGAGGTTAATACATCTGTTTCAGATAGACTTTTTTTGATATCGAGTTGCTGTTGTAAGCGGAAATTGGTTTCGCGTAATTCAACGGTTCGCTCTTCGACTAACGCTTCCAGAGATTTATTCTTTAACTCTAACTTTTCCAGACGATGCTTTTTGTCATGGATATTACGGTGAGCGCCGATCATCCTCGATACTGAACCATCACTATTACGCTCAATTACCTTGCCGCGATCTTCAATCCACACATAGTCGCCATCATGAGTCCGGCAACGGTATTCAATCTGGTATCTCTCGGCCTGATTATTAATATAGGCATCAAACTGAAACATCACTCGGTCAAAATCATCTGGATGGATGATTTTCTCCCAAGTATGGACTGTATTTTCAAATGCATCGGCGGGATAGCCCAGCATTTCATACCAGCCAGTATTACGATAAACAAATCCATTGTTGGCATTCCAATCCCAGATACCATCACTTATCACTTCCAGAATTTCATGAACAACGCGCTCGTTTAAATCGGCAATCTTAACCTTCTGATCACTTGGATTATGGCTCATTGAACTACCCTGCTGTGTTGGTAAATTAAAAGACAAAAATAAAATTGTTTAATTATTGTTCTAATATTGTAATTGACGTTTTTGAGCAGGCAAGGATTTTTTAACTTCAAATTTGGCTTTAAAGGAATAAAAAACATTAAAAATAGCTGAAATTAGAGCTAACGCATTAATATTCAATCACCTACATTTTATAATGTTATTCACCTTGGTTATTGAGTATAAGATATTTTTATGAATAGTCAGTGATCAACTAGTCTTCTTTGATACAAAAAGATGAAATTACTAAAAAAGGTTAATCACCTGATGATTATAGTATTTTTCTGTAGAAGTGTTTATTTATAGCGAATAAAAAGGCCCGCGATTGCTCGCGGGCCTTAATGACTCAGTATCAATGAGCAGAAATATCTGCGATTGACCTTATTTCTGGTATTTACGCATGACCAGAGTGGCGTTAGTACCACCAAAACCGAAGCTGTTAGACATAACAGTAGTCAGTTCGCGCTGAGTTGGCTCAGTGATGATATTCATCCCTGCCGCTTTCTCATCCAGATTTTCAATATTGATGCTTGGTGCGATAAAGCCGTGCTCTACCATCAACAGGCTGAAGATAGCTTCATGCACACCCGCCGCACCCAGAGAGTGACCGGTCATGGCTTTTGTTGAGGAAATAGCTGGCGTGTTATCACCAAACACCTCACGAATCGCGCCTAGCTCTTTCACATCACCAACCGGTGTAGAAGTGCCATGTACGTTCATGTAGTCAATTGGTGTATCAACACCTGCCATTGCCATCTGCATGCAACGAACAGCACCTTCACCTGATGGTGCAACCATATCAGCACCATCAGAGGTTGCGCCGTAGCCAACAATCTCAGCGTAGATGTGAGCACCACGCGCCAGAGCATGCTCAAGTTCTTCAACCACCACCATACCGCCACCACCGGCGATTACGAAGCCATCACGGTCTTGATCATAAGTACGGGAAGCTTTAGCCGGAGTTTCATTGTATTTGGTCGACAACGCGCCCATGGCATCGAACTCGCAGGCCATTTCCCAGCACAGTTCTTCACCACCACCCGCAAACACTACATCCTGCTTGCCCAGTTGGATTAACTCCAAAGCATGGCCAATACAGTGCGCAGACGTCGCACAGGCAGAGCTGATTGAATAGTTAACACCTTTGATTTTAAAGGGGGTTGCCAGGCACGCGGACACACCAGATGCCATGGCTTTGGTCACCATATAAGGACCAACACCTTTCAAACCGCGCGGGGTACGCATTGCATCAGAACCGGCAACCTGATTACGGGGTGAACCACCACCGGAACCCACCACCAGCCCACTGCGGAAATTAGATACCTGATCGTCTGACAGGCCAGAGTCTGCTATCGCTTCTTCCATCGCAAGAAAAGCATAAATTGAGGCGTCGCTCATAAAACGCAGCACTTTGCGATCAATGAGGTCTTTAGGCTCAGATGCCAGCTTTACATCGCCCCATACGTGGCTACGCATACCTGCGTCTTTAAATTCCTGAGCGAAAGTAATGCCAGAGCGGCCTTCCTGCAAAGATGCCAGAACTTCCTGCTGGTTATTACCAATGCTGGAGACAATACCCAAGCCAGTAATTACTGCACGCTTCATTCAATACCTCTTCCACTTATTTTACATTCGGGATTTTGCAACGCACTTTAGCGTACAGTTGTACGCCGAACAAGTCCGATCAGCGTAATATACCCAGATAATTTTACGATTTGCACGCGGCCGGTCACATAGTTAGAATCGCCCTACCCCTTGAGATACGAGTCTTTCAACGTGAGCCATCCCCCAATCCAAACCGCGACATTAAGCTGGAATGAACAGGGTACACCTGTATCGGAACAGTTTGATGACATCTATTTTTCCAATGAAGATGGCCTGGAAGAGACTTACTACGTTTTTCTTAAGGGGAATGGCTTCCCTGAGCGTTTCATTCAACACCCGCGGGATAACTGCATTTTTGCCGAAACGGGCTTCGGGACTGGCTTAAATTTTCTGACATTATGGCGCGATTTCGCTCAGTTCAAACAGCAACACGCCAGTGCAAAACTCCAGCGATTACACTATATCAGCTTCGAAAAATACCCCCTACAGGTGGCAGATTTAGCTGCCGCCCATGACCGCTGGCCAGAACTGGCATTTTTTGCCGAACAATTGCGCGCGCAATGGCCGTTACCTCTTGCTGGCTGCCATCGTATTCTGCTAGCGCAGGGGAGTATCACTCTGGATCTGTGGTTTGGTGATGTCAATACCTTACTGCCCCAGTTGGATACCAGCCTGAATAATCAAGTAGATGCCTGGTTTCTTGATGGCTTTGCCCCGGCGAAAAACCCCGATATGTGGAATGATATGCTGTTCAATGCCATGGCGCGGATGGCAAGGCCGGGGGGCACTTTTGCCACATTTACTGCCGCCGGATTTGTTCGCCGTGGTTTGCAACAAGCAGGTTTTGACGTAGCTAAAGTGAAAGGTTTTGGGCAAAAACGTGAAATGCTCACGGGCAGATTGCCGCAAAGCATCGGGTCAGCCTCAGCGCCTTGGTACCATCGGCCAGCCGCGGTCCGTTGTGATGATATCGCGATCATTGGCGGCGGTATCGTCAGTGCATTGACAGCATTAGCCTTATTGCGCCGTGGGGCCAAGGTCACGCTCTATTGCGCCGATGCACAACCGGCGCAAGGTGCATCAGGTAACCGGCAAGGTGCGCTCTATCCCCTGCTAAACGGCAAAGATGATGCACTGGAAAACTTTTTCACCAGCGCATTTACCTTTGCCCGCCGCCAATATGATCAATTGTTAGCACAAGGCATTCATTTTGATCATCAATGGTGCGGTGTCAGCCAATTGGCATTTGATGAAAAAAGCCGTGGCAAGATTGATAAAATGCTGCAAATAAGCTGGCCGGTGTCATTCGCCGAAGCCATGAGCCGTGAACAGCTCAGTGCGCTCGCGGGGCTGGATTGCGCCCACGATGGTATACATTATCCCGCCGGAGGCTGGTTATGCCCATCAGACCTCACCACAGCGCTGCTGCTGCTGGCCCAACAAAAAGGCATGGCATGCCACTATCAGCATGAACTGAGTCAGTTAGAGCATGTTGACGGGCAATGGCAGCTCAGCTTCCAGCAACTCAGTGCCCAACCCATCGATAGCCAACAACACGATACCCAACAACCACTGACGGCGAAACAACATGCTACAGTGGTGCTGGCCACCGGCCACCGCTTAGCTGAGTGGCAACAAACCCAGCATCTGCCACTGTCAGCCGTGCGCGGGCAGGTCTCGCACATTCCCACGACCTCAGTACTCAGTCAGTTGCAGCAAGTGCTGTGCTATGACGGCTATCTGACGCCAGTGAACCCGGCTAACCAGCATCACTGTATTGGTGCCAGTTATCAGCGCGGCGATATTGCCACTGATTTTCGTGCCGATGAGCAGCAAGAGAACCGGGACCGCCTGTTACGCTGTCTGCCACAAGTAAATTGGCCGCATCAGGTTGATATCAGTGATAATCAAGCGCGCTGCGGGGTGCGTTGCGCTATTCGTGATCACTTACCGATGGTGGGCGCGGTACCGGATTATGCTGCAACACTGGCACAATATCAGGATCTGCCACGCAAAATTCAGCGTGGTGATGAGATAGCGCCAGCGCCGGTATGGCCGGAATTATTCATGGTGGGAGCTTTGGGGTCACGGGGGTTGTGCAGTGCGCCATTGGTGGCAGAAATTTTGGCCGCACAAATGTTTGGGGAACCGCAGCCATTAGATGCGCCGACGCTGGCGGCACTCAATCCCAATCGATTTTGGATTCGAAAATTGCTAAAAGGCAGGCCGGTACAACAGCGCGTTGCGAGGTTATCTTAGCGGGCAGCTCGCGGGGTGGCTTGCAGCGACGTCAAAGTCATTGGAGTCGCAGAGGCGAGGCCAAATAACGAACATCGCTACCCCCCCCGCGACTCCAGCAATGAACGCTATTTTATAGCTTGCTCAAGTAAACGATCCCATAAACCCAATACCAAAACCTGATCCGGTGGGGAAAGCTCCCCGGCTTTGATCGCTTTTTCCAGGCTGGTCTGCACGCGGGCATGTAACTGCTCAGCCGTATGTTCACCAAACTCTTCAGATTCTGCCACGGCTAGGGTCAGATGGCCGCGCAGATAGCCGCCGGCAAATAAATCATCATCACTGGCGTGCTCTACCATGTCATCAATCTGCGCTAATATGTGCGTTTCGAACTCTGCGATCATCAACTTTCCTCAATAACCCGTCATATTTCAAAGCGCAGGTGTGTTGGCAGCATTCATTAACCCGAATCACTTACCGTCGTGGGCTCATCGGAGGCTCACCCTGCGGGCCAGCGCAAGCGCTATTCAAAATGATTTACACCCAATTTGTATCTTGCTTGCCGCCTTCCTACACCTTGAAATCTATTGGGTTATATTCTATATCCAAAAATAATGGCGTTACAGCCAGGCTGCAAGCTACACGAGATCTTCCGGGTAAGGGAAAAGCGCGGCTACCAACGGCGGCGTATTGTAAAACGATTGTAGTGCCTGAATAAAGCCCGCAGATCGTGGGGATATACCGTTTTCTAAATTCCACAACACTTGTTCGCGTACTTTGCGCTGGAATGTTATGCGATCTGGCTCACAATCCCCCTCCAGGTTGTCGCAACTGACGTTGAAAGGGAAACCCGCCGCTACACAGAACATCCATTCCAGTGCCTGTGGCTTGATCTCAACCACTTCAAACTGGCTCTGGGTTAATGCATCACGCCCATCCGGGCAGTACCAATAACCAAAATCGACCAACTTGCGCCGCTCTTCACCGGCAATACACCAATGGGAGATCTCATGCATTCCGCTGGCATAATAACCATGGGCAAAAATCACCCGATGATAGGGAAATTCGTCATCGGCAGGCAGATAAATAGGCTCATCGTCACCTTTTACCAGCCGGGTATTATATTGGTCGCTAAAACAGGCATTAAAAACATCGATTAATTGCTGATAATCATGGGTCATACTTGGGTCCGTAAGAGCGGTATCGTCAGCGACAGTCAGGCTCACTGCTATTTTGACACCTTAAGTTATGCGAAAACGTGTAACCCCAACCAGGAGGAGATCTCAGAACCGTGGCTGTCATACAGCAGCTTGCAGCTCATTACGAATGACACCACGACAATCATTGGGCGGATTAATTTTTGGCCTTTGGTCAACACCATATGTGCACCAAGGCGTGCGCCCAACACCTGCCCTACTAGCATCACCAACCCGATACTCCACACTACTTTGCCGCCGACGATGAAGAAGGTCAGGCCACCCAAGTTGGAGGTAAAATTAAGCACTTTGGCATGAGCGGTAGATTTTGCCAGATTAAATCCGCACAGCGTCACAAAGGCCAGCGCATAGAAAGAACCGGCTCCGGGGCCAAAGAAACCATCATAAAAACCGACACCACCGCCAGCAATCAAGGCAAAGGGTAGTGCGGATAGACGGCGCTGCTGATCAACTTCACCCAGCTTGGGAGTGAGCAGAAAATAAACACCAATCCCTATCACCAGCAATGGCAGAATTTGCCGCAAAATATCGGCCCGCATATGCTGAACCAAAATAGCACCCAGCATTGAGCCGACCAGTGTTAGAGCAATGGTCAGCTTTTGCTCTTTTAAATTCACCGCCCCACGGCGGATAAAATAGAGGCTGGCGGATAATGCCCCGCCGACCGATTGCAATTTATTGGTCGCCAACGCCTGTGCCGGTGGTAATCCAACCGCCAGTAATGCCGGCACGGTGAGCAAGCCTCCGCCACCCGCAATGGAATCAATAAAACCCGCCAATAAGGCGACGACAAACAGTATCCCTAAAACCTCAGGGCCCAGCGTAAACCAATCCATGATTTATTCCGCAGCAAAATGCGCATTAAATAGTGCAAGTGATTGATTTTAATATTCTTATCACTTACAGCCCCTTTATTTTATCCGGTTTATTATCCGGTTTATTGTTCACTGCTAAAAGCGGAGTATACCTGTCAGTGTGGGCATTATAAAAGGATGAGTGGCGAAGTGAAGAAGTAAATATTTAGTATCTTATCGATCGGTTTCCGTAAAAACAGATTGAACTACCCATTCAATATACTGTATAAAAAACCAGTTACTTAATGAGGTATGAAATCATGAAAGTTGAACTGGTTTACGATAAGCGAAACGTGAAAGAGATACCAGGTGCCAATGAACTGATCCTGGCTGAACTAACCAAGCGCGTGCACCGTGTCTTCCCTAAAGCTGAGGTCAAGGTTAAGCCAATGCAAGCGAACGGTATCAATACCGACGCCAGCAAAGGTGATAAGGCTATTCTCAATCGACTGGTTGAGGAAATGTTTGATGAAGCAGATCAGTGGCTGGTTATCGATATTTAATTGAGGGGGGATTTATGCTGCGTGTCGAAGTGACTATAGATAAGCTGAACGCGAAGAGTTTTCCGGCTGGCTACACCAACGCACTTACCGAAGAATTAACGAATCGCCTTACCCGTAAATTTAGCGATTTTGACGTAAAAGTGAGGTTTGCAGGGGCTGATGGGTTAACGGTTCTTGGCGGATCCAGTGAGGATAAGGATACAGTCGAAGAGATTTTGAAGGATACGTGGGAAAGTGCTGATGATTGGTTCCAGCCTTAAGCCACCAGCCAATAATGCGAATGTATAGACCGGGCCATTAAGCCCGGTTTTGTATTTGGGTACCACCTCGATAGCCATCCCTCCCAACCATCCCCATGCGTGGGCATAGGCATGACTAGACCTATTCAGGGAAAATCATTGAAGTGTGGTAACTACTCGCTTAGTATTAACAATCTATTTTATATAATCACTGATTTTTTACAATGAAATCAACATGTTTGACAAAGGTTTACAAGAAAAATGAAAGAATCACCACTAGTCCTGTCAAATAAAAAATACCGCCCTGACATTGATGGATTAAGGGCGATTGCTGTAATACTTGTTTTATTTTTTCATGCTAAAGTATTCGGTGTTAATTCTGGATTTGTTGGTGTTGATGTATTTTTCGTAATCTCAGGATATTTGATAACACTAGGAATAAAAAATGGATTAGAAAGAGGTGATTTTTCATTCATTGATTTTTTCAAAAGAAGACTATGGAGATTGCAGCCTGTTTTTATTACTTTAATAATTGTAGTGACAATAATAACCACACTGACATACCTTCCTGATGATTATTTAAAATATACCAACAGTCTTAGATACGCATCCTCATTTTTATCAAACGATTATTTTTCCAACTTAAATAACGGATATTTTACAGATGATGTGAACATTATGCCTTTATTGCATACATGGTCATTGTCTGTAGAATGGCAATGGTATTTATTGTTACCTTTTTTAATGTTTATATTTTTTAAATTACTTAACATTAAAAAATGGACGTATTGGATATTACCACTTACAGCTATAATGATAATAGGCATTCACTTTGGCTCTCTTGCAATACAAATAAAAGAAACAGGTGAGAGTAAAACCTTGTCTTTTATCTTCAACGATAAAAGCTCACTAAAATATTACTATAGCTTTTCTGGCCGTATTTTTGAGATGCTCATAGGATCATCTTTAGCTGTTATTGGCTCGTTAAAAGTAGACCGAATTCCTCAATGGTTAAACTCCATACTTGGCATTGCTTGTATTGCAATTATTGTCTCTATAGGGATGATGGATGGAATTTTAGCTTTTTACCCAAATAAATATGCACTGTTTGTATGTTTAAGTTCTGCTATTTTAATATATTTGGGCGGATCAATAAAACAAGGTATTGCAACAAAAATACTATCGATAAAACCAGTGGTATTCATTGGGCTAATATCATACTCTCTTTATATTTGGCACTGGCCAGTGCTGGCGTTTATTAGAAACTTAAGCATTGAAGAAACATTGGGCGTTATTTCATTGGCATTAGTTTTATCATTATTGCTTGCCATTATCTCCTATCGTTATGTTGAAACTTATTTCAGAAGAAAAAATTCAGTATCCTTCTGGAAAACTTTAGTTGTTTTAGTGCTAATACCATACATCCTTGTATCCACACTGAACCATAAAAGTAAAGCTACTAGTGGCATTCCATCGCGATTAGGTGGCAACTATATGAACCTGGTTCATAATAAAACGATTCAATACAATTGGATGGATAGAATAAAAAATGAATGTAATATAGAAAACTTAAGCTTAATAATGCTTAACTGTCACTTTAATGTAGGGGCAAAAAAAACTGCTCTTGTTATGGGTGACTCTTACTCTGATCATTCTTGGCAATTTTTAAAATCAATCATTGGAGATAATGATATATCACTAGAATCAAGTTCACTTGGTGGATGTTTAGCCGTTGAAAACAATTACAGTAATGATAATGAAAATGCATGTAGAAATAGAACCATCTCTAATTATAAAAAAATTGAAGAAGGATTATATCAGTACGTAATCATAAGCGAAACGTGGGCCAGATATATTAGCAAGGAAAATTACCCTAATACATATGAAGCAAAAAAAAATCTAGAAGCAGGGCTTGAAAAGTCCATAAAAAAAATAGTTAACAGTAAAGCCAAACCAATTATTATCATTGGGATTTTTGACGCTTATAAAAATCAAAATCCATTCTATCTGGCAAAAATACAGCAAAACTCTTGTGTGATGAAAAAATACAAATCAAGAGGATTATTAGAATCCACTTGTGGTTTCGATAGTAATTATAAAAATGACGAATATAGAATTTGGATTGACAATATGTTTTTAAGGTTAAAAGCCAAATTCCCTGAATTGATCTTAATAAACATGTATGAACTTCAATGTTCTACTGGCGTATGCAGGACGGATATTGACGGCTACCCCGTTTATCGAGATTGGTCACATTTAACTGATTACTCATCGCATCAATTTGGCATTGAATACCTTAAGATGCATGGTAATATCTTCAAATAATGACCGGGCAGAAATGCCCGGTCACTTTACAGATATATAGGTTGTGGTAAGAGTGGTTTTAACCACTCAGGAAGGGATTCAAAATATGTAATATATCTTAGGTCATTTGCATAAACCTCTCCTAATAAATGGTAATATTCCGATGATTGTTGGCAACAGAACCAGCTAATAATTACTGTTTCTGTTCCATCAGAAAATTGCACATATAAAATACCCATATAACTCCCGAGTTAAAATACATAATCAACTAAATTAGATGCAAAATTGCTTAATGTGCCAACCGTTGCATTAGCAGAGTAATAAATGGTTTGTGCAGTGATTACCGGGATGTTCATAGCTGTATATGTAGACCCATAACCTGCCGTAGTTGTCATTGCGCTTGCCCGCCAAGCGATACCAGAAAGGGACGATGAAAACCCCATGCCAACAACGCCATTAGTAGATGTCCCCAATGCGCCATCTACGCTGCAATACTTAGCATTTATAGGTAAGTAATTGGGCATATTTATTGGCAGTAGCGGTGTCGTTCCTGTTGTTGTAGTCAGTACGGTTATTCTAGGGAATGAAATAGAACGGTCTAACTGATAACCAACTGTAAACTGGCTGCTCGCAGTTCGCCACACACTGACCAACGCGGACGCCGTATAACCCGATGGCATGTTAGCCCCGCCATATACTTCAGGGGCCAGCACTGACGTAGCATTAACTGCAAGCAATGCAGAAACTTGAGTGGTTGGGTTATAAATCGCATACAGAGCCACAAAGCCCGCAGCCGGAACCGTACCGGTATCCATCCCGCCTGCACCAGTTGTTGCAAGGTTTACTGTCTGGCTAAAACTACTCAGTTTGTACTGCAATCCACCTAAAGCAGTTTGCACGATTAATTCATCCGCGGTGAATGTTGCCGTCGCAGATGCGGCTGTAACACTCATTTTTGCATTGCGCGATGTACCAACAACCCCTGTTAATTGCGATAAACCAATGCCGCCAAGGTTTGCAAGAGCACCAGCGGCAGCAGTTGCGCCGGTCCCGCCGCCAGAAATTGGGACTGGGTTTGCTGAGTTCCAATCCTGATTAAAAGTAAACACTCTTGAACCGGCCGCTCCTACACATAACAATTTATAAACTTTAAAGTTAGCCGCAGTTCCAGTGTCCGGTGTTAACTCCAGTCCCATTCTGGGGCCATTAACAGTAGAAATATAAATAACTCGGATGCTTACTCGGGTGCCAGCGTTATAAGTTATTCCGGCCGGAGTATTTACCCAAGTATTATAACTTGTTACGTAATTAGCACCTGACGTGAATACAAAGTTTTGCCAGTCGAAATTTGCAATATCGGCCTGAGTCGGCAATCCAATGCCTATCCCCGTCAGACCAAGAGTTGCCAATTTAGATACAGCAGTGGCTACCTGATCAAATTTATTGCTGTCTGGTGTGATACCGGCAGCACTCAGTACGCTAATTAATTCACGCTGAATGGTATTAAACCACTCTGCCGGCAATATCGTTGGTGGCACCCCACCCGCAACATTGCCATCCGTAAACTCGCCATTAATGTCAGCGCGGGTATTGGGAATATCGCCAATTTTTTGCATAGAAAATCCTCGCCAGTTAAGGCGTTAAAAAATGAATGAAGGGTAATTATTTAATTAACGTAGCCAAATTTAAGAATGGTATGAGAAGGGTTTAATACGGTTAATCGACATTCAAGCTGCTTATTTCCCCACGAACGCAGCGGATCACCACAATACGTTAAACCACACTGAGCATAATTGATGGTGGTTTCTGGTGCGGTAATCAGCCAGGTGAAAGGCCACTCATCACCGTTTAAAGCATCCCCACAAACGGACATCCCGGCACAGGCTTGCCGGTATTGGGTGATAGCAATGGAGTAACCCAATGCCTCCGCAACACGAATAAAATAAGCAACAGACTGACCACCAATGCCAAACAGTTTAGATACTACGGCCCGCTGACGTTGGATAATGCTGTCAATCTCACCTATCGCACATAAATCAGGTAAACCAAGCGTCGCTTCCCATTCAGGCAGCATTGCCGTTGCTGTAGAGGGAAAAGCCGCATCGAGCAGATCACGGGCATCCTCATCACTGCGTTGGAAGGATCGAGCTAGTGCGCGTAACGTACTGGCTTGAACACCGTTAAGTTGCCGGGGCCAAACCAACCCGCCCGGCATCAGTGCCTGAAGCGCTGCGGTATATTCATTCACAGAATAACGGCTCATAGGTAGGTCACCGTTCCCCGGACAGGTAATTTACCGGTTTCAAGCTGAATATTATTCGTCGGAGAGTCGAGAATAAAACCACTGGTCCCTGTCACATCGCCGATGGCCAGCAGCAGTGACGACAGTAAGATTTTCCCACCCGGCTCACCCTCAGTAAAAAACACCTCATCAATAGCCGTATTTATTGCCGCGGTCGTTTCACTGGATGCCGCAGGAATACCACTGATAACAAAATTCACGGGCGCGGCAACCGGCGCACAAACATAGATGATGGCGATAATGGGCTGTAAGGGATAGATATGATCTGCAACTCGCCCCTGATCGCCGGTCGCTTTCACCGCCCCCCATTCTTCAAGCTGAGATACGCCGTCAGTCCCAACAGGAAAGCCGCCAGAATCATTGCCATCGCACATGATATAAATACCAACCGTACCAACCCCCTGTAAGCGGCGTTTAACCCAGCATCGAGTAATACCTGGTACTGACAATGCCCAGCCACGATAATCAGTATCGTTACCGCCTTGAGGGGTGTTTTGATAGGCCAGCAACATACGGGAACGAAAAGCATCTTCTGACTCAATATCAGCGCCGCCAGATATCTTAACTGTTGCGGTGGCCACTGACAGAACACCATCAATCGCTATATCTAATGTCAGCGACGTTCCGGCATCTGCATTTCCCGCCACACCGCCGCCCGTAGTGTCATCCAGTACACTGGGGAGTACGGCAGTGATTGAACCGGTGGCGGTACCACTAGCCCCCAAAGTTACCTCATGATCGAGGCGATATTGATAACCATCGGCCCGATTTAAAAGACTACCGGCGGTAATGGCACGGCCTGCGGTGCCACTAAACTCGACTGTAGGGCAGGTGGCGGGGTTGGCGGGTTTGCGGAAAACATCTTTCAACGCGGCCCACGCGGCAAGATATTCGTCAGTGGCATTATAAGGCGTGGATTGCAGCGCGATATAATCCAGATAACCATAATGTAAATGCGCCATTCCGGCATCAGCATCACTGATCACACCGATATTGGAGAAGCGCAATAAATTACCGCCCGTCTTGAGTTCTGATTGAATATAAGACAGGTTGCGCTGGCGCAGTTCGCTTAATGTGGGGCGATTAAATGGCATGTATTAGGTCTCCCATACCCATGAGAATTTAACTGAAGCCTGTGCTTTAGCCGGTTGTTGATAGCTGATGATCAGATTCAGTCGGTTGGGATACATTATCTGAGCATTGGCGCTTATTGCGGTCACTACACCATCATCAAGTAACCAAGCTACGGCTTCATTGGCGTAATCCTCAGCCTTTAACGCGACTTTAGTCGTGAGTTTTTCGCGGCGAAGCAACCACAAACGAGAGCCTATCGGATACTCTGAGCCGGTATCACCCCACCACCCGCGCCGATCGTCGCCGTCGATAGCGTCATCAGAACGGGCTAACCGGTCCGTGAACAGGCTAATTAAAATGGCAGTCTCTAAATCATCACCCTCCAGCAACCCACCGCCGCCGGTTTGCCAGTCACCCAGCAATTTGTCCGGTTCCCAGACTGTTTTGATATCTGTTGTCATTCAACCACCTTGCCCGTCACTTCACTGGTTAATGTCGAGCTACCACCCTGAACATTTTTAAGTTGGTGATTGTGGGTGTTATAGGCTTCGCGCAGGGTTTTCAGTGTGGTGCTATTGCTGTCCGCGTTATCGACAATATCGCCGCTGACCTCTAATAGCGGCGTATTTAGCCGTACTTTCCCCGAGGCATTAATCGTCACCTCAGTCGCATTATTGACCGTGACCGGTTGGCCATTGGCTTCAATAATAATGCCAGCTTCCGTTAACTTGACGTATTGCCCCCATTGCGAATAAATCACCGTTTCACCCGTATTGAGTCCGGTGTGGCGAAAAGACTGATGATTTGAGCCAATAATGACTGCACTTGACCTGTCACCACCTAAAAAACCAATAACCACATCAGTATTGGCGGGAAGTCCTGATGAAAAACCGAACTCAGCCAGCCTCGGGGTATCACTACGAACTTCTAAAGGGGTTTGATATTGGACGGTCTGAATGGTGCCACCATCATTGCTGCCCGTCACCCGCCCCACCCCGATCATCATTTTTATTTGCCGGTATAACTTGGAGAGTTGCCCTGAGTCGCTCATTACTGGTTTAACTCCATAAGATTTGAATAAAACTGATAAGGTTGGACGGTAAAGGCTTCGGGGGGCATCAGGACCATTTGCGCGGCGGTACCGTGGTCGTCTTTGAGGTAGGTCACCTCCGATAGCAGCCAGAGTTCATCCTTTAAACCAAAAACAGGTAAATCAATGGGGATCAGCGTGTTAGGTTCCCACAGTTTTCCGTCTTTATCCCGCCAGCTATCGACCGTCACCAACAGCTCTTTAGAGCGTCCATAACGGCGGTTCATTTCCCAATCAATACATTGTTGAGCCAGTTTTAGGGCTTTCATGGTACTTTCAACAATGATAATGCGGTTTCGATAGCGCATTTGGGCTGCTTCAGGATCGCGGCTTCGCGCTAACGTAACTGAACCGTATCCCGCATCCTGAACCTGCTCCTGAAGTTGACTAACAGACATCGAAACACCGATATAGTCAGAAAATCGTTGGTCCATTCCCGAGTTATAAGCAGCGTCTTCAATATTGATGCCCTGCGCTACCCCGCTGGCTGCTTTTCGCGTACCCACCCGAGTTAGATATAAACTGCCATCGGGTAGGTCGTAATACAGTAATGCCGCCCAGCGCGTGATACGGTCAATAATTTCCTGAGAGGACTCCCCCCAGTTCAATGTAAATTGGGAAACAATATCGAGGTCGGTAACATCACTGGACACCGTAATGCCGTAGGGCATCGCTAACCGTTGAGCTATCTGTAGCGCTGTCGATTGGCTGATCACATTGTTTGGCCACTCTGCGGAGCAATCAACCAAGTCCTGGCACTTGCTCCGCCCTGTAGCCCTCACTTCGCGGCGGTTACGGCTGATCATCGGTGCCCAGCGGTCTATGTAGCCTGTGAGAACAACATCATCCCCCAAATTAACGACACAGGCGTCTCCCGGGTTAACCCACTGCTGATTGTCACTCCCCGGATAAAGGTCCATCAATGACAGGCTGAAATCGCTGGGTAACCGCTCTATGCTGCGCGTGACCCGTATATTATCCCAACCGGAAATCAGCTTATTGCCAATGCGTAGTGTCAGATCATCACTCATGAGTTCAGTGCCTTAAATCGGACGGGCATAAATGCCGGGTGAACGGGGTTAGCCATTTTCACCAACGCGTCACCCCGTCGTGCATCCTGATATAGCCGATTGGCAAGATTAAGCGCGGGTAGTGATCGGTTAAAATTGACTGTCTCAACACGAGACAGGTTCGCGCCGGTCTGCTGTAACAGCGTGACGATTGAACCGCACAAGTCGTTTAGTGCCTGGTATACCTCATCATTACCCCTGTCAGCCGCAGAAAGCGCCGCACTGTCTACAACATCACAGACCCGCGTCAATATATCGACCGCATCGTCGTAGCTTTCAGGTTGATATTGCGAAGCAGCAAACACCATCGCACCGGCGCACAATACAATAATGAGTTGGTAGCTGGCGGCTGCGGTATTGCTGTCACTGGGATTAGGTCGAAAAGTATTGTCATCAACTTCCGTTAATTCTTGCATCATACGGATTAAATCAAGGGTACTGGCTCCGCTGGCCAAGATGGCATTCACAACAGCAAGAACAGCATTCGCATGCCCTTCAACTGTAGCGGCTGTTCGTAATGCCTCCGTGGCCTTGTTGACTGACTCCCGACCCTCAACTGATACCGCCATTCTTTGTGCCACCAGCGCGGATAGATTGGCCGTGTCATTTTGTGTACTAATGGATGCAGTCGCACCCGACACGCTGCCGCCAACCGTGCCGTGGTTGTAGCGGCCATAACGATCCCGGCCTAATGTAGAGCGGAGCATATTCCCAAGGTTTGTTGCCTCGCTGGTTGTTGAATTCACCATATTGACCCAGAATGCAGCCGTACTTTTCAGCGTTCTGATGGTTTGAGTGACAGAGCGGATCTCGCCTTTTACCGTCGCAATAAATGTCGCAACGGATTTGGAGGCCAGCCCAAACCATGATGACTGAATAGACGAAACGGCATCTGCTGAACTGGTAACAGAAAATACCCGTAAACCAGACTCAATGATGGTCAGAGTAAATTCAAAAACGCGCCCTGACTCAGCCCCTTCATTCAGACGAAGACCACTTTCAGGAATACTGACCGTCATTTCACCCAGCGTTGGGTGTACTAATGTTCCCGCATCCGGCATTTCACAGGCAGCAATCAGTGAATCACGCTGAGTCATGACGTCAGGCGCGTTATAAAGTCCACTACTCTGAATAAGAAAACCACGGATAGTCAGGCGGCGAGTCGCGCGGCCCAAATCCTCAATCCATGCTGTATCGCGATAAGGGTATTCATGAATGGCCTGACGACGACCGAATACACCCTCAGCACTCATAACCGCAAAGGGAACCCCACGGAAGGATGCGGGGTGAAGGTGTTCAGACCATTGCCAGCTATCGCCGCCCGTACCTAATAAATCAGAAAGTGCATTACCTATCAGAGACATTTATTCCCCCTTAAAGTAAAAAACCCCGCCAGAGGCGAGGTTTGTAACTACGTTGAGTTAACTTGGGTAATTCATTGATGTTGATATTTTAGCGCCTGCTGGGGAGGTAATGGTTCTGCGGGCACCTGTTTTATCATCAATCAGCGTTAGCTCTATTTCAGACTTGCCGCCAACACCTTGAGTTATGTCATCAATGTCCCTAACGCTATTATTCGGATTTGTTAAAATAGATGGTGGCTGATTTCCTGTGATGCTTTCTCCGGTTTCGTTTATCGATACTGGAGGTGATACGTTGATATCAGAAGGAGTATTAGTCGCTAACCCGCCGGACTGAGGATGAATGGCAGGTAAACCCGGCATAATCTTCTGGAGATAGTTACGCGTTTCAGCAGGCGCTTGCTCTAGCCCATATTTTTTAACGTTATTCTGTCCCCAGTTATAAGAGGCAACGGCCTTATTGACATCCCCATCAAACATTTTAAGCAAGTCAGAAAGATACTTAGCTGCTGCTTCGCTGGATTTATTGAAGTCCATGCGGTCATCCATCGAGTTTAAGCCATAATCTCTACCTGTTGGCGGCATAAACTGAAATGGACCCTGTGCCCCTGCGGGTGATAGTAGATTTTTACCTCGGTTAGATTCAGTCAGGTAGACCCGATCAAGCAAGGTTGAAGGGAGGTTATACTGTGACTCTAACTGCTTTAGTCTCGCTTGCTGCTGATCTTCGCCGGGGAGTATGTAGGGTGATTTAACGGGAGCGACGTTTTTTTGCTTTTCTATCTCAAGCCGTTTCTTTTCCTGCGCTTCCCAATCCGCACCGTACTGATCATTTAATTTTTGGGTAAAATCCTTATCTGGATACCCAAACGTTAAGTAGGCTTTCTCTTTAAACGATAATGTCTCTTTGAATTTATCGTCTACTCGCGCCCGATGAAGAATATCTTTCTGTTTATCACCATGTGCAAACGAGTTTTCATCATCGTTCTCGCGCATCCTCATATCATGAAGTTGGGTCGCAGCACTTCCCTTGACCATATTTTCATCCGGCAACAGTTTTTTGGCGGCCCATATTTTTCCCTTGGCCATCAAACCATCAATTGCTGCGCTGGCCTCCTTGAGCTGAGCATTCAATTCAACCAGTTGCGCATTAACTTTTGGATCAACCGTTAAGCCCAAACTATCCGATTTAGCCAGTAACTCTTTGTACCTGGCACCCTCTCGCATTAATGCTAAAAGGGGGGCGTTCAATCCTAAAGCATCTGCTAGCGTTTTCTGAGTTTGTGGCGAAAGTTTAGGGAATATCTTGGCAACATTGTCCAGCGTTTTATAGACATCTGCCGTGCCATCTTTGAGGCGTTCAATGACAATGCCGTTCCGAGCCAATAACTCCTGTGTCACATCGTTACGTGCCCACAAAGGGTCATTAAACGTCTTGTATAGCCCTTCAACAGATTGGCGAGCAGTGTCGCTATCCACCCCCAAAATCTGCATTGCACCGCTAACACGGCTAAAATTATCAACTGACATACCGGCATTTTTAGCCGCCACATCAAGCGAATAGGCTGAATCAGCAGCCGCACTTAACCCCTGAGCGGCTTTGACGCCAATATAACCAACAGCGCCAAGCGCACCAAACCTGAGTACCTTGCTGCCAATCTCACCAACCATTTTTAGCGGGGGCACCATATCACCGACAAACTGCACACCTTCACGCGCAAACTGCCCCATTCCCTTTAGACGAGCATTGAGGTCGTCAATACCTTCAACTGATCCCTGCCCCCCTAATTTAAGTCCATCACGGGTTTTATCCAGATCAGGAATGAGATTTTTAACGGCCTCTTCGATACGCTGAATGGAGGCCGACGCCTGATCTGTCGCGGTCAGTTCAAAATCAAATGCATTACCCATTTTTCCCCGCCTTCACCTTGTTAATTCTGACCGCCTGCTGATACCACCACTGTAATCGGCTATAGGTCAGGGACCAGGCATCTGCTGGTCCCCACCCATAGTAATAGGTCACATCTGCTAGTTCGTTACCCCATTCTCCACCTGGGGGGAGTAGGCTAAAAAACCCATCATGTAGACCTCACAGGCTTTATAGTCGGTAAAAGCCATCTTTTTGATGGCTTCACGCGGTACATTCGACACAAGCGAAATAAGCAGCCCCATCGCACTGAGTGCACCAGATTTAGCCTGTTCGTCATAAAACTGCTGAACCTGAATCAATATCGGCTCACTGAGTTCGATAGCCTCATAGGTGGTTTTAGTGGCTTCATGAGAAATAGGCTTAACGAGGGGGATTGTTTTAGTGCGTTCTAATTCAGACATCTTAGTTCTCCGTCACCGATACCGAACCACCTTCCCAGCGAATATCAGCAGTCGCCTCGGTACTATCCACTTCTTGGGTATTTACCGACCACATACCACTGCCGATAATCGTTTTGCCATTGGCCAGTTCACAGACAATATTGACATTGGTCTGGTCGTTAAAATCGCTGATCGACGTGCCGCCACTGTCGCGGATTTGGCAGGAAATAAACGGGGCGCTAAAGGTTTCTTTATAACCATGCACCCCATCCATTCCCGTCAGGGTTTCACGCTTGAATTTTGAGGGGCTGTATTTAAATTGCCCCGCAACCATGATGGTCAGGCCGTCAACGGTGACATAAGCTGTTCCCGCGAGGCGATTGGATGTATCACCCATGATAATGAATCCTTATGCTGATGCCTGGAGGCGGAATTGGTTGAGAACAGCGAAGATACGCAACTGATTGATCAGGACACCGGTCCACAGCACATCAACTCTATTCGGGTTACTGGTGTTTTTTTCGACAATCAATCCCTTGGCAAACCCTTTGGCATCCTGCACATAGCCGTTAAATTCCAACGTCTGGTACTGGGCAATCAATTCAGCGCGGATCACGTTCGGTGTGATAATCGCCGAGCCGGGGGCAAAACGAGTGCCATCGGCCGCCAGCTTCATACGGGCGAATTTCGACGTTACCTGGGTACGCAGGAATCGAGTGACAAACATCAGCAGGAATAAGGTCTCAATCTGCAAATAGCTGTCATCTTCCGCGCCATATTTGTTCTTTTGGTAGGTGGTAATGATGTTTTCTACCTGTACCGTGCCATCGTCGGTAACTGTCACGGTAGAGATCCCGCTGTGCAGCAGGTTATTACGTTCAGTCAGGGTAAAGCGGCTGGACAGTGGGGGAGCCAGTACACCACTGATTGCCAACGTTTGTAGCGGGCGGCCGGGGTCGTTACGCAGACTTTGCGCAATAGCGCCAACATAAGCCGCTGACCAGATATAGCTTGGTGTTGGCGAGCCATTCACCCCCAACAGAGAAGCATGCTGATCATTACGCAATTCGCCTGCGGCTGTCAGTTGGCCATAAGTACCGGATTGAGCAGCGAAGCTATGGCCGTACAATTGCTCTGCATAGCTCCAGCGACCGGTACTGTCTGACAGAAACTCTTTGATTTTATTTAACGAGGCCGTATCCGTGTACGGATTGATAATGAAATCAAAGGTCCGATCCTGCAAATTAGCCAGGGCATCATCCAGTTCAGGCGCGCCCGCGCCGCCAGCCATTGGCGTAAATGTCAGTACCAGGCTATCTGGTGTTGTTTCGCCACCGGCGCTACCCAAATAATTCAGCCGTAAATCAATCGTGTTACCGTGGGCACCTTTGTTTTTAGCAGTGAGCGTGATGACCGCCGCCACCGCAGCAGCAGTGACAGGCAAGGCGCTGGCGGCATTGATGGCGGAAGTTAATGCAGTGGCAATCTCTGCCACCTCATCAGTCGCCACCACTGCGACTTGCACCCGAATACCCGCGATATACAGAGAGATAACCCCAGTTGCTGATGCCTGCGTGGTCACGGTAATCTTACCCGTTGCCGCAACCATGGATTCCGCATCGCTCAACGGTAAAATGTAGATCTCACCGGCGATGTCATTCGCTAAGTATGCAGCCATCTGACCATGCAACATTGAACCTGCACCAGCTTGCCCCGCCACGGTAGCCACTGAAGAAACCGGTACCGGAATATCCGCAGGTAACGAGCCTGAAGCCAACATCTGGCCGATGATTAAAGTTCGCTGCGTCGTTGTCGCCGTGTTCGCCTGTGAGTTATCAAATTCAGCGAAGAAAAGCGGTGTCCGAAGATTGCTCGGAATATGAGTAAAAGGAATAGTCATTATTTGGTTTTCTCCGCTTTGGTGGTTTCTGGCGCAGGTTTAGCCTCTTTAGGTTGTTCGCGCACCACATCACCGTCGTTTAAACGACGACGCCAAAATGAATTATCGGGAACCTCAGAGCCGGATTCAGGCAAAAAGGTGCCCTTAACCGGGTCGCGTACAGTGCGACCGGCTACGGGTTTAACAATCATGAGGTTTACTCCAGGAAGTTGATTGAAACTACGGGTTCGGTAGTGCCATCTGGCATGGCGATCGTGACATCCATACCGTCTAATCTGTCGGCATTAATGGGATAGAAGTCTTCCGGCCCCTGGTAATACTCGATATCCAGTTCCATCAATAATTGAGCCATATGCCCTTCACCACCCGAATCCAGAGCAATGGTTGAACGGACTCGGGCAAACTGCTGTATCTGACGAGTGAGGTCATAACTGTTTATCACCGCCCGCTCAATTTGTTCTCGCAACCGTTCGAGCGCCAGCTCTGCCTTATTCGCCCCATCATTTTCATTTTCGCCGTCAAGCTCCTGCAACCGCCCAGTGATACGCACGGTGGTAATGGTGTTAAACTGCGGGGCGTTGCGGCCTAATGACTGTTTTTCCTCGATAAGGGTTTGCACCAAGATAACCGGATACAACTCCTCAGTGGTTGGCCAGTCACGCGGGGAGTAGACGCGGTTTCCCGCATCTGTATTTCCGATAATGGCATCAACAACCAGTTGCCTGACTTGCGCTGTATTCATGATCTTGTCCGATTAAGAATGAGTTTGCTGCCGCCGTGACTGTCTGGCTGAACATCTGCTACAACAAACAAGGTATTGACCGGCTCATTAGCAACGATGCCAATAAATACCCGGTCCCCCTGTTTAGGTGGTGAACGAAACTCACTGTCTCTTACCCCTAAAACGGGATTGGTGGTGTTAATGGTGCTACCGTCATCCAGCGTATCAATGGTGGTATAAGCCCGATCAAAGATGCCGCTGATGGTATAAGTTGGCTTACCACCATCAGGCCGGTAATCAACCGGGTCACCAAATACCGCTTGTAGGGGTGCAAGAAG
Source organism: Yersinia sp. 2553 StPb PI (assembly GCF_052217105.1). Classification (NCBI taxonomy): domain Bacteria; kingdom Pseudomonadati; phylum Pseudomonadota; class Gammaproteobacteria; order Enterobacterales; family Yersiniaceae; genus Yersinia; species Yersinia sp. 2553 StPb PI. Next base: position 478,802 of record NZ_JAZGPX010000002.1, on the reverse strand, counting down.
ATGCTGATCCCAGTTGATACCCATCAGCCACCTCGATTTATCTTCACACCATCATCGACGGTTATTGAGGGGCCAATAGTGCTAGCTGCCTGCTGCCGTAAGGATTTCACATCAGCAACCACGCCCAGGCTAATCAGTCGTTCAGCATCATCATGTAGCAGGAATAAACGGCTATTCTCCGCATAAGTTTTCCCGCTATGGCGCAGAGTCTGGCCTTTTACGACAACAACCTCCAACTCGTCAGATTCGTCAGATTCGTCAGCAGAATCATCATCCCCCATCTCACTCTCTGCTGAGTTTCCATGAACATCAGATTCAGAAAGAACTTTTTCATCATTCTGTTCCTGTTGGGTATCAGCCGCGAACTCGGGCGGCAAGCCGCCCAGTTCATTGATAGTCGGTTGTTGCTTTGCTGGTTTTGCCATATCACACCACCGTTGCACAGAGTGAGGCATTAACCCGGCTTGGGATCACCAACGGGGCAGATTGCATCATCAAATAACGCTGGGCGGGGTTAGGCATAACCCATGATTTAGGCGCGAACGCCAAAGGCCCATAATTAAACGCTGGGTCAAGAATGACACCAAAGGCGCGAGTACCCATTAGATCAGCACCTGACATCAATACGGCACCATCGGGGATCATCGGCTTTTCAATGCCATCAACTGGGTCAACGAACCAGTCGTTATACAACCACAAATCAAAGTTGCCCCAGCGACCTTTATAGACTGCGCCTTTATTGATTCGCGGACCGGCATCGACCTGATTACCAAACGGACTCAATGCTGGGAATGAAATAGCATTGTCCTTAATGGTGGTATCGAGACGGAACGCTTTCCATGAAGAGGTCGTAAATACCAAGTCAGTGGCCACCGCCCCAGACTCTTTCAACATCAATGTTTGCCAGTCTTCAATATCATCTGATGGCTGGGTATTTGTCGTGCCTGCGGGAACAGATAAAGGCCATTTATCTGACCCACTCAGCGTAATCGTCAAAGAACTTGAGCGGCCAAAGTCAATCTCAGCCGTTTCAAACCCTTCACCCACGACCATGATTTTTGCTTTAGTCAGTGCGCTAGCCGCCATCCATTCCAAACGACGGTTGATCATGTCAATTTGATCTTCCATTTCAAATTGAATATTGAGCATCTCACGTTCAGTCGCGGTGAACTCCCCCCCAATACGTTCACCCATTTGACGTCGGATTGGTTTGCGCAGATCTGGAACCCGCACATCTTTAATGTAAGCAGGCTTAAAGGTATTGGTCTGATATTTTCGGCTTTCAACCAAATGACCGGCGACTAACGGCGAGACAAAAGGCGCCAGACGGCGCTTACCGATGTCCACATCAATTGAAACCTCTTCAGTCTCATAGGTAACGATGTTGGGAAAGAAGCGATCCAATAGCCAGTTTTGGCTAGTTTTTAGGTTAGGAACAACCTGAACCAACGCGTTGGTATCAAAAATATTCATGTAGTGTCTCTTTTGATTTTCTGGCAGCCAGAGCCGCCAGACAAAGATTGAGGACGAGTAAGCCCCTACCAGGTGAATGGCATTGGGTGCAAAGTAAGGAATTTAGGTTTTAGACTGGAGCCTGGATACTGTCTTCGAGGAAGATTGAGTAGGTCCGTAGATCGGTTTTTAATTCAGCCAGCGTCCATGAAGCATCATGAATAATGCGGTTTTGATTGAATTGCCCCATCAAATAAACGCCTCCGCGCTGAGATGTTGTTGTCGTATCCACATCATCAACGAGGATGGCGACCGGAACCTCACTGCCATCGGTGGCGGTCTTAACAGACTTGACGTACTCACCTGATGCCGTAATTTTACCCAACACTGTGCCCCGCAAATGTCTCGCAGCCGCCTGAGCAATAACGCCAGTATCAGTGACCAGTTGTAATGTCCCAGAGACTAACTGGTCTGGCATAAACAACGATGAGCGCATGCCCGGTTGAAATGCATTTTGTCCAAAGTTATCCATTATTTTTTACCTTTTGCAGAGTCATAGAGGCTGGTCATCTTATTGACCAGTGACGCGCCTTTTGATGCGGCAGCGGTGTCTTGTCCGGGCTGTGCATTACCGTGGGCTTGCATCCGCTCATCCAAAGAACGTTTACGAGGGGCTAATGCAGGTGAAGTAGCTGCGGTGGAGGCAAGAACACGGATCACAGCGGCAGAACTCATGCCGGAATTAAGCGCCAGAGAAACCGCTAAATCTCCGCGCCCGGTAGCATGTTTACTGCCAAAGATACGAGCACAGCGCTGGCGTTCAGCACTGCGGCCTTTTTTGACGTTACGGTCTTCGGTATCATCATCACCGTCATCGTCACTCCCTTCATCCGCGTCAGCATCATCGCTGTCATCCTCAGCATCAGGGTCCTTATTATCCTGATCATCAGGATTATCGTTTGAGTCGTCATCGTTCTCTTCAGCTTCAGGATCTTTTTCATCATCTTCAGCCTGACGACCTTTGGCCTTTTTGACCTTGTCTTTATCGTCCTCAGTCTCTTCTGACGCCTTGGCCCCACGGCCAAACAGGTGTGAAAAACCTTTAATTTTCGCCATTACTTTTCTCCAACCAATGTTAATAAATCGCGGAATGCGACATCAGGCGGGGCAACTTGATCAGCCAGCCCCAACTGCACACCATCAGCAGCCAAGAAACATGCCGCCTCGGTGTCTCTGATCGTTCTCTCTGCTACCCCGCGATTGCGGGAAACCGTACTCACGAACAAGCGGCCCATCTCGTCAACATCGGACTGAATGGCCTTCTTTGCTTCTTCGCTTAATGCTTCGTAGGGATTTGATTCCGCTTTTCTGCTGCCAAAGGTGATTATCGTGACCTGTACGCCATCGCTTTTTATGCGCTGTGACCAGTCAACATGCATCACGATGACGCCGATCGAACCGACCCCGCCGGTGCGAGGAACGATAATACGATCCGCTGCACTGGCCAGTGCATAAGCAGCCGAATAAGCATTTTCGGACAGGATTGACCAAATGGGTTTAGCGCCTCGGGCAGCATAAATTTCATCGACCAAATCAAAACAGCCGGCGACTTCGCCGCCCGGTGAATCGATATCAAAACAAATGCCCTTAACAGCGTCATCATTCATTGCGGTCAGAAAGCTGGCTCGAATGCCGTCATAGCCTGTCATGCCGCTATAAGGTCGCAGGGTGCCTAACTTTTGCACCAACGTGCCCTGAATCGGAATGACCGCCACGCCCTCGATAACGTCATAACCACAATCACGCCCTTTGCGTGAAAAGAAATCATCCTCTTCGTCGGCCCAATCGGCATTGGACTGAATGCGCGTCAGGCCGAACCGGTCAGTCAATGCCGCCATAACGACTTCAGCCTTGTGCGGATGAAGTGCCAGCGGGGTGTTAAAGAGCCGCTGGGCTAAATGTGGAAGATTCACTGTGCCTCCGGTTTTTGTTGTTGATCAGGCGCAAAGGTGTCAGCTTGCAGCCATGTAGGGATAGCCAATCCACGCTCAATGTATGCCTCACGTTCTCGCTGGCGCTGATCCAGCAGTTCTTCCCAGTCTTCGCCCACGTTCTCAGCGGCTTCCATTTCGAGAGTAGACAATCCCGCCTCCATCCCGAGAATGGCCCCTTTCTTCTCAGCCACGGGATCAACCCAACCACGACCTGGCCCCATCCACTGCGCACGGCAATATGCCGCTTTCGCTGTGAGAAAATCAGGTGCGCCATCAGGCAAGGGAACCTCACCTAAATCATGCAATTCTTCGATAAAACACGACAATATTGGCTGGGCGAAACCTGTAGCAAAATCATCGCGCCGGCGGGTCAGGGTTTTCCAAGCTTCCAGCATTGCTGAACGGGCTGAGCTGTAGTTAACATCTGACCAGTCTTGTGTCAGTTGCTGGGTAGAAATTCCCAATGATGCGGCTATGTTCCGTAACGCCGCGCTTTCAAAAGCAACAAAGTTACTGGTTGGTCGAACCGCGTTTAGGGTGGTCATTTCCTCACCGGGTGCCAGTATCGGAATACGTGCGCCACCCTGTAGTGACAGGCGTTTTTCGTCGTGATACTCGCGGCGCATGTCTTGATATCGGTTAACTTCCTCACCCGTATCAAGGGCGTCCGCTACCAAACTTGGGTCATAAGGTGATGTGATAAAGGCGGCAAAAATGGAGTTCAGGATTGACGACTGCAACTCAACCTCATCGTACTTAATCAGCATTTTAAGACGCTGAACGATGGGAGTGAAAATACTGATACCCCGATGCTGGGAGGCCCGGTCACTATCAAAATCATGGATGACGATTGGGCGGCCCCAGTCAGTTTCACGCGGGATACGCTCCCAAGTCATGGTTTCTTTACCGCTCCACCAGTCGCCCATGTGAGCTTTTCGGATGTGATAAGCAATAGGTACCCCATCCTCATCAATCTCTACCCCACCGCGAATATTCGGCATGTCGAAATTTTGCTGAGGATTGCTTAATCTATCCGGGTCGATGATCTGCATGGTCGTGGCATACTGCGCGCGCCCATAGCCCAGACGGTCAGGTCGATATTGCATAACGCAGAGCGCATCACCGTCAGTTAGTTTGTGGCGAAAACCAAGCCGGAGCAGTTGAGCGACTGTTTTCTTCCTTTCCACATCACAATAACGGTTCGGATCATTCGCCCACGTTCGCCAGCCTGATTCAATGGCCTGTCCATATTCATCAGCCCATTTAGCGTCAAATTTAGGGTTCCCGGTCATCAGTGCCAAAGTCCGGTAATCAACCTTGGCAAGCGGCCGGAAAGACGCACCAACGGCATTATCCAAAATGCGGGTAACGCTGCCCGAGGCCCAACCATCGTTACGTACCATGTCGCGAACGCGGGCAACAACCTGATCGCGGGAGGTATTGATTTCGTTATCCGGTGACCACAAGGACGGCTGCCAATTGGCCATAGAATCACTGAATGAATCAGCAGCGTCATACGGAACCCCTCGGGAACCACTCAACATCGATGCCCTTGATTTGGATGGCGGCAAGGGGCTACCGTCAGGACCTAAAATCCTTACTGGGTTTTTCATCAGTAACGAAACCTTATCGCCCTGCGTGGACGCTTAACGATGCCTAGCTGAGCCTGAAGAAGCTGAATTAACCCCATGAGTATCCCAATATCTGTTTGCTGATAGGTAACCGATCGGGTGCCATCCCCTTGCGCATAGGAGAACGAAACGCCCTTCGCGCCGGACGATAATTCGATATAGGCTTGCTGCGCTCGGTTTAATGCCTCTTCTAATTGGGCGCGACTCATCGCACCGGCCAGTAGGCTAGTGTTTGCATTGAACATGGATATCCTTACGCCAGCCTTCTGGCTCTACTTTTGGGTGTAGTGGGTTGTGACTCTGGAATAATGACGCCCGGAAAACGCAAGTTGGGCTTGTCTTCTGTAACGTCCGAAGGAGGCAGTAATTTTTCAGGATGACTTAAAAGACTGTCAGCATATTGGTTAAGACTTAATCCAAAATGCAGCAACCCTTTCAATGCTGCATAGCTGTATACCCGGCAATCTAATGCCTCATTTGCCCGCCCGGGCAATAATTCCCAAACGCGATAACGTTGCCCGCCCGCCGTTTTAACAACGGAGCGCTCTGCAAGTAATTGGCTAAAATAGTGTAAATCACGCTCAACTGGGTAGTGCATATACCCAGCAGAAGGGATACCCGCCGCCGGTTGCTCCATGTGAAGACGGGAACGAATGGCGTCTTTTGCAGCATTAACACCCAGTATAATGGGCTTGAATTGAGACTTTGACCGAGAAGATGGTCGCTTTGTTGGCCAGATGGGTGAACGCTTACCGCCTCTTGCCGACTCGCCTTTTATCGCCCATATCCGCCGTCCAATACGCTCTTTGGAAAACTCATACACTTTCTGGGTATGATGCCCGCCGGAGTCGTGACAGGCAGCCATAATCGTAAAACCTCGCCCGTCCGCTCTCCGCCATGTCTGCTTCAGGTAAGCATCAAGCCGACGCCAGGGTTCGTCAGTTTCTAAATCCCCCTCAATAACGTCATAAGCGATAGACCAGCTTTCTTCATTCCGGCCCCAACCCACCACCTCAATCTCAAGTCGTCCGTCTTGTGTATCGATACCGGCGGTGACGACGGCAACACCATCAGGGACTTCAGCGGAATAAACCTCACAACGCTCTGCCAGGCTTTTTTCACTGAGCGCCTTTTCACCGCGATCTTCATAGGGTTCACCCAAGACAAGGTTAATAAATGTCTGGCGCATCAAAGGGTCGTCTTTTACCCGCAACCACTCGGCAACCAGATACTTCCATGCCGCGTTAGGGAAGAGACTGTATCCCGCCCAAATATGAAAACCCGCATGCCCTTTAAAGGGCATAGTTGCCTGCCACCTTCCCGCTTTCACCATTCCGGCTTTATCGTTGTGATGGATCACACAACCGTTATGGCGGCAAACATAATAGGCGGTATCGGGTAATCCATTACCGTCAGAGTCTTTATCCCACTTAATTCCGTAAGGCGTTGTTGGCCCACCCCATTCCAGCGTTTGGAACTCACCACAGTGAGGGCATGGAACATAATATTTACGCTGATCACTTTCAGCATAAGCCTTCTCAATGCGGCTAATTCCTTTAACCGTCGGGGTTGAGCCTAATATTATTTTTCTATTCCAGAATGTCTCTGAACGCTTGGTACCCAATGCTATCTGGTCACCATCAACACCGGCCCCCGCTATCGGATACCCATCAACTTCATCAAAAGCAATAATTCGACAAGTTATACGACGGAATCCACCAGGGCTGTTTGCCCCTACCAGCGTTAAATTAGAACCGTTGAGAAACTGCTTTTTAAGGATGGTCTGGTTACTGCTTTTGGCTTTCGGATCACCGGATATCTCAGCGAGAACAGGGGTATCCCTAAGCATGGGAGAAATTTCAGTCTTACTGTAATCCTCCGCATCTTCAACGCGGGGTTGCACAACTAAAATGGGTGAAGGGTCATGTACCAGGTAATAGCCGATAACATGATCCAAAATCTTGGTGTAACCCACTCGGGCAGATTTCATGACGGACACCTGAGTAACCAGTGGGTCAGTTACTGCATCCATAATGCCATCCTGATAAGCAAAAGAGCGAAATCGTCCAGTCTGTGCACTGGTCTCTTTTGACAATACCGCATGCTTATTGGCCCACTCACTCAATGATAGAGGTTCGGGTGGCTTTACGTTCTTGCGTCGTTGATGCAGTTCCGTGGAGAAGTTTTGCCAAGCGGCTGGGTCAACTGCTCTCTCCGTTGTTATTGTTATCAAGGCTTAGCTCCTCCATTGCCTCGTAAACCACTTCTTGCAGTGCTTCAACAAACTCCGCATCGTTAGTGGTTGAGGCCAGCACCCGCAAGCGGGGACCATGTTCGGGAGCGATGGCAATCAGGCGGGTACGCATACGTGAATATTCGCTACCTACCGCCTCAATCATCTCTTTGTAAGGAAGTACCTGACCTGATTTAATGTCATATTCCAACCGAGTGAGCAGCGCCAGAAAGTTTTCTTTCATTTCTCTGGCTTCATCGATTGTCATCTCGACGCCGCTTTCAGCAATCATTTTCTTCACAACGTCTGCGGTAGAATCCACCGGATCTTTATCAGGTCTGTTACCTGATCTGTTACCTTTGGCTCTGTTACCCGTCTTGTTACCTGCTTTGTTACCCTGCGTGTTACCTGCAACTTTTTTCTCTGGTCGGGTAACAGTTTTCCGAAAGCGCTCAATGTTGGCATTTGATGCCTCGACATCAATGTCATCACCCGCTAAAACCAGCCACCCACGCGCCTTCCACGCCGTAACCGTCTTTCGACTGACATTGTGAAGTTTGGCAAAATCTGACTGGTTCATGTGTTACCTCAGTTGTTACCTGTTACCCAAATTTCAAAAGTTGATAGCTAGACGCAGAACGGGGCGCGCAATGCCCGTACATTACAAAGTTCTCAGGAGGGACCCATTTTTTTTCGGATGATAATGGTTATCATATAGACTCATAATGATTCCGGTTTCACTGTATTGGATGGGTTAAATGTCAAAGACATTTCGAGTTTACTTGCCACTCGTTTATTTACTTCGTTCACTAGTAGTGAAGTGTAAGTAAGCGACAGAGGGTAATGTTGAAATTCAGATAAGACCTCGTTATAAATCTTATGAACGTCATCAGCAGTAGGAATAGCAAACTTCAGTTTATAATCATGTCCATTTATCGTCTGTTGATTGAAGTTATAGAGAGGGCCGTTGAGGTGTCCATCCATCCCAATTGTTCTATTGGATTCCATCATGGCTGCTACTTCAGCGGCGGTAATCCCCCCCTTAATTATGAAAGGTTCATCAATGGCCTTATCTATCTCACTGAGCCAAGACATCGCGCTATTGAGATATTCCTCGGCTCTTCTTACGGCGGTATGAGTCCGGCCAATTTGATCTGACGGGACGGGTCTGGTGTCAGCAAAATCACTGCCTAATGAGGTACGAGTAATGCGATCAGACAATGCAGTAACCGTCAGAAGCAGCTTCAATGATAATTCTTCAGTTCGAATTGCCCGAGACTGTAAATCAGACAATCGACCCGGTAAGCAATCAAGCGCAGTAAAAGCACTCCCTACAGCTTGAGCTAATTCAATGGCGCGCTGTTCTACATCGCCTTGCTTATACAGAATGGGATAGGGTTGTTTTCCTGTTAACTCACTGGCCAATAGCTGCTGTAGCGTTTCCTGAGCAGCGTTTAAGTATGCAGCCTGAAGCACCGTGCCACCTGTTTCGCATGTTATTTGTGCATTCTTAATTGTGCCGTTATTCACTGTGATACCTCATCTATTTAGCCGTCTTCAATGCCTGCTCGATTGCCAGGCTTAACGCACCAGGCATTAAAGCCTGTGCCATTGCATTCGCTCGGTCGAAGTATCCAAGCGTTGGTTTAACTGCCAATGCGTCACCAAACTGAATCAGCAGCTTAGGTGCTTTTTGTTTCTCTCTGGCGCGATGCACCCCGTTAGGAGAGCGCTTCTGACGCTTCTTAACCTTTTTGCTTTTCTTCCCTTTCTTACGCTGGAAGAAACCACTAACGCCATTCACCTCACCTACAAACACATTTTCTTTAGCTTTGAGCTGCTGCGTTTTATTACGGGCTAAGTTTCCGAACTTATTAAGCTTTATGTTTTTAGGGTTAAGCAGCGCCTGACCATTGAGTTTGTGCTGGCCGCCGAACTCGAACGGTTCGAGATAACTGGCAGCAATATCACGCACAAATACTTTGGCCTGTAATCGGTCTTTGCGGGCACCAAACGAGCCTACAGAATTAACGGTGAAAGGGGTCGGATTATCCAGATTGCGCTGCATACCCACCTTCTGAGCGGCTGCAATCTGGCGAGCAACACTTGTTAGCGCCTGAGCAGCAGCAAAAGGGAGCTGTTTTTTAATCTGCTGGAGCTGATTAGATAAATCCTTAAGAGTTGCCATGGTCTATCCCTAAATAGAAAAACCACCGACTTATAAGGCCAGTGGCTTAGGTTGTGCATTATATCAATCAAATCACCAACGTTTTGTTATCAATTGGTTTACTAAACAATTGATATATTAAAATTGTATGTAACCAAAAGCCCAGCTTATCTTTACCTATACACGGAGTTTTTATGAGTTTGTCTACTTTATTAAAATGCCTCTGTCATTCTTCAAAGTCATTGCTTTTGTATCCCACCGCGCTAATAAGAATCACTCTTGGTCTATTCTTCTTTTCTTCTGGTTTCAACAAAATCACAGTCTTAGAAAATAGACAGTTAATGATAGAGACAATGATTCATGCTGGATTACCTTACCCTGAAATAATGGCTACATTTGTTGCATCAACTGAATTAATTGTTGGTCTTTTTCTTGCTCTAGGCCTTCTTTCTCGGCTATCTGGCTTATTATTATTAGTAATCAGTATGGTGGCATTGATTACTGTCGGTTTGTCCCAGATACCTACAGGTATAAATCTTATAACTTGGTATAGTTGGCTACTGTATTTGCCTGAAAGTTCTTATATTTTGTTCCTTATCCTTTTAATTACCCAAGGTGGCGGGCCTTTCTCAGTCGATAAACTCATATATAACAAATTAACCAACAAAATTTATTAGCGCTATAGCGTAACGATGTTTCTATTTTTTAACTAAGTAAAATGCCACCAACCTGTTAATGCTCAGGGTGATCGGTGGGCAACAGGTGGTAGCATTGCTTATGTGTATTGTCGCAACCACTCATTGAATGGCTACTGCAATACAGGCCGTATCTCCGGCTGTCACATCGCTTCTTCCACCACGGCTGATGTTGCCGCCAATGCCCTGACTATCACGGAGGGGGGTTGGTTATTATTGATTCCGCCTGTACGCTCAATGGACAAGGAGCTACGTCAGTGCTAGTACAGGCAGGCAGCGATAACCGGCGCGGGAAATAAAAAACCACCAGCTTATAAGGCTAGTGGCTTAGGTTGTGCATTATCGATGGCACTCAATGAATGCCACCTGTAATGCTACTTTACTGAGGTAATGTCCAATTCTGAGCTGGCAGGCCAGCACATGTAGCCATCGTCACCGGCTTGTCCAGCCCTGCGGTCGTCAGGCACTTATTTGATGCCATATTACGGACATCCGTACCAATACCTTGAAGGGCTGTCCACTGTTGCTTCTTATCCTGAAAATCACAGACGGCCATGACCGGTGTTTTGCCACCTGCATCAGACAGGCATTGACCGCTTTTCAGTACGATGTAACGAACAGTACTTTTTTCAGGGCTGACTTTCTCTGCGCTCTCACAGGCTAATAGTGCTGGCTTTCCCTGTGCATTCTCAGACAAGCAGTTACGACCATTAGCAATATTAAGGTGACCCGACACGACATCAGTAGTGACAGTGATAACTTTTGCATCCTGAATGTCACTCTCTGAAGCGGCTACAGCAGAAAATGATGATGCAACGGCAATAAGTAATACGGCTAAACGAACGTTCATATTTCAATCCTTATGATTTAATTAACCCACTAATTATTAATGAATTATTATTAATTATTAGTGGGTGACCTGTTTTTTTATACAGTTAAATAGTGACCTTATCAAGACTTTATTTATAAATCATCAACGCCGTTTAGATACTGTTAAGCTGTGTGCACTGCTAGAAATTTGTGCATCAATGCCACCTACTCGAATTTACTACCATTGATTATTCGGCGGTCGTCAGTGACAACCTTTTGCAGCGCGGTGACCTTCTCGACTAACTTATCGGCTCGCTCAGCGATTGAAATAAGAAACCCGACATCTGCGTCTGAAAATCCGCAGTCTCTGGCTGCATCAGTGAGCTGTCCACTGGCGGGAGTAACGGGCATATCCCCAACTGAAGTGGCGAGACACTCGAAACGCTTTTGCAGCTTGATATTGCCAGCACGGTAAGCAGCAATAGTGCCTTTTGCTTTTTTCTCAGCATCTACTACCCCTTGTTGATATGCCTTTAATCCAACTAACTGGGCTGCCTGAAGTTGGGCCTCTTTTTCGGTGGCACTCTTTCTGGCGGCTATTTCTGCGTCTCTGTCTGACTTATCACGCTCAGCCCATTTGAGTGACCATTCCGAATCTTTACTATCACTGCCCCACCAATACCCGCCACCGACTAAAACTGAAATCGTCAGTGCGACGGCTATCAATCTCAATAGGGTTTCTTTCATGCGGGTATCTCAATGTGAGGGGCATCCAAGAACTTCGCTGGCTTGTCATTCGGGTTATCTGTCCAACTGATACCGAAACGCAGCTTAACGCCTAACTCTTTACCGGCGCGGTACATGGCATCCAATATCGGCAACCAGCATTTATAATCATTCCAGTCGGCACCCACTGGCAGCAGGTCAACCGCATTGCCGGAGATATGTCGGCTGTTCATGGTCTGGCTCTTGCCAGTGGCCACCAGCTCCTTTTGCCGCTCTACCGTGCGCACCCCTTCAATCACCGTAAAATCAACAGTGGTAATCTCAATAGCCCGGCGAACCACTTTCACCAGGTTAGCGTTAACGCCCTTGAGGTTATTCTCACTGCGCTGGCTAAATCTAAAATTAGTCGTCATTTAATGATCCTCTCAGATGCCAGCAGTATTCGCTGACGAACGTAATCTTCATTCTCTGGCTTCTCAGTGAAGCCAACAGCAATAAGCCCTATCATTGAACCGTGTTGCGGGGGGACAGCAGCAGAGCAAACGTATGTGGCACCCGCCGCCGATGCCGCCCGGCCAATCGCCGTAGACTGCACAAGGTCGTAGCACACCGTCTTTTTATCCAGGAGGTCGATAACTGCCATTGATAGTTTTGAGTGAGGCCGGAAAATTAAATCTCCCACCCCTTCAAGATTCGATAATCGTTGTTCTCTAATGCGAACGTATAAAGCGATGCGCTGGTTACGCTGTAGGTTCAAGCTCCAGACGGAAACTGTTACCCCACCGGTATCGCTCATCATGCTACGAACCTCATCATCGATTTTTGTCTGATCGATGCGTGGGGTGCCGTAATGCGCTAGTGCCCAATAGGTAATCTCTCGCCGGTAGTCATAGGCCAAATAACTCGCAATGCTAAACAATGTCAGCACAATCAAAATCGCCAGTTTCTTCCAACTATCTACCCATCGAATTAACCACGCGGCACTCTCAAGTTTTCCCTGTGGGTTATTTTGGTTTTCCATATTGCTATCCAGTTGTGCGCATACCGGCGCGACCGGATGGCTGAAATGAAAAAGGCCACGCAATAGCGCAGCCTTAAAAGTTGGTATGTGATGCCCGCCTTGGCGAATTTTGGATTTAACCGCTTCACCACATTCGGCTGGATACTGTTTCACAACGATTGGATTAACCAATCCAGTACCCATGCGAATGTAGAAAAGAAAAGGGACTTTGAAGCAACGCAACCGGCAAGAAGCACGCTTCAAAGTCCCCCACCACCGCCATGCAGAAAAGCCCCGGCGATTAAGCGAGGCTTTGAATTTGGTGCTGTGATAGTTAACTTCACGGGTAGGACGACTGAGCCAACAATCGTTACAAAGTAACTATCACAGCAACATATAATTAACATTGCAATTATAAACAAAGAGTAAACATAACCATGCTTATAGTTGTCATATGTCACAAAACGACAAAACCCCGCCGAAGCGAGGTCTTGACTATTTTTTCTTGGCGCTCATCTACAGAAACGCCCATGATTTAGAGAAATTACGCCAACTTTATGCAAAATGCAAGCGATATATTCAAAACTTGTCGCCATTAGTCCCAATCATGCCGTTATCGTGTTATTCGCTGAAACTCATCCTCTGCATAACTCTCTTCAATGTCGCATTTAGCCACCAGCGACGCATAGAACGGCTTCCAATTGCGCGACCAGGATGATTGGGTGAGTTCAGGAAGCAACGCTGTAATAGCCCTGTAAGCTGTTGTTGATGGTGTCCGTTTGTATCCAATTCCTGAGCAGCGTTCACACTCTTTCTCGACTGGCACACCAAGCCGCTTGGATTTCTCAAGGTCACGCACTTTACCAGTACCATTGCAGCGGCAACGATGGGAGATTTTCCCCTTCCCGTTACAGGCATTGCACAATTCGCCCACCAGCTCATCCTCTATCCATGCATCTGTTTTTTCACCGCATCCGGGGTGTTTAACCACTTTTTGAATGCTGTAAATCAGCCTCTTCCCTTTGCAGTGTTTACATGTGGTTGTAGCCGCGGCTGAACTGCTGTATTCCTCGTAGGCAAATTTAGCCAGAATCACCATGCATTGAGCCATTCGGCGGCCCGATGCTTTGCCGACATGTTTCGGGGCATTCTTCATGGCAAACTGGGTAAGCTGTTCGACGGTTCTGATCCGGTCCTCTTTGCTAATGCCAACCTTGCCAAGATATGCAGCCATTCCGAAACTGGCCCGAGCCTCAACCATTCCCATTGCAGCGGCGAGGTCCGGTCCCTTGAGCGAGTCGGAAGAGGTAGCGCGGGGTGAATCCGTAATCATCTGGCTCTTGGCGCTGAACTGTTTCATTGCTGATTCTAATTTCATTGAATAGTATCCCCTTTTGCAGCCGTCCCCATCCAGCCGGGGTGCGCCCACTGAACTTCTGTAATTTTTTCCCCATTTCCGTACAGAGATAATCCGCGCATCACCATGTAGTGCATGACAATTTTCTCATGTTCACGCCATTCATCCTCTGGTGTTTCTTCCACAAATTCCTCTATGGCATCAGCCACCAGGCCGAAGCACTCTTCATGCCAGCAAGACTCAATGGAAATATCCTTCGCTCTCTCCTGAAGAGCATCAAAGCGGGGTTTTGTGAACAGATAAGACATTTCGCGAATAAGACGATCCATTAGCTAGCCCTCGATACGTTATTCATTTCCCAGTCGGTGTCGATGTCGTGCTGGAACCGGTTGGCGATATAGTTAAGCGGTCCCTCATGTTCTGTTTGTAGAAATTGGTGTGACTCAGGATCAAGCCAAAGTGGTTGCTGCCCTTCCCATCCATCACCGTTCCGCTGCTTTTCCAGCAGTAGTATTGAGCCGGGGAGAGCAATGTATTTATTCTCTTTATCATCCAATGCCGCTGGGCCGTGATCTGCCATTTTGCGGAGCGCCTTCTCTCTGATTTTGTTACGCCAGATGATGAAAAGATTGTCTGTAAGGTCGGTAATAGCCCCCGTCCCTTTCACGTCCATTTTTCCAGTTGGTTTATCTTCACTTTCTGATTTGCGGCTGTGAGTAACGAGAATGACGTGGCAACTGTTTTTGTTTTTGAAATCATAGAGACGGTCTACGAAATCTTTCTGACCGTTGTAATCATCCTCACCTAACCCGCACTTCATCAGGCTATCGATAACAAAAAGTTGGATGCCGTAGCGCTTTCTGGCGTATGCGAAAATCTCCAGTAGCCGATCCGCTTTGGCGGTACCGGTGACGCTGAATAACCAAAGCCGGTCGTCGTACCATTCAAAAGCAGTTTCGACATCCTCGCGGGGCGGCATTTTATGGCACAATGCCTGGCGGGTTAGGCGCTGTAATAACTTACCCGGTTTAAGCTCCAGGGAAGCGATACAGCAACGGATACCTGATGCCATTGCATGAAGTACCATATGCCCTACAACCTCTGTTTTCCCATGACCATTAACACCGTTGATCAGTGATAACTCAGAGTCTCGGAAAGAAAAGTTCTGATTTAAGTGCATCCAAGGGCTGCTAAACAATCCGCTATCTTTCTTGTAGAAAGCGTCCATCGTGGCTTGCTTAAACTCTGACGCGCCGTGCAATTCCTCAGGATCGAAAAATGCCGCGCTTTGCACTCGCTGGAAAATATCGTCACCACTGATGCCGTTCTGCAAGCACTCGTTACAATCCTTGAATGGCAACTCAACCATTCGGCAGCGATGCTCACCCAATCGACTGGCAATCTCTCTGGCAGCTTCCAGACCAACCTGATCGTTATCCAGGCACAGGAATATTTCTTCGAACCTGTCGAGGTTGTGATATTCGTATTCTATCCAGTCCTGCTTTGCCCCTTTCCCGCCACCGAATGGCACAGAAAGCGCGGGAATGCTGTACTGGTAGAAACTCATGCAGTCGATTTCGCCCTCACAGAGAACCACAACCTTTGAATTTGCTGGCATCATCTGCCAACCAAATAAACACGGCTCACAGTTGGCTTCGGCCATGATGATTTTCTTTCCATTGGGGCGCTCTGTGCTGATCCGCTTGACCTGTAATAACTCACCATCACGCAAGTACGGGAAACCAATAGCGGGTAATTCTCGTTTTTCATCCTGATAGAAAACGACAGCATCGGTTACCTTGAACTGCTCGGCAATTTCACGACTGATGCCCCGACTTTCAAGGTAGGAATAGCAGTTAGCAGCCTTTTTTAATCCCAGTTTTTTCGGCTTGGAGAATGTTTTTTTCTTGGCTTCGAAGTGGTGATCGTCGTTTTTGATACCCAGCATCGCCTTGGCCTCTGTCATGGCAACGTGAAGCTGGCAGCTCTTCACAGCACACCATAAATCAAGCAGGTCGCCACTTTCGCCAGTTGAAAAATCAGACCAGACACGCTTGCCAGCCATGTTAACTTTGAGGCTATTTCCCTTCTCACCGTCAACCGAACCGCACACCCATTCGTTAGCGGCTTTCTTCCCATTTGGTAACAGGTAGGCCACTACTCGCTCAACATCGTTCCAGAGCTTATCGCTCAGTTCGCTTGGATTCATGACGCATTCAACCCCAAATGTTTAAACCAGAAACTCACACAACCAGCGCCGATCACCCCGTGGCAATATCCTAAAATCAGTAATCGCTTCGCTAATCGTTTCATGTCAGCCGCCCATCTTGTTGAAATCAACGTAGTAACCGCCTGGCCCTTGGAACACCGCTGGCGCTCTGGTTTTATCGCTTGCTGGTTGGGTTGCCGGTGATTCATCTTTCCAGCGCTCACCGTTCAAATACGAGGTTGGGAGAAGCTTATCGATACCGAGTGACTTAGCCTGCACACGCAACCGGATATCATCGGCTAGCTGAGTTGCGAACTGACCGGGCGATTCACCGGTTTGAGTTTTGTGTTCTCGGTATTTGGTTTTGAATGCTGACTTGGCCTTGACCTTGGCATCTTTGCGAAGTCCTGCAATCCAGAAAATCCCCTCGAATGCCAGATCCACTGGGTCTGGTTTTTCCTCGTCGGTTTCTTGTGCAGGTGATTTATCCGATTCCATTTCGCCCTCAGTCCGAGATTTTTCGGACAATAGGTTTTTATCTTTTAAATCTACTTCTAATTCTACTTCTACTTCTGGTAACGCTTTTTGAAACGCTGCTGTAACGCTTTCAACGTTACATTTTGCGTTACCTTTTGATTTCATTTCTCGGTGTTCTGTAACGCGCCTATTGGTAAGTGTCCGTTTTTTCGATGATTTTCCATTATGGCGTTCAAAATTCGGAAATATCAGAATAGTACCGTCGTACCTTAACCAACCGACCTGAAGCAGTGCATCGGCGAAACCAGACATGAAAGTGATACGGTCTATCGCGCTTTTTGTAACGCTGGTAGCGTTACTGCTTGCGTTACCGTCGATGGTTTGTTGGTCGGCCCACGCCCATATGCGAATTAACTTTCCTAAAACAGCATCAGGATCGATAGCCAGAATCTCTGCCAGTTGATAGATTTCCGGCTTATCAGGCGTAACAACTTCAATTTTGATCCACTCGTAAGCCATGAGGTGTTACTCCGATTCGCTTTTTGTAACGCTGGCTGCGTTACTGCTTGCTATTTCGCCTGAGTTATTCAGTCTGGCGTCCTCCGAATTTCTCAGTTCGGGCCAAATTTTTTGCCAATTGTCAGGATTGAGATCTTGGCGGCTAACTGCACCATTACTATTTTCTTCAATTGCAACGCATAGTTCTGGGCCGATTACCTGACCAACGCTGATTGCCTTCCTTAGATAATTAATACTTGTTCCGCATTCAGCAGCAAAAAGCCTTTTCTGATCAGTAGATAAGGTATTCAAATAAGTTTTTAACGCTTCCATGACTAGCCCTTAAAGTGATATTCATTTGTTGATATTACCTGTAGGTATAAATACAATCAATACCTACGGGGCATTTACCAACAGGTAAAAACTTATAAAATGGCTAGCATGGACAAATACGAAGAAAGACGCTTAAGACTTTTAAGTCTGCGCGATGACCACTGCGATGGTAACGCTTCCGAATTAGCTCGGAGGATTGGGCGTGATGCTACATACGTGGCGCGAATGCTCTACCCAGAAGGAAAGCCAGGGAGGAAAAGGATTGGTGACGATATGATGGAAATCATTGAGAAATCCTTCAACCTCCCAAGGGGTTGGATGGACGGTATTACATCACATCAAAATTCAAATGTTACCTATATTGAACACGCAAAACCAATGAATAGCTTTCCTTTAATTAGTTGGGTAAGTGCGGGTAGTTGGTTGGAAGCGGTTGAACCATATAGAAAAGATGATATAGATATTTGGCCTGAAACAACAGTCAATGCTAGCGAGGGATCATTTTGGCTTCGGGTTCGCGGGGATTCTATGACATCACCGACTGGTTTCACTGTTCCTGAGGGTATGATTATCCTAGTTGACCCGCACAGAGAGGTTTCCAGCGGAAAGCTAGTTGTAGCCAAGTTAGAGAATGAGAATGAAGCAACCTTCAAGCAATACATGACGGATGCGGGTCGCAAATATCTCAAGGCATTGAATCCACACCACCCACCGACCATAATCAATGGTAACTGTAAAATCATTGGGGTAGTTGTAGACATAAAATGGGAGCACATCCCTTAATTGCCATGATTCACTTAACTAACCCGGCACAGTTGCTGGGTTTTTTTTTGCTTATTTATATACCCCGAGCACACGCTAAATGCGTTTATTTTATACCTCAACATCAAAAACCCTTCACTAAAACTAAAAAAAATGACAATGAAATATTAAATATTCATTAATTTCAATCTGATATGTTTATTTGTATTTTTTGTTACCCACAGGTATTGACCTTGGTTATTACCTATAGGTATCATCACCTCACTGCCACACATAAATGCGTTGAGGATAAGATGAAACACTCAGAGATTAACCATCAGGATATTCATAAAAAATTACGTGAGAGTAAATCTCACTGGTCGTATTTGTTTGATGCTAAACATTTTAACCCTAAATCAACTTACCAACTTCAAACTTGTTTTGTTGGTGAAGTTGAATACGCCATTTATGAACGGATTGAAAATTACTTTGTTCTTGTGGATTTTTTTAACAGTTACGAATCAGCAAATGAACAAGCTCGAAAAATAATTGATGAATGCGAAAAGTTTAAAAATTCAATTATTGGTTATTCTAATTATAAAGAAAGAAACTTGAATGCTTAGTTTAACGACTCATGTACTGACGCCAATCGAATACATGAGTCTAGCCAAATACACATACCTGAGAGGTTAGTTATATGATTAAGTCAAATAGTATCATAATTAAAAGTGCAACTACAAACTCATCATCTGAGAAAATTATTTTAGTTGATAAAGAAGCTCGATATGTAGCCCAAAAATTGGCAAGTGACTATAAAACTGAATACGGTTGGTTATTAGCTAATTGGAAGTTGAGAGAGGCTTACGGGATATACATTGAAGAACCGCTCCCTAGCGTCGGTGATGTATTGGGTAATTATACTATCACGCATGCTTGCAAAGAAACTGGCTGTATTATTAAGACTCAGACACGCTATTTACAGAGGAATAAAGGAGCTGGAATTTATGCGTAATTTATCGACATCAAACCAAAACACACCAGGTATCATCTCTGGCTCCGGTGGTTCTTCCGAAGGTGTATACATACAAGACAAGAAAGACATCTTGTACAAAGAACCTGATAATTTTACACCATTAAATTTTGGTAATTTCCCTCCGAAAGGGCAAATAGAATACCTTGCTTATACTGCTAGCAACGCTGATCGTTATGCAAAGCAATTAAGGTATTTATATACAATGCTCATTGATGACGCAATTAGAAAAGTTGATGAAGATGTTGCAGCGAGGCTGTGGAGCCTTACAGAAGAGTTGGTAATAATGACATCCCAATCATCCAGAAATGCTAAAAAATTGATGGATGAAAATAATGAAAATTGAAAAAGTTGACCCAGCCAGATTCGAAGAGTGGGAATTCGATTTAATTGATGATGGTGGTGTCGAGGTTGCATTCCAATTAAGACCAGAACCTGTTTATTTCGTTATGCGTCATGGTCGCCATAAGAAATGCCTTAGCCGTGAAACTGCGATTAATCGCCTCGCTCACTTCATGACTGAAAAAGTATTTAAACGGGCGGGTGTTAAGTCTCGCGTTGGTGAAACTTATAAAGAAGTGGATGGCTGTATTCACTGGGAAAGAGGTGAACCATCACCAAGATATATAGCCTCCCATAATCGCTGTATGCGCCGCATTCGTCGCCTGTTAGCCAAGCAACGCGAAATGCTTAAATGGCAGAAGAAATATGAGAAATGGTCAAGCCAGCATATTGAGCTGATGAAAACCAAACCTTATTAATTAAGTAATCGCTAAAACAAAATATTAACTATGGCCTTCGGGTTAGGACTCCCCACACCTAAAGGCTGAAAAATAGGGTAATTCGAATATGAGCAATCTTGAATTAATTGGCAGATATCGCAACCGCCTGGTAGCCGCAAAGTTGGATTCATTGCAGCGGGCAACAGGCAGCACTTGCGTAATTAAAAGGTCACCTAAAGGGATGGTGCAAACAATTGAATTAACGCCCGAGGTATTAACTCGCGCATTAGAAATGTTTGAGCTGGTGATTATTGAAGCGCTCGGAAAAGCCAAAGCCGGTGAATCGATAATAGGAACCTATCAAGACAGCATCAAAAAACTGGGCAGCCTCACTCAGAGCGGACACGCCCTTATTGACCGGTTAATTGATGAGTTCGTTACGGCATCTGAGAAACAAGCCACCAACGAGGGCGAATAAGCATGGGAAAGAAACGTAATAGCAAAACCCGTCAGGGCCTTTGTGGAGTGACGTTGGCGCAAGGGCTCCGATTAGACCGAGATCCAGCAAGAGAATACATCAACGTGCAGGAATCAGTAGCGAAGTACCGGAGTGAAGACGGCATGGTTGAAATGCCATTAAACCGAAGCATGCGCCGGTACGCAAAACACATTGGCATCAACGTCAAAGAGGTGAAGTGAAATGGCTAAAAAAATTGAACTGGTAATAAATGGTGCGCCAATGATGGGTACCAAAGAAATTGCAAAACTGGCAGGCAAGCGCCACGACAATGCGATTCGTGACGTATGGGAAATGCTCGATAGCCTGTACGGTATTTCTAAAGATTCCTCAGATTTGAGGAATAATAAAAATCAACAGGTTACGTTAGTTTCTGGCGTTATTGCCTGCATCGATAGTCGCGGATTCGTCTCTGAGTTCCTTCTCGATCGCCGACACACCGAAATCCTGATTACCGGCTATGACGTGAAACGCCGCGCCGCCGTTATCGACCGCTGGTTTACTCTTGAAACCGGTAACACTCAGGCAGTAGCCGCAATTCCCGACCTCAGTCGCTTGGATATCTTGCAGATGGCTCTCGATTCCGAGCAAGGCCGCATTGCTGAAAAGCAACGTGCTGATACGGCCATTCGTGCCAAAGGACAGATTAGCCGGAAACGTGAAGCCTCAGCCATGGGAAAACTCAGCGCAGCAACACGCCGCTGCCGTGAGCTGGAGGAACGTCTGGGTGAAAGCACCAAGGATGCCACGATCACTAAAGTTGAGAACGCGACAGGTCTTAAGAAAACATTCAAATACGCAGCGCTTCGCAAATGGTGTCGGGATAACGGCACGGAGGCCAGAAGTGTCGCTGATGAACGTTATGGCAGCGTGAAGTCTTGGCCTGCGGGTGCATGGCTAACAGTTTATGGGATCGACCTTACTTTACTTTTCGGGGAGAAGAAATAATGCAAAAAATTAACTATATCGTGACTTTCACTGGTGATTACCCTTGTGGCGGCCGTCACCCACTCATTATTAAAACAGCGGCATCAGACGTTGATTCTGCAATCTCTGCCGCGCGCAATGCCATTGAAGATGATCGCATTGAAGCGACTAATTTGATGCTGCTTTCCGTTGTGCCTGAATCATGTCCAGCCGCCACTGAGGACGTGAACGTTAACGGCGCACTGAAGCCCTGCCCGTTTTGCGGCAATCCTCACATCAGTCTGGTTGAGACAATCCCCTACCTCGGCGGTGAAAACATGCATTTCGTGAACTGCGGATGCTGTAACGCCTCACAACTGCCAGACACCAAAGAGGGGGCAATCTACAACTGGAACCAGCGCGACGAGGTGCTGAATGAAGAAGGTATTTGAGCTGATTATGTGGACGTTGTTCTTCTCCACCCTCGGCGGTATTGGGCTTGTTTCTGGCTTTGTTGTGTGGTTTGGCATGGTGATTTGGTTACGGGAGGTGCTGGCATGAAACACGATTATTCAGATGTTGTTCCTGAGAATTTCTATACACCAGAAGGTCATATTAATTTTGAGACACTGGTTACTCGTGAGGATCACCTTTGCGCTCTGTCAGTTGCAACGCGCGCACTGGACAATATTGAAGAATATATCAGTGGGAACCCAAACGGCAGTGAAGAATGGCGGCAAAAGGCAGATGCAGCCCACAAACGCTGGACTTGGTTACTCGCACGTATCAGAGAGAGGTTGTCTGTTTTTAAGTCCAGAGAGAAGAATGTCAAACTGTCTCGTAGCGTCCTGATCAGAAAGTATCTGGTGCAAGAACTGAAAAAGCATGTTCCCCACTCTGTTTATAAAGAATGTGAACGCACCGCCAGAAACCTTGCACGTGAAGAAGCAAATAGGCAGCACTCAATCAAGGAGTCTACTAATGGGTAAGCAAGCCGATATCCATGATACCCAAGTGCGAGCCACTGTGATTGTTGACGATGGGTGCGACTGGACGAAATACCTTAACTGGTCAGCCAAAGCAAAGTACCGCATCCGAAACGGGATAAATGAAGCGCCACCAGCCAGGCCAAAGGTAGCACCGGTAAGTTTCAAGTCGATTAATCAGCCCCGTAAAAAGGGCTTTCGAGTGGTTCAGAAAGCGATAGGGGCGGTGTGAAAATGGAAATGATTAAAACCAATAATCCAACGATGCTACAGCTCAAAAGTTTAATGACTGTCACATACGGATTTTCTCGGTGGCATGTTGCCTGCGCTGTTGAAGCGTACCGCGATGAGCCATCGATTAACCCCACATCAGCCTCGTATATCTATGCTGGACGGGCCATGAAGCAAGGCATCAAAGATGGTGAGATTGATAAATTGCATAACGGTGGCCGCTATTATTGCTTCGTGGAGGTGAAGCCGTGAAATTTAAATGTACAGGCAAGTGGAACGGTGAACCATTCGAGCGGGTTACTGAGGCAGAAGACGAAGCTGATTGCTACGGGCATTGGCACTGGTGGGCGGCAATGGGTGAAGCCACTATCACTGATTTTGTTATGGAGGTATGCGCAGATGAGCAACCGTCAGCAGTTTGAAAAACGTTGTCACTACGTAGGCGGTCTTGATTTAACCCGCCTCGGCAACGGTTACGCCAGTTATAGAACAGACTTAGGCTGGACGTGGTGGCAAGCGGCAATAAAAACGCCGGTTAAGCTCCCTCCCATGATAGATATCGAAGGGCTTGAGGGTGAGGATCTGAACGCCGCGAACCATTTCAACGCCGCCATTGCTATGTGCTCTATAGCGATCCGGCAGGCGGGCTATACGTCAGAGTGTTCACCAGTGTTTTACCCTGCAGATAAGCAAGGCGGCTAATTATGATTACATGTGAATTATTAACAATTGAACGGGTAGAAAAGGCTGTAGGGTATGACCGCACAACCATCTACCTGCGCATCAAAGAAGGGACATTCCCAAAACCAGTTAAAGACGGGCGCAACTCTCGTTGGCCGTCAACGGTGATTCAGGAATGGATTGATAACCTTATTGTGGAGAATCAGAAGCAAGCAGGCCAGTAACCCACTGGCCCCACTCTTCCATTAACTGCCGTCTCTCTGGCATGTACTCGGCGTGATTGTATGCGGCTGACACACGGTTTTTTTCAACGTGTGCTAGCTGCCGCTCGATAACTTCATGCCGATATCCCATTTCATGCAACCTGGTTGAAGCTGTAGCGCGGAAATCGTGAGTTGTTATCACCGTACGAGCGTATCCCAACTGCACAATAGCCCTATTTAAAGTGGATGCTCCCATGTAAGTGTTGTTTAGCCTGGTATTGGGGAACAACCAACGCCTATTACCCGTAATTTTCTTCAATTCATTTAGCAGGGATATTACTGGGGCCGACAATGGCACCCTATGCATTCGCCCCATTTTCATTAGTTCCGGGGGAATAACCCATTCCGCATTATCAAAATCAATATGTGACCATTCAGCCGAACGTAATTCAGCTTGTCTAACAAATACTAGCGGTAAGATTCTTAGCGCTATAATAGTCGCTTGGTTACCGGTGGAGCTATCAAGACGCAAATAATAATCACGTAACTCATCACCAGTGAGCGGTCTAGAATGTTCGGTTTTAGGGACTATAATAGCCCCCCTTAATGCCGCGGCCGGATCGGAGTCTGCGCGTAATGTCGCTACGCCATAGCAAAAAACAGCAGAGCACCACTGCCGTACTTTAACCGCTACGGATTTAGCGCCCCGACTCTCAAGGTCTCTAATTATTTTTAATATATGAGAGGCGTTAATTTCCCGCATAGGCATAGCGCCAATAGCGGGGAAAATATCGTTATACATAAAACCAGTGATCTGATTTTTTGAATTTTTGGCCCAATGCTCCCCTTTTTTATCCAACCATTCTTTTGCCACTATTTCGAATGTATTGGCGTTCTCAGCTTTTGCGATATCCCGCTCAACTGCCTTGGCTTCCTTGGGGGCGATGCCGTTTTTTACCTGCTCCCTAGCCCACTCACGCAATCGACGAGCTTCGGCCAACGATACGGCAGGGTAACTCCCGATAGTGTAGCGTCCGTCCTTTGTAGGCGTGATCCAGTAGCGATAACGCCATGTCTTTACACCCGAGGGGCGCACATCCAAGTACAGGCCGTTACCATCCTGCAATTGATAGGCTTTTTCTTGAGGTTTAGCGTTGCGGGCTTTGGTATCAGTTAACTTCATGAGGCCACCGGATAACCGTTTATTTATCCGGTAGCTTGTCCGGTTTATTATTCGCTGTCAATCAATGTTGTTAGATGCCAATAAACACAAAGCCCCGCAATAGCGAGGCCTTGACAGATTTATTCGATGTTAACGGATTCTATTAAACATCAAAGTTTATTCCGCAGCAAAATGGTTATCCAACAAAGCCTGACATGAAGGCGGCAATGGTGGGGGTAAGGTTTTACCCGGTTTAGCACTCGGTTGATGGGGCTGGAACCAGCTTTCCAGTTCTGCACCACAACCATCCCCCGCAGGAGGCGTGTCTTGATCCAAACACTCCAGGCTATCTGCCGGGCAGCGCAATCTTACATGCATATGTGCACGATGGCCGAACCACGGGCGCACTTTATGCAACCAATTACGATCCGTTCCGGCATCCAGACACAGTTGCTTTTTAATCGCCGGATTGACGAAAATACGCGTCACTTCGTTATCGTTAGCCGCTAACTTGATAAGGCTCTCGACCTGAGGTTGCCACAGTGCGGGGACGACCCGTTTGCCGTCGGCTGCCACCAAATCAACAGGTTGCGGTTTCAGCAATTGCTGTTGGCTCCAGCGCTGTACTGGCAGTTGTAACCAGATATCCACATCCAGACCAGATTGATGGCTGGCATGCCCACTACTAAAGCGCCCACCGGCGGGCATTGCCATATCGCCAATCAATACCGTTCCCAAGCGATGTTGCTCAGCCTGCGCACTCAGACGGTGGATAAAGTTCAGTAAATCAGGATGACCGAAATAACGGCGCTGATCCGGGCGCATCACCTGATAATCTGCCGATTGGAGCGGCAAAGGCATTGCACCAATAACGCAGCCGTTGGCAAAACCACCAATCGACTGTGGAGAACCTGCAACCGGGTTGGCTATCTGTTGCCATGGCGTCGCCGCCATGACCGGGGCTATAGCGGTGAGTGCTACGGTAGCGGCAAGTGCCACTGCACCCACAATCCATTTGTTCATTGTGCCTACCAGCGCGGAACGTCGGAAACCACATCACCGCACTGTGCACGCTGGCGCAGCAAGTGATCCATTAACACAATAGCCATCATGGCCTCAGCAATAGGGACGGCGCGAATACCGACACAAGGGTCATGGCGACCACGGGTAACCATCTCAACCGCCTCACCCTGCCGGTTAATGGTTTGCCCTGGTACCATAATGCTGGATGTCGGTTTCAAGGCGATATGGGCCACAACCGGTTGCCCGCTGCTGATGCCGCCTAAAATGCCCCCGGCATGATTGCTCTGGAAACCTTGTGGGGTAATCTCATCACGGTTTTCACTACCACGCTTAGTAACAACAGCAAAACCATCACCGATTTCCACCCCTTTCACCGCATTGATACTCATCAGCGCATGGGCCAAATCTGCATCTAAACGGTCAAATACTGGCTCACCCAAACCAACCGGCACGTGTTCAGCGACCACGGTAATTTTGGCTCCAATAGAGTCACCGGCTTTTTTCAGTTCACGCATCAGCGCATCCAGCGGCTCCAACTTACTGGCATCTGGACAGAAGAACGGATTTTGTTCAACCAAATCCCAATCAATCAAATCACAACTAATATCGCCAATTTGTGCCAGATAGCCACGCACCTGCACCCCGAATTTCTGCGCCAGATACTTTTTAGCAATGGCACCGGCGGCAACACGCATCGCGGTTTCACGGGCTGAAGAACGGCCCCCTCCCCGATAGTCACGCACGCCGTATTTTTGTTCGTAGGTATAGTCAGCATGGCCTGGGCGGAAGACATCTTTAATCGTGCTGTAATCCTGTGACCGCTGGTCAGTATTCTCAATCATCAACCCGATGCTGGTACCGGTGGTTACTCCCTCAAACACGCCAGATAAAATACGCACCTGATCCGGCTCGCGGCGTTGAGTGGTATAGCGTGAGGTACCCGGGCGACGCCGGTCGAGATCCAACTGAATGTCAGCTTCAGTGATTGGAATGCCCGGCGGGACGCCATCAATAATACACCCCAAGGCGATGCCGTGAGATTCACCAAAAGTGGTGACGCGGAAAAACTGCCCAATACTGTTGCCAGCCATCACGGCTCCTTACCATTTAGTCATAAACAATCTGCCAGCATGATATTTATCACACTGACAGACTTTATAAGCAGAGATCGATTAATCGCGGTACATACTAAAATGCGGAGCGCAGTCAATCAGTTGCTGTTTGGTCAGCATAAATACGCCATCACCGCCGTTGTCGAACTCCAGCCAGGTGAAAGGCACATCAGGATATATGTCCATCAAATGCACCATGCTGTTGCCCACTTCGCAAATCAACACGCCATCATCTTGCAAGAAGTCCGGGGCGCAAGCCAGAATACGGCGAGCCAGTTTCAAGCCATCGCTGCCAGCAGCCAACCCAAGTTCAGGCTCGAAGCGGAACTCCTGCGGTAAGTCGGCCATATCTTCGGCATCAACATACGGTGGATTAGTGACAATCAAGTCATATTTGATTGGCGGTAAATCACGGAACAGGTCAGAGCGAATCGGTGTGACCTGATGTTCCATCTCATGCTGTTGAATATTATGTTCAGTTACTGCCAGAACATCATTAGAGATATCAACAGCATCCACTTCAGCGTCTGGGAAGGCATAGGCACAAGCAATAGCAATACAACCACTACCGGTACACATATCCAGAATATGCTTAGGCTGGTGTCTGATCAGACCATCAAAGCTGTTATTAATCAATTCAGCTATCGGTGAACGTGGCACCAATACACGCTCATCAACATAATATTCCATACCGCAGAACCAAGCTTTATTGGTCAGATAAGCAACCGGAATTCGCTCGTTAACCCGGCGGATCACCCGTTCGACAATACGGTGCCGCTCGCTCGACGTCAGGCGCGCACTGCGCATATCCTCAGGGATATCTATCGGTAAAAATAGGCTTGGGAAAACCAGTTGTACTGCTTCGTCCCACGGATTATCAGTACCGTGACCATAAAAAATATTGGCCGCATTAAACCGGCTAACTGCCCAGCGCAGCATATCCTGAATGGTGTGCAGCTCATTTACTGCTTCATCGACGAAAATCTTGTCCAAGGTATTCTCCAACAACGGTGCGAAAAATCATTATCTATCCCCTAGTTTGCCATGAAGCCCGCGACAAATCAGCAGCAATACATCAGTTGAATGATAACCGAATAATGAAAAGCACATTAACATTGAAAATTGTATGGATAACCGCTTGATTGCGAGAACAGCCAATACACCTACACCTTGAAATATGACGACATACCTATACCCAATAGATTTCGAGGCGTAGGAAGGCGGCAACCGAGATAATCCCGATGAGCTTACACAAGTAAGTGATTCGGGTAAGCGAGGGCAGCCAACACACCTACACCTTGAAATATGACGGGTATAGACATTTATTTAGACAGATGACGTTCAACAGGTAAACTGGAGGTAATCAAATAAGTACAACGAACTGATGATGAAAAATAAATATCACCTCACGACTGATGATTTACAGCTATTTAAGGAGTCAATAGTTGGGGCGAAGAAGCTGAAACAAGATACGATTGTTCTGCATACACCGCCCAAGTTGGGCAAAAGAATCGCACCGGAAAAATTACTGCAAGAGCAGGTTGATGCCAGTTATTATTTTTCCGATGAATTCCAACCGCAGTTGGATTACGACGGTCCCACCCGCTATGTGCGGCCTGGCGTTGATCATTTTGAAGTTAAAAAGCTGCGGCGCGGTGATTACTCGCCCGATATGTTTTTGGATTTACACGGATTAACCCAGAAACAGGCCAAACAGGAGTTGGGCGCACTGATTGCTGCCTGTAAGCGGGAGCATGTGCATTGTGCCTGCGTGATGCATGGCCACGGCAAACATGTTCTGAAGCAGCAAACCCCTTTGTGGCTGGCGCAGCACCCTGATGTGCTGGCATTCCATCAAGCCCCTAAAGATTGGGGTGGGACTGCGGCATTACTGGTCTTAATTGAGTTAGAAGAATAGACGCGAAATACGGTTTGACAGAAAAACAAAGGCGCGACAGAGATGCCGCGCCGATTGAATATTCACTAACACTGTTTTAACCGTGGCAAGTCTTTGCCAACAGTTGTGACGGGCTGACCTGCCAATCAAGTGTCCCCTTCCCGGTATCACCATTAAGATCAACACAGGCGATTGCCGAGGTGGCAAACATTGGTGGGCATTGCCCTGGACAAAGCTCAGAAACCAGATACCCGACCAGCGGCAAGTGCGAAATGACCAGCACTGCGGCACAATCTTCTTTTGCCAATGCCTGCAAATAGCAGCAGACAAAAGCGGCATCCCCACCCGGCGTTAATTCTGGCATCACTTCCTGCTCTGCCGGTAGCGTAATCACCTCACGCGCGACGTCTAATGTTTGCGCTGCGCGTAGATAAGGGCTAACCAAAATCTGATCGATATCAACAGACTGCTCGCTTAGCCAGCTTGCTATCTGACGTGACTCATCCTGACCACACAGAGTAAGAGGCCGTTGTGCATCACTTGCTGCATCAAGGGCCGCGTCACCGTGACGCATAATGAAAACTTGCATATTGCACCGTTTTTGTTAACAAAATAACGCTATACAGAAACGCTTTGCGTGCTGTACCGCCGAAACCTTTGCCATGGGCAAAGAAACTTCATAACGATAACGCGCCGTCTCTCTATGGCGGCCGGGCATTTTGCCTGAAACTTAAGGTAAAGAAAATGGCTGCTTTTTACACCGAGCATACCGGCAGCCAACCTTGAATGGTTACATAATAACCATATCAACAGCTTAATCTAAACTTTATCACCTGCGCAATAAGTGCCTATTAATACATTTTGGCACGAATAGTCACTTAACGTGATTCTGGTTAAGGTAGCGCGGGTTGCCCCCGGTGTACAGCCACCTAATCCCTTAGAATTGCAGGTGGTGATCCTGCTCACACTCTTAAGAATAGGTGTTAGTCGGCCGCCTGTTTAGTGGAAAAATGCGACCAAGCCCCGTGAGCAATACCCTTTTGCAAACTCAGCGCTCTTCGCCAGGCACCTCATCTGGATTACGTTCCTGCGGGTAAAACGTCTGTTGCTGTTCGGCCATGCTCACCAGCAGTTGGCAAGGTTCAAAACGTTCGCCGTATTGTTGTGCCAACAATCTGAGTGTTTTCACGACCTTCTCCACCCCCAGACTATCCAGATAGCGGAAAGGCCCCCCGAGGAATGGCGGGAAGCCGATGCCAAACACAGCACCAATATCACCATCGCGTGGGTTACGAATTATCGATTCATCCAGACAACGTGCTGCTTCATTCAACATCATCATGGTACAACGCTGTGCTATCACCGAGGACTCGATATGGGCTTTCGGCGTCACACCCAGCAAGACATAAACACTGGTATCGACTTGTTTATCCTGTTTTTTCTTCCAGTTAATACCTTTGGTTGCTGCCGGATAGAGATAAAAGCCACGGCCATTTTTACGCCCTTTCCGTCCATCCTTCAAGATGACATCAAATGATGGAGGTGCAGCAAAACGCGGCCCTAGTTGCTCAACCAGAATCGGCATGATTTTGGTACCTACATCAATACCAACTTCATCCAACAGTGTGATCGGCCCAACCGGGAAGCCAAAATTCACCAACGCTTTGTCAACAGAATCGATAGGTTCACCGTCCAGTACACAGCGAGCAGCTTCGTTGATATATGGAGCCAGAATTCGGTTTACATAAAACCCAGCGCAATCAGCCACGACAATAGCTGTTTTACCTTGTTTACGCGCCAAAGCTACTGTGGTTGCGATAGTTTCTTCGCTGGTTTTTGCATGAGGAATCACTTCAACCAGCGGCATTTTATCTACCGGGCTAAAGTAGTGCAGGCCGATCACCTGTTCTGGTCGCTGTGCCTGCGCAGCAATTTGGCTTATCGGCAATGAGGAGGTATTGGAGGCAAAAATGGTATGTGCTGCGCCAAAACGTTCGATATCAGCAACCATTTGCTGCTTCAATGATAAATCTTCAAATACAGCTTCAACTACGATATCAACCGAGTCAAAACCGCAATAATCTGTGCTGCCGGAAATCAGCATCATCTGGCGCTGCCGTTCAGCCGGGCGCATACGCTTACTGCGAACCCGCTTGCCTAAGGCATCCCAAGTGTATTTTAGCGCCTGATTAATCCCTTGCGGATTAATATCTTTGATACGTACCGGCAAGCCTGCGCGAGTGGCCGTTACATTGGCAATTCCGCCCCCCATCAAACCGCCACCCAAGACCCCAACACGATGAATAGCACGAGGCTGCGCTGTACCACCGGTCTCCTTTTTCAGTGATGTTGTGGCAAAGAACAAGCTACGCAAAGCAGATGACTGGGGAGACATGGCCAGATCACCAAAGGCTCTGGCTTCCGCTTCATAACCACTGGGGCCACCGTAGTCCAATCCTTTACGCACCACATCAATAATGCGCTCCGCCGCCGGATAATGGCCCTTGGTCTGCGCCAGCGTTTTTTTACGCACAATCTTAAACAGTAATGCTTTACCCAATGGGCCGCTAAGTAGACGTTCCTGCCAAGGTAAAACTGGCCTATCGAGCCAACCCGCTTTGGCCCGTTTGACCGCCACATCTAACAAGATATCGAGGGGCACCGCATCGTCCACCAGCCCCATCTTAAGCGCCTGGCGCGCACGGACTTGTCTGCCGGTAAGAATCATATCCAGTGCTTTGCTGACACCAATCAACCGCGGCAAGCGTTGTGTACCACCCGATCCGGGCAACAGACCCAGTTGAACCTCTGGCAAACCGAGTACCGTTTTGTCATCTAGCGAACAGATGCGACTATGGCACGCTAGCGCCAGCTCCAAACCACCGCCCAGGCAAGCACCATGGATAGCAGCCACCACCGGTATGGGGAATGCAGCGATCTGCGCTAGAACAGATTGCCCTTTCTGTGCCAATACACGCGCATCGTGCGCGGTACGGCAAGCGGCAATCATGGTGATATCAGCACCTGCAATAAAAGAGTCTGGCTTGCCAGAAATAATAACCAGCCCCTGCAATTGTGATAAAGCCTGCGCTTGTTGCAGTATCTCGGCAATTTGCTCTGCAAATTCAGCCTTTAAGGTATTCACTTTGTCACCAATAACATCAATGGTGATCACACCGATATTGTCTGGCCGCACATTGAGGGTAAAGACCGAATCGGTTGGGGTACGGCTATCCCCTGAGGCTGTTTCACTACCGCTGTTAAGTAAATTTTCCTGACCCATTACTCCACCTCCAAAATCATCGCGGCACCCAACCCACCGGCAGCACATGCCGTCGTTAGCCCTAATCCTCCGCCACGGCGACGCAATTCATTTAATGTTTGGGTAATCATCCGGGCGCCTGTGGCCGCAAAGGGGTGACCGTAGGCAATCGAACCACCCAATACGTTGAATTTGCTCATATCAACTTCACCAATAGCCTGGCTACGACCCAATTTTTCACGCGCGAAAGTATCACTGGCAAACATTTTCAGGTTAGCCAGTGTTTGTGCCGCAAATGCTTCATGCATATCGATAAGGGTCAAATCAGCCAGCGTGATGCCGGCACGGTCTAGTGCCAGTGGCGTGGCATAAGATGGGCCTAGCAGCATATCTTGCCAGACATCGATGGCGGAAAAGGCGAAACTGCGCAGATAACCCAACGGTTGCAAACCTAACTCTTTTGCTTTCGCTTCACTCATCATCATCACGGCTGCGGCACCGTCCGTCAAAGGGGTGCTGTTGGCCGCCGTGACACTGCCATGTTGGCGATCGAATGCGGGGCGTAACTTGGCATATTGCGCCATAGTGGAATCTTTGCGGATATTGTTATCTTCGGTAATAGCATCACGGTAAGGCGGGATATAAGCCGTCATCACCTCATCGTGTAATAACCCTTGCTGCCAGGCAATCGCTGCCATTTGGTGCGATCGTAGCGCCAGAGCATCCTGATCTTCACGGCTGATACCATAGGTTTTTGCCATCTGCTCTGCGGTATCCCCCATGCGCAAGCCGGTAGAGTATTCAGCCACTGCCGGGGCAACAGGAAGCAAATCGCGTAACTTTAAGCGGCTGAACAACTTCAGGCGCTGGGAGAGGGTTCGCGCTTTATTAACATCAACCAAGGTTCGCGCCAGTGCTTTACTGACACCAATTGGCAGCACGGAAGAGGAATCGGCACCACCGGCTATCGCCACCGTGACTGAGCCTGCAATAATACTTTCTGCCACATTGGCTACCGCCTGAAAACTGGTGGCGCACGCGCGTGAGACACTGTAAGCATCGGTATGCACACTCATGCCGGTACCCAACACGATTTCACGGGCAATATTTGGCGCTTCAGGCATCTGCACCACTTGACCGAATACGAGTTGATCAATTAACTCAGGAGCAACGCCACTTCTGGCCAGCAACTCACTGACCACAATTTTGCCTAAGTCGACGGCCGGTACGCCATGATAAGCAGTTGCTTGCTTGGCAAAAGGGGTCCGCAGGCCGCTGACGATTGCAATGCGATCGCCCTGGCGCGTCACTAGCGGTAATGGCTTACTCATAAACGCTCCTGATAAATAGAGTGGCTTTTAGTTAAGCATAACAAATAACAGGTCTGACCTGATCTAATTATTTTTAACCAAAAATTTACATTTGGTAAACCTACAGAACAGGAAAGTGAGAGCAGGAGCAACTTTTAGCGACAAAATCGTGGGAA
This sequence comes from Yersinia sp. 2553 StPb PI, assembly GCF_052217105.1. Lineage (NCBI taxonomy): Bacteria > Pseudomonadati > Pseudomonadota > Gammaproteobacteria > Enterobacterales > Yersiniaceae > Yersinia > Yersinia sp. 2553 StPb PI. Next base: position 445,261 of record NZ_JAZGPX010000002.1, on the reverse strand, counting down.
AGATGAATTGGGGATGGGGAAGAATGATGAATCTAACGCAATAAATTTACAGAGGAAATTAGACAAAAATAAACGCGAAGCAAAAGGCTTCGCGTTAGAGATCGGTTCAACTTACCTGAGTTGCGGTGACTACCGGCATGAATTAACGCAGACCCAGCTGGAAAATCATGGTTTCTGCCTGGCAGGCAAAAGTAAAGTCGATGGTTAAACAAACACCGCCGTCCTTCTCTTCCAATTTATGCTCAATCAAGCAAGGTTCTGACTCAACAGCACGCGCTTTTTCGGTCAGCGATTTCAGCATCGCTTCAGCTTCAGTACGGTTGTCAAACACACAACTGTAAGAGGCCGTGCAATCAGTATTATCCATTATAGTACCAACATCTATACAGCAGCAGGCAGCAGTTTCTTCCGCACTACAGCGATTAATTGCATCTGACATCTTCAATTCTCCTCAACGGACATTTCAAAATAGGTGCAAATTGCCAATTCGTTAGTGCAAATAGCACAAAAAGGCATGGCGCAAAAAAAATATTTTCTCTGTCATTATTTTACTACCGTCGGTCACTTGGCACTAGGACTTACTGTTTATAGGCTTATTAAGTGATAAAGGTCACAGTCAAATTGTATGCTCATTCATTGATAATGTAATAATTGATACTAAATTGTGAGTTTTTTGTTAACTGCGTCTATTTTTTGCAATCAAAACTGAACAAATCCCAAAACATACTTGCAACACTGACACAGGTCGGACCTATACTTCAGCCACTGGTCTGCTTTGTCTGACCGATAACGGACCCTACAATCCCGCATTCTCTTGTTACGGTGTGTAACATTAATTAAAACAATGAGGTTTTGGTCATGAACCAGAAAAACCTGTTTACCCGATCAGCTCTGGCAGCTGCAGTGGCAATCATATCGTCGAACGTTTCTGCGGCTGGCTTCCAGTTGAATGAATATTCAGCCGCTGCATTGGGGCGTTCTTTCTCTGGTGAAGGCGCCGTTGCCGACAACGCATCAGTTGGTAGCCGTAACCCCGCAGCAATGACTTTGTTCGACCGCCCTTCTTTCTCTGGCGGCTTTGTTTATGTTGATCCTGACGTCAATATTAGTGGGACATCCCCCATTTCAGGCAGAAGTACCGATGCCAATAACATCGCGCCTTCAGAGTGGATCCCAAATATCCACTTTATTATGCCACTGAATGAGCAATGGGCAATTGGTGCCTCTGGTACCTCAAACTACGGTTTGGCTACTGAATTCAATGACGACTATCCTGCGGGTTCCCTTGGCGGTCAGACTGATCTGAAAACCGCCAACCTGAACCTGAGTACCGCGTATCGCCTGAATGAAAACTTCAGTTTCGGCCTGGGCTTTAATGCAGTGTACGCCGATGCGAAGATTGTACGCCATCTCGGTGAAGTTGGTCCGTTATCGGGTCGCCCTGCTAATACCGAAGTTACCCGTATGGAAGGTAAAGAGTGGGGGTATGGTTGGAATGCGGGCGTGCTGTATGAAGTTGATAAGGAAAACCGTTATAGCTTCACTTACCGCTCAAAAGTGAAAATCGACTTTGATGGCGATTTCAGCAACCAACTGCCACCACCAAGAGGCACTGGCGGTAATACGATCCCGGGTGCTTTAACTCTGAACCTACCAGAAGTCTGGGAAGTGTCCGGCTATAACAAAGTGGCACCACAGTGGGCCATTCACTACAGCATGGCCTACACCAGTTGGAGTCAGTTCCAAGAACTGAAAGCAACCGGCACTAATGGCCAGACACTGTTTGAAAAACATGAAGGCTTCCATGATGCTTACCGTATCGCGCTGGGTACCACTTATTATCACGATGATAATTGGACCTTCCGTACCGGTATTGCCTTCGATGACAGCCCGGTTCCGGCAGATAACCGCACTATCTCAATTCCAGACCAAGACCGTTTCTGGATCAGTGCGGGTACTACCTACGCCTTCAACAAAGATGCCTCAGTGGATGTTGGTATTTCCTATATGCATGGCCAAAGCGTGCATATTACTGAAAAAACACCAGCGGCAGTGGGCGGCACTACTTATCAGTTCGACTCTAAAGGTACGGCACTGCTGTACGGCGTGAACTTTAACTACGCGTTCTAATCAGCGGATACTGGCAATTCCTTTGCCCATAAAAAAGCGCCTTTCGGCGCTTTTTTATTATTCGAATCAGGTATCAGAATCAGTTGGCTGAATCGATACTGTCCAAATCACCCTGAATAGCTTGTGCATTCGAATTGACTTCCGGTTTCAACTGCCCGCCGTTCGCCAGGAAATCATGACGTTGGAAGTAGGCATCGCGCACCATCAGATAAGGATCTGACGAGTTACGCAGCAACCCATCGGAATCCAATAGCTGAGCACGGGTTTCAATCCCTTCTACCATCCATTTACCTGCCGACATCCAGAACGTGAGATAGCTCAACACCGGATAAACGTAATCAGCCGCATTCCCCCCATCCTCACGAATGGTGAAGCTGCCATAGCCCGGTAACACTACATACGGGCCGTAACCAACATTATAATGGCCCAGTGTACTGCCAAAGCGGTGAGGGACTTGTTTAGCCAGCTTAGGGTTAGCCATACTCGCCACATCTATCAAGCCACCCATGCCCAAAATAGTATTCAGGAAGAAGCGGTTAAAGTGCTTCATGCCATTATACGGGTCACCCACCAAGAAGCTGTTGACCATACTGGCTGGCTCTTCAAGGTTACTCAGGAAGTTACTTGTGCCGTTACGTGCAGGTTGTGGCACGTAATCACGCCAAACTACGGCTACCGGGCGCACCACGTAAGGATCAAGAACCTCATAGTTAAAATTGAACATTGCCCGGTTAAAACCTTCCAGCGGATCTGAGCGGCCCTGCTCCATATGATCCGGCGAGCTACTGGCACACCCTACTAATAGCACGGTGGCAAAAGCCAGCACAGTCAGGCGGTAGTTCATAATCTTCTCCATGAAATTCTGTCCAGCCCCTTACGCTTAAGGGATCTGTTTGTTTATCTGTACATTAATTGTTTGTGGCTTTGCTGTCCCACCGAAACTCTGCACGCTGCTCTCACCAAACCAGTCACCCGATTGCGGATTGGCCGTACCATCTTGCGAGAGACGTGCCCGCACTTTCACCTGAGACAACGAAGAGAGCAAACGCTCTGGCATCATTGCATTACTGTCATCCAACGTTACTAATAACGGGAATCGGCTCACAGGCAGTTGTTTGACGGCAACCGGTACCGGGTTTGCTCCATCGGTTACCGATATAATCAGGGTTCCCTGCTGAGGTAATTTCTGAGCGGCATCAGAGGAGATTGAAACCTCTATTCCCAGTGTAGCTGTTTCCTGCCCAGCCTGTGATTTGGCTTGCTGGATACTGCGTTTTATCACTTCTATGCGGGAATCGCCAGCAGGCAGCAATTTTAGCATAACTTCCCATGCACCAATGGCTTGTTTAAAGTCACCCTGCTCAAAAGCATTAAAAGCTAATAAACTCATGGCGCGCAGATTGGTATGATCCTGTCCAACCATCGTTCGCAACATCTGAGTTGCCAGCTGATTATCTTGTGGATCGTTGGAACGTGTCAGCACCTCAGCATAACCGAGTCTGACATCTTCATTATCGGGCGCAAGCTGATAAGCTTTAGCAAAAGCTTGGGTTGCGGTAGTGGCATTATTCAGTGCCATCCCCACCCGGCCAAGCATCATCCAATCATTGACGTTAGCAATATCTTGCTGCAAAGAAGTACGCAAGCCCAGCCCTAAACGTGCGACCTCTTCCATACTCAAAGGCTCCGCCCGCTCATTGGCAACTCTGGCACGTAATTCAGGCATTTGTGCAACAACCTGATGCCATGCCTGCACCTGAGCCAAACCACCGGTTTTTAGGTATAACCCCACGGCGACCACCACCAGTATCACCACCCCGGGCAGTAACACCCAGCGGTTAATCGGGCTTATCTCCTCATCCGGTTGTTGGGGGATATCTGTCAGCAGGTTTTGTTGCAGTTCCTGAATCAGTTCAGGTCGCTGTTCTACCACGCCTTGCGCTTCATCTTCAGCCAGTTCAGATAACCGATCCTGATAAATAGCCTTGTTCAATTCATCCCGGGTGGTCGTCGGTGAATCCGTGTCTTGCCGCATGGCAGGTATAACCAACAAAGCACCCGCGACCGCCAGCAAAATGATCACTATCAGCCAAAAAGCCATTATGGTTGTTTCCTGTTTGTCTTCGCGTGTTTAGTCGGGATGCTGTGTTGCACCACCGTCGATTTTTCCACACCGCGAGCATGTTCGGCGAGCAGATGGTGTAACCGTTGCTGTTCCTGCGCCGACAGTGGGGTCTCTTTCTCCACTCGTCGCCGTGCACGTAATATCACCACTACGGCCCCAAATAGCACAAACAGAGCCGGCCCCACCCACAGAATCAGCGTTGCAGCCGTCACCGGCGGCTCGTAAGTGACGAAGTTGCCGTAGCGGGCCACCATATAGTCAATGACTTGCTGTTTGGAATTACCCTGCTGCATCAGTTCATACACTTTGGCGCGCATATCAGCAGCAATAATCGCATTGGAGTCGGCAATGCTGTTGTTCTGACATTTAGGGCAGCGCAGTTGTTCGGTCAGTTCACGATACTGCTGCTCTTGTGCCTCAGATTTAAAGGTGTAGGTATCGATGGCGGCAAACAGACTCCAACTCAGCATAAGGCCGAAGATCAGGCTTAGTAATCTCATGCGCCCCCCTGATACTTCTTATACAACGGCAGAATTTCTTGCAGCCAGACGCGATCGTTCAGATCACCGGCATGGCGATAACGGATAATTCCCTGCCCGTCGATCAGAAAAGTTTCCGGCGCACCATAAACCCCCAGATCCAGCCCTAACATGCCATCACCATCATACAAACTCAGCGCGTAAGGATTACCCAGCGCATTGAGCCACTGCACCGCTTTGACACGATCATCTTTATAGTTCAAACCCACCACACGGATGCCTTGTGCCGCCAGCTTATTCAGATATTGATGCTCAGCGCGGCAGGTCGGACACCAGGTTGCCCAGACATTAAGTAACATCGGCTTACCATCATGTAATACTGCCTGATCAAAGGTTTTCCCCGGTTGCTCAAGCGATTCAAGCTTGAACGTTGGCACCGGTTTACCAATCAGCGCAGACTCCAACATCGTCGGATCCTCGCCATTAGCATTGCGAGTCAATTGCACTAAAAAGGCCACAACTAGCAGTAAAAACAGTACCAGCGGAATAAACATCAGCTTATTGAATGAAAAGTGAGATTTCATTATTCAGCCTCCGATGCAGCACTGCGCTTTAACTTTTTGCTCATCCGATAGCGCGGATCAAGCATGCAGAAGATGCCGCCGATAGCCATAAATACCCCACCGAACCAGATCCAGCGGACAAAGGGTTTGTAATACAAGCGCACCGCCCATGACCCGTCATCCAGTTCTTCACCCAGTGCGGCGTAGAGATCACGGCTGAAGCCACCATCAATAGCGGCTTCAGTCATCATAGAACGGGCCACACTGTAATAACGTTTCTCCGCATGTAAGGTGGCTTCAGGTTTACCATGACGGGTGACATCAATAATGCCAACACCGCCGGTATAGTTCGATCCTTTGATATCGTGAACATCGCGGAACACGAAGTGATAATCGTGAATATCGATGCTATCACCAGCCTTCATGCGCACATCACGCTCAACACTGTAATTTTGGCTAAAGGCAATACCGATCACCGTCACCGCCACACCCAAATGCCCCAACACCATGCCCCAATGACTGCGAGATAAGTGCGTTAAACCACGCCAAAAACCATGGCGGTGAGTTGCTCGCTCATGCAACTCCATCAATGTCAGGATAATGACCCAGATAGACATCATCAAACCGACCACGGTCATACCGGCAATAGTGTCTTGCAGCAGCCAGGGTATCAATATCGACAGCAGCAAGGTGATGACCAGAGCCACACTGAGGCGTTTCCAGAGTTTACTCGGCTCATCACGACGCCAACGCACTAACGGCCCAATCCCCATCAGCAGTGCCATTGGGGCCATCAACCAGGTAAACATGGTATTAAAGAACGGTTCGCCGATTGAAATACTGCCCAGTCCCAGTTGCTTGTGTACCAATGGCAACAAAGTACCCAGAAGCACCACCAACATTGCGGCAATCAGCAGCACATTATTACCGAGCAGGAAAGTCTCGCGTGAGAACACCTCATGCTGAGTACGGCTGCGCACTTGTGCACCTTTAACTGCATACAGTAGCAATGAGCCACCGATAACAATCACCAGATAAGCCAGAATAAACATGCCACGAGCCGGATCAGAGGCAAAAGAGTGTACCGAAACCAATACGCCGGAACGCACCAGGAAGGTGCCCATTAGGCATAGAGAGAATGCCGTAATCGCCAGCAATACCGTCCACGCTTTGAATGTGCCACGTTTTTCGGTCACCGCCAGTGAGTGAATTAACGCCGTACCTGCCAGCCAAGGCATAAACGAGGCATTCTCAACCGGATCCCAGAACCACCAGCCGCCCCAGCCTAATTCATAATAGGCCCACGCCGAACCGAGCACGATCCCCATGGTCAGGAACACCCATGCCGCTTGAGTCCACGGCCGTGACCAGCGCGCCCAAGCACTATCAAGTCGGCCAGCCATTAAGGAAGCTATCGCGAAAGCAAAAGCTACCGAGAACCCCACATAACCCATATAAAGCAGTGGCGGATGGAAAATCAACCCGACATCCTGCAACAACGGATTTAAATCATTACCGTCAATTGGGAAGTCCGGCAAGGTGCGGGTAAACGGATTTGACGTCAGAATAATAAACAGCAGGAAACCGCCGGTAATCATCCCCAGCACCGACAGCACTCGGGCTACCGCATCATCCGGCATTGAACGGCTAAAGAGCGCAACGGCCAGCGACCAGCAACTTAGCAGCAACACCCACAGCAGCAGCGATCCCTCATGTGCGCCCCAGGTCGCCGCAATACGATAATAAACTGGCAGGTGTGAATTTGAGTTCGCCGCCACATAGGAGACAGTGAAATCATTCACCACAAACGCATACACCAGACATATAAATGACAGCGCGATGGTAGCGAACATACCGTACGTCAAGGGTCTGCCAACCGCCATCATACGGGCATCTTGACGCGCAGCGCCCCATTGCGGATACAAACTCAGCAATAGCGAGATAGCCAGTGCCAGGCATAACAGAAAACTCCCCATTTCAGGCATCATGAGGCATTACCCTCACGCTTAGTGCTACTGTAAGCCTCCGCTGGGCGGGTGTGGTTTTCCTTCATCGCCTCTTTCACTTCTGGTGGTGTGTATTTTTCATCATGCTTTGCCAGCACTTCTTTCGCATTTACCTTATTGCCCTCAGCGAATACACCTTGCGCTACCACCCCCTGCCCCTCGCGGAACAGGTCCGGTAAAATGCCGGTATAAGTGACGGTGATTGCGCCGCGCGCATCATAAACCTTGAAACTCATTTCCAGCGTCTTATCATCACGTTTCACCGACCCCGGCATCACCATGCCGCCGATACGTAAACGCTGACCTATTTCCGGCTTCTCGTGGCGCTCCCCTTTACCCTGCAAGATTTCGCCAGGGGTATAGAACAGATCGATATTGGCACGCAGTGCGTACAACACCAGAGTGGTGGTCAGACCGATACCGATCAAAACCACCATCGCCAGATAGAGCCGACTTTTTCTACGTGGGTTCACTGCTGTTTCTCCTGCGAACGGGCGGAATGCTGAGTCTGATTTGCCTGCCGAATGCGCAGCTCCCGCGCCTGACGACGCTGAATATCCGCTAATAATTGTTTGTGCTGCCACAGCGTATGTCCCCACAAACTAAGCAGAGACAGCAAAGTAACCGCCGCCGCCAGCCAGACATAAAAGGCATAGCCGCCCATGGCGAAAAATGCCGCCCAAGAGTTAAAGGCCGGATTCATAGACGTGGCTCCTTACGCAATAAGGCGCTTACCCAAGGGCGATGGCGCTCTTGCTGCAAAATCAAGTTGCGCAGGCGCATTAATGTCAGAGTAATAAAGCACAACAAATAGCCAAAAATCGCCCAACGCAACGGCGAACGCATACTTGGATCAATGCTTTGCTGCATGTTGGTGGAACCTTGATGCAAGGTGTTCCACCACACCACGGAGAAATGAATGATTGGAATATTGACCACACCGACCAGCACCAAAATACCCGCAGCCCGCCCAGCCAACTTGCGGTCGTCAAATGCGTTATACAGCGCAATCACGCCAAGATAGAGGAATAGCAACACTAACTCAGAGGTCAATCGCGCATCCCAAATCCACCAGGTTCCCCACATCGGTTTACCCCAAGTAGAACCGGTGACCAAGGCAATAAAGGTAAACACCGCGCCGACCGGCGCCATGGCGGCGACGACGTTATCAGACATTTTCATTTGCCAGACCAGGCCGACAAGTGCCGCAATCGCCATCGACATATAGATCCCCATCGACCAGATCGCCGCCGGGACATGCAAGTAAATGATACGGAAACTGTTGCCTTGCTGATAATCAGAGGGGGCGAAACCAAATCCCCACACCCAGCCCACCATCAAACAGACCACAGCGGCAATACCCAGCCACGGGACAAACCGACCACACAGCGTATAGAGCCGCTCGGGTTTAGCGAATTGATGAAACCATTTCCACATTTTTCATTGCTCACAGTAAAATTGGACAGGCATCACTCAGTGGCAATGCCGGCGCAGGGTACGGCGCACAATCTGCTCTGACTGCGTTGGCTACCGCGCTTAAGCTTCTGAAAATTATTATATTTTAACTACAGATTTCTTTTAAGAAATTGTTACCTTCTGAGTGGCATTCAACTGCTAGTGCACACTCACTCTCAATGCAGCGGCGGTGGCAAAAGGCGCAAGTGTTACACTCCCCGCGAGCATTGCCCCCAAAATCGCCAGATACCCATCAATCGGCAGTGACATAGAAGCCGCATCAATGGCCGCAGTAGCAAATATCAGCACCGGGATATACAGCGGCAACACCAATAAACTCAGCAGCACCCCTCCCTTGCGTAACCCCACCGTCAGTGCCACACCAATAGCCCCGATAAAACTTAAGGTTGGCGTCCCCAACAGCAGCGTGAGCGCCATGGCAATCGCGGTATTACTATCAAGAGACAGCAAGAGAGCGACCAGCGGAGATAAAATAAGCAAGGGTAATCCGGTAACGACCCAGTGAGCACACACTTTGCCTAACACCGTGAGTGCCAGTGGCGCGGGTAACAACAACAACTGTTCAAGGGAACCATCGTAGAAATCATCGCGAAATAGCCGCTCCAAAGAGAGTAACGATGCAAGCAATGCCGCCACCCAGACAATCCCCGGAGCAATACGCGCCAATAATTGCGGTTCTGGGCCTATCCCTAACGGAAACAGCGTGATGACAATCAGAAAAAACCAGAGCGGGTTAACTATCTCTGCCCCTTTTCTAAAGGCTATTTTTAATTCACGACGCAACACGCTGATAAACATTAATTCTCCTGCGTGTTGGTTAAACGGATTTTACGCACACTCTGACCAACACCGTTCAGATCCTGATGTGTGGTAAGCAGTACCATGCCACCGTTAGCTGCATGTTCAACAAACAGATCTAACAGGGTAGCAACCCCCTGCTTATCAATCGCGGTCAACGGTTCATCCAGAATCCATAGTGGAGCCTTGCTCAACCACAAACGGGCCAAGGCCACGCGCCGTTGCTGCCCAGCCGATAATTGAGATACCGGTAAATCCTCATAACCCACCAACCCGACCTGAGACAAAGCCTGCCAGATTGCGGCGCTATCGACCTTTTGTAACACCGACTGATAAAACGCCAGATTTTCAAAAGGCGTCAGTACCGACTTAACCCCCGGTTGATGGCCTAAAAACAATAAATCCTGATGATACTTAGCGCGATCTCGGCGAATATTCGCCCCCAACCAGCTCACCTGCCCTTCATCTGCATCGGCCAGTCCGGCTAAAATCCGCAACAGACTGGTTTTACCTGCACCATTTTGCCCCTCGACCTGCACTATCTCCCCAGCAGCCACACAAAAGCTTAACTGTTGGAACAAGCTTCGCTCATCTCGGATGCAGGTCAGGTTTTTAGCTTCCAACATGAAGGATTGGTTTCCACCGTAGGATTGTTGTTTCAGGAAAACTGAATGATAACATAAGGCTTAATCCTTACGTAGCGTGGGCCTAACCCTGACCCTACCCTTATAGAGGTATTATTCGGTATAAGATCAAATTTCTGTAGAAAAAACCAACAACATTAACGTTGGGTTACTTTTCTCCCTCTTCTGATGGCTATTTTACTCCGCCCAACAAAGACACACTAACAACTCACCATTAGCCCGCGAATAATAAATAGCGACTACGCTTATTATGTCGACTTTCCCTTATTTTTTGTGTTCCAACCACCACAATTATTTATCTACCAACTGGGAAATCCCTATGAATGATGAAAAACTGTCGCAGAATAAGGGTGAATTGAAAGTGGAAAGTGAGGAACAAAAGCAGGGAAAAGAGATAGAAATAAATGAGAAGGAACTTCCCTCAAAAGCAGCCGCAATCCATGAATTGATCCGCCTCGAGGGGCAAAAAGAGTTAGAGCGCGACAGCTTTGCACTGCTGTGGTCCGCCATTGCTGCCGGCCTTTCAATGGGGGCATCGCTTATTGCCAAAGGCATTTTTCACGCAAAACTACCTGACTCACCGGCAAGTTTTCTGCTGGAGAATGTCGGTTATACCTTTGGTTTTATTATTGTCATTATGGCCCGCCAACAGCTATTTACCGAAAATACCGTGACCGCGGTACTGCCCATCATGCAAAAACCGAGTGGGCAAAACTTTCTTCTGTTATTTCGCCTATGGGGGTTGGTACTACTGGGCAACCTTATCGGTACAGGAATTGCGGCCTATTCCTTCATCCATATGCCGGTGTTTGATGAGTCGACCCGCGCATCATTTGTCACTCTGGCACAAGGGGTGATGGAGAATTCGCCATCTGAGATGTTTGCTAACGGCATATTTTCCGGTTGGATCATTGCCACTATGGTATGGATGATGCCATCAGCAGGAGGCGCTAAGATCTGGGTCATTTTCCTGATGACCTATTTAGTGGCGCTATGCGACCTTACCCATATTGTGGTTGGTTCGGTCGAAATCTTCTATCTGGTATTTAATGGCTCATTACCCTGGCAGCAATTTATTTATCCATTCGCGATTCCAACATTGGCAGGCAACATTATCGGCGGTACTTTTATTTTTGCCCTGATAAGCCATGCGCAGATCCGCAGTGATATGACCCATCAACCGAAAAATGGTGATAAGGCAGCCAAAGACACTCCGCCCCCCTCTGAATAGCACCAACTTAACCACTGTGTTAACGTGATAATTTCGTACTAGCAAAGAGGTACAACTAATGCATTTCTCTTCGATCGAGGATATCAGAGCGGCTATTGATGGCATAGATTCGCAAATTGTCGCGTTAATCGCGCAACGGAGCCAATGTGTAAAAGCGGCCGCCGCATTTAAGCAGGATCAGAACGCAGTACGGGCGCCAGATCGGGTGCAGATGGTAATAGATCGTGTCACAGCAGAAGCCAGCAAAGCGGGATTAGCAGAAGAGATCATAGAGAAAGTTTACCGGACGATGATCAATGCTTTTATCGACTATGAACTTGAACAACATCGGCGCTTAGGGCAAAAGTAAGCGGGATTCAGTTATCACTGTTCCACTAACAGGTGGTAACAGGGTATACCGACAATTTTTAATAAAATCCCCTTAGTTCAGCCAATCATCCTTATATCATCTAAACCATAAAAAATACCATGACGTGGCAGGATTCAAAGATAGCTACACCGATACACCCGTAATTATTTACCTGAGTTACTGGCCACTTGGCTATTCTTTAATGCGGTAAAAAGTGTAAAATATGTGAACATCAATATAGCAGACTGTTATTTGTCACTTTTTTATATTTATTCAATTTAATTTCAAGAGGTTAACGTGCAGGATTTACCAAACTGTCCAAAATGTAGTTCTGAATTTACATGGCAAGAAGGTGAACAACTGAATTGCCCGGAATGTGGTCATGAGTGGTCGGAAAATAGCCCTTCAGCCACCGGCCAAGACGACCTGGTGGTGCGCGATGCCAACGGTAATTTGTTGGCTGACGGTGACTCAGTAACTGTTGTTAAAGACCTAAAAGTAAAAGGCAGTTCTTCAACGCTGAAAATTGGCACCAAAGTGAAAGGCATCCGCCTGGTTGAAGGGGATCACAATATCGATTGTAAAATTGATGGGTTTGGTCCAATGAAGTTGAAATCAGAGTTCGTTAAGAAGAGTTGATATTTTAATCAATGAGTTACCCCCAAATAGAAATGTAGCCTCTGGGGGGATTGCCGTTGGTTGCTGAGTTTACTGGACACGAGTGGCGACAGCCTCGTGTCCTTAATTAACCTATTCAAATTAACTTATTCACTTCTCACGTCAGCCTGATACTCGATGTTGTTAATGGCTTACGGCAAAAAAACAGTTATAAGGCTAGATAGCTACAACTGTGCCGATAAACATCGTTTTTCGGTTATTACTATCACTTAATCACTCTAAGTTGGTGACAGAGTAACCAAACAGCCAGCTAACCGCTTATTATCTGGATAAAAATGCGTATAATGCTCGGCAGTACACTTCAGCGGCAGTCACTCTGCCAATGTCCGGGTCCCCGTAGTTAAACGGATATAACAAGCCCCTCCTAAGGGCTAGTTACTGGTTCGATTCCAGTCGGGGACACCATTAGCACTTCTTAGCACATCCCGCCAAGTCTATAAAACCCTGTTAAAACAACGATATCGACAAAGACTAAACAATATGGATTTTCCAGAGAATCGAACTGGGTAGACTGCTTACGCTCCCTACTTTGAAGCTCAGTACAAAGAATGAACAATCAAGGTTGAAACACTAAAACAAAAATTGCCTAACGACTACCAGCAGTGGAAACACACAGAGTTTTTAGCTCATTTACTCCAGATAAAACATCACCAGCCAACCCATTCCCCTCACTATATGGACTTTGTCTTCACTTTATTCCTCGCTGGCATATAATAAATATTTATCATATATATCAATAAATAGAGTACAAATCTCCTCTATTTTTACCCATAAAACTCACTATTTATCACTCTCTGCTTGTCAATTTAGATATATCGATCTAAATTAGATATATCTAAATTGTTTAGATATATCTAAAGGAGAGTCATTATGTTTGGTTTTTCAAAACGTGGTCATCATCAGGGCGGCGAACACCATGAAGGGCAGCGCCACTGTGGCGAAAGGATGCATCGCGGAGGTCGTCATCATATAACCGCTGAAGCAGTAAGGGGCAGCAGGCGTGGTCGCGGTGATAAAATGCATCGCTTGTTCGAACATGGGGATTTGCGCATCGTCCTCTTAGCGCTGGTTGATAAAAAACCGAGCCACGGTTACGAGCTGATTAAGGCAATTGAAGAGGCGTCCTCCGGGCTCTATGTTCCAAGCCCTGGGGTTATCTACCCAACGCTAACCCTGCTAGAAGAGCAAGATTTTGTCACGCCAGTGGCAACCGGTAATGGCCGTAAAAGCTACCAAATCACTGATGCCGGTAAAGTTGAATTACAACAAAATCAACAGATGGTGGATGTGATTTTCTCCCGCTTGGCACAGGTAAATCGCCGGCCAGAAGGGAATCTGGCAGAAGGTATTTCTGATGCTATGCATCGCTTACGCCACATTCTACGTAGCAGTATGATGCGTTCTGATGTCGCACCAGAGCAGGTTTTGCGCATTAACGCCGCACTACTGGCGGCGGTAGAAGTGATTGAAAAAGAGTTAGCACCGCCTTCGGCTACAACTGATGAAAAAGATCAGGAGAAAAGCTGATGCCGGGATATCGTTATCGCATCACCATTGAGCCGCTGACCGACCGCAAAGGTGACGCTATTGAGAAAACCCCGCTAACGTTCGAAGCCGAGAATCATGACGAGATCCTCGGCATCATCGAACGGTTACAAATGCGGGAAGATATAGACTTCGGCAAAGAGAAAACCGCAGCATTTGCTCTCGGGCTGAAACTGTTTTCAGAAACGATGCTGGAGAACCGTAAACACCCGCTGTTTGCACCGCTGCGCACCGCATTTACCGATTTCATGATTCATCTGAAGAAAGGCCCGCACGATAGTAATGATAGTGCCGGGTAATACGTCATAAGGAGAAAATGGACCCGCTCCCGACTATATTTATCCACTGGGGATATCGGCTATAGACGATATCCCGGCAGATGACTTAATCCAAATCGGCACCGTTACTGGCAATAACTTTTTTGTACCAATAAAAGGATTTCTTTCTCTTACGGGCTAAAGAGCCCTTGCCCTGATCATCACGGTCAACATAAACAAAACCATAGCGCTTGCTCATTTCACCGGTAGAAGCAGAAACCAGATCAATACAACCCCATGAGGTATAACCCATTACCGGAATGCCATCAACAATGGCCTCCCCCATAGCTTTGATATGCTCACGCAAATAACTGATGCGATAATCATCTTCAATCTCGCCTTGCGGGTTAATTTCATCCTTGGCACCTAACCCATTCTCAACCAAAAATAGTGGTTTCTGATAGCGGTCGTACATCATATTCATGGTGATGCGTAAACCTAAAGGATCAATACCCCACCCCCATTCACTGGCCTCAATGTGAGGATTTTTCAGCGATTTTACGATATTCGCCGCACTGCTGTTATGGTCGTTCATATCGGCCGACGCACAGCGGGAGGCATAATAACTAAAGGAGACAAAATCCACTGTATGCTTGAGTATCTCGTCGTCACCCGTTTCAGTAACAATTGAAATCCCTTTCTCCCTGAAAAGCCGTTTGGTATAAGCCGGATAAGCACCTCGGGCCTGTACATCAATGAAAAACAGATTTTCACGGTCTTTCTCCAGCGCGGCCCACACATCCTCGGGTTTACAAGTGCGCGGATAAAAGTTCCCCCCCGCCAGCATGCACCCCACCTGATTATTCGGATTAACCTCATGGGCAATTTTTGTCGCCAAGGCACTGGCAAGCAACTCATGATGAGCAGCCTGATACTTTACTTGCTCCTGATTTTCCTGTTGCTCAAACACCAGCCCGGCGCCAGAGAACGGACTGTGCAGCAGGATATTAATTTCGTTAAAAGTGAGCCAGTACTTAACTAATCCATCAAACGCCGTAAAACATGTGCGCGCATAACGAGCGAAGAAATCAACCATCTTCCGGTTACGCCACGAGCCGTATTCTGTGACCAGATGCATGGGAACATCAAAGTGGCACAGCGTCACCAGTGGCTCAATATTGTACTTTTTACACTCGGCGAAAAGGTCGCGGTAAAATGCAATGCCCTGTGCATTCGGGGTTAACTCATCACCGTTAGGGTAAATCCGACTCCATGCGATTGAGGTACGAAATACGGTGAACCCCATTTCAGCCATTAACGCGATATCATCTTTATAACGATGATAGAAATCGATCGCTTGATGACTGGGATAAAACTCATCATCTCTTAGGGTAAAACGCTTCTCCTGCCCCAGCTTTACTGCCAAACGGTGTGGTCCATGAGGGATCATATCAACCGTCGTCAGCCCTTTTCCACCTTCAAAGCAAGCACCTTCGGCCTGGTTTGCGGCTAATGCGCCGCCCCATAAGAAACCGTCGGGAAATGTTGATACTGGCATTACATACCTCGTATTTAGTTAATTTTTACTGCGCTTGGCGCAACAGCAGAATGGGCGGTATCACTTTCGCTATTTTCAACCGGGATATCTTCAAAACCCAGCAACAGCGTGGTAATAAACGAAATCACGATGGCCAGAATCATCACACCAAACACCCATACGATACTCATTGGATTGGCCGGATCGAAGAACTGGACACTGGTAAATAATCCAGGGGACGCCATCGAATGACTTGCCAGCCCACCGATTCCGGCGACTGCACCACAAATAAAACCACTAATAAGACTGGCGATCAGCGGGCGTTTAAGACGCAATGCCACCCCATAAAGGGCCGGTTCAGAGATACCCGCGACAATCGCTGATGCGGCAGCAGCCAGCGCCGTTTGGCGCAATTCCGGGTTTTTGGTTCGCCATGCGACAGCCAACGATGAGCCACCCAGTGAAAGATTAGCGCCAATCTCTGATGGCATAACCATGCCCTCTTTGCCGGTCTCCGCAATGGTCTGAATAATGGTTGGGGTAAAGACACGGTGCATGCCGGTCATAACCAATAAAGGCCAGAGTGCCCCCATAATCGCTACCGAGAGCCAGCCCAGATAGTCATGAACGGTGTACACTAACGAAGAAATACCGCTGCCGATCCAAATTCCCAGAGGGCCAATAAACATGATGGCAATAGGCGCGGAAATCAGCACAATTAACATTGGTTTAAGGAAGTTTTTGGTCACCGCCGGTGTAATGCGATCCACCCATCTTTCAATATAAGACAGCAGCCAGGTCATACATAATGCCGGAATAACGGTATAGGTATACTTCACCGCCGTGACCGAAATGCCCATAAACTCAACTTGTTGGCCTTGTGCAGCTTTGGCCATTAAATCAATAAAGGCGGGATGAACCAACACCCCGGCAATGGCGATAGCCAGTGACATATTGGTTTTAAATTTGAGTGCGGCAGAAGCAGCAACCATAACCGGAAGGAAGAAGAACGCCCCGTCACCAATGACATTGAGAATAATCAGTGTCGATGAGCCTTTGCCAAAAACACCGGTCATATCCAGAATCATGGCCAACAGTTTGACCATTGAACCACCGATAATGGCAGGAATCAGAGGTGACATGGTGCCAATCAGCGCATCAAGGATCCCCGCGCCGATGCGTTTCAAGGTTATTTTATTTTTTTGCGGCAGCGTATTTTCAGCTACCAGGCCTTCCGGCAGCAGTTTTAGCACTTCAGCATAGGCATATGAAACGTTATTACCAATAATGACCTGACACTGGTTTTCATTGCGCACCACACCCAGCACACCGGTGATGGACTTCAACTTCGCCAGATCAACCGCACTATCATCGTTAAGCACAAAGCGTAAACGCGTCATACAGTGGGTCACCGCCGCGATGTTATTCGCCCCACCAATGGCATCGACTATCGATGCAGATACTGCGGCATAATTCTTTGACATGAGTAGCAACTCCCCGTAATGACGCACGCCGAGCTAAGCAAACCATTTGCCATCGAAGAGGGACTATCCTCACCAGCATGAATGGTAATTAGCTATTATATTCATAGTGTTATTTAAATATTACCTGCCGATACACCCTTGCTTTTAGTTATTATCAGGCAACTAGGTAACCGGTTCCACACGAGAATCTTAAATTACTGACTGCAATTCAATAGATGGAGTAATTAAATTCTTATTTTGTGATAACGATCAGCATTAATTAGGCGTGTTATTGTGCACGACAGTAGTTGTGAGCCTAAAGAACTGAGTATTGCCAGTCAGCCGCCAGTCTATAGCGCATGGGCCAGAACCCAATTGGAACAGCATGTCTACCCGCCCATAGGGTAAGTGAATATTGCTAACAGCCGTGCAGTTTCGAGGGCGAAAGGTATAGAATGACAATAATTTTCAACGGGTAGGAAAGACCTATGTCTACAATGCTAGAAGTGGCAAAAAAAGCAGGTGTCTCGAAAGCCACTGTTTCGCGTGTTCTGTCAGGCAAAGGCTATGTCAGTGAAGTGACTAAAGCGCAGGTATATAAAGCGATTGAAGAGAGCGGATATCGACCAAACTTGCTGGCAAGAAATCTGGCGACCAATAAATCACAATGCATTGGTTTGGTGGTGACCAATACTCTTTATAATGGTAACTACTTTAATGAAATACTGTCTCAAGCGGCCAAAAAATTAGAGAATAATGGCCGTCAACTGGTGCTGGTTGACGGGAAACACAGCGCGGAAGAGGAACAAGAAGCAATCCAATTCCTGCTCGACTTACGTTGCGACGCAATAATAATTTATCCCCGATTTTTAACTGTGGATGATATGGATCTTATTATTGATAAATATAAGCAGCCCATTATGGTGGTCAACAGAAAATTAAGAAAAAACCACAGCCACTGTACTTTCTGCGATCATAAAGGGTCCAGTTATAATGCGACAAAATATCTCATTGAGCGGGGCCATCAGGATATTGCATTTATCACCGGCTCACTGGATTCACCAACAGCGATTGAGCGCCTTTCTGGATATAAAGAAGCATTAAATGCATTTTCTCTTCCGCTGCGCGATAACCTTATTATTCAAGGAAAATGGACCCCGCTCAGTGGTGCAACTGCGGTAGAATCGTTATTAGCCAGCCAACAACCATTTAGTGCGATTATCGCCAGCAATGATGATATGGCAATTGGTGCCATGAAAAGATTAAATCAGGCAGGGATCAGCGTACCTGAAGCGGTCTCTCTTATTGGCTTCGACAATATCCCCATTGCACCTTTTCTAAGTCCATCGTTATCCAGTATTAAAGACCCCGTCAGCGGTATGATAAATGACGTCATTAATCGGCTAATTTCAATGCTGGACGGAGGATATTTATCAACTGAAAATATATTTCAGTCCGAACTGATTATCAGGGATTCAATCAGTGACGGGCCATATTTAAGCCAATTAGCGCTCAACCATCAATAAAGCGCCCAGTTCACTGGGCGTATATTGGGCATAGCAAGGAACAGCTGGTGTTTATAGCCCATCCTCTCGGCGATCACTGGCTATTGGTGGCACCGATGATGCTCTCTCAACCACAATACGGCGGACCTTATAGCCGGTGATACCCAGTATTAGCGTGACTATCGGCGCGGCAATATTAAATACCGCAAATGGCAGATAGCCCATGGTGGATACACCCAATACCGCCGCCATATAAGCACCGCAAGAATTCCAGGGAATCAACGGAGAGGTGACGATACCGGCATCCCCCACCAGGCGTGAGAGATTTTCAGGTGCTAACCCGCGTTTGGCAAATTCACCGTGGAATAACCGTGTTGGCAGCAATAAAGCAATATATTGATCACCCGCGACGATATTAAGCCCAATGGCCGTAGCAACCGCCGAAGCAAAAAGTTGCCCAACAGTTTTAGCCCGCAACAAAATCGGGGTTACCAGTTTATTAAGCAGGCCAAAGTCATCCACCATAATACCGAATGTCACTGCACCGATAATCAACCAGATAGTCAGCAGCATGCTGTCCATTCCCCCACGCGACAACAATGCATCCATCTGTGGAATACCGGAGTTCTCCTGAAAACCATTAGCCATCGCCAACCAAACGCCCTTCACCGCAGCAATGGGTAACGCGGTATCAGGTTCAGCAATAAAGCGCGCAATGGCCTGCGGCTGAATAAATGCTGCCATCACACCAGCCAATAACGCCGCGCTAATAATGGCCAACGGTGCCGGGACTTTACCGACGGATAATCCAAGTAAGAATACCAGTGGCAGTAAATTCCAAGGCGTAATGTTGAATAACTCATCAAATCGGGCTAATTCGGCGTGCGTAATTGTGGCATCAAAGCTGGCTTGTTGATTGATACCCAATATGATGAATGCTACCAAAGCAACCAATGCGGCAGGAATTGTGGTCCAAAGTTGTGCCTGTATATGGCGATACAATTCAACACCATTCAACTGTGCGGCCAACACAGTACTTTCGGATAATGGCGAGATTTTATCACCCACATAGGCACCAGAAATCACGGCACCTGCGGTTATCTCTGGTGAGACACCAATCATATTGGATAACCCAACCAACCCTACCCCAATGGTTCCCGCCGTTGTCCAGGAGCTGCCAATACTTAGAGAAACCCCGACACAAACAAGAAATGTAATGGGGAAAAACCAATTTGGTGTAATCAGAATAATGCCGTAATAAACTAAAGTCGGTATCGTCCCCGACATGTTCCAGGTCCCAATTAATGCACCAACAGCAAGTAAGATAAATATCGCGCCAACCACTGTTGATATTCCCTTACGCGTGGATTGGGCAATATCCTCCCATACATGACCATTCTTCATAATGATTACAGCGGTAATCATGGTGCAAAGAATAAGCGCGACCTGTAATGGTCCATTGACGGCATTTAGGCCAAACAGAGCGACAGATGCGCCGACGAGTAACACCAACGACAACATCGGAATAATGGCATCTAAATAGGAGGGAGGCTTGATAGTGCGCGTTTTTTTGGGAACATTGGCCATATATACCCCACAAACAATTAAATACGACTAGTGAGTCAGATCAATCTTTTAATGATGCTTGCACGCTACGGCTCGTTTTTTTAAGTATAGTCATTGGAAAGATATCTGATTAATTAGTTTAGCATTTAACGCCAGAAGTCAGCGCGAAGTAGCACCCAAAGAAAAGGAGCACAAGGCTCCTTTAGGTCAAACAACGACGGTATTGGTATCGCTCTGACTATTTGGCGCGAACACCTTCGACTGACAAAATCAGTTCGACTTCCTGTGATGCCGGGCCTAAATCAGTGGTGATATTAAAGTCTTTCAGCTTGATAGTACCATTTGCTTCAAAGCCAGCACGATAACCGCCCCAAGGATCACTACCTTGACCAGTCAACTTGCTTTCCAATGTCACCGGCTTAGTGACACCATTTAATGTCAGGTTACCCACGACCGAATAGCCTTCTGCATTTTTCTTAACGTCAGTCGACTCAAACGTTGCCTGTGGGAATTTACCGACATTCAGGAAATCTTTACTACGCAGATGTTTGTCACGCTCTGCATGGTTGGTATCAACACTATTGGTATTGATCACCACATTAACTTTATCAGCGGCCGGATTTTTCTCATCAAAAGTGAAAGAACCGTCAAAATCATTAAAACTGCCGTATAACCAGCTATATCCTAAATGTTTAATCCTGAATTCGATAAAGGCATGCTGCCCTTCTTTATCGATTTTATATTCGGCGGCTACGGCACTGCCTGCGGTAAACATCAGTGCACCTACAGCCAGGCCCAACAGGGTCTTATTAAACATATTTAATTCTCCATAATACAGTTGGTTAATCGGTGCTACGTCCCAGCATCCGCTTAAGGGTTACATCACCATCAATAAAGTGGTGCTTAATCGCGGCCAGTCCA
Source organism: Yersinia sp. 2553 StPb PI (assembly GCF_052217105.1). Lineage (NCBI taxonomy): Bacteria > Pseudomonadati > Pseudomonadota > Gammaproteobacteria > Enterobacterales > Yersiniaceae > Yersinia > Yersinia sp. 2553 StPb PI. The sequence continues at coordinate 423,988 of NZ_JAZGPX010000002.1, read as the reverse complement.
TGCAACAGTGAAAGCACGACGACTGCCCAAGCCAAATAGAGATGTACAGTTCCGGCAGTATCTGCCTGGTCAGGTAGATTGGTCAGTGTTGCAGGGACATTGAACCAACCAAATATATTGATTGGTTGCCCATCTGCTGTTGAGATCAAATAACCGCTGAACATGATACAAAATAGGACAATATATAAAATCAAATGCGCCAATATCGCGCTTACCCGAGTTAAACGGCTATAACTCAATAAGGGTTTGGGGGGCGGCGAAATAAAGCGCCAAATCACCCGAAATAACATCACCGCAAACAGTATGCTTCCGATGCTTTTATGTATTTCAGGTGCCTGATGATACCAGCCATCGTAGTAGCCCAGAGTTACCATCCATAAACCCAGGGCAAACAACGCATACACCGTAAATGCCACTAACCAGTGGATAGCAATAGTCATGCGCCCGAACTGCTCCCTGGTATTTTTCCAAAGCATAATGATTCCCTTTTGCTCAATTTACAGAACAATAGTCAAACATTTCGAAACATAAAATCAACACTTATTTTATATAAGATATATTTTTCCAATCGCCGTCAGTTATTTTGCGGGAGTCGATAATTACTCGGTCAGTTTAATTGTTGGACTTTACTTAACCTGACATAAGCACAGTAAGCAAGCAGGTAAATACAGCAGAAATAAAAGCGGTGAATTCATTAAATTAAGCATTCCCAGCGGGAAATAGCAGGAGTTAAAAGCAGAAATAATGCCATTACAAATATTTATAATGGCATTATTTGGAGGGGTATCCGTTGATCATTCTTATCTAACAGTAAGATAGAAGGCCATCAGGTTATACCGTAAAACCGAGATAGAGATAGATTGCCAAAACAATACTTGCAGTTGCAATGGCATAGGGCATTTGTGTTCGAATATGCTCAATATGGTCACAATCCGTCGCCATAGACGCCACAATGGCATCACCAGAGATAGGCGATGTCATGTCACCAAAAATAGAACCTGCAATGGCCGCACCAATCATATATTCCACTGGCATCCCCAAAGAAACCCCAAGCTGAACACCTATGGGGATCATAATGGCAAACGTGCCCCATGATGTCCCCGTCGCTAGCGACATAATTGCACTGATAATAAAAATAAAGCCAATTGAGAATCCAGGAGAAATAACACCGGAGGTGATAGTAGCAATATATTGCCCGGTATTGAGATCAGCAGAGACATTCCCCATCAAAAATGCCAATACCATTATTGAGCTGATTTTCACCATACTGGCGTAACCGATATACAACTCTTTAAAAAAGGATTCTATATTCAGGATCCGTCGCCCACAGAACCAAACAAAAGAAACCGTTGTCCCAAACATCACGGCGCTATATACCGACATAGAGCCGCTACCTTTAGTGAAATCACCGTCCCCTGTAACATAAAGGGCAACCGGCACCGCAATAACTGTCGATAAGATAGGGATGAGGAAGTTAAGCAATGAATTACACGCCGGATGATCAATGACTTCATCTTTTTCTTTCTCAACGTGCAGATCCTGCTTGCTGGTGAAATTCACCTCAGCTTTTCTCATCGGTCCCCAAGATGCCCCGGAGAAAATATAGAACAGCACTGACGCCAACGAGAACCATGCCATCAGATTCCATACCATCGATCTGGCCAGAATCTCAAAAGGCTGTCCATCAATGTACCCTTTGGCGATCTGGACACCGATAACCCCCATCATTGCCGCCCCCCAACCATTAATCATTGCTGAAGAACAGACCGATACACAGGAGGTTTGGACAATATAAGACATTTTCTCTGGTGATAGACCGTATCTTTTTGCCAGATCTTTGGTCGATGCACCGGCAATAAGTTGGTTGATCGAACTTTCAATGAAAATAATTGACGTAATCACCATCGCCAACAACTGCACTGCTTTTTTATTGGTAACAAACTGAGTTTTTTCTGTTAAGGCGCGAACTAAACTTCGAACGCCCCCGGTCACGACAATTAAGCGCATGATCCCGCCAATCATCACCATAAAAATAACGGTACGAGTATTACCTGGAGAAGAGAATGTATCAATAATTCCATTTAAAGTGCCACTGATCCCCTGAAGTAGATTGTGATCATTAATAACCGTAAATCCAACAACTATCCCCATTAATAACGACAATATTACCTGCCGAGTAAAAATCGCCAAACAAATAGTTACCAGTGGAGTTATAATTGTCCACACGCCATAATCATGCATATGACTACCCTATTAATTATTGTATAAAGGAAAGGGCTTGCTCTGTGTCTGCTATTAAATCATTAATATCTTCGATACCGATTGAAAGCCGTAGTGTTGTATCGTATATGCCTATATTTTCCCTCTCGTTTTGAGACATAGAACCATGCGACATTGAAGCAGAATGGTTAACCATACTTTCAACGCCCCCCAGTGATTCGGCTAAAACAAAATAATTTAGCTTGGCAATAAAGGTTTTCACCGCTGTTATATCGCCTTTTAATCGGATACTGACTACCGCCCCGCCAGAACGCATCTGTTTTTTACACAATTGATATTGAGGATGTGATTCCAGACCAGGGTAATGGACATCTAGTACCTTAGAATGTTGTGCTAAAAACTGCGCGATTTTTAAAGCATTACTGCATTGACGTTCCATACGAACATCAAGTGTTTTCATGCCGCGTAATGCCAAATAGGCATCAAACGGCGAAGCAATAGCCCCAACGGTGGTTTTACAAAAATCCAGTTGGTCAGCAATATTCTGCACATTGGTAATAACTGCACCACCAATTAAATCTGAATGCCCACCAATATATTTACTGGTAGAGAGCATAACAATATCAGCACCTAAAGTGAGCGGCCGTTGGTTCCAGGCACTGGCAAAGGTATTATCCACGCAGCTCATTATTCCCCTGCTTTTGGCAACCTGGCATACCACTTCAATATCAACTAATTCCAACAGTGGGTTAGTGGGCGTTTCAATCCAGATTAAAGCTGTATTCTTCTGAATATGGCTATTTACTGACGCCAGATCGTTAAGATCGACATAACTGAATGTGGTGCCTGAAGTGTGTTTACGCAGACGTTCAAACAACCGATAAGTACCGCCATAGACCCCTTTCATTACTAATACATGGGAATCTTTAGGTAGCAACTCCAATATAAGTGCAGTTGCTGCCATACCGGAAGCGGTCGCTGTGGCATAGATACCACCTTCTAACTCAGCCAAGGCGGTTTCATACGCATATCTTGTCGGGTTACTGCAACGGGAATAACAAAACTCCCCTTCTTCGCCTAAATTGGGTTGAATGAAAGAACTGGCAGTAGTAATTGGTGGAAAAATAGCATTATTGCCCCGGTCAACTTGATCTCCGGCATGGATAACCAGAGTCGCGATCGATTTTGACTTATTCATTATTTGTCCCTTTAAATTTTTACGATAACCCACCGATCATTATTAATAATGACGTTAGGCCACGCAGTTAAACCGTAATATTTATTTACGTGTCATTATACTGATAATTTCTTTATCTGTTTGCCTCATCGGCGATAACACTAATTTACATAAATTGTTGATAGAACCTTCAACATTACAAGAAACAATGCCATCACGCTCCCCTGCAACGCTATTTTGTTGCGCCATCAACACCGACTTAAATGCGCAGGCGGTGGCAGTAGACACTTTCATCGCACAACTATTTGATGCACCATCACAAATAATCCCACTGATATCACTGATCATATTACTGACCGCGTAGGAGATAGTCTGAAAATCTTGGGTCAATAACCAACTCATACCTGCCGCTGCGCCCATTGCTGCCGTTGAAGCCGCACACAATGCAGACAATCGGGTATAACGCATATGAATTGAAATTGCAGCCAAATGAGCCAATGCTAATGCCCTGGCCAGGGTTTCATCATCGGTATTTAGATGTCTGGCAAGTGTCACTACCGGCATTGTCACGGTAATCCCTTGATTACCTGAGCCATAATTTGACATCGCGGGTAAGGGTGCGCCTCCCATACGGGCATCTGACGCCGCAGTGGTGTTGATCAACATTTGGCTCAGTAAGTCAGTGCTGATAAAGCCGTTTTTCCTGGCCTGCGACAGCGCCCCACTCACGTTCAAACCATAGCTCTTCCTTTGCCCCTCATCAGAAAGCGCAGTATTAATCTCAGCACTTTTCAACATAAACATAATATCTTTAGCACCAACATCGGTCACAAATTTAAATGCGTCGTTAAGTGAAAATTCGGGTAGTGCGCCCTTTTCATTGTCGGTGATTAAGTCTCGGGCTAATATTTGTTTTATATTATTAATATATACTTGCGTGACATTGGTATGGCCACCTTGAATCACAACCCGGCAGTGTTCATCAAGGCTATATAACGTAATATCAATAAAAATAAAGTCCGCAGCATCTACTGCGTTTAAACACACTTTACCTGATTCATTGAACATATAAGCTTGGGTAATTTGTGCCGCAGTAATGTCTTTCAATACTTCTAAATCGGCATCCGCGTTACCGCCAATAGCCCCTATCGCCGCCGCAAGAGTCACTCCGCAATAAGTTGTTCCCGGGATAGTGACCCCCATCGCATTTTTATACAGATTCTCCGATATCTCCCCCGTTATTTTTAATATCGGTGCGTTGAGATATTTGGCAGCCACCGCAGCAGCATACGCAATAGCAATAGGTTCAGTACAACCTAATGAAAGTTTTACTTCTTTTCTCAACCAATCGAGCAACTGTTGATGCGTAATTTTTTGCATTTGAAATAATTAATCAGTGATTTTATTTATTTTTATCTTATGGTTTTAATGGGAGAAATACTTTTCATATTTTCCTGTTGTTTTTAATAGCTGGAGAATATTATTCTCTTTAATGAAAAATTAAAATACAGATAAATTTAATTAAAAATACATGAAATACAACAAGTTAAATAATTTACTTACCATAAGTACCACACCCAATGAGATACTAGTCACAAAACAATAAAGAGAATATTTTCCCCCTTGGGCGAGATTCTTTCTCTGAATCCATAAACCGCCGATTAAAAAGGCGAGTTAGCTACTGCCAACTCGCCTAAAATAAAACCTAAGCTATCACGATATTCTCGCTTCAACCTGTCCTAGTTTGATAACCCGTGCTACTGAGGAGACTGCTGCATGGTCCAGTTGAGCACTTGGGTGGCTAACTGGTCACTGGCCAGGCCAAAGGCCTGAATCACCTCATTCATCTCGCTACCTGTTATCGGTTGGCGAATTTCAAACTGGCGGGTCGCAATAATCCTACGGTCCGAAATTCTTACCAGCCGGGCATCAAAGCGGATCAGCACTTCGCTGCTACCAACATGATATACCCCTTGGAACGCAGACAAATCACCACTCAACTCCACATCAGCCTGTAGGCTGTCATCATCGCTACTGACTGCGCGGATTCGTCCATCACTACGGAACGCCTGAATAAGACGATTGCGCACCAGAATCGGCGCTGAATCACTCCAACGAGAGTTTTTATAAACTGCAATCTCCTGGCCCTGAGGCTGCACCGCTATGCGTGAGCTATTAAGAAACTGGTTCGTCGCCGGTTGTGAAACCCGTAATGACCAGTTTACTGTCTGCGCGCGCGGCGCACTCACTGCTGGTGGCACCGGCAGAAGATAAACTTGTGATACGGGGGCCGAGGGTAAAATGGTACAGGCAGAGAGCAGTATCGCCCCGCCAGATATCATCAATAGCCACACACGGCGGCCTGCATAGCGCATTAGATTAAGAGAGAGCATTAAGGCGTAAACTCCTGTGTTCTTTCACGGCCGCGCAACAAGGCCGCTGGGTTTTCTTCCAAACGAGAAACGGCGGCACGTAATGTCGCTAATGTTCTGCGCAGCTCATCCACAGCCGGCCCCAGCTCATTCATCCCTTGCATCCCGTTATTGAGTGAGGTTTTATTTTCATTCACCAATTTATTGAGGATGGTACTGGTATTTTGCAACGATGCCATGGTCTTGGCGGCATCATTGACCAGTTGTTTCCCCTGCCCATCCATTAAGCCGTTAGCATTACGCAGCAGGCGATTAGTTTGGGCCAGTGTCTCATTAGCCTGTTTACTGGCCTGCGCCAACTGCTGTAACAGGGTACGAAGATCGCCACGTTGATCAGCCACGGTTTGAGTGACCAGCGCGAGATTATCCAGTGTCGTTATCAGGCGCTGCTGGTTATCCGGTGCCAGCAGCTGGTTCAAGCGCACCAACACTTCATTCGCATTGGTCATGAAATTCTCACCGTTAGCCAGTAACTGACTCATCGGCGAAGGGGTGGCAATAATGATAGGAACATCGCCATCTTTGCCTTCCAACAACGGGCTGTCCTGGCTGCCACTGCTGAATTGAATATTTGAAGTGCCGGTAATACCCGCAACTGTCAGGCGGGCTTGAGTATCCTCGCGTATCGGAGTAGATGCAGAGACGCGGATACGTGCCCAAACCTTATTAGGATTCTCTCGGTCCAACCGCAATTGTGTCACCTCACCGACTCGAATCCCGCTGTACTGAACGGTGCTGCCCTGTGACAGGCCACTCACCGGTTCATTGAAAACGATATCGTACAATCTGAACTGGCGGTCAGAACCGGAATTTGTCAGCCATAGGCAAAACAGCAGCGCGGCACTCACCACAATAAGAGTGAACAAACCAATAACAACATGATGAGCACGGGTTTCCATATTACCACCTCTCTCCACTGTTAATTGCCGCTGCCTGATAAGCAGCCCGGCCTCGTGGGCCATGAAAATACGCCTGAATCCAGGCATCATCAGTCGCCGCAACTTTATCCAGAGTATCAACCACCAGCACTTTTTTCTGCGAAAGCACCGCCACACGATCACACAACGTATACAGCGTATCCAGATCGTGAGTTACCAAAAATACCGTCAGATTGAGGGCATCCCGCAGGGTGCGGATCAAACTGTCGAACGCCGCCGCACCGATGGGATCAAGGCCCGCTGTCGGTTCATCAAGAAACAGAATATCTGGGTCCAGCGCCAAGGCACGGGCTAACGCAACACGTTTGACCATGCCACCCGACAGTGATGCCGGATACTTACTGCCAGTGCCCGGCGGTAACCCGGCCAGTGCCAGTTTAACCTGAGCCAGACGCTCAGCCTCAGCCCGGGGTAACCCGGCGTTTTCTATTAATGGCAACGCCACGTTTTCGGTCACGGTTAGAGAGCTGAACAGTGCGCCTCGTTGAAATAATACGCCAAATCGGCGCTCGACCATGGAGCGGGATTGACCTGACAGTGTCATTAAATCTTCACCAAAAACATGAATTTGCCCGTCAGTCGGACGACGTAGCCCAACAATACTGCGTAACAGAACCGATTTACCGGTACCCGAGCCGCCAACCACGCCCAAAACCTCGCCGCGCTTAACATCAAGATTTAACCCTTGATGCACGCACTGTGCGCCAAAGCAGTTAACCAGAGAGCGAATTTGAATAATTGCATCTTGCGTCATTTGGCTCACCACCCCATTTCCATGAAAAATAGCGCTGCCACGGCATCAAGCAAAATCACCACAAAGATCGAATGCACCACACTGGTGGTGGTATGGACCCCGACAGATTCAGCGCTACCCGTCACTTTGAACCCCTCCAGACAGCCAATAATAGCAATCAGGAAAGCAAAAATAGGGGCTTTGCTTATACCCACCAGAAAATGCTGCAACCCATTACTGTTTTGCATAATCGACAAAAACATGGTTGGAGAGATATCCAGTGTTAAGGCGCACACCACCATGCCACCAAAAATACCACAAACCATACCAATAAAGGTCAGCATCGGCAGAGAAATCAATAGTGCCAAGACGCGCGGTAGCACCAGCAATTCGACCGGATTCAAGCCCAGCGTCTGGATAGCATCAATCTCTTCATTGGCTTTCATCAAGCCAATTTCAGCGGTAAAAGCACTGGCTGTCCGCCCTGCCATCAGGATAGCGGTAAGCAGTACCGCAAATTCACGTAAAAAAGAAAATACCACCAAATCGACGGTAAAAATGCCCGCGCCGAAGGTAGTGAGTACGGTGGCACCGAGAAAAGCGATAACTGCCCCCACCAAAAAGGTGAGCAACATAATGATCGGTACAGCATTGAGGCCAATCTGTTGAATATTGGCAATTAATGAGGTAATGCGCCAGCGTGAGGGCCGAAAGAGTGTTCCCAGCAAGGTTTCCAGCGTCAGGCCAATAAAGCCCAATAGTGACTTAATATCTTGCCATAAGTTATCTACCGAACGGCCGGTGTTAGCCAGCATCTCCAGCCAAAATCGTGCGGGTTTTTCTGACGGCTCAGGCGCTAAGTCAGGCAATACATGGCTTACCGTTTCAAGTAAGGTTCGCCGTTCTTCTGGCAATTTAGGCGCAAGTTCGCGTAAATTTGCCACACGATTCTCACCCAGAAGTAGAGCTAGCAACGTTGCACCGGCGGTATCTAACGCCCCGAGTTGGTTGAGGTCAAATACCACGCCACTGGGCATATTCGCGCGCAACTGCGCCACTTGGGGTTCCAAAAAGCGATAATGCGCCAGTACCCAATCCCCCCTGATATACACTATGGGAGGCTGAGCCGCGCTATCGAGATCAAGTTGTACGGAGGACGTTTGCTCAGTCATTGCTCAGACCTTACCTATTTCAAACCCTAATGTTTCAAACCCTAAATAGGTATATCACACAGTTAAGTAAGAGTAATGACTGTTTAATTAATGAAGTGTTAACCACCCGCTAATCAGTGAGGTGTGGCACTCTGTTTGCCCAATTGCCGTATTTTCTTCCCCGGCAGGGTAAACCACACCACCACCGCCAGCAGAATTAACAGTGCGCTGGCAGTACCTAATACCAAACTATGCGAGGCAGAAAAGGCAAGTTTGGCGCTGGTCAGTAGATGCTCATTCCCACCAAGGCTATTGACCACCTGAATAGTTTCACTGATAGAAGCACTGGCCTGCTCAACCAGATCAGCAGGTAAATCTGCTGGTAATTCAATAGACGCGGTATAGGCCCGCGATAACATCAAACCAAATATTGCCACCCCGAATCCCGCCCCCAGCTCATAAGCCATACCCTCAACCGCCCCTGCCGCACTGGCTTTTTCCGGGGGAGCCGCACTCATAATCGCCGCAGTAGAAGCTAATAACGAGGCTTCAATACTGAACCCCAGCACTATCATCCATCCCCATGCCAGATAAACTTGCGTGGCAAAATCGGTCCAGGCCAGGCCGAGAAAACTCAATGAGCTAAATGCAATACCCGCGCTTGCGACGGTACGTAACCCCAATTTAGCCACCAGCCAACCGGATATCGGCCCGCTAACACCACTGGCAATCATCAATGGCATTAGAAATATACCCGCTTCGAGTGGGCTTTTACCTAACACAAACTGCAATTCCTGTGTCAGCAGCAATTCAAAACCAACCAGCGTTATCATTGCCGTCATGGCCATTGCCATACCAACAGCGATCACCCGCTGGCTTATCAGGCGAAAATCGATCATTGGAGCTGTCGTTGATAACTGGTGACGAACAAAAGCAAACAGCATCGCGCCCCCGATACACGCGGTTAGGAAAGTTACCCTCATATCTCCCCCGCCGCGCAGCCCGGTTTTCGCCGCATAGACCAGCAATAGGATCGCAGTAATCAATACCAGTGCCGGAGCCAATCTCCATGACTGTTCCACCCGCACTGGCTGGCTCGGTATAACCAGCAGCGTGGCAATAACCACTGCAATAATAATAGGGATATTGATCAGGAAGACTGAACCCCAGTAGAAATATTCCATCAATAATCCACCAACCAGTGGCCCCATCGCGGCACCCGTCGTTCCGATGGCAACCCATATCCCCAGCGCCAATGCCCTTTCTCGTTCATCGGTAAAGATATGGCGCACCGCCGACAAGGTTGCCGGCAGGATCATCGCCGCACCTATCGCCAAGAAAGCGCGTGCCGCAATGAGCGCGGCAACCGATGGTGCAAAAGCCGCCGCCAGTGAAGCAAGCCCGAACAGTACCGACCCCAACAACGCCAACCGTTTGAAACCGATGCGATCCCCCAGCGCCCCCATTGGCAGCAGCAAACAGGCCATAACCAGTGAGTAAATATCAATAATCCACAGCAATTCACTGCCCGTGGCTGACAGTGCAATACCCAGCCGTGGGGCGGCCACATGTAATACAGTTGCATCAATAGAAACTGGGAGATACATCAGAATAATAACGTAGAAAATCATCCACTTTTTAGACATACAAAACGCTCAAATAAGGCATATATTAATGTTGAACACCTGTTCAATATGTCAATAATAGCGGAAAGTTGAACTAGCGTCCAATTCATCACATAATGGCTGAAACACTAATAAGTCAGATAAGGAGTCTCTTTGGCCTATTTGAACCGTGAGGAACGCCACGACACCCTTTTGCAGGCTGCGATGCGTGTCGCGATAAGTGAAGGGATGGCGGCAACCACTGTACGTCGTGTTGCCAGCGAAGCCGGCGTGGCTGTTGGGCAAGTTCATCACCATTTCACATCAGTCTCACGACTACGCGCAGATGCTTTTCTACTCTTAGTTAAACAGTCGTTATCTGCTTTTGCGCTAAACAGTCAAAACTTACCTGCCGTTGAACGGATACAGCAAGTGTTGGGCTATCCACAAGATGAAGCCGGCCGAAGAGAAACCCGGTTGTGGAATGAAATTTCAATGCTAGCCGAGCGCGATGAACTTATTAAGGAAGCCTATGCGGCGTCGATGTCAGACTGGCATGCGGCTACCGTGGCGGTGATCCATACCGGCATTACCTGCGATGAATTTCGCTCAGATATCAATGCCAGTGATGTTGCCTGGCGGCTGATCGGGCTGGTGTGCGGTCTGGATGGTCTAACCCAGTTTACCGAGTTAGGTTTTTCAGAAGCAGAAATCTTGCGCCATCTGGCCGCAATGATGAGAAGCGAGTTATTGAAAAACCATTAATAGATTCTCACCTTGGCCGGTACTTAACTCAGAGAGTTTTCCCTGATAGGACAGGCTATAATGATTATCTGATTCCTCAAATCCCCAACGTCATTGGCGTGGCAGCACAGCAACCAATCCCGATGAGCTGACAGAGGTTAGCAATTCAGGTGATAAACATGCCGGGAGCAGCTAACGTCAAGGAAGAAGGGACATATTATAAAGTACATAACATGACTAAACAGACTCCTGTCGCCGACAGTATTTATTACAACGGCACAATTTATACGGCAGATGCTGATAATACGGTTTGCAGTGCCATCGCCATCGGCCAGGGCTATATTCTGGCCACGGGCGGTGAGGAGATCAAACAGCAATTCGCTAGCGCGCATACTCAACTTATCGATCTGGCGGGTAAGTTTATGATGCCCGGCCTGATTGACAGCCATATGCACCCGTTTTGGGGCGGGAAACAACTGATTGGTTGTAACCTCAATTACGCTGCGCTAAGTGTTGAACAGACACTGGATATTATCCAGCAACACCTCGATAGCGATCCTTTTAACGGTGAAAATGACTGGCTGACCGTGCGCGCCTGGCAGCGTCAGGCGATGACACCCGTCGGCGCTGATATGAGCCGAAAGGCCTTGGATTCGCTCAATACCTGCCGTCCAATCGCATTGTTCTCCAATGACTGCCACACGCTGGCGGCCAACAGCCGCGCGCTGGAATTGCTGGGTATTGATGAACACACCCCAGTACCGCCAGATGGCAAAATTGCCCGCGATACCCACGGTAAATTGACCGGTATTTTGGAAGATGCGCCCGCCATGCGCGCCTTTGACAGTATCCCCTCCGCCACAGCGGAAAAGAATGTGCAAATTGCGGCCCATGTGCAGCAAGTACTTAATGCGCAAGGTGTCACTACCGTGATGGATACTCGTGTTTTTGCCGAACAGTTACTGGCTTTCCGTCGCTTGCATGAACGTGACGCATTAACCTTACGGGTACTGGGTGCTAAAGAAGTGACCCCTGATAGCCTGCAAGGCCCACAGGACGCCGCTCGCGTGGTACAAGAGGTGCTAGAGTTCGCCCACCAATGGGGAAGCCACGCATGGACACCCGCACCGAGTTTCGCCGTCGATCACCTGAAATTGTTTATCGACGGGGTATTGCAACCCCCAACCATGACCGCTGCATTACTGGAGCCGTATCGTGCCAACCAGGGTTCAGCACAACAACCTGACTGGCAAGATACCGAGCGCTATGGCGACCTCTATTTTAGCGCGCCAGTAGTCAATGCCGTGATTCTGGAGTGCGCCCGCGCAGGTCTTCATCCACACACTCATACCGTGGGTGATGGGGCCATCGAGATGGTGCTGGATGCAGTGGAACAGATGCGCGCCGCCTTGCCGGGCAAAGATATCCGCCCAGGATTAGCACATAACGAGCTGGTTGCCCCCCATCAATATGATCGTTTTGCCAAACTGGGAGCAACAGCAGTGCTTTCCTTCCAGTGGGCCGGCTTACCGGGGGTACTAATTGATGAAGAGCGTGAGATGTTGGGCGAGGCCCGTTTCCTGCATATGGAGCCAGCAGCACGCTTCCTTGATGCTGGCGCACGTATTGCGTATGGCAGTGACTGGCCCATTGACCGGCTAGATGAATGGTACAACCTGCAAGTGGGTATGACCCGTCGTGCATGGGATCTCGACGGTCATCCGGCTGGCCCACGGCTGGATAATGATCGTGACCTGACGCTGATTGAAACATTACGTTCTGCCACTATTGATGCCGCTTATATGATTGCCAAAGAGCAATATATCGGCTCACTGGAAGCAGGGAAGTTCGCCGATATTATCATTCTGAAAAATAACCTGTTTGAGCAGTCGCCAAACGCTATTTACCAGACACAGGTGGACTCTACGCTGATCGGCGGTAATGTGGTTTATCAAGCCTAGTGAATGCCCCGCATCATTGATTCACGTCGGTGATGCGGGGGGCAAATCTGTCAGGAGCAGAGTTGAGCACGACAACATAGGCTAAGAAGGAAGTCATTGGCGTTACAGCGACCCTTATGTCAAAATCCGCTCCTTTATGTTCTATAGCTGCATAAAAATGCAGCGTAACGGTGCTTTTTCTCACCAGGAGATGATACGGTAATGCCACAAAACATTCAGTTGCGCAGAGTGCTTAAAACCCCCGCGCTGGTCGCTTTCGGGCTTGCCTATATGGTGCCTTTAGGCGTATTCACTACCTATGGACAGGTGACCGTATTAAGTCAGGGGCATTTGCCCGTTGCCTATCTGGTGACTGTTGCCACCATTCTGTTTACCGCCCTCAGTTATTGCCGGATGACCAGCGCCATGCCGCTGTCTGGCTCCGCCTATTCCTATGTTCAGCGTAGTTTTGGCGGGAAAACCGGTTTTCTGGTGGGTTGGGCGCAAATTTTGGATTATCTGTTCCTGCCAATCCTTAATTATTTAGTTTTAGGCATTTTCTTGCATGAGGCATTTCCGGCTATTCCCGCTCCGGTATTTATTATTGCGTCTATCATCAGTGTCAGTCTGCTTAATATTCTGGGCGTGCGTTTACTCACCTCAGTTAATTTCTCGCTGATCGCAGCACAGATGGTCTTTATCATATTATTTATTGCGCTCTCTTTCAGTCAGGCCGATTTAAGCCCGGAAGCGTTAATGAAGCCGCTGCTGGTGAATGCCGGTGACCTATCCGGGTTACTCTCTGGTGCGGCAGTGCTCTGTTTGGCCTTCCTCGGTTTTGATGCCATCGCGACCATGGCCGAAGAGGCGCACGACGCCAAACGCACTCTGCCACGGGCCATTCTCTTTACGGTGATCAGCGCCGGTGCTATTTTTATCGCCGTTTCCTATGCTGCCCATTTGGCCTATCCCGATTGGAAATTGTTGATTCCACATCAGGATACCGCCAGCCTGATTATCTCCGAGCATGTCGGTGGTAAGTGGATGTATAACTTCTTTATGGCCACCTATTTGACCGGCGTTTATGCCTCCGCAATGACCGCGCAGACCAGTGTGTCGCGTATTTTCTATGCCATGGGGCGTGAAGGCGTACTACCACGCAAAGTGTTCTTCCATCTGCATCGCAAATTCCACACACCGTGGCGGGCCATTTTATTCGTTGCCACCATCTCGCTGCTGGCCCTGTTCCTTGACCTGAACTTAGTGGTATCGATGATAAGCTTTGGTGCCCTCGGTGCCTTCACCTTTGTTAATTTGAGTGTGATAAAGCATTTTATTATCAATGAGAAACGCCGCGGTACTGCGGCTATGTTTAAGTACGGGCTATTACCCATGATGGGATTCGTCATGTCGGTGTGGCTGTGGGTTCACCTTGAGCAACGGGCGCTTGAAGTCGGCTTATTGTGGCTATTGGCAGGCTTTATCTACTTGCTGTGGCTGACTCGCGGCTGGCGTAAATCGCCGCCATCCGTTAATCCAGATGATATTTCACACCTGTTGTAAGAAGCACCAACCACTAATAGAAAAGGGCCACATCGTAACATGTGGCCCTTTTACTACTTGCCATAACGACGCTAACCGTCGGCAACGCCTTTCACTCACCATTTACTGTATTGAACGTGCCCTGCCTACTGCCTCACCTAGCTGCCATACCGCCATCGCGTAATGGGTGCTGTGGTTGTAGCGGGTAATCGTGTAGAAATTGGGTAACCCGTACCAATACTGATAACCGGTGCCGACATCCAGACGCAGTAAGCTGGCCTCTTGATAACCCTCTAGCGAACCAGACGGGCTTAGCCCTGCGGCAGATAACATCGAGATAGGGTATTTCGTCTTAAAGCCATTATCAAGGTACGGCGCTTGCCCATTAGCGGGCACCGCGACCATCGCACCTTTGGTCCAGCCATGGGATTTGAAGTAGTTAGCGACACTGCCGATGGCATCTTCCGGATCCCATAAATTGATGTGGCCGTTACCATTAAAATCAACAGCATAGCTTTTGAATGATGATGGCATAAATTGGCCGTACCCCATCGCGCCCGCATAAGACCCCCGCAAGCTGAGCGGATCATTACCCTCCGCACGAGCCATCAACAGGAAGGTTTCCAGCTCGCCAGAAAAGTACTCAGCACGGCGTGGATAAGCAAAGGAGAGTGTTGCCAGGGCATCAATGATGCGCGTTTTACCCATCACCCGGCCCCAGCGAGTCTCAACCCCAATGATTCCGACGATAATCTCTGGTGGCACGCCGTAAACCTCATAGGCGCGTTGCAACGCCTCTTGATGTTGGTTCCAGAAGTTAACACCGTTTTGCACATTATCCGGGGTAATAAACTGTTTGCGATAGCGGTTCCACGCACCATTAGGGCCGGAAGGACGGCCTGCCGATGGCGCTTGTTTATCCATCAAGCGGATAACAAAATCCAGTTTTTTAGTTTGGGCTAATACATCATGCAGTTGTTGAGGCTCAAAACCGTGTTCACGCACCATTTTGTCAACAAATCGGGCTGTGTCGGCGTTATAAGCAAAATCACCGTTTTGCAAATGCCCCACATGTTGCGGCTCAAGCAAGAAACCGCTCTGTATCAGGCCCGCCGATGGCTCGGCAGCAACAGGAGGTGTCGGTTTGCTACTACAGGCAGAGAGCAACGTAAGTAAGGGAACAATAATAGCCAAGTAGCGCATCGAATACCCATAAACCATACAAAAAAGTGATAGCTATGTTAAGTCATTGTCTGCCACGAACAAACAGGAAAATTCGAACAATAAAGGAGGTACGATGCATTTATAAATCAGAACCCACGGCCACAACTGGCGATTAAGGAAAGATGACTGGAGCCGCTCAGATTTACCACCAGGCAGAAGATCGAAGTGATCACAGAACTGGGTCAGTTGATCATACAACAGGTACTATGGCTAAGCGTGATTGTAAGTCAGAACAGGCAGCAACTGAAGAAAAAGAACATAAGCCAATGATTATACAGTGTATTATTCACCTAGTGGCGGTAAAAAGCACCCTCAGCCTAAACTTATCCTGAGCGGTAAGTGGCTGGAAGCATTGGGATTTACTACCGGCTAGCACGTTACTGTTACCCCCGAACACGGCCAGTTGATTATCCGCACCGCGCCCGCCACGGAGGGGAATGTATGAACATCACTTTTACCCCTGAGCCGATCCCTGAACTGACGATCGAAAGCGTGACGTTGGCCAAACTCGGTTTTACCGCTGCAACTGACGCTCCAACATCACCAGCTCTGGATCACTGTCGTCACCGACGCCACCACCTGGGACGCGCTGTGCGAAGCCAGCCAAGACCGGCAAGATTTGGGGGCGGATTGGGTGCGGGAGAACGGCGAGGTGATTATCGGCAGGGATTGGATCACCGATTCTGGGATCACTGACGCGGAACAACTGGAGGTGACCGCCGCGCCCGGTGTTATTCGGTTGTGGCGGCGGGAAGTGTGGGGATTTAGGGCTTAGAAGTAGTAACCCCCAGCCAAGGCTGGGGTTGCTACTTTTAGTTGTAGTAGCTTAGACCTGATCTAACAGTCACCACCATTTAGGATAATCATTAAACGCTGCATATATTGCAGATTTCGCATCGTCCGTTAACTTTTCTCTGCCTTTTGATACTGTGGTATATCCATGCAGTTCTTCTTTAGCACATGACCATTCAAGCCATCCTAAAACTGGATTTACAATCAACTCAAAACATCCATTCATATCTTTAAGATGGGCTATATCATCATTCCGTATATTGTCGATAAATTCATCAAAGCATTGGCATTCAAGCCATACCTGGGAACTGACATTCAAACTATAACTAAATTTATCTACTTGAATCGCCAGATTAAACTTCAATGATGGAATATGTTCATCAAGTTCTATTACGTCCAATGTGATATTGATCGGACTTGTAATTTCTATATCCATTTAATTTGCCCCTAGATAACGAGCATGAATGACTGTTGGCAACTCACCAGCAGCACGCGGAGGTTTGATTTCCAGTTGCCAACCATCGACTGTTATACGCCCATATGACATACCGTTCTTTGTCGCGGTATCTAACGCAGCTTGAAAACTTCTGAGTTCTGTCTGGCTGGCAAGTCTGACCGCCTCTGGCGTATTAGTTACGGCTTTAGATGCCGCATATTCTGCCATGTGTTCTGTAGCATTGCCATGTACCCACACTTTTTGACCGTTAGGTAGTGTCATTTCAAAAGATTTCGGTATAACAGAACCAGGGTAAACAGGCTGGGTCCCTTTTATAGAATCAAATACAGTACCAGTTTTGCCTATATCAGCAGCAATAGACTCGGCCTTACCAGCAACACCATCAGGTAGTTTCTTGCCTGGTAGAAGAATACCTGCCAGCATTCCACCTGTGGCTTCCAGAGCAAGCTGGTTACCTTGAGCCGCTTCTTTCACCTGTCCTGCAACCGCTGACCAGGTTTCACTCTTCATCAGGGCTTTCAGCGTATCTGCCGCTGCCTGATTTTTACCCGCCAGATCGTTCAATGCCTGAGTGCAGTAACTGTCTCCCATGGCGCATGAGGTGAGCGCCATCGCCGCATCAGCACCGTAATCCGCTCCACCTAATAACGCATCACCGCTATCTGCCGCCGCACCGATAATGCTGTTAACAATAGCAGACAATGTCCCTTCACCAAGTTTATCCCTGACCTGATCTTTCAGGTTGGCCGTCACCTGTTTAACTGTTTCACGCGCCGCATCACCACTCAGCGAGTTATTCTCCACCGCGTTCTTCCCAGCCTGCGCGCCGATGAGAAGGCCGGTGCTGCTATCAGTACTTAAGCCACCCAGGATACCGGCAGTTAAGGTACTAATCGCACTAATAATTCTCTTATCAGGTTCGGACAAATCAGCGATTTTCTTGCCTGGATGCACCTCATCCATATAGATGTTGGCTGCCCACACTACCAGTGGCGGAAATTATACAGACACTGCGCAAAACCTGTAAGTTACCGAACCGTAAGCAGCAGTCCACTGATTTTATTGAGATGATGCTGGCTAAGAAACCGCCTGGCAGGAAGTGGACTTGATGAGTTGACTGGCAGGTAAAAAAATCCCGGCTTGCATTTGTCTGGGATTTTTTATTATGAACCGAGTTACCCATACAAAAAATAGTACTGAAAATGAAACATTTGGTAGCAAATAACGCGAATGATTTTCACTATCATTGTTAATTTCTTTCTATACAATTGCTCTGTTTTGCGGTTGCCTGACAATCTCGTTTTCTTCTTTGAGCTTTTAAAAGGATCTCAGTTTATGAAGTTACGTTTCCCCTCTTTCGGCCCTGTCGCCCTACTGGCTTCCTCAATGATGCTGGCGTTCTCCGTCAATGCCGCATCAAATGATGAAGGTATCGTGATTTATAATGCTCAACACGAAAATCTGGTGAAATCCTGGGTTGACGGTTTTACCAAAGATACCGGCATCAAAGTGACTCTGCGTAATGGCGGCGACAGCGAGTTAGGTAATCAACTGGTTCAGGAAGGCAACTCATCTCCCGCCGACGTTTTCCTGACTGAAAACTCGCCGGCAATGGTGCTGGTCGATAACGCCAAATTGTTCGCACCACTGGATGCCGCCACACAAGCACAGGTTGCGAAAGAGTATCGCCCTGAACATGGTCGTTGGACCGGTATTGCGGCTCGTAGCACCGTGTTTGTCTATAACCCGGATAAAATCAGCGAAGCCGAATTACCTAAATCCATTATGGATTTGGCAAAACCTGAATGGAAAGGCCGTTGGGCTGCCTCACCATCGGGTGCCGACTTCCAGGCCATTGTCAGTGCCATGCTGGAATTGAAAGGCGAAAAAGCCACGTTGGAATGGCTAAAAGCCATGAAAACCAACTTCACTGCTTACAAAGGTAATAGCACCGTGATGAAAGCGGTGAATGCGGGCCAAATCGATGGCGGAGTTATCTATCACTATTACCGTTTCGTCGATCAAGCCAAAACAGGTGAGAACAGCGGTAAAACCAAACTGCATTATTTCAAACATCAAGACCCTGGCGCATTTGTGAGTATCTCCGGCGGCGGTGTTCTGGCATCCAGTAAGCACCAGAAACAAGCGCAGGAATTCGTCAAATGGATCACCAGCAAATCAGGCCAGGATATCTTGCGTACCAACACCGCATTTGAGTATGCCGTTGGTGTCGATGCCGCTTCAAACCCTAAATTGGTGCCACTGAAAGACCTGCAAGCACCGAACGTTGAGCCGTCTAAACTCAACAGTAAAAAAGTGGTTGAGTTAATGACTGAAGCCGGTCTGCTGTAATAAGGACAACCGACTGATAGAATGCATTTTTAGCCCGTCACATCACTATGGCGACGGGTATTTAACAAGCCGAGCGCCTTGACTATTATGGCTAATATAAGCACCGATATTGTATCGGTTCCACTGCATAAGGCAGCCCAACGGCAGTATAACCATCGCCCGGGGTTTGGGATTGTGGCTATTGCGATTCTGTTGTCACTGCTATCCCTGCTGCCATTAGGGTTTGTTATTGGTATCGCTATTGATACCGGTTGGCCAACAGTCAAAGCCCTGGTTTTTCGCCCCCGCGTGGGCGAACTACTGATTAACACCGCGCTCCTGGTGCTCTTTACCTTACCGCTTTGTGCCATTATTGGCGTTGCACTGGCATGGCTGACCGAGCGTACGGCCCTGCCCGGCAGGCGGATTTGGTCACTATTGGCTATTGCACCGCTAGCCGTACCTGCTTTTGTACAAAGTTATGCATGGATTAGTCTGGTGCCATCAATGCATGGCCTTGCCGCTGGCGTGTTTATCTCAGTAATTGCCTATTTCCCCTTTATTTATCTGCCCGCATCCGCTGTATTACGCCGCCTTGATCCCGGCCTTGAAGACGCAGCATCATCATTGGGTAGTCCCCCAACAGTGGTCTTCTTTCGCGTGGTTCTGCCGCAACTAAAATTAGCCGTATGGGGCGGTTCGATACTGATTGCGCTGCATCTATTAGCGGAATATGGCTTGTATGCCATGATCCGTTTCGATACTTTTACCACCGCTATTTTTGACCAATTTCAATCCACGTTTAATGGTCCGGCGGCCAATATGTTGGCAGGGGTTCTGGCGTTATGTTGCCTGGGGCTATTGTTAATCGAAGCCACCAGCCGTGGCTACAACCGCTATGCTCGGGTCGGCTCCGGTAGCGCCAGGCGCCAAACTGCATATTCAATGGGTACAACCATCACACTACTGTGTCTGTTATTGCCATTGGTACTCACTGCACTCTCGCTGGGCGTGCCCTTTATCACGCTGGCCCGCTGGCTCTATATTGGTGGAATTGATGTGTGGCTGAATCCTGAACTGCTACCAGCCTTGAAGCAAACACTGGCATTAGCACTGAGCGGTGCGGTTATTATTACATTGTGTGCCGTCCCCATGGCATGGCTATCGGTGCGCTATCCGGGGCGCTTGCACCGTGTGATGGAAGGCTGTAATTATGTCACCAGCTCGCTGCCCGGTATCGTGGTCGCGCTGGCGCTGGTGACCATCACTATCCGTGTTGCTCGCCCGCTGTATCAAACAGAATTCACTATTTTGCTGGCTTATTTATTGATGTTTACCCCACGCGCTTTAATCAGTTTACGGGCCGGGATTGCGACCGCCCCGGTCGAATTGGAAAACGTGGCCCGCAGCTTGGGCAAAACACCCACTCAAGCCGTATGGAGCACCACCATGCGCCTTGCTGCTCCTGGCGCCGCTGCCGGGGCGGCACTGGTGTTCCTCGCTATCTCCAATGAGCTGACCGCCACACTATTACTGGCCCCGAACGGCACCCGAACACTGGCGACTGGTTTTTGGGCGTTGACCAGTGAAATTGATTATGTCGCGGCATCACCCTATGCACTGCTGATGGTGGCACTATCTCTGCCGCTAACCTGGCTTCTTTATTCTCAATCGCAACGTACGGCAGGATTATGAGCACGCTTGAACTTCAGCAAATCGGTAAGTCTTTCCAGTCTGTTACCGTATTAGACCGAATTGACTTGCAGGTTTCCGCCGGCAGTCGCACCGCAATTGTTGGGCCATCCGGCTCAGGCAAAACCACGTTGTTGCGGATTATTGCCGGGTTCGAAACCCCCGATCACGGTAAAGTTATTCTGCAAGGTCATCCGGTATTCGACAATTCAACCCACGTGCCAGCGCACAAAAGAGGGATTGGTTTTGTACCGCAAGATGGTGCGCTGTTCCCCCACTTTACCGTCGCGGGCAATATTGGTTATGGACTAACAGGGACCAAGCAGGACAAAGCCCGCCGAATTGATGAACTGATGGAGATGGTCGCACTGGATCGGCGGTTATCACAACTTTGGCCCCATGAGATTTCGGGTGGGCAACAGCAGCGGGTCGCTCTCGCCAGAGCGTTAGCACAGCGGCCGGTACTGATGCTGTTGGATGAACCTTTTTCAGCTCTGGATACCGCCTTACGCGCCTCAACGCGCAAAGCGGTGGCTGAACTGTTGGCACAGGCAAATATTGCCTCCATTTTAGTGACGCATGATCAAACCGAAGCATTATCATTTGCCTCGCAAGTCGCGGTAATGCGGGCGGGTAAACTGGCGCATGTTGGCCCGCCGCAAGAACTCTATTTGCGACCGATTGATGAACCTACAGCGACTTTCCTTGGCGAAACATTGATTCTTTCCGCCAATATTGATACCGGATGGGCTGATTGTGCACTGGGCAGTGTCAGGGTTGATGATGAGCAACGCCATGGATTGAGCCGGATTATGTTACGGCCAGAACAGATTACTATCACCCCTTTGCCCGCAGATCATCACTACACCACTCATTGTCTGGCTAAGGTTATCAATATTGATTTTGCGGGTTTTATCTCAACACTCACCCTATATCTGGTTGAAAGTAATGAAACGGTAGAGGTTAAAACCATCAGCCGCGAAGGTATAAGTATCGGTTTAATGGTTGACCTGACAATTATTGGCCAAGCGCATATTTTTGCTAACTGAGTAACCTCACAGGGCATTATAACCTTGGTTTTTGGTTCGCATTGCTCAGTATGGCCTTCATCTGGCTAAGGGGTTTTATGCTGCTGGCGTAATCTTCGATACTCCAGCAACGTCAACACAATAACCACCACATCCAGCGCAGTTATTACGATCAATAACACCGAGTGAGTGAAGGTATAACGATAGAGTTGATAGATAATGAATAAGCTGAATATGACTATTGCCGCCGGATAATAACCCAGCTTTTTGCGCCATAATCCAATAATGACCCACAACTTAACCACGCCGTGGATGAGCAGATAAAATGCGGCAAAATGCAGACTGCTGATTGAGAGATTTTGTGCCGCATGCAGTAAATAATGGGCTACCACATCGCCACGGTCTTCAATAAATTCAACTTGCGTGATGCGATGCAGAATATTTAGCAAAAACTGCGGCGTCACAAAATAGGTTAAAATACCGCTGATAATCTCCATCACGGCTAAGATTGCTTTCAGTAATAAGCTCAGTTCAAAAACTGCGTGAATATTCCTTTCACCTAAGATGTTGTTACCATCGAATCTGTTTTTCATATTCAACATCACGCTGATTCTCTACAATATAATACTCGATGGAGAATAGCGTAACAGTTTACGTGGTGCCAGTTAAAGCACCACGTCATAGCCGTATTATCTGCAATACAGGCGAAATTTAGAATGTAATAACTGTTTTTAATTCGGTTCCCCATACATCTTGCGTTTGGCTTACCCCTGCTGGTGAGTGCCAATATTGTAGATCAGGTTGTAATTCCAGCCATGAAGTGACACGGAAACGATAATACAGTTCGGCAGCAACCGAATACCCAGCTATTGGAGAGTAACGTGGATTATTATAATCAGAAACATTATTGATTTGATTCAGATAGCGTTGATTATCTTTATAATAATCACTCAGTTTAACCATTGATACGCCGAATCCCAACCAATCTTGTGGGCGGCTATCAAATAAGCCGCGATAACGGATGCCTGCGGAGGTAGCGTAATGCATGTAATTGGTCCGTTGGTCCGCCAACGACATGCTGTAAAACACACTTAAACCACGGTTGGCGTCATCCTGATGTTTTGTTACCTGCTGATTGAATCCACTGTAAAAGAACCAAGTATTATTATGGTAACGATAGCCACCTGGATCAGTCGCTCCGGGAGCACCAGAGACCCCGTTATAAAGATCCCGTTGGTTTCATTATTTTCCATTTTTAGAATAACCCGCACATCTAATAATAAATACTCGGTACTTCCCCAAAAATAAGTCGTGTTGCAGTGAGGCAAAACAGTTGAGAGCTGCTTATATCACTGCAACATACAAACGTCGCTATTAGCGTTTCAATGCCTCGCCATTACTCTGAATCACATCGCGATACCAATAGAAGCTCTTCTTACGACGGCGTTCCAATGTGCCATTACCACTGTCATCGCGATCGACATAAATAAAACCATAACGTTTGGATAATTCAGCTTTTGAGGCGCTAACCAAATCAATCGGCCCCCAACTGGTATATCCCATCACCTCAACGCCATCTTCGATAGCCTCACCGACCTGGACCAGATGGTCATTGAGATATTCAATGCGATAGTCATCTTCAATATGGCCATTAACATCCGGCTTATCTTTCGCTCCCAGCCCATTCTCAACAATAAACAGGGGTTTTTGATAACGATCCCATAATTCATTGAGCAAGATACGCAGCCCGTCAGGATCGATCTGCCACCCCCATTCCGAGCTGGCCAGATGCGGGTTCTGCACCATGCTAAGAATATTACCTCGGGCTTTACGGTTTAACTCTTCATCGGCGGTCACGCAGCCGCTCATGTAATAACTGAAGGAGATAAAATCGACAGTCTGTTTTAATGCCAGTTTATCTTCAGCAGTAATTTCAACACTAATGCCGTGCTGTTTAAAATAACGAGCCATATAAGAGGGGTAATAACCGCGAACCTGCACATCGCCAAAGAATAGCCATTCACGATTCTGCTGTAATGTTTCCAATACATCGGCAGGCTTGCAAGTTAGTGGATACATCAGCCCACCCAACAGCATATTTCCGATTCGGCCATCAGGGATAATTTCATGCAATGCAGCAACCGCTTTGGCACTGGCAACCAACTGGTGATGGATAGCCTGATACACGGCACTCTTACTGCTTGCTTGCTCTAATCCTACTCCGGTGAATGGCGCATGCAGCGACATATTGATCTCATTAAATGTCAGCCACAATTTAACCTTATGCTGATAACGCTGACACACGGTGCGGGCATAATGTTCAAAGAAACCAATTGTTTTACGATTACCCCAGCCACCATAATTCTTAACCAGCCCATAAGGCATCTCATAGTGGGATAATGTCACCAATGGCGTAATGTTATATTTCGCCATTTCATCAAATACACGGTCATAGAATGCCAGACCTGCCTCATTAGGCTGCTGCTCATCGCCCTGTGGGAAAATACGTGTCCAGGCAATGGATATCCGCAAACATTTAAACCCCATCTCAGCAAATAGTACGATATCCTCTGGGTAGCGATGATAAAAATCGATAGCTAGATCTTTGACATAACTGTCACCACTCACCCTAGGAATGATATCGCCAAAAATACCATGGGGTTGTAAATCAGAGGTAGATAGCCCTTTCCCCTCAGCAAGATAAGCCCCTTCTACCTGATTAGCGGCAATCGCACCGCCCCAAAGGAAATTATCTGGAAATGCATGTTTCATCGGTTTTCTCCTAAATCAGTATTAACGAATTACGGTTAATAACGGGGCTTGCTCAGTAATAGAGGTGCCTTTAGCACACAGGACATCCTGATAATTTTCACTGTTGCTGATAATTATCGGCGTCGTCAGGTCATAACCTGCTCCGGTAATCGCCGCACAATCAAACTCCAGCAGTAAATCACCTGCGCTGACCCGGTCACCGGCTTTAACATGAGCGGTAAAATATTTGCCATCGAGTTTGACGGTATCAATACCAACGTGGATAAGGACCTCAGCACCAGAATCAGATTCAATGCCAATCGCATGGTGGGTTTTAAACAGTGACGCTACAACGCCATTAACCGGTGACACGACCCGCCCTTGTTGTGGAATAATCGCAATTCCCGCCCCCAATAAACCACTGGCGAAAATACTGTCACTGACATCCGCTAGCGCTAACAATTCACCACTGATCGGGCTGAATATCACTTCGCCCATACCACTGTGGTTATCGGTGATGGATGAGGTGTGAGACAAATCCTCTGTTTCTGCGGTGGCAACAGGCGCTGGCAGGCCAAAAAAGAAGGTGCTGATGGCAGCAAAGATCAACGCAATCAGGGTGCCAATAATGGCGCCCCATACGCTGGCATCGACACCTGTAGCGGGAATTATCTGGGCAAAAGAGAAGATACTGGCAAGGCTGAATGAATAAACATGGGTCTGGCAGAAACCGACGATGACACCCCCTATCGCCCCGCCTACGCAGCCAAAAACAAACGGTTTTTTCGACGGTAAGGTCACCCCATAAACAGCGGGTTCAGTAATACCGAATATCCCCGCAGTAAATGCCGAACCAGCCAGCCCCTTCATTTTTGCATCGCGAGTACGTAAAAAGACACCGAGCGTGGCCCCCACTTGCCCCATAACTGCCGGTAACAACAGCGGCAACATGGCGTCATAGCCCAGTACACTCAGGTTGTTTATCATCAAAGGGACCAAACCCCAGTGCAGCCCAAAGATAACGCAAATCTGCCATAGCCCGGCCAATACACCACCGGCAACAGGAGGAGCAGCCGAATAGATAATTTGGAACCCCGACGCCAATAAATGGCTAAGCCAGGTTGCCAGCGGGCCAATCAGTAAAAAGGTGGCTGGAACGGTTATTACCAGACACAGTAATGGCGTGAAAAAGTTCTTAATATTGCTGTGTAACACCCGGTTAAACCCTTTTTCTAACCGACTACTAACCCAAGCCGCTAATATGATAGGGATAACCGACGAGCTGTAATTGATAAATGTGACCGGAATACCAAGGAAATAGACCTCAGAAGCCCCAGGTTGCCCGGCTGCGTTAAATGCAGCGAGCATCAAGGGGTGTACTAATGCACCACCAATCGCCATGGTAATAAATGGACTGCCACCAAACTTCTTACCTGCGGTATAACCCAATACCAGTGGGAAGAAATAAAACAGTGAGTCACTGGCAGCAAATAAAATTGTATAGCTGCCGCTGTCGGGTTGTAACCAGCCGCAAACAACACTCAGTGCCAAAAAACCTTTAAGAATACCGGAGGCGGCCAATACACCGAGCAAGGGGGTGAAAATACCCGAAATGATATCGATACAGTGACTGAACAAACTCTCTTTTTGATTACCTGACTTGTTATCATGCTCTTCAGCATCAGCCAACCCCGCTTGGTTCACTAACGCCTGGTAGACCTCACTAACATGGTTTCCGATAACCACCTGAAACTGGCCACCACTTTCCACTACCATAATAACGCCAGGATTATCTTTCAGCGCTTGGGCATCAGCCCGCGCCATATCCTTGAGTTTAAAGCGTAAACGGGTAGCGCAATGTACTACGCTATTAATATTACTCTGCCCCCCTACTCCGGCGAGGATCTCGCTGGCGACCGTTGTGTATTGCATCGTGTTTTCCTTCGGTAACACTCTTGTTTATACAGGTAAAAATTCGGGCAAAAAAAAACCTAAACGCACTCCGCACCGCGACCCAGCGACACAAGTACATTCAGGTTTTGCCTGCCGAAGCAGTAACAATCCAGTTTGGCTAAATTCTCTTACTACTTAGAACCCTTCCCTTTTAAATCATTTAATCTGGCAGATTAAAACTTTCCCGGCGAACGCGTTCAATATGGATAGTCAAAAACATCCGCTCTTCTTTGCTCAAATCTTGTTGATACTGCAATTTCATATGCTGCTGAATCTTACCCGCACAGCGGTAAGCCTCGGCATAATTATCTTTCACTGCATCGTGTAAGGAATCATCATCACTGGTGACCCCATTACGGCCCAACATTCGCTGTGAGAAAAATTTCAGATGGGTAACAAAACGGTGATAACTCAGCCCGTCCTCATCATATTCCAGCTTAAATTGGTACTTCACGATATGCAGTATCTCCTGCATTACCTTCGTCACTTGCATTACTTCAGGCATTTCACCCTTCAACTGAGCATTCACCAGATGGAGCGCGATAAATCCAGCTTCATCTTCACGCAATTGCACCCCAAGGCGTTGTTTAATAATCTGCAAGGCTTCACGACCCAAGGCAAACTCTTTGGGATACAACCGACGAATCTCCCACTGCAATCCATTCGTTATATCCAAACCTTGTTTATGCCGCTCAATCGCATAGAAACAGTGGTCAGTCAGCGAAATGTAGAGGTTATCCTGCAACTTACCCAGTTTTGCCGTTGCCTGCGTGATGATACAGTCACAAGCAATCATTACTTCTAATGGAATACAGCTCAGCAACTCACTCAGCCGCGAAACCAATTCATTGTCTTTTAGAGCAAACACTTTTTCGATCAATGTGTTATCTAGCGATTCACCTGGGTGTTTTTGAAAGCCAAGACCACGTCCCATAATGACTTGTTCCTGACCATGCTGATCGAGAACAATAACTACATTGTTGTTAAGTATTTTAGCGATTTGCATGCTTTAGCCCTGAAAACAAAAAAACCCGACTCAGCAGCATTCATCATGCTACTCAATCAGGTTTTGCCCGCCATTGACGGTAACAATCCAACTATTCGGTAAACTACCATGTTAATGCACGACTGCAAGCTGGAAGAGATAAGAATCGTGATGCAGATCTCTTCTTATCTGGATAAATAGATCAGCATGTCATTTTAGCCATTATTTAGTTAGGGTTAATACCACCAACCATTGCCGTTATGGTGATAAAGAATAGCGGTAAAAACAGCCGTTTCTTTATTAAGACTTTTCTTAAGATCATAAAGATAAATTAAATTAACCCATAAAATAATGGAAATAATAACAGCACCCGGTCATTTGAGATTGATTCTTTATTACAACTACTAACTTTATATAAATACATTAATTTTATGTATAGGGAATGGTTAATATCTTACGGTAAATTATTAATAACCTTCGCCTCACTCACAAAAAACAGCGCGATATTTCCGTTATATCGTCTTAATTGATTTACATCATATAAAAGTAACAAGTTATTTCCTAAGGTGAGACATTGCCGCTCAACCCTAATTTTCTTATTTTTCATTAAAAAAGTGTCCTCCGCAAAGGTAATGTCGATGAATAACAATAAAAGACCTATCACCGGCTCACTAAGCCGCCGTGAATTTATTCAAACATCCGCCGCAGTCACCGGGGCTGCGGCTATTGCCAGTTCTATCACCCTTCCTTTTTCAGTACATGCCGCGCCAGAAGAGCACGCAGCAACAACAGAGGAAACCGTTAAATACAGTGCTTGTCTGGTCAACTGCGGTAGCCGCTGCCCACTAAAAGTGCATGTGAGAAATGGCGAAATTATTAAAATTGCTAATGAAGCAATTTATGATGACTCTACCTTTGGTGAGCATCAAATTCGCCCCTGTTTACGTGGCCGATCGGTAAGATGGAAAACATATAACCCGGATCGGGTCAAATATCCCATGCTGCGTGTTGGCAAACGCGGCGAAGGTAAATTTAAACGTATTAGTTGGGATGAAGCTACCACTATTGTCGCTGATAATCTAAAAAGAACCATTGCACAATACGGCAACGAAGCAATTTATTATCAATATGGTTCTGGTTCGACCGGCGCTAATTTACAAGGCCGCAATGCCTGTAAAAGAATGCTGAGCTTGCTGGGTGGTTTTCTCGATCAACACGGTACTTATTCCACCGCCCAAATAAATACGGTAATGCCGTATATCTATGGCAATGCAGACGAAACTTTGCTGGATGAAATTAAAAACTCAGATCTGGTGGTTATGTTTGGTCATAATCTGGCAGAGACTCGGATGTCGGGCGGCGGGCAATATATCGAAACCGTTCATGCTCTGGGGCAAAGCAAAGCCAAAGTTATTATTATCGATCCACGCATGACCGACAGCGTAACGACCCTCAACGCAGAATGGCTCCCCATCTTCCCAGGTACCGATGCCGCGCTGGTGGCCGCATTAGGACATGTATTAATTAAAGAAAATCTGACTGATGAAGATTTCCTGGCACAATATTGTGTCGGCTGGGATGCCACAACACTACCCGCCTCAGCCCCCGCCAATAGCTCTTACAAAGATTATATTTTAGGTAACGGCCACGATGGGGTAGAAAAAACACCGCAATGGGCCAGTGAGATAACCGGCATTGCACCGACACAGATTATTCAATTAGCCCGTGAGTTGGGAAATGCCCGTGCAGCATGGATATCACAAGGTTGGGGGATTCAGCGCAGTGCTAATGGCGAGCAGGCGGCACGCGCCATTATGATGTTGCCATTGATGACTGGTAATATTGGCCGCGCCGGAACCAATACTGGAGCCTGGGGCGGGAATGTGAAATATCCGGTGCCGGGATTCAGTATTCCGAACCCAGTGAAGACTGCTATTCCCTGCTTTATGTGGACCGATGCTATTTTTCGTGGCACTGAAATGACAGCGAAAAATGCGCATGTGAAGAATAAAGATAAACTTGATACCAATATTAAGTTTATGTGGAACTACGCCAGTAATGTTATCGGCAATCAGCATTCTGATCTGAATAAAACCCACCGCATTTTACAAGATGAATCACTGTGCGAGTTTATTTTGGTGTGGGAAAACCACATGACCAACTCTGCCAAATATGCTGATTTATTACTGCCCGATGTCACCTCAGTTGAATCAAATGATTTAATTGATAACTCCTACGCTAGTGGGGCTTATCACTACGTCACGCGGTTGCAAAATGCGATCGAGCCGCTGTGGGAGTGCCGCCCGTCTTATGATGTGTTAGCCGAAATTGCCACCAAGTTAGGAATTGGCGATGCCTTTACCGAAGGCCATACCCAGCAAGAATGGATTGAAATCAGCTATAACAAAATGCGTGAGAAAAACCCCGCCTTGCCACCTTTTGAACAGACCAACGACCAAGGCATCATCGATCGTATTTATGCCGACAGCAGTCAATATATCGCGTTAAAAGATTTCCGTGATGACCCTGTGAACCACCCGTTGAAAACCCCGTCTGGCAAAATTGAGATCTACTCAGAAGCGCTGGCAACATTGGAAAAAGAGTGGCAACTGGCACCCGGTGATCGCATTACCGCTGTCGCTGAATATTGCCCAACCTTTGAAGGTGTTAGCGATGTAGAAACCATGAAAAACTACCCTTTGCAGATGACAGGCTTCCATATCAAAGGCCATACC
This sequence comes from Yersinia sp. 2553 StPb PI, assembly GCF_052217105.1. Classification (NCBI taxonomy): domain Bacteria; kingdom Pseudomonadati; phylum Pseudomonadota; class Gammaproteobacteria; order Enterobacterales; family Yersiniaceae; genus Yersinia; species Yersinia sp. 2553 StPb PI. Next base: position 393,559 of record NZ_JAZGPX010000002.1, on the reverse strand, counting down.
CACTCCTCTTATTATAACGTAGCCATGCTGCGGGAAGCGGTACCACATCAGTTTTGGATTAACCCCATTGATGCCCAGCCTCGCGGTATCCAACAAGGGGATATGGTCGAAATTTTTAACAGCCGAGGCCGCATGCGTATTGCAGCAAAGGTTACCGAACGGGTGTTACCGGGGGTTATTAGCGTGCCGCAGGGGGCATGGCGAAATACCAATAAGGACGGCATTGATGTGGGAGGGTGTATCAATACCTTAACAACACTGCGACCGTCACCACTGGCAAAAGGTAACCCACAACACACCAACCTCGTTGAAGTAAAACGTATATAAGGAGTTGAATAATGAAGCAATATGGTTTTTTTGTCGACTCCACCAAGTGCACCGGATGTAAGACCTGCCAAATCAGTTGCAAGGATGAGAAGAAGTTGGATCTCGGACCGAAGCTGCGTCGGGTTTACGAATATGGCGGCGGCAGTTGGACTCAGCAGAACAATATCTGGGTACAAAATGTCTTTAACTACTACCTCTCTATCGCCTGTAACCACTGCTCATCACCTACCTGCGTAACGGGTTGCCCAACCGGTGCCATGCATAAACGCGAAGAAGATGGTTTGGTGGTGGTTAATCAGGATCTCTGTGTCGGCTGCCGCTATTGCGAGATGCGCTGCCCGTATGGTGCGCCGCAATTTGATGCCAAGAAGAAACTAATGACCAAGTGCGATGGCTGCTATCAGCGGGTTGCCGCAGGTGATAAGCCAGTTTGTGTCGAATCCTGCCCGCAGCGGGCGTTAGATTTTGATGAAATCACGCTATTGAGGGATAAATACGGTGAAGAGAATGCCATTGCGCCATTGCCGCACGCGCATCTGACACACCCCAATCTGGTTATCAGAAGCCACCGTGATGCCAAGCCATCCGGTGATACATCAGGCTGCATCCAAAATCCGGCGGAGGTATAAAATGCATGAATTACCCTTGGTGTTTTTTACCGTACTGGGGCAAACCGCTGTCGGGTTGTTTGCACTGGTGCTACTGAGTCACAAACTCGGTATGACCACGCCACTACAACTCAAACAAGCCAATATCATCGGTCTGCTGCTGATGATGGTAGGCCTGATCGTTGGCACACTGCATGTTGGGCAACCATTGCGCGCCGCCACCATGCTATTGGGTGTTGGTCGCTCGCCGATGAGTAATGAGATAGTGCTCAGTGGATTGTTTGTCGCCATGGCCTGTGGCACCGTATTTTTCTCAACCATAGCCAAAAATACATTACTGGCAATGCTGTGCAATGTGGCAACGGTTATCTTCGGCCTGGTCTTTGCCTGGTCAATCACCCAAGTTTATCAACTGACAACCGTGCCTAATTGGGATACCTCGTATACCTCGCTACAACTGTGGATGACGGTACTGGTTGGCGGTGGCGCTTGCGCTATTCTGACCGGCGCTCGTCAGCTTGGCGCATCAGCGGTGTTGGTCGGTGCCATTGTGACCTTGGTGAATAAACCAGGTTACCTCAGCTTTCTGGGTCAAAGTTCAGCGGAACTGAGTAGCCAGCAGGCGCTGTTTTGGGGAATTCAAATTCTGCTGCTAACGCTCGGTATCTTTGTTGCTGCCGCAGCATTACTGAAAGACAGGATCCCTCGGGTTACGCTCGCGGTCAGTGCCTCGGCGCTGGTTATCGGTGAGTTGGCCGGGCGTATCGCTTTCTACAATCTCTGGCAAGTGCCAATGTAAATTAACATATTGATTCTATTGGCCTACTGACAAATAGCTGCTTAGCCGTGATACCTGCGGCTAAGCCGTATTGAGATAGCTGGACCTGAAGAGAGAAAATTTTGATGTTACTGAACACCACTCTGCCGAGGATTTTAGGTGCCTGTTTTTACTATCCACCACAGTCCGATACCGTACAGCGCCTTTGGCCACTACTGCCACAGATTGCTGAGATTTTTCCGTGGCCGAATCCGGCTAAAATTGTACGATATTGCCAACAGATGCCGAGTATCCAACCCGAACAACTGGAATATGATTTCTCGATTTTGTTTGAGGGACAAGGTGAAATGCCCGCCCCACCTTGGGGGTCTGTTTATCTGGATAAAGAAAATATCTTGATGGGGGCGAGCACCCTGCAATATCGCCAATTCCTGTCAACATTCGGGTTGGTAAATCAAAGTGCGATACGTGAACCGGAAGATCAATTTGGCCTCATGTTACTGGCATGGGTTCATTTAATTGAACAGCAGCCGACAACTAAGCCCCCATCGGATAAAGCCGCGCTAGCACTGCTCACTGAGCATTTACTGCCGTGGGCCTATCGCTATCTTGAGCTGGTAACCAACAGCCAAACCGAGTATCAGGTATATCCGTTGCTGGCAAAAATCACCGAGTGCTACCTGAAAACCTTACAAACTGAACTGGGCCTATTTCCTCAGCCCCGTGAGCTATTTCGATGATAAAAGACGAGCGCTACTACAAGGCGTATCTGGAAAACCGCACCATCAGTCGCCGTGGGCTATTTCGTGGCTTGCTAAAAAGCGCCCGCCAACAACCACTTACCCTCCCATCGGGGAGCGCAATCAGGCCACCGGGAGCCATTGTTGAAAGTGCTTTCACGCAAACGTGTACGGGTTGTGAAGCCTGCATGCACGTCTGCGGCGAGCATCTGATAGTCATGGTCGAGCAACGGCCTGAGTTGGATTTTTCTACCCAATATTGCAGCCGTTGTCTGGCCTGTACCACTGCTTGCCAAACCGGTGCTTTATCACCCTCTACCTACCATATTACGGCGCACCCTCGCGTAGAAAACATCTGTCAAAATACCTATATCTACTGCGACAGTTGCGCCGATTACTGTGATAAACAGGCTTTGGTGTGGCAGCCCCACCAGCCGCCGACACTGGCTTTAGCGCAGTGCGATGGCTGCGGTGAGTGTGCATTCAGATGCCCGGCAAGGGCGCTGGAAATGCGGCTGACATCACCCAAAATGGCCGATTGAATCAAAGTGCTACTACGTTAAATAAGTAACCCCGACCTGCTGATGTCAGTACAATGCCACTACCTTTAGTAGCTTGTACCCCACAGGAGTGACACCGTGTTCCATTACCCAGCCCATTATGCCCTTGATGAAGCCAGCGGCGAGTACCACATCCAGTATCGCGACTTCCCTGAATTGGAATCAGTGACCTACTCTCAGGAGGATATTGAACTGGAAGCACAGGACGGTATTAAGAATGGTATTGCAGCAGAAATGGAAGAGCGCCGCCCCGTCCCCGCCCCCTCAGCGCTGCAACCGGGTGATATTGCAGTTCATGTGCCCATTCTGGTGCGACTGAAAGCTGAATTACACAATGCCATGTTAACCACCAATACCCGCAAAGCAGATATGGCGCGCAAGCTCGGTTTGAATGCCGCACAGATGGATCGCCTGCTGGATGTGTACTACGCTTCCAAGGTTGAAGCACTGGAACAAGCCCTGTATTTACTGGGCTTTGAGGCCAATATCGGGGTAAAAAAAATAAGCTGATTGTCTGGACCTCGACCAGATTGGCTTAGATTGTAACCAAGAGAGTAACAAATTGTTATTTAGCGATAATTTAAAAAAACGTTAATAGCTTCACACTTCAATGCATTGGCTCACAATATTTGCGGTTTATATACGAAAACGTGATCTAATGCATAAAATTACAGTATTGAAAGTTTCTCCCTGTTGGGATTACATTAGCCCGATCCTGTCGTATACCACTGAGTTAGCTCAGGCTGACACGACAATTCGGATGTATCTCAGATTGATAGCTGGCCAGTTGTGATGAAATGGCTACCATTGATTAAAAACGTGATTCGTCCACATTTAATACCCAAAGAACTTGGCATTACAGTCAGGCAGAACGTGAGTTGATACCGACAAGCTGACATCAGTCAGTGACTCGGGTGAGTGAACGTAGCGAACACCACTGTAATTTTAAGTAACAAGGGTAAACGTAGCACAGCAATTTGGATCGTTACTGGCGAGGTAGCTCCAAGGGGAGTTGTTCAGTGAAATATTTCTTTATGGGTATCTCTATTATGTTGGTGGTTTGGGTTGGCACCTTCATGATGATGGTCGAGTAATATTAACTCGAACCATCCACAATCTGACATCGTATAGAGGGCGCATTCGCGCCCTTTATCATTTTCCTGGCATCATTCGGCGTAATGTATCATCCCGGCGAATATAGTGATGATAAAGCGCGGCCAGTGCGTGAGCGCCAATCACAAAATAGCCTAAATTGGCAATTAGCTCGTGAGTCTGCTTAAGATAACCACGCGCGACATCATCCGGTGTTACCCACTGCGGTACCTGCCACCCCAGCAAGAACCAGGTTTTCCCACCATAAGCCTGAGCCAACACCCCCAGCACCGGTAATGATAAGAACATTAAATACAGACCCCAATGCATAATCTGCGCCCCTAACAACTGCCAGTTAGGTAACCTTGGGGTGATCGCTGGTGTTATATTGCGCTGGCGCAACCACAGTCGTACCAACATCAGTAGCCAGACAGAAATACCAAAATTGAAATGCAGATTTTTCACTAATGTACGATCTTCATCCGGTACCGTGTCACTGAGTAACATGGCGGCATAAGTCAGAATGATCATCACTAGCGTCAGCCAGTGCAGGGTTATTTGGGGGAGTGAATAGCGATTTCTCATTGTGGTGCTCCACTGACTTCATCAAGTTAATAATCAGTATGGTGCAAAATAGATGAAGAAAACATTAAGGAGGGCGGATAACGTTTTGAACACAAGGTACTTTATTCTGACCGGACAGCGTGGGTCGCCGGTCAGAATAGAGAGTTAGCTATTTAGTTGATGGTAAGCGCGGGGTTAGATACCGTCACCTGAAACCGCTTTACTCGGTTTCAGCAAACCATCAGTACGAAACATACTCTTAATTCCGCGCACCGCCTGACGGATCCGGTCCTGATTCTCAATCAAGGCGAAACGGACATGAGTATCACCGTAATCACCGAATCCTATCCCCGGCGAAACGCAGACTTTTGCCTCAGACAACAGGCGCTTGGCAAACTCGAGTGAGCCTAAATGGGCGTAAGGCTCTGGGATTTTCGCCCAGACATACATCGACGCTTTGGGGTTTTCAACCATCCAACCAGCCTCATGCAACCCACGTACCAACACGTTACGCCGCTGGCGGTATTTTTCAGCGATATCACGAACACACTGTTGGTCCCCTTCCAAGGCAGCAATTGCCGCCACCTGCAACGGGGTAAAAGTGCCATAGTCGTGATAGCTTTTGATGCGAGCCAGCGCATTAACCAATTCCGGGTTACCCACCATAAAACCAATACGCCAACCGGCCATATTGTAGCTTTTGGATAAGGTGAAAAACTCAACCGCAATGTCTTTTGCCCCAGGCACTTGCATGATTGACGGCGCTTTCCAACCATCATATACAATGTCGGCATAGGCCAAGTCATGCACCACCAGCACGTCGTATTGCTTCGCTAACGCCACCACCCGTTCAAAAAATTCTAGCTCCACACATTGTGCTGTAGGGTTAGACGGGAAGCCGAGGATCATCATTTTCGGTTTAGGAATGGTTTCACGAATCGCACGTTCCAATTCACAGAAGAAATCAATGCCCTCGGTCAATGGGACCGAGCGAACTTGCGCCCCTGCAATCACCGCACCATAAATATGAATCGGGTAGCTAGGATTCGGCACCAATACTGTATCACCGTGGTCCAGTGTCGCCAGCATCAGATGAGCCAGCCCCTCTTTCGAACCGATAGTGACAATAGCTTCAGTTTCAGGATCAATATCCACTTGGTAACGCTCGGCGTACCAGTTGGAAATGGCCCTACGCAGCCGCGGTATACCCCGAGAGGTTGAGTAGCCGTGGGTGTCTTCACGTTGCGCGACACTGCACATTTTCTCAACGATATGGGGTGGTGTCGGACCATCGGGATTACCCATACTGAAATCAATAATATCTTCACCGCGACGGCGGGCCGCCATTTTCAACTCAGCGGTAATATTGAAAACATAAGGGGGCAGGCGATCAATACGGGTAAAACGACGCTTAGCAGGGAGTTCAGCCATAATTTCCTCGAGGATACGTTAGCGCCCGGACCGTCCGAGCGACGCTGACCATCAGATGGTCTGTTTATGAACATATCCCAGCGCTAAAGGGCTGTCGAGTGGCTGGTAACAAATATCTAACTCATCGGAGAAGTTACTGAGAATCAAACTCACTCGCCAGCATCCCTAATACCCAGTCATCACACCATTGCCCGCCAAGTTGATAATTATCACGCAACGTCCCTTCCAACTGAAAACCACAGCGTTCCAGTAACCCGCGTGAAGCATGGTTGCCCACAGTAACCGTGGCTTTCATTTTATGAAACTGACATTGCTGGAAACCAAACGCCAATACAGCCAACAAGGATTCTTTGGCAAAACCTTTGCCCTGGCAGGACGGTAACATGGCATAACCCACTTCAGCTTGCTGTAATGGCAACCATTCAGCCAAAAAGCCGGTAAGCCCCATGCTCTGTCCGCTGGCGCGTTCACGAACCACCAGACATAGCCAATGGTTGGAGGTCTTTTCCCAAGGGGTTAAACGTGATTCAAAACGCTCACGAATCTCGGCCATATCCATCGGATCTGCCATATAACGCTGAACCACAGGATCTTGGTATAAGCGTAAAAACAGCGGCCAATCCTGCTCTTTGAGGCTCTCGAGCACCAACTGTGGTGTTCTCAGAGAAATCGGCGAGCTACTGAACATCGGGATCACTGGTGACATTTTTCCCTCGAATTGAAGATGTTAGCCATAAACAGAACGCAGAATATTAAAGAGGAAATTTTTCCATAACCTCATCCCTTTATTCTTCTCCATTTTACTTAAATAATGTTCACTTCAAGATAACAAAAAACAAACAAATGGTCAGCATCGCGCGCGCCATTACCACGGCCCTCCCCTACAGCTATCGGAGAATCAGTATTATGGCTTCATTACAAATAAACGATATTCCCGCAGCAATCAAAGCGGTGAAGCAGCAATTACGTCAGGCGCTGCCTGATTATCAGCAGGTCTTCCAAGCCGTGGAAGAGAATATTCGCCAGCAAGTCACCGAAATCCGCCGTAGTTTGGCGCAGGGTGAGAATCCTGTTCCCCAAATTCATGCCGATGATATTATCAATGGTAACGTTACTGAAGAACAAAAAGCACAAATAAAACAACGAGGATGCTGTGCCATTCTCGGTGTCTTCCCAACGGAAAAAGCAGCAGCGTGGAACCGTGAAATCGGTAACTATCTCGAACGTAATAATTTCGTCGAACGCCTGAAAAATGCTGCGGAAGATAACTATTTCGGTACGCTGGCTGCCAGCAAACCGCAAATTTACGGAATTTACTGGTCAACACCGCAGGTTGAGGCTCGCCAGGATCAGCGCATGAATGCGGTGCAGGTATTCTTAAATAATCTGTGGCGAACCGAGAGTAACGGCAAGCAGCATTTTGATGCTAACCGGGTGGTGACTTATGTCGACCGGACCCGTCGCCGCCCGCCAAAATCATCGTCACTGGGCCTATCACCCCACGTTGATGGTGGCTCCATAGAGCGCTGGTTGGATGAGAACTTCCGTCATGTGTACCGCCACGTGTTCTCGGGTGACTGGCAGAAGTATGACCCATTCGCCGCTGAAGGCCGCCCACAAGTGCGCGAATTCCCCTCACCGGCAGTGTGCTCGATGTTCCGTACCTTCCAAGGCTGGACGGCCCTGACACCACAGCGAACCCATGCGGGGACGCTGAATGTTATCCCGATCGCTAATGCCATGGCCTATATCCTGCTGCGCGCATTACAAGATGATGTTGCTGACGATGATCTGTGCGGTGCAGCACCAGGGCGCGCTTTATCCGCCTCTGAGCAGTGGCATCCTCTTTTAATGGAAGCCATTTCCCCTATTCCAGATTTGGAAGCAGGTGATACGGTATTCTGGCATTGCGACGTGATTCACTCAGTGGAAAATGAGCATAATGGTGAGTTTGACAGCAACGTCATGTATATCGCGGCGGCGCCATGGTGCGACAAGAACGCCGCATACCTGCCACGCCAGTTAGCCAGTTTTATTGATGGCCGCTCACCACCAGACTTTGCCGCCGATGATTTCGAGGTGGATTTCAGTGGCAGAGCCACCGCCGATAACCTAACCACCCTCGGCAAACAACAGTTGGGTATGGCTGAATAACATTCCTATCAATCCCGTGTTTCTCTGCCAATAAGAACGATATAAATAATCTCCTCAACGTTATCTCTGCTGGCGCGACCCGCCAGCAGACTCCCCTGCAATCCGCCGCATCGATTTACCGGATAACGCGGATAAAGTGGCAGTTGCCGGTCATTTTCCTTATAGTTAGCCGCTTATTCGCCGCCGAATCTGATGGTCCCAAACTAAGATTCAAGGCTATCGCCAAGAGAAAATAGTGTGCACCAGATATTTGAAATGCTACTGGCGGTGTTTGATCGTGCCGCATTAATGTTGATTTGTTTATTCTTTCTGACCCGCACCCACCTGTTTCGTCAGTTATTGCAAAAAGAGAAGCACACACCACTGGAACTGGCAGCGGTAACCGCTATCTTCTCGTTGTTCGCTATTTTTGGTACTTATTCCGGTATTAACGTCGAAGGTTCATTAGTGAATGTTCGGGTTATTGCTGTCATGTCTGGCGGTATTTTATTTGGCCCGTGGGTAGGTATCATTACCGGACTTATCGCCGGCTCTCACCGATATTTAATTGATATTGATGGAATTACATCAATCCCCTGTCTGATTACCAGCATTATAGCCGGCCTGATGTCCGGCTATATAAATCTGAAAATAAAGAAAGAGCGGCAATGGAGTATCGGTATTCTGGCAGGCATGATTTGTGAGTCACTCACCATGCTATTGGTGATTATTTGGGCCAGGCCGACCGCATTAGGTATTGATATTGTGTCTAAAATCGCCATTCCTATGATCTTAGGGGCGGTTTGTATCGGGTTAATTGTCCTGCTGGTACAGAGTGTCGAAGATGAAAAAGAGGTTATTGCCGCGCGGCAAGCAAAACTGGCACTGGATATCGCCAATAAAACCCTGCCCTATTTTCGCAATATCAACGGCGAATCACTGCGCAGTGTGTGTGAGATTATTCGCACCGATATTAAGGCAGATGCTGTCGCCATTACCGACACCCAACATATTTTGGCTTATGTGGGGGTGGGCGTTGAAGCCTATAATATCGGTCATGAGATCATCAGTGATATTACCAAAGAGAGCATTCAGTGTGGGAAGATTACTATCCGCAATAATGATGAAGTCCATCGCACGCCACAAATTCACTCCCTCATCATTATTCCGTTATGGGAAAAAGGTGAAGTCACTGGCTCACTGAAGATCTACTATTGCCATGCACATAAAATTACCTATTCACTGAAAGTGATGGCGGTCGGCTTGTCACAAATTATCTCAACCCAGATTGAAGTCTCCCGTATAGAACAACTGCGTGAAATGGCAAATAAAGCGGAAATGCGCGCACTACAAAGTAAAATTAACCCGCACTTCTTATTTAATGCCTTGAATGCTATCTCGTCCTCAATTCGTATTAATCCAGATACCGCGCGCCAATTGATCATCAATTTATCCCGTTATCTGCGTTATAACCTTGAGCTGAATGACGAACAGATTGATATTCGCAAAGAACTACATCAAATTCAGGATTATATCGCCATCGAGCAGGCACGCTTCGGCAGCAAGTTAACTGTGATTTATGATATTGACGACGATATTGCGCTGAAAATACCCAGCTTGTTAATTCAACCCTTGGTTGAAAATGCCATTGTGCATGGCATTCAGCCGTGTCGTGGTAAAGGTGTGGTGGTCATTGCGGTTAAAGACAGTGGCGACCAAATAAAAATTTCCGTAAAAGACACCGGTAATGGTATTAACCCAGAGACAATTGAGCGCGTGGCGAATAATGAAATGCCGGGCAATAAAATTGGTTTACTCAATGTGCATCATCGGGTGAAGTTACTGTATGGGGAAGGTTTACAGATACGCCGCATGGAACCGGGCACCGAGATCTCTTTTTATATCAGCAAAAATGGCGGCAAAATCCATGCTGACCCCCATATTCCAGCCGGAGTCTAATCCGTGAAAGCAATCATTGTTGAAGATGAGTTTCTGGCTCAAGAAGAGTTGAGTTACCTGATTCGCCAGCACAGCAACATCACCATTGAGGCAACCTTTGACGATGGGCTGGATGTGCTTAAATACCTGCAAAACCATCAGGTCGATGCTATTTTTCTCGATATCAATATTCCATCATTGGATGGCGTGTTATTGGCACAAAACATCAGTAAATTTGCCCATAAGCCTTATATTATCTTTATCACAGCCTATAAAGAGCATGCCGTTGAAGCCTTTGAAATTGAAGCATTTGACTATATTTTAAAGCCTTATCATGAGTCTCGTATTGTCACTATGCTGCAAAAACTCGAAGCGCTGCATAAGCGTGAGCACCAAAATAGAGAACAGACCAGCAGTACCAACCACCGTTCTGCGGCGCATACCATCAATTTGATGAAAGATGAGCGCATTATCGTCACTGATATCAATGATATCTATTATGCCGCAGCACAGGAAAAGGTCACGTTGGTCTATACTCGGCGCGAAGAATTCATTATGCCGATGAATATTACTGAATTTTTCAGCCGCCTACCGGAGGAGTACTTCTTCCGCTGCCATCGCTCCTATTGTGTCAATTTAGCCAAAATCCGTGAAATTGTGCCGTGGTTTAATAATACCTATATTCTGCGGCTCAGTGATTTGGACTTTGAAGTCCCTGTCAGCCGCAGCAAGATAAAAGAATTCAGGCAACTGATGCGTCTTTAAATGCATTTCATTCCGCGTGGAATGCAGCTCATTCCCCTTTCGATCTATAGTGATTAGCCCGCCCGTATACTGGTTTCATTCGGCGGGCTGATAACACCTCAAGACAAGATTTCCGGTGCCCCATCAGCGCGTAATCTTTGGCTTCCGACGCTATTGCAAATCATTGTTATGTTCGCAATAGCCATATTCGGGCCACATTGCATTGATGTTTAAGGAGTCCGGCATGAGCAGTAAACCGGTAAATCGTTGGCTAATTGTTGCGGGTACCATCATTGTTCAAATGGGGTTGGGAACTATCTATACCTGGAGCTTATTTAATCAGCCACTGGGAGAGAAGTTCAGTTGGTCGTTAGGGGCAGTTGCAACCACATTTTCCATTACCAGTTTTTCTCTCGCTATTGCCACTCTGTTTGCTGGCCGCCTGCAAGAGCGCATAGGTATCCGTAAACTGACGTTACTTTCCGGTATCATTCTTGGTTTGGGCCTGATTGCCAGCTCTTTTGCCACATCATTAGGAATGATTTATCTATTGGCTGGTATCGTGGTCGGTTTCGCCGATGGCACCGCCTACATCACCACCCTGTCGAATCTGATCAAATGGTTCCCGGAACGTAAAGGGCTGATTTCCGGTATTTCAGTGGGGGCATTTGGTACCGGCAGCTTATTGTTCAAATATGTAAATGCCAGTCTGATTGCCAACCAAGGAGTGTCGCTGGCATTCTTCTACTGGGGCCTCATCGTGATGGTATTAGTAGGGGCTGGCTCTTTCCTGCTACAAGAGAAAGCAGTGGCCCCACAGGTCAATAACAGCCTGCAAACCGCCCGTGCCGGGCGTGATTTTAGTGTCAAAGAGATGCTGGCGGTTAAAGAGTCTTACTTCTTATTTATCATCTTCTTCACCGCATGTATGAGTGGCTTATATCTGATTGGTATCGTGAAAGATTTAGGCGTACAACTGGCAGGAATGGACTTGGTGACGGCAGCCAACACCGTTTCAGCCATTGCCATCTTTAATACCGCCGGGCGCATTATCCTTGGCGCACTATCAGACAAAGTGGGCCGTCTGCGCGTAATCAGCTTCACCTTGCTGGTCACCACATTAGCGGTATCCGTGTTGAGTTTTGTTCCACTGACTCATGCGCTGTTCTTCTTGTGTGTCGGGGCGATAGCCTTCTGCTTCGGCGGCAATATTACGGTGTTCCCGGCGATTGTCGGCGACTTCTTCGGTCTGAAAAATCACAGTAAAAACTACGGTGTCATCTATCAAGGGTTTGGTTTGGGTGCTCTGGCAGGTTCGTTTATTGCCGCACAACTGGGTGGATATCAGGCGACCTTTATGGTTATCGCGGTGCTGTCAGTACTTTCCTTGCTGCTGACGTTGATAATCAAACCGCCAAAAGGTGCAGCAACCGAGACTGAAAGTACACCAACAGCAACAGCGGGCGTAACTGCCCGTAGCCATGCCTAATAGAGGGTGACACGGCCCACCATAACTAATACAACTCAGCCAGAGTTTGTAAAGTATGGGGCTGGTTTAAAGCAATGATGTAAAAAAGCAGAGCCTTGGCTCTGCTTTCATATTTCAGCGATAGCGAATAAAAACCTTATAATTCATGTCCTAATGTCTGACGCAAGTAAGCGCCCGCCCCCAGCAAACCCGGTTGCTGATGGGTAATCATATAAACAGGAATATCTTGCAGGAAATCTTTGAAACGGCCTTTATCTTCAAAAGCACTGCGAAAGCCCGAAGCTGTAAAGAAATCCATAAAGCGTGGCACGATACCGCCAGCAATATAAACGCCGCCAAAAGTGCTGAGATTCAATGCCAGATTGCCGCCAAAACGGCCCATAATCACACAAAACAGTGATAAGGCGCGGCGGCAGTCAGTACAGCTATCCGCCAGAGCGCGTTCAGTAATATCTTTCGGTGCCAGATGTTCCGGTAGGCGTGCATCAGAAATCACGATAGCTCGGTATAAATTAACCAACCCCGGCCCGGAAAGTACTCGCTCGGCAGAGACATGGCCCAGTTCCTGACGCAATACCGCCAAAATAGAGTCTTCTTCTTCGCTGTTCGGGGCGAAGTCCACATGACCGCCCTCTCCCGGTAAGCTAATCCAACGGCGGCCCACATTAACTAAATGGGCCACACCCAGCCCAGTACCTGCACCATAAACCGCCACTGGTTTACCCGCTTGAGGCGTTGTGCCACCAAATTGCAACACATCCTGTTCGGACAACACCGGAATCGCCATCGATACTGCCGTAAAATCGTTGATCACCTCCAGATGATCCAACCCCAGGCTTTGCTGCATAGCTGCAATAGAAAATGCCCAAGTATGATTGGTCATCGCCACCCAATCCCCGGTAATCGGGCAAGCAATAGCGATACAGGCATCCTTTACGGTGACTGTATGCTCTGACAGATATTGCTTAATGACATCTTCCAGACTGTCGAATTCCAACCCTGAATATGTTTTTGCTTGTGATATTTCGCCCGTCGCCACAGCGCAAAGCGCCAAACGGGCATTAGTGCCGCCAACGTCACCCACCAGGGCATAGCTTGTCATCAGAAACTTCTCCGTTACAGGGATGCTTAACTTCAACTATGTCCACTGTAAAATCAGGCTGGAGAAACAACAATATCAATGCGCTAAACCCTTTCGCTTTGCGATAAAGATCACATAAAAACGTTTCAGCAACAGCAAAATACCGCTGCTGAAGGTGAAAAATGACGTAAATATTTAGCGTGAATTGCGCCCTTCCTCAGAAACCGGCTGCAATGTCGCAAGCTGGCGCGAGCGGATAACCCGCATCCGCAGGCTGTCATAGGCCCAGTTGTAACATACGGTGTAAGGCAGGAAGAACAAGAAGAAACCGATCTCCAACATAAATGCCTGTAATAGCGAAACACCCAACGTGAAAGCCGCGATAGGTAAGCCTATCAGGATAAAACCACCCTCGAAGCCCAGCGCATGGAGTACCCGCACGAGCAGAGTCTTTGCTACCCGACTGACTGGCCAGAAGTGGTCGAACAGACTGTTGTAAACAATATTCCACAGCATTGCCACTGAGGAGAGGATCAAGGCCAATGTTCCCATTTGCAGTATGGAGCGATCCAGTAACCATGCGCCGACGGGCGCACAAATGGCAACGGCAATCACTTCAAACCCAACGGCATGAATAATCCGCTCCAAGAGAGATCGGTGATGAACTTGCATAAAACACCTACTTAAATTAACTGATGACAGATTGTTAGAGGTGATTATCATCGTTTTTTAAGATAGATTAAAAATAGAACCCATCGATAAAATAGATAGTTTATGCATTATTCTCCCGAAGCCTTAATTGCATTTGTTGAAGCCGCAGCCCTTGGGTCCTTCTCCGCGGCAGCCCGTAAGCTACGCAAAAGCCAATCAACTATCAGCACCGCCATCGCCAATCTGGAAGCCGATCTGGGTTTGACCTTATTTGACCGCCAGGCGCGCCAACCGGTATTAACTGACCATGGTCGCCGGGTGCTATCCCATGTGCAGGAAATTCTGGCGGCCAGCGAACGGCTGGATAATCTATCAATACGTCTGGCAGGTCAGGTTGAAACCCGACTGACTTTTGTCCTTTCTGATACTTATCAACCAACACATCATGAGGACTTACTACGTCGCTTTGAGCAGCGTTACCCTGATATCGAATTTGAGTGCCTGATTGCCGAAGAGGGCGACGTCATTGACCTGCTGCAACTACGGCGAGCGCATATCGGTGTAGTAGAAGTTCAGTCGTACTATCCACCGGATATTGCGGCCAGCCGATTAGCCGCACAGACTGAAATGGCGATATTCGTGCAGCAGGGTCATGCGCTGGCAAAGCTCCCTCAGGTTCACCCCGAACAACTGGCTACCGCCCGGCAACTTTGCCTCAATACTTACAATCGTACTGAGCGCAACCAGTCGCAAGGGCTAATGTGGTCTGCCCCCAGCTACTTAATGTTGTTAGAAATGGCGGAGCAAGGCTTCGGCTGGGCGATTTTGCCACGCTGGCTGGTGGAGCAATACAGCCGTCAAAAACTGGTCGCGTTGCCCACCATTGGTTGGCCTAAAATGATCTCTATTGATGCGGTTTGGTCGAAAAAAAGCCCACCGGGGCCAGCGGGCTATTGGTTGTTAGACCAATTAACCGGTCGTAATGGTATCGATAAACCAGATGCCTAATTAGCTACCACTGTAATTATTTTCTGACATCCCTTTCTCCGCCTTATCTTGTGATCCCGTTAGCTTACGTCGTCGGTGAAAACGCATACACTAAACTGTCGTTTACTCTCGTTAATAAGGGTCATCATGGTCTATCAGGCAGCTTCCTCCCGTTATCAAGAGATGAAGTATCATCGTTGTGGTCGTAGTGGATTAATGCTTCCGGCAATTTCTCTTGGCCTGTGGCATAACTTTGGTGACAGCACGCTGTACGAAAATAGCCGCAATTTAGTGCATCGCGCTTTCGATAGTGGTATCACCCATTTTGATTTAGCCAATAACTATGGCCCGCCGCCCGGTTCAGCCGAGCTGAACTTTGGCCGCATCCTGCAACAAGACCTGCGCCCCTATCGTGATGAACTGATTATCTCTTCCAAAGCGGGATACACCATGTGGCCCGGCCCTTATGGTGACTGGGGTTCGAAGAAATATCTGGTAGCCAGTATCAACCAAAGCCTACAACGTATGGGGCTAGATTATGTAGATATTTTCTACCACCATCGCCCGGATCCTAATACACCATTGGAAGAAACCATGGCCGCATTGGACCTGCTGGTGCGCCAAGGTAAAGCGTTGTATATCGGGTTGTCCAACTATCCAGCGGCGCAAGCCCGTCAGGCCTGTGAAATTCTGGCAAATCTCGGTACGCCTTGCCTGATTCATCAGCCTAAATACTCTATGTTCGAACGCTGGATTGAAACCGGGCTGCAAGATACTTTGGATGAGTATGGCGTAGGATCTATTGCCTTTTCTCCGCTGGCAGGCGGCGTATTGACGGATCGCTATTTGGCGGGTATTCCGCAGGACTCAAGGGCTGCCAGTGGCAGTAAATTCCTTAATCCCGAGCAGCTTACCGCAGAAAAACTGGCCAAGGTGCGCCAGTTGAACGCATTGGCCCACGAACGCGGTCAGAAGTTGTCACAGATGTCTTTAGCCTGGGTATTACGTGGCGGGCGGGTGACTTCAGCACTGATTGGTGCCAGCAAAATCAGCCAGATTGACGACGCGGTTGGTATGCTAGCCAACACTGATTTCAGCACCGAAGAAATCAAACGTATTGAAGATATTCTGGTGTAAACGCTCTCTCCAAAGTCCCCAACAGGGGCACTCCGGTGCCCCTAATCCATCATTATTACAGATAAATCTCAATTTTTTATTTTACAGTTTTATCTGAATCACAGTTGCCGAACCGCAGTTTAAGATAGGCCATAGCCAATAAAGCTGCGCAAGGATAAATCATGTCAAAAGTGGATGTTTTGAAACCAACGATATTTAGACCTATTGCGTTAAGACCACTGTTATTAGTAACGATATTAGCCTGGTTTCCTCTCGTTCCTATGGCAAATGCCGAAAGTATTGAGCTACTCCCCAGTGTTTCATTGCAGATCGGTGAGCAAGATCGCCGTGGCAATTATTGGGATGGTTATGACTGGCGCGATCAACGATGGTGGCAGGATCATCAGGGGCAGGATTTAGGCGAACGAAATCGCCATGGACATTACTGGGATGGGCACCGCTGGCAAAACAGAGACTGGTGGCAAAAGAACTATTATTACCGTGAAGGGCGCTATCAGAAACACGATAAACATTATGACAACCACGGCAAGAAACATCATCGAGGGAAAGGGCATGACCGCCATCATGATGATGACTAATTAAAAAAGCTTCTGGCGGATGATTGGCTATCGATCCCGCCAGTATGAAGAAGTTAGAGCAAGCTAATCAACAGATAAGCATTTAATCCAACCACCACTAACACAATCATCTTCCCCAAAATCTGAATCAATTTTGAGTTAACCATCTCTCCCATCAATTCTTTATTGCCAGTAAAGACCAGCAATGGAACTAACGCCAACGCAATACCAAAACTCAGCAGTACCTGGCTCATCACCAAGATCCGTGTTGCATCCATACCCGCCAGAATGACAATAAAGGAAGGCAACATCGTGACCGAGCGTCGCACCCAGATAGGGATATAAAACCGGACAAAGCCTTGCATGACGACCTGCCCTGCCAAGGTCCCCACCACTGTCGATGACAACCCAGCGGCAACCAGACTCAAACCAAAAATAGTGGCTGCGGCATTACCTAACAGGGGTTGTAGTGTGAGGTACGCTTGCTCGATTTCAGCAATACTGCCATAACCATTGAAATGGAAAGCCGCCGCCGCCGTTGCCATCATAGCCAGATTCACAAAACCGGCAATTGTCATGGCAATCGCCACATCCAATTTAGTCGCAGCATAACGGGATGCCTTGGAGTTTTCTCCCGCCGTTTGCGTCAAGGATGAATGCAGATAAATAACATGCGGCATAATCGTGGCACCTAATACCCCGGCCGCTAGAAACACCGCGTCACGGTTAGGCAAGTCAGGAACCAACATACCGCGACCCAACGCCGCCAGTTCTGGTCGGGAGAAAATAAGTTCTACAATATAAGCCGCCGCTACAAATAACAGCAACCCACCGATAACCAGTTCGAGAGGTTTTTGCCCACGCTTTTGCAGCATAAGAATCAGGAAAGTGGCAATGCCGGTCAGGACAGCACCTTCAAGCAGGGTCACACCTAGCAGTAATTTAAACCCGATTGCCGCCCCAATAAACTCGGCCAGATCCGTGGCCATGGCGATCATTTCGGCTTGTACCCAGTAGGCCCATACCGCAGGCCGTGGAAAACGATCACGGATATGCTCAGCCAGATTTTTACCAGTGGCAATACCGAGTTTAGCGGACAGTAATTGGATCAACATAGCCATGATGTTGGCCCAAACCACCACCCACAATAAGGTATAACCGAAAGAGGCCCCCGCCTGAATATTGGTTGCGAAGTTACCGGGGTCGATATAACCGATGGCCGCGATAAAAGCAGGCCCCATCAGGGAGAGTTTTATCCTCCTTGATGTACGGCGGGATGTATCGACAGTACGGCTATTCAGCATTCAGTATTACCCTTGAAAACTTACGTCTACTTTCTTATCAATAATAATATCTAAATGATAATAATTATCAAGCGCACTTGGCGTGGTAGAACTTATCTCTCTGATAGCTAACACCGTATAATCAGCCGTGTAGCAATCACCCGTGGTAGCTTTCTGAAAAGTTGGGTTAAATGTTCCATCGCCCTTTTCGTAACGAATGACTACAATTGTTCAACCTAGCATATTTAAACTACTTCCGTAGCAAATTATTAACATCCTATTTTTTGTGATCCACTCCACTAATTCGTTTGCATTAGTGCAAGTGAATTTCTATATTTGCTGCCTACATCTCGTTTTTAATGTAGCCGTTACATAAAATGTCCACCGAAATCTAGCCTGCCTCAAATTTGGAGCACACATGTCCCATATTCTGCAGTTTGCGTTGGCCTTAGTCGTGGTGGCCATATTAGCTCTGGCGATCTGTAAGGATCGTAAAAGCATCCGCATTCGGTTTGTTATTCAATTGCTGGTAATTGAAGTGTTGTTGGCGTACTTCTTCCTCCATTCGGAAGCTGGATTGGGTTTTGTGAAAGGATTCGCCGGTTTATTCGACAAGTTGCTTGGATTTGCCGCCAACGGTACCGACTTTGTCTTTGGCAATATGGGTGATAAAGGTTTGGCGTTCTTCTTCCTGAGAGTGCTGTGCCCTATCGTCTTTATTTCTGCTCTGATTGGTATTCTGCAATATATCAAAGTTCTCCCCGTCGTTATTCGTATCATTGGTACTTTGCTGTCTAAAGTTAACGGCATGGGTAAGCTGGAATCATTCAACGCCGTCAGCTCACTGATTCTGGGTCAATCTGAAAACTTCATCGCCTATAAAGACATTTTGGGCAAAATGTCTGAAAAACGCATGTACACCATGGCAGCAACTGCGATGTCGACAGTTTCTATGTCAATCGTGGGTGCATATATGTCAATGCTGGACGCGAAGTTTGTGGTTGCGGCGCTGGTACTTAACATGTTCAGTACCTTTATCGTGTTGTCATTGATCAACCCGTATAAAGCAGAGGACGAGGAAGAGTTGCAACTAAGCAACTTGCACGAAGGCCAAAGCTTCTTTGAAATGCTGGGTGAGTACATTCTGGCCGGTTTCAAAGTTGCTATCATCGTTGCAGCCATGCTGATTGGTTTTATCGCGTTAATTTCTGCGATGAATGCCTTATTTAGCTTGCTGTTCGGTATCAGCTTCCAGGGTATCTTGGGCTATGTCTTCTTCCCGTTTGCCTGGGTGATGGGCGTACCGACTCATGAAGCCTTACAAGTTGGTGGCATCATGGCAACCAAACTGGTATCTAACGAATTCGTGGCAATGATGGACTTGCAGAAAGTGGCATCAGAACTGTCGCCACGCAGCGTGGGTATTCTGTCAGTGTTCCTGGTTTCATTCGCTAACTTCTCCTCTATTGGTATCGTAGCCGGTGCGATTAAAGGTTTGAATGAGCACCAAGGGAATGTGGTTTCACGCTTTGGCTTGAAGCTGTTATACGGCTCTACGCTGGTCAGTGTGCTGTCCGCCTCTATTGCGGGCCTGGTACTCTAAGTATCAGAAAAAAATCTCTAAAGAGGCGCTACGGCGCCTTTTTTTATACCTGCGATTCATACCCGGACTATTTACACGGATGATGACTCTTTGAGTAATCAAAGGCTGGACAACTTTAGTGGGTAAGTTTAATGCCGCGACTGATGTGATATGCCCGTTAATAAGCAATAGATGACGTTCTAAGTCAGGTAGTAAATATAATGGTGGGTCGTGCGGGATTACTCGGTCTCTGACCTCGCCCTTCGGGTCAACGCTCCCGCGTTGCTGTCTCGCTTCGCTCGGCTCGAACCTGAACGCAGGGTCTCACCCACACGATTTCGTGTAGTTTTTGAGTTTTTAAATCTGGGGAAGTTAATACGGTACTTGATATAATGGTGGGTCGTGCGGGATTCGAACCTGCGACCAATTGATTAAAAGTCAACTGCTCTACCAACTGAGCTAACGACCCATTATATAGATTTATTCGACATTTTTAACACGAGTCATGCGGGATTACTCATCCTGCGGATTCGCCCTTCGGGTCAACGCTTACGCGTTGCTGTCTCGCTTCGCTCGGCTCGAACCTTTAACCAATTGATTAAAAGTAACTATTCTGCCAACTGAGCTAACGACCCATTATATGGTAATACGAAGTAAAAGAAGTGGTGGGCGATACCAGATTCGAACTGATGACCCCCTCCGTGTAAAGGAGATGCTCTACCAACTGAGCTAATCGCCCACTTCTACTACCTTGAATCTTAATACTTTTAACAATGAGTGATGAGTGGTGGGCGATACCAGATTCGAACTGATGACCCCCTCCGTGTAAAGGAGATGCTCTACCAACTGAGCTAATCGCCCTCATCTATCTCATTTATTGCATAACACGTCGAGTTTGGTGGGCGATACCAGATTCGAACTGATGACCCCCTCCGTGTAAAGGAGATGCTCTACCAACTGAGCTAATCGCCCCGCCGTGTTGTTGGAGTCGCATTATAGGGATAGTTCGAAGTGAGTCAACGGTTTTTAAAACGAAAACAATCGTTCGCCGCAAATTTAAACAGGATGCGATATTTATCGCCGCTATGAACCTTTATTAAATGATCCCCAAAATATTTCAAGGTGCAGGACGGCGGCAAACAAATGAACCCGATGAGCTTACCCAAGGATGTGATTCGGGTGAGTGAGTGCGGCCAACACACCTGCAATTTGAAAGATGACAGGGATATCATCAATTGCATACCGGTAACATCGTTGAGGAATTACTACAGGGTGGTAGAATGTCGCCTACTTTTTCAAATTTCGAGCAACTGTCAGCTTTTGCTGACCGGCGTAGCGTAATAAGGCATCGATTCCAATGAAGATCAAAACCCGTTTTGCACCCAGTCCTACCGGCTATCTCCATGTAGGTGGCGCACGCACCGCATTGTATTCCTGGCTGTTCACCCGTCATTTAGGTGGTGAATTTGTTCTGCGCATTGAAGATACCGATCTTGAGCGCTCAACTCAGGAAGCCATCGACGCTATTATGGACGGTATGAACTGGTTGAATCTGGATTGGGATGAAGGCCCGTATTTTCAAACCAAACGGTTCGATCGCTACAATGCGGTGATTGACCAAATGTTGGAAAAGGGCACCGCTTATCGCTGCTATTGTTCTAAAGAGCGCCTGGAAGAGTTGCGTGAAACCCAAATGGCCAATGGCGAGAAACCTCGCTACGATGGTCGTTGCCGCGATAGCCAGTGCACTCATGGCGCTGATGAGCCATCAGTGGTACGTTTTCGCAACCCGCAGGAAGGTTCAGTCATTTTCGACGACAAAATCCGTGGCCCTATTGAATTCAGCAATCAGGAACTGGATGACTTAATCATCCGCCGTACCGATGGTTCACCAACCTATAACTTCTGTGTCGTCATCGATGACTGGGATATGGAAATCACCCATGTTATCCGTGGTGAAGACCATATCAACAATACACCGCGCCAGATTAATATTCTGAAAGCATTAGGCGCGCCAGTGCCTGAGTATGCTCATGTATCAATGATTCTGGGTGATGACGGTAAAAAACTGTCGAAACGCCACGGGGCTGTTGGTGTTATGCAATACCGCGATGACGGCTATCTGCCAGAGGCACTACTGAACTATTTGGTGCGTTTGGGTTGGTCTCATGGTGATCAGGAGATTTTCTCTGTGGCCGAGATGACCGAGCTGTTTACCCTCGATGCAGTCAGTAAGTCAGCCAGTGCATTCAATACTGAAAAATTACAGTGGTTGAATCATCACTATATCAATAGCCTGCCACCAGAGCATGTTGCTGTTCACCTGTCATGGCATGTTGAACAACTGGGGCTTGATACCCGTAATGGCCCTGAGTTAGTTGAAATCGTAAAACTGCTAGGTGAGCGCTGCAAAACGCTGAAAGAGATGGCCGAGTCCTGCCGTTACTTTTACGAAGAGTTTGACGAGTTCGATGCTGATGCGGCTAAAAAACATTTGCGCCCAGTAGCCCGCCAGCCACTTGAAGCAGTTAAAGCCAAACTCGCCGCCATCAACGCCTGGACCACTGAAAACGTTCACAACGCGATTCAGGGCACGGCTGATGAGTTAGGTGTAGGTATGGGTAAAGTGGGGATGCCGCTGCGTGTCGCAGTCACTGGTGCGGGTCAATCGCCAGGAATGGATGTCACTGTCCATGCTATCGGTCAGGCACGCTCACTGGCACGTATTGATAAAGCATTAGCCTTTATCAGCGAGCGCGAAGCACAACAATAATACGGTTATTGTGCGTTCAATCAGGCGGCTATTCAGGCCGCCTTTTTATTATTATTCGTTAGATAGTGTGAGCGACATTTAATATTTAATGCTATTTACCCGCTGATTTGGCGGCTTTTTCAGCGCTTAACGCGAGAAATCGAATTAGCCGTTGACACTGTTTCAGTGGTTTCATATCATGCGCCCCGTTCACACGATTTATTATGTGCACATTGGGGCTATAGCTCAGCTGGGAGAGCGCTTGCATGGCATGCAAGAGGTCGACGGTTCGATCCCGTCTAGCTCCACCAAATTTTCTTGTTTGATTGCATCATCAGGCCAGAAAAGGGTGGCATCATAGATAAGTCAGTACGAACAACCACATTTGTGGGGCTATAGCTCAGCTGGGAGAGCGCTTGCATGGCATGCAAGAGGTCGACGGTTCGATCCCGTCTAGCTCCACCACTCTTTAAAAAACCGGCTTATGGCCGGTTTTTTGCTTTCTCGCGCAAGCCTCCCTCACTCTTTGTCATTTATCTCTGTTATCCTGCGAACTAATCAAAGGTATTGATTACGGTGGAAATAGGCATGAATCAGCAGCAACAAATCATTCAATGGCTACAGGCTGACCCTCATCGTATGCAGGCTTTGTCGATTGCCCGAGAGCTCGGGTTAAAGCAGTGGTGTCTGGCGGCAGGATTTGTGCGTAATCTGGTGTGGGATCAATTGCACGGGTACCCGTTAGCGACCGCGCTCAATGATATCGATTTAGTCTATTTCGATAAGCAACATGCCCACGAGCAGCATGACTTACAGCGAGAAGCGCAGCTACAGCAAAAGAGTGCGGCTCAGCATCTCTCCTTCCCCTGGTCAGTAAAAAATCAAGCCAGAATGCACCTGTATAGGGGTCGCCAACCTTATACCAGTACCGACGATGCTATTAGCTACTGGGTTGAAGTAGAAACAGCAATCGGTGCCAGGCTCAATGCGAGCGGCGATATTGAGCTGGTGGCTCCACTGGGTTTGGGCGCACTGTTTACCCGAACGATCACCTTGAACCCGAAAAACGGTGAGGTCGATACCTACTACCAACGGGTAAATAGCAAAGGTTGGCTGCAACATTGGCCTGAACTACGTTTGGTAATTTAACGTTTCAGAACCGTGTGGTAGCGTTTAAAAAAACAACCAAGTGATAAGCAAGTGATAAGATTGTGTAAAGCAGCCCTCAAAAGTTAAAGGTTAATATCCTCCCGTCGATAAGCATTACTCCATCCAGGTTTTACTAAGGAATAATGATGTCGAATACTATCTCTGCAGCATCCGTGTCAGTGAGCAGCAGTAGCTCTTCTGACAGCAGTGCGGCGGCACAAATTAAATCCATTAATCAGCAGATCCAAAAACTGACCGAAAAATTAAGTACCTTAAAAGATTCCGGTTTGACTGCAGATGAATTACAAAAGCAGCAGCAACAGATTCAGAGTCAAATTGCAGCGCTGCAAGCTGAGCTTGCCCGTATTCAGGCCAAGGAAGCGGATAAAACCAAAGAAGGTGACAACAATGCGGCAACTGCGCCCGCCGGTGATGGAGTAAACCGCCCTTCCGCACAGAACCAGATTGACGTTTATATTTAATAACATTGATATTCGGTTAAACAGTGATAGGGCGATGGCAACATAACGGCTATCGCCCTGTTTTAGAAAGTAAAATCAACCACGCTTGAGGGGTTTTACCAAACCATCCAATCCCTCGATTTTAATGGTCAGCGTCAGCTCCATCAACATACCTAACTTGCCTGGTGGGAATTCCCCTTTGCGGGCGAACCAGAGCAGGTACTCTTCAGGTAAGTCGATTAATACCCGCCCTTGGTATTTACCAAACGGCATCCGGGTATTGGCAATCTCAATCAAATTCTCTTTTCCATACAGCCCTCTGGCGTTACCACTATTCACCCAGCAGACGAATCATTTCCGCTTCATCAATGACTGTAATCCCAAGCTCCTGCGCTTTCGCCAGTTTTGAGCCAGCCGCCTCACCAGCAATAACCAGATCCGTTTTTTTGGAAACACTGCCACTCACTTTGGCACCTAAAGCAGCCAGACGATCTTTCGCTTCGTCCCGTGAGAGAATGGTCAGTGAACCCGTCAACACCACTGTTTTCCCAGCAAAGGGGCTATCAATCTCTTCAGCAACAATTTGCTGTGGCTCAGGCCAACTGATCACTTGCTCTAGCGCCTCGATCACTTTCTGATTGTGTTCTTCACCGAGGAAATTCCGCACATGCCTGGCCACCACTTCCCCTACATCCGGCACACTTTTTAATGCTTCGATATCTGCCGCGCGCAGATTCTCCAGATTACAGAAGTGAGCCGCTAAATTAGCCGCAGTCGCCTCGCCGACTTCACGAATACCCAAGGCATAGAGGAAGCGGGCGAAGGTTGTTTGTTTCGCTTTCTCTAACGCCGCAATCAGATTTTGTGCCGACTTTGGCCCCATCCGATCTAAACCGGTCAGTTTGCCAGCGGTCAACTCAAATAAATCAGCCGGGTTCTCGACATACTGTTTCTCTACCAGTTGCTCGATAATCTTGTCACCCATTCCGTCCACATCCAACGCCCGGCGGGAAACAAAATGCTTCAACGCCTCTTTACGCTGCGCTGCGCAGAACAGACCACCGGTGCAGCGGGCAACCGCCTCACCTTCTACCCGCTCGATATCAGAACCACATACCGGGCAGTGCTCCGGGAAAACTATCTCTTTGGCATCCTGCGGGCGTTGTTCCATCACCACACCAACCACTTGCGGGATCACATCTCCAGCGCGGCGAATAATAACGGTATCACCAATGCGTATACCAAGACGCTCAATTTCATCGGCGTTATGCAGTGTCGCATTACTGACAACCACGCCAGCCACCTGCACCGGTTCCAGACGTGCGACCGGGGTGATAGCACCGGTGCGCCCCACCTGAAACTCCACGTCGCGAACTTGAGTTATCTGTTCCTGCGCCTGAAATTTAAACGCCGTAGCCCAACGGGGAGCGCGTGCTACAAACCCCAATCTTTCTTGCAAGTCGAGTGAATCAACCTTGATAACCACGCCATCAATATCAAACCCCAAACTGGCACGGTCCTGTTCTACCTGACGATAGAAGGCAATGACCTCATCACTACCGGTGCATAACTTCACTCGATTACTGACCGGCAGACCCCAGGCTTTAAATTGCATCAGGCGCTGAATATGACTGCGCGCAAGCTCACCGCCATCGAGTAAACCCACACCATAACAGAAGAACATTAATGGCCGTTTGGCGGTGATGCGGGGGTCGAGCTGACGTAACGATCCGGCAGCAGCATTGCGTGGATTGGCAAAAATTTTACCGCCTTTGCGACGCGCCTCTTCGTTAAGTTGCTCAAAACCCGCTTGTGGCATAAAGACTTCACCGCGAACTTCCACCCGCTGTGGGATATTCTCCCCATGCAGGCGCAGTGGAATGGCACGGATGGTACGCACATTCGCGGTAATATTTTCACCCGTGGTACCGTCACCACGGGTAGCAGCTCTAACTAACTCACCATTCTCATACAATAGGCTGACCGCCAGGCCATCGAGCTTCAGCTCACAGCAGAAGGTCAACGGTTCAGCGGTTTTCAGCCGGTCATGCACCCGTTTGTCAAAAGCCAGGTAGCTCTCTTCATCGAAAACGTTATCAAGAGATAACATCGGCACTTCGTGTCTAACCTGTTCAAATGCATCAAGCGGCGCAGCACCAACCCGCTGTGTCGGTGAATCATGAGTAATCAATTCAGGATGTTGTGCTTCCAGGGAACGTAATTGCTGCATCAAACGGTCATATTCAGCATCAGGGATCTCAGGGGCATCCAACACATGATAAAGATGTTCGTGATGGCGCAATGAGGTTCTTAGTTGATTAATTTGCTGAATTATCGATTCCATGGCTCACCATCAAAGATAAAAAACCCCCGGCATGCGGGGGTTCGGGTTAATTCGATTCATTGCGAGGTAACGTTATCAGGCGCTAGCGTTTGCATCCAGCACTTCACGGATACGCGCCTTATACGTTTCCAGCTTCTGCGGGGTCATCATGCGGCGATCATCATCCAACACTACACCACCGACATCATCAGCAATGCGTTGGGCTGATTGCAGCATTAATTTAAAGTTCTGATTGGCATCACCATAAGACGGCACCATCATAAACATTGAGACACCCGGCGTTGAAAAATCAGACATGGTATCAGGGTCGAAAGAACCCGGTTTTACCATATTCGCCAAACTGAATAATACTGGGCCACTGCCTGCCGGGCTAAGATGACGATGGAAAATACCCATCTCACCAAACTGGAAACCAGACTGAAGAACACTCTGTAGCAGCAACTCGCCGCCAAGAGCGCCACCATGATGCGCAGCAACATGCAGCACCAAAACGGTCTCTTTCAGTTTCTGTGGTTTCACCTCTGCTGCCGGAGCGACAGGCTCTGGTTGTGATTCCACATGTTGTGGTGCCACACGAGGTGCAGGTTCTGCCACATGCTGTGGCTCTGCGTGTCGCGGTTGCGAATACGACTCTTCAACCGATCCAAGCAAAGGATCACGCTGTGATGCATGCGGTGGTTGCTCAGCCGATAGCCCACCCAAAAGAGGGTCGTCATAGTCTGTTGGCACTGAAGCAAAAGGCTTGTGACGAGGTTCCGTCTTGACCTGAGCCGGTTTGGTATCAGTATGCTGAATAACCGGCATGTCTTCGTCGTCGTCATCAATATGACTAAACGAAGGCTTCTCCTGTGGATGAGCAGTGCGGACGCGCACTTCTCCTACCCCTTCATCGAGACTCTCGATCGGGGTTTCAACACGTTCTTGTTTCGGACGTTTAACTGGGCGA
Source organism: Yersinia sp. 2553 StPb PI (assembly GCF_052217105.1). NCBI lineage: Bacteria > Pseudomonadati > Pseudomonadota > Gammaproteobacteria > Enterobacterales > Yersiniaceae > Yersinia > Yersinia sp. 2553 StPb PI. The sequence goes on along the minus strand of NZ_JAZGPX010000002.1, from coordinate 366,225 downwards.
TCGCGAAAAAGTGAAGAGCGTTCTTTACGGCTGGTCCATAAACCATGCAATAACAACGCTATTATGGCGATCGCGCCAACAACGATTAATATCAGACGCAAATCCTGCATCATTACTATCTCTGTTGTTCCAATACATTGCCACCGCGGCAAACATTCACCCTTTAACTCTATTTGCCAACGAACACAAGTGCAAGTCCGTGCTCAATTTTCTTCGAAGAAAGATGATTATGCTAGATGTTTCGCTCGTTTTTTGCACAATATGTGACTATGCAGTGGGAAATCATACCGATATGATACGTGGGTCAATAGACTTACAGAGAACTGAATGGCATGGCGTATACGCAAAAAGCGGTAAAAAAGGTGAGTGGTGTCCATTATTTCGCCCAAGGATGGCAATTAATTTCCCGTCCGGGTATCCGGCGATTTGTTATTTTGCCCTTACTGGTAAATATTCTGCTGATGGGGGGCGCTTTCTGGTGGTTATTCAACCGTATAGGTGATTGGGTTCCACAATTGATGAACCATGTTCCCGACTGGTTACAGTGGCTGAGTTATTTGTTGTGGCCAGTAATGGTTATCTCGGTGCTACTGGTATTCAGTTACCTGTTCAGTACCCTGGCCAATATTATTGCAGCCCCCTTTAGCGGCTTGCTGGCTGAGCAACTGGAGGCCAGTCTGACGGGTAAACCACTGCCAGACACCGGTATATGGGGAATAGTTAAAGATTTGCCGCGCATCATGGCGCGCGAGTGGCAAAAACTGGCTTACTACCTGCCCCGGGCATTAGGGCTACTGCTGCTCTACTTTATCCCTGGCATTGGTCAGACCGTTGCGCCGGTATTGTGGTTCTTATTCAGTGCCTGGATGCTATCAATTCAATATTGCGATTATCCCTTTGATAACCATAAAGTGAGTTTCCAGCAGATGCGCAGTGCATTGCGACAAAATAAAGTCGATAACTTGCAATTTGGTGCACTGGTGAGCTTGTTTACTATGATCCCATTCCTTAATCTGGTGATTCTGCCGGTTGCCGTTTGCGGAGCCACCGCAATGTGGGTAGATCGTTACCGCGACCAGTTTACTCAACCACCTCGTTAATCTCCTTTGGGCGTGCCAGCCACGCCCTTAAAGCTATTGGGATTAAAACTTATTTCCTAATAACATATCGATATACTAATTACTTACTTCCATAGCCATACTGTTAGCGTATGCTTTGAACGTTTCCTACATTTTCATAGAGTTAAAGGACGGGCTATGAGCAAGATATATGAAGACAACTCTTTAACAATCGGCCATACGCCGCTGGTTCGTCTGAACCGTATCGGTAACGGGCGCATTTTGGCGAAGGTTGAATCACGCAATCCAAGTTTCAGCGTTAAATGCCGTATCGGTTCCAATATGATTTGGGATGCCGAAAAGCGCGGCATTCTGACCGCAGGCAAAGAGCTGGTAGAACCTACCAGCGGTAATACCGGCATTGCTTTGGCATTTGTTGCCGCCGCTCGCGGTTATAAATTAACCCTTACCATGCCAGAAACCATGAGCATTGAGCGCCGTAAGCTACTAAAAGCGCTCGGCGCTAATCTGGTCCTGACCGAAGGGGCCAAAGGGATGAAAGGAGCCATTGCTAAAGCGGAAGAGATTCAAGCAACTGACCCTGACCGTTACCTGATTTTGCAGCAATTCAGTAATCCAGCGAATCCGGAAATTCATGAGCAAACCACCGGCCAGGAAATTTGGGAAGATACCGATGGTGAAGTGGACGTCTTTATCGCAGGTGTCGGTACCGGTGGTACCCTGACCGGTGTTAGCCGCTACATTAAAAATACCAAAGGCAAAGCGATTATCACTGTGGCGGTTGAACCGACTGACTCCCCGGTTATCACGCAAGCGTTGGCTGGACAGGAAATCAAACCCGGCCCACATAAAATCCAAGGTATCGGTGCTGGCTTTATTCCCGGCAACCTCGATCTGAGTTTGGTTGACCGCGTAGCGTTGGTAACCAATGATGAAGCTATCTCAATGGCTCGCCGTTTGATGGACGAAGAAGGTATTTTGGCCGGTATTTCTTCCGGTGCAGCAGTTGCGGCAGCAGTCAAACTTTCCGAAGAAGATGGCTTTACTGACAAAACAATTGTGGTTATTCTTCCCTCCTCGGGTGAGCGTTATTTAAGCACAGCATTGTTTGCAGATTTGTTCACTGAGCAAGAGCTGCAACAGTAGTCAGGCTGTCGCACTAAATGCTAAAAAAGCACCCTCATGGGTGCTTTTTTTGTGGCGCACTTCAAAGTTTTTACTACATAAAGATTGATTTTACCCTCTGGGTTTAGTATTTAACCGGTCAATTATTTTGATACGCGAAATTAATCGTATCTTGAGTGAATCTCTGGCTGAATCGATTTAACAATTATGCAATGCGACAAAAAATGTCATCACCGAACGTGGATTGAAGACATAACGCAAAGAGAGCATTATTCTTAGATACGACAGTGTCGATTTTAGACCTGAATTCAGGTTGCATCAGAAACTGTCTTTGTGACTTGCCGGTGGTTGAGGCATAGTCATGCGCAAGTCAGATGGTCTTGTTATACGCGCACCAATACAGGCTAAAGTTTGGGTTCTACACTAAACTTTAGCTCCACAACATAAATCCAATAAGTTGGGGAAATACAATGTTCCAGCAAGAAGTTACTATTACTGCACCAAATGGTCTGCATACCCGCCCGGCTGCCCAGTTCGTAAAAGAAGCAAAAGGCTTTGCGTCTGAAATTACTGTGATCTCTAACGGTAAAAGCGCCAGCGCCAAGAGCCTGTTTAAACTACAAACTCTGGGCCTGACCCAAGGTACTGTTGTTACGATCTCGGCTGTTGGTGAAGATGAGAAGAAAGCTGTTGAGCATCTGGTAAAACTGATGGCTGAGCTTGAGTAATCACGCACGCTTTTTTAGTTAACACCAGTCAAGAGTAAGGTAGGGTTATGATTTCAGGCATTTTAGTATCACCGGGTATCGCTTTTGGTAAAGCACTTTTGCTGAAAGAAGATGAGATTGTCATCAACCGGAAAAAGATCTCTGCTGACCAAGTGGAGCAGGAAGTCGAACGTTTCAAATCTGGGCGGGCCAAAGCGTCTGAGCAGTTAGAAGCGATTAAGACCAAAGCTGAAGCAAGCCTCGGCGAAGAGAAAGCTGCCATCTTCGAAGGGCATATCATGCTGTTGGAAGACGAAGAGCTTGAGCAGGAAATCATAGCCCTCATCAAAGATGAGCATGCCTCTGCTGATGCAGCCGCTTATTCAGTGATTGAGGGGCAGGCAAAAGCCCTGGAAGAACTGGATGACGAATACCTGAAAGAACGTGCGGCTGACGTGCGTGATATCGGTAAACGCCTGCTGAAGAACATTCTCGGTCTGACCATTGTTGATCTGAGTGCCATTCAGGATGAAGTTATTCTGGTTGCCACCGATTTGACGCCATCAGAAACCGCACAGCTTAATCTGGATAAAGTGTTAGGGTTTATCACCGATTTAGGTGGCCGTACCTCTCACACTTCGATTATGGCTCGTTCGTTGGAACTCCCTGCTATCGTCGGCACCTCCGATGTGACCAAACAAGTCCAGAATGGCGACTATTTGATCCTTGATGCAGTAAACAACAAAGTCTATTTAAACCCAACTGCCGATATTATTGAGCAGTTGAAAGCGGTGAATACTCAATACATCACCGAGAAAAATGATCTGGCCAAATTAAAAGACCTGCCTGCTATCACCCTTGATGGCCATCAGGTTGAAGTGGTTGCCAACATCGGTACTGTGCGTGATATCGCCGGTGCTGAACGTAATGGCGCTGAAGGTGTTGGTCTGTATCGTACCGAATTCCTGTTTATGGACCGCGATTCTTTGCCTACAGAAGAAGAGCAGTTCCAGGCATATAAAGCCGTTGCTGAAGCGATGGGCTCTCAGGCTGTTATCGTCCGTACCATGGACATCGGCGGCGATAAAGATTTGCCGTATATGAACCTGCCGAAAGAAGAGAACCCATTCCTGGGCTGGCGCGCTATCCGTATTGCTATGGATCGCAAAGAAATTCTGCACGCACAGCTGCGTGCAATCTTGCGAGCCTCAGCATTTGGCAAATTACGTATTATGTTCCCGATGATTATTTCGGTTGAAGAAGTACGTGAACTGAAAGCAGAACTTGAACTGCTGAAAGGCCAATTACGTGTAGAAAACAAGGCCTTCGATGAAACTATCGAGGTCGGTGTAATGGTTGAAACACCTGCGGCGGCGGTTATCGCTCGCCATTTAGCTAAGGAAGTTGACTTCTTTAGTATTGGGACAAACGATCTAACTCAGTATACTCTGGCAGTAGATCGTGGCAATGAGCTGATTTCTCATCTCTATAATCCAATGTCGCCATCGGTATTGGGCCTGATCAAACAGGTTATTGATGCATCTCACGCTGAAGGTAAGTGGACCGGTATGTGCGGTGAACTTGCTGGTGATGAACGTGCTACACTGTTGCTATTGGGCATGGGGCTGGATGAGTTCAGCATGAGTGCGATTTCGATCCCACGCATCAAGAAAATTATCCGTAATACGAATTTCGAAGATGTGAAGGTGTTGGCAGAGCAGGCATTAGCTCAACCAACAGCGAAGGAATTGATGGATTTGATTACCACATTCATCGAAGAAAAAACACTCTGCTAATTCCACGATACTGGAACGCTGCCCGATATAAATACTTAGGAGAAGATCATGGGTTTGTTCGATAAACTGAAATCACTGGTTTCAGATGACAAAAAAGACAGTGGTACTATTGAAATCGTTGCGCCATTGTCTGGTGAAATCGTCAACATTGAAGATGTTCCTGATGTTGTTTTTGCAGAGAAAATCGTTGGTGATGGTATTGCTATCAAGCCTTCAGGCAATAAAATGGTTGCTCCTGTTGATGGCACCATCGGTAAAATTTTCGAGACTAACCATGCTTTTTCTATCGAATCAGACAGCGGCATTGAGCTGTTCGTCCACTTCGGTATTGACACTGTTGAACTGAAAGGCGAAGGCTTCAAACGCATCGCTGAAGAAGGCCAGCGCGTCAAGAAAGGTGATGTGGTTATTGAGTTCAATCTGGCCCTGCTGGAAGAGAAAGCCAAGTCTACATTGACGCCGGTTGTTATCTCCAACATGGACGAGATCAAAGAACTGATTAAGTTGTCCGGTAGTGTCACCGTTGGTGAAACACCAATTATTCGTATCAAGAAGTAATCTCATACGAATAAAAAAACGGCGCCTAAGGGTGCCGTTTTTGTTTTCTGCTATTACCGTTACTGTCAAACTACTCCACTGCAAGCCAACGTGGAATCCGTAGTGTAATCACCAATCCCCCCTGCTCACCATTGCGTGCTTCAACCTGCCCGCCATGGGCCTGAATCACCTTACGCGTAATGGCCAATCCCAAACCATAACCTTTGCCAGACATCGCCGACTTAACGCGCACAAAGGGGTCAAAAATACTGGATAACTTGCTCTCTTCAACGCCTGGCCCTTGGTCAGCAACCTGAATCTGATAACTCTTATCCACCAATGAAAGTGTCACTTTTACCTGTTGCCCATGAACGGAGAAACGCAGCGCATTGCGGACAATGTTATCAATAGCCCGTCGCATCAATTCAGCATTACCTCTGACGGTGTACTCGATAGGGGGCAACACCTGTAGCAAGATCTCAACGCCCGGCACCTGCGCCTCAAAGCGCGCATCATTTACCACCACTTTGACCAGCTCATGCAAATCGAAATACTCGTCATCGTCAGCAAGATCGTGGTTTTCAGCTCGTGAAAGTGCCAGCAACTCACCAATCATCTTATCCAACCGTTCCGATTCATGCTCAATACGCTGTAATGAGCTTTCAACATTGCCAGGATTCTGGTGCGCTAAGCCAATCGCCAGTTGCAAACGCGCCAGCGGGGAACGCAACTCATGGGACACATCATGCAGTAGTTGTTCCCGCGCACTGACTAGAGCTTCGAGCCGTTCGGCCATTGAGTCAAAGTCACGCGCAACTTCAGTCAGCTCATCATGACGCCGCCGCATTACCGGCAGCAATCGTACCGACAAATCCCCCTGTGCCACCCGTTCAAAACCGGCACGCAACTGGCGCATCGGCCGCGTTAGATTCCAGGCTAATAACGCGCTAAAGAACAAACCGCCTAATACGCCCATCCAAATCATAGGGATAGGAATATTCAGTATTTCATGGCGCTTTTCATCGGGGCCACCCTGCTGATTAACGGGGCGCAAGCCATCGATGTCGTAACTGACACGATAGTTTTGTCCATCAGGGCCTTGGGCCCAAGTGGTAACCTCACGACGATAAAACTCAGGTTCACCGCCTTGGGGAATCGATTTCCCGGTAAGCGCCTCTTCAGTCAGCGGTGGCAGCGCCGCCACCGGTAATACAGAAAAATGGGCTTTATCAGCCTCCGACCAGTTAGCTGTCATGGTACTTAGCGCAGGCAAACCACCGGAATGTAATACCGACGCCGCCGAGGCAACCTGTAATTTGGCAATTTGCCGCACCATTTCACGCTCAGGGGGTTCATGGCGATTGCCATAAAAGGAGAACACCAGCCACAGCATCTGGGTCATTAAAATAAAGGTAAACCAAAAACCCAGCAGGATTTTCCAAAACAACCGTCCGCGCATAAGCAATCTCACTCCACCCAAGGCTATTATCTGATGCGATAACCAATACTACGTACCGTTTCAATATTCAGATTGTTCCCCGGCAGGGCTGCAAGTTTTTGACGTATATTGCTGATATGCACATCAACACTGCGGTCATAGGCTTCCCGTGGTCGGCCTAATCCTTTATCGGATAACTCATCTTTGGTAACCACCCGCTCTGGTGAACGCAACAGCAGTTCCAACAAGTTAAATTCCGATGCAGTCAGATCAAACGGTTTACCCTGCCATTCACTGCTGCGCGTTGACGGGTTGAGTGTGAGGTCGCCATGGCTGATGATACTGTCATCGGCTGACGGCACCTCAGGATGTTCATCAAAGCGGCGCAATACTGCGCGCAAGCGGGCGACTAGCTCGCGGGGATAACAGGGTTTAGGCATATAGTCATCTGCCCCCATTTCCAGACCGATAACCCGGTCAATATTATCCCCTTTAGCGGTTAACATAATGATCGGTAAGCGACTTTTTTTACGCACTTGCCGCAAAACATCAATACCACTCATATCAGGCAACATAATATCGAGGATCAAGGCGGTATAGTCTCCAGATAAGGCTGCGGCAATACCCGCTTTACCGGTTAATACCAATTCGGCATTAAAGCCCTCACCGCTCAGGTATTCTCTCAGCATAGTGCCCAGTTCCACATCATCATCGACTAACAAAATCTTCATTTTTAACTCTCCTGCCTGATTTCGGCTATTTTCATGCCTATTTGACTCGCGCGCAGCCGGTTTTACTCAATCCTTACATATTCTTGAATCTCACTTAACTCACACTCATCGGTGTTGGCGGTAAATTATCCCCCTGCATTTGGTTTCACCGTTCTCTTCATTGTGGTTCAAGGATCTTTGATTGATTATGCAACAGGTTACAAGGTCGAAACGACGCTTTATCGGGCTGGCTGTACTGCTGCTGATAGCGGGCGGCGTGCTGCTATTCAGATTGATTTCACCGGCGGATAAACCCGCTTACATCACCGCCGCCGCCGAAACTCGCACTCTGGAACAAACTGTCTTGGCTGATGGCACCATCAAGGCACAAAAACAAGTCACTGTTGGGGCTCAGGTTTCAGGGCAAATCAAAGCGCTCCATGTCACCCTAGGACAGCAGGTTGAGAAAGGCCAGTTAGTGGCTGAAATTGATGACCTGACTCAGCAAAATACCCTGAAAGATGCCGAAGAAGCGCTGAAAAATGTGCTCGCCCAACGAGCGGCGAAAGTGGCAACACAGAAAAACAACCTATTGACCTACCAACGGCAGCAGCAAATTTTGGCCAAAGGTCTCGGCGTACGCGCTGATTTTGATAGCGCCAAAGCCACATTAGAAAGCACTCAGGCGGAAATTACTGCGCTCGATGCCCAGATTGCACAGGCGGAAATTGCCGTCAGTACCGCCAAACTCAATCTTGGGTACACTAAAATCAGCTCACCCATCACAGGTACAGTGGTGGCAATCCCGGTTGAAGAGGGGCAAACCGTCAACGCAGTACAAAGTGCGCCAACGATTATCAAAGTCGCTCAGCTCGACACCATGACGATAGAAGCACAAATTTCTGAGGCTGACGTGGTGAAAGTTAAAGCCGGTATGCCGGTTTACTTCACTATTTTAGGTGAGCCGGAAGAACGATTCAGTGCCACGCTGCGGGCAATAGAACCGGCGCCTGATTCGATCAACGATGAAACCACCACCACCTCATCCAGCTCAAGTAGCAGCTCCAGCTCCAGTAGCACTGCCATTTATTATAACGGCCTGTTTGATGTTGCTAACCCAAATGGCGCGTTACGAATTTCAATGACCGCGCAGGTCTACATCGTGCTCAACAAAGCCGAGAACGCCATCGTTATCCCCGCAACCGCATTAAACAACGTAAAAGGAAAGTATCAGGTCCAAGTGGTGAGCAACAACGGCAACATCGGTTGGCGTGAAGTGACCGTTGGGCTAAATAACAATGTTGATGCACAGATCCTCTCAGGCCTGCAAGCCGGAGAACAGGTGATCGTCAGCCAAGGCAGCAGTACCACCGCCAACAATAAGGCCCAACGTATGGGGCCACCGATGGGGATGTAACTGATGCCAGACCTCAACCACAGTAAGATCTTACTTCAGCTTGATAATGTCAGCCGTGAATTTATTAATGGCGAACAGACGGTTCAAGTGCTGAAAAATATCAATCTAACTATTTACAGCGGAGAAATGGTGGCGATTGTTGGCGCATCAGGCTCCGGTAAATCAACGCTAATGAATATTCTCGGTTGTCTGGATAAACCCAGCGCAGGCGAATATCTGGTCGCTGGCCGGATCCCACAACATTTGGACCGTGATGCGCTCGCCGAACTGCGCCGTGAACATTTTGGCTTTATCTTTCAGCGCTACCATCTGCTAAATGATTTGAGTGCGCGGGAGAATGTGGAAATTCCGGCAATTTACGCCGGTATCAATCGCGAGGAACGTAAAAAGCGAGCCGCCAGCCTGTTGTCTCGCCTCGGTCTGGCCGAGCGGCTGGATTATCGCCCAAGCCAGCTTTCCGGGGGGCAGCAGCAGCGGGTCAGTATTGCCAGAGCACTAATGAACGGCGGGGAAGTTATTCTGGCCGACGAGCCCACCGGAGCACTTGATACTCACAGTGGTAATGAAGTCTTAAATATCCTGAAAGACTTACACCAGCAAGGCCACACCGTGGTAATTGTCACCCACGATATGTCGATTGCAGAACATGCGCAGCGAATTATTGAATTGAGAGATGGCGAGGTCATTGCTGACCGACAAATGCAGTCGACAAAATCAGTAAGTACAGCAACCGTCGAACAAGAACCAGACATTGCCAGTAAACCACTACTCACCTCGTGGAAAGCGCAGCGCGACCGCCTACAAGAAGCGTTTAAAATGGCAATACTGGCGATGGCCGCACAGCGTTTGCGCACCGTACTGACCATGCTGGGGATTATTATTGGCATTGCCTCGGTGGTATCGGTGGTGGCACTAGGAAAAGGTTCGCAACAACAGGTTTTGGCGAATATCAACGCGATGGGGACCAGCACGCTGGAGATTTTCCCTGGCAAGGATTTTGGTGATATGCGCTCAGCGGCAATCCATACTCTACGGGCGACCGATGCGGATGCCCTGGCACAACAAGGTTATATTCACAGCGTGACACCAACGGTTTCGACCAGCACCACGCTACGTTATGGTAATAAATCGGTCAGTGGCACCGTCAATGGGGTCGGTGAGCAATATTTTCTGGTGCGTGGCTACAATATCAACCAGGGAATGGCCTTTAACCGCGCTAGCGTCGATGGCCTGATGCAAGAGGCAGTCATTGATGAAAACACCCGCGATAAGCTGTTTGCCCAAGGCGAAAACCCCATCGGAAAAGTTATCTTACTTGGCGCTCTGCCCTGCCGCGTGATTGGTGTGGCGGCCAAGAAACAAAGTGGTTTTGGTAGCGACGAGAACCTCAATGTGTGGATCCCCTATACGACGGCGATGAAACGTATGCTCGGCCAATCTTATCTAAAGAGTATTACCGTGCGGGTGAACGATGATATTGACCTGGCGAATGCTGAACAGGGTGTAACAAAATTGCTCACTCAACGTCACGGGACACAGGATTTCTTCGTGATGAATACCGACAGTATCCGTCAAACCATTAAGAAGACCACCTCAACCATGACATTGCTGGTATCAATGATTGCGGTTATTTCCTTGATCGTTGGTGGTATTGGAGTGATGAATATTATGTTGGTATCGGTCACCGAACGTACTAAAGAAATAGGCGTGCGGATGGCGGTTGGTGCCCGTGCCAGCGATATTATGCAGCAGTTTTTGATAGAGGCGGTATTAGTGTGCTTATTGGGCGGTGGCCTTGGCGTAATATTATCGCTAGCGATCGGCCTGATATTCAGTCAGTTCAGTAGTAACTTTTCAATGGTTTATTCAACAACATCCATCATGATGGCCTTTATATGTTCTAGTTTGATTGGGATTATTTTTGGTTTTTTCCCTGCCAAACGGGCAGCCGAGATGGACCCTATCAGGGCTTTAGAGCGGGAGTGAAGATGATTGGGGATATTAGAATCATCATCTATATCCCCTTCAATAGACTAACAATCAATACAATCTCGATATTATTTATCGATAAAATAGAGAAACATAAAAATAACAGCAGCCTATATCAACAACAAAGTAAATCATGACCAACCAGAGCATCAGATATAATTCAATCATAACCGCCATATTATTATAAGACAATTCCCACAAAACAAGATTATTCTTAATAATAGCAAATTAACTTTATTAAATTTAAGCTAACAGCCTGAAGAACCTTTACACCTCTAATTACCTACGGTAATGTGTGGCTATACATATTAAAATACCAGACCATGCTTGGCCTAGTATTATCTATTTTTTATAATACACGTATAAATATCTCTATCCTTTTGGCGTAGTTATTTTCGTCATATTGGTATTCCACAATCTATTTTTGCTTTCAGCATACTGGGTGCTGTAAATCAGGGGCGGTAGCGTGGACAAACCAGATTAAATTTTTGGACAACAACAGATGGCTCGTAGTGGTTTCGAAGTACAAAAAGCTGCCGTTAACGCTTTGTTTCTAAGGGAAATTAAAACTAGATTTGGCAAGTATCGGCTGGGTTATCTTTGGGCGGCGCTAGAGCCTATGGCTCACATGCTCATGCTACTAGGCATTTTCGGCTACATTATGCAGCGTACCATGCCAGATATTTCCTTCCCGGTTTTTCTGATTAATGGGATTGTTCCCTACTTCGTATTCATTAATATCAGTAACCGGTCGATTGGTGCTATAGAAGCCAACCAAGGCTTATTTAACTATCGCCCGGTAAGGCCGATAGACACCATCATTGCCCGCGCTGTTTTAGAATCATTAATTTATGCGGTAGTTTACATCTTACTGATGGCGATCGTCGGCCTGCTTGGCGAGGAGTTTGAAGTCATTAACCTTATTTCGCTGGTTCTAGTCTGGTTAATGCTAATCATTTTCTCCTGCGGCGTCGGTCTGAGTTTTATGGTGATAGGAAAAACCTTCCCCGAAACCGAGAAGTTTCTACCCATTCTGTTAAAACCGCTCTACTTTATTTCCTGCATTATGTTTCCGCTCCATTCAATTCCAAAGGATTACTGGCCGTACTTACTGTGGAATCCGTTAGTCCATGTCGTTGAGCTATGCCGTGAAGCCGTCGTTCCGGGTTATGTCAGCGAAGGTGCCAACTTATACTATCTGGCCTTCTGTACGTTGGTCAGTCTGTTTGTTGGGCTTGTGTTGTACCGTAACGGTGAAGAGGCGATGCTAACCTCATGATCAGAATTGAAAATCTAACCAAATCTTATCGTACCCCTGCTGGGCGCCATTATGTTTTTAAAAATCTGCATGTCGAGTTTCCTGCTAATAAAAGTGTGGCCTTAATTGGTCGCAATGGTTCAGGTAAATCAACGTTATTACGTGTCATCGGTGGTATCGACCGGCCTGATAGCGGCAAAGTTATTACCGATAAAACGATCTCCTGGCCAGTAGGACTAGCAGGTGGATTCCAAGGGAGTTTGACCGGGCGTGAAAACGTTAAGTTTGTCGCCCGCCTGTATGCAACAGACCGTGAATTACGAGAGAAAGTAGCCTTTGTTGAAGAGTTCGCCGAGCTTGGCAAATACTTTGATATGCCAATCAAAACCTACTCTTCTGGCATGAAATCCCGCCTGGGTTTTGGCCTGAGTATGGCATTTAAGTTTGATTACTATCTGGTGGACGAAGTCACCGCTGTAGGGGATGCGCGCTTTAAACAAAAATGTGCAGACCTGTTCAAATCCCGCCACCAGGAATCAAGCTTTCTTATGGTTTCCCATAGCCTCGGTTCACTGAAAGAGTTCTGCGATGCCGCGCTATTTATTGGCCGAGATAATCAGGTGAAATATTTCGAGTCAGTAGATGAAGCGATTGCGGTTTATAAAGTGGATGAAGGGATATAGTTTTGTTGCTTTAGTTTTAAGCAAATAAGATAAATTAAAACAACCTGTAAATTTAGCCTCAGGGTTTTGACTATACTCCCCATTCAGGATACAACTCATAAATGTCATCCGCATGACAATCACGATTTTTAATCGTAGATAATAAAATGAAAAAAATTAAAAAATTCCTTAAAAGTCCTGGGGTATTCTTTCGTGACTATTTTAATAAAAAATACCCTATAATTAGAAATGAAGTTTTTTGTCCAGAAATTGAAGAAGAAATTCTTATCCGTCATGATCTGTCAATGGAAAAATTAATTCATATCGATTTTCCTATAGATGTCGTTTTTACATGGGTCGATGATTCTGACATCGAGTGGCAACAGCGCTATCAAAAATATAAAAGCCTTACTGACTCAAATACTCTTGGTAAACACGCAACAGATAAGGCCAGATTTAGTAATCATGATGAATTACGATACTCTATTAAAAGTGTAGAACTATACCTACCTTGGGTTCGGCACATTTATATTGTCACAGATAACCAACGCCCTCAATGGCTACAAACTGACGAACGCATAAAAATAGTTGACCATGGCGAAATAATTGAAAGCCACTATCTACCAACCTTTAACTCACATGTCATAGAGGCGTATTTACATAAAATTCCAGGGTTAGCTGAGCATTTTATTTACTTCAACGATGATGTGTTTGTTGCAAGACCATTGCCTGCTGGGCATTTTTTTAAAGGTAATGGTCTTGCCTCATTATTTCTCTCCCAAAAAAGCTTAACCAACATGCAAGCTAGGGGAACTGATACTCCCACACTATCAGCCTCGCATAATGCAGTAGAAATTTTTGACAAAGATTTTCAGATAGCAATTGATACACCGCTAGTTCATACCTATGTCCCACTCAGGAAGAGTATTTTCGAAAAAAGTTGGAAGCTTTATGAATATGAAATAAGAAAATTTTTACCCAATAAATTCAGAACAAATAATGATATGAATCTCGCGACTTTCTTCGTCCCTTGGATGTCCTATATTCAAGGTGAGGCCACTCCAGTACGGGATATTTGCTACTATTTTAATATTAGGTCTACCGCTGCAAGAAGTAGTTTTAAGGCATTGAAGATTGCTAAAAAAGAGGGGTGTATGCCTCATTCATTTTGTGCTAATGATTTTAATACTCAGAAAGCACCGTTTGCAAACTATAAGTCATTATTAAATACCGAACTTAAATATCATTTTGAATCAGAGAAATAAAATGCTTACCAGAAAGTTTAAAAAATTAATACGCAATCCAAAATTATTCTTCTCGGACATGTTAGTAAAGCGAGAAAATAAAATAAAAAAATAATGCTAAAAAAATATAATGGCACCCATCAATATACTATAATCTCAGCAGTATATAATGTCGGAAGATATCTAGATGAATACTTTAAAAGTATTATTAATCAACACATGGATTTCAAAAAAAGCATTCACATAATTTTAGTCGATGATGGTTCAACTGATAGCTCAGCACAAATAATAAAATCCTGGCAAAAAAAATACCCATTAAATATAACTTATATATATAAGGAAAATGGTGGGCAAGCATCTGCACGAAACCTTGGTTTAGATCATGCTAATACAGAATGGGTAACGTTCATTGACCCTGATGATATAATTGATCAAAATTATTTTTCGTCAATTGATATTTTCATTAATAAAAATATCAATAAAAAATTAGATTTAATAGGTTGTAATCTAATATTTTACTTTGATGCTACAAATCAATATAAAGACACTCACCCATTAAAATATAGATTTGCAAAAGAGGAAACGTTAGTTCCAATAAATAACTTAGGAAAACAAATTCAGTTATCTGCAAGTTCTGCTATTTTTAGACTGTCTAATATCAAGGATAACAATATATCGTTTGATGTAGATATAAAACCTAACTATGAAGATGCTCACTTTATAACAAAATATCTTTTTCCTCTAGATTATGGTAATGCAGCATTTTTAAAGAAAGCCAAATACTATTATCGAAAAAGAAGTGATGGTACATCCACTTTAGATAGCTCATGGGAAAAACCAGGGTTATACGATATAGTTTTACGAAAAGGCTGTATCGAGTCAATGCAGCGCTACCTTCAATCAGGTAGACCTATTCCAGAATCACTACAGCTTCAGGTTTTATATCATATTTTTTGGTATCTAAGAAGATTTATAAACCATGAGTATAAACTTTCATTTTTAGATAATGAAAAAATTGAAGAGTTTGAAAAAAATATATATGATATTTTCTCAATGATCGATGATAAGATCATTATGCAGTTCGGACTTGCAGGGTGTTGGTTCTATCATAAGGTTGGTATGTTATCATGCTTTAAAAAAAGTGAACCTCCATTTCAAATAGTATATATAGAGTCATATGACAAAAATAAAGGTCTTGCTCAATTACGCTATTTTACAGATAAACATGAACTTGAACATGTAACCATCAATGATGTTGATACCATCCCAGTTTTTATAAAAAATATAAATTTCTCTCTAACGATTTCGTCAACGAAAGAAGGTTATGGGTTAAATTTGAGTCAAAGTCAGTTATAAAAATAAGTATTTGTGGTAAACCTGCACGAATATCTCTTTCTGGGAAACAGGAGAAAGATGGCGTCCGTGGCGATGCGATTATTAAACATTTTAACGCAATAATACCAAAATATAAAACATCAGAAAAATATAAAAATTCATGGATACTAATGGATCGTGATACCCATGCTGATGATAATGCTGAACACTTATATCGCCATATTAAAATTAATCATCCCGAAATTAAAATGTTCTATGTACTAAGGTCTAGTTCTCATGACTGGACACGCCTAGAACAGGAAAATTTTTCTTTACTTGATTTCGGTAGTGAGGAACATAAATCTGCACTAGAAAGTTGCTCAAAAGTAATTAGTTCTCATGCGGATTATTGTGTGACTAATTTCCTTGGACCAAAAATGTTATCCGGTAGGCACTTTATTTTCTTACAACACGGAGTAACTAAAGATGACCTTTCTGGATGGCTAAATCAAAAAGAGAATATAGACTGTTTTATCACAGCATCGAAACCTGAGTTTGACTCTATTACCTCTAACAACTCGCAGTACAAGTTTGGTAAAAAAGAGGTTGTTCTTACCGGTTTTCCAAGGCATGATAAATTATTAAAATCAGTCTGGAATAGTAATAAGAAAATATTGATCATGCCTACATGGAGATCCTCTATTGTCGGAAAAGCAAATAAAGAAGGCTCAGAGAGGGAGCTTAATCCTCTTTTCATGAGTTCTTGTTATGCAAAGCATTGGTACAACCTACTCCATTCACCTGATTTATATCGGATCTATTTGAAATATGGCTATGAGGTAATTTTCTATCCTCATGTGAATATCTTGCCTTATCTGAGTAAATTTAATATCCCTGAATTTATAAAAGTTGGTAATCAAGACAATAAAGGAATGCAAGAGTTGTTCAATGAGGCTTCATTGTTAGTTACAGACTATTCTTCCGTTGCTTTTGATATGGCTGTGCAATCTAAACCAACAATTTATTATCAGTTTGACGAAGATACTGTTTTCCAAGGCTCCCATACGTATGCCAAAGGATATTATGATTATCGCAAGGATGGATTTGGCCCAGTAGTCACTAACGAGAATGATTTTTTCTTAGAGTTAAATATTCTTCTTAAAAATTCAGCAAAACCCTCGAAACAAATTAAGAAACGTATCAATGATACATTCCAAAATCGCGATGGGAATAACTGCGAGCGTGTTTTCAACGCTATTGAAGCGCTGGATAAGCCTTTGCCAACTGATTTTATAGATGTGGATATATTATTTGAATATGCTACTCATGCAAGTAATAGCAAAAACTGGAATCTTGCGCTTTCTCGCTGGTCATTAGTTTTAAATAGTGGGAATGAGCAGCAAAAAAATGAAGCAACAGTTCAAAAAATAGTTTCACTTAATAACCTTGGAAATATTAATTTAGCGCTGGAAGTAATTAATGAATATTATGGACACGATAAATCCATTTGGCCAGAGCCGGTACTTCGTGAATATGCTTTCATTCAGATGAAACTTCAACAATGGGAACTTTCCGCCGAATGCTGGGCAATGTTACCCAACCGTAGTAATGAAGACACTATTTATTTCCTGCAATCTATTGCAGAGCAATCAAACGCAGCAAAATTTGATCATATTTATAAAAGGCTAAACTTTGGTACTAGCGAAAAACATTCTTTGCTCAGTAAATCTTGGTATTATATCTGTCACGGCGAGTGGTCAAATACTATTGACCTTATAGAAAATAACTCTGTAGATTTTATTAATTGTGATTTTTCAAGATTACAAAGCTATATCATGCTAGCCCGCTGCAATAGAGAAATGGGTAACTATGACATCGCAAGGAAGAAACTTGAGTTAGCATCAAAAATACCAGGTGATAAAATAGCATTAAATTATGAAAATGCGAAAATTTCTTTCTTAGAAGAGAAATGGATTAAAGTAACCCAACAAATTAATAATAAAAATATTGATATAGTCTCTATATCTGATGAACTTATCATCACCTACATAAAAGGATTGCGCTTACAAGGAAATAATTCAGAAGCAGCAGTGGTTCTTGATAAACTCCCAATTAAAACTTTCGATAACCAAGAGTTTTTATTTGAACTAGGAGAAATTAACTACTTATTAAAAAAATGGGATGCTTCTGCTAAAGTCTGGTCAAAATTACTCACTAATTATGATATTGCAAACTACCGTTTAGCACATTCTTATAGAATGTTGGGAATGATAGAAGAAGCAATAACTTTAATCAAAAATTCTAAAAATAGGTTCCCAGACAGTATAGATGAATGGATTTTGAGAGCCGAATTAGCTCAACTTTGTTGCAAATGGGATGAAGCAATTCACTGTTGGTCGTCAATACTTCATTATTACCCTGATAACGCTCCGCAAGACAGTTGGTCAAGGCTTCATAATTCTCAAATGATGCTAATACTCTCAAAAGTTGCTGAGTAAATAAATTTTAGCAGCCCCCCTAGTAGTTAATTTAATGCTTGTGGTATATCCGCTCACTCTATTTTATTTAATATACACCCTGTAGCATTTTAATATGTGAGTTGCAGACAGTATGAAGTACTATATCTGTCTGTATACTCAGTACGCATATAGCAATCATTGTATTATTGAAAAATCTTATCGGTAGTATTTTAAATTCACCCATAAAATAAGTTAGCAAAACCAAAAAGTTTAAACTATTTATTTCATATTCCCCACCCCCTCATCTTTAATATCTACACGAGTGCCAATAAACTTATTCCCTTCCAGCACATTGTTATCGGCGTAGTCAGCAAAGTACTGACCAGAATTATCTTTGGGTTTATCACCACAATCAAAACCAGAGAGATCTCTGCTTTGGCGGGAGGCTAGCCAAATACCGATCTGCTCGTCGGTAAAGGTGTTATTGCGGATAATATTGTGGTCGCTGTGCTGCCAGCGGATAACAGAGTTCCCACTGCTGTAATGCTCGCCACAGTTCTTATACAAAAACACACCACCCGCACCATTGCCTTTAAATAGATTCCCCTCTATCAGATTATTGGCGGATGAATCCACCGCTAATCCTTCTCGCTTGCCCCGCCCCAGACTCTCATGACCATTATTCACTATACGGTTATTAATAATCCGGTTGTTGCGTGATGAGTGTTCCAGATATATTCCCGACATATAAGACTGCTGAACAGTAGAATTACTGAGAGTGGAGTCAGTCACGTAATCATCAAAATAGATGCCCACTCGCCCACTGCCGGTCACCACTACCGCGTCGATAAGAATCCCCATCGGCGTTCGGTGATAATTAATCTGGTGATCGGTGCTAAGTTGATTAGCCGGAATATTAGAGGTAATACGGATACCACTGCGACTAAAGTTGCGGATATGGCAATTTTTGATGCTGACGTTTTTTAGTGGTTTGCCTTTGCTATTGACCATTATGCCAAAGGGTAGATTATTGTCCCCTTCCAACGTCGCCCCTTGACAGTCGAGATGAGTATTGCTGTGCGATATCAGTAGGGATTGACGATAAATACAGTGCGGCTGCAAGCTGATATTCCCCTGTAACGCGGTGGCATCAGGCAAATAGCATGTCAGTTGAGCAGCTTGTAGCGATAATGTGTATGAGGTGGCTGTGGCTAATACTAACCAGAGGTGGCAGCGCAACAATAATCGGAAAATGGTTACAGCAGTATTATCTGTATTATTTATCGGCATCAGCAATAATCATTTCTCCGCCCCATCCTGAAAAGTATCCCCAAAACTCACTAAACCGGGATCCGGTAATATTCGTCTTTATATTCGGTCTTTACCGTAGGTATCAGTTCAAGCTGATTATCACCATAATAAACCGCATTAATCTGGGTGTTTCTCAGTATATATAGCCGGAATTTTTTGAATAACTTCATATCTGGCTTGAAATCAGACTGCCAAAATTGATTGAGGTGCCCCTGAAACGTTAACCCTTTCATGTCATACAGCGCGTTACCCATAACGATCAACGGCTTGTTATGAATAAGGGCTGATAACCCGGCAGTGCTATTAATCGTTACCACCGCCTTGGCGTGAGTCAGTAATTCCGGCATCGGCAAATCGTGTACATATTTTACCCGCTCGCTGATGTTGTACTGCTTACCGAGTTTACGGATTAATGGCCCGTACAGGCGATGCCCCCGGTCCATAGGGTGATGTTTGATAACTAACCACTGGTCACTACAGGCTTTTTTTGAAAATGAATACATTACGTCATTGATGTAATCACGCACGTCGTTGTATGGGCTGTGGTTGCGGATCTGGCTATCATTGTAGACCTGTAAAACCACCAGATGGTAGCGCTGGTCAAGCTCGCCCTGTAGTTGACTCAGCACTTTTCGTTGCAAGAATCGGTACCACTGTTTACGCGCGGCAGCACGTATCCAGCAACGGGCTTCGTACCAAGGTGAAAAGGATTTATGGTGACGATATTGTGGAAATTGGTGGCGGTAAAACCAGCCCGCCAGATAATAACCGATGCAACGGCGTACCCGCAGACTAAAGCATGATGTCAATTTTTTGGCGACCGGTGCTTTAATTTCTGGCAACTTACGGTAGAAATCAGGATTACGTGGCAAGGCGGAAAACGCATTCACCCCGCCCTCTTCGAGGGTAATAAAATGCGGGCGGAGGTAGCCTTCCTCAAACGCCAGAAAGCGCACCCCTTTGGTCTGCGCCCAAAGCCTGGCAACTTGGTGTAGCGGGCGGCAATCACCAAAACACAAAATAGTGTCGAAGTGGTAATCTTGCCAGGTATCTTTCAACCAGGTGGGGAACTCTTTCGGCGTCTGCCTGAACACCAAATAGTCACGCTTACGGCAATAAAACTTGTCACCGCCGTTGAATACTACGTTCACCGCTTCGCACCCCTGAGATTCAAGCCACTCAGCGGTATCACTGAAATAAGGTCCCATCGGGCCTTGTAACAGTAGGTACTTCTTGCCAGCAAGAAGTGTTGTCAGTGCACGGCAATCTGTAAGCATAAACACGTCACCATTATCATTTAACAGACTGATTTATAAGTTTATTGTCACTTTAGTTAGCATGAGCAGTTTTCTATAATTACGCATAATCCTGCCCGATTTTTTTTTGCTAAATTGCATTTCAGCACGTGGCTGAGCCGCCAAAATGTCTAACGCCCGTTCTGCGGTTATTGCTTCACGCCGAAGAGGGTCAACATAGGTCGGATAAGCGATCAACGCCTGATATACCAAGTCATCCAGCGTCAATGTGCGCTGCCGGCGTGGTGCAGAATGTTCGTCCTGTGTCAGCCCCCAACCGGCATAAAAAGGTATGCCGTAGCAAAATACCTGCTTCCCATGCAACAGCGCTTCAAAGCCCGAAAGCGACGTCAAAGTATGCAACTCATCCGCAGCCTGAATGCATTGGATGATGTCGGCATCCTGCGCCTGAGTGTTAGCCCAACGCGCAATATCAGCCGCAGGAATATGCCCTTGCCGGTTGCCAACCAATACGTCCGGGTGCGGCTTATAGATAATGAAAGCGTCCGGGTTACGCTGGCGCACCGTTTTCAGCAGTTCACTATTGGTACGAATACTGATTGTTCCGCTCAAAATGGATGCATCGTCTTCCACCTGGCCGGATACCAGCAAAATGCGTTTGCCACTGGCTTGCGGCGGCAGACTGAATGGCGCGCCAATGTTGTATTTACTGATTTTGCCACTGACCAATCGCTGGCGAAGCTTTGCGGCCCGCACTCGCTGTAGGTCAGTTAACCGGCTGCTGTTGAGTAACGACTCAAGATCACTCGGCCGGGTGGCATCGTAGTAAATGCCGCTTTTATCCAGCACCAGCGACAGCGGTGGATGCAAGTCAGAACCCAGCCCCGATGAGCGTATAAACCCATCTTCCATACGCCATACCGGCACTTTTTGCGCCTGAGCCTTTGCTTGCCAGCGCTGTTCGCCTTTATTGCCCCACACCACACAAGCCGTGTTCGATGTTTTACCGTCTCTGAAAGAGACGTTGTTCAGTGTGGTTTTTAAAAACAGTAAAAAAATGCTGCGTTTCCAAAGTGTTAAACCCGGCGCCCATAACTGACCCTGGCGTTGTAGTTGATGGTTTTTTTGCATCAACAAACCTTCTAACACAGCAAATAATGTCGCCGGCTGGCCACTACAGGGATCGATATAACGGCTGTAGCGCAGATAGGCGGCGCTGAATAAATCCAACAAACTGGCCTGCCCACGCCGGGCCGATAATCCGCCAGCCTGCGGGTGGCGATCGTCAGTCAATCCCCAACCGGCATACCAGGGTTGACCAAATACCGTGACAGCTTTACCCGCCAGCAACGCTTCAAAACCATATTGCGAAGTCACCACATACACACGACTGACCTGGCGCAATAACGACTGCGGGCTGACATTTTCTGCCAGCAACTTGATGCGTGGATTTTTTGGTATTGCCTTGAAGTAGCCTGCTTTCTTACCCTGTAAAACATCGGGATGAATTTTCAGCCAAACCTCTGCCTGTGGGTTTTCATTCAGCGCGGCATCTAACATGGCCTCAAAGTCTGCCGCATCGGCATTGCCGTATTTAACCGCCATGTCACCAAAAGTCTGGTCCACGACCAACACCGCATCACCTTGCGCAGGCACGCCGCTGAATGCCGGTGCCAGGTTATATTTCGACAAGTCAGCATCAACAATTAACTGCATTGCCTCTCGGGCGTCGGCATAAAGTGGCTGGTTACCGGCCCGGTCAAGAATCAGCCTTTCCAGCGAGCTTGGCCGGCTGGCGTCGTAATAGATACTCTGAGTATCCACCACCATCGACAGTGGTGGGCAGCCTGACACGCCCAACCCCAACGAGCGGATAAAACCGTCTTCAAGACGCACAACAGGCAAGCTGGAAGCTCGCGCCAACGCAACCGCTTTATCACCACTTGGACGATGGCCCCACACCGCCACCGCGCTTATCCCCGGCGGAATTGATCGCAACGATGACAGCTTGCAGCAGGGTTCAGCCAGAAAGTTTTCCAGATGCTCGATGTGATAGATTCCTGCCGAAAAGATGCCTATCATCAGAGTGTTAGCACCACTTTAGCGGCAACTGCCAACTGGTAAAGAATGGTCGAAATCCCCCGCGTTACTTCGATGTTCTTCGATTCAAACTTCGGTAATACCATCAGTTCGTCACCCGGTTGCAGCGTTTTGACGTCTTCAGCATTCAGTGCTTCACCATTCTGTTTAATCAGAATGACTTTGGTGTTACTGGCTTTTTGCGTGTAACCGCCAACCTTGGTAATGTAATCATCCGGGCTAAGACCTTTCTGCCAACTCACCGCATTCGGGAACATTACTTCGCCATGGATCATGACCAGCGAGGTCTTTTCAGGGATCTTAATTACGTCACCGTCCTCCAGAATCACCTGATCAAGATTACTTTCGTTGAGCACCACTTCACCCTTAGGTACCACGTTGCGGGCTTTGGTAACAAAGCGACTGATAAGCTGCGCTTCTTGCATTCGCAGACGGGCCTCTTCTGAAGTGGAAGACTGTGCTGATAAAGAGGCTTCTTCAAGTTTTTGCAGTGACAGGTCAAGCATCTCTTTCTGACGCAGCGCGACCGAGCGGCGATACAGTTGGATCGAGTCCATTTGCGACATGCTATTAGGGCGGATTTTTGCCAGCACCTGACGCATAGTCGCACCATAAGGCAGTACCATGGCATGCTCGCCGGAATGCGCCCCTTCGATTCGAACCTGAATGGTTCCTGAGTAGCGATCAGTGCTGATAATCAGCTTATCGCCATCTTGTAATGAACGCCCCGGTGCAGAGCTAAGTGGATAGTATTCACTGCGCTTAATCGTACCCTGCTGGCGGATAATGGTCATATGTGTGGCCCCCGGCTTAGGGCGTGCCCAACTGAGCGCTTCACTCACCGGAATCGTGCTGTTGCGGAATTCAAAGTCATAGCTGTTGAACACTTCGCCTTCGACACTGAAAGTGTGCTGGCGTGGGCCGACTACGATGGTATCGCCGTCAGCAAACTGTGATAGCCCCAAATTGCCGTTAAGGAGAAAGTCGTACAAATTAACCTGTGAGCGCACGCGGTTACCACGTTTGATGCTGATATCCACATAGCTGCCTCTCTGAGTATCGACACCACCGGCTTTACTGAGATAGGAGAGTAACGAGTCAGATGCCACCCCGCCGTACAATCCGGGGTTATTAACGTAACCGGTGACAAACACTTTGACCGGCTGGGCCTGTAATAAAGAGGCGTAGACATTCACATTCGACTGATAGACCTGTTTGACTTTGGCAGTCACCACACTGTTGATCTGGCTATTCGGGATGCCAACTACTTTCAGCGGGCCAACGTTTGGCAAGAAGATATTGCCTTTCGGGTCCACACTCAGCGCACCTTCAAAGTTAAATGCGCCCCATAACCGTATCTGAATCTGATCCCCCAAACTCACTACGTAGTTTGGATTGAAACCGATGCTGGAACCACTATCTGCCGCCGAGACCGAGGTAAAGAGTTGCGCGCCAAACATCCGACTCATCACCACCGGGATCACCGGAGGGGGGGTATCGTCAAACTGGCTATCGCTATAAGGTCTCTGGCTTTGACCTGAAATAATCGACGGTAACGGTGCGGCCCCGGTCATATTGGGATCGGCATTCAGATCAACGGCCTGAGCGGGTGTTGCCTGTATGGCAATAATCAGAAGAACAGATTTCAATAATTTCATAGCATGCTCTGAGTTACTGCCTGCGGTGTCATTCCGACAAGCTAGAAATAGCGTTAAAACGGCGTCAATCTTTATGATCGTCAATCACCGCCAGCAATAATTTGACAGTACCAAAAAGTAAGCCACAAACCAGTAACCAACTGATAAGCAGATACAAACTGTTGGGGAACTTTGACTCCTGCGGTAGCTGAGGAGAGCTGATCACTGACAACATTTTCAGTTTTCTTGCCGCATCAACACGGGTTTTTTCAATCGATGTCAGGGTCAATTTGTAGATATCAGTATCGAACTGTACCTTGGCTTTAATCTCTTCAAAATCTACCGCCATACGGTTCAATTTGTGACCATCGGGCGCAGTAATTTTGCTTTTTTCATTATCAATCTGGCTGGAGAGCGACTTGAGTGCGTTCTTCGCACTGATGACCTGAGGTGCATCTTCACGGAGAAAAGTCAGTAGGTTACGCAATTCTGCTTCCATCTGAATGCGTTGGCTAACCAAGGTGTTAATCAACGTAGTGGCAGCCAAAGCCTGAGCTTCAGGGTCAAGAATATTATTGCTGTTCTGGTAAGTGAGTAGTTCGGTTTTGCTGCTATTCAAACGAACGCGCGCTTCCTGCATTTCGTTTTCGGCAAACAGCAACTGCTCGCGGGCAATTCGGTGTGAGATCTCATTGATAAATCTTTCGGATTCTTTCAAAACAGCCTGATTGAACCGTTGAGCAAATTCAGGCGAGAATCCTTGGGTACCAATGGTGAGGAAACCTGTTTTGTCATCGTAAGAAACGGAGATACGGTTACGGTAATAATTAAGGAATTGCTCGCGAGTGGCACTATCTGACAAATGATAGAAAAAATCCCAGCCGCTATGACCGAATGCCTGACGAAAATCGAGCTGTTTATCCAAGACCGCCAACATATCAGGAGAATTAATATATTCCTTCAGATATAAGGCATCTTCCGCAGAACTAGGGCTGCCAGCACCCATCAGCAAAGCGACATTCAGATTACTGCCATTGATATCGTTGGAATGTTTGATGGCGACTTTAGATTCACTGAGATAGCGTGGTTGGCTAAAAATTAACAAGTAGAGAATCAGCAGCAACATCGGTATCAGAATCATAACCTTACCTAAATGGCGCTGTAGCTTGGACAGAGTTAAGTGTGACATGCGCACGCGCTTCAACATATCACCTGGCCAAGCCGACTTTATTTTTTCAATAAACATGGGTTTCATCATTTGTTATTTGCGCGGGCATTTCCCCATCACGTCTAATGCAATCATCAACAGAAAATTCGAGTAATAAAATGATCATTACCCAGCTCAGGTAAATTAAGTTCGTCGATCGTCCGTATCATGTTCAATCAACACATGTCGCAACATACGACTAGCCCAGAGGAATAAGCCCACATTGGGCTAAAATACAGACGTTTTGCCAGCAAAACTCTAAATGAAGGGGTAAATCAATAAAAATTGCGGCTACAACACTGTTGATAATTATAATTTACATTTAACGAGTTTTAATAAATATTACAACCCGTTAACTTGCTAAAATCAGTGAAATAAATACTCATACAACTAAAACATCAAATAAAATCTATATGTGATTCCAATAGAAAATATAAGCAAAATACGAACAGCAGCAGTATAGGAAGAATAGACAGCTAACACCAATTGGTTAAATGTTACAGAATGTAACCATTGATAGCCAAATAAATTAGATATAGTTAGTTGATTTATAAGAAATTTCTCAAAATTAAATTAAAATACCCTTATAACTCATACCTGTAAACAACTCACATTCAAATTCACCACGGAATCAATGAAGCTAATTGTACGAATATTCCTACAATATTTATTCTAACAATGTGACGTGAATTAACTATATTAGCAAAGCAGGCTTGTACTAATAGCCACAGTTGATTGCATAAATTTCATTTACCACTAGATAGCCTCTAGCAGACAATTTGCTTACAGGGAAAGGACAGCAACGGGGTTCTGAGGCTTTTAAATATGATTAATTATAAATCAAAATCTCTGGCACCAAAGCTCCGTTCCTTTTTATAATTTATAGGTTCAAAACTATAAAAGTTGAAGTATTGCGAGGAAGGCAAAATATCATATCAACCCCATCTGATAGCGCGATCAGATAGAGTTGATACGTAACGCTCGGCCTACTTAATCAAAAACACCTGTCGACAAGTATCGGTCACCACGGTCACAAATAATCGCCACGATCACCGCTGCGGGGTTCTGTGCCGCCACTCGCAGCGCGCCGGCAACCGCACCGCCAGAACTGACACCACAAAAAATGCCCTCTTCCGTGGCCAGCCTTCGTGTCGTTTTCTCTGCTTCGCTCTGGGTGATATCCAGTACCTGATCAACCAACTCCGGGCGGAAAATCCCCGGCATGTATCCCGGTGACCAACGGCGGATACCAGGAATACTACTTCCTTCTGCCGGTTGCAGGCCGATAATGGTAACTTGCGGGTTTTGGCTTTTCAGATATTGGCTAACGCCGGTAATCGTCCCGGTAGTTCCCATGCTGGACACAAAATGGCTCACTTTACCCGCGGTTTGTTGCCAGATTTCTGGCCCAGTACCGGTGAAATGTGCGTAGGGGTTATCGCTGTTATTGAACTGATCCAACACCTTACCCTGCCCTTCAGCCTGCATCCTTAGCGCTTCATCGCGCGCCCCTTCCATTCCTTGCTCACGACTAACCAGAATTAACTCCGCACCGTAGGCACGCATTGCGGCCTGCCGCTCTTGACTCATATTTTCCGGCATCAGTAGCTTTAGCTTATAGCCCTTCATCGCGGCGATCATCGCCAGCGCAATACCAGTATTGCCGCTGGTCGCCTCGATCAACACATCACCCGGAGCTATTTCTCCACGTAATTCTGCCTGCCGGATCATGGTTAGTGCCGCACGGTCTTTGACCGAGCCTGCCGGATTATTTCCTTCCAATTTGACCCAAATCTGCGCATCCAGCCCTTGGCTTAAACGTTGCAGTTTGACGAGTGGGGTGTTGCCGATGCATTGTTCGAGGGTTGTCACTGTAAATACCTATTAAATACCCTTCCTCCTTGAAGTGGCAGCTATGTTCACTGCTCTCACGAACCCGAATCACTTACTTATGTAAGCTCATCGGGATTCGCTCGTTAGCTGCCTTGCTGCCACTCCAATGACGTTGGGTATAATTCTATGTTTACCAAAAGAAGAAAAACTTATCAGGCGCTTTGGGCTAAAGCAATGGGTTGTAATAATTGGTCGCCAGAATATAAGCGTGCATTTAACCCGCCCACATAATAACGGTTACCGCGCACCGGGGCGTCAATTTCGCCTTCCGGCAGTACCACGCTGATAGGATCCTGATGCCAACCAATAGGTTGCACCGTCAGTTGCCAGAAGTGACCACGCGGGCTGACTTCAAGCACTTGTACTGGCAGTGGGCAACGATCACTGGCGTGTGTATTGACTTCCATCTCCCACGGACGCAAGAATAAATCAACACTGCCCTGATGCATTGGGGCCAAATCCAGCGGCCAGTGGTGCGCGCCAATATAGAGTTGTGAGCCTCGAATCTCCCCACTCAAGCGATTAACTTCGCCCAGGAATTCCAGCACAAAGCGGGTCGCAGGGTAGCGCCACACTTCATCTGGCGTCCCGACCTGCTCGATATTACCCTGACTCATCACCACCACCCGATCAGCAACTTCCATGGCTTCTTCCTGATCATGAGTGACGAAGACGCTGGTAAATTTCAGCTCTTCATGTAACTGACGCAACCAGCGACGTAACTCTTTACGCACCTGTGCATCCAGCGCACCGAATGGCTCATCCAGCAACAGAATTTGTGGCTCGACGGCCAACGCCCGCGCCAGGGCCACACGCTGTTTCTGCCCACCAGAAAGTTGTGATGGGTAACGGCTGGCAAGATGACCTAATTGCACCATCTCCAACAGTTGCTCCACCTTCTGTTTGATAGCTGCCGCATTCGGCCGTTCACGGCGCGGTAACACCGTCAAACCAAATGCAATGTTATCGAATACTGTCATATGGCGGAACAAGGCGTAATGCTGAAAAACGAACCCGACACGTCGATCACGGGCATGCAGGCGGCTAACGTCAGTGCCATGGAAACTTAAACGTCCAGCGTTCTGGTTCTCCAGCCCGGCAATAATGCGCAGAAGGGTCGTTTTCCCCGAGCCGGAAGGACCAAGCAAAGCCACCATCTGGCCAGAAGGAATATCAAGCCGGATGTCATTCAGTACCTTGGTGCGACCAAAATACTTGCTGATATTATCAATCTCAATGCTCATGCTTTTGCTCCTGTTCGAGACGAACAACCTGACGCGCTAAGCGCCATTGCAGGCCGCTTTTCAGAAAAAGGGTCAATATTGCCATCAGGGTCAGTAACGCCGCGGCGGTAAATGCCCCGGCAGTATTGTAATCCTGATGCAACAACTCAACTTGCAGTGGCAAGGTGTAGGTTTCGCCACGAATAGAACCGGATACCACCGAGACTGCCCCGAACTCGCCAATGGCGCGGGCATTGGTCAACACCACGCCATACAATAATGCCCAGCGAATGTTCGGTAACGTTACCCGGCGGAACATCTGCCAGCCGGATGCACCCAGTAATACTGCGGCTTCATCTTCCTGGCTGCCCTGACTCATCATCACCGGCACCAGTTCACGCACCACAAATGGGCAGGTGACGAAAATGGTGACCAACACCATACCGGGCCACGAGAACATCAATTGAATGTCGTGAGAATCTAACCAGCCCCCCACCACACCATTTGAACCGTAAAACAGCAGATACATCAGGCCGGCGACTACCGGTGAGACCGCAAACGGAATATCAATTAGGGTCATCAATAGCTGGCGGCCGGGAAATACAAACCGCGTCACCAACCATGCCAGTACCACACCAAACACCAAATTCACCGGCACCGTAATCAGTGCCACCAGCACTGTCAGCCAAATGGCATGCAACATGTCCGGGTCTAATAAATTCTGCCCGACCACCGCTATCCCTTTGGAAAAAGCAGTGATAAAGATCCACACCATCGGGATCACTAACAGTAAAAATGAGAACACCGCGCCGATGGCGATCAGGGTCCATTTACCCCAATTGATGGGTGGGCGAGCTACGCCGTTAAATTCAGTGATATCAGCCATCAGTGCCCGCCTATCCGCCGACCAAAGCGGCTTTGTAACGTGTTAATACCAAACAGCAATACCAATGAAACGGCCAGAATAACGGAAGCAATTGCACTGGCAGCCGGGTAATCAAATTCTTGTAGTCGGATGAAGATCATCAGCGAGGTCACTTCGGTCTTCCAGGCAATGTTACCGGCGATAAAGATAACTGCGCCAAACTCCCCCAGACTGCGGGTAAAGGATAAAGCAGTGCCTGCCAGTAATGCCGGAGCCAGTTCTGGCATCACCACCAGCCGGAAGCTCTGCCAACGGCTGGCGCCGAGAGTTTCCGCGGCTTCTTCATATTCGGGACCCAATTCTTCCAACACCGGTTGTACTGTGCGCACCACAAACGGCAAGCTGGTAAACGCCATCGCCACGGCAATCCCCAACCAGGTAAAGGAGACTTTAATCCCCAGTTCGTTCAACCAGGCACCGTACCAACCGGTGGTCGAAAATAGCGTTGCTAATGTCAGACCCGCCACCGCCGTGGGTAAGGCGAACGGCAAATCCATCAAACCATCCAACAAACTGCGGCCGGGGAACTGATAGCGGGTCAGAATCCACGCCATCAACATACCGAAAACCGCATTAAATACGCTGGCGACGCCTGCGGCCAGTAAGGTCACTTTATAAGCAGCGACCACTTGGGGGTTAGTAATCACCTCCCAGTACTGGGTCCAACTCATCTGTGCAACCTGCATGACTAACGCGCTGAGCGGTAATAATAAGATCAGGCAGGTGTAAAGCAGGCTGCTCCCGAGACTGAGGGTAAATCCGGGCAGAACCCGTTTACTGGATGCCGACAACATTACTGATGCCCTTGCGCTAACAATTTATCCAGCACGCCGCCAGTCACGAAATGAGTACTCATCACCTGCGGCCAGCTACCGAATTGATCTTCAACACGGAATAGTTTGGTTTGTGGGAATTGAGACTTGGCCGCTTCCATTGCCGCTTTGTCGTAAACCCGATAATTAAAGCTGGTGATCACTTGCTGTGCTGGCGGACTGTAGAGATAGTTGAGATAAGCTTTAGCCGCTTTCTCAGTGCCATTCTTCTCGACATTTTTATCCACCCAGGCCACCGGGAATTCAGCCAAAATATCTACCGGCGGGACAATTACTTCGTATTTATCACTGCCATACTCTTTACGGATATTGTTAACTTCCGATTCAAAACTGATCAGTACATCACCCAACCCGCGTTCAACGAAGGTGGTGGTAGCACCACGGCCACCAGTATCAAACACCACTACATTGGTCAGGAAACGCTTCATCCAGTCGCGGGTTTTAGCCTCATCCTTACCATTCGCTTGTTGGGTAGCACCCCATGCCGCCAGATAGGTGTAACGGCCATTACCGGAAGTTTTTGGATTCGGGAACACCAGTTTGACGTCTTCACGCACCAGATCATCCCAGTTGTGGATATTCTTTGGATTACCCTTACGTACTAGGAATGCCATGGTGGAATAAAACGGTGAGCTGTTATTAGGTAACCGCGCCTGCCAGTCGGCCGGGATCAGATTGCCCCGGTCATGTAGGATCTGCACATCGGTGACTTGGTTATAAGTCACCACATCTGCTTTCAAGCCCTGTAAGATAGCCAGTGCCTGTTTAGACGACCCAGCATGAGATTGTTTGATGGTCAGCTTGTCGCCGGGATTTTGCTGCTCCCACTGTTGCTGGAAGCCGGGATTGAGGGCCGTGAATAACTCGCGGGAAACATCATAAGAGCTGTTAAGCAACTCAGTAGCAGAGGCAGTTGCACTGCCGAAAATTAACGCGCTTAATAAGGCAACACGGTGCCATCCTTTACGTGTACCGTTCTTCACTGAAGTCTGTTTCATGCTGCACCTTATTCACTGAGTTCATCCGACAGGCATGTCATTAAATGTGAACAGTGCCTTTAATATCTTCAGTGTATTTATAACTAGGTGCATACCTATAATGCTTTTATATACCGTTTAGTGATGTTCAAGTATCAAATGCTCTAAGCCAGCAACAACGCTGGTCGCAAGCCACTCCCTTTTGCCCATTAAAAAACCCGGCCAACCGGCACCGGGTGATAGAAAAGACTTATTGAGTAAAAATTGTCGGTTGCGAAAAACCGGCCCTTCAGCCTTTCGTCATTACAACGATAATAATTGAGTCAGCGACGGTGCGAAGTAATAACTACCGGTCACTGGCTTACTGAAACCTAATAACAGATCGTGCTTACCGTCTATCGAGCCAAACATACTTAATAATTGTTGTTCGATATTATGTAAGCGTGCGCAATAAGCAATAAAGTACAAACCGTGTTTGCCACTGGCGGTACCGTAAGGCAAGCTTTGACGCAGAATTTTCAATCCTTTGCCATTTTCTTTTAAATCGACCCGGCTAACATGGGAGGTCTCCGGGCGCTTATCTGATGGCAATTCTTCGCTGGCATGCTTGGTACGCCCAACAATTTGCTCTTGCTTATGTTCAGGAATACGCTGCCATTTTTTCAGGTCGTGCTCATAACGCTGTACTAACACATAGCTGCCACCGGCATCTTCTTCACCGTCCGCAATCACCGCCACTTCCGAGCGGCTATCCCCTTGTGGGTTTTCGGTGCCATCAATAAAACCAGTAAAATCACGTTCTTCTACCCAGCGAAAGCCATGTGTCTCTTCTTCAACGGTGATCACATCGCCAAAAGCAGCCATCGCGGCCTGGGCTAAAGTAAAGTTGATATCCTGACGCAATGACTGAATATGAATCAATAAATCGCGTTGTGTTGCGGGGGCAACCATTGGTGCTTTGCCTAATGGCACAAAAGGTTTTAACTCATTAGCCCCTTTACCACCGGATAGGTCATGCCAAATATCAGAACCAAAAGCAATCACAGCACCTAAATACTCGTTAGGAAATTTTTGCTGTAACTCCTGCAATGACTGACAGAATTGTTTGCACCCCTGACGAATAGCATCTAGCTCGCCCTGTACTTTTGCTTCCATAAAAATGGCAAAACGACAATGTTCCATCAGAATGCCACTCTGAACTTGAGTCATGTTTGGTTCCTCACAAAATATCGGTGTTAATTATGGCGAATATAATAGCTGAACCGATTAGGATTACCTTGCGGCAACGCAAAATAAATTTAGGCGGAGGAAATGAGACCAAAGGTGGGAATATTATTAGCTAATTCACAGAAGAGAGCCAAAGTAATGATAAATCTGCCAGAAGCCAATTTGGACGCGGTTTGCAGCGGCCTCACCTTCAGATGCCCAAATAATGGGCCGAGTAATGAGTGCCGCTAACACTGCTATAACGTCAGGAACTAAGGGATGGTTATTCGCCTTTAGCTCGCCAGATAATCTTGCTCACTTTCCAACTTTGCAATGTATCATCGGATGGCATTAAACCTTCAGGACCATGCCAGTCGCCATCAAATAAATAGCTGACGTGCTTGCTGTCCGGTGCCGCACACTCTATTTGCGCACTATCATCACCGCTACCTTTGCGGCAAACACCAAAGGCTTTTTTATATAGTTCACTAAATGGTGTACCAATCGTAACACCCCATTGGCTGGGAATAGACTTATCCAAAACATCAATGCGCTCTACCGTGCCTTTCGGTTGCCCTGAGATAACCAGTTTGATTTGGTTCTCTTTCATCGCCTGATAGAAGGAAATCAATTTACCGTCGTTGGTCGCCATACCGCTACGCAGCCGGAAATCGCCTTTTAACCCCTCTTTGATGTCACTCTCAGTCAACGCAGTAGTGGCGGTAATTCCGCCAACACCCTGATCAGTCACCTGCATACTGCTGCTGCCAAACCAATTCAGTGGTGACAGACTGGACCAGGAAAAACCTGACATGGTTGAGCACCCGGCTAACAACAAAGGGGCACCCAGTAATAACAATCTCACCCCAGATAACCGTGGGCGAATATTCATCTAAAGCTCCTTATAAAACCACCGCATCCGGTAAGCTGTTCTGCATTGTACAAGCTACAGAGGGCATCTACATGCGCAGTTTAAAAATGATAACCAGTGGTTTGAGTCCACACAGCTAAAAAAGTGCCATAACACTACCGGCTTTAATTGTTATAACCAATAAATAGGTCTAATCGGATAGACTCGCGGCCATCGTATTGCAATACTTCAGCACGCCTTAACGCAAATTTGGTCTACTATTGGGTACCACAAAGGCTTGTGTAATTTTTGTTTTCAAACCTAATAATTCATGCATTGAAGGAGCAATAAAATGAAGAAATTAACCTTAGCGGCAGCCTTGGTTATGTTATGCAGCACGCCATTGCTGGCACAGAGTGCCACAGCACAAGGGGGCTTCGATGGCCCGGCAGCAACACAGACACAACCGACGACTCATGGCGGATTCTCGGGTCCAAGTGCGACCAATACCACGGTAGATAAAGTCAAAACCATGCGTGATGACACCCATGTCACTCTACAAGGGAATATTGTCGAGCGCCTTGGCCACGATACTTACACCTTCCGCGACAGCACCGGTACCATTACCGTTGATATTGATAACAAGCGCTGGAACGGTCAAACCATCTCGCCACAAGATAAAGTCCAAATCGAAGGCGAAGTTGATAAAGACTGGAACTCGGTAGAGGTTGATGTGAAAAGTATTACCAAGATTAAGTAATTAATCTTTACCCTATCCTCTGCGGCTTTATCAGCTTTTGGGGATAGGGTTATTGCCATATTAAGGGTGAGGCCAATAGGGCGACCTCAATATTCCTGATCCACAATCAGCCGTTTGCCCAGCATGATGCTGTCTTGGGTTTCGTAATCGAGCTTTTCATACATGCCAATGACCGCGTCGTTATCTTCGCGCACCATGATATTGAGTTTTGGGCAGCCGCGAGCGATAAGTTTCTTTTCCAGCCGGCTGATCAGCGCATTGGCAAAGCCACGGCCACGGAAGTCAGGATGGACCCCCAGATAATAAGCCGAGCCACGGTGGCCATCGTAACCGCCCATGATTGACCCCACAATCGCCCCACTCACTTCCGCTACTAAAAACAGTTCGGGCGAGTGATTCAACTTACGCTCAATATCCATTTCTGGATCATTCCAAGGCCGCAGTAAGTCGCAATGCTCCCACAGCAGAATCACTTCTTCAAAATCGTCTTGCTGGAATACGCGGATTTCCATGGATGTTCGCACCCTTGAGTAATATGGATATTCTGATTATCGTGGCAATATTATATCACGCAATATTAAAGTGATATTTCCCACCGTGATAGTGAGTAATGATATTTGAGAAGAAGCAGATAAATCTTGCCGATCTTGTAGCTTAATAGCCGCTAATCCACACAGAAAGTACAATAATGGCGGCGAATCGGGGTATACTTGGCCCCTAAATATTTGCAAGCTAATAGAACCCTCGCTGATGAATTCACCCGATATCACCCAAATCAAAACCTACCTGCTAGCTTTGCAGGATAAAATCTGTGCCGCACTGACACATGCCGATGGCGGTGCAAGCTTCACAGAAGAGAGCTGGACCCGCGAAGAAGGCGGCGGCGGGCGCAGTCGGGTATTGGTTAATGGGGTGGTATTTGAACAGGCGGGGGTTAATTTCTCTCAGGTATCTGGTGCAGCATTACCCGCATCCGCTACTGCGCATCGCCCCGAATTGGCCGGTCGTAGTTTTCAGGCACTTGGGGTGTCGCTGGTGATTCATCCACTAAGCCCTTATCTGCCCACCAGCCATGCCAATGTGCGTTTCTTTATTGCTGAGAAACCTGGCGAAGATCCAGTGTGGTGGTTTGGTGGCGGTTTCGATTTAACCCCTTACTACGGCTTTGAAGAAGATGCTATTCACTGGCATCAGACCGCCCATCAGTTGTGCCAACCTTTTGGTAAAGAAATCTACCCACGCTATAAAAAATGGTGTGACGATTACTTCTATATCAAGCATCGCAATGAAGCGCGAGGTATTGGTGGCCTGTTTTACGATGACTTGAATAGCCCTGATTTTGATACCTGTTTCCGCTTCACTCAGGCGGTAGGTGATGGTTTCCTTGATGCTTATATGCCAATTGTTGCACGGCGCAAAGCATTGAGTTGGGGGGAGCGCGAGCGTCAGTTCCAACTTTATCGCCGTGGCCGTTATGTGGAATTTAATCTGGTGTGGGACCGTGGCACCTTGTTCGGTTTGCAAACCGGTGGTCGTACCGAATCTATTTTGATGTCGCTACCACCCCTGGTGCGCTGGGAATATAACTATCAGCCGGCAGAAGATAGCGCTGAAGCGGCGCTGTATCGCGATTTTCTGCCCGTAAAAGAGTGGCTAGCGACCGGAGAACAGCACTGATGCAAATTTGGGTTGATGCGGACGCCTGTCCGAATGTGATTAAAGAGGTGTTATTTCGCGCCGCAGATCGTACCGGCATGATGGTCACGCTGGTGGCTAATCAGCCATTGAAAACCCCGCCATCAAAATTTATCCGTACCTTACAAGTCGCCTCCGGTTTTGATGTTGCCGATAATGAGATCGTGCAACGGGTGGAGAAAAATGATCTGGTTATCACGGCAGATATTCCCCTGGCCGCCGAAGTGATAGACAAAGGCGGTATCGCCCTGAATCCACGGGGTGAGCGCTATACGCCAGATACCATTCGTGAACGGCTGAATATGCGTGACTTTATGGATACCATGCGCGCCAGCGGTATTCAAACCGGTGGGCCTAACACCTTAAATCAGCGTGACCGCCAGCAATTTGCCAACGAACTGGATAAGTGGTTACAGCAAGCGGCCAGAAGCCTATAAGCAAAAACCCGCCGAAGCGGGTTGAGGTTAGTAATAGGAATACTCAAAGTCATTGGCATTGCAGTCAGGCAGCAGTTGAGTAAATCCCGATGAGCTTACACAGGTAAGTGACTCGGGTGAGCGAAAGCCGCTAACAACGCGGCAATGCCAAGGATAAAGCATATTTATAAAGGCTCGGTTTGTGCTTCAACCACCGCTAACGCCACCATATTCACGATCCGACGCACTGAAGCAATTGGCGTCAAGATATGCACCGGTTTCGCCACCCCCATCAGCACTGGCCCAACCGTCACCCCTTCCGATGATGTCACCCGCAGCAGGTTGTAACTGATACGTGCCGCTTCCATATTCGGCATAATCAACACGTTGGCAGCACCTTTCAATGGGCTGTCTGGCATCAGGTTATGGCGAATACTTTCCACCAGCGCGGCATCACCATGCATCTCACCGTCAATTTCCAGCTCTGGTGCCATCTGATTAACCAATTCCAACGTGCGGCGCATTTTACGCGCGGCTGGGCAGTCTGAGGTGCCAAAGCTGGAGTGAGATAACAGTGCCACTTTCGGTTCAATCCCGAAGCGACGCACAGTTTCAGCGGCCATTAAGGTAATCTCAGCCAACTGCTCTGGTGTCGGATCATCATTGACATAAGTATCCGCAATAAAAGTGTTACCGGTGGGTAGCAACAGTGCATTCATCGCACTCGCCACATGAGCACCTTCACGGAAACCGAATACTTTCTCTACCACATCGTAATGTTCATGGTAGGTACCGATAGTGCCACAAATCATTGCATCAGCTTCACCACGATGCACCATGATCGAACCAATCAGTGTGGGATTACCAATCACTGCACGACGGGCTTGCTCTTGCGAGACGCCACGACGTTTCATGATTTGATAATACTCTTGCCAGTACTCGTTAAAACGCGAATCGGATTCATTGTTAACCACCTCAAAGTCTTTACCTGCTGTAATTTGCAGGCCCAACTTCTTCAGTCGGGTCTCAATCACACTCGGGCGGCCAATCAGAATAGGATAAGCCAGTTCCTGCGAGATCAACTCCTGAGTAGCATGCAGCACCCGCTCTTCTTCCCCTTCCGCCAATACCACCCGTTTCATCTCTTTCTTCGCCTGCGAGAAGATAGGTTTCATAAACAGGTTAGTTTTGTAGACAAACTCAGACAGCTTTTCGATGTAAGCACTAAAATCGGCAATTGGCCGGGTTGCCACACCAGAGTCCATCGCCGCTTTGGCCACTGCCGGTGCAATTTTTACAATCAGACGCGGGTCGAATGGTTTAGGAATTATGTACTCAGGGCCAAAGGAGAGGTCTTGCTCACCATAAGCGGATGCCACCACATCACTCTGCTCAGCCAGCGCCAGATCCGCAATGGCATGCACACAAGCCAGTTTCATCTCTTCATTAATGGTGGTGGCACCGACATCCAGCGCGCCACGGAAGATGAATGGGAAGCACAGTACGTTGTTAACCTGATTTGGATAATCCGAGCGGCCAGTGCAAATAATCGCATCAGGGCGCACCGCTTTCGCCAACGGCGGCAGGATCTCTGGTTCCGGGTTCGCCAGTGCCAAAATCAGTGGGTTCGGTGCCATGGTTTTCACCATGTCCTGAGTTAAAACCCCCGGGCCAGAACAGCCGAGGAAGATGTCCGCACCTGGCATCGCATCACCCAGCGTGCGTTGACCGTTATCTTCAATCGCATACGCCGCTTTGGTTTGTGCCATATTGGCCTCACGGCCTTTATAAATCACACCTTTGGAATCGCATGCAGTAATATTGTGATGTTTTAATCCCAGCGCCACCAGCAGGTTTAAACAGGCAATCGATGCCGCCCCTGCCCCTGATACCACCAGTTTCACATCGCTGATGTCTTTCTTCACTACCCGCAGGCCATTGAGTACCGCAGCGGTGCAGATAATCGCCGTGCCATGCTGATCATCGTGGAATACCGGGATCTTCATGCGTTCACGCAATTTTTGCTCAATATAGAAACATTCCGGTGCTTTGATATCTTCCAGATTAATGCCACCGAATGTCGGTTCCAGCGACGCGATAATATCAATCAATTTGTCTGGATCGAGTTCATCCACTTCAATATCAAATACATCAATACCTGAAAATTTCTTAAACAGAACGCCCTTACCTTCCATTACCGGTTTACCGGCCAATGCGCCAATATTGCCCAGTCCCAGCACCGCAGTACCATTGGAAATCACAGCAACCAGATTGCCGCGCGCCGTGTATTTGTAAGCAGCCAAAGGATCAGCGGCAATTTCTAAACACGGAGCCGCCACACCAGGCGAGTAAGCCAGCGCCAAATCCCGTTGGGTTGCTAGCGGTTTGGTTGGCGACACCTGAATTTTCCCTGGGGTTGGATATTGGTGAAAATCAAGCGCACTCTGTTTCAACTGTTCGTCCATTGTAGGTTCCCTTTGATTTTATTCTTCGAGGTTATACCCAATAAACTTGAAATTGCAGGTAGGCAGCAAGTGAACCAATCCCGATAAGCGCACGATGATAAGTGATTCGGGTCAGTGAACGTAGCTAACACCACGGTGGTTTCAAGGTCGAAGGGTATATATGACCAATAACAGAACCAGTATAGTGAGTGATTTATCACAATCTATGAAGCAGGCCATACTCTGCATAACATTTTTGCTTCAATTGAAGAATTTACTTATCAATCAGAGAGGATGGTCAACAATCGGGGGAGTGAATGCCGCTAACATCACGGCAATATTGGTAAGAAAGGTATTTATTTGAACCAATTATGAATTTGGGCGTATTGCAATAACATAATCGTCTTACCATCTTTAATGCGGCCATCAGCAATCATGGCAATGGCTTCGCTAAACGATAATTCAACCACGTCGATCACCTCATCCTCCACGCCGACATCATCAGTAATTTTCTGATCTGGATGATATTCCGCCGCAAAGAAATAGACGATTTCAGTCACGCCACCTGGCGACATATAAGCTTCAAACAGCTTCTGCACTTTATCAACCTGATAACCCGTCTCTTCCATCGCTTCACGGCGGATACACTCTTCCGGTGAGTCGTTATCCAGCAAACCGGCACAGGCTTCCAGCAACATGCCACTAGGATTGCCATTCACATAGGTTGGCATGCGGAATTGTTCAATCAGTACCACGGTACCCTTCTGGCGGTTATACAGCAGAATGGTTGCGCCGTTACCCCGGTCATACACTTCGCGAATCTGTTGTACCGGAGTCCCGTTATCAGTTATTAAATCAAAGGTGTATTTGTGTAGTTTGAACCAGTTTTTGGATAATAATTCACTCTGAATATTTTCAATTTTGACTGACATAAACCCTTCTCTAATCTGGTTAATAGTCATTAGCGTAATCGGTCACTTGCAAGGTTATACACCTCGCTACGATCTCTTTTTCCTACTGCAACCACAGCAACGATCAACACATCATCGATAACTTCATACACTAATCGAAATCCAGAGGATCGTAATTTAATTTTGTAGCAGTTTTTCATACCACGTAGTTTAGCGCTTTCAATATGTGGATTATCGCTGCACTTTTTTAATTTCTTGGCAAATTGCTGTTGTATCGTCTTATCCAGTTTGTGCCATTCCTTTAGCGCTTCTTCTCTGAACTTAACGGCATAGGTCATAGATAGCTATCCAAATCGATATCAAGCAAGGGTTGATGGCGCCGCCTGTTAACCAACTCAGCTAATTCGTGATCATCAAGCGCTTCCATTATTTGTTCATACAGTTCTGCGGGTACACAATAGAATGCGGGTTGATTGCGGTTCAGGATAGCTACGGGGAAACCGGCCCCAGCGTTCACTGTTGCCATTGGATTTTTTTTCAGTTCGCTCACGCTGGCACTGGTATCAGTCAAAATTATACTTGGCATAGGCACCTCAAAAAGACCTGTTAACAGGTCTCATTATGCGAGCAGTGACACAATAAAGCAATAAAAATGCCCTGTCGACACAACGTCAACAGGGCATCTCAACAGCGAAAAGCACGACGAAAGAGGTCGGTTAGAAGCCGGTAGGAATATCCTTCATATCCGGTAACTTATGGGCTATCCCTTTGTGGCAGTCGATACAGGTTTTCCCTTCGGTTATCGCCTTACTGTGCATTTTCGCCGCGACCGTTTTTTGTGCGGTGAAGTCCATATTGTCGAAATTATGGCAGTTACGGCACTCTTGCGAGCCATTGGCTTTCATTCGCGCCCACTCATTTTCGGCCATGGTTAGGCGGTGAGCCTCAAACTTTTGCGGGGTATCAATCAGGCCGAAAGCCTTGGCATACAGCTCTTTACTCGCTTTGATTTTACGCAGCATCTTTGGCCCCCACTCATGGGGAACGTGACAATCCGGGCAGGTCGCCTTCACACCACTGCGGTTGCTGTAGTGGATGGTC
Source organism: Yersinia sp. 2553 StPb PI (assembly GCF_052217105.1). Classification (NCBI taxonomy): domain Bacteria; kingdom Pseudomonadati; phylum Pseudomonadota; class Gammaproteobacteria; order Enterobacterales; family Yersiniaceae; genus Yersinia; species Yersinia sp. 2553 StPb PI. Next base: position 325,745 of record NZ_JAZGPX010000002.1, on the reverse strand, counting down.
CCCATATATTCCTGATAAACGTTATCTTTCATCTCATGACAGCTAATACAGAATTTCTCGGTATTCGCCATCTCCATGCCGGTGTTAAATCCCCCCCAGAAAATGATGCCACTGACAAAGCCAATTAGCAGTAAAGTCCCGAGCGCCAGCCGGCTTGGCCTGCGCCACCACTGCCATATACGTCTGATAACACCGGGCTTTTTAGTTTCGCTCATAACTTATCTCGCTTATCGCTCATTTCGGTTATTGGCCAAAGCCAGGGGCTGGCTGGAAGCTGTTACCGACAATCGGTGCGGCATCAGTTTGTGGCACATGGCATTGCAGGCAGAAATAGCGACGTGGTGAGACTTCACTCGATACTTTGCCATCACGGTCAATAAAGTGAGTTGGGCTGACACGCGGTGCTCCAGTGGTGCGATAGTGCTCCACACCATGGCATTGCAGGCAACGGTTGGTATTTTTACTGACTTGATAGCCATCCACGCTATGCGGGATCAGCGGGGGTTGGTTAACATAGTTCAATGCCATACGCTGTTGTTGTTTCGGCATTTTCACTTTGCCTTCAGCCGTGCCAGAGACTTCTGGTGATTGAGTCAAGTCCATTTCGACATTGCTGGCAGCAGTGGCTGCACCGGTGATCACCAACACCGCCAGCAGCGATATAACTGACAAAAACCGGCGGTTTAATGATTTAAAAATCGTGTTATTCATTATTTTCTCCTGAGTACACCGTCTTTATCCTGAGTATCCCTGGATGAGGGTATCACTGGCTGCTCATGCCTGCCCCGCAGGGCAGGCAATCTCAATTACGCCACTACCCGTGCCAACTTCACTGCACATTTTTTGAAGTCAGTTTCTTTGGATAACGGATCGGTGGCATCCAGCGTCAGGTTATTGACCAACTGTGCAGCATCGAAGAACGGCATATACACCAGTCCTTGCGGTGGGCGGTTACGGCCACGGGTTTCCACCAATGAGGTCACTTCGCCACGCCGTGAAATCACTTTCACTTTGTCACCACGCCGCAAATCACGGGCTTTGGCATCCAGTGGGTGAATGAATAGCACCGCTTCAGGGAAAGCGCGGTGTAACTCAGGGACGCGACGGGTCATGGAACCGGTATGCCAATGTTCCAGCACACGGCCGGTAGAGAGCCACAAGTCATATTCCTGATCCGGGCTTTCAGCCGCAGGCTCGTAGGGCAGCGCAAAGATTACTGCCTTGCCATCAGGTTTACCGTAGAAACGCACGTCTTCGCCTTTCGGCACGAAGGGATCGAACCCCTCACGGTAACGCCAGAGCGTTTCTTTACCATTCACCACCGGCCAGCGCAGGCCGCGCTCTTGGTGATAACGGTCAAACGGTGCTAAGTCATGGCCGTGTCCGCGACCAAAATCGGCATACTCTTCAAACAGCCCTTTCTGAATGTAGAAGCCGAAATCGCGTGCTTCGTCGTTCAGTTGGTCGGCGGGGATTTCACTCAGTGGATATTTGCTGACCACATCGTTGGCAAACAGCACGTCATACAACGTCTTACCGCGATACTCCGGTTTTTTATCGACCAACTCAGCAGGCCAAACATCTTCCACTTTGAAGCGTTTGGCGAACTCGACAATCTGCCATAAGTCAGATTTCGCCTCACCTGGCGCTGGGACTTGCTGACGCCAGAATTGGGTGCGCCGCTCTGCATTGCCATAAGCCCCCTCTTTTTCCACCCACATCGCAGTCGGTAAAATAAGATCAGCAGCCAGTGCACTGATAGTGGGATAAGGGTCAGATACCACAATAAAGTTGCGCGGATCACGCCAACCCGGCATGCGCTCTTCATTGATATTCGGACCCGCTTGCATGTTGTTATTACACATCACCCAGTAAGCATTAAGGGTGCCGTCTTTTAGCGCGCGGTCTTGCGCCACCGCATGCAGCCCCACTTTCTCAGGGATAGTGCCGGCAGGCAGTTGCCACTTGGTTTCAGCAATCTGGCGATGTTTTTCGTTGGTCACCACCATATCTGCCGGTAGACGATGGGAGAAGGTCCCCACTTCACGGGCTGTGCCACAAGCAGAAGGCTGGCCGGTCAGAGAGAATGGGCCAGACCCCGGTTTAGAGATTTTGCCGGTTAACAGGTGCAGGTTGTAGCACATGTTGTTGGCCCAAACCCCGCGGGTGTGTTGGTTAAAACCCATGGTCCAGTAGGAGACTAATTTTACTTTCGGATCAGCATACAACTGCGCCAACGACACCAGTTGGTCCTCCGGCACGCCGCTCATTTTAGCGGTTTTCTCTAGGGTATATTCCGCGACAAAGGCTTTGAAATCATCAAAACTCATCGGCTCGGAGGCATCACTACCCGGATTCGTGGCGGCTTTTTCCAACGGATGGGTTGGGCGCAGACCATAACCGATATCGGTGGCACCACGGCGGAAATTCACATGGCGGTCGAGGAAACCCTGATCAACAGCATTATTCTGGATAATGTAATTGGCGATGTAATTCATGATGGCCAGATCGGTCTGTGGCGTGAAGACGATCGGGTTATCTGCCAGCTCAAAACTACGGTGCTCAAAGGTAGAAAGGACGGCGATCCTGACATTGTCATCGGTCAGGCGGCGGCTGGTCATGCGCGACCACAAAATCGGGTGCATTTCGGCCATATTGGATCCCCAGAGCACGAATGCATCTGCTTCTTCAATATCATCGAAGCAACCCATAGGTTCATCCATACCAAAGGTACGCATAAAACCCACCACCGAAGAGGCCATACAATGACGAGCATTCGGGTCCAGATTGTTGGAACGGAAGCCTGCTTTCAGCAACTTGGAAGCCGCATAGCCCTCCCATACCGTCCATTGGCCGGAGCCGAACATACCCACCGAGGTTGGGCCTTTTTCTTTTAGCGCGTTTTTGAACTTCAGTTCCATGATATCAAAGGCTTTTTCCCAACTTATCGGGGTAAAATCACCTTCTTTATCATACTGACCGTCTTTCATGCGCAGCAGCGGTTGAGTCAGTCGGTCTTTGCCATACAGGATTTTCGGCAGGAAATAGCCTTTGACGCAGTTTAGCCCACGGTTAACCGGTGAGTCGGGATCCCCTTGCGACGCCACGATACGGCCATTTTGTGTTCCGACCAATACACCGCAGCCCGTGCCACAGAATCGGCAAGGTGCTTTGTCCCATTTTATTGCATTTGTTGTTTCACCCACCACGGCTTTAGCGACAGTAGGTATGGTCAATCCGGCGGCTGCGGCTGCGGCTACCGCAGCATTGGCCTTCATAAAATCCCGGCGGCTGAGTTTCATGGCATTTCCTCACCTTGGCTTTCCTGCTGGTGATAAACCAGCGATACAGCCAGCACACCATCCAGATTACGTGCTGACTCAATATGATTCAGGAGCACGTCTGAGCGCGCCGCCTGCATAACCACCACCAACTTGCCCAGAGTGGCATCACTGGTGGGTATTTCTGTTCCCGGGATAGCCAACAGGTCGTCGATCAGTTGTGCAATTCGCGCCGGTTTGGCTTGCAGCACCAATCCACAGACATGCCATTCTTTATCGTCCATCTTCACTCCGGGTAAGGGTTACTGCCTGAACCGGACAACTGGGCACACAGGCACCACATCCGTTACAAGCAGGAAGGTCTAATTCGGGCTGAGCAATGCCGTTTACGCGCGGACGAAATCGAATTGCCCTACTCTCACAGCTATCCTGACAGCTACGGCATTCAATATTGTGGAAAGGTAAACAGCGCTCTGAAATGTTGATTTTAAGTCGCCAGGGCGTCAGAGCTGTTGCGGTAAAAACACCCGCCTCACACACCTGTACACAGGCCTGGCAAAAACTACATTCAGCACGTTGGAAATCTATTTCGGGGAATCCGCCACTGCCAACCACCAATACGCCGGTTTCACAGGCAGTCACACAGGCATGACAGCGGGTACAGCCAGCAATAAAATCGGCTTCCATCACCGACCAGGGGGGCCTATGCGCTGAAAGTTCTCGTTTATCTGCTTGCCAAAGGCCAGTCAGCAATTTACGCCGTGATAAATCAGTCATACTGATATCCTTAACATCTACTGGCGCGCCCGCATGTGCGATAGAGAGAGTTCATTCAAAGCCCAGAGGTTTACATTGGCTGGTGATAATAATTCTTATTTTTATTAAAGGATTTCCCCAGTGTTTAGGTATTAGATACAGAATAATGAGTAATAAAATAATTACTCTTTAGGGTTAATCGGTGGTAGATATTGAGCAAGATCAATTAATTTAGTGGTTATTTACGCAGTTTGTCACTGTTAAATCTATTTGCGTTATTACCTTTTTTATATAACGATTTGTTTAATGAGAATAGCTATCAAACAAGATGATACTTTGGTAATTATTTCTTCAGGTAAACTGTTGCGGTTAAATGAATTTGGCCTCAGTTTTGAGGTACACTTAGATCGCAGTTTTACTAACAATAATGGATAACGTAGCCTGCTAAATTGGCTATCGAAAATAATCTGTATTCAACAGCCAAAATATTTAACGTCTATACCCAATAGATTACAAAGTGCAGGAAGGCGGTCAGGAACAGATGTGCTCACCGCTCACAGTGGCCGAGTAACATCAACCGCCAATCCCCCGATGCAATTTGCAAGATAATGGGCATATATCGGTTACAGGGACATTACTTATATGACCAAAAGTCACACCATTATGATCGTTGATGACCATCCCCTTATGCGCCGTGGTATTCGGCAATTACTTGAGATGGACCACAGTTTTGATGTCGTTGCCGAAGCTAACTGCGGCAGTGAGGCTATTACCGAAGCGGCCAAATGTCAGCCGGATGTCATTCTGCTCGACCTGAATATGAAAGGGATGTCTGGGCTAGATACCCTAAAAGCATTACGACATGACGGGATTGATGCGCGAATTATCGTGCTGACGGTTTCTGATGCGCGCAGCGATGTATATGCCATGATTGATGCCGGTGCTGATGGTTATCTGCTCAAAGATAGCGAACCGGAAGTATTACTGGAAAATATCCGTCAGGCAGCGCGTGGCGAGAATGTATTCAGCAATGAAGTTGCACAATACTTATCCTCCCGCCATGAAGAGATTAATCCTTTCTCCGAGTTAACCGAGCGCGAATTAGATGTGCTGCAAGAAGTGGCGCGCGGTATGTCCAATAAGCAAGTCGCATTTGAATTACACATTTCAGAAGAAACCGTAAAAGTACATATTCGTAATTTATTGCGTAAGTTAAATGTGCGTTCGCGAGTGGCAGCAACCATTCTGTTTTTGGAAAATAAAAAGTACTAACCACCACCCAATTATTTAATAGCCACCAAACTACTCGCTGGCTATCAGGCTACTCAATGGCCGCTAAAATAAAATCATGGTTATCGTATATCCATTTTTTGTTCAGTGGCCCCCAACTATCTAACTGGTAATAACCCGCGTTATTGCGCACGCCACACTGCACAAAAGTCAGAGTGATACCCAAACCGGGTAGCGCCTTCAAGACATCTTGCAAGGTGCGCCGTGGCCAGCCGGTCAATTCCATCAAGCGCGGTACATTAAGCGAGTCACCACTGCTGATTAACCAGCAGAGATAGATACGGCGGGCAAACACTGGATTTAGCTCCATAAAAATTCCTATTTTGAGTGACTGCTATTCCCTACCCATTTAACATCGCAACAAGGCTGCCACGCTAAATTCTTGGGATATAATCAGTTTACCTGATGCCAGAAAAAACACCTGTTTATCATTATTTTCTACATTGAGGTGGATTAACTCAGTTTTATCGAGGTTTTTTACAGGTTCTCCATATTTTCTTCACGTTTCCACCCGCATTCCCGCGTAAAGTGCACAGTAGATTCTGCTGGATATGATTTTTTATTTATAGAGGCTGGCACTGCATGGCTAATTTTTTCATCGACCGCCCGATCTTTGCTTGGGTATTGGCGATAATTTTGTGTCTTACCGGGGCTTTAGCAATCTCGACGCTGCCTGTTGAGCAATACCCGAATCTGGCACCACCTAATGTCCGCATCAGTGCCTCATATCCAGGAGCCTCGGCACAAACACTGGAAAATACCGTCACGCAGGTTATCGAGCAAAGCATGACCGGCCTTGATAAGCTGCTGTATATGTCATCGCAAAGCAGCAACTCTGGCAGCGCATCAATAACCCTGACATTCCAAGCGGGTACTGATCCTAACGAAGCGATGCAGCAGGTACAGAATCAGTTGCAGTCTGCCATTAAAAAACTGCCACAAGATGTGCAACAGCAAGGGGTTTCAGTCTCGAAATCTGGTGATAACACCTTGATGATGGTGGCCTTTGTCTCCACCGATGGCAGTATGGATAAACAAGATATTGCCGACTATGTCGCCAGTAATCTGCAAGACCCACTTAGCCGTATCGAAGGGGTCGGTAGCATTGATGCCTTCGGTTCCCAATATGCTATGCGTATCTGGCTCGACCCCAATAAACTCAATAATTATCAACTGACCACCCAAGATATTGTCAGCGCTATCCAATCGCAAAATAGTCAGATTGCGGTGGGCCAATTAGGCGGAACCCCTTCCGTCGATAATCAGGCATTAAATGCCACCATTAATGCTCAATCTCAATTACAGACACCAGAGCAATTTAGGGAAATCACGCTGCGGGTCAACCAGGACGGCTCGCTGGTCACATTGGGTGATGTGGCTAAAATTGAGATGGGTGCTGAAAGATATGATTATCTGAGTCGCTTTAATGGCCAGGCGGCATCAGGGATGAGTATCAAGCTCGCCTCCGGTGCCAATGAACTGCAAACCGATGAGTTGGTTAAGGCCCGGATAGCAGAACTGGCCCCGTTTTTCCCGCACGGTCTTGAAGCCAAAATCGCTTATGAAACCACACCGTTCGTTAAAGCCTCAATCAAGGATGTGGTAAAAACATTGTTGGAAGCCATTTTGTTGGTTTTCCTGGTGATGTATCTCTTTTTGCAGAATTTCCGCGCCACCCTTATCCCAACAATCGCCGTCCCAGTGGTGCTATTGGGCACGTTCGCAGTACTGTCGGCGTTCGGATTCAGTATTAATACCCTAACCATGTTTGCCATTGTATTGGCGATCGGGCTGTTAGTTGACGATGCCATCGTGGTGGTGGAAAACGTCGAACGAGTGATGAGCGAAGAAGGACTAGGGCCACGCGAAGCGACTCGTAAGTCTATGGGGCAAATTCAGGGCGCATTGGTGGGTATTGCGCTGGTGCTGTCTGCCGTGTTTATCCCGATGGCATTCTTCGGTGGGACCACCGGGGCCATCTACCGCCAATTCTCCATTACCATCGTTTCTGCCATGGTGCTTTCGGTGCTGGTCGCCTTAATTCTAACCCCAGCACTTTGCGCCACCATGCTCAAACCCATTCAGCAGGGCCATCATCACGCCAAGCGTGGCTTTTTCGGTTGGTTTAACCGTATGTTCGATAATAACACTCGCCGTTACGAGAAAGGTGTGGCTCAGGTGTTACATCATAGTCTGCGCTATATGTTGCTCTATTTTCTGCTGTTGGGCGGGCTGGCTCTGTTGTTCATCAAGTTACCGACGTCGTTCTTACCATTGGAAGACCGTGGTGTGTTTATGGCGCAAGTCCAGCTCCCAGTGGGATCAACCCAGCAACAGACACTGAAAGTGGTTGAAAAAGTAGAGAACTACTTCCTGACGGAAGAAAAGAATAATGTGTTGTCGGTATTCTCAACGGTGGGGTCCGGCCCAGGTGGTAACGGCCAAAATGTGGCACGCCTCTTCATCCGGCTGTCTGATTGGGATCAGCGTAAAGAGAGTAATAACTCTTCTTTTGCCATTATTGAACGTGCCACCAAAGTATTTAATAAAATTGCCGAAGCCAGAGTGTCAGTCAGTAGCCCGCCGGCCATTTCAGGCTTGGGTGGCTCATCAGGTTTTGATATGGAATTACAAGATCACGGCGGTTTGGGCCATGACAAATTGATGGCTGCTCGCGATCAGTTATTACAGATGGCGGCTAAAGAGCCAGCCCTGACCCGGGTGCGACATAACGGATTGGACGATAGCCCGCAGTTGCAGATAGATATCGATCAACGCAAAGCACAAGCATTGGGCGTAGCACTGGATGATATTAATAACACCCTGAAAACGGCCTGGGGTTCGACTTATGTTAACGACTTTGTTGATCGTGGGCGGGTGAAGAAAGTCTATGTGCAGTCTGAGGCCACCGCCCGTATGCTGCCGGAAGACGTTAACAAATGGTATGTCCGTAATAAAAGCGGCAGCATGGTGCCCTTCTCGGCGTTCTCTACTACCCGCTGGGAATATGGCTCACCACGATTGGAGCGCTATAACGGTTATTCTGCACTGGAGATTGTCGGTGAGGCGGCACCAGGTATCAGTACCGGTACTGCAATGGATGTTATGGAGAATCTGGTCAAACAGCTACCGAATGGTTTTGGTCTGGAGTGGACAGGCATGTCCTATCAGGAGCGGCTATCGGGTTCACAGGCCCCGGCCCTCTATGCCATCTCGTTACTGGTGGTGTTTTTGTGTTTGGCGGCATTGTATGAGAGCTGGTCAATACCGTTTTCTGTGATGTTGGTGGTGCCTCTCGGGGTTATAGGTGCGGTGGCGGCCACTTGGATGCGTGGGTTGGAGAATGACGTTTATTTCCAGGTCGGGTTGCTGACCATTATTGGCTTATCGGCCAAAAACGCCATTTTAATCGTCGAGTTTGCCAGCGAATTAAACAATAAAGGTAAAGATTTAGTCGAAGCCACTCTTGAGGCTTCCCGCCAGCGGTTGCGGCCTATTTTGATGACCTCGCTGGCATTTATCTTTGGTGTATTACCCATGGCTATCAGCCAGGGTGCAGGCTCAGGTAGCCAACATGCCGTAGGTACTGGTGTGATGGGGGGGATGATTTCAGCTACCGTGCTGGCGATTTTCTTTGTACCGCTGTTCTTTGTTCTGGTGCGTCGTCGCTTCCCAGGCAGGCCACCGCGCGCGAAAGAGTAACGAGAGCCGCTACCCCCCAAGGATGGGCCGGGTAACTAGAGACGCCAACACACCTACGGTTGGAAAGATGACTTCTGATTATGCCCAATAGATTTCAAGCTGTAGGCAGACGGCAAGCAAGAGAATCCCGATGAGCTGACATCAAGTCAGTGATTCGGGTGAACGAGAGCCGCCAACACACCTACGGTTGGAAAGATGACATCTGATTATGCCCAATAGATTTCAAGCTGTAGGAAGACGGCAAGCAAGAGAATCCCGATGAGCTGACATCAAGTCAGTGATTCGGGTGAACGAGAGCCGCCAACACACCTACGGTTTGAAAGATGACGGGCATAAAAAAGGCAGAGCCAATATGGTCTCTGCCTTTCTGGCGAGCGATTTTTCGCCCCTGGGTGTAATAAGTCAATCGTTAAAACAACAAAAAGATAGTTACTCTTACTGCCGGTTTATTCGCTTATGCCTTACGCAGCATAGCATCGATAAACTCTTTCCACGTGCTTAACTCAAATTCAACCATAACATCCTCTCTAATTATCGCGGCCAATTATACGCCTATTTTTTGAACAGTCAAAATTGAAAGTAAGCTACCTAACGGTTGAAATGAGATCTGTCGCAGAGATCTTGAATTTTGCCCTGTCACTGAGTTTCCTCAGCCAGCATTACATCACTTGCCTGTTTTATCATTCGAGAGTAGCGTGCTCAGATATATAGGGGTAAACGCCGTTTTTGACAAAACCCGTTATTGGCAAAATACAGAGCACAACCATGAAACACTCCATCGACTCATTAAAAGAGCTGGGCCGTTATGATGATGCGGTGGCAATGGCGCTGGACTTACTGCGTCGTTCACCAGATAACGCCAGTCTGCTGTATAAGATTGCCTCACTGTATGATGTGCAGGGGTTGGAGTTGCAGGCAATCCCATTCTATCGGGCCGCTATTGAGCACAATCTGGTAGGTAAAGAGTTGCAGGAGGCTTATTTGGGGCTGGGCAGCACTTATCGCGCTCTGGGGTTATATCAAGAGTCACTGGATACATTTGACCGCGCGTTAGCCCATTTCCCACAAGCGAAAGAGATTACCTTATTCCGCGCCATGACACTGTATAACCTCGGTGAAACCAAAGAGGCAGTCGCTGCGTTATTGATATTGCTGGCTGAAACCTCAAACCATCAGGACATCAGCCTCTACCAAAAAGCAATTCGCCAATATGCCGCTAACCTTGACCGTATTGGCTAAATCAACAGCTCAGTTCTGATTACCGCCGCGCTCAACAACGCATAGCCGTCTGGATTCAAATCACATTTTCCCGCATTATGGGCAAATTGCTCCCCTTGAGCCGGGCAGTCGTCTATACGGCTGACCTGATTTGCCATTCTAGCCGAGGTATTATTTTTCCATGTCAGATAGCCTAGCCACTCCATCATTGCGCCTTTATGGCATTAAAAATTGCGATACCATAAAAAAGGCCCGCCGCTGGCTGGAAGAGCAAGGTATTGCCTATCAGTTTCACGATTATCGTGCAGACGGATTGAGTGACGAACGCCTGCAAGGTTTTATCGATCAACTGGGTTGGGAACCATTGCTCAATACGCGCGGTACCACCTGGCGTAAATTGCCACAAGCCCAACGTGATGCAATAACCGATGCTCTGGCCGCCAAAGCGCTGATGCTAGAACAGCCAGCCATAATTAAACGCCCGCTACTGGAAGCCACCAATGGCGAAATGCTGCTGGGCTTCAAAACTGAAAGTTATCAACTTTTTATTCAACAACATAATATTAAACAACACGTTATCGAGGTGCAATAACATGATCTGTCCGGTAATCGAACTGGCCCAACAATTAATTAAACGCCCGTCGCTCAGCCCTTCTGATGCGGGCTGCCAGGCGATCATGATTAAGCGCTTAGAGGCTATCGGTTTTACGGTAGAACCTATGAATTTTGGCGATACCCTTAATTTCTGGGCCTGGCGCGGCGAAGGTGAAACCTTGGCATTTGCCGGTCATACCGATGTGGTCCCCACCGGTGATGAAAGCCATTGGAGCAGCCCACCGTTTGAACCGACCATTCGTGATGGCATGCTGTATGGCCGTGGTGCCGCCGATATGAAAGGTTCACTGGCTGCAATGGTGGTCGCCGCCGAACGTTTTGTCGCGGCTCATCCAGAACATAAAGGCCGGCTGGCATTTATGATTACCTCCGATGAAGAAGCCAAGGCCATTAACGGTACGGTCAAAGTCGTGAATGCGTTGATGGCGCGTAACGAGCGGCTGGATTACTGTCTGGTTGGCGAACCCTCCAGTACTGACCGAGTCGGCGATGTGGTGAAAAATGGCCGCCGGGGTTCTATTACTGCCAACTTGCGTATCCATGGAATTCAAGGGCACGTGGCCTATCCTCATTTAGCGGATAATCCGGTTCACCGTGCCATGCCAGCCCTGAATGAGCTGGTTGCTACACAATGGGATGAAGGCAATGAGTTCTTCCCCGCCACCAGTATGCAGATCGCCAATTTGCATGCCGGAACCGGCAGCAATAATGTGATTCCCGGTGAGTTCTATGTGCAGTTCAACTTCCGTTTCAGTACAGAACTGACTGATAGCATGATTAAGCAGCGCGTAGAGGCGCTGTTGAAACGCCATCAACTAAATTACACCCTCGAGTGGGTGTTGTCTGGTCAACCCTTTCTTACCGCAAGGGGTGCGCTGGTCGATGCAGTAATTAATGCTGTTGAGCACTACACTGAAATCACGCCGCAACTGTTAACCACCGGGGGCACCTCTGATGGCCGTTTTATCGCGTTAATGGGTGCTCAAGTGGTGGAGTTAGGGCCGGTTAATGCCACTATCCATAAAGTGAATGAATGTGTTCACGCCGCTGACTTGCAACTACTGAGCCGGATGTATCAGCGAATTATGGAGCAGCTCATCGCATGACAGCTAATACATTAACACCAGAGATGCTTACCGGCCGTTCAACCGATCATCTGACGGTGTTAAGCGGCAACCATCGCCTGCAACCACAAGCTGTTGCGGCCTTTCAGGCTATGCAACAAGCCGCTAAACGAGCGGGGTTTGATTTACAACCTGCCAGCACTTTTCGCGATTTTGACCGCCAATTAGCGATCTGGAATGGTAAATTTCGTGGTGAGCGACCAGTATTAGATAAAGACAGCCAGCCGATAGAGATTTGCCAACTTGATGCTCAGGCTCGTTGTGAGGCTATTTTACGCTGGTCTGCCCTGCCGGGAGCCAGCCGCCATCACTGGGGCAGTGATCTGGATATTTACGATCCCTCCCTGTTGCCCGCAGAGACTAAATTACAGCTGGAGCCATGGGAATACCAAGCGAGTGGCTATTTTTATCCGTTGACCCAGTGGCTGGATGTTCATATGGCTGAATTTGGTTTTTACCGGCCATTTAGCGAGGATAACGGCGGTATTGCAGCAGAACCTTGGCACCTAAGTTATCGCCCGTTAGCTGCGGCGGCGGAACATTTACTGACACCCAACATTCTACTAGAAGCTTGGCAATCACAGGATGTGGCAGGCAGTGAGTGGCTGACAAGCCATTTACCCATGATTTTTTCGCGATTTATTCATACCCTATAGATTCCAAGATGCAGGAAGTCGGCAAGCGAGAATAAGGTTGATTAATCCCGACGTGCTTACGCAGTCAGGTGATTCAGGTTCTTGAGTGCAGCCACACCGGCAGTTTGAAAGATGACAGGTATATCAACGGAAGGAACTTAACCATGCACTGGTTAGCAGATTATTGGTGGATCATACTTATCCTGCTTGCGGGTATTATCTTAAACGGCATCAAAGAGTTACGCCGTCTTGATCATAAAAGCTTTTTAAAAAACAAACCAGAATTACCACCTCATCGCGATAACAATGCGCAATGGGACGACGATGACGACTGGCCGGATAAGAACAAGAAAAAATAAGTAAAGCTCGAGTCACATCAAACGAAGGGGCCAGCCCCCTTCGTCAGGGTGAATTACCTCGCTGCAATATCGTCACGCAAATGGTCGATAGCCAGTTTGAGCATTGGTTGATTAATACCATGCCCAGTATTGGCATCCAGACTCAGTGTTACGCGGCAGCCCAAAGCCATTAAGCTACTGGTTGCAGCCTTGGCATGTTCCACACGAATCACCCCATCCTGCTCACCATGAATAAAATGGATCACCACGTCAGCGATGGGTTGCTGTGGTAACGTCGCAAAACGGCCACTAAACGCAATAACTTGCCCGGCTAACTGCGGCTGAGCTTTCACCCCCTCCAATGACATAATCGTGCCCTGCGAAAAACCGACCAGGGTGGTCTGCTGTGCCCCAAGGCCACTCTTCTGTTGCCAATAACGTATAATATCAATGAATTGCGACATCACCGCATTAACTCGCTCCTGACGATTATCCTCAGTAACACCTTGCACTGAGAACCACTGACGCCCACTCCCCATGTTGCTGGCGAATATACCATCAACACTGACGACCAGCGCCTGAGGAAAGGCTTGTGCAAAATGGCTACCGACCGGTGCCATTCCAGCGGCGCTATCACCAACACCATGAAACAATAATATTAATTGTTCTGGCGTTGCCGGTTGCTGCACTACGATAGAAGTCTGATTCATCAAGCGGCCTTTAATCATTAAATGACAATAACGTTACTATACGCTGCAGGTTTCGGAGAGATATTGGGTTTTATTGATGGAGTTGGTGGGAATTATTGAAGGTAACGGCGGATGCGGGATCTGACTCGGTGGATAGTCGATTGCTCGAGTAATTTATTATCAACAAAACAGGCCAATTAGCCTGTATTCATTATCATTATAAGCAGATGAGATCAAAGCGGTTTTACTATCACTTCACCTTTGCGCTCAGCAACTTCTTTAGCAGCCATAAATCGTTTGAACATTTCGACTTTGCCATCATGAATCGCTTTAAAATCAATTTTACCCTTCGTGTGGGTAGTGCCGCGTTCGTATCGCATAACAAGCCCCATCATTTAGGTAGGTGAGATTACGCTCTCTGGCAAACCGCTTAACATACCTTGGATATATCGTATTAAGGCTTCGTTCTCAGCAGAGAAATACAGACGTTGTGTGCTTTCAATGTCAACCACCCTAAGCATGAAGTCAACTAACGCGCTATAGAGATAATGTAACTCATGTAGCAATAGGTCAATTGAGCCTTCAGGCTTTGCAAATATCTGTGTCGGGTTTAGCTCTTCCTGCTGCCACAGGATCTAAAGAGGGGGGGGACAGAACATTAGCCTCACGGTGATGGAACGTTTTTCATCTCCCGCAAAAACAAATTCAATATCAATGTACCCCATGCCATCTTCAATTTTTACTAATCCTTCAGTGACCAATCTGTGCGTGTGCATCTAGCCTGGTATCCTCGCTATACTCATCCTGAATATGGCGAATACCTTACCTTAAGAGCCTCTTCGACACATCATGAGAAATTGAGTTTTAAGACAATAAAAGATAACTGTCATCAACCCTCTGCCATCCCCTCGGCTGCCTCTTGCCGCCACCGTGCTACTAATGCTTTTCGCCCTGTGAGGGCTAGATTATTAACAATCTGCGCGGGCGAAATACCTTGCTGTAAATAATACCGTAATGCAGGAAGGGGTAATTGGCTGCGTAATAATAAACGCTGTAGAGCGGGTAAGCTCGCTTCTAACGGCCGAAAAGCAAAGGCAAAACCAGCCAGTTCACGCCAGTCGTCGTCATTTAAGGAAATGTCAGGTTGTTGAGGCGGGGATAACGATAAGGGCGTTGGGATGTCTACCCATTGTTGCAACCAATACCAATCACGCTCTAATTGCTGCCGTGCTGCCTCACAGAGCGATTGCCCCGCCGGACTCAAGGGTGATACCGCCATTGCCGCGTAACAGCCGCTGCTGGCTTCCTTATGGCTACCAATACGCACCAGATGAAAGCCACAGGCACGCCAGAAGCATTCTAATTCGGGGGTATAACCAAAACTGACTGAAATATAATCAAGCCTCTCGCGCAGCCCACACGCAAGCTCGGCGGCAATCATCTGCCGGGCTATCCCCTGCTGCCGCCATGACGGTGCGACGGCGACTCGACTGATTCGCCGCGACCGTAAGGTGGGTGCATGCCATTGCCCACTATGTGCCGCCAGTGACTGAGCCACCAAACTCCCCTTTGGCCGCCGTTTCCCTGCCCAAACGGCATGGGCTAATGCACTGCTAAGCCCCCCCTCATCCACCAGCCACAGTGCACCAATGACTGAATCAGCCACCTTGGCCGCAGAAAAATGCATCCCCGGCGCATCCATCAAACGCCGCAAATCAAGAGGGGTGGTGCGATAATGCGCACTGGCAAGCAAACCATAAAAACGTCGCAGCAATTCGGGGTAGTGCAGCCAATCGCGCTGCTTACAGGGCATAATATCGACTGACGCTGAGAGAGATTCGCGGCACGGTAGCTCATCGTCAAATAGCATAACTTCATCCACGACACGCTCTAGCGGATCACCGCTGGCCCAACGAATAGGGTCTGTTAGCGCCAAAGGGTGCCAATCGTGTAGTGTTGTACAGAACTTCAACAAGAAACCACGCCCGGTGCCTTCGTAACCCTGTACGGTGGTGGTTAATAATGCCCGTGGGAAGTACACCAATAACGCCGATAGGAGTGTGGCAGGGATAGCCGCAGCCTCATCAATCAATAACCAGTCAATGCCGCTGACATCGTTTAACCGACAGTAGTCTAATAGTGCATCCGGCGCCCAGAAGTGCGCTCGTTCTCCCGCGCACTGATTCAGCACTTGTGTGGCCGCTTTACCCGGCCCGGTAACCCAGCAGCGACCGGGCCACTGCGCTACCAACATACCGGCCAGCGTCGATTTACCGCGCCCACGGGCTGCCGTCAGCACCCAAGTGCCGCGTTCTGCCTGCATTAGGCGTTGAAGGATAGTTTGCTGTTCCGTGGTAGGAGAACCGTCGGGCTGCTGCCAGTCTGGGCGAGAGTACACCATAGGCATAGCTAGCGGCTGGTTCTGTTGCCACAAAATAACATCAGGATCAGCCTGAAGTTGACGTTGCAGATGGTGAATAAAATTCGGTGTAGTGATGGGGGTTAGTTGTTCACTCCAGCGCAAACTATCAGCGTCTGGTAAGCACGGCCACCTATCCCACTGCGGCACTAATAGCACCAGCCAGCTCCCAGCTTGCAATGCGCCGGCCAGCACCGCCAGTGCTTCGGTATTCAAACCATCGGTGGCATCAAATACGCCATGTAACCCTTCCTGCCCGAGTAAGGTTTTTGCCGCTGTCGGGTGAATTGCATTGCCAGTGTCAGGGGCCTGTTCTGCTATCCATAACCAATCACCCGGCAATTGCTGACGCAGATTTAATGCCTGCTGGCGCGACCAATCCGCGCAACCGCTGAGGACCAGTAAACGCCGTATCCCCTGCCGTGCCATTAGTGGTTGGCTGAGCACAATTTGATGGATCACGTTACGATTTACCGATCACCAGTGAAAGCAAGCCCGCGGCGATCAACGGCCCAACCGGAACGCCTCTGAATAACGCAACCCCCAGTACCGTTCCGACCAATAGCCCTGCCACCACGGACGGTTGGTGAGTCATCAACGACACGCCACGCCCGCCTAACCAAGAGACCGCAACCCCGACCACAATGGCTAATATCGATTTCCACTGCACAAAGGAGTGCAGCACCTCGCTGGCGCTAATTTTACCACTAGCAATCGGCGTCATCACGCCAATGGTCAGAATCAAAATACCGATAGTTAAGCCATACTTTTCTATCCATGGGAAAAACTGATTTAACGGAGTAATACGAATGGCGAGTAGTGTCAGAATAGCTAATGTGACGGTCATATTGTGGCTAATGATGCCAAGCGCAGCCAACGCCAATAGAATCAATAAAGTTGGATCAAGAGCGGCCATGGTTATCCCTGCCTTGCAATAAATGCCGGCAGCTAGCGTGCCGGTAAGAGGAAAGTGGTCTTATGATAATCTATTTATACTTTTCGTACCTGACGTTACAGCGCTGTTCGCTGTAACGCCAATGATTTTAGCTGATCAGTTTAACGGGTGGAGAACGTGTTGCAGCTATTAGGATCACCGCTATCGAAACCACGTTTAAACCAGGTATAGCGCTGTTGTGATGTGCCATGAGTGAAGCTATCGGGGACGACACGCCCTTGCCTTTGCTGCTGTAAGCGATCATCCCCAATCGCCTGTGCCGCATTTAGTGCCGCTTGTAAATCACCCACTTCCAACACCTGCTGGTCTTCCATCGCTTTGCCCCACACACCGGCAAAGCAGTCCGCCTGCAATTCCATTTTGACCGAGAGACGATTAGCTTCAGCCTGAGATGCACCCTGCTGCTGCTGACGCACTTTAGTATCAATACCCATCAAATGCTGCACATGGTGGCCAACTTCATGAGCAATCACATAGGCCTGAGCAAAGTCGCCCCCCGCCCCCAGTTTATTCTTCATATCTTCATAGAAAGATAAGTCGATATAAACCGTGCTATCTGCTGGGCAATAAAACGGCCCCATAACGGACTGACCGGTACCGCAACCGGTGCGCGTTGCACCACGATACATCACCAGTTTAGGCTCCTGATAGGTGCGCCCCATCTTTTGGAAAATAGGTTTCCAGGCGTCTTCTGTATCCGCCAGAACGACCGAGGTGAATTTGGCATATTGGTCATCTTTAGTGCTGACTGAACTTGGAGAACGTGGCTGTGTTTGAGTTTGTGACATCGGATCACTGCCATTTAACAGCGGGGTCAAGTCAACCCCGTAGTAGCCCGCAACCAACACCACAATCAGAATAACAATACCGCCCTTGCCGCCAATCGGAGGCCGGAACCCACCACCGCCCCCGGATGCGTCCCCGCGCCTATCTTCTACATTGTCACTTTCACGACGACCTTGCCAACGCATAGCAATACTCCCAGATATTTTCCTTACATATTATCGTAGGAAATCTGTCGAGCTAATACCATTAAAAGCTTAAATGATTGGTGTTATTAGGGGAGTTGGGCATTCAAATACATGCTCAAAGTACTTAGCGGCACAACCAGACGGCAAGTGAGAGACAAATCTGTCTGGAGCAGAACTAAACGCTGCTTGCTGCGGCTGGCCCAAAGAGGGGCTGAGTGGTGAACATAGCTAACAATGCTGTAGCGTTAAGAAAGAAAAGCATGGGGGAGATAGCGACTATCTCCCCTGCGCCAGACAAAACGGAATCGATTGCGCGGTTAGTCTAATTTTACGCCGATACGGTGTGCAACTTCTTCGTAGGCTTCAATCAAACCACCCAGGCTTTGACGGTAACGGTCTTTGTCCATCTTGTTCAGGGTTTCCTTATCCCATAAACGGCTGCCATCAGGTGAGAACTCATCACCCAACACCACTTCATCACCGAACAAACCGAACTCCAACTTGAAGTCCACCAGGATTAAACCGGCATCATCAAACAGTTTACTCAACACATCATTCGCCAGATAGCTCAGCTCTTTCATGCGGGCCAATTGTGCTTCTGTCGCCCAGCCAAAGGTCTTGCAATAAGACTCATTGACCATTGGGTCATGCATGGCATCGTTTTTCAAAAACAGGTCGAACAGTGGTGGGTTTAGTTGCAAACCTTCTTCTATTCCTAAGCGTTTTACCAACGAGCCTGCGGCACGGTTACGGATAACACACTCAACTGGGATCATTTCCAGTTTTTTGACCAACACTTCGGTATCTGACAGCAAGCGTTCCATTTGCGTTGGAATACCGGCTTCTTCCAATTTAGTCATAATGAAATAGTTAAATTTGTTATTTACCATTCCTTTACGATCGAATTGTTCAATGCGCTGACCATCCAGTGCTGACGTATCGTTACGGAACTCCAATACCAATAGGTCAGGATTTTCGGTGGTATAGACGGTCTTCGCCTTCCCACGATACAACTCAGCTAGCTTTTGCATCTTATTACTCCAGTGATATGCGATAAACAGACCTTTCGTGCTTGAAGCCGCAGGGGTTAGCGCGTTCGCTCACCCGAATCACTTACCGATGTAAGTTCATCGGAATTTGTTCACTTGCCGCCGTCCTGTAACTCCAGTTACTTTAGGTATAAATAAGGAAAGGGGCCGAAGCCCCTTTGATTTTATTTGGTACTTGTAGCACCAGTTTGGCTAAATGCTGCCTGGAACACCGCGACCAGAGCATCGTTCTGAGACTGAGTCAGAGTATGCCCTTTCGGACCGATGAACTGTAAGCTACTGCGGTTATCGAGATCACCGACCTGTAACTTATAATCGCCTTCTGGCAATTCAGGGTCTTTGGCACCCAACGCATCCCAACTGCCGCTACTCATGGATTTATTGGTAACGTTAATCGAACCTTGTGGGCGGCTACGATCAGTAACCTTCATGCCAATCTTCTCAAGGGCGGCTGGCAGACGTTCCCACAATACAGCATAAGGGGCACGTACAATCAGTTGCGGTAAACCAGTATCATCGCTGCCGCTTTGAACATCTAGCGTGCCGACTTTACGGGAAGCCTGACTGCTTTCGCTATCAGAACGCACCTTATCCAGACCTTCGATAATGGCATTCAGCATTGCACCGTTGTAGCGCTGGATTTCGGTATAGCTGGTGACCGGTTGCCCACCTTGCTGTAAAGCAAGAGATTTCACCACTAACACCAACTGATAACCTTGCTCCTGCACGCTTATCTGATAACGGCCTTCAAACTGCACGTCTTCATCTGCACGGTTCCATTTGACCCAGTCAGTTGTCAACGTTTGGCTGGCATCCTGACGGCTGGCTATCGCCCAGTTTTTATCCTGTAGAACGCGGGTAACTTGCGCCCAAAGATTACGGTTTTGCGGGCTATTCTCTAACAATAGCTTACTGGTATCGTTAGCATTTTCAGCGCGAGAACCGCTAAGCAATGCCAGTGGTTGTACCGGAGGACGGATGTCCAACTGTTTGCCCACAGCACCTTGAGAGTTGACGGAACGGATATCAAACTCACCATTTTGTATCGGCAGAATCATCCCTGCTGGTGAGTTAAGCGGCTTTAGCCCCGGAGCTTCAAGATAAGACTCGTCACCGCCAACCTGGCGTTTGTAGCGTTGGTCAGTGGAGCAACCTGCCAGCAGCATTGCCAGCGAAACACCCACTACCGTTACCACCGTCGACTTTTGCAATGTTATTGCCATCAAATTTCCCTAAGAGTTACAGCAAACCAGCGCTTTTCAGCGCATCTTCCACAATCCGTTTAGCCGGGTCAGTCAGTGGGGTCATTGGCAGACGAAGAGTGTCATTCGCCATTAATCCCAGCTTCTTCGCGGCCCATTTCACCGGAATTGGGTTTGCTTCTACAAATAAATGCTGATGCAACGGCATCAAGCGCTGATTCAAACGGCGTGCTTCTGCAAAGTTACCCTGTGCAGCCAAGGCACAAAGTTCAGCCATTTCGCGCGCAGCAATGTTAGCTGTCACCGAAATAACCCCTTTACCGCCCAGTTGCATAAAGTCCAGTCCGCTCGCATCGTCACCACTGAGCAGGATGAAATCTTCATCATCAACCAGCACTTGGATCTGACTAACCCGACTTAAGTTCCCTGTTGCTTCTTTAACAGCAACAATATTTTTAATTTTGGCTAAGCGAGCAATGGTCGGCGGTAACATATCGCAACCGGTACGCGAAGGCACATTATAGAGAATTTGTGGCAAATCGGTACTTTCAGCAATCGCTTTGAAGTGTTGATATAACCCTTCCTGCATTGGCCGATTATAATATGGCGTGACAGTCAAACATCCCACCACACCGGTATTATTAAACCGTTGGGTGAGAGAAATTGCTTCGGAGGTGGCATTAGCGCCGGTTCCGGCAATGACTGGGATTCGGCCGTCGGCCAGTTCGAGCGTCTGCATGACCACATCGACATGTTCGTCATGGTTCAGTGTTGCAGACTCACCAGTTGTGCCCACGGAGACAATCGCCGCAGTACCACTGGTTACATGGTAATCAATCAGTTTCTTCAGGCTTGCACGATCGACCGCACCTTTGTCGTCCATCGGCGTTACCAGTGCAACTATGCTTCCTGTAAACATTGGACTTCCCGTAAACATTGCCCACCCCCTCCTTAAACAAGTTCCTCATGGTACTTTTGACCTCTATCCAAAAGCAAGCAAACAACTGTGTTGTAAGCGCTTGGCAGCAGGTTTTTTTTATGTTTACCATGGTAACCCCAAAGAGCATGACAGGAAGAGCGATTTTGCCGCAGCTTGATGAACATTATCTGGTCATTACCGCACTGGGTGCTGACCGCCCAGGAATCGTGAATACCATCACCCGCCATGTCAGTAGCTGCGGTTGTAATATTGAAGATAGCCGGCTAGCCATGTTCGGTGAGGAGTTCACATTTATTATGCTGCTTTCAGGCAGTTGGAATGCGATTACCCTACTGGAGTCCACCTTACCGCAAAAAGGGGCAGAGCTTGATTTGCTAATTGTGATGAAGCGAACCAACGCTCAGGACCAAAAAGCAATGCCTGCCACAGTATGGGTAAAAGTTGAAGTCAATGACTCCCCCCATATTATTGAACGGTTTACCAACTTGTTTCATTGTCACAATATGAATATCGCCGAGTTGGTTTCCAAAACTCAGCCGGCTGAAGGCGGCAACCCCCCTCGGTTGCATATCCAGATTAGTGCGCACAGTCCCGCCAGCCAAAACAGTTCGATAATTGAACACGCTTTTTATCAGCTATGTACAGAACTCAACGCGCAAGGCAGTATTAGCGTTGTGAACTATCCACAGCATGACTCACGAATGGAGAGTTAGTAATGAGCCCATTGAAAGCCGGTGATATAGCGCCGAAGTTTAGTTTGCCCGACCAAGATGGCGAGCAGATTAGTTTGGCCGACTTCCAGGGACAACGTGTCTTGGTCTACTTCTACCCTAAAGCCATGACACCAGGCTGTACTGTTCAGGCCTGCGGTCTGCGCGACAACATGGATGAATTGAAGAAAGCGGGTGTCGAAGTGCTCGGTATTAGTACCGATAAACCTGAAAAGCTGTCACGTTTCGCTGAAAAAGAGCTACTGAACTTCACATTGCTGTCTGATGAAGATCATCAGGTCGCAGAGCAGTTTGGTGTCTGGGGCGAAAAAAGCTTTATGGGTAAAACCTACGATGGTATCCACCGTATCAGTTTCTTAATTGATGCCGACGGTAAGGTGGAGCATGTGTTTGATAATTTCAAAACCACCAACCACCACGATATCGTAGTGGATTACTTGCGCCAAAGTGCCTGAGTGATTAGTTAGTCAGAAGAGCAAAAAAAGAGCGCTCAAACGCTCTTTTTTATTCGTCATATCTTCATATACTCTAAATAATTCGAGTTGCAGGAAGGCGGCAACTAAGTGAAGCCCCAAGAGCTTACATAAGTAAGTGACTGGGGTGAACGAAGGCAGCCAACGCAGATGCAGCTTGAAGTATGACGAGTATAAGTTAATCTGCGTCGGGGATAAACTCCTCCGGCCAGGCATGAATAACCGCTTTCACCAGCGTAGCTAACGGGATGGCAAAGAATACCCCCCAAAAGCCCCACATGCCGCCAAAAATGATCACTGACAGAATAATCACCAAAGGATGTAGGTTTACGGCCTCAGAGAACAGTACCGGCACCAGCAAGTTACCATCCAGCCCTTGTACTACCAGATAGGCGATAAAAAGTGTCCAGAAATCGGCCCCAACCCCCCACTGGAATAACGCCACCAACACTACTGGAATAGTGACAATCACTGCGCCAATATAAGGGATCAGTACCGAGAAGCCGACTAACACCGCCAATAACAGCGCGTAATTCATACCCATAACAAAGAACACTAAATACGTGGCGATGCCAACAATCACCATCTCCAATACTTTGCCACGAATATAATTGGTTATCTGCTGGTTCATTTCCAGCCAGACTTGTCCAGCCAGACCGCGATTACGCGGTAAAATACGCCGTACTGCATTCAGCATCTGCTCTTTATCTTTGAGCAGGAAAAACAGCATCAGTGGCACCAGAATCAAATAAATTGCCAATGTCAGTAAACCTATCAATGAAGCGAGAGAGATTTTAACCACGGACTCCCCCATCCCCGACAGCTTGCTTCGCAGATTTTCTGCCATCATATCGACAATGCCGGCATCCACCAGCGCGGGATAACGCGAAGGTAATGTCTGAGCAAACGCATTGAATTTATTAAGCATTTTCGGCATATCTGATATCAGATTATTGCCCTGTTGCCACACCGTTGGCGCCACAACAAATACCGCCAGTAGTGTGATACCACCGAAAATCACCAGTACGATACTGGCCGCCCATGGGCGCGAACAACCAATACGTTGTAATCGGGCGGTTGGCCATTCTAACAAATACGCCAACACGATCGCCGCCAGCAGAGGAGCCAAAATGCCACTGAAGAAGTAGAGAATGCAGAATCCAGCCAACAGAATAACCAATAAAGCGATAACCTGCGGGTCGGTAAAACGCCGACGATACCACTGTAACAACAGCTCTAGCATCCGTAATTGCTCCTTAAGTGCCATGAGAGATCGACAAATTAGTCGATCCCTTTAACCGCCCCGACATGCAGGGACATAACGAAGGTAAATTGTTTTCGTCAGACGTTCCCTTATCTCCACATGCTGGCTAAGATAGTTGCGGGCCTCAGCACGGATGTTGAGCTTAACCTTTGACGTATTTGATGCTATTTATGTGATCTATACCCAATTGTACTGGAGAGTAGAGTAAGGAAGAAGAACTCTTACACATCTCGGAGTCTAATTGTCATTACATTAGCAAGGGCAGCCTCGTTTATGACTTATCGGTTAACTAAAACAGGTCGGTTAAGTAAGACAATGATCGCCACACTACTCAGTAGCTTGCTGCTCACTGGCACAATACCTGCCAGCGCTGAGACACAAGACCTGCTGCCCGATATTGGTACCTCTGCGGGTGCCACTTTGAGTATCGATCAGGAAAAGGCAATGGGGGATTTTTATGTCCGCCAAATGCGCGCCAGCACACCGCTGATTTATGACCCGCTATTGACTCAATATATCAATACGCTGGGTAATCGGCTGGTCGCCAATGCCTACTCAGTACGTACGCCGTTTCATTTCTATTTAGTGAATAACGATCAAATTAACGCTTTTGCTTTCTTCGGTGGCAATGTGGTGATCCACTCTGCCCTGTTCCGCTATACCGAAAACGAAAGTGAACTAGCATCTGTATTAGCACATGAAATATCTCATGTGACTCAACGCCATCTGGCGCGCGCGATGGAAGAACAGCAAAGAATGGCGCCGCTGACGTGGGTCGGGGTACTAGGTTCTATTCTGTTAACCATGGCCAGCCCACAAGCAGGGATGGCGGGTTTGAGCGGCACGTTAGCAGGCGCTCAACAAGGCGTCATCAGCTTTACTCAAGGCAACGAACAGGAAGCTGACCGTATAGGTATTCAGGTATTACAGCGTTCGGGGTTTGATCCGCAGGCCATGCCTAACTTCCTGCAAAAATTAGCCGATCAGTCACGATATACATCAAAACCACCGGAAATGCTGCTGACTCACCCCTTACCAGATAGCCGTTTATCTGATGCGCGTAACCGTGCTAATCAGATGAAACCGCACCCTATCGCGTCATCACAAGATTACTTATTCGCCAAAGTTCGTATTCTGGGCATGTATGGCTCAACTGAGAACAGCCTCACGCCAGACCTGCTGGAAACATTGAGTAAAGGCACGGTGCGCGAGCAATTGGCGGCCAAATACGGTCAGGCCATTTTATGGTATCAGGCCAAAAAGTACGATGAAGCCCGCAATCTGTTACAGCCCCTGTTAGCGCAACAACCGGGCAATATTTGGTTCCTTGATTTGATGACTGATATCGATCTGGGGCAAAACAAAGCCGCCGCCGCCATTGCCCGCCTTCAAGCGGCAACCGCTAAACAAAATGATGAGCCGGTGTTGCAATTGAACCTGGCCAACGCTTATGTCCAAGGTGGCCAACCGGCGGCAGCAGTCAAGATACTAAATCGCTACACCTTTGCTAATCCAAACGACCCTAATGGCTGGGATCTGTTAGCCCAGGCAGCAGCTGCACTGGGTTTACGTGATCAGGAACTGGCTGCTCGGGCAGAGAGCCTGGCTTTGAGCGGCAAATTGCCACAGGCCATCGGCCTGCTCAGCGATGCCAGTGCTCGGGTGAAATTGGGGAGTCTGGAACAGGCGCGTTATGATGCGCGCATTGACCAGTTACGCCAGCTAGATAAGCGCTTCCAGAAATACCAGAAGTCTTAAGGAAATTTATCATGAAAGATGTCACGTTTTATCATAATCCACGCTGCTCTAAAAGCCGGGAAACCCTCGCGCTGGTTGAACAGCAGGGGATTCAGCCACAGGTCATATTATATTTAGACAATCCACCGTCTGTGGCGGGGTTAAAAGCGTTACTGCAACAACTCGGCTTTCATGACGCGCGGCAGCTTATGCGCACCAAAGAAGATCTCTACCGAACACTGAATTTGGCAGATGAGACACTGACTCAGGATCAGTTACTGCAAGCGATGAGCGATAATCCAAAACTTATCGAGCGCCCAATTGTGGTTTATAACGGCCAGGCACGTATCGGCCGCCCGCCTGAGCAGGTGCTTGAGATTTTACCGTAACTTGATTGCAACCCATGATTGAACGCTGCGTATCGAAGCGAGGCCGATGGAAGGACCGAGTCACCAACGCAGCGCCCCCTACCACTTGCCAAAGGAAGGGGATTAAAGGCTAAGAGTTTCTTTTACAAAAGGAATGGTGAGCTTACGCTGGGCGGTGATAGAGGCCCGATCAAGTTGATCCAGGGTCATAAACAGTGTGCGCATTTCCCGATCCAACCGTTTTAGCAAGAAACGGCCGACGTCTTCGGGTAATTCAAAACCACGCAATTTGGCACGTAACTGTAAAGCCTGCAATTTTTCATCATCCGACAACGGCTGCAATTTATAGATCTGCCCCCAATCCAAGCGTGAAGCTAAATCAGGCAAACCGAGATTTAATTGCCGTGGTGGGCGATCACCGGTAATCAATAAACGGGTACGGCCGGTTTCAACAATGCGGTTATAGAGATTAAAGATCGCCATTTCCCACTGCTCATCGCCCGCGATACACTCAATGTTATCAATACAAACCAGCGCCAACTGCTCCATACCATCTAATACTTCGGGTACAAAATAGGCACGTTTATCGAGCGGGACATAGCCTACCGCCTCGCCTTTTTGCGATAACTCCGCACAAGCTGCATGTAATAGATGGCTCCGGCCACCGCCTTCGCGCGACCAAAAATAGATATAACTGCCGTGGGACTGATGAACAGTGGACTGGATCGCCGCTAACAGGGACGGGTTCTCCCCCGGATAAAAACTGGCAAAAGTTTCATCATCGGGAAGATAGAGTGGCAGTGAAAGCTGTGCCGGCGTATTCAGAAGCACCTCAACCAACAAAACGGGCGGGAAAACGTGGCAAGCTTACCACAAAAATTAACAACAGCATAAAAACCTGATCTGAAGCGAAAAACTGGCCGAACCCACAATAACTGCCCGGCCAGATATCACTTTTTATTGCACCGATATTAACGTGTGGACTCGTCTTCCTGGGCGTCAATAATCTCTTCTTCAGGGCGAATCAGACTGATCACTTTAAACAGCAAGCTCAAGCCAATCCCCACAACCGTTGCTAAAGCCATGCCTTTCAGTTCTGTTGCGCCGATGTTCACTTTCGCGCCACTCACCCCGATGATCAGGATAACGGAGGTTAAGATCAGGTTTTGTGCTTTGTTATAGTCAACTTTTGACTCGATCAGCACGCGGATACCTGATGCGGCAATAACACCGTACAGCAGTAGTGAAACACCGCCCATCACCGGTACTGGCACCGCTTGAATGGCAGCAGCCAATTTACCGATACAAGACAGCATGATCGCCAGAATCGCCGCGCCACCTATCACCCAAGTACTGTAAACACGAGTGATCGCCATAACACCGATATTCTCACCATACGTGGTATTGGGGGTTGAGCCAAAGAAGCCGGAAATCACCGTCGAAATACCGTTGGCAAACATCGAGCGATGCAGACCAGGGTCACGAATCAAATCCTTTTTCACAATATTCGCCGTGACCACTAAGTGCCCAATATGCTCGGCAATAACCACCAGCGCCGCAGGCAAGATGGTTAAAATAGCGAACCATTCAAAACGTGGGGTATAAAACGTCGGTAAGGCAAACCAATGGGCCTGACTAATCGGGGTTAAATCAACCACCCCCATCACGAATGACAAAGCATAACCGACCAACACACCGATCAAGATAGGGATAATGGCGAAGAAGCCACGGAACAGCACCGATCCCAGAATGGTTACCCCTAACGTCACCATTGAAATGATAATAGTGGTTGAATCTACTGTCACACCTTGGGAGGGCAATAATCCGGCCATACCCGCAGCAACGCCAGCTAACTCAAGGCCGATAACGGCAACAATCGCCCCCATCGCCGCGGGCGGGAACAGCACATTCAGCCAACCCGTTCCGGCTTTTTTCACAATCAGCGCCACCAGACAAAACAGCACGCCGCACATGATAAAACCACCCAAGGCAACTTCGTATCCCAAGGGCAATAGCAGCAGTACCGGTGAGATAAACGCAAAACTTGAGCCGAGGTAAGCCGGGATTTTTCCCTTACAAATAAACAGATAGAGCAAGGTTCCGATACCGTTGAACAGCAGCACCGTGGCCGGGTTAATTTTAAATAGAATAGGAACTAAAACGGTGGCACCAAACATGGCGAACAAATGTTGAAAACTCAGGGGGATCGTCTGGAGCAGCGGTGGACGCTCGCTGACACCAATGGTGCGACGGCTCATTTCTCTATCCTCTTAATGGTGTGTTTAAAAATGATTATGCTAAAAGTTATTCAAAAAAAAGCCGACTATCGAGTCGGCTATCATCAGTTATTTGGTTCCGAAAATCTTATCCCCGGCATCACCCAAACCTGGAATGATATAACCGTGTTCGTTCAGGCACTGATCGATGGCGGCGGTATACAGCTCTACGTCTGGGTGCGCTTCTTCTAGCGCTTTGATACCCTCCGGTGCGGCAACCAATACCAACACTTTAATGCTCTGGCAGCCGGCTTTCTTCAGCAAATCGATAGTCGCAATCATCGAACCACCGGTTGCCAGCATAGGGTCAACAACCAACGCCATACGTTCGTTGATATCAGCAACCAGTTTCTGGAAATACGGTACCGGTTTTAGTGTCTCTTCATCACGATAGACACCCACCACGCTAATGCGGGCACTCGGTATATTTTCCAACACCCCTTCCATCATGCCTAAACCAGCACGTAGGATCGGCACCACCGTAATTTTCTTACCTTTAATCTGTTCAATCTCTACCGGCCCGTTCCAACCCTCAATGGTGACTTTCTCAGTTTCCAGATCGGCGGTTGCCACGTAAGTCAGCAAACTCCCTACTTCAGACGCTAACTCGCGAAAACGCTTCGTGCTGATATCATTCTCACGCATCAAACCAAGTTTATGTTTTACTAGCGGGTGTTTCACCTCAACGAT
Source organism: Yersinia sp. 2553 StPb PI (assembly GCF_052217105.1). Taxonomy (NCBI): domain Bacteria; kingdom Pseudomonadati; phylum Pseudomonadota; class Gammaproteobacteria; order Enterobacterales; family Yersiniaceae; genus Yersinia; species Yersinia sp. 2553 StPb PI. The sequence goes on along the minus strand of NZ_JAZGPX010000002.1, from coordinate 297,022 downwards.
CTTCATTATTTTTCTCCTGGTTAGGCGGTTGACGGCCAAAAAAATCGCGAGATTATACCGCCTTTTTTTTTGAACGCCACAATGAATAGCCTGATTCAGATCAATAGAAAATCAATCTTAAGTCAAGAAAGCTAAAAATCAGCGTGATATCATAAGCTACTCGCAAACGTTTGCCTGCGCTGTTAGAATTGTCGCGTTTTCTTCCTATAGCCAAAGTAATTGGCGTTGCAGGTAGGCTGCCAGCAAGCGAACTGCGATGAGCTGACTAAGTCAGTGATTTGGATAAGTTCGTGCAGCGAGCCCTCTTGCGGCTTCAAGTATGAAGGATATAAGCTCAAACAGCCAACCGCCGTGGGGACCTCGCTGTGACCAACAAAACCTCTCTCAGCTATAAAGACGCAGGCGTAGATATCGATGCCGGTAATGACCTTGTTGATCGCATAAAAGGTGTGGTTAAACAAACTCGTCGCCCAGAAGTGATGGGTGGATTGGGCGGGTTCGGTGCCCTGTGTGCTTTGCCACAAAAATACCGTGAACCTATTTTAGTCTCAGGCACCGACGGCGTAGGCACTAAGCTGCGCCTGGCGATGGACCTGAAACGCCACGATACCATTGGTATCGATTTAGTGGCCATGTGTGTCAATGACCTGGTGGTTCAGGGTGCTGAACCGCTGTTCTTCCTTGACTACTTTGCCACCGGTAAACTGGATGTGGATACTGCCGCCAGTGTGATTACCGGTATCGCCGAAGGGTGTAAACAATCAGGTTGTGCACTGGTTGGCGGCGAAACCGCAGAAATGCCGGGGATGTACCACGGTGAAGATTATGACGTTGCCGGTTTCTGCGTTGGTGTAGTTGAAAAGTCTGAAATCATTGATGGCAGCAAAGTGACACCGGGTGATGCGTTGGTTGCCTTAGGTGCCAGCGGCCCGCATTCCAATGGTTATTCACTGGTACGCAAAATTCTGGAAGTCAGCAACACCAATCCTGAGCAAACTCAGTTGGATGGTAAATCGCTGGCTGACCATTTGCTGGAACCGACCAAAATCTACGTTAAATCCATTCTCAGCCTGATTGAGCAGCTTGATATTCATGCTATTGCTCATCTGACTGGCGGCGGCTTCTGGGAAAACATCCCACGGGTATTACCCGCAGGGACTCAAGCGGTTATCGACGAAGCTAGCTGGCAGTGGCCTGCGGTATTTAGTTGGTTGCAGCAAGCCGGCAATGTCAGCCGCCACGAAATGTATCGTACCTTTAACTGTGGTGTCGGCATGGTTGTTGCGCTCCCGGCAGAACTGGCTGATATTGCCGTTGAGTTACTGACCGCATCCGGTGAGAAAGCCTGGAAAATCGGTGTGATTGCGGCGGCGACTGACGGTGCAGATCAAGTCATCATCAATCCATAACATTGCTGACTCAGCCTGCAGCTTCAAAATCCCGATGAGCTGACTCAAGTCCGTGATTCAGGTGACAAATCTGCCGGGAGCAGATTTCAACGCTGCTTGCAGCGGCCTCAACGAGGCGAGGCCCACGGATGGGCCGAGTAATGCGCGCAGCCAACACCCCGCAGCTTCAAGTACGAAGGGTATATGAAAAAGATAGTGGTTTTGGTCTCCGGCCAGGGCAGTAATCTACAAGCGTTGATCGACGCCCAACAACAAGGGCGTATTTCAGGCACCATCAGTGCCGTGTTCAGTAATAACCCTGATGCTTATGGGTTGGAACGTGCTGAATTGGCGGGTATTCCCCACCATGCTGTGGATGCCAAGTCCTATGCGGATCGCGCCAGTTTTGATTTGGCATTGGCGCAAGCCATTGACTACTATCAGCCTGACTTACTGGTGTTAGCCGGTTATATGCGCATTCTCAGTGCAGAGTTTGTTCAGCACTATGCTGGCCGGATGTTAAATATCCATCCGTCACTGTTGCCGAAATACCCCGGTCTGCACACTCATCGTCAGGCACTGGAAAACGGTGATCCGGAGCATGGCACCTCAGTGCATTTCGTTACTGAAGAGCTGGACGGCGGCCCGGTTATTCTGCAAGCCAAAGTACCGGTTTTCAGTGAGGATAGCGAAGAGGATGTGGTCGAAAGAGTACAAACTCAGGAACACAGCATTTATCCGCTGGTAGTCAGTTGGTTTACCGATGGCCGTCTTGCTATGCGTGATAATGCCGCCTGGCTGGATGGTGAACGCCTACCTGCCCAAGGCTACGCGGCTGAATAAAACAAGTTAATAAATATTGATTAAAGGCGCGGCCATTAATGGTTAGCGCCTTTTTTAATTCCCCTGTGCTTACCTCTTGTGCTAATAGTATAATTTTTAGGGCAGCAACCGCTGTCGCCAATGAGGAATATGTATGTCTACCACTAACAGCGTCAGGTTACGCCCACTGGAACGGGATGACTTGCCGTTTGTTCACCAGTTAGATAACAATGCCAGCGTGATGCGCTATTGGTTTGAAGAGCCTTACGAGGCCTTTGTTGAACTGTCTGATCTGTATGATAAACATATTCATGACCAGAGTGAGCGCCGCTTTATTATTGAAAGCCAGGGGACAAAAGTCGGTCTGGTGGAGTTAGTTGAAATTAACCATATTCACCGCCGTGCTGAGTTTCAGATAATTATCGACCCGGCTCATCAGGGTCAAGGCCATGCAGGGGCTGCCGCAAGACTGGCGATGGAATATGGTTTTTCGGTACTGAATTTGTACAAACTTTATCTGATTGTTGATAAAGAAAATCAAAAAGCCATCCATATCTATACAAAATTAGGCTTTGAAATAGAGGGTGAATTAAAGCAAGAGTTCTTTATCAATGGTGAATACCGTACTGTAATTCGTATGTGCATTTTCCAACCACAATATTTGGCAAAATATAAAACACCATCGATAAAGAGTGCTTAATCCACTGGGGCCAGTTCAGTTGGCCCCAATATCAATTCAACATATTCAGTAAAGAAAAATCATCACTTTCATTGACTTTATCTATGTTAGATAACAGGATACTTTGAGCATTACTCTTGTGCAGCTTAAAGATACTGTATGAATAGACGATATTAATGATATCATCTTCACTCAACGTGCCATTGTGTATTACAAATGCACTGATAACTGATTTTATAATAAAAAAATCGATAACGTAGGAATGAAAATCCTTATCAATATCATCAGTTTTACTAAGTGCAAACTGATTATGGTAGAAATTATACTGAAAAAAATTACGTAGAATATGGGGGTGTTGGTTAAGCAACGGCATAACTCTGTCATTCCAGGTAGCGCTTAACATCGCCATACGTTCTTCTAGCTGGTTAACATCTACTTCATTCATCAAATGATGAATGAGAAAAGCCATATAATTAAATAGCGTTTTATGTCCCCTAGTACCCATAGCGCTAACCGTATTCCTTTGATATATCATTAGGAAATGCCAACGTGCGTTAGCATTAAAAGTGATCTTTGCAACCTCTTCTCGTATATCGCCAGCCTGCAACTTGGCTCGAATGGTGGTATATAATTCAAATATCATCTGTAATTTGTCATCGACGGTGCTATCGATATTTTTACAGCAGTGCATAAAAACATGAACCGCATAAATATTCTCTTCAAAATTATCATTCGGCATAGTCACTATTTGGTTACAGTAATAGTGAATAAATTGCCCCTCGGTGTTTATTTTTTCGTCATTGAAATACTGTTTTTGCTGAACAGTTTCCTCATGCAGAGTAAATGCATGCGGATTAAACAATACCAACCGGGTAACCTCTGGGCAGGAAAGTGTCAAAGTATTAAATTGTTCTGTTTTGTACTTATGGCTACTGCGTGGATATGTCGAGCAAGTATGACTAAGCGCCTCGCTCCCCAAGCGTTTATGTACTTCACACAGACGAGACTCGTCAAGATAAGGGCAGTTGCCATCGCTTTTAAGGCGTATTTTAGCCCAATTGGATGGGTTTGTTCGTGTAACTGTAATATTCTTAACTGCTATGTTTCTAATACTTTGGTTTTGGCTATTTTTATATTTTCGGTAGGTGTTTTTATCGAGACTGATACTCCAACCACTGCAACAGTGGTCACGGCAGTCTGACCCAATACAACTGAAATTATTAACGAATTCAGGTTGGATAATCTGTAATTCCTTCACTGAATAGATCCCTATTAGTTACTGATAATTTACAGATAACAAACGACACAATCCGCCACTAAGTTAAATACTATTTCACGCCAACAACGATAATAATGAAAAATCTTCTTTTAGCGCCCAAGCCATAACGTCTTGTTTAAATTTCTGGCTTGAGCTGTCCGTGGATTCCCGACACGCATGATAAGAATAGATAATACCAATCACGTCATCTTCGGTTAGCTCCCCATGCTGGCTGGCATAGGCTGAAATGAGTGCTTTCAAATAGAAGAAATCTATAGCTTGTAGATTAAATACTGTAACCGCCGCTTGCTCATCCCCCATCGCCAATTGGTCATGATGAATGCGTAACAGAAAATAATTGCGCCATACTGACGGGTATTTGGTAAAAAAGGGCAATGCATACTGTTGCCATGCATTGTTTAATTGTTGCTTATTATTATTTTGCTCAATCAGGTCATTAGTGGCGTAGCTCAGCAACGGTTGAGCATAAGCCGCCAGTGTATTTCGCCCCCGAATATCAGCCAGTTGTGCAATAAAATCAGCCAAGAAATTTAATCGCTCATCACCGATAGTCGGCTCTCTCTTCGCCGCAGCCAGTTCATGGGCTGCTTGCCCCACCATCATGGTGGCGATAAGTTCAGTGCGCAGGTTGTCTATCTCAACCATTTTAATTTTACTCACGTCATCCCAGGCTTGATAATTATGTAATAAACAATTTATCGCCCAAAGATTTTCTTCAATATTCGGTTGCTGGCTGGCTGCAATTGCCGCACAAGCGCGATTAACCAACCGCTCTTCAATAACAATATCCGGTGCTTTGTAATAGTCATATTGGTTGATAGTAGAAAAACGCAACGTTAGCGCGTCATCGGAAAATAACGCCTGCCGGGTTACTTCAGGGCAAGAGAGTGACATACTTTTAATTTTCTGATTTTTATAAACATGTTCAACGCGGGGGAAAGTTGCGCAACTGTGACTCAGTGCATGAGCGCCGGCATGTTTGTGAATTTGACATAACCGTTGTTCATCAAGAAAGGGGCAATTCCCCTGACTATCTGGGTGAATATTGGCCCAAGAGGCAAGGCTGGCTTGAGTAACAGAAATCTGGTTAATGGCAATACGTTTAATTTCTGCGTAAGGGCTTTTAATGTATTTTTGATAACGATTTCTATCAAGCGTGACATTTTGGCCTTTGCAGCAGTGTTCGCGACATGCTGTGCCGACACAACTAAATGTCTCCATAAAATCAGGCTGAGTTATCAATAGCTCTTTCACTTAACGCTTCCATTCAATAGTCACCTAAATAACGAGCGGCACATGAAAGTGTAAACTTAAATCGCAATTGATAAATAAAGCAAACACCTTAGAAACTGCTGTACTGGCGCTAAATGTTCAACCGTAACGCCCGGTAATATAATCTTCCGTCCGGCGCTGACGCGGTGAAGTGAACAACGCATCGGTATCGTTATATTCCACCAGGCTCCCTTGATGAATGAAGGCGGTGTAATCCGAGACTCGCGCCGCCTGCTGCATATTATGGGTGACCAGTACCACGGTGTACTGCTGCTTGAGTGTGGTTATCAACTCTTCGATGGTTAGGGTGGATATTGGGTCCAGAGCGGATGTCGGCTCATCGAGCAATAACACCTCAGGTTCAATAGCAATGGCTCTGGCGATGACCAAGCGCTGCTGCTGGCCGCTGGAGAGGCGAAAGGCATTTTCCCGCAACCGGTCCTTCACTTCATGCCACAATGCTGCGGCCCGCAATGAGCGCTCAACAGCATCATCAAGCACCCGACGGTCACGAATCCCCTGCAAGCGCAGGCCATATACCACATTCTCATAAATTGACTTAGGGAATGGGTTGGGCCGCTGAAACACCATGCCAACCCGCCGACGCAATGCGGCAACGTCAGTGGTTTTATCGGTGATAATTTCACTACCTAGCCGGATTTCACCCTCAAGATGGCAGTTATCCAGCAAATCATTCATGCGGTTAAAGCAGCGCAATAAGGTAGATTTACCACAACCAGACGGGCCAATCAGCGCAGTAACACGGTGCTTAGGCACATTAAATGAAATATCGTGCAACACCTGTTTGTCACCATAAAATAAATTGAGCTTTTCGACCGCCAGCGCTGTTTGCTCGTCGGTCAATTGCTGCACATCAAGCAGCGGCAGCGAATCTGGCGTCAAAAGTCCCATATTTCGTCCTGCGGGTTAAAAAGTTCAGTCACAACAATAAACCTCGATATTTTTCACGCAAATGATGGCGAATACCAATAGCCGCTAAATTAAGGCCGACCACAATGATCACCAGCAGCAGAGCTGTGGCAAAGACTAATGGGCGAGCCGCTTCCACATTGGGGCTTTGAAATGCCATATCGTATATCTGGAAGCTCAAATGCATGAACTTACGTTCTAAATGCAGGAACGGGAAGATACCATCGACTGGCAAGAGCGGCGCTGATTTCACCACCCCTACCAGCATCAGCGGCGCGGTTTCCCCCGCAGCCCGTGCCACCGCCAAAATAAGCCCGGTAATCATCGCCGGTGCCGCCATCGGTAACACAATATGCCACAGTGTCTCAGCCTTAGTGGCTCCCAGCGCTTGCGAGCCTTGCCGCAAGCTGGCCGGAATGCGTGATAGCCCCTCTTCGGTGGCAACAATCACCACTGGCAACGTCAGCAGTGCTAGCGTTAACGCCGCCCATAAAACGCCAGGGGTACCGAATGTCGGGTTGGGGAGCGCCTCTGGGTAAAACAGTTTATCCAGTGATCCACCAATCAGATAGACAAAGAAACCGAGGCCAAACACGCCATAAACAATAGAGGGCACCCCAGCCAGATTCACCACAGAAATACGGATCATTCGGGTCAACCAGTTTTTGCCGGCATATTCATGTAAATACACCGCAGCAATCACCCCTAATGGCATGACCACGATAGACATCAATATCACCATCAGTACCGTACCAAAAATCGCTGGGAACACACCGCCCTCGGTATTGGCATTGCGCGGATTATCGGTCAGGAATTTCTGAGTTTGTGCTGCCCAATGATGTAGTTTTTGCCCGAAAGTCATGTCATTGGGATACCAGGCGCGGTTAATCTGGCTAAGTGACAGTGGGTGGATTTGCCCATTCATGTCGCGCAATAACAGCGTGTAGCGACTTTGCTCGGTTTGTAGCTCGCGTAATGTTTCCATCATGGCTTGATGGCTACGTTGCAGCGCCCCCCACTCCGCCTCGATACGGTCCTGCGATTTACTGTCAAGGTCGCCATTCATTTGTAGCCGTTTCTTCTCTAACCGCAACGCCTCAAACTGTTGATTGAGCATATTCATTTGGCGGAACTGAATATCCTGCGCGCGCTTGACCAGACCTTGTATCACAGGAATACGTTTTTGCAGTTCCTGAGCCAAATCATTGCCCACTAACGGTTGGCCGTTATCCAACATGCCAGCGAGGAAACCGTATGCCGTACCATTGTTTTGGCGATCCAGCACCAGCAGATCTTTAGGCAAAGTGCGTTGCTGGATATCACTGTCCAGCAGGCGATGGAAATCCTGACTCTGAATCTCACGGTTACCGGTTTTAATCAAATAGCGGGTTACTGTCTCACCGGCCTGCGACGGTAACATCACGCCGGCTTGTTCTAATTGCTGACGTGACAGCGTCTGCTGTTGATAAATTTCACCAATCATTTTGACCGGGCCTGCCGCCGTTTGCTTAAGCTCAAACAGATAGACCGGGGCGGGCCAGAAATATCGCATCCCTTGGCCTGCCAACAATAATATGATCCCAAGCAACGCCAGCAGGCTGATACTGACAGCACTAGCGGTTAGCCAGATCCACGGGGAACCCGATGCAAACCACTTTTTGGTCACGCCAGACACATTAGGCTTAATGTTCATCACGCCGTCCGCTCCATCTGATAGCGTTCACGCAACCGCAGACGAATAGCCTCGGCCAGTGTATTGACTAAAAAAGTGAAGCAAAACAGCACCAGTGCGGTCAGGAATAGCACCCGATAGTGGCCGCTACCGACGACCGCTTCCGGCATCTCGATAGCGATATTGGCGGCCATCGCCCGTAACCCCTGAAAAATGCTGCCATCAATAATGGGTGTATTGCCGGTCGCCATGAGCACAATCATGGTTTCCCCCACCGCACGGCCAAAACCAATCATCAGTGCAGAGAAGATACCAGCGTAGGCTGAGGGCAGAATGACCCGGGTTAACGTCTGCCACGGGGTCGCCCCTAGTGCCAATGAGCCTTGGCTGAGTGACGGCGGCACACTGAATAGTGCATCCTCTGCCAGCGAAAAGATGACCGGGATCAGAGCAAACCCCATGGCGACACCGACCACCAGCGCATTACGTTGAGAGTAGTTGTCACCCAACCACTCATGTAACGGCCCTCCTAGCACCCACTGCGCCAGTTGTGGTCCCAACCATAATGCGAACCAACCGGTCAGCAGGATAACCGGCAACAGCACAATCACGTCCCAGCCCGCAGGTAACCGCCATTGTGTCTTTTCCACCAGACAACTACTCCCCCAGCCACACAATAAAATAGCCAGCGCCAACAGCGGCGGAAGTAGCAGAATTCCCGTCAGATAATGTTCAATTACCGGAGCCAACCAAATACCAGCAATCAAACCTATAACCACGGTTGGGAATGCCCCCATCATCTCAATGGCCGGTTTAACCACTCGCCGCAAACCTGGCGACATAAAATAGGCCGTATAAATTGCCCCCGCCAAGGCTAATGGAACGGCGAATAACATGGCATAGGCGGCCGCCTTTAATGTGCCGAAAATAATCGGTACCAAGCTGAATTTAGCCTGATAGCTTTCTTCGGCCGAGCTTGATTGCCAAACATAGGCTGGCTCAGGGTAATTCTCATACCACACCCGTTGCCACAAGCTACGCCAGCCAATGTCTGGATAGCGATTGTCCAATTGATAGGTAGACCAACCGGCAGCATTCTCAAGCAGCAAACTATCTCCCCAAGGGGAGAACGCGGCGTCGGTAACGCCGTCAGCTAATTTATGTTGCAGCAAAGGCGTTGACTGGATACTGGAGAAGAGTGATAGCTCGCCTTGTGGCGATAATGAGGCAAAGACCCGACGCGCGCGCTCCGTGGTCAATAAGCCCTTACCTGTTGGAGTGAAACTGCGTATGCGCGTCAAGTGAAATTGATTATCCGGCCCTTTCTGCACATCAAACCATTGGCTGATTACGCCGCCCGGCGCTTGCACCAGCAACGACTTGCCACCTGGTAGCAAAGAGAGGGTCAATGGCCCATCAGACGCATGCTGGTCATCCAGTAACGACACAGTTTCACGCAATTTCAGTTCTGGGCCAAATTGATAGATAGATAACTGCTGGCCGGATAACAGATAGAGCAAACGCCCGTCAGGTGCCAATAACAGTTGACTGACCGTTTTCGGCACATCCGTCAGTTCAGTAACCTGCTGCCCTTGGGCAGTAAACGTCCCTGCCAGCAAGCGGCCATCATCGGTAACGGCGGCAATGGTAAATTGCTGTGGTTGCGGTTCAGCCAGCACCAAATGCTGCAAGCGTTGGCCTTTCAAATCCATAAAACGCGGCTGTTCACCCAGCGGAAATTGCCAGCGTGGCGGTGTGGCTGAGAAATCGGGTTGCAGTAGAGTAAGACGGCCATTGCTCAGGCCAACGCCATACAAAGGTTGCCCATTGGCTGCACGGCTGATTGATACCGGTGGGGGCGATAACCGCTGTTCGCTTATCAGACTACCTGCTGGGGATGCCCCCAGTGCATTGAGCCGAATAAAGTAGCCATAGCCTTGATTATCAATGCGATATCCGATCTGCCCTTGAATATCAATACCCAGCGCGGCCGTCGGCGCACTGCGAGTGACAGCGAACTGATTATGCAAACTGATAGAGGCCGGTTTAAACAACGGTAATACGGCATACAATAGGTAAACGAAAATCAACATCAGTGTCAGCAGCACTAACAAGCCACTACTCGTCACCGCCATGTGCACTAAACGATCAATGGCAGCCCGGCGCTTATCTCTCCCTGATGGTGTTGCTTTGCCTGTTCGCTGCATACTCTTCGATTGCCCCATGCCCCGTCTACTATTATCAATCCAAGCGTATATCTATACCGCCAGATGACCGAGCATCTTATGTCACTTTTGTGGCGTTTGCATGACAATGTTTTATACCCACCATCTTTCAAAATGCAGGTGTGTTGCTCAAACCCGTCTTTGACCAATCTGTCTGTTACTTGCCGCTTTCCTGCAACTTAAGATCGATTGGGTATAAGGTTTAACGGACAAAGTTAACTAATGATATCTGTTGGACTTTCTTGTCAAACTTTCGCAATAATGATTGAGGACACTAAATACTCCCACAATAATCTTACTGGAGTTGCAATGGGTCAGGAAAAGCTCTACATCGAAAAAGAACTTAGCTGGTTATCTTTTAATGAGCGGGTATTGCAGGAAGCAGCAGATAAGAGCAATCCACTCATCGAGCGGATGCGATTTCTTGGCATTTACTCCAATAATCTGGACGAATTCTATAAAGTCCGATTTGCCGATCTGAAACGGCGCATTTTGATCAGCGAAGAGCAAGGCTCTGCCGTGACCTCTCGCCATTTGCTGAAAAAAATTCAGAGCAAAGTGGTGAAAGCCGATCAAGAATTTGATGGGTTATATAATGATCTTTTACTGGAAATGGCGCGTAATCAGATCTTCCTGATTAATGAACGGCAGATTTCCGAAAATCAGCAAGCCTGGCTAAAAATCTATTTTAAACAGCATCTGCGCCAACACATTACGCCGATCTTGATTAACCATGACACCAACCTGGTGCAGTTCTTAAAAGACGATTACACCTATCTAGCGGTGGAGATTATCCGCGGGCAGGAAATTGCCTATGCCCTGCTGGAGATTCCTTCAGATAAAGTCCCGCGTTTTGTCAATTTGCCACCAGAAGCACCTCGTCGCCGCAAGCCAATGATATTACTTGATAATATATTGAGATTTTGCCTCGATGAGATTTTTAAAGGCTTCTTTGATTACGATGCGCTAAACGCCTACTCCATGAAGATGACCCGTGATGCCGAATATGATTTGGTCACTGAAATGGAATCCAGCCTGCTGGAGCTGATGTCGTCGAGCCTTAAACAGCGCCTGACGGCAGAGCCGGTGCGCTTTGTTTACCAACGTGATATGCCCGATGAGATGGTGGAATTACTGCGCAATAAATTGGGTATCTCTAATGATGACTCGGTTATTGCAGGTGGCCGTTACCATAACTTCAAAGACTTTATCAGCTTCCCGAATGTGGGCAAAAGCAATCTGGTTAACCGGCCAATGCCGCGCCTGCGCCATATTTGGTTTGATAAATTCCGCAATGGCTTTGATGCTATCCGTGAACAAGATGTCCTGCTGTATTACCCTTATCACACCTTTGAACACGTATTGGAATTACTGCGTCAAGCCTCTTTCGATCCCAGCGTATTAGCGATTAAAATCAATATTTATCGGGTCGCCAAGGATTCACGCATCATAGAATCGATGATCCATGCCGCCCATAACGGCAAGAAAGTCACGGTAGTGGTAGAGTTACAGGCGCGCTTTGATGAAGAAGCCAATATCCACTGGGCCAAAAGCCTGACCGCCGCTGGTGTACACGTTATTTTCTCAGCACCTGGTCTGAAGATCCACGCCAAATTATTCCTGATTTCCCGCCTTGAAGGCGAGGAGATCGTGCGCTATGCCCATATCGGTACCGGCAACTTCAATGAGAAGACCGCCCGAATCTATACCGACTACTCATTACTGACCGCTGATGCCCGTATTACCAATGAAGTACGGCGGGTGTTTAACTTTATCGAAAATCCTTATCGCCCGGTCAAATTCGATAATCTGATGGTGTCACCGCAGAACTCGCGCTTAATGTTGTATCAATTGATTGATCAGGAAATTATTCATGCTCAGGCCGGAGAAAGCGCCGGTATTACCCTGAAGATAAATAATTTAGTAGATAAAGGTCTGGTAGATAGGTTATATAGCGCCTCCAGTGCTGGGGTAAAAATCCGATTATTGGTACGTGGCATGTGCTCGTTAATCCCCAATATGCCGGGGATCAGCGATAATATTCAGGTCACCAGTATCGTTGACCGTTTCTTGGAACATGACCGGGTCTATGTGTTCGAGAATAAAGGCGACAAACTGGTGTATCTCTCTTCAGCTGACTGGATGACCCGTAATATCGATTACCGTATTGAAGTCGCGGTCTCATTGCTGGATCCGAAATTAAAACAACGGGTGCTAGATATTTTAGAGCTGTTATTCAACGACACGGTAAAAGCCCGTTATATTGATAAAGAACTGAGTAATCGTTATGTACCGCGTGGTAATAGGCGCAAAGTACGTGCACAGATTGCCATCTATGATTATTTAAAAGCGCTGGAACAACCAGACGCATCGAGCTAAAACTATGCCGCTATCCAACAGTTCATCGACCACCAAGCCGCAGGAAATTGCAGCTATCGATTTGGGTTCTAACAGTTTTCATATGGTCATTGCCCGGGTCGTCAACGGCGCGCTACAGGTTTTAGGTCGCCTAAAGCAGCGCGTACATCTGGCTGATGGTTTGGACCACAATAACATGCTTAGCGAAGAAGCCATCGAACGGGGTTTAGCCTGTTTGGCGCTGTTTGCAGAACGCTTGCAGGGTTTCTCACCTGATAATGTGTGTATTGTTGGCACTCATTCGCTGCGCCAAGCTGCTAACGCAGAGGCATTCCTCAAGCGGGCGGCGGCGGTTATTCCGTATCCGATCGAAATCATTTCCGGCCAAGAAGAGGCCCGTCTGATTTTTATGGGCGTCGAACACACTCAGCCGGAAAAAGGCCGCAAGCTGGTCATTGATATTGGTGGGGGTTCAACAGAGTTAGTTATTGGTGAAGATTTTGAGCCTCTGTTGGTAGAGAGCCGCCGTATGGGGTGCGTGAGTTTTGCCCAGCAGTTCTTCCCACACGGTGAGATAAGTAAGGCCAATTTCAAACGTGCTCGTCTTGCGGCAGCACAGAAACTGGAAAACCTGGCATGGCAATACCGCATTCAGGGTTGGCAATATGCGCTGGGGGCATCCGGCACCATTAAGGCCACCTATGAAGTGTTGGTGGAAATGGGCGAAAAAGACGGTTTGATAACACCAGAGCGCCTCGAAATGCTGGTTGAGCAAGTGTTACAATTCAAACACTTCTCAGCCCTGAGCCTGCCGGGATTATCAGAAGATCGCCAGTCGGTATTTGTACCAGGCTTGGCTATCTTGTGTGGGGTATTTGATGCGTTAGCAGTCAAAGAGTTACGCTTATCCGACGGCGCGCTGCGCGAAGGCGTGCTGTATGAGATGGAAGGCCGTTTCCGCCATCAGGATATTCGTCAACGCACGGCAAAAAGCCTGGCGGAACACTATAATATTGACCGCGAACAAGCCCGCCGAGTGCTGGAAACAACCGAACAACTTTATACTCAGTGGTTAGCGCAGAACACCAAGTTGGTGCAGCCGCAGCTTGAAGCATTGTTGAAATGGGCGGCAATGTTGCACGAAGTGGGTCTGAGTATTAATCACAGTGGGATGCACCGCCATTCTGCCTATATCCTGCAAAACACCAACTTACCGGGCTTTAATCAGGAGCAACAACTGCTGCTGGCAACGTTGGTACGAATGCATCGTAAAGGCATCAAGCTGGATGAATTACCGCGTTTAAATTTATTCAAGAAAAAGTATTATTTACCGTTAATTCAGTTATTACGTTTGAGTACGTTACTGAATAATCAGCGTCAGTCGACTACCACGCCAGAGAGTCTGCGTTTGATAACTGACGATAGCCATTGGACATTACGTTTCCCCGTCGGTTATCTGACACAAAATAATCTGGTACAACTGGATTTTGAGCGTGAGCAGGCATACTGGGATGATGTAGTAGGCTGGAAGCTGATCATTGAAGAAGAAGAACCAGAAGCAGCGGATGTGGTTACCGTCAAAGAGTAATCAGAATCAACCCCGATGAGCTGACTCTCGTCAGTGATTCGGGTGACAAATCTGCCGGGAGCAGATTTGAACGCTGCTTGCAGCGGCCTCAACGAGGCGAGGCCCATGGATGGGACGAGTAGTGAGAGCAGCTAACATTAATTGTGACAAACAACGCTGCAACGCCAAGAGCGAAGGGTAGGAAGGTAAATGATGAGAAGACGGCCAACAGCACAGCTAACAAAAATAATCCTACTGGTGAGCTTTCTCATTCTGTTTGGCCGTTTATTGTATGCGGCGGTCGCTTCTATTTCCCATCATCAGGAGCGCAGGCAGTCACAGCAACTTGAACTGACTGTAGAAGGCGAACCACCTGGCCCCCATGAGAGCGATCTCAGCCCCTAGATGTTTTGTCGTTAATGTTTTAGTGCCTATCCCTACGACTTCAGGGGCAAAGGGTCGTTTTCGAATTAAGGACACACTATGCCAGTGCCGATTATTCCTGTGCCAATTTCTGCCGTTATAAAGAATAAAACTAAAAATAATACGAAAAAACTGGCTGAAATACGCAACCGGATACTTTCTCTATTATTGAATAATAAGGCTTTGGTTGATGGCATTCTTGGCCGTCAGGAAGAGAAAGAAAAGCTCAGCGATGAACAACTGTCCGAGCAAACGTTAGAAATCAGAAGTCTACTTGATGATCTGCATGCTGCCGACCTTGCTGACTTACTGGAGGCGTTGCCTCATGACGAACGTTTGGCATTGTGGCGGTTGGTCAAAAATGAGAAACGCGGCCAAACGCTGGTTGAAGTCTCTGAAACAGTGTGGGATTCGCTGATTAAAGAGATGAGTGATAAAGACCTGTTGAGGGCCATGCGCACTTTGCATGTCGATGAACAGGCTTATTTGGCTGAATACCTGCCACGTAATTTGATGGGCCGCCTGCTCACCTCGTTGGACCCGGATCAGCGCGCCCGAGTGCGGGAAGTTATCCAATATGCCCGTGACACTGTCGGTCAGATGATGGATTTCGAGCTGGTGACGGTACGTGCCGATATTACGCTGGCAGCCGTGCAACGCTATTTGCGTTATCGGAAAAATATTCCCGATGCCACGGATAAAATCTTTGTGGTTGACCGCAAAAATACCTTGCTTGGCGAGTTACCATTGACCTCTATCCTGCTCAATGCGCCCGATGCTAAAGTATTTGAGGTGATGGATAGCAACCCGACCACGTTCCAACCCGAACAGAAAGCAGAGGATGCTGCCGGTGCTTTTGAACGTTATGACTTAATCAGTGCCGCGGTAATTGATGCCAAAGGCAAACTGATGGGTCGTTTGACCATCGAAGAGATTGTTGATGTGGTCAACGAAGAGAGCGACACCACCCTAAGACGCATGGGGGGCTTAAGCCCGGAAGAAGATGTGTTCTCCCCGGTAGGCCGCGCGGTTCGCACCCGCTGGTCATGGCTAGCAATCAACCTCTGTACGGCATTTGTTGCCTCACGCGTGATCGGCTTATTTGAGGACACCATCTCACAATTAGTGGCTCTGGCAGCATTAATGCCGATTGTGGCCGGTATTGGCGGCAATACCGGTAATCAAACCATTACCATGATTGTCCGAGCGTTGGCATTACACCATATTCAACAAGGTAACGTGACCTTCCTGATGTTCAGAGAATTGGGCGTAGCGTTGATTAATGGTCTGGTATGGGGCGGGATTATGGGGGTAGTAACCTATCTGCTCTATGGCGATCCGGCAATGGGGGGGGTGATGACATTAGCCATGATCCTTAACTTGCTGATGGCAGCACTCATGGGGGTTATTATCCCGATGACCATGGCTCGGATGGGGCGTGATCCGGCTATCGGATCGAGTGTTATGATCACCGCCATCACAGATACCGGTGGTTTTTTCATCTTTCTGGGACTGGCAACTATATTCTTGGTCTGACTATTATGCTAATAAACAAATCATTAATTAAGCACTGAGAAGAGGAATAACACTCTACAGTGTTTATCTATACTAAACTTTTGAATATGACCGTATTTTAACGGCGGTATATTCTTTATGTGATGGGTTTTTCCTATCATAATCTAAAGCTGTATGAGCAAAATAAGGCGTTATATGGATCTCAGTGCGTCCGAAAGACCGGCACCTGACAATAGAACCATTATCCACATTACTATCATCAGCATAGTCGTATTTTTGCTCGCACTCTTTTGTATCCAGCTTTCTGAACGGTCAGAAAACCTTGCCCCATTATGGTTCCCGACGGCAGTATTAATGGTGGCGCTGTTCCACCATCCTATGCGCTACTGGTTATGGCAATTATTGGCCGCAGGGATATGTATTGTTGCTGCTAATTTTATTTTATATGGCCTCAGTTGGTTCCCGTTACCCCTAACATTTATCAACCTGGCAGAGGCATCCGCCGGGGCCTGGTTACTGCGTAAATTCCTGCAAACCAAAGACCCGCTCAATAACCTGCTCAGTTGGCTTAAATTCTCGGTTTGCACTGTGATTGTGGTCCCTCTGGCCAGTGGGCTGGCAGCGGCTTGGTATTTATCCCCACAAAACGGGGGCTTTACCCAAGTGCTCACGGTGTGGTTTATGTCCGAAGCGGTAGGCATGTTAGCCTTAGGGCCGGTCGGGTTACTTTACCGTCGAGGTTACTTCAATATCGCGACCAAATCCAAAGCGCTGTTTGATATGATTTTTATGATGATAATATCACTATCAGCTTGTTATATCGGACTGATTTATCTGCCTTTCCCCTTCACTTTTGTCATCATGACGTTGATCTGGACCTCAATCCGCTTACCGCGTTTTGAGACATTTACCATCTGCTTTATGGCAACATTGCTGATTGCATTGATGCTTAATTTCAAGCTGTATACCATTAATTCCGATACTAACCTGTCAATTCAAGCGTTCTCCTTTATTCCTTTATTAATGGTGTTAATTCCGCCCCATGCCATGGCAATGGTAATGCACTCTTTTCGCATGGAGAAAGAGCATATTATTGAAAGCGAAAACCGCTTTCGTAACGCGATGGAATATTCAGCCATCGGTATGGCCTTGGTCTCACCGCAAGGCCAATGGATGCAGGTCAATCAGGCCTTATGCAAGTTATTAGGCTATTCCCAAGAGACATTACTGACCCTGACTTTCCAGCAAATTACTCATCCAGACGATCTCTCTGCGGACCTGAAATTACTCGACGACCTGTATCATGGCCGTATCCCCAGCTATTCGATGGAAAAGCGCTATATTCGCAGCGATGGTGAAATCGTGTGGGCACTACTGGTGGTCAGTGTGGTGCGGGATCACCAACAGCAACCGCTCTATTTCATCTCGCAGGCTGAAGATATCAATGAGCTGAAAAAAACCGAGATTATTAACCGCCGCCTAATGGAGCGTATTACGCTGGCTAACGAGGCTGGGGGGATCGGTATCTGGGAATTGGATATCAAAACGCAGGTTATCAGTTGGGATAAGCGGATGTATGAACTCTATCATATTCCTTTTAATACCCAGGTTGATGAGCGTGTTTGGCAGAAATACATTCATCATGAAGATATCAATCGGGTTAATCGCGAATATAGCGCCGCCCTCAAGCAGCGCCAGCCATACCGTCTGGAATTCCGGCTGTTATTACCGGATGGTGAAATTGTCCATCTGCGTAATCAAGCCAATATGATATGTGATAAAAATGGCAATATTCTGCGTCTGATTGGTACCACGCTGGATATGACGGAAATCAGAAATCTGACGGAAGCGCTGCACGAAGAGAAAGAGCGACTGCATATCACGCTGGACTCCATCGGTGAAGCTGTGGTCTGTACCGATCAGGAGATGAAGATTACCTTTATGAACCCGGTGGCCGAGAAAATGACTGGCTGGGCAAATACCATCGCATTGGGCCAACCGGTCAACCATATCATCAAGTTGACTAACGGCGTAGACGGCGCGGAGATTGATAACCCGATAGAGCATTGCCTTAATCATCGCCCCTACTCTTCGTTCAATGAGTCAATGGTATTACACCATCGTGATGGCCAGCATTATGATATTCAGGAGTCGGTCGCGCCGCTGAAAACGTTGGAAGGGGACATTGTCGGGGCGGTACTGGTGTTCCAGGATGTCGGCGAATCGCGCGCAATGATGCGCAAACTCAGCCACAGCGCCTCTCACGATAATCTCACAGGTCTGCCAAACCGCGCCAATTTTGAGAATAAATTGAAAGCGGCAATCCAAATTAGCGTCGAACTTAACCAACAACATGCATTGGCTTTCCTTGATTTAGACTATTTCAAAGCCATTAATGACACTGCCGGGCATCCCGCAGGAGATGCATTATTGAAAGAGTTGAGCCAGTTGATGCGCCAGCACTTACGTAACAGCGATTGTGTTGCACGCCTCGGCGGTGATGAGTTTGGCTTACTGATGCTCAACTGCACCCTACCCCATGCCAAAGCCATTACCCAAAGTCTGGTATCACTGATTAATGGCTATCATTTCTACTGGGAAGATAAGCTCTATCGTATTGGGGCCAGCGCCGGTGTGACGCAAATAAGTAGCAATAACAATCAGCGCAGTGAAATTATGGCACAGGCAGATATCGCCTGTTACACCGCTAAACACAGTGGACGCGGTCAGGTTTATCTCTATCAGCCACGGCAAAAGCAGCTATTAGCACGCCAACACGAGCTGTTGAGCAGGGAAGATGTTGAGAATATTCTCAATGATAACCAACTGGTATTGCAACTCACCCCAACCGCGCCCCCCAGAACGCCATTGTCTGTCTGTTTCTATCAAATCAGTTTCGAGGTTAATCGGCCACATGGCCTTAACGTCAGCCAGGCTGAGTTTCAGGAAGCCGCGCTGCTCTATAGCTTGCTGCCGCAGATTGATAATTGGGTCTGTGAGCAACTGTTAATGACACATGCCCAAGCTATCAAACATAAAGGGCTGGCGCTGGCTATCCCGCTGTCAGAGGCGGCGCTGCTCAAAGAAGAGTTTCGCCAATCATTGCTGACCTTGGTGCGGCAAACCGTACTGCCAACACAAAGTCTCTATTGGATGGTCGATGAATCCACCTTACTGCAATACCCCTTCGCGATTGGCAATTTTCTCGCCAAATTGCAACAACTGGGCTGTAAACTCATCGTTAAAGAGTTTGGTCATAACCTGAATGATTTCGAGTTACTGGCGGATCACACTATCGATTATCTTAAGTTTAACAGCGAGTTAATTTCCCATATCCATATTAACCAGATGGATGAAGTGCTGGTCTCTATCATTAATGGTACCGCTCAGCGAGCCAATATCGCCACTCTGGCTGGGCCAGCAGAACTCCCTCTAACGCTCAATAAACTGATAACCATCGGTGTCGATTTAGCTGACGGTGAAACCATCAGCCCGCCGCAACCGTTGTCTGATTTACTCGACAGTGGCTATTTTGCGATTAAATAACCGGCTCGTCATGTTGCATCCTCAACCATGATTAAAAAATCACTAACATGACGATTGCCCCGCTGCCCACTCTCGGGTAAAGTCGCACCCCTTTATTTGGCCTGGGGGGCAATTATGTTCATTGGTTTTGACTACGGCACAGCAAACTGCTCAGTTGCCGTGATGCGGGATGATGCTCCCAACTTACTGGCACTGGAAAATAATGACGTCTATCTGCCCTCCATGTTGTGTGCGCCAACACGGGAAGCGGTCAGTGAATGCCTGCACCGCCACTGGCAGGTACCCACTGGTAGCGACGAAAATCAGCAGCTATTACGCCGGGCCATGGCATTCAATCGCGAAGAGGATATTCCGGTTGCCGCCGACAGTCTGACATTTGGCCTGTCTGCCCTCGCCCACTATATCGAAGACCCTGAAGACGTATACTTTGTAAAATCACCTAAATCCTTCCTAGGTGCCAATGGGCTGAAACCTCAGCAATTGGCGCTGTTTGAGGATTTGGTCTGCGCCATGATGTTCCATATCAAACGTCAGGCAGAATCCGTACTGGCATCAGAAATTAGTCAGGCCGTAATTGGTCGTCCAGTCAACTTCCAAGGCTCTGGCGGTGAGGATGCTAATCGCCAGGCAGAAGGGATTTTACGGCGCGCCGCCCAACGCGCCGGTTTTCGCGATATTGCTTTCCAGTTTGAACCGGTCGCGGCAGGGCTAGATTTTGAAGCGACGCTGACAGAAGAAAAAACCGTACTAGTGGTGGATATCGGTGGTGGTACCACTGACTGTTCGGTGCTATTGATGGGGCCTAAATGGCAGGGGCTGGCAGACCGTCAACAAAGCCTGCTGGGTCACAGTGGTTGTCGCGTTGGTGGTAACGATCTGGATATTATGCTCGCCTTTAAACAACTGATGCCGCTGTTTGGCATGGGGGGCGAAACCGAAAAAGGGATTGCTCTGCCGTCACTGCCCTATTGGAATGCCGTTGCGACTAACGATGTTCCGGCACAGAGCGATTTCTACAGCACGGTTAACGGCCGCTTCCTGCGTGATTTGATTCGTGACGCGGCCAATCCACAGCAAGTAGAGCGCCTGCTGAAAGTGTATCAACAGCGCCTGAGTTATCGTTTAGTTCGGGCGGCGGAAGAGAGCAAAATCGCGCTATCCGAACAAGTACAAGTAGCGACTGCACTGAATTTTGTCGAGCCAGAGTTAGGCCAGACTATCAACCAGCAACAGCTTGCTGAAGCCATATCTCAGCCACTACAACGGATTCAGGAACAAGTCAGTTTGGCATTATCCACCAGCCAGATCACTCCAGATGTCATTTATCTGACAGGCGGCAGTGCTCGCTCCCCGTTATTGCGAACCGCCCTGCAACAGCAACTACCGGGTATCCCGTTGGTGGGTGGCAATGACTTCGGCTCAGTGACCGCCGGTTTGGCCCGTTGGGCGCAGACCCTGTATCGTTAATGCTATTTTGATTACCCACTGCGCAGTGGGTAATCAAGAAACAGATCACATCACTTAATCGAATATCAACCGCAGCCAAACCCTATCAGTTTTGAATCCTAAAATTATAAAAACCAAAATCCCACATACCCTGACACTACTTCCATATTTCCTCCATTTTTATCCGGTAAATCCCCGCTAAACTAGTAACATATCAATACCCAATTGATTGCATCTATGTGCGCATAACAAAATAAACAAAAAGGACTCCCGCCATCATGAAAGCTCAATCCAAACGCACTTCCAGAGTACTGATGTTACTCGGGGCGGTGGTGGCGATTACTGTTGCTATATTTGCCTGGCGCTATTTTAGCGCGGCCACCAACAACACCGCGCCAGGTGCGCAGCACACCGCTGGCGGGACGACAACAGCCCGCGCCGGTGGCCGACGTAATATGCCCATGTCGCCGGTACAGGCGGCCACCGCCACCGAACAAGCCGTACCCCGTTATCTTACCGGCCTAGGTACCGTGATTGCCGCCAATACCGTCACCGTGACCAGCCGGGTCGATGGCCAATTAATGGCAATCCACTTTACTGAAGGGCAACAGGTCAACGCCGGTGACTTACTGGTGGAGATCGACCCACGCCCTTATCAGGTACAACTGACCCAAGCACAGGGCCAACTGGCAAAAGATCAGGCCACGCTGGACAATGCCCGCCGTGATTTAGCCCGCTACCAAAAATTGGTGAAAACCGGGGTCATTTCACAACAAGAGCTCGATACTCAAGCCTCGTTAGTGCGCCAAAGTGAAGGCAGTGTTAAAGCCGATCAAGGCGCTATTGACAGTGCCAAACTGCAACTGACTTATAGTCGAATTACCGCCCCAATATCTGGCAAAGTGGGCCTAAAACAGGTCGATGTCGGTAATTACATTACCAGCGGTACCACAGCCCCCATAGTGGTGATCACTCAGACACATCCGGTTGATGTGGTCTTTACGCTGCCAGAAAGCGATATCCCCGCTATCATGCAAGCGCAGAAAAATGCGGCCAAAAATAACACTACCGTGCCAGTAGAAGCTTGGGATCGCACCAATAAACAGCGACTGGCGCAGGGCTATTTGCTCAGTATTGATAACCAAATTGATACCACCACCGGCACCATTAAGCTGAAAGCACGCTTTGCCAATAACGATGACATCCTGTTCCCCAACCAGTTTGTCAACGCCCGTATCAAAGTCGATTTATTGCAAAATGCTGTGGTGGTGCCAACCGCCGCCGTACAAATGGGTAACGAAGGGAGCTTTGTCTGGACCCTAAATGATGAAAATAAAGTCAGTAAGCATCTGGTCACTACCGGTATTCAAGACAGCAAACAAGTGGTTATTAGCGCCGGCCTGAATGCGGGTCAACGCGTGGTCACTGACGGTATTGATCGCCTGACCGAAGGCTTACAGGTCGAAGTGGTAACACCACGGGCCGCAGCAGCAAACCAAACGGGTGTCGCAGAGAAAGCAGCCACGGAGGATAAAGCCACACATCGGGGCAGAAGAGCGACGAGTAACACTGTTCCTGCGGAGAAATCCTGATGCAAGTGATGCCTCCAACACCTGGTGGCGGGCCGTCACGGCTGTTTATCCTGCGCCCGGTTGCCACCACATTATTTATGATTGCCATTCTGCTGGCCGGGATTCTCGGTTACCGCGCGCTGCCGGTTTCTGCCCTGCCGGAGGTTGATTACCCGACGATTCAGGTCGTGACACTCTATCCTGGGGCCAGCCCGGATGTGGTGACATCATCCATTACCGCGCCGCTGGAGCGCCAGTTTGGCCAAATGTCCGGCCTCAAGCAGATGGCATCACAAAGTTCGGGTGGTGCGTCAGTGATTACGCTGCAATTCCAGCTTACTTTGCCACTGGATGTAGCAGAGCAAGAGGTGCAGGCTGCCATTAACTCCGCCACCAATCTACTGCCCAATGATCTGCCTTACCCCCCGATTTACAGCAAAGTGAATCCGGCTGATCCGCCGATTATGACCTTAGCCGTGACCTCCACTGCCATCCCGATGACGCAAGTAGAAGATATGGTCGAAACCCGGATTGCGCAGAAAATATCGCAAGTCACCGGGGTCGGTCTGGTCACTATTTCCGGCGGACAGCGCCCCGCCGTGCGGGTGAAACTGAATGCCCCGGCGGTCGCCGCATTGGGGCTGGACAGCGAAACCATTCGTACTGCCATCAGCAATGCTAACGTCAATTCTGCCAAGGGTAGCCTCGATGGCCCCACCCGTTCGGTGACATTGTCGGCTAATGACCAAATGAAATCTGCCGAGGATTACCGTGATCTGATCATTGCATACCAAAATGGAGCGCCGATCCGCTTGCAGGATGTCGCTACCATTGAGCAGGGCGCGGAAAATAACAAACTGGCTGCGTGGGCCAATACCCAGCAGGCGATTGTGTTGAATATCCAGCGCCAGCCGGGGGTCAACGTCATTGCCACCGCGGACAGTATTCGCGAGATGCTGCCGGAGTTGATCAAAAGCTTGCCCAAGTCGGTTGATGTCAAGGTACTAACCGATCGCACTACCACCATCCGCGCCTCCGTCAGTGACGTGCAGTTTGAGTTATTGCTCGCCATTGTGCTGGTGGTGATGGTGATTTATCTGTTTCTGCGCAATGCCGCAGCCACCATTATCCCCAGTGTCGCAGTACCGCTGTCACTGATCGGGACCTTTGCGGCGATGTATTTTCTCGGGTTTTCAATCAATAACCTGACGTTAATGGCGCTGACCATTGCCACGGGCTTTGTGGTCGATGACGCCATCGTAGTGATAGAGAATATCTCCCGTTATATCGAAAAAGGCGAGAGACCGCTGGATGCGGCGCTGAAAGGGGCCGGAGAGATTGGCTTTACCATTATTTCACTCACCTTCTCATTAATTGCAGTGTTGATTCCGTTGCTATTTATGGGCGATATCGTGGGCCGGCTGTTCCGCGAATTTGCCGTAACACTGGCGGTGGCGATCCTGATTTCAGCGGTAGTTTCGCTGACTCTGACCCCAATGATGTGCGCGCGGATGCTCAGTTATGAGTCACTGCGTAAGCAAAACCGCCTGTCACGCGCCAGTGAGAAGTTCTTTAACTGGGTGATCGCCCATTATGCCGTGGCACTAAAAAAAGTGCTTAATCATCAATGGATAACCTTGGGTGTAGCGGTGAGCACACTGGTCCTGACGGTGCTGCTTTACTTGCTGATGCCGAAAGGTTTCTTCCCGTTGCAAGACAATGGTCTGATTCAAGGAACCCTGGAAGCACCGCAATCCGTTTCATTCAGTAATATGGCGGAACGCCAGCAACAAGTGGCCGCCATTATCCTTAAAGATCCAGCGGTAGAAAGCCTGACCTCATTTGTCGGCGTTGACGGTACCAATGCCACGCTGAACAATGGCCGGTTGCAGATTAACCTTAAACCACTCAACAGCCGTGACGATCGCATCCCACAGATCATTACCCGCTTACAGGAAAGCGTTACCGGCGTCCCAGGGATTAAACTTTACTTACAGCCGGTACAAGATCTGACCATTGATACGCAACTGAGCCGGACACAATATCAGTTCACCCTGCAAGCCACGACACTTGAGGAGTTGAGTACTTGGGTACCGAAGCTGGTTAGTCAGTTGCAGCAACAAGCTCCCTTCCAGGATGTCACCAGTGATTGGCAGGACCGAGGATTGGTGGCGTTTGTTAATGTCGATCGCGATAGCGCCAGCCGTTTAGGTATCACGATGGCAGCTATCGACAGCGCACTATATAACGCCTTTGGTCAACGCCTGATTTCCACCATTTATACCCAAGCCAACCAATACCGCGTGGTGCTAGAACATGACGTGCAGGCCACGCCGGGCTTGGCGGCGTTTAACGATATCCGCCTGACCGGCAGCGACGGTAAAGGGGTGCCGCTGAGCAGTATTGCCACCATTGAGGAGCGCTTCGGGCCATTATCGATTAACCATTTGAATCAATTCCCGTCAGCCACTATCTCCTTCAATCTGGCACCGGGATATTCCTTGGGTGAGGGGGTAAACGCGGTGACACAAGCTGAGCAGGCAATTCAGCTACCGGCGGATATCACCACCCGCTTCCAAGGCTCTACGCTGGCATTTCAGGCCGCACTCGGTAGCACGCTGTGGCTGATTATCGCCGCGATTGTGGCGATGTATATCGTGCTCGGCGTGTTATATGAAAGTTTTATTCATCCGGTCACTATCTTGTCAACTCTGCCCACCGCCGGTGTCGGTGCCTTGCTGGCGCTGATGCTGACCGGCAATGAGCTGGATGTGATTGCCATTATCGGCATTATTCTGCTGATCGGAATTGTAAAGAAGAATGCCATCATGATGATCGACTTTGCACTGGCCGCAGAGCGGGATCAGGGGATGACCCCGTATGATGCTATCTATCAGGCGTGCTTGTTACGTTTCCGACCGATTCTGATGACCACATTGGCCGCGCTGTTTGGTGCATTGCCATTAATGCTCAGTACCGGGGCCGGGGCCGAGCTACGCCAACCGCTGGGTGTGTGTATGGTCGGCGGGCTGATTGTCAGTCAGGTACTAACCCTGTTTACCACTCCGGTTATCTATCTGTTGTTCGATAAACTGGCACGCAACTCCCATGGCAAAAATCGCTATCGCCATCAGGATACTGACACACCTGAATTACCCCATGGACAGGAGCAGCCGTGAAATTCTTCGCTCTGTTCATCCATCGCCCGGTGGCTACCACCCTGCTGACACTGGCTATCACCCTCAGCGGAATTATCGGTTTTAGCTTATTGCCGGTATCACCGCTGCCGCAGGTGGATTATCCGGTGATTTCGGTGAGTGCATCGATGCCTGGGGCCGATCCTGAGACCATGGCGTCCTCAATTGCCACACCGCTGGAACGCGCACTGGGCAGAATTGCGGGCGTCAATGAAATGACCTCTACCAGTTCATTGGGCAGCACGCGGATCATTCTGCAATTCTCCCTCAATCGAGATATCAACGGTGCGGCCCGTGATGTGCAGGCAGCGCTTAATGCCGCGCAAAGCTTGCTACCCACCGGCATGCCAAACCGCCCGACCTATCGTAAGATGAACCCGTCGGATGCGCCCATCATGATAATGACGCTGACCTCGGATACCTTTACCCAAGGTCAGTTGTATGATTTTGCCTCTACCAAATTGGCGCAGAAAATTGCTCAAACCGAGGGGGTCAGTGATGTCTCGGTGGGAGGCAGTTCCCTGCCTGCGGTGCGGGTTGAATTGAATCCTGGGGCGCTGTTTAACCAAGGCGTTTCGCTGGATGCGGTGCGACAAGCAATCAGCGCCGCCAACGTTCGCCGCCCACAAGGTGCTATCGATTCCAGCCAACAGCACTGGCAGGTGCAGGCCAATGATGAGATCAAAACCGCAGAGGGTTATCGCCCACTGGTGATTCATTACAACAATGGTTCAGCGGTACGGCTACAGGATGTCGCCACGGTGGTGGACTCAGTGCAAGATGTGCGTAACGCCGGGATGTCCGATGGTAAACCGGCGGTACTGTTAGTAATCAGCCGCGAGCCGGGGGCAAATATTATCGCCACCGTCGACCGGATTCGAGCAGAACTTCCGGCCCTGCGTGCCTCGATCCCCGCCTCAATTCAGTTGACTATTGCACAAGATCGCTCGCCGACCATTCGTGCTTCGTTAGATGAAGTGGAGCGCTCATTGATGATAGCCGTAGCTTTGGTGATTCTGGTGGTATTCCTGTTTCTGCGCTCCGGCCGTGCCACGCTTATTCCCGCGGTTGCCGTGCCGGTTTCGTTGATCGGAACATTTACCGCTATGTATCTGTGCGGTTTTAGCCTGAATAACTTGTCATTGATGGCATTGACCATCGCCACCGGCTTCGTAGTTGATGATGCCATTGTGGTGCTGGAGAATATTTCCCGCCATCTGGAAGCGGGGGTAAAACCAATGGCCGCCGCCCTGCGCGGGGTGCGCGAAGTGGGCTTTACCGTGTTGTCGATGAGTATTTCGCTGGTGGCCGTATTTATTCCACTGCTGCTGATGGAAGGGTTACCGGGCCGTTTATTCCGCGAATTTGCCATAACACTGTCGGTGGCTATCGGCATCTCACTGGTCATTTCCCTCACCTTGACGCCAATGATGTGCGCCCATTTGCTACGATCACACCCGGTTGGTCAGCAACCCCGGATTCGCGGGTTTGGTAAAATGCTGCTGTCTATTCAGCAAGGTTATGGTCGCTCACTCAATTGGGTACTGGGTCATACACGTTGGGTGATGGTGGTGCTGCTTTCCACTATCGCGCTCAATGTTTGGCTCTATATCAGTATCCCGAAAACCTTTTTCCCCGAGCAGGATACTGGCCGGATGATGGGTTTTATTCAAGCTGATCAAAGTATTTCGTTTCAGTCGATGCAGCAGAAGCTGAAGGATTTCATGAAGATAGTCAACGATGATCCGGCGGTCGACAATGTCACCGGCTTCACCGGTGGCTCACGCACGAATAGCGGGTCGATGTTTATCTCGCTCAAACCCTTGAGTGAGCGCAGTGAGAGCGCTCAGCAAATTATCACTCGTCTGCGTGCCAAACTAGCCAAAGAACCGGGGGCGAGCCTGTTCCTTGCACCGGTGCAGGACATTCGCGTCGGTGGCCGTCAAGCCAACGCCAGTTATCAATTTACGCTGTTAGCAGACGATTTAGCCGCACTACGTGAATGGGAACCCAAAGTCCGCGCCGCGCTGGCTAAATTGCCGGAGCTGGCAGATGTTAACTCTGACCAGCAGGATAAAGGCTCGGAGATGGCACTGACTTACGATCGCGAGACCATGGCGCGCTTGGGGATTGATGTGTCCACAGCCAATGCCCTGTTAAACAACGCCTTTGGTCAACGGCAGATCTCCACCATTTATCAACCGTTGAACCAATACAAAGTGGTGATGGAAGTTGCCCCCCAATACACTCAGGATGTCAGTTCGCTCGATAAGATGTTTGTGATTAATAGCAGCGGTCAGTCAATTCCATTGTCTTATTTCGCCAAGTGGCAACCGGCCAATGCACCACTGTCGGTTAATCATCAAGGCTTATCCGCCGCCTCGACCATCTCATTTAACTTACCGGAAGGCGGAAGTTTATCTGAAGCAACCGCCGCCGTTGAGCGGGTAATGACGGAACTTGGGGTGCCTGCCACCGTGCGCGGCACCTTTACTGGTACCGCGCAGGTATTCCAGGAAACACTGAAATCGCAGTTGTGGCTGATTATGGCCGCTATCGCTACGGTGTATATCGTGCTCGGGATGTTGTATGAGAGCTATATTCATCCACTGACCATTCTGTCCACACTGCCCTCTGCTGGGGTGGGCGCGCTACTGGCGCTAGAACTGTTCGACGCCCCCTTTAGCCTGATCGCACTTATTGGCATTATGCTATTGATTGGTATCGTGAAAAAGAACGCCATTATGATGGTGGACTTTGCCCTCGACGCGCAACGTAATGGCAATCTCAGCGCCCGCGATGCTATTTTTCAGGCCAGTTTATTGCGCTTTCGGCCGATTCTAATGACCACATTGGCCGCCTTGTTCGGGGCGCTGCCACTGGTGCTAAGCAGTGGTGATGGGGCAGAGTTACGTCAACCACTGGGGATAACCATTGTCGGTGGGCTGGTAATGAGCCAACTGCTAACGCTGTATACCACACCGGTGGTTTACCTCTATTTTGACCGATTACGCAGCCGCTTTAGTAAGCAGCCGCTAATGAAGCTGGAATAGCCTATGGCGATATACCCAGGCGGCAAGCGAGAGAGTCCCGATGAGCTGACTTATATTTTAAGGTCAAAACCCGTAAGTGATTCGGGTAAGCGAATGCAGTCAACACAGCAGCAGGTTGAAAGATGACGGGTATACGCTGGCAACTGTGGATCGTTGCCTTCGGTTTCTTTATGCAGACGCTGGATACCACCATCGTCAATACCGCCCTGCCCTCGATTGCGGCCAGTTTGGGTGAAAACCCATTGCGTATGCAATCGGTCATTGTGTCGTATGTGTTGACGGTGGCTGTGATGCTGCCCGCTAGCGGGTGGTTGGCTGATCGTGTCGGGGTTAAGTGGGTATTTTTCTCAGCAATCATTCTGTTTACCCTTGGTTCACTGATGTGCGCGCAATCTGAAACCCTGAATGAGCTTATCGCCTCTCGCGTGATTCAAGGGGTCGGTGGCGCAATGATGGTACCCGTGGGCCGCCTGACGGTGATGAAGATCGTGCCACGCGAACAATATATGTCGGCGATGGCCTTTGTCACCCTACCCGGCCAGATTGGGCCATTGGTTGGCCCGGCGCTGGGGGGATTTCTGGTGGAATACGCCAGTTGGCACTGGATCTTCTTGATCAACCTGCCAGTGGGGGTGATTGGCGCGTTAGCTACTCTGATGCTGATGCCTAACTACACCATGCGTACCCGTCGCTTTGATATCAGCGGCTTTATCATGCTGGCTATCGGCATGGCAACCCTAACACTGGCGTTAGATGGCCATAAAGGGCTGGGTTTGTCACCGCTGGCAATTGCGGGTTTAGTCTTGTCTGGGATGTTGGCTCTGGCCGGATATTGGTGGCATGCCCGAGGTAATAACGCTGCGCTATTTTCACTGCGATTGTTCAAAAACAAATCCTATGCCCTTGGCCTGACTGCAAGTATGACTGCGCGCATTGGCAGTGGCATGCTGCCCTTTATGACCCCGGTTTTCCTGCAAATCGGGCTGGGATTCACGCCGTTCCATGCAGGTTTAATGATGATCCCGATGATTATCGGCAGTATGGGCATGAAGCGAATTATCGTGCAGGTGGTTAACCGCTTCGGCTACCGGCAAGTGTTGGTCAGCGCGACATTGCTGCTGGCGGTGGTTAGTCTGAGCTTCCCACTGGTGGCACTGATGGGCTGGCTATGGCTACTGCCGGTGGTGCTATTTTTCCAGGGAATGGTTAACGCACTGCGCTTCTCCACCATGAATACCTTAACCCTGAAAGATTTACCAAACCGCCTTGCCAGTAGCGGCAATAGCTTGCTGTCGATGGTGATGCAACTCTCCATGAGTCTGGGGGTCAGCACCGCCGGGATATTATTGGGCGTGTTTGCGCATAATCAGGTGGTAACCAATACCTCGGCCACCCACAGCGCGTTCTTGTACAGCTATATGTGCATGGCCATTATCATTGCTCTGCCCGCCCTGATATTTAATCGCGTGCCACCGGATACCGGCACCAATCGTAATCTGGCCCGCCAACCCATTAAACCAGCCAACCGATAGAACAGGTGAAAACACAATGAGAATCGGCATTACCGGAAAACTGTTTATGGCGATATTTGCTACCTGCATGCTGGTGTTGATCACGATGCACTGGGGGGTTAGAGCCAGCTTCGAGCGCGGTTTCATTGATTACATCAAACAGAGCAATGAACAACGTATCGCCATGTTGGGAGACGCGCTTGAGGTGCAATATCAGCGTTACGGTAACTGGGATTTCCTGCGTAATAATGATCAGGTGATTTATCAGATCATGCGCTCTTTCGAGCAGAGCAGTGATAACAGCCGCAATCTGCCGCCACGAGGCTGGCGCGCTCAGTTCTGGGTGGTCGATAATCACAATAATCTACTGGCCGGGCACACCGGTCAGGTGCCGAAAGAAGCTAGCCGTCGCGCCATCAAGGTGAATAAAAACGTGGTGGGCTGGGTGATGTCGACTCCCCCCGAAAAACTGACGCGTAATGCAGATATTAACTTTGACCAGCAACAGCGCCGCACCAGTTGGATTATTGTCGGCTTATCAACCCTGCTGGCGGCAGCGGTGACCTGGGTTTTATCGCGCGGGATGTTAGCACCGGTAAAACGGTTAGTGGAAGGCACTCACCGCTTAGCTGCCGGTGATTTCAGCACTCGAGTGGCGGTCAGTAGCCGTGACGAACTGGGCCGTTTGGCACAAGACTTTAACCAACTTGCCAGTTCGTTGGAGAAAAACGAGCAAATGCGGCGCGACTTTATGGCCGATGTCTCGCATGAATTACGCACGCCACTGGCGGTACTGCGCGGCGAGTTGGAGGCGCTACAGGATCGTGTGCGGCAACCAACACCTGAATCCTTGATCTCACTGCAAGCCGAGGTAGGAATTCTGACCAAACTGGTCAACGACCTGCATCAGTTATCGCTCTCAGATCGTGGTGCACTGGCCTACCGTAAAACCCAACTGGATGCCGTGCGTCTGTTACAAATCGCTATCGCCAGCTTCCATGGCCGTTTCCAAAGTAAAAATATCACCATTACTGCCCATCTGCCTGAACAGGCAATAATGTTCGGCGACCCCGACCGATTGAATCAGCTATTTCATAATTTACTGGAAAACAGTCTGCGTTATACCAATGAAGGCGGGCAGCTTGAGATTATCGCACTGCCAGAAGAAGAAACATTAACCCTACACTGGCAGGACAGTAAACCGGGCCTTAGTGATGAACAGCTGCAACGTATTTTTGAGCGTTTTTATCGCACCGAAAGCTCACGTAACCGCGCAAGCGGCGGCTCAGGACTAGGGCTGGCGATATGCCACAATATTGTCGAGGCCCACGGTGGCAAAATCAGCGCCGAACATTCACCTTTGGGTGGCCTGCGGATTACGGTAGTATTTCCGCTATTCCATTCCATAGGGTAATTCATTGTAATGCACGAGCCGCTTCAGTCTGCCAGCCAATCTGGCTCCGTATTGATTGTTGAAGATGAACCGAAGCTCGGCCAGTTATTGGTCGATTACCTACAGGCTGCGGGTTATCAGACCCAATGGCTCAC
This sequence comes from Yersinia sp. 2553 StPb PI, assembly GCF_052217105.1. Classification (NCBI taxonomy): domain Bacteria; kingdom Pseudomonadati; phylum Pseudomonadota; class Gammaproteobacteria; order Enterobacterales; family Yersiniaceae; genus Yersinia; species Yersinia sp. 2553 StPb PI. Next base: position 265,020 of record NZ_JAZGPX010000002.1, on the reverse strand, counting down.
CAGGGGTGACGAGGTAGTGGCGGCAGTCCGTCAGTCGCCACCGGCCATTATTTTGCTGGATTTAATGTTACCCGGTAGCGATGGCATTACCATTTGCCGAGAAATTCGCCGTTTCTCTGATGTGCCGATTATGATGGTGACGGCAAAAACCGAAGAGATTGATCGATTACTGGGGCTGGAGATCGGTGCTGACGACTATATCTGCAAACCCTATAGCCCGCGGGAAGTGGTGGCGCGGGTCAAAACCATTCTGCGCCGCTGCCGACCGCTACCGCAGCAGCCAAGTGATACGGTGCCACTGCTGATTGATGAATCCCGCTTTCAGGCCAGTTATCTGGGCCATCAGTTGGAATTGACCCCGGCAGAATTTCGTCTGCTGAAAATACTGGCAACTCAACCAGGCCATGTGTTTAGCCGTGAGCAACTGCTGAATAATCTGTATGACGATTACCGCGTAGTGACGGATCGCACTATCGATAGCCATATCAAAAATCTCCGGCGCAAGCTGGAATCACTCGATGGCAAGAAGCCATTTATCCGTGCAGTGTACGGTATGGGGTATCGCTGGGAAGCAGAGATCTGTCGTTTACTGTAATGCCGTCTTTGCCAAAGGTGCGTTATGTTGGTGGTGCATAGCGCATTGACCTGACATCCGGTCAACGTTGACTACACTCATTAGAGGTATCACAACCAACAGGAGAACCACTATGATCATGGGTCACTATGAGCTTAATAAGGCAAAGAATGGGCAGCACTATTTCAATCTAAAAGCCAGCAATGGCGAAACTATTCTCTCCAGTGAGATGTACGCCAGTAAGGCTTCGGCTGAAAACGGCATATCATCAGTGCAGAGTAACTCGCCACTGGAAAGCCAATATGAGCTGAAGCACAACGTCAAAAATGAACCTTATTTCGTTTTGAAAGCGAAAAACCATCAGGTTATTGGCGTCAGTGAATCCTACAGTTCTGACGCTGCTGCCAAAAAAGGCATTGCCTCCGTAATAAAAAATGGCCCGACCACCATAATTAAAGATCTGACGCTGTAATTTTTATTTATCTGATAGTGCTATTTTACCTACATTCGTTGCTTAAAGGTACCCGCGCGGGGCGAGTGACCGCGCATCTCATTTCAAACGCTCCTGATCTTCGGTTACCGCTGCAAACTCTTTCGCCAGCATTTTTTTCAATACTTGCTGGTTACGTGGCAATAAACCTATTTTCAAACCAAAAGGCCGAAAAACACGCCCAAGCACAGATAACGTCTGGCCCCCTTTATCAGTTTCAATATCAGACAGAGTACGTCGGCTGATATTAACCAAAGATGAAAACTCGTCCTGAGACATGGTTAGCATCTCTTTTCTAAGTTTGCGCAGTAATTCCCCTGTAGATATCTGTTCACTAAATAGCTGGCTTAGTAACATCAGTAACAAGTTCTCACGCTCTTGCGGTGAAAGTTTCACTTTCATAAATGTGCCCAGCGTTGTAATTTTTCATCCAAATAATCAAAAGCCATTCCCGGCATATTAAGAATGCTGTCCGGTACTCCTCGCATTTTAAGACGAACCTTCAAACCTATTAGATTTTCAGCCACTTGCTGGAATGCCAAAAAGACACTGTCAGGGTCAGCAAGATCAGATAACTCAGTAATAATACCCTTCCAGTCGAAATTCCCTCCCTCTTCATAAGGCGACCCCCATTGAGTCACTCTGGGAATACCTTCAGGATCTGCTTTCATCGGGGCAAAATCATAGATAGGCGAGAGCCAGATCCCCTCAGGCCGTTTAATTAATGCAGTATTGCGGCCATGATTGTCAGAATTACCAAAAGCGACGTTTAATAAATCTCGCTTAATCATTTCAATAACGAGAGCTTCAACATTTAAAGGCCGACCTAATTCATTAACTTGATACTGAGAAGTCAGTTTTTTTACTAAAGTTCGGATTACCTCAAAATGATTTAAATAGCTACCCGAAGCAACATCCATAACTGAATAAAGTGACTCCAGACCATATTGAACTCGCTTATTCTCAATTGAATCAATATCAAAGCGAGGTAACCATAAAGAAGGATAATTATCTCCCTCTATCAGCCTCATCTTTTCAGTCTTTATCGTATCGATACCAATGCTTGCCAGTTCCTGATAAAAGTGATACTCAGCACGTAAAATATCGCAATCAATAGTGCTACGCTTCCCTCTTGGGAATTTAATTAAATAATGAGTATCTTGGTTACTGATGCCATCCTGGAAAGTATCAATCCAGATTTCATCATTATCTGAACAACATAATAGTAGCTTCGGCGCTTCGCCACCGGCCCCTGTCGCCCCCCCTGCCGAGGCCCCTCTTTGCTGCGCATATTCCAAAAAAGATGAGTCACGCTCAACTACGTCCTGCAATGTAAAGCGGATATGGTTTAACTGGCTATCAGGATGTAACTCAGGTATTGCATCTTTTATTCGCATATTGCCAACAGGGGCGATAGTGCCCGTTTTCAGCAAAATATAATCCTGCTCGCTCGCTGACATTGATTGCAGACCAAGTTGGTTAACCCAATAGCGGCGGCTTGCGCCTGCGGGCATTATATCGTCAATAAAAGCAAACCAATGCTTAGACGAATAGGTGTGAGCTAATTCAACCGGTAAATTTATGCTACAACTGAATTCATCATCACGATACATCCACTCAATAGCATAATCGCCGTCATAGCCTAGCACTGCCGCGCCTTGCCTTCCACGAGCCGGCTCTGTAAAAGTCAGTTCAGCAGCATCATGCCAAAGGCCGTGATTGAAGATCTGTATCGTTAGTTTAGCCACAAACACCTCTTGAGCAAAAAACTGCTCATATAAAGAATAAATCAGTATTTATGTGCAAAATATTACTCAAAGAAAATCATTTAGTCAAAAAATGAGCAAAAAATCGCTCAATTAACGAATTTTTCCTTTATGCTCCAAGACATTAAAATCCGCTTAAACTGATCCAGATCATTTAAACCCTACAAAAATTGTGCGATGGCTGATTTTCCTGATTGGCAAGGTTACAATCCCCGGCTTTTAACCACCCCTTCGGGCGTGGTTCTGACTTGAACTCAGACTGAGAGCCACTTATATGTCTTCATCTATTCCTTTTACCCCGGAATTATTATCGCCTGCCGGTACCCTTAAAAACATGCGTTATGCCTTTGCTTATGGGGCAGATGCGGTTTACGCCGGCCAACCACGTTATAGCCTACGGGTGCGTAATAATGAATTTAATCACGAGAACCTGGCATTAGGTATTCAGGAAGCGCATGTCCTCGGTAAGCGCTTCTATGTGGTCGTAAATATTGCCCCCCACAACTCCAAACTGAAAACCTTTCTGCGTGATTTAAAACCGGTGATCGATATGGGGCCGGATGCACTGATTATGTCGGATCCCGGCTTGATCATGATGGTACGTGAGGCATTCCCGCAGATGGATATTCATCTGTCAGTACAAGCTAACGCCGTCAACTGGGCTACCGTCAAATTTTGGCAACAGATGGGGTTGACCCGCGTTATTCTCTCCCGCGAGTTATCACTGGAAGAAATTGCAGAAATACGCGCACAAGTTCCTGATATGGAACTGGAGATTTTTGTCCACGGCGCACTGTGCATGGCCTATTCCGGCCGTTGCCTACTATCTGGTTATATCAATAAACGCGACCCGAACCAGGGAACCTGCACCAATGCCTGCCGCTGGGAATATAATGTTCAGGAAGGCAAAGAAGATGAAATCGGCAACATCGTGCATATTCACCAACCGATTGCGGTAAAGAATATCGAGCCAACACTGGGTATCGGTGCACCAACCGATAAAGTGTTTATGATTGAGGAAGCACAGCGCCCTGGTGAGTACATGACCGCCACCGAAGATGAGCACGGCACTTACATCATGAACTCAAAAGACCTACGCGCTATTCAACATGTGGAACGCCTGACGCAATTAGGTGTGCATTCACTGAAAATTGAGGGTCGGACTAAATCCTTCTACTATTGCGCGCGTACCGCACAGGTTTACCGCCGTGCTATCGATGATGCCGTTGCGGGTAAACCTTTTGATCCAACCTTGTTGACCACACTGGAAGGCTTGGCTCACCGGGGTTATACCGAAGGCTTCCTGCGCCGTCATGTGCATGAAGAGCAACAAACTTACGATTACGGCTATTCAGTTTCTGAACGCCAGCAATTTGTCGGTGAGTTTACCGGAGTGCGTCGTGACGGCTTGGCTGAAGTGGTGGTCAAAAACAAATTCTCGGTTGGTGATAGTGTTGAGCTGATGACGCCAAACGGCAATATCCAGTTTATTCTCGACAGCATGCAAGATAAAAAAGGTCAGCCGGCAGATATTGCACCGGGTAATGGTCATATCATGTATTTGCCCATCCCCGCGGACATTAACGTGGAATATGGCTTACTGGTACGTAATCTAAATGGGACAAATAGCCGAAATCCCCATGAAAAAGCGTAACGTAAAGCGATAAAAAAATAATGCCATCGCCAAGATGGCATTTTTAGCAAATATTAGAAATGGATCACATCAATTATAATTACGCTGGGGTAGCATAGCTCGAGTACAATCAAGAACTAAAAAAGTTTTACAGCAAGACTAGGAACCACCTCCTTGGCTAGCCCAATCTCCCTTGGGCTGGCCTTTTCTTTTTTATGGCCCTATCCATCTGATTACTATTAATTTTTCCTAAATTTTATTATTAATGATTCTTGTTAAGCTATTAACTAATAATAAGAAAGCCTGTTTTATGAATAACCTCACCATCAAATAATAATTATCTCCGTTAAATAAATATCCCAACAAAAATAAAACCTCTTTTTATTAAACTTAAAGATAATTGATATTTGCAATATTGTCGGAATAATCTCATATAGCTAAAGAAGCCAAACCCACTACCAGCAAGTGATTCGAGCTGCATTTATGCTAGCCCCTCACTAATCCTGATGAGCTTACGCAGTCAGGTGATTCGGGTGACAAATCTGTCAGGAGCAGATTTGAACGCCGCTAACCCCGCTGCAAGTTCAAGTAAGAAGGGGATAGGTAAATTAAACAGCTATGGGTTACTGTTACTCCTATCGCAGAAACGATTGGAGCACGTTATGACCTCAATGCCACGTACCCTTCTCATCTTGAACGGTAAGGAATCGGGTAATCTTGAAGTTCGCAATGCCGTCAAGAACTTGCGTGATGAAGGCATTATGCTTCATGTTCGAGTCACTTGGGAACACGGGGATGCGAAGCGTTATGTTGGCGAAGCTGCCGGTCTGGGGGTCGATACGGTAATTGCAGGCGGGGGAGATGGCACTATTAATGAAGTCGCCAGTGCGCTGATGGCCCTGCCCTCCTACAATCGCCCCAATTTAGGTATTGTGCCCTTAGGTACAGCCAACGATTTTGCCACCAGTTGTAACATTCCCCTGCACATAGAAAATGCATTTCAATTGGCAGTCAAAGGCCGGGCGGTCACCATTGATATCGCGCGAGTAAATAGCGAGCACTACTTTATCAATATGGCGACCGGTGGCTTTGGCACTCGCATTACCACTGAGACACCGGAAAAACTCAAAGCCGTACTGGGTGGGGCTTCATACTTTATTCATGGCCTGATGCGCATGGATGCGATTAAAGCAGACAGTTGTGAAATACATGGGCCGGATTTCGAATGGGCGGGTGATGCACTGGTAATAGGTATCGGCAACGGTCGGCAAGCCGGTGGTGGACAGCCTCTCTGCCCCGATGCACTGATTAATGATGGCTTGCTGCAATTGCGGTTGCTGACCGCAGAAGAATTACTTCCTGCCCTACTGACCAGCGTGTTCAGTGGTGAGAAAAATAAAAATGTAGTGGAGGCTACCTTGCCTTGGCTGGAAATCACAGCCCCCCATGACATCACTTTTAATCTGGATGGCGAACCACTGGCAGGCAAGCATTTCCGTATCGAAATAATCCCCAATGCGATTGGCTGCCGTCTGCCGCCAAATTGTGAACTGCTGGGCTAAATATCAATCTGTGGGCTATCTTCGGTTAGCCCATGATTCTTCTAGATTTTATTACCCTTATCGCTCTGCCTAACTCAACGTTGACCTGGCTTTAGCTCGAGTTAACGCATTTTCTTACGCAAAAACCTTTCATTTCAAACCTATTTTCTTTTACATTTAATTTTCACTTTGAAAGGTTTTACTTTCAAAGTGTGATCCATATGCAATAAATAGATCTAAAAAATGATTATGGTAGTTCACATGGCGACAGACAAGATGCTGAAGTCCATTCTGGAACCTCAGTATTTTGAATACCGCTTTATCACGCGGTTCCTGAAGTTTCTTTTCAAAACAAAAGTTTATAAAAACAGCCATAACCTCGATTACAGGAGAAAAAAATGATTGAACTCATAACCCATGGAGCCGAGTGGTTTATCGGACTCTTCCAAAAAGGGGGCGAAGTTTTTGTTGGCATGGTCACCGGGATCTTACCTTTATTAATCAGTTTGTTAGTAATCATGAATGCACTGATCAAGTTTGTTGGTCAGGATAGGATTGAACGATTGGCTCAACGCTGTGCCGGTAACCCTGTTTCCCGTTACCTGTTGCTGCCGCTGATCGGTACCTTTGTATTTTGTAACCCGATGACCTTAAGTCTCGGGCGTTTTATGCCAGAAAAATATAAACCAAGTTATTACGCGGCCGCCTCTTACAGTTGCCACTCAATGAATGGTTTGTTCCCACACATTAACCCAGGTGAGTTGTTCGTGTTCTTAGGTATTGCCAGTGGTTTAACCACACTGGGCTTACCCCTCGGCCCGCTGGCTGTTAGCTACTTCCTGGTTGGGTTGTTCACCAACTTCTTCCGTGGCTGGGTTACCGATCTGACGACCTCCATCTTTGAACGCAAAATGGGCATCCGTCTGGACCGTAACGTACAACTTTAATATGTAAATTAAATACATACTGTGTGGAGCAGAGCATGAGTGAATTCATCAGGATTGAAAAAGGCGAAGGCGGCTGGGGTGGCCCATTAGTGTTGCCAATCGTACCGGGTAAGAAAATTGTCTATATCACCGCGGGTACCCGCCCGGCCATTATTGACCGTATCAGTGAACTGACTGGCTGGGAAGCGGTGGATGGGTTCAAAGAAGGTGAACCACCAGCCGAAGAGATCGCCGTGGCGATTATTGACTGTGGTGGCACCCTGCGCTGTGGCCTGTATCCGAAACGCCGTATTCCAACCGTTAATATCCATTCAACCGGTCAATCCGGGCCGATGGCGCAATACATACTGGAAGATATTTATGTTTCCGGTGTGCGTGAAAAAAATATCCATAAAGTCAGTGGAACCGATCACGCCACCGCAACGGCTGCACCAGCAGAACCGGCAACCGCAACCGCAACCGCAAGCAAAGCTGGCCGTGATTACGATACCAGCAAGAAAATTACCGAACAAAGTGACGGGTTACTGGCGAAAGTCGGGATGGGGATGGGGTCTGTTGTGGCGGTATTCTTCCAGTCAGGCCGCGACACCATCGATACCGTACTGAAAACTATCCTACCGTTTATGGCCTTCGTTTCGGCGTTAATCGGCATCATTATGGCATCCGGTTTGGGCGACTTTATCGCTCACGGCTTAACACCGCTGGCCAGCAGCCCGATAGGCTTAGTGCTCTTGGCACTGATCTGCTCCTTCCCGCTGTTGTCACCGTTCTTAGGCCCAGGGGCCGTTATCGCACAAGTTATCGGCGTATTGGTTGGGGTACAAATTGGTTTGGGGAATATTCCACCGCAATTAGCCCTGCCAGCGTTATTTGCAATTAATGCCCAAGCAGCATGTGACTTTATCCCAGTAGGTCTGTCTCTGGCCGAAGCGAAACAAGATACCGTTCGTGTCGGTGTCCCTTCGGTTCTGGTTGGCCGTTTCCTTACCGGAGCGCCAACAGTATTGATTGCCTGGGCAGCATCAGCCTTTATCTATCAGTAAGCACTAAATACAAAATTATCTGTAATACATTCAACGGTTAAGGATGTACGTATGAATACTATTTATCAGACAACTATTACCAATATCGGCGACAGCGCCCGCGAGGCGCTGCTTGATGACATGCTTATCACCTTCCGCGAAGGGGCACCCAAAGATATTGAAGAGTTCTGTTTTATCCATCAGCACAGCGACACCGATGGAGAGCTACAGGCTGGCAACATTATGGAACTGGCTGATCTGCGCTATGTCATCACCGCAGTTGGCGAGGTGGCAACTCAGAACCTGCGTGAATTGGGTCATGTCACCATTCGTTTTAATGGTGATAAGCAACCTGAGTTCCCCGGTTCTATCCATGTAATAGGGCCAACACCCGATGATATTCCTATCGGTAGCTCACTGAAATTTATTCGTTAATTTATTCATTTATACCCGATGTCATTAGCATCGCAGTTAACCCTGCGACAACTTCAAGTACTAAGGGTATTAGCCGAAGTAATTGGAATTGCAAAGGAAGTAGACGAACAAATCCCGATGAGCTGACTCTCGTCAGTGATTCGGGTGAGTGAGTTCGACTAACACCGCTGCAGTTTCAAGTACCAAGGATAATTTTGGAGGTAGTTATGTCACAAGTAGCAGTAGTTATTGGCGGTGGACAAACATTGGGCGCATTCTTGTGTCATGGTCTTGCCGAAGCAGGGTATAAAGTTGCAGTTGCTGATTTAAATTCAGATAACGCACAGTTAGTCGCTGATCAGATTAATGCCGAATACGGCGCAGATAGCGCCCGTGGTTTTCAGGTTGATGCCACCAATGAAAGCAGCGTGCAGATGCTGGCAAAAGCAGTAGATCAAAGTTTCCATCAAACTAACCTGCTCGTTTACAGCGCAGGCATTGCCAAGGCCGCACCGATTACTGATTTCCCACTGGATGATTTTGACCGCTCACTACAGGTCAATCTGGTCGGTTACTTCTTATGTGCTCGTGAATTCTCTCGCCTGATGATCCGTGATGGCGTTGCCGGGCGAATTATCCAGATCAACTCCAAATCAGGTAAAGTGGGCAGTAAACACAACTCGGGTTACAGTGCTGCCAAGTTTGGTGGCGTTGGTTTGACCCAATCATTGGCTCTGGACTTGGCTGACTACGGTATCACTGTGCATTCCTTGATGTTAGGCAATCTGTTGAAATCACCGATGTTCCAATCTCTTTTACCGCAGTACGCTGCAAAGTTGGGTATTCAACCGGAAGAAGTTGAAAAATACTACACCGATAAAGTGCCACTAAAACGGGGTTGTGATTATCAGGATGTGCTTAACATGCTGTTGTTCTACGCTAGCGATAAAGCCGCCTATTGCACCGGACAATCAATTAATATTACCGGTGGTCAGGTGATGTTTTAAGTTTGATGTTGTCTGAAAAAACAGTTTGTCATCCCAGCAAGCGAAGGGGACTGTTTCTAGCGGTCTCACAGAGGCGAGGCCCAAGGATGGGCCAAGCAACGAACGCAGCTAACACTGCTGCAACGTCAAGTAAGAAGGATAAAAATATGTCTCCAACATCAGCACTGATCACTATTGTTATCATCGCCTGGGTGCTGCAAATCATGCTTGGCTGGTGGCAAATCAATCGGTTTAACCGTGCTTTTGATCGCCTGTGTCAGCACAGTAAATCAGTTGGTGTTGGCCGATCTGGTGGGCGCTTTAAGCCCCGCGTGGTAATGGCGCTGGCTTTCGATGAGAATATGCGGGTCAGTGACAGCATGATCATGCGTGGCATTAGCGTTTTCGCCCGCCCACGCCCATTACCTCAGCTTCATGGCTTACATCAGCAGGATTTAATCCCGGATGTGATCTTCCCTACGGATAAAGCATGTCAAACTGCACTATTATTAGCGATTAAACCGAAATCATGATATTTTCACAATGAAAGCTATTCTTTTTCATGTGAAAGTTATGCCTGAAAAAGAGGCAATGGAAATACTTGAGCGGGGATCGTTATGAAGCCAAAGCAGCGACAGGTTGCAATACTGGAATATCTCCAACAACACGGAAAGACGGCCGTCGATCAACTCGCCGCACATTTTTCAACCACCGGTACCACAATTCGTAAGGATTTAACCAGTCTTGAAAATGAAGGGGCGGTTATCCGTACCTACGGTGGGGTTGTATTAAATCGTGATGATATAGAACAACCCATTGACCGTAAAACTCACATTAATACCGATAAGAAAAAGCAAATTGCTCAAGCTGCCAGCAAACTGATTAAAGACGGTGATAGCCTGGTTTTTGATGCCGGTAGTACCGTGTTGCAAATGGTTCCCCACCTGACAAAGTTCAACAATATCACGGTGATGACCAACAGCCTGCATATCGTCAATGAACTGGTTGAGCTGGATAACGATCAAACTATCTTGATGCCGGGTGGCACTTACCGTAAAGGTTCAGCCTCTTTTCATGGTAGTCTGGCAGAATCTGCATTTGATAATTTTAGTTTCGATCAACTGTTTATCGGTGCAGATGGTGTCGATCTGAAAGCAGGTGTCACCACGTTTAACGAAGTTTATCATGTTAGTACGGCGATGTGCCGTGCCGCTAGCCGCATTATTTTGCTGGTCGATTCCTCCAAATTTGGCCGTAAAAGCCCAAATGTAGTGTGCCCGTTAAGTGCCGTTGATATCCTGATTACAGATAAAGGTATTAGCCCAGAATATTTGCAAGCGCTACAGGACATGGGCATTAACATCATTCTGGTTGATAAAAATGACTAATCCATTGATTACCTATGCCCGTGAAACACTGGAAATTGAACTGACAGAAGCGCATAAGCTGCTGTCACGTTTAGATGATAATTTTATCCGCGCCTGTGAGTTATTATTAGCCTGCACCGGTAAGGCTGTAGTTTCAGGGATTGGCAAATCTGGCCATATTGGTAAAAAGATTGCCGCATCACTGGCCAGCACTGGCACCCCCTCCTTCTTTGTACATCCGGCGGAAGCATTGCACGGCGATTTGGGCATGATTGGCCCTCAGGATGTGGTGATTTTTATCTCCTACTCAGGGCGCGCCAAAGAACTGGACCTGATTCTGCCCTTGTTGGCGGATAGCCAGATCCCCGTGATTGCCATCACTGGCGGCAAAGAGTCCCCGCTGGCGCTGGGTGCTGCCTGTGTATTGGATATCAGTGTCGAACACGAAGCTTGCCCGATGGGATTGGCTCCTACCTCCAGCGCGGTTAATACCCTGATGATGGGGGACGCTCTGGCAATGGCATTAATGCGCCATCGCGGTTTCGGTGCAGAAGATTTTGCCCGCTCACATCCTGGCGGCAGCTTGGGCGCAAGGCTACTTAATCGAGTCCATCACTTAATGAGAACCGGTGATCGCCTGCCGATGGTGAATGAATCCGACAGTGTAATGGAAGCCATGTTAGAACTGAGCCGTACAGGACTAGGGCTGGTGGCTGTATGTGATCCGGAGCAACGGGTTGTGGGGGTATTCACTGACGGTGATTTACGCCGCTGGCTGGTAAAAGGTGGCACCTTACAGCAACCCTTAGAAAATGCCATCACACGGCCAGGCTACCGATTACCTGAGCAATGGCGCGCAGGAGAAGCGCTGGAGGCACTGCATCAGCACCATCTCAGTGCCGCACCGGTGGTAAATCTGGATGGAAAACTGGTCGGAGCCATTAATCTGCACGACCTGCATCAAGCTGGCGTTGGTTGATATCCCCGTCATCGTTCAAGTTGTAGCTGTGTTGGTTGCATTCACGATTCAGGCCTCGCTGCTGCGAGGCCGCTGCAACCAGCATTCAAATCCGCCAGTGACATCTTCATCAATATAATCAATTAATCTAGATAAATTTACTTATTAGCGGCCTGCCTCAATCAGTGCCAATTAGGATCTTGCTGTAACTGCTTTTTGAGCATGGCCTGGATACTGTCATTGGGACGACCGAGCCATTGATAGGTCGCGAACTCACTCGGTTTATCAAGTGCTTGTGGCTTGTCTGCCACGGAAATACGCATTCCCCATGCCTGCCATACTTGTTTTTTATCCTGACTAAACGCCACCCACATAAAGTTATTACTGCAATCATGAGGTTTACAAATTCGCCCCACCTTATATTGCTGCCCTTGCCAATTTATCACCTCATAAGGTGCTGACGTCCCCACCCCTTTGCGTGCCCAGGCTGGGAGATTCTTTTGGCTTTTCACCATTTTTTGCCAGCTATTTTTATACACCGGCTGTTGCAGCAGATCCGCAGTGGTCGGGCGGCTTTTGACAGGAGAAGTCTGGGCAACTGACGTGGCTGTGACAGTTGTGGTGGCTGGCTGCGCGAAAGCCCAGGCGCTGACACTGAGCATCACCGCAGCCACAAGACAATGGCGGGTTTTGTTACCTTTCATTATCGAAATCCTTATTATCTGATTAATCTACTCGCCGGACAGTGAGCCAGGCTCTATGCAACGGCTTAGCGGGCGTGGTATTAGCTTGCCTGTCTATGACCATCAACCGGCGAAAAAGTTGATCCATAGCACGAATTTTCATCCTAATTCCAGTTATATCACAATCTGTATGACAGCTTGAGTTAAGCTATGAACCAGATAGCTATCAGCCGAGCCCACCCGATAAAAGGCCATGCCATGTTAACCGTTGAGTTACCCGAAGAACCCGAGAAGCTGTATTACTCTGCCGGGGATGCCCACCCGCTGGCTAAGCTTGAAACGGATAAAATTATCCAGATGGTTATCGATCTGGATGTTGCCAATTCCGACAGCGAGCATTATGTCACTGGCTGGATGGGGCTAAATAGCGTGGTGGTGGTACGTAATTACCAAAATAAGCGCGGTACAGCCAATGGTTTTGTGGTGAATAAAGGCGATCGCTATCGTCTGAGCATTCAATCCATTGAATTTCGCATTCCGAAGGCCGTGTTGTGGATGAGCTTTCGCCGTAAACCCCGCACCATGGAGTTAATCACCTACGAAACATTGGGCGAACAACCCAGCGGTATGCAGCAGTACCGTAATATCCTCGATGAAGAGTTGCTACAGCAACTCGATGCCGATTGGCGCGAATTGAATGATTATCTTGGTGCAGCCTGCTGGCAACTTGAAAATGACACCCCGCTGTGGCAACAAACCCGACAACAGATAACGCCCGAGACTATCCGTCAGTTAGTCGATGCGCCTATTTTTCGCACCAAACATCTACAGGCTGATGGGGATTACGCCGGGTTCTGGGCCGGAGAGTACTTTTTTGCCGTTCGCCAACCTAGCGCAGGCAACCCATTACCTGCGGTACAAATCTCCTGGAGTGAAGATGAAAAAGATATCGGCAGTTATCAATTTGATCTGATTAACGATGAAACAGGCGAGCCAAAACTCTCACTGTGTATCCGCCCACGCAAAGGCGCGGACAGCTATCTGCTTAACCGTTTTGATGCCCATCACTTGCAACGTGCTATCGCGATGTTTGCGATGACTCAGCGCTATTTATTGGCATAAAAATCTCTGCCATTTCAATAAATAAGGCATGCACTTCGTCATTGGAGCTACAGGTAGGCGGCAAGTGAACACATCCCGATGAGCTGACTCAAGTCAGTGATTCGGGGGGGTGAGCGCAGCTAACACCCCTGCGACTTCAACGACGAAGGATCCCCAAAGTCATTGGAGTTGCAGGTAGGCGGCAAGTGAACACATCCCGATGAGCTGACTCAAGTCAGTGATTCGGGGGGGTGAGCGCAGCTAACACCTCGGCGACTTCAAGGACGAAGGGGATTACCACCACCGGTGAAAATGATGCACCGGCCCGACCCCCTGTCCGACTTCAAGGGTATCGGCTTGTTCTAATGCACCTTGCAGATAGTGTTTGGCGGCATTCACTGTATCTGCCCAATCGTGGAGCCGTGGCCGTAAGGCCGCCAATGCGGCCGATAAGGTGCAGCCGGTGCCGTGGGTATGGCGAGTATTTACTCTGCGGGTAACAAAACGCTGTTCGCCTTGTGCCGTAAACAGCCAATCGGGGCTATCTTCACCGCTCAAATGCCCTCCTTTCATCAATACTCCCTGACACCCCAGAGCCAACAGTGCTCGCCCCTGTTCACACATTTGTTGCTCATCGCGCGCAGGCTGGCAATTGAGTAGCGCGGCTGCTTCTGGCAGATTCGGGGTAATCAAAGCCACTCGCGGTAACAGCAGTTGACGTACTGCGTCTACGGCCTCTGGTGCCAATAATGGATCACCGCTTTTGGCGACCATAACGGTATCTAGCACCACAAATGGGATGGGATAACGTTGCAGTTGTGTGGCAACAATCTCGACAATGTCAGCATTAGCCAACATACCGATTTTCGCGCTATCGATGCGCACATCACTGAGAACAGAATCGAGTTGAGCTGCAACAAACGCCGGTTCGATGGGATAAACTGACTGCACACCACAGGTATTTTGTGCCACCAAGGCGGTGATCACACTGGTGCCGTAAGCTTGCAAAGCAGAGAAAGTTTTCAAATCAGCCTGAATACCGGCCCCACCGCTAGGGTCAGTTCCGGCAATCGTGAGTGCATTAATTCGCTTCATGAATATCTCTCCACACTCATATCAATGGGAGATCGAATGGCAGCAACAGCGAGAATAGCTAAAGAGAAAACGGCAGGTTGAACGAACATATTCCTCCTAACCGGCGGTCAAGAAGGCGGAACCCTAAGGTGCCGAGACTTCCCTACGCTGGCATAATCCAGATCAGGTAATACGGGTAATATCTCAGCCATGCCACTGTTTGTGGCAGGCACCCCGAGTCAGAATTGTTATTATCATGGGCAGATGGTAGAAGATCAATCATGTATTGGCTCAACCAATGATCAATTTCGCAAAAGCACCCTGTTTTGGAGGTATAACCATAGGATGAGTATCAAGATTCGTCAGTATCAGGAAAGTGACCGGCCATTCCTGCGCACCTTGTATCTGGCATCACGTAAAGCAGCCTTTACCTGGCTGGACGTTGAACACTTTAGGCTGGAAGATTTTGATCGCTCAACCATTGGTGAAACTGTGCTGGTCGCCGTTGATGGCGATCAACACTTAGGTTTTGCCTCAATTTTTATGGAAGAGAGTTTCCTGCATCATCTGTTTATTGCCCCTGAACTACAACAGTCCGGTACGGGAAAAGCCTTATTGCAGGCAGCACAACAGCTATTTACCAGCCACGGCTCACTCAAATGTCTGGCAAAAAACCAGCAGGCGCTGGCGTTTTATCAAAAACAGGGGTGGGTAGCTATTGCCACCGGCATCAGTAATGATGGCGAATATACATTAATGCATTGGCATAATGAGAAGGTTAAATAAGAACAATATTGATAATATTAGTTAAAAAATAAAATTTAATATCTAACTTACTATCAAACATCGCTGCATCGTTATATGGGTTATTTTCCCCTCACAGATAAATCAGAAATAAGCACAAGGGAACTGGGTTTCCTTGTGCTTATTTTCTATTCCCCGCGCAGCGCCTTCACATCATCGGCTTTTATATTCAGTGCCGGTTGTCCGAATTGCTGTAGCAGATAATGACTCAAACTAACAACCTGCTCATCGGTTAAGGTGTTAGCAAATCCGGGCATAAATACTTCACCGTCATTGGTTTTGCGTGACACACCGTGGAGAATCACATTAATCAGGTTATTGGGCTCGGATGCCCCGACCACCGAGTTTTTCATCAATGAAGGGTAATAACCGTCTTTCACGCCCTCACCGGTGAAACTGTGGCAACTGGCACAGTTCCCCAAATACAGGCGCGCGCCGTCAGTGTTGTTATCTGCCGTGAAAGGCATACCGCGTAAGGAATTAACACTACTTGCCGCTTGCCCCCAATCCGAACGACTCTTGGTTTCGTCATCTGGATTTAATGGCTCCAGGGTACGCAGATACACCGCCATGGCATTGAGATCACTCTCGCTCAGGTGGCGAGTACTGTTCTCAATAACTTCAGCCATCGGCCCGGCAGCTTGTGCTTTACCGTCAACATGGCCGGTGCGCAGATATTGCACCACCTGCTGCTGACTCCAGCCGCCAATACCGGCATGTGGATCAGAGGTAATATTAAACGCCGTCCAACCATTAATCTCTGCCCCCCCATAGGCTTTGCTCTCTTTCATCCCCATGGTGATATTACGCGGGGTATGGCACTCAGCGCAGTGCCCCAATGCTTCAACAAAGTAAGCACCCTGATTCCATTGTGCATCTTTAGTGTTGTCCGGCTGAAAGCGCTCCCCCTCGAAATTGACCAAATTCCAGAACCACAATCCCCAACGCTGGTTGAATGGGAAAGGCATGTCATTTTCGCGGTTAGCTTGATGCACTGCTGGCAGACTAAACAGATAGGCTTTAATGGCTTTGACGTCAGCATCCGTCAACAAGGTATATGAGGTGTAAGGGAATGCTGGGTAGAGATTCTCACCATTTTTCCCTTTCCCTTCATGTAATGCGCGCAAGAACTCTTCATCCGTCCAATTGCCAATTCCGGTCTCTTTATCGGGCGTGATGTTGGGCGAATATAGCGTGCCCATCGGCGTCTTGAAGGCAAGTCCACCGGCAAAAGGCTTACCGTCTTTGGTGGTATGGCAGGCCACACAGTCAGCGGCCTTAGTCAGGTACTCACCACGTGCAATTAGGTCAGCATCAGCACTGGCATACCCAGTTACGGCTAAACCTAATGCGATAAGCAGGAGATTCACTGAACAGCCCAAGGTTTGTTTTCTCATCTTACACCTCGGCCTTTAATGTTTCAGCGATACGCAGCGAGAGTGCGGCAATCGTCAAAGTACAATTAACTGAACCGACAGTTGGCATCACACTACTACTGGCGATAAACAGGTTTTTATGGTCATGGGTGCGACAATCGCTGTCCACTACCGAGTCTTTCGGGTCACTGCCCATAATGGTGGTACCCGTAATATGATTGTTATTGGCGAAGTTATTGTTGAATTTAACCTCGGTTCCCCCCATCAACTTTGCCGCCTCGGCATAGACCTGCTGAGTGTGTACCGCACTTTTTCGCACATAATCATCCATTGCATAGTAAAACTCGGGTTTCGCAATGCCGATGGCGTCTTTCTCGCTAGCGCTGGGGATAATGCGATTTTCGACATGAGGCAAAATCTCGTGGAAGCTGTCGAATTGTACAAAACGCGCGGCCCTGTCACGGATTTTGGCCTCAAGCTGTGGCCCGAGTTGCAAATCCCCCTGTTTGAGTAATTCAATCGTGACTTGATCGGTACGTGACAAATTGGATAAATGAATTTTTTTCGCTGCAAAATCAGCACGAAATGCACCATCACGGAAGCCGATCATCGACGTCATTTCCTGCGGCCCACGCCCTGGCCACAAGGGTTCACTGGCCATAAAAGTCACCCCGGTTCCGGGGTGATCCATTAGATTGCGCCCCACCATATCGGAACTATTACCCACTCCCCGTGGATTTTTCTCATCGGTGGACATCAGCATCAGTTTCGGAATTTCAA
The DNA here is from genome assembly GCF_052217105.1 of Yersinia sp. 2553 StPb PI. Classification (NCBI taxonomy): domain Bacteria; kingdom Pseudomonadati; phylum Pseudomonadota; class Gammaproteobacteria; order Enterobacterales; family Yersiniaceae; genus Yersinia; species Yersinia sp. 2553 StPb PI. The sequence continues at coordinate 247,504 of NZ_JAZGPX010000002.1, read as the reverse complement.
TCCCATTAGCGGCCAGTACGAAGTATTTACCCTCAGCCCGATGCTCATTGCCTTGTTCATCTTTAAACAGTGCCGCAGTAATCTGTTGTTTATCATTAACTTCTAACTTATAAACCACAGCTTTGGGGCGCACGACTGCCCCCGCCTGCTCGGCTTTTTCGACATGAGTGATACCGTTATACATGGCGCCAATCGGGCAAATAGGCATGCAGTTGTTATTACCACAACAGGTTGGCCGGCCATCATAAGGTCGACTGTTACGGGCGACCGGTTCAGTGACCACATTGAAACTTCCGCCGTTAAAGCTGCCACCGTTAAAAACATGGCTATTTAACACCGTCTTGATGCGCTGTTCATTCCACGATAATGGCAATGGTGCCATCGGATAGGGTTCACTGCGGGGTGATCCTAGATCTTCATCACTTGGCCCCCAAACACCTAATTCCTGTTCAGCGCGCAGATACCACTTTTCCAACACGGCATACTCAATTGGCCAATCTCGCCCGACGCCATACACGGTTTTCAGTTTGAAATCGTTAGGCAAAAAGCGCCACGCAGAAGCCGCCCAGTGCCAGGTTGTGCCACCCACTGCGCGGATATATTGCACATCATACGGATGTTCACCCTTTTGAATCAGATAGTTATTATTTGGGTTAGATTCAGGATGAGGCGCATACGCGGTGGAAGGATATGGCGCCATGTTGTCTGATTTATCCGGCTGATTACGGAAGTTTTCTACAATTTCCCAGCGAGAGAGGCGCGGACCTGCCTCTAAAACCAGTACTGACTTGCCAGCCATGGCCAGTTGATGGGCAACCAGCCCTCCTGCAACACCCGAGCCAATAACGACGATATCCGCCTTTAGTGTGTCAGCCATAAATGTATTCTCCAAAATTATAAGGCGACATCAGGCTTTACAGCCCAGTATCCGGGTTTATTCGGGCAATAAGAGCGAATAACCAACACATCGGATACCGCATCGAACATCAACGCATTCTCATAGCTGATTACCGCCGCATCGGTTCCCTCACCGATCACGCCGATATACCAGCCTTGCAATATTTGCCGGGCGATTTGTTGTTGCAGGGGTAGCCATTGCTGAGGTTCACCCGAAGGCAACGGTTGTAACAAGGAGAGTTTTTGGTCAAAACCGCCTATTTTCCCGAGCAGAACCTGATAGATTCGTTGACCAATCTGCGCATTAAGCTGGCGCTTACCGGTCAATGCGCGTGATACCAACATGAATCTTTCTAAATTCTGCGGCGAGGTTTGGGTCGATGCCGCGAAAGCATCTAGTGAAAGGGGACTCATCAGGCTACTGACTAGCCCGACGCCGATATATCCCAGCAGACGGCGGCGTGAAATACCCCGCACCTGAGGTATCGGAGAGAGATTTACCGACATGTTTTTTCTCCACAAAACAGCACGCACGCAGTATTCATCCGTTGTATTTAGGAACATGCTGCTAATCGGCATGTGCTAACAGATGCGGGCTACTGCGAGCTAAACTACCCTGCGTTTTACACAGCGGCAGTGGCAATCTTGACTAATAATGAATGGACTTCTCGTCTTATTGACGATGTAAGTTATGAGATGCGGATGTTAAATATTTAGTTGAGTTGTAAAGATTCGTCAAGATTATACCTCATCAGTGAAGGGGTAAAGCAAAACGTGATTCATATCACATTTTGTAACTATAGAGCCGGATCATGCCTTCACCTCAATCATTACTTCAATACGATTAAGGACATATGCCACTTGATGCCAAACTTGCTGATATTCGGTTGAGTTATAGGTACGTAAAAACTCCACCAGCAGTGTTTTGGTTTGTTGCCATATTGCATCATCGACCGGATGCTCTTTATTTGTCTCAAAGAAGGTTTCCAGTGTTTCAACTTTTTGCAGGTAAGCATCCAACGCAGCAGTCCATTCACTTGTATGCAACTTGTGAGAAATTTGCGCCAGCAGCCAGGGCATATAGTCGCGACTGAGGCTAACATCCCAACTATCAGCATCTGTTACAGACCATGTGGCACTTAGATCACCACAATGTGTGCCTTGATCATCGGTAAATCCGTGCAATGCACAAATAGCCTTTTCTACATCAAGCACATAGCCTAAGGCCGGATTATTAATGAATACAGCATCATGAGGGGTTCGCTCATTAAAATTCACTACAGCACCTATATATTCACCTAATTTTGGCCCCGTCAGCACACCTTTGAAGTTAATATATGATGTTTTTTCATTCATATAAAAATGCAAAAGTTTATTTTTATATCCATTAACGAGATAATGATATTCCCAGTCAGCCATAAAGTACCATTTTTTGCTGTATATATTATAAGCTACTCCATTATCACAACGGTACTCTAAACTATTATCACTGTAGTTACTGCGATGGTAGGTAAAGCTAATCGCCGAAGGTTGGTCAGTGCCATCATTCAATAATGAAAGGCACGAGGACTCTATTAACGCTTTACCCTCACTTAATTTATTATAAGCCATCAGTAATTGAGTTTCTGCATTATAATAAATATGATTCCTACCTTTTTTACTCCCCAAATAAATATAGGTATCATCTGGTTGGTCCAAACGATGGGTTATTACCTCACGTTGGTCATTTACACCCCTTGATTCAAGCGTTTCCTTATATTGTAAAAAGGGTCTTACTGCCTTTTCCTGCCACGTTTCAATAGTAGACGCATCAAACCATAGAGTGTATTTATTCACGGTCCCCTGCTGAGAATGTTGTTCCCTGCCATGTAGAATATTAATCGGGCTAGTATGTAAGCTCACATAGAAACCGATTTGATCTAATGATAACGCGGTACCCGTCCCTTGATTGACTAATCTTATTTCATTTTCTACCACCTGAGGGAACCAATACTGGCCAGAATTATTAAAATCACAATAGGTAAATGCCACATCAGCATCAAGCTGGGAACTACGCCGAACCACCGGTGACAAACAGTAAAGGTTGCGATCAAACCCTTGCCCGATAAAGGCCGTCATTATCTGCCCTGCATGACTATAAAAGAAGTAAGAACTTTGTCCATCAGCACCAATAGGCTGACTTTGCTTGGTTAAAAAGATGCTATGACCATTGTTAACATAATAATCATAGCTGAAATATTTTTCAGCTAAAATGTCTGAATGGTAATTGAATGTCACCCTCTTATTCTCAGGATATAAACTCTTTGGTAATACACGATAAGAACTGATATCTGCTGTTAATCCATACTGAGCCAACTCAGCCGCATTGGTGTTTTTATAAAGCGAAGCAGACTTCCCCAAAAATGAATAATCACTAAAAACCTCAACCCGTAAATTTAGCGGAATTTTTATTGATGCAATATTATTATTCCATTGGCTAAATAGCCATTCATCCTCGGTATAATAAGGCACGCAAAATTTTGTGCCGTCCTCCTTTTCAGAGTAATTATCTTTTGAATAAAAACAGACATTATCTTCATTATTATGCTCTGCTATTGTGGATATTGATATAAAGATCCAAGGAACAATCAAAATACTAATTTTAGCATTCATATTTCACCTGTTAATTATAAAGAAACCAAATATAATCTTTCACATCAAATGGGAAGGTAAGCGTTACAATTTTTATATTCACATATAGTAATCTTACCTAAAAGCGATACTCACAAAAGCATCGTTCATTTTTTATTTATCCGTGAAGGTAAAATATAAATTTTTATTTCATCGCAGCCAAAATAAAAAGCCCCCGAAAGTTCGGAGGCTTAATTAATGTCAGAACACTATCTTATCGACGAGTGATAGTATTTATTCCCACTCAATGGTAGCTGGTGGCTTGCCACTGATATCGTAAACTACACGGGAAATACCATTCACTTCATTGATAATGCGGTTTGAAACGCGGCCCAAGAAGTCGTATGGAAGATGCGCCCAATGTGCGGTCATAAAATCAATGGTTTCTACTGCGCGCAGTGAAACCACCCAATCGTATTTACGCCCATCGCCCATCACACCAACAGAACGCACTGGCAGGAATACGGTAAAGGCTTGGCTCACTTTATTGTACAGATCAGCTTTATGCAGCTCTTCGATAAAGATGGCATCAGCGCGGCGCAGCAAGTCACAATACTCTTTTTTTACTTCGCCCAGAACACGTACACCCAAACCTGGACCTGGGAATGGATGGCGATATAGCATGTCGTACGGCAGACCTAATTCCAGACCAATTTTGCGTACTTCATCTTTAAACAGCTCTTTCAGTGGCTCAACCAGCCCCAGTTTCATCTCTTTCGGCAAACCGCCCACATTGTGGTGAGATTTAATTACGTGTGCTTTACCAGTAGCAGACGCTGCTGATTCAATCACATCAGGGTAGATGGTGCCTTGTGCCAACCACTTCACTTGATCTTGCTTACACGCTTCTTCATCAAACAGTTCGACAAACACGCGACCAATGATTTTACGCTTCGCTTCAGGTTCATCGACACCAGCCAGCGCTGCAAGGAAACGATTTTCGGCGGCAACATGAACAATATTCAGGCCGAATTTATCACCGAACATTTCCAGCACTTGGTCGGCTTCATTCAACCGTAGCAGCCCGTTATCGACAAACACACAAGTCAGGCGGTCACCAATAGCGCGATGCAGCAGCATTGCCGTCACAGAGGAGTCAACACCACCGGACAGGCCAAGAATCACATGGTCTTCACCAATTTGCTCACGCAGACGAACAATGGCGTCTTCGATAATGGTGGCCGGGGTCCATAAGGCTTCGCAGCCGCAGATATCCAACACAAAGCGCTCTAACAGGCGTTGGCCTTGTTTGGTATGTGTGACTTCTGGATGGAACTGCACGCCATAAAAACGCTTCTCTTCGTTGGCCATAATGGCAAACGGGCAGGTATCGGTGCTGGCAACCGTCACAAAATCAGCAGGGATGGCAGTGACTTTGTCACCATGGCTCATCCATACATCCAATATTGCTTCGTTGGCTGGATTGATAGCATCTTTGATATCGCGGATCAGTGCGCTGTCAGTTTTGATTTCCACCTGCGCATAACCGAACTCGCGCTGATTTGAACCTTCAACTTTGCCCCCCAGTTGCATCGCCATAGTCTGCATGCCGTAGCACACACCTAATACCGGGACACCCGCAGTGAACACGTAATCAGGCGCGCGTGGGCTGTCGTGCTCAGTAGTGCTTTCAGGACCGCCAGAAAGAATGATGCCGCTTGGATTAAATTCGCGGATCTGAGCTTCGGTTACGTCCCACGCCCATAGTTCACAATAGACACCGATTTCACGAACGCGTCGCGCCACCAGTTGGGTGTATTGCGAGCCGAAATCAAGAATAAGGATGCGATGCTTATGGATATTTTTTGTCATGTGCGGCGTATTCCACAGAGAAATAATAAAATTAAATAGTTACCATAATTATTTATGAATCATTCCAGTCGGCGAAGCCAAAAAGTTAGTTACCGCCCGCAGCACAGCATACGCAGTTGACACTAAGTCAATGAGCAATGCGAGCCGCGAACGATGACCAAATTCGCCGGTTTAAGCCCCTGGAATTAGCCCATGCGATAGTTAGGGGATTCTTTAGTGATAGTCACATCATGCACATGGCTTTCTTGAATCCCTGCACCACTGATGCGCACAAACTCAGCTTTGGTACGCAATTCATTGATAGTGGCACAACCGGTAAGCCCCATGCAGGAGCGCAAGCCCCCCATTTGCTGATGTACAATCTCTTTCAACAAACCTTTGTATGCGACACGACCTTCAATACCTTCCGGTACCAGTTTATCGGCAGCATTGTCAGTTTGGAAGTAACGGTCAGAAGAGCCTTTGGACATCGCGCCCAGTGAGCCCATACCACGGTAAGATTTGAATGAACGGCCCTGATAGAGTTCGATTTCGCCCGGAGACTCTTCAGTCCCTGCCAGCATAGACCCCACCATGACACAGGAAGCACCCGCGGCAATGGCTTTAGAAATATCGCCAGAGAAACGGATACCGCCATCGGCAATCACCGGAATACCGGTACCTTCCAGTGCTTCGACTGCATCAGCAATCGCCGTTATCTGTGGCACACCTACACCAGTCACAATACGGGTGGTGCAGATTGAACCTGGACCAATCCCTACTTTTACGGCACTTACACCGGCATCAGCCAAGGCTTTTGCACCCGCGCCCGTCGCAACGTTACCGCCAACGATTTGCAGGTTAGGATATTTGGCACGGGTTTCACGGATTCGTTGCAGAACACCTTCAGAGTGACCATGGGATGAGTCAATCAGTAAAACATCAACACCCGCGGTGACCAGCGCGTCGATACGCTCTTCATTGCCAGCACCGGCACCCACAGCAGCCCCAACACGCAGACGGCCATGCTCGTCCTTACAGGCGTTAGGCTTGCGCTCTGCCTTCTGGAAGTCTTTTACAGTAATCATGCCGCGCAGATGGAAGCTATCATCAACAACCAATGCTTTCTCGACACGTTTTTCATGCATTTTTTGCAAGACAATTTCACGAGCTTCGCCTTCCTTGACGGTAACCAGACGCTCTTTCGGTGTCATCACCGCCGTCACGGGTTGGTCTAAGTCAGTCACAAAACGCACATCACGGCCAGTGATAATGCCAACCAGCTCATAATCTTCGGTTACCACCGGGTAACCTGCAAAACCGTTACGGGCAGTCAATTCTTTCACTTGGCGCAGGGTGGTGGTTGGGGTAACAGTCTGCGGCTCGGTAACAACGCCACTTTCGTGTTTTTTCACGCGGCTGACTTCTTCAGCCTGGCGCTCAATGGACATATTTTTGTGAATGAAACCTAAACCGCCCTCTTGTGCCAGCGCAATGGCCAGACGAGCTTCGGTAACGGTATCCATGGCTGCGGACAGCATAGGGATATTTAGGCGGATAGTTGCGGTCAGTTGAGTGCCAAGTTCGGCCGTATTAGGCAAAACTGTGGAGTGGGCTGGAACCAGGAGAACGTCGTCAAATGTCAGAGCTTCTTTCTTGATACGTAGCATGGGCAATATCTCACCAAGGTGGATGTGAAAAGATAAAATATTGCCGTGGCATTATACAGAGCGTAATCGGTTGCCTCCAGCACTTTCTCATAATTTTTCTTGCCAACCGGTCTGAGGTAGGTAATATCGATCAATTAAGTGCTTGTTTTAAAATTTGATCCAGGTCACATGTCACAATCTTCCGCATCAACAATTTTTACTGTTAGCCGTCTTAATCAGACGGTGCGACAACTGCTGGAAATGGAAATGGGCCAGATTTGGCTCACGGCCGAGATATCCAATTTCTCCCAACCGTCATCCGGTCACTGGTATTTCACCCTAAAAGACGCCCAAGCGCAGGTGCGTTGCGCGATGTTTCGCAACACTAACCGCCGTACTACGTTTCGCCCACAAAATGGTCAACAAGTGTTGGTTAGGGCATCGATTACCCTGTACGAGCCGCGTGGCGATTATCAGTTAATTGCGGAAAGCATGCAGCCTGCCGGTGACGGATTGCTGCAACAACAGTTTGATCAACTCAAGCAACAACTGGCGACAGAAGGGCTATTTGATCAGCATCATAAACAACCGTTGCCAAGTCCTGCCAGGCAAGTTGGCGTCATCACCTCTGCCAGTGGTGCGGCGCTGCATGATGTTCTACAGGTTTTGCAACGCCGTGACCCATCATTGCCAGTAATTATTTACCCAACAGCAGTGCAAGGCGTTGATGCTCCATTGCAGATAGTCCGTGCCATTCAGTTAGCTAACCTACGTGCCGAGTGCGATATATTAATCGTCGGGCGCGGCGGCGGGTCGCTGGAAGACCTGTGGAGTTTTAACGACGAACGGGTCGCCCGCGCTATTTTCAATAGCCACATCCCAATAGTCAGTGCAGTCGGCCATGAAACCGACATCACTATTGCTGATTTTGTTGCTGACTTGCGGGCGCCAACACCGTCTGCTGCCGCAGAATTAGTGAGCCGTAACCAGATTGAGCTGGTCAGGCAAATTCAAGGACAGCAGCAGCGGATGGAAATGGCGATGGATTATTATCTGGCACAGCGCGGCCAGCAATTCACCCGCCTTGAACACCGTTTACAGCAACAACACCCACATTTGCGACTGGCACGTCAGCAGACCCTGTTATTAAAGCTGCAACGCCGTCTGGAAGAGAGCGCGCAAAACCAAATCCGCTGGTTAAGCCGGCGCACCGAAAGGCTCCAGCAGCGCCTCGCGCAAGTGCAACCGCAAGGGCAAATTCACCGTTACAGCCAACAAGTACAGCAGCAGGAATACCGTTTGCGCCAGGCATTAGAGCGCCAGCTTAATGGTTACCGGCAGCGTTTTGGTATCGCCTGCTCGCAGTTAGAGGCCGTCAGCCCATTAGCAACCTTGGCCCGTGGCTACAGTGTCACGCAGACTCCGGCTGGGGTAGTGCTGAAAACCACTAAGCAGGTGCAGGCTGGTGATAAGCTGACCACCCGATTGCAGGACGGTTGGGTAGAAAGTGAAATCACCCAAATCAATGTGGCGAAGAAGGCTCGTCAACGGAAAGCGGCAAAAGAGTAACGCCGCCTGGCTCAATTGCTGCCAGTCAAATCGTCGGCAAGTAACTAAAGTGAACGCGGCTTTTCGAAATGAGTCCGTGACCGTGCTGGCAGAAATAATCAATCGCGCCACACGCCTTCAGTACCTGCAACGGTTTGACGCAATCAGGGCACTCTGCCTGTTGCTGATAGTTGCCATGGCAATTAGAGCAATGAAAGTGGCCACTTACTTCGGTCATCAGTTTTTGGCAAACCGGGCATAATGCATCCATCGACTTCTCCTTAAAAACTACATCACCCCGAGCGATCGTAGGAAGTAAATCCCCAGCGCGGTGGTAAAGAATGAACCGACCGTGGTGATGGCAATGATATTCGCCGCCAGGGTGGCATTGCCTCCCATGGCGCGGGTCATAACATAACTGCCAGCCGCCGTTGGGGTGGCAGAGAACAGAAATATAATCCCTAATGTCGCCCCACGAAAGCCCATCAACAAGCCACCAACGGTCATCAATATTGGCACCACAAATAATTTAGCTGTTGAAGATAACGCTGCCACATTGGAAGAACGGAACATCGCGTGCCAGTCGAGGCTCGCTCCGGTGCACAACAGAGCCAATGGTAATGCCAAAGCAGAGATATAACTCCCCGTCTGGACAATCACCTGAGGAAGAGGTAATTGCGTTTGTGCGTAGAGTAAACCGCACAGTAGCCCAATTATCAGCGGATTAGTCACAATACTGCGTAACAGTGCCAATTTACTGATTTTGCCGCCCTGCCCAGCTTGCAGACTGCGAGTCAGGGTGATCACCGACAGCATATTAAATAAAATCACTGTCACCGTCAGATACATCGAGCCGAGTGCCACCCCTTCGGCACCATATGCCGTCATGGCAAAAGCCAACCCCACGATAGCGGTATTGGCTCTGAACCCTCCCTGCACGAATACACCACGCTCTTTTGGGTCTTTTACCAACCACTTGGCGGCGACTTCCAACAGCAAGAAGGTCACCAACGTACCAATAGCGCCATAAACAACCAAGGGTAGGTTATCCAATAAGCTGACATGATTGGTCGCGACACTAAAAAACAGCAGACAAGGGAGGGCGAGATTGAAGACCAGCTTGGTGGCACCATCGCAGAAACGATCATCCATCAAGCCAAAGCGCCGTAACAGCACACCGAGTAACATCATCAGCAAGTTAGGCATCGTAACACTAAATGCAAAACTCCAGGTTTCCCAAGACATGACTGACTTTCAACTCCCTTTGTTTACGGTTAAGCGGCCAAAGCTGCGTTTTACTGACGGCGGTCGTTAAATGTGCAAAAAGCGCGGAATGCCCGCGCTTTGCTGTTACTACTTACCTTTTTTCAGGTGCGACATCAAACGTTTACGTTTACGCATCTGATTTGGTGTTAATGGATTGCGCTTACCCGCGAATGGGTTCTCGCCCTCTTTAAACTGGATGCGAATTGGCGTACCCATTACTTTTAGTGAACGACGGAAGTAATTCATTAGGTAGCGTTTATACGAATCCGACAGGTCAGTAACCTGGTTGCCGTGGATTACGACAATCGGCGGGTTGTAACCCCCAGCATGGGCATACTTCAATTTGACGCGACGGCCACGCACCAAAGGAGGCTGATGGTCTTCTTCGGCCATCTGCATAATGCGGGTCAGTAAGGAAGTGCCCACACGTTTGGTTGAGCAGTCATAGGCTTCTTGAATAGATTCAAACAGATTACCCACGCCACTGCCATGTAAGGCTGAGATAAAGTGAATCCGCGCAAAATCGACAAAACCAAGACGCAGATCCAGCATATCTTTAACCTGCGCACGCGCTTCTTCTGTCATGCCATCCCATTTGTTCACCGCAATAACAAGTGAGCGCCCACTATTGAGAATAAAGCCCAACAGCGACAGGTCCTGATCCGAAATACCATCACGAGCATCAATAACCAACAGTACAACATTGGAATCTTCGATTGCCTGCAAGGTTTTAATTACTGAGAATTTTTCCACCGTTTCGGTGATTTTGCCGCGTTTACGCACACCCGCAGTATCAATCAGGATATATTCACGCTCATCGCGGGTCATAGGAATATAAATGCTGTCACGCGTGGTGCCCGGCATATCATAAACCACCACCCGATCTTCACCGAGAATGCGGTTGGTTAGTGTGGACTTACCTACATTAGGACGCCCGACAATTGCCAGTTTGATTGGCAGAGTCCGTGGGTCAAAATCATCTTCTGCGTCATCTTCAGGAACAGCGTCGTCCTCAGCTTCCTGTGCGGCCCAATAAGCCGCATTCGCTTCTTCATCGGTCAATTCAACTTCAGACTCTACAGCATCCATATAAGGTGCCATAACATCTTCAATCAACTGAGTCACACCACGACCATGGGACGCCGCGATAGCATGAACTTCACCTAAGCCCAATGAATAGAAATCTGCTGTAGCAGTATCTGGATCAATACCATCAGTTTTGTTGGCAACCAGGAAAGTCGCTTTTTCACGACTGCGCAGATGCTGGGCAATCCCCTGATCCGCAGGCATCAAGCCTGCACGGGCATCAACCATAAACAGGACAATATCGGCCTCTTCAATCGCCAATAACGATTGACCTGCCATCTTGGTTTCTACGCCATCTTCTGTGCCATCAATACCTCCGGTATCGATAACAATAAACTCATGCCCCTCGACCTCGGCACGACCATATTTACGGTCACGCGTTAGCCCGGGAAAGTCCGCAACTAACGCATCACGGGTGTGCGTTAAACGGTTAAATAGAGTGGATTTACCCACATTCGGGCGCCCGACCAGCGCGATGACAGGTATCATTGTTGAAGCCTCATTACTTAATTTTCAAATCATTACAGCGCTGTACCAAACCTGCAACAGCGCAGTTTTTAGAAGACAAACGGCCCCTGAATCTCAGGAGCCGCTTAAAACCCTGCGTTTTGAACGTTGCTGCGATATTAGCGGCATTCACTAACCCGAATAACTGACGGTATCAGTTCATTAGGGTTCATTCGTTTGCTGCCTTGCTGCAACACCAATAACTTTGGGTATTGACCTATTATTGGCCTGTTAAACAGGCACTAAATCAGGATTAACGGGTGAACGCGTATACCGTGCCGCCTCTCGCCTGAACCAGCAACTTATCGCTGGCAACCACTGGCGCACTCAGGAAGCCGGAGCTGTCTACGCTCTGTTGAGCTACAAAACGGCCATCATCGGTATTCACCCAGTGCAGATAACCTTCGGCATCACCTACAACCAGATACCCATTATACATCACAGGAGCTGTCAAGTTACGATGTAATAAATCGCTTTGACTCCAAAGGGTTATACCGCCATCTGTTTTCAGCGCAACAATTCGGTCATTTTGATCGACCAGATAAATGCGACCCGCGTCGACAATGATGTCATTCACTGATCCCATTTCACGCTTCCACAGGATCTGGCCGGAACGCAGATCTAATGCAGTCAAGTTACCATTGTATGCCAAAGCATAAACCACACCATCAACAACCACAGGCGTGGTATCAACGTCGTTCAGGCGGTCAATTTCAGTGGTACCTGTCACTTGGGAAATACGCTGTTGCCAGATCAACTGGCCCTGTTCCATCATTACCGCACTGACGCGGCCATTGTCACCACCGACAATCGCTGCACCGAATGCGACTGCTGGTGCAGATTCACCGCGCAGAGACAGCGCTGGTGTATCGAGGTTTAATGTCCACTTAATCGCACCGTCTGATTCATTCAGTGCTTGCAGCATGCCATTTGATGTATGGATCAGTACCACCCCATCGCTGACAACCGGACGAGATAATGCTTCACCCGCCACCACGGTCTGCCATGCAACCTGACCATCATCGGAATTAAGCGCATAAACTACCGCTTTCTCGCTGCCGACATACACATGGGCACCTGATGCAGTGACGCCACCAGATAACATTGCAGAACGGTTGCTGGAAAGGAAGTTGGTTTTTTCAGACAAATCGGTTTGCCAGATTTGCTTACCGCTGTCGGCGTCCATGGCTTTCACCAAGCCTTTACGGTCGGCGGCAAAGACAGTCGTCCCCTGCCAGGCTGGGCGCAAATGGGAGTAATAATCACCGACACCACCACCTACTGAGGTACTCCACACTTTAGTTGGTGTGAATTGATTCTCAATTTTTGGCAGTGGTGACATGGTAACCACATCTTCTTCACTGTTAAACAGTGAACAACCGCTCAATAGGGCAACAGATACCAGTCCTACTAAGAGTGTTTTACGCAATTGCATGGGAATACCCCTTAGCTGGACAAATTATTCAATTTCATGCGCAGCAAAGCTTGCAGCGCCTGAGAAGCATTTGATTCGACGCCTTTGCTGTAAGCAGCTCGCGCACCTGCGGTATCACCTTTACTCAATAGCGCATCGCCACGGACATCCTGAGCCATCGCAGTCCAACCATCACCCTGCACCGCATCCAGCGTTTTCAATGCGTCGTCTGGTTTCTTCAATTGCAATTGCAGACGTGCAAGACGCAAATTAATCAGTGACAACAGATTTTCATCTTTGGTCTGACCCAGCGCCTGAGTGAGTTGTTGCGCCGCTTTATCAAACTCATTTAGCTCAACAAAGTGATGAGCCAGCTCTAACCCGGCCAGTACGCCGTAGTTATTGCTATTGCCCTGAACAAATTTTTCAGCAAGAGCAACACCATCAGCACTGTTAGCTGACAAAGCATCACTGGCTTGCTGATAGGCAGAGGAGGCTTCCGTCAAGACAGTGTTCTGATGACTCTGCCAGTAACGCCAACCCACTAATGCACCAATCCCGAGCACCACACCCACGGCCAGCGCTTTACCATTCTCACTAAAGAAACGGCGCACTGCATCAACCTGGTCATTTTCAGTGGTATAGACTTCCACGGTGTCTCTCTCCTTAACCCAACATCAAAGCCAGACGCGCAGCAACATCCGCTTGCGCCAGCGTTTCTTGTTCACCATTTCGCAAATCTTTTACGACCACTTGCTGTGCTGCTACTTCGCTTTCGCCAAGCATTAATGCAACACGGGCACCCCACTTATCAGCGCGGGTAAATTGCTTTTTGACATTACCACCGCCGTAATTGGTCATTAATTTCAGCGTTGGCATGGCATCACGCAGGTTCTCAGCAAGTAGCATTGCAGCACTTTGCGTATCCTGACCAGACGAAATGACATAAACATCTACTGTCGCTGGTACCTGGAAGTCAGCATTTACGGCCTGCACTAACAGAACCAAACGCTCAAGGCCCATGGCAAAACCAACCGCAGGCGTTGCACGCCCACCGAGTTGTTCAACCAAACCGTCGTAACGCCCACCGGCACACACAGTGCCCTGGGCGCCCAAGCTATTGGTGACCCACTCAAATACCGTACGGTTATAATAATCTAAACCACGAACTAAACGCTCATTGACGGTATATGGGATGCTGGCCTGGTCTAAAAGTTCACACAGACCTGCAAAATGTTGTTTTGACTCTTCATCCAGATATTCAGATAGCTTAGGCGCATCATTTAGCAGCAATTGAACATCGGGATTTTTGGAGTCCAGCACTCTCAGCGGATTACTGTACATCCGGCGCTTACAATCTTCGTCCAGTACCTCAACGTGTTGCTCGAGGAAAGTCACCAGCGCTTCACGGTAATCAGCACGCGCATCCAATGATCCAATGGAGTTCAGTTCAAGTTGCACATGCTCTGAGATACCTAAAGCACGCCACCACCGGGCAGTCAGCAAAATTAATTCGGCATCAATATCCGGCCCTTGCAGACCGAAAACTTCCGCACCCAACTGATGGAATTGACGATAGCGGCCTTTCTGTGGGCGCTCATAGCGGAACATCGGACCGATGTACCACAGACGCTGTTCCTGATTGTACAGCAGACCATGTTCAATACCTGCACGTACACACCCTGCGGTTCCCTCAGGACGCAGTGTCAGACTTTCGCCATTGCGATCATCAAAGGTATACATCTCTTTTTCAACCACGTCGGTGACTTCACCGATCGCGCGCTTGAATAACGGGGTCTGCTCTACAATCGGCATGCGAATTTCGCTATAACCGTAGCCTGCAAGTACTTGCTTCAAGATACTTTCAATGCGCTGCCATACTGCCGTATCGGCTGGCAGGTAGTCGTTCATACCACGGATGGCTTGAATGTTCTTTGCCACGTCTGTTCTCTGTAGTTTTATACCCTATTTACTTGAAGCAGCAGCGCCGTTCGCAGCCACTCTAATTACTTTGGGCATGGTGCAAAAAATAAAGCCGATTATAGAGGCTTGCCACCCATATATTCAATGATGACAACTTGTTACCCCTACAGGCGCAATGTAAAGCGGGCTAAAACCCGCTTTTGTGCTGACCGACAACCCATGACCAACGATGTTTATTCATCATCCAATTGATTGATAACAATCCGATTATTAGCATCAAGCATTGATGCTTTAGCCCGAATTTTGGCTTCCAACTGGTCAATCATATTTTTGTTATCAAAGCGTTCTTTTTGACGAACACCATCTTCGTAGAAACCGCTTTTGTTATGAGCACCGGTCACACCGATAGTCGACACTAAAGCCTCACCCGGGCCATTGACCACACAACCGATGATAGAGACATCCATAGGTGTAATCAGATCTTCTAACCGCTGTTCTAAAGCATTCACAGTACCGATAACGTCAAACTCTTGGCGCGAGCATGTTGGGCAAGCGATAAAGTTAATCCCACGGGCACGGATACGCAAAGATTTAAGAATATCGAAACCGACTTTGACTTCTTCAACCGGATCAGCCGCCAGCGAGATACGCAACGTATCGCCAATACCTTCAGACAGCAACAAACCTAATCCAATGGCAGATTTAACTGAACCACTGCGCGCACCACCCGCTTCGGTAATACCCAAATGCAAAGGTTGGTCGATTTTTTTGGCTAACAAACGATAGGAGTTTACCGCCAGGAAAACATCTGAGGCTTTAACACTGACTTTAAACTGATCAAAATTGAGGCGGTCAAGAATGTCGACATGCCGCATCGCGGATTCAAGCAGGGCTTCCGGCGTAGGTTCACCGTATTTCTCCTGAATATCTTTCTCCAGCGATCCACCATTGATACCGATACGGATAGGGATGTTGTAGTGGCGAGCGCTAGCAACCACGTCTCGGATACGGGCTTCGTTGCCAATATTACCGGGGTTAATACGCAAGCAATCAACACCGTACTCAGCCACTTTCAGGGCGATACGGTAGTCAAAATGAATATCGGCAACCAGCGGCACAATGACGTCTTTATGCTGCTTGATTAATTTAAACGCCTCAGCCGCTTCCATGGTGGGTACTGAGACTCGCACGATATCCACACCAACACGTTGCAATGCTACGATTTGGGCAACAGTCGCAGCAACATCCGTGGTTTTAGTATTGGTCATCGATTGCACTGCAATCGGCGCACCATCACCAATTGGCACTTTACCGACGTAAATCCGGGTAGATTTACGTCGGATAATTGGGGGTTCGTTATGCATTACACACTCTCCTTTACAGTCGTGTAGTTTATACAACAAAGCAGTTTTTCAAAACTACAGTGGCGGTTTAGCTGAACCACAACATAGTTTGTCAAAACCACAATATTACTCTACACCGACAGTCAGGCGGGCTACGCGATTAGCCTTAATAAACTTACTCAAATCAACCGGATTACCCTGATATGTGATTGTCAGCGCACCAGGTGCACCGATAGTCAGTTTATAAGGGGATTTCCCCGATAGGTTGAGGGTCGCGCCTCCTTTTTGGATACCGCTAAACAATGTTTTTCCACTCGCATCAACAACCTGTAACCAGCAATCAGCTTTGAAGTTCATTACCAATGAACCCACAGATGATGCCGCACCATTTACCCCAGCGTCTGCTGTAGGTAGTGGTGATTGCGCGGTAGAAGCATCAGGCACAACTGCCTGACTCGGGGAAACGACCACAGACTCCGCCGGAGTCGCTCCCTGATTAGTTGCTGTCTCGACACGGTTATTTACCGTATCCACAGGTGCTGTACTGTTTGTTACCGGTGCAGTACCACTTGCCGTAGGTGTAGAGGCAGGCTGACTATTCGCAATCGGAGCCTGGGTATCGGTCGGCGCGTTAGGATCGCTATTCTCATCAGACAGCGGCACAGATTGCCCGCCATTTTGCAACAGCTGGGCAGAGGATTGATCAGCCATAGTGGCTATCTCTGCTTGCTGCGCCTGATGATTTTGCCACCACCATGCTCCTGTCAACCCCAGCACAACCAACACAATAAGCCAGGTGAAACTCATCAACCAGCCATCACGTTTTTTATGCTTTTTCCCCAATGAAAAACTTTGCATTGGGGCCACTTTTGTTGCCCTGATTGGTGCTTGTTTTTCCAACATGGGTAACAGTTCATCTTCAGGGAGGTGAACCAATTTGGCGTAAGAACGAATGTAACCACGGTGGAATGTTGAGGCGAGATTAGCTTGCGCTTTATCCTCCTCAAGATCACGGATTGTGGATACCTTCAGACACAGACGTTCTGCAACCGTCTGCTGAGTTAGCCCTAGAGCTTCGCGGGCTTGACGCAGGCGCACACCTGTCGTCTCTGGAACTGTTTGATCTTGGGAGGCTTCAGTATTCATTAGCTAGAAAATGCTGGTACTGTTTGGATTGTGGAAAACTTCGCGCAAGCTGCTTGCCATAGCGTTGAACACTATCTTGACGGCCTGCTAGCGCGGCGAAACGAATTTGTAACCATAAACTTTCAGCACTGGCCGGAAGTGTATGTTGGTAAACATCCAGTAATAGTTGCGCCTGAGCGCGATTCCCTTCTCCAAAATGCCTTTGAGCTTCTGCAAGCAGCGGCTCACCTTTATCAGGATCATACTTCAATGCCCGACTCAACAGTATCCGAGCCTGGTCATTTTGATTGGCCCGTAAAAAGCAATATCCAGCGTTTTCCAGACTATCTGCCACCTGACCGTAATCGGGCAGCAGCGCTGCTGCGCTAAACTGTTGTTGGGCCGGTACATACTGCCCTAAACCACACAGAAACGCACCGTAATTATTCAGTACCGTGCCATTTCCAGGTGCCAGTTTCATCGCTTGCTGATAACGCTGCTCTGCGGCACTGTTTTCACCGATACGTTGTTCGTAAAACGCCATACCCAATTGAGCGCGATAATCCTGTGGATCAGCCTCTACAGCCTTCTCAAGATTCTGCCGCGCGGCATTAAGATCACCCTGCGCCAAATACTCTAAACCCAGTTGTAAACGCGTCTGCCCGGCGGCGGGTTGGCTAACCTTTTCCGGCGATGAACCGGAACAACCAGCCAATACGGTCACAATCAGGCAAACTCTCCACAGTCTTGTCAGCTTCATGCTTTCTCAATTGTCCTTATATGTGAAGATACCCGTCATACCTCAAGCGTCATGCACGTTCGCAATACTCACGACTTGAATTATTTAGGGTATAGCTTTTTCAGTATTGAGCATCTAACAAATTATAAGTTAAATAACAATTAGTTATATAGAACAAATCAATACTTTCAATCAGACTGTCTTAATAGCGATAGGTTCACCGGCCATTTTCTTTTTCAAGGTACGCTTGGTGCGGTCAATCACCTCACCCGCTAACTGCCCACATGCAGCATCTATATCGTCACCACGCGTTTTACGAACAATGGTGGTAAAACCATATTCCATCAATACCTTAGAAAAACGATCCACCCGGCTGTTTGAACTACGGCCATAAGGTGCGCCAGGGAACGGGTTCCATGGGATCAAGTTAATCTTACATGGTGTGTCTTTCAGACATTCCGCCAGTTGATGAGCTTGTTCCACGCTGTCATTGATGTGATCCAGCATAACGTATTCGACGGTAACCCGCCCACCATTGGCTTTGGATTTATCCAAATAACGCCGTACCGCAGCCAGGAAGGTTTCAATATTGTATTTACGATTGATTGGCACGATTTCATCGCGGATATCATCGGTCGGCGCGTGCAATGAGATAGCCAACGCCACATCAATCATATCACCCAGCTTGTCCAACGCCGGAACCACGCCGGAAGTAGACAAGGTCACACGGCGTTTAGATAAGCCGAAACCAAAGTCATCCATCATGATATCCATGGCCGGCACCACGTTATTCAGATTGAGCAAAGGTTCACCCATCCCCATCATCACCACATTGGTGATTGGGCGGATACCGGTGGCTTTTACTGCGCCGATAATTTTGGCCGCACGCCATACCTGACCGATGATTTCCGATACCCGCAGGTTACGGTTAAAGCCCTGTTGTGCCGTGGAGCAGAATTTACACTCCAGTGCGCAGCCTACCTGAGATGACACACACAGCGTTGCGCGGTCGCCTTCTGGGATATAGACGGTTTCAACTTGCTGATCACCCACTTTGATGGCCCATTTAATGGTGCCATCCGTTGATCGCTGCTCTTCAGTCACTTCCGGTGCACGGATTTCTGCTACCCGCTGCAATTTGGCGCGTAGCACTTTATTAATGTCGGTCATTTGCTCGAAATCATCAAAGCAATAGTGATATATCCACTTCATGACCTGATCTGCACGGAAAGGCTTCTCGCCCATTTCAGCAAAGAATTGGCGCATTTGCTGGCGATTTAAGTCGAGCAAATTAATTTTGCCAGTGACGGGCGCGGCAATGGCGGGCGCGTTGTCTGGCGTAGGGACAGCATCAATTGGTGCTGATGAAGTTAATAATTGTTCAGACATGAGTTGTCGTGGCCTCGTTGTTACACTTTACGGCGCTGCGTGTTAAACCGGATAGGCTTTCGAAACGGCGATAAATAAATAATAGAGCGCCCCGGGAGAGATGTCTCCACCGGGGCGCGGCATTGTACGAATTTTAGAGCATGGATTCCATGATTGGAAAGGCGTCCGGGCAACTTTATTGTTTCAGTTGATTAAATCCTGGCCATTTCTACACAGAATCAACTCATTAGCGACGAGAAATAATCTCATCCGCAGCGAAGAAATAGGCAATTTCACGCTGAGCTGATTCAACCGCATCAGAACCGTGTACTGCGTTAGCGGTAAAACTGTCGGCAAAGTCAGCACGCAGAGTGCCTGCTAGTGCGTTAGCTGGATTAGTTGCCCCCATGATATCACGGTGGCGCTGAACGGCATTCTCACCTTCCAGAACTTGTACCATAATTGGGCCAGAGGTCATAAATTCAACCAAACCATCGAAGAACGGGCGGCCTTTATGTTCTGCGTAAAAACCTTCTGCTTGTTCTTTGGTCAGGCGCAGCATTTTTGCAGCAATGATTTCGAAACCAGCACTTTCAAAACGCGCATAAATAGCACCAATGTCGTTATTGATAACAGCATTGGGTTTGATGATGGAGAAAGTACGTTCTAAAGCCATGATAACCTCTATTGAATTTCTAATATTGACCGGACGTGGAACCCGCCCCGCTAACTACCCTAAATAAGGATATAAACTTGGCTGGCGAACGGTTCCTTTACTACAAAATTATGCCGACCCCTGTACAGTGGCCGCCGATTATAAGTGCGCGATTAACGCTTGCATACGGGAATCACAACATTTCATTAAAAAATATTTATCTTAATTACTCATTTTTGCGTACAACTCACACTTTGTATAAAAAACCGTTTGCCATACTCGCAGTGCTTTGCAGGTAAAACGTTATTAATATCAAAGTTCATTGATAAATTGAAAGCCCACCTTCTTTTTCACAATGGCTGAAGGTTGGCTGATCACATCCGATACCAGTGCGCGTTTCCCTTTTTTGGCTAAATAGTCGGCTAATGCTCTGATAGCCGCTGTACCTGCGCCTCTGATAACGCCTTCAGCCGTTGGATATAGCACATAAGCTGGATGAGTCAGCGAGCCGGCGACACCAACATCAAACTCATTAATATCAACGGCCAGCGTGATGCTAATAACCTCTCCTGATAGACGAACGATCACATAGATATAATCATCACGAGGTGTTATTAGCCAACTCAGCACCACGTCACTCACCAAATTCGAGGCAGAAATAACCACATCCATCCCCTCATACGGATTGAGATTGCCAATATTTTCAATATTCGTTGCGCTTTTTAAGGTCTGCGCGGCCTCACTGTAGCGCCGTTGCCATTCTTCGATATCTGCGAGGACATGTTGCCTGGCAGCCAGCGTGCCTTCGGTTGCGCCGCTAATGATTTCAATATCAAAGTGCATTTCAGGCTGTTCTAGCCATTGATTGTGTTGCCGTCTTCTGGGGATGGTTTCGACAAACTCGAAATTTTGCAGTGCCAACTCATAGCGCCCTTGAGGTAGTAGCTGTGCTACTTGTGGTGTTTCGACATTAAAATCCAGATTATTGTGATGTAAATAAACAGCATAGCTAAGTTGTGAAAAATCAAATGCTGTCTTTAACAGGGCGATATTATCAATATTCTCCGCGATATAGGTTCGGACACTTTCAATAAACCGCGCATCGGTCGCTGTATCTAATGCCGCATAGCCGGTATCACCTGAGCTGATAATCCGCGCAATAACCCGACCAAAATTTTCAGCGTTCCAACTATCAAGACTGTCACCAAAGAGCAGTGTAAAATCAGTCAAAATATTCAATGTCCAATCAATGCAGGGGGGAATAAGCTGGCGGCGAAAGCGTAAATGAGGGAGCACTTCATCTTTCATTGAAACTTTACAGGCCCGTGCACTGGCCGGTACTGTCAATGATTTACCGTTCATATCAGAATTAATTTGAGTCAATATACCGACCGGCTCAGTTGACAACTCCGTCAAAAAAACATCAGCAGACAACGCTTCATTCGTCATTAATTTAGGGAAGGGCTTCGAAGAACCGGATACTTGTAATATCTTATTGTTATCGCCATTGAAAAAATCATAAGCATTAGTGACAAACCGGTCTACCTGATTACACCGCCCTTGGATAACATAATTATAAATATTAAGCAGGGGAACTAACCAACAAGCGGTTTTTCCAACCAGACTTCGCCCTGCCCTACTTTTATTTTTTTCAGCCGTCAACACTATTTTATTTATAATTAATGGTTGAGTTTCATTTGCGTTATTAATAAAAAACTTAACACTCGTTTTATCCGCATCAAACAAATAGGTGATCAGTGGATAGTAATAGACTACCTGTTCACCAATAGACTCCATAAATTGAACTTCGAAATAGCCACCATTAAATGTCGATAACATTGACAATGTATCGCTTTCATTGCTCAATTTGAATATAGAACTATTATTTCTGCTTTCATGAATAAAAAAAACCTCACGATCTCTTATTTTAAATATACCACCGCCGATTATTTCTATAGAATAATCACCTTGATCATTCAAATCAAAACTGACCAAAGCTTGTTTTGGACCTATTCGTTCATCACCCCAATATCGACCAAAGGTGTATTGTATCGGGATAATAACTCTATCTTTTACAGCACAATATTGATCGCAAATAAAATATTCTTGCTGAGAAACATGAATACTGCTAATTCCATTATCCATGCCTATTTTTTTTAAGTCAAAAGTTAAGTAATCATCAGTCAGAGTAAAATAATCACCACTATAGTTATCATTTTTATAAACTGTTACTTGGGTATTTTGTGGTAGTTTTATCGAACTAATTTGATCATTAAGTGGGTTTAAAATATGTGATTGCTTCCTACGGCGATCAGTATTATTAAACAGATCAACGTACTCGTTACCAGAGAGGCAAATTGATTCACCTAAAAAGTTATCTTGCTCATAAAAACAGGCAGCGCTTCGAACTCTAAAGGAGCTAATCTCATTATTTAAATCAGCCCAACTGCGAGAGGAAAATAAATCAACATCATCTCTAAATGTCAATAATTTTCCTGAGAAATCATTATTTTCATAAACCGTGACAATCATACCTGAGGGAACAAAAATAGATGATATTTTGTCATTCCATTCATCCTTAAGATCACTTACTTCTTGCCCCTGCCCCGCGCAAATTGATTTTCCCGTATAGTTATTATTAGCAAAGAAACACACTTTTCCCTGTTGAGCAGAAACGTTTTCAGTTAATATTAGCGTGAAAAATATCATTAAGTAATTATGGTTCATCTAATAATCCCCAGCAATAAGTAGCAGTGCTAAAAACCATGATGTAATTACTTTATCTGGCTAATAAAAGCATTGATATCATTTTATTTATCACAGGGATGTTATTTTAATGATAAATACAAAAATTAATTAGCCATTGTTATTAATTAATTTTATCAGTATGACTATTCCATACGGAACATTATATTACCCACCTGGCCACTTTCATCCAATACATTAAGCTGATAGCCGCCCGGCACAGATAAGCTTTGTACCCATGACTGATTATTCTCGGTTACCGCCACCTGCTCCCCATTGAGGAACCACCAATGTTGACCTCTCCCGCCTTGCGCCACCAGGCGCAGATCAAGGCTATTATGACCAGGTAAGCGCTTAACTACAGCACCATCACGTATACCTAAAATCAGCAATGGTGCAGCACTGCCTTCCCCTTGCGGTGGACATTGCTGGCTTGCTGCGGGTAACCGTTGATTACGCCGTTCAGCCAGTGGCAACCATGGTTCCAGTGGCAGTGGCCACAAGGCCACTTGCGTTGGCTTGGCTCCTAAGCAATCCGCGGCAACCCGCTCGCCTTGCTGATTTAGCCAGATACTGAGTTGACTACCCTGCATATTTTCCTGGCCGGGTGCGGTCAGTGTGGGCGGTACCGTGCCATCGAGCACCCAGCTTTGACGCCGCTGTCGACAGTTGCTATCACCAACCGCTAGCGGTTGCCCACCCGGCCAACAAATCTCTTCCCGACTGACTGACGATGGCCTTGGATCTGACGGTAACCTGCGAATGCTTTGCTGTAACCCTGCCATCAACAGGTTATTGACCTGATTAAGTATCGGTATCGCAGTAGCATAACCAAACTGCCCGGCAACCGGAGTGCCATCTGGACGCCCCACCCACACGCCTATTGTATAACGCGCATTGATGCCAATAGCCCAAGCATCACGATAGCCGTAGCTGGTACCGGTTTTCCATGCCAGTGGCACGGTAGCTGGCAAAATGTCATCCGGTAATGGTCTGGCTTCACCGGCCATAATGCGCCGGGTAATCCATGCCGCTCCCGGTGAGAATAGTCGCCGTTCTTGTATTTGTTGCTGCGGTTCAAAACGCAATGTTGCTGCCATTCCGCCACGGGCGAAAGCGCTATACGCGGCAACCAATTGATCCAACCGTGAACCGGTTCCGCCTAAAATGACCGCCAGACTGGGTTCACTGTGAGAGGGGAAACGTAAGTTCAGACCACCATTGCGTAAATTGGCGGTAAAACGTTTTGGGCCGTAGGCTTCCAGTAATTGAACCGCCGGTAAATTCAGCGAACGCACCAGAGCTTCACTAGCACTGACCGGCCCATGGAATCCGGTATCAAAATTGCCAGGCCGGTAATCACCAAAGCGACGTGGCACGTCCTGAAGCAGAGATTCAGCATGGATCAGGCCGTCATCCAGTGCCATGGCATACAGGAAAGGTTTGAGTGTCGACCCCGGTGAGCGCCATGCACTGACCATATCCACATGACCAAAGCGGCTGTTGTCCTGAAAATCCACCGACCCAAGATAAGCACGCACCTTCATCGTGGTATGGTCAACCACCAGCAAGCCTAGCGAGGTTTTCTCAGGTAATTGATGACGCCAACTCGCCGCCATATCTTCCAATTGGCGCTGTAATCCGGTATCAAGTGTGGTGTGGATCACTTCGCGCTGATTACCACTGGTTAAACGGCGAGCCAGTAAAGGAGCCAATTGTGGCATCTGACGCGGTGCCAGCCAGACCTCTTCTTGTTTAATATCAGCCACATCCTTTGCTGTCCAAACCTGATAATCCGCCAGTCGGGTTAACACTTTGTCTCGAGCAGCCTTTGCCCGTAGAGGATAGCGATCGGGACGTAGCCGACTAGGGGCTTGCGGTAATGCTGCCAGCAATGCGGCTTCTGCCGCGGTTAATTGAGAGGGCGGCTTAGCTAAATAGGTCCAACTGGCAGCGCCAATCCCTTGTAGGGTGCCACCAAATGGAGCGCGATTAAGGTAGATTTCGAGAATTTGAACTTTGGAAAAATGCCATTCCAACTGAAAAGTACGCCAGACTTGACGCAATTTGCCAGCTAACGTGCGCGGATGTGGGTCGATCAAGCGGGCAACCTGCATAGATAGCGTGCTGCCACCTGAAAGTATCTTACCAGCGCGCAGATCCTGCCAGGCGGCACGCGCTAGCGCCAATGGGTTTACCCCGGGATGAGAGTAAAACCAGCGGTCTTCAAAAGTGAGCAGTGCTTGTAGATAATACGGCGAAACCTGACTCAACGTCACCGGATAACGCCATACGCCGTCAGCATCGGCAAAACGCCATAACGGTGTACCATCTTCACCAACCACTACCCGCGCGACCTGGACCTCGGCCAGAGGCAATGGCCAAAGTCTATCTGCCAGCCAAAGAGTGGCCGGAAACAACACCAAGATAAGCACCAACGCCCAGCCCATACGCCGATAGCGGGAATAGATATTTTTGCGCATGAATCGTATTACTTCCCCCGACAACTGTTTCGTCGCTCAGGGGAAGTGAGTATTCACTTAACGATTTCAAGCTGCGCTGGAGTACTCCCTAGCGCACGCCAATCGGGTACATACATCGATTCTACTTGTGGCGCAGGTACCTGGTAGAGGCCTGGCGTGACCGCCCGCGCCAGATAGAGCAACGTGGTGTGACGGTAACCATCGACATTGACGGCAGCGACATAACGGTCATCACGAAACTCCTGATGTTTGATATCCGATTGCTGCATATCCTGTAATAGCTCAGTCACGCTGCTGGCACTCTCTCCCAAACTGGCGCTGCTATCGCCCAGATTCTGGTTTTCCAGTTCCAGACCAGCAGGCAGCAAATCAACCACCAGCGCATCCGGTACCCGCCTATCGGCCCAAACATCCAGATGCACCAAGACTAACTCACCACTTTTCAGTTGTGATAACTGCAACGGATTGCCATCTAGCCCAATGTAACTCCGGGTGATATGCAAATTATTACTGAATCGTGCCGGGGTTTGCTGCGGATATCCCACCACTGCAACGCGGCTATACAATGGTGTATCACCCCGATTTTGCAGTTGCATCCCCGCAGCCAGTTGTGATGCCGACCAGTTTTGGTTTAACGCGGTACTTTGGGTCAGCGTCACGCTATCCGCAATTGGCTCAGCTTGTGGCCCGATAGCAACCTGCCACGGCGTTTCAGCGCCATTCATCAAGGTGCGCCCCGCAAGGAATATAGCATTGCTCTCCTGCGTTGACAGGTAGTTGCGGCTGGTCAAGGCATCAGACAGGGCCAACAGACGACTATCACGTGCTTGCGGCAGTAGATTGTTGTCGGTTAACAGTGCCAGAATAAGGGCATCATCGCGTATCGGGCTACCGTAATCCTCCAGCCAGTAATCCTTATCACTGCGTATGGTATTTAGCCCCTGAGTGATGGCTTCTTTGGCACGCGGCATGTCGCCCATCAATTTCAATGCCACACCCAACTGCACCAGTGGTAAGCCAGAACGCGCTTCACTGTTGCGGCTATATAACTGCCGTAATGCGCCGAGAGAAGCCTGCTGCTGCTGCGCCAATACCAGCCCCGCATAGGCTTGCACCGCAAAGCGGGTATGCTTGGTTTGCTCGCTGTAGCGAATTTCAACCTGATTAGGATCCTGTAAATAACGCTGTAATCGGGTATTCGCCGCCGTCAGTGCCGCCGCAGGCACGCTGTAGCCTTGTTGGCTGGCACGATACAGGAAGTCAGTGGCATAGGCGGTGAGCCAGAACTCTTCCGGGCTGTCGTTGCTCCACAAACCAAAGCCGCCGTTGTAGCGCTGCATACTGAGCAAATGCTCAATCCCGACATCAATCGTCTGTCGCCGTTTTTCATCGCTATCGGCCTTAATACCCAGCGCAGTCAACTGTGCATGGTTGCTGTACAGTGAGGGATACAGTCCACTGACTGTCTGCTCCAGACAGCCATAAGGATAGGCGTATAACTCGCTGATATAACGAGCCAAGTTGAGAGGTGGGCGGCTGGTTATCAGCAGTTGACCTTGCAATGTTTCAGCACTCAATCCCGCCGTAGCCTGCTCAGGCAGGCTCCAGCTTTCACCACTGCGCAGCACATTAGTGAAATGGCGCGTTTGGGCCGGATAGGCTGGCCGCACGCCAATTTTCCAATGATGCTGGTAATCTGGCAGTTCTTCATTTGGCAGTACCATGCCACTGATCGTCAGACCAAGATCACCCTGCCCAAACCCGTTCAGCGCCCGAACCGGGATCAGTACCGTTTTACGCTCACCGTTCGCCAGCGTAACGGACTGAGTTTGCGCGCCATTTAGCGCCAGTAAATCACTGGCGGCCAATTTCAGCGCTAAGGTTTGTGCCTGACCAGATAAATTACTTAAGTCCAGAGCCAGTTGGGTACTGTCGCCACCGGCCAGAAAACGTGGCGCTGCCAGTTGAGCAATCAATGGTGCTGCCACCACCACTTTCGACTCTGCTTTGCCAAAATCTTCATCACTCCAGGCTTGGGCCATTAAACGTAACTCACCGTTAAAATCTGGAATCGCCAGCTCAACGGTACCCTCACCCTGCGCGTTTAATGTCACCGGTTGGGCTTGCTGCGCTACAATAGTCACTTCGGTAATGGGTTTCTTGCCCCCACGGGACAGCGCATCTTCCTCATCACCATCACCACCAAAACGTAAGCTGGCTAAACGCCCTTGCCCTTCTATCAATTGCCCATAGACATCATAGCGATCGGCGCTGTAGCGCTTACGGCCAAAAAAGGCATCGTAAGGATCTGGCGTGGCGTAATCCGTAATATTCAAGATCCCGCTGTCAACGGCTGACAGTAAAACTTGCACTTTCTCCGGCAACGGCGCGCCACTGCGGCTGGCCTTCACTTTTACCGTTAAAGTTTGATTGGGCCGGATACGCTCGGGGGCATCCAATTGCAATGCCAACTTGCGGGTTTCATCCACCAACGGCAGATGCAATAAACCAATCGCTCGTTTTGGCGTCGCCTGTTGTGATTTATCACCGGGGCGAATCACTGTGGCACTGAGATACAGGTCATGCCGATTCCACTCTTTGTTAATCGGCACTTCGACCTCTGCACCACCCGCAGGAATAGTCACTTCCTGCCACCACAGCGGGCCGTCGCTGGATTCCACCAGCAGATAGCCATTACCCGCCGCTGGCGCTTCAATATGTAACTTCACTTTTTCGCCTGGGCGGTAAGCGGGTTTATCCAATGTTAATTTGACCTGATCAGGACGCACCGCACCACTGCCAGCGGTATTATCCTGCCAACTGTAACCGGCCCAGAAACGAGAACTGCTGATCAATTCATTATCTGGGTTACTCACCTCAATGCGGTATGCGCCCCACTCCACCGGGAAACTGACTTTAGCGCTCCCGTTGGCGGCGATATTCACGCTTTGCTCTGCCAGAGTCAGATCTTTTTTATCAAATAACGACTGCCAGCCATCACTTTCTGACCACTGCCAGTAGTAATCACGCCGCTCACGTACCAACTTCACTTTAATACCATTGGCGGCCAGTTTTTCGCCGCTGGCATTTGCATAGATAATTTCAAAATCAGCCTGCGTATCCTGATCCACCATCGCCTGTGATTTATAGCTGTCACTGCGGTAATCATAAACCTGCTGTTTATTGAACAGCGGGCGAATCCCCACCAACGCCTCAGCAGGCCACACTGCTTGCTCCGCACGGCGAGTGACTGGCCGGCCCCCCGACTCCAACAAGCTGGCCTGTAATATCAATTTCAGCGGCGATTGGGCATGCTGCCAACTGTTATCCACCGCAATATCTGTCTGCCCCTCGTTATCTAAGGTGGTATCAAACTCATCTAAGGTGCGGGAGAGGTTCTCTTCGATAATCGAACCAAATTCAAAACCGGGCAGTGTGGCAACAGCTTCACGAAGTGGGCGCAGGAATAATTGGCCTTGCAGACGGTTGCCCGAGGCCGGGGCACCGTATAAGTAACGGCCAGTGACGGCAAAGTTAGCCTCACTGTCAGTGGCGATCGGTTCTTTACTGGTGGCAATATCGAGCGCCATACGCTCTGGCAGAAAATCCTCTACCTTGAATTTGTACAATCGTGGCTGGTTATCACCCACATTCAAGCGTAGTGACCACTCGCCAGTTGGGCCACCTTCAGGTATGGCATATTGGTATTGATACAGGCCATCCTGTGGTTGCCAGGTAAAGCTGCGCACCACTTGATTATCCGGTTTGAGGATATCGACTTTAACTGGTTGGGTTGTTAGGGGTTTACCGTCAGCATCGCGCAGTAACCCATTAACAATTAAGGTTTCACCTGGCCGATACAGGTCACGGGGGCCAAAGACAAAGAACTGCTTCTGGAAACCCTCTGGACCGGCAATATCAAACTCGGCCAGATCTAAAGCGGGCGCATTAAGGTCGATCAGACTGGTCTGCCCATTTTGCGCGGCGAGTAGCAGTTTGGCGTTAGCGTTTTTTTCCAACTGCGCATGGCCCTTGCCGTCGGTTTCGGCCTGAGTCAACACCTGGCCTTTATCATCCAACAGTTGCAGTGACACGCCTTTCAATGCCGCACCACCGGCTAATGCCTGAGTGAACACATCCATCTGGTTATGGTAGCTATGTAGCGAAACACCGATATCACTCAGGGTAAATAGGGTAGCAGCATTGGTATAGCTGTAGTGACCGGCTTGCTGCATGACAGCCAGATAGACGCCAGATTCTTGTAACGGCTTGATATCGGCTAAGGGCAGCAACAGCTTTTCACGGGTATTAACCGCAGGATTGAGATCAAAACGGCCGGTATAGACTAAATCAGCCATTTTCAGCAGTTCGTCCGATTCCCAGTTAGAGAGCGCACTGCGGTTCTGCCAGTTAGCGAGGAAGTTAGCCAGGCTGCTTTGCTTAATGCGAAAGAAGTTAACATCGACGTTATCAACATTGAGCGCCATCACCGGCAAGCCCTGCGCCAGTTTGCCCGGCAGCAAAGAGCCTTTGCTGGCAAAGCCGACACTCGGTTTAATATCACGCGTGGTGATTTGTTGCTGTTGTTGTGCACCCAGTTGCGCGCCACCTACCCCTTGCAGCGTGCTGTCGACAGTCAACAGCAATTTACGCTCCGGTTTGAGATGGCGTAAACGCAGCTCCATTAGATTATCGGATAGCTCCCAGGCACCGTCGATGTTGCCACTGACAGTATCAACCAAATGCACCTGCGCGGCGAAGTCCTGATTTGGATTCAGTGGTTGCGAGAAGGTCAGTACCATGGCACTGGCCCCGTCAAGTTGCAGCTCAGAGGCATCCAGCAAGGTGAGCGGCTGACCAGCATGGCGTTTTGCCAGCTCCGCCAGTACCACCGTATCTGTGGGTTTACTCGCCGGTGTTTTTGCCGCCGAGGTACTGGCTTGAGCCGCAGGCGGTGTGACCACGCCCTTATTATTGCTGTCATCACAAGCGGCTAATAACAACGCCGCAGCGAGCAATATAGCCGCCCGCCCCCCCTTAATTCCTGACATTAACCGACGCAAACCATTGTGATTCATATCTTGCTCCCTGGCTGATAGCAAGATTATAGCATTGGTATGAAAGGGAATATAGGGAGGGAAGAGTCAAGTGATTATCTTCATAAAAAAATGCGCATTGGCTCGCATTTATATCGCCCTTTCTAAACAACGCACACCAAAAACCTATTTAATATTTTTTTAATAAAAATTAAATTATTCAATCCGCCAATGAAAGACAAGGCAGAACATAAAATAAAAACCAATAAAATCAACATAAAAACAAGGAAATCCTCACAAAAAAAATAAAATTAAAAATCAAATTAATATAAACCACCTGAATTAATATTTTAATAAATAGGAATGGGTAGCTTACTTCTTTATATTTCATCCAACATTTTGTCGTTATTACCCCTCTTGAGTATTTCGTCTTTTAAATTCATCTGTAAATAGGAATGTATAAAACCATGGGTCATCGCAACACATTAAACACACGTTTATTGCCGTTATCTATTTTGGTCTCATCATTGATATCTGGTGGGGCAATTGCTGCGTCAACATCTACGTTTATACCCGGTGCAACTCTCGGTATGGGCAATGCTGGCAGCTTTTCCATACCCGCTAACACCCCGGTGGTTAACACCAAAGCCCCTGAAGATATCTTGCTGGAAAGCATCTTTCCTGAAAGCCCAAAAATCACACCAAAGATGATTGCCGAGGCTGAGTCGCAAATTACAACAATGCGACAGGATCACCAGCAGCAGATTAAGGATATTGAAACCAACATTGCTGCATTAGCACCGGCACAAAAAGAACAAGCGAACAAAGAACTAGACTCATTTAAAGGTGTATTTGAAAAAAATATCACGCAGTTAGAAGCCGTTGTTGCTTATGCAAAAGACGATACCGAAGACAACAAGAACAAACTCAATGCAGCAGCAGCAGATGCTTTTACAGCCTCGCTCAATAGCAAAGCACCGGGCCAGTTCACCGCTGAAGAAGCCAACTCACTGTTTACTGCGTCATTAACCAACGATAACTCAGCTATTTCGCCAGAACTTAAGCAAAAAGCCACGGCAGTTACACAGCGGCAACAAGCAAGCCAAAATACTCTGACTAAGGTACAAAACTACCTGACTCAAGGTGTGATTAGCCAGGAACAAAAGGAAAAACTGGCGGCTTATTTTGCCGATAAACAAGTTAAGTTCAACGAGCTGGCTGTTGCTGAACAGGCAGAGGAAGAAGCCAAAAAAACAAATACCAAGGCAAAAGCTGATGCTGCAGTCCTGAATGTTAAATCCGTTCTTCTTAAGACAAGTGTTGAAAACGCTGAGAAAGAAAAAATTCAAGCTGAAGATAACTTAAAACAACTTGATACTGAAAAAACCACGGCAATTAAAGCTGTCAATGCAGCCTGGGATGATAAGACACCAGATCTCGTCAACGAGCTACAAAAACTGATTGATGATACAAGCACGCCTGTGGACAAAAAAACTGAGGCTGAAGCCGCGCAAAAGGCCATCAAAAATGCAGCGGCAGCACAGCAGGTAGCTGATGACGCAACCAAGAAACATCAGTCTGCCGACGCTGATTTTAATAACATTGAGCTTAAGGTTACTGCTGCCAATAAGATTAAAACTGACGCTGCGGATAAGCTCGCCACCAGCGCCACAGAAATGAACAATGCGGCAGCAGCATTAGCTAATTTAGAGACAGTAACGACTACGACTATTGATATACCTGCATTTGAGCAAAAAATTGCCAGCACTGAGCAGCAAACCGTCGCTACCGGAACCTTTGCAGTCGATACCCAAGTATCAGGCGGCACACAAAATGTGGAAAAAGACGGCGAAATCATTAACAGCGTGATTAGCGAAGATGGCACCGTAACGTTGGCGCTTGGCGCGTTGGCAAATAGTACTGTTATCACCAAAGGCATTATGGAAAATAACGGTGGTACGGATAAAAATACCAATATTGGTGCAGAAGGTCAGTTGAGCCTTAAAGGGATAAGTGAGACTGAACGAGCCAAATCAGAAGGGGCTATTGTTGCCAAAGGCGGCCAGGTTACAGCGGGAGATTATTCTTTTGTCAGTGATATGGTCAGTGAAGGTGACATTACTGCCAAAGATAAAGCTGTTATTTCTAAAGCCATCATCAACGGTGGGAACTTAACCCTGCAAAGCCAAGCTATCGCAGCAGATACCACGCTGAATGGCGGTGTTTTCACCGTTGAAGCTGGTGCGGGAGCGATACGTACGACTATCAATGATGGCGAATTCGCGGTTAATGACAAGGCGAGTGCTTATAAAACCACACTTGAGAACGGTACCTTCACTTTGGCGAGCGGTGCCACAGCAGAGTATACGACGGTTAATGGCGGCAAGTTCATTGTTAACGATGGTGCCACGGCCGAGCATACCGAACTGAATAACAGTCATTTCGAGCTTGCTGGTAGCGCAAGCGCCCATTATACCACGGTTAATAACGGTGCAGAATTCACCGTTATTGGCGATGCGAAAGCTGACAACACCACGGTAAACGGCGGTATCTTGAAGCTTAAGTCGCGCATGCAAGCCAATAAGATATTGGTTGAAGACGGTTATGCGCTGATCTACAGTTCGCTGAAAGACGCGGAGTTAAATGGCGGTACCACCATTTTCACCCAAACTGCCGCAGTCGAAGGGACTATTGATGCCAACCAAGGCAGCTTCCTGAGCGTCCATGACGGTGCAGTAACCCAGAATGCAGACCTGAATTTAGCCGGTAACATGGTGCTGGTGGCCGAAGATGCACCTTATGTCAGGCTACACCCAACTTCCCGTGCGGCCTTTAGCGCCATGAATGGCAAACCCGCTAAATTCGCCTTTAAAGATGTCACGCTAGCGGGCGGCTCTATCGATATGAGCCAAACAAAAGCGCAACTGACCATGAACTCATTGGCAGGTAACGGTAGCTTTAACTTAGGTTCAGCCCTGCACAGCCATACCACGGCACCACTGAATGTAACGGGTGATGCCAATGGTGATTTCAACGTTCAGATCGATGCCAGCGGTGTTGCTCCGGCTAACCTGAATGTCGTTGATGTACAGGGTACCAATAACGCGCGCTTTGCACTGGCTAATGGCCCGGTAGATCTGGGTAACTATAAGCACAACCTAGTCAGTAATGGTCAAGGCGGCTTCAAACTGGTAGCCGATAAAGCAGCTCTGACACCAAGCACCGCTGGTGTGCTGGCTGTCGCCAATACCATGCCGGTTATCTTTAATGCTGAGTTAAGTTCAATTCAGAATCGTTTGGATAAGCAAAGTTCGTCAGCTAACGAAAGCGGTGTGTGGCTCACTTACCTGAACGACAGCTATAACGTGAAAGGCACAGCAGCCAACTTCAACCAGAAGTTGAATGGCATGACTTTAGGTGGCGATAAAGCCATTGATTTAGGTAATGCCGTATTCAGTATCGGTAGCTTCGCCAGCTACAGCAGCTCAAATATCAAATCTGATTACCAGAGCAGCGGCAGTGTGGAAAGCAACTCATTGGGTGCTTACGCGCAATATTTGGCTAACAGCGGTTATTACATTAATGGTGTGCTGAAAACTAACCAGTTTAAACAGAACCTCAGTGTGACTGCTAAAGGCGGCAGCGCCACCGGCAATACTAACTTCTCCGGTCTGGGTCTGGCCATGAAGGTAGGTAAACATATCAATATCAATGAGATGTATATCTCTCCTTATGTCGCGCTGAACACCTTTAGCTCCGGCAAGAGCCAGTACCAACTGTCTAACGGCATGGAAGCACAGAGCCAAGGCGCACGTTCTACCACTAGTACTTTGGGGATGAACACCGGTTATCGCTTTGTGTTGAATGGTGGTACTGAAATTAAGCCTTACGCTATCTTCTCAGTGGATCATGACCTGATGGCCAGCAACAAGGTGATGGTTAACAACGAAATGTTTGATAACAGCCTGAAAGGGACCCGAGCTAACGCAGGTGTGGGGGTCAATGTAAACCTGACCTCTAACCTGTCAATCGGTTCTGAAGTGAAAGTCTCTAAAGGTAAAAACATTGCGACCCCAATGACCATTAATATGGGCGTTGCTTACACCTTCTAAATAACACGTTAAGTTCTTCATGTAGCAATGAGAATGGTGTGTCAAAAAAGGGAGCCTGTTACGGCTCCCTTTCCTATATCTAGCTAACCTGACCCGCCAACAGCGAGTTAATGGCTGGTCGAGGGAATCACATTTCTCAGCCAACTGCCCCAGCGGCGCTGATAAAACGCCTGCGTATGGGTCATCAGATAGTGGCTTACCCCACGCTCTTTCTCATTAACCAGACAGAAATCGACCGGGCGATCATCCGGTGCATGGTCACTGGCCACATTGCCCGCTTCCTGAATTAGCTGGTCTATCTCTTCGGGCGAACCATCCACTTCTAACCCAATCAGTAAGTTAGCTTGCTCATCCACACTTTTATCATGCATCAATGCTAGAAAAGCACGCCGCACCGGTTTGCGCTGGCTGAACAGTTGGATCAACGCATCAACCATCGCCGCCGGATACTCTTCCGGCTGGCCCAACAAGATTTGGCTCTCTTTATCCACCATCATTTCAGCCGGTTGGGCTAAACCGCCATTTTCCAATAGCATCGCCACTTCTTGCGGCCAAAACTCTTTGCCATGTTCTGATTTCGGGTTCAGGAACAGATGTGCACCCTGTGTCATTTCAAATAACACTCGTACTGGCATAGCAACAAAAGGCTGCTTTTCGAGGTCAGTTTGCTCATCCTCAGCCTGGCTCAGCGCCTGTTGCAATACTTCTGGCGAACTGAAGAAAGGAATAACTGATTCACCATCCTGCTTTTCCCAATGCAGAATATTGACCCCATTGCCCGCAGTGAAGGTCATCTCGCTATCCTCACCGCCCGGTTCTGAGCCGGCCACCAGCACTAACACCGTGGCGTCCAGTAACGTGCGGAAAAAAGCAGTGCGATAAATTGACTCAGTTGCCGCCAATTTTAGCAACGACTCCAGACTCTGGTCCTCATCATGGTGGTGATCATGGTTATCATCGGCAGGTGGTTGTAGCAAACTCATCTTGTACTCCGAAAAACGTCAAGCAGATCGAACAAAGGGACGTAAATGCGCCCCATTAGTAGCTTACAAAGCCAAACGAAGGGGAAGCGCGCCGTTCGGGTCGTAGCGGCATGAGCCGCCGGAGTGCCCGTGGGTGTGCTAGCCCCTTCATTCACCAAACTTACTGTTTTGCTTTCGCCAACAACAAATTAGCAATGGTACGAACACCTAAACCTGTAGCACCGGCAGACCATTGTTCAACCGCACTTTTACGGTAAGTGGCAGAGCAGTCAATATGGAGCCAACCTTGTTGGTAGTTTTTCACAAAATGCGACAGGAATGCGGCGGCAGTACTGGCACCCGCACTGTAGGCAGCGCCCGCCACATTATTCAATTCAGCAAAGTTAGATGGCAACTGGCTGCGATGGAATTCCGCCAGCGGTAAACGCCAGAAAGGTTCATGTTCACTTTGCGCGCTGTTCAGCAGCGCTTGTGCCAGTTCATCATCAAAGCTGAACAGAGCATGGTAGTCGTTACCCAATGCCGTTTTGGCCGCACCGGTTAAAGTGGCAGCATCTATAATCAGCGGTGCGTTTTGTTCAGCGGCATCAATCAGGCCATCAGCCAGTACCAGACGCCCTTCAGCATCGGTATTCATGATTTCTACAGTTTTACCATTGCGGTAACGGATAATATCACCCAGTTTAAAGGCATTACCGCTAACCATATTGTCGGCACAACACAGATACAACTTCACACGCTGTTTCAAGCCACGCGCCGCCGCCAGGGCCAAGGCTCCCGTCACGGTGGCTGCACCGCCCATATCGGATTTCATCGAGTCCATGAACGCACTCTGCTTCAGGCTGTAACCGCCGGAATCAAATGTAATTCCTTTACCTACCAGACAGGCCATTACCGGCGCATCAGGATTACCGGTTGGGTTATAATCCAAGGCCAGCAATACCGGTGCACGATCAGATCCACGACCCACGGTATAGATCCCAGCATAACCCTGCTCGCGTAGATCTTCGCCTTTGGTAATACGGTAACTGACCGCATCGCACGAGACGGCACACATCAAATCAATGGCATTTTTAGCCAATTGCTCTGGACCTAAGTCTTCCGCCGGTGCGTTGATCGTGTCGCGCACCCAATCGATAATTTTTATGCGTTGTTTCAGTTCAGTTTTTTCGTTCTCTGGCAGTTCTGCCCACTCCACGCTGCGCTGACCTTTTGGCCCACGGAACCCTTGCCAAAATGCCCAACTTTGCTCCAACCCCCAGCCCTCGCCAGCCAGTTTTATGTGCTTAATTCCCTGCCCATCTATTTTGCGCGCAGCACGTTGAATCGCACCTAATTGACCGTTGTCCGTCAGGTGGATAGTCATCCCTTCAGCATCGGTACTCAACAGCGCTTTCTCGCCCCAACGGGCATCTGCCGGATTATGCGACAGGGATACTTGCATCAATTCTGTTGTCATTATTACCTCGTTATTATTTTTTGCTGTTATTCAGCTAGTTATACGCAGCCCTGTGTTGACTGCGGCGGACCCAATAATATTTCTTTGTATAAGGTATCAGATCAGGTACAAAAAAGGCCGCTTTCGCGACCCTACGATACTCACTCAAACTCATCCAACCACACTAATAGAATGGCCTCTAGCACTTTTTCATTCGATTTCTGCGGATCGTCGTCAAAATCTTCCAGAGAGCAAATCCATTGATGCATATCGGTAAAACGCACAGTTTTCGGATCGGTATCCGGGAATCTGTCGTAGAGTGCTTCACCGATTTCCCGAGTATCTTGCCACGTTAAGCCCATATCAATGCTCCCGCGCATGGTTAATGGTATAACGCGGGATCTCAACTACCAAGTCTTCGTCGG
This sequence comes from Yersinia sp. 2553 StPb PI, assembly GCF_052217105.1. Lineage (NCBI taxonomy): Bacteria > Pseudomonadati > Pseudomonadota > Gammaproteobacteria > Enterobacterales > Yersiniaceae > Yersinia > Yersinia sp. 2553 StPb PI. The sequence continues at coordinate 210,301 of NZ_JAZGPX010000002.1, read as the reverse complement.
TCACTCTGGCTTGGCAGCTCAGGCGACTCTCCGGCTCCAGACCCCAGGCTTTATCCAACATATCATCTTCCAACTCACTGCTTTCTGGTAAGGAATCGAACCCTTCACGCACCACGCAGTGGCAGGTGGTGCAGGCACAGGATTTCTCACAGGCATGCTCAATATCGATCCCATTGCGCAAGGCAACGTCGAGTATCGTCTCACCTTGGGTTGCTTCCAGTACTGCACCATCCGGGCAAAGGTCTTTATGGGGCAGAAATACTATTTTGGGCATGATTAAACCTCATCCACTGAATGACCAGCCAACGCACGGCGAATGGAAGCATCCATCCGGCGCGCAGCAAAATCTTGCGTTTGCGCATCTAACGCTTTGATCGCAGCTTCGATTGCGTGTGGGTCGTTACCCTGCATCTGCTGCTGTAATAAGGCCATCGCCTGAGCGATAGCGGTACTTTCTTGCTCACTGAGTAATGCTGCATCTTCTGCCAATGCGCCTTGTAAACTCTCCAGCACACGGGATGCTTCGACCTGTTGTTCCGCTAACTTACGCGCACTGACATCACTTTGCGCATTCGCCATCGAATCTTTAATCATATTGGCAATTTCATCATCAGATAGTCCATAGGATGGCTTAACCTGAATCGATGCCTCAACACCGGTGGACTTCTCCATCGCGGTAACACTCAATAAACCGTCAGCATCTACCTGGAAAGTAACACGAATATGCGCACCACCTGCAGGGAGTGGCGGTAGGCCACGCAAGGTAAAGCGGGCTAATGAACGACAATCTTGCACCAATTCACGCTCGCCTTGCAGCACATGGATGTTCATCCCACTCTGCCCATCTTTAAAGGTGGTGAACTCCTGCGCGCGGGCCACTGGAATAGTGGTATTGCGCGGAATAACTTTTTCCACCAGGCCGCCCATGGTTTCCAGCCCCAATGAGAGCGGGATAACGTCAAGCAGCAGCATGTCACTATCGGGCTTATTACCCACTAAAATATCGGCCTGGATGGCGGCACCGATTGCCACAACTTTATCGGGATCAATCGAGGTTAGCGGCGTGCGGCCAAAGAATTGCCCGACTTGCTCACGCACCAGCGGCACACGGGTTGAACCACCAACCATCACCACTTCCAGCACCTCATCAGGAGTCACTGCGGCATCTTTCAACGCACGGCGACAAGACATTAATGTCCGTTTGATTAACGCTGCAATCAGCGATTCAAACTGCCCACGGGTTATTTGCCCCTGCCAGCCAGCAACAGAGACATCTACAACCTCGGCGTCACTCAACGCGATTTTAGCCGCGATCGCTGCATCAAGTAATTGCCGCTGAATACCATGATCATCACGGGAGTCAATACCTGCTCGTTCACGCAGCCAATCGGCTAATAGATGGTCAAAGTCATCGCCCCCCAGGGCAGAATCACCACCGGTTGCCAACACTTCGAACACACCACGGCTCAAACGCAAAATAGAGATATCAAAGGTGCCACCGCCAAGATCATAAACGGCAATCACCCCTTCCTGACCTGAATCCAGGCCATAGGCAATTGCCGCTGCGGTCGGCTCATTAAGCAGACGTAATACATGTAGCCCCGCCAGACGTGCCGCATCTTTGGTACCCTGACGCTGAGCGTCATCAAAATACGCCGGCACAGTGATCACGACACCATCCAGATCACCACTCAGTGCCGCTTGGGCACGTGCAGACAATACTTTAAGAATATCAGCAGACACCTGGATCGGATTCACCAACCCGCTGGCAGTCTGGATCATCGGCAAGCCATTTTCGCTGGGCTGGAATTGGTAAGGCAGATTAGGATAGCGCTGTACGATATCTGCCAAAGAGCGACCTATCATACGTTTAATTGAACTGATGGTATTGACTGGGTCCAATGCCGCCAAATTGCGGGCATTCCAACCAACATCAATACTATTTGCTTGATAATGAACCACTGAGGGCAAAAGATCCCGCTGTTGCTCATCAACCAGCGTTTGTGCTTTACCGCTACGCACGGTGGCGACCAATGAATTGGTCGTACCTAAGTCTATGCCTGCGGCCAGCCGACGTTGATGCGGCTGCGCAGTTAAACCAGGCTCACTAATTTGTAATAAGGCCATGTTGAGCTTCCATCAATCTATACTCGTCATACTTCAAGCTGCATATTCGTTGGCTACGTTCGTTACTCGGCCCATCCATAGGCCTCGCCTCTACGAGGCCGCTGCGAGCAGCGTTCAAATCTGCTCCCGGCAGATTTGTCACCGGAATCATTGACACCCGTCAATTCATCGGGACTCATTCACTTGCCGCCTTCCTGCAACTCGAATTATTTAGAGCATATAAAAACGTTAGTGACGCGCCCTAATAAGAAGTAGCTGGGCATTGCAGTCATCAATAAATTGAATTTTATTTATTCTTATCAATTAGATACAATTTCATTACCTTATCAGGCACTCAGGAAAAGTCATCAAACAGGCGCTCTTCAAGTTGTTCAACCTGCTGTTGTAACTTATCCAAAAAACGCAATTTACGCACAGTATCAGCCGCCAGTTCCCACTGTTGCTTATCCAGTTGCTCCACCATTTGCTGACTGCGCGTTTGTGTCATCAATGCTAAGCGGCTACCGAATGCAGCAAGCTGCGTTTCAGCATCGGGTTTGCGTTCAATCTCATCAAGCTCTTCACGCAGTTCCAACTGCTCTATCAGAAACGCAGTATCACGCATGGTGTGCTGTTCATTGCCTAAATCAAAACCCTGCAAAGATAACATATACTCGGCACGTTTTAACGGATGCTTGAGGGTTTGGTAAGCGTCATTGATGGTTGCGGCTTGTTGCAACGAGGCTAAACGCTCGCGTTCAGGCTGGTTAGCAAAACGGTCAGGGTGGAATTGACGTTGTAATTCCTGATAGCGGGTAGTGAGTTGGTTGCCGTCAACCAGATAGCGGGGCGGCAGCCCGAACAATGTGAAGTAATCCATAGCATGCTCTGGAATATAGTGATGACTTAGCAAATATTATACAGCCCTCTTGTTATGCAAGAGAGCTGTATGAAGCACAAGTGCCTGAGGTAGAAACAAAAACAGGAGTCAGACGTTAAAGCTTTCACCACATCCGCACTCACTTGAGACATTCGGATTGTTAAACTTAAAGCCTTCGTTCAGCCCTTCCTTGACGAAATCTAATTCGGTGCCATCAAGATAGACCATGCTTTTGCCGTCGATGATCACTTTCACACCTTTGTCTTCAAAAATGACGTCATCGTCGTTCATTTCATCAACAAATTCGAGTACATATGCCATACCAGAGCAGCCCGATGTCCTTACGCCCAAGCGCAGACCCAAGCCTTTACCACGGTGATTTAAAAAGGCACTGACCCGTTGTGCAGCACTGTCGCTGATTGATATCGACATACACCTTCCTCAACTCTGCTAACAATTGATAACCTATGTTACAACTACTTGGCAGTATGTTTGCTTTTGTAGTCGGCGATAGCTGCTTTAATGGCATCTTCTGCCAGAATCGAGCAGTGAATTTTGACTGGCGGTAACTCCAGTTCTTCAGCGATTTGAGTATTTTTGATCGCTTCAGCCTGATCGAGAGATTTGCCCTTCATCCATTCAGTTACCAGAGAGCTGGAAGCAATGGCTGAACCGCAACCATAAGTCTTGAAACGAGCATCTTCAATAATACCGGCTTCGTTGACTTTGATCTGCAATTTCATGACATCACCACAAGCGGGTGCGCCAACCATGCCACTACCAATAGTAGGGTCTGCGTTGTCGAATGAACCGACGTTGCGTGGATTTTCGTAATGATCGATTACTTTTTCGCTGTAAGCCATGTGATTACTCCTGAGTCTTAAAGTCTGGAATTAATGGTGAGACCATTCAATGCTGCTGATATCCACGCCCTGTTTGAACATATCCCATAACGGGGACAAATCACGCAGACGGCCAATAGATTTACGCACCAGTGCAATGGCGTAGTCTACCTCTTCTTGAGTGGTGAAACGCCCCAGAGAGAAACGAATTGAACTGTGAGCCAGTTCGTCGTTCATCCCCAACGCACGCAACACATAAGAAGGTTCCAGACTTGCGGAGGTACAGGCTGAACCTGATGAAACAGCCAGATCTTTCAGTGCCATGATCAGCGACTCACCTTCAACATAGTTGAAGCTAATGTTCAGAATGCCAGGTGCGCCATTCTCTAAATCGCCATTCAGGTAAACTTCTTCGATATCTTTCAAACCATTCCACAAACGCAGGCGCAGTGAGCGCAGACGCGCAGCTTCGCTTTCCATCTCTTCTTTGGCGATACGGTAAGCTTCACCCATACCGGCTATCTGATGGACTGGCAAGGTGCCTGAGCGCATACCACGCTCATGACCACCACCGTGCTGTTGTGCTTCGATGCGAATGCGTGGTTTACGGCGAACAAACAGCGCGCCAATGCCCATCGGACCATAAACTTTATGGGCTGAGAAGGACATCAAATCAACTTTCAGTTTGCTCAGATCAATCGGTAATTTACCAACACTTTGCGTTGCATCGACGTGGAAAATGATCCCGCGACTGCGGCACATTTCGCCGATTTCAGCGATATCCTGCACCACACCGATTTCATTATTCACGTGCATGATAGAGACCAAAATGGTGTCTTCACGCATGGCCGCTTCAAGCTGTTTCAGGTCGATAATACCGTTTGACTGTGGTGCCAGATAAGTCACGTCGAAGCCTTCACGCTCCAGTTGACGACAGGTATCCAGCACCGCTTTATGTTCGGTTTTACAGGTGATGATGTGCTTGCCTTTCTTTTGATAGAAATTAGCCGCACCTTTTATTGCGAGGTTATCAGACTCAGTTGCACCGGAGGTGAAGACAATCTCACGAGGGTCAGCACCTACCAGAGCAGCAATATCATTACGTGCAATATCAACGGCTTCTTCTGCCTGCCAACCGAACTTATGAGAACGCGAGGCGGGGTTACCGAAAATACCGTCCAGAGTCAGATACTGCATCATTTTTTCAGCGACACGAGGGTCTACCGGGGTGGTTGCTGCATAATCCAGATAGATCGGTGTCTTTATTTTTGATTCGGTCATTGCTCTTATGCTCCGTACATCACTTCCAAAACGTAAAATTCCGCAGATTCTGCTTATGCGCGCAGATTGACGTTAATCGTCTCTTGCGGTCGGCCATTAGCCGTACGGCGCGTATCGTTATTCTGACGATCCGCAACCTCTAGGATATCTTGGTTATTCACCAGCTCTGCCAGCGTAATATTGTTGAGGAAGCTGCTGATGCGCTCACTCAGATCACGCCACAAGGTGTGAGTCAGGCAACGATCACCGCCCTGACAGCCTTCTTTACCCTGACAACGGGTAGCATCGACAGATTCGTCTACGGCGGTGATTACTGCACCTACCGCGATTGCTGATGCATCTTTGCCCAGCAGGTAACCGCCACCTGGACCACGAACGCTGGCAACTAAGCCATTTTTGCGTAACCGTGAAAACAGTTGTTCCAAATAGGATAATGAGATCCCTTGGCGTTCAGAAATATCTGCCAGAGGAACTGGCCCGTCCTGGGAATGTAATGCCACATCAAGCATGGCGGTCACGGCATAACGGCCTTTGGATGTCAGTCTCATAGCTAAAATTACCTGTTGGTGAAAACAAGCCAGAATTCTGACATTCTTGACTGTTTTAGTCAACTATTTAACCTAGTAATTTACTCAAGTATTATTAACCTATTCCATTTTGAATAATATGGCAGGATTTTAATAATAACCAATTGATATAAAACCTTATTTTTTGTTATCTAACGCACTTTCACCCGCATCATGCTGTGGGTATTTATCCTGTTTTTCAATGGATGTCAGCATACCGCGCAAGATATTTAGCTCTTGAGCCTCTGGGCGTGCACGGGTAAACAGACGGCGCAATTTACTCATAATCTGGCCTGGATGTGCCTGTCGGATAAAACCAGTATGGGATAACACCTGCTCCAAATGCAGATAAAAGCGCTCCAGATCATCTACCAAAGGATAAGGAGCTTCCTCTTCTTCTATTACCGGTGCCGCAGCCGGCTGGCGATCAAGGAATGCTACCCGCACTTCATAGGCTAAAATTTGTACCGCCATCGCCAAATTTAATGAACTGTATTCGGGGTTTGCCGGGATCGCCACATGATAATGGCATTTCTGTAGTTCATCATTCGTCAGCCCTACCCGCTCGCGGCCAAATACCAATGCAACCGGAGCATGTTCTGCTTCGTGGGCGCTGCGCACACCACATTCACGCGGCTCTAACATTGGCCAAGGCAAGGTGCGTGAACGGGCACTGGTACCGACAACCAGACTACACCCAGCCAATGCTTCATCTAAAGTATCGACAATAGTAGCATTACCAATGACATCACTGGCGCCGGCAGATAGCGCAATCGCCTGCGAATCGGGTTTGACTAAAGGGTTAACCAGATACAAGTTGGTTAATCCCATGGTTTTCATGGCTCTGGCTGTTGAACCCATATTGCCGGTGTGCGAGGTTTCGACCAAAACGATACGAATATTGTGTAGCATACAAACTCTGAAGATAACGGGGAATCGCCATATCTTAACACAGACATATACCCAAGCTACTTCGAGTTGCAGGCAGGCGGCAACCGAGTGAGTCCCTGGGAGCTTAGATAACTAAGTGACCAGGGCAAATAAGGGCAGCCAACACCTCTGCATCTTGAAGGGTGACGGGTATAGGCATTTATCAGAACCCCTGCTATACTGCGCCCCGTTTCTCGTTCTTTAACATCCTAGTGGAAGATACCCATGCATCCGATGCTGACTATCGCCATACGCGCTGCGCGTAAGGCCGGTAACCTGATTGCCAAAAATTATGAAACCCCGGACGCTGTCGAAGCGAGCCAGAAAGGGACTAACGACTTTGTTACTAATGTAGACCGTGATGCAGAGCGCCTGATTGTCGAGGTCATCCGTAAATCTTACCCAAAACACACCATTATTGGTGAAGAGTGCGGTGAGTTGGTTGGTGAAGACGATGATGTACAATGGGTTATTGATCCACTGGATGGCACTACCAACTTCATCAAACGCCTCCCTCATTTCGCTGTTTCTATCGCTGTACGCATCAAAGGCCGTACCGAAGTGGCAGTCGTTTATGACCCAATGCGTAACGAATTGTTTACAGCCACCCGTGGTCAGGGCGCGCAATTAAACGGTTATCGTCTGCGCGGCACCAATGCTAAAGATTTAGACGGCACTATTCTGGCGACCGGCTTCCCATTCAAAGTAAAACAACATGCGCCAGCTTATCTGCGCGTGGTGGGTAAACTGTTTGAACAGTGTGCAGATTTTCGTCGCACCGGTTCAGCGGCGCTGGATCTGGCTTATGTGGCCGCTGGCCGTGTTGACGGTTTCTTTGAGATTGGTCTGAAGCCATGGGATTTTGCTGGTGGCGAACTGTTGGTACGTGAGTCTGGCGGTATCGTGACTGACTTTGCTGGCGGTCATAACCATTTCAGTTCTGGCAATATCGTAGCCGGTAATCCACGTATTGTTAAATCTATCGTTCAAGCGATGAGCGATGAGATTAGTGATGCATTGAAACGTTAATATCATATACCCGTCATCTTTCAAATTGCAGGTGTGTTGGCTGCTCTCGTTCACCCGAATCACTTACTCGAGTAAGCTCATCGGGGTTCTCTTGTTTGCCGCCTTCCTACACCTTGAAATCTATAGGGTATATACGCATCCAGCCATATAAAAAAAGCCAGTCGGCTAATCCTGACTGGCTTTTTTCATTGTTAACTTTAGCGGCCAAAGGGCCGTATGCCGCCGATAAACTCCGGCTGACTAGAAAGATAGAGCAGCACACCGGCAAACAGCAGAATAATCCCGCCGGTTAATGCCAGAGTAGACCACGCAATAGCCCCCCAGGCTACCGGTGCACGATTACGGCTTAAGTACACCGCCAGACGCCGCGCATAATGGACAAACAGCGCCAGTAGCGAAATGGTCAGGGATGTTCCGATTGCCATCGCTATCGCTGACAAAATCCCCCACCCGTAGACGCCGATCACTTTGGCAAATAACAGCACCATAATCGCGCCGGAACAGGGCCGCATCCCCATCGCCAGAACAATCGCCAGACGAGTGCGCCAGTCATCACCAGCTTGTAGCTCTTGAGCACTAGGGAGATGGCGATGCCCACAACCACAATGGTCACTATGAACATGGTTGGCAGGCAACGGTTGTATACGTTGGATGCTGACTTTTTGCGGTTTGAGCAGTTTAATCTGCTGATAAAGACGCTTTAAGGCCCGTAAACACAGCAAAACCCCCAGTGCGATAACCAGCAGAAAACTGCCCTTCTCCAACCAGAAACTGCTTTGATGCAAATACCGTGATGAGAGTTGTAAAACACCCAGCAGTAACGTTACCAACAAGATAGCCACACCACCTTGCAATAGTGAGGCGGCAAAAGTTAGCTTCAGACTCTCTTTTAATTGTGCCGGATGGGTCGCCAAATAAGTGACAATCACCACTTTGCCATGCCCCGGCCCCATTGCATGCAATACGCCATAAATCAGGCTAAACATCATCAATGTAAAACCGGTCTGATGGGGATTAGCTTTAACTTGTTGCAGTAATTGGGCCATCTGCTGATGCATGCTTTTCTGCCAAACGACTGTTTTGAAAAGCATCTCAGGCCAATAAAGCCATGCCAGCTGGGCTGCACCGGCTAAGATCAGTAAAAACAGTATTAGCGGCCATAAATTTATCAGCCAGTGCCGGGGGCGTGAAACTGCCGTGATACCTACTGACATTGTACGGTAACCCGCTGTGCAAACTGTTTTCCTAGTTCCATGTCTTCTCCTGGCGAATCACTTTTATCCAACGATAATGCATACGCTTGTAACGAAGCATTGGGATCTGGGGTAAATAAGGTTAACTGGCAACTTTTCTCCATGTCAGTTGATAACCTTACCGCCTTGTTGCCCCCATAGGTCATGTCAACAAAATAGGTCGGGTCGTAAGTGGAGATGATGAAAGGCTTCCCCGCCAACGGTTGGGGTTCTGCCAGTGGCAAAATAAACTCTAAAACTGCCTGATGCCCCTTGCGGGATAAGTGATACTCTGTTGGTAAGTTTTTATATTTCACCGGTTTACCGTCACGATAAATATCGGTGAAATAATGCTGCCCCAGCACATTAGCCATCACTTCAGCCGCCAGTTTTTTCCAGATTTCAGAGTCACTTTTGGCATTTTCTGCATCATATAACAGATCGGCAGATGTGATTTCATCCATAGTCCATACCATTTTCATCCCCACCAGCATCTGTTTATCGCTAACGAAAGTGGCATCCATATCAATAAAACTGTGCGGATGGGCCTGCGCCAACTGGCTATAAACAAAAATCCCCCCCGCCAGCAGCAAAGCTATCAGTCGTTTAACCATCATATTGTTATAGTATAACATATCACACATTAATCAATCCTTAGATATTTTATGATGTGCCAAAAGTCATTGGTGTTACCGGCAGGCAGTCAGCTAACGACCCTATAGCTCAAGCACTGCGGGGAAAACTGTGATGTAAGTTATAAGTCGATGTAAAAGCCCAGAGCCCCACTAAACCGAATAGAATCTCTTTTGCTATGCTTAAGCCTGATAAACAACAACACATTCATCACGGAAGGTTATATGAGCTTGGACACTCCCTCTGTGCCCCAGTTATCCGATCAACCGCTATCCGGTCAACAACGACGCTGCCATATGGTGCTGATGCTATTCATGCCTGCACACAAAGTACAACTGGACACCATCAGCCAATTCAATGGCGTCGGGCTAGCGACTACCCGGCAAGATATAACCGAGGTTGCTAATGAAATCCAGCGTTTCTACCATTTGCAGCTTAGCGCCGATAGTGACGATAGTTGTCTGATTCACGGTAGCCATCTTGATAAAAGGCTGTGCCTAATTCATTGGCTACGGCGTGGGTTACGCTATTGCCCGCATTTCGTTGAGAACCAGTTTGCTCCCCACCTGTATCAGGCTTTGTCATGGGATAACACGGTGCTATCGCAGCATCTGCCACAGATAATCAGCCAATGTGAACCCCATCTCAGTCGACAGTTAAATGAAAAAGACCGTCAGTTTTTACAACTGTATTTGGCTTATTGTGCTTGGGAAAATCGACAGCAGGTGTTGCCGGAATTATCACCCACTCAGCAACAGTGGTTAGAATGCAAACCCGCACTGGCGGCGGCTGACAGCTTGTTTGATTCATTTAATCCGTTATTAGGTCATGCGCTGAATAGAGTTGAACGGGATATGCTGATTCTGATGCTAACGATGATTAAAGCACACAGCTATCACAGCACTCAATCAGCGGAAGATGCCCGTCTAATCAACGCCATTCACCAATTGATCACGCATTTTCAGCAACTTTCGGGGATGACACTCAGTAGCAATGAAGCACTTATCAGCCAACTTTTTGCCCATCTCGCTCCCGCAATTGAGCGCTGTTATTTCAATATCGGGATTGATAATTCTTTGTTGGAAGAAGTTATCCAAAAATACCCGCGGCTGTTACGAACCACGCGACAGGCGCTGGCTACTTTTGAACAGGAATATCAGATTCAATTTTCTGTCGACGAAGTCGGTCTGATTGCCATTAGCTTTGGTGCCTGGCTGATGCAGGAAAATGCATTACAGGAAAAGCAGATTTTACTGCTGACGCGGAATAACCCAGAATTGGAAGAGCAAGTGGAACAGCAGGTACGTGAGTTAACCTTACTGCCATTACATATTAAATATTTGCCCCACGACGTTTATCTGCAATCGGGTGCCCCGCCCGGTACTACTGTGGTGCTCACACCGTATGCCGTACGGCAACCTGAATCAACGCCCCCGCTGATTCAGGTACTACTACCGCTCACTGAGCAACAAAACAAGCAGTTACGCAGTGTGTTGGAGCTGCCTTAACTGGCAGACTCTGGCTGACTCGGCACTACCCGAGGGCGAATAAACAGTGCCGGGATCACAATCAATGCCATAACCCAGAACACCCCTCCCTGATAATGCTCAAACAGGAAACCGGAGATCACCGTCATGACCGCAATTCCACCGCCCATCGCCAGTGCAGAATAAACTGACTGTAAACGGATCACATCCGGCCCACGTCGCGCGGCAATAAAACGCATGGCTGCCAAGTGGCAGACAGTAAACGAGCCACAATGTAAAATCTGAATCAAGATCAACCACGGCAATTCGGTGGTTGATGCCATTAAGCTCCAGCGCACTATCCCGGTGATCGCCGAAAGCAGTAATAAGCTGCGGGCAGTCCAGCGGCGAAATAGTACATTGCTAAATGCGAACACCAGAATCTCAGCGACCACGCCCAACGACCATAAATAACCAATGGTGGCGGCGGAATAACCAGCATCTTTCCAGTAAATAGAGCTAAAACTGTAATAACCGGCATGCGCACCTTGTAATAGGGTCACGCAGAGTAAAAAACGCCAGACCTGTGGCTCAGACAGTAATACTTTCCAGTGGGTGGCGACAACATTACGATGTTTAATCTCACCCTGCGGCATAATACTGGGTTTGAGGAGCGCCCCGAGTAACATGGCGGCGATACCGAAAGTCAGGCTATAGAGAATAGCCGTGTGGCCCCAAACAGAGACCAGCTTACCGGTCAATGCCGAACCGATAACAAAAGCCAGTGACCCCCACAGCCGGACCTTGCCGTAATCCATGGTTATCTGTTTCTGCCAGGTGGCTGCCAACGCATCGGTCAGTGGCACTAGTGGGCCAAAAAACAGGTTAAAACCCGCAATAACCACCATCAACCAGGCCCAACCATTACCAAACCAAAAACCCACCGCAAAGGCCAATGTCAGTAGTGCCAAAATTCGGATTGCTGTCACCAGATGAGAAGGATCTTTGACGCTGGGGGCAATGATCAGACTGCCAAGGAAACGGGAGATTAAACCGGCACCCAGCAAGATACCAATGGTTTCCGGTGGAATGCCTTCCCCTTGTAACCAGATGCCCCAAAAAGGCAGGAAAATGCCATAAGAAAAAAAATAGGTGAAATAGCTGAGCGACAGCCAACGTGTTGATTGCAATACCATGAATCCCTCCAGGCTCAGCCCGATACTGTGACAGAGGCCTCTTCCGCTGGCAACGTTGTAATTATGCAAACATACAGTTTGAGATGAGCTTCACATTTAAATAGGGTAATTTACAAAGTAACAACAGATTGCGCGGCCGCTATCGCATCGTTACATTCACGCTACAGATATCAATATCAGATATAAAAAAACCCGCATTCGCGGGTTTTCATTACAGCTTAACGATATCCAGCAATATTATGCGTAAACCGGTAAGTGGGCGCAGATAGCCAGTACTTTCTGTTTCACGCGCTCAATGGTTGCTTCATCGTTGATGTTATCCAACACATCACACATCCAGCCAGCCAGTTCGCGAGATTCCGCTTCTTTGAAGCCACGGCGGGTAATCGCTGGGCTACCGATACGCACGCCTGAAGTCACAAACGGACTTCTTGGATCATTAGGTACGCTGTTTTTGTTCACGGTAATATTCGCACGGCCCAAAGCGGCATCGGCGTCTTTACCGGTGATCTCTTTATCCACCAGATCCAACAGGAACAGGTGGTTCTCAGTACCACCAGAAACCACTTTATAGCCGCGCTCCTGGAACACTGACACCATCGCTTTGGCATTGTTAACTACTTGTTGCTGGTAAATTTTGAACTCAGGCTCCATGGCTTCTTTCAATGCTACCGCTTTACCGGCAATAACATGCATCAATGGGCCACCCTGGTTACCAGGGAAAACAGAAGAGTTCAGTTTCTTGTACAGATCTTCATCACCGCCTTTCGCCAAGATCAAACCGCCACGTGGGCCAGCCAATGTTTTGTGCGTGGTCGTGGTAACGACATGTGCATGTGGAACTGGGTTAGGATAAACGCCAGCAGCAACCAGACCTGCTACGTGAGCCATATCGACAAAGAACCATGCGTCGATGCTATCAGCGATTTCACGCATTTTTGCCCAATCAACGATACCGGAATAAGCGGAGAAGCCACCGATAATCATTTTTGGTTTATGAATTTCGGCCTGACGCGCCAGATCTTCATAATCAATCTGACCAGATTCATCGATACCGTAAGGTACGATATTGTACAGTTTACCGGAGAAGTTAACCGGTGAGCCGTGGGTCAGGTGGCCGCCATGGGCCAGGTTCATCCCCAATACAGTATCACCGGGTTGCAGCAATGCAGAGTAAACAGAGACGTTTGCCTGAGAACCGGAATGTGGCTGAACGTTAGCGTAATCGGCACCGAACAACGCCTTAGCACGGTCAATGGCCAGTTGCTCAACAACGTCAACATACTCACAGCCACCGTAGTAACGTTTGCCTGGATAACCTTCAGCATATTTATTCGTCAACTGAGAACCTTGCGCCTGCATAACACGCGGGCTGGTGTAGTTCTCAGAGGCAATCAGCTCAATGTGCTCTTCCTGGCGCACCACTTCTTGCTCCATTGCACGCCATAAATCTGCATCATAATCGGCAATGTTCATTTCACGCTTTAACATCCGGCTCTCCTGACTTAGCTAACAAGTTATACCTAGTGGGCTACCCGTTTGGGTTCTAGCCCACAGTGTAAACTGTTTCCCCCCCGGTAAGATAGGTCTTGACAGAGGTTTTTACGCAAACGATTGGCTTCAGACTGCGTAAGGCTTTGACCTGTTCAGACTTCATCCAGTGCAACGGAATTATCCTCATATTCATCATGTGATTTTTTCACATTCTGTGAGCTGACACGTCAAGGTAATCCCTTATAAGTGGAATCTGCATTTACAAATTAGGGTGCAATCTATAAGATGCATTTAAAATACATGTATTGATTTACACACTATAATACCCAAAGTAATTAGCGTGACAGCGAGGCTCGTAGATGGGCCGAGTAACAAAACCGCTGTGACGCCGAGTACCACGGGAATAAGGAGCACACCATGCTAGATAACCAAACCATCGCTACCGTTCAGTCCACCATTCCGTTACTTGCAGCCACCGGCCCCAAACTCACTGCACATTTTTATGATCGCATGTTTGAGCACAACCCTGAGCTGAAGCACATTTTCAATATGAGTAATCAGTTTAATGGCGATCAGCGTGAAGCTCTGTTTAATGCGATTTGCGCCTATGCAGCCAATATCGATAATTTGGCTGCACTACTGCCCGCTGTTGAGCGTATTGCTCAGAAACATACCAGCCTGAATATTCAACCTGAGCACTATGCCATTGTCGGCCATCATCTGATCAGCACTCTGGATGAGATGTTCTCCCCCGGCCAAGAAGTGTTAGATGCCTGGGGTAAGGCCTATGGTGTGTTGGCAGATGTTTTTATTCAGCGAGAAAGTCAGATTTATCAGCAGGGAGAGGCCAGCACCGGTGGCTGGCGGACCTTACGCCGTTTTCGTATCATTAAAAAAGAGATGCAGAGCGAGGTGATTTGCAGCTTTGTGTTAGCGCCGGAAGACGGTGGCCGGGTATTGGATTTCAAACCGGGGCAATATCTGGGGATTTATATTGAAGATGAACAACTTGAATATCAGGAAATCCGCCAATACTCACTCACTGCGGCACCCAATGGCAAGACTTACCGTATTGCGGTGAAACGCGAAGAACAAGGCACAGTTTCTAACTATTTACACCAGCAACTGCACGAAGGAGATAGTGTACGTATCGCTCCCCCTCGTGGCGATTTCTTTCTCGATATCTCACCAGAAACGCCTGTTGCATTGATTTCTGCCGGTGTCGGCCAGACGCCAATGTTAAGTATGCTCAATACCCTTCATGATAACCAACATGCAGCGCCGATACATTGGCTACATGCCGCTGAAAATGGCCGGGTACACGCGTTTGCCGATGAAGTCGCGACCCTTGCACAGAATATGCCGAATCTTAGCCGCCACGTGTGGTACCGCGAACCCACCGCTCAGGACCGTGCCGGTGATGATTATCACAGCCAAGGGCTGATGGATCTCAGTTCACATCAGTGGCTGGCGGCCGATCCCAATAGACATTATTATTTCTGTGGCCCGCTGGCATTTATGCAATATGCTGGCAGCCAGTTATTGGCGCAAGGGGTAGCATCCGCGCATATACATTATGAATGTTTCGGCCCACATAAAGTCATCTAACTATTGAATTTATCATCGAGAGGCTGCTCAGCCTCTCCTCTATTTCTGTTCTAAAAAAACCATCTGGTTATTACGTTTAAATTTGGTAGAACGTGATACAGATCTCATATATCCTACCTTAATATTGCCACGATGAGACATTCGGATGAATGTCTAGCTATCCATACAACTAAAATTAATAGTGTGGCTACAATTATCCCCTTACTATTTATTACTCGGTAATAGATTTTATTGCTGAGTGAAATAAGGCTGAATTGACCTACCATGAGTAAGAAATTCATAAAAAAAGAAGGGTTGGCATTGGTATCCATGGCGCGCTATTTAATTGGTGAGCGCCCCGGTAATCGACTTAAAACCATCGATGAATTATCAGAAGATTTCGGTATCTCAGTCGGTGTAGTTCAGCACGCATTAAAAGTACTGGAAGCTGATGGGGCGATCATCGTTGAGCGTCGAGGCCGTAATGGTACCTTGCTTATTGACCTGAATATGCCGCAGTTACTGCAACAGGCTGATTTAGGCAATATGGTATGCGCCATGCCACTGCCCTATACCAAGCTTTATGAAGGCTTGGCCAGCGGCTTAAGGGAACAATTCACCCTACTTCCGCTCTATTTTGCCCATATGCGCGGGGCCGAAGTACGTATCGAATGCCTGATAGATGGTGTCTACGATATGGCCGTCGTGTCGCATCTGGCAGCGAAAAGTTATCTGAACGAAGGGAAAGTGTCACTGGCATTAAATCTGGGTAATGGCTCTTACGTGGACGGCCACCAGCTTATTTGCCGCCCTGGTGAGCAGCACAAAATTCGGCGGGTAGGATTGGACCCGCGCTCACCCGACCAATGTTTGCTGACTGACATTAAATTTGCTGGCCAACCCATTGAGCGGGTTGAATTACCTTATAGTGACTGTATCGCACATATTAACCGTGGTGATATTGATGCTGCTATCTGGAATCTGGCCGAAGATATTCCTCATGAACACTTGCAGGCGATCAAATTACAAGGTGATGAGCGATATATTCAGGCTTCGCAGGCGGTGATCCTCATCCGGCCAGATAACCATCCGATCAAATTATTACTGGAAAAAGGCATCAATGAGGCATTGTTGCTTAACCATCAGCGGGCAGTACAAAATGGCGAGATAGAGCCTCGCTATTAATATTATTTGCCTGGCTGCAAACTAAGCCATTTTCAGGAGGTCAACTCTTTGGAAATTTGTATTGATGCGCGTCTTAATATTCTGTGTCAATCAGGGGTTATCGATACCGACATTGGTCAAGGTTTAGACCAAGTTATCAACCGCTTAGAGAATTTTTGGCAACTACCGGTTAGGGGTGAGCAGGGCATGATGGCCATTACCCATATGGCGAATGCATTAATGCGCACCCGCCGGGGCGAAGAGATCCATGCCCTGGATCCGGCGATATTAGCGGAAATTACCCAAAGTGAAGAAATTTACTATATCCGTGAGATCAATCAGGATTTATTGGCCTATTTTTCACTAAAACCGACAGAAAACGAAATAGGATATTTACTCGCGAACCTTTACGGTCTATACCTTTCTAGTGACATACCTCCGCTGCGCTGAAATGAGCTTCGCGGATGTATCGTTAAACAAACAACATCAGGGTCTTTTTTCACTAAATATTCAAAATAATAATAATTTAGCAAAATAATTCTGCCTCGGGCGCCCTTAGGACATCAAATGTTTTTAAAAACCCTTTTAAAACAAAATACTAAATTAATCGATGCCGCTATCTCATATTGGCAACAGGGGGAAATTTATCCAGACAGCTATGTTATTGACGTCGAACAAACTGAGGCCAATGCCCGTCTACTGGTTGAAACCGCCAGTCGGTACCAGATAAAACTGTATCTGATGAGTAAACAATTTGGGCGTAACCCTGAACTATGCCGCCGTCTGCTGGCATGTGGTTTTCAGGGAATGGTCGCGGTTGATTTTAAGGAGGCGCGGCAACTATACCGCCATGCTATTCCTGTCGCTCATGTAGGTCATTTAGTACAGCCGCCCTCAGCAATGGTCGAGGAGATAGTGCGCCAGCGGCCAGAGGTCATTACTGTTTTCTCGTTGGAGAAGGCACTGGAGATCTCTCAAGCCGCGTACCGCCAACATACTATCCAACCGCTGATGCTGAAAGTATCTCAGCCCGGAGACGTACTGTATGCCGGGCAGGAAGCCGGTTTCGCCTTAGAAAATTTACCCGTAACTATTGCTGCCATCAATGAAATGCCAGCCGTGCGCCTGGTCGGGATAACACACTTCCCTTGCATGCTGTATGACCCCCACTCGCGCCAGACCTTGCCGACCGCTAATATGCATACCTTGCTGGCGGCCCGCGATATCCTGTTGGCACAAGGCGTTAACATTCAACAGATCAATGCTCCGTCAGCCACCAGTTGCACTACCCTGCCCCAATTGGCTCAATTAGGCGTGACACACAGTGAACCCGGGCATGCCCTCACCGGCACTATCCCCGCCAATCAGCATGCTGACCAACCAGAACAGATTTCTATGCTTTATCTGTCTGAAATCTCACACCATGTAGCTGATAGCAGCTATTTTTTTGGCGGCGGTTATTATCGCCGTGGCCATTTGCAAAACGCATTAATTTGGCATGACAATCAGTTCAGCCAACGCGCGGTATCTCCGATTGAAGATAGCAGTATCGATTACTGCCTGCGTTTGGCCGGTAAATTCCCAATTGGTAGCCCAATTATCATGAGTTTCCGCACTCAGATATTTGTTACCCGCAGTGACGTGGTATTGATGGATGGAATTCAGAGCGGAAAACCCCGGCTACTGGGCTGTTACGACAGTCAGGGTAATCAACTCAGGTAAAACAAGAAGCCAATGCTTTAGCCCTGGTAATAGGTTCTAATGATGGTCTTATTGAATGATATGGCCGATAAACAATATTGTTACTGTACTGATTGATAAAACTGCCGATATATTAGTTGTCGATATCGTAAGCACTACTAATGAAATTATGCATTCAGTAATAAAAAACTGCCGATATCTGGATGAAATTTCGCCCCTATACAAACCCTCTTCGGAGCCTACCCGATGATCAATCCTAACGGATACACCTACGCACACGAGCATCTCCACATTGATTTGTCTGGATTTAAAAATAATCTGGACTGTCGCCTCGATCAATATCAGCCGATTTGTGACGAAATGCGTGAACTGGTGAGTAAAGGGGTGCTGAACATCATCGAAGTGACCAACCGATACATGGGCCGTAACCCTCAGTTTTTATTGAATCTGATGCGTGACAGTGGCATAAATATCATCGCATCAACCGGTTACTACACTGACAGTTTTTACCCGCCGAGGGTGCGTGAAAGTAGCGCACAGCAATTGGCACAAACCATGATTGATGAGATCGAGACAGGTATTGATGGCACGGCACTAAAAGCGGGCGTCATTGCCGAGATAGGGACCAGCGAAGGGGTTATTACCCCTGATGAGGAGAAAGTGTTTCATGCTGCAGCACTGACTCATCATGCAACTGGCCTGCCCATCTCAACCCATACCAGTTTCAGTACCATGGGATTGCAGCAAATTGCACTACTCAAACAACATGGTGTAGCGCTCGATCGCGTCGTTATGGGCCATTGTGACCTGAAAGAGCAAACTGATCTTATTGTGCAAATGATCGAGATGGGCGTGTATGTCCAATTCGACACCATAGGTAAAAATAGTTATTTCCCGGACCAACGCAGGGTCGCGATGTTAGTGGCGTTGGCTGAACACGGGTTGCTGGACAGAGTCATGTTGTCGATGGATATCACCCGTCGCTCACATTTAAAAGCGAATGGCGGTAGCGGGTTTAGTTACTTAGTTGATTCGTTTGTTCCCATGTTACTGGCCGCAGGGATTTCCCACGCTCAGGTGGAAATGATGTTGCGCCACAATCCTAATAAATTTTTCGCCACGCAAGGAAAGTGATTATGAAGAAGATTGGCATTGCCGGGCTGCAACGAGAGTTAATACGCGAAATGATTGAGCAGACGGCACCTAATACCTTTGAGACATTTATTCTCTCGGACATGGATGCGGCTATCAAAGTGAAAGAAGGTCAATTGGACTATTATATCGGTGCCTGTAACACTGGTGCTGGAGCGGCATTATCAATGGCTATCGCGATTATTGGTTATAACAAAAGTGCCACTATCGCCAAGCCTGGAATCAAGGCGAAACCTGAGCAAATAGAGAAATTGGTGACTGAGGGCAAAGTGGCATTTGGCTTATCCGTCGAACATATTGAACATGCAATCCCACTACTGATTACACAGTTGCGCTAAAGGGGACACCACCGTGGATTATATTCATATTGTTGTGGTTGCTCTGCTGACAGGGATGACCGCGCTGCTTTCTCACCGTTCCGTTGCCGTGTTTCATGACGGTATCCGCCCTATTTTGCCACAGTTGGTTGAAGGGAATATGAGCCGCCGTGAAGCGGGGAGTATTGCTTTTGGTCTGAGTGTGGGTTTTATCGCCTCAGTCGGTATCTCATTTACCCTCTCGACCGGCTTACTTAACTCCTGGTTACTGTTTTTGCCAACTGACATCATTGGTGTGCTGGCAATCAATAGCTATCTGGCATTTGCTCTGGGTGCTGCGTGGGGTATTTTGGCCCTTACCAGCTTACCGGCAGTTAATACTGCGCTCACCTCATTACCAGTGAATTTTATCGGTTCTCTGGGGGAGTTGAGTAGCCCAGTGATATCCGCCTTTGCCCTATTCCCGTTGGTGGCTATTTTCTACCAATTTGGCTGGAAGACTGCGGTTATTTCCGCCTTTATCGTGCTGCTGACCCGTCTGCTGATTACCCGTTTCACCGGGCTATTCCCTGAATCAATTGAAATTTTTGTCGGTATGATTCTGCTTATCGGCATTGCCATTGCCCAAGACTTACGGGCAAAAACCCACCTGGGAGGTGGTGGCGGACACTCGGTATTTGAAGAGCGAACCCAGCGAATTATTAAGAACTTGCCGATGCTGGCGGTAGTGGGTGGATTAATTTCAGCCGTCGCCAGTATGAAGATTTTTGGTGGTAGCGAAGTATCAATTTATACACTGGCAAAAGCTTACGCGCCGGGTATCACGCCGGAAGAGTCATTGGCATTAATCCATCAGGCATCACTGGCTGAGTTTATGCGTGGCCTCGGATTTGTGCCGCTGATTGCTACTACGGCACTGGCGACCGGTGTTTATGCCGTTGCAGGTTTCACTTTCGTGTTTGTGGTCGGTTATCTGGTTCCAAACCCCTTACTGGCAGGGATAATCGGCGCGGTGGTGATATCACTGGAAGTGCTAATGCTGCGTTCCATCGGAAAATGGTTAGGCCGCTTCCCATCAGTACGTAATGCGTCTGATAATATCCGTAACGCCATGAACTTGCTGATGGAATACGCGCTGTTAATCGGGGCAATTTTTGCGTCGATCAAGATGGCCGGTTATACCGGTTTCACTATCACTACCGCCTTATATTTCCTGAATGAAGCTATTGGTCGCCCGGTGATGAAGATTGCCGCACCAGTGGTGGCGGTGATTCTTGCCGGTATCGTGTTGAACCTGTTCTACTGGCTGGGGTTATTTGTTCCAGCATAAATCCTTGGTACTTGAAGTTGCAGGAGTGTTCGCTTGCGGCCTACCTGCAACGCCAATTACTTCGAATTTAGGTGTAAAAAAAGCCCGCTTGTGGAAACGGGCTTATTATCACGTCAATAGATGGGAAAAAGTGCCGAATGGGTCGTAGCAGCGTGCCCATCGGTGCCGTCTCTCCACCAGTCGCCAAATTTAAATCGCTTCTTCGTCTTGCTCACCGGTGCGGATACGCACCACACGAGAGACATCGAATACAAAGATTTTGCCGTCGCCAATTTTACCTGTCTGGGCCGTTTGCATAATCGCTTCAACGCAGGTATCGACAATATCGTCAGCAACCACAATTTCTATTTTTACTTTTGGCAGGAAATCCACCATATACTCAGCGCCACGGTACAGTTCGGTATGCCCTTTCTGGCGACCAAAACCTTTTACTTCTGTCACTGTCATCCCGGTGATACCAACTTCAGCCAGTGCCTCACGGACATCATCCAGTTTGAATGGCTTAATAATCGCGTCAATTTTTTTCATGGTGAATCCCTGTTTTACCAATTCTTGCGGCCAAAGCCTGATGTAATCGGATAGCGTCTATCTTTACCAAAATTGCGGGCAGTAATACGTGGCCCGACAGCCGACTGACGCCGCTTATATTCATTGATATCTACCAGGCGAATGACCTTACGCACGATAGTTTCATCAAAACCGTCTGCGACCAAATCAGTCACCGACTTATCCTGCTCGACGTACCCTTCGAGAATAGCGTCCAAAATATCATAAGGTGGCAGACTGTCCTCATCTTTCTGATCAGGAGCCAGCTCAGCAGACGGTGGACGAGTAATCACCCGCTGTGGAATCACATAAGAGACGGTATTACGGTATTCCGACAGTTTAAACACCAAGGTCTTTGGCACATCTTTCAATACATCAAAACCACCGGCCATATCACCGTACAGCGTGGCATAGCCCACCGCCATTTCACTTTTGTTACCGGTAGTTAATACAATACTGCGACGCTTGTTAGACAAGGCCATCAATACGACACCGCGGCAGCGTGCCTGTAGATTCTCTTCCGTGGTATCGCGCCCTGTTCCGGCAAACATCGGTGCCAGTTGGCCCATAAAAGCATCAAACATCGGCTCGATGGACAGCACATCAAATTCAATACCGAGAATTTCAGCTTCTTCTTTAGCATCCGCAATACTGATATCGGCGGTGTAGCGGAACGGCATCATCAATGCCTGGACTTTATCTTTGCCCAGCGCATCAACTGCAATCGCCAGTGTCAGCGCCGAGTCAATCCCACCGGACAAGCCCAGTACCGCGCCATTAAACCCATTTTTGGTCACGTAATCACGCACCGCCAACACCAGCGCTTCATACACTTGCGCTAATGGCGGTAACTCTGCGACAGGGGCCGTCATAGGGACCACATTGCACTCATTCAATTGCAATAAGGTAGTCTGTTCCGCAAAAGCCGCCAAACGATGCGTCATATTACCCGCCGCATCGAATACCTTGGAGCAACCATCAAAAATCAGCTCATCCTGCCCACCAATCTGGTTGAGATAGACCAATGGCAACCCGGTACGCTGGCAATGTGCTGCCATCAGAGTTTTACGAATATACGGTTTTTCACGGTTATATGGCGAGGCATTGATCGACAATATCACCTCTGCACCGGCAGCTTTAGCGGCATCTACCGGGCCATCGAACCATAAATCTTCACAGATAAGCAGCCCCAACCGGTAGCCATTCAGTTCCACGACACAGCTTTCATGACCGGCAGAGAAATAACGTTTTTCGTCGAACACACCGTAGTTAGGCAATTGTTGTTTAAAATAGCGCCCTAGCAATTTACCATCAGCAAACAGGGACAATGTGTTATACAAGTTGCCCTCTTCGCGCCACGGATGCCCCACCAGTATCGCCGTATGCTGCGTTGCCGCCTGCAAACGATCCAGTTGCGCTTCACAACGTTGATAAAAATCATCACGATACAGCAGATCTTCTGGCGGGTAACCGGACAAAGCCAGCTCGGAGAACATAACCAGTGAGGCACCCGCCTTCTGCTGCTCATTTAAGGTTTGCAACATACGTTCAGTGTTGCCTTCAATATCGCCAACCAGCCAATTCAACTGGGCTAACGCAATGGAAAGTGATCTGCTCATTTGTATTTAAACTCTATTTCAGCTTTATCAGGGAATAACTATTGCCACGCATTCACAATAATTATTCTTTAAAATCATTGGCATCCAGCTCATGGCGCGACAATAACTTGTAAAACTCGGTACGGTTACGCCCCGCCATCCGGGCAGCCTGGGTCACATTACCGGTGGTGATTTGTAGCAGCTTACGCAAATAATTCAATTCGAACTGATTACGAGCTTCAACAAAGGTTGGTAATGCCGTGTTTTCCCCTTCCAGTGCCTGCTCAACCAATGCTTCACTAATGACCGGAGCTGAGGTGAGTGCCACACATTGTTCAATCACGTTGACCAATTGACGCACGTTACCTGGCCAACTGGCGGTCATTAACCGCTTCATAGCATCAGTTGAGAAACTGCGGACAAAGGGCTTATGCCGCTTAGCTGATTCACGTAATAGATGATTAGCCAGCAGCGGGATATCTTCTGAGCGCTCATGCAGTGCCGGGATCTTCAGATTCACCACATTCAAACGATAGTAGAGATCTTCGCGGAATTCATTTTTTGCCATGGCTTTAGGCAAATCACGGTGGGTGGCTGAAATGACCCGCACATCGATACTTAAATCACGGTTACTGCCCAGCGGACGCACTTTGCGTTCTTGCAGCACTCGCAGTAATTTAACCTGTAAAGACAGTGGCATATCGCCAATTTCGTCTAAAAACAGCGTGCCGCCTTCTGCGGCTTGAAATAGCCCTTCACGGCTACTGACCGCACCGGTAAACGCGCCTTTAGCATGACCAAACAGTTCTGACTCCAACAACTGTTCCGGCAATGCACCACAGTTAATGGCGATAAAGGCTTTTTTCGCCCGAGGGCTGGCAGCATGGATAGCTTGCGCCAGAACCTCTTTACCGGTTCCACTTTGCCCGATAATCAGCACACTGACGTCAGATTGCGCCACCATTTTGGCCTGCTCCAGCAGGCGCAACATAACCGGGCTGCGGGTCACTATCTCTTCACGCCAGGTATCATCACCGGCAGGAATAGAAAGCTCTAAAGCTGCATCAATGGCTTTATACAAAGCATCGCGATCAACCGGTTTGGTCAGAAAACTGAACACCCCTTGCTGGGTGGCAGCCACCGCATCAGGGATAGAGCCGTGGGCGGTCAGGATAATCACTGGCATACCTGGCTGATGTTTCTGAATTTCGACGAACAGCGCCATGCCATCCATTTCATCCATACGCAAATCACTGATAACCAAGTCTATCTTTTCACGCATTAACAAACGCAATGCTTCCTGGCCGCTTTCAGCCGTGGTGACATTAAACCCTTCGCTGGTTAAACGCATCCCCAGTAACTTAAGTAAGCTGGGGTCGTCATCAACCAGCAGTAGATTGGCCGGTTTGCGTGGCGTCATGAGATTCCTTATTGGTGGCAGGTGGTACATCCGTTGGTGGTACCACTGGCGGAGTATAAGTATCAGCCGGTTTTTCTACCGATTGTGGGGCCGCTTTAGTATCAGCTTGAGGCGCTGTCGGCTTGGTTTCTGCCGGTTTGGTTTCAACCGGTTTAGCTTCAGTCGGTTTGGCTTCAACCGGTTTAGCTTCGGTCGGTTTGGCTTCAACCGGTTTAGCTTCAGTCGGTTTAGCTTCAGTCGGTTTGGCTTCAACCGGTTTAGCTTCAGTCGGTTTGGCTTCAACCGGTTTAGCTGGCTCAACTTTGGGCTGTGGTTTAGCTTCTAGCGGTTTCGGCACGATGGCTGGTTTGCTATCCACATCCGTTTCTGGAATTTCATTCTGCAACTGCTTGCGTGATGAAAGCTGCCGTTCGATATCAGTCAGGTTTTCCAGCTTACGGGTAGTATCCAGTAAGTTATATTGCAACCGGACCTGGCTTTCTCGCAGGCGATCAATCTGGGTGTCCGATTCGTCCTGTAAGCGCTGGTAGCGAATGCGCTCTTCTGCCAGAGAGATGCGCAGCACCTGTTGCTCACGCCATAGCTGAATCAGTGGGCGCACAGCGCCAGGGACGCTTTGGCTATAACTGTTCAAACGCTCAACCACTTGACGACGTTCCGCCATTGAAGGCTCGGCACTGCTGACTAAAATGCCCTGCTTGAAGGCCGAAGGCCATGCCACTACCGGCAATGACTTCGCTAATGCTCGCGCTTGAGTAGACCCCATACGCTCTGCACAGTCCATTGCCCGTAGCCAGTACAGGGAGTTTTCCAGTGTCTCTTTATCATCAAGATCCCACAGCACATCGCAGGATAAGGTCCGATAATCAACGATTTTCGTTTCCGGTATGACCAACTGCACTGCTTGTGAAAAACGGCTACTGGCGGGATTATCAGTACATCCGGTAAGTAAGAGTGGGGCCAGCAACAATGCTCGCCAAAAAATACCCGTACCAGATTTGCCCGCGGGCATAGCTGCCGCAGTTGATGTCGGACATGATAAAAAGACGGTCTTTTTAATAATGCTGCTCATAGACCATTTGTACATTATTCATTCATTCTCGGCGGTTAATGGCAATTCAACACGAAAGCAAACCGCAGCGTAATCAACAGCCACCAGTTGCAAGTCGCCCTGCATACGTCTGATGCAGTCCTGAGCAATACTCAGCCCCAACCCACTACCTTTGACGGCCCCTTTTCGCTGATGGCTTCCCTGATAAAAAGGCTCAAATATCATGGTTTCTTCAGAACGCGGGATCGGCGCCCCGGTATTGGCAATATCAATTTGTACGCGGTTATCTACCCGACGGCTGCGAATCCAAATGGTACCGGATTCCTCGCCATAGTGCACCGCATTGGAGTAGAGATTATCCAATACCCGCATTAATAATGTCGGATCTGCCCAACAAATGTCCGCTTGCAGATCCGTCTCAGTATGTAGAGTCTTGGCCCGTGCGGGTAAACTATGGGCTGAGATAACATCCTCAACCATTTCCGCCAGTTCAACATTCTCATGTTCACCGGGGCCGTCTGCCAGTTTACGGTTATAGTCTAATAATTGCTCAATCAATAATTGCAAATGACGACTGCTGTTATCAAGGATTGCCACAACTTCTTTTTGATCTTGCGTCAATGGTCCGGCAACCTCATCCGCTAACAATTCGGTCCCTTCGCGCATACTGGCGAGTGGTGTTTTCAATTCATGAGAGATATGGCGCAAAAACTCGTGGCGCTGTGACTCTAACCACGCTAAGCGCTCGCTGAGCCAAATAATACGCTGTGCCAGTGAGCGTAACTCGCGTGGCCCTTTAAATAGCGCCGTATTACCTAATGGTCGCCCTTCACCTAAGCGATTAATCATCCGCTCAATGCCTTTAACCGGCCCGATTATCATCCGGGTGAATAACACCACTAACAGCACACTGACCAAAAACAGCAACAGGGATTGCCAACCAAAGAATTGCCCACGTTCGGCAATATCTTTTTGTAATTGCTGACCGCGGGAGAAAATCACATCGCGCGTTGCCTGTACCATTTCGGCATTGGAGCGGGAGAACTGCTCTAATAGCGTTGACGCATTTTGTTCCGGGCCACTATTTTTACATTTAATATCAGAAAGTTGTGTCAGTAAACTGCTCAGAGTCTGATAGTAACGGGCATCTGGCAGGATAGAGGCGTGCGCATCAAGCATTTGAGCGTACTGTTTACGTTGGTGCTGATATAACTTTGCCAGTGTTGCATCATCTAATACACAGTACTGGCGATAACTACGCTCCATTTCGAGCGCCACACTGGTCATCGCCTCACTGCGCCGCGCATCTGCCAGCGTAGTACGATTAATGTCGGCCGCCTGCGTGCTTAGATGGTCAAGGCTTTGATAAGCCTGATATGCCAGCACCAATAAAGGTAACAGCACCAACAGAAATGCCATGAGCACCAATTGACGTAAAGAACGGGGGAATAAACGCCATCTTTTCAACGAAATCATCTCATTACCTATCATTCTGTGGTGATGCTAACTGACTGCGTGAGGATTACAATGCTTGTGCCCCAATTACCCGTCATATTTTAAGTTGCAGGTGTGTTGATTGCACTCAATAACCCGAATCACTGACTGATGTCAGCTCATTGGGATTAATGAGCCTCATCCTTGAGGCTCACCCTGCGGGCTAGCAGAAATGCTGTTCAAATCGGTTCCCGACCGATTTGTATCTCGTTTGCCGCCTGCCCACAACTTGAAATCTATTGGGTATGTACCAGGAACAATGTCTCTTGATTGAGATAAAAAAAAAGCACCTGGCTTTGAGCTAAGTGCTTTTAATTAATGCGGCTTGTCCATTATCGTCAGAATCATCATCAGACCTGCTTTTATTGTTATTTGCAGTAAAAACGGCGAGCGTAGCTTATCTTTGACCATAATATACCCTAAATAATTCGAGTTGCGGGAAGGCGGCCAGCGCACATGCAGCTTGAAGTATGGCGGGTATAGATGTGACAACGGGGCAATAAATTGCCCCGTCGCAGAATATGTGGATGCCCTTAAGCATCGTCTCCAGTTTGATGAAGCCGAAGCAATCATCGGGAGGATGAGACGAATAGCATCCAAACATGTCCAAAATTGATGAACCATTCATCACAGCAGGACATAGGCGGTACCTCACTCAACGTGTCGTCCGATGTTTGATAAAGTGAATTCACACGATATCGGTTTGGTGGACGATAGGTACCAGTCTTAGGCATCATTCGATGGTTTATGAAGCGCATATTCCGCTTAACTGCGGGACTATCATAATAAGTTGAATGAGCAACTGTAAGTAATAATGCAGCTTGCGTGCCAAGTTTATTAAAAATAAATTAAGATTATGATTTAAAAGAAAAATAAACTTATTAAGCCGATTATTATCCACGTAATGCCCGCCAACTTGCATCAATTACTGCTGTTTTGTCGCCAATCCCCGACAGCAATCCCCTTATTAAATAAAAATGATATAAATCAAATATTTATATGTCTCCTATTTGAGACAGGTTGCAGGGCTATTTTCGCAATTTACCGACAAAACAATAAAGACATTTAAAATCAGTAAGTTAAAAAATATAGTGGCATTTAATTATCCGTGCATCTTTTGACCGCCCGTTACTCTTCCCTTTGGAGGCATGCTGTTTAAATCATTATTACTTTATAAATTATGAGGTTTGATAACTCACAAATATGAGTAACGTTGATTACTTGACTCAGGTACCGACAAGAAATTGCCAAAATGCAGCAAAAGAAAACACAGACAGCGACACTTATTGATAATCGCTCTAAAAATATGACCTTGTTTTTAGTGAACTTGCCACCTGGGAACTATCGATTAGTCGTTACAGGATTGGCAACCGACCACCAGATTTCTAGCAAAACCTTTCATATGACATTAGCGAATCAGACCACGGGGTATGACTCAATTTATTAAAGATAAATGAATATATCTTAAGCCCTTATCAGCATGCGTAAAAAAGGGGCATCAACTGATGCCCCTGTTATCACAATCAAAGCTGATTCACTTAACCTAATTGCTTACGCGCATTACGGAACATACGCATCCATGGGCTATCTTCGCCCCACTCTTCTGGATGCCATGAGTTACTGACAGTGCGGAAGACCCGCTCTGGGTGCGGCATCATTACTGTTGCTCGCCCATTGGCACTCGTCACCGCAGTAATCCCGTGAGCTGAGCCATTCGGGTTAGCCGGATAAACCTCGGTCACCTCACCCTGATTATTCACAAAGCGCAATGCCACCAGATTGTTCTGCTCAAGCAGCGCCAGATGGGCCGCATCACGCACTTCGACTCGCCCTTCACCGTGAGAAACAGCAATTGGCAGGCGAGATCCGGCCATCTCTTGCATAAACAGTGATGGACTATTGGCCACTTCAACCAAACTGAAGCGTGCTTCAAAGCGATCAGACAGGTTGCGGACAAAGCGTGGCCAATGTTCAGCCCCTGGAATAAGCTCACGCAGATTAGACATCATCTGACAACCGTTGCAGACCCCCAAGGCCAATGTTTCTGGGCGATGGAAGAAGGCTTCAAACTCATCACGAACCCGGTTGTTAAACAGTATCGATTTTGCCCAACCTTCACCCGCCCCCAGCACATCACCGTAAGAGAAACCACCACAGGCCACTAAGGTCTGGAATGATTGCAAATCAGTTCGGCCGGCCAGCAGGTCACTCATATGTACATCGATTGCATCAAACCCGGCACGATGGAAGGCGGCAGCCATTTCTACGTGGGAGTTAACCCCCTGCTCACGCAATACGGCCACTTTTGGCCGAACCTGCTTGATGATATAAGGTGCGGCAATATCTTCTGCGGGATCAAAGGTCAGTTGGACATTCAGGCCCGGATCAGTTTCAACCTGTTTAGCTTGATGCTCTTGATCAGCACAATCAGGGTTATCGCGCAGCCGCTGCATTTGCCAGGTAGTTTCTGCCCACCACAAGCGCAGAGTACTGCGTTTCTCGCGGTATACCACCTCAGTGCCACTGCGAATATCGAAGCTATCCCCCTCAACAGCACGGCCCAGATAGTGAACACAGTTTGCCAGACCGTGGTCTGCCAGAATTTTTTCCACCTCAGCACGCTGTTCAGCACGTACCTGAATCACTGCTCCCAGCTCTTCATTAAACAGCGCCGCCAGCGCGTCATCACCCAAGGTGTGAATATCAACCTGCACCCCACAGTGACCGGCAAAGGCCATTTCAGCCAGTGTCACCAGTAAGCCGCCGTCAGAGCGATCGTGATAGGCCAGTAATGCCTGAGAGGCCACTAAGCACTGCATCGCATTAAAGAAACCTGCCAGTTGCTGTACATCGCGCACATCAGCAGGTTTATCACCTAACTGACGGTAGACTTGCGTCAGGGCGGTTGCACCCAGGGCATTGTGGCCAGCACCTAAATCAATCAGTAACAGCGAGTTATCGCCTTTATCAGTGCGTAACTGTGGTGTCACCGTATGGCGAACATCTTCGATACGGGCGAAAGCAGTAATGACCAGAGAGAGCGGTGAGATCATTTCGCGCTGCTCATCACCTTCCTGCCAGCGGGTTTTCATCGACATGGAGTCTTTGCCCACCGGGATGGTAATCTCCAGCGCAGGACATAGCTCTTCGCCCACCGCACGCACCGCCTCGTACAAACCGGCATCTTCACCCGGATGACCGGCTGCTGACATCCAGTTAGCTGACAGTTTAATGCGCTTTAGCTCACCAATCTGAGTGGCCGCGATATTGGTCAGTGCTTCGCCTACCGCCAGACGGGCTGAGGCGGCAAAGTCTAGCAATGCCACTGGCGCACGTTCACCCAATGACATCGCTTCACCATAGTAGCTGTCCAGACTGGCACTGGTAACCGCACAGTCGGCCACCGGAATCTGCCACGGGCCAACCATTTGATCACGTGTCACCATGCCGGTCACACTACGGTCACCGATGGTAATCAAGAAGGTTTTCTCTGCCACTGCCGGTAAATGCATCACCCGTTTGACCGCATCAGCGATGCTTATCTCAGCACGTTGCAATGCATCACCCTGTGCCTGAAGGCGGGTGACATCACGCAGCATCTTCGGCGTTTTACCCAGCAAGACATCCAAAGGCATGTCAATTGGCTGATTATCGAAGTGGCGGTCATTCAGTGTCAGATGTTTTTCTTCAGTGGCTTCACCTATAACGGCATAGGGCGCACGTTCACGGCGACAAATTTCATCAAACTGAGCCATCTGCGCGGGGGCAACAGCCAGAACATAACGCTCCTGAGACTCGTTACACCACACTTCCAGCGGGCTCATGCCCGGCTCATCATTGAGGATGTCACGCAGCTCAAAACGGCCGCCACGACCACCATCACTGACCAGTTCTGGCATGGCATTAGACAGCCCACCCGCACCGACGTCATGAATAAATAGAATCGGGTTGTGGTCACCTAACTGCCAGCAACGGTCAATCACTTCCTGACAGCGGCGTTCCATTTCCGGGTTATCACGTTGTACCGAAGCAAAATCCAGATCCGCATCTGACTGACCCGATGCCATGGAAGAGGCCGCGCCGCCACCCAGACCGATATTCATCGACGGGCCGCCGAGCACCACCAGCTTGGCACCGACTGTTATCTCGCCTTTTTGTACATGGTCGGCCCGAATATTACCGATGCCACCGGCCAGCATGATCGGCTTGTGGTAGCCACGTAACTCAGTGCCGTTATGACTGTTGACGCGCTCTTCATAAGTACGGAAGTAGCCCAGCAGCGCCGGACGGCCAAATTCGTTGTTAAAGGCCGCGCCGCCCAGTGGACCTTCGGTCATGATATCCAGCGCAGTCACAATACGATCCGGCTTACCGAAATTCTCTTCCCACGGTTGTTCAAAACCGGGAATACGCAGGTTAGAAACAGAGAAACCCACCAAACCGGCTTTAGGTTTAGCACCACGCCCGGTAGCACCTTCATCACGGATTTCGCCACCAGACCCGGTAGCAGCACCCGGCCAGGGTGAAATTGCCGTCGGATGGTTATGAGTTTCTACTTTCATCAGGATATGCGCCGCTTCCTGATGGTAATCATAAACGCCATTATCAGGTGCAGCAAAGAAGCGCCCGACCTGAGAACCTTCCATCACCGCCGCATTGTCTTTATAGGCTGACAACACGTAATCCGGCGTGTGTTCAAAGGTATTTTTGATCATTTTAAACAGTGTCTTAGGCTGAGAAACACCGTCAATTATCCAATCTGCATTAAAGATTTTATGCCGACAATGCTCAGAGTTTGCCTGAGCAAACATATACAGCTCAATATCCGTCGGGTTACGCCCCAGACCGGTAAAGGCGGCCAGCAAATAGTCAATTTCATCTGGAGCAAGAGCCAGGCCCAGCTTAATATTAGCCAGTTCCAGTGCACTGCGGCCTTGCGCTAAGATATCCACCCGTTGTACTGGGGCGGGTTGATGATGAGAGAATAACTGCTCTGCTTGCTGCAAATCGGTGAATACCGTTTCCATCATGCGGTCATGCAGCAGCGCCGACAATTGCTGCCATTGGCTTTCATTCAGGTCTGGGCCTTGAATATAGAAAGCCAGGCCACGTTCCAGACGCAGAACCTGTGGCAACGCACAGTTGTGCGCAATATCCGTCGCTTTGGAAGACCACGGAGAAATGGTCCCCGGCCTTGGCGTAACCAGTAACAAACGCCCTTCTGGCGCATGTTCAGGGAGAGAGGGTCCATACTTAAGCAGCCGTTGGAGCCTGGCGTGTTCATCAGCACTTAACGGAGCGCTAACATCGGCAAAGTGAACATATTCGGCGTAGATATCACTCACCAAAAGGTGAGCATCCAGGCAACGGGACAGCAGTTTGGTAATACGAAAAGCCGACAAAGCGGGCGAACCACGCAGTATTTCCATAATCTAAGTTTCTCTCTCTTCGAAGCGACTGGAACAGCACTTCATTGGGCGCAGCATTTATTGGCGCAAAACAGGGGAAAACGCGGGCATTATAGTGAATCTACGCCTCCGACGAAACCGTTTGCGTAGCTATTATTAATAATTGAGTCAGAAATTGTCGTTATCTAGAGAACACCAATACTGAATAAATAAGCTCGCAATAAAGTTGCACACTGACGATTTGTTGCGCAAAATGCCACTCCACTGGGGTTTTAACCATGTCGATTCTTACTTCACAACACACACATAAAGAGCGCTGCCGAGAGATAACTATTTGACGCGCATAAAATTAAATTACTTTGTTATCGGTGTAGTTGCCTTACTTCTGGCCCTCGCGCTGTGGCCCAATATTCCCTGGCGCAGTAGTCAAGAAGGACAACTAGACCGTATAAAAGCCCGTGGCGAGCTACGTGTTAGCACGATTAGCTCACCACTTATCTACTTTACCGGAAAGGATGGCCCTTCCGGTCTTGACTATGAACTGGCCAACCGTTTTGCGGACTATCTGGGGGTTAAGCTCGTCATTACCCCTCATCATAATATTGATGACTTGTTTGATGCACTTGATAACGATGATGCAGACATGCTGGCTGCCGGGCTAATTTATAACCGTGAGCGTCTTAATCGGGCGCGTACCGGCCCTGCCTATTATTCAGTCTCGCAACAGTTAGTATACCGATTGGGTAAACCACGACCAAAATCATTCAGTGATCTAAAGGGTCAATTGATTGTCGCCTCTGGATCGGCCCATATGACCACCCTCAAACAACTTAAGCAGAGCAAATATCCCGATCTTAACTGGGGATCATCCGTTGATCGTTCTGGCAAAGAGTTACTGGAACAGGTCGCGGACGGCAAACTTGACTATACCCTGGGTGATTCGGTGACAATTGCCCTACTGCAACGCATCCATCCGCAATTAGCGGTTGCCTTTGATGTTACGGATGAAGAGCCAGTAACTTGGTATTTCCAGAAAGGGGACGATGATAGCCTGTATGCCGCCATGCTCGATTTCTACAGCCAGATGGTTGAAGACGGTAGTCTGGCGCGGCTGGAGGAAAAATATCTCGGCCATGTCGGTAGCTTTGATTATGTCGATACCAAAACCTTCCTGTCAGCCATCGACAGTGTGTTGCCCTCTTTCCAATCCTTGTTTGAAAAACATGCCGGGGAAATTGACTGGAAACTGCTGGCGGCGATTGCTTATCAGGAATCCCATTGGAACCCACAAGCCACCTCACCGACTGGCGTGCGGGGGTTAATGATGCTAACCCGCGCCACAGCAAATGGTTTAGGGGTTAAAGACCGGGTTGATCCTGAGGAAAGCATTAAAGGCGGTTCCATTTACTTGCAGCGGTTAATGCAAAAAGTGCCGGAGACCATTCCAGAAGATGAGCGTATCTGGTTTGCGCTGGCCGCCTATAATCTGGGTTATGGCCACATGCTGGATGCTCGCCGCCTGACTAAAAATCAGAATGGTAATCCAGACAGTTGGGTTGATGTAAAAATGCGCCTACCGATGTTGAGTCAAAAGCGCTACTACCCAAGTACCACTTATGGCTACGCCCGTGGCCATGAGGCTTATAACTATGTGGAAAACATCCGTCGTTATCAGGTCAGTCTGGTGGGATATTTGCAGGAAAGAGAGAAAAAAGCAGCCCAACATGCCGCTATCGAAGCTGAGCTGGGTAAAGCTTATCCGGTTGTCGGCCCAGGCTGGTCAATCAATAACTAACATGATGCGAAAACACGTAACTAACCAATAGATTTCAATATGCTGCCAGCAGTGGCCTCCTAGACGCAAGGCCCACGGATGGGCCGAATCATGGCTGCCGCGCGAGTTTCAACGCCTTTTGCTGCTCACGTCGTAGGCGGAAAAAAGCACTTAATTGGTGGGAACACGTCTCTGCCAGTACCCCGGCACTGACCTCTATTTGATGATTCATCCCCGGATGGCGCAAGATATCCACCAGCGAACCGGCAGCACCGGTTTTTAAATCATTGGCCCCATAGACCAAGCGACGGATCCGGCTGTGTATCATGGCTCCGGCACACATTACGCATGGCTCCAGCGTCACATATAGCGTGGCTTCCAGCAGACGATAGTTCTGCACCACCTGCCCGCCTTGCCGTAGCGCCATGATTTCTGCATGAGCGGTAGGGTCGTTATCGCGAATAGACTTATTCCACCCTTCGCCAATCACCTGGTTGCCCAGCACTAACACCGCGCCAACCGGGACTTCTCCCTCTTCTTGTGCCCGCAGAGCCAGCGTCAACGCCCGTAGCATCCAGTACTCATCACTGTATTCAACAGGTAAATCAAATTCAGAAAACAAACTTTTATCAGCAGACACATTAACCTCTCTGGTACTTTGGCGGCGTGCATTATACACAGCCAGCGACAACCGCTATACCCACTATCTCCAATATAAAGTAGCTCAGTCCATAATGATCGGTTAATGTTCCGGCAGGATATAAATCATTCCTGATATAAATTATCAGCATATGGAAGCCAGCTACATGAAGCTCAGCAAGAAAAATGCCGCGGTAGTACGTAAAACCCTGAATGGATGGGCCAGTGAAGGCGTTATCCCTGAGGAAGAGCATCAACGTTTGTTACAGAATATCGATGTTCAACCGTTTGACTGGCGCAGATTAGCCGGTTACGCCTTTCTTGCCGCACTGGCTTCGTTGGTTATCGCCATTGGCAGCCTGATGGCTGATACTTTCTTACTCAACTGGATAAGCCAGTTTTTCCGCTTTGATCCCCCGGTACGGGTGGTGGTCACGGCGATATTGGCCGCCGTATTTTACGGCTGGGGCTTTAACCGCCGCCGGCGAGATCCCAGTAAGATCTACAGTAATGAAGCCGTACTCTTTCTCGGCGTAATATTCACCGCAGCCGCCATCGGCCAACTCGGTGAGTGGTTGGATAATGGTAGTGGCCGCATCTCAGTATTACTGCTGTTGGGTACCGTCATCTATGGTGTGGTGGGCTGGTTTGGTCGTGCGCCATTAGTATGGCTATTTGCCTTGCTGTCACTGGGTAATGCGTTTGGGGCAGAAACTGGCTATTTGTCCGGTTGGGGTGCCTACTGGCTGGGAATGAGCTACCCGATACGCTTTATTGCTTTTGGCCTGCTACTTTGTGCAGCGGCACTGGTGTTGCAACCGCAGTTGGCACAACGTCGGCTAGATCGGGTGTCACAGGCGATGGGGCTGCTTTATCTGTTTATTGCCCTGTGGTTATTGTCTATTTTTGGCAATTACGGTGACCTGGACTATTGGTATCAAGTGCGCCAGATAGAGTTGCTGCATTGGAGTCTATTGTTTGCCATTGCCGCCAGCGTCGCTATTTGGCTGGGACTAAAACGAGATGATGCCATGTTGCGCGGCTTCGGCCTGACATTTTTGGCCATCAACTTGTATACCCGTTTCTTTGAGTTCTTCTGGGATGCGATGCCGAAAACTATCTTCTTCCTGCTGCTCGGCATTAGCTTGTGGTTACTGGGTCGGCATGCCGAACGAATATGGCGGCTCGGCCACCATGATAATGACGTCACACACTAGAGCCAAAACCACTTAAAATGGCGAATGACTGCAATGGGCGTTTATTCTAATTGCTGTAATTCGCCGCTTTTACTGACCCGCCAGCGATGCTCGCAAAAATACAATAGTGGGTTATCCTGCTTGCTGTCCGAGTATCCGCTATAAAGTTTCAGCGGCGATCCCAAACGCTGTTCCAGTTGCACCACTTTCTCTGGCCCCAAACAGCGCAGAGGTAGCACCCAGCCGCCATTACGCCGCGCCATGCGGCTACCGACCAACCGCAAACGGTGAATAAACGCCGAATCATGATAAACCTGCTCCACCAGCCGTTGCGGCGAGCCAGTTATCAACCATACCTGTGCGTCATGGCTCTCCAAATATTGGCGCAAAC
Source organism: Yersinia sp. 2553 StPb PI (assembly GCF_052217105.1). Lineage (NCBI taxonomy): Bacteria > Pseudomonadati > Pseudomonadota > Gammaproteobacteria > Enterobacterales > Yersiniaceae > Yersinia > Yersinia sp. 2553 StPb PI. The sequence continues at coordinate 173,878 of NZ_JAZGPX010000002.1, read as the reverse complement.
GCATCACGACCACGGGAAATTCGGTAACTTTTTGGCGAAAATCATTCACAAAACGTAATTCTAAATCTTTCAAATGCGCTTCGCGCCGACCGAAGGTTATCGCCCACAGTAACAGGCTCATTGGCCAACGAGCGCAACGACCGCCCTGCAGCAATCCCAACCCAATCACCGGCAGTAATGGGACCACCAGCAACAGATTTAGCGGCAAATGTCGCAACAAAAAACGCAAAAAACTGCCAAACATGTCCTGTTGATGTAACGTGCCATCCAGATCAAAGAAGACAATGCGTTTGGCGTTTTCTGATAATGCCTCGGCCGTCCCCTCGCGGTTACTGTCAGTTTGCTCAAAGGTCGATGTGGCCTGCTCTGCGCTCAAACGTTACTCCTCAGGATCATTGAATCCCATAAACCAGTTAAATATGAAACCTGCAAGTATGGTGACAATCATCGCGACTAAATACAACATCACTTTGCCTGCGGCATCGAGGCCAATTATCAACGAGTGCTAATCCCCTGAGTGTGAGTCTTACAATGCTGCACGCAAATAGCCATTATGTTGCTGTAGATCCTGGCGAGCCTGCTCGGCACTCACGCCTTTCAGAATCATCAAAATGGCTGGTTTTACGTCAAACTCGGTTTGTGATAAGGCATCTTCAGCCTCTGCACGGCTGGCCCCGGTGGCTTCAACCACAATACGACAAGCGCGATCAACCAACTTCACGTTGGTCGCTTTCACATCTACCATCAGATTTTGATAAACCTTACCCAGTTTCACCATCGCCCCAGTGGATAACATATTCAGCACCAACTTTTGTGCAGTACCCGACTTCATACGCGTAGAGCCAGTGAGGGCTTCCGGCCCTACTACCGGTGAAATCGCAACCTGAGCTTCTTGCGCGATAGGAGAGTCTGGGTTACAAGAAATAGCCGCCGTTGGGCACCCAAGTTGGCGGGCATAGCGTAGCGCACCGATGACATAAGGCGTGCGACCAGAAGCTGCCAGCCCGACCACCATATCAGTTGCCATCAGCTTTAAATCTTGCAGATCCCGCACACCGAGCGCGATATCATCCTCAGCACCTTCCACCGCTTTGAATAAAGCACCCGGGCCACCGGCAATTAGACCAATCACCCTGCCATGAGGCACACCAAAGGTCGGTGGGCATTCGGAAGCATCCAGCACGCCGAGCCGACCACTGGTACCGGCCCCCAGATAAATGAGCCGACCACCTTGCTTTAAGGACTCCGCGGCTAAATCTACCGCTTGAGCGATAGCCGGTAACACCAAACGAATGGCCTCCGGCACTTTGCGATCTTCATCATTAAAGCAGGTCAACATTTCGAGCGTAGAGAACTTATCCAGCTCCATAGTGGCCGGATTACGACTTTCTGAAATCAATGATCCTAGATTCATGACATATTCCTCTTTGAATATTTAATTCGTAAAATTAAATATATAATTGAATATTATATTCTATAAAGCGACTATTTTCTTGCGCCATTCATCGAATGATCAGCAAAAAAGGGTGCTATGCTCCATCACTTGCCCTTTATCTTGAGTCTTTCCGGGTATTATTAAGTTCTCCCGCATTCAGGAACTGATTTATGAGTAGTCTTCTTCGCATTCGTCAGCTTTATCCAACGCTGGCACAAAATGACCGTAAGTTAGCCGATTTTCTGCTAACCAATCCTGAGCAGGCACGTCATCTTAGTTCGCAAAAGTTGGCGCTGCAAACCGGGGTTAGCCAATCTGCAGTGGTTAAATTTGCCCAAAAATTAGGCTATAAAGGCTTCCCGGCGCTAAAACTAGCCCTGAGTGAAATTGTCGCGGCCCCTGCACAGGCAGTGACACTGCATAATCAGATCTTGAGCACTGACAGTTTAAAAATCGTTGGGGAAAAACTCCTGAGCGAGAAAGCCGCAGCACTACGGGCTACCTTGGATATCAATAGTGAAGAACGACTTACGCAAGCATTAGAGATGTTATTGTCGGCACGACGGATTATTCTAACCGGTATAGGTGCTTCGGGGCTGGTGGCAAAAGATCTGGCTTATAAGTTACTGAAAATAGGCATTATGGCGGTCTCCGAAACCGATATGCATGCACAACTGGCCGCCGTACAAGCATTGGATGCACGGGATTTACTGCTGGCTATCTCATTTAGCGGCGAACGCCGTGAGATAAATCTGGCGGCTGAAGAGGCACAGCGTTGTGGTGCCAAAGTGCTGGCATTGACCAGTTTTTCCCCCAACAGTTTGCAGCAACGTGCCGATCATTGCTTATATACCATTTCGGAAGAACCCGCGATTCGCAGTGCCGCGATCTCCTCTAGCACCGCGCAATATGCTCTGACTGATCTATTATTTATGGCGATGATCCAACAAGACTTGGAAAGAGCGCAGGCGAGTATTAAGCACAGTGCGGCACTGGTAAAAAAACTGGTCTAAGGATACCAGAGGGGTATAATCCCCCGCAGTTGAGAATACCCGACCTAAGGTAAGAGAAAGCATGGCCCTGTTGATCACTCGTAAATGTATTAATTGCGACATGTGCGAGCCGGAATGCCCTAATGAGGCAATTTCCATGGGTGCAGAGATCTATCAGATTGATCCGATGCGCTGTACGGAATGTGTCGGTCATTACGAAACACCAACCTGCCAGTTGGTCTGTCCTATCGATAATACGATTGCTATCGATCCTGCCTGGGTTGAGAGTAACGAACAATTGTGGGATAAGTTTGTCCAACTGCATCACGCCGAACGTTTGTAATCCCCGCAGCAAGACTCGTTTTTAATACCAACAATATATTCGCGCATAACAAAAAGGGCGGCATTCGCATGCACGCCCCTGCTCTCTTTCACCACTATTCGCGGCTAAAACGGGCCTAGCTTTCAATAATTACGGTTGCGCAGGCATAACGTCGTTCATCGGCCAACGTTACATGTAAGGATTTGACACCCAGCTCAGCGGCCAATTCTGCCGCGCGCTGATGTAAACGCAGCGTCGGCTTACCCAGTGCATCGTTAACAACTTCAAACTGATTAAATGCCAAGCCATTACGAATACCAGTACCAAATGCCTTGGCCGCGGCCTCTTTAACGGCAAAGCGTTTTGCCAGAAAACGAATTGGCTGCTGATGCTGCTGATAGTGCTGCCATTCCGATGGGCTAAGGATACGCCGCGCCAGTTTTTCGCCACTGCGCTCCACCACCGCTTCAATCCTTGAAATTTCAACAATATCAGTGCCTAACCCCAAAATCGCCATTAACGACGCGCTTCCCGCATTAATACTTTCATCTCAGTAACGGCAGCCGCAAGGCCCGTCATTACTGCCTGACCAATAATTGCATGGCCGATATTCAGCTCATGAATCTCTGGTAAGGCTGCGATCGGTTGCACATTGTGATAGGTCAGGCCATGACCGGCATTCACTTTCAACCCTTTGCCTGCGGCATAGGTCGCAGCTTTGGTGATACGCACTAATTCAGCTTGACGCACCAAATCGGTGGTGGCATCTGCGTACGCGCCGGTGTGGATTTCAATATAAGGGGCACCCACAGTAACGGCTGCATCAATCTGGCGCATATCGGGATCGATAAACAGTGACACCAGAATGCCGGCCTCAGATAATCGGCTCACCGCAATGGTCATTTTATCGAGTTGACCGGCAACATCTAGCCCGCCTTCGGTGGTAACTTCTTGGCGTTTTTCCGGCACCAGACAGCAAAAGTGCGGTTGTAACTCACAGGCAATATCAACCATTTCATCGGTAACCGCCATCTCCAGATTCATGCGGGTCTGGATAGTTTGGCGCAAGATGCGTACATCTCGATCAGTGATATGGCGGCGATCTTCACGTAAATGCACGGTAATACCGTCGGCACCCGCTTGCTCGGCAATAAACGCGGCCTGAACAGGGTCGGGGTAAATGGTCCCACGTGCATTTCGTAATGTCGCAATGTGATCGATATTGACGCCCAACAACAAATCAGCCATGACAGCCCTCCAGATATGGATGCATCTTTAATAGGTCAATGAGCACGCAAAAACCGGCCCTTAAACGCATAAGTGCCTTGCAGTTTACACCGACTAGACTGTCAGCGGATAGGTTACTGTACGGGAAAGTTGATGATGGGCAGTTTAAAAAATGAAGGTATTGCTACTACGGCACTGGATCCGCTGGTGGCTTAATCACAAACTGACGAAACAGTTCGCGACTTTTTAACGGTTTACCCCCCAAATAGGGTTTGAGGGCGATGCGGGTGAAGCGCTTGGCTGCACGTAAAGTATCGGCATCAGGAAATTCACGGTTAGCCAAAGCCGATAATTGGCGGCCAGTAAAGCTATAGTGATCAACCACCAAGCTGGCGATAAATCCTTTTTCTTCCCGATAGCGGTAGGTCATGGTCTCAGACACCGGCTGACCACTCCCCGCACAGTGGAGAAAATCCACACCATAGCCAAGATGAGCCAATATCGCCAATTCAAACTGGCGCAGGGCATATTCGGGCGATCCATCACTGCCTGCCAAAGCCTGTAAGCAATGCAGATAATCGAAGAATAAAGCAGAGTAATTGGTTTGATGTTCTAACACGCGGGAAAGCAGCTCATTGACATATAAACCGCTATACAACATAGAGCCAGTCAATGGAAGAGCCAGTGATACTGGCTCAGCACTGCGTAAGGTTTTAACTTCACCACGCCCGGTCCAGCGAACCAATAATGGCGTAAAAGGCTGCAAGCAGCCTTTTAGATTGGAGCGGCGACCCCGCGCACCTTTGGCCAGCACCCGCATGCGGCCCTCTCCTTCAGTAAATAAATCCAGCATTAAACTGGTTTCACTGTAGGGTCGCCCATGCAGGACAAATGCGCGTTGCCAACCGTCCATTGGCAAGTCTTACTTCAGATCGTCGGTATAGCCTAAGCTGCGCAATGCACGTTCGTCATCTGCCCAGCCTGATTTCACTTTCACCCACAGCTCAAGATGCACTTTTGCTTCGAACATTTGTTCCATGTCCTGACGGGCTTCAATACCAATGGTCTTGATTTTCGAACCTTTATTACCGATGACCATTTTCTTCTGGCCTTCGCGTTCAACCAAAATCAGCCCATGGATGTTATAACCACCGCGCTCATTTGGGACAAACTGTTCAATTTCAACTGTGACTGAGTAAGGTAATTCCTCACCCAAGAAGCGCATCAACTTTTCGCGAATGATTTCTGACGCCATAAAACGCTGAGAGCGGTCAGTGATATAATCTTCCGGGAAATGATGACCCGCTTCCGGCATAAGCTTGCGCACGATGCCAGCGATGGTATCCACGTTCATCCCTTTCTCGGCAGAGATTGGTACGACGTCCAGGAAATTCATCTGCTTACTTAAGAACTGAATATGGGGCAACAGCTTGGTTTTGTCTGTTACGTTATCAACTTTGTTGATCGCCAATAATACCGGGCATTGTAAACTGCGCAGCTTATTAACAACCATTTCATCGTCGGCAGTCCAATTGGTGCCTTCGACTACAAAAATCACTAATTCCACATCACCGAGAGAGCTGCTTGCCGCGCGATTCATTAAGCGGTTAATCGCGCGTTTTTCTTCAATATGCAGTCCCGGGGTATCAACATAAATGGCCTGATAAGGCCCTTCAGTATGGATCCCCATAATACGGTGGCGTGTGGTTTGTGGTTTACGTGAAGTGATGGAGACTTTTTGCCCCAACAGTTCATTTAGCAAAGTAGATTTACCCACATTCGGGCGACCTACAATTGCAATAAAACCACAATACGTTTTTTCTACTTCGCTCATTCAAGCTCCAACTGTTTCAGCGCTTGTTCCGCTGCCGCCTGCTCAGCTTTACGGCGACTTGAGCCGGTACCTATTACCGGTTCATTCAAGCCACTCACCTGGCAGTGGATAGTAAATTCCTGGTCATGTGCTTCTCCGCGAACCTGCACAACCAGATAAGAGGGCAATGGCAGATGACGGCCTTGCAAATATTCTTGCAAGCGCGTTTTCGGGTCTTTCTGCTTATCACCTGGGCTGATTTCTTCCAACCGACTGCGATACCAGTCGAGAATCAGCCGTTCAATCATATGAATATCGCTATCGAGGAATATACCGCCAATTAAGGCTTCGACGGTATCTGCCAAAATTGATTCACGGCGGAAACCACCACTTTTCAATTCACCCGGCCCAAGGCGTAAACATTCACCGAGGTCAAATTCACGGGCCATTTCAGCGAGTGTATTTCCTCTAACCAATGTGGCACGCATCCGACTCATGTCCCCTTCATCGACACGGGGAAAGCGACGATACAGCTCATTGGCAACAACGAAACTTAATATAGAGTCACCCAGGAACTCCAAACGCTCATTGTGTTTGCTACTGGCGCTACGATGAGTCAGTGCTTGCAGCAAGAGCTCCTGCTGTTGAAAAGTGTAGCCCAGCTTCCGCTGTAGCCTGTTTATTACGATGGGGTTCATGAGTTACCAATAGATCAAGAATGCGTCAAAAACTACAGCATACGGAACAGGTCTGATCCGCCAATATTGCAGGACAAAACTGTTTCGTTTGCAGTGGCTCCCATAAAGAAGCCAACTTTTATCGCTCGAAGGGTTATTCTACAACGAGTGGAAATATAATGCTGCGTTTAAATACCCTGCTTACTTGAAGTTGCAGCAGTGCTAGCGGCGTTCAAATCTACTCCCAGCAGATTTGTCACCCGAATTACTGACTTTTGTCGGTTCATCGGGATGTGCTCGTTTGCTACCTGGCTGCAACTCCACCATCTGGGTATAGCCGATACTAATGAATTCCACCAATTCGACTTAAACGAACACCCGTTGGCCATTCACCTTCTTGCTTTTCAAAACTCATCCAAATAGCAGTGGCCTTGCCAACTAGATTACGTTCCGGCACAAACCCCCAGAAGCGGCTATCTGCACTGTTATCCCGGTTGTCGCCCATCATAAAATAATGACCTTCCGGCACCACCCAAACCCCTAAAGGCTGGTTAGGTTGTTGATAATAAGCGCCTATCTGCTCCTGACGCCCAGGGACGGTCAGAATATGGTGTGCCACCGGTCCAAGAGTTTCGGTGCGCTCACGCAAACGTACACCACCATCAGGCACTGCCTGATTTGTCGGGATTTGGAAGAAGCCAGCAGAAGCCTCGCCATTGCCGCTATAGCGGAATGTCTGCACAAAATCGCTTGGCTCAGATGCACTGTAAGTAATTGGCAACGCACTATCACAAGAAGTACCGGTATTACATGCAGGCTGCACCGTCACTTCCTTGCTGATTGGATTATAGCTAACGCGGTCACCCGGCAAGCCCACTACACGTTTGATATAGTCCAAACGCGGATCGAGCGGATATTTAAATACCGCGATATCACCACGTTTTGGATGTCCCGTAGGGATCAGCGTAGTTTGCGTGATGGGATCTTTAATACCATAAGCAAACTTCTCAACCAGAATGAAGTCACCGATCAATAGCGTTGGCATCATCGAACCAGAAGGGATCTGGAACGGTTCGTAAATAAACGAACGAACGATAAATACCAGAGCTAACACCGGGAAGACTGAAGCACAAGTCTCTATCCAGCCAGGCTGCCTTGCCGCCTGTGCTAAAGTCTTATTATCTACAGCACAACCCGTTTGTGCCTTGATCGCCGCAGTTTGCGCATTAACTGCCGCAATTTTTGCCTGGCGAGCCGGTCCCCATTTAAACCGCTCGAAGCACCAGATAATCCCTGTCAGCAGTGTTGCTATCGCTAAAATCAAGGCAAACATGTTAGCCATCAAAACTCCTTATTTACTGTCTTTTCCAACGTGCAGAATAGCCAGGAAAGCCTCTTGCGGTAATTCAACGTTACCGACCTGTTTCATACGTTTTTTACCGTCTTTCTGTTTCTGCAAAAGTTTCTTCTTACGGCTAACGTCACCGCCATAACACTTCGCCAGTACGTTTTTACGTAACTGTTTCACAGTAGAACGGGCAATGATGTGGTTACCGATAGCAGCCTGAATTGCAATATCAAATTGCTGGCGCGGGATCAATTCTTTCATTTTCTCAACCAGATCACGGCCACGGTATTGCGCATTATCACGATGGGTAATAAGCGCCAGCGCATCTACACGCTCGTTGTTGATTAACACATCAACACGCACCATGTCAGAGGTCTGGAAACGTTTGAAATTGTAATCCAGCGAGGCGTAGCCACGGGATGTCGACTTCAGGCGATCGAAGAAATCGAGCACCACTTCAGCCATCGGAATTTCATACGTCAGCGCCACTTGGTTACCGTGGTAAACCATGTTGGTCTGCATACCACGTTTTTCAATACACAACGTGATGACGTTACCCAGGTATTCCTGCGGCAACAGCATATGACACTCAGCAATTGGCTCGCGTAGCTCTTCGATGTTGTTCAACGCAGGCAGCTTGGATGGGCTATCAACGTAAACAGTTTCCTGACTGGTGGTGATCACTTCATATACGACCGTCGGTGCGGTGGTGATCAACTCCAGATCGTACTCACGCTCCAGACGCTCCTGAATGATCTCCATGTGCAGTAAGCCAAGGAAGCCACAGCGGAAACCAAAGCCCAATGCGGTGGAGCTTTCTGGTTCGTAGAACAAAGAGGCGTCATTAAGACTCAACTTGCCCAGTGCATCACGGAAAGCTTCATAATCGTCTGAACTAATAGGGAACAGACCTGCATAAACCTGTGGTTTTACTTTCTTAAAGCCAGGTAATGACTTCTCCGCCGGGTTACGGGTCAGAGTCAATGTGTCGCCGACCGGTGCGCCTAAAATGTCTTTTATCGCACACACCAACCAGCCAACCTCACCGCAGTTCAACATATCGCGATCTATACGTTTTGGTGTAAAAATACCGAGGCGCTCAGCATTATAACTCTGCCCGGTACTCATTACTTTAACCTTATCGCCTTTACGCAATGAGCCATTTTTAATACGAATTAACGATACAACACCCAGATAATTATCAAACCAGGAATCGATAATTAGCGCTTGCAATGGACCATCAGGATCACCCTCTGGCGGCGGAATATCACGCACCAAACGCTCAAGGATATCGGGTACACCTACACCAGTTTTCGCTGAGCAACGTACCGCATCAGTCGCATCAATGCCCACGATGTCTTCAATTTCTTCCGCAACACGCTCAGGGTCAGCAGCCGGCAGGTCGATTTTATTTAAAACAGGAACCACTTCCAGATTCATTTCCATCGCGGTGTAGCAGTTCGCCAGCGTTTGTGCTTCAACGCCTTGCCCTGCGTCAACAACCAGCAACGCCCCTTCACAAGCCGCTAAGGAGCGGGAAACTTCATAAGAGAAGTCAACGTGACCAGGGGTATCGATAAAATTGAGCTGATAGGTTTGACCATCTTTAGCATGGTAATCAAGCGTCACACTCTGTGCCTTGATGGTAATACCACGCTCACGCTCCAGATCCATAGAATCCAGTACTTGAGCGGCCATTTCACGCTCAGATAATCCGCCACAAATCTGAATAATACGGTCCGACAGTGTCGACTTACCGTGGTCAATATGGGCAATAATAGAAAAGTTTCTTATGTGCTTCATTTATATGAATTTTTCTCTAGTCGTTGTCTTTAATTAATTATTGGTGGACACAGCGATGGACTCAAACCCAAAACTACCCACATAAATATGCACGCATCTTACACTGTAAGTCTGCCTCGTGAAAGGCATCACACTTAGCTTGTTAGCTGATTTATCCTGTAAAAATGTATCAACGCCTTACCTTACATCGCTATTGATAGTACATACTCTTAGCGCTGTTCCGTGCTGATATCCCGGTAAAAATAGTTTAATACCAATAACTTTATTGTGCCTATCGCTTATAAAGCGCGCTAGTGTCTATTATTTAACTGATTATAATCAGCACGATAGATACCCTACCCGCCTAATTTAGGGGTGCACATATTTCTATTTTGTCGAACTGATGATTAATTCATTTTCGGAAAATGCTCATTTACCCTGTTGGATAATAATTTAAAGTATTCATGTGACTTTATAACAACCAAGTGAAATATCCTCTTGGCGGCCATATGGAGAATATTATGATTGATGAAGGAAAAATACTGAGCCGCCATGAGTTTAGAAAAAATAACTCCAGAGCCACTATCGTCGCAATAATACTTATATTAGTATTTAGTTTTATAATAATTACCTTATCAATAGCGACATCTATTTTTTCAACCCCATCAATTCTTTCGATCTTATGTGTCGCTATTGCAGCTATCTCGCTGAGTACCTTCCTGTATTTGCGCTTACACTGTAATCCAATGTTTACCTACTTTCTTTATGAGAAAGGAGTACGGGTCTTCAATCATCACAGTGGAAATGTCTATTTTATTACATTTAATAAAATACAATACATTCATAAATACCATACAGGAGTAAACCCTAATGGCAAAATTAACACAATGGCATTTCGCACCTCTAAACTGCAGCCATGGAATATTATAATTAATAATATAACTAATGCTTACCCGCTGATAAACACAATAATCCATCAACAAGTCATGCATGTCGGGATAGTAAGTTTAAACTCTTTATCCCGAGGGAAAAAAATTGTATTTGATGTAATTAAAAAGAATGACAACTGGCTAAAATCACTCATATACCATGGTCTTTTAAATGTAATCATGGTGAAAAATGTTCAGATAGATACAACTCCACTTTCACTTAGTGCACACTCATTAATTACAACAGACGGTATTATCAGCATTGAAGACATCCTGCGTGTCGAGACGTTACGCGAGAAAGATCATGATAAAATACGCTTATTTGATGCTAAAGGTAACATACTTTTCTCAGTAGATTACTCAGCGCTTATCAGTGCCGATCTTTTTATTGCTTTAGTTGAACATATGATACAGAACCGTATTCCGGCCTATCATGGGTAAGAGGAAAGGAATTATTCTGTTACTGAATTCGTATAGTCGTTGGGGGTAAACCAATCTGTAGAATCATTGGTTGATAGTCACTCTGTCCTTCAACTCTGCTGGCTAATGTTCTGGCGAGCAAAAAACCTAGCCCCGCACCTAAAATAGCGCCTAGAGCAGTAAAAGCATCGGTGACAAATAAAGCCTGAAATAAACCGCCACCCGCAATCAATCCGGCTAAAGGCGTTAGATAAACCAAAGAAGCAGAACGTAATAAACTCCCCTCACTAATACCGACTTCAACCTTTTGGCCAGGTTCAAGCGGTTGCGAGATAGCTATTTGTAATTGATGCTCCGACTCCGGCCCCAATTCATTTAATAAATGACTACCGCATCCAGTGCGCGCATTGCAACTCCCACAACCAGACTGTGGTTCACAACGCAATAGAGCAACACCATTTTGCCACGAAATAACTGTAGCCCATTCTTTCATCATTTTGTTGATTCCAAAACAATACTGTCAGCGATACGTTTTGCAGTTGTAGGCGGAAGCTCGCCAACTATGGTAATTTCAACATTATTACGAGCTTCAGTATGCACAGTTCTACGACCTTGACGTAAGGATTGCTCTGAAGGCGCATCTTTACCCGCCGGATTTATATTTACTGAAAAACTGAATAACCCATCAGAATATAATCGTGATTCTGTTGGTGCCTCCATATTCGGTAATGTACGGCGACTGCGTGAAATCTCGGAAACACCTTCCGGCAACCAACGTGGGGCCCAGATAAAATCAACCTTGGTTTTAGCAGGTAATGCAAGTAATGGCGGTAAAGAGAGCTTTACCAGACCTTGCAAAATATCCTGAATAGGTTCACCGATAGCAAAAGAAATCACACGAAATTGCTCAAGTGTTTCACCATCACGATCTAACAAATCTACCCGCATTGGGAGTTTGCTCGTTTCATCCATCCAAATAATATAGCTGTATCGGGTACTGTCACGGGCGACTACCCGAATAACCTGACATGGTCGGTCTGCAATACGGGCACGGCCAAGTGCAATATAGTTATAGTATTGTGACAGCTTTTCAAAATCGGGGAATACGATAGACGGCAATGCATCGACTATATGTTCACCCGCCAGAGTGAAAGCATCGAAACCAGGTTCGAAATAACTTATTTCATTACCACGCTGTAAGATCTCAGTACGTGGGCCATCCATACGCAGCAATTGCGCAAAGGTTTTTTTATCTAAAATAGCATGTCGATAGCGAAGAGAATCAATCCCTTGCTTATTAACATTAATGTAGGATAGCTCATAGTTGAGCGACTGGCTGGCACTGCTCATTTCCTGCAACATTGCTATCGGCGTCGTTTCCGCCGAAGCAATTGTTGGCATGAACAGGCTGCCCGTCATTAAACAGACGGAGAACCAAAGTTGCTTCATTACTGCTGCTGCATTCCTAAGGACTGAGTTCCGGGAACCTGAATAGCGGCTTGTGTCGATGTTGAAGGCTGCTGCAACACGTCAGTTTGTGGCAAGCGGCGTTGCAATTCAAAATCTTGCAATTGAGTCATCATATTGACTCGCCGACGTTGCTCCTGAACCTGATGCTGTTGAGACGTTCCGAAAGAACCATCAGCAGGCACACCAAAACTTACTGGCGAGGCTTTACCCATCATCGGTAAGGTATTAAATGCAGGTGATTCTGGTTGCAAATTACCTGATTCGGGCTGGTTGTATTGTTGAACCCCAACAATTACCGCTAGAGAAACACACGCGGCAACCCCAACCTGAGTAATCTGGCTGGCCCATGGGCGAACTTTTTGCCAGAAAGGCATTTTCTGCCAGACATGAGGTTGTGGCTGAGATTCAGGCACAGCAATAGGTACAAAACGAGCAGGCTCGTTTTTGAGTGCCTCTGCGACTCGGCTGGCGATATCCAGATGCAAGACTTCACCAACATCCCCCCGCAGGGTATCACGGATTAAATGGTAGCTCTGCCAGCTTTGCTGCAATGCTTTATCTTTCGATAAAGAACCAAGCAGCTCACTATCGAGAGTTTCTCCGTCCATCAGAGCGGAAAGCTTTTCTTTCTGCATGCCAAATACCCTTTATGTGTCCGCTTATCGCTGAATTAGCGGCTGAACTTTATTATCGATAGCCTCTCTGGCACGGAAGATACGGGAACGAACAGTACCGACCGGACAGTCCATAATCACAGCTATCTCTTCATAGCTTAGACCATCTAACTCCCTGAGTGTAATTGCCATCCGCAGATCTTCAGGAAGTGACTCTATGGTTTTAAAAACTATCTGCCTCAATTCTTCAGACAACATTAAGTTCTCAGGGTTCGATATTTCTTTCAATGCACCCGCATTTTCGTAATTTTCAGCATCATTTGCATCCACATCACTGGATGGTGGGCGCCGCCCCTGAGCAACTAAGTAATTTTTTGCTGTATTCACAGCAATACGGTAAAGCCACGTATAGAAAGCGCTATCGCCACGAAATGACTCCAATGCACGATAAGCTTTGATAAAAGATTCCTGAACTACATCAGGGACATCACCCTGAGGCACATAGCGGGATACAAGGCTCGCAACCTTATGCTGGTATCGAATTACCAGTAAATTGAACGATTGCTGATCACCTTTCTGGACCCGTTCAACCAGCATCTGATCCGTTAACTGCTCGCTCATCCGAGGTGAACTCTCCCGAAATCTATCCTCACGCTAAAAGTAGTACTGCCAGCCATATCTTTATTTTCCTGAGCAAGCACACGCTTGGAGTTTATAAAAATTGCAAAGTTCCATGTTGCCAGATTATTTGTCTGAATATTCTTTAGACATCTTATAGCCATAGCTTTTGCTCTGGCAGATAGGCTAACATGAATTTCACTCTTCTTCTGCACACATCATACGATATGCAATCATCATCTGAACACGTTAGCGATGTATTGATCATCGGGAGTGGCGCTGCCGGTTTGTCATTGGCTTTACGCCTGGCGCCACATTGTAAAGTAACTGTTCTCAGCAAAGGGCCACTTAATGAAGGTGCCACTTTTTATGCTCAGGGAGGTATTGCTGCCGTTTTTGATGAAACTGACAGCATTAGTTCACATGTCGATGACACCCTGATTGCTGGGGCCGGGCTTTGTGACAAAGACGCCGTAGAGTTTATTGCCAGTAACGCCCGCTCTTGCGTGCAATGGCTTATTGATCAAGGCGTCCTGTTTGATACCGAAACCAATGCCAGCGGCGAAGAACGTTATCACCTTACCCGTGAAGGCGGCCATAGCCATCGCCGTATACTGCATACTGCTGATGCTACAGGTAAAGAAGTAGAAACTACCCTGGTAGGTAAAGCAAGGACCCACCCTAACATTTTAGTGAAAGAACGCTGTAATGCTGTCGATCTTATCACGTCCAATAAAATTGGTCTGACGGGCACTAAACGTGTGGTCGGCGCTTATATCTGGAACCGGGAGCTTGAGAAAGTTGAAACTTTTCGGGCTAAAGCGGTCGTTTTAGCTACCGGTGGTGCCGCCAAAGTTTACCAATATACCACTAACCCCGATATCTCTTCTGGCGATGGTATCGCCATGGCATGGCGTGCTGGGTGTCGTGTCGCTAATTTAGAATTTAACCAATTTCATCCTACCTGCTTGTTCCATCCGCAAGCGCGTAACTTCTTACTGACCGAAGCATTACGTGGCGAAGGTGCTTACCTTAAGCGCCCTGACGGCAGCCGCTTTATGCTTGATTTTGACCCCCGAGGGGAGTTGGCCCCGCGTGATATCGTCGCCCGCGCCATAGACCATGAGATGAAGCGCCTTGGTGCTGATTGTATGTATCTGGATATCAGTCATAAACCGACTGATTTCGTGATGCAACACTTCCCGATGATCTACGAAAAACTACTGTCGCTCGGTATCGATCTGACCAAAGAAGCCATTCCTATCGTACCTGCTGCTCACTATACCTGTGGCGGTGTAATGGTAGACCAACATGGGCGTACTGACCTGGATGGTTTATATGCGATTGGCGAAGTCAGCTATACCGGCTTGCATGGCGCTAACCGCATGGCTTCTAACTCTCTACTCGAGTGCCTGGTGTATGGCTGGTCTGCCGCTGAAGATATTCTTATGCGCTTGCCACATGCCAAATTGGCGAAACATTTGCCAGACTGGGACGAAAGCCGTGTTGATAACTCTGATGAACGTGTCGTCATTCAGCATAACTGGCATGAACTGCGTTTATTCATGTGGGATTACGTCGGTATTGTGCGCACCACCAAACGCTTAGAGCGCGCTTTACGCCGTATCAACACATTACAGCAGGAGATTGATGAATATTATGCCAACTTCCGTATCTCCAATAATCTGCTGGAATTACGTAACCTCGTGCAGGTCGCTGAGTTAATCGTGCGCTGTGCCATGGAGCGAAAAGAGAGCCGTGGTTTGCATTATACGCTTGATTATCCTGATCAAATAGAGAATCCACAGCCTACCATTCTCCATCCATAATAGCTTTTCAGGGCGCGTTTCACTATCGCGCCCTGCTTATCCTGATTTTTGACTTATCACTACAACCACTTATCACGATAACTAATAGTTGAGATAAAACTCGCTGATCAACTGACAAAATTCAGGGGAATAGACCCCTTCAGATTGACGCAAAGCTAAATGCTGATACTCCGTCTCTCCCGTCTGGCGCGATAACGTCAATAACATTCTATTTAGCGGCTTACCAGGACGATCCCTGATGTCTACTTGGCAGTGAACGAACCAGTTTTGTTGAATAGCAAGGCGGGAGAGTTCAATTCCCAAGTCATGAGGTAAAACCACACAAAACGCACCGCTCGGTGTGATAAGCTTCTCAGCACAGTTTAGTAAAGCATCATGCGTTAAGGAGCCGGTGTAACGCGCAGTATCGCGGGCCTCATCCCGGCAGGCGACCGCCGGAGCAAAATAAGGTGGATTGCTGACAATCAGATCATACTGATGAGGGTGGTTTTCAGCAAACTGGTGCACGTCCTGCTGATAAATACGAACCCGCTCAGCCCAGGGAGATGACGCCGCATTGCTGCTTGCCTGCCGTGCGGCTTCTGGCTCCAGTTCAACGCCATCAATCAATACCTCAGATGTTGAACGTTGAGCAATCATTAGAGCAATAAGTCCACTGCCACAACCGATATCCAGCACTTTACGGGCTTTTTCCACCGGCACCCAAGCCCCAAGTAGAACACCATCAGTGCCTACCTTCATCGCACAGCAATCATGTGCCACAAAGAATTGTTTAAAAGTGAAACCACCACCACGTAACACCGGTTTTTTTTTCAATTGTTCGCCCACATTAGTCACCAGAATCCATAACCGGCGTAGCATAGGACAATATGATTGAAGGGAAAAGACATCATTACAGCTTAAACAGGTGAAGAATTCGGCTAACCCGTCTATAATCGGCGCCCCAAGTAGAGGAAGACCATGACTGTAACCAATTTTTCCGAACTCGATCTCGATGAACGCCTGATTGACGCACTGCGCGACAAAGGCTATGAGCGCCCTACCGCCATTCAAGCTGCGGCTATTCCGCCAGCTATGGATGGGCGCGATGTATTGGGTTCGGCTCCAACAGGTACTGGCAAAACTGCCGCCTTTTTGCTGCCTGCCTTGCAGCATTTGCTCGATTTCCCACGCAAAAAATCTGGCCCGCCACGGATACTGATCCTGACGCCAACCCGTGAATTAGCCATGCAAGTTGCGGATCAAGCCCGTGAATTGGCCAAGCATACACAACTGGATATCGCCACGATCACCGGCGGTGTGGCTTATATGAACCACGCGGAAGTGTTTAGTGAAAATCAGGATATCGTTGTTGCGACCACTGGCCGCTTGTTGCAATACATCAAAGAAGAGAACTTTGACTGTCGGGCAGTAGAAACCCTGATTCTGGATGAAGCCGACCGTATGCTGGATATGGGCTTTGCGCAGGACATTGAAACCATCGCCGCAGAGACTCGCTGGCGTAAACAAACCTTACTGTTCTCCGCCACGCTTGAAGGTGAAGCTATCCGTGAGTTTGCGGAACGCATCCTGAATGAGCCGGTAGAGTTGGAAGCCGATCCATCTCGTCGCGAACGTAAAAAAATTCAGCAATGGTACTATCGTGCTGACAATATCGAACACAAAACCGCGCTGCTAGTGCATCTGCTCAAGCAACCGGAAGTGCAGAAATCCATCATTTTCGTCAGAACCCGTGAAAAGGTACACCAACTGGTCAGTTGGCTACGTGAGGCCGGAATTAACGCCTGGTTCCTCGAAGGTGAAATGGTTCAGGCGAAGCGCACCGAAGCCGTTATTCGTTTAGGCGATGGCCGGGTTAACGTTCTGGTTGCCACTGATGTGGCTTCACGCGGCCTCGACATCGACGATATCAGTCATGTATTCAACTTTGATCTGCCGCTGACATCTGACGTCTATCTGCACCGTATTGGCCGTACTGGCCGCGCCGGGCGCAAAGGTGTTGCTATCTCATTAGTTGAAGCGCATGACCATCTATTGCTGGGTAAAATTGGCCGTTATCTGAACGAACCATTGAAGCCACGGGTTATTGATGAATTACGCCCGACCAGTAAGGCACCAAGCGAAAAAACCACCGGTAAGCCTTCTAAAAAGGTTTTAGCAAAGCGTAAAGAGCTAAAAGAAGCCAGCAAAGAGAAGGTAAAGGTTAAGGTACGTCACCGCGATGCCAAAAATGTTGGTAAGCGGCGTAAGCCAAAGGAAAAACCTGATACCAAGAGTGCTGATTGATTTAGCATTCTTGCGAAGAAGCCGCTTACAATAGCGGCTTTTTTATTATCAGCACGATGGCGACAACCTTACTGTATTTCGCACTCAAGTTGCGTTTTAGCCTATCCGGCTAATATTCTGCTACTGCTGATAAATCTCAGCGAGTTTCTTCCCGCGCAGCCAGGTATTCAATTGCTGGTGTTTTTGTTGCATTTCAGCACTTTGAATATTCAAAGGCGTCATGGCAAAATATTGTTGAAAGGTCGCCCCCTGCTTGTTGCGTAATTCAGGATCAGCACCGGCTTTTAATAGCCGCAATGCCAGATCTGGCGCATTGGTTTTGCCCGCTAAATGCAGTGGTGTATCCCCCATCCGATCAGCCATATTCGGATCGACCCCAGCAACTAACAGCAGGATAACCTGAACTCCGCGCCCCGCCATAACAGCCGCAGCCAATGGCGTCGCCAGTGTCACACTATTGCGCGCATTAGGTTTCATACGACCTTCAAGTAAAATTTGCAGGTAATGCGCATCTTGCACACTAGCCGCCGTATGCCAGGCGGTATCACCCTGCATGCCCGACTGAAATGGATCAGCATGCTCTTGCAGCAACGCCGCTAAACTTTCTGGCTGTTGGTTGAGAATAGCCCACTGCATCAGGGTTAGCGACCGATCACCTTGCTGCTGCAACAACTTTTCATTTGCTAACTGATGGATCTGTTTTACATCTCCGTGGACAATCGCATCAGCGATCGGTATTACAGTCGGATCAGTAAAAGCTGTATTAATATCTGTCATCGCCTGCCCCTCAAAACTTATTAATGGCATCAAAACACCGTAGATGGCATAACGCAAATGGCGCCTCACCCTCATTGCCAGTGTCGATTCAGGCATACTGCCGCTCCCAAGGTTGTTGTTCACTCATTGAGCTGATCACTTTATCAATACTGTGTGCCGATAAGCGGCGTTCAAGGTGCTTATGTGGCAGCCAATCATCTATCCCTGTGAGTTTGTCACTATTTGTCAGAGTGATTTTATGGCCTACCGCATCAGGAATTAACCACGTAGATTCCTGTGCATCTGTCAGCAAATCATATTGTTCGCTATAGCAGCGCACACCACCGTTTCCTGCTGAAATCCGTGCTTGAGTGGGGTCCATACCAAGGCGATTTATGGTATGGTCTGAAACACCCGCGGCATTAAATGTCACCGCAAATGTTCCACTCGCTAATGCTGCGGTCGCCGCCAAACCGCCCCCCAATGAGTGCCCGGTAATCACCAGCGCATCACCAAATGCCATTTTTGCTGTTTTCCCTACAGCAACGGCTTGATTATACTGTACATCATCGTAGCCAGTGGCTTGCCGGATGTTACTTAGCCAATCATTTACATCATTAGTACCGGCAAAGGATAAAACATACTGCTGATTATCATGATAAATCCCAGCCTGAAATCCTGAAGCACTATTAAATAAACTCGCCGGATCTATTCCCGCAGCCAGTAACTCACCATCACTCAAACGTGTAAACCCGCCGATGCTCCCAGCAGCAGGAGCGTAAACATCTTTAGCGAGTAATGCTAATGAATAGTCCCCTTGCTGTGATCCTTGTCCATTTGATATCGCAACATGCTCACTCCCCGTCGCAGATCCGTTACTTCGTGTCAGGCTAACGTTAGCTTGCATACTGTAACAAAGCTCATTACCTGCCAGCGTTGCTGCTGTATGATGAGTCGGTTGTCCCACTGAAGGCTTGTCCGCGGTGGTGACATCCCTCTTTGGCAGTTCCGATGGGTTCACTTGACTCATTAAACCTACTAATGCAGTAGGCCCAATCAAACTGACAGGTCCACTCATGCCAACTCCTTGTCGAAAGATAATCCAGATAATTAGTTCGGCGTTATGGGTTTATCTATCGACACATCGGATGAGTTCTTAAATGGAAATGATAAGATTTACTTATAAATATAGAGAAGTGTGATCGTTATCAAATTTATCGACCACTAAATAGCAGAGATGAAAAAGGGAGCCGAAGCTCCTTTTATTACATTAATTAAATCAATAAGTTAATTAAAATCAGCGCATTAATGGCGCTTTAAAAACAATCAAACAGTACCTAAATCAACCCTACGTGGTCATTTTGTGGATCATTGACCACGACAGCTACGGGTTCAGTGATTTTTGATGATTTATAATTGTTAAGCGGATTGAATGTAACAGCATCACGCAAATGATCCGGGGAAAAATGGGCATAAACCATCGTTTGATTTATGGTGCTATGGCCTAGAATCTTCTGCAACGCAAGGATGTTGCCGCCATTCATCATGAAGTGACTGGCGAAGGTATGGCGTAATACGTGTACCGCCTGCCCTTTTGGTAAATCCGGCGCGACTTGCTTGATAAGACCGCGGACAGTTTCATAATCAGTAGATGGAAATAATAACCGCTGGGTTCCCTTGGTTATCTCTGCAAATAACTCTTTTGAAATAGGAACGGTTCGATTACTACCGCTTTTAGTTATGGTAAAAGTAATTCTGCTATTAGAGACATATTCACGTTTGAGGTTTGCAATCTCACTCCATCGGCCTCCTGTTGCCAGACAAACTTTAGTAACTAGAAGGCTGTCGCCACTCAACAGATCAAGTAATTCATTTATTTGATTTATATGTAGAAAACCCATTTCTGATGTTTTCATTTTTAGCTTTTTAAAATTCGATAGTGGATTGTCTCCATGATAAAAACCCAACCGAATTAAGGCACCAAAAACACCACTTAACCAATCTTGGTCATGGTTTATTGTATTTGCTGTTTTGCCTGCCTCTAACCGCATTGCTCGATAGTCGGAAAAGGTAGCTGGCGTTATTTGGTCGGCGGTGGGATAACCCATCAGCTTATCAATGGCGACTAACTTTCGCTTTGTGCTGACGCCATCAGTTAAAGTTTGTCCGTGATGAGTCCACCATAGCTCTATTAGTTCAGAAAGGCGTCGACGGTCTGTAGGCTTCTCGATCCAATCTTTATTATTTTGCGTCGCTATAACCCATCGTTCAAAATGTTGAGCCTCAGCTTTAGTGGGGAATTTTTTTCTAACTCGCTTCCCATCCCTGCCTTGGGGGCGAAGATCAACCATCCAGCCATCAGCACCCAATGATTTAATACTCATCGAAATAATTCCTTTCGTAGCAAATCCCGCCTTTACCCCAACAATTCTTTATTTTGTAGGCAGTTAACCAACCTTCCGGTCGTTTTGGTTCTTGGATATATTTTCTTGCCCATCAGGGGAGAGCGCCGGAGAAATTTGTCCGGATTCGGGGGCTGTCGCATCAGTCATTAACCAGAGAGCATATTTTTTAAATCTCTCATGGTTAACAATTTTATCAATAACACTAATTCCAGCATCTCTCTGGCCTGTTTCATAATTCCTTATAGCACCGAGGCTTACCCCCGTTTCGCTTGAAAACTCTGGCTGCGTTAACCCTTCAGCCTTTCTAATATCCTTTAGTTTTTCACCATAACGGCTTGACATAATCCTCTCCTGAAGATTATCCTCTTCAAACATCCTCAAAAGAGGATCATCAAAGACAATCTAAAAGCAATAAACATGATCTAGCGAGGATAGCGCATGAGTAAACCAACACAAAGCACCACGCAATCAAAAGCGCCAGCTAAACGCAAAAATATGACTTCTACCCCTGGTTATCAGCGCACAGCAAAGCATTCTATGCGTGAGGCTTTGGAGCTATCCCTTGCGTTCTTGGCTGAGAATAAAATCAAGCCCAGCATGACATTGAAGGAATATGCCAAATTTACAGGGCAGGATTTACGGCAGGTTCAAAGTGATGCAACACGTAAATACCTCCCTTTACGTAAGCGTCAAAACCCACTACGCCGAGAGTTAATGCAGGTGAACATGGTGGCGTTATATGCAATTCCATTTATGGAAGGCGCGGAGATTTTGGAGAGCCGGGTATGATGAATCTTGCTATCTCAGCCACCAAACGCCTGTTTGAAGAAACACTTAACCCAATTTGTGCGGTGGTTAAAGTCAGCGAACACACCAGCGTTTACCGTGGTTTTTCTATTACCCGACTAAAGCGCAACAAGATAACCACCATTACCCGCTACCACGTCAGCCAGGGCGATCATTCTTACGGCAAGTTTGACGCACAGGCGCAAGCAACGGATTACATCGACCGGCTGCACAAGATGAAAGGAGAAAACCAATGAGCCAATTATTGCCGTTTTCACTTGCAGCTAATTGCATCTTACAGAATCACATTTGTAGAAAAAAAGTGGCCGGCGCTCGTTGGAATTCGAAGTATGGACATACCGAAATAGCTTTATCCGCTGATTTATTAATGGGGTTGGCTAAGGCCGCTTTCTTTACCAATAGTCCAGACGCATATCAGCTACTAGAAGCGGCAGAAAACTGGATAGATACCAGTGTAACTCCCACCCCTTTTTCTGTTTACGCCGTGAGGAAACCGTCATGAAATCGCCTTGCCTACAGATAGCTAACGCCATACTGCAAACTCACAGAGCTGATATGGCTGAGTCATTCAGTCGGTCAGTAGAAAAAAATGGCTTGTTTGCATACAGATCAGACCTTAACCGCCGTGAAAAAAAAACCATCACCAGCAATACCCTTGCAGGCTTAAGCATGATCACCGCTATAGCGTGGCAATTGCGTGAAAACGAATTAGCTACATTCCACCAACTGAATGCGGCCACGCAGCAATTCCGTGAGTCAGGTGTCCTTCCGCCTCCGTTTAATGAAGAGGTGCCGACATGCCAGGGCAACTAATTGAATTGACCGGCGGAGCATTGGCCGCTCTGGCTCTTCTGGTTTGGATTGCCGTTTTATCTGCCCGCGCCGCAATCCGAGATCACCGCCGCCGTACCAGCGCCAAAAAAGAAAAAGAACGCCAGATGTTTCTGGATCGTAAAGCCGAAGTAGAACGCAAAGCGCGCCAGCAGCTTTAAGGAAAAAGGGATGAAACAAGCATATTCCACATTAATTAACGACCTGTTGCAGCAATACCACTTCAAGGCCGAAAACTTGCGCATCGCATCCGCTGTTGCCGACGAGGTGCGAACGTTTTCGCTAAATGATTATGCCTTTCGCCTAAGTGTTGGTCTGGAAGGTCTGTTAAGTGCCGCGCAAGCATCCGGGGATCAAGATAGCGCTCAAACGTTAGAGCTATTGGTCGTTCAGTGTAATGGCGGCAACATCCCCAAACCTTTACCCCACTAATAAACATTAACGTGCCGGGCGTAGAACCGTACTCGGCACCTATCCGCAACTGCATCATTCGGTGTAGTTACTGATGGGTAAACCTCTGGAGAAATAACATGGCATTTTTCGGTTTCGGTAAAAAAGTTGCAGCGGCAAAAGTTGAATTAAAGAAAGTTGAAAATCGCGATCTGCTTGAGGCGATTGTCGGCGGGTGTCTGTTGGTTGCCGCCGCTGATGGTGAGATTGAGAAAGAAGAGGTCGCAAAGCTGGATCAGTTGCTCCGCTCTAACCCACGGTTGGGGCATTACGGTAACGAAATTACCACGCTAATCACTCGCTTTACCGAGCAATTGAACGCCGGTTTCCGTGTTGGTCGCATGAATATCTTGCGTGAAATTGAAGATATCAAAAATGATCCGAAAGAAGCCGAAGAGGTTTTTGTAAACATGATCACCATTGCTGAGGCTGATGGCGAGATTGAACCAGAAGAGCAAAAAGTTTTAGAGGAAGTCGGCCGCCGCTTGGGCTTGCGCACGGACGATTATCTGTAATGGCCGCCATGCTGGACAAATTCAGATTACTGGCCGTCTTGGTATTAGCCTTTATGGTCATTGCCGTAGATTTTACCAGTTATGCATTGTCTGTTTTGGGTGATGCCTTTTTCATTGGCGCTTTGGTTCTTGTTGTCTGGCCGGTGCTGAATAAAAAAGCCACAACAGAAACAGGCCAATAACGTTAACAGGCCGGTGGGTTGTCAGACTCCGGCCCTTATCAGAAAGCACACTAATTTTTACGTATGTTTTCTAATAAGCCACTGTCATACCGAGAGGTGCATGATGGAGCAAATAAAGTCGGACGAATCACCACTTTCAATGCAGGAATGGAATCAGAAAGTAGGTTTACGGCATTTAGATCGAATAAAGGAACTGTTTAAAAAGGATCCAGATGAAGAGTTTGAACGGCGTTTGGAATCATTAAGCAGGGGAAAGACAAAAGGTATTATTTATTATGCGGCTGGGATAAAGAAAGATAGCCATGACAAAAAATTTAGAGAACTGGAGTATCACGAAAGAAAAGCAGTACGTAAAGCGGCGTTGGATTTATGGGTTGATTTAAATTCAATCCCAAAAGACTTGCTATAAAGAAATAAAGTTTCAACTAGTTATTAAACATGACGCATTTACCGCGTCGGAATTCCCATCATCTAAAATAAGGCCAAATATATGTCTACCAATATTAATACTATTAATGCAATTAAAGGGCTGACCTGCGCTATTGATACCTTTAAACATATTGAGCAGTATTTAAAATTTAAAATGAAACACCCAATTAAGCATTTAACCGATGCCGCAAATGAAATCGACCGTCTTAATAATGAAAATATTAAATTGCAGAGTGAGATAGTGAAGTTAAAGGCTGAGCGACCATCGCGATTTGTTCGCTACTGGGAAAGCGTAATTGACGCAGTGAGTGCTACAGCCGCAGGGGAGCGCGTATCTTGTGTTGGAATTTTTGATCCCGATATAGAGACCAATAGAGCAATCGCGGCAATCAATAAAACCGAAGCTGACCGAAAAGAAGCCCAACGCACAGCGGAAGCATTCCAAAAGACACAATCAAAAGTGGAGCCTACAAGCGATCTATTCGATGCCTATGCCCATGCCTATTTTACCAGTTACGCTCCCGCTCATGGCATTTTAAATGGACTTACCGTCCGTCGCCCTGGGAAAGCTACTTACGCGCAATATATGACAATCTCATCTGAAATAATTAATGAGGCTAATCGCGCCTCATTAATACATCCCACATGGCCGACTGATGCAG
This sequence comes from Yersinia sp. 2553 StPb PI, assembly GCF_052217105.1. NCBI lineage: Bacteria > Pseudomonadati > Pseudomonadota > Gammaproteobacteria > Enterobacterales > Yersiniaceae > Yersinia > Yersinia sp. 2553 StPb PI. The sequence goes on along the minus strand of NZ_JAZGPX010000002.1, from coordinate 149,079 downwards.
TTCACGCTGTCTCTATTCTCACAGAAGAATCCGGCGAGTTAATGAAGGCGGCTATTGAATACCATTACAACAATGGCGATCTAGAAGCCGTTCGTGAGGAAGCCGTCCAAACAGGCGCAATGGCTTTACGTGTCTTGATGCATATCGATAAATACAAACGTCCATCTGACGAAAAATAAACACACACCCTCTATCGCATTGCGTTAGAGGGAATTTATCTTAAGGGGACGCGAAATGAAAAGTAATAAATTAGTTATAGCCATTGCAGGATTTTTTGCCGCAGTAAAAAAACTGGGCTTTGAGATTAATAAACTTTTGTGCAAGTTCAGAGCACGTTATCGCGCTAGACGATGGTTAAAAAGTAACTGTCTTATTCTGGATACCGAAACAACGGGCCTTGGTGATGATGCTGAAATAATTGAAATCAGCATTATTGATTGTGCCGGTAAGGTATTGCTCAATACGCTGGTTAAACCACGCAATTTTATTCCTGCCGAGGCAACAGCCATTCATGGAATTACTAATGAAATGGTCGCCGCTGCACCGACATGGCGTGATATTCATTGGCAATTCATGGCGATAACCCATACCAAAACGTTGGTTATTTACAATATAGATTTTGATGTCCGTTTAATTATGCAAACTGCGGCAATAAATAACTGTGGCTTTAGCTTTCTTGAACTTAAAGCTGAATGTGCTATGCGCAATTATGCTGAATATTACGGCCAGTGGGATGAGAAACGTAATAAATTCAAATGGCAAAAACTGGTTAATGCCGCCGAACAACAGGGTGTTGTTATTGAAGGTACGGCACACCGCGCATTATCTGACTGTAAAACAACACTGGGTGTTATCCGTGCTATGGCAGGGGTGAAATCATGAAACGCATTTTCTCCCCGCTGAAATGGGCCGGTTCTAAAGGCCGCATCATGCCAATCTTGCGCCAGCATCTACCAGCCGGAAAGCGTCTGGTAGAGCCGTTCGCCGGTTCCTGCTCAGTAATGTTAAATACAGATTATGACGAATATTTAATTGCTGATATCAACAGGGATTTAATTAATTTCTATCAGCAATTACAAAAAGATTGCGAAACCGTCATTGTTCTTGCGGAAGCGCTTTTCAGGTTGGATAACAACGAAACCGATTATTATTTAAATCGTCAAAATTTCAATGAGCGTGAATTCAGTGATGAATTCAACGCCGCCATGTTTTTGTATTTAAACCGCCATTGCCACGGCGGTATTTGCCGTTATAACCAAAAAGGTGAGTTCAACGTTCCTTACGGAAGATATAAAGCGCCGTATTTCCCCAAAGCTGAGATCCGCCATTTCGCAGAGAAAGCCCAAAAGGCCACGTTTGTGTGCTGCGACTTTTCCGAAGCACTAACAATGACGACTCCGGGCGACGTGGTTTATTGCGATCCCCCCTACATACCGACATCCATGACCGCCGATTTTACTCATTACCACACCAGCGGTTTTAGCCTGAGTGAGCAATTTTGGCTCTCTGAAATACTCACGATAACAGCGGGTCAGGGTTGCCATGTTATTGCATCGAACAGCGATACCCCGCACGGCCGCTATCTTTACGAAAGTTTTGATATTCACAGCATTACCGCCCCCCGATCTGCCAGTTGCAAAGCCGATGGACGCAAGGCAGTGACTGAGATTATCGCGGTTATGCCCCCTCGTTTGTGGGCTGGATTTGATCTCGCTAGCGGGCCAGATTCAACAGTGATGTTTGAAATAACAGACTCCCATAACGTTGAGGGTTTGATATGAAATTACTCTCATATCCACATGGGTTAGTACCTATTGATGAACGAATTTTTGCCAGTGATGCAATCAGCATTATTAGCATGTCCGGTGGTAAGGATTCGCTGGCTCAATCGCTTTTAGCTCATGAGGCCGGTGTAAATCACATCCGGGTGTTTGCTGATACAGGGCACGAGCACCCGCAAACCATGGAATATTTGGATTATCTGGAAAGCCAACTAGGCGCAATTATCCGAGTAAAAGCGGACTTTGTACGGCAGATTAACGGTAAGCGTGATTTTATTGCACGAGTGTGGCCGACTACTTTAGTCACCGAATGCGGCCTAACGCCTGATCAGGCCGCGGAACGGGTCGCCGAAGCACTTGAGGTTTTACACCCCACCGGCAACCCTTTTCTAGATCTTTGTATGTGGAAAGGCCGCTTTCCATCCACCAAGGCGCGCTTTTGTACATTCGAGCTGAAACATGCACCGATTCGTGACCAAATTGTCATTCCCATGTTGGAAGAATATGACGAAGTAATCAGTTGGCAAGGTGTGCGCGCGCAAGAGTCGCCTGATCGTGCCTTGCTGCCTGAATGGGAAACTGATGCAGATAACACACCCGGTTTGAATGTTTACCGCCCGATCCTTGATTGGAAACATGAAGATGTTTTTGCGCTAGCTAAATATCATGGAATTAATCCCAACCCTCTGTATCAGCAAGGGTGCAGCCGTGTGGGTTGTATGCCCTGCATCCATGCCAGAAAATCCGAGTTAGCAGAGATATTCAGCCGATGGCCAGAGGAAATCGCCCGCGTAGCGCGCTGGGAGAGACTGGTTGCATCCTGTTCTCGTCGCGGAAACTCAACCTTTTTCCCATCGACTCAGGATCCGCGCAAATCTGAACGCCGGATTGAATGTATATCTGTTGAATCACACGGCATTGAAACCTATCGAGATTGGGCGCTAACCACGCGCGGCGGTAGTCAGTTTGATTTACTGGCATCAGCAAATGACCACGCCATCTGTAATTCTGTTTATGCCGGTGTATGCGAATGACTGAGCATTCAAACGGCCGTATAGCTCCAACACCGTCGTTATCTTCTCAGAGTGGCGGCGATTTATCCGTTGCCGCGACTTATTGGTGGAACACTAGACACATACCCGCTATCGGTGGTTATGAGTTTTTAGCGCCCGTCGCAGTTGCGCGGAAGCTAAAATCTCATCCGCTGGTTATTCGCTATGTGAAACGCCTAAATGCGCTGGGCTACACCGAACTGCGAGAACCAAATAAAACCTTACTTAAGATGCGCAAGGAACGCGCCGAGCTTGAGCGCCAGGTTTATTTGCGTGAGAAACAGCAATGGGCAGATTCACCGCAAGGTGTCGAGGCCCGCATTGATCAGCAGCCTATTTTTATTAAGTCACACTTTCAAAATAAAATTAGATGGTTACGTGAAAACCATGGCGATAAACATACCAATGCATTCTTAACCGGCACCGGCAAGAATGCATTGTTACGTCTGGATGCTGTGCGCGAATATCAGGGAGTGAGCAAGGGCCATATTTCTGAATTAGTGGCTTATTTTCAGGGTATCTATAGCCATCTTGCCGAACTGAACAAGCGTAGGGTTAAGTCGCTGGCAAATGATGTCGCTGGCCGCATTAATGAAATATTCTGCACTGAGGTATCAACACCCACCGACGAAACCCGCACCTTATCTGATGCCGAGTTATTGACCATTTATCGCAATATTGCGCTTGAAGTGTGGTCATTGCGTGTCAGGCCGCCGCACTGGCGTGAATTAGGGCCGAAGCCAGGCCAGCAGGATGAGCCAGTAGATCGCACCACCTTTTATTCCGCCATTGCCAGATTGATTAATCCAGATTGGTGGGAGCGTAAATTGTGGCGGTTGCGTAATGACTGGCGAGAAAGCCAGTTACGCGCAGCAGGCTTGATCCATAAGCGCGCCGCACCCTATGTCAGTAAAGAGGCGCTAGCTGACTGGATAGAGCAAAAACGCCGCAACCGTGAATTCTTTAAACGGCATGAATTAGTTGATGATGAAGGCAACACCGTTTCTTTAGAGGCAATGGTGGATGCCAGCATCAGCAATCCAACTATTCGCCGCCATGAGTTAATGGCACGCATGAAAGGGATCGAACTGGTCGCACAGTCGCGTGAGGATGTAGGGGTGTTCTACACCATCACTTGCCCATCCAAATATCACGCCAACAACCAAAGCGGCCACGCTAACCCAAAATGGAACCACACCACGCCACCACAAGCGCAAGCCTATCTGACAAAGCTATGGGCCAACATCGGATCCAAACTGGGCCGTGAAAACCTGCGCGTTTATGGTTTTCGTGTTGCCGAGCCACATCATGACGGCACGCCGCACTGGCACTTACTGTTGTTCATGAAACCACAAGAACGCCACGCTATTACTGAGATTATGCGCGCCTACGCTGTAAAAGAGGATCGTGCCGAATTGGGTAAGCGTACCAGCGCCCGGTTTACCGCCAAGCGGCTGGATCCGAAGAAAGGCAGCGCCACCGCCTATATTGCTAAATACATCAGTAAAAATATTGATGGTTACGCACTGGATGGCGAGCTAGACAATGAAACCGGCAAGCCGATGAAAGAAACGGCCCGCTTTGCTATGGCCTGGGCATCACGCCACCGCATCCGCCAATATCAGCCAATAGGCACCCCGCCGGTGACTGTCTGGCGAGAGCTGCGCAAGCTGAATAACAAGCTACTCAATGACCTGATTAAATCAGATGAATTTAAGTTAGCCATACAGCACCTGATCGATGAAGAAACTGACCCCGCAGACATTGCAGCGAAAGTAGCTGCAATGCGAGGGAAAAAGCTATTACTTGATCCGGCAATGGATGCGGTTATGTCGGCGGCTGATGTTAGCTGTTTTGCTACCTACATCATGCAACAGGGTGGCGTTTTAATTCCCCGCGAAGAGTACACCGTGCGCATTGCCTATCAGGACAATGAACAGCCCAATGCCTACGGCGAAATCACTGAGAAGATTTTCGGTATCTATTCCCCGCTTTTGGGCGAGGCGTCGCGCATATGCACCCGTCTAAAAAGCTGGAAGATTGTCGCCCGTAAAAAGGCGAAGCCCGCCGTTGCCGTGGGGGTTGATGTTTTTCAGGACGGCCCCGCCGTCCCTTGGAGTTCTGTCAATAACTCTCCGCGAGAGCAAAAAACAAGCGAACCGGATGAGGCTATAGACAGAACATTAGAAGAAAAAATAATCGATTTCACCGCAATCACCGACGCAGAACGTCGCGCATTGCTGCGCAGGATAAAAAGCGCGCCGACACCAACGATTAAAACCAACTCATTGACGCCAGCCGAGGAATTATCACGCCAGGCATCAGCCGAAAAGGCCGCCCAGCGGCAAGAAAAAACCGCACGTCTGGCGCCAGTGGCAACAAAAATCCGTGATTTTGCACAATCAATCGGGCTTTCCATCAGCGAACAGCAGGCGCAATCACTCGCTTGCGGCGCAACGTTGACCATCGGCGGCCAGAACTGGCGGGCAAGAGAGGATTGTTGTCTTTACCAGTGCCAGCCAACCACCGCCCAGCGGGCATTTAGCGTAATGAGCCGAGTGGCGAAGTTACGAGAGGGTTATCGAGCACAGACATAAGTGTCTGTGCGGTACCAAGCACCATGGCACACAGTTGTTTTTGTCTGTACTGGCCAGCGCGTGTTCGTACCGGCAAACACAGATAAGCATGTCTGTGTCAGATGTAAAAATCCGCTGCAGCACAGATATTTTTAACTATGGAGTATGCCAGTGAAAAACATCACCTACTTAGGCAGCAAGGCAGCCAGCGGAGCATATCAGGCAATCATCGCCCATATGCCACCGCATGAAACCTATATCGAATCACATTTAGGCGCTGGCGCAGTGATGTTTTATAAACCTCGCGCGGTACGGGATATCGGTATTGATATCGACGATAACGCATTTTTATTAACCCGCGCCCGATGGCCTCAAGGTGAAGCGCCACAACTACACCTTGAGCAGTGCGACGCCGTCGATTTTCTTAAACAGTTTAATTATGAAACTGCCGGCCGGGTGTTTGTCTATGCTGATCCGCCCTACCTGCATCAAACCCGCACCAGTCGCGCCCGTTATCGCAATGAATATACCGTTGAGGATCACCGCAAGTTGATCGCCACTCTGCGCGCGATACCGGCCAGCGTGATGATTTCGGGCTATCCGTCAGCGCTTTACGATGAGTTGTTAGGTGATTGGCGCACCTATGAATTTACCGTTATGTCACGCGGCGGCGTGCGCACAGAAAAAATATGGATGAATTACCCAGAGGGTGCAGCCTACAGCGCCGCATTCGCGGGAAAAGATTACATTGACCGGCAGCGAATCAAGCGCAAGGCCGAACGATGGGCCAAAAAATACCGAGCGTTACCTGCATCCGAGCGCCTGGCTATTCTGTCGGAACTAATGACAGTTCATCGGGATGACAATTTATCAAACTTGGAGAATCAAAATGATTAATAATCTGTATGTTAAATTCCATTGATAAAAGGCTAGTTATTAATAGGTTTATTGATTAAATTATTACTTATCTGAATGTATGTAGTCATAGGGGCAATGTAAATGACACCAGAAATTATTAGTAAATTATGTAACTCATGGCTAGCGGCTAGTATCATCCCTGATGGTGGTTTTAGATGGGGTAAGGAAACAGAAAAATATCGATTAAGTAATAACGGAGTTGTTTTTCATGAATTAGACTTTAATACGTTATGCTCTGCCATTATTGGAACTACGAATGTTTTATTACTACCGGGTTTGAATACCATTATAGACCAAGACCATTACCGCTTGTGGTCTTGGTGTGGTGCATTGCTCTTATCAAGAAGGGGATTGAAGTTCACTTATGAACAAATGGAAGCGAAGAAACTACTCGAAACTTCAGTTAGATGTGCTCTAGTTAAATGTAGCCCTCCACTTAAAGACCAAAATGAATGGAGGAAAAATGTTGAAATTATGAGAGTGCAACCGATGAGAGTTACGCACTTAGTTAATAACAGTGATTTAATATTAGCTTATATTAGCTTTCCTTTACTTGAATTTGTTTTAAAAAGGGCATGCTCTATATATGTAAATATGGATGGTGTGATAATTAAACGTTTTAATCGATACACTGACGATGATGTAGGCAAAAGTAAAATAAGTAGCTTGAAAATTCTATTGAAATTACTATACAACCATGTTGCAGACAAAGAATTAAGGTCTTTACTGACTGAATTCCAAGAAAACATTAAAAAAACATGTAACTCGCCAGACGCTTTTGCTTTAATTTATGATTGGAGAAATCAGTCATTACATGGAAAAACAAATTTCTCGACTATTGGAGGGACCTTATTAAGCTTATCTTTACTTATTCTATTATTCGAAATTAAAGACGATTTTGAAAATGTAAAATTAGAAGCAATGATTACTGCACGTGGTCAAGTAAATCCCCATACATCCTATTATCCTCCAGAAGGTTTCCCTCTATAAAAATATTTTGCATTACTGCTGAATAAACCCGCTCCGGCGGGCCTTTATTTACCCGCAAAAAGTACCCCGCAATTCTGCACAAGTTTGCACAATATTTTTGATGCTATTTCGCCCCTTTCAGCCCAGAACTGGCGCGGCCTGCCGCCACTTGCACAAATGCACAAAAAGAGACCCTTTTTGCGTGCAGGCGTGGAGGGGAGACAATCGCGCGCTGAAGGGTCCAAGGGAGGTCGGGCACCTCCGGCTGATGCGCCGCTTGTGGGTCATGGTGATGTGCATTCGTGTGATGGGTGTCGTGATCGGATGCGTGAGGCGTGCACCTCGCTATGGGCCGCACAGCGCGTTATAGCGTGATGAGGGAATTGCACGCGGCGCAGGGCGCGCCGGTGTGGGTATGAATGAAAATTATTGAATGAATCGGTGGGTCAAACTTAAACTTCGGCCAGGGCGTAGGGGTTGAACCGGAATACATCCACGCCCAACCAGTCATTCAGGGCTTTCAGATCTTCCATGATGGGGTACAGCTCGTTGATGGCGAACACCTTCGCGGCTTTTTCAACATCCCCAAAGCCGCTGGTATTGGTCGGCATGATCCCCATCAGTTGCGGCGGTACCCGGTGTGCGGCCAGCAAATCATCGCGGGTCACGTTCTTGATGCCGTTAAACTCATCTTTGGCGGTTATCTCACTGAAGGGCATGATTTGCAGGCCGTCTTTCTTCCCGCCTGCCGCGTACACAAATACGTTCTTAAATGCCCCCTTCCCCCTAGCATCGGTCAGGGTGCGTCTTAGTGCCTGCACATCGGTATCGTTCTGCATGGCGTCAGACAGATAGACAATCACCCCGGCGTGACTGCCGTTAATGTAATACTTGCGCCGGAACAGCGTAGCGTCCTCATTGAGCAACGCCGACGGGATGGCCGCCAGATACCCCGGCAAGCCGTAAATTTCCTGATGGATATCCGGCTCGGCCAGATGGAACACCGAGCCAGGTGCAAAGGCGTAGTCCTCTTTCTCATAGGTCACAAACCAATACTGATCCAGATTACTCCCCCGCCGCATGTACTTGGCCGGAACATGCTTCAGCGCCAGCGGGTCCCCCAGTCTATTTTTGCGCAGTTCAAGATAGGCATTGCCGAACACCAGAAAATCCTGCACAAATGCCCCGGCATCAGCGCGGGACAGTAACGGGTGCGGCCGGTAGCAACTCATCAGTACACGGCGTTTAAAATTAAGCGGTGATTGATGGTGAATGGCTGAGTGAAAAATACGGGCTAACCCGTAAAAACTGATCGGCGTCTCGTACCAATCGCCATTGCGGGCGCACTCCATGCAATCCAATAAGTCGCGCTGATCCAATACCGGCGTTGGGTCACCAAAAGTAAAAGATTCCATCGCTGATATAGGTTGCTGGGCTGGCGGTGCTCCCGTTGTGACTGCTGCGGGTAAAGTTGTATTCATTTCCACGGTTAAAACTCCTGAACAAAGCCGCCGCCGGTGCCGCCGTTTTCTGCGCCAATCGGTTCGTTTTGCAATGCATGCATGATGGCCCAGGCCACGTCGCCGTGACTGGCCCCTTTGGAGCGGTCGGATACGTAAGTCACCATTCCGCCCGGTGTCACTGATTTACGGATAGTCATAAAGGATTGAGCAATCACACTTAGCCCAGCGTCATACTCAAAACGGCCCCGACGCATCACCATTTGCGCCTTGAGTACCAGGGCGGATTTCACACTGATGCTATAAACAAATTTCACGGCCGTTGGGAAAAACCCCTGCACAATCGTATGTACAGCCCCACCAATGCCGGTACCGTCAATACCGATAAATTGCACGTTATAGCGCTGGGTCATTTTCCTAATTTCCTCCGCCTGAAGTTCAAACGGCATGCCACGCAATTGAATGGCTTCCAGCACGCGGAACTTGCCCCCTTCGACCTGTGGCGGGGCGATGGCGACCAGTCCGGCACTGTCCCCCCCTTCGCCTTCCCCGTTAGGGTCATAACCAATCCACACCGGCGTATTGCCCAATGGCCGCGGTGAATACGGCCGCCAGTCGTCCCACACATCCGCGTTCCAGCCATCCACCCCGCAGTTAATCAGCTCACTGTATGAGAACGGCCGCTCACCGTTGGTGATGGGCTGACACATGTACAGATTGTTAAATTCATCCGGGGATTTCTTGGCGATCAGATCGTCCACGTCAATACGGTCAAAGCCCAACGCGGCGGCATCTTTTACGGTAACAATCTGCTTCCATTGCATATCCGCGCAGATCTTGCCGTTTTTCAGATTCTTGTGCGTGATATCAACGGTGACACGGTCAGCCTTTTTGCGACCGTCGTTAAACAGCTCACCCGACCAGAAACGATAGGCTTCGTGTTCCTCACTGGAGACGGTAGAAAAATAGGTTTCTGTCAGCCCGGTTTGTGTTGCCATACCAGCGGCCACACTGCGCAGGTTGATAAAATTGCTGGTCCAGAAATATTCGTCGAAATAGAGGTTGCCGGTATACGACTGTGCCGTCGCCGCCGAGGTGCCGAGGAAATGCAGCTCGGCCCCGTTGGATAGCATGATCGGATCGCCTTTCAGCTCGACGCCCACCTCGGCGGCAAACTTGATAATAAAGCGTTTGAACTGATGCGCCTGAGCGCGGGAGGCGGACAGGAATATCTGATTACGACCAGTTTCCAGTGCGTCAACCAAGGCTTCGCGGGAAAAATACCAGGTTGCCCCAATCTGGCGCGACTTGAGGATATTCCTGATGGTAACCGCCAGACTTTTGGCTTTATACCAGCGCTTTTGGTGCTCATAAAGCCCCTCGTAAAACCGCGTTCTCAGTTGCGCGACCTGCTCATCAGTGAAATGGTTTTTCGGCAGCTTCTTGCGCCCTTCGCCACCCTCGTTATTTAGCTGACGGTCGAAGCGCACCAGTTGGCGCGCCAGCAAATCTATCTCTTTAAAATCCCGCCCACTCTTATCGGTTTTATCAATCAGTTGGTTGTAACGGGCTTCAGTGGTAAAGCGCACCCGGTCAAGGGGCGCGGTTTTGTCCCAGTTCTCGCGCTTACGCCGTGAATACAGCGTGTGCACGTTGAAACCGGTCAACTTGGCGATGTGGGATATCTGGTACCCCTGCCAATAGAGACTACGGGCATCGCGGACAGAATCGGGGGCTAATTTGTTCATGAGGCTAGGCTATCGCGCCCGCGTGACTGTCGGCGAGGCGATAAAGTTGTAGCAGGTCTCTTACAATAACAAGGCTTTGCGCGGGTTTAGGTGCTGGGGTGATGATGGTGTCCGCTGCTTACTGCACACCAATTGCTGATACCCGGAGCATTGTTATATGTCTAAATTATCCAAGTTTTTCCGCGTTGCCGTTGAAGGGGCAACCACTGACGGCCGCATCATTAACCGCCAGGATCTACTCGACATAGCACTCAGTTACGACCCCAAGGTCTACGGTGCCCGCGTTGATTTGGAGCACTACAAAAGCCCCTACCCTGATAGCGTATTCCGCTGTTATGGCGATATCACCGCCGTAAAAACGGAAGAAATTGCCGAGGGTGCACTTAAAGGCAAACTGGCGCTGTTCGCCCAGATTGATCCGACCGACGAATTACTGACGCTGAACAAGGGCCGCCAGAAGGTTTACAGCTCTATTCAGTTCGATCCGAACTTTGCCACCAGTGGCCGCGCCTATCTGAAAGGGCTGGCGCTGACTGACGATCCCGCCAGCTTAGGCACTGAGCTACTTCAGTTCTGCGCGAAACAGGTTGCTGAGTCCAAACCGAACCCACTGGCTGGCCGTAAACAATCCCCTGATTGCCTGTTTACCGCACTGGAAGAAACGTTTATTGAGTTCGAAGAGGTGCAGCCAGCGGACGACACCAGCAAGAAATTCACCGCCAAAATCAAAGAATTGCTGTTTGGTGCTGAAAAGAAAACCGACGGCAATCTCGACGATATTCGCCAGGCTGTGCAGTTGGTTGCTGAGAGTCAAAAAACCGTACTGGAATCCCAACAACAGTTTGCCGCCAATCAGCGGGAAGTCGCTGACCTCAAAGGTCAACTGCTCCAGTTGTCCACCTCGTTTGCCACGCTGACGACCAAGTTGCAATCCGAAGATAGCCAGTTCAATCAGCGACCACCCGCCAAAGGTGGCCCGGAAGGCAGCGCTGACGACACTATCGATTGCTAAACCGCCCTATTGAATGCACAGGAATGAAGAACATGAGAAATGAAACACGTGATAAATGGGACGAATATCTGTCCACACAGGCCAAGCTCAACGGCTTGCCACTGGGACGGGTAAGCAAACAATTTACGGTTGCCCCGTCAGTTGCCCAAACGCTGGAAGATAAAATTCAGCACTCCAGTGACTTTCTAAAACGCATCAATGTAAACCTTGTCCCGGAACAGGAAGGGCAGCGCATTGGCATTGGTGTTAGTGGCCCGATCGCCAGCCGCAATACCTCGACAACGGTCCGCCGTGAACCGAACTCACCGGAAACCATTGAAGATGATGGAAAGTACCGCTGCGAACAAACCAACTCTGATACCTATATCAGTTATGCCCGCCTGGATGCGTGGGCCGGTAAGCGTGACTTTAAAACGCGGGTGACCAATCAGATCATTACGCGCCGGGCATTGGATCGCATCATGATCGGCTTTAACGGGACATCCGTTGCCGCCAAGTCAGATATTGCCGCTAACCCGTTATTGCAGGACGTGAATATCGGCTGGCTGAAAAAATACCGTCTGTTTGCCCCTCAACGCGTGATGTCTGACGTGATGGTTTCCACTCGTGATGAGGACAACAAACTTATCACTAAGGGGCAATACGGCAACCTTGATTCACTGGCTTTTGATGCGGTCAACAGCCTGATCGACCCGTGGTATCAGGATGATACCGGCCTGATTGTTATCTGTGGCCGCAAATTGTTGGCTGACAAGTACTTCCCCGTACTGAATACCGTCAGCGGCAGCAATCCGAACACTGAAGCACTGGCCGGTCAGATGTTGGTATCACAGAAGCAAATCGGCGGCATGCAGACCTACCGCGCGCCGTTCTTCCCCGCCGATGCCATGTTTATCACTACATTCGACAACCTGGCTATCTATGTGCAAGAAGGGACGCACCGCCGCACCATCAAAGAGGAACCGGAATTTAACCGCGTCACCACCTATGAGTCCGACAACGAGGCTTATTGCGTTGAGGATTACGGGTTTGGTTGTTTGATTGAAGGCATCAAAGCCGGTGAGCCGGTTTAACGGTCGCTAGTCACTGAAGGGCGGCTCAGCCGCCCCATTACGCCGAGGGGGCATGATGTTAACTCCAGCACAGCGCCATTACGACAAAGTGATGGCAGAACGGCGCGGCACCAAGGAAGACGTGGTGCAAGGCTCCGCCTACGAACAACAGCTTTACCGGTTGCGCATTGATCAGCGCCGCCTATCACAATTTCAGTCTCATACCACCCGCGCAGAAATGAAGCGTGAAATGTTACCCGCTTACGACGGCTGGATCGACGGCGTCCTGAGTGCCAACAGTGGTCAAAGTGACGAGATTGTCACTACCTGCATGGTGTGGTCGGTGGATGCCGGGTTATACCGTGACGCACTGCGCCTGGCTGAATATGTAATCGGCCATAACCTGCCAATGGCTGACAAATACCAGCGTACAGCCGCCTGTTTCGTTGTCGATCAACTGTCTGAAGCCGCGTTACTGAATTTCAAAATTGCATCTACCAATAATCCGGCGATTGAGATTGATATTTTGTTGCGCCTGCAAGAGCTGACGGCAGATAAAGACATGCCGGATGAAGCCCGCGCCAAGCTGCTTAAGGCCATCGGCTACACCCAGCGCCAAAGTACCAATTTAGCTGATCAGGCATCCGCCCTTATCTGGTTGCAACGTGCTTTAGCCGCGCATAAAGATGCTGGCGTGAAAAAGGATATTGAAGTGCTGGAACGGAACCTGAAAAAAGCTGCACTGATTGCGGCAGGCGCTGCCAGCGCGGAAGGCAGTGGCGTAACCGACACCGGGCAGACCACAGCAACCGACGCTATCACGGTTGCAGATGCTGACGTAGCCGCCACGCTGCCTGATACGCCAGCCGTTACCGAAGAAGCCCCCGCCAGCACAGCGGCGAAACCGGCCAGTAAAACTAAATCTGCTACCGCTGCCAAAAAACCGGCGGCCAAAGCAAAAACAAACACGGTACGCGCCAAACGTACCCCCTGAATCGTGCCCCGCACGTCGGGCGGCACGCAGAAATGAGGTTTACCCCTGATAACTGCGTCCACCGCCCATTTTATTAACGGTGATGCTATGAGTTTTCTCGCCAAAGAGCCGGTACACCCGGCAAGCCCACCAGAAGGGCCGGACGTGACGATCGCCAGCGCTCCGTTTTGGCCGGTGATCTCACTGGGTGATTTACGCAAAGTGATGCGCCTGGGCGGTAATGTCACCGCCGAACGCCTAAAAGAAGCGGTTATTGAGGCTATCAGTAATACCAACGGCCAGTTACGGGCATGGCGCAGTGAACAGGAAGCCGCTGGCGTGATGAGGCTGGAAGATGTCGAGGCTGAAGAGGTTGATGGTGAATCCATGCGGGTGCAGCGCTACCGCCGTGCGGTCTACTGCCATGCCAAGGCCAATCTGACCGAACGTTATCGCGATATGGACACTACCGGCGATGGCAATAAACGGGCGGACGCCCTTGATCCGCAAATCACCGATCTGTGGCGCGATGCCCGCTGGGCTATCAGTGATGTACAAGGCCGTGAACGCGGCATTGCCGAGTTGGTGTAAATGCGTATTCAGGCTCAACAGTATGACACCGTTGACGCCCTGTGCTGGCGTCATTACGGCCGCACCGAGGGTGTTACTGAGGCAGTTTATCAGGCGAATCCGGGGCTGGCTGAACTGGGGCCAGTACTGCCAGCCGGTCACTGGCTGGAGTTGCCGGACACCACCGAACCGGCACAAAAAACCATTATTCAACTGTGGGACTAATCGCCACAGTTACGACTCCCCAAAGGGGGTAACGGACATGAAAATGCCAGAAAAAGATCCGCGCTGGATAGGCGCGATGGTGGATTTTTATTCCACGCATTCAACGGTAATCAACGGCTTTCTGGTCGGCTTTATCGTTGCTTTCCGTCGCGTGGTCTGGGGCGGTGGTAAGTTGCGCGAAGGCATTGGTGAGGGCGTGGTCTGCGGGCTGGTCGGCGTCAATATCGGCCCGGTGATCTCCCCGATGCTGATCCGCGCGATTGATGCCATTCCCTGGCTAAACGGGGCATTGACCCAAGTCGCCGCCGGAAAAGTGGAAATCTTTATCAGTTGCCTGATAGGGCTTATTGGCTTGCAGGCTATCCGTGAGCTGGTCTTTAAAATCGTGAATAAAAAGGTGGGAACCCCTGATGCCAAGCAATAAATTTATTTTCGGCAAGGCCAGCGAAACCAACCTGATCGGCGTGCACCCTGATTTAGTCAAGGTAGTACGCCGTGCGCTGGAGTTGACCCCGATTGATTTTAAGGTGATTGAGGGCCGTCGCACACTGGAACGCCAGCGTGAACTGGTCAAGGCTGGAGCCAGCCAAACTCTGAACAGTCGCCACTTAACCGGCCACGCGGTGGATATTGTGCCGCTGCCGGATGGCAAGGTGAGCTGGGAATGGAAGTATTTTTATCCGATGGCTGATGCCATGAAACAGGCCGCTGCCGAGTTGGGGATCGCCGTGGAATGGGGCGGTAATTGGACAACCTTTAAAGACGGCCCGCATTTTCAATTGCCCGCTCGTCAATATCCGGGCTGACACTATGCCAATTTTCAATGCAGCATCGTTGGTCTGGCCGATTGTCGGCGCGTTACTGGTTATCAGTGGCGTACAGACCCACCGGCTAGCCGAGGCCCGTCAGACATTGATTGACCAGCAAACGGCCGAGACAGTCAGCAAAAACGGTCAACTTATTGCCCTGGCACTGACCGCCAATGCCAACAATCAGGCGCAGGCACAATTGCGCCAACAGGTTGCCAGCGCGGATCAGTTGCTGGCGCAACGTAACAGCCAGCTAAAGAGGTTATACCGTGAAAATGAAACGTTACGCCGTTGGGCTGATACTCCCTTGCCTGATGATATTGTCCGGTTGCGCCGACGTCCCGCCCTCACCGGGGCCACAGATTACCGTCAATGGTTGTCCGAAAGTCACACCCTGCCCGTTTCCAGCGGCAAGCCCACTCACTAACGGTGACTTGAACGACGATATCGACCTGTTGGAAGCCGCTTTGCACGCCTGCGCGGCGCAGGTTGATACCGTGCTCGCCTGCCAGCAAGGAACGCCCGATGTTAAAACCTAATCTGCTGCGTGCTGCACTGAGCCAGGCGGTGCCTTATCTGCGGGAAAACCCCGACAAGCTGGCTATCTGGCTGGATAAAGGTACGGTAGTCGCCACTGGGCAAAAATCCCTGTCATTCGAATACCGCTATACCGTGCACGTTATCGTGATGGATTACCCCTACAGTATGGATACTGTTACGTTGCCCGCGATGCTGTGGATACACCGCCATCAGCCGGATTTGATTTTCAATCCCGACCGGCGCAAAACCGGCTTTACTTTTGAAGCTGATATTCTCAATAACGCCACCGCCGATATAGTGATGCACATCGAGCTGACCGAGGCGGTCAGAGTGCTGGATGTTAACGACAAATTAGAGTTGACCCACCTTGACGAACCCGCCGATCCACGTAGCGATATGCTGGCAACTTGGGAACGGGCCGCCGCCAATACCCCTTGGGCGGGCTGATATCGAGCACAGACAAAAATGACTGTGTTGGCCACAGACGGAAAGAGGCACTATGGATAACGAATTTCAGGAACTTGAACAGTATTTACAGCGCCTAATCAATCGCGGGAAATCGGGCGCGCGGCACAAGCTGAGCCGGGATATTTCCATCACTCTGCGCCGTGGTCAGCAACAACGCATTCGCCAGCAATTAAACGCCGACGGCTCGCCGTACACCAAGCGTAAAGACAGCATTAAAACGGTGCAAAAACGCCTGCGCTTTATTTATCAAGGCTCGGTGCGCGACCTGAAAAACTGGGCGGGCAATAAACGCCAGATAACCGGCTGGGATAACGACCGTAACGCTATCCGCACCTTTAACCGCGTGGATATTGACCGGTTTTTATCGGTGGAAGCTGAAGCCACCACCAAACGCACCAGTAAAAAGCAGCCGATGTTTCGCCGCTTACGCAATGCCACCTTTCTGCGCCTTCAAGCCTTACCTGATTCTGCCGGTGCCGGTTATGTAGGGGTTGCGGCCAGAATTGCCCAGATACACCAGTACGGCGGCACCGACCAGGTTAACCCGTATGTGAAAGCGGATTACCCCGCCCGTCAATTGCTCGGCATCACTAAAAAAGACAGTGATAACGTGCTCAGTCAGGTGTTTGACTTTATCGCCCAGCCTTAAAAGTTGTCACAGTTCCCCTACAACTGCCGCGCGTTGCGCCCCTGCCCGCGCGCGTAAACAATACCGTTACGCTGAATAACGAGTATTGACCGCCATGACCAACGCCGAAATCTATCGCCTGATAATGAATCTGATCCGTTTCGGTATCGTGGAACAGGTGAATTTAGCTCTTGATCCACCCAAAGCCCGCGTGCGGTGCGGTGAATTGCTGACCGACTGGCTGCCGTGGTCTGTCCGCCGTGCCGGTACCGCTAAAACATGGTGGCCGCCGACAGAGGGGGAGCAAGTGATTATTCTGGCTGCTGGCGGTGAACTGTCCGCCGGTGTGATCATTGCGTCCTTGTATCAAAACAGTGCAGCCACACCGATTAACACCGCCAACACCCAGCACACCACCCACTCCGACGGTGCAGTGATTGAATATAACGCCGACACCGGCGCACTGAAGGCCACCGGCATTAAAACGGCAGTCCTTGATGCGAGCGAATCCATCCAGGCCACCGCCCCTGAAATCACCTGTACCGCCTCGGTCAAAATCACACTGGATACGCCCACAGTGGAATGCACCAAACATCTGCAAACGGTCACGCTGAACGTGACCGGCGGCGGGGAAATGTCCGGCAACATTCAGCACTCCGGCGGCTCATTCTCATCCAATGGCGTAGTGGTTGATAGCCACACCCACGGCGGCGTGCAGCGCGGTGGGAGTAACTCGGACGGGCCAAAATAATGATGTATTTAGGCATGAACGCCCAAACAGGGCGACGCATTACCGACATGGATCACATCACCCAGTCGATCACCGACATCATCACCACACCGACCACCACGCGGTGCATGCGCCGTGGCTATGGCTCATTGCTGTCTGACCTGATTGACGACCCACAGAATCCGGTGTTGCGGCTAAAAGCCATGTCGGCAGCCTACAGCGCGATCATGCGTTGGGAGCCGCGTGTGGTACTTACCCGCGTGATATTGAATGAGCCGAAAGCGGGCAAGATGACACTTGAGCTTCACGGCCAGCGCACTGATTTGGCTGATACCTTTAATCTGGCTATCGCAGTAGGAGGTAATGCGTGAGCACCATCGACCTGTCACAACTGCCCGCCCCGCTGGCAGTGGAAGCGCTGGATTATGAAACCCTACTGGCTGAACGCAAGGCGGAACTCATCGCCCTGTATCCGGCCGATGAACAGGGGGCCATCATGCGCACCTTATCGTTAGAATCTGAGCCTTTAGTCAAGCTATTGCAGGAAAATGCGTACCGTGAGCTGGTATTGCGCCAGCGGGTTAATGAGGCGGCGCAGGCAGTCATGGTGGCGTATGCCAATGGCAGCGATTTAGACCAACTGGGGGCAAACAACAACGTTCAACGCCTAGTTATTACGCCCGCCAACCCCGATGCTATTCCGCCGGTCACCGCCGTGATGGAGTCTGACACGGATTTTCGTCTGCGCATTCCCCAGGCATTTGAGGCGCTGAGTGTTGCAGGACCAACAGGCGCATATGAAGCCCATGCCCGCAGCGCTGACGGTAGGGTTGCTGATGCCTCGGCGCTGAGTCCGTCACCGGCGTGCGTCACCGTCACCGTGTTGGCACGTGCGGGGGATGGGAAAGCCTCACCGGAGCTGTTGGACATTGTCAGAGCGGCACTGAATGACGAGGATGTGCGACCGGTCGCTGACCGTATCACCGTGCAATCCGCTGCAATTGTCGATTACCAGATTGACGCAGTGCTCTATATCTATCCGGGGCCGGAAGCCGAACCGGTCCGCGCTGCTGCTCAGGCGAAACTGAATACCTATATCAGCACCCAACGCCGCCTTGGTCGCGATATCCGTATTTCCGCCATTCATGCTGCGCTGCATGTTGAAGGTGTGCAGCGCGTCGAGTTGAATGCGCCGCTGGCTGACGTGGTACTGGACAGCACAAAAGCAGCTTACTGCACCAGTGCCGTGCTGACCGTCGGGGGAACTGATGAATAACCGCCTGCTACCGGCCGGATCATCCCCGTTGGAAATCGCCGCCGCACAAGCCTGCGCGCAGTTGGGGAATGTGCCGGTGCCACTACGCCAGTTATGGAATGCTGACCTATGCCCGCTGCCGTTACTGCCCTATCTGGCGTGGGCGTGGTCGGTTGATCGCTGGGATGAAAGCTGGCCGGAAGCCACCAAGCGCGCAGTGGTGAAATCCTCGGCTTATGTGCATAAACGCAAAGGCACCATTGGCGCATTGCGGCGCGTGGTTGAGCCGCTCGGCTACCTCATTCGCGTAACTGAGTGGTGGAAAACCAATGAAACGCCCGGCACCTTTCGCCTTGATGTGGGCGTGTTGGAAACCGGTATTACCGATGAAATGTATTTTGAACTGGAACGGCTGATTGACGGGGCTAAACCCTGTAGCCGCCATCTGATTGGGTTATCTATCAATCTGGATGTATCCGGCACAATCCCCGTCAGCGTTGCCAGTTACGACGGTGACGAACTGACCGTTTACCCCTATTTACCTGAAACCATTACTGTGACCGGCCAGGGCTACACCGGCGGCATACTTCATATTATTGACAGCGTGAGCGTGAACCCATGACAACAAAATTCTTTGCCGTACTGACTAACCAAGGGGCGGCCAAGCTGGCGAACGCAACGGCCCTCGGTACGCAACTGCAAATCACTCATATGGCTGTTGGGGATGGCGGCGGCGTATTACCACTCCCGAACGCTGCACAAACGCAACTGATCGGCGAAAAACGCCGCGCCGCGCTGAATTCATTAAGTGTGGATGCAGCAAACAGTAGCCAGATTATTGCGGAGCAGGTGATCCCCGAAACAGACGGCGGTTGGTGGATACGTGAAATCGGATTGTTTGATAGCGACGGTATTCTGATTGCTATTGCCAACTGCCCGGAAACCTATAAACCGCAGTTGCAGGAAGGCAGCGGCCGCACGCAAACCGTGCGCATGGTGCTGATTGTGAGCAGCACCGAGGCGGTCACTCTGAAAATTGATCCGTCGGTGGTGTTGGCAACGCGTAAGTATGTAGATGATAAAGTGATCGAGGTGAGAGCCTACGCTGATAGCCTGCTTGCCGCACATTTAGCCGCCACTGATCCGCATACACAATACGCGCCGAAAGCCAGCCCGACGCTAACAGGCAAGCCGCTGGCCCCCACGGCGGTAAAAACAGATAACAGCACACAACTGGCAACCACGGCGCACGTTAAACTGGTTGCTGCTGACTATGCACCCATTGCCAGCCCAACGCTGACAGGTAAGCCGCTGGCCCCCACGGCGGTAAAAACAGATAACAGCACACAACTGGCAACCACGGCACACGTTAAACAGGTTGTTGCAGACTATGCACCCATTGCCAGCCCAACGCTGACAGGCACGCCGCTGGCACCTACGGCCGCAGCGGGAAACAATACACAGCAACTGGCAAATACGGCGTTTGTTCAAGCCGCTATTTCTGCATTGGTTTCATCATCACCGGCGGCACTGGATACACTGAACGAATTTGCCGCCGCGCTGGGCAATGATCCGAATTTTGCTACAACAATGACCAACGCATTGGCAGCAAAAATGGATAAGGCCAAAAATGGCAGTGATATTCCGAATGTAGCGGCTTTTCTTACGAACCTCGGTCTGACGGGCATTGGTATTGGCTTGCCATCTCAGACGTCTATATCTAATTTTGACTTCCAGACCTTTGCATTCACATCTGGCGCTAATTATTTAGCTGTTACTACAAACTGGTTAAACCCTCCGGCTGGAATTAATTACGGAAACGGGTCTGTCAGCATAACTGTGGACTACGTTACAGCGACTAATCGAGTGGGTTTAACGTTACTTCTTGACACGGTATCACAAACTAATTATCGAGTTTACAAAGTGCTGTGCGTTGGCGCGCCTGGTTCTCGCGTATTCACAGTGAGAGAGGAATGGAACTCGGCTAACTCAGTGCCAATTTCTGGCGGTGGAACCGGCGCAACTGATCCTGCTGCTGCTCTTGCAAACCTTGGCGGCATTGGTTTATCGCAATTAACAGGGGTTGTTGGTACATCGCGCAATGCAAAAATGAGCATTACAGCAGCATCTGCGACGGCAACATTCACCGCGGATGAATTAATCGTGCAAACTGCTTTAGGTGGATTGCAGTACAAACTGAGTAGTTTCAACAAAACAATTAACCTTGCGACAACTGGCGCTGGCGGGATGGACACTGGCACCGCGCCAGCAACGGGATTTGTAGCGCTGTATGCAATTTACAACCCAACAACTCAAGTGTCCGCATTGCTGGCAGTTAATGCTACGTCAGCGGTAGCACAAGAGGTATATGGCGGGGGGAATATGCCAGCGGGTTACACAGCATCAGCGCTAATTGCTATTTGGGGGGTGGCGGCATCATTGCTGAAAATAGGCTTTCTTTCAAATAGACATGTCTCAATTTCGGCCACGGGTGTTTATTCTTCAACCGTTGGCTCAACAGCATCAACAGCGCTTGGCTTATCAGCTGCTGTACCTCTTAACGCTGTTAGTGTTGACGTATCGATAGGTATAGGTCAAACAACATCCGGATCAGGTGTAGCAATGAGCCTTTATTCTTCGTCATCAGGGGTTGCACAAATTGGCGCTACAGCAGCTACAAGCGGATCAACATCATCATCAGGGGTCACCGGAACACTGCCCCTTATCGAGTCCCAGCGGCTTTATTATTCAATGTCAAATACGACCGTTGGATCGTACTCCGTAGCGTGCCGGGGATATGAATTTTAATTATAAGGGGTGACTATGTTTGTCCAATTTAAAGATTCAACGAAAGAAGAAATTATTGCTTGCTTTGGTAGTCCGCAAGATTCAAAAGATTTCCCGCATCAGGGAGAAGTTGAACTGAATGACCCTCAGTGGGCTGTTTTTTATGACAAGGTGCATATGTGGGGTGATGGGCTACCCGAGCCAATCGTAACCACTGAATAAAATACAAGTCCGGGCTAAATAGCCCCGCAAATGACAAACAAAAAGCCCGCATAAGTTGCGGGCTTAACGTTGCTGCAGTACAGACAAAAACAACTGTGTGCCCTGGTATTACAAAAAGCCTAATCCCATATCCACATCAGCCAACATTTCGCGTAAATCCTCACTGACCTTTTCCAGACTGAGCGAGAACTCTATTTTTCTCGCCTTGCCATCCTTAAAAAATTCAGTGCGGGTTTCGCTGATGCCAGTAATCACAAACATGCCATAGATCCCGCCGGTACCTTCTATCAGCGGGTAGGCTTTGCCGGTGTAAGCCATGGTGCGCAGTGCCGCCAGCGACACATCACCGCCGGTTACTTCCGGGTACAGCGTCCCGCCCAGCGTGATTTTATCTTCACCGGGACCAATGTATTGATAGCGTGGCGACTTCCCTACCCGACTGTTATTCACGTGTCTGAAGGTACTTTCCTGCCCCAGATTCTGATAAGGCGCGGTGCGCAGTTCAAACACAAACAACCCGAAAACCATCATCATAATTATTGCTCCCTGTCTGTAAACGTGGAACGGCGGCGGGATTCTTTCTGACGCTGTAGCGTGGCGATTTTGTCATACAGCAAATTAACCAGTTTATTCTCGTCTATGTTGGCCGCTTGCTGGCCTTCAAATTTGATTGTTATGTCGAAACGGTCACCCTCATGGGTTATCGGGCCGCTATTTCGCTGCGCACTGAGCGGTTTTCTCGCCAGTTGTGGAATGTCACCGGCCAGTGATAACGCGTCAAAATCATTACCCGGCGCGATCATATCCCGCGTGCGGGCCAGCATATCGCTGGCGCTTTGTTGCATTTTTGCCAACAGGCCAGGCTGTGCTGCCGTTTTTGTTGGGGCAGATAAATACGGCGAGGCCAGCGGCAAATAATCCGGTACGTTTTTAAACACAATATCGCCCAGCTTATTCGGATCGGTAGCAGTAGCGGCGGCCGTGGTTGCAGTGGCTGCACTCTCTTTTGTGCGGTCAACCTTGCCGTAAATTGACGGGGCAGCCTGTGGCGCGGTAGCAATCGCTGATGTTGTCGCGTTTGCCATCGCGCTACTGTTACCAGCAACGGGTTTATCAGGACTCCACGACCAGGCGGATTTCGCTTCCACCATTTTTTTTAGGACCGGATCCCATTCATACATCACCGGCGCTTTCGGCCCATTCATTGCCGCTACCGCCCCGCTGGCCGCATCTGCCGCTTTCGGGATAGCGCCCAGTTTTTCCAGTAACCAGCCTAACCCCTTCGCCAGTTGTTCCACCGGCCAGAACAGACCACTAATCACCGCACCAACCACCTCGCCAAAGGTTTTACCGGCATTAGTGGCCGCTTCCAGCGAGGCTTTCGACGATTCGACCGGCGAAAGCAACTGAGTGAACCAGTTCCACACCCGACCAATCGCGCTGCCGATGGCGTCAAATATGGGAGACAGTGGCGCAAAGGCCGCTTTCACCGGCTGCAATCCCGCCACCAATCCGGTAAAGAACCCACTGAAAAATGCCTGTATCGGTTGCCAATATTTATAAATCAGCACGCCCGCACCAATAACGGCGGCAACCAATAACCCGACAGGGCTTAATACCAACCCCACCGCCGACCCCAGCGCGCCAAAGACGGTGCCGCCGATACTGCCCAACAGGCGAAACGGCGAAGTCGCTACCCATTTCAGCATATTACCAAGTCGCCCCAACGCCGCCCCCGGCTGGCTAAACGCAGCGGACATAGCAGCACCGGCACGCCCAGACGCACCAGACAATGCCATCTGCGCATTGGAACCCAGTAATGCCACTTTTGCCCGTAAGCCACCCAGCGCGGAACCCGCTAGGCTGGCACTGGTACGCCACGACAATAACGCCGGAGATACCCGTAGCAGGTTTGGCACCAGCCGACTGATCCCACCCGTTAGCCAGGTGAATTTTGGCAGCAACGCACCCAATCCCCCGTTACCAGCCAGTAACGAGAACCCCAACCGCAGGGCCAGCATCGGCCCCAGTAATGCCGCCGCAGCCAGCGCCAGCCCACCCAGCGTAATAGTGGCAATCGACAGTGTCGCCACCACTTTCATGATGGTGCCTGCCAGTTTGGGGTTAGCTTCCACCCAGCGACGCACACCGCCAATCATATTTTTCAGCGTATCGACCACGTCAAGCATGGGCGCGCGCAGGGTTTCACCCATAGAACTAAGGGCGTTACCGCCGCCGGTTTTTAACAATTGCAATTGCGCTGAAATAGAGTCTTTATCAATATCAGACTCTTTTTGCATTGAGCCTTTGGAGCCTGCCGAACTGGTCAGTGCAAGCTGTCTATCCAGCTCATCAATGTTATTCACCAGCTTGGCGGCATCTTTACCAAAGTCTTTACCAAACAGTTGCGTAAGCACCCTCAATCGGTCAACGTCAGGCAGTTTTTTAACTGCGCCTAGCACTTCGCGAATAGTGCCCATGGCATCGACCGACATTGCTTTTTCAATCTTTTTTTCGTCCATGCCGAGCGCGTCTAAGCCAGCAAAAAACTTGTCGCTTTGCATAGTGGCAATCGACAGTTCGCGCACCATGGCATTAGATGCACTGGCGGCAATTTCGGCTTGCGCCCCCAGAGACAGGAATGTCGATCCCAGCGCTGCCGCCTGTTTGTAGTTCAGCCGGTCAGCCACACCGCCCATGCGTTGCAGTACATCAATGATATCCGCCCCTTTCGACTGGGCGTTATCATCCAGATAGTTCAGCGCGTCGCCCAGTTGCTCAATATCTTTGGTCGGGATCTTGTACAGGCCGGAGATTTTACCGAGGCTTTCCGCCAGTTCACCGGCAGGCAGTTCAAAGGCTTTGGATGCTTTGGCGGAGACATTGGCAAAATCCAACAGTTCTTTTTTCTGTTGTGCAAAGCTGGCACCTTGCGTTGCCACCCCCATGCGTGCGCCACCTTCAACCAGAGCAGCAAAGTCTGATGCGCCACCCGGTAAAGGGGCGTCCTCGGCCGCATCTTTAATGGCGTTTTGCATTTCATAGAATTGTGCCGTGCGCTGGCCGTTATCATCCCGCAGGCCATCAACCTGCTTTGCCACGCCCTTCATGGCATCTTCCATGCCGGTGTAACTTCTCAGCGCCAGCGCCACCGGAGCCGCCATCACCGCACCGGTGGCGAGTGCGGTCATACCGCCAGATTGCAACTTGCCGCGCAGCTCTTGCCCACGATCGTAACTGCCGCGCGCCGCCGCCACGCGTTTTAGCCGCTGCTCTTGCAGTTGCAACTGGCGGTTATATTGGGCAGTGCGGTTAGTGATTTGCTCCGTGGCGGTACTGTTGCTGGCAACCGAAACACCGTGCTGGTAAAGACTGGCGCGCAATTCAGCCAGTCGCCGCACTTCAACGGTCTGTTTTTCCTGTAACTTACCCAGGCGGCTGTCCCACTTTTGCACAGCGGCGATCTGCTTCTGGGTAGGATTATCGAGGGATTTGACCGCGTCGGAGGCCCGGCGCAATTTCTCTATACGGGCGGCGGCTTTATTGCTGGATTCGGCCAGCTTGTCGAAACTGGCGGCCTGTTTGGGTAAGTCACGCAGGTTATCGCGTGTGGCTTTGATTTGCCGCCCTAGCGCGGCGGTACTTTTCTGGGCGGCATTAAAAGGTTGAGTCAGGTTATTGACCGCCCCTAAAGCTACTTTTATCGATAGGTTGCGGTCAGTCATGGATTATTCTTCCGTGGTTCCCCAGCGTACCGCAGCACGCTCACGCCAGGCTAAAAGGTCGGGCACGGTCATTGCCCAGAGATCGGACAATGACCAGTGAAAAACAAAGGCAATATCAGCGATCACATCTTCTATTTGGCTAAATCCAAATTCGCAGGCGGGGTTTCCGTTAGCGTCAACTCCCCCTCCGAGGCTGGTTGTAAAAAAGTAGCCACTTCCTGTGATAGCTGAGCAAAGTCCCAGGTATCCATCGAGATAATTTCTGCTTCAGTCAACGCAGGAGAAGTCACGCGCGGCAGTAATTTAATCAGTGAATCAACATCACTGGTCATGATGCTGTACAGCTTCAAACCACGCAGGGAACCGGCTTGTTTCAGTGCGCCAGTGAGAGAAACCTCTTTGATAACTGACTTACCGCGCTTGATCGGTGTTTGTAAAACAATGGTATTCGACATAAATAAATTCCTAGATTAAAGGCCAATGTTAGCGCGGTGTTTTTCCAGCATATCCACACCGTTCACCCGGCAGATCATGTTCAGGACATCAATCTCGATCAGTTCCTCGTTGTTTGCCGTGATCTTGCAGTAGGTGTTTTTCAGCGTGTATTTATGGCTGGTATCATCACCCTGTTTCGCGCTGCCGGGATCGTGCTCTGTGTAACGGCCGCGCGTCTGGATTTCCAGCGGGATAGCCTCGCCGGTATCTTCCGCTTGGTATGAGCCAGCAAAACGGAACTGCACCCCGTCAGCGGTCGGCGTGCCCCACAGTTTCAGTAATTCAGGGGCCAACCCGCCGAGGGTTAATTCCATATCCAGCGCCCCCGCCTCAAAACCGAGATCCACCGCGACCGAGCCGGGCATACCTGCACCCTGATAATCTTCCGTCTTGATAGTCAACTTCGGCGGCGTCAGCTCCGAGGCTTGCCCCAGATAGCTGGCACCATTGACATAGACGTTGAAATACTTAAGTTTTCTTGGCAATGCCATAGTAATAACCCTTAGCTATTGACGGCATTCGCAAAACTCGCGAAATATTCGTCGGTGAATTCCTGAATTAACCCCAGATTTTCTAGCGGCGGCACAGGGGTGTAGTTGTAGCGGATAGTCAGCTTGCCCAGCTTCAGCGTGTCGGTGCTGTTGGCGTCGGTGTCATACCAGCAACGGGCACCCAACAAGCGACCGGCAGTTACATAGGCCGACAATTTGCGGTTGATACCGTCGATAACATCTTTCGCCAGCGACGGCGTTAGCGGCTTGTCGATATAGTAAAAATGGGCCTCCGCAATGGTATCCATTAGGATTTGCGCGGTGCGGGTATAGCTTTCGAAAATAAAGACCTCTTCCTCGCAGGTGCGGGAACCCCAGAAACGGAAACCTTTTTGCTTGATCAGCGTGGTGATGTGGTTACTGTTCAACTCGTCGGCGTCGGTATCTTTGCCTTGCAGGGAGAAATAGATATCAACCGAGGTGCCCAGCACGCCATCAACCGGCACGTTGGACAAGGTTTTATGCCAGCCGATATCCGCATCAATCTTGGCACGCAACCCCAGCGCATAAGCCGGTGCCGGTACCACAACGTTGCTTTCTGCCTCGCTGTCATACGCCAGCCAGTCGGGATAAATCACCATCACTTCCCGCTGAATAAAGTTCTTGCGGTAAAGTTTGGCTTCCGCAATAGTTTTGCAGCCGTTAGCACTGATATAAGCAAATGCCTTCAGTTCGCGGGCAAAAATGGCAATTTGGTTTGCCACTGGCAGCGTATCCAACCCCGGCGCGCCGATAATGCGCGGCTTTACACCGACCCGCATTTCAGCAACCAGCAAGGCATAAAGACCGGTATAAAGCCCGTTTTCATCCACACCGCCAATCACATTGGCTTCGGTGCTTTTTTCGCCCTCTTCCGTACCACCTTCAGCCACGCGGATAACCACGGTTTGCGGGCTGGCCTGGTCAGAAATGGCTTTCAGGGTTTGGCGTAATGTGCCGGTTTTCCCTGCTTTGCCGAGCACGTTTTTAACGCGCGTCAGTAATACCGGCGTATTCAGCGGAAAGGTGACGGCGTCGGCGTCGTCCGCCGTACAGACCACGCCAATCACGGCGGAGTCGATATCGTTAATGATGGTCGATGTGTCAGTCGTTTCCTCACCGCTCACACCGTGGTGATAATTTGTTGCCATTGGGGTACGCTCCGAAAAGGATTAATCCTTGCCGAAATCATCAACCAACCTCGCGCGTAAATCACCGCCTGCCTGTTGTATCAGGCATGACACAATAAACAGCGGTATGTCAGCGCGGACTTTCCCCGCAAAATCAAACCATGCAACTGTTACCCGACGACCTCACCCCGCGCCCCGCCTTTGATATCAAAATAGGCGGCAAAACCCAGACCACGGTTAACGACCGGCTGATCAGTTTAACGCTGACTGATAACCGTGGTTTTGAAGCCGATATGCTGGAACTGGTCATTGACGACGCCGACCAGAAAGTCGCCCTGCCCGCGCGCGGGGCACTGATTGATATTGCACTGGGCTGGAAAGATGAACCGCTAATCAATAAAGGCCGCTTTACCGTGGATGAAATCAGCCACATCGGCCCGCCGGATCAGCTGATTGTCACGGCCCGCAGTGCTGATTTTCGCGATACGTTCAATGTGAAGCGGGAATATAGCTGGCACGATATTACTGTCGGTAAACTGGTTGCCAGCATTGCTTCGCGCTATGACCTGAAAGCCGGAGTCAGTGAGGACTTGGGCAAGATAGAGATTGACCACGCCGACCAGACCAGTGAGTCAGATATCAGCTTTTTAACCCGCATGGCGGAAAAGCTGGGCGCAATTACCACCATCAAGAACGGCATGTTGCTATTCATGCACCCAGGCCGTGCAGTATCGCAAAGCGGCAAGCTGTTACCGGCCATCACTATTACGCGCGCCAGTGGTGACAAGCACAGCTTCCGGGTGGCTGACCGTGACGCCTATACCGGCGTAACCGCCTACTGGCTGGATCTGAATTTTGGCAAACCCAAAAAAGCCACAGTCAAACGCCGCCGCCGCAGGAAAGCCGCAACACCCGCACCCGCCAAGAAAGCGAAAGAACCGGCATCAACCAGTAAAGAGGGTGGATATCTGGAAGGCGTGGAGGGGAATGTTTTTGTGATGCGAGAAACATTCAAGACGGAACGCGCAGCACGTCGCGCCGCTGCCGCGCGGTGGTCCAAACTGCAACGGGGTGCCGCTGAATTTACTATGACACTGGCACGTGGACGTGCTGACTTATTCCCAGAACTGCCTGCTGTCATGCAAGGATTTAAACCAGAGATTGATCAGGCGGCGTGGATAATTACCCAGGTCACGCACACCATCGGGGATAATGGATTTACTACCGCGCTAAATTTTGAAGTGAAAATATCCAGTTGGGACATGGCCGGAGAGGAAACAGAGTAAAAGAATTCGGGGAATGAATAGGTTATACTTTAGCCAAGCAAGAAAAGGTTGGAGTTATTATCATGATGTCATGCCCACAATGTGGTGCTGTTAGTCGCACCCGCACAAGCAGAATGATAACCGGCAATACAAAAGAGAACTACCATCAGTGCCAAAATCTGCTTTGCAGTTGTACGTTCACCACACTGCAATCAGTCGATAAAATCCTGTCCCGCCCCAGCCGTAATAATACCGCAACCCTACCCCGCGATCTGTTTCTGCCAGGGCATCTGGGTGACGACCAATTTGATTTGGGTTTTTGATACTCCAACGTTTCCAATCAGCCTGCCGCGTGCGGGCTTTTTATTGGATTGATGGCTTGTTACTCATTACAATCACTGAAGTATTAAAACCACTGGGCTAGAAGTAATTACATAAAGGGAATAAGTAGATGGCATTAGTTCAATGTTCTTCATGTACCAATAATGTTAGTGATACTGCGTTTAAATGCCCGTCCTGCGGACATCAGCTAAGAAAACCAAAGCGTACATTCTTTGGGAAAATCATTAAGTGGAGTTTTATTTTATTTAATCTGCTTATGATTTATTGGTTAGTTGCGGGCGTCGGTTCTACTGGCGAAGTAATACAAAATGCTGGCTCTGATGCGGAACGTGCAGGGGCGGCTATCGGTACAGGTATCGGCATGATGATGATCGGCACCATTTGGGTTATCGGCGATATCATTATCGGGATGTTAGTTTTGTTTACGCGACCAAAATCGAACTAATTATTTTGCTATAAAAAGAATTAACTAGGCCCGCAATGCGGGCCTTTTTATGCATTTTAAATATCAACGCCCCCTTGGTCACGATGCGGACATTTAAAATAAATAAACCATATAAATCATTATGTTGAGTGAAATAAAAAGGGAGCAGAAGCTCCCTTAGAATTTTTGAATGACTTAAACGTTATGACAAAAATTACAGACTTTCAGTGAAAGTACGAGTAATCACATCACGTTGTTGTTCTGGTGTCAGGGAGTTAAAACGCACTGCATAGCCAGAAACACGAATCGTCAACTGAGGATATTTTTCTGGATTTTTCACTGCATCTTCCAGTGTTTCGCGGCGCAGAACGTTAACGTTCAAATGCTGACCACCTTCAACACGCACTGTTGGCTGCACTTCCAGTGGAACTTCGCGATATTCAATCTGGCCTAACTCACTGGCAGGAACTATCTGATCTTCGGCATAACCCGCTTTAGCGCAAACGCAGCGCAATTCAGATTTTTCATCATCCAACAGCCAAAAAGAGTTCAGTAAGGCTTCATTGTTAGCTTTAGTAATTTGAATACCAGTAATCATTTGGTGCCTCCATAATGCGGATATAAATTCCAAGGGGGAGAAACTATCTTGGTTATTTGGTAAAACCATTGTTGTCTTATTGTTCTGTATACCAGTCAGACCGTCGCAATTCTTTGACTTAAATCAATCTTTCGGCCATGTCAGTAATAACTCCATCGGCAAATTTATGTTTTATATCAATTTTATCAAAACAACTGACAGCAAATATTTTTGTAAATTTTCAACATTTCTTTGCATAAAGAGGTCAAAAAATCATCATTACGTCACAGAGTCAGGTTTAACGGTTTCACTCACCGGTTTGAACCGGTAAGCTAACGCACATCAATACTTTGCAGAAACCAAGGAGAGTGTTTATGTCTGCCTCCCTTACCTGGCACGATGTGATCGGCCTGGAAAAAGAACAGCCTTACTTTAGAGATACACTGGCCTATGTGGCAGCAGAACGCAGTGCTGGCAAGACTATCTATCCTGCGCAAAAAGATGTATTTAACGCATTCCGCCTGACTGAATTGGATCAGGTTAAAGTGGTTATTTTAGGGCAAGACCCCTACCACGGCCCCAATCAAGCACATGGATTATCATTTTCTGTGTTACCTGGTGTGCCGGCGCCTCCCTCTTTGGTGAACATGTACAAAGAGTTGGCTACCGATATTCCAGGCTTTGAGCGCCCCAATCATGGCTTCTTGCAAAGCTGGGCCGAACAAGGGGTATTGCTGCTCAATACCGTGCTAACCGTTGAAGCAGGTAATGCGCACTCTCATGCTAACCTTGGTTGGGAAACCTTCACTGATAAAGTCATTGCAGCCCTGAATGAACATCGTGATGGGGTGATTTTTATGCTGTGGGGAGCACATGCCCAGAAGAAGGGCCGGATCATTGATACCCAACGCCACTTTATTTTAAAAGCGCCGCACCCATCGCCGCTGTCTGCCCATCGTGGTTTTCTTGGTTGTAAGCACTTTTCACAAGCAAATCAGCTACTGCAACAGCACAATCAACAAGCTATTGATTGGCAACCAAAACTACCAACAGCAGATTAAAATACCAAGATAGTTAAATAAAAAAAGGCACCCGAAGGTGCCTTTTTCACGTCAGGACACCTTAAGCTTTCGCTTTAGATACCGCAACCATTGCCGGGCGTAGCAAACGGCCATTTAGCGTATAGCCTTTTTGCATCACCATCATCACATGATTTGGTTCATGATCAGCAGATTCAAGCATCGTCATTGCCTGATGAACATCAGGATTAAACGGCACATGGGTATCAGCGACAACCTCAATGCCGAATTTACCTACTGCATCGAGCAGTGATTTCAGCGTCAACTCGACACCTTCAATCATCGAAGTCAGTTCGGCATTGCTTTTATCAGCAGTATCCAGTGCACGTTCCAGATTATCGATCACTGGCAATAATTCAGATGAAAATCTTTCCAGTGCAAACTTATGCGCTTTTTCAACATCCAATTCAGTACGACGACGGATATTCTCAACTTCAGCCTTAGCGCGTAGCAAGCTTTCGCGCTCACGCTGTACGGCTGCAGCCAACTGCGCTTCAAGCTCGGCAACACGCGGATCTACACCTTCACCCGTCTCTTGTGTCGCTTCCACTTGCTGCTCTGCTGCATTTTCCATTTCTTCCGAGACTTGCTCGTTTGGTGTTTTCTGTTCTTTACTACTCATGGATATCTCCGCGTTTTAGCATTAATCTCGCTACTTGGCTTATTATGGGGATCAAAACCGGGGATTCAAGGGAACCGGTCATAATGTGGGGTAAAAGACGCCCCAGTAAGGAAAATCACGGCAATGAATAATAAAAGATTCAATTGTATTGGTATTGTCGGTCACCCACGGCATCCGGCGGCACTTGCCACCCATGAGATGCTCTACCACTGGTTAAACGCCAAAGGTTATGACGTGATGGTTGAACAGCAGATCGCCAAAGATCTAAATTTAACCGATGCCATTACCGGCAGCTTGGCTGATATTGGCCAAAAAGCCGATTTAGCCGTGGTGGTCGGGGGCGACGGCAATATGCTCGGTGCCGCGCGAGTACTCGCTCGCTATGATATCAAAGTCATCGGTGTCAACCGAGGCAATCTGGGCTTTCTGACTGATTTGGACCCGGATAATGCCCAACAACAACTTTCAGATGTACTGGAAGGCGAATACCTAAGCGAACAACGCTTCTTACTAGAAGTACAAGTGACTCGTACCAATCAGCAAAGCCGCATCAGCACAGCAATCAATGAAGTGGTTTTGCATCCGGGTAAAGTGGCACATATGATTGAATTCGAAGTGTATATCGATAACCGCTTCGCTTTTTCTCAACGTTCAGACGGCCTGATCATTGCCACCCCTACCGGCTCGACGGCTTATTCGCTCTCGGCTGGTGGCCCAATCCTCACCCCCACCCTAGACGCCATCGTATTGGTCCCGATGTTCCCACACACTCTAACCGCCAGACCTCTGGTCATTAATAGTAGCAGCACCATCCGATTGAAGTTTTCGCAAATCACCAGCGACCTAGAAATAAGCTGTGATAGCCAGATAGCACTACCGATTCAGGAGGGTGAAGAAGTATTAATTCGCCGTAGTGATTTTCACCTTAATCTTATTCATCCAAAGGACTACAGTTATTTCAATACGTTAAGTACAAAACTAGGCTGGTCGAAAAAATTATTCTAAAAAGTGCCGCAAGGACTTTACTGTATATAAAACCAGTTTATACTGTATTCAAATACAGCCATGTGTTTATGTACAGGAGATTTACCATGCTGGCCCAATTAACCATCAGTAATTTTGCAATTGTGCGTGAGTTAGAAATCGATTTTCAACCCGGGATGACAGCAATTACTGGCGAAACAGGGGCAGGTAAATCTATCGCCATAGATGCATTGGGGTTATGCCTTGGTAGCCGCTCAGATGGCAGCATGGTGCGTTTAGGTGCAACGCGTGCTGATATTTGTGCTCGCTTTTCACTGACAGACACCCCATCGGCCCGACAGTGGTTGGAAAATAACCATCTTGATGACAGTAATGAATGCCTATTGCGGCGGGCTATTGGAACCGATGGCCGCTCAAGAGGCTTTATTAATGGTACGGCAGTCCCCCTGTCACAACTGCGAGAGTTAGGCCAACATCTCATCCAGATTCACGGCCAACATGCCCATCAGTTGCTATTAAGACCAGATCATCAAAAACAGCTATTAGATGCCTACGCAGACCAGTCTGCTTTGCTGAGCGAAATGAAAGCAGCCTATCAAATCTGGCACCAAAGTTGCCGGGCACTGGCACTCCATCAACAGCAATCTCTGGAACGTAACGCCCGAAAGGAATTATTGCAATATCAGTTGAAAGAACTAAATTCATTTGTCCCACAAGCGGGGGAATATGAACAAATTGATATCGAATATAAGCGTTTGGCAAACAGTGGGCAGTTGTTGTCACTCAGCCAACAAGCCTTACAATTGCTGTCGGATGATGAACAGAATAACATTCTCAGCCAGCTCTTCTCAGCCAAACACCAGTTAACCGAACTGGCTGGCATGGATGAACAATTTAATAATTTATTAAATATGCTAGAAGAGGCTTCTATCCAAATCAGTGAAGCCAGTGATGAGCTACGCCATTATGCGGAGCAATTTGATATGGACCCTAACCGTTTGTATGAATTGGAACAACGGTTATCTCGTCAATTAAATCTGGCCCGTAAACACCATGTAGCACCAGAAGAGTTACCCTTGTTTCACCAGCAATTGCTGGATGAGCAAGAACAGCTGTCACGGCAAGAAAACGACCATGAGCAACTCAGCCACGCGGTAAATACTCACTATCAACACGCGTTAGAGATAGCTAACCGGTTGCACCAAGAACGCCAGCATTATGCTGATGAATTGGCCGCGCTAATTACCGAAAGCATGCATGAATTATCAATGCCACATGGCCAATTCACGATTGACACCCATTTTGAGCCAGAGCACCTCAGTGCTGAAGGGGCGACCCGCATTGAGTTCTGCGTCACTACCAACCCAGGTCAACCGCTACAAGCACTGGCCAAAGTCGCCTCCGGTGGTGAACTGTCTCGCATCGCATTGGCGATTCAGGTGATTACAGCGCGTAAAATGGATACTCCTGCGCTTATCTTCGATGAAGTTGATGTTGGTATCAGTGGACCAACGGCAGCCATAGTGGGCCGCCTGTTGCGTCAGCTTGGTGAATCGACTCAGGTTATGTGTGTGACCCACCTTCCACAAGTTGCGG
This sequence comes from Yersinia sp. 2553 StPb PI, assembly GCF_052217105.1. Lineage (NCBI taxonomy): Bacteria > Pseudomonadati > Pseudomonadota > Gammaproteobacteria > Enterobacterales > Yersiniaceae > Yersinia > Yersinia sp. 2553 StPb PI. The sequence goes on along the minus strand of NZ_JAZGPX010000002.1, from coordinate 114,535 downwards.
GTTGTGGCCATCAACATTTCTTTGTGAGTAAACAAACCGATGGCACTGAAACCGAAACCCATATGCATCGGCTAGATAAAAAAGCCCGCTTGCAAGAGTTGGCGCGCCTTCTGGGCGGCAGTGAAGTGACGAAAAACACCTTGGCAAATGCAAAAGAATTGCTCGCAGCATAGAAAAGATTAACTTTTTTCCTTTCCAGAGGTCATACAGGTGCCCTGTAAAGGTTTCCAACTGCTGCAAGGTCTATTATCATCGTCATCCTACGCCCTAAAGGAATGTGATTACTATGCGCTGTAAAATGCTGACTGCCGCCGCTGTGATGCTTGCAATGCTTACTGCGGGTTGTTCAACGCTGGAGAAGGTGGTCTACCGGCCTGATATTAATCAGGGTAACTATTTATCACCTAATGACGCGTCCAAAATTCATAAAGGTATGACCCAGCAACAAGTGGCATATACCTTAGGCACACCAATGCTACAGGACCCGTTTGGCACCAAAACCTGGTTCTATGTGTTCCGCCAACAACCTGGCCACCAGAAAGTAACACAACAGACGTTGACGTTGACCTTTGATAGCAGCGGCGTGCTGACTGATATCAAAAACGAACCAACATTAGCAGGAAATTAATTTATCCGAAGATTGCAGAACAGATGAAGGGAACGAATACTGATTATGGTTTTAGGCAACAAGCCGCCTAATGCTTATGCAACCATAGGATGGCGTACGCTTTTTCTTCGATAGCAGTTCAGGGCTACAATAAAAATAAGGCACAGACGGTGCCTTATTTTTTTGCCTGTTCGGCGCGTTGTCGGCGTAACTCTTTAGGGTCTGCGCTCAGAGGGCGATAAATCTCAACACGATCACCCGTGGAAAGCTTATCTCCCAGCTTTACCGGGCGGCTGTAAACACCCACTTTATTTTTTGTCAGATCAATATCTGATCGTAACTCAAGTAAACCTGATGCTTTGATAGCATCCTCAACAGTACTGCCAGCCTCAAGTGAAACAGTCCGCAAATATTGGCGTTCAGGCAAGGCATAAACCACCTCAACGCGAATCTCAGACACTGTATACCTCTTTAGCACGTTGAGTGAACGCCTGCACCATATTGCCAGCTAATTCCTTGAATATTTTACCAAAAGCCAACTCAATCAGCTTATTGGTAAATTCAAAATCCAGGTGCAGTTCAACTTTACAAGCATCTGCACTTAATGGGGTAAAATGCCATCCGCCCATTAATTTCCGAAATGGCCCATCTACCAATTGCATATTAATGCTCTGGTTATCAGTCAATGTATTGCGTGTAGTAAACGTTTTACTGATACCAGCCTTGGCGACATCAACTGCGGCCGTCATTTCATTTTCAGTAACATCAAGCACCCGGCTGCCGGTGCAACCAGGCAAAAATTCTGGATAAGAGCGAACATCATTAACCAGTTGATACATCTGTTCTACGCTAAACGGAACCAACGCAGAGCGGCTAATCTGTGGCATAACATTTCCTGTGAGACATAAAACGCGCTGATAATACCATTTATCTACCGCCAGACAAAAAATCTGCTAGGCATTCTACGCAACAAATGAGACAAAATGCACAGGCATCCTGCGGGAAAGGATTTCATTCGCCTCCGCATACAGTATAATGATCAATACTATGACAAAGAAAAAAGCATACAAACCCGGTTCCGCAACCATTGCGCAAAATAAACGAGCCCGCCATGAATACTTCATTGAAGAAGAGTTCGAAGCGGGTCTTGCGCTGCAAGGTTGGGAAGTAAAATCTCTGCGTGCTGGCAAAGCCAACATTAGTGATAGCTACGTAACCTTTAGAAATGGCGAAGCCTTCTTGTTTGGCGCCACCATTACGCCGTTGAACGTTGCGTCGACTCATGTTGTCTGCGAGCCAATGCGTACCCGTAAACTGCTGCTAAACAAACGCGAGCTGGATTCGCTGCTCGGTAAAGTTAATCGCGACGGTTTTACCGTAGTTGCCCTTTCCGTATATTGGAAAAATGCTTGGGTTAAAGTTAAAATCGGTGTCGCAAAAGGTAAGAAAGATCACGATAAACGTGATGACATCAAAGATCGTGAATGGCAGGTCGATAAAGCCAGAATAATGAAACACGCTAACCGTTAAGTCTCTGGCTTATCAGCGTATAGTTCTGGTATACTATAGAAGTTCTTTGGGGCTGATTCTGGATTCGACGGGATTCGCGAAACCCAAGGTGCATGCCGAGGTGCGGAGGCCTCGTAAAAAACCGCAAAAAAAATAATTGCAAACGACTCGCAATACGAATCTGCTGCTTTAGCAGCTTAATCAGCCTAAGAAACTGAAGGTTCCCTCTCTCCCTAGCCTCCGCTCTTAGGACGGGGATCAAGAGAGGTCAAACCCAAAAGAGCTCGTGTGGAAACCTTGCCTGGGGTTGAAGCATTAAAACTAATCAGGATAGTTTGTTAGTGGCGTGTCCGTCCGCAGCTAACCGGCGAATGTAATGACTGGACTAAGCATGTAGTGCCGACGGCGTAGTAATTTCGGACGGGGGTTCAAATCCCCCCAGCTCCACCAAATAATGATCCGGGTATTACCAGATAAGTCCGGAGAAGTACGGAAAGCCCGCATCCCACCTAGGTTTGCGGGCTTTTTTGTGTCTGTGGTAGTCCGAGGATATCCGTCTGAAACCGGAGTCTATTGGTATACGAATTGGTATACGGTAAGATGTATACCAATAAACGTATACCAATTACAGGGAAGAACCTTACATGGCGCGGACTACACGCCCCCTCACCCACACCGAAGTACAAAAAGCGAAAGCCATTGATAAAGACCTTACCCTCCATGATGGTGATGGTTTATTTTTGCTAGTCAAAACCACCGGCAAGAAAATTTGGCGTTTCCGCTATCAGCTTCCTAACAGCAGCAAACGCACTATGATCAGCCTCGGCGCTTACCCTGCTCTATCCCTTGCAGATGCCAGAGAGATACGCGCAGAGAAACTAGCGATGTTAGTCCGAGGGACAGATCCCCAAGCAAGGGCTGGTGAAGAGGCTGAAAAGCTCCAGATAGCGGAGGAAAGTATTTTTGTGAATGTCGCCCGCAAATGGTTCGAGTTGAAAGAAAGCCACGTTAGCGCAGCCCATGCGAAAGATATTTGGCGTTCTATTGAAAAAGACATCTTACCCAGCATCGAAAATATTCCCGTCCAAGAACTCAAAGCACGCACCCTGATTCAAGTATTAGAGCCAATCAAAGCGCGTGGGGCATTAGAGACGGTTAGGCGATTGGTGCAACGTATAAACGAGATAATGATTTATGCGGTCAATGTAGGTTTGATTGATGCCAATCCAGCATCAGGTATTGGTAATGCGTTTGAAAAACCTAAAAAGCAGCATATGCCCACCATAAGGCCAGAAGAATTACCCAAGCTAATGCGTACTATAGCCATGAGCAATCTATCGATACCAACTCGTTGCTTACTTGAATGGCAATTATTGACGCTGATACGTCCCGCGGAGGCATCAGCGACGGCATGGTCGGAGATTGATGCAGATAAAAGGGAGTGGTGTATCCCTGCCGAACGCATGAAAGCAAAGCGAGATCATATAGTTCCTCTTTCAGATCAGGCATTATATATTTTAGAAATAATGCATCCGATAAGTGGAAGCCGAAAGCATGTATTTCCAAGTCGTAATGACCCCTGTAAACCAATGAATAGCCAAACTGCAAATGCCGCACTTAAACGAATAGGTTATGGTGGAAAACTAGTCGCACATGGGTTACGTTCAATAGCCAGTACTGCAATGAATGAATCTGGATTCAATGCTGATGTAATTGAAGCGGCGTTAGCTCATACGGATAAAAATGAAGTACGAAAAGCATACAACCGCTCCACCTACCTTGAACAACGAATAGAACTCATGACATGGTGGGGAATGCTTGTAAAGGAAACTCAAATTAGCAATAAACCCTAGCTTAAGGATGTAAAATGAAAACGATGGCTGATTGTGAGAATTCATTAAGAGATATTATTTCAATTTTCAATAATGATGAAAAAAAAAGAAATGAAGCTCAAACCAGACACCATATCATCAATAAAATGATCAAAGACGTTTTTGCTTGGCCGGACGAACATGTTGAAGTTGAAGAGTACGAGCAAAAAACTTTTAGCGATTATGAACTAGGCACCCCTAGGCAAGTAATAATTGAAGCTAAGAGAGAGGGACGAACATTTGAGATTCCTGCAGGTATATCTATTAAAAATATAATTGATATACCATCACTGCTCAAGTCAAATACTGATTTAAGTGAAGCTATTCGTCAAGTGCAACATTATTGCTCATCTAGAGGAACTCCGATTGCTATAGCTACTAATGGACATCAATATGTTTCGTTCATAGCTAGCAATCAAAATGGTAGTTCTCCCTTAGAAGGTAAAGCACTTATTTTCGATAGCCTAGATAATATGCTTGAAAACTTCAATTTAGCGTGGAATATGCTCTCATATTATGGGGTAAAAGAGCAGCGTTTGATGAAGTATTTGTCTTCTGACATTAGCGGTATACCAAACAAATTATCTTCTTATCTTTCTTTATACCCGCGAGTAAGGTACCCGAGCGAGTTACAAACATCTCTTCGTCAAATATCGGAATTGATTATTCAAGATACTCTTGAAAGTAATGATATAGAAGAGCTTTTTTATAAACGTTGCTATTGCGAAAGTGGCGCTCTTTCAAAATATGCTCTGCTAAGTAAAGATATGTTACAAGCTCGCTATGCTGCTTTATTTAGTGAAAGGGAATCGTCACCTAAAATCACCTCAGTAAAACCAGAGAAAAAAGAGCAAAGTTTAGAACCAAGTATTTTTGCAGAAGCCCTTTCAAAAAGACCAATAGTTTTAATTGGTGATGTAGGTGTTGGCAAAACTTCTTTTGTCAAAAACTTAATCTACTCGAGTGCCTTTAAAGAATTCAATGAGGCAATTTATATTTATATTGATCTTGGTTCTAAAGCTACATTAGCAAATAACTTACAAAAATTCATCATCAATGAAATAGAGGTTCAGCTGTTAGAAAAATATAAAACAGATGTCTCTGAAATTAAATTCGTAAGAGGTGTTTACTCAAAAGAAATCCAACGATTCTCTTCAGGTATATGGGGCAGTTTACGCGAATCAAATAGAGAAAAATATGAGGATAAACAATTAGACATGCTCGCTAGTAAAATTGATAACAAAGATGAGCATTTGAAAAATTCAATTACGCATCTTTCTAAACAAACTAAAAGACAAGTCATTATTTGTATTGATAATGCTGACCAGCGTGACTTTGAAACACAACAAATAGCATTTGTAATATCGCAGGAGTTAGCAAAAGATTGGAACTCTCTTGTTTTCATTTCTGTGCGGCCTCAAACATTTTTCAAATCTAAATCTTCAGGGGCATTAACTGCTTACCCTCACAAAGTTTTCACTATTTCACCGCCTAGAATGGATCAGGTTATTGAAAAAAGATTACAATTTGCTCTTGAAATGTCAGAAGGTAAAATCCCGTTAGAAAATGCAGAGTTTGTAAGAATAAATATAAACAATCTTTCCTTGTTTATAAAAGTACTACTCGAATCACTTCGTAGAAATAAATCGTTAGGAGAGTTCATAGAGAATATAACTGGAGGAAATGTAAGGCAGGCTCTGAGTTTTATAACTGGTTTTATTGGGAGTCCTAATGTTGAGGCAGAAAAAATAATCAGTACATATGAGAGAGAGGGTAGATATGCAATACCTGTTCACGAATTTTCAAAACAAGCACTTTTAGGCGATTTCTCTCACTTTGATCCTAATACATCGCTTGCGATGAATATTTTTGATGTATCGATGGCTGATGAATCAGAGCATTTTCTTGTTCCTATAATTTTAGCTCTTTTATCCGAGAGGATTGATATTCATGATCGTGATGGGTTCTGTGAAACACAAAAAATAGTTAATGAAATGCAAATATTAGGTTTCATCCCTTCACAGACAGAAAATGCATTGAGAAAATCCACTAATAAAAAACTCATTGAGACCTCTCAAAGATTTACATTCGAAGAGGACGAGACAGGCTTAATTGGTGAAATGCCAGAAAAATTTAGAGCAACCTCAATTGGACAATATCATCTCAAGCGCTGGATCAGCGACTTTGCTTACTTAGATGCAATGCTGTTTGACACTCCGATATTCAATCCTGAAATTATTAACGGAATGCGATCATCATGTGAGTCTTTTAATATTGAAGATAGATTTCGTCGAGCAACTGCATTTAAAGAATATTTATTGAGTGCTTGGCAAAAACTTGTTAATAAGCCTAGCTATTTCGATATAAGTGAATTGCTCAAAATGGGTGACTCTTCATTTGAAAATGTTAAAAGAGTTATTAATAAATATCAGTAGTAAACATGCTTGCGCGCAATGGTCCCCCGCCTACGCGCTCTGACTTTATCATGCACTTTTCATGCATGACATAGAGAGCCTACAAGCCCTTGTAGCGCGGTGTTTCAGCTGTTTTAATGCTGGGGTGTTGCATGCAAATTCATGCACTATATGCATGCAGTGCTCATTTTGGCAGGCTAGCCAGAAAAAAAGCCCTTAGACGGCAAGGGCGAAGTGACGAGAGCGGGAGAAAACCCCCCGCCTTGAGAGGTTACAGACGGGGTGAGACTATTAATGAATTCGTGCGTTAGAACCGTAACGATTTAATACTTTTCGCTCTGGTAGAATAACTTCGGGTATTATTTCAGGCTCTTTAATCGGAGGGCGGGTAATTATTTTATCCACGCTCTCAATCGATTTAAAGGTACAAGAACATTCTATATTCTGACACTGATAATAGGCTTCTTTGGTCTGCTCAGATAAATAGCGACTGGCGCGAGTATGAGATGCATGTTTACACACAGGACAACGCATCATAATTATTGCTCCCCGGCTGGGTTTAGTTTTTTGCGTTTTTCTTTTATTTCATTGAATAACCGCCCACGCTTTATTGGGCTATTGTTCAGAGTAGAGTCCACATAACCCGGTTGTGGTTGTTGTAGTGTGAGTTCGGCTAATATCGATTCTTTCTCCATATCAAACGAATAAAGCCCCGCTAATGAAAGAAGAGTCGCTGTCAGTGTACCCAGTGCCTTCGCCGGTGATGAGTCAGTGTAGAGTTCGTTCGCAGTTACCATTATTTTCGCTGCCCGGATGAGTTCTGGTGACATGGTTTTCATTGCAGCAGACATTTCCATCCTCGCATATTCCATCAACGCTACTCTATGTGTGTCTTTATAAGGTCTTGCAGAAGCACATAATTGCAGTGACGTGTAATCTTTATCCAACTCCAGCTCTTCAATCAGATGCCCGAATTCCTGCGCCAGCTCCCGCTGTGAAATCCGGCGGATATGTTCGGTTTGCAGCTCATCCGTCATTTCACCGCGCAGGCTGCGAAACAATTTTCTCCAAGTGCCGTCAGCCTGTTGGCTCTGGCTTTCGGCGTCGCGCTGCTTTTGCTGGCTGCGGGCAATGGATGCAATAATTTCTTCGTAGGTTTCTTCATTCTTCAGGTGTTGCGCTTTCGCCGCTTTAAAACTTTCAAGGGCGGGTGTTACTGGGTGTGGGGTTGTTTGGCTCATTTAGTTATAACTCCGTCTCAGTCAAGGTGGAGTCATTTTGCAAGCTCTCACACAACGTCTCAATCAATGCTCGTTGTACCATTTCCCATACAACACTCTCCCCATGGGCAAGCTAAAAAGGCCATAAAAATTATAGTTCTATAAAAACTGTTCACTACTCTTCACTTTAGGAAAAAAGTATTAATAATCAATAAATAAAAGGGTGAACAGTTCACTTAAAACTATTCACCAAGTGTTCACTACTGTTCACTGGGTTAAAAAGAGCTTTTTCTCTGGCTAGCTAAAAAACCATTCAGACAGAATGATAATTAACCAATCACTTATACTGTTTTTGCATTAAAATTAATTTTATATTCCAACTACTCCAATGAAATGAGAGTGAAAAATAAGCGAAATAGTAATAGAGGCAAACAAAGGCAAATAAAGGCAAAAGAAGGCAAATGCGGCGAGTTTCTAGGATGAGTTCGGTTTGGTGAGTTTGCTGAACCACACAACAACGGCTTGTTGCATCAGGTAAAAATATTCTCACAATAGGGGGCTACCCAACTGAATCCCAGCAAACCCGGCGGTATATGGCCGGACAACAACAAGGTAGCTTTACATGCTTGCAATGACACAACAGGCTTTATCCAATACGCCACCACCCATGACAACACACTACCCGCGTGACCGCTTTATGCGTCTGCCGGAAGTGATTAACACCACCGCATTATCCCGCTCAACCATTTATGAGCTGATTAGCCGTGACCACTTCCCCGCACAGATTTCCCTCGGCGGTAAGAACGTCGCATGGCTGGCCTCTGAGATTGAGGGCTGGATGGCAGAGCGTATTGCTAACCGTCAGGGGGTATCAGCATGATCACCCTAAAAATCGGCGAGCAATTCTTCACTCTGAATGATGGAGACGTGCAATACATCGCTGAGGCGTTCCAGATTGCGCAGCAACAACCCGGCCTTGCTTTACCCAAGTACCGCAGCCAGTTAAACGGCGTGGTGCAAGTGATGTCGGGCAATGCGGCAGGCACGCCAGCACAGGCCAATTTCTATTCCCGTGCTCCCGCACAGCCCAAGCCTGATATTCAGACTGATTGTTAAACCAATGACCCTCATCCCGCCAAAAGGGCTTTTCTCTGGCTTGCATTTTTTGCAGGCCTTGCGTTATAGTCGCCGTGCTGTCGCAAAATCGGCAGCCGGGCGTAGGAACCCGTGTTTAACAAAGGCGACACAACACGCGCCAGGCGTGTTTTTTTATGTCGTGGCCTCGGCCTACCAGTTTTTTGCGCAGTGGTTTCTACACCGCTGTCGCTATCAAGCAATGGTGGCTCAGGCGGGGCAGCCTTCGGGCTGGCCGGTTTCCTTTGTTGCCGGTATTCCTACCCCCGTCTGGGCTACCACCCATGAGTGTAGGAACTCCAGTGGTAGCTGTAACCAGCTAACAAAGGAGGCCATGATTATGGCTACGACCCTATCGTCACAATACCCGCAATTTATCTATCTGTTTGCTGCCGTTCGCCGTACTGAATTAACGGCGCGTCCCTGCATGTTGCGTACTACCGCCAGCAGTGAGAAGAATGCCCGCCTGCGTTTAACCCGTGACTACATCCTGTCGTTTGCTGGCCGTCTGCCACTGGGGGAGGTCGCATGAATACCCTTGCCGCCCGTTATGACTGTGATACGCAGTACAGCATCCCTCACGCTGATTTCTTACGCCTCCAGCATGCACACAATGTCGGTGTGACGTTCCTCGATATGCTGGAAACGCAAAGCAGCCTGTTGCACGGCATTACCCCACCGTCGCCTGAATCGTTCGCCTCAATGGTGGCGTTACTGACTGACCAGCTCGGACAGGTGATGAACACCTGCGAATCACAAATCTTATCCCGCATGGAGGCACCTATCGCATGAATACCCTCAATCAATCCTGTTTGCCCGTTGAAGTCCGTACCGCTGTTTATCGCCGTGCGTTGGCCCACGCTTATCTTGATGTCTGTTTGTCTCACGGGGTACGCCTTGGTTACTCGCTGGATGAATTACAAATGACCATTGCGATGGATATTGAGGGCTATTATGTGCGCCGGCACGGGCCAGAAGCCGGCATGGATATGGCCTGTACCATGCTCAGTGACATGGTTCAGCCGGATATTTTGCTGGCTCCGCCGCGCCTGACAGTATTAGGGCAAAAAATGATGGATGAACTGTGCCAAGCGCAGATAACCACAACCCGCAAGACCACCCTGCACTGAGGAGAAACAGAGAATGACAACATTAAACGTTTCAAAAACCTCACGTGCAGCCACCGGCCAGTGGCCGGTATTGCTCCCGGCGCTCGGTATTCATATCACCGCCGGAGGGCGAGCGCAGCCCTGCCCGATGTGTGGTGGTAAAGACCGTTTCCGCTTTGATAACCTGCAAGGGCGTGGCACATGGTTTTGTAACCAGTGCGGCGGCGGCGATGGCCTGAATCTGGTTGAAAAGGCGCTGGCGGTCACTACCAAGGAAGCCGCCTGCAAAGTGGCCGAGGTGTTAGGAGAACCATCGAACCCGCTATTACCGGCACACAATGCCGAACAGGAAACGCAGGAGAAAGCACAAGCCCGGCAGCGGGCCGCAGAACGGGCTAAACAACTGCTGACAGCAGCGAGACTACAGACCGGGAACGCCTATCTGACCGCCAAAGGCTGGCCGGAGTTGGAGACGCTGACATTACACGATAAACCGTTGTGTGTTGGGGGGATTGCATATCAGCCCGGCGACCTCCTATTCCCCCTGACCGACAGTAGCGGTGAGGTGGTTAACGTTCAGTTGATTAACGCCAACGGTGACAAGCGCACGCTGGCCGGAGGGCAGGTGAAAGCGGCCTGTCATTTTTTGGCCGGACAGGATAACACCGTTATCTGGCTGACCGAGGGCTATGCTACCGGGCTAACGGTGCATCACCTGACCGGGGAAAGTGTTTGTGTTGCGCTCAGTGCGAACAATCTGCCTGCGCTGGCGCAACAGTTGCGTACCCACTACCCGGATGCACTGCTATTGCTGGCCGCTGATAATGACGAGAACGGCACCGGCCAGACCCGCGCAACAGAGGCCGCCCAATTGAGCGGCGGTAAGCTGGCGTTGCCGCCGGTGGTGGGTGACTGGAACGACGTTTATCAACAGCAAGGTAAACTGGCTACTCTGACCCAGTTACAGGCATTCAATCAGCCGCAACAGCCCAGCCCGTTTGATACGCTCAGTGACGCCGACCTGAAAGCCATGAGCGCCAGTGAAAAGGCCGAACTATTAGCCGAGCACTATCAGCACTTATTGGCCGTGCCACAGGTGGGTGAAGACCTGTGCCGCTATGAGCAAGGAGCATGGCAGGTGTTGCCGTATCGTGTACTGAGTCGGGAGATTGCCGCTTTGTTCCAGAAAATCCGCGCCCCATTCTCAGCGTCAGGGATTAATAGCGTACTCGATACGCTCAAGCTGATGGTGCCACAAATGGGAACACCCGCCCGGCACTTGATAGGTTTTCGTAACGGGGTATTTGATACCACTACCGGCCAGTTCAGCGCACACCAGAAAACGCACTGGTTGCGTACCGTGAACAGTGTGGATTACACCCCGCCCAAAGCCGGGGAAAATCTGTCCGACCATGCCCCGCACTTTTGGCGCTGGTTAACACGGGCCGCCGGGCAACAGCATGAGAAACAGGAGCGTATTCTCGCGGCGCTTTATATGGTGTTGGCGAACCGCTATGACTGGCAACTGTTCCTTGAAGTGACTGGGCCGGGCGGCAGTGGCAAAAGCGTGATGGCCTCGATCGCCAGCTTGCTGGCCGGTAAAGACAATACCACCTCGGCCACCATCGATACGCTGGAGTCGTCGCGGGAACGTGCCTCTGTGGTGGGATTCTCTCTGATTATTCTGCCAGACCAAGAGCGCTGGAGCGGTGACGGTGCCGGCATTAAAGCCATCACTGGCGGTGATGCCGTTGCCATAGACCCGAAATACCGTGATGCCTATTCCACTCATATCCCAGCGGTGATTCTGGCCGTCAATAACAACCCGATGCAGTTCAGTGACCGCAGCGGCGGCGTATCCCGTCGCCGGGTTATTCTGCCGTTCCCGGAAGTCATCCCGGCTAACGAGCGTGACCCGCAGTTGTTGACGAAAATTACCGGTGAACTGGCAGTGATCGTACGCCACCTGATGCAGCGTTTTACCGTTCCCAATGATGCCCGCGCGTTGCTTGAAGCACAGCAGAACTCGGATGAAGCGCTGGAGATCAAACGCGGTGCTGACCCGCTGGTCGATTTTTGTGGTTATCTGCTGGCGGTTAATACCCCCAATGGCCTGTATATGGGGAATGCCAATATAATCCCGGCTAATCCGCGTAAATACCTGTATCACGCTTACCTATCATTTATGGAGGCGCGCGGCCACCAACGGCCAATGAGCCTGACTGCATTCGGGCGCGCTGTACCACAGACTCTGAGTGAATATGAAATAGCCTTGTTGAAGCGTAAGACCAATCAGGGGATGCAAACCAATCTGATATTAAGTGAAGACTGCGAGGCCGACTGGTTGCCTAAATGTGAAGCACATTGAATAAACAGCATCACGATCGTTTCTACCGATCAATATGGCGTTATTGATCTGCCTAACCCATTGGACGCTATCAGTTACGACACTTATAGTTGCGTTGTACAAACCTCATACATCCAACACCGGGGAGCAATGTATCAGTGTGTACTCGGGCCTGCTTGCAGGCCTTTCTTTTATCCCCAATTCGTCTCGCCCATCTTGGCACCTCAACAATAATCACACCGGCCTAGGCCGGTGTTTTTGTATTCAATGGCGACTGTTCACAGCAAGTGACTAGTTAGGCTAAACTCGTCACTTACTCATCACCACTTAATCTATTGTATTTAAATGATTAAATTCAAAAGTGAACAGTGTGAACAGTTTTTCTATAAATCTTTTTTTCGCAAACAGGCATGTAAAAGACCAATATCAAATCGCATTTCTTATTTGCTCGGAAATGACTCACAAAACCCATGACTTCAAGTAATTGGTATACGTTTAGGTATACGAAACAAAGTTGAATTTAATTTTTATTAATAAAAACAATATATTGATTAATATATTCAGCGTCCCCCAGCCCACTTTTGATAGGACAGTGACCGGACAGTATCATATAAACCAGTGACTTATGATAAATGACCGGATGAAGCACTGACCTAGTTTGGACCAAAAGGATACGTAAAAAATACGCGGCTCCTTTGAAGATTAAAAAGCCTCTGCTAACCCAGAGGTTTTTTTTCGCCTATAGATCGCCGTCATGGGGTGTCGGGGGTCGGAGGTTCAAATCCTCTCATGCCGACTAAATATCCCAAAGAAAACCAATCCGTTAGGGTTGGTTTTTTGTTTGTGGGATTTGGCAATGGTAAATTAATGGTAAGAGAATGGTAAAACTCCGTCTATATTTGGTCGCTATGGCTCAATATGTCTATTCAGTGTTGAGCCCCATTCACTACTTACCACCTTCATCTCACAACCGGTAATTCAGCCCACCCGGGATAGCATCTCACGTTTCATCTGCCATGCTTTCTGTATGCCTTGTCCGGCAAACCACACCTTTCCTTTGTCTGACCTATTAATATCGTCTAGCGCAGCCATCAGCACTGCACTGTTAATTTCTGGCTGATTATCATCAAATAATCCTAATTGAGCGATGCCCTGGCTGTAGAAATTACCTAGCATTACCCCGCTATTTTGATAACGATAGCATTTCCTATATTGCTGATAATATGGAATCAGGCTGGTTCTGCTGTAAACCGATAACCGGTAGTATCACTACTGAAAAAACTAAATTTTATGCCATTAAAAATGGTTGAGCTTGGTTCATTATCTTTTGTGCTGCTCTTATTCATTGCCATCAGTTTCATCATTATTATTCCTGGCTCACCCGTTTTCATCGTATTTTCTCCCAGCGTGGCGGAGAAAGCCGAAACAACCACAGCGCCAATATCTATACCAGACTTAGCAGTCCCATCGCCGCTTGTTATCAGGGTTATCTCTGATAATTTTTGACTGGGTTTGTCGATCGTTCCCACAATAACCAAATGATCATTAAAGGCATAATTGAACGTATTCTTAACTCCATTTTTTTTAAAATTAATTTTTAGTCTAAGCGAACTATTAGATGTTTCTAAGTTGGCATTCATTCTTTTTTCAAAAATGTCCGGGCTAATACCCAACGTCTTTATGCTTTCATTATTATCAGGATTGCGAGGTTCCTCTATAAGCACTTGAGGCGCGATTGATTTCGTCTTTTCTTCATGCTTATCAATTGTTTTTTCTGGTATAGTCGTTGTGACGGATGAGCGAGAGTTGGCTGATGTCAATATTGTCTCTTCCGGTATCGGGATTACCACAATAATCAAAAAAGTAAAAGCAACAACTGCACCAACAATAACCCCACTTGTTTTACTCATCAAGTCTCGATGCCCTTTATGAATGAAATATTTAGCTAAAAATTTAGCAACAATCACCCAGATTACTAGTGTTGCTATTAGTATTAATAGTTCTTTCATTTAGACTCCATTCGCTATTATTTGGCTTTAATCTGTTTACCACTCTGAATATTTAAGGTGGGTTTAATATTGAATTAACTCAGAATTAAAGTCTGTTTTGCTGTGATATACCATTCCATAACAGCAGAGATCTACCATAGATCTCCGTCCCAGTCATTGAATTATCGTTATTTGAGCTTGTGCTGATATTGCCTATCCGGTTCCTGCAGACAAACGACTTGCTGTCATTGAAAGCTTTGCCGGTGTGTCGTGGAACATCCCGCAGCCATAAGTTGTATGATCCGGTATAGTCTAAGTCCCGCCAGAATGTTAGCTTTCTACAGAAAGTACCGATACTTCGATCCACTAGATAAATATTTCAAATGAAAAGCCACCGGCTTATAAGGCCAGTGGCTTAAACTCGTAGGTGGTTAAAATCTCTGATGAGTATCCTTCTTTGGATACTTAATCGAATACGCCATTTATTACTGATGCAACAATCGCTGTACTTAATGTAATAAGTACTAAGTCATTGCCAACTATACGCCACTCATATCCTGGGTAAGCAGGTAGCTGCCCCAGTAAAGATGCAGGAACTGCTTTCTTAGCGATGCCTGGTGGAAGCGGCTTACCCCGTGCCAGATTTTTAGCGATACCGGGAGGTAATGACTGATAACCAGTCAATCCGTAATTAACAGCTAATGGGCGCACACGGTCATAGGTTAGATTTACTGAAACTAAATTATCACTACCATTTTTGGCTTTACTCCCCTTATTAGCGGGTCCATTGCCCCCACTATTACCGTGGTTTCCGCCACTGTTTCCGTGTCCACCGCCATTCCCATTACCGGGATTAGCTATGGAAGGGGCTGAAGATAACGATAGAGAAGCAATCAGCGCTAATGCGATCACAGACAAACGGTGCTTAAACATTTTCTATTACCTTTGCTAGTCGCTATATATAAATTAAATCTAGTTAATCCTATCTATATAAGCCATATAGAATGGTCTTATTTCATACAATGAAGCGGTAGCTGTTAAATACTAAACCTAAGAACACCACCATTAGCAATGGTAACTAATCAACATCGCGCCATATTTTTATCCCCCACCTTTTGGTGAGACAATTATTCAGGCATGAGGAATATCCTCATAATTTCCATATTGAACTTTATTTGCTATAGGAGTTAACTGAACGTACATATTGAGATAGAGGACCCTGTTATGCTCATTTATGGTGTTTTTGGTCGCCGCTTGGGTGTTAAAAGTGTTGCCAATGAATGGCAGCTATTCCGAGTAGATTGCAATGAGGGGAAATCATCTCGAATATATGACGTCATTATTCCTTCATTTTTGACTGAGGAGGAAATAGCTGCGTGGTTAGCTGATATCTACCATGAAGCCGCGAGTGAAAAACACCCCGATGTAAAAAGGATAAAATGAGTCGCTACAAGGGATGTTGGACAGAAATAATTGCCGCAGCGGAACAAATACCACCAGCCAAGCTAGCCTTAACTTTTGCGGTCATTTATACCTCGGCCTCGATTTTTTTTAATGCTTTACCAATTACCTCAACAGTCGCTGGGCGTTTATCCCCGCATCACTTTCCTACATGAGGATACGTTTAGGAATGCGACACGGATCTTAACTCAATTTTCATCAAAAAATACAATATATTCAAACGCCCAAAAACATAATAACGAACTCTCTTTATTAGTTAAAAAGCCTCAAAAGCGAGGCCTGAAAAGTGATTGCTAATACTGTTAGTTTATTAAAATTTAATGAATCAAATATAGATATCTATATTGCCATCTTGTGCTTTTATCTGGTCTACGTTCTCAATAGCACTACTTTTCCCATCATGCTTTTGCTGCGCTTGTTGTGCCTGACGACGTAACAACTCAGCCAGTTGCTGCTGTAACATCGTTAATTGAGCTTGAATACTTTTTCGCTGATCTTCTGACATATCAATGCCATCTTTGAGTTTTTGCGTAACCTCAGCGATTTTTGCTATTACATTCTTTATCTGAGATGCCAAATCATTTCCTGCACTTGCAGTATTCTTGCTGCCATTTCCCGTCGTTGCTGCTATTGGTAAACTCGCATTTATACCCATCGGACATATCCTTATCACTCGCTAAGTCAGTATAATGATTATCGGCAAAGGGCGACTTTATGTTAATAATTTCAGCAATCCAAATATGACCCCAATCTATAGCCACGCTGCTCAATGGCTTGCTTTAATGCCGGCGACGTCAGCACGTCCAACTCGGTCAAGCGTGGATAACAATAGCCGCTGGTCATGAGGATGTTATCAACAAACGCCGGATGGCACATAATCTCAAGTGAGTTAATTGCTTTTTGACTGGCATTTTCCAACAACCGCAAAAATGTCTGCTCAGATAAAGCCTCACCATAAAAACCGGCATCGAACCACTCACTGCTTCGCGGGTTATTAAGCACAATCTCATGCCGCTGTACTTCATTGCGATCAATACGCAGTGGAAGAGATTTCTCGTGGGCAAAAGCAACAACCAGCGGATAAATTTGCGGCAACATATGTATATGATGATGGCTGTCGATGTGAGTGGGTGCACGGCCGAAGACAGCAACAAACTTATCAAACTGAGCCGCCAACTCCCGAGCTATCTCGCCAGGATTCAGCTCACCCGCTTCGGCGCGTTGCCACAACCATTTGCCCAGAGCACCGCTGGCATCAACTAATGATGGCATTGACGTTAACGGCCGCCCGTAAGTGAGAACAAAATGCATCCCCACAGCCAACGTTGGATTTTGCTTACTCAGTTCCGCTGCATGATAGATATCCGCACAATTCATCATCGCTGTAGTCGATGAGACAACACCATGCCGGAATGCTTCAATGATTCCGTAATTTTGACCTTTGCATAGACCAAAATCATCAGCATTAACAATAAGTAACTTTTCCATTGAGGGTACCTTGTCAGGCCATTCCAGTAGCAGCTATCTGGCCGGAAGCTAATCGGATAACCCCTCTCTGACGCAGTTGAATTTTTTGCGATAGTTCCCCGGCGTAAAAGAGGTGAGTTTTTTGAAGTTTTTAATAAATAACGTGGTATCGCTGTAACCTGCTTCAAAAGCAATGTCAGAGACCAGATAATTTGTCATTTCAAGTTGAGTTTTAGCAAAGTTAACTCTGATTTCATTGATAATCTGCATCGGCGTTTTTTGGTAATAACGCCGGGTAGCGCGGGTCAAATACTCTTGGGTTTTGCCAGACAGTTCGATCATATTCACCAGCGCTTTTTCACCAAACATCGACTTATCATGCATTTTGTCGATACTGGTCTTCAGCCACAGTGGAATATCGTCGTTAGTGTCACTTTCTTTATGATGGCTGATGCGGTTAGTAACATAAAAAGTCAGCAGTTCTACCAGTTCAGTAAGCTCATCGTCCCTAAAGTGTGGCGCAGAAATTGCCGATTCAATATAAGAGAGAAAATCACCCTTTAGGCGATAAGCCTGAGAGGCCACAATAGGCCGCGATAATAGATGAGAATAGTGCTCTTCAAAGAAGGTTTTACTTATTCCCACATTCAGAATACGGGTAGCACCAAACTCATAGAAACTTTTATGATGGGACCCCATCGGAATAAAAACAAAATCGCCGCGCTCTAAAAAGACTCGCTTACCGTTTATTTCCTGATAACACATACCGGTTAATATCAACGTATATTCATAATAATCATGCTGATGTAAGCCGGTGGCACTTTCCGTTTTGTTATAAATAAACAGATGGAATTCTTTTCCGTTAAAAAAGTCTTTTTGACGTACTAACCTGACTTCCATCTTATTTACCTTCACCCTCGTTCAAAATAGCCAATGTGTTAGACAAAGTTCACTGTAACTTTCGATGCAATTCGATCAACTCATCAATTAACTCTCTGGCTAACATTGCCGTCATCAAATGATCCTGAGCATGTACCAGCACCAATGTTACTTTGGTTTTCCCCTCACCTTGATCAGCTTCAATCAACCTGGTCTGAACTAAATGTGCTTCATTCAGCGCCAGACGAGATTGCACCATCAGCTCATCCGCTTGGGAAAAGTCACCCGCCTTGGCTTGTTTCAGAGCCTTGTAGGCCAAACTTCTGGCTTGCCCGGCGTTGATAATCAGCCCCATAACCACATCTTCCATCTCATCGGTAGGCTGCACCTCACCCACGATTTTATCTAAATCAAACATGCTATTGTTACTCCGTAAATTAAAGCCATTAATTAAAACCATTCTGCCTGGCGACATCAGCAAACCAGTAGCCACTTTGTTTCAATACTCGCGTCTGGTCGGCAATATTCAACCGAACTAAACCATAGCGGTTTTTGTATGCATTGAGCCAAGACCAGCAATCAATAAAGGTCCACAGATGATACCCTTTACAGTTACTGCCCTCTTGTAATGCTTGATGTAGCCACTTCAAATGTGCACGGATAAATTCGATGCGATACTGGTCATCAACCCTACCTGATGGCGTGATAAACTGCTCTTCGCCCTCAACACCCATGCCATTCTCAGAGATATAACACGCAATATTGTTATAATTCTCTCTTAGATTTTTCAGGATGTCATACAGCCCTTTTTCGTAGATTTCCCAACCACGATGCGGGTTGATTTTGCGCCCTTGCATCGCATAAAAACTGAACAAATCCTCCAGCGTTTTCACCAGCCCTCGAGGGGTTGGGATATCTTTCGCCTGAACCCGTCTTGGCTGATAATAGTTAACCCCTAACAGATCAACGACGCCCGCCGCAATGCACTGGCAATCACCGTTTTCAATTTGTGGCAATAAGTCGTGCTCTCGCAGCAACGTAATCAGTTCATCAGGGTAAACCCCCTTGGTGACGGGATCGAGGAAGCTACGGTTAAGCAATAAATCGGCATGATTAGCTGCAATCAGGTCTGGCGCACTGTCGGAGCGAGGATAGGTCGGGGTGAGGTTCAAAATGATACCAATTTCCCCCCCCTGCTTTAGCTCTCGGTAGTTTTGCACCGCGTTGGCATGGGCCAATACGCTGTGATAAGCAACAGTCACCGCACGTTTAAAGTCAACCACACCAGGGTAATGCAGGTCGTTCAGGTAGCCGGCTTCAACAGGCACAATCGGCTCATTAAAAGTAAACCAATGCTTTACCCGATCACCAAACAACATAAAGCAGCTTTTAGCATAGCGGCCATAGGCTTCCACAACCGCACGATTTTCCCAACCGCCTTTCTCTTGCATGCATAACGGCATATCAAAATGATAGAGATTGATGAAAGGGGTAATGCCATTCGCCAGTAGGCTATCGATCACCGCGTTATAAAACGTGACAGCTTTGGGGTTAAGCTCACCGTCACCCTTTGGTATCAGCCGCGACCATGAAATCGATGTCCTGAACGTGTTATGGCCCAGTTGCTTTAATAGCAAAATATCTTGCTGATAGTTATCGTAAAAGGTGGAGGTGTTTTCAGGACCAATCTGACCATGAAAACGTTCCGGTGCAATTTCGTACCAATAATCGAAGATGTTCTTGCTCTTGCCATCCCGCAGTGACGCCCCTTCGGATTGGGCTGCGGAGGTGGCACTGCCCCACCAAAAATCATCGGGAAATTGATATTTCATACCGGCCTCCAGCCTTATACGATAAACAGATTTAACGCTTAGAATTTCAAGCTATCAGCAATCTCTTCTTCACTTTCAACCTGACGATCTATCTCGCTCTGCGCCTTATTGGCAATTATTACGAATGGCAAATACATCAATGTCGCGATACCTAAGTTGAATAAACTTAATAACATCGCGGCAATGCTGCCGTTGGTATTGAAGAAGGCACCTAAGCCGACCGGCATGGTCCACGGCGCAATATTGGTGATTGGCGGAATAAGGCCGGTGTAATACGCCACTGAAGTGATAATTGCTAATACCGGTTGAACCAAGATGAACGGAATAAAGAACAGCGGGTTCATTATGACCGGCAAACCAAATAGGATAGGTTCATTAATCTGGAAAATACTAGCCGGTGCACCCAATTTTGCTACCTGACGATAGTCTTCACGGCGAGAAGCAATAAAGATGGCAATAACCAGTCCAAGTGTTGCGCCAGTGCCTCCCAAGAAGATATAGGAGTCAACAAACGGCTTAGCCCACATATGGAATTCTTTACCGGCAGCCAGCGCCGCAGCAACAGAACCATACTGGGTATAGGTTGCGACGTTCTCCAATGCAAATGGCATCATAATGCCACTTTCCAGTGCAGATAAGGCCATCGCACCGTGTATCCCGAAGAACCACAACAGTGAGGAGCACATGACATACACCCATCCCACAACACTGCCCATTTTCGACAACGGTGCTGAAATGGTGTCCATAATGATCTGGTGGAAGTTGGTGCCATGCAATCCAAGGGCATAAGCAATCACGCCCATGATGGAAAGAATGATAAACCCGGGAATTAATGCAGAGAAAGAACGGGAAACTGATGTCGGCACACTGTCTGGCAGGCGGATAACCCAGTTACGTCGCACGATAAAGGTAAAGAGCTCTGCAACCACCAAACCGATGATGATACCGGAGATAATATTCGCCCCTCCCAACCAATTAGCCCCGACGGCATAGGCCTCGCCAACACTGTATGGCGTCACGGTCATAAAGGCAGCAATTGCCAGCAGGGCCGCAGCCAGAGGATCGACCCTTTTCTCTTCAGCCAACGCCATACTGATAAAAAATGGTGTCATTAACGACATGATACCGAGAGTACCGTTATAAACGTTGCCGCCTATCGCTTTAAAACCATTGAGCATGGTAATGGTATCGGCATCTAA
Organism: Yersinia sp. 2553 StPb PI; assembly: GCF_052217105.1. Taxonomy (NCBI): domain Bacteria; kingdom Pseudomonadati; phylum Pseudomonadota; class Gammaproteobacteria; order Enterobacterales; family Yersiniaceae; genus Yersinia; species Yersinia sp. 2553 StPb PI. The sequence goes on along the minus strand of NZ_JAZGPX010000002.1, from coordinate 93,498 downwards.
CCGTACGCCCATTGAGAAAAAGAACGACCCTTCGCCAAAACTTAAGAAAACGTTGTTGATCAGTACAAACATGGCACCCGTCAGGGTTAACGGCATCAGCCGAATAAACCCATTCTTGATAGCATTAATATGTTGCTGTCTGCCTATTTTAATAGCAAAAGGCAAGATGACCCTTTCCAGAGAATTAATAAATGCGCTCACAGTGCACCCCTTATTGTTTTGCTTTTTTTATTGCGGCTACGGCAGCTTTTAATACCCCCAGACCGTCGACTTTGCCGTATAGGAGCGCGTCGATCACTTCAACGGGTTTATTGGGGAACATTTTTGCAACTTCAGGCAACATGTAAGCGATTTGTGGTCCTAACAAGATGACATCCGCTTGGGCACCATGTTCTGCGGCCAGGGCCTCGGGGTAAGCATTGATAATCACTGGCACCTCATACTTCTCTGCTTGTACTTTCATTTTGGAAACCAGTAGCGAGGTAGACATACCGGCTGAGCAAAATAGATAAATTTTTTTCTTTTCCATACCCAACACCTTTTGATGTTCAAAAGACACACGTTAACTGTATGCCAGTGCAATGGTGAATTCCCTTTATCTGTACTTTATCGTGCCCCTTGCCCAGCCCCATTGTTTCTGGTTGTCGGCAGTATATGGCGTTGATAGTTAAGACAGTAATTCAACTAGTCATATAATCGTCTCTAATTGACTTTTCACATTGATGCTCTTCACATTTCTAAGCAAATGCAATGTGATGTTTATCGCAAAATTATGATTCTTTTTCTAGGCGAATTAAGTTTAATGTAGTTATATATCATTAAGTTAATGATTATTCACTCATCAATTATGGATTTCTCGTACTCGCAATAGCCATGAGTGGCTGGCAGCATCATTAATTAGGACACCTTATCGGTTTGCAGAATTGTCTGAACTTAGCCTTTGCCACTTTTTCGTCTGCTCAGCTTGTGAGCTTTTTTTGTGAAACGAAATCAGAATGCACTCCTCAGCATGGCACTGGCTACAGTAATGTAGTCGCTGATTTTACTGGTGTTATTCGCTGACTTGCCCTTAATACTCTAAAGTTAACAGTTGTTGGCATTTTAAAGGAGCAACTGATGACAATATTGGGAAATAGAACACTGGGCTATAGCTTGAGTGGCCTGTTATTTAGCGTATTTGTTTCGATGACCGCCCTTGCCGCTCCGGCGGTGACCGTAACGGAATTACAGGATGGATTGGATCATCCATGGTCACTGGCATTTCTGCCTGATAATGGGGGAATATTAATCACTGAGCGTTCTGGGCAATTACGTTTATGGCAAGCAGGGAAGCCACTATCAGAACCTTTAAAGGGGGTACCAGAAGTCTATGCCAAGGGGCAAGGTGGTCTGCTAGAAGTGGCATTATCACCGACATTCTCTCAAGATCGCCGTATATACCTAAGTTTTGCTGAAGTGGGAAAAGAGGGTAAAGCGGGCACCGCCGTGGGTTATGGCCATCTTAATCCTCAGGGGACAGCCATTGAAAACTTCAAGGTATTCTTCCGCCAGCAACCCAAATTATCTACCGGCAACCATTTTGGTGGCAAATTAGCCTTTGATAAACAAGGCCATATCTTTATTACTCTGGGCGAAAACAATCAGCGCCCTACGGCTCAAGACTTAAGCCTACATCAAGGTAAAATCGTACGTCTGACACTTGATGGTAAGGTAGTAAAAGATAATCCATTTGCCAATAAGTCTCCGGCAAAGCCAGAGATCTGGTCCTATGGCCATCGCAATCCACAGGGTCTGGCGCTTAACCCATGGACTGAAGTAATGTGGGCTAATGAGCATGGTCCTAAAGGCGGCGATGAAATCAATATCCCGCAGGCCGGGAAAAACTACGGCTGGCCATTAGCCACTCATGGTGTTAACTACTCAGGTTTAGCCATTCCAGAGGCGAAAGGTACCCATGTCGAGGGTACCGAGCAACCGGCATATTACTGGGAGAAATCACCCGGTATCAGCGGCATGGCTTTCTATGACGCAGCCCGCTTCCCCACCTGGCAACATTCACTATTTATCGGGGCATTGGCACAGAAAGAGTTGATTCGCTTGCAGTTGGATGGTGACAAAGTGATCGCAGAGGAGCGTTTACTGGGTGATCGCGGTGAGCGTATCCGCGATGTCCGGGTCGGGCCAGATGGTTATGTCTATCTGCTAACTGATGAGAGTGACGGCAAACTACTGAAGCTAGGGCTGGCGGCGGACTCATCACCCAAAGCAAAATAAGGGTTTTGCCCCTAAAAAAGCCGGAGAACATCTCCGGCTTCTCACGTTATCACCGGTTAGCGGTCCGAAGAGGCCTGCCATAAATTAAGCTGACCCTCGGCCACATGCTGATCAATCTCACGTAACTCTTCAGCGCTGAAACTCAGGTTAGTCAGGGCTGCACAGTTTTCCTCCAACTGCTCTGGGCGGCTGGCACCGATCAATACCGAGGTCACACGATTATCTTTCAATAACCAGCTCAATGCCATTTGTGCCAATGATTGCCCACGTTGTTGAGCTAATGCATTCAGTGCCTTGATACTGCGCAGATTGGCGGCTGATAACATATTTTCCTTCAACGAGCCGCCCGCTTCTTTTTTCATTCGAGAATCATCGGGAATGCCATTGAGGTATTTCCCCGTCAACAGCCCTTGAGCCAATGGGGTAAAAGCAATACAACCCACTCCCTGTTGCTCCAGCGTATCTAACAAATGAGTCTGCTCAACCCAACGATTCAAAATATTGTAGGAAGGTTGATGAATAAGCAGCGGAACCTTCCATTGCTGCAATAGCTCGACCATTGTGGCGGTACGCTCAGAAGAATATGAAGAAATCCCCACATAGAGTGCCTTGCCACTTTGTACCGCCTGAGCCAGTGCCGAGGCGGTTTCTTCCATTGGCGTATTTTCATCTACACGGTGCGAATAGAAGATATCAACATAGTCCAGCCCCATGCGCTGTAAGCTTTGATCCAGGCTGGCAAGCAGATATTTGCGCGAGCTGCCCGCACCATACGGGCCAGGCCACATGTTATAACCTGCTTTGGTCGAGATTATCAGCTCATCACGGTAAGGCTTAAAATCGTCGTGCAGCAATTTACCAAAATTTTGCTCGGCAGAGCCAGGAGGTGGGCCATAGTTGTTGGCCAAATCAAAATGAGTAATCCCTAGGTCAAAGGCTTTGCGCAATAATGTACGTTGCGATTCTAATGTATTGTTAAAACTGAAGTTATGCCACAGCCCAAGCGATAACGCCGGAAGCTGTAAGCCACTTTTTCCACAAAAACGATATTGCATTTGGTTATATCGGGAAGGGTCTGCTTGGTAGGGCATGATGGCTCCTGTCTCTGCTTATCGGATTTCTGAAACGGCATTTCTATTTTAACGCTATCCTTTGTCCCTGCAAGTGATACCCCCCACGCAATCGGTATAAAGTGCTATCGTTGGCAGCAATAGCAATATAGTTTCACTAGGGAACAATACAGAAGATGAACTATATTAACTTCCGGTTATCTTCTTCACCGATCTTCATTTTATTTATATTAGTTCCGCGGATTAAACTCGAATAAAACATAATACTTAAGGCCGATAACTCGCCATATTCGAACGATCACGTAGTTTATTTATACTACAATTATTCTTATTCTGACGAATTACCATTGAGGGGTTTGTTATGACTGCAATCGATGTAATGTGGGTTGGATTTGGTGGCGGTATCGGATCACTTTTACGTTGGTGGATAGGGCTGAGGGTTGGCAAAATATATCAAGGTAATTTTCCCCTAGGTACTTTTTTGATTAATATTTCTGGTGCCTTTGTTATTGGATATTTGAGTATTCTCTTTAGTGTTGACTGGCGTGATCGCTATGGCGACTTAATCAATGCAGCGGTACTAACCGGTATTCTTGGCGGTTATACCACCTTTAGTAGCATGCAATTGGATGCAGCAAAACTGGCCACTGCTCGTGGTAGAGCAATGGCTGCTGGATATTTAATTATTTCTGTCATCGTCGGTCTGGCAGCAGCGGCATTGGGTGCCTGGTTGGCTTATTAATCAGAGGGAAATGTTATGCTAAATCTTATTATTTTAGTCTTTGTTGGTGGTGCTTTTGGTGCCATGTGTCGCGAGTTTATTATGTTATCCGTGCCGCGACTGGCCGACGGCTTCCCAATGGATATTTTTGTCGCCAACATTATTGCAGCATTTTTATTAGGGCTGACTACCTCTTTATTTAAAAAAGATAAAATTAACCAATATGTGCATTTGATGGTCGCAACCGGGATCATGGGCGGTCTTTCAACCTTTTCCAGTTTTGTCTTTGGTGCGGTCGAAATGATGAGGAACCCTACAGGAATTTTAGTCTCAATCTGTTATTTGGTCGCCAGCCTGATCATAGGCTTCATCGCTGTTGAATTAGGTTTGATGATTGGCCCTAAAGAAAAACCAAAAGACCCACATGTAGCTACCCAATAAAATACTCTCCAACAATAAAACACCCTCAATGCTGAGGGTGTTTTTGTGTACTACTGCAGATTAAGCTCGCCAGATCAATCTAACTTCTGACAGTTACCAAAGAACATCTCCGTAATAAGATCGTTATTAATGGTATCGCCATTCAGAGTCCTAACCAGTAGTTCACTGCCAAGCAACGGCAATGAGAACACCATATCAGGATTTACCCGTTTAACTTTTTTCATATTCTGGCTTTCATTCACTAATGCCAGCGTCTTGGTGGACTCACCCGCAATTTCTTTGGCAGCTAAAATGGTAAAGGTATTATCAGCATCACTGTTACATAAGGCGATAATATATTTTGCTTTAGCCGCACCTGCCAGTTGCAATGTCGCAACCGATGATGGGTCGCCCTCGATAATATCTGCATCGGAAGGAAATTCATGCTGGCTACCGACGGCGCAAACCACAGTAACCTCATCACCCCGGTCACGTAGACCATTATAGACATTCAGTGCCAGGGAGTTGGTACCGACAATAATAAAATGATTTTTACGTTCCACGTGAGAAATCCTACCTTTAACTATACGTTTGATATTATTACTGATCATCGGTCCGGCAATAGAAGAAATTGAAGCAGCAAAGACCGTTATACCGGAAATAATCACCGTAAGAGTAAACATCCGTGCCAGCGTAGAGTGAGGAATAATATCCCCGAATCCCACTGTCGACATACAAACGATCGCAAAATAGAAAGCCGTAGGTAAATCGGTAACGGCCGGAGCAAACTCATCCCCCATATAGAGCGTACCGAGCATGCTATAGACGATCAATGATGCAATACTGACGACCGCAAAGAAGGTACCGCTGCCGAGGCTGTGATAATCAAAATCGCGCCAATAAAAAAGCAAGGCAACAATAATCACAAGAGAATAAGTCGTCAGCGTATTATGATCTTTAAGAATAAAGAGATTGATAGCAACGATAGTAAACAGCAATAACACGGTGAAAAACCATGCAATGCGGGTTCTCATCGAAAGTGCGATTGCCATCAATATCAATACCAGACCGATCATAAATCGAGGAATTTCAAATAATTCAAGAAAACTTAATGCCTCCTTCCATGTACTGAAATTGTTTACAGCATCGGTTGAATGAGATATCGCCCGCAACAGCACTGGGCTTAAGACCAGATATCCATTTATTGCCACCAGAATAGCGAGGCAAAGTGGTATCGAAACTTTAGACTTAATTTCCTGTAATATTTTCATCAATAGAGTGACTAAAATTGTTATAGGTGAATTAAGTATAGATAAAAAATGAGAAAAATCATGGTTAAGTAGAATTATTTTTGATGAAAATCAAATAATAGTTGTATTTAATCGTGGGTTATTTGCCCTCATTTGTAGCTGCCTAATATTCACGGAGTGTAATTAAAATAAAGTAGTAAAATAACATTCATTACCATTCCTAGATAGATTACATCTATAATATATAAAGCCCACTTTACACATTGTAAAGTTATCCATACTGGATGACCAATTATATAATACGTTTAATTAATGGCGTTAATGCCATTAATATATAATAATACAGCAGCACTCAGGAATAGAACATTATCCTGAGTCGCCATAGCTGAGTGATATACATCACCCTTAGTTTAACTTTGTAAATATTCAATGATATTTGACAAATAAATAAGGAAATAAGCATGTCCTTCAAATCACTTCGTAATATTGCATTGACTGGTTTACTGCTTTCCGCTGCCGCAACAACCTTTGCAGCAACATCTACAACCACTAAAGCAACGGGCACGACCCCGAGTGATATGACCTGCAAAGAATTCCTCGATCTGAATCCTAAGTCATTTACTCCGGTTGTGTATTGGGTATTGAATGATGATACTCAATATAAGAAAGGCGATTATGTTGATCTGCAAGAAACTGATACTGTCGTGACACCGAAGGTAGTTGAAGTATGTAAGAAAGCACCTGAAAGTAAACTTTCTGAAATTAAACAGGATATTGTAGGTTTCGCTAAGAAACATATGTAACTTGTAGGTGCGCAACGTTAAACACAGAGTCGCGAAGTAAATAAGGCGCTAATTAACTTTAAATGTTTAATTAGCGCCTTATTTTTGTGATAAATGTAAAGTTAACGACTAACACTCAACTTATCATAACCTCGCACATAATAATTAACAGCCGAAATTATCCAGCATAATATAAACATGCCTATTATCCAGTAACCAATCTCGCCTAAATTCTCACTAATATTATTAATCGGCGTCCAGACTCCTCCGGTTAAATTCATTTTGTCTGCAATCAATCCTAACGCTTCAATCCCACCGATAAAGAAAGCAATAATAACCGACGCTGCCGTAATGGTAATATTATAATACAATTTTCGCACCGGTTTAGAGAAGGCCCAACCATAGGCACCAATCATGACAAAATTATCGAGTGAGTCGATCAATGCCATACCCGCTGCAAATAAAATTGGGAATACCATAATGGACCACAAGTTCATGCCATGAGTAGCACTGGCGGCAGAAATCCCTAACACCCCCACCTCGGTCGCCGTATCAAAACCCAAGCCAAATAAAAACCCCACCGGATACATGTGCCAACTTTTATTGACCATATTAAATACGCGTCTGAAAACTCTGGCCAGCAGCCCCCCATTGTTGACGACTAAAAGATCCAGTTCTTCTTCTTGATAAACATGGCCCGCTTTGACTTGTTTAAATTTTTTATACACTGAAAGCAAGATAGTTAAATTGAGAAAAGCGAATAGTAATAAAAATACCGATGACACCAGCGTACCAATCAACCCACCGGTTTCATGAAACCACGCCATATCATCTTTAAATGCCATAGCCGTCGCGGCAATAGCCAGCGAGGCTAATATCACAATAGTAGAGTGGCCGAGCGAGAAAAAAGTCCCGACAGCAATCGGCGTTTTACCTTGTTGCATAAGCTTGCGAGTAACATTATCGATAGCCGCAATATGATCCGCGTCAACAGCATGGCGCAGGCCAAAACTGTATGCCAGAAAAGCCATCCCCATCAGTACCGCATTATCATTAAATTCGGTAAAAGCCCAAACCCAAGCTAACCCATTAACTACCAGCAAACCGATAAGCAGATAGATGGCGTGGCGTTTGGTTTGCTGATTACCAAACGCCACTCTTTTTTCTGTCACTGTCGTCATGTTCGCACTCCAGATTATTTTCAGCCGTATAGCGATCAAATGTTCAGAGCAAAACGTCCAGAGCGGAATAGTTATTGTCGATGTGCTGGCATCACATCTTTATTCGGAACCAAGAACAGCCATGAAGCTAAAACAAACGGCATGGTCAGTGTTGGAATACCAATCGGTAACAATAAGGTATTCAGCGCCCCCTGAACCAACACGGTAAATATAACCCCCACAATGGTGTAAGCCAGCACACGCCAACTGGGTTTATTAAAGGTCGAGCCCAGAGCTATCGCGGTCAATACCGCACTGAAAGCATAAAGCCCGGCGTTAATATCATGGGGATTAGCATCTAGAAAAGCGGCGGTGAGGATGGCTAATATCGCACCACAAATGGCAAAAATAGCCGCCCACAAAGATTCCACCGCCAATCCGATAACAAATAGAATCCCTCCGACCAGGCTACTGAATAAGAATACCTGAGAAATACCGTTAAACATGCTGACAAAAGTATTGCCGCCACCAAAGATGCTCCCGGATTCCAATATAAATTGATGTGGCAAAGCCGGTGTGGGTAATGCGCTACTGTGCAAACCGCTAAAGGCGTAACTTGCCAGCAGAATCATCCAAGTGGTGAACACGAAGGGTGCCGTTAATGCCGCGACTTTCCAGGTTTTTAAAATATCGGCAATACACACGGTGGCGATTACCGACACGATACTGCCTAGCACAATGCAAGCCCATACCACCGGAGTTGCCATTAAAAATGTCGGGAGAGCCGCGCCAACCAAGCACCCATTATAGCCATACAACCCCGCACGCCATGATTTACGGTCACGCATGGTTAAACCGGTAAGGGTGGCAACCACCGTACCTAACACACAGCCATAGGCAACAGCCGGGTTACCTTCACCATAAGCACCGACAAATATGGCAATAAAAAAGAATAGCCCGGTGAGTGGATTATTCTGGAACATTACCTGAGCACAGCCACGCAGAGTTGTATCAATAAATTCAATAAAAACATTCGAAGCGGCCAGTTGTGTCCAGCCAGATTGGTTATCTGTTTTTGCATTCATTATCTTTACCCTTCTTACTTGAAGCTGCAGCGGTGTTAGCTGCTCTCACGCACCCGAATCACTTACTGATGTAAGCTCATCGGGATTCATTCGTTTGCTGCCTTGCTGCTCTCGTTACTCGCCCATCCTTGGGCCTCGCCTCCATAATGTTGATTACCCAGCCTGAGTATTAGCGCCACAAAAACTGCGCCGGCAGCGTGATACCAAGAATCTCCTCACGAGCTATCTTCCAGAACTGGCGAATCTCCGCCTTCACTCCGCCGCTGTCGATACCCAGTGCTTTAAACACTAAACCACAGTCATTAGGTAAGCGTGTTGCCCCACTGGCGATACCGGCTTTAATGTCAAAATGGGCCGCCACCCGAGCCAGAATGCGGTCATGATGCTCTTTCGGGGTTAATAAAATCACGTTGCCGAAAGCATCAAATGTTTGCATCACACCAACAGCATCAAGACTCTCTGACTTCGGCTCCAGAACATATTTCTCAACAAATAGCTCTTTTCCTGCCAAATCATGGGCCGCCACTTTCGACGAATACACATCAAAGCCGAACCGTTCTTCGGCATGATGGTATTTACGCCCTGACATCAGTATTTCTGAATAAATTGCGCTTGCCGTCGGATGAATATTAATAGTGGTATCAGTAATAAAACGTGAATTACGATGTGGGATCAGCGGGTCCGGCATAAACTCCAGATAGCCTCCCTCTTCCACGGTGAAATTCTGTATCTGCGAGGCATAGTTCGCATTCATCATATGAACTTTGGTGGCCGACTGTGTGGTAACATGCGCGCAAGCTCCAGCCTCCACATGTATATCAGTTGCCAGCCGGTCCCCTTGTAAAATACACCCCGAGGTCGAAATCATGGTGACGCAAGGTAATTCAGGCATTTCTTCATCCCAGTACAGTGCTTTTTGTACCATCGACGGCACCCGTCTTTCCATTTCGGCCAAAATACTGCGATGCTCACGTTTGGCAAATCTCAGTTTGAGATAACCACTTTTCCCTACGGCCCCGCTACGCATCTGCACCGGTTCATCCTGATATCTCGCTAATTCCGGCGCGTTAACACCTAATGCGTGAGCGCGAACCCGTGAAGGTGTCTCCACGATATTCTGGCTCTGCGATGTCATGCATTTGCTCCTTCAGGCTGTACGTGAGTAAACAGAAAATCACGCATAATCATATCCACCAGCTCTTCAATCCCCTGACCGGTTTTACAGTTAGTCAAAATATAAGGGCGCGTACCACGCACCACTTTGGTATCACTTTCCATCACATCCAAACTAGCGCCGACATAGGGGGCAAGATCAATCTTATTGATGACCAGAATGTCTGCCTGAACCAGTCCAGGGCCATTTTTGCGCGGAATTTTTTCCCCTTCAGCCACATCGATAACATAGATATAGAAGTCAGCCAGTGCCGGGCTGAAAGTCAGTGTCAGGTTGTCACCACCACTTTCAATCATAATCAGGTCACTGTCCGGGAAACGCTCTTCCATCTCTTCTACTGCGGCAATATTCATGCTTGGGTCTTCACGCACCGCGGTATGCGGGCAGGCACCAGTTTCAACCCCAAGGATTTTCTCTTCATCCAAAATGCCTTTCAGGGTACGTTTCACCTGCTTGGCATCTTCTGTTGTCACAATGTCATTAGTAATAATCAGTGGCTTAATCCCCCGTTTAATCAGAATCGGGGTGATCACTTCGATGATGGCGGTTTTACCTGAACCTACCGGGCCACCAATACCAATGCGGGTAATCTTTTTGCGTTTATCGGTTGAATGGCTATTCACGGGGTAATCCTCTTAATTTTGATCTGGCTTTAGCTCTGCACTCGGTTAATACAAAACCAAGCACTCAGAATACAATTTATTAATCAGTTAGTTACTAAATAATCTGACGTGTGCTTTCACATGCACCGCCGCCAATACATCCACAATCGGCACATAAGAAGACATCTGGTCAATATCACCTATCTCGGCAATATCACAGAACGTCTCAATGTCATGGTTCAACTCAAACAAGATGCGCTGGGTGTCGAAATGGGTCACGCGCATCAAACGCATAGCCGCACTTAATATCGTCATCGCTACACCGTATTGATGCATAACCACCACTTCCCGCTGCCTTATCCCTTGTGCAGCCATAACTACCGCCTGAGTCACCGGATAGGTGCCTGCGGTATTGCCACTTTTTATCTGCCCCAGCCACCAACTGATCAGCGGGTGCTCCACCACATGGATAGACATCTCCGCCAATTTTTTCCCCATTCGGGTTGCCATCAAGCGGCTTTCTTCATTTAACTTACGATTATTTACTGCCCAGTCAGCACGGATGATGCCATCACTATCATCCGCCATTACGGCCCGATGGGCCGCGACAACCCCCATACCATCACAGCTCGCTGCCTGCTTTAACGCCGTCAGGACAAAGCCTTTTAATGTGGGCACGTCATGAACCACGCCGGTTTGAATGGCTGATTCCACACCATTGGAAAACGTAAAGGCCCCGACCGGCAGTACGGAATCACCAAATTGCATGATACGAATCAGATCTGATGCATTCATTGCGGTGCCTCCCTGCCTCAATCAGTGTTTATGGTCGCTATCATGATCACCATGACTGTGATCGTGGTCGTGGCTATGGCTATGACCTTCACCATGAGAGTGAATACTGTGAATATGTAAGCCAGAACCATGGGGTTCATCCAGAGGGCTGGCAACATGAACATGGGTATCAGTGTCTTCAGCGCCACCAAACAACAGCCGTGCTTCAGAGTTGGTCAGCAATGGCAGAATCTCTGCCCCTTTAACAAAACGGAAAGGTAAGTGCTGGAAGCCATGTGTTCGCATGACCGAGTCCATCATGGTGGTAGCAACCGTTAGAGGTACGTACACCTCATTATTTTTAGTCACCGCTTTCCAATGCTGATTACCCAATGCGTGGCCCAGTTCGAAGCAGGTTTTAATCAACTCATCCGCTGAACGGTTTTTCAGTTCACTCAAATCAATCACCATCACATCGCGCAAATGGATCTGCACCACTACTGCTACGTTGCTTTCTTCATCCCATGTCAGCACATCACCATCAGCAAGTACCACGTTCCTGTCGAGAGAAATACCGAGATCCAACCCCTGCATGGTGGATTTACGGCAGCGGCTTTTTTGCGCTTCCCGTTGATCCAAAACCAACAGATCAACAGTGGCATTTTTAAGTTTCGCCTGCCAAACCGGATCCTTTTTCACATTGCCAAGAATGTGCTCTATCAAAATCATGTTGTTGACTCCTTGCCTGTGTCAGATTGCCCACAGTAATGAAATCCTTTTCTGTATCATTCATCCAAACGCGCCCCCTCCTTGGCACTAAATAATACTTACTGTGGGCAAGCTGAATTCTGAAGTAACGGATTAGCGTCCAAACTTCCTATTAACCAAAGAAATAGCGCTGGTTCATTGATGCTGTTTCGATAGGTTCACAGGTGGCATGTACGCCATCCACTTTCACCGCAAAGGTTTCAGGGTCCACTTCAATATTGGGGGTTTGATCATTACGCACCAGATCATGTTTAGAGATGGTACGGCAGTTTTTAACCGCCATAACCTGACGTTCCAGCCCAGCTTTCTCTTTCACGCCATCGTCGAGAGCGGCTTGGGAAACAAAGGTGACGCAAGTGTCTTGCAGGGTTTTGCCCATCGCACCAAACATTGGGCGATAGAATACCGGTTGTGGCGTTGGTAATGATGCGTTCGGGTCACCCATCGCCGCCCAGTTGATCATGCCACCTTTGATAACCATTTTAGGTTTAGCTCCGAAGAAGCGCGGATCCCACAGTACCAGGTCGGCCATTTTACCTACTTCGACTGAGCCGATAACATGGCTAACACCCTGTGCAATTGCGGGGTTAATAGTGATTTTTGCCACATAACGTAGTACACGGAAGTTATCGTTATTCGGTGCATCTTCTGGTAATTTCCCGCGTGATGCTTTCATCGCGTTAGCGGTTTGCATTACACGTAGCCAGTTTTCCCCGACGCGCCCCATGGCTTGCGAGTCACTAGAGAACATGGAGATAACACCCATATCGTGCAGAACGTTTTCTGCTGCGATGGTTTCCGGACGCACACGGCTTTCAGCAAATGAGACGTCAGCTGGCACATTTGGATTGAGGTTATGACATACCATGATCATGTCGAACAACTCAGCCTGACTGTTGACACCGTATGGTAGAGTTGGGTTGGTTGAGCTTGGCAACACGTTAGGTTGGCTGGCGACGCGGATAATATCGGGTGCATGCCCCCCACCCGCACCTTCAGTATGGAAGGTGTGAATAGTGCGGCCTTCGAATGCATCAATGGTATCTTCCACATAGCCACATTCGTTCAAACTGTCGGTATGTACCGAAACCTGAATATCCATCTCATCTGCCATGCGCAATGAGTGGCGCAGGGCATTGGCGGTCGCACCCCAGTCTTCATGGACTTTATAGCCAACCACACCAGCAATGGCTTGTTCCAGCAGTGGACCACGTCCGTAGGAGTTACCTTTACCCAGAATACCCACGTTGACAGGCAGACCTTCGATAGAACGTAACATCTGGCGAATATTCCATGGCCCCGGCGTCACAGTTGTCCCGTTGGTACCATCGGTTGGGCCAATCCCGCCACCAAAGAAGGTTGCCACACCGTTGGACAGTGCATGATAAGCCTGCTGTGGGGAGATTAAATGAATATGACTATCAATACCGGCAGCGGTCAGAATCAAATGCTCACCTGAAATGGCATCAGTACTGACACCGACCACCATTCCTGGTGTCACCCCATCCATCACACCTGGGTTACCACTTTTACCGATACCGGCAATTTTGCCATCGCGAATACCGACGTCAGCCTTAATTACCCCTAAACGAGCATCAACAATTGTGACGTTGGTTATCACTAAATCCAGCACACCATTATCGCGGGTCAGATGGTTATTCGCCCCCATCCCGTCACGCAATGACTTGCCACCACCGTAAACGGACTCTTCACCATATCCACGCAGGTCTTTTTCGATTTCGATAAACAGATTGGTGTCACCCAAACGGATTTTATCGCCAGTCGTTGGGCCAAATAGACCCGCGTATTCTTGCCGAGAAATTTGAGGCATCTGTCGCTCCTTTCTTTTTCCGGTACGTGTAACTATAGAGTTGATTACACATATATAGCTGATTACACGTATGTGAATTTCTATATTATAAAGGTGTCATTTAGACGATTTGAAACCACGCTCAGCCGCACGACGGATAGCCTCTAGCTTATCTGGGCGTTCGCTATTAGGCACCACGCCTTCACCGGTCCAACCATCCACCAGATTGTTAAAGCCATACAGTGTTTGCTTGCCACCGAAAGGGATCAGCGGAACTTCGGTTTCATCACCGGGTTCAAAACGAATTGCGGTGGTTGAGGAGATATTGAGTCTCTTGCCATAAGCCGCAGCACGGTCGAACTCCAGTGCACGGTTAACTTCGAAGAAGTGGAAATGCGACCCCACTTGAATGGGTCGGTCACCGGTATTGCGAACTTTAACTTTGGTTACTGGCTTATTTTCATTAAAGGTGATCGGTGTATCAGCTAAAATACAGCCCCCGAGAGGGGTATTCTGTTCTGCATTATCTTTAGTGCTTTTCTTTGCGCTCATGCTTTAATCCTCTGCAATAATCAGTTCAGGTTTTACTCGCATGCTGCCATCGGTGTTATTTAATAGGATCGTGCACCGTGACCAACCGGCTACCGTCAGTAAAAATTGCCTCAACCTGAACATTCGGAATCAGATCAGCTACCCCGTCCATCACATCATCTTTAGTGAGAACTTTGCTGGCTTCTTTCATGACATCTTCTACCGATTTGCCATCTCTGGCCCCTTCCATTGCAGTCACGGTGATGATAGAAACGGCTTCGGGATAATTGAGTTTCAAGCCACGCGCTTTGCGTTTGAACGCCACATCAGACAGCGTGTAGATCATGAGTTTTTCAACTTCTCTTGGGGTGAGCTGCATAAGCCCTCCTGTATGGTGTTAAGAAAGTGAAAGTGAGAAAAACAACCTACTAGCTCTATAACTGCTAGCCCTCTAATTTGCCTTGTCAGTAAAGGGTTATCCCTTGTTATTACTGATAAAATAGGCTTTTGATGCCAGTTAATTAGTATATTTCAGAATTTAAGCGCATCCTCCTGCATATCTTGTTAGATTCTTCATTTGAGTTCTGATTTTGCGTTTTAACCACCCTCAATATGCTGCCCGACATTTGCGCTGCAACTTAAAATATCGAAAGAACGACTGCCGCCCGTTATACAGCAAGATATTACAATCGTGTATAAAGGTGTTATCCCGCTGGATTGATTTGTATGATGAATTTTTGATGGGTATTTTTTACCGCTTTTAGTTATGCCAATCAATAGGTGAATGGCATCCGCTAATATTTTTTTACTAAAACAGAAAAGGATTACTGCATTTATCCACAGTAAACAACAAACGGATGAATCGATTAAACGTTTGCTTCCCATAGCTAACCAATCCCTTATTCAGCGCTCAGTTTCGGTATGTTCTTTTTGTAGCATAGATAATTATAAATCAATATGTTGCTATAAAAAAAACACCTCTAACCAATATAGACCAAAAACTGGAAAATTCATCATTAATTACCAACTTGATAAAAAACACTGTAGCGATGAGGGTAGGGTAATTAAATGTAATTGAAAATCAATTAGTTAGGTGTAAAATGATGCGGGTTTATATTCATCACAAATAAAGAACACCAGAACTCCCACCAAGAATAGATGTTAAGTCGGCATGCTGAGACAGAAACAAAATCACACAAACCCTAAGGGGTGTTAGCCTGATAAGAATACGTTAAAATACTAATCACTGTGTATAGAATATCCACCTACTTCAAGTTAATATTGAACGCTATCTCAATTTATTTATGTAAAGTTATCTTACCGTGATGTTAATTATCATCTCCACTGTATAACCCCGCGTTTTTATCATTATTTAAACAGAACATGATCCTAATCAATAATTCTATTTTCACTTGGAAATAAAACATCTCATACATTGAGTGACTATCACTCTAGATAATTATTTAATCGATTACATTTTAATTTACCGTTATTAACTCATCCTGTTTTTATCAATGCCAAACCAATTTGAGGCTTAACCACTGGTTTTTGATAAAGAGGGATTTTACTTTCACGCTCTGGTATCCATATACGTGAACACACCTTTTCCAATAAGGATTTATTGTGGCTGAAAACAATGAGCCCCAATGGGCGGTGTGCCGCTTCGTCTAATAAAACGCGCCAAATTTGTGCCTGAACATGTGCATCCAGTTGTGCCGTTACTTCATCGGCAATCAAGTATCGGGTGCGCGGATCCAGTGCCCGCAATAGTGCGATACGCGCCAACTCGCCCCCCGACAATTCATCAGGCCGGCGCTTCAACCAATCAGGATTAACGGCCATCCGCTCAAGCCAATGTGCTGCGGGTCG
Organism: Yersinia sp. 2553 StPb PI; assembly: GCF_052217105.1. Taxonomy (NCBI): domain Bacteria; kingdom Pseudomonadati; phylum Pseudomonadota; class Gammaproteobacteria; order Enterobacterales; family Yersiniaceae; genus Yersinia; species Yersinia sp. 2553 StPb PI. The sequence continues at coordinate 77,208 of NZ_JAZGPX010000002.1, read as the reverse complement.
CCAGGCATCATGCAAGCTCTCCCCCGTAGTCCGGTAAGGATTGAAACTTTGTTCTGGATGCTGTGGCACTAACTGAATAGGACAATAACCTTTTTTTGCCAGTGGCGCGCCACCGAGCAAAATCTGGCCGGAAGTGGCTGACTGCCATTGTGCTAATACCCGGCCAAGGGTCGTTTTACCAAAACCACTGGGAGCCGAAATACCTAAGCGCTCTCCGGCTGTTAGAGAAAATGAGATGCTATCCCACAACAGTTTGCCACCTTGAACCACCGTCAGATTATCGACACTAAACATATTCGCCCACCTCCGACAAGGCTATGTGCTGACTGACAAATTGTTGCTCCGGTAGCGCCGCCCATAGTGACTGTAGCCAGGGGCTACCACCGTTATTCTTCAATTCTTCAGCACTCAGCGTCTCATGTAGCTTACCCTGATGTAACACCGCAATCTTATCGGCAAAACGTGCCGCCAATGCCAGATCATGAGTTACCCATAAAATGCCCCGCCCTTGTTGGCAAAAAGCCCGCAGGTGAGTCAGTAACTGGCAGGCATGCTCATCATCGAGCCACGAGGTCACTTCATCAGCCAAAATATAGCGGGCATTGGTCAGGGTGGCACAACTGGTCAGCACCCGTTTTGCCATGCCGCCAGAGAGTTGGCGAGGGAAGTCATGCACCAACCCTGGCGCAAGATTGTAGGTTTGCAGTTGCATTGCCACATCTTCTAGCCGCAGTTTTACACCACTAAGCTGCGCGGCGCGGGTCATTTGTGAGCCGACTTTAATTAATGGATTTAGCGCACTGACCCCTTGAGGGACGTAACATAACGTTTTTCCGCGCCGTTCAATTTTGTCTTGGGCGCACAACACCTCACCATCAAGGATAATCTCGCCATGACAACGCATATTGTCTGGCAATAAACCCAATGCACTTTGTAACAACAGACTTTTGCCTTCACCGCTACCGCCAACTAACGCCACCAGTTCCCCCGGATTCACCTCCAAAGAAATATTACTCAGCAGAGGATGCCAGGTTTTTCGCCCCAGCCAGCGGTAATGAGCAACATCAATAGCAAATTTTGCAAATTTCAACATCAGGTTATCCTCACCCAGAGTTGTTGCAGCGACCGGGCAAACTGGTCAAATACTAATACCAATCCCACCAAAATCAGGCCAGGGAAAAAAGCCAGCCACCATGCCCCACTGCTCAGGTAACGCAGTGCATCCGCTAATAAGATCCCCAACGACGGCTCATGAGGTGACAGCCCAAACCCAAGAAAACTGAGCGCTGCGCTGTGTAACACCGCATGGGGAAACATCAACAGTGTGCCAACAATCCATTGTGGCAGTAATAACGGTAGCAGATGATGACGCCAACGGTAAAAATTACTGTTACCCAACCGATGAGACAACATCACATAATCAGTCTCGCGAATACGTAAGATTTCTGCGCGTAAAATCAGGGCAAGCTTTGGCCAATGGGTGAGGGCTACCGCCAGAATAACGCCTTGTTTCCCGCCCCCCAAAGTGAAGCAGATCAGCACCAATAACAGCAAGTGGGGCAATGCCAACATACTGTCAATTAATCCGCGAATGATATAATCCAGCGTTTTATTGATAGCACACAAACTGGCAGTGAGCATCGCCAGCAGCCCACTGGCAAAAGCAGCAATCAGGCCAATTTGTAAACTGGTTGTCATGCCCTGAAAACAGCGCAACCACAAGTCGCGCCCCAGACTATCAGTACCAAACCAATAAGCCGGTGATGGCGGCTGGCGGCGCGCCATCAGATCCATCGGAACTTCAATGGGATAAATAACCCAGCCATAAACAATTAAAATGAGTAATAGCGCCAATGAAACGAACAGCCGAAACAACGCCCGGTTTGGGTTATAAGTCATAATTGCCGCGCAGCTCCCCTATTTAAGCGGTGTAACAGTGCGTTGGCAACGCTGTTACCGCAAAAGACCAATATGGCGCAAAACATGACGATCCCCATCAGTAACGGAATATCGCCGTGAAGCCCGGCATCAATAGTGGCTTGCCCTAAGCCGGGATAGGCAAAAACTTTCTCCGCTAATAGCGAGCCACCCAGTAATTCCCCCACAGAGGCAAATTGCAGACAAAGCGCTGGCGTAATGGCATGGCGTAAAATATGGAAGTGAACCAATGACCAGCCCTTATCTCCCTGAGCACGTGCATAGCGGATAAACTCGCTATTCATCACCTCAGCAACCCTGGCGCGGGTATGCAACGCAATATTGCCAACCCCCAATAATCCCAAGGCCAGCATCGGCAGAATGAGATGACGCAGTTTGTCGCTCCAACTGGCTGTTTCAGCATTGCTTCCAGGTGCCCATGCACAGCAAATCGGCGCCCAATTCAGCTTCACCGCAAATAATGACAGCAACAATAAACCAATCCAGAAAGTGGGTAGCGAAGCTAATAAATATGACAGGGTTGAGATCAAACGATCAGGCCAGCGATTAAGATAACGCCCCGCAGTCAGCCCCAGCAGTAGCCCAACAATGCCGGAGAATAGCCATGCCGAAAGCAGTAACGCAAACGAGGTGGCAAAACGTTCACCAATGACCTGTGAGACCGGCGCGTTATACAGCATGGAGTAACCCAAATCACCTTGCAAAACCTGAGTAAACCAATGCAGAAAACGCTGCCACAAAGGCAGATCCAACCCCCACCGCGCCGCAATCAGCGGATATTGTTCCGGTGGAACATGCAGCAGCTCACTGCCAATATAGGCGCGTATTGGGTCTACCGGGGAAAAACTCAGCAGCGTAAAAGTGCCTACTGCGGTGATTAGCAGCAGGCAAATTAAACGCAGAGTAAATAGCGAGACCCCCTTCATTACTGACAGGTCCATTTCCAGCTATCCAGGCTATTAAGCAGTGACCAGGAACCATGGATTTCCGGTGCCCCCTTACCTAAATCAACGCAATCATTAGCCAGGTAAGTATGCTGAATATTCAATAACCACGCCCACGCCGCATCACCGCGAATACCGGCACCGGTCGTTCCATCCCAATCAACCTGTTGCCAAAATGGCACTGCTTGTTCCCAGGTTGGCGCATCCAGTGCCTGTTGCAGATGTTTATCAACTACCGGATTCTGGTAGTAGCCTGGATTATAATATTCAACACCGGCAGCTTTACTGCTGTAGTGATGGTACAGCTCCATGGGATCAAGGCTACCCCAGCCAAACAACGTGGGGTTAGCATGCATATTACGTTCAACGGTTTCCCAGCTACCGGATTTCAAATCAACATCAACACCAATAGGTTTCAGCATCGAACGCAGCGCCTGGGCTAAATCGCGGCGCGTAGTATCACCGCTGGTATACCAAAGCGTGATTTTGGCCGGCACCCCACTTTTTTCTCGAATACCCTCACTGTTCAGCGCCCAACCGGCCTGTTCTAATATCTGTTTGGCTTTTTCGCTATCACCATCTTTAATGGCCGAATCTGGGTTATTCCATGGCAGCCCCTGTACACCTGTATAGGCAGGAATAGCATGACCCTCCATAATTTGGTCGGCCAGGAGTTGGCGGTTAATGGCATAGTTAATGGCACGGCGGATAGCAACATTAGCCGTTACATCATTACCAATCGGATAACCCTGAGCATCTTTCTTACCCGCCGGAGTGGTCGGGAACACGATGCCACGGTTTTCTACACTTGGCCGCACCCATAACTTCATGTTATTGACCGGACCTGCCGCCATCGATGGTGGAATGCGGACGACCCCTAACTGCCCACTTTGCGCCGCGGCAAAGGCACTGTCTTCATCAAGAAAAACAAAAATCAGTTTATCGAAATCATTCTTATTACCGGCATAATGAGGATTGGCTTCCACGATCATTTGCTGACCAGGTTGGAAGCTCACCAAACGGTACGGGCCAGCACCAATAGGGTTTTGTGCATAGGTTTTGGCATTATATTTATCAGCAGAAACGATCCCCAGCGATCCCAACACATTTACAAAAGTACTTTGTGGCGCTTTCAATTGGATTCGAATATTGAGGGGATCGATTTCTTCGGCGCGGAGGAAATTACCCATATCGACTTTACCGCCACTGGCAGCAGCATTGTTATAGGTAAACACCACATCTTTGGCCGTCAGAGGAGATCCATCAGAGAATTTGAGGCCCGGCTTGAGCGTCAGAGTCCAGGTTTTACCGTCGTTGCTGGTTTTATACTGGCTCAGCAGAAAATTATTCCAGCTAAGATCTTCATTTTGTTTTAGCAACGGGCTATGCAATAGCAGATAACTGCCATGACTCCAGCCTAGCATTGGGTCAAAGCCTTCGGTGGGTTCATCACCGATAGCCAGTTGCAGTGTATGTGTTGCGGCACTAACGGGAACAGAAAAAACACTGAGTAGGGCGGCTGTGAGTAAGGTAGTTCGGAGCCATAGACGTTTAGACATGAATCATCCTTTGATAAATTAGCCAGTGAATATAGGGCATTGCCTGTCAGGCAAAGATTCAACAAATAATTAAGCGTAGCACTAAACATTAATATGGGTAATAGATGTCTTTTTTAGTATTAAAGACCAATTTCACAACTTTAGTTAGAACTTAACAGCATTCAACTAACAAAAATCAGGTTTAGATGAGGTAAATCAAAAAAAAACAAGACAGATCTAAAATTGATTATAAATAAAATTGATCTACATCTATAAAAACGACAAAGATAGTAAATGAAATAGTCGATATATTCCTTATAATATCGCCTTGCAACAAGATTCGCCGATTAGTACCCACAAACCAAGAGATATAGCCTATTAATTCATGGCCGCGTTATTTTCAATCAAGAAGATTAATTATCGAGCCATTGGTGCAATTTTTATTTTTCCGTCAAGCATCGGAACACTGCGAGGATATTAAGATAAGTTCCAATCGGGAATTATTACCCATTGAGGGAAATCTATCATAATAATGAGAGAAAGAGAGTGATTGAGTAGACATTCTTTCGCACCAGAATAATTTTTCTGACACAGATTATCCCTCACAGCCCTTTACACGCCCACCCACCTTGAAGGTAAAATACTTGAATATCTGGGTATACATATCGATGGACATATCACAGACCTTGTCACGATCAACATCGGGTGTAGCTGGATTTTCGGACACCTGTAAATCATTTCATGCACGAAGCCGCTCTGTCGCCAGTTCGGATTAATATACTGGTAATAAATAATGCTCCCAATCCCAATTAGAATAATACCCGCAGAATAGCACCCATATTATTACATTTATTTCTGTTACGTAATGCCGTTGCGATATCTGACAAAACCACACCGATACCTGGATATCATAACCTCCATCTAATTCACCGCTAAATCCTTTATGCGATAAATATTAAAGTAATGAAACTATACTACTTACACGTATATTAAAATTCACAATATGCAGTAGCTATTCTAGCGAACACACAAATTTACAGTGAATACTTAACCATTAGGCTGGTAGGTCATCTCGTAAAAATAAGCGCTAAACGGCAACTCATACAAAACTTGAGTACTCTCCAAAAGCGAAGGGAGGATTTTTGGCTCGCAGCGTGAATAGTCTTCTGTAGGATATTGGCGCTGACAGTATCCCCGAGGGCTATCGATAAAATCCATCTTAGGAATGCGTTTAAGCACTAAAACTTTCCCTTCACTGTTCCCCATTTGAGGTTCAATAAAAAAGAAGCTGAGCTGAGATATGAGCGCCGTAATGCTAATAGCCACTACGACTATCCACAGATAAATAGAACGCATACAGAATTCCTGCAATGAGTAAACACGATTACTCTATCAGCTAACCTATAATGAACGCCAAGAATAATAGCAGTGGTTGTCCATCGCAGGAGAAAAAGCACTTTTATATTCAAATATTGCAGCCACAGCTCACTGGATCCCTGGGTTTATCTATGTCCGTGATTTTCGTGTGCAGCGGTAACCCCTCATCACGCCAGCCGGTGACACCTCCTATCATCTCTTTAACCGCATAGCCAAGTTTGCTCAAATTAACGGCGGCGCGGTGAACACCGTTGCAGTGGGGACCAGCACAGTAAATCACAAATAATGTCTCTGGCGGATAGAGTGAAAGCAAAGTGGTATCCATTAATCGATGAGGAATATTGATAGCTCCCGGTAGGTGTAGCGTGGCAAACGCCGCCTCACTACGCACATCTACCAACACAAAATCTACATTACCTTGCTGCTGGCTGGTATAGACATCTGAGCAATCAGTTTCAAATGCTAAACGCTGGGAAAAGTACTGTAATGCGCGTTCTGCACAAGCCGCTGGGATCTGACTGACTAAACTGCTCATATGATTTCTCCATTCAATATTATGAAGCATCACTTTATGAAATGGCATTAGCCGATTACAGTGGCAGAAATGACAATAAACCACTGAGATACGCCAATGAATATTTCAACTGCATCAATATCTGCCAACAGACCAACGGAGGAGCCGGGATTAGTGGTGACGCTGGCTTACGACGGATTGTGCCTATTTGAGTTTGGTATTGCGCAGGAAATATTTGGTTTAGCTCGCCCTGAATTTGATTTTCCCTGGTACCGGCACCAAGTGGTCGGTGTAGAACAACACATCACTACGGCCAATGGCAGCCTACATATTCAAGTTGATACCGATTTGTCCCTACTGGAACAGGCTAAAACCATTGTGATACCCGGTTGGCGCAGCCCTGACGCCCTCCCTCCAACAGCACTTACCGAGGCTTTGCAGCAAGCAGTTGCACGTGGTGCACGCATTATATCCATCTGTTCTGGCGTTTTTGTACTGGCGGCTGCGGGGTTATTACAGGGGAAAAGCGCCACAACTCACTGGCGCTATACCGATTATCTGGCACAACACTATCCTGACATTCATGTCGATGCCAATGTCTTGTATGTAGATGAGGGGCAAATTATCACCTCTGCGGGTAGCAGTGCCGGTATTGATGCCTGCTTACATCTGATTACCCGTGATTTTGGGGCTAAAATCGCCAATCAGGTAGCACAGCGGTTAGTCATGGCTCCCCAGCGACGGGGCGGGCAACAGCAATTTATTCCGCTGCCGCTTGCCAAAGAAACGCATCGGGATATGGCAAAAATGATGCAGCAAGTGCGCGGGCAACTGGCCCAAAATTGGAGTGTCAGCCAAATGGCCGCCGAATTGGCGCTCAGTGACAGGACATTTTTACGGCATTTTTCTGCCGCCACGGGCCAATCACCCAAAATATGGTTACAGCACGAGAGAATGCACAAAGCGAAAGAATTACTAGAAAGGGATCAGATGAGTATTGCGAGGATTGCCGAATATTGCGGATTTCAGACCATTGAAGGTTTTAGAAATGCATTTCGCCAAAAAGTAGGGATCACACCTGCGGTGTATCGGCGGCAATTTAAATATAACTAAGGGGGATATTCCAGAGTAATGAATCAATATCGACGATTTTAGAAAACTAAAAACCCCGCCGTGGCGAGGTTTTTAGGTTGTTGGTTAATCTTATTTTAGAGATAAGAATAATATTATTGAGGATATTATTGTCTGCTCCGGCTTAGGCCATCATCGCTATCGCAACTTTCCAACAATACTTTTTACCAACAATACGTTTACCAAAAAAAATCTGACCTGAGCCAGATTTAATTACAGCTAAACGTGATAGATAGCAGTGTAAATTACAGTGCTACTACGTTTACAGCTGAAGGGCCTTTCTGGCCTTGCTCGATGCTGAACTCTACGTTCTGGCCTTCATCAAGAGTTTTGTAATCAGTGCCCTGGATTGCAGAGAAATGTACGAATACATCTTTGCTACCGTCAGCAGGAGAAATAAAACCAAAACCTTTACCAGCGTCAAACCATTTTACTAAACCAGTCATTTTATTAGACATAGAGATATTTCCTTCATTATTTGTGCCAAAACGTGGCAATTGTGGTCTGCTGATCAAGAGTTACTTATGGGGGCACTAAAGAAGGAAATTCGTCGGAGAAGTGATGTCTAAAAAATATCGCTTTAACTAGGAACTGCTTTACTTAAATGGCTTACATAAATAGGTCTGTGCTACAAACCGATGAAGCTATTAACGCATGCTGAGATATTAATAGCAAGGCTTATTTATTTTAAGTATTAAATGAATGATAAAAACAAATCGTGCATAAATTATGATATACCCTAAATAATTCAAGTTGCAGGAAGGCAGCAACGAAATGAACCCACGGAGTTGAAATAACTCAATGACCTGGGTGAGTGATGGCAGCCAACGCACATGCAGTTTGAAGTATGACGGGTATAAAACCAACTGTCATACATCGTCCGGTGGCATCCTGTGCCGGGATAGAAAGACAGATTCTAGCGGGTGAGGTTATGCTCAGACTTCGTTATAATGCCAATGAAAATCGGAAGCCGTCATAAAGGAAAAGCAATGACAATGCGTGAGCTTGAAGTACAGTTTCTTAATGCAATGAGTGAGTTGCAGTCAACTTTTGAGAAGCAGCATCAGACATGGCAGGCAAGCTACAATGCATTGCAACATGAACTGGAGCAGTCAAAAGCACGGGAAACAGCATTGCGTGCTAAAAATGATATGTTGCTTAGAAAGCTTAATACTGCCAACACCTTGCCAGAACAACATTCATTAGTTAGGCAGATTAAAGTGTTAGGTGCACATCTTGATGCTCTGGCGAAAGATGCTGCCGCTTTCAATCATCATCTGAATAATCAGCAACAAAATAGCGATAATTTCAGTGGCGATAACCCTTAAACACTTCGTTGACTTTATCTACTCAGGCGATTTAACAGCCAGATAATTTTACGTTGTCAATTACACCTTTTATGGCGCAAAGAAACATTCAATGACGTGGATAATTATTGCTGTTTTGATCGTAGTTTTTATTGTCGGCTACCGTGTGTTGACATCAGATACCCGCAAAGCGGTGGATACACTGGCCAATTTACTGAAGATAAAACCGATTTACATTGAATCCATGTTGCAAGAGATGGGGCAACGTCAGACACAAATGTTTATCCGCTCCACCAGCAATGGCTATGCCGAGGATGTGAGAAAGGCAGCTTATCTGGTCTTTATTTACCAAACCTTTATCAAAGACTCTTCCGATGAAAATGTGATGCAATGGCGCAATACGCTGATTCGCTCACATATATCCCCAATGCTAACGGCCGAACATACCGAAGCGGCTTTGTTCTATTTCGCAGAACTGGATTTAGATGCCTTTGAATTGGCGCAATTCCGCCGACAATATAATATGCAGTTTAATCAGGAAGCTGACGCCGTATTGCATTGATTCTGGCGCTACGGCGCGGTGACATTTATTGCGCCAAGTCGAGCTAGTTTTACGGGTACATACTGTTTAGATAACGCAATAACATTTCTCTTGAGCTAAAACCGTGGGCAATACCGTAGCGGTCATCAGCTTCACCGGCCAGATAGAGCGGAAACTCCACATACTTATCACTGATACGAATAGTTGCCGTGGGTGTGGCAAACAACAAGCTTTTATCTTTATGCGCTGGGTGAATAACCAATGCTGTCCTGCCCATTCGGGCTTCACGGTTAACATAAACGTAATGCTCCGCTTTACGATAACCGTAAGCCTGATCAACCGTATAATCCCGATCAAAACCGGCATTCTCCAGGACCTTAGCCACTTCATCTGGCCGTAAATACATTTATTTCCCCTCTTTTTGACTACTATTGAGCGACCTTACCGTAATAAATAAGGGAAACCACGTATTTATTGGCTCAAAACGACTATTTCGGAATAGTCTACACGCCATGTTCATCTCATCAGCGTTGTTTCTACTCGACTGGCGCGTTAATAATCCGTTGCTGGCGTGGTAGCGTCGCACGCCAAAACCACCACAAAAAGAGGCTGACTGAGTTACGGATAATAAAATCTTATTCCGCCCCCAGTGAGGGCTTGTTTTCACGCCATTGCGATGGGGTAATGCCCTTAACTCGCATAAACTCGCGATTAAAATTTGATTTAGTCTGGAACCCCGCCTCTAGCATAATATCGATCACTAGCAGCTCCGTACGCATCAATAGCATCGCGGCATGATCGACCCGCAACTGATTAACGTATTGCGAAACATTTTGCCCCGTTTGCTGATTAATGGCCTGCGACACTTTGCGCGGGGCAACACCAACTTTGCGCGCCAACGTTGATAAGTTGAGTTGACTCTCCAGATACAGATTATTTTTCTTTAAGGTCAATAAGATGACAGAGAAAAGCGCCTCCAGCGATTCAGCTAATGGCTTATCATCCATTACCGCCAACTCAGCCGACACCGCAGCAATCGGCTCTTCACGATGTGCGCTGGTCGCTAGGGTGTAGCACATTGCCAACGTAATCAAAAGGTTGCTCAAGCTGGCTATTAACCCAGCCTGATTTCCGGCAAAAAATGCATAGTCAGCACTGATAATGATATCGCCCACCCCCGACCCAATCAGCAAGATAGCCATCAGAAGCCATAACCGGTAGCTAAGCCAAATTCTTTCCACAGAGATCTGTTGCAAACGATCCTCACCAGGGCGCAAGTAAACCAGCACCGCAAGGCCATAAGACAAATAACTGATAATGACCATTGCATCGAGCCACTGCGGCGCGATCCAGACACAAATTGCCGTACCGATAGGGCCTAAAGCATGTATCCCAAGCTGGCGAATACCCGCCCTCCTCTCCCCGGTTGTACTGAGGAGTGCTAAATAAGTCAGCGGGGGGATAGTCATAGCGACGATAGGTTGTAAGCCATTAAACAGGGCAAGATGATAGCCATAGCGCAAGCCAATCAACCCGCTTTGTAATGCACAAACCAGCAATAGCAGCAGTAAGAATCCTCTCTGCTTACCGGATTTAATCAAATGATAAAACAAACCAATACATAAAATTGATAACAGAAAAGAGACGGGGATCAGTGGCATAACCCTTGCCTTAACAAGTGGATATCGTGAATAACGGTTTTGTAGTGTAGACAGCCAGATAAGCGAAAACAAGCAGGTTCAGGGACTGGATCATGATCGAGGTCGCGGCTAAATGCTCTTCCCTCTAAGGTGACAAATAACTCAATCAGTCAGGATATTAAATCATGAAAAATGCTGTGCTGTGCTTCTGTTTTTTGCTGTTTTTCCCGATGGTCAGTTATGGCTGGCAAACAGCGGTTACTCACATTTCATTCAATGACACTCAACGCCAGCGCCAACTTGATAGCTTAATTTATTATCCAACGGCGAAACAGGGAACAACGTCCCTACTGGGTGATAGTGCCGTCTTCAACGGTATCTCGGTTTTACCTGATGCCCCCCTTGCCACAGGCCAATTTCCATTGATTGTCCTCAGCCACGGCAGTGGTGGCAACAATACCAGTATGGCGTGGTTGGCAGATAAGTTGGTGCAGCAAGGTATGGTGGTAGTCGCAGCCAATCACCCAGGCAGTACCACTGGTAATTCTATTCCGGCCAAATCGGCACAGCTATGGTTACAAACTGAAGATATCTCTTTTATTATTAGCGCATTACTGTCTGATTCGCGCTGGAAGTCGGTACTGGATAATCAGCCTATTGGAGTAATTGGCCATTCGAAAGGGGGTTATAGTGCTATTGCGGCATTGGGTGCAACGCTTTCATTTCCACGTTTCATTGCCAGCTGCCAACAGCAGCCCGAACAAGCCAACTGCCAGTTTTATACCCGTGCGGACGTAAAATTAAAGGCACTTCCAGTGCGGAAATTTGAAGGGAATTATGCCGATAAACGTTTACGTTTTGCGGTCGCTTTGGACCCCGGCATGGTGCCCTTTTATCAAAACAGTAGCCTGTTTCATTTAACAGCCCCACTGCTTCTGATTAATGCTCACTATTTTATCTCACCGAATATGGCACTAAATCTGGGCGGGAGCGAGTGGATAAAGCAGCTTAATCCGCCGGGTATAACCACAAGAACCTTAGCCCACAGCGGACATTTCGATTTTCTGCCAACCTGTAAACCGGCAGCCCGCGCAGTTCTGGCAGAGGAAGGCGAAGACTTTATCTGTGCGACGTCAGTGACGGAAAGAGAAAAGTTACATCAACAAACGGTTCAACAGATCGTTGCGTTCCTTCATCAACAACATATTTTGCGCTGATATTGCAACACTATTAGGGTGACGCACATGCCATCCAGACTCTGCGAGACTAAATAAAGGTGTCGGTAAGAAACAGCACACAGGCAAGTGATACACCACATAGGGTCATCACACTGAAAATCAGCTCGAACAGATAACGATTGATCATGATGGTTAGCCTATAAAAAAAGACACCCGGCGTTAACCGGGTGTCTGGAATTGGCTAGACTGTGCGGTACTTAGTAGCCCGCATTCCGGCATAATTATGCTGCTGGCGCTGTTGCTGATTTTTTAACAGCTTTATGGTGTTTTTTAGCGGCTTGGGCTTTCTGAGCTGGCTGAGCTGGCGCTTTTTTCACGTGTTTTTTAGCGGCCTGTGCTTTTTGAGCAGGTGCTTTTTTCACATGTTTTTTAGCAGACTGTGCTTTTTGTTCTGTGGTTTGTTTGGTTGCTTTATGTTTTTTATGGTGAGTTGCTTTAGCTGGTGCTGCATTTTCTGCGGCAGGCGCAGCAGTAGTGCTGGTTGCAGCTGGTGCTGCTGTAGCGGCCGCAGTAGTTTCAGCAGCGAAAGCAACAGAAGACAGACCCATGGTTGCAGCAACGATCAGCGCTAATACTTTTTTCATTTTAAAATCCTCAGAGTTTGTTTCGCTAAGCCCCCGGTGGGGCCGTTGAAAGAATCATAGAGGAATCAATTTTTCCTTTCCGTGAGTCATTGGTTTCGCTAAGTAACCAAATGTACAAAGTAATAGTGATTATTATTTACGCCATACATTATGAATCACGCTATTTAAAAGCAGCCCTGTTCGGGAGGCATGGTGGTTAATTCTCCCCTCACCTTCGGATTAGTCCTGAAGCGCATGTCACAGCGACGTGATGGACTATGCTTAATGTTCATCAGGCAAAACGGAGAGTCAAATGTTCAAGAAATCAGAAAAAATTGAAAGAGATCTCAATCAGGACGTGACCCTTCTGGCAGATACTCTTGACGATGTATTGCGTTCATCAGGTGAGAAAACCAAAGAGGAACTGACCAAAGTGCGCCACAATGCCGAAGGTGTATTACGTGATGCGCGAGCGCGTTTCAACGGTTCGACCAGCCTAAAACAGCATGCCCGAGATGTTGCAGGTAACGCAGATGACTACATCCGCGACAAACCATGGCAAGGTGTCGGTATTGGTGCTGCGGTCGGTATCGTTCTGGGTGTGCTGTTAGCACGCCGTTAAAAATAATCTGATAGCTGATAAATCGCCGGTATTTTATCCCCCTCATTGCTGTGTCTACTTATAGGGATGACGATATCTGGCAGTTTGGTTAATCGGTGGCCCCAGTGATAATAGATGCACTGCGGGCCAATTCATTTACTCGGTAAATGGTGGTTATTAAGCAGACATAGAAGTAATAACTTTGGCCAATAGGGTCACCAGCCGATCAGTTTCTGCCACAGAAGTGAGATTAGTAAATCCCATCAACAATCCATTTCTACCGGTTACCTGGCTCGTTTCCGCCAACGCCCAATCTGATAGCGCCTGAACCGCTAACCCTTGCTGCCGCGCCCGTATTGCTACGGCATAATCAGCAAAACCCTTATCCAATCGCGCCAGTAATTGTATCCCTCCAGCTTGCTGTTCAACCTCAACAACGCCTGCCAACTGACGCCTCAGACTTGTCGATAGCATCTCACGCCGTTCGGCATATAAATGACGCATACGTTTCAGATGGCGATAAAAATGCCCCTGATTGATAAACTCCGCCACACTGGCCTGTATCAGTGGTGGGCTGGTACAAATGCGTAACTGGCATCGCTGATTAAATAGTGCCATCCGTTCTGCTGGAACGACCAGATAAGCCAGCCTCAGTGCCGGAAACATCACTTTGCTGAAGGTACCGGCATAGAGCACCCGCCCCTGCCGGTCCAACGTTTTCAACGGTGGCAGTGGCCGCCCTTGATACCTGAACTCACTGTCATAGTCATCTTCAATAATCCATGCATGCTGCTGATCGGCCCAATCCAACAGGGCAATACGTCGTGCCAGACTGAGCGCCACCCCTAACGGGCTTTGATGGGCTGGGGTGACGATGGCAAAACGTGCCTGGGGGCAGTCGTTAATTGCCGCACCGACATCCATTCCGTCCTGATCAACTGCGACCGGATGCGGAATAAGCCCAGCTTCGCGAATCAGTTGCCGTGTCACAGGATAGCCGGGGTCCTCCAACCAGCCACGATCGCCCGGTTGCAGTAAGGTACTGATCACCAGATCCAGCAATGACTGATAGCCTGAGCAAATAAAAACTTGTTCAGGCTGGCAACTCACCCCGCGTGATAACTGTAAATAATGTGCTATTGCTTCGCGCAATAACGCAAGCCCGGTAGCGGGGGGATGTCCAAGGGATGATGCGGTGAGATTATGTAACTGTTTGGCCATGATTCGCCCCCATTGCGCTCGGGGGAAAGCGTCCAGCGCCGGTAATCCTAGCTCGAAGGGCCGCGCCACCGGACTAACCGTTGAGACTTTATTCACCACAACAGGCTGCGCACTCTGAGTTAATGGCAGCAAAGGGGTATCACGTAACTGAGCGGAAACGTAAGTCCCACTCTGCCCACGACTTTGCAAATACCCCTCGGCAATTAATTGACCATAGGCATTTTCCACCGTACCTCGTGCTACCCCCACTTCACTGGCTAGCACCCGAATCGAGGGTAACCGCGAGTCAGGCAGCAATGCTCCTTGCACGATGGCATCTTTAATACGCTGATAAAGCTGACGGTAGACCGGCTCGTTTTGTTGGCTATCCAGGCTCAGAAGATGTGAAAAAGACCTCATCATGACCCACTAAAATAAGTAATTTATGGCTCTATAGTATAGGTCATCACAGCGCTAGAGTAGCGCCATACTCTACGGTACCTCACAGGAACATATCATGGTTGAACAACGTCTTTATTTTTCCGAACTTTCACCTACAACCTATAAAGCACTGGTTAATGCGTCTCTCTCGTTAGATAAGAGTTCATTACCTAAGGCATTGATAGAAATGATTTTTATGCGGGTATCACAAATCAACGGCTGCGCATTCTGCTTGAATATGCACGGTAAATTCTTGCGTGAGAACGGTTTTGATAATGCCAAAATGGATGTGATAGCTGGCTGGCGACTCAGTAATGCATTTACTGAAGCAGAAAGAGCAGCATTAGACTGGGCAGAAGCGGTGACTTACATCACCACCAGTGGCACACCTGATAATATCTTCGACGCCTTAAAAGTACATTTTACCGATGCTGAAATTTCCGATTTAACTTTTGCTATCAGTATCATGAATGCCTTTAACCGCTTAGCCGTCAGCCTGCGCCAGTAAATCATCTTGCCCGCAACAACTCCGCAATAGAAATATTTTTATCCTCCTTATTATTACTAAATCTACCGCCAGCCCCGTGCTGGCGGCCCTGTCGCTGAACAATGCATAAATTCTCAATAAATAACTACATGTAGTGTGGTTGAATTAAATAAACACTAGATATAGTATTTGTTTTATCACCTACGGAAATGAAACCGCAGTTGATTATCAGAGGCAGGTCGTCGCGGCACCTTAACAACCTGACTAATCCGCCTTTCCTCATTACAAAAGGTAAATGCGAATCATGAGTATTATTATTTACAGTAAACCTGATTGTGTCCAGTGCAATGCCACTTACCGAGCATTCGACAAACAAGGAATATCCTATCAAACAATTGATTTAACAGCAGATTTGCAAGCATTAAATCATGTGAAATCTCTTGGTTATCAGCAGGTGCCAGTGATTATTGCCGGCAATGAACATTGGTCCGGCTTCCGCCCTGACAAAATTAACGCACTGGTTCAGGCCGTCAGTGCCTGATGGGGGGACAAGATGAATCCGCTGGTCTATTTTTCCAGCTCTTCGGAGAACACTCACCGTTTTGTCGAAAAGTTAGCACTCCCGGCAATACGCATCCCCATTGCCGGTGCGCGAGGGAAACTACAACTTGAGCAACCCTATATTTTATTAGTACCCAGCTATGGCGGCGGCAGCACGATAGGAGCAGTACCGATACAGGTTATTCGATTTCTAAATGATCCACACAACCGTTCATTGATCCGCGGCGTTATTGCGGCGGGTAACACTAATTTTGGCGACGCCTATTGCCTGGCAGGGAAAATCATCTCCCAAAAATGTCAGGTTCCTTATCTGTATCGCTTTGAACTACTGGGTACAGCAGAAGATGTGGCTAACGTGCGCAAGGGAGTAACTGAATTTTGGCAACGACAGAACTGAATATCACTGATCCATCCAGTAGCGAGCTTGACTATCACTCACTGAATGCGATGCTAAACCTCTATGATGCTGATGGACGTATCCAGTTTGATAAAGACCGGTTGGCGGCACGTCAATATTTCTTGCAACACGTCAATCAAAACACCGTGTTCTTCCACAATTTGCAAGAAAAACTCGATTATCTGGTCGAAGAAGGATATTACGAGAAAGAGGTGCTGGCTCAGTACGATTTCAGCTTTATCAAAAGCTTATTCCAGCAGGCCTATAGCAAAAAATTTCGTTTTCCCACTTTCCTTGGCGCCTTTAAATATTACACCAGCTATACCCTGAAAACCTTTGATGGCAAACGTTATCTGGAACGCTACGAAGACCGTGTTTGCATGGTGGCGCTGACACTGGCAGCAGGTGACCCGACACTGGCGCAAGAACTGGTAGAAGAGATAATCTCTGGTCGATTCCAACCGGCCACCCCGACATTCCTCAATTGTGGTAAAAAACAGCGTGGTGAGCTTGTCTCCTGCTTCTTGTTACGCATTGAAGATAATATGGAATCAATTGGCCGCTCCATTAACTCAGCGCTGCAATTGTCCAAGCGTGGCGGCGGGGTCGCTTTCCTGCTAAGTAATATTCGTGAAGTCGGTGCGCCAATCAAACGGATTGAAAACCAATCCTCCGGCGTCATCCCTATCATGAAAATGCTGGAAGATGCCTTTTCTTATGCTAACCAGTTGGGCGCACGGCAAGGTGCGGGGGCAGTATATCTCCATGCCCATCATCCCGATATTTTACGTTTTCTGGATACCAAACGCGAAAACGCCGATGAAAAAGTTCGTATAAAAACCCTCTCATTAGGTGTGGTTATCCCGGATATTACCTTTGAGTTGGCGAAGAATAACGAAGAAATGTACCTGTTCTCTCCTTACGATGTAGAACAGGTTTACGGTTTACCGATGTCAGAAATCAGCATCAGCGAAAAATACCGCGAGATGGTCAATGACAAGCGCATCCATAAAAGCAAAATCAAGGCACGCGAGTTCTTCCAGATTCTAGCCGAGATCCAGTTTGAATCCGGCTATCCCTACATGATGTTTGAGGACACAGTTAATCGCGCCAATCCGATTAAAGGTCGAATCAATATGAGTAACCTGTGCTCAGAAATTTTGCAGGTTAATTCACCAACCGAATACAATGACGATCTTAGCTATCGCCATATCGGTAAAGATATCTCTTGTAACCTTGGTTCGATGAATATCGCGCATACCATGGATTCACCAGACTTTGGCAAATCGATTGAAACCGCTATTCGTGGGCTGACTGCCGTCTCCGATATGAGCAATATCCGCTCAGTACCTTCTATCGAGAAAGGTAATCAAGAATCCCATGCCATTGGCTTGGGGCAGATGAATCTGCACGGTTATCTGGCCCGCGAGCGTATTTTCTACGGCTCTGAAGAGGCGCTCGATTTTACTAATATCTACTTTTATAGCGTGGTATATCACGCCATCCGCGCCTCGAACCAACTGGCAATAGAACGAGGCCACCACTTTAAAGGCTTTGATGAGTCAGATTATGCCTCGGGTACTTATTTCACAAAATATATCGAGCAGAGCTGGCTGCCTAAAACCGCCAAAGTACAGGCACTATTTGCTCAGGCAGCTATTGTACTGCCCGACCAGCAAGATTGGGCCGCGTTACGCCAATCAGTGATGGAACACGGTATTTATAACCAGAACTTGCAGGCGGTGCCGCCTACCGGTTCTATTTCCTATATCAATCACTCGACATCGAGCATTCACCCGATTGTCTCACCGATTGAGATTCGTAAAGAAGGCAAGATTGGCCGAGTCTATTATCCCGCACCTTATATGACTAACGATAACCTTGAATATTATCAGGATGCTTATCAGATAGGGCCGGAGAAAATTATCGATACCTACGCTGAGGCAACACAGCATGTCGATCAAGGGCTATCACTGACCCTGTTCTTCCGTGATACCGCCAGTACCCGCCATATTAATAAAGCGCAAATTTATGCCTGGAAGAAAGGGATTAAGACCATTTATTACATCCGGCTGCGTCAGATGGCGCTTGAAGGCACTGAAGTCGAAGGTTGTGTTTCTTGCTCGCTGTAATTCGCGGCACTGAATGAATAAAAATGGTTGATAAGGAAAATGATATGAACGCAGTAAAACCGATAACACACGTCAGTGCCATTAACTGGAATAAGATTGAAGACGATAAAGACCTAGAAGTATGGAACCGCCTGACAGCTAATTTCTGGTTGCCGGAAAAAGTCCCACTATCAAATGACATTCCCTCTTGGGCAACGCTGACACCTAATGAACAACAGCTTACGATTCGGGTTTTTACCGGCCTGACACTGCTGGATACTATTCAGAATACATTGGGTGCGCCGGCACTGATTAAAGATGCCATTACCCCTCATGAGGAAGCGGTATTCTCAAATATCAGCTTTATGGAGGCGGTCCATGCTCGCTCTTATAGCTCTATTTTTTCTACTCTTTGCATGACATCTGATGTGGACGATGCCTATCGCTGGAGTGAAGAGAATGACCCACTACAAAATAAAGCCAATATTATCTTACAGCACTATCATAATGATGACCCACTGAAGAAAAAGATAGCCAGTGTATTTCTGGAATCATTTTTATTCTATTCCGGTTTCTATTTACCGATGTATTGGTCCAGCCGGGCAAAATTAACCAACACTGCCGATCTTATTCGATTAATCATCCGTGACGAGGCAGTACATGGTTATTATATCGGCTACAAATTTCAGAAAGGGTTGGAGAAAGTCGACAATAGTCGCCGCCAGGAAATAAAGAACTTTGCCTTCGATCTGCTGCAAGACTTATATGACAATGAGGTGCGTTACACCGAGGATCTGTATGATAAGGTTGGCTGGACCGAAGATGTCAAAAAGTTCCTTCATTATAATGCTAATAAAGCATTAATGAATTTAGGTTATGAAGCCTTATTCCCTACCAGTCAGGCAGCAGTCAGTCCGGCCATTCTGGCGGCATTATCACCAAATGCAGACGAGAATCACGATTTCTTCTCCGGTTCTGGCTCCTCTTATGTGATTGGTAAGGCAGTCAACACCGAAGACGAAGATTGGGATTTTTAAGCGTTCCCTATCGGTGCCCCACCCTCACTTTTATGGCATAAAAATGAGGCGATCCACATCCACTGGCAGCCGCAGCAAGGCTGCCCTCTATTTGGTGATGATTTAATGCCTCAATCACCTTGTAAACTCACCACCACTCATCCGCTATATTTACCTACGCAATGAACAGAACCACAACTAAAAACTGAAATTATTACCTGACTACTAATTTAGGCGCAGGCCAGTATATAAGGGGGATTCAGCATGTCTCTTGTGACGATAAAAATGTCATATCAGCACGATGACGGATGCTCAAGCCCAAGGCTGACCACAAGAAAAATCGAGGGAATATAATCAATAACAGTATATTCAATAGAATGAATATATATGGACAATATTCACGCTATTAACTGGCTAATTATAGCCCACTCAGCATATCAATATTAAGCAAGATGTGAACATCAAAAAACCACAATATTAACGTATGTAAATTAACAGATTAAAAAGATATATCCTGGGATAAGGTCTATTACAATTCAGATTATAAGAACATTGAGGGTTGTCTCAGATTCTCATTGTGTTAGGGTATATGGCGCTCTATTTTTTCATCAGGATAACATTGATCGAATAAACATAATTCAAAATTGACAGAGGAATACACCAGCTGCATGGCAATTAAACTCGAAGTAAAGAATCTATATAAAATATTTGGTGAGCATCCAGAACGGGCTTTTAAGCTGCTTGAATCAGGTAAGAATAAAGAGCAGATATTTGCCAAAACTGGTTTGTCCGTTGGCGTTAAAGATGCCAATCTGGCCATTGAAGAAGGCGAGATATTCGTCATCATGGGGTTATCCGGTTCTGGTAAATCCACCCTGGTACGCCTTCTCAATCGTCTGATAGAACCCACCCGTGGAGAAGTACTGATCGATGGCGAAGATATTGCCAAAATATCTGATAGTGCCCTGCGCACCGTACGCCGTAATAAGATCAGTATGGTCTTTCAGTCCTTTGCATTAATGCCCCATTTGAATGTTCTCGATAACACCGCATTCGGTATGGAGCTGGCTGGCGTCCCTTTGCAGGAACGTCACGACAAAGCGCTGGAAGCACTGCGTCAGGTGAGTCTGGAAAGCTACGCCCACTCCTACCCCGATGAACTTTCCGGCGGGATGCGTCAGCGCGTCGGTTTAGCCCGGGCGATGGCCAATAACCCTGACATCTTATTAATGGATGAGGCCTTTTCAGCGCTAGACCCCTTAATACGTACAGAAATGCAAGATGAGCTGGTCAAATTACAGGCCAAACATCAAAGGACCATTGTCTTTATCTCTCATGATTTGGATGAAGCCATGCGCATTGGTGATCGTATCGCCATTATGCAGGGCGGCGAAGTAGTACAGGTCGGCACCCCGGATGAAATACTGAATAATCCGGCTAATGACTATGTGCGCACCTTCTTCCGTGGCGTCGATATCAGCCACGTCTTTAGTGCCAAGGATATCGCGCGCCGTCGCCCGGTATCATTAATTCGTAAAACTCCGGGTTTCGGCCCTCGTTCAGCGTTAAAACTGCTTCAAGATGAAGACCGCGATTATGGCTATGTGCTGGAACGCGGGCAGAAGTTTATTGGCGTGGTATCGATAGATTCACTGAAAAAAGCCTTGGCGGAGA
The DNA here is from genome assembly GCF_052217105.1 of Yersinia sp. 2553 StPb PI. Lineage (NCBI taxonomy): Bacteria > Pseudomonadati > Pseudomonadota > Gammaproteobacteria > Enterobacterales > Yersiniaceae > Yersinia > Yersinia sp. 2553 StPb PI. The sequence continues at coordinate 55,989 of NZ_JAZGPX010000002.1, read as the reverse complement.
GCCAGTCGCTGGATAGTGCCTTACTGGCCGATCCAGCGCCGGTTCCCGCAGATATGCCCCTCAGTGAGTTGATTTCACTGGTTGCCCAGGCCCCGTGTGCGGTCCCTGTGGTCGGTGAAGACAACAGTTATATCGGTATTATTTCCAAAGCCATGCTGTTGCAGGCTTTAGATAAGGAGACGCCAAATGAGTGATCCAATTCAAAGCAGTACCCCCGTAGACAGTAATCCTTGGGCGACGGATGCGGCAGCTTCAGCAGCACCGGCGGCAACAGATACCGCCCCTCAGACACTGTCAGCCGCTGTTGACCCGTGGGGAGCGAGCATGGCTGAGGGTAGCCATGCCGCCAGCAGTACCAGCCATGAGGTTGCTTCTCAGGCCGTTCAGAGCACTGCGACACAAAGTACCGATTGGTTGAATAGTACTCCGGCCGCTGCTCCCGAGCATTTCAGTCTGATGGATCCGTTTCATAACACCTGGGTGCCACTGGATTCCTGGGTCACCCACGGTATCGACTGGGTTGTGCTGCATTTTCGCCCCCTGTTCCAGGGCATTCGCGTGCCGGTTGATTTTATTCTCAGTGGCTTTCAGCACCTACTACTGGGTATGCCAGCACCGATCGCCATTCTGGTTTTCGCGCTGATCGCCTGGCAGTTCTCCACCTTAGGAATGGGCGTAGCAACCCTGATATCACTGGTTGCTATTGGCGCTATCGGTGCGTGGTCACAAGCAATGGTGACACTGGCGCTGGTTCTGACTTCGCTGTTCTTCTGTATTCTTATCGGGCTACCGATGGGGATATGGCTGGCACGCAGTAATAATGCCGCACGTATAATTCGGCCGTTACTGGATGCCATGCAGACTACACCGGCATTCGTTTATCTGGTGCCCATCGTCATGCTGTTCGGTATCGGTAACGTCCCCGGCGTGGTCGTGACCATCATCTTTGCTCTGCCACCCATTGTTCGTCTGACCATTTTGGGCATCAAACAGGTACCAGAAGATCTTATCGAAGCCGCTGAATCCTTTGGTGCCAATCCACGCCAATTACTGTTCAAAGTGCAGTTACCGCTGGCGATGCCAACCATCATGGCGGGTGTGAACCAAACCCTGATGCTGGCACTGTCGATGGTAGTCATCGCCTCGATGATTGCTGTAGGGGGCTTAGGTCAAATGGTACTGCGCGGTATTGGCCGCCTTGATATGGGGCTGGCCGCAGTCGGCGGTGTCGGTATTGTGATTCTGGCGATCATCCTTGACCGCCTGACCCAATCATTAGGCCGCGATCGCCGTACCAAAGGCATTGGCCTCTGGTATACAGCCGGCCCGATTGGTCTTATCACCAAACCTTTTAGAAATACTAAGTAATTTCAAATTATTACGCTCAAATTTAAGCGTAATTGTCGCAGGCAGTTTGGACATGGACAGCGCGCAATCACCGCAATGTACACATAGTACGTAAGGATGATGAGCACTGTCCTCGTTCAAAATGGCAAGTAAAATAGCTTAAAAAGGAACAACTATGCGTTCGACAGGAATCTGGGCCTTGGCCCTCACCACACTGATCAGCACTCAGTTATCCGCCGCAGAATTACCGGGCAAAGGCATCACTGTCCAGCCGCTGCAAAGTACCATTTCGGAAGAGACCTTCCAGACCTCTCTGGTCAATAAAGCCTTGGAAAAACTCGGTTACGATGTCCAACCGACCAAAGAAGTAGATTACAACGTCGCGTATTCAACTATCGGCGCAGGTGATGCCACCTATCTGGCGGTAAACTGGGAACCACTGCATAACGACCAATATAATGCTGCCGGTGGCGATGCCAAATTTTATCGTCAGGGTAACTATATTGAAGGATTGGCACAGGGTTATCTGATCGATAAAAAAACCGCTGATAAATACCACATTACCAATATTGAGCAGCTAAAAGATCCGAAAATCGCCAAATTGTTTGATGCTAATAACGATGGTAAAGCCGATCTAACCGGCTGTAACCCAGGTTGGGGCTGTGAAGCGCCGATAAATCATCAGATCAAAGCTTATGGTCTGAGCGATACCGTTATCCATAATCAGGGTAACTATGCCGCGATGATTGCCGATACGATTACACGTTACAAAGAAGGCAAACCAATCCTGTATTACACCTGGACACCTTATTGGGTCAGTGATGTATTGGTGCCGGGCCGTGACGTAGTATGGTTGCAGGTTCCATTCTCTTCCCTGCCAGATAAAACTATCGACACCAAGCTGTCTAACGGTGCGAACTACGGCTTCCCACCGAGTGTGATGCATATCGTGGCTAACAAAAAATGGGCTGAAGCTAACCCGGCCGCCGCTAAGCTGTTCTCTATCATGAAATTATCGATTAATGATGTGAATGCTCAGAACATGCGGATGCACGCGGGTGAATCGTCAGATGCCGATATTGAACGTCATGTGAATGGTTGGATTCAGGCCCATCAGGCCACCTTTGATGGTTGGGTAAAAACAGCCGCGCAAGCAGGTAATGCGAAAGCTACGCAGTAAATTCTAAATGGGTTTATTGATGTGTTACCCAAGGGGGGAGTTCTATTATTTTGCCCCCCAGCGGCTTCAAGTACCAAGGGTATACCCAAAGTAATTGGAGTTGCAGGTAGGCAGCAAGCGAATGCATCCCAATGAGCTTACACAGTCAAGTGATTTGGGTAAGTGAGCGTAGCTAACACCCCTGCAGCTTCAAGTGCCAAGGGTATAGATACAACGAAGCCCTGAGTTAGCAATAACTCAGGGCTTCTGAATGTTGGCGGTGCGGACGGGACTCGAACCCGCGACCCCCGGCGTGACAGGCCGGTATTCTAACCGACTGAACTACCGCACCACGCTGCTGTTCCGGTTAAGAACGAGACGGATATTACGTATGGAATGCAATCTCGTCAATACTTTTTCCAGCAAAATAAGCCGGTTGCGCAGTTTTTCATCTGGAAATCATTTTATTCTGCATTTGCACTATCTTCCGATTCAAGCGGCATCCGCCACAAACAACTGCCGCCCTTCTTCATCACCAAATCCAGACGCGATTCATGGGCTGACAACTCCTCTTCAGCCGCATAAATTACTTTCAACGCAGATGCTGGCCGGGTAATACGCTGGATATTTTCAGAAGAATCATTCTGCGACTGATCACCTTCCATAGAGAAAGACAGAGACGTCTGGCCGCCGGTCATCGCCAGATAAACTTCTGCCAGAATTTCGGCATCGAGTAATGCGCCGTGCAACGTTCGCTTGGTATTATCTATCAGATAGCGATCGCATAACGCATCAAGGTTATTACGCTTGCCGGGGAACAGGCGGCGCGCCAATAACAGGCTATCGGTGATGGTACAGAAGGTTTCCGTTTTCGGAATATCCTGCTGCAACATACGGAACTCGTAATCCATAAAGCCGATATCAAACGCCGCATTATGAATGACTAGCTCAGCACCACGGATAAACTCGAGAAACTCCGGTGTAATATCAGCAAATGTGGGTTTATCGGCCAGAAACTCATCACTGATACCATGGACACCGTAGGCCTCTGGGTCGACCAGACGGTCCGGTTTCACATACACATGGAAGTTTCTGCCGGTCAGACGGCGGTTGATCACTTCAACAGCACCGATCTCAATAATCCGATGGCCTTCATAATGAACGCCCAGCTTATTCATACCAGTGGTTTCAGTATCCAGAACAATCTGTCTGGTCGGGGTAACTTGCATATTGCCAGTGCTCATAGCGCTCGTTTATGTCAGACTTAACGTTTAAACAGATAGGAAGAGTCTACCAGAGATGACTAAACAGGTAGAAATTTTCACCGACGGATCTTGCCTTGGCAATCCTGGCCCCGGTGGTTATGGCGCAATTATGCGTTACAAACAACATGAAAAGACCTTTAGTGCTGGCTACCGTTTGACAACCAACAACCGTATGGAGTTGATGGCTGCTATCGTCGCCTTGGAGGCATTGACATCACCTTGCCACGTGACGCTCAGCACTGACAGCCAATACGTGCGTCAGGGCATCACACAATGGATCCACAACTGGAAAAAGCGCGGGTGGAAAACCACAGACCGCAAACCGGTACGTAACGTCGATTTATGGCAACGGCTGGATCTGGCAATCCAAGGCCATACCGTACAATGGGAATGGGTTAAAGGCCATGCTGGCCATCCTGAAAATGAGCGCTGCGATGAACTGGCACGTCTTGCGGCCAATTCACCGACACAAGACGATATTGGTTATATCCCCAACTAACTCTTCTTACCTGACGTTGCCACGGTATTAGTGGCTTTCACACACCGAATCAAGGTTGGTCGCGATAACTTTTGGTTGCGCCAACCGCACGGCTAAACCAAGGCTTACGTGCACCAAACTTCATCGGATTAAATGTCAAAGGTATGGTGCGCTTACGGGCCACAATCAGGCTGACACACCCCAGCGCATGTAGATGGGTGCTGATAAAGCGCCCACCTTCTTTATGCCAGGGTAAAACGTGAAAGCACGACATATGCATAACTTCATAATTCAGCAAACTCAGCCAATCCAGCAAACGCATCTGAGTAAACATTCGGCTAATATAAGGCTGCCGCTGGCGTAATATTGGCACCAGCTTGCCGGCACCCAGCACACTCATCGGATTGAAGTTACTGATAATCAACCAGCCGTCATCAATAAGCACCCTATCTGCTTCACGCAAAATACGATGTGGGTCAGTGGCATAGGCTAAAGAATGAGATAACAGACAGGCGTCCACTGACTTTTCAGCAAAAGGTAACTGGTATGGGCTGGCCAGCACCTGCATATTAGTACCTTGTTCCCCCACATTAACCTGATGGGAGATAGCACATTTATCGCTGGCGATTTCCGCACTCAACTGGCCTATTTTCAACAGATGAAAACCAAATAGCTTCGGCCACCAAGGTTGTAATTGCTGTTCGAGCGCTGCGCGATAATACTCTCCCCAAGGTAACTCCGCCCAAGATGCAGGCGCATCGATCTGTTGGTGTGTTTGCGCTGGTTTCATGTTTCTACCCAATAGATTTCAAGGTGCAGGAAGGTGGCAAGTAAGTGAACCCCGATAAGCTAACCCCCGTAAGTGATGCGGATGAACGGGAGCCGCCAATACACCTGCGATTTGAAAGATGACGGGTATATTATCTTCTTTCACACTCAAGCGGTTGCCAACAAAAAAGAGGTATCCAATGAATCTTATCAGTATTCCGGCATTTCAAGACAATTACATTTGGTTATTGGCAAACCCACAAAAACACTGCGTTATTGTTGATCCGGGTGAATCAGCGCCGGTGCTGTCTGCACTGGCACAAGGCCAATACACTCCTCAGGCCATCCTGCTCACCCATCACCACAACGATCACGTCGGTGGTGTGGCACAATTACACCGCCATTTCCCCAATATTCCCGTCTATGGCCCGCAGGAAACAGCAAATAAAGGTGCGACAGTTATCGTAAATGGGGGTGATCACCTGACAATTGATGGTCAAAACTACACCATTATCGCCGTCCCTGGCCATACCCTTGGGCACATTGCATACTACAGCGAACCTTATCTTTTCTGCGGCGACACGCTTTTTTCTGCCGGCTGCGGCAGACTATTTGAAGGCACACCAGAGCAAATGTATGCGTCAATTCAACGGCTGGCGCAGCTTCCCGCTGAAACCTTAATTTGCAGCGCGCATGAATATACTCTCGCAAATCTTAAGTTTGCCCGTTTCATTTTGCCCGCAGATCAAGATATTGCTACATATCAACAACAAATCATGCAATTACGGGCAAAAAACCTACCTAGTTTGCCGGTAAAATTGCAATTAGAGCGTAAAATTAATGTTTTTTTACGTTGCGATGACATTGATTTACAAAGGAAAATAGGCGTTATCTCGCCACCAGCCTCACTTGCTTCAGTTTTTTCCGAATTACGCGCCCAGAAAGACCGCTTCTGAGCTTTTAGTTGTGTTTTTTGTCGAAGCAAAGTATGATTGGTCGTCTTTTAAGCAACTGACATTGACACACACATGAAGACCAAAGCGATATTTCTCGCCTCAGTCTTGCTTGTTGGGTGCCAGACGTCCAAGCAGGACGTACAGGTTCCCGTACAGCATGCGCAGAGTTTGTCTTCAGCAGGTCAAGAGAGTGAAGCAGGAGAGTACACAAATAGCGTCCGAGAGGGCAGCGCGCGATGGCTTGATAGTGAAAGTGGCCTCGCGCAGCAAGATTTGTGGAACTTCATTAGCGACGAGCTGAAGATGAAGGTTCCGGAAAATTCCCGGATCCGTGAACAAAAGCAAAAATACTTAAGAAATAAGAGCTATCTCCACGATGTAACATTACGGGCAGAGCCGTACATGTACCTGATAGTCGAGCAGATTAAGAAACGTAAAATGCCGATGGAACTGGTACTGCTACCCATAGTGGAGAGCGCTTTTGACCCACACGCGACATCATCCGCCAACGCCGCAGGGCTATGGCAGATAGTGCCGAGTACAGGTCGAAACTATGGCTTGAAACAAAACCAATGGTATGACGGCCGCAGAGATGTGGTTGCGTCTACCAAAGCAGCGCTTGATATGATGGAGCGCCTGAACAAAATGTTTGACGGTGACTGGTTGTTAACAGTCGCTGCTTATAACAGTGGTGAAGGCAGAGTCATGCAAGCGGTTAAGGCTAATAAGGCAAAGGGTAAACCGACCAACTTTTGGGCATTGTCGCTTCCACGTGAAACGTCAATTTATGTTCCAAAAATGCTGGCCTTGGGTGATTTAATCAAGAACAGCAAAAAGTACGGTATAAACTTGCCAGAACCCGACAAAGACCGTGCATTAGCACGTGTTGATGTAGGTCAGCAGATACAGCTAACTCAGGCGGCTGAGATGGCGGGGATGTCACTTACTAAGTTGAAATCCTTTAATTCTGGGTATAAGCGCAATGTAACGGCACCTGATGGACATGGTCCTCGTTATATTATGTTGCCAAAGGCCCATGCTGAGCAGCTTAAAGATTCATTGGCAGATACTGATATTGCCGCCGTTCAACCAACCAAGTTGGCACAGAACAGCTCAAAATCAGCATCAGGTTCGCAGTATAAAGTTCGCTCCGGTGATACCTTATCTACGATTGCCAAGCGGTTGAATATCAAGACCAGCGATTTGCAGAGTTGGAACAACTTACGTGCCAAGAGCACCTTAAAAGTTGGGCAAACCCTGCAACTGGCAAGCAATACAACGACCAGCAACAGCATCACCTATCAGGTTCGTAAAGGTGATTCTTTTGCCAGTATTGCCAAGCGTCACGGTGTAAACACCGACGATGTGATGCGATGGAATTCGGTAGTCAGCAAGGCTAATAGTTTACAACCAGGCTTGAAATTGACGTTGTTCGTTAACGGCAAATCGACCCCGGATACGTAGAGTCAGAATCGCGATTAAAGCTGTTAAAAAGCACCCTTCGGGGTGCTTTTTTTATGGCTGGAATTCAACCAGCAGTGGATTGTGATCAGAGGCTCGGGTCACTAATACCGATGCATCTGCCAGAGTAAGACCCCGATAAAAGACAAAATCAAGCGGTCGGCCAAACGCACGGCTACGGTTATCAGCCCGGAATTCAACTTCAGCTAACCCCACCACTTGGGCAAAACACTGTAAAGCATTAACCCGCTGTCGGCTCCAGGCATTAAAATCCCCCGCCAGAATCACCGGGCCACGATGCATCGCGATTTGTTCCCCAATGGGCTCGAGTTGTTTACTGTAAACATCAACACCAAGACTGAAATTCACCGCGTGAATATTCACCACCATCAATAAACGGCCGTCATGGATTGGGTAAACAGTAATTAAGGCCGATTTAGACAACCGCAGTAACGGCTCTCTCTCACGCAGGGGGCAACAGTAGACCGGATGGGTGGCTGCAAGCGTCATCACACCTGAAGGGTGCTGAGGCAGTGCAAAGGCAGGAACCTGATCGGCGGCCTGATAGTGAGACGTAGCAAACCGCACCAGCTCAGGTGTTGTTTGTGCTTCTTGCAGTAACATCAGTTGAGTATCACGCCCGAATTCTTTGAGCACCGAGAGCCATTGCGCCCGCTGTTGCTTAAAGATATTCCACACCATCACCCGCAAAAATTCAGATGTTGGCAATGGCGCGCCTGGCGGTAACCCCAGCCCCAGTTGCTTAGCAGAACCTGGGAAGATTTGTTCAACCGGTTGACCTGCAACATATCGCATTGCATATGTTCGTTTCGGCACTTTGATGGCCTATTCCTTATTCGAAATCACTCTGGCTCGAGAGGTAACAACAGCCGGTAGTTCACTGATTATACGCCCAGATGCTCCTGTCAGTAATTTCTTTTAGCCACGATATTATTCTGATGTTGGGATACACAAGCAGAGATTCAATCTATGTGATTCATAATGCACTAATAAGCCTTCTATTAACAAAGAAGCCCACAATCGCGGGCTTCAATAGATACTGGCAGGGATTTAGCTGACAGCAACTTGCCGTGGGTGCTTCTTATCCAGCTTGCCACTCAGTGTCACCAGTAATAGCGCACCAATAACAATCACGCCACCGATCCAAGGGGTCTGAGCCAACCCAACCCGGATAACTGTCTGCCCACCAATAATCGATCCTAACGCGATTCCGACATTAAACGCCGCGATATTCAGGCCCGAAGCCACGTCAACGGCATGTGGCGTATATTCTTCCGCTTTCTGCACCACATAAACTTGTAAACCGGGGACGTTACCAAAGGCAAAAATCCCCATGACCAGCAACGTAATTAATGCCGCAATACTGTGGTTAGCACTGAATTGGAAAACAAACAGTAAGACAGCAAGTGCGGTAAAAATAAAACTCAAAGCAGGTACTGCACCATGGCGGTCTGCGAGTTTACCGCCCCAGATATTGCCGATAGCGACCGATACCCCATACGCCAGTAAGATCCAACTCACTGCGGCAGGTGAGAATCCTGCCAGTTCTTGCATCACTGGCGCGAGGAAAGTAAACATGGTGAAGAAACCACCGTATCCCAAGGCGGTAATGGCATAAATCAGCAGTAAACGTGGGTGGGTGAGCACCTGTAGTTGCTGCTTTATACTGGCTGAAGCCTTATTGGGGATATTACTGGGAACCAAAATGGCGCTGGCAATAATGGCAATGACCCCAATCAGTGACACCGCAAGGAAAGTCTCCCGCCAGCCAAAATGCTGGCCGATAAATGTCCCGAGCGGAACCCCAGTCACCAGTGCCACCGTTAAACCACCAAACATAATAGCAATCGCCGACGCCGCTTTCTCCTTTGGCACCAAACTGGTAGCAATAGTCGAACCAATCGAGAAGAACACACCGTGAGCCAGACCGGTGAGTAAACGAGCAACCACCAGAGTCTCATAACCAGGTGATTGCCAGGCTAATAAGTTCCCTAGGGTGAACAAGACCATCAAGCCAATCAATAGCATTTTACGCGGTATGCGCCCGGTTAATGCGGTTAACACTGGAGCACCAATAGCAACGCCCAATGCATAGATTGAAACTAATAAACCGGCGGATGGCACAGAAACTGCCAGTTGTTCTGCGATGGTCGGAACCAGCCCGACAATCACAAATTCAGTGGTACCAATAGCGAATGCACTGATGGTCAGTGCCCATAATGCAAGTGGCATAATTACTCCAGAAATACGGGTCAATTTGATAGCGGCTATTATGTACCTATGGTTAAATGACAAAAATGCTCAAAATATCAAAATATTTTTGCTGGAGTGGCAACAATGAAAGCGCATTCAGATGAACTGATTACTTTTGTTACCGTAGTGGAATGTGGCAGTTTTAGCCGTGCGGCAGAGCAACTCGATCAAGCTAATTCAGTCGTCAGCCGGACAGTAAAAAAACTCGAAAGCAAGCTAGGGGTGACGCTGTTAAATCGCACAACCCGGCAAATCAGCCTGACACAAGAAGGCGAGCACTACTTTCGGCGAGTGCAAAATATTCTGCGGGAAATGGCCACGGCGGAAAACGAGATACTCGATAATCAGTTAAATCCCAAAGGATTGCTGCGTATCGATGCTTCTACTCCAGTGGTGTTGCACATTCTGGCTCCGCTGATGGCGGAGTTTCGTCAGCGTTATCCGTTGGTGACATTATCACTGGTTTCGTCAGAAACCTTTATTAACCTAATTGAAAGAAAGGTTGATATTGCTATCCGGGTCGGCACGTTACAGGACTCAACCTTACGAGCCAGAAAGCTGATGACCAGTTATCGCCATATTTTGGCCTCACCTGCCTACCTAAAGCAACATGGTACCCCGCAAACGGTGGCTGATTTACAGCATCATTTATGTCTGGGGTTCAATGATTTACCGGTGCTAAATCGTTGGCCGCTCGCAGGTGCTGATGGGCAACTTTATGAAATAAATTCAGATTTAACGTCAAATAATGGGGAGACGCAACGCCGCCTTTGCCTTGAGGGAAATGGCATTGCTTGCTTATCGGATTTCATGATCAGAGGCGATCTACAACGCGGGGACTTAGTGCCGCTACTGGTAGAACAGACTCTACCCGTCGTTATGCCGATTAATGCGGTGTATTACAGTGATCAGGTCGTCAGTAACCGGCTGCGTTGTTTTATTGATTTTATCAATGAACGTCTGGCACAAATGTTCCCTGCAAAATAAAAAACCACCCAACATAGGGTGGTTCAGATAATGGTTTAAAGCGTGATCAATCCCATGCAGGTGCCAGGCCTTCAGGGCTGACTAACCTCTCACCACGATCCAACGACGCTATCAGTGCCATATCTTCGGCACTCAAGCGCAATTCCTGCGCTAACATATTACTGGCCAGATTAGCGGCTTTGGTCGATGACGGGATCACACTATAGCCCAGTTGCATCGCCCAGCTTAAAATCACCTGAGCGGGAGTGGCACCATGTTGCTCCGCAATCGTTTTAATCACGGGTTCTTCTAGCGCTTTACCATAAGCCAGCGTCATATAAGAAGTGATCGCTATGCCATTTTCTCTCGCAAATTCAACGACCTTACTGTTCTGCAATAAGGGTGACAGTTCGATTTGGTTAGTAGCAATTACCTCGGCCCCCACCGCCGCAATGGCCTGTTTCATTAAATCGATGGTGAAGTTAGAAATACCAATCTGCCGGGTTAAGCCCAGCTCTTTGGCTTTCACTAATTCAGCCATAAATTCAGCGACGGGTACTTCATCGTTTGGTGAAGGCCAGTGAATCAATGTTAAATCCACATAGTCTGTTCTCAGCTTCTGCAAGCTCTCTTGCAGGCTAGGGATGAGCTTGCCCTGCGCTAAGTTAGCAATCCAAATCTTAGTGGTGATAAATAACTCATCACGCTGGATGCCGCTTTGCGCAATAGCTTGGCCAACAGCTGCTTCATTTTCATATATTTGTGCGGTATCGATAACACGATAGCCCGCGGTTAATGCCTGACTCACTGAATCAATAACAACTTGATCTTGAAGACGAAAAGTTCCCAGGCCGAATGCAGGTACGCTCATAGTAATTCCTCATTTTGAATTTTTATCGTGCTTAGACATGTTTAAAATTGGCTGATTACCGGGGGCCATTTACCCGAGCCACCCGGTAAAAATCTGAACTGATTATGCCCAGAGTTTTATTGCCAAAAAATGCCATATTCAACACAATACTTTTGATAAAAAATCAACAATGAGGAAAGCAATGGCGGTTACGGCCAGCGACGGATCACCAATGAGGTGTTAATGCCGCCAAACGCGAAGTTATTTGTCTGGAAGAATTCGGTATCAATATAACGCCCCTCGCCCATCAGGTAATCCAGGTCACCACAGGCAGGATCAGGGTCGGTCAGATTAATGGTTGGTGCGAAACGCCCGGCCCGCATCATCTCCAGACTCATCCAGGCTTCAAGAGCACCGCAAGCCCCTAAGGTATGACCAAAATAACTTTTCAAAGAGGAAATGGGGGTCCGGTTACCAAAAACAGCCGCCGTAGCCTGGCTTTCTGCAATATCGCCACGCTCAGTCGCGGTACCATGAGCACTGATATAGCCAATATCAGTGGCAGCCAGGCCCGAGCTTAGTAACGCCTTTTCAATGCAGATTTGCATGGTCTCTTTTTGTGGTTGAGTAATATGGCTGGCATCGCAATTAGTATAAAAACCAATGATTTCACCGTAAATAGTGGCACCACGTGCTTTGGCGTGATCCAGTTCTTCCAGAATCAACGTGCCAGCCCCTTCACCAATAACCAAACCATCACGTTGGCGATCAAATGGCCTTGGTGATAATTTTGGTGAATCATTTAGCTGGCTAGTAGCAAACAAGGTATCAAATACCGCCGCCTCGGAAGGACACAGTTCCTCTGCACCACCAGCAACCATCACTTTCTGGTAGCCATGACGGATTGCTTCATAGGCATAACCAATTGCCTGACTACCTGACGTACAAGCACTTGAGGTAGGAATAACCCGCCCGCGCAACCCAAAAAACAGCCCAGTATTCACCGCCGCCGTATGCGGCATCATTTGCACATAGGTCGTGCCGGTAATATTGTTGGTGTGTTTTTCGGTTAACATCGTGGCAAATTCACTCACCGGCTTAGTGCTACCGGTAGAAGAGCCATAGGCAATCCCAGTATCCCCATTGGTAAGTACATCCTCCCCCATCAGACCCGCTTGCTCTAGCGCCAGCTCAGTGGCTCTGGTGGCCAATAAGGATACCCGCCCCATCGAGCGGATGCGTTTACGGGTGTAATGTGCGGGCACCACAAAATCATCAATCGGCGCACCTAAATGGGTATTCAACCCCTGATATTCTTCCCACTGCGGCATATATTGCACCGCATTTTGACCGGCATAAATACGTGCTGAAATATCCGCCCAGTTATTGCCAAAGGCAGTGACCCCACTCATGCCGGTAATCACAACTCTATTGATGGCAACCATCCTGCTGCTCATACCATTCCTCCATTAATTGAAATCACCTGACGCGTGACATAACCGGCGATATCTGACATCAGGTAACTGGCTAAACCAGCCACCTCTTCAGCTTCTCCCATCCGTTTAAGTGGGATCATCCGCATGGCTTCTTGCAGCGCGATAGGCTCCATATTGATCATGCCAGTATCAATCAACCCAGGTGCAATACAATTCACGGTAATCTTGCGTTTAGCCAACTCCAGCGCCAAAGCCTTACAAGCCCCGATAACCCCCGCTTTAGCCGCACTGTAATTCACCTGACCACGATTCCCCACCACACCGGAGACCGAAGAAAGCGCAATAATGCGCCCGCCGTTACGTAAACCGATCATCGGCATTACGCAGGGGTGCAACACATTATAGAAACTGTCCAGATTGGTATGAATGACGCCATCCCAATCTTCTTGCGTCAATGCTGGGAATGCACCATCACGCGTAATACCGGCATTGTTCACCACACCGTAGTAAGCGCCATGAGTGGCGATATCCTGCTCGAGTACCTCTTTACACTGCGGCCTGTCGCTGATATCAAAACAGATCAAGCGCCCTTCACCACCCGCCTCAATAATCTGAGCCAGTGTCGCTTCACCGCCAGTAAGATCTTGGTGATAATGAACAACCACTAAAAAACCATCCGCAGCCAGACGGTGTGCGATGGCCCGCCCGATCCCTTTGCTGGCCCCGGTGACTAAAACAGAACGCTTCATGCGCCTTTCCTCAATGTGAGTTTTTTTATTTCTTCGGCATCTGGCTGATAAGTATTTAGCCGACCACGAGCAACCTGCTTTCCAGCCATGTTGATACTGCACTCGAAACTGCCAATTTTTTCATCTTGCAGGATTAACTGGACACAAACCTGAAGTTCGCTACCCGCAGGAAATGCCGGTAATTCACAGCTGATAGCTCGCCCACCAAGTAGCATCCCTATCGTGGGAGGTATCGCTTGCGCCAAGCCATGCCAGCCACGCCACACGCCGATAGTTTGTGCCATTAATTCGATAGCAAACCAGTTGGGGAGGCAGCCCTGAGCATCGAGGAACGGCGCAAGCACCCCATGCTTACTCAAGGTGACCCTGCATTCAGCCCCGTCCTCCCCTACCCAATGGACGTTATCCAGCATCACCATTGGTGATTGATGTGGGAGGTAATGTTCAGCGGAATACGCCATCAGCCGGCTCCTAATATCACACACGCATTGTTGCCACCAAAAGCGAATGAGTTCGACAAAATAACCGGGGTTTTAAGTACTTCCGGCTTGGTGACCAAATTAATCTCGGCCAAAGTAGTATCCCAAGAAGCATGAGAAAAATCTTGTACTGGTAAGGGTAGAGTCCGGCTTAACATCAGCCAACTGAGTGCCGCCTCTGTGGCCCCAGCGGCCCCCAGCGTATGCCCGGTAAGATGTTTAGTTGAACTACAAGGGGTCTGATGACCAAAAACCCTATTCACGACCTGCGCTTCTATCTGATCATTTAACCGCGTCGCCGTGCCATGTAGATTGATGTAGCCCACATCAGCGGGCTGCAACCCTGCCTGACGTAATGCCATCCTGATAGCCTGTTCCGCCCCATGCCCTTCAGGATGGGGGGCGGACATATGCCAGGCATCGGAGGACTCCCCAACCCCGAGTAACGCTACAGGTGAAGGTTCACGTGATAATAAAATCAACGCCGCTGCCTCACCCACGTTGATCCCTTTGCGCTCGGCGGCAAAAGGGGTACAACGCTCAGCCGAAAGTGACTCCAGGCTATGAAAACCGTTGATGGGCATACGACATAAACTGTCAGCGCCACCGACTATCGCCGCATCGACTATTCCAGACTCAATCAAACGTTTACCGCTGATAATCGCCCGTACACTGGAAGAACAAGCCGTAGACACGGTATAACTCGGGCCATTCAGCCCCAAATAACGCGAGAGGAAGATGCTAGGATCGCCTAACTCCTGCTGTTGATAGTGATACCCTGGCGGAAACTGCCCGGCGACGTCACCAGAACCAGGCTGATATTCTCTAACCGCCCGTTCCCCCTCAAAAATACCTGAGGTGCTGGTTCCCATAATCACAGCAACCCGTGATACGCCATAGCGAAGAATGCATGCGGAAACCTCAGGTTGAATCTGCGACAATGCCGCCAACAACAGGCGATTATTCCGGCTATTGTGCTGTGAAAGTGGCTCGGGCAAGGTAGGCAATTCAGTATTCACCGCACCCAGCCAAATCGGCGAATCACCCAAGAGCCACCCTTGCTGGGGAGCCATGCCTGGGGCTAACCCGGCACGAAGGCTCGCACTCACTTCAGACAATGAGCTACCTAACGCATTAACCATGCCAACAGCAGAGAAATAGACCATCGCTGTTACTCCTCCACATTTTGGATAGTAATACGGTAGTGAAAGACAAATTGCTCAATAGTGATTGGCTTACGGGTGTTACCTGATAGCTGGTAGCGAATCTCTGTCACTATTTGGTTTTTGTCATCATAGAGTCTGCGTGTATCCCCTTCATCCACCAACCGCCAATTTCCGGGTAATAACGGACGCCATGATATGATGGGCCAATAACTCAGCATAATATCGGCAAGAACCTGATTTGCTGGAGGTAATCCAACAATTTTCATGGTTTGCTCTAAATGAATACCTTGCAGGTCATAGGAAACCTTGAACAAGCGGATCCCAAGCGGCGACAGCCCAACCAAGGTTAAGCGCTGCCCATCAGCCTGAAGTAACACTAATAATGACTGCTGCTTCCCCTGCGCTGTTGCAGTCAGTAATTGCTGCTGATTGATAGGTTGTGCCAAAGTCGGTTGCGGCAAAGCGACCCGCACCCCGGGCTTAAGCCAGGCTTTAGGCTGTGTTTGGTCCGGCGAACTGGCACACCCTACAATCAATAAGGCTAAAACGAGTAACACCCCACAGCGTTTATAATTCACTCAGGCTCTCCTTTTGGCTTGGGCAGCGCCAGAGGCGCTAATAAGAAGGCTGTAAACACACCACTACTCAGCACAATGCCAAAGCTACTGATGGCTTGGGTGTGGCTAAATACCAGCATGCCGAAAGTCAGTTGCGTGGTGAACACCGCCATAAAAATAGCAAACATTGAGGTGCTAGGCGTCCCTCGGGGATTGGTAAAGAACAGGGTATAATTGATACCAATCCCCAGAACCAATATTAATGCCAGCAACGAGAAGAGATTTAACGAGTGGCCGGTAAGAGAAAGTACCGCCAGCCCCATCCCCAATGAAAGTAACGTCGGTGCCACACAATAGAGGCCGCGACGCAGACCCAGGCGCCAGCAATAGACTACAGCTATAGCAACCACTGCAATGAGTAACAACCATGATAGATAGGCGCGGTAGAGAGAAAATAGCGCATTGAACTCTGTTTTCCTGTCAACCCAAGTCACTCCTGGCACGGACTCCGCTAACTGTTGCAGTGCCGCCGGATTACTGACACCACTTACCGGCACCAACATCGCTGTGCGCCCATCAGGTAATGAGAGCCAAAGCAATCGCCAGCCCTCACTGACCACCGAGCCAAGCCATTGTTCCGGGGTCACCCATGTATGCTGGTTGCCTTGTGCTGGCAAATCTGGCAGAGAAACGCTAATACCCGCCTGTTGCAATTGGTGGATAATAGTTGGCGCGGTTTGTTCAAGTAATGCCAGATTTTGTTGCTGCCGCAATAATGATGGCAGCGGCAACACACGATAACTTTCAATCCATCCAGCCTTTTTCGCCTGTGATAGCTGTGGAGAGAATTGCTCCAGACGTTGCAATGCCTGTTCAGCATTATCACCATACACAACGAACCATTTTTGATCGCTGTGCTGACCGGTAAGTGCCGCAATGCGCTGTTCCTGTTGCTGGAACTCACGCGGCATCGCCTGCAATTCACTGATATCGTCATTAATTTTTAATGTGGCTAACCCACTGATAGTCAAAATAGCAATCAGGGCCGGCAAGCCTAAACGTAACATTCGGTTGTTTTGCCAACTCTCTAGCCACAGATAAATAAGCTTTAGGCGCGGAACCGGGCGCACCGGCAACCGTTTAGCCAATATCGGATACCAACACATCACCGTGATACAGGCGGCGGTTAGACCTGCGGCGGCAAAAACAGCCAATTGCTGCAACCCAGGGAAAGGCGCAATAAGCAGAATCAGATAGGCAATTACGGTGGTGAGTAGCGCCATTGACAGGGCTGGGAAAAGTTTTGCCAGGCTCTCCAATGGCGACGTTTGACCACCGTGCGCCATGCGGTCTGTCAGATAATAAAGTGTATAATCCGCTGAAATACCAATGATACTGGCACTCAATACCAGCGTCATTACATGGACTTCGCCAAAGACCAGTAACGTGGCAACCGCCCCAGCCAATGCCCCAATAGTTATTGATAAAAGGCATAAGGCGAGTGGCAATAGCGACTTAAACATTATCAATATCAGCAGGAATACACCGGCGACGGAGATCAAACCAATGGTCGAGATATCACTTTCAGCCTGCTGACTCGCGTAGTTACTGTAAAAAAGCGTGCCGCGTTCCAAGACTTCAGTACCGGGCCAACGCTGCTGAAGTTGCTGCTTTAATTCAGCCAATGACTCAACGGTGCTACGGGCACTGGCCATATCATAAGATGAAGCGCGTAATTCACCGTGAATCAAATACCATGGGCGTCCCTGGCTATCTTTCGCCACCAGCCAGCCCTTACTGATACTTAATGCCCCACTGTTTTGTTGTTGTGCTAATTGAGAGCCACGAACCAACAGTAAAGGATCATACTGCAACTCTTTACCACTCACGCCAGCAAATGCCGAATACGCCTGTCCCAATATCCACTGAGCCTGTGCCGCTCCACCATGGCTTAATCGCAGACGGGTAGCCTCATCCAACAATACATTACGATGCTGAAAGAAAAAGGCGCCCCACGCCTGTAAACGTTGAGCAGTCATCTCACCACTGACCTGATGCAGCGCAGGCATTTTTTGTAACTGCTGCAACCACCAGTTCACCGGAGCCAATTGGTCTTCTGCTGGGCTAACCAGCCACACTAATTGGCGATCAAGACGCTGATTAAACCCTGCGGTTAATTCGACAGGTACGCCTGCCAACTCCTGCTTGGGCAATAGTGCCAAGACACTGCTGTTAATCTGACTACGAGGGATCAGCCAGAGTAATGTTGCCAGTAACAGCAAACAGATAAGTAACCAGCCGATAGCCAGTTTTCGATGGCAATCAGTGCGCAAAAAGCTGCTGTTCGGCATGGCTCAGTATCTTAGGTTCAGTTAATTGGTTGAAAAACCGGATGTGGGTCCCATCTCCCTGCATATCTTCAATATCGATAGTTTCCAGAAAATATTGACCGTGCAACGTGATGCTTTTAAAGAGCTTATCCAATGGTGTGGTTTTCGGGGTGAGCACTAACACCCAACGATCTTGACCACTATCAGTGAAAGCTAAGGTAAAATTCTGCTCCAAAATCGACGTATCAGCATGAAATAGTGCCGTTAATAAGTGATTAAATTGGAACATTTGCGGATTGCTGTCAGCAGTAATAACCTGCGCAGGCTGGCCGGCCATGGTTTGCACCATGCGCTTATCGTCGAGTAGCAGTGTCAGAACGAAAGGTTGCTGCTGTGACCACCACAGCCCTTTATCCTGTGAAATCAGTAAATTACCACTTGATTTTAAAGGTTTATTCATTCCACTAATACTGCGCTGCTGTTCAAATTCGGCGCGCAACACCGGTTGTTCGCTGAATCGTTGTTGTAACGATGCCAACGTTACCGCATGAGCGCTGATACTGAGACACAGTAAGAGAACGGTGAATATCGATTTCATGAGACGATACCCATTCTTTCCAGCAGTACCGGCGGTGAAACAAAGCTCATTTCTTTCGTGGATGCTTTAACGGCAACCTGAATGGTGTAGCCGGTTGTCATGCGCTTCGCGCTGGTCGCATCATAAATCTGGTAACCGATACGTAAGCGGTTCTCATATTCTTCAATAGAGGCACAAATATGAATACGCTGTTCAAATTCGAGCGGGGCAATGTATTTCACTCGCGTATCAACTATTGGCCACACATAGCCTGACGCCTGCATCGCGCGGTAACCATAATCAATTTGATTCAGTAAAGCCTCACGAGCAATTTCAAAATAACGGAAATAATTGCCATGCCACACCACCCCCATAGGGTCAATATCATGAAACGGGATATTGTGAACTATCCGGGTAGTAAAACGCGGGTCATCGGGTAAATTCATGTCACTGATTTCCTTGGTTTGGCTTTTCATCGTTTAAATGCCAAAAATCATAAAAATTAAACCAATCGAGCGGCGCTAATAAACTGTAGTGCTCCAGGCGGGCGGCGTAACTCTCCACTGCCTGTTGCAATGCCGACTGACGATTTGCTCGCGGTAATATCAATGGATCGGCGAAAGGTTCAAAATAAACATGTAATCGGGCAGCAGATGCGGGATCAATAACACCTGATGGTGCAGCCTCCTTCCCCTGCCTACCGAGTTTTAAACCAAACATCAAAAACACCGGGCAGCGCAATGCCGCAGCTAACGCAAACGGCCCAACCGGGAAAGGTGCTGGGTGGCCTAAGAAGGTGCTCCAAATGACTCTTGGTTGGTTATCTCGTTGATAAGGGCTGACGGAGGTTCTATCACCAACAATCGCGACCCACTCCCCTTCATCCAGCTTCTGGCGCAATAAAATGGCAGTATCAGGTCCAATAGAGGTTACCTGGATAAGGTTAATCAGTGCGTGTGGGTTAATCTCCTGCATGACCTGATTAAAACGGGCAGCATGCTGGGTAAAGACCAATGCATTAACTTTTACACCAACAGATAGCTCAGCCAAAGCGCGACAAGATTCAATATCACCTAAATGCGATGCCAGAATTAGCGCCCCCTGACGGCTGGCGATTTGTGCCTCACAGCGCTCACGCCCAACCAAAACCACATCTTTACCCATCACTAAATCCCCTTGCCAGCTCGCCAGTTTATCGAGCATAGACTCACCAAACCGCATGAAATGGCGGAAGCTGTTTAAGGATGCCGGTAAGGGGTGATTTTGCTGTTTGGCGAAAGCCGTAAGGTGTTGTAAATAATGGTTTGATGCCTGGCGCTGACGATGTCCGGTAAGCCAAAAATAGCCAATAACAGGATATAACAACAGGTTAAAAGTTGTGCGCCCCAGAATTTTATAACTGCGTAACATCAAGCGCATCCCCCACAAACCATTGCGTTCTTTCGTCTGGGACCAATGGTGCTCGGGCTTTTGCATATTACGCTTTAGCAACGCAGGAATACGCGGCAACATGCCAAAAAATAGCCGGGTATGCATCCACGAAATACGTAAGTTGTCATGCAGCGCATCAAAATGTGAAATACCTTCTGCGGGATAGGTGACCTGTGTTGGCAAGAACCGGCTCTCAGTTCCCTGCCAATATAATCTCACCATCACCTCAGTATCAAAATCCATTCGCACACCCAATGGGTGCCGGGCAGCCAAAGCCTGTGTTTCGGCAATCGGATAAACGCGAAAACCACACATACTGTCTTTCAGCGACAAAGATAAAGTTTCGATCCATACCCAGAAGTGGGTGATATAGCGGCCATAAAGCCGCGCCTTCGGTACTGACTCATCGTAAACCGGTCGCCCTGAAATTAGATGATGGGGGTATTTTTCCGCCTCGCCCAGCATTATTGGAATATCAGATAATTGGTGCTGGCCATCAGCATCGACTTGTAGCGCATGGCTGTAACCCTGCTTTTGTGCCACGGTCAGTCCATTCAGAACGGCATGCCCTTTCCCCCGATTTTCGGGTTGTGTTATTAGCACCACCCACGGGTATTTCGCCGCCAGGCGTGTTAGCTCATTGGCAGTATCAACATCACTGCCATCATCAATTATCAGACACGGCAATTGATACATAGCCAACTGAGATAAAACACCCGCCATAGTCTCACCATGATTGAAACAAGGGATAACCACGCACGGCGCGAAAGTGGTTACTGACATAGAGATATTTTTCCACTACTGGCAGTTATTTCGCCATGGACAAGGTACTTAAACATCAGTTTATGATTTGTTCGTTGCCAATTAAGTACGAGAGTGACTTCATCATCAGGCATCAGTGGCCGCTGGAATTTTACGACATCGATACTTCTCACGACCGGCAACTGACCCAGTAACTGATTGGCGTAGTGCATAACCCAATTGATTTGTGCGACGCCGGGCAATATTGAACAGGTGGGGAAATGACCACTAAACCACAGTAAATCAGCAGGTAATAAGAGATCGATGCTGGCAAAGTGATCACCTGTTATTTGCTGACTGACGACGACGGGCAACATCATAAGAATAGCTCCTGTAAGCGGGCATAATCACGCTTCCCTTGTGGATTCAGCGGGATAACATCAATCACACGTAAACGACGAGGAACAGAGACCGGCTCAAGCCAGTGACGCAAAGTATTGCGTAAGCTTTGAGTAAAAGACCTCAATGATTCTGCTGCAAGTTGCTCTTTACCTGTGTCGGTCAATACCACAACAGCAGCAATGTTCACTCTTTCGTTTTGGCTTAAGACCAATACCGTCGCATCTGCAATTTCAGGAAGTGACATTAAGCGCTGTTCTATCTCTGTGAGTGAAACACGCTTCTCTTCTATTTTAACTATTCGATCTTTACGCCCCAGCAGATAAAAACGCTGCCGGTTATCGGATAGCTCTATAATATCGCTCATTGGTATACCTGTTGATTCAGGTATCAAGGCAGAGTAAACAGTGAAAGTATTGTCGCTGTTGATGTCCAAACTGACACCGGAGAAAAACTGCCATGCTTGTTCAGGTGCTGATTGGTGGCGATAAGCAATAACACCGGTTTCAGTGGCACCATAAATCTCTGTTGGCAATGTACCCAGTGTATTTAAAGTAGATTGCGCATCCTGATAACTGAGCGGCCCGCCCGCGGAAAATATCTGTCGACACAAAATCGGCGACAATTTTGTATCCATGCGCTTTAGAAATGCCGGACTACTGATAAATATTGGTGAGCAAGATTCAGGTAGTGACTGAAGTTGTTCATGATAACCAATCAACTCAGCCTGAAAGGGAATACCCAGCGAGAGGGGTAAAAAGATACGAAAAGTCAGCCCGTATAAATGTTGATGAGACACCGACGCAACAATTAATGGGTTATTCTTTCTATCAAAGCGCCCTCCCCATTGAACAGCCAGCCAATGGCTTTCGGTATCCAAACTCGCAACAGATTTAACGACTGCTTTTGGAGCCCCCGTAGAACCCGAGGTGAAGAGGATTAATGACGCAGCAGAAGGCCAATCAGGTAATGGATGATAGGCAGTCTCACTAGAGGCATGGCTTGCGACTATAACGCTTGGACAGGCAAGATTCAGTAATTGATCCGTCAGCAGGCCATCAAACTCATGCAATTGCTCTTTGAGAACGGCCTCACGTGCATGGCCGAAAATTACCGGCGTTTTTTGGCAATACAGCGTAGCCAGCAGCGCAACAGTAAACCAATAGCTATTTTCAAAACATAATGCCCAGCGCTGATTGGGTAAAAAATTAATTTTATTAAATAGATAGGTAACATCGCACCTAAATTGACTCAAGGTTATGGTCTTTGCGCCACACATGGCGATAACCTGGTCATCATCCCGAGAATGATCCAACCAATTCGCCATGGGTAGATTTACTGCTGTTGAACCCTTTTCCTGATTATCCATTCCAGACCCATCAAAGAACCAATAAGTAAATAGCTCAAGCCACCGTTATATAAAGCCCATATATGCATATTGCCGTATAAACAGGTTGCCAGAGCAATGGTGCCATTTACTGCAAAAAATCCGCACCATACCTGTGTCACCTTTCGGGTATAAGCCACCGCTCGGGAAGATAATTCAGGCTCGGACAGCCTTGCCAATCTTTCAATGATGGGTGGGGGGCGAAATAAAGAATAGGAAAACAGCACCAGTAAAATGATGTTTACCGCGACAGGATAAAACAACAACCACTGCGCCTTGCCTAAACCCCAGCTTGCCAAAGACAGAATAATGCCAGCAAGCGCCAGCGCTTTACCTAACCAAAGTTGTTGCTTAATTTTGCTGCGCACGGCAAAGAGGCGCAATGTAAACATTAATAACAATATTGGCGCTAATACCTGCATTCCCCAGCGCGATAAACCAAACCATACCGCCAGTGGGTAGGCTGTAAGTGCAATAACGGTGAGGATTTTGAGCAAAACAGTCAGGCGACCAATGAATAAATTACGCTGATTAGCTGTCACCTGATTTCACCATTTACGACTTGGTGTTTAATAAATTATCGACGGCATCGACAATATCTTGAACCGTTCGAACGGATTTGAACATTTCCGGCATTATTTTTTTACCCGTCACTTTCTGCAAATGTACAACCAGATCGACAGCATCAATACTGTCTAGCTCTAACTCTTCATAAAGCCGTGATTCTGGTTTGATGTCAGCTTCATCAATTTCAAATAACTTAACCAGAAGAGCTGTAATTTGCTGATAAATTTCTTGTTTTTCCATTATGACAATATCCTGTTAGTTACGCTGTTGAGAAATAAATTTCGCGAGCGTTTCTACCGAATAAAAGTGCTGACGCATATCTTCACTCTCAGCAGAGAGTACAACGCTATATCGGTTTTTGAGTGCTAATCCCAGTTCTAGCGCATCGATTGAATCTAAGCCTAAACCGTCACCAAATAATGCAGCCTGTGAGTCAATATCATCCACCGACATACCTTCCAGATTTAGGGCATCAATAATTAGCTGTTTAATCTCACAACTTAGTAATTCCATTAACTCTTTCTCTTAGATTCAGGCATTAATGCACAGGTTAAATGTTTAGTAAGTCGTCGTGCAGCAAGTGCTAACGATAAATCGCTATCTTGAATAAAGTCATTACTATTGATTTTATTTTGAACAATAATATTAAATTGAGGTTTTACCGGCGGTATATTATACCATTTTAGTTCTTTCGTCAGCATTGGTGGGTTGCAATCAATATATACTACGCGAATATCACACCCACTATGTAGCGCGATATTCGCCGCTCCTCGTTGCAAACTCAGTGCACAACCTGCGGTTGTCCTGGTCCCTTCAGGAAATATAAGGATACTTCCTCCTCGGCCTAAACGCGCTTTACAGTGTGCTAATAATTTATCTGATTCAGCATTAACTAAGTATCCTGCGGATTTAATCACACCGGAAACAAATATGTTATTTAACAACGCTTCTTTGACAATACAATCACATCTTGGCATGTGTGCTGCCAACAGCACATAATCTAATAAGCTAGGATGGTTAGCAACAATCAGACACCCCGAGTCCTCACAAAACAGCTCATTATTTTCTATTTGATAATCAAAAACACCCAGAAATTTAGCAATACGCAAGAACAGTTGAAAACTATAACGAATACTTTGCTGAGTGATCTGGTTACGCACTACTTCAGAGCGAACAATTAGGCGCAGAGAGGTAAACCATAGAATAGATAATAACAGCCCACCTAGGCCAAAAAGTGCAAAACAAAAACCGGTTGCAGCCACTCGCCATAACCGATTTAGCAAAGAAGAATGTTGGGGTGCAGTTTGTACTGCAAGAGAACTGTCCATCACTGACTCCAGTGCCAATTATTATGCTGGCCTTGTATAACGAAAGAACCCTTTTTGCTCAACCAATTACGTAAAAAACTAAGACCCTGAGGCAATTCAGAATTATTAACATCAATCTTAGAAATACGTTCACACTGTAAATCATCGCCGGTGGTTAACACTAATGCCAAGGCATAGGGCAACCCTATTGGAGAAGTCTGAGAATGATAAAAATCAGGCATTACTCCATCGAAATCGACCAATAACACACGCTCAGCGCCGCAAGCCAGCATCCCCATAGCTTCGACTATACCTTGTTGAAAACTATCTATGCCTGCGGCAAGAGACGTCACTGGCATGGTATTGCTCGCCATGATAGTTAACCAGCCGGAGGCAGTATTATGCACTGACATAGCAAAATCTGTTGGCGAAATATTCTGCTGCTGATGGAGGGATTGCAATATTTTATAAGTGCGCTCTAATTCCCCATGGCGACTGGTAAATATCGCCATATCAGCCGTGTCTTCCTCTAGTAACGAAAGCCCCGCTTCAACAGCTAGTCGGCTGCCTGTACTCATTCTTCTAGCGGACATCATAGGGATATGCGATGACTTGGGTAAATCCCCTTGCCATATCGCCGAGAGTGCCTCCTCCTGTGCCCAGGCAAGCCAGTGCTCTTGCGACTCCATACCAGGAGCCAAAGCACGCCAGTTCAATACATTCAATGAATGAGCCACGATATCAGAACTTCCAGACAGCAAAGCGAGATAATTTATTCTATTTTTAGGTAAAAAGCATTTAAAAACTTTATCTATTATCTTTTGGTTTAATTATCGGCCATTCACATCGCATTTTTTTAAAAATTAAAAAGTAAAATATTTTATTTATCGGCATAGCTTCAACATTCTTTAGATAAAAACTCAATAAAAGTAATTATAATTTTAAAATAAAAAATGACGCAAAATAACAATATAAATTTTACATTTATTTAAAACAAAACAAACATAAGAATATTTGTGTATTAGAATAAGTCAGAGTATTTTATCTCTGCTATTTAGCATTCTTCCGTTACTCCTATCATGGGTTAACATGAAAATCATTAATTAATTGGATCATCATGAAACTATTAAAAGCACTCTTGGTCGGGTTGGTATCTATCACATTTATTGTTGGATGTGCAGGTACGACGCCTATCCAAAACGTTAACCAAACGATAATTGGTAGTCACACGACTTCAGAAGTACAAAAAGCGATTCTGGCTGGTGGGATAAACCGTGGTTGGGTAATGATACCTGGCGCTGAAGGCGTGATTAACGGGAAGTTAATAAATCGCGATCACACTGTTGAAATCCAAATTAATTACAATGCTAATAATTACCAAATCAAATATATTGGCAGTACTAACATGGATGCCAAAAATGGGAAAATACACTCAAAATATAATCGCTGGATCGCTAACTTGAATAAAGATATCCAGATTCAACTAAATCGCCTGTCAATATAAAAACATTATATAACAAATAGTTATCTTAATTTTATGCTCACCATTAAAGCTGAATAATGCTAAATGGTGAGCTATTACCTGAATTACGAGGACGTAAGCTTGCGCTACGGATATGATAAAGACCAAATTAGTGCTTTGGCGGCAATCACTGAAGCTCAGAAAATAGCTTTTGCCCCTATGCTATTTCAAGCTGCGCTTAACCTGAGAGAGTCAGGAATTTTAGCTGCATTAGATGAATCAGGTAAAGGTGGTATTACACTCGATGAGCTTCAGACTCATTGCACACTAAGCCGATATGCAATCAGCATCCTGCTAGACATGGGGCTTAGCGGTAATATCCTCTACCAACAGGAAAACCGATTTTATCTGGGCAAGGTCGGTCACTACTTATTGCATGATCAAATGACCCGCGTAAATATGGACTTCACTCAGGACGTTTGTTATCAGGGTTTATTCAATCTAAAAGAAGCACTAGAGAAAGGAAAGCCAGCCGGATTATCCGTATTTGGTGAATGGCCTACTATTTACCCTGCACTAAGCGAGTTGCCGACTGCCGCACGTGAAAGTTGGTTCGCCTTTGATCATTTTTATTCCGATAATGCCTTTCAGCTTGCGCTAAAAGCTATTTTTGATCTTGAACCAAAACATATATATGACATTGGTGCAAATACTGGGAAGTGGGCTTTACAGTGTGCGGCCTATGACCCTGATGTGAAAATAACATTGCTGGATTTGCCACAACAGTTAGTCTTAGCTAACGAGAACGTCAAAAGCAAAGGCTATAGCGACCGTATCAGTACATATCCTGTGGATCTGTTATTAGCTGATCGATTGCCAGCAGAAGCAGACGTTTGGTGGATGAGTCAGTTTCTAGACTGCTTTAGTGAAGAACGAATCGTCCATATTCTTAAGCTTATTCATCATGCAATGAAGCCCGATAGTTACGTATGCATCATGGAGATATTTTGGGATAGGCAACAATTTGAAGCTGGTGCATTCAGTTTGAATGCCTCATCTCTTTATTTTACATGTATGGCTAACGGTAATAGCCGTTTTTATCATTCAGATACTTTTTACCAGTGCTTATCTACCGCTGGATTCTACGTTGAGAAAGATATTGATGGTCTTGGTATTGGGCATACATTATTAATTTGCCGTAAAGAACCCGCATAACATTAAGCCCTCTGTCTGAGGGCTTACCCCATCAAGAATCGATATTTCCTTATTCCTATAGTGTATCCAGGCTGCTCTTAACCATTCTGTTCTGTTAAAAGTGTGGTAAATAACCCATTGAATTAAAATTATAAATAGCACAGAGAGCCAGATGGTGGAGTCGCAAACTGACAATAAGAGAGTTGTGGTTGGGTTTTGTCGCAGAAATATATCCAGCAGATCAACAATATATAAAAATTACAATGCAAAAAACCCTGAATCAGAGATCCAGGGTTTTGCAATAAGTGGCGGAACGGACGGGGCTCGAACCCGCGACCCCCTGCGTGACAGGCAGGTATTCTAACCAACTGAACTACCGCTCCACCGATTCTTTTACGCGTATCTTCCCGATACTTACCCTTGACAGGGCCAGCGCTCCGCGCTGTGCAAAACCGCTCTAAGCGATTTTGTCAGTTACCAGATGTCACTCTGGTAACTCGTGTTTGATGCCTGGCAGTGTCCTACTCTCGCATGGGGAGACCCCACACTACCATCGGCGCTACGGCGTTTCACTTCTGAGTTCGGCATGGGATCAGGTGGTACCACCGCGCTAAGGCCGCCAGGCAAATTCTGTCTAAACTAACCCGCTATATGTCTCCACACAGCCAGCCAGCCCAATCTCGGAACTTCGCTGAAAATTTCTATCTCTCAAATCTAAAACACCTTTGGTGTTGTAAGGTTAAGCCTCACGGATCATTAGTACTGGTTAGCTCAATGCATCGCTGCACTTACACACCCAGCCTATCAACGTCATAGTCTTTAACGTTCCTTCAGGGGGCTTAAAGCCCCAGGGAAGACTCATCTCGAGGCAAGTTTCCCGCTTAGATGCTTTCAGCGGTTATCTCTTCCGAATTTAGCTACCGGGCAATGCCATTGGCATGACAACCCGAACACCAGTGATTCGTCCACTCCGGTCCTCTCGTACTAGGAGCAGCCCCTCTCAATCTTCCAACGCCCACGGCAGATAGGGACCGAACTGTCTCACGACGTTCTAAACCCAGCTCGCGTACCACTTTAAATGGCGAACAGCCATACCCTTGGGACCTACTTCAGCCCCAGGATGTGATGAGCCGACATCGAGGTGCCAAACACCGCCGTCGATATGAACTCTTGGGCGGTATCAGCCTGTTATCCCCGGAGTACCTTTTATCCGTTGAGCGATGGCCCTTCCATTCAGAACCACCGGATCACTAAGACCTACTTTCGTACCTGCTCGAGCCGTCACTCTCGCAGTCAAGCTAGCTTATGCCTTTGCACTAACCTCACGATGTCCGACCGTGATTAGCTAACCTTCGTGCTCCTCCGTTACTCTTTGGGAGGAGACCGCCCCAGTCAAACTACCCACCAGACACTGTCCTCACCCCGGATCACGGGGCCGAGTTAGAACATCAAACATTAAAGGGTGGTATTTCAAGGTTGGCTCCATGCAGACTGGCGTCCACACTTCGATGCCTCCCACCTATCCTACACATCAAGGCTCAATGTTCAGTGTCAAGCTATAGTAAAGGTTCACGGGGTCTTTCCGTCTTGCCGCGGGTACACTGCATCTTCACAGCGAGTTCAATTTCACTGAGTCTCGGGTGGAGACAGCCTGGCCATCATTACGCCATTCGTGCAGGTCGGAACTTACCCGACAAGGAATTTCGCTACCTTAGGACCGTTATAGTTACGGCCGCCGTTTACTGGGGCTTCGATCAAGAGCTTCGCCTTGCGGCTGACCCCATCAATTAACCTTCCAGCACCGGGCAGGCGTCACACCGTATACGTCCACTTTCGTGTTTGCACAGTGCTGTGTTTTTATTAAACAGTTGCAGCCAGCTGGTATCTGCGACTGGCTTCGGCGCCGAGAGCAAGTCTCTTTACCTAATGCCAGCGTGCCTTCTCCCGAAGTTACGGCACCATTTTGCCTAGTTCCTTCACCCGAGTTCTCTCAAGCGCCTGAGTATTCTCTACCTGACCACCTGTGTCGGTTTGGGGTACGATTTAATGTTACCTGATGCTTAGAGGCTTTTCCTGGAAGCTTGGCATCAACTACTTCACCACCGTAGTGGCTCGTCATCACACCTCAGCGTTGATAAGCAACCGGATTTACCAAGTCACTCCGCCTACATGCTTAAACCGGGACAACCGTCGCCCGGCTAGCCTAGCCTTCTCCGTCCCCCCTTCGCAGTAACACCAAGTACAGGAATATTAACCTGTTTCCCATCGACTACGCTTTTCAGCCTCGCCTTAGGGGTCGACTCACCCTGCCCCGATTAACGTTGGACAGGAACCCTTGGTCTTCCGGCGTGCGGGTTTTTCACCCGCATTATCGTTACTTATGTCAGCATTCGCACTTCTGATACCTCCAGCAACCCTCACAGGTCACCTTCAACGGCTTACAGAACGCTCCCCTACCCAACAACACCTAAGTGTCGCTGCCGCAGCTTCGGTGCATGGTTTAGCCCCGTTACATCTTCCGCGCAGGCCGACTCGACCAGTGAGCTATTACGCTTTCTTTAAATGATGGCTGCTTCTAAGCCAACATCCTGGCTGTCTATGCCTTCCCACATCGTTTCCCACTTAACCATGACTTTGGGACCTTAGCTGGCGGTCTGGGTTGTTTCCCTCTTCACGACGGACGTTAGCACCCGCCGTGTGTCTCCCGTGATAACATTCTTCGGTATTCGGAGTTTGCATCGGTTTGGTAAGTCGGGATGACCCCCTAGCCGAAACAGTGCTCTACCCCCGAAGATGAGTTCACGAGGCGCTACCTAAATAGCTTTCGGGGAGAACCAGCTATCTCCCGGTTTGATTGGCCTTTCACCCCCAGCCACAAGTCATCCGCTAATTTTTCAACATTAGTCGGTTCGGTCCTCCAGTTAGTGTTACCCAACCTTCAACCTGCCCATGGCTAGATCACCGGGTTTCGGGTCTATACCTTGCAACTAGACGCCCAGTTAAGACTCGGTTTCCCTACGGCTCCCCTATTCGGTTAACCTTGCTACAAAATATAAGTCGCTGACCCATTATACAAAAGGTACGCAGTCACCCAACAAAGTAGGCTCCCACTGCTTGTACGTACACGGTTTCAGGTTCTATTTCACTCCCCTCGCCGGGGTTCTTTTCGCCTTTCCCTCACGGTACTGGTTCACTATCGGTCAGTCAGGAGTATTTAGCCTTGGAGGATGGTCCCCCCATATTCAGACAGGATGTCACGTGTCCCGCCCTACTCATCGAGTTCACAGCAAGTGTGTTTTGGTGTACGGGACTATCACCCTGTACCGTGCGACTTTCCAGACGCTTCCACTAACACACAAACTGATTCAGACTCTGGGCTCTTCCCCGTTCGCTCGCCGCTACTGGGGGAATCTCGGTTGATTTCTTTTCCTCGGGGTACTTAGATGTTTCAGTTCCCCCGGTTCGCCTTGCATGGCTATGTATTCACCATGCAATAGTGCAACGAATTGCACTGGGTTTCCCCATTCGGGTATCGTCGGTTATAACGCTTCATATCAGCTTACCGACGCTTTTCGCAGATTAGCACGCCCTTCATCGCCTCTGACTGCCTAGGCATCCACCGTGTACGCTTAGTCGCTTAACCTCACAACCCAAAGGTGTTTCTTATGTTCAAGTCGGTTGCGCGTCGTCAATACAGCGTTGTGCGGTACTCGGAATACTCATGAACATGAAGTTCACTCCGCTTCCTCCGTGCCGTACGCCTTGCCTTCACTTAGCTCACGCGACTCTCTTCATCAGAATGCACATTGGCATTGCGATTATTTGAGAGACTCTATTACAGGTTACTTTTTATCTCAGTACATCTACGGAGAGATAAATTTCAGCTGTAATGTTTCAATTTTCAGCTTGTTCCAGATTGTTAAAGAGCAATATTTCACAACACACTGTGCCTTACGGCCGCAGTACGTTTTGAAATAGTTTTTTTATATGGTGGAGCTAAGCGGGATCGAACCGCTGACCTCCTGCGTGCAAGGCAGGCGCTCTCCCAGCTGAGCTATAGCCCCATATAAAAAGCAAAATACCTTATCGGCATAACTCATTCTCAGACAAGGCGCAGTCACGCGACGTTTATGGGTATAAACGAGTGTGTCTGTAACGCACTATGAGGATGAGTTGGTGGGTCTGAGTGGACTTGAACCACCGACCTCACCCTTATCAGGGGTGCGCTCTAACCACCTGAGCTACAGACCCAACAAGGTACTAAAGCCCGACTAATCTCTCAGTCCGGCCTTATTTGCTCGTTACTTTCTATCAGACAATCTGTGTGGACACTGCGCAATGCGTATCGTTAGGTAAGGAGGTGATCCAACCGCAGGTTCCCCTACGGTTACCTTGTTACGACTTCACCCCAGTCATGAATCACAAAGTGGTAAGCGCCCTCCCGAAGGTTAAGCTACCTACTTCTTTTGCAACCCACTCCCATGGTGTGACGGGCGGTGTGTACAAGGCCCGGGAACGTATTCACCGTAGCATTCTGATCTACGATTACTAGCGATTCCGACTTCATGGAGTCGAGTTGCAGACTCCAATCCGGACTACGACAGACTTTATGTGGTCCGCTTGCTCTCGCGAGTTCGCTTCACTTTGTATCTGCCATTGTAGCACGTGTGTAGCCCTACTCGTAAGGGCCATGATGACTTGACGTCATCCCCACCTTCCTCCGGTTTATCACCGGCAGTCTCCCTTGAGTTCCCACCATTACGTGCTGGCAACAAAGGATAAGGGTTGCGCTCGTTGCGGGACTTAACCCAACATTTCACAACACGAGCTGACGACAGCCATGCAGCACCTGTCTCACAGTTCCCGAAGGCACCGAAGCATCTCTGCTAAGTTCTGTGGATGTCAAGAGTAGGTAAGGTTCTTCGCGTTGCATCGAATTAAACCACATGCTCCACCGCTTGTGCGG
Source organism: Yersinia sp. 2553 StPb PI (assembly GCF_052217105.1). NCBI lineage: Bacteria > Pseudomonadati > Pseudomonadota > Gammaproteobacteria > Enterobacterales > Yersiniaceae > Yersinia > Yersinia sp. 2553 StPb PI. The sequence continues at coordinate 23,717 of NZ_JAZGPX010000002.1, read as the reverse complement.
GCCCCCGTCAATTCATTTGAGTTTTAACCTTGCGGCCGTACTCCCCAGGCGGTCGACTTAACGCGTTAGCTCCGGAAGCCACGCCTCAAGGGCACAACCTCCAAGTCGACATCGTTTACAGCGTGGACTACCAGGGTATCTAATCCTGTTTGCTCCCCACGCTTTCGCACCTGAGCGTCAGTCTTTGTCCAGGGGGCCGCCTTCGCCACCGGTATTCCTCCAGATCTCTACGCATTTCACCGCTACACCTGGAATTCTACCCCCCTCTACAAGACTCTAGCTTGCCAGTTTCAAATGCAGTTCCCACGTTAAGCGCGGGGATTTCACATCTGACTTAACAAACCGCCTGCGTGCGCTTTACGCCCAGTAATTCCGATTAACGCTTGCACCCTCCGTATTACCGCGGCTGCTGGCACGGAGTTAGCCGGTGCTTCTTCTGCGAGTAACGTCAATCAACCGTGCTATTAACACGATTGCCTTCCTCCTCGCTGAAAGTGCTTTACAACCCGAAGGCCTTCTTCACACACGCGGCATGGCTGCATCAGGCTTGCGCCCATTGTGCAATATTCCCCACTGCTGCCTCCCGTAGGAGTCTGGACCGTGTCTCAGTTCCAGTGTGGCTGGTCATCCTCTCAGACCAGCTAGGGATCGTCGCCTAGGTGAGCCATTACCCCACCTACTAGCTAATCCCATCTGGGCACATCCGATGGCGTGAGGCCCTAAGGTCCCCCACTTTGCTCTTGCGAGGTCATGCGGTATTAGCTACCGTTTCCAGTAGTTATCCCCCTCCATCAGGCAGTTTCCCAGACATTACTCACCCGTCCGCCGCTCGCCGGCGAAGTAGTAAACTACTTCCCGCTGCCGCTCGACTTGCATGTGTTAGGCCTGCCGCCAGCGTTCAATCTGAGCCATGATCAAACTCTTCAATTTAAGATTTGTTTGATTTGCTGCTAATAAAAGCAGCGATGCTCAAAGATTACTTTCTGCAAATATGCATTCGAACCGAAGTTCAAATGTGTACTGCTTTGGTCACTCTTCAAGACTTTGATATTTCTTCTGCCTGTCGAAACAGGCTTCGATATCGTCTTGCGAGTGCCCACACAGATTGTCTGATAAATTGTTAAAGAGCGTTCGTTACCCGTTTGCCTTTCGGCGAATCTTACGGTAACGCGGGAGGCAGATAATACGCTTTCCCGCTACAGAGTCAACCACTTAATCAGTTAATTTTCTCTGTTCTTCCCGGCCACTCTGTGAAGTTGCTCACAGCGCCGTGTCGATGGATGCGCATTATAGGGAGCCGCCTCAGAATGGCAAGAGTTTATCTTAAAGTTTTTTCCAACTGCTGATTATTTGAACGCAAAGACTACTTATGACGCGTTTTTATCGCTTTTGGCAGGTCAGCCAGACTATTTAGCACCCAATCAGCTAGCGCCTCTCCTTCTGCGCTAACAGGCTTACCAGTGCGAACTAACACTTTAGTGCCGACATTAGCCGCTAATGCTGCCTGCATATCTTCAATTTTGTCACCAACCATATAAGAAGAAGCCATATCAATGTTCAATTCGCTTTGTGCTTGCAGTAACATGCCAGGCAGCGGTTTACGGCATTCACATGTTTCACTGAACTCCGCTACACTGCCATCGGGGTGATGCGGACAGAAGTAGATGCCGTCCAGGTCAACACCACGGTCAGCCAGAGACCAATCCATCCACTCGGTGAGACTTACAAATTGCTCTTCGGTAAACATACCGCGTGCAATACCTGATTGATTGGTTACCAATACCAAAGCGAAACCCATTTCTTTCAATTCACGACAAGCATCAATAACACCGTCTATAAACTGGAAGTTATCAATTTCGTGGACATAACCGTGATCAACATTAATTGTACCATCACGATCTAAAAATATTGCGGGGACGGGCTGAGTCACTTATCTGCTCCTGAGGGCTGTAAACCCCACTAGTATCGCATGTTTCATTACCGATTGAGAATGGAAGAGAATCGGTGTTGCCAGTTGACTTGGCCGTCTAGACGCCTTAACATCCAATCTATACTTTGGTTCCGCTGAAGTTTACTTTTTATCTAGCCACGGAAACGACGATAAAATAAGAATAATATGATTAAACTTTCTCACATCAGCAAAGTGTTCCAACAGGGTTCGCACACTATTACCGCACTTACAGACGTGAGTCTACACGTCCCTGCTGGACAAATTTATGGCGTTATCGGTGCATCAGGTGCGGGTAAAAGTACACTGATTCGCTGTGCCAATATGTTAGAGCGCCCTACCAGCGGCCAGGTTCTGGTTGATGGGCAAGATCTGACAACCTTATCTGAAGGTGAACTGACGCGCGCGCGTCGTCAAATCGGCATGATTTTTCAGCATTTCAATTTACTGTCATCTCGCACGGTGTATGGCAATATTGCGTTGCCTCTTGAGCTGGATAACACGTCACGCGCAGATATAAAGAAGAGAGTTACCGAACTGTTGGATCTGGTCGGTTTAGCGGATAAGCAAGATGCTTACCCGGCTAACTTGTCGGGCGGTCAGAAGCAGCGTGTTGCTATCGCGCGTGCTTTAGCCAGTAATCCAAAAGTCTTGTTGTGCGATGAAGCCACCAGCGCATTAGACCCGGCAACCACTCGTTCGATTCTGGAGCTACTTAAGGACATTAATCGTCGTCTGGGGCTGACTATTTTGCTTATTACTCATGAAATGGATGTGGTGAAACGCATCTGTGATCAGGTTGCTGTAATAAGTGAAGGCAAATTGATTGAGAAAGACAGTGTCAGTGAAGTGTTCTCGCATCCGAAAACTCCGCTGGCGCAACAATTTATCCAATCAACACTCCATTTGGATATTCCAGAAGATTACGCCCAGCGTATGACGCAGGAACCAACTGCAGATCGCGTTCCACTGCTGAAATTGGAGTTCACCGGTCAGTCCGTTGACGCACCACTCATTTCACAAGCGGTGCGCCGTTTCAATATTGATATCGGGATTCTCAGTTCGCAGATGGATTATGCCGGTGGCGTTAAGTTTGGTGTCATGTTAGCAGAGCTGCATGGCGACGATCAGGATGGCCTCGCTGCCATCAAGTTTTTGCAAGATCATCATGTAAAAGTAGAGGTTCTGGGTTATGTCTGAGGCAATGATGTGGTTAATGGGCCGAGGCGTCTGGGAAACTCTAATGATGACTTTTGTGTCTGGTTTCTTTGGCTTTGTGCTAGGGCTACCGGTTGGGGTGCTGCTGTATGTCACCCGCCCAGGGCAAATTATCGCTAACAATAAGATTTACCGCACCCTGTCTGGAGTTGTGAATATTTTCCGTTCCATACCTTTTATTATCTTATTGGTGTGGATGATTCCATTCACTCGAATGATTGTCGGTACATCGATTGGGTTACAGGCGGCGATTGTGCCACTAACGGTCGGTGCAGCCCCCTTTATTGCTCGTATGGTGGAGAATGCCCTACTAGAGATTCCATCTGGTTTGGTTGAGGCTGCCCGTGCGATGGGAGCGACCCCAATGCAAATTATTAAAAAGGTGTTGTTGCCCGAAGCCCTACCCGGCTTGGTGAATGCCGCCACTATTACATTAATTACCCTGGTCGGTTATTCCGCGATGGGTGGTGCAGTCGGTGCCGGTGGCTTAGGCCAGATCGGTTATCAGTATGGTTACATTGGCTATAACGCCACGGTAATGAATACTGTATTAGTATTATTAGTAATTTTGGTTTACCTGATTCAGTTCAGTGGCGATCGGATCGTAAAAGCCGTTACCCACAAATAGTTCTTAACACATCAATTACCCAAAGGAATTGATGTTGCAGGTAGGCGGCAAGCGAACATATCCCGATAAGCTTATTCAAGTAAGTGATTCGGGTAAGTGAAAGTTGCTAACAACCCTGCAGCGCCAAGTACCAAGGGTATAGCGACTGCCTCACACAGCGGCGCATCTTAACGAATGTCTATAGAGGAAGGGATATGTCTTTAAAATTCAAATCTATCGCGGCAGTCAGTGCACTGATTGGTACCTTGGCTCTGGTGGGTTGCGGCCCGGCAGAGAAAGATCCAAACCACATTAAAGTTGGTGTCATTGTGGGTGCCGAGCAGCAAGTTGCTGAAGTTGCTCAAAAAGTGGCAAAAGACAAATATGGTCTGGATGTTGAACTGGTTACCTTTAACGACTATGTATTGCCAAACGAAGCATTGAGCAAAGGTGATATTGACCTGAATGCCTTCCAGCACAAGCCTTATCTGGATCAGCAAATTAAAGATCGTGGCTACAAGTTAGTGTCTGTGGGTAACTCATTCGTTTATCCAATTGCTGGTTACTCTAAGAAAATCAAATCATTGGAAGAGTTACAACCAGGTTCTCAGGTTGCACTGCCAAATGACCCGACCAATCTGGGCCGTTCTCTGTTGCTGCTGCAAAAAGTGGGGCTGATTAAACTGAAAGACGGCGTTGGTCTGCTGCCAACCGTGTTGGATGTGGTTGAGAATCCTAAAAACCTGAAACTGGTTGAACTGGAAGCCCCTCAGTTACCACGTTCTTTGGATGACCAACAAATCGCCTTGGCGATTATCAATACCACCTACGCCAGCCAGATTGGCTTAACACCTGCTAAAGATGGCTTGTTCGTGGAAGATAAAGAGTCACCTTACGTCAATCTGATCGTGGCTCGCGAAGACAATAAAGATGCGGAAAACGTGAAGAAATTCGTTCAGGCATATCAGTCTGATGAAGTTTACGATGCAGCAAACAAAGCATTCAACGGTGGTGCAGTGAAAGGCTGGTAAGTGTTAATTGGCTATTTTGCTGAATATGGCGTTAGCTAAAATCAGTGTTTGCTAAATATATTGCAAGACGGGCTATGGCCCGTCTTGTTATTTGCATCATAGATTGCTTCAATAGCGCCTCTTAAATAAAAAAGGCTGAGGAATCTCTATGCGTGCGTTACCTCTGTGTCTGTTAGCACTTTCGCTAACTGGATGCTCCATGCTTCAATCAAAGCCATCCACCACAGAAAGTCCGGTTAAGCAACCACCTCCGGTGACTAAACCCAGCCCAACGGCAGCCCCTCGTCCGGCACCGGTAAAACTTTATAAAAGTGCTGAAGAACTTGTTGGCAAGCCTTTCCGCGACTTAGGCGAAGTATCCGGTGAGTCTTGCCAATCTACCGTTCAAGACTCTCCAGCCAGTATCGCCACCGCCCGTAAGAGAATGCAGACCCGTGCTTCTTATATGAAAGCCAATGCGGTGCTGCTACACGGATGTGAAATACAAAGTGGCGTTCCTGGCTGCTATCAACAAGCGGTGTGCCAAGGTTCTGCACTGAACGTTTCATCAAAATGAGTGTATTTTCCTTCAATCAGATCGGGGTGATTCGCTCACCCTATAAAGAAAAGTTTGCGGTGCCAAGGCAGCCCGGTCTAATTGAAGATGGCGGTGGTGAGTTACAGTTAGTGGCTCCCTATAATCAGCCGGAAGCCGTGCGTGGGTTATCTGACTTCAGTCATGTATGGGTGATGTTCGTTTTCCATCAAACCATGGCGGGGGGTTGGCGTCCGACGGTTCGCCCGCCACGTTTAGGCGGTAATACACGGATGGGCGTATTTGCCACTCGCTCCACTTTCCGGCCAAATCCTATCGGCATGTCGTTGATTGAGCTGAAAGGGATACGTTGCCAGGGCGCAGAGGTGATTCTGGAGTTGGGTAGTCTGGATCTGGTTGATGGTACCCCGGTGATTGACATTAAACCCTATCTGCCTTTTGCAGAGAGCCAGCCACTGGCGCGCGCTGGTTTTGCGCAGACAGCCCCAGATGCAGGTATGCCGGTGTGTTTCTCCGCCACCGCTGAGCAACAGTTAGTACAGCAGCAGACGCGTTATCCACATTTGCGGCGTTTTATCAGCCAGGTTTTGGCACAAGACCCCCGCCCAGCCTACCGTAAAGACGATAATGAAAGTCGTGAATACGCGGTTCTGTTGCTGGAATTTAATGTGCGTTGGCGGGTTATGGGCCAGCAAACAGAAGTGTTGTCGCTCGACCCACGCTAAATTTCAGCCAGTTCTCTTTTGACAACCCGTACTCGCTGGTAAACTAAACCACTTTTTACTTTTTGGACTGCCTCTACTTGTTGCAGTGCTAATGGAACCAAAACATCATGCGTACTAGCCAATATCTGCTCTCCACTCTAAAGGAGACACCTGCCGATGCTGAAGTGATCAGTCACCAACTGATGCTTCGTGCCGGGATGATCCGTAAACTGGCATCAGGTCTTTATACCTGGTTACCGACCGGAGTTAGGGTGTTGAAGAAAGTCGAAAACATCGTGCGCGAAGAAATGAATAACGCCGGTGCTATTGAGGTTTCAATGCCCGTCGTACAACCGGCTGATTTGTGGCAGGAGAGTGGTCGCTGGGAACAGTATGGTCCTGAGCTATTGCGTTTTGTCGATCGCGGCGAACGCCCTTTTGTGCTCGGTCCAACTCATGAAGAAGTAATTACTGACCTGATTCGCGGTGAGATCAACTCTTACAAACAGTTGCCGCTGAATTTTTTCCAAATCCAGACCAAGTTTCGTGATGAAGTTCGCCCACGTTTCGGCGTGATGCGTGCTCGCGAGTTCCTGATGAAAGATGCTTACTCTTTCCATACCACTCAGGAATCGTTGCAGGAAACTTACGACGCGATGTATGCGGCCTACAGTAAGATTTTCTCTCGTATGGATCTGAATTTCCGTGCAGTTCTGGCAGATACCGGTTCAATTGGTGGCAGTGCATCGCATGAATTCCAAGTGCTGGCCGAGAGTGGCGAAGACGACATTGTGTTCTCAACCGGTTCTGATTATGCCGCTAATATTGAGTTTGCTGAAGCAGTGGCTCCTGGTGAACCACGGGCTAGCGCCACGGAAGAGCTGCGTATCATTGATACCCCGAATGCAAAAACCATCGCTGAATTGGTCGAGCAGTTCAACCTTCCAATAGTGAAAACAGTGAAAACCTTATTGGTGCATGCTCACGAAGAGAGTGGTCACAAGCTGGTTGCGTTGCTGGTTCGCGGTGATCATGAACTCAATGAGATTAAAGCAGAGAAACTGCTACAAGTCGCCAAACCACTGACCTTTGCCAGCGAAGAAGAGATTCGTGCAGTGATTGGCGCAGGTCCAGGTTCATTAGGCCCGGTTAATTTGCAGTTGCCAATCGTGATTGACCGCAGTGTGGCAGCGATGAGTGATTTTGGTGCTGGCGCGAATATCGACGGCAAACACTACTTTGGTATTAATTGGGAGCGTGACTTACCGCTGCCACAAATTGCCGATTTACGTAATGTGGTTGAAGGCGATATCAGCCCTGATGGCAAAGGCACATTACTTATCAAGCGTGGTATTGAAGTCGGTCATATCTTCCAGCTAGGCACTAAATACTCGGAAGCGATGAAAGCCACGGTTCAGGGCGAAGATGGCCGTAACCAAGTGATGACCATGGGTTGTTACGGTATTGGCGTATCCCGTGTAGTAGCAGCGGCCATTGAGCAGAATCATGACGACCGTGGCATTATTTGGCCGGATGCGATTGCACCGTTCCAGGTAGCCATTTTGCCAATGAATATGCACAAATCTTTCCGCGTGAAAGAGTTGGCGGAAGAGCTGTATGCCACTCTGCGTTCCCATGGTATTGACGTGATTCTCGATGACCGCAAAGAACGCCCAGGCGTGATGTTTGCCGATATGGAGCTGATTGGCGTGCCACACAATATCGTGATTGGTGACCGCAATCTCGACAGCGAAGAGGTGGAATATAAAAACCGCCGTATTGGTGAGAAGCAGATGATTAAAACCAGCGAAATCATTGAGTTCCTGCTGGGCCAAATCAAGCGCTAATTGACCCTAAGTAAACCGCTGAGCCGCTGGATAGTTAACTCACTACCAGCGGCTTTTTATTGCAGCAACGGATAGATTCTATTTACTGCCGCAACTCTTACTGGCATTAAACTTAATGTTATCAGCCGGAATCAGCGTTTTGTCTGATTGCCCTTCTTCCATCGATGGCCGCACATCAAAATGGCCATTAAGGGTTAAAAATACCGGTTCACCGACCTTTTTACGGGCTTTTAAATATCCGGTTTCCAGTGCAATATTATTCTCGACTGGGAAGGTTCGGCCGGTAGCACAATCGGTAAATACGGCAGCATCAGCAAAATACTTATACATACCGCTCAACGGCATCGGCGTTTTGGGTAACGGCTGATCACTCGGGGTAAGCTGATAATTCAATGCTGACTGAATCGCCAATCCTTGTTGGTCGAGCATCACCAGATTTTTACCTACCGGCCGAAAGTAGCGTTTCTCCCCTTGCCCATTAGTAAGTACCAACTTATCAGCAGTACGCGCCCACTGACCGTATTCAGCAAAGGTTTGATCGCTCTCGTTGTTATCGCCAGCATGAGCAGTGCCACGATAAATTTCCTTCAGGATAAAAGTCCCATCGCTATCAAGGAACAGTGAGGTATCCAAACCACTGCAATCCGCGCAGGGTAATACGCCCTGATAGCTTTGCTGCATAGGTTGTAAAGCCTGTTCAACCGGTTGATGTCGATTGTTGCAACCTAATAATGACAGTGCACCTACTGCCAAAAATAGCGTTATTGTTAATTTTTTCACAGTCATTCTCCCATACTGTGTCCGATATATAAGGAATGAAGCCACATTAGTCACAATGTATAAATCCCAGGCTAAATAATGGCATCACTCCTGATGTATTTTGCCGCGCAGTGCTTTGGTCGCACCTTTGCGGACTTTGCCCTCGACTCGCCTTATTTTTGAGCCTTTGGTCGGTTTTGTCGCCCGACGAGCCTTTTCTACCACCATTGCCTGATGGATTAATGCCACCAGCCGCGCCAATGCCGCTTCGCGGTTCATATCTTGACTGCGGTATTCTTGCGCTTTGATGATAACGACACCCTCTGCCGTCATCAAATGGCTATTTAGCAATAATAACCTTTCTTTATAGTACTCTGGCAGGCTTGAAGCCTTAATGTCAAAGCGCAAATGAATGGCAGTTGAGGTTTTATTGACGTGCTGTCCCCCCGCGCCCTGCGCCCGGATCGCCGTCAGCTCAATCTCACTGTCAGGTAGACTGACATAATTAGATATAATCAGCACGCTTATTGCCCGTCGCCTTGCCATTCATCAAAACTAATTTCCAGATTATTCTGAGCATCCGACAACCAAATAGTTCCCTCTTGCAACGTAGCCTGTAACGACATATTACGATTCGCAAGTGCCGCCAACTTGGCCATCTGTTCATCACCCAAGAAGCGCACCCGCAAATTACGGTGCCCGGATAACTTATCTCTGGCTTGTGGCCACCACACCTTGGCGGCGCGTTCACTGTAGGCATACAGCACCACTTGCTGTGACTGATTACAGGCTTTACGCAGACGTTTCTCCTCTGGTAACCCCAGCTCAACCCACAATTCAATACCGTTATGGTCATTATGACGCCAAATCTCCGGCTCATCGTCAGCGCTCAGGCCTTTAGTAAACTGCAAACGCTCATCAGCATGGCAGATCCATGCGAGTAACCTCAGCATCATACGTTGGTCAGTTTCGGAGGGGTGCTGCGCGATAGTCAGGTTAACATCCTGAAAAAAATTACGATCCATATCCGCAATGTTAACAGCAGCTTTATGGATGGTTGCTTTTAGTGCCATGGGTGACCTCTTAATTATCTGGCAGACAGTGTACTTGATCCAGTCTGCCAGCAGCCAGCCAACCCTGCATAAAGAGAACGATTAGTGGCATCAATGCGAAAAAGAAACCTTGTGCCACACTCTAATATCTCTATCACTCCTGTGCTATAGTCCTTATAAGTTCAGAGTTTATCTTCGTAGGTTGACAGTGTGTCGCTTCCGCTGAGAATCTACTGGGTTAAACTTTTCCAGGAGGATTACTGTGCAGCAATACTGTGAATTAGTACGCCGTTTTTATGCCCAAATTGGAAGTGGCGATCTGGGTTACGTACCAGACGCATTGCGCTGTGTATTGAAAGCATTGGACGAAGTTGCGGCTAACGACGCACTACCGTCCTCCGTTAGAGAACAGGCGGCCTTTGCCGCCGCTAACTTATTGGTGAGCGATTATGTCGATGAGTGAAGAGTATCAACCCATCAATTGTGATGACTACGATAATCTAGAGCTCGCCTGCCAACATCACCTGATACTGACGTTGAAGTTGAGAGGCGGTGAGATCGTAGAAGGTAAAGCCAGCGATCTGCTGCTGAGAAAAAAGGTCGAATACCTGATTATCGAGCAAGAAGGAACAATGCGCGAGTTGCGTCTGGACTATATTGCCAGCTTCAGTCACCCCGAGATAGGGACTGTTGTGGTGAGTGCATCATAGCTTCATCCCATTATATTGATGACGGGCCGCTGAAGAGTGGCCCGTTTTGCATTCAGGGCAGACCAAACCGAATCAAGGTTTTAAACTGGCATAGTAAGCCGCCAAATCAGAGAAATCCTCGTCGGTTAAAGGCACAACATAAGCCTGCATCACTCCAGCTTGCCCACCAGTACGCTCTCCTTTTTTATACGCTTTTAATGATTGTTCTAAATACATGGCATTTTGCCCAGCCAGATTAGGATACATCGGCACCGAAACCTTACCTTGTGCACCATGACAAGCCACACAACTGGCAGACTTAACTCGCCCCGCTTCGATATCATTTTTTGCCAACGCCGAGAAACTACTCAATCCCCATAACATCATTACACTGACGACTAATTTCATCATTGCTCCTCAAAATAGACTGTTCTGCGTGTTGTTATTTTATTATTCCGCGTTGGTCCAATTTAGGTACCAACAAGGTTCGCCTTCTTTTGCCTGGCCTGCCTGAGCCACAAACACTCCAGCCGCAGCAATTAATTGTTCGCCAAAGTAGAGTAGCGGAATACGCTCCCGTTGCCACGGCGGTACCCCCAACTCTTGCCAAATCTTTTTGCTATGGCGCGAATGATGCCGCCCGACAATCTTGATATCACCTTGTAAACCGAAACGGATGCTGATTACCTCGCCGGTTGCCGCAGCCCTGACCGCTTGCCCCCCTTCAGTAATAAAACTCAATACCCCCAGATTGGCAGGTAGAATCAAAGGGCCAGGGGGGATTGCGACATGATTAGGCCCAGCCTCAATGTTGGCCCAAGGTAGATGCCGTATATTTATTTCAGCCAGCGGTGGCAATAGATATAAATATTGCCGGAAGCGGCGAACCTGATGTGCCCCCAAAGTAAGCTGAGGCTCTGCATCTTGCCTTGCCATAGCAACTTCTAACCACAAACGTTGCAGTTGGTTTTGCGATGGCATCACTGCCCCCCATCTAGCCAGCCAACGGCGTAATATCGCCCCCCGTTTGGCTTCTGAGGCCAGTAATAACCCCTCAATAGAAAGCGCGCCATCCGGACTTTGCATTTGTTGCAGATTATCTGCCAACAACTCATCCAATAATTGTTCCTGCTCAGCGCACAGACTTGCACTGCGCGCCGTCGCTTGAGCAAAATGCGGCCAGCGCTGATGAAGCAGAGGCAACACACTTAATCGCAAGAAGTTACGATCGAAACGATGGTCCTGATTGCTGTCATCTTCAATCCACCGTAGTTGCTGTGCTTGAGCATAGTTCTCAAGCGTTGCGCGGGAAAAGGCCAACAATGGTCGCAACAACTGGCTATGGGCAAACGGCATTCTGCCTGCCATTGAGGACAGCCCCGCCGGACCACTGCCCCGCTTAAGTGCCAGTAAGAAGGTTTCACACTGGTCATCCAGATGTTGAGCCGTAAGTAGCACTTCATTGGCAGCTAAATGTAAGGAAAATGCCTGATAGCGAGCCGTTCTAGCGGCAGCCTCTATTCCATTGTGTCGCGGATCAATCTTCACTCGCACCACTTCAAGTGGAACTTCCCATTGATCACACTGCTGCTGGCAATGTTTTACCCAACTGTCTGCCAATGGGTTTAATCCGTGATGAATATGAATCGCACGAACTTTCAGCTCAGGGAGCAATTGTTGGCGCAGGCTAACCAATAAATGCAGTAATACACTGGAATCCAACCCACCACTGAACCCCACCAGCACATGGCGATGATCACCCAATTGTGCGAACAAAGGATTGAGTAACACATTAGGCATAAAGGTGGCTGAGTTCATGTCATTCCAGCGTTATTTCGTATAGCTCCAGAGGTAAACCATCTGGATCAGTAAAGAAAGTAAAACGTGCTTGGGTATAGGGATCAATGCGAACCGCTTCGCAAATCACACCGGTAGCCCCCAGTTCACTGACTGCCTGCTCAATATTATCAACCTGAAAAGCCAGGTGACGTAAACCACAAGCCTCTGGGCGGCTAGGCCGTGTTGACGGGGAGGGAAAAGAAAACAACTCGATAGTATATTGCCCATTTAAGGCTAAATCAGCTTTCCATGAGTCGCGTTCTTCACGATAGACCTCGCTTATCAAGCTGAACCCCAGCACCTCACAGTAGAATTTTTTACTGACCTGATAATCTGAGCCAATGATTGCAATATGATGTATCTGACGTATTGCTAACATGTATTACTCCAGTTTAATCATTTGTCTTCAGCACATTGACCCAATAGCGACCATCATCATCACGTTTAGCTCCGTGAATGTCGGTTTCAAACCCAGGGTAATGCGCGCCAATGGCACACAGCATCAGCAGGAAGTCCAAGACTGCGCGGCTCTCTTCACTGATCATTTCACCTGGCATAACCAACGGTACCCCCGGTGGGTAAGGCAGGATCATGTTGGCCACGACTTTGCCTATCAAATCACGCATTTCGCAGGCCGCTATATTACCGCGAATCTGCTGTTGGAACATGTCATACGGCGTGAGTTTCATCTCTGGCAGTACATCAAAAGACTGACGCATCAAACGGGGCAAGTCGTGTTTACGGATCAATTGGTGGATACCGGCGGCCAACTCCTGAATGCGCATATGGCGGTAAAAATCGGGATCTTCAGCAAACAGATCCGGCAGCATATTTTTAACCCGCAAGTTAAGATCATAAGCGCGTTTAAATTCAGTGAGGCCGCGTAATAAGCTCATCGACTTGGTTTTATCAATGCCAATACTGAACAGGAACAGTAAATTATATGGCCCGGTTTTCTCTACCACAATGCCGCGTTCATCGAGAAATTTAGCGACTAATGCCGCAGGGATCCCTTCGTCTTCAAGTTCCCCCTCACTGCTCATACCCGGCGTCAGGATGGTCACTTTGATCGGATCCAGATACATATGGTCTGCATCCGCATTACTAAAGCCATGCCACTTTTGCCCCGGTTGCAACGGCCAACAGGCTATTTCGTCAATATCTTCTGGCTGCCAGACATCAAAGAACCAGTTGTCACTTTGTAAACGTAAACGGCGAACTTCTTTGCGAAAATGCATCGCACGCTCAATGGAGCGCATAATCATGCGCCTGCCCGGTTTACCACGCATCATTGCTGCGGCAGTTTCCATTGATGCCACAATGCCGTAATTCGGAGAGGTGGTGGTATGCATCATATAAGCTTCGTTAAAAGTGCCTTCATTGTAATCACCTTTAATATGAATCATCGAAGCTTGAGAGAATGCGGCCAACAATTTATGTGTCGATTGCGTTTCATAGAAAACTTTACCCGCAATCCGTTCCCCGCTCATGCCACTTTTCCCTTCATAGATCTCATGGAAATTGGTATAAGGCACCCAGGCGGAATCAAAGTGAATTGAAGGGACGTCCAGTGTCTGCTTAATATAATCAGTATTATAGAGCAGCCCATCATAGGTTGAGTTCGTTATCACCGCATGCACTGGCCAGCTGGCATTCTTGGTTTGTGCAATTTTCTCAGTAATAGATTCGCGCGTAAATTCGTGCTGCGGGATGCCGCCCAAAATACCGTAAGCATTACGGGCCGGGCGCAAATATAGCGGAATGATATTGGTCATCATCAAAAGATGTGTCAGAGACTTATGACAATTACGGTCAATCAATACCGTACTGCCCGAAGGGGACGAATACATGCCAATGATTTTATTTGCCGTTGATGTCCCGTTCGTCACCATATAACTCTGCTCAGCATTGAAAGTACGGGCAATATACTCTTCGGCTTCCAGATGCGGGCCACTGTGGTCTAATAGTGATCCGAGTTCAGTCACTGAAATCGACACATCAGCCTTGAGGGTGTTAGCACCAAAGAAATCATAGAATAAGCTGCCTACCGGGCTTTTTTGAAATGCCGTCCCCGCCATATGCCCCGGCGTACAGAAGGTATATTTCCCTTCTTTGACGTAATTAAATAACGCCTTGGTTAGCGGCGGAGTGATGCTATCCATATACTCAGCGGTATATTGTTCAATATGCTGGGCAATATCATCTGCCGCATTTAACGTATATTCAAAGAAATAAAGAGCCATGCGCATTTCATTCAAACTGACATCCAATGAGGAGGTCGTATTGATAAATGCGTAAAGTGGGAGATATTCGTTCAGATCATTAATTTCAGTGCAAAGCTCATTACTGTGCTGGTCCCAATCGAAAATCACACCAATAATCCGCGCATTATGCTCGATCAGTTTAAGCAGATCACCACGATCCTGAGGGTAGATCAACTGAAAACCTTTAGCCAGCAGGGCATCGTTTAACTCACGAATAGGTTCATCTTTGTAGTAAACCCCCATCGGCCCCATGATTGCGATGATATTCATCGGTGAATCCTCATATTGTTCGCCAATTACCTATAACAACATGAAATTAAATTTTTGCCAAAATTATTATGGGGTTAGATATTATGACTCAGAATCTATAAGTAAAAAATCCGGCTCATAATATATGAGCCGGATTTCAATATTTCTCTGCGATGCCCAATAAATCGGGCATGCTTAATCAGCAATAACCGTAATTCATCAGACGCTGATAACGACGATTCAATAATTCTTCGTCATTCAAAACATCCAGATCACTAAGATCAGCCAACAGTTGCGCCTTCAAAGCAGCAGCAATAGTGATGTAATCACGGTGTGCGCCGCCTAAAGGTTCAGGGATAACCGAGTCAATCATCTTTAATTCTTTCAGACGATGAGCCGTAATACCCATGGCCTCTGCGGCTAACGGTGCTTTATCAGCACTTTTCCACAGAATAGATGCACAGCCCTCTGGGGAGATAACGGAATAGGTGCTGTATTGCAGCATATTCACTTTATCGCCAACACCAATGGCTAATGCGCCGCCTGAGCCACCTTCACCAATAACGGTACAGACGATAGGAACACTCAGGCGTGACATCTCACGCAGGTTACGTGCGATGGCTTCAGATTGACCACGCTCTTCTGCGCCAACACCAGGATATGCCCCCGGTGTATCAATGAAAGTAATGATTGGCAGCTTAAAGCGCTCAGCCATCTCCATCAGACGCAGTGCCTTACGATAACCTTCAGGCGCTGGCATACCAAAGTTACGGCGAATTTTTTCTTTGGTTTCACGGCCTTTTTGATGACCAATGATCATCACCGGGCGACCATCCAGACGAGCAATACCACCGACAATAGCTTTGTCGTCGGCATAAGCGCGATCTCCCGCCAGTTCTTCGAAATCAGTAAAGATATTAGCGATATAATCCAGGGTATAAGGACGACGAGGGTGGCGTGCCAGTTGGGCAATCTGCCATGCGCCGAGGTCCGAGAAAATTTTCCGCGTCAGCTCAACACTTTTCTCACGCAGACGCTGGACCTCTTCATCCAGATTAATATCTAATTTTTCGTCTTGACGGCTGACTGCAGTCAGCGAGTCAATTTTCGCTTCCAGCTCTGCAATCGGCTGTTCAAAATCAAGAAAATTCAGACTCATAGCATTCCTATTTTAGTCAAATTCCAGTTCCACCTGCTCATTACCTACCAGCGTTCGCAAATCTATCAATAAGCGATCGGTGGGCGTCACGCGCCATGTGGCTCCAAACCGCAGCCGGGCGCGAGCATCTTCCCGTTGGTAATAAAGATGCACTGGGATCGTCCCCGCTCGATGGGGTTCCAACGACTGACGGAGACGGTTCAAAAGCTGGTCATCAATTTGCCTGTCGGTCAGCGATATAGCAAGCCCACGGGCATATTTTTCACGAGCTTCACTGATGTCCATTAACTCACGGGCGGTCATTTTAAGTCCACCACTAAAGTCATCAAAGCTGACCTGTCCAGTGGCTATCAGGATACGGTCTTTTTCCAATAAATGCTGATATTTTTCCAATGCATCGGTGAATAGCATCACCTCCAGACGCCCGGAGCGGTCATCCAAAGTACAAATACCAATGCGATTCCCGCGTTTTGTTACCATAACCCTTGCAGCGATTACCAGCCCTACCGCAGTGGTCATTTTGCCCCGATCCGTCGGATGCATATCTTTCAAACGCAGCCCGCCAGCATAACGTTCGATTTCCTTTAGATATTGAGTAATCGGGTGGCCGGTTAGGTATAACCCCAGCGTTTCCCGCTCACCGTCTAAAACAATTTGTTCCTGCCACCGCGGCACATTAGCATAAGATTGCTCAACCTGCTCAGGTGCATCAGCCAATACGCCAAACATATCGGCCTGACCAATGGCCTCTGCTTTCGCATGTTGGTCTGCGGCTTTTAACGCTTCGCCTAAGGAGCTCATTAATGCGGCACGGTGCGGCCCCAAACGGTCAAAAGCACCGGACATGATTAACTTTTCTAATATCCGCCGATTCAGCTTTTTCGTATCGACGCGGGCACATAAATCAAACAAATCTTTGAAGTGACCGCCCTCTTTACGCGCCTCCAGTATCGCGTCGATCGGCGCCTCACCAACCCCCTTGATAGCACCAATCCCGTAAACAATTTCACCCTCATCATTTACATGGAAGTGATACAGGCCACTGTTAATTTCTGGTGGCAGAATCTTCAGCCCCATACGCCAACATTCATCAACCAGGCCAACGACTTTATCGGTGTTATCCATATCGGCGGTCATTACCGCAGCCATAAATTCAGCCGGATAATGTGCTTTTAACCACAACGTCTGGTAGGACACCAAAGCATAAGCAGCGGAGTGAGATTTGTTAAAACCATAACCGGCAAACTTCTCTACCAAGTCAAAGATTTTTATCGCCAATTCACCGTCAACGCCCTGACTTTTGGCCCCATCTTCGAATACCGAACGCTGTTTTGCCATCTCTGCTGGGTTTTTCTTACCCATAGCTCGACGCAACATATCCGCGCCGCCAAGGGAGTAACCAGACAGAACCTGCGCAATCTGCATAACCTGTTCCTGATACAGGATGATGCCATAGGTCGGCTCCAGTACAGGCTTCAGGGATTCATGTTGCCATTCGATATCAGGATAGGACAGTGCTTCACGACCATGTTTACGGTCAATAAAGTTATCTACCATCCCTGATTGCAGCGGACCGGGGCGGAATAATGCCACCAGAGCTATCATATCCTCGAAGCAGTCTGGCTTCAGCCGCTTGATAAGATCCTTCATACCTCGGGATTCAAGCTGGAATACTGCTGTCGTTTCCGAACGTTGCAGCATATCGAAGCTTTGCTTATCTTCCAGCGGAATAGAGGCGATATCTATCGGTTCTAGCCCAGTTTTGGCGCGCTTGGCATTGATCATCTCCAGCGCCCAATTAATGATAGTTAGCGTACGCAAACCGAGGAAGTCGAACTTCACCAGACCGGCATATTCCACATCATTTTTATCGAACTGAGTAACCGGGTTTTTGCCTTCCGCATCACAATATAGCGGTGCAAAATCAGTAATTTTGGTCGGAGCAATAACCACCCCACCGGCGTGTTTCCCAGCGTTACGTGTTACCCCCTCCAGCTTACGCGCCATATCAATCAGCGCCCTAACCTCTTCATCGGCTTCATAAATTTCAGGAAGTTGCGGTTCAGCGGCAAAGGCTTTTTCCAGCGTCATTCCAGGATCTGGTGGCACCAATTTTGAGATACGATCGACAAAACCATAAGGGTGGCCCAGCACGCGACCCACATCGCGGATAACCGCTTTGGCAGCCATCGTACCGAAGGTAATAATCTGAGAAACTGCATCGCGTCCATACATTTCGGCCACATGTTCAATCACCAGATCACGTTTCTCCATACAGAAGTCAACGTCGAAGTCGGGCATTGATACACGTTCAGGGTTGAGAAAACGTTCGAACAGCAGGTCAAATTCCAGCGGATCCAGATCGGTAATCTTGAGCGCATATGCCACCAGAGAGCCTGCACCTGAGCCTCGCCCTGGCCCTACCGGAACACCATTATCTTTAGACCACTGGATAAATTCCATTACTATCAAGAAGTAACCAGGGAATCCCATCTGGTTGATAACTTTTAGCTCAATATCGAGCCGCTCGTCATACTCTGGCCGTTTTTGCGCCCGCACTTGCGAGTCGGGGAAGAGGAATTCCAACCGTTCTTCCAAACCTTGCTTTGATTTTTCTACCAAAAAATCTTCCGTGCTCATCTCACCGGTAGGGAACTGCGGTAGAAAGTATTCCCCAAGGCGGATGGTGACGTTACAACGTTTGGCTATTTCAACACTGTTGAGCAGCGCTTCAGGAATATCCGCGAACAGCTCACACATCTGTTCTTCATCGCGCATAAACTGCTGAGGACTATAATTTTTAGGCCGCTTAGGATCAACCAATGTAAAACCGTCATGAATAGCAACGCGGATCTCATGGGCGTCAAAGTCAGACTCAACGATAAAACGCACATCATTGGTCGCAACAACTGGCAGGCCGCGCTCAGTCGCTAGCGCGACTGCCGCATGAAGATAGTTCTCTTCGTCTGGCCGACCGGTACGGATTAGCTCCAAATAGTAACTGTCAGGGAAATGCTCTTGATAAAACTCAAGACACTGATCAACCTGAGTCTGATTACCGCGCAGCATAAACTTGCCGACATCCCCCATCCGGCCACCGGATAGCAGAATCAGCCCCTCTTTATGCTTGATCAGCCAATCGCGATCAATTATCGGACCAGCTGCGCCATAACCACGTTGATAAGCTTCGGAGATCAATAAGGTAAGGTTTTGATAACCTTCATTATTGCGTGCCAACACAGTAAGGTGAGCCAACTCATCACCCAAGATTTCACTTTGCACGTAGAAATCTGCGCCAATGATGGGTTTAATCCCAGCACCGTGGGCGCTACCGTAGAATTTCACCAAACCACAAAGGTTAGTGAAGTCAGTAATGGCCAGAGCGGGCATACCTAATGCAGCAGCTCTCTTCACCAAGGGTCCAATCTTGGCTAATCCATCGATCATGGAGTAATCGCTGTGAACACGCAGGTGGACAAAACGAGGTTCGGCCATATCCAGATACCAGAAATTAGTGGATTGAATCACACCCGCAGAACAGAGTGTCTGAGGGCATCATAACTATGAGTGTCTTTCAGCGACAATACCGGCTTATATCAGCCCTAGCACGCGCTTAACCGGGCCAAAGCTGCGCCGATGGTGCTCAGTTGCGCCTAGTGCTGCCAGCCGCTCCAGGTGGAATGCTGTCGGGTAGCCTTTGTGCTGCGCAAAACCATACTCGGGGAAAATGAGATCCAGTTCAGTCATTTCACGATCACGGGTCACTTTAGCCAGAATAGAGGCGGCACTGATCTCTGCAACTCGGCTGTCCCCTTTTACAACGGCTAATGACGGCATCGCCAGTTTTGGACAGCGATTACCATCAATCAACACATAATCGGGTGTGATATGTAATCCTGCTACCGCTCTTTGCATTGCCAGCATTGTTGCATGCAATATATTTAGGTGATCAATCTCTTCTGGCTCAGCGCGACCAAGGCTCCAGGACAGGGCCTTATCCGTAATTTCGTCATAAAGTGATAGACGCCGCTTCTCACTCAGTTTTTTCGAGTCTGCCAAACCGACAATTGGCCGTGTCGGATCGAGAATAACCGCCGCAGTGACAACAGCCCCCACTAATGGGCCACGGCCAACTTCATCCACACCGGCAATAAAATTCGCCTGCGGGTATATAAAAATATCTGTCATCGACCTGCTAACTCCAATACCGCCTGTGCTGCCTGTTCATCCGCGCCACAACGGATGCTCTGATGCAAAATCAGGAAACGTTCTTTTAACGCCTCAACTGCATCACCACCTTGTAATAGCGGTAACAATGCATCGGCTAATGTTTGTGGTTGGCACTCTTGCTGCAACAATTCTGTCACCAGCTCTTCGCCTGCCAACAGATTCGGTAATGAGACATAAGGTGTTTTAACTAATCGTTCTGCTAACCAGAAAGTGAAGGGTTTCATACGATAACCTACCACCATGGGGCATTTAGCCAACATGCATTCCAACGCCGCAGTGCCCGAGGCGAGCAAGGTAGCATCACTGGCAATCATCGCCACCCGGGCATTGCCATCTAATAAATGGACGGATAAGTCAGGGGCAATTTCAGCTTTAATTCGTTCGAACTGCTCACGACGCTTGCTGTTAACCAATGGAACCAGCACTTCCAGCTCAGGCAGCTGTTGCCTCAAGATGGCAGCAGTACGCAGAAAATCGGCACTGAGCATTTCCACTTCTGAATGGCGACTACCCGGCAACAGGGCCAGACATGGCGCATGTAACGCAATCCCCAATTCTGTTCTTGCCGCTTGCTTATCAGGGATTAAAGGCATGGCATCAGCCATGGTATGACCAATAAAGCGACATGGAACATTGAAACGATCGTAAAACGCTTTTTCAAAAGGAAGAAAAGCCAACACCATATCGGTCGCTTTACCAATTTTGAAAACGCGTTTTTGTCGCCAGGCCCAAACAGAGGGGCTGACATAATGAATGGTTCGGATGCCACGCTGTTTCAAACGCCCTTCGAGGGTGATATTGAAATCAGGCGCATCGATACCCACGAAAACATCTGGGGAGAGTTCACTAAAGCGTTGGGTCAGATCTTTGCGGATCTTGAGTAACCGTGGCAAGCGTTCTAATACTTCAACAACGCCCATCACTGCCAACTCTTCCATCTCATACCAGGCTTCACATCCCTCAGCTTGCATCAACGGCCCAGCAACACCAACAAAGCGGGCATCGGGAACCTGAGCTTTCAGCGCACGAATCAACCCAGCGCCTAAGATGTCGCCAGAAGTTTCTCCGGCGACTAAACCGATAGTTAAAGGACGCCCGGTATTCGACGGACAATCAACAGCTAATGGGCTATTTTGCATAAGTTAGCGAATAATGCCGCGAGTAGAGCGCGCAAAGAAATCACTGAATGCCTTAACCGCCGGAACCTGCTCCGCCAATTCGGCAATTTCTGGTTTCACTTCATCCAGCGTCCGACCACTGCGGTACAACAACTTGTAAGCATTACGGATCGCATGAAGTGATTCTTTGTCAAAACCGCGACGTTTTAACCCTTCAATATTGATACCAAATGGTGTTGCATGGTTGCCCTGAGCAATGACATAAGGAGGCACATCCTGAGCAACGCCTGAACAACCGCCCACCATCACATGCGCACCAATCACGCAGAATTGATGGATAGCCGTCATTCCGCCAATGATGGCAAAATCGTCAATTTCCACATGACCACCCAAAGTTGCATTGTTCGCAAGAATGCAACGATCACCAATGATACAGTCATGGGCGATATGGGCATTAATCATCAGCAAATTGTCGCTGCCTACTTTAGTTAATCCACCACCTTGGACCGTACCACGGTGGATAGATACGCTTTCACGGATACGGTTACGCGAACCGATCTCAACGCGAGTAGGCTCGCCTGCATATTTCAGATCCTGATTCGCCTCACCAATGGAGGCAAATTGGTAAATCTGATTGTCACAGCCAATCTTGGTTACACCATTAACGACGACATGGGATTTCAGTTCCGTGCCAGCGCCAATTTCCACCTGAGATCCGACAAAGCAGAAGGGGCCAATACGAACGCCGGCACCAATAATGGCACCTTCTTCGACGATAGAACTTGGATGGATAATGGCGGTTTTGTCAATCACGTATCAGGACTCCTTAACTGCGGGTTCGACAACAACAGACTTTGCAACAACAGCTTCTGCTGGTGGGGTTACTGGTCTGCTACGAGCACACATCATCGTGGCAGTACAGACGATTTCACCATCGACTTTCGCAACACCAGTAAAACGGGTCAGACCACGGCGTTCTTTAACGAACTGAACTTCCATGATCATTTGATCACCAGGCACTACCGGACGTTTGAAGCGAGCTTCATCAATGCCAGCAAAATAATAAAGTTCACCCGGCTCAAGTTTACCGCGGCTTTTAAATGCCAAGATACCGGTCGCCTGCGCCATCGCCTCTAAAATCAGCACGCCTGGGAAGATAGGTTTACCCGGGAAATGGCCTTGGAAAAATGGCTCGTTGAAAGAGACGTTCTTCACTGCACGCAGAAATTTTCCTTCTTCGAAATCAAGGACACGATCTACCAGCAAGAACGGAAAACGGTGCGGGAGTAGATCCAAAATCTCTTCAATATGCAGAGTATGAGTGTCAGTAGTCAAAATACTCTTCCTGTCTAAAAAACTAATGCTATCAACAACACGGCCTGCACTGCCCCAAAAGGGAGGCATTAGGCAGGCCGCAAATTAGGAACTCTGTATACCCTTCGAACTTGACGCAACAACGGCGTAACTGCACGTATTTACCTGAATCACTTGACCACATAAGTTCATCAAGATTGATTTATTTTGTCAGGCTGCGACACCAATTTCTTTAAGTATCTACTTTTGGCATCACTTGCCAATAAGCTTAATTATTGACTCAGAGTATCAGTCTTGAGTGACTACTCTTTATCGATTTTACGCTCAATAGCTTTTAAGCGTTTATTAATTCCATCGATATTCATCACTAAAGCAGCGGTCTTGCGCCAAACTTTATTTGGTTGTAACGGAATGCCGGAGGAGTATAACCCAGGTTCAGTGATTGGGCGCATCACCATTCCCATTCCGGTGATGGTGACTTTGTCACAAATCTCCATATGACCATTGATCACACTCGCGCCGCCTATCATACAATAGCGGCCAACTTTCAGACTGCCTGCCATGATAACACCACCCGCAACTGCGGTATTGTCGCCAATCACAACGTTATGTGCAATCTGACATTGGTTATCAATGATGACGCCATTACCAATAATGGTATTATCTAGTGCACCACGGTCAATCGTGGTACAAGCGCCAATCTCAACACGGTCACCAATATGCACTGAACCGAGCTGTGGAATTTTTATCCAATTACCACGATCATTTGCATAACCAAAACCATCTGCACCAATGACCGTACCGGATTGAATCAAGCAGTTCTGCCCAATAACAACTTCATGATAAACGGAAACATTGGCCCACAAACGGCTACCAGCACCAATGTGAGTATTCTTGCCAATAAAGCAGCCAGCACCGATAACCACATTATCGCCTAGCACAACACCGGACTCTATCACTGCATTTGCACCGATAGAAACCTTCTCTCCCAACGTTACCAGTGGAGCGATAACTGCACTCGGTGCAATATCCTGGGCCGGTTGAGGTGTGGTATCCATTATCTGAGCCATACGTGCATAGGTTAAATACGGATTTTTAACCACTAGAGCTGCAGATTTACAGAAAGGTAAGTCAGCCTCAGTCAATACCACCGC